>NZ_CP088080.1:427500-5298843 GCF_023373605.1 Agarivorans sp. B2Z047
GCTCGGTAGAGGAGCGTTCTGTAAGCCGTTGAAGGTGGATCGTAAGGTTTGCTGGAGGTATCAGAAGTGCGAATGTTGACATGAGTAACGATAAAGGGGGTGAAAAGCCCCCTCGCCGAAAGACCAAGGTTTCCTGTCCAATGTTAATCAGGGCAGGGTGAGTCGGCCCCTAAGGCGAGACTGAAAAGTGTAGTCGATGGGAAACAGGTTAATATTCCTGTACTTCGTATAATTGCGATGGGAGGACGGAGAAGGCTAGGCCAGCGTGGCGATGGTTGTCCACGTGAAAGGCAGTAGGCGGTAAACTTAGGCAAATCCGGGTTTACATTACGCTGAGAGTTGATGACGAGTGTCTACGGACACGAAGTGGTTGATGCCCTGCTTCCAGGAAAAGTCTCTAAGCTTCAGATTATACGAAACCGTACCCCAAACCGACACAGGTGGTTGGGTAGAGAATACCAAGGCGCTTGAGAGAACTCGGGTGAAGGAACTAGGCAAAATGGTACCGTAACTTCGGGAGAAGGTACGCTCTTGATGGTGATGGGACTTGCTCCCTAAGCTGCTGAGAGTCGCAGATACCAGTTGGCTGCAACTGTTTATTAAAAACACAGCACTGTGCTAAATCGAAAGATGACGTATACGGTGTGACGCCTGCCCGGTGCCGGAAGGTTAATTGATGTGGTTAGCGTTCGCGCGAAGCTATTGATCGAAGCCCCGGTAAACGGCGGCCGTAACTATAACGGTCCTAAGGTAGCGAAATTCCTTGTCGGGTAAGTTCCGACCTGCACGAATGGCGTAATGATGGCCAAGCTGTCTCCACCCGAGACTCAGTGAAATTGAAATTGCCGTGAAGATGCGGTGTACCCGCGGCTAGACGGAAAGACCCCGTGAACCTTTACTACAGCTTGACACTGAACATTGACCCTACATGTGTAGGATAGGTGGGAGGCTTTGAAGCGTTGTCGCTAGATGACGTGGAGCCGACCTTGAAATACCACCCTTGTAGTGTTGATGTTCTAACGTTGGTCCCTTATCGGGATTGCGGACAGTGTCTGGTGGGTAGTTTGACTGGGGCGGTCTCCTCCCAAAGAGTAACGGAGGAGCACGAAGGTTGGCTAAGTATGGTCGGACATCATACGGTTAGTGCAATGGCATAAGCCAGCTTAACTGCGAGACAGACACGTCGAGCAGGTACGAAAGTAGGTCATAGTGATCCGGTGGTTCTGTATGGAAGGGCCATCGCTCAACGGATAAAAGGTACTCCGGGGATAACAGGCTGATACCGCCCAAGAGTTCATATCGACGGCGGTGTTTGGCACCTCGATGTCGGCTCATCACATCCTGGGGCTGAAGTCGGTCCCAAGGGTATGGCTGTTCGCCATTTAAAGTGGTACGCGAGCTGGGTTTAGAACGTCGTGAGACAGTTCGGTCCCTATCTGCCGTGGGCGTTTGAGAATTGAGGGGAGCTGCTCCTAGTACGAGAGGACCGGAGTGGACGAACCGCTGGTGTTTGGGTTGTTATGCCAATAGCATTGCCCAGTAGCTACGTTCGGAACTGATAACCGCTGAAAGCATCTAAGCGGGAAGCAGGCCTCGAGATTAATTCTCACTAGGACTTTAAGTCCTCTGAAGGGCCGTTGGAGACTACAACGTTGATAGGCAAGGTGTGTAAGTGCTGTGAGGCATTGAGCTAACTTGTACTAATTACCCGTGAGGCTTAACCATACAACACCTAAAGGGTGTTGCTTATAGATACTTTATTTTAGAAACCATGAATACTTGTTAGTGCTCATGAGATGTTTCAGCTTTTTCGAATGTTAAAGACAACAGTTTTTGCCTGGTGGCAATAGCGTTGTGGACCCACCTGACTCCATGCCGAACTCAGAAGTGAAACGCAACTGCGCCGATGATAGTGTGGGGCTTCCCCATGTGAAAGTAGGTCACCGCCAGGCTCTCATTATCGAAAAGGGCTTCCCGATTGGGAAGCCCTTTTTGTTTGTGTTTAGCGTGGCCAGCTTTCAAAAGTAGGGCGGAGGCGGATAAATACAAAATGCAGTTTTGTTCCGCCGAAGCGGAAGCAGCTATGCTGCGCACCTGACCACCGCCAGGCTCTCATACTAAGCCCTCGTCTAACGACGAGGGCTTTTTTATTGCCTGCAGTTTAGTCCCTCAGGCATATCATCCCCCCTTCCCTATCTCTCATTTTTGTTAAAGAGCGCTTTCATCATTGGTCGCGCTTAATGGTTGCAGTTCTAAAGGCTTATGAACGTGAAGTTGGTAAGTTGTTGGAAGGCCATCTCCTAGCTAAGTGATCCAGCTTGATTGAGATGCAAAAGTTGAGTTCGTTGAAACCGTATTTAACTAATTGTTTTGAGCGCTTTTTACTTTAAGGCTGGTTGGTTTCTAGCATTACGGTAAGAGTTACTAGGCAATCTTTGCCTAGATCGAAAACCAAAAAGGCAGCTTTTATCCGGCTTGAGGTAAGTTTTGCCGATTATTTGACTAAAACTTAGTTTTTCTGCTCAACCTAAGCTGTATCGGCTGCAGTGAATTAAAATTTATATCAATTTATATAAACATTATAAAATACTGAGTTTTATTAATTTAGTGGCATTTAATTTGCATTTTGTGTCGTGCCTAGCTAAAAGCGGCAAAAACGACGGAATGTTGTCGGTTAGGTAAAGATTTTGTCAGCTAGATTATCGTAAGGATATGTTTCTACTGACGTTAGTGGCATTTGCTTTGCTATTTGTGGCCTAAGGCTTTCTTAGGTAACTAATTACAATAAACGAGATAAAAAGCTCGGGCCTAGGTTAAAGCAAGTGGAAAGAGAACGGTAAACGGAAACTAACGTAAGTAGGAATAGACCAATGATTACCAGAGTAGTGATGTTGTGCAATGTATTGTTGCTGTCAGCATGTTCGTCAATTGTAGATGGTGTAGAAGAAGTTGCGGAGAACGTTCAAGAGCGAGAAGACCGCAATCAACGCCAAGTCACAGTAAGCACCGATAGCCGTTCTCCGATCCCCGATGATCCCTTTTATGCACCTATTGAACCTAGCCCAGCTGCGGATCAAGTGATTATTAACGGCTCGATGTTTAACAGCAATACTTCACGCAGCTTATATAGTTATACCCCACCTTTTGCACTAGGCGACACCATTACAGTGCTTTTGGAGGAGGAAGCCACCGCGACTAAATCGGCCAGTTCAAACCTTGGTAAAGAGAACAGCTATAAGCTTGATCCGGTTACTGTGCCGGGCGGGAATCTAACGATTAACGGACGTGTGGTCGAGCTAGAAATGAAGCAAAAACAAGATTTTGACGGATCTTCAGATGCTGATCAGCGTCATCGTTTGTCAGGCAGAATTACCGTTTCGGTGGTCGACATCCTGAACAACGGTAATTTGGTTGTACGTGGTGAAAAGTGGCTAGTAATCAACAATGGTAAAGAGTACATGCGCTTTACCGGTATTGTGCGGCCGTTAGACGTTGGAGAAGACAACTCGATTGGTTCCTACCAGGTGGCCGATGCGCGTATCGAGTTTAGTGGCACTGGTGATCACGCTGACGTGCAAACGCAAGGCTGGTTATCTTCATTCCTAGGCGGAAGTATGTGGCCACTGTAGGGCGTTAATTATGTCTAAATTTTTACGAGTTTGCGTGTGTCTGCTGACGTTAATGGGCATCACTTTGCCCAGTTACGCTATTTGGTTCGAGGGTGAGGGCCAAGCCAAGATCGTTGACGGCCAAGTAGATAAAGCTCGTCAGCAGGCTATCCAAGACGCTTTGTTAACCTTAATGTATCGCGGTGGTGCCAGTGTAAAGTCACTGCAAGTGGTGAAGTCTGGCGTGTTGGAAACCGATGAACTAACGGTGCGTACTAATGGCGAAGTGTATGACATGAAGCTAATGGTTGAGACCATTATTGATGATCAAATGACGGTCAAAGTGGCCGCTGACATATTTCCTTTAAATACCTGCGAGAAAGATAGCTACGCTAAAACCTTGTTTGTTGGGCCTTTTCAATTGCAGAAGCGCGAACATGCCCAGCTTGGTGGGGTTTATAGAACACCTGAAGAAGTCTCGCAGCGCCTATTTCACCGATTTAAATCAAAGAGTAAAAGGGTTGATGCCCGGCACTTAATGACTCGCCAAATAGCGTTTGATGGCCGCTATGCTAATGACATAGAACCGCAAATGCTCAAAGTAGCACGCAGCTTATCTCAACAGTACGACGTGCAATATATTTTGTTTGGCAAAATCAATGACATGTCGAGCTACAACGAAACCACTACTAACCTACTCGGCATGAAAAACACCGTTAAACTGCGCAACTTTCAAGTAAAACTCTATGTGATTGATGGCATCAATGGAGAAACGGTACTCCGTAAAAATTACGGGTCTAATCGAGAATGGCCATTCGACGTGACGATGAAGTTGGACGTTACGGGTGAAACCTTTTGGTCCTCAGAGTATGGCAAGTTGATTGACTCCTACATCGACCAATCAGTTAGTGACGTTGAGGATGCACTCTATTGCCGCCAAAGTTTGGCAACGGTTGTTGGGCTGTATAACGGACAAGTGGTAATCAACATTGGACAAACGAATGGTGTACGTAAAGGTGACAAGTTTGAGTTGGTTAGGCAGCAGTACTTAATGCATTTAGATGGAGGGCTGCGCGGCCCTATATTTAACGCAGACCAAACTCAACTAACGGTAGTGTCGGTGCAATCTGACCGCGCGGTATTAGCGACGGAGCGCTATTCCGACATGGCCAACATACAGATTCGCGATGTATTGGTGGCGGTTACAGATGATCCGTTCGCCCTTACTGAAAACACGCAATAATCAATATTGAAGGAGAAGAATATGACAACTTCTTATAGCAACACCCCGCTCGCAACCAATAGCCTAGATTATAAACCTAAGTTGATTGAGGTGAACAATCAGCAAGCCAGTGAAGTAAAATCAGACACTAGTTTTACTCAAAAGCTACAAGATGCTTTAAGCCCAAAAAGCGATACTCAGCAAAACACTGAAGCGCTGGCTACGGCTACAAACACAGGCGACAAAGCCGAGGGTACGGTGGATGTTGGCATTATGGACGTGGCTCCCGCCGCTATGGACATAGGCATGGGGTTAGCCTCTGGCAATCCAGTGGCGGCAGGCTTAGCGGGTACTGATTTATTACAAAGCGTATTGCGTGCCGATATTGAAAAGCAATTTACGGAGTTAGGCCAAGGTATTGCTGCTGCTCTTGTTGCTGGTATGTCGGGTGATCCAAGTGCTACTCAAGTATTACCTACTGCCGAAGAGCTGGCCGAGCAAGCGGCTTTAGCAAGTGCTGATATTGTCGCCGAAGGCAGCCAGCAAATAGCTGCGGCAAGCCAAACTGGTAGCGCTGCAACCGGGGTTAGCCAAGAGGGCAAAAGTGTGCCTACTAAAGGGGCTATTCCAAAGGCTATGTTGCAGGGTGACAGCGCGGTTCAAAATGATGAGCTACTAAAGCGGGATAAGGCAAATACCTAAGTTTTCCAGGTAACTTTAGCATTGTGCGCTGTTACTGCTTGGCTCATCACAACAATGTCGCATAGGTTTGGCAAAATTTTCACTTTCTTTACATAAGCCTAATATAATTGTGACTATATAGTGCGTAGTATATATACAGCGCTAAATAGTAGATGTAAGGGAATATATGAAAGCGATAGTAGCGGTATTACTTAGCATAGCTTTGTTTGCTTGTGGTGGAGGTGGTGGTGACTCTACAGTAGTAGATGATAGTCCAAGATATTCACTCAGTGGTACCGCTAATGTGCTCACCAATACCGTTGTAGACAGCGACGTGAATGACCCCAATGCATATTATGCCTCTAATAATACAGCCAGCACTGCGCAAGCTCTCCCTCCTATTGCTGTGGTGAGTGGCTATTTAGCTAGCCACTTTACCGGTGTGAGCGGCGATAGGTTTTTCAACATGAATGACTCGATAGATATTTATCGGGTTGATTTAGAAGCTGGTCAAACTTTGTTCTTGGAAATCGCAGACTGGGAAACAGAAGAAGTTAATAACGACTTTGATCTTTCACTATATCGAGTGAGTGATGAAATAGAAGTTGATAGCTCTATTGGCACCAATAAGACTGAGCTTATTCAAGTCACCGTTAGCGACAGCTACTACGTGGTGGTCGAGGCTTACCTCGGTAATCAATTACGCTCTAGAGGCCCTTATACACTGCGTCTCATTGATCAAAATCAGCAGAATATCCCCGAAAGCACCAGCCTAAGGACTCAGCATCAATTCATGGTGGATGAAATGATTATTCAGAGTAATCAGTCACCACTGAGTGCTGCGAGTACTCAAAATTATGAGCTGTCCCTTCTCGTTACGGGTCCAAGCATGAGCCTGTATCGGGATGACGAATTAGCTACGCTAGCAAGGGCTAGCAGTTCTGTTTTACCGAGCGGTTTGAAAGCAAGTTCAAACGCTGACTACCTAGCTAAGAAACGAACCCTTCAAAAAATTAAAGAAATGAAGTATCGCTTAGGTAGCGATGTAGTTACGCCAAACTACTTGTACCAAGCCAGTGCGTTTTCTAACGACCCACTAGTAGAACGACAATGGCACTATGAACAAATTGGGTTAAGCGCGGCTTGGCAAGCCATGCAGGGGCAATCAACTAGTGATGTAGTGGTAGCAGTGCTTGATACTGGGATATTCCAAAGTCATCCAGATTTAAATGCCCAGCTGACTAATGACGGCATGGATTTTATTTCTAGCACCGAGATCTCTTTAGATGGCGACGGAATTGACAGTGACCCGGAAGACCCGGGTGACCAAAGTAACCCCAATGGCAGTTCTTCTTGGCACGGTACTCACGTTGCGGGCACTATTGCTGCTCAAACCAATAATTCAGTGGGTGTTGCGGGTGTAGCACCCGATGCTAAGATTATGAATTTGCGAGTATTAGGTTATAGAGGTGGTACAACTTTTGATATCAGCCAAGCTGTTTTGTACGCTGCTGGCTTAAGCAATGCTTCAGGTCGTTTGCCAGATAAAACCGCAGATGTTATCAACATGAGTTTAGGTGGTGAAGTTTCAGATTCCACATTTAACAGCGCAGTACAACGCGCTGTAGGTCAGGGAGTTATTGTTATTGCTGCTGCAGGCAATGAAAGCACTTCGCAATCTAGCTACCCAGCTGCCTTTGACAATGTGATTGGTGTAAGTGCAGTAGATGCTCGCAAGCAACTAACTAGCTATTCAAACTTCGGTTCATATATTGATATTGCTGCACCTGGCGGTAATAGCAGCGTCGATTTAAATGGCGATGGTTATGGTGATGGCGTTTACAGTACCTACGTTGACGAGAATGGCAGTAGTCTAGGCGCCAGCTATCAAAATCTAAATGGTACCAGTATGGCTGCGCCTCATGTAGCAGGTGGCGTAGCGTTGATGAAGCAGGTTAACCCAGAGCTGAATACCACTAGCTTTTTAGCCTTGCTAGCAAACGGCAAGTTAAGTGATGACATAGGTAGCAGTGGTAGAGATTCTTCTTTTGGCTATGGCTTGTTTAACGCTGAAAAAGCTGTGCAAAGCCAGTTAGATGAAATTGACCCAGACCGTAGCTATTTGAGTCTAAACATTAGCCAAATCAGCTTAAGTGCATTAGAAAGTGAATCAAGTTTTACAATTCAATCAATTGGTCCAAATGCGCTTACTGTTACCCGAGTAGAAGAACAAGCGGCTTGGTTAACGGTAGATTCTAGTGCAGCAGATGGTAGCGGTTTAGGGACCTATACTGTTGAGGTTAATCGCGATGGTTTAAGTGACGGTAACTACAGCGCTGATATTATCATTACTGGTTCAGACAGCTCGCAACACATTGTGGCGGTGTCTATGGTGGTGACTACTCAGCAGGCCAGTGATAACGGACTAGTTTACGTATTGCTGTTAGACAGTGAAACCGGTCAGCAGAAGTATAGCCAGCAATCTTCAATGAGAAATGGCGTATTTAACTTCAACTTCTCTCAAGTTTCTGCAGGAAGTTACCGTTTGTACGTAACTACCGACCTTGATAACGACCACATTATTTGTGATGAAGGTGAATTGTGTGGAGCCTATCCGGTGCGAAATAATATTACTCCGGTGGAGGTAAGTGCCAACGTAAATGGTTTAAGTTTAAGTGTTGAGCCTATCACCACCGAAGACCTCACAAACCAGGTTTTAAACTATAAGCTGCTCAAGCAATAGTCTTTCCATATAAGGCCTTGCGCTCTAGTGCGCAAGGCTGCTGTTTCTCGTTTTGCCAACTAGCCGGTGCTTGTTTGTGTAATGCTGCATGGTGTTATAAACAAGCGTGCTCATTCATTATCATATTTGACATACAAATTACTGAATTTGTTTGTGCTTGAGCATTTTTGCGGTAGTGTGATAATTCAAATTAGTAAATTCAGATCTAGTTCAATTAGTTGAAAACTAAAGCTTAGGCTAGTATTGGTTAACAACCTGCTGCAAGGCATAATGAGGTTGAAAGCGCTGTCTTAAGTAATTAATTATTTGGCAGCTAAGGATTAAGTTAAGGGGATTGAATGCTGGAGTTAAGCTGTTTACGTTTATCCCAAGATAAATTAGCGGCACTAATTGAGATAACACCTCAAGAATCACACGTAAGTGTTAGCGACGTGAAAGCTTTAATTCTTCGCTCTAATTTTGGTGATTACTTAGTTGATGAAGAGGCGATAGATGACGCCGTCGCTAAGTTTGCTGAATTACGTGAATCTCCAGACCTAATTGAGCAATGGGGGCAGACTTTTGTTAAGTTAGCCAACATTCGCAATGCCGAAGTCACCATCGATGTTTCTGAAGATAAAATGGTAGCGCGCGCCACCATTACTGCTGCTTATGGCGGCAATCCTATTTCTCAGGGTGATTTAGTTAGCGCCATGCAAGAAGCTGGCGTGGTGTTTGGTTTACAAAAAAAACGAGCCTTGGCCTTGTTAGCTGCGGCCAAACAAGCTGATCCCGGCGTGAAAATTAAAAAAGTGGTTGCCCTTGGCCGCCAATCTGTAGATGGCGAAGACAGCCGCTTTGAACGATTTGTCGCTACCCCTAAAGAACGTTTATTAAAACCTAAAGAAACCGAAGATGGTCGAGTAGACATGCGCGACTTAGGTAATTTGGAAACGGTAGAGCCTGATGTAGAGCTAATGCGTCGACATCCTCATACTCATGGTCAGGCGGGCAAAAATGTTTGTGGTGAAGAACTTCCCTTTAAGCAAGGACATGAAGTGCCCTTCACTGTAGGCGAAGGCACCAAAATTGCCGTAAATGACGCAAATTTAATACTGGCCGATAGAACCGGCTTACCGCTTGAGATAGAAAATGGCATGAAAGTCGACGATGTATTGTCGATTAAGAGTGTCGATGTAAGCTACGGACACGTTGATTTTGCCGGGAGCGTGCTGATTACTGGAAATGTTGGTGACGGCATGAAGGTAAAAGCCTCTGGCGACGTGCACATTAATGGCTTTGTTGAGTCTGCTAGTATTACCGCCGGTGGCGATGTGGTAGTTGGCAAAGGAGTGATTGGTCATCGTTTGATGGAAGGCGATGAAAATTATTCTTGCACCATTAATGCTAAGGGCGAGTTACACGCTACCTTTGTTCAGTATTCACATATTGATGCAGGTAAAGATGTCACTATTACCAGCCAACTTCTGCATAGCAAGATAGAAACCGATGGCAAAGTCACCGTGAGCGATGCCAGTGGCCTACGTGGCACTTTGGTTGGTGGCTCAATTGATGCCGGTGGAGAGATTAGCGCGGTGGTATTAGGCGCCACAGCGGGTACTGCCACGCAACTTACTATCTCTGGTGATTTTGATGATATTCAAGAAGAGCGACGTAGCCTAAACAATATCAAACACACCTTGCATGATAAGCTGAGCAAGGTACTCGATGCTCAAATGAAGTTGGGCTCAACTAAGCAAGAAGATCGCGAAGAGGGCATGGCCGACAAGCTCTCGGCTACCTTGCATCATACTCGTCAAGAGTTAGTTCAAATAGACTTTGCCCTCGATTACAACCAGCAGATGGAAGATCAGTTCTTCTCTAATGCGAGGCTTACGGTTAAAAAAGAGCTGCATCCCAATGTACGCTTAGACATAGTTGGTCATAAGCTATTTACTAACCGTGAATATGGGCCAACCGAAACTAAATATGAAGACGGGAAAATGACTTTCACGCCTTTAACCCCCGGAAAAAAATAGTTGCTCTTTTCCCTTTTAACGGCTTAAGTAAGGTTAATCTAACAAAAGGGAAATAGCATGAATTGGCAACATCAGCCCAGACAATCTTTAGGCTTCTTTCCCACGCCTGTTCATCCATTAAGCAACCTCTCCGCGCATCTTGCCGGTCCGCAAATCTATATAAAACGCGATGACTTAAGTGGCCTAGCCTTGGGTGGAAACAAAGTGCGTAAGCTGGAGTTTTTGTTAGGCGATGCCATGCAGCAGAAGGCCGATTGCATCATTACTGCAGGCGCAGCTCAATCCAATCATTGTCGTCAAACGGCCGCTGCTGCGGCTAAGCTTAATTTACCCTGTTATTTGTTGCTAGGTGGCAGTGCACCAACCCTCGCTCAAGGTAATGTGTTGTTAGACAAGCTTTTCGGCGCAACCATTATTTGGGCTGGCCAACAGCGTAAAGGCGAGGGCATTGAAGAGCTAGCACAGCAACTTATGCAAAAAGGTATGAATCCTTATGTTGTTCCTTACGGTGGTTCTGATGCCATAGGCAGCTTAGGGTTTACAGCTGCATTGCATGAACTGCAGCAGCAAATTGATGAACTGGATGAAATAGTATTTGCTTCTAGCTCAGGTGCAACCCATGCAGGTTTAATGTTGGCTAAGGCTGAGTTAGGTTTAGAGGTAAATTTGCGTGGCATTAATATCGACAAGCTAAATCATGGGCAGCAAAGCTTTAATCAAACTATTGCCGATTTAGCTAATAGTGCGGCTAAACAATTTGCCTTGGATAAGATTTTTACCGCTAATGAGGTTTGTTTAGATGACAACTACCTCGGTGAAGGGTACGGCATCATTGGCGATGCAGAGCGCGAAGCGATTATGCTACTGGCTGAAACCGAAGGTATTTTATTAGACCCAGTTTATACCGCTAAAGCGATGGCGGGTTTAATTGCTAGAGTGCGCCAAGGGGCTTATAGATCTGATCAAAACGTATTGTTTTGGCACACTGGTGGAACACCCGCATTGTTCGCTTATGCTGATGACTTGTTATCTTAATGCCAACTAAATTCAATAGGAGAAAGGAGAGTAAGTGATGGAATCTGCTATTCACACCTTAAGTGATTTGTTCGCCCAGCTTGGTTTAGATCCTTCAATTAATGCCATCGCTGAGTTTGTGGCAGAACATGCCCCGATACCGAGTGAAGTGCCATTGCATCTAGCGGCTTTTTGGACACCCACTCAGGCCGCATTTTTATTAGAAGCAGTGCAGCAAGATGCTGACTGGGCAGAACTTGTAGATCAACTGGATGTAATGCTGCGCTAGTTGTATTTTTTGTGTTTTTCTAAACAACGTAAAGCCAGCTCTAGGGTGGCGCTAAAGTCACAAGCGAGAGTATTGCTGGCGCTTGCTTTACAAGATCCACTCACGAAGTGAACTTGCTGCTTTGGCTGCTGGGTAACAGGTGGCTCTTCAAACTGTGGCCTAATTTTTACGGATTGATTCAAGCTTGCCCCTTTAAGTGCTTAATTAACTATCGCTACCATAGTGTTCTATGGCGTATTTAATCATGGCTGCACTGCTATCTAATTCCAGCTTTCTACGAATTTTTAAAGTATGGGTTTCTACGGTTCGAATGCTTATCGACAGGCTATCAGCGATTTTCTTATTGCCACAACCGGTGGCCAGCAAGCGCAATACCTGCTGCTCGCGCTTGGTTAAACTGGCTTTGCTAGCACTAGGCTCGTTATCAAATAACAGCTTCGATACGCCAGCGCTAATGTAGCGTCCACCATTGGCAATTGCTTCCAATGCGCTAATCAGTTCACTAGACGCAATATCTTTGAGCAAGTAACCCTTAGCGCCATTACGCATGGCGTTTTGCACGTATTCTTTATTGTCGTGCATGCTTAACATCACCACTTTGCTGTTAGGGCTTTGCTCTGAAAGAGCCTCCAGCAGCTGAATGCCATTTAACTTAGGCATATTAATGTCGGTTAATACTATGTCTGGGTTCAGTTGTTGCGCCATGGTAAGCGCTTGCTCGCCGTCAGCTGCTGTACCTACAACGGAAAAGCCAGGGTTAGCCTCCAGTCGCATTTTGAGGCCATCTTGTACTAAGGGGTGATCGTCCACCAATAGAATTGAGGTCATACCGTTTGCTCTTGAATTGTGGCGGGTATAGTTTTCTCTACTTCATATAGCGGTACTTTTATGGTGATCAGTGTCCCTTCTCCTAATTTGCTATCTACATCTACTTGACCATCGATGTGGGCAATCCGTTCAAAAATATTGCGTAAACCCAAACAACTACTGGCCAGCTCTGGGCGACGAGTAAGCTCTTTTATCGAATGGCGTCGTACCTTTTTACCCATTACAAAACCAGTGCCATTGTCCCTAATCTTCATCACCAACAATTTAGCTTGCTGGCTTAGCACTATGTCTACTGTATCTGCTTGCGCATGTTTTTCGACATTTTGTAAGGCTTCTTGGGTAATCCGATAGAAGGTTGTTTCCACGGTAGATGGAAGGTTTAGATTATCAATGTCGCACTCTAAAAACACATCTATTCCTGTACGGTGTTCAAATTCCTGGCAAAAACCTCCCAATGCGGCAGCTAAACCTAAGTCATCTAGTACGCTGGGGCGGAGGTCTTTTGAAATACGACGTATCTCACCAATCGCTTCGTTAATGGTATGTAATCCTTGATTGAGGCTGTCACTGACCGAGCTAGGGGTGCTGTTACATTCTGTGGCGCTTTCTAAGCGATACTTAATGGAAACCAATAATTGGTTAATACCGTCATGCAATTCGCGCGATACCCGTTGGCGTTCTTGCTCTTGTGAATCAATAATTCGTTGGGTGAGTTCTTTGAGCTTTTTGTCGGCCAGCTTGTGCTCTGAAATATTTAAAGATGCCCCCAAAAAGGCGATTAAAATCCCCGAAATAGTGGTGATTATGAACAACCAAATAAAAGTGCGATTAATGTTGTTTTGGGTTTGCGCTTCAAGCTTTGCTAGCTCCACATCTACATCATCTAAATACACGCCGGTGCCAAACATCCATTGCCATTTATCTAGCATCACTACGTAACCCAGTTTCTTAGTTCGCTTTCCGGTGCTGGGTTTTTCCCACAAATAGTTACTAAAACCGCCGCCTGCTTTGGCTTGTGCAATTAAGTCTTGAATGAGGTAGGTGCCCTCAGAATCCTTAAAGTCCCACAAATTTTGCCCGACTAATTCCGGCTGAATGGGATGAACCAAGTTGACGCCTTTAAGGGTGTAAGCAAAGAAGTAGCCGTCTTCGGCAAAGCGTAAACGGTTGAGCAATTCTCTTACCTGTTGTTTGGCTCTCTCATCGTCGGCTGCTGCAGGTTCGTATATGTCACGAATGCTGGCAAAAGCTTGGTCTATGTGGTTTTGCAGCTCTAGGGTTTTGCTGCGCATGATGTTTTCTTTAATTAGCGCTAATTGTTGCTCAGTTAGGATGGAAGATTGCTTAAAAACCAAGGTGGCAATTAATGCGGTAACACAAAGCAAAGGAACAATAGATAACAGGATAATTTTAAATTTGAGGGACCACATCTCGTGACGGCCTAACTAAGAGAATGTTAACTATATGTTAATTTATGCGATTTTTCAAAAATAGTGATCTAGCTCTCGCTTCTACCAAAGTCTAGCCTGTACGTGATCTTACGTAGAAAAAAACCGTGTATTGCCGGATAGGTTTTATTGTAACAACTCGCTAACATTAAAGGTGACCATTAAGCAGTTGGTTTACATTTAAAACATCTAACCAACAATGGAAAAAACAACGAAAGGGAGAACAACATGCTTAAGTCCCTCTGCAGTAAAACCCTGCTGGCTTCTGCGATTATTGCGTTTAGTTCGGCTGCCGTAGCTGCCGACAAAGTATACAAACTAAAACTGGCTGAAACCTGGGGCCCTAACTTCCCAGTTTTTGGCGATGCAGTAAAAAACATGGTGAAAATGGCCGATGAGATGTCTAACGGCCGCTTAAAGATCCGCGTTGACTCTTCAAACAAACACAAAGCACCTTTTGGTGTATTTGATTTGGTTAAAAGTGGCCAGTACGATTTAGGCCACACCGCGTCTTATTACTATAAAGGTAAGGTGCCAAACACCCTTTACTTCACTACCATGCCATTTGGTATGAATGCACCAGAGCAACACGCGTGGCTGCAGTATGGTGGCGGACAAGACTTGATGAATCAAGTATACGCAGAGCATAACCTGGTACCTTTCCCTGGCGGTAACACTGGGGTGCAAATGGGCGGTTGGTTCCGTAAAGAGATTAACTCAGTTGAAGACCTACAAAACCTAAAAATGCGTATTCCAGGTTTTGCCGGCGAAGTATTAGCTAAGTTAGGCGCAACGCCAGTAAACATTCCGCCAGGTGAGTTATATACCGCACTTGAGCGTAATACTATCGACGCTCTTGAGTGGGTGGGTCCTTCTCTAGATTTACGCATGGGCTTTCACAAAATCGCCCCTTACTACTACATGGGTTGGCACGAGCCAGCTACCGAGTTGATGTTTATTGCTAACAAGAAAAAACTCGAAAAAATGCCAGAAGATTTACAGGCAATACTAGCGGTTGCGATGCGTAAAGCAGCTTACGATATGTTTATTCATTCGTATGCTGAAAGCGCCAAAAACTGGCAAACCATGTTGCAAGAATACCCGAATATTCAGGTTAAAACTTTCCCTGCAGAAGTTATCAAAGCACTTAAAAACGCTAACGATGACTTGTTAAAAGAGAAAGCTGCTGCAGACCCAATGGCCGCTAAGATCATTGAGTCACAACAGCAATACATGAAACAAGTTCGTGCCTACACAGCAATTTCAGAACAAGGTTACTTAAACAGTACTGAAGGTTTGTAGTAGAGAATGGGGCTGCAGCTTGGCTGTAGCTCCATCAGCTAAACCAAAAAAGCAATTACTTTGCTTGGGAGGCTAGGGATGTTGCGTTTGCAACGAGCGGTAGATGGATTTTCCAAGGGTATAGCAGGCCTCACCGCGGTGTTAATGCTGCTAATGTTAGTAAACATTTTTTATGACGTAGTCATGCGTTACTTTTTTCGCTCCAGTTCTATTGGTATGCAAGAGTTAGAATGGCACTTGTTTGCTGCCATGTTTTTATTAGGAATTGCCTCTACGCTGCAGGCCGAAGGCCATGTGCGGGTAGATATTATCTACGACAAATTAGCGGCGCGTAAACGTGCTTGGATTGACAGCCTAGGCGTCGTATTTTTCTTGTTCCCTTTTTGTGGCTTGATTGCTTGGTACGGTTACGACTTTGCCTTAGAGGCTTACAACTTAGGAGAAACCAGCGGCGATCCGGGTGGCTTACCCTACCGCTGGATAATTAAATCAATGATTCCAATTTCGGCTATATGCCTCGCCATAAGTGGCTTTGGAATGTTACTCAAAAACCTCATTCAGCTGCGAAGTAACGCCTAGCTCATAACAAGAAAAGGAAGTTGTCATGATTGGGATTGTCATGTTTTTCGTGGCCTTGCTAATGCTGCTCACTGGTTTTCCAGTCGCCTTTGTATTTGGCGGTGTTGCACTAGTATTTGGTATCTTTGCCGAAGGTATCGATCTATTTGCTTTTATGCCTTATCGCATAATGAGCATCATGCAAAACTCGGTATTAATGGCCGTACCACTGTTCATTTTCATGGGCATTGTATTGCAGAAAACCCGCCTTGCTGAACAGCTGCTTGAAGCCATGGGCCAATTGTTTGGCCGGGTGCGAGGTGGTTTGGCGGTATCGACTATTTTGGTAGGCGCGCTACTTGCTGCGTCTACCGGTGTGGTTGGTGCCTCTGTAGTGGCAATGGGGGTTATCTCCTTGCCAGTAATGCTTAAATATAAATACGATAAGCGCTTAGCCACTGGGGTTATTTGTGCCTCTGGTACGCTTGGACAAATTATTCCTCCCTCTATCATCTTGATCATTCTTGGTGATGTAATGGGGGTGCCAGTAGGCGATTTGTTTAAAGCTGCACTACTGCCTGGCGCAGTGTTGGTAGGCGCCTTCATCATCTATGTTCTAGGGGTATCGTTTATTCGCCCAGAAGCCGCTCCTGCTTTACCTAAAGATGAAGCTGCAGGCCATGGCGTGCAACCTTGTTGGAATGCCTTTAAAGCCATTGCTCCACCCTTAGCCCTAATGATTGCAGTACTTGGTTCGATTTTTTACGGTATTGCTACGCCAACCGAGTCTTCTGCTATTGGCGGCATTGGTGCAATTCTTTTATCGATAATCTACCGCCAGTTTTCTTGGAAGATTATCTACGAAGCGGCTATTGAAACGGTAAAAGTTACCTCGATGGTATTTGCTATCTTCATTGGTGCAACGGCCTTCTCTATGGTGTTCTCTTACACTGGTGGTGAAGAAGTCATTGAAGAAGTGATGACTAGCTTACCGGGTGAGAAATGGGGCTTCTTAATCTTAACCATGATTGTGATTTTGATTTTGGGCTTCTTTATCGACTTTGTTGAAATCTCATTTATTGTGGTGCCTATGTTGTACCCAGTGGCCGAGATTTTGGGCATTGATTTAACCTGGTTTGCGATTCTAATTGCGATGAACTTGCAGACTTCGTTCCTCACACCGCCCTTTGGGTTTAGTCTGTTCTATCTCAAAGGTGTTGCCCCGCCCGAGGTGCAAACTACTGATATCTACAAAGGCGTGATGCCATTTATTATTTTGCAGATATTGGTATTAGCCTCGATATTGGTGTTCCCAGACTTCTATGGCTTTGGCATGTAGTGCATAGTGAGTTAACAAAAAAAGAGGCCCAAGGGCCTCTTTTTATTTGCTTGGGGTTTAGTTTAAAGCTTAAACGTACCCACTAAATCTGCCAGCTTATCGGCGAGCTGTTTTAAGGACTCGCTAGCTTGAGAAAGCTCTGATGCTGTATCGGTAGCCTGCTGCGTACTCAAGTTAATCTCTTCAACGTTGCCGTTTAGCTCACTAACGACTGAAGACTGCTCTTCGGTAGCCGTTGCCACTTGAATGTTCATGTCAGAAATCAAGGTTACTCGTTTAGAGATCTCTTGTAGGGCAGAGTAAGCATGCCCGGCTTCTTCGGCGCCTTGGCTACTCATGCCACTGCTTTGCTCAATGGCACTAACCGCTTGGCTGGCTTGTTCCTGCAAGTTGTTAATCATCTGCTGAATTTCATCGGTGGACTCGGCAGTTCTACCCGCTAAGTTACGCACTTCGTCTGCTACCACCGCAAAGCCGCGGCCTTGCTCACCAGCTCGTGCTGCTTCAATGGCTGCGTTTAGTGCAAGCAAGTTGGTTTGCTCTGAGATGCCTCTAATAACGTCTAGAATGCCACCAATTGATTGACTACTTTCGGCTAATGAAGAGACCACAGTAGCTACTTGTTGCATTTCTTCAGCTAAGCGCATGATGTTGTCGCGCGCTCGCAGCACCACTTGTTGGCCTTTATTAGACTCTTGTTCGGCATCTTGTGCTGCATCTGCCGCTTGAGACGCGTTACTGGCAATTTCGTTAACGGTGGAGCCCATTTGGTTAATTGCAGTGGCTACTTGAGTTACCCTATCTTGTTGGTGTTGGGTATTTTCTAGGGTGCGTTGAGATTGATTGGCGACCGAGCGTGAGGCGTCACCTAGGTTTTCGCCAGTTTGCGCTACGGAGCTCACCGAGCGATGGATTTTTTCGATAAAACTATTAAAGCCTTTGGCGAGTTTGGCCATTTCATCGTTACTTTCGGTATCTAAGCGTTGGCGTAAATCACCTTCTCCTTCACCTAAGTTTTGGAATACATCGGCAAGTTTAGCAATTGGTCGTGTAATAGTACCCGCTAACCAAACGGCGACTAACAAAAAGACGCCAATCACCAGCAAGGTAGTGACAATCATGTAGTAGCGTGAGCGATTGAGTTCTTCAAATACTTCAGCTTTTGGCACTTGGGCAATTAAGTACCAGTCCATAGACTCGATGTAGCTAGAGCTTAGTAACAATTGCTGGCCTTGGTAGTTTACTTCTACCAAGTTAAAGCCTTGTTTGTTGAGTAACGAGGAGGTGGCTTGACCAAATTCATCGGTGAGCTTGAGCTTGCCAACAAGCTCGTTGTTGCGATGCAGGCGAATCACACCCTCACCATCACTAAGGAATACGAAGCCGCTCTTCTCAATTTTAAAACTGTCGAGAAAAGCGATCATCTCTTCCATGGTTTTTGACACCCCCGACATCACATGGCCATTTAACTGTTGGTAGTTTAAAAACAGCTTGGTTTCTTCGGTTGAAGAGGTGTAAACACTTACCATGGTTTCTTGTCCAGATTCTCTAAACTTAAAAAACCAGCCATCACGCTCGGGGTAGAGTTGTCTTAAAAAGCCATTTTGATTCCAGTAATTGGCATTTTTACGGTTAGATACAGACGCATCAGCTAAGTCATATTGTTGTTTTAGGCGTGTAAGTAATTCTATTAATTGTGTTTCTGAGTCGGGTTTACTGGATTTCAGCACTCGCTCTTCAACAAAAGTATTGTTAGCTAGCTGCTCTGCTGCTTGCAATAACACTGTTACTTCTTTATCAATTCTATTGCGAATTTGCTTGAGCAGAGCGGGTAGTTCTTTATCAACCATTCGGCGTTCGATGATGTTTTGCGCCTGATTCTGGCTGAATACCCCGATAATGCTGGTTGAAGCTAGTACTGCTAACACGATGGTGATCGTAAGCTTTTTACGAATAGTGAGTTGGTTGAAGAACATTACCTCTCCTTGCTTGCCAACGGGCAATCGCTAGTAATATAGGATGGAAACTTAAAATGATTACGCTGGCTAAGTTGCTGCCAGCGCATACCTTTAAAATCTGTAGCTTTGTGAAAACTATGAAGTTAAGTGTAGTTAAAAAGAAGTTCGTTTGTAGTGGCGATACTCAGGTTTCCAAAAGCTGGCTTCAATAGTTTGCATTAGCACTTCGTCGGTGGTGTTAACCGCTAAGCCTTGTTGCATGGCAGTTTTAGCTACCGCGTAAGCGATGTGCTTGCTAACTAGCTGAATTTCTTCAAGCGGTGGCAGTAAGGCTCCCTCACCATCGTTAGCTAATGGCGAGCATTCGGCTAAGGCGCGGCTGCTGGCGATGAGCATTTCGTCACTCACTCTGGTGGCCTGACAGGCTAATACGCCTAAGCCAATACCTGGGAAAATATAGCTGTTGTTACACTGGGCGATAGGGAAGGTATCTTCGCCTAGATTCACCGGCGAGAACGGACTACCAGTCGCGACCAAGGCTTCGCCATTGGTCCAACGCAGTATGTCTTCAGGCAAGGCTTCAACCCGGCTGGTGGGATTGGATAGCGGCAATACGATAGGTTTCTTGCAGTGCTGATGCATGCCCTCAATCACTTGCTGAGTAAACACGCCTGGTGCACCAGATACACCAATAAGTACCGTAGGCTTGCCATGCTCCACTACATCTAAGAGCGACAAAGCATCGCTATTAAGTCCCCATTTTTGCTGAATATCGGCTGATTGCGCCAAAGCTTGTTGGAAGTCGAGTAGATTAGGCATGTTGTCTTGCAATAAGCCCCAACGGTCAACCATAAAAATTTGGCTGCGGGCTTGCGCTTCGCTAATGCCCTCTTCCACCATTGCCCGCACTATCGCCTCGGCAATGCCGCACCCTGCTGAGCCGGAGCCAACAAAGGTAACTCGTTGCTCTGCTAAGTTAGAGCCAGCTGCCTTACAGGCTGCCAATAAAGAGCCCACGGTTACTGCCGCGGTGCCTTGAATATCATCATTAAAACAGCAGAATTGATCTTTGTAACGCTGCAATAAAGGCATGGCATTTTTTTGGGCGAAATCTTCAAATTGAATCAGCGCATCTGGCCAGCGGACTTTTATCGCCTGCATGAATAATTCTACAAATTCGCTATATTCATCGCCGCTAATTCGTTGATGGCGCCAGCCCATATACATGGGGTCATTGAGTAGTTGCTGGTTGTCGGTGCCTACATCTAACACAATTGGCAGAGTGTAAGCGGGGCTGATGCCGCCACAAGCCGTGTACAGTGATAGTTTACCAATAGGAATACCCATGCCGCCGATACCTTGGTCGCCTAAGCCGAGGATCCGTTCGCCGTCGGTCACTACAATGATTTTCACATTGTGGCGAGTGGCATTGTTTAGCAGCTCGTCGATACGGTGGCGGTTAGGGTAAGAAATAAATAAACCACGCGAGCGGCGGTAAATATTAGAGAACTGCTCACAGGCCGCACCCACGGTAGGCGTGTAGATAATCGGCATCATTTCGGTGATGTGATCTTCTACTAAACGGTAAAACAAGGTTTCGTTAGTATCTTGAATGTTGCGCAGGTAAATGTGGCGGTCTAAGTCATTAGTAAAGCTTTGATATTGCAGATAAGCACGCTCAGTTTGTTCATCGATGCTCTCGATGGTCTCTGGCAACAGCCCTTCTAAATTGAAGAAAATACGCTCTTCTTGGTTAAAGGCGCTGCCCTTGTTTAATAAGGGGGTCTCAAGTAATGCTGGACCTGCGTAAGGAATATAGAGCGGGCGTTTTTTATCATCCATGGTAAAGCTCATCTTCTGCGGCTAAGAAGCGGTATTTTTTCACAGATTTGTGTTTAGGTCATGAACTATACCAATCGTACTAAGTAACTGTTCATTCTATCTGGTTAAAATACTCGATAACTGCGGCAGAATTTTTGATTGTAGAATAACTACTTATCGAAAAACCCTGCCTTATTCTCGAGTGTTTTTCCTGCGATATTTCTGATCACTTACTTAGTGTGAATGGTATTAAACCAAAGGAATGTAGATAGATTGTTGCTTTATGGGGCCTTAGAAATAGGCCAGCCGGCACCGCTAAAAGATAGGAGGGGCGTAACGCCTAACAGTTGAGGTATTACCGCCCGGGCATCTAGAAGCGACAACCGACTTAATTTAACTATAAAATAGTTTGCCTTTAATGCGAGATAAATGTTGTGAAAATGTTAACTTGGTGTCATTTGCTCGGCTAAGTGTATGAAATATCGACAGCGGGCAACAGGACTTACTATAGCCATATAAAGAGTAATGGCTTTAAGTGAGCGACTAGCTAGACACTAGGGCCTGTTGATCTTTGCTGATGGTTTTTACAGCAATTTATTAGCCATTTAGGCAAGGCAGTGAGTGTGAAGTTAAGTGGGCTTAATAATCACTCGCTAACGCTGAATAAATGGCTAAGAAATGCTGCCCGAAGGGTTCAGATAAGCGAACTTTACTCTTCGTTGAACACTTTTCACTTAGCCCACTAGGTTTCAAAGTGCTCGCCGCGATTAAAGCCCGCTTATCTTGAATAAAATTTCAACACCAAAGATCAACAGGCCCTAGTCACGTTTAACTTATAACTCGCTTAGCTCTAATTTTAAGTAGCCTACGAGTAATTCGGCAAAGCCTTGGTAAAAGCCCCCTTTGCTAACCTTGCGTAAGGTATCAAACCATAGTGGCAACCAACACAGCAGGTGCTGATTAATAAAATCAGCTTGTTGCTGCGCTGGGGCATCGCGCAAAATTAAATTGCCAAGGTAATCGAGCTGAATCGCAAGATGATCCGCTGGCTCATTAAAATTAGGGTCAACTTGCAGGCCTTGGCTTACTAGCAAGGCGCGCATTTTTTCATGTGGCTCTTGAAACATCAGCTTGTTGGCCGACAGGTAAACCGAGGCATAAGGTGGTGCACCTACTTTGCTGTCACTCAAGAATTGCTGGCAAAAATCTGCTGCTAGTTCTAGCTCCGGGTGTTTAAAGGCGCTCAACTTTGCTAAATGATTTTTAATCATGGTAACAGCCGAGCTTAGCTCGGCTGTGTCTGCTAATTGCTTAAGCAGCTGTGCTCCTTCACCAGAGGTATAAGAAGCAAGCTGTTGCTTATCAAGCTCTTTGGTAAAAACCGTTGCAAACCACCAATAGATGCTGGCACGGATTTCGTTTTCTTGGCTAACACTAGCGGTCATTGCGGTACCTTTTTAGAATATTTGATTTCTAATTTCTTACAAAATATATGAGTGTTCTAGCTTCAGCTAGGTTTAATTACTATATTGTTAATTACTCCACTGTTTTGTTATTAAGTTAGATTTTATCTGAGGAAACGTTGTGACAGCATTACTCATTCTTCTTGTGTGTTCTGGTATTTGTGCATTTTTAGCAAGTATTAAGGGGCGGAATCCTGTTACTTGGCTAATTATAGGTTTTCTCACAGGTCTTCTAGGTATAGTGATTATTATTTGCCTATCGGATCTAAGTGCAAAGGATGGATACGAGCATTTTGATGCTGTTGAACATAAGCCTGCTGCCAAAAAAAGACCTTGGGATATTGAACAGTAACGTTTCTATTTAACCCGTATTTCAATTAAGGAGCTTCCAATAACTAATAAATTAGTTATTGGAAGCTTTATTTTTACGACATCTCCTTAGGGCCGCCAAAGGAGCTTACCGCAGGTGCTTTACCGGTGAACTTCTCGTATTCAACCAAACAGGTATTTGCGCTGGTGGCTTGAGCTAATTGCGAGCTGCCAATATCCATGGTTAGGGTATTAGGATCGCCATAGGTATCTAGTGCGCCAATGGTTTCATCCACAGGGCCATACCAAGCACCCTCTTGCAGGCGGGCAACGCCTTTGGCGTAGTCTTCAGACACTACCGCGCCAGCCAGCAATTGCCCACGTTTGTTAAACACTCGAACTAAATCACCATCTTTAATGCCACGCTTCTTGGCATCTTCTGGGTTGATATACAATGGCTCGCGGCCTTGCACTGCATAGGTCGCGCGAAACTCTTCTGAGTCACACATTTGCGAGTGCAGACGTTTGTCGGGGTGACAAGACTGCAGCCAAATGGGGAATTCTTCAGAGCCTGGGCCGCCGTGCGAGCGTTCGGCTTTTTCAAACCACATTGGGTGGCCTTGGCAATCGTCGTAGCCGTAGCGATCGATTTTGCGGCTAAATATCTCAATGAAGCCAGATGGCGTGCCTAAAGCGTTAATTTCAGGATCTTCTCTGAAGTCTGCTTGGCGGGTCCAGTTTTCGCCTTTGCCAAAGTCTACCCAGCCTTCTTTCCAAAAGGTCATGAAGTCTGGCATATCAAACTTAGCTTTGTTGGCCGCGGCGCACTCATCATAAAGTTGCTTCACCCATTCCATTTCGGATTTACCTTGGGTGTATTCTTTACTCTTACCAAAGCGTTGGGTAAGTAAGGTGAAAATCTCAAAATCGGTTTTAGATTGATACAGTGGATCAACCAACTTGTGCATGGCAATAATGCCGCGGTTGCTGTAAGAACCGTACAGATCTAAATCGTTACGCTCCCATTGGGTACACGCTGGCAATACAATATCTGAGAAGCGGCAACTGGCGGTCCAAGTAAAATCTATCGAGACCACGGTTTCCAGCTTTTGGAAGGCCTTCTTCATGCGGTTGCGATCTTGGTGATGATGCCAAGGGTTACAGCCAGAGAACACCATCATCTTGATGTCGGGTAAGGTGATTTTTGCGCCATTAGCGTTTATCACTTTGCCAGGTTCCATAATGGCATCAACCCAGCGCGCTACCGGAATGGTGCTGCTATAGCCTTTAAAGTCTTGGTTCATATGAACCCGCTCATTAGGTTTGTCTGGATTACGTGGGAATGCACCAGGCGCTGCCGCACCGGTAGACGGTACGCCAATAGAGCTGTAGTGGTGAGCATAAGAAACTCCACCACCCGGTAAACCTATTTGCCCCAACATGGCTGCGATAACCGCGCCCATCCAATAAGGCTGCTCGCCATGTTGCTGACGTTGAATACACCAGCCAAAAATAAGCTGGGTACGGTCGCTAGCTAATAAGCGGGCAAATTCTCGAATTTCATCGGCTGGTACACCACAAATAGCTTCTGCCCATTCTGGTGTTTTTTCTACTTTGTCTTTAGATTCGCCAGTTACATAAGGAATAAAGTCTTCAAAACCCAAGGCATAGGTATTGAGGAATTCCTTGTCGTACAGCTCTTCGGTATAAAGCGTGTGGGCGATAGCCAGCATAAACGGTACATCGGCTTGTGGGTTAACGTAACGCTGCTCACAATCGAGGTACTTTTGAGTTTTAGTGCGGACAGGGTCAACACTAATTACCCGAATTTGTTTGTTAGCAACTTTCTCTTTAAGTTGCTCTAAATATTCAAAGGATTCGTGAGTTTCACAGGCCCAACCTACTTGTAGGTTTTTCATCAAATCGGTGGCCCATAAGACAACTGTTTTACTGTTATCTAAAATCAAAGGCCAAGAAGTACCTTGCGCGTACACCTCAGTGGTACCAAGTACATAAGGCATAATGGTTTGCCCTGCACCGGTAGAGTAGTCGCCCACTTTATTCACCGAGAAGCCATGCATGGCTACTGCACGTTGCATGTGGTTACCGCAGGAGTGAACTTGGCCGGTTTGACGCCAACCGGTTTGGCCGGCATGCAAGGCCCAAGGGCCATAGTCTTTTTGTACACGTTCTAGCTCTTGGTAGAACAGGTCTAGAGCTTCGTCCCAAGTGACCCGAATAAAGCGATTATCACCGCGCTGCGAGGTATCACTTTTGTTGCGTTTTAAGTACCAATCGTAGCGCACCATTGGGTAGCGAATACGAGAAGGACTATACAAAATACCTTTAATGCCCTTGAGCATTTCGGTGGGGTATTTATCAGCTTCAAAGGGTTTTATTTCTTGCACTTTGCCTGCATACACGCGGGCACGAAACGCGCCCCAGTGTGAGCCTGAAACCTTCCAGCTTCCGGCTGTTTCAGCAGCGGCTGCATCGTTAGATACTGCCAATAAACTTGGGCCGATCAAAGTACTAGCGCTGGTGGCTAAAATGCCTTTGAGAAAACCGCGACGAGTAATTGCCATGTTAATCTCCTTGTTAGTGGCCAGCGTCAGAAAAATCTGATGAATGTTTTTGAAGGTATTTCAATACCAGCGCTTGAGTATCACCGTCTAAATTCACAAACGACAACATACCGTTAAACATACCTGGCCAGGTGTTGGTGTCGAAGTGATTTTCGGCAGGCTGGGTATGACATACACTACAGGCCGTATCATAAGTGGTTTTGGCAAACTGCCAGAGGGTGTCGCGTGAATCGGTAAGTGAACCGTTACGCATCCATAGCGTGATTGATACCTTCTGCCACGGCAAACCAGTTAAGTCATCTTCTTTGGTTTCGCCTTTTTGCATAATGCTGTCGTTTTGAGCCACTTCTTTGGTTAAGAAGCCATCGTTAATGTTCATGGCAAAGTCTTCAAACAGTACTCGACCAAAACCTTTGGTTTTACGCCAGCCGTCTATTTCTACCTGAATGGCATCGCCTTTAATGTCGAGAACCTTAACTGCAGTAGCCGCATTAAGTTGGCCAGCTTCTTCACTAAGTTCGGCGTTGGTGAACATTGGCAGTTGACGCACGCTGTAGTATGTTTCGCCTTTTTTGTAACCCGATGTTGCCATCTCTTCGAGTTTGGCTAAGGTGCCATCACCCGAATTCATGTTTTCTGGTAGTTCGTGGGCAATACCTTTGTGGCAGTCAATACAGCTTTGGTCGCGCTCGGCGGCCATTTTCATTTGCACTTGGGCGCGCTCAGACATGGAGTCAAAGTCCATGCTGTTGTAGTTGTGACAGTTTTTACATTCTAAGGAGTTATTGGCAGTGAAACGGTCCCATTCGTGTTGGGCTAGTTCACCGCGTTTTTCTAAGAACTTCTCACGGGTATTAATGGTGCCAAATATTGCACCGTATACTTCTTTAGAGGCCTGCATTTTGCGAGCGATTTTGTCGGTCCAATTATGGGGTACGTGACAATCTGGACAAGTGGCACGTACACCTGAGTTGTTTTTCCAGTGCACCGTGTCTTGCAGTTCTACATAAACGTTGTCGGCCATTTCGTGGCAGCCAATACAGAACTCTTCGGTATTGGTGGCTTCTAGTGCGGTATTAAAGCCGCCCCAGAAAATGATACCAGCAACAAATCCGCCAATAGTCAAAAAACCAAAGCTTAAATGTACGCTTGGTTTGCTCACTATTGACCAAAATTTCTTCAGCATATTTTTCATGGTGGTGTCTCACATTGCTGCGAATTATTTAGTTATTAAAAAAGAAAGAGCAGAGTTATTAACCGTGTCCCGGCGGACCCATCATTATCTGGAGCATCCAAACGATAAAGCCATAACCCCCTACGGTGACCACTGCCAAAATAGGAAAAAGCACAACGGCGATAAATAGAAATACCTTCCACTCATCCATTTTGCTGGGGCTGTCTTCCACCACATTATTCTTAGACATGCAAAAGCACTCCTACATTAATGTTATGTATATAAATTTAACTTAGTCTTGATATGTAAGTTTGACCAGTTTCACGGCTGTTTTTTGTGCTTATCTGTGTCACTGAGCAGCAGCAATTTAGTAGCGTTTTTTTACCGCCGCTGGCATTGCTGAAAGTTGTTGGTTTGTAAGGGCGCGTAGTATACCCACTAAAGGAGTAGGGTCAAACATTTCTAACTGATTTAATGCGTATCCAACAGCTTCTATGGTGGATAAGCCTTTATCTATCGAGGTTTTTCGTATTTTATATTGCCCTTCTGGGGCATGCTCGAAATGAAATTGTTCTAAACTTTGTAGCCAGGGATTGAGGTGCCATAATTTTTTGGCTTTTCGCCAGGTGCCGTCAAGTAGCAATATTGTGGCGGGGGAGCTGTCTGCGGTGTAAGCCGCTTTTTGAGTATTGCTTAGCTGCTCTAAAGCTTGGCTGGTTTGGCTAGGGTAAATCAGCAAAAATTGATGTGGAGCTTGTTCCACTTGCTGTTTTAAATCGGCAAAATCGTCGGCATTTTCACCCACTATTATCGTTGCATTATCCAGAGCTAAACAAGCTAGATGAGCGGTGCTTTTAGCATGTTGTTGTTCGCTGGGGTGCTGCAAAATAATCACCGGATGACGATGTGAACAACTGGGGATATTTGCGCATAAACAGTGGCTTTGAGGGCGCAAGCAGCGCTGGCAACGAACTCGACTCATTGATCTCTTAGATTAATAAAGGCGGGCTAATTATAAGCTATTGTTTAGGGTAATTCACAATACTCTGCTTGTTGTTGCAGTAGCCAGGTCTTAATGTCTTCTGGGCAGTGATGAGACAAATGTAAGTAGGTCGGTAACTCTGCGATTAAATCAGGCCAAGCTTTTAGTTGTCCTTCGGCGAGCCGAGATTCGACACTTATTTGTGGCAAAATTGCCCAGCCTAAAGCGGCTTCTAGCGCATCCAGCAATAAGGTCTCTCCAATAAACAAATTACTTTGCTGCGGCTCGCGAATATCAAATAGCTTTAAGTGGCCATCAAAGCGTTGCTGATGATTAACTAACTTGGGGTGGGCTACTTTTATCAATTTGGCAGGGCGCCAACTAAGCACTTGAGTATTGTTCTGTTGGCTTTGCGCAGAAAAGCTAAAGTGAACATGTTGCTGACTATTCCCGCTGAAATGCAAATCCAGTAAGGGATCAAAGCGCTGTAATTGGTTGGCTAACAAGGTAAGCCACGGACTAGGAAACCAGGCTTGATAGCTAATGCTTAACTTGAGGCTCTTGCCTAGTTGTAAATGGCGGCAGTGGCGTTGCAGTTCGTGGTAGCGGCTTACTATTAACTCAGCCTGCTCTATTAAGGCAAGCCCCGCTGAGCTAAGTGGGAAAGGTGCAGCGTGTTGGTTGAACAAGCAGCAGGCGAGTTGCTTTTCTAGTTGGTCAATCCGCTGTATTACCTGTATTTCGGTGCACTTAAGCTGCTCGGCACACTTTATTAAATTGCCATGCTTGGCGAGGTAAACAAAGGCTTCTAAGGCTGCTTGTTTGGCTTGTTCATCCATCATAGGCACTCAAACTTAACAGGTTTAAGCACTGCGCTACTTGGCTGTCGTGCTGGCTATTTAGCCAAAGGATTTCTATTTCTAACTTGGTTGGTGAGAAGTAATTACTTAGGTGTAATTCTATTAAGCTGCCATTACGAAAACTGGACTCCAACCAATGACGCGGAGCGATGGCCCAGCCCATTCCAAGTACTAGCAAATCGTGCAACATTTCACGGTGACTGAGCTGCCAGCAGCTTACTCGATTAAGTTGTAACTCTAAGGGTAAATGGCTTAAACACAGTTGACGATGGCGCTGCAGCTGCTCGGCGCTGAGCTGCTGATGTTTGCTCAAACTATGGCGAGCAGCGCAGGCCAGAGCCAAACTTAAATTACAGTAGCGGCGCGAATGCGTTTTAGGCGGCTTGTTTTGCTGCGCCACCCGCAGTGCTATGTCGATATTGCCATTAACCAATTGCTGCTGGAGTTGGCGGCTGCTTAATTGCACCAGTTTTAGTTGTTGTAGTGAGAGCTCGCTAATAAAGCGCGGGTAACATTGTAATAAGCTTTGGCTAGGTACAAATTCGTCTAAACCAATAACGATTTGTTGAGGCTGTGGTTTATCTACAGGGCTTTGCAGAAAGTTATCTAGTTGCAGTTGTAGTTGCTTAGCGCGCTGGTAAAGCTGTTGGCCTTGTTCGTTTAAGCGGCTGTAGTCGGGATCGAATAGCGTGCAGTTTAATGATTGCTCTAAGTCGGAGAAAATCTTTTTTCTGCTGCTAGAGCTGGTCATCTCTGGGTAATGGTGGCGTTGCTCATAGGCTTTAACAAACCGACTGAGCAAGCCAATATCCGTGTGCTGCATTCTCATAGGCCATGATCTTAGTATCTTTTAAGGCTAGCAGAGAATGGCTGAGCTGTTAGAACATGTAGCGAACACCTGCGCTGGCTTCGAGCTTCACTTCAAGATCGTCAATCACATACACAATCGGTTGTAGCTCGGCAAAGAATCGAAATTTATCAACCACAGTATGCGCGCCAAACACTGCACGAGCGCCTAGCTTATGATGGTGGTGATCGCTCCATTTACCGCCAAAGCCGTAATAAAAGTATTGTTGCTCAGGAAAACCAATAATTTTATCGCCACTTAAAGAGAAGTCGTTAAGTCCTAGGTTCACTCGAATATCGTTAAACTGAGCGCTAATACCATTGTCGCTGCCTACCATTACCCCAAGCTCTGGATTAGCATTGCTCGAAAATGCCACTAAACAAAGTGCTCCAGCACCAAATACTGCAATTTTCATAGTTACCTCATTTATTGTTTGTCGAGCATTCTAGAGATAGCTCATCACAAGGTAAACCACTAGGCTGTTGCTTTTATCGACAGCCCTGCCCAGATATCGTGACAGGCTAAGCTAAATTGGCTAAATGCTGCGAAATAGTGCTTGTTGAGGGGGTAAATGCGTGCTAAATGTAAGGTAAGTGGTTGTTTCCAATTGTTGGTCGGCTACTTTATGAAGTTGTTGAGAGTGATTTTATTTGGCTCTTCAGCTTCTAAGCGCTAGCTATTTTTAGTCGTAAGGAGTGCTTATGAGAACAGAACAAGCGTTCGCCAATACCGGGTTGTTAAGCCGTTACTTAGCAGAAAGAGAACAATTCTTTAAAGGAGCATGCTGCTTTGTTCCTGATTCCCACTTAAGCCTTAAAGAGCAGCAACACAGTGCCTTACAACACGCCTATCAACAATCTTGGATTAGCATTTCCGAACTTCAACACTGGTCACAACAACTAGACTTGTGATTAGCCAAGGTGCTCAACTCGTTGCGCGAAGGTTTCAGCGAGTTGTGAGCTGGTAATTCAAAATAGGCGATCGGTAGTTTGATCGCCGCAAGCTGCTGACGTAAAAACAGATTCAGCTGCTGCTTACTAAGCTTTTGTTCTGCGTTAATAAACGCCACCGGACATTGGCCGTATTCACTGTTTTGTTGTGCCACCACCACCGCCTGATTGATCATTGGGTGTTGCAATAGTGCTAGCTCTATTTCTTCAGGTTGAATGTTTTCACCAGCGCAAATAAACATGTTATTGCTACGCCCCAGAGTGTGTAAGTGCGCGCCTTCGATTAACCCTCTATCACCGCTGTTAAACCAGCCATCAGGTTCACAGGCTTTTAAAATTTCGCCATTTTTCCAGTAACCCAAGAACAAGGTTTTACCGCGTAGGTAAATCTCGCCTTGATGTATCTTGGCGCGGCGATGCGGCAAAATTTGATAAGCACTTTGGCCTAAGCGGTGATGGCGGGTAGCAATTTGCGAGCTCATTTCACTGCTGCCATAGGAGCTATAAACTTGAAAGCCGCGGCTAATGGCTTCTTCCAATAAACTGTCGTTACAAGCTGCGCCACCAATTAAGATGTGTTTGAGTTTAAGGCTATGCGCCCAAAATTTTGCTTGGGTGAGTAGCCGATAAAGTTGAGTTGGCACCAACGATACATGGGTGGTGTCGCTGCCCAGTAAATCAGGAAATACTCGCCCTTTGTTTTGTGCCACAACTATGCGCGCGCCAGCTAGTAGGCAGCGCCATACAATGGCCTGGCCGCCAATATGGTAAAGCGGTAAAGACAATAACCATTGGTCTTGGTGCTTTAGAGGAATCATCGCTTGCGAGCCCTGAGCACTGTAGTAGTGATTTCGCCAGCAGTGCACCACGGCTTTAGGCGGGCCACTGCTGCCAGAGGTAAACACCATACTCATTGGGGCTTCGCTGTTGAGTTCAATACTGGCAGAGCAGCTAAGGTGTTGGTGTGGGTTAAACTCTACTCGCTTAGCTTGCTGTAAGCTGTAATCTAAATCACTCCAATAAAACTGACAGTCTACGGTTTCACTTAAAGCCTGTAATTGCGAGAGCGGGTGATGATGATTAAGCGGGCAAAAGATATAGGCTAGTTCCAAACTAGCTAGCTGCAACAGCAGCATACGCAGTGGATCTTCACCAAAGCAGCACACTCTAGAGCCTTGTGTCACGCCTTGCAGACGCAACTGTTCAGCCGTGGCTTTTACCATGACATAAAGCTGTTGATAGCTAAGCTGCTGTTGGCCAATGCTCAGGGCAATATGTTCTGGGCGAATTTGGCTTTGCAGTTGCAGTGCGTGGGTAGACAAAGAATGGGCGCTCATAGCAGCATTATGCCGCAAATTGTGAAGCTTGTCGCCGCTGGCAAACATCGCCAGCGACGCAGTTTTTTGGGGGCTTATGCAAGCAGTGCAGTTACACCAAAGGCACCAGCGAAACCGGCAATAGTGCGAGTGATTTTTTGACCGTAAGTCGATTTTTGCACAGCTTTACCTAACAAGTAACCGCCGCTAATAAGGGCAATTGAGCTCGCAATAAAGCCTGCAAAGAATAGCTTCATGTCTGCGCCAGCAGGCACTTCGTTACCATGGGCTGCGCCGTGTAAGGCTGCCACTAAACATACTGCTAAACCAGCTAGGCTAGCTGCTTTTGGCAATACCTTAGCCACTAATACCGCCATAACCAGTAAAGAAATAGCCAAGCCTGTCTCTAACATTGGTGGTACAAAACCCATGCTGGCAACAACCGCTGCCACAATCAACGCAAATACACTTTGCGCCAAGCTCAACTTAAGTTTGCCAGTTTGGCTAGCTAATAAACCAATTAGGCTTAAGGCAATTAGGTGGTCTAAACCAGTAAGTGGATGTAACAAGCCTTCACTTAAGCCATGGTGGTGTCCTTCGTGGGCAAAGCTGGGCAAACTAATGAGTAGGCCTGCAGCCAAAGTAAGTAGTTTTTTCATGGTAGGTTCCTTGTAATTTAAAACTAGTTGGCAGTAGCAGGGCTAGATTCTTCTAGCATGCCTTGCTCAATAATAAAGTTGATAATGGTTTGTAAGCCTTCGCTGGTTTTAAGGTTACTAAATACAAATGGGCGTTCGCCGCGCATTTTTTTAGCATCGCGATCCATGACTTCTAGCGAGGCGCCAACATGCGGGGCTAAATCGGTTTTATTGATGATCAATAAGTCAGACTTTGTAATGCCTGGGCCACCTTTACGGGGAATTTTGTCACCAGCACTTACGTCGATCACGTAAAGGGTTAAATCACTTAACTCGGGACTAAAAGTAGCACTTAGATTATCGCCGCCGCTTTCTACTAGCACTAAATCTAAGCCTTGATGGCGGCGATTAAGCTCGGCAATCGCTGCTAAATTCATCGATGCATCTTCGCGAATGGCGGTGTGTGGGCAGCCACCGGTTTCTACACCCAAAATGCGGTCTTCAGCGAGGGCATCATTGCGCAGCAAAAATTGGGCATCTTCTTTGGTATAAATGTCGTTGGTTACAACCGCTAGGTTGAAACGGTCTTTTAGCTCGCGACATAGCGCTGTAAGTAAGGCTGTTTTGCCTGAGCCTACCGGGCCACCGACACCTACACGTAAGGTTTGTTTTATGCTCATTATGGTTCCTCTTTTTTGTGGCTACGCTAAGAGCGAAACAGCCGACAATATTGGGTTTCGTGAAGGGCGCTAGCCAAGCTTAATGCTGGTAACGACCCGCTAATTTGATCAAAAGGTAAAGCTAAGCCCGACTCGCGTGCTGGTGGTAGCAACGGCAGTAACTCGCTAAGTAGTTTTTGGCAGGCCGTTTGCCCAAGCGGCAGGGTTTTACCGGCTACCGCTAATTGGTTTTCTAGCCAAGTCCATAGGTAGCCGTCGGCTAATTCATCAAGCGCTACTTGCCAATGCACACCAGCCAAAGCGAACATGCTAGTCCAGCTCATCGATTCTTGGCTGAGCGGGGCGGTAATTGCCTCATCGAGTTGGCTAAGCAAGGTGCGTAAGGCGTTGCCCATTTGCACATCTTCTAGCTCCAACTCAAGGGTTTCTCGGCTGGCAATAAGTTCTAAATTTAGGCTCTCAAACTTAGCAAAGTCTTGCGCTTTGCAGGCTTGATACAGTGCCGCCAGCATCGGAATGTCGAGGCAGGCTAGCCCTGCCTCTAAACAACCGCTGATCCAGCTTTTTAGCTGCTGAGGGTTATTCACCCAGCCGTTTTCTATGGCGTATTCCAAGCCTTGCGAATAGGCAAAACCACCTACCGGTAAGCTGGGGCTAACCAAACGCATTAGCTGAAGTTGCGCCATGCTAGTCATTAGTGGCTATGTCCTGGCAAGTGGCTGTGATAAGCGCCGGTTTCTGGGTCAAATGGGCCCTGGTGCTGCTCTACTCGTAGCCCATAAAGCTCTACTAAGTCTTGCAATACATGGTCTGGCTGAAAGCGCACCCAACCTTCACCAATTTGCAGTGGTGTATGGCGGTTACCTAAGTGGTAACAGACCTTGGCGAACATTAGTGGATCATCGCTATAGGCAGTGGTTACCAACTCGTCGGCACTTTTAATCTCAACCACTTCGCCATTATCGGCTTCGAGCATTTGGCCATTTTGTAGCACTTGTCCACGCTCTAAGAAAAAGCCGATATCTTGCTTGGTTTCGGTTTGCGCTTTAATGCGTGCTTTTTTACGCAACTCGTAACTCAACACCACTTGGTGATGCACTGGGCCGTGGTAGTGATGGAGGGTTTGATACACCTTTAACATTCATTCTCTCCTTAAAACAAAAAATAACGCTGAGCGAGTGGTAGCTCGGCAGCGGGTTCACATTCAAGCAATTGGCCATCGGCGCGCACTTCATAGGTTTGCGAATCCACTTCCATATGCGGTTGGTAGTGGTTGTGCACCATGTCTTGCTTTTTAATGCTGCGGGTATTTTTACAAGCCACTAGGCGGCTAGTTAGGCCTAGGGTTTCATCAATTTTTGCATCTAATGCCGCTTGGCTTACAAAGGTGACGCGGGTTTCGCTCATCGCTTTGCCGTAAGCGCCAAACATTGGGCGGTAATGTACCGGCTGTGGCGTGGGGATTGACGCATTAGGGTCGCCCATTGGTGCGGCAGCAATCGCTCCCCCTTTAATAATTAACGAGGGTTTAGCGCCAAAAAAGGCAGGCTTCCACAATACTAAATCTGCCAGTTTACCCACTTCAACCGAGCCTACTTCATGGGCAATACCATGGGTTATGGCCGGGTTAATGGTGTATTTGGCAATGTAGCGTTTAGCACGGAAGTTATCGCAGCCAATTTCTTTATCTTCTGGCAATAAACCACGTTGTACTTTCATTTTGTGGGCGGTTTGCCAAGTACGGGTAATCACTTCGCCTACTCGGCCCATGGCTTGCGAATCTGAGGCGATCATCGAGAATGCGCCTAAATCGTGCAAGATGTCTTCGGCGGCGATGGTTTCTTTACGGATCCGCGAATCAGCAAAGGCCACGTCTTCGGGAATAGCCGGATCAAGGTGGTGACATACCATTAGCATGTCTAAGTGCTCGTCTACGGTATTAATGGTGTAGGGGCGAGTTGGGTTAGTCGATGATGGCAACACATTATCTAAACCACAGGCCGTAATAATATCGGGTGCGTGGCCGCCACCTGCGCCTTCGGTGTGGTAGGTATGAATGACTCGGCCTTTAAAGGCGGCGATAGTATCTTCTACAAAACCGGATTCATTTAAGGTGTCGGTATGAATGGCCACTTGCACGTCGTAGTTTTCGGCAACAGTTAAGCAGTTGTCGATAGACATCGGAGTGGTGCCCCAATCTTCGTGCAATTTTAAGCCCATGGCGCCGGCCATAAGCTGCTCTTCTAAGGGACGCGGTAGACTGGCGTTGCCCTTGCCTAAAAAGCCTAGGTTCATTGGGAAACAATCTGCCGACTGCAGCATTTTGCCTAAGTGAAAGGCGCCAGGGGTACAGGTAGTTGCATTGGTTCCGGTTGCGGGTCCGGTGCCACCCCCTAACATGGTGGTAGTGCCCGACATTAAGGCTTCTTCAATTTGCTGTGGGCAAATATAGTGAATGTGCGAGTCGACCCCGCCAGCAGTCACTATTTGGCCTTCACCTGCAATTACCTCGGTACCTGCACCAACCTCGATATCAATGTTGTCTTGAATATCGGGATTACCCGCTTTACCAATGGCTTGAATACGACCGTCTTTAAGAGCAATGTCTGCCTTTACAATACCCCAGTGATCCAAAATAAGGGCATTGGTAATTACGGTATCTGGCACCATGGCGCAGCTGGCTTGGCTTTGCCCCATGCCATCACGAATTACTTTACCACCACCAAATTTCACTTCGCTGCCGTATTGGGCGTAGTCTTTTTCTACTTGAATGATTAGCTCGGTATCGCCAAGGCGTACTTTGTCACCCACGGTTGGGCCAAACATTTCGGCATAGGCGCGTTTATCCATTTTGCTCATGCTTGTTCCTCGTCACTTAGTTTGCCCATTACTTCCCCTCTAAAACCGTATACCTCGCGCTTGCCACTTAAGGCCACCAGTTCTACGCGGCGGCTTTGGCCTGGCTCAAAACGTACTGCGGTGCCGGCGGCAATATTTAGACGAAAACCTAAAGCGGCTTTACGGTCAAAATGCAGGGCGGGGTTAGTTTCGGCGAAGTGGTAATGTGAGCCTACTTGCACTGGGCGATCGCCGCTGTTGGCAACATCTACAGTTACAGTGGCTAAACCTTGGTTTAGCTCAATGTCACCATCATCAATGATTAGTTCTCCGGGTATCATTTGCTGTTCCTCTACAAGTAGCCTAAGGGATTGGGTTATGCACGGTGACCAGTTTGGTGCCATCGGGGAAGGTGGCTTCCACCTGTACTTCATGCACCATTTCAGCAATGCCATCCATTACATCGTCACGGCTTAGCAAGGTGCGTCCCCAGCTCATTAGTTCGGCAACACTGCGCCCTTCGCGCGCGCCTTCTACGATGCTGGCCGAGAGATAAGCCACGGTTTCGGGGTAGTTAAGTTTTAGCCCTTTGTTTTTACGTCGCTCGGCGACCAAAAAGGCGGTGAACAGCAATAACTTGTCTTTCTCTCTTGGGGTTAATTCCATGTCTGCCTCGTAGTATTAAATTAAGTATTCCAAATTCGGGGGCGAACCGCTGGGTGACCAAGCGTAACCGGGCGAATAAGCGCCCAAGCCGCTTCAAACTCTTGCCTTACTTGCTCGGCGTTGTCCCCTAAATAGCGCAAAATGATAAGGCCGCGCACTAATGTGATGCCCACCTCTGCGCACGCTAGTTGTTCGCGTAAATCTTCTAATAACTGCTTTTGGGCTAATTCGCTGAGCAAATCTACTGTGGCTAACATGCAGGCGTATACGTGTTTGCCAGCCAAGGCTGCTGGGTTAGCAGCAGTATTGGCGTTATCGATGCGGGTATTCTCAATCAGCAATGGGCGCTGTTCGCGATACACCTTGATGGATTGCATCAACTCGCCGTGGTCAAAATCTTCGTCGCTGGCTTTACGGCCTAAACAAGTAATTTCCCAAGCGACAAGTTGAGCATTACCTTGCAACATAAAGTGGCTGTCTAAGCGGCCTTGCGCGCCATTAAATACAATGGTTTCTGGTGGCAGCCACTCTAGGCTGCTGTTGTCTTGTAAATGAAATCGTTGCTCTTGGCGTTGCTGCTGGCGGGCCAAGTTAGAGCGGTATAACTTGCCTGATGCCGGCGTGGTGAGTACTACTTTGCTGCCAGCTAGGCATTCCACGTTCATCAGTAGGTGATCGCCCGCCACCAAGCCACCGGGTGGGTGTAATAAATACACGTGGCAACAATCTGGTGCAGCCAGCTCTGGGTGAAAAGGGCGCTGTACCCGCAAAGGCCCTTGGCTTTGGTTTAAGGTTAAGCGAGTTTTATTAGCGATAGGGGCAAAGCCCAAATCAAGGGTGGCTACCCAACCTTGCTTAATGGGAGCGTGCGAATTGCTGCATGCGGTTTGCTTTTGCTGACTCACTGTTATCCTTCTTTCATGGCTGGAAGTGAATTTTCCTCTGCTTAATAGAGCAAGAACTAAACCAGTTTTATCGAGCTAACCTAAGAGCGGCTCCTATTCAAAATAGCGCAAAATCAGCAGCTTGGGGTGGATCATTTTGGTGCGCACTGGCCAAATTGGTGCGTTTGTTTGGTGTTTGTTTATTGTACGATCATTTTGGTGCGTTTATTTGAGGCAAACGCTCATGTTTTGTGCGTTGAATTACTAATGATATATAAATAATTTCATTAAGTTGTTGTTTTTAATTGTTATTTTCTACTTGGCATAGTCGGTGCTCTAGCTACCTTAGCATTGCATGAGGTACCGCATGCTCTAAAGGACTATAAAAAATAGGAAATATAGCAATGACACAACATAGCAAATGGAAGAAGATCGCAACGGTTGCAAGTGGTGTAGCACTTGCCTTCTCAATGAATGCAGCCCAAGCCGCAGAAACCATTAAAGTAGGCGTATTGCACTCGTTATCAGGCACCATGGCTATCAGTGAAACAACACTGAAAGACACCGTGCTTATGATGATTGAAGAGCAAAACAAAAAGGGTGGTTTATTAGGTAAGAAGCTAGAACCTGTAGTGGTTGATCCAGCATCTAACTGGCCTTTATTTGCCGAGAAAGCACGTGAGCTTCTAGATAAAGAGCAAGTAGACGTTATCTTCGGTTGTTGGACTTCGGTATCTCGTAAATCAGTACTTCCTGTAATTGAAGAGCTAAACGGTATGCTTTTCTACCCAGTTCAGTACGAAGGTGAAGAAAGCTCTAAAAACGTATTCTACACTGGCGCTGCGCCAAACCAGCAAGCGATTCCAGCGGTTGATTACCTAATGGAAGAAGAAGGTGTAGAACGTTGGGTACTAGCCGGAACCGACTACGTATACCCACGTACCACTAACAAAATCTTAGAAGCTTACCTTAAGTCTAAAGGCGTAGCTGAAGCTGACATCATGATTAACTACACGCCATTTGGTCACTCTGATTGGCAAACAATCGTTTCTGATGTGAAGAAATTTGGTGGTGCAGGTAAGAAAACAGCGGTTGTTTCTACCATTAACGGTGACGCAAACGTTCCTTTCTACAAAGAGCTAGCTAACCAAGGTATTTCGGCTGAAGACATTCCAGTAGTTGCTTTCTCTGTAGGTGAAGAAGAACTATCTGGTTTTGATACTGCTCCTCTAGTGGGTCACTTAGCGGCTTGGAACTACTTCCAAAGCGCAGACAGCGAAGCTAACGAAGAGTTTATTGCAGCTTGGAAAGCCTACACTGGCGACGACAAGCGTGTAACTAACGACCCAATGGAAGCAACTTACATTGGTTTCCAAATGTGGGCTGAAGCAGTTGAAAAAGCCGGTACTACAGACACTGATCCAGTGCGTGACGCAATGTACGGTATCACTGTTCCTAACTTAACTGGCGGTTACGCAGTAATGAACACTAACCACCACTTAACTAAGCCAGTGCTTATTGGTGAGATTCAAGCTGACGGTCAATTCGACACTGTATGGCAAACTGCTGGTGGCGTAATTGGTGATGCTTGGACTGACCACCTAACTGAATCGGCCACTATTGTTGCTGATTGGACTGCCCCAATTAAGTGTGGCAACTTCAACATCAAAACTGGCCAATGTTCTGGTCAAAACTACTAAGGAACTGTTGCGCTTTTGAGCTCAACAGCCCAAAAGACAAATAGAACCTAGGTACGCGTAAACAGCTAAGTGCCTAAGGGCACTTTTTAAAAGGCGCGGCTGAGTAATATCGGTAGCGCCTTTTTTGTATTGAATCAATCAAGAGTAGGGATTGTTTTGAGCATATACATATCTCGCTTCGCACGCTTGTTGGCCGGTGTTTTACTCATGCTTTGGGTATTACCAGCTGCAGCAAGTGATTGGGAGCAGGCAGTGCAGGCCTTAACTGCAAAAAAAAATAGTCAAAAACAACAAGCTATTGAACAGCTAATTGCTAGCGGAGACAAGCGTAACAGTTTGATCTTCGAAAGCTTATTAAGCGCCAATTTGTACTACCAAAAATCCGATAAAAAAGTGGTAGTAGCGGTAAAAGAAGGCAGCCTTTATAACTTAAGTTCTGTGGTTGATGGCGCTGATTTAGGTAGCGTTAAAAAATCTCTTATTAAGAAAATCTCGGTTAACAACAAAATCCGCCGTCAGCTGCGTAGTGGTTTAGCACTAATTGGTTTAAACGCCGATGAGTCTAGCGCTCGAATTGCCGCGATTCGTTCACTAATGAATACCGCTGACCAATCTCATACGCCGCTTATCGAGCAACGTCTTGTAGCCGAGCAAGATGAAAAGGTAATTGCCAAACTTAAAGAAATGCAGGCGATTATTAATCTGCAATTTGGCGAAACTGCTGAGCGTTTGGCTGCGGCCGAGCTACTGGCTGGCCAACTAGACCCGGCCTCTCGTAACGTATTAGTTAAACAGCAAGCTAGCGAGCAAGAGCCTCAAGTATTAGCCGCCATTGATAAAGCCATTGCCACTAATGACCAGCTGTTACAAATAAATAGCGTGGCCGAGAACATCTACTTTGGTTTGAGCTTAGGTGCGGTGCTGTTGTTGGCAGCGGTTGGCCTTGCGATTACCTTTGGTGTGATGGGCGTGATTAACATGGCCCACGGCGAAATGATCATGCTGGGTGCTTACACCACCTATGTGGTGCAGCAATTAATGCCAAACAACATTGAATGGTCGTTGCTGGTGGCAATTCCTGCGGCCTTTTTAGTGTCTGGTTTGGTAGGTGTATTAATTGAGCGTGGTGTGATTCGTTTCTTATATGGCCGCCCGCTAGAAACACTACTAGCCACTTTTGGTTTAAGCCTTATTTTACAGCAGGCGGTTCGCAGTATTTTTGGTCCGCTAAACCAAGCAGTAATTACGCCTCAATGGATGAGCGGCTCGCTAGAGATAAACGGCGTGTTGTCACTTACTTACAACCGTCTCTACATCATCATCTTCAGCTTTATGGTAGTGGCACTACTGTGGACCATTTTGCGTAAAACCTTCTTTGGTTTGCAAATGCGTGCGGTAACTCAGAATCGCCCAATGGCCAACTCTATGGGTATTCGTTCAAGCTGGGTAGACGCCATGACCTTTGGTTTAGGCTCTGGCATTGCCGGTATTGCTGGAGTGGCTTTAAGTCAGTTAACCAACGTGGGACCAAACTTGGGCCAAAACTACATTATCGATTCCTTCATGGTAGTGGTATTTGGCGGCGTGGGTAACCTATTTGGCACCGTGATTGGCGCACTTACTTTAGGTGTGGCGAACAAGCTAATGGAACCGTTTGCCGGTGCCGTATTAGCCAAAATCTTGGTTCTAGTGTTCATCATTCTATTTATTCAAAAACGTCCTCGAGGCTTGTTTGCCTTGAAAGGCCGTACGGTGGAGGACTAAAGCATGCCTAAGTCTGTATTAGTTCGATTTTTAGTAAAAGACAAAGTGGGCAACGCCATGTTGCTGGCTTTGTTATTGTCGGCGATTTTGGTGCCGTTAATGAGTTTGGCGCTTAGCCCCGAGAACCCTTTGCACCTTAGTTCTTACTGGGTAACCTTGTTGGGTAAATACCTATGTTATGCCTTGTTGGCCATTGCAGTGGATTTAGTGTGGGGTTATTGCGGTATTTTAAGTTTGGGTCACGGTGCCTTTTTTGCACTGGGCGGCTACGCCATGGGCATGTACTTAATGCGCCAAATTGGCGATCGTGGTGTGTACGCTAACCCAGAATTGCCAGACTTTATGGTATTCCTCGATTGGTCGGAATTACCTTGGTATTGGCTGGGTTTTGATATGTTCCCCTTTGCCATGTTGATGGTGTTTTTGGCACCGGGCATTTTGGCCTTTATCTTTGGTTACTTAGCCTTCCGTTCACGAGTCACCGGTGTGTACTTGTCGATTATTACCCAAGCCCTTACTTATGCGCTGATGTTGGCATTTTTCCGTAATGACATGGGTTTTGGCGGTAACAATGGCTTAACCGATTTTAAAGACATTCTAGGCTTTAGCTTGCAAGCAGACTCAACCCGAGCGGTGTTGTTTGCCTTAAGTGCACTAGCCTTAGCTGGCGCTTATGTATTGTGTCGCTGGATTGTGAATTCAAAACTTGGTCGAGTATTAATTGCCGTGCGCGACAGCGAAAGCCGTACCCGTTTTATCGGTTACCGCGTAGAGCGCTTTAAGCTGTTTGTATTTGTAGTTTCTGCCATGTTGGCTGGCGTAGCTGGTGCTTTGTATGTGCCGCAGGTGGGCATTATTAACCCGGGTGAATTTGCGCCGCTTAACTCCATCGAAAGCATTGTTTGGGTAGCCGTAGGTGGCCGAGGCACTTTGTTTGGTGCGGTATTTGGTGCGCTGCTGGTTAACTTTGGTAAATCTTGGTTTACCGGTGCATTCCCAGAGCTTTGGTTGTTCTTCTTAGGCGCTTTGTTTGTGGTAACGACTTTGTGGTTGCCAAAAGGCGTGGTGGGTTTGTATGGCAGTATCAAAGCTAAGTTGCAAGAAAGAGCAGCAACTAAGGTAAGCACTGCAGCTGTAACTGAGCCAACTCCAGCAACCGAGAAAAAAGCCGATCCAGCGGAGGGTGCAGTAAATGCGTAGTGTACATATTCCTCAAGACACCATCTTGTATGTAGATGGTGTAACCAAAAGCTTCGATGGTTTTAAAGCCCTAAATAGCTTGTCGTTAATTTTAGAGCCTGGGCAAATGCGCGCGATTATTGGCCCCAATGGTGCTGGTAAAACCACTATGATGGACGTAATTACTGGCAAGCTTCGCCCCGATGAAGGCACGGTATTTTTTAATAACGATATCGATTTAACCCAGCACGACGAAGCCGAAATTGCCAACATTGGCATTGGCCGTAAGTTTCAAAAACCCTCGGTAATCGAAAACCTAACGGTATTCGAAAACCTCGAATTAGCCTTGGCCGGACGCCGTGGTGTGTTTGAATCTTTGATGCATAAACTGTCCTCTAGCGACAATAAGCAAATTGGCGATACTTTAGCGCTGATTCGTTTAGCAGATAAGCAAGAATGGTTAGCTGGCTCTTTGTCGCATGGTCAAAAACAGTGGCTAGAGATTGGCATGTTAATTATGCAAGAGCCACAGTTATTGCTCATTGATGAACCCGCCGCCGGTATGACCGACGAAGAAACCGCCCTCACCGCCGAGCTGTTTAAAGAGCTAGCTAAAAAGCACTCTTTAGTGGTGGTAGAGCACGACATGGATTTTGTAAAAGCACTAGATTGCCCAGTAACGGTATTGCACGAAGGTTCGGTATTGGCCCAAGGCACCCTTGAGCAAGTGCAGCAAAATCAGCAAGTCATTGAAGTTTACTTAGGGCGCTAGGAGGCGACGGAATGTTAGAACTTTCTAAAGTAGATAGTCATTACGGGGCTAGCCAAGCGCTTTACAATGTAGGCCTAAGTGCCGAGCCGGGCAAAATAAGCTGTGTACTCGGGCGCAACGGTGTGGGTAAAACCACGCTGCTAAAAGCGTTAGCGGGTCAGCAAAGCATTAGCGCCGGCAGCATTATGTTTAACGGTAAAGACATTAGCAAAATGTCGGCGGCGCAACGTGCTAAACAAGGCATTGCGATTGTACCGCAAGGGCGTGAGATATTTGGTCAACTAACGGTGCTGGAGAACCTTAAAACTGGGTTCTCGGTATTGCCTAAATCGGAGCGTTTTATTCCCGACGAAATCTTTCGTTTGTTCCCGGTGCTAAAGCAAATGCTGGCGCGCCGTGGCGGCGATTTATCGGGTGGCCAGCAGCAGCAATTAGCGATAGCGCGCGCTTTAATCATGCGCCCTAAATTATTAATGCTAGACGAGCCTACCGAAGGGATTCAGCCCTCCATTATTAAAGACATCCAAAAGGTATTGGCACTACTGCGCGATCGCGGCGAAATGGCGATTGTATTAGTAGAGCAATATTTTGATTTTGCTGTAGCGCTTGCCGACAACTATACCGTATTAGATCGCGGCAATGTGGTATTGCAGGGCAGCAAAGACGAAGTAGATGAAGCCGATGTGAAACGTTGGATGAGTGTTTAGATATTAACTCGCGTTAATGATATGGCCGCTCACTAGAGCGGCTTTTTTTGTGCTGGTTCACTTATCAAGGATTCATTTTGTAACCGTTAGCTGCTTAGCGTGTTTATTCTTTTTTAAGGATAAAACAGAAGCTGTATAGCTAAAGTTAAATATACGATGCCACAAGTAGTTATATATAGTGTGGCTATATAACCCTTTTTATCATATTTCTTTTCAGTGTATCGCCCCTGAGAGCCACCAACAAAAAAGCCTCTTCCTGACATTTTTAGATATACATTCACAGATAATAAAGTGAGTATGAATGTAATTACGGTTAACGCTATAAAGTTCGGCATTTTTCCATACTTGTCATCCGCTATATTGCCTAAAAAAAATTGCAAAAAAGATATCCCGAAGTTTATCAATAGTAATATCCAAGGCCCCTTTTCTCGGCGAGAAAAGATGTCAAAAAAGGTTGTGTCTTCCTCTTTATTACTACTCATTATCTAGTATTTCCTTGCGATGTTGGCCCTACGAGTGCTCTATATTTTTATCTTTGTATTAAGCGTCAAAATTATCTTTAACATATTTTCTATTCCTTAATGTTTCCGTGTTCATCTACTAACGGAACCTCTTTACCTTTTTCCATATATGACGCTATAAAATAAGCCTTTGTTAAAGCTGTGCTATATACTTCGTCGTTAGGAGATATCTCTCTAACTGCTATATGCCCAATATTTATTTTGGACAATTTCTCCCCCGAAGACTCACCTGAAATACAATCATTTATATAGTTTAACTGATTCATAATATACTTATATAAATCTGAATTTTTGTAATTGCTATCTAAGCGATTGTTTGTAATAGCTATAGCTTCATCTATCCAAAGTTTTTTTTGTTCTTCCGTCATGAAATTATTGGCCATAGTATTTCCTTGAATCTAAATCGAATGCATCGGGATCTGTAGTAAATATTGAAGGTCTCCACCTTTCGTATTTAATAGCATTGTTTAAATATTGCAGGGTTTCGGAGAAGTATTAAAGGATATTATTCGTTCAAATGGCCACAAGCTAGCTCTTGATTATTAACTTGGTTATGCCGTCGCAAACTTTAGGCCATTAGCAGTTAATCGAGGTTCTTAACCTTAAGCCTTTCTTCATCATTCACTGCTTTTGCTCGCCGCTCACATGCGCCGGATTTGCAGTTTTGCAGGCAAAGCTTCCATAGCACGTGCTTGGCTTCTGGCTGTATGTCGGCCAAGTCATTTATACAAATTGCTCCCTGAGCAAGCAATTGTTGTAGCTTATCTACTGAGAGGCTTAGCTGGATCCTTGGTGATGTTGAAGAGTGATGTTTCATGGTAATGTCCAAACACTTGTTGCGAATAGTTATCATTAACTATCATTTGGCTTGGAGCAAGGTTTTGTTTGATGTTTGCTCGCTTTTACTACTTGGAGTAAAAAGCTCAAGGGCTTATCTACCCTCAAGCTTTTTTGTTAAGTCACTATTTTTGCTGCTTAAGCAGCGCTTTTATCTCGCTTAGCTCTTGCTGTAACTCTCGCAGGCTCGGCTCGTTGGTACCTTCGGCGAGGCTTTTTTCTTCACGTACTTTAGCGTGTTCTTGTTCCATCACATTTACCACAATGCCAATCACCATGTTAAGAAAGGCAAACGCCGACAGGAAGATAAAGCTAAGGAAGTAGATCCAACTTAGGCTGTATACCTGCATGGTTTCGTACATTACGTCGGTCCAATCTTCGAAGGTCATCACCCGGAACAAGGTGAGCATGGAGATGGCAATGTCGCCCCACAGTGTTGGGTTAATGGTTTCGAATAAGGTGCTGCCAATGGCGGCGTAGATGTAGAAGATGATGAACATTAGCAGCATTACGTAACCCAGTTGCGGCAAGGCTTTAACCAGCGAGGTAAGCAAGATACGCAGCTCGGGAATTATAGACACCATTCGCAGTACCCTAAATACCCGAATTAGGCGACCAACTATAGCTAGTTCAGAGTTTTCGATAGGGACTAGGCTTACCAATACAATTAGGGTATCGAAGACATTCCAGAAGTTATTAAAGAAGTGCTTTTTATTGGGCTCGGCAATAAAGCGAATGCTAATTTCGACCACAAAAAACAGGGTGATGAGGTAGTCGAGTATGATGGTGGCAGTAATAACTTTAGGCGGCAGCGAGTAGGTTTTTGCGCCAATGAGTAAGGCAGAAATTAAGATCACCGAAATTACAAACAACTCAAACAGCTTGTTACGTTTAAGGCGTTCAAATTGGGTTTGCAGGTTTTGGCTATTAGTGTTCAATGTTTGTTACTGCGGTGTTATGAAATGCTGTTAGCAATTTTGCCGCATACTGGTGGGCGAACTCAAGCACTAGATGAGGTGATTTCTTACTGCAAATAGCACCATCTCCATTGGGCTGTGTAATTCTAGCTGGGCCATTAAGCGATACTTGTGTGACTCAACGGTGCGCGGGCTTAAATTTAGCATTTTTCCTGCCTGCTTTGCTGAATAGCCTTGAGCCAATAATGATAGAACCTTAACCTGCTTCGGACTGAGCTTAAGAACCTTATGGTGATCGGCGGTGCGGGAAGGGGCATTTTCACTTACGCTACTTAGCACTTTGGCGTGTTGCCAGTGGCTAAGCCATAAGTTACCAATAAGTTTTAGCTGTTCAATATCTGTCGAGGGTTGTGAGCAATTACAGAGTGTTTTTTTAAACATGCTTGATGCCAAAGCGCCCCAGCGCTCACCGTGTAGTGATAGCGGCACAATATAGTGCAAACACGCTCCTTCTTGATACAGCTTTTGCAGAACAAAATCATTGCTAGAAGCTAACTCTACTTCACTAAAAAGAACTGGCTCTTTGGCTTGCTCTACCTTCTTTAAGTAGTCTAGGTGTTTATCGTTGTCGTCTATATAGTCATTTATAGTTGCAGGATTTAACCAGTCAACTGCATGATGCAAGGTGTTTTCTGCATTCACTAATATCATTGAATTAGGGAACAAAGTAACGCGATCTAGCCCAAAAAACGTTAAGGCAGGGTCGGCTAAATGTTGCCAAACAGTGGTGAATTGGGCAGGACCTGTCTGCATTAGCTGCTCTGATTGCTCAAGCAATAATTCTTCGAAAGGAGTTCGAGGGTGCTTTGTTTGTGACATTCTGTCTATTGGTGCATTGTTGGGAATAATTGTTTTATCACTAAATAGTAGCAAATCTTCAACTGATGAAGGTCTGCTGAGACCTTCATCAAAGAAGACGTTTTAGTAACACAGTTCTACAGATTCAACTACCTGCATAGCTTGTTGTGGTCCGCAGCTTATGCTGTAAGTGCCATTTTCATGGAGAGTTGTTTCAATCCATAAACCGTCACTGTCATGCTGGGTAGCCACTTGTTCGCCTTGGTTAAAACTATTTTTGTGGCGAATCCAGCTATCAGCTTCGTAGTTATCGGTGTTTTCAAAATCAGTAGATATGAAGTTAAGCACGTCTAGTTCGCTGCCATCAAGCTGGTCGATATTACCATATAAGCCAATCAATGAACTTAAACCGAGCGTTTCATAGTTGTTATATACATGGTAGGAATAGGTGGCCAAATCACCATTGCTGTCGAATACTTTGGTATGGGCAGTTTGGTTGACTAAAGCTTGTTCAAAACCTCCGGTAAAGCAGTCAAGTTGTTCTGCTTGAGTATCTTGATATTGATTGACTACAGCATAGCGAGTAGGACGGTTTTGTTCGTAAAACTCGTGAGTGTTACACAGCAACATATTGTCTCGCTGACGAGATACATCGTGAACAATTTCATACTCTATCTGTTCATTGCTATGCATTTCCATGCTTGAGTAGCTCATCATTTGCCCTAAATCTTCAAGGTCTGGGCTCATTGCATTTACCATTCTAACGTTAGAGTTATCGTAGGCGACAAATTCTTCGCGGTACCAAGCTTGCGCTTCATTTTCGTCGTCAAACCATTTACCCAAGTAATACTCTACGTATACGTAGAAAGCATCGGGGTAGCTTTGGTAAAGGTCTGCTGTGTCCTCATAAGACTTTTGCAAGCCTGGCACGAGCTCTTGAGCGAAAGCATGTAACTCAGCGTTTGCTTCCGCGATATAGTCACTGTAAAGCTCTTCTACGGTGATGTTGTAGCGACGAGCTACCCGCCATTCTTGTTCCTCTAAACGCTTGGTTATATCTTCCTGCAAACTGTAATTGGCTTTTAGCTCTGCACAGGTAGTTGCTTCACCCATCTCAACTAACTCAGCTTCAACGCTGTTCCATACTATGCTGGTTAGCGGTGTAGTCGCTTTGAGATCATCCTCACTGAGTATTGCAAAGGCAGGTGGATAACTAAGTTGATAAGCTTCCTCTACTTCACCATAATCGCTATCAATCGCGCCTACTGGTACATCAATAATTATTGGGGCATAGTCTGCACAATCTGCGTCGCTGCCTGTTAACGCTAGGTCGTACTGGCCGTTCTCGTTGGTTAGTGCGCTAGGTTCGCCTGCATCTAATCGGCCGTTGAAGTTAATGTCGAGAAAGGCTGTTGCTCCGCTAATATAACCATCGATAGCGAGACCAGATAACTGGGTGTTACTAGGGGTACTATCATCGCCTCCGCCGCCACAAGCGAAGAGTACGGTGGTGGCGAGTAAACTAGTGAACAGTCGTGGGTACATATTAATCCCTCATCATGTAGAAAAAGTCCCTAAAAGCTAGTTCAAACTCTGTTTATAAATACGAGCAAATAAACAGGCTTGGTTTGTCACAGGTTAAGTGTTCTAAGGACACAAAAGGCTCTTGAGCGAGCCGACTTATCATTACAGAAATGAGCGCCTTGCTATACGGTAAATCTACTGCATTTCATGGAAGGGAAAGAGTATTTGAATGGTCTATCAAATGAAACTGCCGCTCTATAGAGCGGCAGAGTCAGTTCAGCTATTACTGAGTTTCAGCTTCACTATTGGCTTCTGCCTCATGGTCTTCTTTTTGCGCTAGTGCGGCTTGAGCTTTGGGTGCGTCTAGGCTTAGTTCGCTGCTGCGGTTGGCTAAGCGCTCTGGGGCCGATTCTGCTTTCATTTGCAGGTTAGAGCTGTTGTATTCATCTACTACTTTACGCTGCTCGTCGTTCATAGCCGCGGTACCAGCACGATTGCCAATGCTGTGCATTAGTTCGTGATGTAGTTCGTCGGCTAAGTTCTCGTCACCGTGCATGGTCATAATATGGCGAGGGAACATTAAGTTAGTGTTACCAATGCCAGCAAAGGTAGAGCTAATGACTCGCGTAACAAACAAACGTGGCTGAATGGTTGAGGTGAACACGCTGGTTTCTAGGCTAGTGCTGTCGTTATAACCTTTACCAAAGGTACGCGTATCTTCTTTTACCGTGCCTTTACACTTGAAGTATACCAAGCTTGATTCAAACTGAATTTCGCTCCAAAACGGGTGGCTTAAGTTGCTCAGCAAACGGCCAAAAATGGCACAAATGGTGGCAGCAACTAATAAGGTAAGAATGGTAAAGAAGCTTTCAATGGTAGTTTGAACAAATGCTGGTCCGGTTTCATCATCCAGTAGCTCAAACGCTACACCGTCGAAAAAGCTGGTATAAGTGGTTAGCGGAGTGAGTGCGTAAAACACTAATAAGCTGGCGATTAGCAGTAAAGCCTGAGCCAAACTGGTTGAGGCAATACGCATTTTTTTGCTTACTGGTTCGTCGTTTTTCTCAACAGTTTTTGGCTGAGTTTCTTGAATCAGTTCACCATCAAATTCACCATTGTTAGGATTTTGGCGAGCACTCAAAGGTTTATAAACACGGTTTGGCACCTTTTTGTAGCGACGACGCTCCATAACTTGGTGGGTAAACTCGTTGAATATATCCATTGGGCGAGCACCTACTTCGCTGGTGCGAGGCAGTTTGTCGGTGATCTCGGTAGTTGGGTTAGCTTGTTTGGCACGCAAGGCGGTTAAACCTAATACCAAGGCACAGCTAATTACAGAGAAGACAAAAATTAAGCCTAGCCAGGTAGAGTTGCTATAGCTGTTGTAGGCCAAATCTAGCATTTGGGTTGCCCAAGTCATGCCTTCGCTTAGTTCTACTTCTATCTCTAAACCACGTAGTTGAGCGGCAATAACATCTTGGTATTGGCCTAGCTCGTAAGCAAAGAGTTTGCCTAGAAGCATGTTAACCAGTACTGGCACACTTACACACACCGCCACCATTTTAACAAAGCCAAAAGCACTTACGGTTTCGATACCACGACCTAAGCTGCGGTTAAGTGGGCGGCCAGCTTTAAACCATACTAAGGCTACGTGGCAGAGTAAGGTAAAGGCAAAAAATGGCATTAAAATAGTAGCTTTATCGCCAGCTAAACCCACCGAAGTAACAAAGCTTAAAATGGCAAAAGCAAATAGCGCTACCAAGGTTTGTACTAGTGCCCCAACAATGCGCTGCGCCAAGTTTTGAATTGGGTAAGGCACAAAGGTGATTTTAGGGAATAGGGTGTGCAGCATTCTGGCTACTAAACCCACGGGTTCTTTAAAAGTGTAGTTTTTACTGCCCACCAACATTGATTCAATTTGTTGTTGGTCGTAGGCTACGTCGCGTTGTTCACGCTTAGCACTGTCTTGCTCAGACGTTGCATGGTTATAAGACAGTGAAGTAGGCGCTGAGCGTCCCACGTAAAAACGCATTACCTGCATTAAGCCACGCCCTAGTGTCCATAGGCCGTTGGCCATTAACACAAAGCCGATGATGGCGAAGGTCCATCCAGTAATTGGGTGGGTTTGCACTGCACTCGCTACGTTTAATAATGAGAGTAAACCTAGCAGCGCTGTGATGCCGCCTCGAATGGCACGCAGCGTGCCTTCAAAGCGGAAGGGATTGCGGATCCCTAAGTCGAGTGAGCCATGTTCAAAAGACATGTTAGTTCCTTAAACGATATCTTGGTTTAAATAAGAGTTTGGTAGCCGTCGGCGTCGGTTTTAGGTTCTGCACTTGAAGAGCCTGAAATAGGGGACGGTGCCGCTTGGGTGGTATTGGCAAAGGCAGTGGTTAACTGTTGTCTTATGGTTTGGCCAAAAGCTAAGCGCATCTTATTGCGTAAGCGACCCAGAGGAATGCCAACAAATAGTTTGCTGAGAATAAAGCCAACAATCGCGCCCATAAACGCCCAGCCATAACTTACGTTGTTGTAGCGTGCTGCATCAGCAAAATTGGCAATTAAGTGAGGGGTGTCGAGCAATATATAAGGCATTGATTGAAAGAATGACGCTATCCCGTAACGACTGATACCCGAACCGGCCCAGAATGCACACCAAGCAAACAGTAGTGCCAAAAAGCCAGTAATTAGTGGGCTCCATTTTTCTAGTTTTGCGGCAAAGCCTTGTAGCGGAATAATGCGTTTGGCTGCCGTAAGAAGGTTTACTTGCGTGGTATAACCCAAGAAATCATTGGAGTGAAGGAAGTAGCCAAAACGAAAAGTTTTCTTGGTTTTTTTGTCTTCGCCCCACAGGGTTGAAATATGCTGGGTGGTCGGTGGAATATCAGGCTTAAAATCGACGCCCATTGTTTCCACTTTGCCATTGTTGTCTTCTAAATATATGTTGATTCCATCACTAAAGTGTTTAGAACCACCATAGGTTTTGGTTACTGAAATAATATTGAAATCATAGTCATTTTTACCCACTCTAATGGTGGTTGGGTGAGATGTTTCCATTCTGTTCTCGCTACTGCAATTGGTCTAGTTAACTCAAAATATGGACGGTAAACGCCCACCAATGCAGATTTTGCGGGAAGAATATTACACTAACAATGCGCTTAAACTAAAGATTATTATAATATTTAAAAAAATATCATTGCTTTGATTTTCATGACTTTTTCTTGATCTTAGGGCTGTATTATTGAGCGCTGCATTAGTATTTACACAGTGAAAAATTTTGTTACTTATCTTTGGGTAGGCAAATGTGCTGACGCAACAACTCAGCCGAGTCGGCTGCATTGGCTTGGCAAACAAATAGGCCTATTTGCTCATAACCACCCATCATTTGAGTTTTAGGTAAAAACTCAAGATACAACCCACAGCCTGGCCCATTGTTGATGATCATATTGTAGGCAGGCGGAATACCCATTTGCTCCATGAGGTGCAGAATAGCTTGTATGGCTTGCTGCATGCCTTCCACCAATTGTTGCTGCTCTATGCTGTTGAGCTGATGCAAGTAGCGTTTGTCGCTGTCTTTCACAATTAGCAGCATGTCTAAAGGTCGCTTCATAAAGTACGGTACGATTAGCTGCAATTCACCATAGTCTTTTACCAGTAACTCGCTGGGGTTCTCTTCCAACATGTAGCGACTAAAGGATTTGTTGTGGCGTTTTCTAAAGCGCAAGTTATTGAAAAAGTGCTGCGGCAAAATGTTGCTATAGGCAATTTGCTGGTGGCCATGTACTAAAGAAGCACCAGCGGTAGCGCCAAAGTTTTTGATAATAGACACGTAGCCACTAACTACGTCTTGATTCACTTTGGTTTCAGAGCGCGCCATAAAGTCGGTGGGTTGGCATAACAGATTCTTTTCTAGGTTTGCTAAACGCTGAAAGCTAATCAGCGCATCGGAAAATGGTAGGTTATGCCAATCTTTATCGTGTAGCGAAGAAGTCCACTGCAATAGATGAAAACCATAAGATGCACGGCCTTGGTGTTCTGGGTCTTGGTGGAGGAAGTAGTCGGCGTTTTCTAAAGGAATATCTTCGATAGGGTGAAAAATGGGGTAGAGGTTTTTGTTGATAAAAGTAAATCCCTCGCTGTGCTCGGTTATGTCGAGAATATCAGCGCTTTTCCCTTCACAAATAGGGCAATGCTCATCTTCTTTAACTGCAGTAGGTTGCGCTGTAGTGTGAACCCTTTTAGCGCGGGCAGAGTTATAAATCACTAAGTTACCGTTGCGTGGATCAATTTGACAAACGCCGTCTGGAGCAAACTGCTTTAGTTGTGGATCTTGGCTAATGTTTTCTAGTAAGTGATGAAATTGAAGCTGGTCAAGATCTTCACTTAAGGCAAGCGATTTTGCTAAGGCAAGAGGTAACTGTTTGCTCATTGACGATCCTTGTTTGCTTAATCCAAAAAGAAGTAAGTAAGACTTGCACGGCTATTTGATTATAGGTGATGAACTTGCGACGCGCGGATTAATGCTGCTTGCTTGAAACAAAAACTGACTGCGCTTGGTCTTTGCATGTAAATGGAAAGTAAAACACCAAAAAGTGGAAGCCTTTCTGAGGCTTAACTAAGTGAGTTTAAGCCTTAAAACAGCTGCTTTGGTTAAAGTGAACCAGCTTGTAATAAAAGCATTACAATTTTTCAGTGTACAAGTGTACGCTGAAATAATAAGCTGGTCGGCGACTTGTTAAATTTAGGTAACAACATGCAGGCTGCAAAGCACTACAGCGCGAAAGAAGAATTACTAAATGTAGTTTCTCACCTCATTGGTTTGCTTATCTCTGTGGTGGGTTTGTTTATGTTACTGAGCAAAGCCGAAGGCCTAACTGAAGTGGTGGCTGTAAGTATTTATGGTGGGTCTTTAGTCTTGTTGTTTTTGGCTTCTTCTCTTTACCATGCGGTTAGCCATAGCGCCTGGAAGGCTGGCTTAAAACTGTTTGATCACTCTGCGATTTATCTGCTAATAGCTGGAACGTATACACCAATATTGCTGGTGTCTTTTGACGGTTGGTTATCGCTAATTTCCATGATTGTAATTTGGACGCTAGCGGCTTTTGGCGTGGGTTTTAAGTTGCTCACTGGCACCCGTTTCCCCAAAGTATCACTGAGTACTTATTTGGCGATGGGGTGGTTGTCTTTGGCGTTAGCTTATCCGATGTATCAGCATATTGCGGGCGAAGGTCTGTGGCTATTAGCTGCCGGCGGAGTATTGTTTAGCGTTGGTGCACTGTTTTATGTGGCCAAGCACAAACCTTACACACATGCTATCTGGCATGTTTTTGTAGTAGCAGGCTGCGCCTGCCATTTTGCTACGATATACGGCTATATCGTTTAGCGCTTAACTTAGTCAGCTCGATATTAATAATATGCCTCGCCTACCTTTTGGCGATAAAGCACATGTTGTTCGCCATCGGGATCTTGGTACACAAATTCATCTTCACTAATCGAAATGATTTGGTCACACCATTGTGTACCAACTGGCAATATTTCGGGGTGGGATGTTCGGCTAATGGTTAAGCAAATCGTGGTGCCCAATTCGCCAGAAATCTCGTAACGGCCATCTATTCTAAAATCAGCAATGCTGTCGGGAAAGGTACCCCAGCTGTTAATGGTGCCGTCGGCATTGTATTGGTCGTAACCCCAAATGGATTGGCCTTGATCTTCAGAGCTTCCCCACAAACCAATTAGCGAATCTAGATTTATTGCATCTTGGGCATGCAGTAAGCCGCTGGTTAATAAAAAAGGCAGTAACAAAATAGATAATTTCATGCTTGTACCAAGCAAATACATTTAGTTACTTTTCTATCAGTTAAGCCTTGAGTGGTCAAATACTTAGGTTATTTTACTCTCCAAGCCAAACCAGTTCTGGCAAGGCGCTTAAATCCAACTTGTCACCTTGTTTGGCCGCAAGCATTGCGGCGGGTTGAGCAAAAGAAGCTTGAATGGCTGCCAGTAGATCTTGTTGTACTTGCTGTTCTCCATGCACCAATATTAGTGGAGGAGCGTTATCGAATTGTTGGTACCAGTGGATTAATTCGGCTTGGTCAGCATGGGCGGAAAGCCCCCCAACCGTGTGTAGCTTGGCGGCAACTTTAACCGGTTTGCCGCGAATAGTGAGATAGTCGGCCCCATCTACTAACATGCGACCTGGTGTGCTAAAGGCTTGGTAACCACAAATAATAACATCGCATTCAGGGCGCCATAGGTTGTGCTCTAGGTGGCAGCGAATACGCCCGCCATTACACATGCCGCTACCAGCAATAATAATTAAGCCTTGGCTTATTTCATTAAGCTCCATGGATTGTTCGGTGCTTTGAATAAACTCGACATTCGACAATAGTGGATGCTCTCCCGGATGCTGCCGAGTAAAACGTTTAAAATCGTCATCCATTACTGGGTAATTGTTGATATAGACCTTGGTAGCCTCTATCGCCATGGGGCTATCTAAGCAAATTCGCCAGCGTGACAGATCCCATTGTTTGGCATAGAGATGAAATAGATAGAGCAGCTCTTGGGCGCGCCCTACCGAAAAAGCGGGCAATAGAATATTGCCCTGGCTACCGCTAATTGCCGCTGCAAATATTTGCTCCAGTTCATCGATGGTTTGCTGCCAGCTGCGGTGTAAGCGATTGCCATAGGTGCTTTCCATCAATACTAAATCGGCTGTTTTGATAATTTCAGGATCATCCAAAATAGGCATGCCTTCGCGGCCTAAGTCACCACTAAATACAATTTTTTTGCGGGTGCCTATTTCGCTTATCCATAGCTCAACAATGGCCGAGCCAAGAATATGTCCAGCGTCGGAGAGCTGCAGGGTGAGTTGAGGAAGTACCTGGATGCTTTCGCCATAGTTGAGCGGCTTAAATTGTAGGATAGTTTGATCTACGTCTTGTTCATCAAACAAGGCTTGCAGTGGCTCAAGCCCCTTTTTTAAACGCTTATTGTTTAGCCGTTCGGTGTCACGCTGCTGCAGCATGGCGGCGTCTTTTAGCATAATGGCACAAAGCTCTGCCGAGGCTTTATGAGTATAAATGGGGCCCTTAAAGCCAGATTTTACTAACTGCGGTATTCTGCCGGAATGGTCTATGTGAGCGTGGCTAAGAATAACCGCGTCAATCTGTGAAGGCTCAAATCGGAACGCTTGGTAGTTGCGCATTGCATCGGCTTTGCTGCCTTGAATCAGCCCGCAATCCAGTAGCACTTGTTTATCGTTTACCGTAAGTAAGTGGCAGGAGCCGGTAACTTCTTCGGCTGCACCAAGAAACTGTAAGGTCATGGTCATGATATCAGTCCCTCTTCAAACAAGGCCTAGATAAAGTGTAGTTCAGCTGCAGATGTGAATGTGTGGCTTAGTTAACGGAGTTCTTAAGGCTTTTAAATAAATGGAGTAAGCGTGAGTTGGAGTGGTTTAGATTTTGAAGGAAATAAAAAAGGCTGCCATGGCAGCCTTTGACGAGATGAAGCGCAGATTAGGCTTTAAGTGTTGATAGCTGAGTATCAAGTGCCTGCGCTACTTGTGACAATTCAGCGCTAATGCTTTCGATATCGTGAGCCAAACTATTCTGCACGCCTGCAGCTTCGCCAATGCCATTAATATTGCGGTTAATATCTTCGCTCACATGGCTTTGTTGATGTGCGGCAGTAGCAACTTGGGCTGCGTTATCGTTAATTACCGAAATGCTTTCTACCACTTTATGCAGCTGCTCGTAGCTGGCTTCGGTGTCTACCGCGGTGGTATTCACTTTTTCTCGGCTGGTGCTAATTAAGTCTACCGTAGCATTTACATCACTTTGTAGTGCTTGAATCAGTTGGTTAATTTCTTCGGTAGAGCTTTGAGTTCTGCCAGCTAGGTTTCTTACTTCGTCTGCTACTACCGCGAAGCCTCGGCCTTGTTCTCCGGCGCGCGCTGCTTCAATTGCTGCGTTTAATGCCAGTAAGTTGGTTTGCTCGGCAATACCACGAATGGTCTCTAAGATGCTGTTAATATCTTGGCTACGACCCGCTACTTGAGTGATTCGTTCGCTAATGCCTTCCATACTGCCAGAGATATCGCGAATTTGTTCAACAGAGCTTTGGAACTCTTGCTGAGTTTGGCTTAACTGTTTCTCAGCTTCTTGAGCGTTGGTCGCGGTGCCATTGGCCAGTTCTGCTACGTCGCTAGCAGTCGATGACATTTCATTTACTGCGGTAGCCACGCTGTCGGTGTCGTTGCGTTGTAAGCGGCTTGCTTCTCCCGCAGACTCGGCATTTTTAGCCAGAGTTTGTGAGCCATTAGTAAGCTGATTTGATTGCTGTTGCAGCTGATTTACCATTACCCGTAGTTTTTCGGTAAAGGCGTTAAATTGGGTTGCCATGGCTACCAGCTCTTGGTGCTTTTGCACATCTAGCTTCATGGTTAAATCGCCATCATTTCCGGCTAGGTAACCGATCCGACGGGTGATTTGGCTTAAAGGCTCTAAGAAACCTTGCACCAGTTGCGACACAATAAACAGCGCAATGATAACCACAACGGCAGACACTAAGATCATGGTGCCGCGAGCTTCTGCTGCTGTTTCTGCAAACAGAGCTTGTAGTTCTGTTGCACTTAGCTGAGTGGCAGCAGCGGCTTGTTCGGCGCTAAGTGAAGCGCTACCATACATCAACATGCTAGTAAGCACGCATATAAATAATAGGGTGATGCTAATAAGTAGTTTTAATTTAAACGACAGTGTTGCCATTATTGTCCTCCATGAACCCGTCTGTCGCTACAATCTCATACTTTTGAATCTGGCGCTCAACTTTCCTCACATATTATTGAACAACAAGTAAAATTTTTACTTTCATCGCATTTTGCTTAGCCCTGATGGGGTTAAAAGTAACAGTTCCGCTGCTGGTTAGGCAGCAGCGGAGTAAAACGGCAGAACCTATATCTAAGGCTGGCTTTGAAGATCTATTTGATAAAGGGCAAAGCCAACATCATCGACAGAAAGCTTCTGCATCGGATAAATGGCTTTTTCGGCGATAAACGCGGCAGCTTTGTCGCTGGGGGAGGTTTCAAAGAAAATGTTTAACTTGGCTTTAGTTTTTGACTCAAGAGGGCTAAAGCGCCAGTTGTTGTCGGCGCTAGGGCTAATTTGCCCTTTTTCCTTGCTTACTCGTTTAATGTAGTTGGCTAATACACTGCGGTTTTCGTCGGGTGCTTGAATCACCACTTTGTCTTCGCCGGTGCCGGCAAAACCGCCGCTATAAGCGCGATAGTTGTTTGTTGCCATTAAAAACTCTTGGCTTGGGTCAATCGCTTTGCCGGCGTAATGAAGTTGTTTGATACGTTCAGACTCTGGGTTGAGTGGTTTGCAGTCTGCGTCAAAACGGGCGGCTTGGCTTACGTCAATTTGGTAAGTAACACCGTCGATGACATCAAAATTATAGGTTCTAAACTCGTCCCAATTGATTAACGCTTGCGGGGTGGCTTGGTTTGGGTCTATTTGGTTGAACTGCCCAGCCGAGCATTCTAGCCAGTCTTTCACTTCTGCGCCGGTAACTTTTAACACCACCAGAGTATTGGGGTACAAATATAAATCGGCGGCATTTCTAAAGGTGAGTTCGCCGGCTTCTACTTCGGTATAGTTGCTAGGGTCGTTTTTACGCCCACCCGCTTTAAAAGGCGCTGCGGCCGATAGCACCGGTAAGTCGGCTAAATCGGGATCACCTTGAATCAAGGTTTTTACGTAGTCGGTTTGCGCTAAGTTAACAATTTGAATGGTGGGGTCGTCCTGAACTAAGGCTAAAAAGCTGTACATCACGTCGCTAGATTTACCCAAAGGCTGATTGACAAAATCACGGGTGGCTTGGTGATCTTCCGCGACAGCGGCCACCATCGCTGAATCAGCCTTTGCCAGAGATTTTTTATTGGCGCTGTCAAAGATAGCTCGGTTGATGGATTGGCTTTTAGTCACCTGCCAGCCTGCTTGGGTATGCTGTAGCTCTAAGTCGATGATGCCAACATGGCTGCCCCAACGCCCCGGCATTACGGCCGCCACCCCATTTATGGTGCCGCTTTGGTTATCTACACCTGGCAAGTTATCAAAGCCTTTACCTGGGAACACCGTATGCGCATGACCAAAGGCAATGGCATCAATGTCTGCGACTTCAGATAAATAGTAAACCGAGTTTTCGGCCATTACCTTGTAAGGGTCGGTAGATAGGCCGGAATGGGGTATAGCAACAATAATATCGGCGCCTTCGGCCTTCATTTTTGGTACCCAAAGTTCGGCACTTTGCTTGATGTCTTGCGCGCTTACCTTGCCTTCTAAATTGGCTTTATCCCAAATCATAATTTGCGGGGGAACAAAGCCAATGTAGCCAATTTTGAGGTTTTGGCTTTGACCGGCTGTATCTTTAAAGCTGTAGTCTTTTATTAGGTAGGGACTAAAGTAGTTTTGCTGGTTGTCGCTGCGGATTACGTTAGCATTGATGTAGGGAAAGGTCGCGCCCGCTAATGCTTTGTCTAAAAAGTCTAAGCCATAATTAAACTCATGATTACCTATGTTGCCTACATCGTAATCGAGGCTGTTCATTGCCTGATAAACCGGATGAACTTGTTGGCCAGTTAACCCTCTGTCAGCAATATAGTCGCCCATTGGGCTGCCTTGTATCAGGTCGCCATTATCTACCAGCACGCTATTGTCCACTTCTGCTTGGGCTTGTTTAACGAGGGTAGCGGTACGCACTAAACCTATTTTGGCGGAGGGTTTATCCTTGTAATAGTCAAAGTCCATTATGTTGGCGTGAATGTCAGTGGTTTCGATGATTCTTAGTTTAATTGTGGAGTCGTGAGCGTAGCTATAGGTGCTTATAAATAGGCAGGTGAAAAGGAGTATTTTTAAACTATTCATGGTGGCTCCGCTTGGAAACAGTAAACAATAAAGTAAACCATAGCAGAGCGGCGCAAGGTGGCACTCTCAATAGCAAAATAAAGACGCTTTTCAACAATAATTCATGGTCTTAGCTATGATAAAATAGGCAAAAAATTCGGAGACGCTATGCCCTATCAGTGGATTTTACTTGGCCTTGCTAGTCTTATAGCTATTGGCATCTTATTACATCACCCTTCACGCACCTTAGGTATTCCTTCGCTGCTGATTTTTATGGGGGTGGGTTTATCCATTGGTAATGGCGAATTCAATTTTGTTTACGATAATCTGGCAGTTACTTCACTGGTGGGGTCTTTTGCTTTAAACATCATTGTATTTGTGGGCGGTATTAATACGCCTTTGCAAAGTATTAAGGTTGCTTATAAAGAAGGTGGGGTATTGTCTTCACTGGGGGTGGTGTTCACCTCGTTTATTTTTGCTGCAATTTTTTACCTAATATTTGATTACGACTTTGTCTATTGCTTGCTGTTTGCTGCAGTGGTGTCGTCTACAGATGCTGCAGCGGTGTTCTCAATTTTAGAATCGAAAAAGCTCAAACTAAAAGAAAGTACCGATACGGTGTTGGAGTTTGAGTCAGCCACTAATGACCCGGTGGCGCTAATTATGGTGGTGATTCTTACCGCTTTGTCTTTGTCACCTGACAGCGGCGTATCGGCTATGGAGATTAGCCAAACTTTGGCGATTCAAGTCATTGGCGGATTGGCGATTGGCTTTATTGTGGGCAAGGTATGTGTGCTGGCCTTAAGTAAAATTAGCTTGCAAGAATATGGCTTAATTCCAGTGTTTGTATTGGCCTGTTTTATCTTAGCCACTTATGGCAGCGAGTTAGCTGGCGGTAACGTGCTAATAGCCTGTTATGTAAGCGGTGTGGTAATTGGTAATGGCTTGAAGCGTGGTAAAGAAGTGAGTAAACACTTTTTTAATAGCTTGTCGTGGTTAGCCCAAGCAGTGATGTTCATTATTCTAGGGCTGCAAATATTCCCGCAACAATTACTGGATGTATTGTGGGTGGCCATCGTTCCAAGCGCTATTTTGATGCTGGTGGCCCGCCCTCTTGCAGTGCAACTTTGTTATCTGCCATTTCGCCAAGCTACTTGGAAGAAGCGTTTGTTTATTTCATCCATTGGCTTAAAAGGGGCTACTCCGATAGTATTTGCATTGATCCCCGCTGCGGCCGGTGTAGAAGGCGCTTTAGAGATGATGCACATGGTGTTTTTTGTGGTGCTTTATTCGGTGTTTATTCAAGGTGCAGCCATCGAACCGCTGGCGAAAAAACTTCAACTCAATCAAGGCGAATCGTAGGCAAACCTAAGCGAATACTCGCTGGAACTAGGGCTTGGTGTTATGACAATGCTCGATAATCAGCTCTCGCAGCCAGCTGTGTGCGGGATCGTTTTCTAGGTGTTGTGGCCAAGCGAGTAAGTAGCTAAAGGGGGCCATGTAAATCGGCAAAGGCAGTAGCTCTAGTTGGTGAGTTTTTATCACTTGCTGGGCAAAGCTGCGGGTGCAGGTAAACACCAAGTCGCTAGATTGACAGAGCAAGGCTGCGGCAAAAAAATCGGCGGTAAGGGTGCTGTTTTCAATATGCAGTCCTTGCTCTGCAAGCACCGAGTGCAATAACCAACGATCGCCAACTTCACACTCACAGGTTAGGTGAGCTTGCTGCATGTAGCAGTCTAAATCCCATTGTTGGCTTAACACTGGGTGGTCTTTTCTCACTAAACAAACATGGTCGTCTCTAAATAACTCAAAGCTACGAATTTGAGCGGGCACTTGCTTAACTTGAAAGTGACTAGGCGCGCGTTCGTCGTTATCGCGAGCCACAATGGCTAAATCAAATTCCCCTTTTTGCAGACCTTCTATGCTGCCTGGTTCTAGGCGGTGAGTATCCAGCTTTAGGCCGGGTGCTTGTTGCATCAGTTTGCCAAAAAAACGCGGCAATAAGGTAGCAAAGCAGGTTTCATTAAGGCAGCAGCGAAAGTTTCGTTGGCTAATCGCTGGCTCAAAGCCTTCTGCTTCAATCATTTCATTAGCGCTTTGCAGCCACTGCCGTAATTTAGGTTCTAGGCTGCGCACCCTTGGCGTTGGGCTTAAGCCATTGGCATGGCGAATGAATAAGGGGTCGTTTAGCTGCTGACGCAATTTTGCCAATTGCTTACTCACTGCCGATTGGGTGAGGAATAGCTTATCTGCCGCTTTTGAAACACTGCGCTCTTCAAGCAAGGTGAGTAAAACTCGCAGTAGATTAAGATCGTATTGCTGAGACATGATATTCCTGTGAGGACTGTGAGTGAATCTAAACTATCATTATGATTCATAAAGTGCAGGACTTACAATGCCCACCTCGTTTTTGGAGCATGCTATGTCGAAGCCTTTACCCCTATTCATGTTAATGGTGCTGTTCTCACCTTTAGCGATTGATATCTTTTTACCCGCTATTCCACAAATGGCGCAAGCCTTTAATGTGCCTGTGGCGTGGATTGCTCAAACTATTCCGGTGTTTTTGTTTTCCTTTGGTATTGGCCAGTTGTTAGTGGGCCCATTGGCCGACCGCTATGGCCGTAGGCCAGTGGCTTTGGTAGGTGCGCTGTTATATTTGGCAAGCTCTGCCTTGGCGGCGATAGCCAGTAGTTATGAGCTATTAATGCTAGCGCGCTTAGCGCAAGGCATTGCGGCCAGCTGTTTGTCGGTGGCCGCGTTTGCCGGGGTGCGTGATGTATTTGGTGCCGAGCGCTCAAAAAATATATTTAGCTATTTAAACGGTGTGATTTGCATTGTTCCCGCATTGGCACCCTTGTTAGGTGGCGTGCTCACCCATTGGTGGTCGTGGGCAGCAAACTTTTGGTTTATGGTGGCATTTGCGTTGGTGGTATTTTTAGCGCTGCTATTTGGGTTAAAAGAAACTAAACCTCAAGCTAACGTGTTTACTGGGCGCTTATATTCTTTTAGTCGTTACTATTCGGTTATTACTGTAGCTAGCTTTCGTTTTTATTCCTTGTTGGTAATGTTGGGGATGGCGATGATTATTGGCTATGTGTCGCAGTCTGCTGGCCGTTTAATGGTGGATATGCAGCTATCTAGTGCTGATTATGCCTTGTGGTTTGGCAGCAACGCTGCCATTAACATTGTGGCTGCATTTTTGGCTCCTCAAGTAATTAAGCAGATCGGGCAAACAGCAGGCTTATGGCTTGGCGCAAGTTTAATGGCAGGCGCGGCCATTGCCTTAGTTCTAGGCCAGCAAGTATTGCATCCGCTGGCGTTTATGGCTCCGGTATTTGTCTCTAGCATTGGCTTTTGTCTGTTAATTGCAGTGGGAACTGGCAGCGCTTTAGCGCCTTTTGGTGACAAAGCGGGCACGGCCTCTGCTTTATTGGGCTTTGTACAAATGACCGGTTCTGCAAGTTTAGTGGGCATCTTAGGTCTAAGTGGTTTAGCCAATACCGAGCAACTTGCCTTGTTAATGGCGCTGCCATTTGCGGCCATGATGCTAGCCATTTGCAAAGGTGGCTTACGGTTTGAAACCAGTAATTAGCTAGTTGAATTAGCTATAGTATTTATGAAAAAAGCGCCTAGTTGGCGCTTTTCTAGTTTTATTTTCACTTAAGCGGTTTTTTTAGCTAACTAGACGCGCTAAATCTGGCGGGTGGTTTATAGTTTTAAGTAAGTGAAATTAAGTCGCGTTGGTAGTTATCACGTGAAGATCCTACTACTTCTGTTGTTTATTTGCCCTTTAGCTTGGGGAAAAGCGTCGGTGGTTTTTATAAACCCCGGTAAAGCTGAAGAAAGCTTTTGGCAAGATGTAGATATGTTTGCTAATGCTGCCGCTAAGCGATTAGCGCTTGATTACCGTACTTTTCACGGAGAGCGTAATCATTACTCAATGATTAAGCACATCGAATGGATGATCAACAATCAGCAGCTGCCCGATTACCTCATGCTGGTGAACGAGAAGCAAGCCTTGCCTCGTATGCTTAGCCTGCTAGAAGGGCAATCGGTTTATGTATTGGTGTTGCTTAATGATGTGAGTGTTGAACAGCAACAGCTTCGCAATAATAACCCTCATTGGCAAAACTACTTGCTGTCTTGCATCGTGCCTAACAATTTGTGGGCGGGTTATCAAACGGCCCAATCCATGTACTTAAATGCTGAACAAGTGACTGGTGAAGCAGTAATTATCTCGGGAGATAAAACTACTCCTGCTTCAGTAGAGCGTACAGCTGGCGCTGTCGATTTTTTTCAACACCAAGCCGGTATTGACTTAAAGCAGGTTATTTATGGCCATTGGGATGAACAGCGTAGCTACCAACAAACTAAAGTTTTGCTGAAACGCTACCCCGATTTGAAATACCTGTGGACAGCTAACGATCACATGGCTTTTGGCAGTATTAAAGCGATTAAAGAATTAGGAAAGCAACCAGGTAGGGATGTGATTGTTGGCACCGTAAATACCTCTCAACAAGCCTTGTTGTTGCGTGAGCAAGGTGAAATTAGCGCCTTGGCGGGGGGGCACTTTACCGCGGCGGGGTGGGGACTAAGTTTGATTCATCGACATGTTCAAGGACAATCACTGCCAAGTAAAGTGAATGCCCCTTTGTTTGTAATGTTGCAGCCAGGGACAGAGGCCTTTGAAAAAGTAAAACAGAAGAAATGGGATGCAGTAATGTTTGAGAGCATGCTGCTAGAAGCCGGCAATCCGCTTAGTTTTCAGTTTGCTCAGTAGGTTGTTATGAAAGGGGCTTTTAAACTTCGCACTCCTATTGCCAAACGCTTGGTCATATTAATTGTAAGCGCCAGTACCCTGTTTGCTTTGTTATCTGTGGCCGTGCAACTGGCTTTCAATTTTTCTGGCGCAGTTAAAAATGCTGAGCAATGGGTTGATGAATATAACCAAGCAAACTTGAGCGCGATTGAGCGAGCAGTATGGGAAATTGATTACCAGCTGCTGGATGATTTGCTGCAAGGTTTTGTGCAGCAGCAATATGTGTCGTCGGTAAATTTTTCTACCGATGAAGGCATGGCTTCGGGTGTTGGTGAAGCTGACTTAAGCCAGAAATTTTATGTTTATTCACTCGACCACCAAGGCACTGCGCTGGGCAAACTTACGGTTGGCCTAGACTTATCCTTGATCAAGCAAGATATAAAAGCCCAAGCCTTAGTTATATTGCTAACTAATGGCTTAAAAACCTTTTTAATGAGTTTGATTATTTTACTGCTTGTAGGGCGGATTGTGACTGGCGACTTACGGCGTTTAGCCGAGGCTGCCGATCAGATATTTACCGAAGAACAACAGATTGTTCAGTTGCCCAGTAAGCTACTAAAGCGTAATGATGAAATTGGCCTAGTGGCCAGTTCCATGCAACAGCTACAGCAACGTTTGCAACGTGGCTTAGATGCCCGTTTAGAAGCCGAGCAACAGTTGCACCAGCACCGACAGGTGTTAGAAGAAACCGTGGAACAACGCACCTCGGTGCTTAATTGGCAAACCGAAGCTAATCAATTGCTATCCGAGATCTCCCTGTCTTTTTTAAATCAAACATCCAGCAATTCAAAGGCATTGCTACAGCGGGCCACCTCAGCCATAGGCAGTTTGTTTCCGATAGAGCGGGTGGTGGTATTGGAGTTTGAGCGCCAGCAAGCGATTTATCGCGATGTATGGAGTGTGCCGGGGCATTTAGCGCCTATAGAGCCGGTGGACTTAAGCCAACTTAGTGAGCTAAAGCGGCGTTTGGTGAGTGTAGCGCCAATAGTAGTGAGTGATGTGGAAAAGCTTAAACGGCATGCTCCCGCCGAATATCAGCTACTCAAGCAATACGGGATAAAGTCCTTTGTAGGAATTCCCTTAAGTGATGGCAATAAGGCTTTTGGTTTACTTAATTGTGTGAGCTTGAGTTATTGCGCGATTTGGGACGATTACCAAGTAGTATTGTTAAGTCAATTTGCCGCTGCCATTAGTGGCTTGTTAATTAACGAAAAAAACGATCAGGCGATGAACCGTTTGCAAAATGAGTTACTTCAGGTGAATGAGCGCTTGCAGGTATTAGCCGAAACCGACGAGCTAACCGGTTTGGTTAACCGTAGGCCGTTTAAGCGAGAATTAAACCGTGCTGTAACCAGTGCCAGAAGGCACAAAACCCAGTTGGCAGTGCTAATGGCCGACATCGATTATTTTAAAGCTTACAACGACCACTACGGACATGTGCAAGGTGACGAAGCTTTAAAGCTGGTAGCTAAAGCCCTAACAGAAGTGGTAAAGCGAAGTGAAGATTGTGTTGCACGGGTCGGCGGTGAAGAGTTTGCCATTTTAGTCTCTGATGCTAATCAACAAGAACTGCCCAAAATGGCTGAGCAGGTGGTTAAAGAAGTTGCCAAACTACAAATTGAGCATGCGGATTCGCAAGTAAGCGCGGTTTTAACAATTAGCGTAGGTGGTATTTTGATTGAACCTGATGATGTTATTGACCCTACCAAGCTGTTAGAACTTGCCGATAGCTGTTTGTATAAGGCAAAACATCAGGGGCGTAATCAAGCAGTGTTAGATCTGGATGTTTAAGTACTGCGTTAGTTCAAAAATATAAGCTTTTCTGGCAGTTACCGAGCCCTAGTTTGTTCCTAATCAAAGTTACAGAGGATCTTAATTTCTCCCAACAAAGCGGTGAAGTGGGTCGCATTTATTGGTGGTTGTTTTCTCCAAAATGGTGATTGTATTGACCGCTTGCAGGGAGAAATACCATGAACCAAGGCATACTTAACGTTCTGGCTTTAAGCATTGTTCTCACTAAGTATTTAGGTATTGTTGTATTAGCTGGCATGGCGCTATGCTCAACCGCGCTGGCTGCAGAATTGCTGCTGGTATTCGCAGCTGAGGTCACAGAATAGCCAGATAATTTGCGCCAGCTTCATTCTTAATTGTTCATTTGTCAGTAAGTCGGTAATTATGTTTTATAATATAAACATGGCTAACAAGGATTGAGGACTTGAACATGAGCCATACAAGAATGCTTAAACTGGCGATAAGTGCCTATGTTGCTTGTGCTTTATTGGCATTTTTGTCGACCGCCTTTAGTGGCGGCTTTTCTGATAATCATATCATTCAGCGAGTTTGGATCTTTCCGTTACGGTTTGAGTTTGCCCTAGTGCTGCTGTTTCTTAGCTTGCTGGCTAGTTACTCCTTACTGCACGACAGTTTACATGGCCGCTTGTTACTTACCGGGATTGCAGTTGTGCATATTCTAAATATGATCTTTGCAACCAGTTTGGTTGAGTCTTCGATAGCGGCTTTGTTTAGCGCGGCCAGTATGATGAGCCTAGGTTTACTGGTCTATGTAGCTTGGACCAACCCACAAAACACTAAAGTGAAGCGCTTGCAGCAATATCAAATACAACGACGTCGCGCCAAAGAAGAGCAAGATAAGATTGATTATGCTTATTTAAACGCTGTGCCGCCTACCAATGAGCAGCATGCTGAACACTTAGGCAAAGAGAGTCATTAGCCCTGAAACTACAAGAACAAGTTGTTTGGTTAAACGGGCTCTTGTAGTTGTTGGCAATAGCTCCAAAGGTAGAGGCTACCAATAGCGAGGCCAGGCAGAATGGCTTCTAATAAATCGGGTGTTTGCTGCCAAGTATGTAACAAGACTGGAATCGCCAGCATGACTAACCAAGATACCGACATCGCCGACCAACGCACTCCTTGGCTATAACCCCAATAAGCCAGCATTGATTTAGCGATAAAGCTAATTAACCAGGTTGATACAAAAGCATAACTGCCCTGAACTAAGCCCGCTTTTAAGGCAACTTGGTTACCGTGTTCGCTATTCACAAAGGCAGCCCAAGCGCCATACACCAAGGCTGCCAGTAAGGCGATTTGCCAAGGGCTAAGCCGGTTAACTAGCTTGCGGTAATTATTAATCATTTAACACTGCTGGCCAGTTTTTGTCGGCACTAACAATGAAATCATCGCGATTAGCCGTCCATTTTTGCTGCACGCTGGCGTTATAGTTTAAGTAAAGCTTGCCATCGAGCACGGTGAACTGCTCTGGTTCAATGCTGGCTGTTTTGCCTTTGGCTACCGCATAGGCGCAGTACCCGCCATATTGTGGCGCAAACTTTTCTGGCTCGGCTTTAAACATGGCCAGATTTTCTGCACTGCTAAAGCGCCACGTAGCACCTTGCCATTCATATTCAAAACTCTCTTTGCCTTCTACTGGTTTGTTTTCGGTAAAATAAGCCACACTATCGTAACCTTTGATGGCTAGGTTATTAAACCAAGACGTATAGATAGGATCTGCAGCAAAGCTGTATCCGGAGACAAACAGTAAGGCGAGTATTAGCTTTTTCATAGGGTTACCTCGTCGATTAAATCAGAACGGATGATGGAAAGTTGGCGTTGTTGTTTCTCTAGTAAGCCGGCGTCTAAGGGCTGAGTAGCCTGGCTAAGTTGCTGTCGCCACGCTTGTAGGCTAGCTTCTGGGTAATAATCAAATTCGCTATCTTGGGCACTTAGGCGTACTTGGCAAATGCTTTTGCTGTGTGCTTCATCTCTGTCCATAAGCACTGAGTGGCTGCGGTTCTCTTGGCATTGCTGCAGGTGAATATCGCTAAGTACTCGTTCGGCAGAGCTAGATTTTTGCTCTAGCCATTGTTGGAAACGGCGTTTTCGGCTAGCCAATACCTGTTGGGTATTTAAGGCCGATGAACTGAGCTGAATGGCCTTGTCGCTAAGATGATGATGGCTAAGCTGTTTACCACTCCAAGAAAAGTGCTGGCAATCATTGGCTGATATCATTAATAGATCAAAAGGGTTGAAGTGCTGGTAATCTTGCGTAGCTAAATGTTGCTCAAGGTGTTGGCTGCTGCCTAACGCCAAGGCTTGGGGAATAATTTGTCCGCGCGTGGGCGCTCCTGCATGCTGTGGATCTTGGTAACGATTTAATAGCGCTAACACAACCCCATGATTGTTAAAGCCAAACCAGGTACCACCAGCTTGCCCATCAACGGGGTAAACCAACACCGTATCACCATTACGTTGTTGCTTTATGCCTGCTTCATGGCGATGACGGGCTTCATCGCGGTTCATGGTAATTACGGTTTGCTGGCCAAGGCGCAATATACTAACAGTACACATTTAGTTGCCTTGTTGGCGTAGGTAGCTCGCAGTGCTAGGTGCGATGCCCATGGTATTGTCTACCGATAAGCCCAGTTCTTTTGCCACTAATTTGGCATAAGCAACATGGTGCACGGTATGGTTAATTAAGTAGCATAATTCGCGGCTTAAACTGCTATCAAACTGCATGCTCTGTTGCTGCTTTAACGAAATCTCTGACTCCACCTTAATCGGGCGTTCATCAATGCTGGATTGTGGGTGAAGGAACCAGTTACACAGCTGATTAATTAGTTGTAGGGCTAGGCTTGGATCGTTTTCTATATCGCTATCTCGGTGGCGTGAATTGTAATCAATACTGCCTTTATCCAAACCATGTTGTAGGGCTAAGAAGTGATCTAGAATGTGTCGTACATGGCGACCAATGCCAGATTCACTGTGAACAGAGGGCTGGTTGTAGAGTGCTCCATCACTCGCTTCTACTAATTGTTGCACTTGCTGAAGTGCTTCTACGGTAGCGTCACGCAGCTGCTTCATTGTTTCTCCATTTATTTAAAAAGCGTTCACTACCAGTTTGACCGAGGTAACGACGTAAATATTTCTCAGGGGTTTTTCTTAAATCAACAATAATTAGTCCATCTAGCGATTGGTTGAAACTGTTGTTCACCGAAAAACAGACAAAGCGGCCATTAAGCGCTAAGTAGTGACGCAGCAAAATGGGGATCGATTTACCCGGTTCACATTGACCCACCAGTTTATTAAGAATGGCAATGTTGCTAAGCGACGCGAGTACCTTGCTCGACCATACTTTGCCTTTCACCTTTAAGGGCACAATAGGCTTAACATCGTTTAGGTAACGTTGTTCAGCGCGAAAGGCCGAAATCATCGAATCTGAGATAAACGCTTGAGCCAGCTCAGAATGTTCTTGGGAAATGCTCACACAACCAAATAAGGTGTGATACTGCGGGTTTTCTGCCACGTAGTGACCAATGCCTTGCCACAGTAAATCGAGCGCTCGAGGATGGCGCTGGTATTTAGGCACCACAAAAGAGCGACCCATTTCTAAACAGTCGCCCATGCGTTTTAAATAGGCTTGGTCAAAATCGTATAGTGAGCGGCTATACAGAGCATTGATGCCATGTTGCTCAACAATTTCGTTAGCGTGACCAAGGCGGTAACCCCCCACCAAACAATGGGCGTCGTTATCCCATACAAACAAGTGCAAATAGTGAGGGTCAAACTGGTCGCTGTCTAAGTGTTTGCCAGTACCCTCTCCGGCAGCTCTAAAGGTGACTTCGCGCGCCAAGGCTATCTCATCCATAATCGGCCCTAAGCGTGGGTAGGGGGCGCAATACACACTAAAGTTACGGTGGCTGACTAATATGCAGTCTTCTAAAGTATCTAACTGCTTACGTAGTTCTTGGCGGCCATTAGGCAAACATTCCACTAAATGCAGCGGCGGGTGCTTGGGCGCAGCTTTAGCTTTTTTATTATTAGGTAAACTCAGTAAATCAGTCGCTACCCGCAAGTAATCGGTAACGGCTTGTTCATCACTTAAATCTTGATAATCTTTAGGGGCAATAATTTCGCCAATTTGCATGGTAAATTCACGACCACGTTTGTTTATTAGCTCTCTTGGCAGAAGGGCAGTACGCAGGCGGCGATGCAATAAACCGGCGAGATAAAACAACTTGGAATTACGCCCAGTAACAAAACAAGGTAATACGTGAGCCTTGTAACGTTTGGCTAAACGTCCAACCAAATTGTTCCATTGGCGATCTTCTATTTGACCCGTTTCAGTATTGATGGCTGATACCATGCCAGCGGGGTAAATCATTAATGCTCCGCCCTTAGATAAGTGCTGGCAAGACATGCGAATGCCGCGAGCATTTTTTTTGGCGGCTTGCTCTGAGAGCACGTCTACGCCAATAAACAGATCTTGAAACTCTTCTATATTGGCTAACAGTTCATTTGTGAGCACTTTTAAGTCGGGGCGAACTTGTAGCAATAATTCGCTCATTGCTACGCCTTCTAAGCCGCCCAAAGGATGGTTAGCCACAATCAGTAGCGGACCTTCTTGCGGCACATTTTTAAGTGCCTCAGGATTGTTGGCTAGTAACGAGAAATCTAAGCGCTGCATGGTATGGCGCAAAAACTTTTGTGCTGTTTGGCTGTCGTCTACAAAGTTAGGAGCAGCATCGTAGTGCTTGGCCAAAGTGCTTAAGCCCAAGATTTTTTCTATCACTCTAGCTAACCACTGTGGGCGGATACTCAGCCTAAATGGGTTATTTTTTTCCTGCATGGATTACTCCTTAATCCGTTTCTGGATAACAAGCAGTGAGTTCACGCTCATGTTTCCAGCGTACTAGCAGCTCTTTAAATTTAGGTGGTCGATAACCACGTTTGCGATTGGCAGCACCTAGTTCAAATAAGGTTTTGTATTGAAATAATAAGGAGCGCATTGCTTCGCGAAAGGGAGTTTTACGATCCCAAATATGCAGCGACTCAGAGCTAGCGCTATTAATTTCGACAATCTCCAGATTGGCTCCTTGTTGTAAGTGGGTGATGTCGGCGAATTTAATGTCCATTCGTCCGTAATAGAACTCGGGCAAATCGGCCATCATTTGGTTAATCGCTTGGTTTAATTCTGGAGTGATTAAGTCATTAGCATCGCGAAAGATAGCGCCACGACAATGACTGGCCGAAAACACCAGTTTATAGGGTTGGCCTTCATCGATAATGCTGTCTAGTTTGTCGTGATGACGACTTAAATACAGGTGTTGCAGTTCGCTAGCGCGAGGGTCCGCTTGAATCAGCTGTTTTAAGGTGGATTGGCCATCACCCACTACATAAGGCGTGTACTTTAATGCCAAAGAAATAATCTCACCTTGTGGCCGGTCGGGGTGGCGCACAAAGAACACGCCAGCCTCGGCTTCATAGCTAGCCAATTTTTGAATCAACATGGCAGAATTAAGCGGATAGTTTTCTAGGCAATCTTGCAGCTCTTGGCGGTTATGCAGCAACTTGACTCCCGCACCTCGGCAGCCAATATCGGGTTTGCCTACAACTGGAAACTCAAGGCCGCGTTGTTGCATTTGCTCTAATAAATCTTCGACTTGACGCGCCAAAGGTGCCCTGGTGCGATTGACTTTCATCCAGGCAAGGACTGCGTCGTCGCAAGACCCGGTAGCTTGAGCCAGCAGTTCGCTTTTGCCTACACCGACCATGCCGGCTAAAGGGAGTTTGGGGTTTGCCAATAGCGGTAAAGTGAATGAGCGATGGCGAATGCCCAAGGCTATCCATTGAAACACCACTGGAATATACACTGCCCAAGTTGGCCAAAATTCAAAGAAAGAAGTGGTTTTTCCGTTCATATCTAGGGCCGGCATACCGGGGGATACGTAAGGCGAAGAGGGCTTGGTATTTGTTTGTTCAGTCACAGTGACGGCACTTCCTTTTGCTTTTTATCTGTACTAACAGACCTGCGTATTGCGATAAATAATTCAATCTCGGTTAGATTTAGTCTAGTTCAGCAAATTGATTAACCCAATACAGTGTATTAATGCTCCAGTCTAAGCGAGAATAGTTACCAATAAATGTAAGACTTTCGGATGGTTGCGCTGAATGATTATTGAAGATTTACACTTACTGGCTGGTCAGCATCAGTTAGCGATAAAACGCTGGGAGTTAAAAGCTGGCGAGCACTGGGCGATCTTTGGTCATAGTGGTAGCGGTAAATCTTTGTTGGGCGCTTGGTTGGTGGGAGACTTAGCAGCCGAGCGGGCCACCTTAAGCCAGCAACCACAGCGTATAGCTTTAGTCTCTTTAGAGCAGCAACAGGCTTTGCTTGAGCGCGAACTCGCCGACGATGACAGTGAGTTCACCGATCAAATAGATAGCGGGCACACAGTACTTGAGTTGCTTGAAGCTGACTGTTCCGAGCCGCGTTTACTTGAGCGAGTCAGCCAACAGTGCGATTTAACAGATTTACTTAAGCGCGGTTTTCGTTTGTTATCAACTGGCGAAACGCGTCGCTTGATGCTGGCTTTAGCGCTGATAAAGCAACCACAATTGTTGATTTTAGACGAGCCCTTTGCCGGCTTAGATCTCCGCCACCAACGGCAATTACTCGCCCTGCTTGAACAATTAGCGAAAGAGTGTCAGCTATTGATTATTAGCTCACGTGACGATGAGTTGCCAGCTTCAATTAGTCACGTAGCGGTGCTTGACGAACAAGGACTAAGCCAGCAACTCACCATTGAGCAATGGCTGCAACACCCCGAGCGACAGCAAATGGAAAAGCAAGCTGAGCAACAATCTTTGGCTATTGTGCAGGCTCTGCGTGAGTTTCAACAAACTGAACCCGTTTCGCCACTGTTCTCTATCACCCAAGGCTCGGTGAGTTATGCCGGTGAAACATTGTTTAGTGGCTTAAATTGGCAAATACACTACGGCGAGCACTGGCAGGTTCGTGGTCCCAATGGTTGTGGAAAAAGCACCTTGTTGAATTTGATTTTTGGTGACCACCCACAGTGTTACAGTAATCATATAGAGGTTATGGGATTTCGCCGTGGCAGCGGTGAAAGTATCTGGCAAGTTAAGCAGCATATTGGCATGGTCTCGGCGGCCTTACATTTACAATATCGGGTCAATTGTAGTGCCCTTGAGGTGGTGTTGTCGGGTCTGTATGACTCTATTGGTGTTTATCAACAAGCCAGTGAACTTGAGCTTGAACAAGCACGTTTATGGTTACAACTATTCGGTCTGGCTAACTTAGAAAAACACTACTTTAAAAGTTTGTCTTATGGGCAACAGCGTTTGTTGATTATTGCTCGCGCCTTGGTGAAAGGGCCGCAACTATTATTGTTGGACGAGCCCTGCCAAGGCTTAGATTTTTTACAACGTAATACGGTGTTAAAAGCCTTAGAATTAGTAGCTAAACACAATCTTAGTCAGCTAGTGTATGTTACTCACCATCAAGATGATGCCTTGCCTAGCATTAAACACTTTATCGATTTTGCCGATGGCGCGGTGCATCTAAGCAAGCTTTGAGCGTGGCACTATGCTGCAAATAAATCTCTAGTCCATAGGAGTAATAAGATGAGTTGGTATATAGCGGTTCTTAAAAAATATCTGGTGTTTAATGGGCGCGCTCGACGCAAAGAATATTGGATGTTTGTGCTTATCAACAGCATCATCGGAGTGATATTAAGTTTTATTGATCAAGTTACCGGAACCGTTAATCTTGAATCTGGTTTAGGGGTATTGGGCAGTATTTATACCTTGGCGGTTTTGTTACCTTCTTTGGCAGTGGCTGTGCGCAGGCTGCATGATACTGGGCGCAGCGGTTGGTGGTTGTTTATATTATTCCTGCCAATTATTGGCGTATTAGTGCTGTTGTTTTTCTTTTTGTCTGACAGCAAAAGTGAAGCCAATGCTTACGGGGAAAACCCTAAAGCTCAAGCTGTATAGCGTTTACTATGTGGTGTTGGCCAATAAATGCATGCAAATGAAACCACAGGTGTAGGGCTAAATCGCCAATACTATCGGCGTGGTCCAGATTATCGCCATGGTGATAGCGTGGACTTCGCCGATATTAAACACACTTTTGGCTTTGCTGGTTTAGCGATTGGTGCTTGGGTTAATAAACAAGAGAAGCAACGCGCCGCAGAGCTAATCTTTGATGCCTTAGCCGATCTGGCGTTTTTGCTTAATCTACCTCCCGTCGCCTTAGGTTTAAGAGGCAGCTTAAGTTTGGCTTTTGGTACAGGTGGGCAAGCTAATGTACAAGCTCACTATGCGCCGGCAAGTCAAACCCTCGCGCTTGCTAAAAATGCCGGAGCCGGAGCATTAGCTCATGAGTGGTGGCACGCATTTGATCACTATATGGCTGGAAAGTTGTTTTGCCAGCCGGCTGGGCGCAACGAGTTTGCCTCTACGCGTTGGTTAGCCGATGAGAAACAATATCCCCATCCCTTAAATCAGCTGCTTGACCAAGTGTTTGCTGCAGTGTTTTTAAGTGAGCAAGGGCAAAACCTACACCCCTATGTAAGCCGGTCAGTCGCTTTAGATAAACAGTTAGGGCAACGTTATTTTAGCTTACCTACAGAAATGATGGCGCGAGCGTTTGAAGCATGGATTCAAAGTCGTAACGATATTAAAAACAGCTATTTAGTCAGTGGCACCAAACAAACTGAATTGGCCAAACAGGGAGCTTATCCCGATGTTCAGCATTTGTTGCAAATTGGTAGTTGTGTTTTGCCGTACTTTGAAACATTAGGTCGAGCACTCGAGTCCAAATAGCAGGATCTAATGACCACCGTTTGATTTGTTTCATCTATGTGTGATGGTGCATAAGTTTTCTATTCACAAATAAATCAAGGATCGTATACTTATTGGTCTTGTTAATAAGTTATCTGGATGGTTAACAAGGTATACCTAGGGCATTAGGGAACAAGGAATGTTGCGACTTCTATCTATCGTTTTATTGGTTTTTACTGGGTTTAACAGCGCCTCTGCTGCTGAGCCGGTGGATTTACGTGTTTTGGCTTGGCCGGGTTATGCCGATGCAGATATGGTGGCGGCATTTGAAAAGCGTTATAAGGTTAAAGTTAAAGTTAGCTACATAACCAATGATGATGAAATGTGGCTGAGAATGGGCCATAAAAATGGCGAGAACTATGATGTTTTTGCGGTAAATACTGCCGAGTTACAGCGCTACATTGATGCCAAATTAGCTACCCCGTTAAATCCACAAGCCATTGGCAACATGGCCAAACAACTGCCTCGCTTTACATCCTTACAGGATATCCCCGGGGTTACTCGTGATGAGCAGGTATACGCAATCCCCTATACCTATTCTGAAATGGGGTTGATCTACAATAAAAACTATTTTGAACAGCCGCCTACTAGCTGGAATGTATTGTGGGATTCTCAGTATCAGGGGAAGATTCTTGCTTACAACGGCAGTGCCCATAACTACACATTAGCGGGCATGGTTCTAGGTGTAGAGAATCCTTTTCAGCAAACAAACCAGCAGCTTAAACTAAGCACCGAACAGCTGTTGGCTTTAAGACGTAATGTATTAACCTTTTATAGCTCTCCGGAAGAAGCCTCAGAGTTTTATAATCAAGAATCAGTAGCTTTAGTGTTTGCTAACTATGGGGCTCAGCAGCTTAAACAGTTGCAAGATGCCGGCGCAGACATTGGATATGTTATTCCGCAAGAAGGTGCCTTGGCTTGGCTAGATTGCTGGGCCATGTCGAGTGGGGTGAAAAACCAAGACTTAGCCCATAAGTGGATTGATTTCACTTTAGAGCCGTGGGTTAGCCAGTTGTTAACCGAGCGCCAAGGTTTAGCAAATACCATTGTGCAAGACACTCGCTCGCTACCTGAAGACAAGATCATTTGGCTCGAAGAAGTGGAAGACCATCAACGCCGCAGTGAATTTTGGGAAAATATTCTTAGCGGCAAAACCTTGCAGATGATGAGCCTGCCATGATCAACTCCATTTCTCTTCGCTTTGGTCTTTGGTTTGCCGGCTTTGGCATTTTGGCGTCGGTGGTTACCGCCGCGGTTAGTTATCATGAAAGCCGCGGGTTGTTAGCCGAAAGTGCCGAGCGAGAGTTAGCCACAACCACTCAAATTCTTACCCGAGAGTTCAGCAGTAGCATTGATGAAATTACCAAAGATGTATTGTTTTTAAGTTCTATTCCGCAAACGGCTGGCTACTTCGAGGCTGACAATAAGCTGGTACTTTCCGAGCAGCTAAAAGATATTTTTAAGCAAAAGTTAAGTTTAAATCCTTCTTATTTCCAAGTGCGTTTTATTGGTGCTGACAATTTTGGCCGAGAGTTGATTCGAGTCGATAGACTAAGTGATGGCTTGATAGCTATTCCCGCCGCAAGCTTGGAAGAAAAAGCGCATTATCCTTATGTTTTTCGTACCTTGCGTTTGAATGCTGGCGAGAGCTATTTGTCAGATGTGGATATTCACAATGAAAAAGGTGTCGAGCTGGGCCAGCATCAACCTACCTTAAAAATTGCCTCGCCAGTATATGTTGAGGGTAAAGCCCGCGGTTTGGTAGTGGTGAATGTGGGTTTGGAAAGTCTGTTTAGCCAAATGCAGGCCGATTTGCCCGAAGGTGTAGCTATTTATTTGGCTAACCAAAAAGGTGACTATTTAGTTAATCCTAATCCTGATAAACAGTTTGGTTTTCATTTTGGCCATCGCTATTTAATGCAACGTGACTTCCCTCAGATGGAAGTGCTGTTTAATGATCTGCAGCCAAGAACCTTTGTGCTAGATCCCTCCGCGGTCTACAAATATGAGCGGGCGGTATCTTTCACTCCCTTGTTTTATGGGCCTAAATCTAGCCCAAAAATGGCGGTGTTGGGTCTAGCAAGTCCACTGCCTAGTCTCAGCCATATTATGGACTCGTTAGCGGGCTCGATGATCAAGGTTTGTTTAGCGCTGAGTTTAGTTGGGCTACTTACTTCCTTGTTATTTGCTAAGGTTTTGTCCCAGCCTATTCGCAATATGATGATAGCGGTAAACTCTTTTTCTAAAGGTAAATTGCCTGCGGCCCAGCTTTTACCTAGCGAGCGTAAAGATGAAATTGGTTTATTAGCCAATACCTTTAAAGCCATGTCGCGGCAAATTAATAAGCAAATTGTTGAGCTTAAAGACAATGAGATTAACCTTCGCCATATGGCTAGTCACGATAGCTTAACGGGTTTGCCTAACCGCAGTTTGTTTTTGGAGCAGCTACGAGGCTCGATTCACCGCGCTCAAACCGGACAAAACAGCCTAGCTGTGGTGTTTATCGATTTAGATAACTTTAAGCAGGTTAACGACAATTTGGGCCATGAAGCCGGTGACCTTTTATTACAGCAGGTTGCAACGGTATTGCGAGACTCTATCCGGTCTGGCGATTCGGTGGCCCGCTTTGCCGGTGATGAATTTATGCTGGCTCTAGAGTCAATTTCTGAGCCCGAGGAAGCCAACGATGTAGTGAATACTGTGCTGCGTCGTTTAGCCCAGGAAGTAAGCTTAGGGGTGCATATTCAGCCCGTTTACGCAAGCGTAGGGATTAGCATGTATCCTGAGGATGGCAATGATCCAGAACTATTGGTACGAAATGCCGATGCGGCGATGTATCAAGCTAAGTCTAAAGGGCGCAACCAATTTAGCTACTACGCCTTAGATGTACCTTCGGCAATAGGCTAAGCCACCTTATCAAAATGACGCTGAATCATACTGGGTTTATTGTTTGTTAGCTCGAAGCTTTTGGCTGCCTTAAAGCCTTGTTGACTCAGCCATTGTGTCGCACTAGATACTTCAAGAAATACCTGTTTGTTATAGTGTTGTTCAGCAGGTAGCATCCGCTGGAGTTGGTATTGTTTGAGTGGTGAAAAACTAAATACTTGCGCCACGTGGCTCATTCCCGTTTGAATGCACCATTGCTGCAGTTCACTGATTGCATGCTCTGCTTCCGGCACGGCTAATTCCCATTGTTCTAATAACACTAAATGTGCCCATGGCGCTGCTAGTGATTGCCCAATACGTTTAAAGTCTTCAGCAAAGTGATCACTAACAGCTTGATTCCACGCGCCTTGAGCGCTGGCTATTAGCAAGTTGTCGAGTAGGTAAAGCTGGTAGTCGCCGTGAAGTGGTTCGGTGCTCATAGAGATTTTGGCTAGTGAATAATGTTTAAGTTTAGCCAAGATTGTTAGCTAAGCCAGCCTTTTGCTTTGTAGGCTAGGGCTGGCTTTTATTAGGTAAATTATCAGTTTAAGCGCGTTTCTTACTGGCTACATCCATCCAAACCGCCAATAGCAAGATGCTACCTTTGATGATGGATTGCCAATATGTTGGTACATCCATCATGCTCATGCCGTTGTCTAAACTAGCCATAATAAATGCGCCCATCACTGCGCCAAATACTGTGCCCACCCCACCGGCTAAACTGGTGCCGCCAATCACACATGCCGCAATGGCGTCTAACTCGGCAATGTTACCAGCAGATGGAGAACCCGCGCCTAAACGAGAGGCCAAAATTAAGCCCGCCACGCCCACCAATAAGCCATTAATGGCAAATACTGATAGCTTGGTGCGCTCAACGTTGATACCAGATAAACGGCTGGCTTCAAGATTGCCACCAATGGCGTAAATGCGGCGACCAAAGGCGGTTTTCTTGGCCATAAAGGCAGCGGCAAACATCAGCACAACCAGTAACAATACGGGAGTGGGAACACCGCGGTAGTCGTTTAATAGTAATACCGTGCCTAGGGCGAAGATGGCAATCAGGCCAAACTTGAATATATCGCCGGTGACGGGGTTATTGCTTAGTTTGTGCTCTGAGCGAGTTTTACGCAGTTTGCCTTGCCAAGCAAAGAAGACAGCTAACGCACCTACGGTGGTGATTAGTGAGAACATGTCTGGCAAATAGCTTTGGCCAATAATGCCCATATCTGGGGTTGTTGGAGCAACGGTGCTACCGCCAGTAATGCCGATTAAAATCCCCCTAAAGGCCAGTAAGCCGGCTAGCGTAACGATAAACGATGGTACTTTGCGGTAGGCTACCCACCAACCGTTCCACAGGCCAAGTAAAAAGCCAGCACTTAAAGTAAGCACAATGGTGAGTGGTAAAGGTAGTTGCCACCATACATCCATAATGGCTGCGGCGCCGCCTAATAGGCCCATCATCGAGCCAACCGATAAATCAATCTCTGCCGAGATGATGACAAACACCATGCCAATAGCAAGTATGCCGGTAATGGCCGTTTGGCGTAGTAAGTTAGAAATATTACGTGGGGTAAGATAGCTGCCCTCGGTGGCGAAGTAGAAAAACAGCATAATTACCGCGATAGCTGCAAACATCACCAATACTTGTAACTTCATTTTCTTTAAGTTGTTCATCAAGCCCACCTTCGTATTGGTGTCACTGATAGTTGTTTCTTGACTAGACATGTTTGTTACTCCTCGGCCAACGCGCAGTCCATCACCATTTCTTGGCTCAGGTTTTGATTGTCTAGAAGGCCTTTCAATTTACCTTCATGCATCACTAATACTCGGTCACTAATGCCTAATACTTCCGGCAATTCGGAGGACACCATAATGATGCTGATCCCTTGTTTAACCAATTGATACATCAGCTTATAAATTTCATATTTTGCCCCTACATCGATGCCTCTTGTGGGTTCATCAAGGATCAAAATACGCGGTTGTAATAATAAAAATTTGGCTAAAATAGCTTTTTGTTGGTTGCCTCCGCTGAGGCTTTTTATGGCCAACTCTGGGGATGCTGTTTTTACTTTAAGGCGTTGAATGGATTGTTCTATGGCTGCTTGTTCAGCAGATTCATTGACGGTTTGGCCTAAGCCACTAAACATGTTTAAACCGGCTAGGGTAATGTTTTGACCCACTCCCATAATTGGCACAATACCATGGCGTTTACGATCTTCTGGCACCATGGCAATGCCGTGATTTAAAGCATCGCGATTGTGGCGAATTTTTATCGGTTTTCCATCTAATTCCACAGGGCATTGGTAAATACCTTCGTAAGAACCAAATAAACATTGCATAAGTTCGGTACGACCCGACCCCACTAAACCTGCTACGCCCAAAATCTCGCCCTTACGCAGACTAAAACTTACTTGGTCTACTTGTTTAAGATTGGACGACTTGCTCAATTGGGCGTTAACCGGCCCAACCTTGAGGATCGCGTCGCCAATAGGGTGTTCTTCACGGGGAAATAGCTGTTTAAGCTCACGGCCTACCATCATGCTAATAATGTCGTCGGTAGACATGTGTTTAGCATCTTGAGTTCCAATGTGCTCACCATCGCGAATGATGCAGATTCGGTCAGAAATTTCTTTCACTTCGGTGAGCTTGTGGGAGATGTAAACACAGCTCACACCTTCACTGCGTAGCTGTTTAACAATGTCTAACAGTACCCGTGTTTCGGATTCAGTTAGTGGCGCGCTTGGTTCATCTAGCACTAATACTTCGGCTTTTTTAGATAAGGCCTTGGCAATTTCTACCAGTTGCTGTTGGCCAACCCCTAATTCCCGAATAAGTGTGTCGGGGGAAACATCAAGTTTTACTCGTTTGAGCAAATCTTCGGTTTGCTTAAACATCGCGCTGTGATCGAGCACGCCGTAACTGGTGATTTCGGCACCAAGAAAAATGTTTTCTAAAATAGACAGTTCTTTAACTAGCGTAAGCTCTTGGTGAATGATGGCAATGCCTTTTGCCTCGCTATCGCGAATATTGCGCGAAACAAGCGGCTCGCCTTTATAAATGATTTGTCCTTCGTAACTACCATGGGGGTGAACGCCGGTTAGCACCTTCATTAAGGTGGACTTCCCAGAGCCGTTCTCGCCGCAAAGCGAGACAACTTCGCCACGTTCTAAATTGAAATTAACCCCATTAAGCGCAATCACTCCGGAGAATTTTTTAACGATGTCAGACATCATCAATAAGCTGCTTTGGCTCATCTTAACTCCTAATAAAAAGGGCGAGGCGTTGGCCCCACCCTTTTTTACTGCGTAGTGAATAGTGCTTGTTGGTTATTGATATACGTCTGCTTTGCTATGGAAGCCGTCGGCAATTACTGTTTGATCAATATTCGACTTATCTACAGGAATTGGCGTAAGTAGGTAAGAAGGTACATCTTTAGTACCGTTGTTTAGGCTAGAGTTCGACTCTGGCATTTGGCCGTTGCCCATTTGCACTGCCAGCTCTGCTGCTGTAGTGGCGAGCAGTTTAATTGGCTTGTAAATGGTCATGGTTTGGGTTCCAGCTACCACGCGGCGGCTAGCGGCTAAATCGGCGTCTTGACCAGAAATATGAACCTTACCAGCTAGACCTTGTGCGTCTAATGCTTGAATCGCACCACCTGCAGTAGAGTCATTAGAGGCAACAACTACGTCGATGTTGTTATCGTTAGCAGTTAAGGCATTTTCCATGATTTTTAGGGCATTCTCGGCTAACCAACCATCAACCCATTGGTCACCCACCACTTTAATATCACCTTTGTCGATCAGTGGCTGCAGTATGTTCATCTGCCCTTGGCGGAATAACTTAGCGTTGTTATCAACCGGTGAGCCGCCCATTAGGAAGAAGTTTCCGTCGGCTTTACGCTCAATCAGTGCTTGAGCTTGTAGCTCGCCCACTTTTTCATTGTCGAAAGACAAGTAGAAATCGATATCGGCATTGTTGATCAAGCGATCGTAGGCTAATACCCGAATACCTTCGGATTTAGCTTCCGCAATCACGTTAGACAATACTTTGCCGTTGTAGGGAATAATGACCAATACGTCTACGCCACGAGAAATCATGTTCTCAATCTGAGAGATCTGGGCGGTTTCATTACTGTTGGACGATTGAACATATACTTTGGCACCAAGTTCCTCGGCTTTCTCAACAAAAAAGTCTCGGTCTTTTTGCCAGCGCTCTAAGCGAAGATCATCGATGGCCATACCAATTTTAACGGTTTTGGCAAATACTGGGGCGGAAACGGCTAACGCGACTGCGCACAATAGAGTGGTCAGTTTTTTCATGTTTTGGCTCCTTGCTTTATAGCTTGTTTTATATTTTTTAGCTAATTGTAGGGTGTAGAGGTAATCCCAAAAACTCATTCCTCGTGAACCAGATTAGGCTTATAAGATACACTCACCAATGATGCTTTTTCATACAGCTATAATGTTTATTCACATTAAGTGTCACTCTGTGATGGGTTTCAAGAAAACGTTTTCTCAAAGGTGCAGCTTTTTAAGAATTACTAAAAGTTGGCACTATAGTTGAGTCACACTTTTACTTATATTTTATTAATTTGATAATAAAATTAATAAGAGGGCGGAGGAAGAAAGTTTGAAATTTTTATAATAAGCTGCTGAAAATAAAGATATTGTCATTTTTCACAAAGAGATTTAAGTGAAAGCTTTAGTTTCACTTAAAACGCAGGGAAAAGCTCATATTAGCTGTGATGTTGAAACTCGCCGATTAACTCAATTTGAGCCGCTTGCTCACTAAATGCCTTTAGCGTATCTAAACCCGGCGCTTGCTCTGGAGTATATTGTTTGGCCATGGCGTTGATCCACTGTAAACCAAATTCACTTTCGTAAGCTGAGCTAAGCACACAACTTACTTGGTTAGCTTGTGCTTGGTCGATAATGCTGGCACAAGTTCGCCAAGGGCCTAATAAACTGGGTTTAATGACTAAGCAGCGCAAACCTTCGAAGTAATGATAGCGGTAGCTACTGTCTTGTAAGGTTTCATCTAAGCCAATGCCTACGCCTGTGCGCTGGGCTAACAACTCACACTGTTGGCTATTCATTAGCGGTTCTTCAATATAGTCGATGCGGCTAAGATCGATATTCTCTAAAACAAAAATCGCTTGGTTCCATATCCAGCCGCGGTTTGCATCTAAACGTAGCTGTAAATCAGGATAACTGTGCTGTAGTTGCTGAATCAGTTCTAGATCTTGTTTGGGGGATTGGCGAGCCACTTTTAACTTGGCTAGATTACCAGATTGAGAGTCTAGGACTTGTTGGCAGTGAGCGAAGTCGCCATTAAGTAGTGGGTAGCCAGAAACGATGGCAGTAGTTGGTGGTAACCCTGCCATCGCGCAGTCAATACCAAAGGCAACACTTGGATACAACTTACGCTGAACATGCCCTTGTAAATAGTCGGTAATTTGCTGCTCTGCTTGCGCTAATGTTTCTTCGCTAAAACCGGGCAGAGGGGCTATTTCTCCACGTCCCAAGCGGCCATCACGAAAGCGAATTTCGAGGTAAAGACCTTGGCGTTGCTTATGTTTTAGAGAACCAAGCTGTATGGGTTCAACAAATGCTTGGGTATAGCGACTTAAGGTAGCACTTTGCCAGTTACAGAGCATGCTGAGACCTCTCAAATACTAGAAGTGATGAAGCACTCATCACTCTGCAAATTTATCACTTTGTACGGAATGGCCGCAATAGCAAATATGCGATTTATTATTATGCTTTAGTGGGTGTTTTTAAGCTGGTTGAGTGGTGCAAGTGAGCTATTTGAGTGGTGCGAGTGGACTAGGTTAAATGAAGAGTGGGGCAGAATACTCGCTGAAGCATACGAGGATTCTGCCCTTCACCATTGCCGTTAAGGATTACGTTTAAATTTACTAAACTCAGGCGGGCGTTTTTCGTTAAAGGCGTTACGGCCTTCTTGGCCTTCTTCTGTCATGTAGAACAGCATGGTGGCGTTGCCCGCGAGTTCTTGCAAGCCCGCTTGGCCATCACAGTCAGCATTGAGTGCAGCTTTTAAACAGCGCAGGGCCATAGGGCTGTTTTGCAACATCTCACGACACCACTGCACGGTTTCTTTTTCTAGCTCTGCATAGGGCACTACGGTGTTCACTAAGCCCATATCAAGCGCTTCTTTTGCATCATACATGCGACATAAAAACCAAATTTCACGCGCTTTCTTTTGGCCAACTATGCGCGCCATGTAACTGGCTCCCCAGCCACCATCAAAAGAGCCTACTTTAGGACCAGTTTGGCCAAATTTGGCGTTGTCGGCAGCAATGGTTAAGTCACACATCATGTGTAATACATGGCCACCACCTACAGCGTAACCAGCTACCATGGCTACCACAGGTTTAGGGCAGGTACGAATTTGGCGTTGAAAATCTAATACATTTAGGTGATGTGTCCCTTGGTCATCTTTATAGCCGCCGTAATCACCACGTACCGATTGGTCGCCGCCTGAACAAAAAGCCAGTTCACCTTCGCCAGTAAGAATAATCACACCTACTTCTGGGTCGATGCGGGCGTCGTTTAAGGCATGCATCATTTCTTGAACCGTTAAAGGACGAAATGCGTTGCGAACTTGCGGGCGGTTAATGGTGATCTTGGCTATGCCGCAGGCGGACTTATGGTAGCGAATATCTTCGTATCCATTGTCGGCATCCTGCCAAGTTACTGCTGAGCTATCAATTTGGGTCATTCTCTTCTCTATCATTATTTAGGACACTGGACAGTTGTTCGAGAAACAGTGTCGGTTGTTCAAAATGGCAATTGTGCCCAGCGCCTTCAATGATGTGACATTTAAGGCGCGGGTAATCTTGTTGTAGCTGTTTGGCTAGCGCTTGGTATTTATTGTCTAGGCTTCCACCAATAAAATCTAGCGGCATTTTTAACTGACCAAGTTGCCGACTCAGATCTTGCTGCAAACCCAAGCTGGTTGCGCGCAATGTTGCGGCAATGCCTTGTCGGTCTTGATGTTGGCGGCGTTGGATAAGCTGCTGCCGCTGCTGGCTAGTTAGGTTGGCAAATACTGCTTGCTGGTACCATTCGTTGATTAGCGTATCCAGAGGCTCAGTTAACCAGCGGTCTGCCCAGCGGTTGTCATGTACTAAGCGTTGCTGGCGTGCATCTTCATCACTTAAGCCAGTGTTGGCAGATTCGATAACCAATCGTTCAATACCTTTGGGGGCGAGTAAAGCATGTTGCAGCGCTAAGCGGCCACCTAGGCTGTAACCCACTAAATGGTAATGGGCGATTTTAAGGCGCTTTAAGCATGTGGTGAGCTGGTGGCTAAAATCTTTAAAGGCATTGCGTGGTTTAAGCCGTTGTTGGGCGCTCATACCATGGCCGGCAATGTCTACGGTTACACAATAGTAGTGCTGGCTAAGTGCTGCAATTTGCGCTTGCCAGTCGCTACCGCTACCTAGAAATCCATGCAAAAAAACTAAACAGGGATGTTGACTTTGTCCGTAAACACTAAAGTGCATCGTGGCTGGCTACCTGACTAATTAAAGATTGATAACGCGCACTGGCATCGCCTGGAGTAAAGCAGACTTCAATCAAGCTGGCTCCGGCTTGCTGCTGTGCACGCTCAAAAGCATGGTCGAATTGTTCGAAATTTACCACCTGTTGATAAGCTAAATTGAAGGTGGCTGCCGCTGCGGCAAAGTCGGCCTGATGAGGCAACTGGTAATACTGTTTGCTTAGCTGTTGCTCTTGCGGGCCAGTTGATAGTGCTGGCAATAGGTTAAATATTTCACCGCCGTTATTGTTAAACAGCACTATCACTAGATTTTGCTGGCTATTAGCGGCAAGGCTTAAGGAGTTTAAGTCATGCAATAACGAGGTATCGCCAATCACCAAAATACATGTTTGTTGCAGACCTTCGGCAATTCCCACGCTGGTGGCTAATAAACCATCAATGCCCGATGCCCCTCGGTTGGCAAAGTAATGCTCCGCTTGGCAGGGCTGGCCAAGTAGTTCAAACAAACGCACGACCATGCTATTGCCCATAAATAGCGTTGATCGCGGTTTTTGCTGTGCCGAAATTTGTGCGCATATCGCTAGCTCAGAGTAATCGAGTAAGGCAGCATTAACCTTCTCGCTAATGGCGTGTTGAGCTTGGGTCCATCGCTCTAAATACTGCTGGCTACTGGTGCTTGTCTTAGCTGGATGAGCGTGTAGCCAAGCTTGGGCGCTGCATCGCCAGCGCTGCTGGATACCTTGGCCGGGGTTTACCCGCTGCGCTGATTGATCAATTAGATAGTACTTTGCTGAGCTCTTAGCCAGCCATTGGTTGAGGCGTTTCGACACCAGCTTGCCACCAAACTGAATTATCAGTTCGGCTTGTACTTGTTCGGCAAATCGCGAGTTGGCGAGTAATAGCTCAGCGTGTTGAATCAGCCCTGTGCCTTCTTCAGCTGTTTGCCAATGGCTTTGGCAATCGACTACCACTGGCCAGCCTGTTAGCTGCGCCCAAGCGATAATGGCTTGGCTTTGCTCGGCTGTTTGCTGGCCTATTATTACCAAAACTTTGGACTTTTCGAGTAGCTCTGGCCACTGCTGACTAACTAACGGCTGGGAGGTATTAGGATGTTGTTGGTAATAGGGCGAGCCGCTGTTTATCCAAGCTTCAAGTTGCTTATAAAGTGCAGTTAAATCTTGTTTAGCTTGTTCAGGGTAAAAGGGTTCACGGTAAGGACAGTTTATATGCACTGGGCCAGGCGTTTGTTGCTGCAGCGCTAAGGCATGACCTAGCTCGCTGAGCATATTGGCTAGTGAAGCATCAACACTGGGTTCGGCTAGTTGGCCGCTATATACCGGGTAGTTGGCAAAAATTCCCCGCTGTTCTATGGCTTGATTAGCACCAACAGCCACAAGCTCCTGCGGTCGGTCGGCGCTAAGCACTAACAATGGAATGCTTGACTGCTTTGCCTCAACCACCGCCGGGTAAAGATTAGCAACCGCACTGCCCGAGGTGGTGATAATGGCTACAGTTTGCTGACGAGCCTTACTTAAACCCAAAGCAAAAAAGCCTAAACCGCGTTCGTCAAAGTGGCAATGGCTAGTGGCTTTAGGGTGTTTAGCCACCGCTAAAGTTAATGGCGTAGAGCGAGAGCCGGGGGCGATACAAAAGTGCTCAATGCCGTGGCGAATGCAATCTTCAATTAAGCACTCAGCCCAGGCAATATTAATGTTCTTAATCAAGGAGTAGGTCCTTATCTACCAGCTGCAATACCGTGGCGATTTTGTGGTTAAGTTCTTGCCATTCTTGCTCGGCTTGTGAGCCTGCCACGATCCCTGCTCCGGCAAAGGTACTTAAATGTTGAGGAGTAACTAAGGCGCTACGAATAGCCACCGAAAACTCGCTTTGTGCGCCGCTTAACCAGCCAACAGCACCAGCATACCAGCCACGGGCATAGCCTTCGTTTTTTAGAATATATTGCACCGCAGAAGAACGTGGCAAGCCGCCTACTGCAGGGGTGGGGTGTAAGGCCTGCAATAACGAGCGGTCATCTAAGGCAGGGCTAATACGGGCTTGAATGCGGCGTTTTAAGTGCTGCACTCTATCTAGCTTTAGCAATTCTAGATTATCTAAGGTGCGCACATGCAGGCTTAGCTCTTTTAAGCGGCGGGTTAAATCATCCACTACCAGTTGGTTTTCTAGTTTATTTTTGGCGTCTTCTAGTAGCTGTTCGCCCAGCTGAGTATCTAGCTCGCTGGTTTCTCCTCGCGGCGCAGTGCCGGCTAAGGCTTCACTGACCAATTGGCTGCCTTCACGAGAATACAAACGCTCAGGACTGCAGCCTAAAAAGCTAGTTACCCCATCAAACTGAAATAAAAAGCTGTAGCAGTTACGTTCTTTTTGTTGCCATTGTTGTAGCAAAGAAAAAGCGTTTATTTCGGCGTTTAGTTGCAAATTGGTTTGCCGAGACAACACCACTTTGGCGGTGTGTTGTTGAAAATCTTCGCTGGTTACTTGCTTCACCAAGTGCTGCCATTGTTCGCGACTGGGTTGGTCTTGGCGAGACAAGGCTTTAAGTGGTGTGTGCTGCAGGGCTTGTGCTGGTTTTAAGGCAGCAAAGGCTTTTTCGATGCGCTGATATTCTAGCTCTGGTTGATGTTCAAAATTAGCATTGATGAACAAGCGGGTATATTCGCCGTCACAACGAATTTCAAAGCGCGGTAGAATAAAGCGGCGATGTGGAAAGCTAGACCACAGAGCACTTTGGCGAGCAAAGGCAATGCCGCCATAAAAGCGCAGCTGGTTATTGCGTGGGTCTAATTGGTCACACACCGATTGCAGCTGTTCTAAGTCGAGCACCGATTTAGCCGCACCCACAAAGGCAACTTGTTGCTGGCGTTTGTTTTTCCAGTAACCGCGGGTGGTGTGTTGTTGCTGGTTAAGCCAGGCGAGAAGATCGAGCTTTGGCAGTTTTATACAAACCTGCTGAAAACCCTGCTGCGGCAATAGCCTAAGCTGGTTTATGGCATTTTGAAACTGGCTAGCAGTGAGTCTCACCTTAACTATTCCTGCTCTATTACACCGTTTCAATGTAGCTGTTTTTGTTACAAGTTTATAGTCAGATTTGGCTCAGCCTTGATGCTGAGCAATAATAGGCGCTAAGTTCTTATCTTAATGTTGAATATTACTTTGAAATCATGGCTTCATGCGGCGCGTTTACGCACCTTGCCTTTAGCGAGCGCGTCGATCATTTTAGGTTCTGCACTGGCGTATTCTGAGGGAATCTTTGCTTGGCCAGTGTTGCTGCTGGCTTTGCTAACGGCCTTATTGCTGCAAATTCTTTCCAATTTAGCCAATGACTATGGCGATGCGGTAAGTGGTGTTGATGATGATACTCGAGTGGGCCCCGCTCGTGCGATTCAAGCTGGGTTGTTGACTAAGCAGCAAATGTTTCGAGCGATTACGCTGGTTGCCCTGCTGGCAGTGTTAAGCGGTATTGCACTACTGGCGGTAAGTTTGGGCAGTAATCCGCAGGCTTGGTTAGGGTTTATTGCTTTGGGTGGGCTGTCGATTGTTGCGGCTATGGCCTACACCATGGGCTCTCGACCATACGGTTATCGTGGTTTTGGTGATATTAGCGTTTTTTTGTTCTTTGGTTTGCTGGGCGTAATGGGCTCTTATTACTTGCATACTCAGAGCCTGAGTTGGCCGGTCATGATGATAGCGGCAGCTAATGGTTTGCTAGCGACAGCAGTGCTCAATATTAATAATTTGCGAGACTTTTCGCCTGATAAAGCTGCTGGAAAGCTCACCTTGGCGGTGCGCTTAGGTGAGCGTAATGCCCGTCGTTACCACTTGGTTTTGGTGGCGCTGGCTTTATTGCTATTTGCCAGCTTTATTATTTGGCAAAGTAGCGCTAATTTTGCTTGGCTGTGTTTGTTGCCTGCTTTAGTCTTAATGAAGGTAACCAAAACAGTGATGCTGGCGCGCCAGCATCAGTTATTGGACAAGCAATTGCAGCTCACCGCCAAGCTAAGTTTTTTCATCGCCTTGTTGTTTAGCCTTGGTTTGCAGTTTCAATACTAAGGGCTGTCGATCTTTCGCGGTTAAGTTTTGTCCTCGAAAATCAGCTAGAAAGTTCAACAGCCGCTAAAGCCTTATCGCCAAATGACACACAATATTCACATTTAATCTACGCAAGGTGGATAAAAAGCGTTGAGCCTAGTCCTTGGCCTTTGCTAAGGTAGCTACAGACGTTTTGGAGGATTATCGATGCGCAAGATAGGGATCATCTTGCTGCCAGCCCTAGCAATTGCAGGCCCTAGTTTGGCCAACATGCAGCCTGCCAAGTGGTATAGTGCAGACGGAGTAGGTGTTGTACCTAGTATTGAAGTATTAGGTTTATACGACAGCAACCTTACCAACAGTAATACTGACCAAATTTCTTCTTGGGGAACCATTGTCTCGCCAGCCATTGCTGCTATTTCTGAGCAAGAAAAAAGCACTTATTATGCGGCATATCGCTTGGTGTGGGGCGAGTACTTCGACAGCTCTGAAGATAACTTTTTAGATCACCACCTACGGGTAAATGGCGAATGGGAGTTTAGCGCTCGCCAACGCGCTAAATTGCGCTACGATTTTCGTCGCGACCACGACCAACGTGGTGAAGGTATTTCCTCTGGTGTCGGTGGCGTGATTGACGAACCCGTGCAATATAACCTGCATTGGCTGCATGGTTTATATGGCTTTGGTGCCAGAAGCGCTACCGCGCAGATTGAGTTAGAAGCCAATGCGCGCCAACTGGATTACCAAAACTTTCGCGAAGTTACTCAGTATCGCGATCGCAATGCTTTTGACGGTAGCGCGCGCTTCTTTTATCGAGTGTCGTCAGCCACCCGCTTATTGGCTGAGCTTAAAGCCGGAAAAAGTGACTATAAAACCATCGAACCAAATACGCCAAGTCGCGATTTTAACGACTTACTTGGCTTTGTTGGTGGAGATTGGGCGATAACCGGAAAAACGAAAGGTCGTGCCAAAATCGGTTGGCAACAGCGTGACTTTAAAGAAGGTGAACGTGAAAAGTTTAGCGATTTAAGTTGGTCGCTCGCAGCCGATTGGTCGCCTCGCACCTACTCTACTTTTAGTGTGGAAGGTGGTCGACAAGCCAAAGCTCCAGAGCAAGGCGGTGATGTTATCGACAATACCAACATCACCCTAGACTGGGAGCATTACTGGCAAGATCGCCTAGCTACAACCTTTACGGTTGGTTACGACAACAACGATTATGTGGGCGTAGAACGGCAAGATAAAATTTATGAAGGGCGGGTAGGCGTGAGCTACCAATTCCGTCGCTGGCTAGAAATTTCACTTTGGCAGCTATGGAGAGATAAAGATTCTACGCTTCAGGCCGTTACCTATGATAAGCAAGTTACCAGTCTTAAGTTGAGACTGAGTTTATGATCAAGGATTAAGTTATGCGAAAACACATTGCGCGCCTTAAAAAAGGACTAGTTTTACTAGTCGGCGTGCTGTGTTTTTCTTCGCATGCTGAAACGGTGAGCAACTACCGTTTAGCGGCAGGCGATAGCTTTAGAGTGAGTGTATACGGTGAGCCAGAGCTTAGCTTGGAAACCCGTTTATCTGATGACGGGTTTATTCGTTACCCGTTTTTAGGTGAAATAAGAGTGCGTGGCCTTACCCTCACCGAGTTGCAGTTACAGATCCAAAATGGCCTAAAGGGTGACTATTTAGTTGACCCAATGGTGCAAGTTACCATGGTTGAATACCGGCCCTTTTTTATTAATGGTGAAGTGGCTCGCCCAGGGGCATACCCTTATCAACCCGGCTTAACGGTAAATCGTGCTATCACTCTTGCTGGTGGTTTTACCGAGCGTGCCGGTAAAAGCAAAATTACTATACAAGCAGAAGGGGCGACTCCCGATGAGCGCGAGCGAGTAAGCCTTGAAGACCGGGTTTCTGCTGGTGATGTTCTTAATATTCCGCAAAGTTTCTTCTAATCCCATTGTTGGCTTACGCCAAATGCCTATCTAAACCTGTTAGCCTAGTTTTAAGCAAAATAGCGAATATCATCATTGGCTTTCTTAATATCACTATTGTGGTTTGGCTTTTTCGGCCCTATACTCGGCTCTCTTGTCGGAGTGCCGAAAGGCTGAGACCACGGTTAGCTAAGCTACGTTGTGTGGGATCCGTATAACTTGATCAGGATAATGCCTGCGCAGGGAACAAGATAAGTAATCAATTCCTTCTGTTACTACTAGTGTAAAAAATACACTCTTGGTCTAACATTTGGTTACTTTTCCTACATCCGACAAGCCTCATTACTTAAATTTTTATTTAGAGGCCAGTCATGTCAAGACGCGAAACTCGAGCTGCAGCAGAACAATACATTAATAACCTGCAAGGCCAACCTTTTCCAAATTCAGAAAAAATCTATATTCAGGGAAGTCGTGACGATATCCAAGTTGCCATGCGCCAAATTAACCTGTCTGACAGTTTAGTTGGCGGCACCAAAGAAGAACCTACCTTTGAGCCTAACGAGCCGGTACGCGTTTACGATACTTCGGGTATCTACACCGACGAAAACGCAGAGTTAGATGTTCATAAAGGTTTGCCACAACTGCGTAAAGCTTGGATTGAAGAGCGTGGCGATACTGAAGAGTTAGCGGGTTTAAGCTCTAACTTCTCGCAGCAGCGCTTGGCAGATGAAGGCCTTGATCATATTCGTTTCGAAAACCTACCAACGCCACGTAAAGCTAAACTAGGCAAAACCGTCACCCAGCTGCACTATGCTCGCCAAGGCATCGTTACCCCAGAGATGGAGTACATTGCTATTCGTGAAAACATGGGCCGCGACAAAATCCGTGAAGAGTTGTTAGCCGAGCAACAAAAAGGCCATTCCTTTGGTGCCTCATTGCCAGAGCACATCACTGGTGAGTTTGTTCGTGATGAAGTGGCACGAGGCCGCGCGATTATTCCGTCTAACATTAACCACGCCGAAGCCGAGCCAATGATTATTGGTCGTAACTTCTTGGTTAAGGTGAATGCCAACATTGGTAACTCAGCGGTAACTTCTTCGATTGAAGAAGAAGTTGAAAAGCTAGTATGGGCAAGCCGTTGGGGCGCCGATACGGTAATGGATTTATCTACTGGCCGTTATATTCACGAAACCCGCGAATGGGTGATTCGTAACTCTCCTGTGCCAATTGGTACTGTGCCTATCTACCAAGCCTTAGAAAAAGTAAACGGCGTTGCCGAAGACCTTACTTGGGAAGTGTTCCGTGACACGCTGATTGAGCAAGCGGAGCAAGGGGTGGATTACTTCACGATTCACGCAGGTGTATTGCTGCGTTACGTGCCAATGACCGCTAAGCGAGTTACTGGCATTGTATCGCGTGGTGGCTCAATTATGGCTAAGTGGTGTTTAGCCCACCATAAAGAAAGCTTCTTGTATGAGCGTTTTCGCGAGATTTGTGAAATTTGTGCCGCCTACGATGTATCACTGTCGCTAGGTGATGGCATGCGTCCTGGTTCGATTGCCGACGCCAACGATGAAGCCCAGTTTGCTGAGCTAGAAACCTTAGGTGAGCTAACAAAAGTGGCTTGGGAATACGATGTTCAAGTGATTATTGAAGGCCCTGGCCATGTGCCAATGCAAATGATTAAAGAGAACATGGAAAAGCAATTAGAAGAGTGTCATGAAGCACCGTTCTATACGCTTGGTCCATTAATCACCGACATCTCTCCTGGCTACGACCACTTTTCATCGGGCATTGGTGCTGCAATGATCGGTTGGTTTGGCTGTGCCATGTTGTGTTACGTAACCCCTAAAGAACACTTAGGTTTACCTAACAAAGAAGACGTGAAGCAAGGCATGATTGCTTACAAAATCGCTGCTCATGCGGCTGATTTAGCCAAAGGTCATACTGGCGCGCAAATTCGGGATAATGCGATGAGTAAAGCGCGTTTCGAGTTCCGCTGGGAAGATCAGTTTAACCTAGCCTTAGACCCAGACACTGCGCGTGCCTATCACGATGAAGCCTTACCACAAGAGTCGGCTAAAGTGGCTCACTTCTGTTCAATGTGTGGACCTAAGTTCTGCTCAATGAAAATCTCTCAAGAAGTGCGTGATTATGCCAACGAGCTGGAAATTAAAATGATTGACGAGCCATTGGCCGATTTAGGTTTTGTGGCCGACGGTATGGCAGAAAAATCTGCTGAATTTAGAAACAAAGGTGCCGAGATTTACCACTCGCCACTGCGCGCCGAGACCAGCGATGAAGTTTAAGCTGGAAACTGCTGAAGGTTTGCGCCCGCAAATTTGGACTATCGCAGGTAGCGATAGTTGTGCGGGTGCAGGCTTGCAAGCTGACTTGCTAACTGCCCATGATCTTGAGGTGGAGTGCGCCACCGCAGTAACAGCGATAACTGCGCAAAACATTAAGGGAGTGACGGCTATTCAGCCGTCTTCACCTGAACTGTTAGCGGCGCAACTAGATGCGCTTGCGGCCACCAACCCCGCTAAAGTGATTAAGATTGGCATGTTGGGCAGTGCAGAATTAGTGCGTGTTGTGGCAGATAAAATTGCCACTTATAAGGCGACTTGGGCCGAGCCTCCGTTGGTGGTGTGTGACCCAGTGTTAGTAGCCAGTTCAGGGGCAAACCTAGCCTTGGACGATCTGATGCAAGCCTTACCGGCACTATTAGCACAAACCGATGTGTTAACACCAAATGCCTCAGAGCTAGCGACCTTAAGTGGCGTGGCGCTAAATAGTGTGGCTGAGCTAAAACAAGCTTGCGCAGTTTTGCTTAAGCAGGGCGTTAAAGCGGTGTGGGCCAAAGGTGGACACTTAGCGTTAACCCCCAAGGTAGCTTTGGATTATTTCACTGATGGCCAGCGTGAAATTGTATTGTCTAGTCCCATGATTGACGCACCGCATACCCATGGTACCGGCTGTACTTTAGCCTCTGCCTTAGCTTCTGCATTAGCGCATGATTTTTTCATGGAAGACGCTTTGGTGATTGCTAAAGCCTATGTTTATCAAGGCTTAAAACAGGTTACTGGACGTGGCAATCTAGCCCATCTTGGGTGGCCCACAGAGCGGGTAAATTTCCCACGAGTTGAGTCGGCACAAACCGAGTTGGGTAAGCAATTTTGCTTAAGTGAGTCTTGGCCAGAGGCCGTGCCTTTTGCGCGCTGTGACACTAATAAGCTGGGTGTTTATCCTGTTGTAGATAGTGTTGAGTGGATTGAACGCTTGCTTACTATGGGCATTAAAACCATTCAGCTGCGGATTAAAGACAAAGCCGATGCCGACGTTGAAGCTGATGTTAAACGTGCCATTGATTTGGGGCACCAACATCAAGCGCGTTTGTTTATTAATGACTACTGGCAACTGGCGGTTAAGCATGGTGCTTATGGTGTGCATTTAGGCCAAGAAGATTTAGAAGTGGCCGACTTGCAACAAATTGCTGCCGCAGGTTTGCGTTTGGGCATTAGTACCCATGGTTATTTTGAATTGCTACGTGCTAGCCAGCTGCAACCAAGTTATATTGCACTTGGACACATTTTCCCTACTACAACCAAGGATATGCCATCTAAGCCGCAAGGTTTAGCTAAACTCAGCCGTTATGCTCAGTTGATGCAAGATTACCCCTTGGTAGCCATTGGAGGCATCGACTTGCCTCGAGCGAAACAAGTTTGGCAATGTGGTGTGGGCAGTGTGGCAGTGGTACGGGCAATTACCGAAGCAGCAGATCCGGTTGCGGCAGTTGCTGAGCTAGAAGCCATTGTCAGCCAATAAATAGCCAGTCAGCATTAGGAAGCACTATGAGCCAAACCAGCAAGCAATCAACCTTAAGCGATCAAGAAGTTCTTCGTTATAGCCGTCATCTGTTACTTAAGGATGTTGGCGAAGCGGGGCAGCTCAAGTTAAAGAGTGCGCAGGTATTGCTGGTTGGTATGGGCGGATTGGGCGCACCTGCAGCCTTGTATTTGGCTGCGGCTGGTGTTGGAAAATTAGTGTTGGCAGATTTTGATGAAGTAGACAGCTCTAATTTACAGCGCCAAGTCTTGTACCGAGAAGACGATATTAAACAGCCTAAAGTCGTGGCGGCTAAGCAGCATTTGCAAGCTCTAAACTCAAACATTCAGGTGCGAACCGTTAACCGTAAAATGGATGAGATGTTGCTGGCCATGGAAGTGGCTCAAGCCGATGTAGTGCTTGATTGCAGTGACAACATCGCTACCCGTTATGCGGTAAACCAAGCTTGTGTTAAGGCCAAAGTGCCACTAGTTAGCGGAGCTGCGGTTGCCTTTGATGGACAGTTAATGGTGTTTGATTTTCGTCAGGCTGAACAAGGCTGCTATCACTGCCTATTTCCTAATGCCAGTGAACAGCAACTCAACTGCAGTAATGCCGGTATTCTTGGCCCAGTTGTAGGCACCATTGGTAGCTTGCAAGCCTTAGAAACGATTAAGTTGATAGCGGGCACTCCTTCTGCTCAACGCGGTCGTTTTTCCAGTTTTGATGCGCATAGCCTTGAATGGTTTCACCTTAAAGTGAACGCCGATGCAAACTGTCCGGTATGTGGAAAAGATAAACAAACATCATGATTAATATTGAATTTAATGGTCAAGCACAGTCGCTTGATGCTGAGCTCAACATTGAGCAACTATTAGCATTACACCAGCAAGCACCCGAAGGCATTGCGGTGGTGCTTAATGGCAACATTGTGACTCGCAGCGAGTGGGCAAGCACTAAGCTGGCAGACCAAGCCAAAGTAAGAGTATTTCGCGCCATTGCTGGCGGATAAGAGGAAGCCTTGTGTTAAAGATTGCAGATAAGAGTTTTACCAGCCGTTTGTTTACCGGCACTGGCAAATTTGCGACCCCACAGTTAATGAGCCAAAGTATTCAAGCCAGCGGTAGCCAGCTAGTTACCATGGCGATGAAACGTGTCGATGCGCAAGACCAGCAAGACGATATTCTGGCTCCGCTTATTCAAGCTGGGGTGAATCTATTGCCTAATACCTCGGGGGCACGTAACGCAGAAGAAGCGATTTTTGCCGCCCAGTTAGCCCGAGAAGCTCTAGGCACTAATTGGCTCAAATTAGAAATTCATCCAGATCCTAAGTACTTAATGCCCGATCCTATCGAAACCTTAGCCGCAGCAGAGAAGCTAGTGGAGCAAGGTTTTGTGGTGTTGCCTTATGTGCATGCTGACCCAGTATTATGCAAACGCCTTGAAGATGTTGGTTGTGCTGCGGTGATGCCCTTAGGCGCGCCTATTGGCACCAACAAAGGGCTGCGTAGCCGCGATTTCTTAGAGATTATTATTGAGCAAGCCAATGTACCGGTAGTGGTTGATGCGGGTATTGGAGCGCCCTCAGATGCTGCACTGGCTATGGAGTTAGGCGCAGATGCAGTGTTGGTTAATACTGCTATGGCTGTGGCTAAAGATCCAGTAGCAATGGCTAAGGCATTCGCTCAAGCGGTTGAGGCTGGCCGTAGTGCCTACTTGGCAGGTTTGGGCGCAGAGTTGCGTCACGCCGAGGCATCGAGTCCTCTCACTGCATTTTTAGATACTTTGTAATTAGAGAAGCCCATGAGTTTTGCTGAGCAATTAGCCCGTTACGACAATACCGCTGTTCATATGGCAATAAACAGTAAAACCGCTGCTGATGTAGAGCGAGCGCTGGCCAAAGATAAGCTGGACCTTGATGACTTTCAGGCGCTTATTTCACCGGCTGCTGAAGCCTATATTGAGCTGATGGCGCAGCGCAGTATGCGTTTAACTCAGCAGCGCTTTGGCAAAACTCAGCAATTCTATATCCCTTTATATCTCAGCAATATGTGCAGCAATGTTTGTGACTATTGTGGCTTTTCCATGGGTAACAAAATTCGTCGCGTCACCTTAGATATGGCGCAGTTAGACGCTGAGCTAGAAGCCATTAAGCAGCTTGGCTTTGACCACATTCTATTGGTTACCGGTGAGTCGGAACGTAAAGTAGGTATGGATTACTTTCGCGAAGTTCTGCCAAGGATTAAGGCGCGTTTTTCTCATGTTTCTATGGAAGTTCAGCCTCTTGAGCAAGACGAGTATGAGGAGTTGATTAGCCTTGGCTTAGACGCGGTGATGGTTTATCAAGAAACCTATAATCGCCACCGCTATGCCGAGGTTCATCCTAAGGGTAAAAAACGCGATTTCGATTTTCGTCTTGCTACTCCTGAACGTTTAGGAGAGGCGGGTATTCGCAAAATGGGCATTGGTGCACTCATTGGTTTGGATGAATGGCGCAGTGACTGTTTTTATGTGGCTGCTCATTTGCAATATTTGGAGCGCAAATATTGGCGGAGTAAGTTTTCAATTTCTTTTCCACGTTTGCGCCCTTGTGAAGGCGGCTTTCAGCCAAAATCGGTGATGACCGACAAACAATTAGTACAACTTATTTGTGCTTATCGTTTGTTTAACCCAGATGTTGAGCTGTCGCTATCTACCCGAGAGTCTGAGCACTTCCGTAATCATGCTATTCCACTTGGCATTACCAGCATGAGTGCATTTTCGAGCACTCAACCTGGAGGTTATGCTGACGATAGCACCAAAGCGCTTGAACAGTTTGAAATCAGCGACGAACGCCGCCCAGAAGTAGTCGCCGATGCAGTAAAGCAAGCTGGCTACCAAGTGGTGTGGAAAGACTGGGATCGGGTACTAGGCTAGTGCAAGTATTTTGCTTCTAGCTGTTCTAGTGCCCCTTGCTCTAGTAGTAGCTTAAGTTGCTGATTAAAGCGCTCTACTAACTCAAGGTCTACTTGTTGTTTACTAAACGCTAGATACACCGGTACTTGTCCCAAGGCAGGTTTAATCAGCTTGATACTGTCTGCTTGGCCCTCCTGCATGGCAACTAACTTAGCTTGGCGACTGTCGGTGGCAATCATGTCTAGTCGTCCGCGCAATAACGATTTAACCAACCCTTCTACACTGTTGTGTTTCTCAACGTCGAATACTTGCTGACTTAGCGCATTATCAAAACTCGGTGAGATGCGGGCATTGCGAACTTTTCCTATACGATAGTCATCTAGCTCGGCATAGTCACCAGAGAACTGATTTCCTTGCCAAGAGCTATGTGCAATTAAATGCTGGTCTAGCAGTAAAAACGCCGTATCAGGATAATAAAAATACGCTTCACGGTCGGGAGTTCGCATAGTGGGAATCAAGCCCTGGCTTTGGTGGCTTTTTACTTTAGCAAACGCGCGGGCCCAGTTACTTATTTCAAAGTTGGCTTCAACATCTAATTTTTCAAAGCTTTGTTGAATCAATTCTACAATGATCCCTTCGGCCTTACCTTGAGCATTGAGCATTATATAAGGTGGAAAAACAAAGCTTTGTATATCGATGGTTTTTGCTTGGCACAGGCCAGAGCTGATGATTAGTAAGAAAACTGCGAGTCGTCTCATTTGAGTCCTCATCCTTGAGCTTGCCGCAAAGTATAAAGAATCATGCTAAGGTATGCGACTTTAAACAGCCGTAATTAACCCATTAGTGTGCTGTTTTCGTGACAATATAAGAGGTGGAATGTGTTAAAGAAATTACTAGTAGCCGTAACGCTAGTACTTGCTGTAGTAAGTAGCGCAATGGCCGAGAAGCAAACAGTAGGCGCCGCCGAGCACGTAAAAGTAGTAGAAGCCAACTTAAGGTTTTTAACTCGAATTGATACCGGAGCGGCTAGCACTTCTTTGCATGCGGAAGACATGCGAGTTATCGACGGTGAAAACATTGACCCTGCTGACTACAGCGAGGCCGAACAGAAGTCGGTAGTGCGACCACTCATGCGCAAGAACATTGGTAAATATTTGCAGTTTACTACCGAGAACGAACATGGTGAAAAGCACCAAGGTAAAGCCTTAATTACCGATGTTGCAGCGGTGCGTAACTCTCAAGGTCTAGAGATTCGCTACAAAGTTGCCTTGGCGATTGCCTGGCAAGGGCAGGCAAAAACCGTAGATGTTAATTTACGCGATCGCAGCAAAATGCATTACAAATTGCTGATTGGCCGTAACTGGCTAGAAGGTGATTACTTGGTCGATGTAGAACTCAACAAAAACCTCAAATAGCCTCAATTATAAGGTTTGGTGAACCCTAACAAAACGCGCAAAGCGGGGTTTGCCATGTTCGGTGAGCCCGTTATAGCGATACTCAACCAAGCTGCCAATAGGTGGTGGATCGGCGCGCAATTGATCGCTTAAACCACTGCCTATTTTAAACTGCCGGCCCTGTTGGTCTTGAACTACCAAAGCTCCAAGCATGCCACGGTATTTGCCTTTGCCATCACTATACGCAATGACTTTAGCCTCGGCATCTTGGTAGCTTTTGTATTTAATGAGCGCATTGCTGCGTGTTGGAAGATACATTGATTTAGGGTCGCGCAGCATTAACCCTTCGCCACCCTCAGCACTGATTTTAGCCAACTGCTGCTCTAGTTTTGGTCGCCCTGGGTAGGCACGATAAACTGGCACACGCATAAAGTCGCTTGCACTGCTAAGGGTTTGTAAATGGCGGTAGCGCTGTTGGTAAGGGCCAGGATAGTTGGGTAAATCAAACACCACAAATTGAACTTGTTGCCATTTGTTTAAGTTTACATCTTGTTGTTTGATTAGGCTGACTAGATCACTAAATTGGCCTCTGCCTAACCAAAGCTCTCCATCTACCGCCACTTCTGGTAGTTGTTTGCTTAAGGCGCTGGGAAGGTCAATCACGTGGCCGGCTCGACTAAATAATTGCTTGCCGTCCCAATACGCCCTTACGCCATCGTATTTTTCACATACCCAGTAATCTTGAAGGTCTAAGCCCTGTTGGTAATCACTAGCTAATACCAATGCTGGCGGTTGTGGTGTTTTTGCTAATAGCGGATACGAGCTAAAAAAAAGCATACATAGGCTAAGCTTGGTGCTAAACGAACGATCCATGTTCTACCTGTAATGAGTTAATTGTTATTAATGGTAGTGCAATTTAAGGTAGGTCGCTAGGGCTAGTTGTTATTTAGTCGAGCTTTATTGGCTAATTTGTTGCAACGATGAGCCATTGAGAAGTGATTTGTATAAAGCCTTCATCTCAGGGCTCGATTGTGATTACGCCCAAACAGTTCGGTTTATGTTTGCCCTTAGTAGCAAGGAGAAGAAAATGGCTCAACATTATCAAGGCCAGTGCCACTGCGGTGCGGTTAAATTTAGCCTACGCACCAGTCTAGAGTCTGCGCTGCGTTGTAATTGCAGTTTGTGTAAGCGTAAGGGAGCTGTGATGCTAACCGCGGAAGAAGACAGTTTTGAGCTGTTGCAAGGTGAGCAGGCCTTAAGTTTGTATCAGTGGAATACCCAAATAGCGAAGCATTACTTTTGTAAGCACTGCGGAATTTATACTTTCCACAACCCTCGTTCTGCGCCAGAGCTTACTCGGGTAAATGCAGGTTGTTTGGAAAGTATCGACCCATTGAGCTTAATGGTGAGTTTGGTAAAAGGTGCGGAGTTATCTACTGAGCCAAAATAAAAAAAGCCGACGCTAAGCGTCGGCTAACTTAATACAAATAAGGAATTGTACTAGGTGTTACTTGCTAAAAATGTGTTTGTTAACAATGTTTTCTAGCTCTTCTTGGCGACCTGATACGTGTTTAGGATCAATGTTGTCGCCAATAGCTTGAGTTGCTAAAGACTCTAGGCTGTAATCGCCAGTCATAATGGCTTTACCTAGGTCACCGCTCCAACCAGCGTAGCGATCTGCAACGATGTTGCTGATTTCTTGGCTTTCAATTAGGCTAGCGGCTTTCTCAAGTGCTAATGCACAAGTGTCCATTCCGCCAATGTGGCCGTGGAAGAAGTCGGCTGGATCGATACTTTGACGACGTAGTTTAGTATCAAACATTAAACCACCATCTTTAAAGCCACCAGAGCGCAGAATGTCGTACATTACTGGCGTCCACTCTTCAACACTGTTAGGGAATTGGTCAGTATCCCAACCTAGTTGCGCATCACCGCGGTTAGCATCAATAGAACCAAATAGGCCTAGTGAAATAGCAGTCGCAATTTCGTGGTGGAAAGAGTGACCCGCTAGAGTTGCGTGGTTAACTTCGATGTTTACTTTCACTTCGTCTTCAAGACCGAACTGCTTCAAGAAGCCGTATACAGTAGCTGTATCGTAGTCGTATTGGTGCTTAGTAGGCTCAGCTGGTTTTGGCTCAATTAAGATTGTGCCGGTAAAGCCAATTTTGTGTTTGTGCTCTACTACCATTTGGAACAAGCGGCCTAGCTGCTCGCGCTCTTGGCGTAGATCAGTATTTAGCAATGTTTCGTAACCTTCACGGCCGCCCCATAATACGTAGTTTTCACCACCTAGCATTTTGGTTGCGTTCATAGCAGTAAAGATTTGGCTCGCAGCGTAAGCAAATACTTCTGGGTTAGGGTTAGAGCCAGCGCCAGACATGTAACGTGCATTTGAGAATGCGTTTGCTGTACCCCAAAGAAGTTTCATGCCGGTTTCGTCTTGTTTCTGAGCAAGAACGTCCATCATTACTTTCATGTTTTCAGCGTACTCTTTAATAGAGTTACCTGCTGGAGCTACGTCTACGTCGTGGAACGAGTAGTAAGGCGTGCCTACTTTAGAGAAGAAGTCGAAGGCTACGTCAGCTTTCATCTTAGCCATTTCAAGCGCGTTGCCAGGCTTCTGCCAAGGACGGTCGAAAGTGCCAGTACCAAAGATATCAAAACCATCCCAGCAGAAGTTATGCCAGTAACAAGCACCAAAACGTAGGTGCTCTTCCATGGTTTTACCCATGATTACTTTTTTCGCGTCGTAGTGACGGAACGCTAGTGGGTTAGTGGACTCTGGTCCTTCGTATGCGATTTTTTCAAACTGGTCAAAATATTGAGCCATGGAACTACTCCTAAAAAAGAATGCGTTTTCATCGGAGAACCAATCTCCTTCTGTGAGCTTATTGTTAGCCTTGCTTAGCTTTCTCTCAATTATGAAAAATGCAGACTTTTTTCAGCTATTTACTTTTCGTGCGCTAACTCGCGTTTTAAACAGCGCTTTTTTAGGAATTTTCAAAAAATCTGCAATAACATTGCAGGTGTGTGAAATTTCGTAATGCTATTTAGTGGTGTTTTAAGCGGTAAACACTGGATGAAAAGCTATTCATCTTATCTTGTATGGCATGAAACCCATGTTTGCCTAGCGGTAAATGCTGGCATGAGTTAAATGCTGGCATGAGTTAAATGCTGGCATGAGTTAAATGCAGCCATTCGTTGCGAATGTTTGATTTATTGAGTGTATAGGGGCACTTAATCAGCGTTGCGCTTTAGTCCCGACAACGAGTAAGTATTGTCTAAGTATTTGTTTTGCACTTCGCTAATGGCTCGGTTGAGGTCTTGCATAAAGCCGGGATGATGTTCCAAGTAAGCCTTAGAAATGTAGATACCAAAGGGGGCAGAGCGCTGCACAACTTCAATATATTCACCACTTACTAAGTTGGGGTGAACATGGCTACTTTTAAATACATCAGCCGACAAAAATGCCGCATCTATGCGTTTTAGATCAAATAGGAGTTGCGCAAGTTTAGTAACATTTTTTTGCTTGCCAACAACTTTGAAGTGATGAGTATTAAGCCAGCGTAAGGTGTTGGTTCCTTCAATTGAGGCAACTTTTACATCGGTCTTAAAGTTGTTGGCATCTGGATCGAAATAGCTGTCGTAGCGAAAAAACCAACTCCAATTGTTGTAAACAATTGGCTTAGAAAACTCGGCGATAGCATCACGTTGGCTGTTCTGAGATGCAAAGAAAAAACCATCAGCCACGCCGTATTGCACATCGCTAAGCGCGCGTTTGTAGTTGGGTACCGGGGCCATTTTGTAGGGCTGTTCCAGCACTTGCATGATTTTTTCGACTAGAAAATTACCAGCAGCTGGTTGCTCGTCACTGGCATAAGTATAAGGAGGAAAATTTGGATAAACTAAACGTAAGGGATCCGCTTTTACTTGGCTAACAAGCAAGCTTACGATAAGCGTTATCATTACCCTTGAGAATAGCTGCAAAAACAGTCCTTTTTAATTTTTTTCAAGCCCCAACAACAAGTATAGACAGCTGTTTAAGATCAGTGGTTTAGCTAGAGTAAATACTTTGGTTTGGTGAGTTGAGTCTTACTTTTTCGGCTTTGCTTGTCAATCAACATCATTTAAAGATGAAAAAAAAGGCGCTGAATCATCAGCGCCTTTAGCTCGATAGGTAAAAATCTTAGCTATTGAGCAAGCTTAAGCTTTGGTCTACTACGTTTTCTACAGTAAAGCCAAATAGTTTGAATAGCTCACCAGCAGGTGCCGATTCGCCAAAGCTTGTCATACCTACAGTTACGCCATCTAGGCCAACATATTTGCCCCAGAAGTCGGCTTGTAGTGCTTCAACAGCTACACGAGCACGAACAGCTTTTGGCAGTACAGCTTCGCGGTAAGCAGCATCTTGTTTGTCGAAACGCTCAGTACACGGCATAGATACAACACGTACTTGCTTACCTTGCTCGCTTAACTTGGCTGCGGCTTCAACGGCCAGCTCTACTTCTGAGCCAGTGGCGATAAGAATAAGCTCTGGAGTGCCACTACAGTCTTTAAGAATGTAAGCACCGCGATTAATCAACTCTAGTTGTTCACCGCTACGTTTTTGTTGAGCAAGGTTTTGGCGAGAGAAGATTAACGAACTCGGGCCATCACTACGTTCTACTGCATTGATCCAAGCCGCTGCTGATTCAACTTGGTCACAAGGACGCCATGTTTCCATGTTTGGTGTTAAACGTAAGCTAGCCACTTGCTCAACCGGTTGGTGAGTAGGACCATCTTCGCCAAGACCAATAGAGTCGTGGGTGTAAACAAAAATAGAACGTTGCTTCATTAATGCTGCCATACGTACCGCGTTGCGGGCGTATTCCATAAACATTAAGAAGGTGGCCGAGTAAGGAACAAAACCGCCGTGCAAAGCAATACCATTTTGCATTGCCGACATACCAAACTCACGTACACCGTAGTGTAGGTAGTTACCTGAGGCATCTTCTGCGCTTACTGATTTAGAGCTAGCGTGGAAGGTTAGGTTTGATGGTGCAAGGTCGGCAGAACCACCTAGCAATTCAGGTAAGATTTTACCGATTACATCAAGGGTGTTTTTAGACGCCATGCGGCTAGCAATGTTTGCTGGCTCGTTTTGCAAGCGTTGCAATAAAGCTTGAGTTTCAGCTTTCCAGTTTTCTGGTAACTGGCCTTCTACGCGACGAGCGTATTCGGCAGCTAGCTCTGGGTAGGCTTTTTTGTACGCGGCAAACTTGTCGCTCCAAGCGTTTTCTTGCTCGCTGCCTTTAGCTTTGTTATCCCAAGCTTGGTAAACATCTGCTGGGATTTCGAACGCGGCGTGTGGCCAGTTTAAGAATTCACGAGCCGCTTTAATTTCTTCATCACCTAGAGGTGCACCGTGACAATCATGCGAGCCAGACTTATTTGGTGAACCAAAACCAATAATGGTTTTAGTACAAATTAGCGTAGGTTTAGTAATGTCGGCTTTAGCCGCGGCAATTGCAGCGTTAATTTGTTCAGGGTCGTGACCATCAACATCGCGTACTACGTTCCAGCCGTAAGCTTCAAAACGTGCTGGTGTATCATCGCTAAACCAGCCTTCAACGTGACCGTCAATAGAGATGCCATTGTCATCCCAAAACGCAATCAGCTTACCTAAACCTAGGGTGCCGGCCAATGAACATACTTCGTGAGAAATACCTTCCATCAAACAACCGTCGCCCATAAAGGCGTAAGTAAAGTGGTCAACAATATCGTGACCGTCGCGGTTGAATTGTGCGGCTAACATTTTCTCTGCTAGTGCCATACCTACAGCATTAGCAATACCTTGGCCTAGTGGGCCGGTAGTGGTTTCAACACCCGGTGCGTAACCATATTCTGGGTGACCCGGCGTTTTAGAATGCAATTGACGGAAGTTTTTAAGCTCTTCAATTGGCAAGGCGTAGCCGCTTAGGTGAAGTAGCGAGTACAACAACATAGAGCCATGGCCGTTAGACAAAATAAAGCGGTCGCGGTTGCTCCAGCTTGGGTTGCTAGGGTTATGCACTAAATGGTCGCGCCATAGTACTTCGGCAATGTCTGCCATGCCCATAGGTGCGCCAGGGTGACCCGACTTAGCTTGTTGTACACCGTCCATGCTTAAAGCGCGGATTGCGTTAGCGTATTGTTGACGAGGGTGAGTCATCTTCTGTTTCCTAATCATTAATAAATCTTAAGCTTCTAGCGCTTCAATTAGCATGTTGTCTAGCTTCACTTGGTCAACTGCAAAGGCACGAATACCTTCTGCCAGTTTTTCAGTTGCCATGGCATCTTCGTTATGTGCCCAGTAGAATTCTGCTTCGGTCATTGCAGCAGGACGGTTTTTGCTAACACCTTTATCTTGTAGGCGAACTTCTAGTTGCGCTTCGGTTTGGTCTAGCTCTTCAAGTAAGGCTGGGCCAATGGTTAGGCGGTCACAACCGGCTAGCTCTACGATTTCGCCAATGTTACGGAAGCTTGCGCCCATCACTACAGTGTTGTAGCCGTGGTCTTTGTAGTAGCTGTAGATTTCTGATACCGAGATAACACCCGGATCTTTAGCTCCAGCAAAGTCTGCGTTAGCGTCTTTAGCTTTGTACCAATCAAGAATACGGCCAACAAAAGGTGAGGTAAGGAATACGCCAGCTTCGGCACAAGCGCGGGCTTGGGCAAATGAGAACAACAACGTAAGGTTACAGTTAATGCCTTCCTTCTCTAGTTGCTCGGCGGCGCGAATACCTTGCCAAGTAGAGGCTAACTTAATCAATACACGTTCTTTGTTAATGCCAGCCGCTTCGTAAAGCTCAATTAAGCGGCGTGCTTTAGCAATACTGGCTTCGGTGTCAAATGACAAACGTGCGTCTACTTCCGTAGAAATACGACCCGGTACTAACTCAAGTACCTTACAACCAATGGTTACTACCAGTTTGTCGGCAGCCATTTCGATTTGTTCGGCTTGGTCGTTTGATTGGGTTTTAGCCCAGTCGGCTACGTCTTTAAGTAGGCTTGAGTACTCAGGTAAACCTAAGGCCTTAACAATTAACGATGGGTTTGTGGTGGCATCTTCAGGTGAGAATTTGCGCATTGTGTCTAAGTCGCCGGTATCGGCAACAACCGTGGTGTATTGTTTTAGCTGTGTAAGTAGAGAACTCATAAGATGTATAGACCCTTGTAATGAAAACTAATTGTGCGGCTTGTTTGGTGAGCCTTCATTATTGGTTGAAGGTCATTGACCAAAGCTAAGCTTCATGTCCGTATTAAAGTGCCAGACTGGCAATTAAGCGCAATTACGCTTTTTTTAGCGCTAATGTTGAATTTTCGCAGCCCTGATCCAGATCACGCTTTATTAAGCGTTTTGTTGAATTGGGCCACGCAAGCTTCATGTTGCTGTCACACTCCCTTGCATGGTGCGCTGATTTGTTGAAAAAAGAAACGCATCACCACCGCAGAGTTTTAATAACAGTGATGATGTTTTTTTGATCTTCACCAGATCTGTTGGGTTACGTTTTTACCAAACCCTCAGCTCTTGGTTGTGCTCTGGAATAGCGTAATTACTCAACAAGCTAGGCTATCACTGCGCTTACTCGCTTATAGTGGCAGCTAATTATGCCAGCTTGATGAAACTAGGCTTGCTCGATTAACTCTTCGGTATCTTCAATAAGTGGAGCTAGCTCTCGGTTTGTTACACCTTTTTGTTCGCGCAACATGCCTGGAGTCATGTTCCAGCGTTTCTTAATTGCGCAAGACAAATACTGCGGGCTACTAAAGCCCACCACTTTAGCTATCTCACTTAGGGTTTGCTCGGTATCCACCAATAGCTCTAGCGCTAAATTAAGTTGGGTATCCAGCAAGTAAGCGTGCAGCGACATGCCTAACTCTTCATGGAATTTGTTGTCGATAGCACCACGAGAGCAGCCTAGTTCGGCCAGAATTTGTTTTACCTTAATATTGCCTTGGTTAATTCGAATAAGGCTTAACGCGCCTCGCACTAGGTTGTCTTTAAAATGGAAAAAGTCGGTAGAATCTCGGCCTATAACCCGTTCAGGTTGTACAAAGTGATGGCGTTTAACTAAGTTTTTGCCATCCATTAGTGGTTGCAGAAGTGAGGCAGTTAAATACCCCATGGCACGGGTGCCTTGGCGAACCGAAGTTAACGTAGGCAAGCTTAAGGTGCAGTTTAGTTCGTCATCGTCGATCCCCATGATAGAGACTTCTTCGGGGATGTTAATTTTAGCCTGCTGGCAGGCGTAGCTTAGTTGGCGAGCGCGCACATCGTTGGCAGCAATGATCCCTACTGGCTTAGGTAGGCGGCTGAGCCAATCAACTAAACACTGTAAGTCACTGTCCCAGGTATCAATGTTGTCTTTAGCGCTAAACTGGCTATAGGCGCATTGGTTACGCTCACACCAATCACGCAGCAGCTGCTCGCGGTTGGCCGACCAGTCATTAAAGGGGCGGTTGGGGTAACCACAAAATGCTAAATGGGTATAACGGCGCATTTTTAAGAAACGTGCCGCCATATTGATGATCTGTTTATTGTCAGACATCACCACCGGGTAATCTTGCATGGTATTCGCTACGGTTTCGCTACTGGCAATGCCTACTACTGGGATATTTCGAGACTTAATCGCATCGCGAATTTCTGGGTGGTCGAAGTCGGCAATTACGCCGTCACCCTGCCACTTACTAAAATCGTCCACCGAAAATAGATTTTGTTCTCCAATGAACAAACTCCAAGGAGCACCATTTTTCACAAATGACGATATGCCGGTAATGATGCCTCGGTCGTAAGCCATGTTAGCGTTCAAAAGAAGCGCTACGCGATAGTTCTTTGCCATAGTATTTGTCTTCCGTATTACTACGTTCAATGGGCCGTGGTGAGCACATGTGATAAATGCGGATTTATCAGATGTGTTCACTTAGCTGGCAGAACAGCCATAGCAAGGCTATGGCTGTTCGTTGGGTTTATTGCTTAAAAAAGTGGTGCTAGTTTTGGGTAAAGCGCTTGGTAAGTTTCGCGGCGTTTAGCGTAAACGGCATGGCGCTCGGCATTCACTTGGTGAACTTCAACTAACTCTGGCACTGGGCAAATGGCGGCTAGATCTGGGTTCTCGGTTACCCCAAGTTGGGCTAAACGTGCAGCACCTAGTGCTGGGCCTACTTCGCCGCCTAAGCGGTAACTGACTGCTTGACCAAATACGTCGGCCAGCATTTGACGCCAAAACTGACTGCGCGCACCGCCACCAATCAAGGTGATTTCTTCTGGTTTTAAGCCCGTTGCATGCAATGCGTCTAAGCCGTCGGCAAAGGCATAAGCCACGCCTTCTAAGACCGCGCGGCATAAATCTAAGGGGCCAGTTGAATGGGTCATGCCAAAGAATACGCCTTTGGCTTCAGGATTATTGTGCGGAGTACGCTCACCCGATAAGTAAGGTAAAAAGTACACTGGGTTATCACTTTCTGGTGCGGCTTCTACGGCAGCTAACATGCTTGGCACGTCTGCTTGGCCAGTTAAGTTAACTACCCAATCTAAACATGAAGCGGCACTAAGAATGACCGACATTTGGTGCCAGGCACCAGGCAGTGCGTGACAGAAGCTATGTAAGGCTGATTCGGGGTTGCTTAGGTAACCGTCACTTACTGCAAAGTAAACACCTGAGGTGCCTAAAGACAACATCGCTTGGCCAGGCTTAGTAATGCCAACACCTACAGCGCCAGCTGCGTTATCGCCACCACCTGCTACTAATGGCACGGCGGGCATGCCCCAGCGCTCGGCGAGTTCTGCTTTAAGGTTCCCGGTAACCTCACTGCCTTCAAATAGCTCAGGCATGTGTTCACGGCTAAGGCCAGTGGCCGCTAGAATGTCATCACTCCAGTCGCGTTTGGCTACGTCTAACCACATGGTGCCGGCCGAATCTGACATATCAGAGGCAAAGTTACCCGACAGCAAGTAACGCAAGTAATCTTTAGGCAGTAGTACATTGTCTACCTTGGCAAAAATTTCCGGCTCGTTTTGCTTAACCCAAAGCAGTTTAGGCGCGGTAAAACCTGGCATCATCAGGTTGCCAACAATATCGCGAGAATTAGGCACTGCGCGCTCTATTTCTTCACACTGAGCTGCACTGCGGCCGTCGTTCCATAAAATGGCTGGGCGTAAAATTTCGCCTTGGGCGTCCAGTAAGGTAGCGCCATGCATTTGGCCACTTAGGCCAATCGCTTTAACTTCTGCTAGCGAATGTTGTTTGCTTAATGCGCTAAGTGCATCTTGAGTGGCTTGCCACCAGTCTTGCGGAGCTTGCTCAGACCACAACGGTGCAGGACGAGATACTGTTAAGCTTTCGGTGGCTTGGCTTAAAATGTCACCGTTTTCAGCCTGCAGCACAACTTTTACTCCAGAGGTGCCTAAATCAATACCGATATACATAGAAGTTCCTTATTGGACGCGAGCTGCTCGGCGAAACTACACTGTAATTAAGCGGCAGCAAAAGTGTTTTAAATATGAGCTCATCCTGCCGCGGATTGGAAACTTGGCTCAATTACGAAAATTACCAGAGGAATAGCGTTTTTCCATGGCGTGCCTGAGTTCACAGTTTCGTTTTAAATATGCATGATCATAATCACATTACGATTTTTCACAGTAGCGTTCGGCTCTTTTTTTTTAGATATTAAATTAAATCTTGATTGGCACCGTGCTTTTAGGAGCCCCACATGTTTGATAAACGTTTCAAAATTACATTGTTATTTAATGCAAATAAGGTTTATGACCGTCAGATCATTAAAGGTATTGGCGACTACTTACAGGCATCACAATGTGATTGGGATATATTTCTAGAGGAAGATTTTCGCTGTCGGATCAGCAAACTACAACATTGGGTAGGCGACGGCATTATTGCCGATTTCGACGATCCAGAAATTGAAAAAGCCCTAACTGGCCTACGTGTGCCAGTAGTGGCTGTTGGCAGCTCTTACGAAAACCCAGAGCAGTACCCCGATTTTCCTTATGTGGCCACCGATAACCGTGCTTTGGTTAATTCAGCCTACGAGCACCTAAAAGCCAAGGGTTTAGAGTACTTCGCTTACTACGGCATGCCTCCCAATGAGGGCAACCGTTGGGCGATGGAACGTGAAGCGATTTTTCAGCAACTGGTAGCAGGTGATGGTTACGAGTGTGCGGTTTATCGCGGCATGGAGACCACCCCAGAGTCTTGGCAGTATGCAATGAATCGCCTAGCGGATTGGATTCAATCTATGCCTAAGCCGGTAGGCATTGTAGCGGTATCTGATGCGCGAGCGCGCCACTTACTGCAAGTGTGTGATCACTTGGGGATCATCGTACCAGACAAAGTATCAATTATTGGTATTGATGATGAAGACTTAACTCGCCATTTAAGTCGAGTATCTTTGAGTTCGGTGGCGCAAGGTTGTCGAAAAATGGGCTTCCAAGCGGCCAAGCTATTGCACCGCCAACTACAAGGGCAAGAATTACGTAAAGTGCGTGAGCTGGTTGGCCCAGAGCAAGTGGTTGAGCGCCAATCTACCGATTACAAAGCGCTAAAAGACCCTTATGTTATTCAAGCGATGCACTTTATCCGCCATAACGCCTGTAAAGGCATTAAGGTTGAGCAAGTATTAGATTATGTAAAAGTCTCGCGTTCAAACCTAGAAAAGCGCTTTAAAGATGATATTGGCCACTCGGTTCACCAAGAAATTCACTGTGCCAAGTTAGAACAAGCCATGAGTTTGTTGCGTAATACCGAGCTTTCTACCTCCGACATTGCGGAGCTATGTGGTTACCCTTCTTTGCAATACATGTATGCGGTATTTAAGAAAGACCTTGAGTTAACGCCTAAGGCTTACCGTATTAGCAAACAAGAGCAAGAAGAATAGTCAGCAGTAACAGCGCTTTGGCTTGAGTCAAAGCGTATTTCCTTTTAAGCTCAAGGCTGTTTGCTGGTTGGTATAAAAGGAGAGCTGCACTTGTCGAAGATTAATAAAGTTGCCATTGTCGGTGGCACCCACGGTAATGAATTTAGTGGGGTGTACTTAATAAATAAATGGCAGCAACATCCTCAACTTATTGCCCGTCCTAGCCTCAAAGTAGAAACTGTATTTGCCAACCCTAAAGCGCATGGTGAAAACAAACGCTACATTGATGCCGATTTAAATCGCCAATTTAGCGCCAGTAACTTGGCTGATTTTAGTTTGGCCAATTATGAGCAATCACGCGCTAAAGCGCTGCACCAGCAGCTTGGCCCTAAATCAAAACCGAACATGGATTTGATTATCGACTTGCACAATACCACCTCTAACATGGGACCTACCCTTATCTTGTTAGAGCAAACACCTTTTTATAAACAACTTGCCGCTTACGTCACTATGCAGATGCCAGAAGCTGTAGTGTTTCTTGATGAACCGGAAGAGGATATGAGTAATCACCGCTTCCTCGCAAGTTGTGGTAAATATGGCGTTTTAATTGAGGTTGGGCCGCAGCCGCAATCGGTATTGCGTCAAGATGTGTTAGAGCAAATGGAGCAAATGACCGGGCATATTCTTGATTTTGTAGAGCTGCATAACCAACAAGATTTACCTGAGCTACCTACACAAGTTGAGGCCTTTTTGTATCTCGATAGCATTAAACTACCGCTTAACGACAAGGGTGAACGACTAGCGATGGTGCACAGCAATGTGCAAGACAATGACTACCAGCCAATTAATACTGGTGACCCTATTTTTAGAACCTTTATGGGCGAAGACATTTGTTATCAAGGCGAGAAAACAGTATATCCAGCGTTTATTAACGAAGCGGCTTATTACGATAACGACTTAGCCATGTCCTTGCTGGATAAAGTGTATTTGGAGCTTGAGTAACACCACTTAACAAGAGCGCTAATTTGGCGCTCTCGTTAGTTGTTTAGTTGCGCACTCACCATCTTTATTATGTAGCTTTTCTCTAAAGGTTTTCCTGCCATTATTTGATGGTTTAGCAAACCCAGCATAAGCGTGTATAGGCTATCTTTAGCTTCTTCTGATACATAGCTTGCCAGAAGCTCTAAGTAGTTCTGATTAGCCAGTTGCATGCATGCATCGCTGGCCACATTTTCCTCACCAATCACTTCAATATAGTCGGCAATAAGTTGCATTTCTTTGAAGAATCGCGGCGCCATTTGCCGAAAGATAATGACAAAGTTTTCTAAGCGCTGTTCAAGCTTGGCCTGGGGCGCCAATGGCGCATCAATTAGTGCCGAGGCATCAACACTTACAATGGCTTCGGTGGCTGCAATAAAAAGCTGATCTTTGCTTTTGTAGTAGTGGTAGACAGCGCTTTTGCTCATGCCTAGCTGTTCACACAGTTGGCGCATTCCAATATTTTTGTAGCCATATTCGAGAAATATCTCTGTGGCTTTTAGCGCAATCTCCTTGCGCTTTTCATCGTGATTTATCAGCTTTGGCATTTGATTCTCTAGCTCTCTGTTACGCCTAGCACTATAACATGGGTTATTTTTTTAGACCACTCGGACAAAATAAAGCTTTACCTTTGTGTGGATTGGTTTTATTTTAAAAAGACCGAGTGGTCCAAATAAGGTGAAGGTTATGAATATTGATTGGCAGCTGCCCGAATTGAGAGCAGGCGTGAAGGGGAAAGTTGATAGCTTTATTGGTCCAGGTGCTACTGATGCGGAGAAAGCTTTGCAACTGTATGTACCTTTTATATCGAGCGCAGCTCTGCTGTTGTGGGCATGGCACGGCGAGCTGGGATGGAGTGTATTTCAGTTTGTTGTGGCGGGTATTCTTGCGGTTGATATTGTTGGCGGCATCATTACTAATGCTACTTCCAGTGCTAAGCGCTGGTTTCATCGTGATGGACAAGGCTTTAAACAGCATATCAGTTTTATAGCTTTGCATTTTGTGCAGTTAAGCCTATTCAGTTGGGCTTTTTTGCAGCTGGATGTTTGGTGGGTTTTGTTAACCGGTACTTATATGCTTGTCGCTTGTGCGTGGGTATTAAAAACGCCGCTGTATTTGCAGCGTCCGGTGGCCTTGATCTTGTATTCGTTTGCGCTAGTTCTTACCTTGGCTGTGTTTGATGCACCGCCGGGATTAGCGTGGTTTCTGCCTTTGTTTTATCTCAAACTACTCATTAGTCACATATTGCGAGAGGAGCCTTATCGCCCGGATTTAGAGACTAAACAAAAGGTGGAGAATTAAACCGATGGATAAGGAGCAAAAAGTATTGTTGGTTGGGGCCACTGGTTATTTAGGTCTGCACATTGTTGAGCAGCTATTGGCCAGTAATATAGATTTTAAAGCCGTTGCGAGAAACCGCGCTAAGTTACTGGATAAAGGTGTACCCGAGCAGCAAATTATTCAAGCGCAAGTCACCGAGCCAAAAGCCATAAAAGGCATCTGCGAAGATGTAGATGTGGTTATTTCCTGTTTGGGTATTACTCGACAGCAAGATGGCCTGACTTATTTGGATGTGGATTATCAAGCCAACTTGAATCTTCTGTTAGAAGCGGAACGAGCGGCGGTCAGTAAATTCATTTATGTCTCGGCTTTTAATGCTAAAAAGTATCCGCAAGTGCGTTTGTTGGCGGCTAAAGAAAAGTTCGCCAAGCGCTTATTAAGCTCTTCATTACTGCAAGGCTGTGTGCTTAGGCCAAACGGCTTTTTCTCCGATATGACAGAACTGTATCGTATGGCAGCAAGCGGAAAAGTGTACATGTTTGGCAATGGCGAGGTGCGAGCTAATCCTATTCATGGCAAAGATCTAGCAAGGTTTTGCATCGATGCAATAGCTCGGCGTGAATCAGAATTAGACGTAGGCGGACCTGAAGTATTGTCGATGAACCAGATGGCTCAATTGGCATTTCAAGCGCAAGACAAGCCGTCAAAATCAATTAAGCTTCCAGATTTTATCCGGCGCATTGCTCTTAGTATTGTTAAGCGACTCCCAGAGAAATGGGGCGGGCCAGCAGAGTTTTTTCTTACAGTGATGGGGCAAGATTCTATCGCACCCGCTTTTGGACAATATACCCTGGGTAATTATTATCGTGATGAGTTAAGTGCGAAAGCAAAGCAACAAAGGGTTTAATTGTAGTGTGTTAAGCAACAATGTCGTTTGGCTTAAGGAAAGCATTGGCGATTCGTTTTATGCTGCTAGCCTTGTGTTGATTTATTAATAGGTAAATACCCATGTTAATTACATTCAGATGTAAAGCTTACGCAAATGTCACCATGTTTGGTGATATTGGTTTAGCGCTGTTAAAAATGATGGGACACAGTGGCAGTGTGCCGGGAGCGATACGGGCCGAAGATGTTGCCGAAGCTTTAAGCCAGTTAAAAGCTCAGCTAGAGCTTGCTGCACAAGCTCAGGCAGAGCAATCTAACGCTGATGAGAATGATGCCGAATTGGAACCTGTGATTAGTTTAAATACTCGCGCTCAACCTTTAATTGAATTACTCAGCTCAGCGCTTAAAAAACAGTGCGACGTTATGTGGGATAGCTGATAGCTAAGTTTAGCGGCGCGAAAGCGCTCCTATTTAGTGACCTGATGTGCCGCAAGCTAATGAAAAACAAGTCTTAAACCATAGTCTTATTTTTAAGCAAAATAAGCCTAGCGCGAGGCAAATTTTAGGCGTAATATCGCGGCGTCTTGGGGAGTAGTTGATGAAAATTTGCATGTCGTCATCCCGTTAGGTGTCTTACCTATCCGGCATGCGAAGGTACCGAAAGGTATCTCGACGAGACCAACACAAAGGTGCCTAGCCAAAAGGTTAAGCGTGTTTGTTTGTGAAGGTCTAGGCATTATCCCATAAAGACTAGATCCTTTGCCCCTGAGGATCAGTAATGAACTCTATCACTTACTTTGTATTTGCACTCGCCACCTTGGTGTTGGTGCTAGTGGACGTTTGGCAAACTCGAAATGGCAATATCAGTCTTAAAAAAGCGGCTATGTGGAGTGTGTTTTGGTTTGCCTTAGCTATGGCGTTTGCCCTTTCTATACTGTGGTGTTGGCAGTGGTACGCACCAAACAGTGCATATAGTCCGCAACAGGCAGCAATTGCTTTTAGCACCGGTTACTTATTAGAAAAGTCGCTAAGCGTAGATAATCTATTTGTATTCACTGTGATATTTTCCCAGTTTAAGGTGCCCGCTGAGTTGCGCCCTCGTGCTTTGTTGTGGGGAGTGATTGGTGCACTGTTGTTACGCAGTGTGATGATTGCAGTTGGCAGCCAATTGTTAGCAAGCTTTCACTGGGTATTGTATGTATTTGCGGCCTTTTTAGTGTGGACAGGCATACAGCTAGCCTTGCCAGAAAAGCACTCCAATAACCAAGTTCAAACTAATAAGCTGCTGGCAAAGATATGGCCGGTGACCGATCAGTATCATGGCCATGTCTTGTGGGTGAAACGGGAGAACAAACGCTGGTTTACTCCTATGGCCAGTGTGATTAGCGCTATTGCTTTGATGGATGTGTTGTTTGCGCTGGACTCGATACCAGCTATTTTTGCGGTGACTCAAGAGCCATTTTTAGTATTAGCCGCTAACGTATTTGCCTTGTTGGGCCTGCGCTCCTTGTTTTTTGTATTGCAGGGTATGATAGATAAGTTTGTATATTTACGCCCAGCATTGGCAGTAATCATGGTGTTTATTGGGGTGAAAATGGCTTTAGTTGAAACTGTATGGGCGATCCCTACAGCAGTGTCTTTGACCGTCGTTCTACTGGTGATGGCCAGTGCGGTATTGGCATCAATTCAGCGTAATAAGCGAGTAAGTGTTTCGTTAAACTAAATAACAAGAAACCCGCTTTGAAGCGGGTTTCTTGTTGGTGAATAGCGGTTATGTTTAGCGCTGTTTACGTCTAAACATTAGACCGGCAAAAGCTAAACCGAAAATAGCTAAAGTGCTAGGTTCTGGTACCGAAGTCACAGGAGAAAATGAGCTAACATCAAAGGCCACTTCGTTAATGTTACTTGAGTTACTGTGGATAGATAGATGTTCAATTCGGACGTAGCGGCCAATACCATCTAGCAAATCAAATACTTGACCAGTAGCTTGGTCAAAGTTGGCGGTGAAAGAGCCTAAATCAAGCGCGCTAGAAAACGCTGCGTTATCGTCAATTAACACTCTGAAATCTTTAACACCAAAGATGAAATTGGCATTCCATAGTGCAAAACGGTGAAGGTTATAAACTGCACCTAAGTCGAAATCGGTATAGCCTAAGGTATCGGTTGCGCCCCACCACTGGTTCGGTGCGGTATTAATAACCGATTGGCTACTTGGATTGTAGGTATCAAAGTCAGTTACACCACTTACAAAGGTAGTATTAAGGCCCGATTGATCAATCGTATTGTTAATATCTCCAGCAAAGCGAGTGCCCATATTAGTACTAACATCTACTGCCGAAAGAATCACGCCAGCTTGCGCCGATAGGTTGGTAAGTAATCCAAATACTAAACTACATAGTATTAACTTAGCTTTTTTCAATTTCTTTATCCCTTGTTTGGCTAAAAATCACATCTTTAGATGTGATTTCGTTAGCAACTTTTAAGCCAATAAAAAATTACTTTTATTTCATAATCTTATGCTATTTGACATATGATTGAGAAAAAAGATGTAAAGAAATCTGACGTGCTACTTTTGGGGTAAGTAGATGATTTGGATGCACATAAATAGATGGTAGCACTACGGCTTACGGCAGCCTAAAACCAGCGCTTCCATTTAAATATGGCAATTAGTGATACTGCAATTAGCAGCATTGTGCCAAGCAAAATGAAGTAGCCATTTGGGTGATGAAGTTCGGGTATCACTTCAAAATTCATTCCGTAAATGCCGGCTAAAAAACTTAAAGGAACAAAGATGGCGGTAATTAAGGTTAATACTCGCATGGTGTTGTTAAGTTTGTGCGAACTTATCGATAAGTAACCATCCACTAAATCACCGCAAATGTCGTAATACATGCTGCTAAGGCTATGCAATCGTTCGAAGCGCTCGTGTAAGTCTTGCAACACCGGTTGGTCTATCGCTATGTTGTTTACACTTTGTTCTTGCTCGAGATGCAGTAGCTTTTTACTTAGGCTGAGATGGTAACTAAAAATTCGGTTGAGTCGAAGAATGTCGGTTTTATAGCGAGTAATTGTGCTGAGTAATTGGTCATCCCCATGACTACTTAATTGCTCTTCTAATTCACTTAGTTGGTCTTCAAATTCTAGCAATTGGTTTAAATACAAGGTTGAGGCACTGTGCATTATTCGGCTGGCTAAACTTAATGGGTGCTGTAAGTATTTATGAAAGGGCTGTTGTAACAGGTTTTCTATGCCCTGCGACTGACCATCGTGCAGAGTAATAAGGTAGTTTTTACCTACAAACATGGCCAGCTGCATATGCTCAAATTTTAAATCACCAATACAGTGCTGAATGCCTCGATAAAGCATGAATATTTGTTCGTCAAACAGCTCTATTTTAGGTGGGTGGCGGGGACGAAAGGTATCGATTATTGCCAAGGGGTGGCACGCAAAGCGCTTAAGTAATTGCTCGGCTTTGGCATGGCTAAAGCTGCGCAAGTCAATATCAATCCAGATAGTGCCTGCTTCTTGTTCTAACCATGGACCAATTTGCTGCTCGTCGCCCTGTATCGGCTCATCGCCTTTATGGCTTAACCAAGTTCTAATCATTGTGTGCCTTTTAGCTATTTAGTTGCATTTTTTGTGGGAGGTTTAGCCCATTAATAATAGTGAGGCTAGGCCAAGAAAAGCCACAAAACCTACGATGTCGGTCACGGTGGTTAAAATTACCGAACCGGCAACGGCTGGGTCAATTTTCATTTTTTTAAGTATAAATGGAATCATTGTGGCAGACGCTGCTGCGGCCAGGCTATTGAGCACAATGGCCACAAAGATAACTGCACCTAAAGCGGCAGATTTAAACCATAGGCTAACCACTAAGGCGATAACCAGACCCAAGACTAAGCCGTTGAACGCGGCAATTTTTAACTCTTTGTTAAGTAGAAGCTTTAGGTTACTTTGTTGTAAGTGATTCAGCGCTATGCCGCGCAAGGCTACCGCCAAGGTTTGACTACCTGCAATACCACCCATGCTGGCCACCACCGGCATTAATATCGCCAGTGCCACTAGCTGCTGGAGTGCTCCTTCAAATAAGCCAATTACCCATGAGGCTAAAAACGCCGTAGCTAAATTGGTGGTTAGCCAAATCGCGCGCATTTTGGCGGCGGTAGGCACTGGGGTAAACAGATCTTCTTCATCAGATGGTGTATCGATAATCGCAACATCTAAACTGCGCTCTTGTAGCCATTGCACTATGTTGGATAAGGCAATAGCCCCGACAATTTTTCCGTCTTTTTGTACTGGATTCCAAGCATGGCCTGGCACCATGTTCAGTGATAAGGATACATCGGCTAGCATTTGCTGGTGGTCAAATACCTCAATGTTCTGGCTAAGCTCAGTAAGTTTAGTAGTGTCAGCAGAGTTGGCGATGTCGGTCATGCTGCAAGCACCCTGAAACTGCCCTTGGGCATCCACCAAATATACTGCCACATGTTTGTCGGTTTGAGCGCTCAAACGCTGCTTAATTCTGGCTACCGTTGAGTTGGGGCGTGCACGTAGAATGTGAGTATCAACATAACGGCCAATTTGCTCATCATCGTAACTTAGTGCATCTTGCAGCTGTGCCGCGCTAAGCTCGTCTTGTTGCTCAAGATAGATCTCCACCATCGACTCGGGCAGAAAATCGGCAAATTCAACAATTTCGGTATCGCTTATGGTTTGCTGTAGCGCGTTTAGCTGTGATTGATTAAATAGCTCGAAGAAGTGTTTAACGGTTTCATATTGCATGAGATGCAATATGTCCCAGTAGCGCTCTGTCGCTAGCTGAGGCCAGATATGTTGACGATAGTTATCGGGTAAAGACTCAAGCAAATTAGCCAATACCGCATTGTCGTATTGGCTTATAAAGCTAAGCTCGGCAGCGGGCAGCTCTTGTTCAAGAACGTCCAAAACGCGGCGAAGCGCCGCATCATGATGACCATCAAAGGTTTGTTGGTTGGAGCTTGCTAGGTTTTCGCTGGTCATTGGCTAAGTCCTTGTGTTTACGGCTTATTAAGTGCTGGTATTCCTTATTTTGGCGCTGGTTAGTTAATGTTAACTGTTTACCAGAAAGCTTTGAGCAGGGTCTACCAACACTTTATCGCTCATGCCTTGTCGACCTAACAACATTAAGTAGGTCATGTCTTGGCGGTTACTTAAGGTTATCTCAATGGGCCAAATATGTTCGCCCAGCTGAAAACGCGTTTGTATAACGTAACGTTGCTCCACGTCACCATTAGATGACTTGATTTTCCTGGTGTCGTAAATAGGTGCACTACAACGGCAAACTTGTTCCAGGTTATAGATGTCTGGGTGCAAATCAAAGCTAATGTGCGGTTTGCCGTTAACTTTAATTTGCTCCAGATTATCTACATGTAAAGCCGAGGTTTTTGCGCCAGTATCAACTCTAACCGGTAAATCATTAATGCCTAAGTCTGGCAAATTACAAGTTTCTAAGTTGCCAATTACCAGTTTATTCACCGCTAACTTCCTCTTCGTAACCTTGCGCTTTTGGTTTGGAATCTACAGCGCGAGTAGGTTGGTGCTCACCAATGACCACGGCTTTTTGAAAGACCATAGCATTTGGAAAGGTGAGCTTAGAGCCATTTTCGGCCAGCAAAATAACGTGGAACAAGGTGATTTCTTCTAAGCGCCCTTCAACCGAATTATCGCCATCTAGGATCTTAACTTGGTTACCAACCCGGTAAGGGAAAAAGAAAAACACAATAATGCTGGCGGTTACATTGCTTAAAATCGACCACTGAGCAAATAAGGCTACGCCAATAACGGCAAATACCGAGGATAAAAATACCCCAAAATCATTAAAACCTAGATCGCTAACCAGGCTAACCACTAGTGCCAGTATTAATACTAGAGCACTGCGCAGCACCCAACTAACATAGTGGATCCGTGTTTTAGCAATATTGCGTGCTGCTCCGTAGTTAAGCACCAAAGTATTTACTTTGCTTTGCGCGACATAAAAAATCGCAAATGCTACAACGATTAGTAAAAAGGTATTAATACTCATTGTTTAGCTTCTCCTATTGAGGATGTTGAACAGCGTTGATAACAGGGTTTATGGACTCTTGCCAGTTCTCGATCTGTTCGGCAACTTCATCTTGTTCTGCCCCAAAATACGCAAGGTGATACATCGCATCGCCCTCTTGTACTAAGGGGATATTTTGCTTGCCGATCACAATGCCCGAGCGCTTTGCTTTCACTTTACTGATTAGCTCACCAAAAGGGCTATTTATTTCGGCCAAAATATCATTGGCTTCAACCAAATCGCCTAGTTGGGTCGTTTCACTCACTATGCCGCTGGCAGATGCGCGCAACCACGCACTGTTATAGGCTATGTACGGTGAGGTTTTTTTAGTGCTACGGCGTTTTTTAACCATGCCTAAATGCGACAGTACTTTTAATATGCCTTTCACGCCGCTTTGAATCGATAATTCATCAAAACGCAGTGCTTCTCCAGCTTCGTAAAGCAGGATCTTGGTGTTGTTATCTACTGCCGCTTCGCGTAACGAGCCATCACGTAAATCGGCATTAAGTAATACCGGCACGCCAAAGGCCTCGGCCAATAACTTGGTTTCGGGGTCTTTTAGGTTGGCTCTAATTTGCGGCAAGTTAGAGCGATGAATCGCACCGGTGTGTAGATCTATCCCATAGTCACAATGAGCGACAATTTCAGTTAAGAAAATATGCGCCAAACGCCCGGCCAACGAGCCCTTTTCTGAGCCAGGAAAGCAGCGATTTAAGTCGCGCCTGTCTGGCATATAACGGCTTTGATTAAGCACCCCATAAATATTCACCATTGGCACAGCAATTAAGCAGCCTTTGGTGATTTTAAAGCTTGGCGAGCGGGTTAAACGGCGAATTATCTCAATGCCATTTAGCTCATCGCCATGCACTGCGGCGCTTACAAATACCGTTGGGCCTGGTCGTTTGGCGCGGGTAATTAGCACTGGAATCGAAATATTAGTGTCGGTATATAACTTGGCCACGGGGATTTCGATATGTTTTTGCTCTCCCGGTTTTATTTCTTTTCCAGCGATAATCATGTTTTTTGCCTCATTGTTTGACGCTTGGCTTTTAGCCTTTTCCACGGGTTTTAGTGGCGAAAGGTTTGGCGTTTTTTTCGATAAATTCAAATACCATACCGGCAACATCTTTGCCGGTGGCGGTTTCTATGCCTTCTAAGCCAGGAGAGGAGTTTACTTCCATCACCACTGGCCCGTTGTTTGACTGCAAAATGTCTACACCACATAAGTTTAAGCCCATAGCTTTAGCAGCATTTACCGCTGTGGCGCGCTCTTCTTTAGTTAAACGCACTAGCTGAGCTGCGCCGCCTCGGTGTAAGTTTGAGCGAAACTCGCCTTCTGCAGCTTGGCGTTTCATTGCTGCGACTACCTTGCCGCCAACCACTAAACAACGAATGTCGGCACCGCCAGCTTCTTTAATAAACTCCTGAACCAAGATATTGGCTTTTAAACCCATAAACGCTTCGATCACGCTTTCGGCTGCCTTGTTGGTTTCGGCTAACACTACGCCGATACCTTGGGTGCCTTCTAGCAGTTTAATCACTAGCGGAGCACCGCCCACGTTTTTGATTAGATCCTGAATTTTGTCAGGTTTGCTGGCAAAACCAGTGCGCGGCAAGCCAATGCCCTTACGTGACAATAACTGTAGCGAACGCAATTTGTCGCGCGAGCGGCTAATCGCCACCGACTCGTTAACACAAAAGGTGCCCATCATTTCAAATTGACGTACTACCGCGGTGCCATAAAAGGTAATTGATGAGCCAATTCGCGGGATTACCGCATCATACTTGGGCAGTACTTCACCGTTATATCGTACCGTTGGTTTGCTACTGGTTATGTCCATATAGCAGTGCAAGGTATCGATAATGTCTACTTGGTGCCCACGAGCTTCACCGGCTTCTTTTAAGCGGCGGGTGGAGTAGAGGTTTTCGCCTCGAGATAAAATTGCTATACGCATTGTTCAGTCCTAATGGTTAAAAGTTCAGCCTGTTTGCTAATCATCTTCAGTGATAAATGTTTCATCTTCATTTTCAAAGTTGTCAGTAGTTGATTTACAACGACTGTGTAAGGTGTGAAAACGTCGACGAGTTTGTGCCAGCTTTTTGTACTTCATCCAGATCTTCTCAAGCTTGCTTTCTGGCTCTAACTGCTGGCTACATACCAACAAAAAGCGCTGTTCTTGGTTGCCTTCTGGCAGTAATTCTCCGGCATCTATGGCGCGCATGGTTTCGCCGTATAAGCTTAGTAACTCCGCTTCAAGCAAAGTAAAATCGCCTGATTTACGAAAGCCATGTTTAAAGCGTTTGTCGTCATAAAAACGTTTGTTGCCAAAGCGAAAATCGATAATCATGAGGTCACTCCAACTGAGAATTAAGGCTGTTTAAGCAGCGGGATAAGTTGGCTGCAAGGTAGTGATTATTGGCGAAACAAGAAAACGAATTGTTTTTGTCGTAACAACAAAATTTGTTTGTTAACCTCAGCTTAGCTGGGGAGGCGTAAGTAAATGGATGTAAAAGTATTCCGAACGTTCTTGGAAGTGGCCAAAGAAAAGCATTTTGGGCGGGCTTCAGAGAATTTGTATATTACCCAAGCGGCAGTGAGCGCCCGAATTAAGCAGTTAGAAAGCTATTTCGATACCCAGCTTTTTATTCGAGACCGCAATGCCATCAAACTCACCAGCTCCGGTGAGCGTTTAATTACTTACGCGGAAAATATGGTGCGAACCTTAGAGCAATCTAAGGCAGAGTTATTACTTAGCAAAGCTCATGCAATTCAACTTGCTTTAGCGGGGACGCCGAATAGCTGGGATGCCTTTTTGCAACATGGCTTAAGTGTGGTTACCGAGGTGTTTACCGGTTATGCGTTTAGCGCAGAAACCATGGGGCGTGAGCAAATGCACCGCGCATTATTAGAGCGCACTTTAGATATTGGGGTGGGTTTTGACGCCCTAAAATCTGATGAACTGGCAAGCAGCCAAGTGGCCCAACTATCATTGTTATTGGTGTCCACCACACCGCAGTTGCAGCAGCAAGCGCTAGAAAAGGGCTATGTGTATGTAGATTGGGGCAGTCGCTTTGCCTCAGAACATGCGCTGCGCCATAGTAATACTGCTCCGCCTTTCTTGCGTACTTCTACTGGCCGTATCGCTCTAGATTTTATTCTAGAAAAAGGTGGTGCTTGTTACTTGCCTGAGTCGATGGTAGCTCCGTTTATCGATAGCCAGCAGTTATGTTTGGTTGAAGACGCCGAGCCTTGGCTACGGCCTGTGTATCTAAGTTATCGCAAAGACTCTGCTGCGCTTGAGCAAATCAAGCAGGTGGGCTCACTGTTGGATAACAGTGAGCCCACCAGTCCGTTTGTATTGCAACAAGCCGGAGATACTCCTCCTGCCGAGTAACTTAACTCTGCATAGGGGCGGTTAAGGTGAAGTCGATTAAGCTGTCTTTAGGCAGCTCGATGTCATTGCCTTGAGTTATGACCGAAGCACCTACACCTACTTTAGCACCATTTCTAGCGCCATCGCTGCCGTTAATTAAACCACCAATAGCTGCCGCTCGTGCGGTTTTTCCCACAGTATCTCCTGCGGTATTACTGCCACTAGAACTTAATACATCGGTTTGAATGTCGTGCATTTGGTCGTTGATGCGAATATTGGTAAGGGTAATGCTCATACTGGCAGAACCTGCCAAACGACCTGCTTTTTTAACTTCACTTAATTGGCCATAAACGGCACTACCTCGTGGTGCTACTAAGGCATCTCCGGCCATTAGGTCGGCTTCTAACACCGCCGTAAATCGCTGGCCGGTTTCATGCTGGCGAGTATTTACGCCCTCGCTCATACGTACCGTAAGCATGGTACCTGCAGGCACGGTTACAGGCTCTTGGTTAGCCTCGGTATTTGCCGCTGCGCTAGTTTGGTTGGTTTCAGTAAAGCTACTAATGGTGGTGCCATCTTCCGGGGTATCACCAAAACTAATATTTTGCACTTGTTCGGTTGGTAGCTTTACTTCAATACCATGCATGTCTAAAACCAGCTCGTCGGCATTTTGCGACACAATGGCACCTTGGATGGAGCGACCATCTTTTAACTGTACCGTAGCGGCATGAGCTGAACTTGAAATAAGGCCAGCGAAGATAAGTGCGTAAAGGGAAGCTTTAATTTTCATTGAGTGTTTCCTGCAATGGACTGGTTAAGTTGAGCCCATTGTAGGTAAGCTTAAGTGGCTTAAAAATCCACCAAGGTGAAATCCATTGTTTCACCAAATGGACTAATTAAGGTTGTTTTGCCAAAAGGCCTGCACTTTGTCGATAAACACTGCGACTTTGGCGGGAAGAAATTGTCGCGAATGATAAATAGCGTAAATGTAACCACTAAGTTGTTGCGGCTGAGCATAGGCTTTAACTAAGCGCCCTTGTTTAATTAACTCTTTTGATAGAATATCCGGCACTAGTGCGATCCCCTTATCTTGCAAGCATAAATCTAAACCTAGGTCGGGGTTTTGAACGCTAAAAAATGGCGAGACAGGCTGAGAAACTAGTTCGTTGTTATGTTCAAATCGCCAAGAATGAGTCGGGGCTTGTGACACCGAGTTAAAAATAATGCGGTGTTTATCTACATCACTGGGTACTTGAAGTAGCCCATTCTTGGCAATGTAAGTGGGGCTGGCGTAGTAGTCATATTTTATGGTGGCTATTCGCCTCGCAATCAATGAAGAGTCTTTAGGTTCATCCACATGAAACATAATGTCGTAGCGGGTTGAGGTTTGCTCTTCTTGGCGCCCTTCACTGCTGTATGCTTCAAACTTAAGCTCTGGGTATTGGTTGATCATCTCAATCACTACCGGCCAAAAAATGCGTAACAGAGTATTGGGTATGAAGATGCTTAAGGTGCCGCTGGGGTGCTGGTTTTGTTGCTGGGTGTTTTGTTCTAGCTGTTTAGCTTGGTTTAGCAATTCTTCACAGCCTTTCAGATAATTAATTCCCACTTCGGTCAAACTTAAGCTGCGGGTTGTGCGGGCTAACAGCTTTACCCCAAGGTGTTTTTCTAGATTGGTGATACGTCGACTAATGGTTGATTTGGGGATGTTGGTAAAGTCTGCCGCCTTGGTAAAACTGCCTTGTTTTGCCAAGTTAACAAACAACTCCATGTCTTCTAAATTCATCGCTGCCTCCTTACCCTGCTGGTTGTTCCATTATATGCAACAGTGCGGTGAGTGCTTAGGTTTTTATTAGCTTTGTGCATGCCTTCAGGAAATAAATATTTGGTGTAAGCCTTGGTGCGTAACGATTTGTCGTTTATTGGTCAGTAAGGCTGCGCATATTTGACAAAGTACGCTACAGTACAAATGCGAGTTAATTCGTTGTAACACCAAGATTTATTACAAGGAATGTCTAGATGTTTAGTTTTTTTGAAGGGCTCACCGTTCCATTTCCAAAACAAGAGCCTAAACAACCACCTAAAGGTTTATATCAATTTTGTCGTCACTATTGTGCTGGTATGGGGAAGCCTTTGTTATTTATGTCGGTGGTATCGGCCTTAATTGCTATTTGTGAAGTTGCTTTGTTTGGTTTTATGGGGCAATTGGTTGATTGGCTGGGCACTAAAGATCCCGCTACCTTTTTCAGCGAAGAGGCAGCAACCTTATGGATGATGGGGCTCACCTTGTTGGTGGTAATGCCGCTGCTGATCTTGCTGGATTCTCTATTGATTCACCAAGCCTTATTGGGCAATTTTCCAATGGCGATTCGCTGGTCGGCTCACCGTTATTTGCTGCGCCAGAGCGTGTCATTTTTTGCTAATGACTTTGCTGGACGAGTAGCCACTAAAGTTATGCAAACTTCATTAGCTGTGCGCGAAACAGTGATGAAGCTGCTCGACCTGATGGTGTACATCTTGGTTTATTTTGCCGCCATGGTGGTGCTGGTGGCACAAGCCGATATTCGACTCATATGGCCGATGTTGCTATGGCTTTGTGCTTATATTGGGGTGCAGTTGTACTTTGTGCCTAAGTTAAAACGCATTTCAACTGAACAGGCTAATGCCCGCTCATTAATGAGTGGTCGAATTGTTGATAGCTACACCAACATCGCTACAGTAAAGCTGTTTTCGCATAGCCAACGAGAAGCCGATTATGCCCAAGAAGGGATGGACGCTTTTTTGGTTACCGTGCACAAACAAATGCGTTTAGTGACCGGCCTTAACTTTTCGGTGCAACTGTCTAATTACCTGCTTACTTTTGGTATTGCCGCTTTGTCTATTTACTTGTGGACCTTGGGTGATGTGTCGGTAGGCGCTATTGCGGTAGCGATTGCTTTAGTATTGCGCCTTAATGGTATGGCGCAGTGGATTATGTGGGAAATAGGTTCTTTGTTTGAAAACATTGGTACCGTGGCTGATGGCATGACTACCTTAACCACCAAGCAAACTATTACCGATAAAAAGGATGCCAAGCCAATTAAAGTGACCGAAAGCCGCATTCATTATCGCGATATTCGCTTTCACTACGGTGAGCAAAGTGGCGTGATTGATAAGCTTAACTTGCAAATTAAAGCGGGTGAAAAGATTGGCCTAGTAGGGCGTTCGGGTGCCGGTAAAACCACCTTGGTTAATTTATTGCTGCGTTTTCATGATGTGGAAGGCGGCGCTATTTTGATCGACGATCAAGATATTAGCCAAGTGACCCAAGATAGCCTGCGGGCGCAAATTGGTATGGTGACGCAAGATACGTCCTTGCTGCATCGCTCGGTGCGCGACAATATTTTGTATGGGCGTCCCGACGCAAGCGAAGAGCAAATGATTGAGGCTGCCAAGCAAGCTAAAGCCCATGAGTTTATTTTAAGCCTTAGCGATCAAGACGGTCGTACTGGTTACGACGCCCATGTAGGCGAGCGCGGGGTTAAGCTTTCGGGCGGTCAGCGCCAGCGAATTGCGATTACCCGGGTACTGCTAAAAGATGCGCCTATTTTAGTCTTAGACGAAGCGACTTCGGCGCTAGATTCTGAAGTAGAAGCGGCAATTCAAACCAGTTTGAATCAGTTGATGGAAGGTAAAACGGTGATCGCAATTGCTCACCGCTTATCAACGATTGCCGCCATGGACCGTTTAATTGTGCTAGATAAAGGCGAGATTGTAGAGCAAGGCAGCCATGCCGAGTTAATCAAAGGTGACGGTATTTACAGTCAGCTTTGGGCACATCAAACTGGTGGTTTCTTGGGTGACTAAGCCTGATTGCTAGTTTTGAAAAGCCAGCAGAGATGCTGGCTTTTTTGTTGTACAGAGTTATTTAGTGGCAGCTTTAGCCCGCTGGCGCTGACTAAATCGCTGTGGCGCTGGCTTTAAGTGCTCTAGCAAATGTTGATTTTGAGCGGCGGTTTTCTCGACTAATTCTGCCGTTGTTTTTAAGCTAGAGGCCAGCTGGTTAAGTTGTCCGGTGGCGCTAAGCACTGCGCGGCTAGTTGGCGCTAACACACTAAAGTAAATAGCTAACAAAGCGACAATAATGATTATCACCAAACTGATTAAGATGATCATTACCCAAAACTGCACTTCACTGGATAACTTATCGGCTAAGTTCACAATGGGTTTGGTGCTTTGCGCGACGGTATCGGGCAGTTGCTTTAAGCTGATATCTAGCTGTTGGCTTAGCTGCTCTACCGAGTTAAGGGTTTGTTGAAAGTGCTGTTGCTGCTCTGGGCTAAGTTCTGGATTGCTAGCAAGTTGATTAACGCTATCGGCGATGTCTCGCAAAGCTTGTGATGCCTGAGCCGCAGCTTTATCAATCCCTATCACTTCTACCTGTAATTGCATATTAAGTTGCGGAGAATCTGATTCAAGCATGGCTGAAGACTCATTGGCAACGGCCAGGGAGAGATTACTTAGGCCGAGTATTAACAAGCAGGCTGTTAACAGGGTTCTCATTGGTTTTCCTCAGGTTTATCGCAAAGCTAGTAGCAATGTAACAGTACTATTAACTAAGTGGTAGTTAGTCACCGGTAGTTGAGTTCATCCTTGTGCCTGACTACGCTTAAATTACCTTAAGTAAAGTATGGTTAAGTATGGGCAAAGTTTCTGACATTAGTGCTTATTACGGAATAGTGATCCACCGGGACTTTGTACCGCTGTTCGCTGACGAACGCTATGCTCAAATGTTCGGTTACGATAGCGCTGAAGATATTATGGCCTTGCCTTCTTTACTGGAACTGATTGCTGAAGATGATCGCGACGAAGCGATTAGCGCTTACGAGGCAGTAATGAGTGGCCAAGTGCGGCCAAAAGTAAGGGTCTACGAAAACTATAATCGAGACGGTGAGCAATTCTCGGTGTTAACTATTGATCACCTCACCGAGTGGCAGGGCAAACCTGCTTTGCAAATTACTCTAGTGGATTTTTCACCACAAATTGCCGCGGAGAAAAAGCTACAGCAAAGTGAGCAACGTTATCGTTTATTAACAGAGTCTTCTTTGCAGGGGATTATGGTACACCGTTTTTTTGAACCGCTTTATTGCAACCAAGCGATGGCCAATATTCTGGGTTATGACAGTCCAGAAGCAGTGCTTAAGTTGGACAGCCTATTGTCTATTATCCCCGAAGAAAACCAACAACAAGCTATTCAGTTACATGAACGCTTGATTCAAGGTGAGGTGGATAGCAATAGTGTTGTCACTGAAAATGTTCGCCGTGATGGCACATCCGCTTGGTTGCACATTAGTGAAGCGGTGGTGAAGTGGAATGGCAAACCTGCTGTGCAGTCAGTGATGATGGATGTGACGCAGCAACATCATGATCAGCGACGTTTAGAGTTTCAGGCAAATCATGACCCCCTCACTGGATTAATGAATCGGCGCTCCATGAGTGAGACCCTTACCGAGGAGTTTGCTATTAGCAAACGCTCGTTACAGCCCTTATGTTGTATCTTGTTAGACATTGATAACTTTAAACAAATTAACGATCGATTTGGTCATTCTGCCGGTGATGAAGCCTTGCGGTTATTTGCCATAGAAAGCTTAAAGGTGCTGCGAAACGGTGATTATTTATGTCGTTGGGGCGGAGAGGAGTTTTTGTTATTGTTGCCAAATACAGTGCAAGAGCAGGCACTACTAATAGCCAATCGAGTCCGAGAGCATTTAGCCGAGCTTGAAGTGATAAAGGATGAGCATAAATTTAGCACCACCGTGAGTTTGGGTTTAGCGATGTTAACTAGCTATGATTCTAGCCCAGAAGCGCTGGTTGCTCGTGCCGACAGCGCTTTATATATTGCCAAAGAGCGCGGCAAAAACCGGGTGGAATTAGCGCCGCAAGTTTATGAGCTATAGGTACTTATTCAAAGATATGGTCGGCCCACAAGGTTAAGCCGCTGGTTACGCTACCAAAGTTATCCCCGCTAATTAAAGGTGCTTGATAGCGTTTGGCTAAAAAGTTTTTAACCATGGGTGAATTAGCGCTGCCGCCAGTTAAGAATATCGCCTCGGGTTGGCAACCTGCTTGCGCGATAACATCGTCACTAAGTGCAGCAATACTGTTAAGCAGTCGTTCAGCTGCCTGCTGGTAAGCCTCTTGAGTGACGTTTACTTCTAGTTGCTCCAGTAAGTAAGACAAATCCACAGTGGTCGTATTCGCTTCGCTTAAGGCAATTTTTGCTTGCTCTGCACAGGCACTTAGCTGGTAGGTTTGTCGCTCTGTGCTTAGGCGCAGTAAACCTTTAAGTGGGCTTAGTTGCGGCTCTTTCAGTAAGCGTTGCAATAACAAGCGGGTATCTTTTTCATAGAAACGGGTTTGCGCGGGGAAGTCATTAATTGCAGCTGCATCCCAAAAAGGCTTAATTGGCATTGGCTGGCCACTGGCCAAGTTAAGCTTGGCGCCTAGGCTGGGCATTAGGGTTTCAAAATTTAAGGCTATGTCGAAGTCATTACCGCCAATGCGCTCGCCGTTGTAACCTAGCACTAAGTCTTGATGATCTCGCTCGGCAAGGTAGTTTGGCCCCATAATTAGCATCGATACATCGCTGGTACCACCGCCAATATCTATCACTAATACACGTTGTTCTTGCTGTAATTGCTGTTGATAGCTTAAACCAGCTGCCATCGGCTCATACAAAAACTCTACCTGCTTAAAGCCAACAAAACGGGCTGCATTGCTAAGTATAGTGATGGCTTGTTGGTTGCTTACTTCGCTGTTTAAACCTTGGAAGTTAACTGGGCGACCGATTACCACTTTAGCCAGTTCGGCTTGACCACTTTGTTTCACTTGCTGGCTTATGTGCCACATCATGGCGGCGGTAATATCTTCAAACTGTTGCTGTTGACGCTCGCGAATACCGCTAGCACCCAAAAATGACTTGGGAGAGCGCACGTAATAACAATCGGCGGGATCGACGAGATATTCTTTTAGCGCTTGTTGGCCAAAGCTTAGGTGCTCGTCGTAGCCGTCAAGTTTGAGTTCTTTTAAGGCGCGTAAACTGGCACTTAGCTGGTTACCACGTGCTTGCTGATAAGCCTGGGCCTTACCTTGAGTGTCTAATTGCTGATATAACCATGCACAAATCATCTCTGATTGGGGGGCAAATAAGGTAGAGGGCATATAATTGCCGTGCTCGGGAAGCCTGACTAATTGCGCTTGTTTACCTTGCATTACACCAACCGCACAGTTGGACGTTCCAAAATCGAAACCCGCAATTGAATGACTCATAACCAAGGCCTTATACCTGCAAAAAAGGTCGCGCAGAGTAGCAAAATTACTGTCCCGAGTATAGCGTTTCAGGGCTCCAGTTTTAGCGAATTTACCAGTTTAAATCGGCGTCAATAATAGTTAGCACGTAGTTTTCTTGATTGCTGTCGCTGCGCTGCAATTGCCAGTGCTCGTCATCGATTTTTTGATAAACCAGCTGTTCACCGTGGCCAGAATCAGCATATAGCTGTAGCTGTTCAAAACTACTTGAAGGGGGATTAGTGGCCTGGCTAAGGTCAAAGAAAGCCAGTATTTGTTTGCGTTCACCCGAGACGATTTGGCCTTGGAGCAACTGCTTGTCTACCGCCTCTATTTGCGAGCTTAGCTCACTGCTGAAGGTGAGATTGTAGTTGCTTTGGTTATCTAGGGTATAGCGGCTATACAGGGTATAGTCTTCGCCCGTAAGTGGCTTATTGCAGTTACAAGCGTTAAGGCTAAATAACAGCACTAGCCCAAGAGCTTTGCGGTGGTGGAGCATTATTGCAGTTACTTTGTATTCTATTAATAGCGCGAAATATAGCTTAATAGTGTTGTTTGTCAATGAGAGTGTAGTCGGTCTCCACAGCGCTGTTGTGTTGTTGCAACAAGTCTGCAATGCTGGGAGCAAGCTGCCATTGCCAGTTAGCGGGAAAAGCCAGCTCTTGGCCTTTCGATTGTGCTAAGGCTTGCTCGGCTAGGGACTTAGCGCTTATCTCTGCCAGTTTATCTAATAGCCGTAATTCTTGCTTAGCTTGGCTGTATTCAAAATAGTGTTTGTTGAGTCCCCAGCCGCTGTCCCAGGCAAGTAACTCGATTTTACTTAGGGCAAATATGTCGCGCAGTAAGTTGCCTTGCAGTAAGGGCCAGCCAGTGATGCCCAAAATGCCAAACTGCTGGGCGCGCTCTGGTTCTCGTCGGCATAGTTGCCAGGCAGATCCAGCGTAAATAAATTGCTTATCTGGCAGGTCTAGTGGATCAAACGTAATGTTTAATAGCGCTTGTTGCTTAGCATCAAGCTGGGCGTCTACTTTTATCCAACGTTGTTGCTGCTTGTGCCAATATTCACATATCCAATGGTCTTCGTAAGGGTGCATGCCGAGGTAGGTGGCAAAACCACAGCGCAAGCGCGCTGCAATGCCTTGAGCACGTAATAATGTGCAGAGCAGCAAGGCAAAATCTCGGCAATTTCCAAGCATTCTTTGGTTAGCTGGTTTGTCCGCAAGTAGCGGCCCTTCGTTATTGCTTAAGCGCTTTAGCTTTTGCTGCACGCTGCGAGTTTGCATTTCATCTAGGCGCTGGGTGAAATCCGGGTCGAGTTGGTAGTGTTGTAACCAATAGGGATGAACCAAGTTGTTTTGCACGCACTTAACTAATTCGGCGATATCCGCTTGGCAATCTGGCAGTTGCGGCAAATAGTTTTTGGGGTCACTAAACTCACTAAAATTGGCGTAATTAATTGAAGGGCTCATGGGTGCTTGCCTTTGGCTAGTTAATGGGCAATAGAAGGTCTGTTATTAGGGATTGCTCAGGGATGCTATCGGCTGTTTTATTGTGGTAGATCTCTAAGCAATTGGCGTCTCGAAGCTGATAGCTTGACTGCGGCAGCCAGTCGCGCAGCAGCACTTGATAGCTGTTGGGTATGCTTGCGTAACCTCCGTGGTGGCGCAACTTAGCGAATTTACCGCCAGGCAAAGTTAGTTGTTGAATGCCCAGTTCGGCAAGTTGCGAAGTGCAGGGCAAGCGGGCGTGGTTTGTTTGCTCCATTGGCAAACTTAGGCACGCATCAAAACGCACTTGCTCCGGATGGGTAACTTTAGGATCATCGTAGGAGACACCAATCATAGTGCTTTGCTGAGTATCTAACCCCACTTTATTGCAAGCGCTAAATAGCTGGCGCCAAGCTTTGGGGGCAGCTTAGGCATAAGGACCTCGTTCTGGTGAACATAATGCCGCTTGTGGCGCGAGATCTATTACCTCAACTTGGCTGACAGCTTGAGGGTTAAGCTTGTTAGATTGTTCTGGAGAAGGCGGAAGCCAGCCCTGATTTCTTACTTGAAGTGGCGTTTGCTCAAACTGTTGTTTAAACGCTTTGTTAAAGGACGCTTGGTTTTGATAGCCGCTTTGATTGGCGATATCGACTAAGCTTTGTTGACTAAACCTAAGGTGATTTAACGAACGCTCTAGCAACAAACGCTTGCGATAAGCATAAATGCTTTCACCGACATAGGCATGAAATAGCCGACAAAAGTGAAAGCGTGAAACACAGGCTAGAGCAGCCAGCTGATCAATATCCAGCTGGCTATCAAGAGTTTGCTCTACTTGTCTTTTGACCGTATTAATTCGCTGTTGTTGGCTTGCCATATTGGACTCAATTACTTGACTTCAAATCAGTTTAGCCAGTTTGTGAGTTATTTTCTTTTCCATTCTTGCGCATTGCTTAAGCTTAATTCTTCAAGCACTTATAGATGCCTTACTAGGGTCTGTTGATCTTTGGTGTTGAAATTTTGTTCGCTTATCCGAACCCTTCGGGCAGCATTTATTAGCCATTTATTCAGCGTTAGCGAGTGATTATTAAGCCCACTTAACTGCACACTCACTGCCTTGCCTAAATGGCTAATAAGTTGCTGCAGAAACCATCAGCAAAGATCAACAGACCCTAGTCACAGACGTTCAAACTTTAAAGGCTTGTTCTAGCCAGTTATGCCGAATACACTGAGCCCCTTGGTCGGAAATAGTAAAGTAATAATGAATACACAAACTAAAGCCTATGCTTTTGGCATAAGTGCAGTGTTAATGTGGTCTACGGTGGCCACTGCTTTTAAATTAGCACTGCAGTGGTTAAGCCCCATTCAATTGGTATTGCTGGCTTCAGTCACTTCAATTTTGTTGTTAAGTGGTGTGTTGTTATGGCAACGCAAACTGCCCTTAGCGTTAAGCTATGCTAAGCAGCGGCCCGGCTTCTTTTTGCTGGTAGGTGCTATAAATCCTTTCCTTTATTATTTAGTACTGTTCAAAGCCTATGACTTATTGCCGGCCCAGCAAGCTCAGTCACTTAATTATACCTGGGCAATTACCTTGGCTTTGCTGGCAGTCCCCTTTTTAAAGCAACAATTGCGTAAGCAAGATCTGCTTGCCATGGCCTTAGGCTACTTTGGGGTTCTGGTGATTGCGACGCGAGGTGACTTGCTAAGCATGCAGTTTGACAGTGTGCTAGGCGTTCTGCTGGCACTGTTTAGCACCTTGTTGTGGGCAGGCTATTGGATTATCAATACCCGTAACTCTGGCGACCCGGTAGCGAGTTTGCTGGTGGCCTTCTGTTTTAGTCTGCCAATGGTACTAGCCTATTGTTGGTGGAGTGATGGCTTACCCAGCTTTAATGCTAAAGCTTGGTTAGGCGCGGCTTATGTAGGTTTGTTTGAAATGGGCATTGCCTTTGTATGCTGGGTATTAGCATTAAAATTTACTAACAACACCGCGCGTATTAGTAACCTTATTTTTATTTCCCCGTTTTTGTCGCTGTTTTTTATCAGCTATTTTTTGAACGAAGTGATAGAACCTGCAACATACTTGGGTTTAGTGTTAATTATTAGTGGCTTATTGATACAGCAATGGCGTGGTAAGAAAAAGGCAACTTAGTTGCTTGGCTTATTGCGTTTTATCTCAGTTTTTTAAGCTGAGAAAAGCGCCACAAGTTTTGATCTTGACGCTAGGGTAAGTGGCTACATCTGTGTATGCTAAAATTCATATTTACCCAATTACTCATGGTGTGATGACTAAACAAGCAATAAGCCAACAAGATTTGATTGATCTGGCCAATCAGCTACTGCGCGAGCACGAAGACTATATTCCTGGAATAGAAGTTCGCGAAGTATCACAACAGCGTGATGTGCTTACCTTTAAGGGTGAAGCCTTTTTAGACGATGACTTATTACCTACAAGTAATAGCCCAAAAGCTTTTAACTTGTACAAATGGCTGTGTCATCGCCTATCCGAGCAATACACCCTTAGCGAATAAGCTTGTAGCTACTTAGCGCATAGATTACCGCCTAGTAAGGCGCTAAGTATTGTTAAGGCAATCGCTTAGCTGGTTTTTTGTATCGCTAATTAATCCGCTAGCAAATAGATAATGGCTTGGTAGGGCGCTAAGTTAAGCTGAGCTAAATCTACTTCTGATTCATCCTCTGGCTGAAGGTTATCCAGCACCACTTCTGCAAGCTTATAATCTAAACTCAAGGTTTGAGTTTGTTGGCTGACATTGGCAACAATTAGCAACCTTTGCTCCTTATATTGGCGAATATAAGCGAATATATGAGGGTGCTCTTCCATTAATAATTGGTAACTGCCATAGACCAAGGTATCGCCAAATTTGCTGGATTTTCGCAGTGCGATTAAGCGTTGGTAGTGATAAAACACCGAGTGTTGATTGGCAAGCGCATTAGCAACATTTATTTGCTGATAGTTGGGATTAAGCTTGAGCCACGGCTACCCACAACTAAAGCCAGCGTTGTCAGAGTTATCCCACTGCATGGGAGTTCGGGCATTATCACGGGCGCTTTGATACACACCTTGCATAAATTGCTGATGACTTAAGCTTTGCTGCTCTACCACTTTTTCTTGGTAACTGTTTTTAATTTCTATGTCATCGTAATCACTTAGCTCGGCAAATTGTACGTTGGTCATGGCGATTTCTTCGCCCTGGTAGATGTACGGTGTGCCTTGCATTCCATGCAGCAGCGTTGCAAACAATTTGGCGCTGGCTTCGCGGTATTCGCCATCATTACCCCAGCGGCTAACAATGCGTGGTAAGTCGTGATTGTTCCAGAATAGGGCGTTCCAGCCATCGCCATCAAAGGCGGTTTGCCATTTGCTAAGCACCTTTTTTAAGGCAACTAAATCAAAATCTTGTACTTGCCACTTTCCATGTTCTGGGTGCCAGTCTAAGGCGGCGTGTTCGAACTGAAATACCATCGACAGCTCTTCACGACGCGGATCGGAATACAACTTGGCTATCTCGGGGGTGGCTCCCCAAGTTTCGCCCACGGTCACCAGCTTTTTACCTTTGAAACAAGCTTGATGCATTTGCTGCAACAGCGGGTGTAAACGCGGACCATTCTCGGTAATACCTTGGTCAATTTGTTTGCCAATTAAATCAATCACATCTAAACGGAAGCCTGCCACGCCTTGCTCTACCCACCAAGAAATCATTTGATGAATTTCTTTTGCTACGGCTGGATTTTCCCAGTTGAGATCGGGCTGAGCATCGGCAAACAGGTGGAAGTAATACTGGCTAGTGACGGGATCATATTGCCAGGCTGGGCCACTAAAAATAGAGCGGATCTGATTAGTTTGGTCTCGCCAAATATAATAATCGCGGTAGGGGTTATCTCGGCTTTGTTTTGCTTGCTTAAACCAATGATGTTGGTCGGAGGTATGGTTAAGTACCAAGTCCATCATTATGCCGATGTTACGCTGTTTAGCTTGATGGATTAACTGGCGCATGTCGTTCATGTTACCAAAGCGCGGATCTATGGCCTGATAGTCGGCAATGTCGTAACCATTGTCTTTCATTGGAGAGAGATAAACAGGCGATAGCCAAATAAGATCAATGCCCAGCTTTTCCAGATAATCTAGCTTGCTAATAATACCTTTTAAATCGCCGTTGCCATCACCGCTACTATCACAAAAACTGCGTGGGTAAACCTGATAAACAACTGCCGAATGCCACCATTGTTGGTTCATGATTAAATTCTTTTACTGCTATGAATTAAGGTCATTGTAATAGCTCTTTGGTGCTTAGAGTAGTTAGTAATTACTGTCATGAAATTTTACAAACCCTACTGTTTATAGGCCTTTCAGGGCTGTTTTAGCAGAAACTGGAACTTAAAGTTTGCAGTTAAATAATTTGTGTTTGGAGTTTATCGGCTTAAATATTAGGGTATTTGTTCGAATTTTGATCACTGTCAAACATCATTAACCAAAAACAAAGATCTTTGTGAGCTAGTGCTCAATAAGTGAGCGCTTGTCTTCATCGTTCAAATATTAAGCGTAGATTAGAAAGGCGGTAAATTAACTATGGATAGTTAAGGTTGTGTTTTACTTGTGGTTCTTTCCAGTGGTTAGTCTGCCCCTCATCGCAAAACACCAAAGAGTGGTGATGAGTTGAGTCTTAAAGAGACGCTCTAAGATTACATGGGAAAGTAACAATGAGAAAATTCAGCAAACTCGCCACTAGCGCTCTGCTAGCTGGTGCGGCGTTGGGCTATGCGTCCAGCGTCACGGCGGCACCAAGAACCGCCTTTGTACACCTCTTCGAATGGAAATGGGAAGACATTGCACAAGAGTGTGAAACCTTTCTAGGACCTAAAGGATTTGCCGCCGTGCAAGTCTCACCTCCAACTAAATCTCACAACGCTGGCGCGTGGTGGAGCCGCTACCAACCGGTTAGCTATTCCTTTGAAGGACGCAGTGGTAGCCGTGGTCAATTCCAAGATATGGTACAGCGTTGTAAAAACGTTGGGGTAGATATCTACGTAGATGCCGTAATTAACCACATGGCAGCCTACGATAGAAACTTCCCTGAAGTACCTTACGGACCAAATGACTTTAACTCTTGTACCAGTGATATCGATTACGGAAATCGCTGGCAGGTACAAAACTGTGATTTGGTGGGGCTAAATGACCTTAAAACTGGCTCAGAGTATGTTCGCCAAAAAATCGCAGACTACATGAATGATGCGATAAGCATGGGTGTAGCAGGTTTCCGTATTGATGCAGCCAAGCACATTCCGGCAGGTGATATTGCTGCGATTAAGGGCAAGTTAAACGGTAACCCTTACATCTTCCAAGAAGTGATTGGCGCAAACGGTGAACCGGTTCGTCCAACCGAATATACTTACATTGGTGATGTTACTGAGTTTGAATTTGCCCGTAAATTAGGTCCTGCTTTTCGTGATAGCAATATTGCGTGGTTACGTGATTTAGGCAACCAAATGGAGCTATCTAGCGCCGATGCGGTGACCTTTGTGACCAATCACGATGAAGAGCGTCATAATCCAGGTGGCCCAATCTGGCATGGTGTTCAAGGTGACGGCTACTTCTTAGCGAACGTTTTTGCGCTAGCCTACCCTTATGGTTACCCAAAAATCATGTCTGGTTACTACTTCAACGGTGACTTTGATGCAGGTCCACCTAGCAGCGGCGTACATACTGGTAATGCCTGTGGTTTTGACGGTGGCAACTGGGTGTGTGAGCACAAGTGGCGCGGCATTGCTAACATGGTGGGCTTCCGTAATCATACTGCTGGCGAGTGGAGTATTACCAATTGGTGGCAGGGTGGTAACGACCAAATTGCCTTCGGGCGTGGCGGCTTAGGTTTTGTTGTTATCAACAAACGTTACGGCAGCTCAATTAATCAAAGCTTTGATACAGGCATGCCAGACGGGCAGTACTGTAACATTATCGAAGCTAACTTTGATGAGAGCACTGGTCAATGTAACGCTGCTGCTGATTCAAGTGGACAATCAGTGATTACGGTGAGTGGTGGTCAAGCTAACTTTACTGTGGGCGGTGACCAAGCTGCAGCAATTCATGTTGGTGCAAAAATTGGTGATGTTTGTAGTGGTGCAGATTGCCCATGTACTTCTAACTGTGGAACTGACCCAGAACCAGCTACGCCAGTAGCGGCTAGCTCTATTTGTACATCAGAAAACCTACCTACTCTGTACTACTGGGGAGCACAGCCTGCTGGCAGCCTTGCCAATGCAACTTGGCCTGGTGTCGCCATGCAGAAGAACGGCGATTTCTATTGTCATGATCTAGGAGTCACACTTACCAGCATCAATGCTATCTTCAGCAACAACGGTGCTAATAAAACGGCTGACTTAACTGCAGCGGGTGCCGGTTGTTATAAAGACGGTAGCTGGAGCAGTTTAGAGGCTTGTGGCTTTGAAATTAGCGGCTCGAATCCAGACCCAGTTGGTGGCACAGAAGTTTGCTACGACAACCAAGCTGGCTTTAGCAATCCAACACTTTACTACTGGTCGGTTTCAGCTGAAACCTCGGTTGCCAATGCGCAATGGCCAGGTGTGGCAATGGTGCAAAAAGGTGGCTACTACTGCCACGACTTTGGCACTAAGCTAAGCAGCTTAAACATTATCTTTAATGATAGTGGTGCTAATCAAACGGCAGACCTAAATACTACGGGCGATGTATTGTGTTATGCCCAAGGTAGCTGGGTTGCTGCAACTAACTGTGTTGGTGGAAACCCTGACAATGGCGGCGATGAAGTGTGGTACTTCCGCGGTACGCCAAATGCTTGGGGAACAACTCAACTTGATTACGACAGTGCTAGTGGCTTGTACTACACCGTTCAAAGCTTTAATGGTGAAGAAGCACCAGCGCGCTTTAAGATAGATAGTGGTAACTGGACAGAAGCGTATCCAAATGCGGATTACCAAGTGTCTGACAACACTACTTATCGCATCAACTTCAATAGCGCTACCAAAGATATTACGGTAAACGCGCAGTAAATTGTTTTTATGCGTCTCAGCTTTTTGCCCGGTTTACACCGGGCTTTTTTGTACCTGCTGACTCGGCTTTATGCCTTGGCGGCTAACCAGGTTTTATAGCCACCAGTAAGATTCTTAGCTTTAAAACCGTGATTAACCAATTGGCGATAAGCAACGTTGCCGCGCAACCCTACCATGCAATACACCAAAATTTCTTTATCTTTAGGCAGCTCGTTAATACGCTCTCTAAGTTGATCTACTGGAATATTAACCGCACCAGGAATTGCTCCTAGCTTTTCTAACTCTCCAGGATTTCGTACATCAAGCACTAGCTGGTCTGCGCTCGGTTGGTTGATTTCGTCGCTGTGGCAAAGGCGAGTATCACCTTGAATGCTGTTGGCTGCGACAAAACCAGCTTGATTGACGACATCTTTGGCACTGCCAAACGGAGGAGCATAAGTGAGCTCTAAATCTTGCAAGTCAAATACTGTTAGACCGGCGCGCTGGGCCACAGCGATTACGTCTATGCGTTTATCTACGCCATCTTTACCTACTGCTTGTGCGCCCAAAATTGCACCACTAGTTGGATTGAATAGTAGCTTTAAATTGATGGGATGCGCGCCAGGGTAGTAGCCCGCATGACTGGCTGCGTGTACATACACTTTTTCATAATCCAAGCCTTTGCGCTGCAAGGTTTTCTCATTAAGGCCTGTAGAAGCCACAGCTAAATCAAAGATTTTGCAAATGGCGGTACCTTGGCTTCGTTTATAATGCTCGCCTGCGCCAAAAATGTTGTTAGCCACCATGCGGCCTTGGCGGTTAGCTGGGCCTGCTAAAGGAATAAGTGCCGCATCACCAGTAACAAATTCTGGATCTTCAATGGCATCGCCCACTGCGTAGATATCGGGATCAGAGGTCTGCAGTTGGCTGTTTACCTGTATTCCACCTAGTTTGCCGATGTTTAAGTTAGCTTGGCGGGCTAAGCTGGTTTCTGGTTTTACACCAATGGCCATAATCAGTAATTCTGTTTCTAATAGGTCGCCATTGCTCAAACGCAGTTCTAAACCCTGTTCGTCAACACTGGCTAGCTCATCGGCGGCTTGTTGTTGGCTAGGAAACACGGCTTCTAACGCTACGCCAAGGCGTAAATCTACTCCATGGTGTTGCATCTCTTGGTGAAGAGGCGCGGCCATTTCGCTGTCTACTGGCGCCATCACTTGTTGTGATAACTCAACCAAGCTGGTGTTAATGCCACGTTGAATAAGGGCTTCGGCCATTTCGATACCAATGAATCCACCGCCAACTACCGTGGCATGTTTTGGCTGGTTATGCTCAATGCTAGCAATGATTTTGTCCATATCAGGTATGTTACGCAGCGAGAACGTGCGTGAGTTTTGAATACCAGGAATTGGCGGAACGATGGGTGACGCACCTGGGCTTAATACCAATTTGTCGTAACTTTCTTGGTAGTTTTCTTGAGTACTTAAATTGCGAATAGTGAGGGTTTTGTCTTGGCGGTTAATGCTTACCACTTCGTTCATTACTCGCACATCTACATTAAATCGTGCTTTAAAACTCTCTGGAGTTTGCAGTAACAAAGCATCACGTTGCTCAATGTCGCCGCCAATATGGTAGGGCAAACCGCAGTTAGCAAAAGAGATGTAGGGACCTCTTTCAAACATAATGATTTCTGCGTCTTCACTTAAACGTCTTGCACGTGCTGCAGCCGAGGCACCGCCTGCTACTCCGCCTATGATCAAAATCTTTGTCATGTTTGTCTCCAGTATTAAAAACTCTTTTCTGTTAGAGAATGAGCAAAAGCTTAATCAAGTTCTGTCACTCAACTATTGATGTGGATCGTTAGTGACAGATTTGCTCATTAGTCATTGGCTATTAATCTATATTAGATAAATCTAAATTGCAATTATCTAATTAAGTTTTATTTAAATTAGATTTGACTAATTTAGTGGTGCTCGTATAATTCAGCCTATCGAGGAGGTGTGTATGCAAAGTCATGAAGTGTTGCATGAGCAAGCTAGTGTGGTTAGCGACTATCTCAAAACCATTGCTCATCCAGATCGTTTAGTTGTTTTGTGTTTATTGTGCGATGGGGAAATGAGTGTAGGGGAGCTATTGGCTCACAGTAACAAGAGTCAATCTGCTTTTTCTCAGCACTTAAAAGTGCTGCGAGAACAAGGCTTGGTAGCAGTGCGTAAACAGGCGCAAACGGTGTTTTATTCCTTGGCTGACACTAGAGTGAAAAGCTTGTTAGCTAGTTTGCAGCAGCAATTTTGTAATTGATTAAATAGTGGAGAGATTAATGACCGAATTTAGCCCTGGGAGCGCCTTAGTTGGCGGAATGTTGTTAGGCCTGTCGGTATCGTTACTAATGCTACTTAGTGGCCGCACAGGTGGTATTAGCGGCATATTAGGCGGGATTTTTGGTGCATCAAAGAGTGAATGGCCATGGCGAGTAGCGTTTATTGCTGCGATGGCCGCGAGTTTATTGTTTAACCCCTTACTGGGTTTAAGCGAAGCCGCTTTACCCAACTATTCATTAACTTGGCTGCTGGCTGGTGGTTTTGCGGTTGGCGTAGGTACCCAGCTAGCAAATGGCTGTACCAGTGGTCACGGCATTTGCGGCATTGGCCGTTTTTCGCTGCGCTCTATCGTTGCCACGATGGTATTTATGCTTAGTGCTGCGGCTGTGGTTTGGTTAGCAGGAGGTGCTTATGTTTAAAGTAGTGGTTGGCTTAATCACCGGTTTATTATTTGGTTTGGGCATGAATGTGTCGCAAATGGTTAACCCCTATAAAGTGCTTAACTTCTTAGATGTAAGTGGTAATTGGGATGCTAGCTTGGCGTTTGTTATAGGTGGTGCCTTATTGGTATTTGTACCTTTTTATCATTTGCTGATTAAACCAAGAAGCCATGCGGTAAATGGCGAGCCTATTCAATGCTCTACGCTTAAGACGATTAGTCCTAAACTGATCATTGGCTCGATTATCTTTGGCATAGGTTGGGGAATGGTAGGCATTTGCCCTGGGCCTGCGGTGGCCAGTTTGCTGCGCGGAGAAGCCGCTATTTATTGGTTTTTGTTGAGCATGTTATTGGGGCATTACTTAAGCAAACGCCTATTCTCTCGCGCTTAAACGAAACGCAACTAAAAGGGGAGCTTGCCGCTCCCTTTTTTCTGCTTAGTGGTTTAGTCGGTATGTTGCTGCATGATGGTTATCATGCCAAGACCCGCCATATCTTCGTCCCAATTGTGTTTTTCCACCACGTTCTCAGCTTGGTGGTAAGGCAACAAGTTGTCGTGTAAAGTGCGCAGCATCGACTCTTTCATGTGTTCATATGCGCGAATTCCCGGACCAGATATAACAATCTTTTGTGGGTTAAATAGTGCCATTATGTTGGCCAAACCCATGCCTAACACGGTACCAGCTTGGGAGAAAATCTGCGCCATTGCTGGATTGTCTTGCTCGGTCAGTTGGTTTAAGTCGAGCATCTGTTTTTCTGAAGGGTGCAGCATGTCGGTAGGTGGCAAGTTGTAAATGGCACTGGCGTCGCGGTAAATCGCGTAGTCACCTACATAGGCCTCGATGCAGCCTCGACCGCCACAACGGCATTGCGGGCCATTTAAACTAAATTTGGTATGGCCAAATTCGGTAGTGGCTGCACTGGCATCTTGATAAAGCTCGCCGTTAACAATCAAGCCCATGCCAACCCCATAGCCGAGTTGGATAGCAACTAGATTATCCAGTTTGCTGTATTTAGGCAGTTGAGTTAAGGCCACAGCGAGGCAATTAGCGTCATTGGCAATAAACACCGGTAGCTGACTTTTTAGCTGCAGTTGCTCAACCAGTTCCAGTTGCTTACCCTTGATGGCTGGGCTCCACAATATGCCCTTACCTTGTGTTTCTATAACCCCTTGCACTGCTAAGCCAAGGCCGCGCAGTTTACTGCGTTTAACCTCATAATGCTGAATAAACTCTTCGATGGCTTTAGACAGCGCATCAACCAGTTGTTCTTGGTTTAGCGTGACCGTTAACATTGCTTGAGTCGCTTGCGCAACGATGGTGCCAGAGGTATCTCCCAGCATAAAGCGCACTTCGTTAATCGATAGCTTTATGGCTAGATAGAAGGCTGCTTGGTTATTCAGTTGTAGTTTTACTTTTGGCCTACCGCGTCCACCACTGGGATCTAACACTACATTCTGCTCAACAATTAAGCCTTGTTGAACCAGCTCAGAGGTGATCGAAGTGATGGTTGCGGGACTTAATTTGGTGTGGTCGCCAATTTCTACACGTGCCAGTTCACCATGGAGGCGCAGAGTTTGAATAATGTCTCGGCGATTGGCACTTCTAATTAGTTCGGTATCGGTGATTTTTTTCATACTGAATCGGCTAAGTAACTACTTCCATTTCAAAAATACGCGTTTTAAAGGGAATAAGAATCTCTTTCTTGGTGATTTGTTATTTCTGTCACGCTTATCTAAATTCCTTGTCAAAGGCTGAGTTAAGCGTCTCAAAGATGATAATGACAATATTGTAATTAACGCGGTGCTTCAAGCAAAAAAATCCCGCCATAAAAGGCGGGTCTTGGTAATTCATCCAGAAAGGAAAGGAAAATGCTACTAGTAATGCATTGACACATTACTAGGCCTGAAGAGAACGGCGTTCACTTCTACCTTGAACATATCAGCCCTACAGCTCACATTTGCTGAAAAAATGTTCAAGATGCTTAAAGCTTATTCGTTAAATTTGTTATAAGAAATTATGAAACTTGGTTGTTCTATTAACAGATTTTTTAAGCGTGTCTGCGGTCACGTTCTGAAAAAAAGCCCTTGAGCTTAAAAAAAAGCCATAGGTGCTTACTTAAACGACTAATATTTAAGAGCTACCAACTGGATTTTGAAGGATGATTGTTTGGTTAAGTGCATAGGATGGTGTTGCTTAGGAATGTTGCTAGCTGGCTCTGCGCTAAGCCAAGCGGATACCCTGCGTTTGGCTACTCATCACTTGCCTCCCTATCAAGTGGTGAATGGTGATGCTTTAAGTGGCTCAACGATTGATGTGATGCAATGCAGTTTAATTGAATTGGGTCAGCCTTATCAGGTTGACGTTAGGCCGATTAATCGTGCGTTTAAGGAGCTGCAGGCGGGATTGTTTGATGGTGTTTTTGTGTTAAACCGTACCGCAGAAAGAGACCAGCTTGCCATTGCCAGTGAGCCCTTGATTGTTACTTATCGCAGTCTTTTTAGTGTTCAAAAGATTGATACCGAAGTGCACAGCCCTGAAATGAAAGGGCTAAAAATAGGTGTATTGCATGGCTCGGCGATGCACCGTTGGTTATCCAAGCACGAATACCCCAATATACATACCCGCTATGACTACCATATTTTATTTGAATTATTGCAGTTAGAACGTATCGACGCGATAGTGGCGCCCCACGAAATTTATGCACATGAACAGAGCCACGGGCACGTAACTCGTAACATTGAAACTCGGCACCTAAGCCAAGCTAATCTATCGAGTTATTTCTCTGCCGAATGGCTAGAACAGCGGCCGGATTTTTTACAACGATTTAACGCTGCTTTAGATGTTTGTAGGTAGGTTGACTCGTTGTTTTACAAATAGTGTTGCAAGTAAAAAGCCCAAGTGAATCACTTGGGCTTTGAGTTATAAGGGCTAGTGTTACTTATTTAGCTTGAGTAAACATGGTAACTGCGGTGCCTTCTACCACGGTGCTACCAGACACGTTGCCAGCGTTAACTGCTCCATTGGCATCGGCTACCTTAGTCCAGCTGCCTGCAGGTAAACTTACCGTTTGGTTATTACCACTGTTATATACAATAAACAGGTTATGGCTGTCGCTAGGATCGGTGATGTGGCCTGTTATCACCTGTCCACCAAATTGGTCCGGGCGGCTAACATTTAAGTACTGTGCAACTTCTTGGCTGGTATTCATGCGCAAGCCCGCATGTTTACGGCGCAACTCAATAAGTTGTTTAAAGTAGTTAAAGGTAGCGATGTTATCTGCTTTGTTAGACCAGCGAATTGCATTGAAACTATCTGGTGCGTTGTAGGTATTATGCGTACCTCCATGAGCGCGATAGTTCCAAGCTGATGGGGTACTAATTTGCTGGTTATTGGTTTTGGTGCGCAGGAACTCGTCACCGGCATGCACAAAAGGTATACCTTGGCTGGTAAGTATCATGCCCATGCCAAAATTAACCACTCGTTTAGGGTAGGTTAAATCGCTAGGTGGATTAAAGCTAATCACCTGATGCGAGCTATTTTGCTGCACATTGCTTGAAGTACTTAAATACACCTTGTCCCACAGGCCAAAGTTATCGTGGGCCGAAATGTAATTGATGCTTTGTTCTGGATCGGCCGCGTAATTACGGAACCAGGTGCTGTTACGACCATCGTTTGGATTGTAGGGCGAACCTTGAAAGCCATCGTAAATCGCCCAGCCAGATTCAGCAGCATCTACATTGTTAAACATGTAACCAGTGCGAGTATCGTCATTTGAGCCTTTTAATGATTCGCGGAAAGCGCCATTAAATACCCCAATGTTTTCATCGGCTAGGTGGTGAGTGGTACCGTAACGAACTCGCTGACCTTCTAGAGGATCTGTTGCGTAACCGTTCCAAGGTTCGCCATAAATCAATAGCTTACGGTCTGCAAAGGTATCGTTTAAGTGGCGACCCCATTTTTCAACTTCTTGATAAGAGAAAATACCAATTAAGTCGAAGCGGAAACCATCGATGCCGTATTCGTCTACCCAATACTCTAAGGAGTCTTGGATCATGCGGCTTACCATTGGTACATCTGCGTTGATTGAGTTACCAGTGCCAGACAAGTCGCTGGCGGTATAGTATTGACCAGAAATATTCTCAAACATTTCATCATCAAAGGTGTGGTTGTATACCACATCCATGATGACTCGAATCCCAGCTTTGTGGAACTCATTCACCATGGTTTTGAACTCACGCGCTCGTTCTTCATAGTTAGTTGGAACGGCTGAGTAGCGATCTTCTGGAATGTTAAAGTTACGAGGGTCATAACCCCAGTTGTAACAAGGGTCGCTGTCTGGCAGGCCATCACAGGTGGCAAAGTCGTACACTGGCAATAGCTGCACGTGGGTAACGCCTAGCTCTTTTAAGTGGTCAATACCGGTTTTTACACCATTAATAGTGGTGCCAGTTTCCACCATGCCTAAGAACTTACCGTTGTTGCCAGCGCTTACCCCTGAGCTTGGGTCGATAGTAAAGTCACGAACATGCACTTCGTAAATTACGGCATCTTCACGCTCAACTAAGCTTGGGCGTGTAGCCCAACCGCCAACTGGCTCGGTGCGCGACATGTCCATCACAATGTTAATGGCTTCGTAATCGCCAGTACCCGGTTGTGACATCTTCCCGTATGGGTCACGAACCTGAACGCCATTGATAAGGAAGGTATAAGGTTTTAAGTGCAAGTCGCCTGCAACGGTTACTTGGTAAACTTGGCTGTAACCGGCGAAGTCAGGCACTGCTTGTAGCGTGTGCTCAATCCCATCAACCACCACTTTTACATTGCTATGTTCTGGCGACCATATTGAAAAGGTGGTGCTTTCTGCGGAGTAAACCGCACCTAAGGTTTCACTGTTGCTACCACAGTTAGGCTCGCAGCCTTGTTTAACGGTGCTTACTGCTTTGGTGGTGGCGTTGAAACAGATTTGGTAAGTAGAGTTTGCGTCTACTAATACGTCTGCACTTGGATAGTTTTCAGTCCAATCGCCAAAATGATCAATTTTGAAACGCGGATTGTTGCTGCCAAAGCTTTGCGTGGTGCAGTAGTTATTACCGTCGCTGCTGGTCATTAGGGTGGTTTGCCAGCCATTGGGGGTTCCACGGAAGTACCATGTATCGGCCGGTGCATCGCTAATGGTGTAGTCAAAGGTGCTTAAGGCAGAGTTGCCGCTGGCATCGATGGCAAATACCTTTAAGCTTAAATCTACCCCATCGCTCACTACATCACTCGCGGTAAAGCTGACATCGTTACAGGGGCTGGAAGCCGCTGTTGGTGTAGAGCCGTCGGTGGTGCAGTAAATCAACGGTGAGCTGTCTTGATTATCACTCACACTCAAACTGATTTGCTGAATTTCGGTGTAAGAGCCGGCTGCTGGGTTAGCCGTAACCACCGGTGCTTGAGTATCAGTAACGTCGTCTGGCGTTACCGTAATCGCCTTTGAGCTAGCGTTAAAGCAAATTTGGTAGCTGGCATTGCCAGTAACGGTGTAATCTGCGCTTGGATAAGCTTCGTTCCAGTCACCGTAGTGGTCGATTTTGAAGCGAGGGTCATCGTTGGCAAAACTCTGAGTAGTACAGAAGTTGACGTTATCGGCGCTGGCCATTTCTGTTGTTGCCCAGCCATTAGAAGTGCCGCGGTAGAACCAGCTATCTTTTGGTGGCTCTACATCTCCGCAAGTAGCCACTTCTGTGGTGGTGATGTTTTTGCTGTCGCTAAAGAAGCGAATTTCGTAGTTTTTGTTGGCGTCTACCCGAACATCTGCGCTTGGGTAAGCTTCGTTCCAGTCGCCAAAGCGATCAATTTTAAAGCGTGGATCGTTAGCACCAAAGCTTTGACAAGTTCGGTATTCACTGCCCGAAACAAGTTCTAAAGCGCTAGTTGCCCAGCCGTTGCTGGTGCCTCGATAAAACCAATCAGCTTGAGCGGCAGAGCTTGCTGCCAATAAGCTGATGACTAATGCTGTCTTTTTCATGATATTAACTGTTCCATAGTTAATCCACCCAGCCATTCCGCACAGAGCAAAATGGCTGGGTGGGAATATTCAGATTTATAGTTTGTCTAAAATCACAAAGCTGTTTGCTGGCACCGTTACTGAGTGGCTGCCGCCGCTCACAGTAATGGTTTGCTCGTTGTAGCTGGCGGCGTCGGTATTTGGCGTAATTAAACGATAGCTACCATTAGCCATGTTATTAAAGGTGTAACTAAAGCCACTGCCTTTAGTGAGAGCTACGTAAGCTACAGCTGCCCCGTTATCACGAGCAAATGCTGCATGATCGCCATCTAGCAATAGGTCGATTTGCTGACCTTTTTGAATAGCTTCAGAGGAGCTGCGCAGGCTATTTAGCATTTTTAAATGCTTATAAAGCGTTGGTTGGTTGGTTTTGGCGTAGTTAATTCCTTCTGAACCCAGCATCCAACGTGCAACTACATCATCTTTTTCGGTAGTAGTAATGTAGTGTGGCCAGCTTGAATAAAGCACCTCGGTGCCGTAAAACACCACCGGTAGACCGCGGAACAAGTAGATAAAGTTTAAGTTATTGAGGTACTGCGTTTCACTCAATACACCGTTAGCTCGGGTAACATCGTGGTTATCAACAAAGGTTGCTAGATAGGTTGGGTCGTAAATGCCAGAGGCATCGCCATCGGCACCGGCAATACGGGCGTAGCCATTGCCGTCGTCAAACCCGGCTTCACCTCTAAAGGCTTTGCCCATCCAACCTGGGAAGTCCATGGAAGAACCATGTAAGTCCAACATGTGGAATTTTTTGCCTTGGCCATTGTAGATTAGATCAACCGCCGACTTGCGATCGCCTGTCCATGCTTCGCCTGCCATGTAGAAGTTGTCGTTGCCTAAACTACGAGCATGAGCATCCATTTCTAGGGTGAATCGTTCCCAGAAATCAGCAGTCATGTACGATACCGTATCAATACGGAAAGCATCTACGCCATGGTCGATAAAGCGCTTATACACATTGATTAGATGTTTAGTCGCGTTTTGGTCATCGTCACCATGTTCGTTAAAATCGAGCAAATCGATCAACCAGGTATTCCCAGTACTGGCGTAGCTAAAGAAGCCATTTTTAGCGCCATCCATGTAAGGGTCATTGGTTTCCCAATTCCAGGTTTGGCCATCCATTTTAATCTCTAGCGCTCGGTCGGCCCATTTACTCTTCGAGCCCACTACCGATTGACCAGGCTGACCGTGGTTTACCACGATGTCGAGCATGATCTTCATGCCCCGTGAATGCAATGCATCCACTAAGGCGTCAAAACCTGCCCAGCCATCATTGTCTTTACCTAAAGAGTGTAGGTGCGGATCGATTTTATCGAAGTCGTAACCCCAGTAACCGTGGAAGGCCGAAGCCTCGTAGTCGTCGTTGGCGTTAAAGCGGCGGCCTTCAGGCTGTTTAACCACTGGGGTAATCCAAATGGCGGTAAAGCCCATGTCTTGGATGTAATCGAGATTATCGATAATGCCTTGGAAATCACCACCATGGTAGTAAGACAAAGGACCGGTTTTGCTGGTATTGGTGTTGTACTTATCGGCTTCACCGTTAGGTAAGTACTCGTCACCCCAGATGTTGTTGTTGCTCGTATCACCATCTGCAAATCGATCGGTCATGATGAAGTAAACATTTTCTTCACGGAAGTCGCCGCTGGTGGTGATGTTAGGGTCGATGGTGTAGTTAAAGGTGGTTACGCCTTGATTACCACTAGCATCTACAGCCAATACTTTTAATACCAAATCAATCCCATCAACTAGGATATCTTCGGCGGTAAAGCTCTGTTGGTTGCATTGACCGAGTGCGGTAGTGGGTATGCTGCCGTCGGTGGTGCAATAAAGCTTAGGCGCTGGATCTTGGTTGTCGCTAACACTTAAGCTAATTTGTTGCGCGGTGGCGTAACGGCCGCCTGATGGAGAGGCGCTAACCACGGGGGCTTTCGTGTCTTCACCTTCAATCTCTGTTGTGGTGATTTGTTTGCTGCTGGCATCAAAACAAATATCGTAAGTGGTATCTGGATTAACCGTTACATCAGCGCTTGGATAATTTTCGGTCCAATCGCCAAAGTGATCCACTTTAAAGCGCGGGTTATTGCTGCCAAAACTTTGAGTGGTGCAATAGTTATTGCCATCGCTGGTGGTCATTGCAGTGGTTTGCCAATCATTAGGTGTACCGCGGAAGTACCAAGTATCTGCTGGGGCCTCGCTAATGGTGTAATCAAAACTACTCACTGCGGAGTTACCGCTTTCATCAACCGCAAGCACTTTTAGGCTTAAATCAACGCCGCTGGCCACAACATCGCTAGCAGTAAAGCTTGCATTGTTACATAGCGGTGAAGCTTGAGTAGGTATTGAGCCATCGGTAGTGCAGTAGATATTGGGTGCGTTGTCTTGATTGTCACTAACAGTTAAGCTTATTTGCTGAGCTTGGGTGTAAGAACCCGCTGCAGGATTAGCGCTTACTGTAGGAGCTTGAGTATCTTCTGTAGTGGTTGGCGTTGCGGTGATTTGTTTTGAATCGGCGTTAAAACAAATCTGGTAGCTAGCGTTGCCAGTTACTATAAAGTCTGCTGTTGGGTAAGCTTCGTTCCAATCGCCATAATGGTCGATTTTGAAACGTGGGTTATCATTAGCAAAACTCTGGGTAGTACAAAAGTTTAGGTTATCGCTGCTGGTCATGGCTGTGGCAGCCCAACTATTGGAAGTACCGCGATAGAACCAGCTATCCTCTGGTGGCTCTATCTCTCCACAGCTTGCAACTTCTGTAGTGCTTATATTTTTGCTGTCGCTAAAAAAACTAATGTTATAGCTCTTGTTCGCATCAACCCGCACATCGGCGCTAGGGTAGGCTTCGTTCCAGTCGCCAAAGCGATCGATTTTAAAGCGTGGGTCATTGCTACCAAAACTTTGGCAAGTGGTGTATTCGGTTCCTGAAACTACCGCAAGGGGAGTGGATTGCCATTGGTTTGGCGTACCCCTAAAGTTCCATTCGGCTGCCACAGGCGCAGACAGCAACGTCGCCCCCGCGAGAGCGATTGTTAACTTGTTCATGGATCCTTTCCTTATACTGTTTTTCTTGCTGTATTTTTAACCACTTGGTTATGGCGAAAATTTTGTAAATTCGCTCAACGCTAGTGGTTTTTAATCATTGTTATAGTTGTTCGACCACGGCACAGATCATTCTGCTGGCCATGGCTATAGCAATGTTAGAGAAAAAACATAAAGGAAGGATAAAAAATGTACAGAAATGTGAGCCTGTCATCACAAAGGTATCAAGATAAGTTGATGCCTTTGTAAATAAAGCTTAACAGTTTGAATTGTAGGATTTATTTCTGTTGGTACTGGGCCGCTAGTTGACGGTAATCTTGGTATTTTTTGATTAGGTCGACCTGCTCCAGCTCTGCGTTGTCAAACAACAGCGCGCCGCTGTTTTGAAGCTGTAAATAAACAGTGGCAGCCATGGTGATAACTTTGTCGATGCGCTTTAAGGTCATTGGGGTGCAGCTCTTGCCACTAATGTCGTCGGCAATGTCTAAACAGTGGGAGCGGAAGCTTTCTGCAATAAATAGATTTTTTAGTGAACGCTCGTTGTCTAACGCATATTCCCAGCGTTCAATAATTTCTGTTTGCCATTGGATAATTGCAGGCTGAGCATAGTTTTGTTTTAGCCAAATGAGCTTTTGAGTATAAACATCTAATGCGGCTTCTTTTAGCTCACGATAAATCGCGAGTTGGTCGGCAGCGGTCATTACGTCTTGATAGCGCAGCAGGTAACCAAATACATTGCGCGTTTCTAAACGCTCTACTGCGTGAAAATCGGGTGCTGCTAAGCCATCACTATTAAAGTGCTCTAATGGATCGTAAGGATACATGTAACCAAAGTCGAACAAGTGGATTTGTCGGCCGTCGTAAATAATGTTGCCAGGAGATAAATCCCACTCCATTAAACCTGCTTGTTCTAGAGCAAATTGGGTGTCGAAGATCTGCCTAAAAATCTCACGGCTAAAGCTACATAATGGTTTGCCTTCAATCCAAGGTGACAACATAAAACCAAGGCGATAGTTGGCATACAAGGTGGTTACGATGTGTTGGTAGGCTTTAGCTGTGCTTGGTTTGTCTTTAAGCGCTTGGATATCTCGGCGGCGTTGTACTTCGTTGAGGAAAGAGGTTTCACCATCCACATTATGCACTAAGGCTTGAGCGCGACGTTTCTTGAGGTTGTAATGGCGGCCATTAATACATAAATGATATACAACAGCAGTTAACCCACCTTCGAATACTTCTACTACGTAGGGAGAGTCTGCGTCTAGCGCAGCCAATTGTTCTGGCGGCAAGGGGCAGGCAGCGGCATCACCCACTATAATATTCTGCTCACCTTGTTGAAAATGCAGTTGAGCTTGTTGACGTTGTTCAACTAATGCATTCATCAGTACTCTCCATCCTTGATTACTTTTTTGTGAGTTTATTCTCATAAAACCTTGGAGTAAGGCGCTTTTATGGGATGAAAACCGTTTCGGTCACAAATATGTTGTGCCTTTAGAAGGTAATTAGCGCAGGATCACATTTAAGATCGTTGATCTTAAATATGACCAAATGATGTTAACTAACTAAGGATGGTGAAATTTAGCTGTTGTTTTTGTTGAGCGCGGCGCGCAACGCAGCAATGCCTTTATTGCCTTTTTCTTGGCGTTCTTCAGCGGTTTCCTTTTTACGGCGTTGCTCCCACACTAAATCGTTTTGTGGCAGTTCGTATAAAAACCGGCTTGGTTCTGGTTTGATTAGCTCGCCAAACTGGCGACGCTCTTTAGTTAAGGTGAAGGTGAGTTCGCGCTGGGCACGAGTAATCCCAACGTAAGCAAGGCGACGTTCTTCTTCTACATTGTCTTCATCAATACTGCTTTGGTGCGGCAATAAACCTTCTTCCATACCGATGAGGTAGACGTAAGGAAACTCCAAACCTTTTGAGGCGTGTAAGGTCATTAATTGAACCTGATCGCTTTCTTCGTCTTCTTCGCCACGTTCCATCATGTCGCGTAAAATCAGCCGATTAACCACTTGTGGCAAGGTCATTGGCTCGTTGTCGTTATCACCTTCGAGCATGCCACTTACCCAGCGAAATAGCTCTGAGACATTCTTCATGCGCATTTCTGCAGCTTTAGGGCTGGGGCTGGTTTCGTAAAGGAAGTCTTCATAGTGAATATCGCGGATCATGTCGCGTACAGCTTGCTGAGCATCTCCTCGCTCAACACGCTCGGCCAATGCCAGTAACCACTGACTAAACTCATTCACTGCATTAAGTGCGCGGGTAGGCAGAATACTGGTCATGGCTATGTGGGTAGTTGCAGCAAACAAGCTGATTTGTTGCTCGTTGGCGTAGGTACCCACTTTTTCTAAGGTAGTTGGGCCAATTTCGCGACGTGGCGTATTGATGATACGCAGCAAGGCGTTGTCGTCGTCTTGGTTCACCAATACCCGTAGATAGGCCATGATGTCTTTGATTTCGGCGCGGGCAAAAAACGAGGTGCCGCCACTAATTTTATAGGGAACACGGTTGTTCATTAAGGTTTTTTCGAGCAGCCGAGACTGGTGATTGCCGCGGTATAAAATGGCGTAGTCTTGGTAATTGGCGTTATTCATAAAACGGTGACCGATTAACTCGGCCACTACCCGTTCAGATTCTTGTTCTTCGGTTTTCGCAAAGAGAATCTTAAGCGGTTCACCGTAGGCTAACTCGGAGAACAGCGATTTCTCGAAAATATGTTCATTGTTTTCGATAAGAATGTTGGCGCACTTTAATATCCGCTGGGTTGAGCGATAGTTTTGCTCCAGCATGATCACTTCTAAAGCGGGGAAATCTTTTTGCAGCTGCATCAGGTTTTTAGGCTGCGCACCACGCCAAGAGTAAATGCTCTGGTCATCGTCACCAACCACGGTGAAGCAGGCGCGTTCTTGAGTAATTAATTTTACCAGCTGATACTGGCTGGTATTGGTATCTTGATACTCATCTACCAATAAATATTGAATGGTATCTTGCCAACGTTTACGCACTGCTGCGTCGTGTGTGAGCAGTAGCGTAGGCATTAAAATTAGGTCATCAAAATCTAGTGCATTATAGGCGGTAAGCTGACGCTGATAGGCTTCGTACATGTGGGCAAACAATTGCTCTTGCTGGCTCTGCCCGGTTGCTCTTGCCACCGCTTGCGCCGGTAGCACCAGATCATTTTTCCAGTTAGAGATGCAGCTTAGTAGTTGCTTTAATAAGTCTTTGTCGCCTTCGAGTTGTTTTTCGGTGAGCTCTTTAAGCAAGGCCATTTGGTCTTGGTCATCAAATAACGAGAAGTTAGGTTTTAGCTTTAGGCTGCGGTATTCACGACGAATAATGTCTAAACCCAAGGTATGGAAGGTACATACCCGTAATCCCCGTGATTCTTTGCGCCCCATGGTTTGGCCGACACGTTCTTTCATCTCGCGGGCGGCTTTGTTAGTGAAGGTTACCGCGGCAATGTTTTTTGCCTTATAGCCACAGTTTTGAATCAAATGAGCAATTTTGTTGGTAATAACCCGTGTTTTACCACTGCCTGCGCCTGCTAATACTAAGCAGGGGCCAGATACATAACTAACGGCTTTATCTTGTGCGGGATTTAACTTCACGGAGCTTTCCTTCTAAACGGGCCGTGCATTTTAGCCGATCAGAGAGGGCTGATCTACGCCGCTTTAACGCTTTCATATTCTTTAACAAAGGTAAGAATTTGTAAAATGAACAATTATTCATTGATTGTTTTTTGATGAGGAATATAATCGCGAAAAATACTGAACAAATGTTCATTTTTATGATTTCCGATAAACGCGTACGTATATTGATGGCTGCTGAGGCGCTGATTAATAAATCAGGGCTTGAGGCTGTGTCTATTCACCGCGTTGCCAAGCAGGCAAAAGTAGCGACCGGTACCATCTATTTGTATTTTAAAGATAAAGACGAGTTGATGGCGGAGCTTCATGAGCGTAATTTGCGTTTGTTTGCCGAGGCCTTTTTGGCAGATGTTAATACGGCACAGAGCTTACAAGAGTGCCACAGTCGTTTGTGGCTAAATGCACTACACTACCATCAAGAAAATGTGAATGTGCAACGCTTGTGGGTCCATTTAGAGACCTTACCTAAGAATGCTCGTCACAAAGCGCTTATCCAGGAATTATTTAAACCGGTAAAACTTTTTTTTAGCCGTGGTGTCGAACAAGGCTGCTTTAAACCTTTACCAGGCGAAATGTTATACGCCTTGGCCTTTGGCCAAATACTCGAAATTTGTCGCTTTTCTCAACTTCGAGAAGCGAATTTTACAAAGCAAGACATGGATGCCGCGCTTTTAGCTAGCTGGGATGCTATTACCATACACCCTTAGTGATTGGAGTGGGAAATGAAAAAATGGATGGCAATCATGCTAGTCATAACAGTGATTCTGTTTGGTAGCGTGTTTGGTTTTTACCTATTCAAACAAAAGATGATTGCCGAATTTATGGCTAATCGTCCGGTGCCAGAAATGCCTGTGGAAGTGGCTACAGCTAATGCAGAAGACTGGCAGCCAGCAATTGAATCAATTGGATTTATTGAGCCCTACCAAGGTGTGAATATTAGTAGCTCAGTGGCTGGATTGGTGACTAAAATTCACTTTACTTCGGGTGACACAGTAAAAGCGGGTGAGCTATTGGTAAGCCTAGAAGCTGACGTTGAAAAAGCTAACCTGGCTAGTGCTAAGGCCAAGCTTCCAGCGGTTAAGCGCCAAATGGAGCGCAATAAAACCTTGCTGGATCGTGGTTCGGTTTCGCAAACCCAGTTTGACGACTCGGAAGCTAACTACCTTGCTTTGGTCAGTGATATTGAAGCACTTAAAGCCACTATTGAACGCCGTGATATTCGCGCACCGTTTAACGGTGTAATGGGCATTCGCCAAATCAACCTTGGTCAATACTTGCAAGCGGGTGACGACATTGCTCGTTTAGAGAACCTCGATCATATGTTGCTGCGTTTTATTGTGCCGCAAAAAGACATATCGCTAATCAATGTTGGTACCGAGATTGAGCTTAACTCTGATGCTTATCCTGCGCAGTGGTTTAAAGGCAAAATCACTACCATTGAACCTACCGTTGACCCACAAAGTGGTGTGATTCAGGTACAGGCTACCATTCCAAATGCTGAAGGGCTTTTACGCTCTGGCATGTACGCCAGTGTACGTATTTGGCAAGCGGTGCAGCCTAATCAAATTGTGGTGCCACAGCAGGCTATTTCGTTTTCCTTATACGGTGAATCTATTTACGTACTAGAAAGTGAAACCGCAGATGACGGCAGCGAAACCTTAATTGCTAAGCAACGTTCTGTAACGGTGGGTGAACGCCGCGGCGATGTTGCTGTGATCGATAAAGGCGTGAACGCTGGCGAACAAGTCGTGGTTTCTGGTCAAGTGCGTTTACGTAACGGGGCTGTGGTTCGTATTGTTGAAGATAGCTTCGTACAACGCGACCAAAACTTGCCAAAAGATTAGGAGCGTAGGTCATGAGATTTACCGATATTTTTATTCGGCGACCGATATTAGCGCTGTCTTTAAGTTTGCTGCTGCTGATTATTGGTATTCAATCAGTATTTAAGCTGCAAATTCGCGAGTATCCAGAGCTAACCAACACGGTTATTACTGTGAGCACCGCGTATTATGGTGCGCCTGCAGAAGTTATTCAGGGTTTTATTACCCAGCCATTGCAGCAGTCGATTGCTGAGGCGGATAATTTAGATTTCTTGGAATCTAACTCTTCTATGGGCAGCAGTACCATTACTGCTTACATGAAAACAGGTGCCGACCCAGATGCTGCACTGTCGGAGATTATGGCTAAAGTAAACGCTGTACGTGCGCGTTTACCCAGTGAAGCCTTAGACCCCAACATTTCGCGTTCAACCGGTTCTAGTACCTCGATTATGTACATCGCCTTTAGCAGTGATGAGCTAAAAGCGGCGCAAATTGTTGATTATGTAAACCGTAACGTGCAGCCGCAAATGGTGACGGTAACGGGCGTTGCCAAGGCCAATGTTTACGGGCCGCAATTGTCGATGCGTGTATGGTTAGATCCAGTAAAACTGGCAAACCATAAACTTACCGCGGCAGAAGTGGTTAACGCTCTGCAAAACAACAACTTTAGGTCGGCACCGGGTCAAGCTAAAAGTCGTTTCTTCCTCTACAACGTAGAAGCTGATACCGATCTTAAAACCCGTGCCGAGTTTGAGCAGTTGATTGTTGCGCGTAGCGAAAGTGGCATTGTGCGCTTAAACGATGTGGCTGAGCTGGAGCTGGATGCAGCACGTGAAACCGTGCGAGCGAAAGCTGATGCACAAACCGCGGTTGTGGTAGCCATTGACCCAACGCCTACTGCCAACCCGCTAACCGTTGCCAAGTTGATTACGGAAATGCTACCCGACTTGGAAGCTAACCTTCCAGATAGCATGGGCATGCAAGTACTTTATGATTCAACGGAATACATTGAATCATCGATTAATGAAGTACTTACCACCATTGTGGAAGCCACCATTATTGTTGTGGTTGTAATTTTCTTGTTCATGGGTAACTTGCGTGCAGTACTCATTCCAGTTATCGCGATTCCGCTATCACTGATTGGTGTGTGTTTGGCGATGCAAGCCTTAGGTTTCTCGCTAAACCTATTAACCTTGTTGGCTATGGTGCTGGCAATTGGTTTGGTGGTGGACGACGCCATTGTTGTGGTGGAAAACGTGGACCGGCATATTCGCCAAGGGATGAAACCCTTTGATGCTGCCATTGTTGGTACCCGCGAAATTGCCTTGCCGGTAATTTCGATGACCATTACCTTAGCAGCAGTGTATTCGCCGATTGCCATGGTTGAAGGTTTAACCGGCGTATTGTTTGCCGAGTTTGCCCTTACCCTTGCCGGTGCGGTTGTGGTATCGGGTTTTGTTGCCTTAACCTTATCGCCAGTGATGTGTTCGGTATTACTTAAGCACAACCCTAATCCTGGCCGTTTTGAAGTAGGCGTTCATAAGTTCCTAGACAGTTTAGACAGTGGCTACGACAAACTTGTTGGCGGGGTATTAAGGTACCGCCCTGTAGTGGTGATTTTCGCCATTATTGTGATGGGCTCTTTGTACCCGCTACTGAAGATTATTCCTACTGAACTTGCACCTGCTGAAGATAAAGGCGCTGCAATGATTATGGCGAATGGTCCGGCTGGGGCAAACATTGACTACATGGATCAATACACCACCGAAGTGGGTCGACGCGGCATGGCCTTAGATGATATTGCCAGCGCATTTACTTTAGCGGGTATACCTAGTGCGACTCAGGGTTTAGGTTTCTTGAACACCACTTTGTGGGAAGATCGCACCATGAGCCAAGATGAGCTGGTTAAAGCTATTCAAGCCGAAACCGCCGACATCGCTGGTGTATCGGTCGCTTCGTTCCCGCTGCCGGTTTTGCCCGGTGCCAGTGGTGGTTTCCCGGTGCAGTTTGTATTGCAAGGTACCGGTGATTACCGCACTTTGGTGAGCCTAGCGCAGGAGCTACAACAAGCTGCTATGCAAAGTGGTTACTTTGTATTTACCGACTTAGACACCAAGTTCCAAACGGCAACCTTAGACATTAAGGTTAACCGTGATAAAGCTGGTGCCTATGGGGTGAAAATGGCAGACATTGCCAGCACATTAGGCACTTTAATGGGCGATGGTTACATCAACCACATTAACTATGATGGTCGCTCATATGAGGTGATTCCTCAGGTTAAGCGGGAAGACCGTTTAAGCCCTGAGGCTATTGGTCAGTTCTATGTGAAAACTGTTGATGGTAGCCCGGTACCCTTGGTTAACTTGATTGAATGGGATTTAACTGGCCAGCCAAGCTCGCTATTGCAAATGAACCAAACCAACTCGGTCACCTTAAACGGGGCCTTAATGCCTGGCCAAACCATGGGTGACGCGCTTAAGTTCTTAGAGCAAAAATCTGCTGAGATTTTACCTAAAGGTTATGGCTTTGAGTACAAAGGTGAGTCTCGTCAGTTTGTGCAAGAAGGCTCGGCCTTGTATGCCACCTTTGGTTTAGCATTGGCGATTATCTTCTTGGTATTGGCAGCGCAGTTCGAAAGCATACGCGACCCAATTGTGATTATGGTGTCGGTACCGCTAGCGATTTGTGGTGCCTTGCTGATGATGGGCTGGGGCTTAGCCTCACTCAATATCTATACCCAGATTGGTATGATTACCTTAGTCGGTTTGATTACCAAACACGGTATTTTGATGTGTGAAGTGGCTAAAGAGCGTCAAATCTTGAAAGGTGAAGACAAGATCACTGCGATTCGTCATGCTGCCCGAATTCGTTTGCGTGCAATTTTGATGACCACCATCTCTATGGTTGCGGGCTTGGTACCATTGCTACTCGCTGTTGGTCCAGGTGCTGCTGCACGCTTTGATATTGGTATGGTTATTTGTGCGGGTCTATCTATTGGTACGATATTTACATTGTTTGTATTACCAGTGATTTACTCTTACCTAGGCGCAAACCATAAACCTGTGCCAAGTGTTGATCACTTGGTGGGTGATACGGTAGCCGATTAAGCCAACACTGTAAGTAGTAAAAAGCCCAAGCAATTGCTTGGGCTTTTTTATAATCGCGATTCAAATGACTTAATAAACAAAGCGTTTTAGTTGCTGATTAAAGTCATCGGCTAATTGATTAAGCTGAGCACTAATTTGATTAGACTCATCCACTTGCTGAGAGTTTTGTGCGGCAACATCGGCAATGCGCTCGATCAGTGAAGCAATCTCGCCAGCAACAGTGGTTTGCTCTTTTGCGGCAGATGCGATGTGTAAGTTCATTTCATTAATGCTGCCAATAGAGGTAACAATTTCTGATAGCAGGCTTTCTGCTGTTTCTACTTGTTCTACAACTTCGTCGGTTCGGCTTTGGCTCTGCTCCATGGCGGTTACTGCGTTGTTAGCACCACCTTGAATCTTCTCGAGAATGTTTTGAATTTCGCTAGTACTCTGTTGGGTTTTCTGCGCCAAAGTTCTTACTTCATCGGCTACCACTGCAAAGCCTCTGCCTTGTTCACCGGCACGCGCTGCCTCAATGGCTGCATTTAACGCCAGCAAGTTAGTTTGTTCTGCAATGCCTTTAATCACATCCAGTACTGCGCCAACATTATTGGTATCGGCGGCTAAATCTTTAACCACTTCTCCAGCATGGCTAATATCAGCAACTTGAGTATTGATGCTGGTGATTACCTGCTTCATCGCTTCGGCGCCATTGTGTGCGGTTAAGTCGGTATTGTGGGTGGTATCAGCGGTATTGGCGGCATTTTGCGATACTTCGTTGGCCGAGTGCGACATCTCTTGAATGGCAGTGGCCACTAAATCAGAGCTTTCACGTTGTTGGTGAGTTCCTTTCGCGAGATCTTCTGACATGTTGTTTAACATGTTAGATGAATTATGCAGTTGTTCACCCGATTGGCTTAAATCAGACACGGTACTGAGTAAGAACTGCTGTAATTTGCGGGTGGCATTGGCCAGTTTGCCTAGCTCATCGCCACGCTCTAGCTGCACGGTAATATTGAGTTTGCCATTGGCTAGCACATCAATGTCTTCTACTAGAGAGTTAATGGGCGTAATGCATTGGCGTTCCATAAATAAGAAGCTAACAAGAATCACTAGTAGGCCACTAATACCAATGATGATGAAGCTGATATTGCTCACCTTGTGGGCGCGCACAGTGTTTAGTTCGACCTGCTCGGCGGTTATAGATTTAAGTTGGTCGCTAAGCTGCGCCATGGATTTAGAGGGGGCCCTATCAATGCCTTTTACCGCTTTATCGCCAACTTTAAAATCAAAGCCTGCTGCTTCATATTCGGCTTTGCCTTTGGCGTAGGCGGTGCCGAGTTGTTTATGTGAAGCTAAAAATTCTTCTGCAAGTTTTGCCAGTTCTGGGTAGTTGGCTTGTCTTAGCTCTGTGACCAGTTTGCCTACCTGTTGTTGAACTTCTTTTTGCTTATCTTGGAAGCGATCCCAATACTTTTTATTTTGCTCAGGGTCGTGACCACGCAGAAGCACGTTTTTCCATTCTTGGATTTGAGTTTTAAAGGCGATGTGGGACAGCAGAGCTACTTCTTCAAGGTGTACTTCGTTATGGGTGAGTTTATCAAAGCTGTTTGCGGTTTCTCTTAGGTGCAGCGCAGTGTATATGGCTACCGCCATAAGCAGCACTAACGAAGCAACAAGAACCGACAGTATTTTGAAGCGTAGGCTGGTTTTATCCCAAGACATTTTTGCTCTCCTTTGCTATTGAATTAAGCATAGAACAGCAAGCTAAAAAAACGAGGTAATCCTTTATTTTTTTAAGGCTTAGTGAATATTTATTATACGCTTTAGTTACTTTTAGCGGCGAGTTTTTTCAGCACTCGAGACACGGCTGCAAAGGCAAAACTAGCGGTTAGGTGAGTGACCGCACCAAAGCCACTGCTGCAATCCATACGCATAGTACCGCCCGCATCGGGTTTAGCCATACAGGTTTCACCATCACTGCTTGGGTAAATGAGTTGCTCGGTAGAATAAACGCAATCTACCCCAAACTTACGTTTCGGATTTTTGCTGAAGTTGTAGAATCTACGCAGCTCGTTGCGGACTTTGGCTGCTAGGGGATCTTGAATGGTTTTGGCCAAATCTGTAATTTGGATTTGCGTAGGATCTATTTGCCCGCCTGCGCCACCTACCGTTATGAGTTTGATTTTGTTGCGTTTACAGTAAGCAATTAAAGCTGATTTAGCTTTTACGCTATCAATGGCGTCAATCACATAATCAAAGTCTTTGGTGATGTATTCACTAAGGTTATCTTTAGTGACAAAATCTTCAATTTCTAGGCATTGGCACTCTGGGTTGATCTGCAAAATACGCTGACGCATTACCTCGGTTTTTGACTGACCAACAGTGTTAGCAATAGCATGGATCTGACGATTGGTATTGGTGGTGCAGATGTCATCGAGATCTATCAGGGTGATTTTACCAATGCCACTTCTAGCTAAAGCTTCTGCTGCCCAAGAGCCAACGCCACCAATGCCAATTACACATACGTGAGATTGTTGGAAGGTGTTGAGCGCCGAGCGACCATAAAGGCGCGCAATACCGCCAAAGCGTTGTTCAAATTGAGACATGATAAACCACTATAAAAATAACGGTGGCGATTATAGCAAAGCCTTGGTACTTGGTTAAGCATTAGGGTCTGTTGATCTTTGCTGATGGTTTTTGCAGCAATTTATTAGCCATTTAGGTAAGGCAGTGGGTGTGCAGTTAAGTGGGCTTAATAATCACTCGCTAACGCTGAATAAATGGCTAATAAATGCTGCCCGAAGGGTTCGGGTAAGCGAACTTTACTCTTTGTTAAGCACTTCTTGCTTAGCCCACTAGGCTTCAAAGTGCTCGCCGCGATTAAAGCCCGCTTATCTCGAACAAAATTTCAATACCAAAGATCAACAGCCCCTAGTCACAGCAATAATGGGTGGGGTAAATTGGCGTACTTGTGTTAGATTTAAGGTATTGAAATTTGTGCTTATAAGCACTTGGAGTGAACTATGTTTCGAATTTTTGCAATTGCGTGTTTGTCATTTATGGCCGCCGCATGTACGGTAAAACCAGCACTAGATTACAATGTTGATCAAGACTTCTCTCAATTCAAAGATTTTGCCTTTGTGCCAATGCCAGAAGATGCAGTGGCAACTATTGATGGTCAACGAATTGAACGTGAATTAACCGCCCAATTACAGGCTAAAGGTATACCAGCGGTAGCGGTTGAAGAAGCCGATATGCTGGTCGACTACCGGGTTGATATAGCAACGGAGTTAGAATCATACGGTGGTTCGTTCTCAGTGGGCGTAGGCCGCAAACACGGCGCAATTGGCGTAAGCTCGCCTGATCGCTATAAAGAACGTAAGTACGGTAAGTTAGTTGTAGAGTTTTTTGACCCCGCAACTAATGCCTTGGTGTGGCGCTCAATTTCACAAAGCCAGCTGCGTGAGACCATGGGGCCAGAAAGTCGCGCTGAGTTCATCAATAAACAAGTAGCATTGATGTTAGAAAACTACCCACCAAAAGCTAAATAATAGATTCAACTACCCGCTAAATAGCTTATTTAGCGGGTAAGCTTTATTCCGCCAATACACTTCTATTTCGGCCATTTTGCTTGGCGCGATACATCGCTTTATCGGCGCGATCGACCAATAGGCTGGCAAGGATCTCATGGGTTTTTATTTGGGCAATGCCACAGCTAATGCTCATGGTAAGTAAGTTGCCATCAATATCGAGTTCGCTTTGATTCACGCCTAAACGAATCTTTTCAGCTACTTCTAGTGCCGCTAACGCATCGCAGTTAGGCAGTAAAACAATAAATTCTTCACCGCCCCAACGGCATAATATGTCTGATTGGCGAATATATTGGCGGGTTATTTCGGCCACTTTTTTTAAGGCTTTATCACCGACTAAGTGGCCATACTTATCGTTTACTTGCTTAAAGTGGTCGATGTCGAAAATGATGATGGAACAGGGGCTATTGGCCCGGTGTTGAATATCTATAACTTGCTCTAAGCGACCTTCAAAGGTTTGACGATTATAGATACCGGTTAATTTGTCGGTGGATGCCAGCGTTTCTAAGCGGCGTTGATAGCGGCCTAGGGTAAAGTTAGCCACAATTAACATGCAAACCGTAACTAACAGGCTAATGCTTAAGTTTATCCAAAGCGTGTGTTTTAGATCTTGAATCGCTGGCACATCTTGCTGTTCAACAATTAGGTACCAGTTAAACTCTGGGATATAGCGAGCATTCAAATAGTGTTGTTGACCGTCTTCGCTAAAGCGATAGCTGTTTTTGGCCGCGCTAAGCAACGAAGCTGCTTGAGAGGCTAAGCCTTTACGCAAACTAATATTGCGCGGGCCTTGGAAGTTAGCGCCGCTTAAGGTGACATTGCCTAAGGCATCGATGAAGTAAACGCTGCGTTGATAACGTGTTTGGTAGACTTGAATAAGCTCTTTTACAAACTCGATGTTAAGCCCAACTCCGGTTACGCCAATCAACTTTTCTTCAAAATCGAATACTTTGTAGTTAACAAAGACCGTGGTTCTGCTTTGGTCTGCAGTGTCGTAATCGATGTTGATTTCGTACTCTTGGGAAGGTGGTAATTGGCTGACGCGATAAAACCAAGCATCATCTGGTTTATCACTGGATATGGTCTTAATGATGCCTGAGGGGTGATAGTAACGGCCACTGTGGCTAGAGACAAAAAAGCTTGTTATGGTTTGGTAGCGCTGTTGAATGTTATCCAGATAACGAATGATTGGCTGGGCATCTTTTTCGCCAGAAATCGCCCAATCACGAACAAAAGTATCTTGTGCCATCAATGATGAAATAAAGATCGGTTGTAATAAGTCTCGTTGAATTTCCGAATAAACGGTATCGCTAGTTAAAGGCAGGTGATTAGATTCAATTTGGTCTCTTAGTGAGTTATGCGCAACTTGGTAGCTTAACCATGAGGTTAGCCAAAAGGCACACAACAGCATAAAAGATAAGCCGAAAACAAACTTTCGTTTGTCATTCCATGGGCTATAAATTGGCACCTGCACTCCTTGCAAACTGGCCTTTATTCAAGATCTTAGTGTAAAGTTAATGTAAGGCTTAGGCAACCAAACTGCTGCTGGTCTTCTCATTAATAATAAAAAGGTTAATATTGCTATGGCTAATAATCAAGTGGCTAAGCCGTCGCTGTTCTATATAGAGTGTTTACGCTTTATCGCTGCCATAGCAGTAGTGGGTATTCACGTACTTGGCCCTTATCGCGAATTGGTGCCCGAACTGGCTTGGCACGAGTGGCTTCCAGCCATTTCTCTTAATGCTATTAGCCGCTGGGCAGTGCCTATTTTTATCATGATTAGTGGCGCGTTGCTGATGTCGGATCAGCGGCCATTTAATGCAGCCCACTATTTACCAAGGCGACTTGCCAAGGTGCTATTACCATTTTTAGCTTGGACGGTTATTTATGCCTTTGTTGGTGGTTATCAAGAAGGGGCTTGGTCTTGGGAGGCAACAGCGACTTTGTTGGAGCATTCGCCTAACGAGCATACTTGGTATCACCTATGGTTCTTTTACGACTTCATTCCTCTCTATTTTGTGATTCCATTGCTTGCTCCCTTACTTTATAAGATGGAAAAACAACGTATTTTGCTGCTACTAGCGGCTTGGTTAGTGCTTACTTTAATGCACTGGCTCAAAGTAGAAACGCCACTTCGCCAAAACATTATTTTGTATAGCGGTTACCTAGTCATGGGATGGTATTTGTTTAATAACGACCAGCAAGCCCACTTGAAGTTTTGGTTGGCAACCGGCGGAGCGATGCTGGCATTTAATGTATTGGGAAGTGCCTTTTATATTTGGCAACAGGGGGAATACAGTAGCGTGTTTATGGGCTATAAAAGCTTGAACACTGCGGTAATAGCCATGAGCTTATTTGTTTTGATAAAAGCTTATGCTGAGCGGATACCGCAAGGAGTTCGTCCTTTCATTAAAACTATTTCTAAGTACAGCTTTGGGATTTATTTAGTCCATCCTTTGTTTTTAATTCCGGTGCGTAATCCCGACTATGGTATTTATCAGTGGTTTGGCCACTCTAGCATTGCGCTCGTTGTGATTAGCGCTGCTGCCTTGGGGCTCGCCTTTGTGCTGAGTTGGTTGCTGACTCGCTCGTCGCTAACCCGCTGGTTGGTGCCTTAATGTAAAAATAGAAGTCAGCCAAGGGCTGACTTCGCTCAGGTTACCGTTGTAATTCGAACCAGTCTTTTTGTTCTAATTTTTGTGTACTTTTCCGCATTAATGAACTTGGTGTCTGTGCTATCCATTGGTCTATTAGTTGGTGGTACTCACTTTCAAAATCTTGGTAAGTTAAGGCGCTTCCGTCAGGGCGTTTTGCATAAGCATTGAAAGCATTTCTAAAGTCCGGGTTAGGTTGATTTATTCTGTCGTATTGATATTCAGGATATTCAGCGTAATCAACAACATGATACACACCGTTATCTGCAATATGTTTGAGCACGTTAATGATAAATCCCGGAGACGTTGCTTCTAAGTAGGATACTGCAATGTTGTAGTGGCCATAGGCCACCGCTCCTAATGTGCTTTCCCACTTATCGTCTAAGGGGTCGCGTTGATTGTGATTCGATGGGCTAGCAATATGGCCCATGGCATACTCAGCACTACCTTCTAAAAACCAACGATCTACTTGACTTAAGTAAGTTAGGTATTGGTGTTGTAGCGTATGCATAAGTTCGTGTGTAACTATGTAAGCTGAGCTAGGTCTTGAGTCGTTGGTTCTCGCTGTATATCCTACTAAGTTTCCTGTTGCCCATAAGTTACTGTTATTAAAGGCAGTGTTTAAGCAAACCAACGATTTCCCGGGTAAGGTTTGCCCAAAGCTGGTGGAGAGTTCACTGGGCAAATAGGGTGCTTGGACTAAAGCAATTAAGTTGTTGATTTGTTCTGGGTTTAAATGGCGAATTTGTTGATATAGATAATGACGTTTGGAAGTGCCGGTCGTTAAGTCTTGATAAGATGTAGGGAGCTCATCGCCTGTAACTTGCATGAACAGTGCTTCTCCACCCCCTTCATTTAAGCGTTCATACAAGTAATCTGTAGCAACTAAGTATGTTTCTAAACTAAATGGGTAACTCTGCTGAAAAGCAATTAAATCAACGCCCATTTGCCTTTTCAGCTCCTGCAATCCAAATTCAGTCCAAGTGGCAAAGCGTTCAAATAGCTCTCTACTTGTCCCGCTATTACCAAATACCAATACGTTTTCTGTTTCATAGTAAGCATCGTAGTTTCGACAAACGCTGCTGTCATACATTGAAATTGAGTTGGTTGGGTAAATAAAGCCGCTGGCTTTTTTTGATTTTTGTTCGCCTAATATCTCAGGAAATTCTGGTATTGGTTCTTCTACTTGATCCGATTGGGAGCTAGCCGAGCCACCGCCGCCACAAGCTATCACCGACAGAGATAGCAGCGCTATTGTAAGCATTTGCTTAGAGGGTAATAATTCCATTTAAAGCCTTCTAGTTTGAGATGAGTTATTTTTTGTTCAATGTATTCTTTTCTATCTTATATAAATACTTGGCGACGCCTTAATTGTGATTTGTATCAATAGTGGTTTTGTTAATTAGATTTAAATACTTACTGATTTATTGAAACCAACGAAGAATCGTTTATACCTGCTGAAGAATAATCTTGGGGAGAATAGAGTGGAACTCATGAAAAATGGTTTAGCCGAACCCGCAGTGCAACGTATTGCTCAAGGAATAGCGGCAGTTTATCCGCAGTTTGACCGTGAACAATTTGTTGATTTAGCACTTGATGGTTTGGAGACCTTAGAGCTAAAGCAGCGGGTTATGCATTTGATTGCGGTGTTGCAACAAACCCTGCCAGAAGACTTCACCGAAACGGCTAAGATACTGGTTGCGCTTCCTGAGCATTGGGATCGTGGTGACCCAGACGACAGCTTACGTGGTTTTGCTATTTGGCCAGTAACCGATTTTGTGGCAGTGGCAGGAATAGCGTATCCTCAGCAGGCCTTTAAGGCTTTGGCTGCATTAAGCCCATTATTTAGTGCGGAATTTGCTATTCGCCCATTCATTGAAAAGTATCCTGAGCAAAGTTGGGAGCAGTTACTTGCTTGGACAACCAGTGACGATGAACACTTGCGACGCTTAGCGAGCGAAGGTTGTAGGCCGCGCCTCCCTTGGGGAGCACAACTAAAAGAGCTGATCGCAGACCCTGCACCAATTTTACCGATCCTCGAAGTGCTTAAAAATGATAGTAGTTTGTATGTTCGTCGTTCAGTGGCAAATAATCTAAATGACATCGCTAAAGACCATCCAGAGTTGGTTCTGGATCTTTGCCAAGTGTGGCAAAAAGGTGCAAATGCCGATCTACAGTGGTTAATAAAACATGCTACGCGTAGTTTGGTAAAACAAGGTCATCCTAAAAGCTTCCCATTACTGGGTTATACCGCTGATCCTCAGCTAAAACTTGAAGAATTTGCGGTATTAGATCAGCAAGTGACAATGGGTGACTCGCTCACTTTTGCGTTAGCGCTGCGGGCTGAAGAAATGCAGCAAAAGTTTGTTTTAGATTACGCTGTGCACTTTATGAAAGCTAACGGTAAAACCGCCAGCAAAGTCTTTAAATTAAAGAACCTTAGCCTAAACAAAGGAGAGATGTTTGCGATAGAAAAGAGCCATTCTTTCAAAGCTATCTCTACTCGCAAATACTACCCTGGTGAGCACTTTGTGGCTTTGCATGTGAACGGACAAGAAATTGACCGTTTAGCTTTTACATTAAAAGAGTAAATACTTACTGGCGCGCAGGCTAGCTGAGGTTGGCATGAAAAAGGGTTAGCTAAGCTAACCCTTGATGGTTTTTATTGTGCTGTTAGCTCAAGTAAACGCCAGCGCCCACGAGCATAATCTGGCTGCCCGTTGCTAGAGATTACTTCACCATTAGATGTGGAGTTGAACTCAATTTGAATCACATCTCCTTGAGTTAAAGAAATATTGTTCCAAGTATGTTTAGTGGCTTGATAGTTATTGGCTGATTTAGGATTAGTGTACTCAGCTAATTGCTGGCCATTTACCACTAAGCGGTAGCTGCTTTCACCATCATTTTCTGTCAATGTAGTAATGGTAATATCGTAGTTTCCACTTTCGTTATTAAAGGTATAGCGTGCCGCTGCGTACTTGTCCTTGTAGGCACCTGCGTTTACCGCTAGCGCATTATTAGCATTGTCTTTATAAGCTGGAACAAAACCGCTCACTTGTGAAATATCAAAGCTATTAATATCTAAGCTAATTTTGCTTGTTGGCGGCAGGTTCGGTGTATTACCGCCTTGACCATCTTCGTTTAGCTCTCGGTTTGTAATAAGCACAACCCAGTCTTGGTTTGTTTGGCTAGGCGCAGTGCCAATGTTGAGTTTTGCACCACCGGTCAGGCTTAAACCTTTGCTTAATACACCACTGCGAGGGTTGTACCAATATACTTGGTAAACGTGGTTATTGTTTAGCTGAATATCGGTAGTTCCGCCATTACGCAGGTTAACAATGTAGTTGTGTTGTAGGTCGGATAGTACCCAATCGTTAGTGCTTGACGTCGCACCGTTATCTACTTGAAGATCTTGCAGGTTTAAACCCAACTGCTGTTGCAAGATATTGCTAAAGAAGTAATTAACATGGCCAGTTTGTTGCCATAGTTGGTCAAACTCGCGTAAGTCTTCTACCGCTAAGTCATAAGCGTGAGTACCATCATTTTTTAAGTACCAAGAGAAACCCGCACCGCCCGACATAACACTTGCCCACATCCAGTAAATACGCTGGCGAGAACTTACATCTTGATAAGGTTTAGGTGCATGGCTACCCGAGGCTTCGGTATAGGTAACGTACCATTGCTTACCGGCAGCAGCGGATTTGTTTAGCCAACTAATCGTTTCGCCATATACCGAATTACGCGTGGCTGTAGCGCTCGCATTCTCGGGAATGCTGCCATATTGAATGGTTGGGCCGCCGAAGCTAGCGTGACCTAACATATCATCGTAACGATCGTGTTGGCCTGGGTAAGTATGTAGGGTAATGCCATGATTATAAGGGTCGAGATTTTGAATATAATCCGAGTAAGATTTTAACGCTGCAATTGAAGTGGCATCTTGCTCTTCGCCTAGGTTCCATTGTACTGCAGGGTGGTGAGCAAAGCGTGATATTAACTCACGGTAATATAACTTACGCTCTAAACCTAGAGTGGCATTGTTTAGTAAGGTTTCGTTTTCAGTTTCTTGAGTCATCATATGCAGCATTAGACCTTGCTTGGTCATATGCGCAAATACGCGCTCCCATTGGTCTAACTTACTTACGTCAAAGGTGCGTTTATTGTTGCCATTTTCTTGGTACACCAACCATGGATGAGCGTCACAACCGTCACCTTTCACCGTGTTAAGCATCATATAGGCGCTGTTTACCTTGCGTGAACCCAGGTAATTAACTAGGCCAATTAAGCCTTTGCCTTTGCCGCCGGCCCAACTAGGGTCACCACTTTGCCAGTCACTTTCGTGCTCAGAAAACTGGTGCAAAATGCCCTTACAAGAGCCGCCGCTGCCTTTTACGGTATTATCAAAGTCAGCATAACCTAATAGGTTTTCTGGGCTACCTAAGCCGGCTTCAATGTAGATGTTGCCTGTACCAGCAAAGCGTTGGTAGCGTTCGCCGTCTAAGTGTTGCAATAAACCTTGGCTGCGTAAGTCTTGGCTATCGGCGGTAGACGCTGCAACGGAGAACTGTCCTTGTTGCCCATCAATATCAGCAATTGCCTGACCAGCATTGAGCTGATCGCTTACTGCGATGTTAGTACCTTTGCGAAAAGACACTTGGTAGTTCCAATCACCCGTGCTTGGTGGCATAAAGTAAGCGCGCCAAACATCACCTTGGCCAGCGCCAGAATCTGCTGCGTTACCGTTGGCTGCAAAGTGCCCAGGTACAACGAAGCGTTGATTGCCTTGGCTAAAGGTCACGTTAAAACGATGATTAGTGAAGGTAGCGTCGTTACCTTCATCAGCAAAATAGCCTTTACAGGTAAGCTCTACGCGATGCCATTGTTGGTTTTGGTCGCTAACTTCACAGGTTTTTGCTGTGGTAGTTGCGAGCGTTTCTGGCAGTTCTAAATCTTGAGCTTCGCCATTAGCTACAGAGCTATGACGAAAAACGATGCGGTCTACTTTAAAAAACTTAGAACGCCCCGACAGAGTAAAGGTATATTCTTCACCTGCTTTCAGATTGTATATCGCATTATGCTTAGCGTGGTTTTTATCTAAACGTTTACCTGATGCCCACACAAACTGCTGATCGGCACCGCCATAAAACTTAGTATCTGAGCTTAAAATGTCTTTAGTGGCATTACCTTCGCCTGCAACGGCTTCATAGTTACCATCTAGTCGCACATAACCGTCGTTGGCTACATCGCTGCGGTTGTCTATGGTCTCTCTTGCCACGTACATATGTAGGTGATAAGTGCCGGTTTGGGCAGCGGTAAACGTATACTCTAAAGGTGAATTTACCGGACCTGAAATATAGCTATTGCCGTTAAATTCTAAGTAGCCGTTACCGGTGTAACCAGCGAGGTCAGATTTTTGTTGCCACTCGCCCAACTCTGACTGAGTATTTTCAGCCTCAATAACAATTAGGCCATTCAGCTCTTGGTACTGGGTGTTTACCGAAGGAGTATTGCCGCCGTTGTCACCGCCATTGTTGCCTCCGTTATCACCGCCAGTGTCGCCCCCATTGTCACCACCGTTACTATCCATTTCCCGGCATACTTCACTGCCACATTGGCAGTAACTTTGGTTGCTGCGAGAATTTACACAGTCGTTGGCAATGTTACCGTAGGTGTTTTTGCACTGGGCGGTAGTATCACATTCGTCGCCATATTCGGGTTCTGGCGGCGCAGTGGGCTGAAGGTCGGCACATATTCCGTCTTCACACATACAATAGCTTTGGTTACTGCGCGAGTTAACGCAGTCATATGCGGTTTCACCATAAAGGCTTTTACATTCAGAAGTTAAATTACATTCATCGCCTTTTACCGCTGTAAGTTGTATAGACGCAGGCTGAGCGCTAAAGCTATCTAACAATTGATTTAAGTTGATGCCTTGGCTGCCTGTTCCGGCGTTGGCAAATAAAGAAAAGACAAGGCATAAGAAGCCTACTAAATCCTTGGTCTTTCTCGCTTTGAGTTTATGTTGTTTCACTGGATTTTCCTTGTGTTTGTTTGATCAACAAAGTGCAAAGAAGGCTTATCTTTATCAGTGATAAACCAGTCGTCTGGTCTGTAACGTTTGTACTTAGCGTTGAGTATTTAAATTGATTAACTTTTTATAATGTTTTTTGTCAGCGAGGATTTGAGCAATTAATTATCAATATGTAAAGTTGTAATTAATTGTTTTAATTGATTTTTTTAATCAATTTTAATCTCATATTATTTAAGGGCTGAGAATGAGGGTTTAAGCTGTTGCTCATTAGCGACAGCTAACAGAGAAAGGACTATTTTAAGAAGCCATGGGTGATCATTGGGTAACGATCGGCTATTTGTTGGTATTGGCCGTTGTTAACAATTATTGCTAAACCACGATTAAATGATTCAAGCAGCTTAGCGGCGCCTTCTGTTTTACGCGATATGAGCAAATGCACGCTACTGCTCATTACGTCATTATTAGATATACACAAAACAGCCCGTTGTTGAGGACTTAAGTAACGGTTTATAAGGGTAGTTGCGGCGACTCTATCAATTAAAAATGCATCGATGCGTTTGGCAAACAGCTTTTTTAGGTTTTGTAAGTCTGAATTCACCTCTTCGATTTCATATAGGCCTTTGTCACCATTTAGCCAAAAATCTTCGGTATAGGTGTAACCTCGCACGGCGCCTACGACTTTGCCTTTTAAACTGGCTAGGCTGGTGAACTCTCCTGTTGAATTTAAGCTAACTAATACGCTTCCACCGTACCAAAGTGGCTCGGAGTGAAAGAAATGCTCTTGACGCTCAGATTTAATCGCCCAATAAGAAGTGGCTACATAACTACCTACTCGGCTGGAGTTTAATGCGCGTTGTCAGGGCAAGTAACGAAAACTCACCTCTGTTTCTACTGCAGCAAACGAGGCTTTAACAATGGCATTTATTAGACCTTCATCATCGCGGTATTGAGAGGTGAAGGGTGGATGCTCACCGCTGGCTATAGTGATGCTTTCAGCAGCGCTCTGGTTACTGACTACCAGTAGGCTTAAACAGAAAAGGGTACGGAACAAATAAATAATAGTAACTCTCTATTGGTAATAAACACAGCTGAGTAAAAAAGCTAAAGTGTATATTAAGCGTAGTTCTCGCCTAGCTTTAAGCAAGGTTTCCAGCGGAGTATCGTTGTTCGCTAGACTGCATTTTCAATCTTGTCGAATTTTTTTACAACTAAACTCTTATTGTATTGTTTAATAATATATACACATGAATAAAGCTATGAAAATTAACGCTTTTACTTAGTTGGCCTAATTCCTGCTTTTAAGCTGTCAGTTTTAATAGTTTGTATTTCTAAGTATTTGAAAAATATAAACTTGGTCAAATAGTTGTCAGTTTTCGGTCGTTGCCGTAGTAGTAGGAAATGTTTTATGTATTTTGCAAAGTTAAGTCGATTTACGCTTGTGACCTTTTCATTGGCCTTGTCTGTTGCTTCTCAAGCCAGCGTATTAAGTGACTACAACTTAATTCTTACCGGTGATTACAACTACCAGGGTGGAGAAGTAGAAGGTCGCACTCTTCTTGGCGGTAATCTAAATGCTTCAGGTCATTCGCCTACTTTTGCAACCCGAGAAACCACGGTTATTAATAAAGACACCGTTACTGTTGTTGGTGACGTTAACGCTACCAATATTAACCTTAATGCTGGCAGCTTAAGTTATGGCGGCAGCTACAATGTAAATGGCAATGTTAACCTTAACGGTGGCGGCTCTGCAGTTCAAAGCATCAGCGCTAAGAATCAACTGGATATGCAGGCTACTTTTGCTGCCGTAGAAGCGGAGCTAAGAGCAGACTCTGCTTACTTCGCTGGCCTAACCAGTAACGCAGTATTAAGTGGTAGCCATTTGTCCTACGCTGGTAGCGATAGCGTGGCGGTGTTTGATGTTGATTTTTCTAGTATCTTCGCCCAAAACAATTCTTTGTCTTTAGATGCTGGTTTAGCTGAAACCGTGATCATTAACGTATCTGGTAGCATTGTAGATATTGCTGGTGGTGTAAACCTTACCGGGAACGGCTTTGCCATTGATGCGGGTTTAGGCAACCTTGGCGCAGAGAATATTTTGTGGAACTTCTATGAAGCGGAAGCAATCAACTTCAATAACTTAGCAACTGTAGGTTCGGTGCTAGCTTTAGATGCTGATATTACTGGTGGCGCAGTATTTGACGGAAGTGTAGCAGCCAAGAGCTATACAGGTGGTAGAGAGTTTCATAGCCATGGTTTTGATTGGACTCCCCCGCAAGTACCCGCAGTGGTAAGCGAAAGCTCAAGCTTTATGCTATTTATTTTGGGCTTAGCTTTAGTCATTGTGTCGCGTCGTCGTAGTCGTATCTAAGTTCCTCTCGCTTAAATCTGATTGAAAGCCTCAAGTTTACTTGGGGCTTTTTTGATCCCGTTAAGCTGTTCTGTTTTTTTATAAGCGTTAACTAAATTACCCACTAGTGTGAGCGTTCACATAATCTCTGCTAAATAAATTTAACTGATGAAATAAATGCGAGTAGTTTTGGCCTTAGGCCGAATTTTGAACATCCGCTTAGCGCAGTATCAAGCCATATCGATATTTGGTCGTAGAACATAATTTGATCGAGATAATGAGGGAGCAAATCAATGAGCGTATTACCTAAGCATATTAAAAATCTACTGCTGACATCAGCCCTGGTTGCCATGGCTAGCCTAAGCACAGCGGCTAATGCGGCGATTAAAGTAAAAGCCGAAAACTTTAGCCAACAGCAAGGGGTACAAACAGAACCTACGGCCGATGCCGATGGCGGAAACAATGTTGGTTATATTGAAAATGGTGATTGGGTGGAATACGCCATCGATGTCCCAGCTGCTGGCGAGTATACGTTTTCTGCGCGAGTAGCCAGTGATACTAATGGCGGGCGCTTTGTTGTGCTGGCTAATAACGCTGAAAAAGCCACGGTAAAAGTAAAAGGAACTGGTGGCTGGCAAAACTGGGTTACCCTAGAAAATACCCTTAATTTAGAAGCTGGTGCGCAAACCTTACGCTTTAACTTTAAAGGTTCATCAGGCTATTTGTTTAACATTAACTGGTTTGAGTTAAGCGCTAAATAATTAGCAACTAGACAAATTAGTGATGATAGAGCCTCGCCCTAGAGCGAGGCTTTTTTGTGCTTACGATGTATTAATACAGCAATGTTGCTTGGTAAGCGCCGGTGAGGCTATTAAAGGTGATTCTGGTAGAGCCTGCACTGTTTACCTTTAGGTTAGCGCCGTTTAAGTCGACAATACCATCGTTATTGTTGTCTCCAAAGTTACGCGACCAGTCATCATAGACGTCAAACTTAAAGTCGGTGGTACCATCAAAATACACCACAATAGACCATGTGTAGTCGTCGATTAAGGTCATCGGAATCGAGTTCCAGCCGCTCGGTTGACCACGAAAATATACCTGTGGGTAACGCTGTAACAGCAGGCCCTGGCCAATTTGTTCCCCGGTATCAAACAGTCGATAATTTTTGCCGTAGTAGTTATCTATATGGATATTTTGTCCATCGTTATACTCTAAATAAAACTCAAGGTGTCGGTAGTATTCGATATACTGTTGGCCACTCCATACGCCGCTAAGGCCATGTTCGTCGGCTACAATGTGGCTTAAGCTAAGTTCCTTACGATAGCTTGTTTGAAAACTGTTGTCGGAGTAAACCATGGTCACTTTATCTTGCTCGCTATGTGATTTTGCGCGCGCTGTAACAGAGATTAAGCTACTGCCTCGGGAGGCGTCATCAAGTGCTACCGCTTGATGACTAAGGTTTGTTTGCAGGTAGTCGTTAAACTGGTAGTTCTGTTGCTGGTTGTTGTCCCAATAGGTTTGCCCATTTACCTGATACTTAATGGCAAATTGGGTAGCGGCAACCGAACCGGCGAGTGGCAGCCTAAATACAAAGTTTTCGTAGCCGCTATGGCTTGCTCCCACATAAAAAGCCGGGTGATCTAGCCACTCTCCGTTGGATGATTGGTAATGCAGCCAAACCTGTTTATTGGGGCCAATGTTTTTTACCTCAATTGCGCCCTCTAACTCGGCGCTATCAAAGCCATTTTCGAAGTAAGGGGTGAAGTGAGCATGCTTTAGTCTTACTTCTTCAGCGGCTTGCGCTGCGAAGCTGAAAACCGAGAGCAAAACCCAACCAGCTATCACTTTTAGTGATTTATTTTTCATATTGCCTTCCTTGGATTGTTTTTGAGATGAACTCGCCATTAATACCGCTGCGAGCACGTTGAATATAGCAATGGCTAACAGGCTTGCTGGTTAAATCATCATTAACTAACCATTTTTCTCGTACTTTGGTACGAATGCGCTGGTGAGGGGTTTATCCTGCCCCGTTGTTTTGGGGCTGCTTAATTCAGTCCTGTAAGTAAAACTTAAAGCTGATAATTACAGCTTCTTTAGTAGGTGTGGAATAGTAGCGCCATCGTTAAGCGTTGTGGTGTTGGTCACTACCGAGGAATAAGCATGTTTAAATATATAGTTAGTGGGCTGTTGGGTTTGAGTATTAGTTTTAGCGGAATGGCTAATGCCAATAGTTATGCATTAAATCAGGTGTACGCTGAGTTAGTTGATGGGCAGGGTGAGATTGCTTTTCCAGCTGATTTTCAGCGTAACCTGGTTCATTTAGGCACAACGGCGGTAATGAGTGAATCCATGCGTGTGCAAAATTTGAATGGTATTTATACCCAAGCCGCGGCTGTCGAAGCATATAACAGTAGCGGAAAATGGCCCGACGGCACCTTATTTGTGAAAGACGTGAAGTTAGTCAGTAGTGAGCGTTTAACCACTGGTTTGGTATATCACCAGCAAGCTAACGATGTATTTTTTGTCATGATAAAAGATACTCAAGGCCGCTTTGCTAATAACCCTCATTGGGGGGAAGGTTGGGGATGGGCGATGTTTGACGCGACACCAACGGTAAACGTGAGCGAAAGTCGAGCTCAATGCCAAGCCTGTCATGCTCCACGTCGTGATAATGATTGGCTGTATACCGATCAATATCCTGCTTTACTAAAATAGCAGGTTTATCGGTTGTTTTGGACTTGTTCAGCAAGCTCTTGTGGAGCAGTGGTTACTCTATTTCGTCCTTGGCTTTTAGCTTCATATAAGGCTAAATCTGCTCGATGCACTAAGTGGTTGGTGGCTTCGTCACAGAGGTATTGAGCCACGCCAAAACTGGCAGTGATTTGCTTATCAGGCAAAAACAATTTGGTTGCGATAGCGGCGCGTAGTTTTTCTGCCAATTTGTATGCGCCTTCAAGATCGGTAAGTGGGCAGATAACCAAAAACTCCTCGCCTCCCCAGCGGCCAACTTCATCTATTTGCCGAACCGTTTCTTTTAGGCTCACCGCAACATCTACCAACACCTTGTCGCCAGCTTGGTGGCCATAAACATCATTGATTTGTTTGAAGTGGTCTATATCGATGATGATGATGGCAAATTCTTCATCTGCTCGCTTATAGCGTTGAGCTTGTTGCTCTAACAGTTGATCGAGTTTTCTTCTGTTGTGGGTCTCGGTAAGGCTATCGGTGCTGCTTAAGGCTTCCATGGCTTTGTGCAAAGTAATGTCGTGAGAGATTTGAGTGAAGGCGTAAATCTCACCGCGGCTATCTTTTCTTGGTGTTATCACGGTATCTATCCAAAGGGTTTTTCCTGAACTGGTTTGGTTTTTTAGCTCTCCTTGCCAAGGTTTGCCAGCTAATATGGTGTCCCAAAGGTCTCGATGTACTTTGGTTGAAGTACTAGGGTGGCGAATGGCGGCGTGAGTTTTGCCAATCATCGATTTTCTATCTACTTCAAAGGCTTTGGCTGCGGCGCTACTAAACTCGGTGATAACTCCTTTAGAGTTTGTGGTACTAGACATAATGTGTTGGTCTAACAGTTTGCGGCTAGCACGCAGCGCATGCAGAGTGTCAACCAGCTTGGTTTGCAAATTAGTCGGGTAGATGGAGACCAGCCAAGCCAAAGGTAAAGCTATCACCAATATAATCAACGTACTGGTTAACACCGCATAACGGCTGTTTTTATAGAGTTCTTCAAGCGCATGTTGTTTTGGTTGTTTAAGCACCCACAACCCCTGTTGGTTGTTAAAGCTGTCTTCTAAGTCCATACGATAGTTGTGTTTGGCTGCCATCAAGGCAGGGCTTAGTTCGCCAATTAGCTCTGGGTATACTTCGCTTAATGCTCCACGCTCGGGAAAATAAGCGCTCCAAGATTTGCTAGGGTCGGGGTGACTTAAAAGCTCACCTTGAGCGTCGATTAGGCTAACCAAAAAAACCGACGAATATTTTAAGGCATCGATGAGTGGGCCGGCGTCAATATTCAAGATGATGATGCCGCGAAACATCTGGTTTACGTAAACCGGTGTGGCTACACGCATAGTTGGTTGAAGAGGGCGCTGTAGCTCACCATTTTCAAAATTTAAGTCTACATGAGAGTGCCAAATCTCGCCTTGCTGCAGCGCCTTAGTTTCTTGAAAGTAGTAGCGCTGAGATTTGTCTTGTAATTGATCATCTAGCACCAGTTGAAAGTCGCGACTTTGCGGGGAATGGTTAACTCTTACTTGCTCATGACCAAGCTGGTCGATATAACGCAGCTGCAATAGCTCTGGCCGCGCCTTGGCTAAGGCTATGAATAGCTGGCGCAGTTTAAGGCGGGGAAGCGTGGTTGCTTGGTTAGCCGTTAAAACTGCATCCAAGGCATCGCTAGAGCTAATAGCGATAAGGGTATTTTCAAAGCTAGAGATAATGTCTTCAATGGCTTCTCTGGTATGTAAATCTTCCAGTTGCTCGCGCTCATCCAGCAGTGATGAGATGGCTAGTTTTTGGTAATGCCAGCCAACCAACGATGAGAAAAATGTTATTAACAAACTAAAGAGAACAAACACCAAAGCAATGCGTAGATGAATTGTTTTCCGTTTGGATAATAATCGCACTAATGGTGTCTCGCTATTAAATAGCCTTACTTTAGGTATAACCAATAAACCCATAATTTCTATGTGTCATACAGAATTTGTGACAGTGATTACTGAGTTAGGGTCAACTAGGTTTTAGTAACAAAACGCGCACTTATAAAGGCTAGGTAATCGCCGTGCAATCAAATAGAACTTGCCTTTGCTGCAGCGGAAAAAAGTGGCTAAATCACTAGGCTTTTTTGCCGTAAAAACTAGCCTGCTATTGTTTTGAGCTTAGGTGAGCTAAATATGATTATTGTTTGCCTTTCTTGGTTTTTGGCTTGGGTATAATCGGCAAAAAAACGAGACTCTTAACACCATGAAAAACTTAATCTTATCGCTTTTTTGTAGCTTTGTTCTTGCAGGTTGTGCCTCTGAGCCGATTACCGTATTGCGCACCTCTCACGGGGAAGTGATTAGTGAACAAACGGTTTCTAAAACTAAATCTAGCGGTTTAGCGACAGTTGGTGGTGCAGCCATTGGAGGTTTGTTAGGCAACCAAGTTGGCGGCGGGCGCGGTAAAACTGTGGCCACTGTTGCTGGCGCGGTAGCTGGGGGCGCTGCTGGGCACCAAGTATCAAAAACCGAAGAGTTGCATTATCAATATGTTGTTCATATGGACGATGGTGAAAAATTCATTTTGGAAACCAAAACTAAACGCCAGCCAATTGGCGCGAAAGTAGTGGTGGAGAATTTGTCGAACGGGCGAGAGCGGATTAATGTACTGCCGTAACATTTCTTTTTGCTCGTCAAAGAAAAATGACAGCGCCGCAGGCGAAAGCTCTGCTTTTAGATTGCAAATCTGATTACATATAAAGGCGCGTTGGTCGTGCTGGTTTCGCCTTGACGGCGACGTCATTTTCTTTGAACAGCCAAAGAAAACGAAGCAAAAGAAAGGCTGCCTTGCATCTTTTTAATTCCTGCGTTGCGTGTCAAACAAGGTGCCTGAGGTTAGCCAAGTTTTCGCCTTGACGGCGACATCATTTTCTTTGAACAGCCAAAGAAAACGAAGCAAAAGAAAGGCTGCCCCGCATCTTCTTAATTCCTGCGTTGCTCATCAATCAGCGCGCCTGCGCAACTCGCTTCGCTCAAACAATGCTCGGCTTTATCGCTGATTGACTGCGCTACTCGGCGAAGATGATGGGGATTGATCCGCGTTGTTATTTTCTAAGGCCCTTTTGTTTTGGGTGCCTGTGGAGTGTTTGTTTAATCGTTGGATTTCTAGAGTAGAAAACAGCTTTGAATGTTCCTTTACGGTGAGTTTAAAGTTTAACTCCGAGCTGTTTTTTAGTTCCTTCATTATCGCTGAGTAGCGCAAGTGGCTAAGTGATTAAGTCGAAACCTGTTTGAGCGAAGCGAGTTTTTCGACGCACTTAGCCGCGAGCAACGCAAGGAGAAGATAATGCAGGGCGAGTTTTCTTTTTGCTTCGTTTTTCTTTGCTCGTCAAAGAAAAATGACGTCGCCGCAGGCGAAAGCTTTTTATCAAAGATTATTCGATGAGTTAAAAATTTTTGATGTAACTGCGTTTTACGTCAGTAGCTTTGATAGAGTGAGTTCTTACAATCAATTCTCAATGGCGCGCTCTAAATGACTAAGTGTGTAACTGATCAGATTTTGGACTCTATAATAGATCCTAGCTTTCCTTCGATGGTTCTTTTAAGTGGTGAATGGGGATGTGGTAAAACTTATTTGGCCAAAAATACTTTACGGCCAAAGTTAGAGTCAGTTGAAGCATACAAGTCTACTAATTGCCTTTCTTTGTATGGTGTAACCAGTCTTGATGATTTTAGAGACAAACTAATATCGCTGAGGCATCTAAGTGGGCAGGATAAAGGAAGAAATCTATCAATATTTAAGAACTTAGCAGGTAATGGAGCTAAGTGGGGTGGTGATAATGGGGCGAGTCTTGCGATTGGTAATGCGTTAACAAAACCATTTAGACACAAGCTTCTATCAAAAATGAGTAATTGCGCTTTCATTATAGATGACTTGGAGCGTTGTTCTTCAGAACAACTGATATCTGAGGTATTGGGTGAGTGTTTAAATCTAGTAGAGAATAATGCTAACTTAGCGATAATTGTTATTGCTAATGAAAAGCAAATCGAAAACAAAAGCTTATTGGAGAAAACATTTAACGATAAGTTTTATCTTACCTCTTCAGCTCAGAGTATCACTTCGTTCCTTGAGTCAAAATACTCCTCTTTTCTAGACCCCTCGTCTATAGAACAAGCTGTCCTTACTATTCAGTCGCTAGAAATGTCCAATTTACGAGTAATTCAACGAGCGATGCAGAGGTATGTTCCGATTAAGGAAAGGTTTAAAAAAATAACAGAACTCGATGAGCCCGCAGCTTCAAATCAAACTTTGGATTCGGTGTTGCGTATATGTCACGCTCATTATGAACTAGGTTGCAATATTGAACAAATATTTGAATCATCAAATGCAAGTAACATAGATTCAGAGCCTTGGAAGGATAGGCCAGAGGAAGGAGAATTATTGAGAAAAACTGTTAGAAATACCAAATTCACAACGTATCTCGTTTCATATTGCTTAAACAAAATTTCGATCCCTGATGACTTAGTTGATGGTTTTGCGTTACCAGTAACAACAAGTCCCGTCGATTATATTTCTTCAATGAGTATTCATCATTTTAGCGAGAAAGATTTCTATCATGCTATTGATGAGACTAAACAGTTTCTTTTTGGAGGCAATAAGAAGCCTTTTTCAAAGTGGTTTAGGGTTCTCGACTCATATTTTTACTTGGTTCAACACCAGTTTATTGATGAAAATTTTGAAGAAGAGTATGAGCAAGCTAAAGAGGCTATTGAAACTTTGGGTTTTTTCAAACACGAGGACGTAGTTTCAGATCGCAACTACTCCCCGATGCGTGGTTTTGACATTAAGCAAACTCAAACGCTTTATGACAACATTAAGCCTCATTACGAGCGTGAATCAGCTATCAGCTCGATGGATGATTTGGAGAAAAGGTTTTTAATAGCATGGAGTGAATCTAGCAAAGATATCTATGGAAGTTATGAACATCGGCCATTCTTGCACCAGTTTGACTTAGAGAAGGTAGTGAACTCAATTGCTAAGAAATGGCCACTGGAAGATATTGGAGTGTTTGGACAATTTCTTCGTTCAAGGTATCAAGCACTGAATTCTAATGAGTTTGTCGGTGAAGAGTTTCTCTTTGTTCGAGATCTTGACGCTAAGCTTCAGAGTGCCTTGAGTAACATGAAACCTTCACGAAGAAGAGGGATGGTTAGCGAGTTGACCGGGTATTTGAGAGTCGCAATGCAGTATATTGACCGCACCCAAAAAGATAACTAATTTTGATGTCGCTGACGTAAAAAAGCCCCAAGTATTACTGCTCAGGGCTTTTAAATTTCAACGCTTAGCCAGTCATCACTGGCCAAACATCAGAAGATTAACCACCTACGGCGATTTTCTTCATGTCAGTCATGTAGCCGCGTAGTTTCTTACCTACAACTTCTACAGGGTGATTACGTAGTGCTTCGTTTACTTCGATTAGGCGAGCGTTATCAACGCCGTTGCTTTGCTCTTCAAAACCTTTACCGATGTACTCTAGGCTGATGTTGTTCACGGTGTCGCGCAATAGTGGCACAGCAGCGTGAGAGAATAGGTAACAACCGTATTCTGCAGTATCAGAGATTACTACGTTCATTTCGTATAAACGCTTACGTGCAATGGTGTTAGCAATTAGTGGAGTCTCGTGTAGTGACTCGTAGTAAGCACTTTCTTCGATGATGCCTGCAGCAACCATCGTTTCGAATGCTAGTTCAACACCGGCTTTAACTAGGGCAACTAAGATGATGCCTTTGTCGAAAAATTCTTGTTCAGTGATTTCTACGTCTGATACTGGTGCGTTTTCAAAACCGCTTTCGCCAGTTTCTTCACGCCACTTAAGCAAGTTAACGTCGTCGTTGGCCCAGTCTTTCATCATGGTTGATGAGAACTCACCTTCAATGATGTCGTCCATGTGCTTTTCAAACAATGGGCGCATTAGGTCTTTAAGTTCGTCGGCTAGGTCGAAACATTTGATTTTAGCTGGGTTAGATAGGCGATCTACCATGTTGGTAATGCCACCGTGCTTAAGTGCTTCGGTTACTGTTTCCCAACCAAACTGGATAAGTTTAGCGGCGTAACCTGGCTCAATGCCTTCGGCAACCATTTTGTCGTAACCCAAGATAGCGCCAGTTTGTAGCACACCACAAAGGATGGTTTGCTCACCCATAAGGTCAGATTTAACTTCAGCTACGAAAGAAGACTCTAGAACACCAGCGCGGTCACCACCGGTTGCAGAAGCGTAAGCTTTAGCAATCGCAAGGCCGTTACCTTGTGGGTCGTTTTCTGGGTGAACAGCGATTAGGGTTGGAACACCAAAACCACGTTTGTATTCTTCACGTACTTCAGTACCTGGACACTTAGGTGCAACCATTACTACGGTAATGTCTTCACGTACTTGCATGCCTTCTTCAACAATGTTGAAGCCGTGTGAGTAAGCTAGGGTAGAACCTTGCTTCATAAGTGGCATTACAGTTTCAACAACGTTGCTGTGCTGCTTGTCTGGAGTAAGGTTAAGAACCATATCCGCTTGTGGGATAAGCTCTTCGTAAGTACCTACTTTAAAACCGTTGTCGGTAGCTTGAACAAAAGAAGCACGCTTCTCTTTAATTGCAGCATCGCGTAAAGCGTAAGAAATGTTTAGGCCAGAATCACGCATGTTTAGACCTTGGTTTAGGCCTTGAGCGCCACAACCAACAACTACGATGTTCCAGTCTTTAATAAAGTTACAACCATCAGCAAATTCGCTGCGATCCATAAAACGACATTTACCTAATTGCTCTAGCTTTTGGCGTAGGCTTAGGGTGTTGAAATAATTAGCCATGTTCGACTCCGTAAAAATAGCGTTAATCAAATGATGATGGTGTTGTTGTGTTTACGAGATCCCGATGCACTTCTTTTATGAGCGCGTTTCTTTATACCTGTCTCGTGATGGGCTCAATATAAACCGAAAGGTGCATTGCGTAAAATGATGATTTTGGGATATTGTATTGCAGAAAGTGAAATAGTGATTTTGTGAGTTAGTTAAGGAGTATGCCGTGGATGTTCGAAGCGTAGAGCTGTTTTTGCATTTAAGCCACAGCTTGCACTTTGCTAAAACTAGCCAGTCTATGCATGTGAGTGCGTCAACTTTAAGCCGAGTGATCCAGCGGCTTGAGGATGAGTTAGGCAGTGCCTTGTTTACTCGTGATAAACGTAGTGTGCATCTCACGCAAGCGGGGCAGCGTTTTCGTAGCTTTGCCGAAAATTGGTTAGAGCAATGGCGTATGTTGCAAATGGATTTATCTTTGCAATCTAGCGAGTTGGCTGGTGAACTCACCTTATATTGTTCGGTTACTGCCAGTTATAGCCACTTGCCAGATATTCTAGATAAGTACCGCTTATCTTGCCCAAATGCCGACATTAAGTTGGCCACGGGTGATGTTGCTATGGCGGTAGATAAGGTGGCCAATGGCGAGGTCGATATTGCTATTGCAGCGCGACCCGAGCAGCTACCCTTAAACATGGCTTTTGCCAGTATTAGTAAAATTCCTTTATCGATTATTGGCCCTACCGTGTCGTGCAATGTGCGTAAGTTGTTAGAACGCAACCCTATTGCTTGGGATCAAGTCCCCTTTATTTTGCCGGAGCATGGCCCAGCGCGAGCGCGTATCGATCATTGGTTTAAGGCAATGCGGATTACGCCTAATGTGTATGCCAAGGTTGCTGGTCATGAAGCGATTGTGAGTATGGTGGCTTTAGGCAGTGGAGTGGGTATTGCGCCAGAGGTAGTGGTAGATAACAGCCCAGTTCGCGAGCGTATTCAAAGTATTGCAGTAGGGGTGGAGCTTGAACCTTTTGATTTGGGGATCTGTATGTTATCAAGAAGGTTGCACGAACCGCTGATGCAGCGATTTTGGCAAATAGCCGCACGAAATTAAGGTAGTAGCGATGACTCCCGCAGTACAACAACTTAAAAAAGCTAAGCAAGATTTTCAGTTGCTGGAATACAAGAGTGACCCGCAGCAAGCCAATTTTGGCCAAGCCAGCGCCGAAAAGTTGGGCTTAGCCGAAGAGCTGGTATTTAAAACCTTAGTGGCCTGTGACGACAGCAACCCCAAAAATATGGTGGTGGCGATAGTTCCGGTAAGCGGCCAACTTGATTTAAAGGCGCTGGCGAAAGCAGCTAGCATTAAGAAGATGCGCATGGCAGAAGTGCCAATAGCCGAGCGAACCACGGGCTACGTTAAAGGAGGCATTAGCCCCTTTGGTCAAAAAAAGCGATTGCCTACGTTTATTGATAGTAGTGCCGAGCAATTTGCTGAAGTAGTGGTAAGTGCAGGTAAACGAGGGTTGTCTTTGCAACTTAAAGCCAGTGTGTTGCAAACCGTGTTGGGAGCGCAGTTTGCTAAACTTAGCCAATAACAGACGATATGACTATTTAAGGGTTTGGATGCGACTACTGTGTTGCTTACTGCTGTTAGTGAATTGGAATGTGTTGGCCACAGATCTTGCACCTGCCAAGTTTTCGACCAGCTTGGTAAAGCCTTGGGGCTACAAAAGCACTGACTTACACGAACAGGGCTTGTTAGTTCAGTTTACGCGTGCGCTTGCCAGCGAAGCTGAGCTTCCCTTTAATAATGTTATGCGGCCCTATCCAAGAGTGATTAAAGAAATTAAATCTGGCACCGCCGACTTCGCGGTAATGTTTGCTAGCCCTAAGGCTGAACAAATTGCCGTGGATTTAGGTCAAGTGGTTACAGTGAAAGTGGTTGCTATTGCCAATGCCGGAGAGCAGCCAATAAATAACATTAAACAGCTAAATGGCAAAAGGGTGGGGGTGATTCGCGGCGCCGCTTATGGCCCTGATATTGACGACAACCCCAATATTGAACGAGTTAGCTTTAATGATACTGCGCAAGGTATTCAGATGTTATTACTGGAGCGTATAGACGTAATGGTAGCCACCAATTACTCGATCAATCATTCTTTGCAAGAGCTCTACATCGAGCCAGAACGTATTACTCCGGTGTATCACCTTGCTACTCGTTACGGCAATTTGTACTGGTCGCGGGCGTCTAATCAAATGGAGCAAGCTAAGCGTTTGCAAACAGCACTTAGTCGCCTGCGAGAGCAAGGCGTACTCGATGATATATTTGCTATAGATGCAGTGCTGGCTAAACAGAACTAATAGTCAGCTTGTTAGCTTGAGCCAATAAAACAGCTTCTATACAATGAGGCCAAATAAAGGAGATAACCATGATTAACCCGGCCAAAATTGAAGAGATTGCTAAGCAAGTTAGCGATATGGTGCCGCCAGGATTGAAAAATGCTGGCGATGAGTTTGAGCGTAAAGTAAAACAAGTGATTCAAGCAAAGTTGAGTCAACTTGATGTGGTTAATCGCGAAGACTTTGATGTGCAGACTCAGGTGTTATTACGTACTCGTGAAAAACTAACTGCATTGGAGCAAAAGGTCGCGGAAATGGAAGAAAAACTTAACGCTAAAGATTAAATAGCGATTTTTAAGTCTTTGATAAAGCAGAATTATTAGTTCTGTTTTTTTGTTTCTTGATTTTGTTTTGGGCTTATGAAAATTCTTTCACACTATGAAAGTTGCGAAATATACCCTCTAGAATACTGTGATTTTTAGTAAATGCGTTGTGAATTTATATGCTTACTTTATTCAAGGTTTTTGATGATTAAATATCAAACATGTTAATGAAATCGCTTACATGAGTGAATTAAAGCTTTTTAAAAACAGCATGTTATGTTTTCAGTAATGGCTTTGCAATTTGATTCATTATTTTTAGTTATTTGTTGATGTAATCATCGATATTGAATTTTATGTCGTGTTAGCGCTTACATTGTGATCATTATCGTTTTTTTGGCTGCTGGCCAACCCTAGGATAATTTCCATAGGCAACAAGGAACACGGACCTACTGCCTTATCAAATTCACAGGGAGATGAGCATGAGCAAAAACGCAATTTTTAAAATCACGATGTTAGCTGGCGCAGTAGCATTAGCCGGTTGTACCGATTCAATTGAAGATCCAGTAGAGCCACCAGAGCCGGGTACTGAACTTGTAATTATCGAAGATGGTAATCCTGCAGAGGGCTTGAGCGTTATTATTGGCTCAAACACCGATAGTTATGCTCGTACAGTGTTAACACGAGGCACAGCAAATACTGACATGGCTGCTATTAAGGCCGCACCTACCACTAACCCTGCTGATAGCTCATATGCTTGGGACATTGATACTGTAGCTGCAGCTGACCCTGCTGGTAGTGAAGTATATTTTGTTGTGGGTAGTGATGCTGCCGAGATGGATTTGACCGAATATGCAGCAGGCCTATTAACATTTGATTTATCTGTAATTGTAGCGGGTGACCCAAGTTCTACTGGCCACCAACTTATTATGCAAAGTCAGCTTGGCGATGGTAGCACTGGTTACTTAAACCGTACTGTGAAATATTTTAACCAGTCAGAACTTGCTGCAATTGAATCTGCTGGCTTTACGACAATCGCAGTGCCAATGAGTTGTTTTGCAGCAACCGACACCTTTGATTTAACTAAAGTAGACGACTTGTTCCGATTTGATATTCGTAACAATGACGCAGTTACTTACGAAATCGGTAAAGTTGCTTTGAACGCCGACGCTACTGTGCCTGAAGGCGCTGTAACGTGGGGTTGTGAATAAGCACTGCTAGATTGAGCGCGCACAGTAGCATTACCGTGCGCGTTTTTATGGATATATGGCTCATAAGGAATATGAAAATGAAAGGTTTTTATGTTTTTTTCACTGTCCTTGCTAGTTGTTTTTTAGTGGCGTGTGCCAATACAGAAAACTCCGGGAGCGGCAGCGAAGATGATCAATTCGCAATTCCAATGATGGTCACCTATACCCTTAACAATGGTAAAGGCTGGGACAAAGTAAGTGCCGGTTTGCAAGGTTGGGGAGATGGTGTTGCTGATTTCAGTTTAGCGAATGAACAAGCCAATATTAGAGTTAAAAAGAAAGCGAGTAATCCTTGGCATATTCAAATAAAGCGTCCCGTGGCTTTATTAGAAGATATGAAATATGAGTTAAGTGTTGAGGCTTCTGCCAGTGAGCCAAGCAATATGGTGATTGCTGTTCAACAAAATTACGGTGAGTACATTACTTATTTCTATCGTACGGAATTGGTTGGCACCGATAGCAAACTGTATACCTACGAATTCACCATGCCCAATGACGAGAGGAAGGGAACTTTTTCTATTATGTTTGGCGAGGCTGACCGTGGGGTGAGCTACAGCCTAAGTAATATCAAACTGAATTCCACCTACTAGTCATTTTTATTAGACAGCTTTTTACAGTACAGGAATAAATCATGACATTACTTAAATCCTTAGCATTAGCAGCCGGTTTGTTTACCGTTGCAACAGGTGTAACAGCAGCAAGCTTAGATATTAGCTTGGATAGTGGAAATCGATGGGACCAGGTTAATGCTGGTGACGACGGATGGGGTGATGGCGCTGGTGCCTTTAGTTTTAATGGTGAAACCGCTACGGTAACCGTTAATGATAAAGCCAGTAACCCTTGGCATATTCAACTTAAGCGCCCAAGAGTGAAATTAGAGAAAGGCCAAACTTATAATATTACTGCTGAAGTAAGCGCTACTGAGAAAAGTCCATTAACTATTATTGTGCAAAAAGACTCCGGCGATTATGCAACTTATTACGCAGAAGATTTATCAGTAAGCCCGAATGCTCAAACATTTGATTTAACTTTTAAAGCGCCTAAAAGTGATTCCAAAGCGGCCTTTGCATTTTTTGTAGGTGGCGGAAAACCTGGTGTAACTTATAGCTTTAAAAATATTCGCCTAAAGAGTGCGAATTAGTTTTTAACAAAACTGCGGGCACCTTGCTAATAATCCCAAAAGCAAACTCCGACAACTTAAGTAACAGCTGGATTAGCTACATGCTGTTATTTAGCTCGCAACTTTGTTTACTCCCCGCACCTTCTGCGGGGATTTTTTATGAAACAGTTTTAGTCACTTAATAACAAAGGCTTACAGCCTTATTTGTAGCCTGATTTCATTGGTTATTGGTAAGGTTATCATCACTTCTATAAATACTTGTTGAGTTTATTGCTCGACATTTTTTCGGATTATTTGACCCGCTTTGTATTATTTTATGATTCTTTATGAATCCCTTTTCATATAGCGTTTAGGCTGTTTTTTATTTTATTTTCCTCGTTAACATGGCTCCCGCTGGCTCAATTGGTGAATTCACTAATTGACCTTTAACAATTTCAAAGGGAAATGAATATGAGTAAAAAAACAGTTTTTAAAGTAGCTATGTTAGCGGGTGCTGTTGCATTGGCTGGTTGTACGGATGCTATTGAAGAAACACCAGTGGCGCCACCAGTAGATGAGACGCCGGTAGAGCCACCTGTAAGTGAAGCTTTAGTCATTCTTAATGATGGAACAGCAGCCACCAACTTCTCTGTTATGGTTGGCTCAAACTCAGATTCCTATAACCGCCAAGTATTGGCACGCGGTGAAGGCTACCCTAAAACAGATTCTTTACAGGTAACTGCAAAAGAAACTGGCGGCGTTGCAACTTGGCAAGTTGATACCTTCTCGGCTGGCGAAGATGGCCCAGCTGAAGTGTACTTTATTGTGGGTAGCGCAGAGAACCAGCTAGATCTTAGCGAATACCAAAATGGGTTGTTGTTAATTGACCTGTCGGTATTGGTGGCTACCACTAGCGAAACTTCTCACCAGATCTTCATGCAAACCAATACTGATGCCGGAGAAGACTACAAAAATCGCCAAGCTTTTTACTTTAGCCAAGCGCAATTAGCCGACCTTGAAGCCGACGGTTGGACAACTGTAGCGGTACCTATGAGCTGTTTCTCGATACAGGACGCCACCGGTGCATTTGATATTACAAAAGTGAACGATTTAATGAGCTTTGATATTCGTGGTAACGAGAGCGTTAGCTACGAAATTGGAAAAGTGGCTTTTGAGAAAACAGTAACAGTGCCAGCTGGCGCTGTTGAGTGGTCTTGTGAGTAACTAATTGCTAGTTAACCACGCAAGCTAAAGTGCTAGCGTGGTTTAACAAAGAGGAATATGAAGATGAAAGGTTTTTATGTTTTTATTGCTGTTGTTAGCGCTGTATTTTTAGCGGCTTGTGCAAGTACCACCTCAGAGCCAGAAGCACAGATTTCTCCGTCAATCATGGTGACTTACACCCTCAATGATGGCAAAGACTGGGAGAAAATAAGCGCAGGCCTGCAAGGTTGGGGAGATGGTGTTGCAGATTTTAGTCTAGCTAATGAACAGGCCAATGTTCGAATAAAGAAACAAGCCAGTAATCTTTGGCATATTCAGCTTAAACGCCCTTTGTATTTGTTTGAAGATACTACGTACGAAATCTCTGTGGAGGCTTCGGCCAGTGAACCTAGCAACCTTAGTTTTACGGTACAGCAAGATGGCGGAGAGTACACAACTTACTTCCAGCGCACCGAATTAGTTGGTGTAGAGAAAAAGCTATATAGCTATGAATTCACTATGCCTAACGACGAGAAACATGCTGCTTTTGCGATTATGTTTGGCGAAGGACGGCCGGGTGTGAGTTATAGCCTTAACAATATTAAGTTTAATTCAACTTATTAGAGCGTTGGGCACCCAACTTAAGGAACCAATTGTGAATTTTTTAAAGCCTTTTATTTTAGCGTTTGGCTTAGTAACCGTGGCCACATCGGGCTACGCCGCAAGCCTAGACATTGCCCTAGATGGAGGTAAACGTTGGGAACCAGTGAATGCCGGAACCGATGGTTGGGGCGATGGCTCTGGCCGTTTTAATTTTAGCGGCAATAGCGTCACTATTACCATAGAAGATAAAGCCAGTAACCCTTGGCAGATCCAATTAAAGCGTCCAAGAGTAAACCTGACAAAAGGGCAGGCTTATCAAATAGTGGCTGAAGTAAGCGCAAGCAAGCAAAGCCCACTGACTATCATGTTGCAAAAAGATTCGGGTGATTACGCAACATATTTTGCCGAAGATGTTGCAGTAAATAATACACCCAAACAAATTGATATTAGTTTTACCGCCGACCACTCTGATCCAAAAACGGCTTTTGCGTTTTTTGTTGGAGGAGCAGAGCCGGGCGTGAGTTATACGTTTAAGAACATTCGTTTAACGAGTGTGAATTAAGTTTGAACAAGCTGTAGGCGCCTTGCTCATAATCCCATAGCAAACTCCGACAACAACAATCGCTGTTAGTGTGACTCTATCAGTGGTTCAGCCTACAACTTTGTTTCCTCCCCGCCTCCTTCCTGCGGGGAGTTTTTTCTATTAGCGTTTGGTCATTTTTCTAGTTAGAGCTTACCGCTATGGTACGGGTAAAACTGTCTTGGTCGTTGGATTGATCCGTGACGGTTAAAGCCACTTGGTAACTGCCTTCAGCAAACACATGCGAAGGATTAGCCAAGTTTGAGCTGCTACCATCGCCAAAGTCCCAATGCCAACTCACTACCTCACTGGTGCCGCGGCTATTGTCGCTAAACTGAATGCCTTCCTCATTTGCTAGATAGCGATAGTGGCTTAATACACCTTCATCAAACAGTTTTATCTTCACTGTTTTAAAGGCTTGATTCACATCATCAGCAGCATAACCTGCCGCTAGTGCTTGTTGCTTGATACAGTGGGCGGCGCTTTCAAGGCTTAAGTTTGGTTGCCAGCAATGTTTAGCAGCATTCACATAAACTTGGTAAGTTGGCGCAATTCCCCACTTATTTGCCAGAAGGTAGAAGGGGTAACTTAGCATGCCAATACGCAGGTAGTAGTTGTCTCCTGCATCCTCATAATCTAGATAACTGGCAATAGCACCACCTTCTGTTTCGATTTGATCTAACTGGCGGGTATAACCGGCTGATTCTTCACCATGAACCCATACATCATCACCGCCGCTAAAGGCATGTTTCACCATGACTCCAGATATGTCGGCAAAGGCTTCATGCACTGTTTGTGCGTCTACGCTAATGTTCTGCTCAAATCCATCAAGTGGACTAATTCTATTTAACACCCCGTGGGCTACTTCATGGGCGATATGATCGAGAGTTGCTAAATTTAGAAATAGAGGAACTCCATCGCTAAAGTTGGCGTAAGCGCCATCCCAAAAAATATACTGGGAGGATTGGCTACCGTAATGCACTCTAATGCGTAATTTGTCTGCCAAAGGCGGCTCTTTGAGTTGCTCTAAGAATACCTTGTATACAACTGTGCCGTAGAACATGGCGTCATTAATGGCCGAGTAAGTCCATATGCCCTGGTCATCGGCTAAGGGTTTGTGAGTATTAACCGGGTTGTCGCTGCACAAAAACTCATAGGCCGGGTAGGCTTGCTCGTTGGCTGTGAGTGCTGTTGGTTCGCCATCGTGGGCGCGAGGGTCGGTTTGATTTTGCATATCAATCACACTGACTAAGCCATTATCAAAAATACATACTCCGCCTTGATGATCAATGCGTTGCACGGCAATGTATGGGCGGTCGTCACCATATTGCCAAGGGGTTAAGTAGCTCCCCCCTGGTCCGGATAATTGTGCATTACCTTTAAAGTCGTGAAATTGAACAAGTGTGCCTTGCTCAGACAGGCCTTGAGCATTAGCTGGGTGCAATACTAGCGCGCTGGTATTTGCTGGAATACTGCTTTGTGGTGGTAGTGCAATAGAATAGGGATTATTCGCGCTGCTTTTAAACCACGCTTCACCAGTGGCTTGTCCATTTTCATCGGCCCAATAAACCCACACCGAATCTGCAGCTGCATTAGGGTTTTCAGTTTGTTGGTTTAAGGTGATGGCTATAGTACCGCTTAACAAACCTGCATCCGGTTGAGTATCAAAGAAATAGGCATTGCCAATGTTGTTTTGTGGCACTTGAGCCACTGGCTCTGGGGCTGCAGTTTCGCTTCCTCCACCGCCACAGGCAGCGAGTACTATGGCGCTTAGCAGGCTAACAGCAATTTTTATCGATAAGTATTTGTTGAATAGGGGCATTGGCGCAGAATCCTTTTTAGCCTGTTGATGCGTCCGAGCAAGGTTGGGGTCTTCAATATACAGTACTGATAGAAATTTGATTATGGCTTCAGAGGCTTTATTGTAAGGCTTTGTCAGCTGTGCTTAGCAATCTCTAGCTACTATTTAGCACCTTAATTCTGAGCTAAAGTGAAGTCGCTTGCGGCGTTTGTTTTGCCACATGCCTTTACGTTTTTTCAATCTGCTATTTCCTTATGTCATAAAGCCCCAGCTTTTTATGACAGAACTCAAATCTTGCCGCTTATTTCTTTGAATCACTTATCTAGCTTGGGTAGATTAAATCTCATGAAAGCGCTTACACTGTTTTGTAGCTCTGTTAGCGCTAACAGTTTTGACTAATCTTGGTCGCTAAAATGCGTGGATTTCGCTAATTATTTAAAGTAATTGGTGAGGTTTAGCTTGCCGGCCCCTTAATTCCTTGGGAGTTATTATGGAACAAAATCAGCAGTTTTTTCATGCACACCACTCGCCTATGGGCGCGTTAGCGAGTTTTACAGTAGGGGAGTTTGGCGAGCATGGAGGAATGGGGCTGGAGTTAGGTGCGCCTTTTGCCGGTAACGTATTTGTGGGTTATCAAGACGGTGAAGGCGTAGTTAACGCGTTTCCATTTTATAAAGGCGCTAACGATCAGAGTGAACGCTATGTGCAAAAGGATGATACTTCTAGCTTAACGGAACGCTTGTTTGACGATATCCAGCGTGATTATGCTTGGGCTAGCGATACGTTTGCCGCACCAGGTATTTCTTTTAAGGTGTTGAGTCCGTTTTTTGAAGTGCCTGATCCTAGCTTGGCAGAACACAAAAAGCTTAAACAAGCTAGCTGTCCTGCAGTATATGTTGAGCTGAGTTTTAATAATACTTCCGATAAAGACTGGACCGGTTTTTTTGCCTTGCAAGGTGACGAGTTACGTTGGAACAAACTATTAGATGGCGATGCCAATGGCATGGTAGGGGTAACCTGTCGTGACAGCATCGGTATTGCAACACAAAGCCCGGGCGCACGAGCTTTTAGCCACTTTTCTGTGCAAAGTGCCTTGAGCAAAATGGGAAATAATGACTGCTTTATGTTGGGCCCCACAGCTGGGGTAATGATTGACGTGAAAGCCGGTGAAACAGTTACGCTGAGTTTAGCGCTAGGCTTTTACTTGGGCGGAAATGTTACTTTTAACCGCGCTATGCAATATTACTACACCCAGCATTTTACTGGCTTAACCGATGTGCTTGCTTACGGCCTAAAGCACTTTGACAACTATGCAGCTATCGCTGAAGCGTCAGACAAGCAACTACGTGCGAGCAAGCTAAATAGTCATCAGCAGTTTTTGTTAGCGCATGCTACCCGCAGTTATTACGGCTCTACTCAGTGGTTATTTGATGGCACCGAGCCAGTTTGGGTGGTTAATGAAGGCGAGTATTTGATGATGAATACTCTCGACCTAACCGTTGATATGCTGTTTTTTGAGATGCAGCAAAACCCGTGGACCGTGAAAAACACCTTAGAGCAGTTCCTTAAGCAATATAGTTTTTATGACGAGATCTTCGATCCGGCTAACCCAGAGCAAAACTATAAGGGTGGTATCTCATTCACTCACGACATGGGGGTATCGAATAACTGGAGTCCAAAAGGCCATAGTTCTTATGAGGTCGCTGGTTTAGATCGTGTGTGCTTTAGTCATATGACCTATGAGCAGCTAACCAATTGGGTATTGTGTTGTGGGGTTTACATAAGCAAATCCAATGACCAAGACTTTGCCACTGAGCAGCGCGGTACTTTAATTGATTGTTTGCAGTCTTTGCTTAATCGTGACCACCCAGATGCTGAGCAGCGCGATGGCATCATGAGCTTTGAGTCAGCTCGCACCGAGCAAGGCGGCGAGATTACCACCTACGATTCACTCGATCACAGTTTAGGCCAAGCGCGTGGCAATATTTACCTAGCAGGTAAGAGTTGGGCGGCGTATTTAGCCATTGGTAAAGTGTTGCAACAATTGGGTGAAAGCGAGCAAGCAGAGATTGCCCTAGCCGCCGCTAAGCGTTGCGCCGATAAGTTAAGCAACAGCTTTGATACGCAACTCGGTTATATTCCTGCAGTGCTTGATGGTCATTCCACCAGTGCGATTATTCCAGCTATTGAAGCCCTGGTTTATCCTTATGAGATGGGTTTGTTAGAGGCTGTGTCTGAACAAGGCCCTTATGGGGAATACATTAAAGTACTTAAAACTCATCTAAAATACATATTAAACGATGAGCATTGTTTGTACCCTGACGGCGCATGGAAGCTCTCATCAACCGCCGATAATTCTTGGGTAAGTAAAATTTATTTAAACCAATACGTTGCGCGTAAAGTATTAAACATTGACCTAGCCAATAGCGTGGAAGCTGATGCAGCTCACCAACGCTGGCAAACACTAGGTGCAAGCAAACACGCATGTTGTGATCAGTTCAGTTCGGGTAAGCCAATTGGTAGTTTGTATTATCCGCGCTGTGTGACCAACATCCTATGGTTGAACGAATAATTAGTACCACTGCAAATATTCTTGGCTTAGCGCTAGCCGCTAAGCCAAGTTACAGGTACTAATACTCTTATACTGGTATTGGCCGCTAGTGTGGAGCAAAGGAGCCTTTAAATGCGTAAAGATAACGCTGTATTGTTATTATTGGATGTTAAACATCCCTATGACCGAGAGATATTGCAGGGCATTACGCATAACTCTAGTCCTATGGCTCGTTGGATGCAGCCAGAAGTAATGACTATTTCAGAAGCTAATTTGGTGAAACTTGATCGCTTTTGTGGGGTGATTGCCGATTTTGACAAGCCCGGAGTGGCTGCTTTTTGTGAAAAACTTTCACTGCCCTTAGTGGCTATTTCTGGTTCTCGTTTAAGCCTTCCTTCTCAAGCTCATTTAGCAAGAGTGAGCCCCGATAGCTTCGCCATTGTGGAACTCATCGTACAATCGTTCTTGGCTAAAGGTATTCGTCGTGTTGGCTTCTTTAGCGGGGTGCCAGCATTTACCGCACCTTGGGTAAAAGAGCGTAAATTTGCGCTAGCCAAAATCGCCCTTAAATATCGCCTCGAGTATGTAGAGTTAACCGTTCCTGAATTGGTGACGCCAGAGAGCACGGTAGGCGTGGTAGCAGCTTCTGATACTCAGGCCAGGCAGTTTGCCAGCCTATGCAACGATCAAAACATCAGTGTACCTGAGCACTATTCGTTAATTGGTATTGATGCAGACCCTACTGAAAGCGCTTTATCACCCATTTCATTATGCTCTGCGGTATTGCCCATTCGACAAATTGGTGAACAAGCCTTAGCGGTGCTGCAAGAACAAATCGAAGGTAAGCCAGCACGTGACGTTTTGGTACCCGCTACCGAGTTGGTGAGTGGCGCTTCTGCCGACAACGTTACCCAAACCGATCCCTTGATCACTAAGGCCCTATTCTTTTTAAATAGCAATTTTCACCGCCGGATCAAAGTGGAGCAAGTTGTCGACTATTGTGCGGTATCTCGCAAAACTCTTGAAACAAGATTCAAACAGGTTCTTGGTAAAACGGTACACCAGCAATTACACCAAGTACGTATGGAATTTGCTAAGCAGCAGCTGACTTCAACCTCTTCTTCAGTGGATGCCATCGCCGATGCTGCGGGCTTCTCTAACCAGCACTACTTATATTATTTGTTTCGGCAGGAGATGGAGATGACACCCAACCAATACAGACAAAAGTTTGCGTGATACCCCTCTGACATAGTTTTTCACACTATGAAAGCCTTTCTTAAGACAAATGATTGAGTTTTTTTTGGTGGCTGTTTCCCGCCAGTTCTGCGGTTTTAGCCAGTAAATATTATGTTTTATAGTTTAATTGTTGCTATTTGTCATGATACTGGCTTTTTTTATGACAGGCCTCAAATCTTAACCTTTATTCGTTTGAAGACCTTTTCAGGCTTAGCTAAAGTTGATTCCAAGAAAGCGCTTACATGGGATTTGAAACGGAGCGAATCTGTTGGCTCATATTAACGCCTCTCCACATTAAAACTTATGGAAATGAAACATCATGGCAGCAGTTACATTTAATAATTTGAAAAAACGTTTTGGTAAAACGGAAGTAGTGAAAAGCTTCGACTTGCACATTAATGATGGCGAGTTTGTGGTTTTGCTTGGCCCTTCTGGTTGCGGTAAATCAACAACGCTAAGAATGCTGGCTGGCTTGGAAGATATTTCAGACGGTGAGATTTTCATCGCCGATGAATTAGTTAACGACCTACACCCAATGGAACGTAACATCGCCATGGTGTTCCAAAGCTATGCGCTATACCCACACATGAGCGTTGAGCAAAACATTGCCTTTGGTTTGAAAATGACCGGCGTAGCAAAAGATGAGATTGCTAAGCGTGTTAAATATGCAGCAGACATGTTGGAGCTAACACCATTGCTGCAACGTAAGCCAAAAGAGTTATCTGGTGGTCAGCGTCAACGTGTGGCAATGGGCCGCGCAATGGTACGTACTCCAGAAGTATTCTTATTCGATGAGCCTTTATCTAACCTAGACGCCAAACTTCGTGGTTCTATGCGTGCTGAGATTAAAACCCTGCACGACAAGTTAGGCACAACTACTCTCTATGTAACCCACGACCAAGTAGAAGCTATGACCTTGGCCGATCGCATCGTGATTCTTAAAGACGGTTACATTGAGCAAGTCGGTACACCAAAACAAATCTTTGAAGAGCCAGCCAACAAGTTTGTGGCTTCATTCATTGGTGCACCTGAAATGAATATGATCCCAGCAACTATTAAGAAAGCTGGCACAGTATCAAGCTTGGTATTCTCTGACCAACACATCGACTTACCTGCGATGTACAGCGAAGACAACCAAGTATGTACCTTGGGCATTCGTCCAAGTGACCTGTATCTACATCAACGTTCTATTGAATCAGAAACAATTGGTAGCGTGAAAGCTGATGTTATCGGCGTCGAGCTTCTTGGTTCTACCTACCACGTGCAGTGTGAGCTGGATGGTGCACGTTTTATTGCTGAAGTGGCAATTGCTGATGATGTAAACGCTGATATGGACGATAAAGTGGAGTTGTTCTTCGATATCTCGCGGATCCACTTGTTTAACAATGAAACCGGAAAGGCAATCTTGCCAAAAATGAACTAGTTACTCCCAGCGCTTGTAAAAGCGTAGGCGCACTAGCCAATTGCGACATTGAATAATAATAAAGTTCATGTACTTAGGAGAATAGGATGTTTAATAAAAAGAAACTTGGAACAGTAGCGTTAGCCCTAGGCACCACGCTGGCGTTAACCGCAACGTCAGCATGGGCAAAAACTACCCTAACAGTTGCTTCATTCCCAAGCTTTGACCAAGCGGTAAACTCAGCAATTCCGCTATACAAGAAGCTTCACCCAGAAGTAGAAATTAAATTAGTTTCACTTGCATATGGTGACCACCACAATGCAATGACTACTGCTCTTGCGACTGGCGGTAACCTGCCTGACGTAATGGGTATTGAATATGGCTACATTGGCCGCTTTGCAGCTTCTGGTGGCTTAGAAGATCTGCGTGCCGCTCCTTACAGCGCAGAGCAATACGAAAAACTATTCTCTAAGTTCACTGTTCCACTAGCTACCGGTGGTAGTGGTACTTTGGCTGCTATCCCAGCCGATATTGGCCCGGGTGCATTGTTCTACCGTGAAGATATCTTAGAAAAATCAGGTGTAACGAAAGCAGACCTAACTAAAGATTGGGACTCTTACATTGCAGCTGGTAAGAAAATTAAAGAAGCAACAGGTTCTTACCTTGTTTCAAGTGCTACAGATATCAAAGACATCGTAATTCGCAGTGGCCTAAAAGACGGCCAAGGCATCTACTTTGATGCAGATAACTCTATCACTGTTGAGTCAGACCGCTTTAAAGAAGCATTCCGTTTAGCGAAAGCGGTTCGTGAAGCAGGTATCGATGCTCAAGTAGGCGCATGGAGCTCTGAGTGGACCGAAGGTCTACGTCGCGGCACTATCGCTTCTCAAATGATGGGTGCTTGGTTAGGCGGTCACTTAAACGGTTGGATTGCACCAGAAAGTAAAGGCTTATGGCGCTCTTCTCACCTACCTGCAGGCGCATACGCTAGCTGGGGTGGTTCGTTCTACGGTATTCCTAAGAAAGCTAAAAACAAAGAAGCCGCTTGGGAATTCATTAAGTTCATGACTATGAACAAAGAAATGCAAATTGCTGCATTCCGTGACTTAGACGCTTTCCCTGCTCTTATTGAAGCTCAAAACGATGATTTTGTTAATCAACCAATTGAGTACTTAGGCGGCCAAGTGGCTCGCGTAGAGTGGAAAGAAGCTGCTGACCGTATTCCAGCAATGGACGTACACAAGCATGATCCAGTTGCTGAGCAAATCATTAACGATGCTTTAGAAGCTGTACTAGAGCGTGACGCTGACATTGACACTGTGTTAGCTGACGCTGCGAAACAAATCAAACGTCGCGCTAGACGTTAATATTAACACTGAGGGAGCTCGCCTCCCTCTCTTTCTTTTTGTCGGGAGTTAAAGATGTCTTCTGTCGAGTCTGCCGTAAGACCACCAGTAGTTAAAATTAGAAAGCGGACCCTAAAGCAGCGACTAAATGCTAGTGGCTATAAGTGGGCTCCTTACGTATTTGTCAGTCCATTTTTTGTTATTTTTGCTGTGTTTGGGTTATTTCCCTTACTGTTTTCTTTATTTCTATCGTTTCATTACTGGGAGCCGGCAGCTGGTTTAGCCGCCATGGAATGGGTAGGTATCGAGAACTTTACCTTTACCTTAACCGATGATTGGTTCCAAACATCTGTTTACAACACCATTTGGATAGCCTTGGCTGCGGGTATTCCCCAGCACGTAGTAGCTATACCACTGGCTTATTTTTTACATACCAGCTTTAAACGCAGCCGTAACACGGTAGTGGGTATGTACTTCTTACCTTTCATTACCTCGTCGGTGGCGATTTCTTTGGTATTCACTACCTTGTTCTCGCGTGACTTCGGCATGATTAACATGCTGTTCACTTCGGCTGGTAACTGGACAGTTGGCGACATTCAACCTTTGGCTTGGTTATTCCCAACCGCCAATATTGACTGGAACCGTCCTGAATATACTAAAACCATGATTGCTTTCGTAGTGTTCTGGCGCTACGTGGGGTGGAACACCGTATTGTACTTATCTGCAATGCAAACCATTCCAAAAGATTTATACGAAGCGGCAACAGTAGATGGTGCTAAACGTTGGCAGCAATTCTGGTACATCACTGTACCTATGCTTAAGCCTATGATGTTCTTCGCAGTAACCTTAACCATTATTGGTAACCTGCAGTTATTTGAAGAACCATTCATTATTACTGGCGGTACCGGTGGTATTGAGCAGGCAGGTAAAACAGCTGCAATGCACATGTACATTACCGCGTTCGTAGAGGGTGACTTTGGTACTGCATCAGCTATCTCTTGGATTCTGTTTGCTCTGATTGCCTTCCTCACCTGGGGTAACAATAAATTGCTCGGTGAGAAGAAGTAGGACCGAATTATGAATAAATTAACTAAAAGCCATATCATTGCTTATTTCATCGTGGGGATGGGCTCAATCATTATGTTGGCCCCGTTCTACTTCATGTTTGTATTTGCAACGCATACCAACTCATCGATTCTATCGGTGCCACCCCCAGTGTGGTTTGGTGGAGAGTTCATTAACAACGTAGGTATTTTGTTAGACGCATTGCCGTACTTTTGGCACAACATTGGTTTGAGTTTCTACGTAGCGTTAATTACTACAATATTGAACTTATTCTTCTGTTCGTTGGCGGGTTATGCATTTGCGATGTTTGAGTTCAAAGGCCGTAACTTAATGTTCATTTTGATTATGGGCACCATGTTATTACCTCCGTTCTTGGGCATGATTCCAACAGCTTTGATTATGTCTAAGCTGGAATGGATGAACCAACCACGTGCGCTGTACATTCCAATGGCTTGTGGTGCAATGGGTATCTTTATGATGCGTCAGTTCATCTCAAGTGCGATTCCAAAAGAGCTTATTGAAGCGGCTCGTATGGATGGTTGTAACGAGTTTGCTATTTACTGGCGTGTAGTGGTTCCACTTATTACACCTGCCTTTGGTACGCTTGGTCTTATTACCTTTATTGGTCAGTGGAACAACTTCATGGGCCCATTGGTTGTAATGAACGACATGAAGATGTTTACCGTGCCGCTAGCACTACGTGCGCTGCAAGGTACAGGTCAGGTACCTTGGGGTGCAATTTGTGCCGGTGCCGCCATTGCGGTAGTGCCATTAATGATCTTGTTTGTGATGACTTCTCGTAAGTTGATCGACGGCCTAACAGCAGGTGCTGTGAAAGGTTAATCAAGTCTTAAGTAATTAAAAAAGCCAGCTTATTAGCTGGCTTTTTTGTTTCATCTTGGGGCTTATTTTTTCACAATACTCACGATGTAGAGCAATATAACTGCACCCACTACAGCGGTGATCAGCGAACCCAACATACTGGTACTGCCAAAGCCCAGTAAACCAAAGACAAAGCCCCCAATTACCGAACCAACAATACCCACTACAATATTGCCCACTACACCAAAGCCGCCGCCTTTCATAATATTGCCAGCTAACCAACCCGCTACCGCGCCAATCAGTAACCAAATAATGATGCCCATAATGATCCTTAGTTTGTTGTGAAAGTTTGCTTGTTGCAGCCAACAATAGAGAGTAACGATGCTGCAATCACTACGCTTAAGTGTAGTCAAAACAACCGCGCCTGTAGTTTGATTTTTAATCACACTTTTTGCTTTCTATTCATCTGCTTGCGTATTAATCTGAACTGTACTAAATAGCCAATTTGGAATGTGCAATGAGCCAACAGCCTTACTTAATCGAAACCGAGTTAGCCAGTGATGATGTATTGCTTAGCCCTTTGTTACCAAGTCATCGAGATGCCTTACTCAGTGCCGAGGCCGATGGCAATTTGAGTGAGCTGTGGTATACCAGCGTGCCTAACGCCAGCAATATTGATGCGTATTTAGATAATGCTTTGTTGCAAAAGCAGCAAGGTGTGGCTTTGCCCTTTGTGGTGCTGGATAAACACTCGAATAAATTGGTTGGTGCAACCCGTTTTTGCAATGCCGATGTGGTGAATAAACGCTTGGAAATTGGCTATACCTGGTACGCTAAAAGTTACCAGCGTTCGGCGGTAAATACCCAATGTAAGTTGCTGCTGTTAGGCTACGCGTTTGAGCAGCTAGATTCGATTGCAGTAGAATTTAGAACCCACTGGCATAACCAAGCATCGCGCGCCGCGATTGCCCGTTTAGGCGCAAAACAAGATGGCGTTTTGCGTAACCATAGTGTGGATGATCAAGGGTGTTATCGTGACACGGTGGTGTTTTCAATCACTAATCATGAGTGGCCCACGGTGAAGCGGAGCTTACAACACAAGCTAGCGCGCTATTCGCCAAGGGCTTAAGCCAGCAGGAGTGAAATGATGAAAGATTTTTCACAGGGGCAATGGATTAACCGCCCTAAGCAATTTGTTTTAGACGAAACCCAGTTAGTGATCGAAACCGAAGCCAATACCGATTTCTGGCAGCGCTCTTTTTATGGTTTTCGTAATGACAATGCACCGGCACTATTGATTGAGCGAGCAGACAACTTTAGCCTGAGCGTGAAAGTAAGCTTTAATTATCAAGCCCAGTTTGACCAAGCTGGGGTGATTATTTACCTCAACGACGAAAACTGGTTTAAAGCTTCTATCGAGTATGAAACAGCTCACCTATCGCGGCTGGGATCGGTGGTCACTAACTTAGGTTATTCCGATTGGGCCACGACAGACATCGCTACTCCACAACACATTTGGTATCGCTTAAGTCGTCGCGGGCCAGACTTTTTAATTGAGTACGCAAAAGACGGTGTTAACTATCAGCAAATGCGGATTTTTCATTTGCATCAACTTGGGGCTACCTCAGCGGAGCAAAGGGACCCGCCGGCTGCTGCAAGCTGTTCGGTCAAGTTTGGCTTGTATGCTTGCAGCCCGTTAAATTCTTCGTTTAAGGCTAAATTTGAACAACTTAGTTTGGGCCCGTGTATATGGCGAGCACACAAAACGTAGCTGCTGCTTTTCAATGAAACAGCCTTAGTTAAGCGCTAAGGCCTTCGCTAAAGATCTTAAGATTTAACTGGCGCTGTGCTTTGGCGTTGCACCAAGTGAGTTGGCAATAACACTTGTGCTTGCTCGGGTGCTTGCTCTTTCATTTGTTGCATCAATAAACTTACCGATTTTTCGCCCAGCTCTAGGCAGTCTTGGGCAACAGTGGTAAGCGGTGGGTTGTAAAACTCACTGTCTTCGTGGTTATCAAAGCCCACTACTGATATGTCTTCTGGTACTTTAATGTGGCGCTCATTTAGGGCGCGTAACACACCTAAGCACATCTCATCATTAGCCACCAGTAACGCTGTAAAATCGTGGCCAGCATCTAGCAAATCTATCGTAGCTTGATAACCGCTACGAGCATTCCATTTACCATGAATGGTGTGTACTGGTTTAAGCCCGGCATTTTCTAAGGTGTTTAACCAACCTGTTTCACGCCAATGAGCCACACAGGTGTCTTCGGCACCGTTAATTAAGGCGATCTTGGTATGGCCTAAATCGATAAGGTGCTGCGCAGCGAGGCTAGCTCCGCCAACTTGATCATGAGATACCTGCAAGGCTTCGCTGGTTTTATCAAAGTCGATGAAGATGCAAGGGGGCAAATTACCGCGTTCTAGAATCTGTTTGATCATCGTGTGGGTCACCGAGGTATTTATAATCAAACCATCTACCTGTTGACCAAGCAGTTCGTCGATAGCTTGGTTGCAAGCATCTGGATTTAGCTCATTCATGGTTGAGATTGACAAGGTGAAACCTTGCTTCGCCGCTTCTTTACGAATACCTTCCGCAATTTTAGAAATAGCGTGTAAGGAGATATCAATTGAGACAAATCCTAAGGTGAGAGACTTGCGACGCGCCAATTGTTGAGCCATGCGATTTGGCAAGTAGCCAGAATCGGCAATGGCTTTCTCAACTTTAATACGTGTCTTTTCAGCAACTTTGGGTGACTTTCTCACCACGCGAGCTACCGTTTGATGAGATACGCCTGCTACTTTGGCGACGTCTTTTAAGGTTGCTGATGCTTGTTTCATAGGTTTCATAGAAGTGGTTATCTTGTTGATCATGTTAACAAATGTGCAGTGCCCTCCCTATGGGCCAAAGCGTAGATTTGTATGAAAATGTGAGCTGTTTCAGTTGTTTTTTTTGTTGTTATTTACGTTTTATTGTTGCGCTGAAGTAATAAAAAATTAAGCTCGCATAAAAAAACTAAAATTAGCGCTTTTCATGCGCTCTAGAATGCCTATTATGGGAGTTTTTAGAGCACTCTCGGGAACGCAACATGACGCAATGGACACCCTCAAGCTGGAGAGACAAACCAGTAAAACAATTACCTACTTACCCTGATCAAGAAAAGCTTCAACAAACCGAGAAGTATTTAGCTGATCAGCCGCCGCTAGTTTTTGCTGGTGAAGCACGCGCTTTACGTGAAGACTTAGCCAAAGTAGCCAAGGGTGAAGCATTTTTACTACAAGGTGGTGATTGTGCTGAGAGTTTTGATGAGTTCCGTACCAGTCATATTCGCGATACCTTTAAAGCGCTAATGCAAATGGCAGTAGTTTTAACCTTTGGTGGTCAAAAACCAGTGGTTAAAATTGGCCGTATTGCTGGCCAGTTTGCTAAGCCGCGTAGTGAAGACATGGAAACCATTAATGGTGAAAGCTGGCCTTCTTACCGTGGTGACATCATCAACGCCATCGACTTTAACGAGAAAAGTCGTGTGCCTGATCCGCAGCGTATGATCGAAGCTTACAACCAATCAACTTCAACCTTGAACTTGCTACGTGCCTTTGCTCAAGGTGGTTTAGCCGATTTAAACCAAGTACATAAATGGAACTTGGACTTCATTAAGAAAAGCCCACTAGGTGAGCGTTACGAAGCTTTAGCTGGCAGCATTGAAGAGTCACTGGCCTTTATGAGCGCCTGTGGTATTAACCCAGCTACCGCGCCTCAGTTGCGTGAAACCAACTTGTACACTTCGCACGAAGCTTTGTTGCTTCCTTACGAGCAAGCTTTAACACGTTGTGACAGCCTTACTGGTAAGTGGTACGACTGTTCGGCGCACATGTTATGGATTGGCGATCGTACTCGTCAAATCGACCATGCTCATATCGAGTTCTTACGTGGCGTAGAAAATGCGATAGGCCTAAAAGCTGGTCCTACTACTGATCCAGAAGAGCTATTACGCATTATCGATATTATTAACCCGAACAACGAAGCGGGTCGTTTGAACTTAATCGTACGTATGGGCGCAGATAAAGTGGCAGACCACTTACCTGCGTTAATTCAAGCGGTTGAGCGCGAAGGTAAAAACGTGGTGTGGAGCTCAGATCCAATGCACGGCAATACCATTAAAGCGCCAAATGGTTACAAAACGCGCCGCGTAGATGACGTACTACGTGAAGTTCAGCAGTTCTTCCAAATTCATAAAGCCGAAGGCACTTACGCGGGTGGTGTTCACTTTGAAATGACTGGCCGTAACGTGACCGAATGTGTCGGTGGTGCTTTCCAGATCACTGAACATGATTTAGCCCAGCGTTACCACACCTACTGTGACCCACGCTTAAATGCAGACCAAGCTTTAGAGTTGGCATTCTTAATTGCTGACCATATTAAAGCCGCTCGCTAAGCTGTTTGCTTACTTGCTAAAAGCCACCCTTGGGTGGCTTTTTTTTGTTGTGAGCAATTATCGGGTCGCTTGTTATTTTAGTTTGTTGCACACTGCATTTTTGATTTAAGGATTAGGGAAGCTAAATGGAACTAGCCAGTGTTATTCGCTTGTTGTTGCTCTCGGCGATTTGGGGAAGTTCGTTTTTGTTTATGCGCATTGCTGCGCTAGTGCTTGGCCCCGCCATGCTGATTGAGTTGCGGGTGGGTTTTGCGGCATTGTTTCTATTGGTTGTGGGCTATTTCTTAAAAAAGAAACTGCAGCTTATGCAGCACTGGCGGCACTACTTCATCTTGGGCTTTTTCAACTCCGCCCTGCCATTTTTATTGCTGGCCTATGCCGCGCAAACCTTGTCGGCTTCTTTGCTGTCTATTCTTAATGCCACCGCCCCAATATGGGGGGCGATAATTTCTGCCTTATGGCTGCGCCAAGCGTTACCGGTGAAAAAGGTCTGTGGCTTACTGATTGGTGTAGTGGGGGTGGCTATTTTAGTGGGGTTTGATAACGCCAGCCTTGAGCCTGGCGCTAAATTGGCTATTGCTGCCTCTATTGGCGCGGCAGTGTGTTATGGCATTGCCAGTAGTTATGCACACTCGGCTAAATCGGTTGAGCCTTTTGCTAATGCGCATGGTGGCATGTGGGCATCAACCATTTTGGTATTGCCCACCTTGTTGTTTTTTCCGGTCGTTGAAACGCCAAGCAGTAATTTGTTGTTGTCGGTAGTGTTTTTAGGTGTGGTGTGTAGCGGAGTGGCTTACTTGCTCTACTATCGCCTAATTAGTGATGTTGGTGCATCGTCGGCGTTAACGGTTACTTTCTTAATTCCTATTTTTGGCATTTTCTGGGGCAGTGTGTTTTTGCAAGAAAGCATTGGTTGGAGCACAGTAGTTGGCACAATGGTTATTCTGTTGGGCACCGCTTTAGTCACCGGCTTTTCACCCCGACAAGTGTTTGCCGCGCGTAAATCAAAATTGCGCTAAGTAACAGACCCTAGTAATAAATCAAAGCCCTAACCATACTTAAGCTCAAGCGAAGATAAGAAATGCAAACCGCTTAAAGCAGGTCTTAGTTGATAGGTTCTAAGTAATAAGGCCGCTAAGCAACTAAGCGGGCAGTTAGCAGAGGTGCTTGTTGTATCTTAGCTTGAGCTTCTTGGTGGCGAAGGGAAAGGGTTATGGCTTGGTCAATCACACGTACGCAAGTGTTGGTTTCTATTGGATTGCTATTCAATGTGGTGGCTGCGCTAATGACCAACTTTTATATCGACCGAGTCAGCCAAGACGCCCACAAATTGGTACAGCAACAAACCGCCAACGATAACTTAATTAGACAAACTTGGTTGCAAATAGATGCCTTAGAACGCAAACGTGAGCTAATTTTAAGTTTACTCACTAGTGCTGCTCACAATCAGCAAACCATTCCGTCCCAAGTTCAAGCTTTGCTGCAAAACGATTTAAAATATTGGTTAGATATGGCGTCGTTGCCTCGTCTTGAACTAAAGAACCTTCCGCAGCTAGATGAGCAAATCGCTAAAGCTCAAGATCAACAACGTAATCGAATTGATAACTGGTATTTGCAAAATCTCGATTTGATGGATGATTACACTGAGCAAATGGGCTGGATCTCTAGCCTACGTAACTTAGCTTTGTTTCTGCAAATTATTGGCTTGGCGCTAATTTTAGCCAGAGACTTAAGTAGGCATTGATACCAATCACACTAGCTCGTTAATAGCAGTAAAGGAGTGACGCCATGGCCGATGTAGGGCATCAAGAACAGCTAGACATTATCGATAAAATTAGCGTGAGCCTCTATCGTGTTGGTTGGTTATTACTGTGTTTTAGTTTTGCTGCTGCGGCCTATCAAGCCTTGGTGCTTGGTGTGATGTGGCAGCCCTTGTGGTTATTGGCTGCAGCCATTGCATTACAAGCCTTTAATTTACACTTATATAGCAAAGCTATTCGTTATTTGGTGCAAGGGGCTGCGTGGCTGGGGCTATGGTTAGCAATGGCATTTTACCTGTGGCACTGGCCAGTGCTTTCTTATGCCGCGCTGGCTTGTTTCTACTTGGTGGTAGGTGCCTTGGCATTTAAAGAAAGCTTTTGTTTTCAATTAGGCTGGCTACGTTGGTTAGGCGCCTTGTTAATTGTTGACTACTTATTGCGTTTTAGCCCTTGGTTAAGCTTGCGTGGTTTTTTGTTATTGAGCATTGCTGCGTTGGCCATTTATATTGCTTACCAGAAATGTCGCCAGCCAATGCACTACGACATTGGCAAGCGGGAGAACTATCAAATTTAGCCAAATACAAACTTGAGCAAGTAAATGGCTAAACCAAACATCATTAAACCAATTAAGCTGTCGATAACTTGCTGGGCGCGCGGCTTGGCTAACCAAGGGGCTAATTTGGCTCCAAGTAGTGCTAATCCAAAGAACCACAAAAATGAAGCGCTCACTCCGCCGGCGACAAACATCGGTCGCTGTTCCACGCTAATGTTAGCGGCAAATCCACCCAAGATGACGATTGTATCGATGTAGACATGGGGGTTTAAAAAGGTAAAGGCGCAGCAGGCCAGAATAATCGCTTTTACTTCATGTTTAGCTTCACCTTGCTCCAAGCTGCTTTCACCCCGCCAAGCGCGTTGTAAACACTGAAAGCCATACATCATCATAAAGCCAGCGCCTAGTATGCTAATGGTGTACAACAACCAAGGGTAGGCGCTAAACAGTTTGGCGCCGCCCCACACCCCTAAACACATAAAAAACACATCGGCCAAAGAGCAAAAGCTCGCCACTAACAAGTGATGGCGACGACGAATGCCTTGGTTTAATACAAACGCATTTTGCATACCGATGGGCATGATCAGAGTTGCCATTAAGCTAAGGCCGGTGAAGTAAGTCGCAATCATTAGTTAAGCTCGTCAAAAACAATGGCAGGACTATAACCATAAGATCTGCTTTAATGTACCTAATAATTTTAATGCTAGATAAGTTTTACTAATGAAGCTGAGTGATATTGATTATAAGTTGTTAAAAGCCTTGGACTCGGTGTTAAGTGAGCAGAGTTTTGAACGCGCCGCTCAACGTTTGCATCTTACTCAGTCGGCTATTTCTCAGCGGATTAAAGCGCTAGAGAGTCAAGTGGGCCAACCGTTGTTAATTCGCTCTCAGCCGCTTATGCCTACAGAGTTAGGCCAGCAACTGTTGGGGCATTATCAGCGCGTGGTGCAGCTAGAAACTGAGCTAGTTAATCAGCTTAATGTCGATGAAACTCGGGTGCAGGCCTTGCCCTTAGCGGTTAATGCCGACAGCCTTGCTAGCTGGCTAATTCCGGCGCTTACACCTACCTTGCAACAGCAACGAGTAGAGATGAATTTATACGTTGAAGATGAATCGCGCACTTGGCAACGGATGCGCAGTGGTGAGGTGTTGGCCTGTGTCACTAGTCATGCAACACCTGTTGCTGGTAGTGATAGTCACTTCTTGGGCTACATGGAATATTTGTGTGTGGCTACACCTGATTTTGTGCAGCGATTTTTTCCAAAGGGAGTGAACAGAGACAGCTTAAGCCATGCGCCGGGCATGTCGTTTGACCAGCACGATGATATGCATATTCAATTTTTGTTAGAGCATTTTTCTTTAAGCCCAGGGCAGTACCCTTGCCACACAGTACGCTCTTCTGAAGCCTTTATGGAGCTGGCTTTAGCCAGTGGAGCCTATAGCCTTAACTCAAGCTTGCAAGTGGCTAAACATCTGGATGATGGAAGTTTAATTAACCTTACACCTAGCCTACAAGTTAGGGTGCCGTTGTACTGGCATCACTGGCAATTAGCAGGTAAGTTAATGAAACAACTGAGTGAGCAGATCCGCAGTTATACCCAAGATTGTCTGCCCCAGCAGTAACTTGCAGCCAGCCTATAGATTGAAAAGGAAAGCCGATGAAAATAGTAATTGCGCCCGATTCATTTAAAGAAAGCCTAAGTGCCATGGAAGCGGCCGAGATGATAGAACAAGGCTTCCAGCAAGTATTTCCCGATGCCGAATATTGCAAGGTGCCTTTGGCCGATGGTGGCGAAGGTACTGTGCAAGCCATGGTTGATGCCACCAATGGACAAATCATGCCAGTGTTGGCCGCCGGGCCACGTGGTAATCAAGTTGAAGCTTTTTTTGGTGTATTAGGTGACAAGCAAACCGCGGTAATTGAAATGGCCGCAGCCTCAGGTTTACACCTTGTTGAACCGGCCTTGCGAGATCCGCGTAAAACCTCTAGTTATGGAACTGGCGAGCTGATTAGCGCCGCCTTAGATGCTGGGGCGAGTAAGCTAATTATTGGTTTGGGTGGCAGTGCAACTAACGATGCTGGTGTTGGTATGTTGCAAGCCTTAGGCGCGCAGTTCTATGACAAATTCAACAAGCCCTTAAAACGCGGTGGTGCCGAGTTAATTGATTTAGAAAGCATTGATATCTCGGGCTTAGACCCTCGTTTAGCCGATGTAGACATTGAAGTAGCCTGTGATGTAGACAATCCACTGTGTGGCGAACACGGTGCTAGTGCGGTGTTTGGCCCACAAAAGGGCGCAAGCCCTGAGATGATTCGCCAGCTTGATGCCGCTTTAGGCCGCTTCTCATCGGTAGTATTTAGCCAATTTGGCATTGATATTATGCATGTTGCTGGCAGTGGCGCTGCTGGTGGTATGGGCGCGGCCTTATTAGCTTTCATGCAGGCAGAATTACGCCCCGGTGTGCAAATTGTTACCGAAGCCGTGGACTTAGCGGCTAGTTTAGAAGGGGCGGATTTATTGATCACCGGTGAAGGGCGAATTGATAGCCAAACCATTGCCGGTAAAACGCCCTATGGTGCAGCGCAAATAGCCATGCAATTTGAAGTGCCGGTGATTGCTTTAGCGGGGGCGATGTTGCCTGGTTATGAAGTGGTGCATGAACACGGCATTGATGCGGTATTTTCGGTAGTGCCTGGGCCTTGCGATCTTTCTCAAGCATTAAGCGAAGCCGAGCAAAACCTATTTGTATCTGCTAAAAATGTGGCTGCTACCCTCAAACTTAGCCAACAAATGCTTGGCTAAGTGTTAAAAGTGACTACAATAACTGTATAAAATAACAGTTGTTGTAGTCCATTGCGTTTATATATTGCCGAAAAACCCAGCCTTGCCCGCGCCATCGCTGCGGTATTGCCTAAACCTCAACAAAAGCATAATGGCTATATTCAGCTGGCCAATGGCGATTGCGTAACTTGGTGCATTGGTCACTTGTTGGAGCAAGCCGAACCAGAACATTACGACGCTAAATTTAAGCAATGGCGCTTAGAACACTTACCTATTTTCCCAGACAAATGGCAGTGGAAAGCCAAATCTAAAACTGCTTCGCAGCTTAAAGCGATTAAAAGCTTAGTGAAACAAGCCAGCAGTATTGTGCATGCCGGTGACCCTGACCGTGAAGGCCAATTGCTGGTAGATTTAGTGATTGAGCACAGTAAAGCCAAAGTAACTCTTAAGCAGCAATGCCAACGCTTGTTGATTAGTGATTTAAACCCAGCGGCAGTAAGTCGCGCCTTAAAACAGCTAAAATCCAATCAAGAGTTCTCAGCACTTTCTACCTCTGCATTGGCGCGCTCTCGCGCCGATTGGTTATATGGCATTAATCTAACTCGCGCTTATACCCTAAAAGGCCAGCAGCAAGGTTACTCAGGAGTTCTGTCGGTTGGGCGAGTACAAACTCCTATTTTGGGTTTAGTGGTACGGCGTGACCAAGAGATCGCCGAATTTGTTAGCCGCCCCTATTACCAAGTAGAAGCCCATCTGCACACCGAGCAAGCAGAAGCTTTTACCGCGCTGTGGCAACCTAGTGAAGCTTGCGAACCTTATCAAGATGAAGAAGGGCGGGTGCTTAGCCGGCCTTTAGCAGAGCATGTGGTTAAACGAGTGAATCAGCAAGCGGGCTTGGTGCAATCACTTAAGCAGCAAGATAAACAACAAGCGCCACCGCTGCCTTACAATTTATCCAGTTTGCAAATTGATGCAGCCAAACGTTTTGCTTATAGTGCTAAACAAGTTTTGGATATATGCCAGGGTTTGTACGAGCGACATAACTTAATTACTTACCCTCGCTCCGACAGCCGTTATTTACCCAAGCAGCATCATGCAGAAGCGCCTAAGGTGGTAGCTGCTATTCAGGCTAATAGTCAGCACTTAGAAAAGGCCTGTGTAGACGCCGATTTAACAAAACGCAGCAAGGCTTGGAATGATGCTAAAGTTGACGCCCACCATGCGACTATTCCTACCGAAAAACGTCATGCAGTGGCGAAATTAGGTGAGGCCGAACGCAATGTGTATGAGCTGATTGCCCGCCAATATCTACTGCAGTTTTATCCTCATTATCAGTACGCCCATACCGAAGCCAATATTGTTATTGCCGATGGGCACTTTAAAGCCACCGCTAACCAGATTAAAGAGCTAGGCTGGAAGGCATTGTTTCCGCAGAAAAAGTCGGCAGAAGACATGGCTACTCTGCCGCCGCTAAAGCAAGGACAAGTGCTGCAATGTGTGGATGCTAAAGTGCTAGATAAACAAACCCAGCCTCCTAAAGCCTTTACCGATGCCACCTTGCTAGCAGCTATGACCGGTATTGCTAAATACGTGCAAGATCCCAGTTTAAAGGCGGTGTTAAAAGATACCGATGGCTTAGGCACCGAAGCTACGCGAGCGGGTATTCTTGAACTGTTATTTAAGCGTGGCTTTTTGCTGCGCCAAGCTAAACAGATTCACGCCAGTGATAGTGGCAAGGCATTAATCAATGCGCTCCCTGCGTTGTGCACTTGGCCAGATATGACCGCCCACTGGGAAACCCAACTTAATGCTATTAGTCAAAAAGCTCAAAGCTACCAAGGTTTTATGCAAGGCATGCAAGGCCAGCTGAGCCAATTAGTTGAGCAGAGTGCTAGTGTAAATGCGCAAGCTTTTGCTGGTTTGGCTAAACCTGCAGGCAACAAAGCTTATCGAAAAAAGCGAACTAACAATAAAGGCGGCAGCCGAAGCTATACCAAGCGCGCAGGAAGTTTAGCCAAAAAGACCTCACGCAAAGCTAAGCCTGCAGCATAAGAAAGCATCGCTATGACAGAACCTACCACCCTGTTGGCAGCCAAACAGCCTGTCGAATATCTGTTCGAGCCAAGTGATAACGAGGGCTTAATTGAGCATCGTCAATTCTGTGAATTAGACTGGAGCATGCTTGAGCAAGCTAACCTTAGCTTTAGCCAGTGTATTTTTATGGATTGCGATTTTAGTGAAGCCAATTTAACCGAGCTGAGTTTTGAACGTTGCCAGCTGTTTAATTGTAATTTTAGTGGGGCGGTTTTAACTGCGAGCCGATTTATTAACTGCAGCTTATACGACCGAAAACGCCAACGCGCTTGTGACTTTAGCGGTGCAGACCTTTGCCAAGCCGAATTTAAAGCCTGCGATATTTCTACTGCTAACTTTAGCCGAGCTGAGTTATTTGATGTGGTGATTGAGCATTGTCATGCGCAAGGCTGCCGCTTTGAGTTTGCCGACTTCTCCAAGGCCGTGAGCAGAAAAGTAGTATTTAGTGCTGCCAATCTTAGCCATAGCAACTTTAGTTTGAGCGATTTTGAAGGGGTTAACTTAGCTAAGTGTGATTTGCATGGCTGTAACTTGAGTGAAGCGGTGCTAAACCGAGTAAACCTTGAGGGCGCGAATCTTAGCGCTAGCATATTTTCGCCAAGCACTTACCAAGGTTTACAGTTGTTTCAAGCTGATTTACGTAATGCTGATATTGCCGGTATTGATATACGCCAGATAGATTTGTCTGGGGTAAAGATTTTTAGCTGGCAAATGGAGGCCTTAATAGAAAGTTTAGGGGTTGTGGTGTACCCCGATAACTAGCCGATTAAATTTCTTTACATCATAAAGTAATACCAATCTGTGGCGTGGCTCTTAGTTTAGCTATTACTCTTCTACTCCTTTCGTCCATTTGATGTGTTGTTCGCATTTGCTTTATAAATATTTGCTATCCAGCTTGTCTAAAATCCAATCATTAGCAATATTGTATTACCAGGGTCTGTTGATCTTTGGTGTTGAAATTTTGTTCGAGATAAGCGGGCTTTAATCGCGGCGAGCACTTAGAAGCCTAGTGGGCTAAGCAAGAAGTGCTTAACAAAGAGTAAAGTTCGCTTATCTGAACCCTTCGGGCAGCATTTCTTAGCCATTTATGCAGCGTTAGCGAGTGATTATTAAGCCCACTTAACTGCACACTCACAGCCTTGCCTAAATGGCTAATAAATTGCTGCAAAAACCATCAGCAAAGATCAACAGACCCTAGTGATTGGCGTTGCCAATCTATGCGGCTCGCTCAGCTGTTCCAAGGTTTGGATTGTGCGCGCGTGAATTATGGATGATTTGGAGACGGGACATGAAACAGCGTAACAAAGCGTTACTTTCGGCTAGTTTATTAAGTTTGGCACTAGGCTTAAGTGTTAGCGCACAGGCTACAGAGTGGAAAGGCTGGAATATTCACAAGGCGGGTTACCCAAACACCGTGGGCATGGACAAATTTGCTGAGTTGGTCGAGCAGAAATCCAACGGCGATTTTAGTATTAAAATGTACCATGCTGGCGTATTAGGCAATCAACCCGACGCCATTGAACAAGTGCGCATTGGCGGCTTAGAAATTGGCAACTTTAGTCTTGGCCCGATTGGTCCGATAGTGAAAGAGGCTAATGTATTATCGCTACCTTTTGTATTTGACGATGTCGCCCATATGCACAAAGCGATGGATGGCGCAGTAGGCGATCAAATTAATGCTGCTATGGAGAAAAAAGGCTTAATTAGCTTAGCTTGGTACGACGCAGGAGCGCGCTCGTTTTATAACTCCAAAAAACCGATTACTCAACCTGCAGATATTACCGGCATGAAAGTGCGGGTGATGAACAACGATTTGTATTCTGGCATGGTATCGGCGCTAGGTGGCAACCCTTCTCCAATTGCCTATGCAGAAGTGTATCAGTCGCTTAAAACCGGTGTTGTTGATGGTGCCGAAAATGGATGGCCTGAATATGAATCGATGGGGCATTTTGAAGTGGCCGGTTACTACTCGTTATCACAACATCTAATTATTCCCCAGTGCTTATGTGCAAATGCCAGTGCATTCCGACGCCTGCCAGAGGCGCAGCAGCAAATGTTAATAGAAGCAGCGCAAGAGTCTGCTCAAGTGCAGCGAGATTTGTGGGCGCAACGCGAAGCATTTAGCCGAGACAAGGTCGTTAAAGCCGGCGTTAAGCTAAACGAAATTAGCGAAAAAGAACCTTTCCAATTAGCGATGCAGCCAGTGTATGACAAGTATTTGGGTGAGAACCCAGAGCTTAAACCTTTGGTTATGTTGATTAAAAACACTAAGTAATCGAGTTCTCGTCGCCACCTTTAATCAGTGATTTGATTGAGGGTGGTGCTTTTTTGTTATTTAGAGGTGCTTATGTTTGAGCAAGCTGATGCGCTTAAGCGCTCGCGCTACGATCGGTTTCTTGATTACTTAAGCCAGCTTAGCTTGCTAGTGGCAGGGATTGCTTTAGTGGTGCTTACACTAACTTTTGGCTGGTTGGTGTTTGGCCGATATGTGCTTAACTCCACACCCACTTGGGTAGAGCAACTATCGCTGTTGCTGGTGGTGTTGATTGCATTTTTGGGAGCCTCGGTAGGTATTCATAAAAACACTCACTTGGGCGTGTCTTTTTTTTACGACCGCAGCCCCTTTTGGTTGCAGCAGCTATTCCAGCTAATTTCGCAACTTTCTCTGGCCATATTTGGCTGCGTAATGATGGTAAACAGTTATCAACTAATGCTGTTTAAGTGGGGTTCTGACATCCCCTTGCTGGGTGTGCCTGAAGGGATTAGAGCAATTCCCATTATGCTGTGTGGCGGCTTGGTTTTGCTCTATTCAATTGGTCATCTCATTCATTTATTTCATCGGGTAAAAGCGGCCCTTATGCGCTAGCGGTACTAAAGGATTAGGTTATGGGTTTAGTTATTTTGATGGCTGTGTTTGTAATTGGGGTGATTATTGGCACGCCAGTGGCGTTTGCTTTAGGCATTGCTGCGGTCTCTGCTTTTGCTTACGAAGGATTACCGCTGCTAATTGCGTTTCAGCGGATTACTGCTGGCATTAGCGTGTTTTCTTTAATGGCTATCCCGTTTTTTATTTTTGCTGGTGAATTGATGTTTCACGGCGGTATCGCCATGCGCTTAGTGCGTTTTGCGTCTTCGGCGGTTGGAGCGGTGCGCGGCGGCTTAGGTGTAGTGAATGTTATGTCTTCAATGTTATTTGGCGGCATTTCGGGTTCGGCGGTGGCCGACATTTCTGCATTAGGCTCGATCCTCATTCCAGTAATGAAGAAGAAAGGCTACGACGAAGACTATGCAGTGAATGTAACGGTAACGTCTTCGATTGCCGGCATTATGATCCCGCCTAGCCACAATATGATTTTGTATGCAGTAGCAGCCGGCGGTGGTATTTCAATTTCCCAGCTGTTTTTAGCCGGCGTGGTGCCTGGCGTATTAATGTGTGTATGTTTAGCAATTACCGCTTACATCGTTGCGGTAAAGCGCGGCTATTCAGCGGAAAAGTTCCCCGGTTTTGTGGTGTTATTTACTCACTTTGTCGTGGCCTTACCGGGTTTGCTTACTGCAGTAATTATTGTGGGCGGGGTGTTATCGGGCGTATTTACGGTGACTGAATCTGGCGCCTTTGGCACTATTTACGCGCTGGTGGTTACAGTAGTGGTTTATCGTCAACTTACCTGGGACAAATTTAAAACGGCGGTGGTTAACTCGGTGAAAACCACCTCGATGGTGATGGTGTTAATTGCCTGTGCAGCAGCCTTTGCTTACATGCTTACTTACTTCCAAGTGCCGAGCAAGATGATTGATTTTCTTAGTGGTATTTCCGATAACCCGATTGTGATCATTTTGCTGATTAACCTGATGTTGTTGCTGTTAGGTATGGTGATGGACATGGCAGCGTTGATATTAATTTGTACGCCAATATTTTTGCCTGTGGCGCAATCATTAGGTATCGACCCTTTGCAGTTTGGCATGATTTTAATGATGAACTTAGGGCTAGGTTTATGCACGCCACCAGTAGGTGCATGTTTATTTGTTGGTTGTGCGGTGGGTAAGGTACCGATGGAATCAGCAGTAAAATCGATATGGCCGTTTTATATCGCTATTTTGGTCGCCTTAGTGCTCACTACATTTATTCCGCAAGTCTCCTTAGCCTTGCCAATGTGGTTAGCGGGGTAAGGTTAAAGCAGCATAAAAAAACGCGCCTTTTGGCGCGTTTTTAGTTTCAAATAGTGAATTACTTACTGTTACAGAGGAGCTGGGTATACATAGCTTGCGCCAAGACCCAATGGTAAACCTAGTGCCCAATAAGCCAGTAGGAATATCGTCCAGAAAATGGCCAGAGCAATAGAGTATGGCAGCATGGTCGCTACTAAAGTACCGATGCCGGTGCCTTTTACGTATTTCTGACAGTACACTACTACTAACGGGAAGTAAGGCATTAAGGGGGTAATGATGTTAGAGCTAGAATCACCCACGCGGTAAGCGGCCTGCACTAAGTCTGGTGAGATGTTCATTTGCATTAGCATTGGCACTAGAACTGGCGAAATCAATGCCCATTTAGCTGATGAAGAGCCCACTGCTAAGTTAATTAACACCACCAACACAATCATGCCTACAATGGTTGCGGGCGCGCCCATACCAATGGCTTGCAAGAAGTTAGCGCCTTTCACCGCCATAAGTACGCCAATGTTAGATTGGCCAAAGGCCCATACAAACATAGAGCAGAAGAAGGCCATAACAATGTAGTGGCCCATGGTTTCCATGGTTTTAGACATGGCTGCCACTACGTCATCAGAGTTTTTGAAGCTACCGTTTAAGTAGCCAAATACCACACCTGGAATCACAAAGAAGATGAAGATAAGTGGCACGATGATTTGCATCATTGGTGCGCTAAAGCTGGTGAGCGAGCCGTCTGCGTCACGCAAGCTAGAACCTTCTCCCCATGCGGCTGCAACCAATAAGCCGATTAAGGCTAACATTACTAAGCTTGCTACACGAAACGCGAAGGTTTCTTGCTTGCTGGTAGAATGCATGTCAGAAGCTACGTCTAAGTCGTCGGCTATCGGGCTATTTTTTTGTAGGCGAGGCTCAACGATTTTATCGGTGATGTACCAAATGGTAGCCACAATCGGTAAACAAGAAGCAGAGGCAAAGAACCAGTTATTTAGCGGGTTAACCATCATGTCTGGGTCTGACAGTTGCGCCGAGCTTTGGGTAAAGCTTTGTAGTAAAGGATCTAGACCAGAGGGGATAAAGTTAGCACAAAAACCGCCAGATACACCGGCAAAGGCAGCGGTGATACCTGCAATCGGGTGGCGACCCATGGCGTGGAAAATTACCCCAGCTAGCGGAATAACTACCACGTAACCTGCATCGGTAGCCACGCTAGAAATAACGCCAATCAATACTACTGCAGGAGTAATCATCTTGGCTGGCGTTACTTTTAACATCGCTTTTAAGGCTGCGTTAATGTAGCCAGAGCGCTCTGCAACGCCTACACCTAATACCGCTACGAGCACTACGCCCAATGGCGCAAAACCGGTGAAGATTTTAACCATGTTGGTCATCCAAGTGGTAAGCCACTCGGCGCTAAGCAGGTTGTTAATGACGATGGTTTCGCTACTGCGAGGATCAATTTCGCTGAAACTTAGATAAGATAGGCCGGCGGAAAGCAGCCATACAAAAAACATCAATCCAAGGAATAGCATTGCTGGATCAGGCAATTTATTACCTACACGCTCAATAGTGTCTAAGAAGCGTGCGATACCGCCTTTATTTGGGGCTGGCTCACTGGTAGTGGTAGAACTCATATATACCTCTAGGTTTTTCTAAACTCTCCGGTTTAGTTAGTTTCGTTGTGATTCATCACCTAAAGTGACCAAAAAATAAACTTATCAAACCAGCATAGTGAATGAGGCTTCCCTTTGCTTTGAGTTAATAAATCCTATTTTATACAAAATTGCAGTTTAATGCATTGTTTAACTTGTTTTTGTCGTTTTTTTGTCTTGGTTTGTCCTGCTGAGTGACTGTAGGCAGTCGCTATTTTTAGTGTCGCTTATCTTTGAATATAACCTTCTATCGGTGATTTAAACACTCGGTCGCAAAACATCGATAGGCACAAGTTGGCGCGTTATGTTTACTTAAAGTTACATGGGCTAGGACACCAACATGAACAATAGTTATTCGCCGCAACAGTTAGAACAAATTATTGCTTTGGCCTTACGCCAGCAACAAGACCAGCAAAACTTTGTTAGTGAGCCTGAATTGTTTGATATTGCCGAGCAATCTGGATTGGATGCTAAACAAACCGAAGCTGCGCTCAAGTTGTGGCAACAACAGCAGCAACTGCGACGCGCACAATGGAAAAAACTGTTAGCCTTTAGAATCCATGCGGGGAGTTATATTTCGATTAGCTGCATGTTGTTTTTGATTGATTGGCTAACCGGAGGGCCATGGTGGTTTTTTTGGCCAATGTTAGGCATGGGCATTGGTTTATTTAGTCATGGCTTAGGCTTTTTAAAGGTATGGCGAAAACTTGCTCAACCCACTCAGGTAGCAGGATTATCGTTTAAAAGGTGTCGCTTTTAAGCGACGCTACACCGAAAAAATGAGGGTTTATAACCAAATTTGATATTTTTTCTCATTTATTGACTAGATTGTGTTCAGCCTAGTCGGTGTTTCAGTTAAGCTCCGGAATCAATTTACCAGTGGTAAGGTTTTACCAAATTTAAAGTTCAATTATTGCTACAGTTTGAAGCAAGGGAAAAATTGAGCTACCGGAGTCAAGAGATTGTTAGAGAAACTCAAAAAGTCAGATTTGTTGCAGCCTTATAGCAAAGACAAATATCAACAGCAGCAAGAGCTGGCATTACCACAAAGCTTACGCTTGGCTTATGTGGTTAGTGCAGTGTATTTAATTTTGGGGATTTCTCACCTTCTGGTTATAGATGAACCGACTCAGCGTTGGATTTTAGCGAGTATGGCGTTGGTCTCTAGCTTGCTTATTTATGTTAGTACTCGCTATTTACCCAAGATTATTAACCCAGCTACTACCGCGATGCATTTGGTTGTAGTGGCATTAATGCTGGCCAACTCCTTAACCCATATGGCACTCACTGAGGACATTATTCAAAGTAGTACCTTGATGTTAGTCGTTGTTGCAACTGGCGGCTTTATGATTGAACGCACCCTGTTGTTACTGGCCCTGTTGGTGGCTGCCGCTGGCTGGTCTACCTTGGTTGTGCAGATGGACCAAGACACTAACACGGTAGTGCATTTTGCTTTTGGTTTGGGCATGAGCTCGATTGTCGCGCTGATTTTGTTTAGTCACAGAGTTGGTGTATTCAACCAATTGATAAATCAACGTAGGCAGCTAAAACATATTGCAGAGGTTGATCAGCTAAGTTTGTGTTTACGTCGTCACGCCTTTGATGAAAAAGCTGAAGCCTTGTTAGCTCAAAGTGGCCAGCGCGCCTTTTCGGTTTTGTATTGCGATTTAGATTATTTTAAGTTGCTTAACGACAGTATGGGCCATGCGATGGGAGACCAAGCCTTACGCCGCTTTGGTGAATTATTGAATACCTTGGCGAAACCCCATCAACTCGTTGTAGGGCGCATGGGAGGCGAAGAGTTTGTATTGGCAGGCTGTATGAGCGAGGAGCAGGCGAGCAATTTAGCGCAACAAATTGTGCAACACCTAGAGGACCTGCATATTGCCCATCCAGAATCTTTAAGTTCTATGTACCTTACTTGTAGCGTGGGCGTTGCCAGCTCGGCAATTGATCATGACTTTTCATCCTTGTGTAAGTACGCCGATAAAGCCTTATACATTGCCAAGCGAAGTGGCCGCAATCAATATCAGCTGCACAATCACTACCAACTTCCAGAAGGAATGAAAATGCCCGCAGACGTGCAGGCATAGTGCTTATTGCATGAACTGCTCAATGCTGCGAAGCATTTGCTGATAATAAGGGTTGTAGCTCAAACGCTGTAAATGTGGGGTTTGCGCTAAGTTTTGCTCGGTTTTTTCACCTTTCACCACGCTCTTAGATTGTTTGCATTGCTGGTAGCTTGGTAAGTCGGCTAGGTAATGGCTGCAATTGCGGTAGTGACCATTTTCCCCATAATGTGGGTTACTGGGTGCATTAATAGTGGCTGTATGCGCAACGTCTTTTACTGCTGAGCAAGAGGCCGTAGTGCAACTCGGAAACTCTATCATTACCTGACTGTTTAGCGCTTCTGGAATACTGCTTTGTTCCCCATAATAAACTAGATGATTGGCAGATTTAGCTGCGCCAGTTTGTTTGCTTTGCCATTGGCTTAATAATTCTAATGTGGCTGCTGTGCTAATGGTTTGGTCGTGTTCGCTGGCAACAACTAGCAAGGGAATATCTGGCAGTGTATCGGCTTTAGCCAAGCGTTTGTTCATGCGTTTCATTAAGCCATGAACTTGAGCACCAGCGTTGTAGGGAAAAGACTCGTACTTAGCAAAATCAATGTCCCCTTCTTTATCTAACCATGTGCTTAACCAGCTAACATATTTTGCCATCCACGCTACGCCGCTGCTGGCTTGGGAGGCCGGAGACCACAACATCACACCTTTAATGGCTGGTTTATTGTCTGGTTGTTCCAAAAGGTGGTTAAGAATTAGCGCTCCGCCGGTAGAGAACCCGCCTAGATAAACCTGCTGATAATCTTTTGCGGTGCGCTCAATGGCATAATCAGCCGCTTGCTGCCATTGCTTATAAGTAACGTTAACTAAATCTGAAGGCGCAGTGCCATGGCCAGGAAGTAGCAGTGTTCTTACATCGTAACCTTGTTGGTAAAAATGCCAGGCTAAATCGTGGAAATGATAAGGAGAATCGGTTAAGCCGTGAATGAGCAACACGGCTTTGTTGTTATCGGTGTGGCTAAGTTCAAAGGGGGCAATAAGCTGTACCACTTTCGGCATGCCTAACCACTGTTGTTGCTTGGCGAGTAACTGATAGCTTTGGCTAGATAGCGGGCAGCTCATCATTGCCCGTGGGTTACGTTGAGCAATCAGGTTCTGGGCATAATCTAAATAGGCTTGGTAGCTTTGATCTTGAGAATAAGAAAAGGTAGCGGTTTTACTGGGAAGAGCTTGGCGATAGGGAGCTTGTTCAATGTATTGCTCAATTAACTGCTGCTGAGAGTTAATGTTTACACAGTTTTCAGTGAAGTCTTGTGCCATGCTCAACGAGCTAATGCCCAAGCTTACAACCCCTAGCAATAAACTAGCGGGTTTACGAAAAAGGTGGGTTAAACAAAGCATTACTCATCCTTAATATTGTGGTTCACTTATCGTGATAGATTAATAGTGTATGCCTAAGCTTTTGGCTTAACTAGCGTTTTTGTTGTCACGGGCGAGCTTTTCAAAGATTGAAATTTCCCATGGCCGCAGCGCTAACAACATGCCGGTATGGCGGCGTTTATCTAAGGGTAACGAGGCATCTTGTTGATTGAGCGTAGCGGCTTCTTTAGTTAGTTGATTAAGTTTGCGCAAAATAATCTCAATAGAGCTTTGTGAATAGTGGCCACGTAGGTAAAAGCGGAAGCTATCGTCGCCGTTAAAGCGTGAATTCATAAACTCGGCCAGTACAATTTGTTCCATGAAGCGCTCTAGCGGGCCATTCGGCAGCCAGCGAAAATCCTGAGCGATAAGTAGCTTATAGGCATTGTTTGGTAGCAGCTGGATCATTTTAAGTTTATCCAAGCGCGCCATTAAACGAATGCACTCATGTTCGCTTAAGTCATAGCGCTGAATTATCTCATCGAAGGTCCAAGAGTCTCTTACACATACCGCCACCAAAAACAGTTTATGGTCGTCGATAAGCTCTTGTTCTTGTTCACGTGTTAAGTGGGTAAGCTTTTCTTTTTCTTGGTCTGCCAGTAGAAACAAGTCAATCAGGTTGAGTTCAACAATGTGGCACATTTCCTCTAAACGCTCTAAAGAGAAACTATTGGTAGAGAACATACGCTTTACGTTGGCTTCACTCATGTTTAAGCGCTGAGCAACGTCTTTATAGGTTAAACCTTGTTGGCGAAAAACTTGTTTAAGGGTGTCGCGGATCTGCTTTAACTGGCTCATGGTATACAAATACTATACTTAGTGTTTATTCATAATAAACATAATACAGCGCCGTTTACACTGAATTTCCTGGACTTTATGGTTAATGCGAACTTAACCAGCAGGGAATTATTATGAAATTATGGAAATCAGCTTTTATCACCTCTATCGCCCTTACTAGCTTGAATGCTATAGCTGTGGGTCTCTCGAAAACTTAAGTCAATCTGCAAAATATTCTGCACTGGCAGCTTCAGCTGGAGCAGCTGGTAGTGGTCAAGTTGCGGTTAGCGCGGTAGCTACTCCGGTTATGTTGGTAAGTGGTGGCGTAGCAGAAGTAAGCCGCGGTGTGGCCAGTGGTACACAACATATTGCTGAAGAAGCCAATGTGCCAGTGCCTTTTGAAATTGGCGACGAAGTTATTGTTGGCGCTGCCCACTAATCTGCTCTTAATTGTTACAACAAAGGAATTATCAAATGAAATTATGGAAATCACTTTTTATCACCTCTATCGCCCTTACTAGCTTAAATGTTGTCGCTACCGAGTCGGGCCAGAACTTTAATCAATCAGCCAAGCATTCAGCCTTAGCCGGTTCAACAGGGCTAAAAGGCAGTGGTCAAGTAGCCGTGAGTGCTGCCACTACGCCGGTAATGTTAGTTGGTGGCTTAAGTACAAATGTTGGTAGCCAAGTTGGTAAAAGTGCCGCAGAGAGTGGTCCCGTTGGCGCTTCCGTAGCTGTTCCTGCTGCATCGGTTGCGGTGGTAGGGAGCACTGCAACAGTGAGTGCGGCAGGTATAGCAGAGAAGGCAGGAGCGCCAGTGCCTTTTGAAATCGGCGACATCATCGTTATTCAATAAGCCAAGATAATAAACATAGGGATATTTTCATGAAAACTATAAAGAAACTTATTATTGCCGCAGTTTTTACCGTAACAAGTGTTGGCAGTTACGCCGGCAGCGCGCCAGCTGAAGATGCCAAGCATCAGCCAGAAGCTATTGCTAAGTTTTCTAAAGAAGTAGAAAAATATGCAGCTAAACACCGAGCCAACGTATTCATTATTGGCCGAGTGGGTCGCCCGCAGGAAGATTTACCCAAAGGCGTGCAATTTACTCATACCGCCTTGGCCGTGTACTCAAACATTACACTCGACTCTGGCGAGACCACCAAAGGTTATGCAATTTATAACTTGTACCAAAACCAAGGGGATTTAGGCCACAGTAGCTTGGTCACCGACTATCCGGTGGACTTTTTTTGGGGAGCCCACAGCTTAAAAGCCGGCATTATTATTCCAAATAAAGAAGTACAAGCTGGCTTATTAGCGCTAGTAAACAATGGCGGTAATCATGTGGTACACAATCCAAATTACTCGGTATTGGCGAACCCATTTGACGGACAGTTTCAAAACTGTACTGAGCACACCTTGGATATGTTGAATGCCAGTATATTTGATACCACTGACCGAGAAGAGCTGAAGTGGTTGGCTAAATCAGACTTTAACCCACAGCCGATTAAGGTAAACCGTTTTAAGTTATTTATGGGTGGTTTGTTTTTAGACGAAGTGACCACCAAAGATCACGATGGTACGCCGCAAACAGCCACCTTTACTAGCATTGCGCGCTACTTAGATGAGAAGCAGTTATTGGAGCACTCGGTAGTTCTTTATCAGCATGATGCTTATAAGCCTTTACTGTAATTGATTGACCAAGATCTTAATAAATTCAATATGAGAACGATTATGAACCAAGTAGAAAAAGAATTAGGTTATATTAATCAATTGGATAGTAATTCTGCACCGTTAAACTTTAGGAATAATAACGATATGAAATCGCAATCTTTACCAAAACCAACCTCTGCCTTTATTGGCGCCTCTTGGGCCGCGTTGATGCTAGGTGCAGGCGCTTACCTTATCGGCTTGTGGAATGCCGACATGCAGCTAAACGAAAAAGGGTACTACTTTACCTTGTTGTTATTTGGACTGTTTTCATCGGTGTCTTTACAGAAATCGGTACGTGACAAGCTAGAAGGTATTAAAGTAACTGCGATTTACTACGGCCTAAGCTGGTTCTCATTAGCTGCAGCTGTTGCGCTATTAAGTATTGGCCTATTCAACGCAACGTTAGCCTTAAGTGAAAAGGGCTTCTATGCCATGGCTTACGCCTTATGTTTATTTGCCGCCATTGCGGTACAAAAGAATACCCGCGACATGGCTTATTTTGCAGACGACGAACCAAGCAAAGCGCTTGAAGCTGAGTTAGAAGAGGAACACTAGTTTTGAGTGTCTGCTTTTAGGCGCTGTTTATCAAACCTTGAATTTGATGAACAGCGCCTAAGTCACCATTATAGGCTTATGGACAACATTCACTGCGAACCACGAGTAAAAGTTATTGTTTGTTTAGCTGCCATTTAAAGGAGTTACAATGAGTACTGCTTTTGCGCTAATGGCGCAATACAATCAAGTAATGAATCGCCAACTATATGCTTGCGCTGCTCAACTCAACGAGCAGCAACTAAAGCAGGATAGAAAAGCGTTTTTTGGCTCAATCTTTGCCACGCTAAACCATATTTTAGTGGGCGACACTTTGTGGTTACAGCGCTTTGCTAAGCATCCCAAAGGATTTAGTAGTTTAGTGGACATAGCAGCATTACCTCGCCCTAAAGCCTTAAATGAGATTATCTATGAAGATTTCACCAGCTTAGAGCAAGCACGGGTTGCCATGGACATGGCGATAATAGCTTTTGCAGAGCAACTAAGCTCCGAGTATTTACAGCAGGCTTTAAGCTACACAAATAGCAAAGGTGAGGCACAGGAAAAGCCTTTTGAGTTGTTGGTATTGCACTTCTTTAATCATCAAACCCATCACCGTGGTCAAGTCTCAACCTTGCTCAGTCAATCTGGAATCGACCTTGGCGTGACAGATTTACTATTGCAGATCCCAGATGCTTAAAAGCCTCTCAAGCTAGCTTAAGAGGCTTTGTATTGAAGGCGTTGCGTTAACTGGCTTTGATTTACGCTACTTTAAAGTCGGCTGAGAGCAAATCTTCTGCTTTAGACGAAGGCCCAACAAATACTTTAAATGCACCAGGCTCTACAACTTTTTGTAGTTGCGCGTTGATTAAGGCTAAATCAGCAAAGGGCACACTAAATTCCACTCGTTGTGTTTCTCCTGGTGCTAACTCTACTCGCTCAAAACCACGTAGCTGTAACACTGGAACAGTGACCGAAGCGGCGCAGTCATGAATATATAACTGCGCAATTTCTACACCTGAGCGTTGGCTAATATTGCTGATGTTTACCGACACTTTTAATGCCTCTCCTTGGCTTAGCTCGTTGTTGGCAGCTAAGCAAGGTGTACTAACGGCGAGATCACTATAGCTAAACTCACTGTAGCTAATGCCTTCACCAAAACTAAATAGAGGCAATAAAGGCATATCAATATAACGCTCTTGGTTATTGGTGCGCTCCGATAAGCGGGCGTGCCAGCCTTGATATTTGTTGTAGTAAACCGGAGATTGACCCACATGTTGCGGGAAGCTAATGGTGAGTTTACCGCTAGGGTTTAGTTCGCCAAATAGCAGTTCGCTAAGCGCTTGGCCGCCTTTCGCGCCAGGGTTAAAGGCACAAACAATGGCATCGGCATGCTGTTTTACCCAGCCAATAGTAAGAGGTTTAGAGGCCATAAATACCACGATTAGCGGTTTGCCAGTGGCTTTAAGAGCTTCTAGCATCGCTTGTTGCTGACCACTTAAATCTAGATCGGCGCGGTCGTGAAATTCGCCATGCTGGCTAAGTGTATCGCCAACACAGGCAACGATGATGTCGCTGTTGTTGGCAGCGTTTACTGCACTGCTTATTTCTTCAAACTCTGCTTCGGCGGGCGCTGCACCGCGTACGTAGCTTAGTTCGCAACGTCCTGCATCAGCAGCGGCTTGTAAACCTTGGCGTAAGGTAATGGCGTCTTTTTGGTGGTAACTATCATCGGCTGCGCCCGCTTGCATAGAGCCAAATGACCAATCACCCAGCTGCGCCACCACATCATCGGCGTTAGCGCCACATAACAAAATCTTAGGTTTAGAAGCATCTGATAGCGGTAAAATGCCGTTATTTTGTAATAGGGTTAGCGATTGGCGGCTGGCTTCTAGTGCTGCTTGCCAGTGATCGGCATTACCTAATATTTGTTCTTTCTTACTTAGGTCGGTGTAGCGGAAGTCTTCAAACAAACCTAGTTCAAACTTGTATTTAAGAATACGTGATACTGCGTCGTCGATTAAGGCTATATCTAGCTCGCCATCTTTCACTAAGTCGATGGTATGTTGATAAAATGACGGCGTGGTCATGATCATGTCATTACCCGACTCAACCGCGATCTTTGCAGCATGGCGTAAGTCTTCTGCTACGCGTTGTTTGTCGTGTAGTGAACCAATGTTATCCCAATCGGTAACAATAAAGCCGTCCATTCCCCACTGGTTTTTAGGCACTTCGCGCAGTAACCAACTGTTGGCACTACAAGGTACGCCATCGATTGCTTGGTAACCCACCATTAGTGTGGCAACTTTGGCTTCTTTTACCGCTTTTTCAAAGGGCGGTAGGAATAATGAAAGCAGTTTACGAGGAGAGACTTCGGCCTCATAAGCGTCTCGGCCACCGGTAGCTTCGCCATAGGCAACATAGTGTTTGGCACAAGCCAAGATGGTATCGTGTGAAGCTAAGTTATCACCTTGGTAACCATACACGGCAGCAGCGGCAAGCTCTCCAATTAACCATGGATCTTCACCAAAGGTTTCATTTATGCGGCCCCAGCGGCTATCACGGCCTACACATAATACTGGTGAAAAGGTCCAATGCAGGCCACAGGCGCGGGTTTCAATTGCGGTAATACGCGCCATGCTTTGGCTTAGTTGTTTACTCCAAGCACAAGACAAGGCTAATTGTGTTGGAAATACCGTGCCGTTGTTCTCAAAGCAATGGCCATGAATAGCATCAATACCAAAAATAAGCGGAATACCAAGGCGAGTTTTGGCGGCACGCTGTTGTAGCTCTTCAACCATTGTGCCGGTGCAGTGCAAATAACTGCCCACATTCCAGCTCTCAAGTTTGTCGAGGTTTTCTGGCATGTTGGCGGGCAATTGCAGCATTTGGCCCACTTTTTCTTCCACGCTCATTAGCGACAACAGGTTTTCTACTCGCTCGGCTACGCTGAGCGAAGGATTGGTATACGGCTGCGACATGCGGCTGTTCCTCTAGTTAACTTCAATTTGTTGGTTACTCAGAATTTTAGTGAGTGGTTTAGCGTCACAGCTTGCTGAGTATTCATTCTATGCTGCCTATAGTAGTTAAATTGGTGGCTTATTCACCTTAAAGTAAGCGGTTTCATGAAAGTTGCTTGAGCTTTTGAGGGCTAGCTAACATTCGAAGATATCCAGAGCAATATTTCATGAACCCAACAATAAATTAGATAAGTAAATACTAAGTTTGCTTAGGCGGAATAAATCGAGGAAATGAGAATGACTGCTCAAGTATTTTGTTGAATCAAACAATAAAAATATAACATTTTTGTTACAAATTTGCTTTGTGCTTTTTGAGAAGAGGATTATTTTTAAATTTAATAATTTCAATGCATTACGGTTTATTTTGTTTGCTTTCTTTTCATTCTGTCACATCTAAGTTCTTTGTCGCCGATAAACAATCCGCGGTTTTTCTTGTGATCTTATTTTATTTCCTTGGCGTTTCAATGGCTGATACCACTACAGAGATACTTAAGGAAAAGAACATGAAACTTGCCAAATCAGGTCTACTACTCAGCTCCGCTGTATTACTCGCAGCCTGCGGTAGTGATGACGACCACGTTGAAACCCCAATGTCCTCAGTTCGCGTAACCCATGCAAGCGCCGACGCGCCGATGGTTGAAGTTAAAGCCAATGGCGAAACCTTTGCTGGACTGAGTATGGTGGATTACCGCCAAGGCAGTGCTTGGGTACCGGTTGCATCTGGCAGTTATGATATTAGCGTTGACGCCATTTTGCCTGGTGATAATGCTGAAGTGATAGCTGCAAACTTAGAGTTCTCTCCGGATATGCAATACGACATTATTGCGCTTAACTATGCGGCTTCTATTGAGCCAGTAGTGCTAAGCCGTAGCGGTGATGCAGTAGATGCAGCTAGCGTGCGCATTGATGTATTACATGGTCACCCTGACGTGGATGGGGTAGATATCTATTTAACCACAGCAGCTGATATTACGAGCGAAGCCGCGGCAATTACTAACTTAGAATTTAAAGTTGATAGCGCAGATTTACCGGTAACCGTTCCAGCAGATACCTACCGAATTCGCATTACTGGAACCGGCAGCAAAACCGTGGTTTTTGATAGCGGCGAAGTGGCGCTAGCTGGTGGCAGCGATTTAATGTTAACAGCAGTGCCTAACAGCGACATGGGCTCAGTATCGCCAGTAAATGTGTTGTTGGCCGATGGCAGTGCCGTATCGGTAGTGCGTGATATGGCAGAAACCAGCCATGTACGAGTAGTGCATGCAGTAGATGATGCGCCGATGGTTGATGTATTGGCGAGCGGCGCTCCTGTAACTGGCTTTACCGGAATTGCTTTTAACGAAACACCATTTCGCAGCGGTGATTTAGCTGCAGCTAGCTATGATCTGAGTGTTGCCGCCAGCGCAGACAACAGCTTAGTGGTTATTGATGCCCCAGGAGTGATGTTGGATGCGGGAGCCGAAACCAGTATTTATGCTGTAGGAAAATTAAACTCGATTACTGACAGCACCATTGAACCACTGGTTATTAGTGAAGATTTACGCTCGGTAGCGCTTTACTCTAAGGTTCGCGTAGTGCATGCAAGCCCAACTGCGGGTGACTTAGGCCCAGTTGATATTCATGCTTCTGCCGATGGCAACTTTAGCGCAGACACCGTAGTGTTAGCTGGGGTTAACTTTAAAGATAATGCGGTACTTAATGTTGCTGGCGGCACCTATACCTTCGCCGTTATTTTAGCCAGTGATACGACTTACAGCCCAGCAATTGAAACCATGGCCACTATTGAGAACGGCGGTGTTTACACAGCAGTAGCCACCGATGACTTTAGTGATTTAGTGCTAAATGTAGATACTATGGCACCATAACAACATAGTTGTTGAGTAACAAAAAAAGGGCCGTAAGGCCCTTTTCTGTTTTGGCTGGTATGGTAGCGCGACTATTTAACTCGGGTGATCGTTACTAAATGAGTATGCTGAGGTACTTCTATTAAAGCACCGCGTTTTAGTCTTTCTATCTGGTTTACGTGATGTTCGGAAAAGCCACGTTGTTGCCAGTTTTTCCCCACTAAGTCTGATTCACTGAGCGGATAAATATCTTGATGGCTTAAGCTATCGTGACGCGAAATAATCCATACTCGCTGTTGCTCTACAGTGAGGCTTGTTAGTACGTTTTTCACCTTATTCCAAACCAACAGTGCGAGTTTCACCTTGATTAATCATTTCTAAACCCGTTATAACATAGGCTTAGTTTAAGGACGAACAGCATGACAGATCCCAAAACCAATAAGCTTTATCAATTATCGGTACCACTGTTTTTACACTATTTAAATCAGCTCGATGAATTACTTAGTGATATGCAGTTATTTGCCGAGGAACAGGGCCTAAGCGAAGCACAATTATTGGCCGCCAAACTTGCCGACGACATGTTTCCATTGGGGCAACAAATTAGCACCGCCATTGGTTTTAGTCTGCGTTGTTGCTTACCTTTAGCGGGCCAAGATATCGAAAACTTTAGCCCAGAGGTTATTTCTTATCAGAGTTTGCAGCAGCAATTGCACAGCAGTGTAAGGTGTTTGCAGCAGTTAAAAGCTGAACAATTTGAGCAAAGTACGCCGAGCAATATTTCTACTCAGGCTGGGTTTGCTAAATTATCGCTAAGCCCAAGTGAATACCTGCAACAATATATGCTGCCAAATTTCTTTTTTCACTACACGATGAGCTATGCGATTTTACGTCAGCAGGGCATGCCTTTAAGTAAACAGAATTTTGATGGCTATCATCAATACCCTGCAGGTTTTAGCTTTTAAAACAGTCACTTCAAAAAATTATGAGTGATTTAGTAATTGACTAATGATTATTTCGTAAAGCGCAAGAAATACGCCTTAAAACCTTGTGTTAGCGTAATACAATCGGTAGATTATTTGAGATAAAGGCGCGCAAGAACAATCAGGGGGACATTCGTCAATGCATCCAGATTATTTTATAAGTACTAACCAAGCAGAGTTAGATATCTCGCTGATTCATAGTGTATTAACTAAGTCTTACTGGGCTAAAGGTATCCCTCGCGCTACGGTTGAACAATCCATCGATAATTCATTGTGTTTTGCTGTTTATAACTATCAAAAACAGCAAGTTGGTTTTGCTCGGGTGATTAGCGATTACAGCACCTTCGCCTATTTAGCCGATATTTTTGTCCTAGAAGAACACCAGGGTAAGGGTTTGGCTAAGGCACTAATGCATCGCATTATGGCCCATCCTAGGCTACAGGGGATTCGCCGCTTTAAGTTAGCGACCCAAGACGCACATGGCCTTTATCAGCAGTTTGGCTTTACCGAGTTAGCCCATCCAGAAATACATATGGAGCGTTGGCAGCCAAACTTCTATTTGCTTCCTCAAAGCTAACAAATCTTATGTTGAAGTCGCCTGTTGCCGCGACTTGCCTTCAATATCTACTTTACGCTGCTTTCTGCAGCGTTTTTGTTCCTTACTACAGCCTTTAAGCTATCGAAGCTAGTTGCATTAAACCGATGTTAAACGGCAGCAGGGTACAAATCTAAATCACATTTTTAGCATAAGTGAGTATCTGGTCGATCTTGCTTATCTTTCTCTTACATGCCCTAAAGCCTTACGTTGTAAGTGTTTAGAATGAACGTTACCAAATTGTTACAAATGCCGATGGCAAAGTTACCAAACGTTACCCTGAGGGGCTTGAGGCCTAGCTTATTGCTGACTAAATTTACGCCAATCAATGTGGGGTGGGTTAATGAGGGAAGGCTGAGCATGCAACAGGGATACTATGTTGGTACTAACAAAGAACAGCTCGATTTAGCACTTATTCATGAAGTGTTGGTGAGCTCTTACTGGGCGAAAGGGATTTCTAAAAGAGCTGTTAAAACGTCGATTGATAATTCCATGTGTTTTGCCGCGTTTGACCTTAAACAGCAGCAAGTAGCTTTTGCCAGAGTTGTCTCTGACTATTCAACCGTTGCTTATTTAGCCGACATCTTTGTATTGGAGGAGCATAGAGGCAAAGGCTTAGCCAAAGCCATGATGCACCGTATTATGGCTCACCCTAAATTGCAGAATGTACGCCGATTCAAATTCGCAACTAAAGATGCTCATGAGTTGTATCGTGGTTTTGGGTTTAACCAAATTTCAGATCCAAATCTTTATATGGAACGCTAAACAGCAGCGCCTTACTGTTAATTGGATTGAATTTTAAGCCTATATATTCAATGCTAATGGCTTGTTGAGTTATTAGGAAATAGTCAGTGGATATACGCTTAAACGATGTAACAGGCGAGCAAGTAATCGCATTGCTAGAAGAGCACCACCAAGACATGTTGCTCCACTCTCCAATAGAGAGTGTTCATGCATTGGATGTGAGCGGTTTGCAGGCCGAGGGCGTGAAGTTTTGGTGTGCTTGGTTGGGAGAGGAGCTAGCAGGGTGTGGCGCCTTAAAGCAGCTTGACGCCAAGCATGCAGAGTTAAAATCTATGCGCACTGCCAGTAAACATTTGCGTAAAGGCGTGGCTGCTGGGTTACTAAAACATATTCTCAAAGACGCCCAAGAAAGTGGTTATCAGCAACTGAGTTTAGAAACTGGCTCTATGGCCGCGTTTGCTCCAGCGTGGGCTCTTTACCAGTCTTTTGGTTTTGAGTTTTGCGGCCCTTTTGCCAACTACCAACTTGATCCTAACAGTAAGTTTATGAGCAAAAGCTTGCCATCCATCTAGCCTTAAGCCTCTTTAAGTTATTTGTGGTTTAGCCCTTCTCTGTGACGTCATTTGTTCAAGACTTGCTACACTTTTAGTTATACCTTGCTAGATATTTGATTTGATAAGTAATTTTAGCTTGGTACTAGCAAAGTTTAATGACTGGATAATCCATAGTTTTGGAGAAGGGTAGGCATGAGGCAGGGGCTGTTTGAGCTTGTATTTGTTTGGCTAGGTGTAAGCTTATGTATATCGGCGGCTGAATATGTCGGAACCAATAACTGTATAGAGTGTCATCAAACGCAATATCAACAATGGCAGGGCTCTCATCATGACATGGCAATGCGCCATGCCGATGAGCAATCGATACTAGGCGACTTCGCTAATGCCAGCCTAGAGTTTGCAGGTAAAACCAACCGCTTCTTTCGTAAAGGCGCTGAATATTGGGTCAATATTGAGGGGCCTAACGGTGATTTTTCCGATTACCAAATAACTTACACCTTTGGCTTTGAACCGCTGCAGCAATACATGGTGGAATTTGCCGATGGTCGAGTGCAGCTCATTCCCTTTGCTTGGGACTCTAGAAGCAAGCAACAAGGTGGCCAGCGTTGGTTTCACCTATATCCCAATCAACAAAAAACGGATGAATTTTATTGGACCAATACCGGACAAAACTGGAACTATATGTGTGCAGACTGTCATTCAACTAATTTGCAAAAGGGCTACGACGGCAGCAGCAATACCTACAATACCACTTGGTTTGAAATCAACGTTGGCTGCGAAGCCTGCCACGGCCCTGCCAGCGACCACATCAAATGGACTCAAAGTGACAATAAGCAAGCTGCACTAGCCAGTTTAGGCCAGTACAGTGGCTTTTCTCGTACTCTTCAAGCGGCAGTAAGTGAATGGGCTTACCAAGCTGGCGAATCTACTTTAAGCGCTGCCAGCCACCAACAAAGCCAGCAACTTAAAGTCTGCGCACAGTGCCACAGCCGCCGTTTGCAAATAAGCGAAAGCAATGACCACGTGGCGGGATCTTTGCTCGATCGCTATCAGCCCAGCTTGATAAGCGCCGAGCTCTATCATGATGATGGCCAGATATACGATGAAGTGTATGTTTGGGGCTCATTTCAGCAGTCAAAAATGAAGCATGCTGGAGTAAGCTGCAGTAATTGCCATAATGTGCATTCTGGGCAATTGAAAATGGAAGAACCTGCGCTGTGTGCGCAGTGTCATGTAGCTGCTGAATATACTCCCGAAAAACATAGTTTTCATCCAGCGGATAGTGAAGCTGCAATGTGCAGCTCTTGTCATATGCCTGCCACTACTTACATGCAGGTAGACCCACGGCGAGACCATAGTTGGCAAGTCCCGCGCCCCGATCTGAGTCAGGCGATTGGCACCCCAAATGTGTGTACTTCTTGCCACCAAGATAAAGACAATAGTTGGGCGCTACTATGGCAGCGGCAATGGTTTCCTAAATCAAACTACTTAGATAATAATCATTTCTCTGAAGCATTTTTTGCTGCAGACCAAGGTTTACCCTCTGCCGAACAAGCCTTGGCTTACGTGGCGCAAAACCCCTTAGAAAGCAGCATTATTCGCGCCTCTGCTCTAGAGCGACTGGCGCAGTTTCCTGGCCGTAATAGTGTGATTGCCACTGCGCGAGCTGTTAGCAGCGAGCAAGAGCTGATTCGTTTAGGGGCAGTAAGTAGCGCTCGGCATTACCCTATAGCAGAGCGCTGGCGCTTATTGTCCCCTCTACTGGAAGACTCGGCCCTAGCTGTAAGAAGTGAAACTGCTGCTAGCTTGGTTAAAGGCTGGGCAAGTTTAACTAAGCAGCAGCAACAGCAATTAAAGCCAGCACTTAAGGAATACCAAGAAGTTCAGTTAGTCAATGCCGACCGTGCATTTGCACTGAACAATCTAGCCGGTGTTTACCTTGCTATTGGCGAGTTTAATGAGGTGGAAGCTAGCTATTTACAAGCCATTAAAATAGAGCCTTATTTTGCCAACAGCTACGTTAATTTAGCCGATTTATATCGCCATCTAGGCAATGAAATGGCCGCATTCAATGTGCTCAAGCAAGGGCGTTTAGCCCAGCCTGCCAGTGCTGCTATCCCCTATAGCACTGGTTTAAGTTTATTGAGGCAAAAAAAGGCGCAGCTAGCGGTGAGCTATTTTGCACAAGCCACAGAGCTAGAGCCAAGTAATGCTCATTATTGGTATGTTTACGGCTTATCCTTAGAAGCTTTTGATTTGGTCAAAGCGCAGCAAGTATTAAACAAAGCCTACGATACCGGACGTAATCCGCAGCATTTATTTGCCTTGTGCGAAATGAAGGTAAGGCATAAAAATAGAAAGGCACAGCTATGTATTTTGCAGTTACAAGCGGTGGTACCTGCAGAAGTCGTGCAGCGCTTGAAGGGGCAATTAAATCAATAATTTAGATGGTAAGAAAAGGCGCTCTAAAGCGCCTTTTGGATAAAACTATCTAATTAGTTTTTCGAAATGTTGTGATGAAGCTTTTTTGGCCTTGCACAAATGCGCTAGATGTTAATACACCTTGGTCCCAGTTTTTGCCAGCGGCAACATACGTCCACTGCTCAATTTTAGGGTTTTGGCATAATTGTCCTTCAATGATTTCGTCGTCATCACACCAGCGAACAGAAGAGTTTAGTTGAGCAAGAGTTGCTTTGGTTTGTTGACCCTCATTAACGCCAAACCACCAAAATGCCATGTTAGCTAGCTCTGCGTAAGACACGGTTTCATCCATATCTTCCAAGGTACATTCGCCACCTTGTTGAGTATGTAACTCTTTACCTACAACATGAATCTCACTTTCACCAAACTGGTAGTTAACTTGACCGGTTAAGCTACAGCCTGCGATGTTGGTTTCGGCCAACCAAGTACCTCTAAAATCGATATAGCGCTCGCCATTGTCTACGTTTGGATTAACCAAGTAGCTGTATGAGGTAGATGTGCTTTTTCTTAGTTGATTACCGGTACCGTCAAGGGTCACTTCAATGGTTTGATCTGTGTAAATCCCTGTCGCAGTGTCGTAGCTGGTGCTATAGGTTTGTTGTTTAAGCTCACCATCGTCTTCAAATTCGCTTTCGCCTAAAGTGCTTAAGTTTGCTTGGCTACAGTTTTGTTCGTTCATACACGTAAATAAACCACCAAAATTAGCCACTTCTGCGTAATCTATAGCTTCATCGTCGTGGTTAACTTGGCTTGGGTCTTTAACCACTAACTGGAAGCCAGGTTCAATCGCAAAGTCTTCGGCAGAGTATGTGTTTGAATCAGCATTAAAACACTCTGGAGTATTGTTGTTCACGGTGAATTCACCGCCGTTTAACTCACAGGCAATGAACTCTTTCGCCCACTGCGAGCTATAACGTTGATCAGAAGAGCCTGCTTTAAGCACCAAAGAGTCTTCGGCTAGATGCAGTACTTCAGAGCTTATACCAAAGCTCGCATTTTTGAATGCCTCATCAGGAATTGTTCTATCCATGTGAACATTCTGAAATACCATTGAGTTATTGCCGTACTGGCCGGTCATAACTACTTCAGATAAACGTAAGTACTCGCCACTGCCCTTACTAAACGCATCAATCACGTCACTGTCGCCGCGCTCAATGCCATCTAGTGACTCGCTTAAATGCGCTGCTGCTTCTTGTTCTGATACCCACTCGCTAGCGCTTACTTCTTCTAGCAACGCATCTGCAGAATCTAGGTTGTTTAGCTTCACTTGCTTGAGCGCAATTAAGGTATTGCTGTCGGCTGCTGGCTTTGCAATATCTTCTGGAATAACAATGCTGCCAGTACTCGCATCATCTAATGATTGCAGTATTCGCGCTAAGTTCATTGCAGAACCAGTATCGGCGGTTACTTCAAAGGGAGAAACAACGCTACGATAAGAGCTGTTACCGATGAACATGCCGTTCTCGCCGCCCAAGTAAAACGACACTACATCGTCGGGTTTAACCTCAAAGGTACCTTCAGCGTTGGTGTAGCCACTTAATCCACTGGGCGCCGCTTTATAGAATAATCCTTCTACGGCGGCGTCAATAAAAGTGCCGCTTACTGGGTCTGTACTTGGTGGGGTTTCATTGCCGCTTTCACTTCCACCGCAAGCGCTTAACACTAACGATACTAAGGCTGTGCTGCCTAGTACTGCGAATTTGTTCATAATGCTTTCAATCCTTTACATTTTTATGACAGCTATTGCTGTTATTTTGAGAGGAGAATGTGTTTTATTTAGCTCTTAAAGTAAAACTATATTTTTATCAACAAGCTTTATAAAAGATGGTAGCTATGTAAAATTGCAGAGTATTTGCTCTACTAGTTTTTCGATGTTGAAATATTATGCTGTTTGGTGTGAATTGTTTTGGCTTGCCGAAGGCGTCGGTGACGAAGGTTTCAAGGCTGTTTTTGATGGTAATTAAAGTCCTTAATTTGCTAAGTCACATTTTTGCAAGATGCTGATTAATTTAGTTATTAATGAATTTGTTTACTGGTAAGGTTTGCTAGTTATTAGGCCTTTATTGAAGGAACAAATATGAAGACGGGCTTACACCTTTCGGCGAAACTAGCTGCTGCTTTTGTGTTGTCGATAACTAGTGCTATTTCTCAGGCTGCAGAGGCAGTTTGGCAAAGTAAAGTGTTAGATGAGCACACTGTTATTCTCTCGGCTGGCGATGCCACACTTAGCCAGTTTGAGCCAAGCTTAATGTTAGCGGCTTCGAAACTCGATACCCAGACTTTATCAGCTATTGTCGATCCCGCTTCCAGCCCGTGGTACAAAATCTCTCCTGAGCAAAATGGTCGCTGTTTATCTTTAAGCGACGCTGGGCATTCCAAACAAACACTGAGTCATTTATGTATCGAGTCGCTAAAGAGCGGTCGCTGGAAGTTAAGCTTAAGTGAAGGCGGTATTCAACAGATTTACGGCCTTGGGCAGCAGCATAATACTCAAGGTAATGCCGACGGCGATTGGCTAGGCCGAAAGCGTATTCCGGGCAACCGCATGGGCAATGCCATGGTGTATCAGGGTGAAGGTGCGGTAGGCAATACCCAAATTCCGATTATGTATTTATTGGGCGAGGGCAAACAAAACTTAGCCTTGTTTTTTGATCACGTTCAGCCCTTGGTATTTGATTTCACAAAAGCGCCATATTCTATCCAAGGCAAGGGTAAGCGAGCTCGAATCCTCCTGATTGCCGGTGAAAACCTAGCTGATTTACGCTCTCGTTACTTAGCGTTGACCGGCAAGCCGCCGGTTCCGCCAAAAGCTATGTTTGGCTTGTGGTTGTCGGAATACGGTTTTGATAATTGGCAAGAACTAGACAGTAAACTCGCTAGCTTACATAAAGCACAATTTCCGCTTTCGGGTGTAGTGCTCGACCTGCAGTGGTTTGGCGGTATTAAACAAAACTCTAAACATACTCAAATGGGCTCACTTACTTGGGACGAAAAAAACTTTCCCAATCATCAGCAAAAAATAGCTGAGTTAAAGCAACGCGGTATTGGCGTAATGACTATTGAAGAGCCTTATATTGGTGGTGAGCTCAATGAGTACTATTCACTGGCTCACGCAGGCGCATTAGCCCGCAGTTGCGCGCCGCCTTGCATGGAGCCCGCTTATATAAAAGACAATCCATGGTGGGGTAAGGGCGGCATGCTGGATTTCTCCAGTGAGAAAGGCGCAGCCTTTTGGCATGACTATCGCCGTGAAGCGCTAATTGATGATGGCGTGATTGCTCATTGGACCGATTTAGGTGAGCCCGAGCTCTATCACCGTAAAGCTTGGTATGCCGGGGTGAATATTGATGGCGAACTAAAGCATGACCACCAAAGTGTACATAACTTGTATAACCTGTTGTGGAGTCGCAGTATTTATCAAGGTTATCAACGCAATCAGCGCCAGCAGCGCCCGTTCATTATGAGCCGCTCTGGTACTGCTGGCAGCCAAGCTTATGGTGTGGCGATGTGGTCGGGCGATATAGGGGTTAATTTAGCTAACTTACGTAGCCACTTTAATGCGCAAATGCATATGAGTTTGTCCGGTATTGATTATTTTGGTTCAGACATTGGCGGCTTTCATGGTACCCCTTGGGGTGAGCAATATACTCAATGGTTTGCTGCGGCGTTATTTACCGATTTACCGGTAAGGCCGCACACCCAAAATCTGTGTAACTGCAAAGAAACCGCGCCAGATAGAATTGGCGATACCGCCAGCAACTTGTTTAATGTTAAACAGCGTTATGCCTTAAATCCATACTATTACACCTTGGCGCATAAAGCATGGCGAGAGGGGAAAGCGGTGGTAGCTCCATTAGTCTACGGTTACCAACAAGATGTTAAAGCTAGAACTAATGGCTCCATGAAGCTAATCGGCGATGCATTATTGGTAGCTTTGGAAGCCAAAGATAAGGCTAAACAAAGCTCGGTTTATCTACCCAAAGGACAATGGTTTGATTACCGTACCAAGCTAATGCTTAACAGTAGCGGTGAGCAACTACAACAGCCTTTATTTATTGATGAAATATACCGTTTACCGTTGTTTGTTAAAGCGGGCCATATAGTGCCGCGACAAGTTGAGGATGAAGCAACGCTAGATTTGCTGGTGGTGCTGGATGATAGTGGCCAAGCCAAAGGTCAGTTAATTGAAGATGACGGTGTAACTATCGCCTATCAACAGCAAGCAATTCAGGAAACTCAGTTTAGTGCTGAACTTACTGATAGCTTACGAGTACGCATTCACCCAGCCAAAGGGCAGTATCAAGATGCTCCAAGTGTAAAGTCTTATCAGCTAGAGTTAGCTAACCTAGTTAAAAATAAAACAATAAAGGCCGCTTATTTCAATGATCAGGCTATTGAGTTAGGCAAGCAAACCGCAAGTGGTTTTCTATTGCCCGCTCAGCAAGTAGATGTTCGCCAAGGTGGCGAATGGTTGCTTGAGTTTAATGAGTAATTGGTGGCGCTAAAAAGATAATAAGGGCCTGTCAGTCTGTAACTGTCAGGCCCTTATTGGTTTTAGTATTGGTAAATACGAATTTCTTGAGCCGCAAGGCTTAGGTTGAGTTGGCCAGACGAGGTTGTGCTCACAGCGTTACTACCAAAGTTTGCCAATGGGCTTAACAGTGTTGAGGCTTGTCCAACTGGAATAACCGGCGTTTGCGCACTATCGCTGTAGTTAAGCACCACTAATACGTTTGAATCCGCTAGGCTTCGGCTATAAGCCAGCACTTCACCATCAAGCAGCACTTCTATATCTCCCTCGCGTAAAGCAGGAGTGTTTTTACGTAACTGAATCAGTGTTTTGTAATGGTGGTAGATAGAATTGCTATCTGCCATTTGGTTAGCAGCATTATAAGCCGCTGTATTGTGGGCATGCGCGCGGTAAGGGGTACCGGTGGTAAACCCGCCTTCTGCAGTCCAACTCATTGGTGCTCGCAGTAAGTAGTCACCACCACTATTGGCGGTGTGTCCCATGCCCACTTCTTCCCCGTAATAAACAAAAGGTTGTCCCGGTAGTGTAAGCAAGGTAGCAGCAGCTAAGCGGTATTTAGCCTCGTTTCCAGCAAACTGCTCAAATACTCGTGTACCAGCGAAATAGTCATGGTTTGCTAGTAGCAGCCCCATGCTACTAAGCCTGCCCTGTTGTAGCCAATCCACTATGTATGTGCCTGAAGTCGAGCCGGCATTAACGCTGCGCATGATGTCCATATTCAAATAAAACGAAAACGCTGAGCCACAAAAATCTGATTGTGCGGCAGCTAGAGAATCACTTGAATCTTCGCAAATCATAAAGCGATTGCTGTAGTCTTCCATCACTAATTGTTGAATACCGTACATAATGGCGGCATTTTCTGGTTGTCCAGACCACCGGTTCGGACCATTTTCAACTAAGTGGGTCATAGCATCGAAACGAAAGCCGTCCATACCGGCATTTAGCCAATAACGTAAGTTGTTGTAGTGGAAGTCGACAACTTCTTGGTTTCCAAAGTTGTAGTCAGGCATGTTGGATTGGAAGATACCGTAGTAGTACCCGTATGTACCTTGGTGCCAAGAGGGGTCTCCTGACCAGTTGGTCCAGCCAGGGTTATTTGACTCCCACATATACCAATCGCGTTTCCCGCCAGCATTGTTATCTGAATCGATAAATACGGGGTTATCGCCTGAACTGTGATTGATGAGGTAGTCGGCAATTACACCAATGCCTCGGGCATGGGCTTGTGCTAAAAACTCATCAAAGTCTTCTCGGGTCCCGTAGTCGCTCTCGATGCTACGGTAATCGACTACTTCGTAACCGTGATCTTTATCAGAGCTTTCGCTAAAGGGCATTAACCAAATGCCTTCAACGCCTAAGTCTGCAATGTAATCCAGTTGGGAGGTAAGGCCTTTAAAGTCTCCAATCCCATCGCCATCGGAGTCTTTGTAACTGCGTACAAATATCTCCATAAAAACTGCGCCTTTATACCAGTCTGCGGCTAATGCTGGTTGATCGTCCACGGCCACCGAGCTCATGTCCAAAAGGCTTTCAGCTTTGGCTTCTCCAACGGGAATTTCTTTAGGGGTTATTGCTTCTGAGCTAGAGTCACAGCCATTTAAGCTCGCCAAAATTGCAAGCGACAGCGCACTGCTTATCAAGTGTTTGTTCATTTTACTTTCCTTGTAACTTGCTTAACACAAAGCTTATGCAGCGCGACTATAGCCGTGGTGATCTGATTATTGCCACCTTCTTTGCATAGCTTTATAAATAATCAATTAAGTACTAATTGATTATGATATTTTCTATTATATTGACTTATATATCACTTATTTAAGTCACACTTTTATCAATAATGCTTTATTCAATGAGATGCAGCCTTTAGCCCCACTTCGCTTTATAATGCTATTTGTCTAGAACTTATTGGTTACAACAAGCGAATGCGCGCAAAAAAAACGACCTCTCCGGGAGAGAAAAGCCAACTTCACCCGCGTAACAAACACCGACAGCGTTACGATTTCCCGTCGCTTATTGCGTCATGTCCCGAGTTAAAACGCTTTGTGGCCAAAAACCAATATGGAGATGCATCGGTAGACTTTTTTGACCCAGAAGCGGTGCGCTGTTTAAACAAGGCATTGTTAAAGCATTTTTATGGGGTGCAAGGCTGGGCAATTCCAAAACACAATTTGTGTCCGCCCATTCCAGGTCGTGTCGATTACATTCATTACTTGGCCGATTTATTGGCTAATTCTTTGGGCGGCAGCCTATCTAAAAACAGCCCAGTGCGTTGTATTGATGTAGGAGTAGGAGCGAATTGTGTTTACCCATTGGTTGGGGTTAGCGAATACGCATGGTCATTTGTGGGCAGTGACATCGAAGCAGCATCTTTACAATCGGCAGAGCGTATTTTAGTGGCTAATCCGCATTTACAAGCAAATATCACGCTGCGTTTACAAGACAACAAAAAAGCGATATTTAAAGGTATTGTGCAAGCGAACGAGCGTTTTGAGCTTAGCATGTGTAACCCGCCGTTTCACCGCTCGGCTGCAGACGCCCAAAAGGGCAGCCAAAGAAAACAAACCAATCTAAAGGCTAATGCTAAAAATAAATCAAAGCTAAACTTTGGTGGTCAAAGCAATGAATTGTGGTGCCCCGGTGGAGAGTTGAGTTTTATTAAAAACATGGTGGCAGAGAGCCAGCAGTTTTCACAACAAGTGTTGTGGTTTACCAGCTTAGTATCAAAAGAGGCAAACTTGAGGGCGATATACCAAGCGCTTAAACAAGCAAAAGTGAGCCAACATAAAACCATAAAGATGGGGCAAGGCAATAAGGTGAGTCGCTTTGTAGCGTGGTCTTATCATTCGCCAGCACAACAGAAGCAATGGCTAGCCTCTTTATAACATAGAGTTTGATTTGTGTTTTGCTAAGTGGCTTGGCAAATATGCCTATATAAACGATCGATTTTGAATAAATGAGATAAATGAAAACGCCTAAAAGAATCCAGCCTTTAGTTGATGACGGCTTAGTTGATGAAGTGAAAAGCCAGCTAATGAGCGGCAAAGAAGCGTCGGTTTACGTGGTGCGTTGTGGCGACGAGATCCGCTGCGCAAAAGTATATAAAGAGGCTAGCCAGCGCAGCTTTAAGCAAGCGGTGGTGTATCGCGAAGGGCGTAAAGTTCGCAATAGCCGCAGGGCTCGGGCGATGGAAAAAGGCTCGGGCTTTGGTCGTGAGCAGCAAGAAAAAGTGTGGCAAAGCGCCGAAGTAGATGCTTTGTATAAGCTCGCGGCTGCTGGGGTGAGAGTGCCAGAGCCCTATGGCTGTTTTGATGGCGTATTACTCATGGAGCTTGTCACCGATGATGAAGGCTATGTGGCACCGCGCTTAAACGACGTGATGATGAGTGAGGAGCAAGCGCTTGAAGATCATCAGTTAGTCATCTCTTACATCGTGAAGATGTTATGTGTGGGGCTTATTCATGGCGATTTGTCGGAGTTTAATGTGCTGGTGGACGCCTACGGCCCAGTGATTATTGACTTACCCCAAGCGGTAGATGCCGCCGCCAACAACAATGCTGAATGGATGCTGACCCGTGACATTAACAACATGCGCGATTACTACAGCCAATTCGCGCCAGCCTTGGCCAATACGGAATACGCCAAAGAGATGTGGAGCTTGTTTGAGAAAGGTGAGCTGACAGCCGACACTGAGCTTAGCGGCAAGTTTGTAGAACAAGATACCGTGGCCGATATTGCAGCCATTATGCAAGAAATAGATGCCGCCCGAGAAGAAGAACTAGCCCGTAAAGAGAGGCTAAAAGAAGCTCAACAAGGCGTTGATGAAACGAAGTTTAACTGGGCAGATTAGCGTTTCTACCCAGCTATTCAGGGATTAAATATTTACCTGTGCGCTGGTTTGAAATTCTAACAAGGTATAGGCTGGAATTTGTACCGCACCACCGCGAGTAATGATGGCTAAACCAGCCCCTACTTTGGCACCGTCTTTAGCGCCATCACTACCATTAATTAGCCCACCAATGGCTGCGCCGCCAGCGGCCTTTTTCACGGTGTTTTTACCTTGGGCATCACCCAAGCCATTAAAAGCATTGGTTTGAATGGCAACACGTTGGCCATTTACGGTAATGTCGGTTAAGGCGATTGTTAGGCTAGATTTTCCGGCCAAACGACCCGCTTGTTCACTTTGCAGTACTTTGCCGTAAACGGGGCTACCTGCTTTGGCGATAAGCTGGCCGTTAATTGCTAAGTCACTTTCTAAGCTTGCACTAAAGCGATGACCAGAGGCATGTTCACGGGTGCTAATTGCACTGTCTAAGCTGATCATCAACGGCGTGCCGGCTGGAATGCTGCTAACGCCCTGAGTGGTTTCGGCTGAGTTGGTGTCGGTTTTAATGTCAGTATGAGTATTGGCAAAGGAAAGCTGCAGATCTTTCACATCTGCGGTGTTAAAGGTCATGGTATTGCCAGCCACTTCAAACTGAAGTTCTTGGCTATTTCGCTGCAACAGTGTGCCTTCTAAGATGCTGCCATTGTTTAATGTGAGTGTGTCGGCAGAAAGGTTAAAACTCGCAAGCGTGATAAGTGCGGCGATTGCAGTAGATGATTTAGCCATAAACTTGAGTCTCCAGTGGTTTGCTGAAAAACAAAGTTTTTAGCAAACCTTCTGTAGTAATGCTTATAGCTGGATAACTTAGTTCAATATTTAGAAGTAATTGATCTATTCAGTCTATGCTCAGTCATGTGCCAGAAAGAACTGATAAGCAGTGTTATCGCTTTCGTCACGATAATCAAAGCCTAACTGCTCTAGGTGTTTACCAAAGGCTTGCTGGTCGCTTTCTTGTAACTCAAACCCGGCTAATACCCGACCATATGCTGAACCATGATTGCGGTAATGGAACAAGGTTATATTCCAATGGGGGCCAAGGGTGCGCAAAAACTTAAGCAGTGCGCCAGGTTGTTCTGGGAACTCAAAACTGTAGAGCTTCTCATTGAGTTGGGTGCCAGGTCGCCCGCCTACCATATAACGCACATGTTGCTTAGCAAGCTCGTCGTCACTTAAGTTAGCCACTTGATAACCGCTGCTATCCAGCTTATCTAACAGCGCTGGTAGCTCCTTATCGCTATTGCTCACCTTAATGCCAGCAAATATGCTGGCCTGTTGGTCGCTGGCATAACGATAGTTGAACTCGGTGATGACTCGTCCGCCCAAGTGTTCAACAAACTCTAAATAAGCGCCTTGGCGCTCTGGAATGCGTACCGCTAATACTGCTTCTTTTTTCTCACCAAGCTCGGTGCGCTCAGACACATAACGCAGGTTATGAAAGTTCATGTTAGCGCCAGATAGCACAGCAGCTAAGCGCTCACCTTCTAGTTTGTGCTGCTGAGCGTAGGCTTTTAAGCCAGCCAGAGCCAGTGCACCAGAAGGCTCAGAAATGGCGCGGGTATCTTCAAAAATGTCTTTTACTGCCGCGCATATTTCATCGGAGTTTACGGTAATTACATCGTCGAGGTATTGCTGGCAAAGGCGAAAGGTTTCGCTGCCAATTAATTTAACCGCAACGCCGTCGGCAAATAGCCCAACCCGTTCTAAGGGAGTTGGTTTGCCAGCAGCTAAGGCGGCTTTTAAACAGGCAGAGTCTTCGGCTTCTACGCCTATCACTTTCACATGAGGCATCAGCTGTTTAATGTATACCGCCACCCCAGCGGCAATACCGCCGCCACCTACCGGCACAAATACCGCGTTTAGGTGCATGTCTTGTTCAAGCAGCTCTTTGCCAATGGTGCCTTGGCCGGCAATCACGTCTACATCATCGAAAGGAGGGATCAGTGTGTAACCGTGTTCTTCAACCAGTTGTTTGCAGTATTGGTAGGCTTCATCAAAGCTGTCGCCCACCAAACGCACATCAGCACCCATGGCGCGTACCGAATCCACTTTAATATCGGGAGTGGTGGTGGGCATTACAATCACCGCGGCAATGTTAAGTCGCTGTGCCGACATAGCCACGCCTTGCGCGTGATTGCCCGCCGATGCTGCAACCACTCCGCGTTCACGCTGCTGTTGATTAAGTTGGGCGATTTTGTTGTAGGCGCCGCGTAATTTAAACGAATGCACACTTTGTCGGTCTTCGCGTTTCAGCAAAATATTATTGCCACTGCGCTGCGACAGCTTAGGCATACCCTGTAGTGGGGTAACTTGGGCAATTTCGTAGACTGGCGAGAGCAATATACGGCGAAGATATTCGTTAGCACTAGGCAAGTGTTGCATCATAAATTACCTATACATGTTGGCGACAACATAAAAAAATAAGCCCGGCGAACCGGGCTGTTTATTCAAGCAAGACGCGCGGTTTAATCTAGCTTGCTTTTATCGCGTACCGCACCTTTGTCGGCGCTGGTGGCGAAGTGGGCGTACATTTTCAGCGAGGTGCTTACTTCACGTACTCGACCAATTGGGCTCCAAGCATCGCTGCCTTTGGCTTCCATAGCGGCGCGACGTTTAGCCAGTTCTTCATCACTCACTTCTAACACAATGCTACGCTGAGGAATGTTGATATCAATGATATCGCCTTGCTCAACTAAGCCAACCACACCGCCGCTCGCAGCTTCTGGTGAAATATGGCCAATGGATAAACCAGAGGTACCGCCAGAGAAGCGGCCATCGGTAATCAAGGCACATTTCTTACCTAAACCCATCGATTTTAAGTAAGAGGTTGGGTAAAGCATCTCTTGCATGCCTGGGCCGCCTTTAGGGCCTTCGTAGCGAATTAATACTACTTCGCCAGCTTGTACGGTGCCGTCTAAAATGCCAGCAACTGCGTCGTCTTGGCTTTCAAAAATACGGGCAGGGCCTTTAAATACTAGGTTATCGTCGTCTACGCCGGCAGTTTTAACAATACAGCCGTCTTGCGCTAGGTTACCTTTTAGTACTGCAAGGCCACCTTCTAAACTAAAGGCGTTGTCTAAACTGCGAATACAACCTTCGGCGCGGTCGTCGTCTAGGTCATCCCAGCGGCAATCTTGGCTAAAGGCTTTAGTGGTGCGAATGCCTGCAGGGCCAGCACGGTAAAACTCTTTTACTGCCTGATCTTGGGTTTGCATGATGTCCCACTTGGCTAAGGTATCGGCCAAGGTTTCGCCCATTACATTCGGTTCGTTACGGTTTAGTAAACCTGCACGGTCTAATTCACCCAAAATACCCATGATGCCGCCTGCGCGGTGTACATTTTCCATGTGGTATTTGTTGGTAGATGGCGCCACTTTACACAGTTGAGGAACCTTACGAGAAAGCTCATCCATGTGGTCCATATTGTAATCTACGCCAGCTTCTTGGGCTGCTGCCAAAAGGTGTAATACGGTGTTAGTAGAACCCCCCATGGCGATATCTAGGGTCATCGCATTTTCAAAGGATTTGTGTGTCGCGATTGAGCGCGGCAATACACTTTCGTCATCTTGCTGGTAGTAACGGTTACACAAATCAACAATGCGCTTACCGGCATTTACAAACAGTTTTTCACGATCCGCGTGAGTCGCTAGCATTGAACCGTTACCTGGCTGAGCTAAACCTAGAGCCTCGGTTAAACAGTTCATTGAGTTTGCAGTAAACATACCAGAACAAGAACCACAGGTTGGGCAGGCGCTACGTTCTACTTTGTCACTGTCTTCATCGGATACGTTTTTGTCGGCACCCATAACCATGGCGTCAACTAAGTCGAGCTTAATGATTTGGTCGCTAAGTTTGGTTTTACCGGCTTCCATTGGGCCGCCAGAAACAAAGATAACTGGAATGTTTAAGCGCATCGACGCCATCAGCATTCCCGGGGTGATTTTGTCACAGTTAGAAATACACACCATGGCGTCGGCACAGTGGGCGTTTACCATGTACTCAACGGAGTCTGCAATTAGGTCGCGTGAAGGTAGGCTGTAAAGCATGCCGCCGTGGCCCATGGCAATACCATCATCTACAGCGATGGTATTAAATTCTTTAGCAACACCGCCTGCGTCTTCGATAGAGCGTGCAACCAATTGACCAAGATCTTTTAGGTGAACGTGGCCCGGCACAAATTGGGTGAATGAGTTCACCACTGCGATAATTGGCTTGCCAAAATCTTCTTCTTTGGTTCCTGTTGCTCGCCAAAGGGCGCGCGCTCCAGCCATATTACGGCCTTCGGTGGTGGTGGCACTTCGCAGTTTAGGCATTGCGGTTTACTCCGTTAATCTGTGTTTGCTATTTGTTTTAGGCAATGGCCGCTTTTGGTGAAGCCACTGCTTGTAATAGGGTTAATTGCACTTGCTCAACGTCAAACAATTTCACTAATTGATTAGTAAGATGCTCTATTGGACGCTCGCTCGTCACACTAAGTTCAATACGGTATCCAGACTGCTCTTGGTCATTGAACTGCTCAATTTGCATAGATTGTACTAAAAAACCGCGGTGACGTGTCACTCGTAATACGCGTTCTAGTACATCTGCTTGCTGGCGAGTAGAAATGGTTAGTGAATGTTGCATTAGCAGTCCTCCATCATTTTGTCGTTGGCCACACCGGGTGGCACTAATGGCCATACGTTTTCTTCAGCATCAATTAATACATGCAGTAGGTAAGGGCCTTTGCTGTCTAGCATCCGTTGCAAGGCTGCGTGTACATCAACTTTGTTGCTAATGGTTTCGCCGGGGATATCAAAAGCCGAGGCCATTTTTACAAAGTCGGGGTTGTCATCAAGAATCGTTTCACTAAAGCGGCCATCAAAAAACAAGTTTTGCCACTGGCGAACCATGCCTAAGCGGTTATTGTCGATTAACAGCATTTTTACCGGCAGTTTAGCGCGTTTAATGGTGGTGAGTTCTTGTACATTCATCATGAATGAACCGTCACCAGAGACGTTAATAACGGTGTCGTTAGGGCGGGCAAACTGCGCGCCAATGGCCGCGGGTAAACCAAAGCCCATAGTGCCTAGGCCTGCACTTGATAAATGATTCTCTGGGCCATCAAACTGCATATGTTGGGCTACCCACATTTGGTGTTGGCCAACATCACAAGCTACCACGGTGTTTTTATCCACCATCTTGCTTAAGTCGCTAAGCATAGCAGGCGCAAAAATATGCCCGCCTGGGTGATCATAGCGCCAAGCAAAATCATGTTTGCGTTGTGCCACTTTTTCTTGCCAGATATCAATCTCGGTTTGGCAATGCAGCTTAGGTAGGGTTAGCTTTAGGTCGCTGTCTAGTGCAACATCTGGGGTGCGGCGTTTACCAAATTCGCTGGCATCAGCATCTAGGTGGATCACTTTGGCATTTGGTGCAAATTCATCAAGCTTGCCGGTAACGCGGTCATCAAAGCGCGCGCCAATCACCACCAATAGGTCCGTTTCTTGAACACTTAGGTTGGCTGCTTTAGTGCCGTGCATGCCTAACATGCCTAAGTAGTAAGGTTGTTCTTCGGTGATCGCCCCAATCCCTTTTAGCGTGCTTACACTTGGGATTTTACTGTAATTTAAAAACTCACGTAACTCAGTAACAGCATTGGCCATGCCTACACCACCGCCCACATATACAATAGGTTGTTTAGCGCTAGCGATGAGTTGTTTGGCTTGGCCAATTAATTCTGCAGTAGGTTCTACAGGAGCGCTGGCAGCAGCCAAGTAAGCGAGGCTTTCTTCAACTTCGGCTAGTTGCACATCTTTAGGCACATCTATAAGCACTGGGCCTGGGCGGCCGCTGGTGGCAATCTCAAAAGCTTGTTCTATGGTGCGTTTAAGCTCTTTAACGTCGGTCACCATAAAGCTATGTTTGGTGACTGATAACGACATGCCTAATACGTCTACTTCTTGGAAGGCGTCGGTACCGATTACTGGCTGGGCTACTTGCCCAGTAATGGCGATAAGTGGAATGGAGTCTAGCTGCGCTTCGGCAAGGCCAGTGACGAGGTTGGTTGCGCCAGGTCCAGAAGTGGCGATACACACACCAACTTTAATGCCCGAAGTTGCTCCTGCGCGGGCATAACCCACCGCTGCCATTGCCGCACCTTGCTCGTGGCGAGTAAGCATGTGCTTTACACCACCGTCGTAGAGAGCGTCGTATAAAGGCATAATTGCCCCGCCAGGATAACCAAATACTTGTTCAACGTCCTGTTGTTTCAGAGTCGCTACAATTTGTTGCGCACCATTCATTACTACTTCCTTTCCACCGTTAACAAAAAACCCCCGAGCTTTGCAGCGCGGGGGTTTGATGTTGTGTGCTTGTTTCAGTTACAACAACGCATCCCCGCGAGGTGATAGAATAATCACCACAAGGACGACGCTAATAATTAGAGCAACTGAAAGAGACATATTTAAAACTTTCCTAAAGCATTGGCTAACAAGTATCACAGGATAAAATGTGATTCAAGTCCACTTTGGCTACTAATTGTTCTGCCTGTGGTACGTTTAATAAACAACTTAAGGTTTCTTAATCTGTATTTTCTTTTTTTGTTGGTTGTATGTTCTGTTTTATTTGTTTTGAGTGGTGATAAATTTTGCATATGCAGCAGATTGTTCATTGTTCATTTGGCTAAAATTATTGCACTTTTTTTCGTTGATTTGCGTTTAAGCAAGGTAAAGTGATGGCTTGCTTAGTGAGTTGTGTATCTGACACGGTTTTACTTAGCGCCGTTTTAGTCACCTGGGAATCCTGTAACTTTGAATGTATCCGTTTATAAATACGTCCTATTAGTTTTGTTGGTAGTCACAAAAAATGTGGGGGCTGCAACGCCAAGTGAGGAATTTCCAGCGGTGGCGGTGGAGGTCAATCAACAGCACTACACGGTGGAATATGCCTACAGTGACCAACAACGCGCCTTGGGTTTAATGCATCGCCTGCACTTGTGTAACGATTGCGGCATGTTGTTTAACTTTCAGCGCACTAAACAAGCTCAAATGTGGATGAAAAATACTTTGATCCCTTTAGATGTCGCTTTTATCCGCAAAGATGGTTCTATTAGCGAAATCACTCAGATGCAGGCGAATGATGACAAGCTAACTAAATCGCGCTTTCAAGTGATGTACGCATGGGAGATGAATCAAGGCTGGTTTGCCAAAAATGCAATCCAAGTCGGAGATAAAGTAGTGATTAAACCTGTAGAATAACTTACTGAAAATAAAACATTTCGCTGCAGTTTTGTCCTAGTGGCGGCCAGTTTCTCGAAGAGGTAAGCATGACAGAAAAAGAAAAGATGTTAGCTGGAGAGTTGTATTTGGCCTTTGACGGAGAGTTGGTTGAAGAACGTAACCAAGCTAAGTCTCTATGTTACGAACTCAATTTGTTACACCCCGAAGAAGATCTACGCGCCGAGGTATTAGCCGAATTATTGCCAAACAGTCTCGATCCTTGGATAGAGCCAGATTTTTTCTGCGACTATGGCTATAACATCACCACTGGTAAGAATTTTTATGCCAACCATAACTGTGTGATTCTTGATGGTGCGCCTGTCACCATCGGCGATGACGTGATGCTGGCTCCTGCTGTGAATATTTCAACTGCGACTCACCCGTTAAACGTTAAACAGCGCACCGAGGGTTTAGAGCGAGCTTTACCTGTAACTATTGGTGACCGCGTTTGGATTGGCATGGGAGCGAATATTTTACCTGGCGTAAGCATTGGTGATAACGCGGTGATTGCCGCTGGTGCCTTGGTAAACAAAGATGTGGCTGCTAATACAGTGGTAGCCGGAGTACCGGCTAAATACGTGAGAGATATTCCCGAGGACCAAGACTAGCTAACCTGAGTTAGCTAGTCGCTTTTCCTATGCGGCTTTAATTGCACTTAGTGCTTCGATGTATTGTTTTGCTTGGCTCTCGCCAACACTTTGGTTGGTGAGCTTGCCATGAATTACATTTAAGCCGTTTAACAAGTGTGGGTTAGCTAATAATGCCTGTTTGTAACCTTGGTTTGCGAGCTGCAATACAAAGGGTAGGGTGGCGTTATTGAGGGCAAATGTTGAGGTTCGCGCGACTGCGCCAGGCATGTTGGCAACACAATAGTGCACTACGTCATCAACAATGAAGGTGGGGTCGGCGTGAGTGGTTGCTACCGATGTTTCAAAACAGCCGCCTTGGTCAATGGCTACGTCAACAATGGCACTTCCAGGCTTCATACCGCTGATCATTGCTCTAGTGACTAACTTGGGCGCTGCAGCACCAGGAATTAATACGCCGCCAATCACTAAGTCGGCATCAGCAACGTATTTTTCTAGATTGTATTGGTTCGAGAATACAGTTTTTACGCGGCCAGAAAACTGAGCATCGATTTGGCGTAGCGTATCGATGTTATTGTCTAACACGGCTACGTCAGCGTACATGCCAACCGCCATTTGAGCCGCATTTCGGCCTACTACACCGCCGCCAATAATTACTACTTTTGCTGGCTCTACACCACTTACGCCACCTAGCAGCATGCCACGTCCAAGGTTAGATTTTTCTAAACAATGAGCGCCAGCTTGAATTGCCATACGGCCTGCAACTTCAGACATAGGCGCTAATAGCGGCAATGCCCCGGTATTAGAGGTGACTGTTTCATAGGCTACACAGACTGCGCCGCTGTCAATCAGATCATCTGTTTGCGGGACATCAGGTGCCAGATGTAAATAAGTGAATAGTAGTTGGTCTTCTTTTAGCATTGCGCGTTCTTGAGCCAAAGGCTCTTTTACTTTTACTATCATCTCGCTGCTAGCAAACACGTCTTGTGCGCTGCCAACAATGTTTGCGCCAGCTTTTTGGTAGGCGGCATCGTCGATATTAATGCCTAAACCTGCACCAGCTTGAATGTTAACTTTATGGCCGCGGGCGGTAAGCTCTTGAACTGAGGCTGGCACCAAGCCAACGCGATATTCATGGTTTTTGATTTCTGAAGGTACGCCAATAATCATAATAATCTCCTAGCGATTTAAGTTTTAATTGAAAAAGTAATTAGTTAGCTTGTTTAACAACATTGAAATTGTTCCAAGCTTGCGAGCTGGGCATGACTTCTAAGCTATTAATGTTGATATGAGCAGGTTGCTCTACTAACCAATAAATAATGTTGGCAATATCTTCTGGTTGTAGGGCATTGCTATTGCCGTAAAGCTGCTGATATTTGTCTTGGTCACCGCCAAAACGCACCAAGCTAAATTCACTCTCTGATAAACCAGGTTCTAAGCTGGTAACCCGCACGCCGCTGCCCACTAAGTCACAACGTAGATTTCTAGAGAACTGGGCGACAAAGGCCTTTGAGGCGCCATATACATGACTTCCAGGGTAAGGCCAATTAGAAGCTATCGAGGCTAAGTTCACTACCGAGGCAACCGTTTGCTGAGTAAGAATGGGCAATAAGGCATGGGTAACATTAACCAGCCCGGTGACATTGGTATCAATCATGGTGTGCCAATCAGCAAGGCTGGCCTTATCACAAGGGTCGGTGCCTAGGGCTAATCCGGCATTGTTAATTAGCGCTGTTACTTGTTTAAAGTCTTCTGGCAATGCTGCTACTAACTGGGCTACTTGTTGGCTATCGCGCACATCAAGGCTGGCATAGTGCACTTGGCATTGTTGGCCTAACTCATCAGCTAGTTGGGCTAAACGCTCTATGCGCCTGCCGGTTAAAATGAGTTTGTAACCGTGCTGAGCAAACAACTTAGCACTGGCAAGGCCAAACCCCGATGTAGCGCCAGTAATGAATACGCAATTGCTCATAAATAACTCCTTGTTAAACCAACTAAATTTTTTGACGGCTGGTTAGAGTCATTGCCTCTAACAGCGGAATGAAATTAGATTAACCAAGGGAGGTCGTGGGCGAGTAGTGCCAGAAATATGAACCGAAGGGACCAGATTAAACTTGGGGTTTTAGCTAAACGTACAAACCTCTCTAGCGTTGAAGAATATCTGCGCTAGAGAGGTTTGTTGATCTGTATTATTGGTTTAGGCGTGTAAGGCTTCGCTAGGACTATGCTGTGAGAGTTGGCTAACTAAGTTACCTAACAGGGCGAGTCCGGCATTTATCTTTTCTTCTGCAATCGCCGAGAACCCCAAGCGGATGTAGTTCTTAGGTGCTTGTTGTTCGGCAAACAAAGTATCCCCCGATTCTACCAATATTCCTTGTTTAGCCGCTTGCGTCACCAGTTCACTACTGCATACATGTTTAGGCAGTTCTATCCAAAAACAAAAGCTACCTGGCGTTGCGTTAATTACGCATTGATGGAGGTGGCGCTGTAAACCCTGTTGCATGAGCAGCCATTTTTGTTCGTACACATGGCGCATTCTACGAACATGGCTATCGTAATAACCTTGGGCAATAAACAGCGCTGCGGTGCGTTGGTTGTTGGCTGGAGGGTGGCGGTAAATAAGTCGGCGCAGTGCGCGTAGTTCGGCAATTAGCTGCTTGTTTGCTACCAAATAACCAATGCGTAAACCTGGTGATAGCGATTTGGACAGGCTGCCGATGTAAATAACCCGGCCGTGTTGGTCAATGCTTTTTAGTGCTGGCAATGGCTGCTCATGAAAATTTACTTCGCTTTCATAGTCGTCTTCTATCAATACAAAGTCGTCCGTAGCGGCTTGTTCGAGTAGTTGTTTCCGTCGCTCAATAGGCATGGTTACGGTTGTTGGGTATTGGTGGCTGGGTGTTACGCACACATAGTCACAGTCGCTAAGTTGCTGGCGAAGTATTAGGCCCTGTTGGTCAAGCTCTAATGGCTCTGGTTTAGAACCACATTGGGTGAATATGTGCCTTAAGTCAGCATAGCCGGGGTTTTCTACCCCTACTTTTACTCCCTGTCCCGCGAGCAAAGAAGCCAGTAGGTACAAAGAATTTTGGGTACCCATGGTAATTAGCACTTCGTCGTTACTGGCTGTAATGCCGCGTTTAGACAAAATCTGCTGGCGAATTTGCGTGACCAATTCTGGGTCATCTACATCAACATAATCTTCAATCCAATGATGCACACTATTGCGGTTTTGGGCGATGCGAGAACATTCTCGCCATTGATAAATGGGGAAGTGACTGGGCTCAATTTGGCCATAAATGAAGGGATAAGCATAATTTATCCAATCTTTATCTTTGTTTAAGGTGCTAAATGATGCCGGGGCGCTGCGTAAGCGATGGGTCCAATTTGGCTGGTTTTGGTCCAGATGAGGGCGAGTTTGCACCAATTTGAGAGTTGGTTCTTGGTCTAATTCAGGGTTTACAAAAAAACCGCTGCGTTCTCTGGCAATTAAGTAACCATCGTCCACCATGCTTTCGTAAACCAATACCACTGTGTTACGCGACACTTTTAGCAGTTGCGCCATTTTGCGGCTGGAGGGCAGGGCCCTTGTGCCAAAGTAGTCGTGCTGAATCAGCTCTACTAACTTTTCTCTAATCTGTTGTTGTAAGCCTCTACCTGCTTGTAACTCAATATTCATCATGCAGTCATTCATGCCCATATCCTTACAAAAAGTAGGTGAAGATTTTGCATATCTTCCATTCCCCATGTTTGGAAATAGCAATTTATTAGCCAACATGGCTTTTTATTTGTTGCTTTGCGCTGGACCAGCAATTCAAAAAAATTGGCCCTATAGCTCGTTTTTCGCACGCAGTAACTTAAAACAACACGCTAAGTGTCGGGTTCAACAAGGAGTTAACGATGAAACAATTGAAGATGAAAACTGCGATAGCAGCTTTGGCGGGACTAATGATTAGCACGGCGGTTACCGCAAAAGAGGTCACCATTGGATACCAAGGAATGTTCAATCCATGGAAGCACGCCATTAACGAGAAATTGGTAGAAAAAGAGACGGGCTACACCATTAAATGGCGTCGCTTTGATTCTGGCGCTAAAGCGATGACCGCAATGGCCTCTGGCGCTTTAGATTTAGCCTCGGCGGGCTCTAGCCCAATTGCCAGTGCAGTAAGCCGCGGCGTAGACATCGAATTGGTATGGATTCTAGAAAACATTGCCGATGCAGAAGCACTGGTAGTGCGTGATGGCTCGGGCATCAACTCTCCAGCCGACTTAAAAGGAAAGCGCATTGCGGTGCCGTTTGTATCCACTACGCACTTCCATGCCTTATTTGCACTTGAGCAATTTGGCTTAACCGAGAAAGACGTTCGCTTAATTAACATGCAGCCTAATTCTATAGCCGCAGCATGGCAACGTGGAGACATCGACGGCGCGTTTATTTGGGATCCTGCACTGGGAAAAATCAAGCAAAGTGGCAAGGTGCTGATCACTTCGGCCACCCTAAGCGCTTGGGGTAAACCTACTTTTGATGGCTTAGTTGCGAATAAAGAGTTTGCTGCTGCTAACCCTGATTTTGTGAGCAAAATGCTTAAAGTAGTGATTGATTTAGACGAAGACTACCGCAGCAACAAAGCGAGCTTTGATGCTAGCAACCCAATTGCCCAGTCTATTGCTAAAGTGAGTGGCGGTGACGTAAACACGGTAGCTGAAGTGCTCGACCTTTATGAGTTCCCCGATGTAACTACGCAACTATCTTGCAGCTGGTTGGGTTGTGGCGCAGAAGGCGGAGCCAGCCAATCACTTAAATCCACTTCAGAGTTCTTGAAAGAGCAGAAGAAGATCAACGACTTAATGCCAGATTACAGCAAGTTTGTTAACCCTGCTTATGCAGCGGCTGCCGCAGAAATGTAACTGGCTAACAGCCTAAACCAGGAGACTTAACAATGAATACTCTCGAAATTCATGACGTATCGGTAGTCTATCCTGCAGCTCAAGGTGGTGACCCAGTCACCGCCTTATCTGAGGTGAACTTGAGCATTGAACAGGGCGATTTTGTGGTTGCCTTAGGTGCCTCAGGATGCGGAAAAACCACATTATTAAACTTGATTGCCGGGTTTATCGCGCCCACCAAAGGGTATCTCACTTTAGGCTCTAGCCCTATTGAAGGTTATCCCAGAGTGGCTTGTGGTTTAGATATTGGCGATGAAATTGTTGGCCCTGGTGCCGACCGCGGCGTGGTGTTCCAAAAACATGCGCTACTGCCGTGGTTAAACGTAATCGAAAACACCGAGTTTGGCTTAAAGCTGCAAGGTGTAGACAAACAAGAGCGCCGAGAGCGCGCGGCCAGTTACTTAAAGCTGGTGGGCCTTGAAGATTTTCACCAACACAAGGTGTACCAATTATCTGGTGGTATGCAGCAGCGGGTTGGTATTGCCCGAGCGCTTACGAACAACCCTGAAATGCTGTTGCTTGATGAACCCTTAGGTGCCTTGGATGCGCTTACTCGTGAATCTCTGCAAGAACTCTTGCTGGATGTATGGCGCGAAACCAACAAAATGATGTTTTTTATTACCCACAGTGTGGATGAAGCCTTGTTGTTAGCTACTCGCCTCATTGTGATGTCGCCGCGACCAGGGCGGATAACACATGAATTTAAGATTGATTTTAACCAGCAGTTTTTAGACTGCCGAGACGCTAGAAAAGTGAAATCGAGTGAAGCCTTTATTGCCATGCGCGAGCAAGTGTTAGCAATTATTCATGGCGACGAAGCGGCGGCAGCCTAAGGACAAATTATGACGACCAATACCATGAGTGCCTCATCTCTAACTCCGCCCATCAGCCCCGATGAGGAGGCTGGTGGCGCAGCAGCACATAAAAAAGAGCTGACTCCTTTTGCTAAAAAAGTGGTTAGTACCACCAAACAATTTACCGCGCAAAAAGCCGTTCAATGTGGTGAATATTTTGGTACGCCTGGTGCTGGTGATAGCAAACTAATTGCACTGTGCTCTACCGTATTTTTCTTGGGTTTATGGGCACTAGTAACCGAAGCTGGCATGATTAAACCGATGTTCTTACCATCGCCTTTTGATGTGTTAGCTCGCCTTTGGGACATTTTTATTGATGGCTTTGCTGGCGCAACTTTGTTTGAACACCTTGGTGCAAGTTTAGGCCGCATTTTTGGTGCGTTTGTTTTGGCTTGTGCCATTGGTATCCCGCTTGGTATCGCTATTGGCTGTAGCAGAGTGATGCGTGGCATATTTGACCCTATAATCGAATTCTATCGCCCGCTGCCTCCTCTAGCCTACCTGCCATTAGTGATTATTTGGCTAGGTATTGATGAAGAGAGCAAAGTTACCTTAATCTTCCTAGCCATGCTGGCGCCAATTGTATTGAGTGCCCGTGCTGGAGTGAGCTCGGTGCGGATTGAGCAAATTCAAGTAGCTTATTCAATGGGAGCAAGTCGCTGGCAGGTGGTCTCTCAAGTGATAACCAAAGGCGCGTTGCCTGACGTATTAACAGGTATGCGCATTGCTATTGGCTTTGGCTGGACAACCCTGGTAGCCGCAGAAATGGTGGCCGCAGAGCGAGGCATAGGATTTATGGTGCTAAACGCTTCTGAGTTTTTGGTTACCGATGTGGTTATTGCCGGCATTGTGGTGATAGGCATAATCGCTTATTGCTTTGATTTGTTTATGCGGTTCTTAGAAAGCAAATTGGTACCTTGGAAAGGATGTAACTAAGCGCAACAAGTTCTACCTTTGCATGTTGTTTGCCCGGCTAATGTCGGGCTTTTTTATTGACTAGTTATGAAGCTATGTCTCGGTGAAAGGCTTGTGGTTATAAGTAGAACTGGGCTTTTATGTAGTCGAAGTCAGGCATTCGAGTTTCATTGCGTAGTAGCGTCATGGAAAAAGCCTTCGTTGAGGTAATAAAATTATTTTGTGCAGGTGTCGATTTTCGTCTTGAGGGAAGTTGTGAACGGTAGAATTCAATGAATTGGTCTATATCAGATGCTTCGATTTCTTGAATGTATCTCTGCAATAATGAGTAAATCCCTTCTGCATATATTAGTGCCTCTTGCTTACTTGGAATATATCCTTTGTGAATCACATTGTTTCTAAAGTTCGCACTGAATGTTGTTTTTGAATCGCTTGGTAACAAAGCTGGTGGGACTCCATGTTGAGTTGCATATATAAATATAAATGCTCCAAGCTGACGTTCTGATTGATTGCTTACAGCTTTCCATATTGAACTAATGGGGCTGCCTGGTTTATCTACATTCATTCTGTAGCGGATATAGGTTTCGTAGAACCTTTCAAGAGAAGCTGAAAAAGAGCTTATTGCTTCGCGATTATAGCCGTCACAGATAGCATTCATGCCAATGTCAAACAGGACTTCGAACTTCAGTGAGTCTAAAATAGTAGTGGTCTCATGCCCTTGAGGACACTTGTTATGGTAAACACCGTCATCCCGAATTTCTGACAGGGAAATGTTTCTATAGGGTTTGCCAATCTGTACATTGTTTTGAAAACATTCTAGGCAATGAATTTCTATTTTCATTTATAAGGTTTGGACGGCAATGACAACTACAAATAGCTTATTATATTTTTCCCAAGGAAGCACTCATACCTAACAAGGCACCTATAATCATCACGGGTAAGGCGATGTGCTTAAATGAACGTGGCGGCCAACGATTAAACAAGTATTGGCCTAAGCGCACCGCTAACATGGTGGGAATAAGTAGAATGGCTATATGGCTTAAAGACTGCCAGCTAAAAATTCCAGTTGCTAGCAATCCGCCCACCGATAGCAGTTCACTCACGATAAAAAATAAGATCATGGTGGCACGTTGTTGCTGCGGGTTGAGTGGGCTAGAAAGCATGTAAGCGACTACCATTGGGCCACCTACCGAAGCACTGGCTGTGCCAGCTCCTGAGAGAAAGCCAAATAGCCCAGGGGCTGAAGGTTTATCCATGTGAGGTAGGCGCATATTGCAGGCGAGGAATAAAGAAAACAGCAATATAAACAAACATATCGCCAGCTTGAGCAATTCTGCTGGCAACAAAATGAGTAGTCCTAGACCTAAGGGAATACCTATTAAGGAGCCCGCAATTAACTTTTTGAGTATTGGGTAGTTGGCTTGTTGGCGGGCTTGTTTCCATAGGTTTACGCTACACAGTAAATCCAAGCTTAAGATAACCGGCACACTTTGCTGTGGCGTAAAAAACAGGTTCATACCAATCACCGCAATGGCAGCAAAACCAAAACCACTAAAGCCTCTTACCAAGGCCGCCAACATCACTATGGGTACCATTACGGCCATGTTATCAAGCATTTAGTTATCTCTTAAACCCGAGTAAATGGCTAATATGGCAGGCTGTTATATTAAGGCTATAGGGCCAATTAGCAGTATATATAGCGCCACTTTACAACGAACTTTGTCCTCTAGTTTATCTGGCTCCATGGATTTGAATTGCTGGTCCTAAGCACCCGTTTTACCCTGAGTTAATGTCGTAAGCATGCTTTGCAATATTGAATTAGCTTAAGGGAGTAGAGGCATGTCGATAGAAAATACGGCGGTAATTGAGCAAGATCGTAAGCATGTTTGGCATCATCTTAACCAACACAGTGTGTTAAAAAGCCAAGACCCAATGGTTATGGTAAAAGGCGAAGGCTCACGAGTGTGGGACGCCAAGGGTAACAGTTACTTAGATGCCTCATCGGGCGGAGTATGGTGTGTTAACGTTGGTTACGGGCGCAGCTCAATCGCAGAGGCGGTGAGCAAACAACTTACAGAGCTTAACTTTTTTGCCAGTTCTGCGGGTACCGTTCCAGCAGCTGAATTTGCCGAAAAGCTACTCGCCAAAATGCCCGGTATGAGCCGCGTTTATTATGCAAGCTCTGGTTCTGAAGCAAATGAAAAAGCCTTTAAAATTGTTCGCCAAATCGCTCATCTAAAATATGGCGGAAAGAAACACAAAATTTTGTATCGCGAGCGGGACTATCATGGTTCTACCATCGCTGCTTTAAGTGCAACGGGCCAAGAGGAGCGCCGTAAGCAATATGGCCCCTTTGCGCCTGGCTTTGTAGAGTTTCCACATTGTTGTGAATATCGTAGCCAATTTGGCGATGTTAGTGATTATGGAGTGAGAGCTGCTAAAGAGTTAGAGAAGGCCATTCTGCAAGAAGGGCCAGATACAGTAGGAGCGGTGATCTTAGAGCCCATTACCGCAGGCGGCGGGGTGATTACACCACCCGAAGGTTACTGGCCTACCATCATGGAGATTTGTAAGAAATATAACGTACTGCTGCACATCGACGAAGTGGTTTGTGGCCTAGGCAGAACCGGCGAATGGTTTGGTTACCAACACTATGGCATTAAGCCCGACATTGTCACGCTAGCCAAAGGTGTTGCCTCTAGTTACGCCGCCATTTCTTGCACTGTAACAACCGAAGAAGTATTTAATGAATTTATGGCTGATAGCAGTGACCGTGAAGCCTATTTTAGAGACATTAGCACCTTTGCCGGCTGTACTGCTGGGCCAGCTGCGGCATTAGAGAACTTACGCATTCTGGAGCAAGAAGAACTGGTGCATAACAGCAAGATGATGGGCGATTATTTGCTAGAAGGGCTAATAGGTTTGCAAGCCAAGCACCCTATCATTGGTGATGTACGAGGCAAAGGTTTGTTGTTAGGTATAGAGCTGGTTAGTGACCAAGACGCCAAAACGCCAGTGGATGAAAGTGTCGCGGTTAAGGTAGCGGGAATGTGTATGGCTAAGGGCCTAATTATTGGTAGAACTAACCGCTCATTTGCTAGCTTAAACAATACCTTGTGCTTGTGTCCGGTGCTAACTTTGAGCAAACAAGAAGCAGACTTTATTGTTACTACCATCGATGAAGTATTGGCCAAGCTCGAAGCCAGTTAAGCGCAAATATAGTGGGTTTGAAAGCAGCGTTATTCGCTGCTTTTTTTGCGCCAAAATCCCTACCTATCAATCTAATAGTTATAAGCCATTTCTTATCTGTCTTGGCTTGTATTACATTTGAGCTGTAACCTTAAAGGCCCTTGAAGGAGGTCTTATGCAACAGCTTAATGTTAGACACTACATGCGTGCTCAATTCTTGAGTTTTACCGAAGAGCAAAGCATTAACGAGGCCAGCGAATTGCTGACTAATTCACACCAGCTTGGTGCCCCAGTGGTTGACGCTAAAGGCGCATTAATTGGTTGGTTATCGGAGCTAGACTGCGTAACTCAAATGCTGCAAGCCGGATACTACTGTGATCAAAGTGCTTTGGTTAAAGACATTATGCGCAGTGAAGTACTTAGTGTTGGCCCAAATGAGAATGTACTCGACTTGGCAAAAACCATGACGGATAACAAACCAAAAAGTTACCCAGTATTGGAAAACGGCAAACTGATTGGCTTAATCGAGCGCAAAGCGGTATTAGCGGCGCTTCATCAGCAGCAGCAGCAGTGCTTTAGCGTACAGTAATAAACCTATTTTCAGTCACTTAATAACAACTTTGGCAAAAGCCTACTAGTATGTAAGTTGTTATTAAGCGCTGGAGAGCAAATGGGTTTAGCGATAGTTAAAACGTGTACCTTAGTGGGCATGGAAGCCTTAAATGTGACTGTAGAAGTGCATTTAGCCAATGGTTTGCCTGCCTTTTCTATTGTAGGTCTACCAGAAACCTCGGTTAAAGAAGCTAAAGATAGAGTTCGTAGCGCCATTCTCAATAGTGGCTTTTCCTTTCCTGCAAAACGCATTACCGTAAATCTAGCGCCTGCAGATGTTCCCAAAAGTGGAGGTCGTTTTGATCTGCCAATTGCTATTGGTATTTTGGCCGCCGCTGGTGATGTTCCACTAGCATGTTTAAATGACATGGCGTTTTGCGGTGAGCTGGCTTTATCGGGAGCAATTCGCCCAGTAAGCGGAGCAATTGCCACCGCCTTATCAATAAGCCAGCAGGGTTTAACCTTGGTGACTAGCGAGCAAGATGCCGACGCAGCGGTAAGAGTGCCAGAGGCAAAAGTACATGGCAGCGCCAGCTTGCAGCAGTTAAGTGCTGGTCTTAATGGCCAAAGCGCTTTCAACTTGAAGGACTCTCAAGTTATTGAGCCGCAGTTTAACGAAAGCCTCTTAGATATGAGCGAAGTGCACGGTCAACATCTAGCAAAACGTGCTTTAGAACTAGCTGCCGCCGGCGCGCATAATCTGTTAATGATGGGCCCTCCAGGTACCGGAAAAACTATGTTGGCGAGTCGTTTACCGGGCATATTACCCAGCTTAACCGAGCAACAAGCCATAGAGGTGGCGGCAATTAACTCGGTAAGCGCTCAGCAACGAGAGCTAGAGCAATGGTACATTCCGCCTTTTCGTAGCCCGCATCATAGTGCCTCAATGGTCGCGCTGGTGGGCGGTGGTTCAAACCCTAAGCCCGGCGAAATAACCTTAGCCCATCATGGTGTTCTTTTTTTGGACGAACTGCAGCTAATCCCAATGATGGTGGGTTGTCAAAGCTAATCTAACCCGTTGAATGTTAAGGGTTAAACTTATAGCTCTTGCCTTTAATTCACGTTGACAGTAATCAATATGACAACTAAGGTGGTTGTGAGTTGTCAATCTATGGGGTTTGGTTGTGAATGTAAAAACACTACATAAGCTTTCTTTAATAAAAACTGCACTGTCAGTCGAATGCTCTAACTACCTAACACTTGCTGCTGAATCCTCAGTTCCCCCCAATAGAATACAGTCAGCATTGAATCTTTATGCGGCTTACTGCTACTTGGTTGGACAAGGCAATTACAGTGAATTGGAGGTACTGAATGATTCAAGCTCACTTAATGCACACCTCCAGTCACTCATTGGCTTTGTTTATAGCAGTGATGATATCACGATCAACCAAAGATATGCCTATGGCAACTGCTTCAAAATCATTTTCCGCTACATTGCGCAAGATAAGCATTTAACCCTTGATGAGGTACAGTTGTCTAATGTAAAAATCACCGAAGACACTTCGAGTTGTCTAGCTCAGTTTCGAAAGATCAATATAGATAAATCAAAAGCTGACTACCTCGAGGGTTGGCAAGTAGTATCAAAAGAAAGCAAGGAATATGAGGTTCACCTTGATGCGCTTTATGTGAATTTTGGCGAAGCGTTTACAAACAAGGTTCACCTTGCTCTAAAAAACTATGCTTTTACACTAAGATCAACATCTCTGGCTCTTGCATTAAAAGAGCTCGAAAAATTGTTTGTGGGTATCTCGACTGTTTATAACGAAAAGAATGGGCTAACAATAGAGACCCTTCTAAGTCGTAATCATGTGCAGCTATTCTTCCACAAGGTGTTTAAAGTGTTATTTGCGCGCTCTCAAGGCGCCCAGAACAGCCCAAAGAGTTTTCATTATCGATGGGGGCAAATCATTAACCATTATACCGAGTGCTTTATTAACACGGGTGTTTTTGCTGAGCCTCACAAACTATTCATCGTTCCAGTCTGGAAAGACCCAAAAGATGCAGCGCCCACCTTTTCAATTGGCGGCAATACTACGCAGTCAGAAAACGTTAGATGGTTTGCTAACATCCCACTCAAAATTAAAGATGAAGAAGCCGTTTCAATTATTCAGCAACGTGTAGAAAGAGACATGGCACATATCAAGCATGTGTGTCTCTTGAAATTTGAGGAGCTTTTAGAGCGAGAGGATAGAAATAAAGCTTTTCAGAGCACAGGCTTAGTTAAGCCATTGAGCGGCACGCTAGGTTATACACAATATATAAACTTTGTCGGTGCAGATAAGCTAGACAATACAGTAGCAAGCTTTTATGCGCACGGCATCGTTGCAAAAGCAGGATACCGAGCATTTTTGGGGTTTCGTAGTAATGCTAGCCAACTCAACACAGAGTTAAATTTACCAACCTCATTAACGCTGAATGTTCTTTTGACGCTTCTTGTGATGGAGCATCCGCTGATAACGCCCAGTTGGTTAGCAAAATGGGACTTATTTGATGTAAATGGCGATATGGTGGGCTATAAGCAAGTTGGTAATCAGCACATTGCGGTCAGTTGCAAACCCCGCAAAGGAGCGACCAATTCGCAGCAAGAAGTAGTGCTCAATGAACTTTCAAAATCTATAGTAGAGTTCTTGATACAGCATACTCGTATGAGCCGTGCACACCTAAAGCAGAAAGGGGATGTAAATTGGCGAAAGATGATTTTGACTGCAACCAGTACTGGTGCAGCATGTCCAAGTTGCCTCAATACCACTCTTCACTCTGCAACTGGTTTTTATTATTGGCTTCAAGATCAAGCACTCTTTGATATGAGCAGCGATATCACCTTGAAAGATGCCAAAGCCATTTCTGACATTCATACATTACGCTCAATCAGACGACACAGAGGCTTTCAAATTTACTTGGAAACACGTTCAATGGATGCCGTTGCCGAGGCGCTTGGACATGAAAAGAAAGATGCAAACCTACTGACATCTTATCTTCCTAAACCACTCATGGACTACTTTAATGCACGTTGGATACGTCAGTTCCAGAACGCCATTTTACTTGAAGCCATGAAAGACTCGGTGTATCGACTTGATGCTGTGAACATGAGTGCTCAAGACATTGAAGAGTTCTTGGATAACCACGGCATAAGCAACATTCCAGAGCATTTCGATCATGGTTTTACTCAGCAAGCGACTACTGACAGTGAAAGTTCTGAATCATTAGAATTTGACCAGTTGACATACACTATCTCGACATCTCTTTTGCAGTTATTAATGGCGATACGCATTGTTGTTGAGAGTAGTGATGATGGGGAATCTTTTTTAGATATTGTGGCTCACTGGTATCAATCAGCAGTGTTTGTTTTAGATACGCTGAGTTCTGGCAAGCATAGTGCTGATGATTATTTGATGGGAATGCTTGATATAGCAAGCAATAACAAACTAGATACTGACTCGATCAAGGGAGCGCTGCTATGTTAAGTGTTGCTATCAACAACTCCTCCACTGCTAACCTCATTGAAAGCATCGTGCTAGACCATTCGAATTTGAACGGTCTAAGCGCCGAGACTCTTGAAGAAATTATCAATTTCTCAGTAGCAAATGATGACTATCGAGCTTTAGATGTCATTGCGAATTTCCATACAGGCATCTACGGTTACGATGACAGACAGCCCGAATGGTTAGAATCCAGTTTTCCTTCAAACAAATGGGTACTAACACTTGGCAAAACCCCAAAGACGATACATTGGGATACGGTTTACTTGGATGATGGTAAGAAACTAACGGATACAAAGCATCAAAAGTTATTAAACAGTTTCAAATACTGGATCACAGCGGCAGATAACCCACTTGAAAACGGTGGGAAGATTATTGGCCCAAAAACAGCTTATCAAAAAGTTATCAAAGTTATCGCTCTCATCAATGCTATTTTGCTGCACTCGAAAGAATTGAAGCTAGCAAAATATCACCTTCTGAATGTGAATGATGACTTCTGGTTGAACATCTTGACGAAATTCGCCGAGTACGGAAATTTTCAAGGTGTGTATGAGATTGACAAGCGCACTCAGGCATTGCTTGATAAAGCTTCTCAGGGTGTTTCTGATTCAAGCGCACAAACGCTTAAAGAGAAGTTTCCCTACATTACGCAAGACATAGCACAAGATGAAAGTCTCTTATTCTTAGCAGAGAGAGAAAAGGCGTGCGCTTGGCTCTTTGAACAAGGCTATTATCACGCTGGAAATAACATTAAATACACTGGCAGCAGTACTATGCTGGGTGAGTTGTTATTTAAAGGTAAGATGCTTTATCATGATATTAACCTCCCCAACTACGTAGAGTTTCATCTCAAAGCGCCAAAGCTAAGCTCAGAGTATCGTTCGGTTGAGAATAAAGACGTCTCAACAGGCACGGTTCAAGAAACAATTACCCTATACACTGAAACGATTCGATTGATTCAAACCAATCTTGAGCGTGAAGATGCGGCAAGTCCTTCAGTCTTGTCCGAGCGTGTCAGTTCCGGTTACATTAGCCAGTTAGTTAGCTTAAAAAGAAGGGGACGTACCCGCACCTTGCCGCCTACCTTTGTGTTTAACTTTATTCGTCAGTGCTATGAGTTTGCCAAAGAGCATCTACCTACAGAGGAAGGTTCTACTACTTTACTAGACGAAACGTTAACTCTGCTAACTAAAGCAAGGAGCAAATCTACTTCAGTACAATCCAATACACTCCGCCCAAGAGACCCCTCCCTAGCTTGGAATGAAGTATTGCATCGAGATATGTCTATTACAGAACGAGGGTACTGGTTTCAAACGGAGGCAATCAGTTGTCTGAGTAGTGAATACCTGAATAAAGGAATAAAGGAATAAAGCAGGTTCAAGGCTTTGCTGAAGGCACTGAAAAGCGACATGAAAGGATTCGAGCCAATGAGAGCTTGTTTGATTTGTTCTCTGTACTGCAAGGCGCAATGCAGGTCTTGGTGGGTGCAATTATGGCTCGCAGGCAAGATGAATTAATTAAGTTGAAGCCACATGGCAACCTATCGCCTAATGTAAGTCCCTTTTCAGAAGAAGGTACAAAAGCAGAGTACAACCTGATATTTAAGGTAAAAAAAACTGGCTCAAAAGGGGTAAACGCCACAATAGAAAGACCAATTCCCTCATCTATCGCAAGGTTCATTTGGCAACTGGAGCAATTTAACATCAAGGCGAGTGAGTTGAACTTATGCAAAGGAAATTTATCTCTGTTTAACAACCTTAATTCAAACCTTACTCAGTTAAGTCAGGTTAGACCCACAACTTATAATGCGCACCTTGATGCTGTGTGTGATTACTTAGAAACGAACTTGGTAGAGTACGGCAACGGTGAGTATCGTCGTAATTATGTTCGTCAGCACCAATTAAGACGCTTTTTTGCGATGGCATTCTTTTGGTCTAAGGGGTTTGATGGCATGGATGCTCTGCGCTGGATGCTCGGACATTCAGACATGGAACATCTATATCACTATATCTCTGAATCAGAGACAGGTGCGGTACTTAATGGGGCTAAAGCCAGTGTAATTGTTCGTGGTGTGGTAGATTCCACTTCTGAACTTGCGAAGCTCGAAGGGATAGAAGATGTCCGTAAAATCATTGCAGAACGTCTGACAGGTGATAGCTCAACACCAATCACTATAGAATCAGTGAGTGAAGCAGCAGAAGATTACGATGATGAATCTTACCTAACCGTTCCTCATATAAGCCAACTTCAAAAAGAGCAGCGCATTGAAACAGAGGTTATTCAACTTTTAAAAGAAGGTCGAATCACGCTTGAACCAGAGTTCTTTACCTTCGAAGGTGCTGATGGAAATACAACTCAATCCTTTAATTTAATTTTAAAAATAAAAGACCTTGATTGAGGATTGGGACGATGAAAGTTTTAGAGAAAAACCAAACTAAGATACTTGAAACAGAAAAGCTGTTAAGGGAAATCATCACAACCCCTGTTGAGTTTAAAAATGATGAAGAACTACTAAAAGCGCTCAAGTCTCAATCTGGTATCGCTAGATATCAGAATCAAGAGCGTAATATCACATCTTGCTCATTAAACACGGTAAAAAGTATCTCGGAAGCACTTCTGGAAAGAGGCTTCTTATCGTTAGATGAGCTTCGTATTAATGCAAAACGGGCAATAGAGGCTGGACATCTCGATGAGAAAGCTTCCAAAGGCAACAAGCAAACTACAGTGGGTTTAAAGCGCAAAGTCGCTGAGCTTGAATCAGAGCTGGATGCAGCACAGCGCAGCAATTCCTTACTAACCGTTATGGTCTCAGAGCTGCGCTCTAGGCTAAAGCAACTTGCGAATCATGAAGGAACAGTAGAAGAGCGACAGGAGCTTTATCGAGAGCACAATCGGAAGATTGAAGCGCAGATGAATTTTACTTTGAATGGAGAGGTATGATGGCTGTTCGTAAGCTTAAAGGCTTTGAGCAATGGAGTCATCTTGGGTTTGATGGCAAGCTTGCCTTTCGTAAGCCACTGGATATTCCTTTTGTAACCTACAGTAATCATACTCCTTGCTATGAAGCCAATGCCTACATCCATAGTTTGATGGTGAGAAACTTAAAAAGTAACACTATTCGGGGATATGCCCACGATATCATTCACTTGGTTCACTTTATTGAAAAGCAGCCACTATTGAGCCGGTTTAGTCAACTTACTGATGCAACATTCACTCTTTTCGTTCAATCACTACAGGCAGAGAGAACAGCATATGGCGAACTAAAGCGTAAGAATAACTCCGTTATAAAGATTGCACATACCTGCCTGGATTTTTTGCAATTTATCCAAGAGTTTCATGACTTGAGTGCTTTTGTTGGCAAGGATAAAGGTAATTCAATTCAGATACTTGAAAAGCATTACAAGCGCAAACTAGAAGGCTATAAAGGGTTCATTGAAGGCATTAAAATTACGCATCTTGCTGTACCAACTAAAGATGAGATCAAGAAACGCCACCCTGTTTCTTCTGATGATGCTTTATGTGTGTGGGAGCATATAAAAACTCAGGAAAACAAAGATAAACGCAGAAGGGACATGGCGTTATATACTGCAATGGAGCAGTTGGGTGGGCGAGTGTCCGAGCTTCATTTGATTAAAATGACTGATTACGAGGAGGCTAGACGCTCGGGTATGCTCACTCTTGCCACTTTGAAACGTAAAGACGAGAACACAACTCGAGAGATACCAGTGCCACACCTTTTATTATCAGTGATTGCGGATTATATCAAAGTTCGCAAGAAAGTCGTGAGGAAGAAAAAAGTCCAACATGATTACCTGTTTATCAGCTTAAAAACAGGTCTACGCCTATCCGCCGATTCATGGACAACGTACATGAACTCATGGAAAAAAGAGCTTGGTATTGAGGGTGAATTGCACCCGCACTTGTGGAGACATGCATTCATAACAGATAAGCTTAAAGAGCTTATTCTTGCCACTAAAGAAGTTAATGATAAGGACGACTTCCGAAAGCATCTACTTCACACACAAACGTTTAAAATGCAGCTGCAACAGTGGACAGGCCATACAAACCTTAGTTCTTTAGATACTTATATTGACCTCGCATTTGCAGATATTCACGGCTACACAGAGGTTTATAATGCAGTATCTCTAAAGTCGAGTGTTGACTTGGCAAAGCGTCAGATTAAGTTGTTAGAAGAACAGATAGCAAGGAAGGAGTTAACGCCTACCGCAGCGCTCGGAGAAATGAAGAAATTATTGGGAGCTTTTCAAACTGATATAGATAAAAGCAATGTATCTTCGTCAAAGTAAAAGCCATCACCAAGCGGATATGTAACTCGTTTTTGGACAATTTTGCGTTACGAATCGAAACAACATCAAACCCATTTGCATGAGAAAATGTATGGCAAAACTTTATCTCATAGGTCAATTTTGATGAACCACTTCAAGTGGAGTAGGAGTTGTGTTGAGGGCAGACGTGAAATGATTGAAGGTTAAAGTTGAAGAAATAGATAACCGTCTGACGATGCGGGAAAATAAGTTGATAGGTCACGGTAAATCGATAGCATTTACGGTAATGCTATTTTAAGGCACAATATAAAAAATTCACTATTTCGGGCTACTTATGTCTTCAGTACAAACGCTAAATCTTTATCCAATAGACTATCCCTTTGAAACACTTATCATGCGAGTTGATAAAAAGAAGTTGATCTTGGATCCCGATTTTCAGCGAGTGTATAAATGGGACAAAGATGGTGACGTAAGAGCTTCTCGCTTCATAGAATCTTGCTTGATGAGAATTCCATTACCGGCATGTTACTTTTCAGAAGATGAGAATAAAAACCATCTTGTTATTGATGGTGTTCAGCGAATAACCACGATTCAGCGTTTTTTCAACGATGAGTTTGCGCTCGAAGGTCTGACGGTCTTTACTGAGCTGAATGGCAAGAGATTTAGTGAAATAGCTCAATTTAAAGATGACCTAGAGAACTACACTATTCGCTGCATAGTTTTACGCAATGATAATCCCCGAAGCTTAGTTCAAGACATTTTTGCCCGATTGAACGAGGGCTCAGTAGTCTTGTCTCATCAGGAGATTCGTCATGCGCTATACGCCGGTCAATTGAATAGTTTGCTAAACGAGCTGGCTAAAGACCCAAGAATATGCGATTTCGGTAAAGGGAAGCAGGGAACTAAAGAAAAACACTCTCAAGAACCTCAAGAGCAAGTTTTACGTTTCTTTGCATTTAAGTATTGGTCTGATAAGTATGACGATAACTTAAAGGAATTCTTAGATGATTACATGAAAGCTAATCGAAAGTTGACTGATGATAAGGTGAAAGAATATAAAACAATGTTCTTGTCAGCTTTAGAAAAATGTCATGATGTTTTCGGTGAAGAAGTATTCAAAGACATGACTAAGAGCAGACCTAAACAGAGCTTAGTTCACTATGACTTATTGATGAAAGACTTCTCTACTAGGGATAGAGATTTCTTGCGTGAGAATAAAGAAGGTATCGTCGAGAAGTTCAATGAGTATTGCAATACTCCAGCAATCAAAAGAACTATGAGTGGTGGCACTCTTTTGAAGAGCAAAATTCTAGCAAGAGAAAAGGTTTGGTCACTGTTGATGGATAGTATTTGATATGCCACACACTCAGCAGTATGTAACTTCGCAAGAGCTAATGGATAGCCTAGTCGAGCTGGTTGAACAGTCTGAACTACGATTTCAAGCAGACGACGACCTTTTTGGCGAACACATGAATCTGTTTGTTAAGTCTTATATGGTTTTGATGTGTGCGTACCTTGAGTCTTATCTTAAAAACTTAACAAAGCACTACATAGATAAAGTTGATGAGGCTTTAGTTGCTTCGCCATACCCCAAAAACCTTTTCAGGTGGTCCGTACAAAGAGAAAAGTATAAACATAGCAACGATGGAATTTGTGAATTTTTTAGTTTAGGGATTAGTAGTGATGATATTGATAAAAACTTGTCTGCAAATCCTCATAAGACCATACCGTTTTTTGCTCGTTTAGGTATTCGTCTTGAAGCGATTGATGACTTCTCTGACGTAAGAGATCAGGTTGAAGCAATAGTAACCAAAAGAAATAACATAGTTCATTATAATGATGATGCAAGTGATGTTGGGGCTAGAGACATAATCGAAAATGTCGAAGTGCTAAAGCAATACATGGAAGTCTTAGATAGCGAAATTAGCTGCAGCCTGAATCGTTTACGAATTGACTAGAATGACCGATCAAAACCATATGTGGTTGAAAAGTGGTTATGTCTGTCGTGATTTCTGATTATGCACCTGTAATATAAAGATTTTAATGGACAGAAAGCCGCCTTCGGGTGGCTTTAATGTGTTTTAGGAAATGCTCATGTAACTTTTGTCATTTCGTTTAGATGCATGGTCATTATGTGGTCGTTATTTTTCCGGGTTGTCCTCTGTGTCTTTAACCTGTTGATTAAAAATTTTTATCTTGTGTTTTTTTTATATTTAGAGCCTAGTTTGAGGTTGAAAGTGTCGGACATTTTATGGCCGTAAGTAAAAAATATCACCTCTAATTAGGTGGCCAAATTCACTATGCCACTACAGTTATAGCTTTAGCTAAATTAGTAAATTACGGATTATCTTTAGTATCGAAACTCAAAAAAACTGGTCAGAATATCTTATCCACTACAAACGCTTCGCAATCAACTAAATACGCAGTTATTGATCCCTAGTATTAAAACTATTACCACAGGCACCCAGCTCCCACTAGTTAAGTGTCAGTTGCTATTGCCCACCCTCAGTTGGCGGTATGGCAATAGCTTACTTGATTCGAACATCGTATGACATCCGTAAACTCAGATAACATTCGCTGCAGGCAAACTATCTAACCAGATCACTCCTACTAGGGGACTTAACTCTCTTCCATTGACTCCAGGTAGCGTTCATTTAGTACTACTCAAGCGGGATTGATTGCCATCATGCAGGTCAAACTCACTCAAAATATAAATCAATGCCCATAGAAAGGCCCCCTAGGCACTCTCTATTAAATCTAATAAGTGCTGGAAGCGTCGGTCTTTAACTAGCTCAGGCTTGGCTTGCTCTATTAGGTCAAGCACCTCCTCTAGATTGACTGGTAAACCAGTAGTGCTATCTGGCGTTACCAGATAACACAGCTCTAGAATCTCATCTGGGTACACTGACGCGATGGGCTTTCTTTCTTCATACTCGTAAGTTAACTGTTGCGTCCAATATGGCTCAAGTTGCACTGGGGCTAAGCACCATTTGGCGCACTCAAGGAGCTCTGGCAGTGCTTCCTTTGAGTGAGTTAAAAGACTAATCCATGCTTGAATTTCAGCCTTTGTGCGCAGTTTCTTTTCTCTAGGCCAGACGTTATTGATAAATGGAATAACCCGCTCTTTCCATTTTCCACCATCTCTCCTTCCGGCAACACCTAGGTAGTGAATAGCGTCACTTCTCTGGGTGTTCTTCATGCTTCGAATGCTATTCTTGAAATCCTGAGCAACCAAAGAGGCTGGAGTGTCTTCATGCGGCATTCCCAGCTCTACGATTATTTGAGCTGCCACCTTCCTTTCTCCCTCACTCCATGACCACTTATAAAGGACAGGGAATAAGTGCTTCAGGTGCTCTTGAATATGTATAAGTAGTGGCAGGTACGGCACCTTGCTATTTGAAATAAATCCATTCCATGCTGGCTCAGAGTTTTCATGCTTCAAGTTAAACCAAGGAATTACGTTTGCAACTGTCCAGTCTGTATCTAACCAAAGCATCCGTTCAGTAAATTTAGCGAAAATGACAACCGCACAGTCCTGACCTTCACCACCTAGAGAGATTAGCTTGTCAAACCTGCTTTTAATAAAGTCAGGCACTCCATCTCCCTTCTCTAAATTCATGGTTCGTAATTGATTAAAGAGACATTCAGTTATCTTTCCAGCGGGGCTATTGATAGCGTGCCCATACGTTCTGCGAGATAGGTTTAAGCTTCTACCTTCTATGGTGGTGTCGGCTATAGAGCTCTTAGCTACATCTTCTTCAGATTGCCAAATGGCATTGATGAATTCATCAAATGCAAGCCATAGTGCCTCTTCGTTGTCTTTCAGCATCGTGACAAAAAACTTATCGAACCAAAAGCTCAAGGGATGACTAATTTCCATTAATGTATCTTTAGGCAGTAAGCCAAGTCGACGAAGTAGTGCTTGATTGGTTTTTGGGTCATCAATCTCAGGCCAGTCCTGTAAAATCTTTTTCCAATGGACAACCGGATACTCTCCTTTTTTTGCTAGATACAAGAGTGCCGCCAATGCTCTCCTTGGCTCCTGCTTGATTAGCCCAGCAAATGGAGTCTTGTTAACGAAGCTCCCAAACTCTCTTGGTTCAATTGCATCGATAGCTGCAATTATCTTATGAGCAGGAAGAACACTTATTGGGGCCGTTGATTCATCATGTGTAATACTGTTGACTCGTACCCTTCTTGGCTCAGCCAGCCTCTTAATGCGCTCCTCACTAACTTGGTTAAGAGCGGGAGCTAAAGCGTCGTAAGTGTCCATAAGACTGGCTGGAATCGCCTCTCGTCGAATGTCTATCCATTTAAAATACTCAGCTACAGAATCCGCCTTGTACTCTGGATATTCGGATTCCGACCAATACTCGTACCTCTCTGGTCCTTCCAGAAATTTTCCTATTACACGCTCCTTCTCAAGAGTCGATAGGTCGACCCACCTTCCCTTAATTAAGAAGAGTAGTTCCTGTCTGCTTTTGTCACTCCAAAACAAAGTTCTATCTATCGTGCAAATAGCCTCCGTCACCTCACTTGCAGCGAACAGCAACTTAAATTTCAATGCATAAAGCTTTAGCTTAATAAACTGAAGGCCGTCATCAAAACGCCATCCACTAGCCATTATGCGAGCGTCATCTGGAAACAATTGAGCCAAGTCATCGAACACCAGTCGAAACAAGTTAAATTCCTGATAATCTTCTTCGGAAACAACGTCTGGATAACATGATGGTGGGTAGAACATTACACTGCCTATCCTTTCGTGATGCCTGTCCGATAACCTCAAATGCCCCTCTAAAATTCTCGCAAGTTTGAGTAGATTTTTTTCTTTAGGGTGGTCAATTTTTGTTAAGTCTCTGAAGGGGCTTTTAACATCCCAGTTTCCAAGGTGATGTAACTCAACATTGTCCCACTCAGACCTAGGAGGAATAGCCCCATTAATCCCCGTGGCGGGCGAATAACGAAGATAGGGAGCCATTTCAGTACTCACAAACACAAGGACTTCTTCAGTCCAACCTTGCGTTTTAAGTAAGCCCAGTAGCGTATAATACGGACGGTAATAATAAGGCACAGCATGTTGCTTTACTCCGTCAAAGATGAGAGCCCAAGCTTTAAAGCAATTAGGGTGAATATCTTTTCTTTGTACGAGCCCCTTTAACTCAGTCTCTAGAGTCGGGTGTAAACCAAACTTCTTCACCGCCCACCATGCGACCACCGGACTATCGTGAATTCTTCGAATCCAACGCGACAAGCTAGCCAGCCTTGATGGCAATCCAATCTGCTTACTACCCAAACGGCTGTCTAGAGCAATAGAGTGGCCATCTCCCCATGAGCCAGTCAGCAAATCTTCATACATGATAACTGGACTATCGTCATCATCGTCACCTTCTAATCCTTGCTTATTGTCAATTCGCTCAGGGTCTGAATCCAAGCCATAAGCATCTAGTGGGTCAAATTGAGAGTTGTTAAAATAGTCCGTAGCGGTATTTCCTGCTCTAACTCCCGCATCAAAAACGCACAGCCATTCTGCATGTGGTGGCGGCTCTGTATTTGCAAATGCCCTTGCACCTGCGTTGCTTCTTACAAGATGTGCAACCATACCACGCTCATGAGGTTCTAGCTCTGAAGGGTTCTTTTGAGCCATCTCTAACACTTTGCTCCGCCAAGCTCTATGGTCTCTAGCACGCTCAGCCCAAGCCTCAAGAGTTGACCATAAGACAGGGTGGTCTGAGTAGGCTATTGCAGTGACACCTCTGTCACGCCACTTAACTTCAATGTCTTCTGGCTCGCCCTTGTCGAAAGCGTATATCTTTGTACGGTCATACTGACCATCATGATTTAATCCTTGGAGTAGATATTTGACCTGTGGGTCTTCTGCTTGATAGCCAACCAGAACCACTGTGTAGCTCTCTAATAGCCTTAAAATAAAGTTGGTAGCCCAACCTTCAGATAGGTAAGCCCTGCCAAAATCAGCACTACTTAATATGTATGGGTGACGCCCCTCACCTGTATTGTTTAATCGTCCATGCAAGTAAGTAATTCCCTCAAGTGATGCCCCAAGTTTTATGTCAGGAAATGCAGGTGGCTCATGACGAGGAAGACCTTTTCCATCTCCTAACTCAAGTAATAAATCGAAGTTGGTAGTGACGATTTGTGGTTTTCCATCTGAGCTAGTTGATAGCTGTCGAATCAATCCGTGTTCATACCCAGCATCACCGACAGGCTTAAATTCATTCAGCCTCTTGGCGACTAACTCGTTGACCTCTTCACGACCATATTCTTGATACAGCATATGGAAAATCTGGTCTAGCGGAACCTTGGGAGCATCTTCTTTTGCATTCTTATCAACCCATGGCTGGAAGGCTTTGTGCAGCTCTGAGCCCTCTGCTGGCTGATAGAATTCAATCACATGTTGAGTCAAGTCAGCAAAGCCAGGAAGTCCTGACGAAAATGAAATACCCGCACCACACAGGAAAACAACTCTACCCTTATCTCTTCTTTCCAGAAGCACGTCAGGGATGTCAGGACTATCAAAATTAAAGCGCATAACTATCCTTTTGCGTTGATAAGACTTAGCAATCAATACTACAACCAGTTGCAACGCTTCACTTAACTATCAATCACATATTTCAAAACTCTGTGCTTGGGAGCCGACTTCGTCACTATGCTCAAAAACTCGCTATGGTAAGACCCCAGTTATCTAGACAATACACAGATAAGAAAAAGTAGGTCAAACCACCTGTAAGTGATTCATGAGATTGAGCATCACTGGCATGGAAAGGGGCAAAAATGTGTTAGAGTATTTATCTGATTTCTTGAGTGTTCGGATTACAAATGTAGGGGAAAACTAGTTTACCTCTCTTATCTGCTCACTAACTACATTTGTTCATTAGAAAGATAATAACCAAACAAGAGAGCCATACTCCCCCTATAAAGCTAAGGTACGACGAATGATAACCTTAAAGATGTCACTCTCTCTGTCATCCAAAAAATCAATATCCGGCCATGCTCGAAGGGCACGCTGAATACCACTACTAATCCCTCGATATTGCATGGAATGAGGCGCAAATGAAGCCATAATTGGATTGCGGGTACATACTACTCTGTCGTTTAAATTCTGGAAAAAGTCTGTAAAGCCAATAGCGGCGAGGCTTACGAGGCTTTGCCAGAAATACTGCGAAATCTCAAAAAATTTGCTGTATTAAACAACTCTGGAAAGCATTATCCAGAGAAGGAAACAGCCCCACGACAGTAAAGTAATCTCACCTGAAAGTGGGATATTTTCTTGTAGAGATAGAATGATGACACCTGTCTATTTTTCCTTTCTTAGTACTTCGTAACCAACTACAACCTATCAACTCAAGTATGCTTGATAGCAATAGAAAGCTTGGGTTGAAAGGGCAAGTTTAAGCACTTTATGTGGTTTATATTGATGTTTTAGTCAACATTATTTAGTGTACTTGATTCTATAATAAGAACATGGATTTTTTATGCCCTCCGAGCAACGGATCTATCCTCACCCAACAAGACCGAGTAACCCTAATGCGCTTGAACTTGCGATTTATCAGTTTGAGTTAAAAGCGAAGAAGTTTCATGATGCTAAACTTGCTGGAGTCCCAGCTTCTAGTGAAGAGGAAAAAGCGCTACTTGAAAAAATGACTCGAGATTATGAACACCTCGAGGCTGAAAAAAGTCGAATCACCGGCCTCGTTATTGCTCAGGAGTCATTAAAGGCTTATCGAGAGGCATGTTCTAGCGCCTCGTTAAAAGACTTAAAAGAAGAAGCCCATCATCCCACTGACCGTTTGGCAAGACACCTCGCATCCGTGGGTGAGCCGAAACCTACTAAGCGGCGTGAGCCACACCACATTGTGTGTGGCAAAGGGAAATTCTTGCGCTCAAGGATGATGCGGGCGCGATTAAACCTCCATCTTAATGGTATTGGTATCAATGACCCCTCGAATGGTGTCTGGATGATTAACTTCCATAAGAACAAACCTGAAGATTGGGCCACACCATCGACGCCATCGCATCGCGGTATTCATCGTTACAATTATGAGACGTGGATTACGCGCCACCTTGGCCAAACGAGCCTACAAAAAGATATTTTTGAACGTCGCTTACGTCATATCAAAAATCAGATAAAATCAGGTTCATTGCCTGCTCAGGTTCTCGCACCGAAAGATACATCGTGGAAAGGAATTTAATGACGACCTATCAACTGAAAGCGCCGACAGGATCTTATGACGTATTAGATCTCGATGACTTCACCTTAGCTGAGCAACTCGGTAATGAAGAGCTTGTTGAGGCATTGATGTCAGCGTCAATGAATAACACGCCTTTGTCCTCTCTATGGCATGCAAACGTTGCATGTTCGTATTTTGGCAACGCGAAAGCTCAAGGCTATGACATTTCGATTTCTGGAAGTTTTTTGGTATTGAATCAAACAGCATTGAAGGTACTGAAACCACAACTTGAAAGCTTTGGTGAGTTTTTGCCTATTAGTGTTGAAGGTGACGCTTATGTTCTGTTTAACTGCTTAACGTTTGGCAAAGAACAGAAATCGCTTTGTCTTACGCGCTATCTTGAAGGGATTGAGGACGGCATTGATTCTCTGGTATTTGATGAAAGCGATGTGCAGGATAAACTGATATTCAAGTCAAAGCTTCAAGGTGCTTCAGCGTTCTATTGTAATGGTGCATTTAAGGCACTGCTGGGTGAGCATTCGTTATCAGGGGTCACGTTTGATGAAGAACTGTTAGAGCCATTTTAGTCGGTAAAGCAACAAAAGTTGTTATTCCGGCCTTCTTCTGTTCAGAGTCTCTTTTGTCTGATTACCAGCCTTTATTATGTGCCTTAAATAAGTGGTGGAAGTTAATCATGTCTTCAATATTTTTCGTGTGAAATTGAATATTGTGGTTGCGAAAGTCATTTTCGATTAACTCCGATAATGTTGAGACCCCTTCACTCGTGGCATCATAATCTTGTTGATGAAACTGACTGAAGGTTAATGAGTCGCCTGGAAACACCTCAAAGTATTCTCGATTAAAACTTTAGCGGTATCCTTTTAGCCTTGCATGCGCTACTTGCTCTGCAAACAACATGTTATCAACCTGCCAAACGAGGTAGATGTGAAAGGGCGCTGGGCGAGAGGTGTTGTCTAGCTGCTCTGCGCGAGTGATAGGGTGTTTGCTATACCCAAGCTTAAATAAATTGCAGTTTTCAGCTAAACGCATCAGATAGAAGAACCCTGGCCCGTGCTTTTCGTCGTTATACAAATTTAACCTCAATCTCTAATTAACTACAAAATAATAGAGCAATCTCGAAGGAATAAAAGCACTTAGATGCCTGCTATGCCTTTGCTTATTATGATTTTCATCTGTAGTTGTGGAATACTCAACTTGTACTTAGTAAGGCTAGCGTGCGAAATATATAAAGGGGTTTAGGTATTAATGACAGAGTCAATTGGGTTGTTTTGGAAAGTGGCTGTCGTGATGGGGCTTGCACCTGTAATGGCAATAATTCATCACTATTGGAACTATAAATCCAAGAAGCTAGAGGTACTACACTCCAAGTATGCAATTAAAGAAAAGCAATATGATGTGCTTACATCCTTGGTTGACATGCGTGCTGAAGGGTTTAAGAAAAATGAAGTTAAGATTAGAGCCTTAATTTCAACCTTGTACATGAATGAACGGCCGTCAAAGGAATTAAAGTGGTTCATTGATACACCGGGAGCATTTGCTCATCTTCTTACATACATGAAGTACACTCGCTTTATCGAGCCCTCGAAAAGTAAAAAATACTTGTTTCAACCTAGAGGTAAATACGAAAGTGACACTGACTTTAAAGCGACATTCAATAAGCTTAGATGGAAAGCAATCGGCTCTTGGATAGTTGCTTGGTTGCTAATCTTTCCTTTTTTATTGCTTTGGCAAGCGTTGTTAACCCAGCAGATTGGGTTTGTAGGTGTTTTATGTACTTTTCTGGTAGGACTTATCTTACTTGGCTCATTTATGGGAAGTTGTTTGTATGCATTAGAATATTATTGGGTGTTTAGGTGCAGAGAAATTATAAAGATACGGCGACCTCGATAGCTTTTGTTTCAAGGTATTAAGTTCACAAATACTGCTTGGAATGTGTATCTTCGATAAAAGATAGTATTTAGGTATCAAAGCTCTACTAACTAAGCCTTAAGGGTTACCCTCTTATTGACTGATATGTTATAAAAGATAATGATATTGCAGACTGGGCTTGTTGTACATGTCTTTGACCTCCCTTAAAATCCATTTTGCTTTAGACCATCAAGGTCAGCTTACAACGATTGAAGACGTTGAGTTGAACGGTCTTAAGTGCAAATGCTCTTGCATAGGATGCGGTCAACCATTGGTAGCTAGGCTGGGAAAAATAAACCGTGCACACTTCGCTCATCATCATGTTACCTCCAACTGTAATTACAGTGCTGAAACCGATCTTCATTTGGCGGCCAAAGAGTATGTTCGGTGTCATAAACGCCTACATGCTCCACTGGGCTTTTTTGAGGGGGCTGTGTCGAATTTCCCAATAGAGTTCACGGATGTAGATTATGAAACACCCATACGCCCCTTAAAAGAAATACCAGATTTAATAGGCCACACTTCTACAGGTGAGAAAGTGTTGGTCGAAATCGCAGTTACTCACTTCTGTGAATCTGAAAAGATTGCTAAGTATAAGAGGCTGAATCTGACAGCAATTGAATTTGATTTCAGTTTTTTGATGCCTTGGTCAGCCGAGTTGATGGAGCGTATATCAGATACGTTTGCTACTAAATCCGGTAACTGGTTAAGCATTAACCCTGTTTCATTGGTCGCTAAGCGGGTCATTGATTTTGAGCGTAAACGTTGTTTGGAAATGGCCTTAAATGTGAAGACGCTAGAGAGTAACAAGTTATCTCTCGAAGGTGAGCTCTCTCGAATAATGGACGCCATTGATGAAAACCGACCTACAGCCGAACAACTAAAAGCGGATTATTTGAGCCGATTGAATGAAGTTGAAAGTCAGTTTTATAGTGATAAAGCGGATTATGATGGGCGGATCCAAACTTTAAAGTTAGAGCATGCGAGTCTTAGTCAGCAAAATGCGAAACTAGAAAGCATAGCGCAGCACTCTCTCTTAGCACGTAAAACAGAGCTCGAAGCAGAATTTCGAGCTGAGCTTGAAAAATCGGCTTCAGAAATTCTGCAAGCATACACAGATATCAAAAGTGAATGTGAAGAGCTGGAGAGAAAAAGAATGCATACATTAAATCAGCTCAACGCACTGAAAGCCGAGTTTCCTAACATTGGTTATATCAAGACATTGCTGAATAAGGCTCACCTTGAAAGGCAAGCCATTGTTAAGCTGGAAGGTGAATTAAGGTTGATAGCACGAAAAGCTGGGATCCCTTGGCCGTTGTCAAATGACATCACTCAGGAAATTGCTAACTGTATAAGCCTGATTGACAAAGTAGAAGTTTAGCCTCGCCAAACTTGCTCAGGTTTAAAAATGTAGCTTCAGCTGCATTCTATCCTTCAGTGCTTGCCTTAATCCCCTCCAAACCTATCCGCTAAATCTTTTTGAACGCTTTGACAAAGTGCTTAGCATGTTGATGAAATCGAATATGACCTGGTGAGTTTAGCTTTTTCTTTCTTTGGTGAAATGGCGGTGTTATGTACCCCCAGTTGTCAGAACGAGAGAAATAAATCACATAGTCGATATGTTTATCGCCCCATTTGTTTTCAACGTTTATGTTCTCGTCATGGGTTTCAAGGGTTTTTATTTGTATACGATAAAACTCATAGCCATCGGAAATGACAAAATCTGTCTTTTGACCGTGGTCTATCATGGGCATAAATACATCCCAACCGTCATTTAATAGCCAGCTAGCAGCTAAGGTTTCATAAGAAAGACTTTTGTAATGTTTTAGAGAGGCTTGGTTTGGTGAAGTGTTTCTAATAGGCATTATTAGCGTCCGATTTAAATTGATGCCGCACGTCAACTAGGTTTTTTTGAGTGCGAACCGGGCTGCTGTTTAGCCTACCCCTAATTTAATATCACTATACCGCTTAGCGAGTATCGAGTAGTAAAGGTTGCCTACCTAAGCATTCCCTATTTTTGGGTTATGCCATTAATACTACTATCAGACAGTTTTGCCGTGAATTGATGAAATTATAAATTACAATAAATTCGGCTGAACTACAAGGGAGTATATTTTGTGTGGTGGTATACTAAATTTATTGCGCTATTAAAGGCTCCTAAATAACAAAAAGCCTGTAAAGTTAGCTCATCGTAGGCGTAGTTTTGTCTTTAGCGAAAAATTAGAACTTCAAACTTTGAGAGTTGTTAATTAACATAAGTGTTGAACGTTTATCGAACAGTTCAAGTGCCAAATTAGAACGGAATCTGATATGTACAAAGTTACGATCTTTACTATCATCACTCTCTTCATTTCATTTACTTCACAGGCAGCGAAATATCGATGTTCAATCGAAAATGGTCAGAGTCCTTATGAACTAGGTGTTCCGGCAGCCTATAACCATACTAAGTATACGCCAGACTTTTCGAGTGAGTTGTTAATTAAAACAGAAGCAGCATACACTTCTTTTTTTAGCCCAAAGCCTCCTTTTTTGGCCAGTCCTAAGTTTGTTAGTTATCACTTAATAGGCGTCGATTCACTAATCAATGGGTATTACTCTGAACCCGATGTTTCCGTTGATTCAAGGTGGTATCGCTCGGATGATTTAAAATTCCTATGGACTGGTCGCAGTCAACAATATAGACGAGGACTAGACCATAGTTACAATGGTATTGGAAGGGTTTGGAATAGAGGGCATTGGGCAATGTCAGACCATGCACAACGAATTTCAGCTCAAGCTTCTTGTAACACATATCAGTTTTGGAATGCATCACCTCAAGCTAAAGACCTAAATCAAGGTCCTTGGCGAGCGTTGGAAAACTACACGGCTGCTTTGTCTAATATGTATGGTCAAGTATGGATAATTACTGGGCCAATTTTTGACGAAGGCACTGATATAGGGTTTATTGGTGATGATGGTGACGTACCTGTAGCGGTACCACACGCCCTCTTCAAAGTAATCTTACGGGAAGTCGATGGACAGTTAGAACAAAGAGCATTTATTTTCGAACAAGCATATACCAGCTCAGATGGAGAAGCTCCAAAGCCTATAGGTAAATGGGTTAATTGTAATAAAGCAAAAGACACCTACACCTATGACCATGAGGGGTATCTTGTATCCTTAGAAAAACTATCCGACAGAACGGGTTTATTTTTTAGTCATTTATTTAGTAATTTGGAACTAAAGGAACAACACTCCTCTATTTGGAGTGTTGGAAACAAATATTGGGATCGTAAGACGCAATGTGGCGCGATACCCAGTGGAGATTGACTTCTGTTTGAAGAAGTCTAAGTACTTTCAGCAGCTGTATTTTTTAAAGCCTAGAAACTGTCTAGGAATCTCAGGCCTCACCACACACTTGGTTTGAAAGAGATTACTATCAAGCAAATGGCATTGGCAGTACGACAAAAAATATCATATTTACATTAGCTACTATAAGTCCTTTTGAAAACATTCAGTGTCTGAATATGATTTAGAGAACTTTTTTGTTCCTAGTTTTTAGCCATTTTACCTGAGGTGTCCAACCCGATTTACTTTAACCCTAGCTATACAGGGCAGAATCCCGAAGTGTTATTAGTCGGCGAGAGAAAACGTCTGAGAGCCTCATTTTCCAAGGAATCTGATTTGGACTAACTTGCTCATCTAACTCTTTAGACTCTCTTAATTCAAAGCTGTCAGGCTCGATGAACCCCAGAGTACCAGTACTTGAAGTGTCGTTTGTCCCTGTCAATTTAAGCCTTTCATCTCCATGTTTCTCTATAAGCAATGCATAGGGTATGTCTTCAAGTAAGCCCAAGCAAAATGATTTGATGGACGGTGTTGCCGCAGCATAAAGCCAAGCTTGCTGATTCTTGGACTGAGTTCGTCGGAGGACTCTACCTAGTACCTGCCGAAAATATAGCTCTGTTTTGACTCTAGATAGATGACAACATACTTGCAAACGTGGAATATCAGTTCCCTCACTGATCATACCTACTGAGACAATCCATGGGGCTGTACCATTTTTGAAACGAGATATTATTTGTTGAGCCTCAAACGCCCCATGGTGAACCACTGTAACAGGTTGACCAAACTTGTCTTCTAGCAGTCGAGCGATGGCATAAGCATGGTTGATAGACGAAGCAACTACTAATCCAGCCGCTTTAAGGTCAGTCTTTCTCAACTCAAGTAACTTGGTATTGGCTAAGCCTAATACATGACGAAGAAAAGTGGGATGTGTTAAGACGGTATCGTAACGAACATGACGCTCCTTGAAGAGATCCTCAAGGCTATTGTGCAGGCTTTTTTCACCATCTTGCTCAAAAGTAATTGCTTTATTATCTATTAACACCATAGAAGGTGAGCGACAAACCTTATCGTCAACGGCTTGAGCAAGATTATAGCTGTAGTCATACGCGACTTGGTTCGACTCATCGCTGTATCGAGCTAAAGTAACCGGAAGTTTGTCGGAACGCCAAGGCGTGCCTGATAGCGCTAGGGTGTACTTTGCTTGGCTTTGAATGTTAAGAAGAATGGTTTCGCCCCAGGTGTTTGCATGCTCTGGAGCCAAGCCCGCGCAGTGATGGACTTCATCAAATATTACTAGCGCACGCATTTTTTTTAACAATGTCCAAAAAGACTCATCCTTTGAAGTCATTGCCTGATAGGTGAGAGACGCCCCAATCGCTCCTAGGCTTCCATTGAGAGGTTTTGCAATACGTGACTCAAAGGTTTGTTGGATCCCTTGTGATACGGCCACAGAAGGAGAGATGCAAAGCACAATGTCTATCTTACCTTGCTCAAGCAGTATGGCTGCCAGCTCTGCCGCCATACGGGTTTTACCGGCGCCAGGGCATGCTAGACAGAAAAAGTCGCGTTGCCCTTGTTGATATAGAGTTAACGCCTTCTCAACACACTCTTTTTGCCAAACTCGTAGCTTTGACAACTTACCGTACCTCAAGTCGTGCGAGTTGTTTTTCAAGCAACCTGATACGCCCCAATAAAATAGATTTTGCATCAACTGTGGATTGGTAGTCTTCCATGAATGCAGACTTATGTTCTGGATATAGTTCATACAGGTGATCGCATTCTTCAGCCTCCCCTTGAAGGGTTAGCATTTCACCTCGGTAACTGTTTAGCCTTGATTTCAGCGCAGTGCTTAAGTTCTCTCGTTGTAAGGCGGGTTTACGTTCAGCAACCTTGGTCAATTGAACTAGGGATTGAGGCTCAAATTGTTCCGTTTTTTTATAGCGAGGCTTTAACTTTACTGAGGAAGACATCTTGATTATCCATCCTCGAGCAAGCAGCAACTTTATGCGGTAATAAACATAGGCTTGGGCTTGTTGACCTGTGAGGCCATCAAGCACTGTACTGACATTTTGCAGCCTAATGCGAAGTTCAGATGTACTGAAATCCTTGGTTAAAGAGTCAATGATGCGCAGTGTTTCTTGGCAAAGATGAGTATGAACGTTTGAGGACATGGTTGAGCCTTTCGTAAGTGTGGTGCTATTTGAGTCGGATTTCGAGGTGTCTCGAAAGGATGCGGATTATAATCCGTTGTTTGGTGGACGGCAACTTCTCATAGTTCTTATCATTTTGAGGATAAGAATGAGTGATTTAGCCAAGCTGATTGGTCTGCGAATCCGTGAAAAACGCATGGTTGCAATGTTGTCTCAAGAAGGTTTAGCGAACTTAGCCGATGTTGACCGTAGTTATGTCGGACGTATTGAGCGGGGAGAGGTTAATGTGACTATCGATGTGCTCTATAAATTGTCTGAAGTGCTTGGTTGTGATCCTAAAACGTTGCTTCCCTAATTAAACTAATTCACCAAGTTTGTTATTTTGCTCGTTATCGTTTGCTTTGATAGAAAAAGCTATTTATTTAGCACTTTACCCGTCGATTTTGATGCCTCTGATAGTCAGCAAAGTTATTTAACATAACCACTTATTACACGTAGAACTTAAGTATAATTGGTTTAGTCTGCCTTAATGGTTAAACGCCTAATTTTAGATGTTTTGCTTGCTATTATGGGTGGTCAATAAAGCTTCGTCAGAAATGACTACTTTTTTGACGTACAATCAACTTTGAAGGGTAAAGTTTGATCGTTTTCAGGTGCATTTCGCAAGTCAAAGGTAAGAGTATGACAATATAGATTGATCATTTTCAAACACATCTTTGGACAAAAGCTTGTTACAACATACGTTTTAATAACTTCATTTCAGGCGAGAAAAATTTGTCTAATCATTCTTGGTTGCAAAACGAGATTGCGGCATCTCGAGCTTTGCTATACCCCTTTAAATCTACCTTCCTGCTAGAAACGCTCTTTATCTTGCGATCTTTCCAAATCGTATATTTCAGAGACATAGTTTTCCAATTTTCTACCGCATCTAAAAAACGCAGGTTGCTTATCGTTGTATACAAATCTGTTCCAATATCACTTGGAGCAATATAAAACTTTCGTTGTTCATGTTCATTTGAGTATTCAACATACGTATGTATATCTTGCCCGTACTCAGTCATTTTCAACTTCAAAAATTCAGCTTGAAAACCGTCTGAGCGGTATGAGCAGGTAAACTGAATCCGTTGCTCACCATCAATATCAAAGCCTACTAATGTTGCATAGAAAGGCGAATTGTCTTGGTTATCGTGTTTCAACACAGACCAATATCCGAAATCCACTCTTTCAGAAGCATGTACAGTTATAGTCAAGGTAGTGATCAATATTAACACCAACGCCTTCACTTCTCCCCCCTCATATTCTTCTTAACAAACCTCCAATCAGATTTGATCATTAGCAATATTAGGTCAAAGAGTTTCTTTTATAATTGCTAGTTATTGCGGTTCAAAGTAAGAATGGGCATAACTGTTTTAGCTGGTAGTTTCGCTCTCCATCTGAATTCTGTGACTGAATCAGTAGTTGCACATGACGATTAAGTGAATATTCATTCATGAGAGGGGCTAGGTGAGGACGTAAGATTGAACGGATAACATAGCTACTTACTCGACTTAATAGAAAAATGAATGACTTATCGTTCCGCTAGCATCTGAAGCGATGCGCTCCACTAACTCGAATAACACTTACAACATTAATGACTCAAATTGACAATATTTATTACTCAAAAACGATATTAGGAAAATTCCAGAGTTTGCTCGTAGTACTTTAGATGCTTTGCGCCAGCCGCTTGAGTCGGGTGAGGTGCATATTTCTCGTGCTGCTTTGCAGGTGCGCTTTCCTTCGCGATTCCAGTTAGTGGCGGCGATGAACCCTTCGCCTTGTGGTTACTATCAAGGTCAGCAGCTACGCAGTAATCCTGATCAAATCTTGAAATATCTTGGTAAGCTATCGGGGCCATTTTTAGACCGCTTTGATTTAAGTGTTGAGGTAGCTGAATTACCCAAAGGCAGCTTAACTCAGCATGCGCAGGGAGAGTCTAGTGCCATGATAAAACAGCGGGTGATTAACGCGCGCAAGCTGCAGTTAGAGCGCAGCGGTAAGTTAAATAGTCAACTCTCTGGTAAAGAGCTTCACCAGCATGCCAGTTTAAGCCTTGAAAATAGTGAGTTTTTAGAAAGCAGTATTAGCCAATTAGGTTTATCTGCTCGCGCATTTCATCGCGTTTGGCGCTTGGCTAGAACCATTGCCGATCTAAAGCAGCAAAAAGATATTCAACGCAATGACATTGTGGAAGCACTAAGCTATCGGGCAATGGATCGCTTACTTAAGCGTTTGTCTGCCTAGTGTTTATATTTTGTCGAGTTTCCCCTTTCTCTATTGATTAATAAATCACTCACTAGATTACGAATTATCTCAGTGTTCGCGGGGCTTCGCTGGCATTTTGTCTTTGCGTAAACAAATAGCTACAACAAAATGGCTCAATAATTGTATAGCTGTTAGTGTTCAAATTATTGACACTTTATTAGAATAACTTGAAGATAACGTTTTCATAAGCTTATGTTTTTCAAGTACAATATAGGATATAAACACAGAGTTATAGATAGCGCTCACTAGGAAGGGCGCCGCTTAGCGCTTGATTAGAGCAATAAAAAAAACATAAAAATAAAGGCAGTGAGGTCAGAAACATGACTTTCACCGAAAAAATGTCAAACAGGCGTTTACAAGGGTGAAGCTGCTACTTAAAGTGCACGTGAATAAGCCGTATGCAAAGAGCTTATCGCGCTTCAAAAGAAGGAAGGAAATACTATGATGAAATGGATGGTGATTGGCATTTCTCTATTGTTTGGTACTGCAAATGCGCAGGATGTTAGAATTTGGCTACAGTCGGGTAGCGAATCGCAATGGATGCAAATGCAAGATTTACAGATCCAAAACTCCGATGGCAGTTTACAACAACGCATTGTTGCCTTAGATAGCAAAGGAAAACCGCTGTTTATGCCATTAAGTGAGTTGGCGTTTATTCAAGCCGATAACAAATATTATTATGTTTCAAATGAGTACGTAGCGGTTACTCATAGCGGTGCTAAATTTAAACTTCCTAGTGGTGACGAAGCCGACAATATGTTTGTTGCACGCAACGGTTACGGCGGTTACACCAGTTTCGACTATTCTGCGCTGCGTCGCATTATCTTCTCTAAGTAGCTAGCTGTTCAGCTAACTGCTGCCATCCAGTGAAAATCGTTTAAGCAACACTTTTTTAAGCGTTTTTTTCTGGCACAATAAAGGCTGCTTCGTTCAAGGGAACAGCCTTCTTGTTATATCTTTACCAAAGTAATCATTTAGATACCTTACAAATTTTATTGAGTAAGGTGATGGCCTTGCAAGCGCCAGAAAATCCATTTACTCAACAGCAGATCTTGGTACAAAGCCCTGGCATGGCGCAGTGGTTAAAACTGCAGCTGGCCGAACAACAAGGCATTGTGGCAAATGTGGCATTTCCACTGCCTGCTAGCTTTATTTGGCAAATGTTTCACTTAGTTCTGCAAGATGTTCCCGAGCAAAGTCCCTTTAATAAAGAAGCCATGAGTTGGCGATTAATGCGCTTGTTGCCGCAACGTTTGCAAGAACCTGCATTTAGCACCTTAAAGCACTATCTGTTGGGTGAGCAAGAAAGTGAGGACATTGACAGTCGTAAGCTTTGGCAACTGGCACAAAAAATTGCAGATATTTACGACCAATACTTGGTGTATCGCAGCGAATGGACCAGTGCATGGGAAGCGGGTGATGACTTAAACGAGGTGAGCGAAAGCCAGCCTTGGCAACCGATATTGTGGCGTGACTTGGTTGACGACACGGTAAGCTCTATGGACTCCCTTTATCACCGGGGCAAATTATATATCGACTTTGTTGAACAGTTGCGAGTGGCCAGTGCCGCGCCTGAAGGTTTGCCCGAGCAGGTGTTTATTTTTGGTATATCAGCCTTGCCGCCGGCCTATGTTGAAGCCTTAGACGCCTTAGCATTACATTGTGAAATTCATCTATTCCTTACCAATCCTTCAGAGCAATACTGGGGCGATGTTCGAGACGTTAGCACCCTGCTAAAACAACAATCCGATATCAGCCAAGTAGGCAATCCCTTATTGGCGTCTATGGGCAAGTTAGGCCGTGATTACATTGAATTATTGCACCCGCTAAATAAGCAAGAAACCGACATTTTTGCCAGTAATGTAAATGAGCAGCAGGCTCCAAGTTTATTGGCAATGGTTCAAGACGATATCTTAAAGCTGCAAGACCCCATTGATTATCAGAAGTTTGACAACAGTTTGCACAAGCGCCAGATCGAGCCTGATGATTGCAGTGTGCAATTGCATCTTTGCCATAGCCCTCGCCGAGAGCTAGAAATATTGCACGACCAACTTCTGGCAATGTTTGAGCAAGACCCAGAACTAAACCCCCGCGATATTATTGTAATGGTGCCCGATGTAAATCGTTATGGGCCAATGATTCAGGCAGTGTTTGGCAGCACCAGTGCTGAAACGCGCTTGCCTTTTGCTATTTCAGATCGCAGTGCCACTCAAGAAAACCCCGTTTTGTTAAGCTTTTTGGAGCTGTTGGCGCTACCACAAAAACGTAAGTCTGCGGCAGAGCTTTTAGCGTTATTAGAAGTACCGGCAATAATGCGTCGTTTTGAATTGGCAGAAGATGAACTTAAGTCGCTGCGCCAATGGGTGAGAGAAGCAGGGGTGCGTTGGGGGCTAGATGGCAGTGACCGCAGCCGCTGGCAGGCCCCAGAAGATGAAACTCACTCTTGGCTATTTGGCCTTAAGAGGATGTTGTTAGGTTATGCGATGCCCAGTGAAGCGGGTTTACATCAAGGGGTGCTAGCCTATGATGAGGTGCAAGGGAAAATTGCCTTAGCGGTGGGCAAGTTAGCTGACTTTATAGACCAACTAATGTTGCTAGAACAACAGTTGTTGAGTGCGGTTAACGCCGCGCAATGGCGATTACGTTTGCAAAATTTGCTCAGCAATATTTACAGCTTTGATAGTGATGACGAAACCGAGCAATTGCGCCTGCATAAGCTATTTGAAACCCTCGTAGAGCAATGCAGCAGTAGCGGTTATATGGAGCTTGTCAGCCCTGAACTTATTTTGGATTATTGCCGTAATCAGCTAAATGCCCAGCGTGGTAGTCAACGCTTTTTGGCGGGGCAAATTAACTTTTGTACCTTACTGCCAATGCGCGCCATACCCTTTAAAGTAGTGTGTTTATTGGGCATGAATGACAGTGAGTATCCGCGCTCCGTACCTAGCATGGGCTTTGATTTAATGGCGCAAAATCCTGCTAAACGTGGCGACCGTAGCCGCCGAGATGACGATCGTTATTTGTTCTTAGAAGCATTGCTGGCCGCCCAAGATACTTTATATGTCTCTTATATTGCCCATAGTGCCAAGGATAACAGTGAACAAACGCCGTCGGTGTTGGTGGCTGAGCTATGTGATTACATTGGCCAAAGCTGCGTACTAAAGGGTGATGAACAACTAAATGTAGATCAATCAGCCAAGCGTTTATTAACTCACATTAGTTGTGAGCATCCTTTGCAACCCTTCTCGAGTGAGTATTATCAAAGCCAAAGCGATAAGTTTAGTTATGCGCAGCGTTGGCTGCCGGCTGTAGCAGCCCAGCAACAAAGTAAAGCGCCCGAGCCGATAGAAGAAGCGCTGCTCAATGAAGGTTACATAGCGGATATTGAAATGGACGAGTTGCTTGCCTTTAGTCGCTCGCCCATCGCTTATTTTTATCAGCGGCGCTTAAAAGTGAGTTTTCCGCGCTTAAGCGAGCAATTAGAAGAAACCGAACCCTTTTTAGTAGAAGGGTTAGCGGGCTTCTCTATGAAGCAATATTTACTCGAACAGCAACTAAACAACGCAGATAAAAAGCAGCAATTTGCGCTGTTACATGCTGCCGGTAGCTTGCCGCATGGTGGTTTTGGAGAGGTATCGTTTGAGCAGCAATGGCAAGATCTTGAACCCTTGGCCGATGCCCTATTTCCCTTGCTAGCGGGAGGGCTAGTTAAGCGCCAGCAGCTAGCCCTAGATCTAGAGTATTTGCATGAGGATGGTTTGCAGCAGTGTCGTTTGTCGGCTTGGTTAAAGAACCAATACGCACAAGGTTTAGTGAGTTATCGACCGGGCAGTATTCGGGGTAAAGATTTGGTTGCCGCTTGGCTGTGGCACTTAGTGTTTCACGCTAGTTTACCTGAGCAAGCGCTTAGCTCTTATGTGCTTGGTCGTAAAGGGGCTTGGCAGCTTTCGCCATTAAGTGCAGAACAAGCAAAAGAGTATTTAGCGCTTTGGCTAAGCCACTTACAACAAGGTTTACACCAGCCGATATTGCTACCTATCGAAAGCGCTTGGCAGTGGATAAGCCAATGTAAAGACAAGAAAACCGGCAGTATTGAGTACAGCGAGGCCAATCTAGATAAAGCAAGGCGCGCGGCACGCAATCAGTTTAACGGAGGGCCGTTTGCTCAGGCAGAGGGTGCTGACCCGTATATTCAAGCTCAGCTAAATGATTTAGAAGCTATCTGGCCGCAGTTCGAAGCCAGCGCTCAAGCCTTGCTTGGCCCTTTGTTAGCTCATCTAGAGGAGTTTGCTGGTGTCTAATCTAAACCAAGCTGCTCAGCAGAGCAGCACGACCAATAATAACTTAGATGTTTTTACGTTTCCCTTAAATGGCTCTCGGCTTATTGAAGCCAGTGCCGGTACGGGTAAAACCTACACCATTGGTGCTTTGGTGCTGCGTTTGTTGCTAGGGCATTATCGTCTACCAGAGCAAGCTTTTAGCCAAGCCGGAGAGCGCGTACCGCTCACTATTGAGCAGATATTGGTGGTTACCTTTACCGAAGCAGCTACGCAGGAGCTGCGAGGTCGAATTCGCGAGAAAATTCATCAAGCGCGGATTGCTTTTTTACGAGGCCAAAGCGATGACTTCATTATTGGTCAGCTGCTAGATGAGGTTAACGACCACCCGCAGGCGGCGCAACGTTTGTTGCTGGCCGAGCAGAACATGGACCAGGCGGCGGTGTTTACCATTCATGGTTTTTGCCAACGCATGTTGAAGCAACATGCTTTCGAATCGGGCTTGCCCTTTGAGATGGAGTTTCTTACCAATGAAATTCATCTTCGTTTGCAAGCGGTGCAAGATTGTTGGCGTCAGTGCTTTTATCCCTTATCGGTGCCCTTAGTGGGGCGAATAGTACAATGCTGGGCTAGCCCTTACGACTTACATCAAGAACTGGGCGGCTTGCTAAATCAAAGCCATTTTGAGCTACAAGGTGTGCCGCAAGAGCAAGATTTAGAACGCTTTTTTGCGCATCAAATTAATCGCATTGATGTCTTTAAACAGCTTTGGAAACCGGCTGCGGCAGACATTGCCGAACTTATTGCAACTGCGCCATTAAATGGCAATAAGTTTCGTAAAGCTTCGGTCGAAAAATGGTTGGGCTTAATTAACCAGTTTGCAGACGCCGCAACCGACAGTGACTTTTTAAGCAAACCATTGCGCGAGGCTTTGGCTAGGTTCACGCCAGAGAATCTAGCTAATGGCGTAAAAGCTAAAGGTACGCCTCCGCAGCACCCCGCGTTTAACGCGATAGAAACCTTGTTTGCAGAAGAACAAAGCATTAAAAACTTGCTGTTAGCCCGGTTGTTGCCTCAAATACGTCAGCGTTTTAGTGAACTCAAGCAACAACAGCAGTTGTTAAGTTTTGATGATTTATTGGCGGGTTTGGCCAAGGCGCTAAATGCACCTCAAGGAGAAGTGCTAGCCAAGCAAATTGCCGAGCTTTATCCGGTGGCGATGATTGATGAATTCCAAGATACCGATCCTCAGCAGTATCAGATTTTTTCTCAGCTGTATATTGATAGGCCAGATACCGCGTTAATGCTAATTGGCGATCCTAAGCAGGCGATTTATGGCTTTCGCGGCGCCGACATTTTCACTTATATGCAAGCGCGCAACAAGGTTACCGCACGTTACAACCTGCCAACCAATTGGCGTTCCACTGGCGCGATGGTGACCGCATGCAATAAATTGTTTGAGTGCCATGCTCGGCCATTTATTTTTGACGATGCCATTGAGTTCATCCCGGTGAATGCGGCTAAAGCAGATCTGAGTGGTTTAGTTATAAACGGCGAGTCACAGGCAGCCATGCAGTTTTTGTATCAGCAAAACTCAGAATTTGTGCGCGGCGAAGATTATCTTGTTGGTCAGGCTCAACAGTGTGCCCAGCAAATACAAGCTTTGTTAGAAGCCGGGCAACAAGGGCGTGCAACTCTGGGTGATAGCGGTAAAACAGTGCAAGCGGGCGATATCGCGGTGTTAGTGCGCACTCGCCGTGAAGGCGAAAAAGTGGCCGCAGCATTGGCTAAACAAAACATTGCCAGTGTCAGCTTATCTAACCGCGATAGTGTGTTTGAAAGCCCCGAAGCCTATCAATTTTATTTGCAGTTATTAGCCTGCCAAGAACCGCATAATGACCGAAAACTACGCGCAGCTTTAGCCTGTAAAATTCTAGGTTTAGGCTTAAGCGAGTTGGACCAGCTAAATACCGACGAGCGGAGCTGGCAACGTTATTCCCAAGAGTACAGCGAGTACCAACAGCTTTGGTATAAGCAAGGCGTACTAGCAATGTTTTATTCTTGGATGAGCCAACGTGGCATTAGCGAGCGCTGGATCAGCCAAAACGACAACTATGGTGAACGCTTACTTACCAACTTGATGCATTTAGCTGAGTTACTGCAAAACCAGAGCGCCGAGTTAGATGGTGAAGCTGCGTTAATGCGCTGGGTTGCCGAACAACTACTCGAGCCCGATGGCAATGCCGATGACCAACAACTGCGCTTAGAAAGTGATGCGAACTTGGTGCAAATTGTCACTATTCATAAAAGTAAGGGCTTGGAATATCCGATTGTGATGTTGCCGTTTATTTTGGGTTATCGCGAAGCGAGCGAAGCGCTTTATCACGAAGGCGAGCGCTTTATTCTCGATTTAAATGGCAGTGAGCAAGCTATGGAGGCTGCTAGCCAAGAGCGTTTGGCCGAGGACTTGCGCTTGCTTTATGTGGCGGTGACTCGGGCGGTGTATTGCTGTTACTTAGGTGTGGCAGATCTGAAAAAAGGTAATGCCAAAAAAGGTGATACCGACGTGCATCAAAGCGCCCTAGGCTACTTGTTGCAACAAAATCAGCCACAACCTGCTGGCGCGCTTAGCGCTATATTGGACAATTTGGCTCAGCTTCCCTGCGTGAGTTGGCAAACGGTGAGTGAGCAAACACTTGCGCCATATAGCCCGTTAAACCAAGAGCAGCAAAGTTTTGCTGCTAAGCAATTTACTACCCAGCTGAATCGAAACTGGTGGCTAACCAGTTACTCTGCGCTTAGTCGCCAGCAAGGTCACGGCGCAGGCTTTGATGCAAGTAGTGATATGGCATGGCTAGATGAAGCAGAAGGTTTAAGTGCTGAGCCAAGCCAAGTTGAACAGCCGCAAACGCTGACTATTTTTGATTTCCCTCGTGGCGCAGAGGCTGGTACTTTTTTGCACTTATTGTTTGAAGAAGTGGATTTTCAAGCCGATTTAGCGAGTATTCAGCTGGCTATTGCGCCCTTACTGCAAGCCTCTAGTTATAATCAGTTGGACGCTCAAGGCGAGTTGTTATGGTTAGCGCCACTGGCTGATATGTTCCAACAGGTGTGTGCTACGCCTTTGGATGATGCTGGGAGCACTGCTGCTTACAGTTTAAGCCAACTAAGCCCCGCGCAACGCTTGGTCGAAATGGAGTTTTTCTTGCCAATTGCAGACTTGCAAGCCAATCAAGTTAATCAGCTAATTCAATATTTCGACCCATTAAGTCGCCAAGCCAAACCCTTGGATTTTGCCAGTGTGCAAGGCATGTTAAAGGGCTTTATCGATTTGGTGTATCAACATGATGGTCGTTATTACGTATTGGATTACAAATCGAATTACTTGGGGGCAGAAGTAAGTGAGTACCAACAACAGGCAATGATGGATGCCATGGTTGAGCATCGCTACGATTTCCAATATCAGCTGTACAGTTTGGCCTTACACCGTTGGTTGGGGCAACGAATACCTGACTACGACTATGAGCAGCACTTTGGCGGGGTTTATTATTTATTTTTGCGTGGAATGGCCGGTGATATGGCTAGTCAAGCCGCTCTAAACGAGCAGCGTAATGGTGTGTATTTTAGCCGACCGGATCCGCAATTTATTGAGTACCTTGATCAGCTATTTGCCGGGCAAGATCTTAATCAAACATTAGTGCAGTTAAATCATGTGGAGGCGAATGATGACTAGTTTACTCGCCAATGATACTAGCCTTCTAAACATTACTGGTTGGCTCCAACAGTTAAAACAGCAGGGACAAATCAGCGCCTTAGATTTTCACTTTGCTAAGTCGTTTGCAAGCAGTGAGCAGGCTGATGTTTTGATGGTGGCAGCCGCGCTGGTTAGTAATGAATTACAAGCCGGCCACGTTTGTATCGATATGTCTAGCCTAGCCAAGCGTTGTGAACAGTTGGGTGCTTGCCCACTAGCAGGTGCGCTAGAGCCTGAATTTTGGCAAGTGCAACTTGGGTCTTCAGCGGCAGTAATGCAAGCTAAGTTATCCAGAGATGCTAAACCATTGGTATTGCAGTATGGGCGCTTATATTTGTATCGATATTGGAGCTATGAGCAGCAAATTGCCGATTACTTCGGTGAACACTCACTTACCAGTGATTACCCCTTAGCCCAAATACAACAGCAAGTGGAGCAATTGTTTAGCCCTAACTGGCAAATGCTATTACAGGCTAAAGCCGCTTATTCTGCGCAACAGATGGCTTTATATGCCCAGCAATATTTGGATGTAAGTGACGCGAACTTACTTAATAATGCCGAGTTCTTGAGCAAACTTGCTGATATTGAACAAGTATCAGAACTGCAAAGCCTAGTTGCTAAAATTGCTAATGCTAGCAAGATAAATTGGCAGAAGCTGGCAGCCTTACAAGCTTGTTACCAGCCTCGGCTAGTGATTAGTGGCGGGCCAGGCACAGGCAAAACCACCACCGTGACGCGCTTGCTCGCCTTATTACAAGATTTACAACTAAGTGCTGGAAAAGCGGCTTTAAACATTCAGCTGGTTGCACCAACGGGTAAAGCTGCCGCGCGCTTAAGTGAATCTATTATCGGCGCAAAACAGCAGCTTAATGCCAGCGAGCAAACTATCGCAACTATCCCTGAGCAAGCTTCAACTATTCACCGCTTATTAGGTGTTATACCTGGGCGGGCGGAGTTTCGTCATCATGCCGACAATCCCTTAGCTTTAGATTTATTAGTTGTAGATGAAGCGTCGATGATTGATATGCCACTAATGGTGAAGCTACTAGCGGCCATGCCTAAACAGGCGCGAATAATATTGTTGGGTGATAAGGACCAACTGGCTTCGGTAGAGGCGGGGGCAGTATTGGGGGATTTATGTGCCTTTATTGAGCAGGGTTACAGCCAAACCTTGCTGGATAATTTGCAAGCCAGTAGTGGTTTTAACTTAAGTGCTTGGCAAGCTAAGCAGCCTTTGCCCATAGCTGATAAGCTGTGTTTATTGCGTAAAAGCTATCGCTTTGATGCTCATTCAGGGATCGGTTTGTTGGCAGCTGCGGTAAACCAAGGCCAAGTTAAACAAACCATGGCTTTGCTGGAATCACGCCGCGAAGACTTACCCTATCAAACGCTAAATCAAGACAGTTACCGGCACTTGCTTGGGCAAAGCGCTAAGGCTTACCAGCCCTATTTAGAGGCGTTGCGTCAAGGTTTACCGATGGAGCAGGTGTTTGCCAAGTTTCATCAGTTTCAGCTTTTAGTTGCACTTCGTAATGGTGATTTGGGTGTGACTGGGCTTAATCAACGCATCGAGAAACGGCTAAACCAGCAAGGTTTTATTACCTTGCCAAAACATGCCGATAGCGTGTGGTATGCCGGTAGACCAGTGATGATTGAGCAAAACGATCACGAGCAGCAGCTGTACAACGGCGATATTGGTATTTGTGCGCAAGATGAAAATGGCCAGCTAATGGTGGCTTTTGAATCCGCCATTGGTTTACGCTGGTTATTACCTAGTCGCTTGCCAGCTCACCAAAGTGTTTACGCCATGACTGTACACAAGAGCCAAGGCAGTGAGTTTAAACAGGTGTGTATGTTGCTGCCGCCAGCTACCCAAGCGTTGGTAAATCGAGAGTTGTTGTATACCGCAATCACCCGCGCAAAAAGTACCTTTAGCTTATATGCCGATGCCGAGAGCATAAGTGCAGCATGTAGGAATAAAACCCAGCGGCGCTCGGGCTTGGTAGAGCGCTTAGCTGTTGGTGAGTAAATCTGATACTTAGCGCTCTTATTCTTAAACATTTCACAATTGGCTAGTTTTTCCGTTGTTGAATGTATTCCTTAAATAGCTTGTGCACGCCGTGTAAAAACTCTATATCGTCGCGCCGCGCGCCCAGCATATCGTCAACAAAGCGTAGGCTGCTGGCTGGAATTGGTGGCCCTTTAACTAAATCACGCTCATGTTGAGATAGCGGTAATAAGTACACCACACTCAGATCTAACGCTTTGGCAATTTTAAATAACTCAATTTGGCTAAAGTTAGCGTTGCCGTCTTTATCTAGCTTGTTGTAAAGGGCACTTTTCGAAATGCCGCTTAGCTTGGCCAGTTGGTTACGGTTAAGTTTGCAATAGGCCAGCAATGACTCGATGCGGTCGATTTGCATAAAGCGATACTCGCGCTCGTTTATATCTTTAAATTCAAAACTGCCAGTGGCGATGCTGTCTAGATCAGAGTTGTCCATAGCTTTCCCTGTTTGCGGAAAATACGATGCATTCTGTTCCAGTATAGGGAATCGTATACCGATAAAATAGCTTTATTGAATCGAACTGGAGATAAGCATGAGACAAACATCCGATAGAATTCGCCATGCCGTAGGTTTTGAGTTAGTTGGCCTATTAGGAGCTATGCCTTTATTGGCTGTGCTGTTTGGGGTAGACCCAATGCATTCTGGCGCGATGGGTTTGTTTTTTTCGGTTATCGCTACAGCGTGGAACTATTTCTACAATCGCTGGTTTGATAATTTTTTATTTAAACGCCAAGGGCATAGCGATAAAAGCCAAAAGCAGCGCATATTTCATGCCTTTGGTTTTGAGTTAGGTTTGTTAGTTATCACTATTCCAGTAATGGCTTGGTGGCTAAATGTTAGTTTGCTAGATGCGCTGATTATGGATGCAGCCATGATCATCTATTACTTGTTTTTTGCATACTTTTATAACCTTGCGTATGACAAGTTATTTCCAATTAACAAAGCCAGTAAACTGCTTACCAGCGTTTAGTCGAGTAAACCCGCAAGCTTAGCACGGCTATAACAAGCAATGGTTTTGGCATCGTTGATGGTTCCATTAACGATGCCTTTTTCAAACTCTGCACTGCTCATTTCAAATACTTCAATAAACTCATCTTCGTCGCATTGACCTGCTTGATGCGAAAGCTGCTTGGCCAAAAACAAATACTGTATCTCGTCACAAAAGCCCGGCGCCGGATATAGTTTACCAAGGCTGTGCCATTGCTCGGCGACTAAATTAACTTCTTCCTGCAGCTCGCGTTTAGCACAGGCTAGTATTCCATTCTCGCTTTGTTCATCGGCCTCTATGGTGCCAGCAGGGAGTTCTACCAACCAGTCTTGAATGGCAGTGCGATACTGGCGCTCCATAACAATGTTGCCCGCATCATTAATCGCTAGCACTACCACTGCACCAGGGTGGCGAAGTGTGGTGATGGTATTTTGCTGTTGATTAGGCAGACGTTGTTGCTCGCGAGTTACCTCAAAACAATGCCATTTTAGTAGGCTTTGCTGTTGCATAGCGGGATCCTTTTAGCGCCAAAAAACTTAGCTTACTGCAGCGGCAATTAATTGTATTTGTAAAAAACCTGAAAAATTAAATATAAATTTATCAATTGCTGGTGATTTGTATAAAAATTAACCATAGTTTAAAGAGTTGTAGGAGGGAATATTATGTCTCGCTTAAGTCTTTATCTTATTGCCAGTGCCTTATTTATTGGGGTCGTTATGGGCTTAACCAGCATGAGCTTGCTGAGCCAACATAACGCTGCAGTGAATCAGCTTTCCAGCAGTGTCGCTAAGCGCGCTGCCGCCGTTGCTGCCTTAATTAAGCATACCGAAACGCAACACCGCCAAGAGCTAGAATACTTTGCCGAACTTTCGATGGTGCCCAAAGCGTTAGATAGTGGCAACTATGAGGTTGTCGCGGAGTTGCTTAGCAAGCTAATGCAAAGTAAATCAACCGTGGTGCAAACGCGTTTGTTTAACCCCGAAGGGCAAGAGGTATTCAAGCTGGTGAATCGCGCAGGTGTGCCAGTGCGTTTAAGCAATATAGAGCTTCAGGATAAATCTCAGCGCTACTATTTTAAGCAATTAAGTAGCACTGCTATTGGCAATAGCTACTTGTCTCCGGTGGATTTAAACGTTGATTATGGGGTGATTGAGCGGCCTTATAGACCGGTGATGCGCATTGCGCAAAAGATAAGGCATTTAGATAGCGGCCAATATCTAGGTAGTTTGATGTTTAATTACGATGTGAAACAAGAGCTTAGACAGTTAGCTAGCTTGTTACCCGAGCAGCTAAGGTTTTACATTGTAGATGAGCGCCAGCAGTTTTTGGCCCACCCAAATTCGGCGAGTTTATATTGTGCAGAGTTGAGTTGTGACGATCTTTTCATTGAATCTCAAGTTCAGCGCTTGGCCCACCAGCGGGTTTATTTCGACGATAGTTTAGCCGCAGAAATAAACCTAGATAGCCCCGTTCAGCCGGTAATGATGGGCGCACAACTTATTGTGGCTTACCAACATAATTATTTACCACATTTAACCCAGCCTATCTCTAATTTTGGCGTGTTAACAAAGAGTTACCAATGGTGGGCCGCTTTGCTTGTGGCGAGCTTGGTGTGCTTGGCTGGATGCTATTCCTACCAACATCTGCAAAACCGGATAGAAGAACGCCTGCAAAAAGCCAAAATGCATAAGGTGCTAGAAGGGGTAACCTAAATGTTAGAGCGCTTGCATGAGAATGACGACGCGGTAACCGGTAGCCATGTGCAACGGGTGGCCGATTATTCTCGGCTTATGGCGGAGCATGTTGGTTTAGATAAGCAGCTAGTAGAGGATATTCATCAATTTGCCTCTTTGCATGACATTGGCAAAATTTCTACTCCCGACGCGATTCTTGGCAAACCGGGCAAGCTTGATGCGCAAGAGTGGGAAGTGATGAAGCAACACGTGGATAATGGCTATCAACTATTAAGAGAATTTGAGTTAAGTCCGGTAGCCGAAAACATTGTTCGCGGTCACCACGAGCGCTGGGATGGGCAAGGCTACCCGCAAAAAATTGCTGGTGAAGAGATTCCGATTGAGGCAAGAATCGTTAGTTTAGTGGATTGTTTTGATGCCTTAATGTCGGAGCGACCCTATAAACCGGCTTTTTCCTTTGAGAAGTCGAAGGAAATTATTAACGACTTGAGCGGGAAAGCTTTTGACCCCTACCTAGTTAAAATGTTTAATTTTTTGGAGGCTGATTTTCGTAACAGCCACCCTAGCCCAAAAACTAAAAGTGGCTAAGGTAAGCTGCTTGGTTTATCGGTAGCGCTATTTAAGCTGTTTGGTAGCCAAAAGGGTCATCTATGCTTGGGCTTGGTTGGGTGAACCAAACTGGCCCTGACTCGCCAATATAAAAATGATCTTCTAAGCGAACGCCAAAGTGTTCGGGGATCACCAACATCGGCTCGTTACTAAACACCATGCCAGGGGCTAACAGGGTTTCATCGCCTGCTACTAAATAAGGCCCTTCGTGAATGTCTAGGCCACAACCGTGCCCTGTGCGATGTGGTAAGCCAGGTAAAGCATATTCTGGCCCATAGCCATCTGCTTCTAGCGATTGGCGAGCTGCAGCATCTACACTGGCGCAGCTAGCATCTAATTGCGCCGCATTAAAAGCGACCTGTTGCGCTTTATGTTCGCTTTGCCAAGCTTTACGTTGTTGTTCAGTCGCTTCACCGTAAGCGTAGCTGCGGGTTATGTCTGAGTTATAACCGTGCAATAGGCAGCCGGTATCAATGAGTACCCAATCATTTTCTTGCAAGATTTGCGGCTCTTTTACGCCATGTGGAAATGAGCTGGCTAGGCCAAACAACACAATACAAAAAGACGATCCGCTAGCGCCTACCTTTTGGTGGGCTTGGTGGATAAACTCGGTCACTTCGCTAGTGCTAATGCCAGGGCGCAAAATTTTAGCCGCAGCTTTTTGTACCGCCAAGGTCATGTCTTTGGCTCGTTGCAATAAGGCAATCTCGGCGGCTGATTTTATGGCGCGACAAGCTTGAGTGACTACATCACCGTTTACAAAATTTAACTCAGGGTTTGCTTTAATCAGACCGTCTACCAAAAAGAACGCTGCACTGGGGTCGACTGCAATGGTGCCGCTTAGTTTTAGATCTGAACATAGCGTTGAAAACAACTGATAAGGGCTTTGGTGTTCATGCCAGCCATGGAAGGGTGCATCAACAAGCATGAAGTCGTTTAAAGAGTCTTGCTCAAAATACGGAGCAATATAGTGCAGTTGACCATCGGCACTCAACAAAGCTCCTACCATACGCTCGCTGGCACTCCATTTTAATCCAGTGAAATAGTACAAGTTAGTGCCGGCGTTTAAGTAAATAGCGCTTATGCCTTGTTGCTGCATTAACTCACATGCTCGTTGCTGGCGTTGTTGGTATTCGGCCTTACTAATTCCACTTATGTCGCTACACATGTTGCTTAATGCAGCCAACTGTTCGCTGGCTGAACTGCCACCTACCCCTATGGTCATTATTTTTCCTTGTTACATGATTAGCTAAGATAGTCGCACTATCTAGGTTTTGCTAAAGAGTATGGCGAAATGCTTAGCGGGTAAAGTGGAATTGGTAAGCTAAAGTAGTGAAATATTTCAACTAACTGCTGGTGCTTTCATTTAGAGCGTACACCTTGACCTTGTTTCCGCCTTGGCGTTTGGCTTGGTACATTGCTTCATCGGCTTGTTTAATAAGTTTGGATAAATCTTGAGTTTTTAAGTTTGACGCTACGCCAAAGCTGGCACTCATGTAGAGCTTACCCTTGCTGGTTTTTAGCGCTTGCTGATTGAGTTGAATGCGGATCCGGTTTGCTAATGCATTGGCTTGCTGCGCGTTGGCTCCGTTCAGCGCTATTACAAACTCCTCGCCACCAAAGCGACCAAATAAATCGCCGACACGCAGGTTGTCTAGGGCTATCTCTGAAAAGTGCATTAAGGCTAAGTCGCCGTTGTCGTGACCGTAGTCATCGTTAATGCTTTTAAAGCGGTCTAAATCGATAAACACTACGCTAATTTCACCACCAGAAAACTGCGCGCGTTTAGTCATTTTTTCTAGTTGTTTTAAAAAGTAGCTGCGACGCATAGCACCGGTGATATCGTAATTGGCGAGCTGTTCTAATTGAATGATTTGCCGCCAATGCAGTAAAAAGTAGAACACGTAAGTTTGCAGTGCGTTTCCGGCGAATATGGCTAACGAAAGCAAGGTAGGCACGCCAAGCAATAAACCCTGGTTTTGCGGCGTATGTTGCATGGTGATGTAAACCCTGAGCAGTAAACAAGTACCAAAGAATAAGTACAAGCCAATGACCAACCACAAGGCATGATTGTGTTGCTGACGCCAATAGCGAAAATACAGATAGGCGCAGTAGAAACAACAAAGTGCAAGGGTGCTGGAGAATAAGGTTATACGAGATTGGCTAGAAGGCTCGATCGAGATGAAATAAAACATCAGTGCGCAATACAATAACAGCCCTATCGACAGAAAGTTGCGGTTAAAGCGCTGCTTTAAGTAATGGTGATGACCCGCAACGATAAGCAGGAATGACCCAGCAAATAAGGTATTTTGTAACAACAACTCCGTGGCCGAGGGTTGTCTGGAAAGTAGCACAACCAGCAAGGCACACACTTGAGTGTAGGAGGCCATAATCCAACAATCTAGCGCGGTTTTTTGCCCATGAAATACCCGAATAAGGGTGAGCACCACTGCAGACACCACGGTGACTAAAGTGGTTAAAATAAAATAGGTGAGTCCATCAACAACCATTAACGAGCGATTCCTTTCTGCTACACCCATAGTGTAGATGGCTGTTTTATTTATACAAATTGAATGTTCTGAAGAAGGTGCTGTTCGGCTAAAAAACCAGCATTAAAGATAAGGAACCCAGAGCACTATAAAAATACTCTGGGTGCTTTGGCCTATCGGCTTTTTAATAGATATAAGGTATTGCGATCGATAGTTTGATTAGCCGGTAGTATCTTTTGGATAACATGCTCGCCTTTAGCCGCTACAGCAAAATCATCATCATTAAGTACCGCTAGCTGATTGTCGGCGCGTAGCCACAAGCCTTCAAGTTTGTCGTGAGGGTAGGGGCTGGGCAAATCTACCAATAGATCATTCACCAAGGTTTTTGTTACTGGCTTAATCCCTTGTTGTGCGAGTTCTTGCCAGCTCATTTGCTCGAGGGTTTTCCCTGCAAAGGTTAATCCTAGCTCGGCATCTACATCGCCACTTACATCGGTGGCTTGGCTTAAGTCTATTTGATAAATACATTTGTATTTCGCCTGTTTTTTGCCACTAGCACCGGCAAATCCACCATCACGTTCTATGACCAAAAACTGTTGCTGGTTTAAGGCGACAATTTCTGAGTTAGAAAGGTTATTTGCTTCTTGCTGGTAAAGGTATTGCTTAGTTTTACCACTAGTAATATCAAAACTCACGATGCGAGTGAGGTTTTTGTTGCTGATGGCTTTTTTACTTGGGTTGTAAAGTGTCGACTGCATAATGCCAAACAATACTTTCTCGTCAGGGCTAATTGCCAAGCCTTCCATTCCGCGATTAGCACGACGATTCGCCAATACCGCAGGTAGCTTTCTGCCGCCAGTTCCGGTGCCAAAGGGATTAATACGCTCCAGTTCTACACCAGTGGCACTGTAATGAACAATATGCGGACCGTATTCATCACTCACCCAAAAGCTGCCATCTTTTAAGGCAACTAAGCCTTCACTATCTAAACCAAAAGGATCGGCTTTTAGTACCGACTTGTCGTTAGCGTAAGCTACTTCACCGGTATCGCCCATGCCTTTGGGGTTTGGTAAACCAGAAATTAGTTTGCCATTTGGGTCCTTCAACAAAATTTCCTTTACTTGGTTTACCTCACCGTTGGAAAAACTAAATAAACCAATGCGTGGTGTGTACTCCGGTGCTGGAAAGATCTTGCCTTTGCCTTCTGGCCCTTGGTATTTGGCATTGGGGCCACGATCGGTAAGGGCATAAAAGTGGTCGGCCAAATGCGGATGGGCGGTCATGGCAGATCCGTATCCACCATTGCGGATTTCGGTGCCGTTTTCCATGCTTGTTAACACTTGATAGGGCAAAGCTGCTGAAGATGCTTCATCTTTAGCTAATATTTGCGGGCTAGTTAACAAGAGTAGAGAGAGGGGGAGAATCAGCCGTGGGCTCATGTTTGCTTCCTTGCTATGATGTTTTATAAAAAAATAATACAAACATCAGGTTAATCTTTTATTACGCATTTTTTTGCACGAACAATGAGCTAAAAAGCCAAAATTAATAATGGCTTACAGTTTTTGGGTGTGCGGAACATCGCACAATAACGACTAAAAAAGATAATCAACAAAATCCTTACTAGTCTTACTAGTACGGGAATTAGCGAGCTTTTGGGAAAAGGTAGCAAGGCATGTTGGGAAAAAGTATCAATCAGATCTCGGTTGTTCATCGTTTATATATAGGGTTTGCCGTTCTCACTTTGGTGATAGCGATGGGCGGTGGTGCCGCTTTTTTGCTGGCTCAGCAAATCAATTCAAGTTTCAATACACTTACTGACAACAGTGCAAGAACCCAGTTGCTTGCAAACCAAGTAGGCAGCCAAGCGCTTCGAGCGGGTATCTTGCTGTTAAGTTTGGAAAATGCCAGCAACTTAGATGAGTTGCAAAGCATTAATAGCCAAGCCGATGAATCATTAAATGACCTAGAAAGTCATGTGGCAGAGTTAGAAGCTCATGCCCAAAAGTTTAATATTAATGGGCTTTCGCAGTATTTAAATGATGTTAGCAATGTAGAAAACACCTTGGCCTCGCAAGGTGAGCGATTAGCTCAATTACAAAATACTTACCTGCAGCAAGACGAAAAAGTACGTGACGATTTGAGTCAGTTTCTATTTCGCTTGTCTGATTTGAAAAGAATTGTGACTAAAGTGGCTAGCCCTGCAGCTGCTGAAGATTCTTATATTGAAGATATTCTCACCATGGTCATGGACCGTTTTGGTTTGATGGAGTTTTTATTATCAAACATGGTGAATACTCGCGACCCGCAAAAAATCGCCGATTTGGTTAAGAAGATTCAATATAACAACCGTGTATTTAACGATGACTTTTCTTCATTAATTGATGAAGTAGAAGGCTTGGCAGACCCTCAAGTCGCTGATTTGGTTGCTGAGTTTAACCGTCAAGTGAATGACCCAAGCGGCATTGTAGAGCGCTATGTAGATAGCCAAGAAACCATTGCTAATATCGCTATCCAAACTGTGGAAATTAACCGTCAGCTTTCTGGTTTAGATTCTACCGTTACTAAGATTGTTGATTTAGCTAACCAGCAAAGTGAGGTGGCCAGCGAGCAGGGCCGAAGTTTAATTCTTAATGCGCGCTCAATCACCGCGATTGTTGTGCCTTTGGTGATTATTTTTGCTATTGCCGTTGCTTACTGGTTAGCGAGTTTGATTCGTAAACCGCTAGAGCATACCCAATCTCACATTCTACGATTGGCTGAGGGTGACTATAGCCAAAGCATGAATGGTAAATACTCTGGTGAATTTGCGGTGTTGGTGGCAGCCATTAACCGAATGATTGAACAAGCTCGTGAGGTGTTTAGCCAAATTCAAAGTGCAGCTCACCAACTTAGCGATGTATCGGTTAAAAATAACGAAGCTTCAAGCGTGGTAAAAACCAAGCTTGATAAGCAAACCGCAGAACTGAGCAGCGTAGCGACTGCTGTTACTGAAATGGAATCTGCAATTAAAGAAGTGGCTTCAAACACCGAAAGTAGCCGCGAGTTGTCGATGTCTGTTGAGAACAACATTGATCAAGGCCAGCAGGTAATGAATCAAAATATCGAAATGATCGATAGTTTAGATGATGCCTTGCAGAGTACTTCTGGCCAAGTGGATAAGCTAGCTGACGCCAGTAAACAAATTGGTTCTATTATCGAAGTGATCGATGGTATTGCCGAGAAAACCAACCTGCTAGCCTTAAATGCGGCCATTGAAGCGGCACGTGCCGGTGAGCAAGGTAGAGGTTTTGCGGTGGTTGCCGATGAAGTGCGCAGCTTGGCTAGCCAAACCACCAAAAGCACCGAGTCAGTGCGGGCAATGATTACTACCTTGCAACGCGAATCAACCCAAGTATTTGATGCAATGGCTGCTAGTCGCGAACAAATGAGTCAGTCAAAAGATCTGGCCGAGAAATCTCGTGAAGCGATCATGACAATTCGCACCGACATGAGCCAAATGCGCGAGATGACCGATCAAATTAGTGTGGCCGCTCAAGAGCAACATCATGTTGCAAGCGAAGTAACGCGTAATGTGAATGTGATTGCCGAGGTAGCAGAAGATAATTTTGAGCAAATAGAGCGAGTTGCTCAATCTAGCCAAGCGCTACAACAACAGGTAAATGATATAGAAACTATGTTAAAACGTTTTATATTGAAGTAAATTAGAGAGCCTTTTGGCTCGGTCTTTTGCGAGTGATTCGCTGAGGTTAGTTTATGTTCAATTTATCGCGTTTGTTGAGTCCCAAAACTCAACAGTTGGCTGCTCTGGATTTAGGCAGCAATAGTTTTCATTTAATTATTGCTGACTGGGAAGACGGCGAACTTAAAGTTCGCGATAAAGTGAAAGAAATGGTGCGTTTGGGTTGGGGCTTGCAAGATGATGGCAGCCTCGACGCAGCTGCTTGGAATCGCGCTCAAGCTTGTTTAGAGCGTTTTGGTGAGCGTCTTCGCGAGTTTAAACCTGGCAGCGTTAGAGTTGTTGGCACCAAGACCCTACGTAGCATTATTGATTCCAATGTGTTCCTGCAAGCTGCCGAGCAACGCCTTGGCCATCCAGTAGAAGTTATCTCCGGTGAAGAAGAAGCCCGTTTAATCTACCTAGGTGTTGCTCACTATATGGCGCCAACCAATGGCCCGCGTATGGTCATCGACATTGGCGGTGGTAGCACCGAAGTCACCCTTGGTGAAGGCATGGATCTAAAGCTTAAAGAAAGCTTAGATATGGGCTGTGTATCTATCACTAAACGTTTCTTTAAAAATGGCCGAGTGACCAAAAACCGCTTATTAAAAGCCAGTGTCTATTGTTCACAGCAATTGTTGCCTGTGGCCGATGATTTCTTGGAACATGCTTGGAATGAGTGTTTAGGTGCTTCTGGCACCATTAAAGCTGTGGCGAAAGTTTGCTTAGAAAACCAATTTTGTGATGGTGAAATTCAGCTCAAAGGCCTAGACGCTATTATTGAACGCTACCTTGAAGCAGGCGAATGTAACTTGCCGCTAAAAGGTCTTTCACTAGAACGTCAGCCGGTGTTTTTAGGAGGCGTTGTCGTCTTACAAGCCTTATTCCAAGCACTTAACATTGATACTATGCATGCCGCTGAATCGGCCTTACGTGAAGGTTTATTGTATGAGCTAAAAGGCCGTTTAGAACACAGTGATATTCGTCCAGCTAGTGTGCAAAAGCTAGCTGAGCGTTACCACGTAGACAGCCAGTTTAGTGGCCGAGTCGATAGCACATGTCAGTTATTGTTAAACCAAGTGGCAGAAACCTGGTCGTTGGATGAAGTAGAAACCACCAAGCTGTTAAATTGGGCTTCGCAACTATTTTTAGTGGGCCTAGATGTAGCACACAGTGATTATCATAAACACGGTGCTTATATTGTGGAACATGTGGATCTTGCTGGCTTCTCTCGCATCGAGCAACAACAGTTGGCTGCCTTAGTTTTAGCGCATCGTAAGCGCATCCCAGTTAAACAGTTTCCTATGGAAAACGTAGACTTGCTTAAGGCGTGTTTGATCATTCGTTTGTCAGTCATCTTCAATCGTGGCAAACGTCGTCAAACACTGCCGGAACTACAGTTTAGAGCTGCTGGGCAGCAAATGAGTTTACTGTTGGATCAAACTTGGCTGCAGAATAATCCTTTAACCCGCGCAGATTTAGAAAATGAGCAGCAATACTTGAGTCAGATAGATTATAAGTTAGATATTATTGAGCTCTAAAAAGCAAAATGCAGTTCAATGGTGAGCTTCACCAGAACTGCATTTCAAGTATTGAAAGCCCGCACAACTGTGCGGGCTTTTTTATTAGCGGTCTTTGTTGGTTGCGCTAATTTTGTGAATCGCTAAGTCAGCGCCGTGGAATTCGTCTTCTTCAGAAAGACGCAAGCCTGCAACTTTATCTACAATGCCGTAAACAATCACACCACCGATTAGCGCTACAGCAACACCTGCAAGGCTACCGATGATTTGGCTGATTAGCGATACGCCCCCTAAACCGCCTAATGCTTGGCTACCGAAGATACCTGCGGCAACACCACCCCAAACACCACACAAACCGTGAAGTGGCCAAACACCTAATACATCGTCTAAGTCAGAGCGTTGTTGTAACCAGGTGAATACCCAAACAAATAATGCACCAGCTACGCCACCCGTTACTAAGGCGCCAATAGGATGCATTAAGTCTGAACCTGCACAAACAGCAACTAAGCCAGCTAAAGGACCATTGTGAACAAAACCAGGGTCATTACGGCCTACAACTAGCGCAACAATCGTTCCGCCAACCATTGCCATTAAGGTATTAACCGCTACTAAGCCGCTGATGCCGTCCATGGTTTGGGCCGACATAACGTTAAAGCCGAACCAGCCAACGGTAAGTACCCAAGCACCTAAAGCTAAGAATGGGATGTTAGAGGGTGCAAATGCCACGCCTGGCTTTCTGCCTTTACGTGCGCCAAGAACTTTAATCGCAACCAGTGCTAACCAACCGCCCATTGCGTGTACAACTACCGAGCCTGCAAAATCATGGAAGGCTGCGCCAAATTGCGCTTCTAACCAATCTTGGAAGCCGAAGTTACCGTTCCAAATAATGCCTTCGAAAATCGGGTATACCAAACCAACAATCAATGAAGAAGCAATTAAGAATGGATAGAACTTACCACGCTCTGCGATACCGCCTGAAACAATGGCTGGAATAGCGGCAGCAAAGGTAAGTAAGAAGAAAAACTTCACCAGCTCGTAGCCGTTTCCTTCAGCAAGTACTTCTGCACTATTAAAAAAGTGGCTACCGTAAGCCAAGTAGTAACCAATAACGAAGTAAGCCACACCAGAAAATGCGAAATCGGTGATAATTTTAACTAAGGCGTTTACTTGGTTTTTATGGCGAACTGTGCCTACTTCTAAAAAGGCAAAGCCAGCATGCATGGCTAGAACCATAATGGCACCTAGCAGAATGAATAAAGTGTTTGCGCTTTGCGACAATACGTCGATAGCGTCACTAATATTATCCATTAAAAAATCTCCCTAATTGTTTCTTTAATATGGTTTGCGCCAAAAAGAAGCAATTTTCAGGCCTTTTGTAGAATAAATTTCTTAACTAAGCACTAAGTTGATGCAATGAAAGGGTTTTAACTTGATGATAACAATGGATTTACAAGTTTTAGCTCTAAAGTGGTGCGGTATTTTATGTGATCTACATACGGTATGTTCTAAATTGGTGCGGTATCGCTATATTTTGGTGCTGGGTAGTTGCGGCTCATCATAGAATTAAGCGAGCCTTTTTAAGCAGAGGTTTAGTCAATAAAAACGTTAGGGTGCTGAGCTAATATGCCCGCTCACTAGGTCTATTTAAAAAGGGTTAATGCCTAAGTTTTTGTGTTAGCAAGCAATACTACAAGCAACTCACCTATACTGAGCATTAGTAGCAGCTATTAAGGAGAATAAATGAGCCAATGGCATGAGTTTTATCGAGCCGCCAATTTTGTAGAAGCGCGATTGCTGCAAGGGATGTTAAGTAAAATGGGCATTGAGAGCCGAGTAGATGGTGAGTATGCCATGGCGGCAGCTGGTGAGCTCCCTATGGACGTTGTACAAGTTACATTAATGGTAGAGTTAGCCCAATGGGACAAAGCCAAGCAAGCGGTTAAGGACTACGAAGTAAATAGTGTTGCAGAGTGGACCTGCAATAAGTGCCAAGAAATTAATCCCGGAAGCTTCGATTATTGCTGGTCTTGCGAGCAAGAAAAAAGCACAAAATAGCGTTCAAAAAGATGCGATTTTGGGCACTTAGTGGTATGCTTAAAAAGTATACAGCTAGGATGGCTGCTCTAGTAAATGTTTTGTTGAGGATATCCAATGGCTATCAATCAGGTTTCAAGCTCCGTTTCTCCGTCCGATTTTTATATGGACCAAGCGAAGAAACGCCAAGAAGAACAAGATGAAAAACTTGCTTCTGGTAAGCGTATTAATACAGCGGCAGATGATCCTGCAGGCTTACAGATTTCTAATCGCTTAACCACTGGTATTAGCGAGCAAGAAGCTTACGCCAATATCTATCAAAACCAAGTTAGCCTCAACAATATTGAATCTGCTCAACTACAGGGTACTACTGAGCTATTGCAGCAGAACCAAGCTTTGGTTGTACAAAGTGGTAATGGTATTTATAACTCTGACGATATTGCCGCTTTGCAAGCTCAAGTTGATGCCAACACTGCCGCGATTCCCAACGCCTCCGATCTTGGCGTAGATAATGTTGACCTTAACGATCCTGCCACAGCTCAAGCAGCGTTGCAGGGGGCCCAGCAAACTACCGATGCCAATCAAGCGGAACTAGGTGCTTCTAGTAATGCGGCTGAGTCTGCTTATCGCTCTACCCAAGCTGCCATCGAGGCACAAAGCGCAGCGCGTTCGCGCATATTAGATACCAACTATGCGCAATCAACGTCGCAACAAGCACAAAACGATGCCTTGTTGCAAAGCTCTATTCAGTCTTACCAACAACAATTGGCCTCCAAGAACATTGAGAAGCTTATCTAGCTTGTTCTAACGCAACAAACAAACGGCGTGGCACTGGTAAAGTGAACGCCGTTTTTTAATGGAGGTAATAATGAGTCAGTCGATTCACGGGCATCAAGTGATGCAGTTGATGTTAGAGCAAGGTGGTAGTTTCACTTCTGCGTCTCTAGAGGCGTTAATGAAAGAAACATTTGGTGAAGACAGTGAGTACCATACTTGTCGTCAAAAAGGCATGAACGCCCAGCAATTGATCGTGTTCTTAGCAGATCGTGGCAAGTTCATCGAAGCAAAACAAGGCTTTACTACTGCTGAATCAAAGATCTGTTCTCACAAATAAACCTGCCTTATAAGGGCCATTTCAGGCCCTTTTCATATATAAACGACTAATAATTTAGTTATAACTGATATTACTTGCTATTTATCACTCTTATAGTGTTTAATTCATCTTTCTTTGCTGTTTCCCCATCTTATCTGGAATAAACATCTATAATTTCTTATGCACCTAGGCTTTTAGTCGGAACGGAATAAGTGGTTTAATCTAATAAGATTTATAACAATATTTAAACATATGTTTTAATTGTTTTGGATTTACTTAACAACAGAGAAGTTATTTAAACATTCAGTTGATGGTGCCGATACATAAGTTATCGATACTTGTATTTACATGGAGTGGTATAAATGGATTTGGCTAGACGTCTAAAAATAAGCCATAAGGTTGGGATCTTGGCGGCAATTGCTGTTGTTGGGTTTGCAATCTACTTGGTAAACAACATGCAAGTTCAGCAACAAAGCCAGTTCAATATTGAACAAATTAGAGACCAGTACTTCCCAGCCTTAGACACCGCAACGGTTGCGCAAAACACCCTATATAACGTAGACCAACTACTACAAACTGCAGTAACCACTGGTGAAGAAGAATCATTAGATGCGGCTGATGAACAAAATCAGCTGTTAAACGATAAGCTAAATGAGCTAATTACAATTCTGCCTAGCGCTAGGCAAGACGTAGAGAAATTGCAAAGCCTGCAAAATAAATATTATGGTCAAGCTAGAGGCATTGCCATGAGCTTGGTGGATGGCAGTGCCGACTTCGCCACTTTACCTGCCAAAGCTGAGCGTTCTGCCGCTGTACTGCAAGAGCTGACTCAAGGCTTGGCGAGTTTGCGGGTAAACACCGAAAAAGCCTTTAACGAAACCATAGATGGCACTATTGCTAGCTCTCAGTCTGCGGTTACCACTGGTATTATTTTGGGCGTGGCCACCATTGTAGTGGTTATCTTCGTTGGCATTATGACCACTCGCAGTATTGTTAACTCGATTGCCCAAGTGACTTCATCATTGCGTGAAATCGCCGAAGGTGAAGGGGACCTTACGGTTCGTGTTGACTACGACGGTAAAGATGAAATAGCTACCCTAGTACATTGGTTTAATCAGTTTATTAGTAAGATGCAAATTAGCATTGCTACAACCACCGAAACCGTGCAAGCCCTTCAAGATGTGTCTACTCGCTTAATGGAAACCAGTAAACATACTGCGAGTAGTATCGAGTCTCAAAATCACTCGGTAGATGCAGTAAGTGCGGCAATTCAAGAAATGACCGCTAGTGTGCACCATATTGCTGATTTTGCCTCGCAAGCTTCTCAAGAAGCGTCTTCTGCTAACAGTTCCGCGCAAGAAGGCAACCAAGTTGTAGAAAATACCATCTCAGTAATTAACGATTTAGCTGAAGAAGTGAACGGTACGGCTCAAGCGATTAATCAGCTTGAATCTTATACCAGCAATGTAGGTGTGATTTTAGATGCGATTCGAGGCATTGCAGAGCAAACCAATTTGCTAGCCTTGAATGCCGCTATTGAAGCAGCACGCGCCGGCGAGCAAGGGCGTGGTTTCGCGGTAGTAGCTGATGAAGTTCGCACCCTGGCCTCCCGCACCCAAGACTCTACTCAAGAAATTCAACAAGTATTAGAAGAGCTACAAAAAGGCTCTGGATCGGCTGTTGAAGCTATGAACCGCGGTATTGAACAAGCCGGTTTAAGTGTTGAGCAATCTGCTCAAGCGGGTAAATCACTAATGGATATCACCGGTAAGGTGGAATCCATTCATGCTGTGAACGAGCAAATTGCAACAGCAACAGAAGAGCAAACTAAAACTTCAGATGTTATTCACAACAGCGTGAATGACATTCAACAAATATCTCTCGCGGTGGCAAAAAGTTCTAGCGAAATAGACAACGTTAGCGAGGATGTAAGGCAAGTAACTCAGCGATTAAGTGACGTTATTAGCCAATTTAAAGTGTAAATAAAAAAACTATAAAAGAAAGGAGATGCCCCATGGATTTAAGGGCGTGGCAGGCGTTACCAATATGCTTATTGAGTGGCGCAGTAATGGCAGACGAAGCTCTCGAGCAACGAGTAAATGATCTCGAGCAAGAGGTGCAGGTTCTAAGAGAACAAAATCAGGATAATGCCTTTGATAGAATCAGCTTTAACGGTTTCTACAGCGTGGGCATCAATCAAGCTAACAATAACCTAGGCTATGCCGGTTCTACCGACGAGTACGATTTTAATAATCTTACTTTGGTGGGCCTACAGGGTGACTTTGCTTTAGCTGACAGTACCAGTGTAACGGTGCAGTTAGTGGCACGTGGTGAAGATGACTTTAGCCCAGATGTTGAATGGGCTTACTTAAAGCATACTTTTGATAACTACATTACAGTGCGTGGCGGTAAACTTCGCTTACCTATGTACATGTATTCTGATTATCTAGAAGTGGGTTACGCTCAGCCGTGGGCTCGTCCACCAGAAGAAGTATATGGTTTTGTGCCATTTAACTCTTTTGTTGGTGTTGATGGTAGCTACGACTTTGAGTTTGATAACTCAACCCTAACGGTACAGGGTTTTTGGGGACAGTCGGAAGAAGATGGCACAAACTACGATGACATCTTAGGAGCTAACCTTACTTGGGCTATCGACGATTTCACCGTTCGGGCTGTTTACGGCGTAACTAAAATTACCGTTGACCCAAGCAATCAACCCGATGCCCAGGTATTGGCCGATAAAAACAAATCGGACTTCTTAGGTGCAGGTTTTAGCTACGATAACGGCTCCTTGCTTGTTGTGTCAGAGGTGACTCGTGCAACAGTAGAAGGTGAATACTCTGATGTTGACTCTGGTTACCTAACCTTGGGCTACCGCTTTGGTAAAGCCATGCCTTATGGCACGGTTGCTGGGATGAAAACTCAAGATGATGATGAGCGAGATGGCAAATTCGTTTGTGTTTCCGATTGTTTGAGTGGTTCGCCAGGTTTGCTACCAACGTCGTACATTTATGACGGCAAGCGTACCTCTTATTCTTTAGGCTTACGCTACGACTTACTGTCTAATCTAGCAGTGAAGTTTGACGCTACTTTAGTGAATGGCTTTGGTGATACTAACGGCTTGCTTGAAAGCAAAGTGGCTGGTGCAACCGAAGATAGCACTACAGTTTACAGTATCGTATTTGATGGCGTATTTTAGGAGGAGTCATGAAAAAACTATTATTGGCTCTGTCTTTGAGCGTATTTAGTCTAAGTAGCTTGGCTGCTCCGGTAGTGATTGCAAACCCTGCGGGCCCTGATGCTTTATCAAAAGCAGAAGTGAAAAAGCTGTTTTTAGGTAAGCTTAAAAAACTACCTAATGGCACACCACCAGTGGTGATTGAATATAAAGAAGGCGACGCATTACGTGCTAGCTTTCACGATGCTGCAACCGGTAAAAGTGAAGCCCAGCTTCAAGCTTATTGGTCAAAGTTAATCTTCACTGGTAAAGCTAAGCCGCCTAAAACGGCTGCTTCTCCGTCAGTTGCTGTATCAGAAGTTGCTGGCAATGCCGCTGCTGTAGCTTATGTTGACGAGGCGGATGTAACTGATGCAGTAAAAGTCGTTTATAAACCGTAAATAAAGCTAAGCTATAAAAGAGTCAGGGTGTTATGCTCTGGCTCTTTTTTATTTCTTAGACAAAATAGTCGTTATTTAGTGAGTTAACCAATGGATATGTTATCAGCAGCAGTGATGTTGTTTTTGATTATGGATCCGCTAGGAAACCTTCCTGTGTTCCTTAGCATGGTCAAACATCTTGACCCAAAACGTCGGCGAATCGTTTTGCTACGAGAGCTGGTGTTTGCCCTTACTGTTATGTTTGCCTTTTTGTTTGCTGGCGAGCAAATCCTCGGTTTCTTAAATCTTCGACAAGAAGCGGTAAGCCTTGCTGGCGGGATAATTTTATTCCTTATTGCCTTGAAGATGATTTTCCCTCAGCCCGGTGGTGTTGCTGGTCTTGCTGCAGGTGAAGAGCCCTTTTTAGTGCCGATGGCAATCCCAATGATTGCCGGACCTTCGGTACTTGCATCGTTAATGCTGCTGGCAAATCAAGATGGCAGCCGGATGCTAGATTGGTCTTTGGCGCTACTCATTGCTTGGGGCATTAGCGTAGTGATCTTCTTATTTAGTGGGGTGCTTTTAAAACTGCTGGGTGAGAAAGGTTTAAAAGCCATGGAGCGTTTAATGGGCATGTTGCTTATTATGCTTGCGGTGCAAATGTTCCTTGATGGAATAGCCGATTATTGGCAATCACTATAAGCAGAATGGCTAGCCTTGCGGATTCCAACTTTAAACTGGTAATCCGCAAGTGTATTAAAGCTTATTGAACTCTAGAGCAAAATTAACCGCGACAGATTAACAGATCCTAGTAAGGGTGATTTATACCTAAACGAAAAATGGTGTCATCGCCGCTGGTAGCAAAATCACCGCGTAGTACAACACCTTCCATCATTACTCTAAGACTGCCGCCTACGCTGTATTTCATATCTTGGTGTAAGGTTGCCAAGTTGTATTCATCAGCCACTCGGCCAATTTCAACAAAGGCGACCCAGTACCAAGCAGGTACGTTAAACCAATTTACAACTGGCACTTTGGGAAGTGGGTTCCAGTTGGGTGTGAAGCGGTATTCTGCCGAATAATAGATCATCGAACGATCGTGATAACGGGCAGTTTCATAGCCTTTAAGCCTGTCCATTCCCCCTAAACGAGAACCAGCAAACCACGCAGGGCGGTGAAATTGCTGTTCGCCATTGTTGTAAGAACTGTGGTTCCAAGTGGGGGTATCAGAGGTGGCAAAACCAAACGCTAAAACTTGGCTTTGTGCCCAAGAGGTTTTTGGCAAACTGATATATTTAGAGGCCGAAAGCTCCCACATAGTCCACGAAGGTCGCTCGCTATCGCCCCAATCACGGCTTACATTTAAACGCTGTCGGCTACCTGCAGTTGGGTTTTGATGGTAGTTACGATTATCGTACTCAAGTTCTAAGGTAAGGCCCGCCGAGGTATTAGAATCTTGCAGTTGGTTATATTCACCAACGTCTTTTTTCCAATAAAAAGGTTCAAGTTGAATAATGGTGCGGCCGCTGGTGAGTGGGTTCCACTCTTTCGCGCCCGCTTCATAACCTTCCATTACTTCACCGCGGTTTACTCTAAAAGTGTGAACTGCTGAGTTTTTACCGTGACCTAGAGGCAGTAAATAGCGAAATCTAAAGCGATACTCTTGGCCTTTACTGTGGGTATAAACACGGTTCTCTTGGCTTGAATCATTGCTACCTGCTCGCTCTCCTGGGTAATCCGAATTACCGTTAATATATTGCGGATCGCGAGTAAAATTAGTTTGATACAAAGTGGTATCAAAAAAGATCCGGTCAGCAAAAGGCATTTGATAGTCACCGCTATACAAAAAGCCCATCCAGCTATCGTTACTGGTTACTGTCGCCGTTGCCACCATGCTAGAGCTGGGCTGAATATGCCCTGCCGCGCCAACGCCAATACCCACGCCCCACTGGAGGTTTTCGGTGTAATAGGCATAGGGTAATACTTGGGTCCAAGCTCCGCTGCGTCGATGTTTAGCATCATCAATGACAGTAACGCTCATCGCCCAACTAGGCAGACTTACAAAGCAAATGCTCGCCAATAGTAACTGGCGTGTAATCAAGAGTCTTTCCCAGTCATACGTTTATGAATTTGCCACATAGCAAAAAAGCCAAAGAACAAAATCTGTAGATTATCACCTTTCTTCAACGCGCCGGCTTCAAGCAAAGTGCCGCGAATGGATAACAGTTGAACGCCGTGCAGCAATAACAAAAAACCACCCACCAGCGGCAATATCCAATTGTATGGTGGAACAAAAATAATTGGGCTGAGTAGCATCGCTAACCACATGGTAGCCATAAACAGTTTGCCAATTTTAATAAACATAAATAAGGCTCTTAAGTTAGTTGGTATAAACGGTAGCTTACTTGGCCTGCTTGTTTTTCTTTTATGCAGTGCCAGTTTGCAGGTAATTGGGGCTCGTTGGCTTCGTTCTCAAATTCAAGATAAACCAGCGCGTCGGGCTTCAACCAGCCATTGTCATTTAGCATTGCGCAGCTTGGTGCTAGTAGCTCGCAACGAAACGGCGGGTCAATAAATACAATGTCGTAGGCTTCGCTTGGTGTTTGCTTTAGCCATTGCAAGGCATCTTGGTTTATTAGCTTTGCTTGCTCGCTGCTAAGTTCTAATACTTGTAAATTGGCCTTAAGCTGCTTAGCGGCTTGCGCATCTTTCTCTACAAAGGTGGTAAAACTAGCAAAACGCGACAAGGCCTCAAAACCTAAGCTGCCACTTCCAGCAAAAAGATCTAAGCAATGGCTGTTGTGCAAATAGGGGCTTAACCAGTTAAATACGGTTTCTTTAACTCGGTCGGTAGTAGGGCGTAAGCCTTGGCTATTCAGCACCTTGAGCTTTCGCCCGCGCCATTGACCAGCAATTATGCGTACCTGGCCACTGCCATTATTAGATTTGTTACTTTGATTTGAATGTTTTCTTGAGGAAAGCCGTGCCATTTACTTAGACCATTGAGAAACTGTGATAATATCCGAGCAATATTGATTGGACGTTGGCATTGTAACAGCCAACGTCGTTTACTGGTAAAAAAGGTTTTGCAGTAATGGCAAAAAAGAAAGGCCTATTTTCTTGGTTTGGCCGAAAAAAAGATGACGAGCAACAACAATCAAGCGATCCCGCCGCAGAACAACAAGATACTCAGCAAGCTGAGTTAGACGCGCAAGCAGAACGTGAAGCTCAAGCAGAACGTGAAGCTCAAGCAGAACGCGAAGCTCAAGCAGAGCGTGAAGCTCAAGCAGAACGCGAAGCCCAAGCAGAACGTGAAGCCCAAGCAGAGCGCGAAGCCCAAGCAGAACGTGAAGCCCAAGCAGAACGTGAAGCCCAAGCAGAACGTGAAGCGCAAGCAGAACGTGAAGCTCAAGCAGAACGTGAAGCTCAAGCAGAACGTGAAGCTCAAGCAGAACGTGAAGCTCAAGCAGAACGCGAAGCTCAAGCAGAACGTGAAGCCCAAGCCGAACGCGAAGCCCAAGCAGAACGTGAAGCCCAAGCAGCACAAGAGGCCGAACTAGCGGCGCAGGCTGAACAAGAAGCCGAGCTAGCCGCAGCGTCGCAAGCTGCTGAGCCAGTGAAAAAAATGGGTTTGTTTGCCCGTTTGCGTGCAGGCTTAAGGCGTACCCGTAAGAATTTTGGTTGGGGTTTCTTTTCTCTCTTTAAAGGGCGAAAGATCGACGATGAGCTGTTTGAAGAATTAGAAGAACAGTTATTGGTGGCGGATGTTGGCGTTGATACCACTTTAAAGATTATCGAAAACCTCACCAGTCACGTTAAACGTAGTGACCTACAAGATGGTGAAGCCTTATACCAGCAACTAAAACTCGATATGGCTAGCATGCTTAATCAAGTTGAAGCGCCTTTAGATTTAGATAGTAGTGACGGACCGTTTGTTATTTTAATGGTTGGGGTTAATGGTGTGGGTAAAACCACCACCATCGGTAAGCTTGCCAAGCAATATCAAAGTCAGGGTAAATCGGTGATGTTGGCCGCGGGTGATACCTTCCGCGCCGCTGCGGTAGAGCAGCTGCAAGTGTGGGGTGAGCGTAACCAGATCCCGGTAATTGCACAACACACTGGCGCCGACAGTGCTTCGGTAATTTTCGATGCTTTTCAAGCAGCTAAGTCACGAAATGTAGATGTATTGATTGCCGATACAGCAGGTCGCTTGCAAAATAAAGCGCATCTAATGGAAGAGTTGAAGAAAATTGTACGAGTAATGAAAAAGCTCGACGATGCCGCTCCTCATGAAATTATGTTAACTATTGATGCCAGCACTGGCCAAAATGCCATTAGCCAAGCTAACTTATTTAACCAAGCAGTGGGCTTAACGGGTTTAACACTTACCAAGTTAGATGGCACCGCTAAAGGTGGGGTGATTTTTGCCTTAGCCGACAAGTTTGCTTTGCCTATTCGTTATATTGGTGTGGGTGAAGGCATTGATGATTTACGCGAGTTTGAGTCACAACCCTTTGTTGATGCGCTATTTAGCAGCGAAGAGAGTGAAGAGGCGTAGTTAAACGCTGCCTAAACAGTAAAAAAGGTCTAGGAATGATCCGGTTTGAGCAAGTAAGTAAAATTTATCCAGGTAGTCAGCGAGCCTTACAAAAAGTCTCGTTTCAACTAGAACAGGGAAAAATGGCTTTTTTAACCGGCCACTCTGGCGCAGGAAAAAGTACCTTGCTCAAGCTTATCACCGCCATGGAGCGCCCCAGCGACGGTAAAGTATGGGTAAATGGCGACGATATTAGTCGCATTACTCATCGAAAGATCCCTTATCTTCGCCGTCAAATGGGCGTGATTTTTCAAGACCACAAACTGCTAATGGACCGCACGGTATTCGACAATGTTGCTCTGCCTTTAGTCATTGAAGGCTATAGCATGGGTAACATTAAACGCCGCGTGGCCGCTGCCCTCGATAAAGTGGGGCTGTTAGACAAAGCCAACTGCACCCCGGTTATTCTCTCTGGTGGTGAGCAGCAACGAGTGGGGATTGCACGCGCTGTAGTTAACAAACCTGCCATTTTGATCGCCGATGAGCCAACCGGTAACTTAGACCCAGCACTGTCTTTAGAGATTTTCCGCTTATTCGAAGAGTTCAACCGCGTGGGTGTTGCGGTGCTTATCGCAAGTCACGATTTAAGCCTAATCGCTAAAATGCACTATCAGCGACTTATTCTCCAAAATGGTCAGTTGCTTAATGCCTCTCAAGCAGAGGAGGTGCAGTAATGGCTGGCGCTAAACCGCAGGTGAAAGTCGCGTTTCCGGTACGCTTTATGATGTTTTGGGTACGCCATCTACAGCAATGCATTGCCAGCTTAGGCGAGCTTTGGCGCACCCCTGCTAGCTCAATGCTTACTTTAGCGGTAATCGGCGTTTGTTTGGCTTTGCCAGCAAGCTTTTATTTGGCCACCAAAAATGTGCAGCAGCTTACTGCCTACTGGAAAAGTGACGCTCAAATTAGTTTGTTTCTAAAACAAAACGTTACCGAGCAACAGCGCGATTTATTGCAAAAAAATATATCCAGCATGCAGCAAGTAGCCGCGGTAGAGCTGGTTACCAAGCAACAGGGTTTGGCTGAGTTTCAAGCCAACAGCGGCTTTGAAGACGTACTCGCGTTACTACCAGAAAACCCCTTGCCCGATGTATTACTGGTGCTGCCAAGTGCCGAGTACAGCTCCGCTAGCGCTGCAAAAACCTTACTCGACAGTTTGCAAGAGCATAGCTTGGTTGAAGAAGGCCGTTTAGATGTTGAATGGCTACAACGTTTAGACACTATTGTAAGCATGCTGCAGCAAGCCGCTTGGCTGCTGATTATATTGTTGCTCACCGCGGTGGCCTTAATTGTAAGTAATACCCTGCGATTAAACATTCTTAATCGTCGTAACGAAATAGAAGTTATGAAATTGGTCGGCGCTACCGACGCCTTTATTCAACGGCCGTTTTTATATACCGGATTTTGGTTTGGCATTGTAGGCGGCTTAATGGCTTGGGTATTGTGTAATATTCTGCTTATCTGGACTGAATACGCCTTGCAACAAATAGGGCTGTTGTACCAACAAGACATTTACCTCTCGGGTCTAAGCATTCAAGAGTTTGGCTGGTTAATCTTATTTGCAACTTTGCTGGGTTTAGGCGCATCGTGGTTCTCGGTAAATCGCCATATTAAGCAGATAGAGCCGAGCTAGTGCCGTGTGCAGGCAAGCATTGCACTTGTCTGCTTTATTGCCTTTCGCCTCTCGGCGACGTCATAAGCTTTAACGACCAAAGCTTAGTGAAGCCAAAAGATAGATCGCCCTGCATTATCCTTATCTTTGGTTACTCAGTGCGCCTACGCAACTCTCCTGAAAAATCTAATTACCCTTAACGTTTCTATCTTTTAGTGAGTAAAGGCACTGTGACTATATACATAGTATTTGTATTTCCTTCTTTCCACAGCAGTTAGTACTTCTTTATGTTGATATTTCTGTCACTGTTGCGTCTAGGTGGCTGATATAATTTATAAAAAGTGATAATCTCTACTTTTAAAATGTTTTATAAGAAGAATGAGCTGTTATATTTCTGAGGATGGAAAATGGAATATTCAGGATACTATTCAAAAGAAGATATTCTCATTTATTTTATTGGTTATTTTGAAAACATGGACAATTCATCTTCGGGCTATGATTTTAGATGGCTAAATCCAGAACAGATTAAAACCTTGATAATTATCCTTGAGTATTTATCAGAAAATTACGGTGAACTAGTTTCTGAAGCGCAAGAGAATCTGCAAAACCTGCTTTACGAAATATAAATAGACAAATAAAACTGACGTAAATTATAGGCATTAGACCGCCGGTAGCTTGAAAGAAGTTAGGAGATAATAATTGAAACTTGCAGAAGCATTAACAATACGTTCTGACCTTCAAAGGAAAGTCCACCAATTAAGAGAAAGAATTTTTAGAAACGCAAAAGTTCAAGTCGATGAAATCCCGGCTGAAGATCCAAATGAACTCCTCGAGTCTTTAGAGCAAGCGACAGTTGAGCTAGTAGCTATTATTAAAAGAATTAATACTACTAACTCTCAAATTAGATTTGATGAAAATCGTTACCTCTCCGATTCACTATCTGACAGAGAAAACCTTGCAAATAAGGTTGAGTTGTATCGGGAGTTGGCAAAACAAGCTACCGTGACACAGGATCGATACAAGAAGCTAGAGATCAAGTTCAAGCCCGCAGTTGATGTCCGCCAAATACAAAAAAAGGGCGATCTATATGCGAAGCTTTATAGAGAGCTAGATATGAAAATACAGTCCATCAACTGGACTGAAGAACTGCTATAAAAAGTCGGTAAGAATGTTAGTGAGTGTTTCCCGTCAACTGGGTAAGTTGAACTTAGGTGAGGCGAAGGGGCAAGTCTCGAGGGTTCGATTCCTTCAAATAACGTTATCCCCTGTATTCTTTACACTAGTAATGAGTACTTTTAACACTAACTACCATGAACGCTGGCATTAACATTCTGAGGGTGGGTTCGGGGACTTATTTAGAGCAGCCTAACAAGGCAACGATGCGATGCCAGCTGGACAAATTAAATCGCTTCGCGCTAAAAACAACTTACCGCAATTTCGGCGTTAACTCCTACTAGTCCGGCGCCAATTTACGCTTCCATTTGTCGCTCTTCCAGCGGCGCCAGTTTATTTGGCTACGTAGAAACTCGTCTACCATGCCTGCTAGTAACACCGCATATAAACCATAACCTAGGTAAACCCCGGTAAAGTAGGCCAGTGGCACTGAGAATAGCCAAGTCACCGCAATGGCGTTGCCGGTAACAAACACTGCGTCACCACAACCGCGCAATACATTACCGCTGATAATGTTTATTGCCCTTAGTGGCTCGTTAAGGCTGTGAATTAAACATACCACCACGCCTAGGGCGAGTACTTCAGGGTTACTGGTAAATAAACCCAGTAAGCTTTGATGAAAGATAAAGATAATGCTGGCAACAATAGCCACCGCTATTAAGCCCCAGCGCATGCCTTGGCGCATTTGTTGGTGGCAACGCTCAAAGTGGCCAGCACCTGCAAGTTGGGTCACTAACATGGTATTAGCAATGCCTATGGCGACTAGCATCATGGTGCAATAAACGTAGATGTTTAGTGCGTAAATACGCACGGTGAGCGAGGTTTCGCCAAACTGAACAATCATCAAGTTCATGACCATCACAAAGCTTTGGTAAGAGAAAGGCTCGAGCGCTGAAGGTACGGCAATTTTTAGAATAGGTTTAAGGCTAAGAGCTGGCTTTTTAATCGCCTCGGCTAAAGGCAGCTTCACTTTTATTAGCAGCAATACCACTAACAAACTAAAGCTAAGGCTTAGCAACCAAGCAATTAAGCTGGCTAAGGCTACCCCGGTCACGCCCATTGGTGTTGCGCCAAACCAGCCCAATACCAACACGCCATTGCCAATAATATTGGTGACCAGCATGAGCGCTGCTGAAATGGTGTTCCAATGAGATTGACCATAGCTATTACAGATGTTGGCTAGGGTCATACGTAAGCCCATAAAGCCCACGCCCGCTCCAGCAAGTACTAAGTATTCGGCGGCTAATAGGCTCATATCTGGGAGAAGGCTCATCCATTGGCCAATGTTGCTGGCTTGGCTTACAAAGAATAGCCCGCAGAGTAGCCCTGCTAGTACACCGAGTATTATCAAGCCGGCTAGAATCAAATTAGCCCGTTGATAGTTTTGTTTGCCCATGTACTGCGATGCCAAACTTGCGCCAGCGATGCCTGTGGCCGAGAAAAACACAATGGCCATAGAGAACCAAGGCATCACTGCACCTACCGAAGCGGCGGCTTGATCAGAGACTTGGCTAAGGAATAGCGCGTCAAATACCGGTACCGACATGTTCAGCATGAATTCGCCAAAAATAGGCAAGGCCATTCCAAACAGGCCTTTTTGTAGGGTTTTACTCTGGGTAGTAGACGACATGCTGACCACAAACTAGCAAGAAATTGCGCTTATACTAGGCACTTCCTAGTAACTAGGCCTTTATGTAAATCAACTTTATATTTATGAAAGTTAATTAAGTTGGCTGGCCCACTGCCATATCACCACTAGCAGCAAAAATAAGGTGGTTGATTGCCAAAAACGCACCGGATTACGCTCGATTAAGGGTTTGGCTTGATAGCTGGCTTTAAGTTTGGGATTGGCATGTTGTAAGTCATGAATCAGTTCCGACAAGCTCTGATAACGCTGCTGCGGTTTAGGGTGGCAGCCTTGCTCTAAGGCGGCGTCTAACCAGTCAGGCATGTCATTGCGGAAATGCTGAATGTTTTGATAGTGCCAGTCGCTGTAGTTTCGCTGAGCAATTTGCTCACGGCTGGCTTGTTTGTAGGGCAACTTGCCTGAGAGCATTTCGTAGGCAATCACCGCAAACGAGAAAATGTCGCTACGATGGCGACCCGTTTCACCCACTAAATACTCTGGTGCGATGTATTGCACCGAGCCAACCGGTGTGGTGTTTTTTTCATCTTGCTCAAGTTGTTCGGCCGATTGTACTGTGCCAAAGTCGACCAGTTTCAGTTGGTCGTCGGCGGTGATAATAATGTTCTCGGGTTTAAGATCGCGGTGCACCATTTCGTAACGGCGTAAGGCCCGCAAGGCTTTTGCCAGTTTTTGCAGCATGCGCACAACTTGCTGAATGGGTGGGTGAGGGTGCTTATCCATCCATTGGCGAAGGGTAATGCCAGGTACGTATTCGGCGATTAAGTAACGAAAGCGGCGAGTACCAATAGGCTCGAAGGTGCGCATGATATAAGGATTACTAACCACGCGGCCAACCCACTCTTCGCGGGCAAAGCCGGCAAAGTATTCTTGGTCGTCGGCCATACTGGCATCGGGCGCTTTAAGAATACGTACACGACCATTGCTATTACCTTGTTCATCTAGTTCTTCGACTAAATACACATGGCTACGTGGGCTGGTATGAAGGACCTCACTAACGCGGTATTGGTCGATTTTATTGCCAACCGACATTACCGGTGGAATAGGTAAGTGCAGCAGCTGTGCGCGGCTTTCATCCAGCTCGGCTTCAGGCACGTTATCAACGTTAACTAGCATGGCGCTAATATTGTCGTCGCTGCCTGCTAATTCCGCAGCATTAACAATGGCACTGGCTTGTTCTTCTAGGCTTGAAAACTTGGCTTGTAATAGTTTAACCAGTTGCTGTTCACTTAGTGCATCATGCACACCATCACTGGTTAACATGAAGATATCGCCAGTCTCTACAGTACGAGTGGAATAATCTAACTCAAGGCTAGAATCCACACCCATAGCACGAGTGAGGTGGTTTTTTTGTTTACCGCGAATTTGCACATGGTCGCGAGTTAGCTGGCGTAGTTTGCCCGCGCGAAAGCGATAGATGCGGCTATCACCCACATGAAAAAGGTGGGCGACTCGCGATTTAATAATTAGTGTTGATAGGGTACAGGCGTAAGAGCCAGTTTGTTTACCTTGTTGGAAAAGCCAGTTGTTCAGCGATTTGGCGACTTGAGCGGTAGATTTGTTTACCGACCAGCTTTCTGGGGTTGCGTAGTAGTCTTCAACAAATTGGGTAACCGAGATTTGAGCGGCCATTTTGGCATGTTCTGCACTGCTTAAACCGTCGGCCAGCACTGCTACAACACCTTTATAGTATCGGGTCCATGGCTCGGGGATTTTAGCGACACATGCATCTTGGTTTTCTGGTTTAGGACCAGGAATGGAGGCGCCTCCAAAAGACGCCTCCAACTTGTTGCTAGCTTCAGAGGATGCTTTTTCGCTGTTACTAACTCGGTTACTGCTGGCTGGGGTGGCCGCTGCAGTTTGTTGTTCTTCTAACACTAAGATCGCTTCCTTGAGGTAAGCAGCGTGGCCAATTAAGGCGCACGCCGCTATACGGGGCTGGCTTAGCTAACGTTGATTAGCGTTACTTCGCCATCTGGGCCTACTTCAGCAATAGTGCCCTTCGGCTCTTCTAGAAGCAATAAGGCGATAAAACCTAACACCGCAGTGGCACCAATCACGTAGAAGAACGCTTGGTAGCTAACTAGGCTTAGCACGGTTAAGTAGAATACTGCGCCCACGTTACCGTATGCACCTGTCATACCGGCAATTTGACCGGTTAAGCGACGCTTAATTAGCGGTACAGCGGCAAATACTGCGCCTTCACCAGCTTGTACAAAGAATGAACACGCCATGGCCATTGCTACTGCTAGGAATAGTGGCCAAGTTCCGTCAATTTGGCCCATGCCAAAGTAACCTAGGGCTAAACCAGCAGTTAATACTAATAGGGTTTTCTTACGACCAAATCGGTCCGAAATCCAACCGCCACCTGGGCGAGAAGCTAAGTTCATAAAGGCATAAGCAGAGGCGAGTAAGCCCGCGTAAACCATATCTAGTTCGAATACTTCGCTAAAGAACAATGGCAACATAGATACTACCGCTAGCTCTGAACCAAAGGTTGCGAAGTACAATACGTTTAATACTGCTACTTGCTTAAATTTGTATTGTTCAATTTCTGGAACTGGCTTAACAAAGATGTTTTTGTTTACTTGGTAAGTCTTCCAAAAATCCAGAACGTATAAAGCAACTAAGCCCGCGTAACACGCATATACCACTTCTTGGCTTAACATTTTTACGCCAGCTGGAGACAGTTTCCATGCTAACAAAGCAAGGGTGGCGTACATTGGAACCTTCATAATTAGCAGCAATACAAAGTCACCTTTGGTGGTTACTTCCATTGCGCCAACATTTTTTGGCTTAAAGTAAGTAGAGCCTTTAGGCGTATCGCTTACGTTCTTGTAGTAAATAACACTGAACACAAGGCTGATTAAACCGGTAAGGCCTACCGCATAACGCCAGCCGTCTTCACCGCCAAATATAATCGCTAGCGTTGGAAGTGACATAGCTGCAGCTGCGCTACCAAAGTTACCCCAACCGCCGTAAATACCTTCTGCAGTACCTAGCTCTTTAGCTGGGAACCACTCCGATACCATACGAATACCCACTACAAAGCCGGCGCCAATAAAGCCCAATAAGAAACGAGCGATAGCGGCTTGCTCAAAGCTATTAGCAAAGGCAAACATGAAACAAGGGATAGAACATACTGCCAACAGGGTGGAGTAGGTAAGGCGTGGACCAAAGCGGTCGGTAAACATGCCAATAACAATTCGCGCAGGAATGGTTAAGGCTACGTTTAGAATAAGTAGGGTTTTAATTTGGCTGGAAGTTAAACCTAGGCTGGCAGCAATGCTGGCCATTAATGGTGCGTGGTTAAACCACACCAAAAAGGTAATAAAAAAAGCCATCCAGCTCATGTGTAGTATTTTCATTTTTCCGGTAAAGGAAAACAGGTTAAATTTTTCTGCACTCATCATAATGTCTCTAAAAAAGTTAAAGCGTTTCCTACCACGCCGCCGTAGCGGCGCGGTTTAGTATTATTTTTTTAAGTATTTTTTATTAAGCGGCGACTTTGATGCTGTCACCCTCTACCTTCACTTGGAAGGTAGGAATAGTGACGCTGTCGTCGTCTAGGCATTGGCCGGTTTTTAAACTAAAACGTTGCTTATAAAGGGGAGATGCCACCATTAATTCGCCTTTGAAGTCTCCAATAATGCCTCGAGACAACATGTTTACTTTGCCAAATGGGCAGTAATTACTTATGGCGAATATTTGGTCACTAATTCCTTCCCAGAAAATGGCGACTTGTTTGCCTTTAACTAAGGCACAAACACCGGTTCCTGGGCTAAGCTGCGATTTGCGACAAACTTCGGTCCAAGTTTCTGTAGCTAATTCACTCATCATCACTCTCCTTGTTATGGTGCTTCTACAATTTCGATGGTTTGAATACGTTCTTCTTCGGTAGCTGGGCGACGTTGGCCACGCTCACGAACATATTGCAGGTTGTTGTCTGGCTCGTCGGCGTTAATAAACTGGCTGAAGCGCTGCAGTTTCTTCTCGTCATTAATCGTAGATTTCCACTCACACTGGTAGCTTTCTACTACGTGATTCATGTTTGCTTCGAGTTCTTCACAAATGTTGAGTTTGTCGTCGATAACCACTTCTTTTAGGTAATCTAGGCCGCCTTCAAGGTTTTCTAACCATACCGAGGTACGCTGTAAGCGGTCGGCAGTACGTACGTAGAACATCAATACGCGGTCGATGTAGAGCATTAGGGTTACGTCGTCTAAATCGGTAGCGAATAAGTCGGCGTGTCGAGGGCGCATACCACCATTACCACAAACATACAGACCCCAACCGCCCTCAGTTGCAATAACACCAATATCCTTGCTCTGTGCCTCAGCGCACTCACGAGTACACCCTGACACACCAAACTTAATTTTGTGCGGGGCGCGTAGGCCCTTGTAACGGTTTTCTAGCAGAATCGCCATGCCAACACTGTCTTGCACGCCGTAACGACACCAGGTTGAGCCTACACAAGACTTAACGGTACGTAATGCTTTACCGTAGGCGTGGCCGGTTTCAAATCCAGCATCAATTAATTTGCCCCAAATCTTCGGCAGTTCGTGCAGTTGCGCACCAAATAAATCAACCCGCTGGCCGCCGGTAATTTTGGTGTATAGGTCGAACTCTTTAGCCACTTCACCAATGGCAATTAGCTTGTCTGGAGTAATCTCACCGCCAGCTACTCGAGGTACTACTGAGTAGGTGCCGTCTTTTTGCATGTTGCCTAAGAAGATGTCGTTGGTATCTTGTAGGGCAATATGGTCATCGGTAAGAACATAGTCGTTCCAGAAGGTGGCTAAAATAGACCCCACTGCTGGTTTACAAATTTCACAGCCGTGTCCGGTTCCGTGTTCTTTAAGCAACTGCTCAAAGGTTTTGATTTTCTTAACGCGCACAATGTCGGCTAGCTCGGCACGTGAATAAGCAAAGTGCTCACAAATGTCGTTGCTAACTTCAACACCTAGGTTTTCTAGTTCTGCGTTCATCACTTGAACGGCTAATGCGCTACAACCGCCACAACCGGTTGCTGCACCCGTAGTGGCTTTAATATCAGCCATGCTAGTTGCGCCGTCGCGTACCGCTTGGCAAATTTGCCCTTTGGTTACGTCGAAACATGAACAAATTTGTGCGCTGTCTGGCAGTGAATCAACACCCATCGCCGAAGCTGCACCTTCTTCAGATGAAGGTACCAGTAAGTATTCTGGCGCTACTGGTAATGGCATGTCGTTTAAGAACAACTGTAACCAGTTGCCGTAATCGTCGGCATCACCTACTAATACCGCGCCCAACAAACGGTCGCCAGCGGCGTTGGTAACAACTTTTTTGTACACTTGACGGGCTTCGTCGCTCAAGCTGTAACTTAAAGCGCCTTCGGTGTTAGCGTGTGCGTCACCAATACTGGCTACGTCTACACCCATCAACTTAAGCTTGGTGCTCATGTCGGCACCGGCAAATTCTTTAGCTTGCTCACCGGCGATATGGTCGACCGCTACTTTAGCCATGCTGTAACCTGGGGCTACTAGGCCAAAAATTTTGCCTTCCCACAAGGCACATTCACCAATCGCGTAAATGTCTGGGTTAGACGTTTGACATTGATTGTTAATCACTATGCCGCCACGAGGACCAAGCTCTAGGCCGGTTTCGCGTGCTAACTGATCTTGTGGGCGAATACCTGCAGAAAACAAAATCATGTCGGTATCTAAACTGCTACCGTCTGCAAAGTTCATGCGGTAGCGAGTGTTTTCACCTGCCACAATTTCTTTGGTATTTTTCTCGGTATGAACTTGTACGCCAAGCTCTTCAATTTTAGTGCGAAGAATTGCACCGCCACCGTCACACACTTGCACTGCCATTAGGCGAGGTGCAAATTCTACTACGTGAGTTTCCATACCAAGGTCTTTAAGTGCTTTAGCGGCTTCTAAGCCAAGTAAACCACCACCTACAACTACACCTACTTTTGAGTTTTCGCCTGACTTAGTCATGGCTTCTAAATCTTCAATGGTGCGGTATACCAAGATATTTTCTTGTGCCGCTTGATCGTCTGGACGAGGAATTGGCGGGACAAATGGGTAAGAACCGGTCGCTAGCACCAGTTTGTCGTAGCTTTCGCGACGACCACTAGCGGTAACCACAATTTTTTCTTCAGGCAATACTTCAACAACTTTGTCGTTTACAAAGTATTGAACGCCATGTTCGTCATAGTATTCAGGAGAGGTCATCATCAAGTCGTCTGCGGTTTTACCCGAGAAGTAACTTGATAATTGCACGCGGTCGTATGCTAAGCGCGACTCTTCACTAAAAGTGGTTACTTGAACTTGGCCTAACTTGTCTTGCTGTATCAATTGGTCAATGAAGTGGTGACCAACCATGCCGTTACCAACAACGATGATACGTTCCATGTACTCTCTCCTATGCGCTTAGAGCGGCGCTATTTTCTAATTCAAATTGGTTCTGGTTCGCGTCTAACTTACTTAGCCAGTTGAGTTGCTCGCGCAGTGATACCACTTCACCGATTACAATTAATGTAGGGGATTGCAATTGGTGTTCACTGGCGAGCGTAGGTAACTGGTCTAATTGGCCGGTAACAACGCGTTGATCGCTTTGGCAGCCTTTTTCTATTAATGCGGCAGGTGTCTTTGCACTCTTTCCAAAACGTTGTAGCTGTTGGCTGATCTCAGGCAAGCTGCTCAGCCCCATGTAAAACACTAAGGTGTGGTCGAGTTGCGCCAGTTGGGCCCAATCGATATCTAATTTGCCGTTTTGTTTGTGGCCAGTAATAAAGCTACAACCAGTGGCTAGACCACGGTGAGTAAGCGGAATACCCGCGTAGCTAGTACAGCCAGATGCAGCAGTAATACCAGGAATAACCCGAGCTGGAACGTCATGTTCATGTAAAACACTGAGTTCTTCACTGCCGCGACCAAATACAAATGGGTCTCCACCTTTAAGGCGACAAATACGTAAACCTTGTTTAGCTTTGTCTACCATATAGAGGTTAAGTTGTTCTTGCGGGATGCAGTGATTGGCTTTGGCTTTACCTACGTAAATAGCTTTAGTGTTGCTAGGAATAAGCGCTAAGATTTCTTCGCTTACTAGGCGGTCATATAACACTAAGTCTGCTTGTTCTATGCTGCGTAGGGCCTTTAAGGTGAGCAGCTCTGGATCGCCAGGGCCTGCACCCACTAAGTCAACCATGCCTGTTTCAATAGGCTGCTTTTGACTCGTTTTAGGATGTTGGCTAATTCTTTGTATGCTCATATCACTGTCTCGCAATTACTTATGTCAGCTATGACGCAATCATGGTGCCAGTAGCAAAAAAAACACTAAAACTTGATTAAAATCATTTTTTATCAACGAGTTAGAAGTTTTTGAAATTTTTATTGAGCTACAACTGTCTATACTCCTTAAGGGATAACTTGCACCTATTTGGTAAAATTGCGCACCTAGAAAGTGCTTAAAAATGTGAACTATCTCTGATTTAGTGCGTCATATATCTGGAAACAAGTGAGACTGCGCAAAGCCGCGCAGCCTGCTATATAGGGGGTTAGATCTTGCTAATTGGCTATGGTAGACTCGTTGACCGAGTAATATTTAGAGGTTGAAATGGATCAAGTAAATGCATCTATGGCGCTAGTCCCGCAAGGGAGCATTGAAGCCTACATTCAATCAGTTAATCGCGCTGATATGCTCACGCCTGAGCGTGAGAAAGAGCTTGCTACTCGTTTATATGACGAGGGTGATTTAACAGCAGCTCGCGAATTAGTTATGTCGCACCTACGTTTTGTAGTGCATGTAGCTAAAAATTACGCAGGTTATGGCTTGCCGCAAGCTGATTTAATTCAAGAGGGCAACGTAGGCTTAATGAAAGCCGTAAAACGTTTTGACCCTAAAGTGGGTGTTCGTTTGGTCTCTTTTGCTGTGCATTGGATTAAAGCGGAGATTCATGAATACGTATTACGTAATTGGCGTATGGTGAAAATTGCTACCACTAAAGCACAACGTAAGTTGTTCTTTAATCTTCGTAAATCTAAAAAGCGTTTAGGCTGGTTTAGCAATGACGAAGTAAACATGGTGGCTGAGAATCTTGGTGTAAGTACCAAAGACGTATTGGAAATGGAATCTCGAATGAGTGCCCAAGACCAAGCCTTTGATTTAGCCGCCGATGATGATGAGCGTGAAGGCTGCTTTGCGCCGATTCAGTACTTGGAAGATAAGTCTTCTGATGTAGCCCAGTTTGTTGAGAAAGAAAACTGGGAAGTTGCTGCAGCTAATCGCTTACGAGCCGCTTTAAATACTCTAGACGAGCGAAATGCGCATATTGTGCAGCGCCGTTGGTTAGATGAGGATAAAGCGACTTTGCAAGAGTTGGCAGACCATTACCAAGTTTCTGCAGAGCGGATTAGGCAGCTAGAAAAAAATGCCATGAAGAAGCTCAAAGCAGCCATGGAATAAAAACTTATTAAAAACCTCGCCTAGCGAGGTTTTTTTATATTCAAATCTGCCGCTTGCCTGTGTTAAATTTGCACAAACTTTCTAATACATGGTCTGACATGGACGGTCCATTCGAACTTTCTAAAGTTAATTTTGTTATTGACGGTGATGGCCGCAAAACCGCTGCAATTTTACCTATTGAACTGTATCAGCAGCTATTGTCTTTACGTGAGCTGGTGGTTGAGAGCAGCCAGCACACCATATCTGCTGAGTATTCGTTCAGCGTTAAGCAAGCGGTTGCGCATGGTTACCCTACTGGGGCTAAAAACAAACCCGGCTTTACTGTAGTGAAAGGTTCAACTGCTAATGGTGGTGGGGCGGAGTCATTACGCCCGGCAGTGTTGGCACTACGTGAGCAGTTACTTGAAGATACCGTTCTTTGCCGTCAAGGCGATGGTTATGAGTTTATGCGTGACTATCAATTTTCTAGCCCCAGCTCAGCCGCTTGCTTAATTGCTGGTAATGCTCGCAGTGGTTTAGATGCTTGGCTAGATAAATGGGGACGTAGCCTTAAAGATCGCGGGTATGGCAAAAAGCGCTAAGGCTTAATAATTAATCTGAGCTCGGGACAATAAACTGGTTTCTAACGACTATTTTTACTTATTTCGGTGTTGAAGCCACTTGCAATAGGCTAGCTATTGACGCGCAGCTTCGCCTTGAACTAAGCAAAACTATCTCGCCAGAAACATGAAATTAGATTAAGTACTGGTTTGCAGAGTTACCGTCAGTTCCTTATCCCGAGTTCAGGTTAACTAGACAGATATAAAAAAGAGCGCCTAAGCGCTCTTTTTTTCTGTGACTTAGGCCAGTAGCTCTAAAGGCTCGACCGTTTCAATGCCAAGGGCTTCGCCTACTTCGGCGCAAGTTAACTTGCCATGCATTACGTTTAAGCCATTGCGCAAGTGCTCATCATCTAGCAGTGCTTGTTTATATCCCTTGTTCGCAAAGGTGATGATGTAAGGCAAAGTTGCATTATTAAGTGCCATGGTAGAGGTACGAGCCACGCCGCCTGGCATATTTGCAACACAATAGTGCACCACATCATCCACGATATAAATAGGATCTTGATGGGTGGTAGCCTTTGAGGTCTCGGCACAACCACCTTGGTCGATGGCAACATCAACAATAGCGCTGCCAGCCTTCATGCGTTTAACCAAATCCTTTGTGATAAGCTTGGGCGCAGCGGCACCTGGCAATAATACGCCACCAATCACTAAATCAGCCTCTAATACATGCTGCTCAATACTGCTGGTCGTTGAATAAACTGTTTTAAGTTGGCCATGGTATTCAGCATCAACACTGCGAAGTACATCAATGCTGCGATCGAGTATGGTGACGTCTGCACCCATTCCAACAGCCATTTGTGCAGCATTACGACCAACCATGCCGCCGCCAATTACGGTAACTTTGGCAGGCTCTACCCCTGGCACGCCACCCAGTAATACCCCGCGACCGCCTTTAGATTTTTCTAAGGCAAGTGCGCCTGCTTGAATCGCCATTCTGCCCGCTACCTCTGACATTGGTGCCAGCAAAGGAAGGCCGCCACGTGGGCTAGTTACTGTTTCATAAGCTACACAAACTGCGCCAGATTTTATTAAATCTTGAGTTTGTTCTGGGTCGGGAGCGAGGTGCAAGTAAGTGAACAATAGCTGGTCTTCACGCAACATAGCGCGTTCAACCGCTTGTGGTTCTTTTACTTTCACAATCATTTCGGCTGCGGCAAATACTTCCGCGGCAGTGTTTGAAATGTTCGCGCCGACCGCTTGGTAATCAGCATCACTGAAGCCAATACCTGCGCCGGCCTGAGTCTCAACAATGACTTGATGGCCATGTTGAATTAACTCATTCACACTGGCGGGTGTCATTCCCACACGATATTCGTGATTTTTTATTTCCTTAGGTACACCAATCAGCATAGCGATTAACTCCTTTTTAGATATATATGTTGGTCATATATGCCGCTCTAATTATTAACATATAGTTAAATGCGCTGATAATGCAATTGTTTTTTGGTGTAACCGTCTGTGTTGTTTTTGGTTTTTCGGTAGGATATGTTGTGCCCTTGTTAAAGGATAAAACAAAGTTATGGGAAAACCGCAAATCATGCAGCAAAATATTCTGAATCAGGTTTTAAACGATATCGATCAATTTAACTTAAATGACCCAAATAAGGAGATAGATGAGTTAGGAACCGAGCATGCCAAAGAATTTTTGTACGGTAAGCGCATGTCTAATTGCTTACATGATTTTATGTTAGCACCTCCAGCTGAATTACAAATTGCTGCCCGAGCTCAGCATATTGGCCGTTGGTTATCATTAAGAAGTGATTACCCAGAAGGTCGAGCAGGTTACTTAAAATGGCGCAGCGGTTTAGGTAAAAAGCATGCTGAGTTGTGTGCAGAAATAATGCGTAAGCACAATTTAGATGAAACCCTCATTGATGCTACTGCCAGTTTACTACGCAAAGAAAAGCTAAAACGTAACCCGCTTACTCAAGCCCTTGAAGATGTTATTTGTTTAGTGTTTTTAAAGTACTACTTTGTTGAATTTGCTAATAAACATGCTCAAGATAAAGTGATTAGCATCGTGCAAAAAACCTGGGCAAAAATGTCTGAACAAGGCCAGCAAGCTGCGCTTGCATTAGATTTGTCTGACGAAGCGCTAAGCTTAGTAAAGCAGGCCTTAGCCTAGCTTTTCAAGCTGAATAAAACATAATCTTGTGCTAGTATTCGTCACGATTTTTAGTTGATTAGGCGTATCTGATGAGAAGAGATCTGGCATTTCGTTTTTCCCGCGTGACCGAAGCCGCAGCTTTAGCTGGTTACAAGTGGTTGGGGCGTGGGGATAAAAATATTGCTGATAACGCAGCTGTTGAAGCCATGCGTATCATGCTCAATGACATCGACATTGATGGCGAAGTGGTTATTGGCGAAGGCGAGATTGATGATGCACCGATGCTTTACATTGGCGAGCATGTTGGTACCGGTGGCGAAGGTGTTGATATTGCGGTAGATCCTATTGAAGGCACCCGCATGACTGCAATGGGTCAAAACAATGCAGTTGCCGTGCTTGCCGTAGGCGAGAAAGGCGCATTCTTACGTGCACCAGATATGTACATGGAAAAGTTGGTAGTTGGACCGGAAGCCAAAGGTTGCATCGATTTAAACCAACCACTTGAGCACAACATTAAAATGGTTGCGTCGGTCTTGGGCAAAGAGCTGAGCGATATGACAGTGATTACCTTGGCTAAGCCTCGTCATGACCAAGTGATTGCTGAGATGCAAAAGCTAGGTGTTCGAGTATTTGCGATTCCTGATGGGGATGTAGCTGCATCGATTTTATCGTGTATGCCGCTTAGCGAAGTTGACATGATGTACTGTGTAGGCGGAGCGCCAGAAGGGGTGATTTCGGCGGCAGTAATTCGCGCTTTAGGCGGTGATATGCAAGGCCGTTTAATTCCACGTCACCAGGTAAAAGAAGATACCCCGGAAAATCGCGCAATTGGTGAAGAAGAGATTCGTCGCTGTGAAGCCGAAGATATTCAAGTAAATAGTGTATTGCAGTTGAATGACTTAGCCAAAAACGACAATGTGATATTTTCGGCGACAGGCATTACCAAGGGTGATTTACTGGAAGGCATTAATCGCCAAGGTAATATTGCCACCACCGAAACGCTATTGGTTCGTGGTAAAACTCGTACTATTCGTAAAATACAATCAACCCACTATTTAGATCGTAAAAACGACGATTTGAAGTCGATTATTTTGTAGTAATACGGGTAGAAAAAGAATAAAAACCAGAGCCGTGGCTCTGGTTTTTTTATAGCTGAAAGGTGAATTGATTGTTTAAGCCAAGATGCTGATAAAAGGCCAGCACGGCTGGATCGTTACTGTGCGGAAAAGTGAGCAGGCTTAGGCCCTTTTGAGCCACTAGCTGCAGAAGCTGCTGGAACATAAACAAGCCTATGCCACGGCGTTGGGTTATATCTCGCACGTGAAAGCGCTGTACTAATAGCTGTTGTTTGTTACAACTTACAACACAATATGCAACCACACGCTGATTAAACGTACAGCTGTAGAGTTGAGCCGCTTGCTGCCATTCTCGCCACTGCGAAGGCTCTATATTACTGGATATTTTCGATAAATCACTGGCGTGCTGTTGCCAGTGTTCAATAGCTTGAAAAGATAAACGCATAAAACCTTTTGCTGTATAAATTAAGAAACTTGAGAGAGTGGTGTATCGGTAATTTGTTCTATATCGAGACTGTGCCAGCTTTTTAAGAAATGCTGAGCATCTTGGTGAATAAGTTTAATTGCACCTTTTAACTCTTCACTAAGGTAGTCTTTGTCTTGGTTAGCTAATTGATTAAGGGTATAGCTCAAGTCGTAAATGAGAGGCCCAAGGTCGAATAGATTATTGGGTTCGATATTTCGCTTATGGTTAGGTTGCGCTCGGCGCTTTCTCCAAGTGCTAAAAGCCACCAAAAACAAATGCAATAGTTGTTTTGATTCTCGGCAATCTAAACACGATTGTTGTACCCACCACGGCGCACTCCCCTTCATGAAACTGACACATTCGTTAACAACATTGTTTACATAGTTGTCATCAACGTAGCTGGGCACTGACTGAGGTTTCATAAAAAAAGTTGCGTGGTTATTGGTGGATTTAGATTACACATTTTCATTGTTACACACCAATATTTTTATCTGGCTTTGTTAAGAAAAGTGTTGCTAACACGGTTCGCCGGACAAAATTGTGTTGGGTATTTGAGACAGTATTTCATGCTGTCAACCCTGCATTACAGAAGTGGTAGTTCGAAGTATGATATCTGTCAACTATTGTTGCTCTGCTTATTGTGTATACAAGGTATGTTTGACAAAATGACTCGCTAATTTATTGATTTTTTTACTATATAGTCTCATCAATTTTTTACCTGTGGAGTGAATGGTTCGCTTTACATTATTTGCTGTGATTATTGCTGTTATGGATGATAAGCAATGCTTGGTATTTCCAAACAAGGCTATGTAGCCAAAGGCTTTACCCTGCTTGAACTGATGATCGCCGTGGCGATTCTGGTGATAGTACTGGTAATAGCTGTGCCCTCGATGCAAGGCTTGATGCAAGACAACAAGCAAAAGGTCACTCGCGATCTACTTGCCAATAGCTTAATGGTGGCTCAGCAAGAAGCCATTAGAGCCAATCTCTCAACTTATGTTTGTCCTACCACCAATGGTACAAGTTGTGAGGCTGCTTGGGGAGCGAATAAGGGCTGGTTGGTATTTATTGATGAAACCCGCTCTGGCGGTTTGTCTTCAAGTGACCCCGTTATTGCTGCGCACCCTAAGCCTCAATCCGGAGAATTGAAATATAGTCCTTCTGCCAGTGGGAGCACCAGTACTTTGGTGCGTTTTTTCCCTACTGGTCACGCTACCGCTGGTGAGTTAACGGTTTGTGCTCCTTCAAACGATTATGAAGACCAGCGAATCAGCATTACACGCATGGGGAGGGTTGAATATGCTTCGCCATCAACAACTTACTGCAACTAAACAACAAGGCTTTACCTTAATTGAACTGCTGATAGCAGTAGTTATTGTTGCTATCGGTTTACTTGGGCACGCCGCTTTACAGATCCAGTCGGTAAATACTGCTCACCAAGCTCGCTTTGCGCAAACGGCTAACATTGCCATGTTAGATATTGTGCAGCGCTTTAGTGCCATGCCAGAAGCTACCGTAAACAACGAGTTTAATATCGATAACCTTGCCGATGGTACAGCCCCTACCAGTTCCAAAAATTGTATTAGCGAAACTTGCACACGAGCAGAGTTTGCGGCGTTTGAGTTAGCTGATTGGTTTGGTAATCATTCAGTGTATATACCCCAGCTACGCTTTTCAATACAACACGCCAGCAACCTGGTCACTGTAAAAATGACCTGGGATGCCAACTTATCGGGTGCCGGCGCCGCTGATTGCTCTGCAGATACAAGTGGAGCAGGTCACCAATGTAGTGAGGTAGCGGTATGGGTAAGGTAATGCACAAACAAAGTGGTTTTGGCTTAGTTGAGTTAATGATCGCATTGGTATTGTCACTGATTGTGGTGGGTGGCCTTTATGCAGCTTTAATTGGCGACCAAAAAAGTTATGAAGCCACTCGAGCTAGCCATTTATTGGTGAGTAAAAACCGAATGAGCATTCAAACTTTGCGCTTGTATCTGCAACAAGCAGGCTTTCGAGATTACAACCAACTCTATCAAAATACCTTATTGCCGCTGGTTTCAACCGCCGATAGTTTTGGTTTTACTTGGGATGAAGCGCAAATGGTGCAAGGTTTAAATGACCAAACCACCTTTACTGGCGCAAAAGCCGCTACCGATGTTATTGCTTTTCGCTTTTTTGGTGCAGCAGCGCCCAATGCCAGTATGTATACCTGTGACGGCTCAGAATTGGCGGCGGATACGGTAACAACCTTAGTGTTCTTTATTTCTACTAGTGACCAATTGGTTTGCCGCGACGCAAGTGGCGATACCGTGTTTGACGAAAGCATAGATAATTTGCAAGTGCTATACGGAAGTGTAGATGACAGTACATTTAAGTATTACACAGCCATCGAAGTCCCGAATTGGAATGAAATCAATCGCGTTAAAGTAGGCTTACTGGTTTCACAGGAAGTATCAATGGGTAACTTAAGCAATACGAGCAGTTACCAAGTGTTAGATAAAACCGTATCAGTAAACGATAGAAGCATCCGACAAGCTGTTAGCGAAACGGTGTTACTACTAAACATGGGGTCGTAAGTAATGCCTATAACTAACAATAAACAACAGGGTATGGCACTCATCATGTCGTTAGTCATGGTTGTTATAATAGCCATGATTGGTATCGCCATTGCACAGCAAGTGACCAGTGGCCGCAAAAGCTCAGCGGTACATCAAGACCACTCTATGAGCTTTTCAAGAGCAACCTCTGGTGTGCATGAAGCAGAATTTGTGGTCCGTCAGCAGGCTTACCATACAGATGCATTACTAAATCCAGATACACCCAACAATTTGGTCACACCAGCTTTTACCAAAATTGAGGGTGGAATAACAGTCAGTGACGATGAGTGGTGGCAAAACGATGGTAATTGGGTGGCTGCTAATAAGGTTACTGTGGTGAGTGATGCCGGAGGAAACGCCCTTGCAGGCCAACCTAGTTACATTATTGAAGATGGCGGAGTCGACTCTGGTTTAGTGTTAGGGGTAAAAGTTCCTAAACGTCGCTTTTTACGCATAACCTCTAAAGCCGAAGGTGAAGGTGGAGCGATTACTTATTTACAATCTTACGTAGCGTTCATGGAGTAAAGTCGTGAAACAAGTAAAAGGATTTACATTGCTAGAGGTGATGATAACTGTTGCCATCGTAGCCATTCTTGCGGGCATTGCCTACCCCAGTTATTTAAGCCATGTGCAAACTACTAAAAGAGAAGAAGCGAAACGCACTTTAGTAGAAGCTGCTCAGCAAATGGAAAGTTATTACGCAATGCACCTTAGCTATGCCAGTGCTGCTACTGGAACAAGCTTAAGTATTTATACCCCTAGCTCAGAGTTTAATGAAATTTATACACTGACAGCCGATAATGTTAGTTCTTCTGGTTATAAGCTAACTGCGACACCTAAAGGCTCTCAGGTGGGGGACTCTTGTGGAAACTTGAGTCTTTCTAGTACTGGTCTTAAAGAACCTACTACGGGGGGCTGTTGGTAATGATTAATCTGACTAAACCCTCTATTTATGCTCTAACTTTATCAGCATTAACTGGTGTTTCTCAAGCTGGGGAATTAGATCTAGCTGATGCACCACTTTACGTAGCTACCACTCCTGCTCCAATGGTTATGTTGGTAATGGGGCGTGACCATACGCTTTATTATGAAGCGTATAATGATGCCTCTGATTTAAATGGTGATGGTAACCTTAACATTCACTATGACCCTGTAAACATCAATTACTATGGCTATTTTGACAGTAATCGTTGTTATAGCTATAGCGCTGGAGGAGAAAATAGTGCTGGAGTATTCACTCCCGGCTTAGCTGCAGCAGCATCTACAAAAGCATGTACAGGCTCCGACCCTTGGAGTGGTGATTTTCTGAATTACTTAACCATGTCGCGTATGGATGTACTACGCTCGGTGCTTTACGGTGGGTATAGAGCTGTAGACACTAGCTCAAGCACTATTCTTGAACGCGTTTTTATCCCGCAGGATGCTCACTCTTGGGGTAAAAGCTATACATCAGCAGCTGTTAATGGTTTTAACATTACTGATTACACCCCCTATTCAAACCCAAGCGGTAATAATAAACACTTTTTTGGTACTGCTTCGTTTTCTGATGGTGGAATACCTGAACTAAGGGTGAAAAAAAACCAAAATAACGATATTTGGAATTGGGCTAGTACTGAAAGACCCGTATTAGATGGTTCAACAGATGAACAGTTTGATATTCGAGTAGAAGTTTGCGCGGATGGAAAGCTCGAAGAAAATTGTAAAGAATACCCAAATGGAAAATTTAAGCCAACCGGACTTTTACATGATTACGGTGAAAATGGCAGCATTGAATTTGGTTTAATCACAGGTAGTTATGATAAGAACTTATCGGGCGGCGTATTGCGCAAAGCCATGGGTAATTTTGGTTCAGAGGTGGTTGATGATACAGGTGTATTTGATAGCACAGTGCAAGGAATTGTAAGCACCATCAACAAACTAAAGATCTATGGTTTTAACTATGGTGACAAATCTTATGGCTGTGGTTGGGTGGTTGATGGGCCGATTGAAAGTGGCGAGTGTTCTTCATGGGGCAACCCGATTGGTGAAATGCTATTTGAAAGTTTGCGTTATTTTCATGGTGAAGGCAGCGCTAGTAGTACTTACTCTGCCGGTAGCGGAACCATTGATGGTAGTTTAGGTTTGCCTTTTGCTACTTGGGATAAGCCTTTTGATACTCGTGAGTATTGTGCTGCCCCTTATAATCTGGTGATTAGTGATATTAACCCTTCTTATGATTCAGATGAGCTGCCCGGCGCACACACCAGTTTTGCAAAGACTTATACAGGAACTACTGGAGCAACCTTAACAGCATTCAATCTAAAGTCCTTGCTCGATACAATATCGACTAAAGAAAGTATCTCAGGGAACTATTTTATTGGCGAAACGGTGACTGATAACGCCGGAACTACCAGTTCTAAGAGTGCCCCAACAGCTAAAGCCGCCACTTCATTATCTGAGATGCGAGGTTTATCTCCAGCTGAGCCTACTAAAGAAGGAAGTTACTCTGTTGCAGCGGCTGCATATTACGGGCATAAAACCGATCTATTTCCGGATAAATCAGGTAAACAGAATATTCAAACTACCGTGGTTGCTATTTCTTCTCCGCTACCAGAGGTAGAAGTGAAAGTTGGCACAGAAACTATCAAAATAGTGCCGTTTGCTAAGTCGGTTGGCGGTGGTGCTGGTGGCGGGACCATCAACTCTAGTGAGGGGGAGTTCCAGCCAACCAATACTATTGTTGATTACTATGTAGAAGAATTTTCCAGCACTAAAGGCATCTTTCGTATTAACTTCGAAGATGTAGAGCAAGGTGCCGATCATGATATGGATATGATCGTGCAATATACCTATGAAGTTAAAGACCTCTGTCCTAATGCTTATGATGATGAAGCAACTTGTAGCAAACAACAGGGGGTTCAGCTTTCTCTTGATTCTCTGTATGCAGCAGGGAGTATTCACCAACATGCGGGCTATGTGATTTCGGGCACCGGTCATGACGGCATCTACTTAGACGTAAAAGATCAAGGTGGCGGTAATGTGAGTTATTACTTAGATACGCCCAATCAAACTGAAGATGCTTTTCCTAATAATTCAAGGAAGACTGCCTCAAATACTACAGACCTTCCTTTGTTAAGAAAAAGGAATTTCTTTCCAAGTAGCGCTTCGGCTAACTTGTTGCCATCACCACTATGGTACGCGGCAAAATGGGGTGGATTTGTTGATACTAATAACAGTGGGTTTCCTGACGCAGGCGAGTGGGATGAAGATGTAACTGGAGAGCCAGACAACTATTTCCCGGTAACAAATGCTGGTGAGTTAGCAGCGCAAATAGGTAAAGCTTTAGAGAAAATTGCTAGCGGAAACCAGTCTGCCACGCCACCCGTGTTTAATAATACCTTTTTAAATGCCAGTGCTTTCCTATACCAATCAACCTTTGATGGGGAGTACTGGAGCGGTGATGTTAAGTCTTTTGCTGCAGCAGGAGGTGGGTTTAGCTCAACGCCAACTTGGAGTGCTGCTGAAGAGTTAGATGCGGTCACCCCAAGCTCTAGGGTTATTTATACCCGCAATAATGAAAGCAATGAAATAGTTGATTTTGTTGTGCCTTCATCACTGAGTGGTGCTAGCGATTCCTTAAGCTTATCTCAAATTAATGCCTTACTAGATGGCCAAACTGGCAGCGATGCCGTTAAGTTGGCTTACTTAACGGCTGTCATTAACTACCTGCGGGGTGAGAGAACATATGAAGCAGCCGATTTAGCTTACAGTATGCGAACTAGAGCTTCTGCTTTAGGTGATGTGATTAATTCAACGCCTTACTATGTTGATTTGGTAAATGACCATGCAGTAGAGAAGCCAGTGTTAGTTTACGGCGCAAATGATGGCATGGTTCACATCGTTGATGCCGCAAACGGTGAAGAGATTATGGCTTATGTGCCAAGCCAAATATATCAAGGCTTAAATGCTCTAACGAAAAGTACCTATAATCATAAGTATTTTGTAGACGGCGGAATTGCTGGTTATAGCGAAGAGAGCGGTGGCGATACTACAACAACAGTAGTTGGCACCTTAGGCACTGGATTTAAAGGTCTCTATGCACTGGATGTTAGCGATATGACCAGTGTGAATAAAAATAAAGTATTGTGGGAAATTGATACCGATACCACTGGGTTTTCGGGAATCGGTTATACGCGGGAAGAGCCAACAATCGCTAAATTAGCAAATGGTAAAGTCGGCGTGATTTTTTCCAATGGTTATAACTCCAGTGATGATGAAGGGCAGCTCTTTATTGCTGATTTAGAAGATGGCAGCTTAATTAAGACGCTAAAAACTGGAGTAGGAAGCGCAGAAGACCCTAGTGGTGAATCTCGACCAAATGCTCTGGCAAGCCCTGCTGCAGTTGACTTGAACGGTGATGGAGTTGTCGACCGTATTTATGCAGGTGACCTATTCGGTAATATGTGGGCGTTTGATGTGTCGGATGGCAGCTCTAGCAACTGGGATTTGGCAACAGCTGACGACAAGCCTCTATTTAGCGCTGTCAGCCCAACTAAATTAAATGGACTAACTCATACTGCTCAACCAATTACTACTAGGCCTTCTGTTGGTGCACACCCATACGGCTTATCACAAGGTGTGCTAGTTGCTTTTGGTACCGGTAAGTATGTTGAAAACTCCGACAATAATGTTTTGGGAGAGGCTACTCAGTCTGTTTACGTTGTTTGGGATAAGTTAAATAGCTCCTACCTAACAAGTTCTAGAACTACAGCTAGTGGTGAAGAGGTGTATACCAACCTATTGCGACAAGCCATTATTGAAGAGGATGCAGACAACCGCTTGCTAACGGAATATGTGATTGACTGGGGTGTGCATAATGGTTGGTATCTCGATTTGGTTAACACTGAAGGTGGAAATACTAACAACTATGGCGAGCGACAAGTTACCAATACTTTATTACTGTTTAATAAGTTGAGCTTAACTACTCTATTACCAAATGAGGATATATGTGCCTCAGGTGGTAGCGGTTGGTATATGGAGCTAAATCTGCACTCTGGTATTACTTGGAATCACGGTACCGATGGTAATACAGATCCAGATGACCCCTCAGACACCATTAACAATGATTCATCACATCACAAAGTGAACGGGATCCCTTCGCCGCCAACTACTATCATTGTGCCGCCTGACAGTGGTAATACTGACGATGAGATTATTGTCAAAAACTGTGTGACCTTAAGTACTGGTGCGGTTTTTTGTTTTGACGATTACCAATCACCCACAGGGCGTTTAAGTTTAAGAACCTTACACTAAGATCCAGGGTAGGAAATCAGACAATAAAAAGGGAGCCTTAAACGGCTCCCTTTTTTATCAGATATTTGCTATTTGGGTCATTTTTATATTCTCTATATAACCTTGATATGTTTTGGCTGAGAGTTTATTTAAATATATGTTTTTCAAATATATTACTAATTTAAACTGTCTAGTGCTTCACTAAATTTCTATTGCTTAAAGATTAAAATTTCAGCAGGTTTTCTATGGTTGTTAGTTGTCGCTTCAAACCAGTTTGAGGTAACAGCAGCCTAAGTTGTTGGAAGCAAAACTTTGAGTACTCTCACCACACTATTTACACCAGTGCGTTGCTGCATGTTTGCGCAAAAATCAATCCGTCTTATATGGCTTTATTTGACTATGGGGTTGCTGCTAAGTGTTGTTTCATTAGCAACTAAAGCTGCCCAGTTAAATTTGGCTGATAGCCCCTTATACGTCGCTACTTCACCTTCACCAATGGTGATGTTGGTAATGGGAAGGGATCATACTCTTTACTATGAAGCTTATAACGATGCTACCGACTTAAGTGGCAATAACGACCTAGATATTAACTACAATCCCTTGGTTGTAGAATATGCGGGTTACTTCAATAGTGAGCGCTGCTACACCTATAATTCTTCGCAAAAACGTTTTACCCCTGGCGTCGAGGCAAATGCGAATACTAAGGCGTGCACCGGTTCAGGGGAGTGGAGTGGCGATTTTCTCAATTACCTCACCATGTCTCGCATGGATGTTCTGCGTACCGTACTGTATGGCGGCTATAGAGCGATAGACAGTGAAGGTACTACGGTATTGGAACGAGTATTTATTCCTCAGGATGCCCACTCATGGGGTAAAAGTTATACCTCGGAAGCGGTGAATGGTTACCGTATCGATAACTACACCCCATTGTCTCAGCCTAATAGCAATCGTAAGCACTTTTTTGGAACTGCGTCTTGGTCTGATGGCGGTGCCCCTGAGCTAAGAATCAAAAAAAACCAAAATAGTGAGATATGGGAGTGGGCGACTACAGAGCGCCCAGTGCTGGCTGGAAACTATAGCGAGTCTTATGAGATTAGGGTTGAGGTATGTGTACAAGGCAAGTTGGAGGCTAACTGTAAAGAGTATCCCAACAAGCAATATAAACCCACCGGATTGCTGCATGACTACGGCGAAGACGGCAGTATCGAGTTTGGGCTTATTACTGGTAGTTACGACAAAAACTTATCAGGTGGGGTTTTGCGTAAAGCTGTATCCCATTTTGGTGATGAGTTAATCAGCAATACCGGGCAGTTTAAAACCAGCGTAAACGGCATTGTAAGTACAATCAATAAATTGCGTATTTACGGTTTTAAATATGGCAGCTATGAGTATGGCTGTGGCTGGATTACCGATCGCGCAATTCGTAATGGCGAATGTACTTCATGGGGTAACCCTATTGGTGAGATGTTGTACGAAAGCTTACGTTATTTCCACGGCGAAGGTTTTGCTAGTAGCTCATATTCAAGCGGCAGCGGTACTATCGATGGTCAACTAGGCTTGCCATTTGCTAAGTGGGACGATCCTTTTGCTAATCGAGAGTATTGCGCAGCACCCTATAATTTGGTGATCAGCGATATTAGCCCGTCTTACGATTCTGATGAAATCCCTAACGCTCACCCAAGTTACGCAGGCTCTTATCAAGGGTCGATACTTGACGGATTTCACCTTAAAAACTTGTTAGATAATATTTCAAAATACGAAAATATTGGTGGTGATTATTTCATTGGTGAATCGGTTAGTGATACTACTGGTACCACTAGTGCACCCACTGCAAAAACTGTAAATACTTTATCGGAGGTTCGAGGCCTCTCTCCTCAAGAGCCAACAAAAGAGGGCAGTTATGCAGTAGCTGCAGTGGCGCATTATGGTCACAAAACCGATATCTTCCCCAATAAGCCGGGTAAGCAAAATATTCAAACCACAGTGGTAGCTGTTTCTTCTCCACTGCCCGAGGTGGAAGTTGAAGTTGATGGAGAAACCATCATCATTGTTCCGTTTGCTAAGTCAGTAGGCGGCTGTGCTAGTGGTAGTTGTATTAGTACCAATAAGGGTGATTTTCAGCCAACAAATGCCATTGTTGATTACTACGTAGAAGAGTTTTCTCCCATTAAAGGCACCTTTAGGATTAACTTTGAGGATGTCGAACAGGGTGCCGATCATGAAATGGACATGATCGTGAAGTACCACTACGAGGTGCGAGAGCTATGTGAGAATGCCTACGATAATGAGGCCACTTGTAGTAAGCGCTTAGGTGTTCAATTAACGTTAGATTCAATTTACGCCGCGGGCAGTATTGACCAACATGCTGGTTACGTTATTTCCGGTACTGACAAAGATGGTATCTATTTAGATGTGAAAGATCGTGGCGGAAATAAGCGTACTTATTACTTAGACACTCCTTTACAAAATGATTCGGCTTTTCCAAATAACTCTCGAGAATCTAGCAATAACAGCTCAGATTTGCCGCTAATTCGTAAGCGGAATTTCTTTCCTAGCTCAAGCTCTGAGGCTGCGACCTTATTGCCTTCGCCTCTTTGGTATGCTGCAAAATGGGGCGGTTTTACCGATACCAATAACAACGGCATACCTGATGACGGCGAATGGGACGAAGAAGAAAGTGGTCAGCCAGATAACTATTTCCCGGTAACTAACGCTGGGCAACTGGGCGCGCAAATTGGCAAAGCCTTAGAGAAAATCGCCAGTGGCAGCCAGTCGGCTAGCCCTCCGGTGTTTAATAACAATTTTTTAAGCAGTAGCTCGTTTTTGTATCAATCGTCATTTGATGGGGAATATTGGAGTGGCGATGTAAAGGCCTTTAAAGCGGCCAGTGGAGGTGGATTTAGCTCTACTGAGACTTGGAGTGTAGCCAAAGAACTCGATGCAATGCCTCATCAACAGCGTACCATTTTCTCTCGTAACGATGAATCCGGGGAGGTCTTTGAATTTACAGCGCCAAACAGTTTACAGCCTTCCGCTACTGGTTTTAGCTCATCGCAAATCTCCACCTTGCTGGCAGGGCAAACAGGCTCCGATTCTCTGAAGTTAGATTATCTTCAGGCGGTAGTGAATTACCTGCGAGGTGAGCGCACTTATGAGAAAAGTGACTTGCAGTTTTCCATGCGAAAACGCGCTACTGCATTGGGTGATGTCATCAACTCCATTCCCTATTATGTAGATCTTGCTACTGGCCACAAAGTGAATAAGCCAGTGCTGGTGTTTGGAGCAAACGATGGCATGGTGCATGTGGTTGATGCTAAAACCGGCAAAGAGCTAATGGCCTATCTACCTAGCCAAGTTTATCAACATCTAAATAGCCTTACCCGCAGTACTTACACTCACAAGTATTTTGTCGATGGGGCCATTACCGGCTACACCGACGAATCGGATAAAACCACTGTAGTGGGAACCTTGGGCACTGGCGTGAAGGGCTTATATGCATTAGATGTTACCAATATGAATTGGCCAACTAAGAATAACATTAAATGGGAAATTGATAGTTCCACCAAAGGTTTTGAAGGCCTAGGTTATAGTCGTGAGCAGCCCACTATTGCTAAGTTGGCAAATGGTACAACTGGAGTGATCTTTTCAAATGGCTATAACGCTGCAGATGACCAAGCAACTCTATATATTGCCGACCTAAAAGACGGCAGTTTAATTGCCGACCTAAGTACTGGGGTCGGTAGCACAGAGGACCCAACTGGACAAGGCCGGCCAAACGCATTGGCTTCTCCCGCCGTGGTCGACTTAACGGGTAATGGTGTTGCCGATCGCATTTATGCGGGTGATCTCTACGGAAACATGTGGGCATTTGATGTATCCGATACTCGAGCTAGCAACTGGGATTTAGCTACCATGCAAAGTGCTGGGTCTAAGCCGCCGTTATTTTCTGCAACTAGCCCAAGCAAACGTTTAGTTGGCTCTAGCATGCAATATCAGGCTCAGCCAGTAACTACCAAGCCGTCGGTTGGCGCGCATCCTATGGGCTTGAATCAAGGTGTGTTAGTAGCATTTGGAACGGGTAAGTATATCGAAGTAGATGATAACGATGCAGATGATCAAGATACTCAAAGCATCTATGTCATTTGGGATCGTTTAAACGGCGAAGCCGTAAATTCTAAGCGTTCTAGAGTGAGTGGAGAAGATGTTTATGATGCCAACTTATTGCGGCAAGCCATTATAGAAGAGGACTCCAGCAATCGCTTGTTAAGCGATAATCCAATTGATTGGAATACTCATAGCGGCTGGTATTTGGATTTTGTGAATACTCAGAATAACAATACCAATAACTACGGTGAACGGCAGGTAAGTAACAGTTTACTGCTCGCCAATAAACTTAGCTTTACCACTATGCTACCCAATACTGATACTTGTGCCTCTGGCGGTAGTGGCTGGTATATGGAGTTGAATCTGCATTCAGGAAGAACTTGGAATACGGGGACTAATGGCAATACCGATCCCAACGATCCTAACGATACGATTAATAATGATAGTTCCCATCAAAAGGTAGAAGATGGCATTCCTTCTTCGCCAGGGGTGATTGTCGATCCCAACTTACCTAGTGATGGTTCAGTTCACGATGGCTCGATTAATCAGAAAAACTGCATTACTTTAAGTAACGGCACCATGCTCTGTTTTGACGACTTTACCTCGCCAACCGGTCGATTAAGCTTACGCCGATTACACTAGTAAGCCGCAAAGTGTAATAAAAGCAGCCCTCTAGGGCTGCTTTTTTGTTCAAATAAACGTCGATTTATGTTGGCGTGTTTTGCTACACTAGCCGCCCTTTTTTGGAGAGCCTGTTATGCAGTGTCGTTTAGGTTGCGGTGCTTGTTGCATTGCGCCATCAATTAGCTCATTAAATAAAGTAGCGGGTGAGCGATGTGTTCATTTAAATGCTGATAATTTATGCGCTATCTTTGGTAAAGCTGAGCGACCTAAGGTTTGCAGTGATTTTAAAGCTGCAGAGTGGCTGTGTGGAACTACCCAGCAACAAGCTATGGACAATCTCATCTATTTAGAAAAGCAAACCGCGTAATAATATTGCTTGGTATTAAGGCTTTGTACTGCTTGCTTTAAATCAACTGCCTAGAGCTGTTTGTTGTGCACAGGCTGCACAATGGGCTCTTCTGAACCCACTAAACGAATGCTAGGTTCACTCTCGAGATCTGGTGCCAATAAAGCTAGGCGCTGGGCAACCCCAACCAGTTGCACATCTTCCGGCAAACTTAGCCGATTAAGTAAATCCACCGAGTGTGGTCTGGGGTGAGCGATTAGCACTGCATGACCATATTTTCGAGCAAGGCTTATGGCCTTTTGCCATTGGCGCTCAATGGCCACGGGGGTGTCTTGGTGGTCAAGAAACACATGGCGCTTTAAATTGGGTACTTGGTACACTCTGGCTGTTTGCTGGGCAATGCTGGCTAGGTGGGTGCGGCTATCCACAAAAAATAGCTGCTGTTTAGCCAGTACTTGCATTAACCAGTGCATTTCTGTGGGAAGTTGGGTGAGTTGGCTACCCATGTGGTTGTTTAAGCCAGTGGCTTCCGGAAAGTCATTAATAGCTGCTTCTACACGTTGCTTAAAGGCCGCTTCTTCTAAGTTGTCTGGTAAGCCATATGGCCCTAAAGCAATGGTGCCACTGCCCTCCATCGGCAGGTGCAACATTATTTCGCGTTGCTGCTGCTGAGCTTGTTCGGCAATGTCTTTGGCATAAGGGCTTGATGGAAGTACCGATAAGGTAATATTGGGGTGCAGGTCTAATAGTGCAAAGTCGCGGGCACTATTACCGACATCATCAATGATGATGCTTAACTGCGCAGCCATGGCTGAGCTTGTCGCCAGCATGCCTAGGCAAAGTAGAATTATTTTAACCATTTACGTGGGTCTAGGGTTTGCCCTTTATGGCGAATCTGGAAGAACAGGGCGTTGGTCGTTTGGCCGCCAGTATTGCCGGCATAAGCCACGGTTTGACCAGCACTTACTCGCTCACCAATCTCTGCATTTAAGCTTTGGTTATAGCCGTAAAAGCTAAGGTATTGCTCGCCATGGTCGATGGCGACGACTAGGCCATAACCTCGCAACCAATCAGCAAATACTACATTGCCAGAGGCCACTGCTTTTACGTTAGTACCAGGGTGGGAGTCAATCACTATGCCTTGCCAGCGTGTTTGCCCCTGATTTTTACTGTTATAACTGTGTAGAACTCTGCCTTTGAGCGGCCAAGGCAGTTTGCCTTTTGCTTTGGCGAGGCCAGTGAGAGGCGTTTTATCTAAGTTTTGTTTAAGGGCAAGTTGTTGTTGCTGTTCTATTTGGTCACTAATCACTTGCTGTAAGTGTTGTTCATTAATTTGTAGCTGCTCTAAACGGCTTTGCTCAGTATTTTGCAGCTTATTAAGTTTAGCGAGTTGTTGCTTACGTTGATTTTGTTGAGACTGCAGCTGGTCCAGCTTTTGTTTTTGCTGAGCGACCAAGCCTTCTAGGTGCTTTTGCACCTCGGCCAGTTGGCTTTGAACTTTGCTTAACTCTAGTTGCTGGAAGCTGACTTGCTCTAAGGCCTTGCTGCGGGCTTTGGCCAAATATTGGTAATAGCTTAACATCCGCTCTAAATCTGCGGCATTTTGCTGGTTCAGCAGCATTTTCATGTAATCGCTATTACCTAAGCGATAAGCGCTGTTGATTTGTGCTTTAAGTGCTTGTTGCTGTTGAGCCAGTTTTTCTTCTAGCTGCTGCTCTTGTTGCTGAATATCTTGTTGTTCGATTTTTGAGTGGGAAAGCTGATTGTTAAGTTTGCGTAGTTGTTGGCTGGAGTCCGCGAGCGCCAACTCATATTGTCTTAACTGTTCTTGCGCTTTGCTTATATCATTTTTGCGCTTTTTAAGTTGCTGTTGTTGTTGCTTAAGCTGTTGTTGAACGTCGAGCAACTGTTGTTGTTCGTTGGCATGCAGTGGTGGGCAGAGCAATAGCAAAACGCCAGCAATAAGGCTGGCGTTAAACAGGCGAATAAGGCGCTTGCTAGCGCCTTGTTTCGAAGCTGAAATAGGCTCTTTCATCAAGCCATTATTTCAAATTCATCAATACCTTGCCAGTCATTTCTGCTGGAGTTTCCATGCCCATCAAGCTTAGCATTGTTGGTGCAATATCACTTAAACGACCGCCTTCAACGGGGCTTGCTTCACGACCGTAGTAGATGAAAGGTACAGGCAGGTTGGTATGAGCTGTGTGGATGCCACCCGTTTCTGGGTCAACCATTTGCTCGGCGTTACCGTGGTCGGCTGTGATTAAACATTCGCCGCCAACTTTATCAAGTGCTTCAACCAAACGGCCAATGCTCTTATCTACGGCTTCACAGGCTTTAACTGCGGCATCGTATACGCCAGTGTGGCCAACCATATCGCCATTCGGGTAGTTACAAATGATTACGTCGTACTTGCCACTCTCGATTGCAGCTACAAACTTGTCGGTTAGCATTTCCGAGTTCATTTCTGGTTGTAGGTCGTAAGTGGCTACTTTTGGAGAAGGGATAAGCTCGCGGTCTTCACCAACAAAAGCGTCTTCTTTACCGCCATTGAAGAAGAAAGTTACGTGGGCGTATTTTTCTGTCTCAGAAATACGTAGTTGCGTTTTGTTGTTCTTCTCTAGCCACTCACCGAGTGTGTTCACTAAGTCTGTAGGGCCATAAGCACAAGGAGCTTTAATGTCCGCTGCATATTGGGTTAGGGTAACAAAGGCACATGCAGGCACCTTAGCGCGCTCAAATCCAGTGAAGTCTTGCTCAACAAAACAACGTGAAATTTCACGGGCACGGTCAGCACGGAAGTTCATGAACAATACCGCATCGCCATCGTTAATGCTGGCTGCGCTTTCGCCTACTACAGAGGCTTTAACAAACTCATCGTTTTCATCACGCGCGTAAGCTGCTGCTAGCGCTTCAGTAGCGTTAGCGTAGCTGTATTCAGCTTTGCCTTCAGTAAGTAATTGATAAGCTTCTTCTACGCGTTCCCAACGGTTATCGCGGTCCATTGCGTAGTAACGGCCTACTAAAGAAGCAATACGACCTGAACCAATTTCTGCAAATTTTGCGTCAAACTTTTCAATTGAGCCTTGCGCGCTGCGTGGTGGAGTGTCACGTCCGTCCAAGAAAGCGTGTAAGTAAATTTCTTTTGCGCCTTGCTTAGCGGCTAATTCAATCGCAGCTAGCATGTGATCTTCGTGGCTGTGAACACCGCCTGGAGAAAGTAGACCCATGATGTGAACGGCTTTACCGGCAGCTACGGCTTTATCTACCGCACCTACTAATACTTCGTTAGTGAAAAAGTCACCGTCTGTAATTGACTTACCAACACGGGTAAGTTCTTGGTATACAACGCGACCAGCACCGATGTTAGTGTGACCAACTTCTGAGTTGCCCATTTGTCCGTCTGGTAAACCTACATCTAGGCCTGAACCCGAGATAAGGGTGCTAGCAGCAGTTTCCCAAAGGTTGTCTAATACTGGAGTGTTGGCGTTTGCTACAGCGTTATTGGCGCTGTCTTGGCGGTAGCCCCAGCCGTCCATAATAACTAGTGCTAAAGGCTTTTTGCTTGCAGACATTGCAATTTCCTCAATCGGTAAATGTTTAAGTGAAAAACGAATTAGTGAAATATTACTACATTTTTTGTCTGAGTCACCTGATTGAGCGCAAATCAACCGAGATTAGTTGTTTTTGCTCAGATTTGTTCTGGTGTATGAATCTTAGGTCAATTTGCGAGCTTTGGCGCGCTTGAGAGCTGCTATTCTTCTCGCTCAGGTGTATACTCTCGCCCCAATATCACTAACTATTTGCTTAACTGGAATTGTCATACTATGCAGCAAGTTGTCGAATTTGTCGGAAATAACCCTATCATTTCATTCGCTTGGGTAGGTTTGTTCGGTGCCGTTATCTACACTTTTATTCAACCAATGCTGTCGAAGGTTACCTCGGTTGGCAATCACGAAGCTACATTGCTCATTAATAAAGAAGATGCAGTAGTGGTGGATGTTCGTACTAACGACGAGTACAAAAAAGGGTATATTGCGGGCGCACGTCACATTCCTTTAACCCAAATACAGGCTAATAACTTTAAGCCTATTGAAAATTTAAAGGGCAACCCCATTATCGTTGTATGTGAAACAGGGATGCGTTCAGGCTCAGCGGCTAACGCTCTGGTTAAAGGCGGTTTTGAGAAAGTGTATAACTTACGCGGCGGCATGACCGATTGGAAATCAGCAAACCTACCGATCACTAAGAAGTAAGATCGAGTTTTAATGGCTAGCGCTCTAGCGATTAAGCAATTTTAAATAAATGTATTAAAGGTAATTATCATGGCTGAAGCAGCAACCACTGAAGCACCACAAGTAGAATTTGCAATTCAACGTATTTACACAAAAGATATTTCTTTTGAAACGCCTAACTCTCCACAAATCTTTCAACAAGAGTGGAAACCAGAAGTTAAGGTTGACCTAGACACTACTAGCAACAAACTAGCTGACAACGTATTTGAAGTAGTATTAACACTTACTGTTACTGCTAAAGTGGGCGAGCAAACTGCATTCTTATGTGAAGTTCACCAAGGTGGGATCTTCACTCTAGGTAACATGCCAGAGCCTCAACTTGCTCACGCAATTAATGCTTACTGCCCTAACATTCTTTTCCCTTACGCACGTGAAGCGGTATCTAACCTAGTTAACCGTGGTTCTTTCCCACAAATTAACTTAGCGCCAGTTAACTTTGATGCTTTGTTTGCTAACTATGTACAACAGCAAGCAGAACAACAGCAAGCGGCTAAAGCTGACGCTTAATGGTTAACTCAAAGGCTACTATGACCGTATTGGGCGCAGGCTCATACGGTACCGCGTTGGCAATTGCGATTGCTCGAAATGGACAACGTACCGTGTTATGGGGTCATGAGCCTGAGCACGTGGCTGCACTTGATGCAGCACGTGAAAACCAAGACTTCTTGCCTGGAGTTGCTTTCCCCGAAAGCCTAGAACTAGAAGCTGATTTAGCCACCGCAGTTGCGCAAAGTGACAACTTGCTAGTGGTAGTGCCTAGCTTTGCTTTCGCTGATGTAATGCGTCAGATAAAACCAATGTTAAGTGAACAATCACGAGTAGCTTGGGCTACCAAAGGTTTAGAAGCGAATACCGGACATTTGTTGTCTGAGGTTGCGGTTGATGCCTTAGGTGAACAGGTGTCGCTAGCGGTGATCTCTGGGCCTACATTTGCTAAAGAACTAGCAGCAGGTTTACCTACCGCCATTTCTGCGTCATCTTCAGATGCTGAGTTTGTGCGCTATTTGGCGAAGGTTATGCACTGTGAGCGAAGCTTTAGGGTGTACACCAATAACGATATTATTGGCGTACAGCTAGGGGGCGCAGTTAAAAACGTGATTGCGATTGGCGCTGGTTTAGCCGACGGTTTAGGTTTTGGTGCAAATGCACGTACTGCCTTAATTACCCGTGGTCTGCGCGAAATGGCGCGTTTGGGTAAGGCCTTAGGTGCTGATCCTGAAACCTTTAAAGGCATGGCTGGCTTGGGTGATTTAGTGCTTACCTGTACTGATAATCAAAGCCGTAATCGCCGTTTTGGCTTGGCACTAGGCGCCGGAAAATCCTTCGAGGAAGCCGAACGCGAAATTGGCCAAGTGGTAGAAGGTTACCGCAATACTAAAGAAGTCTATTTGTTAGCTGAAAGAGTTGGAGTTGAAATGCCAATAGTGGAGCAAGTTTATCAAGTGCTCTACAAAGGGAAGCAAGCTAAACAAGCTGCTATTGATTTACTTGCGCGCGACCAGCGCGAAGAGTAGTGACAAGCGCCACAAGCTAGCAACAAAAAAGCCTACCAAATGATAGGCTTTTTTATATTTATAGTTCGCAAGACTTAATAGTAAGAGTGCTCACCGGCTTGGTGCTCGGTAACATCTTTAACACCGGTTAGCTCACCAGGGAAGGCTTCAAGCAACTGCTTTTCGATGCCTTCTTTTAGCGTAACATCTACCATGCTACAACCATTACAACCGCCGCCGAACTGCAGCACTACCACGCCTTCTTCGGTTAGCTCCATTACGCTAACTTTACCACCGTGTGAAGCCAAGTTAGGGTTAACTTGGGTTTCAATGGTGTATTCAACACGCTCAATGAGTGGAGCGTCATCATCTACTTTGCGCATCTTGGCATTTGGTGCTTTAAGAGTAAGTTGTGAACCTACTTTGTCGGTCACAAAGTCGATTTCGGCTTCTTCTAAAAACGGCGCGCTAGCGGTATCAACCATGGCTTTAAAGCCGTCGAATTGTAGCGCGGTATCATCTTCTTCAACCGACTCTGGTGGGCAATACGATACGCCACACTCTGCGCTTGGTGTTCCAGGATTAACCACAAATACACGAATATGGGTGCCTTCAGGCTGTTGTTCTAGCAACTTAACAAAATGCTGTTGAGCTGTTTCTGAGATCGATACCATCTGCTTCCTCGATACCTGACTAAAATACTAAGGTTTATTGTACGGCTTTTTAAACAGCGCTGCTAGTGTTGCGAGTGCTTATCTTCGTTGAGAAGGTTTTGGGGTGCGTGCAATAGCCCAGATGTCGACTCGTTCAGCGCCGGCATCTTTAAGCTGTCTAGCTAGCACGTTAGCGGTGCTGCCGGTAGTTACAACATCATCAATGATTACCCAGTGTTTATAGCTAAACGTATCTTGGCAACTAAAGCTGGCCGCCAAGGCTTTTTGTCGCTGGCGGCGGGTAAGCCCTGCCTGGCTTGAACCATAATGTTTGCGCGTAAACGGCTTTTGCATTGGCTTTGCTGCGTGTTTTGCCAATTGCTTACATAAAACCTCACTTTGGTTAAAACCGCGTTGCCATTGCTTAAACCAATGCAAAGGTACCGGACAAAAAACATCTGGCAGCGTTGCTTGAGTGAGTTGAATATGCTGCCAGATAAGTTGGCCTAAGGGCTTTGCCAAGTGTTGCTGTTTGGCATATTTGTAGGCTTTAATCACCGGCTCTATCGGCCATTGGTAGTCACTTAAACAGATTACTTGATCGTAAAAAGGAATGTTGCCTTGGCACTCGCCGCATATTCCTGGCTCAGCCAAGGGTAAATAACACGTCTCACAACGATGTTGGTTTGGCGTTAACAGCAGAGCGCTGCAGCTGTCGCAACAAACCTGATTGAGCCTTTTACTTTGAAAACAAAAATCACAGTGTTTAGACAAAACTAAGCGGGAGTTTAAAGCCGCGTGAAATCTAGTTAACATGAGCATCCTTTTTGATCAGTAGTTAAGTGTAGATGAGCAAATTGCATTTTGAACGTCATGGCTCAGGCCCTGCGCTCATTCTTATTCATGGTTGGGGTTTAAACGGCGCTGTATGGCAGCCTGTTACCGAGCTATTAGCCGAGCATTTCAGCGTATATCTGGTGGACTTACCCGGTTTTGGTCATTCTCCTGCCATTGAGCCGCTTAGCCTAGACGGCATGGTGCAAGCTATTAGTGCTCAGGTGCCGGAGCGGGCCATTTGGTTAGGCTGGTCTTTAGGTGGTTTAGTGGCAAAGTATGCAGCTATTCACCAGCCGCAACAGGTTGCGGGTCTAATTACTGTGGCCAGCTCGGCCCACTTTATCGCTAAATCGGAGTGGCCGGGCATTCAGGCAAAAGTGCTCGATGGTTTTGCCAGTGGTTTACAGCAAGATTTTAAGAAAACCTTACAGCAATTTTTGGCCATTCAAGCCATGGGAAGCGATCAAGCTAAGCAAGATATCAAGCAGCTGCGAGAGCTACTAGCAAGCCGACCACTACCCCAACTTAGCGCCTTAGAACAGGGCTTAGCGCTATTGCAAAGCCAAGATTTACGTGATGAGTTAGCGCAAATCTCAATGCCTTGGTTACAGCTATATGGTCGTAGTGATGCGCTGGTGCCAAAGGCCGCTATGCAGCAACATGCCGAGCTTCATCCCGAGGCTACTCAATACCTGTTTGCTAGTTCTTCGCATGCGCCATTCATCTCTGAGAAGCAGCTATTTGCCGAAAAAGTACTCAGCTTTGCGCGCAGTATAGTGGTGTAAAAGTGAGCAATTTGCTAGAATTAAGGCTAACTATGATCGAGGCAGCAACTAACTAAGCGGAGGGCATATGCAAATTGGCGCGGCAAGTAGCGGTTTTCAAATTATTGCTAATGCAAATCAGCAGGTTAGTGAAAGTGCTCAAACCCTTGCTGAAGTAGCGGCAAAACGTGAACCACAGCAAAACGAAGTGGTTGATGCCATGGTGAGCCTTAGCCAAGCTGAGCTTTATGCTAAAGCTGGCGCAAAGGTGATGCAAACCGAATCAAAAATGTTAGGCACTTTATTGGATGTAGAGGCCTAGTATGAATATCAATGTTAGCTTGCCTAATGTTTTCCCCAATACCTTAACTCCGCCTACGGATTCAGCCCGTCGCGACAATCAGTTGCGTCAGGTGATAGCTCAACCTAAAGAAGTCGCTAGTTTTGCTAAAGAGCCCGAGGTCGGCGCTGAGAAAGATCGCAGCAAGCCGCAAAGTACGGCTCAATACCCTCAAGTTCAAGAACAGCAGCAAGCTAAAATAAACGAGCGTGAAGCGCAGCAAGGTCGCGAGCAACAAGGCGAGCAGCAGGGTAAACAAGACGAGCAAAAAGGCAGCCAAGACCAGCCCGGTTCTGAGCAACCCAGTGCCAGACAAAAAGGCCAAAACGAGCTTAGCGAAAGTGAGCAGAAGAAAGTTGATGAGCTAAGTGCGCGCGACCAAGAGGTGCGCACCCACGAAGCGCAACACCAAGCGGTAGGTGGACAATACGCCAGTGCCGCCTCTTTTGAGTTTGAACGTGGCCCAGATGGAAAGCAATATGCGGTAGGCGGTGAAGTGTCTATCGATGTGAGTGAAATCCCCGACGACCCACAAGCTACCATTGCTAAAATGGAGCAGGTACAACGGGCGGCGCTAGCGCCCGCAGAGCCTTCCTCGCAAGATCGGCAAGTGGCCGCACAGGCTCAACAAAAAGCCGCCGAAGCACAACGCGAACTTAATCATGCGCAACCGCCAGGTTTGCTGGCATCAGACGAACAACCTTCAGCTTTTGGCACCATTGCTGCCGAAGGTGCCGAGTTTGAACCTACTCAGCAAGCGCGAGAGCAGCAAAATGCTCAAGCTTTGCAGCAACGCTACCCCGATATTGCGCAGCAAATGGCGCAGCGTAATCAAACCATCGAACAGCGCTATAGCAGTGCTGCGGCCTTTAAGCCGCAATCTCAACTAAGCTTACAAGCTTAATCTAAATCTCCGCTTAAATTTATTTCTTCGCTTTAGCAAAAGCATCTGCAAAGGCGCTATTTATCGGCGCACTAGCTTGCGGCTTTTTGGCCGAATGAGGCTTATGGTGCGTTGGTTTTGTTTTGTTTGTAGATGGAGTAGAGCGGACGTCTTCATCTAAGCGCATGCTAAGGGCAATGCGTTTACGTTGCACTTCTACTTCCAACACTTTTACCTTAACAATATCGCCGGCTTTAACCACTTGATGTGGATCTTTTACAAAGTGATTGGCTAAGCAGGAGATATGTACCAAACCGTCTTGATGTACGCCAACATCAACAAAGGCACCAAAGTTAGTTACGTTGGTCACAACGCCCTCTAACAGCATGGCTGGCTTTAGATCGCTAATGGTGTTTACACCCTCTTTAAAGGTGGCGGTTGCAAACTCTGGGCGAGGATCGCGACCAGGCTTTTTAAGCTCATCAATAATGTCGGTTACAGTGGGTAGACCAAATTTGTCACTAGTAAACTGTTTCGGGTCGAGTTTGTTTAAGCGCTCACCGTTGGCAATCAACTGGCTAACTTCACACTGGCTATGTTCAGCAATGGCCTGTACTACGGGATAAGCCTCGGGGTGAACCGCCGAACCATCTAAAGCATTTTTCGCTTGGTTAATCCGTAAAAAGCCCGCGGCTTGTTCAAAGGCTTTAGGCCCCAAGCGAGCCACTTTTTTGATGGCTGCGCGTGACTTAAACGCACCGTGCTCGTCGCGGTAGGCCACAATGTTTTGCGCTATGGTGGTGTTTAAACCGGCCACAAAACTTAGCAGTGGTGCTGAGGCCATGTTTACATCTACACCTACGGCATTTACACAGTCTTCAACTACGCTGTCTAATTGTTGTGATAGTTTGCTTTGGCTAACATCGTGTTGGTATTGGCCAACACCAATTGCTTTGGGCTCAATTTTCACTAACTCAGCTAAGGGATCTTGTAAGCGGCGTGCAATTGATACTGCACCGCGAATCGACACATCCAATTCTGGAAATTCTTGCGCTGCTAACTCGGAGGCAGAATACACCGAGGCTCCAGCTTCACTTACCATTACTTTTTGCAAACCTTGCGGTGGCAACATGCCAATGAGATCAGCGGCCAGTTTATCGGTTTCACGCGAGGCGGTGCCGTTACCTACACTAATCAACTTAACTTGGTGCTTAGTCACTAAACTCGCTAATGTTTTAAGCGAGTCTTGCCATTGATTTCGTGGCGCGTGAGGGTAAATGGTGTCGTAGGCAACCAGTTTACCGGTAGCGTCAACCACCGCTACTTTAACCCCAGTGCGCAAACCTGGATCTAGACCTAAGGTGGCTTTAGGCCCTGCAGGGGCTGCCATCAATAAATCATTTAAGTTACGCGAAAACACACTAATTGCTTCGTCTTCTCCACGTTCGCGTAGCTGATTGAGCAATTCTGTTTCTAGCTGTAGTTTTAATTTTACTCGCCAGGTCCATTGCACCACGGTCGCTATCCAACGGTCGCTAGCATGCCCTTTAGGGGCTAAAGCAAAATAGTCGCGGATCATTTGCTCGGCAGGGTGGTTTAGCCCGTCCTCTTGCTCAACTTCTACACTTAGGTTAAGTATGCCTTCATTGCGCCCTCGCAATATGGCTAAAGCGCGGTGAGAAGGTATTTTTCCTATGGCTTCGTGGTAGTCAAAATAGTCTTGGAATTTCTGACCATTTTGTTGCTGACCATCGATAACCTCTGCCTTTACCGCGGCATTTTGTTGTAAGAATAAACGAAGCTTAGCTAGCAGCGGGGCTTGTACGGCAAAGCGCTCCATCAGTATGAACTTGGCACCATCTAATGCCGCTTTGCTGTCGGCAAAACCTGCTTCGTTATTAATAAAATCTTCGGCTAAGCTTTCTGGGCTGGTATCTGGCTGGCTTAACAAAAGCTCTGCTAAAGGCTCTATGCCAGCTTCAATGGCTATTTGTCCTTTAGTGCGGCGTTTGGGTTTGTAAGGAAGATAGAGATCCTCTAGTTCTGTTTTACTGCTTGCTGCATTAATGGCTTGTTCTAATTGCGGAGTAAGTTTGTCTTGTTCGGCAATAGATTTAAGAATGGCGCTGCGACGTTGCTGCATCTCTCGCAAATAAATTAAGCGTTGCTCTAACAAGCGTAATTGCCCGTCATCTAATCCGCCGGTAACTTCTTTACGGTAGCGGGCAATAAAAGGAACCGTTGAACCTTCATCAAGAAGCTTAATGGCGGCACTCACTTGTTGAGCTTGTGCGTTGATATCTGAAGCAATTTGTTGTTCTAAATTTTGCATGGACTTATGTAATTTTAGAGGCGCTGCTTGCTGCAGCAAAAGAAAGTGCCCTCTATCTTATTCGCTTATTAACTGGCATCAAGCAGAAAAGTTAATATGTAGAATCTTAATAGCGTGAAAACTATTTCACAGCGTGACAAATTTTTCATAAGCACTTCATAGATACGTTTTGTTGCAGGCCCTTGGTCATAGTTATGTGAGCTAAGCCCATCAACAAAACCGACTTGCTGAATTAGAGTGAAGTTAGATTTTAATGCCTCAGTTCAAGGAGAGCGAAATGAGCGCGAGCGACAAGACTCTTATCAATTTTAGTTTAAGCCGTATTAGCCAAAGCATTGTATTGGCGAGTTTAATCAGTGCCCCAGCACTAGCGGCTAGCGATGAAATGCTTAGTAATACTGATTTTAGCAATGGCACCACCGGCTGGTGGTCTAGCGGTGCCGAATTAGTAGCCAAAGACGGCGAAGCCTGTATGGACATTAAGCGTGCCGGCTCTAACCCATGGGATGTAATTTTAGGCCAGCGCGGATTTGGTTTGGAAGAAGGCCAAGACTATGCCATCGACTTTGTGGCGCGCGCCAACAAAGACACGGCCTTTACCGCACTTATTCAGCATAATGGTGCACCTTATACGCAATACTTTAATCAAGTATTAGAAATTGGCACTGAGCCAAAATCCTTTAGCTTCAAGTTCACTCAAGATCAAAAGAGTGATGCTAAAACCGAGTTTCAGTTCCAGCTAGGAGCCCAAAAAGAAGCGGTACTGTGTTTTAGCGATATCTCGGTGAAAGGTAAGTCGTTCGTAATCGTAAACAAAATTCCTAATATTCGTTTAAATCAGATTGGCTTCTATCCTAAATCAGAAAAAATTGCGGTGATTCGCAGCGAAGAACAACAGCCTCGTGTTTGGCGAGTGAAAGATGCCGAAGGCAATCACCTGCTTACCGGTAAAACCAAAATATTTGGGGTGAATGCTGCATCTGGCGAAACAGTGCATCAAGCTGATTTTTCTGCTTTAACCACCAAGCATGAAAACTTGGTATTAGATGTAGATGGCCAAACTAGTCATCCTTTCAAAATCGCCGACGATATATATAGTGAGCTGAAACATGATGCCTTAGCTTACTTCTACCAGAACCGAAGCGGTATTGAGATTAAGCCAGAGTTTGTACAACGTCCAAACTTGGCGCGCCCAGCAGGGCATGTGCCAGATGTAGTGAGCTGCTTTAACAAAACCGACGACAAAGGCAACAAGTGGCCAGGTTGTGATTTTGACATGGACCTCACCGGCGGTTGGTATGACGCGGGCGACCACGGTAAGTATGTGGTAAACGGCGGCATTAGTACCTGGACCTTAATGAACCTGTACGAGCGCTCGCAGTTTATTGAAGGCGCTAGCGAACCGTTTGCCGATGGCAAACAACCGATGCCAGAAGCGGGCAATGGTGTTAACGATTTATTGGATGAAGCGCGCTGGAACATGGAATTCATGCTAGCGATGCAAATTCCAGAAGGCAGCAAAGTATCGGTGCCTGTGGGTAACCAACAAGAAAACATTCGTTCCCTTAAGCTAACCGAAATTGACGCCTCTGGTATGGCGTTCCATAAGGTAGCCGATGAGAAATGGACCGGTATGCCATTACCGCCGCATAAAGATACTCAAAAGCGTCATGTTGGCCAATCTAGTACTGCCGCAACCTTAAACTTAGCGGCAACAGCAGCCCAGTGTGCGCGTATTTGGAAAGATATTGATGCAGATTTCTCTGCTCAGTGTTTAACTGCGGCAAGCCGTGCTTGGCAAGCCGCCAATAAACACCCAGAAGTATACGCTTACGATAACTTCACTGGCTCTGGCCCTTACGGGGATCTAGAACTAGCTGATGAGTTTTATTGGGCAGCGGCAGAGCTATTTATTACTACAGGTGAATCTAAGTACTTAGAAGCAGCTAAAGCATCTCCTGCATTCTTAGCGGCGCCAGTAGGTGATGAAACAGCTAAAGGTGATTTATTCTGGCAAGATTTAAGTTCAGCAGGCACTTTGAGCCTAGCTCTTGTCCCTAGCAAGTTAGATCAAGCAACTCGTGATAAAGCGCGCGCTAAGATTGTTGCTACGGCCGATGCATACAGCTCTTTAATGACAAAAGAGGGCTACCACATTCCATACAGCACAGAGCAGTATCCTTGGGGGTCTAACTCAAACTTAGTGAATCGCGGTATTTTCCTTACCTATGCAAGTGATTACAGTGGCGACAGCAAGTACATGCAAGCTTTGATACATGCCATGGATTACATTTTAGGGCGTAACCCGCTTGATCAGTCATACATCACTGGTTATGGCAGCAACCCGCTTAAGAATCCGCACCACCGTTTTTGGGCGCATCAAGCTGATGCTAATTCACCAAAACCGGCACCAGGCGCATTATCGGGTGGACCAAATTCAATCAGCTTTAGCGACCCAGTTGCGGCAGGTATGAAGGGCGGCTGTGTTGGCCAAACTTGTTTTGCTGATGAGATTGGAGCCTGGACCTTGAACGAAATTACCATCAACTGGAATGCACCTTTGGTATGGGTGACTACAGTGTTGGATGAACACCGTCTCAAGTAAGTAAATCCATAACAACTAAGTATTTTAGGCCGACATTATGTCGGCCTTTATTGCTTCAAAAATTAAGTAATTAATGATACTTGGGTGTAAGCACCAGCAGATTATGTGATCTGTCACGGCGTTCTAACGCTCAATATCATTGAAAACAAGTTCTTGGCTAAGTAGGCGGTTATAGTGAGACAGGGAGTTATATCTTTCTAGGTCGCTATCACTATTTAGCAACACCGGGAGAGATATAATGCGAACTAGTGTTAGTTGTCAGAGAATCAATGTGAAAGATAAAAATAAATTAGAGCAACGCTCAACTGTTTATGATGTCGCTGCGTTGGCTGGGGTTTCACCTAGCACTGTATCTCGGTTTATGAATCAAACCACTTATGTGTCTGATGCAAAACGTAAGCAAATTCAAGCGGCAATGATTGAGCTTGGCTATAAGCCTGGCCAACAAACCGGAGCCAGTGCTAGCAGCCGCACCATGACAATTGGTGTATTGGTGCAAGACCCAGACAGCCCGTTTTATTCATCTATTTTAAATGGAATTGAAGAAGTTCTGCTGGCTCAAGGTTACTCACATATTATTGTAACGGGCCACTGGAATAGCGAAGAAGAAATGGAGTCGATGCAGCTGCTGTTATCGCGCTCGGTGGATGGAATTATCATCGTAACTGGCGGGTTGAGTGACGAACAGGTAGTCGAGTTTTCAAAGAAGAGGCCCATCGTTGCCTTAGGCCGTGAGTTAGAAGCAGCCCGCTTACGTTCGATAAAGATTGAAAACTCAGTGGGCGCTTACATGGCCACCAATCATCTTATTCAACTGGGCCACCGCGAGATTGTGCATATTAAAGGTGCCGAGGGGCATCCCGACGCTCAGCAACGTTATGAAGGTTATTGCCAGGCCATGGAGCACGCAGGTTTGCCTGTGAAGCTGCAGCTGGTTGAGCAGGGCGACTTTACCGAGCAAGGCGGTTTTGATGCGGTGCAGCGTTTGTTAACCAACAAGCGTCAGTTTAGTGCTATTTTTGCTTCTAATGATTTAACCGCACATGGTGCAATGTTGGCTTTATACAAAGCCAAGCGACCAGTGCCAGAGCGGGTTTCGGTGATTGGATTTGATGATGTGCCGGGCTCGGCGTTTTTCATTCCGCCGCTAACTACAGTGCGTCAACCCATATTTGATACCGGTTATGCTGCCGCCTTAACCATTTTAGACATGCTAAATGGTGGTGCTAGCAATAACTTCCGTATTCCTCCAGTTGAATTGGTGAAACGCGAAACCACCCAAGCACATATCCTCTAGTTAAAGCTTGCGAGTTTGCTGCCTAAGTCGTTTATAATCGGCTTAGGCAGACTTAATTACGTAGCTATGAAAACCAATTTAATCACTCGCCCTGGCTGGCATAAACTCGATGAAGAATTAAAGTATTTGTGGAAGGTTAAACGCCCACAAGTAACTCAAGCAGTATCCGAAGCCGCAGCACTGGGTGACCGCTCAGAAAACGCGGAATACAAAGAAGGTAAGCGAGAGCTTCGCCGCATCGATTCTCGATTAAGGTTCTTAACCAAACGCTTAGATGCCTTAGAAATCGTTGACCATCACCCCCAACAAAACGGCAAAGTATTTTTTGGCGCATGGGTTGAGCTGGAAAATGATGAAGGCGATATCGTGCGCTACCGCATTGTTGGCACCGATGAAATAGATCCAAAGCTGGGTTACATCACTATCGACTCTCCTATGGCTCGGGCGCTTATCGGCAAACAAGTTGACGATGATGTGTTTGTAAAAACGCCCTCTGGCACTAAAGAGTGGTGGATTAATCTTATTCAATACACTCCTTTCGAGTAGTGGAGCTAATTCTGTTAGCTAACTATTTGTCTTAATGCATATTTAACGAGTAGTTAGCGGCTAATATCCCCATGTTGAAAATAATTCATCTAAAGCTATGTTTAAGATGAATGGCGTTGACTTACTTTATCTTCTCTTTAGTATCTAGCGGTATAGACGTCTAAAAGTCTTTAACGGAGAAGGTCAATGGGATTTCACAACGCGCAACAAATCGAAACACTCAATCAAAGCTTAAGTGAGCTTAACCGCGATATTAACGTGTCCTTTGAGTTCTTCCCGCCAACCACCGAGACCATGGAGCAAACTTTGTGGTCGTCTATCGAGCGTTTGCAAACCTTAAAGCCTAAGTTTGTATCAGTAACCTACGGCGCTAATTCGGGCACTCGAGACCGCACTCACAAGGTGATTAAAGCAATTAAAGACCGCACAGGCTTAGCAGCTGCACCGCATTTAACCTGCATCGATTCAACGCCGGATGAGTTGCGCCAAATTGCTCGCGATTACTGGAACAGTGGCATTAAAGACATTGTTGCACTGCGAGGTGATTTACCAGAAGGTTCCGCCAAGCCGCAAATGTACGCCAGCGATTTGGTGGCTTTGTTAAAAGAAGAAGCTGATTTTGATATCTCGGTAGCGGCTTATCCAGAGATTCACCCAGAAGCAAAAAGTGCCCAAGCTGATTTGCTGGCCTTAAAGCGTAAAATGGATGCCGGTGCCAACCGCGCCATTACCCAGTTCTTTTTTGATGTAGAAAGCTACCTACGTTTTCGTGACCGCTGTGCAGCCATTGGCATTGAAGGGGAAATCGTACCCGGTATTTTGCCAGTATCTAACTACAATACCCTGAAAAAGTTCGCCTCTTTTGCCAATGTAAAAGTGCCAAAATGGCTACACAATCAGTTTGCTGGCTTAGAGCATGACCAAACTACTCGAAACCTAGTTGGTGCCAGTGTAGCGATTGAAATGGTTAAAGTATTATCGCGCGAAGGAGTGAAAGACTTTCACTTCTATACACTTAACCGCTCGGAGTTGTCTTACGCTATTTGCCACACCTTAGGTGTTCGCCCAGCTGAAGCAGTACCTGCTTAGTGACTTATACAGTGAAAAGGTAAAAAGCCTAGCAATGCTAGGCTTTTTTATCCGTGAATGCTTTCAATAACAGTAGGTTATCTTCAAACAAACTTTTAGACATTAACTAGTTATCGCCACTCCATATGATTGACCTTTTTATGTACTTGGCCAAATATTGCTATTGGTAGTCCCCCCGACCAGAAGATAATGAATCTTCGAAAAGGCTTAATAATTTGTTAGCTTGGGAGTTAAACCTCACTGTAATTAAATAATAATCAAATACTGATAACAACGCAGTGCCTATGAGTAATTGCCAAAAAAACAGCTTCCAAAATAAGAAACTAGAAAAAACACTAATCCCAAATACTAAAAACACACCAGAAGATAGAAGTGTGCTTACAGAAGGTACGATACAAATATCGAACTCTGTGCCCATGTCGAACTCTTCGACCTTAGCGCGAAGAACGGGATAAGAAAGGCTGCGACCAGCATCTTTGACTTGTTGCCTGTTGTGCAATTTAATGTACTTTTTCGAGAATACTCCTTTGAACTCACTTTTTACTCGGTTTATAGGTGAGTACCTCTGAACCTTATCCCTCATCACTTCTTCTAGCTCTTCAAATGAAGCATTGGTTTGAAACCTTGCTTTTAGGTAAAGTTTTTTCATGGTGCTCCGCGGTGGCACTTATCCCATCGAGGAGCGCAGCGACAAGTGCTTGATTGTTTTGCTTGTTAGGTGCCAGTAATAAGTCAGAATTGATTCGCTAAAAATCAGAGAAAGTCACCTTCAGGTCATCAACTGTTTGGATTCCTATTCCACTAGTTTCCCACTTAAATTTGTCATTATTGAATCGAGGAAAGATATGTAGGTGGTAATGACCAAGTTCGTTACAACTTCCATTATTCTGAATAAAAGAGATACCGTCCGGGTTAAATTTAGTGAGTATCCGCGAGTATAAATCTTTCGCTACATATTGAATCTCTGCATTCACTGATCCTGGCAGATCTATGAACGATTCATAGGGGTTCTTCGGACAAATCAGTACGTGACCAATATTGATTGGGTCATGGTCTGCAAAGGCAATAACATCCTCCGATTCAAATACGATAACAGCTTTAATTTCACGACTAACTATTTTCTCTACAATTGTCGTCATATCCAATCTATAGAACTATTAGTAACCCTTCTAGAAGGTTACTCGGATTTGGATAGGCCAGTCAAATTACGTCAAGAGGGAACTGGAAGTTTAGCTCTTGAAACTCGAAATGGGGCAATTATATGTTAGCTTTCCTCCTTTCCTTCATTATCGCCGAGTCGCGGAAGTGACAAGCGATCAAGCTGAGCATTGTTTGAGCGTAGCGAGTTGCGCAGGCGCGCTTGCCACTGAGCAACGAAGGATAAAGATAATGCAGGGCGAGTTTTCTTTTTGCTTCGTTTTTCTTTGCTCGTCAAAGAAAAATGACGTCGCCGCAGGCGAAAGCTTTTGCTCTATAGCTAACACATAAAGGAGCAGCAATGAGTTTGACTCTAGATACCATATCGTGAACTAGAAGTTGAAAGCTCAAGCTTACGGTAAATGTAAACGAACTAACCACATGCCCACGACCCTTTTTACATCAACAGCACATTTACCCCAGAGCATATCAGCCACATGATTAGGGCGTAGTACCAGTTGTTTTTAAGTATCTGCCGAGTCGAAAATTGGTAGCGGCCAATCATGGTTAGGCCTACGCCAGATAGCGGGCTGCTGCCGGTGGATATTGCCCAAGAACTTAAGAATAGAAAACCTAGCTGACTAGGCTCTGGATTAAGCGGCAATAACAAAGGGCTGGCTAAAGAAATGCTAATAACTGGGTGAATACCAAACATGCAGGCCACGATCATCATTGCTAACACTACTGCAAAGGTTTGATGATTAAAGCTTACGTTGTGCAGGCTTAAGGTTTCTGGATAGGCCAGCAATAAGGCTTTAATACCCGCCGAGAATACCCCTGCAGCTAAAAACAGCACGTACTGGCTGCCAACATTAGATAAGCGATGGCTAACAAAGTTTCTGGCAATGAGCACTTTTGAGTTCCCTTTGGCAAAACTTAAGGCTGCAATCGGTGCTAGGCAGGTAATCATTAAAATTATGCTGAAATCAGGGAAGGCGAAATGCAAAGCTATCACGCTGGTGGCGAGCACAAAGGGAATGGTTAAGCTTTCTCGACGTAAGGGGTAACCAGCAAAACTGTCTTTCTCTCTTAGCGATACCTCGGCAGTGGTAAATGCCAAGGCAATTAGCGCCATTAAAGCGCCCGGCAGCAGTACATCTAACCATTGCATACCGGGGGCGTAAGTAATGGAAACAGCAGTGGCAATAAAAAATGGAGACCACCAAGCCGCGGCACAAAAGCAGCGCATTAATACTTTTTGCTGAGCATTAGTTAAAGCTTGTTGTTTGGCCAAGCGGTCGCCGACAATGAATACAATCGATAGATTGATTACCGCACCCAGCAAGTTCATGCCGAGCGCGGTTGAGGCAATGCTGCGTTTGCCAATAGGTAAAGGGTCTTGTTGATTCTCTGGATTGGCTAAGGCGAGAAAAGATACCGCGCTAAACATCGCCAGCAAGGGAAGGTTTATTGAGAGTATGTCGGAGGCACTTAGCAAGGTATTTTGCTTGGCTGCAATTAATAGCAATACGATGCCAATGCTTAACAAACAACCCGCCTGAATGCGAATGGCTTTGCTAAGTTGAGGTAAGTACAGCAAGGCGGCAGCCCAGGTTACTGCGGTGGCTAAACTAATGCCAATTACGCCAAAGGCATACAGTAAGTAAAGTAGCAGCGAGGCAAGAAACAACCACCCTTTGTATTGTTGCATTGAAGACATCCTAGCTATCAATGAGCCAACGCTGCCAAGCAGCAAAAGTACCCTGTAAAGTAAGCTATTAGCTTAGCCTAAGAACAAACAACCCCGCGTAAAGCGGGGGTGCTACGGTTAAATAGGTAAGTATTTAACCGGTGTTACGCATACCCGCAGCGATACCGGCAATGCTTACCATTAAGGCTTGATCAACTACTGGGCAAAGTTCCTCATTAGCGCGAGAACGATTTAGCAGCTCAACCTGTAATACATGCAAAGGATCGATGTAAGGGTTACGCAGATTAAGTGATTCAACCACCCAGGCTTGATTAGCCAATAGCTTGTTGTCTGGTGCTAGCGAAACAATGGCCGCTTTAGCGCCTTCTAACTTAACCCGAAGCTTTTCACCTAGCTCCTGTAGCTCTGGCTCCACTAAGCGCTCGTCGTAGATTTTTGATAGCCAAGTATCGGCTTTCATAAATACCATTTCTAGCATTGCTAAGCGGTTATCGAAGAATGGCCACGCGCGCATTTCGGTTAGCAGCTCGCTTTTACCTTCTTTAATTAAACCTTCGAATGCCGCACCGCTACCTAACCAAGCTGGCAGCAATAGGCGGTTTTGGCTCCATGAGAAAATCCATGGGATAGCACGTAAGCTTTCTACACCACCGTCTGAGCGACGTTTCGCAGGGCGACTACCCAATGGCAGTTTAGCTAACTCGCGCTCTGGGGTCGCCGAGCGGAAGTAAGGCACAAACTCTTCTTCACCCCAAACAATACCACGGTAGGCTTCACAAGAGGTTTCGGCAATTTGATCCATCACTTCGCGCCATTCGTCTTTTGGCTCCATAGGTGGGATCAAGTTCGCTTCTAATACTGCGCTGGCGTAGAGGTTTAGGCTATCCATGGCAACTTTAGGTAAGCCGAACTTAAAGCGGATCATTTCGCCCTGCTCAGTTACCCGTAAGCCACCTTTTAGTGAGCCTGGAGGTTGTGATAACAAGGCTGCGTGCGCTGGTGCACCACCACGACCAATTGTACCGCCACGTCCATGGAACAAAGTTAAGCTGATTTGATGGCCTTCACAGATAGATACTAGCGCTTCTTGAGCGCGGTATTGCGCCCAAGATGCCGCTAATACACCGGCATCTTTAGCTGAATCTGAGTAACCAATCATTACATGTTGTTGGCCAGAGATGTAACCGCGGTACCAATCTACTGATAACAGTTTGCTCATGGTAGCTGGTGCATTGTTCAAATCGTCTAGGGTTTCGAACAAAGGCGCAACCGGCAAGCGGAATGGACAACCGGCTTCTTGCAGTAGCAGTTGCACGGCTAATACGTCAGATGGCTCGCTCGCCATAGAGATAATGTAAATGCCTAATGCTTCGCGCTCTTGCTTGGCGATAATGGCGCACGTGTCTAGTACTTCTTGTACCGATTCACTGGGCTCCCAATCACGTGGGAACAGCGGGCGCTTAGAGTTTAACTCTTGCAGTAAGAAGTGCTGCTTATCGGTTTCGTTCCAATGTGCATAGTCGCCCATGCCTAGGTAACGAGTGATTTCTGAGAACACTTCTTCGTGGCGGCCACTGTCTTGGCGAATATCCAAACGTAGTAAGTTGATGCCAAAACAGGCAATACGACGTAGTAGATCTAGCAAGGTGCCGTCGGCGATGATGCCCATGCCACAGTCTTGTAGCGAGTAGTAACAAAGCTCAAGTGGCTCACGTAGCTGCTCGGTATTGGTGATAATATCGCGCGCTTCGGTGTACTGGCCTTTTAGCTTGGCTGTAAGGTAGTCGTGAGTTTCTTGCAGCTCGCTGCGCAATACTTTTAATAAGGCGCGGTAAGGTTCGTTTTGGTCACCAGTTTGCTCAAGCAGTGCTTCGTTAGCATCGCTCATCGACAATTCGCTAACCAAGGTTTGAATTTCTTTTAAGTAAAGGTCTACCGCTACCCAGCGGCTAGACAACAATACTTCTTCGGTTACTTTAGAAGTCACAAATGGGTTACCGTCGCGGTCGCCGCCCATCCAAGATGAGAACACTACTGGCGCAGCATCTAGGGCCATGCGCATATCGAAGTGCTGGCCAAGTTTTTTGTCTAACTGGCGCACAAAATCTGGCACGGCTTGCCATAGCGAGTTTTCAATTACCGCAAAACCCCATTTAGCTTCATCTACTGGAGTAGGGCGCTGCTGGCGAATTTCGTCGGTGTGCCATGCTTGGTTGATTAGCTGCTCTAAGCGGCTAAGTAGTTGGCTGCGCTCTTGATCTGGTAAGTCGAGTTCTAACCAATCTAAACAGTTATTAATGGCAACGTGTTTGTTGATTAGGGTACGACGGGTCACCTCGGTTGGGTGCGCGGTAAGTACCAGCTCGATATTTAACTGTGCCACTGCATGGTGGATCTCTGCTTCACTTAAGTTTTCTTGCTTTAGTTTATTGAAAACTTGGTCGATAGGATCTTGGGCACAGGTACTGCCTTCGCAGTTACGTGAAATGGTGTGGAATTGCTCGGCGATATTTGCCAAGTTTAGGAATTGGCTAAAGGCGCGGGTTACCGGCAATAGCTCGTCATCACTTAGGTTACGCAATAGCTCCAATAACTGCTCGCGCGCCTCATCATCGTTATTACGTGAGGCCTTAGCCAGCTGGCGTATGGTTTCTACTTTCTCTAGAAACGCTTCTCCCATATGGCTCTTGATCGTGTTACCAAGTAGTTGTCCGAGTAGACTCACATTTCCTCGTAACGAGGCGTTAATCTCCTGAGGCATATTCTGGCTCATTGTCTTTCCTTCACTGTTTGCGTTTGCTAGCGATTATTGAAATTTTTTTACTAAATCACCCTAGTCCTAGGGCAAAAACATACCTAAGACCGAGCATATAGTCAAAATACCTGTAATTAAATTACACATAACGCTGTTTCCTTTGCTTAGGATCAAGCGGCTATTTATAGATTGTTACTCATATTTTAATAAGGGCAACTTTGTTTAGCTTACTTTTTAACCTATACGCGTAAATTTAACAATAAATAAAAATTCATTTTTATTGCATAAAGAATTGCCTGTGGTATTCTCCGTTTATATTAAAGACAGCTAGTTTTTTTTGAGCTGACAAGCGTGACATTTTGTTCATTTGGTCAGTAAAATGCAGCTCAATAAATAACACTATGCCATAAGATTTCAAGGGAACAAGAAACGATGTTAAAGGCAGCGATTGTTGGTGCAAGTGGATACACCGGAGCAGAGTTGGCAGGCTATGTAAGTCGCCATTCGAATTTAGAACTTGCCGGGTTGTATGTTTCAGAGCGAAGTGTAGACGCAGGCAAGGCGCTATCTACTCTGCACGGCAAATTATGCGGTGTGGTTGACGCTCCCGTGCAACCGTTAATTGTGGCTGATATCGCCAAAAACTTTGCTGATATTGATATTGTTTTGTTAGCCACTGCTCACGAAGTAAGCCATGATTTAGCCGAAGCATTTTTAAATGCAGGTTGTCAGGTCTTCGATTTGTCTGGCGCCTTCCGTGTTCAAAGCGCAGAGTTTTACGAAAAATTCTACGGTTTTACTCATCAATTCCCCGAGTTATTAGAAAAAGCGGTATACGGTTTAGCTGAATGGAATGCCGAGAAAATTAAGCAAACGGATTTAGTTGCTGTAGCAGGTTGTTACCCAACTGCATCATTAACAGCGCTTAAGCCATTAGTTGAAGCTGGGTTGATTGAGCCAAGCAACAAAGCGGTAATTAATGCTACTAGTGGCGTGAGTGGTGCAGGGCGCAAAGCCTCGCTAATTAGCTCATTCTGCGAAGTAAGCTTAGCGCCATATGGGGTGTTTAATCACCGCCACCAACCAGAAATTGCTGCCCACTTAGGTCACCCAGTGATCTTCACTCCACATTTGGGTAACTTTAAACGCGGTATTTTAGCCACTATTAATGTGGCGCTAAAAGCAGGCACCACCGAAGAGCAAGTAAATGCAGCTTATCAGCAAGCGTATGCAGGCCAAAACATTGTGCGCATATTGGAAGGTGAGTGGCCTTCTATTGCCAAAGTAGAAAACACACCGTTTATTGATGTGGCTTGGCAACAACAAGGTGAAGACTTAATTGTGGTATCGGCTGAAGATAACCTATTAAAAGGTGCTGCTAGCCAAGCTATCCAGTGTTTGAATATTCGTAATGGCTTTGCCCTTACCGAGTCGCTGGTTTAGGAGCAGGCAATGAAACCATTAGTGATTAAGTTAGGCGGTGCCGTTTTAAATAACAGCCTAGCCCTAGATAATTTATTTGCTGCCTTGCAACAAGTTAAGCAACCTATTGTATTAGTGCATGGCGGCGGCGTAGTAGTAGAAGATGTATTAGCTAAAACCGGCTTTGTATCAGAAAAGTTGGACGGCTTGCGCATTACCCCAAAAGAGCAAATTCCTTATGTGGTGGGTGCCTTAGCAGGTACCAGCAATAAGTTGTTGTTAGCGCAAGCGCTAAAAGCAGGTTTGTCGGCTGTGGGCTTGTGTTTAAGTGATGCAGGCTCTTGTAAAGTAAGCCAAATGGATGCACGTTTAGGCCACGTTGGCGAGGCATCTTTAGGCAACCCTGCATTGTTAAATAGCCTTATTGAGCTGGGCCATGTGCCGGTAATGAGCTCAATTGGTATTGGCGAAGACGGCGAACTTTACAATGTGAATGCCGACCAAGCTGCGTTAGCGGTGTGTAAATTGCTGCAGGGCCAATTGGTGTTATTATCCGATGTGGCTGGCGTACTCGACCAAGATAAACAGCTGGTGGCTGAGCTAAATAGCGCACTGGCTGATAAATTGATTGCCGATGGTGTGATTACCGATGGCATGACGGTAAAAGTTAAAGCGGCTCTAGAAGCTGCCGAATTTTTGCAAACACCAGTTTCGCTAGCGTCATGGAAAGATCCTGCGAAACTCGCCAGCTTGTTGGCTGGACAAACATATAAAGGTGAGTCGGTAGGGACTCAGGTTACCGTTTAAGGAAAGATGATGAGTGATTTTAAACACCTGTTAAGCTTGCAGGACCTAACTCAAGAACAAATTTTAGGGCTGCTTGAGCTGGCCGCTAAAATTAAAAAAACACCCGCAGATTATGGGCAAACCCTTGCGGGTAAAAGTGTTGTAACTTTGTTTGAAAAACCATCATTACGTACACGAGTAACTTTTGATATCGGCATTAACCGTTTAGGCGGCCATGCGGTTTATTTAGACCAGCAAAATGGTGCGATGGGCGAGCGTGAAAGTGTTAAAGATTTTGCCTCTAACATTACTCGTTGGGCTGATGCGATTGTAGCGCGAGTGTTTTCTCATAAAACCCTACAAACTTTGCGTGAGCATTCGTCGGTACCAATTATCAACTCACTGTGTGATTTATACCACCCATGCCAAGGCTTGGCCGATTTCCAAACCATCGCTGAGCACTACTCAGATTTAAGTAAAGTTAAGCTGGCTTACTTAGGCGATGGCAACAATGTGACGCATTCATTATTGTTAGGCGGCGCTATCTTAGGCATGGAAGTGGCTGCAGTTTGCCCACTAGGCTCAAGCCCAGATGCGCAAGTTGTGCAAAAAGCTAATCAATTAGCCAAAGCGCATGGCGGCAAAATTGTAGTGACCAATACCGTTGAAGATATTAAAGGCTACGACGTAGTATATGGTGATACTTGGGTATCGATGGGCGACGATACGCCACTGCAATCTGTAAAAGATAAGTTTATGGCTTATCAAATTAACCAGAATTTGATGCAACAATGTGGTATTAACCACGTGCTGCACTGCCAACCTGCTCACCGCGAGTTGGAAATTACTTCGGAAGTGATGGACGGTCCTCAGTCTTTGATTTTTGATCAAGCCGAGAATCGTATGCATGCACAAAACGCCGTACTAGTAAGTTTATTAAGTTAGTGAATGTTCAGCTCTAGGCTGAGTTAAACAAGGAATTTTTAAATGTCAGATATCAAAAAAGTAGTATTAGCATACTCAGGCGGCCTAGATACTTCGGCCATCATTCCGTGGTTAAAAGAAACCTACAACAACTGTGAAATTGTTGCCTTTTGTGCCGATGTTGGCCAAGGCGAAGAAGAGCTAGTGGGCCTAGAAGAGAAAGCTTTAGCCTCTGGTGCATCTGAATGTTACATCGTTGACCTTAAAGAAGAGTTTGTAGCTGACTACATTTATCCAACCATTGCTACCGGTGCAGTATACGAAGGGACTTACTTGTTAGGTACCTCAATGGCGCGCCCTATCATTGCTAAAGCGCAAGTAGAAGTTGCCCGTAAAGTTGGCGCCGACGCGGTATGTCATGGTTGTACTGGTAAAGGTAATGACCAAATTCGCTTCGAAAGCTGTTTTGCAGCATTGGCTCCAGAACTAACAGTAATTGCGCCTTGGCGTGAGTGGGACATGGAAAGCCGTGAAGATTTGCTGGATTACTTAGCAGAGCGCAACATTGCGACAACTGCTTCTGCAACCAAAATCTACAGCCGAGATGCTAACGCATGGCATATTTCACACGAAGGTGGCGAGCTAGAAGACCCTTGGAACGAGCCAAGCAAAGGTGTTTGGACCTTAACTGTTGATCCAGTAGATGCGCCAAACGAGCCAGAATATGTAAGCCTTAAAGTTGAACAAGGCCGTGTTGTTGCGGTTAACGATGAAGCATTAAGCCCTTACCAAGTAGTAATGAAGCTAAACGATATTGCTGCTGCTCATGGCGTAGGCCGTATTGATATTACTGAGAACCGTACTGTAGGTATGAAGTCTCGTGGTTGTTACGAAACTCCTGGCGGCACGGTGATTGTTGCGGCGCTACGCGCAATTGAAGAATTAGTATTAGACAAAACTTCACGGGTATGGCGTGAGAAAGTGGGCCAAGAAATGGCACACTTGGTATACGACGGTCGTTGGTTTACGCCGCTGTGTAAATCACTGATTGCTGCTTCAGAAGCTATGGCTGCTGATGCCAATGGCGATGTAGTGATTAAGCTTTATAAAGGTCAAGCCGTTGCGGTGCAAAAACGTTCGCCAAATAGCTTGTACTCGGAAGAGTTTGCAACCTTTGGTGAAGACCAAGTTTACGATCAAAAGCACGCTGAAGGCTTTATTCGTTTATACTCTCTAGCCAGCCGGATCCGCGCTTTAAATAGCAAGTAAGATTGGCAGAAGTAATAAGCAGGAATACTTAGACCTCAGAGGCAAGTTGCTCTGAGGTCTTTGCAATAATAAATGGAGAGTAAAATGGCATTGTGGGGTGGGCGTTTTAGCCAAGCTGCAGATACCAGATTTAAGCAGTTCAACGATTCTTTACGTTTTGATTACCGTTTAGCGGAACAAGACATAACGGGTTCTATTGCCTGGTCTAAGGCCTTATTAAGTGTTGGCGTTCTCACACAAGATGAGCAAAGCAAACTTGAAGACGCGTTATTAGATTTAGGTAAGCAAGTCGCCGAAAACCCACAGCAAATTTTGGGTAGCGATGCCGAAGATATTCACTCATGGGTTGAGATTCAACTGATCCAACGGGTGGGTGATTTAGGTAAAAAGCTACATACCGGCCGCAGCCGTAATGACCAAGTTGCTACCGATTTAAAATTGTGGTGTAAAAGCCAAGGGGTTGAACTTCTTGAGCATTTAGACAAGCTGCAACAAAAACTGGTTAAATTTGCGCGCCAGCAGCAAGACACTGTTCTGCCAGGTTACACTCACTTACAACGTGCCCAACCGGTGACTTTTTCTCACTGGGCAATGGCCTATGTAGAAATGTTTGAACGTGATTACTCACGTTTGCAAGATGCGCTAAGCAGGGTAGATGTTTGTCCGCTTGGTTGTGGTGCGCTTGCCGGTACTGCTTACCCAATGGATCGCCAGCAAATTGCTAAAGATTTAGGCTTTCGCCGCGCAACACGTAATAGCTTAGATTCGGTATCGGATCGCGACCATGTGGTTGAGCTTATTTCTACTGCATCTATTAGCATGATTCACCTAAGCCGCATGGCTGAAGATTTAATCTTCTATAACTCAGGTGAGTCTGCCTTCCTTGATTTGTCAGACCAAGTGACTTCTGGCTCGTCATTAATGCCGCAAAAGAAAAACCCCGATGCGCTAGAGCTTATTCGTGGTAAAGCCGGTCGAGTTTACGGCTCTTTGTCTGGCATTATGATGACCTTAAAAGCATTGCCTTTGGCTTACAACAAAGACATGCAGGAAGACAAAGAAGGGTTGTTCGACGCGCTAGATACATGGGGCGACTGCTTAGCTATGGCAGAGCTAGTGCTTGATGATATGAGTGTGCACGAAGAAACCACTACGGAAGCTGCCAAAGGTGGGTACTCTAATGCGACTGAGCTTGCCGACTATCTAGTGGCTAAAGGTATCCCATTCCGCGAGGCTCACCATATTGTGGGTATTGCGGTAGTGAAAGCCATTGAAAAAGGTGTGCCGCTAGAAGAGCTAAGCTTGGCTGAGTTTAAAGAGCTAGCACCAGAGATTGAAGACGACGTTTATCCAAACTTATCGTTAGAGTCTACTCTCGCGAAGCGCCAAGCTCTTGGTGGTGTAGCGCCAGAGCAAGTTGAACATGCTCTAACCGAAGCCGAAGTACGTTTATCAAAACGTAACGTAAAAGGTTTGTATGTTCGTTCTGCCCGCATGACCGATTTAGACAACATCGAAGAGATGGTGAATTACTGGTCACAAGCTGGTGAAAACTTGCCACGTCCTCGCCCTGAGCTAGTACAAGCAATTGGTGATTTCACGGTTAGCGAGCAAGCTGGCAAAGTTACCGGCTGTGCATCACTTTACCTATACGACACAGGTTTAGCAGAGATTCGCTCATTGGGTGTAAACCCAGGCTCACAACGTGTTGGCCAAGGTCGTGCAATGGTGCAGCACTTAATGAAGAAAGCCAAGAAAATGGAAATCGAGAAGGTATTTGTACTAACTCGAGTGCCAGAATTCTTCATGAAGTTAGGTTTTAGCCCAACCTCTAAAAATATGCTGCCAGAGAAAGTGATGAAAGATTGTGATATTTGTCCTCGTCAGCATGCCTGTGATGAAGTTGCTTTAGAGTTCATCATTGATAACAGCACACTTATTCATAAGCAAAACGTGGCTTAACAGTCATCGTTTGTGTTGCCAAAGCCTCGCATCGCGAGGCTTTTTTTATTGCCGTTTCTATTGTCGTTTAGTGTGTCGGAATTTGAATCAGTCTAATTACAGGGCGATGGTCAGATAAGCTATCTGGCCCAACTTGGTAGTCAATAAAACTCAGGTCTTTAGAAAGAAAAATCCAATCTAAGCGTTTGCTTTTATAGCTGGCCAAGGCTTTGTTGCCCAGCTCAAATGCTCGGTAAGGACTATGCTGAAGAAAGTGGTTTACTTCATCTGGTTTGTCTAGCTGCCCCTCACTATTAAAGTCGCCCATAATAATGGTGTGATTTACCGTATCTTTTAGTTGTTTATTGAGTTGTTCAAGTTGTTGCTGGCGAATACTGGCGCGAGAAAAATCTAGGTGCACAGAAACTACATCAAGGCTCTGCTCAGAGTTAAGCCTTATGCGTGCATGGGTAAAGCCTTTACTGGTAGTGGGCGGGCTAGGTGCAAAGTTAACCGCAAGCGCTTCACTAATAGGATATTTGGAAAGAATGGCGGTGCCATAGCTCGCCAACTTACTGCTGCTGTGAATGCTATGTGCATACCAGCGATAGCCAGCATGTTGAGCGAGGTAAGCAACATGGTCAAAGCCACCAGACCAAGATGAACTTGCGTCTGCTTCTTGTAAAGCCACAATGTCGATATTTTGTTGTTGTAAGTAAGTGGCTATGTCTAACAAATTCTTTTTGGTGGTATCGCCGTTCACCAGCAGCTGGTTAAGTGCATGTTTACGCCCATGGGCAAGGTTTAGCGTAGCGACTTTAAGTTGTGGTAAAGGTGTGGTGCTCACATCAGGATGTGGCCAGTAAGCGATTTTTAGAGGAACTGAGCTGGCAGTATTATTACCATTACTAGAGCATGCAGATAACCCCATAATCAGGCCAAATAGCACTAGCTTAATGGCTAACCTTAACGGCTGAGTCAAGATTAGCTTAGGCCTAGCAGTTGTTGCTGAGCCTGTTTGTTCATGCCTTTAACCACCAACTCAAACGAGTTATCAATTAAGCGCAAGGCTTCTTGTTCGGCATCACTTCCATCAAAATAAAGAGTTAGCCAATGGCGTTTATTCATATGGTAGCCACGGGTGATGGCGGGATAAATATCGGTCAGCGCATCGATTTGCTCGGGTTGGCATTTCAAGTTCATATTCATTACGCCGTGTTTCCAACCTACTAGAGCAAACATTTTCCCGCGAACTTTAAATACCGGCACATCGGGGGCAAAGGGCAAATCTTGGGTCACCTCAGGTTTGCCCATTAAATACGCTTTTAGTTGTTCGTAATCCATAACTTTGCCTAATACCAATCGTACTAAGTAACTGTTCATTCTATCTGGTTAAAATACTGGATAACTGCGTTAGAATTTTTGATTGTAGAATAACTACTTATCGAAAAATCTTGCCTTATTCTCGAGTATTTTTCCTGCGTTATTTTTAATCACTTACCTAGCGTGATTGGTATAGCTCTAGAATCCTGCTTTTATAATAAGGCTATTAAACAAATTTTTCTAAGCAGCAAGCATTCTCTACTGACATTTTGTTAGTTACCTAGATCTAGACGGTGTTGGTTCATATGACTAAAGATTCGCTCTCCGTCTAGTACTTGGGCAAAGGGCATAGGGTTTTCGCAATACTCGATAACAAAATCGGTTAGCTTTTCTTTAATAATGCTAAGCAGTTGTTCTTCTGACCATGGCTTAGCGAGATAGTAATTTAGTCCACCTCGATTAATTGCTTCTATGGTGTCGTGCAGACCAGCCTGCCCAGTTAATAGGATTTTTTTAGCTGATTCACTGGTGCTAGCGTGGTTGAGGTCGATGAGAAAATCGATGCCTAACTCATCGGGCATAATGTGGTCGGCAAGTATTAAGGCTAGCTTGCCGCCTTGCGCTTCAAAGTCTTTAATCACTTGGCGTGCTTCCGCAACGCTTTCGGCGCCATCTATAGTAAATGGTGGGCTTAAAGGGGCTATATCGTTAAGAACGCTATCCAATACTTCGCGTTCATCATCAACACACAAAATCAGTAGTTGTTCCATGGTGCGACTCCTCTAAGTCCTATTGTTGGTTTAATGGTAAGGTAATAATGAAACGGGTAAATTGTCCTAGCTCAGATTCCACTTCGATTCTGCCTAAATGTTGTGCAACTATTTGTTGGCAAACGGTTAAGCCTATACCAAGGCCAAAATTACCTTCTCGTTTGGTGGTGAAATTTAGTTGGAAAATCTTTTCAATAATCTCGGGTTTTATCCCGGGGCCGGTGTCTTCTATAACAATTGAAATATAGCTAGGTGAAGCTTCTACATATTGACTACTAATACTTAGCTTGCCACGACTCTCCATGGCATCTAAAGCGTTAGCGATGAGGTTAGTCCAAACTTGCTGTAAGGCGATTGGGTGACAACGATACACTGGCAGTAAACCGTAATTACACTCTACTTCGAAGCCGCGTAATCGGTTTTCTAAGATCACTAGCGTTTCAGCAATGCCTTCATTTAAATCGGCTAGTACCGGTTGCTCAGGGTCTTGCCCTGCGTAGTGTTTTAAGCCTTTAACTAGCTCTGCGATACGTGCGGCACAGACTTGAATATTGCGTAAAAAATTACCAATCTGATGGAAGCTAGATAAGGCGTTTATTAATTCCACGTTATCGGAAGTGCTTGCACACTGTAAATACTGTTGCCTAAGGTCTGGTCTATCTAAGCCTATGCTGACAGCCTTTCTAGCGGTTATGGCATCACCAAATAAATCGATTGAGTTATTGCTACGCTGACGAATCTCGCTGGTAGACATTGGGGTTAGGGTAAAAGCGGCTTCGAGTAACTGTTGTCCCAAAGCTTGCTGTGCATTACTAAGCGGACTGTTAAGTACTTTTGGCAATTGCTTTGCGATAGTGTCACTGCCGCGGGTAATGGCGGCAACAGGATTATTAAGTTCGTGAGCAATGCCAGAGATGAGCTGACCGAGCACTGCCATCTTCTCCTTTTCGATGAGCTGTTCATGGGCAGAATCTAAAGAGTTGAGCGTGCTTTGTAAGGTAAGTTTGGTATGAATGCTTTTTTGTAGGCGCCGATTAAAATGTCGCAATAACAAGTTGGTAAACAAAGGCAATAAGTGGCTGCTAGAATCCAATACCTTGGCAAACGTGACTCTATCTAACTTAATCACATCGGTTTGCATGGTGGTCACTGCGCTAGTAAAACCGAGTTCACCGGTTACAAAGGACATGCCTCCTACTAATGAGCCTGCTTGCATGCGGGCAACTTCTAAAGTTTGTTGGTCTTGTTGTTTCTTTAAAACCACTTCGCCTTTGGCAATAAACCACAAAAACTGATTGGCTTTTCCTTCTTGGGTTAGTAAATGGTTGGCGCTGTAAGTTCGGCACAAGTGGTCTTCATCGTTATCCTTAAAAAAGGCATACAGCGCCGAAATAACTTGGTCGGATAACTCTTGGTCGCTAAGCGCGGTGTAATCAAAAAAGTTAGCTCGAAACTGAGCTACATGCTCGGCCAATTGTCTTTCTAACCAACGTTGCTGCTGGTGATGTTCGGAAATTGGCCAATGCAATCTTAGCTGCTCAATCAACTCACTGTCAGAGTCTTCTGGAGACAGGATATGCATTGGCGTGAACTGATTCACTAGCTCGCATAATTGGTTAGCGCTAGGTAGCTTGTCGGCATAAAACAGCACATTAGCCGTTTCTGTTGTAGGCAGACTGAGCAAATGCCTTAGGCTGGCTTTGTTTTCGGGGCTTTGCAGTAAGGCGATATCTACAACGACCAGCGCAAGTTGGTGCTCTGAGAGTTGTTGGGAGTTAGGAAAGGTTTTAGTTTGCCAGTAGAACCAGGGAGCATCTTCATGCTCCAGCTGCTTTGGCCAAGGGTGTTGGCTAACAATCAGTAAGCTATGTTGGGTATTCATACTAGCTCTTTTAAATGCTTGTTATTGATTATTATAGGCTTACAACTATTAAGGTTTTGCGAGCTGCTTAAAGATTCCCGCTGTTGTGTGAAGGTGATTTGGTTAGCGATTGAACAAAATTTGTAGATTGGCTTGTTTTTTAACAGTGCTTGAGTATAATACCGCGGCTCACTAAATTAGTGGCTGAGTTGTTTCGGCAATTCATCAGTTAACTGGTTAAACAGTTAACTACTAACAGTGCTTCCGATTTGGAAGCAAACGTTACTCGTCGCATGCACTACCATCCCCAGATATTGGAATCGGATGTCGTTGGTGTGTGTTAGGTTCTTTTATTTTTTATTTGGAGCTCTGTCAATGCAGAACCAAAGAATTCGAATCCGCTTGAAAGCATTTGATCACCGTCTGATCGATCAATCTACTGCGGAAATCGTAGAAACTGCCAAACGCACTGGCGCTCAGGTTCGTGGTCCTATTCCACTACCTACTCGTAAAGAGCGTTACACCGTACTAGTATCTCCGCACGTTAACAAAGACGCGCGTGATCAGTATGAAATTCGCACCCACAAACGTCTTGTAGACATCGTTGAGCCAACTGATAAAACAGTTGACGCTTTGATGCGCCTTGACCTTGCTGCTGGTGTAGATGTGCAAATCAGCTTGGGCTAAGCCTGAGTCTGTTTAATAAGAGGTTTTTACAATGATTGGTCTAATCGGTCGTAAAGTTGGAATGACTCGCATCTTCACTGAAGATGGCGCTTCTATTCCAGTTACCGTAATCGAATGTGAGCCAAACCGCGTTACTCGTGTTATCACTGAGGACAGCGACGGTTACCGTGCTCTGCAAGTGACCACCGGCGCTAAAAAAGCAAGTCGTGTTAGCAAACCGGAAGCGGGTCAATTCGCTAAAGCTGGTGTTGACGCGGGTCGCGGCCTGTGGGAATTCCGTCTAGCAGACGGTGAAGGCGAAGAAGTTAACGTAGCTGATGAGCTAAAAGTTGACTTGTTCAATGAAGTTAAAAAAGTAGACGTTACTGGTACTTCTAAAGGTAAAGGTTTCCAAGGCGGTGTTAAACGCTGGAACTTCGCTACCCAAGATTTTACTCACGGTAACTCTTTGAGCCACCGTGCTCCTGGTTCTATTGGTCAAAACCAAAGCCCAGGTAAAGTATTCAAGGGCAAGAAGATGGCCGGACATATGGGTGCTGAGCGTGTAACTACGCAAAACCTAGATGTTGTACGTGTTGATGTTGAACGTAACCTAATTTTGGTTAAAGGTGCCGTACCTGGCGCTACCAATGGTGACGTGATCATTAAACCTGCTGTTAAAGCGTAACGTTAGGAGATAGTAATGGAATTGGTATTGAAAGACGCGCAAAGCGCTCTTGAAGTTTCCGAAACTACCTTCGGACGTGACTTTAACGAAGCGTTGATTCACCAGGTAGTAACTGCATATGCTGCAGGTTCTCGCCAGGGTTCACGCGCTCAGAAAACACGTTCTGAAGTATCAGGTGGTGGTAAGAAACCATGGCGTCAGAAAGGTACAGGCCGAGCTCGTGCCGGTACTATTCGTAGCCCAATTTGGCGTAGCGGCGGGGTAACCTTTGCAGCTAAGCCACAAGATCACAGCCAAAAAGTTAACAAGAAAATGTACCGCGGCGCAATCCGCAGCATCTTGTCTGAACTTGTTCGTCAAGAACGTTTGATTGTGGTTGAAAAATTTGCTGTTGAAGCGCCAAAAACTAAAGAATTAGTTGCTAAGTTGAAAGACTTCGATCTTAACGATGTATTAATCGTTACTCCTGAAGTTGACGAAAACTTATTCTTGGCCGCACGTAACCTATATAAAGTAGACGTACGTGACGTAGCTGGTATTGACCCAGTTAGCTTGATTGCCTTTGATAAAGTGTTGGTAACTGCTGATGCAGTTAAACAAATTGAGGAGTGGTTAGCATGATCAGCGAAGAACGTTTGTTGAAAGTTCTAGTAGCTCCACATATCTCTGAAAAGAGCACTATGTCTGCTGAAGCCGATAACACTATCGTATTCAAAGTAGTGAAAACCGCTACTAAAGCAGAAATCAAAGCTGCAGTTGAAAAACTATTCGAAGTTGAAGTGACTGGTGTTACTACCTTGAACCAAAAAGGTAAAACTAAGCGTCACGGAGCACGTTTTGGTCGCCGCAACGACGTGAAGAAAGCGTATGTAACCTTAGCTGAAGGTGCAGACATCGACTTCACCGGTGCCGCAGAGTAAGGAGTATCTTAAATGGCTATTGTAAAATGTAAGCCTACATCTGCTGGTCGTCGCCACGTTGTTAAAGTGGTTAACCAAGACCTGCACAAAGGCAAGCCTTACGCTCCTTTATTGGAAAGTAAGTCTAAGTCTGGTGGTCGTAACAACCGCGGTGTAATTACCGTTCGTCATATCGGTGGTGGTCATAAGCAACACTACCGCATGATCGACTTCAAACGTAATGACAAAGACGGCATCCCTGCGAACGTAGAGCGTCTAGAATACGATCCAAACCGCAGCGCAAACATTGCACTTGTATTGTTTGCTGACGGTGAGCGTCGTTACATTTTAGCACCTAAAGGTGTTAAAGCAGGCACTCCGCTAATGACTGGTGTTGATGCACCAATCGAAGCAGGTAACTGTTTGCCAATGCGCAACATGCCAGTAGGTTCTACTGTGCACGCGATTGAAATGAAGCCTGGTAAAGGTGCCCAAATGGCACGTTCTGCTGGTGCTTACGCTCAAATCGTAGCGCGTGATGGTGCATACGTAACTCTACGTCTACGTAGCGGTGAAATGCGTAAAGTTTTATCTGATTGTCGCGCTACATTGGGCGAAGTTGGTAACGCTGAGCATATGCTACGTAAACTTGGTAAAGCTGGTGCAACGCGCTGGCGTGGTGTTCGTCCTACCGTTCGCGGTGTGGTAATGAACCCAGTTGATCACCCACACGGTGGTGGTGAAGGTCGTACTTCTGGTGGCCGTCATCCAGTTACTCCATGGGGTGTTCCAACCAAAGGTTACAAAACTCGTAAAAACAAGAGTACGGATCAATATATCGTACGCCGTCGTTCTAAGAAATAAGGGGAATCGCCATGCCACGTTCTCTCAAGAAGGGTCCATTCATTGACCTACACTTGTTGAAGAAGGTAGAGAAAGCGGTGGAAAGCGGGGACAAGAAACCATTGAAAACTTGGTCTCGTCGCTCAATGATCATTCCACAAATGATCGGTTTGACCATCGCTGTCCATAATGGTCGTCAGCACGTTCCAGTATTTGTTACCGATGAAATGATCGGTCATAAACTGGGTGAATTTGCGCCAACTCGTACTTATCGCGGCCACGCTGCTGATAAGAAAGCGAAGAAGAAGTAGGAGTCTAAATAATGGAAGCTTTAGCTAAACATCGTTTTGCTCGTGGTTCTGCGCAAAAAGCTCGCCTGGTTGCAGATCAAGTACGTGGTCTACCAGTTGAAAAAGCACTTGTTACGTTGCAATTCAGCAGCAAAAAAGCAGCAGGACTTGTTAAGAAAGTTCTAGAATCTGCCATTGCTAACGCTGAGCACAACGAAGGTGCTGATATTGATGAGTTGAAAATCACCAAAATCTTCGTAGATGATGGTCCAACTCTAAAGCGTATTCGTCCTCGTGCTAAAGGCCGAGCCGACCGTATTATCAAGCGTACCAGCCACATCACTGTGGTTGTGTCTGATAACTAGGAGATAAGCAATGGGTCAGAAAGTACATCCTAATGGTATTCGCCTAGGTATCGTAAAACCATGGAATTCAACCTGGTATGCCGATAAAGGTGAATACGCAGATAACCTTTACAGCGACCACAAAGTGCGTCAATTCTTAACTAAAGAATTGAAAAGCGCTTCTGTATCTCGCATTACTATTGAACGTCCTGCTAAGAGCATTCGTGTAACTATTCACACTGCTCGCCCAGGTGTTGTAATTGGTAAGAAAGGTGAAGATGTTGAAAAACTTCGCAAGAACGTAGCTAAATTAGCTGGCGTACCTGCGCAAATCAATATCTCAGAAGTTCGTAAGCCTGAGTTAGACGCTAAATTAGTAGCAGACTCTATCTCTAGCCAGCTAGAGCGTCGTGTTATGTTCCGTCGTGCTATGAAGCGCGCAGTACAAAACGCAATGCGCCTAGGCGCTAAAGGTATCAAGGTTCAAGTTAGTGGTCGTTTAGGCGGTGCAGAAATTGCACGTGCTGAATGGTACCGTGAAGGTCGTGTACCTCTACACACTTTACGTGCTGATATCGATTACTCAACTTCAGAAGCGTTGACTACTTACGGTATCATCGGCGTTAAAGTTTGGATCTTTAAAGGCGAAGTACTTGGCGGAATGCCAGTGGCTGCAGCACCTGAAGCTCCTTCTAAGCCGAAGCGCGGTAACAAGCGCAACGCTAAATAGGAGAACCGGGAATGTTACAACCAAAACGTACTAAATTCCGTAAGCAACACACTGGTCGTAACCGTGGTTTAGGCAAAGGACAAAACGTGTCTTTTGGCGACTTCGGTCTTAAAGCGACTGGTCGTGGCCGTCTTACTGCTCGTCAGATCGAAGCAGCACGTCGTGCGATGACTCGTCACATTAAACGTCAAGGTAAAATCTGGATCCGTGTATTCCCAGACAAGCCGATTACTCAGAAGCCTCTTGAGGTTCGTATGGGTAAAGGTAAAGGTAACGTGGAATACTGGGTAGCCCAAATTCAGCCAGGCAAAGTTCTGTATGAAATGGACGGCGTTTCAGAAGGTCTTGCTCGCGAAGCTTTCGAGCTTGCTGCGCGTAAGTTACCTATTAGCACCACTTTTGTAACGCGGACGGTGATGTAATGACAGCGAACGAACTTAAAGATAAAAGTGTTGAAGAGCTTAAAGCTGAGCTACTAAACCTGCTTCGTGAGCAATTCAACTTGCGTATGCAAGCAAGTACTGGCCAATTGGCTCAAACTCACTTGCTTAAAAACGTACGTCGCGATATCGCGCGTGTGAAAACAATTCTGAATCAGAAGGCAGGTGCGTAATGAGCGATATCCGTACATTGCAAGGTAAAGTAGTTAGCGACAAAATGGACAAGTCTATTGTTGTTGCTATTGAGCGTCAGGTTAAACACCCTATCTACGGGAAATACACCAAACGCACTACTAAGCTACACGCTCATGATGAAGCTAACGTTGCCGCTCAAGGCGATGTAGTTACCATCAGAGAATGTGCTCCAATCTCTAAGACTAAGTCTTGGACTTTGGTAGACGTAGTAGTTAAAGCCTAAGCTTTAAAACTATGAAAAAGGCTCCCATTGGGAGCCTTTTTTCGTTTATTAATAATAATTATATTATTATTGTTTTTTGCAGCATGAAGCATTTTTTTCACCTGCAATTCCAATATTTCCTAATTGCATGTAGCCCGCTGAGCTGGCAGTATCAATTAGTTATAGGAAGTACATCAGGTAATGGAGTCACCGTTTAGGTTCATGGAAGAGCAGAAGTCGTCACAAAATAGAGAGAGCAAAGAAGTCGATTTACGTCATCTCTTTGTTACTTTGTGGCAAGCAAAATTAAACATTATCTTGGTTGTGATGGTCACGTTGCTGCTAAGTATGTTGTATGTAAAAGCACTGCCTTCTTTATACCAAGCATCCTCCAAGCTAATGATCGGTTACAGCCAAACCAAAATGGTAGCTGTAGAAGATGTCTACAACTTCGATACCCAAGCTGAAGCATATTTTAATACTGAAACAGAAATTCTTCGTTCTGAGCGTATCGCATTAGCGGTTATTCATAAGTTAGATTTACAACATCACCCTGAATTCTTACGCAAACCAATTGCCCCTTGGCGTTATTGGTGGCAGGTCATTACCCTTGGCTATAGTTCTCAATTTAGTAGCACTAACTCACCAAGTGAAGCTCAGATATTAAGGGTATTTAAAAGTCGATTATCGGTAACGCCGTTACCTAAAAGTCGTTTAGTCGAAATCAAATTTAGAAGCTGGGACAAGTTACTGGCTCAGCAAGTATCTATCGCGGTAGCAGAAGCCTATATTGAGTATCACCGAAGTTCTAGTGAAGCGGCCACTGATCAAACTATTGGCTGGTTATTGCAAGAGCTGAATCGCTTAAAGTCGGCCCTGCAGAGCTCAGAAGTTGAGCTGCAGCTGTATCGCGAGCAAGAAAACCTGGTTGATCAGGAAGGTATCTTAGGGCTTATCGGTAAAGAGCTGCAGCAACTGACAACTCAGCAACTGGAAGCTCAGCGGATTAAAAGTGAGGCCAGTGCGCTATGGAATCTAGTAAGACGCACCGCCACTGGCGATTTGAATAAACTTACCTCGCTAAGTGAGATTCAACGTGATCCTATGGTGCAAAATATTAAGCGCCGACGGATTGAGCTGGAATTAGAACAAGCCGACTTAGCTAAGCGTTATGGACCTAAACACCCTAAGCGTGTGTCCTTGACGGGAGAGATCTCAAGGGTTGAATTAGAGCTACGCAGCCAAACCGATTTTATTATCTCAGGTATCGAGAAAAGCTATCAGTCTGCTGTTGCGCGCGAAGCCGCTTTATCAGAATCTTTACGGTTAGCTAAGGTGAGATATCAAGACCTTAGCCGCAAGACAACGCGTTTTAACCAACTGACTCGCGAGATAGAAAGTAATACCCGACTTTACAACACTTTCCTTGAGAAGTTTAAGGAAGCCGAAGCAGCAGAAGGATTCAACCGGGGTTATGCTCAGTTGGTTGATAGCGCACGGATCCCTGAGTCTCCAATTAAACCAAAGAAAGCAATCATCGTGATACTAGCCGGCATGCTTGCCGGTATTTTGAGTGTGGTGTTTGTATTACTTAGACAGGCTATGTCACGTACGTTCTCAACGGTTGATGAGCTGGAAAATGCGCTAAGTGTTGAAGTGATAGCTGAAGTACCAAAAGTGAAGGTGCGCAGCAACAAATGGCTCAGACAAGGTGTTCACCCTTGGTTGGGTGAGCCACTGCGTTCTTTGCGAGCGCGTTTACAAATGCGGCCAAACCGCGGCCAAGTAGTGTTGTTTACCTCTGCTTTAGAAGGTGAGGGCAAAACCAGTTTAACCATCCAAACAGCCTCGGCCTGTAGTGATGTAGAAAAGGTATTGTTGATTGATGCTGACTTACGCCGTGCTTCGGTTTCTACCTACTTAAATTACTCGTTGTCACAACCGGGTTTAACCCACTTACTCGCGCGTACTCATTCTGTATCGCAATGTATTCACCGTGATAACCAGTTAGGTTTTGATGTTCTAACCGCAGGTTTGATTGACCGACACTCTACCTCTTTATTAGCCTCTAAAAAGTTCAAGCTGTTGCTTAAGGGCCTGCGTCAGCACTACGATCGCATTGTTATTGAAACCGGCCCATTAATGCAGGTTAGTGATGCGGTTATGGTTGCACCTTCGGTAGACGCCACGTTGTTGGTTGTGCAGGCGGAACGAACTGATGGCAAATCAATAGAGAATGCTTTGAATAAGTTGGCGCGGATGGATTTAGAAATATCTGGCGTAGTATTTAATAAAGTCGCCCGCAACAAACGTGCTTACGATTACGACCTACCTTCTGTTCATTTGGTTGAACGCAGCCCTAAAGTAGTTCCCTTTCGCGAAGACAAATTCCGCAAACAGGGTTAAATCCTGCCTTAAGCTGGAGAGTTATTTAGTTTTGGTATATGGTTGTGCCGCACTATATAGGAAGGGCCCATGCCAGCAACTTACACCACCGCGCCGCATGCGTTTAGTTATTTAGATTTTGAACGCGAAGCTTGGTCAACACTCCGTCAATCAGTACCTCTTACTCTTACCGAAGATGATCTTGAAAGCATTCGTGGTATTAACGAAGCGCTGTCCCTGCCTCAGGTTGTAGATATTTACCTGCCGTTATCTCGCTTGCTCAACTTATACGTTAAAGCGCGCCAAGACCGCCGAGAAGTATTAGCCAATTTTTTAGGTAGTGGAAAACATGTCCCGTATATCATTGGTGTTTCTGGTAGTGTAGCCGGCGGCAAAAGTACCACTTCGCGGATCTTACAGGCGCTGCTGCAACGTTGGCCTGAGCATCCTAAGGTTGATATTGTAACCACCGACGGTTTCTTATTGCCTAACGAAGAGCTTGAAGCGAGAGGCTTGATGCAGCGTAAAGGTTTCCCAGAAAGTTATGATCAAAAAGCCTTGGTCGATTTTGTGGCAGCGCTTAAATCTGGAGAGGAAAGTGTTTCGGCGCCAGTATACTCCCACCTTTCCTATAACATCGTAAAAGATAAGCAGATTAAAGTAGAACAGCCGGATATTGTTATTCTTGAGGGCTTAAACGTGCTGCAATCGGCCCGCGATTATCCCAATCAACCTCGGCAGGTATTTGTTTCCGATTACCTAGACTTTTCAATATTTGTTGATGCCGAACCAGAGCTTCTTGAAACGTGGTATATCGAACGTTTTCAAAAGTTACGGGCTAGCGCTTTTACTCATCCTAATAACTATTTCCATCATTACGCTCGACTTGATGAAAATGAAGCCGCGGAGATTGCTAAGCAGATCTGGTCTTCAATTAACCACGTCAATTTGATTGAGAATATTCTTCCCACCCGAGAGCGCGCTGATTTGATATTAGAAAAAAGTGCTAACCATGAAGTAAGTCGGGTTCGTTTAAGAAAATGAGTGTAGTTTCCTCGATACAAAGTGATGTTGATTTAAGCTCCTACAACACCTTTGCTTTAGCGGCTAAAGCTAAGCATTTTGTTGAATTAAAGCATGCTGAAGACATCAACGAGCTCATTGCCTGGGCGGGCTCCAAGCAACTGCCGTGGATGGTGATTGGTGGAGGCTCTAACTTACTGCTGCTAGAAGACTTTAGCGGGCTGGTTATAGTAAATAAGTTACGCGGCATTGAAGTCAGTGAGGATGCAGATTGCTACACCATTAAAGCAGCAGCGGGAGAAGATTGGCACCAGTTTGTGCAGTGGACTGTTAAACAAGGAATGCCTGGCTTAGAGAATTTAGCCCTGATCCCTGGAACAGTGGGGGCATCTCCCGTACAAAACATTGGCGCTTATGGCATTGAGCTAGCTGATGTATGCAGTGAGGTTGAATTTTACTCCTTGCTGACTAACAGCATGCAAACCCTTAGCAGTAAACAGTGCAAATTTGCTTATCGAGACAGCATTTTCAAAGCTCAGCTAAAAGACCAAGTTATTATCAGCAAGGTTACCTTTAAGCTTAGTAAGTCATGGCTAGCAAAGCGTGACTATGGTGGATTGCAGCTGCTAGCTGAAGGTGTGTCTGCGCAGACAGTGTTTGAAGAGGTGTGCAGAATGCGCATCAGCAAACTTCCTGATCCTAAGATACTAGGCAATGCTGGCAGCTTTTTTAAAAACCCTCTGGTTAGTCAAGAGCATCTTTCAAGCTTGCTAACTCGTTACCCTGAGATGCCAAATTATCCAGCAAGCAACGGACAAGCTAAGTTAGCCGCGGGTTGGCTAATAGATAAACTTGGCCTAAAAGGTTATTCAATAGGTGGTGCAGCAGTGCATCAAGATCAAGCATTGGTATTGGTTAACAAAGCCAATGCAAAAGCTAGCGACTTACTCGCACTATGTCGCCACATTCGCCAGCAAGTATGGCAATCCTTTAATGTGTTACTGCAACCAGAAGTTCGTTTTATTACCCACTCTGGTGAGATTGAGCCAAGCACAGTATTAGGCAGGCCCGATGCAGCAGAGTAAACCTTATCAGCTGATAAACGCTCTCTCATTAGGTGAATTTTGTTCTGGCGAAAGCTTAGCTAAGCAACTTGATGTTTCTCGAACCACGATTGCTAGTTATATTAAACAGTACTCGGTTTTGGGTATAGATATATACAGTGTTAAAGGCAAAGGTTACCGCTTGGCCCAGCCGCTCTCTCTGCTAGATTCTAAAGTCTTAGAACAGGCCCTACCCAATAATATGCCCTTGGTATTCGACCAGGTTGATTCAACCAATGCTTGGTTAATGAACAATATAGACAGCGTGGAGCATGGCCAAGTGGTTCTCGCCGAATACCAAAGTGCTGGTCGCGGCAGAAGAGGGCGAGCATGGCAAACGCCGTATGCGGGTCAACTTTGTATGTCTTTGTTGTGGCGCCTGCAGGATGGCATTGAAGCCGCCATGGGCTTAAGCTTAGCTGTTGGGCTAGCGATTGTAGAAGCGTTAGAAAAGGCCGGCTTTAAGGATTTAGGCTTAAAGTGGCCAAATGATATTTATCTTGGTGGCAAAAAGCTTGGTGGAGTATTAATTGAGCTTCAAGGCCACGCTAATAGCGAAGTTAGTTTGGTGGTTGGCTTAGGAGTGAATGTTAGAGTGGCTAGCCTTCAGGCAGAGCAAATTGACCAAGCTTTCGCTCAGTTAGAAACGAATGCTAAGTCCCCTTTAAACAGAACCGACCTAGCTATAGCTATTGTTGAGTCTTTGAATCAGATGTTTGAGGTATTTCGGTTACAGGGCTTCGCTGCTCTACAGCAGCGTTGGAATCGTTACGATATTTTTGCAGAACAAGCGGTAAGCTTGCGGTTCTCCGAGGAGCGACAGTTAAAAGGCACGGCAAAAGGCGTAGATAAGCAAGGCCAATTACTGCTTGAAATAAACGGTCAACAACAAGCCTTTATGGCCGGTGAAGTATCGCTACGCGGCCAATAATTGAGCCTGCTGGCTGATTTTTGCGCGTTCACATCAATCCTTAGTTTTTTTTTCCATTTGGTTGTTGCATTTAATAAATGCATTACATAGAATGCGCAGCACTTAAGCGATGCCGATTTAGCTCAGTTGGTAGAGCAACTGACTTGTAATCAGTAGGTCGCCAGTTCGACTCCGGCAATCGGCACCATCTCTTAAGTGTAAGGCTTCACCTTGTTACAAGGTGACAGTGTGGGGGGGTTCCCGAGTGGCCAAAGGGAGCAGATTGTAAATCTGCCGCGAAAGCTTCGATGGTTCGAATCCGTCCCCCCCCACCATTTATTTTGGTAGTAGGTCGTCTTCCAAAGGTTTGATGCGGGCATCGTATAATGGCTATTACCTCAGCCTTCCAAGCTGATGATGCGGGTTCGATTCCCGCTGCCCGCTCCACAGTGCTGATATAGCTCAGTTGGTAGAGCGCACCCTTGGTAAGGGTGAGGTCGGCAGTTCGAATCTGCCTATCAGCACCACATTCCTTTTTTAGTCTCCCTATTACTTTTTACCGGTCGGTAAGCGTAAACCAATGGTGCTTTGTACCAATGACCTTTATCCAGAGGGACTATTATGTCTAAAGAAAAATTTGAACGTTCAAAACCGCACGTAAACGTTGGTACAATTGGCCACGTTGACCACGGTAAAACAACTCTAACAGCAGCTATTACCAACGTACTTGCAAAAGTATACGGTGGTGAAGCTAAAGATTTCGCAGCAATCGATAACGCTCCAGAAGAGCGCGAGCGCGGTATCACCATTTCTACTTCACACGTAGAGTACGACACTCCAACTCGTCACTACGCACACGTAGACTGTCCTGGACACGCCGATTACGTTAAAAACATGATCACCGGTGCAGCACAGATGGACGGCGCTATCCTAGTAGTAGCATCTACAGATGGCCCAATGCCACAAACACGTGAGCACATCCTACTTTCTCGTCAGGTTGGTGTACCTTACATCATCGTATTCATGAACAAATGTGACATGGTAGACGACGAAGAGCTTCTAGAATTAGTAGAAATGGAAGTACGTGAACTTCTATCTGAATACGAATTCCCAGGTGATGACATTCCAGTAATCCAAGGTTCAGCGCTTAAAGCCCTAGAAGGCGAAGAGCAATGGGAAGCTAAAATTGTAGAACTAGCAGAAGCGCTAGATACTTACATCCCAGAGCCAGAGCGTGACATCGACAAGCCATTCCTACTACCAATTGAAGATGTATTCTCAATTTCAGGTCGTGGTACGGTAGTAACAGGTCGTGTAGAGCGCGGTATCATCAAGGTTTCAGAAGAAATTGAAATCGTAGGTGTTAAAGAGACTACTAAGACAACTTGTACTGGTGTAGAAATGTTCCGCAAGCTTCTAGACGAAGGTCGTGCTGGTGAGAACTGTGGTATTCTTCTACGTGGTACTAAGCGTGACGAAGTACAGCGTGGTCAAGTATTGGCTGCTCCTGGTTCAATTACTCCACACACCAAGTTCGAAGCTGAAGTATACGTACTAAGCAAAGACGAAGGTGGCCGTCACACGCCATTCTTCAAAGGCTACCGTCCACAGTTCTACTTCCGTACAACTGACGTAACTGGTTCTGTAGAGTTACCAGAAGGCGTAGAAATGGTAATGCCAGGCGACAACTTGAAATTTGTTGTAGAGCTAATTTGCCCAATCGCGATGGACGAAGGTTTACGCTTCGCAATCCGTGAAGGTGGCCGTACAGTAGGTGCGGGTGTTGTAGCTAAAATCTTCGAATAAGAAGAGTAGCACAGCAAGAAAAAGGTCGCGTAAGCGGCCTTTTTTGTTTTTAAAGGCAAGATCTTTAAGTTCTGCTCTGGTGTTATAAATACCCGGGCAATTTATTGTTTGCCCAGTCACGTTTTTTCGACATTCAAGGGTTACAATCTTGAAACAAAGTGCCTATAATGTCGGGCTTCGTGCTATAGGGGTGTAGTTCCAATGGCAGAACGTCGGATTCCAAATCCGAATGTTGGGAGTTCGAATCTCTCCACCCCTGCCACTATCCCTATATGAAGGGATTTATGATTTTGTGGGATTATTTGTAGGTTGTTTGATGAGTACCAGTACTGAAAACCAAAGTGGGTCGTTAGATGGCCTAAAATGGGCATTAGCTGCTCTAATTTTAATCGCCGCTGTTGTAGGTAACTACCTATATACAGATATGTCGATCTTGGTGCGTGTAATCGGTGTTGTGATTGCCGTGATTGCTGCTTTAGGCATTGCATCGCAAACCAATAAAGGCAAGCAAGCCTTCGAATTTGCTAAAGAGTCGCGTATGGAAGTGCGTAAGGTTATCTGGCCTACTCGTCAAGAAGCCATTCAAACTACCATGATTGTATTAGCTGCTACTGCATTCATGTCACTAATTTTGTGGGGCCTAGATGCGATATTGGTTCGCCTAGTTGCCTTTGTAACAGGGGTAGGTATCTAATGACTGAAGAGCGCAAATTGCGTTGGTACGTGGTTCAGGCTTTTTCTGGCTATGAAGCTCGCGTATCTAAATCATTAAAAGAGTACATCCAAATCCATTCTATGGAAGATTCTTTTGGTGAGATTCTAGTACCGACTGAAGAAGTAGTTGAAATGCGCGCTGGTCAAAAACGTAAGAGTGAGCGCAAGTTCTTCCCTGGTTACGTTTTGGTTCAAATGGATCTAAACGATGAAAGCTGGCACTTAGTGAAAAGTGTGCCGCGGGTACTAGGCTTTATTGGTGGAACGGCAGAGCGCCCAGCTCCAATTTCTGATAAAGAAGCTAAAGCTATCTTGGATCGCTTGGATGAAACCAGTGATAAGCCAAGACCAAAAACTCTATTCGAACCAGGCGAAGTGGTTCGTGTTACCGATGGCCCATTCGCCGACTTCAACGGTACTATCGAAGAAGTCGATTACGAAAAGAGCCGCGTAAAAGTATCAGTATTGATTTTCGGCCGAGCTACGCCAGTAGAGCTAGAATTCGGACAAATAGAGAAAGGCTGATAAAAAATAAACAATCAGTTGTTTTTAGGGCAGGGGATCGACTATAATCCGCTGCCCTTTGTTCTATCGGGAAGCTAATCGCATGTGCGAAAGGCGTTTGAACCCAAAATAAGGTAAATTTAAAATGGCTAAAAAAGTCCAAGCTTATATTAAGCTTCAAGTTGCTGCGGGTGCCGCAAACCCGTCACCGCCAGTTGGTCCTGCTCTAGGTCAACATGGTGTAAACATCATGGAATTCTGTAAAGCATTCAACGCGAAAACAGATTCAATTGAAAAAGGCGCGCCAGTACCAGTAGTAATTACTGTTTATTCTGACCGTTCTTTCACTTTTGAAACCAAAACTCCACCTGCTTCTTACTTATTGAAGAAAGCGGCTGGCATCAAGTCTGGTTCTGGTGTTCCAAACAAAGAAAAAGTTGGCAAAGTAACACGCGCTCAACTAGAAGAGATTGTTAATACTAAAGCAGTAGATATGACTGGTGCTGACGTAGACGCAATGGTTCGTTCAATTGAAGGTTCTGCCCGTTCTATGGGCTTGGTTGTAGAGGGCTAATACGATGGCAAAACTTTCTAAGCGCATGCGTGCGATCAACGAAAAAGTTGATTCAACAAAAGAATACTCAGTAAACGAAGCTGTTGCTCTTCTTAAAGAATTAGCGTCAGCTAAGTTCCTAGAAAGCGTAGATGCAGCGGTTAACCTTGGTGTTGACCCACGTAAATCTGACCAAAACGTTCGTGGTGCTACTGTACTACCACACGGTACTGGTCGTAACGTTCGTGTTGCTGTATTTACTCAAGGTGCAAACGCCGAAGCCGCTACTGAAGCTGGTGCTGACGTAGTTGGTATGGACGACTTAGCTGCTCAAGTTAAAGCAGGTGAGATGGACTTCGACGTAGTAATTGCTTCTCCAGATGCAATGCGCGTTGTTGGTCAACTAGGTCAAATCCTAGGTCCACGTGGTTTAATGCCTAACCCTAAAGTGGGTACAGTTACTCCTAACGTAGCTGATGCAGTTAAACTAGCTAAAGCGGGTCAGATTCGTTACCGCAACGACAAAAACGGTATTATCCATACTACTATTGGTAAAGCCGATTTTGATGCTGACAAGCTTAAAGAGAACCTTGAAGCATTGGTTGTTGCTCTTAAAAAAGCAAAACCTGCTCAATCTAAAGGTCAGTTCATCAAGAAAGTTAGCCTATCTACCACTATGGGTGCTGGTCTAACTGTTGATGTAGCTACTTTAGATACTCAAGCTTAATCATTTACAAAGCGCAAAATTTATACTATCATTTTGCGCTTTGTATTTATGGGTCAGGGCTTATGCCCTCATCCAAGACCGTAGGTGCTAGTTTCTAGCTTAATCTCCTACGTAGATGGTGAGGAAACCCAAGAATAAATTTTTTATTCTGGACAACCAAACCGTAAAGGCCTCTAAATCTAATGACTTAGAGGGAAGTAAACACCAGATTTATCTGGTATTGGAATCCAGGAGTAAAGCCAATGGCCTTAAGACTCGAAGACAAGAAGCAAATTGTTGCTGGCGTCAACGAAGCTGCCAAAGGTGCACTTTCTGCAGTAGTTGCTGATTCACGTGGCGTAACTGTAGATGCGATGACTTCACTTCGTGCTAAAGCACGTGAAGCTGGCGTATCTATGCAAGTGGTACGTAATACCCTTGCTCGCCGTGCAGTAGCTGGCACAGACCTAGAATGTCTTACTGAGTCATTCACTGGTCCTACTTTGATTGCCTTCTCTAATGAGCACCCAGGTGCTGCAGCGCGTCTATTTACAGACTTCGCTAAAGAGCAAGACAACTTTGAAGTACGTGCAGCAGCATTTGAAGGTGCATTAGCAGACGTAAACGTTCTTGCAAAACTACCAACTTACGAAGAAGCAATTGCCAAGTTAATGGCAACTATGAAAGAAGCTTCTGCAGGCAAGCTGGTTCGCACTCTGGCCGCACTACGCGACCAAAAAGAGTCAGAAGCAGCATAATTTGCTTGTTGCTACATTATTTTATAAATTTAATTGAATTTAGGAATTTGAGTCATGTCTATCACTAAAGACCAAATTATCGAAGCTGTTGCTGAAATGTCAGTAATGGACGTTGTTGAACTAATCGAAGCTATGGAAGAGAAGTTCGGCGTATCTGCTGCTGCAGCTGTTGCTGTTGCTGGTGACGCTGGTGCTGCTGCTGAAGAGCAATCAGAATTCGACGTAATTCTTACTGCTGCTGGCGCTAACAAAGTTGCTGCTATTAAAGCGGTACGTGGCGCTACAGGTCTAGGCCTGAAAGAAGCTAAAGGTCTTGTTGATTCAGCTCCTGCTGCAATCAAAGAAGGCGTTGAGAAAGAAGAAGCTGAAGCTCTTAAAGCTGCTCTTGAAGAAGCTGGTGCTTCTGTTGAGCTTAAGTAATCTACCTATAAGTAGATTGCAGCCTTTATAGGCTATGGCTGGTGGTTATTTAACCGCCGGCCTTTTTGTGCTGTAGGACGCCGTCTTTTTTATCACCGTTTTAGATGGTGCGTCTAGCAAAAAACTTAGAGAAGGAATTCTCTTCGACAATGACAAACGGTATGTAAGAACTGTCCCAGATTTTGCGGACAGAGTGGGTCACTTATCAGCGAGCTGAGGAACCATATGGTTTACTCTTATACAGAGAAAAAACGCATTCGTAAGGACTTTGGAAAACGTCCTCAAGTAGTGGACACGCCTTACCTGCTTTCAATACAGCTTGACTCTTTTGAGAAATTCATAGAGATCGATCCTGAAGGCGAGTATGGGCTGGAAGCTGCATTCCGCAGTGTATTCCCGATTGCCAGTTATTCAGGATATTCAGAGCTACAATATGTTAGCTATCGTCTTGGCGAGCCGGTTTTTGACGTTAAAGAATGTCAAATTCGTGGAGTCACCTACTCTGCTCCCTTGCGCGTTAAATTGCGTTTAGTGTTGTTTGATCGTGAGGCTCCGGCTGGCACGGTTAAAGACATCAAAGAGCAAGAAGTATACATGGGTGAAATCCCATTGATGACAGGTAACGGTACCTTTGTAATTAATGGTACAGAGCGTGTTATCGTATCTCAGTTACACCGTAGTCCTGGTGTATTCTACGATCACGACCGTGGTAAAACACACTCGTCAGGTAAAGTGTTATATAACGCGCGCGTTATTCCTTACCGTGGTTCATGGTTAGACTTCGAATTCGATCCTAAAGACAACTTGTTTGTTCGTATCGACCGTCGTCGTAAGCTTCCAGCATCTATTATTTTGCGCGCGTTAGAAATGACCACGCAAGAGATTCTAGAAACCTTCTTTGACTCTACTGCTTTCGAATTGAAAGACGGTAAAGTGATGATGGAGCTAGTGCCCGCCCGTTTACGTGGTGACACTGTTTCTTTCGACGTTATGCTAAACGGCGAAGTATTGATTGAAGCAGGCCGTCGTGTAACAGCGCGCCATATTCGTCAACTGGAAAAATCAGGCGTTGAGCAAATCGAAGTGCCGGTTGAGTACCTTGCTGATAAAGTATTGGCTGAAGAGTATGTTGACGAAAGCACTGGTGAAGTTATTGCCGAAGCTAACAGCGAATTAAACCTAGAGTTAATTGCTGCGCTTTCGCAAGCTGGTCACTCGGTGATAAAAACGATTTATACCAATGACTTAGATCATGGTTCATTTATCTCTGATACCTTGCGTGTTGATTCTTCAACAAACCGCCTAGAAGCGTTAGTTGAAATCTACCGTATGATGCGTCCTGGTGAGCCACCAACAAAAGACGCAGCAGAAGCGTTGTTCGAGAACTTGTTCTTTAACGGCGATCGTTACGACTTATCAACAGTTGGCCGTATGAAGTTCAACAGCCGTGTTGGCCGTGAAGACGGTTCAGTGGCTGGTGTACTTGATAAAGAAGACATCGTTAAGGTTATGCAAACGCTAATTGAAATTCGTAACGGCCGTGGTGAAGTTGATGATATCGACCACCTTGGTAACCGTCGTATTCGTAGCGTAGGCGAAATGGCTGAAAACCAATTCCGCGTTGGTTTAGTACGTGTAGAGCGTGCTGTTAAAGAGCGCCTAAGCTTAGGTGACCTTGATGCATTGATGCCACAAGACTTAATTAACGCTAAGCCAATCTCGGCTGCGGTTAAAGAGTTCTTTGGTTCAAGCCAATTGTCTCAGTTCATGGATCAAAACAACCCGCTTTCTGAAGTAACACACAAACGTCGTGTTTCTGCATTAGGCCCAGGTGGATTAACTCGTGAACGTGCTGGCTTTGAAGTGCGAGATGTACACCCAACGCACTACGGTCGTTTATGTCCGATTGAAACGCCGGAAGGTCCAAACATTGGTTTGATTAACTCGTTGGCGGTTTACTCTCGCACTAATGAGTTTGGTTTCTTAGAAACCCCTTACCGCAAAGTAATTGAAGGCCAAATCACTGATGAAGTAGATTACTTATCAGCGATTGATGAAGGCACTTATGTGATTGCTCAGGCAAACGCTGAAGCTGACGCAAACGGTAAATTACTTGAAACAGATTTAGTACCTTGTCGCCACAAGGGTGAATCAACCTACATGCCTACTGATCAAATTCAGTACATGGACGTAAGTCCTCAGCAGATTATTTCTGTGGCGGCATCGTTGATTCCGTTCCTAGAACACGATGATGCAAACCGTGCATTGATGGGTTCTAACATGCAACGTCAAGCTGTACCAACACTACGCGCTGACAAGCCATTAGTAGGTACTGGTATTGAGCGTGCTGTAGCGGTTGACTCTGGTGTAACTGTTGTATCGAAACGTGGCGGTACGGTTGACTACGCAGATGCTAGCCGCATCGTAGTTAAAGTGAATGAAGACGAGATGCTTCCAGGTGAAGCAGGTATCGACATTTACACGCTAACTAAGTACACGCGTTCTAACCAAAACACCTGTATCAACCAACGTCCGGTAGTTAAATCAGGCGAATTGGTAGCTAAAGGCGACGTACTAGCTGATGGTCCTTCAACTGACTTAGGTGAGTTGGCATTGGGTCAAAACATGCGTGTAGCGTTCATGCCTTGGAATGGTTACAACTTTGAGGATTCAATCGGTATTTCTGAGAACGTAGTTAAAGAAGATCGCTTTACTACTATTCACATTCAAGAGTTAAGCTGTATCGCTCGTGATACTAAGCTTGGCAGTGAAGAAATCTCAGCCGATATTCCAAACGTTGGTGAATCAGCGCTAAGCAAACTTGATGAGTCAGGTATTGTTTACGTAGGTGCTGAAGTTAAGCCAGGTGACATCTTAGTGGGTAAAGTAACCCCTAAAGGTGAAACACAATTGACACCTGAAGAGAAGCTATTGCGTGCCATCTTCGGTGAGAAAGCGTCTGATGTTAAAGATACATCACTACGTGTACCTAACTCTGTATTTGGTACCGTAATCGACGTTCAAGTCTTTACTCGCGATGGCGTAGAAAAAGACAAGCGTGCTCAAGAAATTGAGTCTATGCAGCTTAAAGAAGCGAAAAAAGATTTAACCGAAGAATTCAAGATCCTTGAAGACGGTATCTTTGCTCGTGCTAAATCTGTATTGATTGCAGCCGGTAAGTCAGAAGCTGACTTAGACCGCCAGCAACCAGCAGAGTGGCTAGAAGCGGCATTAAGCGATGAAGGCGCGCAAACGCAGCTAGAACAAATTGCTGCGCAATACGACGAAATCAAAGCTGAATTCGACAAGCAGTTCGACATTAAGCGCCGTAAGATCACCCAAGGTGATGACTTAGCGCCTGGCGTACTGAAGATTGTTAAAGTTTACTTAGCAGTTAAGCGTCGTATTCAACCTGGTGACAAGATGGCGGGTCGTCACGGTAACAAAGGTGTAATTTCTACCATTGTGCCTCGTGAAGATATGCCTTATGACGAAACTGGTCGCCCAGTAGACATCTGCTTGAATCCACTAGGTGTACCATCGCGGATGAACATCGGTCAGATCCTTGAAACCCACTTAGGCCTAGCAGCTAAAGGTGTTGGTGAAAAAATTGATGAAATGCTGAAAGTTCAGCGTGAAATCGAAATGGATAAACTGCGTGACTTCATCCAGAAAGTGTACAACGTAGGTGATGACGCGCTTAAAGTTGACGTTGCTAGCTTCACTGATGAAGAAGTAATGACTTTAGCCAAGAACTTACGTGGCGGTGTGCCAATGGCTACCCCTGCATTTGATGGTGCTAAAGAAGCTGAAATTAAAGAGCTATTACGTTTAGCCGACTTACCTGATTCAGGTCAAATCGTGTTACGTGACGGCCGTACCGGTCAAGAATTTGAGCGCCCTGTAACTGTTGGTTACATGTACATGTTGAAACTTAACCACTTGGTTGATGACAAGATGCACGCTCGTTCTACTGGTTCTTACAGCTTGGTTACTCAGCAACCTCTAGGTGGTAAAGCACAGTTTGGTGGCCAGCGCTTCGGTGAGATGGAAGTATGGGCACTAGAAGCATATGGTGCTGCTTACACCCTACAGGAAATGCTAACGGTTAAATCTGATGACGTTAACGGTCGTACTAAGATGTACAAGAACATCGTTGATGGTAACCACCAGATGGAGCCAGGCATGCCTGAGTCGTTCAACGTGTTGCTCAAAGAGATTCGCTCTCTTGGTATCAACATTGAGTTGGATGAGCTGTAAGCACAGGACTTCACCTGAATTAAAAGCAAGGCGGGCGTTTCATTAGAAACGCCCCAGGTTTAACTCCAACCTGGAGAGAAACGTGAAAGATTTACTTAAGTTTCTTAAGCAACAAAGCAAGACCGAAGAGTTTGAAGGCATTAAAATTGGCCTAGCTTCACCAGACCAGATCCGCAGTTGGTCGTTTGGTGAGGTGAAGAAACCAGAGACGATTAACTATCGAACTTTTAAGCCTGAACGTGACGGTTTATTCTGTGCCCGCATTTTCGGTCCAGTAAAAGATTACGAATGTTTGTGTGGTAAATACAAACGTTTGAAACACCGTGGTGTTATTTGTGAGAAGTGTGGCGTAGAAGTTACCCAATCTAAAGTTCGTCGTGATCGTATGGGTCACATCGAATTAGCTTCTCCTGTAGCGCACATCTGGTTCTTAAAATCACTACCATCGCGTATTGGTTTATTACTAGATATGACTTTACGTGATATTGAACGAGTTCTTTACTTCGAATCATTTGTTGTGACTGAGCCTGGCATGACCAGCTTAGAGCGCGGTCAAATGCTTACCGAAGAAACTTACTTGGATTCACTTGAAGAGTACGGTGACGAGTTTGAAGCTAAAATGGGGGCTGAAGCTGTATTAGCTTTATTGCGTCATTTAGAGCTTGACCAAGAAATCGAAGTAATGCGCGAAGAGTTACAAACTACTAACTCTGAAACTAAACGTAAGAAGACCACTAAGCGTCTTAAGCTTATGGAAGCGTTCCGCGATTCAGGTAACAAACCTGAGTGGATGATTATGACCGTATTACCGGTTCTTCCACCAGATTTACGCCCACTAGTACCACTAGATGGCGGCCGTTTTGCTACGTCTGATTTGAACGATTTATACCGTCGTGTAATCAACCGTAACAACCGTTTGAAGCGTCTATTAGACCTAGCTGCTCCAGACATCATTGTGCGTAACGAAAAGCGTATGCTGCAAGAAGCAGTAGATGCCTTGTTAGACAATGGTCGTCGTGGTCGCGCTATTACTGGTTCTAACAAGCGTCCGCTTAAATCTTTGGCCGATATGATCAAAGGTAAGCAAGGTCGTTTCCGTCAGAACTTGCTAGGTAAGCGTGTAGATTACTCAGGTCGTTCGGTAATTACCGTTGGTCCAACACTGCGTCTACACCAGTGTGGTCTTCCTAAGAAAATGGCACTTGAGCTATTCAAACCATTCATTTACGGCAAGCTAGAGTTGCGTGGTCTTGCGACTACGATTAAAGCTGCTAAGAAAATGGTTGAGCGCGAAGGCGGTGAAGTGTGGGATATTCTTGAAGAAGTTATCCGCGAACACCCAGTATTACTTAACCGTGCACCAACCTTGCACCGTTTGGGTATTCAAGCCTTTGAGCCTGTGCTAATTGAAGGTAAAGCAATTCAATTACACCCGCTAGTGTGTGCGGCTTATAACGCCGACTTCGATGGTGACCAAATGGCGGTACACGTACCGTTAACCTTAGAAGCACAGTTAGAAGCACGTTCGTTGATGATGTCGACCAACAACGTACTATCACCTGCTAACGGTGAGCCTATTATCGTTCCTTCGCAAGACGTTGTATTGGGTCTGTACTACATGACTCGTGAACGTGTTAATGCTGAAGGTGAAGGTATGTACCTTTCTGGCCCTAAAGAGGCCGAAAAGTTATACCGTGCTAAACAAGCGAGTATTCACGCACGTGTAAACGTACGTATTACTGAGGTTGTTGTAGCTGAAGACGGCTCTAAAATCGAAAAAACTGAGATTAAGCAAACTACCATTGGTCGTGCCATCTTATGGTTAATTGTACCTAAAGGTTTGCCATTTGATTTAGTTAACCAGTCAATGGGTAAGAAGCAAATCTCAGGATTGCTAAACACCTGTTACCGTAAACTAGGTCTTAAGCACTCAGTTATTTTTGCTGACCAATTAATGTACACCGGTTTCCATTATGCAACCTTGTCTGGTGCCTCTGTAGGTATTAACGACATGGTTATCCCTGATGCTAAGAAAGACATCGTGGAAGAAGCCAGTGACGAAGTAAGCGAAATTCAAGAGCAGTTCCTAGCTGGTTTGGTAACCGCGGGCGAGCGTTACAACAAAGTAATCGATATTTGGGCTTCGGCTAACGAAAAAGTATCGAAAGCGATGATGGACAACTTGTCTACTGAAACAGTAATCAACAAAGATGGCGAAGAAGAGAGTCAAGACTCGTTCAACAGCATCTTTATGATGGCCGACTCTGGCGCACGTGGTAGTGCTGCACAGATTCGTCAGCTAGCTGGTATGCGTGGCTTGATGGCTAAACCGGATGGTTCGATTATCGAAACCCCGATTGTGGCTAACTTCCGTGAAGGTTTGAACGTACTTCAGTACTTCATCTCAACCCACGGTGCGCGTAAAGGTTTGGCCGATACCGCATTGAAGACTGCTAACTCTGGTTACTTAACACGTCGTCTAGTAGATGTTGCACAGGATTTGGTTGTTACCGAAACTGACTGTGGTACAGAAGACGGTATTATCATGACGCCTCACATTGAGGGTGGTGATGTTGTTGAGCCATTACGTGAGCGTGTTCTTGGTCGTGTTCTAGTAGGCGATGTAATTAAGCCTGGTACTGAGAACGAAGTACTGCTTAAAGACAAAACACTACTTGACGAGAAACTGTGTGACCTTCTTGAAGAGAACTCAGTGGATACCGTTAAAGTACGCTCAGTAATTAGCTGTGCTAACGACTTTGGTGTTTGTGCTCTTTGTTATGGTCGTGACCTAGCTCGAGGCCACTTGGTTGGTCGCGGTGAAGCGGTTGGTGTAGTTGCTGCTCAATCAATTGGTGAGCCTGGTACACAGCTTACCATGCGTACCTTCCACATTGGTGGTGCGGCATCGCGTGCGGCTGCAGAAAACAGCATTCAAGTTAAGAACGCAGGTACTATTAAGCTACACAACGCTAAAGTAGTAACTAACAGCGAAGGCAAGTTAGTTGTAACCTCTCGTTCTACTGAATTGACCATTATTGATGAAATGGGTCAAACCAAAGAAAGCCACAAACTTCAATACGGTGCAATACTTGAAGTAGTTGACGGTGGTGCGGTTACCTCTGGCGACACAGTTGCTAACTGGGACCCACATACACACCCAATTATTACTGAAGTACCGGGGCGCGTTAAGTTCATCGACATGGTTGAAGGCGTAACTGTTAGCCGTCAAACTGATGAACTAACTGGTCTTTCTAGTATTCACGTTATGGACCCTAACGAGCGCCCTGGCGCTGGTAAAGAAATGCGTCCAATGGTGAAATTGGTAGACGGTTCTGGTAACGACGTACTTATTGCCGGTACCGATATTCCTGCTCAGTACTTCTTGTCTGCAAAAGCGATTGTAAACTTAGAAGATAATGCTGAAGTGGGTGTTGGTGATGCAATTGCTCGTATCCCACAAGAATCAAGCGGTACTAAAGATATTACCGGTGGTCTACCTCGCGTAGCCGACTTGTTCGAAGCTCGTCAGCCTAAAGAGCCAGCTATTTTGGCAGAAATTACCGGTACTATTAGTTTCGGTAAAGAAACCAAAGGTAAGCGCCGCTTGGTGATTACTCCTGCTGAAGGCGATGCTTACGAAGAAATGATTCCTAAGTGGCGTAACCTAAACGTGTTTGAAGGTGAGAAAGTGGCTAAAGGTGAAGTAATTGCCGATGGTCCAGAATCACCACATGACATCTTACGTTTGCGTGGCATTAGCCCTGTTTCTAACTACATCGTAAACGAAGTACAAGACGTATACCGTTTACAAGGTGTGAAGATTAACGATAAACACATTGAAACTATCGTGCGTCAAATGCTTCGTAAGTGTTTGATTCTAGATGCTGGTGATTCTAGCTTCTTGCTAGGTGAGCAAGCTGAAGTTGCCCGTGTGAATATTGAGAATCGTCAATTAGAAGCAGAAGGCAAACGCCCTGCGGTATACCGTCGTGAGTTACTAGGTATTACTAAGGCGTCACTATCTACAGAGTCGTTTATTTCTGCGGCTTCGTTCCAAGAAACTACTCGCGTGCTTACCGAAGCAGCAGTGGGTGGTAAACAGGACGAGCTACGCGGTCTTAAAGAGAACGTTATTGTCGGTCGCTTGATTCCTGCTGGTACTGGTTATGCCTACCACGAGAATCGTCGCAATCAAACAGAAGCGCCAGCTCCAATAACTGCAGATGAAGCAGCTGATAACTTAGCAGCTCTACTAAATGCAGCCCCTGGTAGCGAAACAGAGTAGTAACTGACTCTACTAAGATAAAAAGGCAGCCATTGGCTGCCTTTTTTAATGTCTGCGGTTTAGTTATCTCTCTGCAAAATATTTGACAAGTGTTGGCGTTCGTCACAGACTCCATTTTTAAAAACAACAAAATCTAGAGCATTTTATGAGCAAACAAATTGTATCTACAGAGGCGGCTCCAGCTGCAATCGGCCCATATTCTCAAGCAACTAAAATTGATGAGTTGGTCTTTACTTCAGGGCAAATCCCGTTAGACCCTGAGTCGATGGAAATCGTGGACGGTGGAATAAGCGAGCAAACAAAACAAGTAATGGAGAATCTAATGGCGGTATTAGCTGCTGCTGGCGCCGATGCTTCAACAGTGTTTAAAACTACCTGCTTTCTAAGCGATATGGCTAATTTTGTTGCTTTTAACGATGTTTACGCGAGTTACTTCCCAGAAAGTGCACCTGCTCGCTCTTGTGTAGAAGTAGCGCGTTTACCTAAAGATGTGTTGGTAGAAGTAGAAGCTATTGCGCATATTAAGTAGTTTATGAGCCTTACCTACACTCTCGTTGTTACTAGCCCCTTGTACGGCAAGCAAGGAAGTGCTTCGGCACTTAACTTTACCAAGGCTTTGCTTGAAGCCGGCCATCAGATAAAAACGGTGTTCTTTTATCTAGATGGGGTGAGTAATGGCCTGTCTACATCTCTACCTGCAAGTGATGAAGTAAATATTCATCAGCACTGGCTCGATATAAAAAAAGCATCGGCCTGTTCGCTTCTTGTATGCAGTGCAGCAGCCTACCGCAGAGGAATTATTAGCGAGGAAGAAGCAGCAGTAAACCATTTGCCGGCGAATATGCACAACGAGTTTAATATGTCTGGTTTAGCAGAAATGGCTACTGCGATGTTAAGTAGCGATAGAGTGGTGCATCTATGAGCAAATCATTAGTGTTTGTATTTAGTCGCGCACCACACGGCAACTCTTTAGCACGAGAAACACTGGATGCTGCACTTGCTGCCTCTGCCGTATCGGAAGATATTGTCGCCTATTTTGAGGGCGATGGGGTTTATCAGTTATTGAAGGGGCAAAACCCCACTAACATTAAGCAACGAGATGTGCTTCCTACCTATGGTTTGTTGGATCTTTACGACGTTGAAGAGATCTACGTTGATCAACAATCATTAAAAGAACGTGGCCTTTCTTTAGAACAACTTGCTATTAGCGTTAGAGTTAAACAAGCAAAACAGTTCTATTCAGAATGCTGTCATGCTCATGCAATATTGAGATTTTAGCATGCTACATATTATGCGACATCCTTATGCAAGTGACCCTTACGAACGCTGCCTTGCTCAGCTTGAAAACGGTGGGCATCTAGTACTCATCGAAGATGCTGTTTACTCATGGCTGCGTGATGACACGCGTTTAACGGTACTTGCACAAAGCGCTAGAGTCTCTGTGTTAAGTGCCGATGTGAGGGCTCGGGGTATTGAAGTCTGCGATAGCGTACTGATCGATTACCAAGATTTGGTAATGTTAACCGAACAGCACACGCCCTCTATGACTTGGTAACTCAGCTCCCATTCATCAAAAATATCAAGCTTGTGATCATTGCAAGCCTTGACTCTTTACCTGCAAGCGCATAAAATTTCGCCTCCCCAAAATTGGGGGAGATTTTTTCACATGTTTAAATGTAATTTCAGGAGCTATTTCGAATGGCAACGATTAACCAGTTGGTTCGCAAGCCACGTGCAAGTAAGGTTGCTAAAAGCAACGTACCAGCACTAGCTGCGTGTCCACAACGTCGTGGTGTATGTACTCGTGTATATACCACCACACCAAAGAAACCAAACTCAGCACTACGTAAAGTAGCTCGTGTTCGTTTAACTAACGGATTCGAAGTGACTTCTTACATCGGTGGTGAAGGTCACAACCTACAAGAGCACAGCGTAATTTTGATTCGCGGTGGTCGTGTTAAAGATTTACCAGGTGTGCGTTATCACACCGTACGCGGCGCGTTAGACTGTGCTGGCGTAAGTGATCGTCGTCAAGGACGTTCAAAGTACGGCGCTAAACGTCCTAAGTCATAACGGCTCTCCGTTAAGTAAGGCCAAACATTTAGTTATAGCGAAATTTTTTTAAAATTCGTTTTGGGGAAACCTGAAGCAAACCGGAGATATTAAAATGCCAAGACGTCGAGTGATCGGTCAACGCAAAATCTTGCCAGATCCTAAGTTCGGATCAGAACTACTGGCTAAGTTCATCAACGTAGTAATGGTTGATGGTAAAAAATCAATTTCAGAAAAGATTGTATATGGTGCATTAGACGCTGCTGCTGATAAATCAGGCAAGTCTCACCAAGAAATTTTTGAAGTTGCTCTTGAAAACGTGCGCCCATCGGTAGAGGTTAAATCTCGCCGTGTAGGTGGTTCTACTTACCAAGTACCTGTTGAAGTACGTCCAGTACGTCGTAACACTCTAGGTATGCGTTGGATGGTAGATGCAGCACGTAAACGTGGTGAAAAATCTATGGCTTTACGTCTAGCGGGTGAAATCCTAGACGCAGCTGAAAACAAAGGTTCTGCGGTTAAGAAACGTGAAGACGTTCACCGTATGGCCGACGCAAACAAAGCGTTTGCACATTACCGCTGGTAATTGGTAGCGCAGCTGCTTAGCAGCTGCGCTACTTTCTATGTGAGACTAAGGATTACTCCTTAGCAAGAGGATAACAATGGCTCGTACAACTCCAATTGAGCGCTACCGTAACATTGGTATTGTTGCTCATGTTGACGCTGGCAAAACAACAACTACAGAACGTGTCCTTTTCTACACCGGTCTATCTCACAAAATAGGTGAGGTGCATGATGGCGCAGCCACCATGGACTGGATGGAGCAAGAACAAGAGCGCGGTATTACCATCACCTCTGCGGCTACTACCACCTTTTGGCGTGGTATGAACGCCCAGTACGACGAACACCGTATTAATATCATCGATACCCCTGGACACGTTGACTTTACTATTGAAGTTGAACGTTCATTGCGTGTATTAGATGGTGCAGTTGTTGTATTTTGTGGTTCATCTGGTGTTGAACCTCAATCAGAAACAGTGTGGCGCCAAGCTGACAAATATTCTGTTCCTCGAATGGTATTCGTGAACAAAATGGATAGAGCTGGTGCAGACTTTGAACGAGTAATTGATCAAATCCGTGATCGCTTAGGTGCCAACTGTGTACCTATTCAGTTGAACATAGGCGCTGAGGACGAATTTGTTGGTGTTATTGACCTGATCAAAATGAAGGCCATTAACTGGAACGAAGCAGACCAAGGTACCACCTTCAATTACGAAGATATTCCTGCTCATTTGGTAGAGCGTGCAGAGGTTTTACACGAAGAACTCGTTGAAGCTGCTGCAGAAGCTACCGATGAATTAATGGACAAATATCTTGAAGAAGGCGAGTTGACTGAAGCCGAGATTAAGTTTGGTTTGCGTAAGCGCACCCTAAACAATGAGATCGTGCTAGCGACTTGTGGTAGTGCATTTAAAAACAAAGGTGTTCAAGCAGTGCTTGACGCGGTTGTAGAATACTTGCCTGCTCCAAACCACGTTGAAGCAATTAAAGGTACAGACGAAAAGGACAATGAAGTTGCTTGTCCGGCAGATGACGACGCGCCGTTTGCGGCACTTGCGTTTAAAATTGCCACCGACCCATTTGTGGGTACACTTACCTTTATGCGTGTTTATTCGGGGACGGTTGAAACCGGCACTGCGGTGTATAACTCGGTTAAACAAAAACGTGAACGTTTAGGTCGTATGGTGCAAATGCACTCAAACGATCGTAAAGAGATCAAAGAAGTTCGTGCTGGTGATATCGCCGCTGCGATTGGTCTTAAAGACGTAACCACGGGTGACACTTTATGTGATATGAATCGTAAAGTGATTCTTGAGCGTATGGAATTCCCTGAGCCGGTAATTCAGATTGCCGTAGAGCCTCGAACCAAAGCTGACCAAGAAAAAATGGGCGTAGCTTTAGGTAAGTTGGCTGCTGAGGACCCATCGTTCCGCGTAGAAACTAACGAAGAATCTGGACAAACCCTTATCTCTGGTATGGGTGAGTTACACTTAGATATCATCGTAGATCGCATGAAGCGCGAATTTAGCGTTGATTGTAATGTAGGTAAACCTCAAGTTGCTTATCGCGAAGCAATTCGCAAGCAAGTTGAAGTGGAAGGAAAGTTTGTACGTCAATCGGGTGGTCGTGGTCAATACGGTCATGTTTGGTTGCGTATGGAACCTCTAGAGCCAGGTGCTGGTTACGAATTTGTCAACGAAATCGTCGGTGGTGTTGTTCCAAAAGAATACATCCCAGCTGTTGATAAAGGCTGTAAAGAACAGATGGATCAGGGTGTATTGGCTGGCTATCCGCTACTTGATGTTAAGGTCACCTTATTCGATGGATCATTCCACGATGTTGACTCTAACGAAATGGCGTTTAAAATTGCCGGTGCAATGGGCTTTAAGAAAGGTGCATTGGACGCTGATCCAGTACTGCTCGAGCCGATGATGAAAGTAGAAGTTACAACCCCTGAAGATTGGATGGGTGATGTAGTGGGTGACTTGAATCGTCGTCGTGGCATAATTGAAGGCATGGACGATGGGGCTGCGGGCTTAAAGATTGTTAAGTCTAAAGTGCCGCTGTCTGCAATGTTCGGCTATGCTACAGATCTACGTTCGGCAACTCAGGGGCGAGCCTCTTACTCTATGGAATTCCTAGAGTACAACGAAGCGCCGAAAAATGTTGCTGATGCTATTGTTGAAGCAAAATAAACTAATTCAACTATGATTGGTCTGTCTCGGGTGAGGCAGATTGGAATGGAAAAGAAGGTACATATCGTGTCTAAAGAAAAATTTGAACGTTCAAAACCGCACGTAAACGTTGGTACAATTGGCCACGTTGACCACGGTAAAACAACTCTAACAGCAGCTATTACCAACGTACTTGCAAAAGTATACGGTGGTGAAGCTAAAGATTTCGCAGCAATCGATAACGCTCCAGAAGAGCGCGAGCGCGGTATCACCATTTCTACTTCACACGTAGAGTACGACACTCCAACTCGTCACTACGCACACGTAGACTGTCCTGGACACGCCGATTACGTTAAAAACATGATCACCGGTGCAGCACAGATGGACGGCGCTATCCTAGTAGTAGCATCTACAGATGGCCCAATGCCACAAACACGTGAGCACATCCTACTTTCTCGTCAGGTTGGTGTACCTTACATCATCGTATTCATGAACAAATGTGACATGGTAGACGACGAAGAGCTTCTAGAATTAGTAGAAATGGAAGTACGTGAACTTCTATCTGAATACGAATTCCCAGGTGATGACATTCCAGTAATCCAAGGTTCAGCGCTTAAAGCCCTAGAAGGCGAAGAGCAATGGGAAGCTAAAATTGTAGAACTAGCAGAAGCGCTAGATACTTACATCCCAGAGCCAGAGCGTGACATCGACAAGCCATTCCTACTACCAATTGAAGATGTATTCTCAATTTCAGGTCGTGGTACGGTAGTAACAGGTCGTGTAGAGCGCGGTATCATCAAGGTTTCAGAAGAAATTGAAATCGTAGGTGTTAAAGAGACTACTAAGACAACTTGTACTGGTGTAGAAATGTTCCGCAAGCTTCTAGACGAAGGTCGTGCTGGTGAGAACTGTGGTATTCTTCTACGTGGTACTAAGCGTGACGAAGTACAGCGTGGTCAAGTATTGGCTGCTCCTGGTTCAATTACTCCACACACCAAGTTCGAAGCTGAAGTATACGTACTAAGCAAAGACGAAGGTGGCCGTCACACGCCATTCTTCAAAGGCTACCGTCCACAGTTCTACTTCCGTACAACTGACGTAACTGGTTCTGTAGAGTTACCAGAAGGCGTAGAAATGGTAATGCCAGGCGACAACTTGAAATTTGTTGTAGAGCTAATTTGCCCAATCGCGATGGACGAAGGTTTACGCTTCGCAATCCGTGAAGGTGGCCGTACAGTAGGTGCGGGTGTTGTAGCTAAAATCTTCGAATAAGAAGAGTAGCACAGCAAGAAAAAGGTCGCGTAAGCGGCCTTTTTTGTTTCCTTTTTCTGGCAAACTAAATCAAACTTAAAAACTCTCACGGCTCCTAACCTAAAAGTGTTCTTATAAATCATATTTTAGTAAATAAACATTTTACTCTAGCCAATTTAACAATCTTAGGTTAGTAGCTTAAAGCTGTAGGTGATTCAAGGATTAGTTAAGTGGTGTTGATGATTGATTTGAATTAGTGCAATAAAAAAGCTCACCGAAGTGAGCTTTGTAGTCAGTATAAATCTTTAGCTTCCATCAAACACAGTGAGACCAGAAATGGTCTCGACACCACCAGGGCTAGTTACACTGACGGTTAACGAGCCAACTGTTTTGTTATTCGCGCTGGATTCAGGCTCAACAGTGATGAAATGAACATCACAGAGCCTTGTTCCATCGGCAATGTTATAACTTAGAGCTCCGGAAACTGAGCCATTAGCCGTAGAAATAGACACTTCTGTATCGGCGGGCATTTGATTACCATTTAAGTCTTGAATGGTGACAGCTAGAGAATGGTATGGAAGTACCGTTAAGTCTACACTCGATACCGCTCTATTAGCCTGTAGCGTAATAGTTGAGTTAACTGGTGTTGAATGCTTGAAACCGCCAGCGATCTCGATGCTACCGTCTCCAGAGGTACCGTACCTTACTATGTATGTTTCACCATCGATATCAATCATGTCTCCGGTTATGATTGTTCCGGTGCCGCCGCTAACAGACAGTTCTGTAGAGTTATTAAAGCTAAAACCATCTACTTCAAGATTTCCACTAGCAATAAAGATAGTCTCTCCCAATGCCAATGTGTTGTATAAGCCACCTTTTAACACTATTGTGTTGCTTATTGTGTCTACGAAGGTTACCTCATAGTCCTTGCCATTAATTGTAGCTATTTCACCAGCAGATGCAGTGGAGGCATCAACAACAGATATCGTTGTCTGGGTCAATACTTCATCAAGTTGATATCCAACGCCTGTACCAGCGAAGTGAGTTAGAAGGATATTTGCTTCTGAAGTAGCCATAACTAAAGTTAGTTGGTCCCTTATCTCTACTAGGTCTCGGCTACAGTTTCCTGCAGTTTCATTTTCTTTTGTACAGAGTAATCCGTTGAAAGTAGCTGCCACAGCATCTACTGGGTCATTGCTATTCCAGACTCCTGTGGTAGTGTCATAGCCGCCATTTTCGTTATAGTCGTTGTAGGCTTCATTCACATTGTCAGAGTCATGGTTGAATACGCCGGTAGAGTTATAGATGCCATCTTCGTTGGCATCTACCCACGCTTCACCTAGCTCAGAGTATGTCTCTCTAGTATCAAATACGCGGTTACCATTTACGTCAGCAAATACTTCTTGACCTAAAGTGTAAGCAAGTACTGTGGCTCGTCCTACACCGTAATAGTTAGTACCTTGAGTATTTGTCACATCTATTGGAATAATGCCTGGAGCAGTACAAACACCAGCGGGAAGATCGTAAATGTGCCCTTTAGGTCTATCATTTTGGCTCACCCACGTAACATTACATCCGCTATTGCTATCTTGACCCGTTGTTCGACAAGAACCTGTTACTTGCCCGCCTTCTGCGGTGAACGTTACGCTAGTATCATTCGGAACTGGGTTCTTGTTTTCATCACTCACCCTTAGTGTTAAATCACTAACTACACCATCAACATTCCAAGCTTCTAAGCTCAAAGTTGATGCTGATAGGGACATAGAGGATTGCGAAGGAGTACCAGTGTGTATATTTAACGAATTAGATACAGCAGATATTTCTGCATCATTTTCGTCGGTGAAGCTTGCCGTTACCACTACTGAGCCAGGCATTGTGCCACTCGTGACTCGCGTCACTACCTCACCACTGGCATTTGATTCACCACTAGTAGGGCTTAAGCTCAAACCAAATAAGCTTGCATCAGCTTCAAAATCTACCGTTTGACCTGATTTTGGGTTACCCGTCTTATCTAGTACTTTAAATGTAAGTACCGAGATTTTTGTACCAACTGACTCATCTAAATAAATCGTAGTTGGCAATGCACTTACAAAAGCAATGCTGCTAGCTTTAGTCTCCGCAATTGATATGCTGATTTGCTTCGAGGTTAAAACTGATAATGCTGGTGTGGCAGTTATCGTGTCGGAGCCGCTACAGCCTTTTGGTTCATAAATCGCGGTTGCTGTACCATTTACTGTCGTGACACTTTCTGTAATAGAAGCTGTTTCAGTGGCGACACAGCTTGATGTAAAGCTAACTGATACCGGAGTCGTGTATAACCCACCGTTACCATCACCTATAGTAACGGTGAAAGTTGTGGTGGCGTCTACTGCGAGAGTTTGATCTTCAGCCAAGGCACTAGTTAATTCCATTACTAAATTGGAGGCGCCAACGCTAAAATTAGCTGAAGCTTCTGCGTCCAATTGAGTGTTTTGAGCGGTTAAAGTACCTGCTGCATCTGAATCGACCTTGGCAAATAAAGTCGCTATTGCGTAGCCACTTGCATCTGTAATTACTTGTGCAGAGCTTAAGGTAGCTTGTTCGCTACTTAAACTAATTATTTCGTTGCCAGCAGCCGAACCGTTTTGGTCTAAAAGGCGCATTACAGCAGTTGCCGGTGAATCGAGAGAGATTGAGCTTGTCGAGTTACATAGCGACGGTATTTGTTCTTCCGGAACATTTTTACAATCGAAAAGCTCAATGCTTAATGTTGCGGTTTCGGTGTCTTCTCCGTCGTTACCTCCTCCGCTGTCATTCCCACCACCACTTAAGTCGACGCTTCCGTCGCCACCACATGCGAATAACATAGAACTCATTAATATCAGTAAGCAGTGTTTTAACCACACCATTATCTATTCCTCCTTGACCGCAACAACCTTGTACGCGGGTTTCCTGATAATTTACTTATATATCATATATAAGCGGCAAGTGGCATTACTGTTCGTCTTATTGAGAGCCAAATTGCAAAGTTTTTGAAAAGCAGCACTTACAATTTGTTTTTGTGTCTTTCGTGGCACTTAGATTTGCTTCCAGTTAAGATGGAAATTCATCTTGGGAGTAGTCATGAATTTAAGAGATTTGGAGTATTTAGTCGCTTTGCAGGAGCAGAAGCATTTTCGCAAAGCGGCTGAAAAATGTTTTGTTAGCCAACCAACCTTGAGTGGGCAAATAGCTAAGTTGGAAGAAGAGCTTGGTTTATTGCTTATTGAACGTACTTCGCGCAAAGTGATATTCACTCATGCTGGTGATGAGTTAGCAGCCAAAGCTAGAGTCATCTTGCTCGAAGTAAAGGGCCTTAAAGATATGGCTAAGAGCTTCCAGGCTCCGATGGCTGGGCCACTACATGTTGGATTAATTCCTACCGTAGCTCCTTATCTGTTACCCAAGATTGTCCCGCATATTCGTTCAGAATTTAGCGAAATGGAACTTTTCCTTTATGAAGAACAGACCAACGTACTGTTGCAAAGGTTAGAAGAGGGAGAGCTAGATTGCCTCTTACTTGCTTATCTTCCAGAAATGGATCGCTTTGGAGCCATCGATCTGTTTGATGAGCCGCTAATGCTTGCTATGCCCTCTAACCATAAATGGCAGCAGCAAAATGAGGTGGAGCTTTCAGAGCTCAGTGGTGAGCAGGTACTAATGCTAGAAGATGGCCACTGTTTACGCGACCAAGCAATGGGCTACTGTTTTGCTGCCGGCGCAAAAGAAGATACTAGCTTTAAGGCGACTAGTTTGGAGACTTTGCGTCATATGGTGGCTGCGGGTATGGGAATTACCTTGCTACCGCAGTTAGCTATTCCTGATACTGAAGAACAAAGCGGTATCTGCTATCGAAGATTTAGTTCGCCTGAGCCGAGCCGCCGAATAAGTTTGCTATATCGCAATAACTCTGTTCGGCGTCCCTGCTTTAACCAGTTAGCTAAGTTGATTCAACAACATTCTGTGCTGTCTTAAAATAGCTCTTCTTCACTATCGAACACTGAGTTAACAGATTGTTTTACATATTCTGTTGGCTCGGTGCCTTCCTCAAAAAATTCAAAGCGGGTGGTATGGTCACTAGATTTAGTGAGTAAGCCCGTTGTGCGATCAATACGAACCGTTGAAACATTTCGTGGGGCTTGCCAAGCCTGTTCAGGCACACCTGCTAAACCTACTTCCATAAAATCTATCCAAGCAGGCAAGGCTGTTCGTGCACCAAACTCTTTTCCAGTAACTTGGTTTTTGTCTAAATTGCCATTATAAGAGGCTTCACCAAGTTCACGGTTAAAGTCGTCAAAGCCTATCCAAGAAGTAACCACTAAGTCGGGACCAAAGCCAGAGAACCAAGCATCCTTAGCATCATTGGTGGTACCGGTTTTGCCGGCAATATCTCGGCGTTTTAAAGCTCTTGCTGCACGCCAACCGGTGCCGTTCCAACCGGTTTTATGTGCCCAACTTCCGCCGCCCCAAACCGCGCTATTCATAGCTTGAGACACCAAAAAGGCGTTTTCGGCACTGATGATTCTTGGTGCTAAATTGCTTTCATCAGCAAAAGAGATATCACATTGCTTCAACGGGTCGCCGGCTTGGTTCAATAGCTCTTCAAGATTTGGCGCTTTATCAATGATCTCAAAACAACTATCACAGGCTACCTTAGGTACCTGTTGAAATATTATGTTGCCTTCACCGTCTTCGATTCGGTCAATAAAGTAAGGGCTTACTAGATAGCCCCCATTAGCAAATGAACCATAGGCGCTAGCCACTTGCATCGGAGTTAGCGATGCTGAACCTAGCGACAGAGATTCGTTTCGTGGCAATTCGTTTTTAGGAAACCCAAACTTTGCCAGGTGCTCAATAATCGTATCCACACCTAGGTCTCGCATTAAGCGCACTGATACCACGTTTTTAGATTGGGCCAATGCAACTCTTAGGCGAATTGGTCCGTCGTATACAGGCGGCGAGTTTTTGGGTCTCCATGCTACTCCCATTGCCTTATCCCAGCGGTTAATAGGGGCATCATTCTCTAAACTCGCTAAGGTCATGCCTTGCTCAAATGCTGCAGAATAAAGGAACGGCTTTATATTTGAGCCCACTTGGCGGCTAGCCTGAGTGACCCGGTTAAATTTACTTTGATTAAAGCTAAAGCCGCCCACTAATGCTTCAATCGCGCCATCTAAAGGCGATATGGCAACTAATGCTGCGCCAGCATCAGGCAATTGAGAGAGTGAGTAGTGACTAACGCTTTGTTGTTCTGCGTCGTCACTCAAGGCTACATCGCTTACTTCAACAGTACTATTTACTTGAGTTGCGAGTGGCTCAACCCAAATCACATCACCTACATTAAGAATTTCTTGAGCAGACTTTGGTGCTGGACCTTGGCGAGTATCAGTTATGAAACGCCGAGCCCATTTCATATCATCCCAAGCAATTACGCCAAAAGAACCACCTTTTACAATCACCTTTGCCTGTTTATCTTCAATGCTGGTCACGGCCGCAGCCCGCAGCTTTCCATAGTTAGGTAGAGAGCTAAGTTGCTTAACTATCTCATCAGCGCTTAATTGGGCTTGTTCGGTTGTCCATAACTGTTTAACCGCTCCACGAAACCCGTGGCGTTGATCATAACTTTTTAAGTTAGTTCTTAGTGCTAGAGTCGCTGCATTTTGGCGTTTGGCACTGATTGTGGTGTAAACATCCATTCCGGTGGTATAAGCGTCTTCGCCAAATTGCTGCAGTATTTGCTGACGTACCATTTCTGCTAAGTATGGTGCCGCTAAAGTAATCTCAGCCCCATGGTAAGTCGCTGTCATTGGCGCTTGGCTGGCTTCATCAAAAGTCGCCTGATCAATGTAGCCGGTCTCTAACATGCGCCCCAATACAACACGTCGGCGGTCTTTGGCCCTTTCTGGTGAGCGAATAGGGTTCAATGCTGAGGGAGCTTTAGGTAAGCCTGCAATTACCGCAATTTGTGGCAGGGTAAGCTGGTCTACGGTTTTTCCATAGTAAACCTGTGCAGCTGCGCCAACACCAAAAGAGCGATAACCCAAGGGAATTTTGTTTAAATAAAGCGCCAAGATTTCATCTTTTGATAGTTCTTGTTCGATTTTTATTGCCAGAAAGATCTCTTTGATCTTTCGGATGTAGGTTTTTTCTCGGGTTAAAAAGAAATTTCGCGCCACCTGTTGGGTAATGGTACTCGCCCCTTGGCTTTTTTCTCCGGTGGCAATTAAGTTAACCGCTGCGCGAGTAATACCGATCGGATCAATACCTGGATGAGAATAGAATCGAGCATCTTCGGTAGCGAGAAATGCTTGCAGCATTTGTTCAGGCACTTCTTCAATTTGTAGAGGGATCCGTCTTTTTTCACCAAATTGGGAAATTAATTCCCCGTCAGCACTAAACACTCGCATTGGAGTTTGCAATTGAACATCGCGCAAGGTAGAGACGTCTGGTAGTTGTGGCGCAAAATAAAAATATAGTGCGGTGATGGCTGCTAAGCCTAAGCTTGTTCCCAGGAAAACTAAAAATAACAGTCTTTTAAGCCATTTCATTCCGAATTTTGCACTCTGTATCTAAAGAATCGCCGATTATATCGTCAAATTGTGACCTGTTTCGACAACTTTCTTAATAACTATTAGCACCTAAATCAATAACCCGTTATTCTGCAACAACAGGTAACTGTTTAAATTTAAAAAAGATAGTTGGCGAGTCATGGTACTAGGGATAGGTAAAAAAACATCGACTGCTCTACTAGGGATCGACTTTGGTTCTTCCACCATTAAAGGACTTTTACTTTCTAAATCCTCAAAAGGTTTAAAAGTTGAGTCTGTGGCCGAAGTCGAAACACCGGTAGGCGCATTAGTTGATAACCAAGTTGTTTCTCCGGAAGAGATTACTGAATCTTTGCGTGAATTAAGGCGAAAGCTCCCTTCACGCAACCGTCAGGTTGCGACTGCAGTCGCAGGTAGTCATGTAATTACTAAAGTAATTTACATGGACAGTAGTTTGTCTGAATTAGAGTTAGAGACTCAAGTTGAACTTGAAGCTGAAAACTCAATTCCATTTCCTATTGATGAAATTAGTCTTGATTTTGAAGTGTTAGGTATTAACGAAAGTGAGCCTAACCGTAATAATGTATTGCTTAGTGCTGCGCGCACTGAGGCAGTAAGCATTCGTGCTGAAGTATTGGCAAACGCAGATTTTGACGCAAAAATTGTCGACGTAGAGTCGCATGCTCTCGGACGTGCTTGGAATTTTGTATTAAACCAACAAGACGAAGAACTCGATGAGAACAAAATCATTGGTCTGGTTGATATTGGTGAAACCACACTAAACTTCGCTATTTTGGATAAGGGCGAGGTGGTATATAACCGCGCGCAAAACTTTGGCGGGGCGCAATATACTCAACAAATTGCTAGCTTCTATAGTTTGAGTATAGAAGAAGCCAAAGAGATGAAGGTAAGTGGTCGCTTACCTGAAAACTATGAAATAGATGTTTTTGCTCAGTTTGTTAGCGGTGTCATTCAAAACGTACGTCGTCAGGTGTCATTGTTTTTAAGTTCAAGTGGTTATAAGTCGCTGGATGCGATTGCAGTAAGTGGCGGTAGTGCCTTATCGGATGAGCTAGTGTTTCAAATGCAGACCGACTTAGAATTGCCAGTCATAAAGGCGCAGCCATTTAACGATTGCTTATTTGACCGCTCAGTTGATCGAGAGCGGCTTCGCCAGGAAGGCGGAAAATATATGGTAGCCCTAGGCTTAGCGCTAAGGAGTTTTGATAATGTCTAACATTAACTTACTGCCTTGGCGTGAAGAGGTTAAAAGCAAACAAAAACGCGATTTTTGGGTGGCTCTAGCTTCATCTGCGGGTATTACTGTGTTAGCACTGTTGTTGGTGCAAAACTATTACACAGGCTTGCAAGATAAACAAAGTGCTCGAAATCAGTTCTTAGAAAAAGAAATCGCTATTTTGGACCATCAGATTGGCGAAATTCGTAAGATTAAAGAGCAGAAGCAAAGCCTTAAAGAACGTATTGCTCTTATTCAAACGCTTCAAGAAAGTCGAAATATTCCAACTAAGATTTTCAATAACCTGCCCTTGATTGCACCCACTGGCGTATACCTAGATAGTTTAGCCTTTAAGGACTCTGCAATTAACTTAGATGGTAAAAGTGAAGCGAATTACCGCGTAGCAAGTCTAATGCGTAATATTGAACAGCGAGTGTGGTTAGGAACGCCAAGCATTCGATCTATCGTTGCCTTACCGGATAAACAAGCTGATATGGAACTGAGTAAGTTCCAACTAAACTTCGCCGTAAACCTCGGCCTTCCTAGTGATAAAAAGGAGGCTAAGTAATGGATTTACAAGAGCTTAACGAACTCGACTTAGAAAGCATTGGCACTTGGCCTAAGCTGGCTAAAATCATTTTTGTCGTCGTAGTCTGTGGTTTAATCACCGCTGGGTACTATTACTACCAAATCGCCGATGAGAAAACCAAGCTGGTTCAGCTTGAGGCGAAAGAGCAAGAGTTGCGACAAAAATTTGAAGTTAAAGCGGCTTTAGCGGGTAACCTACCTGAGTACCAGAAGCAAGTAGAGGAAATGAAAAAGGCCTTTGCCTCATTGCTTAAGCAGCTTCCAGAAAAGCATGAAATTCCAGGTTTGTTAGACGAGCTTAGCTTTATTGGTATTGATAACGGGCTAGAGTTCCGCCGGATTAACTGGGAGCCTGAAGTTGAGCATGAGTTTTCCACAGAACTGCCAATTAAATTAGAAGTGAGTGGTAGCTATCATCAGCTTGGCGCCTTTGTTAGCGCTGTGGCAGCCTTACCTCGGATCGTTATTTTGGATAACATCACCATGAAAAAACAAGGTGATGGCGGGACATTAAGTATGGCCATGTTAGCCAAAACCTACCGCTATAAAGAAAAACCGGCGGTGGAGGGCAAATGATGAGAGCACTAGCAATTGGACTAACCCTGCTTGCATTGTTTGGCTGTGAAGGTTCAAAAGACGATCTGCAGCAATATGTAATGGAAGTGAAAGCGCGTAAAGTTCCGGTCAAAGAAGATGTACCAGAAATTAAGCCTTTTGAGCATCTTGCTTATCAGGCGAGTGAACGAAGAAATCCGTTTACTAGCCCTGCTCCCGAAGCGACTGATACCGCTTTAAGCACAGAGAAAGAATGCTCCTTAGCGCCAAACGCCGAGCGCACTAAGCAAGCTTTAGAGCAGTTTTCGCTGTCTAGTTTGACCATGCGAGGCATATTAGGTGACGGGCCCAGTCTTTGGGCGCTTGTTGAAGCGCCAGGTGGCGAGCTATATAGGGTGAGGGAAGGCTACTACTTAGGGTTGCATCATGGCGTAATCACTAAAGTAAGTGACTTAGGTTTAGATATTCAAGAAGTTGTTTCAGATGGCGAAGGCTGCTGGAACGAAAGAACTACTCAGCTTTCGCTCTCGAAAGCTGATCAATAGGGAAATAGGCATGAAGGGAAAGATGCTGCAAGGAGTATACAAAAGCGGCTTGGTGTTGGCTGGTGTGTTTTGTTGCATAACGCAGGTTTGGGCAAATGCTCAACTAATTCAATTAAATACCAACCCGATGGTTAAGGGAGCGGTGGAAATCGAACTGTTGTTTGATGGACCCGTGAAAAATGTCAGTGACCATCTCGAGTACTCTCCAAATCAACTTGTTATAGATGTAGCCAATGCAAGCTCGGCACTTAAAATTAACCCGTTACCAATTGATGGCGGCGGCGTTAAGCAAGTTCAGAGTTTACAAACTGAGTCTGGCTTACAGTTGGTACTGGCACTAGAGCGCTTGGTTCCATACCAAGTAAGCAAAGAGTCACAGCGCATTTTAGTTAAGCTTGGCGCTTTGCCTGTGGCCGCGGCTGCAGCACAAAGCACAGTTGATGATGCTTTCGAAAACGCTAGTCGCGTAGAGCATGCGACTATCAATACGGTGCAAGGCATAGACTTTAGACGCGGTAAAGGCGGCTCTGGTCAGATTATGGTGGATCTCAATAACAGTTCTATAGCAGCTGATATTAAGCGCCGGGATAACAGCTTAATTGTTGATTTTTATAATACTGATATCGCAGAAGAAAACGTTTATGTCATGGACGTAAATGACTTTGCTACTCCAGTTGAGAGTGTTGAAGTATTTAAGCATGATGCGAAGGTTCAGCTTAAAGTTGCTATCGACGGCGAATTTGATTACCGCTATGACCAATCAGGCGAATTGTTCTTAGTTGAAGTTAAAAAGCTTGAAGCAGAAGAAGGCAGCATAGTTGAGTATCAAGGAAAACCTATTTCCCTGAACTTCCAAGATATTCCAGTGCGTACGGTATTGCAGTTAATCGCCGACTTTAACAAATTGAATTTGGTTACTACCGATTCTGTGCGCGGCAACATTACCCTACGTATGGATGATGTGCCTTGGGAGCAAGCTCTTGATATTATTCTTAAAGTCAAAGGCTTAGATAAACGCTTAGATAACAACGTATTGCTAATTGCCCCTGCTGCGGAGCTAGCAGAGCAAGAGCGACAGCAACTAGAAAGTGCCCAGCAAGTGGCTGACTTAGCACCACTTTACTCTGAGTACATTGAGGTTAATTATGCTAAAGCATCAGACTTGTCTGCACTGCTTAAGAGTGAGCAAACCTCTTTATTGTCGGAACGAGGCTCTGTAGCTGTTGACGAACGAACTAATACTCTACTTATTAAGGACACTGAAGAGTCTTTAAATAACATCAAAACCATGGTTAAGAAGCTCGATATAGCGGTTAAACAGGTTGTAATTGAAGCGCGTATGGTAACCGTTCTTGATGATGTAAGTGAAGAGTTGGGTATTCGCTGGGGTGTCACTAACTCGGGCTCAGTTGGCAGTAGCACCGGAATTACTTCGGGTACGCTTGAGGGCGCAAACGATGTACTAGCAGGTAATATTCCTGAGCTAGATGACCGCCTAAATGTTAACTTACCAGTGGCTGACCCAGCCGGTTCGATTGCATTCCAAGTAGCTAAATTGGCCAATGGTCAGATTCTTGATTTAGAGCTATCAGCGCTAGAACAAGAGAACAAAGGTGAAGTGATAGCTAGTCCGCGTATCACAACCGCTAACCAAAAAGCAGCATACATTGAGCAAGGTCGTGAGATACCCTATGTAGAAAATGCTTCAAGTGGTGCTACGTCGGTTACCTTTAAAAAAGCGGTGTTAAGTTTACGGGTGACCCCGCAAATTACCCCCGATGGCAATGTGATTCTTGACTTGGTTATTACCCAAGATTCTGAAGGTGAGGCCGTGCTTACACCAACAGGCCCAGCGGTTGCTATTAACAAGCAAGAAATTGGTACTCAGGTATTAGTTAAAAATGGTGAAACTATTGTGCTTGGTGGTATCTATCAACAACAAAATATTGACCGTGTGAAGAAAGTGCCAATTTTAGGTGACGTACCAGGCTTGGGTTACTTCTTTAGAACCACTACCGAAAGTGTACAAAAGAATGAGTTGTTAATCTTTGTAACGCCTCGAATCTTGCTCGACGCACTATAAAACCCACCTCTTATCACTCCTATACCGAGTCATTCGGTATAGGAGTGATTTTGCTGTTGCCAAACTCCCGCTCAAACGAGATAATCGCGCCCTGATCTTTTTACTAAGGTTGGTACATCAGGTGCCCGCATTGCGGGGAGAAAATAGATAAAGACAAATTTGAAGAAGCATGGCTGAGAAACGAAATATCTTCCTTGTAGGACCAATGGGTGCTGGGAAAAGCACAATTGGTCGTCATTTAGCACAGCAATTACATTTGCAATTTTACGATACCGATCAAGAGATTGAACGCCGCACTGGTGCCGATATCGCTTGGGTATTTGACGTAGAAGGTGAAGCCGGATTTAGGGTTCGTGAAGAAGGTGTTATTGATGACCTTTCACAACTTCAGGGCATTGTATTAGCAACAGGTGGTGGCTCTGTAATTAGTAAAGAGAACCGCAATCATCTTTCTGCTCGTGGTATTGTTGTGTACCTTGAAACCACAATCGACAAACAGTTTGCTCGCACGCAACGCGATAAGCGTCGCCCACTGCTACAAACCGATGAGCCTCGCGAAGTATTAGAGAACTTGGCAGAAGAACGTAATCCAATGTACTCAGATGTCGCTGACTACACAGTGAAAACTGATGACCAAAGCGCAAAAGCAGTGGCAAACCAAATCATCGAATTATTAGGATTCTAAAATAACAATGGAATGTTTGACCGTTGCTCTAGGCGAGCGCAGCTACCCAATTAGTATTGGCCAAGGGTTACTAAACCAAGTTGACTTATTTAGTTCTGCGATTACCAGTAAAAAGGTAATGGTGGTTACAAATACTAAGGTTGCGCCGCTATATTTGGAGCAATTGTTGGCATGTTTGAGTCAGTATCAAGTAGATGTTGTTACCTTACCAGATGGTGAGCAATACAAAAACTTAGATACCTTAAACCAAATATTTTCTGAGTTATTAGCTCAGCAGCATAGTCGTGATACCACCATTGTTGCGTTGGGTGGTGGCGTTATTGGTGACATGGCCGGCTTTGCTGCTGCCTGTTATCAACGTGCAGTGCCTTTTGTTCAAGTGCCTACTACATTGTTATCGCAGGTTGATTCATCAGTGGGCGGTAAAACAGCAGTTAATCATCCTTTAGGTAAAAACATGATAGGCGCGTTCTATCAGCCTAAAGCCGTGGTAATTGACATAAATTGTTTAGCCACTTTGGATAAGAGAGAACTCGCTGCTGGCATGGCGGAAGTGATTAAGTATGGCATTATCTACGATGCAGAGTTTTTTGCATGGTTAGAGACTCATCTTGATCAACTTATGGCGCTCGACCCAGAGTTAATGACACGAGCAATTGCGCGCTGTTGTGAAATTAAGGCTGAAGTGGTGGCTAAAGACGAAACCGAGCAAGGTATTCGTGCTTTACTAAACCTTGGTCATACTTTTGGCCACGCTATTGAAGCTGAGCAAGGTTACGGCGTTTGGTTACATGGTGAAGCCGTTGGCGCGGGTATGGTTATGGCCGCCGAAACTGCTCAGCTAGCGGGTATGATTGGTCAAAGTGAAGTAACACGTATGCGGACGTTGATTGAACGTGCTGGGCTACCCATTGTTCCACCACAAGGTATGGGCTTAGCTGAATTTATTCCGCATATGATGCGTGATAAGAAAGTATTGGATGGAAAACTCCGTTTAGTTCTACCTAGCTCTATTGGTACAGCAGAAGTAGTTGATACAATTACTGAAAGTGATATAAAAACAGTTATCAATCGATTTCAATAAGGCAAATTTGAATGGTGGGAGTGCGGCGTGATGCCGAGTTTGCACAATTGCAAAGTCAATTGCGCTTACGCGATAGACTGATCACTCAAATTCGCTTTAGCGCAAAGCTCATTTGCGTTAACGGAGAGGCGGGGTCTGGCAAGTCGTCAATGGCCAACTCCGTACTTGAAAGCGCTGCTTTTGCCAATCATGCCTTGGTAAGCGCTGCCAATGAGCAAGACGGTCGCTTACGCCGAGATTTGTTGCAACAATTATTGAAAGACCCGCTGTTTAATCAAGACGATCCATTATTCGACAGTTTTCAACGCAATGTAAAAGAAACTTCAGCGCCGCTCATTATCATCATAGATGCAGCGCATAATGTGAGTATAGAGCTACTAAACGAATTGGTAGAGTTCTACCAACATTACAATCAGTTGTATCAGCATGATTTATCATTAATACTGTTTGCCGAATCTAGCAGTAGTCTTAATGCGCAACTGGATGCGCTAAGCAACCAGGTTCTCTATTTTGATGTCCCGCCTTTAAATAATACTGAATCTTTCGAATTGGCTTCACTACTATTTAATCGTGCTGAGTACGTGGCGGAATTTGAGAACCAACAAGCAATTGAGCAACACATCGCCTCGGCGAAAGGAAATCCTCGTTTAATTTATCAGTTTGTCGATCAAATCGTTACCGGAGATATTCCCATGGCGGAAGCAAGTGCCCCAAATAGAAGTAAGTTATATATCGTTATTGCGGTGGTGTTATGTGCAGCGGTAGCCGGTTTACTGGTGCAAGTTATCAACGACTGGGGCGGTAATGAACAAAGCGATAACAGTCGTATTGCCTTAGCCTTGTTGGAAGAACCCACCTTAGCCAATGGTAGCTCTCCAAGCCAAAGAGCTGCTAATGAATCACAACAAAAGAGTTCAGAGTTCACTGGTTCAAATAGTGAAGCAGACACGGCAGAGCTGCCGTCTCAAGATCTACCTAAAGAGTTAGATTTAACCAGCCAAAGCTCAGAGTCAGAGCTGCGGGTAGTGGTTGAAGATGACGTGGTTAATAAGCTCCTGGCTGAACAAAGCCAGCCTAATGAAGACGCAGAGTTAGTCGCTCAAATTCAAGATAGTGGTAATCTGTTGGCAGAGTCTGCAGAAGAGGTAGCTGTTGAGCAAGTGCCTAGCGAAGTGACTCAAGAAGAAGTGCCTATCAAAGTCACTAACGTAAAAGCGCTGTTGGATGCCAAACCAAGCAAGCGTTATACCCTGCAGTTAATGGCGCTAAATAATCGCGAAAAAGCGCAGCAGTTTGTGTCAGCTCGACAGTGGGCGCATGAGGTGTGGGTATACCGTTCAAGCGCCAATCCAAATGTTCCTTATAAAATTATTTATGGTGACTTTGCCACACGCGAAGAAGCCCAAGCCGCTCGTAATAGTTTAAAACAGCAAAATCTTGATTCTTTGATTAAGCAATTTAAACAGGTTCAGTTTGAATTGACTCAATAGTAATGAAGAAAACACGTGCTTTTTTAAAATGGGCTGGCGGAAAATACGGCTTAATTGAAGATATCCAGCAACAATTGCCCGAAGGTGATTTGCTGGTAGAACCTTTTGTGGGCGCCGCTTCGGTGTTTTTAAACACCGATTATCCGCGCTACTTATTGAGTGACATCAATCCCGATTTGATCAACATGTATCAAATATTGCAGCAACGCCCTCAGCAGTTCATTGATGATGCCAAACACTACTTCACGCAAGAGTGTAATCAAAGTGACTATTACTACCAGGTGCGCAAACGTTTTAATGCCACCAAAGACAGCTACCAACGTTCTTTAATGTTTTTGTATATGAATCGTCACGGTTATAACGGCTTGTGTCGCTATAACCGCGGTGGTGGCTTTAATGTGCCCTTCGGTTCTTATAAGCGCCCCTACTTTCCAGAGCAAGAGCTGGAGTTTTTTGCCGAGAAGTCACAAAAGGCCGAATTTCGTTGCTGCTCTTACGTGGAAACCTTTGCCGAGGTAAAGGCGGGCGATATAGTTTATTGCGATCCGCCTTATGCTCCGCTTAGCCCAACAGCCAGTTTTACCAACTACGCAAGTAAAGGCTTTAATCGAAGTGACCAAGAACGTTTAGGCGATTTAGCCATAGAGGCTCAGCAGCGGGGCGCTTCTGTATTGATTAGTAATCATGATTTACCGCTCACTCGCAGCATTTATCAGCATAGTGAATTGAGCCAACTAAGTGTGCGCCGAACCATTAGTCGTAAAGGGCAGCAACGAATGAAAGTTGCTGAGCTACTGGCTTATTATCAGGCCAATTAATCACCCTTAGGTAATTGCCGACACTAGCGCTGCTATCGCTAATACAAACAACGTAACCATAATGATGCCAACTAGGATGAATTTCCACGCTTTGCCTTGGCTAAAGTCATGTTGGCGTTGTTTATCCGATTGAACACCAAACAATGCACCGAGAACACTTTTCAACACAGACATGATATTTCTGCCATTTGTTGCCCCTTTTGCTGAATAACTTCAGCATGACATAAAAACAATCTTTGTACAGAGATTGGATCACAGCACAAGCTGCGCTAAAATTGCGCACTTTCAAATCCAATGGTTAACCCAATGAGCAAACCTTTTTTAATTGCCCCTTCAATTTTAGCCGCAGATTTTGCCCGTTTGGGTGAAGAAGTGGATAATGTACTGGCTGCTGGTGCAGATGTAGTCCACTTTGATGTAATGGACAATCACTACGTACCTAATCTAACCGTTGGTCCAATGGTGTGTAAGGCACTGCGAGACTACGGTATAACTGCACCAATTGATGTGCATTTAATGGTTAAGCCGGTAGATGCCATCATTCCTGAGTTTGCTAAAGCCGGGGCCAGCATGATTACATTTCATGCTGAAGCTTCAGAGCACATCGACCGCAGTTTACAGCTAATTAAAGAACATGGCTGTAAAGCAGGTTTAGTATTAAACCCTGCTACACCTCTGCACTGTCTTGATTACGTAATGGATAAGCTGGACATGATATTGTTAATGTCGGTAAACCCAGGTTTTGGCGGTCAAAAGTTTATTCCAAATACCCTAGATAAACTGCGAGCTGTGCGTAAAAAGATTGACGAGAGTGGCTACGACATTCGTTTAGAAATTGATGGTGGTGTGACGCCAGACAATATTGCTGAAGTAGCACAAGCTGGTGCCGATATGTTTGTGGCGGGTTCTGCCATCTTCAATCAACCTGATTACAAAGCGGTAATCGATAAAATGCGTGCCGAACTGGCGAAAGTTGCAAATTAAGGTTAAACAAATGAGCCAATTACAAGCGGTAAAGTTAATTGCTTTTGATTTAGACGGTACCTTAGTAGACAGCGCGCCTGATTTAGCCTTGGCTATTAATGCGATGCTGCTGGACTTGGGGCGCGAGCAATTTCCAGAACAAACCGTTCGCCACTGGGTAGGCAATGGTGCCGAAGTGTTAATAAAACGCGCTTTATCTGGTTCATCTACTATTTCTAGCGATATTGATGAGAGCCTGTACTTAAAAGCGAAAGATTTGTTCGTTCAGCATTATTCAGAAAAACTGTGTGTCGCCAGCAAGCTGTATGATGGCGTTGCAGAGAGTTTAGAACAGCTTTCTAAGTTAAATGTGCCAATGGCTATTGTCACCAATAAACCTGGCGTATTCACTCAACCGTTATTAGAAGCTTTAAATTTGGCACAATACTTTGACGTAGTATTATCGGGTGATTCTCTGCTACGTAAAAAGCCCGATCCACTGCCGCTGCAGCACTTAGTTGAGCGCTGCCAAGTTGAGATGGCAGATTTATTGATGGTGGGTGACTCAAAAAATGATATTCAAGCTGCAAAAGCAGCGGGTTGTCGCTCGCTAGGCTTGACCTATGGTTATAACTACGGTGAAGATATCGCTCTTAGTGGCCCCGATTTTGTGGCAGACAGCCTAGTAACGTTGCTTGAGTTAATTAAAGGCTCGGTAACGGCTTAAGCCCATAGTATTAGTTTTTATAGGAAGAACATGAGTAAACCGATTGTATTAAGTGGCATTCAGCCTTCTGGTTCATTAACCATTGGTAACTATGTTGGGGCGATAAATCAGTGGATTGACATGCAAAATGACTATGACTGTTATTTTATGTTGGTTGATCTTCACGCCATTACAGTACGCCAAAAGCCCGAAGAACTTAAAGCGCGAGTATTAGATGGTTTAGCCACTTACTTAGCGTGTGGCTTAGATCCAGATAAAAGTACCATTTTTGTTCAGTCGCAAGTACCAGAGCATGCTCAGCTAGCCTGGGTATTAAACTGTTACACGCAAATGGGCGAGCTGAGCCGTATGACTCAGTTTAAGGATAAATCAGCCTCGCATGCCAATAACATCAATGCTGGCTTATTTACTTACCCAGCTTTAATGGCTGCAGATATATTGTTGTATCAGGCTAATGCTGTACCTGTAGGCGATGACCAAAAGCAGCATCTGGAATTAACGCGAGATGTGGCTAATCGATTTAACGCGCTATATGGCGACATATTCAAAGTGCCAGAGCCGTATATTCCTGAGTTTGGCGCGCGGGTAATGTCTCTTCAAGAACCAACCAAAAAAATGTCGAAGTCAGATGCTAACCCTAAGGCTTTCATTTTACTAAACGATACGCCTAAGCAAATTGCCAAAAAGATTAAAGCTTCGGTGACTGACTCTGATGAGCAGGCGCGTATCTACTTTGATCGTAATGAAAAGCCAGGTGTATCTAACCTACTAACTTTGCAGTCGGTGGCAACTGGTAAGTCAATTGATGACTTAGTAGCAAGCTATGAAGGTAAAATGTACGGACACCTGAAAGTAGACACCGCTGACGCTGTGGTAGCAATGATGGAGCCTATTCAAGCTCGCTATCAAGCGCTACGAGAAGATGAGGCCGCTCTGCAGGCTATTATGGCTAAAGGCGCAGAACGTGCCAGTGAGCAAGCCAGTAAAACTCTACGCGCAGTTTATGATGTACTAGGTTTTATTAGTTTGAAGTAACAGCGACTTAATTAACGCTAAGCCCAGCTAATAGCTGGGCTTTTTTATGTCTAGTTAATACTAGTGGCATAGCTAAGTGCTTGCTAGTATCTATTTGTATATCAATGTGTTGATAACTGGCTCTGTGAGGAATAGATGGATCTTGAACGTAAAACTTTAGTTGTGTCGGCAATAATTGCTTTGCTGCTCGCTATGTGGGGCATAGCCATGGGAGTTTACACCGAATCTGGCGCTATTATGCTAGATGGAGTATTTAATCTATTATCCTCAGTTATGGCATTCATAGGTATCCGTATCGCCTATCTAACCAGCCAAAACTATAATGAACGTTTTCCCATGGGGTATTTTGCCTTCGAGCCCTTAATGGTCATGGTGAAAGGTATCTCGATTTTAGTATTGGTAGCATTTGCCTTATCAGCCAATTTGCAAACCATGCTAGCTGGAGGGCGAGAACCACAAATAGGCATGATGTTAGTGTATGTGGTGCCGGCCGTAGCAGGCTGTTTACTTGCGTGGTATGTATGTTTGCGTAGCAATCAAAAACAAGCATCTAATTTACTCCTAGCGGAGCAGCAGGGTTGGTTAATCAACTCTGTGATCTCTGGTGCTATTGGCGTCGCGCTTATCATTGTGTTGTTGATCCAAGATAGCAGCATCGGCTGGATAGCCCGCTACGTAGACCAAATATTGGTAATTGTGTTCTCTTTGGTGTTTTTAAAAGATCCGTATTTATTGGTTAAAAACGGTTTTAAAGAGTTACTACTTAGTGCCCCTGATGATGCCCACACTAAGCCATTTTTAGCGGCACTTAATGAGCAACCTTTAGTTGATGGTTTTAGTATTGCTGATGCCATGGTAATGAAAACCGGCCGCAGATTTTGGGTAACTCTAGAATTAGAATGCCAACAATCTCAACTTGCCCTTAGCGATTTGGTACAGCAGCGTAAACAGCTGCGAGCATTAGCCAATCAGTTTTATGAGAATAACTACACTGAGATAGTATTTGTTGAGCCTAGAGCTTTGAGCGAAGACACTGCAAGTTGAATTAAACTAAACTGCACTGAATAGTCGCTGTGTCGCCGTTTAAAATCGGCTACTATAGCGACTTTCTTGGTTTTGACTTATACGCGGTTTGCTCAAGCTACATGTTACTTATCATCGACAATTACGACTCATTTACCTACAACCTATATCAATACTTTTCGCAGTTAGGTATTCAGGTTGAAGTGCGTCGTAACGATCAAATTACTCTAGAGCAAATTGAACAATTAGCCCCCAGCCATTTGGTAATATCGCCAGGGCCCTGCTCGCCTAATGAGGCTGGTATATCTCTAGATGTGATTGACAGGTTTGCTCAGCGCTTGCCTATTTTGGGGGTGTGTTTGGGTCATCAATGTATTGCGCAGCACTTTGGTGCACAGGTGGTGCGTGCAGCACAAGCTATGCACGGCAAAGTACGGCCCATTTATCATCAGCAGCAATCAGTGTTTAAGGGCTTGGCTAATCCACAAATGGTAACGCGTTACCATTCTTTAGTGGTGGCGAAAGACAGCTTGCCAGAGTGCTTAGAAGTCACTGCATGGAGCCAAGATAATGAGGGCGAAGCGCATGAAATTATGGGGCTAAAACACCGGGATTTACCGATCCATGCAGTGCAGTTTCATCCAGAAAGTATACTTACACAACAAGGTTTACAGTTATTAGCTAACTTTGTTGATTCTACAAAGTAGAACGTTTTAGATTCTATAGATGCTTATCTAGTGATTTTATAGAATGAATAGATTGTGCATATTTATGCTGTAGTGGCTAAGTCTTTGGCTGTTTTCTGTCAGCTTAGCAATAATTGATTTAGAACTATGCACTGAATATGCGTAAAAATGGCCATATTTTGTATGGCTCAAAGGCACTATGCTCAGACAAGGCTCTTGAGATTTGCCATAATCGCCAAACTGTTTACAAACTATTAACCTTTCTGGCCCTGTATAACGGAATAGCCAGAAAGCTAAAAGGAGAACACTACATGTCACACGCTGTTACTCGCGCGCTATTCGATGAAGTTATGGTTCCAAACTATGCACCAGCGGCCATTATTCCGGTGAAGGGTGAAGGTTCGCGTTTATGGGATCAAGACGGTCGTGAGTATATCGACTTTGCTGGTGGTATCGCCGTTAACTGCTTAGGCCATTGTCATCCTGCGTTGGTGAAGAGCCTAACCGACCAAGGCAACTCATTGTGGCACTTAAGCAATGTACTAACGAATGAGCCAGCATTGCGTTTAGCTAAAAAATTGGTAGACAGTACCTTTTCTGAGAAAGTGTTCTTTTGTAATTCTGGTGCAGAAGCCAACGAAGCCGCACTAAAACTAGCGCGCCGTTATGCTATTGAGCATGGCTCTGCCGATAAAACCAAAATCATCGCTTTTGAACAAGGCTTCCATGGTCGTACGTTCTTTACCGTAACCGTGGGTGGTCAAGCAACTTATTCAGACGGTTTTGGACCAAAACCCGGCGATGTAGAACACATTCCTTACAATGATCTTGCTGCCTTAGAAGCCATTATTGATGATCAAACCTGCGCGGTGATGATGGAGCCCTTGCAAGGTGAGGGCGGCATTATTAGCCCTGACTTAGAGTTTGCCCAAAAAGTACGTGAGCTATGTGATAAACACCAAGCTTTGCTTATTTTTGATGAAGTGCAAACCGGTGTCGGCCGTACAGGCGAACTATACGCATATATGGGCTTAGGTGTAACGCCAGATATTTTAACCTCGGCTAAAGCCTTAGGTGGCGGTTTCCCAATTGGCGCTATGTTAACTACTACTGCTATTGCAGCTTCAATGAAAGTCGGCACCCATGGCAGCACCTATGGTGGTAACCCATTGGCTTGTGCCGTAGCCGAAACGGCTTTTGATATTGTTAATTCTGAAGAAGTGCTAAGTGGCGTTAAGCAACGTGAACAATGGTTTAGAGAAGCACTTAATCGCATCAACGAAAAGTATCAGGTATTTGCAGAAGTACGTGGTAAAGGCTTGCTGTTAGGTGCGGTATTAAATGAACAATACCAGGGCCGAGCTAGAGACTTCTTAGTAGCTGCAGCTGCAGAAGGCTTAATGGTTCTGGTTGCTGGTGCTAATGTTGTGCGTTTTACTCCTTCTCTTATTGTTCCTCAGGCAGACGTTGAATCAGGCATGCAGCGTTTTGAGCAAGCTGTTGCCAACGTGGTAAACGGCTAAATCAGTTGGGCTGAGGCCGTTAAAGGTTTCAGCCCAAGCAATACTTTTAATAAACACAAATAGTGGCTAATACTTAGCTACGGCTTCATGCTATTTAATAAAGGGAGAAATAGCCATGTTAGTTATCCGTCCTATTAAGGAAACGGATTACCCTGCCTTGTTACAAATGGCAGTGGGTTCGGGGATAGGCTTTACTTCTTTACCGGTAGACGAACCTTTATTGCGTGAAAAGCTCGCGCATTCTATTCGTTCGTTTGCTAGTGATATCGACCACCCTGGCGACCTGCATTATTTAATGGTGGCCGAAGATACCGAAACTGGCGAAGTAGTGGGTACCAGCGCCATAGATGCCGCGGTAGGCATGGCCAGCCCATTTTATACTTATCATCTCGGCAAGGTTGTACATGCTTCACGTAGCCTAAATGTATACAACGTGGTGGAAACCCTCACCTTAACCAATGATTACACCGGTGTGACCGAGCTATGTACTTTATTTTTGCAAGAGTCTCACCGACAAGGCCAAAATGGACGTTTATTGTCGAAGTGTCGCTTTTTGTTGATGGCCGAGCATCCGCAACGCTTTAACGACTCGGTTATTGCCGAAATGCGCGGCGTATCCGACGAGCAAGGCCGTTCACCTTTCTGGCAATGGCTGCAAGATAACTTCTTTAGTGTTGATTTCCCTACCGCCGATTACCTAACCGGTGTAGGTAAGAAAGAGTTTATTGCTGAACTCATGCCCAAGTATCCCATTTACGTCAATTTGCTTAGTAAAGAAGCGCAAGCTGTAATTGGTGAAGTACATGAAAAAACTCGACCGGCGCTGCGATTATTAGAGGCCGAGGGTTTCTGCAAACACGGTTATGTAGACATCTTTGATGCTGGCCCTACCGTTGAGTGCCCACTCAAGCTGATTGAGAGCGTGAAGCATTCCTTCAAAGTAACCGTACATATTGGACAACCTAGCGATGCAGCCGAAGAAATGCTGCTTACCAATGCGCGTTTAAAAGAGTTTAGAGCATGTGTTTCTGAGATAGAGTTAGATAGCAAAAAATGTCACGCAGTGATTTCTAAAGAAGCTGCCAAGGCCTTAGAAGTGACCGATGGTGAGCAAATTCGCATTGGCGCACTGCGTTTCGAACAATAATTTTGCCCACGGGCAGCAATAAAGGATTTGAGGTTGTAGATGGAACATTTAAATCAGTTTATTAACGGTCAATGGTTGGCTGGTGAGGGCGAGGCTTTTAACTCGATTGATCCGGCTAAAAATGTGTCGGTGTGGCAGGGTAAGTCAGCAGTTGCGAGCCAAGTAGATAACGCAGTAGCAGCAGCACGAGACAGCCAATTTGCTTGGTATATGAGTGGCGTTGAGGCGCGACTTGCAATCATCAAAAAATTTGCTGGCTTGCTTGAAGAAAACAAAGAAGCCTTAGCCCTAGTGATAGCTCAAGAAACGGGGAAACCTTTATGGGAAACTCGTACTGAGATTGCAGCAATGATCGGCAAGGCAGGCATTTCAGAGAAAGCCTATTTTGAGCGTACTGGCGAGTCAAGCTCTGAGCTGCCCATTGCAACTGCAGTATTGCGTCATAAACCTCATGGAGTGGTTGCGGTTTTTGGTCCATACAACTTCCCGGGTCATTTACCTAATGGCCATATCATCCCAGCGTTGATCGCAGGCAATACAGTGGTGCTTAAACCTTCTGAGCTAACACCTAAGACATCTGAGCACGTTGTGAAGCTATGGCAACAAGCAGGTGTTCCCAATGGCGTAATTAATTTGGTGCAGGGTGAAGTGCTCACAGGTAAAGCTTTAGCGTCGCATTCAGGCATTGATGGCTTGTTCTTTACGGGCAGTTCTAATACTGGCCACGTTCTGCATCAGCAGTTTGCTAGCCAGCCGGATAAAATCTTGGCCTTAGAGATGGGGGGGAATAATCCCTTAGTTGTAGCTGAAGTTGATGATGTTGATGCCGCGGTTCACGATATTGTGCAATCAGCCTTTATCTCTGCAGGCCAGCGCTGCACCTGTGCACGCCGTTTGTATTTACCAAAAACCGAGCAAGCCGAGCAAATCCTAGAGCGTTTAGTATCTGTGACTAAGGCGATTGAAGTAGGTGACTACGATGCCGAGCAACAACCATTCATTGGTGCCATGATCAGTGCAAAAGCCGCTGCAGGAATGGTTAGCGCTCAAGAAAAGTTAACAGCATTGGGTGGTGAGTCTTTAGTAGAACTAGAGCAAGCAGATGCAGAAAAGGGCTTTGTTAGCCCGGGCATTATTGAGGTGAGTGAAATAGCCGATTTACCCGATGAAGAATACTTTGGCCCTTTGCTGCAAGTTGTTCGATATGACGATTGGGACAGTGCAATTGCTCAAGCCAATAACACTCGATACGGCTTATCTGCGGGTTTGTTAAGTAACGATGCCGCTCTGTGGGAGAACTTCCGCCACCGCATTCGAGCAGGCATTGTAAATTGGAATCGCTCAATTACTGGCGCTTCTAGCGCAGCGCCTTTTGGCGGAGTAGGGGCTTCGGGTAATCATCGCGCTAGTGCGAAGTATGCTGCCGATTATTGTGCTTACCCAGTGGCGTCGATGGAAGGTAAAGCCAGTGTAATGCCAGCTACCTTAAGTCCAGGCTTACACTTCTAAGGAGTTAGCAATGACTATCGATTTATTCTTTGAGCGTTTATGGCAACAGTATTTGGCGGTAACACCTAGCACGGAGTCTATTCATACCTTGCTGGGTGGCGGCGCTCCAATCGTTAATGATCACATTGCGGTGCGCACTTTTAATCTGCCTAATACCGGTGTAGAAGCGTTTGCCAAGCACCTGCTAGCAATGGGGTACGTTCAAGGTGGTACTTATCACTTTGCTAACAAGCACCTTGATGCGGCTCATTTTGAACATAGCGACCCTACAATACCTAAGGTATTTATTAGTGAGCTACAAGTCGAAAGCCTTTCTCCTCAAGCGCAAGATATTGTTCAGCGTTTGGCCAGCCAAGTGAATAACGAGTTATATCAACGCCCAGAAGTATTCTTTTCTGGTCGACCTTGGCAGTTAAGCTATAGCGATTACCAAGCATTACTCGCTGAAAGCGAATATGCTGCATGGTTAGCAGCCTATGGCTACCGCGCTAATCACTTTACCGTGTCGGTAAATCAGCTGGCGGGCTACCAAAGCCTACAAGCGGTTAATCAAAAGTTGTTGGAAGCTGGCTTCAACTTAAATACGGTGGGTGGTGAGATTAAAGGTTCACCAGAAGTATTGCTTGAGCAATCTTCAACAATGGCCGATCAAACGGAGGTGGTGTTTAGTGACAGTAAACACAGCATACCCAGTTGTTTTTATGAGTTTGCGCTGCGTTATGCAAAGGCTGATGGCGAGTTGTACTCAGGCTTTGTAGAAGCGTCGGCAGACAAAATATTTAGTAGTACCGACAACCGTTCTTAAAAAACAAAAAAGCCGCATTAAGCGGCTTTTTATTTGAGCAATGGTGGTTTTATTAGCGTGTGCCGTAAACCACTATAGTTTTACCGTGTGCGGTAATTAACTCTTGCTCTTCTAGCATCTTAAGAATACGACCTACCGTTTCGCGAGAACAACCTACAATTTGGCCGATCTCTTGGCGAGTGATCTTAATCTGCATGCCATCTGGATGCGTCATAGCATCTGGCTGCTTAGCTAGGTTTAATAGCGTTTGAGCGATTCGACCAGTAACGTCTAAGAATGCTAAGTCACCTACTTTTTGGCTGGTGATTTGCAAGCGGTTAGCCATTTGGCCTGAAAGGCGCATTAAGATTTCAGGGTTAACTTGAATTAGCTGACGGAATTTCTTGTAAGAAATCTCCGCTACCTCACAAGGACTTTTTGCGCGGATCCAAGCAGTGCGAATTGGATTTTCAGTGTCTTCGAAAAGACCCAATTCACCCATGAAATCACCTTGATTCAAGTAAGACAAGATCATTTCCTTGCCTTCTTCATCTTTAATCAATACTGCCACTGAACCTTTTACAATGTAGTAAAGTGTTTCAGCTTTTTCGCCAGCATGAATCAAAGTACTTTTTGATGGGTACTTATGAATGTGACAGTGAGAAAGAAACCACTCCATCACCGGATCAGCTTGAGGTTTGCCAATTACCATATTAAAGAAATCCTCTGTCTTTATAATTGTTTGCTAGCTTTATAACACGCAAACTGTATTTATTTTAATAGTCGTCCATTCCGCCTCTAGCATAAAAGGCTTCGGGCTTTGCTGCAAGGCATTTATACGCCTTTAGTATGAGTCAAACGCTGGCCTTGAACCTTGACCTAGATTAAGCTGGTCGACGAAATATTCCCTAGGAGAATCTAACATGAAAGCGACCGTTTCGTGGTCTAAAGAACTGCAATTTATTGGAAAAAGTAGCTCAGGTCACCAAATTGAGATGGATGGTGACGGTGCAAAGGCTGCGGCAAGCCCTATGGAGTACGTACTAATGGCGGCTGGTGGCTGTAGTTCGGTAGATATTATTTCTATTTTGAGCAAAGCTAGACAGCAAGTTACTGATTGTACAGTTAATCTCGATTCTGAACGGGCAGACGGTACGCCGCGAGTATTTACTAAAATTCATCTCGAATTTGTAGTTACCGGGGTTGATTTAAGTGAAAAGCATGTGGCACGTGCAGTGCAATTAAGCATGGAGAAGTACTGTTCTGTGTCGCTAATGTTGAGTAAAAGCTGTGAAGTAAGCCACAGCTATCGTATTGAATCTGCTTAACTTAGCGGATTTTTCCTGTCTCTAATAGTTGTTGAATCATTGGCGACAGGATTAACTCCATGGCAAAACCCATTTTCCCGCCAGGTACCACAATGGTGTTTTGCCGTGACATATAAGCACCATCGATCATTTGCAATAAGAATGGAAAATCGACATTTTTTAGGCCACGAAAACGAATAACCAACATACTTTCATCTAGGGTTGGAATGCTTTTAGCGCTAAATGGGTTAGAGGTATCTACCGTGGGGACTCGCTGAAAGTTGATATGAGTGCGAGAGAATTGAGGGGTGATGTAGTTAATATAGTCATCCATAGAGCGAACGATTGATTCTTGCACTGCTTCGCGAGAATGGCCTCGCTCGGTGGTATCTCGCACCAGCTTTTGAATCCACTCTAAGTTTACAATCGGCACCATACCGATGAGCAAGTCAACTTTAGAGGCTACGTTTTTATCATCGTAGGCCACACCGCCGTGTAAGCCTTCATAAAACAGTACATCGGTGTCTTCGGGTAAATCTTGCCAAGGCGTAAAGGTACCCGGCATTTGGTTGTAAGGTACCGCTTCATCAAAAGTATGTAGATACCGACGATATTGGCCGGTGCCCGTTTCGCCATATTGTTTGAAGAAGTCGTACAGCAAATTAAAGTCATTAGCTTCAGGGCCAAAATAGCTAATATGTTTACCATGTTCGCGAGCTTTACGAATAGCCACATCCATTTCTGGGCGCGTGTAACGGTGAAAGCTGTCCCCTTCGATAAAGGCTGCGTTTAGCTTGTGCTGCCTAAACAGATGAGCAAATACTTCGCTGGTGGTTGATGTTCCAGCGCCTGATGAACCGGTAACCGCAATAACGGGATGCTTAGCTGACATAGTGGCCTTATTTGTTGGTGATGATTATAAACAGGGTTTACCCATCATCCTGCTGCCCTTCCATGGCAGAGGCATCAAATTGCTCTTTGGCAATTAAGTTTACTGTTTCATGAAGTTCAGAGTATACGATTAAAACCGAGCCGTTAATAACTTGTTGTTTAATTTGTTCTAGTTTGTCACTAAGACTCAACTCTTGATCACCATAGTCAGTGCCTTCGCGCAGTACATAGCTTTCTAGTAATGCATCTAAGGTGGCGGGTTCTAATTGTTGCCAAGGAATGATCATTTTGATGTTTGCTCAAGTTGTTGTTTAAACCAAGCTGGAATAGTGGATTCAAGCCAAAATTGCGGGCGCAGCAGGCTACCACCAACAAATCCTACATGTCCACCGGTATTGCTAAGGCGATATTCTACAGCTTGGCTTAATTGATCTGCTTTGGGAATAACCCGTTGGTCCATGAAAGGATCATCAGCCGCATGGATTAATAAGGTTGGCTGCGTAATTTCTTTTAATAAAGGCAAGCCGCTACAACGGTGGTAATAGTCGGCGGCACCCTTAAAACCATGTGCTTTTGCAGTGTAGTGTTCGTCAAACTGCACGAAGTTACGCCAAGTTTGGACTTCTTGAGTATTAAGAGGAGCCTGCTGGGTGCGCTCAATTTTTTTACATAGATTACGTTTCATTCGTGACAACAGGTGATGTTGATAAACTTTGGAGAAGCCACGCTGCAAACGCTCTGAACAAGCTCCCAAGTTTAAAGGAGGCGATACCACAGCGGCGGCAGCCAGTGGAGAGTCGGGCGTTTTGGCTAAATAGTTGACTAACATGTTACCACCTAAGGAATAACCTAATGCCAGTAATGGAGCCTCGGGATATTGCTGGTGTAAATAATTGATGCAGCTTGTGGCATCTTTAATTTCGCCACTGTGGTAACCACGCCACAAATTATTCGGTTTGCCGCTGCAGCCGCGAAAGTGCATGACCACTGCGCGCCAACCTTGTTGCTGGCAAGCCTGTAGTATCCCTTTTGCATAGGGAGATTCAACACTGCCTTCCAAGCCATGAAACACCACCATAATGGGCTGGTTTGATGAGGGCGCTTCAACACTCTCTATCCAGGCCAAGTCTACAAAGTCTCCATCAGCTAAATCCAGTTTTTGCCAAGCTAGCTTTAAGCGCTTATTCCGCCGTAAAAAAGTAGGTAATAAGGTTTGAATATGCTTGTTTCTGGCCCACCAAGGAGCGGTAAATTGGTTTGGATTAATGATTGCTCTCCCTTTGTTCGATGCGACTAAACTATGCTACCTGTCATAATTTTGTTCAAGTATCATCATTTATATTTTACAAGTTACCGTGGGTAACATAATCTATTTATGATTATAGAGTGTTTATGGTGACAGATGTGAATCAACAGCAATTTTCTAGTGACTTAACCAACCTAAAACAAGCCTTTGTTCAGCAAAGCTACCCAAGTTTGCAGCAACGCAAATACAACCTACAACAGTTGCTAAAGTTGTTGATGGAAAATCAAAGCGCCATTTTTGAGGCGATTAGCCGAGATTTTGGTCACCGTAGCTCACATGAAACCCAGTTGATCGAGTTATTTCCTTCCATAGAGGGAATACGCTATGCCTTAAAGCACCTTAAAAAATGGCTAAAGCCACAGCGACGAGGTATTAGCATTTGGCACTTGGGCGCGAGTAATCAAGTGATTGCAAAACCACTAGGAGTGATAGGGGTAATAGTGCCCTGGAATTACCCTTTATATTTAGCCATAGGGCCGCTTACCGATGCTTTAGCCGCTGGCAACAAAGTGATGATTAAGATGTCGGAACTTAGCCCAGCATTAACCCAATTGCTTATCGAGCTAATGCCGCAGTATCTTCCTGAAGAGTTGGTAAGGCTATATGCCGATGAGGATGGCAGCCGCGGCGCCCTATTCTCAAGCCTCGCCTTTGATCATCTGGTGTTTACAGGCTCAACCAATACTGGCCGCAAAGTGATGCAAGCTGCAGCCGCTAACCTTACTCCAGTTACCCTAGAGCTTGGCGGTAAATCTCCGGTCATTATTGCAAAAGACTATCCAGTTGAACTGGCCGCTGAGCGCATCATGATGGGTAAGCTGTTTAATGCCGGGCAAACTTGCGTAGCACCCGATTACGTTTTACTACATCACTCACAACGGCAAGCATTTGTTGAAGCTTGTGTGGCTTATTGTAAGAAGCATTATCAAGGGCTGAGCGATCAGGCATTTTCTAGCATCATTTCTGACGCCTTTTTAGATAGGCTAAACAAGCTAAGCCAGCAGGCAATAGAGCAGGGCGCCGAGAGTATTACTTTACTTCCAGGGGAGAGTAAGCAAAAGCTAGCGCCAAGTTTATTGTTAAATGTGGCTGAAGACGCCGATGTTATGCAGCAAGAGATCTTTGGCCCAATCTTGCCAGTAGTGGAATATCAGCAGTTAGACGAAGCCATTGCTTATGTGCGGCAACATGCTCATCCGCTCGCTTTATATGTGTTTTCTAATCAGGCCGCTATCCAGCAGCAAGTTATTCAGCAAACTCAAGCTGGTGGCTTATGTATTAATGATGTGCTTTTGCACGTAGCCCAACATGAACTGCCTTTTGGTGGTGTTGGACCGAGTGGAATGGGGCACTATCACGGTTATGACGGTTTTGTGCAGTTTTCTAAAATGCTACCCGTGTTTAAACAAGGGCGTTTTCCGGCAATAAAACTGATGCGCCCACCTTATACAAAATTCAGTGATTTATTGATCAAACTGATGACTCGTGGATAATTTGCTTAGATTGTTTCTAACAGGGTTTAGTCGTGAGTTGTCAGTTTTGCCAAAAGGTATGGTTTTTAGAAAAGCTAGGCCGTTGCCAACAGTGTATGTGGCAAGCCAACCTAGGCAGTTTGCTGCTATTGGTGTGCTGTTTGGGCTACAGCGGTGAAGTGGCTGTTTACTCTGTTGCGCTATGGCTAGCTTTTGCAGCATTTGCCAGCTTAAGTTTGGCCCATTGGCTAATGTTTTTCTTTTACCGGTGGTCGACTAAGCAACCACCAAGTAAGTAGTTGGTTTAAGACAGCTCTGCACTTAAGCTTTCTAGTTGTGGCTCTACTAACTTTGCCGCTTGTTCTATCAGGCTTTGCTGAGGATCCAACCAATGAATAGTATCTCCACGGCGCTCCATCTTTCTAAACCAAGTATCTTGGCGTTTAGCAAACTGATGAATTTGAGAATTAAGCTTTTGAAACATATCGTTGTAGCTGAGCTGCTCTTGTAAATATTGAGCGACTAAGCGGTATTCCAAACCATAAAACTCTAGTTTGCTGTAACTCACGCCATCTCTATGAAGATTTTGTACCTCTTCGATTAAGCCCTCATCTAAACGCTGTTTTAAGCGCAGAGTAATGCGTTTTCTTAGTACTGAGCGTTCCCAGCGAATCCCCATATAAAGTGGATTGATCCTAGGGTGCTTGGGCTGGCTTTGAGGTTCAACTGTTTTATCCGATTCGGCTATCTCTATCGCTCTTACTAAACGAGGCCGCACTGTTAAATCGGTACTATTGTGCTGTTCTGGCTTGAGCGCCAATAAACGTTGCTGCAGCTGCTCTAGGCTTAGTGCAGTCAGCTCATCCCTAAGGGCTTTATTTACTGGCGCTTCGTGTAGTTGATAGTTTTGAGTTACTGCGTCGATATATAAGCCGGTACCGCCTACCATAATCGGTAGTTTGTTAGCTTGTTTTATTTGCTGATAAGCGGCGAAGAAGTCTCGCTGAAAGTGAAATACACTGTACTCGGTGTCGGGCTCTACAATATCAATAAGATGGTAGGGGATCTCTTGGTACTCATCTAAGTCTTTACCCGAGCCTATATCCAAACCTTTATATACTTGGCGTGAATCTGCCGATAGCACTTCACCCTTATAGCGGCGAGCTAGTTCTACACCTAGATGGGTTTTACCTGAAGCTGTAGGACCTAAAACAACAATAAGGTTAGCGGCTTGAGTTTGCATAGTGGTTTTAATTGCGTGGTAATTGAAAAGCGAATGGTAGCAAGAAAAAACAAAAACGGCATGTGCAAAGCAGCATGCCGTTTGTAATGAGCCTGAGGTCCTTGGCGAAAAGCGTTAAAGGAGCTTTAGTTTTCCCAGAAGTGTTTGCGTGATTCTTGGTAGCGGTCTGCTTCGCTTAAACCAATGTCACGTAGTAAGTAAGCTGGTAGTTGGGCTAACTGACGGCGTGTTTTTTGACGCAAAATCCATGTATTGCAAAGGTGGTAAACCTCAACAAGCTGTTGGAAGAAAGAAGTATTTTTGTTGTTGCCAATTGAATTAACGTTAGTGCTCATAATGTAAGACCTCATCTCAGCTGATGGGGCAATAATAGATCTGAAAATTCGCCTTCTCAAACAAGTAAAACTGCAACTTAATCATTAGAAAAACTAATGATGATTATGGTTTTTGAGAGCGGAGTTTTTGCGTGAATAAATCATGAATAATTATTCTTTTTTTGTGCTTTGTTAATATGGGGGATTTTAAGTATTTAACCTTTTTTGTGTGTTTATTAAGCTGCTAAGCCAGAATCGACGCGATTCTGCAGTTTGTGTTTTTTGTAGCTCTATTAGCATTGCCTTTGAGTAATTATTCTACAGAGAATTTTGTAGTGATTAAGTGGCTTAATGCCTTTTATTTAAAAGCCCCTAGGGTGGTTTTTGATTTCGGTGTGTTTGTTGTTTTAGATCAATTTGTCGATGGTGGCTTTTGATCTTTTATGAAGATTTTAATGTTGCTTTTATGTGAATTTTGTTGTGCTTGAGTGTTGTTTAGGTAGCGTTAAAGATCTTATTCATATTTTGCTTGGTTTATAGAATGGTTAGTTTAATAAATACTCGTTTTTTTTAGCTTATTTCTATTAGTTGTATTTGTCTTTTTAGGGTTTTTAAAAATGCCAAATGAGATGTGTATCGGGTTTATGCGCTCAGTGAAAAGATCACCCAAAGGCTGATGCTTCTGGCTGTTTTGTGTTCAATTGTTGCCACCTGAATGTTAGAGTAATTACGCAACACTCATAATTACAATAAATAATTAGATTAAATATAAGGACATGCTTTCATGGATATTAGCTCTTTTAACCCTCCTCGTAGAATTTTGATGGGACCAGGGCCTTCAGATATTTCTCCACAAGTATTGCAGGCACAAAGCCGCCCTATCATTGGCCATTTGGATCCTTTGTTCGTGAACATGATGGACGAAATTAAAGCTTTGTTGCAGTACGCATTTCAAACCCAAAATGCTCACACCTTTGCCGTATCCGCGCCTGGCTCTGCAGGCATGGAAACCTGTTTTGTTAACTTGGTTGAGCCAGGTGATAAAGTTGTTGTGTGTATTAATGGCGTATTTGGACAACGCATGTTGGAAAATGTAGAACGCTGTGGTGGTGTTCCAGTGGTGGTAGAAGATAGCTGGGGAGAAGCCGTTTCTATAGAGAAAGTGAGTCAAACACTTGAGCAGCACTCCGACGCTAAAATACTGGCCTTTGTTCACGCAGAAACATCTACTGGCGTAGCTTCTGATGCTCAAGCCTTATGTGCCTTAGCGAAACAACACAATTGCCTAACCATTGTTGATGCCGTTACCTCTCTTGCGGGTATCCCCGTGAAAGTGGATGAATGGGGCATAGATGCTATTTATTCTGGTAGTCAAAAATGTCTATCTTGTGTACCCGGTTTATCACCGGTGAGTTTTAGCCAAGCGGCGGTTAGTAAGTTAACTAGTCGCAACAGCAAAGTGCAAAGTTGGTTTTTAGATCAAAGCTTAGTTATGGGCTACTGGTCTGGGGAGCAAAAGCGTTCTTACCATCATACTGCGCCAGTTACTGCATTGTATGCATTACATGAGTCATTGCTGGCTCTATATAAAGAAGGTTTAGAGCAATCTTGGCAGCGACACGCTGATATGCACAGTCAGTTGGCCGATGGTCTAGCTGAGTTAGGCCTAGATTTGATGGTGGACCAAAGCTGTCGTTTACCCCAGCTAAATTTAGTGGCAATCCCCAACGGCGTAAACGAAGCAGCAATTCGTGCTAAGTTGCTTAATAACTATAACTTAGAGATTGGTGCGGGTTTAGGTCAGTTTGCTGGTAAAGCATGGCGAATAGGTTTAATGGGTTATGCTGCCCGCAAAGAGAACGTGAGTTTATGTTTAGCGGCATTGGCTGAAGTTCTTGGCGAAAGCTGATATTTTCTTTCTATACTAGTGCTTGAAGCCCGCAGTTGCGGGTTTCTTTTTATTCAAACCTATTATCGGCATATAGGAAGAGCTTAGATGTACATCGATTTTTCAAGTTTAAGTGCTAATCAGATATACCACTGCATGACTCAAACAGTAGTGCCTCGTCCTATAGCTTGGGTGCTTAGCGATAATGGAGAGCCTAGCTCTTATAACTTAGCGCCCTTCTCATACTTTACAGCCGTTAGCTCTAATCCACCTCTGATGATGCTTTCGGTGGGCAAAAAACCAGATGGCAGCGATAAAGATACCAAAGTTAATATTGAACAACGTAAACATTGTGTAGTGCATATCGCAAGTGCAGCCCAGGCCGAGCAAGTCACCGAGTCGGCAAAAACGTTGCCGCATGGCGAGTCAGAAATAGAGCTCCAACAACTTGGTTTATCCCAGTTTGATAACTTTTCTCTACCAAGGCTTACTAACGCCCCTATTGCTATGGCTTGCGAGCTATATGAAATGCACAAAGTGGGGAATACACCTCAAGCAATGATACTGCTTAAAGTATTGCACCTATATATAGAGGAGCAGTTTGTCACTGAAGCGCAAGGGCGCATCACTTTAGACACTAATAAACTTAATCCCTTAGGGCGATTGGGTGGTGGCGAGTATTGGGCAAATGGCAATAGCTTTTCTATTCAACGCCCTAAGTAAAGGTAGCGAGTTTAATGCTTAGAATCGCTGCTACATCTAATTGCTTAGCAGTTTTACTCGTTTGTTATTTGCTCATGGCCTGTAGCGCTAAGCAAGGGAGCGAATCTTCACATGTTGACCTAGCTAAAAATGCAACGACAACACAACAACTAATGTTGCAAGTTCATAAGCAATGGCAAGGAACACCTTATCAACTTGGGGGAACAACCAAGGCAGGTATAGATTGTTCCGCTTTTGTTCAGCACCTATATATAGACGTTTATAATCAAGTTTTGCCGCGAACAACAGAAGTGCAACTAAAACAAGGAAAGGCTGTATCCCTAAACAACATTCAAACTGGCGATCTCATCTTCTTTAAAACCAGTCATAAAGTGCGGCATGTGGGCGTGGTATACGATAAAAATCACTTTCTCCATGCCTCAACATCTAAAGGTGTGATCTTTTCGCGCATCGATAATGTTTATTGGGCGCCAAAGATCATTGCGATAAAACGCCTATAAACGTCGATAAAATCGCTAATAAATACAGCTGCTGCCTACTATCTGAACACTTAAACGTGTTTCTGTGATTTTCTTCAAAAAACGCTTGCGCCGCGGGAATCGATCCCTATAATGCACCTCCACTGACACGGCACGCAGCGCGCTAAAGTGAAGCAAGGCTACGTCAGGGTTAGCAAGGCCTAGGGCTGAGTTAGCCGGTTGAAAAACTTCTTCTTAATTAATATTAAAAAGCGGTTGACAGCCACAGAGGAAAGCGTAGAATGCGCACCTCGCTTCGGCAACGAAGCAACGCTCTTTAACAATTTATCAAGCAATCTGTGTGAGCACTCACAGGACCTTAAGCGAAAAAATTAAGCTTAAGTGAACTGGAGTCTTGCACTGTAAAACACAGTAATAATTTCAGTTTTTAACTTTGAGCGAAAAAACTTTTGATTGAAGAGTTTGATCATGGCTCAGATTGAACGCTGGCGGCAGGCTTAACACATGCAAGTCGAGCGGTAACAGAGAGTAGCTTGCTACTTTGCTGACGAGCGGCGGACGGGTGAGTAATGCTTGGGAATATGCCTTTACGTGGGGGACAACAGTTGGAAACGACTGCTAATACCGCATAATGTCTTCGGACCAAAGGAGGGGATGCTTCGGCACCTTTCGCGTAAAGATTAGCCCAAGTGGGATTAGCTAGTTGGTAAGGTAATGGCTTACCAAGGCGACGATCCCTAGCTGGTTTGAGAGGATGATCAGCCACACTGGGACTGAGACACGGCCCAGACTCCTACGGGAGGCAGCAGTGGGGAATATTGCACAATGGGCGAAAGCCTGATGCAGCCATGCCGCGTGTGTGAAGAAGGCCTTCGGGTTGTAAAGCACTTTCAGTCGTGAGGAAGGGGTAGTAATTAATACTTGCTATCTTTGACGTTAGCGACAGAAGAAGGACCGGCTAACTCCGTGCCAGCAGCCGCGGTAATACGGAGGGTCCGAGCGTTAATCGGAATTACTGGGCGTAAAGCGTACGCAGGCGGCTTGTTAAGCCAGATGTGAAATCCCCGGGCTCAACCTGGGAATGGCATTTGGAACTGGCAAGCTAGAGTTTTGTAGAGGGTGGTAGAATTTCAGGTGTAGCGGTGAAATGCGTAGAGATCTGAAGGAATACCAGTGGCGAAGGCGGCCACCTGGACAAAAACTGACGCTCATGTACGAAAGCGTGGGGAGCAAACAGGATTAGATACCCTGGTAGTCCACGCCGTAAACGATGTCTACTAGTTGTCTGTGAGTTTAACTCGTGGGTAACGCAGCTAACGCATTAAGTAGACCGCCTGGGGAGTACGGCCGCAAGGTTAAAACTCAAATGAATTGACGGGGGCCCGCACAAGCGGTGGAGCATGTGGTTTAATTCGATGCAACGCGAAGAACCTTACCTGCCCTTGACATACTGAGAACTTGGAAGAGATTCCTTGGTGCCTTCGGGAACTCAGATACAGGTGCTGCATGGCTGTCGTCAGCTCGTGTCGTGAGATGTTGGGTTAAGTCCCGCAACGAGCGCAACCCCTATCCTTATTTGCCAGCACGTAATGGTGGGAACTCTAGGGAGACTGCCGGTGATAAACCGGAGGAAGGTGGGGACGACGTCAAGTCATCATGGCCCTTACGGGCAGGGCTACACACGTGCTACAATGGCATGTACAGAGGGATGCGAACTCGCGAGAGCAAGCGGACCCCAAAAAGCATGTCGTAGTCCGGATCGGAGTCTGCAACTCGACTCCGTGAAGTCGGAATCGCTAGTAATCGTAGATCAGAATGCTACGGTGAATACGTTCCCGGGCCTTGTACACACCGCCCGTCACACCATGGGAGTGGGCTGCAAAAGAAGTGGGTAGTTTAACCTTCGGGAGGACGCTCACCACTTTGTGGTTCATGACTGGGGTGAAGTCGTAACAAGGTAGCCCTAGGGGAACCTGGGGCTGGATCACCTCCTTATTATGATGCTTAGGTTTTGTGACGTGTTCACACAGATTGCTTGATGAAAAAGAAAAGAGAGAAGTTCTAGTGTGGTGTAGAACCAACGAGAACAGCTACTGCAGTGTCCCGTTCGTCTAGAGGCCTAGGACACCGCCCTTTCACGGCGGTAACAGGGGTTCAAATCCCCTACGGGATACCATTCTCTCTCTTGGTTTGAGAATACAAAGCTAAGCATTTGTTTATATAGTGCTTAGCTTTGGTTTCTTCGAGACCATTGCTCTTTAACAATTTGGAAAAGCTGATAAAAAATATCTCAAGAATATGAGTTTAATAACAAGTGTTCTTGGTATTCAAAAATAAGGTGATCGTACTCGAATGGCAGGACTTATACAGCCTGACCATTCAAGTGATTTAAGCGACAACATTTAGGTGTTGTATGGTTAAGTGACTAAGCGTATACGGTGGATGCCTTGGCAGTCAGAGGCGATGAAGGACGTGTTAATCTGCGATAAGCTGTGTTAAGTCGATAAAAGACGTTATAGACACAGATTTCCGAATGGGGAAACCCACTGCATTTTATGCAGTATCGTAACGTGAATACATAGCGTTGCGAGGCGAACCCGGGGAACTGAAACATCTAAGTACCCGGAGGAAAAGAAATCAACCGAGATTCTGGTAGTAGCGGCGAGCGAACCCGGATTAGCCCTTAAGCTTTTAGGTGATTAGTGGAACATTCTGGAAAGGATGGCGATACAGGGTGATAGCCCCGTACATGAAAATCTACTTTAAGTGAAATCGAGTAGGACGGCACACGTGATATGTTGTCTGAATATGGGGGGACCATCCTCCAAGGCTAAATACTCCTGACTGACCGATAGTGAACCAGTACCGTGAGGGAAAGGCGAAAAGAACCCCTGTGAGGGGAGTGAAATAGAACCTGAAACCGTATACGTACAAGCAGTGGGAGCCCCCTTGTGGGGTGACTGCGTACCTTTTGTATAATGGGTCAACGACTTAATTTCAGTAGCAAGGTTAAGCGAATAGCGGAGCCGTAGGGAAACCGAGTGTTAACTGCGCGCATAGTTGCTGGGATTAGACCCGAAACCCGGTGATCTAGCCATGGGCAGGTTGAAGATTGGGTAACACCAATTGGAGGACCGAACCGACTAATGTTGAAAAATTAGCGGATGACTTGTGGCTGGGGGTGAAAGGCCAATCAAACCGGGAGATAGCTGGTTCTCCTCGAAAGCTATTTAGGTAGCGCCTCGAGCGAATACTGATGGGGGTAGAGCACTGTTAAGGCTAGGGGGTCATCCCGACTTACCAACCCTTTGCAAACTCCGAATACCATCAAGTACTACTCGGGAGACACACGGCGGGTGCTAACGTCCGTCGTGGAAAGGGAAACAACCCAGACCGTCAGCTAAGGTCCCAAAGTGTATGTTAAGTGGGAAACGATGTGGGAAGGCTTAGACAGCCAGGATGTTGGCTTAGAAGCAGCCATCATTTAAAGAAAGCGTAATAGCTCACTGGTCGAGTCGGCCTGCGCGGAAGATGTAACGGGGCTAAACATACCACCGAAGCTACGGGAGCATGCTTGCATGCTCGGTAGAGGAGCGTTCTGTAAGCCGTTGAAGGTGGATCGTAAGGTTTGCTGGAGGTATCAGAAGTGCGAATGTTGACATGAGTAACGATAAAGGGGGTGAAAAGCCCCCTCGCCGAAAGACCAAGGTTTCCTGTCCAATGTTAATCAGGGCAGGGTGAGTCGGCCCCTAAGGCGAGACTGAAAAGTGTAGTCGATGGGAAACAGGTTAATATTCCTGTACTTCGTATAATTGCGATGGGAGGACGGAGAAGGCTAGGCCAGCGTGGCGATGGTTGTCCACGTGAAAGGCAGTAGGCGGTAAACTTAGGCAAATCCGGGTTTACATTACGCTGAGAGTTGATGACGAGTGTCTACGGACACGAAGTGGTTGATGCCCTGCTTCCAGGAAAAGTCTCTAAGCTTCAGATTATACGAAACCGTACCCCAAACCGACACAGGTGGTTGGGTAGAGAATACCAAGGCGCTTGAGAGAACTCGGGTGAAGGAACTAGGCAAAATGGTACCGTAACTTCGGGAGAAGGTACGCTCTTGATGGTGATGGGACTTGCTCCCTAAGCTGCTGAGAGTCGCAGATACCAGTTGGCTGCAACTGTTTATTAAAAACACAGCACTGTGCTAAATCGAAAGATGACGTATACGGTGTGACGCCTGCCCGGTGCCGGAAGGTTAATTGATGTGGTTAGCGTTCGCGCGAAGCTATTGATCGAAGCCCCGGTAAACGGCGGCCGTAACTATAACGGTCCTAAGGTAGCGAAATTCCTTGTCGGGTAAGTTCCGACCTGCACGAATGGCGTAATGATGGCCAAGCTGTCTCCACCCGAGACTCAGTGAAATTGAAATTGCCGTGAAGATGCGGTGTACCCGCGGCTAGACGGAAAGACCCCGTGAACCTTTACTACAGCTTGACACTGAACATTGACCCTACATGTGTAGGATAGGTGGGAGGCTTTGAAGCGTTGTCGCTAGATGACGTGGAGCCGACCTTGAAATACCACCCTTGTAGTGTTGATGTTCTAACGTTGGTCCCTTATCGGGATTGCGGACAGTGTCTGGTGGGTAGTTTGACTGGGGCGGTCTCCTCCCAAAGAGTAACGGAGGAGCACGAAGGTTGGCTAAGTATGGTCGGACATCATACGGTTAGTGCAATGGCATAAGCCAGCTTAACTGCGAGACAGACACGTCGAGCAGGTACGAAAGTAGGTCATAGTGATCCGGTGGTTCTGTATGGAAGGGCCATCGCTCAACGGATAAAAGGTACTCCGGGGATAACAGGCTGATACCGCCCAAGAGTTCATATCGACGGCGGTGTTTGGCACCTCGATGTCGGCTCATCACATCCTGGGGCTGAAGTCGGTCCCAAGGGTATGGCTGTTCGCCATTTAAAGTGGTACGCGAGCTGGGTTTAGAACGTCGTGAGACAGTTCGGTCCCTATCTGCCGTGGGCGTTTGAGAATTGAGGGGAGCTGCTCCTAGTACGAGAGGACCGGAGTGGACGAACCGCTGGTGTTTGGGTTGTTATGCCAATAGCATTGCCCAGTAGCTACGTTCGGAACTGATAACCGCTGAAAGCATCTAAGCGGGAAGCAGGCCTCGAGATTAATTCTCACTAGGACTTTAAGTCCTCTGAAGGGCCGTTGGAGACTACAACGTTGATAGGCAAGGTGTGTAAGTGCTGTGAGGCATTGAGCTAACTTGTACTAATTACCCGTGAGGCTTAACCATACAACACCTAAAGGGTGTTGCTTATAGATACTTTATTTTAGAAACCATGAATACTTGTTAGTGCTCATGAGATGTTTCAGCTTTTTCGAATGTTAAAGACAACAGTTTTTGCCTGGTGGCAATAGCGTTGTGGACCCACCTGACTCCATGCCGAACTCAGAAGTGAAACGCAACTGCGCCGATGATAGTGTGGGGCTTCCCCATGTGAAAGTAGGTCACCGCCAGGCTCCTATACTAAGCCCTCGTCTAATGATGAGGGCTTTTTTATTGCCTGCGATTTAGTCCCTCAGGCATACCAATCACTCAAGCCCCAGTCATTTCATCAACAGACTAACCTAGCGCATCACAGACATCGCCCTCTTGTATATACAAGGTTGACCAGTGATTACGCTTAGCGTGTTTTTTAGCGAGACTCGCCCGCTCGCTTAATTCGTCGATACTCAGTTGAGAGGCTGCAGTCCAGCGGGTAACACCTACAGCCAATCCAATCAGGTGAAAGAAGCGTTGTTGGCCGTCACGGTCTTTGGCCACAATGCCTTTGGCGTCTAGGTCTTTTTGCCGATATAGAGCTTCTCGGCGGTTGTCAAATGTGCTGAGTAGGTGTAATACGGATGGCTGCCAGTTTTGGGTGGTGAAAATCACGATAAAGTCATCTCCGCCTAGGTGACCAATAAAGTGTGCATATTTACTTAAATGCATCCTTAATAGCTCAGCGACCAATTTGATCATTTTGTCACCGCGCTCATAACCACAAATATCATTAAATGGCTTAAAGTTATTTAGGTCGAAGTAGGCAAGGTCAAATGATTGTTTGCGCGCGATTAGATGGTTTAGGCTACGTTGTAGAGGCACGTTACCTGGTAAAGCTGTTAAGGGGTTAGCGTAACGGGCTAATTGAAGTTTGTAGTCGGAGAGCTTTCGCATTACATCTACCGCTAAACCAACGCCGTAGTACTTACTATTTTGAGTAACAATAAATACAGCGTCTAAACCACTAGCTGTATGTTGGCTAAGTTTACGGCCGATTTCACTTAATGTGGTGTTGGCATCCACGGTTAAGGGATTGGCATCCACGGTTAAGGGATTGGTATCCATTAACTCGGCTACGGTTTTGCGCTGATTGAGTGAATGACCGTAAGGACCCGAGTACTGGGCAAGTAACTCTTCGCGCTTTATTAAGCCTAGAACTCGCTGTTGTCCATCTACCACCGGAAGTGAATTAATGCTTTTATCTTCGAGAATAGTTGTTAAAAGCTTTTTTGAAGATAGGTTAGGAGACACGATATTGGCAGAGCTGGCTAGAGAAAGTGCCGTATAGGGCTCTGTTACTACAGGAGTACTCGGCGCAGTTTTTCGCAGCTTTGGTTGATTAGTTGGTCGAGCAATATGAAAACCTTGAAGGTAAGGAATATCTAGGTTTACCAGTTGCTGATATTGTTCCGCATTTTCAATGCATTCAACAATGATTTGGCTGCCAATTTGTTCGACAAGGTTCACCAGCGATGCGATGGCAGTGCTAACTTTGCCATCTTCTAGCAATTGCTCGCAGAAAAAACAGTCTAGCTTTAAATACTCAGGGCTGAGTTGTAACCATGTTTTAATGCCTGCGTAGCCTGCACCAAAATCATCTAGAGCGAAGGAAATCGCTAATTTACGCAGATCTTGGATGCACTTCAAAAGCGCCTCATCAACACAGATTGGCAGGTGCTCGGTAAGCTCGATAACTAGATTACCTTTGCTAGGAATAAGCTGTTCAAAGCATTGAGTACCTTGCTGTTGATAAATATACAGCAAGGTATCGGGTGAGAAGTTAATGAATAGATGGCCGTTTACATTTTGCTTATCAAAGCGTTGTCGAGCTAGCTGAGCGCAAATTAATTCAAGCTCATGCTGTTGGCTAGATTGGCGAGCAAACTCAAATAGTGTTAGTGGCGAATGGAAATAACTATTTTTGGGGCCTCTAGATAAGGCCTCATAGCCTAAAGCTTGATTGTTATTATGATCCCAAATAGTTTGAAAAGCGGTACTAATGCTTTGTTGCCTAATTAGGTCGTCAAACTCCAATTGTCGCTTGGCTCGCATCCTTGTCGCCTCATCTATTCTGTTGTTAAACAGGTGTAGCAGCTATTCTTTACAGAATCGTGACAAGTGGGTGAATAATGATTTTTTCATTAAATTTAGATGCTTAGCTCTATTTTAATTGAGTAGTTGCTTAATTTCCTGCATTTGCGCCTTACTGAGCGGTCCATGTTCAATAGCTGCTGCATTACTTAGCACTTGAGCTGTATTACGAAATCCTGGAATAGGTAATGTGTGCTCACCTAAGCCCCAAATCCAAGCTAGTGCTCCTTGATTAACCGTTCTACCCTTACTGGTTAAAATTGATTGAATGCCAGCTAACTTGTTGAGCAGTTCAGGCGATGCTTTACCGTTTATGAAGTATTTTAGCCACTCTGGATTGATGCAACGAATATCGTCTTTATCTAGAATGCTTGCATGATGGTACTTGCCTGAGAGCAGCCCCGTAGCGAGAGGTCCTCGGTTTATCGCCGTTTTGTTGTGCTTGGCACAGAAGCCTACTAAATCATTGTTTTGGTCTAACACGTTGTTTTGAAACTGAAAGGCAATACAGTGTTCGGCCGAAGAAAAGGCCTTTGCACGGTCTAGAAAGTCGGTACTCCAAGCGTAAGCGCGTATTTTCCCTACCTTAACTAAATGCTCTAGAGATTCTATTATTTGTCCTATATTTTCGGCTGGGTAGTCATTTAGGTGTAATTGGTATAAATCAATATACTCAGTACCTAAGCGTTTTAAGCTATTTTCGCAGTGTCGAATAATTGCATCGTGTTGATCAAAGATACCGCTGATGGTTTTGCTATTTTCATCAAACTCCAGGCCAAACTTAGTGCCAATAATGGCTTGCTGGCGTTTATTCGCTAGGGCTTTTCCCAATACCCGTTCGCTGTGACCAGCACCATAAACTGCAGCTGTGTCGAAAAAGTTAATGCCAGCATCAAGTGCAGCGTGAATGGCCGAAATCGAGACCGCATCGTCTACTTTCCCCCAGCCGCAAGGCTTGTTGTCTTGGTCGAAGAAAGGCCCGCCAATGGCCCAACAACCTAAACCAAGAGGGCTCACTTTCCATTCACCTAACTGTCTTAATTGCATAGCATTATCCTTTTTAGCTATTCGCTTCTTTAGCGGTTACCACGAACCCAAGGGCTAACCTCTTGCAGATAAAAATCGGCAAGCTTGGCATGAAGGTCTTTGCTTAAAGAGGTTTGGCCTGAGTAATGAGAGTTTTGCTGAATCTGCTCTGGTTTGCTTGCCCCTGTAATTACGCTGGTTATTTGCGGGTGGTCGAGTAGCCAACGAATTGCACACTCTGCAATAGCTAAGTTTTCAGGAAGCAGCGTTTTAAGCTGTTCAAGCAAGTTCAAGGCTTTATCTAGCGGCAAACCAGCGAAAGTTTCCCCTACATGAAAGGCTGCGCCATCTCGGTTGTAGTGGCGGTGATCAGTTTCGTCAAATTGTCGTTGCGCGGTAACAGCGCCACTTAATAAACCACTGGCATAGGGCAAACGGGCAATTATTCCCACTTGTTGAGCTTGAGCTAAATCGAGTACTTCAGCTACAGCGTCTTGTCTAAATAGGTTAATGATAATTTGTAAGCTGGTTAAAGCCGGGTCTTTTAAACACAACTTGGCTTCTTCCATCGACTCTACACTTGCGCCGTAGTGCTCAATCAAGCCTTGTTGTTTAAAGTCGGCTAACCAAGTGAATATTTCACCATCACGAAGTATCTGGGTGGGAACACAATGCAGTTGAATCAAGGGAATGTTGGTTAAACCTAGCCGCTGTAAACTGGCTTCGATGCTTTGTTTAACTGTTTGTTTAGTGTAGTTATTCGGATACAAATTTGCATCTCGGCCAAGCTTGGTCGCAATGGTTATATCTGAATGCTGCTGGTAAAACTGCCCCAGTAATCGTTCGCTAAGGCCAGCACCATATACATCGGCGGTGTCATAAAAACGCACGCCGCTTTGGTAGACCTGCTCGAGAATGGTCGTTGACTGTGCTTCGCTTACAGGGCCAAAGTCACCACCTAATTGCCAGCAGCCTAAACCAATTTCACTTAATACTAAGCCGCTTTTACCTAACACTCTGTTCTGCATTGTTGATCCTGCTTGGTTATGTTTTAAAGCAGTGTAAGCGTTTTATGTTGTTTGATATTTAGCTAGTATTAAAAATAATTGTTCAGAAATTTGGATTAATATGTTCGCTGGGTTAGTCGATTTTGTCACCGTAGTTGAAACCGGCAGTTTTACTGCTGCCGCCGATAAGCTGCATAGCTCTAAAGCTAGCATTAGCCAACGAGTGAGTAATTTAGAACATCGTTTAGGAGTGCAGCTTTTATATCGTTCGACCCGCAAGCTACGTTTGACTGATGCCGGAGAGAGTTACTATCAAAGCTGTCGTCAAGGCCTAGAGTTGCTGGAAGATGGAGCTCTAGCAGCCCAACAGCTACAACATCATTTACAAGGCAAGATAAAAATAAACTCCTTAGGCGGCATTTTTGCAGAGCAATGGCTGGCGCCGGCTTTGCTTACGTTTCGCCAAGAACATCCAAACATCGATATCGAGCTAGATTTGTCGTCACAACGAGAAGACCTATTGAGCTCTCCTTTTGACATTGTATTTCGAATGGGAACTTTGCCCGATTCGAGTTTGCAGGTAAGGGTGTTAAGCCAGTTAAATACGCATGTGGTCGCTAGCCCTGAGTACTTAGCGGCTAATGGCTTGCCCAAGCACCCCGAAGAGTTGCGTCATCATCAGTGTATTTGTGGCACGGTGTCGCAGTGGCCTTTTCAAAAGAATGGGCAAAAGTTGTTGGTGTCGGTGAGTGGCTCGTTTGCCTGTCCTAATGGACACGTACTTAAACAAGCCGCCATGGAGGGTTTTGGTTTTATTCGTACTCACGATATGTACTTGCGTGACGCGCTAGAAGCAGGCCAGTTAAAAACGGTGTTAGAAGATTGGCAGGTAGTAAGCCAGCCGTTATGGATGGTGTTTCCTCCGGCACGTTATCGCTCGAAACGAGTAACTAAGCTAGCTGATTGGCTGGTAGACTATGCCAAAAGGCAAGCCATTTAGCTTTTGTTAGCGATTGGCATCATTAACGCTATGTGCTTTAAAGCATTCAAGGATTAAACATGAGTAATTCCACCCCCAGTAGTGATATAAGCGAAGCTGAATATCAGCAGCACACGATGCGCTGGGTGAAAGATTTTGTGGTTGAATACAATATTTGTCCTTTTGCAAAGCGCGAATTAGAGCGTGGCAGTATTCGCTACCAAGTAGCGATGAGCGACGATATTGAAGAGTTATTGCAGCAGTTAGTTGTAGAATGCCAGCTCTTAGATAATCAGCCCGACGTTGAAACAACCTTGTTTATCACCCCCTGCTTAAGCAGTTTTGAAGACTATTTAGATTGTTTGTATTGGGCGGAGAAGATCATAAGCAAACAAGGCTATGATGGCGTTTACCAGCTAGCTAGTTTTCATCCCGACTACTGTTTTGCTGGAGAAGCAGATACCGCGCCAAGTAACTATACTAATCGTTCGCCTTATCCGGTATTTCACTTAATTCGTGAAGCAACGGTGAGTCGCTTAACTCGACTTCATCCAGATCCTGAAGGGATCCCTGAGCACAACATTGCGCTTACCGAAGAACTGGGGATTTCATCACTAAAACAGATTTTGGCGAGCTGTAAATTGTAGATTAGAGTATATATTTTATCTTATCGCTTTGAAATTACTAAGTTATTTGCTTATGCTTTGCCAGCAAATTTTACAGGAGGTGATATGTCTTTAACGATAACTGCGGCCGAAAATGCAATTTTGGCGGATTTGTCTATTCCCCCTCGGCCTCAAGTTTTGTTAACGATTACTCAAGAAACAAAAAAAGCCGAGCCCGATGTAGCGGTTATTGCCGAGGCAATAGCTAGCGATGTGGGGATCTCTGGTGCGGTGTTGCAAATTGTTAACTCTGCTGCGTTTCGTCGCTTAAACGAGATTAAATCGATTCACCAAGCGGTGATGACTTTGGGCATTAATCGGGTATTTCCTATTGTTAAAGCGGTTGCCTTAAAAGGGGCAATGCCAGCCTCTAAAGTATTGGATAAATTTTGGTTAGAGGCTAATTTACTGGCTAGTTGCGCAGCGGCTACCGCTGAAGAACTAGGCTTTGAATCGGCTAAAGATAATGCTTATATGCTGGGTTTGTTTCATCAGGCTGGCGTACCAGCTTTGCTACAGTCTTTCCCCGAATATGAAAGCTTACTCGCCGAGGCCAATGACATCGGATGGGCTCATCTCGCGGAACGTGAACGCAGTGAGTATGGTACAACTCATGCTACTGTGGCTGCACTTATTGCGCAGCAATGGAGCCTGCCTAAGGTGATGATAGAAGCCATTTACTATCAACACGATGCAGATGGCTTATTTAGTTCGCAAGAGCTAGGTAAATCATCGTTGCTAATGTTAGCAATATTAAAAATAGCGCGCATTGTTGCTTACCGTAAACTGGGAGTAAGCAGTGAAGAAGAAGCTTGGCAGGAGAGCTACGACGGCTTGTTAGCTTTCTTGAACTTGGAAGATCAGCAGTTAGAAGACACATTAAGTGCGGTGCTAGAGGCGCAGGCATAAAGAATTGCGTTTTAATGAATATAAAAAAGGCTAGCTGAGTAAGCTAGCCTTTTTACTTTTGGAAAGGTTTAGAACGTATACGCTATGTCGACGCCCCAGTTACGGCCTGGCTGGGTGTAACGGTCTAGGCCTTGATGGTCAGATGGTTTGCCGTCTAGGTCGGTGTAGCTCCAGTATTTTTGGTCAAGCGCATTAAACAAGCCTGCTCGTAATACTAGGTCGTTCACCGGTTGGTAGTAGGCGGTTAAATCTAGCAAAGCGTGACCAGGTGCGTGGGCGTTGTTTTCGGTAGACCAGTCGCCTTCTTTCTTGGCTGACACCATGGTTAGGTTAAGTTGGCTACCCCAAAGTTTATCTTGGTGGTCGTAGCCTAAGCCCCAAACTGCAGTAAGCGGTGCTACAGAATCTAGCGCGCTGCCATCTTCTTTATTTTTGCCTTGTGCGTAGGCAACGCTTAAGCGGCTGTAGCTACCTTTAGGTGCACCAAAGGCTTCATCTAACCAGTAGTTACCTTTAAACTCCACACCATAGATTTCAGCTTCACCAATGTTTTCATTGATGGTGATACCCGCTGGATAGCTTGGATCACTGTAATCAGTTACTGATTGAATGAAGTTGGTGTAGTCATTGAAGAAACCCACTAACTCCATGCTAGATGCTGCAGTATTGGTACGTAAGCCTAACTCGTAGCTTTGGCTCTCTTCTGGTTTAAGGTTAGGGTTAGACAAGGTGGCATAACCGTGGCCACTATTATCAAAGGCGTAGTAAAGTTCTTCAAGGGTAGGGGCTCTAAAGCCTTCGCTGTATTGAACAAATGTACTAACTTGTTGATTCCAATGATATACCGCGCCTAAGCGTTTGGTTAAAGCATCACTGTTATGCTCTTCAAAGCCGCTGCTGGCATCTGGTGTTGCTTTGTAGTCGTCGTAACGTAAACCAGCGGTAACTACTAAGCGTTCATCCATTAAATACATGTGATCTTGAATAAAGATCCCGCGCTTTTCGGCTTCTGCTTTAGGCACTTCTGGCGCCCCTGGATCTACTGTTCCTGTATCGTAATAATGGGTGCGGTAATCCAGCTCAAAATCACTATTGATAGCTGTTAAACCGTAGCTGATTTCGTGGCTGCCGTGGTCAAACTCCAGTAGTTTGTTGAACTGAGCATCAAACTGCAATGAGCTATCTTCACCGTTACGTTCACGATTACGGCTACCGTATAAGTCGGTAGTATCGTAGTTATTGTGCTCTGATTTACTTTGCTGATGGCTTAGTTGCCAGAACAAATCATCAAATGCGGCATTGTTGGCTAGCCATGTGTGGTTTACGCCTACACGGCTGCGAGTGTCTTTGTCCTCGCCAGTTACATTTGTGTAGGTAAAGCCTGGGAATATGCTATAGCCTTCGTTACTAAGGATGGTTGACTTAGATTCGCGCTGGAATAGCTCAGCCACTAGGCCAAAAGTATGTGCATCATTTAAGGCGTAGTTAGTTTTTAGGAGCAGGTTGTGAGAGTCAAAGTCGAGAGGATCGGCTTGCCCGCGGTCTCGGCCATTAATGTCTTCACCTGAAGAATGGGTTTTAGTTTCGCTGCCATCACGGTAGGTGTAAATGGCTAAACCTTCCCATTTTTGATAGCGCTTAGCGACCTCGACGGTGGCTTTATATGCTTCGTTAGAACTACCGTAGCCAGTTTTAAGTGCAACATGGTTGCTGTCGCCTTCAGCTAGTACATCTTCAGGGTTTTTGGTTCTTAGTAATATTGCGCCGCCTAAGGCGTCACTACCGTAAAGGCTAGAGGCTGGCCCCTTGTTAATTTCAACGGCACTTAGGGTGTCAATTTCATAAGCGTTTGGCCCCTTGTTCATCACATCGCCACCAGGGTTATAGGCAGTGGGTTGCTCGATGCCATCTACCATTAGCTTAATTCGGTTGCCATCTAGGCCACGAATATTAAAGCCACTAGTGCCAAAACGGCCTTGCCCGGTAGTGGTTACGCCGGGTTCGTAACGAACAGCGTCATTTAAATCATTAGCCATTTGCTGCTCTAGCTGCTCAGAGCTTACCGAGCTAATGCTAGAAGAGATGTCTTTGACCGATTGCTCGGTACGGGTTGCTGATACCACCACTTCGTCAAACATGGTGCTATTTGTTTCGGCATAAGCGAGAGGGCTAAGGCTAAAAATTACTGCATTAGCAATTAGAGTGCGATTGAATGCTTTCATGGTTTTCAGGCTTGTTCCTTATCCTGTTAAGTTTTAATTAGGCGGCACTATACACAATACGAATGAGAATTAAAATCATTTGCATTTAATTATGGTTTTGTAAGTAGCTAAAATTGGAAGGGCTGAATATGGGAAATATCTTGAGTTGGCATTAAAGCTCTAGCCACTAATTGAGTTTATCTAGAAGAATTTGTGTAGCCAGCCAAGCTGGATAATGGTGTTTATATAGCTGTTTGATTTGGCAGAATATACTAAGCTTTAAGCACACTTCGCCAAGCTTTGATGATTGGTGAAAATAACTCTGTATAGCGACTTAAACCTAAGGATGGAATTGAAGTGTTACAAATAAAGCGTGTTGTATGTTTAGCCTTATGCGTGTTGTTGATTAGTGCATGTAAATCCGTGGGGGTGGGTTCTGGTTTCGAGGATCGCCCAGTTACCCAGGTTAGTGAGCCCGCTAGCAAGGTTCAGTTTAATGATGCCTTAGTATGGCTAGACAGCGCCCAACAGGGAAAGCGAGGAGTACGTTTTCTAAAAGGAGAGTATCCACTTAGTGCTGAAGATGATGAGTATTGGTACTTTCAAGCTCCGTCGGTAATTGAAATGGCAGTGCTCGAGGGGGGAAATGTTGTTGGCGGTAAAAAGATGCCAGGCGGGTTAATGCTTGCTAAAGACGAGCTAGCTACGGTACCAGCCGGTGCGTATATTGATAATGAGACTGACAGTAAGATATTAGTGCTAAAAATGGGGCGTGACTTCATGGCCTTAAAAGGTGAAAAGTGGCAAAAGCAATAAAGTTAAGCGCTTGCTTAAAGAGGCCTTAAGGCCTCATAAAGCAAGCTGGGTTCGTTATAACAGCGGCACCGACATTAGGGTGTCGTGAGCAGTTATAAACAGGTATTTTTCATCGGCCGACAGAGTACAATTAGCGGTTAAACGTCCGGTACGTATTTTGGCAAGTACTTCCCCTTGTGGAGAGAACAACCACACTCCACCTGGCCCTGTGGCGAATATATTACCGCTAGAATGAACCGCCATTCCATCTGGTAAACCTTGTTCACCAGCTACACCAAGCAATGCTTTGGCATTGTGAAATATCCGCTTGTTGCTAATGCTGCCGTCTGGGTTTACGTCATAAGCTAACCAGCGTGGATGTTTGTCATCAGACACCGCCACAATTAAGGTTTTTTGGTCAAGCGTTAAGGCAATGCCATTTGGGAAGTTAACGCTGTTGTCTAGTAACTCAAGCTCGCCATCTTGGCTTAGACGATAGATCCCTTGAAAGTCTAATTCTTTGCGCGAGTCATTCATGCCTGAATTAAGCCCATAAGGAGGATCGGTAAAGTATAAGCTGCCATCGTTGTGGTAAACCGCATCATTTGGACTGTTTAAGCGCTTGCCTTGGTACTCGCCAGCCAGCGTAACAAATTTACTTTGAGGTTTGTTTAAGGGGGCATCCATGAGTGCTACACGGCGGTCACCTTGTTGAAGTAGCACCAGTTGCCCCTGTGGGTTTAATAACAAACCGTTTGAGCCTTGTCCGTAGTCTCCTTCTTGAAGGCCAGTAGCACCAGAGTTTTCTAGGTAAAGCTCGGTACCTTTATTAGGTTGATACTTTACGATGGTGTTGTTGGGGATGTCGGAAAATAGTAAAAAACCATGTTGTTCAATCCATACAGGCCCTTCTGTCCAGCGATAGCCCTTTCCACGAATACTAATCTTGGCGTCTGCCGCAATAAATTGTTTTGCTTGCGGATTAATCAACTCGATTGAGCCGGTTGTTTCCGCCGCATCGGCGATGGAGAGTTGATCAGAGGTAGTTGAACAAGCGCTAGCAAGCAAGCTAGCGGCTAAAACAAAGGCAGTTCTCATTTAGTATTCCTTTATATGATGAGCAATAAATACTTCTGGTTAACTAATTTGTTAAATTGGTTTTCCATCTTGTTGCTGTGATTCAAAGAATACAAGTTATTAACCTAAGTGTTTCTGCTTAAGTCTCGTTTTTGCTGCGCTTTTTTACTAAATCTCGCAAGATTACCTTAATAATTGGTTATCCAGTTGGGGAGGGGAATAGGCGTTCAATGATCTTCTAAGCTTAAGCGGTTCGCTTTGAGCGTCGCTGGCTCAATAAAAGCAATACAAGGCCTAAGCTAATTAACCACCAAGTCTTCGGCTCCGGCACTGTTACAGGTGCTAATGAGCGGCCGGTTAGTGCTTCGCGTTGAATACTTACCGTGTGGTTATCTGTCTCGAAGTTGCGACCAAAAAAGCGGATAGCGGTAATTTTGTCAGCATTGCTTTCGGCGAATAGATTAACGTAGCCATAGGGTTCACGTTTGTTGCCTTTAACGCTAGTAGGGCTACCGTAATGGCCAGGCTCTAGCACAGCAGCATCAAGAATTTGGTTGGTTTTAAAGGACAACTGCTCAGACTGGGTGGTAATACTCAGTTGGTTTCCATTGTCTCCAGCACTCCACCAAAAACCAAAGTAGCCTACAGGTTGGTCAAAAATGAGTTGAACGGCACTCTTATTTGGAATAAATAAGTATTTACCTTCGCCATGTGCACCACCATAAACGCCAAAATCAGCCACCTTGGCTTGGCCTTTATCTACCGAGTACTCTCCAAAGGTATTTTGGTAGCCATAACTGAGTTGGGAAGAAGTTAAATTGTCGAAGTTTTCTGTATAGCTAGGCCCACTTATTTGTGAGGTTTGGATGCCTGGAGCCTCAATAGTGTAAATAATGCCAGCATGGCTTGAGAAGCTAATACAAGCAGTGATGAATAAAGCATGCGATATAGATTTCATATAAACCTCGACAACTAAATTTAAGCACTGTTTAGTGCGTAGTTAAGGTGTTACATCCAGTTTCGTGCCAATGTTTATAGTGCCTTTTATTACAAAGGCTTAGTGCCAAAAATTGCTTGCTTCTAGCTTTATGGAGCGAGCTGCACTTAGCTGTTTGCAAATTGCAAAAGCCGGCTGAATACAGCCGACTATTGGTTTATTGGATGGCTTTTAAAGAGAGGGTTAGAGAAAACTTGGCCACTACTTCGTCGCCGCTAATAGAGGGGCAGGTAACATTAATCGTTACGGCTTGGTTTACTCGCTCACCGCTTTGCATGGTTTGCTCGAGCATTTGGTCAATGAGCTTGCCGTCGGTACAACTAAAGATAACGTCTGCTTCCGGGCGCTTTAAAAACTGCCCTTCAACCGCCTTAAACGCTAGCGATACTTTTTTGCCATATTGTTCGGCTTTAGCTATCGCTAAGAAGCCTCCGGCTACGTCTGCGCCAACCGCTAAGGTTCCAAAGTACATACTGTTAAGGTGGTTTTTGGTTCGGCGTTTAAGGGGAATTTTAACAATAACCTTCTGTTCATCCATCTCAAGGATCTTAGGACGGCAATACCAAATCAAGGGTACTTTGAACATACCAAACAAACTCAACATCAAGTTGGCTTTACGAACACTGGGAAGCATAGCTTTTCCTTGTTTAAGAGGTCTTACCAGTAGAGCTTGTTGTTAACAAAAAGTCAACATTTGATGTTTGGCGGATTAAAAATCTGACCAACCAGCACCAACAATAAAGTGCAGGGTGGTATCTTCTGGGCCTCTGGCGACATCTATCCCGGTGCGTAAATTAAAGCGCCTAGCCATTAGGTAACGAAAACCTAGGCCTTTAGCATAGCGGTTAGGTGTGTCACCTAGGTTTTGCTCTGAACTAAATGCTTGTCCAACACCGCCAAATACAACCGCAGACCAGCGAGCATCAAAGTCGTAGCGCAGCTCACCTTGTAAAGTCGCCATACGCTCGCCTTGGTAGCGCATAGCCGGTATGCCGCGCATATCAATAAAGGGCAGGGCATAATAAGGCGTATCGCCATGGGCGCTTGAGGCCGACAAACGCATAGAGCCTTGGAAGCTATTGCCTAGATAACTAAAGCCAGAAAACTCACCAGAGGCGATTGAGTAATCATTATCGCCGCCAAAGTAGTCAGCGTGTTTAGCATAACTAATGTTGCCATACAGACCTTGGTTAGGGCTAAACGAGTTATCTCGAGTATCGTAGTTAAGCAGCAGGCTTACTCCGCCATCTTTCATGCTCAACTGAGGCTTTAAGTAATCAGGCAGGTTGCCAATAGAAAACTCACTGTCACTATTTAAAAAGGTGTATTTGGCTCCAGCAAACCACGGGCTATCGCCCAAGCGAAAACGGATTTGTTGCAGTAAGTAAGTACCTTTTAAATTAACTCTAATGGGAATGTCGCCAATTCCCCCCTCGCTGGGCAAGCGAAAGCTATCAATATTGGCATCTACACCCGCAATTGCACCGATGTAGCGAATACTGTCTTGCTTCCATATGCCCATGTGAAACGCCCCTGCACCTCGAGTGCCGTTTTCTGTCGCTAGCCCTAATAAACCCGACACACTAGGCGTAAGTTTTAGCGGGGCATTGGGATCATCTGGCTGTTCATTTTGCAGTTCTTCGTTTTCATGAAAAAAAGCCAATACCAAACCACCGCCATAACCCACCGCGGGGTCGGTAATAATGATGGGAACAGGCAAAAAACCTACCGCGTTATCCATAAGCCATTGGCTAGCATCCATACGGCCGTCGGTAGGGTCAACAAACTGTTCAAAAAAATCAGCTTGGCTATGTCCGGAAGAAAGAACTAGCGGTAAAGCTAGGGCTAAAGAAGAAAGGCGCATATTTCATTCCTTGAAATAGTGGGCAATGTGATATCAAACACTTAGTTAGAGTTTAGCTATTCGCCAACTAAAGCGATAGCCTTTTGCGGTATTTAGTATGGGACGCTAAAACGAAAAAAGCCTGCATAAATGCAGGCTTTTTAAAGGTGGTGCCCGGAGGCTCATCCGAACCCACCATCATGAATACAGTGTCCGCTCATGCTCGATGCTAGTTAAAGCTGTTCGAAGCAAATTGAATGTACCCAAGTGTGTATCCATAGTCAAATGTACACTAGAACTCTAACTCATCTGAGAGTAATTCAAAGCAGTTATCATCAACAAATAACCACCAATCCGGTCTACGCTACGATCTAGGAAATAACTCGCTGTTATTAACGCCTAATACTTGAGCAAGAATACAAACTTCTTTATCGATCACTTGCCTTCTTCCCGTTTCGAGCTTAGCGAGTGATTCTCTACTGATATCAACCCCACGAACATTGCATCGGGCGGCAAGTTCATTTTGTGTAAGCTTTCTTTGTTTACGGAATATCTTTACTTGCTTACCAACGATGTTTGCATCCAAATAATCTTCCTCAAAAAAATGTTCGTTAGAGCGAACACTTCAGGTGCAATAAGTAGAGGTAAAATATGTTGCTAGCTCTTCCCACTCCCGACGAAGAAAAAAGAGAAATCATTGATAAGCTCACTGACGCAGTGAATCCGGCCGTCTTGGCTAAAAGAAAAAATTGAACGCATCACCAATTACCACCCAACGATTGCTATCATTGGCAAATCAGGCTCAGGAAAGTCAACTCTTCTTAATGCGCTTTTTGAAGGAGCTAACACAAAAGTAAGCCATGTAGAGACAGGTAGGGCGAAGCTTGTTAAGCGCACATTTGAAACGTTTACCATATTCGATTTCCCTGGGGTGTCAGATGTAAATGAAACGAATGAACAGCAGTTCATCGATTTGAACAAACAAAAACTACAAGAAGTTGACTTAGCGCTCTGGGTTTTGGAGGCGAATACGAGAGCATACAGGCGTGATATCGAGTTTACAGAAACACGCTATTGCCGCAGCGTGAAAGAATGCCAACCCTATTTGTTCTCTCCAAGGTTGATGCAATGACGTCTTACCGAAGCAAAGCTTGGGATAGTGATACATTCATGCCTAAACCCTATCTAAAAGAGATAATTGACGAAAAAATCTCTTCGGTTTCAAGTGATTTTGGGGCTTCACGGGAGGATATTATTCCCGTAGCTGTTGAGATAGATGATGAGGATGGGTACATAAATTTTAATATGCCTAACTTGTTACTAAGAATACTAAATGTTGTCCCCAACGAAAATAGATATGCTTTCTACCGAGAGGCTAGTAAGGATGCCTCGAGTGAAGAAGTGTCAATCGTTGCTAAAAAAGGTACCTTTGACAGCTTAAAGCAGTGGATTGGCGATGGTTTCGACTGGATCATCAACGCTCTTTTCAAGTAGTGATTTTTCAGTGGCTTTTTGGACATAGCCAAATTTTGGTCGATTCAGGGCAATTGACGCGGTACATGTAAGCTATTTCCTCGCTATATCGAATGAGCAAGCATTAAGCTTGCTCATTACGTTCATACTGTTGGCGATTACTTATGTTTTAGGCTATGTCACAGCCATTTATAACTAGGCAGTACCGGCAACGACACTACATGACGAGGGGCTATCGTTATTGTTTTCTTCAGTGTCGCCATCGATGCTCTTCACCCCCATCTTTTAAGGGGTTAAGTGCATTTGAGATGCTCTTTGGATAGCCACTTTTTAAGCGCTTCCATCTCTTCATGGATAATTTCTGCAGAGGCTTCTTTATTGCGCTCATAGGCCGTTGTTAACACTTCTTCAGCGTGCGCATTTCGTTTTCTCTCTTCGAGCATGCTTGGCGCTTTTAACACTTCTTCTATCACATAAGTCACGGTATTTTGTTTGGACATGCCTAGCTTTCTACTCATATTATCCAGTTTGTTATGGGTACGAAGAGAAAGGTCAATAGTCAGCTTTTTGGTTGGGGTTTTGCGCATTGTCTTACTCCATTGGCGAATGAGGCTTCTACGCTCATTAGGGAGTGCATGTTGATAATAGGTGAGCAACCAGAGGTTATCGTTGAGCGAGCTGTAGATGCTTTGTGGTGGGGGGCGTTCTTTCTCTAATCGCACTTGGTTTATCCATAGTCGATGTCTGTGCTTGGTGACATCCATGCCGACAAAAATGGCCGCTAAGAAATGACTCATATCGCTCACAGTTCGGATTATTCCTCATCATTCGGGTGATTTAAAAGTAACACGGAAGTGTGGGCGTGAACACACCTTGTAACAATGCTGATACTTAAGCGAATTGATAGACCTGTTAAGCTTCGATTCTAGGTAATTTACCTAGTGACCTGTGCAAAAAAGGCATTTCATATGAAACCCAAAAGTAGTTTGAGTGCAGAGACTAAAAAGAAAGGTGAGCAGAAAGATAAGATGCGTCCCCTTTTTTTTATTATGCTGATCAAAGTGAAGCAGGGAGCGGATGAGATGATAATAACCTTCAATTTCGATAAGCCGAACCCTTATTCCAGCAACACCGTGTTTCGTCGCTTACCCCCTGAGTTTGTCGCCGCTCAAGTAGATAGCTTCATATCTATGTTGCCTGGACCTCCCCCTACTGAGGTTGTCACTGAGTTTACTTACATGCCAACGTGTATGCCTTCAGCTCCTTTGCCGTATTGGCTCAAGGCTTACCAAAAAACCATTGGCACCTTAGATGTGCCGGAAGTATTGGCTGAGCTCGCGCCATACTTTTCACTTCCCCGTCTCTTTGCTTACCTTCAGCGCAAGGGAAAGGTGAAAGAGGCATTTCACGATAGTTGTTGTGGAATATGCGCGGTATTCGTTCGCCACAGTGCATTCGGCAGTGTGCAGGCACTGCCTCTGTCGCTTATCTATCGCCACCTTACCTATAGCAAGGACCATGTTGATGCCGCGCTTACTCGACTTGTGGCATTAAAACTGTTGCGGGCGGAAGAGCAAGGTATTGCCTCGACCCCCTTACTTTGGGCGCAAGGGGTCGATCCTGCCTACCAGACAAGCGTACAAGAAGCCATCGCATCCCAACCTGCTCACGAGCCTCATTTATTCCCCTATAGCAAACTCAGCTACAAAGCCTTATGTTTCCATAGTATTGAGCTACTACGTGACTCTGATATTAAGCCTGCGACAATCTGGGCTGAGAAGACACTCACGACACTGTTGAGTTTTACGCCAAAGGCGTCATCATGAAAGTGTTGTACTTATACCGCCACGAGGTGTTCTCAAAGCAGTTGTCGTTGTCTTTTGCGTGTCGAGTCAGTGCGGGGTTACAAAAAAGGGTCAAGCTTGCTGGCGTATCTTTCCCTCCTTCACAAACGTGGGCCTGTTTACCTGAGTCTTGGACGGAGGGTTTATCCCCGCTTACTATGCATTCCACCATTGACTTCAATCAGCGACTTCAGGCCAAAACGCTAAAAGCGCATGTACAGCGCTACATTGAATATGTTGCCGCGAAGATGACACACCTCTCCAGAGGGCAGCATTTACCGTTCTTCGATGGGCCTGGCCCGATATCTGCCCAGTTTGATGAGGTTGCGGTTCTTGTTCGTGGTCCCTATCCTCTCCACCATGATTATGCTGCGCAGTGTGATGCATTATTAGCGTGGCGCTTTCCTGATGAGATAGAGCCAGAGGGTCGAATTGCCCAGTTGTATCAAAGGCAATCGATTTACTTTCCCGTTAGTTTGCTCTCGCTGGTCAGGGCGCTGGCGTCAACCTTTAAGCGCGAAGATAGTCTTGCTCGATGTCTAGAACTGGTTAATTACCTGTCTCATCATTGTGATAAAGCTGATCTAGCTTTCCTTTGCTACAAGAGTGCCCCTCAAATACAAGCGGACCTAGGCTTATCTCAGTCAACTCTCTCTCGTTGGTTAGGCTTACTGACACAAAAGGGATGGATAATCGCACATACCAGAAAGCTGGTATGCTCAGAGCGGATGATTGAGCTCACGCCGTTATTTTGGCAGCACTTTTCTGGATTGACAGTGGTTGAGTATGAAAGGGAATGGTACAGAGCTCGAAAAGCGTTAAGTAATTGGCGACTTGACCATGACCGTTTGCGCTACAGTATGCATTGGCATAGAGAGCGTATCTGGCGAGTTGAAAGCGCCTACAAGCGAGCGCTAAAAGAAAGTAGGATTGCACTGGTGAAACAAGAAGCAAAGGCTGGACTCATCCAATTGCGCTATACATAAGACCCAAGCATAAATACAACCCACCCCATTGCTGTGTACTTAATCACACGGAGTAACACTGCAATGACTTCCTCAACATCATTTCAACCGCTACAACTGGTTCGTATGAAAGACCTAACCACCATGGTGGGTTTTAGCTGCGCACACATAAACTTACTCATCGGTGAGGGACGCTTTCCACAGCGTTTAAAAATTGGTGAGCGAGCCAGTGCTTGGCTCCTCCCTGAAATCGAGCATTGGGCACAAGGCCGGTGGAGATTAGATACTTCATACAGTCCACCTAGCCATGAAGGCGTATATCTTATCTCTCGCACTGTAGTCCTCTCTATGCTCGGGATCCAAAAAGACACGCTTCTACGGCTTATTGCTAAAGATGCGTTCCCACCAGGATGCCAAGTCGGGCGCCGTGAAAAACGCTGGCATTACAATGAGGTGCTTGGGTGGGTTGCCAAGAAAATTATCGAACGCGATAAGCGAGAGGAAGCATAACGACAATTCATCGCAATTTGACACCGTTGTGATACATTTCGCTTTGTTTATAGAAGTCCATCCCCGCTTACTAAGCGGCTATTGGTAACGTGAGCGCTCATACGTTGGTGCCAAGGGCTATCACGTTATTGATTCGTGTTTTTTTAGTCGCTTGAGCATTTCCCTATCTTGGAAGTAAGGTAGAGCCATTCCTTTCAATGACATTGAACCCATCTTGAATTACGATGATGTCTCAGAAGCCGTACTCACCATTAAACAGCTATGCCAAAACACTTATATGGCACATGTCTTATCAGGGCTGCTAAATCTAGACTTCAATGCATGATGTCGCTTACCTTTACCCTATGCGGGTGGAGGTAAGCGTAAATTGTCAGTAATATCACCGCAAGCAGTAGAGCTTGCCAAAGTGAAAAGAAAAGGCTTCAATGTCCATCAATAATGCTTTCGTAAAGGTAGAAGGTGACATCACAACGGCTTCACTGGGTAAAACAGGGAGGGGTAATCCAATAGCGCCCCACTTTAAAATGGTGTAAACCCAATGTCGTTTTTTCTTTTTTACCCCATTTGTTTCGAGTAGCCTACACCCGCGGTATTACTGGAAATGGTATTTTAAGGTTGGCGTCATCATTGGGATGAGCTCTTTGCTTTGCTCGGGGGTGGTAGTATATATCTAAGAATTATCCGGTAGATTAATGGTGTAATAGCGATACCTGAAGTATATCGCTATAGAATTGGATAGTGTTCAAGGGAAGGAATAAATACAACACAGGTGTGTTCTATGAACTTATATCATGGAGTATACCTATGCCAACCTTAAAGCCGCTGCACACAGATAGCCATTATGCAGGCTATCCTGTCTATCTTGGTAAGGGGCCGTTATTTCGTTGCTACCTAGATGCGACGTTTAATACACTACAACGGGCGATTGCTGAACATCCGCGAACCTTTGCGATCAGAGTTGACCTAAGGCTCCCTCAAAACGGGAGGGTGTACAATAACCAAGTGATAACCCGGTTTATTAAATCACTTAATAGTCAGCTACAGCATAACCGCAAACAAGCTGCGTTACGTTTATCTTATGCACACCCGAATACCTTGCGCTATATTTGGTGCCGAGAGCAGCAAACTGGAGAGCAATCTCACTTTCATGTATTACTTCTGCTCAATGCAGATGCTTTTGACAGGCTAGGGCTACTCACAACTCGTCAGGGAAATATGGCCGCGAGAATAACGCGAGCTTGGGTAAGTGCGTTAGGGTTCTGTGTTCATTATGACTGGGATGACATTGCACCACTTGTGCATTTTTGTAAAAACGGTACTTACCTTGTCGGTCAACGACATGATGACAGGGCGTTTAACGCATTGTTCTTCCGAGCGAGTTACTTGAGTAAGAAGACCTCTAAATATAATGACTATCACCAGCATGCTTTTGGATGCAGCAGGAAATAACCCATAGGCAATAATGAGCAGGAAGAGGGTTTAACCTATACACCTATTGATAGCACCCACCCTAAACTGTAACTTTATTGAATAAAACTATCACAGTGGTAAGGCTCAAGGAGCCTAGACTCGTTCTAGGTTATTTTGCTGCTCAAGATCGCAGGAGAAATACGGTTATTGCTAGTGTGTCGGCGTTCGTAATTGTAGAACATTGCGATGCCGTCATTATCAGACAAAGCGTTAAGCAATGACTGATATTACTAACGACATTTAGTCACTTTGTAATCAGAAACGCCGCTACTTAAAATTGTGATATCTAAATATAAAATAAATTTGAGAGAAGTACCGAAATAAGCTTCCAGATTTAATTGAGCATTGCAGTCACGCTCTGAAATCTTCAGTATCAGATTGAGTATGAGCTAGTCCATCTTTCCCCTCCTTTCGTACAAGGACCTTCTCGCGCTTTTGCGCATAAATTTACAACTCAAATGACTCCAATGAGTACATCACTGGAGAAAAACACATGCGCTTAATCAAACTCACAGAAGTGCTTCACTTAACGGGCTTGTCACGCTCGGTGCTTTACCAATACACCAAGGCCAATACCTTTCCTCAATCCGTACCACTGGGGACACGTGCGGTTGCATGGGTAGAAAGTGAAGTTTTGGAGTGGATAGAACAATGCATTCAGACGCGCGATAAGGTAAATAAAACCACTACTTAAGCGCTTAGTTTAAACCTTATTCCAGGTTAACCCCTGGCCCCATATTTGGCGGCCAACGGGTCGCCTAAGGAGAAATCATCATGTTATTTATTTCACCAGCGCTAGATGTCATACTCAGCCCTAATGCTTATCACCCTTATCTTTCAACACACACCATCACCGATGAAGAGGTGTGTAATAAGACCTTTGAACTTTACCAACATGCCTTGTACCAAGCCATTGATGCACACCCGGTCAGGTTGATGGTACCCGTATTGCTTTCTCATGTTAAGTCAGGTGGACTGCTCCAACCCACGCTGCATATTCCGCGTTATTTACAGGTACCTCAAGCTCAACAGGGTGAACCACTCCCTGTCATGCAGGATTTTTTCACGCGGCTTAATATCAAGTTAGAACACCACTATATTCCTAAAAGGAAGCGACAATTTAGTTCCTTGCCCTATGACGTTGTCACACGTGATATTACACCTCATCATACGCTGGTGGTGTTTTGGTTTAACAAATCCGATTACCGCTCATTGGGTCGCCTCAATGACAACACGCGCTACCTTAGTACGAGCATTGCGTCTGCTTGGGCGGATACTCAGAAAATTGTTATTACTAATCCCGCACTTTGGCCATCCCTTATTCGTTTGGGTACCCCTTTAGGACTTAATGCGAAACAAAGAAATCCCCAACAGGAATGGGATGTGATGAAAGCGCTATTGCGCTGGGTGGCGCATCACTCATTGGTTGGAGGTGACATTATCCATTGGCGTTAGCCTGCTGACTTAAGGCTGAGTATGATGGCTGCTAAGGTAGCCTACTTCTACGGGCATATCTTGCTGATGAAATCGTCAAGGTTATATGGTGGCAACGCTAATATGTCTTTAATAACCAGGTTATATTGATAGCAGCAGGTCTAGTTGTGCAACGGCGCTCAGCCTGCTCACCGCTCCAGAAGGGGTGAGGGCATTTAGGGGGCTTTATGCACTCCCTTTTGGGTATCGAAATGCGCCTACCCTGACAAAAAAGAAAGGACGTTGCCCTTTCTTTGGTTGTGGCGATGAATGACTTATGCCGATACCCGGATGTCATCAAACGCACCTTGTTCTAGGTAACTTAAGAAGTTGCTCTCCCACAGAGTGTAGAATGACCTAACACTGGGGGTATCCAGGCACGTTGGGGTGGAGAACATCTGCTCAAAGTAGTTATGCTCGATATTGAAATCAAGCTCAATGGCGAGCTCGGGGTAATCACCGCCTATGTAAGCAAACTCAGTGATGTAACAGATGGTCCACTTTTGATTAATGCGTTCAATGCGTATTTCTACGGGGTGGTATCCACCGTCCTGAGGGGTGTAACTTCGGTCTTTGACGTTGAGAGTGTGGTGATTTCTATCTTGAGGGACCTTGGACTGAAGTATCAATGCCTCAAGGGCCTGATGGAAGGTTTTACTGGTAGCTAGTGCATTGCTTGAGAATGACATCATCATAACCACCCTCGCTGTGCAAAGGATACTGGATACTCCCCCACCACAATATGGTCCAGGACGCTCACATCAATAATGGCGAGTGCAGTTTGTAATTGGGTGGTAATGGCTCTGTCAGCGGCCGATGGCTCTGCCACACCGGAAGGATGGTTATGAGCAAAGATGACAGCAGCGGCATTGGCCTTGAGTACGGATTTGACCACTTCTCGTGGATAGACGCTTGCGCTATTTACTGTGCCATAGAACAGAGATTTAAATTCAATTAAACGATGCTGGCTGTCCAGGAGCATCAAGGCAAACACCTCTTGTTCATAATGACTGAGTTGTAGCTTTAGATAGTGCTTTACCGTTTCACTATTAGTGAATACGCCTTCACGATGAAAGCGCTGTTGAAGAATACTTGCCGCTTGGTCTAGTACTCGTGTTTCTTGAAACTGATTCATGGGTTTATCTCCAATAAATGGGAAGCAATAAAAAGGGCCGCCCCTGAGGGCAGCCCTTTATCGCTTTACGGATAAAATGATGACGTTATACGTCTGGTGGATTTAAACGTGCATAGACGTCATGTTGTTTTGCCCAGGTGTAGCCAGCAAGCACACCGAGGGAGAAGAGCTTAATGGCCGGGTAAATCAATATCACTGGCACGATATGACTCCTCTTGTTTGTATTGAACACATGCACCGACGATAAAGCCGATTATTAGAAAAATAGGCATAGATCTCCTTGTTGAGCTGAAAGGGCCATGCAGGCCATCAGTCTGCATGGATACCAACGGTAGGTTGATATACCTATGTGATATAGCTGTGTGATTATTTGATATTGGGTTGGTACTGATGATATTGACGCTTTCACTATATCAAATACATCTCTGGGGCATTGAAGGTGTATTTCTTGACCGCGCACCGATAAGTTTGGCGAAATAGTTCGCTGGTGTTCCTTATAAATGCTCAGTTCAACATCATTGACGAATGGTAAGGCCTGAGAGCACCCGACACTTTCTAGGTTCTAAAAATACGGTTGTTTCCATCCGTAACTTGAAATTGTCCATTAATCAGTTATAGATATAGTGTGCACTGACTACCACAGTGAAGGATTTTGTCTAGTAACTATTAAATAGGGTTTAGGGACATTGGCGGTTTCAAGACTATTCTAGTATGTGTAGGCCAAATAAGACTATTAGCTGAGTGTTAAAAACAACATTTTTTTCTGACATTATTTGATTACTAGCCTTCCAATACATCACGTTGTTCTGGCAATAATTCGCCAATGCTCATTTCAGATAAAATACGTTCCTCAGCTACCAACGCTGCTTTGCGTACCTTTTCAGAAGCCGTCTCTAAATCATGACGAAAACGCAGCCATAGATAATACTCCTTATGAATAGGTAGGCAGTAAACTCTGTCTGTCTGACTTTTACCCTGACCTTCAACGTAAAAGGCAAAGCGTTTACCACCAACATCTTTAACTTCTGGATTGATAGACGGGTAGCCATGTACATTAATCATCCATTCAATATAAGCCTCCAATGAGTCAAACGGCTCCGCGAAGCCACGAGGAGGATACTCCTCAATACACTTTTGCTTTAGTTTGGTATTACTTCCTCGCCATCCTTTTCCTTTTTCTGGTTTTGCCCAAAAGTGAGACTCTCTAATGTATGCCTCTAGTTGCCCAAGGTGTGTTAAGTCATAGGTGTCAAAAGCTCCATTGGTTGACAGCTGTTTTATTGCCCCTGTAAAGTTTATTTTTCCAACAGAGTTATCGATGCCAGGGATGGGTAAAGGGATGGTATTGCCGTAGTGCCAAATCTTACTCACTAAATGCACATAGAAATGCTGCCTATCCTGTTTGGCGTGTTTGGAAAACCAGTCGGGGTCATTGATGGCGTAAATTGGCTGGTGAGGCTGCTCTATACCAGAGTAGATAGTTGTTGGTAAATTAAGCTGTAGCACTTGCTCACCGATGACAAATGATAATAGCTGCGCCTGCTTGAAATCTGGCCCCCAGCGGTAGCCTCGGTAAAGGTTTTTAATCAATCCCACTAGCTAGTCCCTGTATGCTTTTTAATGTAATTATCGACGATGGGGAGGTGTTTTGTATTGCCCAGTATTTGCAGTTGGGTACGGTAGGTTTCTATGCCTAAGTAAGGTAAAGAATGCGGACTGGCCCCGGCACTTTCTCCAAAGGTTAACCCTAAAAATTGCATACTACGTTTTAAACCACTGGCGGACGTATCATTACGCCCTGCAAGGTTAGGAACGAAATCAAAGGGGTTGTTGCGTACGTTGTTGATGTGCATACCCAATTTGCTCGCGGTTTGTTTAACGCGCTCTAGCTTAGCACCAGAGCCATGAATAGCGACCTGTTGTTTGTTTAAGGAGTGGCAGCCACGCTTTATTAACTCTTCAAGGGCGGCGCAAAATATAATGGTGCCTTGGCTGTGTACTGTCCACTTTACCGCCTTACCTTGTTGTTGACACTGGCGCAGCACTGCTGCCAACTGTTGAGCATTGTGAGATTTTCGACCCAAACGCTTATCAAAGACACACTCTACTAAATCTAACAGTGCGCCGTCAGTAGGATTATGCACTAAGGTATATTCTTGTACTTTGTCGGCAGGGTAGGCCGCTTGGCTGTGCACTCCCATTAACCATGCTGATTTCTTAAAGTCATTGAGCATACCATTTACCGCGGCATGAGTAGTGCTGACTTGATGGCGAGCATTTTCATCAACTTTCCATTGTGTTTCGAGTGCCGCTAACTCCGACTGAGATTTCGGACCATCATAAGGGGGGTATTCATTACTCGTTACGTGATACAACATTGGCCGTTGGCATGCTGGCTTGATTAACCCATTGCGTTTCGATTGGTTGCGTCCATGTAAAACATAATCACAGAGAATGTCTTCTATCACCACTTCGCCACCCGTGCTTTACTTGTACTTAATTAAGTAGTGGTAGTTTTTAAAAGGGTAGCGGCTACGATATAAGAACGTAAAAGGGATACGAGAGTGCTTTACGCTACTGGCCGACTTGGGGTTCTTAGTAATGTGGTAGATTTCTTTCATCACTTGCTGTTGGTCGTAGCAATTAAGGCTGGCTAACATAACGACTGCTTGTTGATATAAACAAACGGCGCCTCGCTTAAATAAAAAAGGGTCTAAGCCATAGTCTAGTGCGCAATTGGTGCGGGCATCAAATTTAAGGTGCTTAAAAGCGGGAGGTCTTGCCCGTGTACTTCCAAGTCATACTGGGACATCACGGTCTGTTACTTTTGTGACTGAAAATTAACAGTTTTCATTATAGAAATCCATATTAATTGATAGTTTTAATATTTTCTATGTGAGAGAAAAAAGCGAGTGGTTTCGAACTGTTTAAGTGATTAAAGGTTATTGTTCATAGCCTGACTTAATTACCACCTTTGATTCTTGCAATGCAGCGGTAAACGGTCAAGCTTTAGCCTCCACATTTGTTGATACAACATAAAAATAGTAGTTTCCGAGTAAGTTTGATAGTCCGTCGACAGCAGAGTTTCTCATACTTTTAGACGGCTACGATATTTTAACTTATCAGTCTTCACGTACATTGGGTTGAAGTTCTATCTCGGAAATGGACAGAAACGAGTTACGAGCCAAAGCATACTATGACTTTTGGGATTACCTCAGGTATTGCAAACCATGCTATCAGCAGACATAAAGGTGGCCAAATTTAGCACACCACTACACCATTAAATGATTGTCGTGGACTCGTCGAGCACTACAACCAAACAGATTAACTGCAACTGTTCTTTGCAAAGTCTTGCTTAATAGATTCAAAGGCTACGCAACTCGATGATTGTGTTGAATTCGAATATTGCAATTCAACACAATCAATCTGCTCAATTAAAGTAGTGATGCTTTCTTTGCAATCTCGTCCTTGATTACTTGCTCTGGTGTCATGCCAACTTTATTACAAGCTAGATCCGCTTTTTCTGTCTGGCGCCTACCGAGAGTAAACTTTTTGGGTTTATTTAACTTAAAAGGATGATAGTTGGTGCTTTTTTCACTCATATTACTTACTCGCCTCCTTCAATCTCATCTACACTATGCATGAACACATCCTTTAAAAAACGACTCCCTGAATAGGTTTTTCGTTTCATCGGCCGTCTTTCTCTTCGTTCGCAGGAAAGGTGGTCTTTTTCTTTTTGCTGAACGATAAATGCATAAAGCTTATTGGCGTTATCCACTTCCTCTTGTGTCTTGAAGGTGACATGCTGATCAGGCAACACTTTTATAGAACCATTACTCATCAGACATCTCCCCTAGTACCAAAGAATTTTTTCATCATATAAATTATCGGTGGAAAAGGTTGATTTGAGAAAAGCCCACATCAAAACGCTGACCTGAAAGCGCTGCATCTGGTCTAATTTGTGGATAAATTCCAGCCTTAAAGTAGAAGGCTACATCGTCATCGGTCCAATCGGTAACCAGTGTGACTCGATTGCCGTCCTTATCTAGAAACTCTTCTCCCCACTTCATATCATACTCAACCTTTTGCTGACCATTTGAGTCTTGAGTCATTAAGTAGATGCCATCTGAGTCAACCGTGATGTCATATCTCCATTCCTCTCCCTTTTCGTAAGTGCCCAACTCAACACTAAACGGCCATTTATCACAGCCCGTTTTTTCTGCTAAGTCATCAGTACACTCAATGTTATCTTTAAAGAAGTTTTGGTTGAGGATCGCTCTGACTGGACGCTCTGAGCCTTCCCATTGCATTTTTACTAAAGCTTGCTTTATTTCCCAACCATGAACTTGGCCTACGATCACTTTGGGTAAATCGTCAATGACATTACTCTCAGGATGCTCTGCCACCGTTAAAATGCTTGATAGCGTGTGTGTGTGAGTTTGCGTCGCAGCATCGACAATTTGCCACGATGTCTGTGCCGTTGATGTTGAGCAAGGGTTACTCGTGTCATAATCAACGTTAAACAACTCTCTCAGTTCAGTTCTTATATAGCTTGTATTTGGTGTCGTCACGCCGCCACCCAAATCGGCACGGAAATGCGCTTGATCATTTTGCATATCAAAAAAGACTACACCTGTACTTCCGATGATAGGGGTACTGGCATCAAAGGGAAGAGGGGTCGAATCACATCGCTCAGGCGCAAGCTCAGCTGCTTTTGTCTTACTGCCTGAGCCGTAAAAATCATATTCACTGTCAGGAATAGTGATCTTCCATTTTTTTAAATCCCCGGAGAAAGCTTGTACATTCATACTACTAATTGCGCAGCATGCTATTAAAACAGGTGCAACATTTTTACGTAATCTAATCATAACATTCCCTTAACAATTTGATTTAAAAGCAGTTAATTATAATGTGACAAAGGTCATCTCTAAAAATGACATTTGGCTGTTTTGTGACCTGGGTATTAAATAATACAAATAAACCCAACCAAAGGGTCTGTTGACCTATTCTTAGAAGTTATTAGTTTAGAGTGTAGGATTGTGACTGAAAGCTTTCTAAGGGACAAAGGTATCTTAGACTAATAACTTTAAGCCGATCTTTGTGATCGTTGGTATGATTAGCTAATAACTACCTTAAAGTGCCCAATCAATTTTTAGTTTTATCTGTTTAACTTGCATCCTAGGGATTACGAGAACAATGCAGAAAAGGAGGCTTCGCATATTGAGGAAGGAGTTTGTTACGCTAACCTTGTTTGTTGTTATCCTTAACTTCTTTATTTGGGCATGGAGTTCTTTCGTGAATAGTGGTCCAATTACCGTATTACCTGAAAACAGTGTTCAGAAGCTTCAGCTGGTCTAGTTGAATTTGACAGGCGTTTACGATGAGAAGTGGCTGCAACAATTTATTTTTGTTAACGCAGATCTATTCTCTATACGAGATTGATGCCGATATATCGGTGCTGTGCCAGTGTGTATGGAGCTTACGGCTAAGTCAGGTAGAGTAGACTGTATCTATGTGATGCCATCGGAGCGATTGTCATTGTTGAAACGAAACTCTATCGAAACCCTCAGTCGCGCAGAGAGGTGATTGGGCAGATACTCGACTACGCTAAAGACTTAGTGAATTGGAGTTATGAATATCTTGATGCTAAGGTTCGCGCGGTTACTGGTGGTTCGTCCGTGATTGAAGCGGTGCCATGAGGCGTCATTCATTGATATGGTTCATGTCAGCGAACAATGAAGTATGATCGTTTACAATAAAGTTTGATCATTACTATTTCAAACTTCAAAGAAGCTGTTGGACACTCGAGATCTATTTCATTAATTAGATGGTACGCCCCACACCTACGCTAAAATCAGCAATGTCGACGAACATTTAGAGGTGCCATCATGTCAGCTATTAACGTTATTGGTATAGGTCTCGGGAAAGAATATGAAATAACAGATTGGGTGTTGGATAGGATTGGTGAGCGAGATAGCGCAGAGTAGTAAATAACTAAAAAGGAAGCCATTACAGCACTCTTTCTATGTCATATTATTGAAGTAACCGTGTGTTGTTATAAGATTAGGGTAATCAGCGTACTGCTGACTAAGTTGCGAAACAAGCAGTACCGTAACTAAAGATGGTAATCATTTCCTAATACTGCAAGAGACTTTGACAAGACAATCTAACACATTTATTGCATCAAATCGTGTAGAAAAACTTTGTTCAATACTATCTATGTGAATTTACCCTCGCTCGTTAACAGTATTAGATATTTAGAATGCAAAACCTCTAATACTGATTTTTAGTCAAGATAACTAACATCTTTTGTTCAAGCGATATCTAGGTGTCGTTTCAAAAGGAAAGGCCCAGCTCAATGCCAAACCTTTCTTACTGCGTTTCGATGGGAAGAGATTTTATCACGAAGTTAAGGAGATTTTTTATATAGTTTAATAACTTGATCCTGCGTCATTGGGTGTGGGTTACCGCTTGCGCAAGGATCATTTAAAGCATCTTCTACCCAGTTAAGAATATCTGCTTTAGTCACTCCTAATTGAGTAAAACCTTCAGGGATACCAACACGACGATTCAAGGCTTTGAGTCGAACAATCGCAACAAAGCTTGCTTGCTCTATAGTCATATTTGATGTATCTGCACCAAGTGCTTTTGCGATCTTTGCAAATTTTTCAACATAGTAAGGACGGTTAAACTCACTATAGGTAATAGAATTGCGTTGCAAACCCCATGTGGTAAATCTTTGTGCGCTCCTGCGGGGTGGGCCATCGCATGAACCATACCAAGTCCAGCACTGTTAAATGACAAACCAGCTATAAACTGGCCGTATGCCATCATTTCACGTGCATCCACATTGTCGCCTTCATCAACTGCCAGAGGTAAGCTTTGTGCGATGGTTTTGATGGCCTCTAGAGAAATGTAATCGGTTAGTTTATGTGCCCCAACTGATACAAAAGATTCAATCGCATGTGTTAACGCATCAATACCGGTTGCAGCCGCAGTGCTAGCAGGAATACCTAACATAATGCTAGGGTCATTGACCGAAATGTCTGGGATTATTTTATCGGAGATGATTACGTGTTTGATATGCGTCTGCGTATCAGTAATCACAGCGTTGCTCGTTACTTCGGCAGCAGTACCTGCAGTTGTATTTATCGCGTACAGGGGGGCACCAAGATATTTTACTTTCTCGACTCCATTGTACGTGGCAATTGGTCCATTGTTGGCTGAAAGTATCTTGATTGCTTTAGCTATATAAATTGAACTACCGCCACCAAAACCAACTATATACTACGCTCCCTAGTCACAATACATCTTGTACGCTTGGTTCACGGTATTGGTGTCTGGGTTTGGGCGTACATCTTTGAACAGTACTAAATTCAGCGAACTATCGAGCAGCTTTTTCCTCAAAATGAGTTAGCGTAGCTCTGCCTATTGGCTAGGATGTGCTTTACCAATAGAGGCCAGAGTTCGACTCCAACTCATTCGTTTTCTCAGGAGTTCTTCGTCAATGAATATGTCGTAAGAGCAGTTGAGGTTTCTCCTATATAGCTCGACACAATGTGTGATTCGGTCAGCCTTTCCTAGGCCACTCTTTAGTTGCTATTTCCAAGTATCTCATAAGTCAGCGGATGAATGTCTCCTGAGTGACTATGTTTGCGCTTAGAGAGGGAATTAAGTTTATGCCGAAACTTTGAACCAAGGCTTTAGTCACTTCAATGTCTCCGATATAGTGTTAAGGTCAGAAAAACACTTTGGTATAGGAAGACGTGTGGCGTAACTTCATCGGATCACCAGTCTACGCGAGACTATGTCAACACCCCTTTCATAATCTCCCTTTGCGGCATTTAGTGCCAACTCCAGCACCCTTTCAGCAATTTTGTCGAATTGCTGTGGCAAAGAAATCACTTTGAATGGCAACATATCCAAGAGCTGGTTATCACCGAAGGTTGCTAGCGTCGCGGACTTAAGCACTTCTGGATACTTGGATAGGCAATCCAGTATGCCTTCAAACAATACGTAGGAGCTAACCAAAATTGCGTCAGGTACCAGGCTCTCTAGCATCATCTGGGTAGCGAGTTTTTGACCTTCTTCCCGTGAGAAGTGCTCGCCGTAGTAAACAGATACTTGTTTGTCAGAGAAGCAAGCGGCTCGCTTGATTGCATGGTGAAAACCTGCCTCTCGTTCTTTAGATATTACCAGTTCAGGCACGGCTCCAAACAGGGCGATGCTTTGACTTCCCCTAGCTAATAGGGCTTCGGTGAGTTTGACGGCACCATTAAAGTCTTCACTTATGACACTGGCAAAGATCTCATCGTTGAACATACGGTCGATAGCAATTACCGGAGTACCACGTTGTTGAATTTCCTCGTAGAAAGAGTCGGTAGGAGGGATGCAACTGGCCACCAATAGCACGTCTATCCGCCGACTAACTAAGCTATTAGCGACTTCTTTTTCGTTGCCGTATTCGTCATCACTGCAACTAATTAACAGGTGGTAGCCGTGTTTTCTTGCAGCGCTTTCTAGTAGCTTGGCGAGCCTAGCGTAGGATGCGTTCTCAAGATCTGGGACGATCAAGCCGAAAGTCTTGCTGACGCCTGCGCGAAGGGTGCTGGCTGAATGATTAGGTTGAAAGCCGTGTTGGTTAACGACGGCTAAGACCTTTTCTTGAGTTTTGACGCTAATCCGATACTGTTCTGCCTTGCCGTTAATTACGTAACTGGCGGTAGTGCGAGATACACCTGCTAGCTTGGCGATTTCATCTAATTTCACAATTCTCTCTTGGTGGTGTCTGTAACAATTTTAAGCCAGTGACAATGCAATATATCGAGCTCGTTTAGCCGGCCCTTGTGAGCGTGGTCACTTTTTCAATACAAACTCACTAGGGATTATTTGCAATACTAGCTGGAACGATTCAGCTTGTCAGTATATTAAGAAAACAAGAACCTAATTTTGCGTTTTTTAAGTTAACAGCTGAAACGATTCGGCTGGCGTTCACAAACCGTATCGAGGTCAGATGATGATCAGTTTGAACCAACAAAATATTTCTTTAGGGCAGAAAGCGGCGGTCAAGCAGCAAGCTATCTCCCACCTTGCTGCTTCTCTAAAAGCGGCTGGTTACATTACCGAAGAGTATGCAGCAGGTATGTGGGGTAGGGAGCAGCAAAGCTCGACTTATCTCGGTAATGGTATTGCTATTCCCCATGGCACCACTGAGACTAAACAACATGTGCAAAAAACCGGTGTGTTTGTTCACCAGTTTCCACAAGGCGTAGATTGGGGGGACGGCAATCGGGTCTATTTGGCGATTGGGATCGCCGCTAAATCCGATGAGCATTTGGAAATCTTGAAACAGTTGACCCGAGTGCTTTCTGCCGACGGCGTGGAAGGGGTACTTCGCAACGCTCAAACCTCGCAAGAGATCGTTTCTCTAATCAATGGCGAGCAGCAGACAGAGATCGAATTTGATGAAAAATTGGTGCTCAACGAAGTACCAGTAGAAAACTTTCAAGTATTAAGTGCGGTTGCGGCTGGCATGCTCAAAAACCGAGGCTGTCTAGAAGAGCTGGCCGTGGCACAAGCCTTGCTGGCTGCCGCCAGTTACCTGGGGGAGGGTGCTTGGTTATTGGAGTTGGGCAAAGGGGCTAAGAGTTCTGGTTTTAGCTTAGTCCGCCCAACAAATAGCTTTGAGTACGCCGGCAAGCCAGTCTCGGCCTTACTTTGTGTTGCTGTGGCTAACACCGCCTGCATTAATCCGCTACAACATCTTGCCGCGTTGGCTTACCAGCGACAGCTGGCAGAACTGAGCGTGGCTGATGCAAAGACCGTAGTTTACAAGCTTAAATCAGGTAGTGAGCAACAGGCTATTACGCCTAATGAGGCAGAAGCTGATAACAGTCGCATTGTGCAGATCCGTAATCCGCATGGCTTGCACGCTAGACCGGGGGCGCTGCTGGTGGCAGAAGCCAAAAAGTTTGCCAGCGCAATTACGGTGGCCAATTTGGACGGTGATGCTAAAGCGGTTAACGCCAAGAGCCTAATGAAGGTGATGACTTTAGGAGTGAAGAGTCAGCATCGTTTACAGTTTATCGCTGATGGTGATGACGCTCAGGCGGCCTTGCAAGCGCTTGAACTAGCTATTGATAATGGTTTGGGAGAAAGCTAATGACGAGTATTAACAAAGTCCTAGCAGTGGCCTTAAACCCCGCCTTAGACCTGACCGGCTCGTTGAATCAGCTGAGCAGTGGCAAAGTGAATCTGGTGAACCATGCTAATCTCCATGCTGCTGGCAAGGGGGTCAATGTGGCCAAGGTGCTCGCCGAACTTGGTGCGGAGGTAAGCATCACCGGTTTCTTGGGCAGCGATAATCCGACTAAGTTTGAGGAGCTTTTTGCCCAGCTCGAGATCGATGATCAGTTTATTCGGGTGCAAGGCGCAACCCGAACCAACGTCAAGCTGGTTGACCTGATGGGTGAAGTGACAGACGTCAACTTCCCTGGTGCGTTGATCTCGGCGGATGATGTGCAGCAATTTGAGCAACGCCTGTTTGAGCTGGTTGAAGAACATCATTATGTGGTTTTCGCGGGGAGTGTGCCTAAAGGCGTGGAACTAAGTCGTTTCAGTGGCTGGATCAAAGAGCTCGGTTCTCGAGGTAACCAAGTGCTGGTGGATTGCTCTGGCGAGGCCTTGTACTACGCCATTCAGGCGAAACCCAGTTTTATCAAACCCAATCAAGAAGAACTTGAGCAATGGGCAGGTAGCCCGTTGTTGGATCTCGATAAGGTTAAAGCCCAAGGCGAGAAAATAGCCGCGCTCGGCATAAATAACGTGCTGATATCGCGCGGTGAGAAAAGGTGTGCTGTGGCTGAATCAAGGGCAGTGGCGCGAGGCCATACCCGAGTCAGCCAAGGTAGTTAGTACCGTGGGGGCAGGTGATACCTTCGTGGCCAGTTTTTGTTGGGCTTGTTCTCAGCAGATGCCACCTGAGCAGAAACTTAAATTTACTACTGCTATGTCAGCACTAGCTGTGTCGCAGATAGGAGTAGGTGTGCCTAGTCAGGACCAGCTGCAAGCGACTCTCGAAACAACTCAGTTTGCGGTTTTATGAGAATGAGGATAGATGGATGAATATTGTAAGCCTTACAGCCAGCCTTGAGGGCGTGGCAAACAGCACCATTGCCGAAGCGATGTTAGAGCAAGCGGCGAAAGATAAGGGATGGTCGCTACATAGCGAGTGTCACAGCACATTGCAAGCCGTGCAGAGCTTGAGTTCAGAGCAAATTAGTCAAGCAGAACTGGTTTTGGTAGTAGCTGAACCCGCTGCGTTTAGTTTGTTAGAATTGCAACGCTTTGATGGTAAAGCGGTCTACTTTGCTCAGTTTGAGCAAGTCATGGAGTCCGCAGAGCGCTTGCTCGAAAAGACTGTTGCAGAAGCTCAGCCATTTAATTACACGGCGCTAGACTTAAGCGTCCAACGTGGCGAGGCTAGTAGCTTGAAAGTGGTTGGTATTACCGCCTGCCCGACCGGGGTCGCGCATACCTTTATGGCAGCGGAGGCCTTGCAGGAAACTGGTGAGGCGCTGGGTTATCAAGTCAAAATCGAAACTAGAGGTTCAGTTGGTGCTAAAAACACCCTCACGGAACAGGATATTGCCCAAGCCGATTTAGTGATAGTAGCCGCAGACATTGAGGTGGACTTGGCTCGCTTCGACGGTAAAAAGCTATTCAAAACTAGCACCGGTCATGCACTCAAAAAGACCAAGGAGTGCTATCAACAAGCTCTGGATCAGGCAAAAGACTATCAGCACCACTCGAGCAGTTCCTCTAATAGCAATGCTGGAGCAACCAGTAGCACTGAGAAAACCGGCGCTTACAAGCATTTGATGACCGGTGTTTCGCACATGTTGCCACTGGTTATTGCGGGTGGCTTAGCCATTGCGCTTTCGTTTGTGTTCGGGATAGAGGCCTTCAAAGAAGAAGGCACCTTAGCTGCAGCACTAATGTCAATCGGTGGCGCATCGGCCTTCGCCTTAATGATTCCAGTACTTTCCGGTTATATCGCTTATTCTATTGCGGATCGGCCTGGATTAGCCCCTGGCTTGGTAGGGGGGATGCTAGCAAGCAGCACCGGAGCTGGGTTTCTCGGAGGCATTCTTTCAGGCTTTTTGGCCGGTTATTTAGCTAAGTGGTTGCTGGACAACATCAAGCTGCCTAGCTCGATGGAAGCGCTAAAACCCATCTTGATCGTCCCGTTCTTGGCGACTCTGGTTTGTGGATTGATCATGATTTACATCGTTGGCGAGCCAGTCTCCACAGTAATGGTAGCCTTAACGGGATTCCTCAATAACATGGGTGCAACCAATGCCATCTTGCTTGGCGTACTACTGGGCTCAATGATGTGCTTTGACCTAGGTGGTCCGGTAAATAAGGCGGCTTATACTTTTGGTGTTGGCCTACTATCCGCTCAGACCTATGCGCCAATGGCTGCGGTTATGGCTGCTGGTATGGTGCCTGCATTAGGGATGGGAATTGCTACCTGGGTGGCCCGCAATAAGTTTGAGCAAAGCGAGTCAGAAGCTGGTAAAGCGTCCTTTGTACTCGGTCTCTGCTTCATCTCCGAAGGCGCTATTCCTTTTGCTGCCAAAGATCCGCTAAGAGTCATTCCTGCGTGTATGGCGGGAGGGGCCTTCACTGGTGCAATGAGCATGTACATTGGTGCTGAGCTACTAGCGCCACATGGTGGAATCTTTGTACTGTTTATACCCAATGCAATAACGCCAGTACTAACCTATGTCTTGGCGATTGCCTTAGGTTCATTAATTACGGGAATGTCTTATGCTGCGCTCAAAAGACGTCCTGAGATGGTAATGGCTAACGGCTAGTCCCGTCTAGGTTGGTTTCAGCTGGCAGTTCCTCCACTAAGTCATACTATATTCAGTGGGGCTCTGCCAGTCTTGTTTAGAATACACGGCAGAAGTAACTTGGATCTTGAAACCCAGAGCGCGTGGCGATTTCTTCCGGTTTGAAGGGATAGTTACTTGAGTAAGAACTTTGGTCGCGCCAGCCCTACCCAGGCTATACATTCGGCAAAGCGCATATGTCCTTCTTGACGATAAATTCGCGATAGATGATTGGGTTATAGTCCGAATCGAGCAGCGACTGACTCTAGAGTTATATTTCGATGGACGTTCTCTTGGATATAGATGCAGACGCTTTTATATAAGTCAATTTGCCCAAATATAGCTCATGTCGAGCGAAAACTTAGACAAGATCTTACGGTCGATCTCGTCAGTGAGTTTGGTCTGATTCTTCTTGATGAGCTTGGGCTCAAACGAGCCTTGACGGTCACGCGGAGTATCGAGTTCAAATTCACCAACTGAAAACTTAATCGTCTTCTTGCTAGAGCTATTCTTGCGATTCGGCTGATCATCAGATTCTAGGTGTTGTTCTAGTTCTGCCTTCAAGGCAGCTTCTGTGATCTGTTTGATTAGAGGGGTTAAGAAGCCATCCTTCTCCGTCAGAGCTTGTCCTGACTGAAGGGCTTTAATGGCTTGTTCTAGATCGAAGTCTTTGGTCATGTGTCATTCCTGCTTTGTACATGTTACTGAAATAACACAGATTTCTTAACACTACCGATAATCAAGAATGACATTGATTTTCACTTTTTTCTTAGCGCTTGCTGCATTGTTGTCTTCCATTCAACGTCCCTATTAAGACTACTTTCTATAGTCTTTTCACACTCTTCCCATATTGAGCATTGTACACACGATTTTCTTTACACACACTCAACACCCCCCTGTAATATTGAGCTTTCATCGAGGGGTGTAAATTAATTATCAATAAGGTGTGAATGGTGAAACAAATACAATTCTATGTACTTTCTCGTTACGGTGGATAATATATACGCTACTAGTTAAAATTAAAGAAGGAAGGCAACGACAACTGTTGCAGCAAAACCCAAAAGCATCTCGTGCATGCACCGCCGTACACATTTAATGACGTACAGCCATTCCAAAATGCTGCCCAACTAACGAGTGAGGCAAACAGAAAGAACGGCCTAAATGCTAACTCAAAAAAGCCATAACAAATCTCCCCTTAATTCTCTTTTAATCTACTCCTTTCATTAGACGTCACCAAAATGAGCCACTCAAACAAAAAAATCATGTTACGTTTATTGACAAAATGTCCCCTAGCTTATGTTTTTCGCCAATTAAGTCCTGAAGAGTATAAGAATCTAAGAAGCGATAAAACTGCTCTTGAGCTTGAGCAAAAATGTGTTTCAACTGACAACTTGGGGTAATGACGCAAGTATTCTGATTACCAAAACATTCAATTAGATTTCGCTTGTCTTCTAATTCACGCACTAACGCACCTACATTAATATCACCTGGAGCATTGTTAAGCTTTAAACCACCATTTCGGCCTCGAGTCGCTATTAAATATCCTTTCAGATTCAACTGATGAACTATCTTCATAAGATGGTTTTTAGATATGTTATAGCTTGTTGCTATGTCGCTTATCGTACTGAACGATTCATTATTAATCGCTAAGTAGATAAGCACTCGAAGAGAGTAGTCAGTATAACGTGTGATATGCATAGTCACATAATTAATTCATTTTAAAGGTGCATTAATTATGTAACTAAACTAGTCTAAATGATAGGTCGGTCAAATGTTAAGACAGTCTCTATGATAGAACAATTACAATCTAAGACTTAAACTAGGCAAAAATCGGCAGTAGTCTTCTGCCATTTAAGGAGGCTTAACTTGAGGCAGCGTTAACTTTCTAATGAAGATACCAGCAGATTAATGCTGGCATCATTTATTTTTGATAACTCTGAAACAAACCAAAGTTCAGCTCTATCTAATCAAGCACTTTGTGAGGCCCGAAGCACTCGTAGTTAATAGAAGAAGCATCTACCCCTTTCGCTATTAGTTGCTTACCAACAAACTGCATGAAGCCAACAGGGCCACAGAAGTAAAAATCAGTGTTCAACCAATTGATATCTGTCACATCATCAAGGTTCATGTTACCAATGATAGTGTTGTCCGCTAACGACTCTGGGTTATCAACATGCTCATACCAAGTGTAAGCTTTTAGATTGTCCATAATCGCTACACGCTCTTCAATAAGGTCCTTAAAGCTATGGTGAGAGACTTTTTGAGTTGCGTGCAACCAATGGATAGAGCCAGTATGCTCATCTTTAATCGTTTCAAGCATAGAAAGTACAGGCGTTACTCCCACACCGGCTGAAAGTAGAACGACAGACTTTTCTTTAGGTGAGTTGAAGAAGAAATCGCCTGCTGGTGGAACAATATCTAGCACATCACCAATGTCCACTTTGTCATGTAGGAAGTTTGATACTTTACCTTCACCTTCTCGCTTAACAGAAATACGGTAAGTTTCACCGTTCGGCTTATCAGACAAGCTATATTGGCGAATCTCTTGGAATTCAAGTTCTTCAGACCTCAACCAAATACCTATGTATTGACCAGGCTTAAACGTTACAACTTCTTTACCATCGATGGGCTTGAGTACAAAGCTGGTGATCAGATCAGATTCAACAGTCTTCTCTAAAAGCTCAAACTTACGCTTGTCCCTCCAACCACCAGGCAGGTTTTCAGTTTGTTGGTAAAGCTCTTCTTCACGAACTATAAAGATATTGGCTAACTGCTGGTAAGCCAGAGCCCAAGCATCTATAACTTCTTCATTTACACCTACAAACTCACGAAGAGTTGCAAGGAAGTTCTCACCGACAATACTGTATTGTTCTGCAGTAACACGGAAACTAGTGTGTTTTTGAGCGATTTTTTCTACTACCGGACCGAGTACAGCTAGGTTCTCCAAGTGAACAGCGTAGCCAAAGATGGCATTAAACAATGCTTCTCTTTGACGATCTGACTCCTGATTACTCAAGTTAAAAATATCTTTTAGCTCTGGGTTGTACTTAAACATTCGATTGTAGAAGTACTTAGTAACTTCAATACCGCCTTCCTCTAAAAGAGGGATCGTTGATTGTACAAGTTCGATTGTCTTTTTATCCAACATGATGTGTTACCTACTTATATTGAAAGTGCTGTGTTAACTGTGATTTCAAACTCTTCTCGAGTCTGATTTTTCAACATATCGCTAAAGTAAACCGGGTGCGATAGTGTGAACTTTGATACCGAACGGATTAAGTTCGTAGCGTAGAGAGTCAGTAATTCCTTCTACGGCATACTTATTTGAGTTGTAATAGGAGAATAATGGAAGACCCATGTTTCCTAGGAGTGAACCAATGTTAATGATCATACCGCTTTCTTTTTGACGCACAAATGGGATTACTGCACGGCAAGTTCTGAATACACCAAATACGTTCACATTGTATTGGAGTTCGAGTTCTTCATCAGTCTCCTCTTCAATACTAGAAACAAGGCCGTAACCAGCATTGTTCACAAGGATATCAATTTTACCGCCATCTTTAATTACAAATTCAATAGCCGCATTAACGCTATCTGTGCTTGTTACATCGCAGATAACTGGAGTGATGGTTAAACTATTATTGATAAAATCTTTCTTTAATGTTTCACCAACTTCAGCACTACGAACACAGCCGTATACTAAATACCCTTTAACTGCAAATGATTTCGCAGTTGATAAACCCGTACCCGAATTTGAACCTATGATCAATACTGTTTTTTTTGTTCATTTTTTCACTACTCACTTTCAATTCAAATTAAAGGGGTATTTAAATTACACCTTTAATTTGAGGGCGTCAATACTTGGAGTTATATTTAACCAAGCGCTTATATAACAACAACCTATCTTAACCAAAAAGGTGAAGAGTTTTAAATGACGGTACGGGGCAAATTAAGCAAAGGCTTTGACCTAAGAACCTTAAACAACTTAATCGCTAATGGTTTGGTTAGATACATAGTAACGAGCTACTTAGAAACACCTTGGCGAGTTTACGGTATAAGCACCAAAGGCTGGGAGGTGTTTAATGCCCATCCTGAGCAAGATGATAAGGCGTATGTGTAGCGTATCTTAGCCAGCTTTCCTAAGGCGTTTAGAAGGTCACTTATGGCGCAGTATCATGCTGCGCCGACCAAGCGAGATGCCAATATTGGCATCCGCACTACCCACGATAATGTAGCCAAAGCCATTGGCGCTAGGTCGATTACGTTAGACTTAGATTTATGTGAAGAAGACTTTAAAAAAAAGGCGGCTGAAAAGGCTGACAATTGCATGAGGTTTACGCGCTTAAGTGCCTCACAAAAATCTGCGTATGAAGAAATAGCCGATTACATACGGGGTAAAGGCTTTGAGCCGCCTATTCCGCTGACCTTATTACAAGGTGAGGTAGTTCCCCCTATTACCCAGCAACATAACGCTGGGTAGAAGAGTCGCGCAATTAGCCTACCAAGACAAACTTATGTCTAGCTCGTTTGTAATAAATGATGCAGCGCAGCAGGCTACTTAGCTAAATATGTTTCTAAGAACAATAACGGAAAATCATTAGGCTGTGGCGTACATGGTGAAGAGCCAATAGAAGCGGTTGCTAGGGTTAACGCTTGGGCGGCTTGTTGGCGCATAAAGCAGTTTCAACAAGTGGGCGGGCATTGGCCACAGTTTGGCGATAGCTATGCAGGCTAAAGAAGGTCTGCCAGTTTGATGAAACCATCCAACAAGCTTTTAAAGCTGCCGATACCGCCAACTGGAAATAGTTTACTAAAGTGATAGGCGGTGTGTGGTGCAAGTTGGCCAACAGGCCATTACGAGTCTTCTACCAACAAACCGTCAATACCGAAACAGGTGAATGCAAAACTAACGCCTACGGCGATGTGTTTGTGAAACGGCTTAAAGGTGTGCTTTATCGAGGCTTGGAAATTATCACCCGCCATTTTGAATGGCAGAGAGTTAAAGGCTCAAGCTCTTCGGCTTTACTTGGAGTTCTGTAAATAAGTGTACGAAATTACATTTGAAGGTGCACTTTTACTTCCATGTGACAATATTAAGCAAAACGATGTATTCAGAGGCATATAAATTGATTGTGGCGCATTCTAATGATAAAATTGATAATTATTTTGTGGGGGCCTTATGAATAAGGGAAGTTTTTGTCATTGCTGGGGGTTGAACCTAGCGATAGAACACTACGATACATAGAGCAGATGAATGATACCGTTGAAATGGTGAGTTTGTTGGATAAGCTCATTAGCATGGTACCGTTTTTTCAGATATTCGCAGGTCGAGGCACCTATAAGACGGCAGAGTTGATCTCTACGGGTTATCAAATTACAACTTACAACTGGGAATTGTACGCTAACGCTTTAAATAGTATTCCAGAAATAAAACGTAAAAAGTTAGAAGATATTGTGGGTACCGCATCTATTTATACTCACGGTAAAGAAAGACGCTTTTGGGAGTGTGTATACAATGCTCTATAGGCTTAAATTATTAACAATGTGCTTAACTCTTACGTTTTCAGCGGCAGCTACCTCTGCGTCTTTGCTTACAAGCAATGAAGATCTAGCAAGAGATTTGGAGCTTAAGTACCAAGCCTTAAATGCTAAAACTGAGATTTGCAGAGAAGACCGTAGAAGCCAAATAGAAGTAGATAAGCTAACCAGCAAATGGTTTGCAGACTTACCATCAGAAAGTAAAAAAGTAGTACTACTCATTGCGAGCCACGAAGCGATAGAGCGTTGTACTCAAGTTCAGGTCGATGAATACACTCTTTCACTAGTTGAATACGCCGCTCAAACTGAAGATAAAGAGCAACTCGAAGAGTGGCTTAAGTTAAAACAGAATTTTAAACCCGAAGAGCTAGCGAATGATATCGACGCGCTTAATTTTGAAGAGTTGATAGCTTTTCTAAAGGAGCCTCAGTTTGCTAAGCCCTTTGATTTAATCGCGGTTATGAAACAGTTAAATTTGTAGATGATTGTTTGAATTAACCTAAGTTAAATGGCTTAAGTGAGGTATGACTATTGAGGTAACTTTTCTTAACTAGAATATCTGCATTAGAGGTGGTTTTCTAACGCATTTCTACCCCATAGTTTGTTACCATTGACCCTAATTAACCTTTTGGGGATGACATATTTCCTTATGTCGAGTTATCCGAGAGTGTCGATGTTAGCTTTTTAAATTATGCGCCTTTTCGCATTCTAATTTCTATCACCCCTCATTAACCTATTGATTATCAATTGAACTGTGATTGGAAAGGTTGCATGACAGGAGTATGAAAAGTGGCTGAAATCCGTATATAAAGAGTTCCGTGATTAAGAGAAAATATGGATATTTCATTGTTAGCGGATCATCCACATGAAGCTCAAAAGATAGCTAAATGGTACTACGATGAGTGGGCTAGAATAGCTCCAAATGTCACTGAAGAAATGGTGCTCGGAAAAGTCATCGAGAAATCAGTCAATCGAGAGGCAATTCCTTTATCGTTAGTCGCCCACCTAGATGGTGAGCTTGTCGGTGTGCTTGAGCTTAAAATTCGTGAGAATAGAAACTACCCAGAATACGAAAACTGGGTTGGCGGAGTGTTTACTCACTACATACATAGACGTAAAGGGATCGCTCACAATCTCTTGGAATCAGCGAAAGAAAAAGCAGTAAGTATTGGTGTCAAAAAACTATATTTACAATGTGAGAGTTTCAATATCGAACTTTACTTAAATCATGATTTTAAGGTTCTACATCAAGCACAGCATCATGAAATTGAAACGACGATTATGGTCTGGGAAGCCACAACATAATAAGTGTTTAAGGTTTCAAAGTACATTTACTAATCTGATATAAGTAGCTTATAAGATCGCGTGTAACTCGTTTGTACCCAATAGCGAGCTAGCTCACTTCTGCCCCCGAGTCAGGCACTAAAAGTTATTCAGCTTCCCCCTTAAAGCTTTATTGGCAATAAAAACAACATGAAATTGCATCTTCACCCACTTATCTTGAAATATCAACGAAATTGGAAGTACTTCATTTGATATGGATAAAACGCTCACTATTTGGTTCTGTTAAGGAGACAGTTTGGCTAGGCTCTCTAGTTTTTTTGCTTTAGTTATTTTTCAGCATAAGGAGGTTCAAGCTGTGTTCGGTATTGGAATTATTAAACAAGGCGTAGAAGTGTCACCTGAAATAAAAGGGCGCTTAACAGAAGATGGTGTTCTCTTATCAGGAGTCACCATTACTCGTCGATTTGCTTACGAAGGTTACAAAAAAGGTGAGGAGCAGCTGGATTATAGTACAACAGATGCTAACGGAGCCTTTCTTTCCCTGAAGTTATAATTAAATCCCGTTACCTCAAGGATATATTTGGTCAGAACGCTAGAGTCCATTTAGCTGTTTACTTCACTAAAGATGAAAAAACATCAATTATGGAGAAGCTCAAGCCATTGGTTTCCTTTTTCCCCTACAATTACTCAAATGTTAATTAACCTAAATGGTGAGTTAACAAACAAAGAAGTTCACTATGAAGTAGATATGAGTGCTTATTCTGATGTTAGGCAGCAAATCGTATTTCCCTGAACACCTTAGCGTAGTTTACTACGGTGATGATTTGGTTTCTTCATTCGTTGACCTAAATAACATAGTCAACTAGAAGGTAAAATCATGGCGGCTATCTCTCTCCTCAAGTAGTCTCTCGTTTCGCTGAAACAGTTTACGATATAAAAAAGCCACAACGGGATCAACAGTTGATATCCCTAGAGTTGTAAGTAAACATTTTTCATTTAACTCTGAAAGTCGTGTTATCCGAGGCACCTCAGGCAGGGCGACCGTATGAGTGTTTGATTTTTAGACACTTCGTTAAAACCAGCGCTCAACACGGCTTCATCATGCACCGCTTCTGTTTTCCAACGATACTGAGTTTCGTCGGTTCTGCTCAATGCATATTTAAGCTCATATGTCGTAGGCAAGCCAGGTTTACCGTGCCGTGGGCCTTGTATATCTGATACGCATCTTCATTCAAGCTGACATCAAGCACCCAATGCATCGATTCAATACTCCAGTGCTCTCTAACTGTATTCGCAGCTTGCTCCGCGGTCAGTTCTTTCGAGCTGATGTAATAACGAGATTCTAAGTCTAATTTCTCCCTTTAATAAGTCGGAAGTTTTCGACCATTACGATGCTTTTGAGATCCTTCCTGTTTGAAAAGGTACCTTCGAGCCTATCGCTTCCTAAGACATAACACTGGTGCGACTCAATACGACCATGACCTTGTTCGAAGGTGATGCCATCAGCTAGGCTTGAACGTTCATTGGTAAACACCTTTTCGACCGCTTTACGCAGTTTTCACTGATTACTTTTCACCGCTAGTAAATAATCAGCTCAGGTATTGCTGTAATCTCATTGCTCTTCTGGTCTGTTTTTAACTGCCTCAAGACGAGTTTATTGGATGATGCGAGGCACTTATCATGTTGATTCTATCTTCACGATTGTAGGAACCACGAAGTGTCCTTCGATCAATAGCGCCCACTTGGCCTTCGGTCAATGTATGGACTGACGACATCCAACGAATGAAGCATTCTTGAAACTGCTCAGGCTTAATGGTAGAGATGATCCGAGCAATGGTGTCATGAGCAGGAATATCATGTAAAAAACAATCCATTACGTTTAAACCAATCGTAATGGCCTAAAGAGTACTCCCGAATATCAAATCAGCCAAACATGACTTCAAACAAACAGCAAGTCACCTTCGCACCTTGACGCTGATCGGCTATGGTTTGGTAATGCTCTTTAAAGTGGTTAATGCGCATGATGGACTCCGTTAAAAAGGAGCATAAGATCACAGTTAATAGCGATCGTCAAATCGCCCGACTAAACGTATAAAAAAACGTTCACGATCTCGCTTTGGATCTTAGACCAACCAGCCTTTGATTTTACTCGTATGTCTGAGTTGAAGACAGAGAACACCAAATACTAATTAGTCGAATCAATGAAACCGCTTCATTGATTTTGAACTACACTTAGACTGTATTAGAAAATAATAGGGGGATTTTATGCTTATTGATGCCATATCCTATCAACTACCGGAAGCGTTAATCTCCGATGAGCATAGGACACTTAATGACAAAGATAAATTAATCATTTTAACCCCAACATCAGGGGAAATAATCGATTCAAATTTTAGTAGCCTCCCCTTATTTTTGAATCAAGGAGACCTACTTATCTTCAATAATTCGCCTTTTCCAGCAACAAATAAGAGCCATCAACAAAGCGAAGCGGATTTAAATAACACGTCTCAAGTCGAACCAACTGCAAGAAAACATTTCAGTAAAGAATTACTACAACATCTCACTGAAAAAGGAGTTAAGTTTTGCGATATTACGTTACATGTAGGAAGTGAGTCTTCCGAACTAATGTCAAATAGCATTGATCAAAAAATCTTTCATCAAGAGCAGGTCTATATTTCTTCCAATACAATAACCGAAATTAAATTGGCCAAAGCTGCTGGTAAAAGAGTTATTGCGGTAGGAACAACACCTGCTCGTGCGATTGAAAGTTGGGCTAATAGTGGTGATATAGATAAAAAACAGGATTTTAGTCAAATGGTTAGCTTATTAATCTATCCAGGTTATCAATGGAAAATGATTGATGGATTAATTACACATTTACATCTTCCTCATTCAACATTGTTACTAATGGTCGCCAGTCTAGCTAATCGAGCCCACCTTTTATCCGCCTATCAACATGCAATAAAGAAGCACTACTTATTCGGAAATTATGGCGATACTATGTTTATTATTGGGTAGAGAAACCTATGAAAAAGATAAGTTACTTATTAGTTTTTACTACGGTTCCGAATAAAGAGCTTGCTGATAGCATTGCTAATGAATGCGTTATATCAGGTATAGCTGCGTGTGTACAAATTACACCAACAAAGTCAGTTTATATGTGGGAAGGGCAAGTTGAAACAACTACAGAGCAACTGTTAAAAGTAAAGTTGACTGAAAAAAATTACAATACATTAGAAACCATAATATTACGCATGCATCCTTATGATACACCTGAAATTATAGCGATCCCTATTTCTCATGGAAATATCGCATATTTATCTTGGATTAACGAAGTCACTAAATAGCAACAATATTGACGCTTTTATAATTATATCAGCCTCGATGAAGTCATTATGGTGCGATTGTGTGCGGTGATAGCTGGCGCAAAGGCTGATTTGATATTTGGGAGTACTCTTTAGGCCATTACGATTGGTTTAAACGTAATGGATTGTTTTTTACATGATATTCCTGCTCATGACACCATTGCTCGGATCATCTCCACCATTAAGCCTGAGCAGTTTCAAGAATGCTTCATTCGTTGGATGTCGTCAGTCCATACATTGACCGAAGGCCAAGTGGGCGCTATTGATGGAATGGACTTCTCAACTTTCACTAGACAGTTTCCTGTTTCAAAAAAATACGCTTCCTCAAACTTAGCTGGAGATACCCTACCTGTATGTGAGTGGCGCTTTATTGGATTGTAAAACATTAAATACCTCGGACTTCGCCTCATCTCTTGTTGTATATATCTTCTTGCGTGCCACTCGCTTTTTAAACGTGGCAAAAAAGCTTTCAGCTACAGTATTATCGTGGCAGTTACCTCGATGGCTTTAGATTATGCTACTTCATAAAGGCTAGGTAATCACTACTTCCGTATTGGCTTCCTTGGTCACTGTGGACTAAAACGGTTTGCTAAGGCCATCGTGCATACACTGCCATCAATAGGGCTCTGATGACTAAGTGCTTGTCCATATTCTTATTCATCGACTAACCCACCACCCGGCGTGAGAATAAATCAATGATGACCGCCAAATAAGGAAACCCTTGTGCTGTACGAACGTAGGTTATATCCCTTACCTATGAGACATTGGGGGCGTCTGGTGTAAAATCCCGCTCTAACAGGTTATCCGCGATTCGAGAGGGCTTGCTGCCTTTGATATAACGCCGCGTATAGCCGACCTGCGCTTTAAGGCTGTGAAGTCGCATAATTTTGGCAACACGATGCACGCTACAGCGTTCACCCGACTCTCTTAGAGCGCAAAGGATCCAGGGGCTTCCATAGTTGCCACCGCTAGCGACATAGAATGTTTTGATCTGGACCAATAAACGATTGTCTTCAATTGCCCTGGCACTTAGTGGTTGTTTACGCCACGCGTAGAACCCGCTGCGGTTTATCTTGAGTACCCGACACATCGCTAAGATTGAATGTTCATGTTGATGATCACGAACAAAGGCGCACTTTACTCTGGGTAGCTTGCAAAGTACCTTGCGGCCTAATGGGATGGCCTGCTCCTCTCTCTGATATCTATACTCAGCAAGGGCGATCGCAAAAACAAGGAGACCGCCCATGTCTAGTTCAAATGTGCATATCTACGGTATCGACCTAGGGAAAAACTGGTTTCACATCGTAGCAATGGATCGTCAAGGGCATATTCTTTGGCGAAAGAAGCTTAAAACCTTTGTGATTAACACTCCACCAACAATTGTAGCGGTTGAAGCTTGTTCGAGTTCTCAATACTGGGGAAGATTGTTTAATGGTGCAGGGTTCTCAGTAAAAATTATTCCCGCTCAGTTTGTTAAGCCGTACTTAAAATCAAACAAGAATGACTTCAATGATGCTGCCGCAATCGCTGAAGCAGGCAGCCGTGGGACTATGCACTGTGTTTCCCTAAAGACGCACGAACAACTTGCCCAGCATCTTAGAGGATGTGGAAAATGGACTTCCCGACTTTATTCGTGCTTTAGTGTTTCGCTTGCGAGAGTGTTGACAATATCTTGATGTTCAAATTGATGAAATGATCGAGCAATTACAACAGGCCTCAATTGCCTCAGAGAAGTGCCAACTAATATCCAGCGTTCCAGATATTGGCCCAATTGTCGCAACTGGGTTAATTGCAGCGGTTGGTTCAGGCACTCAATTTAAGCGAGGCCGAGATATGTCTGCTTGGTTAGGCTTGGTTCCCAGACAATACTCCATTGGTGGGAGAAGCAATCTTGGCGGTATAAGTAAAAGAGGTCATGTTTATCTACGCCGTCAGGTGATACAAGGGGCTAAAGCATTAAAGGTATATATGAAGCGAGACAAATCCGCACTCGGGCAGTTGATAGCCAAGTTAGAGGCGACACATCATCATCATGTTGTTTTAATTGCCTTGGCTAACAAGATAATGAGGATTTGTTGGAAGGCATTGATCTCGGGTCAGGAGTATCAACCTTATCTAGCTTCGGCTGTGAAATAGCATATAACGAATTATATTTTCCATAGATTTTGCGAGAAACAAGCTGATGACAGAAGCGTTAAACCCACGATGTTGAAGCCTGGCTAAAAAAGCAGTCTTTTATGACTGAGCGCTTTATTAGGACAACAACGTGTGGATCTCATCAAGGCCAGAACACTAGATGGTTCGAAACAGGCCGGATACATTGACGCAAACGTATTATGACAGCGAGCTTTTACTTGCAAAAACGGAGCAGATCATACATTTTTTAGTATGTATCGTTCCTCCGTAACCCGTTTGAATTCAGCTTCTAACCTAGCGATCCGAACGGATTCATCGGACCTTGGAAGGGCTTCTTTTTTACCATCAATTTGTCTTCGCCAATGGTAAAGCGACTTTGCTGAGATCCCTAAGCGTTCGGCCACTTCGTGAACTGAATAGCCGCGCTCGGTGACCTGCTTTACAGCTTCGGATTTAAACTCTTGGGTATAACGCTTACCTTTGCTCATAAACACCTCTAGTTGAAGTTACATTGTAACTGTTAAAAGTGTCTAGCAAAGTCTGGGAAGTCCAGTTGATTTGACACTAAGCAAATAATGAATCAAAAAATCAATGGCACTGAGCTTACTAGTTTTTACAAATTGATGTCTTTATTGGTATTTAAGCTTTGAAATAAAATAATTATTTAGTTTATTTTGATTGGTTTAGTTGATTAAAACGTGATGTTTGGAATGCTTTTGGGCTAAGGATATGTGCGCTAATAGTGAAAGTATTGACTAGGCGCAATGAAAGCCAATAAAACAAAATGAATGAAGAATGGTGGGAGAACGCTCTAAAAATGAGCATTATTTGTATTATAAGATGACCAGGGTTTCGCATCTAGATAAAGGTGTGAAGAGCTAGCTTTAGTGAAGAAAAATACAATCTATTATGTACACATAAGGACTTCGTGAATGAAAAAGATTCTGGTAACTCTAGTAGCAACATCTGTTTTAGCTGCTTTTGGCGCAAATGCAAAAACTTTGACCTTAGGCCACGCAATGAATTTAGACAGCGCTGCGCATGCTGGCATGGTTATCTTTGCCGATAAAGTAAAAGAGAAATCTGGCGGAGACATGAATGTCAAAATTTTCCCTAATGGCATGTTGGGCTCAGAACGAGACCAAGCAGAACAGGTTGTTACAGGCGCTTTAGATATGGCAAAAATTAATGGCTCGTTAGCTGAGTCTTTTGAGCCTACTTACAAGGCCATTTCTATCCCTTATCTATTCCGTGATTCTAATCATATGCATACTTTTATGCGTAGTGAATCAGCTGAAAAATTACTTGTATCAAGTAAAGGTAAGGGCTTTATTGGCATAACTTTATATGATTCTGGATCTCGCAGTTTTTACAGTTCTAAGCCCATTAATACCCCAGAAGATTTAGTGGGTTTGAAGATTCGTGTTCCTGAGTCTCCAACGATGATGGAAATGGTGCGATTACTCGGTGCTCGAGCGACACCCGTGCCGTTTACTGAAGTGTATACGGCCTTACAGCAAGGCGTCATTGATGCAGCAGAAAACAACATTTCTAGCCTTGTTGAAATGAAGCATTCTGAAGTCGCCAAATTTTATGCGATGGATCAGCACATGATGACACCAGACCTTATCATGATTTCAGAAGCGACTTGGGGTAGCTTAAAGCCTGAGCAACAAAAAATTGTTAAAGAAGCTGCTTTAGAGTCAATGGAAGAAGAAATTAAAATCTGGGCTGCAACTGACGGCAAAAATATGAAGATTGCTAAGGAGTCAGGAGTAACCTTTATCGAGGTTGATACCAGTAAGTTCCGCGAAAAAGTGCTTCCGATGATCGACGAAGCTAAAAGTGATCCTGATTTGAAGTACTACATCGACTCAATTGAATCTATGTAATTTATACCTCTTTTTATTACTAGCCTTCCTATATGGAAGGCTTCTTTATCTGCTCTTGAGGTGGAGGAATGATGTACTCAATTTTACGTCAGTTTAAAACAATTCTAGACAAAACTATTCTCACTTTTTGTGGGGTGGCTATTGTCACTCTTGTTATAACTGTTACTTGGCAAGTATTTAGTCGCTATGTGCTCAACGACCCAAGCTCGTTTACTGATGAGTTAGCCAGGTACACGATGATCTGGTTTGGCCTCGCTGGAGCTAGTTACTTATTCGGAAAAAATGGGCACCTTGCTATTACTCTATTTATTGGTTCGGTGAAGTCAAAGTACCGCAAGTATTTTCATGTCCTAATAAACATTATTTCAGTAGCGTTTATTAGTTTAGCCATGGTGAAAGGAGGAGTGTTATTAATGGGGAGAACTATGATGCAATTCTCCCCGGCTTTACAAATTCCTATGGCGTATGTGTATTTAATCTTACCTTTGTCAGGGATCGTCATGCTCACTTATCTGATATTGAATACCATCGAAGTCTTTGCTCCAGCAACATCACCGAGGGAGAGTGAGTAGTATGGATATTTCAATCGGGTTTTGGTTATTGTGCTTATTCCTATTTTTAATTAGTTTCAGCGTCCCCATTGCTATTGCTATTGCAATGTCTTCGCTGGTGATAATGTGTACAATATTGCCTGCAGACGTAGCTTTTATGACCGCAGGTCAGAAGATTGTCACAGGTATAGATAGCTTCAGTTTACTGGCTATTCCCTTTTTTATCTTGGCAGGGAATATTATGAATCGTGGTGGTATCGCTACACGATTAGTTCAGTTCGCTAAAATACTGGTGGGTCGTTTACCTGGCGCTCTGTCTCATGTAAATGTACTGGCCAACATGCTGTTTGGTTCAGTTTCGGGATCTGCTGTAGCGGCAGCGGCTGCTGTAGGTAAAACCCTTGAGCCTGAACTTGAAAAAGAAGGATACGATAAATCTTACTCAACGGCTGTAAATATCGCTTCTTGCCCAGCTGGATTACTTATTCCACCAAGTAACTCACTCATTGTATTCTCTGTCGTAAGTGGTGGTACTTCAATTGCAGCCCTGTTTATTGCTGGCTATGTTCCGGGAATATTAATGGGACTAAGTTGCATGGTTGTTGCTTATCTTATTGCGAAGAAGAAGGGGTATAAAAGTACGGCAGTTGAACTAAGTATTCGTGAAAAACTCACCATAACTTGGCGGGCTATACCTAGCTTAGGCTTAGTGGTTGTAGTTATCGGAGGTATAATCGGAGGTATATTTACTGCTACTGAAGGGGCTTGCATCGCCGTGCTTTACTCTTTTGGCTTATCCTTATGTTATCGAACTCTTGGTGTGAAAGAGCTGAGGGTGATATGTGTGGAAACTGCAGAGATTACCGGTATTATGCTATTTTTGATTGGCGCTTCTACGATTATGTCTTGGGCGATGGCTTTCACAGGCTTACCAAGTATGATCAGTGAATGGATGCTTTCTATATCCGATAACCCAATCATTATCTTTATTTTAATGAACATTATCTTACTTATTGTAGGGATGTTCATGGATTTGACGCCAGCAGTCTTAATTTTCACGCCTATATTTATGCCTATAGCTACCCAGCTTGGCATGCACCCAATCCATTTCGCAATGATGATTATTTTTAATCTGTGTATTGGTATTGCAACACCTCCGGTGGGGACTGCGCTGTTTGTTGGTTGCAGTGTTAGTGGGGCTAAGATAGAAAGCGTGATTAAGTCGATATTACCCTTCTGTGCGGTGCTAATAATTACATTGTTGTTTATTACCTTCATACCTGAAATTAGTTTAGCGTTGCCAAGAGCATTTGGATTGATTAACTAATAGGCACACATAATGAATAGTCAACAATAGAAATGCTCTTTGTTGGCTATTTTATGCGACTACGCATAATTTCCTTCTTATATTTATAGATTTCACGTAGATAGATTTGAAGTTTTTCTGTACGAACTGTATAGTCTCGCCCCGCATATTAGGGATAGATCCTTTCAGGGCACACTTAGTTTAAATAAACTAAATTTTCAGTTGTAACTTTAAGAGTTCAATCATCAAGTGGTTGAAAAAAGAGATTTAATATTATGTATCAACCACACCGCTTCTCTATCGCCCCTATGCTCGATTGGACCTACATTTAAAAGGTTTCTTATTTAATCAGACACTTACAGTTAGCTTGTATTCTAAAGGGACGATTTAGGTACATACTTTCTAAAATAGGCTCAATATCAACACCTCTCCCCAAGCTACAAGCGCGGCTTAATTAGTAAAGATGAGCTGATTTTGGCTAAACATGTTCGTTGGGAGCATAATAGTTCTCATAGTCGTCACCTTCATCAGAACATGCAACTAGCAAACTGAGGTGCAAAACCATCCAATACTGCAACTCATCATATCGTTGCATGGGATGCACCTAGAGCAGCTCGCTCTCGCCTTCGATTAGCTGCATTTGGTATTGATATAAGCCATGAAGCAAATGGTGTCTATTTACCACGTTTTGCGAAGCATACCCCAATGTCACAGATGCCTTTTTCGAAACCCCATTCAAAAACACACACTGGCCAATACTTCTTGAATGTAGAATACCTATTAGAAGAAACAATCGCAGAAGGTTTGGGAAGAAGCGAAATTATTGATACTCTTCGGGAAATTAGTGAAGAACTCGAAAGCGGTAACTTCCCACTCAGAGACGTAATATCTCGATCTGTTTAATTGGAGTGCAACTTAGTGAGTAATTTTAATCGTGTTTTCGCTGTTAGTGTTGACGCTGGTCGATTTGCGTTGCTACAGAAAACCGAATTTGAGCAAACATTACGGTCTACTGAAAAAGATCTTTATATCTTTAATGGTAGCAAAAAATTAGATCATTGGTTGCCTGTTGAAGTGGACTGGTTAGACTCTCCAGATGAAAAGTTAGAACAACCAGATATTGCAGGGTGGGGAGCAACTTGTTTTGCAATACCAGCCGACTCTTATGAGCTGTTTGTTCAAAACTTTGGTGGAGCGTGTGAGTTTTTAGCTTTAGACCTTCAGGGAGAGCCTTGGTTTGCATTGAATATTCTTGGTCAACAAGATGCTATTGATCGAGAACTCACGGAATTTAATATGCGTAACGGCCGCCCTAGCAGAGTTCGTAGGTTCAAAAAGTTAGTTTTAAATAAACTGCAAATTAGTTCCGGAGCTTTATTTAGGGTTAAAGATGCAGGTTTAGTGAGCTTTTGTACCGATGAGCCAGGTGGGCTATATGATTTAGTGCAGCGTTTTAGTTTGTCCGGTTTAAAGTTTACCGAAGTCACTTTATCTTGATAACCCACGAACATGTCTGTGGCTCATGTTCACGTTACATTTTAAGCTGATGCTTTAACTCTGCAATAGAGTTAGCTTGCGAGTCTGAAAGGCTTCCATCACTGAGTTCTTCAAACATTTTTGGAGCCTATTTAGTTGTCTCTGATGCTGCTTGGTATCTCTGAGTTGGTTAGCCTCAAACTACTTGTCAACTTGATTTTGCAGCTTCGCAATTCGTTTTTGAATTTCTAAGCCAGCGGCGGCATTTCTCTGCTCATACTGCCATTTTTCTAGCCGCTCCCCCCTGCTTAGCTCATGTGGTTTGTTGTCTCGATGGTCTATGCCTATATGAGCTAATACTGAGGTGTTGAAGGCGCTTTTTAGTATCTTTGTTCCTTGCTTTTGCTGTCGTGCTTTTAGCATTCTTCCATCAACCACTTTGCCTACAACTAGTTGTACATAATCTCCCCCCTAGAGTTTGTTTGCTCTTGCTGATGTCGAACGGTACGTATTTGAGATTGAAATGACTTCATCTCACTGGAGTTAAGCTGCAGCATTTCAGCAAACGCTTTACAGCAATCTGCCACTACGTTTTTCCATTGGCCTAAGGTCGGTCGATGTCCTTGTGGTAGGAGTAAGCAGTATTCCATGGCGTAGCTAGAAAGTGGTCTTCCACCTTTTTTATTTAGTTGTTGCTTGAGTCGAAATTGTTCACCTGCAAGAGCTATTCGCCGCGTAGTTGAAGCATTTCCGAATAAGGATAAAAGTTCTTCAGTGCAGCGGTGATTAGGGTGTTTTTGAGCCAACAAATAACGTTCTCTTGCTACAATCCTATTAAGGTCAGAACACTAGATGGTTCACAAACAGGCCGGGTACATTGACGCAAACGTATTCTGACAGCGAGCTTTTACTTGCAAAAACGGAGCAGACCATACATTTTTTAGAATAAGGTTATCCTCTTCGAGTCGCTTTAGCTTGCGCTCAAGTTCGCGGATTTTAACTTGGTCTGGTGTAAGAGGGTTGCGGATGAGAGTTTACCGTTACGCTCTTCATCGACGATTTGCTGAGCCACTTCCAATCGGAACTCAGGTGAATATGTTGGTCTTGTTCGTTTTGTCATAAATTTCCCTACCTAATAACGGTGATGATATTAGATAGGGAAATTCAGTGTGCCACTACAGTTTTTTAATCAGGTATTTAGTTAATTCTTGAGTAAGGTTTTTTAAAGCTATTGCTGTATTTTTACTGATCAAATTAATTATAAATGATGTTGTTATTATTATAATGAATCATTTATCAATTAAAGGGCTAATTGTTTGAGTTGATTGAAATTATTCAGAAATACTCGTTTTTATTAATATCTCTGAGGTAGCCTAATTAAATATTCCTTGATCTATATCAATTTCCAAATGCTGCTCTTTTTATTATTGGTTCTATAACTTTATGGATAGGTAATAAATTGGTGGCTAGGAGTGCTATATGCATAAGGGATTGCGCGTATTATTATCGGGTTTTGTTGTTTTGGGGGTATTCTCTTGTGGGGATAGCAGTGAAACGGCCTCGATTGCGTTAGAGAATGATCTAGCGTTATACCTTCCAATGGAGGGAATATCTGGGGGGCGAGTTGAAGATCTTTCCCCTTATGGTAGGCATGCCGATGTTATTGGAGAATCACTGTCTTTTGAAGAAGGTGTATCCGGTAATGCTATATCGATAAAGGATTCATCTGCATATTTAAAATCGAATTTTTCTGGGTGGGAAACAGAAGCTTTTACGGTTTCTTTTTGGTTAAAGCCTAAAACATTTGAAAATTACAATAACAATATCGGCGCTGGTTGGGGACAGTTTGCTTTTCATTTGAATAAAGGGGGGAGCTATTATACCGGAACGTCTTCAGCAACAAAGATTCTTCCTGGAAAAATTCCCAATGAGGCAAGGCTTACGCTTGATGCTTGGTCACACATCGCTGTCACCTACTACGATGAAGGTGTTTCTGTTTATTTTAATGGCGAATTTGTTATCGACCAAACAGTCGAAGTGCCTAATAGTTGGACAGATTTTTTTGTGGGCAATGCGAAGCTCACTAGTAATATAAATGGTTTGGTAGATGAGCTTCGTGTTTACGAGCGCCAACTCGATGCTTCTGAAATTAAGTGGCTGTTTGATAACCCCGGAGGTGCTCCACCAAACAATGGCGAGGGCACTGTAAGTATCACCTTCCCATCTGCTCCAGAATCAAGCGCAAACGCGGTTATCACTGGTCAACTATACGCTAATGGGAGGTATCACCCTTTCACTGGTCGTTGGGGCGAAACTGTTGAAGTGACAGGGCTAGAAAGCGGACTCTATCAATTGACCGTCAATAGTCCGCATGAGTTTATGCCAAGGTTTATGCCTCAATTATTAAACCTAGAAGACTCTAATAGTGTTGCTGTTAGCGTAGAGTTTAGGGATGCCTTACCATTAGAGCAGATATCAACACTTGCCGGAATGAGCCTAGAGATATTTAATGATGGTATTTTTCAGCCCCGTCAGATGGTTGAAGGAGACGGCGTTATTTATGTTGGTTCGTCAGCTATACCTATAGATAGCGACCCCTCTGCGGGCATGATATACGCTATTCCTCTTGATGCTCACGAGGCTAAATATATCGTAGCTTCAGGTATGGAAGAGCCTCATGGCGTTGCTTATCGAGATGGTGTTCTGTATTACTCTACGGTTGGTGGTATTTATAAAATAGATAATATCGATGAGAATTATAAACACTTACCTGAACCTGTAAAAATATACACATACCCTGCAGATGGCTCTACTTTCCCCTTAGAGGATGATTTTAGATCTTGGCATCAAAAGCACCCTATTAAGTTCAATTCTTTTGATAAAGATGATGACGCTTTATACACCGCTATAGGGATCCCTTGCAACGTATGTGTCACACCTGATGAACGTTACGGTACGTTACTTAAAATAGACCTAGATACTCAAGAGGAAACAATATTAGCGCGTGGGATTCGTAATTCCGTTGGGTTTGATTGGCATCCTGTTACAGGGAAAATATGGTTTACAGACAATAATCGTCAGGGGATGATCAATCCTGATGAAATCAATTGGGTTGATGCAGAGGGTGAGCACTTTGGAGCACCATATGTATTTGGTCGGGACACTATCGGTATTTTAGAAAGTGAAGTAGAAGATGGGCCTCTTAGCCCAATTCCTCCGGGCAGCGTATTAACGGATATTCCGCTTGAAGACATTAACCCCCAAGATTATCGAGCTCCGGCGTTTGAAGTTGAGTCAAATAGTGCGCCTCTTGGTATCCATTTTTCCCCCATTTTCCCAACCAGTATCGAAAGTAATAGCCAACTACTATATGCAACTCACGGTAATGGGCATCGAGATATTCGTCCTGCTTTAGAAGTAAGGATGATAACTGTAAATGAATTTAATCAGGTATTACATGAAAGACCGTTAGCCACTGGTTGGATGCAAAACATCGATGAAGTTGAAGATTATACCTGTTTAACAGATGCATGTATTGGTCGCCCTATGGAGTTGTTAACGCTATCCGACGGTTCCGTGCTGGTCAGTGATGATAAAGCTGATGTCATATACCAACTTAGTTATGATGACAATGACATCGGCAGTACAAGCTTAACGCTGCTCGCTCCATCTATTCCTGATGATAGCCTACGGGAGACGATGATGTCTGGAGAGCTAATTGATAGCAATGGCATCATTTGGCCTATTTATTTGTCATGGGAAAGTCCCGATCTGGTTTTCTATGGTTTAGAAGATGGAAGTTATACTTTAAAACTAAACCGTTTAGCTAATTGGCAGCCACAGCCTGCTACTCAATCGGTATCTGTTGGAGGTAGCCACGGAAGTGCATCACTCACCTGGGACTATCAACAGGATGAAGGTAGTGGGGCGTTTGTTTTTCAGGCGCCAAGCAAACCTGAGCAGATTGATAGTGAGCAGGTAAAAGTTACGCTACAAACAGAAAGCCGATTTAATAATTCAACATATACTTCTTATCAAGAAGAAGTACTTTTAAATTGGGGCGAAGTGAAAACTGTCGAGGCCCCTTTCGGTGACTATAAACTTACATTTGGTTATCAGTACGGGGGCATTCCCGAGCCTTTGACTGAAGATTTGAGCTTAACAAGTCAAGAGCCTTCACATACTGTGACGTGGGCTTTTGATGTGCATGATAATGTTGGGGATACGATGCTCAACGGACCGTGTTCTAGTTGCCATGGCCAAAACAGCGAGGGGTTAGGGACTGAAGACGTAGCGAATAAGTGGTTTGATAACGGGTTTGAGGCACTTAAAGGCTACATTGAGGGTATGCCGTTGCATTGTGATGATGTATGTTCTGACCAGGTGGGCATAGAACTATGGACAAATCGCTGGTTAGAATTTGACCCACCTCCTCTTGACGACCCTAAAGAGGGTGATGTGCCTGTTGCGAGTATCACTGAAGCGACAGTGGACGTAACCGTTATTGATCTTGCTTGGCTTTATAAAGAGGGCATGGAAGGTGTAACTAATCAGCAAGTTCAGCTCCGTTATAATGATTTAAAATGGTTAAAAGTAGAAGATGTTGATTTAGAGCAATTCTCACTGACCTTCAGTGCTGAGTATGGCGGGGAGATTGATTTAAGAATAGCCTCTTTTAATGATGATAATGAAGTTGCGTATTCAGATATAGTGACGGTAGAGGTGACAACGCTGCCAGCTAAGGACGTGTCAACAGAAGGATTAATATTACATTGGTCATTTGATACCCCAGACTATCTTATACTGACAGATGACTCCCACAATGATCGGGATGGTAATGTCTCTGAAATGATATTCAGACAAGAGGGTGGGCCTTCAGACAGTTTTGGTGGTGTGGATAGTCAGTTAGTTTCTGATTTCGGTGAGGCGGTGGAGTTAGATAAAGGTTTTACTGTTTCCTATTGGATTTACCCTCATTCAAGTCATTTACATAACCAGTACAAACTTGGTGAGGATGATTGGGGCTCATTTTTTGCGCAAGGTCGTAATGAGTCTCAAATGATCATAGGAGTCACTGGTTCTGGTAGTCGGTTCGAGACTGAAGTGGGAACGTTTATTTTGAATGAATGGCAGCACTTTGTGTATAGACGAGAGGCTGATGGGGAGGCAACTCTTTATAGAAATGGGGTCGCTATAGAAAGTGGTACGCATCGTGCTACGCCAGAGCCATTGACGAGTTTTCAATTCTTTAGAACTGAAGCTGACTTAGACGAAGTTAGGGTTTATACCCGCGCGCTTAGTCATTCAGAAATACTGGCTTTGTATACAACTCCTGCAGTAGGAAAAATGCCGGAAAAAGCCATTGAGCCACCACCTGACCTTCCTCCTGGAGAAATCGGGGGTGAAGGCTTATGGGATATGCATAACTGTAGTAGTTGTCATGGCGATGATGGTAATGGCCAGGTTCCTATTCTGTCAGCATTAAGTCGCGACGATATTGAGGAATATATTGCTCGCACAATGCCACCCGCAAATATCAATGGTTGTGACATCGAATGTTCTAATGTGATGACGGAATGGATGAGGGATACATTTTTGGATCCCGATCTTCCTCCAACAGAGCCGCCTCCTGCGAGTGATTCGGCGTTGAACGTTGAAGTCCCTGATGACCGGGCGGGTCGTTTCTTTTACAAGGTTGCGCTAAATATAGCTAATCGACTTCCAACTGAAGAGGAGAAGGCGTTAATTGATGAAGAGGGGGCTAAGGTACTAAATAGCTTGGTTGACGATCTTGTTAATAGTGAGTATTTCTCGACTAGAATTATGACGATATATGATGACGCTTTACATTTCGTTGGTTTACCTAGCCCTCATGTCATGTCTCGTAACTTCTCTAGTACTCACGGCTTTTCAGATCGGGGTGATAGAGATTGGTATGCTTTAGCGGAACCTAGTGGGCCACTTCAAAATTATTTACGTGATCAAACCAAAGAGGCTATAGCTCAAGAAGCTGGTCGGCTGATAAAGCATGTTGTTGATAACAATTTGCCTTTTACTGAAATACTTACCGCGGACTATACCGTCATAAACTATTTTTCAGCTGAGCAATATGCTGTTGCCGGCAGTATGGAGTTTAATCGTTTAGATTACCCTGAATATGACGAATACCCATGGGATCCTGAAGATTATAAGGTGTTTAGATTTGGTATTGAGCATACTGGGGTACTTTCGACAGTGAGCTTCATGGGGTATTTCCCTACGACCAGTACTAACGTTAATCGGCAGCGTTCAACAGAATTTTATAAACTATTTGTTGATACCGATATTATGGGCTTTGGAGGTGACCGCCCAACAGATGAGGATTTAGCGGGAGAGAACCCGACATTAGAAAACCCTGCTTGTACAGGCTGCCATATCGTCATGGATCCCGTTGCGTCCGCTTTTAAACATTGGACGAAAGATCCTAGTGATAGTCGGGGCCCTGTATATTCGCAGGTTGTGACTCCAGATCTTTGGGATAGCTCTGGGATCTTACCGGTCGGGTTTAACGGAGAGGAAGCACCCTACTATACCGAGCAACCCCTTCGTTGGTTGGTGGAACGAGTTGTTGAAGATCCTAGATTTGCACGTTCTGTTGTGAAAGTGCTATTTGAAGGGATTACCGGTCACCCTTTACATCCACCTTTATCAAAAAATGAAGAGGAAACACAAGTACAGCATTACTACAGACAACAAATGGATATTGAAACTCTTAGTAAGTCATTTGTGAATTCGGGCTTTGATATCAGAGAATTAGCTAAAGAACTGATATTTAGCGAGTATACCTTAGGTACTGATAAGGTAGGGGGAAGTAGTCGATTGTTGTCACCTGATGATTTGAACCGTAAAGCAGAAGTGGTGCTTGGCAAACCATGGTCTCGTAGAGAAGATTATCAGTGGTTGAAATGGTCAGATCAAAAATTTGCCACTCTTTATGGCGGTGTTGACCATTATGAAGTTCTAACTCCACTCCATAACCTTAATGGGATCGGTGCTACTGTGCAAAATCAGTTCGCTCATGATATGGCGTGTCAAGCCGTTCCTTTAGACTTCTTTAGAGCGCCCGAACGAAGGTTCATGTTTGAGATGATTGAGCCTAACTTAGTTCTGACTACGGCTTTACGCTTTGATGCCTCTCTTGCTGAGCTTTCTGGGGAAGCGTCGTTAGCCAGTGGGCGTGAAAATGAATATGGTGAAGGTTACATTGTGCAGTCTAACACGTCGGGAGAAGCGTCTCGCGTTGATTGGAACGTGTCAGTAGGAGCTGAACAGGAATTTCACCTATTCATTAATTACTCCAATCAGAACAATGAAAGAAAAATGGTGCTACTAGTGAATGGTGAAGTGGTTGCCCCAAGCTTAGACTTTCCTATTACTGATAGTTGGAACGCATGGCGACAAACTGCATTGGTGAAAGTGAGCCTCAATGAAGGTGATAACACTGTTTCGCTAGTTAACGATGAAGACACGCGAGCTCCCCATATTGATTATTTAGGTTTGTATCCTATAAGTGAGTCTAGCTTGTTAACGCCTAGAAATATGCAACCACAAGCTGCGCGTACGGAGGTGGAGAGCTTAGTGAAACAAGTTATTAGTGATATGTATTATGGCCTTTATGGTGTTCCTGCTCATGCATACTCTAATGAGGTGCAAAGGGCCTATGATGTTTATTTGTATGCACTAGAAAACCTTAGCTCGGACAATAATGTAGATAGTGAATGTAGACCAGGGCAGTTTCAGGGCATGTTAGATTATGAAGATCGCGACGATGTTGAAAAGCCTTACTTAAAGGTTGACAGAGAGCACTATACCCGTGCTTGGATGGCTGTATTGACGTACTTATTAAGAGATCAGCGTTTTTACTATCATTAATTAAGGATGAGATATCATGGACAGAAGAGCATTCATTAAAGCACTAGCATTAACTGGAGTGGCCTTGAAATTCGCCCCTTTTAGTATGGCGGCAGGGAGTAGCTTAGGACAACGTAACTATATTTATATCTACGGACATGGTGGCTGGGATCCAACATCAATTTGTGATCCGAAAGGTGACATTTATTACGATGATGATGCGAATAGAGGGGTCATAAATAATTATCCTGTATCGTCGATAAAGCAAGCGGGGAATATTCGCTATGCACCTTTACTTGATCCTTCCTATACGGGGATTAATCATATGGAGGACTTTTTTAACAATCACTATGGAAATTTGAGGGTTTTCAATGGCGTTGACCACGGGACGAACAGTCACAGTATAGGAGTGTATACTTCTATGTCTGGGAGTCCTTCACCTGCTTACCCTGTGTTGCCAGCGTTTATAGCAGCAGAGTATAAAGAATTAGTGATGACGTATTACTTAGGTAGTGGGTATGGGCAAACTGGTGGCTTAGTTAATGCAACACGAATTAATAAAGTTGATGATTTATATAAGCTTGTTGAAAAGAGCCCGTATTTATCCGAAGACTTAACAGACTTCATAAATAATAAGCATGCGGAAAATATGGTTGATGTTGTTGAGGGGAGCTTACCTGGAGCAGAAAAAGAAGGCGTGTTGGAGTTTTTAGACGCACATGCTGGTAGTGATGAAATCGATTTACTATTAGATTACCTGCCAAATAACGTGTCAGATGGGACCATGGGACAGGTAGAAATCGCTGCAGCGGCTATAGCTGCAGGATTAACATGTACGGCACAAGTTCAAATCGGAGGCTTTGACACCCATGGAGATCATGATGTTCACCATAATAACGCACTCATGAGTTATTTTGAGGTGGCTAATTATATGATTTCAGAGCTTGAGCGATTGAATCTAGCGAGTAATACTACTTTGGTGTTTAGCTCGGATTTTGGTCGCACACCTTGGTATAACACCGACAATGGGAAAGATCATTGGCTTACAAGTAGTATGATGGTGTGGAGCAAGGAGATGGTAGGTAATAAAGTTATAGGGGCCACGAATAATAAGTTTTCTCCAATTCCAGTAAACCCAGAAACCTTAGAGTTAGATGAGTCATCAGGAGTTACACTCACGCCATCACATATACATAAAGCTATAAGGGATAGAGAAGGGCTTCTAGGGAGTTACAATGACAGGTTTTTTCCATTATCGGGTGAAGTATTAGATTTATTTGGTTAGCTGACTTGGGGTATGTTGTTAGGTTGATTTGTGGTGGGCACTTCTGTGTGCCACTACAATCCTCATCATCTCTCTCAGCTGTAAGGGTCAAATAAACTTGGAGACTTCTTTAGGCACTTTTTCTTAGTTTTGTTTCATATTCTACTGGTGAGATGGTTCCTAACTTATAGTGTCGCCGTTTCTGATTATAAAACGGTTCGATGTAATCGATAATATCAACTATTGCCTCACTCCTTGTCTGATAACGACGATAGTTAATTCGCTCTGATTTTAAGCTACGAAAAAAGCGTTCAGTAACGGCATTATCTAAACAGTTTCCTGCTCGACTCATACTTGAGACTAAACCATATTCATTTAATGAACGCTGAAATGCCTCACTCGTATATTGCACATCCTGATCTGAATGGAATAACACGCCAGCAGTTGGCTGCCTTTTACTTATGGCTAAACGTAATGCGCGTGTTGTTAGTTCACTGTTGGGTTTGTCCGAGAATGCCCAGCTGATCACCTTGCGTGAGCATAAATCCATAATCACCGCTAAGTACAACCAACCTTGCTGTGCGCGAATATAGGTAATATCGCCAGACCAAAACTTGTTTAAGCTTTGAGGATTAAACTGCCGATTTAAGTGATTAGGTGCAATAACCGAAGGCTTACCGCCTACAGGATATTTATGCTGCTGCAACTAGTCCCAATCGCTTCATAGACGTACGAACACGATGAAGGCCAATATCAAAGCCTAATGCTTGTAACTCATCATGCATACAGACTTTGCCATAAGTTGCATCTATATCAACATGAATTTGCTTCATCGCTGCACCAAGTTTTACACGCTCAGCACAAATAGGCTTTGGTTTGGCTCGGTAACGGTATCGATAAACAACGGCATATCTGCTGAACCTTACTTCCCGCCTTTTTCAGCTTGGCAGCTACTTGCTGCCGTTGTTCATTTCCATAGCGAAAAAGGCTGAAGCTTTTTTTAACAGTGCGTTATCACTTTTTAGCTGCTTTACTTGTTTTTCTAGTTCTTGGATGCGGATTTGCTCAGGTGTTAGTGCACTGGCTTTAGGCGTAACACCACTTTGTTCTTTTCGATATTGGCTTACCCAGCGCTGAATTGACGATAATCCAACGTTCATCGCTGCGGTTGCATCTTTGTGTTTGTAACCATGAACAATGACTAGCTCAGCACACTCTAGATGTTTAAACTTAAAGTTAATTGTTGGTGAACTTGGAGTGGATTATCTCTAAGATGACTGAGAGTGAACGAAAGAAGCTCATTGCTGCACTTAACCAATGAACTATTAGAAAAGGAGGTGCTTACTTTAAGTATTGTTCTTTTAACTAATGCGGAGCGATTACAGATAAAACCTATCTCTAATGTTTAACTAAGTGTCAACCAGACCTGTTATTGGTACTGAACTTGTCAACAGTTCGCTCTTTCGTTGGTTGTCAACACAGGTCAGAGTTGAATGATTCTTAAGTGTTTGTTTTTTATGGTCTAAATGAGGTTTGTCAACAGGTTGTCTTTGTTGTTGCATGCCGAGTTCAGCAACCAGGGTAATAGCCGATAAGAAGCGAATACCACGCAACACTGTTAGGTATTGGACTAACGAATACCAAGACCAGTCTTGGGCAATTATCTGTAGCTCTTGCTCAAGATGCTGCAGCCGCTCATAGCGCTCGGTAACAATGTTGGTGTAGTGCTGAAAGCTGAGCTTTTTAGCAGGCTCTAAGAAATGAATATCAGCCAAGTGTCGCTTGTAGGCCTCATTCCAGGCTTGCCGCCCCGAACACGGGGGACCATTGCGTAACAAGAACAGCTTTAAACGCTGCCGCGCTTGGCGACAATCGAGCATGGCATCTTCACGACAACGGATTAAATCTCGGACCGCTTCATCATCGGCATTGGGCACATGAATAGAGTGAATCAATCCTGCTCGCGCCATTCTCGCTAAAGCCATAGCATCATGCCTATCGGTTTTAACTTTATCACCGGGCGCTTTAGGGATAAGGGCGGGAGCCACTACCCAGCATTCAATGCCGTGTTTTACCAAGTGACGATACAGCCAAAATCCGCACGGCCCAGCTTCATAAACTAAACAGAGATGGGTAGCCAAGCCTTTGTATTTTTTGATAAGTTTGTTGATAGAACGAATGTTGGTGGGAATGGTGCCATGGAATACAGGCTCATCTCTCGAGTTATCAACACAATAAGCGACATCTGTGGTTTCTTTGTGAACATCTAGTCCAATGAAAAACGTGCTAGATTTAGACATGTCGATCTCCTGTTCTGTTAAGACTTTGCATCTAACAGTGTGGCTCTAGTTTGACTAACCCACGATAAACGCAGGAGGTCGGCACTTTCACCGGGGATCATTATGTCTAGTTGCATAGGGAGGTTTCGTGGAAGAATTATCAGGCGGAAGAGAATCTGCAATATATCGAGATGGTGAAGTCGTCTATCGGCCTCTTCGGTCATGGAGCTCTACAACTCATCTTATTTTGAAGCACCTTGAGCGAGCAAAGTTAGATGAAATCCCAAAGTTTTTAGGTGTTAATCAAAACCAAGAAATCTTAAGTTTTGTCGCAGGTAATACCTACAATTATCCGTTAGTTGGCGCAATCGCAACAAATGATGTACTGATATCTGCGGGTAAATTATTACGTAAAATACATGACTCAACAGTTTCACTCTTGGAGCAAATTGATGTTAATGCACACCGATGGATGTTAGAGCCGAGAGAGCCATTCGAGGTTATTTGTCATGGTGACTTTACCCCATACAATGTTGCTCTATCAGAAAATACAGTTGTTGGTGTGTTTGCCTTCGATACGGCACACCCAGCACCAAGAATATGGGATTTAGCATATTCAGTTTTTTGTTGGTCTCCTTTCAAAACTAACAGCAATGATAAGCTAGGCACAATCTCAGAGCAGGTGGCTAGAGCTAAGTTGTTCTGTGATAGTTATGGTGCAACTGAATTAGAAAGAGAGCAATTAGCTGATGCTATGGTTCAGCGATTACAGGCTTTAGTATCCTTCATGCGTAGTGAAGCCGAAAATGGCAATGAATCCTTTGCTGAAAATATAGAGCAAGGTTATCTTCAAGCCTATCTAAATGACATAAAATATCTCACTGAAAATAATCAAAAAATTCAGTGCGCATTGTGCAACTAACAAAGCATTTTAGAGCGATTCGCAACGCTTGCCGTTTTCGCTTTGCTCAAGTATAGCCAAACGTCGCTCACACCTTAATGCGGCGCAAAAAAAGCCCCTAGTAAGGGGCACAATTAATTAATGATCTTCAATAATCACAATATCAGGAAAATGGTGCTTCACACAGTTTGTGTAATCACCATCCTTCAATGCAGAGTATGGAGTCTGATAGTTAACCAATTGGCATGAATAAGACTTGCCACCAGGGTTATCTTCAACCCAACCCCAGTTTTTCTCCCAATAGATAGGCGTGGCACCTGCACCTTCCGCGTCAAATTGTTTCATGCCTTTGCAGCCCAACACTTCATCATCCGAAATAGGTGAGGTTAGATGCTCTGAAAAATGCGTGTAGTAATCAATGCGGTTTAACGATTGCGCAATCTCTTCTGAGCCCCCACACTCTACACCTCCATTAATGATGTTCGTGGTTACACCTAGACCGGGGAGCAACCCATTTTCAGTATCTCGGTCATTTGGTATCCAAGTGCCATCTATCGCGTGCAGCATTGATGGTTTAGGGGGTTGTGGCGTGACAAAGAACCAAATAGCAGATGCTAAGTTTAGCCATGTATCTGCGACCATCTCAGGGGAATCAAGTAACGTTCGCACAGTACCAAACATAGCTTCAGAAAACGGTCCATAGTTATAATTGTAACTTAGCTGCTTTGCGCCTCGACCAAAGTATGATTTATACTCTCCGTTGTCAAATGTACCACATGGCCAAGTCTGCCCCTGCCAAACATCAGGGTTACATTCTCCGTTATAACCACCACGCATATCTTCGTCCCACCCCATCTCGCGAACATGGACCAAGCCTTGGCGCCACTCTGGAACATCCCAGTGGGCGGTATGTCCACCTGTTTCTTGTGTAAAATGCGCAAACATAGTTGAAATTGATTTGCGGCAAATTTCGTCTGCATCACGACCATCATCATAATTGCCACAAAACGCAGGATATTTCGCAATAGCTTGCAAGAAGTGACGATAGGTGTACTCAGGCGAACGCTTTGGGAATAGGTGTTCCCACTCATCAGCGGTGATGAAAGACTCTACACGCTTCACATTATCAGGGTTGGAGTCTGATAATGGTACAACTGCCTCTACGATCTCATTATCTAGCGTCTGAATTGACACTTTAACTTTTTGCAGTAAAGGGTCACTCGTTAAGCTTGCCTCTTGTAAATCAAGTTCTTCTTGAGTTACAACTAGACCCTCACCTGGAGGTGTTTCTGGCTCTTCTGGCTCTTCTGGATTGTCTGGCTCTTCTGGTGGGTTATTTATTTCGTCTTCGGTTGTCGGCACCCAAGCATCAAACCATGCAGTACCCACCCCTGGTTCATATGCCCATGCTGCACCACTACACCACGGCACAGTAACACCCTCGCGACATCGGAAAAGCTCACCTAAGTTTATTACGATATCACCTCCTTCATATTCCGAGCCCTCTCTGTATTCAGGGTAATCCCCTTCAATAGGAGGGGGATTTATTCCTACCTCATCTTCAGGTTTCTCCTCTGGAACATCTCCACCGTGAGAGATGAATTGCCACGGACTATCCCATTCATTATCTACTTGATCCCCTGGTGATTGGCCTGGGTTTGCCCACCATTTAGCCTCGTAAATGTCAGAATTGTAAGACACTCGTGAGCCCGCTGGGTAATTACTTGATGGCTCATAGCGTTCAGCGCTAAACGTTGTAAACGTTACCAAGCCTAGGAAAATAGATATTATGTTTCGTTTCATTTCATTTCATTCCTTAAAATACATCAGCAACTTTTAACATCAAAGGGTGGGGCATGGGTATCTTAAGGGTATCTCTCGTAGCGTCGTTAAACTATCAAGGGATCAAAACACCTCAGTTTTTCACTATATCAAATTGAGGTGTTTATAAACTATTCCATAACATCACTGTTCTGCTGCTGTAACGGTCATATAAATCTGGAAGCTCGTTTATGCATTTTTTCTTGATTTCATCACATATTCAGCAGGTGGAACAATCCCAGTTCCTAGTCGCTTTATTGCGGTTTTGGCGCTATGAAGCCCAATATCAAAGCTCATCGCCTTTAACTCATTATGCGCTCTTACTTTGTTATAGGTCGCGTTCATATCAGTATGGATTTGCTTCATTACCGCATTTAGCCTGACCTTTTCAGAGCTACTGGCTTTATTTGTGTGGCAATAAAATGAACTGACAGCCACAGATATATTTGTTGAACTTGGTTACCTGTCTTTTTCAACTTAGCTGAAACCTGCTGACTTGCCGATTTCGATAGCGAAAAAGGCCGACGTTTTTTAATAGGACATAGTGACTTTTTAGCTCTTGAATCCCTATTGTTTTTCTCTGGTGTTTAGGCGTTAGCCCAGATTGTTCCTTCTTGTACTGGCTAACCCTGCATTGAATTTAGGATAAACCCACTCCCATCGAAGCGGCGGCATCTTTGTATTTATAGTCATGTACAATGACTAGCTCTGCACACACTCGTCAAACTCGGTGGTTAATGTTTTCTTTGGCATGTTGACCTCGTTAATTAATGCAATTTTACCTCTAACAAAGTCTCCAGTTAAATCATACTGTTACAGTTAGCTAAGTCATTCTCAATTCATGTTTCGAACAGAGGACCTGCGCACTAATATTGGCATAAACTGTTTATGTTGCGAGTTTTCTTTTTGTTGAGCACTTACGAGTCGAAGTGACAGCTTCACCGCTTGGTTTGCCATGACTTGAATCGGATAACGAATAGTCGTCAATCTAGGGTAGATGAAGCGAGCAATGTGGCCGTCATCAAAACCAATTACTGACATATCTTCTGGAATACGAACTCCATTCTCTTGTAATAACGCCAAGCTGCCTGCCGCCATGTAGTCGTTATACGTAGCAATGGCAGTAATATCTGTGTTTTTTGCCATTAAGTTTATCATGGCTTGTTCACCGCCGAGTTCGTCAGGTTCGCCATACTCAATGTATTCATCGTTCGACTCTATGCCGTACTCTTTGAGTGCGTCTAAATAGCCACTTAAGCGGTCATGAGCATCTTCAATATCGTGACTAGAACAAATGTAGCCAATATGTTTGTGACCATTTTTAATCAAGTACTCGGTCGCAATGTAGGAGCCTCGACGATTATCGAGAGCAATACAGCGGTTTTCGATATTGGGAACAATACGATTGATCAGCACCATTCCGGGCACCTCATTCGCCAGTTTGACTAACTCTTCATCGCTAATACCTTTGCTATGAACGACGAGTGATTCGCAGCGGCTGTTGATCAGCAGATTAATTGCATTCCGCTCTTTAGTGGCATCATGATATCCGTTGCCAATCAGTAACTGCTTTCCCTGCTCGCTTGCCACGGCATCAATGGCTTTAATCATCGAGCCAAAGAACGGAGCAGAAACATCATTAACCAATACACCAATCGCGTTTGAAGATTTACTCACCAATGCACGAGCGTTAGCATTTGGGCGATAGCCGAGTTTTTCCATCGCGGCTTTTACCGCCGCAATTGCGGTTTCACTTGTGTGAGGTGCATTGTTGATTACTCGAGAGGTGGTCGCGATTGATACGCCTGCTTCCTTTGCAACATCTTTAATGGTAGCCATTCCGCTCTCTTATTTTGAATATAACGCTGTGTGTTGATGGTTGGCCATTTAACAATGGATAGGTAGGCAATTCAAATGCTAAACATAAAATATGACGAGGTTTAATATTTTATTTTTAGTTGGCTTATCGCTTGAAAATAAAAAGCCAAGCTCTAGTATCGATCTTGGCTTTTGAGTCACATTGGCGTGTAAACTAAAGTAATCACAGGTAGCCAAAAGTAATAAAGGAACCAAGCAGTTTCAGAGCGAGTAGCTTGGTTAAACTTTACCTATGACGAGCTTTTCAACTTTACCTGATAACTATACTGATTTTCGGTGAGTTGAAACTCTTGGTGAACACTTGGGCTCCAAGAATCATCACCACCAACCCCCATATGTTGGTGATCAACACGTACATAGATTTTTTCTTCACGAGTCAGGTCATTGGTATGTTTAGCATCAGTTAATTGTTGCTGGCTGTACTGACTAACACTGAATAAAAAATCCCCTTCTATACCTATACTTCCAATATTCAAGCTTTTGGTTCCGCAACGTAAACCGTTATCGGTTGGGAATATATAAGGTGTATGCATCTGATCCAGTGTTTGTTTGTGTAAACCAAATCGAGCAGCGGCCAAGCGGTCGGGATAGTTTTCAAATGGGCCTAAACCTTGCCATGAAATCAGAGTTCCATTGGTTGTTTCGATTGGTAAAGGTAGCTCCATTTCAAGACCAAGGCGCGGTATAGGTGGTAAGTGGTCTGCTAGGGTGACATCAACCTCAATATTCATTTCACCTAGATTATTTAAGGTGTATTGCCATTTTGTAATCGCTTGGATTTCACTATTAAATTGGTAGGCGAATGTTGACGTCACTTGTACTGAGTCGGTAAGTGCTTGCACTACACAGCTTGAGCATTGACGTTCCCATTGCCCAATGCCTGCGAGTTCCCAACAACAAGCCCATGCATTTGGATCGATGTTGTCTATCTCGCTGATACCAATATCGTTATCAAGTGGCGCACGATAGAAGTTATCGACAGGAGCCTTAATAATTTTCGGTTGCCCATCAACGATCCAGTTGGTTAACAGTCCACTATGTGTATCCCATTGCCATTGATGTGTTTTATCTAGGCTAGACACGACGACTTGATCATCTTGTTGCTTTAACTGAGGAGCCAAAGCATTACGAGTGCTAGGTAGTTGCAAGCCAGCGCTATTACGTAAGGCAACTTGTTCCGTTGCACAAACATGCCCAGCTTCCACCCACTTGGTTGAGTGAATCAGACTTATATCGGTGTTGAGATGGTATTCAGCGTGTGGTTTTGGCGCGAATGTTAAGTCAATAACTAGATCTTGTTTACTATTTGCAGCAACGAATAAGACTTGTTGTCCTGATTGAATCTCTATGCCATTTTCGAGCAATTGCCAGTGTAGGGTTTCATTGTCAGTTGCGCGAAACAGGTTTTCATTGGTTACTGTCAGGCGACATTGATCTTCAGTTTGCTCTGCTAACGTAACATTGATCATTCTCTGGCAGTATTTCGCCTCATACAAGGTCGGATGAACGCTGCGATCTGGGAAAACCAAACCGTTGATGCAAAATTGACGGTCATTAATTATGTCGCCACAATCTCCACCGTACGCCCAGAAGTGTTCACCATTTTCATCCCACTGACTTAATCCTTGATCAACCCAATCCCAGATGAAACCACCTTGTAGGCGTGGGTATTCTCTGAATGCATCCCAGTAATCATTGAAGCTACCTAAACTGTTGCCCATTGCGTGTGCGTATTCACACAGAATAAGTGGGCGTTGCTCGTTGGGTAGAGAAACCCATTTTTTGATAGACCATTTTGGAACAGTATCGTCTTCAATAGTGCTGTTAACACGTGCGTACATTGGCGTAATTATGTCGGTTGCAGTGGTATTTGCCCCACCACCTTCATATTGCACAGGGCGAGAAGGGTCGTACTGTTTCGACCAAGCATGCATCGCATTGTGGCTGCTGCCATAACCCGACTCGTTACCTAAAGACCAGATGATGATTGAAGGGTGATTCTTATCACGCATGATCATTTGCGTGTATCGGCTCATGTAAGCGTGCGCCCATTGAGGGTCTGCTGACAAGCGATTCATAGGTTGCATACCATGAGTCTCGATGTTTGCTTCATCACACACGTATAAACCATATTCATCGCATAGTTCGTACCATCGTGGATGATTAGGGTAGTGAGCCGTACGCACAGCATTGAAGTTGTATTGCTTCATTAAGCAGATATCACGGATCATGTTTTCTTCTGTCATCACGTGCCCCAGCTCTGGGTGGTGTTCATGGCGGTTCACACCTCGAATCAACAGCGGCTTGCCGTTTAGCTTTAGCTGACCATCGGTCACTTCGACTTTACGGAAACCAACTTGATAAGCTTCACTCTCTAGGTGGTTGCCTTGCTCATCAAGCAATGACACGACAATTCGGTAAAGGTTAGGAACTTCCGCACTCCATTTCTTCGGCTCTCGTATATGAATAGTTTGGAATACCACATCATCGTATGTACCACGTTCGTCAATACGACGATTATGAGGGCGATCGATATGCGGCTCATTCAAGGCATTTTTACCGTCAAACAGTTGAACCTGAACTTGGTAGGTGTCTGGTGCACTAATTTTCGTAACAATCGACAGTGAACCGTCGCGATAGCATGCGTCTAGGTCTGGCGTGACGAACACATCTTCAATGCACTGTTTTGGTTTAGCTAGCAAAGTCACATCACGGAAAATACCACTTAGCCACCACATATCTTGGTCTTCTAAATAGCTACCATCACACCAACGTATCACCATGACAGAAAGCGTATTGTCGCCAACAGTTAGGTACTGAGTTAAGTCAAACTCGGCAGGTAAACGGCTATCTTGGCTATAACCAACCCAATTGCCATTACACCAAAGATGGAACGCGGAATTGACGCCATCAAAGATAATGCGCTGGGTGTTCTCTAAGTCATGTTTGGTTAACATAATTTGAGTCCGGTAACAACCGGTTGGATTTTCTGTTGGTACAAACGGCGGATTAACTTCAAATGGGTATTTTACGTTGGTATAGATCGGCTTGTCGTAACCTTGCATTTGCCAGTTAGATGGTACGTCAATATCATCCCATTGTGAGTCATTGAAACTTGTTTTGATAAACTCACCGCTTACTTGTTCAGGTGCATCAAAGTATTTAAACTTCCATTGCCCATTAAGAGATTTGCGTTGTGACTCAATGCCGCTTCGAGCGTTTTCAAGGCTACGGTAGCTTGATAATGGGCTGTGCGCATTAAGGCAGTGGATATTCACAGACTGTGGGTTTTCCCAATCGCGTCTTTGGATTATGTTTGAAAATGCCTTCATGATATTCCTACTCTTAAAGTGTTCAATATTAGTAATAAATCTGTTAAATCATCAGCTTTTGGGGCAGTTATAACGGTTATCAATTAGTCTGTATGTATTATTTTTTCCACTTATTTAGCCAGTTGTTTTAATAAATAATCTTTTGCTTCGGGTATGCCCTGTTCGGCCGCTTGATTCGCTACAAATACGGCTTGTTTGATGTCATCGCTTTTTAGGGCTTGGTCAATTTCCTTTTGAATATCCAGCCATTGCATCTTTTGAATGGTTTTATCTGTTGGTGTTAATAGTTGAGATACCTGCTTTGAATCTAAATTTTCGGGTTCATCGTTGGATAAAACACCAAGCTCAGCTAATAGAGTCAAAACCGCACTGTTTTTGGGCTTACTCGCCGTAACGTCAATGAAACCTACGCTGCTCAACGTGGCTGTTAGCGGTAGTTGCTTATAACCAATAATCTGCTGAGATTCTGAATACAGAGCTTCAGGGTGCATTCGGTTGATCGTACTGTTTAACGTAGTTTTATCGGTGCTAATGACAATAAATTCCGAATTATCTCGTTGAGGTTCGAGTGTGATTGAAGCTTCAATTCTTTCTAATCCTTGCATGGCTGCTGGATAGTAAGTGAAATTGTCAGAGGTGTATTGACTAAGCAGTCGCCACTGCTTGTCAAAGATATAGATAGATGGAGCAAAAAGCGCATCGTCTTTAATGTATGAGCGAATTAATAATGATAGCGACTTTGTCGTGCCACTGATTTGATACGCGATGGTCGGAAAGCGTTGGTTATCGGTTTCTGTGTTTTCATTTAACAATGAAGAGGAAATGGTCGGTAAATAACCATCCATAATCACTTGTTGGTTGAATCGAATAGACAATTGCGTAATTGGAAGCGCACTTAGCTGAGAACAGCATGCACTGCTACTGAAATCTGTATTGAGTTCCTTTTCAGGTATTCCGCTACATGCGCTAACGGTGAATGCAGCGACAATGGACACCAATGATTTTAACTTCATCTGATTGCTACCTTAGTAAAGAGGAAAGCATCGCTTTTCCCCGTTAAATTACTATTCTAGTTTAGAGCGTCAATTCGTTAATTGAATAGACGCTCGGGTGTTGTTGTTTACCACCAAGTTTCTACGTTAAAACCAAAAGTAATCTCGTCAATGGCCTCGGCATTAATGCTCGTTGCCGTTCCATAAACCTTGTTACCACGATCCCATTCGTTATTTGATTCAGAGTAAGTTGCAAATATACGAATAGATGGGCGAGCCCATATACCTTTGCCGGCTTGGAACATTTGAGCAACGGTTACTTTGTACATGTCATTTGTACCTGAGCCATTCTGTGCTTCTACTGTTTCGTAACCCACTTCTAATGCTGTCGACATATAATCTGTCCAAGCATATTGAGGACGTGCTCCTACACTAAACCATTTCTCACCATCATTGTTATCTAGGTTTTTATCTTGATAAGCGATGGAGTACATGACTTGAAGATTTTCACTGATATTTAAGTCTCCGTGGTTAAATAGACGCCAGCTGTAGCCATCATGTTCAACGCCGGTACTATACTTTTTGTTTGAACCACCTTCAGCACTCATTAGCCCGCCAGCTAAGGCATCAGTACCATATTGGAAGGTCAAGGTGTTTGAACCATAATTCCAAGCTTGACGGTAAAGAGCAGAGAGCATTACACCAGAAGTAGTAATGTTTTTATCGTCGTAGCTAGAGTTTTGCGTAGTCACGTAATTAAAACCAAGAGTTAGATCTGATGTGTCACTAAATTCAATACCGCTTAAGCGAGCATCAATGTGATGAAGGCTACGTCCATCGTCACTTGAAGAATTTGGTGCCATCCAGGCCAAATGTGCGTCAGCGAACCCTAGATCCCAATCTTCAATACCTAAACCCGTACTGGATGTATCCCAGTACTTCACGTCAATCATGTGGACTTCATGGCGGCGGTAGAAACGTTCGCCAGCCCAGACTTTCGCGTTAGGCTGTCCGTTGATAAGGCCGTGACCTGCTGACCAAAGTTGGATGGTACTGACATCCCCCCAATTATCACCACTACCTAGGTAGATCGTAGTATCAAAATAAGCGTCATTGTTGCGCCATACATCCGCTTTAACACCGGCTTCCCACCAGTTCAATTCATTACCTAAACGGTAGTTACCGTAACCTTGCCCTGCTCGTATAACGTCGTTTCGCTCACCTTTTCCGTCATTATGTTGGTCATTATCGGTGTAGATGTTGCCCCATTTCGCATAACCAAAATATGTAACGTTTTCCACTGCAGCGAAGCTCATTAATGGGGGGAGGGCCAGAGTGAATCCTAATGCTTTAATTAGCATTTTTTGTTTCATGAAATGTCTCCATTATTTTCTATTTTGTGGATATTTTTGTTTGAGTCCTAACTCAAGTGAGAGTGTAAGTGAATCGTGGAAACGTTTTCATGTGGGGTTGGCATTTTTGTGCTATTGATTGGTTTGTGATTATTTTAGTGTGACTTTGATCTGATAATTAAGCTAATAGCGGCTGCTTTATAGAAATTCCTATGATTTAAATGGAATCATTTTCCATTTAAAGGCTGTTAAGAGGAAGCTGAGCGTGCATTAGATCTGAAGTGCGTAGCGTTTAAACGTAAGTATTGAGTTTTGCAGAGCTGGGTTTGGGGTTATTACTTAGGTGAAAAGTAGCCCGGTCAATGATAACTGGGCATATGAGACAAGGAAGGAAGTATCAAACTCAATACCGCCAAGCTGGAATGTAAAAGTTAGGACCCAGAGAGACGCTTCATAGTTGTACTCTAAAGTTTAAGAATACGAGTGTGGTCTGGTGAATTCAAGAAGAAATATGTTTGAGCCCATTTGTAGATCATCTTGCCAGTCTAATAGTTTGAATTTTAATGGTTTATTTAACATGGGGTATCTCCGTTATCTGGGGGCGGATTACTTGTACTGAGATGGAGGTGGGCGTAAATTTTTGAATTAAGATATGTTATTTGAATCTATTAATCTCAAATATATATATTGGAAACGTTTTCACGCCTTTGGGTTTGATCACAGAAACTCTCAGCTCAATAGTTATGATACGGGGTAATTAAGAGCGTTAAGGTTAAATAAAATGACGAATAAATCCCTAATAGAAATTACGGGTAAAAACTCGCAACTGATAGTTGAACTTGGCGATTTTGCCGAAATTCTGCATTGGGGAGTTCCCGTTCGTGGTGATCTAGCAAGTTTTCGTATTTCTCTTCAAAGACCTGTTCCTTACGGTCGCCTTGATAATGATGTCGCTATGTCACTGAGCCCTGAGCTTGGGCGCGGTGTTTTCAGCAGTCCAGCATTAGAAGGACACCGAGGAGGATTGGATTGGGCGCCTGTTTTCTCTATTACTGATATTCAACAAACACCATCTAGCTTACTCATTGAGAGTGAGGATTTACGTGCAGGCTTACGTTTAACAACCGAGTTATCCCTTGATAAACATGACGTTGTTAAATCTCGCCACACCTTAACCAATGTCAAAGTTGGCCTTTATCAGGTGAATCGCCTCGCTAATACTTTACCATTACCAGCAAGAGCTAGTGAGTTGATGACGTACTATGGCCGCTGGGTACATGAGTTCCAAACGGTGCGTCAACCCTTACAACAAGGGGGGTACCAACAAGAAAACCGTCGTGGACGAACGTCTCATGAACATTATCCTGCGATGGTTGTTGGTACGACTAACTTTAATGAAATTACGGGTGATGTGTGGGGGATTCACTTTGCTTGGAGTGGTAACCACAGATTACGCGCTGATGTAAAAGCAGACGGTCGTCGTTACGTGCAAGCGGAAGTTATTTATCTACCGGGCGAGCTTGCATTGGATGAAGGGGAAAGCTTAACGACACCTTGGTTATATGCAAGTTTCAGCTCGGAAGGCCTGAATGAAATGAGCCACCAATTCCACGCTCATGTGCGCCACTCCATCTTGCCGGAATCTTTCGCACAAAATCCTCGACCTATTCACCTTAATACATGGGAAGGCATCTATTTTGATCATGATCCTGATTATATTATGTCGATGGCTAGCCAAGCTGCGGATATGGGAGTAGAGCGCTTTATCATTGACGATGGGTGGTTCAAAGGGCGCTGTGGAGATAAGACTGCGCTGGGGGATTGGTTCTTTGATGAAAAAAAATACCCTAATGGTTTAGAGCCGATTGTTGAACACGTTAATCAGTTGGGGATGGAATTTGGGTTGTGGTTTGAACCTGAGATGATCAACAAGGATTCAGACTTATATCGAGCACATCCTGACTGGCTACTTGCGGTAGAAGGCTATGACCAACCTACTGGCCGCAACCAATACGTTATCGATCTTCAGAATCAACAGGCATTTAATTTTCTGTTTGAGCGCCTTGACCACTTCTTGAGTAAGTACAATATTGCTTACATTAAGTGGGATATGAACCGAGAAGTTGTACAACCCGCACACTTCGGCAGGGCAGCGGCCCATCAACAAACCGCTCGTTACTATGAGTTGGTCGATAAAATCCGAGAAAAGCATCCTATGGTTGATATTGAATCTTGTGCGGCTGGTGGCGGGCGTATAGATTTTGAGGTTCTTAAGCGTACGCAACGTTTTTGGACTTCTGATAATAATGATGCTTTGGAAAGGCAAACTATCCAACGTGGGATGAGTTACTTCTTCCCTCCTGAGGTAATGGGTAGCCATATTGGTGCGAGCCGCTGCCACAGCACTCGTCGCCGTCATAGTATAGAGTTTCGTGGCCTAACAGCACTGTTTGGTCACATGGGTATTGAATTAGACCCTGTGAAAGAAGTCCAAGAAGAGAAACAGGGCTTTGAACACTACATTAAGTTACATAAGATACTGCGTCCGTTACTGCATAGCGGGAGAACTTGGCGAGTTCCAACGGATGATAGTGCTCATCAAATTCATGCAGTAGTTTCCGAAGATGTGTCAGAGGCAGTTGTGATGATTGCACAACTGACGATGCCAACAAATTCGTTGAGTGGTCATTTACGCATACCAGGGTTAGATCCACAAAGTCTATACAAAGTCTCTGTGATTGATAAGCCTTCAAATTACGATGATATTGTGAATTATCAACCTCCATGGACAGAATCTGGCTGTGAAATATCAGGTGCTTGGTGTGCCGAGGTAGGGCTGACTATGCCGATACTCGACACAGAAACTGCGATGCTGATTAAGTTTGAACGTATCGAGTAAGTTTTAGCTTCAACTTTATAATTGACGAACCGCGTAGGTTAAATTACGCGTTTTTTAAATTGCCATAACTATCTAATAGATTTAGTACGCCCTTATAGCGTGGGAGAGGTGTAGGTAATACAACACTTGATACCCCCAATTTAGCTGCTCTCATCTATCACTTCACGCTATAACAGTTTTGACCTCTTTAATTACCGGTATGTTCTATTAATTCGAGTATCTTATTGTTCGATCTCTCAATTTTAGATATTGGCGTGGAAACGTTTCCATCAAGTGGTTCTTGATCACAGTATCTGTTCGCTAGAATGGTTACATTAGCATCGGAGTTGATACTTAAGTGTTTTAAGAAGCGACCACAGAGTGGCTCTAAAACAGAACTTGAGTGGATAAATTATTACAAACAAAGGGTAAGCGTTTCAACGTCTGTTAGGAGATGTAGTTACGCACCTGAAGGAAATACTATGTCTGTTCAAATTACTCTACAAACCAAATTATCATATGGACTCGGGGCTTTAGGTAAAGACTTCGCATGTGCTCCAATCTACATTTTCTTAATGTTTTACTTCACCGATGTTGCTGGGTTGTCAGCCGCATTTGTGGGTACTATCTTTTTGGCCGCGCGCATCGTCGATGCGGTTTCCGACCCAATGATGGGTGTAATTGTTGATAACACGCGCTCTAAATTTGGTAAATTCCGTCCTTGGATCGTGATTGGTACCCTGTTAAATGCTGTAGTGCTTGTTGGTCTATTTAGTACGCATATGTTTGAAGGCACTACGTTATACATTTATGCAGCTGCTGCCTATATCTTGTGGGGGCTAACGTATACGATTATGGATATTCCATACTGGTCTATGATTCCTGCCTTATCTAGCTCTCGTCAAGAACGTGAAAAACTTGTTGTTTGGCCACGATTGTTTGCTAGCTTAGCTTGGTTTGTTACGGGTACTTACGGGTTGCACATTGTCGGTAAACTTGGTGATGATGACCAAGGACAAGGTTTTTTCAACGTTGCTATATTGATTGCTGTTCTGTTCGTGATGAGTGCATTCTTGATTGCTCGTAACGTAAAAGAAAAGTCTGCACCAGCAAATGCTAAACCAGCTGAACGTTTCAACTTTAAAGATGTACTGGTTATCATTGGTAAAAATGACCAATTAAAAGCACTTATTGGTACGGTATTGTCATTTCAAATCGCGAACTTGTTAGTTGGTGGTTTTGCTATTTACTACTTCTCTTATGCATTAGGCAACGCAGACTTGTTCCCCATTTATATGATGGTTGCAGGTGCCGCTGAAGTTGCGGGTGTATTTTTATTCCCTCGTATTGCTTCAGCGTTGCCTCGCAAACACCTGTGGGTTATCGCTTGTGGCTTCCCTGTATTATCTTGTATTACGCTGCTTATCATGGGCTTTACTATCCCCGGTAACCTGATTCTTATCGGCATTGCAGGTGCAGCAATCAAGTTTGGTGTGGGGATCGCGAATGCGTTGCAAACCGTTATGCTTGCAGATGTTGTAGATTACGGTGAGTACAAAACAGGCCGCCGTAGCGAGAGTGTAATCTTCTCTGTTCAAACTATGCTTGTTAAATTTGCAGGCGCAGCAGGTGGTTTCATTGTTGGTATCGGACTGTCAGTGGTGGGCTATGTGCCAAACGTTGAACAGTCTGACAGCACCATCATGGGTTTACAGTTCATGATGGTGGGGGTTCCTGCTATTCTAATGACTGTAAGCGCTTTTGTTTATAAGCGCTACTATCATCTGCATGAAGGCTTTAATAAGAAACAGAACGATATGAATGAGATTGTAGCAGGCGCATAGCCAAATAATATGTGATTACCTAGAATGTTAAAGTTACATCACTCGGTGTGGTCCCCTTAGACTTAGCCCTCGCAGAGCTAAGTATAAGGGGATTGTAACGGTTGTGGCTGAAGCAAATACCACCAACTTCTTTCCAGTTTCCAGCTCCTGTAATGATCCTAAAGAGGAAGTTTGTAACCAATTATCAACCAAGCTGTTGTTGCTGAATTACTCCTGAAAAAGCTGCAGGTACATTACTTAAGTAAACATAATACGCTTATGTCTTCACTAGCATTAAGTATTACGAGAGCTTATTGGTAACTTAACCTTCACCTAAAACACGTAGTATCTTTACGCCACATTAATGAGACTAATGCAAAAACGAAAAGGTAGCAAATAAACTAATTGAAGCGAAAGCTTTAGTCGATGATGTTGTGAAAAGGCCGATGGACAATAAGTGGTAGTAGAAGAAAGCTTAGATATTGTTACGTTAAACTCTGATCAATAGAGAACTATCGACGATTTATTTGATGATGCAAGGTGAAATACTCCAAGCATTGAGGGATTCTTCACCACACAATGATTATGAACCGGTATTTGTTGAGAACTTAGAGTTTGTTCAAAGGGGGACCGTGATGTGATTTTTTCTAAGCCTTGGTTATGGAACTTCGGAAATTGACGGGAAAACGATGAGCATGAACTTAGGTCCCCTAAATAAAAATAGAAGGGGAACGAAGATTAAATGCTTCGATTACTCGTACCACTACTGAAATTGTCGTATTTTCCAGTTTCGATTCATCAATGATTGATTTGAACCGCACATCTTCGACGGCAGTAGTACATTTAAACACTATCCGGAACTCGCAGAGTGAGGGCCTGCTTCTTTAACAGAGCAAACACTATCGAAGAAATCATTGAAACTAAGGACAACAATGTTGTTGAGTCTACAATCGGTAAAGCGACAGAGCTTCTTCAACACTCTGAAGCCAATAAGTACAACACTGGCTTGCTAAGCACATTATGCCTAGCGGGTACACAATTGGTAGCAGCCCCAGTAATCTTAATAAAAATTAGTTAAATTGAGCTCTAATCGTGACTATTTTACAAGAACAAAAAATAATGATGTTATCTCTATTCTAACTACTGACTCAACAGGTTTAGTGAATATGCGGTGATTAATTCAAGCCCTGAAGGATGCTTGCAAACATAGCTTCTATGGGTATTGGATAAGTAAAGGGGCCAAACCTTAGTTTTCCTCCACCTGCAGAGCAATTAAGTACCCTGCGCTATATTTATACAGATGGAGTTTTAAGATTTCGCGCTTGCAAACCTAACAACATAACTAGATATTCAAAGAAATTGAACTTCAGTAAGTGCTGCTCATTAACACCCCAAAAAAAAAGGACGATTATTAATTAAATCTGGGTATTACCCAAATATCTCGAGAGTCATAGAGGTGCTTACTTTTTTTGTTTGAAAGATGCTTTTAGGGCTCTTAGTAAAGATGAAGTTACCTATTTCAGAGAGTTGGAAGAACTTAAGTTAGATATTTATAGTGTGAGCTATAAATACCATTTCAAAGTCATCTACCTAGATATACGGCGGTGGGTGGTTTTGGCGGGAACTCAAGTTTAGCGTATCCGAACTGTAACGTGGGCTTTTGTGTTAGATGATTAGTCCCAATATGTTTTATCTGTGCAATGATGCACTAAATCTATTTATAAAGGAGTCTTTATGGCACTTAAGCCAGGTCCAAAGCCAATTGCAAAATCTACGGGGAAGCCTGATCAGCGTCGTCGAGACAACAAAAACACCCCAGGTAACACCCCTGATTTAAAGCCAAGCAAGTCTTCAAAGAAATAGTCGAGAGTGACTTTTAGCCACCTTTTGGTGGCTATTTTCTTTGGCCTATTTCAGGTTTATATGAATGAGTTTATTTTCAAAGAGGCTTACAGCTTTAGCTTTCTCGAATGCTAACACCAATGTGGTTTATTCAACCGGTTGTGGAATTATGTATGTACCTCCTTCCCTTAATATCGACACTATCAAAACGAGTTGGGACGCGTCAGTCTAAAGCATTACCTCTTGGCTTTTTGTCTTGGGTGACGCTCATAGTTATTAACCCACCCATAATGCATACCAACGGGAACCGCCAGAACCGATATATACACACCTATTTCTTAAGTCATCTAGCGCCTCAAATATAGCCCCGAAAGGCTTGGAGAATATGGGGTTGCTCGTAGTCATGTCGCTTTCTTTGTCGTCAGCCTCCAGCACAGCCCTACAGATAACCATCACGTCTGCATTGAAAGGTTAAACCTTGGGGAAAGGAATGGCTTCTGATACCCAAGCTCATCCCAATGAGTGCAACACTTTAACTGGGGTCTATGCATCTAATGTCGACCCTCCATAACTCTACAACCTTACCGGGACACAAAAGCTCAGTTCAACACTTTACCTGTATCAAGTTTGTATCTTCGCGTGCGCCATCCCATTTTAACAAGACAGCATGTGATCACCCTCTTCATATTTCCTTTGGAACGCTAGTCATCTAACTTTTTCACCATACAATAATATCAATACATCGAGAAGAACTCCCTATAGAAACACATGAGAATATCGCTTTAGAGCTCATTGAATTAACGCGACCTACAATTCCAAAGTATTTGACAAAGCGTGTCGCTAAGCCCCGCACATTGTGGTTATGGGCCCAAGCTTAAGGCCTTGGGAGGCAAGCTTTGAAGAAGCGATACTGGCAAAGGTGTCTATTGGCAGCACGGATAAATGGTCAGTGTGATTTGATGTCATTGCAAAAAAGCAATCTAGCTTCGCGAACCTGACACTAAGATTCGCTAGCTATAGAGCAACTAACCATCGCCAACAGACAAGGCGAAAACTAAACCAATATAGCAAAAATCATTAAGGTATTACTTATGAATAATGTGTTTAGAGCAATAGCGGTTACAGCAGGCTTGACATTGAGTCTAGCGGCTTTTGCAAGCGACTACCCCAGTAAAAACATTCGACTGATAGTCCCCTTCGGGGCTGGCGGTGGTACAGATGCAGTCGGGCGAGCACTGGCGAGTTCAGCTAAAGATGTGCTGGGCAAAAATATCACCATCGTCAATCGCTCGGGGGGGGCAGGTGCTGTAGGTATGAGCCTCGGCGCACAGCAACGTGCGGATGGCTACACTCTGACGGTAATTACGAGAGAAATAGCCTCGCTGCCTCAGATGGGGCTTATGCGGCACGATATGCACGACTTTAAACTAATACGTATGGTGAATCTCGACCCAGTGGTGGTATTGGTGTCCGCTGACAGCCCGTACAATAGCATTAATGACCTAGTGAAAGCGGCTCGAGAAAATGAGGGACGCATAAAGTTCGCGTCTACCGCAGCACCAAACTTTTACTTAATGGCGCTAGAAAAGCACCAGCGGGTTAAATTTAATGCCATTCCCTACAATGGCGCATCCGAAGCACTCCCTTCTGTTTTGGGCAAACATACGGAAGTCACCATAGTGACACCTGGAGAAGCTATTTCACAGTTGCGCTCAGGGCAGCTTAAAACGCTAGGAGTTATGTCAGAAGAACGCGTGAACTTTCTACCCGATGTACCAACCCTGCGCGAACAGGGTATCGATGTGGTAACAGGCACATGGCGCGGCATTGGTGCACCCAAAGACACACCAGAGGACGTCATTCGCAACCTAGGTAAAGCCTTTGATCAAGCAATGACTTCCCCAGACTTTATCTCTTTTATGGAGCAGGGAGCAATGACGATTCATAACCTAGATACAAAAGCTTTCACTCAGTTCGTAGAGCAGGATACCCAGACGTTAGGCGAGCTTATCAATTAGCCTTTTTCAGTCCAGCAAGTCTTCCTGTGATAAATGCTGGCCTAATCCCAAACTCTTATTAGAACTAAGGAGATAGAGATGGCGACACCTTCTAGGTACAATGTACTCCCCACCCTCATAATATTCCTCAGTGCTATATCACTCTGGCTAATATCCGGGTTTAACGCTCCCAGATACCAAGATGCGAGTGTTGATGCCAGCTTCTTCCCAACAATTGTTTCACTCGTGATGGTGTTGCTTTCATGCTTGATGCTTTATCACCATATCCGTAGCAATGGTAATCGACAAACAACATGCAGTGATGATCCACTAGTCCCCAGTGGTGCATTGCTAGGGATGTTATTTATCGCTTACTATGTCCTGCTTATTGCTGTGGTTGGATATCTACTCGCCTCTTTTGTGGCATTTAGTACCTATCTTTTGGCTCTCAAAGTCAAAAGGCTCAGTTACTACATCGCCGCTTGGTCATTTGTCACTATTATCTACTACCTGTTCGGTGAAGTTTTTGTTATTGCCTTACCCCAAACCATGTGGTCATAAGGATGCGTTGTTATGTTTGAATATCTTTTAAACGGTTTATTTAACGCTTTCAGCCTAGAGATCTTACCTGTGCTAATCTTTGGTGTGGTTGGCGGAATTGTGCTAGGTGCACTGCCAGGACTAACAGCTACCATGGGGGTGACCATACTGTTACCCTTTACCTTTGGTATGGAATCAACGTCGGCTTTGGTCATGCTTATCGGCGTATATATTGGAGGAATTTATGGCGGCTCAATTGCCGCAATACTTTTAAACACGCCAGGAACACCAGCATCAGCAGCAACCGTTCTAGTGGGCATACACTTGCCCAACGAGGAGAGGCGGGTCGTGCACTCAGTATCTCTGTAGTAGCATCTTTTACCGGCGGCATTATCAGTACCATTGTCCTCATTAGTATCGCACCTTTACTGGCTAACTTTGCACTTCGATTTAATGCGCCAGAATACTTTGCTCTGGCACTATTCGGTTTAACTGTTATTGCCAGTGTGTCGTCAAAAAGCTTACTTAAAGGACTTCTCGCAGGCGCTATAGGTCTACTCATATCAACCGTAGGTATGGATCCCATTTCCAGCGTGCCGCGGTTTACCTTTGGTGTATTGGAACTTTACAACGGCATTAATGTCATCCCAGTGTTGATTGGCTTATTCGCTATTGCTGAAGCGCTCAAACAGTTTGAACAACTTCATTCGGAGAAAGGAGTTGAAGGAACGAAAACAAGCAAAGCGCTCATGGATAAAGCTGACCTAAAAGCAATACTACCAACGGCAGTAAAGAGCGGCACCATGGGGACCGCCATTGGCTCTGTTCCTGGCGCGGGAGCAGATATTGCTGCTTTTATCTGTTACAACGAAGCGAAACGCTCCTCAAAAAAACCTGAAGACTTTGGCAAGGGATCCGTGAGAGGCTTAGCAGCGGCTGAAGCGGGGAACAATGGCGTGACAGGAGGTGCATTGGTACCTCTACTCACATTGGGTGTACCTGGCGATGCGGTTACAGCAGTGTTACTAGGAGCTCTGATTATTCAAGGCCTTACGCCAGGTCCATTGTTATTTAACCAAAGTCCTGAGCTCGTTTATGGCGTGTTTAGCGCAATGCTCCTTGCCAATGTAGTTATGCTTGGGGTGGGCTTATTCGGAATCCGATATTTCTGTCGGATAACCGAAGTACCCAAAATCCTGATGGTGCCTATGATCATCTTCCTCTCGGTAGTGGGGGGCTATGCCATCAATAACAGCCTGTTTGATGTTTGGGTAGCTATAACCTTTGGTTTGCTAGGCTATGTTTTAGGTAAGCTCGACGTTCCAAGTTCACCCATACTGCTCGCCATCATTCTGGGGCCAATGGCAGAAACAAATCTTCGTAAGGCCTTACTCATGTACGACGGCTCATGGTCATTTATTTATGAGCGACCTATAGCGTTAGTATTCATCGTATTAGCCGGAGTCTCTGTGTTCTCTGCAATCAAGAGAAGAAAGCGTAGCTAGTAGACTCGTAGTTTTAACTTCAACAGGCCCCAGCCGAATACTATGACAATACAAGACAGCTCCGCAATTTGACTAAAGTTCACCCAGAGAAAATCAATAACTAAAGGGAGATAGGTAATCACTAACAGAGTTACTAAACATGTCCCTCTTTCTATTATAGTGGTCAAGTTAAATTGGTGATGGTTTTACGGTCAAGCCAATATCTACTCAAAAGTGTAACCACCTAATGTAAGCCTCTAGTTGCCCAAGGCACACTAAGTAATCAGCATCAAAAGCTTCATTGGCTTGCTGTTCTGAGTATGCTCCAGAGATTGAGCAGAAAGTGGCAGGGCATTAATCAGTCGCCGTATAGATGCCTTGTTCGCAGCGAGTAGTATGCTCGATGTGAGTGACTACTACTTAAAGCTTCAAAAGTCCGGAACACAGATTATTGCTATTGACCGGCCACTGAATGAAGTACATTTCGCCTGTATATTGAGTGAAGACTTCGATGCTGCATATGAACTAACCCAGTCTGTATTGGGTGAAGGGGTTGCGCTTGATGTGGAGAGCGTTACTGTATTATCTGAGGAAATCGACGATTGGCCGCGCGGAAAGGTTCGCAGTGGGTTAAGCCACAATTTAAACGGCGACGGCTGGCCCACGGTTTACCGCGATGTTCAGAGTCAAATCCTTAACATCCTAGTACTTGATGTAAGCACCAGCGTCACCACCCCTTTAATATGTTCACTGCGAAAACCATCACCAGTAGTCGTTACCGTGTGGTTCTACCGTCCGCCAGCGAAGTTGAAAAACTTAGCAAGGAACTGTGTTTGTGGCTTGAAAAAATCAACGAACAACAGGAGACACACATTGAAGCATAAAGACAAGTAGGCTGTTGCCATGGCGTTAAAACTACGCAGAGTTGAGGTGCTAAGCAGTGGCCTGCGCTGCATCATTATTGACTTATCCAGCGGCGATTTACGCCGCGAAGCAGCCGACATTGTGCAGACGGTGAAAGGCGTATGCACCCATCTTTAAGCTGTCCCTTTTTATGTCACTTGGAATGAAACATCATGAATGTGCCGTTTATTTTTCTTTCTACGCCGCAGCAATAAGGGCTGCAGTAATTATCTCAACAAAGGAGGTAAAATTACTAAATTCATCCCTGGAGGCTACCGTGAAAGCGCAAACGGCAGTTTTTTGCCAGAAGACCAGATTAAGCTCATCAACCAACTGCGTGATGAGTTGGTGCATTCTATTATCGAAAAGCACAAATACCGCGCGAAGCCATGACCGCATTCAAACTCGAACCCGTGGGGTAGATAGCTGATTTTGTCAACCTCAGCGCTGCAGAACACAACGTTGATTGATGGGTACATAAAAAGCTAGAGTGACGGTGCTGACTCGCACTTGGTGGCGATGGTTGAGCACACCTTTCGCACCGCCAAGCAAGGTCTAGATATAAACCAAGTTTTAAGCCTATGCACTTTAGATATCTGCGATAAGAAATGGAAACAGGCCATAAATACCATCGCTGACACTATCCAAACTACGGCGTCTAGCCAGTATTTGCGCGTCTATGAACGCAACGAAAAAGGTGGTTATAAGCAATTACAGGTCGATAATAGCACGCTATAAGTGCGAATATTGAGCAACAAAAACGCCACATTCGACAAATTCAAGGCCGCGCTTATCGCGCACATTTCAATTCAGATTATGAAAAAGAATAATTATGAACAATGTATTTGGCTAGCGGAGTGGATAATTCAACGCTTGGTTCTGCACCTAAAATATCTGCCGAAATTGGTTGCGAATTAAGCAAGGTTAACGTCGTAATGTTCTGGATAAGTAACGCCTACAAAGCTCACCGTTTATCCATAAACAAGTTTATTACTTGCTTGCTAATTAGCGGAATTGGCCGCAGCAAGCGAAGCCACCAATCAGCATCTTTTGTCAGTGCGGTCTTAGCTCACTCCAAGTCGTGATGGGAGAAAGCAAGTAGGTAATATTTATAAAGTGAACCGACTACAACTGATGCGGAAAATGTATTAATTGGTTGCCTCATAAACATGGAAGCGAGGATCTCCAACACACTAAGTTTCAGGAAACAAAGCATGGAGTCACTAATGTTACAAAGAAGATACAAGGTGACATTGGGGAATAAGGGATAATATCACAACTAAATGCCTCATTACCTGACTGCACGTCGTTAGGCGCGATTTGTACCACATGATAATTTTTAACATGCGATGCTGTTTGATTACACAGGTAAAAGATCTGCTGAGATAGCGAACACTAGCTTGTAGTGGAGTTAGAGGCTTTAGTACAGCTTTTTACGCAATAACTCAGAAGCTGCGCTAGATCGTAAGGTGCACCGCATGATGCGGTGATTAGACGCTGATACCTCTGTGTTTGAAAGCCTGACATCACCACATAATTATAGTCAAGCTTGAGCAACAGCTAATCCAAACAAATTGCGCAGCTTAAACTACCGCGAAGTAATAGAAATATTCGGCAGCTAAGGAGTAAAACATGACTAAGCCATTAGGTGAGGCTTTCGATAATACGCTAAGCCAAGAGAGTTGGCCTCAAGCAACGAAAGAAATTTTTGAGATATTGGAAGCAGAGTTAAAAGCTCACGAAGCGGATCCCGCCTTAGCTATGCCCTTGTTGTTAGCTCTCGCCAGAGAGTTTGGAGGGTTACAAGTCTACTTTCCAAAAGGAAAAAGCATTGAGGCTCATTTTCGAGATAGACAAATTTGGGAAGAGTTCAACGGCAAAAACGTCGTCGACTTAGTCCGCAAATTTAGTGTGACACACGAAACCGTATATAAAGCAATACGAAAAATCCGCAAATTAGAGATGGATAAACGACAAGTAGAACCTTTTTAAGAACAGTAAATAGCAATCAAATTGTTGAAAGCATAGAAGTCCCAAAACGGAAAATAGCTATGAAAACCGAAATAATCATGAGCGTTTATAATAACATAGACTCAGTTCGTAAAAGCCTCCAGAGCTTGTACCATCAAACTGATACTAATTTCTCACTTTGTCTAGCAGATGACGGCTCATCGGATGATATTGAATCTCTCTTAGAAGTGTTTCAAGAGTACTCGGGAGGATTACAAATTAGACATGTAAAGCAAAAAGATAAAGGTTTTAGAAAAGCTAAAATACTAAATAAAGCAATTAATTCTTCAAAAGCCTACTGGATCATCTTCGTAGATAGTGATTGTGTATTCCACCCTAAGTTTGTCGAAGATCATCGAGAAATGGCTAAGCGCAATAATTATGATGATATTATCACAGGCCCTAGGGTATTGCTAAGAGATACCCTAACTAAGAACATTCAATTTAATAAGATTAACTTAGAGTATTTGTATAATCCTTGGCGACTTCTAGCTCTTTCTTTAAGTAAAAAGGTCGCGAAGCCCGAACAGGCAATACGATACCCTAAGTGGTTAGCTAATAGGTTGAAGAAACCCTGGCCATATGGCTCTAATATGTCTATATCTAAAGGTCATCTTTTATCCGTCAATGGTTTTGATGAAAACTTTGAAGGTTGGGGAGGAGAAGATATAGATTTAGTTAATAGATTACATAGAAGTGGGTGTGAATATCAAAGCCTTTTAGGCAGGTGTGTTCAGTACCATTTAGAGCACCCTGTTCGAGAGCCTAACAATTCAAGCGGTTTAACAAAATCTTCACTTGGTGATTCTTGTTATGCCTCTAACGGTATTGATAAATTATAGGCTTTTGTGCTTCTAACTAAGCCTTTGTTTCTTTTAGCTCTGACTAACTTAAGCCTGCCCCTAGGAGAAACAGAGGTAATAGATGACGGCTATCCAGTCAGCTTTGTTAACTGTGTGACTAAATAAACTATCATATTGAGTGTTATTCGTTGAGATGACTCGTATCAGTTAGCAGATACCTACCCTAATAAGGAGTAATGCTGAGCCACGATGTAGGCATCACTTAAAAGGGACACTACAACCGAGAGGATAGAGCAGGAGCTAAGCAATGATGAATACATCCGCCTGAACGAACATACAGAAGCCTCCAATTTGATCTTGGGTAAAAGGTTTATTGCTAAATTTGAACCTGTTGATGGCTCGTTAATTACACTGTGTGCCATTCTAAAACAGTAAATAATCTAAATTAATGCCACTCCCTTAACCCCACATATTCTGGAGTAAGTCCATTATTTAGAGTGTGTGATGCAATTTTCTTCTGCTTGTTTCGACGCTTTTAGTTGTTCCTTTGCTTTAGTTCTGATTCTAGAGGCCAGCGACTATGACCAACCCGACGATTTTACCAGTGAAACCTACTTAGGGCTAAGCCGAAAAACCTACCCCTAGTTTGACTTTTCGCCCCTGAACAAAAGAAAACCACCTCAATTTATCATTGTGATTACTGGCGCGTGACCTATTGCCCCAAATTACTTGATGCAATTATGCAGCGCGTGTTTGACGGTGCAAGCCAAGCCAAGCCAAGCCAAGCCATTAGCAGCAAAGAGCACTCCCTCTCCTGTAGATATTTATCAACACAACAACGCAGAAGAAAAAAATAAATGTGCTTAGCACCTGCAGACAAAGACTAATACATGACTAAATTTTCTATTGCCGATCTTGCTGGGCCTTTGCACAGGTATTCAGCATCCCGGTCAGGGTGGTGAAATACGGGCCGAACGCAAACGAAGGTGATCTTCAAACGTTGGAGAGCGCCATCCGCACCATTGCGAGCGATGCGGGGGCCGCCATTCCTCAGCCGATGGAAATAGAGCTTATCGAGAGCGCCAAGGCAACGGGGCGACACGCTATTTCAAAACATGGCGCAATGGTGCGATAAGCAAATATCAAAAGCGGTGCTGGGGCAAACCATGACAACTGAGGATGGTTTGAGTCGCGCACAGCCCTCCGTGCACAATGAGGTGCGCGAGGTTATCATCAAGTGGGACGCGCGCCAGCTATCGGCCACTTTTAACGAATATTTGGTCAACCCCTATACTTTGCTCAACTACGGCGAGCAAGAGCGCTACCCGCAAGTTAATATCGAGCTACCCAAGCCCGAAGACTTAAAACCTTTTGTTGATGCAATTAAGGAAATGGTAGACCGGTGGCTTAAGGTACTCACCGAAGATGTGCTGGCCAAGTTTGGCATTGCTCAAGCAGAAGCTGGTGATGAAGTACTGCATGCGCTGAGCGCGCCCGTCAATGATATCGCACTAAACCGACAAGGTAATCGCGCAAAGCGTAAGCACTTGGCATTAAACCGCCGCAACGATAAGGTCAACGGTGAAGCTGAAATAGATGCTATGGTCGTTGAGGTTATGAGCAATTGGGTCGAGGTCGGTGGGGAATTTATAAACCCTATCCTCAAACTAGCGAAAAACGCTAAAAGCTTATCAGGAACTGAGCGACGGCTTGGCCGAACTACATAGCTTATTCGATACTCCGACTTCTCAAGAACAGCTCGCTAAATCACGCGGCTTAGGGGATGTGTCAGATGGCTAAGCGCATTTTTCCCAAAGAGTTGCGCGACAACTTCAACGCGAAGAGCATCGAGCCAAGGTTTGATTATCGCGATGTTTGGCGCGCCGAACATAATAACGCGTTTACTATTGCTAGAATGTTAGACGCCGATTTGCTAGTTGATGTTCAAGCTATGATAAGCGCTGCCATCAAGAGTGGTGCGCCTTATCGAGAATTTGCTCTCGATTTGGAAGCGATCCTAGTTCAACGCGATTGGTGGGGCGTGCAGATGATGCATGCACCGCTCAGCGATAAGGAGTATCCAGTGCGCCAAACTTGGCACCACTACATGGAACAACAAGCGCACCGGAGAAGTGGAGGTGCTCCCGATGGTATTGAGCCGGGCTGGAATTATAACCGTGACAAAGACCGACAAGCCAACTATCAAACCGAACTAACCCAAAAAGCCAAGCTTGCTAAAATCTTCTCAGTGCCCCGCTAAGGGGCTCTGCGCTACAACCTCCTTACTCTATTACATCTTAAACACATAACGAGCGATTTAAACGTGTTTTAAATCGGGTCGCACGTCCTAGCATCACGACTTCCTTCCTTTACTTTATATCGCCAACCTTTCAGTAAAAAATCTGAATTAATATTGGCACCGCTCGCCATAGACAATGACGTCTCTAGTAACAGAGGATCCCTAATGAAAAAAAGTCGCCCTTCCACTTTGTTTCCAACTTTCAGTAATCCAAACCAATGAGTCTGGCTGGTGGTTTCGCTTCACTCTGCAGGCCTGACCAATTCTCCGGAACTAACCGTTCTATCCGCCCTTAACCGAGCTCAATTCAATATGGAGAATAAAACCGTGCCGCTATCTAAGGGTAAAATCCAAGTGAATGCTGATGCGCTGAAAAACTCATCTAAGCAAGACGCCCCCCTGCTTAAGGTTAGCACCAAGCGACCAGCTGGATTCTGGCGCTGTGCTATGCGCTTTGAGTACAGCAAGCCGCGCCTGCTTGCTGTGGTGGATGACGGCGATAACGTTAATGTGCCGGCGGATGCGGCCCGAATCACCCAGCGCACCGCTAAGCGCTTACACGACGAGCCGAATCTCATTTGTGAGATGGCCGAGGAATAAATATGGGCTACGCCAGCAAACAAAATCTATTAGACTGCGATAAAAGCTTCGTCTACAACACCGCTTATGACAAAGAAGATACGCTTGACGACGTGGCTATAAATCAGGCGCTCGAACAAGCAGACGAGGAAATCGACAGTTTCTTGTCGCACCGATTTGTACTGCCCTTGGAGACAGTGCCGGGACTACTGAATAAGCAGGCCATTAATATTGCGTTTTGCTGGTTAGCTGATAGGGGCAACCAAGCCACGGAGCTAATAGAACACCATTACAAAGGCGCGACCAAGGTACTAAAAGACATTATTGAAAACCGCTGCGACTTAGGGCTACCCACGATTGAAGCCCAGCCCGAAGACAGTATTACCCCCCCTTGGGAAGCATGGAGCGCCTACACCAAAACGCGGCACGGCGGCCAAAGTTTGCTACGAGGTGAAGGCGACTTGCTCGACTCTATTACTCACAACAGCACCTCCGATTCCGCTGCTATCAGCTCACAGTTGATTTATGCAGGCGTGCATCAAGAAGGCTTTAGCGGCGCGGTCAAAGTGGCGGTGCATTCGCGAGTGATGACTCAAGCCTTCGGTAAAGCGCTTAAAGTGCCTAAGCATGTGAACGTAGGCGTACACTCGTGTTTTATAGCTCCCCCCCAGCGTAAGTATTTGGGGTTAAGTCGAAACTATGAGCAAGAGCTGTTAACTGTTATTGGTGATTTCTGGAGGGACCGCTTATGAGCCGCCCGGACTTCGACATCGGTGGCTCAACCGTTGCCATCGCGTTATCAGTGGTGGACTATCTCAAGCCGCACTTAGAAGGAACAGAACGCGAGATTGACAAGGTCCATAGTGTTGAGCGCCACATTGGCCGCTTCGATTCTCAAGACGACATTAAGCGCTTCATGTCCGGCAAGGACGGCGGTGTGCGCTTAAGCGTGCTACGCGTTGATGATGTGCAACTGGCTGCGGCGAGAGGCACAGTGGGTTTGGTGACTTTTGTTGCCTTCGTGTTCTGCTCTGATATGTACAGCTATGACCGTGATATCCGCTGCGAAGTTATCACATGCCGCTTGGCGCAGCTACTTAGTAGGCCCGAGGCCGGGGAAATACCAGGTGCGGAGAGAATGCCCATAAATGTCCAAATGGAAAACCTTTATAGCCGTCGAGGTGACTCCAAAGATGCCACCGGCGTGGCGATTTGGGCGGTGATATGGCAGCAGGAATGGCTGCTAAGTTTCCCGCTCGATGATACAAAACTTGATGACTTTTTGCAGTTGCATTTAAGACAAATTCAGGCCGAAGATGGCCCAGTCCAGGACTCAACAATTAAGGTGAGAGAAAACCATGATTAAAAAACTCCTTACGCCTAAAGCTGAGCTAGTGGTGCGTGACCCACACGGCCGCCGCTTACCCACCAAGGGCGCAGTTAAACCATTTACCGCCTTTTGGCGTCGTCGGGTGAAAGACGGTGATGTGATAGCCCAACAACCACCTAAGCAGCCCATAGCCAAGTCGAAATCCAGCAAAAAAGGGGGTAACACATGAGCCAAATACCAGCCAACTTGCGGGTACCGCTCGTTTATATAGAAATAGACAACACCGGGGCCAGCCAAGGCTTGGCCGAGTTGCAGCAACGTATTTTTATACCGGGTCTTGCCACAGGCGGCTGTGCCGCCATTGGTGAGCCCTATCGCGTGACTAGCGATGAGCAGGCGATGGAGCTATGGGGCGCAGATTCCATGCTGACCGCGATGGTTAAAATGGCCCGTAAAGCTGATCCCTTCACCGAGATGTGGGGCGTGGCGCTGACTCCCGGAGGTAGTACTGCTGAGCAGCCGCTAGCAATAGCTATCGATGACCTAACAGACCCCATAGAGTCCGGCATGTTGCATTTGATGATTGGCGGTGAACCGCTAGACTACCTTGTTGAAGTGGGGGATGAAGACCGCGACATTGCCGCAGGCATCGCTGCGCAAATCAATGCGGGTGGCTACCCGGTTACGGCAGAAGCTACCGATGGTGATGTGAAGCTCACTTGCCGTTGGGCAGGGGAAACCGGTGACGATATCGACGTTTTGCTTAATTACTACCCAGGACAACAAACTCCAGCGGGCGTTGTTATTTCCGTCAAGTGCTTAGAAGGTGGGTCTGGCAACCCGGATATTAGCGAAGCCATCGCCGCCATGGGGGATTTGTGGTTTACCGCTATCGTGATGCCCTTCACCGATACAGCTAATATGAACGCACTGCGTGATGAGCTTCTTGAGCGCTGGGGGCCAGTTAAGATGATCGAAGGTATTGCCTATTGTGCGTACCGAGGCACAATGGCCGAAGCGGCAACCTTTGGTAACGCCCGTAATGACTTTTTGTACACATCAATGGCGACCAACATTAGCCCGCAGCCCGCCTACCTATGGGCGGCAAGCTACGCCGCTACCGGAGCGCGCGAGCTAGGCGTTGATCCGGCAAGGCCGCTGCAATTTGTCACCTTGCCCGGCATCTTGCCCGTCAATACCAGCGCGCGCTGGGAGCTGAACGAGCGCAACTTGCTTCTCTATGACGGCATGGCCACCCACACCGTGGGTGGCGGCGATGTGGTGCAAATTGAGCGCGAAATCAGTATGTACCAAACCAACGCCACAGGCGCGCCGGATGATAGTTATTTGGATATCACCACCCCTGCAACCTTGGGCTTTGTACGACACGCCACCAAGGTGCGCATCCAGCGCGATTACCCGCGCCACAAGTTGGCCGATGATGGTACGAAGTTCGCGCCCGGACAACCTGTAGTCACACCGGAAATTATCCGTGACACCCTGCTGGATGTGTTCAAGCAATTAGAAGCGCGCGCTTTGGTGGAGAACTTCGACCAGTACAAAACCGACCTAATCGTTGAGCGTGATGACAGTGACCGAAACGCGGTCAACGTGATTTCACACCCGGATTTGGTTAATCAATTCCGTAAGTTGGCCATGGCCATTCAGTTCAAGCTCTAAGGGGGCGCTATGTCTAAGATCCTAGGCTCTGCCGTTATTCGCCATGATGGCTCTCAATTTCACTCCAAACTCGGGGCAACGTTAGATCCCGGCGGTTTTGTTGGCCAAGCGCACACCGGACCAGGGCGCGTATGGGGCATCTCGCGGCGCTGGGAGCCGGGCAAGCTAACCTTTGCCATCGCCGCGCATCAAGATGTAAGCCTACTTGCGCTGCGTAACATGACTGATGCCACCATTACCTTTAAGGGCGACAACGGCATGAGCTTTTTACTGACCGAGTGCAGCGCTGGAGACGCTATCTCCCTCAACGAAGAAAGTGGTGAAATCAACTGTGACTTTGTTTTCGTTGAGTGCGAGGAAATTTAGATGAGCCTCACCTTTAAATTTGACCACGGCTACAAGCCCGGCAAAAGCGATGATGCGCGAACCCACTTTGAGGTGGAGCTACGCGAACTGACACAAGGCGATTTAATCGACGCCGCCACCGAGTCTGAAAGCATGCGCGCCGTCGTTGAGGGCGGGCGCATGCGCTATGTGATGGCTCGCAGCGAGGAAATGTTTTCCGCGCTGCTAGTTGTTAAGCAGATTAAGCGTATCGGCACAGTGCAAGGCCCTTTTGATTTGTCAATGCTACGCACTTTGCACATAGATGATTGGTTGATGCTCACCGAGCAAATCAACGCCTTAGATGAGGCCGCATTGGAGGCGGCCACTGAGCGGGGGCGAATGGATGAGGCAGATAGCGGCGCTTGACCGCCTCTGCCTCTGGTTCGCCAGCCAATCTGGCCTTCCCTTAGACAAAGCGCAACAGATGCCTATCACGGCACTCATGCTGCGCACTAAACGATTACAGCGAGTGTTAAATTCCAATGTCTAAAAAGCTACAAACCTCTATCGTCATTGACTTACAAGGTAACTTGCTCAGCCAAGCGAAGAAGTATGGTCGCGCCTTTAACGGTATTGGCGCGCGAGCTAAGAAAAGCTTTTTGAGGATGCAACGCTCAGCGGCGATGGCGTCAAATGGGCTTGACCGCATTGGCAATCGCTACACTGCTGCCGACACCCCTTTTCTATCGGCACATCTTATCAAAAGCGTTGCCGACTTTGACAAGCAAATATCCCGCTTAGGCACAAACGCGAATATGCCATCAGAGCAAGTAGAGGAGCTAAAGCAGCTACTGCAAGACGTTGCCACTGATAGCAATATCAATATCAGTCGCGACGAGCTAGGCGAAGCGCTCGATACCTTCATCGGTCGCACCGGGGATATCGAAGCGGCCCAAGACAATATCCACAACTTGGCGCTGGCGATTCAAGGTTTCGGCGCTGATGCTAAAGCCTCGGGCGAACTGATGGCCGCCATGTGGGAAAACGGCATTCGCAACGCTGAGCAAGTACAAAATCAGCTTGACCGTTTTTTCGCGCAATTCTCTAAGGGTTCGATATCCGTCAAAGAATTTGCCAACGAAGCGCCGCGCGTATTTGCGCAGTTGACGCAAGGTGGGCCGGAAGCCATGACCCAAATGGGCGCGCTGTTTCAAATTTTCGCTAAAACCAAAGGCTCCGCCTCAGAGGTAAGCACCAGCATTGAGGCGCTGTTCCGCACCTTTACCGATGCTAAGAAACAAGCTGATCTCCAAGCCAAAGGGATTCGCATTTTTGAAGACGACGGCCAGACCATGCGCGACCAGTTCGCCATTTTGGAAGATGTACAAAGCGCCACATCGCACTTGGGCGGCAAACAGCTGACCGCGCTCAGTGAAAATGGGCTGTTTGATGCCACCGCGCTCTCAGGCCTGCGCGCGCTGCTCGCACCGGAAAACCGAAAGCTCATGCAAGATATGATTTCAGGCAACGTCGAATACGGCATGACAGCCAAGGCAGCTGCGCGTAATGCGGGCAGTTTGGGCGCGGTACTCACAGGCATTAAAGGCACAATCGACCAAATGGCCCACGAGAACTTCAGTGGTCCGTTGCAGGAGTTTAGCGAATGGCTCAACTCCCTAGATAAAGACACTGTAAGCAGCACGGTCAATTTTGTTGTTTATGCTACCGCTGTAGTTAAAGGGGCAGTTGCCATAGCAAAAGCCCTTAAAGGACTCAAAAAAGGTTATGACATAGGCCGAGGAGCTTATGATTGGGTACGTTACGGTAAACAAGGTAAAAAAGGCCCCGGCAATGTGCCTGGCGCGGGCGCCGTACAAAAAGTATTTGTTGTAAATATGGCTATGGGCGGGACGGGCGGCGGCGTTGACCGCAAAGGCGGCCGCCGTGGTAAAGGGCTGCCCCAGCGCAACACGCCGAGGTCAAACGCTAAAACCAATATACTAAGCTCCGCTCCTAGTAAAGCGCCCGGTAGGTTTACCAATATTCCCGGCTTGCCTCATGTGACCAAGGCCGCACGAGGCGTACCTATCGCAGGCACGGCGGTAAGCGGCTTGATGATCATAGATGCAGTAAGCAATGGCACCGCTGAGGATGTGGGCCGCACCGCGGGCGCATTGGGTGGCGGTGCAGGCGGCGCAGCCGCGGGCGCACTAATAGGCTCCATTGTGCCCGGCTTGGGAACCGCGATTGGTGGCCTGATAGGCGGCATACTTGGCTCATTGGGTGGCGAGTTTGTCGGCGGCAAAGTGGGCGAACAATTTATTGATGATAGCGAAGGAAAGAGTGCCCCAGCCTCACCACGAGCTCAGCGCAGCGCGCAATACCGCGCCGCGCGAGAAAACTCCGCAATGCCCGGCTCCGAGCCGATGGGCACCCTTGAGGTTGTCTTTGAGGACAAACGTATTTCCGCCCGCTATAAACCGCGCAGCAGCGGCTTAAATGTCACAGTGGCCAACGGACCAACCTCATCGGTTATCGGGGGCTAGCATGAGTAATTGGTATGACTTACAAAACGCCAGCTTCCGTGGCGTGGTATTCAAAGATAAAACCATTGGCGGCAAGTCTGGCCGCCGGGTGATTGCTCACCAATACCCCAAGAGCGAGCGAGGCTGGACGGAGGATAACGGCGCAGTTCTGTCGAACTTTAACATTGAAGCAATCGTCATTGGCGATAACTACCGAAATGATTTAAGTCGCTTACTTACTGCGCTTAACGCCCCCGGTCCCGGCATGCTGGTGCACCCGCACTTTGGTGAGCGCACTATTCAAATCGGCGAAGTCAATCACAAACTAATAACCAACCACGGCGGCTATGCAGAGATCAATTTTGAATGCTTCGATGCTGGGAGGCAAAGTGCCCCGGTAAGCACACAAAGCACTGAGGTTGTCCTTCAAAGCAGTGTTGATGATGGTTTAAAACAAGTTAATAACGACTTTGAAAACGAGTTCGACACGACCATGCTGCCTGACTACGACCAAGAAGACTTAGCCGAACAAGGCAAGGGCTTCGTCGATGATATGGCCGAGTTTTACCGCCAGATGAGCGACCCAGCCTCAAACCTTGGCGATGTACTAGACCAAGCTGAGCAGTTTAAAACCCGCATTGGAGAGCTACTGGCTAAGCCCGGAGAGCTAGCGCGCGAGTATGCCAACTTGCTCTCGCGGGCCGAAGACTTAGCTACCCGCGCCCCGGAAGAGCTGCAAGCTTATGGTCAGCTAAAACGCCGCTATGAGGGCAAGTGCTACGAGTATGAAGCGCGCGGCGGAGTTTATAACAATCGCACCTCAAATAGTATCGCCGCAGTACCAGGTACGGTGTTAGAAATAAAGCAGCGCCGACACGTTGAACTATCTAGCTTGCTAGAAGCGCAAGTGGCTCTCTTTAGCGCAGGAACCGTGCCCCGCACCACCTTTGCTGATGCCAAAAGCGCCGAGAAAGCCAGCGACAGCATAGATACTAACCTCAACATCCAAGCCATTACCGCCTCAAATCTTGGGCGCGCGGGTAGCTGGCAAGCCTTACGTGACGCGAGTGTGCAGGTGCGAACCGATATCAACCAGCGTGCGCTGCTATTGCCGCGTATTCGTACCATTACCACCACTACAACGGAGCCTTTGATTTTGATTGCTTACCGGGAAACCGGAGACGCTAAGCGCCGCGATGATATTATCCGCCGCAATGGCATAAAAAATCCGAGCTTTATCATGCCGGGCACCAACTTGGAGATCGTTAATGAGTAATATTACCCTGCGCATTCGCGACCTTGACTACACCGACTGGCTATCTAGCCGCGTTGATATGGACGTGCGCACCCTTGCTTGGTCTTTTTCGGCAAGTGTGACCACCCCTGTTGAGCAGCCCCAGCAACTCGCCATTGAAAAAGGTGATCTCGTCGAGGTGCGCTATCAGGAACGCATCGTACTAACCGGTTACATCGATACAGTGGGCGCCTCACACGATGACCAAAATGTGCGCTATGAGCTAAGCGGGCGATCCTTAACTGGGCAGCTTACCGATTCCAGCGCCGTTTATGAGGGCGGCCAATTTGACAACCAGCGCCTTAGCGACATTGCCCGTACTTTGTGCCGTCCCTTTGGTATCGATGTGGTACAGCTTGCACCCGGCCATGATGCGCCTTTTACTACCGTGCGTATTGAGCAGGGCGAAACCGTATTCGAACTGCTCGAGCGCCTCGCACGCCAGCGCGGCGTTTTGCTGACCAGCAATTCACAAGGTGCGCTGGTGGTCACACGAGCTGGTACCGCACTGGTCACGCCTGAATTGCGCCTAGGTGAAAACATCAAGGCAGCCAGCGGCACCGACAGCCTGCAACAGCGCGCTAGCCAGTACATCGTTAAGGGCTCAACTAACGGCGGCCTTAGTTGGGACGCCGACCAAGCCAGCGGTAATGCAATAGTGGTCTATGACCGTAGCGTGCCGCTTTATCGCCCGCGTATTGTGGTGTGTGAATCGGAGCTAAGCGCCGAAAATGCCCGCGCCCGTGGGCAGTGGCAACGCTGCCGGGATTTAGGTGAAGACGTTATCGAGAATACAACGGTAACGGGCTGGGATAATAGCGAGGGCTACTGGCAGCCCAATCGCCTGGTATACGTTGATAATCCACTGCTAGGCATTAACGGTGAGCGCCTGATTGTTGCGGTAACACTGACAGAAGGCGACGACGGGGAGTTGTGCGAGCTGACCACTCAACCGCCTGAGGCTTTAGTTATTACCGAAGAACAGGCTAGCGAGGAGGCCTTAGCGTGGCAAACGAACTCAACGCAATAGAGCGCCTACTCGCCCCCATCAAGCGCCGCTTGCGCTTAAGCCTTCGCCGCGCGCGGCTCTCTAGCGTGGACGACTCAAGCCCGCGCCAGCACTTAAAGGTGAATGTTTTCAGCGGCGAGCTGGCCGACAATATAGAACGCTTTCAAAACTACGGGCACACCAGCGTGCCACCGAAGGTATCAGAAGCGATTGTGGCAGCCCTTGGGGGCAACCTAGACCAACTCATCGCTCTAGCCGTTGAAGACAAGGACTGCCGCCCCGCCGGGTTAATAGAGGGTGACAGCTGCCTTTACCATTTAGAGGGCCATAATTTCAAACTCACAAAAGACGGCGTCGGCATACTAAGCCTTAAGCGCTTAATCATTGATGCCGAGCAAAGCGTCGTTATCAATACGCCGAGCTTTACCGTGAATGCGTCAACCGTTCATTTAAACGCCAGCGGTGAGTTAACAAGTAACACGCCAAAAGCGACCTTTACAGGTGAGGTATTCGCGCAAGAATTTGATGCGGACGGCATTAAGTACACCGCGCACTTCCACCGCGTGAACGGCTCGCCGACCACAGGGCCTCAATCATGACTATTAAATTAATTTATCACGCCAGCGGCGGTGACATTGACTTAGACAGCGCCGGGGTTATGCAGGAGGACGGCTGGTTTACGATGGTTTTTATCATGCTGTTTTCAGACCGCCGCGCCACTGAGGGCGACGAGATACCCGACCGCAGCGGTGACCGCCGAGGTTGGCCGGGCGACAGTTTTTTCCCATACCCGATAGGCTCGCGCTTGTGGCTACTTTCGCGTGAAAAGATTGTGCCCCGCCTGCAGTTTGAGGCCGAGGATTACGCCCGCGAAGCCTTGGAGCCACTACTTATTGAGAACATGGCCAGCGCGGTTGAGGTCAAAGGCAGTACTTGGCAGCCGCCCGGCCTTGAGGGCGCGCGCGAAAAATGGCTGCGCTTAGATATCACCATTACCAAGGCAGACGGTGAGCTGTTGCCTTACGGTTTTAGTTTACGATGGGAGGCGCAATAATGGCGTATATATCCCCAAGCCTTGAGGATTTGATCAAGCAAGGCGAGCTGGACATAGAGACACACTTAGATGGCAGCCAGCCCCGCTTGCCCTTCAGTGTCGAGCGCGCGATTAACTTTGCACAAAGCGCACTTGTCAAAGATTTGCATGACCGTATTGATTATGTGTCGCGCCAAATTGTACCCGGCACAGAGAACAGCGATTCAACCATTATCTACAATGCCAACCGCCGCGGAATACAGCGCAAAAGCGCGACCAAAGCGCAAGGCTCGGTGTCTTTTGTCGCAGAAGTCGGTACAAACTTACCCGCAGGGCGTGAAATGCAACGCGGCGATGGCGTGATTTATATCACCCTGAGCAATACTCAAGAGTCGGGCGGCGTCATTGTCGCTGACGTCGAAGCGCAGCGCCCAAACAGCGAGAGCTACGACGGCAACGTTAGCGCCGGGGTAACCGTGAAACTTATTACCCCGGCTGATGGTATCGCATCAAGCGGTGAAACTATCGAGCCGGGCATTACTGGCGGGGTGAACGAGGAGCCCATAGAAGCGCTGCTCGAGCGTCTAATATTTCAAATGCGCTACCCGCCCCAAGGTGGCGCTGAATTTGACTATGTGCGCTGGGCGCTAGAGGTGCCCAGCGTGACTCGCGCTTGGACTTACCCCACATGGTATGGCCTCGGCACTGTCGGGTTAACGTTCGTCCGTGATTTTGACGATCCTAAATTCCCAAATGAGCAGAAAAAAGCAGAGGTTGAGGATTATATCTATCGCCACTTTGACCCCGCAACCAATGTTGAGGTAGGCCGCCCCATTACCGCCGAGCTCATTATGCTAGACCTCGTGCCTAAAGAGCTTGTGCTCACTATCGGTGGTGTTGATGACGCGACAGAGCGCGCGGCCATTGCACAAGAGCTAGCGCTGTTAGAGCTTCGCCTTATTGTTCCGGGTTACACCTTGCCGTTAACACAAGTGCAAGGGGCTATCACCCGCGCGGGCGTCTATGACTACACATTAGACCTAGGCGAGGACACCCCATCAAGTGCAACTGAACTAATTACCTTTGGGGATATCGTATGGGAATGAGTGCCACTGATTACCGCCAAATGGCGCAAAAGCTGCTGCCGCCGGGCTTCGCTTGGTCTCGCAATGAGGCGGACAATATCACCTATTTTTTACAGGGCTTAGCCGAATCACTGGCCCGCGCTGATAGCGATATTAGCGATATAGAAAAAGAAATTTACCCAGAATCGGCGCTAATCCTTATTGATGAATGGGAAGACGCGCTAGGCCTCCCCGAGTGCGGCCTAGGCGGCGACGATTTAGCCAAGCGCCGCTTAGATGCTTACGCCAAAGATACCGCCTATGGCGGCCTTAGCCAATGGTATTACGTCGAGCTGGCCACTCGCGCGGGCTTTGAGGTTGAGATAGATGAAGCTTATGGCCATCACTGCCAGAGCCACTGTGAAGCGCCTTTATATCACCCCAAATCAGGTCTCGCACCCGTGGTTTATAGCGCCGCCCCAGTTGAGCGCTGGGCGACCTGTAATGATTCCTGCTTAACCCCCGTGCGCCTTTTTGGCGATGGGCGGCTTGAGTGTTTACTTAACACCTACAAACCTGCCGAAGGGCGGTTTGTATTTGCATATACCGAGGTTTAACCATGCATCAGGTAGATAATGAAACTGCTGTTTCTGCAATGCCGCCCTTTGAAGAGCTGGTCCGCGCGGGCTGGTTTTCCAAGGGCGGCCAAGCGCAAGCGCCAACCTATCCCGGCGCGGATTGGTTCAACATGATCCAAGCCGAAGGGCTAAACTTGCTGGCCGCAGCTGGGCTTGCGCCTAACAAAGACGACTTGCACCAATGGGCCGAAGCCGTAAGAACCATAGCGCAAGAAAAAATCGAGGACGGCGGCTTTTTACAGGCTTCTAAAAACTTGGCCGATGTGGCCAGCAAAAGTGAAGGCCGCAACAACTTAGACGTGCCATCTAACGATGAGGTCAGCCAAGCCTTAAACAGTTTGGCCGAAGCCTTTGCACAAGCGCTGAGCGACCACGAAAACGCACCCAACCCGCATCCACAATATGCTACGGAAGAAGATGTAGAGCAAAGTATCGGCGAGGCGATCGAGGCACACAAAAACGCGACCAACCCGCACAGCCAATATGCGCGGGAGGAGCAGATAGGCGAGGCTATCGATGAACATGAACGCAGCGACGACCCCCACTCTCAGTATTTGAAAAAGGATGAAACACCGTCCGTACCAGTTTGGGTAGAGATTATCGAATATCAGCAATCAAGCCGACCTAATATGGTTTATGACATCCCTGATTTAGCCGAGCGCGGCTATAAAGAGGTAATGATTGTAGTAGGGAGGGGCTCGGATATACAGCCGCCAATTATTGTTCCTATCGCGCTTTGGTCGGTAGGCGCGCTATATAGGGCGTGGTATGACCGCAGCCCAAGTATGGTTTACATGTTATTAAGGTCTAACACTGAGTTTGAAGTGACAGACCAAAGAGAGTCAGGCAATTTTAAAGGTTTATTTGCGAGGTAATTATGCATTTAGTAGACACCCCTAGCACCGCTGCAGAAATGCCACCGATGCAAGCGGAAAACAAGCCGGGCTGGTTCCATGGCGGCGGCGGGGGAACCCGCCCCACTGAAATCGGTTTTGAGTGGCTGAACATGCTACAGGCTGAACTTTTGGCAGTACTAGACGAGGCCAACATCGCCCCGGCCAAGGCCACGCTTAATCAAATAACGCTGGCAATAAAGACCATTGCGTTGTCAGAGTCGAGGGAAGCGCTCGAGGCACATATCCACGCTGATGATGCTCATCCGCAATACGCGCTAAGCTCCGAAGTTGACGAAGATATTAGCGACGCTATCGCGAACCACAACCTCGACAGTGAGGCGCACCCTGATTTCGCGCGCGGCGAAGATATCGCTGAGGCTATCGCCAACCATGAAGCTACCGCGCACGCATCGAGCACACTAAACTATGACAACGAAGACGCTTTGCTGGCTGCCTCCGGGCGCTATGTGCTTGACGCAAGTGAGCAAAACTTTGTGGTGAAGCTACCCGCCGAGCCGACGTCGTGGCAATGGGTAGAAATCACTGCTGTATTAGGCGGCAGTGGAACCACAGTGAGCCGCCCAACGCTTAACGGGAACGGGCATGATGTGCAAGGCTCAGCGCTGCTAAATTTAGGCTTTTTGCATCATCTTTGCAGCTATCAGGCGCGCTTTAATGGCACCGAGTGGCAACTAATACGCCTTGGCAACCTATCGACAGACTTAAGCGCATGGGCCGCGCTTGTGGGGGATTGGGGCCACCCTCGCCAAGCTGATATTGTTGGTCAGCATGTCGCCGTGATTTCAGGGGCAGAGCTTAGTTCTATAATTAGCGGCGGTGAAATCTACTTTACTCCAGAACCAGACGAGGATTACACCGTCCAGCTCTCAGGCCAATTGACCCCGGGCGCGCTTTATCAGCAGCGTTTAACCCTCATTCCACACTCAGACGACCAAGAGATGCAAGGGCGGGCCTATGTGCGCTCGGGCCTTACCTTCGAGCAAGCCAACGCGCGCGGCTGGCTCCCTTTGGTGGATTTACCGGCCGGCGACGTGTATGTCTCCGGCGTATTGCGCGCGCGTGACGACGTAGAGGTGACTTTGTAATGGACACGTATTTTAGCGGCTTTGACAACATTAACCCCAACTCCGACCTTGAAGCGTTTTTGCTCATGCGGTTCGGTAATCCGGATGCCGTGTCAATGGTGTCGGGGCGCAAATATGGCGAGGCGCTGCGCTTTGAGTCGACCACGCCTGAGGGCGACGCGCTCACCGAGCTACAGCACGAATCAACACAATCCCGCTTTGGTATCTACACTGGCGCCGCTTTCCGGTATTCCGCGTCCATAGGTGAGGAGCCGAACTTAATTTGGGGGCGCTTTTGTTATCAGCCGGGGGGCGAGCAGACACTTGAAAATCTACTCAGAGCGAATGAAGGCTCTAGCTTATACGGCTACTACCTATTTATTCAGAACGACAAGCTCTACGGAACGCGAATGGGCGTTGAGCCTACCTACATCTGCGACCTTGAGCCGGGCAAATGGTACTACTTGGAGTTGCGTGCTAATACTTCCTCTAGCTCCACACATGATGTGTTTATCGGTGGCCGCAATATGGGCTGGTTTTCTGGCCAAAACCAAATGTCCTCGGGCAACTTTGCTTACTTAGGCGCGAGCCCGCAGGGCGTGCGCTTTGATATTGATGATTTTTACATGACGTATACGGCTAGTGTCTCTGATACATCGAGTGTCAGCGGTGTGCCTTTGATGGCCTCGGCCAAAATGGCCACCATGCCCTTCACAAGCGCGTTCAATGATTGGGCGGTCGAAAATGCGAGCAGCGCAGAAGAGGCGTTAAACAGCCCCGATGACAATGCGAGGCTGACTAGTGAGGAGACTGCGTCCTGCATTGCTTATGTGGAAGCGCCGGGCACCGAAGTGTACGGCATGAACTTGTTTGTCAGGGCAAAAGATGACGAAGATATCGGCACGCTAAAATACTATCTGCGCTCAACCGCGAGCAACAATAATCATGAGTTGGTAGGGCTGCACTCAGACATTACTGATTACATACACCGCACTTATCCCAAGTGGAACACAGGTTCAAATAATGGAAGAAGCTGGACAGAGCTGGCGCGAACCACCCGCTTGTACCTAGAAACCGGGGGGGATAGCTAATGAGCAAGAGTGTCACATTTAGCCAAGTTGAAATGCTCACCCGCGCTTTCGGCGGCCAAGTGCCCTTTGCCCAAGTTGAAATGCTCACCCGCGCTTCCGGCGGCCAAGTGTCCTTCGCCCAAGTTGAAATGCTCAACGCCGAAGTGCTAGAACCCTCTCTCACCCAAGCGTGTATCGTGATGAAGGTTGAGTCCCAAAGCTTGCGCGCTGCGCTGGAACAAAAAGACGAAGGCAAAAACAACCTACTCAGTCTTGTTCAAGAATCGAGGTACTAAATGCCGACAGTGAAGCTGATACATGCAGACCCGCCGCTACTGGTGCCGATGCCTTTTAGCAGACGCTACCGAGTAGAACGCCCTGTTCTAGTCAAATATAAAAACGCCCGGGGAGAGGTTAAATCGCTAGTTATACCAGCCCACTTCATCACCGACGGAGCCGGCATTCCGCGCCCGTTTTGGTCGCTCATCGGCTCACCCTATCTCCCCCGAATTTATCACCGCCGCGATAGTCAAATGCAAACTCGGCGCTATTTATTCCCTATCACCCCTCACTATTATTACCGAGGCGCAGAGGAGGTAATGCGCTGGAGTAGGTTATTCGAATGTGTGAGCCTGTTACAGGCGGCACTATCAAAAACTTGATTTCACTTTGTTCTAGGTGCATCCAGTGATTTATAGGTAGGTCAACCGTAGTTTGATTAGCTGATGTATGCTCCCTGAATGCTGCCGCACCATTCACGTCTAATTGATATCGAGCCCCATAAGCATGTAATTCTAATTTAAATACTGGTTTTCCCTGTAACACCTTACTCTCTCCTGAAATAATGACGATACTTATTGCAATGAAACTTAACAGACCAAGCCGCTTTTTTAGAGGTTAACATTGTCTAACGTAGCTCCTTGTTTTGATACTCCAGTATCGAAAATAGTTATCGGCTCTAGTAGAACCTTCTCCCCTTTAACTTCTTTTTTCGCGGTAAACTCTTCCTCTTCACTCAGGCTTCCACCCTGTGTTCTTCTTCGGTTATTTCTAGCTCCTAAACCCTTCGTCATCACTTTGGCGTGATAGCTATACACCAATTTAATACCACTGAATACCGCCTTACCTGCCATAGAGGGCTTGTTGTCAATTTCCGTCGCGTAAGCAGAAAACAGTAAGCCAACACCTTGTGCGCCTTCGGCCCCCTCAGCCTTTATTTCACTGCCAATTTGCACGCTAATAATAAACACTTCTACTTTTGCGTCTGTTACCGCTTTTAGGCCGATACCGATACCCGCTTCGACTTTACTGGCGTCTGCGCCTTGAGTGGGCAAGCAACTGCCATCGGGTTTAAATTCCCAGCCAAGCAAAGAATCTACACGCCCATCCATTGTGAGCTCTATTTCTACATTGGCACTGGCTTTCACTTTACCGCTGGAGGACTCTATTCCGTCTTTAGCCGCTTTTCTTGCTTCTAAAATGGGGTCAGCTAGCTTACCGGGAAACACTTTCTTAATGACTGCGGTAATAACATCACAAGTAAAGTTGAAGCCAATGAGCGGCTCAAACTTAAGGTCTAGATGACCTTGCGGGCCAACATCTGGGCTAGCATCCCGCTCCGCAAGCTTTAATCCGCCACCGATACTGAGCTTAGGAGGGGTAAAGCCTGACTTAAAAGGTTCATAGCCATGGTCGTCATCGGCTTGGCCAACTAACGATTTCACTTGTTTAATAATATCGTTTAGTTGATTTAAAAAGTTAGAAAAGCTGTTGTCAGCCGATGCTGTTTCGAGTGACCAATCTGACGCCCCCATCTTTCCTTTTAATGAAGATGTCACTTCCCACTTATCGTTGTAACCTAGGGTTAATCGCCCATCCCATTGATAAGGGGCGTAAGCATGTACTTCTGCAGAAGGATGTCCAGAGCTGCAACTTTGAGCTTTCAGCTGATAGCTTTGATAAGTGCCATACCCATTACTTATAGAGCCAATAAAGTCTTTTACGTTGGCTATTTGCCTTCCATCGCTTGATGGTGCGTTTACTGTAAACTTAAAGTTAGGCGCTTTTCGGTTACGCCAATATCTGGCCCGGTTACATTGATGCTCGGACACGTTGAACTACCGTTGGCACAAGAGCCTTGCTGTTTAACGATGATGCTATCTTTACCTACTACGGCAAAGCGCATTTTAGGTTTGCCTGCCTGAGATTTTAGTACATCAAACTCATAGCCCCTGCTTGCGTGCTCACAGCTAATACCAAAGGCAGTTCGGGTACACTCAGGAGTTATGTCAGCCGCAGTTTTAGGATTTAACCCAGCGTTCGTTAAATTAGTGTAAGGGGCGCTTGTAGGGCTTTCAGGAGTACAAACTGAGCTGTCCCGCTGGAACACGGCCCGTGTAGCCGCCACGCCCCAGTGAGGGTTCAACTTTTCTTTGGGCTTTTTGAGTATCTGAAGCTTGCTCCACAGAAGAGGCAGCTATAGGGATGGCGCCAGTTGCGCTAGTTGGTGGGGTAGGAGCGAAGCTTTTACCCTTGGGCGCCTTCACTTCACCACTAACAATACCATTGCTTAACCAGTCAATTTTCTGTTGCTCACTTTTATGGCTAGCCATGTAATCGCCAGACACCTGGAAGTACAACTTGTTCAGGTCTAACAGGTAACCACACATGGCGCTATGGTTTTGAGGTAATGACTGAGCCCAGTAAATATCTATACTGTTATTAACCAGCTCACCTAGGTTTTCCGTGTGGCCTGCATGTCTTGGCAAAAACATATAAGATTGACCAAAAACATCCACTAACAATGTTCGATAAAACTTTGACTGCTCAAAAGGGTTAGCGCTTGGATGTATTATTACCTCCCAAATACGTCATCGATTTTACTGCCTTAAGCATGCGGCTCCTTGCTTTATCCGATAAAAATTGACTTGAAAGTCAATAAGGCGATGATGCTATCAGGCTAATAACAAGGGAGTCAATATGGATGTTGAAGTACGCTTGAAGCTTATCGCTAGTGATGAGAAAAATTTGCTGAAAATACGAATTCAGTTTGAGTCATTTACGGTTTGAAACATGATATATGGGATTCTCTCCCCCTCTTTCACCCTAAGCTTGAACGAGGGACTTGAACATGAGGATTCCAACATGCTTACGATTAATGTGATTGCCATTGATTTGGCTAAAAATGTTCTTCAAATCTGTTATATCAGTGTTCACGGTGAACTGCTGTTCAATAAAGCTTTCACACGCCAAAAGACTAAAGAGTTTATTGCGACAACAAAACCACCTATCGTTCTATGGAAGGATGTTGTGGCTGCCATTATTGGGGGCAGCTTGCTGAATCATTTGGACACGATGTTCGTATTATTAACCCCAAAAAAGTTAAAGGATATCTAGAAGGGCACAAAACTGATCATAACGATGCGTTAGCTATCGCAAATTCTGCAATTCAAATAGGTATCAAATACAGTCGCCGATTTCTTTCTCGTAGCGTGGTGTCGCTGGGACAGCATATTCGTGGAACTATACTCGGTTATGGTATTGCAAACCCAAGAGGTGAAAAAGGTTTGAAGGCATCGGTACAAGCTGTGCTTGATGGTGATACTCAAATTCCTGAAAATGTAATTGCGGTGCTATCGTTGTTGTGGGAACAATATAAGCAACTTAAATCTCAGCTCATATCCTTTGAAAAAGAAAAAATGCACTGACTCGACAAATCGAACCCTGTCAAAGGCTCATGGAGATTGAAGGGGGAAACCACAGCAGCAGTGCTATACACAACACTTGGCGATGGAAAACCGTTCAAAAATGGAAGGCAGGCTTCAGCATTTGTTGGTGTGACACCAAAACAACACAGCTCTGGCGGCAAAGTCTTCATGATAGTTATCGACAAATGTGGTGGCGTAAAAGAATTACGCTCATTGCTTTATCTTGGAGCAATGTCGTATGTCGGTCGTTTGCCTGAAGAGCCAAGGACACAGAAGGATGCGTGGTTAATAAAAATCATAAAACGGATAGGGTTCAAAAAGGCCTGTATCGCGTTAGCCAACAAAGTTGTGCGTACTGCCTAGGCAATGCTTCGATATGAAACAAATTACAAACCAATATTGTTGATCTCTTAATACAAAGAACTTTGCAAAATGATGATGCATAAAAGGTAAGACCAACCTACTGAAAACCTGACCATTCTGTAATGCTGTAAAAAGCTGAAAACTCGTTGAGGACGGTAGGTGCGCAAACATCTAAGGCTAGAGGGTGGCTCTCTCAAAAGAAGCCGCATATACGTACGCATCTTAACTTTGATTTGATAATCACTTTGCAAATACGTGGATTCCATATACGTAATGGGGCAAAGGTATGTTAAGTCGTCCCATCAGCAAGCCTTTGGACACAAATGCGTTACAACAGCTTAACTAGTTCATCCTTAAGTGAAGTGTTATAGATATGTTTCACCTTAAGCAGCCTTTCTACCGGGCTCTCAATATCTTCTATCCAGCCCTCAGAGTCAGCCTCTATGTTATTAATCTTCGGAGATTTAAAGAGCAATGAAACACCCTACTTACCGATGTTCAGTTTTATGTTTTGGTTCTGGAGTCGATTGATTACAGCTTCGATTTGTTGCTTTTTGGCAGTAAGCCTTTTATTTTGAATCGTTAAACCAGCATTGCCATTAGCGCGTTGATGCACCAAGTAAACCGATGGTTCTGAGAACGGATAGAAGTAAAACCAACTGTGTCCTATAGCACGACCTTGTAACTTTTCTTTGATTAATGAGTCTGGATATTTGACTCTGCATGTAGCGAGTGTATTTGTAAGCAAACTGTGTTGAGGCCTCATTTACCTCCCTTTGTGTACCTCTACGTTGGTGCTCAATAGCTGAACCTATAACTTTGGATTTATAATCGGCCCGTGTATTTTTTTATTCGATAAAGAACTGTTGAACCGCTTCATATGACAATGTTGTTTGGTAGTTCTGCTGTGCGCAGTTTAGGAAGCTCTGAGGTGCGAATAAGCAAGTTGCAAATGCATCCTAAATGCCGTTTTTAGTACCCTCCTTACTTCGTTCAATATATCGCTCACCCTGCCTATATTGAGCACTGGCGTTTATTTTATTTTCAATAAGCAAGGCGACTATCTTTCCGTTTTCATCACTAAATATAACAATGACGTCAGATTCACCATTATGAGTGGATACAGGGTGCCAAGCTCCGATAAAACTGACAGACTTTTGCTGCGGGATAAGACTTTCAAAAATAAACTGTTGAAATGATGGTTCTATATGCAACTCTTCAATGAGGAGTAAATCAATGTCACGCTCTTTGATGGAATCAAAGTAAGTGTCTTGCTCTAACATTGTTTTTACCTCTTGTTAGTCAGTGATCTTCCCCAGAGATGGCCTATCCTGATGGGATTATGCGGTGTCGAGATAATAGTTTCTGTACTTTCAGTAAGTTTCGGGGCGTATGTATGGTAGGTTTCTTGCGGAGCAAAGTGGCAGATTGAGTCCAAACTAATCTACTTAAGTTGAACCCAAATCTTTTTTTAAACTGTCTATTAATACGTCTTTTTCTGCATCACTCAGCGTTTCAAGCAAACACACTAGTTGAGCACTTTTCTCTGACTCACAAAAGAAGTAGGCCACCGGTACACCTAGCTCATCAGCCATTCGTTTTAAGGTTGTGTAATCGGGAGTATGCTTCCCTTTCTCGTAGTGATTCATCCGAGCACTAGCTGTTCCTGGCTCCATGCCAAGCTTAACGCCAAGCGCCTTTTGACTGATACCCATAGCGGTTCTAGCCTGCTTAAGCCTAAGTGGTAGCGTAGTTGTAATTTTATCGGCCAAGGTGTTGTCATTGATGATCCTAAGATAACTAAGATTGTCTTAGTTTTTGAATACAAGGTATGCTAAGGAATCCTTAGTCTTTTGCTTCTAATTGTCAAGAATTAGGCGTTTTAAAACAAAGGAACGCTGCAATACCCTCTGTTGGTCACTGCGTGTTTAGTGAGTCTTTCAAGAAATAATAATTTGGTTGGTGTGAGTTATTCATGGTTCGTATAGATAGTGTGTTGTACAAAACGTTAATAGATGAAAAGTTTCAGCAGTTTACAGTTAGCCAGCTAAAAACGGCTTACCAAGAGGTATACAGAGAAGAAACGAACAAAAATGCGAGCCAAATGGTCCACCGAACTTTACGCCGTTTGATAGCCAATGAGTTGCTGACTAAACAGCATGATAATGGCAAACATGTTTATCTTAAGACCTCAAAATTCAGCCCCAAACTATTAAGCCCTAGCAAGCCGAAGCAAGAAGCTAAATCAGCCGTTCAGCCACTTATAGAAAGTGAGCTGAATCAAAAAGCTTCGGCTCAACTGGATGCTTTACAGTCAACCTTGAATCAATATCAAGTCAACTTACTAAGTAGCATTGGTGAGGCTGAGGAGTTTAAGCGGTTATGTGATTCACTACCGCAAGCTAGAGCAAAGTTATATCCTCGCTATATGACGGCACGTAATCACAGCTCTACGTTAACAGGAAAAATAAAAGCACTGGAAGCAGGAATAGCTGAGCTGAAGTCACTGTGATGCAACTACGCCAATGGCAATCGAAATGCATTAAGCACGCTCTAAAGCTCTACACCCAACAAAATCACTTTATGTGCTTAGCCACGCCTGGAGCAGGTAAAACCGTTATGGCAGCAGAGCTGGCTCGCCATTTACTGGACGCTGGAAAAATTGATTTTGTACTGTGCTTTTCACCATCAACTGAAGTGAATGAAGGCATTAGAGCTACTTTTTCAAAACGCTTAAACAAACGATTTGACGGTTTAATCGGTTCCGTAGGCAACGCTTACACCTACCAATCTATGTCATCGCTTAATAGTGGTTTTTGGCAGTTGCTTAACACTCATAGAGTTATGGTAATAATGGATGAAGTGCATCATTTAAAAGGCCATGAATATGCGAATGCAAATGCTTGGGGAGAAGAAGTTTTAGTTAACATTCAAGACAAGGCTGCCTTCACTCTAGCATTATCTGGGACACCATGGCGCTCAGACAAAGCGCCCATTGTGTTGTCTCGCTTTACAGAGCCGGATAATACTCTTCACTGTGATTTCATCTATGGATTGGAGCAAGCTATCGCTGACGGCGTTTGCCGTACGCCAAATATCGCCTTAATCGACAACGACAACATTCATCTTAATGAAGGGGATGAGCGTAGTGTTTTTAATTCGTTTTCTTCCTTATTGAACGGTTCCTCATTAAGCTACTCAGCCTTGCTTCATCACCCGCAGGTGATGCTTTATGTCCTCAAACTGGGAGTTGAAAAGCTCTCGAAAATTAGAGAGCTTAATCAAAAAGCAGGGGGGCTTATAGTTGCTTCGTCGATTGCTCATGCGAAACAGTTACTCAGTTATTTAGTTGATGACCTGGCGCAATCTGCATGCCTTGTTACCTCACACATGAAAAAACCCTCAAAAACAATCGAACAATTCAGGCATAACAATACTCAATGGATTGTCAGTGTAGGAATGATTGCTGAGGGCACCGATATTCCTAGGTTACAAGTATGTTGCCACCTCAGCCGTATAAAAACAGAAATGCACTACCGGCAGGTTCTTGGCCGAATACTGCGTGTTGATGCTTCACCAAACCAAGCGGCATGGTTATTCACCCTCGCAGAGCCGAGCCTGAGTGACTTTGCACAGCGTATTAACGTAGATTTACCAGAGACCACTGTGGTATTGGAACATCAGAACACCGAAACGATTGATATTTCCTTACCAGCTAACAAATATCAAATCGAAAGCTCATTCAACGACAATGCTACTAATGCAGTCAGCCTAGAGCTTAGCCAATCAAAAATGAGAGAACCAGTAACTAAAACGAGAGATATGGAAGAAGAAAACAACTACAACCTAGCTTTACTTGGTGGCTTTAAGGAACGAATAGTACAGCTGTTTGGATGAACATATGGCTACTTGTCACTCTCCCAGAAGTAATGAACAATTGGAAATGGTAGCGTTCAAAAACCAATATAACCTGACAAGTTTCCAAATCACTTTGGGGACAAAAGTACTTTAAAGTTGCACCCGCAATTTGATTCTTATATAGGGCTTTGAAATTGACCTGTTAATATGAATTAGCTGAGAATAACCTAGCTCAAATCTAAACTGACTGGCACCGATTTAAAATTGGGTAATTGTCAGATCAGTTAAGAGCTAGTACAAGTTAGCGTGTTAACACATAACATTGAGACATGTTTATAATATTATTTGCTATTTGAATCTTGCCTTTGATTTTTCTGGCTTTGCAATTGAAGCGAGGCTTTTTGCTCTTCTTCCAGCCGCTCTAACAAGAGGTGTTTTTCCAGTTCTAATCGCTCCACGATTGACTCTAGTTCCTCTATTCTGTCATTTTGACGACTAAGACGAGTTTTGTGACTTTCTCTGGTTCTGTTTCTAACGTAACTTTTAAGAGAAGCTTTGCTTCTGTGTGTCATGTCCAATGACACCTGAAGAGCCACTGCATTTTCTTCCTGCGAAAACCCCAACTCTCTGTTTATATCCGTTTGCAGCGCTACTCGTTTATTCGCGTAACGGTGGCGCAGCCCATAAATACTTTTTCCTTTTGGCCAGCCGAGTTTATTTGTCACAGAGCTAAAGGTTTTAGTAATTTGTTCGGGACTTAGTGGTCGGCCATTCTTGGGGTTTAAGAACAAGTGCCCTTTAGGGTTTGAAACTCCAGTTTGTTCCACAAAAGGTAATAGATCATAACTAATGAATGCGGCTATGTTCATTGCGAGTGTTTGCGGGAATTTGAGAGGCATAGAATTACCTCCCTTCTGCCTTAAGGGAGTAACATATAGGTGGTTCGAATCTGTATCGTATAGCTCTTTGGTTAAGGTGTTATAAGTAAATTGCCCTTGAACTAATCCACTTAACATGATTGGTCTGGCGCCGCTGCCATCAACAATCCGGGTCATCAAAAGAAGGCTTGCCCGTTCATAGCCCGTGTAATTGTTACGAATGAGATCTAGTAACTGCTCTAGTTCGTCGTCAGTGATGGCCCGATCGACGTTGTTATTGGGGGGGCTGACATAGAGCATGGGGTAAAGCTGTTTTTGATTCGGAGCTTCCTTTCTCGATATTGCTTCATTTCTTTTTAGGAGTGCTGAGGTAATTTGGTATTCTGTGTTACCTTGTAAAGATATACCGAGTAAATTAGAGTGTAGTCCTTTGAGCTGCGCCCAAAGGTAAAACTCGTAAATAGGACACAAATAGTCGTGATTTATATTGTTTTTGGTTACGCTCTCTAGTCCTCTCCACCTTGGGTTAGATTTAGATTTTGTCAATTGCCAGTCGCGATATCCGAGCAGCCCTCTGTCCGTCATTTCATGCCATTCTCTCCCTTCGCTAGCAAGGTGCTCAAAAAGGCTGCGCATAGCTTGGCGGTAGGTGGATATTGTACTCTGAGATTTTTCGTTGTTGATTAGTTCATTGACAAAATCAGTCGGCGGCCATAGAACCTGCCCATCTTTGCTTTGGAACAAGTAGTAAGTTTTGCTTGATATCTGTATGGAGGTTTCAAGTACTTCCATTACTCATAGCCCTCTGCTCCAAAAGGCACACCATTGAAGCGTCCAACGTCACCAAAGCCTCTCCCGAGAATCTCTGAAAGATCAGTTTTATGCCCTACTAGTACTAGGTGCTGGTCGGCCAAAGTTGATAGTGTATACAGAGCCCGTTTAGACAAAAGGTTCCTGCTATTTAGGATGATAATGAGATTATTGTATTTTGAGGTTTGAGCAAATCTAGGACTCAGGCTATAAGCAAGCCTCAAGTAAAGGCATTCTTCTTTAGTCAGTGTCTTTGTTACGCTTTTCTCAAACTTCACCTCCAAACTTCCTAAATGCTTCTGACTATTGACTTCACTGCAGTCTTCTTGGGCGATTACGCCCCTTGCCGCAAATGTTATACCCAACCGAGAGTTGCTTTGGGTAAATATTACTGGGTCACCAGCCAAGAGTGAATGCTCTTGGCTTCGTGAATATTTCAGTTGTTTTTTATTAGATATAACACTCTGTATTTCTCTGTTAATTCTATCCTGAGCGCTTTTTGATTCCACTATAATGGTGGCACTTTCCCCCTTGCGATAGAATTCATACCAGGCAGAGAGAGCGGATTGTTCACTCTGCTCCGAGAGGGCCACAGGCTCTATTGAAATGAGGCTAACGGGGGAAAGAGGTTCTGATTGATACTTTTTCACAAGACTACTCAATGCAGTCTGAGCATTTGGTTGTAAGAGCGCATCACTAAATAATGAAAGGGGGGGAGGGCGAAGCGACTCCAGTTTGAAAGTCTTGTTACCATGGCTGTTACAATATAGTTGATGAAAAATTAGCCCCGGACCTGGTGGAGGTAGTTTTCTTGAATCTCCAAAAAAGCACAGTTTGACATTCTTTGGGAGTTCTTTTAGTAGTCGAAACAACATCCAAATATCCAGTAGCGAAGCATCGTCAATTAGTAGGGTCGTTTGCTCCTGCTTTTTATCGTTGTTGGGTGGGAAATAGGAAGCCCCTTTATCTTTTGGGCTGCCGTGTTCTACTAAGATACCCAGATTGTTTTTGTTTCCTTCTAATGGAGGTAACACAAGCGCTCTGAATCCTTGAGCTGTTAGCTGATACGCGATGGCTCTTAATATGGTCGTCTTTCCGCTTTTTGAAGGACCGTCTATAATCGGTAATTCTGACTCAATCGAATACTCTACTGCTTGCCTTTGCTTCGCTGTTAGTGCGACTCCCTCTACTGATTCAAATGCACTCAAAAGATTCTCATCGAACTTAATTGTTATCTCGGCTTTGCTCGTAGCTTGTTGCATTAACTTGGAGGACAAGCTCGTCTCAATCGCATTTAGCCCTTTGGATTGTATAAAGCCCGAATAGCTAGAAACCTCCAATGATAGGTTAGATTCATCCTCCAGAGCGCTTAGGGTATCAGAATTGATTCCTATTTCTCTAAGGCTTTTCTCGACATAAGTCATGGGCAGAGCTGTGTTGCCTGAACGCTCATAAGTCATATGAAGAATGTACTCTATTGCTGAACATACCCTGCGGTTATCACTTTGCCTTATTGAGTATGCTTTGCGAATCACTTTGTCTAACTGTTTCCATTGTTCTGGAGATGGCTCTGGTGTATGCATAAAACAAAGTAGCCAATATGGATTCTTCTCTAAGTGTTCAATTGCTCGGTTACCCCAGAAAGTGGTCAGGCAAGTTGCTGAAACAGCTGTAAGTTGTTTTTTTATTAAGTATGCTCGCAGTTCTTCTTCTTGCAGAAGTTTATTCCATCCTTTTAATAGTGACTTTGCCAAAGATATCGGCATTGCCAGCCCTGCTTTATTGCTGAGGTCAATGTGATTGGAGGTGCTTAGTGCGTCTACGAGAGAGTTAGAAAAGTATGTATTTAGCTTCTGTCCCCAAAAGCTGTCCAAACCGGCAAAATAAGGACTATGAGTGATGTGTTCGCAAACCATATCTTGAGGCGCTCCTGCTGCTACGGGCAAGCGTCGAGCTTCGTTAGCGACAAACTGTATGCCGTGTTCGGGATGTTCTTCAAAACAACCATCAACTCGCCAAATGTCGTAGAGGCTAGGTTGTGCAATGTCAGCTTCGCCAGGGAATTGGACTCTATGTTTTTCAGCACCCACTTTTAACCTAACGATAAGGTCGCCTGAGAGGCCTCCAGCAGGAGAACGCTCAAGAATTGCGATTACAATTCCTGTGAGCCTAGAAGTTATGCTGCTACTCTTAAGAACCCTGATACTCATCGATGTTTTGGCTCTCACTCATCTGAATAGTTCGGAGGAAGACGAGGAATGTAGCGTCCGGTAAGCGTCAACCATTCAAGGGCTGCTGCATCTTGTTCTAGCATCTCTAGCTTAGCCTTAGTTAGCAAAAGCTCTTGTTTCATCTGCTGGTTTTCCACAATCAACTCCTGTATTTGTTGTCGATTTTTCTCCTCGCTTGAGCGTTCTACATAATGATCAATAGGGGCGGACTCTTTACCGAATGATTCTTTTATTTCATTCCAGATTATCTGGAGCTCTGGGTTAGAGCTCCATGTAGAACGGGTTATGCCTAGCTGTCTTCCTATAGCCGTTTGGTTGGGTTGACCTTGGAAAGTCGGAATAATAGGGTTACTTGCTAACCATTGTCTCAGCTCTCGAGCCTTTTGTTTTCCTGTGTCTCTTGAGCTTGTTCTTATCAAACGGTTTCGTCTTTTCATTGGTTTCCGCCTGTGAAATCAATTATGTTACTTTCCAGCTGCTCTAGCTCAATGCTGATGCCTTCCCTCTCACTCAAGTCTAATAATGTTTGCCTTAACTGATTATTAGTTGACTCGAGGGCTAGTAGCTTCTCTTGATAGTTAACTGCGACCGTGTTTCTCCATTCTATTTCAACAGCGTGCTGTTTCTTTAAGCCTTTTATAGTTAGGTCATATGTTAGACAGCGCTCTGTGAGCAGCTGGTTCTCGAGCCTGATAGAAATGAGTTCATGCGCAATGGCTTTATGATTGTTCTCTGCTTGGTTTAACGCACGTTTTAAATTTTTGATCTCTGTAGATTTTCTATTCTGGGTTTGAAGCAGAGCTTTATTCTTTAATCGTTCAAAGATGCTCTCTAGTGTGCAATTGCCCTCAATACGCTCGCGAAGATATGTTGGTGACGCCTTATAGGTTTCAGTACTAGTGATTTTGTGTGGAATTGCAAATTTTTCGACTACTTCGAAACTATTTTTGTGGCCATTCCATCTTCTTAGCGCTGACACGCTTTTGGGGAAGTACTCAAGCTTAAACTCCCCCACGGCATTTGACTCGATGCGTAGTCCGTCGCGGGTCCGTAAATAGGGAATTTCAGTGTTAACCCATGTCTCGAGTATTTTAAGTTTTTGCTCTACTCTCTCGATGCCTTCTTTTCTCTGTTTATCCATTTATGTCTTTTCCTTCAGGTCATCGAAAAGTTGCGCGTTTCTTTTCATTGTTCTTTCATGTTGACTTATAACTCTCGCTAAACTGGTTGCTGATTCTTCTGCTCGAACTCGCTCCAAGAGGCCGAGCTCTTTAGTATCTTTTGCCATATTTTGCAGTTCATTCAGGTCATCTTGCATAATATCTAGGTGTACTCTCTTCACTTGTTGGTAAGGGCACCCTTTACATACTTGGGGCTCACAAGGTAGTCGGTGAGTTTTTGGTAGTGTTGGGTCTCGATGGCAGTTACCCGTAGCTTTGGGGTTATGTCGATGCCCTCGCGCACTAAGAATACTCGCCATGATTTTGCTTTGTTGTTTTTTAGAGAGGTTAAAAAAGCTATCTCCATAGGTATCTTCACTTGCCTTTCTTAGCTTCACACTTTGAGATAGCACTTTGTAAACGCGCTTTAAATAGGCTGGATACCTGCCAGCCATAGAGCTAGAGCCCAACATTAGACTTAAAATATCTTCAGCTGTTTTTTCTGAGCCTACTTCTCTAATGGTGTCTTCTAACGACTTGTTCTCTTCGCTAAGAACCTTTATTGATTCTACTTTTTCGCTGTTAACTCTCTTGAGCTTATGGTGGAGCTGCTCATGCTGTTCCCGTGCTGTTGGATCTGTTACGTACACCTCTGTGACGGTTGGATCGACGTGACCCAATTGATGACACAAGGCCAAGAGCTCGGCATTTTCGTATTGATAGTGGTAGATCACAGCATAAATACGCCTGAATATATGGCTCCCTTTCGCGTGAATGGCATCATAACCCAGAGAAAAGGCTAAAAACTGGTCGCTTGTAATCCGACTAACTTTTCCTTTCGCATATTCATACTTGTATGCGTTTATGTTGAAGTCATTATCTAGTGAGAAGCGAGGCACGTGGAATAGTCCTGAATGTTCTTTGGTATCCCAAGCGTTCTTGAGTTTGAACAATACTCTTAAAGCTTCAGTGCTTCCATTATTGAGAGTATACCAGTAGCGGCTCGCGTGTTTTTCGTTATAAAAGCACGCTTGATACCAATTGTTATGCTCGTCTACGCAGCGAAAGTGCTCCTCTTTTGCTATGCCTATATACGGATCTTGAATTTCTGACTTTCTGCGAGCATTGTATGTCTGAAGAATGATGTAGCAGGCTGTCATTAAAGCCGTGACGCACTCAACGATAGTCCATTTATCATTGCTCTGTTTTCCTCGAAGGTTAACATTGGTGCGGGATATATTAATGCTTAATAGCTGCTCTAATTCTTTTAACTCATTGGACGATTTTAAAACTGAGTTAAAGCGATTACCTTGAATCGTCGATCTATGTAGGTTGATGTCAACAGCAGCTCGTAGCGCTACTACTATCTCTATTATTAAAGGAGCCGCTTTGTATAACCACAAGTGTGCATTGCCAAGAATCTTAGTGATATGCTCTACATGAAGATTAGGAGTCCTACCCGGAGCTTTCCCCAGTTTACGTGATAGTTGATAGGGGCCTTTGAAGGGATAGAACGTCAGCTTGTTTTTATTGTTGAGTAATGCCAGCTCGTTCCACTCGCAGAAGAGTGTATTTAGAGATTTAGAGGATGGTTGTGCTGGAATGTCCCTGCCACTTTCTGCAAAGCGTTGTGTTACAGCCCCTCCCTTTTTCTTTAGCAGATAGGCCACCTTGGTATAAAACGCTTTTGGTACTACTCCGTGCAAACTTGTAGTACCGATTTGTTTTGATATTAAACTGGTGTTTAAAGACGCTCCATCGTAGGTGATCCCCTCAAGTAGCAGCTTGCTGTGCTTTATTGACATTAAATACGCTTCAAGCCTTTCTGGTAAAGAAAGCATACTTGGTATTCCGCCTTTCTTTAGTGCGTGGCACAGTTTCGTTACATCCTTCTCAGAAACACTCTCGAGCGAATAATGACCATTTAATAATGCCCATTCAATAAACCGCAGAGAATTATTGAACGTGCTTGCTACTGTATTTTTGAATGATGGTGTTTGTTTGATACGTTGTACGAATGAGTCGACCTTACTTATTACTGTTTGAGCGTAATGTGGGTAAAGCAGTAGGGGAACCGGATGAGTAAAATCTCCCGTGCCAGGAAGCCAATAAGTGGATAAGTCAATCTGAAAACTATCGCGATTAGGGACGTTTTCCATAGCGTTACTGATGATTAGCCGAGTCCCAACGATTTCTAGCTTTTCATCATGTACGTACAATTGACTTGCTGAGTCTTGAATACGGTCTGATTGAGTGTCGAAAAAATCGCGAATTCCCGCGGAGGTCAAGTATGGCTGATTCATAGCTGTCCCTCTGATTCTGAGTGTAATAATTGTTCGGCTTCAAAATAAAGCTCCGGTGTTGACGCCTTCACATAGCTTAACAATCCAAACACGAACCTCATTTCCGGGGCGATGTATTCTTCAAAATAATCTTTGGTGTACCGAGCAATTAGAGTATCGACCCTTTCCACATACCACCGCTGTTTTCTCAGTGTAATTGCTAACTCTTTTGGACCGATAAATATTTTATTATGAGGGCAGCCGTCACCAGCGTGACATCTTCTTCCACTACATAGCTTCTGAGCAGCGCTCACTTTATCAACAGAGGACCAAATGTCGTTACAGCTGGAGCCATCAGGTAGTAGAAACCACTGTGGAGTAGGCTCTTTAGAGTCTGGTTCTGAGAGCAAAAGAACGTCAATGTTCTCCTCGCTTAAGCCATAGGGACCTAGGGACGTTTCATCTGCGTACCTAAACTGTACTGACGCTTCAAGGCGACGCTGAAATTCGGCGTTGTTAGCATCAAAGAATGCTCTTGCTAGTGGGTGATCGGCATACCCTGCTGTGGTAAGTAACTGAGAGTGATTTCTCTCGTCTTGGCTCTTTCTGATATCTCCATCTATGCCTAGCCGGAGTTTGATCATGTGCTTTGATAACTGTTCAATTGTAAATTGAGGTAAGTGATGTTTTTCGATGAAGCCTTTGCGGTCTATTTGGGAAAGAAACGTCAGACCTTTTGAAAAAGGGGTTTCCCAAATGCTCTTTGTTGTAAACCCTAGCTTCTTCATATTGTTTGTATGGTGAATAAGTAATTCAATAACTTGTCGGACCTCATGGTTGATTACAGTGACTTCAACAGGTTTTGTACTTTTCCCAACTTTACTTTTGTAACCTTGAATGAAGAAACTAGTCGACGGAAGTGACTTCGGAAGTGACTTCGGAAGATCTTTAACTTGTAATGTTGCGATAGCATCTTTGTTCCATGATGTATGAATACTTATGCGCAAGAAGCAGCAAAGCAAGACTTTCCTTGGCAGTATGAATGGACTCCATAGAAACGAAGACATCCCAGAGCCCGTCCCCCCAAACCAGTGTTTAAATTCTTCAGGAATGAGTTGCGCCTTCCCTGCACAATAAACATGTTGTTTAGCAGGGGTTAGCACTCGTAATTGTAAATAAGCCGCAAGTAACTGGTCTGAGCCATACGTGTTGATTAACGTTTTCATTTCGTTAGTACGGGAGCGGCTATCTATGGCTCTCTCTTTAACAATGTTCCAAAGGGACGTTGATATGCCATAACGAAAGAGTTTCGTTCCTTCAATTTGTTCAACAAATGGTTCAAAACAGTTAACAAGCTCTTGATAAAGTCCTATCTCTAGATCGCAAGCTCTACATATGGCATCGGTCGGTGCTTGATAGTATTCATTCAGTTTTTCTTTCAGTTGTGAAACCGTGGCATGTTTAGTGATGATAGGGTGCGGTATAGGAGAACCATCGGAGTCAATGGGCTCGATAAGCTCACTATAGGCTCGTTCTTCTCGAACAGAGAAGCGCGTTTGGAATCTGCATTCGCTAATTTTAATGCCTGTTGAAATCAGCCCGCCAAAGTCACTTAGGAATCGGCGAATTAGCTCACTTGTTTTACCCTTATAGTTACTTTGTTGGTTGTCAATGATGTCTTCCATTCTTTTGAGTCCTAGAACGATCTGCCGAATTGTCAGTTCTGATGAAGGGCTGTTAAACAGAGTTATTAATGGCAAGTTTCTTTGACCTTTATCTATATTGACGACTTTTGAGAAGACGCAACCGACAATTCGGTTGATAGATGTCATGAAATTGCTTATTTCGGTGCTAAAGAATGGAGAAATCTCTGACGACTTTGCTGCATTGGTGATAGATGTCATTAGCAGCCCTTGGGAGCTCAGATAACCGCTTAATGAGGTGATGTTTCTTTCTATTGTACTTCGTCTTAATCTGCCATTAACTTTTGTCTTAGCTTGAAAGGTAGCTATTACTTTAGAGTGTAATTTTGAATGTGCGAAACGACTTTTAAATCCAGAATCAGATAACAGCCTCCCGTCTGAAGTACGCTCATCGTTTATAGTGAGTAGCTTCCAAAGAGTATTGAAGTGTTTCTCGTGATCAAGGTTACTATTTAACTCAAGTAGATTCTCGATTGTTCTTAAGCAAAGCAGGAGCTTATTTCTTGGACAAGTGGTCAGTGATTCTCCTAAAAAGGACATCATGCCTATTCTGGGAGCTTCGTTCAGGTTAATAACAATGTGTTCAATCGTTGCTAGCAATATCTGAAGCTCTGATATTTCAAAAGGTTCACTTCGAGATCTACGACTGGCAGTCTTTAGTGCTTCCGTGAGTACGCCTCCTTCTCGGAATAAAGGAGGGCATAAGTATGTATTTACCTCTAAATATGGTTGGGGGGTATCTAAATTTTGATAGAACAATGGTATAGGCTTTGGGCATATTGTATTTCCTTCGCGATCAAAACGAGTTCTAAAACCCGAAACTTTGAGTAGTTTTGAAGTAAACTGGGTTCCGCCCCAATTTCCCAAGAACCCTCTAAATTGCGTACTAGGCAGACTAGGCTTTTTGGGGCCTTTTTCCTCTAGCAATGACTCTAGCTCAATGAAGCCGCTAAGCACGCTATTAGCTGTAAGCGCTGATACGGATGAATTGAGTAAGTGCTTTAATGAGCTGGCTTTGTTTTTAGATATATATTCGAGGGTTTTCCTAATCCCTATAGCCTCGGAATACTGTATCCGGGTTGATCCTGATGATTTTAGGCAATGGTATAGCAGGCTATTACGAAGCATTAAACCAGGTAGACGAAACCCATCAAATACAACGAGTTGTTCGTCTTTGTTTTTAATTTTGACTTTTTGAAATGTAATCAATTCTGAGGGAGGGCAACTCTTATCCGAAACTTTTTTCATTGTTTGGGAGGTTGATAAATTAGTGACGCAATTCGGTTTTACATTGTCCGCAATGACATCAATATATCGATTTATAAAAAGCTGCAGCGAATTGCTCAGTGAGTGGCCCGAAGGTATTCCTATCATCGCATATTCTATTTCGCGATACGCGAGATATAGTTGATTGAAATGTAGTTTTGATGGTTGCATGGAGAGCGCTTTGTACACATTATGAATGTCCTTCTTTAGCAATAGTTGTCTCAGAGCTTTGCTTATGGAGACTCTAGTTTGGTAGCTATCTTTAGCTTTGCTTCCTGAAGCGAGCACATCCCAGTTGGAGCGAATAAAACAGAGATTAAGAATTCCCCCAGAGTGATTAAGTTGGCTCAATTCTTCATTCTCTGGATGTACTATGGGGATGGCCTTTGCCCGGTGACTTTTATTTGCGGAACACGTGGCTTTAGCCAATGATGCTCTATCATTAAGTCTTTTTTTTCTAATTGTGTTTTCATAGACTTGTTGAATCTGTTTACCTGACTCTGAGTACTCTACAAGCACCTTGAAAAAGGCCGAGCGCATAGGTTTATCCCCAGCGAGAATATCAACAGCATACTCAACGTTAGTGTTGATTACTTGTTCATCATCTTTTTCTTTCGCTCCGAATATGTAAGGACAGTTGGATGCGGCTTTACCCGTAGAGTTCAGTTTGTTTACAGCTTTACGGAATAAGTCGAAGCGTTTTAAGGTTATGGGGCGCTTCATTGAACTCTTGGATAAGTTTTCGACAGTTTCTGATAGGCGAGAGTTAGCGCTACAATGGTTATCAATATACATACAACGTGACTTCTTCTGAGAAAACGCCACCAGCACACTCTCAACACTGGTTATACCGCTATTTTCCGTTTCATTAGCAACATGCTTTGAGAATCGGCTGATAAATTCATGCTCGTTAACCGTAAACCCATTACTAATCGCCCCTCCAATGGACAGAAGGCTTCTAAATGCACGACTTTTTTGTTGAGGACATTTTGAATTAGAGCTCTTAAGAATATCTTCCATTTCCTTTAGGCCACTTCTTAACACTATTGGCGAAATAGAGCTCGGTTCAGTTGTTAGTAGCTTTCTAAGACTCTCTAGTTTCTTAGTTCTGGCGATAGTTTCTAATGTTGATTTCCAAGACAAGACATCATAGTCGGTTTGTGTTCGTTTTTGAGCCTTATTTAAACTCTCATCTAGTAACCCTCCTTCAAGCATTAACGGCGAGTAGCGATCTGGGTCGAAAACAACATACGCTTTTCTATAATTGCTGCCTTTCACCCTTACAGTTCTTATATTTTGCGCCGAATTGGCTACATAGGATGTGCTTTTTTCACTATGAGGCCACATAGAGGTATATCCGCATATCCCTATGGGGGGGCCCTCAGACATTCTAAACTCAGTTTCAGCTGCAAATGTGCGGAATGCAGAACTAGCTTCACGCCATTTCTTAATAGGCGAAGACGCTAGTAAGTATTCCAATTCTCTGTAGGCAAGAATAACTTTTTGAACAGATACCTGTTTCTGCGGTTTTAATAGCAAACTGACGAGTTTTGGGTTTCTGAGGTTTTCACAAAGGGTATTAAGCGCTTTGATTAAGCTGAATGCTGAGGACGTTTTGAGTTTCCTCTGTTCTAGTGTCAGGAGCAAAGAGGCTAGTAAACTATCGCTAGCGTAGCTTATTTTTGTAAGCTCTTCTTCGCTAGCTACTATTTGGTATAGATTATCGTCACTTTTTTTGCAGCTGAACATAAGGGGTGCCTTTTGTATGCCTTGAAAGCATAGATTTTTTATATTATAGATTGAATATCCAACAAGTTATGATTTGTCGGTCGGTCTTGCTAATATAAATATGGCACACCCGAAAACGTTGTTAGCGATGGCTGCTGCGCTTGAAATGGTGGTGGAAAAAGGTATCTATGACAAAATTATTGTTACCCGAAACACCCCTGAAATTGCTGAATCTATTGGGTTTTTACCGGGTACTGAAGAGGAGAAAATGGCTCCGTGGTTGGCCGCAATTACTGATACTCTAGAGGTATTGCATAAACACGATGAATCTATGTCCGGCTCTATGAATTACATTATGGAGAAGGCTAACATTCAGTTTAAATCGGTAAACTTTATGCGTGGACGCAGTATTCAGAACGCATTTGTGTTTTTAGATGAATGTCAAAATTTAACAGCTTCCCAGCTTAAAACTATTATTACCCGCTGCGGCGAAGGAACCAAATTGGTATGCTGTGGTAACTTAGCGCAAATCGACAGCAACTATTTGTCGGCCGTTACCTCGGGATTAACCTACATTGTAGAGCGTTTTAAAGATTTTGATGGTAGTGCAAATGTGTATTTAAATGGGGTGGTAAGGAGCCGTTTAGCCTCGTTTGCAGAAGAAAAACTATAGAAGGTAGAACATGATTGGAGAAGCAAACAAGCGTGCATTTCACCGTATGCTAATTAACGCAGAGTTGCGAATTGTGGTTGGTCAACAGCGTTATGCTGGTTTATGTAAAGACCTAAGTGCAACCGGAATGGGCATTAGTGTTAAAGACGTAAAGCTCGCTATTGGCGACGAAGTTGAAGTGGCTTTGAGTGGTGAAGGTGTTGCGCCTTTTAGCGCCAAAGGTAAAGTAGTTCGTTGCGCCGGAGATGGTGATATTGACTACGCGGTAGAGTTTACTTCTCTCTCTTGAATTCTGGTGGAACCCAGTCCATTTGTTGATAGGTATACAAACCTGAATGAATGTACTGGGCACTTTCTTTTGCCACCTTTCCTAGCTCGAACAAGGCCGGCCCGGTTGGTTCTAGCAATACATACTGCTTCCCTTCTATTCTCACAGTTTCATCACCAGCTTGCGGTGCCATGTCTAATGCAAGTAGAGCATGATTAGGCACATAGATAATGGCAACATCTAAGCGTGGATAGAGGGTCTTCAATGCGCTGGCTAGCAAGGTTGTTTTGCTGTCACAGTCGCCCACATTATTTCTAATTACCTGAATAGGCGTGAGAAAACCTGCTCCGCGCAAACGATCCTTTGAACGCAGTTCGCTATAAGGAATGGACTGAACAAAACTTAGTAGGTAATTGCTGACTTCCCGTTGCTTGGCTTGGTCTTCGAGTTGATTCAAACTGTTATTAAGCCAGCTAAACAAATACTCTGCACTTTCTTGGGCAAGCCTATTATGGTCGGGCATTATTCCCATCGCGCCATCGGCAGTTTGTTTTTCTACAAAATAGTGCTTAGTTAAGTAGTCTTGATAATGCTGCTGCACTTCTTTACCGAGTTTTTCTGATAGCTCTTGAATAAACTCTTGGTCATTTCCTTGCAGTTGATAACTCAGCTGACCGTGTTGGGTATTAAAGCTCACTTTAGCTTGTTTCGGATCTATTTTACGCAGACTTGGCTTGAGCTTGCTTAACACATATTGCTGAGCTTGCTCGGGACGATATTGGGTAAATTTGGTGAGTTTATGTGGATAGTTTAATAGGCTAAAACTAAGCGTTTGAGTATTGTTTTGGTAGTCCTTCCAAAGGTAGTTGTAGTGTCCGGCATTCCTTTCAAAGCGAAGCTGTTCTGCTTGAGCGGATAACGAAAGGCAACCGGAGATCATGATAAAGCACAGTAATAATCTTTTCATGACGACTCCGGTTGTTTACATGCTAGCCCAATTTAGACTGCTTTTGTTTTGCCACTTGCTCGGCGCGATGAATATGATTAAGTACGTGAACAAAAGCTTTGGCGGATGCTTCAACAATGTCAGTAGCTAAACCCATACCATGGTATTTTCGCCCTTGGTAATTGGCTACGATATCCGCTTTACCTAAGGCGTCTTTAATATCGGTTTTCTCGGCGGTTGCCGTACCGCCGCCAGCAGCCTCGATGGTGTAATCATCTATCTTAATGTCGTAGCCCGTGATTTTACGTAAACAGCGGTAAGCCGCATCGATAGGACCATTACCTGTAGACGCTTCTAGTATGGTTTCTTCACCAGCTATCAGCTTAACTGTGGCTGTGGAGACAACGTCCGAGCCACTTTGCGCGCTTAAATACTCTAAACGGTAGTGTTCTGATTCATCTTGTAGATTATTGAAGAAGACTAATGCTTCAAGATCGTAGTCGAATACTTGTCCTTTACGATCAGCCAGTTCTAGAAAGCTGTCGTACAACTCATCTAGCTTGTAGTCTTCTTCGCTGTAACCTAGTTCTTGCATGCGATGTTTAATTACGTGGCGACCAGAGCGAGAGGTAAGGTTTAAGCTATTTTTATTTAAGCCTATGCTCTCTGGCGTCATAATCTCGTAAGTATTTTCGTTCTTCAGCATGCCATCTTGGTGAATACCTGAAGAATGAGAAAAGGCGTTACTGCCCACAATGGCTTTGTTGGCTTGCACCGGCATATTGCACAAGTGGCTTACCAATTGGCTGGCGCGGTAAATTTCTTGAGATTTGATGTTAGTACCTAGACCGCCTAACTGATCTTTACGGGTATTGATGATCATGGCTACTTCTTCTAGCGAACAATTACCCGCACGCTCGCCAATACCGTTTAAGGTACATTCAATTTGGCGTGCGCCCTGTTGTACCGCTGAAATAGAGTTTGCTACCGATAAACCTAGGTCATCGTGACAGTGAACTGATATTACCGCTTGGTCGATATTAGGCACTCGGTTAAATAAGGTAGAAATAATACCGCCAAATTCGCTAGGTACGGTATAACCCACGGTATCAGGAATGTTTACCGTAGTTGCGCCAGCTTTAATGGCCGCTTCAACCATGCGGCATAGGTTATCGATAGGAGTTCGTCCTGCGTCTTCACAAGAAAACTCAACATCATTGGTGTAGTTACGCGCGTGTTTTACTGCGTTTACTGCCATCTCTAGCACATCATCAAAACTGCGTTTTAGTTTGCTTTCAACGTGTACAGTTGAGGTTGAGATAAAGGTATGAATACGAAAAGCATCGGCCACTTTCAAGGCTTCGGCTGCTACATCAATATCTTTGGGTAAGGCGCGCGATAGTGCACAAACCGTTGAGTCTTTGATTTCACGCGCAATGGTTTGCACTGAATCAAAATCACCAGGTGACGAAATAGGAAAACCTACTTCCATAATGTCTACACCTAAGCGCTCTAAGGCAAAGGCAATTTGCAGCTTTTCTTTTACTGTTAAGCTGGCAGCCAGCGCTTGCTCACCGTCTCGTAGGGTGGTATCAAAAATTTTGACTAGGTCAGACATTCATTAATCCTTGTCTATTGTTATTTGTGTTTGCTTCACTGCACAAGTTTACGATTAGGCTTATTATTGTTTTAGGCCTTTCTGTGCACAAGTTTTCGGCTAGTTTAACAAGCTCTCGGCAAACTGGCTAACAGCAAATGTAGTGGCATGAATTTAGCGTGAATCAGGAGAGATAAATTGACTAAAACTGCAATTGTAATTGGCGCTACAGGCCTAGTTGGAAGTGCCTTACTAGAGCAACTATTAGCGGATGAAAGTTGGGATAAAGTGCGGGTATTTGGCCGCAAAAGCACGGGTGTGAATGCGGATAAACTGGAAGAGCATGTTGTAGATTTTGCCAAGATAGACAGTTGGCAGCAGCTTATTCAAGGCCACAGCCTGTTTATTTGCATTGGCACTACGCTTAGCCAAGCCGGCAGCAAAGCCGCAATGCGAGCCATTGATTTAGAACTTCCTTTAGCTTTTGCCACAGCGGCAAAGCGCAATCATGTTGAAGACTGTTTGCTTATCTCGTCTTTGTTCGCAAACGCCAAGTCTCCTTCTCATTACTTGCGCATAAAAGGAGAGTTAGAGAATCAGTTAGCTTGCCTTGGTTTTAAACACTTAATGCTGTTTCGCCCTGGGCCATTGCTAGGCGAGCGCACACAGGCGCGTTTTTCCGAGCAAGTAGTGGCAGCACTGCAACCGGTATTCTCCGCTAATTTGTCACCTTTGCGGCGCTGGCGTGGTATCGAAGCAGTTCAATTAGCCACAACCATGCTTAGCTACGCGAACAAGCCGCCAGCTGAAGCGAGGCTGGTTATTCAAGGAGAGGCGCTTTTTACCCCACGCTGAGTCAATCAACCTCGCGCTCTAGCTCTATTATTGGGCTCCGTTCTATTTTAATTCTGCAGTAAAAGCACCGAGCTCTACTTGTGTAATTTGTCACCAAGTGGGGCTTTGTCATGGATTTGTAAAATTAGTTTCATTTCTCGGTAAAGCATTTTATCCAGTCTGTGGGAAAGCACGAGAAGGAGCTTGGTATGTTACAACGATTGAGCCAGTGGGATTATGCAATCTCCGCAACCTGTTTGGGGCACCGCTTTAATGCACAGGTGGCCCGCTTAGCCAGAGTAGTATCGCATTCCGGTGATGGTTACTACTATGCCTTGTTTGGTGGCATTATTGCCTTCACTTCATATGCCGGCGCCTTTTGGAGTCTCGCCTTACCTGCATTTGTTATTGAACTAATGTGCTATCTGCTGCTTAAGCAAATTTTCCGACGAGACCGACCACAAGCTTTGCCGGTATTTATTCGCCCTTCCGATCGGTTTAGCTTTCCCTCCGGCCATAGTGCTGGGGCTTTTGTTATGGCTGGCAGCGTAGCTCAGATATTTCCGTCTTGGGCGGGTGTCGCTTTTACCTGGGCGAGTTTGGTTGCCTGCTCTCGAGTATTGCTTGGGGTGCACTTTATTAGCGACGTTATCGCAGGTGCCAGTTTAGGTTTGTTAATTGTTTACGGTATTAATTAGGTAAGCCAAATAATGCGAATTCTTTATGGTGTACAAGGAACAGGAAACGGCCACATTACGCGAGCTCGTTTGCTATGTAGCGCTTTAAAAAAGCAAGGCATCGAGGTAGATGTATTGATGTCTGGGCGGGTTGGCAAAGCGCCTAAAGTGGCAGAATTTGGTGAATACAAAAGCCTTAAGGGAATTAGTTTTCATCATCAGGGCGGTAAAGTAGATAAATGGGCTACCTTCAAGGATCTTTCTTTAAAGCAATTTCGTAAAGACCTTGCCGAACTCGATTTGTCTGGTTACGACCTACTGATTAATGACTTTGAACCGGTGAGTGCTTGGGCGGCCAAAAAGCAAGGTTTAACCAGTATATCTATCTCTCACCAAGCAGCGTTTTTACATGACATTCCCACTAAAGAAATGGGCTTATGGAATCGATTATTAGTACGTAATTTTGCGCCATGTGAATATAACCTCGGTGTTCACTGGTGCGACTTTAAGCAAACTATTGCGCCGCCCTTAGTGGAAAAGCTGGATGAACTAACAAACAATGGCAAAATTCTGGTGTATTTGCCATTTGAGTCTCTAGAGCAAATCCGCCCCTTGTTAACCCGTTTTACTGGCCATCAATTTGTCTGTTTTCACCCAGAAATTAAGCAAGTTGGAAAAGAAGAGAACTTAGAGTTACAACCCATTCATCGGGAAAACTTTCTTGAGCATTTGCGCAGCTGTGCCGGGGTGTTTTGTAACGCTGGTTTTGAACTACCCTCAGAAGCCATGGCGGCAGGTAAAAAATTGTTGGTTAAGCCATTATTTGGCCAGTTTGAACAAGTTACCAATGCCTATACTTTGCAAAGCTTGGGCCTGGCACATATAGCCGAAAGCCTAGAGCCTTACATACTAGATTCATGGCTTCAGCTAGATCAAAGTGAGCCGGTGTATTATCCCGATGTGGCCAACATCCTGGCAGAGCACATTAGAAACAATACCTGGCAAAATTTAGATGCTATGGCACGTGAAATGTGGCAGCAAGTAAGTTATCCGGCGGCTAGCCAATTATTGATGGCCAATATCATGAGCGACAGCACGGTAACTGCAGAATCCTTGACTAAAATAAAAGTGTCTGGGTAAACGATTTGGAGGGAACATGCGTTTTACTAATGAAGACGGTGAGGTCATGGAGTTAGCTAACAATATGACCATCCAAGAGCTATACGACATGGGGGTAAGCATCTCCCTGAGTGAAGATTCTGATCCTGAGCAGCAAATTTGGCTAACAGAAGAGCATGATACTATTAAGTAGTTAAGTGCTTTAAGGTAGTGCTGAATCACCGGGTGTTAACTTGCTTATCATCCGGTTTTTTGTGCCTTGCTTAGAAGATAACTCTTAGGTGGCTACAAGAAGCTTGAGCTGTTTTATATGATTAGCTGCTTAAAAGAATAGAAAGAGCAGACAAAAGCGTAGACGCTGGGGGTAAAGAAACGTTAAAGTGCTAGCCTTGGAAGACAGGATATTAAGTCCCATTTCCCGCAACACAATAGAGTTATCCCCACAATTACAATAAATAAAGCCTGGAGGCTTGAACATGGAGAAGTTATCCGGCGCCGAAATGGTCGTCCGCTGTTTGCAAGATCAGGGTGTTAAACACATTTTTGGCTACCCTGGTGGCTCAGTATTAGATGTATATGATGCACTGTTTGATAGTAGCGATATTGAACATGTATTGGTAAGGCACGAGCAAGCTGCTGTGCACATGGCCGATGGCTATGCACGAGCAACTGGTGAAGTAGGTACGGTATTGGTTACCTCTGGACCTGGCGCTACAAATACCATTACCGGTATTGCTACTGCTTATATGGATTCGGTTCCAATGGTGGTGTTATCTGGTCAGGTACCAACAGGCTTGATTGGCCAAGATGCCTTCCAAGAAACCGACATGATCGGCGTTTCGCGCCCCGTAGTAAAACACAGCTTTTTAGTTAAAAAGGCCGAGGAAATCCCAGCGGCTATCAAAAAAGCGTATTACATCGCATCTACTGGTCGTCCTGGTCCGGTGGTTATCGACTTGCCTAAAGATGTTCAAAACCCTCTACTTAAGTTCCCTTATGAATATCCTAAGTCAGTTAGCATGCGTTCTTACAACCCAACGCTAACTGGTCACAAAGGGCAGATTAAGAAAGCGGTTAAAGCCTTAGCTGAAGCCGAAAAACCAGTGTTATACATTGGTGGTGGCGCAATTATGGCTGAAGCTGGCGAGCAAATTAGCAAGCTAGTTGAAATATTCAACATGCCGGTTACCTCAACCTTAATGGGTTTAGGCGCCTTCCCCTCTACAGACTCACGTTTTGTGGGCATGTTGGGTATGCATGGTACTTACGAAGCCAACATGTCGATGCATAATGCAGACGTTATTTTTGCCGTAGGTGCACGCTTTGATGACCGTGTAACTAACAACGTGAAGAAGTTCTGTCCTAATGCCACTATTTTGCATATTGATATAGACCCAACGTCTATTTCGAAAACGATCCGTGCAGACATCCCCATTGTTGGCTCGGTTGATTCGGTTATCGATCAAATGCTTGAGTGCATTAAAGAAACTGACGCTAAAAACGATGCTGACAGTCTTAAAGATTGGTGGGCACAAGTTGAAGAATGGCGCAGCCGTAAGTGCTTAAACTACGCCAAAAGCGATACGTTAATTAAGCCGCAACAAGTGATCGAATCAATGTATCGCGCTACTAAGGGCGATGCATACGTAACCTCTGATGTGGGTCAGCACCAAATGTTTGCTGCCTTGTATTATCCCTTTGATAAGCCGCGTCGTTGGATTAACTCTGGTGGTTTAGGCACCATGGGTTTTGGTTTCCCGGCAGCTATGGGGGTTAAGTTTGCCTTTCCTGATGCAACTGTTGCTTGTGTAACCGGTGATGGCTCGATTCAAATGAATATTCAAGAGCTTTCAACTTGTTTGCAATACAACGTACCGGTGGTAATTGTTTCACTAAACAACCGTTCGCTGGGCATGGTTAAGCAGTGGCAAAAAATGTTCTACGATGGTCGTCAATCGCACTCTTACATGGATTCGGTACCTGATTTTGTGAAACTAGCAGAGGCCTATGGCCATGTTGGTATGCAAGTTAATCATCCCGATGAGTTAGATGAAGCCATGGAGAAAGCCTTCTCGATGAAAGATCGCGTGGTATTTATGGATATCATGGTTGATCCTGAAGAGCATGTTTACCCAATGCAGATTAAAACCGAGTCAATGAAAGATATGTGGTTAAGCAAAACGGAGAGAACATAATGCGCCGAATTATTTCAGTATTATTAGAAAACGAAGCCGGCGCTTTGTCTCGCGTTACCGGATTGTTTTCACAGCGTGGTTTCAACATTGATTCACTAACTGTATCAACCACGGAAGACCCAACCTTGTCACGTATGACTATTTGTACCTTTGGTGATGAAAACACCATCGAGCAAATTACTAAACAGCTGAACAAGCTAGTCGACGTGTTAAAAGTGTCTGAACTCACCGAGGCTGAGCATGTAGAGCGTGAAATTATGTTGGTTAAAGTGCGTGCAGCGGGTTCTACCCGTGAAGAAGTGATGCGAACTTGTGACATCTTCCGCGGTCAAATTGTCGACGTTACACCAAGCATGTATGTGATGCAGTTAAGTGGTGACAGCGCGAAGTTAGATGCCTGCTTAAAGACACTATCTCAATCAACTGAAATTTTAGAAGTTGTACGTAGTGGCGTATGTGGCATGAGCCGTGGCGAGAGAATGCTACGACCATAATATCTGGTCACTTTTGAGCTAAAGACCAGCCTCGGCTGGTCTTTTTGTTTGTGATTACCAAGCTATTTGCAATTTACTGATATACTCAAGCAATGGTCATACCAAAGGATGGTGCGACTAAGAGCTTGAAGGTGAGGAACACCCTTAATGAAATTTTCCAGTCGGATCATAGTATTTACCATTAGCTGCGTAGTGGTGGCAGTGCTATTGGTATTGCTTGGGGGTGCGCTTACCTTCCGTCAGTTGGCATTTAATCAGCAGCAACACCAGTTGCGTTCGGTCGTTGAAGTGATCGATGGACAGCTGAGTGTTCAACCAGAAACGCCAGAATTTGCTCAATGGTTACCAAATTGGCTGCGTGCTCATAATATTCAAGTGCTAGAGGTAGCTAATCGCGGCGGGGTTATTTATACCTTTCGTGAGCTTAATTACACTGGCAATAGCAATAACTTAATTCCTTATCGTTACCCCTTAGCGGCTCATCCTGACTTTTTTATTCAAATTTGGGTAGAACAACCCTTTAAACAGCTCACCTATGAACCGGAAGCGATGTTAGGTATTGGTGGTGGTGTGCTGATTGTTGCCTTAGGCTTAATCGCTGTATTTCGCTGGCTAAAAAGCATTATGTACGGTGCTGAATTGCTGCAAACTCGCGGCAATCAAATTCTCGCAGGTCGCCTGCGCGATGTGCAGCAAGGCAGTGGCAAAGAGTGGCCCAATGCTGCGAGTAAGGCGATTGAGCAGTTGATCACTCAACTTATTGAAGCTCGCCAAGAGCGTAGCCGCTTTGATTGTATTATTCGCAATAATGCCTTTGTTGATGAACTTACTCAGCTATCAAATCGCACTCACTTTCTAAATCAGCTGGAAGCGGAGATTGGCGATGCTGATGCGCACACCGGCGCGGTATTGTTGGTATATCTGCGTGGCATGGACGATGTTAACTACCAATATGCTCGTAACGAAGGCGATGCAATTTTGCAGCAAAGCTCTGAGGCTTTAAAGCAGTACACCCGTCGTAATATTGATGTGAACCTAGCACGCTACAGCGGCGATGCCTTTGCTTTACTAATGCCGCTATCTACCTTGGATGAAGCTGAAGATACCGCAGCAGGTATCTTAAAATTACTCGAGCGCATTCCCCTGCCTGAAGTGGCCGAGGCCGATGACTTCTTCTACATCGGTATCGCGGGTTATGAATATGGTGATAACGCGCAGTTGGTTATTGAGCAAGCTGAGGATGCCTTAAGAGTTGCGCAGATGCAGCGACATAATGGTTGGTATGCGGTCCCTCGTGAGTTGAGTTCTACCCAAACCGGCAAGGGGTCGGTGCGTTGGCGTACTTTACTGCAGCATGTGCTTAGTAACGAGGCGCTGCACTATTATCAACAAGAAGTTTTTGATGAGGATGGACGCGTTTGTTACAAAGAGCTGCTTGCGCGTATTACCGACTACCAAGGTGAAGTGATTAACGCGGGTGTATTTTTACCTTGGGCTGAAAAAAGTGGTTTGCAGGCTGATTTTGATCAGCATGCCTTAAAATTTGCGATGCAACAGGTTAAATACTCTCGCCAGCCCATTAGTATTAACTTAAACATAGCGACTGTGATTAAGCAGTCGGTAATGCGTGATTTACTACAATGGGTATTTTCTGTTCCATTTAAAGAATGCCAAAAGCTGGTGCTGGAGTTTCCTGAAACGCAGCTATCGCAACTCAACGATACTGAAATGCTACGCTTAAAAGCCTTAAATAAAAAAGGTATTAAGCTAGCTGTTGAGCGCGCTGGTCAGCGTGTTGTTAGTACTCAATACATTAGTGAGCTTAAGTTGGAATACTTAAAGCTGCACACTAGTTTGGTTCGAGATATTCAAGTGCGGCAAGTTAATCAGTTAGCCGTGAGCTCATTGGTAGCCAGTTGTGCAGGTCGGGTGCAAGTGATGGCAGTAGGTGTTGAACGTAATGAAGAGTGGCGAGTTTTGCAGCGTTTAGGCGTTCATCATGCTCAGGGCTTTTTGTTTAGTAAACCCGAGCCTATTTAACTCACACTTAGCTTAGATTTATTTGATGAATAAGTGTGGTATTTGTATAGCTAATCTACAGTTACTAGATATACCGCTTTTAACCTTGAGAATTAGCACATATTTGTCGGCCAATGCTTTAAAAAATAAAAGAAAAGTTTAGACTAGATGACTAGTGTTTGACATGGATATCATCAAAGGACAATGACTCGATGGGCTTAGCGTTTTGGCGAAGAAATACCGCAAAAACTCGTTGTAGTGCTTATTTGCGCCCTGACTTTTTGGTTCTGGCTAATCAAAATGAACAAACCTTTGAGCAAGCTATTGATTCTATTGAACAATGGCCCGCAGCTTTTGCGAGCTTATGTAAGGAAGCTCAGTTATCCAGTGACCATCAAATTGTGTTTGTATTGGGTAGCCAGCACTACCAACAGTTTCAGGTAGAAAAGCCTAGTGTTCCCGATGAAGAGTTAGCTGGCGCAGTGCCTTGGACCATCAAAGATATGGTCGCCGAACAGATCCCCGACTTAGCTATCGATTACTATCAAGCTCCTACCACTCCCATGGCTAGCGAAAAGCTGAATGTTGTTTGTGTGCGTAAACAGATTATCCAGCAGCTAGTGCAAATAGCTCAGCAGCAAGATATTCAGCTTGAAGGTATTACAATTGAAACGTTGGCTGCAGTTAACTTGTTGGAAAACAACGACCGTTGCCAAATGCTGCTGTGGCAACCAAAAGCCGGAGATTTAGAGCTGATAGTGGTGCGCCAAGGGCAAGTGTGTTTTTCTCGGCAACTGCGGGCATTTTCTGGTTTAGGCAAAATGCAGGAGATTGAATTTACTCAAACTTTCTTCGACAGTTTAAGTTTAGAGCTACAACGTTCTATCGACTACATTAGTGCCACTTTGAAACTGCCTGATGTAAGCCATATTCAATTAGCCATTCCTAGCCGCTTTTGCGATGAAATAGCCCAACAGCTACAGCAGAATCTGACCCCCAACGTCGCCTTGTTGGATATCTCGGCGATAGAGTCTAGTGACCAATACTATAAAATCCCTGCTCTTGCCGGCTTACAAGAAGGGGTACTGTCGTGAAAACAAGGATTAACCTCTATACCGAAGAGTTCAGACCCAAACCAGAGCGAGGCTCGTTAAGGCAAGCCGTAGGACTATGGTTATTGGTTGGTATAATTGCTTTAGCGTGGGGTTTTTGGCAACAGCAACAAACAGGTTCCGCCGTGGTTGAGGCTGCCGCTCAACGTAAACTAGTTAACTCGCAAGAGCAGCAGCTTGCTCAGCTAAAAGCTGCAATAGAGCAACGAGCAGTAGATCCAAGATTGCAACAGCAACTGAGCTTAGCTGAGCAAGAATTGAAACTAAAACGGCTGCTTGAGCAACGCTTGCAAGGTCAAAGTTATGCGAACAACGGCTTCTCCTCTTCTTTATCGGCCTTGGCATCTATTCAAGACCAGCAGATTTGGCTAACCCAAATTAGCATCCAGCGAGGCAAAATGGCTTTGGCTGGTCAATCAACTAGTAGCGAAGCGGTGCCCAAATGGCTCAAGCAATTTAAACATTATCCTGATTTGTCACAGCAGCAGTTTGCCGGTTTAAAAATTTATCGCGATGAGCAACAACAATTGCACTTCAGTTTAAGTGGCTCTAACCATGACGAGCGTATGCTAGGAGGTGCCAGTGAGTGAGCAATGGCAACAATGGCAGCTACGTTTTGCCGCCTTAAGCCTTCGAGAACGGGTACTTATTTTCATAACCGGATTGGTTATTGTAGTGCTTCCCAGTTATTACCTGTGGATTGAGCCTGCGAGCTTAAAGCAAGCGCGAGCAGAAAAAGAGCTGGTACAAGCAAATGCAAAGTACAACGAAAACGTAAACCTGATCGAGTTTAGTAACAACAAATTACGTGAAGATCCCAACCAGGATATTAGCCGCCAGCTAAAACAGTTAAAAATACAACTGGCGCAAATCGATCAGTCGCTAGAGCAGCAGCAAGCTGGCTTGATTCCTGTTGAGCAAATGGCGGAAGTACTCGAGCAGTTATTGCAAAAAAGCCCAGGCTTAGTGTTAGTGGCTATGGACTCTTTAGCACCAAAGCCAGTATTAAGCAGTGAAGAAAGCAATCCCGATAGTTTAAATTTCTATCGTCATGGGATCCGCTTAAAACTCAGTGGCGGGTATTTTCCATTGCTTAAGTATTTACAGATTGTTGAAGATCTTCCGCAGCGATTTTTGTGGCAACTAATTGATTATCAAGTAGACGAGTATCCCAAGGCAGATATCACTATCGACATATATACCTTAAGTACCAATAAGGACTTTATCAGTGGTTAAATCTCTTTGCTTGATATTGCTGGGGTGTTCGTTAATAGCTAGCAATGGTTTCGCTAGCTCCTTGAGTGATCCTACTGCGCCACCAAACAGCAGCAAGCATACTAGCACCACCAAGCGAGCAGCGTTACCGAGTTTACAGGCAATTATTGTCGGTGGTGAGCAACCAGGCGCTATTCTTAATCAGCGCTTTGTAGCAGTAAATCAAAATATTTCCGGCTTTACTTTAAGCCGACTTCACCAAGATTATGTGGTGTTAGCCCGAGCGGGTAAGCAATATAAAATCAAATTGGACAAGGTGTCGGTAAAACGCGTCACTGTGCAGGGGCAGTAATACATGTATATCAAACGGATTTTTATAGGTTGTATGGTGGTATTGGTGGGTGCTTGTCAAAGTACCAATCGCCCCGATCCTGTAGAAGCTAAGCAAGCAATTTCCGAGGCCCAAGTGCCAACGGATAATGCCATCAGTGCTCCTGAGCTTCCAGCGGAAGTTGAAGCTGAGCTAATGCCAGAGCTAGCCTTGCAGCCCGGTAATTTATTGCAAGTTGAACACCGCTTCGATGTCAATGCCCGTAATGTAGATGCTAAAGCGTTTTTCCCCGCACTGATTAAAGGCTCGCCGCTTAGTGTGGCTTTACATCCAGGTGTAGAAGGTCAAATTACCTTAAAACTTAAAGAGGTAACGCTTAAAGAAGCGATTGATGTAGTGGCTGATATGTATGGTTACGACATTAAGCGTCGCGGCAAAATTTTGCATGTATATCCGGCCGGCATGCGCATCGAAACCATTCCATTAAACTACTTGATGCTAGAGCGTTATGGTTATACTCGTACGCGTATTAACTCCGGCGGTATAACCGGCAGTGACAGCGACAATAACAATAGTTCGGGTAACAACTATTCGAATAACTCATCAAGTAATAATTCGTCTAACAACTATTCGAATAACAACAATAACAACAGCAGCTCTAATCGCAGTGATAGCTTCAACGGTACCAAGATTGAGTCGGCTACTGAAACGCGTTTTTGGTATGAATTAGAAGAAACCTTACGCGGCATGATAGGCATAAACATGCGCCGTGATCGTGGTAACGATACTTCTTACGCCAACGACGGACGAATGGTTGTGGTTAGCCCGCAAGCCGGTTTAGTGACGGTTCGCGCTTTTCCTGACGAAATTCGTACCATTAAAACCTTCTTAAGTCACTCAGAGAAAAACCTGCAACGCCAAGTGGTGTTAGAGGCCAAGATTATTGAAGTGACCTTGAGCGACGGTTATCAGCAAGGCATTGATTGGACCAATGCTGGTGATGTATTTGGTTCTACAGAAGTATTATTCAACAGCGTATCGCAAATCCCTGGTGATGCCATCAGTAGCGTGCTGGGCGGCGGCGGTGCCTTAACGGTTACCGACGGCAACTTCCAAGCTGTGGTAAAACTTTTGCAAACTCAGGGTGATGTAAACGTGCTGTCTAGCCCACGAATCACAGCCTCCAACAACCAAAAAGCGGTGATTAAAGTCGGTACCGATGAGTACTTTGTCACCGACGTATCCAATACCACTATTACCGGTACTAACCCTGTTACTAATCCAAGTGTGGAGCTTACTCCGTTCTTCTCTGGTGTGGCCTTAGATGTGACCCCGCAAATCAATGACCAAGGCGAAGTGTTGTTGCATGTTCACCCTTCGGTTACCGATGTAAAAGAGCAACGTAAAGTAATTAGCTTTGGTAGCGATGCGGATAGCTTGGATTTACCACTGGCACAAAGCGATATTCGAGAAACAGATACGGTAATTAAAGCTAGCTCTGGTGATGTGGTGGTTATTGGTGGCTTGATGAGCTCTAAGCAGGAAGAAATAGTCTCTAAAGTTCCATTCATTGGGTCTATTCCTGGTTTAGGTGAGTTGTTTACCAACCGTGCGGTATCTAACCAGAAAACTGAGCTAGTGATTTTGATTCAGCCTACGGTGGTTACCCAAGATACCTGGCAAAACGAACTGCAGAAATCACAAGAGTTGTTAAACACTTGGTACCCAGAAGATAACTAGGCGGACATTGGTGGCGGTATATCTCGAACATTTTGGCCTCTCACAAGCTCCTTTTGGTTTAACACCAAATACCGGTTTGTACCAAGCCTTGTTGCCTCATGACGAAGCTATTCAAGTGTTGCAAACGGCGCTTAAATCGGGTGAAGGTTTTATTAAAGTAAGTGGTGAAGTAGGCACAGGCAAAACCCTGTTATGTCGAAAACTGCTTAATGAAATGAGCGATGATTACCAGTTTGCTTATTTGCCAAATCCTTGCTTATCCGCAGAGCAAATTCATTCTGCACTAGCCAGTGAGCTAGGTTTGCAAGTGGATGCGACAGCGTCATCTCATAGTGTATTAGAAAGCATTCATCATCACCTAATTGATTTAGCTAGCAAGCAGCGCCCGGTTGTATTGCTTATTGATGAAGCGCAAGCCCTAAGTGATGAAGCCTTGGAAGTGATTCGCTTACTAGGTAACTTAGAAACAGAGCAGCGCAAGTTGTTGCACGTGGTTTTATTTGGTCAGCCAGAACTTGATGAGCGCTTGGCTAGCCAACAGTTACGTCAATTACGCCAACGTATAACCTTTTCTTATCGCCTACGGGCTTTAGAAAAGGATGAAGTGGCCAGCTATATTCAGCATCGCTTGCACTTAAGCGGTTATCGAGGTGGCCCTTTGTTTACTGCTGCTTCCTTAAAGATGCTTACGCGAGCTAGCCGCGGGATCCCTAGATTAATCAATATATTGGCCCATAAAGTATTAATGCTTTGTTATGGTCAGGGCGCTCAACAGGTTAGTGTGAAAATGGTTAAACAAGCAGTGGCTGATACAGAAGATGCGGTAAGGCCGCAAAGCCAAACAACCTGGTTAGTTCTCGCTGCAAGCGCCGGTGTCGCTATTGCGGCGGCTGCATGGTGGAGTTTGTCACTATGAGCGTAATTAACCAAATGCTAAAAGATCTGGATAAGCGGCAAAATAGCAATCCGCAAAGCATGTCTCCTTTGGTTGAAGATAGCGGCAAAAGTGCCAGAGCTTATATTCTAATGGCTTTAGTATTAATCGCCTTGGCTATCTCGGCTTGGTTAGCACTGCGTTATTTTAAGAATATTGAAGTGGGCAGTGACGTTGAAGTAGTGGCTGAAGCAACTCAAAAAGCTAATCCATTGGCCGTTTCATCCGAAACTGAACAGTTACAAGCGGTGGCCGAAGCCATTGATGTAGAACTGGCCGAGCCAATTAACCAGGCTGCTACACCGCAGGCTTTAGTTAGCGAAGATGCTAATTCAGCCGAACAGTCTAGCTTTGAAGCAGACTCAAATAAACAGGTGGCTCAGCCTACAGCTGCAATAGTTGTAACGGCGCCTAAAGTTGAGCCAACAGTGGCAGTGGATACAAATCCTCAAGTGCTTGTCGAGCTTGAAACAAAACAAGCGCCAAACAATAAGCCGGTGGAGGCTAAAGCAAAAGAGCCGAAAAACGCTGAGCTCGCTAAAGCTAAGCAGCCCTCGGCTGAAGCTAAAGACAAGCCGCAAGCCGAGCAAGAATCAACGCTAGAGATTAAACCTTTAAAGCTTACCCGTGAGCAGCAAGTGGCCTTATACACTCGCCGCGGTTTTCAGGCTCTAGATAAAAATCTATCGGATGAAGCCCGCAAAGAGTTCCAAAAAGCCTTGCAGCTTGACCACCAAGCGCATGAAGTGCGAGAGCAGCTTGCAGCGCTTATGTTTGGTCGTGGAGAATTGCGCTCTGCCGTTAACTTGCTTGAAGAAGGTTTACAACTAAGCCCAATGCGTGGCTCGTTTAGAGTGATGTTAGCGCGAATTTTTGTGCAGCAAGACAATCTAGCGCAGGCTATTTATTACTTAGAAAGTGCTGAACCTAGCATAATCGGCAATGTAGATTATTACGCCATGTTAGCGGGTTTAGCGCAACGCTTAGATAAACAGGAGTTGGCTTTAACTAGCTATCAAAAACTCGTCAAGCACGAACCTTCACGCGCCCGCTGGTGGCTGGGTTACGCCATTGCCAACGATAAGCTTGGTAGTTATCAAGAAGCCTTAGCCGCGTATCAGCAAGCCGAACTTATGGGACAGCTTTCCAGTAATTCTCGCGATTTTGTGGTTAATCGCATTCGACAGTTGGAGCAGTAAACAATGGCACAACCAAAATTACGAATGCGCTTGGGAGACTTGCTGGTTAGCGAGCAGGTGATCAGTGAAGCCGATTTAATGAGTGCCTTAGCGCAGCAAAAACAGTCGGGTCGAAAACTAGGGGCAACCTTAATTGAGCTTGGAGTAATTGCCGAGGTGCAATTGCTGGAGTTTTTGGCTCGTCAGCTAGGTATCCCGTTTGTGGATTTAGCGCAGATTTCTGTTGATGCCAACGCTGTTGTGTTGTTGGGCGAAGTGCATGCTCGCCGCTTGCGCGCATTGGTGATTCACAAAGATGGCGACGTGTTAACCGTCGCTATTTCCGATCCCGCCGATCTCTCGGCAATTGACACCTTAGCATCGCTGTTAGCTCCTCATCAGCTTAAATATGTGGTGGCAAGGGAGTCTCAGGTTGTCGAAGCCTTTGACCGTTTCTATCGAAGAACCCGCGAGATTGAAGGCTTTGCTCAAGAGCTAAAAGAAGAATATGCCAGTAGCGATGAGTTTGATATTGGCCTCGCTACCGCAGATGATGAGAGTAACGAAACCACCGTTGTTAAGCTGCTTCAGTCCTTGTTTGAAGATGCGGTGCAGGTGGGCGCTTCAGATATTCATATTGAGCCAGATGAAAAAGTTCTGCGAATACGTCAACGGGTAGACGGCGTGTTGCAAGAAAGTGTGCTTAATGAGGTGCAAATTGCCTCGGCCATGGTGTTGCGCTTAAAGTTGATGTCGGGCTTGGATATTTCCGAAAAACGTTTACCACAAGATGGCCGTTTTAATATTAAAGTACGTGGCCATTCCATCGATGTACGTTTATCCACAATGCCTATTCAGGCCGGCGAATCAGTAGTGATGCGTTTGTTAGATCAATCGGCAGGCATATTGTCGCTTGAGCAAACCGGTATGCCAGCCGACATTATGGAGCGTTACCGTCGTCAGCTTCATCGCCCTCACGGCATGATAGTGGTAACTGGCCCAACAGGTAGTGGTAAAACAACCACGTTGTATGGTTCCTTGAGTGAGTTGAATCAGCCTGAGTCGAAAATTATTACCGTTGAAGATCCGGTTGAATATCGACTGCCACGGATTAACCAAGTACAAGTAAACAGCAAAATTGGCCTCGATTTCTCCAATATTTTGCGTACAACTTTGCGTCAAGATCCCGATATTTTGCTGGTGGGGGAGATGCGTGACCAGGAAACCGTGGAAATTGGCTTGCGAGGCGCATTAACCGGTCACCTGGTATTAACAACGCTGCACACCAATGATGCGATAACCAGCGCCTTACGTTTAATCGATATGGGCGCAGCGGGTTACTTGGTGGCAAGTTCTTTAAGAGCGGTTATCGCCCAGCGATTGGTTCGCCGACTATGTGAAAACTGTAAGCAGGAACATACGAGTTCACTAGAAGAAAAAGTTTGGCTTGAGCACATTAGCAATGACGATTTGAGCCAACAGGTCTTCTACAAGGGGCACGGTTGTCAGAGCTGTAACTACACTGGCTATAAAGGCCGAATAGGTGTGTTTGAGATGCTTGAGCTCAATGACGCAATGATGGAAGGTTTGCGTAGAGATGACCCCGATGAGTTTTCTAAGGCTGCAAAAGCCTCGAAAAATTACCGCCCTTTGTCATTAGCTGCTTTAGATTATGCAAAGAAAGGGGTTACTGCGGTTGAAGAGGTGCTGCGATTGGTAGAAGAAATTGACGTTTATGGCAGCGTTACTAATGCTCAGGAAGATGCTCAATAATGGCTTTGTTTCGCTATCAAGTTCGCGATAGCACTGGTCGCCTGATTAATGGTGACATTGAAGCTGCCAATCAAAATGCTGCGGCAGAGAGCTTGCTGCGCCGTGGGCTTACCCCAATTAAAATCGCAGAGGGTAAAGGCAAGGGCGAAGGCTTTGGTTCTTTAGATGTCAGTACTTTGTGGGAAGGGCGAATAAAGCTTGATGAGTTAGTGGTATTTACTCGACAAATGTATTCGTTAACTAAGGCTGGCATTCCAATCATGCGCGCCATTAATGGCTTGGCCGAAACCGCTCATAGTAAGCTGTTACGTCGCTCGTTGGCTGGCGTATCTGATGCGTTGAGTAGCGGGAGAACCTTGTCTACCGCTATGGCGGAGTACCCTAAAGTATTTTCTCAACTGTTTGTGAGTATTGTTCATGTTGGGGAAAATACCGGTCAGCTAGAACAAGCATTTTTGCAGCTTTCTCAGTATCTTGAGCTTGAAATGGATACTCGTAAACGAATTAAAACGGCGATGCGTTATCCCACTTTTGTGATTTTAGCGATTGTTATCGCCATGGTGATTCTAAACATTTTTGTGATCCCCCAGTTTGCCGAAATCTTTGGTCGTTTTAACGTGGAACTGCCTTTAGCTACAAGGATCTTGATTGGCACCTCCAACTTTTTTGTTAACTATTGGCCCTTGTTACTGGTGCTAACTATCGGCTCGGTATTTTTGGTGCGCTGGTATATCAGTACTCCCAAAGGCCGTATGTTATGGGATAAAACGCGATTGCGCTTACCAGTTGTTGGCTCGGTGATAGAGCGTTCGTTGCTGGCTCGTTTTTCGCGCAGTTTTGCGATGATGGTGGGAGCGGGGGTTCCGCTTAACCAAGCCTTATCCTTAGTGGCTAGCGCTGTTGATAATGCGTTCATGGCTGAGCGAATTGTTGAAATGCGCCGCGGCATTGAACGCGGAGAAAGTTTGCTGCGTAACGCGATCGCCAGTGAGTTATTTACACCTTTGGTATTACAGATGATCTCGGTGGGCGAAGAAACCGGGCAAGTCGATGAATTACTTACCGAAGCGGCCGAGTTTTATGAGCGCGAAGTAGACTATGATTTAAAGAGTTTAACAGCGCGTATTGAACCAATACTGATTACTGTGGTCGCAGGTATGGTACTGATTCTTGCACTTGGCATCTTTACCCCTATGTGGGACATGATGCGCGCGGTGAGAGGTGGTTAATTGAATCTGCATGAGTTATTGGATAACAATCGCTCGCGCTTTAGTTGGCTTGTGACCTTCTGCATAGTTTTATTAGTTGTATTGTTGCTTTTAATTAGTTTTATTAGGACAATTAATCAAGTAGAACGGCAAGTCGTAGAAGAATATGCTCAAACTTGGGTGAGACAACTGGCGCAAGTTCATGGTTTGTGGATAGCTAGATTCCGCCCTGAGCAGCTGGAGATAAATTTATACCAGCGCGATGCGCTTAGCGGTGAGCAAAAGCCATTAGAAGTAATACGCTTAGCAATGAGTAAAGCGGGGTGGCCTAAGGTTACATCAAACCAGCAGTGCCGAGAATTGTGGCGTGACATGGTTGGTGCTGAGCTAAGTGGGCAAGCTAATGCCGTGACAGCAGCCTATAAAAACCAGCAATGCCATTATGAGTTTTTAGGTGTGGCCATACTGATATATGACCCGCAACAAGGTTTGATGACAAAGGAATGGCTGTAAAGCCGATTTAAGAGGTAGTCTAACAGTGACAACAATTTCTACGGTATCAAGATCTACAATGAGACAAGCTGGCTTCTCGCTGATTGAGTTGGTGATTGTAATTGTTATTCTGGGCATTTTAGCTGCTACCGCTTTGCCGCGATTTTTAGATGTAACAGAAGAAGCTAAGGTAGCTAGCTTAGAAGGCGTAGCTGGTGGTTTTGCCACTGGTGTCTCGTTAGCTCGAGCACAGTGGGAGGCAGAAGGTCGCCCTAGTGAAAATGGCAAAAATGCCGTTATTTATGATACTCAAAAAGTGTATTTAACCACGCCTACTGCAGCGCAAATAAGCAATGGCAGTGTTGCTCCTGGTTATCCTATGACCAGCGACGATGAAGACGTGGACCCTGGTACTTTATCCGGGGATAAGTGCTTGAAAGTGTGGGACGCTATTTTACAAAATCCAGCCCGCGCTACGGCTACCTTCTCTGAGGTAGCTAACCAAGGTGATTATTTCAAGTATTACACCACGGTAACGGGAGCCGCAGAGGAGACGCGATGTATTTTCTATCAAGTAAACTCTTTGGCTAAAAATAGTGACGGTTCCTACGTGGATCCTGGTAACGATGAAGGTTCATATAACAATTTCACGTATCAACCAGCCGCAGGGCGGGTTTTTACTAACATTCCTAACTAACGATTTATAAATCAATAATTTTCTAAGGATATAGAAATGAAGGCAATTAAACAGCAAGGCTTTACGCTAATTGAATTGGTGATTGTGATTATCATCTTAGGTATTTTGGCAGTAACAGCTGCACCTAAGTTTTTGAACTTACAAACGGATGCGCGAGTTTCAACCTTAAGTGGTTTAGAGGCTGCGCTTAAAGGCGGGGCTAACTTAGTTTATAGTAAATCTGCGATTGCAGGCGTTGAGCGTGTAGATTCTAGTTCAGTTTCAGATTCTGGAAATACTATCAATACAGCATATGGCTATCCTGAAGCTAATGCAGACTATCAATTTTGGGTAGACGCTAATACTGGCGATTGGAGCGCTGATACTACCGCTGATGGTGTAATCACTTTCCGCCCAAGCTCTGTTGCCTCAGATGCTAACTGTACCGTTGTTTACACTGAAGCAGCTGATGCAAATACTCCTGCTACATCAGTTGTTGGCTTAACCGACGGTTGTTAATAGTTTATAAGGCTAGCTTCGGCTAGCCTTATGCTTACTAATGTAGAAATTGGAACTTCCGCGAATAATTCACCCTAAAACCTCCGGCTTTACCATTATTGAGCTGGTGATTACGCTCATCTTAATAGGCATTCTTGCCATCACAGTTTTACCTAAGTTCTTTCGCGGTGGCTTTGCTGAAATTAGCCTGCGAGAGCAACTATTAAGTCGCTTGCATCTTGTGCAAACCCAAGCAATGAATCATTATCAAGATTGCTTCTTTCTGCAAGTAAATACTGATAACTATTTCTCTGGCGAGTTGTCTACCGATGGTAGCTGCGCCAATACATCTCCTCCTTTGGAAGCTGTTTCTTATTCTAGCGATTTGTTGGTCAGCCAAGGAACCATTCGTTTTGATGGCATGGGGCGAGTAAGGCTTGCCGATTCATCATTGTGCAGTCAGTTCCCTTGTGTGATAAGTGTTGAGGGAGATGATACTCACACTATTATCATAGAATCAGAGGGCTATATTCATGCGCCCTTATAAGCAGCCTTTTGCTGGTGGTTTTACCCTTATCGAATTAATTGTAGGCATTGTTGTGTTGGCCATATCGCTGGTGGTGATTACCTCTTTTCTAGCACCACAAGCGCTCAAAAGTGTTGACCCAGTTTACGAGGTGCGCTCGGCCGAGCTTGGTTCAAGTTTAATGAATGAAATCCTTGGCAAATCATTTGATGAAAACTCTGATCACACCGGAGGAGGGCTTTGGCGCTGCAGTGAAACTGGGCAGTTGAGCTGCACGGCAGCCAGTGATTTTGGTCCTGAAGGAGAAGACCGTGGGCAATACAATGATGTAGATGACTATCACACCAACGGCAACTTCATTACTATTGATGATAGTTTAGGTGTTGATTTATCGGATATTTATCGTAATTTTTCTTACCGAGTTAGTGTTGATAGCAGTGATCATGGCATCAATGCTGCCAAACGTATCGACGTAATAATAAGAGCTCCTAATGGTATTGATTATGCCTTTAGTGCCTATCGGTGGAACTACTAATGCGTCGCTTGCAAGGTTTTACCTTAATTGAACTGGTTATTACCATGGTGTTGTTGGCGATTTTAGCGATTGCTACTAGTGATTTCCTGCGCACTGGTAGTTTGATATACCGCCAAGGCGCAGACCGCCAAGTATTGCTGGGGGAAGCACGTTTTGCCATCGAGCGTTTAAATCGCGAGTTACACAACAGCTTACCAAACAGCGCTATGCTTGGCCAAAATAGTGCTGGCGAAGCTAATCATTGTTTAACCTTTGTGCCTACTTTTTCTAGTCATACCTATATTGATTTACCGATTACACCTAGCAGTGCAGCTTCTGGCTCGGTGGTCACTTCACTTAATCAACCGGCTGTTGCCGCGACTGGCAATGCTTGGTTGGGAGTTTATGTATTAAACAGTGATGAAGTGCTGAATGCCAATGGCGCCTTGTTAGATGCCAATTGCACCGCAGCCACAGGCAAGGTGTTTTGTTTAAGCGGTATTGCAGCTGATGCTAGTTCTGGTGTTAGCACGATTAATTTTTCTGGTTCGATTAGTGTGAACACGGACTCACCGGCTCAGCGCGCATTTATATTAGATGAACCGATCCGTTATTGTGTGGAAGGCAGTAACTTGCTGCGCTTTCAGCCGGCTGACAGTGGCAATGGGGTATTAATGGCCAGTAAGCTTGAAGCAAACAGTGCTGTTCAGCCATTTCAAGTGTCGCCTGCTAGCTTGACGCGAAATGGTTTAGTGAACCTTCGCCTGCGCTTTGTTGAGAATAGAGAAGTAGTGGAATTTAATCATGACATCGTCGTTCTTAATCAGCCCTAACATAAAGGCTAACCAAGCACTTCCTACCCGCCAAAGTGGTAGCGCTTTAGTGGTGGCTATTTTCGTGATTGTAGTCATGGCACTAATCAGCGTGGGATTAACGGCGATGATTCAAGACACCTCCCGCAATGCCGCATGGGATGTTCTAGGAACGCGTGCTGAGTTAGCGGCTTATTCTGGTTTAGATCAAGCACTGTCAGAATTATTTCCTCTAAACATACCCGCCGCTACTTTGGGCCAATGTAGTAACGTGACTTCTGCACCTACTCTTAATGGTCAAGGGCTGTCGTCATGCGGTGTTACCGTGACTTGTCAGCAAAAAGACATCACAGAGTTGAGTGCGCGTTTCTTTGATCTTCAAGCTACTGGCCAATGTGGCTCTGGAGAGGTATTGGTCCAGCGTAGCCAAAGTATTCAAGCAAGGAGTGCCTTATGAAGTTGTGGTCCTTATTTGTGAGCTGTTTAGGCATAAGCCTTCTGCTAGCAGCTCAGCCTGTTCAAGCGGTTGAGTGTCGAGAGGTGTTTTCTAGCCCGATTGCATCGTCACAAAACAATGCTCGCTTAGAAATTAATTGGCTGTCTAGAATTTATGGTTCTAATCAAGGTCGCTTAGATATCGACCAAGTGGATAATCAAGATACCTCTGGGGATACCTGCCCAGATGCTAATACCGATTGTATCCCTAGTGGAGATCGAGCCAGCTCCGGTAATAATGTTTCCATCGAGAAAATAAACAATGGCCAATCAGTTAATGCTGGTTATCAACAAAGCGTGGTATTAGGCAGCGGTAGCTACGATACGAATAACTTTGCCGATGTTGAAGGTGGAACTCAAAGTACCATCACTTTTTCAGCTAACCAAGATGAATATTTTATTGAAAATATAAACCTTGGCTATCAAAGTACTTTAAATCTTTATCCTGGGACTTACTGGGTTGATGGAGACTTTTCAATAGGCTCTGAAGCAACCCTCCAAGTATTAGGAAGTAGCGGCACAGTAAAGATTTTTGTGAAGGGGGATGTCAGTGTTTTCTACCAAACTGAAATTAATAGGGGAGGTGACCCTCTACGCTTAGCTATTTACTCTCGTGAAGATATTAACCTGGCAAATGAGACTAAATCTGCCTTTATTGCTTATGCTAGACGGAATGTCTCACTTGGCTATCAGGCTCAGGTAGACGGCGCATTATTCACTCAACAGCGGGATGTGATTTTAGCCAACGAAGTGCAAGTTCGTGGGATTAGCAATGCCGGAGAAGTCGATTTTGCACCTGTATGTGATGGCTCATTGGTTGAGCATCTGCTATTACAGTTTGGTAATTCAGGTGCAGGTCAAAACGGTGGAACAGTTACCTTTGATCAAGCGTATCAGTCTAAACCTTTAGTTTTTTTGATGACGCCAATGGATGCCAGTGACCCAAATAACGATGGTCCTGTGGCGGCGATTTTAACCAGCGTGATTCAAAGCAACGGAGAGTGGACGGGTTTTACCTGGGCACGACAAGAGCCACCAGGAAACACCACTCCTTCGAAGAATATTCAAGCGGTTGATTGGATTGCTGTGAATGAAGGTGAACATTTTCTGGAAGATGGTACTGAGTTAAGAGCGGGCACCATTGATACGAATGAAGCCTTCCCCTTCCCAGATAGAAATTACTTCAATGTTGATATGCCGAACTATCTCACAGTAGTTTTGCATCAAATGCAATCACGTAATAACAACTGTTGGTTAACCTCAAACTCAGAGTACAACAATAACGGCATTCGCCTAGCGATAGATAGCAGTGAAGCCTATGACTTTCGATTTTTCTCGCGCTATTGTGTGTCGGACAATGCTTCAATCTATTACGAAGATTTACAGGATGAAACAGTCGCCTACCTTGCTACAGAGCCAACGGTAGGCGCTATAACTGTAGACAATCAGGTGGTCAATTATCAGTTTGGCAACTCTGTTACTCATGGCAGTGGCAGCAGCACTATCAACCCTGCAGCCACTTGTAACTACACCACCAGTTATCAAACGAATCTGTTTTCTACTCCACCTATCTTGGTGGGTAGCAAAAATGAGCGAAGAGGCAACAACGGCGGTTGGTTAAGGCGATGTCAGCACAATGCTGCCGACTTTTCGATGATCACTGAAGAAGATCAATACCTAGATAACGAACGAAGTCACTTAGCGGAGGAATATAGCTATATGGCATTCGCCTCTAATTCTTCGGTGCAGGTGCCTGGCCTTAATATCTTTGCTGATAGTGCTGGACTTACCTGTGATATCCATGAGGTGACTATCCAAGCGACTTTAGATGGGCAAATTGATCAGAACTTTCAAGGAACCGTTGGACTGAGTACTTCAACTAATCGTGGTACGTGGTCGCAAGGTGATGGTCAAGGCAGCTTGCAAGCTGGAGCCGACAACGGCCAAGCCAGCTATAGTTTTGTGCCAAATGACCAAGGCCAAGTGACTTTAGGTTTACTGCATCCTCTAGAAGGTGCAGTAACGCTTACCGTAGCCGATGGCGGAATTAGTGCCACTACCGTTGTGACCTTTAATGCCTATGGGTTTAAAGATGAGCTAATTGGAACCTGGGGAGAGAATCCACATAAAGCCAATACTGAGTTTATCCTCAAGCTTACCGCTGTCGGGAAAGACCCTGCGGGAGGCGCTGGCTGTAGTCAAATTGGTAATTATGAAGGTACCAAAAATCTGCGTTTTTGGACTGATTATATCCAGCCTGCATTAGGAACGCGGCAACTCGCGGTACAAGATCAGCTTAGCAATAGCTTTGAAAATGTAGGCACTAATCAAAATACTAGAACTACGATTCAAACAGTATTTTCCGGTGGCGAATCTCAGCTTAATTTACGCTATCCCGATGTTGGTCGTTTGGGTATTAACTTTTGGGATGAAGAAGGCTCGGAAATTGATGGCTCAACCGCAACCTTGTTGGGAAGCGCTACTGCGGAGCTAATACCAGCGGGTTTCCAATGGCAAGACATCAAAAATCAAGAAGATGAAAGCAGAGTCAATCCTGCAACTTACTTCACTAAAGCAGGTGACCCTTTCATTTCATCCTTGATTGCGGTTATAGACAATTGCGATATCAGTACACAAGGACAAGACTGCAATGCGGCTAACTTTGTTGCTGACCCTGATTACTTGGAGCAGGAAGCTAGCTTAGAAAGCCCTTCAAATGGAGAGCTAGGAACACTTAGCGATGGAACGATTGATAGCCAATCAGCAGGTGTGATGCAAATCATCGATACCAACTATTCGGAAGTGGGCAGCATTAATTACACTGGCGAGGTGACTGAGTATCTAGGTTATGTCTTGGAAGATTATGCAGTAGGAAAAGCCAGTGATGTGGTAGGTAGTTTTTATCCACATCACTTTGAACTAACCTCGGCGAGCATTCAAGCTGCCTGTTTACTTGGCGACTTTACTTACATTGGCCAGCAAGAGCAGCTAATTAGTTGGACTCTTGTAGCTGAAAATGCATTTGGTGCTACAACTCAAAACTATTCCGAGGGCAAATTCCAGGTAACGAATGTAGGCCGAAACCCCAATGATGATTGGAGTTTTGTTAGTAGCTCTGCGGTGGTGGGTTTTGATGATGGTTTTAAGATAGAAGAATCTACCAGCACATGGGCTGATGGCGTATTTACCCAAACTGATTTACTTTCTGGCGTTGAAAAGCCGGTAACGGCGCAAGCTCCGGTAGTAGACGGTGCTATTAGCTTGTTTTATCAACATAGCGATGCTGGCATTCAATCTACCGATGGCACTTATGTGTGTGTGGGAGATGATGATACTGCTTATAGCTGTGTGTTGGGTACTGCTCCAGAATTGCGCCATGGTCGCATTAAGCTTAATAACGGCTTTGGCTCAGAGCTTCAAGCTATAGCAGTTAATGGCGAATTGCAGTATTACGATGGCAGTCAGTACATCCGAAATGCTGATGATGTGTGCAGTAATCTCAATCTTCCTAGTTTAGAGTTTTTACCTAAAGTTGATTCCGACACCGCTCAAGTTGGTGGAGGCAGTTCTGATGTTTCACTTCGTTCTCCAGGCATCGCGGAGCAAGGCGTAATTTGGGTCGATTTTACTGCTCCGGGTGACAGCAATACTGGGCAAGTGGATTATTGGTTTAATTTAGACAGTAACCTTAATTGGTTACGTGAAGATTGGAATGGCAATGGTAGCTTTGAAAGTGCAGATGATGCTATCGGGAGTGGCCAAGTCACCTTTGGCGTATTTCGTCAAAGTGATCGGGTTATTGATCGCAGGATGCGTTATTAGTCGTTGATTGGTTGAAAAATATGCAATCTAAACCGAGGATTTAACCAAAGGCAGGTGATAGCCTTCACTATCCTTGGCATCTCTCTAGAGTATGCTTGCTAGTCGCGGTTTGCATTGGTAAAGTGAGCCAAGTTTTAATCGCTTATCATCGACACTATTTCTCAGGATTCGCCCAGCTATGTTTAAAAAGCTCCGAGGCTTGTTTTCTAACGATTTGTCTATCGACTTAGGAACAGCCAATACACTTATTTATGTAAAAGATCAGGGGATCGTTCTTAACGAGCCTTCAGTAGTGGCGATTCGCCAAGAGCGCGCTGGTAGCCCCAAAAGTGTCGCTGCGGTAGGTCATGCCGCTAAGCAAATGCTAGGCCGTACTCCTGGTAACATTTTGGCGATTCGTCCAATGAAAGACGGCGTAATTGCCGACTTTTATGTTACTGAAAAAATGCTGCAGCACTTTATTAAGCAAGTTCACGACAATAACTTCTTGCGCCCAAGCCCTCGGGTTTTGGTTTGTGTTCCTTGTGGCTCTACCCAAGTTGAGCGCCGGGCAATTCGTGAATCGGCTATGGGAGCTGGAGCACGTGAGGTTTACCTCATTGACGAACCAATGGCTGCAGCGATTGGTGCCGGCTTGCCAGTATCAGAAGCTACCGGTTCTATGGTGGTAGATATTGGTGGTGGTACTACCGAAGTAGCGATTATCTCGCTAAACGGGGTTGTTTACTCTTCTTCAGTACGTATTGGTGGTGACAAGTTTGACGACGCCATTATCAACTACGTGCGTCGTAACTACGGTAGCTTAATTGGTGAAGCGACTGCCGAGCGCATTAAGCATGTTATTGGTTCTGCCTACCCAGGTGACGAGGTTCGTGAAATTGAAGTGCGTGGTCGTAACCTTGCTGAAGGTGTGCCAAGAAGCTTTACTCTGAACAGCAACGAGATCCTAGAAGCCTTGCAAGAGCCTCTTTCAGGTATTGTAAGTGCTGTAATGGTAGCGCTTGAGCAAAGTCCTCCAGAGTTAGCATCTGATATTTCAGAGCGCGGTATGGTGTTAACTGGTGGTGGCGCCTTGGTTCGCGATTTAGATCGCTTATTGATGGAAGAAACTGGTATACCTGTAGTGGTTGCTGATGATCCTCTAACGTGTGTGGCACGAGGTGGCGGTAAAGCTATTGAAATGATCGACATGCACGGCGGTGACTTGTTCCATTACGAATAAGTAACACCTAACGAAGAACACACCTTGTGTTCTTCGTTTTATTTAACTTTGTTCCAAACAGACAACTACTTAGGTAACGACCGATGAAACCTATCTTCGGCCCTGGTCCATCTTTAGAGCTTCGCCTTGTGCTCGCTATTTTGTTGTCCATTTCTTTGATTTTCATCGACAGTAAACTGATTGCCTTTAAGCAAGTGCGTGTATATTTGCATTCCGCTGTGAGCCCTTTGCAATACATTGCCAATATGCCGGGTCAACTTATGGACTCAATGTCCAATCAAGTGATTACCCGTGAACAGCTGAAAAAACAAAATAGTAGCCTGCGAGAGCAGCTACTACTTAATCGCGCAGATCAATTGTTAATGGAAAGTCTAGCCAAAGAAAATACCCGTTTACGGGCTTTATTGGGCTCTCCTGTGCGTAACGATAGTCGCAAGCTGGTGGCCGAAATTATGGCCGTGGACTCCGATCCATTTTCGCATCAGGTGGTTATTGATAAAGGTAAACTCGATGGGGTGTTTGAAGGGCAACCTGTCATCAACGATATTGGTGTTATTGGTCAAGTATTGCATGTAGGCACTACCACCAGTCGAGTATTGCTTATCACCGATGCGAGTCATGGCATCCCGGTGCGTATTGCGCGAAATGACATTCGCGCAGTGGCTACCGGCACTGGCGAGTTAAATCGTTTGCAGTTGCCGCATATTCCACGAAGTACCGACATAGGTGAAGGTGATGTGTTGGTTACCTCTGGTTTAGGCGGTGTATTTCCTGAAGGCTACCCGGTGGCGGTCGTTAATCGCTTTGACTATCAGGAAGGCAAACCCTATGCCGACGTAATGGCTACACCAGTAGTTGAGTTAGATCGCTTACGTTACTTGTTATTAATTTGGCCCTAAACATTCGCTTGGTAAAGGCATAGCATGATTGAAAAAATTAATGGCCGTGGTGCCATTATCGGCAGTTTGTTCATCGCATTGATATTGGCAATCATACCTTTGCCTTTGATTGCTGACGCCTTTCGCCCGGATTGGGTATTGGTGTGTGTGTTCTACTGGACAATCGCTTTACCCCATCGCAGTAACGTGGGCATTGCCTTCGTTGTAGGCTTTATTCTAGACCTTTTGCTCGGCTCAACCTTAGGTGTTCGGGCCTTGGCAATGTCGATAGTGGCTTATATTGCCGCCACTAACTTTACCCGTTTGCGTAATTTTTCGGTTTGGCAACAAGCACTGGTGGTAGGCGGTTTAACAGGTTTAGCTAAAATAGTGGTTTTTTGGGCGGAATACCTCGTTCAAGATATTCAGTTGCCTTACGGTTATTTTTATCCGGTTATTACCACTACTGTTGCTTGGCCTTGGATATTTTTACTGCTGCGTAAATTGCGCCGCCAGTGGAAGATTTCATGACACCACAGTGCCCACTTATTTTAGCCTCGGCTTCGCCAAGAAGACGTGAACTGCTAGGCCAGTTAGGCTGGGTGTTTACATCCCAAGCCGCGGATATTGACGAATCACCAAAAGAAAATGAAGCGGCTGCAGACTTAGTGTGCCGCTTAGCCGAAGAGAAAGCCGCAGCTGTAGCGAGTTTGCATCAAGTTGATTCGGTAGCTGTGCTTGGCTCAGATACTATTGTGGTTTGTGGTGACCAAGTGCTGGGTAAACCAAAAGACGCCAACCACAGCAAAACGATGTTACGTTTGCTAAGTGCTAAGCAGCATCAAGTAATGACCGCAATTTGCCTGTATTATCAAGGTCGGGCGCATACTCAGCTAGTGACCACAGAGGTGTACTTCTGTGAGATTTTAGATAGCCAAATCGCTGAGTATTGGGCCAGTGGTGAACCGGCAGATAAGGCCGGAAGTTATGCCATTCAAGGGCTTGGCGGTAGATTTGTCGAACGTATTGAAGGTAGTTATAGTTCGGTGGTTGGTCTGCCATTGGTAGAGACCGACCGCTTACTCCATTTACATTTAACTCGCTAGGTTACTATGTCAGCAGAATTATTGATTAACGTTACCCCAACCGAGACTCGTGTAGCTTTAGTGGATAGCGGGATCTTGCAAGAAACCCACGTAGAACGTGATGCGCGACGCGGTATTGTTGGTAACATGTACAAGGGCCGAGTGAGTCGGGTATTACCCGGTATGCAGGCGGCTTTTGTTGATATTGGTTTGGAAAAAGCAGCATTTTTACATGCCTCTGACATTGTTCCTCATACCGAATGTGTCGACATTACCGAGCAGGAGCATTTCCAAGCGGGAAATATTGCCGAACTAGTTAGGCAGGGCCAAGACATTATGGTGCAGGTGGTTAAAGACCCACTGGGTACTAAAGGTGCACGCTTAACCACCGATATTACTTTGCCTTCACGTTACCTGGTATTTATGCCTGGCAGTAGCCATGTAGGGGTATCACAACGCATTGAAAGCGAAGAAGAGCGCGAACGCTTAAAAGAGATTTGTGGCGACTTTGTTGATGAGCTGGGCGGTTTTATTATCCGCACAGCCGCAGAAGGTATTGGCGCTGATGAGCTTGAACAAGATGCGGCTTTTTTAAAACGAGTATGGCGCAAGGTTCTGCAGCGTAAAGAGAGCTCGCCAAGTAAAAGTAAGTTGTATGCAGAGCTAAACTTAGCGCTACGGATTATTCGTGATTTTGTGGGTACTCACTTAGATCGAATTCGGGTGGATTCACGGGAAACTTACGAACAACTGGTTTCTTTTAGTGCTGAGTTTGTGCCCGAGTTTACCGAAATTCTCGAGTACTATGCTGGCGACAGACCGATCTTTGATTTGTTTGACGTAGAGAATGAGATTCAACGCGCCCTAAAACGACGCGTGGACCTTAAGTCTGGCGGCTACCTGATTATCGACCAGACTGAAGCGATGACCACCATCGATATCAATACTGGCGCTTTTGTTGGTCACCGAAACCTCGAAGAAACTATTTTCAATACCAATATTGAAGCAACTCAATCAATTGCTCGCCAGCTGCGTTTACGCAACTTGGGTGGCATTGTGATTATCGATTTCATCGATATGGCTGATTCCGAACATCAGCGCCGCGTATTGCATAGTCTAGAACTGGCTTTAGCTAAAGATAGGGCCAAAACTAATATTAGCGGCTTCTCTCAGTTAGGTTTAGTCGAGATGACGCGTAAACGTACTCGCGAAAGTATTGAACATATTCTGTGTGGCGAGTGTCCAACTTGTCGTGGTCGCGGTACGGTAAAAACAGTTGAGACAGTATGTTACGAAGTGCTGCGTGAAATCATTCGGGTTAATCGCGCTTATGACGCCGATAATTTCATTGTTTATGCGTCGACCAAGGTGGCAGAGATGTTGATGGGAGAAGAGTCTCACAGCCTAGCAGAATTAGAGGTGTTTATTGGAAAGCAAGTTAGAGTTCAAACTGAACCAATGTACAGTCAAGAGCAATTTGACGTGGTATTAATGTAGGTTTATGGCAACTCCTATACGCCGTGGCGCCAGAAAATGCTGGTACGGCCTTGCAATAGTATTAGTGATTATTGCCGTGTGCTTAAGTATTGCACGCGGCATTTTATCATTTGCCAGCAACTATAAAGACGACCTTGCACAGTGGTTAGTGGCCGATCAAGACGCCGAGTTACGTATTGGTCAGTTGAGTGCTCGGCTGCGCAACTTTAGACCAATGCTGGTGTTTGAAGATTCCGAGGTCGCGATTGGCGAAGATCGCAATACCCGCTTCAGTGTTGGGGCGCTAATGCTAGAACTAGATCTTTGGGAAACACTTGAGCAACGCCAAGTGGTATTCAAAGATTTGGTGCTTGATGAATTCCATTTAAAACTTAGTGTTGATCCCAACAACAGTAGGTCTTCCCGCGATTTTAGCCAAAGCTATCAAGCCATTAGTAATGTGTTTTTGGGGCAGTTGGCGCAATTTAGTCTAACCAATAGCCTCATTGAACTGAGCTTCCCAGAACATAGCATGAATTTTGATATTGCTAGTTTAGATTGGGTGAACAAGGGGGATTTACACCAAGGCAATGGTGAAATTCTGATTGGCCAAGATTTGCAAAATGGTCAAGTAAGTTTTCGCATTGATCTAATCGGCGATGCTGCCGATGTAAGTGGCTTAACCGGCAAGTTATTCGCTAAGGTTGAACATCTTAATTTAAAAGCCATGCGCAGATTACTGGGTGCTTCGGCACAGCATTTCGAGAGTGATGTGAACCTTTCACTATGGGCTGAGTTTGGCGCAGAGCAGCAACAACGTTGGCTAAGCCAATGGCAACCTAGTCATTTATCGTGGGGTAAACAAAACCAACAAGTACTGCGTATTGACAGCGGCCTTGTTCAGGGGCTGAAGGTAGCTGATAAGTGGCGAATTGATAAGCTACCTTGGCAGTTAAGTGTTAACGATAAAAGCACCGATTTCTCGTTACAAGGTTTGGTGAGCAAACAGCAACAGGCATGGCGCTTGGCCGAGCTTGATTTAGCGACTTGGTCACCGGTGTTAGCAGTGCTAGAAGACAGCGAGTCGAGCATAGCGTGGTCTCAGTTACTAAAGGGAGGGCAACTTAGCCAGCTGGAGCTTGAATATCAGCAAGCCACTAAGCAACTCACTTATCAAGCTGAGCTACTTGATGTGAGTACCCAAGGCCAAGCGTTTATTCCTAGCCTTAGCGGCTTAAATGCTCAGGTGCTAGGCGATAAACATCAGGCTAACGTTAGGTTGCAGCAACAAGGCGACTTTCACCTAGGAGTACAATTTGAAGAAACCTGGAAAATTGAAAAGCTCGATTCTGATATAGCGATTCGTTTTGCCGATCCTGGATTGAGTTTACGCAGCCGACATACTCACTTAATCACTCCTGAATTAGATTTTGCTGGCATGTGGTCGCTAACTTGGCCAATAGATGGCGCTTGGCCAGTATTGAGCTTGATGGCAAACGCCGAAATTAGAGATGCAGGTAAAGCTTATTGGTATTATCCAGAAGTCATGCCAGATAAGGTGTTTTCTTACTTAAAAGATGCCTTGGTGGAAGGGCAGGCAAAGCATAGCCAAGTGCTGTGGTATGGCCAACTTAATAACTACCCCTATGATGCGAAGAACGGCATCTTCCAAGCCTTTGTTCCACTAGAGAATGCCACTTTCAAATTTGACCCTGATTGGCCGGCACTGGAAGAGTTGCAGCTAGATTTGCTGTTTCAAAACGATGGTTTATTCATGGAAAGTAACCGCGCACGTTTAGGCGAAGTCCCCGCGCAACGTATTAGCGCTAGTATTCCTCAATTTCAAAGTCGTTCGGAGCTTTTCATTACCGGTGAAATTGCTGGCCCAGCGGAAGGCGTGCAAGACTATCTATTGCAGTCCCCCATCGAAGCGCTTAGCGATAGCTTAGCGCAATTGCCTTTAGGTGGCGGAGACGTAGCTGGTGAGATTTACTTGAACATCCCGCTTTATGACGGCGAGGTTGAGGTAAATGGTCATGTTGATTTTAATGGTAACAGCATTGATGTTAAGCCGGCCGGCATGAGCTTGAGTCAGGTGAATGGCCGCTTATATTTTCAAAATGAAAAGTTACGTACCAATAACTTAAGTGCACTGTGGCGCGGCATGCCGCTGGACATTAAATTTAATACTCAAGCCTCGGCAGATAACTACTTACTTAACTTCGATCTTGTAGGCCGTTGGCCGCTGCGTGATGCGCAGCGAGCCTTTGGTATTCCGCTTAGCGATTATACTTCTGGTAGCCTTAATTGGCAGGGCGATTTAGATATTCGCTTAAAACCCGAAGGCCAGTTCGATTATAAGGGCGACTTTCGAAGTGACTTGCTAGGGCTCGCCCTAACGCTTCCTGAACCTATTCAAAAACGACCAGCAGAAACTTGGCCTACCGCACTGAGCATTAGTGGCGATGGTTTAAGTGGAAAACTGCAGCTGGAATCTAACCAGTTGATCTCTGCTGCTGCTCAAGTTGATTTTGTCGATGAGCAGAAACAGCTTAAATATGCCTTGCTTAATTTAGGTAAAGATAACGATTTACTGTGGCAGGGCGAAGGCTTAGCGATGTCTTTTGATTTCGCTAAGCTAGATTTAGAGCCATGGTTAAAGTGGTCAAAGCAACAAATTAAGTTCACCCCAGAAAAACCAGAATCAAGCTACACCAACGTGAGTCTCACTGTGCCTCCTTTGATGTTTATCCGCGGATCAGTTGATGAAGCGCAGTTACTCGGCCAAAAACTAAACAACCTCAATATTGCTTATTTGCCGCGCAGTAAAACCCAACTGCAAATTGAATCTGAACAGTTGATAGCTAGTGTTGCGGTGCCTGATGCGCCAAGCATAGAAGACGCCGTGAAAGTAAACATTGAGAAAGCACAGCTGAATGAGCTAGATTTTTCCCAACTGGATAGTGAAGCTGAGCAAACCCAAGCAGTGGCTGAACAGCAAGGCAGTTCTTTGCTTGAAGTATTGCCACCAATAGCGATTAGCTGTAACGACTGTCAGTTTGGTGACTATCGTATCGGTAACGTTAAACTAGACCTGCCAATAGAAAACCAAGCGATGGAGAATGGCCGTTTATGGGTTGATTGGGGTCATAGCCAACTTACCGCAGCGATGTTTTGGAACGTAGTCGACGAGCAAGAGCAAGCCGGGTTTGCTGGTAGCTTCGACAGCTCTAGCATGGAACAAGTGATTGAAGATTTAGGCCGAGATAGCCCCTTAAAAGGCACACCTGCACGCTTTACCTTTGATGTAAGTTGGCAAGACAGCTTACTCAAACCACAAATGAACAGTTTGGATGGCTCTATATCGGTGAAGACCGATAAGGGTGTTGTTACTGAGATGAGCGACAAGGGTACGCGCTTGCTTACCCTCGCTAGCCTAGATACCATCCGACGCCGCTTACAGCTTGATTTTAGTGATGTATTTGAAAAAGGGCTGCACTTTGATTCAATGAGTGGCAGCATTAATTTTGATAATGGTGTGGGTAACAATCAAGACTTTTACTTAGATGGTGTAGCTGGCGCAATGCGTGGTAAAGGTGAAGTTGACTTCCGCGATGGCCAAATTGATTATCGAGTGAGTTACTCACCTAAAGTGACATCCAGTCTACCGGTACTTGCCGCCTTTTTGGTAACACCTGCTACTGGGGTTGCTGTGTTGGCATTGTCTAAACTGCTAGAGCCGGTGGTGGAAGTGGTGACGCAAATTGATTTCGCCCTTACCGGTAATCTTGCTGAGCCAGAGCTTATCGAGCTTGAGCGGGTGAAACAAGAAATTAAAGTACCCGATGAATTTAGAGCCAAAGAGTCTCGTCAATGAAACTAATCGCCCTACAAATGACCTCAAACGGTGTGGTCGAAGACAATCTCAAGCAGGCTGAAGATTTACTGCAACAGGCTAAGCCTAAGGCCGGTGACTTAGTGCTATTGCCCGAAAACTTTGCTTGTTATGGTGGTGGCGATAAGGCCTATATGTCTATTGCCGAGCATTTAGGCAAAGGGCCTATTCAAGCTTGGCTTAGCCAACAAGCCAAGTTATATGGCATTTATTTGGTGGCTGGTAGCATGCCTACAAAAGCTGAAGAACAGCACCGTTGTTACACCACCAGTTTGGCCTTCTCACCCGCTGGAGAGTTATTACAGCATTATCACAAACTCCACTTGTTTGATGTGGATGTGGCTGACAACGTGGGGAGTTACCGAGAATCAGACAGTTTTGTTGCTGGTGGGCAGCTTGCTTGGTTTGATATGGGCGCAATTCGAGTAGGAATGGCGATTTGTTTTGATTTACGTTTTCCTTACTTATTTCAGCTGCTGCGCCAACAGGGCTGTGATATTGTATTACTTCCTGCTGCATTTACTGCATTAACTGGGGAAGCCCACTGGCAAGCGTTACTGCAAGCCAGAGCCATAGAAAACCAACTCTATTTAGTGGCCGCCAATCAAACAGGAACACATAAAAATCAACGCCAAACTTGGGGGCACTCAATGATTGTTGACCCATGGGGGCGTTGTTTAGATCTACAGCCAAGCGGAACTGGGCCAGCAAGAGCCGATTTTAATCCGCAGCTATTACAGCAAATTAGGGACCGGATGCCCGTGCCGTTGCATGGTCAATTACAACTAGGGTGGAGAGAATAAACACTATGTCGTTTGAAAAAGTCAGTCAGTCATTACTGGTGCCGGGAGGCATTGGCGAACAAGAGCTAAGTATGGCGCTGACCGAAGTGGCAAAACACCAAATTGATTATGCTGATCTGTTCTTCCAACATAGCCGCCACGAATCGTGGGTGTTGGAAGACGGTATTGTAAAGGAAGGAAGCTATAACATTGAGCAAGGCGTAGGAGTTCGCGCGATAAGTGGCGAGCAAACCGGTTTTGCCTATTCCGATGTGATTAATAACAGCGCGTTATTACAAACTTGCCAAGCAGCACGAGGCATCAGCTCAAAAGGTGTAAACGCCAAGATTAAACCTTTTAGTAAAGTCACTGCCGAACAGTTTTATCAAGCAGATAACCCTTTAGTGAGTCTGTCTAACCAGCAAAAGATTGCCTTATTAGAGCGAGCAGACAAGTATGCGCGCAGCTTAGATCCTGCTGTTACTCAAGTAATTGTTAGCTTGAGCGGTGTTTATGAAGAGGTATTGGTTGCTGCTAGTGATGGTACCTTAGCGGCCGATATTCGCCCTTTAATTCGCTTTAATTGTAGTGTGTTGGTAGAACGTAATCAGCGTAGAGAACGAGGCTCTGCTGGTGGCGGTGGACGTCGAAATTACAGTTACTTTTTAGAAGATGTTAATGGGCGCGAGCGGGCCATGGGCTTTGTTGATGAAGCAGTGCGCCAAGCCTTAGTAAACTTAGAGGCTGTAGATGCCCCAGCTGGCTTGATGCCGGTGGTATTAGGTGCTGGTTGGCCTGGTGTATTGCTTCACGAAGCTGTCGGTCATGGCTTAGAAGGCGATTTTAACCGTAAGGGCTCTTCGGCTTTTAGTGGTTGTATGGGTGAGCAAGTGGCCTCAAGCCTATGTACTATTGTTGACGATGGTACCTTAGGGCAGCGCAGAGGCTCTGTAAATATTGATGATGAAGGCACGCCAGGACAATACAATGTATTGATCGAAAATGGTGTACTGAAAGGCTATATGCAAGACAAGCATAATGCTCAGTTAATGAATACACGCTCTACTGGTAATGGTCGTCGTGAATCTTACGCGCATTTACCTTTACCACGTATGACCAATACCTATATGTTACCTGGCGAAAGCGAACCAGAAGAATTGATAGCCTCGGTGAAAAAAGGGATCTTTGCGCCTAATTTTGGTGGCGGACAGGTGGACATTACTTCGGGTAAATTTGTGTTTTCAGCTTCAGAAGCTTATTTAATCGAAGATGGAAAGATCACCGCGCCAATTAAAGGTGCAACACTGATTGGTTGTGGTCCAGAAGCAATGCAACAGGTGTCTATGGTCGGCAATGACCTCGCTCTTGACCAAGGGGTTGGGGTATGTGGCAAGGAAGGTCAAAGTGTACCTGTTGGAGTTGGTCAACCCAGTGTTAAACTCGATGAGTTAACGGTTGGCGGTACCGCGTAAACTAATTGCGTAAAAAAGGGGCTTAGGCCCCTTTTTTTGTTCTTAGCTTATTAAGCGTTTTCTTTTAAATACTTAGCTAAATCTTGGTGAGCCTTTGCTGGCTTTTCTTGCTCGGCTTCTTTTTTGGCTTGGCGCACTAATTGGCGTAGTTTTTGGCGTTCTAAACTTGGGTTTTGCTCAAGCAACTGATTAATTGCAGCATCGCCTTCGGCAACCAATAAATCACGCTGTTTTTCCAACGCCAACTGCGCTTGAGCTTGATAAATGTGCTTGTTGCGAATTTTATCTAAGCCTGCACTGATTGCTTCTTCATCTTCGGTACGCATTACCTTGCCAATGTAATTCATATGGCGACGCGCCGCTTCCCGTTTGTCTTTTAGGCGTTTAGCTAAGGCAATGGCTTCGCGCAGTGTTGGGCTCATTTCAATAGTGGCGAGCTGCGGGTTGGTAAGGGCAACTAACTCGGCACCTATTTTTTTCAGCCGATCTGCTTCACGTTTGATTTCAGACTTGCTGATCCAATCGTCTTCATCATCATAGGGCTGTTGATTCTTCATTTTTAACTCTCGTGGTACTTTTTTTCATATCTTACCAGTTCTTGCATATGGTCGCTCGATGAGTTTTGTTATGCTAGTGCCATGCATGGAGATGAAGAATAACAATGAGCCCTGAAAAACAAGTTAGCCAAGAGTTAAGTCAATTGAAGCAGGCGGTGGAATTAGCCTTAGAGCAAGCCAAACAGTTGGGTGCCGATGAGTCTGAAGTATCGATTTCAAAGCAAACCGGGATTTGTGTAGCAACTCGTGATCAACAGGTTGAGACTTTGGAGTTTAATCACGATGGCGCCTTAGGCATCGCCGTATACTCAGCTAATTGTAAGGGCAGTGCTTCAACCTCAGACTTAAGCCCAGAAGCGATTAAAAATGCAGTGAAAGCTGCCTATGATATCTCGCAATACACCTCTAAGGATTCTGCAGCTGGAATCGCCGATAAACAACTTCTAGCTAGCGATATTCCTGATCTAGAGTTATTTCATCCTCATCCCTTAGAACCTGATTATTTTATTGATGTGGCTAAGCAGTGCGAAGATATCGCTTTGCGTAACCCACAAATTAAGGCAAGTGATGGCGCTAACATCAATAGCCATTATGGTGTGAAGGTATATGGAAATAGCCACGGCTTTTTAGCCGGTTATCCAACTAGTCGTCATAGCATCAGTTGCATGCTAATTGCTGGTGAAAAAGAGATGCAACGTGACTATGCCTACAGTGTGGCGCGTGATTTTGCAGATCTTGATAGTATTGAAACCATCGCAGCTAAAGCTCAGCAAAAAACCTTAGGGCGCTTAAATAGCCAAAAAATCTCTACCTGCGAAGTACCCGTAGTATTTGACCAAGATGTAGCCAGTGGGCTATTTGGTCATTTAGTTGGGGCCATTAGTGGTGGTAACTTGTACCGTCGTTCGTCGTTCTTGTTAGATAGCTTAGGCAAGCAATTATTCCCTAGTTGGTTGTCGATTTACGAAGACCCATTTATTAAAAAAGGCTTGTCGAGTACGCCATTTGATAGTGAAGGCGTAGCACCAACTGCGAAACACATTATTGCTGATGGTAATTTAGAAACTTACTTACTAACCAGTTATTCGGCGCGTAAGTTGGGAATGCAAAGCACCGGCCATGCTGGTGGTATTCATAACTGGAAGGTTAAGCACAGTGGCATAAGTCGCGCAGAGTTACTTAAGCAAATGGGCACTGGCTTGCTAGTTACAGAGATGATGGGCCAAGGGGTAAATACCGTAACCGGTGATTATTCACGTGGCGCAGCAGGTTACTGGGTCGAAAACGGTGAGATTGCTTTCCCCGTGCATGAAATTACTGTGGCCAGCACCCTACAAGAGATGTTTGCTAATATTGTGGCGATCGCTGACGACTTTGATAAAGAAAGCGCAATACAGTCGGGCTCGGTGCTGATTTCATCGATGAAAGTAGCGGGTAGCTAGGCGTTAATTCTCAGCTCTTAACCTTGTTGTTTGAACAGGTTAAGAGCCGTTGACCAGATAACTCTGTCGTTTAGGCCAGCACTAAGGTGGCCATCCCTAAGAAAGAGAATAGCCCCATTACATCGGTCACGGTGGTTAAGGCCATACCGCCTGCTAGTGCTGGGTCAATTTTAAATTTCTTCATTAACAGCGGAATTGTTACGCCGGCTAAGCCGGCCAGTGACATGTTAATGAACATCGCACCAGCAATAATAATCCCTAGGGTCCAATCGCCTTTCCATAGAGTCACTACCAAGGCAATGACAGTTGCCCAGATAATCCCATTTAGCATGCCAATCGCAGCTTCTTTGCCTATTAACCAACGTGAATTACCTTCACCAATATGCCCCACAGCTAAACCACGAATAACCAAAGCAAGGGTCTGATTACCAGCAATTCCTCCCATGCTGGGTACAATAGTCATTAAAATGGCCAAGGTGGCTAACTGCTCGAGGGTAGATTCAAACATATTGCTGATGGAGGCCGCCACTAAGGCCGCGCACAGGTTTACTGCTAACCAAAAGGTGCGGCGTTGGGTACTTTTAACCACTGGGGCAAAGGTATCTTCATCATCATCCATGCCCGCCATACCCATCATGCTGTGCTCGGCATTTTCGCGAATAATATCGACCACATCATCAATGGTAATTCTGCCTAGCAGTTTGCCTTTTTCATCAACTACCGGTGCCGAAATCCAGTCATGGCGTTCAAACAATGCGGCAACGTCGTTTTCATCCATAGATACATGGATGGTCTCTGCGTTTCCATCCATTACTTCTCGAACATTAACGTTGGGGCTTACCGTAAGCAGAGTAGATAGAGGAATGTCGCCCAGTAGCAAGTCATCTTCGTCAACTACGTACAGGGCGTCGGTAGCCTCTGGCAGTTCGCCACGTAAACGTAAGTAGCGCAATACAACATCGATACTTACGTCGGCTCGCAAGGTAATGGTATCGGTATTCATGATACTGCCAGCAGTATCTTCAGGGTAAGCTAGAGCCGCTTCTACACGGTGCCTGTCTTGACCATCCATTTGCTCAAGAACTTCTTGGTACACGCTGTCGGGCAGACTTCTTAGTACATAAGCGATGTCGTCGGTATCCATGCCTTCAGTTGCGGCGGCCAGTGTTTCTGGAGCCATTAACTGAAGTACCCCTTCCATTACATCTTCGTTTAGTTCTTCGAGGATTTCACCATGTTGCTCGGGATCGGTGAGTTGCCATAACACTTTACGCCCTGCTGGTGGGCTAGATTCTAGTAATAGTGCAACGTCACAGGGAGGCATTTGATGAAGCATGCGCCTAACATGCACGAACATACCACTGTCGAGGGCTTGGTTTAGCTCCAGTAAGCGTTTGTGCTGATTAGGGTTTAACTCCATCTCTTCTGGCATAAGCGATCCCTATTGTTATTTTGTTATGTACTGCTTGCTAATTGTAGCTTGGCTTTATTGCGTATAGATTTATTCTTCGTTGAAGTTAGCTTCTACTAGGGCTTGAACCGCATCTAGAGCGGCTTCTGCGTCTGCACCTTCAGATACTATGGTTAGCGTACTTCCTTGCGCGCTGGCTAGTACCAGTAAACCCATAACACTTGCGGCAGAAGCAGTTTTCTCACCATCGATAATACTCAGCTCAGCGTCAAATTGCTGTGCCAGCTCAACCAACTTGGTGGCAGGACGTGCGTGCAGGCCTAATTTGTTTTTAACTACTACTTGTCTAGTGAGCTTCAAGGCGATGTTCCAAGGTTCGGTGGCGTCGTTGCACTTTTCGATGAGCGCTAAAGAGGCTGGCAAGTTGCTCGGCCACATACACCGAGCGGTGTTGTCCGCCAGTACAGCCAATCGCAATGGTTAAATAGGCACGGTTGTTAGCTTCTAAATGCGGTAACCAAGATTGCAATAACTGGCTAATCTGCTCGATATATTGGGTAACTAAAGGCTGCGCAGCCAAGTATTCTTGCACGGCTTTATCTAAGCCGGTTAGAGGACGTAGCTCCTCTTGCCAATGCGGGTTAGGTAAAAAACGCGCATCAAACATGTAATCGGCATCGTTAGGCACACCATTTTTAAATCCAAAGGATTCGAACACCAAAATTAGCTGTTGTTGTTGGTCACCAGTAACGCGCGAGCGAATTAAGCCGCTTAGCTCGTGAACCGATAAACGGGAAGTGTCGATACGCAAATCGGCATTTCTAGAAATGGGGGCTAATAGCTCGGTTTCTGATTCAATCGCTTCTGCTAAAGATAAATTGCTTTGGCTAAGCGGGTGTACCCTGCGTGTTTCGCTGTAGCGACGGATCAGCGCTTCATCTTTCGCATCTAAAAAAATGCTTAACAGATTAATGTCTGGTCCTGCGTCTCGTATTAGCTGTCCTACCGGTGATAGCTCATCGGGAAGATTTCGAATATCAATGCTAATAGCTACTTTAGAATAGGTTTTTTTTAAGTTGTCGATAAGTGATTGCCAAAGCACAACCGGCAAGTTGTCGACGCAATAGTAGCCGAGATCTTCCAATACTCTTAAGGCGACGGTTTTACCTGAACCCGAGCGCCCACTAACGATGATCAGTTCCATGATAATCCCTAAGGCTGATTAGAGTATTAGGCTACCATGATGTCGTACAATTCGTCATCACTTTGTGCACAACGAAGTTGTTTACATATTTGTTTATCGTTAAGTTTTTCAGCTACTTGAGCAAGAGTATTAAGATGTTGCTTACATTGGTCTTCGGGTACTAGTAATGCAAATACCAAGTCTACCGGCTTGTTATCTATAGCATCGAAGGAAATAGGGGGATCGCAACGCAAGAAAACCGCTGTGGCTTGATGCTGATTGTCGATACGGCCATGAGGAATAGCAATACCTTGGCCAATACCTGTGCTACCCATTTTTTCTCGATTTAACAAGCTTTCAAAAATGCATTGGGTAGTGGTATCAAGCTGTTTGGCAGCCAGTTCGCTTACTATTTCTAGGGCGCGTTTTTTTGAAGAGCATTGAACTGCACTTTGGGTGCAGTCCAAGCTAAGTACTTTATTTAGTTGCATGGGGGTGGCTAACGTTTGTTAAGTTTTTCTTTATGTTTGATGACTTGGCGATCAAGTTTATCAATCAGGCTGTCGATGGCGGCATACATGTCAGAATGCTCAGAGGTTGCAAATACTTCGCCGCCGTTTAAATGTAATGTGGCTTCAGCAATTTGGTTCAGTTTTTCTACGTTGAGGATGACGTGAACGTTGTTGATCTGATCGAATCGTCGGGTGAGTTTGGCAAACTTGGTGTGGACATATTCTTTCAAAGATTCAGTTATTTCTACGTGGTGTCCAGTAAGGTTAATTTGCATAGATATCTTCCCCTTTTAGTGGCCTTAGATAAGGCTCTTACGTTGGTTAGAAGGTGGAATTGCTAAAGACTCACGATATTTAGCAATCGTACGTCTTGCCACCTTGATCCCCTGATCTGCCAAAATATCAGCAATTTTGCTGTCGCTGAGTGGTTTACTGGTATTTTCGGCAGCTACCAGTTTCTTGATTAATGCACGAATAGCGGTTGATGAGCATTCACCCCCACCATCGGTAGCCACATGGCTAGAAAAGAAATATTTAAGCTCGAAGATGCCGCGAGGTGTATGCATGAATTTTTGGGTGGTTACCCGGGAAATAGTGGATTCATGCATTTCTACAGCTTCTGCAACATCGTTCAGTACCATTGGCTTCATGGCTTCTTCGCCATATTCAAAAAACGCCTGTTGATGATGAACAATGCAGTTGGATACTTTTAATAGGGTTTCGTTGCGGCTCTCGATACTTTTAATAAACCACTTGGCTTCTTGTAAGTGGCTACGAATAAACTGGGTATCGTTAGCATTGGTAGAGGTTTTACTTAATGAGGCGTAGTGCGAGTTAACACGTAACTTAGGCATTGCATCTGGGTTGAGTTCTACAACCCAGCGGCCTTGGCGTTTTACAACCGATACATCGGGGATAACATACTGGGCTTGATTAGGCTCTACCGCGTTACCAGGTCGTGGCTCAAGCGTATGAATCAAACGCATGACTTCGCGTAACTGGTCTTCTTTAAGTTTGGTTTTGCGGGCCAATAGACGAAAATCGCGATTAGCCAATACATCAATATGATTTGAAACTACATTTTTGGCTTCATTTAGCCAAGGTGTGTCTTCGGCAAAACGGCTTAATTGGATTAGTAAACATTCTTGCAGCGAGCGCGCTGCTATACCAACTGGGTCGAAATGTTGGATGCGTTTAAGTACTGCTTCTACTTCATCTAGCTCTACATCTAAGTCATTGTTATCGCTTGAACGTAAGCCTTCTAATAGCTGCTCACAGTCTTGGGTGAGGTAGCCCGATTCATCTACTGCATCAATAATGGCTAAAGCAATAGCTTGGTCTACTTCACTAAATGGAGTGAGTTGCATTTGCCACAATAAGTGGTCTTGTAAAGAGTCGACAGTTTCGCCCTGAAACAACATATCGTTGTCATCGCTCACGGCGCTGCCAGATGAGCTGGCTGGAGCAGAACTGGCGCTGTAGATATCGTCCCAAGTAGAGTCAACAGGAAGGTCGTCGGAAACAGTTTCTTGATTAATGGCATCGCCTGCTTCAATTTGACTGTTGTCTATGTCCGCAGTGGATTCGGCCTCGGTAGACTTCTCATTGGCAGATTTAGCGTCGGTTGCGTCACTATCACTGGCGTGAGACTCATCCGCCTCAAGCAGAGGGTTACTTTCCAGAGCCTCTTGAATCTCTTGCTGTAAATCCAGTGTTGAAAGCTGGAGTAAGCGAATGGCCTGTTGTAACTGGGGGGTCATGGTTAACTGCTGACCAAGACGCAACTGCAAAGATGCTTTCATTAACTACCGCTGTTCCTTCTTCTTATTGTCTTTTTTTAAACTTGCACTTTAACTATAGCTTGAATTGTTCCCCGAGATAAACTCGTTTCACATGTTCGTTTTCGAGAATTTCTTCTGGCTTTCCTGAGGCTATCAATTCGCCTTGGCTAACGATATAGGCATGCTCACAAACATCGAGAGTTTCTCGAACATTGTGGTCGGTAATTAGTACACCTAGACCGCGATCACGTAGGTGCTCAATGATCTTTTTAATATCGATAACAGAAATAGGATCTACCCCTGCGAAGGGTTCGTCAAGCAAAATAAACTTAGGTGCGGCGGCTAGCGCTCGAGCAATCTCAACTCTTCGACGTTCACCACCCGACAAGCTCATGCCTAGGTTTTTGCGAATGTGGCCAATGTGAAACTCTTCAAGAAGGTCGTCTAATGCACCAATTTGTTGCTCTTTATCGAGGTCTTTTCGGGTCTCTAATACGGCAAGAATGTTCTTCTCCACAGATAAGCGGCGAAAGATAGACGCTTCTTGCGGAAGGTAGCCAATGCCTTTGCGTGCGCGGGTATGCATCGCTGTACTCGAAATATCGTCATCATCGATGAGGATGCGGCCTTGGTCACGAGGCACCAAACCCACCACCATGTAAAAAGTGGTTGTTTTGCCAGCACCGTTTGGACCTAACAAGCCAACAATTTTACCTGTTTCCACATTTAGACTTACGTTTTTAACTACCTTACGGCCCTTGTAGGCTTTAGCTAGGTTTTCAGCAATTAGGGTACTCATTATTGCTGGTCTTCCTTGGGCGTTAGTTCGTCAAGCTGCTGAGGCAGGAAAATAGTGGTTACACGGCTGTTTTCGTCGCCTTGTGCCACCATTTCTTGTTTATTGATGCTGTATTTGATCATTTTACCTTTTACCAAGCTCTCTTCTTGTTTGAGCTGAGCATTGGTAGTGAGTGTTAGCGTTTGGGTTTTTAGGTCGTAACGCACTTCGTTAGCCTCAGCTTCAATTGGCTTGCCGCTATCAAGTAATTGATAAAACGTTGCTGGTTCGCCTTTAGCGATCATTACTTCGCTGCCTTTTTCCTCGCTACCAATAACACTGAGTTCTTCGGCGTGCATTTTAATCGAGCCTTGAGTCACCACAACATTATTGTAAAAGGTAACTCGGTTTTCTTTGATATTGACCTGCTGGCGGTCAGCATCAACAATAATTTGTTTGTTGAAGTCGTCTTCTAGTGCTTGTGAACCCCAAGAAAGCATAAACAAGCTAGCTGCAAGTGCTAACTTACTCTTGTGGGTTGTGGTAAACCGCTTCGATATCATCTAATAAAGTCACTATTTCGTTGGCTAAATCACCGTCCATGCCAACGCCATACAGTTCGTATGAAGGGCCATAAACGGTAACAGGTTGATCGCTGCTCATGGTTTCTGTTTGCAGGTCGATCTCCAATTTTTCGGTTATTAAGTCGCGAACATACTCGCCACGGCTTAAATTTTTAATTACTACATTGTCATTTAAAATGACGTTTTGCTGCTGCTGTACTGTAGCGTGATCGGCCACAATTTGCCATACAGGTTGGCTTGGATCTGGGTACACTAAGATCTTTGGTTGAGCAAAAGTTGTGTGCTTAAGTTGTTCAAAAAACTCCATTTCCTCAGCGTAGATCCGATAGCGCGGGCTGCCGTCTTCGCCAAAACTCACGCTGTAGAGCTTTTCGGCAACAAAGTTTGGTTTGCTGGCTTCGCGTTTAGCACTTAGCTGCTGAGTTTCCGAAGGACTCAGCTGCCACAGCACCAAGGCTAAGATGAATAAGCTCGCAAAGAACCAGGTTGGGCGATTCATACACTCATACCTTGAGCATTATCAAGCTCGCCTTTTGCTTGCAGTATTAGATCGCAAAGCTCTCGAACCGCACCAAAACCGCCACGGGTTTGGGTGATAAAGTTGGCACTTTGTTTACACAAGGGATGAGCATCTTGCACGGCTACACCTAAACCACAGGCGCGCATTACGGGGGTGTCGACCACATCATCGCCAATATAGGCTACGTTTTCAGAAGCTAATGACAATTGTTCAAGCATTTGCTGGTAAGCGACGAGTTTGTCTTGTTGGCCTTGGTAGATACGAGTAATTCCTAAAGCCTGCATACGCTGTTGCACAATATTAGATTGGCGGCCGGTGATGATAGCGACTTCGACGCCGATATTCAGTAGCGCTTTAATGCCAAATCCGTCGTGGGTATGAAAGGCTTTAAGTTCTTCTCCGTCATTGCCCATATAAATGCGACCGTCTGAGAAAACCCCGTCTACATCGCAAACTAAAAGTTTAATTTTTGCTGCCGCGTCAAAATTGCTTTGGCTTACCGCGCCATAGGGCGTGTTAATTGTCACTAGTAAACTCCAGCTTGTAATAAGGTATGCATATTAAATGCACCCACAACGGCTTTATTGTTCAGCACAAACAAACCGTTAATAGACTTGGTTTTCATCAATTTTAAGGCATCAAAAGCTAGCCAATTGTTGTCAATTACTTTGGGGTTTTGCGTCATCACTTGGCCAATTTGGGTATCGTGAATGTCGATGCGCTGATCAAGGATACGTCGTAAGTCGCCATCGGTAAAAATGCCGGCCAGCTGCTGCTTGGAATCAAGTACTCCCACCATGCCTAAACCTTTGGCGGTGATTTCGAATAGCGCTTCGCGAATAGTTTGTTCGACTGTTACTAGCGGAATTTGTTCCCCAGTTAGCATTAAGTCGCTCACACTGAGTAGCAGTTTTTTGCCTAAGGTTCCGCCTGGGTGGGACAGGGCAAAGTCGTCGGCTGTAAAGCCACGAGCTTCTAATAAAGCAACTGCTAGAGCATCGCCCATTACCAAGGTGGCAGTAGAGCTTGCTGTTGGTGCTAGCCCTAAGGGGCACGCTTCACGTGGCACTGAGATGCATAAGTGATAGTTGGCCTGCTTTGCCATGGATGAGTTGGGGTTACTAGTCATGGCAATAGAGCGCACACCAATGCGGTTAAACACCGGGTAAAGAGACAATATTTCCTCAGATTCGCCTGAGTTAGACAAGGCTAATACGATATCGTCGGCGGCGATCATGCCTAAGTCACCGTGGCAGGCTTCGCCAGGATGGACAAAAAAAGCGGGTGTGCCAGTAGATGCTAAGGTGGCAGCAATTTTGTTAGCAATATGACCTGATTTACCCATGCCTGTGAGGATAACTTTACCCTTACAGGCCAGTATCATTTCGCAGGCAGCCGCAAATTCTTGGTCGATATATTGGTGAAGGTTATCAATACCTAAGCTTTCAATTTCTAGTACTCGCTTAGCAACAGCGATGTAATCAAATGACACTCACTTCCCCTTAGTTTTAAAATTAGTGACAACAGCGGCTTATGCTAAGAATAATAGCATTTGGTAGCCTATGAAGCCGCTTAACAATAAGCCGCCTTCCCATCGAGATATCTTACGGCTTTTACCAAAACCCATGGCCATTACAAACAGCACCACGGTAACACCTATCATCACATAAAAATCGCGGCCCGCAGCGTTGGCGTCGATAGGACCTGGCGCCAACATGGCTGGTACCGCCAATACAGCCAAAATATTGAAAAGGTTAGAACCAATAATGTTGCCTAAAACTAAATCGTCTTCTTTTTTTATCACGCCAGCGATACAAGCAGCTAGCTCTGGCAAACTGGTACCGATGGCAATAATGGTTAAGCCGATAACGAGGTCACTCATACCAAAGTAGCGGGCAATTTCGGAGGCCGAGCCCACTAATAAGTCAGCGCTAAGAGGTAGCACCACCATACCTACAGCTAACCAAAACAATGCTTTACCAGTTGGTACGTCATTGGGCACTTCCGATTCTGCTTCCTCAACCATTGGGTCTACGGTGTTGCTACTACGTTGGCGTAGGGAGTTAACGATTAAGTAGGCCATAAGCGCTATAAATAAGGTAAGTAGAACAACCCCTTCAAGGTAACCCAGTTGTTGGTCGTGTAATACCCAGCCTGCTACTGCGGTAGCACCTAACACCATCGGTAATTCTCTAAACAGAATAGAAGAAGATACCAGTAAGGGTTTGAGCAGCGCAGTTATACCTAGAACCAAGGTAATGTTGGTAATATTGGAGCCAATGACATTACCCACCGCGGTATTCATTTTGCCTTCTAAAGATGCGGTGGCAGAAACCATAATTTCGGGCGCCGACGAGCCTAAGGCCACAATGGTTAAGCCAATAATCATTGGTGATAAACCAAAATTATTGGCGATAGCAGCCGCACCAAAAACAAAACGGTCGGCACTCCATACCAATAATGCTAAGCCAACAATTAACAATAAACATTCAACTAGCATGCAAGTCCTTAAATTAAAAAATATCCGCGATGCAAAAAAATCGAGGCATTGTCGGCATTTTCCCGGTAAAAGGGAAGAGTTTAGCCTTGAGTGTAAGCAATTATCTCAATAATATGTCTGCCTTGGCCAATCAAGATTGCTCACGGAGTGGCAGATAGTTTGATTGAAGTAAAACAACTGGCGTTTCAGCGCGGTGATAAAGTCATTTTTGATGGCTTAGACCTACATATCCCAACCGGCAAAGTGACAGCCATTATGGGCCCTAGTGGAATTGGTAAAACTACACTACTTAAATTAATCGGTGGTCAGCTAAAGCCGACTGCTGGCCAAGTGCTGATTGATGGCCAAGATGTTCATCAACTAAAGCGCAGTGATTTGTTCAAGTTGCGTAAACGTATTGGCATGTTGTTTCAAAGTGGCGCTTTATTTAGCGACCTTAACGTTTTTGAAAATGTTGCTTTTCCACTGCGTGAACATACCAAGCTACCCGAGCCGGTGCTGCGTAACTTAGTGTTGATGAAATTGCAGGCGGTAGGCCTACGCGGAACAGCCGAGTTAATGCCTGGCGATTTATCTGGTGGTATGGCGCGTCGTGTGGCGCTAGCTCGTGCGATTGCTTTAGAGCCAGAAATTATTCTTTATGATGAACCCTTTGTTGGTCAAGACCCTATCTCGATGGGCGTACTGATTAAACTTATTCAAGGTTTGAATCAAAGTTTGCAACTCACATCAGTCATCGTTTCTCACGACGTGAATGAGGTGCTAAGCATTGCTGATTATGTCTTTGTTATTGATGGCCACAGTGTTCTAGCACAAGGGACGGTTGAAGAGATTGCTAATAACCCTGACCCTCGATTAGCCCAATTCCTGCAAGGTCAAGCTGATGGACCCGCAGCATTTCACTATCCTGCTGAAGACTACGCGCAAGCATTAAAGGCGAGTTTATGATTGATGCTATTGCAGCCTTAGGCCGCAACACCTTATTACGTATTGGAGCGTTAGGCCGTGCCAGCTTAATGCTTTGGCATGCTCTACTATGTTTACCAAGCAAACAATTACTTAAAGATACTATCCGCCAGATTTACGTAGTAGGTGTGCAGTCTTTGCCTATTATTGTGGTTTCCGGTCTGTTTATTGGCATGGTACTCGCTCTACAGGGCTACCACATTTTGGTAGATTTTGGCGCTGAGACCAGCCTTGGCCCTATGGTGGCGTTATCGCTGTTACGCGAGCTTGGTCCAGTGGTTACAGCATTGTTGTTTGCAGGCAGAGCGGGCTCAGCGTTAACAGCCGAAATAGGTTTGATGAAAACCACCGAACAACTCTCTAGCATGGAAATGATGGCCGTTGATCCACTTAAACGGGTGATCGCTCCACGTTTATGGGCTGGTTTTATTGCGATGCCCTTGCTTACTTTAATGTTCAATCTAGTAGGTATATGGGGCGGATTTTTAGTTGGAGTTGAGTGGCTTGGTGTGGATAACGGCAGCTTTTGGTCAATTACCGCAGCTTCAATAGAATTTGGTCAAGACATTGGCAACGGCATTATTAAAAGCGCGGTATTTGCTATAACAGTAGTTTGGGTGGCGTTATTTAATGGCTACGATGCGATGCCAAGCGCTCAGGGAATTAGCCAAGCGACTACACGCAGCGTAGTGCACGCCTCTTTGTTGGTTTTAGCCTTGGATTTTGTACTAACCGCCTTGATGTTTGGCAGCTAGGTTTAGGGAATAACATGAAAGTAAATAAATTAGAATTGTCGGTTGGTTTGTTTGTACTGCTAGGCATTGCAGCCTTACTGATCTTGTCACTAAAAATAGCTGATAGCCAATTAGGTAAAAACACCGATACCTACACCCTGTATGCTAAGTTTGACAATATCGGCGGGCTAAAAGCACGCTCGCCAGTGAAAGTTGGCGGAGTGGTGGTTGGTCGTGTAGAGAAGATTCACCTTGATACCGAGGATTACATGCCAAAAGTCACCTTAAGCATGTATCGTCAATATGGTTTTTACCCCGAGACCAGTTCATTATCCATTCTTACAGCCGGCCTGTTAGGCGAACAGTATATTGGTCTGACACCGGGTTTTGTGTTGGATGACATTGAAGAGCTGAATGACGGTGATGTGATCGAAGACACCAAATCAGCGTTAGTACTTGAAGAACTAATTGGGCAATTCCTGTTTTCTATAACGGAGAAATAGCATGTTTATAAGACGCTTGATGTTGGTAGTAACACTGCTGTTTAGTGTTAATGCTTTAGCTGAACAAGTAAACGAAAACCCCTATCGTTTGATGATCTATGTGGCAGAGCAAACCTTTAGTCGCTTGGCTGAAGTCGATCGAGACGCCGCGGATTCAGCTCAGCAAATTGAAGATATTGTGCGCGAACAGTTAATGCCGCACATCGACTACCGCTACGCCTCTTTTGTCGTGTTAGGTAAGCAAATTAAAAAAACGACTAAGCCGCAACGGGTAGAGTTTACCGCCGCTTTTAAAGAATATTTGGTAAGCACTTACACTCAAGCTTTGGGTCAATACAAGCAGCAACAAGTAAATATTGAGCCAGAACGCTCTGTAGAAGGGAAATCTAAAGTTGGCGTTAAAGCGCAATTTGTTGATGGTGAACGTCCACCGATCAAGTTGGAGTTTAAATTCCGTAAGCTTAAGAACAAAACACCTGACAGCCCCGACCGTTGGCTGGCCTACGATCTCATCGCAGAGGGTGTTAGTTTACTTTCAACAAAACAATCTGAGATGGATAGCCTGATTCGCGCCAATGGTATTGATGGGGTTATTAAGCTGCTACAAGACAAAAACTTTGCGGCTAATGAGTCTAAATCATGAAGGCAGAATTGAGCGTTGAGCAGCAGTGTTTATCGCTTAGCGGAGATTGGGATAGCCAACAAGTTGCACTTAAGTGGAACGAATTGCTGACTTGCCAAGCTCAAGAATTAGATCTTGCCAAGCTCAAGCGGATTGACTCTGCAGGAATAGCCGCTATTATCACCGCCTTAAAACCGGAACCCAGTAAGCGCTTATTAATTAAGCACTGTCCTGAACAAGCCAAGCTGTTATTTAAACTTTATGAGTTAGACAGCTTGCTGCACTTTGAAGATTAACGCACTTAACGCGGAGCGAATTATGCAACCAGAACAAATCGAAGAAATTTTATCGCAAGCGCTTGAGTTAGAGCATGTGCAAGTTAGTGGTGAAGGTAATCACTTTCAAGTTGTTGCTGTTGGTGCAATGTTTACGGATTTATCGCGAGTTAAAAAACAACAAGCGGTTTATGCACCACTGAAAGAGTACATTGCGAGTAATGAAATTCACGCTTTAGGAATAAAAGCGTTCACTCCTGATGAATGGCAAAAGCAACAGAAGTTTGGCCAATTGTAGTCTTTAGGAGTTTTAGTGGATAAGTTTAGAATTGAAGGTGGCTGCCGCCTAGAGGGTGAAGTGGCTATCTCGGGCGCAAAAAACGCGGCTCTGCCAATCCTTTTTGCAACCTTATTATGTGAAGAGCAAGTTACTCTACACAATGTTCCTCAGCTAAGAGACATTGGCACTACTTGTAAGATGCTTGAGCATCTTGGGCGCGAAGTAGAAGTTAAGGGCGAAACCGTTATTGTTAAAGCGGGCAAAGCCAATGATTTTGTTGCTCCTTATGAATTAGTTAAAACCATGCGCGCTTCTATTATGGCTTTAGGGCCATTAGTGGCGCGTTATGGTGAAGCCGATGTATCGCTACCCGGTGGTTGTGCTATTGGTGCGCGCCCAGTTAATTTACATATTCATGGCTTAGAGCTTATGCAAGCTAACATGAGTGTGGAAGATGGTTATGTAAAAGCTCGCGTAGATGGCCGTTTAAAAGGTGCTCGCATCTTTATGGACATGGTGAGTGTAACCGGTACTGAAAACTTAATGATGGCTGCTGCGCTGGCTGAGGGCGAAACCATTATCGAAAACGCCGCTCGCGAACCTGAAGTCGTTGACCTAGCCGATTTCTTGAATACCTTAGGTGCCAACATTAAAGGTGCTGGTAGCGACACCATTGTAATTAATGGCGTAGAGAGCTTACACAGTGGCGAATACAGTGTTTTACCCGACCGAATAGAAACTGGTACTTACTTGGTAGGTGCTGCGGTAACTGGTGGTAAAGTGCGTTGTACTCATACCGATCCAGGTTTAATGGAATCGGTGCTTTCTAAGTTGGAAGAAGCGGGCGCTAAGGTTACTAGTGGTAAAGACTGGATTGAAGTTGATATGCAAGGCTGTCAGCTTAAAGCCGTAAACGTGAAAACAGCACCTCATCCAGCATTCCCTACCGATATGCAAGCACAGTTTACCGTGTTAAACATTGTTGCTGAAGGTACCGGACATGTGACGGAGACTATCTTCGAAAACCGCTTTATGCACGTGCCAGAGTTAATGCGTATGGGGGCGGAGATTGAGTTAGAAGGCAATACCGCTATTTGTAAGCATTCTGAGCACTTAACTGGCGCGCAGGTAATGGCGACCGATTTACGTGCGTCTGCTAGCTTAGTGATTGCGGCATTAGTGGCTGAAGGCGAAACCGTAGTCGACCGGATTTACCATATTGACCGCGGTTACCAAAACATCGAAACCAAGTTTGCCAACCTAGGCGCAAAAATTACTCGTTTTAACGACCGCTCGTAGGTCGAGTAGGCAGTTTTAACTCAGTAATTTTAACGGGGAGCTCAAGTAGTTCCCCGTTTCTATATAGGCGAACCATAATCTCTGAGCCTGGGCGCGTTTCCGCCACAATATCCATGGCCTGTTTGATTGACTCAATATCTGTCCCAGCAATGCTCACCAATATGTCATTTGCTTGAATACCTGCTTCACCAGCTGGACCACTAGGGTCGAGCCCACTCACAATTACCCCACGGGTTTCATTAAGCTTTAAGCGAGAGGCTAGTAAAGGCGTAATTTTTTGCCCGTCTAAGCCTAGATAACCACGTACAATGGTGCCGTCTTTAATTAGCCCCTGCATGATTTTTTTGGCTAATACATAGGGAATAGCAAAACTAATCCCGTAAGTATCAGCTGCATCGTTTAAGTGATAGGCAGAGGTATTAATTCCCACTAACTCACCACGTGTATTCACCAAAGCGCCACCAGAATTACCACGGTTAATCGCTGCATCGGTTTGTAAAAAGTCTTGGCGGCCGGTTGAACTCATACCGCTGCGTCCAGCAGCACTAATAATGCCTTGGGTAATGGTTTGGCCTACGTTATAGGGGTTACCAATTGCCAACACTACATCACCAACCTGTGTCGCCAATTGGTCGTTTTGCGGAATAACAGGCAGATCTGGAGAGGCTTCAATTTTTAATACCGCGAGGTCGGTGATCATGTCGCCACCCACTAAATCGGCGTTAAATACCCGGCCATCTTGTAAGGCGATGACAATTTGATCGGAATTGGCAATAACGTGAAGGTTGGTTAACACAAAACCTTGTTTAGACATAATAACGCCAGAGCCTAAACCTTGAGACTCGAGTTGAGTGTCTACATTCACATAAGATTGTAAGAAGCTGCGGGTATAGATATTTACCACTGCGGGCGCCGCACGTCTAGACGCTTGTGCGTAGCTAACTAGCGGTGTATCGGTATAGTCATCGAGCAGTTGCTTACTGTTTTCACGAAATTCCGGAAACGCAAACAAAATGCCCAGTGCTATTGCTAATCCAAAAAAAGCGGGCTTGAGTAAATACTTGATTATAGCTAACAATTGTTCTTCTCCAGCTAGATTCTCAGCATAGCACGCAGATTCTGGAGACAAAAGAAAAGGCGACTAATAAGTCGCCTTTATTGTTAATCATCTCAATCTATTGAATGATTCGGTAGAGGTTTTCATCACCGCGTTGAATATTTACAGCTAGCACCTTGGGCTCGGTTTCCAAGAGGGCACGCAAATCAGCGATACTCGTGATGCGAATTTTGTTGATGCCAATAATGATATCGCCTTCTTCTAGTCCGTTAGCAAAGGCTTTGGAGTTACGCGCAACTTTATTGACTCGCACGCCTGATATGTCGGCGTCTTTACCAGTAGAGCTCAAACTTGCGCCTTCAAGGGCAGGGTGCATTACTTTGGCATTAATGTTTTGCTCTTCTGCCTGCTGTAAGGTCACTTTAAAATCGATAGGTTTACCATCTCTGATTGCGCCAATTTTAATGGTTTTACCTGCGCCCATGGTGCCAATTTTGGCACGCAGTTCAGCAAAGCTTTTCACCTTCTTATCATCAACGGCAATGATGATGTCGCCTGGCTCAATGCCGGCTTTATCGGCCGCTGAACCCTGCATAACTTGGTTAACAAACGCGCCATGTTGCGAGTCGGTGCCAAAAGCCTTGGCTAAATCACTGTTAAGCTCGCCACCGGTTACACCCAGCACGCCTCGACGTACTTCACCAAACTCGATAATTTGATCCGCTAAGTTACGCACCATGTTACTTGGAATGGCGAAACCAATACCGATGTTGCCACCGTTAGGCGCAATAATTGCGGTGTTGATGCCAATAAGCTCACCGCGTAAGTTGATTAAGGCGCCACCTGAGTTACCACTATTAATCGCAGCATCGGTTTGAATGAAGTTTTCTAGGTTTTCAATGTTTAAACCACTTCGCCCCAATGCGCTCACTATGCCTGATGTGACGGTTTGGCCTAGGCCAAAAGGGTTACCAATGGCGACAGTAAAATCACCTACTCGAAGCTCATCAGAATCTGCCAGCTTAATATCAACTAGTTCATCGGCCTCTATTTGCAGTAATGCAATATCGGTATGACGATCACTACCCAATACTTCCGCTTCAAAGGTGCGGCCATCTTTGAGGGTGACAACAATTTCATCAGCTTCGTGAATCACATGGTAATTGGTGATTACGTAACCCTTTTTTGCATCAACTACTACACCAGAACCTAGACCTTGAAAGGGGCGCTCTTGTTCAGCGTTGCCTGGATTACCTTCTGGGCCGAAGAAGTACTTAAACAATTCTGGAAGTTGTTGTTGAGAAACCTTGGTGCCAGCAACTGAGATATTAACCACGGCGGGGGTGGCTTGTTCAAGTACTGGGGCTAAGCTGGGAAGTTCTTCGCCACCCACTGAGAAAGGTAGGGCAGCGTGAGTTTGGAAGGTATTGATGCCAAGAAACAGTGACAACAATACAATGACAAATTTCTTAGTGGAAACACTCATCTAAATACCTCAATAAACACATGTCATTATAAAAAAGCAGGATCTTAATGACCCTGCTTAGTTTAAAAAGTTCAATGATTTAGCTAGCTTTACGCTGAGCTTCGGTAAATAAACCAGATGGTTGATTAGAGTAATCTTTAGGTTGAGCTTCGTTTGATTCAACCGTTTCGTCTAGCTCTAATTTTTCTTGATAATCAGCAAATAGTTGCGGTTGAGCTACGTCTTCACTGATTAATGATTTTGACTGGCTGGCCATATGTTCGTATATGCCTTGGTATTGTTTGGCCATGTCTTCAAGTAGCTGAGCACTGGTTGCAAAGTGCTCTTGAACTTGCTCTTTATAACTGTCTAGCTCAGCTTTATTTTGTTCGAGTTCTTGCTTCATATTGGCATCGCTACCAACCGGCTTTGATGCTATACGACTAAGGAAGAAGCCAATAGCGACACCAATAAGAAGAAAAATCATACTGCTAATTGCGCTCATATTATTCCTTTGTTGGTCTTGATGAACTTTCAATATACTTGAGAATGCTTTCACATGGTACTATCAATTTTCGACTAATTTTAGCGGGTTCTGGGAATAGGGAAAGGATGACTCCACAGCAACAATACGAGCAAGATCTGCAAGCTCATGATTTTATAAAAGACAATGCCCAGGCATTTGCCGTTACTCAATTACAACGTGTATTTGATCAGTTGAACGAAAAGCCCGCTTCCGTTGCAGTTCCTTCATCTTTTTTTTCCAAGTTAAAAAGTCGATTTTCCAACGTAGATATATCCACTAAGTCACCTGTTCAAGGCCTTTATATGTGGGGAGGAGTTGGCCGAGGAAAAACCTACCTCATGGACACATTTTTTAACTGCTTACCCCAGCAACGTAAAATGCGAGTGCATTTCCACCGCTTTATGCAGCGGGTGCATCAAGAGTTAAAAAGCTTAACTGCTCAAACTAATCCCTTAGAGGTCGTGGCAGATCGTTTATATGAAGAAGCAGAAGTTATCTGCTTTGATGAGTTTTTTGTTTCAGACATTACCGATGCAATGATTTTGGGAACGCTATTCGAAGCTTTGTTTGAACGGGGAGTAACTCTTGTTGCTACCTCAAACATACCGCCTGAAGATTTGTACCGAAATGGTTTGCAGCGCCAACGCTTTGTGCCAACCATAAAGTTGATTCAACAAAATTGCCAAATTATCAATGTAGATGGCGGCAGTGATTATCGAATGCGCACCCTTAATGAGGCAGAGATTTATCATTACCCCTTAGATCAACAAGCGGAGCAAAACTTAGCCCAATACTTTTTGCAATTGTCTAACGAACCACGCCAAGCACTAGGTCAGATTGAAATTAATCAGCGGATGATTAATTTTGTGAATGAAGCCGATAGTGTGTTGCATGTTGAATTTAGTGAGTTATGTGAAGGGGCGAGGAGCCAGTTAGATTATATTGAACTGGCAAGGCTTTATCACACAGTACTGTTGTCGGGTGTAGTGGCAATGGGCGCTAAAAATGATGATGCCGCTCGACGCTTTATTGCTTTAATTGATGAGTTTTATGAGCGAAACGTTACTTTAATTATTGCTGCTGAAGTGCCCTTAGAAAAACTCTATCAAGGTGGGCGGTTGAGTTTTGAATTTGAACGTTGTTTATCTCGCTTACAAGAAATGCAGTCTCATGAATACTTGGAAAGAGAGCACTTACCTTAAATAATCTTAATTAGGGGTGGTTTTTTTTTTGTACTTCCCCTATAGTCTTGCCACCCCACGTTACATGTCACCGATTTGGTGATACTAACAATCCAGCTTACTCCGTATTCGAAGGGATACTATGAGTGGCTACTTTCACGTTTGTGATTATCACAAACACATGTGTAACAGTTATTTTGGGTTATATATACAAATGAAAACTTTTGTAGCCAAGCCAGACAGCGTTAAACGCGACTGGTACGTTGTAGATGCAGATGGTAAAACTCTGGGTCGTATCGCAACTGAAATCGCTTCTCGCCTACGCGGTAAGCATAAAGCTGAATATACTCCTCACGTTGATACTGGTGATTACATCATCGTAATTAACGCTGAGAAAGTAGCCGTAACAGGCAACAAAGCGAAAGGTAAAATTTACCACTCGCACACTGGTTACCCAGGTGGCTTAAAATCAATTAGCTTTGAAAAGTTAATCGAAAAAGCTCCTGAGCGTGTTATCCAGTCTGCAGTGAAAGGTATGTTGCCAAAAGGTCCTCTAGGCCGTGCAATGTTCCGTAAACTGAAAGTATTCGCTGGACCTGAGCACACTCATGCGGCTCAGCAACCACAAGTATTAGACATTTAAGTTACGGAATTTGAATAATGGCTGAGAATCAATACTACGGCACTGGCCGTCGCAAAAGCTCTACTGCTCGCGTATTTCTAAAAGCAGGTAGTGGTAACATCACTGTAAACAACCGTACTTTGGACGTTTACTTTGGCCGTGAAACTGCTCGTATGGTAGTTCGTCAACCACTTGAACTAACTGAATTGTTAGAAAAAGTTGACCTACTAGTTACCGTTAAAGGTGGTGGTACAACTGGTCAAGCTGGTGCTATCCGTCACGGTATCACTCGTGCTCTTATGGAATACGACGAAAGTCTACGTCCTGAGTTACGTAAAGCTGGTTTCGTTACCCGTGATGCGCGTAAAGTTGAGCGTAAGAAAGTTGGTCTACGTAAAGCACGTCGTCGTCCGCAATTCTCTAAACGTTAATTGCTATACACATTCGTGTTACAAAAAAGCTCGGCTATGCCGGGCTTTTCTTTATTCTAAAAGGTTAAAAACCTTGATTTCCCTTGTCAATTTGTGTGTTTTTTATTACTATTTTGTTCGCATTTACCTGCAATAATGTAGTAGCAAGTAAACGCTACCAGTAGCAGAAAAACGCTACCTTGTGCAGCATGCCGCAAGGAAAATTACAATAATTGCGCGGATCCTTACCGGAGAGACATTGGATGAGCAACGCTCCTGTCGATGCTGGCCGCCGTCGCTTCCTAACCTGGACAACAGCTGTTGTCGGTGGTGTAGGAGCTACGTTTGCCGCAGTACCTTTTATCAGTTCATGGAATCCGAGTGCCAAAGCTAAAGCAGCTGGAGCACCGGTAGAAGTGGATATTAGCAAAATAGAACCTGGACAATTACTACGTGTTGAATGGCGTGGTAAACCTGTTTGGGTGGTTAACCGTCCTCAATCAGTTCTAGATAACCTAAACACCATTGGTGATAGGTTGCGTGACCCTGATTCCGAGGAGCCTCAACAACCCGATTACACAGTCAACGTACACCGCTCAATCAAACCTGAGTTGTTTGTAGGTGTGGGCTTATGTACTCACCTTGGCTGTTCACCCACCTATTTACCTGGCAGTTTTGCTGAGCAAGTTCAAGGTGTTGAATATGGATTCTTCTGTCCCTGTCATGGTTCGAAGTTTGATATGGCCGGACGAGTATTCCAAAGTGTACCTGCACCACTAAACTTGGTTGTTCCTCCACATCACTATGTTGATGAAACCACCATTTTGGTCGGCTTGGACCAGGGAGAGGCATAAGATGAAGGCACTTATCGGTTGGATCGATGAACGGATCCCGTTGACCAAGACCTACAATAAACACGTGGGCCAATACCCAACACCAAAAAACTTTAACTTTTGGTATATTTTTGGCTTTATTGCCATGGTGGTATTAGTTAACCAAATCCTTACAGGTATTTGGCTAACTATGAACTATAACCCATCAGGTGATGGAGCATTTGCCTCTATTGAATACATCATGCGTGATGTGGAATATGGTTGGCTACTGCGTTACATGCATTCCACCGGGGCGTCAGCCTTCTTTGTGGTGATTTATTTGCACATGTATCGTGGCTTAATTTACGGCTCTTACCAAAAACCTCGTGAACTGATTTGGCTGTTCGGGATGTTAATTTTCTTGGTATTGATGGCCGAAGCATTCATGGGTTACTTGCTTCCTTGGGGACAAATGTCTTATTGGGGCGCGCAGGTAATTATTTCACTGTTTGGGGCTATTCCGGTAATTGGTGAAGACCTAACCCTGTGGATCCGTGGTGACTATGTTATCTCTGGTGCAACCTTAAACCGCTTCTTCGCTTTGCATGTTATTGCATTGCCCCTGGTGTTGGTTATGTTGGTGTTCTTACACATTGTAGCGTTGCATGAAGTAGGCTCTAACAACCCAGATGGTATCGAGATTAAAGCTAACAAAGATGAGAATGGTTGGCCGAAGGATGGTATTCCTTTCCACCCTTATTTTACGGTTAAAGATTTAGCCGCCATTGTTGGCTTCTTGTTCTTCTTCTGTTGGGTGATGTTCTTCTTCCCAGAAGGTGGAGGCTTCTTCCTAGAGCCGCCAAACTTTGAAGCAGCTAATCCGCTTAAAACGCCAGAACATATTGCGCCGGTTTGGTATTTCACACCGTTCTATGCAATTTTGCGTGCGGTACCCGATAAATTACTGGGTGTAGTGATGATGGGCGCATCTATTGCGGTGTTATTTGTATTACCGTGGTTAGACCGCTGTAAAGTGAAGTCAATTCGCTACCGTAGTGTCATACATAAGCTTAACATCGCTCAGTTTGTTATATGTTTTGTGATTCTAGGGGTGCTAGGTGCTTTACCTTCAACCGACCTATTAACTTGGATCGCACGTATCGCAACTGTTGGTTACTTTGGTTATTTCCTACTACTGTGGATTTACAGTAAAAACGAGAAAACTAAGCCAGTTCCAGAAAGGGTGACCAAATGATGAAAAATATTTTTTTAGCATTCGCGTTGCTGGTTCCTAGCTTGGCGTTTGCCGCTGGTTCGACAGTTCCTTTAGACAAAGCGAACTATGACTTAAGTGATAAAGCTTCGTTACAAAACGGCGCGAAATTGTTTATGAATTACTGTTTTGGCTGTCATAGTGCTCAATACCAGCGTTATAATCGTGTAGCAGAAGATTTAGGTATTCCAATTAAGTTAATGGAAGAAAACTTGATTTTTACCGGGGTAAAACCAGGTGAATTGATGCAAAATGCCATCCAAGAAAAAGACGCTGCTAAGTGGTTTGGTGCACCAGCTCCAGATTTAACCTTAGTAGCTCGAGTTCGTGGAGCTGATTGGGTATATACCTACTTACGTTCATTTTATGTTGATGAGACGCGTCCATTTGGGGTGAATAACAAAGTATTTCCAAGTGTTGGTATGCCGCATGTGTTGCAAGAGTTGCAAGGTGTGCCAAACGCGGTTTATGAAACAAGAATGATTGATGGTGAAGATCAGCAAATCTACGTTGGCATCCAATCAGATGGCAGCGGTGAGATGAGCGATGATGAGTATGACCACGCTGTTTTAGACCTAGTTAACTTTTTAGTTTACTCTGCTGAACCTATTCAGCTAGAGCGTAAACGTCTTGGTTACTGGGTGCTTGGTTTCTTATTCATTTTCTTCATTATTAGTTATCTATTGAAGAAAGAATACTGGCGCGACGTACACTAAGTCTTGAGCTAGTATTTAATTATCGGCAATAGCATTTATGCTGTTGCCGTTTGTGTATTTATTTTAGATGGTTTTTGGAGGATTCAATGGCTGTAGCTGCCAACAAGCGTTCGGTAATGACGCTATACTCTGGTGCTAACGACTTATATAGTCATCAGGTACGTATCGTTTTGGCTGAGAAAGGCGTCAGCGTAGAAATTAATCAGGTAGATCCGGACAACTTACCGGAAGACTTAATTGATTTGAATCCGTACAGCTCTGTTCCAACCTTAGTTGATCGTGAATTGGTGTTGTACCAATCGCAGATCATCATGGAATATTTAGACGAGCGTTTTCCTCACCCACCGCTAATGCCGGTTTACCCTGTGTCGCGTGGTTCAAGCCGCCTTATGATGCACCGCATCAAAAACGACTGGTACACCTTGGTTGCGCAAATTGAAAAAGGTGAGAACGCCGAAGCTGCACGTAAGCAATTAACAGAAAGTCTGTTAAGCATTGCACCGGTTTTTGCTGAAATGCCTTACTTTATGAGTGAAGAATTCAGCTTAGTAGACTGCTACTTAGCACCTCTATTATGGCGTTTACCTACTTTAGGCATCGAGCTTGAAGGTGCGGGTTCTAAAGAAATCAAATCTTATATGATCCGTGTATTCGACCGTGAATCTTTCCAAGCTTCACTGACCGATGCAGAGCGTGAAATTCGCGATGGGTTTTTAGGTTAATGAGTGAAGAGATGACCCCAAATAGGCCTTATTTGCTTAAGGCTTTTTTTGATTGGTTGTTAGACAACGAGTTGACTCCTCACTTGGTGGTGGATGCTACCCAAGCTAACGTGACCGTGCCCAGCCAATTTGTAAATGATGGGCAGATTGTTCTAAACATTGCTCCGTCGGCGATTGCGGCCTTTAATATGGACTTACAGCACGTAAGTTTTAGCGCACGTTTTGGTGGTAAGCCGTTTCAGGTTTATGTGCCTATGGCAGCCGTTGTCGCGATTTATGCCCGAGAAAATGGTGCAGGTACCGTATTTGAGCCAGAAGCTGCTTACGAGCAAGTGGAAGAGCTTGAGAGTCAGCCTGAAGATGTTTCGGTGAAAGAGGATACTCCGAAGAAGCCGACACTCACCATCGTAAAATAAAAAAGCGCCGAAAGGCGCTTTTTTGTATCTATTTTAAATTTGCTAGCTGGCTTCTATCAGCTCAAATACTTTAATCACTTTGGCTACGCCTGTCTCGTGGCGGGCAATATCAATCGCTAAGCGTTCTTCTTCTGCGGTAACAAACCCAATAAGAAATACTTCACTGTCTTCGGTAATGACTTTTATCTTACCAGGTGGAAGCTTGCTGTCTTCGTAGATCTTAAATTTGATTTTGGTGGTAATCCAAGAGTCATTGCTACGTACACCTAAAGATACAGGTGCTTTGATGCGTACTTCGTTGAGTACTTGTTGTACACCACTTACATCGCGGACAACTTGAGTGATTTTGTTGAAATATTCTTGATTTGGAGTTTGGCCAATGACCAGTACTCTGCCGTTAAGCGCAACTACCGATAGCTTGCTTTCTCGCCAAATGCTCTCTTCTTTGCCCAGTTCGCTAAGTGCTTGAAGTTCTATAGTTTGGTCATCAAATTGAGTGCCTATGGTGCGCCTATCTGTTGCTGCACCTGCTGCTACTCCGGCACCCACTACAACTGCTCCAGCACAGGCTTGTAGTAGCCCTGCCAAAACAACAACGGTGATGATACGTAACATCCTTTAATCCTCCTGTTGGGGAAACAACGTACGGTCTACTAAATCACATAAACTGTTTAAGGCCAGTAAGTGTACTTCGTTAATGCGTACGCTCTGTTCACCTGGCACTCTAATTTCAACGTCTTGCTCGCTAAGCAGACCGGCCATTTCACCGCCATCTTTTCCGGTTAGCGCAATAATTGTCATGTCGCGGTTTACTGCCGCTTCCATGGCTTTAATTACGTTGCGACAGTTACCTGAATCGGAGATGGCAACAAGTACATCGCCTTGCTGGCCTAGCGCGCGAATTTGTTTGGCAAACACTTCATCAAAGGAGTAATCATTCGCAATGGCACTTAGCACTGAGCTGTCGGTGCTAAGTGCTAAAGCTGGAAGGCTAGGGCGTTCGGTATCAAAGCGGTTAACCAAGTTAGCTGAAAACTGCTGAGCAAGCGCCGCTCCTGCGCTATTGCCTGCAATGAGCAGTTTGTTACCGTTGAGCAATGCTTGAGCGATGATCACTGTAGCTTTTTCAATTGCATCGGGTAGTGCTTCTGCAGCAGCAATTTTGGTTTGTATGCTTTCTCTAAATATTTCTTTGATTCGTTCTTGCATGTTATTCCCCAAACGCGTTCTGAAACCATTCTAGGTAAGGTGCTTGCTCTTGAATAGCAACAACATCAAAACGCATTGCAGTATCAAATTGGTTCAAATTTTTTTGTTGTAAATAGTGTTGTGCGCTAAGCAGTATACGGTGCATTTTGTGCTGGTCGACCGCTGCAGCCGCTCCGCCATGGCTAAGGCTTTTGCGGTATTTAACTTCCACAAAAACCCAGGTATCGCCCTGTTTACAAATTAGGTCTATCTCGCCGCGGCGGCAATGATAGTTTTGCTCAATCAGCCGTAAACCCTGCTTGCTTAGATAGCTAGCCGCTTGCTGCTCTGCAGCTTGCCCTTTATTCAATATCTTGGTCTTGAAGCGTGTTAGCTTGGATTTCCAAGGGAACCAGTTGGCCATCTTTATATTGAGTCCACGTAAGTTGTCGTATCACTAAACCTTGTTGGTTAACACTGAGTTTTCCGGTTAAACCATTTAGCTGATAGTCTGAATAGCCGCGCATTTGAGCTAGTTGACTAATTAGTGAGTAGGCATCATAACCCAAAGCGTACAAACGTTTCTGCGAGTCTGAAGAGCTAGGCCAAAGCTGCTGATGGCGAATCGCATTTACCGACTGTTGCTCTAATATCCAAGGCATCTCGCTGATGTAGATGCCGTCTAACTCGTTTTCGCTGGTTTCATCATTTTTGTCGTAGCTGCGCGAGCTGGCATATAAGCGTGGGCTTACTGCAAATGGGCTTACGGTTACATCAATAAACGCCTTAATTAGCTTAGTTTCAGTATTGTTGCCCACCAAATACAGAGAGTTTGCATCGCTTCTAGAGCGTACTTCAGCTTCTAAATCCTGTCCCAAAATCTGCTTGAACTGGCTAATACGCTGCTGGCTCATATCGGTATGTAACAATTTACGTACTGCGCGCTGTAGATCGTTGCGGTTAGCGTAGTAGATAACATCTACAGGAGAGCTAGAAAGGGTTTGCCATTCTTCTGTAAATGACTCAGCCATGCGCTTGCCCAAGCTGCTTTGTGGGGCTAACAGCAGTGGATTTTGCTCTTCACGTTGCGCCATAAACTGAGCGGCTTGTTTGGCTTCATCCTCAGGCGAGAGTGGGAAGAAAAACTGTTGCTCCTGTTCACCAGCTTGCACATCGTTAAGAGCGAACACTGGCTGGGTTGGAGCAAGGTTTAATAAACTGCGTAACTGCGATTTTAATAGCGGCCCAACGATGAAATCGATTTGGTCTTGCTCAAGCTGGGGATAGAGCGTTTCCATTGCTTGGGATTGGGTATCGTAAAACACCAATTCGGTATCACTGGAAAACTCTGTTTGGCTATCTAAGAAGGCAGATACTAAACCGTCTTTTACCGCCAAACCGTTATTTTGGTATTTACCACTTAACGGCAGCAAAACTGCAACTTTTTGTGGCGTATAAGGAGTAATGCTTAGCGCTTTCGCTAGGTCACCAGCTACATAATCTAGCGCTGGGTGAGCTGGATATTCGGTTTTCCAAGTTTGTAGTTTAGCTACCAGTTTCTCCGGTGATTGCTTGGGTTCGTTACTTATCGCAACAATTTCTAACCAGCCGTTGCGTAATTCGTTACCTGGCTGCTGAAAGCTGCGAAGAGTAAACGCGGTAAGCGGTTTAAGCAGTTGCCATATGGTTTGATGGTTTGCTTCTCGGGCTTCTTCTGATAGATAACGGTCTAACTCGATAAAAGCGCCAGAAGCAGCTAAAGGATTATTTTGTTTTTGATAAATGTTGCCGCGGGCTTGGAAATAGGCGTACCAATAGTCATCGGGTAGTTGCCAGGCTGGGTCAAAATCTAATAATGCTAAAGCCGGGGTGTATTGGCCTTGAAGCTCCAAAGCGTAGGCGCTTACTAAGCGCAAGCCTGCCCCACGTTGTACCGTGTTTGCTTGTTTATTTAAGGATGTGGTTACAGCATCACCAGCTTGGAACATGCCTTGTTGGTAGTATGCCTTAGCTGCAAGGAGCTCCCATTCAAAGGTTTGCTCTACTGGCGCAATGCTAGCCTGATCCAAATAAAACTCTGCATTATGTTCAGGCGCAACAGCAATAGAAGGAAGGTCTATAGCAACAATAGGCGGCTTGGTTGGGCCGCTACTACAGGCTGCGAGCAAAAGCATAAGGCTTAAACTGAGATAACGTAGCGCTGAGATCAGGTTATGTTTCAAGGTTTATACCACTAGTATTGATTAGTTAGTGCATATATTAAGAGCCAAACGCTAAATAATCTACAATCGAAGTGGTGAAAGGTTGAGGCAAGTGAGGCTTTTGATTAAAGTAGAGGCCGTTTTTATCAGAGGTGAGTTTATGTCAGCCATCGGTACTCTTTATATTGTAGCCACTCCTATCGGCAATTTAGCAGATATCACACAGCGTGCTATTCAAGTGCTTAAGGATGTGTCGATGATTGCAGCCGAAGATACGCGCAACACTGGCCGGTTACTTAGTCATTATGAAATTGGTACTCGCTGCGTGGCGGTACACGATCATAACGAGCAACAAAAAATAGCCTGGTTAGAGCAACAAGTGCTAGAAGGGAATGACATTGCGTTAGTTTCCGATGCAGGAACGCCACTGATTAATGATCCCGGCTACCACCTAGTTAATGCGTTTCGCGCTAAAGGCTACCCGGTTGTGCCTTTGCCGGGTGCTTGCGCGGCTATCGCCGCGCTGTCGGTAGCTGGTTTACCTACAGATAGGTTCTTGTACGAAGGTTTTTTACCGGCTAAAACTAAAGCACGCCAAGAAAGATTAGACGAACTTCGTCAAGAAACTCGCTCAGTAGTATATTACGAATCGCCTCACCGTATTTTAGATAGCCTCGCCGACATAGTTAGTTGCTTAGGGGAAGATAGGCAAGTTGTGCTTGCTCGCGAACTAACTAAAACCTTTGAAACCATTAAATCATTGCCCGTTGCAGAGCTGCTTGCTTGGGTTAAAGCCGACCCCAACCAACAAAAAGGGGAGATGGTGCTAATTGTGGCCGGTTACCAAAAAGACAGTGAGCAGTTACCGGTAGATGCCTTAGATACGCTTAAGTTATTGCAAACAGAGTTGCCACTAAAGAAGGCCGCAGCACTTACCGCTAAAATTTACGGTTTAAAGAAAAACGCCCTTTATGACTACGGACTAAAGCACGGCGAATAAGCGCTATTCTTGCTGATAATTGTTTGCTATAGTCCGCCACCGGAGTTGGCTAGGCAATCGCTGCTTCGTCGTTGTGCGCTCTTTCGGGAGTGGCAGACGGGCGAAGGGGAGGAAAGTCCGGGCTCTATAGGGTAGGGTGCCAGGTAACGCCTGGGGGGCGCGAGCCCACGACAAGTGCAGCAGAGAGAAGACCGCCGATGGCTCCTCGGAGTACAGGTAAGGCTGAAAGGGTGCGGTAAGAGCGCACCGCGCGTCTGGTAACAGTATGTGGCGAGGTAAACTCCACCCAGAGCAAGGCCAAATAGGCCCCCTTAAGGCGCGACCCGCGTTGGGGGCGGGTAGGCTGCTTGAGCCATTAAGCGATTAATGGCCTAGACGAATGATTGTTCACGACAAAACCCGGCTTATCGGCCAACTCCCTTTCTATTAAAGCCCTGTTGTTTAACAACAGGGCTTTTTCAATTCAATCACACAACTCGCACTCATTACCTATTTAATGCCTCCAGTTCGCTATTCCTCAAAATTAATATGACATTAAATTTTATTTATTTTTTGGCTAAAAGTAGCGTGGCCGCTTTGTATATCAAGTCTTTAGGCTTTTCTTTATTTGGGTTGGTGGAATTTTGTTCATTTTCTTGCTCAAGGTCGCTTGCAAAGGGCGAGACTCGTCCTTAAACTTAGTGAATTGTGGGATAAAGTGGATCATAGTGGATCTGTTTGCCCAACAACTGAATTAATTAGGGATAAATGGGGAATTAACACTGATGTTACGCGGCGCTAGCTCAATCAACTTAGACGCGAAGGGACGCATGACTATGCCGACCCGGTATCGCGAGTGGTTGATGGAAGAGTGTCACGGTCAATTGGTGTGCACCATTGATATAAACCATCGCTGTTTACTGCTTTACCCTTTAGCTGAGTGGGAAGAAATTGAGCGTAAACTCAAACGCTTATCTAGCATGAACCCGGCTGAGCGTCGTTTGCAACGCTTGCTATTGGGTTATGCCGATGATTGCGAGATGGACAAAAATGGTCGTTTGTTAATTCCACCTCCGTTGCGTCAACACGCAAGTTTGGAGAAAAAAATAATGCTGGTTGGCCAGCTCAACAAATTTGAGCTGTGGTCAGAAGAGCAATGGCAGCAACAAATTGCTGCAGATATAGCCCTAGAAGAGGACGTTGATATGTTAACTGATAACCTAAAAGATTTTTCGCTTTAGTATGAGTACTGAATTTGTTCACACCTCGGTACTGTTACAAGAGTGTATCGACGGCTTAGCCATTAAAGAAGATGGCATTTACGTGGATGGCACCTTTGGCAGAGGTGGGCACAGTCGCGCTATTTTACAGCAACTAGGTCGTAAAGGACGTTTGATTGCTATCGACCGTGACCCTCGCGCAATTGAAGCCGCTAAACAGTTTGCCGACGATCCTCGTTTTCAAATTGTTCATGGTCCTTTTTCTGGCATTGAACAGTACATTACAGAGTTGGGTCTAGCGAAAAAAATTGATGGCGTATTGCTGGATTTAGGCGTGTCGTCCCCGCAACTTGATGACGCTGAGCGTGGATTTAGCTTTTTGCGCGATGGCCCTTTAGATATGCGAATGGATACTTCGCAAGGACAAACCGCCGCTCAGTGGCTAACTCATGCCGCAGAAGAAGACATTGCTTGGGTGATTAAAACCTTTGGCGAAGAGAAGTTTGGAAAACGAATTGCTCACGGGATTGTGAATGCCCGTGAGGAGACGCCTCTTACTAGTACTTTGCAGCTGGCCAAGATTATTGATGAAGCTTGCCCTGTTAAAGATAAATACAAACACCCGGCGACTCGCAGCTTTCAAGCCATTCGTATTTATATTAACAGCGAGTTAGATGAAATAGACACAGCCTTGCTAGGCGCTATGAATAGTTTAGCGACCGATGGCCGTTTAGCGGTGATTAGTTTCCATTCTTTAGAAGATCGTATGGTGAAGCGCTTTATTAGAAAGCAAGAAAAAGGCGAGCAGTTTCCAAGAGGTTTGCCGCTTACCGAAGAGCAGTTAGCCAGCGGACGTTATTTAAAGAGTATTGGCCGAGCGATAAAACCTAGCGCAGCAGAAATTGAAGTAAACCCGCGCTCACGTAGCTCGGTGTTACGGGTAGCAAAACGTTTGTAATGGACGAGGTTAGCCGCCAGCCCAATTTATTGCGGGCGATTTCGAAAGATGTGTGGCGTAACAAGCAGCACTTTTTGTTGTTAGTGGCTGCGGTGGTTTCGGCCTTTTGTGTGGTGTGGACAACTCACCACACCAGAATGTTTGTTGAACAACGAGAGTCATTGATGATGAGCCGGGATGCACTCAATGTTGAATGGCGACATTTATTAATAGAACAAAACGCGCTGGCTGAACACAGCCGCGTAGAGAGCATAGCTAAAAAGCGTTTAGATATGCACCGACCCAAAATTGAAGAACAAGTGGTAATCACAAACTAATGAATGCTAAGGCAAATAAACAAGGACTGTTCATCCACTGGCGCTTTGTGCTGGTGATGGCAGTGGTTTGCTTAGTGTTTACTGCATTGGTAAGTCGTGCGGCTTATATTCAAGTTATTGCACCGGATAAGCTTATTTATGAAGGTGACTTACGCTCGATTCGCACTAAAACCGGCTATGCAGAGCGTGGTGTAATTACCGACCGTTTAGGTAACGAGTTAGCCGTGAGTGTACCTGTGCGCGCTATTTGGGCTGATCCTAAACATGTGGCAGACCAAAATAGTTTAGCCAATCGTGATGCTTGGGCGGCCTTGGCTAAAGTATTGGATACCGACGTAGATAGCTTGCAACAACGAGTCAGTAATCCGAAACGTCGTTTTGTTTATTTACAGCGCCAAGTGAGTGCGGCAGTTGCTGACTATGTTACTAAACTCAAAATCAAAGGGGTTTATTTAAAACCTGAGTCCCGTCGTTTTTATCCTACCGGCGAAGTGAGTGCTCACCTTGTTGGTTTTACTAATATTGATGACCACGGTTTAGAAGGTATTGAGCGTAGCTATGACGACTGGCTTACTGGAGAACCCGGTAAGCGTAAAGTACGCAAAGACCGCTTAGGTCGCGTAGTTGAAGATCTGGATGTTATTCATCAAGCCAAACAAGCGCAGAATATTGCTTTAAGTATTGATCAACGGATCCAAGCAATCGCTTATCGTGAGCTCAAAAAAGCCGTCACCGAGACCAAAGCCACCTCTGGCAGTGTGGTCGTGTTAGATATTGAAACTGGTGAAGTATTAGCTATGGCTAATAGCCCGTCTTTTAATCCTAACAATCGTAACGAGTTTCAAAGTTATCGCTATCGTAATCGTGCAATAACCGATAGTTATGAACCGGGCTCTACGGTTAAGCCACTATCGGTTATTGCTGCGCTTGAGCGCGACCACATTCGTTCAAACAGTATGATTAATACCAGTCCTGGTTGGATGCAGATTGGCGGGCGTAGAGTCCGAGATTCGCGCAACTACGGTGAAATTAGTTTAACCAAAGTCATTCAAAAATCGAGCAACGTTGCCACTAGCCAATTAGCCCTAAAAGTGGGAGTAGAGGGGATGCTTGATACATTCTACGATGTGGGTTTTGGTAACGATGCTGGTTTAGGTTTAGTTGGCGAATCGGGCGGTCAAATGCCGCAGCGTCGCCGTTGGTCAGATTTTGAACTTGCTACCTTATCGTTTGGCTATGGCTTAATGGTTACTCCTCTGCAACTCGCTCAAGCTTACGCAACGATGGGAGCTGGTGGAGTATTTCGACCAACATCCATCATTAAGTTACAGCAGCCAGCAACAGGCGAGAGAGTGTTTGAGCAAAACAAAGCACAAGCTGTATTGGAGATGATGGAATCGGTTATTCAAGATGGTGGTACCGGGCAGAAAGCCGCAGTACCTGGTTATCGTGTAGCCGGTAAAACTGGTACCAGCCGTAAAGCGGTTCGTGGTGGCTATGGTGATGATTACGTTGCTATTTTTGCAGGTGTTGCTCCAGTGAGTAACCCTAAACTTGCCATTGCTGTATTTGTTAATGAACCACAAACCGACCGCTATTATGGCGGCGATGTTGCTGCTCCAGTTTTCTCGAAAGTGATGCAAGGCGGATTACAGTATTTAAATGTTGCCCCCGATGACAATACCAGCCAAGTGGTACAGCTAAATGGAGGCAATAATGGTGAAACCTAGTTTGTCTGCATTGTTAGCGAAATTTTCGGTAACGGTTGCCCCAGACATCAGCTTTAATCACCTCTCTCTAAATAGCAGAGAGATTGAGCAAGGTGATATATTTGTTGCGGTTAAAGGCCATCAAGTTGATGGCCGCAACTATATTGATTCGGCGATTAGTGCTGGAGCTGTGGCGGTACTTGCTGATGCGGATGATGAAAAATCTCATGGTCAAATAGTATGGCACAAGCAAGTTGCCTGCATTTACTTTTGGCGCTTGAACCAACAGCTATCGCAATTAGCGTCAGCGGCCTATTTTCCAGATGGTAATCCGCTTACTTTAGTGGGTGTTACTGGTACCAACGGCAAAAGCACAGTAACCCATTTAATTGCTAACTTGGCAAAACTAAGCGGCATTAGGGCTGCGGTGATGGGAACGTTAGGTAATGGTGAGCCGGGTAAGCTGGTTGCGAGTGAAAACACCACGGCTGACGCGATTACTATTCAGCGCCAGCTTTGTGAAATGAATCAGCAAGGCTATGAATTAGTCGCTATGGAAGTATCGTCGCATGGCTTGGTGCAGCAGCGAGTGGCGAGTGTGCCGTTCAAGGTTGCGATATTCACAAACCTTAGCCGAGACCACCTTGATTACCATGGCAGCATGGCTGAGTATGGCCGCGCGAAACAAGCCTTATTTAACTGGCCAAGTTTAGAATGTCGTTTAATCAATGCCGATGATGGTTTTGGCAAGCAGTTGCTGCAGCACTATCCAAGTGCTCAATCTTTGTCGCTAGAAGATAGCACTGCTGATTGGCAAATCGCTAACCTGCAGTTCAGCGAGTTAGGGGCAAGCGGTTATTTGTTTAGCCCCCAAACTAGGCATGAAAAGCTTACTTTTAAGAGTCCGCTTTTAGGGCGTTTTAATGCTGATAATTTACTAAGCGCTATAGCTTGTTTGCAGTTCTTAGGTCTTCCATTAGAAAGCTTGCTTACTCAGTTACCTGCTCTTAGCGCGGTACCTGGTCGAATGGAGTTATTTGCCGGTAAACGTTCGGTGGTTGTTGATTACGCGCATACGCCTGACGCCTTAGAAAAAGCCTTAACAGCCCTGCGCCAGCATTGTAGCGGCGAGCTTATTTGTATTTTTGGTTGCGGCGGCGACAGAGATAAGGGTAAACGGCCTCTAATGGCAGAAATAGCTGAGAGCTTGGCAGACCAAGTTATTGTTACCGACGACAACCCTCGTTTTGAAGATCCTCAGGCGATTACCGACGATATATTGCTTGGCTTTAATCAAGCTGAAGCCGTAACCATTATTCACGATCGCTGTGAGGCGATTGCATATGCGCTTACGCACTCTCGTGATAAAGATATTATTTTGGTGGCTGGTAAAGGCCATGAAAGCTATCAAATTATTGGTGCTGAAGTGCGTGACTATGATGAACGCGCAGTCGTTAAGCAGCTAGTGGGGGCGAAAGCATGATTGCCTTAAGCCTTAAAGAACTCACACAAGCCTTAGATGCTCAGCTAGTGGGCGATAGTTTAATTGTTCAGTCAATTAGTACTGATACTCGCGAGCAGATGTCTCAAGCCTTGTTTATTGCTTTGGTGGGTGAGCGATTTGATGCTCATAACTACGCGCAACAAGCTATTGATCAAGGCGCAACTGCGCTGCTAGTCGAGCGTGAATTAGCACTTGATGTGCCTCAGTTGTTAGTCAAAGACACCCGTTTAGCGCTCGGACAACTGGCCTGTTATGTAAGAGAGAAGTTGGCGTTAAGTTGCTGCGCCATTACTGGTAGCAATGGTAAAACCACGGTGAAAGAAATGACCACGGCCATTTTGTCACAGGGTTTTGAGGTATTAGCCACCAAAGGCAATTTTAACAACGATATTGGGGTGCCTTTATCGCTGCTTCGCGCGACCGAAAAGCATCAGTTGGGTGTATTAGAGTTAGGCGCAAATCATATCGGTGAAATTGCCTACACAGTGAGCTTGGTAAAACCCAAGGTTGCTTTAATCAATAATGTATCTGCTGCGCATATTGAAGGCTTTGGCTCTCAAGACGGCGTATTAAAAGCTAAATCTGAGTTATTTGGCGAGCTGGGTGCTGAGCAGTTAGCGCTGTGTGAGTACCAATCTAGCTATCAAGAGTACTTAGATGAAGTAGCTCGTCCGGCTAAAATTGAGCATTTCTCTTTAGATAACGTTAATGCCGATTATTATGCCAGCGCTATCGAATCTCTAGGTTTAAGTGGCAGCCGTTTTGTATTGCACACGCCAAACGGTGAGGCGCTTATACAAATTAATTTGGCGGGCGAGCACAATGTTAAAAATGCTGTCGCTGCGGCTGCGCTTTCGTTAAACATGGGAGCCAAGCTAGAGCAAGTAAGCCGAGGCTTGGCACAATTGGATAAAGTGCCGGGGCGGGTGAACGTGCAATCGTTAAATAGCAGCATTCAGCTAATTGATGATAGCTATAACGCTAACCCGGCGTCATTTAATGCGGCTATCAATATTTTGGCCAATTTTGAAGGTAAGCGCTTCCTTATCGCTGGAGCCATGGGGGAAATGGGACAGCAAACTAAACAGGTGCATAACGACTTAGTTAAACGGGCACTTGACAGTGACATCAGCTTGTATTCTTATGGCGCGTCTTTTGACGAAGTGCTGGCTGAAATCGGTCAGTCTTCACTCGGTTTCGACAGCCATGAAGTGCTTTGTGAGCAGCTTATCACAGCCTTAGAAGCGCAACATTCTCCGTGTCTTGTGTTGGTTAAAGGGTCTCGTTCGACCCATATGGAAAAAGTCGTTAAACAGTTACAGCAATATTATAAAAAGGGTTTGGAATGTTAGTTTGGTTAGCGGAATATCTGCAGCAATACTTTAGTGGATTTTCGCTATTTGGGTATTTAACCTTTAGAGCAATTGTCAGCATTTTGACCGCCTTAGTCTTTGGACTATGGATGGGGCCAAAACTTATTCGTCGCTTACAGTTGTTACAAATTGGTCAAACCGTGCGTAACGATGGGCCAGAGTCTCACTTGAGCAAGTCGGGTACTCCCACTATGGGCGGTGTGCTGATTATTGCCTCGGTGTTTTTGTCTACCTTATTGTGGGCGCGTTTAGACAACCCTTATGTATGGGTAATGTTATTTGTATTTGGTAGCTATGGCGCAATTGGTTTTGTTGATGATTACCGTAAAGTTATCCGCAAAGACCCTGCGGGCTTAATTGCCCGTTGGAAGTATTTTTGGCAATCAGTTGTCGCGCTAATTGTTGCGGTTTATCTATTCTGGAGTTCTGACTCTGCGGCTCAAACCCAACTGGTGTTGCCGTTTATCAAAGACATTATGCCGCAATTAGGCTGGCTATTTATCCCTCTCACATATTTGGTCATTGTAGGCAGTAGCAACGCCGTTAACCTAACGGACGGCTTAGATGGCCTAGCGATAATGCCAAGCGTGATGGTGGCATCAGCCTTTGCTCTCGTCGCATACTTAACCGGCCACGTAAACTTTTCAAGTTACTTGTTTATTCCTTATATCCCACAAGCCAGTGAGCTAGTGGTGGTTTGTACCGCCATGGTGGGAGCAGGATTAGCCTTTCTTTGGTTTAATACCTACCCAGCTCAAGTATTTATGGGCGATGTAGGTTCGTTAGCCCTAGGCGCAGCATTGGGCGCTGTAGCTGTATTGGTTCGCCAAGAGTTGTTGCTGGTGATTATGGGCGGCGTATTTGTGATGGAAACGGTGTCGGTAATCCTGCAAGTAGGATCGTACAAGTTACGTGGGCAGCGCATTTTCCGAATGGCGCCGATTCACCACCATTATGAGCTCAAAGGGTGGCCAGAGCCTCGAGTAATAGTGCGTTTTTGGATCATTTCATTAATTTTAGTTTTGATTGGCTTAGCCACCCTTAAGGTGCGTTAGGCGAGCTGTTTAAAGTATAGGAAGAGTAATTACAGTGAGTAAGTTACAGCCACAACTACGCTATGCGGTCGTTGGCCTTGGTGCCAGCGGGCTTAGCTCTGTGCGCTTTTTACTTAAGCACGAAGTGTTGCCCTTAGTTTGTGATACTCGCCAGCGGCCTCCTGGCTTAGCTTCGCTACCCTCTAGTTTGCAAGTGGTGTGTGGCGAGCTGCCCCTTAAGCAATTGCTTGAATGTGACGTGGTGATTGTTAGTCCAGGCATTGCTTTAGCCACGCCAGAGTTACAAAGCTTGGCGAAAGCTGGTGTTCAGCTAATGGGTGACGTTGAGCTATTTTGTCATTACGCCGAAGCCCCTATCGTTGCGATTACTGGCTCAAACGGTAAAAGTACAGTCACTAGCCTGTTGGGCGAGATGGCTAATCACGCCGGAGTTAATGTTGCTGTAGGCGGTAACATCGGCGTGCCTGCCCTAGATTTGCTTTCGACGCAGGTCGAATTATATGTTCTTGAGCTGTCGAGCTTTCAGTTGGAAACAACCAAGAGTCTTCGCGCTAAAGCCGCTACATTGCTAAATGTTAGCGAAGACCATATGGACCGATACCAAGGCATGGGCGACTACATTGCCGCGAAACAAACGGTTTACCAGAATGCTGAATATGCGGTTATCAACTTGGATGACGAATTATCTCAGCCGCAATTCAAGCCCCAGAACAGCTCAAGTTTTTCTGTTCATTTAGATGCTGATTATCGCTTAAGTGAAGATCAGCAATATCTAATGCGTGGGCAACAAGCGCTATTAGCCACCTCTGAGTTGGCGCTGGTTGGCACACATAATTTTGCCAATATACTTGCTTCATTAGCCTTAGCAGAGGCTGCAGGGCTTAATATTGATGCTTGCTTACAAGCCGCAAAAAACTATCAAGGTTTAGCCCATCGCTGTCAGTTGGTAGCTCGCAAACAAGGTATTGCTTGGGTTAACGATTCTAAGGCTACCAATGTTGGCGCTACCTTAGCCGCCTTAAATGGCTTAGCTGGTGGCCAAGGTCAGCTTTGGTTAATCGCTGGTGGAGATGCTAAAGGCGGCGATTTACGTGAGTTAAAAGCTGCCTTTAGCCAAGTTGCCGGCGTTGTTGCCTTTGGTAAAGACAAGCAACGCTTTAAAGATTTAGATCAGCGTATCGAGCTAAAAGAAGATTTAGCAGAGAGTTTTAGTTGGTGTCAGCAACAAGCCAAAGAGGGTGACATAGTTTTGTTGTCTCCTGCCTGCGCCAGCTTGGATATGTATAAGAATTTTGAAGTGCGCGGGCAGCACTTCTGTGAACTGGTGGAGGCGCTATGAAAGTAATGTCTAAACCACTTTGGTTCGAGAATACCATACAGTGGTTAAACCCAGCCGCTAAAGAAAGCCAAGAGCCGCTTTTGTTCGACCGTCATTTATTGTGGTTAGCCTTATGCCTAATGGTGATGGGGCTAGTGATGGTGGCATCTTCATCTATTCCAGAAGGCATCGCGATTAACGACGATCCATTCCGTTTTGCTAAACGGCACGGTATTTATTTGTTGTTATGTTTAGCCGCTATGGCTTTTGTGGTGCAAATCCCGCTGGCATGGTGGCAATCTCATAATGCCAAGTTACTGCTATTGTCGGGTGTTGCTTTAGTACTGGTATTGCTGATTGGCCGCAATATTAACGGTAGTAGTCGCTGGATTGGTTTAGGGCCGATTAATGTGCAGCCTGCCGAGTTTGCCAAACTCGCGTTGTTCACGTACTTAGCCGGTTATCTAGTGCGTCGCCATGAGCAGGTACGTGAAAACTTAAAAGGCTTTTTAAAGCCACTTATCGTCTTTTTCTTCTTGGCGGTATTGTTACTGGCTCAACCCGATTTGGGCAGTGTAGTAGTTATGTTTGTAACCACTGTAGGCATGCTGTTTTTAGCTGGCGCCAAGCTTATTCAGTTCTTTGGTTTGATTTTTACCGGTGTGGTAGCGGTGGTGACTTTGGTTATCGCAGAACCTTACCGGATGCGCCGTGTTTCCTCTTTTCTAGACCCTTGGCAAGATCCTTTTGGTAGTGGTTATCAGTTAACTCAATCTCTAATGGCTTTTGGTCGAGGCGACTGGCTAGGTGAAGGCTTGGGGAACTCTATTCAGAAGCTTGAATACTTGCCAGAAGCGCATACCGATTTTGTGGTTGCTGTATTAGCCGAAGAACTCGGATTTATCGGTGTCTGCGCGGTTTTGTTGCTACTTATTTTGTTGGTAAGCCGCGCCATGAAAATTGGTAAGCAGGCTTTACTGGCAGAGCAAGCGTTTGCCGGTTACTTAGCTTGTGGTATTGGTATCTGGTTTAGTTTTCAAACCATGGTAAATGTTGGCGCTGCTTCAGGCTTGGTGCCAACTAAAGGGTTAACCTTACCGTTAATTTCTTATGGTGGTTCCAGCTTATTGGCGATGTCGATAGCGGTAGCTATCTTATTGCGAATTGATCATGAACTTCGATTGGCCAACTGTCAGGCCTATAAGAGAGATGCTCATGGTTAATGCTAAGCAAAATAAACTATTAGTAATGGCAGGTGGCACAGGTGGTCATGTATTCCCGGGTTTAGCTGTCGCCGATAAATTGGCGGCGCAGGGCTGGGATGTGTCGTGGTTAGGAACAGCCGAGCGTATGGAAGCTCAATTGGTGCCTAAACATGGTTACCCTATCGACTTTATTAGCATTAAAGGGGTTCGTGGAAATGGCTTGCTGCGCAAACTGGCGGCGCCGTTTAAATTGCTTAACGCGGTTCGTCAGGCCCGAGCCGTTATTAAGCGCTATCAACCCGATGTTGTATTAGGTATGGGCGGCTTTGCCAGTGGCCCTGGTGGTATAGCGGCCTGGCTGCTAGGAAAACCATTGGTTTTACATGAGCAAAACGCGGCTGCCGGTCTTACCAACAAAATGTTGAGCAAAATTGCCAGCAAAGTACTAATGGCGTTTCCGGGGGCTTTAGATAAAGCCGAAGTAGTTGGCAATCCTGTACGTGAGTCAGTATTAGCTTTAGATGAAAAGAGTGAAAGTGATTCAGCCAGTTTTAACTTGTTAGTTATTGGCGGCAGTTTAGGGGCACAGGTGTTTAACGAGCAGTTAGCCGAGGGCATAAAACAAAGCCAACTTGATTTAAAAATCTGGCACCAAGCGGGTAAAAACAAACATAGCAGCGCAGTGGATGCTTACCGCCAGCAAGAACTTGATAAAAATTTGAGCGAAGCACCTAAAATTGTCGAATTTATTGATGACATGGCAGCAGCCTATCAATGGTCAGATGTGATACTCTGTCGCGCTGGCGCGCTAACGGTGTCAGAGGTGGCTGCAGCGGGTATTCCGGCTATTTTTGTTCCGCTGCCTTATGCCGTTGATGACCATCAAACCAAAAACGCGCAGGTTTTGGTTAAAGCCGATGCCGCACGTTTGTTAAAACAAACGGAATTTACGCCGCAAAATATTGCGGCAGTACTGAATGAATTTGCTGATCCTGCATTGCGTTTATCTTGTGCTCGCAATGCACGAAAGCAGGCAATCACCGATGCCACTGACAAAGTAGCAGCGGTGTGCCAAGCGTTAATTAAAGAGTAGTTAGATGAGTAAAGTTGAGTTAGCCAAATTACGAACCATGATTCCAGAAATGCGCAAAGTGAAGCGAATTCACTTCGTGGGAATTGGTGGTGCCGGCATGGGCGGTATCGCCGAGGTATTGGCTAATGAGGGCTACCAAATCTCGGGTTCAGATCAAGCCGAAAGTGCGATGACAGAGCGCTTGCAAGGCGTTGGCGCCGAGGTGTTCTTCGAGCACAGTGAAAGCAATATCGAGGGTGCTAATGTAGTAGTGGTATCAACTGCTATTAAAGAAGATAACCCGGAAGTACAAGCCGCCAGAGCTGCGCGTATTCCAGTGGTTCGTCGTGCAGAAATGCTAGCTGAATTGATGCGTTACCGCCACGGCGTTGCTGTAGCCGGTACCCACGGTAAAACCACAACAACGAGCTTAATTGCCAGCATCTATGGGCAAGCAGAGTTGGATCCTACTTTTGTTATTGGTGGTCTGTTAAATAGCGCAGGTACCAACGCACGTTTAGGCAATAGCCGTTACCTAATTGCAGAAGCCGATGAAAGCGACGCATCTTTTTTGCATTTGCAGCCAATGGTTGCAGTGGTCACTAATGTAGAACCCGACCATATGGAGACCTATGGCGGTGACGAAGCTCAGCTCCATTCAACGTTTATCGACTTTTTGCATAATCTTCCGTTTTACGGTGTAGCGGTGATGTGTATCGACGATCCCGGTGTTCAAGCGTTGCTGCCGCAGATTGGTCGCCAGATTATTACCTATGGCTTCTCAGAAGAAGCTGATGTGCGTATAACCCACTTTGCTCAGCAAGGTGACCGCTGCTCATTCACGGTAAACCGCAAAGGTTGTGAGCAACTTGATATATCGTTGAATATGCCAGGCGAACACAATGCTCTAAATGCAGCGGCAGCCATTGCTGTAGCCAGCGAAGACGGCATTGAAGATGCTGCAATTGTAGAAGCCTTAAACCGTTTTGCCGGCATTGGTCGTCGTTTCCAACAATACGGCGAGTTTTCGACAGGCAATGGCTCAGCCTTGTTAGTGGATGATTACGGACACCACCCAACAGAAGTTCTGGCAACGGTGAAGGCTGCGCGTGCAGCTTGGCCTGAGCGTCGTTTAGTGATGGCATTTCAACCGCACCGCTATTCGCGTACTCGCGACTTATATGAAGACTTCGTTGACGTATTAGCGCAAGTAGATAGCTTACTGCTGCTTGAGGTGTACTCGGCTGGAGAAGAAGTCATTGCAGGAGCGGATAGTCGCGCATTGTGTCGAAGTTTGCGCCAGCGCGGTTTGGAGCCCATTTACGTAAAACAGCCTAGTGAACTAAACGGCTTATTGGCTGATGTAATTGAAGATGGCGATGTGGTGCTAACCCAAGGCGCGGGCAATATTGGCGTTTTAGCGCGTCAGTTGGGCGAGTTACAGTTAAACATTAGCAAGCTTAAAGGTAGTGAAAGTTAATGGCGAGTTTACGAATGAATCGAGTAGCAGTGCTGTATGGCGGCGATTCAGCTGAGCGCGAAGTGTCTTTAAAATCGGGTAGCGCAGTGCTGGCGGGTTTACTTCGTGCTGGTATTAATGCAGAAGGCGTAGATACCAAAGGTTTTGATTTAAATTTGCTTAAGCAAAAAAAATACAGTCATGTATTTATTGCCTTGCATGGCAGAGGTGGCGAAGACGGAACCTTACAAGGTGCACTTGAGTATTTAGGTTTGCCATATACCGGTAGCCGAGTGCTTGGTTCGGCTTTAGCAATGGACAAAATTCGCTGTAAGCAAATTTGGCAGAATATTGGCTTGCCAACAGCGGCATACGCGATTGTAGAACGAGATAGCTACAAGCCAGGCGAAGCCGCGAGCATTTTGGCCAAGTTGTCTGGTGAAGTGATTGTAAAGCCGGCGCTAGAAGGCTCTAGCATTGGTATGGCTAAAGCCAACAGTGTTGAAGAGTTACAAGAGGCGATTGAAAATGCCTTTGAATACGACTCTAGAGTATTGATTGAACAGTGGATTACTGGCGCAGAATACACGGTGTCAATTGTTGGTGGTACGGTAATGCCTTCAATTAGAATGCAAACGCCACATAGTTTTTATGATTACAGCGCTAAGTACCAAAGCAGTTCTACCGAGTATTTCTGCCCTAGTGGTTTAACTGAGGCGCAAGAGTCGCAGTTAGCCGATATTGCCTTAAAAGCATTCAAATCTGTGGATTGTGAAGGTTGGGGGCGCGTTGATTTTATGGCCGACCAACAAGGCAATTGGTATTTGTTGGAAGTGAATACCTCACCGGGTATGACTGAAAAAAGTTTAGTGCCTATGGCTGCAAAGCAGCATGGTTTGAGTTTTGACCAGCTTGTCGTCAGTATTTTGGATTTGGCGCACTAGTCATGACGCTAAGTGACCAGCAAAAGCAGCGAGCAAGCTTCTGGGCTGGAGTGGTATTTTTTTGTGCTGTGTTGTTGGGTTTGGCTTACTCAGTGCACTCGGTGTACAGCAGTGTAAGTGATAAGCAATTGAGTCCAATGACTCGGTTGTTGGTATCGGGTAAACGTGATTACGTGCTCGACCAAGAACTGCAGCAAAGCTTAGCGGCTTTGCCTGAAGCGGGTAACTTTTTTAGCCTTGATGTTTCTGAGGTAAAGCTTGTTTTAGAGCAGTTGCCTTGGGTTAAGCAGGTAACCGTTCGTAAGCAATGGCCAGATAAACTGTCGATTGCTTTACAAGAACAAGAGGTAGTGGCGCGATGGAATAATGCCGCTTTGCTTAATCAGCAAGGGCAGATTTTTGAAGCGCCGCAACAGCGAGTGACCAAAGCATTGGCTTCACTAAGTGGACCCGATGAACAGGCAGAAGCTGTGCTAGCTACTTTTCGCCAGCTGCAGCAAGTATTGCACGCTCGTCAGTTAAGCATTGTTAGTTTGGCGCTAAACGAGCGTCATGCATGGCAAGTAGAATTAGCCAGCGGAATTGTTTTAAAGCTGGGCAAAGAAGATAAGTTAAATCGCATAGAGCGTTTTGTGTCGGTGTATCCGAGATTAAAACCGAATGCGGTGGATTATATAGATTTACGCTATGACACTGGATTTGCAGTGGGATGGAAGAAACAGGAAGGTTTGGCAATAGATGACCAAAGTAACGGATAGAAAACTGATCGTTGGCCTCGATATTGGTAGTGCCAAAATCACCGCCTTAATTGGCGAGATTTTGCCTAGCAACGAGATGAGCATTATCGGTGTAGGTAGTCATCCGGCTAAAGGTATGGATAAAGGCGGTGTAAATGACCTTGACTCTGTAGTGAAGACCGTTCAGCGCGCGCTGCAAGAAGCGGAATTGATGGCTGATTGCAAAATTAGTTCTGTTTACTTAGGTGTTTCTGGTCGTCATATTCGTTGCTTAAACGAAAAGGGCATGGTGCCAATTAGCGACGAAGAAGTCACTCAAGATGATGTAGATAATGCGATTCATACGGCTAAGTCAGTAAAGTTGCCAGATGAGCACCGTATTCTACATGTATTGCCACAAGAGTTTGCCATCGACTTCCAAGAAGGAATTAAAAATCCGATTGGTTTGTCTGGTGTTCGTATGGAAGCAAAAGTGCATTTAATTGCTTGCCATAACGACATGGTTAAAAACATTGTTAAGTGTGTAGAGCGCTGTGACTTGAAAGTTGATCAGTTGATATTTTCAGCCTTGGCTTCTAGTTATGCGGTGTTAACCGAAGATGAAAAAGAATTGGGTGTGTGTGTGGTTGATATTGGCTCAGGGACCATGGATATCGCAGTTTACACCAGTGGTGCGCTGCGCCACACCTCGGTAGTACCGTTTGCAGGAACCTCGGTTACTCGTGACATTGCTACTGTGTTTGGCACACCACTTAACGATGCCGAGGCGGTAAAAGTGCGCTATGGCTGCGCCTTAGGCAGCATGGTAAGCCGAGACGATACCATTGAAGTGCCAAGTGTGGGTGGAAGGCCGTCACGCAGTTTACAGCGACAAACACTCGCTGAGGTTATCGAACCTCGATATAGCGAATTGTTTGGCATGATTAAAGCCAAGCTCGATGAGCTTACTGAAGACTTGCAAGCGCAGGGAACCAAGCTGCAATTAGGAGCAGGTGTGGTGCTAACCGGGGGCGCAGCTCAAATAGAAGGCGTAGTTGAATGCGCCGAAAAGATTTTACAGTGTCAGGTTAGGGTTGGCTCTGCCAACAATGTGGCTGGCCTGACAGAATACGTACAAGCGCCAACTTACTCAACAGCAGTAGGTTTGTTGCATTACGGAATGGAAAACCAAAGTGAAAAACCAATTGAAGTAAAGAACATTAGCAGTGTTAGCAATATCGCCAAGCGATTGCACAGTTGGTTTAAGGGTGAATTTTAGTTTTTGCTAAGTAGCGAAAATCAAGCGGAGAGAGAACTATGTTTGAGATTATGGATAGTCATACCGATGAAGCGGTAATTAAAGTTGTAGGTGTGGGCGGTGGCGGCGGTAACGCTGTTGAGCACATGGTTGCACAATCAATTGAAGGTGTAGAGTTTATCACCATTAATACCGATGCTCAGGCATTGCGTAATTCAGGTGCAGACAACACTCTGCAAATTGGTGGTGCTATCACCAAAGGATTAGGCGCTGGCGCTAATCCTGAAGTAGGGCGTGAAGCTGCAATGGAAGATCGTGATGCGATTATGAGCCAGCTTCAAGGTGCCGATATGGTATTTATCGCAGCCGGCATGGGCGGTGGTACTGGTACTGGTGCTGCACCAGTAGTTGCAGAAGTAGCAAAAGAATTGGGTGTTCTTACTGTTGCTGTTGTAACTAAACCTTTTGGCTTTGAAGGTAAAAAACGTACTAGCTATGCTCAGCAAGGTATTGAGCAGCTTAGTAAAAACGTAGACTCCTTGATTACAATTCCAAACGACAAACTGTTAAAGGTATTGGGCCGAGGGGTATCTTTACTTGATGCATTTAAAGCAGCAAATAACGTATTGCTTGGTGCTGTACAAGGTATTGCAGAGCTAATCACGCGCCCAGGTTTAATCAACGTGGATTTCGCCGATGTTCGCACTGTAATGCGTGAAATGGGTACTGCAATGATGGGTACAGGTATCGCATCTGGTGAAGATCGTGCTGAAGAAGCAGCCGAGCTAGCTATCTCTAGCCCATTACTAGAAGACGTTGATTTAGCTGGTGCTCGCGGTATCTTAGTTAATATCACTGCTGGCTTTGATATGAGCATCGAAGAGTTTGAAACCGTAGGTAATGCGGTTAAAGGTTTTGCCTCTGAGAATGCGACGGTAGTGGTTGGTGCGGTTATCGACCCAGAAATGAGTGATGAATTGCGTGTAACGGTAGTTGCTACTGGTATTGGCGCAGAGCGTCGCCCAGATATTTCTATCGTTAAACCTCAACAACAAGCAGTAAATGCTGAGCCAGTTGCTCGCACTACGCCTATGGATTCAGCGCCAATGGTTGAAGAGCCAGCAGCAGTTGTGAACGCTGAGCCGCGCAATACCGCAGGGGATGGTGACTATTTAGACATCCCAGCATTTTTGCGTCGCCAAGCAGATTAATCTGTTAGGGAATGGTGAAGTTTTAGACAAAAGTTTGTGATGTGTCTCAAACTTATGTTAAGATGTCCGACCATTCTAGTTTATTGGTCGTAAAGCAGAGGAATTTTTATGCTTAAACAACGGACTCTTGAAAAGTCAGTACAAGCGACAGGGATCGGTTTGCATTCCGGACACAAGGTCACTATGGTCTTACGTCCTGCTCCTGCAAATACAGGTATCCTGTTTAATCGTACCGATCTCGATCCGGTTGTAACGATCCCTGCAAAAGCAGAGTTAGTGCGTGACACTATGTTATGTACGTGTCTTATCGATGATGCGGGTAACCGTATTTCAACGGTAGAGCATTTAATGGCTGCGGTTGCTGCGTTAGGCTTGGATAACTTGATTATTGACGTTGATGCTCCTGAGCTTCCGGTTATGGATGGCAGCTCAAGCCCATTTGTATTCTTATTACAATCAGCAGGTATTGAAGAGCAGGCAGCGGCAAAGAAATTTATTCGTATTAAACAGCCTATTCGTGTTGAGCACGACGATAAATGGGCTGAGTTATTGCCGGGTAATGATGGTTTTACTATCGATTTCTCAATCGATTTTGACCACCCAGCAATGGAAGGTCGTAACCAATCGATTTCGATGAACTTCTCAGCTGATAGCTTTGTTAAAGATATTAGCCGCGCGCGTACTTTTGGTTTCATGCGTGACATTGAGTATTTGCAATCTAAGAACCTAGCCTTAGGCGGTAGTTTAGAAAATGCAGTAGTGTTAGATGAATATCGAATTCTTAATGAAGATGGCCTTCGTTACGATGATGAATTTGTTAAACACAAGTTGTTAGACGCAGTGGGCGATTTGTATATGGCAGGACTACCCATCCTAGGTCATTTACGGGCTCATAAATCTGGCCATGCACTAAACAATAACCTAGTGCGTGCAATGCTTGAGCAACAACATGCTTGGGAAATTGTTACTTTCGAAGACAAAGCCGAAGCTCCAGCTGCATATCAACAACCGGTATTCAGTTTCTAAATAACAATATTGTCGGCGCTGACTAACTCTCTCCGCTCAGCGCCGCTAATTTTTCTAGCTTTTCCCTCAGTTCATCTGGTACGTGTTTCGCTAATTCTGTGATATGTTTGGCTGCTTGAGTGCTTAGCTGGCGTTTTCCAGTGCTTTTTTCCTCAGCTTCTGGTTTAATGTTTTTCAATTCGGGATTTATTTTAAGTTCCAAACTGACAACCCCTGGTATGGCTTTTCGCAACTCACTTAACAGATCGAATCGAAACTGTTTTAAGCGGGTTAACCAAGCCGAACTAGGAGCCTCGATAATAGCGACTCCTTGACGCATATTAACGATACGGCATTGCTGTAGTTTGTAGCGTGCCAAAATTTCACCACCCAGTTGCTGTAACTGAACGCGTTGCTGCAGTGGTTGTTCGATTTTTGCAAACTGTTTCTGATGAAATAGACGCTCTATCGAAATGGGTTGGTGCTGTCGTTTGGACATAAGTTTAATAGTTAGGTATGAAATTAACTTTAGTATACGCCCATAAGGGCGAGACAAGAACTGTTCGTTTAAATCCGCTACGTTTAGCGTGGTTTGCGTTTTTGTTGGTATCACTTATTTGCAGTATTGCCCTGTGGGGGGTACAGCAATATCAAAATTTAGCTAAGCAGCAAACTCAGTTGTTATCGCAGCTGGATAGTTTGAAAGCTGAGCCAAAGCTTGAGCAGTTCGAGCAGCAACTGCGTCACCGTTACAGTCAATTGGCGGTTAAAGTGGGCCAAATGCAAGTTGAGATGACTCGCCTTAATGCATTAGGCGCGCGCTTGATTGAAGATACCGAGTTTGCTGCTGAGTTTGATTTCGAATCAATGCCTCCAATGGGCGGCCCGATGTTAGACATTCAAGATACCAGCCATCAACCAAACAACCTGTTTTTAGACTTATCTTTGCTCGAGCAGCAAGTAGAGGCCAAGAAAAAATCACTTAATTTGCTTGAATCTTGGCAACAAAGTCACCATCTAGTAAATAGTAGTTATATATCAGGTTGGCCAGCGAAAGGGCCGGGCATTTGGATTTCTTCGCCATTTGGTACCCGCATAGATCCTTTTACCAAACGTAAAGCACGCCATAAAGGTGTAGATATCGCGGGCAAAGAGGGGACTAAAATCCGTTCTGTAGGAGCCGGCGTAGTGGTTTGGGCCGGAAGTCGCTTTGGTTACGGTAACTTAGTTGAAATTGAGCATGGTAACGGGATGGTAACACGTTACGCGCATTCTAAAGCTGTATTAGTAAAAGAGGGTGATGTAGTAAGTAAAGGGGATGAGATTGCCTTAATGGGTAGCACCGGACGTTCAACCGGATCTCACGTACATTTTGAAGTGCTTAAAAATGGTCGTCCACTAAATCCCACTAAATTTATTTACCGCAAAGCCAGTGCCTAGAAAATTGGATTTCGTCTTAGCAAAAGTAGTTTTTCATGATTAGTAAATTAGTAACAAAGATCGTTGGTACTCGAAATGACCGTACCATCAAAAAAATGCGCAAAGTAGTGAATACTATTAACGCGCTAGAGCCTGAATACGAAAAGTTGTCTGCTGAAGAAATTAAAGCTAAGGCGGGCGAATTTAGGGAGCGCTTGGAAAAAGGCGAAACGCTTGAAGCGATTCTTCCAGAAGCTTTTGCTGTGGTGCGCGAAGCATCAAAGCGAGTATTTGAAATGCGCCATTTTGATGTGCAAATGTTGGGCGGCATGGTGCTCAATGACAACAAAATTGCTGAAATGCGCACCGGTGAAGGTAAAACACTTACCGCTACATTGCCTGCTTACCTAAATGGTGTAACTGGTAAAGGTGTTCACGTGATTACTGTGAATGACTACCTTGCCCAGCGTGATGCTGATTGGAACCGCCCTTTGTTTGAATACTTAGGTTTAAGTGTTGCAGTAAATATTTCTGGGATGGACCATGAGGCCAAAAATGCCGCTTACGCAGCCGACATTACTTATGGCACAAATAACGAGTTTGGCTTCGATTACTTACGCGACAACATGGCGTTTGCCCCAGAGCAACGGGTTCAGCGCCCGCTAAATTACGCGGTAGTGGATGAAGTAGATTCGATTTTAATTGATGAAGCGCGAACCCCTCTAATTATTTCTGGTCCTGCAGAAGATAGCTCTGAGCTTTACAAACAGATTAACGATGTTATTCCGCTGTTGGTTCGCCAAGAGGAAGAAGACACCGAAGAGCAGATAGGTGATGGTCACTTCACCCTAGATGAAAAAAACAAACAGGTTCATTTAACAGAAAACGGTCAGATTTTTGTTGAAGAAACCTTGCAACAGCGCGGTATGTTGGAAGAAGGTGATTCACTTTATAACGCTGCTAACATTAGCTTGCTGCATCACGTTAATGCTGGATTGCGAGCGCATACTTTGTTCGAGCGCAATGTTGATTACATTGTTAGTGAAACCAATGAGATTGTTATCGTTGATGAGCACACCGGCCGTACTATGCCAGGGCGTCGTTGGTCTGAAGGCTTACACCAAGCTGTAGAAGCTAAAGAAGGTGTGCCAATTCAAAACGAAAACCAAACGCTGGCGTCTATTACCTTCCAGAACTACTTCCGTTTATACGACAAGCTTTCAGGCATGACTGGTACTGCGGATACTGAAGCTTTTGAATTCCAATCAATTTATGGCTTAGACACAGTGGTTGTGCCAACTAACAAGCCAATGGTACGTGATGACCAAGGCGATTTGGTTTACCTGACTGCAGAAGAAAAATACCAAGCGATTATCAACGATATTCGCGAGTGTGTGAAAGCAGAGCGTCCAGTATTAGTGGGTACTGTGTCGATTGAAAATTCAGAGCTGCTATCTAACATTCTAAAGAAAGAAAAAATTAAGCATAACGTGCTTAATGCTAAGTTCCACGAAAAGGAAGCCGACATTGTTGCAGAAGCCGGCGTAGCTGGCGCGGTGACGATTGCTACCAACATGGCGGGACGTGGTACCGACATTGTGTTGGGTGGTAACTTACAAGTTGAAATTAATGCTCTAGGCGAAAACCCAACAGAGCAGCAATTAGCAGAAGTTAAGCAAAAATGGCAACAGCGCCACGATGCAGTATTAGCAGCAGGTGGTTTGCATATTATTGGTACCGAGCGTCATGAATCACGCCGTATCGATAATCAGCTACGTGGTCGTGCTGGTCGTCAAGGTGATGCCGGTTCAACGCGCTTCTATTTATCTATGGAAGACAGCTTAATGCGCATCTTCGCGTCTGACCGTGTTACTGGCATGATGAAGAAGCTAGGCATGGAAGAAGGCGAAGCTATCGAGCACCCATGGGTAACTCGTGCCATCGAAAATGCACAGCGTAAAGTTGAAGGCCGTAACTTCGACGTACGTAAGTCATTACTTGAGTTTGATGACGTGGCGAATGACCAACGTAAAGTGGTCTACGAGCAGCGTAATGATTTAATGGATAGCGATAGCATTTCAGAAACCATTGAAGTGATTCGTGAAGATGTTTATTCGTCGGTTATTGATGAGTACATTCCACCACAATCTCTTGAAGAAATGTGGCAAGTTAGCGAGCTAGAGCAACGCTTGAAGAGTGATTTTGGTTTAAATCTTCCTATTCAGCAGTGGTTGGATGAAGATGATAAATTACACGAAGACAAGCTTCGTGAAAAAATTATCGAAGCTGCTGTCGCTGACTATCAAGAGAAAATTGATAAAGTTGGCGCTGATGCGATTAAACAGTTTGAAAAATCGGTGATGCTGCAAACCTTAGATCAACTTTGGAAAGAGCATCTAGCGGCAATGGACCATCTACGTCAAGGTATTCACTTACGGGGTTACGCTCAGAAGAACCCTAAGCAAGAATACAAGCGTGAGTCTTACGAGTTGTTTACCCAAATGCTAGAGGCGCTAAAACTTGATGTAGTGAGCATTTTGAGCCGTGTGCAAGTGCAAGCGCCTGAAGAAGTTGAGGCAATGGAAGCAAAACGTCGCGAAGCCGAGCAGCGCGCGATGCAATTCCGCCAGCAACAAGCTGCACAGCAAGCTGATGAGCAAGCAAGCGAAGCGGGTAAGACCGTTATTCGTGAAGGGCAAAAAGTAGGGCGGAACGATCCTTGTCCTTGTGGCTCAGGTAAAAAGTACAAACAATGTCATGGTAAGCTTTCTTAAGGCTTAGTTTGGCAACAAAAAGGAGAGCTTAGGCTCTCCTTTTTTATCAACTCAAGGAGTACTCAGTGAAGGTTGTAAATGTAGCTGTCGGTGTGATTGTTAAAGGCGAAGAGATCTTACTTAGCCTACGTAACCTGCAACAGCATCAAGGCGGAAAATGGGAATTCCCCGGCGGTAAAGTTGAGGCTGGAGAGTCAACAGTGGACGCTTTAGCGAGAGAATTGCAAGAGGAGCTGCTGATTAACATTGATAAAACTAGCTGTAAGCCTCTTATTCGCGTTGAGCACGACTACGACGATAAAAAGGTATGTTTAGATGTTTATACGCTTACTCGCTTTGAGGGTGAGCCTCAGGGCGCTGAACAACAAGAGATTCGTTGGGTAAGCAGAGCCGAGCTATCGAGTTTGGAGTTCCCAGATGCAAATGAGCCTATTCTGGCGCAAATTCTTAAACCCGACTTTTTATCCTAAGTTTAAAACTCCCAGCTGTCGGGCTTGTCTTCATCTTCTTGCAGGTTTTGCCCGGCTATATATTTTTCTTCGTTGGCCCATTCGCCAAGATCGATCAGTTTGCAGCGTTCACTACAAAAGGGTCTAAATTCACTAGTTGGCTGCCAAACGACTTTAGCGCTGCAGGTAGGGCATTTTACGGTGGCTTGATTTTTAGTTTTCATTAAGCAATTTTACAACAATAGAGTCGGCAAGGAATGTCTTCAACTTCTTGGTTTAAAGCACTGATGAATTTGATGGCGAAGCGGTGCTTGTGGCCACTCACCGTTGGGTAACATTGATATTCGGTATCTACTTCAATTCGTAACAAGCCACAATCGGCAGCCACACCCTGATAAAACCCTTTGTGAGCCATCACTTCAATATCGCTGTGCTGTTCTCTAAGCAGTTTAAGCAAATGACTAATTGCTTCTGCGACTAACTGGAAAGGGCCTAACCATTGCTGTACTTGCTGATTAATCTGCGCTTGGGGCTGATTCAGCCAAAAGTGCAAATAGGGAAGGTCGAAGCTACTGTTGCCACCGGGTAAACACAAGCGCTGGCGAATGCTGGCTAATAGACGGTCGTTTTTTAAGTGGTCGGATACGCGTGTATGTTTAGAAATAGCTGCAATTAGAGTTTTAACTTGTAATAGCAATTCTTCAATCTTGTTGGTATCCACATTGGGCATGGAGGCCCAGTGGTCGAGTTTTTCCGCTTGTTTAGCCAAATCTTTGAGAAGATCTGCCCGCCATTCACAACGTTCCAATACCTCAGATACCTCAAACAGTACCCGGAAAAATTGTTGTTGCTGTAAGGGATGCTGCAGTGCTTTAGATAGCATTAGTTGTTCGAACAATTGCTCTAAGCGTAAGTAATTACGTACTTTTTCGTTTAAAGGGTGCTCAAAGATCAATGCGGTCATAGCGGTTCAAATTCACAGCTTTTTAGGAAGTAACGAAACTAGTGTAACCATTGAACAATCAACTGTCATGGCTTTTGGCTATTTCCAGGTAGAATTGGTGTAAATCAGCCACCTTTCGTTTGAGGTTAGTTAGGTCACCGTTATTCTCGATAACATCGTCTGCAGCTTGTAGTTTTAGCTCTCGACTCATTTGTGCGTCAACAATTTGTTGCGCTTGATGTAACTCGACGCCATCACGTGCCATAGTTCGGCTGAGCTGAATATCTACCGGAGTATCTACAACTAAAACGCGATCGACTAGCTGATTCAGCTTGTTCTCTAACAATAGCGGCGCAACCAGTATCTTGTATGCGCCTGTCGCTTGTTCAAGTTGCTGGAGCATTTCTTGTCGAATTAAGGGATGTAATAGCTCATTTAGCCATTCTTTCTGGTGTTGCTGTGCAAAGACAATCTCACGCAGTTTACTGCGGTTTAATGAGCCGTCAGCAAGCAAAATTGATTGACCGAAGTGCTGCGATATTTTGCCTAGGGCTGGTTGACTCGGTTCTACCACTTGACGAGCAACAATGTCAGCGTCTACAACCTTAATGCCAAACTCTTCGAATAGTTTTGATACTTGGCTTTTACCACTAGCAATACCGCCTGTTAAGCCGATTATCACGATGCAAAACCTAGGTATGAGAAATACCAAGCATGAATGGCTTCACCAAAAAACAAGTAGCAAGCACCACCTAAAGCTAGGTACGGTCCAAAAGGAATGGCTTGCCCTTGTTGGTTTTTTCCAAATACTATCAGGCTAATGCCTATAAGCGCACCTGCAAAAGATGAAAGCAAAATTGTTAATGGCAGGGCTTGCCAGCCAAACCAAGCGCCTATCATTGCTAGCAGTTTGAAGTCACCATAGCCCATGCCTTCTTTTCCGGTTAATAACTTAAATAGCCAAAACAGGCTCCACAAAAAGCTATAACCAATAGCTGCACCCAATACGGCGTCATGTAGGCTAACGAAACCTGAATCTAAATTTATCAGAAAGCCTAGCCACAAGGTGGGTAAAGTAAGCTGATCTGGTAAATACATAGTGTCTAAATCGATAAGTGTTAGACACAACAATATAATGCAAAACAAGCTTGCAAATACAAAAGGTAAAGTGAGGCCAAATTGCCACCAACAAGCCAAGGTTAAGCCAGCAGATGCTAGCTCAACTAAAGGGTAGCGAATACTAATAGGGTTGCTGCAATTAGCGCATTTGCCACGAAGGGCTAGCCAGCTAATTACAGGAATATTTTGCCAGGCTGTAATCAAGTTTTTGCACTTGGGACATGCTGAGCGCGGCAGCATCAGGTTATATACTTCTTGCTCTGAGGGTTGCTCTGACTTCAATTCTTCAGACAAGAAACTGCGGCATTCATTTTTCCATTGTCGCTCTAACATGATGGGCAAGCGATGAATCACTACATTGAGAAAGGAGCCTATGCATAGGGCGATTAAAAGGCAGAAACCCAGCGCAGTGGCTGGGTAGAGTTCAATAAAACTAAGCATGTTTAGCTAACAACTGATCCGAGTTTAAAGATAGGTAAGTACATGGCGATCACCATACCACCAACTAGGACACCGAGCACAGCCATAATTAGTGGCTCAATTAAGCTGGTTAGGCCGTCTACAGCATCATCAACTTGCTGCTCATAAATGTTGGCCACCTTATCTAACATGCTATCAAGTGAACCAGACTCCTCACCAATCATCACCATTTGCGTCACCATGTCGGGAAATAAATCCACAGTGCGCATGGCGACGTTCATTTGCATACCGCCAGTAACCTCAATTCTTATCGCGTCTACGGCATTTCGATAGACTACGTTACCTGATGCACCAGAGGCAGAGCGCAGTGCATCAATTAACGGAATACCGGCTGCAAAGGTGGTTGATAAGGTGCGAGCAAAACGTGCCATTGCTGCTTTATGCAAAATAGGGTTGATCACAGGAATTCGAAGTATAAACCGGTCGGTAGCGTCTTTTACTGCTTGGGAGCGCCGAAAGGCTTGCACATAGCCATAACCAAGCGCGAATATGCCACCAAAAATATAGGGCCAATAATCCTGTAAGAAGCGGGAGATGCCAATCACAAACTGGGTGAAGGCAGGTAATTCCGCTCCAAAGCCGGCAAAAATCTCTTCAAACTGGGGAATAACAAATAGCAGTAGAATAGTGGTAACAATAATCGCGACAATGATCACTGAAACGGGGTAAAACATCGCCTTCTTAATTTTTGATTTAAGTGCTTCGGCTTTCTCTTTATAAATTGCTACGCGATCATAAATGGTTTCTAAAGCACCACTTTGCTCACCCGCTTCAATTAAATCGCAGTAGAGCTGGTCAAAATATAAGGGATGTTTGCGCAGAGTTTCCGAAAGGGCTGTACCAGATTCAACTTCCGCGGCAATTTCTGCGATCAACTCACGCATTGCTGGCTTTTCTACACTTTTGGATATGATGTTGAAGCTTTGAACCAAAGGCACGCCTGCTTGCAGCATGGTAGCTATTTGCCGCGATACCACGGCGATATCCATGGGGCTAATCTTATTACCCATCTTGCTAAGAAAACTTTCGGTTTTCTTTTTAATTTTGGTAACAGTAATGCCCTGGCGTTTTAGTTCTGCTTTAACTTGGCTAATGGTTTCCGCTTGATATTCGCCGCTAACTTTAGCGCCTTTGCGGTTAACTCCACTCCAAGTGTAAGCATTGATTTTTTTAACTTCAATTTTTCGTTTGCTGGTAGTACTTGCGGTAGCCATAACATCCTTGCTAAGAAAATACGCTCATAGCGGCAATAAAGTAATTACTTAAACTTATCAGATCTTTAGTGACAGAGAAGAAAACACTTATACATTTGTGACTCGCTCCACCTCTGAAAGGCTAGTTACGCCTAGGCGGGCTTTTTCTAACGCTGACATACGAAGGGAGTACATGCCTTCTGCCACAGCTTGTTCAGCGATTTCTATTGAATTACCTTCAGCCATAATAATTTTTGATATGGCGGTACTCATAGGCATTACTTCGTAAATACCTACTCGGCCTTTGAAACCACCAGTGCATTCGTCACAACCCACAGGATCAAATAGCTTGACTCCGGCATTTAGTTGCTCTTGGCTAAAACCAATTTTAGGTAGTAACTCAGCTTCTAATATCTTAGGTTTTTTACATTTCTCGCATAAACGTCGAGCCAGTCGCTGGGCAATAATCAAACTTACTGAAGATGCAATATTAAAGGCGGGCACGCCCATATTGAGCAAACGGGTTAAAGTTTCCGCCGCAGAGTTAGTGTGTAAGGTAGATAATACTAAGTGACCGGTTTGCGCCGCTTTAATCGAGATTTCAGCAGTTTCTAAATCTCGAATCTCACCTACCATTACAATGTCGGGGTCTTGACGAAGGAAGGCGCGCAAAGCGCTGGCGAAGGTCATGCCCGCCTTGTTATTGATTTGTACTTGGTTAACCCCGGGTAAATTAATTTCTACAGGGTCTTCTGCGGTAGAAATATTAGTTTCTACGGTATTTAGAATATTTAAGCCAGTATACAAAGATACTGTTTTACCGGAGCCAGTAGGCCCGGTAACCAGAATCATCCCTTGTGGACGAGCAAGAGCATCTAAGTAGAGCTTCTTCTGTTTGTCGTCATAACCAAGAATATCAATATTTAGATTTGCAGCCGATGAGTCGAGAATACGAATTACAATTTTCTCTCCCCACATGGTAGGTAGAGAGTTAACCCGCATATCAATGGCTTTGTTGCGACCAGTTTTTAGCTTAATCCGGCCATCTTGAGGTAAACGCCTCTCGGCGATATCCATTCGCGCCATTACTTTTAGGCGAGCCGAAAAGCGGTTAGCTAAGTTAATCGGTGGACTGGCGATTTCGTGCAGGATACCGTCTATTCGAAAACGGATCCGGTATTTGTGCTCGTAAGGTTCGAAATGCAAATCGGAAGCACCACGGCGTATTGAGTCCATCAATATTTTGTTGATGTAAACAACAATTGGTGCATCATCTTCTTTAGCGTTTTGCTTTTCATCTAAACGCGAGTTCTCTTCACTAACTTCTAAATCGCTGATGTCATCATCGGATATATCGCCCAAATCGAGATTGGCCGTATCATCAACAAGGGATTGAATAGCCTTGAGTAACTTGGTTTCTTCAACCAATAAAGCTTCAACGTGCAGTCCAAAACTAAAACCAAAATCTTCGAGTGCCGTAACATTACTTGGGTCGGCCATGGCTACATAAAGAGTTTGGTTTTGGCTATATACTGGTAATACGTGATGTTTAAATATCAGCTTTTCATTGAGGAAGCTTTGCGGGATTTCGCTAAGTTCAATCGCATCTAAATCGAGTAGTGGGATTCCAAATTGCGCCTCGCAAAAGTCGGCTAGTTCTCTACTAGAAATAAGCTCATTTTCTACTAGCACTGTTGTAAAAGAACGTTGTTCCTTAACGCTGCGCTTGTATAGTTCAACTAATTGCTCTTGTTTTTCTGGAAAAGAAACGGCCAAGCTAGAAGCTAGGCCGTTTAATTCTTTGATGCTGTTAGTCATTAATGCTTAACAAAGTCCAGCGGCAACACATGAGCCAGTATTGCGGGTCCATGTAACTTGAGCTTTAGGGTCTGTTGTTGGGTCAACAGTACCAACCAAAATGAAGGTAGCATCAGCTGCGGTTGCAGCACCATCAGATATATCATCAGCTGTAGCTGTGATTGTAACCCCGGTGGTACCAACAATGGTTGCGGCAACAGATGTCACATAATCACCGCCTGCGGCATTATCACCTGCGCGATCTGCTGCAGCTACGCAATTGGCTAAGTTTGCTGCAGCAGGGTCTCCCTGCCAGCAGACTTCAAAGGCTGTCTTAGACGGGCTGGCTGCTGCTATAACTTCTGAGAATTTAGCACGATCAGTATATGTTTGATAAGCAGGCAGTGCTACTGCAGCCAAGATAGCTACAATCGCTACTACGATCATTAATTCGATTAGGGTGAAACCAGCTTGCTTGTTAGCAGCTTTGGTTTGTAGGTTTTGGATGGTTTTCATTGCGTCTTTCCTTTACACAAGTTTTTGAAGTTATTTATTTACCGTTGTTTTTATCAGAGCTGCATTGAAACAACTTTTAATTCAGTAACATCCCTGATACCACGGTGCTATAAATGTGATTCTCATTAAAGCACACGTGACATATAAGTATAGTGATTATTGTAAAAAGGCAATAAAATCGTGATCTTAGCAGCACTTATAAAAAACGCACTGTACAAAATTTTGTACAGCTTTATGTTAGCATTAACATTTTCTATGCGACAAATCGCATACTTAGGTCTAAGGCCTTGACATGTTTGGTCAAAGCGCCCACCGAAATGAAGTCTACGCCGGTTTCTGCATATTGGCGAATAGTACTTAAGGTCATATTGCCGGAGGCTTCTAATTTTGCTCTGCCTTGGTTAAGTGCTACAGCTTGTTTCATTAACTCTACCGAGAAGTTGTCTAACATCACTACATCGCAGTTCGCAGCCAAGGCTTGTTCTAGCTCTTCTAGGTTTTCTACTTCTACTTCCACCTTTTTACCTGGCGAAAGCTGGCGGGCTTTATCGATGGCAGCTTTAATGCCGCCACAGGCCATAATATGGTTTTCCTTAATTAAGAATGCGTCGTGCAGGCCAAAGCGGTGATTAGTGCCAGCGCCACAAGTTACCGCATATTTAGAGGCGTAACGTAAGCCGGGTAGGGTTTTACGGGTATCCAATAATTTACAATTGGTCCCTTTCAGTAAATCCATGTATTCGGCTACTTGGGTAGCAATACCCGATAGGGTTTGAATAAAGTTTAGCGCCGAGCGCTCGCCGGTAAGTAAAATACGCGCAGGACCCGTTAAGTAACATAAGGCTTGATCTTCAACTACTTTGTCGCCGTCTGCTACCAGCCACTCAATCTCCACTTGCTCGCCTAGCTGCCTAAATACCTCATCTGCAAAGGCTTTTCCTGCGAAGGTGGCACTTTCACGGCTGATGATTTTTGCTTTGCTAATTTGTTCTTCTGGAATAAGTGCAGCGGTAATGTCTAGTTGCGGGTCTAGTTGTCCTAAATCTTCAATTAAAGCGGCGCTTACATTGGCCCGTAGTTGTTCGGCGTTCATGCATCGTATCTCTGATGGTTAGCAGGAGGAGACAGTATTTAAAGGCTGTCACTTAAGTGTGCGCATTTTAGCGCAGAAGTTTAGCACTTGCATGGTCAAATAAGCTGTTTATGCTAGACAATAGTTATTGGCTTGGTTGGAAAGCTAAACAATATGCTTGTATGGAGTAGCTCTTGCAGATAAAACAACATCGATTGACTGGCGTTAAGTGCCTAGAAAGTGAGTTCCATAATCAGCGGCCTAACGATGAAATTAGTTTGCTGGTCATCCACTGTATTAGCCTGCCAGAAGGCTGTTTTGGCTTGCCGCATATAGATGAATTATTTTGTGGAAAGCTTGATTGTAACGCCGAACCAAGCTTTAAAGACTTGCAAGGTTTAGAAGTTTCAGCTCATTTAATGATAAACCGCAGTGGCGAAGTGACTCAGTATGTCGACTTTGATAAAAGAGCGTGGCATGCGGGGGTATCTAGCTTTGAAGGTCGAGAAGGGTGTAATGATTATTCCATTGGCATCGAGTTGGAAGGCACCGACGATAGTGAATATACCAAGCAGCAATACCAAAGTTTAATTAAGGTTAGTCAATTATTGCTGCGCCAATATCCTAAACTCACTAAACAGCGCATTGTCGCGCATAGCGATATAGCGCCCGGCAGAAAAACTGACCCTGGTGATTATTTTGATTGGTCTGCTTATTTAGAAGCACTTTAAAGTCACTTGGTTTGCTTGGGTAATTAGCTTATTATTTAAAGGTCGCCTGATGTTTATGGAGCAAAATCAGTAACATGTCTCTTATCTCCTTACTGCTTGCATTGAGTTTAGAACGCGCTCGTCGCATTGGTGCTAGCTGGTGGTGGCAACATGTTTTTCATTGGTGGTTACAGCGCTTTGATCGCGCTTCAGCGATTTGGCAGATTGCTATGGCAGTGGTGTTACCCACTCTATTGATTGCGTGGCTACAAGTAAGCATCAGTGGCTTGCTATTTGGTTTAGCAAATCTGGCACTATGGATCTTTATCCCGTTACTCACACTAGGCTGTCCTCCAATTCAGCAAGGCTATCGAGATTATCTGCGTGCTGCTGCTAGTGGCGACGAACAGGCCTGTAGTGACTTCAATCAGCAGCTGCTGAAACAAATTCACCCTTTGCATCAGGTGAGTGAGCAGGAGTCAATTGCCCTTACCACTGGTACCCAATTAATGTGGCTGAATTATCGTTACTATTTTGCGGTGATTTTCTTTTATGTATTGGCTGGCCCTGCTGGCGCAATTTTCTATGGTTGCAGTCGGGGCTTGCACTTGCATAAAAGTACTGAAGTGCAGGCTTTGGAGCCTACGGTTAACAACTTTATGCATTACCTTGATTGGCTACCCTCTCGTTTAGCCAGTTTGTGTTATTTGGCGGTTGGCAATACCAGCGAAGCACTACCTATTTGGTTACACGCTTTGCGCGATACCAAGCACAGCAATGGTTACTGGTTAGCGAAGGTTGCAGTAGCGGCAGAGCTTTCAGAGCAAGAAAGTGAACATGAAATGTTATGTGTAGCAACCACTTGTCGATTTGTAAGTTTAGCTAAGCGCGGCATTATGCTGGCTATTGTGATTATTGCTATTTTAACCATTGCAGGCTGGCTTATTTAAGCCGCTGCTCAGCGGGTTCCAGTTTCCATCTATTTTTACATAATCTTGTAAATTCCTTCCTCCTTGTTACATTTGCCCGATCTTGTGCACAAAAAAAGGTCTGACCAATTATATTTGTCGTACAAAAGTCTTTACTTATTTTGTGATAAGTGCTGGCTAAATTGATGTGGGTCAATTTTTCTGGACAGCGTGTTTCTGATTTGTTAATTTGCTGCGTGTAAATTGGTATTACCAATATTAAGTGCAACGGAAATTAATGAGCTACCAACGAATTAAGCCACCTAAACTCGCTGATGTTATTGCAAAGCAATTAGAGCGAATGATCTTAGAAGGAAGTTTACCGCCGGGTGAACGTTTACCTGCTGAGCGCGAGTTGGCTAAGCAATTCGATGTATCACGCCCATCATTGCGCGAAGCGATTCAGCAACTTGAAGCAAAAGGCCTAGTTGTAAGACGCCAAGGCGGCGGCACTTATGTGCAACAAAAGCTGCGTGAAGCGCTAACCGATCCGCTGTTTAATTTATTGTCCAATCATGATGAAAGCCAACTAGACTTGTTGGAGTTTCGTCATGCGGTAGAAGGCATCTCGGCTTATTACGCGGCACTGCGCGGCACCGAGGCTGATTTAGAAAAAGTGCAAGCCAGTCATGAACGGATTGAACTTGCACAACAAGACGGCGATACCATTAGTGAAGCAAAAGCCGTTTTACGTTTTTATGAAGCCATTACTGAGGCGTCACACAACTTAGTATTGTTTCATTTAATTAGAGGTTTGAGTCCATTGTTAGAAAAAAACATCATGGACAATTTTCAGGTGTTGTATACGCGTCCTAATGTGGCAGACAAGATTCGCCATCATCGGTCACTTATGTTACAAGCCATTCTCGATGGTAAGCCTGATGACGCCAGAGAAGCCTCACACAAGCATTTAGCGTTTATTGAAGAGACGCTGTTACAAATCGAACGAGAAGAAAGCCGAGTTGAGCGTTCTAATCGCCGTTTAAAACAATTGAAAGTGTAACCCAAAAGCTGCGTTGCAGTGGTTTGGAAACTATTAATAACTGATAAGGAAACAGCCATGTCAGAGGTACTGAAGCATGATGTTGACTCACTAGAAACTCGTGAGTGGATAGACGCCATTGAATCTGTGATCCGTGAAGAAGGCGTTGAACGTGCCCAGTTCTTGTTGGAGCAGGTCATCGCTAACGCGGGCATTGATGGACTCGCTGGCCCAGGTGGGTCAATCACTAGTGATTACATCAACACCATTTCGGTGGCAGAACAACCTGAATACCCGGGTGACAGTGCAATAGAGCGTCGTATTCGTTCAATTATTCGCTGGAATGCGATTATGATTGTATTGCGTGCCTCTAAAAAGGACCTCGACTTAGGTGGCCACATGGCTTCTTACCAGTCTTCTGCAGCATTTTACGAAGTGTGTTTTAACCACTTCTTTAAAGCGCGTAATGAAAAAGATGGTGGCGATTTAGTTTATTACCAAGGTCATATCTCTCCTGGTATTTATGCGCGTGCCTTTGTTGAAGGTCGTTTAACCGCAGAGCAACTAGACAGTTTCCGCCAAGAGGTAGACGGTAAAGGCTTAAGCTCTTATCCGCACCCTAAATTAATGCCCGAGTTCTGGCAGTTCCCAACAGTATCTATGGGTCTTGGTCCAATTTCTGCCATTTATCAAGCTCGCTTCCTTAAGTACCTAACCGGTCGTGGCTTAAAAGATTGTTCTGGCCAACGTGTATACGCCTTCCTTGGTGACGGCGAAATGGACGAGCCGGAATCACGTGGCGCAATTTCTTTCGCAGCGCGTGAGAAATTAGATAACTTATGTTTCCTTATCAACTGTAACTTGCAGCGCCTAGACGGCCCGGTTATGGGCAACGGTAAAATCATTCAAGAACTAGAGGGCCTATTTAAAGGCGCTGGCTGGAATGTGATTAAAGTGGTTTGGGGCAGTGAGTGGGATAGCCTACTAAGCAAAGATAGCTCAGGTAAGTTGTTACAACTGATGAACGAAACGGTTGATGGCGATTACCAAACCTTTAAATCTAAGTACGGCGCGTACGTGCGTGAACACTTCTTTGGTAAGTACAGTGAAACTGCTGACTTAGTAAAAGATATGTCTGATGACGAAATTTTTGCTCTACGTCGCGGTGGTCACGATCCAGTTAAGCTTTACGCAGCCTTTGATAAAGCACGCAAAACCTCTGGCGCTCCAACAGTAATTCTTGCTAAAACCGTTAAAGGTTATGGCATGGGTGAAGCGGCTCAAGGTAAAAACATTGCTCACCAGGTTAAGAAAATGGACATGACTCATGTTGAGCAGTTCCGTGACCGTTTGGGTGTTGATGTTAGTGATGAAGCCTTACCTAGCTTGCCGTACATCGAGCTTAAGCCGGGTACACCAGAGCACGACTACTTGCATGCTCGCCGTAAAGAGCTAGCCGGTTACACGCCATCGCGTTTACCTAACTTCACTCAAGAGTTAGCGATTCCAGAACTAAGCGAATTTGACGCGCTACTAGGCGAGCAAAAACGCGATATTTCAACCACTATGGCTTATGTTCGTGCCCTAAATGTAATGCTTAAAAACAAAGGCATTGGTAAAAACGTAGTGCCAATTATTGCCGATGAAGCACGTACTTTTGGTATGGAAGGTTTGTTTCGCCAAATTGGTATCTACAACCCAAGTGGCCAAACTTACACTCCGCAAGATAGAGAGCAAGTGTCTTACTACAAAGAAGATACTAGCGGTCAGGTATTGCAAGAAGGTATTAACGAATTAGGTGCTATGAGTTCGTGGGTAGCGGCTGCTACTTCGTACAGTACCAACGACGTGCCAATGATTCCATTCTACATCTACTACTCTATGTTTGGTTTCCAACGTGTGGGTGATATGTGTTGGATGGCGGGTGACCAACAAGCGCGTGGTTTCCTATTAGGTGCTACAGCAGGTCGTACCACGCTAAACGGCGAAGGTTTGCAGCACGAAGATGGCCACAGCCTAATTTTGGCTAACACCATCCCTAACTGTATTTCTTACGATCCAAGCTTTGCTTTTGAAGTTGCGGTAATTCTGCAAGATGGTTTACGCCGCATGTACGGTGACCAAGAGAATGTTTACTACTACTTAACCTTAATGAACGAAAACTACCATCAACCAGCTATGCCAGCAGGCGCAGAAGAAGGTATTCGTAAGGGTATTTACAAGTTTGAAGAAAACAAAGGTGCTAAAGGCCAAGTTCAGTTACTAGGTTCGGGCACCATCATGCAGCAAGTATTGAAAGCTGCCAAAGTATTGAGCGAAGAGTACGACATTGCATCTGACGTATTTAGCGTAACGTCTTTCAACGAACTAACCCGTGAAGGTCAAGCCGTTGAGCGTGCCAACATGTTAAACCCAGAAAGCGAAGCGCAAGTGGCCTACATCACTGAGGCGCTAACTGACGCACCAACTATTGCTGCGACCGATTACATGAAGCAATACGCAGAGCAAGTTCGCGCTTATGTACCAGGTAGCTACAAAGTATTGGGTACCGATGGCTTTGGCCGTAGTGATAGCCGTGAGAACTTACGTCGTCACTTTGAAGTAAATGCTGACTACATCGTAGTAGCTGCACTTACAGAGCTAGCTAAAGCTGGCACTTTAGACAAGAAAGTTGTGAGCGAAGCGATTGCAAAATACGACATCGACACTAACAAAACTAACCCTCTCTACGCGTAAGGGCGAATAGCTATGAGTATTGAAATTTTTGTACCAGATATTGGCGCTGATGAAGTAGAAGTGACCGAGATCCTTGTTGAAGTTGGCGATAGCGTAGAATTAGAGCAATCGTTAATTTCGGTAGAAGGCGACAAAGCGGCAATGGAAGTTCCGGCTTCTCAAGCTGGCGTTGTAAAAGAAATTAAAGTAGCGGTAGGCGACAGCGTAGCCACCAACGCATTGATTATGATCTTTGAAGCTGAAGGCGCAGCCGAGCAACCAGCGGCAGCTCCGGCAGAAGCCGCTTCTCCTGCAGCAAGTTCAGTTGAACTCGTACATGTGCCAGATATTGGTGATGATGAAGTTGAAGTGACCGAAGTAGCAGTAAGTGTTGGCGACGTAATTGAAGCAGAGCAAACGCTTATTTCGGTTGAAGGCGACAAAGCGGCAATGGAAGTACCAGCGCCATTTGCTGGCACGGTTAAAGCCATTAGCATTGCAGTAGGCGATAAAGTGTCTACTGGTACGCTAATTATGGAATTTGACGTTGCTGGCTCTGCACCTGCGGCGCCTGTGGCAGAGGCTCCAGTAGCTGCTCCTGCATCTTCGCAGCTTCAAGAAGTTAACATTCCTGATATTGGCGATGATGAAGTTGAAGTGACTGAAGTTGCAGTTTCTGTTGGCGATAGCGTAGAGCTAGAGCAAACGCTTATCTCTGTTGAAGGTGATAAAGCGGCAATGGAAGTTCCTGCACCTTTCGCTGGTGTAGTGAAAGAGCTTAAAGTAGCTGTTGGCGATAAAGTTAAGACTGGCTCGCTGATCATGGTGTTTGAAGTAACTTCTGCAGCACCTGCTGCCAGCGCACCAAGCGCTCCGGCTGAAGCACCAAAACCAGCTGCAGCACCTGCACCCGCCAGTAAGCCTGCTAGTGCTCCAGCTAAATCGGGTGAATTTGTAGAGAATAGTGCCTATGTACACGCCTCTCCTGTAATTCGCCGTTTAGCGCGTGAGTTTGGTGTTGATTTAGCCAAGGTTAAAGGTTCGGGCCGTAAAGGGCGTATCGTAAAAGAAGACGTTCAAGCTTACGTTAAGCAAGCGGTTAAAGTTCTAGAGTCTGGTGCTAGCGCCGGTGGCTCAGGAATGGACGTAGCAGCATGGCCAAGCATTGATTACTCTAAGTTTGGTGAAGTGGAAGAAGTGCCACTATCACGTATTCAGAAAATCTCTGGTCCAGCATTGCACCGTAACTGGGTGAAAATCCCTCACGTTACTCAGTTTGACGAAGCTGACATTTCAGAAATGGAAGCTTTCCGTAAAGAACAAAACGTGATTGCTGAGAAGCAACAGTTAGGCTTTAAGATCACGCCGCTAGTATTCATGCTAAAAGCCGCAGCTAAAACCTTAGAAAGCATGCCTAAGTTTAACTCGGCATTGTCTGACGATGGCAATAGCCTCATCATGAAGAAGTACATCCATATCGGTATCGCTGTAGATACGCCAAATGGCTTGGTTGTACCGGTAGTGCGTGATGTGAATAAGAAAGGCATTTATCAGCTTTCCGAAGAGTTGGTAGAAATTTCTAAGAAAGCACGTGCTGGTAAACTTACTGCCTCAGACATGCAGGGTGGTTGTTTCACTATTTCTAGCCTTGGCGGTATTGGTGGTACTCAGTTTACACCTATCGTAAATGCGCCAGAGGTAGCCATTTTGGGTGTTTCGCGCAGTGAGATGAAACCAAAGTGGAACGGCAAAGATTTTGTACCGAAGCTAATGTTGCCATTGGCACTGTCTTACGATCACCGAGTGATTGATGGGGCCGACGGCGCGAGATTTATCTCAACATTAAGTGGCTTGTTAGGCGACATTCGCCGACTAGTACTTTAGTAATAAGAGCTGGGTGTTTATCACCCGGCTCTTCTTTTTTATACCGATTAACCGTAAACTCAGTTTAGCTGCATGGTTGACACTTTTACCCTACAGCAGCTTTACAACATAACAATACCAAGAGGTCATCAATGAGTAAGGAAATCAAGACCCAGGTGGTAGTACTGGGTGCAGGCCCTGCAGGTTATTCTGCTGCCTTCCGTGCTGCCGATTTAGGTTTGGAAACAGTAATTGTAGAACGCTACGCCACCCTCGGCGGAGTATGTTTGAATGTGGGGTGTATCCCATCAAAAGCTTTGTTGCACGTAGCTAAAGTGATTGAAGAAGCAAAATCACTGGCTGAGCACGGCATTGTGTTTGGTGAGCCTCAAACCGACATTAATAAAATCCGTACCTGGAAAGAGAAAGTAATCGGTCAGTTGACTGGTGGCCTCGATGGTATGGCTAAAATGCGTAAGGTTAAAGTAGTACAAGGCTTAGGTAAGTTTACCGGTGCTAACTCACTAGAGGTAACTGGTGACGATGGCGAAGCCACAACTATTAACTTTGACAACGCAATTATTGCAGCGGGTTCTCGCCCAGTTAAATTACCGTTTATTCCACACAATGACCCACGTGTATGGGATTCAACTGACGCATTGGAGCTTAAAGAAGTTCCTGGTAAGTTGTTGGTATTAGGTGGCGGTATCATTGGCCTAGAAATGGGCACCGTATACGGCGCACTAGGCAGTGAGATTGACGTTGTAGAATTTGCTGACCAACTTGTACCAGCAGCTGATAAAGACGTTGTTCGCGCTTATACCAAAAAAGTGAAAGACAAATTCAACATCATGCTTGAAACCAAAGTGGTAGCCGTTGAGTCGAAAACAGACGGCTTATACGTAACCTACGAAGGTAAGCAAGCACCACATGAGCCAGTACGTTACGACGCAGTATTGGTTGCGGTAGGTCGTGTACCAAATGGCTTAGGCTTAGATGCTGAGAAAGCTGGTATCGAAGTGACTGAGCGCGGCTTTATTGAAGTTGATAAGCAGCTTCGTACTAACGTTCCTCACATCCACGCTATTGGCGACATCGTAGGGCAACCTATGTTGGCACACAAAGGGGTGCATGAAGGCCACGTAGCGGCAGAGGTTATCTCTGGTAAGAAACACTTCTTCGATCCTAAAGTGATCCCTTCGATTGCTTACACCGAGCCAGAGATGGCATGGGTAGGTCTAACCGAGAAAGAAGCTAAAGCACAAGGCATTAACTACGAAGCCTCAGTATTCCCTTGGGCTGCTTCGGGCCGTGCAATTGCGTCAGACTGTCCTGATGGCATGACTAAGATGATCTTTGATAAAGAGTCTGGTCGTGTAATTGGTGGTGCGGTAGTAGGTACCAACGGCGGTGAATTGTTAGGTGAAATTGGCTTAGCGATTGAGATGGGTTGTGATGCTGAAGACATCGCGTTAACCATTCACGCTCACCCAACCTTGCATGAATCGGTTGGCTTGGCTGCAGAGATTTTTGAAGGAAGCATTACCGACCTTCCAAATGCGAAAGCCAAGAAAAAGAAAAAATAGACTGAATTAGTCTAAAAAACTACAGTTATAAAGGCAGCCTAGGCTGCCTTTATTGTTTAGATTTCAAAGGAATGACTCTGCATGCGGCTATTGCGTAAAGCCTTGTGGCTTATATTGCTAATACTTTTTTCTTCTTCTGTTATTGCTCGCCCCAAAATAGGCTTGGCGCTCAGTGGCGGGGGGGCAAAAGGCGCGGCGCATTTGGGGGTTATTCAATTACTCGAAGAAAACCAAATTCCAGTCGATTATGTAGCTGGAACCAGCATGGGCGCCTATTTTGGCGCCATGTTAGCGATGGGGTATAGCGCGCAAGAGATTGAAGATTTAACCTTTTCTATTTATTGGGAGAGTGGCTTTGTTGACGATGTCACTCGCAGTGAATTATCGCTGCGAAGTAAAAAGCAAAAAGATGACTACCAAATAGCCTTGCCAATTGGGATTAATAAAGACGGCGTTCAAATACCTAAAGGCGCTGTGCAAGGCCAAACTATGGCCGAGATTTTGCGTTATGCCACCAGTAACTTAGAAGCGCTAGAAAGTTTTGATGAGTTGGCCATTCCTTATCGCGCAGTCGCCACCGATATGGCTGCTATGACCCCTTATATCCTCAAGCGTGGTGACTTAGCCGTTGCTATGCAAGCGAGTATGTCGGTGCCCGGTGCGTTACGCCCAGTAGAGCTTGATGGCAAACAGCTTTCTGACGGAGGCGTGGTTAACAACATGCCCGTGGATGTATTAAAAGAAATGGGCGCAGACATCATTATCGCGGTAGATATTGGTGCGCGGCTAAAAACTCAAGACGAGCTTAATACCGCGGTTGACGTGGTAGACCAGCTTTCTATCTTTCTTACTCGATCTGGTACCGAGCGACAAATTGCCTTGCTAGGGGCTGATGACTTACTCATATCACCCGATGTAACTGGCATCGATACCGCTGACTTTGCATTAATGCCTTTAGCGATTGAACGTGGTAAGCAAGCGGCAGCAGAGCCGATAGCACAGTTAGCTAAGCGTATTCATAGTGATGATCAAGAAAAGGTATATTTAGCCTATCAACAAAAGGTTAAAGATCGCAGAGCCACACTTAAATTACATGAACAATTTGTGGTGAGTAAAATTGAACTCAATAACAACTCAGGTTTGAGCGATGAGGTTATTCTATCTCGTTTACAACTCAATCAAGGTGAGTTGCTTTCCAAAGCTCAACTTGAGGAAAAAATTAGCCAGTTGTATGCCTTAGGAACCTTTGAGAGAGTCGACTATCGAATTAGCAGTGAACAGGGCGCTAATGTGATTCACGTGGACACTCAAGAAAAGCGCTGGGGGCCTGGCTACTTTGATATGAAGCTTGGTTTGCAGGAAAACTTTTCGGATCGCACCGAAGCGAACTTGGGGCTTGGGTTTACCTTAACTAACCTAAACGAGTATGGCGCAGAGTGGCGTAATGAGTTTGAAATCGGTTCGATAAAGCGTCTATTTGCCGAATACTACACACCATTTACCGATAATCTTAAATATGCTTGGTTAATATCGGCAGAGTACGATAAACGTAGCCGTCGTTTATATGGTTTAGGTGAAGACATTGAATACCTAGAAGCCGATTTTAGTGATGCCACTTTTCGCACTCAACTAGCCTGGAACTATAAACCCTGGCAAGAATGGGGGCTAGGCTTAGCGGCTAGGCACGGTGATATCGAATTAAAAGGATTTAGCGGCGATGCCAGCTATTGGTTGTATGGTCCTTACTTTAAATTTGACTACGACACCCTAAACAGCTGGGCTTTTCCTACTCAAGGTAAAATGTTGGATGTTGGTTTAACTCTTTATCATGAAGATGTACAAGGGTTTTCTAGTGTATTAGCGCCCAGTTTTGAGGCTCGCTGGAAAGTGCCATTTGGTTGGGATAAGCATAATTTAAATTGGTTTGGTGAATATGGTAGCACCGGTAGTGACTTTGTTGTACCGACCGATGCTCAAGACTTAGGTGGCTTTTTACGTCTTTCGGGCTTTAAGTATGAACAGTTATCGGGTCGTTATAAGGCGCTAACGGGCCTCATGTACTTTTATCAGCTGCACTATTTTCAATCTCCCGTATTACAAGCGCCTGTTTTCGTCGGGGGGTCTTTAGAAAACGGCGGAGTATGGAATAGCTCTGATGAAATTTCTTATAGCAGTGCGCTGTGGGCCGGTAGTATTTTTGCTGCTCTAGACACCAGTGTATTAGGGCCGGTGGTACTTGCCTATGGGCACAACGAATCGGAGCAAACTTTATATTTATTTATCGGCAATGACTTCTAAATAAGTGATAAATGTGAATAAATTGTAACTTTTCCGCTTGTGGCTAAAGTATAATAAAGGTTGTAAGTTGTTGTTATAAAATGATTTAACTGTTTTTTTGTTAGCTTGGCTGAAACGTCGATATTTTAATTTATAGTTAAAACGGCTATAATCTCAGCCCCATGAGGCCAGCAAAGCTCTGGCCCATATATATGGATATCCCCTACGGGCATTATTACAATAAGGAGCGAGCCGTGCTAGAAAGCTACCGCAAACACGTCGAAGAGCGTGCTGTTGAAGGTATTGTACCTAAACCCCTCGATGCTGAACAAACCGCAGGATTAGTAGAGTTATTAAAAGCTCCGCCAGCCGGTGAAGAAGAGTTTCTACTCGATTTGTTAGCAAACCGAATTCCCCCAGGTGTAGATGAAGCCGCTTATGTTAAAGCCGGTTTTCTTGCTGCTGTAGCAGCTGGAGAAGTAAGCTCTCCTATTGTTTCTGCCGCGTATGCCACTGAACTTCTGGGTACAATGCAAGGTGGTTACAATATTGAACCTCTCATCTCATTACTTGATAATGCTGAGCTTGCACCTATCGCAGCTAAAGCCTTATCACATACTTTATTGATGTTTGATGCTTTCCACGACGTGGAAGAAAAAGCCAAAGCGGGCAACAACTTTGCACAACAAGTGATGCAAAGCTGGGCCGATGCAGAGTGGTTCTTAAGCCGCCCTGAGCTTGCTGAAAAATCAACACTTACTGTTTTCAAAGTGACCGGTGAAACTAACACCGATGACTTATCGCCTGCTCCTGATGCTTGGTCTCGACCAGATATCCCACTGCACGCATTAGCTATGCTTAAAAATGCCAGAGAAGGTATCGAACCTGATCAAGCGGGTTCAATTGGCCCAATGAAGCAAGTTGAAGCCTTGAAAGAAAAAGGCCATCCACTAGTTTATGTAGGTGACGTTGTAGGTACCGGTTCTTCGCGTAAATCTGCTACTAACTCTGTGTTGTGGTTGATGGGTGATGATATTCCTCATGTACCAAACAAGCGTGGCGGAGGCTTCTGTTTAGGTGGAAAAATTGCACCAATCTTCTTTAATACCATGGAAGATGCTGGCGCATTGCCTATTGAGTTAGACGTAGAAAAACTTGGCATGGGCGATGTTATCGACATTTACCCGTTTGCTGGTGAAGTGAAAAAATCAGGTACTGACGAAGTTATCTCAACCTTTGAGCTAAAAACCGACGTATTACTTGATGAAGTTCGCGCTGGTGGCCGTATCCCTCTAATTATTGGCCGTGGCTTAACTGACCGCGCTCGTACATCTTTAGGCCTAGAGCCTTCTGAAGTATTCAAGCGCCCTCAAGATGTAGCTGCTTCAACTAAAGGCTTTACGCTTGCTCAGAAAATGGTAGGTAAAGCTTGTGGTGTAGACGGTATTCGACCTGGCCAATACTGTGAGCCGAAGATGACGACAGTGGGCTCGCAAGATACTACTGGCCCAATGACCCGTGACGAGCTGAAAGATTTAGCCTGTTTGGGTTTCTCTGCAGACCTAACCATGCAGTCATTCTGTCATACCGCTGCTTACCCTAAACCAGTAGATGTGAATACTCACCACACGCTTCCTGATTTCATCATGAACCGTGGTGGTGTATCTCTACGCCCTGGTGACGGTGTTATCCACTCTTGGCTAAACCGTATGTTGTTACCAGATACAGTTGGTACTGGTGGTGACTCGCATACTCGTTTCCCAATTGGTATTTCATTCCCTGCAGGTTCTGGTTTGGTGGCATTTGCTGCTGCTACAGGTGTTATGCCTTTAGATATGCCGGAATCAATCTTGGTTCGCTTTAAAGGCGAAATGAAGCCGGGTATTACCTTACGCGATTTGGTGCATGCAATTCCTTATGCTGCGATTCAACGCGGTCTATTAACGGTTGAGAAGAAAGGTAAGAAAAACATCTTCTCTGGTCGTATCTTAGAAATTGAAGGCTTAGAAGAGCTAAAAGTTGAGCAAGCTTTTGAATTGTCGGATGCATCTGCTGAGCGTAGTGCTGCTGGTTGTACTATTAAGTTAGGTAAAGCCCCAATCATTGAGTACTTAAACTCAAACATTGTGATGCTTAAGTGGATGATTGCTGAAGGCTACGGCGACCGTCGTACTATCGAGCGCCGTATTACTGCTATGCAAGAGTGGATCGCTAACCCTGAATTGATGGAAGCGGACAAAGACGCTGAATACAAAGAAATCATTGAGATTGATTTGGCTGATATTAACGAGCCAGTATTGTGTGCGCCAAATGATCCAGATGATGCACGTTTACTATCTGAAGTAGCAGGCCAGAGCATTGATGAAGTGTTCTTAGGTTCATGTATGACTAACATTGGTCACTTCCGTGCAGCTGGTAAATTGCTCGACAAGCATACTGGCTCATTGCCAACACGTATGTGGGTTGCTCCTCCAACGCGTATGGACCAAAAGCAGCTTACCGAAGAAGGTTACTACGGTATTTACGGTCGTGTTGGTGCACGTACCGAGATCCCTGGTTGTTCTTTGTGTATGGGTAACCAAGCACGCGTGGCCGATAACTCAACGGTAGTCTCTACCTCTACGCGTAACTTCCCTAACCGTTTAGGTACCGGCGCTAATGTTTACTTAGCTTCTGCCGAGTTAGCTGCTGTATCGGCCATTTTAGGTAAGTTACCTACTCCAGAGGAGTACCTTGAGTATGCGAAGCAAATTGACGCTACTGCAGCTGATACTTATCGTTACCTCAACTTCGATGAAATCACTGATTACACTAAAGTGGCTGATGAAGTAATTATTCAAGCCGCCGTGTAGAGTTTTCTCACCGTATAAAAAACGCAGCTTTGGCTGCGTTTTTTTTTTGCACAATAGCCAAGTAACACACTGAGGTGGTACTATATATACGCCTAAATAAGTAAAATTATGAACATTTTATTATAAAATAAATATAATTTGCGTTATTATGTGCTGCAAAATATGGATAATTTTAGCATTTACTGGTATAAAGGAGCCCGCTAGATTTACTAGCTCATTCGCTTGCAGTTGGAAGACAATATGTCCTTTAATGATGTTGTAGTAGTTGGCCCGTTGGCCGTAGATATGAGCCAAAATAGTATTACGTTTAAGGATAAAAGTGCCTATTTGGGACCATTAAGAACCCATTTGTTGGGATATTTGTGTAAACATGTCAATCAAGTTGTGGGGAGAGACGACTTGTCTGATGCTGTGTGGGGGCGTAGTGTCTCAGACCATACAATTAACCAGCATATATCTCAGTTACGAAAAGTAATCACTACTTTGAACAATACTGAACTCACTATCGCTACCATTCCCAAAAAGGGTTACATAGCAAGATGTGAAGCAGTAGGTCAGCCAAACCGAGTAAAACCGGAGCTGGTTCAAAATCAAGCTAAAGCCTTGTTACTAAGTGATGCTGAGACCTGCCAGAAAATTCAAAACCTGAAGGCAGATGGCGAGTTAAAACAGTTAGAAATGTTCTCTAATGCTGGTTTGTTGCATGAGCGACTAATGAGCAACGAGTTCCAAGCTGTGATCATCGACACCGAGTTAGCTAATGCCGAAGGCTTAAAGCTAATTAAGGCAATTCGAACTGGCCAAACTTTAGCTAGCTCTGATATTGCTATTCTATCTTTAGCATCTGAAGCCACTAAGCAATTGCTTGGTTTTAATGTATTGATGGACGTGCAAGGCTTAATCGTAAAGCCTGTTAACATTGAAGTATTGGAAAAACAAATCAAAACAGCCGTAGCAATGCGCTTTAAACTAAAGCCAAATGCCGCTTATGATCTTGTTCCTACTATGTTAAACAGCGCAGCTAGCGTAAACTTACAGTCTGCTTGTTTAAGTAGCTAGACTAAAACTATGGAACTGACGATTCGCCGTTCATTGGACGGCGCATTTTTTATTGATTGCGGTGACGAACATCGGTGTTTTTCGATGTGGCTAGAGCGCGAATTGAATAAAGATCGTCAGTTTATTTCTTCCTTACTCGCCCGCTTGAAAAATCTATCTGGCTTAGCAGAGCTACGCATAGACAGTGATGAGTTCCGTTTTGTGGCCAATCTAGATGAAGTTAGCATCGAGGTTTCTCAAGACGACGCTTCAGATAATCCAGCGCTCTTACAAGATGCAATGAGTTTAGATGCAGCGCATAGTGCTTGCGGTTACGACGATTTCCTAGAATTGTTAAAATCTATCGAGACTTATTAACATGGTGCAAAATTAGCATCTAGTTCGAGAATGTTCTAAACCCTTCTTCAGCTCTTTTTATTCAGCCAATTCATTACTTTAACCCTAACTTATATGCGGGTTAACTGCCAAGTTGCTACATATTCTTCGCTAGCTGCACTCTATTAGTGCTGATAGAAATACCACTACCAAAATGTGAACCATGTTGGAGCGTTGTTAAAAAATATAGCACCATAATGGTGCGGCTGTATTTGTTCTATTTTATGTTTTGTTTTTTAACTTATTGTTTTGTATATCTAATTCTGTTTTGGCACAAGCCTTGTATTTTGTTATTCGAGAAAAGTTAATCGATGACTCTTTGGAGGAGCTCAAATGAAACTAATTAGCGCGATAATCAAGCCATTCAAATTGGATGACGTGCGTGAAGCCATCGCCGAAGTTGGCGTAGATGGTTTAACCGTATCTGAAGTTAAAGGTTTTGGTCGTCAAAAAGGTCACACCGAATTATATCGTGGTGCCGAGTACCAAGTTGACTTTCTGCCTAAGGTAAAACTAGAGATTGCTACTAGCTCAGAAAATGTAGACCGCATTATTGAAGCGATTTCTAGTGCTGCTTACACCGGCAAAATCGGTGACGGTAAGATTTTTGTATACGACTTAAGCAACGTAGTACGTATTCGTACTGGCGAAATGGATGCAGAGGCTATCTAAGGGCAACCTTAGCAAGCTTATAACAGGGATTACGGGGAAGTAATTATGGAAAACGAAATTTATCAACTGCAATATGCCATCGACACCTTCTACTTTTTGGTGTGTGGCGCATTAGTAATGTGGATGGCTGCTGGTTTCTCTATGCTAGAAGCTGGTTTAGTTCGCGCTAAAAACACCACAGAAATTCTAACTAAGAACATCGCTCTTTACTCTATCGCTTGTATCATGTACTTGATTTGTGGTTACTCAATCATGTACGACGGCGGTATCTTCTTATCAGGCATCGAAGCCTTTGACCTAGGTGGCGTATTAGCTTCTAAAGCTGAAGAAGGCTTTGAAGGCGGTAGCGTATACTCAGGTGCTTCTGACTTCTTCTTCCAAGTAGTATTCGTTGCAACTGCAATGTCTATTGTTTCGGGTGCAGTTGCTGAGCGTATGAAGCTTTGGGCATTCCTAATCTTCGCTGTAGTGCTAACTGGTTTCATCTACCCTCTAGAAGGTAGCTGGACATGGGGCGGTGCAGACGTATTCGGTCTATACAACCTAGGCGACCTTGGTTTCTCTGACTTCGCTGGTTCAGGTATTGTTCACTTAGCAGGTGCTGCAGCAGCATTAGCCGGTGTACTACTACTAGGTGCTCGTAAAGGTAAATACGGTAAAAACGGTTCTGTTAACCCAATTCCTGGTTCAAACATGCCGCTAGCTACTGTAGGTACTTTTATCTTATGGATGGGTTGGTTTGGCTTTAACGGCGGTTCTGTATTGAAACTTGCTGATGCTTCAAACGCTCACTCTGTAGCAATGGTATTCTTAAACACTAACGCTGCAGCTGCGGCTGGTGCAATCGCTGCACTACTAGTATGTAAGCTTACTTGGGGTAAAGCAGACCTAACAATGTTATTAAACGGCGCATTAGCTGGTCTAGTAGCGATTACTGCAGAACCTTCTACTCCTACTGCGCTTCAAGCCACTCTGTTTGGTGCTGTAGCTGGCGTATTGGTTGTAGCGTCTATCGTATTCTTCGATAAGATTAAGATTGATGACCCAGTAGGTGCTATCTCAGTTCACGGTGTAGTTGGTCTATTCGGTCTATTGATTGTTCCACTAACTAACGATGGTTCAAGCTTCTCTGGCCAAATCATCGGTGCATTAACTATCTTTGCATGGGTATTCGTAGCAAGCTTCATCGTATGGAGCATCCTAAAAGCTGTAATGGGTATCCGAGTTTCTGAAGAAGAAGAAATGAACGGTATGGACATTGCTGATTGTGGTATCGATGCATACCCAGAGTTCGTAACAGTTAAGTCTTCTAGCTAAGATTAAAAAGTAATAAAAAAGGCCCGCATTGCGGGCCTTTTTTTGTTTTAAAACATAGCGAAAGATGTTGTCTCATGTTAATCTAAAGCCAAATGATAACGATTTGCGTTTGACATATATTGAAGGACTCATTTGTGAATAAATCAGTATTCTCTTCATTAGTGGCCATGGTGGCTTCACTAGTGGTTGCCACTCCAGCCTTAGCTGCAGAAGAAGTAAACTTATACTCTTACCGCCAACAAAGCTTGTTACAACCTTTAACTGATGCGTTTACCGAAGAAACGGGCATTAAAGTGAATGTTGTGCATGCTGCTAAAGGTTTAGCTGAAAAGATCAAAGCCGCTGGTGATAATAATCCTGCTGATTTGGTACTTACCGTTGATATCGGCCGTTTGGAAGAAGTGCGCGCTGCTGGTTTATTTGAAGCCGTTAACTCTCCAGTTATTGATGAAGTTGTTCCGGCTCACTTACGCCACCCAGATAATTTATGGTTTGCTTTAACCACACGTGCTCGTGTTATTTATGCACATAAAGACCGTGTTAAAGAAGGCGAGCTTAACTCACTTAAAGACTTAGCTGATCCAAAGTGGCAAGGCCGTATTTGTACTCGTTCTGGTAAGCATGTTTACAACATTGGTTTAATTGCTTCAGTGATTGCAGAAGACGGTGAAGCTGCCGCAGAAACGTGGCTAAAAGGTCTAAAAGCTAACTTGGCACGCAAGCCACAGGGTAACGACCGCGCTCAAGCTAAAGCCATCTTCGAAGGCCAATGTGATTTAGCGATTGCTAACCGTTACTACATGGGCAAGATGTTCTACAACACTAAGAGCCCAGAGCAGCAAGAGTGGGCCGAGCAGATCCGCGTTGTATACTTAGACCAAGACATTGGCGGCCGTGGTCAACATATTAATATCTCTGGTGCTGGTTTATTGAAAACAGCTAAAAACAAAGACAATGCCATTAAGTTGTTAGAGTTCTTAGTTGGTGAAAAAGCTCAAGGTTTATACGCTACTGCTAACTACGAAGAGCCAGTTCGCACCGGTATCAAAACTGATGAGTTTATTGAAAGCCTAGGTGATTTCAAAGCTGACCGTATTTCCTTACAAGAAGTGGCAGACCAACGTGCTGCAGCAGCACGCTTAGTTGACCGTGTTGGCTATGACATGTAAAGGTTGTTAAACTTGCTATTCTATTAGCAAGCGTCAATAAAGCTGGCCTTAGGTCAGCTTTATTAGTTTTCGGCTCTGTGCCGTTTTTTTATTTGGAAGCTATGAGCACTACCGCCAATTCTACTTCGCCTTTCTCGCTAGCTCGTTTACGCTTTGACCCTTGGGTATGGCTTGCCTTAGCAATTGCTGCCTTAGCCATTGTCCCTATTGCTACCATTTTAATGCTCTCATGGGCCGACAACCAAGAAATCTGGCAACACTTACTGGATACGGTATTTTGGATTTACGTTAAAAACACGTTAATGCTGTGTTTGGGCGTGGCTTTGTTTACCAGTTTAATGGGTACCGGTGCGGCTTGGTTAGTCACGCGCTTTAATTTTCCTCTGAAGTCGGTTTTGGTATGGGCGCTGTTGCTACCCTTAGCGGTGCCAAGTTACATCCTCGCCTTTGTTATTACTGACCAACTTGAATATGCAGGTTTTGTGCAAAAAAGCTTGCGCGCTTTGTTTGGTTGGCAAACTGCACGAGACTACTGGTTCCCGGAGATTCGGTCCATTCAGGGCGCCATTGCGGTATTGAGTTTAGTGCTGTATCCCTATGTGTATTTGTTAGCGCGAGCTGCTTTTGTAGAGCAAGCTGCACAGCTTTTTGAAATGAGCCGCTGCCTAGGCAAAAGTCAAACTCAGAGCTTTTTTAAAGTGGCATTGCCACTAGCGCGACCTGCCATTGTGGTTGGGGTTACATTAGCGCTAATGGAAACCATTAATGAATATGGCACGGTAGAGTTTTTTGCAGTGCCTACGTTAACCGCGGGAATATTTGATGTGTGGCTAAACATGAGCAGCCTGTCCGCCGCCGCTCAAATAGCCTTAATGCTGGTGAGTTTTTCTATCTTGCTGCTGGGTTTAGAGCGCTATAGCCGCAACGCTGGTAAGTTTTATAAGCTGACTGGTCAATCTCCCGCTATGTTTGCCGAACCGCTTTCGGGCTTTAAAGCATGGCTAGCCACCGCTTTATGTTTATTGCCTATTAGTCTTGGTTTCATCTTGCCTATCACGGTGTTAACTAATTATGCATTACGCAATTTAGACCAAGGATTAGAGCAGTACTTAAATAGTGCTTGGAACAGTTTTTCTTTGGCGATTATGGCCGCGTTGCTAACAACGATTTTGGGTTTGTTGCTAGCCTACGGGGTTCGCTTATCTAAAAGCAATAAAATGCGTAGCATCGCCGAGGCTGCAACCTTGGGGTACGCCATCCCTGGTGCGGTGCTAGCAGTGGGTATTTTGTATCCGCTTGGTGTGTTTGATAATGCTGTTGATAGCGTAATGAAAGCCTGGTTTGATTATCCCACCGGCTTATTGCTCACTGGCACCGGTGGCGCCTTGGTATTGGCCTATTCGCTGCGTTTTATCGCTTTAAGCTATCGTACTCTCGACGCAAGCCTTACCAAAATTACTCCTGAAATGGACGACGCTTCACGTATTCTTGGTAGCCGTTCAGGTAAGACGCTATGGCGAATTCATCTACCTTTAATACGACCAAGTGTGCTCACCGCCATGCTACTGGTATTTGTAGACACCATGAAAGAGTTGCCTATAACCTTGATACTAAGGCCGTTTAATTTTGATACTTTATCTACCCAAGTATGGGATTTAGCCTCTTTAGAGCAGCTTGAGCAAAGCGCTCTGGCTGCATTAACTATATTACTGGCGGGCATAATCCCGGTTATTATTATGAGTCGAAATATCGGTTCTTCTGAACGTCGCCCACAAGGACAATGAACCCACAATGAGTATTGTTTTACGCAAAGTTAACCATTTTTACGGCGAACAACAGGCATTAAAAAATGTCAGCATTGAAGTGAGCGAGAATCAAATCGTTGCGCTATTGGGTCCATCGGGTTGTGGTAAAACTACACTGTTACGTCTTATCGCCGGTTTAGAGCGATTACAAAGTGGCGAGCTTTACTTGCAAGACAAGCTAGTGGCTGCGCCCAAGCAAGCGATTCATCTCGCACCAGAGCAACGTGCCATTGGCATGATGTTCCAAGACTATGCCTTGTTCCCTCATATGAGTGTGCGTAGAAACATCGAGTATGGTTTACGTAAACAGCAAGAGGTTGTTAAGCGGCGTAATTGGATTGAAGAAAGCCTAGATAATATGGGCATGCAAGGTTTGTTAGAGCGCTTTCCGCATACCTTGTCGGGTGGACAGCAGCAGCGAGTAGCTTTGCTTCGTGCCTTAGCTCCAGAGCCAAGCACCTTACTGCTAGATGAGCCTTTCTCCGCGCTTGATGAGCATCTTCGTCAGCAAGTACGTGAAGAAACCCTTGATGTACTTAAGAAAACCAATACCCCTGCGGTAATGGTGACTCACGATCCACTAGAAGCAATGTTTATCGCCGACAAAATTGTAGTGATGGAAAAGGGGGAGATTGTGCAAAATGCCAGCCCTCAAGAAATTTACAACAATCCGAAAAACGCCTTTGTGGCAGCGTTATTTGGCCCTAGTAATCGCTTTGAAGTGGAAGTTGAAGGGCACAAAGTTAACACGCCACTTGGGGCGTTTGCTGCGGCTGACATAGAAGATAAGCAAGTGGCAGAGATTATTGTGCGGGCTAAAGATATCGTGGTACACCAGCTCGAAAACAAAGATCAGATAGAAGCTACAGTGATATCAGTGCATGCAATGGGAAATGAAACTCACTTTAGATTGCAGCTAAGCAATATGCCTGAGCGGGTGATACATGCGCGTATGCGCGATCATTGGCAGGCGAGTGCTGGCACAAAAGTATGGTTATCGGTAGATGGGGATGCGGCATTTGTCTTCCCTAAAGCATCGCTTTAGGGAAGCTATTTAGGCTTAGTTAGCCAACCTCGAAGAGTTCTTTCACTGACTGGAAGACATCGGCAATATCTACTTGGCGAGTAGGGGTGATAAAAATAGTGTCATCACCAGCAATGGTGCCAAGAATACCCTCAGCTTTGCCTAATGAATCTAACAAACGGGCTATTAGTTGAGCTGCGCCGGGGCTGGTGTGGATAACGATGAGTGCGTCATTGAAATCCATTTCTAATACTAAGATTTTTAATTGGCTAGAAACGGTTGGAACCCCTAATTCTGCTGGTAGGCAGTAAACCATTTCCATTTTTGCGTTACGAGTACGCACCGCGCCAAACTTACTTAACATGCGTGACACTTTCGATTGATTAATGTTTTCGAAACCTTGCTCTTGCAGGGCGGTCACTATTTCGGCTTGCGAGCCAAATCGTTCCTCTTTTAACAGTGATTTAAAGGCTTTTATTAACTGTTCTTGTTTATCGCTATATTTCATCGGTGATCCGAGCTTATAAATCCGCTGCCATTGTCGCCAACTTTTTACTCTAATTCAACTTTATTCTAGTTTTATGCATATAAATGCATACTGTGACACAGAATTATTATTGCATTTAATAACAATTAGTTGTGAGCCTTTGCTAAGCTGAATTATGATAGCCCCATCCGACTCGATGAGTAGTTGATTATGTGGATTAAACTTTTCATTCTTCTTTCTGTTTTTGTGTTTAGTTCGGCCTTTGCTGAAGATAAACCCTTACGAATTGTTACCGAAGCCTCTTACCCGCCATTTGAAGCCTTTGACGAGCAAAAGCAATTAGTAGGTTTTGATATCGAACTAGCTAAAGCGGTGTGTATACAAATAAACAGGGAATGTGAGTTTTACCATCAGCCTTTTGACAGTTTGCTGACGAGTGTTGCAGCAGGGCACTATAACTTGGCGATTTCAGCTTTAGATATCACCGAGCAGCGAAAACAGTTAGTTAATTTTAGCGATGCGTATTTTGACAATATGGCGGTATATATAACTAGCTCTGACCAGGCCTTGGCTAATAGTGCTGTTGTGGCAGTACAAAGCGGTTCTAGCTTTATGCGTTTTTTACGTGAGCAACGACCAGATATTTTATCGATTGCTTACCCCAGTTATCAATTGGCACTTAATGATTTAGAACAAACGAAAATAGATGCGGTGTTTTTAGATGCCGCTGCTGCGCATTACTGGTTAGCGAGTCATCCCAACTTTGTTACTCAAGTCGATGAAAGCTATCCTGCTAGTGGTTTGGGAATGGCTGTTTCCAAGCAAGACGAAGACCTGCTGAATCAAATCAACCATGCGCTTAAAGTGTTAAAAAATAATGGCACTTACCAAACAATATATCAGTCCTTTTTTAACTAACAAATACTGTTAGACCAAGGTCTTAAGCCATATTGTTAAAGTGTGATTAAGGCAACCTTTTCCTGTTTTAAACTTGCTTTAAAAATGTTGCTAAATTGTATTTTGAGGCGGATTCCGTTATCTTGTCAGCTGTCTCTATAGACATCCCCTCTACAACTACAAAAAGCATGGAGAAGTTTGATGAAAGTTGCCGTATTAGGTGCTGCAGGCGGAATTGGCCAAGCCCTTTCATTACTATTAAAAACTCAGTTACCCGCTGGTTCTGAACTTTCGCTTTACGACATCGCCCCAGTAACACCAGGTGTTGCTGTAGATTTGAGCCACATCCCTACACAAGTGGCCATTAAAGGATTTGCAGGCGAAGACCCAAGCCCGGCCCTAGAAGGTGCCGATATTGTTCTTATTTCAGCTGGTGTGGCGCGTAAGCCAGGTATGGATCGTTCAGATCTATTCAACATCAATGCTGGTATTGTTAAAAATCTTATCGAAAAAGTTGCTGTTACTTGCCCTAAAGCGTGTATCGGCATTATCACTAACCCTGTTAATACTACCGTGCCAATTGCTGCAGAAGTGTTGAAAAAAGCCGGTGTATACGACCCTGCCAAATTGTTTGGTGTGACTACACTTGACGTAATCCGCTCTGAAACATTTATTGCAGAAGCAAAAGGCTTAAATCCTGCCGACATTAACTTAAACGTTATTGGTGGCCACAGTGGTGTAACTATCTTGCCATTGTTATCTCAGCTAGATGGTATTTCATTCACCGATGAAGAGATTGCCGCGATGACCACGCGCATTCAAAACGCCGGTACTGAAGTCGTTGAAGCTAAAGCGGGTGGCGGTAGCGCTACACTTTCTATGGGTCAAGCAGCCGCACGTTTCTGTTTGTCTTTAGTTAAAGCCGCTCAAGGCGAAGACGTAATTGAGTGTGCCTACGTTGATGGCGGCAGTGAACATGCTAAGTTCTTTGCTCAACCAGTACGCTTGGGTCCTCAAGGTGTTGCTGAAATCTTACCTTATGGTGAAATTAGTGCATTTGAGAAAGCTGCAATTGACGGCATGTTAGACACCTTACACGGTGACATCGATAAAGGCGTAGAATTTGTTTAATTACAAATTTTAAATCCTAATAAGGAGTGCAATGCACTCCTTTTTTGTGTTCGCATGTTGTCGAAGTACCTAACTAAGCTAGGCTTGGGATAATAAATGGTTTCTGACGGCCTCTTTTACTTATTTCGGTGTTTTAAGCTACTTGCAATAAGCTAGCTATTGGCGAGCAGCTTCGCCTTGAACTAAGCAAACCTATCTCGCGAGAAACATGAAGCGAGATTGAGTACTGGCTTGCAGAGTTATCGTCACTTCCTTATCCCGAGTTAAAGTTAAATATAAAGCTGTTGTTGCCCACTTATTTGCGCTGCAATACTTGAGCTAAGCTAATCTTAAACAAGCTTCAAAGCTAGCGTTAGCGTAGAAATGGCCATTTAGATTATCAGAGATAAAAGTGGCTTTAGTTTTTTTGCATGATGCCGATAGCTTAAGTGTTAAGACGATAGGAACGGCTATGAATAAGCAGATCATTTCACTACTTCTTGCTGCGGGAATAAGTTCAGCGGCCTTTGCAGAATCTATTGATGCCTTGTCAGTGGATGATGAATTAGACACGCCAGCACAGCAAGCTGAGCCGGTCACTATCGACCCTACCGAATACACCAGTCCATCAGATATTGAAGCGGTTCAGCTTTATAAGCAAGACGAGTTAATCACTTGGATTAACAACAATCAGCACCTTGCTCGGGTGAAAGCAGACGATTGCCAGTTAGTTGAAGATATTGAGGCACGGGCCGAAAAAGTCGCGATTCCCGCCTATCAGTTTTTATGGGGCGATATGCTGGCATGGGGAGTCTGTGTTGATTCAAATCCTGAGCTTGGCGTCATGTATATGTGGCGAGCGGCTAATCAAGGGTTAGCAGCTGCCATGGAGCAGCTAGGTCGCTATTACGCAACGGGTACCTTAGTTCAGCAAGATTACGCCAAAGCTATTCCACTATTACGTGAAGCAGCAGGACAAGGTTTTCTACCTGCTCAGTTGCGCTTAGTGTCACTCTATGTGGAAGGCAAAGGCAGCCCTTACGATTATGAAGATGCCTATCGCTGGTTACATCATTCAATCATTGCCGACAAACAAACTCACCGTGAAGCCAGCCAATTATTAGCTGCGCTTGCCAGCAAAATGCCTGAATATGTAGTGGTTAAAGCTAAAGCAAGCAACCAACCCTACTAAAGCCACGCGCAAAGCATTAACATAGAGCTATTCTTGAAGAGTAATACTTTCTATTACTCAACTTAGTAGGTTAGTTAATGCAAAATCAGGCTGTGTCGGCCACACTAAAATCGACCTTACTCGCTGCCTTAACAGAAGAAATGGCCCCCGTTTCTAAAGACTGGCTCAAAGCCTTATGTAGTGAAGAACAACGTAGCCAATTCTCGGCAAGCCTTGCCGAGTTGCTTGATGAAGGTGCTTTGGTTACTACGCGGATTGGTGCTTATACCTTACCAGAGCGTTTAGGTTTAGTGACCGGAACCATTATTGGCCATCGCGATGGTTTTGGTTTCTTAAAAACTACCCAAGAAGGTACCGATTTATTCTTACCCGCAAAAGAAATGCGTAAGGTCTTCCATAACGATTTTGTGTTGGCAGCGCCATCTAACATGGATAAGCGCGGTCGCCGTGAAGGCCAAGTTATTCGTGTATTAAAACCAGGTAAATTAGAGTTAGTGGGGCGCTTTTTTGTCGAGGGCAATCATCGCTATGTAGTACCGGACGATTCTCGAATTAACCAAGATATTCTCATTGGCAAAAATGACACAGCGGGTGCTCGCCAAGGCCAAGTGGTAGTGATTGAAGTGCTTAGTCGCCCCTCTGCTCCGAAACTGGCTGTAGGTAAAGTGATTGATATTCTCGGTGAGAAAATGGCACCGGGCATGGAAGTGCAAGTTGCTTTGCGTAATCACGATATTCCACATGAGTGGCCAAAAGCGGTCACTAAAGCCGTTAGTAAGCTTGAAGAAGAAGTGGATGATGCGGCTAAACAAAACCGCGTTGATCTGCGTGAACTACCATTGGTTACCATTGATGGTGAAGATGCGCGCGATTTTGATGATGCAGTATATTGTGAAGCGAAAAAGTCTGGCGGCTGGCGTTTATGGGTAGCTATTGCAGATGTGTCTTATTACGTACGCCCCGATGCAGCACTCGATAAAGAAGCACTAAATCGTGGTAACTCGGTGTATTTTCCAGACCAAGTTATCCCTATGTTGCCAGAGCAACTCTCCAATGGATTGTGTTCACTTAACCCAAAAGTAGACCGCTTATGTATGGTGGCAGAGATGACCATTTCCGCTGCTGGCCGTTTATCGGGTTATAAATTTTATGAAGCGGTAATGCACTCGCATGCGCGATTTACCTATAACAAAGTGGCGGCGATTCTGGATGGTGATGAAGCTTTAGCCCAGCGCTACGCCGAACAAGTTCCGCACTTGCAAGAGCTGCATCGCTTATACAGTGCTTTAAAAGTAAGCCGTGCCCAGCGCGGTGGTATTGAGCTAGAAACGCAAGAAACCCGTTTTATTTTTAATGCCCAACGCAAAATTGAGCAAATTGTTCCGCTAACCCGTAATGATGCACACAAAATGATTGAAGAGTGCATGATTCAGGCAAACGTGGCAGCGGCTAAGTTTGTAGAAAAGCATCAGCAAGCCATTTTATATCGGGTGCACGATCGCCCCGGTAAAGAGCGTTTAACTAATTTTAGAGGTTTCCTGAACGAGTTAGGACTGCCATTAGGCGGAGGCGAAGAGCCACAGCCGAGTGACTACTTTAAATTAGTTGAAGCCATTCAAGAGCGACCTGATCTTGAGCTTATTCAAACCATGTTATTGCGCTCTATGATGCAAGCGGTCTATCAACCTGACAACATTGGCCACTTTGGTTTAGCGCTTAAATCTTATGCGCACTTTACTTCACCTATTCGTCGTTACCCAGACTTGTTATTGCACCGAGTGATTAAGTTTCTAGTTAATAAGTTAGAAGCAGAGTCCGCCGGTAAAACCGTTAAAAACAAATGGACAGTTACCGGTGGTTACTCTTATCAAGATGATGAAATGGATAAGTTTGGCGAAGTGTGTTCAATGACTGAACGTCGCGCCGATGATGCCACCCGCGAAGTATCCGACAGTCTTAAATGTGAATACATGCAAGATCACGTGGGCACCGTGTTACCTGCAACCATTGCTGCAGTCACCGGTTTTGGCTTTTTTGCTCGCTTGGATGAGTTTCATATTGATGGGTTAGTACATATCAACTCTTTACGTGGCGACTATTATCATTATGATGCCGCTCGCCAGATCTTGGTGGGAGAGAAAACCGGAAAGCGCTTTAGAATTGGTGATGCGGTTACAGTTAAAGTAGCCTCGGTAAACATGGCCGATCGTAAAATGGAATTTGTCATCGTTAATAAAGATGGACAGGCCGATGAATTTGACCGCCCAGAGCGAACTGGCAAAGATGGTGGTCGCGGCAAACGCTTTGCTAAATCTACCGGGGATTCCGAACGCTCTAGGGATGGTAAAAAGAAACAACGCCATCGCGACAGTAAAAATAAAGGTAAACGCCGCGGCACTGCTAAATCGAAGAGTAATGAGAGTAGCAGCGAGAACAAAGGTGGCTTTAGCCCTTGGCAGCAACGTGATCCTGCGGCTAAAAAGGCAAAATCAAATAATGAGGCTAATGCCAAAACGCGCAAAAAGCCTAAAAAGAAACGTAAGCAGCGCCCTGGTAAACAAGAGCGTAACGCTGTTAAACAACAGAAGAATTAAACATGAGCCAACAAGTTATTTATGGTTTGCACGCAGTGCAAGCTTTGCTAGAGCGCAGCCCCGAGCGAATTATTGAAGTGTATGCCTTAAAAGGGCGTCAAGATGAGCGTTTATTACCCTTGCTGAATGAGTTGCGTCGTTTGGGCGCTTCGGTTCAGTTTATGCCACGTAAAGCCCTAGACGACAAAGCCGAAAGTTCGCAACACCAAGGCATTGTGGCGCGAGTAAAAGCAGGTCGTGGTTATAACGAAAATGATTTAAAGCAGCTGGTTGAATCTAGCTCGGCTCCGCTGTTTTTGGTATTAGATGGAGTAACCGACCCACATAACTTAGGGGCATGTTTACGTAATGCCGATGCTGCCGGCGTGGCGGGGGTAATTGTGCCAAAAGATAAATCGGTTCAATTAAATGCCACTGTGCGCAAAGTAGCCTGCGGCGCGGCCGAAACCGTACCTCTAGTAGTGGTAACTAACCTTGCTAGAACACTGCGCGAACTGCAGCAGCTAGGCGTGTGGGTAGTTGGCACGGCAGGTGAGGCCGAACAGTTCATTTACGACAGTAAATTACAAGGCCCAATGGCGATTGTGATGGGCGCCGAGGGCAGCGGGATGCGCCGCTTAACTCGTGAAACCTGCGATGAACTCGTGAAGTTACCAATGCTAGGTGCTGTATCAAGTTTAAACGTATCGGTTGCAGCAGGAATCTGCCTGTTTGAAGCGGTACGCCAGCGCCGTTAATACCCAATTTACCCTGCCATAAATACTGAGTTACTAGTCTCTGAGTGGAATATCATTCAGAGGCTTTAATTTAGCTTGATTAAATTCTCGCCTTCACATAAAATCAGCGCCCCTAAAACAGCCATTTTACTTTTAGTTCCTTGCCTCTTCGGTTCGGCTGTACCATGAACGAGGCTATAACCCGTAGGGAGCAATCATGCGTCATTACGAAATCGTATTCATGGTCCACCCAGACCAGAGCGAACAAGTTCCAGGTATGATCGAGCGTTATTCAGCAGTTATCACAGATAACGGCGGTAGCATCCATCGCTTGGAAGATTGGGGCCGCCGTCAATTGGCTTACCCAATCGAAAAATTGCACAAAGCCCACTATGTTCTTTTGAACATCGAAGCTAGCGCAGAAGTTGTTGATGAATTGGAAACTGCTTTCCGTTTCAACGATGCTGTTATCCGTAACATGATCATGCGCACTAAGTCTGCTGTTACAGAGATCTCTCCAATTGCTAAAGCTAAAGATGAGCGTCCAGCTCGTCGTGACGAAGAGCGTCCAGCTCGTCGTGAAGAAGCAGCACCAGCAGCTGAAGAAGCTCCAGCAGTAGAAGCTAAAGAAGAGTCAGCTAGCGAAGAATAAGACCTTATGTCTGAAAATAGGTTGGTTTTGCAGGGGCGAGTATTACGCGCACCAAAACGCTCTACCAGTCCGGCCGGTGTTGCACATTGCCAATTTTGGCTAGAGCATCGTTCGCAGCAACAAGAAGCTGGATTTTCTCGCCAAGCCTATTGCCAAATAGCAGTAGTTGCCAGTGGCGATATTTTGAAGCAAGATTCATCGCATATAAGTATGGGGTGTGAAGTAAGAGTAAGTGGTTTTATAAATAGCCACAAAGCGGCCAACGGTTCATATCGATTGGTACTTCATGCTTCTGAAATTGATTTGTTATCACGAGGATAATGTTATGGCACGTTTTTTCCGTCGTCGTAAATTCTGCCGCTTTTCAGCGGAAGGTGTTGTTGAGATCGATTATAAAGATACAGCAACATTAAAAAACTACATCACTGAAAGTGGTAAAATTGTACCTAGTCGTATTACTGGTACAAGCGCTAAATACCAACGTCAACTTGCACGCGCTATTAAACGTGCTCGTTACCTGGCTCTATTGCCATACACTGATTTACATAAGTAAATCGGCGTTTGCAACTAGCCTAACTCAATCGAATTAATCGAGGAAAGGTAATGGAAATTATTCTATTAGACAAAATCGCTAACTTAGGCGGTTTGGGCGATCAAGTTAATGTTAAAGCAGGTTACGCACGTAACTTCTTGATCCCACAAGGTAAAGCTGTTCCAGCAACTAAAGCTAACGTAGAAGTTTTTGAAGCTCGTCGTTCAGAATTAGAAGCTAAACTAGCTGAGACTTTGAAAGCATCTGAAGCTCGCGCTGAGAAACTAAATGCTCTAGAAGCAATTGTTATCGAAGCTAAAGCTGGTGAAGAAGGTAAACTATTCGGTTCTATCGGTACTCGCGACATCGCTGATGTTGTAACTGCTGCTGGTGTTGAAGTAGTTAAATCTGAAGTTCGCCTACCAAACGGTGTACTACGTAACACAGGTGAAGTTGAAGTTGTTATTCAAGTTCACACTGACGTAACTGCTACTGTTACTCTACAAGTTGTTGCTGCTGAATAATTTCAGCTAAATAGCTTGAAAAAACCGCGCCTAGGCGCGGTTTTTTTGTATATTGGCTATGATTTTAAAGGATTTTGAAAGATAGTTGAGATAAATCCGGTTTTGACTATAAGTATTTCGTTGTCGCAAATTGGTTACTTGAACAAGGAGAGTTAGAGTGCGTTTATTTTTGGTTTTAGCGACCGCCTTTATCAGTGTTTTTTCCCATGCCAATAGCAGTTGGTCAGACATAGAGCAGCAAGCTAAAGGGCAAACCGTGTATTTTAATGCCTGGGCTGGAGCCGATAATATTAACGCCTATATTCGCTGGGCAGGTGAGCAAGTTAAGCAGCGCTATGGTGTTGAGCTTGAGCATGTAAAAATTACTGATACCGCCAATGTGGTCAGCCGTATTTTGGCAGAGAAAGTGAGTGGCAGAACTAACGGTGGCAGCGTTGATTTGGTGTGGGTTAACGGTGAGAACTTTCGCGCCTTAAAAGAGGCCAAATTGCTCTATGGCCCATTTAGCCAGCACTTGCCAAATTTAGCGCTTACCGATACCAATAGCCCAGCCTTGCAGTATGACTTCACCATACCTGTAGAAGGCTACGAGTCTCCTTGGGGAGGCGCCCAACTGACATTCTATTACGACGGTGCGCGGATTAAGCAAGCACCAACGTCGATGCAAGCTTTACTTGGCTACCTACAGCAAAGCCCTGGTTTATTTAGTTATCCAGCTCCGCCAAGCTTTTATGGCACCACTTTTGTAAAACAAGCCTTATTTGAAACCATTGACGACACCGCGCAGCTTTATCAGCCAGTTGATAAACAAAATTTTAATAAGGCTACCAGCAAGCTATGGGCTTATTTGGATGAGTTACACCCATTAATGTGGCGCCGTGGCCAAAGCTTCCCTAGTGGCAGCGGACAAATGCAACAGCTACTCAATGACGGTGAGCTAAGTATTGCTTTTAGCTTTAATCCTAATGACCCAGCCGCTGCTATTGAACAAGGTCTATTGCCGGAATCGGTACGTAGTTATGTGCATCAAGTAGGTACAGTAGGGAATACTCATTTCTTGGCTATTCCGTTTAATAGTGACGCCAGTGCAGCTGCGATGGTCGTGGCTAACTTTTTGTTATCGCCTGAAGCGCAAGCACGTAAAGCCGATTTAACCTATTGGGGTGACCCTACGGTATTAGCTTTGGATAAACTTAGCGCTGAACAACAACAGTTTTTTGCTGGGCAGCAAAACCAAGCTAGCTTAAGTGCTGCAGATCGCGCCAAGGTTTTAGGCGAACCTCATGCTACTTGGGTCGCTTTATTAGAAGCAGAATGGTTGCGTCGCTATAGCCAATGAGTCTATTTTCCAAAAAGGCAGCAGTGTTATTTCCAGTTGTGACCTGTGCACTGCTGATGCTGCCTTTGCTGTTTGGTTTTATTGATACGCTTTTACCTGCTTTTGGCTACTTTCCAATTGCATCAAAACACCAATTTAGCTTAAGCGTTTGGCAACCGCTATTTAGTTATCCTTCATTATGGCAATCGGTATTGCTTACGCTGTTTACTGGTTGGGCTGCTGCTTTATTGTCATTGATATCAGCGCTTTGGCTAATCATGCACTGTTATCAAAGCCGTTGGTGGCAGTTTCTTGAAAAAACGCTGGCCCCATTTTTGGCCATCCCACATGCTGCAATGGCCATTGCTTTATTATTTCTATTAGCGCCAAGTGGCTGGCTGATGCGTTTGGTCTCCCCTTGGTTAACCGATTTTAACTACCCGCCTTTATGGCAAACAACTCAAGATGCTTGGGGGCTAAGCTTAATACTCGCTTTGTGGGTGAAAGAGTTACCATTCATGCTATTGGTATTAATGTCTGCTTGTTCTCAATTACCCGTAAAACGCAGCTTGGCACTTGGCCAAAGCTTTGCTTATTCGAGCCAGCAAGTATGGCAAGATATTTTGTTCCCGCAGCTAATTAAGCGTATTCGCTTACCGTTTTTTACGGTGCTTGCATTCTCACTCACGGTTGTGGACGTGGCGCAAATTATCGGCCCGAGTAAGCCTGTAACCCTGGCACTATTGGTTTGGCAGTGGTTTAGTGATAGCAATATCGATCTGCGTTTAGTGGGGGCGGCGGGCTCATTGCTACTGCTTACAGTAGTGGTGTTGAGTGTGCTGCTGTCTTTAGGCTTGGAAAAGCTCTATCTCACCAGGCAACTAAATAAAGCCATGCAAGGCGTTCGCAAATCAGCGAGTAGCGCCAAACTTGCTCGTGGTTTGTTAGTGACACTGGTGCTTAGCTTAGTATTGAGCTTTTTGGTGATCCTTATTTGGTCAATAACTTGGCGATGGCGATTTCCTGATGTATTGCCTGCACAGTGGAGCTTGCACTATTGGCAGCAAGCAGGGAGTTACTTGCTATCTCCATTATTTAATAGTTTAGGCATTGCGTTTTCTTCGGCTGCCATTAGTTTAATACTGGTTGTTGGCTGCTTGGAGTACCAATTAAAACAAGCCAATACGTCGCGCTGGTGGTCAATCATGATGTACTTGCCTTTGTTGTTGCCTCAAGTTGTGTTTTTATTTGGTGTGCAAGTTCAGCTGTTTAAGTATCGCCTAGATGGCAACCTCATCACTGTTATCTGGGCACACATTATTTTTGTTCTACCCTATGTGTATTTATCTTTGGTTGGCAGTTATCGGGCCTTTGATAAGCGTTATATGCAGGCAGCGGTTAGTTTATCGCATAGTTATTGGAGCAGTTTTATTGCAGTAAAACTACCCATGCTTACTCGTCCTTTAGGCTTGGCTTTTGCTATTGGTTTTGCTGTGAGTATTGCTCAATACTTGCCTACTTTGTTTGTGGGAGCAGGGCGAGTGAGTACTCTAACCACCGAAGCAGTTGCGCTGGCTTCTGGTGGCGATAGGCGAGTCACTGCAGTTATGGTGATATGGCAAACTTTACTGCCACTGCTGGTGTACAGTACTGCTATTGCTTGGCCTAAATGGCGCTACCGGCATTTTCGAGGGATGCATAGTTAATGTTAGAGATTAAAGATTTTGGTTTGGCGTTTGCTCAGCAGCACTTTTTAAGCAAGCTTAATATGTCGGTGGCCGGTGGTGAAATCGTGACTATTATGGGGCCGAGTGGGTGTGGTAAATCTAGTTTTCTAGCGGCTATTGCCGGCACTTTAGACGAAGGCTTTACTTGCTCGGGAGAAGTGAGTCTGGCCGGGAAATCTTTGTTGAACATGCCGCAAGCGCAACGCCAAGTTGGAATGCTGTTTCAAGATGATTTGCTGTTCCCGCATTTTAATGTTGCTCAAAACCTGCAATACGGCTTAGCGCATGCCAAACAAGGCCAAGCAGCTCAACTTATAGAACAAGCTTTAGCTGATGCTGGTATGCCTGGCTATCAGCAGCGTGATATTGCTAGTTTGTCGGGCGGTCAGCGGGCGAGGGTAAGTGTATTACGTAGTTTATTGGCAGAGCCGAAACTGTTATTGCTTGATGAGCCTTTTAGCAAGCTAGATAAACCCTTACGCAAACAGTTTCGCGAGTTTGTTCGAGATAAAATTGAAGAGCTGTCAATTCCGGCTCTGTTAGTTACCCATGATGCAGAGGACTGTTTACAAGCTCCGCCTATTTCGATTTTTTGATAGTGGTTTTTGCCTAAGTATTAAGCTGTTGCTGTTGAGTTTTATTTGATAAGCTTAATTTTCCTGAGGCTTTATTGTGTGGAGCGAAAGCGTCAGGACTCACATAGAGATCCCCAATAACAATAAAGAGGATGAAGATGAACAAATTGATTATTGCGTTGGCATTGTCACTACCATTTGTCGCATCAACCGCAAGCGCGGCTCCAGCTAAAGCGCCATTATGTGCTGCGTGCCACGGAGCTGAAGGAAAGGCTATGATTCCGGGCTACCCGCATTTAGCCGGCCAAAATGAGCAATACCTAGTATCTTCGCTTAAAGCCTATCGTGATAAGCAGCGTAATGGCGGGCAAGCTGTTGTAATGCAGGGCCAAGCGGCTAACTTAACCGACGCCGAAATTGCCGAATTAGCTGCCTACTACGCTAAAATGTAAGCAGCCGTTTTTTGCAATAAGCCAGCCTAGAGCTGGCTTTTTAGTTTCTAAATCTGGGAGAAATGTTACTTGGTGTGGCTGCATAATTCCCGCATAATAGGCGCCAGTAACAAACAACCGCAATGAAAGATTATGGCAGCCAGCGCGCCCTCTCGTAAGTTTAAAGATAAAGATAGAAAGCCTAAAGATTCGCAAATTGATCAGCTTAAAGTGCCTCCACACTCGTTAGAAGCTGAACAGGCAGTATTAGGTGGCCTAATGCTCGACAATAACGCTTGGGACAATGTGTCGGAGCTGGTAGTTGAGCAAGATTTCTATCAACGTGCCCATCAATATACATTTTCCGCCATGCACCGTTTGGCAGAAAGCGGTCAGCCTATCGACTTGGTGACAGTATCGGAAGAACTAGAGCGCCAAGAGCAGTTAGACGATATTGGTGGCTTCGCTTACCTCGGTGAGATCGCTAAAAATACTCCAAGTGCTGCTAATATTCGCGCCTATGCTGAAATAGTTCGCGAGCGAGCGGTAACTCGAGAGCTAATTTCAGTGGCTAATGAAATTGCCGATAGCTGCTATGAGCCGGCTGGACGAAAGAGTAGTGATTTGTTGGACTTTGCCGAGAGCAAAGTATTTAAAATTGCTGAGTCTCGCGCCAATGCCAACGAAGGCCCTAAAGAAGTAAAAGGTTTGCTGGCCGAAACCATTGATAAAATTGAAGAGTTGTACAAAGCGCCTAACGATGGGGTAACCGGTGTATCTACCGGTTTTGCTGACTTAGACAAAAAAACAGCAGGCTTACAAGGTTCCGATCTTATTATTGTTGCTGCTCGTCCATCAATGGGTAAAACCACCTTTGCGATGAACTTATGTGAATACGCAGCAATGACCCAAGATAAACCAGCTCTGATTTTTAGTTTGGAGATGCCCTCTGAGCAAATCATGATGCGTATGTTGGCCTCTCTGGGTCGAATTGATCAAACTAAGATCAGAACCGGCGCCCTAGATGATGACGATTGGGCTCGCTTATCTTCCACTATGGGTTTAATGGCCGAAAAATCGAAGATGTATGTGGATGACTCTTCTGGCTTAACCCCCACCGAAGTTCGCTCTCGTGCTCGCCGTGTTGCGCGAGAAGAAGGCGGGCTTAGCATGATCATGATTGATTACTTGCAGCTGATGCAAGTACCAGGTTTAAGTGAAAACCGGACCTTAGAAATTGCCGAAATTTCCCGCTCGCTTAAATCGCTGGCGAAAGAATTAAACGTACCGGTTGTGGCGCTTTCTCAGCTTAACCGTAGTTTGGAGCAGCGCGCCGATAAACGCCCAGTAAACTCCGACCTACGTGAATCGGGCTCTATTGAGCAGGATGCCGACTTAATTATGTTTATCTATCGTGATGAAGTTTATAACGAAGGAACGGATAACAAAGGCCTTGCCGAAATCATTATTGGTAAGCAGCGTAACGGCCCTATTGGTCGTGTTCCACTTACCTTCCAAGGTCAGTTCTCTCGTTTTGATAACTGGGCTGGCGAATTTTACGACGACGAATAGGTACTAATGGAAATCGCTAACGCGCAAGTTTCGCTATCTGCTTTAAAACATAATTACGCAGTATTAAAGCAACGTGCACCTAGTAGCAAAATTTTAGTTGTTATTAAAGCTAATGCTTATGGCCACGGCATGTTGCAAGTGGCAGAGGCCTTGGCGGAATTAGCAGATGGTTTTGCCGTTGCTCGTTGTAAAGAAGCGATCGCGTTGCGTAAAGCGGGGATTAAATCGCATATCCTAGTGCTAGAAGGTTTTTTTGATGGCGCAGAAGCACAAGAGTTAGCGCAACATCAAGTTGCTACGGTCATTCATAGCGAGCAGCAATTAGAGCTGGTAGAGCTGTTATCATTAAAGCAGCCCTTAGAGACGTGGATTAAGCTCGACACAGGGATGCATCGTTTGGGCTTGTTGCCCGAGCAATTTAAGCATTTATTACCACGAATTCGCAGTTGCCAAAATATTCAGACACCTTTCAAGCTGATAAGTCATTTTGCATGTGCTGATGAGCTTGAACATCCCTTAACACCCCAGCAAATTACATTGTTTAGCGAATTAACCAAAGAGCTTGGCGTTGAATGCTCGTTAGCTAATTCGGCTGGAATTCTTCTTTGGCCAGAGGCTCATGCGCAGTGGAATCGTCCAGGGATTTCCATGTACGGTATTTCTCCTCAAGTGGATAATAACGGTGCGGATTTTGGTTTGATTCCAGCCATGACCTTGCAAACTAACCTTATCGCGGTGCGTGAACATCCAAATGGTGAGTCGGTAGGCTATGGTGCTACTTGGCAAGCAGAACAAGATACTCGGTTAGGCGTAGTTGCTATGGGTTACGGAGATGGTTATCCGCGCAGCGCCCCTAATGGCACGCCGGTGTGGCTTAACGGTCGCTTAGTGCCTATTGTTGGGCGGGTCTCTATGGATATGTTGTGTGTTGACCTTGGCCCAGATTGTAAGGATAAGGTCGGCGACAAAGTAATACTTTGGGGGCCCGAGTTACCCGTTGAGACGATTGCAAAGGCGGTTGGCACTATCGCTTATGAGCTGGTCACTAAGTTGACATCAAGAGTTCGTATAACTTACACAAACTAGTATTTACAAGTTCATCAAATTAGGCTATTAATTGGGTGCTGAATTATTAATCTATATTTTGATAGTTACAGCCTATCGAATTGATTGATTAGATCAATTCGTCAAGTCGACAATTTTGGCGCATTATTTATAGCGAAATTGATAACCTATTTAACAAGGAATACGAAATGAGTGTATTAGTTGGTCGTCCTGCTCCAGACTTTACTGCCGCTGCTGTTCTAGGTAACGGTGAAATTGTTGATGCCTTTACGCTAAGTGAGCACATCAAAGGTAAAGCTGCGGTAGTATTCTTCTACCCACTAGATTTTACTTTTGTTTGTCCTTCTGAGTTGATCGCTTTTGATCACCGTTTCCAAGATTTCCAAGATAAAGGCGTTGAAGTAATCGGTGTATCTATCGATTCTCAGTTCTCTCACAACGCATGGCGTAACACTGCTATTGAAGATGGCGGTATTGGTCAAGTTAAATACCCACTAGTAGCAGACGTTAAACACGAAATCTGTCAGGCTTACGATGTAGAGCATCCAGAAGCTGGTGTTGCTTTCCGTGGTTCTTTCCTAATCGACACTAACGGTGTTGTTCGTCACCAAGTAGTTAATGATCTACCTTTAGGTCGTAACATTGACGAAATGCTACGTATGGTTGACGCATTAAACTTCCACGAGAAGCACGGCGAAGTATGTCCTGCACAATGGGAAGAAGGTAAAGAAGGTATGGACGCAAGCCCTGAAGGTGTTGCTAAGTACTTATCTGCTAACGCTGAAGGCCTATAATAAGCCGTTAGTTAGCTAGAAAGTAAAAAGCCCGCAACTGCGGGCTTTTTTGTATTTGTTACTTAAGGCTAAATATTTTCGAAACAAATCTCGATGGTGGCGTGACCATGAATAGAAGTGAAAGGTATCAATACTTTAGGCCCTTCAGTTTTATGAGTAATGGTATGAGACGGACCTGAAACCACTACCGGGGTCGCCATATCAAAATCGTAGCCATCTTCAGCCAGCAAGCGTTTCGCACCACCAGTCACCATGTTAGTAATTTCGCCAACCATGTCGGTGACTTCTTCATTAATAGATTCTGGCGCTTCACCTAACATGCGGCGCATAATTTCAATAGCCAAGCCTTTATCAAAACTGATTGATAAAGAGCCTTTAGTTTGTGGGCCAACCATACCAATCAGTCCAGAAACATCACCGCGTGCAATTTCATCTTTTTTAAGCCCTGGCTTACCTGGCTTTAGCTCTAGTTGAGCCATGGTTTCGAGCACGTTTAAAAGAGACTTTAGAAAAGGGTTAACAAAATTTACGTCCATAGTGACCGATAACTTCCTACTGTGGGTGATTTTGGTCAAATTTAAATCAAGCGCTTAAACAGGCTGAAGACCAAAGCCACAAAAACTATTGAGAATTATTATAAGAATCGCACGAGATCCGATGAGCTGCAACTATTAGTCATATTTTTAAGAAGTGTTTCACTGAATCGTTGAGACTCAGTTGATATTCTCATTTATATCCTTTTAGCTTTCGGCTCATTTATAATTGTTAGGAATTATCGTCGCGAAAAGCCTAAAAAGATAATAACGAATGCCGCTGGTTCTCCAAGCTGCTAGTTCAAAGGTTCGCTGTAAGTTATTACACAGTGCCCAAGTCCCCCCTTCTTTATATAAATCTCGCCAGTGTTTTTTAAACACCTTTAAGCGTCCGTAAAAAATGTATTGCCAACGACCAGACTCGTTCCCTTGATTTGCTCTGCGAAACCACACCAGTGGTTTCGCAATAAACTTATATCGATGACCTTTGGCAAGCAGTGTGAGAAACAAATCATAGTCTTCTGCGATAACCTGAGAATCGAAGCCCTTAGCCTCGATAAAGTCTTTTCGTTTAACTAGCCAACTCGAAGGAACAATATGCGAGTCTACCAGGCTATCACTCATACTAAGATAAAGTGGTTTAGCGTCGCAGGTTTCGCTGGCTTCACCTTCTTCAGAAAAGATATTGGTGGCGCAGTGACAACCAGAGAGTTCCGGCTCGCTCTCCATAATTTGCTGTTGAAGTGCAAGTTTGTGTTTATCCCAATAATCATCGGCATCTAGAAATGCAATGAACTCACCTTTCGCAGCCTTAACTCCATTGTTTCGTGCTTCAGCTATTCCGAGATTACTGGGGTGATCAACAATAGTCGCCACCGAGCTAAATTGCTCTAGGTATTGTCGGGCTTCCTTGCTTGAACCATCATTCACAATGATTAGTTCTAGCGCTGGCTGAGTTTGTTCGATTACAGAGCTCACAGCTTTAGAAATAAACTGCTGATTATTAAAATATGGGATCACCACCGAGGTTTTGGCTTCCATTCTTTCATCCTTGAAAGTTTCATCACCTTAATCAGGTTTTATACAGTTGTGCTAGTTATTACAAATGCCAGACTACCAGTTAAAGTTAGTTGAGCAAGTGACTTAAGATAAGTTTATCGATGATGCCGGCGTAGAGTTTGAACTAGCACTCTCAACAGACCTTGCCTATTGCATGGTTAAATACAAGGAAGTGAAATGAAGAAATTAATCACTGCAGCTTTGCTTTTCTCTCTTTTTGAAGGCGCTGTTTATGCTGCTGCAGAGATAAACCATGATGAAATGTTTGTGCTCAATTTTGAAGGCCCTGATTATTTGCGAACCATTCGTTATACCGAGCCATTTCGCGACGGCGATGAATGGAATATGGGCTCAGTGGTACATGATAAAACCGTTTACCACAATGGCTGGATAACAGTATTTAATGGCGAACTTGAGTTGCGAAAACAAGCACATGGTAGGGTGTTTGTTTACCCAAATGCTGAGCAGTTGGCGGCTGAAAACTGGACTATATCACTGATTATTCAGCCTGATTTAAGCGGTTCGTTTATTGATAGAAGTGGAGCAGAGGTGTATGAGTTTGTTGGTGAGTTTGCAAGGCTCCCCGAGCCCCAAAAAGATAGCTCTATCAATGGCTATTCTAATTGGCAGCTGGCTTTTAGTATCGTGCCAAAACGTGGCGTGTACTCAGTTAATGGAGAGCAGCGTTGTGAAGGCAAACTTGTAGGCCGTGCAAGCTGGTTAGCCGAGTGGGTTAAAGCTGGCGAATTTCAATTTTTACTCGAATAAGTAAAGCTTAGTTAAGGCAAAGTATTCTCTGACAAGATTGGGCAATACCTACTCAGCCGTAGTATAATTGCTGGCTGAGTTAAGTTAACTCAGGTATTTAGATGCACTTGATAGCGGCTAGCTAAAACAAGCTTGGCTTATGAATATAGTGCTTTGATCTTTTAGCTTTTTATTATTATGTTGATCCCATGACCCAAGTTTCACCCTACCAACCTCATCGCTTTTCTGTTGCCCCAATGCTCGATTGGGGTGATTGTAGGTTTATGTATCTAATTTTATTGAATTAATTTTAGATTGGGGGAGCCTGAAGGGGGTTGTTCCTTAACTCTTTTTGTGTGCTAAGTAGCATTACTTACAAATCTACGACTCGATTCAAAAAACAAAACCCGCTCTAACGGCGCGCCAACGCCTCGCGGGTTTCATCTTTTATTCGAGAGTAGTGTAGCAAAATGCAGCCTTTAGACAAGCCAATCTTGCTCAAATGGCGCTACTTCTCCATTGCGGAGAAGTGGTCCAGACATGAGTAGCCCAAGCAATTCTCACACTGTAATTTCTAAAAGGCGGAGAGGTAATCACAGTACTCGCGTCAAAAACCTCAATCCGACAGGGAAGACATCCGATCGTCTTAGCAAGCGTCCGAAGTTTATACAAGACATAGTTAAAGCATCTCAAACACGTAACATTGCGGTTTCGGATGTGGTTCAGTTTGGTATTGCCCAACTTAAGCTTTACGGGGATCGCAAAAGAGGAATTTATGCAGATTGTGCTAAGGCAATGACCGCGTTAGTTACAGTTTTTTCCGAGCACATCAACATCGTTACTCATCAAGTCGAAATCAGTCTCCGTAATGCGTCAGATATGGCTGGACTAACGACGCAGGCAGAAGGAGGAAACCTTGTATATCTAGAGCGTCAAGAGTAAAAGATCTCTTGGTATTACTTGGCTTGATAAGATTTGTGCGAGAAGAGCAAGTATTCGATGGCGAACTAGGAATGTGGCTCGATTCCTATTATGAAGTTACTCCGCTATTTTTCATGGCCCTCGGCTTTACTACAAAACGAGTAGTGCGTGAGCAAAATAAACGGCTGGCATTCCTAAAAAGCAATGCTCTGGAAGCAGGGAAAAGTGCTGAGGAAGTTGGTCGAATGACTATCTCTCATCTTAAGGACTTGCGTCGTCACGAATGGAGAAAGAGAGCGTTTGAACGCAGAGCGAAAGAGAAAGCAAGAGCCAAATTTCAAAGAATGCTTCACGAAAAAAAACGGAATGAGCAGCGTTCAATTGCGTCCAAGAGGGTGCTTAGTTTCTTAAGTCGAGAGCAGCTTGCTAGCATAAGTAGCCCTGCGGAGTTTCTAGATCTAGTTAACCGCGAGATAGCTTTAATGCGTCAGGTATCTGGCGTGCCAGCCCCGCCTCAATAAATATTCCCTCTAACCATTTTTACTCATCGGGCAATCGTCCGGGCTTTGTCGTTCCTACCTTTCACGAAACGCCTCACTGCAGAGCGTTTGAGTGTGCCTCTACAGAAAAAAACACCCCAAAAGTCTGCTTTTCTTGAAACGACTTGGGCCCGGAGCCATTTATACACAGATAAGTGCAAGGGCAGAATCAAGGTGGGCGCAATAAGGGGCGATTAAAGCGCAAAATTATCTTCTTATTAAAAACAACTAATTACTTATAACGTCCACAGAATTTGTGGACAAAAATGCCCTGTCATTTCCTGCGTAAGCGCAGGGGCTGGATTAAGAAATGTCATCCCATTTCCTAGCTACGCTAGGGGGCTATCAGATTGTGCTGAGAGTCTCGCTTGTCATACGACCGTCAAGCCTCAGCACAATCTGATAGCCCGTAAGCCTGCGGCGCTTGTCGCTTCGCGACGGTTTTCAGGATGGCGAAGTGAAGTTTTGAAACAGTATTTTCGCCGTTCCGTTCATTGCCTTTATTGAATCTAAGGAGCCTTCGTTCAATTCACTCACCATATGACCAGCTGTCATTAATGAGTTAGAGTCCCGTTGAATCCAAATGATAGAGTGCTCATATTGATTGTGTAACATAAATAACAATTGAAAATGTAACAAAATCAAATCACAGTGAATATGTAACGAAAACAGAGGGCTGAGATGACTGAGAAGCAACAGGGGGTGAAGGGTAAAGGTGGGGCTGGAAGAGGTCAGGGCAGACACCATAAATTTGGTAAGGGAGCATCGACGAAGGTTATGCGTATACCTGAAGCATACGTTGAAGAAGTTGAAGCGCTTTTAGCACACCTAGAGGCAACAAAGGAGTTGGCGCGTCATCATGACCCCGCGTTGTCAGACCCACTCTTTATGCGCTCTAGGAGTCAAGACAATGCCCAGTGGCTCTACTTCATCACGCAACCTTTGAAAATGGGAAAACAGACACCTTACATTGAGATTGCAACTAGTACACACCTTGAAGAATGAAACATTCTGATCTGCGCAAGACCAGACCTGTACTTTGCTAAATCAATTTCTTTAGATACGGATTGCTACTTTTTAAATAGTTAGTATAACGACTGGTTTTCTTGTTGGAGCGTTAATTGTGAACTTACCTAAATCAAGTCCTACTGTATTTTGTAAGTTATTTCTTGAGAGGGAGTTAGATTCCTTCAAAGAGGTTGGTATCTGGGGGAGTTATTGGCAGGTCATGCAGAGAATGATTGATAGAGCTGACGAACTCACTACAGCATTCGAAGAGTTAGTTGATAGCTTTGGATATTCTGACAAATTCGAAGGAACTCCCCCTACAAATAGCTACATATGGCTTACGCTCGAACATATTTGGGGCAGTATCGATTATCGCAAGGATGAAGTCGGAAAAGTAAGAAAAGACTTCAATGAACTTAGTAGTGTAAATGAGGAGATTGTTGATTTATCCAATCAACTAGCAGCAGCGCTGAGAAGGCAGCGCGAGTTGTACGAGTATTCCGGGTTTAATCGCGAAAGCTACCAGTCCGTTACTGACGCTATTGTACTCGGGAGCGAAGGTAATTATCTCTTTGAAAGACATTTGGCAGCGAAATTACGTAGTTTGAACGGGCAATACGATTCGAGGTATTGGCCAGACCGAGCTGACGTAGTTGAAGCAATTTGCTCCTTCGAAGCCCTTCAGCCAGCACCTACTCACGGAGAGTTTTCAGAAAGTGTTTTAAGTGGAAGAGCAACAGATATTAAGGACTTTGTAATAGCATTTGATGGAAAGTTTGATGCCTTCAATGATTTGCCAGACGGTTTTCGGTTTAGTAACAAAGCCATGGCAGACCTTATCAATGTAGTTCTAGATATGTCACCGGACAAATTGATTATTGCCGATGCTGTTAGAAACGTTAGAAACAGATACAAATCACGCTGACGCAACGCATTTGAAGCTCGCTTCAAAGCGAACGCCAGTCTGCGGGGACTGGGCCTCTTCGTAGGCTCTTTCTATTTTAGGTTTACCCTCACTTTTTCAAAGCCGATCTCTTTGGCCAGTCTCAGTGCTGCGTCTGCGGTTTTGAACTGGCGTGGCTCTTTGCCACGCTTGGCACAGAGAGCACAGGTGGCTTTGTCATTGCGGGTAAACATCAATAGCCATGAACCATTCCGCATTGGGTAGCTCGCCATCTCGCAGCTTTTCAAACTGCCACTGTCCATCAAAAGCTGAATATCAGCTTGTTCGTATAGGTCCATTTCTTAAATCTGCCCAAAAATAAAAAATTAGTCGCCCAAAAAAGGATTTTTGGGTTATGGTTTAGTATGATCGATTTTACGGTTTTGGGCGACCAAATTAAAGCTCAAATTCGAGGTGGCGCTTTATGCGTCACTGGCTGTTGTGTGGGCATTTAAAACAGCGTAAATCGGTATGTGTGTGGGCAAACAATCGTTAACGAATTACGAAATGGAGAAGTTTTCAATGCATTGGAAGAAGTATGGCGTGGCAACTGTGCTGGCCGCTGCGTTAGCAGGGCCAGGGTTGGCACTGGCTAACAACCAAGCAGTTAACCAAGCGCAACAAACGGCGTATGAGGCACGTCAGGTATCTGTTGATTCCGGGGTGTCCTTATTGGACAACCTGCGCTCAGCAGTGCTGGCCTCTTACATGGTGAACAACAACTGGCCTGTCAGCCCTGCGGCTGTTGTGGCATCCGGGTACACCAGCACCGCTACCTCTGTATGGGGAATGGCGGTAGCGGGTACGGTCACTGGTGGCGGCAACAGCTACACCTTGAGTCTGACCGCACCGACGCTAGAAGTGGCGATGGGTATTTCAGGGCGCCTGGGTGCGCCGTTATCAGGCAATACTGTCAACCTGATAGTGCCTGTCCCTGCTTCGGCCTCCGTCTTGGAGAATGCGGTGAATCGCTTTGCGGTGGTGGGGCGTCCAGAGCTGAACCTGATGCAAACCGCGCTGGATATGAATGATCATAATATCAATAACGTCGATGTGCTGGGTGTGAATACGGTGATAGCGACCACGCTGAACGGTGGTTTGGCCACGCTTGATACTTTGTTGGTTAATACTGCGTTTACGGTGGTGCCGGATGCCGCCTTTAATCGAAACGTCAATGTGGCGCAGAAGTTGACGGCTGGAACGGAAGTGGAAGCGCCAGTGTTTCGGGGAACAACCCTGATCGTTGATGGCGGTACGGTGAATGGTGCATTGGCAGTGGCGTCACTCAATAGCTCTGGGGAGATCATTGCTGCCAAGGTAACAACCCCACAAGTGGTGGCTGATGCGGTGATCGTCAATGGAGCGCTAGCGGCGGACAGTGCAGTGCTGGGCGATACGTCGGTGGCCACACTGATAGCGAACGACACCGACATTAATGGTTTGCTTCGGGTGACTGGTCCTTCTGAATTTGTCAGTGATGCGCTGTTTCGTGGCAATGTCACGGTGAATGGTGCTTTGACCGTTGCAGGGATTACCTCTGCGGCAGATATCCGCGAAGGTGGGGTGCTGCTGCGTGAAAAATATCTGGGGATTAACGCTAAGGCTAAAGATACTGACAAGCTCGATGGCCAAGACTCCACGTTCTATCGTAATGCTGCGAACCTCAATTCTGGCGTGCTGGCAGCGGAACGACTCGCCGGACTGTACGACATCGATATTTCTGGTCGTGCCGCGATTGCCAGTAATGCTGAAAAACTGGGTGGAGTAGAAGCATCAAACTACGCACGCACAAATATTGCGGAAACCTTTGGCTCTAACGTGACGGTGAATGGTCGGATTTATGCCAAAAGTGGGCTGCACGTTCAGGGTGACTGGGTGCGCGTCGATGGCACTAAAGGGATCTACTTCCAGAGCTACGGTGGCGGCTGGCACATGCAGGACACAACGTGGCTGCGTGCATACGGTGGTAAGTCTGTTTATACAACGGGCGTCATTCGTGGTGATGCAGGGCTTCAGGTCGGTAGCGGTGTGGTAGTGGCTGACGGCTCAGGTCGCCTGCGCTACATGAATCAAGATCTGGATGCGCGTTACCTGAAAATCGGCGCGAAGGCGGCTGATGCAAATCTACTGGATGGTATCGATTCGAGTAAGTTTGCGCGCCGGGATACCAACAACACCCTGACGGGGACAAACACCTTTACCCAAACCGTGAATGCTAATGGTGGTATCAAGGTCGATGGCAAATGGATCGCATCGTCGAACGGCACCACTTTGTATGAAAACGGGGTGGCGTTGCCATCGAAGTATCTGGCTAAGTCAGCCAAAGCAGCGGATGCAAATCTACTGGACGGTATCGATTCGAGTCGGTTTGCTCGACGGGATGCGGCCAACACGTTTACACAACCACAAACCTTCAACGCTGGGATCACTACCACCACATTTAATGCCACCAGTGCAGCAACATTGGCCAGCTTGGTTGTAAACAGCACGGCACGCATCAAAGGTACATTGTACGCAGAGAAGGGCATTGAAGTTGGCAGCGCCTACGACGTTAAAGTGGGTTCGATTTCGCTCAAAGATCATGAACGTCGATTGAAAGATCTGGAAATCGCCTCTGGTGGCGGAGGCGGCGGGACCACAACAGTCTTCTCTGGTGAAACCCAAAGCTTCACCCTTCCTTCAGGTTATTCAAGCTTCAAAGCAGATTACAAAGTTGTCAATACAAATGATGGCACTGTAAGAGAGAGTGGCACAACAATTGTGTTTGGCAGATTAACTTCAGCCACGCTAGCAAGTCGTAGAGAGAATGGGTGTTACAGCTCCTATACCGATCTAGTGCTAACTGTTGGAGGCGGGAAACTAACCGGAAACTCAGGTGCATTGACGTCATGTGGTTACATTCCTTATGCAATGAAAATCACCAAGGTCGTCGGTATGAATTAACGATTGAAGGGCGTCACTGTAGGTGGCGCTTTATGCGTCATCTGGGGTTGCTCAGAACCTGAATAACGGTAGCGTTGGAGCTGAAAATGACTCAGCCATCGCTGAAAAGAACAGAGAGAGAAAAAGTATGAAGAAGTTAGTAGTAATGGCGCAAATCGCGCTGGTTCCAATGGCCTTTGCAAACGACATCGATGTGGCGTTTGTGGTTGATCAAGTGGTTGTTGAACAACAGGGGCGCGAGTGGGTTGACCATGAGATTGCGCAGGCGATTAGCCTGTCTAATCAAACGCTGGAGACTGCTGGGATTGAAGAACGTCGCGTTGTGCGTCGTGTTTTCATTGAAGCTGATGGAGCGGTATCGCAAGCTACGCTAGCCTCGCAAGGGGCGTTAGCGGGTATCTGGCAAGCGCGTGAAGAAGCTACGGATCTGAAGTTCACCCACTATGACAACGTAGTTTGGGTAGTACCTCAGTCCGGCAATTGGGATCGTGTTGGCAACGCTGGGTTGAGTTACCCAGAAGACAATATCCCCCACATTGCAGTGGCTTCTGTGGAAGTGGGCGAAAGGCTCAGCCAGCTAATCGCGCATGAACTGGGGCATTTGGATAGTTTGAAGCATGGACACGCCGAGCAGCACTTTGCTGAAACGGGCGAGTACACGCTGATGTATCCACACCTTGCAGAAATGGGTGAGGTCGTGATTACAGCAGACGATATCTCAGATATCCAATATGCTGCGAATCCTGCCGAGGATGATGTCTATGCTTATCTGGGCAGTGTACGTCCTTCTGCTCCAGCTCCGCTGGCCAGCGTGACGATGCAAGTAGACCAGACTCGCGTTGATTTGAATGCGGGAACGGTGGAAGTGGCGCTGGACTTGTCCGAGCCACTGGAGCAAAGCGTCAGTGTGGAGTTCTTCACGCAATCAGGCACCGCGACAGCGGGGGATGATTACGAAGAGAATGTACACCGCGTGGAGTTCTTGCCCCGTCAGACCGATGCCGCCGCATCCGTTCGCCTTTACACGGATGCTCAGCGCTCCGCTGGAGAGGTGTTCAGCATTGGCATTCGCTACGGTGATGCGGTCAGTGCTGAAGGTCAGGTAGAGCTGGCGTTGCCAGTGAACCAGACGCAGGACAACAACAGTGGCGGTGGTTCAACTGGCCCACTGGCCATGATTGGACTGGCGTTGATAGCTCTTTGGCGCAGGAACAAAGAGGGGGTGTAAGCCCCCCTTTTTCTTTAGCACGGAGGCCGTCTGATGAATCCAGCACCTGACTACTTCTCACTTCCCACTTTTTCCGGCTGGGCTGTCTTCGGAACGAAGGCGGATGGCCGGCCGATTTACCTGAACAATTCAGATCTCTCGGAATGCATGAACGCTGACCCCAGACGGGTTGGATTTGATAACCGGGCAATCGCTGAATCGGCACGCAAAGCGGTAGTGCGCAACAAAACAAGGCATTACCAATCGCTGAAGATTATCCCGTTGTATATGTAACGAATTCAAAAGAGGAAATAGCACATGAACAAGAATCTGAAATTGTTCCTGATGATTTTTGCTGGCGTCGCGCTGGCAACCACAATGGCAATAATGGTGGGCATATCTGTCGTCAACCAAGAGAATATGAACTCTCTGGCCGAACTGCTCAGCACCACACAGAAACTGGTTTGGGCGTCACTGGTGGTACAGGGGGCGCTAGTGGCCACGCTGTATTTCATGTGGGAAAGCTGGATTGTTAGCGGGGGCAGCAATGACCCCCATAAAATCTATTTGCGGCTGATCCGCTTCCCTGTCTGCCTTTCGGGGCTGGTTTATATTGGCGTCATGGCGCTGTAAGGGGGCGCTATGGGAGATCTCGCAGTATTCGGTAGCTCTTACTTCGATCTCATGACAGGTGCGCTGGGAGTGTACATGTATTCGCTGGTCTGGGACGTATTCAAGATGAGCGGTCTGGTTTTCTTTGCGTTTTTAGCGGTGATCGCTGAAGCGCTAAAAGAGAACTTTGAAAGCGATGAAATGAACGATGAACCACATCAGCAATTGGGCCGGATTAAGGTTAAATTGGTGGTGATGATTTTTATTCTGCTCTTCGTAGCCACGCCCACATTAACCGTGTCTTCGCTGAAGCTGCGCGTTCCGTCGCGTCAGTGTGAAGTGCTGCCGCAGGTGAATGCCTCTGAAATGGTACTGACCGATGAGCAGTGGCAATACCTAAACAAATACGGCTCGCTGATGCTGTTTGACCGTCTGTTTGATGAGCAGGTCGAACAGAACCCGTACCAAAGCGACCCAGCCAAGCACGTTGCGCACCGCATTTTTGCCGGGTCATTGCTCAACGAGTATGACCGCCTTATGACTAACGGGTATGGCACGGCCATCCCGCCGCGTTATGTGGTGCAGCAGGTCATTTCAAAGGCGCTGGAGAATATGCACGCGGCTGAAAAGCTCGATGGCTTGGGTTTGTCGCTGCAAGGCATGGGGCGCGTGATTAGGGTGCCTATCTGGTGGCACATGATACGCAATTACATGTTAGGCGTTGGGGCGGCAATTCAGGCCGGGATTCCCTGTGATTCTGGCATTCGTGTTGGTAATGCGGAGCTGGAAGGGCGCTTTATTACCAGTGAAACGCTGCGCAGCGACTTCCTCGATTTCTATGAAAAATGCCATTTGCCGACAGCGCAAAAATGGGAAGAGTCCAAGTTGTTGCATAAGCGCGGAGTCATCGATTTGAGCAACATGTTAACCAGTGATGTTGCCGTTCCCGGCAATGATATCTTTCTGAATCAGCCGAGGCTGTATGACGCTATCCGGGCGCGGCGACTGGTCCGGGGATTTGGCACTGTTGAAGGTGAAAGCGGAAATGTGGGGAATGATAGCGCGGTAGGCTCAAGCTTACCGGAAGCGCCAGCGGGTAACGGCTACCCGATGTGTGATGATTGGTGGGTTCATCCTTCGTTTGGCTTGGAGCGTCAGTTAATCACGTACTTCGGACTGGATACCGACCAAGGTCGCAAGGCATTTCAGGAGGTGACACGTAACCGCAGCACGGACGAACGGGTGTTGCTTCAGAACCTGCTGGCTGTGAAGCTGCATGGTGAAAATGTCGCGTCCCAGACAGCGGCGCGTAACATCATGGATAAGATGCAAGGCGCGTATATCGCGTCGCATGAGAAGAGCCAAGAAAGCAGTCATCTGGGCAGTATGCTGTTTGGGGCAGCGGTGGATTTGGGGATCTACAGTGAGTACCTACAGCGTGCAGCGGGGCTGAAGGCGTTGCTGCGAGCAATGCCTGTGGCCACGTCAGTATTAATCATGTTCTTTATGGCGGTGTTACCTATTGGCATGGTGGTTGGGCGCTTCTCTTTGGGGCCAACAATGGGGCTGACGCTTACTTACGTGTCGTTCTATCTCTGGATGCCGTACTTCCGTTTGGTTAAATGGATTGACGATAATTTCGTGGGAATGCTGGGACTGCAATGGGCAGACACTGACAGGCTGATGCTCGACGTCATTATTGGAGCCGGGTATATCGCGATCCCGGTACTGATAACCGGTGTTATCACGGTGGCGGGGTGAAGATATCCAACTTCGATCCGATTGGCGGGGCCACAGTGGGGTCCATTGGTCAGGGTGGTATGAAGACAGCAACCAACCTTGGCAAAGTCGGACTTGGGAAAGCTTCCAAGTTCATGCCTAAAGGCAAATGATTATGTAACAAAAACAATGGCTACGGCTTAGCCCGTGGCTATTTTTTGTGTGGCTGTTTGATGAAAGTTATCCCCAAAATCTGGGGGTAAGAATGTGAATAGAAACCCGTAGACAAAAAGTACAAAAAAAAGGAGTAATTGAGCAAAAAATTTAACCAGTACATAGAGAAGGCTTGTGCAATTCGGCGCGGGTCATAGCTATGGATGATTAACGATGAGTCGAGACTTTATTTTGGGTACGGCGATTATACTGCTGTGTGGTGCGGCTGTTTTTTTTGAACTTCTTAGGCTACTAGGTATTGACCCGACTACGGTCTGGAAAGCAATAGTAACGCTATATCATTTGTCGGGACCACCGTGGAAAGTGTATTTGAAATTGCTGCTAGGTGTCATGTAGCTGCCAGATCATGATAGGTATATACCAATGTACGGGGTGTTATTACCGTATCATGATACAGCAAGCGCACGCTGCACCGTCGAAGGTGACACCCCCGCAGCCTTGGCAGTCTCTCTTATTGATAGGCCGCTTTTACGCAGAGCGCAGATGCGCTCATGCGTATCCTCATTGATGGGGCGGCCTTTAAACTTTCCAGCGGCTTTGGCCTTTGCTATGCCTTCCTGACGCCGTTCCTGAGACAAGGCAAGCTCAAACTGCGCGACAGCACCCAGCATGTTCAGCAACAGCTCGGCCATTGGGGTGTTAGCTTTTGCACTGAAATTCAGGGCTTCTTGGTGAAAGTGAACACCGATCCCTTGGGTGTTCCAGTCGCTGACCAGTTGCTTTAGATCGGTAAGGTTTCTGGCCAGTCGGTCAATGCTGTGAACGTGAATAGTATCGCCTTCGCGTGCGTACTCTTTGAGCCGCTGAAGTTCCGGGCGGTCTGTGGAGCTACCGGAGCAAAAATCGGTAAATACCTTATCCCATTTTTTCTCGCAATCCGCCAGTTGGCGTTGTGGGTTCTGGTCGGTAGTCGAAACGCGAATATAAGCGAGGTCTGCCATGCTGTACTCGTTTAACTCATGAGTCTGTTGCTTTAGTGTGCCGATAATTCAATATCAATTCAAATGAGTACAGATATAACGGTGAAAAGCTGAGCTTGTTTGGGGATACCTAACGAGTACACTAAGAGTAGGTGTGTAAAGGGGAGGTGTGATGATGGAGCTATTATGGTTTTGGTTGGCTGGAGTTGTGTTGACGGTAGCTTCAGTCGGTACGGTTTACGCATTCGGGCCAAGATACCTTGAGCGCCGGAAGCATAAGCGGGAAAGAGAGTTGGAGCAAGCGAGCCGGGCGAAAGTTTGGCGAAACTGCTGATAGTCAAGAGAAGATAAGGAGAAGGTATGAATTTACCTGCCGGATACCGCATTGAGCAAACAGCAATGAGCTGGCGCATTATTTGCGATACAACGTCAGAAACGGCCTATGAGATGCGTGGTGAAGCCATCGCTGCTCCAATGGGAATGGCTAAGCCATTGCTATCTTTATCCGTCTTTCGTTCCACAGATATTAAGCATCAAGCAGCAATTTCAGGGGCGACAGAGTATTTCATCGAGAGAGATATTTTACCGGAACGGGCTATCTCGTTTGCCTGCTATGGTCCCGATTTGAATATCGATTTTGTAAGCCGTCAGTGCGGTTACGCTCTGGCATTCGGTGTGCAGTTGTGGCGCTGGGACCAGATAAGTGGTGATTTGCGCCAGATAACAGAGCATCAAGAGGTGCGGTGTAATAGCGCAAACCTGTGGAGAGAAAAGGTTGAGGTTATCATCTGCGCCCCCAAATACATGCTAAGTGAATTGCTGTCTGCTGGGGAGATAACCAGAGGCGCATAGCTTCATTTTTTCACGCTCCAAGTGCGGCATCTCCCGGCGCTGTGCGCCTCTTGGTCCTCTCTTTATTCGCAAGGAAAAATCTCCAATAAAGATAAAGAGACTCCAGTAGCAGACTGGGCATTATCCCCCTTACTGCTAAGCAACGGGGCGATGGCGTTTTATGCGTCATCTGGGCTTTTCAAGCTGTCAAAGTTTACAGATACTGGCGTTGAACGTTTATCACAGCCATTGCTGTATAGAATGTCTTTGAGACCAAGAGGGTGATTTTTACTAACAAGCCCACACTAACTAAGCCCCACTGTTGGGGCTTTTCTTTAGATTTCTATCAGCGGTGAGCAAGTCGAATACAGGGTTATTCAAACTCACGCACATTATATTGTGCTAGCTCATTTATGCCCCATTATGAGTTTGACCAAGCTAATCAAAGTAGATATTTGAATGCCTAAAATAGCAAGAAAGAATATTCCTACACTGCGATTAAGACACATAGCTCCCCCAGGGGAGGGTTACTTATCAAAATACTTGGCCATTTTTTGGATGGTATTAAACGTAATATCCAACTCTTCTCGTGTAAGTTCTGTCGCCGCTTCCGCTGCCCACAACGCTTGTTTGGTATCGAGCAAATCATAAATACGTTTACCTTCACCGGTCAGAGTGACGTGCTTCGCCCGCTTGTGACTTGGGTTATCAATAAACTTGATTAAACCATCTTTTGCCATTACATCGACAATTCTTTGGCTGGCCTGTCGGCTTTGCCCCATTGCTCGGCCAATTTCCGGTACTGTGATTCGTACATCAGACTTTTCAATTGCCCCCATAATTTTCCAGCGTGCACTGCTTAAACCGAACTCTTCACTCATTCGATCACCTTCGGTGTTGAAGAGGCCGCTTACTTTAAATATCTCCAGTACTATTTTTGTGAAGATTTCGCCGTTAGAACCCATAAAACCATCCCCCACTAAAATTTGACAGCATGTTGTCATTTAACTTAGATTGACAACATGTTGTCAATCATACTCCGTAGGTCAAAAATATGAAACAGATAATCCACCGAGCCGCCGCAATAACGGCAACATTATGTGTTGCTACTTTCTTTAGCAGCACGTTGTTGGTTGAACTGTTTGGCTCGATTGAGGCGATTAGGCAAGTGAAGTCCCTTATCGTTTTTCCAGGTTTGTTTATTTTGGTTCCTGCTATCGCCCTAACGGGAGCTACGGGGTTGTCTTTGGCAAAACAACGCTCAGGACGAATCATTAATAGGAAGAAAAAACGTATGCCTTTCATTGCAATGAATGGTGTTTTCATCCTAATCCCTGCCGCCATTTTCCTTAACCAATGGGCAACTGAAGGATACTTGGATACTCCGTTCTACTTGCTTCAAGCGGCTGAGTTGATAGCTGGCGCAGTTAATCTGGTGCTCATGGCAATGAACATCATCGACGGCAAAAAATTTACGCATAAGAAGAGGTAAGCTCATGAACATCGCAACTCATTTTGGTCGCACAAGCAAAATTATGGCGTTGTCTGCACTGCTGCTCGTTCCTAGTGCTACGGTATTTGCAGATGAAGCGGCATTTAAAAAAGTGTGCAGCTCGTGCCACTCTGGAGGCGTGAAAGGTTGGATGTCTGGTGCACCGAATGTGAAGAAAAAGCAAGAGTGGACTGAATATCATCAACGTCATAATGAAGAGGAGATGAGAGCCATCGTGATTAATGGGTTTAATGACCACAAGGTAAAAGGTGGTTGCAAAAGCTGTTCTGATGACGAGATTAACGAAGCGCTAGACTTCATCTTCGCAAATACTAAATGAGCAGTAACAAGGAGCTAAGATGAAACGCTATTCTCCTGTATTGGTGGTTCTACATTGGGTATTAGCCCTATTTATTATTATGGCTCTGTTTATGGGCTTTGATATTGCGACACTTTCCTATGAACTTGATCTCAAGGTGGATCGTTTAGTCGTCCATGTCATTGCAGGAGCTATCATTGGCTTCGCATTTTTGCTCAGACTAGCTATCAAATGGCAACGACCAAGAAGCGTAGCGAGCCAAACCGACCACTCTTTTGCAGGGAGGTTAGCCAAAGCCTATCATGCAGGGTTATACATTCTGGTGCTGGGTGTGGTCGCTAGCGGTATCGCAATGGCGATTGAAGTTGATTTCCCGAATATTGTGGCGCAAGGGGGCACCATGCCACAGGAGCTTACCTTGCTTGTGTCGAGACAACTGCATGGGCTATTAACCAGACTACTGATGATAGCGGTAATTGTTCATATTCTAGCGGCGCTATACCACCAACTAATACTGAAAGATCGCCTCTTCTCACGTATGTGGTTTGGGAAACGATAGTGTTTTAGAAAAGCAGTACCCCAGAATATCGTTTCATGGGCTTTTTAGATTGTAGTTATATTGACGTTCTAAATAGAACCTATCTAAATTCAAACTTACTTGTGTTACAAAACGATTTAAAGCGGCCGTTCTAAATCGTTTTGCCCCGAAATCACTTAAATCAACGGCTTTAGCAAAAATGATAAAGAACAAGTCAGGTTAGGATAACTCATTTAAAATCACAGAGCTTATTCAGTTGAATCAGCTCTGTGAAATACGGGTAGATCGGTTTCTAGAAACTGTTCCGCTATTACTTCGTAAATGTAATTTCAGTGAATGTTGGCTCTTGCTTGTAGATGTCTTGCGCTGAGTATTCAATAGTACCAAAATCAATCTTATCTAAGTCAACTTTACGGATGTCTGGGTTGTTCACTGTACGGTAGTAGTAATCATTGTTTTCAATGTCTACTACATTGCCGTAACCAATCATTTGCGAGCTAGGAGAAACCCATAACCAGTACATTGTGCTTGGTACAATTTCCATAGCATTTAGGATAGAGAAAGCGCGCCCTAAACCATTGTTCCGCTCGTCGGAATCTGCACCACGGTTTTTGTATTCAGCATTGATTGTAGCTAGGTGAGCGAAGCGGCCATCTGAGCCAGAATCTATTTTATTCCAGATGTCTACTGTCTCATCAGTACGCGCGGTTGCAGCATCAATGTGCTTTTGAGCACTCTTTAATTGCTCTGGGTATTCAGGGTCATTGGTCATTACGCCCACTTCATTTTCGTAGATAGTTGGGTAGCCAGAGCCATCCACATATTCAACGACAATCGCACGCTCTTTATCACGAATGGCGAAGTGCATACCAATTTCCATGTCGTGAGCCACTTTGATTTTTGTGGTTTCTACTTTAGTTTTGTTGAGTAGTTCAACGGCTTCGTCTACTGTTTTGGCGTTTGCTAGCACATGGCCAACGACTTCTAGGTAGTTAATGTCGCCTTTGCCTTCTTCAAGGTATGAAGATTCAATTAGTGCAAGAGATTCAATGTTTACGCCATGTTCGTTCAGACCCGATGAAATCCACTCCGTATCAGCATGGCGCATACCAACGAAACCATACTCACCCGACTTGCCGTTGATTTCGTAGCCACGAGGAACTGTCACGAAGTGCTCGCCCATAAAATCTGGTGCTTCCATTGTACGTGATACGAAGGCATTACCATCGACTTCGAAGGTGGAGTAAGAACAAGCGTTTGCTGTCGCTGCCAAACCCGCAGTGAGTGCCGCTGCCGTTGCTAGAGTTAGTAAAGTCTTTTTCATGGTTGTACCCTCATTTAAATAGTTCAAACAGTGTGTAGTACTGATGTGTTTTGCTGTTGAAACTATTATCACCAACAAAAAGATTTTACGTTAACGATATTAAACATCATAATGATGTCTATAGATGTAGAGAGGTAGTCCAGATGGATTATTCATTAAACCAGTTGCAAGCTTTTGTGGCGACTGTTGAAGAAGGCAGCTTTAAGGCGGCTGCCATTAAACTCAACAAGAGTAGCCAAGTAGTGGCAAGGTTTATCTCCATGATGGAGGACAGTTGCAATGTGTTACTTTTTGAGCGTCGAGTTAGGCAGCTACATCTCACCGAAGAGGGTAAAAAGCTTTATCGTCACGCCAAACGCATGATGCTAGAGAGTGAAAAATTAAACGCGCAGCTTGCTAGTTTTGACAGGCTATTACCCAACACTTTTACGGTTGCTATTGACAGTTACTTGTCGTCTGAAGCTGTCACTCAGTGTTATTTAGAAGTATTGAAAGAGTTTCCGAATATCGATCTCGTCGTTAAAAGTGGTGATACGACGCAAGTTATTGAATGGATGAAGTCCGGTGAAGTGGAGGTCGCTTTAGTTTTTTCTGCCTTAATACAATTCGAGGATGTTCAAGAAATGGTCGCATTCAATTTTTCAACGGCGGAAGTGGCTTCTTCTAAAGTTGTTACTTCTGGTGCGGTATTAACGCAGGAAGAACAGAGTGATATGACACAAATAGTCCCTAAGTTTATCTACGATTTTGGGCATGAAAAACGCTACGTACTCAGTGATAGAACGATCATATGTACAGGATTTGATGAAGTGTTAGCTATGCTGCAAGCGGGTGCCGGATGGGCTAGGGTTCCAAGTTTTAAAGTTAGAAGCTTTTTAGATGCAGGAGTGCTGAATGAATTTTATGCTGAAGGCTCAACGCCAGTAAGTTGGCATGCCATGCTCTATTACCCAAATGAAGATCAGCTAAGTTTAGCGGCGGATGTGTTTATCGAGAGAGTGATGCGGTTGAAGGAAGTCATTGAATGACCTGAATGTCTGACTTTGTGTGAGAGAGCAAACTTTGCTACTAGTTTCGAGAAAATATCATCAAGGCGTGCAGCTGAGCTTCTGCCAACACGCCTATACACTAAAGAACCAACTCATAATCAGCGGTTTATGGAAACGACTGATGAGAATGCAGGTTCATCCATTTCCCATCACGCAATACAAACACAATTGTCATCGAGTACGGTGAAGTTGGCACTAACAGATTGTTGTCGGCGTCATACTGAGTGTATGTCATGTCAGCGGTGTAGAGTGCTGCTGTCTCTGATAGCATCGTCACTTCTTCACGAACCACTTCAATATCTTGGCTGACCACGCCTTCAAACATTGCAGTGAAGGTATCTAAGGTCTCTTGTTTTGACCAAAGAGGCAGGCCTGCCACAAAGTAAGTATGATCGGTTGGAGCATTTTCCCACATACGTTCAAGTTGAGCATTGCGAGCGTGTTCCCACATGTTGTGAGCAGTATCAAACACTTGCTGTTTGGCGTTGCAGGCAACCACCAAGGGTGAACTGACTAGTCCGATGGTAAGCAGTAAGGTAACAATAGATTTAGATTTCATAGGAGAGTCCCTCAAAAAGAGGTGCAGATTATGCACCTCCGCTTAAATCAATGGCTGGTTAGATTTATTTCGCAGTTAACACATTGAATGTCGGTTGCTGACCATAGATTGGGCTAGCAGAGTAAGGCACGCTATCAAAGTCAATGTCGTCTAGGTCAATTTTACGCAGCGATGGGTTGTCGTAGGTGCGAAAGTAGTAAGCTTTGTCCTCGATATCAACAACGTTACCGTAAGCAATCATCTGTGGTAGTGGTGACATGAATTCCCAGTACATTGAACCAGGTACAAGCTCCATGTTGTTCAGCATTGAGAACGCACGGTTCAAGCCTTCATCACGGGCATCATTAGCAGGTGCGTTATTTTCGTAAGCTGCATTGAGCGCTGCGATGCGAGAGAAGCGCTCTTCTGAGCTAGTGTCAAAACCTGCGAATACTTGCATGTCATCGCCTTTACGTGCGTTTGATTTTTCAATGGCTTCTTTCGCCATCTTTTCTTGTGCTGCGTAGCCCGGGTCGTTGGTCATTACACCAAGAGTGTTTTCATAAACAACCGCTTCACCACCTTCGTGCTCAATCACAACGGCACGTTTTCCGTCGTTAATTGCATAGTGGAACGCTACGGTTACACCGTTGAATTGTTTCATGTCTTCATAAACAACGACCATTTTCTTGGCAATTTCTACTGCTTCATCAGTCGATTTTGCATTACCTAGCATGGTTGACATGATAGATAGCGATGTTGCATCACCTTGTTTTGCGTCTGAGTATTCAGCCGCCCAGAAACCAAGTGCTTCAATGTTCACACCGTGCTCATTCAGACCTGATGAAATCATTTGAGTATCGCCATGGCGCATGCCTACAAAACCGTATTTCGCCGTTGAATCACGGAACTCGTGGCCACGAGGAACAACGATAAGGCTCTCTTCGGTTTCCATTGGTAGCTCATTGGTACGACTTACGAAATGATTGCCTTGTGCATCAGTAACGTAAGAGTAAGAACAAGCTTGAGCAGTTGCTGAAATACCGAACGTTGTCGTTGCTGCAAGTGTTAATGCGATGATTGATTTTTTCATAATAAGCTCCAAGTGATTTGTTGAATTAGGACCTTTTGCCTAGTTCGTGTTGATGGAGCCATCATGAACTCCTTTTTTTGTTAAAAGAAATTCCAATAAACAACCTAAAGTTGTTTATAATGTAGAAAAACTATCAAGGATAAGGCATGGATTTCTCATTATCGCAGCTACAAGCCTTTGTATTAACGTATGAAACTGGCAGTTTTAAGAGCGCTGCTATCAAAGTAAACAAGCGCAGTCAAGCCATAGCTAAACTGGTAGCTAACCTTGAAGAAAGTTGTGATGTTATTTTATTTGAGCGTCATGTGCGTAGGCTGGAGGCCACCAAGGAAGCCAAAAAGCTCTATAAATTAGCCAAACGCGTTTTGCTAGATTCCGACAAATTCACCACAATGCTTAACAGTTTTGAGAAAGAACTGCCAACAAGTTTTACCATTGCAATTGACAGCTTATTAGTTAGCCAAGAGGTTATTCACTGCTTTAAAGCAGTGCTAGAGGAAATACCGACCATTGAACTAGAAGTGCTTACAGGAAACACTGAGCAAATAAAAGTTTGGGTGCAGAGTGGCCTTGCTGACATGGGGCTCAGGGCTTCTCCCTTCACGCTAGAAGAAGAGTTAGTTTCCATTAGCGCCTTTAACTTTCAAACCATATGTGCTGCCCATAGCAATCTCTTTGCTCAAGGAGCAGTGGTTTCAACTCAGGAGCTTGCAGAGCACACACAAGTTGTTCCTAAGTTTGTCTTTCAATACGGTTTAGATAAAGGACATGTAGAAAGCGATAACGTGATCATTTCGAACAACCTCCATACCACGATTGAGATGGTTATTGCACAAATAGGTTGGGCAATTGTTCCGGGATTTGCCGTTCGACAATTAACCGAGGAGGAAACCATTGTGCAATTCCACATTGAAGGTTCCGTACCCGTTGTTTGGAGTGCAGAAGTTATCTACCCAAGTGACGATAAGTTATCATTGGCAGGGGATATTTTCATTCAACACGTTCAGTTACTTAATGAAACAATGAATCAAACATAACCTTTTCTAGCCTCGTAAAACTAATCTGTAAAGTACAAACTGGTTAAATTGGCGACTCACTTTTGTCCAGAAACGTGTCAGCGTAATATTTGCTAGCCCTTGCGTGACTCAACCCGAGATAATTGAATCGATTAAGTTTTTAGTTAAAACTGTTATCGCTGGTATCAGTGGATATGTTTACGACTAAAAAGTCGGTACTGAAAATGCAGGATGCGCAATGACTTTCTACTTTGCTGATTGCACATTAAATATGTTGGAATTGCACTCGGGATTATTACAAAGTGTGTAGGAAGGTAATGTTAAGGTGACCAGCTTTCTCGCTGAAGCTTTGGTGAAACATGGCATTAACCATATTGAATACATAGAGTCGATGTTGTCCTCAGGCCCATTTGACAACCATGTCTAAGATGAGCATGAAAGGCTAATAGACAGGGTGAATATCTTGCATGGTCAGCTAAATGAGTTATAACAAGGCTGTCAACGAATACACAGTAAAGCTGTGTTGGCCCTCAAACCGCTAAGTTGTTTTCGGTTCGTTACGGGACCGTTAGGTTTTCAAGTGGTGTTAGGAATATTTAGGAAAAGTAATGACAAACGAAGAGTATTTAGAAGCATACTTTGATGGTTTTCATCAACCTTAGTCCCTGTAGGGATGTATTTTGATGATGTAGATATTAGGATCGTAAGTGATACAGAGGTTATAGTCACCGCTGAATTGTATGATGGTCATTATAGTCTCGTTAGGTCATATAGGCGCAAAATTGACTCCTTCAATGTGGGCGTAAGAGGAGATTCTCCAATAATTCGCTTTAAGTATCTTGAACTAAAAGCATTCGTTGAAGAATCTAGGGATGACTTTTATTCCGATGCTAAAAGATAGACATAAGCTTTGATTTTATAAACCTAATTTGGCGTTATAAGCCCTGGTATCAAAGAGGAAAGGTGGTTGGAAGTTTTAAAGCGAATATTTCAAGAGTCGTTAAATGAATTCTTTGATACTGAAGCGAGCAATATTCAAAATGATGTTGCGGAGCGCAACTTATGCGCTAGATTTGCGATGATTTTAGAGCCAAAGGCTAAAGCTGCTGGGTTTCTAAATTACTTTGCTGATGCAGAGTACAACCGCAACCGTGGTAACGTCAAAACTATCCTTGATGACAACTCTGTAGAGGTCTCAATAACCTGTGACTTGATTTTACACAGTCGAGGTAAGCTAGAAGAGCAAGATAACTTGATTGCTCTGGAAATGAAGAAGTCAAATCGTCCCGACAGTGAGGAAGTCAGAGACTGTAATCGTCTGAGAATCATGACTAAGCCAAATTACGACGATGTTTATGTTACCTCGGGAAGTTTTGATAGTCGCTATGTGTGCGGCTATAAACTGGGTTATTTTCTATGGTTAGATGCTAATAATAGACATTATCGAGTTCGTGAGTTTTCAAGTGGTCAAGAAGTTAATGAGTTTTCAGGAAGCTTTTAGTATGGCGTATAACAAAAAATTTTAGAGTGATTCCCCACGCTTGGCATTTTGGTTTGGGCTTAGTTTAGTGTTTACGACTTACAAATTGAGTGTCGTAGCAGCGTGACTCACACCTTAACTGGACGTTAATACTCGTCTCCTGAACTTGTTTTTGTCCAAAAATGGGGCAGGTATGCTGACACATTTATGCCCCATTATCGTTTAGACCTTTTACTCATTCACATCATGATCATGGGCTTTTTCCCTACTAAAAGTTATCAATTTTCTAATTTTAATCGTTGTTCATTCCTGTGTTGTATCTCGGGGAGAAATTCGACGTGACTATCGCACCGAGATCTTTCTTTAGTTATTGAGTTATATCTAAATTCTCTTACAAAACTATATGTAACACGACTTATATACACATATATATGGTTAGCCACATTGCCCATACTTATCATTATGTTAATGTTGCTGTAGTTAAACCTTATGGTTCAAAGGACATACAAAGTGGCTTTAGATGAAGTTAATGTGAAACTTGCTCAAATCGCATTAAATAATTGTGAGGGATTCCCTCTTGAAGATTTCGCCAACGATTTTTTGGCCGCTTTTGAAGGTAAAGATTTCATCCCAGTAGGCGGAACTAATGATGGCGGAGCCGATGGTATTAGGGAACCCGGCTTATATAGTGTGGACAACAATAAAATATTCTATCAAATATCTATCGAAGAAAATCACCGTTCAAAGATCAAGAAAACAATTGATCGCTTAGAGGAGTTTGGACGTGCACCTAGGCGACTAACTTACGTTACATCTCAGACAATTCGCGTATTTGACCAAGAAGAAGAAACTCTGACTGATAAGCACGATGTATTTGTGCGAATAAGAGATGCAAAATGGATTCTCTCTCACATTAACCATAGTGAAGCTACTAAAAAAGCTTATTACACCCACTTGGCCCGATTTACCGACTTTTTGAAAGATATTGATAACGGTAAAAGTGTTAGAAAAACTGAGCTTGTAGAACATCCATCAGTCTATGTTTTTTTACAACAACAAGTTGAAAACAGAGAGCAAGATAAGCACTTAACAAAAACTGTAGCTGATAGCCTCATATTATGGGCATTAAATGATACTGACCCTGACCAAAATTTATTCATGACCCGTGAACAAATAGTGGAATTTATCAGAACACACATTCCTTGGGCTAATAACATTGTCGGTGGGTTGCTAGATTCACGGCTTAAAGAATTAGTTGGCAAAGGTAGTGTTGGAGGTAAAAAAATCAATGTTCACAAAGAAGCCATTCAGGCAACGACTGGACGCAAGAAAACTAAAAAATACATAAAAAGTATTGCCTTCCGTTTGAAACTCGAAGCAAAATTGCAGAAGAAAAGGCAGTAGAAGAAAGTCTTCACCTAGATGTCGAAAGTGAAATAGTAGCAATGGGTCTTCTTTCTGATTTGACTCCCCCACATAGAAAGCTGGTTGCTTCTCTTGCTATTCGCGTGGCGCAGCTCTTTTTTGAACGAGAGGGACTTAACTGCTCAAGTTTCCTTAATGGCAGTCAATCAGAAAAAGAATTTGACTCTCTAATTGAGAACTCAGTCTTTGACAGAGTAAAAGATGCAATAGAGGAAGCGAATATAGACCATAGAATAAATAATATTATAGAACCCTTAATTTGCGAAGTTAGTAGAAAAATGTTCTATCAGAGTACCGAAGCACAGCGCTTACTATTGAACAAGTTCTCGCGCACTTATATTTTGTTATTCACGTTACAAGCAGAGCCTCGGGTCGTCGATTACTTTCAGAAAGCCACAGCTAACTTTAGATTAATCGTGGGTACAGACTTGATCATTCGAGCTGTATCAGAAAGATTTCTATCTAAAGAAAATCAAATGACTCGCAACATGTTCGCTATGGCACAAGAAGCAGGAATAAGATTAATTTTTTCAGAGTCTGTGTTAAATGGTGTTATTAAGCACTTCATTGTTACTCACAATGAATTCAAAAATCATATTCAACCAAGAGAAGCGTACTTACCTGATCACGTTGCTCGCCAATCCCAACAGATTTTGATTCGAACCTACTATCACGCAAAGTCTGAAGGCTATACAAAAAATTGGCAGCAGTATATCTCAGAGTTCGTGACGTTAAGTCAACTACACTACGCAACTGGTAAAGAAGAGCTTAAGGGTTATATAACTCAGCAATTTGGGATGGAATACATCTCTAAAGAAGAATTAGCGAAAGGTATAGACCATAAAAAAATTAGCGACCTTGCTAAAGTTATACTTGATGTCAAAAATGGTCATGCCGATTTAGCTGAAGACGTCTCTATAACAATAAATGCTGTCTATGGTCAGCGTAGACTGAATAAAGAATATTCTACATTCCCAGAATTTGGTTATCAGACTTGGTGGCTAACACAAGAATCTAGGATTCAGCGAGTAACTTCTGAAATGGTTAAAGCTGAAGGATCTAAATTTATAATGAGGCCTGAGTTTCTTCTTAACTTCTTCTCTTTAGCTCCTAGCGTAGCTGAAGTAAGGGAAACTTTTAAGAACATATTTCCTTCTGTTATGGGAATACAAATGGGTAACCGTCTACCAGACAAAGTATTTCATAAAGTATTGGAGCGAGTTGATGAATGGAAAGACTATGATAAAGGTAGGATTTCAGCTAAAACAAGGCTACTGTGCGATCGCTTAAAAGCTGAGCATTATGACGAAGATACACATATGTCATCGATAGATAGACTCTTATCATCAGTAGATTAGCCTTTATAATAAAAAAGAGCCCTTGATAAGGTAATGCCGATCAGTTAAGCCAAATATAATTGGTTGAACGACCTTTTCAAGCTGTCAAAATCCGAGTGTATTTATTGCACTCGGATTTTTTATGGACGTTTCACAAGCCCTCAATATCATCAATGACTGGAAGCCCAACTCGATTGAAACCTTAGCGGATTTACTCCCGTTGGAATTGATTAACGAAGCCTACGCCTTAACCGATACAGTCACTCTTTCAGTTCACTTCGGTTAATAATGAAGCTTATGACACATACTCAAAGTCAACCTTTAAAGCTAAAGAGTGGGACAAAATTGCTAATTTGGCACAAACCGCTATCAACGAAACTCACGTTATCAGCTCAATTGATTTCGTTGACATGCTTCGTTCTGATGACGAGGTTATTGCAGGAAGTATAGGTTTTTGCGCTTACAAGTGGATTTTCGTTTCTCGTCGTGGGCGTAAGGCTTATATGACATTTTGTGACGATCGCACAATTCATTTGGTTTACCATTCGATTATCGGTAAGTATAAAATGAAAGCTTTTGATGATTGTGTCAAAGAGAGTGTTGTAGAAAGTAGCTCTCAACGCTTAATTAGTGCTAATCAGGAGCAGTTCATAACAGAGTTTGATAACACCATCATAAATGGTTGTTTGAAAATACAATCGGTGATTTGGTGGCTATTTAATCTAATTTAAGCATGAATGAAAGGGAGGGTATACTATTCTCCCTTTGTTACTCAGAGCTAACAAGTTTATGTTCGCTCGGGTACAACTTGTAATCAATAGCTCAATTATAGAGAAGAAGTAATTAAGTCACTTCATTAGTACACTTCAAAATTGTCACAAGCGTCATATTTAAACTGCCCAGTTAGTTGAAGAGCAGCGCCATCGCAAGATATACATGAAGATGCAACTCAGTGTCCCCGAGTACTTAAACTATTATTTTAAGTGTGGTTTTGGTTACAGACACTAAATGAGTTATTTCCAAAAACGAGTTTTAGTGAATGGTCGCCACTCGCTCAAACCTGACTCTCAGATTATGTTGGAGCCTTTCATTGTTGAGTGTCAGGTCAGATTTGAGCTAATGCAGTTAGCTGGTGATTATCTCAGGTAGGTTTCTGTAATTTCCGGTCGAAAATGTCCCATCTCTTGTGAAACAGTCTTCAGTGCTACGTCTCTAGTCAATCGTATTCGCTTCAGCTCTCTCATTCGTTCTTGTGCATAAGAGTGACGAACCCCATGAGAGCCAGTAGTCCAACCTAGAACTCTTTTGGAGGCATCGCTGAAGGATGTAGACCAGCATTGTCCCGCATTAATGCCGTAATGTTGAATGTAGTCTATTCCCCTATCAGTCACTTTAACGGGAGCTGCAAGTCGACAGCTTTCAAGTCGAGCTGCTAGAGTACTGGGTAAAAGGACCTCTCTACATAACCCGCCTTTGCCAATCACTGTATATAGCTTACCCTCGCGTTCTAGCCACTTAGTATCTAGTGCTGGGCGTTCATCTGCGTTCCGTTCAGCAGCTGGCCGAAGGGTGAAAAGCTCATGTGAGCGTAAACCTGCGGCATGAGCTATTTCAGTGGCCAGCGCATTTCGTTCTATCTGGCCATTGGCAATCATAGCTACTTGCTCAGGAGTGTAAGCTCTTGATTCCTTGATTTGCTTGAATGCCGATTTTACAACAGTTAACGTGGCGCCATCTGGTGGCAGCTTTCCAGTGACGTGTCGCATCATTGCCTGAATAGCCTGCCTTTCCATATCTAAAGTCTTTTGTCCTACTTCCTCTGAACGAGTTTCGAGGTATTGAATCGCTTGCTTAGGTGACAACTCTTGAAGGCGGCAACCAAACTCTCGATTAGTGAACTGAGCTACACGTGATAAGGCTTCTTCATAATTTCGGACCGTGCCGACTGAACGAAGCACACTACCTTGAATCCTTTTCATAACCGTAGCAGCTTGTTGCTTGCCAGCTTTTATCGGATTCTTGTTTTTTCTAAAGCTAGGCATTAGCAGAGAGCCATCGGGACACAGTAGAGTGGGCAACCTTTACGCGCTTTTCAAAGCGAAGCCATCGCTGAAGTTCTGCGATGGAGTTTCCCTGATCTCGCAACTGAATCAGTTCATTAGCATGGCGGTCTAGCCTCGATGTGCTCCTCTTGTAGGACGGTTTGCGTATAACTTTTGTCTGCGCTTTCAAAGCTGCGCAGACACTCTCGGGGTTAAATGTGCTCATCAAATTTCTACCTTGTAAGAACTTCAATCGTTGAAACGATTGCGACACGAAATGCCGATTCGCCCCTGTTTGAACTCCATTGCGAAGTTCAGGCTCGGACTGTTCTCGCCTTGATTTGGTGTTTTCTCACGTTTCGAATTTCAGCTTTGATATGTGCAGAAAAGTGTGCCCGGCCATCTCGGTCCGGTTCTGCTGCTCACTATTTCTAAAGAGTTTTGAAAGAAAGCAAGCACGATAAATCATTCATTGTGCGCTTAATTTGCACACGCATCGATTCGATATTTAGGAAATGCTTAGGTCTTTAAATGATGGCTACACCAGAGGTTCTGGAGAGCAGCTTTGCAGCGATGGCTGCGAGGTGAGTCAGTAAGAAGCATGACAAAAAGCTTCAAATAAATCAAGCCAGTGAATGTGCGCATAAAAATATGCGCAAAATCGCTGGAAGCTAAGCGCCACGCTATGTGTGGGGGAGTTTACGACCCCTTGCATAGCGGGGGGCGGCGAGCCGTTTCCCGGCAATGTGAGCGAGGGCACAAAACAGCCCTCGTGACCTGCCTTTGCATTACCAGCCCGATATTAATGGTCGTCATGCGAGGGCTTCTAGCAAGAAAAAGTAGGGGAGAGCGATTATCTAAAGTCATTTGATGGACGGTTGATGTATACGTTGTACATAAGGAAAAATTCGCAATGCGAATCACAAACGAAAAATAATCGGAAGTTCCAGAAGACTTTCCTAAAAACATGATGTATATACAATGTATCATTATGGTTGTGTTGTAAGCTAAAGTTCAGTGGTCAGGAGGTTGCTATGGAAGATGATTTAGGGTTGTTGCTTTTTGTCGTGTTTATTGTTGTCAGCGTTTTAGGTTCTATGCGTGGCTCTGAAGATTCAGATGAACGAGAACCTTCAGAGCATGAAATGTTTGATGATGGTGTATCAGATAAGATTTATCACGATGGCAAAGGTGTTACTTATACCCGACACGCAGACGGTGAATTGCGGGATAGTTGGGGTCGCACTCGCGACTAACGGGGGTTATGATGAAATTGAAAGGTGCCATCCGTAAGTGGGGTAACAGTATTGCTGTTCGATTGCCTAAAGTTGCAATCGCTGATGCGCAATTGAGTATTGATGATGACGTGTGTTTTACCGTAGTTGGTTCGGGTAAGATCTTGATTGAGAAAGATACGCCCAGCTTGGATACGTTGTTGTCAGGAGTTACCAGTGAAAACAAGCATCGAGAAGAACGGTTATGATGCATAACGTACCGGGTAAGGGAGCGATTCTAGAAATAGGTGGATTGGTAAAAGCATTAGTGATTTCGCCTTATGCATACAACCTGACTACTGGCTTGGCAATGGTCTGTACCATCTCTAATGAAGTGAAGGATTACCCCTTTGAGGTCGTGGTTAAGTCGGACGTGGTTGATGGAGTGGTATTGGCTGACAGGCTCAATACTATAGACTACATGGCGCGTGATGCGCGAGTTTTGGGTCAAGCAAGCGAAAGCACAGTCAGTGCGACGCTGGCGCTCATTGATACGATTCTTGATGCCAAATAACGAGTGACTAAAATGATTAAGCAAAGGATTTACTAATGAGCGTTACCAGAGCAGACGCTATGCTTGCAGAGGTACGTAGCAGCATTTGCGACTATGTAAGTTGTTATTTGGCGTCTATCGGTATCAGTGGCCATCATCCTTTGATAGCTCATCTGGTGATTGGCTATTTCGAATCTAGTTACGAAGGCGATGTTGCGGCGTTTATCGCTGACAAGCAGGCAGCGGTAATGGCCGTGACCGAAGTGTTGGGAAAATATACGCCTGAGTATCAAGAACGGTTGTCGAAGGTGCTTGATGAGTTACCGTGTAAATCGAATAGCATCGATAACCTTGTGCGTGGAATGAGCTAAAAAATTCGCATTGCGAATTTCGGGAGTGTGAAATGACGTGGGCTGGTTTATATATTTTTTGGGGAATGTTCTCTCTGCCATTGACTAGTTGTGGCATGGTACTGGTTTAATGGCCGCTATATCTGGATCGCCGAAAGCAGAAAAAGGAACGATTACAAGAGCAGATGAAGCACTCTAACTGGTGGCTTAGCTGCTGACGTTAGTAAGCACGGTAGCCTATATCAGTCTTGGTATGACATATCTCATTCTCACAGGCATAGGTTTGTGAATGCGGAACAAAAGAGAGAAGCACAGGATCTACTATGGTGGCCACTTGCGGAGCGGCTATTTAAGATATGATATTCGCAATGGGAATTTATATCTTTGCGATAAGCCCTCTGGGACCTGTAATAGACCCGCTTTGAGCACATAAAAAATTCGCATTGCGAATTTTTTTGGCTTTTTACATCCGTTTTAATGCTAAAAACGTCTAATCTCAACCATTTTTCTAGAAACTGTTGCGCAAAAGAACTAGGTCAAAATTTTCACCGTAGACTCTAGCTCCAGTAGTTAAGATTATTGGAGTACCTATCTATGAACACGCACTTTTATCTGATGGCTGAATTTGAAATGAGCGATGTACGATTATCTGATATTTCAGAAAAGTACTTTGGGTTGGCTCCTGCTACCGCAAGAATGAGAGCAAGTGCGGGAAGGCTCCCTGTACCAGCATACAGGGAAACTCAGAAGTCAGAATACCTTGTTAATTTACACGACTTAGCTGAGTGGATTGATAGGAAAAGAGCCGAGGCTAAGGAGAGTATGAGGGAAGGAGAATAATGGTACATTTTGTTGGCACCAAAGTTTGTCTAGTTTACGTATTAGGAGCAGATTCCCCAATACCACCAAGAAAAGACACCTCAAACAACTATATTTAACTAAAAGTAAATTCAGAGCTGATTTTATTAGAGATAATTGTTTTTAGTGAGCGATTTGTCACTTGTGGTGGTTCCGGTTGTATTGATATCATTCGCAGTAATTTATGTTATCTAGGATTGATACATGGCAAACTCTACACTAGCAACGGAAACTCGTTATAAACATAAGCTACATGACGCGGAGCCTTTAAAGTTTTTTATTACGCTTATGGATCTAAAATCTTTTCAGAATGAGCTCACTAATGAACCAAAAGCTTTAGTCATTCTTTCAGGCATAACAATGTACAGAAGTCTTCCCCGTCAAAGGCAGATGCATTTGCTGCAAGAGATCCTTGCTCTTTCTAATAAAAGGTTATCTGGTCATCTTTATGGAATTGTGGGCCAGTTTACAGCTAACACTGCTTGGCACCCTTGGTCTATGACTGACAAAGAACTTCAGTCTTATTTCGCTAGTAACAAAGCTGTCTCTGATGCATTAACTGAGGCTGGCTTCGGAACACCAAGCGTAAGTGCTGCAGCAGTTGTCGGCGGCATTTATGGAGGGTTAACATTAGGGCTTGGAGGCCAAGCTTCAGCAACCGCTGCCTCAGCTGCCACATCAAACCCTTTGCTGGAAGTTGCAAAGAAACTAGGGCTAAAAGGAAGAATAACCAAAGTCGGGGGGCGAATGCTTGGCGTATTTGTTATCGCCGTAATTGGATTAAATATGTGCGCCACAACCAGTGCAAAACAGGCAAAAAAAGAGTTGGCGCTTAGAGGAATGCTAGATTTGGCTGATTACTAATGATTTGGTTTATATTTGGGCTCGTTGTTGGTGTCCCTCTTTTGCATCTATATGTAAAAAAGACTTTTACCTCGAAGGCTGAAGGGACGCTTTCTATGGAAGACATAAGGCGATTCCCTATCGTCATTGCGCTACTTTGTGCATCCATTCTAACCTCAGTTATTAGGTTGACCTTTGGATATGAAAGCTTGCTGATATTCATCGTTGCATTGGCTAGCTCTTACCTAGTAGCCTTGATTTATAGCAAGAACAACCTAGGGGCTAAGAGTGACTCTTAAACGATTGACGATAACTTTACTACTAGTAGCGCTTAGCACAGCTTGTGGGTCTAAAAACAATACTTTAACTTGTGACATTGAAATGCTTGATGGAAGCGCAGTTATTCCCTTCATAAGGCAATTCGGCGATGACACTAAGTATGACGTTGAATTAGAACTAGATGAACACTGGGTAAATCTTTCTGTTGGTGTAATTAGAGCCGAGCATGAGTCAACGTTATACGCAGCCTCAAATAAGGCCTCCAATGCCAAGGATAGGCTTGAGCTGACCCATAAAGAATATCAGCGCGTATGGGCTGAGGATATGTTCCATAAGGTAGATTCAGTTTCGTCAGAAAGAGGTCACTGGGATGAGATAGAAAGTCTGACATCCATATGGAATGTCAGACTTGGAGATAACCCAAACACTTCGACTATTGGCTTGTGGTCAGTGGTAAATGGCAAAGCTCTTTTCACCATAACAGCTCTTGCGACAACAAAGGAGCCGGGTGCTGCGCCACTGTCGAAAGATAGCTCAATTTTTCTAATTCAAGAAGTAACTGAGCAATGCCAACTGTCTGAGCTTTAAATTATTTCGAGCTTAGCTAACTGTTGACGGACAATATAGTCTCGTTGTTTACAATAAAGTTTGATTATTTCTCTTTTGAAGAAACCGTTGGATATCCGATGTCTATCTAATTTCTGCCCTTTTGTGTTTTTTGATAAGTTTGTTGGTAGAAAAAATGTTGGTGGGAGTGGTGTCATGGAACACGGGCTCAGCGAAGGATAAATTATCGTCCGAAAAAATGTTTAGGATTCAAGCACCGCTCCGTCATTTTCAAAGAAATGATGGAGCGGTGCTTGAGAATTAAGAGTGGCGCAGTTCGGAGTTGAATTCGAGGCAAGGTATCCCATTGGCTAATCGTAAATATAAAGTTAATTCTCAGAAAGATATTGAAACTGTAGAGGCATCACTAGTTCCTACAGAAGATCTTTTTGCTAGCTTCAGTGACTTACTTAAAGCTGGTTTATTTGTAATACACCCCTATAAGTGGCTTAAAAATAACTTTAGTTCTCATTGCAGTTTTAGTTCTAGTAAAGAACACGGCTATTACATTCATTGGGTAAATATTTTATTAATTGAAGGTAAAGCCATTCGGCTTGGTTCTTTTCGTAATAGGAAAGCATTTAATAAGCTAAAATTAAAAAATGAAATAGGGTACTACCTTTGCGACTCAGATATTAATGAAAAGTATATCAAAGATATGGAGAAGCTAGGGGTTACAGAGGAGTCAATACAACATACAATGATAGCTATGAATACTGATTTACGTTCAGAATGTAACAGTGGTTACGGTAGAGATAGAATCGATTTAAAGTCTTCTAGTACTATAGCAGAAATTAAGAAAATCAGTCATTGGAAGCATGCACTTGGCCAATTGTTAGTTTACTCTCATATCAACCCAGAGCATAAACGAACTCTTATACTATTTGGTAAGTCAAAGAATAAAAAAGACTTTGATTTTTTAGTTGAAGTTTGTGGTTCACACTCAATCTCAGTTGAATTTGTTGATGTAGATATTAATGATAATTCTCAAATTAAAAGTATCTGTATTTAATGGCTAAATAATAATTTACATTAGTAATGTGAGTCTTCACAGTATGTCTGAGCATCATCGAAACGGATGGTGACTATGAAAAATCGATTGTCACCTATTTGTTTGTACAAGCAGAAAAACTCAATTTTCGTCTTCTGCATACTCTTTAAGTACTTTTTCTAGCTGAAGCGAATTGAACATATCGTGAACAGCTTTGGGATTCATCTCGGTGTAAACTTGCCAGAGGGTATCTAGGTTCCTGTGACCAGTGACCTGTGCAACAGCTTCAATGCTTAATCCTCCTTCAAAAAGACGACTAGCGCCCTCTCTTCGCAGGTCATGATAGCGTAAATCATTAATTCCAAGTTCATTGCGAACTCGTTGAAAACCTGCTGTCACACTTTTTGGGTTATAGGGAAATACCAGCTCACTGGCTCGGGGTTGTCGTTGCAAAATCAACCAAGCGTCGTTCAACATAGGAACATACATGTGATTGCCACTTTTCTTTCTAGGGTCTTTTCTATCCCTGACTTTCACAGTTTTATTGTTTTCATTTACGTCCTCCCACTTGATTTTGCATATTTCGCCAATTCGCATGCAGGAGAGAATAGAAAAGTCCAAAATATCTAAGAAGGGAATCTTAGCAGCAGGGTGCTCTTGTCTCCGCAATAATCCTTGCCTGATTTTTGTTAGTTCTTTTTTTTCAGGTCTTCGGCTCCTCTTCTCGGATTTGCCGATAAGATTGAGGTTATAAAGGGTGTAATAAGATTCCTTAAAAACAGTGTCAGTCACATCTATATTGAATACCGCTTTTGCTGACCGAAAAACGCTTCTTAGGTGAGAGATATCACACGCGATAGTCTGAGGTTTAGCGCCAGCCTCTGTCCTGTCTTTACAAAACGACACAAGGTGATGAGTTGAAAGTCTGTTTGCTCGAACCTTTGCTAGTTCTGTATCTACCAGCATACTAAGACTAAACTTTTTTGAACGGCCAATTGTTTGGCTCATGTGTTTGTCGTTCAAATATATTAGAATCAGCTCGCGAATTGTTGGTACGTTATCATTAGTATTTTGAGCTCGTTTTTCTAGTTTTGACGCCCACTCGATGCCCCATGATTTAGCATCCGCTTTTTTAGAGAATGTTTTTTCTGTTCTGTATATGACTTTGCCACTTTCTTGCTTTCTAACTTGGCATCGATACCGGGTTTCGCCTTTTGACGTTTTACGAGTTTCTATGTGGTAGTTGGCCATAAATGTTCCCTAATGATAAGATCCCCCATATTGTAAGGGGTAAATATGGGGGATTCAATCCCCCAAAATGGTTGAGAATAGTAGAGAATGACCCAAGAACAGATGAGTAAAAAATCTTTGAAAAACAAATGCATGACTGGTATAGTTGATGTCGAGTTTAGTCGTAGGTTTAGCGTTGCTCCGATGCTCGATTGGACTGACCGTCACTGTCGTTACTTCCACCGTTTGATGAGCAAAAATACCCTGCTTTACACTGAAATGGTAACGACAGGTGCGATCTTACATGGCAAAGGGGATTACTTAGGCTTCTCTGAGCAAGAGCACCCGCTGGCTTTACAACTGGGCGGCTCTAATCCGCAGGAATTAGCCGAATGTGCAAAACGCGCTGAAGATTTGGGATATGACGAAGTAAACCTAAATGTTGGTTGCCCATCAGACCGTGTGCAAAATGGTCGTTTTGGCGCTTGTTTAATGGCTGAGCCAGAGCTGGTGGCTGAATGTGTTAGTAAAATGCAGCAACAAGTTAAGATTCCGGTGACGGTAAAAACACGGATTGGTATCGATGAGCAAGATAGTTATCAGTTTCTAAAAGACTTTATCGAGCCGGTGGCTGAAGCTGGCTGTGAAACCTTTATTATTCATGCGCGTAAAGCTTGGTTATCTGGTCTTAGTCCAAAGCAGAATCGAGATATTCCTCCGTTAGATTACCCAAGAGCTTACCAAGTAAAAGCTGATTACCCGCAGCTAACCATAAGCGTAAATGGCGGAATTGCTAGCTTGGAACAAATGCAAGAGCACTTAAAGCACCTCGATGGCGTTATGATAGGTCGCGAGGTTTATCAAAACCCTTACCTATTAGCGGATGTGGATCAACAGATCTTTGACGATCCGCAGCCAGCATTAAGCCGCCATCAAGTGGCTGAGTTAATGCTGCCATATATTGAAAACCATTTGGCACAAGGCGGCCGTTTACAACATATTAGCCGCCACATGCTGGGGCTGTTCCAAGGTTGTGTGGGCGCGCGTGCTTGGCGTAGGCATTTAAGCGAGAATGCCCATAAAAAAGGTGCTGGCATTGAGGTGATGCAGGCCGCAATGGATCTAGTTCCCGAGCATCAAGAAGCCTAGTTAGCTCACTTACTTGTTTAATTGAGGTCGCTTTATGCGGCCTTCTTATTATCTGGCACAGCCCTTGCTATCACTACCTGCGAAGAGTCAGCTTTTTGTCAGGAGTGCAAAACAATGGAATTTTTAGGACGTTTAATCGCCCGCTGGGGCATATTAGACATTTTTATGGCGTGGGTGCTTACCGCCAGTGGCATGTTACTGGTTATTCCCAAGCAGTGGTTACCTGAAGCAGGCTTAAACGCGCAACTGAGTATGGTGTTAACTATTAGTTGTGTAACGGGTTTGGCTTATTTTCTTAGCCGCGGGTTGTTGTTGATTATGACCAGTATCACGGGAGCAGTTCAGCATCGTCGAGAATTACAACGACTCGCTTCGATGATCTCGTGTTTGGATCATTCTGAGCGCGCTATTTTACGCGAGTTTATTATTACTCGTCGCAGCGTACTAAGTCTGCCGTTAAAAGAGCCTGCCGTAGCAAACTTAATGGAAAATGGTGTGTTAAAGCCAATGAATGAGCAACATGTTCACGAGCAGCGAAGCAATGTGGACATGATGATCAATTTAGCGGCACGGCCATTACTGAGTTACAAAGCCTTAGGCTTACCGGTTGGTAAGTTAAACGAAGAGCAAATTGAACATTTGAAATCAATTCGCCCTCGCTTTTTACAACCAGATTACAAAGCAAATCGTACTCACTCTGGGAAACTATTTAGGATCCGTGCCGGTGATACAGAAAGCCAAACGGCGGCGTAGTTTAACTAGTACGCTGTTTTAGATAACCCGCGTAATCGGGGACATCTACCGAAAACTCCTGATTAAAGTGACGGCTGGCTAAGATAAATTCAGCTGTCGCTTGGTTGGTAGCCATTGGTATATTCCATACCGCCGCCAAACGCAGTAGCGCTTTTACATCAGGGTCATGCGGAACCGCATCTAGCGGATCCCAGAAGAAGATCATTAGGTCTATTTTACCTTCCGCAATCATTGCGCCTAATTGTTGGTCACCACCCATTGGACCGCTTAATAAGGCCTCTACTTCAAACCCTTGCTGTGACAACAGCGTACCGGTGGTGCCGGTTCCAAATAGTTGATGTTTAATTAAATCTTCGCGATGATTCTTCGCCCAGTTAATTAACGCCGTTTTTTTATGGTCGTGGGCTACCAATGCAATACGTTTGCGAACGTTCATGGTGCGGGTGGTTGTATCCATGTTACCTCTTAAATACGATTAGTTTGAAAGCGTTTACTACAGATTATGTTACTGTTTGTATTTACTATTAGCTAGCAACAGCCAGCAGATAATCAAGGTGGGATAACAAAAACGTGTGCGGTAGCGTAATGATTGGCGGTGAATATGAAATACGACAACCCGTAGGTGTGGATTCGTTATTTCTAGATTTTGGCGAAACCAAACAGTATCGCCCTAGCGAGTCGTTGCCAGCTTTGATTATTGAGCAGGAAACCCTGCGTTGTAAGCCTTTTATATGGGGAGCAAAGCACCCTCGACACCCCCAGCTTGTTATTAATGCTCGAGTAGAAAATGCTGCTAATAAAGCTATGTTTCAAAACGCCTGGAAAACCCAGCGTTGTTTACTGCCAGTAAAAGCATGGCATGAATGGCGTAATCAAGAACGTTTTGAGTTTAGTTTGGAGCATCAAAATGTATTATTGCTGGGTGGTTTGTATTTGCAGGCTCCTGAGGGAAAACAGCACTTAGTTGTTCTTACTCAAGCTGCAGCGAATGCTTTGCAGCAATATCATCATCGCCATGCCTTTGTTGTTTGAACTCGAGCAAGGCTTGCGCTGGTTGGGCGGGCAGGCGTGTACATATAAGGCGGAGCAGTTTCATTATCATGTGTCGAGCAGTAGCCCACAGATGGGCTTGTTTTAGTTGCAAGTATATTTTGTCGCATCAGGTTTCTAGGAGTGATTGATGATTTACATTTTTGGTTATGGCAGTTTAATTGATGCAGATTGCAGACAGTGTACCTTTCCTGGTGAACATGCGTATGCAGCGCGGTTACATGGCTACCAACGTTATTGGAGTGGTTTGAAAAGCGCAGATGATCGTTCCGCTGTTGTAATTACTCCCGACAATAATGCCAGTGTGAATGGGGTGCTGATTCCTTTTGATGAAAGCTTCTTACCTGAACTGGATAAACGTGAAGAAGATTACGATAGAGTATTACTCGATGTTTCACAGCTTGATCTCTTAGATGCGCTGCCAAAACCAGCGGTTAAAATATATACCTATGTGGCTAAAGAGTATTGGCATCCACAGAGCAATAGCCCTATTTTGCAGTCTTATTTAGATGTGTGTTTGCGAGGGTGTTTGGCGGTAAATGAGCAATACGCGCGTGAGTTTTTGCTTTCAACCAATTATTGGGTAAGCCACTGGTTAGATGACCGTCATCAACCTATTTACCCTAGAGCCATTAATATGGATGCTCTAGCCTTAGAGCAAATAGATTCGATATTAAATGATATGGCGCATTTAGCTGATTACAACCCGGTCGTTCAGAGCTAAGAATTTAGGTATAAAAAAAGGCGCCTTAGGCGCCTTTTTTAGCTTCGATAAACGTAAATTACAGTACGTGTACAGAAGAGGTGTTAGTAGTACCAGAAGGTACTAATGCACCAGATACCATCACTACGATGTCGCCTTTGTTTGCAAGACCTGATTCCATCGCTAAGTCTTTACCAAGCGCGTAGAAAGAGTCAGTGCTTTCAATGCTTTCAACAACGTGAGGAATAACACCTTTAGTTAAGCAAAGTTGAGCAGCAGTTTTAGTGTTAGTAGTAATTGCTAAGATGTTAGCTTGTGGGAAGTATTTACGAACAGATTTCGCAGACTTACCACCTTCAGTAGCAACAACAATAAGAGGAGCACTTAGCTTCTCAGAAGTTTCTACAGCACCTTTACATACCGCTTCAGTGATGCGTAGTTTACCGCTATCACGTGCTGGATCTAAGTTAGAAGGCATTACTGCGTCAGTACGACCACAAATAGTTGCCATGATAGATACAGCTTCTACAGGGTATTTACCTTTAGCAGACTCACCAGAAAGCATTACTGCATCGGTACCGTCTAGGATTGCGTTAGCAACGTCGCCCGCTTCTGCACGAGTTGGACGTGGGTTTTTGATCATTGAATCAAGCATTTGAGTTGCAGTGATAACCAATTTACGTGCACGGTTACACTTCTCAATCATCATCTTCTGAGCGAAGATTACTTCTTCAACTGGGATTTCAACACCTAAGTCACCACGAGCAACCATGATGCCGTCAGAAACTTCTAGAATTTCGTCGAAGTTATCTACACCTTCTTGGTTTTCGATTTTAGAGATGATTTGGATCTTCTCGCCGCCATTCTCTTTAAGAAGTTGACGAATTTCTAGTACGTCTTCTTTCTTACGAATGAATGATGCTGCGATGAAATCAACACCTTGCTCACAACCAAAGATTAAGTCGCCTTTATCTTTAGCAGAAAGAGCAGGAAGTTGAACGATAACGCCAGGAAGGTTAACACCTTTGTTTTCGCCTAAGTCACCGTTGTTAAGAACAGTACACTTAACTTCGTCATCAGATACTGCGATAACTTCCATTTCAATTAGGCCGTCATCTACTAGGATGATGTTGCCTACTTTCAAGTCAGCAGCAAAACCAGGGTAAGTTACCGCTACGCGAGTTGCATCGCCGATTACAGTTTGGTCTGTTGTGAAAGTGAACTCTTGACCAGCAACTAGGCTAACGTCTTCGCCGCCAGTTAGTTTAATAGTGCGGATTTCTGGACCTTTGGTATCCAATAAAACAGCAGCAGATTTGCCTGTGTTCTTAACAACTTCACGTAGGTTGTTGATGCGAGTGCCGTGCTCAGCAAAGTCGCCGTGAGAGAAGTTAAGGCGCATTACGTTCATGCCTGACTCAACTAACTTAGTTAGCATTTCTACCGATTCAGTTTTTGGACCAATGGTACAAACTATTTTGGTTTTCTTCATTGAAGTGACTCTCCGTTAAGGATGCTAGTAAAAAATCTGCGCACATTATACAAGATTGATCACAAAAGGATATGTAGAAAAATAACTACAAATCCGAATGTCGATCAAAATAATGTCGATTTATAATTCACAAATGTGGCTTGTTAATTGTGCAATTTTGTAAAAGCTTGCTGTTTTGCTCATTATTTGAGCATCTAGCAAGTATAAAAAAACCTCGCCAAACTGCGAGGTTTTGATGCGATTTTATCGCTTATTCAATTTCACCACAGAAACGATAACCTTCACCGTGGATGGTGGCGATAATTTCTGGTGTTTCAGGGATCGATTCAAAGTGTTTTCTGATGCGGCGAATAGTCACATCAACCGTACGATCATGTGGTTTAAGCTCGCGGCCAGTCATTTTCTTTAATAAGTCTGCGCGAGTTTGAATTTGTCCTGGATTCTCAACAAAGTGCAGCATAGCGCGAAACTCACTACGTGGCAGTTTGTAAGTCTCTTGGTTTGGACTAACTAACGAGCGACTATTAATGTCTAAGGTCCAACCGTTGAAGCGGTATTCTTCAACCGTGCCTTTATCTTCACTAGCTACTTGACCATTTACGGTACGGTTAAGTAGGTTGCGAGCTCGAATAGTTAATTCACGTGGGTTAAATGGTTTGGTGATGTAGTCATCGGCACCAATTTCCAAGCCAAGGATCTTATCTACTTCGTTGTCGCGTCCGGTTAGGAACATTAATGCAATTTGCTCACGGTCGCGTAACTCACGCGCTAATAACAGACCATTCTTACCAGGAAGGTTAATGTCCATGATAATTAAGTGAACAGAATGCGCTTCTAATACGCTGTTCATTTCATTGCCGTCAATCGCTTCGAACACATTGTAACCTTCGGCTTCAAAAGTGCTTTTTAGCGTATTACGAGTGACCAGTTCGTCCTCGACAATTAGAATATTTGGTGTCATGGTCTTCCCCAATGCTGTTTAGAATAAAGTTGGCTTGTGAACAGGTAGCGCTATATAGAAGGTGAGGCAATGGCTACTTATTCATCCATGTTGAGTTTGTGTTAAAACTCGTTGAATGGCAAAAAAATAGACAAATAGTTTGTCTAAAACGCGTGATAAATCAGCGTACGAGACCTTCCACATGCATTGTTCGTTACAAGCAGTAAACATATTCTATGGGCTTAACAGTGATATAACAACTTGAGTCTGAAAAAAGCTTACGTTTTCTGCGGTGCTTTTGATTCAAATCAATCGAAAATTGCGAATAAAGCGAATTTTACTAATCAATACTGAAAATAAACTACATATTTAATTTGTATCAAAACACCATTTTTTTGGCAAATACCGACTTTAAATATCAAGAACTTGCTGTTATCACCGCGAGTAATCCTGATGGTGTAACGCGAACTCGACGATTTAATCACTGGCTAGACTGTCATTTTATTTCATTTTTGCAGCGTCATCAGTTTCGTCACTTTTGGGTATTTGCTGGCTCAAGGGATCTAAATCATTACGAATATAGTGCAATTGTTGACTGCTCGTTAATTGATGCTCAACATATTGCAAAGGCTTTCAGACAAAAGGCCTTTTATTGGTTAGATAACGAATGCTACCTTTACGACACTAAGGGTTTAGCGAGCGCCCATTCTAGCCTCGGAGAAATATCGCCCCGCTGGTTTAACAACCCTTGGGCTTACAACAAGATGATAGAGGACTATCACTATGCAAGATCTACTACCGGAACTGTGCGACCTATATCCAACTCAAGTTAAATTACTCGAGCCCGTTTTCCAGATTTATGGAGCTAAAAAGCTGTTTCATGGCCAAGTGGAAACCGCTAAATGTTGGCAAGATAACAGCCGAGTAAAAGAGTTATTGGCCAGCCCTGGTGAGGATAGGGTATTGGTTGTTGATGGCGGAGGAAGTACCCAAAGAGCCTTAATGGGAGATCTCATTGCAGATTCTGCTTACTTACAGGGCTGGGCAGGCGTGGTAATTTTTGGTGCTGTTAGAGATGTAGCTGCCATTAACACTATGGAATTGGGGGTTAGGGCATTAGCAGCTTGCCCGATGAAAACAGAGCGTAAGGGCTTGGGGGAAACAGCTGTGTCAGTAAGTTTTGCTGGCCAAACTATTCATCCGGGTATGTACTTATATGCTGATGAAAATGGAATTTTAGTGAGTGAGCAAGCGTTGCAATTGCCGGAAGGGTTCGCTTAAAAGCGATAGCCTAAACCAAACTGCACTTGTTGTTGCGTCTCTTTGTCTTGTTGAGCCTCAACTTGATAAACGGCTTTCACATCAATGTTCTTCAGCAGGTGGTAGGTACTAGATAGTTCTAAACTATGCTCTGTATTGTCGTACTTGGGTTGGTGAACTTGCACGAGTTTACTTTGGATAGACAAGCTTTTTAAGGGCTGGTAGTTAAGCCCAGTTGAAAGGTTAAAGCCTTTACGTGTGGCAATGTCGTCGTATTGGTTGTTAACCCCAGCTTCTACGAATAAAGATAGCTCGTTGCGAAGTTTGTGTTGATAACCACCATTGAAAAACCACGAATCAACATCATTGGTTTCACCGGTACTCACAAACTGGCTGTTGTTGTAACCAGTGATGTACCAATTTTTCACCTGGCTTCGTGACGATAGCTGAACGTGTTCGCCATCGCCGTAGCTTAAGCTCATTTCATTTTCTACTTCATCGGCCGCTAAAGAGCCACTGGCAATAACAAGCACAGCAGCAATCGAATGCTGGAATAGTAACTTAGCCACTGCCGTCTCCTTGTTATTATTTTTCTTAGTAACAGTAGTATGGTTGATCATCACTTTAAGATCATTGTGGATCTTCAAAAATTTGCAGAAAGCCCAATAAATGATTTTAAAGCCAAATTTTCTAGCACAATCGTCTAGCGGTTAATAAATCGACGGCGTCTTCTGTATGGATATACGTCTTCAAACTGGCCGTTTTTAATGTTTTGCTGTAGCTCTTGCCAAAAACTGGCCTGAAAAAGCTCTGCATGTAACTCTTTAAATACCTGTTTAACGATGGGTTTTCCCAATAAAAAAGTGGCAAACTCCTCAGGGAAGATATCGTTAGGTCCTACCGAATAACAGGGTTGTGCTGCCCATTGATCTTCAGGATATTGAGATTTTGGAAACTCTCTAAAATTACATTCCGTCATATAGGAGATTTCATCATAGTCGTAAAATACTACACGACCATGACGGGTTACCCCGAAATTCTTAAACAGCATATCTCCGGGGAAAATATTGGCAGCAGCTAGCTGTTTAATGGCATTGCCATACTCATCAATAACTTGCCGAGTTTGTGCTTCGTCAGCTTGATCCAGGTACATGTTAAGCGGGATCATTTTCCGTTCTGTATATAAGTGTTTAATGGTGATGGAATCTCCCTCGATATGCAGCACCGAAGGTGCAACCGCTTGCAGTTCATCTAGTAAGCTCTGGCTGAAGCGCGCTAGCGGAAATTCAACGTTAGAAAACTCTTGAGTATCTGCCATTCTACCCACTCTATCGTGCTGTTTTACCAGTCGATATTTCTCTTTCACAATGGCGTGGCTTACGTCTTTGGGCGGGGTAAATTCATCTTTAATAATTTTGAATACAACATCATACGAGGGCAGAGTAAATACACTCATCACCATGCCTTTGATGCCGGGTGCTAGCTCAAATTGATCACTGGAATTGTGCAAGTGATTGAGGTAGTGGCGATATAATTCGGTTTTACCATGTTTTTGACAGCCAATGGCGGTAAATAGCTCGTAGTCAGTTTTATTGGGCAACAGTTGCTTAAGAAAGTTGACTATCCGGCGCGGGGCTGGGGCATCTACCATGAAATAAGAGCGCGCAAAGCCAAAAATAATACTCACTTCGTCACTATCAATTAGCACGCTATCAACGGCCACTTTGCCTTGCTGGTTAAGTAAGGGAAACACTATGGGAAAACTATGAGCTTCACTTGTGTATTGGCCAATAAGGTAAGCGGCTTTGTTTCGGTAAAACACCGGTTGTAACATAGTTATTTTGTGCAACTGTTGCTGAGCCAGTTGCGGAAGTTCAGTCAAGCGCTGCTTAATAAACCCTATGTCGCGAGGTAAATCTTCGTATTCGATATTAAAGCGATAGTCCTCGAAGAGCTGCTTTAATAAGGTATCCAACGAGGTGTTTTGATAAGTATGGGTAAGCAGTTGGTAATCAAACAATTTGCTACATCTGCTAGGGCGAATAAACAGTTGGCTTTCTTCTATATAGCGATGATGAAATAAACGCTGATAGACAGAATTGAAAAACGACTCGGCTACTTCAAAATTATCATGCTGTTTAAGCAACTCTGAGTAATGCGATTTTACCGCTGCGCAAAAGGCATCGCTTCGTTGTAGGTGGCCGGTGAGCTGTTTAATCGCTGCTCGTGCCTCAGTTACGTGGTGATCATAAAGGCGAATACGTTCTCGTGAGGCAAGTTGCACCGACATCCAGTCGGCTTCTTCAAAGCGTTTTTGAGCACCGCGAGTGACTTCCAAGAAGCATTGATAAAAGCTATTGAAGCGCTGCAGCATGGCATGGGCGGCTTGGTGTTCCATTAATTGCGTCATAGGCTATTTCTTATTGTTGTTTTTTTATCCACTATGGCAGGATTTAAACACCTGTTCAAATTTTTGTTGTGAAGTTGCGGCTGTGGTAATTATCCTTCATATCTAGCACCTTACTCGGTCGTTTCGTCTAGTTTTCGCACATCGAGTAAAGGTTGCTTTCAAGTGCTAAGGTTAAAAGGCGCTAGTGCCCTGAATTTTCGATTAAAAGCTGCTGTTTTAAGCTGTTTATTATGCTCAGTATCTTTTATGCGGAGCCAAGCTTATTCTTTAAAAAACCTTCCTTTAAAGCATAAATAAGGCTAAAAGCGCACTTTTATGCATTTGGCTTAGATAAATAAAGCTTGACTATCCACCTCAGCTGGTTAAGGTATGGCCATAAATTGGATTTAGTTTTTTATTAAGATGCTAGTACGTTTTGCTTACACAACCACCGGAACTATTACCCGCACCACCACATGCGGGTCGGGCTGGTTGTAGCAACTTACTACATCGAAGAAAGCCCGTATCAACCACGATACGGGTTTTTTTTTGGGAGGAATAATGCGAGTCTTAAAATTTGGTGGATCATCTTTAGCTGACGCTGAGCGCTTTAATCGCGCTGCAGACATTGTGTTAAGCAATCAGCATCAATCTCAAATGGCAGTGGTATTGTCTGCCCCTGCTGGGGTAACCAATGATTTGGTTGCTGTAGTAGATAAAGTTAGTCACGGTAACGATGGCGAAAGCTATTTAACCCGCATTGACGCTACCTTCCAAGAGCTATTGTCAAAACTAAAAGAGAAGTACGCTGGCTTTGCCATAGAGCAAATGCAGTTAATGGTGCACCAAGAGTTGGGCGAGCTTCGCCAACTATTGAAAGGCGTAGCGTTATTACAGCAGTGCCCAGACAACATTCGCGCCAAAGTACTGTCTACTGGCGAAAAGCTTAGCATTCATACTATGAACCACTTATTGTCGGTTCGTGGTCATAGCGCCGAAATCATCATTCCTCAGCAAAAGTTAGTGGCTACTTCCGGTGGTTATCTAGAAGCGGTTGTTGATATTCAAGCGTCTAAACAGCGTTTGAACAAAGCTATGATTCAAGAAGATCTCATCTACTTAATGCCTGGTTTTACTGCGGGTAACGAGCAAGGTGAAACTGTAGTACTTGGGCGTAACGGTTCTGATTACAGCGCAGCAGTTTTGGCAGCTTGTTTAGATGCTGAATGTTGCGAGATTTGGACCGATGTAGATGGTGTTTACAACTGTGATCCTCGCATTGTTGAAGACGCTCGCTTGCTGCGCAGCTTAAGCTATCCAGAAGCGATGGAGCTTAGCTACTTTGGCGCTAAAGTACTTCATCCAAAAACCATTGCCCCAATTGCTCAATACCATATTCCTTGCCTTATTAAGAACACCTTTAACCCACAAGGTGAAGGCACCTTAATTGGCGCGCAAAGCCCTGCACAAGATGACTTGCCAGTTAAAGCTTTATCAAGCTTGTCTGAATTAACCATGCTGACGGTTTCAGGCCCTGGCATGAAAGGCATGGTTGGCATGGCCGGGCGGATCTTTGAGAGCATTTCGCGCAGTAAAGTATCGGTTGCCCTTATTACGCAATCTAGCTGCGAATACAGCGTAAGTTTTTGTATTCACAGTATTGATGCATCGCGTGCCTTGGCTGCGCTAAACGAAGAGTTTGAACTCGAGTTAGCTAACCAGCTATTAGAGCCCATTGAAGCCATTGATAAGTTGGCGATTATTTCTTTAGTGGGCGACAGTATGCGCCGCAGTAAAGGCGTTGCCGCCCGCTTCTTTACCTCTCTGGCAGAAGTGGCGATTAACATTGTTGCTATTGCTCAAGGTTCGTCTGAGCGTTCAATTTCTGCGGTTGTGTCGCAAGACAAAGCAGCTGAAGCAATTCGCGCCTGTCATCAAAACTTCTTTAACAGCATGCACTTTATCGACTTATTCCTAATTGGGGTAGGTGGTGTTGGCGGTGCTTTGTTAGAGCAGATTCATGCCCAGCAAAGTCACTTAAAAGAACAGCAAATTGGTATTCGTGTATGTGGCGTAGCTAACAGCCGTAAGTTGCTATTAGATTCAAAAGGTTTGGATCTTGAGCACTGGCAAGAGCAATTGGCTGCAACCGAAGAAAATGGTGGCTTTACTTTAGACAATGTCACTAACCTGGTAGACCAAAGCCACTTAATTAACCCGGTGATCGTAGACTGTACCAGCAACGATGATATCGCCGGTAAATATGCAGAATTTTTAGCGAATGGCTTCCATGTGGTTACGGCCAACAAAAAAGCCAATACTTCGAGCATGGAGTACTACCAGCAGCTACGTAAAACAGCCATGGCAATGCGCCGTAAGTTCTTATACGACACCAACGTAGGTGCTGGCTTGCCAGTGATTGAAAACCTACAGAACCTGCTAAAAGCGGGTGATAAATTAGAGCGCTTTAACGGTATTTTGTCTGGCTCTCTGTCATTTATCTTTGGCAAGTTGGACGAAGGCATGAGCTTTTCTGAGGCCACTACAATTGCTCGTGAAAATGGTTTTACTGAACCTGACCCGCGTGATGATTTATCGGGTATGGACGTAGCGCGCAAGCTGCTAATACTCGCGCGTGAAGCAGGCATGCCACTAAGCATTGAAGATATTCAAATTGATATGGCCTTGCCACCAAATTTTGATTCAAGCGGAGATACCGAAGCCTTTATGCAACGCTTACCTGAAGCAGACGCTTATTTCGCTAAGCTTATGAATGAAGCGGCCGCCGAAGGCAAAGTACTGCGTTACCTAGGCAGCATCGATAAGGGTGTTTGCAAAGTGTCGTTAAGTGCCGTTGCGGCAGATGACCCATTACACCGCGTGAAAGACGGTGAGAATGCCTTAGCCTTCTACAGCCGTTACTACCAGCCAATTCCATTAGTATTGCGTGGTTATGGTGCGGGTACTGCAGTAACAGCAGCGGGCGTATTTGCCGACGTATTAAGAACGCTTAACTGGAACCAAGAGGTGTAATATGGGTGTTGTTGTTTATGCTCCAGCCTCTACAGCCAATGTAAGTGTAGGTTTCGACAGCTTAGGTGCAGCGCTGTCGCCAATTGATGGGCAGCTATTAGGTGACCGAGTATTGGTTGAAGCTGCCAGCGGCGATGATGTGATCATCGAAAATGTTGGCCCATACGCACATAAACTGCCAGCCGATCCTAAACAGAACATTCTTTACGATTGCTACCACTACTTTGTTAAGCAGTATGCAGAGCATCATGGCAAGGCACTTGGCTGCGTTAAGATGACCCTAGAGAAGAACCTGCCTATTGGCAGTGGTTTGGGGTCTAGCGCGTGTTCGGTAGTGGCTGCGTTAGAGGGCTTGAATGCCTACCTTGATTCGCCATTTAATAAAGAACAAATGCTAATTATGATGGGCGAGTTAGAAGGCCAAATTAGCGGCAGCGTGCACTACGATAACGTAGCGCCATGTTATTTAGGTGGCATGCAGCTCATGTTGCAAGAAGCTGGGGTGACTAGCCAAGCTATTCCCCATTTTGAAGATTGGTATTGGATTGTTGCCTACCCAGGCATTAATATTTCAACCGCTCAAGCGCGCTCTATTTTGCCGGCGCAATATCGCCGCCAAGACACCTTAGAATTCGGCCGTAATTTGGCAGGTTTTGTTCATGCCAGTTATAGTAAGCAGCCAGAGTTAGCCGCAGCCTTATTAAAGGATAATATTGTGGCTGAACCTTACCGTGCGAAATTAATTCCAGGATTTGATGAAGTACGCAGCTATGCAGCGCAAAGCGGTGCATTAGCCAGCGGTATTTCAGGCTCTGGGCCAACGGTTTATATTGTTACCCCAGTATTAGAACAAGCTGAGCGAACCAAGGCTTGGTTAGAACAACACTTTATTCAAAACGAAGATGGATTTTGCCATGTTTGTAAAATTGATGAGCAAGGCACACGAGTAACAGGAACGTCGCTATGAATTTATATAACTTAAAACACAACGAAGAGCAGGTGAACTTTACTCAGGCAGTAAAACAAGGCTTGGGTAAACAGCAAGGTTTATTCTTTCCAGATAGCATTCCTGCATTTGATGATATTGATGCGGTGCTGGAACTAGATTTTCACGCCCGTTGCGCAAAGTTGCTCGCGGCATTATTAGACAATGAGTTGTCTGAAGCTGAGCTATTTGACATGGTAAGCAAGGCCTTCACTTTTACTGCACCTTTAAATAAGGTGACTGAGCAAATTAGTGCGCTAGAGCTATTTCATGGTCCAACCTTAGCCTTTAAAGATTTTGGCGGTCGCTTTATGGCCCAGTGTTTAGCCAAGTTCTCTAATGGTAATAAAACCACTATCTTAACCGCTACCTCGGGCGATACCGGCGCAGCAGTAGCACATGCTTTTTATGGCATGGAAAACATTAACGTAGTGGTACTTTACCCGAAGGGCAAAATTAGCCCTCTACAGGAAAAACTGTTTTGTACCCTTGGTGGCAACATTACTACGGTAGCGGTAGAGTCTGACTTCGATGCTTGTCAAAGTATGGTTAAACAGGCCTTTGACGACCAAGAGCTTAAACAAGCTATTGGCCTAAACTCGGCAAATTCTATCAATATTAGCCGTTTGGTGGCGCAGGTTTGTTACTACTTTGAAGCTGCTGCACAGTTACCTAAAGCGCAACGTGAGCAACTAGTGGTTGCAGTGCCTTCAGGCAACTTTGGTAACTTAACCGCCGGTTTAATTGCTAAAGCTATGGGCTTACCGATTAAGCGTTTTATTGCTGCCACAAACGTAAACGATACGGTGCCACGTTACTTAGCGTCAGGTAACTGGGAGCCTAAACCAACACAAGCTACCTTATCTAATGCGATGGACGTGAGCCAACCAAACAACTGGCCACGTGTTGAAGAGCTGTTTAAAACCAAAGGCTGGCCGCTAAGTGACCTAGGCAAAGGTGCCATGACTGATGAGCAAACTGCTGAAGCGGTTAAAGCTTTAGACGACTTAGGTTATGTGTGTGAGCCGCATGGCGCGATTGCTTATCAGCAACTTACCGAGCAACTAGCCGATGGCGAACAAGGTTTATTCTTATGTACCGCTCATCCAGCTAAGTTTAAAGAAAGCGTAGAAGAGATTTTGCAACGTGAAATTGACCTACCAAAACCGCTTGCTGACCGAGCAGACTTAGACTTGTTATCTAAAGAAATGCCCGCTGATTTTGCTCAACTGCGTACTTTGTTAATGAGCATCTAAGCTGATTGGCTAAACGACTTAAAACAGCGCCCTTTATGGCGCTGTTTTTGTTTGTAAAAGAAATGGTGAAAGCATGAAAGCCAGCCTGATAATTAGCATAGTGAGTGGTTTAATAAGTGCTACTACAAACGCTGAACCTAGCAATGCTTGGCATTACCAACAAAGTGCTGAGCAGCAATTGAGTTACGCGGAATTAGTTGATACATCTGGCGAAGTTAGTCTAATGTTTCGCTGCATTCATGGCGAGCTGGATAGCTTAATGCGCCTTGCAAATGGGCCTTTGCAGCCAGCGTATAACTTTATGGATTGGCAATTCACCCAGCCGCAGAATCAGCTAACTAGTTTTAATGTTCTCTATCATCACTTTGATGAAGATTATTATCAGCTGGGAGCGGGTTATAACAGCTGGTTTGAGCTGTACTTTACTATTATGCAGCATTCCCAGATGCATTGGTCGAGCAATGACTTTGCTGGCATAGAGTTTATGTATCACGACTCTGCAGCGATTAGCCAAGTGATTCAGCAATGCCCAGAGGCTTTTCAAGCTTCTTATGACGAGCTGGCTGAGCAGTTAAGCCAAGAGCTAGTTACGGCAAGTAATGCCGGTAAGCATCAACGAGTTAATGATATTGAGCAAGCTATTGAGCAGCTAGTACATTTCGCCACTCAGCTGGCTAAATTAACGCAAGTGCCTTTGCTGATTAGTGACTAGGGTCTGTTGATCTTTGCTGATGGTTCTTGCAGCAATTTATTAGCCATTTAGGCAAGGCAGTGAGTGTGCAGTTAAGTGGGCTTAATAATCACTCGCTAACGCTGAATAAATGGCTAACAAATGCTGCCCGAAGGGTTCGGATAAGCGAACTTTACTCTTTGTTAAGCATTTCTTACTTAGCCCACTAGGCTTCTAAGTGCTCGCCGCGATTAAAGCCCGCTTATCTCGAACAAAATTTCAACACCAAAGATCAACAGACCCTAGTTAGTCAAATAAATATCGCCTAGCTATCAAGTTGATCTTTGCAGCGTTCTCACGCATATTGCAAAGATTGCTAGAACAAAATACGAAAACTATGAGTAAAGTGTTAAAAGATTTGCTCGAGCTATTAAGCTTAGAGCGCATTGAAGAAGGCCTATTTCGCGGGCATAGCCAAGATTTAGGCTTTGGTGCAGTATTTGGCGGCCAAGTAATGGGGCAGGCCTTGTCTGCCGCTAAAGAAACAGTGAGTGAAAAGCGCCAGGTTCACTCTTTCCACTCTTACTTTTTACGACCGGGCGATCCAAATCATCGCATCGTTTACGACATAGAAAGCATTCGTGATGGTCGCAGTGTATCTACTCGCCGTGTTAAAGCGATTCAATTTGGTAAGCCTATTTTCTATATGACGGCGTCTTTTCAGCAGCCGTCTACTGGTTTTGAACACCAAGATGAAATGCCTGACGTCGCAGCTCCAGAAGAACTGCAATCAGAGCAAGAGTATGCTTTTCAGCTGCGTGACATGCTACCCGATGCAGTGCGTGACAAGTTCATTTGTGATAAGCCTTTAGAGATGCGTCCGGTGGAGTTTGTTAATCCCCTCCAGCCAGAAAAACTCGCCGCTAAACGTTGTGTATGGTTTAAGGCTAATGGCCAAATGCCCGATGACGGGCGGATTCATCGCTACTTATTGGCTTATGCATCTGACTTCAACTTTTTGCCTACCGCTTTGCAGCCTCATGGACGTTCATTTATTGAGCCGCAGATGCAAACTGCAACCATTGATCACAGTATGTGGTTTCACCATGATTTTCGCTTAGATGAATGGTTATTGTATGTGGTGGATAGCCCTGCAGCATCTAATGGCCGAGGATTGGTAAGAGGGCAGTTCTTTACTCGAGATGGCAAGTTGGTTGCGTCTACCATCCAAGAAGGCGTAATTAGAGAGCGAAGTTAGCTTGTGTAGAGCCTAGATAACAAAAAAGCATGCCTAGGCATGCTTTTTTCGTTTTAGTTACTGAGTCTTATAGTGATTCAGTAAAAGTACGCGTAATTACGTCTTGTTGTTGCTCAGTAGTAAGAGAGTTGAAGCGAACAGCGTAACCAGAAACACGAATAGTAAGCTGCGGGTATTTCTCTGGGTGCTTAACTGCATCTTCTAACGTTTCGCGACGAAGAACGTTAACGTTTAGGTGTTGGCCACCTTCTTCGATTGGCTGAGCTTTCATTGGTACTTCGCGATATTCGATTTGACCTAGTTTATCGATAGCTACCACTTCATCTTCAGCGTATAGCTCGTCTTTTACACATAGGCAGCGAGCTTGATTTTGCTCGTTGTCTAGTAGCCAAAAAGAACCCAATAGTGCGTCGTTATCTGCTTTAGTGATTTGAATACCGGTGGTCATAACATACCTCATTAGCTAAAAGTTGTAATTTTATTACAGAATATAGCGATCCTTGAGCCACTTACGAATCATTATCGCCACTTGCTGTAACTATACTACAATTGACCTTAATCAAAAAAGGGTTTTTTTTGATTTTTATTGTTATCTTTGTTGATTAAGGTTAAGTGGAGGTTTGATTGCTTGTGTTAGTGCCTTGAGCTGTGCTTGAATAAGAAATAAGCGTTTATCATTGATGTGTTATACAAGCATTTGTTTTTTATGGCTTAGTAGTTAACAAACAGTACAAACCCGCTTTTTGGCGTGTTTATCTTAAAAAGTGTGAACTGAGCGAAAAGCAAATCTGTCTAATAAACGATCTAGCGCAATAATAGTACAACGGTGAGTCCTTTATACTGATTTGAAAAGTGCTGGTTAGCCAAGGAGAAGCAATGTTACAAAGTCTTCAACAAGATCATCAAAATATCGCTAAATTGCTGAAGGTGTTAGAGCAGAAGTTGGCTCATATTCGCAATGAAAAAGCGGTTAAATATAAGTTGATCGCCCATATCATTAGCTACATGCAAGAGTACGCAGACCGTTATCACCACCCTAAAGAAGATCTTATTTATGATTACTACGTGAAATTCCGTGTAGTAGAGGATGATTTATCCAATCAACTTAAGAAGCAGCATGAAAATCTTATGGCGATGACCGATGAGTTAAGCGATATCTTAGATATCATCTTGCTTGATGCAGTGGTTCCACTGGATCAATTTAGTGACAAGCTGGAAGCCTTTATTAATGCTCAGTGGGAACACCTTAATTACGAAGAGGATGTTGTTTTCCCTGCCTTAAAACGCCACCTTACAGCGGATGATTGGCGCGCAATTGAGCAAAGCTGGCAGCACGGTAATTACGAAGACCCATTATTTGGTCACCGTGTTCATGAGCAATATAAAGCTTTGTCTGAGCGAATTAAGCTGTCTCAACCTCAAGAAGAAGAGTAAAGAGTATAATTTAAGCAAATAAAAAACCCGGCTAAAGCCGGGTTTTTTTGTTTAGTATTCGTACTCTGATTGAAGATCAAAACTGTGGTCGATTGACTGTAGTTCTTTTTGTAAGCGAATCTTATCTTTAATTGCCTCAATCTCTCGCCATTTACGTTTCTTATTTGAACTGCGAGAAGATTTGCTGGTTTCAACAGTATCCAAGTCTAGCCTATCCATGGTTATCTCCTTGTATGTTGTTGCAATTTAATAAGTACCATACGAGCACAAAAAGTAAAATACTAATGTTGCAAAATAGTTACAGCGGCTCACTTTTTTAGGCTTTTTTTGCGAGATTTTCTAAGCTTTATCTGTAGTTGCTATTTGTAGTCATGGATTTTTATACCGTTAATTTATATCGATGTGAGTTTTTATCTTGTTTTTGTTATATATCAAAGCATAGTCGCGCGCAGTTCCTTAAAATCCGCGTCCATTCAAACCTAGCTTAGGTTTTTAACCAACATTAAACGTAAGGTGAATCTGAACCATGAATGAGATTGTGAACTGGTTAAACGATGTGCTGTGGGGCAACTTGCTCATCTACTTGTTGTTGGGTACGGGTGTGTTGTTCACCGTAAGAACCAAATTTATTCAATTTCGCCATTTTGGTCATATGTTTTCGGTAATGAAGTCTAGCCGTAAATGTGATGCTAGTGGTATCTCCTCATTTCAAGCCTTATGTACTAGTCTTGCGGCGCGGGTAGGTACCGGTAACTTAGCCGGTGTGGCTGTTGCGGTAACCTTAGGTGGGCCTGGTGCGGTATTTTGGATGTGGCTAATCGCCTTGTTGGGTATGGCAACTAGCTTTGCTGAAAGCAGCTTAGCCCAGCTTTATAAAGTAAAAGACAGCGATGGTAATTTTCGCGGTGGCCCGTCTTATTACATGGAGCAAGGCTTAGGCAAACGTTGGATGGGCATGGTATTTGCCATCTGTCTAATCATTGCATTTGGCTTAGTGTTTAACGCTGTACAAGCTAAATCTATAGCTTCTGCTTTGCATGAAGCATTTGGCTTTGAGAAATACCTAGTGGGCTTAGTACTGGTGATTGCGGCTGCGCTGATTATTTTTGGCGGTATTCGCAGCATCGCTCGCTTTGCTGAGTTGATGGTGCCAGTGATGGCCTTAGCTTATGTGGTAGTGGCCTTACTGGTTGTATTGGCGAATATTCAACAAATGCCAGAGGTGTTCGGCCTTATTTTCCGCTCGGCTTTTGGTTTTGAGGAGGCTGGTGCTGGTGCTTTAGGCGCGGCGATGATGAACGGTATTAAGCGTGGCTTATTCTCCAATGAAGCTGGTATGGGTAGCGCGCCTAACGCAGCGGCCACAGCAACGCCTTATCCGCCGCACCCTGCTTCTCAGGGCTATGTGCAGATGCTTGGGGTATTTATCGACACTGTGGTGATTTGTACTGCCACTGCAGCGATTATTTTGCTTAGCCACAATGAACAACTTACTGGTGATGGCATTGCACTAACCCAGCAAGCTTTAAGTGGTCAAGTGGGTGCCTGGGGAAGCTACTTTGTAGGTATTGCGATTATTTTCTTTGCTTTCACATCGATAGTGGGTAACTACTCGTATGCAGAAACTAACTTAATCTTCTTAGAGCACAACCATAAAGCCGGTTTGTGGATCTTCCGCTTATTGGTACTAGCAATGGTAATGGTAGGCGCAGTGGTCAAAATCGACATTATTTGGAATTTAGCTGATGTATCGATGGGCTTTATGGCGCTAGTCAACCTTGTGGCTATTTTGATGCTCTCTGGTGTGGTAGTGAAACTAGCCTCTGACTACAATCGTCAGCTAGACGCCGGTAAAGTGCCAAGTTTCAACAGCGACGAGTACCCAGAATTGAAACAGCAAATAGATAAAGATATTTGGTCTGGCTCAAGTAAATAGAAGGCTTAGTTCTTCAAACAAAAAAGCCTCGATAGTATCGAGGCTTTTTATTAACTAATTTAAGTGAACTACTAGTATTGCTCGGCGCACCAGCTTTCAAAAATTAAGGCGGCGGCTAGGCTATCAACAGCGCCTTTTTCTAAGGCTTTATAACCGCCTAACTCAAATAACTTTTCTTTGGCGTCTACCGTGGTCAAGCGTTCATCTTGCATCGCTATTGGGTAGCCAAAACGGCCATGTAGGCGGTTGGCGAACTTTTTAGCTCGGTTAGTGAGATCTTGCTCGGTGCCGTCCATGTTAAGTGGCAAACCAATTACCAGTAGATCGGGCTGCCATAGCTTGAGCAGTTCTTCTAAAGTTTGCCAATTTGGAATGCCATCTTGAGCTTTGATGGCGGCCAGCGGCTTAGCTGAGCCCGTTAACTCTTGACCGATGGCAACACCAATACTTTTGGTTCCAAAGTCAAAAGCAAGGGCTGAGCGCTCTCCAGATCTGGCCATTAAGCGTGACCTACTTGGTTAGACAATTGCCAGATATCAATGCCCAAACTTTTGGCCGCGGCTTCCCAGCGTTTATGAATGGGGGTTGAGAAAATAATGTCGGTACTGGCCGGTAAGGTTAGCCAAGAGTTTTCAGCAATCTCTTGCTCCAGCTGTCCGGCTTCCCAGCTGGCATAACCAAGGGTGACGATATAATCACTGGGCTGGGAATCAGTGCCTAAGGTGTCGAGCACGTCCTTAGATGTGGTGACCATGAGCTCTTCACTCACTTTTAAGCTGCTGCTAAAGCCTTTTACCGGTGAGTGCAGCACAAAGCCTCGCTCCTGCGACACAGGACCGCCTTGATAAACCGGGCGGTCCAAATCTTCTCGGATCATTTCTACTTGGTCTTGCAGCTCTATTTGTTGCAGCAGCGATTCCACCGACAAGTCTACTGGTACATTAATCACCAGGCCCATTGCGCCTTCTTCATTATGTTCACACATATAGACTACAGAGCGCTTGAAGAAAGGGTCTTCTAAGCTCGGCATGGCGATTAAAAACTGATTCTGCAAAGTGTTCATTGCGTCCAAATTAACCCTTTTAACTACTTAGGTTGATGATTTAAGTCTAGCTTCTATTGCATCCATTAACTTACCGGTAATGGAAATATCGTAGGCTGCTTCAATTTCTTTGATACAGGTAGGGCTGGTGACGTTTATTTCAGTCACTTTATCGCCAATTACATCTAAGCCTACAAATACTAAGCCTTTTTCTTTTAGAGCCGGGCCTATGGCATTCGCGATGTGCCAGTCGCTGTCTGAAAGTGGTTGAGCAACACCTCGGCCACCTGCAGCCAGGTTGCCACGGGTTTCGCCTTTCGATGGAATGCGCGCCAAGCAATAGGGCATAGGCTCTCCATCTACAATCAAAATGCGTTTATCGCCATCTACAATCTCTGGGATGAACTTCTGCGCCATGCAGTACTCTTGACCATGATTAGTGAGAGTTTCGAGTATCACGCCAACATTTGGATCGCCTTCTTTTAGGCGAAAGATCGACGCTCCACCCATACCATCTAGTGGTTTCATGATGACGTCTTTGTGCTGCTGGTGGAAAGCTTTTAAGCGCGGCATATCACTGCTAACTAGCGTGGTTGGGGTAAACTCGGCAAACCAGGCTGTAAACAATTTCTCGTTAGCGTCGCGTAAGCTTTGCGGCTTGTTAATGATTAAGCTGCCCTCGGCTTCGGCGCGCTCCAAAATATATGTGGCGTAGATAAACTCGGTATCAAATGGAGGATCTTTACGCATTAAAATGACATCTAGCTCACTCAAGCTTTGATCCACTTCACTGCCTAATTCATACCAAGATTGCTCGTCATGTTGTACGGCTAATGGGCGCATATTAGCTGCAGCTCTGCCGCCATCTAAATAGAGATCTTGCATCTCCATATAGTAAATCTCGTAGCCGCGTGATTGAGCTTCTAGCAACATGGCGAAACTAGAATCTTTTTTGATGTTAATGTCGGCGATGGGATCCATCACGATACCAAGTTTAATGCTCATTTATGCTAAGTCTCCAAATTGACATTGCAAAGCGGTAATAGCCGTAAGGGCAGCGGTTTCGGTTCGCAGTACCCGCGGCCCTAAAATTGTCTCTTGAAACTGATGCTGATTGCAGTTCTCAATTTCTTGCTCGCTTAAGCCACCTTCTGGCCCAATAAGTAGCCTTATTCCGTGTTCAGGAGTTGGCAGGGTCTTAATGCTATATGGGGCCTTTGGGTGCAAATTCAACTTCATAGCGGCAGACTCTTCACTGGCCCATTGCTCTAGGCTTTGCAGTGGCGCTATTTCTGGCACAACACTGCGCCCCGACTGCTCACAAGCAGCAATAGCAATTTTTTGCCATTGTTGGCGCTTCTTCTCAAAGCGCTCTTGATTGAGCTTGACCCCACAACGCTCGCTGGTGAGTGGGGTGATTTTATTTACTCCCAGCTCCACGGATTTTTGAATGGTAAACTCCATTCTGTCACCACGAGAAATCACTTGGCCTAGATGGATATGCAGAGGAGACTCGCTAGGGTTAGCGGCAACTGCGGTAATTTTCACCGACACGTGCTTCTTACTGGCGTTTTCTATTTGTGCTGCGTAGTTATTGCCATCGTTATTAAACAGCTCCAGTTGCTGGCCAGCTTCCATGCGCAGTACCCGCCCAACGTGATTGGCTGCTTCATCATCAAGCTCTGTGACCATGTTTAGCGAGAGCGGCAGAGAGTGGAAAATTCGTGGAATGCGCATGGTGAAAAATAGGCCCTTTGGGTTGTTGTATTGGTTAAGGATTTGACTGTTAAAGGATAAACCTAAAAAGTAGTTAAGCCTAGAATAGCAAAACTAGAATTACAGTTATTTTGTATTATTTGTTGATTTATATCCTGATTCCTTCATATTGTTGCTTTTGTCGATAACGAAAAGGAAATCGTGTTGTTTATTAAATGGACTTTACCTCTAGCCTCTTTATTTCTCTTTAGTGGCTGTGCGAACCTAAATCAAAATGCAGAGAGCATTGCGTTGGCTTATCAAGCTGATCCTGCATTTTCAATATCAGAAGAGACCAAGGAGCTGGTATTAAGCCATTGTAATACCAACGTGGAAACTCCTCCTTATTTACGCCAGCAATGTTATTTCAAAGGAGATGTTTTGGTTATAGAACGCAGGCTTCGTGATAAACGTAGAGGCTGGACTGCAAATTCAGTTGGTATAATGGAAAGCTGGCTTACTAAAGTTGTTTGTGACGAAAGTAATTACTTAGAGAACTCTGCACTTAACGATGGCTTAGGTTTTATGGTTGACCTTAAAGGTGGTCGTAATGGGTTACCTACGAAGGTGATTTCAAAAGAGAGTTGTATAGCGAGTGAACAAACTTAGCATTGAAAGAGTGGTTGTTGGCAGTTTCGACATTTGTAAGCAGCCCCTTTTAGCACTTTGTTATGACGCCGTACGCTTAATTGATGAACTTGGCAGGCACAGCGATATTCAAAACTGCTTAGCTGTAGATGTTCTAGTGAGTAGTTGTGAGTGGTAGCTGCGGGGCAGTTAAAAACCTGCTGCATTATCTGTTGCCATTCTACACCGTGGGGTTTTACTCGACCGTAAACCGCGTGGCAGACCAGATGAGCCACTTCGTGAGGGACGGTTTGTGCTAAAAAGTGTTCTGGTTGCTGTTGATAAAAGTGGGCGTTAAAACGCAAGCGCCATTGGCTTAAATTGGCGCTGCCCGCCACTTTACTTTTTCGCGATGACAGCACCAGCTCGGGGCGCTTAAAGCTTTGCTTAAAATAGCTTTCAGCCAGCCTAAAGCACTGTTCTACTTGATGAGTTATTTGCTGCACAAATTGTATTCTTAGACTTAGCCAATAAAAAAGCCGAAAGGATAATCGACGATTATACGCTTTCGGCTTAATTTAACGAATGAGCAATAGCTTATAAGCCTGCTTCACTCTTTAGTAGTTCTGCTTTATCAGTCGCTTCCCAAGGGAACTCTTCACGACCAAAGTGACCATAAGCAGCGGTTGCTTTATAGATTGGGCGTTCCAAATCTAGCATGCTTAAAATACCGTAAGGGCGCAGGTCAAAGTGCTTACGCACTAAAGCCACTAATTTGTCATCGGCAATTTTGCCAGTGCCAAAGGTATCAATGCTGATTGAAGTCGGCTCCGCAACACCAATTGCATACGATACTTGAATCTCACAGCGATCGGCTAAACCTGCGGCAACAATATTTTTAGCTACATAGCGGCCAGCGTAAGCGGCACTGCGGTCAACTTTTGAAGGATCTTTACCTGAGAATGCACCGCCACCATGGCGTGCCATGCCGCCGTAAGTATCTACAATAATTTTACGACCGGTTAAGCCACAATCACCCATTGGGCCACCAATTACAAAACGGCCAGTAGGGTTAATGTGGAACTGGGTCTTATCGTTAAGCCACTGTGCAGGTAGCACTGGTTTAATGATTTCTTCCATTACGGCTTCACGTAAATCGGCAGTAGAAATGCTGTCACAGTGCTGAGTAGATAAAACTACAGCGTCAATGCCAGTGATAATGCCATTCTCGTAAGCAAAGGTAACTTGTGATTTAGCATCTGGGCGTAACCAGTCAAGCGTGCCATTTTTACGCACTTCTGCTTGGCGCTTAACCAGCAAGTGTGAGTAAGTAATTGGTGCAGGCATTAATACGTCGGTTTCGTTGGTGGCATAACCAAACATTAAACCTTGGTCACCAGCGCCTTGATCTTCTGGGCGTGAGCGGTCTACACCTTGGTTAATGTCTGGGCTTTGTTTGCCCACAACGTTAAGCACTGCGCAAGAATCAGCATCAAAACCCATATCCGAGTGGGTGTAGCCAATGTCACGTACTGTTGAGCGAGCAAGTTCTTCGATATCAACCCAGGCAGAGGTATTGATTTCGCCGCCTACCATTACCATGCCGGTTTTTACGTAGGTTTCACAGGCTACACGTGCCTTTGGGTCTTGCTCTAAGATTGCGTCCAATACTGCATCAGAGATTTGATCTGCAATTTTGTCTGGATGCCCTTCAGACACTGATTCTGAAGTAAATAAATGAGTAGCCATGTTTATATCTCGTAAATGGAATTATATACGTATGGATGTTTTACCATCTGGACGTCTATTCTAAGTGAGGGGTAAAAGATTTGCTAGCGCTTATTAATGAAAATAATTCACATTGGCAGATTAGTTTTATTGAATTTGCCCACTAGTACGCAGGCTTTCAGCTTTAAGATCTTAGCAAAAACTATTTTGTTGCTAATCGCTTAGCTTTCTTTAGGGGCTGGTGGTAAGTCAGAACGGCAGATACAGAGCACTGCTTAGAAAAGCCTAAATGTTAGATCTTAATTTGAACTGTAAAGCATTTAGCCACTTTTAAAGCGGCTAAGTGTACAATTTTGAGTGCAAGTTGCGTTGTTAGGGCTTGCTCAGCTCGTGCTTGATCCAGTTACTCATGTTTTGCCTGGTTTCAAGTCCGGTTTTTCGAGCGATTTCTTCGTCGCCACGCACAATCACTACGACCGGCAGAGTAGAAACTTGATACTTGCTACGAGCGGTTCTGTCTTCACTCAAGTTAATTAGCTCAATTTTTTTGTCGTTCTGCTGGTTATAAAGCAGCACCAAATCGGCTTGAATTTTACTTTGGTCATTTCGGTCATGCACAAAAGAGACTAAGCGAATTGGAGGACGAGGGCTACGGGTTAAATCTAGGCATTGGCCGCCATCATCGTATTCTTTACACGACCAAACAAAGTCGTGGTACTTAAGAGTTTGCGAATAGAAGTATTGGCCAGCATCGAACTTTTTGATGCTAGGTATGTGCTTGGTCGTTTCACCATGTTCATCGCTGAAGCTTTTAATCACTCGACTATTAGCTTGGAAGGTGGTGGTGTCAGTATTTACGGCAGCAAAAACTTGACCTGAAAACCAAGCCATTATTAACAGTACAACTGGGCGGCGCATAAAAAAATCCCTATAAAATACAAAGCCACTATTAATATCCGTGTCATTCTAGAACACTTAAGCCTGCAAGCCTATCGTATTTTTCTGTGATACCGTTCTCATTTTCATTTCGCGTAGTTTTTCCGGTGAATAGCTCCTTTCTTGTCTTATTTGACAGGTATTATCGGCTCATTTTTGCTAGTTAGGGTTTTGCTATCTGTAATGCTGGGACTGGGCTATTCGTTTCTGCATTTGTTGGGAGAGCGCTGCTCCGTTTATCTAGCTAGCGAGTTGTTTTGGTAATAGAGAATGCGAGGGTGTTTGTATTTAAGCTGTCTCTTTGTCGTCGCCGCTATTGCTGAGTCTTACATTTAACTTTGCTGCAACTGTTCACTATCTAGCGTTTTGTTTTCTTCCTTAACTAGAACGGGGCTATTGATTAAGCGGATTTGCGCATTGAGTAGTTGCTGCTCAATCAAACTGGGTGAACGGAAGATATATTTGGCAATGGCACTAGCGCACAAACACGCCACTATGGCTGGTATAACAATTTCAACCTGCATGGTTTGTTCGGTAATTAGCAAAAATGCTGCCCAGGGGGTGCGAAATACTGCGCCAAACATGGCGCCCATACCTACTATCACTAGCATTAAGTCTGCGCTGTTAGGAATAACCTCGCCAATGATACTGCCTAAAATACCGCCAATTACCAACATGGGGCCCAAACTGCCACCGGGTAGGGCAAAGGCTAAAGCTACAGTGGTTAAGACGATCCTAGCTAATAACCAGAGGTGCTGTTGGCCAAGGTCTAGCTCCCAATAAAGTAAACCGTTTGGCGTAATAGGTTCTAAACCTAACCATTGAGGGTTTAGTAGTCCTGCTAAAGCGGTCACACTAGCCGCAATAGTTACTGCATAGTTGCGGTTAAGTTTAGGCATGGCGCGAATAAGCTTAACCAGCAAAGTAGCAAATACACCACACAACATGCCGAGTAAGGCAAACTGCGCTAAACCATGCCATTCAAAAGACTGTGGAGGCAGGTTAATTGTTAACATGCTTCCACCATGTAATTGCGATATAACGCTTGCTGTTGCTGCCACCACCGCAATGGTGGCGATAGAGCGCCAGTTAAAGCGGCGCATGACTAACTCATAAGCTATCACCGTACCGGCTAATGGGGCATTAAATAAAGCCGCTACTGCCGCGGCGGTGCCACATGCAACACTTAAGCGTACTTGACCTTCGGTTAAGCGCGCGGAGTAAGACAAATTACTGGCAACAACCGCACTTAGATAACAGGCGGGGCCTACTATTCCCACAGCATAGCCACCCCACGTTAACAGCAGGCCTACCGCAAACTGATATATCAGGTTACCCCAGTGCAGCTGCCCCTCATCAAAGTGGTAAGCCTTCACCACAAAAATTAAACCCACTTGTTTGTAACAACTAAATAAGCGCTCAAACAACAGAATACAAATAGCCGCAATAAAGGGCAGTGAATAAGCAGGTAACGGCGAATCAAGAAACTGATTAGGGTTGAGGTGGGCGAGATCACTAAACAATAATGCTAAGCCACTGGAGAACAAACCTATGAACAGGTAAACAAAAAAACTGCGGCTGCGAAAAGCAAAGTTGTTCGCCATTTTTTGTTTAACGTCCTTGTTTGGTTCTTATATCAAGACTTTATCACGAAGATTCAAACTGTAAATATGCGATTGCTTAAGCATTCAGCAGAAAAAATGCATAAAACTGGAGATTCTTTTTAGATAAATATTGAGTAACACCGTTGACTTTGTGACAATACGCGCCTCTCGATACCCAATAGCCCTAATATTTGCAGGAGAAATTCATGTCTTCTCGTCGTCAATACGCCAACGCTATTCGTGCTTTAAGCATGGATGCAGTTCAGCAAGCTAACTCTGGTCACCCTGGTGCACCAATGGGAATGGCAGACATTGCTGAAGTTCTATGGCGCGACTTTTTGAAACATAACCCAACTGACCCAAACTGGGCAGACCGTGACCGCTTTATTCTATCTAACGGCCATGGCTCAATGTTGCTGTATTCTCTACTGCACCTATCTGGGTATCAGCTACCTATTGAAGAGCTTAAAAACTTCCGTCAGCTGCATTCTAAAACGCCTGGTCACCCTGAGTACGGTTATGCACCTGGCGTAGAAACCACCACTGGTCCATTAGGCCAAGGTATTACCAACGCAGTAGGTATGGCGCTAGCCGAGAAAATCTTAGCGGCTCAATTTAACCGCGATGGCTTCCCAGTAGTTGATCACTACACTTACACCTTCCTTGGTGACGGTTGTTTGATGGAAGGTATCTCGCATGAAGCGTGTTCTTTGGCGGGTACTCAAGGCTTAGGCAAACTTATCGCATTCTGGGATGACAACGGCATCTCGATTGATGGTGAAGTTGAAGGTTGGTTTACCGATGACACAGTTAAGCGTTTTGAATCCTACGGTTGGCACGTAATTGGTGGCGTAGATGGTCACGACAGTGAAGCGATTAGCGCTGCAATTAAAGCTGCTCAAGCTGAAACTACTCGCCCAACCATGATTTGTTGTAAAACCGTTATTGGTTTTGGTTCGCCAAACAAATCTGGTAGCCACGATTGTCACGGTGCTCCACTAGGCGCTGAAGAAATCGCTGCTGCCCGCGAATTCTTAAACTGGCCACACGCTGCGTTTGATATTCCACAAGATGTTTACCAAGCGTGGGATGCCAAACCTAATGGTGAAAAAGCGCAATCAGAGTGGAATCAGTTATTTGCTGGTTATGAAGCTGCTCACCCAGCATTGGCTGCTGAATTTAAGCGTCGTGTTGATGGTCAACTACCTGCCGACTGGAAAGAGTTTGCCGATAACTACATTAGCGAGTTGCAAGAAAGCCAAGCTAAAATTGCTACCCGCCAATCTTCACAAAAAACACTAGAAGCCTTTGGTCCTAAATTGCCAGAGCTACTAGGTGGTAGTGCTGACTTAGCGCCATCTAACCTTACTATGTGGTCTGGCTCTGAAGCTGTTACTGCTGAAGATGCTTCAGGCAACTACATGCACTACGGTGTTCGTGAGTTTGGTATGTCGGCCATTATGAACGGCATTACTTTGCACGGCGGCCTAAAAGCTTACGGTGCAACTTTCTTAATGTTTATGGAATACGCGCGTAACGCTTTGCGTATGGCTGCATTAATGAAGCAACCTGCGATTTTTGTATACACGCACGATTCAATTGGTTTGGGCGAAGATGGCCCAACTCACCAAGCAGTAGAGCAAACAGCAAGCTTGCGTTTAACGCCTAACATGAGCACCTGGCGCCCATGTGACTCGGTTGAGTCTGCAGTAGCTTGGCGTCATGCGGTAGAACGCAGCGACGGCCCAACCTCACTAATTTTCTCTCGCCAAGGTCTAGCGCCGCAAGCGCGTGATGCTCAGCAGTTAGCTGACGTAGCACGTGGTGGTTACGTGCTTAAAGACAGTGCAGGTACACCAGAGTTAATCTTAATTGCGACCGGTTCTGAAGTAGAACTAGCAGTTGCGGCTTACGAAGAGCTGACTGCTGCTGGTAAAGCAGTACGAGTAGTGTCTATGCCAGCTACCGATGTATTTGATGCGCAATCAGCTGAATACCGTGAATCGGTATTACCTAATGCTGTGCGCAAGCGTATTGCAGTAGAAGCCGGTATTGCTGACTTCTGGTACAAGTACGTTGGCTTCGACGGCAAAGTTCTAGGTATGACTACCTTTGGTGAATCAGCGCCTGCTGGTGAACTATTCAAGCTATTTGGCTTCACTAAAGAAAACTTAGTGAGCATGGCTAACGAACTACTATAAGCGCTAGCTTGGTGTAAGTTCAGTAAAAAATAGAACCCTCTGCTAAGAGGGTTCTTTGTTTCAGCGTTATCAAAAGGCGATATGTATGCCTAAGCAAGCTATTAGAGTAGCCATCAACGGATTTGGTCGAATAGGCCGTAGTGTGGTTCGCGCTCTTTTTGAATCTCATCGTCAGCATCAAATTAAAATTGTCGCGATTAACGAACTGGCAAGCCCAGAAGCTATGGCTCACCTGCTTAAGTACGATTCTACCCACGGTACTTTTGCCGAAGATGTACTGCTCCAAGGCGAAACATTGCTGGTGGAAGGGCAAGTTATACAGTTGCTACATCAAAGCGATCCCAGCACACTATCTTGGCAAGATCTTGAAGTAGACATTGTGATGGAATGTACTGGCCGTTTTAGCTCGGTAGCCGATGCGCAAATGCATATTGACGCAGGTGCTAAGAAAGTTTTGTTTTCTCATCCTGCCGATCCTTGCGTAGACCAAACAGTAGTCTATGGTGTAAATGACCAGCTATTAAGTGCAGCCGATAAAGTGGTGTCAAATGGCTCTTGTACCACCAATTGTATTGTGCCGGTGATACAGGTCTTAGATGAAGCCTTTGGGGTTGAATGTGGTACTATTACTACAATTCACTCGGCAATGAACGACCAACAAGTGATTGATGCCTACCATAAAGACTTACGTAGAACACGTGCTGCAGGGCAATCAATAATCCCGGTTGATACTAAGCTGGCTAAAGGTGTAGAGCGGATCTTACCTAAATTTGCAGGTAAATTTGAAGCAATTGCGGTAAGGGTGCCAACGCAGAACGTTACGGCGATGGACTTAAGTGTAACATTGTGTAAAAAAGTTACAGTTTCTGATATAAATCAAGCCATCCAAGCTGCAACTTGCGGTAAATTAAGCGGCATCTTGAGTTATACCGAAGAACCATTGGTGTCTATCGATTTTAATCACGATAGTCATTCAAGCATTATAGACGGTTCACAAACCCGGGTAAGCGGCGAACATTTAGTAAAAGTGTTGGCCTGGTGTGACAACGAGTGGGGCTTCGCCAACCGTATGTTAGACACCGCTGAGTTAATGAGTAACACGGAATTGTAGGTTTAGCCATGCTGGCTAAACTGTAAGTTTAAATTGAAACTATAGAGGACAGATAATGTCAATTATCAAAATGACCGACTTAGATCTTGCAGGCAAACGCGTATTTATCCGTGCTGATCTAAACGTTCCAGTAAAAGACGGAAAAGTAACTTCAGATGCACGTATTCTTGCATCTCTTCCTACCATCAAGCGTTGTCTAGAAGCTGGCGCTAAAGTAATGGTTACTTCTCACCTAGGTCGTCCAACTGAAGGCGAATACGCAGAAGAGTTCTCTCTAGCTCCTGTAGTTAACTACTTAAACGACGCATTAGACTGTGACGTTAAATTAGCTAAAGATTACCTAAATGGCCTAGAGCTAAACACTGGTGAATTGGTTGTTCTTGAGAACGTTCGCTTCAACAAAGGCGAAAAGAAAAACGAAGAAGAGCTATCTAAGAAGTATGCTGCATTGTGTGACATCTTCGTTATGGACGCATTTGGTACTGCTCACCGCGCCCAAGCTTCAACTCACGGTGTAGGCACTCACGCTCCTATAGCATGTGCTGGCCCTCTTTTAGCTGCTGAGCTAGAAGCATTAGGTAAAGCGATGGACAACCCAGAGCGTCCACTAGTAGCAATTGTTGGTGGTTCTAAAGTTTCTACTAAACTAACCGTACTTGAGTCTTTATCTAAAATTGCTGACCAACTAGTAGTAGGTGGTGGTATTGCTAACACCTTTATCGCTGCTGACGGCCACAATGTAGGTAAGTCTTTATACGAAGCTGACCTAGTAGATACTGCTAAAAAGCTAATGAAAGAGTGTGCGATTCCAGTAGCTACTGATGTTGCATGTGCTAAAGCATTTGACGAAAACGCAGAAGCGGAAATTAAGCCAGTATCTGAAGTACAAGACGACGACATGATCTTCGACTTAGGTCCAGATTCTACAGCAGCACTAGCTGAAATTATTGGTAATGCTAAAACAATCCTTTGGAATGGCCCAGTTGGCGTATTCGAATTCAAAAACTTCGAAGCCGGTACTGCGGGTATTTCTAAAGCTATCGCAGAATCTGCGGGCTTCTCTGTAGCGGGCGGCGGTGATACACTAGCGGCCATCGACAAGTTTGGTATTAAAGCCGATGTTTCTTACATCTCTACTGGCGGCGGCGCTTTCCTAGAGTTTGTAGAAGGCAAAGTATTACCAGCTGTAGCCATGCTTGAAGAGCGTGCAAAAGGCTAATTACTTGATCGGGAGCTTCGGCTCCCGTTTTCTGTATTAGAATGTTCTATACAGAAATGAATAATTTTTAATCAATAAGACTAAATGGAACCATTGCTATGTCTAAGATCTTTGACGCAGTTAAGCCAGGTGTAATCTCTGGTGATGACGTACAGAAAGTTTTCGAAATTGCTAAAGAAAACAAATTCGCTTTGCCAGCAGTTAACGTAGTTAACACTGACTCAATCAACGGTGTTCTAGAAGCTGCTGCTAAAGTTAAAGCTCCAGTTGTAGTTCAGTTCTCTAACGGCGGTGCAGGTTTCTTCGCTGGTAAAGGTCTGAAACTTGAAGGACAAGAAGTACAAATCAAAGGTGCTGTAGCTGGTGCTAAATACGTTCACGCAATTGCTGAATCTTACGGCGTTCCTGTGATTCTTCACACTGACCACGCTGCTAAGAAATTGCTACCTTGGATTGACGGCCTACTAGACGCTGGTGAAGAGTTCTTCGCACAAACTGGCAAGCCATTATTCTCTTCTCACATGATTGACTTAAGTGAAGAGTCTCTAGAAGAGAACATTGAGATCTGTGGTAAGTACCTAGAGCGCATGGCTAAAATGGACATGACGCTAGAAATTGAACTAGGTTGTACTGGTGGTGAAGAAGACGGCGTAGACAACTCTGATATGGACGCGTCTGAGCTTTACACTTCTCCAGAAGACGTAGCTTACGCTTACGAAAAACTTAACCCAATTAGCCCTCGTTTCACTATTGCGGCTTCTTTCGGTAACGTACACGGTGTTTACCAAGCGGGTAACGTTGTACTTACTCCTACTATTCTTCGTGATTCTCAAGCTTACTGTGCAGAGAAATTTGGTATTGCACCAAATGCACTTAACTTTGTTTTCCACGGTGGTTCAGGTTCTTCAGAAGCTGAAATCCAAGAGTCAATTGGTTACGGTGTTATCAAAATGAACATCGATACTGATACTCAGTGGGCAACTTGGAATGGTATCCGTGAATATGAAGCGGCTAACCGTGAATACTTGCAAGGTCAAATCGGTAACCCTAAAGGTGCTGACCAACCTAACAAGAAGTTCTACGACCCACGTGTTTGGTTACGCGCTGGTCAATCAGGCATGGTTACTCGCCTAGAAAAAGCTTTTGCTGACCTAAATGCAGTAGACGTACTGTAATTTAGTCATCAAGACTTTATCAGTTAAGGCTCACCTCGGTGGGCTTTAATTGTTTTTAGCCGCCTAGTAAATACTTTTAAACTAATTAATAATCTAACACTTTTCTTTTTTGTAAACTTTTTTATACATTTTTTCTGGTTCTCAATTCTCCATTTCTAAACAATTCCAAGCATTTCATTTTTCTCGCTTTTAGTTCATGATTGTTTTACTTTAGCTTCATAAGATAATGAATTAACCCTATTTATTTTTGTTCGATGTAAAAAATAACTATGTGATTCAAGTATTTATGGTGCTTGTTAGAGCAAGATTAGAAAAATTCATTCGTTAAAACTAGCAGTATTGGCTAAAATTTATACTCTAAGTCCAATGAATTGGCGTGAGTCGCGGGCTGCGGACAGCAAGCGTATCGAAAAAGATTGAAAGGAATAATCAAATGGAACAGAGCATTGCAACTTCAAGTGCAACGATTGTATCTATTCAGGGCCAAGCGTTTGCCGTAGATGCCCAAGGCAACATTAGACCCCTCCAAGCGGGAGATACTATTGCGCCTGGCGAATTGATTATAACTTCTCAAGGCGCGCAACTTGGTTTTTATTATGGTGATGACCAATATGTGCTGGGTGATAATAGTGCTACTCAATTACCAGAATTTGATCCAAGCCAAACACTTTCGCAGTTAAATGCAGCTAATGACCTTGATGTAGAAGCGCTACAACAAGCCATTTTGGAAGGGGCTGACCCGACTGAACTATTTGAAGCTACTGCTGCAGGTGGTGCCCCCGCAGGAGATGGCTCCTCGGCCGGTAATGGTGGATTTGTAACTATTGAAAGAATTGGCGTTGAGACCATCGCTCAAGCTGGTTTTGATACGCAACCTCCTGCTACCAATTCTGAACTCGCAGACACAGACAACGAAGCTACAGAGCCCTTAGCAATTAATAACTCATCTAATGAGCCAACCCCTCCAGCACCAAGTCCTGATCAAGTGCCAACAGTTAGCTTAAGCGTACAAGCTATTACTGAAGGGGCCGTTGATACTGATACTGTTGTGGCTACATTTAGTTCTAGCGATCCCGATGGTGATGAGATCATTCATAGCCTAGTTAATGATCCTCAAGGCTTTTTTGTCATCGATGGCAATGAGATAAAGCTAACTGAAGCGGGAGTGGCAGCAGTAAATGATGATCAGCTAAACCTCACGTCTTTAAACATTACGATACAAGCTGAAGCAAATGGATTGACTGCAAGTGACAGTGCTGATGTAAGCATCGCTCGCACTGATGATGGAGTTACACCTCCGGTTGACCAAGGCCCAAGCATTAGTGTCACCGCAGAAACGCTCACTGAAGAATCCGTGTCTACCAACACCGTGGTTGCTAACTTTACGTCTAGCGACCCAGAAGGTGACGCCCAGACCTACGCCTTGCTCAACAATGGCGATGGCTACTTGGTGCTTGATGGCAACCAAGTCAAACTGACCGATGCCGGTGTAGCCGCGGTTAACAATGACCAGCTGAATTTATCAGAGCTGAACGTTAGTGTAGAAGTTACTGCCAATGGAAAGACGGCCAGCGACAGTGATACATCTGCCATTACTCGTGTGGATGAAGGCCCAAGCATTAGCGTGACCGCTGAAGCAGTGACCGAGGAATCTGTGTCTACAGACACCGTGGTTGCTAATTTTACGTCCAGCGACCCAGAAGGTGATGCGCAGACCTATGCCTTGCTCAACAATGGCGATGGCTACTTGGTGCTTGATGGTAACCAAGTAAAACTCACCGATGCCGGTGTGGCCGCGGTTAACAATGACCAGCTGAATTTATCAGAGCTGAACGTTAGTGTAGAAGTTACTGCCAATGGAAAGACGGCCAGCGACAGTGATACAGCTGCCATTACTCGTGTGGATGAAGGTCCAAGCATTAGCGTGACCGCTGAAACGCTCACTGAAGAATCCGTTTCTACTGATACTGTAGTAGCTAACTTTACGTCTAGCGATCCAGAAGGTGATGCGCAGACTTACGCCTTGCTCAATAATGGCGATGGCTACTTGGTGCTTGATGGCAATCAAGTCAAACTGACCGATGCCGGTGTGGCCGCGGTTAACAACGATACTCTCAATCTCTCCGAACTTAACATTAGTGTAGAAGTGACCGCTAATGGCAAGACGGCCAGCGACAGCGATACGGCCGCCATTACCCGTGTGGATGAAGGTCCAAGCATTAGCGTTACTGCTGAAGCAGTGACCGAGGAATCTGTGTCTGCAGACACCGTGGTTGCTAATTTTACGTCTAGCGACCCGGAAGGTGATGTGCAGACTTACGCCTTGCTCAACAATGGTGATGGCTACTTGGTGCTTGATGGCAATCAAGTCAAACTGACCGATGCCGGTGTGGCCGCGGTTAACAATGACCAGCTGAATTTATCAGAGCTGAACGTTAGTGTAGAAGTCACCGCCAATGGCAAGACGGCCAGCGACAGCGATACGGCCGCCATTACCCGTGTGGATGAAGGTCCAAGCATTAGCGTTACTGCTGAAGCAGTGACCGAGGAATCTGTGTCTGCAGACACCGTGGTTGCTAATTTTACGTCTAGCGACCCGGAAGGTGATGTGCAGACTTACGCCTTGCTCAACAATGGTGATGGCTACTTGGTGCTTGATGGCAATCAAGTCAAACTGACCGATGCCGGTGTGGCCGCGGTTAACAATGACCAGCTGAATTTATCAGAGCTGAACGTTAGTGTAGAAGTCACCGCCAATGGCAAGACTGCTTCTGCCAGCGATACGGCAGATGTTATTCGGGTGAATGATGCACCTACCACCAGTAACGTAGTGTTAGACCCAGTGGCTGAAGATGCAGTGGGTGGTCGAGTGATCACCGAAGCCGAACTCTTAGCTAATGCCGGTGATATCGATAATGACCTAGCGGATTTATCGGTGAGCAACCTAAGCCTGATTGGTAACGGCACGCTCACCAACAATAACGATGGCACTTGGACGTATACGCCAGCTGAGAACGATGACGGCAGCGTGAGCTTTAGCTACGACATTAGCGATGGTGAGGCCACTATCAGCACCGGGACTGCCGATTTAGACATTACCCCCGTGAACGATGCACCTACCACCAGTAACGTAGTGTTAGACCCTGTGGCAGAAGATGCAGTGGGTGGGCGAGTGATCACCGAAGCCGAGCTCTTGGCCAATGCCGGTGATATTGATAATGACCTAGCGGATTTATCGGTGAGCAACCTAAGTCTGATTGGTAACGGCACGCTCACCAACAATAACGATGGCACCTGGACCTACACGCCTGCTAAAGACGATGATGGCAGTGTGAGCTTTAGCTACGACATTAGCGATGGTGACGCCACCATCAGCACTGGGACTGCCGATTTAGACATTACGCCAGTGAACGATGCACCTACCACCAGTAATGTGGTGTTAGACCCAGTGGCAGAAGATGCCGTGGGTGGTAGAGTTATTACTGAAGCGGAGCTCTTGGCTAATGCCGGTGATATTGATAATGACCTAGCGGATTTATCGGTGAGCAACCTAAGCTTGATTGGCAACGGTACTCTGGTTAATAATAACGACGGCACCTGGACGTATACGCCAGCTAAAGACGATGACGGTAGCGTGAGCTTTAGCTACGACATTAGCGATGGTGAAGCGACCATCAGCATCGGGACTGCCGATTTAGACATTACGCCTGTGAACGATGCACCTACCACCAGTAATGTGGTTCTCGACCCAGTGGCGGAAGATGCCGTGGGCGGTAGAGTGATCACCGAAGCCGAACTCTTAGCTAGTGCCGGTGATATTGATAATGACCTAGCAGATTTATCGGTGAGTAACCTAAGCCTAATTGGTAACGGTACTCTCACCAACAACAACGACGGTACTTGGACCTATACGCCAGCTGAGAACGATGACGGTAGTGTGAGCTTTAGCTACGACATTAGCGATGGTGAAGCGACCATCAGCACCGGGACTGCCGACCTAGACATTACGCCTGTGAACGATGCGCCTACCACCAGTAATGTGGTGTTAGACCCAGTGGCGGAAGATGCAGTGGGTGGTCGAGTGATCACCGAAGCCGAACTCTTAGCTAATGCCGGTGATATCGATAATGACCTAGCGGATTTATCGGTGAGCAACCTAAGCCTAATTGGTAACGGTACTCTCACCAACAATAACGATGGCACCTGGACCTACACCCCAGCTGAGAACGATGACGGTAGCGTGAGCTTTAGCTACGACATTAGCGATGGTGAAGCCACCATCGGCACAGGTACTGCCGACTTAGACATTACGCCTGTGAACGATGCATCTACCACCAGTAATGTGGTGTTAGACCCAGTGGCGGAAGATGCAGTGGGTGGTCGAGTGATCACCGAAGCCGAACTCTTAGCTAATGCCGGTGATATCGATAATGAGCTAGCGGATTTATCGGTGATCAACCTAAGCCTAATTGGTAACGGTACTCTCACCAACAATAACGATGGCACCTGGACCTACACGCCTGCTAAAGACGATGATGGCAGCGTGAGCTTTAGCTACGACATTAGCGATGGTGAAGCGACCATCAGCACAGGTACTGCCGACCTAGACATTACCCCTGTGAACGACGCACCTACCACCAGCAATGTGGTGTTAGACCCAGTGGCGGAAGATGCAGTGGGTGGTCGAGTGATCACCGAAGCCGAGCTCTTAGCTAATGCCGGTGATATCGATAATGACCTAGCCGATTTATCGGTGAGCAACCTAAGCCTAATTGGTAACGGCACGCTCACCAACAATAACGATGGCACTTGGACGTATACGCCAGCTAAAGACGATGATGGCAGCGTGAGCTTTAGCTACGACATTAGCGATGGTGAAGCGACCATCAGCACAGGTACTGCCGATTTAGACATTACCCCAGTGAATGATGCGCCAGACGCACAAGATGATAGCTTTGCTAACATTGCATCATCAGAGACAGTTTTGCTTGACCTTGTTGCTAACGATAGCGACTTGGAAGGCGATGCAATCAGCGTTAAATCAATTCACGGTACAGATCTAACTCCTGGTGTCGCTCAAAGTATCTCTGTACCAAATGGAGTGGTGAATGTAACTGCTGCTGGAGTTATCAGTTATACAGCCAGTGCAAATGGTAGTGGCTTAGTCGAGTTTTCATACGTTTTACAAGATGAACATGGCGCGGAAAGCAGCGCTGATGTAAGTGGCAATGTCGTTAACTTGTCCAATGACAGCGCTCAAGTATATGAGTCAGGTTTAGCTAGTGGTTCTGCACCTAGTGCTGAAACTAGCTCAGCCACAGGTAATTTATTAGCAAATGATGATGGCTTAGTTGACGGTTTAGAGTTAAGCAGTGTGATATATCAGGGTATTCCGCATACTGCTGACGCGAATGGCGTAATTACGATTGATACTGCTCAAGGGCAGTTAAGCGTTTATACCCAAGACTATAATGGTTTTAGCAAGGGTGATTACGAGTATCAGCTAGAGAGCTCAAGTTTAGATGGTGATGGAGTAAGCGAAAGCTTCAACTATTTGGTGGCTAATCCAACTTCGGGCTTTGTTACTCAAGCAAGCTTAGAAATAAGTATTGAAGACGATGCTCCAATTGGCCACGACCTTTCTCATAGCTTAGAATCAAGCCCCTTATTGGTAACAACCAACCTTGTTCTGGTTTTAGATACTTCTGCCAGTATGACTAATGGTGAACACGGTGATGGCTTAAACTACCTAGAAATCGCCGTTAAAGCTTTGTCTAATTTAATAGAGCAAGCTGATGCTGCAGGTAACGTTAATGTGCAAATTGTTGGCTTCTCTGATTCTGTAATAAGCAGCGGCTGGATCAGCGACAACGTTGAAGACGCTTTAAGCTATCTACAGGATTTAAGCTCAGGTGGTGGTACTCACTACGATATTGCGCTTAATGAGGTGATTTCAAGCAGTACCAGTGCTCAGCAGCCAGATGCTGATAATACCTTGCTGTATTTTATCTCTGATGGTGAGCCAAACTTTGGTTACGGTATTGATGATACTGTTGAGTATAATGGCTCCAATGGCCTTGCAGCATGGGATGAGTTTGTTCAAGACAATATTGATACAAGCTACGGCATTGGTATTGGTCAGGCAGATTTAGATGTATTGAAGGATGTGGCTTCAGAATCCGCGACAGATGAATTTGCCTTCATCGTTGATGATGTAACAGACTTATCTTCCACACTTGTTGAAAGCTACCTTGAAGCTGAAGTTGATGCTTCACTTGGTTTACTGCAAACCGCCTCTACAGACGGCTTCATGGTTGGTGCTGATGATGGCTACGTAAGTGCCATAACAGTAGACGATGTGACGTATAGCTATGATCCTAGTGCAGTTCCTGAGCAAGAGAAAAACGTAAGTATTACTACTGCTTTAGGCGGAGTTCTGCTGCTTAACTTTGTAACCGGTGCATACTCTTATGAGCTTGATGTTGGTGGTGACGGTTGGGGACAACAAGAAAACATTGCGGTAACCGTAACCGATTTTGATGGTGACACAAGCTCTATTAATATCGAGATTAACACTGTATTTGAAGCAGTGGTTGATGCTAACCGCGACGTGATTATTACTAATCAAGATGGTAGTAGCACCATAAGCGTACCAAGCCTAGCATTACTCTGGAACGATACTGGCGATGACATCAGTTTTGATGGAGTAGGCAGTGCCGTTGGTGGTTCGGTAAGTGGTAGTGATGAAATCTTGTTTGATTCAGATGACGGAGTTGGCCTAGGTATTCACGATAGCAACTTTGAAACCGAAGAGTTATCGATTATCGCAACTGCTGAAGATGTAAGCTTTGTTGATTTTAATGGCCACGATGCGGTGGACTTAAGTGACCGTTCTCTATTTAGCCTAAATGATGGAAATATTCCTCAAATCGTATCGGGGGGGTATTCATTCACCTACCAAAGTGAGTTGGTAAATGATAACGACCCAGTAACAAATGCCGATGAAGATTGGATTAAAGTAACTTTAGCGAAAGGTGAAGTGCTGTGGGCAAATATGGCCACTATTTCTGGTCAAGAAAGAGTCAAAGTAGATGCTTTCATTTATGATGCAGAGGGGAATCTTTTAGTCACTGATAACGGCACTACCAAATTCCAAGAAGATTGGCAGGGACCTAGAGGTAGCTTTACTGCAACCGAAGAAGGTGAATATTACATACAAATCGTTGCCGATGGTGACACCGATAGCGGTTTTTATCAGATGCATCTAACCATTGATGCCAGCAGTGCTGTTTATCAAAAATTAGCGCTTACCGATACCCAAGAAGAATTTGAATACAGCATCATAGGTGATGGTGGTGCCTTAGATACAACCACTGCAGAGCTTATTGGCGTTCAAGGTAGCTCAATTGATGGTGGCGAGGGTGATGAAGTACTTGTAGGCAATGAGGCGGCTAATGTTATCGATGGTGATGCCGGAGATGATGCCTTAGTTGGTTATGCGGGTGACGACCAACTTGATGGTGGTGTTGGTGAAGACTTGCTGATAGGTGGCCAAGGTAATGATATTCTTACCGGTGGTGATGACAGTGACATGTTTGCTTGGTTAGAGGGTGATGATCAAGGTAGCAGCAATGACACAATTACCGACTTCACGCTAAAGGATGATAGTGATCCAGATAATTCGCCTGACGTGCTTGATTTAAGTGATTTGCTGCAAGGTGAAACAGAGGCAAGCTTAGAATCGTATCTGTCTTTTGAAACCGTAAATAATGGCGGCAATGTTGAGACGATTATCTCAATCGATAAAGACGGCGCCAGCAATGGTGAAAGTGTTCATCAAACTATTACCCTTAAAGATGTCGACTTCTCAGGCATGAGCGATAGTGAAATTTTGAGCCAATTAATTGAAGATCAACAGCTTAATGTAGATAACTAGCCGCTTAAGGTTTGGGAAATTGTAGATTCAAGAGTAAGCTAAGGCTTACTCTTGATGTTTTTGTTTATGGAAAGGACGCTCGGTGCAGGACGCTAACCCACAGCAGCAATATCGCGATTTAGATTTAACCGCAGAAAGAACAGACCCTTTACTGAGTAGTTTAGTGTTTTTATCTAAGTATTACGGTAAACCTTTTTCTGCGCGCGCTCTATCTGCTGGCCTGCCTTTAGAGGAAGGCTTGCTTACACCAGCCTTATTGCCTCGTGCCGCTTTGCGTGCCGGTATGGACGCCTCTATTGTTAAAAAGCCAATTAACAAAATACCTGAATTGCTCTTACCTTGTATTTTGCTGCTAAAAGATGGTCGTTCTTGTGTGCTGCTTTCACGAACTGAAGAAGGCATAGAAGTCGCTTGGCCGGAGCTTCCCGATAGTCATGAACACATCTCTTTAGATAAGCTTGAACCAGATTACACTGGCTTTTGCTGTTATGTTCGCAAGCGTTATCGCTTTGATGCTCGTTCTCCAGAGTCATTAAGCAATAAACAAGGCCATTGGTTTTGGAATACCCTGCGTCGCTCAGCGCCCATTTATCGTGATGCCTTGGTCGCTTCCTTGTTTCTTAATTTGTTTGCCATAGCCTCCCCACTGTTTGTAATGAATGTTTATGATCGGGTGGTACCTAACTCGGCGATTGATACCTTATGGGTACTTACCGCAGGTATGGCCTTGGTGCTGGTGTTTGATTTCGCTCTCAAGCAAATGCGCGCTTACACCTTAGATTTAGCGGCGAAAAAATCTGATATTTTGCTCTCTGCGCGGATCTTCGAAAAACTACTCAATATCAAAGCGGAAGTGCGGCCGCCTTCGGTGGGGGCTTTTGCTAAGAACGTACAAGAATTTGATTCCATTAGGGAGTTTGTTACTTCGTCAACCATTGCTGCCTTGATCGATGTACCGTTTTCCTTGCTGTTCCTATTGGTCATCGCCATGGTGGCTGGGCCATTAGCTCTGGTGCCCGCTGGTGCCGCTCTACTGATGCTACTTTACTCTTTTTACATTAAACGCAAAATGCATCAAGAAGTTGAGTTGGGTAGTCGCTTTGCCAGCCAAAAAAATGCCCATCTGATCGAAAGCCTAAATGGCATTGAATCCTTGAAATTAGCTGGGGCCGAGAGTCAGTTTCAACACAAGTGGGAAGAGCTAGTAGGTAACATCGCCACTTGGAACATGGCTATTCGCAAGCTAGCCACATCGGTAGGTAACGTTAACGCCTTTGTTTCACAAAGTACCACGGTATTGATAGTGGTTGTTGGGGTATTCCAAATCTCTCAAGGTGAGTTATCGATGGGCGGCTTGGTTGCTGCTGTTATGCTTACTGGTCGCGCCTTAGTGCCATTCTCTCAAGTTTCACTACTCGCAACACGTTATAACCAAGCACAATCTGCATTGGAAAACCTCGAAGATATTATGCAATTACCAGATGAGAACTTAGAGCGTTATATGCATCGTTCTCATTTTGACGGAGCAATCAGTTTTACGGATGTGAGCTTTACCTATCCTGGTAGCGATCAGCAAGTACTTAAGAATGTAAGCTTCTCTCTAAAAGCCAAAGAAAAAGTTGCGATTATTGGCAAAATTGGCGCTGGGAAAACCAGTTTAGAGAAGGTCTTGTTGGGGTTTTATACACCTCAGCATGGCGCTATTCGCCTAGATGGTGTGGATCTCAACCAAATTAGCCCAGCAGATATTCGGCAAAAAATGGGCTGTTTACCGCAAGACATCAATCTGTTTTTTGGCTCTATTCGTGAAAACATCACCTTAGGCGTGCCGCATATTGAAGATGAGTTAATCTTCCGAGCTGCCGAATTGGCTGGTGTTACTCAATTTACCGATGTGGACCCAGAAGGCTTAGACAGACAAGTTGGTGAACGGGGTCAATATCTGTCGGGTGGGCAGCGCCAAGCTGTCGCCTTAGCACGAGCACTGTTGTTTAATCCGCCAGTATTGGTATTGGATGAACCAACCAGCAGCATGGATGCCTACTCAGAAAACCTCGTCAAAAAACGCTTGAAGCAAGTCGCTGAAGATAAAACTTTTGTATTGATTACCCACAAGATGTCGATGTTGGATTTGGTTGATCGGATTATTGTTCTAGAACGAGGCCAAGTGGTTGCCGATGGTAGAAAAGAAGAAGTACTAGAGTTGTTGCGTAGTGGTAAAGTGAGGGCGCCAAATGAGTAAGCGCAAGCAGGACCTCTCGGAAGCTGAGCTAAAGTTTGTTGACGATATTAATGCTGCTATTTTGATGAAAACGCCACGTCGCTCTAAGCGTTTGTTGTGGCTTATTTTTGTTTTGCTAGCTTGCGCACTGTATTGGGCTCACTGGGCCAAAGTTGATGAAGTTACAGTAGGCAGCGGTAAGGTCATTCCTTCGCAACAAATTCAAACTATTCAGAATCTAGAGGGTGGTATTCTCAAGCAGATTTTGGTTAAAGAAGGAGAGCAAGTCGAGCCAGCCCAGCCCTTATTGTTAATTGACGATACCCGCTTTCGTTCCGACTTTAGAGAACAACAACAACGGGTGATTAACCTAGAAGGCGACGTGGCTCGTCTTAAAAGTGAAATTGCCAGTATTCAATTAAACCCTGAATTACCAACGCAGCAGTGGCGTGATCAAGTGCAAGTTGTTGAGGTCGACATCGCCTTTGATGATGAGTTTAAACAGCAATACCCCTCAGAAGTCACCGGCCAGCAGCTGCAAAAGTCAGCACGTTTAAGCGCATTACAAAATCAGTTATCCATTACTGCTGGTCAAATAGAGCAAAAGCAGCAAGAGCTACTCGAGCTTAAGTCCAAAATTACCCATGTAAATACCAGTTACAATCTCGTCCTAGAAGAATTGCGAATTACCAAGCCTTTAGCCGAAGAAGGCATTGTCTCGCAAGTTGAGATATTAAAACTACGCCGCCAAGCCAACGATTTAAATGGTGAGTTGCAAAGTAGCAAGTTGTTAGAACCTAAGATCAACAGCGCCATCGGCGAAACCATTTATAAGCGCCGAGATATCGCTCTTAACTTTCTTAGTGAGGCTCGCCGTGAGCTCAACCAAATTGAAGCAGAGCTACAACCTTTAAGCGAGGGGCAGGTTGGCTTGCGTGATAGGGTTGATAGAACCTCGGTGGTTTCTCCGGTAAAAGGCACGGTAAAGAAAATCTACATCAATACCGTTGGCGGCGTCGTCCAGCCAGGTATGAGCATCATGGAAATTGTCCCGATCGAAGATAACCTTTTGGTTGAGGCGAAAATTCAGCCAAAAGATATTGCATTTCTTCGGCCAGGGCTTAAAACTGTTGTTAAATTCAGTGCTTACGATTTTTCTATCTACGGTGGATTGGACGGCCAACTAGAACATATTAGTGCCGACACCATTTTGGATGAAGAAGGGAATAGTTATTATTTGGTCAGGGTACGAACCGATAAAAACTATTTAGGGAATGATGAAGCGCCATTGCCTATTATTCCCGGCATGCTATCTAGTGTAGATATCATCACTGGCAAGAAAAGTATTTTAGATTATTTGCTAAAACCAATAATTAAAGCGCAACAATCAGCGCTACGCGAACGATAAGAAAGTCTGTTTGCTAACCCTTTGGTTAGCCTACGACAAGGAGTGTTAATGAATAAGCTGACCTTAACCCTAGCGTCTGGTCTATTGATGTCTTGTAACTTGGCTTCAGCACAGTCATTGGAGCAAGCGGTAGCTAAAGTGCTTACCGAGCATCCACAGCTGCAGTCATCTTTTAATCAATTTAAGGCCAGCAGCGAGCAATACCAAAGTGCCAAAGGCGGTTACTACCCAACGGTAGATCTCACCGCTGGTGCAGGTTGGGGCCAACGGGAAACTGAAACTCTGGGCGTAAATAGTGCTAATCCCACAGAAATTGGCGTGAGTATTCGCCAGCTTCTATTTAGTGGTTTTGCTACATCTGGAGAGGTTACTCGTACTGAAAACGAAACCTTGGCCGATCAATGGCTATTATATAACGATGCTGAAAACATCGCCTTGCGAGTGGTTGATGTTTACCTAGAAGTAATTAAGCAGCAACAGCTATCGGAACTTGCCGAAAGTAATCTGCAAACTCACTTAGCCATTCAAAAAGACATTAAAAAACGCACCGATTCGGGCGTGGGTTCTAGTGCTGATTTAACTCAAGTAAATGGCCGTGTTGCCCGAGCAACCACCAACTCGTTATCGGCAAAAAATAACTTGATGGACGCGCAAACTCAGTTTTTGCGAGTGGTTAACGAATTACCCAAAGATTTAGTGCAACCGGGGGCCGATGTGGCCTTGCTACCTGCAGACCTTGATGCAGCGCTTGCCGCGGCTTTAGATGTGCACCCAACCCTTAAGTCGGCTCAATACGACGTTGCTGCCGCGAACGCACAAACCACCGTAGCTAAAGCAAACAACTATCCTGAAATTGCCTTGGAGTTAGATGGTAACTGGGATCGCAACCAAAACGGTATGGATGATACTAAAGATTATGAGTTAGCCGCGATGCTCCGCCTGCGTTACAACTTGTTTAACGGTGGCAGTGATGCAGCGGAAATTCGCCGTAGTGCTTACGATGTTAATCGTGCAAAAGCCGTGGGCGAAGACGCACATCGCCAAGTTAGCGAGGGTACCCGTTTAGCTTGGAATGCTTGGGATGTATTGGTTCGTCAAAAGTCCTTTCTGCAACAGCATGTTGAAGCGAGCTTTCAAACCGTTGAAGCCTACAAAAAGCAATTTAACTTAGGCAAACGTAGCCTGTTAGATGTACTGAATACCGAAAATGAACTATTTGAAGCGCAAAATGAATTCATTAGTGCCGACATTGATGAACTTCGCGCGAAATACCGTTTACTCAATGCCACAGGCTTACTGCTTGAGGCTTTACGTGTTAATCGACCAGAGGACTGGACTTTTTAATGAAAAACAAGAGCTTAATTGTCGCAGCGGCTGTTTTGGCCTTAACTGCGTGTAGTCAAACTGCTGATACTTACCAGGCTGAGCCTGCTAATTACGACCGCCAAGACCAAGATGGTGATGGCGTTATCAATGAACGCGATCTTTGCCCGGATACCGAAGCGGGTGCAGCGGTTGATAACGATGGCTGTTCAGAGTTTCAAAGCGTAGATGATGGTTATGAGTTGATGGTCTTTTTTGGCCACGATTCAAGCAAACTAACCGATGAATATGCTCCGCAGCTTCAACAAGTTGCCGACTTTATGCAGAAGTATCCAGAGGTGAAAATCAGTGTTGAAGGCTACGCTAGCGCTAGTGGCAGTAAGTCTTACAACCTTAAGCTGTCTAAACGTCGTGCCGCGAGTGTACGCCAGCAATTAATTGATGACTACGCTGTGAGCGCAGAGCGCATTGAGCTAGAAGCAATTGGGGAAGAGGAGTTGTTGGCTGCTGGTGATTCAGAACAGGCAGAAGCAGCTAATCGCCGAGCTCGAATTTTTGTACAAGAACAATACCGCGAAGCGGTTCCTCGTTGGTCAATTTATACGCCGCACTTAAAGCAGCAATAGGCTAATGCGAGGGCTTTTAGCTAGGTGGTGGATAGCGGTATTGGCTTGGCCAATATTGTTGTTTGCTACCGCTTACCAGCTAGAAGAACTCGCCAGCACAGTTCGTAATTTCTATGGTGAAAAAGCCGAATTAAGAGTTCGAGCTTGGCGACAAACCATCAACGATGGTCATGATTTAAGCGAAGCAGACCAGCTTCGCTCCATTAATGATTTCTTCAATCAAATGCAATTTGTTGATGATATTGATGTGTGGGGGCAAGAAGACTACTGGGCTACTCCCGTCGAATTCTTGGGCGCCGCAGCCGGAGATTGTGACGACTTTAGCATTGCCAAATACTTCTCGTTAATAGAACTGGGCGTGAGTGATGAAAAGATGCGCTTGGTTTATGTAAAGTCGCTTACTTACAACCAATTTCATATGGTGGTGGCGTATTATGAAACGCCTTCATCAATACCGATTATTCTCGATAACATCAATCCAAATATATTGCCGGCGACGCAACGTGGCGATCTAGTACCCATATACAGTTTTAATGGTCAGCACTTGTGGTTGATGAAAGAAAAAGGCCGTGGCCAGTTAGCCGGCAAATCTAGTCGTCTTAAGCTTTGGACCGATCTCCAGCAACGCTGGCGGCTAAATAAACTCAAAAAACCAGTAAAGAATTTCGATGCTTAGGGGAACACTATGACCTTATATCGCCAGTTGTTAATTGTGGTACTGCTTATCTACGGCGGCCTGCTGGCTGTGGTATTTAGTATCGAAATTGGCAATACCCGTAGCTACTTGTCTGAGCAGCAACTATCAGATGTAAACAATACAAGCACTTCTTTAGGTTTATCCCTAAGCCCCTATCTAGAAGATGAAGATGTAATTGGTGCCGAGTCGGTAATTAACGCCATGTTCGACAGTGGCTACTATCAGCAAATTAGTCTTAAGTTGTTTGCTGATGACAGCCTGATCGACCGCCGAAACACTCGCTCGATTGATGGCGTGCCCGAGTGGTTTACTTCACTTGAACTATTTCAGCCCAGCGCTCAAGAACAGGTATTAACCAGTGGTTGGATGCAGCTAGGCGAACTAAAAGTAGTTGGCCACCCTGGTTTTGCTTATTTGCAACTGTGGAACGCCATGGTTGATTTAGCAAAGCTGTTTGTCGTGGGGTACTTAGCAACGGTGTTGCTATTAATGCGGGCGCTACGTTATTTGTTAAAACCACTGGAGCAAATTCAACAGCAGGCTAAGTTAATTGAGCAGCGTAATTTTGGCCAAACTATTCCCTTGCCACACACTCAAGAGTTGCGCAGTGTAGTGGGTGCAATTAACCATATGTCGGATAACATTGCCCAGCAGTTTGAAAGCCAAGTACAAGAAGCTAGCGCTTTGCGCCAGCAAGCGTTTCAAGACTCGGTATCAGGCTTAGGTAATCGCGCTTACTTCATCAATCAAAGCAAATCTTGGTTAGCAGAGTCCGGAGTGGGTGGGGTTGCGCTATTGTCTCTCGATATTATTGAAGCCATTCACGTGCGTGATGGTTTTAGTGCGCGGGATGAGTTTATTCACTCTGTAGGAGAGCTGTTTACCGCTTATACCCAGCAACAGCAGCAATTGGTATTTGCCCGCATTAGCAATTTAGAATTTGCAGTATTGGCTGAGGGTTTCGACCAGCAACAATTGTTAGATCTTGCAGAAGAAATTAATAAAGATTTATTGTCCCGCTTAGCTACGTGGAAGCAGTACATGCCTCGACCATTGGTGATGGGCTTAGTATTGCGCCAAAAAGATGAAAACATAGGCGAGCTATTAACTGCAGCCGATACCGCGTTACATAACGCTCGCGAGTTGCGCGAAGGCTTCTTTAGTTTGGCTGATGTTGAGCATACGCATATCCCGCGTAGTCAATGGAAGCAGCTACTAGAAAATACCATTAGTCGCCAAAGCTTGGCTTACAAGGCGCAAGTAGTTAACTTTATTCATAGCGACAAAGTATTGCACCACGAGTTGTTTACCACCATTGAAGTGGATGCTCAGCATTACGCTGCTGGTCAGTTTATGCCGGCGGTTGAGCAATTTAGATTGGGCGCTCAGTTTGACCAAATGGTGGTTGAGCAAGCCGCGCGAGCTTTGCAGCAAGACAATAACTTAAGCTTGGCGATTAACTTAACTTTATCGGCCATTAGCGAAGCGAGCTTTTTAGCGTGGTTAGTCGAACTGGCACAGCAGTATCAAACGGTGGCATCGCGAATGGCCTTTGAAATTCCAGAAACGGCTTTTTTGCAAGAAAATACCCAGTTAGAAGCCAGTTTAGACAGTTTAAGAGAGCTGGGTTTCCAAATTGGTATTGATCAATACGGGCGTAACCTAAACTCCCTAAACTACTTAAGTCGGGTTAAACCTAATTACGTTAAAATTGACTATGGTTATACAGCACAGGCCTTGGCCGAAGATGGCGATAGCCACTTCTTAAGTGCGATATGTAGAGCCGCACGCAATTTACAAATTATCACGGTGGCACAGCGAGTCGAAAATCAACAGCAAGTTGAACTGCTGTCGGCCTTGCCAGTAGACGCCTATCAAGGTTATGTTGCTCCTCCTCAGCGTTTTACGTTGAATGATTAAGTGCACTAATGAGCAGAGGTAAGTAATGAACAAATTATTGTTAGTGGGCTTGGTTGCCTGCAGTGTTAGCATCTCTCCGGTATTTGCCGCTTTGCTGCATACTAGTGGCGAGGCTAAGTTAGTGGTGATTGCCGACCAAGTACAGGTGGATTTACATGCTGCAAGTCTGGCAAAAACGGCCAGTGATGCAAAACAGCAGGTAGATAAAGTAGTTAAAGTTACTCAATCAAACCTCGCCAATTTATTAACTGACTCTGACCGCTTTGAAGCCAGCCAACTGCAAATTCAGGCTGAATACAAATACCAAGACAGAGAACGGGTGTTTGTGGGTTATCGCGCGCAGCGCAGTATTATTGTTGAGCTGGCCAACCTAGACGGGCTAACTCAAGTACTTGATGCAGCTATGTTGAGTGGGGTGAATGAAGTTCGCCAACTACAATACAAAAGCTCACAAGAAGAACAGTACAAGCAACAAGTACGCGCTATGGCTGTGAACGATTCTTATGTTAAGGCCAAGCAGTTAGCAGAAGGCTATGAAGGCCAGCTAGGACCGGTGGTTGAAGTTAACTACCGTAACCAATCGGCTATTCCAGTGATGAAGATAGAACGCGCTACTCTAGCTGCAACCGATGCTAACGCCAGCTCTTATCAGGCTGCTCAACTTATTTATAGAGATAGTGTTGATGTGAGCTTTGAATTGCTAACCGAAGAGTAGCTGCGCCAAACTAGTGATTTGCTTATTATTGCTATGTTAGTAAGCAGAATAAATAAAGCCCAAACAAAGTTTGTTTGGGCTTTTGCTTTTTAGTGACATTTAGTAAGCGGCGTCGGCCACCACAAATTCACTAGCATTATTGGTGTCGATAAGCTCTGCCGCTAAGATAACTCGAGAAGGCGCACTGTGGTACATCTTGCCTAGCATTTCATGGCGAGCGCCGGTAATTGCTAAAGCAATGCCAGAGGCCACCATGCTTGGTGGATAGGTGACGGTAGCACGCACTACCGGGTTACCATCTACCACCATTTTGATGATGTCTTGCGAACCGGCTCCGCCTAATACGGTTTTAATGTCGGTTCGGCCAGATTCTTTAATTGCCTGCATCACGCCTTTTAGCATGTCATCATCTTGGCACCAAACCGCATCAATCTCTGGGTGTTTTTGTAAGTAGTTTTCCATTACGGCTAGTGCTTTCTGGGTAGACCAATCGGCTGGTTGGCTATCGAGAATGCTCATGCCTTTATGTTGAGCAATCACCTCGTTAAACGCGTCCACCCGTTGCTTGTTAATCGGAATAGACATGCCTTCAATCACTACTACCTTGCCTTTGCCATCCATTTCTTTAGCTAACCATTCGCCGCTTACACTGCCTAAACCCGCGTTATCACCAGCAATAAATACATTTTGCGCTGGAGTTTCTAATTCGCGGTCTACTACTACGGTGTAGATACCACTGTCGTAGGCTTCTTCAATCACTTTTTGTAAGGTGGCAGGGTTGTGCGGCAAAATAACCAAAGCATCAATGCCCTTGATCATCAAATCTTCCACATCGCCAACTTGCTTGGAACCTGAGCTGGCAGCCACTACGTAAAACTCTATATCGTCTTCACTTTTCTTAAAATCGTCGGCGGCCTTTTCTGCCCACCATAACAAGCCTGCGGTCCAACCGTGGTCTGCCGAGGGAACGGATACACCCACTTTTAAGGTTTTAGCTACTGCGGCGTTTAATCCCAGTGAGGCAATAAAAGTGGCGGCAAGTAGTAATTTTCCTATGTGTTGCAATAAACGCATGAGTTACTCTCCTTTGTATTAATGTACGGTGTTGGTTTAGCGGTCGCGCTTAAATTGCATGAGCACTGCAATCAAAATCACTAAGCCTTTTACCGTTCCTTGTAAGTAGGGGGACACCCCCATTAAATTCAGCATGTTGTTAATAATGCCTAATATGATGGCGCCGATAACGGTGCCCCATAAGGTGCCTTTGCCGCCAGACAGCGAAGTGCCGCCTATTACTACCGCTGCAATGGCGTCGAGTTCGTAAAACAAGCCCGCATCACCAGGGCTCACCGAATTTAATCGTGATGACAGCATCACCGCAGACAAACCCACGGTGAAACCAACAATCACAAAAGTAAGAAAATAAACGCGCTGTACATTAATCGCAGAATAGGTGGCCACTTTGGGGTTAGATCCCACCGCACATACATGACGGCCAAAAGCGGTATGCCGCAAGATAAGGTGGCCTAAAAATGCGAGGCCAATAAACAGCCAAACAGGAATAGGAATGCCCAGCCAATAGCCGCCACCAATGTCGGGGTAGTGGTTATTTTGCGAGACCATTTCTCCGGCATCACTAATGTATAGGGTCAAGGAGCGGAATATAGACATGGTTGCCAAGGTGGCGACAAACGCAGTAATTTTCCCTTTGGTGGTGAGTAAGCCATTTACCGCGCCAAAAGCTGCACCCATGGCCATTGCTGCAGCAATAGAAACGGTCACTGCCATCCAGCCATCACCTAAATAGTTGAGCAGCATAATCACCAGTACACCCACTAAGGCGACCATTGAACCCACCGATAAATCTATTCCGCCGGCAATAATCACAAAGGTCATTCCTAGGGCAATAATGCCGGTATAGGAGACTTGTCTAAGCACATTGGTAAGATTCCTTGGGATAAGAAAGTGGTCACTGGCCATGGCCGACAGCACCACCAAAATGAGTAATGCGACTAAAGGAGCCCAGTTAGACAGAGTAAATTTAGGCAGCTTATTTAACCAACTGGTATTAGGGCTTAGCCCAGATTTTTGATTCATTTTAGCAACCTCACTCATTGGGGGCTCTCCTGCATCGGCGTAGATACCGGCGTTGCCTGGCTTTGCAGACCTGCGGCCAAAAACATGATTTGTTGTTCGTTGATTTCTTGTTCACGCAGCTCTCCTTGAATTTGGCCTTCGCGCATCACCAAAACTCGGTGGGCAAGGCCAATGAGTTCTTCCATGTCTGATGAGATCACCACAACCGCTAAGCCTTGTTCGGTCATGCTTTGGATAAAGTGGTAGATTTCTTTCTTGGTGTTTACATCAACGCCCCGAGTGGGTTCGTCGAGAATCAGTATTTGCGGCTGGGTATCCATCCATTTCGATAAATACACTTTTTGTTGATTGCCCCCACTGAGGTAAAGAAGTTCGGTATCTAAGGAGGCCGCTTTAATGTCGAATTTACGTACATATTGCTGAGCTTGTTGGCGAGCCTTGCCGTGGTTAATTAAGCCTTTGCAATAGTTCCCCAGTGAAATAAGGCTAATGTTCTCGGGTAAATTAAAGCTCATGGTTAACCCGCAGCCTTGGCGATCTTCGCTTAGGTAGGCCAAGCCATGTTTTACCGCGTCTTTAATATTGTGAATGGTGACGGCTTGTTGATGAATAAAGATCTTGCCGCTTTGGCGACGACGTAGCCCCATTATCGCTTCTGCTGTTTCGGTGCGCCCGCTGCCAATTAAGCCAGCAAACCCCAATACTTCACCTTGGCGCACTTCAAAGCTAATTTGCTTAAGTAAGTTTTTAACATTCAAATCATCGACTTTAAGTGCCACTTTGCTTTGTACTTTAGAGCGTGGCGGAAATACTTGGTTAAGCTCACGTCCAACCATTTTTTTCGCCATGTCTTGTTCGTCAATGTCACTCACTTGGTCAACCGAAATTAACGCGCCATCGCGCAAAATAATTAGGCGATCGCATAGCTGTTTAACTTCTTTAAGTTTGTGCGAGATAAACAAAATCGTTACGCCTTGCGCTTTTAGCTTATCGATAAGCTTGAATAGCACGGTAACTTCTTGGCTGGTTAACACCGTGGTGGGTTCATCCATAATCAGAATACGCGCATCATTTACTAATGCTTTCGCTATCTCGACCATTTGTTTTTCGGCCACGCTCAGTGCTTCAATTAGCGCATCTGGCGATAAGTCTGTTTCTAGTAAACTCAATAGTTGGAGGGTACGTTGGCGCATGGCTTTTTTGTTAAGAAACAAGCTGCCTTTTAACTCTTGGCCTAAAAAAATATTTTCAAACACACTTAAGCTGGCGATTAAGTTAAATTCTTGAGGAATCATCGCAATGCCCAAGGCTTTGGCGTCTGCAGGGCTGTTTACCTCAACGGCGTTGCCATTCACTAGCACTTGGCCGCTACTGCGCTGATAAATGCCTGAGATAATTTTTAGCAAGGTAGATTTACCCGCGCCATTTTCACCAAGAATGCCCATTACTTCGCCTGGTTGCACCTCAACGCTAATGCCGTGTAACACTTGCACCCCAGAAAAGCTTTTAGTGATTTTATCCAAGCTCAGAATAGGTTTAGGCAAGCTCATGAACGTTCTCCAAAGCGGTCCACTTACCGTTATTTTGCGAGGAATGAATCATGGCATTGATGAACTGTAAGCCTTCTACACCTTGTTTCACCCCCGGTAATAAACTATTGGCAAGAACGTCGGTGGCCGATGCGCCCCTGCGTGCTGTACGAATAGCCTTGGCGGTTTCGGTGTAGATATTGGCAAAGCCTTCTAAGTAGCCTTCGGGGTGGCCAGCTGGAGTTCTCACCAAATGTTCAGGCTCGGCGTTGTATCCATAACCTGCACGGCTAATAATTCGGCTAGGCTGGGAGAATGGGCTGTACAGTAGTTGGTTGGGCTGCTCTTGCGACCATTCAAGCCCTCCATCACTGCCATATACCCTAATCCGCAGACCATTTTCATTACCAGGCGCCACCTGCGAGCTCCATAACATGCCGCGTACACCTTGCTCGAAGCGCAGCATGGCATGGACGTTGTCGTCTAGTACTCGGTCATTTACAAAAGTAGACAGTTCTGCGCTTACTTGTTCTAGCTGTAAGCCACTTATAAAGGCCGCTAGATTAAAGGCATGAGTGCCTATATCTCCCAAGCAACCAGCAGGTCCCGAGCGCTTTGGATCGGTGCGCCATTCGGCTTGTTTATTGCCAGTATTCTCCGCCGCAGTAGTGAGCCAATCTTGGGCATACTCCACTTGAACCAAGCGCAGCTTTCCAAGCAAACCTTCTCCAACCATTTGTTGTGCTTGGCGCACCATCGGGTAAGCACTGTAGTTATGAGTGAGCACAAACAGCTTGCCGCTATCATTCGCCAGCTCTTTGAGCTCCATTGCTTCGTGAAGAGAGCAGGTCATGGGTTTGTCGCAAATAACGTGGATGCCTGCTGCCAAAAATGCTTTAGCTATGGGGAAGTGCAAATGATTAGGCGTTACGATACTTACCGCTTCAATGCCATCAGGGCGAGCGGCTTCTGCCTCAGCCATATCTTGATAGCTTAGGTAGCAACGGTCAGCTGCAATGCCTAAATCCTTGGCTGATTGTTGCGCTCTGGCTGGATCGGCACTTAATGCGCCAGCAACTAATTCATATTGGTTATCTAAGCGCGCAGCAATACGGTGAATGGCACCAATAAACGCACCACTGCCACCGCCTACCATTCCTAGTTTAATTTTATCCATGAGTTACTCCTATAAACCCAGAATTCGCAGATTTGCTGCTTGGTCGATGGCGCTGTCGGCAAAATCATCAAAGGCTTTGTCGGTGACTTCAATGATGTGTTGCTGTACAAAGGCTGCACCTTCCAGCGCGCCAGCTTCAGGGTGTTTAAGGCAACATTCCCACTCAACTACCGCCCAGCCACTAAAGTTGTATTGGGCGAGTTTGGAAAAAATCCCCACAAAATCTACTTGACCGTCGCCTAAGGAGCGGAATCGACCCGCACGTTCAGTCCAACTTTGGTAGCCGCCATATACGCCTTGTTGACCAGTGGGGTTAAATTCCGCGTCTTTTACATGGAACATTTTGATGCGAGGGTGATAGCGGTCGATAAAGTCTAAATAATCCAGCTGCTGCAGCACAAAATGGCTAGGGTCATACAAGATGTTGCAACGCGGATGCTGGTTAACTGCATCCAAGAACATTTCGAAGCTAACGCCGTCATGTAAATCTTCTCCTGGGTGAATTTCGTAACATACATCTACGCCAGCTGCGTCAAAGGCGTCGAGGATCGGTAACCAACGCTTGGCTAATTCCTCAAAGCCAGTTTCAACTAAGCCTTGAGGACGTTGTGGCCATGGATACATATATGGCCACAGCAGCGCGCCAGAGAAGGTAGCGTGAGCACTTAAACCTAGGTTTTTAGAAGCCTTTGCCGCCAACATCATTTGGTTTACCGCCCATTCTTGACGGGCGCTTGGGTTAGCCCTAACGGACTCAGGAGCAAAGCCGTCAAACATTTCATCGTAGGCTGGGTGCACTGCAACAAGTTGGCCTTGCAGGTGCGTCGACAGCTCGGTGAGAGTGAGGCCATTGTCGGCAAGCAGGCTTAATACCTCTTGGCAATAGCTTAGGTCTTCTGCAGCGCGCTCCAAATCAAACAAACGTTTATCCCAGCTGGGCATTTGCACTCCTTTGTAACCCACACTGGCTGCCCATGCGGCAATTGAACTTAGTGAGTTAAAGGGCGCTTCGTCACTAGCAAACTGGGCGAGGAACAGCGCGGGTCCTTGTAGGGTTTTCATCGGCAATCCTTTTATCGAAGTTCAAACCAAATGTCGTATTTTGTTGAGATTAAATGTAATCGATTACATTTGATCTCATAAAAAAACCATGCGCTGTTCAAAGCTGGAGGCGTATAAAGCCGCACTGCATGGCATTTATTTAGTAGTTGAATAAAACTTATACAATAAAATAGTGTTTATCTAGCGTATGTTGCGAAAATGTGATCAGTTTAAAAGTTTATTTTTTGTACAAATTGCTGATTGAGTTCTTAAGTGATTTAAAATAAAGTACTTTATGATAATTGATGTAATCCGTTACATTTGGGCTAAGCTTTCACTAAGGTTAGCCTTGCTTATTACCAATCTAAGGACAGTAAATGCCTACCATAAAAGATGTGGCCAAATTGGCAGGCGTATCTACCGCAACGGTATCTCGGGCGATGATGAGCCCAGAAAAAGTATCCGAGAAAACCCGTTTGAAGGTCGAATTAGCGGTAGCCGAGTCGGGATTCTCTCCCAATGTGATTGCCCGAAATTTAAGGCGCAGCGAATCGAAAACCATCGTGATTATTGTGCCCGATATTGCCAATATGTTTTTCGCCAGCATTGTGCGCGGGATCCAGCAGGTTGCTTTGCAAAACGGCTACAAAGTGTTGCTGGGGGACTCAATTCACACGGTTGAGCAAGCAAAAGTGTATATGGACTTGGTACGCAGCAAGCAAGCCGACGGCATTATTTCGCTTACCGCTGAGCTGCCTATGGAGATCCGCCAAGGCACCGAAATTCCAATGGTAATGGCCTGTGAGTACTTTCCTGGTTTTCCTATTCCCACGGTGCGTATTGATAATCGCGGCTCGGCTAAGCGAGCAGTCGATTATTTATTAGATATTGGGCATAGCCAAATTGGCTGTATTACCGGCCCTATGGAAAACCCAATTTGTGTGGATCGTAAAGCCGGTTATCAAGACAGTCTGCAGCAGCTAAATATTGCCGTTGACGAAGCCGCTTTTGAAGATGGTGATTTTAGCTTTCAGTCGGGGTACAGCGCGTTCATGCGTCTACACGAACACTACTCAATGACAGCGTTATTTTGCTTTAACGACATGATGGCTCTAGGGGCAATGAAAGCGGCAACTCAACTGGGTATTAAGGTGCCGCAACAGTTATCAATAGTGGGCTTTGATGACCTGTTATTTGCCGAGTATACCAACCCAGAGCTCACCACCATTCGTCAGCCGCAAGAAGATATTGGTAAGACAGCAGCCAACACGCTAATGAAGATACTGCAGGGCAGCAAAGCCAGCCAAGACACCATTGTGCCCACTCAGTTATTGGTTCGCTCTAGTTGCTGTTCGCCAAGTAAAAGTGGTTAGAGGAGTAGTGAGTCCTAGCCTATTGAGGACGAAGAAACACTATAGCTAAACAGTTCACTGGCTATTTGTTCTTTTTCTTTGGCTGCACGCTCTAAGTGTTTATGAAGAAATGCGGCTGCTTGCTCCAGCTTGTTGCTGTCAATCAATTCAATCAGTTGTAGGTGCTCTTCACATTCAGTTTTAGGAATGCTGCGCTTACTGTGAACATTGTATTCTATGAGTCTTCTAAGGCGATTTACGCGTTGTAAGGCATCCAGTAAAAATACATTGCCAGATAAACCTACAATCGTTTCATGAAAAAGTACGCCTGCGTTGAACATTTGCGCAGCGGAAACAAGTTTATCGGTATGGTTGAGAATGTCATGTTGTGCCAGCTTGAGCATATGTAATTTAGCGTGGTCAACAAAATAGCCGGGTTCTCTTAAGGCTTCAGACTCAATGAGTTGTCTAAACCGATAGCTTTGTGCATAAGCTTTTGGTGATGAAATGAATTCTTTAAACTCCCAACCGTAGCCTAAACTTCTGGTTAACCAACCTTCTTTCTCCATCGCTATAAGTGCTTCTTGCAGGCTTTTACGATTAACCTGATATTTGTTAATTAAGTCATTCTCTACCATTGCCTTGCTTATGTGGCCGTTTAGGTAATCTTGGCCAATTTGGTAGCAAAGTGGGCTTAAGGAGTCACTGGTTGCTGGGCTTAGCTTTAGAGCTCCAGGATCACTAGGCACATCAGCGGCTAAGAAAAAGCCCTGATTGGGTTTTCGAATAAGTAAACCTTGTTCTTGTAGCTGGGAGAATGCCGCGCGAATAGGAGTTCTAGATACCTTTAACTCATTAGCAAACTGCATCTCTTTTAGGTGAGTATTGGCGGCAAGCTGTCGTTGGCAAATAATTTCATAGATGCGGGCGGCGAGTAGTTCGGTAGAGCTGCTTTTTTTGCTACTAGTTGTCATTTTAAGTCTTCCATGATGTATACCGCGCAGAAACAACCAGCCTAACAATTTGTAAGTAAGTGATAACAAAATTGTTAAATTGCATTTTTATACCAAATTGTACTTTCTACAAAGATGTATACAAGTATTTGTGAGCGACTTCAACAATCTTAACTTCTATTTTTTCACCTTATTAATTGTATTTTAGCGGCTCTAAATACACTTTGTTCCTATTCTGTTCTTTTTAAAACAATGGCTTACGATAAATTTTTGAATGCTTGTAGTGTTTTTGTTTCCTTTGATTGTGGTTGAAACATGCAGTTAACATTTTGTTGACAAGGTTTTATCTAACTCTTAAATTGTATTTAGTTTTTACAAAATACAAAAAATGAAGGTGAGGAAATGCCAAGAGTAGTACTTATTCATGCGGTTCAAATTGCCATGCAGCCTATTCAATCTGCATTTCAACAGTATTGGCCTGAAGCTGAGTTAATCAATATTCTCGATGAGTCACTAAGTATTGAACGTGCTAAACAAGAGCAGCTTAGCCAGGCGCTTATTTCGCGCATTATTGACTTAAGTGAATATGCGACCTCATTAGGCGCCGACGCTGTGTTGTTTACTTGTTCTGCTTTTGGAGAGGCCATTGAAATGGCGGCGGAGCAAAGTGCGATTCCTGTCCTAAAACCAAACCAAGCCATGTTTTTACAAGCCATAAACATTAGCCCTAATGTCGGCATGATTGCTTCATTTGAACCAGCTGTTGCCGGCATGGAACAAGAGTTTAATCAGTTAGCTAAGGCGCAGGGTAAAGACGCTCAAATTACCACGGTGTGTGTAGCCGAAGCGAAAGAGGCGCTAAAGCAAGGTGATGTGGATAAACATAACCAATTAACTGCCAATGCCGCTAAGCAGTTGAATGAGCAGCCAGTATTAATGTTGGCGCATTTCTCCTCTTCTCGCGCTTTGGATGCGGTGAAAAAGGCAACAGGAAAACAAGTGCTTAGCAGCCCAGTGAGCGCAGTAGAAATGTTACGAACAGTTTTAACGAAAACGGCTTAGGCCATTAAGAACAACCAGTAAGAAAAGAGGTAAAGATGAAGATTATTGTATTGCCTGGAGATGGCATTGGTCCTGAGATCACCAACGGTGCGTTGAAGGTACTAGAAGCCGCAAATCAAAAGTTTGCACTTAACCTGCGTTATGACTTTGACGATGTAGGGTTTAGCAGCTTAGAAAAATATGGCACCACTTTACGTGAAGAAACGCTAGAGAAGGCAAAAACTTACGACGGTATTATTTTGGGTACGCAGTCTCATGCTGATTACCCCAAGCCGGAGCAGGGCGGTCGTAATGTGTCTGCTGGATTTAGGATTGGTTTAGATCTATATGCCAATGTTCGTCCAGCGCGTTCACGCCCATTTATCGATACCAACATGAGCGCTGGCAAAAGTATCGACTTAGTCATTATGCGTGAAGCCACTGAAGGTTTTTACCCAGACCGCAATATGACTGAAGGCTGGGGCGAAGTGATGCCATCACCTGATATGGCTTTGTCTATACGAAAAATTACCCGTCATTGCTCTGAGCGCATTGCTCGTCGAGCCTTTGAGCTGGCGATAACCCGTCGCAAAAAAGTTACCGCAATTCATAAAGCGAATAGCTTTCATATGACAGATGGTTTGTTCCTAGATGTAGTGCGAGATGTAGCTAAGGAATTTCCAGAAGTAGAGCTGGATGATTTGCTTGTCGACGCTTCTACCGCGCATTTAGTGCGTAACCCAGAGCAATTTGATGTGTTAGTAGCGACCAATTTCTATGGCGACATTATAAGTGATTTAGCTAGTGAGCTGTCTGGCAGCTTAGGTTTGGCCGGATCGATGATGGCTAGTGACCACTATTGCTGCGCCCAAGCTCAGCATGGTTCTGCCCCGGATATTGAAGGCCAAGATAAAGCCAATCCGGTGTCGATGATTTTGTCTGTTGCCATGTTGATTGAGTGGATGGGCGAGCGCCATAACAAACAAGACTTGATTGCTGCTGCCAAAGCGATGGTTACGGCGGTAGATGCAACCTTAGAAAACCCAATTAACAGAACAGCCGATTTAGGCGGAGAGTTGGGCTGTAAAGCCTTTAGCCAGGCTGTTGCTGACACTTTAGCTGCGAGCTAAATCAAACGATGTTGAGAATGATGTACAGCATCTCCAAGAGTGGAAACTGTGAGTTAGTGCTTAGTTAAAGCACTTAGCTTTCGGCAACCTAGAAATATAATTAAGGAAGATAAGATGTCATTACTGAAAAAATTTGTTGCGCTGCCGATGATGGCTGCTTTAATCGCTTCGCCACTTAGCTTAGCTAGCGATATTGATTACCCTACAAAGCGTTTAAATTACACCATTGCCTTCGGACCGGGTGGTGGTAACGACCTGATGTCTCGCACTGTGGTCGATATTCTTAAAAAGTACCAGTTTTACTCTAAGAACATTCGTGTAGATAACCTTGCGGGTGGCAGTGGCGCGGTTGGTTTTAACTACGTAGCCCAAAAGAAAGGTAGCCCATACAACATGAGCTCTACCAGCGGTAACTTCTTAGGTACACCGTTAGTGTCTAATACGGGCTGGACTTATCGCGATTTCACTCCAATTGGTTTGTTGGCACAAGATGCGATGTTTATTGTAGTAAGAGCAGACTCTGACTTCAAAACGGCGAAAGATTTTGTTGAGTATGCCAAAACAAACCGGGTCACTATAGGTGGCACCGGAGCTGCGGGTCCTGAGCGTGTAGTAGCCAGCTTGTTTGCCGAAGCCGCGGGCTTTAATTACGACTATGTTCCATCGCAAGATGGCGGCGGTATGGTGACTTCGCTTACATCGAATAGTGTTGATGCCATTGTAGCTAACCCTTCAGAAGTGTCTGGCCAAATAACGGCTGGCAATTTCCGTCCATTGGCTTATTCAGAAGCCCAACGCAGTACCGTTTACGCTGAAGTTCCCACTTTTATGGAGGAGGGATATGACTTCGCATTTTCCTTACCAAGAGGGGTTGTAATGCCTGCTGGTATCGATAGCGAAGTGTGTGACTGGTGGGTGGCAACATTACAAAAAGTAGTGGCAACTCCAGAGTGGAAAGAATACCTAGAAACAAACAGTCTGTCTGGAAACACGGTTTGGGGTGAAGACTTTGCTGCAAATTTAGCAGCCACCAGTGCCGATTTTGAAAGAGTGTTGACGCAGATTGGCGCAATTAAGAAGTAAGCGTATTAAAGAGCAGTCAGCGGCGGCTTGCCGCCGCTATAACGAGTTAAGGATGTAACAATGCGACATTGGTTTTCAATCGGATCATTAGTGTTTTCCTTGGCCTTTACCATCTATGGGTTCAGCACTTTGGATCTTTATGATGTAAATGGAAGACCAGGTCCGGGCTACTTTCCGTTGATTATCGGTATTGGCCTCATTATTTGTACTGGAATAAACACGGTTAAAGACCTAGCAGCTGTAAAGGCTAAACAGCAACAAGCTGGAGCTGAAGGCCAACAGGAAATGGTTCAGCAGCCGACCTATGCCAAAGATACCTTAGTCATAGCCAGTTTGGTTGGCTTGCTGATTGCGGTGCTAAATAGTGCCGGAGCCATTATTGCCATGATTGTCTTTATGTTGTTGTTTTTGTGGTACTTCAATCCTGGGAAAACTAAACAAAATATTAGCTATGCGGTGCTGTTTCCTGGGGCTGTGTATTTGCTGTTTGATGTTTGGCTACAAGCGGGTTTACCCGACGGTTTGTTAAGTTACTTCTACTAGCGTAGGAAGAGGTTAGTAAGATGTTTTTAAGTGAAATGTTTGCCAATTTATCATTTGGCTTATCGGTTGCTTTTACCACCACCAATTTGTTTTTCTTGTTGGTAGGCGCATTTGTAGGAATGGTTGTGGGACTGTTCCCTGGTTTTGGTCCGGCAGCAGGTATTGCGATACTGATACCGATGACCTTTGGCTTAGATCCAACCACAGCAATTATTTTGTTGTCGGGGATTTACTATGGCTCGATGTACGGTGGCACCATTACCTCTATTTTAATTAACACTCCGGGGGAATCGGCCACGGTTGCATCAACTTTGGATGGTTACCCGTTGGCTAAGCAAGGTCGAGCTGGCCCAGCATTGGTAATGCAAGCCATTGCATCTTTTGTTGGCGGTACTATCGGCGTAGTTTTAATTTGCGGTTTCGCGCCCTTATTAGCTCAATTTGCGTCTTCATTTGGGCCGTCGGAGTACTTTTTAATCATTATGTTAGGTTTGTTATTGCTCACAACTATGATGGGAGATAACCGACTTAATGGCATGGTGTCAGCGCTATTTGGTTTTGCTATTGCAATGGTTGGGGTTGACTCAGTAAGTGGCGCTCAGCGTTATACATTTGGCTCGCCAGAGCTGATTGGTGGCATTTATTTTGTTCCGGTTGCTATTGGTTTGTTTGGTATAGGTGAGTTGTTGTATTGCATTTATACCGGCCAACATAAACAAGAGGTATCGCGAGTGAGCTTTTCGTTATTCTCTAAAGACTTTTGGCCAAATACCAAAGATTACTTCGAGTCTCGTTTTACTTTCTTTAGAGGCTCCATAATTGGTTTTATTGCCGGTGTATTACCAGGCTCTGGGGCCACAATTGGTTCTATTTTGGCTTACTCGGTAGAGAAAAAAGTCGCTAAAGAGCCAGAGAAGTTTGGTAAAGGCGAAATGAAAGGCTTGGTTGCGCCAGAAACCGCCAATAACGCTGCATCGGCAGGTGCTATGGTGCCGCTCATTGCATTGGGGATTCCTGGTTCGGGGGCAACCGCAGTATTGCTAGGGGCCTTAATGATGTGGGGTTTACAGCCAGGTCCAATGTTAATTGATAGTAATCCAGATTTAGTGTGGGGCCTAATTGCCAGCATGTATATGGGCAATATGGTGTTAGTCATTCTTAGTATTGTTGCTATACCACTGTTTGTTAAGTTCCTCGACATCCCTTATCGCTTAGTTGTGCCAGTGATTGTCATTCTTTGTGTGGTCGGTGCTTATGCGCTTAACAACAGTATTATTGAGACCTCAATGCTAATTGTTATGGGCATAGTTGGTTTTGGTATGAAGGTATACGGCTACTCTCCAGCTGCCACTGTTTTAGCCTTGGTGTTGGGAGGCATGGCCGAAAGCACCTTCTTACAATCGCTAATTATTAGCCAAGGTAACTTAGATATCTTTGTCCAACGACCAATCTCGTTAGTGCTGAGTTCGGTTATGTTTGCCGCTATTGGTATCTCAGGGTTCTTTAAGCTTCGTCAATGCTTAAAAGCAAAGCGTAGCGCTTAACTCACTAACTTTAGCTGTGTTACCTATCTGTAATGCAGCTTTTCTTTAATTCTAACTTAGCTGCTCAAGAGGCAGTGAAGGAGCCTTGTAATGCGATTAGGCATCATTGCTGATGATTTTACCGGAGCAACCGACATCGCCAGCTTTTTGGTTGAGAATGGTTTGAGCGCGATACAATTTAGCGGCATACCTAAGCAAAATATTACAGAAGAACCCGATGCAATTGTGGTGAGCTTAAAGTCTCGCTCTTGTCCTGTAGAGCTGGCTGTTGGGAACTCCTTAGCCGCACTGGAATGGCTAAAAAATCAAGGGTGTGAACGTTTCTATTTTAAGTACTGTTCTACTTTTGATAGCACTGCAGCAGGAAATATAGGGCCGGTTACCGATGCTCTATTAGCGGCCTTAGATTTTCCATACACAATTGTTTGTCCGGCCTTGCCTGTTAATGGTCGAACAGTGATTAATGGCCAGCTATTTGTTCATCATCAGTTGCTTAACGAGTCGGGCATGCGTCATCACCCAGTGACACCTATGGTTGATTCTAATGTTGCCAGAATGATGGAGCAGCAAAGCCAAGGCAAAGCCGCGAATATTTTTTATCCCGAGTTAGCTAAAGGTAATGAATATTTAGCTGCAAAAATGGCCGAACTTGCCGATGCAGGCGCAAAATATCTAGTGTTAGATACTCTGGATGAGCAGCACTTGAACGTTATTGCTAGCGCCAGCGCCAACTTGCCTCTTGTCACAGGAGGATCTGGATTAGCTGCTGGAATTGCTCACTGTTGGCCTAAAGTCTCTCACATCGGACGAAGTGTTGAGGCTTGTCCGCAGCCTTCTTCAGCGGTGGTGTTATCGGGCTCTTGTTCAGACATGACTAATCAACAAGTGGCGTTTTATCAAGCTAAAGCAGCCTCTCATGCCCTAGATATTGAACGTTGTTTTAATCAGTCAGACTATCCTGAAGAGTTAGCGCAATGGGTGTTGGATAACCAGCGTACCTATGCCCCAATGATTTACGCCACGGCTGATCGTCAAGCTCTTTCAAAGGTACAGCAGCAGTATGGTGAACAGCAAGCTAGCCAAGCTATCGAGCGTTTTTTTGCACAGGTGTCGGTGTTATTGGCAGACAAAGGAGTGCAAAACTTTATTGTGGCTGGGGGAGAAACCTCTGGTGCGGTTACCCAAGCTCTAAAGGTGAATGGTTTACGTATTGGTCCCCAAATAGCGCCTGGCGTACCTTGGGTTAGAGCTTTAGATAAAACCCTATATTTGGCGCTAAAGTCTGGCAACTTTGGTGATCCGCATTTTTTTGCTAAAGCACAGGAGCTGATCCATGAATGAACATCAACAGCGTAAACAACTTTGTGAACTCGCAAAATCTATGTTTGATAGGGGCTACGCCACTGGAGGTGCCGGTAATATTTCTGTTCAGCTAGATAATGGAATGTTTCTGGCTACCCCTACGGGCTCTAGTTTTGGAAGGTTGGAGCCCGATACCCTTTCCTTAATTAGTCAATCAGGTGAGCACATTAGCGGAGATAAGCCCTCTAAAGAAGTGAGTTTCCACTTGGCTATATATAAAAATCGACCAAGTTGTAAGGCGATTGTGCATTTACATTCAACTTATTTGACCGCTTTATCGAGCTTAAAAAACTTGAATACTGACAACGCTATAAGGGCCTTTACACCCTATTACGTTATGCGAGTTGGCAAGCTTCCTGTAGTGCCTTATTACAACCCTGGTGATCCGATGATTGCTACTGAGTTAGCTGCGTTAGCACCCAAACATCGCGCTTACCTATTAGCGAATCACGGGCCGGTCGTCACTGGTATTGATTTACTGGACGCGGTTGATAATGCAGAAGAGCTAGAGGAAACAGCAAAACTAACCTTGTTATTAAAAGATAACAACGTGGCTTATATTTCTGATGACAATCTTCAAATACTGGCCAATAAAGGAATTTAAACCAAACAACAATAAGAGCTAGCAAAGCTTAGCCAACAAAGGCTGTAAGCGCCAAGTAGTGCTTGCAGCGCCTTTTGGACGTGGTACTTGCACAATGCGCTTCCTATCGCTAATTCAAGCTACCACGGTTTTTTGATCAAGGAAAACTGATGAATATTAATAGCAGTTTAAGAAGAAAGTACACTTTAGTGTTTGTTTTTCAGGCTTTGTTTTTCGTGTTTGTGGCTGGTTACTTTTATTATGCAACGCTTTTTTTAGATCAAAAGCTGCAGGATTTTTCTAGGGTATACAGTCCTAGCATTGCGGCTGTTACAGCTGCAGACAGAGATCTATATCAAGCACGTTTAGCAGAAGCGTTATTATTTCAAGGTGAGTTAAGCCCCTCCAAATTTGAATCTTTAAATAAAGACTCCATCAAAAATGCTCAGCAAGCTTTTGATGGAATGCAAACCTTTGTAACCTTGATGAGTGAACAAAACAGCGACTTAAGCCACTTAGCATCTTTTAGGCAAGTGCATAGTGGTTGGCAAACACAGCATGAAAACGTCTTTTCTTTGGTAGAGCAGCAACTTAAAACGGGCAATGCGCAACAAATACCTGCTAATGAAAGCGCATTTGAGCAACTACGGGAACAATTTAAAGTAGCAGGGGATATTGTTGAAGCCTTAATGACCGAGCAGCAATCGTTGGTAGCCAACAAAGTTAGCCAGTTTAAAAAGGTCATTATCGCTATGGTCGCAATGGTGATTATTATCAGCGTTTTGTGTTCTTGGTTCGTTCCTAAATATATCTCTCAGTCGATCAAGCAAGTAACAGAGGGAATCAACTCTGTTAACTCTGGAGACGGTAATCTACAGCGAAGAATAGAATCTACACGTAAAGACGAAATTGGCCAGCTAGTCGCTGGGTTTAACGACTTTGTAGGCTCTTTGGCTCAATTGGTAAAAGGGATTAAAAATGAATCTAGCTCTTTAGATAAGCAAACTGTTTTACTAAAAAGTGAAGCTGAAAAATCTTCACAATTAAGCCAATCACAATATCAAGCCATGGAGGCTATTGTTACCGCTGTTAACCAAATGAGTGTGGCAATAAAAGAGGTGGCACTTAGCGCCAGTAATACAGCCGATGAGATGGAAACCGTGAATAAAGTGACAATAAATGGCCAAGAAACCTTAGAGCAGTCGGTGCAAAAAATAGAGAGTTTATCGGATAAAATTAGCTCGGCTTCAGTAGTTATCCAAGAGTTATCTAATAACTCAGAGCAAATTGTAACAGTATTAGATGTGATTCGAGGTATTTCTGAGCAAACTAATTTACTTGCTTTAAATGCAGCGATCGAAGCAGCCCGTGCAGGAGAGCAAGGCAGGGGGTTTGCTGTTGTGGCCGACGAAGTTCGAAACTTAGCCAGTAAAACCCGCCAGTCTACTGAGAATATTCAAGAGATGATTACTAATTTACAAGACGGGGTAAAACAAGCGGTAGACACGGTGGAAGACAGCGTTGTGGGTGCGCAAGCAGTGGTTAAGTTGTCTGGACGAGCGAGTAAGGCCTTGGTTGAAATATTAGGTGTTACAGAGAAGGTTCAAGATATGTCTATTCAAACCGCGGCGGCAACCGAGCAGCAAAGTATCGTGGCAGAAGACATCAATCAGAATTTGGTAGGGCTATCTGAGATGACCAGTGATTTATCCAATATCGCTAATCAACTAAACGATATTGCACTTGCTACACGAAGCACCTCGCAAAACATAGATTCTAAGGTTGAACACTTTACTGTGTAACAGCGATCGTAAAGGATTTGGTATGCAGTTGGTGGGCGCTGGCAATTTACCTACTCGAAAAAAAGCCAGTGGTATTATCACCACTGGCCAAAGGAAGGAATTGCTAAAAAATACTACTGGAATTTAAAACGTTGGTTGGTACCTCCATCACATGACCATTGTCTAAGATCTGCGCCATTAGCGCCCGAATTGTTTGCTATTTCTAAACACTTGCCGCTTTGTTTATTGCGGATTTCAAAGGTATTGCTGCCTTTATCTACAAGACTCCATACTTGGCTTGTATTGGCGTAGTTACAAACCCATTGTTGAACTTTAGCGCCGTCTGCAGAGCTGCCAGATGCTAGCTCCATACATAGTTGGCTTACTTTTGCGCTAATGCTGTATTCGTTGTTGCCTAAAGCGGTAAATTGGAAACGCTGGTTATTGTTACCGGTGTTGCATGACCACTGTTGATAGGTGCTGCCGTTCCATAATGCACCGCTTTTTACATCTAGGCATAAGTTAGAGTGGGCCACTTGAAGGTTGGTATAACCGCTAGGTGGAGTAATGTCGCCTGTTGGCGGAGTAGTGCTGCCAACAGTAGGTTTGTAAACCCTAATCCAATCTACGTACATTTTGTTTTTATCGCCATCTGCTAGGTCTGCATCGGTGGCAATATGGCCTGCTTCAGAGCGCCAAGAATGGTCTTCGGTATCAAGAATAATGAACATTTCTTGATCCATGTTGTAACGGCTTTTATCTAGTATGGCACCGGTATAATCTTTATCTTTCATTACCACTTGGCTCCAAGCGCCTTTAGTGGTTTTTTGGCCATTAATGTAGAAGGTCACTTCGGTGGGGCTTTTCCAGTAAACGCCAAAACGGTGGAAGCCTTCACGCCAGTAATTGCCCCAAGTAGGGGTATTGTGTGTTTGATCGTTAAAGTCACTGCTAATTGAGTTATCGTTGTTACGGAAGAATACGTGGAAGTTGGTTGACATGTTTTTGGCAAACCAGTCTTGGCGGGCACCGCCATACACTTCCAGAACATCAATCTCGCGCTGGTCGTTTTCACTTAGTAACCAAAAGTTGGAAGAAAGCTCTAAATTGCTTACCTTAATGTTGGCTTCTAAGAAAATTGGGTATTTCACTTTGGTTTTAGAGGTGACTACCCCAGCATTAACTTGGTTAGTGCCTTGGCGGCGAGATGCACTAATAATTAAGTTACCATCACCAACCCACGATTCATCGCTTGACCAGTAGGTGAGGCCAGGGCCTGTCCAGTTATGAAAGTAAGCGTCTTTCCATTTGCTGGTAAAGGAGCTTGGCTTACCCGAATAGTTAAAAGAGTCTGAATAGCTTTCTTGTAACTCCCAGCTTTGTCCTGGGTCTAGCTCTGCTGGAATTGGGATATTATCCCAGTCTGCCGCATAAGTACTGAGTGATAAACCTAAACCGCAGGCTAATAGTAGTGGGTGCTTAGTGAATCCTTTCATTGTTATCTCCCTGTTTAGTGTGATAACAAATATCGCACAGTTATTAACCTATTTATGCGATCTGGTCGATCAATTTATGCTCATTGTTAACCTGTTGTAAGGTGTGTGATCAAGTTATTATTTTTACTTTGTAGAAGGGCGATTTTGGTGCGCAAGATCTCGGAAGGGCAGATAAAAAAAGGCCTTGGTATGACTACCAAGGCAAAGTGCTAACAATTGTCAAAAGGAATTAAAAAAGATTACTGGTAGTTCAGGTAAATGGTTTTCTTCTGCAAGTATCCCTCCAAGCCGTATTTCCCATCTTCGCCGCCGATACCACTGCGTTTAAAGCCTGTATGGAAGCCATTTAATAGCTCACCATTAGGGCGATTAACATAGATTTCGCCGACCTCTAATTCGTTAACAACTTGCATGATTTTGCGCATGTCGTTGGTATATACGTAGCCAGACAAACCTAAGTCAATGTCGTTGGCATACTGTAATGCTTGCTCCAGGCTATCAATTGGCATTGCTGCTACAACTGGGCCAAACACTTCTTGTTTCATTATGTCCATTTGGTTGTTTACATCGGTAACCACGGTAGGTTCAAACCAGTAACCATTGGCAAACTCTTCGCCACTTGGTTTACCCCCACCACAAGCGATGGTTGCACCTTCGGCCTTGGCTTTGCTGATCATTTCAACCAGTTTTTCTACTTCGCGAGCATTAACTTTAGGGCCAACATTAGTGCTAGCTAACATTGGGTCGCCTATCTTAAGTTGCTTCACTTTAGCGATGAACTTATCCATAAACTCTGCGTAAATCGCTTTGTGGATATACATGCGCTCGTTAGACGTACAAATTTGGCCACAGTTGCCAAAGCCTGAATTAACCGCGATTTCAACCACCTCGTCGATGTTGGCGTCGTCTAACACGATAAACGGCGCTTTGCCGCCAAGCTCTAGGTTTAGTGCTGTGATGTTCTCTGAAGCAGAGCGGTATAAAATAGAGCCCACTTCCGAGCTACCGGTTAGAGTCACAAGCTTGGTAATAGGGTTGCGCACTAACTCGTCGCCTACTTCGCCACCTAAACCTGAAACAATATTTACTACACCTTTAGGGAAACCTACTTTAGCGATTAGTTTTGAGAACTCTAATACCGTGAGCGGAGTGTCTGCTGGTGGCATTACTACCATGGTATTGCCGGTGACTAAGGCGTTACCTAGTTTGCGTGCCGCAAGTGCTAGCGGGTAGTTCCAAGCCAGCAGGCCCACGGTTACGCCAAAAGGCACACGTTGGATCCAAATCTGTTCGTCTTGATTTTCGCTGGTTACTATCTCGCCCTCGATGCGGCGAGCTGATTCAGCAGCGTAACGCAAAAATCCAACAGAACCGGCTACTTCGCCACGTGCATCACTTAGCAGTTTGCCTTGTTCTTGGGTAATCATTTCGGCGTAACGCTCAGCGTCTGCTTCTAGTTCGTCTGCTAGTGCTGCTACTAGTTCTGCACGTTTTTGTGCCGGTAATTTAGCCCAGTCTTTTTGAGCCGCTTCTGATGAGCGTAAAGCATTAGCTGCTTCTTCACGGCTCGCTTGCGGAGCATAGCCAACCAACTGTTCGTTACTTGGATTTACAACTTCAATGGTGTTGCCGGTAGCTGATTCTAACCATTCACCATTGATAAACATTTTGTGAGTAACTGTGCTCATCTAACTTCCTTTAGATTCCCAGTGGAGATAAAACTAATTTGGTAAACCAATTTGTGCATTCTACGCCATAAAGGTTAACCTTTAAAGTGATGAAGTTCACAAGTTATTCTGTCAATTTTGTAGAAATTCATTTGGTAAATGAATATTTTCTAAATTTCATGTATTTAAGGCGTGATTTATTATTAGTCGTACAATTTAGATCAAAATGAGACATCGGTAGTTGTGGTTGACTACCGATACGCGCTAAAAGGCGTTACTATTCAGGCTTCGGTCTAGAACTTACTTGAATTGATTTACCAAAAGTTAGATAGTTTCTATATTTCCCCAAAGGTTAAATGACATTATGGCTAAGATGGATACCAAGCGTCGCTACTATGATATTGGCGTGCAAATCGAGGAATTGTTGTTTTCAGGCGTGTTTAAAGCGGGTGAACGACTGCCATCAGAGCGAGAGCTAAGCGAACGATTTGAAACCAGCCGCGCAACTATCCGAGAAGCTGTAATTATGCTGGAGTTGAAAGGCTTGGTAGTGGTTCGCCAAGGTGCTGGTATTTACTTCATTGATTCTCCTGAAAAAGTTAACAAGCGTACTATATTGCCAAAAAGTGATGTAGGACCTTTTGAGTTACTCCAGGCGCGTCAGATTATCGAAAGCAGCATTGCCGGATTTGCCGCCACTCAAATTAAGTTCAACGAGCTACGTGAACTTAAAAAGGTACTGCAACTGCAAGAGAGTGAGATAAATGGCGACAGCGAGAAGTTTGAAGCACTAGATCAGCAATTCCATAGCTTAATTGCTGAGTCGACTCAAAACCGAGTGCTGATTAACCAAGCGGTTGACATGTGGAGCACGGTACGTACCACCAACCCGTTGTGGAATGAGCTTAATCATCAGTTTTTACACGAAGAGCGTTTGCAGTCGATGTGGATTAATGACCACAAACGCATTTTGTTAGCCTTACAAAAACGCTCTCCAGAAGATGCTAAGCAGGCAGTGTGGCAACATATCGAGAACAGTAAGCAAGAGTTACTTAAGATAGCTAGCTCTGACAATAGCGATACTGATTTAGACGATTACTTCTTCGCAATGGAATTTGATAGCAACTTTACCGAAAGCCATTAATTACAATTGTTATAAGAAAAAGCCGCTAAATGAAAATTTAGCGGCTTTTTTATTTGGCTTTAACAGCTAAACGTTATGCACTAGGTGCGTTACTGCCTACCGGGTTATCTGATACTTCTGCGCTGGTGGTTGGCTGGTTGCGCTTGTTTACCAAAGTATCTTCAATCTCCTCAATGGTTTTATTCTTAGTCTCTGGCAGCAGTGGCCACAGCAGTAATAGGCCTATTAAGCCAAACACTGAGTACATTAAGAAGGTATTTGCTGCACCTAGGTTGGCTAGTTGCCAAGGGAAAAACTGCTGGATTAAGTAACTGGCAACACTGGTGACCAATGCAAACAATGGGATCGCAACGCTTCGTACCGAGTTAGGGAAAATCTCCGAAAACAGTACCCACATAATTGGCCCAATAGAAATATGGAAAGCCGCGATAAAGGCCAAAATGCCCACTAGAATAACAATTGGGTTGACCGAAATGGCGGCTTCAATAATATGCCCTTCGCTTAGTCGCAGCGTATCGGCATCATAGTTAGTGGCTAGCATTTCCTTAAAGCTTACATCATCAGCATATTGGCTATTTAGCTGGGCTTTAAGTGGAGTAGTATCGATTACCTCTTCTAGTTTATCGATGGTTTGTTGATTAATGCTGTAGCTGGCGTTGCTAAAGCCGTACCAACAAGTTGCGTGGCTTAGTACTACCGCTAATAGCCCAAAGATAAGCAGTGGCTTTCGGCCAACTTTATCAATGAAGAAAACAGCTAATACCGTGAATACCACACTCGTTATGCCAATGTAGATAGCTTGTTGGAACGAGGCATTTAAGCCAAAACCAATTTGTTCGAACACTGTGGGGGCATAAAACAGAATCGCGTTCATACCGGTTATGCCTTGTACAACCGCCATGATAAAACCAATCGCAAAAATGGTTTTCATTGGCGACGAGAACAACAGCTTAAGTTGTTCGGTAATGCTACTGGTGTCCTGATGTTCTTTTAGGTTCTGCTCAATCTCAGCCTGTACTTCTTCGGCGCGTTGCTCTGGCAATAGTTTTAGCAGTACTTCTTTAGCTTGTTCCTGTTTGTTTTTCATCATTAACCAGCGAGGAGATTCTGGCACGCGGCAAAGTAAGATCACCCAAAGCACCGCTGGAATAAGCTCCGAAGCTAACATGGTTCGCCATACGGTATCGGGGGCAAACAATAAGGAGTTCTCGCTTACATGCAGCACTAAATAGTAGTTAATGAAGTAAGCCGCTAATAAACCAATCACAATGTTAAATTGATTCGCCGAGACGAGCTTGCCACGCTGTTTAGCTGGGGCTATTTCACCAATGTACATAGAGGCTAAAGAAAGCGAGCTAAAGGCTAGTCCGCCAATAAATCGCGCCATGGTTAACATCATAAAGCTAGTTGCTAAAGCTGATAGCAAGGCTGAGACAACGTATAGACCAGCAATAATTATGAGGGTTTTTTTACGGCCTAGGGCGTCGGCAGTTTTGCCGGCGACTAGTAAGGCCAAAATTGCACCTAAACTTGGCGCGCCTACTACAGTGCCAATTTGCAAATCAGTGAGGGAAAACTCCGACGCGATAAAGCGCACTGTGCCGGAAATAATGGCGGCATCTAAGCCAAATACAAAGCCGCCAATAGCCACAATTAACGCATACTTGTAAGCATTCCATGTTTTTATGTCCATCTTTGTTCCTCTTAGAAGGTTATTTTCGGAAGTTATTTAAGCATGTTTGGTTAGCCAATTTGTCGATCAAGATCGACATTGGTTGATCTTTTGTGTGCATTGGTTATCAATCGTGGTGTTTTATTGATTTTTTTGTTGTTAGAAGGGGAAGGGAGCAGAACAGATCAGAAGAGAGTCTAAGCTGAAGCAGGGGGAGCTATAAAACAAGCATAAAAAAAACACCGCGCTAGGGCGGTGTTTAAAGAAGGGGCGATTTACACTTCGAAAGGTTTAATCTTATCCCAGTCAAACTCGACACCTACACCTGGCGTATCTGGTGCTACAGCACGATGATCTTTAACCACCAATGGGCGCTTGGTGTATTCATCAATTGGGAAGCTATGTACTTCTAACCAGCCAGAGTTGGGTTGAGAAGACACTAAGCTCACATGCAATTCTTGCATGCCATGAGAACATGCCGGAATGCCATGTTGGTCGGCTAAGCGGGCGGCTTTAAGCCAGCCAGTAATACCGCCACAATTTGAAGCATCGGGTTGCACAAAAGAAAGCTTGGCGCGCTCGAAGGCATATTCAAATTCGTGAATAGTATGTAGGTTTTCACCCATAGCCAAAGGAATACAAGTGGCATCGGCAATCTTGCCGTAACCTAGGTAGTCATCTGGAATGGTTGGCTCTTCAAACCAGGTAATATCGTATTGCTCTACGGCTTTAGATAAAGCAATGGCTTGCTCAACACTTAATGAGTAGTTGGCATCGATCATAAAGGTAACGTCTTTACCAATTAGTTCACGCACCGCTTTAATACGAGCAATATCTTCATTGGCATCGGCGCGACCAATTTTAATTTTTACCGCGTTGTAGCCCTTATCTAAGTAACCTTGAATATTGGCCAGTAGCTTTTCGGTGGTAAATTGTAAATCGATACCGCCGCAATACGCTTTACAGCTAGAGTTTTTAGCACCAGCCATTTTCCATAAAGGTTGATTTAAACGCTTACCTTTTAGATCCCAAAGGGCAATATCTACCGAAGATATGGCAAAAGAAGCGATACCACCACGGCCTACATAGTGAATATGCCACTCCATAAAGTCGTAAATTTCGTCGATTTGGCTGGCATCTTTACCGATAAGAGCCGGTGCTAAGTCGTGCTCTACCATTGCTTTAATGGCATAGCCACCTTTACCGCCGGTATAGGTATAACCGGTACCTTCACTGCCGTCTTCTAAAGTAATGGTGGTGGTCACTAACTCAAAGTGGTCGTGATCGCCGTGTTTGGCGTCCGATAAAATCTCCGCTAAAGGAATTTTAAACAAACGCGCTGTAACTGATTTAATTGCTGTATTCATGTTTGTTCTCTTACTCGGCAAGTTGCGCCACAATGTCTTTCACTAATTGACCGATGGTATCCCATTCGCCCTTATTAATAAGTGATTTATCTACCATCCAAGTGCCACCACAGGCTAAAACGCCGGGTAATGCCAAGTATTTTTCAATGTTGTTTTGATTGATGCCACCAGTAGGCATTACTTGAATGTTGGTATATGGACCAAGTAATGACTTAAGCATGGCAATGCCGCCAGAGGCTTCTGCTGGGAAGAACTTCACTGTGTCTAAACCTAGCTCTAATGCTTGCTCTACCGTTGACGGATTATTAACGCCAGGAATAATAGCAATGTTGTGCTTCTGACAGGCTTTAACGGTATTTGGGTTTAAACCTGGAGAAACAATAAAGCTAGCACCGGCCTCTTTAGCAGCTATTACTTGTTCTTCGTTTAAGATGGTTCCTGCACCAATTAGCATATCTGGCTGTGCTTCGCGAAGTAGGCGAATTGCCTCTGCTGCGGCGTCTGAGCGGAAAGTGATTTCGGCAACTGGCAAACCATTTTTACTTAACTGTTCGCCTAGTGGCACGATGTCGCTGGCTTTATCGATAGCAATTACTGGAATTATTTTAAATTGCTTCAGCAGAGAGTTTAAATTTTCCATGTTTTTGTCCGTAATATTAAAAGTAAAATTAACTAAGGCCGATACGTTGCTCTACTTGAGCAAGAGTAGGTAGCGGCGCTACAGCGCCATAGCCAGTGATGGTGATAGAAGCGGTAGCATTAGCGTATTTAAGGCATTCTTGTAGTTCTGCGCCGCGTACATAATGGGTACAGAATGAACCAGCAAATGAGTCACCCGCGGCTGTTGCGTCTACAGCGCTTACCTTGTGGGGTTTGATGCTAAATCGCTCGTGTTGGTTAGCCACTGTTGCGCCTTCTGAGCCCTGTTTTAGCACAACAATTTTGGCGCCTAACTGTAAGTAATGATCGATAATTTCATCGGCATGTGTAAGGCCGGTAAGTAGTTGTGCTTCATCAATGCTAGGGAAGCAAATGTCTACCTGGCTAATGGTTTCATTGATGATGGCTTTGGCACGATTAAGCGACCACAGCTTTAAGCGTAGGTTAGTATCGTAAGAGACCAAGGTATCGGTTTTACGCGCCAGCTCAATGGCGGCAAAAACTGCGTCACAGCTGGTGTCACTAATGGCTTGGGTAATTGCAGTAGTATGTAGCAGTTTAGCATTGGCTATCGCTTCAACAGGAAGTTGCTGCTTACTAATAAGGCTGGCTGCAGAGCCTTTTCTTAGGAATGAAAAGTGATGCCCTTCTTCATTATGAGTAATAAAATAGACGCCCGTGTGTGCACTCGCGTTACTTACTACTAAATCACTTGCTACAGATTCACGTTTCCACAGCGCTCTAAATTGCTCACCAAATTCGTCGTCCCCTAAATGGGTGATCATGCCTACGTTGGCGCCTTGACGTGCTGCTGCAATGGCGAAGTTAGAAACATCGCCACCAAAGCCGCTTAAAAAATCTGGCTCCATGGCTTTAGACTGCTTTATTTGGCTGAATTCATACATGGGTTCGCCAAAACTTAATATCTCGCTAAACATGACCTGTCCTATTTGATTGAATTAATAAGAAGGGTTAATCCCTTAATGATGTTGATGGTATGGGATGAATTCATTTTGGTCAACCAAAATGGTTTTTAGAGCCTCAACATGGATAAATTAAATCGAATCTTAGCTAGTGTGTTTTAAGTTGTTATTTTAAATGAATTTTTTGTCTTGTTGTTGATTGTTTTTATTGATCTTAAACAATATTGGACTGCTATTTACTGTATTGTTGTTAGCCATTCCAGCTGCATTGGTTTACCATTTTGTGATTATAGTCACGGCTATCTAACCGCTTTGTCGGTATAAATGCCGTATTGGTTGAACAATTGGGTGAGTGAATGGCAGCAAGTAATCAAATAAGCCAGTGTAAAGATCGGTTTAATGAAGCAACAACATACGACAGGGAACAGTTAAGCACTAAGATTGTTCACATAGGTTTTGGCGCGTTTCATCGCGGCCACCAAGCGGTATACAACGACTTAACTAACCAAGCATCTGGCGAGTTATGGGGCATTTGTGAAATTAACATGTTTGGTAGCGAAGACTTAGTTGCCAACTTAGTTGCTCAAGACTGTTTGTTTAGTGTTGTTGAAAAATCTAAAGACACCACGACTTCTCGCTTAGTTCGTACCGTTACCGAAGCTATTCATACACCTGTAAGTGGTATTGCAACGGCCATTGCTAAAATAACCGAGCCACAAGTAGCAATAGTGTCGCTAACCATTACCGAAAAAGGTTACTGTGTTGACCCACAATCGGGTGAGCTTGATGAAGCAAACGCACTAATTAAACACGACTTAGCAAATCCGCAGCAGCCGCAATCGGCCTTAGGTTTAATTACCGAAGCGCTGCGAATTCGTCGTGACAATGGCTTAGCGCCAATTAGCGTATTGTCTTGTGACAACATTCCTGAGAATGGTCACCTAACTAAGAATGCTTTGTTGTCTTACGCTCGTAAGTTAGATAAAGAGTTGGCCAGCTGGATTGAGCAAAATGTTAGCTTCCCTAGCACTATGGTTGACCGAATTTGCCCAGCTATGACAGCCGAAGCCTTTGCCGCTATTGAAGCTGAAGTTGGTTATGCCGACCCTTGTGGCGTGGTATGTGAAGATTTCCGTCAATGGGTAGTAGAAGACAATTTTGTAGCTGGTCGCCCAGATTGGGATTTGGCCGGTGCAATGTTTGTTGCTGATGTATTGCCTTACGAAGAAATGAAACTGCGCATGTTAAATGGTAGTCACTCGTTCTTAGCATATAACGGCGCGCTTGCTGGTTACGAGTACATATACCAATGCATGCAAGATCCAGCGTTTAAAGCGGCAACGCTAAAACTGATGACTCAAGAGCAAGCTAAGTCATTAAGCCCAAGCCTTAACGTTGATTTACCAGAATACGCCGATCTATTGATAGCGCGTTTTAGTAACGCCAACGTAAAACACAAAACTGCACAGATCGCGATGGACGGCTCTCAAAAGCTTCCACAACGCGCGGTTGATCCCTTATTACACCTACAAAATGCCGGCTTAAAAGTAACTTGTTTGCCAATTCTTATCGCAGGTTGGATGCATTCAGTTATTCGCGCTGTAAAAGCGGGTGAGCAAATTGTTGACCCATTAGCCGACGAGTTTAAACAAATTGTGGAAAGCAACGGCGAAGCGCTAGACCAAGCGAAAGCCTTGTTAGCAATTAACAAAATATTTGGAACGCTTGCTAAAGATAACGCCAAGTTTAGCCAACAGGTGGTATCAGCATTTGCCTCTATCGAAGAATACGGCATTGAGTCAGTTGTAGACTCCATTGCAGCGAATTAGGAAATATCAATGAAAACATTAGTTTGTAACGAACCATTCTCAATTGAGTATGTAGAGCGAGAGAAACCGTCTTTTGCCGAAAACGAAGTACTACTGAAAGTTAAAGCAGTAGGTATTTGTGGCACCGACATTCATGCCTTTGCTAGTCGTCAGCCATTTTTTAGCTACCCGCGGGTACTTGGCCACGAAATTAGTGGTGTAGTTGAAGCCACTGGCAGTGCTTGTAGCACCGCTAAAGTGGGCGAGCGTTTCTCGGTTATCCCGTGTATTCCTTGTGGCGAATGTTCTGCTTGTGCAGAAGGTAAAACTAACTGCTGTGAGAATGTTTCTTTATATGGCGTACACCAAGATGGCGGCTTTACAGAGTACCTAAGCGTACTTGAAAGCAACCTAGTTAAATTGCCAGAAACCGTTAGCGATAGCCAAGGTGCATTAATCGAATGTTTCGCTATTAGTGCTCATGCGGTGCGTCGCGCCGAAGTTAAAGCTGGCCAACGAGTGCTGCAAGTAGGTGCTGGACCAATCGGTTTAGCGGCAGCTGCTATTGCTAAAGCCAATGGCGCAGAAGTGGTAGTAGCAGACGTAAGTGATGAGCGCCGCGCACATGTAGAAAAAGCCTTAGGCATTAAAACTTTAAACCCTCTTGCGGAAAATTATGTTGATGACCTAAAAGCAGCCTTTGGCGGCAACTTGGCATGCACCTTATTAGACGCCACTGGGAACAAAGGCTCTATGAGCCGCAGTGTTGATCTAATTCGCCATGGCGGCAAGATTGTATTCATCGGTTTGTACATCGGTGACTTGGTGCTAGACGACCCAACATTCCACAAAAAAGAAACCACATTATTAAGCAGTCGCAACGCCACTCGTGAAGATTTTGAGCGCGTGATTGAGTTAATGAGCAAAGGCGAAATCGACGAGAACATCATGAAAAACCGTGATTATGACTTTGACACAGTTGGTCTTTCTTACCAACAAGATGTAGTGAACAACGCAACGCTTATTAAGGGCGTTATTAATTTTTAGTCGCGCAGGTAAATATGACAACAGTACACGTAAAGGAAGCCGAGTTAAAAGGACTTGCGCTTAACAAACTTATTGCCGCTGGCCTTGATGAAAACACGGCCAAGGAAGTAACCGAAGTATTAATACATGCGGATGCTACCGGTGTTCATTCACACGGAGTTATGCGCGTAGAACATTACTGTGAGCGTTTAGCCAAGGGGGGCTTAAACGCTAAAGCAACATTTTCAGTAGAGCAAGTATCGCCTTCGGTAGCGGTATTAGACTCTGATGATGGTATGGGCCACTCGGCGCTTATTGCTGCCACCAAACACGGCATAAACCTAGCTTCTGATACCGGCTTAGGTTTTGTAAGTGTCAAGAATACCTCGCATTGTGGGGCGCTTTCATACTTCATGGAGCAAGCCACAAATGCGGGTATGATTGCCATTGGTATGACTCAAACCGATACCTGTGTAGCCCCTCATGGTGGCGCAGCTAAGTTTTTGGGAACCAACCCAATTGCCTTTGGTTTTCCGGTTGAAGGCTCAACGCCAATGATTATTGACATGGCTACCAGTGCAACCGCATACGGCAAGTTACTGCACGCCAAAGAAACCGGTAAGTCTATTGGCAAAGGTTTAGCTATTGATGCAGAGGGTAACGAAACCACCGATCCGCATAAAGTGGCTAACTTACTGCCCTTTGGTGGACATAAAGGTTCAGGCATTGCGTTAGCGATTGATGCGCTAACGGGCATTTTGATGGGCGCTAATTTCGGTAACCACATTGTGAAAATGTATGGTGACTACGAAAAAATGCGTAAGTTGGCGAGCTTAGTGATAGTGATTGATCCTAAGAAACTCGGTAACCCTATGTTTGCAGTGATGATGGCTGCAATGGTGAAAGAACTACACGAAGTTCCACCGGTTCCGGGTGTTGATAAAGTGCTTGCGCCAAATGACCTTCAAGTGGCTTATCGTGCCGAGTGCGACCTTAATGGCATTCCGGTTGCGCAAGGTGTTTACGACTACCTAGTGAGCTAAGTGTTTTAAAAAAGGTAGCAATATGGTGTCGCTCTGTGTTGCTACTAGCCTAGGTGCTCTCCTGCAATGGTTCCGCGGGCACCTAGGTTTCTCCTCTTTTTATCTGTGACTAGCCCTTAGTTACGGCGCCTTTCTTATTGGTATTACTTATTGTTTTTAATGACTTTTTTATTGGTATTGAGTTTTCCAAATATCGCTTTGGCTCACATTAGAACTTGAATTGGTGTTCTAATTTTGTGATCTGGTTATCCAATATTGCTTAGTGGTTGTCCAAATATTGGTTTTGGTTATCCTTTTAAGGGAGGAAATATTGTGTTGTTTAAAAAGAGCAACTTAGCAATCCTAGTATCAGTTGTATTAGCTGGGGTATCTACATCAAACGTCATTGCAGATGACACTAAGCAGTCTAGTGAAAATGCAGCCACTTCGGGTGATATGACCAGCGCGGCAACGCCGCTTGATTTCACCGAGCCAGCAGTATTAGAAAAAATTACCAATAGTCATAGTCAGTTCTCGGTGCTTAAGAAAACCGCAGAGCAAAGTAAAGATGGCTTAAAGATGAATTTTGATGCGATCTCTGAAGCCGAGGCGCAATCTAAATGGCCAAACGTAAAAATCCACTCTAAGGCAGGCCCTTGGGATTGGAATACCAAAGGCGGCTTAAAAGTAGCCCTAGAAAATCCAGGCAGTGAAGACGTTCGCATCGAAATGAAAGTGAGCGATAACATTGGCATTATGGGATCGGCCGACAACCAAGTTGATTTACCGATTATTTTGCCAGCGGGCAAAACTACCACCGTAGACTTTTTGTTTAACGGTACACAAATGAATATCGACGGCTACCGCGGTGGTGCTAAGTTAAACCTAAAAAGCATTGCCGAAATCCAATTCTATTCAGTGGGGCCTATCGCTGCGCAAGAAGTGGTAATTCGTGACATTAACTTTATTGAACGTACCGGCGATTTTGTGAAATCGGAAGCGCGTGAAGCGGAAGTTATTGCTGCACCTATTCCAACTCTTTTAGCGTTGTCTGATTTTGATGATGGCTCAAAAGGCATTGTTAGCAAGACTCATGGCACAACCATCACCTCAGTGAAGCGTGATGAGGGTAAAGGCCTTAAAATTGATTACTCCGCAGACGCGTCTTACCCCAGCGTAACTTTTAGTGCAGATAAACCTTGGAACTGGTCTGAACATGGTGACTTTACCTTAGCCCTTGATATTGAAAATATTGGTGATGCCGGCGCACAACTATTTATTCGCGTAGACGATGACGTAAATGAGAAGCAAGGGGGGAGCGCAAATGGTGTTATCCATAGTCGTACTGGTTATGTTCAGTTGCCAGCAGGCGAAGCGGGTACTTACTACTTCACATTAGAAGAGCTAGCGAAAACGCTTGATTCTGGAATGCGAGGCGAGCCACCGAAGAAGTCTTATCAAGCGCAAGCAATCAACTTTGGTTGGGGTGAGCAGAAGCTAGATCTAAGCAATATTGTTAGCTTCCAACTCTATATGCAAGATCTGCAAAAAGACCTGAGTTTAGTTATCGACAACATTCGTTTAGTGCCTAATTTGAGTGCCGATACCAGCCGCTATGAAGGTTTGCTGGATGAATTTGGTCAGTTTACCAATGAAGACTGGGCAGAAAAAATTCACTCAGCTGAAGAGCTACAGGCGCATGCAAAAGCCGATGTTAAGCTGATCGATTCGGCCAAACCGATGGACGACCGTACGCCATATGGTGGTTGGAAGAGTGGACCTAAACTAGAAGCGACGGGTTACTTTAGAACTGAAAAAGTAGATGGAAAATGGTCTTTAGTTGACCCAAGCGGTTATCTGTATTTTGCCACGGGTTTAGACAACATTCGCATGGATGATACCTACACCACCACCGGTGTTGGCTTTACCGATTTGGTGTTGTCGGAAGATCTTAGCTTGCGTCCTAGCCAGATTTCTCAAGACAGCTATGTAGATAATCAAGATGCCCGTTCAGTGGCTTCGCAGTTACGTAACAGCATGTTTACTTGGTTACCTAGCTACCAAGATGCCTTGGCGCAAAACTATCAATATTCCACCATGATTCACACCGGCCCGCTTGAGCATGGCGAGGTTTATAGCTTTTACAGTGCTAACTTGCAGCGCAAATATGCGCCTGACTCTCGCGATGAAGCGATTGCGGTTTGGCGCGACGTAACGCTGGCTCGTATGTTGGATTGGGGTTTTACCTCGTTAGGTAACTGGGCCGATCCAAGTTTTTACGGTAATCAAAAAGTTGCGTACGTAGCAAACGGTTGGATTGTGGGCGATCACCAACGCATTAATACCGGTAACGATTACTGGGGGCCAATGCACGATCCTTACGACCCAGAATTTGTTGAGTCGGTGAAAACAATGGCTAAGCAAGTTGCCGCAGAAGTAGAGCAAGATCCTTGGTGTATAGGCACCTTTGTGGATAACGAAATGAGCTGGGGTAACACCGAGTTTGACGCTAACCACTATGCCTTAGCGATTGCTGCATTGCGTGCAGATGCTAAAGATAGCTTTGCTAAAGCTGCGTTTGTTGGCTTGTTAGAAGCGAAATATGCGCAAGACATCCAGGCGCTGAACAAGGCATGGGGAAGCGAACTTAAATCATGGGATGAACTGGCTAAAGGCTATGTGCATCAAGGTGATTTGAACGACGCTCTTAAAGCCGATTACAGCATGTTCTTGGCTGACCACTCTGATCGTTACTTTGCGATTGTACAGCAACAGATGAAGCAGGTATTACCTAACCACCTTTACTTAGGTGCGCGTTTTACCGAGTGGGGGATCACTCCTGAAGCTGCGAATAGTGCTGCCCAATATGTAGATGTAATGAGCTACAACCTCTACGGCAACGACATGTCGAAGGGCGATTGGAGCCACCTTGCCGAGTTGGATATGCCAAGCATTATTGGTGAGTTCCACTTTGGTGCTACCGACAGCGGGATGTTCCACCCTGGTCTAGTGGCTGCCGATACCCAACAAGGGCGTGCCGAGAAGTATGCCCACTATATGGATAGTGTTATTGCTAATCCTTACTTTGTTGGTGCGCATTGGTTCCAGTACCTAGATTCGCCAACTACTGGTCGAGCTTGGGACGGAGAAAACTACAACAATGGTTTTGTCACTGTAGCTGACTCGCCCTATGAAAAACTGGTAGCAGGAGCAGCAGAAGTTAACCGTAAGCTGTATCCACAGCGTTACCCAGAGCTGGTGAAGTAGGCTCTGCTTATAGCCAAAAGACGAGCCTAGCTCGTCTTTTGTTTTATCTAAATCACTATAAAAATCATTACACTAAACGCGTAGTAAGGAAACATATGCCCACTATCATAGACGTAGCAAAAAAAGCTGGCGTGTCTGTTGCCACAGTATCGCGAATAATTAATCAAACCACCTTTGTTAGCGAAGCCAAAGTGGAAAAAGTAAATCAGGCGATAAAAGCACTGAACTTTATTCCAAATTATCATGCGCAAAATCTCACCAACAACCCCAAAATTGGTCCAGCGATGATTGTGCAGTCGATACAAGACCCGCTTACCGCAACCTTGCTAAAGGCTTTGTCTGCAGAAGCGTCCAGTAACTCAATGCCGCTACACTTAGTTTCTGGTGCGCATTCAGAAGCACAAGAAATTGAGATGTTAGAAAACTACTTAAGCCTTGGAGTACAGTCCTTATATTTTGAAAGTGTCTATATGGAAGAAGCGAGACTGGGCGAATTTATGCGTTTACATCCCGGTTTATTGGTCGCTAAACGTTATTTACCAAGCTATGCCAAACAGTGTTTGCACCTAGACATTGTTACCAGCCTTTGGCTAGCAGTAAAGCTGCTGGTAGAGCACGGTCACAAACATATTACGGTAATGTGTGAAGCGCAGCAGTACTGCGCTATTGAGCAAGCCTTAAGCCATATAGATAGCCCATTTCAGCAAGCTAACATTACCCTTAGTCGCTTATCCCATGATCCCAACGACTGCTTGAGTAGTGATGCTTTATCTTCGCCTGCATCGGCTTTTATTTGTCTGTCTGCTCGTTTGAGCTGGCCGGTATGGCAACAGCTAAAAGAGCAGTTGGGCTGCACTAACCCATTTGAATTTATTGGCTCATCCAATAATGCAGCAGACAGCAAAGCCAGCTATAGCACTCTCTATTACCCAGTGCAGGCAATGGCGCAGCAAGCCTTAAGCTTTTTAAGTAGCCAGCAGCAGGCTATTCCCAAAGTGTTTATGGCGCAGCTTCAAGAGCGTTACTCAGACCAAGAATTGGGTTATTTAAGTGATTTAGGAGCAACCGCTTAATGCTAGAACAGCAAGCTAGTTAGGCTAGCTTGCTGTTCTTTATCGCCTATTATCGCCTAGACTTACTCAAGTATAAAGCGTTGTACTTTAAAGAAGCCCTCGGGTGTAGTAATTCTCACTAGAATATTTTCTTTTTCTCCAGTGTATTTTATTAAGGCTAGGGCTCGACCTTGATGGGTGTCTATGTGGCTTGCGTTAAAGGCTTGCACACTGGCTGGGTGGCCATTATCTAGCCCTACTAACTCGGCTGGACCGGTTAGCTCAAAACTTAGTTGGGTGTTTTGATGGCTAACCCATTTTCCTTCACTATCTGCAAGTTGTACCACCAAGTGTTGGTAACCCGGTTGGCCTTTCTGTAAAGGAGCGCCTTCAAGAGTCACCACTAAGTCACTGGCGGCTTGGGTGGTGCTAAGGCGGTGGGTTGCCAACACTTTGCCATTGTTTTTAGCTAGAGCGACTAGCTCGCCAGGTTGAAACGGCAAAGCCCAACGAAACATTCTATCGGCTTGGTCAGCAAGTTGCTTACTGCCAATTGTTCGCCCGTTGAGTTGCAGCTCTACCTCTTGGCAATTGCTGATGACTTCAATGGCGATTAATTGGTTGCTGCTAAAATTCCAATGTTGTTGTTGCTCTGGCCAAATCCACAGTTTTCTTTTCCAAGCTTGTGGGTCGCGCTCTTCAAGGCTCAAACTATCGGTTTTGTATACAAAGCGTTCTTCATCAAATACCTGATTATGAATTTGCACCATGGGCGTGGCGGTCCACAGTGATTGAAACAGGTAGTAGGGTGCTTTTTTAAAGCCAGCTGTATCGAGCAAGCCTGCAGCCAGCGCCTTAGTTGGCCACTGCTGATGCACTTCACCTAAATAATCAATACCGGTCCATAGGAATAAACCCGCTACGTGTGGGCGCTCACTTACCGCTTTCCACTCGTGCCATTGGGGCAATGCTTCGTTACTAATGATAGGAAGCTGAGGATGATGCTGGTGGCCGTAGTCATAAAGCACTTGTCGGTAACTAAAGCCAATTACATCTAAGGATTTTGCATAGCCGTTTAAATAGCTTACCGAGGGCAATATACAGTTGGCAGTAACGGGCCTTGATACATCTTCTTCGCGCACCCATTGCGCTAATTGATGGGCTGTTTTGCCTATGTCGTAGTTATGATGAGGCAGGGTCTTGAGTTTATTGCTGATTTGTTGGGGAGAGTTTGGTGGTAAGTTCCAGAAGTAATTGCCATTCCAGTTGGCATCGAAAAAGCCGGTTGCTTCTACATTTCTTGGGTAGGTCCATTCTATTTCGTTGCCGATGCTCCACATGAAAATGCATGGGTGGTTAATGTGAGCTCTTAAGGCATTTTTGAGATCTTGTTTGGCGTGAGTTTGAAAATGCTCCGCATAACCTCGCGAGGCTGCATCATTATGCTGCTCATTCATGTTTAGGCGTTTGTCTTTGGGGAAGTCCCATTCATCAAAAAACTCGTCTTGAACCAAAAAGCCTAAACGGTCACACAGTGATAGAAGCACTTCAGATGAAGGGGTATGCGCCATTCTAATCGCATTTACGCCAGCTTCTTTTAGCCTAGTGAGTCGACGTTCCCATACCGCTTCTGGCACAGCTGCGCCCACTAAGCCACCATCGTGATGTAAACAAACACCTTTAATTTTGGTGGCTTGCCCATTCAAGAAGAAGCCCTGTTGGCTGTTAAAATGAAAATCTCTAAGGCCAAAGCGTGTAGTGATGCAATCTAACTCTTTAGAGCCAGCAGTTAGCTTGGTGGTCATTTGATAGAGGGTTGGGGAATCGGGAGACCACAGTTTGGGTTGCAATATGTCACAGCTAAAGGCAAAAGCTTGTTCTTTGTTGCTTAGTGTTGCTTGATGTTGATAACTGGCAACCGGGCGCCCGGTGTGTAACTCAACAATATGACTATCTATTTGAATACGTTGATTTAGCTGCTCACTAACTACTTTAAACTTATGCAGTATTTGAGCGAAGCCTTGATTTATTTCTATGCTATCAACAACGCTACTCCAAATGGGAATATGCACAGGGTTTACGGTTATCAATTTTACTTCTCGATAAATGCCTGCTCCGGGATACCAACGGCTGTCGGCTATCCGACTGCGGTCTACTTTTATCTTCAGCTGATTATCGCTCGGTTTTAAATACTGGCTTATCTCGAAGTAAAATGGTGAGTAACCATAGTGCTGTTTACCTAGTAATTGCTTGTTTAGCCAAAGACTAGCGTTGTTGTAGATCCCGTCAAACAAGATAAACACCCGTTGGCCTTTTTTTAGCTCTTTCATATCAAAGCTTTTTTGGTACCAGCCAATACCGCCTGGCAAGTAGGCCGTTGCACCTTCGAGTTCAGATGAAAATGGCTGCTCAATGCTCCAGTCGTGGGGCAGGGTAACGCTACGCCAGTCTGCTTCAATTGTTGTTTGGTTAGCTGTTTGTAATTGGAACTGCCAATCAGCATTAAAATCGATAGTTTGGCGTGATGCTTTAGGCGTATTGCTGGAAATAGACATGAAATCTCGACGTACAAAAAATAGGGAGTGATAGCTGCTGAGCTAAGGGGAAATAGTTAGCCCACCGGGCGGTGGGCTAACAGCTTACTTAATTTGAATTTTGATAAGTTGAAGCATCAAGAACTTGTTTCTTCACTCGGTAGCGACAAATAAAGTTCCAGTTCCACGAGGCGTCATACTTGTGGCACAAGCCCCACTCAAGGCCTGGTGACTCGATGGCTGTCTCTTGATTTGGGCGGAATATGCCCAGCGCTTCTGGCGCGCCTTTAATATAAGACATAATTTCGAAGTTAATCCCATCGGCTGCCCACTGCACGGTATTCTTCTCTGGACCGTCTGTGGTGATTAGCGAGGCTATCCCGCCATCTTTGTGCCAAACCGCAACTTCGTGGCCGCTGTTTGAAATTGGGTTGTACTCCGATTTCACATACGGGCCAAGAATGTCTTTTGCTATCGCCACGCCGTGTTTAATTTCGCGGCCGCCCATGTTCATTTCTTCGCCCATGGTTTCACCTTTATAGTAAAGGTAGAACTCACCCTTGAAGAACATTAGGCAGGGATCATGCACTTTATGGCTGTCGAAACTGCCTTTCGAATTGACCAAGAATCGATTGTCTTCTTCGGTGCGCCATTCGCCATCTTTAGCTGGGCTTACAATTGGAGCTGGTGATTTGGTCCATGGGCCAAATGGGCTATCGGCCCAAGCAATAGCAATCTCTTCAAATTGTCGGTTGGTGTAAGGCGCCTGAACAGTTTGGTAAACCAAGTAGTATTTGCCGTCGTGGGCTAAAACTTCTGGGGTGAATACGGCGCGGTCGTCGTAGGCTCCTGCTTCACCTGGGGCAATAGCACAACCGTGCTCTTTCCAAGTAATGCCATCTTCAGAACTGGCATGCCAAACTTCGGTAAGATCCCAAGGAAAAACCTTATCTTGAGGGTTGCCAGTAAAGCCGAGAGTTTCGCCTTCACCTTTGGTATACCAGCAGTGGTAAATACCCTCTACCTCTATTACTGCGGTGGGGTCACGACGAATCACACCCTCTTCAAAAGCAAAGTCACCTTGTAAGCTTTGCTCTTCAAACTCAACCATCCACTCAGGCCCTTTTTTATCGTAACCACGCTCAATAGCGCGTTTACTGGCCAAGCTTAGCTTGCTACCTGTCCCTGACATATCTACCTCTATTTGTCGAAAATCTAAATTGCTTAATAACTACTGGCTACAAAGGTAAACCAATTTTGGGTAATGGTACATTAACTTACTCTAAAGCAGCTATTGAGATGAAAGAAAAGTGACCAATGACACACTTTTGTAACTTAATTTTTAGCTTTCATAACCCACTTGTTTAATTTGACAATCTTTTTGTATGACAAGCTTTCCGGCCGCAAACCCCCATGAATAAAGGCTTGGCGAATGTTAATGCTTATTAACTCATCAACCAATTGGCTGTAAGGTCTAGCATTTTGCCAACCAATAGCCGTATTTATGTCGAAATGTTAGCGGTGTCACTTTAAATTGGTTGATCATTATGTACGATGAAGCAAGTTATTTAGATATTGGTTTACCAGTGTGCTAGGCATTGAGTAGCTATCGCAAAATTAATGGAGTAATCATGAAAACCGATTCTAACCGAGTCGCCATGGGCAAAGTTTGCCTTATGTACTTTTTTTACAACTTCTTCTGGTCGTTAAGCTCAGGTTCTTTATTTGCTGTATGGCTAAACGACAAGGTTGGCATTGATGGCTCTCAGATTGGCGTATTGTTTGGCTTGCAAACCGGTATTGCGGTTTTGTTTAAACCTGCTTTTGGCTATATCCTCGATAAGCTTGGTCTTAAAAAACACCTTATATACTTCATCTCTTTCTTAAGCTTGTTAATTGGTCCTTTCTACATTTATGTTTACGGCCCACTACTGGGTAACGATTCAACATTTGTATTGGGTATTGTGGCTGGTTCTGTGTACTTGGGTATGTTGTTCCAAGCGGGTAGTGGTGTTATCGCTTCTTATAGTGACCGTTTTGCGCGTTGCCATGATAACGATTTCGGACTGGTTAACGGCTTTGGTATCGCGGCTTGGGGTGTTTCGGCAGTATTGGCTGGTTACCTGTATAACATCAACCCAGACTTCATTTTCTACGCCTGTAGTATTGCTGCTTTCTTAATGCTGTTGTGTGCTTGGTTGCTTAAAGTAAGCCACTTAGAAAATGTTGATAACGAAGTTATCTCGCAGGACAAAATTCAAAAAGAAGATGTTATTCGCCTATTGAAGAACCCTAAAATGTGGGCCTTCATGACCTACGCGGGCACTATTTCGGTGGTGTTCTGGACTTCAATGAGCCAGTTTACTCGCTACTTTATTAGTTTCTTTCCTACCCAAGAAGAAGGTATTTCTTTTAGCTCTAACATGGACGGGCTTACCGCTATCTTCCTGTTCTTTGTGAGTGCTGGTGTGCCTTTTATTATTCGTAAAATTGGTGCTAAAGGCAGCCTTATTCTTACCGCTGTTGGTATCACCTCTTTCTTGCTAATGATTGGTTTTGCAGGCTTAGGTGAGAAAAATCTCTACTTAGCCATTGTTGCTAAATTGCTGTTCGGCATCGTTAATCCGCTGTTGATTGTGTCGGTATTTGCTTACACCGCCGAGCAGTTTGATAAGAAAGTAAATTCCTTCACTTACATGTTTGGATTCCAAGTGGTTAATAACCTGATGACGGCCATTGCTGCGCCAGTTATGGGTGTGATGTACGACCAACATGGATTCCCACATAGCTATATCTATTTTGGTGTGTTCGCTGCTGTTGCCACGGTATTGGCGATGTTCACGCTAAGTTCCAAGAAGACGCTGACTACAACAGATCAACAAGAAACCGTAGCAGCTTAAACAATCGAAACACTATTTTTAAATAAGGATGTTAGGTAAACGTATGAAAACACGTATTTTTGCACTATCCGCTTTAGCGCTATCTTGCAGCATGGCTCATGCTCAAGAAGCTGCTTTAGACTACTTAGGAGCACAAGTGGTTGAAGGCGCTCGCTTCTGGGGCTACGGCCGCGGCGGTACAGGTACTTCTACAGATAAAGTAATGGGCTTACGCTCAGATTTAGCCAACAACGGCTTTAACATTATCGAAACTGCTGGTAACCCACATGCTCAAACCGGTCGTTTGGGTAACGAAGGTAACTTTGCTGAATTCCATATCGATTACGGTTTAGTTCTTAACGACATGAACTGGGTAATCAAAACCAACATCGCTACAGATATGGAGAAATTCAATCTGGATGAGTGGTGGGTAGCAGGCCAAGGCGTATTCAAATCTAATCCTGGTGCGGTAATTTGGGTTGGTAAGCGTTACTACCAGCGTTACAAAGCTGAAATCCTCGATTACCACATGCTGCAAAATGATGGCGTAGGTGCGGGTATCGATGATTGGGACTTTGGTTTTGCTAAATTTAACCTAGGTATTACCAAGCAAGAGAATGGCGATAGCTACGGTCAAGATTTCTGTTCAATCAACGATCCAACTTATGCTTGTGACAGCAGCGGTCGTTCGGGTTACCGCGGTGGATACCACTCGGTAAATACACGCTTACATGGCATAAAAATTACCGACAACATTGCTGCGGGCTTGTTCTTTAACTATGGCTTCTACGCTGGCTCTGATACTAGCTTGAGCGAAAATGGCAGCATGACTGCCAAAGATATGAACCCAAATAGCTACCAAGCTGGTTTCCAAATTAAGCAAGGCCAATGGGCTGACTTTAATGAATTTGTCGTTCGTTACAGCAGCGACATTGGTAAGTCCATGACTCAAGATTGGTTAGATACTCCATCAACTCAGATTGGTGCGTTCTTCCAAGGTATGCAAGAGCTAGGTGACTCATTCCGACTTCAATACGCATTGGTATATGAAGGACAGAAATTTGATGACGAAGCGCTAAAACGCAACTTAGTGTCTATTGATAAGTCTGATTGGGGCAACATTACCATTCGTCCTACTTACATCTGGGATGATCGCTTCTCTACGGATTTAGAATTGAGCTACGACCAAATCAAGCTAGATGCTCGTGAAGGTTACGGCGAGAGCGGTACTAACTCATCTTACAAAGTTACGCTGTCGCAAAACGTACACATTGGCGGCACCTTCTGGGATCGTCCAGTACTGCGTTTCTTCGTGACTTACGGTCAATCTGATACTCAAACCACGGTTTACAACAACCGCCATGGTGAAGGTGTAGATAACCCAAGTTGGGAATGGCGTCACAACCCTTACGTAACAGAGAAGGGTAAAAACTCTGCTACTACAGTTGGCGCACAATTCGAAACGTGGTGGTAGGCCGCCCATAGTTATACCCACTTAGCACTAGAGCCCGTAAGCCACGGCTTACGGGCCTCCCACTCGTAATGGTAGAAGTTATGAAATTTACAAAAAATAAAATTGCTGCGCTGTTATCGCTCACTTTGTTGGGTGTGTACGGATGTGGCTCAACTCCTAGCTCGAGCGACGCCGAAGGCGCTGTTGAAGATGTAGGCGGAACGATTCCAGATTTTGAATCTGCCGCTTTTTTCAAAAAAGTTAAAAAAGACCATGCTAAAGCCGAAGTGGTTAGCGACCAAGGTGTTACTAGCGGAAGTAGTGCGCTAAAAGTAAACTTTGATTCGGTATCCGAGGCTAACAAATTTAAGTACTGGCCAAATGTTAAAGTACACCCAGATTCTGGCTTTTGGAACTGGAATGCGAAAGGCAGCTTAAGCCTAGACATTACCAACCCAACTGATAGCCCAGCAAACATCATTCTAAAATTGGCTGACAACGTGGGCGTAATGGGCTCTGGTGACAACCAATTAAACTACGCGGTTAATGTACCCGCTGGCGAAACTGTGCCAGTTGAGATGTTATTTAACGGCACCAAACGTAAGTTAGATGGCTACTGGGGTGGCGAGAAAATCAACTTACGTAACATTGTAGAATTCCAAATCTTTGTGCAAGGTCCAATGGATGCACAAACAGTCATTATCGATAACTTTAACTTAGTGGATGCTACCGGCGACTTTATTGAAGCCTCAGGCCAAGAAGTTAAGGTTAGTGGTCCAATTCCAACGGTTGCTTCAATTACTAGCTTTGATGAAGGCCAACCTACCTTTGTTGCGTTTGACCGCAGTGCAGCAGCAACGGTAACCGAGCTAAAAACCGACATGGGCGGTTTGCTAGCTGTTAAATTAGCGGCGACTAACGCCTACCCTAATATCACTTTTAAAGCGCCACAACCTTGGGATTGGAGCGAGTACGGTGATTTTAGTTTAGCGTTTGATCTAGAAAGTAAAACAGACGAGCCTTTACAGTTGTTTGTTCGCGTGGATGACGCAGAAAATGAAAACTGGGGCGGCACTGCAAATGGCGTAGTCGACAGTATGTCTAGCTACGTAACGCTAGCACCTGGTGACGACGGTACCTTTTACTTGCCGCTAGGCCAAACCGGCAGCCAAATCGTTTCTGGTATGCGTGCCGAGCCACCTAAAAAGTCCTACAACGCGCAAGCGATTAGTTATGGCTGGGGTGAAAAGAGCTTAGATACGTCAAACATTGTATCTTTCCAGCTATACCTGCAAAACCCAACTAAAGATGCAGAATTCAATATTAAGAGCGTTCGACTTATTCCAAATATTGATGCAGATGCAACCCGTTATGAAGGTTTGATTGACCAATATGGTCAGTTTACTGGTTCTGAATGGCCGAAGAAAATTAGCGAAGACGAAGAACTAGAAACCATGGGTAAGCTGGCAAAAATGTCGCTTAAATCAACCAGCCAAATGCCAGGTCGAAGCATCTATGGTGGATGGGCCGATGGTCCTAAGCTGAAAGGCACAGGTTTCTTCCGTACTGAAAAAGTAGACGGTAAGTGGTCGTTAGTAGACCCACAAGGCAACTTGTTCTTCGCAACCGGTGTCGACAACATTCGTATGGACGACACAGTAACCATCACTGGCCATGACTTTGCCGACAAAGACAAACGTAGCGGTAAAGAAGTGGCTTCTGAAGTTCGCCGTTCAATGTTTACTTGGTTACCAGAAGATGACGATGTATTAGCCGAGAACTATGACTACGCAAATTGGGTGCATTCAGGGGCACTTAAGAAAGGCGAAGTATTTAGTTTCTATGGCGCTAACTTGCAACGTAAATATGGCGGTACTTTCTCAGAAGCTGAAAAAGTGTGGAAAGACATCACCATAGATCGCATGGTTGATTGGGGCTTCACAACCCTAGGTAACTGGGCTGACCCAATGTTCTACGACAACAAAAAAGTTGCTTACGTAGCAAACGGTTGGATTTTTGGAGACCACGCACGCATTAGCACTGGTAACGACTACTGGGGTCCTATTCACGATCCGTTTGACCCAGAGTTTGTAAACAGCGTTAAGGCGATGACTAAAAAGCTAATGACAGAAGTAGACAAAAATGACCCATGGATGATGGGGGTGTTTGTCGACAACGAGATTAGCTGGGGTAACACCAAAAACGACGCAAACCACTACGGTTTGGTGGTTAATGCGCTTAGCTATGACATGAAGAAGAGCCCGGCTAAAGCAGCCTTTACCGAGCACTTAAAAGAGAAGTACTGGGCCATTGAAGATCTAAACACTAGCTGGGGCGTGAAAGTTGCGTCATGGGCAGAGTTTGAGAAGTCATTTGATCACCGCTCTCGCTTAAGCAAGAACATGAAGAAAGATTATGCCGAAATGCTAGAAATGCTTTCTGCTAAATACTTCTCAACGGTTCGTGCTGAGCTTAAGAAAGTACTGCCTAATCACCTATACCTAGGCGCACGCTTTGCAGACTGGGGTGTTACGCCAGAGATTGCCAAAGGTGCTGCACCTTACGTAGACGTGATGAGCTACAACTTGTACGCCGAAGACCTTAACTCAAAGGGTGATTGGAGCAAGTTAGCAGAGCTAGATAAGCCAAGCATTATTGGTGAGTTCCACTTCGGTTCAACTGACTCAGGCTTATTCCACGGCGGTATCGTGTCGGCAGCTAGCCAGCAAGATCGCGCTAAGAAATACACCAATTACATGAACAGTATTGCCGACAACCCTTACTTCGTAGGTGCTCACTGGTTCCAATACATTGACTCTCCAACAACGGGTCGTGCTTGGGATGGTGAAAACTACAACGTAGGTTTTGTTTCAATCACTGATACACCATACGTTCCACTGGTTGAAGCCGCTAAGAAATTCAACCAAGACGTTTACATGCTTCGTTACAAAAAATAATCGCAACAACGATTTAGCACTCCTCAGTTAGGTGGGGAGTGCAATCTGCTAGGTACAAGGAATGGGCAGGAAATATGAAGATTAAATTTTTATCTGCAGCAATTGCTGCAAGCTTAGCATTGCCATTAAGTGCTGCTACTTTAGTCACCTCTTTTGAGGAAGCAGACTACAGCAGCTCTGAAAACAATGCTGAATTTTTGGAAGTGTCTGGAGATGCCACTTCTGAAGTTTCAACAGAACAAGCCACTGATGGTAATCAATCGATTAAAGCGTCTTTTGACGCGGCTTTCAAACCAATGGTTGTTTGGAACTGGGGAAGTTGGAACTGGGGTGCTGAAGATGTTATGTCAGTAGATGTTGTTAACCCTAACGACACTGACGTTACATTTGCTATTAAGCTAATTGATAGTGATATTCTTCCTGATTGGGTAGATGAGTCTCAAACCTCATTGGACTACTTTACGGTTTCAGCTAATACCACGCAGACTTTTAGCTTTAACTTAAATGGCGGCAACGAGTTCCAAACTCATGGCGAAAACTTTAGTAAAGATAAAGTTATCGGTGTGCAGTTCATGCTCTCTGAAAACGATCCTCAAGTATTGTACTTTGACAACATCATGGTTGATGGCGAAGCAGTCACTCCGCCACCAAGTGATGGTGCTGTGAATACGCAAACCGCGCCTGTAGCCACCTTAGCGCAAATCGAAGACTTTGAAACCATTCCAGATTACTTACGACCTGATGGTGGGGTAAACGTTTCAACTACTACTGAGATTGTGACTAAAGGCGCTGCAGCAATGGCTGCCGAGTTTACTGCAGGTTGGAACGGTTTAGTGTTTGCAGGTACTTGGAATTGGGCAGAACTAGGTGAACACACCGCAGTCGCCGTTGACGTTTCAAATACTAGCGATAGCAATATCTGGTTGTACTCACGTATCGAAGACGTAAATAGCCAGGGCGAAACTGCGACTCGCGGCGTATTGGTTAAAGCTGGCGAATCGAAAACCATTTACACCAGCTTAAATGATAATCCTTCATTGCTTACTCAAGATGAGCGTGTGTCAGCTTTAGGTTTACGTGATATTCCAGCTGACCCAATGAGCGCTCAAAATGGCTGGGGTGATTTTGTTGCTTTAGACAAATCTCAAATTACCGCTATTCGTTACTTCATTGGCGAATTAGCCAGTGGTGAGACTAGCCAAACACTTGTGTTTGATAACATGCGTGTGATTAAAGACCTTAACCACGAATCAGCCTATGCAGAAATGACTGATGCTATGGGGCAAAACAACTTAGTCACTTATGCAGGTAAAGTTGCCAGCAAAGAAGAGTTAGCTAAGTTAAGTGATCCGGAAATGGCTGCTTTGGGTGAGTTAACTAATCGCAATATGTACGGTGGTAACCCAGATTCGTCGCCAGCTACAGACTGTGTACTCGCTACGCCTGCCTCGTTTAACGCTTGTAAAGACGCTGATGGTAACTGGCAATTGGTAGACCCTGCTGGTAATGCGTTCTTCTCAACCGGTGTTGATAACATTCGTTTGCAAGATACTTACACCATGACCGGCGTGTCGAGTGACGCCGAATCTGAGTCTGCACTTCGCCAGTCAATGTTTACAGAAATTCCAAGTGATTATGTAAATGAAAACTATGGCCCTGTGCATAGTGGACCTGTTTCTCAAGGCCAAGCTGTAAGTTTTTACGCTAATAACTTAATTACCCGCCACGCTAGCGAAGACGTATGGCGAGACATTACTGTTAAGCGTATGAAAGACTGGGGCTTTAACACCTTAGGTAACTGGACCGATCCAGCCTTGTATGCAAACGGTAGCGTTCCTTACGTGGCAAATGGTTGGTCAACCTCTGGTGCCGATCGTCTTCCCGTTAAACAAATTGGCAGCGGCTACTGGGGACCACTTCCTGATCCGTGGGATGCTAACTTTGAAACCAACGTTGCGACAATGGTTGGTGAGATTAAAGCTCAGGTTGAAGGCAACGAAGAGTACTTAGTGGGTATTTTTGTTGATAACGAGATGAGCTGGGGCAATGTTACAGCAGAAGAAAGCTCTCGTTATGCTCAGACGTTAGCAGTATTTAATACTGACGGTACTGATGCAACAACAAGCCCAGCTAAAAACAGCTTCATTTACTTCTTATCAAACGATCGTTACCCAGATGGCATTGCAGACTTAAACGCGGCTTGGGGAACTGATTATGCATCTTGGGATGCAATGCGCCCAGCGCAAGAGCTAGTTTATAGCTCTGCAATGGCTGCAGACCTACAGTACTTGTCATGGCAGTTTGCTTTTAAATACTTCAACACCGTAAACACGGCATTAAAAGCTGAGTTACCAAACCACTTGTACTTGGGCTCTCGCTTTGCAGATTGGGGACGTACGCCTGATGTAGTAAGTGCTGCTGCGGCTGTTGTTGATGTAATGAGTTACAACATCTACAAAGACAGCATTGCAGCTGCCGATTGGGATGCTGATGCCTTAAGTCAAATCGAAGCCATTGATAAGCCAGTAATTATTGGTGAGTTCCACTTCGGTGCGCTTGATAGCGGTTCGTTTGCAGAAGGTGTAGTAAATGCTACTTCGCAACAAGATCGTGCAGACAAAATGGTTAGCTTCTACGAATCAGTAAATGCCCATAAAAACTTTGTAGGTGCGCATTGGTTCCAATACATCGATTCACCATTAACGGGTCGTGCATGGGATGGCGAAAACTACAACGTTGGTTTTGTTAGCAATACTGACACGCCATATACATTGATGACAGATGCTGCGCGTGAGTTTAACTGTGGTATGTACGGCACAGACTGCTCTAGCTTAAGCAATGCTACTGAAGCTGCTTCGAGAGCGGGTGAGTTGTATACCGGTACCAATATTGGTGTTAGCCACTCTGGCCCAGAAGCGCCAGATCCAGGTGAGCCAGTAGATCCACCAATTGATCCGCCAACACCACCAACGGGTGGCGTAACTGGCGGTGGCGGTAGCGCAGGTTGGTTATCGCTACTAGGTTTGGCCGGCGTATTTTTACTAAGACGTCGTAAAGTGTAAGGACTGTGCCGCCTCGTAAATTAAGTTGTATTGCGAGGCGGCCTTTTTATTTTCAGGAAGAAATATGAAGTATCTATATATTGTCCGCGGGCCATTTGGCAGCGGTAAAACCGAGTTTGCAAAAACCATCACTAATGACGTGGTGTCCTGCTGGGATTACTACGCTCAATATGGCCAAAACAAGTGGAATGAAGAACTTAAGCCGCATGCCGATGAGTATTGTCGTGCCTCTGTTGCTGAGTTAATGGAAAAAGGCGTTAACAGCATCGCCGTGACTAACTCCTTCTCTAAATCTAGTGACTTAGATTTTTACCTTGAAGCCGCCAACCTGCATGAATACAAAGTATTCACCCTGGTGATGGAAAATCAAAACAGTGAAGAATACAAGCGTGATGCCCCAGAAGATGTGGTACTCAAGCAGATTATCAACTTAAAAAATAGCGTGGTATTCCACCAAGGTTTTTAACAGCAATTGATAGCGTTTTGGTAAGAGAAAAAGTATGAAAAAAATAACCATTGCCAGCTTCTTTTTGTTTTGCGGTTTAACCTTATCTAATAGCGTTCTAGCACAGGTAACAACGCCCATGGTTTTGGGCGAACGCGACCGCTTAGTCGTTGATTTGATTAAATTAGCATTTGAAAAAAGTAACTATTCGCAAAAAATTCAACCCATCGATACCTATTACAGTGAGGCTCGATTAGTTGAAGAAGTAAAACAAGATCAGGTGAGTGTGATTTGGGCTGGTGCGTCAAACTCGATGCAGCAACAGCTTAAAGCCATCAAGATCCCTATTTTTAAAGGATTATTGGGCCACCGCGTTTTTGTTATTGAAAAAAGCAATCAAGCAGCCTTTGAAGGTGTGTCTAGTTTAGCCACGCTAAAGCGCTTAAAAGCAGGCTTAGGCCGTTTTTGGGGCGATACCGAAATCCTAGAAAATGCCGGACTAGAAGTAGTTAAACCGGTTAAAGCGCAAAGCTTATTCTACATGGTAGATGGCGGGCGTTTTGACTACCTACCTTTAGCTGTGCACGAAGCCTGGGAAGTGGTAGAAACCCAAAAGGAAGTAAACCTTGCCGTAGAAGATGACATTCTCTTGGTCTACCCAATGGCGATGTATCTCTACGTTAATCCTAAGAATCGCGCCTTATATGATGCGATTAACGATGGCTTAGAAACCGCCATTGCTGATGGCAGCTATAACCAGCTGTTTTATCAATCTCCCCTTATCTCAAAAACCTTTGAAACAGCGCGCCTTACCGAGCGCCGAATAATAAAAATAGATAATCCTTTACTGCCCGCAGACGCACCTTTGCACCGCGAAGAGTTGTGGTTGGACATTCAAGAAAGATAGACATAAGCGAGACTAAACGTGAAAGCAAGTTTGAGTAAATCCCTAATTATTATATTACTGCTATTTGGTTTGCTAGGCCTGTTATTAGGCGGTGGCGTTAGCTACTTAAATACCAAAAGCAAATTGGCTGAAGGCTACTTAGTAGAGCAACAAGCCATTACCGAGATGGCCAAAGCATCATTAATAGAAGCCGTGTTTGTTTATGATTTTGAACAAGCGCAAGCCATTGTCGATGCTTTGGTTCAATCCCCAATCCTAAATGCAGTGGAAGTAGTGGACCAGCGTGGTAAAGCTATTTCTCAGGCCAGCATTGCCAATCAAAAGCAAGACTTCAATTTAATTGAGCTGCAACGTGGCGAGGACTTTATTGGTACGTTAAAGCTGCAATTTGATGATAGCAGTGTGATCGCTACGCTAAACAGCGAAATAACCAATGTAATGCTCAACATTATATTGGTATTAGCGGTTGTGGTTGCAGCTGTGTTTTTCTACGTGCGTAAGCTGGTGGTAATTCCAATCAACGACGTGGCAAACTCTTTACACCAAATTGCCACTGGTGACGGGGATCTTACTCGACGTATTCCAGTGAACAACGATAACGAGATTGGTGTACTTAGTAGCAACTTCAATTTACTGATGGACAACCTATCGCACCTGCTTAATAGCATTCGGTCGGTGAGTGAGCAGGTAAGCTCGGTGTCTCATTCGTTAAGTTCATCTTCTAGCGAATCTCAGCGTGACTCTTTATCGCAACAAGATCAGATGGAGCAGGCCGCTACTTCACTGCAAGAAATGAGTGCCTCCGCTGAAGAGGTGTTTGTAAACGCTGAGCAAACCGCCGAGAAGTCGCAAACAGCCCGCGAGCAAACCTTGCTAGGTGTAGAGTTGGTGCGCGAAAACAGCCAATTAATTACCCGTTTATCGCAAAGCATTACCGATACCTCTTCACGCATCGATAAGTTAATTGATTCAAGCTCAGCGATTGGCTCTGTAGTGGAAGTTATTCGTAACATTGCTGAACAAACCAATCTACTTGCCTTAAACGCGGCAATTGAAGCAGCTCGAGCTGGTGAGCAAGGGCGAGGGTTTGCGGTAGTTGCCGATGAAGTAAGAGCATTGGCCCAGAAAACTCAAGAGTCTACCCAAGAAATTGAGTCTATTGTTGCCGCGCTGCAAGACAATGCCTCAAATGCGGCTAGCTCTATGGGGGCAAGTTTGCAATCGAGTAAAGAGGTGGACAATGCGGCGGGGTCTATTTCACAAGCCTTACAAGATATCTGCGAGCACATTGAGAACATTAACCAAATGAACACGCACGTTGCGGTAGCTGCCAAACAACAAAACAGCGTTACTCAGACCATTGCTGAAAATGTTACCACCTTAAATACTCTGGCTAGTTCTATTGCAAATAATGCAAAAAATGTGAACGGACAAGTGATCTCACTCGAAGAACACAACAATGAGCTTGTAGTAAATATCAAACGTTTTAAAGTATGACAAATAAACTTAAATAGTAGGAAGTAATCAATGTTATTTGGAAACGTGAATAAGCTCTCTTTAGTAAAATATGTGAATCCATCCTTTGCTACCTGGATTGATGAAGCGATGGCTTTAGCTGCTGAGAAAGAAGACGGTAGATATGAGCTTTCAGGTGAAGGTGTATTTGTATTATTAATGTCGCAAGAAACTGAAGAATTTGCTAAGCGTAAAGCGGAAATTCACAAACAGCATTTAGATATTCAAATCGTGTTAGACGGTGAAGAGCAAATTGGCTATACCCACGAACTAGCCGAAGAAGCTTTAGCCTTAACCAAACTTGAAAATGATGTGGCGTTTTTTGAGCAAGCGAGCAATGAGCAAATGGTTAAGCTTGGCAAAGGTGACTTTGCAGTGTTTTACCCAGACGAAGTGCATCGTCCTCTTTGCGCGGTAGCCGAACCTCGCCAAGTGCGCAAAGCGGTGGTTAAGATCCCTGTTAGTGCCTTGTAAGTGCACTAAATCCACTTAGCCAAGGCTAAGTGGATTCTTTTTGCTGTTACTCGCTTATTAGCCTTTCACCCATCACTACTAATATTCCTTGATTAATGCCAGTTAGCCTGCCCGCTGCTGTTTACTTCACCATTAACAATCCCCGCAATATTGACTGTTGTGCTAGTCGATACCCATAGTGATACCTCTATTGACTTAGGATTAAAGCTTTAAGGCTTAGCACTTCGTTTACGCTTATGCTTGGCTAACACGAGGCATGGTTCACAAGTTTGTAAAAATTGGTTTTCCAATAATTTAGATTGGTTGACATTTGTATGACTGAAGTCATTATTACCCTTAGATATTTTTCTGTTTTAACGCGTCGCTTGGCAGCTAGAAGGTTTAATACTTAAGGTTTGTTAGTTAAGTTTTCTCTATGGCTTAGTTATATTGCCTAGACTCTGCCATCGCTATCAGGACGCTAATCATTTGAGGATACATAATGGAAACGCGCTTAAGGGCTGACTCAGCTAAAACTATATCTGAGCATGAGCAATCAATTTTGATTTATGATTTTGCTGAGCAAATTCCTAAGGCTTTTAGTTTTAGCAACGTGGACGCAGAACTAGTAAGTGAAGGCAACGGCATTACTACTGGTTCGCAAGCCTTAAAAGTTACCACACATAGCAAAGAAAACTTTTACACCTCAATCTTTATCGAACCTGAGCAGCCTTTTGATTGGAGTGCGCTTCCTAACTTTAGCTTTGCATTTGACGTCACAAGCTTAGGTCGTCGTTCAACACAGATTTTCATCAATATCTTCGACAAGCAGGGGCAAATGCATAGCCGCAGCATTAACGTGGCCGGAGGTTCTAGCAAAACTTATTTAAACGAGCTTAAGGGTGAGTTTTTAAAGGGTGGGCTTAACTATGAATCGGGTTTTCGCTCTAACCCTGCAGCCTGGGATACGCCATTTCACTATGCAACGTGGATGTGGGGCGAGATGAACATCGATTTAAGTGCCGTTGCCAAAATTGAATTAAGCATTCACGGTACTTTGATTGATCATCAGTTGGTGTTAGATAACTTTAGAGTGATTTTTACCCCGGAATGTAATCCCGATTTTCTTAAAGGTTGTTTAGATAAGTTTGGTCAAAACGCTTTAGTAGAAACCGCGGAAAAAGTACATTCTGAAGAAGAGTTATTGGTGGTTACAGCCAAAGAGCTTAAAGCCTTAGAGCAAGGTGCTATGCCCCAGCGTTCGCGCTTTAGTGGATACACTGGTGGCCCGCAGCTAGAGGCAACTGGCTTTTTCCGTACCGAAAAAATCGACGGTAAATGGTCGTTAGTTGACCCCGATGGCTACCCATACTTTGCTACCGGCCTCGACATTATTCGCCTAGCAAACTCATTTACCATTACCGGTATTGATTACGACCACTCAAAAGTGGCCGCGCGTAGCGATGACGATGTTACCCCTGAAGACTCTAAAGAAAAGCTCGAAATTAGCCAAGAAGCCTTTGATTCAGCCTATGTTGCTAACCAAACTCGCCGAGACTTTTTTGATTGGTTGCCTAGCTACGACGACCCCTTAGCTGAGCATTACAGCTATATGCGTGAGCTGTTTGAAGGCCCAGTTGATCGCGGCGAAATCTTTAGTTTTTACTCGGCAAATCTACAGCGCAAGTACGGTCAAGATGGCGCCGATTACATGGGCAAGTGGCGTGAAGTTACCATGGACCGCATGCTTAACTGGGGTTTTTCTTGTTTAGGTAATTGGACTGCTCCAGAGTTTTACAGCAACGACAAAATTCCTTATTTCGCCAATGGCTGGATTATTGGAGACTTTAAAACAGTGACTAGTGGCGATGACTTTTGGGCGCCACTGCCTGATCCTTTCGACCCCGTATTTAGAGAGCGCGCCGAAGCAACGGTAAGCCAAGTTAAAGCCGAAATGCAAGGTTCACCATGGTGTGTGGGTATTTTCATTGATAATGAGAAAAGCTGGGGCCGAATGGGCACCATTAATGGCCATTATGGTATTGCGATCCATACTCTAGGTCGCAGCGATGAAGAAAGCCCAACTAAGGCGGTATTCACGCAAGCCTTAAAAGATAAGTACGGCACTGTAGAACAGCTTAACCAAGCTTGGGGGACGAACATCGACTCTTGGCAAGCTGTAGCTGGTGGCGTCAGTGATTTAGCCCATAACGAAGCACAGCTTAGTGACTACTCTATGTTATTAGAGTTGTACGCCAGCGAATACTTCAAAGTGGTAAACGAGTCGCTTAAGGCTCAATTACCTAATCACTTGTATTTGGGGGCTCGATTTGCTGATTGGGGCTGTAATCCAGAGGTGGTAAGAGCCGCAGCAAAACATGTGGATGTTGTAAGCTACAACTACTACAAAGAAGGGCTACATCCAGAACCTTGGAAGTTTTTGGCTGAAGTAGATATGCCAAGCATTATTGGTGAGTTTCATATTGGCGTTAAAGAAGGTTTCTTCCACGCAGGTTTGGTGACGGCTAATGACCAAACCGAGCGCGGCGAGATGTTTGAAGATTACTTAAACTCAGTAATCGATAACCCATATTTTGTCGGCGCACATTGGTTCCAATACATTGATTCACCGATTACCGGGCGCTCATTTGACGGCGAAAACTACAATGTGGGTTTTGTGGGCATAACCGATGTGCCATATCAGCCAATGGTTGATGCGGCTAAGCGGGTAAATGGCGGCATGTATCAGCGCCGTTTCAATAAGGCGAAAAAGTAGTGTGCTTTGACGTTAAACCATAACTAAAAAAGGGGGCTTCGGTCTCCTTTTTATTGGTATACCAATGCGTGGTTTATCTACTAGGAAAGTCTATTGCTACTTCTTGTTTATCTTGGTTAATACGATCAGCGGTAAGTATGTTGATGTAATGATTGGCTTTGCGCCAGGTGATATAAGAATTGTAGCCACACCTTAATGAATCCGTTTGTTAAATAATCCTGTGTGGCTATAACACCAGAAGTGCAAGACCGGCTTCTGGTGTTTTTTTTGTCCTTCCTACTCTTGTTATTAAACTTCAACAATCAGCTTGTAACTCATTACTCTTGGCTAATGATAGCCTTATAAACTGAAGGCTTAATCGCTTAGTTATATAGAGCTGTATGATGTCTGTTTAGTATGATGCTGGTGGCTTAAGTATGCTTCGACTAAGGGGCGCTTAATGATTGCCAGTGGCTAACCCGCTGCTGTTTAACTCCCGATTGCTGAATGGCTTTTTCAACTAAACCTAAGCGAATGATCTCAGCTAAGCCTTGATCAATGGCTTGAGCAATTTCAGCGCCGTGTGGGTGCTGTTTCGACACCATAAAATGACGGCTTTCTTGAAATTCTATTTTCATATTCGGGATCGGGTAAAAGCTGCCATAACTATCTTGAATGGCTAGGTCTGGGGTATTTGGGAACTCTAAAAAGGCAATGTTAATTCGGCCCTTACTTAACATGCCAAACAATGACTGATTTCGGTTGAGTTTATCTATGTTGTTAAAGCCACTACGCTGCAACTGGGCTATGTCTTGATACCAAGTACTTCCCACACTGATGGGTAATTCTCTGAGCTGTTCATGAGTTAAGGTTTGGCTGAGCAGGGGAGAACCTTGGTTTACATAAAAGCCTTTTTCAAAGGTATTCTTAGGGATAATAGCCACCGACTTGTAGGTACTATCATCAAAGTCACTCTCCCAGATGTCGGCTTGATATACCGCCACATTGCCTTGTTTCAACTCTCGAAGACTGCGACCAGTATTCGGCGAGGTCACAAAGGTGATCGAATACTGCAAATCACTATAGCTAAGGGCTTGAGTTAACAGCAGCAAGCTTACGGTTGCGCGGTCTGAATAGGGTGACTGATAATCACTGATTTGGGCTGGGTTGCCGCCTTTTAGCTCAAGCAATTGCTGGTAATTTGAGAAGGTGCCTTGGTCACCAATAATCGACACTTCTATAGCGGCGAGAGAAGAAAAGCTATACAGGCATAAAATGCTGAGTATCCACGATCTCACTATTGCTCCTTATTTGTTTAGGGCGGCCTTAACTAATTTGGCAGTTACTTACTGTAGCGTAAGATAACAACTTAAAGTGTAGACCGCTTCACAGTCGCTATTAGGAACAGCGGTTTAAGGAGCGATTAAGCTTTGTTTTTAGATGATTTAATACGCTGAATAATGGTGAGAATCAGCACCCAGGAGGCGAGGATAAAAGTAATAATATTGGCTAAAAAAACCGATAGATCTTGTATTAAGAAGCCGTAAATCATCCACAGACCTACGCCAGTGGTTAATATGGAATACATGGTTAATGAAATTCCAGCAACATTCTTGGTCTTAATAATGTGTATTACCTGCGGGACAAACGACAAAGTGGTACAGCTAGCTGCTATTAATCCAAGAACCGTAAGGGCTGTCATCTAAACTCCATTTTATTGGTAAACCAATTTGGGTGAATTATACCTTTTTGGTTAACCTTGTAAATAATGAAACCGATTAAACCCTGCACTTATCACTTAGTTAAGCACGCTAGCTTCTAGGATGTTTTGACTAACCAGCTTTTTGAGTAGTTGCTGGGTATTCTCCCGCAAGTTGTCCCGCAACAAACGCATCGCTGGAGTAATTGATTGGCGGCTGGGGCAAATAAGCCATAACTCGGTAGGAGTAGGTTGGTAATCGTGCATCACGCTCACTAAGTTACCGGCTAAGATATCAGAAGCCATATCTAAGCTAGATTTAACCGCCAGCCCATGGCCAGCAACACACCAGCGCCTCACTAAATCGCCATCGTTTGCTGCTCTGTTGCTTGTCATTTTAATCTTGTAGCTTTGTTGCTCATCGCTAAAGCGCCAAACATCATGAACAATGTCGTGCAGTTGATAGAGCAAGCCGTTGTGTTTGCTTAGCTCTTTAGGGTGCTTGGGCGTCCCATGTTTTAATAAGTATTCTGGGCTGGCACATAATAGCCGTGGAGCGTTACATATTTTGAAGCCGTAAACACTGGCATCGCTGGGTGAACCATAGCGCAAAGCCATATCTACTGAATCACGATAAAAGTCGATATTGCTATCGCTAATGCTGCTGCGTAGGTTTAGCGCAGGGTAGTGCGACATAAACTCATCTAGCCAGGGGCTGATTACATTTCTTCCCAGGTCAGATGAAAGAGCGATTCGTAGCTCACCGTCAATCACATCCAAATCGTGTTTCATGTTTTGCTTGGCTTGTTCAAGCATTTGCAGCGCTTGTTCGCATTGCGGAACATAACGCTCACCCGCGGCAGATAAACGCAGGTGCCTGGTTGTTCGAATAAATAGCTCCGCACCTAGTTGGCTTTCTACGCGCTTCAGTGCGGCACTAGCCGTGGCTGAACGCATATCTAGCTTGGCTGCAGCGGCTGTAATACTGCGGCATTCTGCTACCTTTAAAATTACCTGTAAATCTTCCAGTAGCATAACGGCACCCTTTATTGTCTATTTATTTTTGATAATGATTCAAATATTACCCTGTTTATTGAGCTGTATGCAAAAGGCTACTATTTAACCCGTTAAAGCGAACCAGCAATTTACTTATTTAGAGGATAGCCAAATGGCCAAGTTAACTATCGTTGCAAACATTAAAGCAAATGCAGATAAAATTGAGTTAGTAAAAGCAGAACTGCTTAAGCTGATAGATATCACTAGAGCCGAAGAAGGCTGCATTAACTACGATTTACATCAAGACAACGAAAACCCAGCGCACTTTGTGTTTTACGAAAACTGGGAGTCACGTGAACTGTGGCAAACCCACATGGGCAATACTCACTTAGCAGAGTACATGGCGGCAACCGAAGGCGCAGTTTCAGAGTTTACCTTGAATGAAATGACGCAAATTGCTTAGCCCTGAGTGTTTAAAGTACATCGATATCCATTAATCATTTAATGGATATCGCTTTATTCTGATGCCAATGGTAAAGCTATATATAGCCAGTAGAATAAAGCTTCTAATATTCCCTATCAAATATAAACCTCGGTGTATTCATCACGGATAACATTTCTGATTGTAGCTTACAAATTAATTTGGCTTATGCTTGAGTGTTTTTTGTACAATTTGGGTGTTTGTTATTAACTGGTTTTACTTAATCAGGTTTTTTACTAGATGTTAGGATGTTTTGTTGGAAGTATTTAAATATTGATGGGTACGCAGCCATTATAATTATAGATAGTCGGATGCTAAAAGCTCCTTATATGATATGGAGTATCTGTTTTTGTTAACAAGAAAATCTAATGTAAAACTCATTTATTAATTTTTTATCTGGTTTTGTTGATTCATTTATTTTAGTGTTCTTTTAATATTTAATTTAACACTAAGGGATTAGATAAAATGAAACTGTACTACTCACAATTAGCTTTAAGCCTTTGCTTTGTATTATCCGCTTGTGGCGGAGGTGGTGGAGCCAATGATGGAGGCGGTGGTTCCACCGATGTGTCGAGCTTATATCAAGGAGTGGATACATCAGCAGCTATAACCATAGATAATTTAGGGCTCTTTGCTAGTTCTGTTAATGTTTTAATTCAGGATGATACGATATCTTTACCGAGTCAGAACCAAGCTGTTAGAACTCAGCTTTCAGCAAGGGCAAGTATTGACGAAACACTATTTTGCTCAAGTGGCTCTGCAAGCGTGAAAGGAAATATCGATGAAAATAAATTAACAGGAGTATTAGAGTTTAAGTTTGATTCGTGTGACCTTGAGGGAGAGGGGAATATTTACGATGGAGCTTATAAAGTTGATGTGTCTAGAGTTAATCCTAATGATTTTTCACCAATTGATACTAATACTAGTTTTAGTAGTTTCCGCATCAAAACTAGTGATAACAACTATACAGAGCTAAACGGTAATTTAAAGAATGAAGGGCTTGGTACTTGTGATACTAAGGTTGTTCAAAATTTAGTCGTTACGTCTAGTATTCAAGATTTAAATGTATATACAGATGAGCTAACTCTTAATAGAACATGTGCTAATCTTCCTGACACCAGTTTGTCATTTGATAATGCATCTGTTTCTGGTCGCGTTTATCTTGCAGAGCATGGTTTTGTTGATGTATCTAGTCAAAATTTGTTAATTGCAAGGTTTGTTTATTCTGGTCATGAAATTGGTGGCAGGGCAGATGTATATGCAGAAGGTAGCCTCAGTTTTGATAGCGACTCTTCTAGATTAAGCTTTGAAAGTAGCACCAGCTCTGTATTAGATATTAATAAATATGACACACGGGTAACCTTGTTGGATAAAGAGAGTAATCTACTTTCGATTGATGTGTCTATGCCTTCATGGATGGCCAATATCACAGAGGTATTGGAATTAGATGACACCGACTCGGATGGTATGTGGGATGGGTACGAACACCTATACGGATTAAATCATTTACTTGACGATAGCTCTGATGATTTAGATGAAGATGGATATTCAAATGGTTTAGAGTTTCAACTTTTCACCGCTCCAAATGATGAAAACGATCGTCCTGCAGCAGCGATTCGCCTCGGATTACTTAATCTTCCTGATACTGTTTATGTTGGTCAAGAAGTAGATATGCAGATTGAAATGATCGCTTCGTTTGAGCAACGTTTTGCTGAAATTATTGGCGACTTTTCTATTTCTGCAGAGGTAGATTTACAGTCTGGTCTGTGGGTGGTAGATAGCGACTATGGCTGTATACTAAATGGTAATGAGTTGAGGTGTGATAATATCTCAGCCCCAGCTTTGGCTGCTGGATCTTTGAATGGCAATGAAGTCAGTATTCTGGGCTCTATTCACTGGGTTCCTGATGCTGAAGAGAGCGGGTGTATTAATTTTAGTTATTCAGCCGACTATAAGATTGACCTAGAGAGTTCGGGAGGCTGCTCTTATGTTTACTAGCTATGGGGCCTGCTTCAACTTAAGGTTGCGCAGTTCAAATTAGTTCTTTATTTAATATAAAAAAGCCAGTCGAATGACTGGCTTTTTCTATACAGGCAATAAAGCTTAGTGAAGAATACGGGCGCGAATAGTGCCGTCAATTTCTTTAAGCTTAGTAATCGCTTGTTCGGCTTGCGCTGTTTCTACATCAATCACTACATAGCCAATGCTGTCATTGGTTTGCAGGTACTGCGCTGCAATGTTGATTGAGTCTTCGGCAAAGGCCAAGTTGATTTTGGTAAGCACACCCGGTTGGTTGTGGTGAATGTGCAACAAACGGCTAGTGCCAGTGTGCTCTGGTAGTGCTACTTCTGGGAAGTTAACTGCCGACAAGGTTGAGCCGTTGTCAGAGTATTTAGCCAGTTTAGACGCTACTTCAATACCGATATTTTCTTGCGCTTCTTGGGTTGAACCACCAACGTGTGGGCTAAGAATTACGTTGTCGAAGCCACGTAAGTTAGACACAAACTCTTCTTTGTTTGATTTTGGCTCAGTTGGAAAAACATCAATCGCCGCACCAGCAAGCTTTTTGCTTTCTAATACCGATACCAAAGATTCAATCTCAACTACCGTACCGCGAGAGGCGTTAATCAGAATAGAGCCCTGCTTCATAGCGGCAAACTGCGCTTCACCAAACATGTACTTGGTTTGTGCGGTTTCTGGTACGTGTAGGCTTACTACGTCACTCATTGCTAGTAGTTGGTCAAGGTCGGCGATTTGGGTGGCGTTACCCAAAGATAGCTTGTTTTCTATATCGTAGTAGTAAACTTGCATGCCTAGGGTTTCAGCCAAAATACCCAGCTGAGTACCAATATGGCCATAACCGATAATGCCTAGCTTTTTACCACGTGCTTCATAAGAGTTGTCGGCCGATTTTATCCATTCGCCGCGATGTGCTTTGGCGTTTTTCTCTGGAATGCCACGCAGTAGTAAAATAATTTCACCTAATACTAGTTCAGCTACGCTGCGAGTATTAGAGAACGGTGCGTTGAATACTGGAATACCTTTTTGCTGGGCAGCTTTAAGGTCAACTTGGTTAGTACCAATACAGAAACAACCAATTGCAACAAGCTTGTTTGCTGCTGCTAGCACACGTTCGTTTAGGTCTGTACGGGAGCGAATACCAATGAAGTGAACGCCTTTAATTTTTTCAATCAGTTCTTCTTCTGCTAGCGAGGTTTTGATCATTTCTACATTTTCATAACCCGCAGATTGGAAAGATTGCAGTGAGCTAGGGTGTAAACCCTCTAACAACAATACTTTGATTTTTTCCTTGCCTAACGAATACTTTGCCATGTTTGCTTCCTAATACCCATGTTACCGCTCGAGCGGCTAAATTTAGCAAAAAAAGCAGCACTTAGGGAATGTAATTTTATTACATCAAATTTTATTCATGATGTGATTATTATTCTCTATAGTGTTTTATTTGTAGTTTTTAATGTTGCAATGAGGATTGCATTTAGTGCTTGATCGAGATTATTTATGGGGTGTTGGAATATTTCACAAAAAAAAGAGCGCGCAATGCACTCTTTTTTTTTAAGGTCTTACTTGATTAACGTTTTTTAGCGCCTTCTGGGGTGCCAATGATCACTTCATTTGCGCCGCGAGCTGCAAATAGGCCATTAGTTACTACACCTACAATTGCGTTAATGTCGCGTTCCATTGTCACTGGATCTACAATCTTCATGTTGTGAACATCTAAGATCACGTTACCGTTATCGGTTACTACACCTTCACGGTAAACTGGGTCGCCGCCAAGCTTAACCAGCTCGCGTGCTACATAGCTACGGGCCATTGGAATCACTTCAACCGGAAGAGGGAAGTTGCCTAATACTGGCACTTCTTTGGTATTGTCTACGATACAGATAAACTGGTCGGCAACCGCGGCAATAATCTTTTCACGAGTTAGGGCTGCACCACCGCCCTTGATCATGTGGTTTTGTTCGTTGATTTCATCGGCACCGTCTACGTAAACAGACAAGTCACTCACACTGTTTAAATCAAACACTTCAATGCCATAAGCAAGTAGCTTTTCGGTAGACGCTTCAGAGCTTGAAACCGCCCCTTTAATGCTGTCTTTCATGGTCGCTAAGGCGTCAATGAAATGGTTCACGGTAGAGCCTGTGCCTACGCCAACAATGGTGTCTTCTTGAACATATTCCAATGCGGCCCAGCCAGCGGCTTTTTTCATTTCATCTTGTGTCATTACAGTGCTCCGAGCAAAGTGAGGGGGAGGGCAAAAGTAGCCCGCTTGTTTGGCGCGGATTATAACCAAGCGCTGGCGTTAACGCCATGCTCGTTTGGCGCTTTTTTCGGCGCTTTTATTATTACTGTTTTAGTTATTACCAGCACCAATATCTGCTAGGAGTAATAATCCGTTTAAGTGGTTGATCCCATGCTTGAACCGGCACTTCGTTTATTTGCTGGCAATCGTGAGCAAGACCAATGACTAAAGGTTTATCTCCACTAATTTGCGCCAGCAAGCGGTCGTAGTAGCCGCCGCCCATGCCTAGGCGGTTACCCTGCGAGTCAAAGGCTACCAAGGGGGCTAGGATTAAATCTAGTTGCTGAGCGTCAATTACCTGTTTGGCATCGAAGATGGGTTCGCCAATGCCAAATCTATTGGCTTGTAAGGGGCTGCTGGCTTGGTAACGATGAAAGCACATCTCGCCATTTTTCGTGGGGTCAACTAAGGGCACATAAACCTGTTTGCCTTGTTGCCATAGCCAATTGATTAACAGGCTCAAATCAAGCTCGCCGTCAAAGGCTAAATAGAGTGCTACCCGTTGCATAGGAATAAGCTCGGGATCGTCCTGCAAGTATTCAAGAATGGCTTGGCTGGCCTCTAGTTGTTGCAAAGGGCTTAAGGCGCTACGTTGTAGGCGTATCTGTTTGCGCAATTGCTGGCGAGGATCTAGCTGGGGCATATAAACAGACTTAACTGACAAATAAGACTTTTAGTGTGTATCTATATTGGCAATCAAGCAAGGCGCTGTAAAACATTAAGCCAAAATTGAGTCGATACCGAAACGAGGAAGTAAAGGTCACCAAGCCTGATGAACAGGCTTGGTAAAAACCAGTAGAGTTATTCTTGCTCTACGTTGTGATACACGTTTTGCACGTCGTCACAGTCATCAAGCATGGCTTGAAATTTCTCGAACATCGCTACGTCATCACCGCTAATGGTGGTGTAGTTTTGCGGAATAAAGCTAATTTCTTCTAGTTCAAACTCTAACTCAGGCAAGGCTTGAGTTAATGAAGTTTTAACTTTGAAGTATTCAGTATGTGGAGCAAATACGGTAATCATTCCGTCTTCACTTTCTACATCGGTAACTTCAACGTCGTCCATTAATAGGATTTCTAGAATGGCGTCTTCGTCGTCACCTTTAAAGGCAAAAATAGCTTGGTGGTCGAACATATGTGCCACGCTGCCTTGGTTACCAATTTTAGATTTGGTTTTTACAAAGGCTTGGCGAACGTCGGTAAAGGTACGGCTGTTGTTATCGGTTAAGCAGTCAACAATTACCATACAGCCGCCTGGGCCGTAACCTTCGTAACGTGCTGGAACGTAGTCTTCGCCAGCGCCGCCTTTGGCTTTGTCGATAGCTTTATCGATTACGTGACTAGGAACTTGATCTTTCTTAGCGCGGTCTACAACACTGCGTAATTGTAAGTTAGCTTCTAGATCGGCACCGCCATTTTTAGCGATAACGTAGATTTCTTTACTGTATTTAGAATAAACCTTGGTTTTTGCACCAGCGGTTTTGGCCATTGAGGCCTTACGTACTTCAAAACTTCTGCCCATAGGGATGCTCTTTTTGTTCGATGCTTAAAAATTCTGGGAAAGGATTTTACCAGCTGAAATACAAGGAACAAGGGCTGGCGCGGGTTCTCGATCAATAATGCGGTTAATTTAGTTAAATCGTGAGGTATTTAACTGTTAAATCCTCACGATTATCTAGGTGCTTGATAGCCTTTTGCGACTAAATAGCTGTTTGTAGCATGTTTAAAGTTGCTCTAAAGACTGCTTACTTAAATAGGCAGGGTTATAGTATTTATCGGCAAGGCTATGCGCTTGCACCGACTCGTAATCAATCACCGTGCTTTTATTGGTTTGGATGCTATCAACCAGTGTCATGGTTTTAACTACGGTTCGCCCATCTCGCTGGCCTTGCTCAAAGTAAGCTTGTTTTGCCAGTTTGCCAGACTTTAAGTAGAGGTCGGCTTTAAGTGGAAAATTGCTGCGGTGATCCACCCACAAGTCTATTTTTTGATAACTGGCACCACTGGTTTTAGCCTGCAGTTGTAAGTGCAGAGCCGTTACCCCATCTAGCTCACTAATTTCACCCAATTCGCCTTGGTAATCTTCGCTCCAAGTGAGGGTGGAGATGTCGCCTACCGAGGCTTCTCCCAATAGCTTTTGCATGGGTGTAATGCGAATTGGCCTGCGGCTATTTGGCATAAGCAGCCAGTAGTTGTCACCAAGCATCAGCATTTTTTGCCCCAGCTCCGATTGTGCTTTAAATACCACTAATGATTCACGCTCTGGGCGAATATACACATTGTAACGGTGTTTCTTTTTTAGCTGTTGTTTATCAAATTGACTCACCTCGGTGACTACTTTGGCCGACGCGCTTTGCAAGCGATAGCTGTCGGCTTCAAGCAAGCGCAGGCTAACTTCCTCATTCGCTTGCACTAAACCAATGCTAAACAAGCTACCTAATAACCACAGTTTAAATAGACTAAACATAAATAAGTGCCTCGGTAATCGGCTTTTTTAAGCCTTTGTTAGCAGCAATGGCAGACGCCAATGCGCATATACACACCACGCCTAAAGAGACGATGGCAGCCAACATGAATGAGAAAGTAATATGTAGTGGGTAGCCTACGCTGCGCCCCGGTGGAGGAGGCATTTGAATATCAGCAAATAGCAGCGTTAATGATACCGAGCCACTAAGTAGCACGCCTATTAGGCTACCAATTAAGGCCAGAACTACAGCTTCTAATACAAAGCCAATTAGCTGTTCAGAATTTGCAGTGCCCAAGGCTGATAGGGTGCCTATTTCTCGGGTTCGCTCGGTGACCGACATGCTCAAGGTATTAAATAACGACACAAACACCACTAGCGCCATAATAAAGCCCATCACTCCAAAGATGCGGTTGTACAAGCCTTTTACTGCTTCGTAGAAGAAGGCCTGTTCCCACCATGGCGTTACCAACAAACTTGGTTGCTGTTGCTCAACCTGTTGTTTGAGCTGGCTAACATCTTGATTAGCGAAGGCAAATACCGACATTAGGCTCACCTTATCGGTGGCGAGCAGGGCTTGGCTATCACTTAATGAGATATACACTAGGCGTTTGTCCATCTCTGGAACACCAGTAGAAACAATGCCTTGCACGGTAAAGTCGAAGGCATTTAGCGCGCCCTCTGTGGTGGTGCTAAGCAGAGTAAGCCAATCACCTGGTTGTACTTTCATGTTGCGCGCTAACTCGTCGCCTAGCAAAATTTGTGGCAAATCTTGATCACTTTGCTCGGTGAGTAATTGACCAGCCTTTAGGTCCAAAAAAGGCCCTTTCTGGGTGAACTCGCTGGGCAATACGCCTTGGCCTACAAAAATTGCCGATTTGTCGCCGTTGCTAATTAGGCCGCTAAATTCGATGCGCGGTTGCACCGCCTTTATGCCGTTTAAGGCCATTAAGCCTCGGCGCTGCTGTTGCCAATTCGCTAAGCCATATTGCAGGGGAGTATCTTCTTGCTGGTTAAAATACTCTGGGCTAGACAAGGTTAAATGGCCTGTGTCGCGTGCTGCAGCTTCGGCGAGAGATTGATAAGTAAACAAGCCAAACCCGCCGGAGGTGACCAAGGCCATTACCGCAATGGCGATAATAAGTACCGACATAATGCTGCGGCGGCGATTTCGTTGCACATTAAGTAATGCATGTTTTAGGCGACGCATGCGCTAACCTCCTTGGATAATACCTGTCCGTCTAGTAGTTCTATTTGTCGGTCGCAATGTTCACTCATACGGTTATCGTGAGTGGCGATCACAAAGGTGGTGTTGTGGCTCTTGCCAATGGCCTTCATCAGCTCTACAACTTGGTGGGCGGTATGGCTGTCGAGGCTAGCTGTTGGTTCGTCGGCAATGACCAAGCGAGGTTGGTGAATCAAAGCTCGTGCCACAGCAATGCGTTGTTGTTGGCCCCCCGACAAACGGTCCGGTTTAGCTTGCGCAAAGTCGGCCATGCCTACTGCATCTAAAATTTGCATAATGCGCTGCTTGCGTTGTTGGCTAGGTACTTTATTTAGCATCAACGGGTACTCTACGTTTTCGTAGGCGCTCATTACTGGCACCAAGTTAAAGCGTTGGAATACAAAGCCCAGCTGTTGTCGCCGTAGCTGCATGCAATGCTGTGGGTCTTTATCCAGTTTTACCCCATCAAAATACAGCTCGCCTTGGTAGTTAAGATCTAGCAAGCCGCAAATATTAAGTAAGGTGCTTTTGCCTGAGCCTGATGGGCCGCAAAGGGCAATCATTTCACCAGCTCGAATATGTTCATTAACATTGCTTAACGCCTGCTGGCTTACTTGGCCGGTTTGGTAAAACTTACTTAAGCCTTTAAATTGCAACATATTCTATCCTTAGCTCTTGTTTTGCTTAGCCATTAGCTGCGCGGTTAGCTGGCTGTAATCATCATTTACACCGCTTTGCTTAAGTTGCTTAAACCATTGTTGAGCCAGTGCTGGTTGCTGGTTGTTTAAGGCTGCCTCTACAGCAAAGCGGTACACCCATGAGGTGGCTTGCGCTGGAGATTGCAAAAAGCGCTGGTCATTAAGTACTTGTTTAAAGAGCTGCATGCCTTGGTCTTGGTAATTAAAAAAGTCTGGCACGCTGGTAAAGGTTACTGCGGCCGTTGCCTGCATATATATCGCTTGAGGAAGGTAGCGATATTGCTGCTGCCATTGCTCTTCACCAATCATATTTAAGGCTTTATCCATGCGTGCTAAGCCATCTTCGGTGTAGCGCATTTTGGTCCAAGGCATCCAAGCATCGTCACCTTTTAAAGTCTCGGTTCCACCCAGATAAAACAAAGTCCAAGGGTCTGAAGGTTGCTGCTGATGGACGAGTTGTAGCTCTTTATACAGTGAATCTAGCTGCGAGTAGTCGCCTTGGGCTGCTTGAAAGTAAGAGGCAAGTTGTTGCTCGTTAATGCTAGCGCTTGCTGAATAAGAGCAAACAAGTAGTAGGCTGGCTAAAGTAAGCTTTTTCATGATCAATCCTTGTCAGTGTGAGTACATGAGCAAGATTACGATTGATATTCCCTTACAGCTGCATGATGCGATAAAAGGCAAAACCGCCGGACTAAATGTCGATAGCGAAGGATGAATGGATTGAGAGTACCGTTATCGATGGCGACGCTTTTCTGTAAATTGCGGCTAGCATTGGATTGTCATTAAAACCTTATAAGTTAATCCTTAGCGCTGCCATTGCTGAGGTTGAATGGTTATTTGGAGTGGTAGCGTTGTTTACCTGTGAAAAATGCGCTGCTTGATGAGTTCACCATTTAAAAGCTGAATAAATATAAAATCTTAGAATTTACAGATTATAAACACTGCTTTAATGTCAGCTATTTATACAAATATTTTTTTTGAATCACTTATTATTTATTAACTACTTGTTTTAAAAGATATTAGTGTTTTGGTATGACAAGTGCATCCGTGTTTAGTGATATGTAGGAAATTACTTGCTACATCCTAAAAAGGAATTAAACATGCTGAATCTACGTCATTCATTGGTATTAAGCTTATTACTGGTGTTAGGTAACGCCCACGCTGGAGTGATAGTTGTTGATTACAATGGGTCTTTTGATGAGGCAGATGTAGTTGCAGAAGGTGGTTTGCCTGCTGGTGATTTTGACACCATTGGTGGGGTCGATGATGTTGCACTTTTCAATTTAGTGGAAGGTGAGAACGCCTTTTATGGTTCAATTTACAGCCCGCTGGACAGCGGAGATGTTTTCAATATTGGCATTACCGCAGGTATGCGTTTAGTGGGAGCCAGTATCGATTGGGGAACCAACTTGCCTGGTATTAATTGGACCTTCGGCACACCTATTTCACCTGATTATCGCCAACAAAGTACATTTGGCGCTACTGCGCCAACTTGGTTCCTTGAAGAGAGTTCTACAACGCCAGAAATTTTTACCATTCCTGAACTAGAAGATGGGGTTTTGGGTTTAAATGGCAAAAGTTTTGATGCACCAAGTTTAGATGTTACTGAAGGTATTTACTTGAGTAGCCTGCTTGATCAAGGCCACACTTGTGCACAAACCTATGTGGTTAATTTTCCAGATTATAGCCCTGAATGTGTAGAAGGAATCGATTATAAGCTTACCTTCATTGTTGAGAGCACTTTGCCGGTAACGCAGGTTTCTGAGCCGAGTACTATTTTGTTAGCTATGTTTGCGATGCTTGGGTTTGGTGTTTCAAGAAAAAGACTTAACAAATAACAAGCTAGTTACTTATTCATTAAAGCCTTGGTCTCACCAAGGCTTTTTTATTGGTTGGTTTAGCACTACAGCACAATACTAGTGGTAATTTTGCTGTTCACAGAGTTAGCAATAAAACAGTGCTGGTGGGCTTGATGATGCATTTTCTCAAGCTTGGCTAGGCTCACCTCTTGCCCTGAAAAAATCACTTTAGGGTTGAGCTTTACCTCTGTCATGGCCATTTTTCCTTGCTCATTTAAGGCCATTATTCCTACCGCTTTGTCTTCATAGCTATCCACTACCAAACGGTTTTTAGCCGCGATAGATAAGAAAAATAACATATGGCAGCTAGATAGTGAGGCAACAAAGGCCTCTTCTGGGTCAACGTTTGCTTCTACCGAGTAAGGCGGCGGCACCACATGCGGTGACGATGAGGCTGCAACAGTTTGGCCGCCATCAAAATGCCAATGGTGGCCTCGGCTGTAATGGTTGTCGGTATAAGCTTCATCGGTTTGGCGTTGCCACTCTACAATGGCGAAGTATTCAGACATAAACATTCCTGCGGTGAGTTAGCAAAGTTAAAACAACACGGTCTTAGCATGCTGCAGTCGTTAGTGCTTGGCAATGACAAATTCAAGCTTAAGGGCATGGGCTTGAAATTTATTGCCAAGCAAGCAACTCTAATGGTTAACAGCGTTTTTTAGGAACCATTATGCTCAACATGAATTTTGACCAAGCCTTGGCGATCGATACCGAACAAATGGACTGGCTAGCTAGCCCCTCTGCTGGGGTATTGCGTAAACCGCTAGAGCGAGAAGCCACAGAGTCTGGCCATGTAACCAGCATTGTGCAGTATCAGCCAGAGTCTTTTTTCCCTGAACATCCACATCCACAAGGTGAAGAAATCTTGGTATTAGAAGGCGTGTTTTCTGATGAGCATGGCGATTACCCAGCGGGTACATATATTCGTAATCCGCCAGGCAGCAAACATAGTCCTTTTAGCAAACAAGGCTGCGTGATATTTGTGAAACTTAATCAGTTTGATGCGCGCGACCTTACTCAGGTAAGAGTTAACACTAAGCAAACACCTTGGCTGCCGGGGATTGGGGGCTTGGAAGTAATGCCTTTGCATGAGTTTGAACATGAACATGTGGCATTGGTTAAGTGGCCTACCGGTGAGATTTTCCAACCGCATCGTCATTTTGGTGGTGAAGAGATTTTAGTTTTGTCGGGAGAGTTTAAAGACGAACACGGCAGCTACCCTAAACTTACTTGGCTGCGTAGCCCGCATATGAGTCAGCATCACCCCTTTGTTGAACAAGAAACGATTATCTTGGTGAAAACCGGTCACTTACCGGTAGAGAGTTAAGCATAATTGTAGGCAGAGGGATGAATCAGGACTCAACGAGAAAGAAGTAAGAGCGGTGCCCAATGAGGAGAGTCGGGCGGGCACCGCCCCTACAAAACTGTTTACTGATCGTGTGCTCATTTGTAAAAGCTAACTTGGTTGTAATCACCGGCTGCTATACCTATGTGGATAAGGCTTTGACCCAATTAGCTTTGTTTAAAGAGTCAAATAAATTGCCATATGACTGAGCGACCAAAATAGTATATTCTATTATTGTATTACAATATGTGATTTGGCTTACAAAAGCAGCGATTGTTTTGTTTTTGTTTATCTTAGCGATGACGACGTTAGTCGTTAGTGACTAGGGCCTGTTGATCTTTGGTGTTGAAATTTTATTCAAGATAAGCGGGCTTTAATCGCGGCGAGCACTTTGAAACCTAGTGGGCTAAGTGAAAAGTGTTCAACGAAGAGTAAAGTTCGCTTTTCTGAACCCTTCGGGCAGCATTTCTTAGCCATTTATTCAGCGTTAGCGAGTGATTATTAAGCCCACTTAACTTCACACTCACTGCCTTGCCTAAATGGCTAATAAATTGCTGTAAAAACCATCAGCAAAGCTCAACAGGCCATAACAACAAAGTCGCGCTCAATTGCGATAAGCAAAAAATACAGGTGCGTAAAAAAACCTACACCTGCCCATAACAAGATCTAAAGGATTAGATTTTTTTGTGTTGGCGTCTTAAACCTAGGGCGATAAGGCCGATGCCAAATAAAGCCAAGGTTCCAGGCTCCGAAACCGAGACAATGGCAAATTGACCGTTAAGAATGGTATCGCGAAAGGCTTCATCTTCATCACCAAGGTAAGGAGTATTCATATTGTCGGTGATGTTAAAGTTAAGCTGCCACACTAGGTTGTCTCCATTTTCCCAAAGCTCAAATAAGCTGCCGTAATCGGTAGAGAAAAAGTCTTCAGCTAGCGCATCGTCTATGGCTGCATCGTACCAGCTGTAGTCAAAAGACCCAGTTAGCGATACGTCACCCATTACTGCGCTGCCCGAGTTAACAACTAGCTGTGCCACTTTAATGCTGTCGCCATAAATAATCTCTCCACTGTTTTGGTCGTAGCCTAAAACGCTAGTGAAGTTAATATTGATGTTGCCACCCTGGTCGAAGCTAACGCCACCCGTATCGGTAAACCCGCCGCTTAAATCGTTGTAGTCAAAGGTCATCGCCCAGTTATTATTTAAGCCGGCGTTATAGAGTGGGGTATTAGGATTTCGGTATAAACCTGTAGCATTGCCGTTGCCAGACTCAGTAAAGCTTGAGTTGACATCTGGGCTGCAAAAGCCACCAGAGCAGTTGCCATTTTGCAGAGCCGAAGTAGCATGAATATTAGTGGTTAAGTAGTCTGCCTTGGCTGTGCTAGTACCACCTAAATTTAAGTAGAAGGGCACCGCATGGGCTACGTTTATGCTAGCCGCGAGCACCAAGGCCCAGCAGCAAGAAGGGAGTATCTTCATTTTACATTTCCATTATGAGTTGATGATAGTAATCAGCTTTTCCGTTTTACAATAATTGCTGACTTATTTGTTGTTAAGCAAAAAACAGACCTATCAATATAACCTTATAAAAAATATGGATATTGATTTTTAATTGATGCATCAAAGACTTATATAATGTAAAAAAAGTCGACAGCGATTTGTTTAAGCGAATTGATCTAGGGAGAAAGGATCTAAAATGAATGTGATTGAATTACGCGAGTACCAAATTAAATCTGGAAAAACCGCTCAATGGCTTAATTTGATGGAAAAGGAAATATTGCCCTACCAACGAAGTAAGGGGGTGGAGGTGATTAATAGCTACCTATATTGTGACGACAATGGCGATGAGTGGTTTGTTTGGTTAAGGCAGTTTAAAGATGAGCAAAGTCGCCAAGAGATTTGCAGCCAGCTGTATGATCAATGGTGGATTAACGAAGTACGCCCTAAGGTGTTTAGTTTAATTGAAGAAAGCAGCGTAAAAGTACGCACGCTGCAAGCGGCTTTTAGCGCAAACTAGATTAGCTGTACTTGCTAAGGCAATGCATTTTTAACTTGCTGTAGTAGCTGCTCTATTTGTGCCTTATTGTAAGTTTTCGAATCTAAGATTTGAGTACTCGCTCGCTCAATTAACTGGGCTGCTACAGAGGCTTTAAAGGGCGGCTCGCTGGCCGAATCGTTAAACAACATGTCTACCGCCTGGGCTGATATTGCCGCAAAATCTTGCTTAATGGTGGTAAGCGGAGGGTAGAAGTAGGCACTATCGGCGCTGTCATCAAAACCAATTACCGCAACCTGTTGCGGTACCGCTAAGCTATGTTCGTGTAGGGCGCGTAATACACCCAAGGCCATCTGGTCACTCGCAACTAATACACCTTCTATCACCGCGCCATTGCTCAATGCTTCACGAGTAAGGTGATAGCCACTGCTGGCCAACCAGTCTCCTTCAAGTTGAGCAACCACGGTAGCCTCAAAGTGCTTAATTTGGCTAAGCCAGCCCTGTAAACGCAGGGTTGAAGCAGTTGAATCGTGAGGGCCTGTAATGAGCAACAAACGTTGGCGTTGCTGCTTAAGCATTAGCTGAGCAGCTTCACTGGCTCCTTGATGATGTGCTGCACTCACCGAGTTAACTTGGCTGTTATTAGGAACATCGATAAAGACAAAATGCAGATCAGTGAACAGCTCTACCAATTGCTCGGCTTCTTCTTTAGTGAGAGGCAGGTTCACAATAATGTATTCAATACGTTGTGATTTTAACTCTCGAGTCGCTGTTACGATCTCTTGGTATGCGTGTTCATCTACCACAGCAAACGAGGTGCCGTAGCCATGCAATTGGGCTTGAATACGAATGTTGTTGGCAATAATCGAAATGCCATGCAGCGATACATCAAGGGTAATTAAGCCAATAACCTTAGATTTAGCCCCACTTAATAGCTGCGCTCCTTTGTTAGGCACGTAACCAAGTTTGTCGATAGCGGCATTTACTTTGTCACGTGTTTCTTGGGCAACATTACTGGCACCGTTGGTTACCCGAGAAACCGTTTGTGTAGATACGCCCGCCAACTCGGCAACCTGTTTAAATGTAACGCTCACCTGCAAATCCCTTGTATTTAGTTCACTGTTTCGCTTTAGCAAGCAAATTGTAACACCCAGTTTAAGGGAAATCTTAGTTGACCCAATAAAACGCGATTTAGCGCTACAGTAGTTACTGTGTTTTCGAAAACATAACTCGATCAATGCCACAGGTAAACGTTTTCCCTATCGATCTTGATCACATTGTGCTGGCGATTAAATAGCCTTATACACCAAATAGGCGCATATTTCGGCTAAATATTTACGCAAACACTTGGATGTTGTTATGAGTCAGATTGTTCACCTTTGTAGCAAAAATTGCAGCCTCATTATTAAGCTGGCTCGAGTGCCAGAAATTTTGCATTGGGGCAATAAAATAGAGCAGATAGATGAAGATATTCTGCTATCGACAGAGCGGCCAATTTCACAAGCCCGTTTAGATGTGGATGTGCCCTTAAGCCTTTGCCCTGAACTGGGCAGTGGCCACTTTAATGCCCCCGGAATAGAAGGGCACCGCAATGGTTACGACTGGGCGCCGGTTTTTACCACCACGGAACATTATTCAAGTGAAGGCTGTGCAGTATTCACTTTACGAGACGACGTTGCACACTTAGAGCTTAAGATTGAAATAGAGCTTGATTACGACAGTGATGTGGTGAAAAAGCGCATTAGCGTAACCAACTTGGAACACACCAAGTACTATCTCACTAAGCTTTCCGCCACTTTACCCTTACCGCATCACGCCAACGAGTTGATGACTTTTCATGGTCGCTGGAGCCGCGAGTTCCAAACGCACCGTCAGGCGTTCTCCCATGGTGGCTTTATGCAAGAGAACCGTCGTGGCCGTACTTCGCATGAAAACTTCCCTGGTTTGTTTGCCGGTAGCAATAATTTCGACCAGCAGAATGGTCAGGTGTGGGGCTTTCACTTAGGGTGGAGTGGTAACCATCAGTTACGTGCTGATGTAAAAAGTGATGGCCGACGTTTTGTGCAAGCTGGTGAGTTATTGTTGGCTGGCGAAGTACGTTTAGATTACATGCAAAGTTACAGCACTCCTTGGTTGTATGCCTGTGCTAGCAACACCGGTTTAAATGGTATTTCGGATCGCTTCCATCGCTATGTTCGCGCCAACATTATTAAGTTCCCTGAGAATAAACCTCGCCCAGTACACCTAAATACTTGGGAAGGTATTTATTTTGAGCACGATCCTGAATACATCATGAAAATGGCCAGCGAAGCCGCCGAAATGGGCGTGGAGCGTTTCATTATTGACGATGGTTGGTTTGTGGGACGCAGTGGCGAGCGCAGTGCCTTAGGTGATTGGTATTTAGATGAGAAAAAATACCCCAATGGCCTAGAGCCGGTTATTGCGCATGTAAATCAACAAGGCATGGAGTTTGGTCTTTGGGTTGAGCCAGAAATGATCAGTAAAGACTCTATCCTATTCCGCGAACATCCAGAGTGGGTGCTTGAGCTTAAAGGCTATCATCAACCTTCTGGCCGTTGGCAGTACGTACTTAACCTGCAAAACCAAGATTGTTTTGATTACTTGTTTGAGCGTTTAAGTGAGCTGCTTACTCGCTATAACATCGCGTACTTAAAGTGGGATATGAACCGCGAATTAGTACAGCCAGGGCATGTTGGACGACCAGCGGTTAATGGCCAAACTAAAGCGCTATATGCCTTGTTAGACAAATTACTAGCAACACACCCTAAGGTTGAAATCGAGTCTTGCTCATCAGGCGGAGGCCGCATTGATTTTGAAATTCTAAAACGTACTCATCGTTTTTGGGCTTCAGATTGTAATGATGCATTAGAGCGCCAAACCATTCAGCGTGGCATGAGCTATTTCTTCCCGCCAGAGGTGATGGGCGCGCACATCGGCCCAGATGAGAGCCATACAACCCGTCGTTGTCATCACATTAACATGCGTGGCATGACGGCATTAAGCGGACACATGGGGGTAGAGCTAGACCCAGTTAAAGTGGCTAGCGAAGAAAAACAAGCCTTTGCTCACTACATTGCGCTGCACAAAGAATATCGCCAGTTGTTACACAGTGGCCGAAGCTTTCGCTTAAATGCTTCGGATCATCGCCAACACATTAATGGCGTACAAAGTGACGACGAAATGTTGATCACGGTATGCCAGTTAGCGATGCCGGATTACGCCTTACCTGCACCCCTGCGCATTAGCTGTGTAGAGCCGGGAGCAAGCTACCAAGTTAAGTTGGTAGAAATGCCAGAGACCAGTTTCCAGTTAATGAAACAGCGCCCAAGTTGGTTAGATAAAACCCTCACCTTGAGTGGCGATAACCTGCGTGAAATTGGCTTAACCCTGCCGATCCTCGATCCCGAGTCAGCGCTAATGGTGCACCTGAAACGAATTTAGTTATTGAGTTTTTAGTATCAACCGAGTGGTCAGTGATTGCCGCTCGCCAACTTTTTGAAGGATTAACCATGTCTATAACAGTGTTCTTATCGTTCCTGCTGTTTACTGGCTTTGTGGGGGTATTTACCTACAACAAAGTTAAGAAAAACAAGCACGATTCCCAAGATGGCTACTTTTTGGGTGGCCGTAGCTTAACCGGTGGCTTAATTGCCAGCTCGTTAATTTTAACTAACTTAAGCGCGACCAGTTTTGTGGGTATGAGTGCGCAGTCTTACACGCACAACATGAGTGTAATGGGCTGGGAAGTGGCCTCGGGTGTTACCCTGATTATTATTGCCTTGCTATTAGTGCCTCGCTATCTAAAACAAGGTATTACCACCATTCCAGACTTTTTAGAAAGCCGTTATGACTTATCGGTGAAGAAGTTTGTCACCTTGCTGTTCCTATGCCAGTACGTGATTAACATTTTGCCTACTACCTTGTACGCGGGTGCAGTGGTATTAGGTGAAATCTTCGATATTCAAACTTTACTGGGTGTGTCTGAGTTTGCGGCTATTGCGATTATTTCTGCCACTATTGGCGTTTTAGGCTTCTTTTATGCCATTTACGGCGGTTTAAAAGCGGTAGTAATTGCCGATACCATTAACGGTGTAGGCCTAATTATTGGCGGCTTAATGATTCCGGTATTTGGTTTAATGGTATTAGGTGGCGGCAGCTTTAGTGATGGCTTACATCAAATTGTTACGGTTGCACCAGAGAAGCTGCAGTCGGTGGGCACCTCAACTGATCCACTACCATTCTCAACCCTGTTTACCGGTTTGCTGTTAGTAAACTTGTACTACTGGGGAACCGACCAATCTATTATCCAACGTGCTTTAGGGGCTAAAAACCTTAAAGAAGGACAAAAAGGGGTAATTTTAGCCGGTGGTATTAAAGTTATTTCACCATTGTTCTTAATTATTCCCGGGATTATTGCCTTCCATATGTTCGGTGCGGATGCAGGTAACCCAGATACGATGTATACCCGCTTAGTAAACGAAGTATTACCAAAACCACTAGTGGGCTTTTTTGTGGCAGTAATGTTTGGTGCCATTCTTAGTACCTTTAACGGGGTGTTAAACAGCTCTACTACTTTGTTTGCCCTTAACGTATACAAGCCTTTATTTGGTCATGGTAAATCAGACCAAGAGTTGGTGGCTAAGGGCCGTGTGTTTGGCGTACTTATTGCGATTATTGCAGTGTGTATTGCACCATTTATTATGTTTGCGCCAGAAGGTTTATTCCAATACTTACAAATGGTTGCTGGCTTTTTTAGTGTGCCAATCTTTACCATTGTATTTGTTGGCTACATTTCTAAGCGTGTTCCTGCTATCGCCGCCAAAGTAGCTTTGGTGGTGTTTGTATCATCTTACGCTGCGATGCAGTTAGTGTTTGAAACGCCTTTGCACTTCCTACACCAATTAGCCATATTGTTTGTGGTATGTACCATCTTAATGTTTGTAATTGGCGCCTTTAAACCACGCGAGCAAGACTATGTTATGCCTATTAACAAAGACATGGATGTAACACCTTGGGAGTTTCGTTTTGAAGCATCGGCCATTGTGCTTTACATGGTATTGGGCGCGTTCATCATGTTCTCAGATATCGGCTTAATGTCAGATGATCCTACATTGCTGCAAACTTACGGATTCTGCGGTTTGATTATGCTGGTGGGTATCTTCTTCAGACACCTTAAACGTAAACAACTTCAGCCAGAAGCTGAAGCAAGCTAATTCTTAGCGGGCTTTTGCCCAGCCTTAGCGCTGGGCTTTTTTATGCCTAGGAAAAAGGTTAATCGTTAAGGCTTACATCGCTTTAAACAAATGGTTGGCGCTGCGGCTTACCGGATATTCGCTATTGTCTTCTAATGCTACGGTGAGCTTGCCAAGCATGTTTTTGTTCACCCGTTTAATGGCGTTAACTCGAACTAAGGTTGAGCGATGAATCTGCCAAAATAATCCCGGTTCAATTTGGCCTAGCAACTCTTTTAGTGGCGTTCGAATAACGTAGTCACCTTGCTGGCTGCGTACCGTGGTGTATTTATCTTCCGCCACAAATGCCAAAATGTTATCGATGGCAATAAGTTCTACCGCCTCTCCTTTACTGGCTCTTATCCATTGTAAGTATTCGGGCTTTTCGTCTAGTGCTTGCACTAATGCTTGAAGGTCGTAGCTGGGGCTAGCTTCAGCACTTGTTTGGCGCTGCTGAATACGTTGGCAGGTTTGCAATAAACGCTGCTCATCAATGGGTTTAAGCAAATAATCAACGGCTTGTTGTTCAAAGGCTTGAATCGCATATTCATCAAAAGCAGTGGTGAATACAATATGTGGTGGTTTAGCTAGCTGGTTGAGCTTTTGTGCCACTTCAATGCCAGTCATGCCGGGCATACGAATATCCAGAAAAACCACGTCGGCGGCCAGTTGTTCGGCAGCGGCTAAGGCGCTTGGGCCATCGCCGGCCTTATCTACAATCTCTAACTCTGGCCAACATTCCCCCAGCATTTTGTCTAAATGAAAACGCAGTAAGGGTTCGTCATCAACAATTATTGCTCGCATGGAAACTCCAATTTGGCCAAGGTGCCGCCGGTTTCTAAAGCTTGAATATGTAAACTAGCTTGATTGGGAAATAAGCTTGCTAGCCGTTTTTGGATGTTGCTCAAGGCCAAACCATGGCCTTGTTTGGCGGCTTGCTTAAAGCCAACGCCGTTATCTTCGATAGTTATTTGCCAGCGCTGCTCGTCCACATTAATGCGCACATTTACATGGCCGCCTTCGGCCTTTGGTTCAATGCCATGAAAAACTGCATTTTCAACTAAAGGCTGCAATAACATGGGTGGTAATTGGCGCTGGTTAAGCTCTTGCGAAGTAAGCGTTACTGAATACTGCAGGCGCTCACCTAAGCGAATTTGCTGAATCGCTAAATAGGCACTAATACCTGCTACCTCATCCTCTAGGCGAATGCTCTCTTGGCGGCTTTTTTTAAGGGTAACTCTTAATAGCTCGGTGAATTTATCTAACAGAATTTCTGCTTGCTTGGGCTCTACTGCGATGAGTGCTTTTAAATTAGCTAGAGTATTAAACAAAAAGTGCGGCTCAATTTGGCTTTGCAGTAATTTTAGTTGGCTGTAGGTAAGTGCTTGCTCCGCTTTTAGCTTTTCTAACTCGGCTTGTTGCAGCGCCGAAGCCATGCTTAGGTTTTGCTCGCGGCTAAAAAAGTAGTAGTAAATAACGGCACAGAAAAATAAGCCAATAATCACTACTTTAAGCATTAAGGGCCAATCAAAGTCATCGTAATAAGGGCTTATCCAATACCAAGTATGGGCGCTGCCTATACTTAAAGTGAGCGGGGCGCTCAGCACGAATGCCCAAAAGCTACTCATTTTGGGAAACATGGTATCAATCAACATAGTGGTGCAAGTACCTACCGTGCCAAAACCTAAGGCAATAACAAAATGCATCCAATAGGGGCCGCCCCAAATTGCGTTGGTGAGGTAGGCAATGGGGAAGGAAAACAGCGCGCAAATTGCCAACGAGCGCCACACTGATAAAAGGCATTTATTGTTCAAAAGAGTCCCTCGAGTTTTATTAAACCAACTTTGTTTTCCGGTAATAAGCTATATACCGCATCACTCGCTCCACCAAGATAGCGCAGCCTTGCGCCAAGCGTCCATCCTTGGCTAAATTCGTAATCCAGCCTTGCTGTAGCGATCACGCCGCCGTCTTCTGGCGCTAGCATTAAATCAAACGCCGGTTGCCAATCTTCTATGTCACGATGCCAATGCAGCATTACATTGTGTTGCAGCAAATTTTGACCATTAAACACTTCACCTTGGGAAAAGCGTAAGTTGCTAATGTCGCCACTTTGTTGCTGTAAGTAATAACTAATATCGGCGACGTGTTGCCATTGTGTTTGGTTTAGCGCGCGGTTATCAAACCAATATTCTAGGATAAGGTTATCACCATTTAAATTTGCCCAGGTCATGCCTATTAGTGCTTGAAAACCATGATTAAATTCTTGTTCGATTACTGGTGATACTTGACCAATATTACTGCTGTTTAGTTGGCTAACACTGCACTGATAATGCTGCTGGTAACGGCTCTCGGCATGTAGTTCCCAAGCATCACCAAAGGTGGTGACCCATGTTCCACCTAGGTTAAGCGCGCGTTTATTGTCGTAATAGCTTATTGCCTGCCATTCGCTATCGTTATTAAGTTGATACCAACGTAAACCTAGGCCGCGTTGCTGTAGGCCTTCTGATTCGGTTGCTAGGTAAGAGTCGGTATAAAATAAAGCATATTCGCCATTGCCACTAAACTGGCTAAGGCTTAATACGCCCACTCCTTCTTCTACTTGAATTGCTACCGGGTTACGCCGATACGGCAGGAACATATCCAAAGGGCGAAAACCATAACTTACGCCTAAGTCGATGCGTTGTTTACCAACTAACAAGTCTCGCTCGGCTAGCTCGGTTTTCCAGAATAGCTCGGCCACAATTAAATCATGCTGGTTATCTTGCTTTTGTTTGGCTTGGCTTAATGCCACTAGCTGCCCTTGTACATTGCCATATTGAGGAAACCAGCGCAGGGCTGCATCGCCAAACCATTGGTCCTCACTGTCGAACACCGGGCTATTTGAAGCGCTAGCAAAACCGCTATCTAGTTCTAAATGCCATTGCTGTTGCCAAGCTGCTTGGCTAAAAGTACTGGTAAACAATAGCAGCCAAATAAAACGAAATTGAGCCAAAACTTTTCCTAGTTAAATCGTGTCCTTTGAGCATTAGCTTACGAGAGTGGCTAAGGGAACTGATTTGAATGCGATAAACGGTGAGTTAAGTTGATAAAGTGTTTTAACAAGCGATAAGTGGTTGGGGAGTTATTGAGGTTTTACGTGGGTTATTGGAATGTGAACTGTTTGGGTGAACTAAATAGGTTTTGCACCTTTATGTGTTAGCTACAGAGTTAAGGCTTTCGCCTGCGGCGACGTCATTAGGCTTCAACGAGCAAAGCTTAGCTAAGCAAAAAGAAAACTCGCCCTGCATCTTCTTAGATCCTCCGTTGCGCATTCACAAGGGAGTTGAAGTAACTCGCTACGCTCAAACAGACTTCAACTCTGCTCCCTTGTTCATTTGCGCTACTCGGCGAAGATGATGGGATTGAAAAGCACAGTCTTGGCTATCGAGTATGTGATTACTATTTGTGGGTCGGTTTTTTAGGAAACAAGTATCCAAAGTGTCGCTGTTGATTTCAGCTTTTCAACAATGAAGTTCTGAAGGAGGGTGGAGAAACAATTAGAGGAAGAAAGAAGTACCCAGAGTGCCGCTATTGATTTTAGCCCTTGAACCATGAGGTTCAAGGCGGGAAACAAGACCCTACCGTAGGCTTCTCAGTCGGGCTGAGCATGCTCAATAGCAGGGAAAAATTACCCTTAAGATACAATTATCGGCTCAGGGACATCACCAACTGGCGAACACCCCAGGAAACTAAACTCTTTATACACTGTAGTAAAACTTCGAATACCCTGCGAGTACTCTATTCAACATTACCCACTGGTTGGCTCTGCTCTAGCAAGGCGCGTTCAATGGTGTTTTGTAGCTCTACTATGCGCTGATTCATGTTATCAGCATAATTCTGATTTTTTGCTTGTTCGTTATGCAGCTCGTAAGAGAGGTGCAAACCAACCATAATGGCTAAGTGCTCGGTACTATTAACGCTGCTCTTTTCTTTGAGCGCTTCTAAACGTTGAGATAATTCGTCGGCGGCTTGGCGAAGTTTATCTTCTTCACCTACCGGGCAAGCTACACGGTAGTTCTTGCCTAACAATATTATGTCTACGCCCTGCGTCATGATTCGCCTTAGCTAAACTCTATTATCGACTGAATATATAGCGCTGCGCGTTAACTTGCAACCATTGTTGCTGCGGCTTGGTGCAAGCTGCGGCAATAACGAGCAGTTTGCTGTAAAGCTAAACAAATCTGCGTTATCGGTCTCATAAAACCCAGTTTGTTTGCTTGAATATCACTAACGATTTGTCCACCATAGCCAACTATAATTATTTGAGCGTTAACGCTAACGCCAGTTTACAAAGTTTTTTAGGTAGACAGGATACAAAGCTTCATGGCGCAAGCAGGCAGTTTTGCCGATGAACGTCGCAGATTTTATCGCATTGTTTACCCAGTGCGTTTGATTCAGCTCCTCATAAAAATGGTTAACACTAAAATTGCCAATGTTGACCCTCAAGGCCGCAAAAAATCAGAAGTGAAAGACGCTTACGCTGCGCAGTTCATGCCGATGATGTATTTAGATGATCATGTTTTCCCGGTGTTAGATGTATCTGAAGGTGGCTGCCGTATTCAATGGCGATCTTCAGCGGAGCCGTTGCCTATTTCCAGCAAAATATTGGTGGGGCGGATCATTTTTCATAAGGACCTAAGCAAAATTGTTGATTACCTGCCTAAAGATCTCCAAGACGAATTCGAAGATTTAAGCCTGCTTTACAGTACCGAAGGTTACGAGCATCAGTTCGAGGCGAGAATTATTCGCAAGATTGAAAACAAGCGCGATCCTTACCCACAGTTGTGCCTGCAATTTACCAAGGCCACTCACATGTCAGCGCGATTTATTCGCCAACAAGAAAGCACCTTAATTAAACTGTTTCGCGATCAATATATTGAGCGAGTGCGCCTGCGCCGCCAACAGCTGAAAGAAGCTCAGCAGAAATAGCCCATAAACTGCCACTAAATATAGGTTTAAAAATGGCTGCTACCCTTAAGCAGTGTTAGGATTAGCCAACTAAAAGTAGCTAGGTATTTAATGTGACTAAAATTGCATATCCAGATTACGAAGATCTGGGTGAACTACTCATAGGTTCAAAAATATTGGTAAGCCCTGCCGAAGTTCATGGTCTGTTAAGCGGCCTACTGGCAGCGGGTTTACCCAGTGATGGCGACTGGATGAGCCAGATTAATGCGCTTATTAACGATGGCCAGGGCCTACCTGTTGAGATTAAAAAGCAGTTAAAAATTGTAATGGAAGCTACCCACAGTGGTATGAGCGACAGCTTGTTAGGTTTTCAATTAATGCTGCCCGATGACGAAGTAGTGGTTGAAGAGCGCACCGAAGCCTTAGCCCAATGGGTGCAAAGCTTTTTGGTAGGTTTTGGGGTAGTGCAAAACGACCTGAATAAACTCTCGGAAGACGTACAAGAGCTGGTTAAAGATTTTACCGAAATTAGCCAATTATCTTCCGATTTAGATGATGACGAAGAAGAAAACGAACAAGCACTTTTCCAAGTGGTGGAATACGTGCGTATTGGCGCCATTACTATCTTTGCTCACCTAACTGCCAGTGATAGCGACCAACAACAACCTACATTGCATTAAACACTCATAAGCCAAGGAGTTGCTGTGTTTTTACAACGTCGTCAGCAGTTATTTGCTGCCATGTCAGATAACAGTGTTGCGATTTTCTGTGCTGCCGAAGAACAAACGCGCAGCCGCGATACTGAGTTTCCCTTTCGCCAAGACAGCGACTTTTATTACTTCTCTGGGTTTAACGAACCTAGCGCATTGTTATTGCTGATCAAACACGCTGGCGAAACTCGCACTGTGTTGTTTAATCGCCGTAAAGATAAGCTAGCCGAAATTTGGCAAGGCCGCCGTTTAGGCCAAGAGCAAGCCGTTAGCGATTTAGGCATGGATAAAGCCCACGCTATAGAAGAGCTAGGCGAGCACTTGCATCTTGAGCTAGATGGTTTAGATAAGGTGTATTTAGCGCAAGGGCGTTACCCCGCTTACGATCAACAGATTTTTGCTGCCATCGAGTGTTTACGCAATGGTTTGCGCCAAGGCTTTAAAGCGCCTAAGCAAATCGAAGATTGGCGACCCATTGTTGATGAAATGCGCTTGATAAAATCTGCTGACGAAGTGGCGCTAATGCGCAAAGCCGGTGAGATTTCTGCCGCTGGCCATGTGCGTGCTATGCGCAGTTGTAAAGTAGGCATGTGGGAATATCAGTTAGAAGCCGAAATTCATCACGAATTTCTAATGGCTGGCTCGCGCGCACCCGCTTACGGCACCATTGTTGGTGCTGGCGACAACGCTTGTATTCTGCATTACACCGAGAACGAAAGCGTGATGCAAGATGGCGATTTAGTGTTGATTGACGCAGGCGCCGAATACCAAATGTATGCCGGTGACATTACCCGTACCTTCCCAGTAAACGGCAAGTTTAGCCCAGAGCAAGCCAAGCTTTACAAGGTGGTTTTAGACGCCCAGTTAGCCGCTTTAGATATGTTAAAACCGGGCGTGTCGATTTATGAGGTTAACCAAGTAGTGCTAAACATTATGGTAAGTGGCTTGGTTGATATAGGCATTATGCAAGGTGATGTAGCCACACTTATTGAAGAAGAAGCCTACAAAGAATATTACATGCACGGCTTAGGGCATTGGATTGGCCTAGACGTACACGATGTGGGTGACTATTACGATGTAAAGCGCACTCGACCATTGGTAGAGGGCATGGCCATCACCATTGAACCTGGCCTGTATATTCCTGCAGATGCCGAAGTACAAGCGGCTTATCAAGGCATAGGTATTCGTATTGAAGACGATGTGGTGATAACCAGCGATGGTCGTGAAATTCTGACCAGCGATGTGCCTAAATCTATCGCCGAAATAGAAGCGCTAATGGCAAATGGCTAGTATGAGCAAGGCTCAAATCCAAGACCAAGAGCAGTATCAGCACTTTGATATTGCCATTGTGGGTGCGGGCATGGCAGGCGCAAGCCTCGCCTTGGCCTTAAGTAATGGCCGCACTGAGCAGCCATTGCGCATTGCGGTTATCGAGGCCGCCGAGCTAAATTTTGGCCAGCACCCAGGCTTTGATGGTCGCGCGATTGCTTTATCGGCTGGCTCAGAGCAGTGGCTTAAACAGCAAAATTTGTGGCAGTACTTAGCGCCACATACCTGCGCCATAGAGCATATTCATGTTTCAGATCGTGGCCATTGCGGGTATACCACCTTAGATGCTCAGGAGTATCAGCTTGATGCTCTAGGGCAAGTGATAGAGCTAGAACATGCGGGTAGAGAGTTTCACACTTTACTTAGCCAGCGCCAGCAAGTGCAGCTGTTTTGCCCCAACAAGGTAAACAAGATTGAGCAGCAGTCTGAGCAAGTACTTGTAGAGCTAGATAAGCAGCAAACCATTAGTGCTAGTTTATTAGTGGGCGCAGATGGCGCTGAGTCACTAGTGGGTAAGCAAATAGGCAATCAACAGCAACATGATTTTGGCAAATTTGCCTTAATTGCCAATGTGCAGGCCGAGCAAGATCTCGCTGGTCGCGCCTTTGAGCGCTTTACCGAAGATGGACCATTAGCGCTATTACCTATGACCGACAATCGTTGGTCGGTGGTTTGGTCACTTACTGGCGAGGATGCTCAGCGCCTGCAAGCGGCCAGTGAAAGCGAGTTTTTAGCGGAGCTACAACGCGCTTTTGGTTACCGTGCTGGGCGCTTTATTGGTGTAGGCAAACGTGTTGCCTACCCACTGGTACTGCGCCACTATCCACGCTTATTTAGCCACCGTTTATTGGTACTCGGCAATGCCGCCCATGCGCTGCATCCTATTGCCGGGCAGGGCTTTAATTTAGGGCTGCGCGATGTGGCAGCTCTGGCGGAACTAATTCAACAGCAGTGGAGCTGCGGCGGAGATCTAGGCGCGCACAGCCTATTAGATGCATACCAACAAGCGCGTGAGCAAGATAATGCCCGCACTATCTCTATGACATCTACGCTGGCTAGTTTGTTTGCCAGCAACGACAAAACTTCGGTGGTTCCACGAAACCTTGGCCTAATGGCTATGCAACTTTCACCTCGCTTTAAATCGCTGCTAGCGAAACAAAGCTTAGGTTTATATCTCTCTTAATCAGGACTAGGACAGGCAAATGCAAGCGGTTGATTTAACAATTATTGGTGGTGGAATGGTAGGTTTGGCCTTAGCCAGCGCTCTGGCCGACAGTCCATTGCGTATTGCTATTGTTGAACCTAAACCCTCACAGCCGCCAGAACTGAGCGAATACAGCTTGCGAGTGAGTGCACTTAGTTTGTCTTCTCAACAGTTTTTACAATCGCTAGGAGTATGGCAAAGCATAGTAGAGCAGCGAGTCGCGCCTTATAACGACATGCAAGTTTGGGAGCACGACAGCTTTGCTAAAATTCGTTTTCAAGCAGAAAAGATGATGGTGCCAAACATTGGTCACATTGTAGAAAACGACATTATTCGCCACGCTTTATGGCAACAAGTTAGCCAGCAAAGCAATGTTACTATTATTGAGCAGGCGGTAGACAAATTACACCGCGGCGATAGTGAATCTTGGCTAAGTTTTGCCAACGGCCAAGGCTTAAGCTCGAAACTGCTGGTGGCGGCAGATGGCGCAAACTCTTGGCTGCGCCAACAACTAGATATTCCTCTCACTTATTGGGATTACCAGCACACTGCCATTGTGGCCACCATTAAAACTGCGGAACCGCATCAAGATTGTGCCCGCCAAATATTTACCCCAGAAGGGCCTTTAGCTTTTCTGCCATTAAGTGATGCCAATACTTGTTCGATTGTTTGGTCGGTTTCCCCCGACAGAGCCGCAGAGCTGCAAGCCATGAGCCAGGCAGAGTTTAATAAACAACTTACCATGGCCTTTGATAATCGCTTAGGTTTGTGTGAACGAGTAGGCGAGTGCGCCGGCTTCCCGCTGCGGATGCGTTACGCACGCGATTTTGCCGGTAAAGGTTTTGCCCTTATTGGCGATGCCGCCCACACCATTCATCCCTTAGCTGGGCAAGGTGTAAACCTAGGATTAATGGATGCTGCCGCGCTAGCGCAAGAGCTAATTGCAATGCAACAAGCAGGCGAGAGCATTAACGACTACGCCAACCTACGCCACTTTGAGCGCTGGCGTAAAAGCGAAGCCAGCCAAATGATCGCCTCAATGGAGTTTTTTAAACGCTTATTTGGCAACGCCAACCCAGCACTTAAGTTACTGCGTGGAGTAGGCATGAGTTTGGTGGATAAGGCCGAACCGCTCAAGCAACAAGCCATGCGCCGCGCCTTGGGTTTAGAAGGTGACTTACCTAAACGAGCTAGCTTAAAAGCCTAAGTTTTAATGCTGACACTTAAGCTAAGTGTCAGCGATTTTAGTTGTTAAGCTTATTGATGGTGGTGCCCGATGAGGGCATTGAGTTGTTGTACTCATTGATGAACACTCTGCGGGAGCATCAGCGCATAGATACGCAAACGCATAACTATTTTTCTGTCAGGCTTGAAATTAAGCTACTGCTACTCAACATTCGTCACGTTGAAACTCCATTATCGGTCCATTGAATCCTGCTCTTTTTATTGCTATCTGCATCCCATAGTTGTCTTCACTAGTATCGATAATAATCCTTTTAGATTTGTTCCTAGCTTGTATGTGTTGCGTTGCAAAAACTAGAGCTCGGGTTGCTAGTCCTTGTCCACGCATGTTTTTGTTAGTAAACACAGGACCAATAACTGCGTCGGAGAGTTCTACTGGGTAATGCTTGCAGCGGCCATAAGTAATGAATCCATGGCTATGAAGTGTTTTCTTAGTTCCAGAGCAATACATTGAACTTCTCTTCAACGAGATTTTTAACAGAAGCTTTAAGAGTACTCTCCCTGAGCCAAAATGGCCGCTCAGCATGCTTATATTTCTAATAAATGAGGTGAAACTATCAATAATCACCATCTCGCTTTTAGAAGAATGATCTTTCTTTTCACAAGGAACAACTTCATTAAAGTCGAGTGAATAAACAAACTGCTTCATCAGTGTAATTTCCAATGCACATGGTAAGGCTTAAACATCAGTTTCTTTTTGAATCGAGCTAATGTTTCAGAAGAGTTTACATATGAACCGTAAACGAAGTATTTAACACCTGAGTAGCCCTCAATGCTTTTTCTGGCAATCTCGGTAATAAGTAAGGGGACGATTCCATCTTTTTGGTAATCTTTGTGCCCAAAAAAATGTGAAAGCTCAAGAAGTTCTCCGGCGACTATACAGCCCGCATAAGCGACTAGTTTTCTGTTGCTATCAAATACTCCAAAGTATGGATAGTTATGGGTGCCACTCTTAGATTTTTTATCAGTGTTAGGCTTTGGCTTGTTATTCAACATTTCTGCGTCCATTGCCCCTTGGCGAACGCTAGTCGAGCAGCGGATTTCGTAAATCTCATCAAGGTAGTCATTGTAAATGATAGGTTCGAATACATAACCCATGCGCAACGCTTTTCTTACGTTTCTTCGAGCTGAACTTTCTAGAGACTTAAAATATGAATCGTAGTCGGCACCCAACGTACAAACCGCTACTCACGGGTCATTCGGCCAAATATTGGCATTTTAGGATGTCGTCTTGTTACTTCTTTATAAAATGATCGTGTGAACTCGCTAAAAAAAGGTCCTTCATTTTTTGCAAGACTGTATTTTAAGGAAATGTTTAAGTTAGGTGATTTAAATATTAATCGTAGCTTACCTTTTAACTCATTAAGTGAATTCATTTGAGATCCCTTCATAATTCATTCACTTACAGGTTAGGTGATAAATATGTTTATTATTATTGATCTTAATCAGTAAAAGCTGATGTTTTTTTGGTGGTTATTTTTAGTTATTACAGATGTCACATAAAAGCTTGGCTTTCATGAATAACCAGCTGAGTTTTCTTTAATGTCTATTTATTGCTTTGAATTGCTATTATTTAGTGCTTACAACGCTAACGTTTACTACTTTGAAGAGCAGTAAATACTTAATACAGGCTGCGCCTGTATTTGGCTAGGCTCTTCGTGTCGTAAAGCTAGCTTGTATTAAGCTAAGCGAAATAACTGATTCGTTATTGGAAGGATTTACATCCACAAAATGTCTAACTGGATGCGCTCAAACAGGTGATTTATTTTTATTAAGTTTTTTCTTGTGGATTAGTTTAACTAATGATTGGTGATTTTGAGTCAGCCTTTTAAATTGTGGTTATGTTTGCGCAGGCTAGCAATAATTAGTGAATAACTAAGGATTGGCTTGGTTTGTTGGTGTTTTTTGCTGTTTTTGGACGTTTTAAGCTAAAGCTTGTCACCACGCTGTTGAAGGGATGTAAGTAAATTGTGCAGCCTATAGATTAGCTCAGCTTGTGATTGGTGCTTTCTTGTTGCTCACATCTCGCTATAATTGTTCAGCATTAGCAGGGGGAGTTTATCCTTCGCGTCCTCATAATAAAGGGATCAGCACATGACACAGCAAACGGTACTTCATCAAGCGCACCTCGACGCAGGCGCAAAGTTAGTGGATTTTCACGGCTGGGAAATGCCGATTAACTACGGCTCACAAATCGAAGAGCACCACGCTGTTCGCCAAGCCGCCGGCATGTTTGATGTATCCCACATGACCATTGTTGATGTACAGGGCGAGCAAGCCCAAGCTTTTCTTCGAAAACTATTAGCTAACGACGTAGCCAAGCTTACCGTTAAAGGTAAAGCGCTTTACGGCGGCATGTTAAACCATGAAGGCGGCGTGATTGACGACCTTATTACCTATTACTTTAGCGAAACCGATTACCGCTTAGTGGTTAACTCGGCTACGCGTGAAAAAGATCTAGCGTGGATCAACCAACAAGCCAGCGATTTTGCAGTAAGCATTACCGAGCGCCCAGAGCTGGCCATGATTGCGGTACAAGGCCCACAGGCTAAAAAGCTGACTTCTGCAGTATTAGACAACGACCAAAACCTTGCGATAGAAGGCATGAAGCCATTCTTTGGTGTACAAGCTGGCGACTTATTTATTGCTACCACCGGTTATACCGGTGAGCAAGGCTACGAAATTGTCGTTCCTCAAGATAAAGCGGTAGCGCTTTGGAAAGCCCTAGAAGCACAAGGCGTACAACCTTGTGGCTTAGGCGCGCGCGATACCTTGCGTTTAGAAGCTGGCATGAATTTATATGGTCAAGACATGGACGAGGGCGTTTCACCGCTAGCGGCAAACATGGGCTGGACCATTGCATGGGAGCCGCAAGAACGCGACTTTATTGGCCGCCAAGCCTTAGAAGCTCAAAAAGCCGAAGGCACCGACAAGCTGGTGGGTTTAGTCATGGAAAGCAAAGGCGTAATGCGTGCAGGGCAAGCAGTTACCGTTGTTAATGAATATGGCGAAGCGTTACCTGGTGTTGTCACCAGTGGCACTTTCTCGCCTACTTTGGGTCAAAGTATTGCGCTGGCTCGTATCGCCAATTGCGATGTAGAAGAAGCCTTAGTGGAAATGCGCAAAAAACAGGTTAAAGTGAAAGTAGTAAAACCTGTATTTGTGCGTAATGGCGCCAAAGTGTAAGCCCAAATAATCGAATTTTGTTTGTAGATTTAACTTTAAATTAAAACCTTAAGTAAGAACTTATAGAGGAAAGGAATTATGGCTAATATCCCTGCCGAACTGCGTTATGCCAGTACTCACGAGTGGGTACGTTCAGAAGGCGATGGCGTATACACCGTTGGCATTAGTGAGCACGCGCAAGAGCTACTTGGCGACATGGTGTTTATTGACTTACCAGACGTAGGCGACGATATAGACGCAGGCGATGACTGCGCAGTGGCCGAGTCGGTTAAAGCTGCCTCAGACATCTACGCGCCACTAAGCGGCGAAGTAGTAGAAATTAACGAAGAGCTAGAAGATTCACCCGAGCAAGTAAACAGCGATGCTTACGGCGACGGTTGGATGTTTAAAGTAAAAGTAAGCGACGAAAGCGAGCTAGAGAACTTACTCTCGGCCGAAGATTACGCCGCCACTATCGAAGAAGATGAATAAGCTTTGATCAAAAATGCGCTCCGCTAGTCGGGGCGCTTTTTTTATCCGTAACACAATAATAAACCCGACTAAACGCAACGCATTTTGTTTCAGTAATACAGGAATAGTTTAATGAACCCGTCTTTGCCGTTAACCGAACTAGAGCAAAACCAAGACTTTATTCGCCGCCATATTGGCCCCGATCAAGCCGAAGTTAACACCATGCTTAAACAGCTTGGCTTAAGCTCTGTTGAGCAACTTATCGAGCAAACGGTGCCTGAACAAATTCGTCTAAACAAAGGCTTAGATATTGGCGACAGCCTTACCGAGCAACAAGCGCTTGCTGCATTACGTAAGCTAGCTAAGCAAAACAAGGTTTACCGTAGCTACATTGGTATGGGCTACCACAATACCCATGTACCGCACGTTATTTTACGTAATGTATTTGAAAACCCTGGTTGGTACACCGCCTACACGCCTTACCAGCCAGAGATTGCCCAAGGCCGCTTAGAAGCACTGCTTAACTTCCAACAGTTAACCCTAGATTTAACTGGCTTAGAGCTAGCTAGTGCTTCGTTATTAGATGAAGCCACTGCCGCAGCCGAGGCTATGGCACTAGCCAAGCGTGTGTCTAAAAATAAAAAATGTAACCTGTACTTTATTGCCGACGACGTGCACCCACAAACCATCGACGTAGTAAAAGAGCGTGCCGATTTCTTTGGCTTCGACGTAGAAGTAGGCCCAGCCGAAAGCGTGGTTGAGCACAATGTGTTTGGCGCGCTGCTGCAATACCCCGGTACTACTGGCCGAGTGCGCGATCTAAGCGAGCTAATTGAACAAGTGCATAGCAACAAAGGCATTGTGGCTGTAGCGGCCGATATTATGGCTTTGGTGATGCTTAAATCGCCGGGAGCGATGGGTGCCGATGTTGTACTAGGCTGTGCCCAACGTTTTGGTGTACCAATGGGTTACGGCGGACCACACGCCGCATTTTTTGCCACCCGTGACGCTTACAAGCGCTCGCTACCGGGTCGTATTATTGGCGTATCTAAAGACAGGCGCGGCAAGCCTGCCTTGCGTATGGCACTGCAAACCCGCGAGCAACATATTCGCCGTGAGAAAGCTAACTCAAACATTTGTACTGCCCAAGTATTGCTAGCCAACATGGCCTCGTTTTATGCAGTATTTCATGGCCCTGATGGCCTGCGCACCATTGCCCAACGCATTCACCGTTTAACCGCTATTCTTGCTCATGGCCTAGAGGCCAAAGGCCTAAGCCCAGAGCACGCCCAATACTTTGATACTCTAAGCATCAAAGTAAGCGATAAAGAGGCGATCAAAGCACGTAGCGAAGCATTAGGCATAAACCTGCGTATGGACCTAGACAGCAGCGTAGCACTTAGTCTTGATGAAACTACCACCGCAGCTGATGTAAACGACCTGTTCACGGTATTACTAGGCGAAGACCACGGCTTAGATGCCGCGCGTTTAGATGCTGTAGTAAAAGGTGAAACCTGCATTCCAGAAACGCTACTACGTGATACGCCAATTTTGGAGCACGAAGTATTTAACCGCTACCGCAGCGAAACCGATGTATTGCGTTACATTCGCAAGCTAGAAGGTAAAGACTTAGCGCTAAACCACTCGATGATTTCGCTAGGCTCATGCACCATGAAGCTAAACGCCACCGCCGAGATGATCCCAGTAACTTGGCCAGAGTTTTCCAGCATGCACCCTTTCTGCCCAAGTGACCAAGCGCAGGGTTACCACGCTATGATTAGCCAGCTAGAAGATTGGCTAGTAAACATTACCGGTTACGATTCAATTTGTATGCAGCCAAACTCGGGCGCGCAGGGCGAATATGCGGGCTTATTGGCGATTCAAAAATACCACGCTAGCCGCGGCGACCATCACCGTAACATTTGTTTAATTCCTAGCTCGGCGCACGGTACTAACCCTGCTTCTGCACAAATGGCTAACTTAAAAGTAGTGGTAGTGGCCTGTGATAAAGAGGGCAACGTAGACATGGACGACATGCGCAGCAAAGCCGAAGAGCTAGCCGAGCAGTTGTCTTGTGTGATGATTACCTACCCAAGTACTCACGGCGTATACGAAGAAACCATTAAAGAGATTTGCGACATTGTTCATGACAATGGTGGCCAAGTGTACATGGACGGCGCCAACATGAACGCACAAGTAGGCATTACTTCGCCAGGCTTTATTGGCTCAGACGTAAGCCACTTAAACCTACACAAAACCTTTGCTATTCCACATGGTGGCGGTGGCCCAGGTATGGGGCCAATTGGCGTTAAAGCCCACTTGGCACCGTTTGTGGCAGGCCACAGCGTAGTAAGCAATGGTAAAGCTAGCCACGCCAATGCCGCGGTATCGGCAGCGCCTTACGGCAGCGCGTCTATCTTGCCAATTAGTTGGATGTACGTGGCCATGTTGGGTAACCAAGGGCTGCGCCAATCATCAGAGATTGCCATTCTAAACGCCAACTACCTAGCTAGCCGTTTAAGCCAAGGCTTCCCTATTTTGTATAGTGGTAAAAATGGCCGCGTAGCGCACGAGTGTATTATTGATATGCGCCCACTGAAAGAAGCCACTGGCATTAGCGAAATGGACGTAGCCAAGCGCTTAAATGACTACGGCTTCCACGCGCCAACCATGAGCTTTCCAGTAGCGGGCACCTTAATGGTAGAGCCTACCGAGTCGGAATCGCTGGCCGAAATCGACCGCTTTATTGATGCGATGTTATCGATACGTGCCGAAATAGCCAAAGTAGAAACCGGCGAGTGGACGCTACAAGACAACCCCCTAGTGTTTGCCCCGCATACCCTAGATGATTTAACCGACGCCCAGTGGACCCACAACTACAGCCGCGAGCTTGCCGTGTTCCCATGTGACGCAGTTAAGCAAAACAAATTCTGGCCTACGGTAAACCGCATTGATGATGTGTATGGGGATAGAAATTTATTCTGCGCTTGCCTTCCGATGGAAGCCTATCAAGAGTAAAAATCAAAAGTTTTTCAGTGTGTTATGATAGAAAGCGAAGCAGCGATGCTTCGCTTTTTTTGATATAATAAAAGAGTAAAAAGCAATTAAATTTGAAGCTTCTATGACTCTTTTTTCATAATATATCATTTAAAGTAAGCAGGCAGCCCTAGGCTTTTCTGTTGATACTATCGATTATTATGGTCAGCTTATCACTCCATTGATTATTTTTAATTGTGCTTGAACGTATTAAAAGGTCATTATGTATAAGCAATTGAGATTTAATTGTCTTTTCCCATTTTTCATTTTCTGATTGGGTTTCCAATAATTGTTCGAAAGTAAAGAGTATTGTAGATACAAACCAGCAATACTGACCATAAATTTGGCACTGTTTATCTGGTTTATCCATTCCGTTAGCAAAACTAGGATTATTTATACACAATGAAAGATATTGATTATAAATATTGTGAGCAGTAGCACTACGGGACTCCCTTTTATGAGAAGCAAGTTGTCTATAGGCAAAAAATAATGCGAATAAAGCGACTGTTGGTGTCATTAAATTAGTAAAAAGACCGCTCCATTTGATCCACATATTTATATCTAAAAATACAGACCAATTAGTATTAAAACAACTCAACTTAAAATCTCCTATTTGGCTGGAAGTAGTTTTCTATTTTTACTTATTTTAAAACCTTCAGGAACAGGTTTAAAAGGATCTAGGTTATCAGGCCACCTCTTGGCTCTGCTTTGGAATGTTCTAAGCTTAGAAACATCAAGCTCCACAGTAACGCAAAAATCATTTTCTCCGCCTCTAAGACGAGCAAGGTCTCTTTTAAAGGATTCTTTACTAGGCGCTCTTACTCTACTGTCGCCGTATTTACTATTGTTTACAAGAATCGCATAAGTATGAACATCTAATGCTGCAGCCTCGACCAAGGAAGAAAATGTATCGAGATCTTGATTCCAGGATAATATCATTAACGCATCCACCTCTCCTTGGAAAGCAATTCTAGCTTTACTATTTTGTAATTCTGAACATACCATGACACCAAAGTGAAAATCATTATGTATATAAATCGGTTTTTCTGAGTGAGACGCTTTCCAGTATTTTCCATGTTTTGAAATAAGCTCTTTATCTTCGGCGGGGGCTGGCTGTAACTTGTTTTGCCATATTCGAACGGATGAGGGGAATCCAAGCCTATTATCAGCTAAATGCAAACAAGCTTGACTGACTAGTTTATTACCTGTGAAATGCCTATATTCTGTTCCCGCGATTAAACTAATTCCAGCTCTGCTTAATCGGCTAGATACGCTTTGCACCCAGTCAATTGGTAATGATAATTCAGGAAAAACTAAGTAATCTGGTTTTGGAGTGATTTTTACGGCATTGTTTACGATTGCTGATATGCGTTTGTAGCGGTTTAATGAGAGTAATGGTTTCCCACTTGCAGAGTCAGCCCAAGCTTTATCTGTTGTAAGCATATTAGTTATAGCGACGATTATTTTGTTTTTTCTATCATTGCCTATTTTACATAGAGGTTTTGAGTAACGCACGTCATCACTTTCGAACTCTGTCAATTGTTCCATTGAAATGAGAGTTGGTTTAACCCAAACACCTCTAATTGCCTTAACATAATTAGCCCAGATGACTGGTGGTTTTTTCCCTTCTAGTTGACCAATTCCTACACACCTAGGTTCAAGTTCTGCTATTTCTGCAGGTGTGTATGGTCTAGTGGGAAATAGATAAGGCCTGTAGCTCTCTTGCGTCCGCTCTCCTTTTTCTGGTTTAGGAAGTCTGCGGGAGCGGGTTAGCTTTAAAAATTCAATCAAATTACTTGTGTCAACAAGACCTGTTTTTTCCATTTCATTTATTAGGTAGCGATCTTTTTCTTCAGAGTATTGTTCTAATAGAGTTGGCAAAATATTCTTTTTTAGCAGGCTTTTGTATGGTGTCCGAGCTAAATCGGCCGATGCTAAAAGTGGAGCTTTGTTGTAAAATTCTTCTACTTTAAAATAAGGATTGATTTGTATTTGCGATGAATCTAAATTTTTATATAGTTGAATTAAGAAAGTCTTAGCAAGTTTTGACTCTCTTTTTGTTCTGGTGGTTGTTGACATTTTTTCTGGGGCGTAACTTCTAGCCGCAGCATCGATAAAAGCCCAAGCTAATGAGCCGAATACATAGTTCCATATTTCTTTACTTGGACTGCAAGTCTGACCATTAACAACAACTTTACTTTTCTCTAAAGAAGTTTGTTCTTGCAGTTTAGATATTGCTGCGAAAGATCTGTTTACAATTAGCTCTGCTTGATTCCATTCTTCAAGACTGACAGCGAAACTAAGTAACCTTGGTAAATAAGTATAATGTGCAAAAATATTATCTGCTCTAACTATGTGATTATGAGCAAAACTGTAAAAATCCTCGCGCTCTTTTTGCCAAACTTTTTTAGGTAAGTCTCGTGCTAGTGTTTCAACATGGCTTAATTGCAGTGACCAACTTAACCTTCGAATTGTTAATCCATCAGCTCTTCTTAGGTTATCAGCATGTTCGCCAATGGAAGCCGATGCAGATAATACACCTGCTGCAATAGTGTTTTCCAATTGATCCGGTGAAGGCATTAAACGGTGTTCACTAGATAGCTCTTGAATTTCATGTTCGATGCTATCTAGTAAATCTTTCCCAGCTTGGCCATTTAAAATGAATAGCTTTTGTTTGTTAGCTTGAAGCTCGATAACGCTATCATTTTGATAATTTTTGTTAAGATTTATTCGCCATATTGAGTTAGCTTTCTTGTCAAGACACTTATTATTACCTAGTTTACCTAACCTAGACTGAAGTAACTTCATTAGGTCATCAGTATTACTTATTTCACCACTATCTCTCAGGACTATGAACATATCGTCAACATAACGGCCGTAATGAATAGGTGTAACTTTCTCTACAATTAATTTGTCCCACTTGTGAAGCAGCACATTGGAGATAATTCTAGATGCTGTTAAACCTATTGTGAGACCACCGTTGACTTTATCTCGATTTCCAAACCCCAGTTTTTTTGAGAAGGAACTTGCATTATCTGACCAGTTCTTCATGAAAGCAGCTATTTGGCGGTTAAAGTCCTCATCTTCTTTAGATAAAGAAGATGATAACCCCAAATACTCAGCCAGTACTTTTGAAGAAATTATTGTTGGGTCAATTTGGTGGTAGTAACTTTTCAGGTCTAGAGACACAGCTATGACGTCACGATTTTTATCTAGTTCTCCTCTGATTGCATTCAGGCCGTCTTTACGCCACCTTTGGTATGGTTCAAAGTAGGGTCTAAAAGATCCTATGGCACTAATATGAAATGGTTTGTCTGCCCCTTTATCCAATTCTTCTTCACTACGAATTCTGCGAAGTCTAGCCCCATAGCAGTTATCGTCTAGAGATGCATCAAATTTGTGACCAATCAAATTTATCCATAACGCTGAAATTACATGCGTATCAACAGGAAAATCGCCAACCACTCTGAAGCTAGGTGTTAATTTTTTAGTTTTTATAAGATTATCAAAGGCACGCTCAGGATCAGAAAAATGAATGTGGCAATTACTGATATCTTTCTTATTCTGTAAATCAAGTTTTTTTGGTAATAAACGACACTCACCTAAGAGCCTTTTGTCGTTTTTGAATCCTTTTCTTTTTTTTAGTTCTTCGAGGAGATTATTTAGATTGTTTAATAAGTCTTGTTCGTATTCTGCGAACTTTATTGCTGTTGGAAACGTGTCTTCAAAAAAACAATCTGCTTTTGCTTTTCTGTAAGCAATGAGTAAATCCTGAATAGTAAGGTTGTGCCAACCTGAAAAGCTACTGTTTGTATTCATTTTTTAAACCTTAAATTTTAGTAAATTCTTTACGCCTTTTTTACGACCGCTTCAAGTTTCATATTAAAAATCTGAGAGTTAGACTAGTTATCTATTATTGATAAATTTATATTAAATACGCTTGTCAGGTTAAACGTTCTGAATTCGTCTTAGGCGTATTGAACGGCCATACCGCTGATGTAGTCGATGAACGGTCGAGTAATAAAACGGGTCAGAGTAACTCTAAACATCAGCCCCCTTAGCTTCGTTGTCTCGTAACTAAAAATCACTTATCACATTAAACGCTCTAAATTCGTCGTAGGCGTATTGGTCGGTCATGCCGCTGATGTAGTCGATAATTAGCCTTGTGCGGTAGTAAAACTCGCGGCATTGTTCGTTGCCAAACACATCGCTTACTGGAGCTTCGCCCATAGCTTTTTGATACGCCGCTAAATGTTTAGACGGTAGCTTTTTGAATAGGCGCTGTATGTAAGCAGAGCTTTTTTCTTTGGGTTTTGTGTTATCTACTAAGTATTCAAACTGGCTTTGGCTTAGCGCTAGCAGTGGTTGGTAACAAGCCATTAAACCAGAGATAATTTGGTAGCCTTGTAGCTCGCGGGCTTCTACTTCTGGGTGGCAAAAGCAACGTTCTAGCGCGACGCTTTTAAAGGTTTCTACAATGAGGTGGTTTACGCTGCCATCTTCGATAAGGGCACGGTTTAAGTTGCCTTGATAAACCGCTTCTAAGTTTTCCACAAACTGGTTTTTGGCATGTTCGGGCAAGCGTTGGTTTACTGCTACGCGCAGATAAACAAAAAACATCGAGTCTCTTTCTTCATCACTTAGCTGTAGTTTTTTACTTTGGTGAGCAAAGTCGAGAATGGTTTCCATTTCTTTTGGTTTGCTGCAGCCATTTTCACTGCTTAGCCTAGCAAAAGTGGCTAATAGGGCGTGCTTTAGTTCTTTAATGCTCAGCACGCCTTTTTCTATGGCGTCTTCTAAATCGGCGATGCCATAAGACACATCATCGGCCGCTTCCATAATGTAAGAAAACGGCGAACGGCAGTACTGGTCTATGTCTAGGCTGTTGCGAAGTTCCTCAACATAACTTTGCTCGCTAAGGTAATAGCCCACTTTCTTTTTTAAGTAACTAAACGGTGCGCTTTTATCTGGCTTGGCTTCTGTTCCGCAGCGGGTGTATTTGAGTATGCCAGAGGCTTGCGAGTAAGTGAGGTTGAGTTTTAACAAGGAGTGAATAAGCCGAATGCCTTGGGCGTTGCCCTCGAAGCTAACTAAGTCTCGGTGAATCGTTTCTGGCAGAGTTTGTATGGGCTTTTCGTTCTGGGTTTCGCCTAACTCAGTTGCTTGGGAGCTTTGATAAAGCCTATTGAGGTTTTTACTTAGCCAATCGATTAAGGCTTCTTCACCAAAGTGACCAAAGGGCGGGTTGCCTATGTCATGCATTAAACAAGACATTTCAACAATGCTTTCTAACTGGCGCTCTAAGCCTTTAAGTTGGTAGCTGTTTTGTACATCTACTAAGGCTTCGCAAATGAGCTGAGAAATATAGCGACCCACTTGCTGCACTTCTAAAGAGTGGGTAAGGCGACTGCGCACGGCGGCGTTGCGCTCTAAGGGAAATACTTGGGTCTTTTGCTGCAAGCGCCTAACTGCAGCACTGTTAATTATTCGGCCTCGATCGCTTTCAAACATCTTTAAGTCGGCATTAAGATCTGGCTTAGCTGGGTAGGGTCGAGTACCGAGAATTTTGCTAGCGAAATTTACTGTCATACTCTAAGCTGCTCTCTATCAATTAGAGTATTTATACTGCTGTATTATCAATAGAAAATCAATTAATGAGGTTTTTGATAGTTGGGTTTGATAAATCATTCATGGGGGATTTTTGTAGAGGTGTAACCTTAAGTTTCTGCTCTTGGATGTTAGTGACTACGTTGTCATTAGTGCTGTTTTATGGGTAGAATGTTTTTCCTAAAACTAAGGATTTCGTTTAAACGAGTACGGAAACAAATATGGCTAGTGCTTTACTAAAATCTCCGCTTCAACAACACAAAGAAGAGTTACTTAGACAAAGGCTTAAAACTGAGCTTAATAGTCAGCGTATCTTCAAAGCGCTTGATTCAGACCCTAACACCACTGGTGCCGGAGTGGTTTTTATTGATAGTGAGTTCACGATCGTAACATTAAGAAAGTTTGAGCCCAATTGTCGCATCCACCCTATTAGATTGATTTTAAGAGAACCCCCAAAACTTGTTTCAGCAACTAATTTTGCTAGTGAACTGAAAACGTCTAGGCGAGAGAGTAAACTAACAGGTGAGTTGATCAATACTGGCTTAAGCTGTGGTGCGGCGGTTTTGAGCTGGGTTGTTGTTCTAGGCTCTACAGCTGCTATCCCAATTAGTGGAGGAACTAGCAGTGCGGTTACGTATTTAGGGTATGCTGCTGGTATTGCTTCAGGTGCGCAGTGTTTGAATGGCTTAGGGCGTTCAGTTACAGAAGTAGCCTCTCCTGAATCGCTAGATTGGCTGGATAGTCAAGAGTGGTATGCAGCAGCGAATACTACTCTTGATGTAATCTCGTTAGGAGGCGCGGTAGCTGCGGGCGCAACAACAATCAAAATGGTACAAACACTTCGTTTAACAACTTCGAAATCCTTATTAGAAATTTTAAAAGGATTAACCCGATCAGAAAGAAAGCGCTTAACGATGGAAATTCAGCGGCTTAATTTGCCTGGTGTTAGTAAAAGCGCACTTAAAGCATTAACTAACTCTGGGAAGTTAACGAAACGCTATAGTAGTCAGGCGCTTGTAAATGCAGTATCTCTGAATGTTAAAGATGCTGTAGGTGCTAGCTTAAGTGTTACAGGAAGTGCTTACGGTGGAACATTGAAGAGTTTGGCAATAGGTATCTATGAGGAGTTAGGCCCTGATGTCAGATAGCTTTTTTGATAAATATGAAAACTCTTTACTCAACTTTGTTGTTGGTATAGCGGTAATCATGTTCATTATGTTTGGGGCGGGGGTTCTATGCCCACTGTTGATTCTATTGGCACAACAATTTATTGGGGAGTTCACTCCAAAGGAGTTTGGAACCTTTTTTCTTGTATGCATATTAGTAATGACTTTGTGCATTGTAGTGCCAAATATACTGATTGTTCGTGGCAAGCCTATTGCGGCCAAAATTAATCTCTGGAATATATACTTTCAGCTAACCTGTTACTCTTTGCTTCTTTTGCTGTTTAAGCACGAATATAAGTGGCTTTTTCTCAGCTTTGTTTCCTTTCCTTTGCTTGCCTATTGGTTGATGTTAACTACCAAATATAAGGCTTTTGTTAGTTTTTATGAGGCGCTGCGTAAAGACCCCGTTGGCTTCAGAGAAAAGCTGTTGGAAAGGTGATTTTTAAAGGCTTAATAATTGGAATACATTAAGAATTAGCGGTTATAGAGTGACATAAGCAAATATGGATAGAGAAGAAGTTATTAGCTGGTTTCCTCCTTTAGCTTCGACGTTTTGTTTCTTGCTTGTAACTTTGCTTTCCATGATCTTTTTGGGTTCAAGCATGGGAAACTGGGGAATGTTAGATATTGCTCCTGAGCTTGTTTGGGGGATTGGAGCGATAGCTATGGTTATATTCTGTGTAATTAACTTTCGAATTACCCGAGGCTCCTTTAGATGTAAAAAGCTTTTACAACTATATGTTTTAACAGTGATTATCTTGTCTCTTCCCCTATGGCTAACTTATGATCCCTTTGAGGATAAAGTACGTGCTCTATTACAGGTATTTACTTTAGTTTGTGGGCTACTTGTTTTAAAACTAATATCTTCTAAAACATACTTGGCATTTATTCAGTTTCAGCACGACGCTCAACAAAGCTTGAAAGCTGCGAAGCTAGAAGTTGAGCAAGAGATTCAGGAAATACTGAAGAGTAAGCAACAAGGCAAGTAATTGCTTTCGCATAGTGAAAAAGGCTCATAGCTTATGAGCCTTTTTTGTTCCTAGGTATTTGTTCCCCCGCTTTAAAAACAAGTCAAACTCACCTTTTTCGTAGGCTTTATATGATGTTCTCAGTTCCATGAATGAAAGCGAAATCAGAGCATGAATTTAGAGTAAATAGCCATGTTGGCTTTATCGCTAAACTAAAAAAGGAGAATGAGTGAGAGCACTAAACAACTATTCAGCTCAAGAAGAGCAAGACGGTGTAGCGCTTAGCTTTGAAGATGCTAGACCGCAACTTCTCTTGCCGGGTGTGCTTGTAGAGAAGGGGTTTAAACTTGCTAATGGTGACAGCCTTTGGCTAACTAGTAATGATTGCCCCTATGAAGAAACTTTGTTTGTAAGCCTTATTAATTCACAAGGCTGCGTTGTCGATAAGTTGGAAATCTATAAACCCTATACACCTGGCATTTTAAGCGAAGTTGTAGTTGTGAGCGGGAGTCGTATTCAATTTAAGTTTTGGTTAGAAAAACGTCATCAGCTCTTAATTGACTTACTTAAATCTACTTTAATGCTTGAGACCCTCCCTAACGAATAAAGTGTTCGAGCGCTTAGTTCTTTCTTACTTAAAGTTAGCTGTTTGTTGTGCCTTCTCAGCTCAATGATTTGTTTCAAGTTAAAAGCCATACATGCGATTTTTTACTAATCTTTGACTTGCCCTCGAATTGCTGTAGTTTATTTTTAATTGGACGTTCAATTAATAAAAATTTGAGTGACACTTATGCCAAAGGTAGGGATGCCTGAAATACGTAAACCGCAGCTGGTAGAAGCTACTATGGCGGTGATAAACGAAGTAGGTTTGTCGGGCGCAAGCGTGACTTTAATTAGTAAAAAAGCCGGTGTGTCTTCGGGCATTATTCATCATTATTTTGGTGGTAAACACGGCTTATTAGAAGAAACTATGCGTACTGTGTTACGTAAGTTATCTGCCGCTTCCATTGCGCATTTGCAAGCCGTTGAGCCCAACGATGTAATGGCGAGGGTTAAGGCGATTGTTGCTGCCAATTTTGATGGCTACCAAGTAGAAGGCAAGGTAGTTAAAACCTGGCTAGCATTTTGGGCGCAGGCCATGCACGACCAAGATTTACATCGCTTGCAACGTGTGAATGAGCGCCGCTTATTGTCGCACCTTCGTTTTGAACTCAAACACATTTTACCTGCAGAACAAGCCGCTTTTGTTGCCCAAGGTATAGCGGCACTTATCGACGGTATTTGGCTGCGCGGGGCACTTAATCCCGAGGGTATTTCTGCTGATTATGCGCAAAAGCTGGTAGCAGATTACCTAGAAAAACAACTCGCTCCCTATTTAGGCTAAGTTTTAACTAAGCAACAACAGCTAATTACTAAGGCATTTTGATGACAATGAAGTCTCTTTATATCCATGGGGAAGCCCTTGAAGGCTCTTCGGCGGATACATTTATCACGACTAACCCGGCCACTGGCGAGGCGCTAGCACAAATTACTCAGGCCTCTGCGGAGGATGTGGATCGCGCTGTGGCCTCTGCGCAGCAGGGCTTTAAAGTGTGGTCGACTATGAGTGGCGCTGAGCGACGCCGCATTATGATGCGAGCGGTGGCCATATTACGCGAACGTAATGACGAGCTGGCAGAGTTAGAGGTGAAAGACACTGGCAAGCCGATTCAAGAAGCGATAGCGGTAGACATTGTTACTGGAGCCGATGTGATTGAGTATTACGCGGGTTTGGCGGCGGCTATTCAAGGCCAGCAACAAGACCTAGGCCACGGTCAGTTTTTTTATACGCGTCGCGAACCCTTAGGTGTATGTGCCGGAATCGGGGCGTGGAACTACCCCATTCAAATTGCGATGTGGAAATCTGCCCCTGCCTTAGCGGCAGGAAACGCCATGGTGTTTAAACCTTCGGAAGAAACGCCTTTGTCTGTACTCAAATTGGCAGAGATCTTTAGCGAGGCTGGCGTGCCTGAAGGTGTATTTAACGTGGTGCAAGGTGATTACCGAGTTGGTCAAATGCTGTCGCGCCACCCTGATATCGCCAAGGTCTCTTTTACTGGTGAATCTGGCACCGGCAAAAAGGTTATGGCCGATGCTGCTGGTACGCTCAAAGACATCACTATGGAGCTGGGCGGTAAGTCACCTCTCATTGTATTTGACGATGCCAAGCTAAATAACGCGGTGTCGGCAGCCATGCTAGCTAACTTTTATACTCAAGGCGAAGTGTGTACTCACGGTACACGGGTGTTTGTGCATGATGCTATTTACGATGAGTTTGTAGCGCAAATTACTCATCGAACGCGCAAGCTAAAAGTGGGTGACCCAAGTGATATGGAGACACAAATTGGCGCGCTTATCTCACGCGAGCATTTAGAGAAGGTGCTGGGCTTTATTGAAGCAGCAAAAGCCTCTGGTGCGCGTTTGTTATGTGGTGGCCTGCGTGAAACGGCCAACGGCTTAGATAAAGGTTACTTTGTGCAACCCACCATTTTTGCAGATTGTAGCGACGACATGCCGCAAGTTAAGCATGAAATTTTTGGCCCAGTAATGTCGATTCTGCGTTTTAATGATGAAGATGAAGTGATTAAACGTGCTAACGCCACTGACTATGGTTTGGCGGCGGGTTTGTTCACTCAAAACTTATCGCGTGCTCATCGAGTTATTGCGCAAATAGAAGCCGGCATTTGCTGGGTAAATACCTGGGGTGGCTCACCCGCAGAAATGCCCGTAGGCGGTTATAAACAGTCGGGCATCGGCCGAGAAAATGGTATAGAAACGCTTAATCACTACACCCAAAACAAGAGTGTAATGATTGAGTTAGGTGACTTAGAAAGCCCTTACGAATAAACCATTCAGCACTAACAACTGCTTAGGCTAGTTTGGCCAAACAGGGAATAAGATGAACACCAATTACGATTACATTATTGTTGGCGCAGGCTCAGCGGGTTGTGTATTAGCCGACCGCTTAAGTGCTTGTGGTAAACATACGGTTTTATTGCTTGAGGCGGGCGGCAGCGACAAAAGTATATTTATTCAAATGCCTACCGCTTTGTCTTACCCCATGAATAGCAAAAAGTATGCATGGCAGTTTGAAAGCCAACCTGAGTCGGGTATCGATAATCGCCGTTTGCATTGCCCAAGAGGGCGAGTACTCGGGGGCAGTTCTTCGATTAATGGCATGGTGTATGTGCGCGGTCATGCTTGCGACTTTGATGAATGGGCAGAGCAGGGCGCACAGGGGTGGAGTTACCAAGAATGTTTGCCCTATTTTCGCCGGGCTGAGTCATGGATAGATGGCGCCGATGATTACCGAGGGGGCGATGGCCCCTTGGCTACCTGTGGCGGTAATAATTTGAGCTTGAACCCGCTTTACCAAGCCTTTATCGATGCTGGCCAGCAAGCGGGTTACCCAACAACCAGTGATTACAACGGTTACCAGCAAGAGGGTTTTGGCCCCTTGCATATGACCGTAGACAAAGGCGTGCGCGCTTCAACATCAAATGCTTACTTACGCCGAGCCCTTAAGCGCAGCAACCTCACCTTGTTAAAAGGCGTACTCACCCGCAAGGTGTTGATAGATGACAAGCAGGCCATTGGGGTAGAAATTGAGCGAGCTGGCCAAGTAGAAAAGCTGTTCACCAACAAAGAAGTGCTGCTGGCTGCTGGCTCTATAGGTTCGCCGCAGTTATTGCAGTTATCGGGCATTGGGCCCAAAGCTGTATTAAAAGATGCAGGTGTTGAGCTGGTTCAAGATTTGCCAGGTGTAGGGGAAAACCTGCAAGATCACTTAGAGGTGTATTTTCAATATGCCTGTCGCCAGCCGATAACGCTTAACAGTAAGTTAGGGCTAATTAGCAAAGGCTTGATTGGCGCGCGTTGGTTATTACGAAAAGATGGTTTAGGCGCAACTAATCATTTTGAATCTTGCGCGTTTATTCGCTCGCGGGCTGGACTTAAATGGCCGAATATTCAATATCACTTTTTACCCGCCGCGATGCGTTACGACGGCCAAGCTGCTTTTAGTGGGCATGGTTTTCAGGTTCATGTTGGGCCTAATAAACCCCGCAGCCGAGGGCGAGTGTGGATTAGCTCAGCCGATCCTCACGCAAAACCTAATATTCAGTTTAACTACATTAGCACCGAGCAAGACAAGCAAGACTGGCGCGACTGTATTCGTTTAAGTCGAGAGATTTTGGCGCAGCCAGCCATGGATTATTATCGCGACGAAGAGATTCAACCCGGCGCTAATATTAACAGCGATGAAGCGATAGATGCGTGGGTAAGGCAAAATGTGGAAAGTGCTTATCACCCTTCGTGCAGTTGTAAAATGGGCAGTGATGATGACCCAATGGCCGTGGTAAATAGCCAGTGCCAAGTAAACGGTATTATTGGCTTACGGGTGATTGATTCCTCAGTATTTCCTACTATTCCTAATGGTAATCTTAACGCCCCTACCATTATGGTGGCGGAGAAAATAGCGGACTCTGTTTTAGGAAAATCACCGCTTGCTCCTTCAACGGCAAGCACTTGGATAGCCCCTGATTGGCAAACTAAACAGCGAAGTACTTAGCTCTGCATAGCGCTAACTAAAGCTTAGCTTTGTGCCAACTGTGGCCGACTATCTCGCTTAGTTAGCCTTAGCTAATCATTTCATTATTTGCAGTTATTTACCGACTAAATTATGCCGTACATCTCACTTTTGTAAACGTTTACACTTGTTCTCTTGATTTATTTTTTATAGAGGAACACATTAACATCAGAAATGTTGCACTGCCAATTGGTTGGTTTTTAAACCCCAAATGTAGCTGTTATAGAGTTGTCACTGTTATTAACGCACTGCTTAGCTATTGTAGCGTTTTAGCAGCGGCTTCTTCATTACTTGCTCCACTATGCCTTAAAAGCTAAATACAGTGTTTTCTTGTTTTTGCGTGTAAACGTTTCCACTTTGTGCTCATGGCTACAAAAGCCAACGAGGCGGGCTTTGCTACGCATGCTTTGTTGCACAGTGTAAGCACTAGGGGAAACGCGGATTAAACAACAAGGCACTAGCAAAAGCATTAAAGAAGTTAGTAACTAGCAGTAAATAACGGAGGTTTTTTTACATGGCCGATTTAGTGATTAATGACAGAGAATCGTGGGTAAATGACTCGATTGATGGAGCCTTATATACCCAACAACACAATAACCTTAGCCGCTTAGATTTTGGCAATGACATTAAAGTTATTGCCCGATCAGATTGGCGTAAAGACAAAGTGGCAATTATATGTGGCGGTGGCTCGGGCCACGAACCTGCTCATGCCGGTTTTGTTGGCAAGGGCATGTTAACCGCCGCGGTGTGTGGTGATTTGTTTGCCGCCCCAAGTGTAGACGCAGTGCTTAACGCAATATTGCATGTTACCGGCGACGCTGGCTGCTTGGTGATTATTAAGAATTATACTGGCGATCGACTTAACTTTGGGCTTGCTTGCGAGAAAGCCAAAGAAATGGGCCGCAAGGTAGAGATGGTAATTGTAAGTGATGACATCTCCATTCCGGATAACCCTAAACCTCGTGGAATTGCTGGCACTTTATTTGTGCATAAAGTTGCTGGTTATGTCGCCGAGCAAGGCGAAGATCTAGCCGCCGTAACCAAAGCCGCACAAGACACCATTGATGCAACGGCAAGCATTGGCATTGCCTTACAGAGTTGCACCTTACCCAGTGATAACAGTGAAGAGCGCATTGCAAAAGGTAAAGCTGAGTTAGGCCTGGGGATTCATGGTGAAGCAGGCATTGAAACCATTGACCTAAGCCAGTGTAAAGAACTGGTTCGCATTATGTCGGATAAGCTACTAACCGCTTGCCCTAGCGATAGCCATGCTGTGCTGATTAACAACTTAGGCGGCCTATCACCTATTGAGATGAACGTAGTAGCAAAAGATGTTGTTGAGTCTGCACTGGGTGAAAACGCCGAGTATTTTATTGGCCCAGCACCGCTGATGACCGCCATCGATATGAAAGGCTTCTCTATCTCGATGTTAAAGCTAGACGAGCTTAAACGTGCCGCCTTGTTTGCTGATAGCCAAACAAGTGCATGGCCTGGCGTTAGTGCTAAGCAGCCTTTAGCGTTCACTCCCTGTGAGTCACTGTCTTCGACCATTAAATTTGACGCGTCGCAAAATGATGAAGTGGCCAGCGCTTTACGCACTGTGTGTAACACCATTATTGATAGCGAAAGTGCACTAAACCATCTCGATGCCATTGTGGGCGATGGAGATACAGGTTCAACCTTTGCCTCTGGCGCTCGTAAGGTACTTGCCGAATTAGATGCTAATCAATTGCCTTTAAACGAGCCTGCGCTGCTGATGACCGTGATTGGCCAACAGTTAACTACGGTAATGGGCGGCTCATCGGGTGTATTGCTGTCTATCTTCTTTACCGCTGCTGGTCGAGAGTTAGCTGGCAGTGATGATTTAGTAGCTGCCCTGCAAGCTGGCTTAGCCAGAATGATGCATTACGGCGGCGCTGCAGTAGGCGATAGAACCATGATCGATGCTTTATTCCCGGCTTTTGAAGCCTGGAAGAAAGACGGTTTTGCTGCTGGAGTACTGGCGGCAAAAGCAGGGGCAGAGAGCACGCTAACTATGACTAAAGCAAACGCTGGGCGCTCGTCTTATTTAAACAGCGACACCTTAAATGGGGTAAAAGACCCTGGTGCATTCGCTGTTGAAAAAGTATTTGAATCATTATCGAAGTAGGGAGATGAACATGGACAAGATTATTATTTCACCCAGCAAATACATTCAGGGCGAAGGAGCATTAGCTAACATTGGTGAGTATGTTGCTACTTATGGTATGCAGCCATTGGTGATTGCCGATGATTTTGTAATGGGCTTAACCAAAGGCACTGTTGAAGCGAGTTTTAACGAACAGCTTGTTGAATTTGATACTTTTAATGGCGAGTGTTCACGAGAAGAAATTAACCGTTTAATCGACAAAACTGATTCGGTAAAAGCGGACGTGATTATTGGTATAGGTGGCGGCAAAACGCTAGATACCGCTAAGGCTGTTGCTTATTATTCGAAGCTACCTGTGGTGATTGTGCCAACCATTGCTTCTACCGACGCACCTACTAGTGCTTTAGCGGTTATTTACACCCCAGAAGGTGAGTTTAGCGAGTACTTACTATTTCCGTCTAATCCCAACATGGTGATTATGGACACCGCTATTATTGCCGCAGCACCAGTGCGCTTAATTGTTGCCGGCATGGGCGATGCCTTGTCTACCTGGTTTGAAGCGCGCGCCAATATGACCTCGGGTAAAACAACCATGGCAGGCGGCGCGCCAACCCGCGCTGCACAGGCTTTGGCTAAGTTGTGTTTTGAAACTTTAATGGCCGATGGCCTGAAAGCCAAAGTGGCTGTAGAGAACAAGGTAAGTACTAAAGCCGTAGAAAACATTATTGAAGCCAACACCTATTTAAGTGGCATTGGCTTTGAAAGTTCAGGCTTAGCTGCAGCGCACGCTATTCATAATGGATTAACCAAGCTTGAAGAGTGTCACCACTTGTTGCACGGCGAGAAGGTAGCCTTTGGAACACTCACTCAATTAGTTTTGGAGAATGCACCTATAGAGGAAATTAATCAGGTGATCGCGTTCTGTAAATCAATTGGCTTGCCTACTAACCTGCACGACATGGGAGTTAAAGAGATTGATCGCGATAAGTTGCTTAATGTAGCCGAAGCATCGTGCGCAGAAGGCGAAACCATACACAACATGCCGTTCCCTGTTACCGCTCAATCGGTACTGTCGGCAATATTAACTGCCCATCAATTGGGCAGCTGATATTGCTTACATAACTGCCGCTTGAAATGACAAGGCCCAAACTTAGAGTTAAGCTTGGGCCTTGTTTTCAGCATCGTTTATTTGGTTCTTTAGTTATAGTTTTGCCAGTTCTTCTTTAATGCTGCCACAAACTTTTTGTCTTTGCAGTCTGAGTTGGACACGTACAATACAAATCTAGAACCGTCTGAGCGAACGATGGTAACCGTGGAGTGGTCAGTAAGTTCTTTGCTCCAACTTACTTGTATGTCTTGGATATCTTCATAATTTGCCAGCTCTTTGTAGAGTGGTTGCCGGTCTTCTTTCCAATAAGAGAATACATGGCGTTGAGTAAAGCCATTTCCATCATCACTTACAAATAAGAAAGCATCACTATAGAAGTAATCGATGCTGTCGCCCGGTTTTATCACCCCTTGTCGCTGCATAAACTTTATATCGTGGTCTAGCAACCAAGAGCCTTTAACTACCGAATCACTAGGAATGAGGCCAATGGCCGAGCTGCTTTGGAGTACCAGTAAGGGAATGCTTATGACCGCTAATAGGTAGTGGCGAACACTCCATTTAGAGTGTTGTTTTAAGCTTACAGAATCCGCTTTGTTCACAAACAATATGTAGTTTGCTAGTGGTGCGATGATTAAAGCTGATATCAACAGCGATACAACATGAAAGACATCTTTGTCACCTAAAGCGCTAACAATAAAAAACGCTATCGCCAACAAAATAGACAACCATTTGTTTGGTAGGTGAGAGCTGCCAAAACGCTGATCGTTATCTGTTTTAAGTTTTCGCCATAATGAGTAATACCAAAGGCTTGAAAACAAGCCGCGAGCCCAAGGCATAGACGAGTTGTTTTCTTGCTTTTTGATAAACTGAAAGTTTTTATAGAACCAGTAGATACCGTAAAAACCAAAGGTAAGCAGCCACATCGCAACAAGTTTAGGCATTGAAACTGGGAAAAATAGTACTTCGCTATCTTCTGGTTTATTCCGGCGTTCGATTCTCCAAAGTATAAAGATTAGTAAATACAGGCCTGCAATGAGTAGGATCGCTGAGGTAGGAGTAATAAGTTTAAGCAACCAATCCAAATTGTCGTTGTTTGCTATTTGGTTGGGGTAATATTTAAAGATGCTGTAGCTAAGATAATTTTGCGTTTTCTCTAAGGCTTTTAAGTAATCAGGGTATTGGACTGCAGTAACGTGTTCCACCTTACTTTGGTAGCCATAAGTTAAGGTCAGTTGCTGAGTTGCTGCAGCATATGATACTTGGTAGCTAAAGCGGAAAAAGGGATTGTCTTCTATAAAACTCTCGTTACTAAACTCCCAATTATCGTCGGAAAAATTAACTTTTATTTGCTGGTTAATTTGGCGAAGAAAACCTAAAGAATATGGAGAGGTGCGTGTTTTTTCTTTTGGCGGATCAAGCAACGAGCTAACAATGTTAGGGTAAAAAGTCGCTTCGTAACGCTCCCGTGTTGGCTTATCCTCCCAAAATTCGGAGATGTTATAACGCTCGGTGCTGGTGACTTTATTATTTTTTGTATCATCGACGTATTTAATCGGCTTGGCAACTTCTATGTTGGGGTAATAGCCTTGAAAGAATTCTAAATAGTCTTTTTGTATTTGCTCTGGGCTGTTTTTAGATAAGGCGTATCTTTGCTCTTCTGCATACCAACCAAGCTTCTCGGTTGTTGAAGTAAAGCTAATGGGGCCTTGCTCTGGTATATCAAAATTGTCGATTACAAATTCAGCGTGTGGCGCTGTTTGCGATGGCATGGCAACAAGGGTTTTAACCGTGTTTCCTAATACCAGTGCATAACCAAAATTAGGCTGGTAAATGCTATCTAAGTTTCCATGCTGGAAGCTAGACGTAGGGTCTACCCAATACTGCTTATCTTGGTACTCAAAATAAGTGATGACATGATCGAAGGCTTTTACGTTTGGCAATACTTGACTAAGGTCATCTTCTGTATTGACCAGTGCCGGGTAAGCTTTGAGCCCTAGGCTTTTTAAGATAGCAATGAGCAATACCGTTTTATCTTTACAATCTCCATAACGGTTATTGAGCGTTTCGACTGCTGGAGTAGGAATGTGTGAACTATCGTTTAGCTCTATGCCAAGGTAGCGGACTTCATCCTGTACAAATTGTAAGGCTGCTGAAATTTGACTTTTTAAGTCTGGATTTTGTTGTTTAATTTGCTGAGTTAAAGACTGTAGGTTGCTGTCTGAGATAAGCGCATCTAGGTAGTATTGTCCCGCCCAGTTGTTAACTTGTTGCCAAGAACTTAATTCACTAAAGTAAACTCGAGCATTTGGTCTGAACCACGCAGGATTGTTTGGGTCTTCTTCTAACCCTAGTATGTTTGCCACTTCTAAAGAGTATTCTTTACCCTGTGTTGTGGAGGTTTGCTGGATGGTTAGATTGCTATTTCTAAGCTCGTGCAGCAAGGAGGTGGACTTACCCCAAAAGAGTTTTAGCGAGAATTTTCCTACAGGAACCGACCAATTGATGGCGCTGCTGTAAGCAAAAATGTTCTGGTAGGCTGGATTCGCCCCATAACGAGTATAGCTGTACTCAATTATGTCACCGACTCGAACATCATCGATGATAATGTTGATAGTTTCAGTACCATTATAAATAAGCTTTTCTAACTCTTTTTCTCGTTGAAAAGTGCTTATACGAGCCGTGTTCAGTTTGTCGATAACCAACTTATCTCTAATTATTCGTAGAGAGTGCAAGGCTACATGTTGATAATGTGGGTCATAGTCGATATTAACTTGTGAGTTATATTCAACGCCAGTTTGATTGACAATGTAGTCGGCGTAATGGTGAAAGTACGCAGGTGGTTGGTCTTCGCTTACCTTTACTTGCCTATCTGCTAGTAAATAGTGAACGCCATTTTTACTTTGCTCGACTAAGGCAGGATTTATTTTGGGAACATTTACCGTTGATACCCAATCAGGAACAGCTTGCGGAACAACAGAGTTTGCTGCCCAGCTATTAAATAGCACAAAAAAAAGAGCAAGGGCCAAAAGCCACTGCAACGGTGTTTGGTTTCTAATCTGCATGTTAACTACGCTCTTAATCCTTTAAATTGCGTAAGGTATCGATTGAAAATCTTGGTTATCTAATTTTCATCTGGTGACTATTGCTTTTAAAAGTGATAGTTAAAAGCTTATGCTAAGACACCGTTTTATTGTTACCTGCTCATCTTTGCTTTCTAGTTTTTATAAAGCCTCTTAATCAAATCAGTAGTCAGAAAATGGCTAAGAATAAATAGAAGAGCTAAAGCCAGAACTGTATCACTAATTATCTTATTTACAAGACTCACATTTACTTTCACTGTTGCTTTAAGTAACTGAAAAGTGGCTGTTAGAAAGCGTTGTGCTGACGATGTATTGTTTTCTTTTAACCACAGCTCTTTATATGGTTACGTCTGTCTCCTCATCTCGCTATCGGGCTTAGGTTTGTGGAGTTGATGCGAACACAATTATTTGTTCGGCAGTATTTACTATTGACAATAATTTACACATATGCAAAATATTACATATGTAAATAAATGCATGTGAACGATGAACCCACAATTATTTTATAAATGCCTCGCTGATGATGTTCGCCTAAAAGCCTTAATGATTATTGCCGAGGCTGGTGAGGCTTGTGTCTGTGATTTGATGCAAGCCTTGCAGCTTGATCAACCAAAGACTTCTCGCCATTTAGCGCAGTTACGCAAATGCCAAGTATTGCTCGATCAGCGGCGCGGCAAATGGGTGTACTACCAATTACACCCTGAGTTACCAAGCTGGGCCGAACGAGTGTTACGCGAGACTCAAGCCAATAACAAAGACTACTACCAAGCAGAGTTAGCGCGCTTTGAAGCGAATAAACAACAGCTTTGTTAGTAGATTAATCACAGAACCCACCCACACAGGTAGCTGGGGAAGAAGGTAACAAAATGGGATTATTTGAACGATATTTAACAGTATGGGTAGGTTTAGCCATTGTTGTTGGCATTGCTGCGGGCAGCCTTGTACCTGAGGTATTTTCGGTAGTGGCTGGCCTTGAGTTTGCACATGTTAATTTGGTGATTGCCTTACTTATTTGGCTAATGATTTATCCGATGATGGTGCAAATTGATTTCTCATCGATTAAAGATGTGGGTAAAAAACCAAAAGGTTTGCTACTTACCATTGTGATTAATTGGCTGATTAAACCCTTTAGCATGGCGCTGCTAGGCTGGTTGTTTTTTAAAGGTATATTTGCCGATTGGGTAGACCCAAGCACCGCGACTGAATATATCGCTGGCATGATCTTGCTTGGCGTAGCACCGTGTACCGCGATGGTATTTGTGTGGAGCCAGCTAACCAAAGGCGACGCTAATTATACCTTAGTGCAGGTATCGATTAACGATGTAATTATGATCTTTGCCTTTGCGCCTATCGCCGGCTTTTTGCTTGGGGTGAGTGATATCACAGTGCCTTGGAATACCTTGTTAATGTCGGTGGTATTGTACGTATTAGTGCCACTTATAGCAGGGGCGATTACCCGTAAAAAGCTAGATAAAAAGAATGACCACTCACGGTTAAATCAGTTTTTGGCCACTATGAAGCCTTGGTCGATTATTGGTTTGCTGGCTACCGTAGTGTTGTTGTTTGGCTTTCAATCGGAAACAATTTTAGCCAAACCTGAAGCCATTGTTCTTATCGCTATTCCTTTGCTTATTCAAACCTATGGCATTTTTGCGCTGGCTTATTGGTTAGCCAAGCGCATGCGTTTGCCACATAACATTGCTGCTCCAGCTTGCATGATTGGTACCTCTAACTTTTTTGAGTTAGCAGTAGCAGTTGCCATATCGCTATTTGGTTTGCACTCTGGTGCTGCGCTAGCCACCGTAGTTGGTGTATTGGTTGAAGTGCCAGTAATGCTCTCTTTGGTATGGTTTGCTAACCGCACTCGTCATTGGTTTAATTAATTTAAAATGATTACTCTCTCTGCGCTAAGCTGTGGGGAGGGTGACAATATCGTTGTTCTGCACATCTTCAAGTGCAAAATCTATCAGCTCCCTTACCTTACGAGGCAGCACATTGCCTTCTAGGTAAACGGCATACAGAGGATGCATTGGCAGTTGATAGTCTTCCAGCAGCCGCACCAGTTTTCCTTCACTCAACTGTTTATGTAAAACAAAGTTTGGACACAGTGCCACACCGCAGCCCTCTGCTGCCCAATCTCGAGCAATATTGGCACTATTTACCATCAAGTTTCTAGATGGATGAAAGGCATATTCTTGGCCGTTTTGCAGAAAGACCCAACGATTGGCGTTGCGCCTATTGGTGTCGATGATGCAAGTGTGAGTATCTAAATCATCGGGGCTAAGCGGAGTGCCTTTAAGTGTTAAGTAGCCCGGAGATGCCACCAAGTGGCTGGTAAATTCAAATAGCTTACGTGCTTTTAAAGTAGAAACGTCGGGAGTGCCAACGCGAAAAGCGAGGTCGAAACCATCGCTTGCTAGATCTACATGCTGATCGCTTAAACGCAAGTCGATACTTAGCTCAGGATGGATAGCGGCGAAACGGCTCACTAAACCTTGTATGTAGATTTCACCCAGAGTCACTGGTGCAGCGATGCGCAACGTACCGTGTAAGCTTGTGGCTTCCTCATTAATGTTCGCCAGCAAATCATCAAATTCGTTCAACAGGGCGGGGGCCCGATTAAGTAGCTGCTGACCCGAAGGTGTAAGGCCCACTTTTCTTGTAGTGCGTTGCAACAGGCGAGCGCCAAGCTTGGTTTCTAATTCTGCTACGTATTTTGAGGTGAGCCGGTTGGATACGCCTAAGCGTTTTGCCGCTTCGGTAAATGAACCGGTTTGCGCCGTAGCAACAAATGCCTTTAAGCCGTCAATCAAGTCCATGCTAATTACCTATTAAGAACAAATTGGAGATAGTTATTCTATATCTTCTCCATTGTGAGGTGAATCTCTTAGGCTGATAATTGCTGCATTACCGTTTAATGCTTCGCTCAAGCCAAATGGCACTGGGCCGAAGGAAGAAAGAGGCGAGATGGCGATTCAGCAAGGCTTAAATATTCTTGGCGATAAAGCGACAACGCCACCCATGCCGGTGGTGTTTATTGGCCATGGCAATCCGATGAATGCCCTAGAGGAGAATCGCTTTACCCAAAGTTGGTCGCAGCTTGGGCAAGCTTTAACTAGGCCGCAGGCAATATTGATGATTTCCGCTCACTGGATGACACCCGGAGTAAGCCTAGTTGATAGTTCCGCCAAGCCTAAAACCATTCACGATTTTTACGGCTTTCCAGAGGCTTTATTTGCCGAGCGCTACCCTGCCAATGGTAACACTTTGTTGGCGCAGCAGCTCACTGAGCAGTTAAGCGAATTGCAGCTGCAAACCGATAGCAGTTGGGGGCTTGATCATGGCGCTTGGTCGGTATTGAAATGGATGTATCCAGCAGCAGATGTTCCGGTATTTCAGCTCTCTATCGATGTATCACAAAGCTTGAGTTGGCACTTCGCCCTAGGTCGCAGCTTGTCAGCGCTGCGTCGCCGAGGCGTGATGATTATTGGCTCGGGCAATGTTGTACATAATTTAGCGGCGCTAAGGCACACCTCCCAACCTTACGAGTGGGCGGAAGAGTTTGATACCTTTTTTGCTAAACGCTTAGCGCAACGAGATTTTTCTGACTTACTCAATCCAGCAGCCATGGGCGGCTTAATGCGCATGGCTAACCCAAGTTTAGAGCACTATATCCCAGCGATTATTGTGGCTGGTGTATCAAGTAAACAGGATCACTTAAGTGTGGTAAGCGAAGGTTTTGATCTTGGCGCGTTATCCATGCGCTCGTTTGTTTTTCATCAAGTTTAAACAGGAGTCACTTATGTTGGTAAATGGAGTATGGACGGAAGACTGGCAGCCTTTGCAAAAGGCGGATGAACAAGGGCGATTTGTAAGGCAAACTTCCGGATTTCGTCATTGGGTAACCGCTGATGGCAGCCCTGGTCCAACTGGTGAGGGTGGCTTTAAAGCCGAAGCTGGGCGTTACAGATTATACGTGGCCTTAATTTGCCCTTGGGCATCGCGCATACTGATTGCGCGTAAGCTAAAAGGCTTAGAAGCGCTAATCCCAGTTACGGTGCTTAACCCAAGTTTAAGCCCGCAAGGTTGGCGTTTTGGCGGCTACCAAGGTGCAGATCAAGACCCGTTGTTCTCTGCGAATTACCTACACCAAATTTATACCCAGGCTGATCCTAACTTTACCGGAAGAGCTACCGTGCCTGTGCTCTGGGACATGCAAAAAAATGTAATAGTGAATAACGAAAGTGCTGACATTCTGCGCATGTTCGATAGCGCCTTTGAAGAGTTAGTACCCTCTAAAGTTCGGCTTTATCCAGAGCAACATAGTGAAGAGATTGATGCCCTAAATACGCGAATTTATCACCAGTTTAATAACGGCGTTTATAAAGCAGGCTTTACTCAGTCGCAAGCTGCTTACCAAGAAGCGGTAAAGGGAGTATTTGAAGTATTAGAGGAGCTGGAACAAAGGCTAGCAAAGCAGCAATACTTAGTTGGGGACACGCTTACCGAAACCGATATTCGCACCTTTGTAACGTTAATACGTTTCGATGTCGCCTATTACGGCCTCTTTAAAACTAATCGCAAACAAATAGCTGATTACCCTTTGTTGTCAGCTTACATGCAACGAATATTAGCCATTCCTGGTGTGGCTGAGACGGTGAGTATCGACCATATTACTCGCGGATATTATTCGATTAAGGCTTTAAATCCTTCTGGTGTGCGGCCAATAGGGCCTGCGCATATTGATCGCATGATGGCGGCATTAGCCTAGTGTTATTGCTTAAACTGAGCAGGATTTACACACATCTATTTTGTAAGCGCTTCCTTTTTTCTTATGGTTGCAATTAAAGGATATATGAAAGTCACACTCAGGGTTATCCCATTAACACCTTTATATAGAAGGTGTTTGGTGTGTTATTTCTTTATTTTTTGGTTTGTCTATTTTGTGATTTAGGTAGATTGAAAAAGAAAGCGCTTTCATTGTAACCTGTGCTCAATTGAGATAAACAAAGTTGGGTGAGTAAATGAAAGCAACACACTATAGAACACTTGAGCGCACTGGTGAGCGTTGGGCAGAACAGGCGCCGGTGCAATTTAAGCCTCTTTATAAAGTGCAGCAATCGATGATTGCGGTTAACTCGAAAGAAAAATTTCAAAGCCATATCGGTTTTGGTGGCGCATTTACTGAGGCGGCTGCCAGCACTTTCTATGAGATGCCAGAGGCCTTACAAGAGGAATTTATTAAGGCTTATTTTGATAAAGAGCAGGGTTTGGGTTACGTATTAGGGCGTGTGGCTATTCATTCCTGCGACTTTGCCTTAGGCAACTATACCTATATCGAAGAAGGGGATAGTGAGCTTAATAGCTTTGATCTTTCTCACGAAGAGCAATGGGTTGTTCCCATGATTAAGAGGGCGGCTGAACAGGCTGGTGAGCCGATCACTATGTTGGCATCACCTTGGAGCCCACCGGCATTTATGAAATCTAACGGTGAAATGAATTACGGAGGAAAACTGCTGGCCGAATATCAGCAGTCTTGGGCGAACTATTACACCAAATTCATCGAGCAAATGGAGCTACGTGGCGTACCTATTTGGGGCATTAGTATTCAAAATGAGCCAGAAGCCGACCAAATCTGGGACTCGTGTTTTTATACCGCAGAGGAAGAGCGCGATTTTATCAAAGATTACCTCGGTCCAACTATGCATGCTGCAGGCTACCAAGATAAAGCCATTGTCATTTGGGATCATAATCGTGATGTTATGGTTCAGCGAACAGCCATTGTATTAAGTGACCCAGAGGCCGCTAAATATGTATGGGGTGTGGGCAATCATTGGTATGTGAGTGAAGATTTCGAAAACCTTTCTATGGTGCATCACCTTTATCCAGATACTCATATTATCTTTACCGAAGGTTGTGTGGAGCTAACCGATACCTCAGTAGATAAGAATGATAAAAGTGGCTACTTAGGCGCTTGGGGTAATGGTGAACGCTATGGCAGAAACATCATTGGAGATTTTAATAATTATTCTGAAGGTTGGATTGACTGGAATTTGTTGTTAAATGAACAGGGTGGGCCCAATCACGTAGAGAACTTCTGCGAAGCTCCCATTATGTATAATCGCCAGACTAAGTCGCTGATTTATAATAACTCATACTACTACATTGGCCATTTATCTCGCTATGTTGAGATTGGCGCTAGGCGAATTAAAACTCAAGTAAGTGGTGAAAATTTGCATGCGGTGAGTTTTGAAAACAGCAACGGTGATCGAGTCGTCGTAGTGCAAAATGAAGGGCATGTCGCCAAGCTTACCTTGGTGGTTGATGGCTTAGGCGCAGAGCTGTCTTTAGCGAATAACTCGATCAGTACTTTTGTGTTAAAAGCATAGCCACTTGCTGGGTTATTGAACGTAAATCTTATTCTGTAAAAAAGCACCCTTGGGTGCTTTTTTAGTGGGCAATTGAGCTTAAGGCTTTTTACTTAATACCGCATCAATATCTGCGGCGCTGTGGCGCTCGGCTAATTGCTCCCATTCTTCACCCCATACCCGATTAACAATACGGCCACGTTGCACTGCAGGGCGTTGCTCTATTTCTTTAGCCCAGCGCATTACGTTGGTGTAGCTTGCAGCGTCTAAAAACTCTGCGGCTTCATACACCGTGTTAAGCACAACGTTACCATACCAAGGCCAGGTAGCAATATCAGCGATGCTATATTCGCTACCACCTAAATACTGATTATTGGCGAGGCGTTTATCTAAAACGTCTAGCTGGCGTTTGGTTTCCATGGTGAAGCGGTTAATGGGGTATTCGTATTTTTCTGGCGCATACGCATAAAAATGTCCAAAGCCGCCACCTAAGTAAGGAGCAGAACCTTGTAGCCAAAATAGCCAGTTCATGGTTTCGGTACGAGTGGCTAGGTCTTTAGGCAGCAGGTGGCCAAACTTTTCGGCCAAGTAGAGCAAAATAGCCCCCGACTCAAATACCCTAATAGGAGTGTCACCAGAATGGTCGCTTAAAGCCGGAATCTTAGAATTAGGATTAATATCCACAAAGCCAGAGGAAAATTGGTCGCCTTCACCAATGTTAATTAAGTAGGCGTCGTACTCTGCCTTTTTAACGCCTAGTGCCAGCAACTCTTCCAGCATTATCGTCACTTTTTGTCCATTTGGCGTAGCTAGCGAATGCAACTGCAAAGGGTTGGCGCCCACAGCAAGGGTTTTATCATGCCGTGCGCCTGAATCGGGCCTATTAATGCTTGCCCACTGACCACCACTTTCGCTGTCCATAGTCCAAACTTTTGGTAGTATGAATTCTGTAGTCATTACTGCTCCTTAACTGATTTTTTGCTAACAGCATTAAAATGCTGGCAAGTACTGGCGTTAAAAGATCTAGGTTAACTATAAGAACCGTTAACTGATAAAACAATTCTATTGGAAGCGGATATTGTTTAATCACATTACCTTGAGACGGGAAAACGAACAAGTTTATGCTATGTCACTTAGTTCAGTAAGGACATAGCAAATGCTTTAATTTGAGCGTGGTTTTAGGCCTAAGGTAAGCGCTGCAATGGCTAAAGTAATTAGCATGCTAATAGCGCAAAAATCTACAACCGCTACAAAGCCGTCGCTGTCAATGAGCTCGCCAGCTATTAGTGCTCCAGTACCAAAACCAAAAGACATGGCAAACAATAAAACACCTTGGGTTAGTGCCGGAGAAATGGACTTAGCTGTTCAGCTATGGCGGGAATCACCATGTCAAACCATGAGATTGCTTGCATCAGCAATACAATCAACAGAACAGGTATTGCGCTAGGTATCTGTGTTCCCACAGCCAGCCATAAACCAATAGCAGTAATCGCATAGCAGCAAAGCCCGGTTATCCACACAAAGTAAGGCCCACTTTTTTCAGCCCAACGTCCAGCTGGTTCTAGTAAGGCGATGGTGAGAACTGCAGAGGCTGCTAAACCAAAAGCTGAGTGGCCTAAATCTACAGAAAATACCTGCTTAATAATCAGCGGGCCGGTTTCCATTAAATTGGTAGAGGTAAGCATCGAAAGAAAAATCGTGGCTAAAAAAGCGCAAAAGGCTGCCTTCCCTCGATGGGAAAAAGCGGGCTTACTGCTTAGTTCATCAGCTTGTTCGTGCTCTTGATTGTCTAAAATCACCTTAGGTGGTGGAGCTATAAATACAGTGACTATAGAAATGCTAACTAAAGCCATCATCAAGATGAGTTGTTGTTCGCTGGTCCAATTCAAGAGGCTCACTAAACCTAGTAATGTACCTGCGATAACAATGCCCAAAAACTGAAACTGAAATAAGCGGCTTAAGCCCCTACTATGCTGATTGGCAGGCAGAGAATTGATCACAAAAGTGGGGTTTAATACCAGCTGAGACACGGTGCCTATGCCAATACTTAATCCAACCAGTAAATACATGTAGCTTTGGGTTGTCGCAAAGTAGAGCAGTATTAGCGACAGTAGATGAGAAAACAGCGCCACTTTTTGTAGCTGTCGATGAATAGAATATTTGTCGGCCAGCCAGCCAATAAGTGGCGCGCTAATGCCAAAAATGCCAATTAGTGACATGACCGAGCCCATTAACGTGCCGCTGCCTGTCCGCTCAATAATCAATGGTGTAACTAATAGCGCTAAGCCTACCCATTGCACAACCCCATTGGACATTTGTGCAATATACCAGGGTTTAAATTCTTTCATTTTTACCTCCAGAGTTATTCAAAAACTATCGCCTGTGCGTTCAACCCTTGAAGGTGCTCAAGAGTGAAAAAGTAGGGCTAATAGTCGGATTTAACTCAGAGTAAAAATTTCGACAGCGTTGGCACAGTGTCTTACTCGTTGTTACTCAGTAGTGGAGTAAGTTACTGGGTTTATTGTTCCATTCTTCGAAATAATGCTTCCCGCTACTGCCACTTACTCTTGTTTAACTCTCTCGATAAGCTTTGTTGCATGAATTAGCAGGGTGCTAATTGCGCGGGCTCTCAGATTAGTAGGGAGTCCAGAATTTAGCCAATCTCAAGCAAGTTAAGCCTTCGGCGATAAGTAAACGTGGTGGGGCGGTAGCAAAGCAAATTAGTGGGCTTGTGATATTGGCATTTGATTCCTAACTAAAGGTAATACACATGAAAAGAACAACCTTAAAAGCACTTTTTTATAGCTTGGCTTTATTGATTGTTATTGTCAGCGTCGGCTCTGCAGTGGGGGTAACCGAACCGGGGCAAAAGTTTGGCACCGACAGGACTGTAGTAATTTGGCTGCTAGAGCATCGAGTATTAGTGGCGGTAATCAATATACTCATGATGATCAGTTTAGTTGTGCTTAATCGTAGAGCCCAAATTTGGCCACGTTCAATAATGGCGGTGTGTTCAGGCCTAGTTGCGCTGGGTATTTGGTGTAGCAACTATGCAACTCAAACAGTGTTTCCCTCAAAGCAGCATAACGCGGAATATTACGACGTAAGTTACGCCGATACCGTGTTACCTGATGACCAGGTAATGTATGTGGTGCAAGTTGGTGACGATGTACGCATGTTCCCGCGTGAGCATTTACAAATTCCCCATATTGCGGGTTGGAACGTAGACGGCACCGACTACACCATGACCTTTTGTGGCTTGTCTAACTTGCCGGTAGTGATTGAAGCCGATTATGGTTTGGGCGAGTCTGACTTAAACGTATCGATTCAAACACATAACAATCTGATTTTTAAAGACACCAAAAACGATGTTTTTCTTCAGCAAATTACTATGGAGTCTGAGTTTACCGACCACAAACCAAAACAAGTTCCAAATACTTTAATGTCGTGGGCTGCAGCACGTGAGTTATACCCTAATGGCCAGGTGTTTATTTACCACTATGACCGTTTACTAGACAAAATGATCAATACCGCTTTTCAAGATGCTTTAGATGTTCAATTTGATAAAACGAGAGAAGATGAAGCGGCGTTTCCTACACTGCACCTAGACGATAAACGCTACAATCAAAAAGAGCTTATTTATGGTTACGATGGTGGAGACTTCCAGTTTGCTTTTAGCATTGATGACGCGCGTACTTTTGCTGGTGAAACCTTTGAGGTGAACGGCCAAACCTTAAGCATTAAATACAATAGCGAACATGACTTTGCCTACTTGGTAGATGGAGAAGGAGAACAGTTACCTACTCATAACGGCTTATTTTGGATGGTGTGGTCGCACTGGTTCCCTGATACCGTTACTTTAAACGGTTAGCCGATGCCCTAAGCTATAATCAAAAAAAGCCCGCTAATAGCGGGCTTTCTACTTAGCTTGTGAGTTGTTATTTGTGTTTTAGACGTTGGGGGATTTGGAACTCGTTTATGCCCCAAAGTGAGTTTCACAATAACAGAATTGCTCAAACATTCTGCTGGTTATTCACCGCATACTCACTTAGGTATTGGTAAAATTTCATTAACACCTAACACTCTATTTTTTTGACTTTGCAGTTCAATCTTCTTAATCGGTTGCTTGCTTTCACTATCACATAAATTGAAAGAACTTCGGTATTCTTCTTCAATCCAATCTTCTGACCACTGATACATAGCCACCAACACAGGAAGTAGTGACGCTCCTTTTTCACTCAAGGCATACTCGTGTCGACTTCCCGTTTTCCCAGCTTCGATCTTCTCTAAAACACCATGCATGACTAAATCGTGAAGCCTATTTCTTAGGATGTTTTTTGCAATACCTAAGTTACTTTCAAATTCAGAGAATCGCTTTGCCCCTCTGAAACAATCACGAAGGATAAGAAACGACCAAGTATCACCTACTGTCGCAAGGCATTGCGCAATTGAGCAATTCAATTGGGTAAAGTTTTTTCTAGTCATGCTGATGATAATAAAAAATATGGTTGCTTAAAGCAACCTTATAATTTAGTCTCTTTAGGAAACCAAATTGAGGAAAGTTAAAAATGACTATGATTAGGTTACTGAGCAAAACCTGGCTGTTGCTCCTTTCATTATTTATGTTTTACCTATCTTATTGTTGGATTTTCGATACCAATGCTCATTTAGCGATGTTGGGGATCACCGTTGAAGGCGTACATGGTATCAACACCTTAAAATCGATAATGGGGTCGGGACTGTTGATGTTCGCACTAACGCCACTTCTAGCGCTAAATCACGATGAGCGATGGCTTGCACCCTTAGGTTTGTTTATGACGCTACTATTGCTTGTAAGACTAATCAGCCTTTTTGTTGATGGTTTTCATTTGAAAATGGGCTTCTATGCTCTACTCGAGGCACTTGTGGTGGCTTCTGTATTGGCTCTTTACAAGTTCAACACCGAACGATCAAGTGGGTCAAAATGATGAAAATATTTACGAAACTATGCCAGTTACTATTTATTTCAACGTTTATGTTTTCATCAATGTATAGCAACGCAAATGAGTCAAAACTCTCGTTGGAGGTTTTTATCTCTGAGCCAAGTGAGATAAATGTCACCAGTGCACTCATTAAAGGCTCTAGTGAGATGATGGTTGTGAGTGCTCAAGGAACTAAATCAGCGGCTAATCGATTAGCAGATCAGATCGAGAAAACAGGTCTGACTTTGAAGTACATCTTTCTAACCCACCCACATTTAGATCATTCTCAAGGGGCTAGCGTTTTGACGAAAAGGTTTCCAGAAGCGCAATTTATCGCTACGCCAGAGGTTGCAGCACTTCAGAGACACCGTATTGAATTAGATGATGACTTAGCAAGTTCAAGACATGGTGACAATGCGGCCATCCCATCAGTGCCGGCTATTGATTACTCGGAAACGTCTCTTCTTATAGATGGTTTCGAAATCGAAATATGGAAAGACATTATAGGAGATGCAGGGATTGGCAATCCTTACGAACCTCATGTGGCTCTGTATATCCCATCTCTCAATGCTTTGTTACCCAGTGATGTCGTTTATTTCCAAGGACATGTAATGATGGGAGGGTCAACACCTGAAAGTCGCCATTTGTGGATGGCTCAACTACGAGAGTGGCAAAGATTAAATCTAGATATTGTTGTTCCTGGGCATATGCCAAAGGATAAAAAAGAAGAGTGGAGTGCAGATGGAGCATTAACGCACACCTTGGAATATATCGAAAGATATGATGCTGCACTCAGTGAATCCAATTCACCCAAAGAAGTCATCAATACTATGATTTCTTATTACCCTGAAATGGGGCATCGGTCTGCACTTTATTTATCTGCTTACATCGATTTTGGTCAAATGCATATGCTGACGTTTAACCCAACAGTTGAACGAGTAGCGAACTGGATACCGGAAAACATTCTCCAATGGGTCAACCAAAAGATCTTTGAGTATAAAAAGAATCAATACTCGTTAGATAATTAGTCGGTAGCGCAGGAACTAAATCGAACCGTTTGCAACATCAATTTAATCGAAAGAAATGGAGCCAATTCTCCTTCGTTAGGGGGATGCTCCATTGGGCAGTTACATCCAAGAGTGTCCTACTGTTTAAATATCTGCCACATTGCATTCGTATACAGCAAGGTAGCGCCAATAAATACAATAGGTAGGCCAATCAGGCTTAACTCAGTGAATGTCAACCAGTCAAAAAGGTAAGCCGGGGTTCCACAAAGCGCATTCGCCTCAAAAAGAGCCGGTAACAAGGTATCGAGAGGTAACCAAGCCGGGAATGGTGAGCTTAAACTGCAAGTACTGAAGAGTAAACGTCCACTTTCTATTAAATAATTATCATATGAATGGTAAAACGCCAATCCCAATCCAGCCGCAGCTAAAAAATAAACTACACAAAGTCGAGTTAACTCCACAGGTCTAGATAGTTTTCCTTCATTGCTAGTCACTATTGCAACCACGGCCGAAAGTGCGACTAAAAGAAGATACGCTCTTACCATGACGCAGTTGGCACATGGTTCATCTCCAAGGCCGTATTGTACGTATAAGCCAAATCCTTCCATAAACAAAAAGATTCCAAAGATAAAGTAACCAAAGCTCGGTTGATTTAACCAGTCTTTCAGTTTTGAATTCATGTTTTGTTTATTGTTCATACAACATTGTTCTCTAAAGAGTTTTTCAATTCTTTTTTAAGGAAAATAACCTTTTTCATTGCCTCAAGCAACTCGACACCTGAGTTTCTTTAGAGAACCAATTTTGGGGATGAATCCCATAATGTTGTGGTTATAACTCGCTCGATGCGCCAAACTCACTTTTGTCCAAAAGCTTGTTAGGACTCAGTAAGGAGCTAAGCCGCAGAGCGTTTAGGTACTTGGGCCTAATCTGGTACTTCAATAAGAGCCTCATTATATCGGTACTGGTATGTGGAGTTTCCGCTTCACCACCTTGAACCTTGCTTATGTATTGCTGCTGGCTTTGCTCAAAATAAAGCGTTTGCTCACCCAAATTATCCGAAGATGAAGCTATGCTAATTGTTTTTACGGTGGGGAATGGCTGGTGTTACGTTTGTTTTTTATCTTGCTCGGTTTGCTGTGGAATCAGGGCTTATATTCTGCTGAAGCGCAACACTGGTATCGCTCGGCCAGTTTTTATCATATTTGGCTTAAGTCTTTTGCTGCCTCTCATCAACAGCATGAGGTTGGTGACATTCAGGGCATTATTCAGCGCTTCGACTACTTAAATGATGGCCAGGCCAATGCGGGGAAGGATCTGGAAATAGATGCCATTTTGCTTTCGCCTTTTTACCTTAGTGCGCGAAGTTCTGAAGATCCCTTAGATAATATTCATGGCTATGACGTGGTGGATTATTACCAAGTTAATCCAGTGTTTGGTGATAAGGCTGATCTTAAGCAGCTGATAGACTTGGCCCATAGCCGCGGGGTAAAAGTGCTGTTTGATTTTGTCCCGGCTTACACCTCGATAAAACATCCTTGGTTTATTAACTCTGCTAATGGCGGCGACAAGCGCGATTGGTATGTGTGGGACAAGCAGCCCTCTTCTCAGTGGCAAGCCGCATGGGGGGGAGGCAGTTGGCAAGATGTTTGGAAAGCCCATGGCAATAGCTATTTTTATAGTTATTTTCAAAGCAGCGAGATTGCCGATTTAAACTTGCATAACCCTCAAGTGCGCCAAGCTCTGGAGGAAGTATTAAAATACTGGTTCGATTTCGGTTTTGATGGTGCCAGAATAGACGGCGCTCCCTATTTAATTGAAGACGGCCCAGGCAAACAGGCTGACCGGCCTGAAACCTTCCAAATATTGCGCGAGTATCGAGCCATTGCCGACAGCTATGAGCAAGGCAAAGTGCTAATCGCCGAAACGTGGCGACCTTCTGAACTTGTGTCGAAGTACTTTGGTAATGGCCACAATCAAATTCATATGGGCTTTGATTTTGACTTTGCTTGGCAAATTCCAGGTGCGATTAAACGCGGTAATGATCAAGGTTTGCGCAACTTGCATCAGCAGCAAACCCAAGATTATCCGTCTGGTTACCAAACGGCGGCATTTTTAAGTAACCACGACAGTTACCTTTCTAGACCAATGACAGTATATGTGGGCAATGCGAATCAAGCGTTGCAAGCTGCGACTTTACAGTTACTGAGTAGCGCTACGCCGTTCATTTTTTATGGTAATGAACTAGGTATGTTGGGAGAACATCAACCCGATGCTCAGCTGCGTGGTTTGTTTAACTGGCAAGATGTAGAGCGGCAGTTAGCCTTGCCAAACTCATTGTTAAATCAATATCGACACCTACTAAAGATACGCCGCGAGCACTCCTATATTAGTGAGGCTTCGTTGCACTTTGTAGATACCCATAGCGACAAGGTGTTTGCCTATGCCTTAGCAACCCAGCAGCAGGCGCTGGTGGTGCTTATTAATACCAATAAAGCCCCCAGTCGAGCGCAGCTTAATATGGCGCAAGTAAGCGCTTTAAGTTCTCATCAAGATTATCGCTTATCGCCTGTTTTAGGAGAGCCAGTGCAAAAACGCCGAGAGGCTTTGGCTGGTGTGGCTAGCTATCAACTGGAACAACTACCAGCAGAGAGTGTAACGGTGCTGTATCTAGGAGAGCAGCAAGCAAGCTTGGTGGCAAGCTATCCAGATAAGGTCGTTGCACCTACCAAGGCGCTAGTGCCAAGCGCCATTGCCTTAAACAGTTTGTATTTGCGTGGGGATATGAATGGCTGGGATGGCAGTTTACCAATGGCTTTAAGTGAAAACGGCCTGTGGCAAGTTAAGTTAAAGCTGCAAAAAGGCCGTTACCAATATAAGTTTGAAGTGAATGGCCAGCCTTTGTGGGGGCGCAACTGGGGAGATAATAGCCGTAACGGTATTGGCGATATTGATGGCGAAAATATCCGTTTAAGGGCGGCTAGTGGTGGCTGTTATTTATTTAGTTTTAACCCGCAAAATCGTCAACATCAGGTGCAACAACAAGAGAGCTGTGATTAGCGCCTAATTAGCTTGAGCAGCTAAGTTAGCGCTCAAGCTTATCGAGCCTAGTTAAGTTTAAGTTGTTGTAAAACTTGGCTAAGCGGGGTGCTTTGATAGCTTTTTTGCAAGGCTTGGCGCATTTTACTGCCATCTAAAATAACCGGTTGCTGCCAGAGATACCGCATCTTCAATACTTCTTTTAGCATCGGCACAAAAGGCGCAATTATCGAAAACCCCCACCATGCGAGGTTTGTGCTTTTTATATTAGTGCCATTACTAGCAAAGGCTTGTTGCCAGTCTTTTCGGCTGAGTGATAGGCCTGAGTCGTGCCATACTTCAAAGTCTACTTGGCTTTGTTCTAGCAGCTGGACAGTATTGGCGCATAAGTCGGGTAAGTAAGACCAAAAGTGAACATGTTCTTGGTTGTGAGGAAAGGCAACTTGGTAGCGATCTTTTTTATGTTTAACCATGGTGCTTATCCAGCTTAGATGGGTGTGTGGACCAATAAAATCACCGGCTCGAACAATGGTAACTTTTGCGCCATTCTCACTGGCTTGTTTCAAACGTTGCTCCATTTTTACCCGTATTTGTCCTTTCTCACTGGGCGGGTGCATTGTTTGATTTTCGTCAATCAAACTGGCTTGTGGATTAAAGTTGTACACGTTACCGGGAAATAAAACGCGTAAGCCAAGTTGCTCCGCCACTTGTAAGCAAGGTTCTAACAGTGGCAAGGCTTGGCGTTGCCAGCGGTGGTAAGGCGGATTTAAAGCGTAAACGATTAAATCTACGCCCTGAGCAGCGGCCATTACTTGTTGTTGCTTAAGTGCATCGCCCACAATCAGTTTCGCCTCTACGAATGAGGGGACTTTATTCGGATCTCTAACTAGCGCTTTAATCGACCAGCCAGCCTTGCTTAAAGCTAAAGCCATCTCTAAGCCAAAGTTGCCATTTATACCCAGTATTAGTGCTGTTTTCATGATGCCTGTTTCCTTTGTTTGTCTTGATAATAAAATTGTACAATTCATAATCAGATAGTGAATGGCATAAATATGCTAATGGGTATGCATATATGAATAGCAATAACTGGCAATGGTGGCAGTATTTCCTTGGTATTGCTCAGCAGGGAAGTTTGAGTAAGGCTGCACAACTACTCGGGGTATCGCAGCCCACTTTAAGCCGGCAGTTACAGGCAATGGAGCAGCAACTTGGCCAGCCCTTATTCGACCGTAGTACTCAGGGCTTAAGCCTTACTTTGTTTGGTCAAAGCATGTTGGAAGAGTGTCAGAACATGCAAAGTAGTGCCCAGCGGCTGCAGCGCTTAGCTGCGGGTCAAACCCAAACCTTAACTGGCAGAGTGCGCCTAGCTGCTAACGAACTAGTGGCTTTGTATTATCTGCCTCAAATAATGCCTCGTTTTATGGAAACCTACTCAGAGGTTTCCTTAGAAATTGAAGTGAGCAACAGCGCCAGCAACCTAGATAAACGTGATGCGGATGTGGCGATTAGAATGTTTCCGCCTACGCAGTTAGATTTGTTATGCCGCAAAGTATCTGATATCCCGTTAGGTTTTTACGCCAGTTCAGAATATTTAGCGAAACACGGTGTGCCAAAGGATCAAACTAGTTTGTTTAGCCATAGGGTGCTGGGTTATGACCGCGATCCGCAGTTTGAAGTGGGGGCGCGCCAGTTAGGCATGAACATCAAAAACGAACAATTTTTGTTGCGAACCGACTTTTTGCCTCTGCAGTTTGAGCTGGCCAAGCAACATGCAGGCATAACGGTTACCCACAAATGCTTGGCAGAAGCTGCCGGTTTAATCGAGATTGAATTGGGCTTCGAACTACCTGCTTTACCGGTGTATTTGGTGTGTCATCGGGATGTTCAGCACAACAAAAAAATCCGTGTATTGATGGATTATTTAGCTGAGTACTTAGTGGCTTGTTGCTAGCGATTGTTGTTAAGGGCTAGAGCCAGCGTTGGTTTATTGTAGTGTTAAGTAGCTAAGGTAACAAAAAGCCCGCTAAGTAGCGGGCTTTATTTAACTAGAAGGCGCTTAGCTTAGTTTTGCAGGTTGCCATCGGTATCGTAGAACATTTGGGTGCTGTAGCTTTCTAGTGGCAGTTTGTCGATGGTTCCATTACGTTCTACGTAATCAACAAATGATTGCGCGTAGTCTAAGAAGCTATCTTCAAATTTACTCTCATCTGCAGAGATGTCGGCAAAGCTAAAGTATCCATCGCGGCCGCCAGCAATGTAGTTGTTGGTTACCACTGTGAAGCTGTCACTATCGGCCAAGGCTATCCAATCGGTGGTGCCTTTTGCTTTTACTTCTACGTCGTATAAACGAGAGCCCGCAGCTTGCGACATATCCACCTTGTAACGTAAACCAGCAGCGTAAGGGTAAGCGCCAGTAGAGCCTTCTGGATCTAGCGAGTAATCTACTGCTTCATTAAGTACCGTTTTGATTTCTGCCCCAGTCATTTCCAAGTAAACCAAGGTATTAGCGAAAGGCAGTAAGGTGTAGGCATCGCCAATGGTGTAATCGCCTTGTGGTACGTCGTTACGTACGCCGCCGGCATTTTGAATGGCTACGTCGCCACGTATGGCTTGCTCCAAAAAGGCTTGAGCTACAAGGTTTGAAATATCTGAACCATTAGCGCTGGTGGCCGATACATCACACAAGGTGCTACGGCCTTGGCCTGGGATGCGCTCAAAGCATAGGTTTTGTGCCACGTCGCCTACTACTGATTGTTTTAGCACGTCCACTTCTTCGGCATAAACAGCTAGTAAATCTGTAGCATTAGCGTCGGCTGTAACAATCGATAAGTTAGGGTTGGCGGCTACCGCGTCGGTAACTGCAGTGCGAGTTGCACCGGTAAGCTCAACGCGGTCACCATTAGCGTCTTTGCGCATAAAGCTGTCTGCTAGCAATAGGTGAGGGGTACCTGCACAGCTTTCTAGCTTGCCGTTGCCATCGAAGGTAACAGCTAAATCACCCACTACCGCTGAGTATTGCCAAGCTTGGGCAACACACACTGGGTCGCCGTCTAAGTTGCTTACCATGGTTGGGTAATCGCCTGCACTGTTTAGGCCTAGATCTTCAAAGTCACCTAATAGGGTGTGTGAGTCGCCACCGATGATCACATCTACGTCAGTAAGTTTTGCGGCTAGCTCTAGGTCGTTTTTGTACTGATAGTGAGTTAACAAAATGATGTTGTTAACACCTTTTTCTTTTAGCTCGTCGATGTACATTTGCGCCGTGCTGGTTTCATCATGAAACTGAGTGGTGGCATCCGGGCTTGAAGAGTTTTTAGTTTTAGTGGCAATGTCGATGCCGATTATACCTACCTTGGCATCGCCAAATGACTTAATCATGTATGGCTGGAAGTAATCCCAACGGGTAGTTGGTGCAAGCGGCGATACACCAACTTCAGGCTCTACGTTGGCAGCCAATACTTGGGTTTGGCAAGTTGGGCTATATAAAAACTCTAAGAAGGTTTTTAAGCCAGCATCGCCGCCATCAAATTCGTGATTACCTAAAGCGAAAGCGTCAAAACACACTTCGTTCATTAAGGCTGCATCGGCTTCGCCTTTAAATAGGGTGTAGTAAAGATCGCCGGTAATTGCGTCACCCGCGTGCAGTTTTAATACATTGTCTTTACTTGCGGCTAGTTCATTGATTTTCGCTACAACTTTTGGAAAACCGCCTACCGAAACTCGAGTTGCTTCGCCCGCTAGGTTTAAGTCTATACCGCTATCAGCTTGTAAATGAGAGTGGTGATCGTTGATATGCAGTACGTTAATGCTAAGTGGCTGAGGGCTTGGGGTACTGTCGTTGTCATTACAGGCAACTAAAGCAACACTAAGGGGAAGAAGGGCTAACCATTCCTTGCGAAAATTCATCTTTACTAACTCCGTTTAGATAGAAAACTCTAAACACTAGAGAGTTTAGATGAACCATAGATGAACTATTTTTGTTAGTTTTATGTCGGTGGCTAAACTGGCCAGTCAACCATGTTGGTATGGTCGCTTGGTAAGCTGCCAAGCTCACCCTGCCAACGTTTAATAAATTGCTTATTTGGGTCAAACATTTTGCTTTGTTTATCGATGTCGAAGTGGCGACCACCACGTGGGTCTGCACCTACTCCTGCAATGTATTGCCAATTCCCCCAATTGCTAGCTACATCGTAATCAATCAAGCGTTGTTCAAAGTAGGCCGCGCCATAGCGCCAGTCTAATTGCAGTTCGTTTACTAGGCAGCTAGCGACAATTTGCCGTCCTCGATTCGACATCCATCCACTGCTGTTTAGTTGATGCATTAGCGCATTTACCAAAGGGTAGGCCGTATTGCCCTCGCACCATTGCTTAAAGCGCTGGGCGTAAAAACTGGTATGTAAGGTTTTACCGTTAACCCCAGAAAAACTAAACAGCTTGCTGCCATGCGCACGGGCATACCAATAAAAGTACTCGCGCCAAAGCAGTTCAAAGTAAATCCAATAGCTAGATTCATTAGCGCCGTGCTTTGCCTCGTAATTACGTAAAGCCTGTAAAACTTGCCTAGGGCTAGCAGCGCCATGGGCGAGAAACGGCGAAAAGCCAGTTGAGAATAGCTCGCCGCTTAGGGCGTTACGGGTTTGTTTGTAGTGGCTTGCAGCAGTGGTTGAAAAGTAATGCTCAAGATGATTACAAGCCGCTTGCTCACCTGCTTGAAAATCGCTTGAATGATGTTCTGGCTGTTTAATTAGCGGTGCAGGGCTCAAGTTACTTGGCACTTTAGGTAGCTGCCGTAAGGTGGCTAAGGGCTCTGCTATCGCAAGCTCTTCTACTTGCTTACGAAAGGGCGTGAAGCTTGTAGGTAAGTTGCTTAAATCAAAAGGTAATTGCTGTTGCTCAAATAAACTGTTGCTGCTGGCAGAGTGAAAGCGGATCTGCGGATAGGCAAGCTGCAGGGCGAGCCATTGCTTGGCTTCGTCACTGCCTGGATGCACACTTCTGCCAATATCGGTGATGCGATAGTGTTGAATGTAAAGGGCGACTTGCTGCTCAAAACGACTATGTTCGACAAACAGCTGTTGGCCAAGTTGATTTAAGCTAAGGTTGAGTTCACTTAAGGTCTGGTTTAAGTAGGCCTGTTTGGCCAAGCTTATCTTGGTTTGGCTGAAGTGTTGCACAAAGGGGCTAGTGGTTTGGTTTATGTAAACGCAAATGAGCTGGTCAACTTGCCCCGCGAGTTGTTTAAGTGCAGTGTTGTCTTGCACTCTACAATCGTTATCGAAAATAAACAGCCCTAGTCGCATTTTTGCTTTCCAATATTGGTGGCGAATAAATTAGTTTACGTATCTGCTTGTTATTCAGTTTAATCTGGCGAGTGTTTGGCTGCTTAGTTTTTCTTTTACCATAGGAAATTACCATGATCCCTTTGAATACTTCGATAGTGGCTGGCGTGGCTTTGTCGCAAATCGACGGTGAAACCAAAATGTTGCTTATGAAGCGAACCAAGGGCAATTATTGGTGCCATGTAGCGGGGCATGTTGAAGGGGATGAAAAAGCCTGGCAGGCGATAATTCGAGAGTTTAACGAAGAAACCCAAATTGAGGTGAAACAGCTATATAACGGCCAAATTCTTGAGCAGTTTTTTGAAGCTAATGTAAACGTGATGCAAATTATTCCGGTATTTGTGGTGTTTTGCCCGGCTGAGCAGGCGGTAGTGTTGAACCATGAGCATAGTGAATTTCGCTGGTGTAGCTTGCAAGAAGCCTGTAACTTGGTGCCTTTTCCAAATCAGCGAGAAGTGTATCAACAGGTTTGGCAGAACTTTGTTTTAAACAAACCCCACCCTTTGTTTGAGGTAGATATAAGCTCACTTAGTTAGCGGATAAACCTGGTGCGGCAAGTACTGTTAATGATAATTCTTTGATTAATTATCTCTGCAGGTGTTAGTCTAAGTGCATGTTATTTATGGATTTGTACTATCTATTTAGTGTGCATTTAGTGCAATTATAACTTGTTATGAAGATACTACAAATTTAGTGGTTTTCCGTTCAAATGAGCGTAAAGCATGGTTTTAATTAAGCTTTAGCGAATTGAGCTGTTGAGTTTTTTGGCGATGTTCGCTTCCTCATCTTATAGGTTTGTAGATGTATTTCTCTAAAGTATTACCTTTGTCTTGGTTGTTGTTACTTGCACTTAGTGGCTGCGGAGGCTCAAGCGATTCGCCAGAACCTCAGTCGGATGAAGAGGTGAATCCGGTCAACCCAGTTGAGCCAACAGAACCGGAGCCCAATGAGCCGGTTGATCCAAATCCTGGTGAACCGGTAGATAATTCATTACAAGCCAGTATGCTACGCTTAGTTAATGAAGCTCGCGGTGAAGGCCGTAATTGTGGCAGTACATTTTACCCAGCCGTTGCGCCTTTAAGCTCAAACCTGTCTTTGCAATTGGCTGCTGAAGAACACTCTAACAATATGGCTAACTATGACTTCTTTTCTCACACGGGCTTAGATGGCTCAAGCTCTGCTACTCGAGCTAGTGCTCAGGGTTACAGTTGGTCTTATGTGGGAGAAAACATCGCCGCTGGGCAGCGCTCGGTAGAAGCCGCAATGAGTGGTTGGCTTCAAAGCAGTGGCCATTGCGCCAATATTATGAATGCGAACTACACCGAGTTAGGCGCCGCAAAGGCCGAAAATGCCAGCAGCAGTTATGGCATTTATTGGACTCAAGTTTTTGGCGCGCAACGTTAGCTTATTAAGCGAACTTACTAATTGATTTAACCAAACCCAGGGCAGCGGCTCTGGGTTTACGTTTATCTGGCGCGGATCTTGGCTATTTCCTTTTCATCAATGCATAACCCAGCGCCGATGTATTGAAGTTAACCCCCATGTTATCGAAGTTCTTAAACAGGTTTACTCGAACAAAATTTTAGCGGCCAAAGATCAACGGACCTTCGTTAACCATAAAGCAATTGGCGATTTTTGTTGATGGGTTCAAAACACTATGGCCTTGTTTTGTTATTCTGCAATTTTGAGGGGAGTGAGTTTGATGGCAACAACACTGGCTTTTGATGTTTATGGCACCCTTATCGACACCCAAGGTGTTCTAAATAAACTGCGCGAATATATGGGCGAGCAGGCCGCGCCTTTTTCACAAGCTTGGCGAGATAAGCAATTAGAGTACTCGTTTCGCCGAGGCTTAATGCAAAACTACCAAAACTTCGCCTTGTGTACCACGCAAGCCTTAGACTACTGCTGCCAAGTGTTTCGGGTGCCACTCACTGAGCAACAAAAGCAGAGCTTGTTGGCTATTTACAAAGTATTGCCCGCTCATCCAGATGCAAAACAAGCTTTAGCAGGCTTACAACAAGCGGGTTTTAGGCTTTATGCTTTTTCTAACGGTCAGCAGGCTGCAGTTGAACTGTTACTAGAAACTGCTGAGATCCGGCCATTTTTTAGTGCAGTGGTGAGTGTTGATGAGGTAAAAAGTTTCAAACCTGATCCAGCGGTTTACCAGCATTTTCTTAATAAAACTCAAAGCCAAGCCAAGAACACTTGGTTGGTTTCTTCTAATCCCTTTGATGTTACTGGTGCGGTTTCGGTAGGTTGGCAGGCTGCATGGGTACAACGGTCGCCAACTGTGGTGTTCGACCCCTGGGAACTAGCACCCACCGTTACTATCACCTCCTTATTAGACTTAGCGGAGGCCTTGCCGGGTTAAGCGGGCTGCTTCATTTTGAGCTCGCGCTAAGTTTACGGTGTAGCATATTGCTACAGTGCTGCACGTAGACAGGTATTCATTTCAAGCTGAAAGGTAGTTGTAATATGGTGCAAGTAGATAAAAAACATTCGCAACAAATTTACTATTTTGATGACGCTACTTTTGCAGAGCAAACCCAATGCCAAGAAGTGATTTACGACTACAACCATAGTCGGCCTTCCGAAATAGAAAGACGTGCTAAGTTGCTTAAACAGATTTTTGCTGAAGTGGGCGAAGATTGCATGATAGAGCCGCCATTGCAGGCCAACTGGGGAAAGCATACTCACTTAGGTAATAAGGTTTACGCTAACTTTAATCTCACCCTCGTGGACGATACGCATATCTACATTGGTGACTACACCATGATTGGCCCGAATGTCACCTTGGCAACAGCCGGTCACCCAATAAACCCTAAACCTCGCCAGCAAGCAGCTCAGTTTAACGTGCCTATTACTATTGGGCGTAATGTATGGATTGGTGCTAATTCGGTGGTATTACCAGGCATTACCATAGGTGAAAACAGCGTTATAGGGGCGGGCAGTGTGGTGACCAAAGATATTCCCGCTAACGTGGTGGCAGTGGGTAACCCCTGTAAAGTATTACGTGAAATTAGTGAGCGCGATAAGCAGTTTTATTACAAAAACTTAGCGTTTGAATAAGTGAGTTTGTCCGCTACTAGGCTTACTGGAGTTCTTAACTAAAGCACGCCACAGCGTTTTTTTCATTGGTCTGCGCCCTATTCGAAGACAGTTATTGTTCTAATAAGTAGCTTTCCTCTTTTGTTTGCACCTACTAAGTTGACGTAAAGCGAATCTTTCCTACCTTTACAGTAACTACCGAGTAAAAAATCATTAACTCTACATTAGCTAGAGCGGTTGCCTCTCTAGGTATTTGCTGCTGTTTGGGTTGTTAGCATTTTAGGCTGAGCGCGACGCTCATTAAGCGACACAATATTAAGGACTAACTATGAAAAGGATTTTGGCTACTTTGGCGTTAATACTTGGTTTAGGCTTTATGTCTTTAGCTTACGCCAAGTCAGATAAACCTAATATTTTTGTTATTTTTACCGACGATGTAGGAATCTCAAATTTAAGTGCCTACCACCGCGGCGTAATGAGCAGTGAAACGCCGAATATTGATAGTATTGCCGAAAAAGGCATGTTGCTCACCGATTACTATGCTCAACCTTCTTGTACTGCTGGGCGCTCAGCCTTTCTTACCGGGCAGTTTCCTGTGCGCACTGGTTTACATTCGGTGGGTTTACCTGGTGGGCCGGTTGGGTTAAATCCAGATACTCCTACGCTGCCAGAGCTGCTAAAAACCATGGGCTATCGCACCGGGCAATTTGGCAAAAATCATTTGGGTGATCGTGATGAGTTTTTGCCTACCATGCACGGTTTTGATGAGTACTGGGGCTGGTTGTATCACCTTAATGCGATGGAATATACCGAAGATCCAGATTGGCCAAAAGATCCTGCTTTTGAGCAGTTTGCTCCGCGCAATGTTATTTACGCTAAGTCAGACGGGAAAGGTAATCAAACCATAGAAGATGATGGCCCGTTAACTAAAAAGCGTATGCAGACTCTCGACGATGAAGTAAACAAACATGCCATTGATTTTATTGAGCGAGCTGTGAAAGCAGATGAACCATTTTTTACTTGGTACTGCCCGTCACGAGGTCATGTTTGGACACACCTTTCACCAGAATATGAAGCAATGCTGGGTCAAAATGGCTGGGGCTTGCAAGAAGTAGTGATGAAAGACTTAGACGATCACGTTGGTGAAATGCTCGCAAAACTCGAAGAACTAGGCGTTGCTGATAATACCATTGTGATGTTTACCGCCGATAATGGTCCAGAAATTATGACTTGGCCCGATGGTGGAATGACCCCTTACCATGGGGAAAAAGGCACCACTTGGGAGGGGGGAGTGAGAGCGCCGCTATTGGTGAGTTGGCCTGGCAAGATTCCAGCGGGCAAAGTCCATAATGGTATGTTTGATGGAATGGATTGGTTACCTACATTGGTTAGCGCAGCTGGTGGGCCAGAGGATTTAAAACAGCAGATGCTAGAGGGCTTTAAGGGCTTCAAAGCCCATTTAGACGGTTACAATCAGTTGGATATGTTAATGGAGAACAAACCGTCGAATCGCGAACATATCATCTACTATGAACGAGACAAGTTACAGGCTGTGAGGGTAGGTGATTGGAAAGCACACTTCGTTGTGCAAAACCAAGGCTGGAGTGGACCAAAAGAAGAGCTAAACGCGCCTCTGTTATTTAACCTACGTCGTGACCCTTATGAGCGAGCCGCCGAAGAGTCAGGAATGTATATTAAGTGGATGGGTGAAAAAATGTGGGCATTTGGTCCAGCTCAAGCGGCGGTGCAGAAGCATCTAGCGAGTTTTGAGAAGTGGCCAGTGGTGACGGCCAACGACGCCGCCAATGTTGGTGGTGTTGGCAACTAAAGTTTTCCTTATCTGTAAGCGACAAAGCCAGCACTATGCTGGCTTTGTCGTTTATAAGTATTGGTCTATTGGCAGATATCTCCCGTTAATACAGGTACTTCTGAGCTTCCATTGCTACTGCCTTGGAAACCAAAACTCACAGTCTCGCCAGGTTCTACTTTGGCATTCCAAGCTGCGTTGCTTACTGTGTAAGGACCGTCGCCAGAAAGCTCGCCATTCCAAAGTTGGGTAATGCTACTGCCATCGCTATAGGCCCAAGTTACTTGCCAACCGTTAATCGCTTGCTCACCAGTGTTGATGATGCGAACTTCTGCGTTAAAGCCTGATCCCCATTGGTCAACAATTACGTACTCACAACCTGCTTGGCTTGGCGGTAGTGCAGTAATTACCAGTTCTTGGTTACTGCTGGTTTCTAACAAGCCATCTGACACAGAGAGTACAACCGCGTAGCTACCGGCCGCTTCATAGTCGTGACTAGCAGTAACGCCAGTGGCTGTATAACCATCACCAAAGTCCCATTGATAACTAAGGGTATCGTTTTCCGCATCGCTAGAGCTGCTAGCGTCGAAGCTGGCAGTTAAGCCTTGGCTGCTTGCATCAAAACTGGCTATAGGCGCGGTGTTAGCGGTGGACTTAACGTCAATACTCACTAGCGCTGGGGTGGATTCTAGTGCTTCGTTGTCGGTTACGCTAAAGCTAAAGTTGTCGGTGCCAACAAAACCCGCTGTTGGGGTGTAGCTTAAAGCGGGGGGCGTACCGCTTAAAGTACCATTGATTGGCTGACTAAGTATTTGATAGCTCGTAATTTCTCCACCGGTATCGCTGCCACTTAAGGTTATGCTAACGGGCGTATCTTGGGGAGTGGAAACTTGTTGCGGAGTGGCTATTGGCGTTCCCAACGTATCTTCGGAGTAAGCTAAATCAATACAGCCATGGAAGCGCTCATAGGTCCAAGAGTTGCGGCCCCATTCGCCATAGATCACTTGGTGACCACTGCGTTCAGGCAGGGTACAGGTGGTGGTAAAGGTCACCGCCTCTTTATTCGCCACTACCGCAGGATTGGCATTAGGTTGGCTATCATCGTAGGGCAAAACACAGAAGGGCTCTGCCTCAAAATCATCCCATGTTAAAGCTTTGCTTGGGTCAAATACAAAGCCAGGTTTAGTTATCCAGTAATGAAATTCACGGGTATCAGAGAAGTGGTTTCCCCATTGAATGTTCCACGTTATGTCTAAAGGACCTGCTTGAGCAGCTTGCCCTGGCCAGCTTGTGGCTACATCCCATGGTGTTGCTCCACCCTGCCATGTTTCGCTGTCAAAACCACATACATTGCTGGGCAGCGGCGAAACCACTGCGCGGCCTTCGGTATGGGTGAGTACACTCATAAACTTATAGCCACCTTGTGGGTCATTTTCAAAAGCGTCAATACAATGCGCGCTGCTAGCTTGATCAGGTTTTTCTGTTAAGCCACACAGCGCATTTCGTGATGGTGGATCTACGATTAAACCATGCGCAAATGCTTGGCTAGTTCCTAGTAGACATAATGAAAATATTAGCTTGTTAGTCATGTTATTCCCTTTTGTTGTGAGTGGAATGAACACCAGCTTGAAGCCAGCGCGCAACCTACTGTTACCAAGGCTGTTTGTTATAGTTTTCAACCTTGGTAAAGCTCAAATAACTACGACTACTCACTTCCGTAATGATTATTGAGTTAATTAAGGAACGTAGTTGAGCTTATTGCGCGATTCCAGAAATCTGCTGAAGCAAAACTTTGGTGAGTTTCATTGGTAATTGATTATGTTGTCACTAATCACATTTTGTTGGTAAAAGAATCAATAAAAGAGGGGTAAGGCTGGAATGTTTGCTGCTGGTATTGGTTTGAGTGCTGGGATAAATCACATTTAGCAAATAAATTTTGAATGATATTTAAGCAGGTATAAAAGGCTACAGCTGATGCCGTATTGGGTATTCACTGTTATTTAAGCATTAGAATACCGTTGTTGAGTTGGGCATTTATATTGTGTTCTTGTTTGATTTTTTGGCGCCACTTTATGGCTATTTGCTGCAGCTCCCCCTCCGCTTGCATGTCCTTAAAAGCCTGTTGCCATTGCTCTGCGTTGTTAAACTGCTTAGATATCGCAATATACACAGCTTGCTGTTTGAGCTCTCTAAGTAAAGTAAAGCTACTTGGGTCTATGCCAAGTTCACAGGCAACAATCTGTAAACCGGCACTCTCATAAGCAATAGTGCTAATTCGTTTTCTCGCTAACAATTGGATGTTTAGCTTATGGCTACTGTTTACCGATAAGTTGCTTAAGCCTTGCTGGGCAAGCCATTCGTGGCGAATATCACCGTTAGCCACGCCAATAGTTGAGTAATCGGCTAGCTTTTCATAGGTGTTTGGATTGCTTTTTAAGCCATACAAACCCCATGTTTTAATAAGAACCGGTCCAATCCAATTGAGCTTTTGATCGCGCTCAGTGTTACGGCTAAAGGAAAACACCATGGTGTTGTGGTTATGGTAAGCGGTTTTTAATGCTCGCGCTTCAGGTACGATTTCTAGCTTGGCGTTAATGTTTAAACGTTTCGCTAGAGAATAAACAATATCAACCACATAGCCTTGAATCTGGCCATCTTCATCTAAGTAGCTGGCAGGTGGTTCATTTACGGTAATAAACCTAATCGGCGAGCTCGAAGCTACCGCCTGACTAAGGGTAAAGTGAACAACAATTAGCGCAAATACCAGCGATTTTAACATAGAGTGAACAGAGTGCTTGAATGGACTAAGTGTAGTTCAAACTCTTGATGTTAAAGTTTCTAAATCAGTTATTGGCAGTTTGTTCGTCGGCACAGCATTCGTCTTGTAAAAAACTAATTACTGTTTGCAGGCATTCAAATTCTGCCACGCAATAAAGTGTTCGTCCTTCCCTGCGCTGGCTAAGCAAGCCTGCAGATACCAAGCTGGATATGTGATGCGACAAGGTTGAGCCAGGAATGGCCAGCTTTTCTTGTAATCCGCCTACTGCGATACCGCTGTAGCCCGCCCTTACAACACTACGGTAAATGCTTAGGCGAGTAGGGTGGCCCAGTTCTTTTAGGGCTTTAGCGATGTTTTCAGTATTCATAGGGGGTTCTCTTTAAACATATATTTCGATATTACTAGAAATATCTTGTTTTTTCCAATACCCAAGTATATATTTCGAATGATCTAGAAATTTGGAATTGACTTGATGTTTAACATAAATAGTGAAATGGCCTGGCAGGCCTTAAATATGTTTGGCTTTCTAGCGGTAGAGTTAACCTTGTTGTTTTTAGCTATTAGCTACTTGGTTGGGGTATTGCAGCTGTATATACCGCCACAAAAAATCCAACGTATTTTGAGTGCTAAAAATGGTTCGGGTTATATCGTGGCGGGCTTTTTGGGCGCAATAACACCGTTTTGCTCTTGTTCAACCATTCCTTTTTTAAAGGGCTTATTACGCGCTAGAGCGGGATTTGGCACCATGATGGTATTCCTGTTTGCCAGCCCATTGCTTAACCCGATAATTATTGGTTTGTTTGCGGTAACTTTTGGCTGGAAAGTGAGTGTGTTTTACTTTGCTATTGCCATGGGTGTATCGGTAGTCGCTGGATATTTGTTAGAGAAATTAGGGTTTGAAAAGTACGTAAAAGCAGAGTCTTATCTTGAGCCAGAAGCTAAAAAATGTGGTTCTTCTTGTTCAGGCAAGCCCGCAGTAGAGCGCAGCAAGTGGTTGAAAATTTGGGACAGTACTTGGCTGGATTTTAAAAAGGTATTGCCTTACTTAATTGGCGGTATTGCGGTTGGTTCGTTGATTTACGGCTTTATGCCAAGTGAGTTGATTGCCCAATTTGCGAGCAAAGATAACCCATTAGCGGTGCCTGTAGCGGCTGTTATTGGTATTCCTTTGTACATTCGTGCTGAAGCGGTAATTCCTTTAAGTGCCGCTTTGGCGGCAAAAGGCATGAGTTTAGGGGCGGTAATGGCGCTGATTATAGGCAGCGCTGGGGCAAGTTTGACCGAAGTGATATTGCTTAAATCCATCTTTAAAAATCAGATGATTGCAGCGTTTTTACTGGTAATTGTTGGTATGGCCATTGGCGCAGGATATTTATACAGCTTTTGGTTTTAAAGCAAATTAGCAAAGCTAGGGTTTGGGCTTTTTGGCCAAAACTCTAAGTGCCTTAGGGCTTACTCCTAGCTTGTCTTTAATCGCTCGGCTAAAGTTGGCTTGGTGCTTATAACTCAGTTGATGGACTACTTCGGTAATGCTTAGCGAGCTCTCTGTAATCACGCTGCAAATTGTTGCCTTAGCGTAGTTCAAACAGTTCGCTGTGAAAATGCTTAAGTGGGTAGCCGAAGTGAGCCAGTTGTTGTTGTAAGCTACTAGAGAAGGCAAATGGTCCACAAAACCAAATCTTACGTTGCATTAAATCTTCAACTTCGTTTACCAATTGCTCAGCGCATAATAAAGCTTGGCGGCTGTTGTCGATAATTCTTAACTCCACCTGACTGCTCTGAGAGAGTTGCTGTAGCTCTTCAATTAACTTGGGTTCCAAGGTTTCACTGCAGTAATACAGGGTCGCCTTAGGCGGATTATTCATGGTTTGACGTTGTTGTAAAATGGCGGTGAAAGCCGCTATACCGATGCCACCGGCAATCCACAATTGCGGTGCCGAATCATTAAAGTCAAAGTTACCGTAGGGGCCTTCTACTTTTAGCTCTTGGCCGATGTTAAGGCGGCTTTTTAGGTTGGCGGTAAAATCACCTAGCTCTTTTATCAAGAAGCGCACGTGACCAGTGCCGGTATTAGTTGATGCAATGGTAAAGGGGTGTGGCTCTTCGCCCGGAAAACCAATAAACGCAAATTGCCCACTATTGTGGCCATGCCAGTTGGGCACGCTTAGGCGTAAATCGACAACTTTATCTTGGGGTAGAAATCTAAAGTTAGCCACTGTGGCGGTGTGCTGCTTAGTTTTACCAATACGGCCAAACAAACTATATACCGCAGCAACACTGCCCACCCAAATTAACGCTAGACAGGCATACGTTATGGGGTAAGGCCAATAACTATGTTTAATTAAAATCACTGAGTGAAAGGCAATGGCTAAAAATGCTAGCGACATGAGTTTATGCGAGTAACGAAACCCTTTGTACCTAATCACCCCCACTAAGGCGACAATTGCTAGCACTACAAAGCTGTAAAAGGCTACTTCGCCTACTTGTTCAGCCAGTCCGCGTAAAGGGCGCACCAGCGCATATAGCGAATCGGAATTATTGGGACCAGCGCCTTTAACGGGTTTGTCTAGTATCCCCGCTCTTACAAGTTGCTTAGGAATAATCGCCAGTAGCCAATGCACCACTGCTACTAATACCGAGGCGATGCCGAGGTGTTTGTGCAAACGGTAGGATTTGTCTAAGCCCTTGGTCAGCCATTCGATAAAGGGTAAGCGTAAGGCCAAAAGCATAGTAATACTCATTAAACCCACGGCTAACATACCGCTGTACTGAATTAGCGCTGAACGCCATTGAAAGAAGTTATTTGAAGAAAACAGGTTGGGTTCTGCTTGTAGCCATAATCCGCCAATGGCGGCTAAGAGCAGCATTATAGTTGCAGTTGTTTTACGCATGATTCGGCCTTACTCATCCTTTGGTAACAAGTATAAAAAGGCCAGTCTTTAGTTAGGTAAAGCTAGGGTAAAGAAGTGTAAAGTCGTTGCTTGCATAGGCGTGAAAAATGGAAAACAAGCTAGATGAATAGAGTAGGATGTTCATCTAGCTTGGGTGTTGAATTGGCTAAAACCCTTCCAACACAATCTTTCCTTTGGCTTTTTGCGACTCGATAAAGGCGTGAGCTTGTTTGAGGTTGTTGGCATTTATTTGGCCAAAGTGTTCACCTAAGGTACTTTTTATCTTCCCTTTATCAATGAGCGCGGCCACTTCGCTGAGTAACTCATGCTGTTTAATCATGTCCTCGGTTTGGAACATTGAGCGGGTGTACATAAACTCCCAGTGTAACGAGATACTTTTTAGCTTCAGTAGTTTTACATCTAACTCAGCTGGGTCATCAATTAACCCAAACTTTCCTTGTGGCTTAATAACCTTAACAATCTCGGCCATATGTTCGTCGGTATTGTTTAAGCTCACTACGTAGTCGATGTTGTTTTGCTCGGCTAACTCTTCACTTAAAGGATTGCGGTGATTAATAATTTGGTCAGCGCCCAATTCTTTTAACCAAGCCTGAGTTTCAGGGCGAGAGGCAGTGGCAATAACTTTAAGCTTGGTGAGCTGTTTAACCAGCTGAACCATTATCGAGCCTACGCCGCCAGCGGCACCAATGATTAAAATAGACTTTGGCTCAGTTTTGCTCACTTGCAAGCGGTCGAATAGCATTTCCCACGCGGTTAGTGCAGTGAGAGGCAAGGCGGCCGCATTTGCTGCTGGAATGCTAGTTGGCGCTAAGCTAACTATGCGCTCATCTACCAGTTGGTATTCTGCATTGCTGCCAGCGCGAGTTAAGTCACCGGCATACCAGACTTTGTCACCTACCTTGAAAAGCTGGGCTTGGTCGCCAACTTGTTCCACGGTGCCTACTGCATCCCAACCGATTACTTTCCATTGGCCTTGTTCGGCGGAGACATTGGCGCGAATTTTAGTATCAACAGGGTTTACAGAGATGGCTTCAACTTTTATTAATAAGTCTTTGCCACTGGCGTTAGGCATTGGCAGTTCGATATCTTGCAGTGATAAGTCTTCACTAATTGCCAGTGCTTGTTGGTAGGCTACAGCTTTCATTGGTGGCTCCATTAGGGCGAAAATCCAGATAACTCAGTGTAGTAGAGTTTAGCTTTAGGAAAAACTCAGCTGCGATTAAATCACTTTCAATTTATTTTTGATAATCAGTGAGAAGTGCGTAGTTGCTCTGACTAAATAGCGCTAAAGAAATAACGGGCAGCTAACTGGAACAGTTGTTCGTTGGTGTCTGCTTCTAGCCCGTGCAAGGCGCGCTGTGGCCGTTGGCTGTTTAGCCATTGGTATTCGCCACCTATAAACCAGTTTTTGTTTAACCTATATTGGTAGGCGAAGGTAAGGCCTTTACCGCGCTCGTTATTGTCATCCAATGGGGTGTTGTCGCGGTCGATGTTTTCAAAGGCTTCTGCTCGCAGGCTCACTCGGTGCTTCTTTTTAAAGCTGTGGGTGAGCATGTTAAAACCATTGGCAAAGTCCATCTTTACAGCATCTTGGCGATCGGGAGATTGCATCAAAGTTGAGCCGTTCATGTATTGCCACAATAGTTGCCATTGCTTGTTAATTCGCCATTTTCCACCTAAGTGAGCAAAGCGGGTTCGCCACGCATAGTCGCCACCATCAATTAAGTAAGGTTTAGCCAGGTTATCGTAGTATCCCACTCTAAACAGGGCATGGCGTCTTATGCTCCAGTCCAAGTTAGTATGAAAGCCGGGGCGATGATCTATTTCTTTAAAGGGGTTTGAACGGCGGGTTTGATCGGTTAATGCGGGTTGCAATGGCTCGGGGAAAGGGCGAGTTTCCCCCCATAAAGTTTGTCTCGAGCTACTGGTCCAGCCGTGCCAAGCTAATAAGGCCCCAGCTGGGTCGTTGGCCACAAACAGCATGCCGCTTAGTGACAAGTTGTGTTGGGAGTTAGAGAATTTACCTAAGCGCTCTAGTTTGGCCTCGATGCCGGTGGTGCGAATTTCTTCTCCAACCCAAGTATTAAGAGTGGAGGCGTTTAAAGTGTAAGGCGTGGCCCAGGCGGTGGCGGTGTTTTCTAAGGAAATACTCGGATACATAATGCCCGCTCGGCCCGACCAGCGAAGGCCACTTTCTGAGGGGAGACCTTTATAACTAAAAAAAGCCTCAGTAAAACCTAGCGCGCTATCTTCTTGATCAAGCCAGCCATTTAAAACCAGTTTGCCAGAGAAGCCGTTATCCCAGTGAGCGCTTAAATCTAAGCCTGCTTGAGCAACTGAAAGTTGGCTTCCATCAGAGTACCCAAATTTGCCGTAGCCACCTTTTATATAGCTGTCACTGCTATCTACATGGCTAGCGCGTAAATCGAGGATCCCTCTGGCGCTATATTCCGCAGCCTTGGTGGTGTTTAGCGTAGTTGTTAGCATCAAACAGATGCTGAAAATAATTCCCTTATTCGGCAAACTCGATGCTCTCCTGAGCGAGTAATTCATACAATTCTTTAGCGGGTTTTGGGCGACTAATAAAGTATCCTTGAGCTAAATTGCACTTGGCTTTTTCCAACCAACGCAAGCTCTCTATATCTTCAATACCCTCTGCTACTACACTTAAGCCCATGTTGTGCGCTAGCTCAATGGTCGACTTCACAATAATGGCATCGTCGGCATCAATGGCGAGCTTTTGTACAAAAGATTTATCAATTTTGAGCTCATGCACCGGTAGGCGTTTTAACTGAGCAAGGGACGAGTAACCGGTGCCGTAGTCATCAATAGACAATTTAAAGCCACGCTTTTTAAAGCGAGCCAGCAAGGCTATCGCTGTTTCTGGGTCGTCAACTAACGCGCTTTCTGTGACTTCTAAGGTGAAGGATTCTGCTGCTAGTTGTTTGTTTTCGATATTCTGGCAAATGAAGCTATAGAAGTTATCGTCTTTTAAGTTTTCGCCAGAGATATTGATCGCGATGTTGATGTCGATGCCTTTAACTTTCCAAGCCAGGCTTTGTGACAAGGCTTCTAAAAATACCCAGCGAGTGAGCGGGTTAATTTGCCCCGTATGTTCGGCAATTTCGATAAATGCATCGGGTGGAACCATCCCTAACTCTGGGTGTTGCCAACGTACTAAAGCTTCTACATGGGTGATTCTGTTCGCGGCAAAGCTAAACTTTGGCTGGTAGTGCAGCGTGAGCTGGTTATTTTGAATGGCCTTTTTAAGATCGTTAATTAGGCTTAAGCGTTCAACGGTATTGGTATCGGCACTTGGGTCGTAGATGTAACAATGGCTGCGCGCTTCTCGACAGTGATTTAAGGCCGCATCTGCTTTTTGTAGTAACTCCTGCGGGTTTTGGCCATGCTCTGGAAATAAGGCTACACCCACATGCGTTTGCAGCTGTAGATGCATATCTTGAAAATTACAGCCTTCGTGCATTTGCATACTAATAAGCTGCAAATGTTGTTGTACGTTGTCTCGGGTTACATTTGGCAGTAATACAATAAATTCGTCGGCACCAATGTGGCACAGGTAGTGTTCACTTTTTAGTGCGCTTAGGCGTTTGCCCGCTTCTTTAATTAGCTGATCGCCAGCTTGGTGGCCTAAGGTATCGTTCACTTGTTTTAGGCGACAAATGTTTAAGTGGAACATCGCAAAGGGCTGTTTGCTGTCTGCTGTAAGTTGAGTCAGTTTATTCGCCAGCCAGTTGCGATTGGGTAACTCGGTAAGAGGATCGTGGTTTAGGCGGTGGTTAATGGCCTGTTCACGACTGAGCACCTGTTCTTGCATGTTATTAAATTCGCTGGCTAGTTGGCCAAGCTCGGTTCTGTCGTTAATCGATACCGGGGTTTGATAATCACCAGCGGCTAGCCGCTTAGCTTGTTTTACCAGCAGCTTAATTGGCCGGGTAATGTCATCAGCAATCAGGTAAGCCGCTATCATCGAACAGAACAGTGTGAGTGCCGTGAGCAGTAAAATTTGCACCCAACTTTGCTGTATCACTGCCACTAGGTTGTCTCTAGAGCTATGCAGCACTATATAAAAAGCGCCTTCACCCGCTACGCTAAATTGTTGGTGCAGAGCAATCACATCACTGTTGCTTTGGCTTAGTAAGGCTTTAGCGCTAGCAACATTGGCATCGGGATTACTTGAGCCCAATAAAGACCATGTTTGCTGTTGCTTTAGGATAAAGTCGGTTTGCAAGCCGGTTTGGCTTAAAAAGCTTTCTGCCAAGGGCTTGCCAATTTCGTAACCAAAACCGACCCAACCAATAATCGCTGGGCCACTTTTTATCGCTGAAAGGTGTAGTTGGTAAAGTTGGCTGCCTATAGCGTAGTAGGGAGGCAGTTGGTTTTGTTGTAAGGCCGGCATAAAGGCAAAAGTTTGGCCTTGTTGTTCACCTCTTACTACTTTGGGTTTTTGATTTCCTTGTTGGCTATTTACCAATTGCAGTTCAATCATGCCTGAAGGCGTAACTACCATGGAGAGGTCGGCATTTATTCGCTTGCCATGATTGTGCAGAGCAATCGCAACACTGCGTTTGTCTTCACCAAATACACTTTTTAATCCGTAATCGTTGGTGACGGTTTCGGCAAAGCTGCTTAGGTAAAAACCTCGGCGATTAAACTCACTTTGAAATAGAGCGTTAGCTTTGCTTAGCTGCGAGTCGATGGCTAATTTTTCTTTTAGCCTTAAGGAGTCGTAGGTAGACCAAAATGAGATCGCTTGAAGCAGTAACAATAGCGATACTATCAGCAGTAGTATTTTGGTCTTTATGCTTTTCATCGGCGCTCCTGCCAATTAGTACTCTGAGAGAAAATCAAAATCATCCGGATTTTGCTGTTCTAGTTCTTCATCTTCTAAAGCGTTGGGCAAGCTAAGTGCTAATTTACCATCGTTATTAACGTTTAGCTTTTGGCTAAGTTGCTGGTTAGCTGTTTTAAGCTCTGGATGCCACACCACCAGTTGGTAGTCTCCCGCTGGAACATCAGTAAATTTAACCATTCCTTGGGCATCGGTTTTGTTAAACAAAGGGGTATCAACCAATAACAAATATGCGCCCATCCAATCATGAATATTACAGCCCATGGGTACCACGCCGCTGTGGTCGAAGTCATGTTTGCTGTGGCTCTCTCCCGACTTGATTTGAAATGAAAACTTATTATCACCGGCAGCCGAATAGATGTGATGAGTAATGTTGTCGTCATTATTAAAATCGACTTGGCTGCCACGTTGCGCAACGCTGATATAGGGAACAAAGGCTTTATCTCGTTGGCCAATAACCACTGTTTGCTGGTTTATCTGCTTGAGTTGATGGCCTTGTGGCTCGAGATAAACCACCACATTGGCAGCGGGGCTGCCATCGGGCTGGCTGAGACTTAGCTGATAGCTAAAACTTGAATTGGCAAGGCTCGAAAAGCTGAGAATTATTAGAGTTAGGCTAGTGACTATGTTTCTCATCGGCATCCTTTCGCCACACTACTGGTGGCTGATGAAATCTGTTGGTGGTTTGGTTCTAGTATTTAGACCTTAGCACTTAGTCAAATATTACAGCCTATTTGGCTTGGGCATAACTGAGTTATTTAAGTGTAAGCACTTGGCAGTTAATTGAGGAGCAGAAATTGCGTTAAATGCGGCATAGCTAGAAAAAGCCTAAAGCAAATGAGTACCTTAGGCAGGTTGTTAGCTTAATCGTTGTTGCTTAATGCATGTAAGGCTGCGGCCCGGCGAGTTTCATGTTCATTCATAAAGTAGCAGCGGTGGGTATAAGCAGAGGTTAGGGCTTTATGCTTATCTAGGTCTGGATAACGTTGGTCGTAACGCTCACTAAAGTTTAAGTATTGACGATGGTTTAACTGCCTTACAGAGTTGGCTAGCTCACTAGGTACCTGATATTCAGCGATGAGTGCTTGGTAATCTTGTTGGTGTACCGCTACCCGCGCATGGTTTTTTAAGTGTTTTGCGGCTGCCATGCATGCTGCCGCTTCGTTAAGTTCAAACATCATTTCTGCTGCTTGAGGTGGTAGCTCTTTGGCTTGGACGGTAAGTGCTAGGCCCGCGCTAAATGCGACTAAAAGTAATTGGCGAAAGGTCATGTAATTAGCCTTTAACAAGAGGTTTTAATAAGAATAAGGCAGCGTTATAGAGGTCAATTATTAAATAAATATTACGGCTAGCATTTAATTTTAGCAATTGCTTTAATTAATAAAAATGAAATCTTAATGTCATATTTTGAATTCAGTATCCTCCGCCAAATCAACTAGATAACTGGCGATATTGAGACATTATCTAATGCCAAATTCAGCTAAATCAGTGTTTCGCGCTACTTTGTGCGCTGCGGCAGTGAGCGCACTACTTAGTGCTTGTAACAGTGATAGTAATAATGACCAAGATACTTCAAGCCCAATTGTACCGGCACCGCTGTCTATTGGTCTGTTACCTGATACCCAAGGGAATGGTTGGGAAGTAGCGCAACACCCCATGGAAGCAGTGTTGGCTAAGCACCAAGCACATGGCGTTGATTTGGTTATTCCGGTAGGTGATTTAACCAATCACGGTTCAACCAAAGAATGGGCAGAGTGGCGGGAGGTTGCTGAGAAGTACCGTGAAGCTGGCATGGAGTTTTTGCCAGTAATGGGCAATCACGAAACCAGCTGGGCTTACACAGTAGAATGGATTGAAAACATGCGTCACTACATTCCTGAAGACGCAGTTCACATGCCTAGTGCCGAGTGGCTTAACTACTACATTATTCGCGAAAATGTATTGGTGATTGGCCTTGCTTATTACAACCTACCGATTGCCTTTGGTTGGATCAAAGATGTAGTTGCAGAACATGAAGGTAAGTTTGAACATGTGGTAATTGCCAGCCACGATGGTTTGATTGGCGCTAAGTATGGGCAAACCCGTGAGCAAATTGTACAGGGCACTAAAGATGACAATCGCCTGTTTGATATTCACAAAGAGATCCGAGAGTTATTTGCCGAAAAAGATGTAATTTGGGTGCAAGGACACGAGCACATGTATCAGCGCTCGCAAGTGCATGCACGGGTATTAGGTTCTAATGATCCAGGTGGGCGCAATGCCGAACCGTTGGCATCTACCCCTAGTGGTGGTAATTACCGTATGCCATCTTATACCCAAATTGTTAGTGGCAATGCTTCTTACAAGGGTTATGAATACCGTTATGGCGAACGCGAGCTGATTCAAGATGTGATTCAACACAAAATGGATAGCATGAGCAATGGCTCGGAGCATTACGATGCCAACGCCGCAATGTTACATTTTGACGGTTCAAGAGTAGATTACCGCGCTTACTCGGCGCCTCATACCATTAAGGCCAACAGTGATGGCCCTAAAGAATTGCTTGAGCCTAATTGGACCTTAATGGACAGCTTTAGCCGCAGCTCTAACCGTTGTGAATCATTGATCTATCCAAACTCGATACCCGATGATCAACGCCCAATTCTTAACCATATTGTTGAATACAAAACCGCATCGTGTGTGGCTGATGACCAAAGTACGGCCAAGCTGTTAGGCGGCACAAACAATACCTTTAATCGGGTAGATACCACCGAACGAACCATGGGGTATACGGCAGGCTTTAACCGCGCCGAAACCATGAACGACATGATGCGTTTAAGCTACCAGTTCTTATTTACCAAGCATTCTTCTTGGGATGTAAATTTAAATGGTAATAACCGAGTAGTGCCTAATTACGATTCAATTCAACCTGATGAGTCTGGCGCAGAAACTGGCCATGTAGTGCTACCTGCCACCACCATCGACATGAAAAAGCACCTCACCTTGAGTTGGATGCCTAAAGAGTCTGCTACGGTTTCTGACGTGTTGCTAGTGAGTGGTACCCAAGTGCATGGTGGGGTTTATCAAAATGCTTACGGCGGTGAAGTTGATATTCGCACCATAGCTGGCCAGCCTGGCTCGCAACCCGATGGAACGGCCAAGCAACCGGTGGTCGATTTACCAAGTTATGCAACTCAAGCTTGGGATGTAGAACAGATCATTGCCGATCCATATGGTATTGAGTTCACCACCGAGAACTTGGCACAGGCAGAGAACTTAAACCTTGCTTGGAAAGCCGACGGTGAATGGCAAGCGGTAGCGGCATCTGAGTGTGTGCTCGATTTGCCATGGGATGAAGACTACTTAACTAACCCACCGGCACGTATTACCAGCTGTAGTGACCAACCCCTAGTTGGCTACGACAGCCAATATGGTGGACGCTGGTGGATGATAGCGCAGCAAGATGTAGAGCTAGCCTTAATCAATAAATAAGCATTAGCCACGGGGCACCAATGGCGTGGCCCCGTGGCTTAACTCAACAGTTTTAATGAGGAAGTGTAGTGATTTTTAAAGCTTTAAAAACGGTCAAAACCTCGGCTCTGGCGCTGTGTATTTCCGCTGGCCTAATAGGGTTTACTGCCCAAGCAGAAAACATTGATTACTTAAGTGCAATAAACAGTGACCTTAATGCTAGCCCTTTAACCTTTGCTAAAGGTGAGCTTCGTTGGGCAAAGGTTGGAGATTTACGCCCAACCCAAGCTTTGATTGGTTATGACCAAGTAAATTATAAACTTGGCCGCTACCAAGCCGAGCCCAAAAAGATGTATGAAGAAATTTGTGAGTCCTACGGTGCTGGTGAAAAAAAGGTTAAGTGGAGCGAGCAGTCTTCTCCATTAAAGCCGGGAAGCTTTAACTGCCCCTTGGCAATTGGTAGCGAAGCTGCAGAGATGAAAACCGCCATTGTAGGGCCTGATGGTCACTTATATTTAACCGATGGCCACCATACCTTCTCGACTTTTATCGATATGGAGAATGGTGGGGCGAAAATGCCGGTGCTGATTAAAATTCAAGATAATTGGTCAGCGAGCGAGAGTGATTCCATCGAGCAAGCTATGTCGCTGTTTTGGCAGCGCTTGGCACAAACTAACAATAGCTGGCAATTTACTGCTAGTGGCGAAGCCATTTCTTATTTAAACATGCCGACTACACTCGGGCAGGATTCTTTAGCCAACCAAGCTTTTAGAGCCTTAGTTTATTTCGCGCGTGATATTAGCTGGGTGAAAAAGCAGGCCGAAGCGATTAACTTTTTAGAGTTTCATTGGGGTTATGAGTTGGCTAAAAGCATCTCTGTAGATGAACAGCGCTTAGTTGAGCAGGCTTACTATTTAAGCAAAATAGAAGAAGTTGCTAAGCAAATGCTAGCGTATGCTCCCGAGCAAGCTATTGCCAGCAGCGGCAGAAGCGCTAAGCAGCTAGGGCAAAAGGCGGCCTGGGACAATAACAGTGATAAAACTCTACAGCAGCTGGTTTGCGGCTCGAAAAAAGGCCGCTTAGGTAAGTTAGGTTTTGCCTTAAGTTATAAGCAACCGGGTATAAGCTTGGAATGTAATTAAGCTTTAACAAGGTGAGCTAAGTCCTTAGTTCCTCATAGGTCCAAGCAAAGGCATAATTAATGCTATTAACAAAAATCCAGCAACGCCCATGTTGCTGGATTTTTAGTTTTATCATATGGTTTGATTTATCAATAGTTGGTTCACAAACTCAATATTATTTTGTATATATATGTTTTTTATATGATTTAATGCGCCTGCAAGTTTGCTATTAAAAATCCAATAAAGGATTAGTTGTACAGCTAAGGGAAGAGATGAAAAAAGTAAGTTTATTGGCTTTATTGTTTTGCGCAGCAATAAATCCTCTACAAGCAGAAGAACAAAGCGCAGTAGAGCAACAGCATTACCTTTGGTTAGAGCCCGGTTTTTCATTCGGCCGGCCAGGCACTAGTTTGGCCGCAGATTTTTACTATAGCTATTCTAATTACACTATTTCTTTAGGAGTGTTGGGCGGTAATGATGATGGGTGTCAATTATTTTGTGAGTATGAGGAAGGAAAAGACAATTATAGCTCTACTAGGATGATGGTTGGTAAGTATTTTTATTCTGGTAAGTATGAGTTTTTAGCTGAAACGGGAATCGCTAAACTCTCTGTGTCTACCGATCATTACGACGGTGAAAATTGGAAAACCTTAACAAGTGATAGCTATGGTATTCCTATTCGAGTTTCTAAATACTTTAACGGCAGATATATCGGATTCGCGCTCACCGCTGAGGCTGTGGTAACACCGGATGATTGGATAGCATCTTTGGGTTTTAGAGTCCCGCTTGGTAAATTACGCCATTGGTAAGTAAACAAAAAAGGTAGAGCAATGCTCTACCTTAGATGTGTTTTATTCAGGCTTGCGCTTACCTGTCATAAATTCTTCTAGAATTTCTGGAGTCAATTCACCGGCTTCTTCTAGGCGCTTTAGCTCCGCTACAATCTTCTTTTGCTCTTCCATTGATGGTACTGGAAGCTCAGGCTCTTTTTCGATGCCTTCTGGAATGCTTAAATTATCTAACATGGTGGCTCTCACGATAAAACTTAGTTGGACTAAGTATATCAGCAAATGGGCTTTTAGTTGCAGTGCTTGAATATTGAAAAGTTGCTGCTTGATGATCTAAATCATCACCCGCCTAGTAATCATTAATATTGGATTAGCGCCGGAGATGAAAGGAACGGTAGGCCTGAGTATGAAAAATCAAATAAATCCGAAACGCTTACTGAATAGTAAATGGACTAAACAAACGGTAGTGAACAAGCAAAAACACTTTATTGTGACAGAGCTAGAGTTTGATGACTTACAAACGGTGCAGCGCTGCGTGATTCAAGCGGTTTACAACCAGCAAGATTTCGAGATTGATTGGCGAGAGTTAAAAGATCGCAGCCATTGGCAGCAAGGTTGGAAGTAATAAAGTTAGGCACTAACTTACAGCGCCTAACTAACATGCATTAGCTACGGCTAGTGACCTCTAGCAAGTGATAACCAAACTGAGTTTTCACAGGGCCATGCACAGTATTTAGCGCTTCATTAAATACCACTGTATCAAACTCTGGCACCATATCGCCTTTATTAAATTCACCTAACTCGCCGCCATTTGCGCCAGATGGGCAGTTAGAATGCTGCTTGGCGATATCGGTAAACGCGGCTCCGCCTTCAATTTGTGCTTTTAGATCTAAACATTGTTGCTCGGTATCTACCAGAATGTGGCGTGCGCTTGCTCTTGGCATGAGATGTCCTCTAAATGTGTCGCTGTTGATGGCTAAGCAGCATTTACTATAAATACTGTTTAGCTTGAGAGAGCAAATGTAGTGCTAATACTCGGTGGCTGTCAAATTTGGGAATCGATAAAAGAGTTGGTGTTACAGCTAATAAGTAGCGAGTTAGCCACTCGGCATTTATTAGGGGCTGTTGATCTTTGCTGATGATTTTTGCAGTAATTTATTAGCCATTTAGGCAAGGCAGTGAGTGTGCAGTTAAGTGGGCTTAATAATCTCTCGCTAACGCTGAATAAATGGCTAAGAAATGCTGCCCAAAGGGTTCGGATAAGCGAACTTTACTCTTTGCTAAGCACTTCTTGCTTAGCCCACTAGGCTTCTAAGTGCTCGCCGCGATTAAAGCCCGCTTATCTCGAACAACATTTCAACACCAAAGATCAACAGACCCTAGTCATGGTTTTAAAGCACTGCAATTACATCTTGTTCCGGCAGGCGTGCCTTTGGTAAGCCGTAGTTGTAGTCTTCGCCGTCGAGGTGGTAGCCCAGCGCTAAGGCAAAGTGGCAAACATGACCATCAAGCTCTTGCTCGAATATCTCGCCAATTAGCGCCGAGTCCACACCTTCCATTGGGGTAGAGGCTATGCTTAAACGCGCCAATACGTGCAAGGTGTTGCCTAATGCAATGTATGTTTGCGCCTTGGTCCAGTTGCCGTTAAAGCCGGTTTCGTCAGTATTGGCTTCGGCAAAGCTGAATCCTCCATTAAGCATGGCGTCGTACATGTCGGCGGGTAAGTGACCAGAGCTTACTTCTACGTCTACAACTTTACGGTAATCATCTTTGGTGAAGTTGGGATTGTGAGCAAATAAAATGATATGAGACGCTTCTTTTGCATGTGGTTGATTAAACTGATGCATGTTGGCAAAACTATCGTGGAAGCGCTGCTTAGCAGCGTCGCTTTCTATAACAATAAACTTCCAAGGCTGAGAGTTAATTGAAGACGCCGATAAACGAATAGCTTCTTTTATCACCGTCATGTCTTCGGCTGAAATACGCTTTGATGCATCATATTTTTTAGCGGTGTAGCGGCTATTTAGATCGTTAATAATTGGGTGAGACATGGGGTTAGTCCTCGCTAAGCTTGTTTAGATAGGCGCATCTTACGAGGATCTGATTTGAAGAAACAGTGGCGAACTCTCCAATTATTATGGTCATTTTTGTCCATAATGATGTTGATTTGGTAAAGCAGTTAATTTTTTATGGAAACGTATTGAGTGCTTTTAAGAGGCTAGCTTTGATTGATGAGCATAGTATACCCAGCCGCAGAAACAAAAAGGCCGCTCAATTGCTTGAGCGGCAAAGGATATAAAAGGCTATTGGATTACATTGCTTCGATTAAGAGCAGCCCTTCGCTGCCCGCATCAAAGCTAACAGTGCCATTGCTTACGGTGGCAATAGAGCCTGTATAAGCGTTGCGCACGCTGCTTCCGTTGTCGAAGTAGCCAGCAACATTCACAGATACTGTGCCTGAGCCATCTACCACTACAACAACATTGTTGCTTTCACCCGATACTGGGTTCGTCCAAGTACGTGCAAAAGCTTTGCCGTTAGACTGGCTAACAGCAATGTGTTGGCCGGCGCCTACTGCTGGGTTGTCACGACGGAATTGACCCACTTTTTGCCAGTGTTGGTGAACGCTGTTACCCGCTTTGCTCCAGTCAATGCTTGAACGGCTGCCTTGGTCGGCATCTGAACCGCCATCGCCATTTACTCGGCCAAGTTCATCACCGTAGAACACTTGCACACCACCTGGTAATAGCAACAAGGCGGTACCCGCACGTTTTTGACGATTGTCGTCACCGTTGTAGAACACCGCGCCAGTATCGTGGCTAGAGATGTAGCTTAGTGAGTTCCAATCGCTAGAGCTGTTAACTTGACTAGCGTAGTTTGCAAACTCGTTAAGCATGGTGTCGGTGCTAGAAATCATGCCATTAACTGTGTTTTTGAAACTAAAGTTAATCACAGAATCAAAGCCACCATCGGTATGGTAGTTAGACTGGTTAAAGCCATGGCCAAATACTTCGGCAGTTGCCCAAAACTCATCGTTCCAATCTGCACCCGGTGCATCAGGGTTGTTAGCACGCCACTCGCTTAATGCAGCTTTTGACTCGCTGATTAAGTAAGCCCAGTGGTCGTTAGTTACGTGTTTAGCGGTATCTACACGGAAACCATCAATACCGTAGTCACGTACATATTGCACTAACCACTCGGTGATCCAATCGCGAACACGCTTAGTACCTTGGGCTTGGTAGTTACTTAGGTAGCCTTGGCCAAAGGTAGATTTGTTGGCTAAGAACGGAGGAATACCCACTTGCTGAGTTGACTCGGTTTTAAAGTCTGGCAAGAAGGCTAAACACTTAGTTAAGTCGTCACCGCCACAACCGTCGTAGCCAGGTAAACCTACACGTATCCAATCTTTACCCCACCAGTTCAACCATAGGTTCTCATCGCCATCGTAGTTGATGAAATCATGGTAGCCGAACCAGTTTTGACCATTGCTTGGTGTCCAATTTGGACCAGCAGTATCAGAGCCGTAGTTAAACTCATCCATGTCTTTTAGGGTGTTGTAACCTGCGTGGTTCATTACCACATCCATAACAACACGAATGCCTTGGCTATGTGCTTTATCTACAAAGGCTTTAAACTCTGCAGGTGTGCCCATGTTGGCATCAAGGTTGGTGTAATCTTGCACGTAGTAACCGTGGTAAGCGTAGTGAGCAAAGTCACCGTCGCTGCCGCCGCCTACAAAGCCATGAGCTTGTTCGTAAGGTGCAGTTAACCAAATGGCGTTAATACCAAGATCGGTGAAGTAGCCTTCATCCAATTTAGCGGTTAAGCCGGCAATATCACCACCATGGAAAGTACCAATGTTTTTGCCTGTGGCATCAACACTTGGGCGACCATAAGAGTTGTTATTGCTTGAGTTACCATCGTTAAAACGGTCGGTAATAACGAAGTAAACGTTGGCGTTGTCCCATGTGAAATCAGATGCTGTAGGCTGCTCAACTTTGGTAATGGTGAAACATTTGTTAGCGTTGCTGTTAGCGTTCTCTGCATATAAACAAAGTTGTAGAGACTCACCAATGGCTAAGTTGCTGCCAACCGAAATGGTTTCGCCATCACTATACGCAATACCGTTTACCGGATCGCTACCGTCGGTAGTATATAAACCACCGGTAACATCATCACCAGTAGCACCTAAGGTAATGCTTACTTCGTTAGTCCAGAAAGTGCTTACTGCAGGATCTATGCTCACATTAGCATCATCATTTACATCACAAGTATCTGTCCAACTCTGAGTTTCAATGGTGTAACAGCCATCTTTATCGCGGAATAGATCTTCCGTTTGGCTATTGCCTTGATTACTAAAGATTAGTTTGCTTGAATCGCTGTTCTCAAACTTAAACTCATGCCAGATATCACCGCGTTTCACCATGGCATCACCAGGCCACGCAGTATCGGGCTCAGAACCAGCTGGAAGTGCATCCCAGTGGTGAATTGACGGCGTCCATTCTGCTGGCGCGTTTAGATAAACAGTAAAGCCAGTTTCAGGCGCTGCAATTTTATTGTAGGTATAAGTTTGACTAACCGAACCTTGAGCATTGGCTACAAATACTTGTAACTCAAGGGATTCACCTACAGCCAGCTCGCCACCAATATTGATGATGTCGCCATTGTTAAAGCTTACACCTTGGGTACCACCAGTAGTGCTTAGTTGATAGGTGCTATCAGTAACGTTTTCACCTTTGTAGCTTAAGGTTACCGCTAGTGTGTCGGTGCTAAAATCGCTGCTGTTAGGGCTTACCGTTAACTCAGGCTTAGTTTCAATAATCACTACGTCAGCGGTAATGGCTTTGCTTGAAGCATCAAAACTGATGTTGTAGTTAGTATTGTCGTCTACTTGGAAATCTTGGTTAGGGTAGTTCTCACCCCAGCTACCGTTATCTGAACAAGCGGCAACTTTAAAGCGTGCTGGGCTTTCTTCTCCAGCAAAGGCTTGAGTCAGTGTGTATAAGCCGCTGGCCGCATCGCGTACCGTTGCTGTTTGGCCCCAACCATTTGGTGTGCCGCGGAAACACCATACCGGCGGCTCTTCGCCCGCAACGGTAATGTCTACACTGGCGGTATTGCTCACTGCACCTTGGTTGTCGGTTACTTGTAAGGTAACGGTGTCGCTTTGAGTAAATGTAACACTAATCGTTTCAGTGGTTTCACCAGTGCTCCACAAGTAGCTAGCAATGCTTCCATCGCTGTCGCTAGAGCCACTAGCCGAGAAGGTGATGCTAGTGCCAGCATCTACAGTTTGCGCATTGGCTGGTGAGATAACAGCAGTTGGCGCTTGGTTACTATCACAGTTTGCTACCGATACTACGTCGATATTTTTGCTGTCGCTGTAAAAAGTAATCTGGTGGCTACCGGCCGATACGCGGTAGTCTTGATTAGGGTAGGCTTCTTGCCAATTGCCCCAACGGTCAATTTTAAAACGTGGGTCGTTATTGCCAAAGGTTTGGCAGGTTTGAAATTCTGTACTAGATACCTGATCCATGGCGGTGGTTTGCCAGCCATTTGGCGTGCCACGGAACTCCCATTCTGCTTGAGCAGAAAGGGAGGCCGTTAACAAACCAAGGAGTACTACCTTGTTCATGTCATTTCCTTATTCGAGTTTATATTGTGATAGCCGTAGGCATATCAAGCTGTTAGCCAATGTTAAATGACTCTTATTGGTCATTTGTTGCGCGACCATAACGCCGCTCGAATAAAAAATAGTCTTTAAAGTGAACAAATTGAGGTGTTCATCAAGTAAATATCTTGGTTTTGTGATTGAAAAGGATTTCATTTTGGTTGTTTCTTCAATCGATCGCTTATATTCCGCTGATTAATCAGAGTTTTTACTTAAACCAGATAAGCGACCATAAAGTGGTAGTTATACAATATTTTTTAACTTTGTTTGATTATTGGCCACTTTACTCGAAGACAGCAGTCTTGTTTGGCTTTAGCGGCTTGTTCGGCAATTTTTCTAAAGATTTTTGTGGTTTTTAAGTTATTGAATGCAAATGTCTAATTGATTTATATGTTACTTAAAGGTGAGTTAATGCTGGCTTTTTAGCACTAGCATCTAGCAATACGGCTATTATTTATATTATCTATAGTTAATTTTGGTAATAGTGCTATGGCAACACTTAATCAAGAAGTTACTTTTGATAAATCGCTGCAACTGGTCTCAACAACTGACCTTCAAGGTGATATCACTTATGCAAACGAGGCCTTTTGTGAGGTGGCCGGTTACTCATATGAAGAGTTGTTGGGGCAACACCACAATATTGTTCGCCACCCAGATATGCCCAAGGCCGCTTTTGCCGATTTATGGAAGAAGCTTAAAGCGGGTGAAGCGTGGCGAGGCATGGTAAAGAACCGCTGCAAAGACGGTCGCTATTATTGGGTAGATGCTTACGTTACGCCGCTCTATGAGGAAGGCCAGCATATTGGTTACCAATCGGTGAGAGTGTCGCCAAAATCAGAACACAAACAGCGAGCAGAGATGATTTACCATAAGCTAAATAATGGTAAACATATTGAACCACTATGGAGTGGCAGGGTAGCAAGGGTATGGGCGTCTGCCATTATTTTGCTGATGGGCTTACTTTGGGTGTCGATGAATATAGACAGTCGTTATGCTTTGCTAGAATTGCTGTTTGTGGCCAGTTTATTTTTTCTTAATTTTAATGAGTTAGTAACAACGCCATGGAAACTCAATAAGCTTAAGCAGTCGTTTGATAGCCCTAGCCGTTATATCTATGAAGGCACCGAACTGTTTGATGTGGCTCGTTTCCATATTGGTTTATTGGAAGCGAGAATTAAAACCATACTTGGTCGCACAGCAGATTCAACCAAGCGCTTACAGATCCTTTCCAAAGAACTCGCCACCATTTCTATCACCACCAGTAAAGCTGTCGATATTGAAACTGTAGAATTAGAGCAGTTATCTGCGGCCATTCATCAAATGTCGATGACCGCGTCAGAGATCAGTAACTCCACGGTAACCGCTACCGATAAAGTGGGTGAAACTCAAAAACACTGTGAGCAAACCCAGATCAATATGAGTGAAACCCGTCAGCAGGTAGAAACCTTGTCTGAGGATGTAAAACAAGCGGCAAACTTAGCCAAAGAGCTAACCGATGATGCTGATGGTATTGCTAAGGTGATGGAAGAAATCCAAGGCATTGCTTATCAAACTAACCTTCTAGCTTTAAATGCAGCCATTGAAGCGGCACGAGCGGGGGAGAAGGGCAGAGGTTTTTCGGTGGTTGCCGATGAGGTAAGGGCGCTCTCTAATCGCACCCATCAAGCCACAAGTTTAATCGAGCAGTCGGTGGATAAAATGCAAAATAGCTTAGCATCTTGGGAAGACAGAATGACGCATAGTAGTGGCCAAGCTGAGCAGTGCTTACTAACCGCATGTCGTAGCTCAGAATTGGTGGCTGACATTTCTAACATGATGAATGAGGTGCATGACGTTTCTACCACCATATCTGTGGCTGCCGAGCAACAGTCTGTGGTGAGTGCCAATATTTCGGAAAATGTGGCTAAAATCAGCCAACTCAGTCAAGAAACCAAACATCATGCGAGTGAACTTAAAACCAGTAGTAGCGAGCTGGCTAAAAAGTCTAATGACATAGCTTCACTGTCGGATATGTTTGCCTAAACCTTAGTTACTGTAACTACTAATATTTACCTCTGCGGCCTTATCGCGCAGAGGTACAAGCGATCGATAAGTAGGCGAATGGTACCAACTCTCTAGTTGTTCAATACTGGCAAATTCGATCACTACGCTTTGCTCAAATTGACTAGAGCCCGCCAGTTGCTTATGCCATTTACCGCGTAGCAATACCTTGGCTTTATAAGGAGTTAACGACTCTCCCACAGCCTTAACATATTGTTGCCAAAGGGTCGGATCTTTAATGTTAACTTGTCCCAACAAATACGCTGCCATAATGCCTCAAAACTTGTTTTCCTTATTGCTTTTAAAGCTAGCCTTAATATGCTCACTTGGAAACCAATAAAATATCTAAATAAAGCGTAATGGTCTTTTCTCTAAGCGCTTGTATACTTTTGATATGAGTGAAGAAAATTTAGCACTGGTATTAGCCGGTCCAATCTTAAGACAAATCAGCACTACTAAGCTGAGCATGTGGATTGCCACCTCGCAGGCCTTAGAGCTACAACTTAGCTTGCAAGCAAAGGGCAAGCCGCCACAGTTGTTTGATCATCAGCAAATCATGCAAACTAGCCAATGCATTTGTGCTGGTGAGCGTCTTTATTACTACTTAATTGATCTAGAACTTAAATCGGCTTTGCCTGTCGATACTTGGGTTAGCTACGATTTAGGTCTTATTAAAGCTGGTGAATCGGAGCCTTTAACATGGCGAGATTGGGCACCCGAATTGGTGTATCCACCGCACAATTTACCAGGCTTTGTGGTACCTAATAAAGTAAAGCAAATGCTGCATGGCTCATGCCGTAAACCGCACTTTGCTAGTGGCGATGGTTTGGTAAGAGCAGATGCTTGGTTAGCCGAACAAGAGTTAGATAACTGGCCAAGTTTGCTAATGCTAAGTGGCGATCAAGTGTACGCCGACGACGTTGCTACTCCTATGCTAGTTGCTATTCACCAGTTAATTGCCCGTTTAGGTTTGGCGAATGAGCCTTTTCAAGACAGTAAACTAGCCGCTAGTGAACAGCTTCATGCTCAAGGGCATTACTTGTCTCGCCAAGAGTTATTGCCTAAAGAGGGAGTAGAGCTGGCAGCTAATAAAGCTTTATTTAGTGCGGTAAAGAAACCTATTTTCACCTCTGATCATGCTAACAATCATTTGATTTCTTTGGCCGAAATGCTCGCCATGTACTTGTTAGTGTGGTCACCCAGCGCTTGGCCGAAACTGGATATGAGCCCGCCAGACTCATTAAGTTTGGATCAACTGGACGAGTTTGTTAAGCAGCGCGAAACCCTTGATGGCTTTGTTGCAGGTTTAGCTAAAGTGCAGCGCTTATTGGCGCATTTGCCTTGCGCAATGATGTTTGATGACCATGATGTCACCGACGATTGGAATTTAACCGCAGCTTGGGAGCAAAGTGCCTACGGTCATCCGTTTTCTAAACGTATTATTGGCAACGCTTTAGTGGCCTACTTTCTGTGCCAAGGCTGGGGCAATGCACCAGACAACTTTTCAGCGAAGTTGATGGGCGAACTACAAGCGAGCTTGCTGGCTCCTGGTGGTCAGCAACACATAGCGCTGATCGATACGCTACTTAGCTACCCTCAGTGGCATTACCATTGGGATACCGAACCTAGGTTACTGGTGTTGGATACTAGAACTCACCGCTGGCGCTCGGAGCGTAACCTTAATTCACCCTCGGGTTTAATGGATTGGGAAGCGCTTACCGATTTACAGCAGCAATTGATTGGGCTAGATGCCGTTATATTAGTTTCCCCTGCACCGATGTTTGGGGTAAAGCTTATTGAAGTGATTCAGCGCCTATTTACCTTGGCAGGAAAACCACTGCTGGTAGATGCAGAAAACTGGATGGCGCATCCTGGTTCGGCAAACGCGTTATTAAATTTATTTCGTCACCCGAAAACGCCACAGCACTTTGTGATTTTGTCTGGTGATGTGCATTACTCTTTTGCTTATCAAATTCAACTGCGTGGCAGAGAAGGTGGGCCCGATATTTGGCAAATTACTAGCAGCGGCATAAAAAACCAATTTCCCGAAGGCTTGCTTAATACCCTCGATCGGATCAATCGCTGGCTATATTCACCTCGCTCACCACTTAACTGGTTTACTCGTCGCAGACGAATGCGGATTGTGCCTCATCGACCAGAAAATGCTGCACGTGGTGAGCGCTTACTTAATGCCTCCGGCATTGGTTTGCTTGAACTCAATAGCGATGGCTCTCCCAAGGCGGTGCTGCAATTAACGGCCAAAGGAGAGGCGATAGCGTTTGAAATGTCCGAGCAAGACGCCCGTTGGGAATAGATTTTTTTGTAACTGATTCATTTTTATTGAAAATAAATTGCGTGTTGCTTGGTCTAGTTAAAAAGGCAGTATTTTTTAGTTAATAAAAGGCGGACTATGCAACAAACCAAGGCCACAATGTTTATCCTAGGCATGCAACACGCTTGGGTAAAATTTGGCTGGCTGTTGCTGCTAATTGTTGCCTTGTTGGGCTTGCCCAAACTCAACTTGCAGCCCAGTATTCAAGCCTATTTCTCTAAGAATGATCCAGAGCTTATTGCTTTAAGTAAATTTGAGCAGCAGTTTGGTGCTGTTGCTAATCTTCAGGTTTTGCTCATCGGCTCTCAAAGCTGGACCAGCCCACATCAACTCGCTTTGCTCCAGAGTATTAGTCAGCAGTTATTGCTGCTTAAGGGAGTCGAAACTGTTAGCCCAACTACCGATTTAGCCTTGCAATCGGCCTTGCCTCCCGCACTAGCAAAACAGCTAGTTAGCGAAGATGGCTTAAGTGTATTGCTTAGCCTAAATGTAGCGCCAAATATTGCTGAACAGGCGAAGCTTGTACCAGAGTTTTTCTCGCAGCTTGATAGTGTGCTGCAAGAGTTTGCAGCTGAAGGAGTTTCTTATCAATACGCTGGAGAGCTAGCGCTAAGTCAACAATATCTTAAGGTATTGAAGCATGATTTGAGCTGGTTTGCTCCTGCGCTGATCATCAGTTTTGCATTGCTATTTACTTTGGTTATTCGCAATCTGCGGTGGTTAGCTGCCATGGCCAGCTGCGCCCTATTTAGCTTGCTACTTACTTTGGGGTTAAGTGGGTGGTTAGGTTTAAAACTGGCGGCGATTAGTGCTTTTATTCCTTTGGTGATAATTAGTCTAATTATGGCCTATTGCAGCCATTTATATTTTGCATGGCGAGAACAGTTAGTAGTGAGCAATGATAGCTATCAGGCTATATTGGGCGCTTTGGAGCACAAGTTCTCACCTTTGCTTTGGGGTGCGTTAACCACCGCTGCAGGTTTCTTATTATTGAATCTAAGTCCTTCACCACCGATTGCTGATTTTGGCTTAATGGTGGCATTTTCAGTGTTAGTTAATGGCTTAGCCTGTTGCTCCCTGCTGCCTTGGTGGCTAAAAGGCATTACATGTTCAAAAAATATAAACACACAACAACCCGCTAAATTAGTTAACTTTTCTCTTTTGCTTAAGTATCGACGCGTTATTTTTCTGATCGCACTTGTTGTGAGCTTAGTGGCGGGGTGGGCGGTAAGTCAGCTGCGCTTTGACGATGATCCCTTGAACTACTTTAAAGCCGATAATGCTTTCTCTTTGAGCAGGGATAAACTGCAGCAACAGTTTTTAGGTTTACATAGTGTGCGTTATCAGCTCAGCGAACAAAGCGATGACCCCTTGGCTCGCTCAGAGCCATTAAGCCGATTGCTAGGCTACTTAAATCAGCAAGCTGAAGTTCGCCAAGTAAACAGCAAACATGATTGGTTAGATTGGTTTGCGCATGACCCTACAGCAATTATGAGTATGTCTACAGTGCAGCAAAGTGGACTTGATTTAGCTAAACAGGCAGAGTTAATCACGGTATGGTTACAGCCTTTAAGCAATCGCCAGCTTATTGAGTTTGAGCAAGGTGTCGCACAGTGGGCGGCGGCTGAGCAAATCCAATTATCACCGGCTTATAGCAGCAACCTCATTTTTGCTAAGTTTAACCAAGCTAATGGCCAAGCGATGTTGCTGTCTTTTAGCCTGGCTTTCTTGTTAGTGGCCTTGGTGGTGCTAGTGTTAAAACGCAGTGGATATCTAATGGTGCTAGCACTGCTGGCTAACGCCATTCCGCTATTATGGGTATTTGCTCTATGGCAACTATTTGGCCAACACTTAAGCTTAGGCAGTGCGGTGGTAATGGGCATGATGCTCGGCATAATTGTAGATGATAGTTTGCACATATTGCTTAAGGTTGATCCGGTTCGTGGTGGTGCCCAACTGCAGCAAGGTATGGCTAGCATTACTCCCGCTTTATTGCTCACTTCTGGGGCGCTAACAGTTGGTTTTGCCTTAGCTTATCTATCTGATTTTTTGCCTATTCAGCAAATGGGTTTGCTCTCAGCGCTTACCCTGTTACTAGCCTTAATGGTGGACTTATTGATACTGCCTTTGTGTTTACCTCATGCTAAAAGCCGCTTGTCAGCAGAGTTAGGGGGGCAGCCATGAAACGACATGCTATGGGCAATTGTTTTGCCGCCAAGCTAGCGACACCGAGCTTAAACTTGCAGCACCCTATTGCCAGTTGGAGCAAGCAATATGCAGGCTCACCATTAGAGTTTTCTTCAGCACACACCGAGGCGCTCGCGATACTTATGCCGCTATTATTGTGCGGCGAACAATCAGCCCAGTTGGTGTTTCAGCAGCAAGCATTGCAATTTAGCCAGCAACAATGTGCCGATTCAGTATTAGCCTTAAATGAAGTAGAAGCCGATGAAGCGTGGCATGACGAAGCGCTACAAACGGTATTTTCTCAACTGCCAGAGCTTGCAGAACAGCATAAGGTTCGCCGTACTGCGCAGCGATTTTATGCTGGCTTAGGCCGCAGTTTAAGCTTACAGCAGCAGTTTGTGCGAATTGCCAGTTTAGATGCCTGTGTAACCCAGCTCATGCAGTTGATTGAGCGCGGCAGTATTGGCAGTCGTCATCCTTTTTCTCTGCTATGCGGCTTAATTAAAAAAGACGAAGCAAAGCATGTGTATGTTAGCAAGCACTTTGCTCAGCATCTTGGGGCAAGTGTGAGTGACATGGCAGAAGAGCGTTTGTGGGTGCTTGGTGCATTAATGCAGCTGCTCAAACAGCAAGCCGATCAGTTTGAAATTATAGGCGTTGATTTGGATAAGCTAGAAAAAAGATTGGAGCTAAAATGGCAGTAAAATTTGCAAGCCATTCATTAAACTTATTGGCTGCTAACTGGTTTGTGCCACATCAGCCAGTCGCTAATGAACAGTTGTTAGGCTACATGGCGGAGCAATGTGGTTGGCGCATGGCACGTAAAGCCAAAATTATTGCCAGACGTTTAGGGGTGGAGCGGCGCTTTTTAAGCCGCAGTTTTGCCCAGCCACGCAGTCAAGCTTCGCCAACTGGCGTGGATATGGCAAAGCAGGTGCTACAACAGTGTTTGCAGCAGTCGGATTTACAGGTTGAGCAACTAGGGTATTTGTTAAGTCATACCTGTACGCCGCACACCCAAATTCCGCCCAATGCAGCATGGTTGGCCGATGAGTTGGCGTACCACGGCGCTTATGCCGAACTTCGCCAAGCTTGTACCGGTTTTGCCAATGGTTTGCAGCTAGCTAGCGCGTTATGTGCCGCAGACCAAGCGCCAGTGGCTATTGTGGGCAGTGAAACGGGCTCGGTGTATTTCGATTTAGATAAGCAATTTGTCGATCAGCAACAGTTAGTGAATTTTGTGCAAATGGGTGACGGTTGTGGTGGAGTTATTGTTGGCCCTGCGAACCAGCCAGAGCGATTAATCAAAGATATTTACCTGGGGCAAATTGGGCATAACAAAGCCCCTGGCTTTTACTTAGATGCAGGGGCTAATACTGTTGGTGAGGGCAATATGGCGCGTTTTCATCATAATATTACTCAGGTGAAGGAAACTGGCTCACAGTTATTTGAATTAGGCTTGGAAGCAGTGCTGTCGCGGGGTTATCAACTCAGTGACTTTAGGTACATTTTGCCGCATCAAGCTAATGGCCATATCGATAAACTACTGAGCAAAGCACTAAACTACCCAAAAGAACAAATCATTAATGATGCAAAACTATTCGGTAATCTTGGTTCGGCGGCTATTTGGTTAAGCTTTGCTCGCTTACTTGAGAATTGCCCCTTAGAGACTGGAGACCAAGTGTTGGTGTTAGGCGCTGAAGCGACAAAATACCTTTATGGTGGTTTTGTTTATCAGCATTAGAGTTTTATTTGGCTGATTTTTTCTGTGAGTTAACGCGGTACTTGTTGGTTTATTTTGCGAGTAACTATCTCACTGTTTCATTCTGTTTCACTCTCTTTTGAAGTACTTCAATTTTTGCCAATTTAACTCAGGCTGAAAGCTAGGTTGCCCTTCACTAAGGGTAAGATTAAGAATTGTTGGAGTGAATTGATTTCAGGGTATTTAAGGGTGGGCAAAGTATGCAAGTAGCGGGTAAATGGGCATTAGTGACTGGGGCAAGTCGAGGCGTGGGTTTACGCATTGCCAAAGCACTAGCCGCTAAAGGTGCCAAAGTAATTGTGCATAGTCGAAGCTTAAGCGCATCACAAAAAGTGGTAGATGAGATTACCCGCCTGCAAGGCTTCGCGGTTGCGGTAGAGGCCGAACTGTCTGATAACCAAGCAATAGCGAGTTTGGTGACTCAAGTTAATCAATTAACTCATCAATCTTTGACAGTGTTATATAACAATGCCGCAATTATGACCCCTTGGCGAGATGACGCAGTGGTTCCTGCCTCAGATTATGCCTTAAGTTTTCAAGTAAATTGCATTGCACCAGCAAGTTTATGTGACGCCTTTTTACCGCAAATGAAGCAACAAGGTGAGGGACGTATAGTTAATGTTACCTCTGGCATTGCCGACCAACCCCAGCTTATGGCTTATAGCTGTTCTAAAGCTGCCTTGGATCGTTATGTGCGCGACATGCTGCCCAGCTTAGCTGGCAGCTGTGTATTAATGAACTTAATGGATCCTGGTTGGTTGCAGACCGACTTAGGCGGAGAGCAAGCGCCAAATCATCCAGATTCAGTATTACCGGGCGCTTTGGTCCCGGTATTACTTGATGAAGAGGCAGGTAGTGGCCAGCTCTACTGCGCTCAGGATTACCGTTAAGTTCAAACCCCAAGTGTAGGTGGTAGGTGGCCTCGGCCAGTTTTTTCTTTGCTGGCTACAATCAACATATACATGCTGGTACTAGCCAAGACCAACGCAACATACAAGGGCAGTTTAAGCGCCAAGCTTTGAGTGGATTCGGCCAGCAATGGGCCGCTTATTGAGCCGATGCTATAGCTAATTAGCATTAATTCAGTGATGGCGACAATTTTCTCCGCTGGCACATTTATACAAGCTTGAGATATCGCGATGGGGTAAATAGAAAATGCCGCCGCTCCTAATACAAGTAAGCTTATTGACAAGGCTAACCAGGAGTTAGCCATGGCTATAGCCAAAGCAGCTAGTACGCCTATGGCTGCAGCAAAAGCCTGTAACAAGGTTTTGTTTAATCGTGCCGATAAATAGCTACTTAAGGGTTGAACCAACATTCCACCAAGTACTAAGCTTGCCATTAACACTCCTACCTTGTTGCTCCACTGAGTTGAGCTACTTAAATAGCTGGGCATCAGCCCGTAGATTGGGCCCAGCACCAAACCGGATACAATGCAGCCGATAAAGGCTGGCTTACTTAAGCTTGAAAGCTCCTTGATAGACACAGCGCTATGTAAAATCTGGTGGGGTTTGGCTGTGCGCGTAAACAGTGCCGCCAAAATAGCTAAAGCCAGCAAAGTCGCAATGCTTAAAAAGGGCACTAAGCCCGCGGTCCCGATTGGCTCAATTAACAACTGACCAACAGCGCTACCAGCGTAAAGAGTCAGCATGTAAATACCCAAGCGAGAGGCTCGTTGTTTGTCGTCATCCACCAGTAAAAGCCAAGATTCAACCACCACAAAAATACCTGCGGTTGCCACACCAGCCAGTAAGCGCAGGGCTAGCCATGCGCTCGCATAAGGAAGCAAGAACATCAATAAAACTGTGGCGAGCAATATTAATAAACAAAGGATGAAGGCCATCCGATGGCCAATAGCTGCGATTAAGCGTTGCGCTTGTAAGGCGCCGAGTAACAAACCTGTGTAATACGCACTAGCCAACCATGCACTTAACGACAGTGTAAGCGCTAAGGCTGTTAAGGCCAGTGGTAATAGGCTCATGAGGTAGCCTGAGGCTACCGCAAATAAGCCCAAGCCTAACAATGGGCTAAGGATCCCTGAGCTGGGCTGGTGTGCAGAATTGTTTAACATGGCGTACCTACAAACACGATTAATAGACAGTGCTTTATCCAAAGCCGCGCGATAATGTCAGTAAGTTCGCTTACGTTGAAACAAAGAATTTTTGTGGTAACGATAAGAAAGTTTTACTCGGTAGGGAAATAACGTATTTACCCTTTAAGGTATTGTTTATTAGCGGTTATTTGTTTTGCTGGGTGGTTTTTGCTAGCTGTGAAATAGATTGACGAAAGTAGGATTTTTTAGCACATTTAAATGGCGAAAAAAGCTCAGCTTAGCTAACTTTTTGTCGCGCAATATAGCCTGTAATATTTTTAGTTAAATTAGGTTACCAGCGATGAGATTTTCAAGATTTGATGATATTGATGAGTGGGAAGAAGAAGATAAAGCCGCTCAGATTAAACACGCTAAAAAAGCCAAAAATAGTTCGCGTACTCGGCGCAGAATAGACGAGTATCATGAGCAAAAACAGTTGGCTTCGTATTTAACGGATTTCAGCTCATTTTCTTAAATACGATTAATGGCGAGACAGCTAAGCTAGCTCAGTTAAGTGCCTAGCGATAAAAAGAGAACGCCACTGCTGAGTGGCGTTTTTGTTTGCAATTAGGCGTCGTCTTCGGCCAGTTGCTTGGCTAAAGTAAAGGCTTCGATTTCTTCACCTACTAAGTTTTCATCTAAGTCTATGGCCACCAATACCTTGTCTTCATCAAGGCTTGGTAACCATTCTTCAAAAAACTCTTCAAGTTTAACGGCTACTGGCTGATAGCTCGCCCAATCTTCAATACATAAGGCTTGCGCATTTGCTTGCTTAGAAAATAGCGGCATTACGTCGGTGGCTTCAAATTCGATGGAATCCACCACGACAAATTCATCATCGGCGCTAAGCACCCAAAGCTCCCCTGCAGCAATTACTGCTTGGCTAAAGGCTGATAGATTTGTTTCTGAAGTAGACATGTTTTGCTCCGTGGTTGTTAGCTCGCGCTAGTTGCGCATATTGAACTTATACGCAAGCAATATAGCCTAAAGATGGCATATTGGATGCGTTAAATAACTAACTGAGCATGAAGGTTTAGTTAAGGGAAGCTTAGGTCTATTGATATTTTAGTGAGAGATAGTGGGAGAGTTGTGTTAAATGAAGCTCGCTCTGAAAAGCAAATAGACGGTAAAGGTATGGGCTAAGCCACTTAAAAGTGGCTTAGGAGTTTAGTTTGTTATTTCTTTTTACGGCGGCTTGCAGCGAAGCCTAATAAACCTAGGCCTAACATTAATGCACTAGTTGGTTCAGATACCTGGCTAGGCAGTACTTGGGTTTGATTGGCGATAGTCATATCGTCAAATCCAAAAACGTCCGTAGAATTAGTATTGCCGAAAGTGATTTTAGTGAAAGGGTTTAGTGTGTCGATGATACCCCAGTAAAGTAGCGTGCCATCCGGAGCATTAGTTGAATTGTCGACAGTATAGCTGGTAGATGAACCGCTTAAAAAATCTAGTGTGATTTGTCCGCCAAAATCTCCGATATCAGTACCGTAGAAGCCGAAAGCTGAAATTGCTTGTGAGAATTCAATAGTAAAGTTTTGGTTTGTTTCCCAAAACTTGGTTCCCGAAGTTGCGAAGCGACCATAGCCTCCATTATCAATGGCGCCTGATCCAGATAAGGTCGCAGTTCCTGCCGCACCAAAATCCGCGGTTAGCGGGCCACTACTGCCTGTAGAGAAAGACTCAAAATCTTCTGTTCCGGCACCTACTAGTGATGCAAAAAAGTTATCTTTAGCGGCACTACTGTTTGCTGTACTAGTGCCGGGGTTAAGGTCTTCTCCAAAAAAGATAACGCTAGCGTTGGCTGATGCCGAAAGTCCTAGGAGGATAGAAGAAATTAGTATTTTTTTCATGCAGTTATTCCCTTACTTGCTATTGATTAAAAAGTTAATCAGCGGGTAAGCATTTTTCATACCAAATGATTATATGTATATAATTCAATGGTTTGAGGTTTCTGTTTGGCGAGGGTGCCTATAAAGTGTAAAAAAAACAAACACCTACAGTTTATTAGTAGAAATACTAAAACATTAAAGACTAATACTTATGAACACGCTTAAATGCAGTATCCAAGTATTTGGCTTAGTAAATTGTGATTAGATTGTAGGTTTCTTGCTGTTAGCGCGCAAAGCTCTTTTACGCGCTTTCTTTTTTTGAGCTGAGCGCGAATTACGTTTGTTAGAGGGTGCGGGCTGGCTTAAATCGGGCTCAAAGCCAGGGTACCATTGCTGAGGTAATCGGCGGTCGAGTTGGGCTTCTAAATCGTGCAGTAAGTGTTCGTCGTCAACACACAACAATGTAATGGCAACGCCGCTTTGCCCTGCGCGACCAGTACGGCCAATGCGGTGGATATAGTCTTCATTTTTGTAAGGTAGCTCTAGGTTGATCACACAGGGCATATTTGCGATATCTATCCCCCGAGCCGCTACATCTGTTGCGACCAAGAGGCGTATTTCGGAAGCCTTAAATTTAACTAAATTTTGTTCGCGGGCGGCTTGGCTTAAGTCTCCATGTAAAGCTGCAGCGCTTATATCGTTTTGAATCAGCTGTTTAACCAGTTTATCCACGCCTTGTTTGGTGCGGCAAAATACCAAGGCTTGCTGCCAACTGGCTTTTTTAGCTAATTGGCAAAGTAATGCGGCTTTTTTATCTTGGTCAACGTTGTAAACGCGTTCTTCTATTTTTACTACCTTGCTATGGGCTTTAGCAATATCTAGTTGTTTGGCTTGGTTTAACCAAGGTTTAGCAAAGCGGTAAATACTCTCATCTAACGTAGCCGAGAACAGCATGGTTTGGTGCTGCTGCGGTAAATACTTGAATAGGGCTCTTAATTCATCTTTAAAACCAAGGTCGAGCATGCGGTCGGCTTCGTCTAATACCAAATGTTGTAAGTGTTTTAAGTCACAGGAGCCGCGTTTTAAGTGATCTAACATTCGGCCAGGAGTCGCCACCACTATGTTGCAGGCTTGCTTAAGAGCTAATTGCTGCTTTTCTATACTCACACCGCCATACACCAATGCGCAATTAAGCTCGCAGCCTTTAGCGTAATTTTCTAGGTTTTGGTGCACTTGCTGAGCCAACTCACGAGTGGGTGTGATGATTAAGGCTTGGATATGGTGAGTACGTTCTTGTTGGCTAAGGGCTTGCAAAATAGGCAAGCAAAACGCTGCGGTTTTGCCGGTGCCGGTTGGGGCACAGGCCATTAAATCATGACCAGCCAACGCCAAAGGGATGGCTTGCTGTTGAATCTCGCTAGCTTGTTGATAGCCCAAAGCGCTAAGGTTTTTAAGTAGCTTAGGGTTGAGAGGCAATTGGTTAAATGTCATTGGTTCTTATAACACGCTGATTGAGGCTGAGTTAAGTATACCTAATCGCTAACAAAGCTACTGGCTTTTGTTTTTATTGGCTTTTTTGTCACTTATTAGCTGGGACTCGCTAACGCCAGATTATCTATTTGAGACTACACTATAACTACACCTAGCCAGAGGGTTAGCAAACGAATAGTGAAGGAACCTTATGTCGCTCAAATGGCTAGTCTTGCTAATTGTCTCTTTAAGTTTAAGTTGTGTTGCCCAGCCGCTTAGAGTGTCTTTGCTGTTAACACCCAAGCAACGCGATAGTTTTCATTTTGTATTTGAGGCTTTTACTCAAGAGACTGGCATTCATATTCAAACGATTATTCGCAGTGATGAAGACTATAAAAGCGAGATCGATAAGTGGCTTAAAGGGGGAGAAAACTCACCCGATGTGCTGCACTGGCAAGCTTCTGAACGCTTGTTTCAGTTTTCTCGTAAGGGCCTGATAAGGCCAATTAATCATGTTTGGCAAGAGTTAAAACTTGCTGATAGTTTTGCTCATTTACAAAGTGGAGTGAGTGAAGAAGGGCAGGTATATGCCTTGCCTTTTGCTTATTATCACTGGGGTATTTTTTATCGAAAATCACTTATCGATAAACATGGTGGCCCGCAACGTTTTTGGGAAGATTTTGTTCGTCAATGCGAACAGCTTAAACAAGCTGGTATTACCCCCATTGGTATTGGTACCAAAAACTATTGGCCAGCCGCAGCTTGGTTTGATCATTTAAACCTGAGAATAAACGACCTTAGCTTTCACCAGCAATTACTTCGAGGGGAAGTCTCTTTTTTATGATCCTCGATTAACACCAGTCTATGAACAATGGGCCTCGTTAATCAAACTCGGCTTCTTTAATGCTGATCATCATGATTACGCATGGGATGAAGTATTACCCATTTTTTACCGAGAACGGATAGCATTTTTGTTGTTAGGTAATTTTGTAGCCACCAAGTGGCCAGCTAAGTTGGAAGACGATATTGGATTTATGCCATTTCCGGTGCTGTATGATCTACCCACCTATGAGGTGGCTCCCACCGATGTGTTTATGATTGCTCAACACACCAAGAAGGTGTACCAAGCTGAAGAGTTTATAAAGTATATGGCAAGGGCAGAGGTACAAGCCCAAATAGCTGAAGGCTTAGGCTATATACCTGCTTCTACTGCGTCAGAAGTGAGTAGTGATAGTTTAGTGAGTGAAGGCGCGAGTATGCTAAAGGAATCTATTGGCGTATCGCAGTATTTTGATCGCGATACCATTCCTGCGTTTGAACAAATCGCGGTAAAGGCTTTTACTCGGTTTTTAGACGATGCAGATATACCGCGCTTAAAGCGCGATTTAGAGCAGGCAAGGCAGTTTGCATTTAAGCTTTCTGCAAGCCTTCCCAAGTCTAAGCTGTAAACAATTATTTCCAACTCTCATCTTAAGGGCTTTATGTTTAGGTGCTTTTAATTTGACCTTGCTTTGCTGTAGCCTGATTGCGACTTTTTGAGAAAGCCTTAAAGGAATCATAGGCTTAATGCTAGCTAAAAGGGATTTTTTGCTAATGAGGGTCTTATTGTTGCTTGGGCTTTATTTGTTGCTAAATACTGCAATGGCTGAGTCAAGAGCGACTTGGCGAGTAGCCTATTCTACAAAGCAACATCTGCTGAGCCACGACATTATGAACTTGTTGGTTAAAGAAGCTCGGGTGGAAAGTGTTAATTACTACTTACCCTTTGCTAGGCGTTTGCGCAGTTTGCAGCTTGGCCAAGTGGACATAACCGCAGGCTTAATTAAAACTGAGCAGCGTGAACAAGATATCTACTTCTTAGAGCCCGCGTACTTAAGCACTGCTCGTCATTATTTCGTTATACGTAAAAGTGAACTACGAAGCTTAAACCAGTATTCAGATCTTTATCCCATGCGGGTAGGCATTAAGCTTGGGGCTAAGCATTTCGCGCGCTTCGATCAAGACCACAAACTATATAAAGTGAAGCTAAACAACCAAAGCGAATGCTTGAAAATGCTTGAACGAAAACGCGTTGATGTATGCTTAGCCGGCGAGACTGGCCGCCATAAAGCCTTGAACTCTTCCTTGTGGGCTGGAAAATTTAAGATTGCTAAGTTTGAAGTGCCTTACGATAGCAAGGTGTATATAGGTATCTCCCGTCAATCAAGCTTATATCAGCAGCGAGAAAAGCTAGAGCACTTGCTTAACTATCTTCATTACTCTGGAAAGCTGACTTCTACAATTGCTCACTACTATCACTCTCAACAGATCCCTGTTCCCGCAATGACCAACTGACGGCTTGCTATGTAAGCTGAGCTCGGGAAAATTGACTAGTTAGGCTAATTCTACTTATTTCGGTATTGAAGCTACTTGCAATAGGCTAGCTATTGGCGCACGGCTTCGCCTTGAGCTAACCAAAGCTATCTCCCCAGAAACAGGGAGCTAGATTAAATACTGGCTTACAGAGTTCTCGTCACTTCCTTATCCCGAGTTCAGGTTATGTAATAAGTGTATGAGCTGGCTCACAAAATCACTGCTTGTCTCTGTTTTTAAACAATAATTCCCGAGAAAATCATCAATAAGTAGTTTGGTATTACAAATGTTGGTATGGGAAGGCCAATGCAGGGATTAATCCAACAAAGATTGGAGTAAAACTAACCTGATTTATTTGTGTTATAAGATTACTTATTTTGCGGCTTAGGAGTACTAATAACAGGCTGCAGTTTGCTATCGAAAAGAGACAGTACGGTAAACAAAAAATAAGGAAATTGAACATGTTAAAGCGAGTACTATCGATACTCTGTGGGTGTGTATGCTCACTGGTAATTAGCCAAGCCGCTGTGGCCAAGGTCTTGGTGCTTAACCCTGATTTTGAGCAGGGCTGGTATGGCTGGAAGAAGTCTGGTTCAACCGCTATTTCAGGCCAAGGGCGCGATGATGAATCGTCTGCCAAAATAACCGGTGAAAGTGGCCGTTTTGAGCAAGAAGTAACGGTGCGACCCAATACCGAATATACCTTAGCTGTATTTTTGAAAGGCTCTGGAAAAATAGGGGTGACAGTAACAACCGAAGCCACCGAAGAACAAAAGCTCATTAACAAATTTCAAGAGTTCTCCATCCAAACCTATGCGGACGATGATTACCATGGTGATTGGGAAGTAATTGAAGTCGATTTTAACAGCGGTATTAGCGATAAGGTCACCATATTTGGTGCTTATCGAAAAGGTGGGCAAGGTCGCTTCGATCGTATTAGAGTAAAGCCTAAGCGTGATTAGTCTGACTATAGTATCGCGTAGCTAAAGTTACTTTCTCGCTTCTTGTTTCCGTTAACTAGCTTTTCAAATATCGATGTTACTGGTTAATAGGTCTCTCTGGACTCTTGTTTGTCCATATTAGTTCAATCTTAAAGAACTACAGCATGTATATTAGTGCTGTAGTTTTTTACTTTGGTAGTTCTTCTTAGATTTTGCTTGATCACAAATTCACCAACCTTTTATTGAGTTTTATATTATTAAATGTAGGGTGCTAAAAAACTATAAAGCTAAGGATGGGAAAGTGAGTATAAGGATTTGGTTTGGGCTAATTTTAAGCCTGTTTGTCGGTAGTGCAAATGCCGTTGTTGGTGGAGAGCAAGAGGCCGATAAAGATTGGCCAAGTGTGGTTTCGCTGCGATATTTTACTGGGCTTGGAAGCCTTGAAACTCACCAATGTGGCGGAGCTTATATCGGCCGGGGTTTGATTGTAAGTGCTGCACACTGTGTAGCTCTTGCTCCTGCAACACGTGCTTATGCTTGTATGGGAGGAAGTGGCACTGCAGGAAAGAATAATTGTTACCCTCTCGCTAAAAGCGTTATCCATCCTCAATATGTGGCTGGTAGCTATGATAAAGATATTGCTGTTTATCAAATGGCAAGTTATCCCGAAAACTATCCAGCGGTTCGATTGATTAGTGAAGCTGAAAATCTACAGTTACAAGCAGGAGAAAACTTAAAAATACTAGGCTTGGGTTCTACAGCCTATGAAAGTTATCAGCCCGCTTATCAGTTGCAAGGGGCGATATCCCCGATAGCAGATATCGATACCTGTAATAACCAAATTGCTGCGGATGTTCCGCATGCCATCGCAGATGAGGACTTTATCTGTTCTGGAAAGCGGACTAAAGGACCTGCCCCTGGCGATAGTGGAACGCCTGCATTTGTGTTTGTTGATGGTGAGGAGGTATATGCTGGTTTAGTGTCGCACGGCTATAACTATATGGGGTTATTCACCCGAATAGGCCGCTACTTGGATTGGATTAAGGCGACGCAACTGGAGTTGCTTGGTCCTCTTGATTTTGCAAAAGAAGAAATCTGGCATATCCAAGATCCATATCAAAGCCAGCCTTTAAGCATAAACCTGAAAAATAACAGTGATTCGACAATTGAGCTAAGCGATTTTGACGTGGGCTCTGAGCACTTCAGTATTGTTGATACAAATGAATGTAGCGTGCTAGAAGCAAGTGCGAGCTGTCAGTTGAAGCTGGATGTATTGCTTAACGAAGCTAGTCACGCAGCAGCAGAGCTAACGTTTAGCTTGGCTGATGAAGCCCTCACTATTGATCTCTTAGTATTACCGCAAATGCCTTCTGAATTGCTAGCTGTATACGATACTCCGTTTGATGTGTGGAATGTTAGTGGATTGCAGCAATGGAGCAGTTTGCTTGAAGAAGGAATTGCTTTCGAATCTGGTAATGAGCAAGTGCGCCAGTATTTAATAGGCGATATTGAAGGCCCTGGGCAGTTGGCTTTGGATGTTTTCCTTGGCAGCTATAGTGGCTCTGGTTCTTTATCCATAAGTGTTGATGAGCATTCTAAATATCAGTTAAGTGGAGATTGTAAGGCTGAACTAGCAGTCGATATACCCGAAGGGGTTCACTCGGTTAAAATTGCTTATCAAGCTGATGCAGCTACTACGACTCAGGCTAATACTAACTCCAGTGTGGGTGCAAAAATGAGCCCTAGCGAGAGGCATTTATATACTCAAATCATGAGGCTAGAGTTTGAAGAGGGAGCTAATGAATCTAGCTCTATAGATTGTGATTTCACCTCAAAATTGGCAGACGAGCTGGTGAACATCAGCCAACCAGCAGCGGAGTCTGGTGGAGGTAGTATTGGCTTTGCTGGTTTAGCTCTGCTGTCTCTTGCTTGGCTTCGTAGAAAGCAAGTAGCGTAATTTCGCACGTCGCTTAGCGGCGCTTTAAACTGCCATCGTTGCTCGGTGTTGGATTAGGGCGCCAAACATTACGTAAGCGTTGTAGGATGTGCTCGGGAATGTCTTTCGAGCACTCTAGGTTTATTTGACGACCTCGGCGCATCCCGTAGATTTTGCCTTTAATTGCTTGGGCGCTGCGCTGTACCAGCTTAATCTCTCGAATAAAATACTCTGGTACTTGCCCCTTGCTTACTTCTACTCGAATACCATCTACTTTAATTACAAATTGTGCACTGATCGCTTTTAACATCTTCACCTACTACTGCTAACTTACCCATCTAGTTAGATTTTTAATCATAAAATAATACGTACTCATTTGCTATTTAGCTTAACTGAACGCGCTAGATACTTTTGCAAAACCTGAAGTTTGCTTAGCGCATTAATCCAATACTTTCGTTCTGGCTAACTCGAGTTTGCAGCTTAGCTAAATTGCTTAGTAAAGGCTTAGTTACTACCTTTAAAGCTCTTGTTAAAAACTTAGGGTAATGAATATGGGTAATTTAACACGTGGTAAGTCATTTGTTTATTTAGCTTTACTTACAGCTGTACTCTTTGCTCCGCTGACTTGGGCGCAAACTAAAGCCCCTGAGGGCGCTAGCGTATATATCATTTCTCCTGCCAACGGCGCGATGGTGAGTAATCCAGTTACGGTGAGTTTTGGACTAAAGGGGATGGGGGTAGCGCCAGCAGGAATTGATAAAGCTAATACCGGGCATCATCATCTACTAATTGATGTGGCTGAACTTCCTGCGCTCGACATGCCCGTTCCTGCCGATGCTCAACATATACATTTTGGAGGCGGACAAACCGAAACCACTATTGAGTTAGCACCGGGTGAACATACCTTACAGCTGTTGTTAGGTGACATGACTCACATCCCTCATTCTCCGCCAATTCTATCTGAGAAAATAACCATTACCGTGAAATAAGCTTGTCACTGATTAGTTAATCAAGCACAGTGCTAGGGGCTGCTTATCTTTCGAGCTGATTTTTGCAGCCTCAAATGCTGCCCGAAGGGTTCGGCTAAAATCGTTTTATGCTTTGTTAAGCCGTATTTACCTAGAATGCTAGGCTACACACGCCTTGCCGCGCCTAAAACGATTTTATCTTTGCTGATGGTTTTTGCAGCAATTTATTAGCCATTTAGGCAAGGCAGTGAGTGTGCAGTTAAGTGGGCTTAATAATCACTCGCTAACGCTGAATAAATGGCTAAGAAATGCTGCCCGAAGGGTTCGGATAAGCAGACTTTACTCTTTGTTAAGCACTTCTTGCTTAGCCCACTAGGCTTCTAAGTGCTCGCCGCGATTAAAGCCCGCTTATCTCGAACAAAATTTCAACACCAAAGATCAACAGACCCTAAGGAGTAAGCATTAAAATTCTCAGTTTGAATCTACTTAATTACTTAGCTCCTCCCTATGCGGCGTATGAGTTCGACAATATTTTGGACTCGCAACAATGGCAGCAAAAGCAAGCTTGGTTAAGTCGAATAATTGCCTTAGCTGATGCCGATGTGATGGCTTTTCAGGAAGTATTTAGCGCAGAAGCGTTGGCTGAGCAATGTAAAAGCCTTGGCTACCCGCACTTTTTATCTACACCCAGTAGCCTCGACGAGTCTAGCTATGTTTACCGCAAACCGGGTTTAGCGCTGGCTAGCAAATATCCGCTGCGTAGTGGCAGCCTTTATAATCCTAATCACTTGAGCACTTTTAGTCGTGCTCCTTTAATTGCAAAAGTTAAGTTACCAGAAATAGGCTGGATTAAAGCTTATGTGGTCCATCTCAAATCTAAGCGGCCTATCTTAGATGAAGATCTAGTGGGTGAGCCTAGTGATATTGATGAATACATGGGCCGCTGGCAGTCCGATACCTTGCGAGCACAAGAAGTAAGTCTATTGATGCAGGATATTCTAAGTTGTCGTAAACATCAGCTTGAGGCTGTAATGATGCTGGGAGACTTTAATGATGACCTATCTCAAGGTGCGCTTAGCCATGTATTCGACTTGCCTTTAGTGCAGCATGATGAAATAGAACAGCACTGGCGAATGCATGACAGCTTTACTTTAAGCCAAACAGACCAGGCACGCGACGCAACGCATTACTGGGGCGGACAAGGCAGTGTATTAGATTACATTTTATTGTCTGGAGAGTTTTCTCCTGATTATCAACAGCAGTTGGCAGAGGTAGTGGCTTATCACTGTTTTGACCGCCATCTCACCCACGCAGATTACTCTGTAGACAGCCAAGCCAGTGACCACGCAGCGGTAATGATTGAACTGAGCGCAAGGGATTAATGTTCTAACCGTAAGGCTTAAACAGCTGTTGTAAGTTTACTTTGGCGTTTAGTCGGCTTGCCAGTAAATACATACCACCAATTTTTCTGTGTATTAACAACACGTCGATGGGGGCTGGGGGGATAGCTGCCAGTGGGCATGAGTTTGACCTCGCTTATGTCCATTAGGCTGTGATTATTGACCGGAGCGCAAGAGCTTAGTGCTCTAACCGGTAAGGCTCAAACAACTGCTGTAAGTTTACTTTGGCGTTTAGTCGGCTTGCCAGTAAATACATGCCACCAATTTTTCGGTGGATTAACAGCACGTCGATGGGCGCTGGGGGTTAGCTGCCAGTGGGCATGAGTTTGACCAAGCCTATATCTATTAGGCTGTGATTATTGACCGGAGCGTTAAGGCTTAGTGCTCTAGCCGGTAAGGCTCAAACAACTGCTGTAAGTTTACTTTGGCGTTTAGCCGGCTTGCCAGTAAATACATGCCTCCAATTTTTCGGTGGATTAACAGCACGTCGATAGGTGGTGTGTGCCAGTAGTCATGTTCATAACTAAGTGCCATGCCTGCTTCGCGTAGTTCTTTAGCTAGCGGTGAGTTTGCAAAGTTGTAGTCGCCAGCGTACTTAAGTGGTTGTATCACCATCTGCAGCATACTGTTTAGGGTGGCTATTTGGCGTTCAGTACTGTTTGAGTTAGCAAAACCGAGTTGCTCTAAGGCGCTTACATCTAGAGTAAATGGCTGTGCCAATGCGCTACTTAGAAGCTTGCGATAACCCTGGCTGATGTGTGGGGGAATTTGCCGAGTTGCGCCAAAGTCTAACAAAACAATTTTATTTGATTGTGTTGAATACAGGTAGTTGGCAAAGTTGGGATCGGTTTGCATTAGGCCAAACTCAAACAGCTCCATCATCAACAATTTGAATAAGTTATGCATGACTTGGTCACGTAATGCCTGAGGTTGCTGCTGTAGCTGATCAATTGCTTCTCCTTCATGATGGCTCATGATGAGAATATTACTGGTACTTAAGTGGCCAAATAGCTCTGGTAATTCAAATTCTGAATGCTTAGCGAGCTTAGCTTGATATTGGCGCAGATACTCTGCTTCTTGAAGGTAATCTGCTTCTTGGTGAAGCTGTAGTTTAGCGTCTTGAAGAATTTGCTGGTAATCAAACTGCTTGGGTAATATACCGCTGATATTGAGCAGGCTTACAACGTTGTCCACATCACTGTCGATGCTGCCTTTAACCCCAGGATATTGAATTTTAATCGCGACTCTTTGTTGTTCGGATAAGTAAGCGCTGTGTACTTGTCCAATAGAAGCCGCAGCTATTGGCTGTAAAGAAAACTGTTTAAATTGTTGCTGCCAGTTTTCTCCCCACTCATTGAGCAACACTTGGCTAAGCTGACCAATTGGCATTGGGTCGGCATCTGCGCGCAAACGCGCTAACAGCTCACTCACTTCTTTAGGAAGCATCTCTCCAGCATCCATCGACATAAGTTGGCCTACCTTCATGGCAGCACCACGAAGTTTTGCCAGCTGGTCGGCCACCCGTTTTACATTGTTGGGGGTAAGTAGTATTTCATTTAGTTTTGGGCGTTTGCCTGCTGCTAATTGGGCGGCGCCTTCTGCTAGCATGCCTCCTGCTACACGCGAGGCTAAAGACCCTAGTTTTCCTAAGCGGGCAATGCGCGAACTGGGCACTTTAGAGGCTTTATTGTTATCTGAGTGACTGATAATGCTTTATCCCTAATGGTAGGTTACTGCTTAAGTTTACGTCGAAAAGGTGTTTATGGATCTATATCTACTGTTTTGATTCCACGTTGTTATTTAGCTGCCTTTTCAATTTGCCAATGCACTCACGGTTAATTAAATTATTACTATTCAATGTCTTATGTTGATTTTTATAACTTGGCTCGCTGCTTGCTGTATCCAAATTAAATGGTGTTATTTGCAATTTGCAAGAGAGGCTTTATGAGAATCCTATTGATGTGTATATGCTGCTTACCCTTGGTAAGCCAAGCTGGAATTATTAGCAACGGCAGTTTTGAGCAAAATGATGTTCGTTATGGAGGCTGGAGCTTTTTTGCCAGCGAGGATGTAGTTGGTTGGCAGGGACACAATATCGAAATTTGGGATAACTTGTTCAATATTCAAGCAGCACATGGGCAACAGTTTATTGAGCTAAACGCACACTGTTCTGGCAAAGGCAAAAAGGCTTGCCAACCCGGCAATTACCATATTTACCAAGATTTTATAACCGAAGCTGGAGCGAAATATCGTTTTGGTTTGGACTATCGAGCACGCACTAACAAACCAGAGGCCTTTACTGTGAGCATTCAAGATAGCAGTGGCAGCGAGGTATTTGAGCAAGTTATTGATGATCATGACGCCAGCTCTTGGCGACACTTTTCTGGTGACTTTGTTGCAAGCGATTCCTTATCACGGATCCGTTTCGACTCTATGGTAAATGGTTCGTTGGGTAACCTTATCGATAATGTATATGTAGAAGTTATTCCGCTTAGTGGTTTTAGCGCTGCGGCTTTTTCAGTATCAGAGCCAGTGACAATTGTGCTGTTCATTTTTGCCTTGGCGCTGCTTATTGTCACCAGAAAACCTAAGCAATCCTAAACCGAGCATAGCTGTATTTAATCAGCAGCTAGTGCATCGACGATTGGTGGGAACAATAATGAAGGGGAGACTAATGTCTCCCCTTTTATTGATTAGCTAAATGGTTAAAGGATTAACGCTTTAGGTAGGCTTGCAGTAACTCACCAGCGGTTGCGGCATTTAACGGTTTGAAAATAAATCCTTGAATGCCTTGCTCTTGGCAGGCGTCAACCACATTGCTGTCGGTGACCGAAGAGAGCATTACGATGGGTGTTTGTTTATCCAGCTGGCGCATTTGGCCCAGTGCTTTGTCGCCATTTAAGCGATTCATTACCACATCCATAAACACAAATTCGGGTTTATGCTCGGTTAATGCGGCTACTGCGCTGTCGCCGTCATCTGCTTCAATAACGTTGTTATAACCAATGCCAGCAAGAATGCGTTTCATGGCTTTGCGGATCAATGGGCTGTCATCCACTGTCATAATTAGCGCATCTTTAGCTAAGGTTTCACCGGTGGTAGGTGGAGCAACAATACAAGCGTCAGAATTGAAAACCGCTTCTTCGTAGTCGTTTTGTTGATTAAGCTCGCGTACTAACAAGTTAAAGTAATAGCGGCCAACACCTTCTACATGCACCGGTACAGTAACAATTTGCTGTACGCCTTCTAAGTAACGGCTCATGTCAGCTAAATCAAGAGCAACATGGGGGCTGGCAAACTCGAAGCCCAAGTTGTGTTTTTGTAGAATATGGGTAGCCCGACCCACAATGGTATTGCCCCATTCTTCAAGGGCTGCAACTAGGTCGTCATCTAAGCTTTCGCTGCTACTTGCTTCTCCTACTAAGGATTGTTGCACTGCTTGACCAATTGCTACGGCGGTTTCTTGATAGTGGTGCATGAGCACCACGCCATCTAGCTGGCCTTGCATGTCAGAACAAACGGCATAACCTTTAAAGCGGAAGTCTTCAACATTATCGATAAATGGTTCATCGGCGCGGCCATCAAGGCCGGTCATTAGCTTAAGGCTCTGTAAAGATTCTTGGATGAAAGGATGAAGAATAATTTTATGAATGGTTTCTACTGTCATAATTTTCCTTTTTAATAGACTTAAGCTGAATTGGCTTACTCTTCCTAGAGTATTTGTCATATCTTTGATAGCGAGAAACCACTCTAGGCAAGAAGCTATAGCGATTCAAGCAGTCTGATCAAATGTGCGATCCCTGACCAATAATGGCGAGGATTGAGTTAATGGAATACAACACAGATTAAGGAATCCCCATGCCACACTGCGTAATAGAATGCCCAGCTGATTTAGCCCGCATAGTCAATTTTGATGTTTTGGTGGAAGCGGTACACGATGCGGCCGATGCTAGTGGCCTGTTTTCACCTGGTGATGTAAAAGCGCGCTTAGTGTTAGCCAACCACTATCGAGTAGGTGGTAAGCGAGCCCCTTATGTACATACCGAAGTGCAAATTCTAAGTGGCCGTAGCGAGCTACAAAAGAAAGCCTTAGCCACTGATATTGCCCGCGCTGTATGTGAATTATTGCCCAGTGTCGACATGATTTCAGTGGAAGTACGTGATATCGCCGTTCAAGCTTATGCTAATCGTGCGAGTTTAACGACCTTGAGTGAGGCGGTGTAAACAGCACAGTTTGGAACATCTATAAGCAAAGTTCTGGCCTTGCGCCAGGCTTTTGATTAGGCTGAATATTCGGCAATAACTGCCGAAATTTGTTATACCAATCTCACTAAGTAAGTGATCAGAAATAACGCAGAAAAAATACTTGAGAATAAGGCAGAATTTTTCGATAAGTGCTTATTCTACAATCAAAAATTCTAATGCAGTTATCAAGTATTTTAGCCAGATAGAATGAACAGTTACTTAGTAAGATTGGTATTACCCCTTTAAGTAGGAGCGAAATGCTAAAGCCTAAGCAGCAACATTCGAATCTTGGATTAGAAGTAGTGCAAGAACTTAGCGCTACTGCTAAGGCTAGCTTGCAGACAGGTATTCAGCGCTTTTCCGCTCAAGCTGCGTATTCCACGCAAGTTCAGCATGATTGTTTAGCGATAGAAGAGCCTTTGCAGCTTTCTTTGCAATGGTTTTGCCAACGCACCAACCAATATCAGCAGCGGCCACTTAGTCTTACCATGCGCACACCTGGTAACGACGTGGCCTTGGTTCTGGGCTTTTTGCAAAGCCAAAATATTATAGAGTCACTAAACGACATAGACGATATTCGCTTTGCTCAAGGAGCTGCGGCTGCGCAAGTTGAAGATTACAATCACCTAGAGATACAACTCAATCGGCAACGCCAATTTGACTGGGCGGCACTAGAGCGTAATTTTGCCAGCTATTCGAGTTGTGGTTTGTGTGGCGCGAGCTCTGTTAAGGCCTTGGCTTTAAACCAGCAGCCTGAATTAAACATGCAAGAAGAGTGGCTAGCCGCATCGCTTATTTATCAGTTGCCTAGCTTGCTGCAAGAACATCAACCCTTGTTTAAGCAAAGTGGTGCGGTGCATGGTGTAGGTGTTTGGGCTGATGGCAAGTTCCTTAGTGTTGCCGAAGATATCGGTAGGCACAATGCATTAGATAAAGCGTTAGGCCAATTGCTGTTGGAGTCTCAACAGGCGGCTTGCAGCGTTTTGGTATTAAGCGGTCGAGTGAGTTTTGAGTTAATGCAAAAAGCGCTGATTGCCAATATACCGGTAGTGGTGGCGGTTGGAGCTCCTTCTAGCTTGGCATTATCGGTAGCAAAACAATTTAATATCACCTTAATTGGCTTTACTAAAGACAGCCAATTTAATGTTTATCACGCTCCATGGCGAATAAGTAAAGAGGGTGGGTCCCAGCATGAGTCATAAACCTTATCAAGGTGCTGCGGGAGGTTGGGCTGCCTTAGCTAGCACCGCGAAGCATCTCGTAAAAAGCGAAAACGTCGCTAAAAATCTCAAGAATTTGCTCAATACCAATCAAGACCACGGCTTTGACTGCCCCGGTTGTGCATGGGGCGAGAAGGGACACAAAGCCACTTTTCGCTTTTGTGAAAATGGCGCAAAAGCAGTTAATTGGGAAGCGTCTTCCAAGCGGGTTGACGCTAGTTTTTTCGCCCAACACTCAGTGCAGTGGCTAGCCAAGCAAAGTGACTACTTTTTGGAGTACCAAGGGCGCCTAGCCGAGCCAGTGGTTTTTGCGCCGGGCAGTGACCATTATCAAGCCATCTCTTGGGATGATGCCTTTACGTTGATAGCCGAGCACCTACATCAGTTAGTCAGCCCCGACCAAGCCGAATTCTATACCTCTGGGCGAGCTAGCAACGAAGCGGCATTTTTATATCAGTTGTTTGTACGCCGTTATGGCACCAACAATTTTCCTGATTGTTCCAATATGTGCCACGAAGCCAGTGGTCATGCGCTTACTGCCAGTATTGGCATAGGTAAGGGAACGGTTACCATTGAAGACTTTGAGCTGGCCGATGCGATCTTTTTGTTTGGGCAAAACCCCGGAACTAACCATCCTAGAATGCTCGAAACCTTGGCTCACGCCACGCAACGTGGTGCAAAAGTGCTGGCCTTTAATAATCTTAAAGAGCGCGGCTTAGAGCGTTTTGCCAATCCTCAAAAGCCGGTAGAAATGCTGGGTGGAGCTGCCAGCCCAACAACGAGTCACTATTTTACGCCAAAACTTGGCGGCGATATGGCGGCGGTTCGTGGCATTGTAAAAATACTGTTAGAGCGTCATCAACAAGCTTTACGCCATGGTGATAGCGTGTTTAACCAAGCGTTTATTGAACAGCATTCGCAGGGAATTGAAGCATACTTAATTGAGGTTGAACAAAGCTCTTGGCAGCATATTGAACAGCAATCAGGGCTTAGCCAAGCGCAGCTAGAAAGTGTTGCTGATATTTATCAGCAGTCGGAGCGAGTCATTATCGCTTGGGCCATGGGAATTACCCAGCATAAACACTCGGTGGCAACGATAAACGAAATCACCAACTTGCAGTTATTGTTTGGCCAAATAGGTAAAGAGGGGGCCGGTGTTTGTCCGGTGCGTGGCCATTCAAATGTGCAAGGTGACCGGACCATGGGCATTAACGAAAAGCCCAACGCAGCATTTCTGAAAAGTATTGAAGATGTGTTTGGCTTTGCCCCACCAAGCAAACCTGGTCACAACGTTGTGCAGGCCATCGAAGCAATGTTAAAGGGCCAGAGCAAAGTGTTTATTGGCTTAGGTGGTAATTTGGTGGCTGCAGCGCCAGATACCGGCCTAAGCGAGCAAGCGTTAGCAAACTGTGAGCTTACCGTGAGCATTGCCACCAAGCTTAATCGTACTCATGTAACACCGGGGAAATACTCACTTATTTTGCCTTGCCTTGGCCGCACCGATGTCGACATGCAAGCTGCGGGGCCACAGAAAGTAACTGTTGAAGACTCATTCTCTATGGTGCATGCCTCTGCCGGTTTGGTGGATGAAAGTGCCGATGATATGCGCTCTGAGCCGGCGATTATTGCCGGCATTGCTAACGCCGTATTAGGCGCTTCGCCTATCGACTGGTTAGCTTGTGTGCAAGACTATGACAAGATTCGAGACTATATCGAGCAGACCATTCCAGGTTTTGAGCACTTTAATCAACGAATACAGCAGCCAGGTGGTTTTTACCTAGGCAACAGTGCGCGTCGTAGAGAGTGGAATACCGCGACCGCCAAAGCCCAGTTTATTAGTCATCCTCTGCCAGATGATGTTTTACCCGCCGAAGTGCGTGCATTAAGTGAAGACCAAGTATTGGTGTTGCAAACCTTGCGGTCGCATGACCAATACAACACCACCATTTATGGTTTAGAAGATCGTTATCGTGGCATTTATAACGAACGTAAAGTACTACTGATTAACCCTAAAGACATTCAAGCTTTAGGTTTTACAGAAGGCGCATTGGTGGATATAGAAACGCTCTGGCCTGATACAGTAGAGCGTAAGGTGAGTGGCTTTAAGTTGATTGCCTATGATATTCCTCAGGGCAATGCCGCGGCTTATTTTCCCGAGGCAAACCCTTTGGTGCCGCTAGCTAGCAAAGGGGATTTTAGTGATACGCCAACCTCTAAATCGGTCGCCATTGTGCTAAGTGCATCTAATCAATCTTCAATTGATACTAGGTCTGCTTAAGACTCTGCCAATAATTTAGGAGTTTGCTCAGCGCTAATTAGTTGTTCAACTTGGTCAATAGGCAAGGGTTTAGCAAAGTAGTAGCCTTGCAGATAATCCACTCCAAGGCTTCGCAGGATATTCATTTGGCTTTGGGTTTCTATGCCTTCAGCCACTACCGAGTAGTTCAGGGCTCTGGCCATGTGCATCACTGCAGTAATAATCGCATAGCCATTGGTATCAATACGCTCCACAAAAGAGCGGTCGATTTTAACAACATTTACCGCTAAATCTTGCATGATGGAAAGCGAAGAGTAACCAGTACCAAAATCGTCAATCGATACTTTTACTCCTTTGTCTTGCAGCGCTTTAATTTGCTCGGCCAATAAACCAATGTCGCTGGTAAATACCGATTCGGTCATTTCGATGTGCAGCAACTCCGGTGCTAACTGACTGCTTTGCAGTGCGGCTTCCACAATGTCTACAAAGTCATCATCTTCTAATTGAGCCACCGATACATTTACGCAAATGGCGATGGGGTGTCGCTGTGCCCAACTGCTGGCGGTTTGGCAAGCTTGCTCTAATACCCATTGGCCAATTTTTCGGATCAAACCATATTGCTCGGCAATGCTGATGAACTCATCGGGCGGGATCATCTCATCATTCAAGCGCCAGCGCAGCAGCGCCTCAAAGGAGACTATTTGGCAATCATTAGCGTCAATGATCGGTTGGTAAACCAAATGCAGCTGATCTTTTTCTACTGCTTGGCTTAAACCATCTTTTAACAGTAATTCGCGGTGAATTTGTTTTTCTAGTTGGTCAGAAAAAACGCCAACCGTAGAGGGTAACCGTTTTTTCTGAGCGTACATTGCGGTATCGGCAAGACGAATTAGGCTGTGCTCATTTTGTGAATGCTGCGGATAAAGCGCGATGCCCACCGTAGCACCAACTGACAAACGATTATTGGCAAAGGTATAAGCTGCAGATAGGGTTTGAATAATCTCTTCTGAGCGGCTTATCGCGAGTGATTCATCGCAATCTTCTATAGCAAGTAAAAACTCATCACCACCCCAGCGGCACAGCAGTTGATGATTATGACAAAGGTGTTTTAGGCGCTGCGCGGTATTATTCAATACCTGGTCGCCAGTATCATGGCCAATAGCATCGTTAATCTTTTTAAAGCCATCTAAGTCGATAAACAAAACCGCTAACGACTGTTGCTGTTGTTTGGCTTCTAGTAAGCGAAGCTTTAAGTGCTGCAAAAAGGCAGTACGATTAAACAAACCGGTGAGGGGGTCTAGGTTCGACAGCTCATAAATGGTGTGGGTACGCCTCTCTACCTTTTCTTCCATATGATGAACCAATACTGCGTTTTGGTTTTTTAGTAACACCGCTTGGGCGGTAAACTCGGCATTTTTTTTAGCAATCACCACCATCACAATGCCAAATAACACGCCCAGAATACCCAGCATTTGGCGCTCGTAGATACCAGAGAACATTAAGCCTACAGAGGGTGGAGCTAGCAAAATAAAGGCATAAGCCATGGCGGTATATTTGTGTCCAGCCAGCACTGTGGCAGAGCCGCCGGCCATGGCCGAAATAATAATAATATGAGTGCTTAAATCGATATCACCACTTAGTGGATTAGAAATAACTTTGAGAATGTAAACCGACCACATTATAGCGGTAATGTTTGCGCCTAATATGAAACGCCGAATGGCTTTTCTACCGTTAAAAGCCTTATGCTGTTCGCGGTGTTTCCATACTCGCCAATCCAGCAATCGGATAAGTAATAAACTTGTCATTACTACCCACCAGGCGTGTTTAAACTGCTGAGTGCCACTAATATTGAAGGCAAAAACTAAAAAGCTGGAAGCAATGATCGAGATTACAATGCCAGAAAATGCGTTGTCGTATAACAGGTTGGCTCTATCTCTTTCGTTGCTCTGTTCTAATTCATTATTATTGATAAGAATTTCTCTGCTTAAACCTCGTTGAGTGCACTGGCTCGATTGATCGGTATCATTGCTTTGGGTGAGCGTTAACAGCTTACGCTTTTGCTTAGTATTGCAGCAAAATCAGAAGAGTTAGTTGCTTGCAATAAAAGCATAGCTAAGGATCTCTAGGATCTACTAGTTCACAAGTGAATTATGTTTGCGAAACATAGAGCTAGCTTACGTTTTAAAGGTTTTATGCTATTTCTAGCGCTAAAAAGTGCCGCTAGCTTAGCCGAAACGCACGGTTTATTTGTCTGCAAAATCCCAAATTATTATCACATTTAATAAAAGCTTATAGTTCATAGCTAATAGCCTAATTTTAGATGCTGAAGAGACCTTAAAAAGGAACCTAGTAAGCAGCCTAAGTTCCTTCTTATTTGCTATTACTGATTGTGCTAGCCCTTTTGTGCTAGCTCTAATTCATCAATTTGTATTTGTAGGTTTAGAGAGTTTTGGTTTATCTGCGTGGCATTATTTTGCAACTTCTCTCCCTCTAGTTCGGTGCTAGATGCCTGGGCGCTAATGCTTTCGATACTACTAGCCATTTCATTTGCAACCACACTTTGTTGGCTCGCCGCAGTGGCGATTTGAGTACTCATTTGGTTTATTTGCTCAACCCCTTCGGTGATTTGAACAAATTTCTCACGAGACAGACTTACCTTCTCTAAGGCTTGGTTTGCCGAGTTGTTATTGTGGTCGATAGTACTGGCAGAGCTGCTAATGCCTGAAGAAAGGTGCTCTAACATGGTTTGAATTTCTTTGGTGGCTTCTTGAGAGCGGGCGGCTAGATTACGTACTTCATCTGCTACTACCGCAAAACCACGGCCTTGCTCCCCGGCTCGTGCTGCCTCAATGGCGGCATTTAATGCCAGTAAATTGGTTTGCTCGGCAATACTGCTAATGGTGTCGGTAATCGAGCTAATTTGCTGGCTCTCTTGAGCAAGGTTTTTAATCTTCTCGGTGGTACTGGCCATTTCAGAGGTGAATTGCTGCATGGTGACTAAGGCATCCGCTACTACTTGGTCACCTTCGTCAACGGTTTTACTCAAAAACTGGGTGGTTTCGGCGGTATGTTGTACGTTCTCTCTTACCCCGTCTACGGTTACCGACATTTGATTCATACCGGTTGCTATTTGCGTGGTGTGGCTGCTTTGAGTACGCATGCTTTCCAGCACGTCATTACTGGTTGCAGACAAACTGTCCGCGGTGTTTATCATGGTTTTCACAGATTCAGACACTTGCATAAACATAGCTTTATAGCGGGCTTGAACAATTTTTATCGAAGCTAAGGCTTGTAGCATTTCTAAGTTGCCATCAACCGCAATGGGGCGAGTAAAATCTCCAGCGGCTAAGTCTCGGTTATGCTGCTGAATCAACTGAATTCTTTTATAAACATGCTGATGGCTATAAAACCAATAACTAGCCTGCAATATTGCTGCGCCAATTGCCAAGCCACTGAGTAGGCTGCTGTCTGCCATGAAGACAATGGCCAAGGAAAAACACAGTAAAACTAGGCTAAATATGCTGTTAATAGTGCTAATAGAAGTACGTTCGAACAGCGGTGCTTTGGGAATTTTGATACTCGAGTCATTGCGCATTTTAGCGTAAAGCTTTTCGGCATCGCTTACTTGCGCAGCTGTAGGCTCTGAGCGCACCGACTGATAACCCACGGTTTGGCCCTGTTTTACGATAGGAGAAACAAAAGCATCTACCCAATAGTGATCGCCATTCTTACAGCGATTTTTTACAAATCCCCGCCATGGGTTGCCCGATTTAACGGTGCCCCAAAGGCTTTCAAAGGCAGCGGGCGGCATATCTGGGTGACGCACAATGTTGTGATCTTGACCAATTAGTTCTTCACGGCTGAAGCCGCTTATTGCAACAAACGCGTCGTTTACGTATTTAATTTTACCTTGTAAATCGGTGATGGAAACGAGGTCTTCTTTAGAAGTGAACTTCTGCTCTTGCTTAGTGATGGGTTGATTATTTCTCATCTACCTTCCTATACCTAACAGGTGGTGTGCCAGCTAATCTAAGTTTGTTATCGACTTAACTTTAGAAATGCTTTAGCTGCGATATGACAAAAGCTTGCTTTATTTGTGGGTTTTATAAGCAAAAGTGTAGCCAGTGATTTTATTTACAAAATCAATATTAGAGCTGAGCGTTACTGTCTTGGAGGTGTTATCACGCTTTTAAGCTGTGAAGCTTTACTGTGGGCAGCGAGCTGCATAAATTGAACTAACCAATGGTTTTTGAGCCGAGTATAGTTTTTGTGAATATTAGAAAAGTAGATTTAAACCTATTAGTTTACTTAAATGTGTTGCTCGAAGAGCGCAATGTTTCGCGAGCCGCCAGCAAGCTAGCGCTTACTCAACCTACTATGAGCAATGCACTTAAACGCCTTAGAGAACTATTTGATGATCCTCTACTGGTGCGCACCGCAGAGGGTATGACACCTACCGAAAAAGCCACTAAGTTAAAGCCAGAAATTGTAAGCTTATTAAGCATGGCCGAGAAGATCACCCAGCCCGACAAGGACTTTTCACCGGCCCAAAGCAGCGTTACTTTTCGAATAATGTGTAACGACTACATTGAAGCAACCTTATTGGCTCCTTTTATTCAAAGTGTGCTTAGTAGTGCGCCCAAAATTAACTTCGATATTTATGCGCCTGGTGATATTCGTTTAGGTGACATGGAAAAAGGCCAGATAGATTTAGCCATTAATCGCTTCACTAGCTTGCCAAAAACCTTTCATCAATCGAGCATTTGGCGCGATAACTTTTGCTGCTTGGTTCATAAAGATCATCCTTATGTAGAACACTTAGATTTACCCAGTTATTTAGCTGCTGAGCATGTTTGGTTAAACCGAGCGGGCTGGGGCGCAGAAACAAGCATTGGTAATCAAGCCGCTAGCCAAAAGCTTGGCTGGGTAGATGAAGCCTTGGCGCAGTTAGAACAAGTTCGTAATATTCGGGTGTATACGCGCCATTATGCGCTGGCAGGTTTGTTGGTGGCTCAGCCTCAGCTGGTGGCTACATTGCCGCGCCGACAGGCAATGCTTTATAAAGACAGCCCCGATCTGCGCATAGTAAGGGTGCCTTTTCAAATTGTACCTATCGAGACCAAAATGATTTGGAGTCCTTTGTTACAACATTCGAAAGCCCACCAATGGTTGCGCCGTTCGCTTACTGAGTTTTCAACTACGGTGTTAGATCGCTAGTCTTTATGATTATTGCTAATCGCTACTGTTTTTTAGCAATATTGTTGGATTGTTCTCAAAGCTTTAGTCGGCATTAGTATGTTTGAATAAGCTTATGAACTGGCTCTCAAAACGGGTGTGTTGGCTGTGGCAAATTAAACAGTCCAAGTGATGGAGCGAGTACAGGCTTATCCCTTCTATTCAAATGCTTATGTCTTGTTTCTTTGCTTAAACCGTGGCTTAAATTTAATGCTCAAGCTGTGAGATAAGACTATGCGTACTTTTGTAAAATGGCTTAAACCTATCACTCCAAGCAATACTCTCTTGGTAGTAATGTTGAGTAGAGGCTTGTTAGCCTGCAATTCTTCAAACCATGTAAATCAAACCACTTCCACCCAGTTAGAGGTGGAGTCACCTGCGCTTGTTTCACTGCAGCCAGCCTTAGCTCAACGCTTAAGTGACGATATGAGTCTGCCGCATCAAATGTTACCAAGTGGCGTGCCTAGCTCTTATGATTGGTCCCATGTTCCTAGGGTTGGTTATGGTAATTACCCTGGTGAATTTAGCGCCTTTTTAACTTGGGGGCAGGCATATTTGGCTGCTGGCAATGAGCCAGTTGATAATGTTCGAATTCAAATAGCTCACCTTACTAGCTTTGTATTAGATAGCGAAGATGGCCTTTGGTACGTGCTGCAATCTTCTGCTGATGTTGATGGCCATTATTACCGCGAAGACTTTGTTGATGATGAAAACAAAGTGGCTGACAGGCGCAAAGAAGAGCTTGGCAGTTCGGTAACGTTAACAGCGGATTACAATTTTCATTTTTGGCCTAAATCTAGCGGACGAAAAGCAATTAGTGAATCGCGTATAGCCGGGGTGATTTCGGTAGTTGCAGCTCGTTTGGTATTAGATGATCCCAAGGGCCCTGATAATCGCGACCAAGCGCAATACCTTATGAGTGTCGGTTCCGATTACTGGCTTGATAAACAAGCGGGTTGGCAACAATGGACCACTAACGGTGATGTAGGCATTGGCAGGTTTAGCCGTATTATTAATGACTGGCAGTGGTTTACCATGCATACCTTATCGCAGCAGCAGTTAACGGAGGCGCTGCCGATGTTGCCTGCTCTTTAAATTGTTAGGGTACAAAACGGCGCGCAATAAGCAGGGGCTCCGTTGTTTGTTCTTCCTAAGTTAGCACTGTCACCAATGTGCAAATTTGAGGGATCAACTTACTACTATTCACAAAATCTATAGTTTGTATTGAAAACTACAATTTCATTTTGTTTTGGTGGCGCGCTATCTTGAAGTTGAGGCTTAGTTAAACGAATGACTTAGCCAATAAAACAATAACAAAATACCACCAGAAGGAATTTGACCATGAATACAACACAACAAAGCGGTCAAGGTTACCAACACAAAGACAACCTATTTATTGACGCTCCCCTTGCGACATTTATTGAGCAAAAATTGCTAGGCAATAATACTGCCGACGCGGCTCAGTTTTTTGAAGCGCTGTCTGTCTTGGTAGAAGAATTTGGTGGAACTTACCGTAAACTAAATCAGAGCTGCCAAGAGATGGCCTGTGAGATCCATTTAAAGCAGTGCCAAGCCAGCGCTGACAAGCCTAGCACAATCAATATTAGCCATGGCAGCAGCAAAGCCATTTTAGATGAATACAGCTGCGCCATCCCAAGCTGTTTATTGGATGTGTTAACCACAACGGTAATTGCTAACAAGCAAGATATGATGCTATCGCTTAGCACCACCAATCAAGCTGAAGCAGAGTTAATGGAAGCGGTGTTTGCTCGCGCTCATTGTTTAATGGGCTTTGATTCTCAACATATAGAAGTGATTCGCCCTGTAGACAATGTGGCTTGTATTGCTCAAGCGCGTAAACGTGCTGAGTACCACGATAGCCAAGCTATGGTGAGCCATGGTTAAATGATTATAAAAAACGAGGCATTAGCCTCGTTTTTTAATGATGTAACTTTAGTAGCCGAGCAACAAAGTCCAGTAGATACGGTAGTTACTACTACTGTTCTCTGCGCTAGCACCTCCAAAATCGACATGATTTGGATTCATGATGTGGCTACAATGACCAGAGCTATTTAACCAGCCGTTCATCACATCAGCTACAGAGCCATAGCCCGCACCAATGTTCTCTCCAGCCCAGTATTTGTCGTAGCCGTGCTTTTTGGCTCGGTCGTTTGAATCAGAACCATCCAGGCCAGTGTGTGAGAAGAAGTTGTTGTTTGCCATGTTGTCGGAATGCTCTTGCGCAGCCAGTTGCAAGGATTGGTGGAATTGCACTGGATTAGTTGCCGCGTAGTAGGTGCTACCGCAGTTGCGGCCGACGCTTCTGGCTTCATTCACTGCAACAAGTAACTCAGCTGAAACCGTACCAGTTTCGCCGCCATCACCAGGATCGGTTGGATCTGTCGGATCGCTCGGGTCAGTTGGCGTTTCAGTTTCTTGCCAGTTGTTTAGCTTGGCGTCATCAATGATGAACTCTGTGCCAGCGTCTGGTCCAAAGAAAAACAGCTCAGCGCTTTGAATTGCGCCAGTAGCTTGCACAGTAAAATCTGCCTTTAGCTCTTGCCAGCTGCTGTTACCAGACACTTGACCTAGCTTATGCCAAGTATGACCAGCATCATCGCGAATCAACAGGCGTGATTCAATCTTGCTAGTTCCAGATACCGTGCGCACTTGGGCGGTTAGCAAATAGCGTTGTCCTGCTTGAACCACGTTGAACACGTCTTGCTTGGGACCGTGATACCACTGGGTACGGTTCTTACTTAGCAGCGCATAGTTGCTGTTGTAAGCGCTGGTGGTAATAGTAGTGGTGGCACTGTAGCCAGACTTCCAATTGGTGGTTTGGCTGCTCTCAAAATCACCATTTTTCAGAAGGTTAGTTTCTGGTTGTGGAGGCTCACTACCGCCGTCGTTATCACCGCCATTGTCACCGCCGCTTCCGTCAACTGGAATGAAGCGGACTTGGTCTAGGCGGGCACCATCTTCGCGAACGTAGAAAGTAATGGTGTTATTGCCTTGAGCGAGCTCTACCTCGAAGGTGTCTGAAACGCCGCGAGAGTTTAGGTCCATCTCTTGGTACTGAGCTTGGTTATGGGTATCCCACAGATGGCGCTCACCGTCATTGATGCTAAACCAGAATGAGTCTGCGGTTGCAGTTGGTGCGTAGCTGGTAGCTTTTAAGCTGTAGAGCCCAGCACCGGTGGCATAAAAGCTCAACTCGGCGCGGTTTGCGCTTACCGCATTGCCTTCGTAGTAGTTGCCGTTTAGAGCTGAATCAATGTAGCTGCCAGCGCTAGCGGCACTGTCATTGCCACGGCGGAAGATACCGTAGAGCTGGGCATCTTCTGCTTCAATGACAATGGTGCTTGGTTCGCCGCCGGTTTCGCCACCGCCGTTATCTCCGCCACCATTGTCACCACCGCCGTTATCGCCATTATTGCTATCGCCGGTGCGAACTAAGCGGATTTGATCCAAGCGAGTGCCATCTTCACGTGCGTAAACCGTGATGTAGTGCTCGCCGCGGCTCAGGTCAACTTCAATGGTGTCATTAAGGTTACGCGAGTTTATGTCCATCTCGTCGTAACTTGGGGTGCTTAAGGTATCCCACAGGTGGCGAGTACCATTATCAACTTGCAGCCAAAACGAGTCGCTTTGGTTGCTAGAAGAATAAGCAGTGCCTTTTAGGCGATAGATTCCCGATCTTTCGAGGGTAAACTTCAGCTCGGCGCGATGTGTGCTAACGGTATCGTCGTAGTAATTGCCTTGAAAAGCGGTATCGATGTAACCACCTGCACTTGCTGCGGTATCTGAGCCGGTTCTAAACAAACCAAACAAGCTAGCGCTTTCGGCTTCTAAAATGACGTCCTCACTGTTGCCGCCATTATTACCACCGCCGTTGTCTCCGCCGCCATTATCACCGCCGCTGTTGTTGCCACCGTTGTCATCGCCATTATTGACGGTTGGATACCATGCCGCTAGCTGGGGAGCGACAGCATTAATCGCGTCCACAGCTTCAGCGCCGTTAGCGGTATTCTTGTCTACACCGCAAGGGTAACCACGGCAGGTCGATACAGAAGCATCAGAAAACTGACGAACTCGAGTATAGGTGCTAAAGGCTTGAGGATAGCCCATAATGGTACTAAATGAGCGGTCAACCCCGTAGCCTGTGCCGTAGTCATATACACCACCCAAACTGTTTTGTTTACGAGAGTGTCCAAGCCCCATGTTGTGGCCAAGCTCATGAGCAAAGGTAAGAGAATCACAGCCCGAGCTGCCACCCACAAAGTTGTAAGCCCAATCTTTGAAATAGCCATCAAAGCGCCCATTGGAACCAGTGCCTACATAGCCTAAGCCGCAAGTACTGTTGCTGGGCATAGTGAGTAGGGTAACAATGTCGGCACCATGCTCAGTGCGTAGGTTTTTTACATTTTGGTCTTGGCGAAACTGATTTAGCGCGTCGCCACTCATCGCAGTAGCGCCCGCTTTGTTGTACTCGCTGCTATGCACCAAGCGTACTTCAATATCCATGCCGCTAGTTTGATAGGCAGTGTTTGTGGTGCTGATCAAGTGGCTAATATAAGTGTCGATAGCACTATTTTGTTCGGCTTTTACCCCAGGGGTATAAAGCACCATCACATCAACAGTATGCGTAGCTTGTGCAACGGCAGAGCCGAGCAAGCCCGCGAGGCAAATTCCTAGCTTTGCTTTAGTTTTGTTCGTTCCTTGAAACATGTTGTGGTTTTCTCTTATTTGGTTTGTAGTGAATTAATTAACGGGTGGTTTGGGTGCTTTCACTGGTTCTGGCAGTAACTCATCGGAGTGCTCCCAGCTACGCAGTGAGCTCATTTCCCGGCTAGATATGACCCAAGCTTCACCGTCGTGCCCTTGGACAAAGTAGGTCTCATAGGGGGTGTCAATGGTGGCGTATAGCGCGCCTTGGCCCGAGGTAAGCGTGACCCGATAGTTCTCGCCGTTTCCGGTATCAAAACGAGAGGTAATGTCTTTTCCGCCGTGCTCTAGGGGAACCACACTGACGACTTCGGTGACGAAGCTTTGGTCCAGTTGTGGGACTGGGATGTCAAGTTGATCGCCAACCCGCAAATCTTGCACCTTGAAATTTGAATACTCGACAAAATGGCGCTCTGTGCCGTCTTTGAGCAGCTCTTCAAACTGGGCTGGCACTTCTGGCAATTCGTTCCAAGCGCGAGTATGCGTTTCGCGCGGTAAGTCGCCGGCTACGTTTTCCTCATCGCTTGCTGCTTGAAGTGCAGTCTGTTGTTTTTCTGCGTTGGCCGGCTGAGGTGTAATAGTCTTGCTCTGTTGAGCAAGTAGAGCGCTGCCTTCGCTTGGCGTTGTTTGCTCAGTTTTAGGGCTGGCTGATTTTTGCTGGGGCGTCGGTGGAGCTAAGGCTTGCTCTAAGTCTTGTTGTGGGTCATCACTATTTAGGCCGTATATGGCAGCTAGGCTCGCGGTTAGCAAAGCAAGTGCGCCTAAGGGGGCTGTCTTTTTCATGTCGTTCTCTGGTATTAAATACAAATAAAGCAGTGAGGGGATTGGGCTTGGCCAGCACTAGGCTGGCCAGCCTCAAGGGTTTATTGCTCGGCCAGCGAGACTTCATCAATGATGAAGTTGTTACCTGCATCCGGGCCGAAGAAGTACAGCTCGGCATTGATCAGGCTGCCACTCGCTTGAACGGTGAATTCGGCGCTTAGCTCTTGCCAGGCGGTAGTGCCTGATACTTGGCCGAGTTTGTGCCATACATGGCCGGTGTCATCTCGAGTCAGTAAGCGTGACTCAATCTTGGTGCTGCTACCAGAAACCATGCGTACCATGGCGCTGAGTTTATAGCTGCCGCCCACATTGAGCTTGCTGATGACGTCTTGCTTAGGACCGTGATACCAAGCGCTACGGTCTTTACTCAACAGCACATAATTGCCGCTGTAAGCACTGGTGGTAGTAGTGGTGGTAGCGGAGTAGCCAGAAACCCAGCCGGTGCTGTTGCCACTTTCAAAGTCACCATTTACTAGCAGGTTTACTTCTGGCTCAGGAATTGGCGGCTCTTCGCCTCCACCGTTGCCATCAAGTGGCAATAAGCGCAGTTGGTCTAAACGAGTACCATCTTCACGCACGTATACGGTGATGGTGTTTTCACCTTCGTTTAGCTGGACTTCAAGGGTGTCGGAAACACCACGAGAATTTACGTCCATCTCGTCATACGCTGCTGTAGCCAAAGTATCCCAGAGGTGGATCGTCCCGCCATTTACTTGCACCCAGAACGAGTCTGCACTTTGTGTTGGCGAGTAAGACGTACCTTTTAGCTGGTAGCGACCTGCGCCAGTCGCAATAAAGGACATCTGAGCACGATTAGGGTTGCTAGCATTGCCCTCAAAATATTGGCCGTTGAGAACCGAATCAATGTAAGCACCAGCATTTGCCGCTGCGTCACTACCTTTGCGGAATAATCCCGATAGGGTGGCGCTTTCTGCCTCAATGGTGATTGGGCGTGGAATGCCGTCATAGCCACCATTCTCACCATCATCTTGACCACCATTACCTTCACCAATACGCACCAGGCGTAAACGGTCTAAACGGGTGCCATCTTCACGTACATAGACCACAATTTTGTGTTGGCCCGCTGAGATATCTATCTCAACTTGGTTAGCTTCGTTGCGGTAGTTAACATCCATCTCTTCGTAGACTGAGCTGTTGGTGGTATCCCAAATCTGACGAGGGTTGTCGTTGACTTTTATATAAAACGAATCAGCTTGATTGTTCGGCGCATAGGTGGTGCCTTTTAGGGTATACAAACCCGCTTGAGGTGCTGTAAAGCTTAGCTCGGCACGATTGGCTTCAACGTTTTCTCCGTAGTAATTTCCTTGGTACTCGGAGTGAATGTACTGACCAGCTGAAGCGGCGCTGTCATTGCCTACCTTGAATAGGCCATAAAGTTGGGCATCTTCTGCTTCTATAATGATGTCGCTGTCATTGCCACCACCGCCATTGTCGCCACCGAGCTCATTTTGTATTTGCGCTTTGGCCGAGCTAGAGATACTCCAACGTAGGGTGTTCTCGAAGTATTGAGCTTGGTCGCTGCGGCTAGCACGGCTAACCATGCGATACCAGTTATCTCTAGCGCCTTGATGGTCGAAGCGATCGCGCAGTTTGGGATTGTTTTCTATTTGTTGATATAAGCGCTGAACAAAAGCTTTGCCACCGAGATCGTCGTACCACTCAAGCAATACCGCAGACATCAGCGTATTAATGGTGCCATTGCGCCAAGGCAGTTTGCTGGTTGCCCAAACATTGTCAAAGTTATAGGCATTGTTGTTTAGGTACTTGTCTAGCTCGTCTTTGTGATCTTGGCGAAAGCGTGCATAGTCTTTACCGAAGTAGTGCAGCCCTACACCTAAGTCATCCACAATCCAAAATGCAGCGGCATTGTTGAAGCCAACTGTCCAATAACCGTAGTTAGAGTTATTGCCATCGCAGGCCCAGTCTATCCAAGCGTTCCAACCGTTGCTGCCACTCTTGTAGAAGTTACGGTTCATCTCATAGAGCCACACTTGGTCGATGCTGATATCACCCTGTTTGACTCGCTCATAAAAAGGGTTAAACAGGCCGCTACCAACAGAAAGGCCAAATACACCATGTGCTGCTAGGCCGCCCGCGCCATTGTTGTCTCTAGGAACTTGAATGGTGGGTAGACCTCTATAAGAGCCATTTAGAGGCAGATTACGTAGGCCAGTGAATTCTTCAAATGAGGCTTTAGACGCTGCCATCAGCGCAACAATTTTCTCCATGGTTGCACGTTCATAAGTGCTTGCTGTTGCGCCCTCGATGGCGATAGCCATGTTATTGCTATACCAAACGGTAGCAGTACGGTTGCCTTGATTGGCAATGCCAAAATTGAAAGTGACGTTTTGATCTATGTTAATCGCCACACCGCCAGTGTAGCGAGCAGCTTGTAAGTGGCTAGAAAAGGAGAGGAGTAGGCAGCAGAAAATGATGCTGCGACACACTATATTGTTCATGTATTTCCCTATTGATTGTTAACACTTAACACCTTTTTGTTAGTCCATTAATTAGGTGTTTATTTACCAAACGGTCAAAAAGCTTGGCTTATTTGAATTAATATAATATTTATAAAATAACTAACAAATATCATTATAACTGATAAAAATTCATAATAATTATATAGATAGTTTAGTTTCATGAATTCTGAAAACGATACCTAGCCAGTAGTTTTGAGGGTTCTTGTGTGATTATTTAGCGCTTAAGCCTTAAGCATGTTTTTATGATTTTTCTGCGCCAGATCTCATATTTAAGTTTTTACTGATTATTTTGGGGAGAAATATTGAGTGATACGCAAGGCAAAAGAAGGATATTTGTTAACAGGGTTCTAAGAGGCCTTGGTTAAGCGATGACTAGTTTGTACCAAAGTGGGTTAGCTTAAGATAAGTGGTGTATACATTTACTTGTTGCTAATAAGGTAGCTAGTAAAGCCCTTGGTTGACATTAATCTAGATATCGATAAATATTAGTTTATGAGTATATTATTTAGTCATTTTTCAGCACGAATTATCATCATTCCATAGGAATGGTGGGTTTGCTGATGTGCTTAAAATTTAGAAACCCGCCCTTGAGGCGGGTTTTCTATTTCTGCCTCTGGGGTATTTACTGTTAGGAGGTAATATGAAAAAAGTAGCGATATTTGGAAAACCAGGCAGTGGCAAGTCAACCTTAAGCAAGGGCTTGACTCAAGCAACACATCTAGAGTTACACGCGTTAGACTCCATCTTATTCAAGCCTGATGGCAGCCAAATAGAGCGCGAAGTTTATGATCAAAAGCATCGCGCGATATTACATTCAGATAGATGGATAATAGATGGCTTTGGGCCAATTTCTTCTTTTTATGAGCGCCTTGAGGCAGCTGATACACTTATTTATATCGATTTGCCTTATGCAGTGAGTTACTGGCTGGTGACTAAACGGCTACTAAAAGGCTTATTTGTTAAACCAGCTGGTTGGCCTAGTGGTAGCTCGGTGATTAAAGGGTCGCTGCAAAGCTATAAAACCTTGAAGCTCTGCCCTAGGTTTTGGAATGATGATTTTATGCAGAAGCTGCAAACTATAGCTAAGGGCAAAAAGCTTTATGTGATTCGTTCAATAAAAGAGTTAAACCGCTTTGTTGAACAAGTCTAAAAGTACCCGTTTAGCTGCTCATGTGTTTGATCACTTCATCGCCAAAGGCAGAGCAGCTTACTTCGGTCGCATTTTCTATCATCCGGGCAAAGTCGTAAGTGACGGTTCGTGCGCCAATGGCACCGTCTACGCCTTGGCTAATCAGGTCGGCAGCTTCTATCCAACCGATGTGTTTTAGCATCATTTGCGCGCATAAAATAATAGAGCAGGGGTTTACTTTATCTTGGCCAGCTAAGCGTGGAACGGTGCCATGTGTGGGTTCAAAAAAGGCTACTTCGCTACTCATATTAGCGCCTGGGGCAATGCCAATTCCTCCCACATGGGCAGCTAATGCGTCGGCCAGTAAATCTCCATTTTGATTCATGGTAGCTATTACATCGTAAAGCTCTGGGTGCAAGGTTACCTGCTGGAACATACTATCGGCAATAATGTCTTTGATCACTAGCGGGGCTTGGCCGTCTTGTCGTGGGATCTCTAACCAATAGCCGTTGCTGTGGGTTTGAGCGCCAAATTCTTCTTGGGCTAGTTGGTAGCCCCAATTCTTAAAGGCGCCTTCGGTAAATTTCATGATGTTACCCTTGTGCACTAGAGTAACGGAGTCGCGTTGGTGATCTATTGCGTATTGAATCGCATGGCGGATCAGCCGTTTTGAGCCTAGCTCGGAGATATGTTTTATCCCTATGCCACACTCTTCACTAAAGCGCATTTTGGTTACGCCCATTTCTTGTTGAAGGAAGTCGATTACTCGCTCTGCACCTGGGCTGCCGGCTTTCCATTCGATGCCGCTATATATGTCTTCAGAGTTTTCTCTAAACACCACCATGTCGGTTAGCTCGGGTTTTTTAAGAGGTGAGGGCACCCCTTGAAACCAGCGAATCGGACGAATATTTACAAACAGATCCATCTCTTGACGCAGGGATATATTGAGCGAGCGAAAGCCTCCACCAATCGGTGTAGTAAGTGGGCCTTTAATGGCTACTTTATGTTCACGTATTGCACCCAATGTTTCTTGTGGAAACCAGTCGCCATCGTACATGTTGGCGGCCTTTTCTCCATTAAAGACTTCCATCCACATGATTTTTCGTTGTTGGCCATAGGCTTTGGCCACGGCGGCATCAACCACTTTTAACATCACTGGGGTGATGTCTACACCTACGCCATCACCTTCTATGTAGGTGATAATGGGTTTGTCGGGAACCTGTAATTCTTGCTGCTGGTTAAGGCTTATTTTCTCTCCGCCAGCGGGTACACGAATATGTTGATATGGCATGCATAGCCTAAAAGTAACGAGTGCTTAGTTTTACTTTACTTGGCTAGCTAAAGAGGGGCAACGCTATGTGTGGTAAGAAGTGACCTAGTGTAGATTTAAGCGAAAAGAAACGGCTAACTGCTGGTTTGGCAGCTAGCCTTACTCTCTATTTTAGTTCGTTTGCTACACCTTCAATGGCAGGTTTCTGCTCAAGACTACTGTTGAACAACAGTGGCCAATCATTGTGGCCGGTAAAGTGAGGGATCCAGCTGTCTGCGTCACTTACACCCCAAACAGTAATGCCGCCGCGTAAATTAGCAGGTACGTTGTCGTAATAGGCTTTGATGATTTCTTGGTAACGTATTTTTTGCTCTTCGGCCATAGTGGCAGTAAAAGTATTTCGGTCACCGTTTGGATTCATTTTTATATCAAGCTCGGTTACTTTCACTTTCAATCCTTTTGCCACAACTTTGGCAAAGGAAGTACCAATCGCTTGAGCACTTGGCCAATCGTAGTTAACGTGCATTTGGAAGCCAATTCCATCAATGGGAATGTCATCGGCAAGTAACTCATCGGCCATTCTTAGTACCGAGGCTAGCTTGGCTCCGTCGTCTTCGATGTTGTAATCGTTATAATAAAGCTCTGCACCAGAATCTGCAGCATGGGCCATTTTAAAGGCTTCAGGAATGTAGTCTTTCCCTAAATTTTGGTACCAAGGGCTGCCATGGCCGCCGCTATTTGCATCGGTATCACGGTAGGTGGCATAGCCGTTATCGTCATTGTCGTTAAACGCTTCGTTTACTACGTCCCAACTTACTACACGGCCTTTAAAGTGATCGGCCACGGTGCTTACGTGGGTATCCATCATAGTGAGCCAGTCACCTTGATAGTTCTCCATCCAGCTAGGCATTTGTGAGTGCCACACTAAAGCATGAGCATGCACGGTAATATTGTTGTCGACTGCCCAATCCACTAGGTTATCGGCATCCTGAAAGGTGAAATCGCCTTGGCGAGGCTGTATGTATGCCGATTTCATAATGTTTTCAGCGGTGATCTGATCAAAATGTTGAATAACAACATCCTGCAACTCTGGGCGTGTTTCAATACCGTTACTAAACTGGTCCTCGTATCCTGCTGGCACGGCCGCACCCATGTAGGTAGTGCTTAGTGCTTTTAGACTTTCTACTTGAGGTACTTCGATGGGTTCTCCTGAATCAGAACTTGAGCCTCCACAAGCGCTTAGGCCAATGCTTATAGCTGTAGAAAGTAGTGCTAATGGTAGTACACGCATAAATAATCCTTGATGTCTGTTAGCGCTAACAACGCAGGGGAGCAAGCAGTCATTTGCTTTAAGTCTGTGTTATTAAATCAGATTAAAGCGCTTTCATATGATTACCAAAAACACTAATCGTCTTATAGTAAATAGTTTTTGTGATCTAGGTTCTAACAGGGCGCATTGATATTTATTGCTAATAAAATCAGTAGTGTAGAGTGGCGGGATGAAGTTTATCTAATTGCATTGATTGAGCTTTACAACAAGCAAATATTGTTCAAATTAATTTTTCTTTGATTTTTCTTTATGCTGTTTATTGCGCAGTTTTTGAAACTAATTTCTTAAATTTAACTTAATTTGTGATTTTTATCTTCAATATTGCCATTTTTACTTGATTATATTTTTTACAGTTATTGCTGCTATTTTTGTGATCTGAATCTTTGGTAAGGTTTTCATGCGTGATATTGCTCTCAATAATTAGGTTTATTTGGAGTTATATTCTTTTCGCCTAGAGTTAAATCCAAATAGGCAGAATAAAAATATAAAATAATTACTATTCCAGGAGTTTTTTAATGAATGTGAAAGCGCTTACATCAGCTGTGGCAATCGCACTTACTTGTTCCCCCCTCGTTAGCGCTGCAGAAGACGAGGTTAATTCTGAACAATTTCAACAGATTAAAGATTCTCAGCCAGTGGTTTTAGACCCTGAATTTGTTGTTGAAGAAGGCATTATCTTTTCAGGATATGCCCGATACGGCTTACATTATTCAGATGACTTTCAAAAGTATGTTCAAGCTGAAGGTGAGCTTGCTGGCCGTGCTGTTGGTCGTTTAGGTAACGAAACCAATGGTGGTGAATTCCAATTCGCTAAAGCATTTCAAAGTGAAAGTGGTGCTATTTGGGATGTAGTGCTGATGCTAGAAAACTGGTGGAAGTATGAATCTGAGCTCGAAAGTGGCGAAGAAATTAGTGAGTATGGCGATATTGCTCTTAAAAAATTCTACGCCGGCGCTACCAATATTTTTGCATCCCAGCCTAATGCGTATATTTGGGCGGGTCGAGATTTCCACCAACGTCCACAACAGGGTTTAAATGATTACTTTTGGATGAGTCACGATGGTCAAGGTGGTGGTATTTATAACCTTGAACTAGGTGATATGGCCAAGTTAGATTTCTCGGTAGTTGGCCAGGTTGATGGGCCGGGAGACAACGGTAACTATGCCTTAACGTCTAAGCTGCATGCCTTGCAACTCGCCGACTCTGTTGCCTTGAGCTTTCTATTTAACTATGGCTTTGAAAGCGACCAATATGATGATAATGGCGTAATAGAAAACAAAGACAAGATTAATGCCTACCATCTAGCTGCGGTGATTGACCAAAATTGGTCTAAAGGTCGTAATCAGTTTATTGCACGCTATGCAGATAATGCAGACACCAGTGTATTTAATAAAACTGAAGATTTAACCACATTGTATTTGAGCTTAGAAGGCGCGGTTAATTTCAGTGAGCAAGTAGCCCTAGAGTATTTAGGTGCCTACCACAACTACGATGCGAACTCGTCGGAAGATGACCGCACCAACTACAGTGCTATTGTTCGACCTATGTATAACTGGAACGATACACACTCTACGTGGTTAGAGGCTGGTTACTCGGTAGTGGATTACGATCAAGGCGGTAAAAACACGGCTTGGAAAGTGACTCTATCGCAAAACGTAACCATTAATGCCTTTGGTAACGCTCGTCCAATGTTACGTTTCTATGCCACTACTGGCCAAGCAGACAATCAAGTTCGCAGCAATGAAGCTATCGAAGCCAAGCAAGATACTTTGGCTTTAGGTGCTATGTTTGAGTCTTGGTGGTAAAGCGTTTTACTCATGAGTTATAGCTTCACTGGTTGAGGCTGTTGCATCATCAAAGGGGCGTTGTTTACGCCCTTTATTTTGTTTGTAAGCCTTTAATAAATTCCCGCCTAGTAATACTAATTTCTTCTTTAGTTAACGCCTCTATATCTAAAACACAACATTTCTGTTTAGAGTTTTATGCTGATTGGATTAACCGCCGTCTTTGCTTTTATGTTTTTTGTATTAAACTTTATCTCTATATTTTGCTGTTTATGTGAATTTTGATCTATTTTGCAGGTGTTTAATGATATTTTATCCTGAATTATCTTAATTTATCGCTAACATTTAAATCTCAGTAAAAGCTTTTGTTTTTGTGATCTGTAGTTATTTTATTCTGCTTGTGCGTGATATTTGTCTCAATTTAATTTGACTCTCAAAATTATACTCGGGCTCGAAGGTGAGGTTCACTCGCCGGATAAACTAATAAAAAAAATTTATTCCATGGAGTTGTAAACATGAATATGAAAGCGCTTACAGTTGCGATGATGAGTGCCGGTATGGCATTTAGTGGTTCTGCTTTTGCGAAGGAAGAAGGCCTAAGTTACAACGGCTACGCCCGCATGGTTGCGGGTTTTAATACAGAAAAAAATAATAGTGAACATGAAGCTCAAGCTTATAACGCGGTACGAAATGGTATTGCAATTATTAAAGCTCCAAGCAGCCCGCAACAACCTGGTCGTATTGGTAACGAAGGTACCGGTATGGAGTTAGGTATTAATTATCACCAAAAGAGTGAAAATGCGGGTGATTGGGATATCTACTTTATGGCGGACGACGGCTATGGCTGGCAGCGTGATCACAATGATAGTACAACCTACAATTTAAGAATGGCTCAGGCTTTTGCGGGTGGTTCAAACTTGTTTGAAAGCCAGAAAGATATGTATGTTTGGGCAGGTAAACGCTTTAATGGCCGAGCTCAGTTTGGCTTAAATGATTACTTCTATTTCATGAATGACGGTGCCGGTGGTGGTTTCGACAACATGGATTTTGGTATGGCTAAATTTGATTTGGCAGTGGTATCTGGCGACAACGGTAATAACGGCCGTTACGCGGTAACCTCAAAGCTACACAGCATCGAAGTAGGCTCAGGTAGCATAGGCTTTAACTTTAACTATGGTTTTGGTGACCAATCTGATGAGCATGACCCAAAACACGTAACCTCGCTTCAAGCAGCAGCTTTCTATAAAGTGGGTTGGAGCATGGGTACTAACGAATTTGCTATTCGTTACAACGACAATGTGAGCGATAACAACTTGTTGGACGCCGGCCAAATTAAAGGCGACATTAATTCAACAGCATTTTACTGGTTTGGTAACTTAGGTCTAAGTGATTCGTTTGCTATTGATTATGGTTACAGCTTTGAACAATCTGATTTAGAAAACAACGATGAAAGCACCTGGAATCAGTTTGTTATTAAACCTCATTACCGTTGGTCTGATATCCACTCTACGTCGTTTGAGTTTGGTTACGACAGTGTAGATTTCAACGATAACCAAGACGAGAGTGCTTGGAAAGTTAGTATTCAGCAAAACATGTCGATGGGAAGCTTCTTATGGTCGCGCCCAGAGATTCGATTCTTTGTAACTCATGGTGAAGTGAAAGTGGGTGATAAAACAACACCGGCTACTAACGTAGGCATGATGTTCGACGCGTGGTGGTAATTATTACCACTTTTAATGGGCGATAGGGACAGAGCCTAATCTTGGAATTTTGGCGCAGCTTAGCTGCGCCCTTTTTTGTTAGCGTAACTCGCGACGCAAAATCTTACCTACATTGGTTTTAGGTAGCTCTTCACGGTAAACAATGTCTTTTGGCATTTTGTAACCGGTAAGGTGTTTGCGGCAGTGCTTTTTAATTTCTTCTCGGCCAACTCGCGCATTACAAACCACAAATAAGCGAATGCGTTCGCCACTCACATCGTCTGGAACGCCAACTGCTGCAGCTTCAACAATGGATGGGTGTAGCGTTGCAACTTCTTCAATCTCGCTAGGAAAGACGTTAAAACCTGACACCAAGATCATGTCCTTTTTACGGTCTTCAATAAAGAAATAGCCTTGCTCGTCCATGCGACCAATATCGCCAGACTTAATCCACCCATCTTCGGTGATAACGTTGGCGGTTTCTTCAGGTTGTTTCCAGTAGCCCTGCATAACTTGCGGGCCTTTTATTTGTAGCTCACCGACACCGCCCACGTCTAGCTCGTTACCTTCTTCATCTACCACTCGAATTTGGGTGCTAGGCATCGGTACCCCAATAGAGGGGATAAAGGCTTGTTGTTGATGGGTTCCTGCAGCCACAACTGGCGAACATTCGGTAAGCCCATAACCTTCAATAATTGGCATTTGGGTAAGCTCTTGCCATTGCTCGGCAATGTGCTTTTGGGTAGCCATGCCACCGGCAATGGTGAAGCGTGCTTTCGAAAAATCTAGCTGCCTAAAGCCGGCATGATTAAGCAAACCGTTAAACAGTGTGTTTAAGCCAAAAATCATGGTGAAAGGGTACTTACGAAGATCGTTTACAAAGCTATTAAGATCACGTGGATTAGTAATTAATAAGTTTTTGCCACCAATATACAAGATGAACATCATGCTCACGGTGTTGGCGAAGATGTGGTAAAGCGGTAGCGGCGTTACCGCGTGTTCTTGGTCTAATAAGGTGCGTGGGGCAAAGTGATAGTAAACCTGAATCACGTTAGCTAACACATTACGGTGAGTTAACATTGCCCCTTTCGCCACACCAGTCGTGCCGCCGGTATATTGTAAATAAGCAATATCATCACCGCTAAGCTGCGGCTTTTGATAAGCCATGGTTTTGCCCTGAGTTAAGGCGCGGCGCATTGATATGGCACCAGGCAAGTTGTACTTAGGCACCATTTTTTTAACGTACTTAACCACAAAGTTAACTAGGGTGCGTTTGTGCACGGCTAATTGGTCGCCGATACTGGTAAGAATAACGTGTTTAACTTGGGTATCTTTAATCACTTGCTGCAGGCTATTACCAAAGTTGGTTACGGCCACTATTGCGCTAGCTTCTGAGTCGCAAAGCTGGTGCTTTAATTCGCGTGGCGTATACAGCGGATTCACATTGACTACCACTAAGCCTGCTCGCAAGGCGCCATAAAGTGCAATGGGGTATTGCAACACGTTGGGCATCATTAAGGCGATACGCTCGCCAGCTTGCATGCTTAGCTCTTGTTGTAAATAGGCGGCAAAGGCCAGCGATTTTTGGTCTAGCTCTTGATAGGTGAGGCTTTTACCCATATTGATAAAGGCGGTTTGTTTAGGAAATTGTTTACAGCTGTGCTCAAACAATCCCAGCAAATTCTCAAATTGCTCTGTGCTTATTTCTGCGGGCACATCGTCTGGGTAGCTTTTTAACCAAGGTTGGTCTGATGAATTCATATTCTATCCTCACCCATTAGTTAGCACGAAAAGTCCTGTTTGGCGAACCAAGCGGTTTTACCAAGCAGATAATATGCTGTTTGGGGCTTATCTATTTTTGCCCGCAAGATTAGCTGATTGCGATAATAAACCCTAGCGTATTTTTGTGAATCGTTGAGCTAAATCATTAGCCAATTTCTCCAAGTAACCAGTTTTGTGGATAAAGTGGCAAGAAGTGTTGGATTTATTTGAAGCTAGCGAAGTTATTGAAGCCTTTAAATGACCGAGAGTGAGTTTGCTAGTTAGCAAAGCCTAAACGAACAATGGCAGTGGTGTTTAGGCTTTGCATTAGTACTTAGTCATTTTTTTGCTGTGTTTGACTGATTATGTTGTTAGCCAGAGCCTGCACTTCTGCTACTTTTCGTTTTAAATCTTCGGTGGCAAATTTGTTTAAGTTATTGCGTGAAGCTTCTAAAGTGATGCCTATTCCGATCATATCTAAAGTGTCACCCATGAGTATTTCCTCTGCTTGTTGGCTTTAGCGATATTGCTAGTACGTGCTTGCAGTGTAGATTGAATTGGCGACACTCAAAAATCCCTTAGGGATTGAATTTGTATCTCTTGGTTTGTGAGTGATATATTTCACTACTTATAGCTTGGTAGGCAAGCTGGTTTAGGGTATAGCAAAATAAACCAATGGATTTTCGAAATAAAATTCTGTTATTTATCTTCCAGTTTACAGAAGTGTTGAGTAAAGGCTTGCATAGCGAGGTTTTGGGGGCGTTCTTTTTTCCAGACTACATCGCAGTGCCAGTGCTCTTTGTTCATTCCATTCACCCACAGCTCGCTAAGTTGTTGCTGGGCGAACAGTGGCTCACATAAATAGCGCGGTAAAATAGCCCAGCCTAAACCAGCTTTCACTAATTCGATAATTTGCTGACTATTGCTGGCGCGTATTAAACGGTGGCTAATAGTTTGAGAACTCGCTAAACCCAACTGATTGAAAAAGTTGAAGCCTATTTGCCTAAGCTGGCGAAGCTCTAGCTCCGAGACTTCTACTTTCTGTTGGTAGGGCTCAGCCTTAATCGCGCAACACAATTCAAACTGATAAGCGCGTGAATAAACCAGCTGAGTGGAGTATTCAAAGGTTCCTAAACTAAAGCCGATATCTACTTCACCTTGTTCTACCCAGTGGTGAATACTTATGGTGTCGCCGCTAAGCACATCAATATCTAGGCTTTGATACTGTTGATTAAGCGCCTTTAGCCCTAAGGCAAATTGCTCATCCATTAGTGATACATCGACCGCTATGCTGAGTTTATCGGGCTGTGCTTCAAGTAAGCCTTGGGCTTTTTGCTCAAAGTAATTTAGCTCGCTAAGAACTGATTTGGCTGAGCGAGTGAATAAGCTTAATTCTAAGTCAAGCTCTAAGTCGTTTACTAAATGACTAACCGTAGTGCGATGTTTTCCTAACTTGCGGGCCGCCGGGCCAAATCCTCCGCACTCTTTGGTATAAACAAATGCTTCGAGTTGCTCAATCGATAGCGACATAGACCAGCCTTGAAAATCGTTGATTTTGAGTACTATATCTTATTTAGAGTCAGATTGTTTTTGGTGTTATTGTTTACTACTTTTAACTTAAGTAGTGGCAAAAGGAACTGCCAGTGTTACGACTATTCACTTTTATTGTCAGTTGTTTATGGCTTGCATCAGCGCAAGCCGCATGTGAGAAAATTCGCGTGAACGGTGAGCATAATTGGTTTGACGTGTCATACAGAGTTAATGCTCAAGCTCCCTTGCAAGGCTTAGCGGTCGACTTGGCAAATCGAGTTTTTGCCGATGTAGGCATTGATGTTGAGTATCAAGCAATGGTGCCTTGGAAGCGGCAGTTTTTGCAGTTGGAAACGGGTGATTTGGATGTGGTTATTGCTGCTTTTTATAACCAGCAACGTGGTAGTAAGTTTGTATTTAGCGATGCGGTAGGCGTGGAATACAGCACAGCTTTTATTCATAAAGAGCAAAGTGCTGCTTTTAGTGGCTTAGAAAGCTTAGAGGGCAAGCGTGGCATACAAATGCTGGGCAGTAGCTTTGGTGATCAGTTTGATAGCTATGCCAAGCAAAACCTTACTATTTCTACAATGGATGACCTAGATAGAGCGATTAAGCTGATTGCCTTAAAAAGAGCTGACTATTTGTTATATGCCACCCATGGGGGCAGACTAAAAATTGCTGATACAGAATATGCCGATGTATTGGTGGATATGCAGCCTAGTATTAGCGAGCAGAACATCTATATGGTGATGTCTAAATCTTCTCCTTGCTTAGAGCATTTAGATGAAATTAATCGCGCAATTAGGCGCAACCGGGACAATTTTTAGCGGTTGCCTTACCAATAAAAAAGCAAGCCCTAGGGCTTGCTTTTTAGTGAGGTAAATTGCGAAGGCTTAAACCTCTTCTATTTCTTCTAATTTTGTAGAGCCACCATGGTGTGTTTCGCGGCGGCGCTGAATCATCGCGTAAAAACCAGGAATTAAGAAGGTGCCTACTAGTAATACACACAGCAATCCACCTACCAGCGATATTCCCAAAGAGTTTTGGCTAATATGGCCTGCGCCATTCGCTAAAACCAGTGGGATCATGCCAAAGATAAACGACCAAGAGGTCATGTTTACCGCTCTAAAGCGCAAGGTGCCTCCGGTTACCGCCGCTTGATTGATCGGCATGTCCTTGTCTTCACGTTGCATACGAGCAAACTCAACAATCAAAATGGCATTTTTGGCGGCCAGGGCAATCAGCAGTACTAAGCCTATTTGCGCATATAAGTTCATTGGCAAACCAGCAATGGCTAACGCAACAAAAGAACCTAAAGTGGCTACGGGCACTACCAGGATAATGGCAAGCGGAATCGTCCAGCTTTCGTATTGTGCCACCATAAACAGGTAGATGAATAGCAGTGCTAAGGCAAAGGCGAATATGGCCATGTTACCCGCTTGGATCTCTTGGTAAGCCATGCCTGTCCATTCATATTGGTAACCATTTGGCAGCTCTTCTGCGGCTATTCGCTCCATTGCTGCAATGGCGTCACCAGATGAGTAACCCGGTGCCGGTTGGCCTTGCAGTACTGCGCTGCGGTACAGGTTGTAACGCCAGGCAACGTCGGGTGCAAACTGCTGTTCAATGGTGACCAAGGTACTCAGTGGCACCATGTCGCCACTCATGCTACGAACATGAAACTGACCAAGGTTATCTAGGCGGCTACGGTATTCATCCTCTGCCTGCATGGTGACTCGGAAGTTTTTACCGTAGAGGGTAAAATCGTTTACGTATAACGAGCCAAGGTTAGCTTGTAAAGTTGTAAACAAATCTCCAAGTGGCACGCCTAGCTGTTTAGCTTTGCTGCGGTCGATGTCTACATAAAAGTGCGGTACGTCGGCTCGGAAAGTACTAAAAGCACTGCCAATTTCTGGTGCTGCATTGGCCTTAATAGTGATGTCTTGCATCACCTGGGCAAGGTCGCTGCGCGAGCGGCCTAAGCCATCTTGCAGTACAAACTCAAAGCCTGAAGCGGTGCCCATGCCAGGAACAGCAGGTGGGCCAAAGGCGAAAATCATTGCATCTTGAATTCGCCCATAGGCTTGTTCATTAATACGTTGGCTAATCGCAAAAGAGCTGTGATCGCCCGCTAGATCGTTGCGCTCGTCCCAGTGTTTTAGTTTTACAAACATGGTGGCAGCATTTGACTGAATAGCCCCAGCCAACAAGCCGTAGCCGTTAGCTAAACTCACTGCTTCTACGCCAGGTTCTTCAAGGATAATGTCATTGAGACGCTGAGAGACCTCCGCTGTGCGGCTAAGTGAAGCTGAGTCGGGCAACTGCACGTTAACCAGCAATACGCCTTTATCTTCTTGCGGAACAAACGCTTTAGATGTGTTGTGGTTCATCCACGCTACAGCAGCAATGGCCAAGCAGAAGAATACCACTAACGCTGCACTGCGCCTTACCAACATGCCAGCAGCTTGTCCGTAACGGGTGGTAATTGCCACTAAACCTCGGTTAAACAGCGCAAACCAACGCGCTTGTTTTTGCTTACCGCGCTTTAATACTAACGAACAAATCGCCGGTGAAAGGGTTAAGGCGTTGATTGAGGAAATAACAACCGAGATACAAATGGTAATGGCAAATTGACGATACATTACCCCGGTAATTCCTGGCAGCATAGCAACCGGTAAGAACACCGCTAGCAATACCAAGGTGGAGGAAATAATCGGCCCAGTTACTTCGCGCATCGCTTTTAAGGTGGCTTGGCGTGGGGTGAGTTCTGGGTGGGCCGATAGTTTACTGTCGACGTTTTCAATCACCAGAATCGCGTCATCCACTACAATACCGATGGCCAAAATTAAGCCAAACAAGGTAATGGTGTTAATGGTAAAGCCGGTTGCCAACATAATGGCAAAGGTGCCGATCAGTGATACCGGAATAGCCACTACCGGTATTAGCGTAGAACGCCAACTTCCTAAGAATAGGTAGGTAACTAAAATTACCAGCAAAATAGCTTCAATTAGGGTTTTAATTACACCTTTGACTGACTCTTCCACAAATAAGGTGGTGTCGTAGGCAATTTCGTAATCCATTTTCTCTGGCATATTGGCTTTAAGCTGGCCCATTAAAGCCATTACTGCTTCGCCACTTTCTAAAGCGTTAGCGCCAGTTTGCAAGGATAAAATCACTGATACTGAAGGTTGGTCCCTAAACTCGCCAAAAGCGGCATAACCACGTTTGCCTAACTCTACCCGGGCTACGTCTTTCAAATAGATTTTTGAGCCATCGGCATTGGCGACTAATAGAATGTTTTCAAAATCTTCTACGGTATCTAAGCGGCCTTTGGTGAGCAGGCTAAACTGCACGTCGTTGTTAGCTTGGTAGGGCGGCGCACCAATAGAACCCACAGCCACTTGCACGTTTTGCTCAGCTAAACTGGCGCGAATGTCACTGGAGGTTAAGTTAAGGTTGGCAAGCTTTAATGGATCTAACCAAACCCGCATTGAGTATTCAGCTGAGCTAATTACTCGTACGTCACTAATGCCTTTTACGCGAGCGAGTTGGTCTTCAATGTTTAGCGTGACGTAGTTGTTTAAGAAGGTATCGTCGTAGTGCCCGTCTGGAGAATAAAAGTTAAGCACCATTAATAAGTCTGGTGAACGTTTACGTACGGTTACGCCCACTTGGCGCACTTCTGGCGGCAACTTAGATTCAATTTGAGTAACCCGGTTTTGCACATTAATTTGTGCCATGTCGGGGTCGGTACCAATATCAAAGGTTACCGTTAGTGAATAAGAGCCATCGTTAGCGCTTTTGGAGTTCATGTATAACATGTCTTCCACGCCATTTACCGAGCTCTCAATCACTTCGGCGACGGCTTCTTCTACGGTTTCTGCGCTGGCACCAGTGTAGTAAGCGGAAACGCTTACCGAAGGCGGGCTAATTTGAGGATATTCGGCCACTGGCAAAACCATTAGGGCAATAGCCCCAGCCAACGACAATAAGATAGAAATTACCAAAGCAAACTTTGGCCTTTGAATAAAAAAGCGACTAAGCATAGTGACTAATTACCTTATCCTTGCTGCTTTTCAACAACTTGTACTGGGTGACCATGGCGTACACGTTGTAAGCCAGCAGTGATAACCTGCTCGTTACCTTGCAAACCTTTATGTATCACAACGCCTTGCTCTAGCACTGGGCCAATGGTGACATTACGACGCTCTGCCTTGTTGTCTTCGCCGACTAACATGACAAATCCGCCCTCTAAGTCACTTTGTACCGCGCGACGAGGGATCACTGTTGCTTCAACTAATGCGGTGCTGGTAAGGCCTATTTCGACATATTGACCGGGCAAAAGCTGCTGTTGCGGGTTGTCGAACTGAGCACTGATATTGATAGTACCGGTTTGTAAATTAATTCGGTTGTCGATGAAATCTAAACGGCCTTTATTGGGGTAACTACGGTTATCGCTAATCACTAAATCAACGATGGTATCGTCGGTTTGTGCACTTGAGTGAGCGTCTACATGATCAAGCCCCATCGCTAGGCGCTCACGCTCCGATACACGAAAACTAGCGCGAATTGGATTCAAGCTCACAAGGTTAGTTAACGCGCCGCTAGTCATAGTGATTAAGTCACCTTTACTTACTTCACTTTGGCCAATTCGCCCATCAAAAGGGGCAACAATGCTGGTGTGTTTTAAATCGACTAAGCTGGCGTTAAGTTCTGCTTCTGCAGCTTCTAACTGAGCTTCGGCAGATAGCTTTTCTGCGGTTAAGCGGTCAAACTCTGAGCGGCTAATATTATTCTTTGGCAATAAACGTTCGCCACGTTGCCAGTTTATTTCAGCATTGGTTAGTGCTGCCTTAGCTTTTGCGAGTGAGGCTTTGGCTTGAGCAACTGCGGCTTGGTAGCGGGTCGGGTCAATTTCATAAAGCAGTTGTCCGCGTTTTACCATCTGGCCATCTTCAAAGTGGCGTTTTACCAAGTAGCCACTTACTTGTGCGCGAATATCTACATCTTGATAAGCCTCAATGCGACCAACAAATTGCTGGGAAGGCGCGTATTGAAGGTTTTGTGCCAATTCAGTGTTAACTAAGCTGGCGGGTATCTGGGCGGCAGACTCGGTAGAAGAGTTGCACGCACTGAGCAAAACTAATGCTGCGGCAGTCACAAGCATACGAAGACGGGTGGAAAACATGAAACTATCCTCAAACTATACAATGGTGCGGAACAAGTTGCCGAAAGAGCCGAGAGCTCCCTGCATTGGTATAGTTGGCGGATGCTAACTAGAACGCGATCCTTGCGAAACGCCTTTCTGACGCCTTTATTTTTAGTAATTACTAAAAATAAGTAGGGGCTAAATATACACCCATATTTACTAAAGGCAGCCTCAGTAATACCGAGTTTAAACTTCGGGATTTATCCGCAAGTTTGATGTTTGCTTGATGCTTTATCTGGTGAGTGAAGAATAAAGCAGCTTGTTAGTATTTGATTTCTCTTTAAAAGCTATTTATGAAATGGATAAAGCACAGCATTGGGCTTGGCTTTACGCTATTATCTAGCCAAATTTTAGAGCGCGTAGAGGGCATGATGGCACGCCAAGTGACATACAAATATAAACGTCAAACCAAGGTCATAAACTTTTCTTTTGATAAGTATCATGATGTACATGAAGCAGTAGCGGCAGCTGAAGGTGTTGATATTTCTTCATTTCTAGCTATGGAGAAACAGTTGGCTATGTCTACAAGAGACAAGGCGACCTTGAAAGAATACCGAGCAAAAGAGTTCCAGCGTTTAGGCTTTAGTGATATTCGCTTCTTAAAAGACGAAGAGAAAGAAGCCAAATAGTGATTTAGTGCTTGAAAGCGCTTTTCTATAAAGTGCCCCTATATTTAACAGGGTTTTTTATTAAGCTAGCTTGATAAACAACAGGGAATGTTAAATATGTCTGAATCTATCCACTTCTTAGCGCTAGTTGATGAGCTATCAGCGCTTGCACAAGTTGATGCAGTTTTACTGGCGGGCTCAAGAGCTAGCGGCCTTTCTGATAGCTATTCTGACTACGATGTATATGTTTATTTAAACGCCCCCTTGGCGGCTGAAGCACGTCAAAAGATAGTGGCAAAGCATTGTCAGTACCTTGAGTTAAATAATCAGTTTTGGGAAACCGAAGACGACGGTGTATTGCTCGACGGAATAGAGATTGAACTCATCTATCGAGACTTTTCCTTCCTGGAAAATGAGCTGCATTACTTAGTGGAGCGCCATCAAGCAAAGGTGGGTTATAGTTCCTGCTTTTGGGCAAACTTGCTAGATTCAAAAATCCTTTATGATGCTAACGGTCAAGCCAAGCGTTTACAGCAACGTTTTGATGTGGCTTATCCCAGCGCACTGCAACAAGCAATTGTAAATAAAAATGCGCCTTTACTTATGCAGCAAATGCCCGCTTACTACTTTCAATTAGCCAAGGCCTTAAAGCGCCAAGACCGGGTTAGCTTAAATCACCGTTGTGCAGAGTTTTTAGCCAGCTATTTCGACATTCTGTTTGCTATTAATGGGCTGCCGCATCCAGGAGAGAAGCGTATGCTTGAGTACGCTGAGCTGCACTGCAATATTTGTCCAAACCAGCTAGCTGAAAACGTCGAACGTTTGCTGGCTGAGGTGGGGCAAGCAGCAGACAGTTTATTAGATACAGTGAGTTTGCTGACCGAAACCTTACAGCAGGTGGTAACGACTCAAACTTCCTTAAGCTGGCCTGCTAAGGATTAGCAGATAAAAGATAAGCTACATTGATCTATCTCTATTGATTTAAATAATATTTAATGTGAAGGTAGCGCTAATCATAGTAGTAAAAACAAGGATGTATTGATGCTAATAAGCCGTAAAGCCGCAGGTGGTTTACTCGCGCTAACTCTATTCTCAGGCGCTTCTTTTGCAAGCTCCGAGCTAGCCGTTCCCTATGTTGTAGGGGGGGAAGATGCCCCTAAAGGTGCTTATCCGTGGATGGCTCAACTTAAAGCGGGTAGCAGCCACTGTGGCGCTGTGTTAATTAACGAGCAATGGCTGTTAAGTGCCGCGCATTGTACTTTCGATCAATATGAAGAAGGGCAGCATACTCAAGCTGAAGATATCATCGCTTTTATTGGCGAAGATGAATTCAATTATTCTTATGATGACGGTTTGCCGATGGCAGAGGTATGCCAACATCCAGATTACGTTGATTTTGATAACACTGAGGAAGGCAAGGTTAATGGAGACTATGACCTAGTGTTGATACGTTTAGCTGACGCTACTTCAATTACGCCAATAACGATTAATCAAAGTGCCATTTTTGACCAATACTCTCCTGGTTTTGGCTTGCGAGTAATTGGTTACGGCCGAGTAAACAATGATGCTGATAACCCCGAGTATCTTGATGAGCTTCAACAAGCCGATCTCTCTTTAACATCGGCCTCAGAATGTAGCCAGTTTTATGGCGCGGAGTGGTTAAGCGACCAAATGTTTTGTGCGGATAGTGATATAGCCGATTCATGTTCCGGCGACAGTGGTGGTCCACTGTTTATTGATGAGGGCACCCAATACAAGCTGGCAGGCATTGTTAGCTGGGGAACACGCAGTTGTGCTAATGCGCCTGGGGTTTACGCAGATGTTGGCAAATTGTCAGGCTGGATTAACCAAGTAATCCAAGCCAGCGAAGCAGAGCGAGCAGACCCAAGTTTGTGCTCTCAATTAGCTGCTGTTCCTCGGCCTAGCTCTGGTGGTGGAGGGGCTGCTGGCGGTCTAGGTTTAATTGCTTTGCTGGTGTTACGCCGCTTTAGAAAAGCTAAAAATTAGATTTTTCAATTAGTTAATTAACGGAATAATTCTTCCGTTAAATTGTTTAAAAAATCCTCATGCATCGGCGGGCGTTTTCTGGTAGATTACGCCCGCATTTTTATATGCCACTAACAAGCTGTCTCATGGAGTGCTGTTAAACAGTTGAGAACGTCCACCCCAAGGATTGGGCCAGCAATTTGGACGAACATTTTTGCTTGTTAATGAGAATTTTATGCAAAGTATTTTTGCCGATATCGTTGGACTACTTGGTACTGCCTTAGTGGTAGGTTCGTTTTTTCTTTTACAGTTAGAGCGTTTAAACCCCAAGCAACTTGCCTACAACCTAATGAACTTAAGCGGTGCAATTTTGCTGCTAATTAGTTTGTGCATTAATTTTAACCTAGCTAGCTTTGTTATTGAGCTATTCTGGATTGGTGCATCAGTGGTAGGTATTGTTAAGTACTTCAAACGAGAGCCTGCTGTCGCTCAAGCATAATTTAAAATGACTTCGCGATAATTTAAGAGCTATCGCCTCTATTCGATGGTGATAGTTCTTAATAAACAATTGAAGCTTTGTTTTTCCCTCCTGTCACTTACTCTGATACTTCCCGTTCAACTCGGCTAATTAAGCGCTGGCATATAAGCAACGAAAAGTGGCCTCTATGTTGTAGCTGCCATCGAGGTTCTCAAATGGCGACAAGGCCTTACGATGCGCTTTGTCCAATGCATGATGACTAGTATTTTCAATGGCTTTTGCTGCAACTCCTGATGAGGCTAAGCCGCGCAAGGCTGTTTCTAAATCAGCGTATTGCCAGGGGGACTCAACGTCGAAGATGTCTATAGGTTTTAGTCCAGACTTAAGTGCAAATTCACGTAATAAGGTTTTGTTGGATAGGGCAAAAGGCCCCGGAGAGCCTTTGGGTGGTGCGGGTAACAACGGTTTTAAGGCTGCCACTAAGGAGGCCGCTTGCATTCCTTCTGGTTCACCCCAAGTCATAATTATTACCTTGGCGCCAGGCTTGGCAACGCGTTTGGCTTCGCTTAAGGCTGCAACAGGATCCCCCGCATATTGAAATGAGTTAAAGCCGGTAATACAAGAAAAACTGTCATCTTTAAATGGCAGCGTTTCTATATCAGACACATGAAACGACCCGTTTGGAGAGCGCTGCTCGGCGATTTCTATTAAGGCTTGTGAAGCATCAACCCCATGCACTGTTGCGCCTTGTTCGCTGGCCAAAGCGGTGGCCATGCCAGAGCCACATCCAACGTCTAAGTAGTAGCTGGTCTCGTTAATGGCCAGTCTGTCAAATGCTGCTAGATATACCGGGCGACAGGTTTGCTCTTGAATATTGGCCCAGTCTTGAGATGACAATCCCCATAAGCGCCCATTAGTTTTGCCAGTTGTTGCGTGTTGGTGAGTATTCATCTCAAACTCCGTCATTTAAGCTGCTTAGACTTTAGTCTAATGCGCTAGTCTTACAGTTAAACAAAGCGATAACGACAGTGGCTTGTGCAGCATTATCTTTACAGTTAAGGCTTTGGGTGGTTTGGCTGATTATGCCTGAGGGGGAAGTGAATACTGGGCTTTCGGGCATCAATGTTAGGTGAACTCCTCGCAACAAATTTTCGACAAGAGCGATAAGTTTGACGACTTTGGCTGCACAAATGAGCAAAAGCTTTGTATGCTAGAGCGACTAAAAATAGGGCCTTTACTTATATGAATCAAATACATCCTCAATTAGCGCCAATTTGTGATTACCTTGAGCAACAATTGCTTGGCAAACCCAAAGCAGTGCGTTTGGCTTTGAGTTGTTTATTGGCCTCTGGCCATTTGCTGATTGAAGATCTGCCGGGTGCTGGGAAAACCAGTTTAGCTAAATGGCTTGCTGCTGGTTTTGGCTTAAGTTTTCAGCGAATTCAATTTACTAGCGATTTATTGCCTGCTGATATTATCGGTGTGTCGGTATTTGAACCGCCTACTCAGCAGTTTAAGTTTCATCCTGGGCCTATTTTTCACCATCTAGTTTTGGCTGATGAACTTAACCGCGCCAGTCCTCGCACCCAAAGTGCTTTGCTCGAAGCCATGGAAGAGCAGCAAGTGAGTACCGACGGTGAGAGCTACCCTTTAAAGGCGCCGTTCTTTGTTATTGCCACCCAAAACCCACGTGAGCAGCTTGGTACTTTCGACTTACCCGAGTCTCAGTTAGATCGCTTTGCCATGCGTTTAAGCATTGGCTTTCCTGATTTAGATTCAGAAATGGCAATGCTTAAACGAGGCAATCAACCCCCACAATCTTTAGCAGCGCTTTCGGTAGAGCAACTGTTGGAGTTGCAACAGCAAGTGAATGCGCTGCATTGCAGTGATGCTTTGTTAGATTATTTATTGCGTTTGGTGCACTGCAGCCGAGTGCTGGAAGGGGCTAGTCCTTTGTCACCACGTTGCAGCTTAACCTTACTTGCTTGCGCTAAGGCGTGGGCATTTGTTCATCATAAGCAGCACGTTTCCCCAGAGGATGTGCAAGCGGTGTTTAGTGCGGTGAGTGCCCACCGTTTAGGGCGAGGAGATAGCGGTGAAGCCTATGCCAAGCAAATATTGGCCGAAGTAGACCCCTATAGTGATTTGACTTAGGCATGAGACACAAATTGCTAAAAGCGTTTAAACAGTGGAAGGGCGTGCGCAGCGAGGCTTGGTTAGCTAAACGCGTGCCTAGCAGTAGTAGTTTACGTTTAACTCGAAAAAATCTGTTTATTCTGCCCACTCGCTTTGGTTGGGTTTTTTTAATCGCCTTAGTGGTGATGTTGATGATGGGCAGCAACTATCAAAATAACTTAATTATTGCCTTGGGCCTATGGTTGTTGGCGCTTTGGTTAGTGTGCTTGGTGTTATGCCATCAAAACATGTCGGGAAATACCGTAAGCTTATTGCAGCGGCCTGAAGGGCAATGTGACAAGCCGCTGCGTTTATTACTTAACATAGTTAACAACAAACAGCCCCAAGCCTTAGCTGCAGAAATAAAGAACTGGCCCTGTAAGCAAGCCTATCAACAACTCGATGGTCAGTTGGCGTTAGATTTGGAAGTACAGCAACGTGGGCGTCAACTACTGCCTCGGATAAGTCTCTCTAGTATCTTTCCTCTGGGTTTATTTAGATGTTGGACGGTGGCTGATTTTAATTGTGAGTTGCTGGCTTATCCTGCACCGCTGGCCGGTTTTGCTTGCCCTTCTCAAGAATGGGTAGAAGCCCATGATGTTGAGCGTGCGGCTAGTGATAGCCAGTTGCAAAGTGAATTTTCGGGCCTTAAAGCTTACCGTAGCGGCGAGCGAAAAAGCTTATTGGCTTGGAAGCAGTTTGCTGCGGGGCGAGGCTTACAGACTAAGGCATTTACTGGCAACCCTAGTATTGATTTACACCTTAGTGATCGCAGGCACAGCGGTTTGAATTATGAACAAACTCTCTCGGTATTGGCTTTTTGGTTGCGTCAGTTGGCGCAACAGCAACAGAGTTTTAGCTTACAAGTTGGTGCAAAGCAACTGGCCAGCGGTAGCGGTCAACAGCAACTAAAAGCGGGTTTAAGGTTACTTGCAGAGGCGCCGAGCGGTGATGAATAGTCTCAACAGTTCGCATATTCGCATGTCCTTATTGTGTTATTCGGCAACAGCCTTGTTATTGCTACAACAAGTGCCATGGCTGCTAGTGCTTGTAGGCTTGGCTGCGGGGTGGTGGCGCTTGCGGGTGATGCAAGGTTTAGCCACTTTACCTAAACCGCGCTGGGTAAAGCTAAGCTTAGTGCTACTTATTGCGCTGGTGCTGTGGTTGGCGCGCTCCTTTGAGTTGTTTGATAAGCTGGTGAGCCTGGTAATGCTTGGCTACAGCTTAAAGTATATTGAGCTGCATAAGCGGCGTGATGTGGAAATGTTTAGTCTTACTGGCTTGTTTTTGGTGGCATTTTCACTGGTTTTTTCTAGCCAGCCTTTAGCTGCATTGTTAGCTGCAATAGTGGCATTTTTACACTTGCTACTGTTGCTTAGCTTAGATGTGAAAGTAAGCTTTAACTGGGCTAAACGATTAGGCCTGTGGTTATTGGCTATTGCTCCCCTAGCTATCGCGCTATTTATTGTTGCTCCACGTTTGGCGCCTTTGTGGAAAATGCCTACCCCGAGCAGCGCGCAAACTGGCCTGTCTGATGTGGTTCGCCCTGGCGATATCAGCCAATTGATTCGCTCTGACAAGTTAGTATTTCGGGCGGAGTTTAGTCGCGCGCCAGAACCCGATGAGCTGTATTGGCGAGCCATGGTTTTAGACGAATTTGATGGTGAGCAATGGACCCGCAGCCAGATAGCCCAACAGAAACAAGCTCCCGATAGCTCAAGTGCTATTAATCAGTATCAACTCTTGTTAGAACCGGCCAGTCAAGCGTGGTTAGCCACCTTAAACCCTAGCCAAGTTCGTGGTGGTGGCGCCAACTACGTGGCCGATGGTAGCTGGCAACGTGAAGGCGAGAGCTTTCCACGACAAATTCTAAATTTTAGTCAATTAGAGCCGCCTACCAGCAGCGCAGTTCCACCTGCTTATTTGCACTTTCTTACCCGTTTACCGCAAAACATTACACCCAAAGTTAGCGAGCTTAGTGAGCACTTGGGGTCCGGCTTAAGCCCTCGAGCACCTGATTACCCAAAGCAAGTGATGACACGTGTGCAGCAGTGGTTCTTAAGTCAGCAGTTTAGTTATACCCTCAGTCCGCCGGCTTACCCTGGGCTGTTAGGCGTCGAGCGTTTTTTATTAGATCAGCAAAGCGGCTTTTGTGTTCACTATGCGCAAAGTGTGGTGATACTGGCGCGTTTACAGGGGATCCCTGCCCGCATGGTTACCGGCTTTTTAGGTGGAGAGTGGGAGCAACAAGACAGCTTACTGGCTGTGCGCAACTACGATGCTCATGCTTGGATGGAGTATTGGGATGGCCAAGGCTGGGTGCGTCTAGATCCCACTGCTTGGATCGCCCCTGACCGGGTGGAAAACAATCTACAGCAAAGCCAAGCTACCGCTCAGCAGTGGCAAAGCATTAGCGGTTGGGGCCAAAAGATTCGGTACACCCAAGGCTTTAACCAACTGCGCTTATGGCTTGCCCAAGCCGATTATTGGTGGGCTAAATGGGTACTTAACTTTGACCACAAACGTCAGTTAAGTCTGTTCTCTCAATTGCTGGCTTGGCTGCCGGGCAGCTCCTTATTAATGTTAACCGCCGGGATGATTTTGCTGGGTTTACTTACCACTGTTTTGCTTATGGCTAAACCTTGGCAATGGCGTCTGCCCAATAAACAAGTTGTCTCGCTTAAATGGCAGTGTTGGCTATTGGCAAGGCGGGGAGTAGTTCGGGCTAAAGGGGAAAGCTTTAGTCACTTCTTAAAGCGTGTAGAGCAGCAAGCTCCGCAGCGAGCATTCGCGCTAAAACACGCTATTAATAACTATAACCAAAAGCGCTATCAGCCTTAGGCTCCAATTTAACTATAAAGAGCTACTCGTTATGGTGGCTCGCATGAGGTTTTGATTCCTTTCTATCACTCAGTTTTTCGCTAATCATTTGTGTTTATTCACTAGGGGCTGTTGATCTTTGCTGATGGTTTTTGCAGCAATTTATTAGCCATTTAGGCAAGGCAGTGAGTGTGAAGTTAAGTGGGCTTAATAATTACTCGCTAACGCTGAATAAATGGCTAATAAATGCTGCCCGAAGGGTTTAGATAAGCGAACTTTACCCATTGTTGAGCACTTCTTGCTTAGCCCACTAGGCTTCTAAGTGCTCGCCGCGATTAAAGCCCGCTTATCTCGAACAAAATTTCAACACCAAAGATCAACAGACCCTAGTTCTTTTCAACAAATACAGTGAGTTTTCTTAATTAAGGCTAAATTATTTGTCAATTTGTGTGAGCTAACCAGATTATTAGCATCGCTGCTCGTAAAGTGAGCGACACTAAAAGCTCAGACAAAAGGAGATGATAATGGATTGGATTGAGTGGTTTGGTTACTTGGCGTCGGTGGTGGTGGCCATTTCGTTAACCATGAGTTCGATTGTAAAGCTGCGCTGGTTAAACATGGTTGGGGCGGCGCTGTTTTCTACTTATGGGTTTATTATTGGTGCAATGCCGGTGGCTTTGTTAAACCTATTTATTGTATTTGCTAACGTTTATTACTTGCAGGGTATCTACCGTAGCAAGGACCAATTTAAACTAGTGGCAGTGGAAGCTAGCAGCCCATTGCTTGGTTTTTGGATTGAGCACTATCAAACTGATATCGAGAAGTATTTCCCGCAATTTTCAACAGATAGCTTGCTGGGGCAGGGCTGTTATATGCTTATGCGCAATAGTGAGCCTGCTGGCATTTTGGTGGGCAAACAGCAGCTGCATGAGTTTGAAATAAAGCTCGACTATGTTTTCCCGGCTTATCGCGACTTTAAAACTGGCGACTACCTTTACCATAGCTCAGGATTTTTTGAGGCTTTAGGGGTTAAGCAGCTAATTAGCTATACCGCAGTAGCTAGCCATCAACAGTATTTAGTTAAAATGGGCTTCAAACCTTCGGGTGATAATGCAGCACTATACCAATATAAACTTGCTTAGCGCTAAGGCAGCAGAATAGCGCAACATGCTGTTAATTTTATGCTAGGGTGAGTTTTTTGATTCGCCTTTAGGTAACTGTAATATGCGTTTGAAATTGCTGCCGTTTTTGTTTCTGCCTTTGCTATTTGCTTGCGTTCCTGTCGAGCAAGCCCGCGCTCCCGAAACCCGCTCAACTACCGTTGTTACTGGGGATGTTGAGTACTTAAACAGCTCCAATGGCCGATATGCTTGGCACCCAAGTCTAGGCAAAGCTCATCTAGAGAAGGCCGAGAATGAAGAGCTACTATTAAGCGAGCTGCGCAAAAGTATTGCTAAAACAATGGCTGAGAAGGGCTACCAACAAGTCTCTTTGCAGCAGCAACCCGACTTTTTAGTTGGCGTGGGCGCAGCGCTTGAATCTCAAATGAGTGACCAGCAAATATTAGAACGCGCTGGTATGATGGCGGGGATGTCTAGTGATTCACTAGATCCTGAGCTCTACCAAAAAGGCTCAATTATGGTGGCGCTATTTCAAGCAGAAGATACTGGCCCATTTTGGCGGGTATTAGGCCAAGGCATGGCACCTACAGATATTCCCCTTAGCGAACGAAAGCTGCGTATCGAATCAGCCATTGAGCGTTTGCTGCAATATCTACCTCAGCGATGAGTCGCTTTGGCATGTAGTTGACTAAGTTAGTGACTTAAGGACAAAAGCGATGACCGAGAATACACCTAGTAGTTTTAGCGTAAAGCAAGCAGCAGAATTAGCAGGCATAAGCAGCGACACTTTGCGGTTTTACGAAAAAAAAGGGCTGTTGTTTACGGTTAATCGCTCACCTAGTGGCCATCGTCGTTTTAGTTCGCAAAACATAGAATGGCTGCGTTTTATTGTTTGTTTGAAGTCTACCGGCATGTCGCTTGATGCGATTAAGCAATATCGCGATATGCTGGACGAAGGCCCTAGCACCGAGCAACAGCGTTTGCAGCTGTTGCTCGATCATAAACAGCAAACCGAGCAACAAATAGCCTGCCTAAATCGAAATTTAGAACACGTACAGCGGAAAATAGAGCACTACCAAACCGGTAGCGAATTAAGCATTAAACTTAAGTCGCTTTAAACCGATTCAATCAAGGCGATATCTTGTTTATCGAGGTTAAGGCTAGCGCCTTTTATTACCCCATCAGCTTGCTCAGGGCTACGCATTCCCACAATGGCGCCGGTTACTGCCGGGTGCTTTAAGGTCCATGCAATCGCAACTTCTGCTGCCGATACTTGATGTTTTTCTGCAACTTGCTGTAGGGCAGCAACTATTTTTAAGTTATGACTTAACTTTGGTTCGTTGAAGTCATCGGCTTTTTTGCGCCAATCATCATCACCCATTGCAGCGATCCGTTCGGCGCTCATTTTTCCAGTAAGTAAGCCAGATCCCATTGGTGAGTAACAAATCACCCCGGCATTGTGTTGCTGACAATAGGGCAGTAGCTCAGTTTCACATTCCCGGTTTATTAGGCTATATGGTGGCTGCATACTGTTAATAGGGGCTATTTTTTGTAGGCTTTGCATCTGTTCGATGGAGTGATTAGAAACGCCTAAATAACGAATCTTCCCCTGCTGTTTTAACTCAAGCATGGCTTGCCAAGCTTCTTCAATGTCCTCGGCTGGGTTAGGCCAGTGAATTTGGTATAAATCGATGGTTTCTACTTGCAGGCGTTTTAGGCTATTTTCTACTTCCTGTTTAACACTGGCTGCTTTAAGACATGGCTCAATATTATTTTGTGCATCCCAGTTAAAACCACATTTGCTAAAGATAAGTGGTTTTTCACTCAAGCTTTTAATGGCTTTACCTACTACTTCTTCGCTGTGTCCAAGCCCATAAACGGGCGCTGTATCGATCCAATTAATGCCTAATGATAAAGCGTGTTGAATGGTAGCAATGGAGTCTTCATCTTGCTGTGCTCCCCAGCCCCACTGCCACTTTCCACCCATTGCCCAAGCGCCTAAACCAATACGAGAGATATCTAAATCGCTGTTGCCCAAACGTGCCAATTCCATGTTGACTCCTCAAAAGCCTTGTTGATTACTATGTAAACAAATAACTTAGGCCTGAGTGTAAATCTTGGAGTTAACTCCAAGTCAAGTGCTAATACTGAGTCGGTGAAATATCGCTTTGACTAGTGATATTTCAACACATTCGGCTAGGATTAAATTAAGCCCTAAACTTATTGAAAAAGAAGGCCTTATTTCGGTTAATCTAATTTGGCTTGCGACCTTGTGCTGACTACACTGAGGCGATAAATAAGTTATAAAAACGATGCAGGAATCTTCATGTTAAAACAATACCCAGTTACCGATTTACACCGCCACTTAGATGGCACCATTCGCGCAGAAACCATTTTGGAATTGGGTCGGAAGTTTAACGTAAGTTTGCCTGCTAACTCGCTACAAGAATTAATCCCTCATGTGCAAATTACCAAGCAAGAGCCTAACTTGGTGGCCTTCCTTTCTAAGTTAGATTGGGGGGTAAATGTATTAGGTGATTACGATGCTTGTGCGCGGGTGGCTGAAGAGAACGTTGAAGATTTAGTAAAAGCGCAGATCGATTATGCCGAATTACGTTTTAGCCCAGGCTATATGGCGATGAGCCATAAACTTAACCCAGAAGGGGTGGTTGAAGCGGTTATCGAAGGTGTGCGCCGTGGCATGCAAAAGCATGATGTGCAAGTAAACTTAATTGGCATTATGAGCCGCACTTTTGGTCAGCAAAGTTGTAGCGATGAATTAGCCGCTTGTATGGCGTTTCGCGATCAAATTGTGGCGGTAGATTTAGCGGGTGACGAGTTAGGTCATCCGGGTAGTTTATTTGTGGAGCAGTTTTCACGTGCCCGAGATGCAGGTTTTGCTATTACGGTACACGCTGGCGAAGCCGCTGGTCCAGAGAGTGTGTGGCAAGCGATTCGCGAACTAGGGGCAACCCGTATTGGTCATGGCGTTAAGATTGCCGACGATCCAGAATTAATGGACTATGTAGCAAAACATAAGATTGGTGTTGAGTCTTGCTTATCATCTAATTTCCAAACCAATACCACGCCAGACTTAAGCCAGCATCCACTCAAACGCTTTTTAGAACATGGTATTCGAGCTAGCTTAAATACCGATGACCCTGGCGTATCGGCGATTGATTTACCCGACGAATACCGCATTGCACGCGAGCAGTTGGGTTTTGGAGATGAACAGATCGCCAAACTGCAAAGCAACGGTTTGAAAATGGCCTTTATTAGTGAAAGTGCGCGTCAGGCCTTGCGGGAAAAAGCCTCAAAACGCTAAAGGAACCAAGCAAAAGCCCGTGCATTAGCACGGGCTTTTTTATGGGCGCCGCACACCCAAGCTTATCTGTGGGCCTGGGCAATCCATTACTGCTGCAATGCAGCGGATCATTTCGTTTTCTAGTACGGTAAGTTGTTTATCTAAACAAACGCATGCCACCAAGGCGCGCAAAATACGCTGCTTAATTTGCGGGTAGGCGTTAGCGAGCTTTTTCACTGCTGGGCCAAAATGCTCAACTTGACATTGCTCTAGAGGCAACAAGGTAATGGTATATAAACCAATGCTGTTGGCGCCTATCCCAAAGGCGCGCTGAGTCTCGGTATCATTATCATGGCCAAAGTAAGCGAGGCTCGATAATACGACTGAAAATGGCTCAGATAACGCTGGAATACTGCTATAGACCGGTTTGCTGTGCGTAACTTTTTCAAATTGATGAGATAAGTAGTGTTTTACTAAGTGGTACAAACACCATTCATACATATCAACTTGTTGGTCTGCCTTAATTAGGCTGCGTAGATTGTCCATAAAACGCTGATATTGCTTGGCCGACATACACTTAAGCGCAGGAAAAGATAGCTCGAGCAAGGGTAAGCGGTAGCTTTTGTCCACCGAGTTTATCCAACTCCAAGCTTGAAGGGTTTCTTCAATTCTTGAAGATTTACTCAGGTTGTCTTTAATATCGTCTAGCTGTTTAGCGCGTTGTGCTTCATCGTTGCTAAGCAGTAAGGCATAAACCACACTAATAACGCCACAAGGATCATGAGCTAAACTGAGCAATCCATCGGGTAAGTGGGCTAATTCGCCACTTACCGTTACGGTATTCTCTGATAGGGTAAACTCAGCTTTTTCTGATTTGTTATCTAGAGCGTCTATGGCCGCTTCTGCAGCGGCAGCTACAAACACGGTTTTTTTGAGTTGCTCCTGGCGTTGTTGTTTGGCTTGCTGTTGGCTGGTTTTACTGTAAATAGGTTTGGCTACTTTTTTAATATCGCGCTTGATCAGTGCACCATCCCAACGAGGAAGAATCCGTTTTATCCGTGATTTAATGGCTGGATGAGTAGCAAAAAAACTGCCTAAACGGCGAGCATCACCTATAAACATATGGCTGGTTTCTTGGCTAAGTGGGGTACGTAAACCCGAACCAGCATCATAACCGCCGATAATTTTTAGCGCATCGGCGATGCCATTGGGGTTACGCGTAAACTGCACAGCCGATGCATCCGCCAAATACTCGCGCTGGCGACTGATGGCTGCTTTGATCATATTTGCAAAGAATAAACCTATCCAGCCTAGAGCCAGTAAGCCAAACCCTGCAGCCGCCACCCGAGCGTCATTATTGTTAGAACGGCTCGATGAACGGTGGCTATAACGCTGAGTATGTAGAATAAATTCACCAAGGTTAGCGATAAAAACTATCCCGCTAAGCAAGGCAATTAAGCGCACATTTAGGCGCATATCACCATTTAGAATATGACTAAACTCGTGGGCGACTACACCTTGCAACTGCTCTCTATTAAGCTGTTCAAGTGCGCCTTGAGTAATGCCAATCACTGCGTCGGCAGGGGTGTGGCCTGCTGCAAAAGCATTAATGCCAATTTCATCTTTGAGCAAATATACCGAAGGCACCGGCATGCCAGAGGCTAGTGCCATTTCTTCAACAACATTGAGTATTTGTTGCTGCTCTGGGTGCTGGCTATTTGGTGGAATACGCTGACCACCTAAAGATTCAGCTATTCTTCTGCCGCCATCTTTTAACTGAAACCACTTAAAAGCAATCGCGCAGATAATGACGCTAGTCATTACCAAGCTAACAAATACCAAAATATCGGCAGAGAAGAAGCTGCGATTGTCTGGCAAGTTTAACTCACTGGTAGAGTCAAACATCCACAAACACGCTGCGATCAAAATATTACTTAGGCCAATTAAAATGATTACAGCGATAACAAATAATAAGATCAACCACTTGCTGTTACGACGAGCATGATCTTGTTCGGCAAAAAAGTTCATGGTGCTCCCCGGTGCTTAAAAAGACACTTTAGGGGCGTTTTGTATCTCAGCACTGTCGGCAAACTCGAGTAAGCTTGCATCTTTTTTATGGCCAAATTGGGCAGCAAAAAATACCGGTGGGAAAGATTGACGGTATTCGTTGTATTCGGTTACCGAGTCATTAAAGGCTTGGCGTGAAAAAGCGACACGGTTTTCTGTAGTAGTAAGCTCTTCACTCACTTGCATCATGTTATCGCTGGCTTTTAGGTCGGGGTAGTTCTCCATCACAATGTTCATTTTGCTCATGGCACCTTGTAACGCCCCTTCGGCGCTGGCTAATTTGCTAAGCGTTGCTCCAGTGGGATCACTTGCTGCAGCACGCAATAATGCTGAAGCATCGTTACGGGCGCTAATTACGGCCTCTAAAGTGTCTTTCTCATGTGCCATATAAGCTTTGGCTGTTTCAACTAAATTAGGGATAAGGTCGTAACGACGTTTTAGTTGAACTTCTATTTGAGCAAAGGCGTTTTGGTAGCGATTACGTAAGCTAACTAAACGGTTGTAGATACCAACAACATAAAAAATTAGTGCCGCAATAATTACCAAAATTACGATTAGTGATACATCCATTTGCCTAAGTTCCTTTATTTATTAAACACTTAATATCTGCATGATACGGATTTAGCCTAACAATGCCATGGCTTAACTAGCAGTTTACGCTTAAATGATTAAGTTAATTTTTGCCAAGGTGTAAGTAAATGCTGCCAATACTGATTTGGTGAAAGCTGTGGAGCTGGGCTTGTTGTTTAGGTGATCGTTAGCCTGGTGAAGTTGGCCACGTAAATGAAGCCGTTAAAGCTAGCTACAAAGCCACAGCATTGGCAAAAAAGCATTTTAGTTTAGCTACTAAAGCTGCGATGCTAGGTGAACACAAGGATGAAAATAATTGGGTAGATATCACCATGCATGAATTGGCGGCACTCGCGATAACGGTATTTATGGGCTTTTTTGCGATGATGAACCCTATCGCAAATACTGCAGTGTTTGTTGGCTTAACTGGCGGCCAAGGTACTGCTGAGCGCAAGCGAACTGCGTTTCGCTCACTTGCAACGGCTTTTTGCATCGTGGCAGCTTTTTGTTTACTGGGAAAAGGCATATTTGAATTATTTGGTATTACTTTGCCTGCGCTGCGTTTAGCCGGCGGTATATTAGTTTTTCTGGTGGGCTACCATATGTTGCAAGGTGCGAGTTCTAAACTGCATTCTCACACTCCCAGCAGTGATAGTGATGATGAGGAAAAAGACATTGCTGTATCTCCATTAGCGTTGCCTATCCTAGCCGGGCCAGGAACCATTGCTACAGCGATGAATTACTCAGCTTCTGGCGGCATTATAAATATCATCGTTACTGTTATCGCATTTGCCTTACTGTGTTTAATTACTTTTATCTGCTTTTTATATGGCCCAAAATTGGTAAATAAAGTGGGCAAGGATGGGATAAACATTACTACCCGATTGATGGGGCTAATTCTTACCGTTATTGGCATGCAAATGCTAATTCAAGGCGTGCACGATGCCTATATGTTGTTCTCTAAATGATTTGCATAGAGTAAAAGCAAAAAACCAAGGCCTAGCCTTGGTTTTTTCACATTAGATGTTTTTAAGCGGGAATGTGTTCTGGTTTGGTAGAAAGTACAGCTAATAAACGTTGAGCGTGCTCGGCCACTTCAATGCCTAAGTCGGTGAGGTAACCACCGTCGGGTAGGGTGCTTAAACCTTTATCAAACAGGCTTTGTGCTGCAGCAATTACTTCGGGAGCTGCATCATGGTGAACCTTAATCCCGGTTTGCAAACTGCTCATATCAAATTGCAGCAGTAAGTTGAGTTCGGCGATAGTATTGGGAGTAAATTTCATCGTGCCATCCTTTATGTTTTTGTTATCTCCACATTAGAAAGCCCACTCTTATTGCGCAAGCGGTCAGGATAAGAACTGATACCTTACGCACTGTTTTGTTTGCTTACGTGATGCCGCAAAAATCTCTCAATGACCTAGCGCAATTTTGTTCAATAAAGTTTATCGGTGAATGCATATAGTTTGGTTTTGTTAGAAATACGGAGATCATGGTGAGTATATTTTTGTCGATGTTGGTGTTTGCATTTATTGGTGCTGTATCTCCGGGGCCGGTTAATATTATTGCTACAGGTGCTGGTGCTAATTTTGGTTTTCGGCAAGCCTTGCCACATGTAGTTGGGGCAAGTGTTAGTTATAGCTTAGTGGTGCTTACAACGGGCTTAGCGCTAAATATGCTGTTGTATTGGCTTCCCAGTTTAACGGAAGCTTTAAAATACTTAGGGGGCGCATTTCTATTGTATATAGCGGTGAAAGTTGCTTGTTCACCAGTGGTTACTCACGCGGAGCGGGCTTTGGCTAACCCCCCTAGTTTATTACAAGGAGCGCTGGCACAAGGTTTAAATCCTAAGGCTTGGTTGGTTGCAATGTCTGGAGTAAGTCTATTTGTATCGGCACAGCAGCCAGCATGGTTATATCTGTTGGTTTTTTGCAGCATCTCTCTTATTGTTTGTTTGGCGGGAGTAGGAACATGGGCCGCGATAGGTTCGCTTATTGCCCGTTATTTGCGATCTCCAATGCGCATGCGAGTATTTAATGTGCTAATGGCGCTGCTATTGGCTGTTTCGGTATTGTCGCTTTTTGTATAGCTCTATGAGTGAGGCTTTATGACAACTATTGCAAAGCATTTATTAAAGCGAAGTGCCCATCTGCCTTTTGTTGAGCTGCGCCAAGCTGAGCATTCTGAAGCTTGTTACCATAGCCATTCTCACGATGAGTTTTCCTTTGGCATTATTGATACTGGCGAAGCCATTTATAAAAACATGCAACGCCAGCATCATATTAGCCAAGGACATAGCGTAACCATTAACCCCGGAGATGTGCATTCTTGTAATCCAAAACAAGGTGCTTGGTCCTATCGAATGTTGTTTGTGGAAACGGCTTGGGTAGCGCAACTGCAACAAGAGATGTTTGCGCGTTCTGCCAGTGACTATTTTGCATTCGAGAAGCATTGTTTAAGTCATAAACAAAACTACCGCTTATTGGAGAGCTTGTTTAATTGCATTAAATTAGAGCGAAACTCACTAGAGCAAGAAAGCTTGTTGATAGCTTTTTTTGAACAACAGTTTGCGGCAAAACACCCATTGCGAGCAGACTTACGTTGTTTAGCTAAACCGCAATTAAAAAGGGTGAAAGAGTGTATTTCTGATCAGCTAGATAGCCAGCTAAGCTTGAGTGAGCTTGCGGAAGTGGCCGGGCTTAGTCGTTTTCATTTAGTGCGCAGCTTCAAGCAGGTTTACGGATTGTCTCCGCATGCCTTTCAACTTAATCAGCGAATTAATCGAGCCAAAGCGCTATTGCGCGAAGGAAGCAGTATTGCTGACACTGCCTTAGATTTAGGCTTTGCTGATCAAAGTCACTTTCAACGAAATTTCAAAAAGCGCTTGGCACTTACACCTAAGCAGTACCAAGGCTTTTTTGTGTAGCATGCTTACCCTTGTGGGAGCACTGCAGAGTTAGTTCTTTAACGATTCTAACACTGGTAATAAATCACTCGGCTCTTGGCGCTTGGTGTAGTCTGGGTCGACAAAGGCACTCGCGATAGAACCATCTTGGGCAATGACATAAGTTACCGCTAGCGGTAAGTTAAATTGTCCTGCGCCGTTATGTTGTTCTACTTCAATACCAAATGATGAGTAAATAGGGCGTAGCTCTTCGGGTAGGGCAAAAACGATACCTAAGCTTTTGGCGTATTCTGCATTTTCGTCACTTAACACCTGAAACTCCAACTCATTTTTCTCGGCTGTGCTTAACGATGCATCTGGAAGCTCAGGGGTGATCGCCACTAGGCTTGCTCCTAAGGCTTTAATTTGTGGCAAAATTTGCTGGTAGGCGCGTAGCTCTAGGTTGCAGTAGGGACACCAGCCGCCACGGTAAAAAGTCACAATGGCTGGTCCTTGCTTAAGTAATTCAGCCAAACTAACCGAGTCACCATTATGATTAGGTAAGGTAAACGCTGGTAGTTGTTGCCCTTGTTGAGGAGCCTTGGCTGCGATACCACTCTCGGCTAAGTTTTTGGTGGCTTGTTTCATTAGTTGCTGCACCTCTAGTGGTGCTTTCGCTACAAAAGAAGCAATGTAATCGGCGATCTCTGTTTGTAAACTCATGGTCAATCCTTAGAAGTGTTAGCTTATTTTTGAATGAACATTCAAGCAGTGTTTGAATGAACATTCAAGTTAATTTTGAATAAACGTTCAAAAAGATGTTTAATTGTTTACCTAAAGGTATACTTACACCGAGTTACCTAAGTAGAGTGGATAGATAAATGGCTAAGATGCAGTTTCAGCGTGACCAGGTATTGGAGCAGTCGGCTAACTTGTTTTGGCGAGTGGGTTATAACGCCACTTCTATGCAACAGGTGTTCAAACATACTGGTTTAAAGCCGGGTAGTGTTTACTTAGCCTTTGGTAACAAAGAGGCACTATTTAAAGAGTCTTTAAGCCATTACGCTGAAGTCTCTAAAGCGGGAATTACCAAAAGTTTAGACGCCGCAGAGTCTGTTGAATTGGGCATCTGTGAAATACTTGATGGCATGGTGTCCCAGTCTGCAGCGACGGACTACTGCAGCTGCTTTTTAGTGAAAAGTCAGCTTGAGCTTAGTGATGAGCCAAACTTACAAAGTTTTGTGAGTGAGCAGCTACAGCAAATAGAGCAGCTTTATGCTGGCTATTTGCAAACAAAGTATGGTGAACAAGACGCTAAAGCCAAAGCGTGTTGTATTATGCTTCACATCTTTGGTATTCGAGTTTATAGCTACCACCAAGGTAGTGAGTTAGCCATGCGCCAAGCCTTGCGAACTGGGCTTGCTTGGTTGCCGTGGCATGGCTTGAGCCACTAAAATTAACGGCTAGCCAGTTAGTTACTACCAACTTAGCTCTTGGTCATCCCAAGACCAAAACTTGCCGCTTTGCTCTGGACTTAGTTGATATATTCTCTTCAGCAGCAATGTTGCACTGCGTTCGCTGGTTAACAGCTTGTGTTTGGCAACATTGGCTTGAAATGGCTTCGATAAGGCTGTGTCGGTAGTACCGGGGTGCCAAGCCGCTACACATACTTTCGGGTGAGTGCGTTGCCATTCTATTGCGATGTTTTTTAAGGCCATATTGAGTGCGGCTTTAGCACAGCGATAACTATGCCAACCACCAATGCGATTGTCGCTAATTGATGCCAGCTTAGCCGAGATACTTAAAAATACGCCGGATTGGCTATGTTTTAGCGCCTTAGCGGCATGTTTTGCCAGTAGCAAACTGGGCAAGGCGTTGAGCTGCATGCTCAGCATAAAACTAGCCGCTTGGCATTGGCTTAAGCTTTTTTCAGGCTTTAACTGAGGCGAGTGTAATACTCCGGCACAATTTATCAGCCAATCCAGTTGGTGAATATTGGCCATTAGCGCCGCTATCTCTGTTTCATCACTGAGGTTTAGTTGCTGCCAATTAAGCTTAGGATGCTGCAAGGTAGGCATGTTCGAATGCCAAGTGGCAGTGACACTTGTAATCGTTGTTTGTTCGAGCAGTTGTTTAACTAAAGCTAGGCCTATGCCGCCGCTGCCGCCCGTTACCAATACTTTCATGGGTAGAATTTTGTGGTTGGTTTTAGTTGGTTACGTGGCGAAGCGTTAACTAGTTTACTAATAGCAGGAATTAAGTGAGGGCTAGCGGAGAAAAAACGGTGATAAGTTCAGTGGCAAGCAGCCGCTTGCCACTGTTAGTCATGTTTAGAACAAGTGGCTGTATTGCATAGAGTAGTAGATGGCGTCTGAGCGAGTGTGGCCAATTACTTCGCCAATTCCTGGGATGCCACTCATCTCTCGTACTTCAACATCTTCTCCTCGAACAAAAGCTAAGCCAAAGTCGATGCTTGAGTTTTTGTTTAAGTGATAGCTGGCACCAGCGGTATACCAGTTACGATCTGAGTCTGGGATAGACAGTGAGCTAATCTCATCCACTACACCTTTGTCATGCATGTAACCGGCGCGCGCGGTCCAGTTCTGATTGATAGTGTAAGTACCACCTACACTAAATAACCAAGAGTTCTTCCATTGGTAGCTTTTTACCGTGGCGTCTGGGTTTGAACCAGTAACAGTAATATGTTCAAAATCACCCCAGCTAGTATGTTGCGCCGTGTAGTGCACCGCCCAACTAGGGCTTAACTCGTGGTAACCGGCGATTTGGAAAATGTTGGGTAGAGGAATATGAATTTCATCATAATTTTGTGTTTGGTACTCTACTTTGCCATCAGCTTTAAAGGTTGGGCTAATGCGGTAGCTCATACCCAAACGGTTCTTGTCGTTGATCTCATAGGTGGCACCTAAAATTCCACCCAAGGCCCAACCATCAGCTTCTACATCCACCAAAGTAGCTTGCCCCAGGTTTGCGGGCTCACCAACTATTTCACCTTGGCGTTTTAGCTTACCTTCACCGTAGATAAGGTCTAAACCGACACCAATGCTAAATTGTTGGTTAATGCGGTAGGACACGCTGGCATTAAAATTAGAAGTTACAATCTCAGTTTCACCTAATAAGTCGACCGGTGTTAAGGAAGCCCCGGTATTGTTTAACGAACTGATATCAGTACCAGTTCCGAAGTTAGAAAATGCGCCTACACCAACAGCAAACGAGTCATTAATCGGATGAATATAATAGATGTTGGGAATAACTTTGTTGTCTGCAGCGTCATTTTCGCTTCCAAGGTCTTCATCTGCGAATGGAGTTGAGTAGGTAACATCTTTAATAGTTACATCTACGTCTGCGTAGGTTAAACCTAATGACAGCGCTTTGCGGTCGAACATCGCCATGGCTGCTGGGTTACGTGATAATACCGATGCGTTATCAGCAATAACTGCGTCACCAGAAAACGCACGACCAATACCGGTGGCCGATTGGCTATTTAATTGAAAACCTGCCGCTAAACTTTGGCCAGTAAGTAATGAGGCGCTAATTGCAACTAGACTTAATTTACGTTTATCCATAACTTCTAATCTCTCGAATAAGTGTCTCAGTTCGCATGGCGTAACTGAATTGTTTTATTTTTGTAATATTTTCCGCATCTTAGGCAAGTGATCGGTCCTCTACAACTCCGACCAGAGCGAATATTCTAATGTTGAAATTGTTAAAAGTGGTGGTCTGACCTGAATGTTGCAAGCTAAGCGTCTGGTTTATAGTGCATAATTTTGTTAATTGATGGTGAAACTTAAATTACTGTTAGATTACTTGAGGTAGGAAGGAGTAAAACTAATGTTTAAAAATGAGAGCTTTATTCGCGGGAGCAAGCCATGATAAGACATATTCTTTTGATTAAGTTTAAGGCTGAAGTGAGTGATGCAAACATTCAGCAAGCTCGGCAAAATTTTTTAGATATTCCAAATAAAATCGAGGGAGTACTTGAGGTTGAATGGGGGCGAAACGATAGCCCTGAAGCCTTAAACAAAAACTATCAATACAGTGTAATAATGACCTTTGCTGATGAAGCTGCGCGGCAACACTATTTACCTCACCCAGACCATGAGCGTCTAAAACACCATTTTGTACCTTTGCTCGAAGACATCATTGTTTTTGATTTCACTCTATAAAGCATTTTAACGGCTGTAGTTATTTGTGAGCAAACCTCGGCGGCTAATGTGTAATAACCATTGTTTTAGGTCTAACCAGCTTAGATTAACTTGTTGCTGTGTTTTTAATCAATTATGCTTGGCTTATTAAACAACACCTTTGGTGTTGCTAATTTATGCGAGTAAATGCGTTGTTGTATGAGGCTTAGTTTGCAAATGAAAGTTGTAGTTGTTGGTCTGCTAGTCACTTGGTTGGTAGCCTGCGGTTCAGAGCAGGAAGATTCTGCCTCTGTAAGTATGGCTAATCCCGCATCAGTATATTGTGTAGAACAAGGTGGAGACCCACAGATTAAGAAAACCGCTGAAGGGGAGGTGGGCTATTGCCACTTTACCGACGGGCGGGTTGTTGAACAATGGGACTTTTATCGCGCCAGTTTAGAATGACAATAGCTTGGTCTAGCACTTTAGATGTTTAACCAGTTAATTTAGGTTTTTTACTTCGATTTTTTCTCAGTTACAAGATATCTTACAACAATCGATGCGTGGCTGAACAAGCCTGTTTTATGTAGGTTGGAAATGATAAAGCTAAGTGCAACGGCAATGCTTATTGGCAGTGTGTTAAGCCTTACTGCTTGTGGAGAAAAGCCCAAGGTATATAGCGGGCGTTTTATTTTTGGTCATGAGGTGAGAGAGTTTATACCTTGCGGTCGCTCGGCATTATGGTGGCAAGCCGATCAAGACCTAGTAGCCGATCTCATCGAATTCTACCAACTCAATACCACTGAACCTTACCAAGCCATTTACGTTCAAGCTGAAGCTAAGCTGCTTCCAGCCGCGACCGATGGATATGCTCAAGAGTACCCCGCAGTGTTACGTTTGGATAAAATACTCGATTGGCAACAGGCTGTGCCCGACAGTTGTAATGTTCCCTCTTCGTAATAAAGGATTGTTGTTTTGCTAGCGCGTTTATTTTTTTCTATTTGTACTGCGGTAACCAGTTTAAGCAGTTTGGTTATTTTTGGTTTGAGCTGGTGGCCGTTGTTGTTTTTGGCGCTAGCTTCTTTTGTCATCTTATCTTTGTATTTTAAAAGCTTAGATTATATAGCGATATTATTAGCAAGAATTTGCGGCGCACTAGCGCTGTTAGGTTTAGCCTTGTTAATGTTAGCGGCTACCGTAGGCGGCAGTTTTCATTTATCGCCTAGTAATTGGTTAATGGCGGGCTTAATGCTTACGATGAGTCTTTCGGGCCTTAGTGCCTTCTTTTGGCAACAGGCTGAGCCACCTATTACCGAGGAGTAACCATGTTTAAGGCTTTTCATCATGTGGCGATAATCTGCTCTAACTATACCCGTTCAAAACACTTTTATTGTGAGTTATTGGGCCTTGAAGTAATTGCCGAACACTACCGAGAACAGCGAGATTCTTATAAATTGGATTTAGCCTTGCCCAGCGGCGAGCAAATAGAGTTGTTTTCTTTTGCTAATGCACCTACAAGGCCAAGTTACCCAGAGGCGCAAGGTTTGCGCCACTTAGCGTTTGCTGTGGAAGATGTAGAGCAAACGGCTGCTTTGTTAATAGCAAAAGGGATAGAGCTGGAGCCGGTAAGAGTTGACCCTTATACCGGCAAAAAATTCACCTTCTTTAGTGACCCCGACGGCCTGCCTTTAGAGCTGTATCAGCAATAGCTGTACCCTTAGCCACAGCCACAGCTATTGTTGAATGCTCAGCAGCAGTTTAGTTTCTGCCGGCCATTACTCCGCCGTCTACATCCCAAATTGCTCCGGTTACCCAATCTGCTTTATCACTGAGTAAAAAGCTTACGGTGTTAGCTACATCGTCTACTTGGCCAATTCGACCAATTGGATGAAAACCATCAAAAGACGCTAGGCTCTCATCTAAGGCTTCCGGCTCAATAAAAGCGTGGTAAATGGGGGTTTTAACTACCGCTGGCGCAACAGCGTTAACTCGAATCTTGTGTTCGGCTAGTTCCATCGCTAGGTGTTGAGTAAGTGCATGTAATCCTGCTTTGGCCATTGAATAAGCCGAAGATGGGGTAGCTTTAATCGCTTGCTGGGCCCACATCGAGCCGATGTTTACAATACTACCGCCTTGATGTTTTATCATGTTTTTTGCCACGGCTTGGGTAATGAAAAACAAGGCTTGGTTAAGCTGCATGTATTGTTGGTAGTCGCTTTCGCTGTGTTGCAAAAAGGCAGTGGGCTTAAAGTAGCCAGCAGCATTCACTAGTTGCTTGATGGCACCAAAATTACTAATTTTTTGTTGTAGCTCGGCGACTTGTTCTGGCTGGTATAAATCAAACTGCCAAGTGATAACCTCACCTAATGATGATAGCTCTTGCTTTGCTTTAGCCAGCTTTTGTAGCGAACGCCCAACAAGAATAACTGCTTTATCTTGTGCTAAAAGCTGTTTGGCTGTGGCGTACCCAATTCCACTAGAACCACCGATAATTAAGCTATAAGACAGAGTAGGTTGTGTCATGATAAATCCTTTACAAGTGTTTGAGTTCAGGTTCATCTTATGGAACATTGAGTTATCAAGAAAAGTAGGCACAAACCAGTACCCTAGGTACTTTTGAGTACATCTTAATGAAAAATAAAGAATTATTATTTTCCCGAAAATCGGCACCTGAACGTAGTGCTCGTATGGTTGAAACTATTTATGGCTGTAAATGGTCGTTAACGGTGTATCAATTATTGGCAAATGGCATAAATCGTCCCGGAGAAATGGTGCGCAATGTGGAGGGTTTATCAACAAAAGTACTTAATGAATGCCTGCGAAAGAATCTCGAGTTTGGCATCTTACAGCGAATTGAATATGCAGAAGTGCCACCGCGGGTGGAGTATCAAGTGACGGCATTTGGCGACAAGTTCTTACGCATACTGGAGCAACTTGAAGAGCTGCAGCAAGAATTGGCTCAGTAGCTTAATTTATTGATCCCTTTAGCTTTTAGCTACGTTATAAGCAAGTTGACGAGATTACTATAGGTAGCCAATGAGCACGCAATTACTGTGGTTTAGAAACGATTTACGCAGCAAAGATAACCAAGCACTAAGCGCTGCTGTGGCTAGTGGAAAAGCCGTGTTAGCGGTGTATACGTTATGCAGTAAACAATGGCAGCAGCATGATTTAGCTCCGATTCAAGCCGATCTTATCCTGCGGCGTTTAACTCAATTACGCCAAGATTTAGCTGCGCTTAATATTCCTTTGCTGGTGCTTGAGTTAGAGAGCTACCAGCAGGTGCCAGAATGCTTGTTATCGCTATGTCTGCAATACCAAATCTCAGAGGTTTATTGCCATTATCAATACGAGCTAAACGAACAGCGCCGTGATCAAGCTGTTGAACAGGCTTTAAGCCAGCAAGCTATTGGCTTTCATCGTTACCACGGAGAATGCATAGTTCGGCCTGGGCAGGTGCTTACAAAAAGTGGCGAGAACTTTAAAGTATTCACTCCCTTTCGTAAGGCCTGGTTAGCAAGTTTAAGTGAGCAATCTTATAGCCCCTTAGGCAGCCCTAAAGCGCTAGACAAATCCTTACTTAATGAGCAGTTGTTGAGCTTACTTAATCACCCACAAACGATTGACTGTAATTACCCACGGGTAGATAGCAGTGCTTGGAGTTGCCAAGACCAACAAATCATTCAGCAGTTGCGCGATTTTAGCGCCAGCAAGGCCATTGATTATCACGATTTGCGTGACATGCCAGCGCTAAACGCAACCAGTAAATTATCGGCCTATTTAGCCTTGGGCATGCTGTCTGCGCGGCAATGTTTAGCCAGAATCTATCTCGACCATGCCGAGGCCATTGCCAGCCAGCAGGGCGGGGCGTTTACTTGGTTAAGTGAGATTATTTGGCGGGAGTTTTATCGCCATTTAATGGCCGTTAACCCTCAGCTGTGTAAAGGCAGCGCCTACCTAACATGGACCGAATCGGTCGCTTGGCAAGATGATGAGCACTTACTTAAGGCTTGGCAGCAAGGCAAAACCGGTTACCCAATTGTTGATGCCGCCATGTTGCAACTTAAACAAACAGGCTGGATGCACAATCGTCTGCGCATGGTGGTTGCCAGCTTTTTAACTAAAGATTTATTGCTTAGCTGGCGTGACGGTGAGCGTTGGTTTATGCAGCATTTAATTGATGGTGATTTTGCTTCTAACAATGGTGGCTGGCAATGGGCAGCGTCTACTGGCACTGATGCTCAGCCTTATTTCCGTATCTTTAATCCGACAACCCAGGCTCAGCGATTTGATCCGGATGGAGAGTTTGTTCGGGCTTGGTTGCCAGAACTGGCTAACATTCCGGGCAAGCATGTGCATAGACCGCATACTTGGGCCAATAAACATGGGGTGTCTTTGAACTATCCCTTACCGGTGGTAGATCATGTAGTGCAGCGCAAACAAGCTTTGCATTTATTCGAACAAGCTAAAAACAAGGCTTGACCTTCCTCTTACGGGAGGGTTGACACTATACTCCAAGTGCTAATGCTGTTGGAGTAGAAAATGACTAACTCGCTAGTCTTCCCCTTACAAGGTTTACGCTGTGCTGGCTGTGTTCGAAAGGTTGAAAAAATTATTTCGGAACATCCCGATGTAAGCGATGCATCGGTTAATTTGGCTTTAAATCAAGTTCGACTTGATACCTCCAGCCCTGGTGCATTGCCGCAACTTCGTAAACAGCTAAGTGAGCAAGGTTTTGATATTCCCTTTGTTCGTCACTGTTGGCAAATTGAAGGGTTAAACTGCGCAAGCTGTGTGAGTAAGTTAGAATCCGCTTTAGCCAAGCAACAAGGCATCGATAAAGTAAGTGTTAGCTTAGCTTTAAATCAGCTTAGCTTTGAGCTTCTGCCAGATACACAAACTTTAGCTCAAGTGAAAAAAACGCTGGTCAGTAATGGTTTTAGCGTTAAACAAAGCACCGCAAGCTCCCAGCCTAGTGCCAAACACTTCATACCTTGGCGATTGTTATTCAGCATAGCCTTGTCAATTCCATTGGTAATGCCAATGATATTTAGCAGTTTATCGCTTCCCGCATTGTCGCAGTTTCTGCTGGCCACGCCAGTGCAATTTTATGCAGGTTTGGCCTTTTATAAAGGCGCTTGGCAGGCCTTAAAGCAAGGCTCTAGCACTATGGATACCTTGGTGGTTATGGGCACCAGTACCGCGTACTTCTACAGTATTTACCTGTGGATGAATGGCCAAACCGGGCATTTATATTTTGAGGCAGCAGCGGTCATCATCAGCTTAATTTTGCTGGGCAAATATTTAGAAACACGCGCCAAACAACAAGCGGCTAAAAGCATTGCCGATTTAGTGAAACTAAGCCCGCAACGTGCTTTAAAGCTGGATGCTAAAGGCATTGGTGAAGAAGTTGATGTAAGCGAGCTGTTGGTGGGCGATGTTATTTTGGTTAAACCAGGCGAGCAATTAGCAGCCGACGGCCAAGTAAGCTGGGGTAGCAGTGAAGTATCGGAAGCGGTGATTACCGGAGAAAGCCTGCCCTTACAAAAGGAAGTGGGGGACTCGGTGCTTGCGGGTAGTTTAAACGGTTCGGGTTTGCTGCAAGTTACTGTAAGCGCCGAGAATCGCAACAGCACACTAAGTAAAATCATTCAGCTGGTGAGCGAAGCCCAATCGGGTAAAGCGCCAATTCAAGGTTTAGTCGATAAAATTAGCCACTACTTTGTGCCAGTGGTGCTGCTAATTGCTTTGGCGAGTCTGCTAGTTTGGACAATCTATGGCGATGTTAATCAGGGTCTTATTGCTGCTGTGTCGGTGTTGGTAATTGCCTGCCCTTGTGCCTTGGGTTTGGCTACGCCAACGGCTTTGGTGGCTGGCACCGGCAGAGGCGCAAAGCTTGGGATTTTGTATCGTAATATTCAAGCCTTAGAGCTTAGTCATAAAGTAAGCGATGTAGTATTTGATAAAACCGGTACCTTAACTCAGGGTCAACCCAGCTTGGTGAAAAGCTTTAGCAGCAGCAAACTAAACCAGCAAGAGCTGGTAACCCTAGCTGCGAGCGCTCAGCAAGGCAGCCAACATCCTTTAGCCAGTGCTTTGCTTAAAGCGGCCGAAGGCACGCCTTTACAGCCTTTACACTACTTTAATAGTTACACAGGATTAGGCATAGAAGCTCAGTTAAGCGACGATAGCAGCTCTGAGCAGCGAGTATTTTTAGGAAATCAGCGCTTTGTGGCTCAGCAGCTAGCCGATAAGCTTACTAAGCCTTTCTCTGCAGAACTACAAACGCAAGCTGAACAATGGCTGCAGCAGGGGGTTACCGTTGTATATGTCGCAAGACCTAACGAGTTGCTTGGTCTATTGGCGTTTAAAGATGTAATTCGCCCAGACGCAAAACAAGCGGTGAGTGCGCTGCAAAAACTAAATCTAAGGACTCATTTATTAAGTGGTGACGCTAAGCCTGTTACTAAAGCCTTTGCTAAACAAGTTAACATTAAACACTGGCAAGCAGAGTTACTACCAGCGCAAAAGCTCAAGCAGATAGGCAAACTGCAAGCGCAACATTCCACCGTTATGATGGTGGGTGATGGGGTTAACGACGCGCCAGCCTTAGCGCAGGCTGAGGTAGGCATTGCCATGGGCGGAGGCAGTGATATTGCCCTAAACAGCGCCGATGTTGTGTTGATGCGAGATGATCCTTTATTGATTGCGCAAGCGGTTGCGCTTGCCAAGCAAACTTGGCGAACCCTTCAGCAAAATTTGTTTTGGGCTTTTATATACAACGTAATTGGTATTCCTATTGCCGCGATGGGTTTGCTTAACCCCGCTTTTGCTGGGGCGGCCATGGCCTTAAGCTCGGTGTGTGTGGTAAGTAATGCAGTGCGACTTAATTATTGGCAAAGCCCAATTAAAGCACTTAAGCAGGAGCAGCAGTAATGTTTAAAATTGGAGAAGTGGCCAAGCTAAGCGGTCTGTCGGTAAAAACGGTTCGCTACTACCACGATGTTGGTTTGGTTAAAGCCATAAAAGCCGACAATGGTTACCGTTATTATCGCCAAGAGCAAGTCACTCATTTACGCTTTTTAGGCAATTGCCGAGAGCTCGGTTTTAGCTTATTACAAAGTCAGCAGCTGTTGTCGTTGTATGTAGATAAGCAGCGCTGCGCCAGCGAAGTAAAAGCCATAGCCACCGAACACCTCACCGAGATTGAGCAACGCATAGAGCAGTTGCAGCAACTACAACAAAGCTTAACCAGCATGGTGAATTGCTGTCGCGGTGATGCTCGTCCAGATTGCCCGATAATCGATGGCTTAGCGGCTAGCTAAAGTAATTTTCTCCAATAGCGCTGTTTAATCTACTCGCTGAGGCTAAGTGGCAAGAATGCTAGTAGCTTAATAGAGCCCGCTGTTAGCGTTTAATCTAACATGTATGTTTAAACCAATTGCCAACTACGTCGATAATGTCTTGTTGCCACGGTTTTTTGAGGGCGCTTGAGGGGTAGAGTAAAACGTAACCAAGCCTTCCCGATTGCAATGCAAAATCAAGATTTAAAGGAACTAGTTCTGTGTGATGTTTTTCAACCATATTGGTAGGGAGTAGGGCAAATCCCTCTAACTCAAGAAGCTTAACTAGGGCCATAGCTTCACTCACCGAACTTGTTTGTGATGAAATAAGAGTTTGTTGGCCAAACATGCTTTGTTCAAGATCTTCCAACACAAATTGTCGATGAAGCTGTAGCTCTGGTAACGATACCTGCTGCTTGTTCGCAAGCGGAGAGTGTTTATGAGCGTAATAGTTAAACTCTGGATAACCCAGATTGATGAAGCTTACTCCTGTATCTGGATGCAGAGCCCCTTGGTTTAGCGTGATGCAAAAATCAGCTTGTCCTTCTACCAATAGCGCTAATGCCATTTTTCGGGATCGTGACAGCCAATTGATTACCGTCATCGGGTGTTGAGATCGAATTGCATGGTCCATTTGCTGTATTGCCGTGCTCGAAATGGAAGAGTCATGACAAATGGATATTTGTGTTTTATCGCCTAAATGTAGGCTATCGGTGGCAGATTCGAGGGCATTCATTTGATAAATGATCAGCCTAGAAGCGCGCACTAAGCTTTCCCCTTGTTCTGTCAGCTTGGGGGCTTTTCCTTCTCTCTCAAAGAGAGCTATTCCCCAATCTATTTCAAGATCTGCAACTTGTCGATGCAGGGTAGAGCGGTCCTTATTTAGTTTTCTTGCTGCTTTACTAAATGACCCTTCTTCAGCAACGGCAACAAATGCACTTAGTTGATCAAATGATGCTCTCGGCACACTTTGTTCCTCATCGATATCTTACTTATGTTGCATATTATACAACGTAGGTGATTTTATTTGTTGTGAGTGAGTGGTTAAAGTCTTTTCAATATCGGAATGATTAAAAGGCAACAAAATGATAAGTAGCAAAAGCAAATTAATGGTAGCCCTGTTGGCAGCGTCGGCAGTTACTGCAATAGCAACTACGGCCGAGGCTTGTTCTCGAATTATTTGGGAGACTGAAAACCACGGGGTATTTGTGAGCCGTACGATGGATTGGATGGAAGAGAATCAACCGACCATAGAAGTTCGTCATTCAGGGCAGACTTACAAGGGGCATAGCAGTGAGCTAGGTAAAACTTGGACGTCTAAGTACGCCTCAATTGGCATGACACTATATGGTATCGGAATTGTTGATGGGTTTAATGAGGTTGGCTTCTCTGCTAATGGCTTGTTCTTAGACGAAGAATCGGCAGGTGATTTATAGGGCGAATTAGCGCAGGTTTCAAATGCGGTGTTTGTGGCTTATTTACTGGATAACTTTGCGACTGTTGAAGAAGCTTTAGAAAATATTAATGAGATTGAGATTCAACAGTTTTCGCACAATGGTCATTCGATGCGTGGTCATTATTCTATTCAGGACAAAAATGGCGATTCTGCAATTCTTGAATTTGTTGATGAGGGCTGGAAAATTTATCACGGCAAGCAGTATGACGTAATGACTAATAGCCCTACATTCCAGCAGCATCTTACCAACTGGAGTGAAGCACAACCAGCCTCTGAAGATGTGATAGATGGCGAATACCAATACCAGGCAATATTAACTCTGCGCAGCGTTTTGTTTGGAACAAGTATATGAAATCGCAGCTAAAAGAGCCTACGAGTTACACAAACGGCTTGGCCAAGCTAGATAGCGTTACTTATAAAATTCCATTAGATGCTGCTAATCGCCCAGACGCTGCAGGTGTAATGCGTGGGTATGCAACTATTTACTCTGTGGGCTACAACCTTGATCAAAAAGTGATGCAAATTCGCTATCAGTTTGGTGACGCTTACACCCATTTCTTTGTCGATTTTGACAAACTGAATGACGGTAAAAATTACCACCTTGCCGCAGATAGCCCCGATTTATTTGGCGATGTGACGGGACAGTTTACCCAAAATAACGGTGTTATGGCGCACTACGCTACTCACTAATCCAGTCCTCTATTTGATTAGATACTGCGAAAAAGTTTCACGACTTGTTTCGGGGTTTCTATGACATCAATTCTCTAGAAGTTCGCAAACCTATACGGGAGGCGTTTTCGCCTCCTTCCTTGGATAGTAAAATGACGTCAAAATACTTGGTACTGTTTGTATCACTCTCACTTTTTTCTTTAAATTCTTTCTCTGAAACCATCGATAAAGAGATTGATCCTTCAGACCTCACAAGGGTTTACACTCAAGCCGCACTCATGGTGAGTGGTAATAGTAATGTTATGCCTGTCGGCATGATTTCCGGTGGATACAATAATGCTCATCAATTCGCCCTGCTTGCCGAAGCAAAATTTGGTAAGAGTGGAGAGAATGCTGGCAATGAGTTTGGCTTAGAATATGGCTCTTCTCGTTTTCAATATTTTCAGGTTGCTGATACCGGCTCAAGCTTTATGCCAAGAGCAGGTCTCTCTGCTGACTATATCAATGTGCGCTCTTCCAGTATCAAGTCTGATTTACTCGCATTGGGTGGGGTTGCAGCAATAAATCAGCAGTTCACACCTGGGTTTATGTTATTCCCGATGGCAGGTTATGTGTTTGGGAACATGGAAATTAACGGCATTAAAGAAGATGTGAATGGCGTTAACCTATCTATCGCGGCATCGATTCCAATTGGTGGCAATGGTGCATTTATGATGATTTGGCCTGAATACAGAAAGGTGAGCGGAAACAGCATTAAAACTGAGAATGTATCAACAAAACTGATCCTTAACTCACCTTTAACCAATGACCGGAAATGGTGGATAAATACCCGTATTGAATTAGACAATTCACAGTTGAAACTTGGCGAAGATAGCTTAGTAAAGCAGCGAAATTCTGATGTATATATGGGGATTAGATATTTTTTCTAGTTTAGTCAAATGATACAGGCTAAAGGTTTAACTGCGTCGCAGTCTAACCACCTTCATTATCTCAAACTCAAAGCCGGCGCGCAGTTGGTGGCTGGGGTAGTAGCTAAGATTAACCCGTGCACCTTTTAAGTCTTGGTAGCGTTGCTTACGTTTGTAAACAAAGGGTACGTCGTAACCTGCAATCATTAATGTATGTAAGATCCAGTCACCTTCTTCGCGTTGCACATGGGAGGCAACTTTCACATCTTCAGAATGGATTAGCGCTGGGCGCTTTTTGAGTAAGGTTTCTGGATCTTTTTTAAGCATTGTTAACTAGCCGTAAACACAAAGGTAAGCTGTTTCGGTTGGTACTTTTAGCTGAAACTTAGCATTGCCGGGTACGTTGAATTGTTGGCCGTCTTTAAAGCTTACCCATTCTGTTTCACCCGGAAGTTTAACAATCAATTCGCCAGCAACAACAACCATTAACTCAGGCTCAGCTGTACCAAATTCGTATTCACCTACAGCCATAACACCTACCGATGATGGCTTATCCTTGCCTGAAAACCCGATTGATTTTACTTGGCCGTCAAAGTACTCGTTGCTCTTTAACATCACATTTCCTTGTTTAAATCGATTGTGCAAAAACGCAGGCTAGCATAATGTTAGGCTATTTGGATCGACTAATGAGTTATTTGCATAATGAATGAACAGTTTCTATCGGCAAATGAGCCGTTTGATAAAACCTTATTGCTGAAGGTTGCCCGCCACAAAATGCCCTTTGGAAAATACGCTGGTCGAGAAATTATTCGCCTTCCCGAAGAGTACCTACTTTGGTTTGCCAACAACGATGGTTTTCCTAATGGAGAATTAGGTCAATTAATGGCATTAGCCCTTGAAATTCAAATAGCTGGCTTAGAAAAGATCATCTGGCCACTTATCGATACAAAACATCAATAACTTTCCTTGTTAACTGGTTGTTTTTCGTTCATCTCTTTGCTAGCGTGTTATTTCTAAATGCTTTTGTTCAGAACTTTAATCAAAATTTAACAGTTTATTGACGGTTTAGGGCTGATCTTATTGAGTATTTAGTAGAGAATGTAAAACGCTTTAGCAATGCTTGTTGATAGTCCAAAGTTTTTCCTGGTTCTAAATTTTTTAGGTGTGGTTAAATTTTTGTCGCTGGCTTGCCTAGCAAATACGTTAAATTGCACTTGGAATATGAGAGGACGATAATGTCAGGTCAGGGATTATCAGGAACCGTTAAATGGTTCAACGATGAAAAAGGTTTTGGTTTTATTGCACAAGAGAAAGGTCCGGACGTTTTTGTTCACTTTCGCGCTATCAACGGTAACGGTCGCCGTACCTTAACTGAAGGTCAAGCGGTAACGTTTGATGTTGTTCAAGGCCAAAAAGGCCCGCAAGCTGAAAACGTAACTGCCCTATAAACAACGCAGTTGTCTGTTTCAGTTAAAACGCTATCACTTAGATAGCGTTTTTTTTTGTTTACAGATACGACTAAGGTTGAATACTTATTGTATTGTCAGCTAGTTAGCTGCTTTGTTAATCTAATCTAGTAACAAATTGAAAGATTTTTATAGCTGTTCAGGTCTGTGTAGGGCGATCAATTTCGACCTTATTCATTTTAAAAGGATAGGTTAGACCGTGATTTCAAAATCTTGTTTGGTGCCAGAGATGCAAACTATTGCCAATAGTTTTTGGCAGTATTCGGAGCAGGTTTATTCAAGACCTGAGGTGAAGAAACTGTGTTTATGGTTACAAGAGCAACACACCCGTAATGTAAACCTGCTGCTTTGGTTGAGCTTTTGCCAACAGCAACGCTGGACAGTTAATTTAGAGCTATTGCTCAGCCAAATTAATAATAGTGAACAAAAAATTACTGAGTTCCGCCGTCATCGGAAAAAGATGAAATCCTACCTTAGCGAAACCCAATATCAACTACTACTCAAACACGAACTAAAGCTTGAACGTCGCCAGCAGCAATTGTTAGTACTCAGCCAGCAGCGTCACCCCGGGCGACAAACTGCTGACGTAGCCCTGACTAACTATCTTAATCAGGCTGAGGCTTCCGCTCAGTACTTAGCAACGATGAATTTAGCTATTCTGGACGGCAAGCTGCATAGTTAAGACTAATTGGCGTAACCAGATTAAAGCTTCGGGCCAGTACTTAGCTGCCATATATTTAGTCGCAATCAACTTAGCCATTTTGGATGGTAAGCTGCGCTTAGCTCTGATGTTGGTACAAGGTTTTGTATAAGCCAGTTTGTTCAATCAGCTGCTGATGTTCACCTACTTGGCTAATGGCGCCATCATCTAATACATAAATTAGATCGGCTTGTTTAATTGCACTTAAACGATGAGCAATAATTAGTGTGGTTCGCTGGTCTAAAAAGCCTTGCAGGTTACGATGCAGTTTGGCTTCGGTATCTGTATCTAAAGCCGAGGTGGCTTCATCTAATACCACTACCTGCGGTTTAGCCAAGATCATTCGGGCTATCGCTAGACGCTGTTTTTGCCCTCCCGAAAGTCTTACGCCACTTCTGCCCACTATTGTGTCTAGGGTGTCGGGCAGCTTTTCAACAGTTGTTTGTAGCTCGGCAATAGCCAAGGCTTGCCACAGCTCATCATCACTGTGTTGGCGACCCATGTTGAGGTTTTCTCTAACCGTAGTATTAAACAGTATCGGCTGTTGTAATACTGTGGAGATATTACTGCGGATGGTGGAATAACCGACTTTTTCAATCGGGGTTTTATCTAACAAGATTTGGCCACTGTCTTTTTGGTAAAGCCCCAGCAGCAGGTTCACCAAGGTAGATTTACCGCCGCCACTTACCGACACCACCGCGACTTTTTTACCTGCCGGTAGCGTTAGGCTAATGTCTTTTAGTACTGGGGATTCTGCTGAGTAACTAAAGTTAACGTTCTTGAATTCGATATCAAAGTTCTGTTGTTTGGCAAAGGGGTCAACTTCGCAAGGGTAGTGGGGCTCTTGTTTTAGCTCAAATAGTTGATTCAAGCGCGCTAATGCTGCGTTAGCGCTAAAGTAGCTGTATTGAATGCTCAATATTTCTTGCACTGGTCCCATCATAAACCACAAGTAGCCAAATACTGCGAAGATTTGCCCTACGGTTAAATCAGAAAAGACCACCATTAACATGGCTATTGCGCGAAACACCTCGAAGCCAACAAGGAAGATGGTGAAGCTAAGGCGGTTTACTGCATCGGTCTTCCAATGCGAGGCAATGGCGTGATCTTTTAGCTCGCCAGCGGCGCTAATTACTCGCGAAAAGTAATGGCCTTCTCTTTTTTCTTTAGCTCTTTTACATGGCTGCCAAAAGAGCGCGAAAAATAGATAACAGCAGGGTTGAGCAGCAAAATAATTAAGCCTAGCTGCCAGTCAATCCACAGCAAAATAACTGCCGTACCAACAATGGTGAGCAAGGCTACTAGAAACTTGGATAGGCTTTCGCTAATAAATTTATCTAGGGTTTCTACGTCGGTAATGCAACGGGCGCTTATGCCGCCAGAGCCTTGAGTTTCATATTCACGTAGTTCAACCTTGGGCAAGTGTTCGACTAGGCGCTGACGGATCCAAAAACTAATCTGCTTACCAATAAAGGTGAATTGCCTAGTCTGCAATACACCAATTACTAGTGATGATAAACGTAAACACACTACCACCAATAAAACAGTAAGAATATAACCAGTGGCGGTATGCCAGCTTTCAGGTAGCACTTGTTGCAACATTGAGATGGTTTGGTCTGGCTTTTCGAGTAGTATTTCATCAACCAACAAAGGCATCATAAGTGGGATGGGTACACTCACTAAGGTAGCCAAAATGGCAATAAGGTGAGCGTAAACCAAGGGCTTCTTATAGTGGAAAATTTGTTGGCGAATGGTTGCCCAAGTAAAGGTAGTCGAGGAGACGTTTGAATGCATAATCTAAATAAGAATCTTTTTCATTTGTAATTTGGAGAGTCTACGGAGACTGAGATAAAAAAGCTAGAGGCTGCAAGCATTCTGGCTTGCAGCTAATTTGGCGAGTTGCAGTAAGACGCTAAGCCTTATTCTTCGCTAGTATCAATGTCGCTGGCTTTTTGTGCCTTTTTCTGGCGAATAATAGGTGCATCGCCCATTTCAGTGCCGGCAGCAAAGGTTTTGTTGGTTTTCACCTTAGGTTTGCTGGTCTTCGCTTTTTTCTGGGTCTTCGCTTTTTGGGTATTTTTACTAAAGCTAGGCTTGGTATTTTTGGGGCGTAAACCTTTAAATTTAGCGGCTAGACCCTCTAGGCTAATAAACTCAACTTTTTGCTCCAATAGTGCTTCTAGGGTTTTGAAGCTATACCAGTCTTTTGGTCCAACCAAGGAGTAGGCTTGTCCAAGATTGCCTGCTCGGCCTGTTCGGCCAATGCGGTGCACATATTCTTCTACATGTTTAGGCATATCGAAGTTGATCACGTGAGAGACTTGCACAATATCAAGGCCGCGTGAGGCAAGGTCGGTGGTAAATAACACCTTTTGGTGACCGCGGCTAAATTCATCCATGATCTTGTTGCGTGCGCCTTGGCTTAAATCGGCGTTTAAGGCCGAACAGCTGATACCTTGCTCGGTGAAAGCGTCGGCGAGGCGCTGAGTGTCGGCTCGTGTTGCAGTAAACACAATGGCTTGATTTACAGTGCCTTGTTTAAGTATCTCGGCAAGTTGTGCTTGTTTATGGTCGAGGTGATCACTTAACAAAAACTGCTGATTAATGTCTTGATGCTGGGTAAAGCTAAAGCCCACCGCTATGCGCTCTGGCTCATTGAGCAACTCAAGGGCAAACGAGTTAATGGCTGCATCATCTAAGGTGGCCGAAAACATTAAGGTTTGACGTTTACGGTGGTTCGCTGCTTTGTTCACATAGTTAAGTTGCTCGGCAAAACCCAAATCTAACATTCGGTCGGCTTCGTCGAGGATTAGTAACTCAAGCCCGTCTAAAAATAAATGGCGCTTACTAAGGTGGTCGGCTAAGCGACCTGGCGTTGCTACTACAACCTGTGGATCTTTACGTAGCAACTTACTTTGATCGTTAAAGTTTTCTCCGCCGGTGATAAGGCAGGCACGTGTTTGCGTATTGGCAATAAGCAAGCGCAGCTGAGCAAATACTTGCTTAGCCAGTTCACGTGTGGGGGTTAAAATTAGCGTGCGTGCATCGCGCTTAGAGAGAGCTCGCGTTTTTAGCATACGCTGCATGGCTGGCAGCAAGTACGCTAGGGTTTTACCTGAACCTGTTTTAGATGATGCTAGTAGATCTTTGCCTACCATTGCCGCGGGAATTGCCCGAGCTTGGATCTCGGTGGTTTCACTAAAGCCAAGGTGCTCAATGGTTTTATTTAGGCGGGGATCTAAGCCCAGTTCAGTAAACTGCAAGTTGTAACTCTCTTCAAATGTATGTGATTGAGATTATAACCGTAAATGCTCTGGCTCACATTAAGGATTCGAGCTTTATTGAATTACTTAACCAACAATTCAGGTTTTTTGCGAAAAAAATGTAAGCAGTGATGAAAATGTTTACTTCATTAGCTAATTTATCCTTAGTTATTGATTTGTAGCATAACAGTTTAAAAAACAGGCACTTTTACTTGCTTAAGCGGGGTTGCCTTGCCATAGTTGAAAGCTGCAAGGATTAGCTTTAGCAAAGGATTGATAATGGCTGGTATTTCCGAAAAAGCGGCAAGTACGAAGCGGCGATTTTCGTTTCATATTCATCTCGTCAGTGTGATGATTTTAATGCTGATTACCAGTGGCCTGGTGATTGGCACTCTTAACTATTTTCATACCAGTGATATTGTTGCCGAGAATCAAGCTAGGGCCTTAGAGCAAGTAGGTCGCGCCACTGTCTCTGAGCTGGAAGGCGTAATGTTTCCAGCACAAAATTTTGTACATAGCTTGGCTGCTATGAATCTTACAATGGCTCAGCTTAACAACAGCCAACGTAGCTGGTTGCCAATGCTGTATTCAAGCTTAAGCCAACAGCGCGGATTATCAGCTGTTTATATGGGCTATGCCAATGGCGATTTCTACCTAGTTCGCCCCTTAGATACCTTAGAAAAACGTCAGCAAGTGAGCGCCCCAATCGGCTCGGTTGTATTAATTACAAAGATCGTTAACGGATACTCTAGTAACGTATTTTACGATAATGAATTGAGACCGCTTCGTGACCAAATAGATCGCAATTATCAGTTAGATCCACGTGAGCGCCCTTGGTACAAATTGGCCATTAATAGCCCCTCTATTGTTGCCACAGATCCCTATGTTTTTTACACCACCAAGGATGTGGGGGTGACCTTTGCTCATGCCAATAAGCAGCGCAATATGGTAGTAGGGGCAGACCTTACCTTAGCCAGTGTTTCTAAAAGCTTAGGTAAAAATAAGCTTAGCGAATCCTCGTTACTGGTGATGTTTAACAGTGACTATTCGGTACTGGCACACCAGCAGGCCTCGTGGATAGCAGATAACCTACAAGTCACCGAAGAAGAAGTTATTTTACCACGTTTAGATAAACAAAATTTAGGGGTTCTTTCTCAGTTCTCTGATCATTCTGGTGCTGTTGATGGCGGCAGTTTTATTATTAACGGTGAGCATGAAGATTGGATTGGTCAAATTATTGAGCTTACCTTAGAGGTCAATGCAGACCGTGAAAACGTAAAAATAGATAAGCTGTTTTTAGGGCTAGCTTCACCTGAAGATGAAATATTGATGGATGCTCGAGCGGCCCGCGATCAATCGGTTGTTTTTAGTATATTCATTGTGCTGGTTTCAATACCTATTGCTTGGTATGTGTCGCGCTTAGTGGCTAAACCTTTACATGAGTTAATGAATCAGAATGAAGCCATTATGGCCTTTGATTTTGATGCCACTAAGCAAGTTAACTCGGTGGTTTTAGAGGTTCATCAACTAAGCCGAATTACGGAACAGCTGAAGAAAACCATTAAACAGTTTTCAGATGTATCCACCATGCTCGGTGAAGAAGATAATTTTGGTCGCTTGCTCGATAAAAGTGTGCAAGAAATGCAAACCATATTAGATATGGAACAAGGCGCTATTTGGCTGAAGAATGATCAATTGTTCGAGCTGCAAACCAAAGCTCTTGAGGGCATGCAGCTGCCACAAACCTTTACTTATGCCGATACTTTAACTCAGCCTTTGGTTAAGTATTTACTTGACACCACCACCAGTTCAACCACCAAGTTTACCAGCCTAGATTACCAAGGTAAGCCGCTCAACTTAGTCGTATCTCCGTTGATCAATCGAGAAAACAAACTAGTGGGCATGATTGCAACATTTAGCCATCATCAGGCTAATGTCTCGCCACGAGTATTGTCGTTTATTGATGCCTTAAGTAGCGTGGTGACTATTGCCATTGAAAATCGTCATTTAATCGAATCACAAAAGAACTTATTGGAATCTTTCATCAAACTTACCGCAGGAGCGATTGATGCCAAATCGCCCTATACCGGTGGTCATTGCCAACGCGTTCCAGAGCTCACCAAAATGCTAGCCAATGCAGCGGTAGAGCAGCAGCACGGTGTATTTGCCGACTTCTCGATGAATGAAGCGCAATGGGAAGAACTGTACATCGCCAGTTGGTTACATGACTGCGGTAAAGTCACCACCCCTGAATACGTAGTGGATAAAGCCACCAAGTTAGAAACCATTTACGACCGAATTCATGAAGTTCGTATGCGCTTTGAAGTGCTTAAACGAGATGCTCAGCTAAGCTACTGGCAGCAGGTAGCTGGTGGGTTGCCGGAGCAGGAGCAAGAATCTTTGCAAGCCCAATTAGAACAGCAGTTAGCCACCTTGGATGAAGAGTTTGCCTTTGTGGCAAAATCTAATATTGGTGGTGAGTTTATGGGCGCTGAAGATATTGAGCGTTTGCATCAAATTGGCCTACGAACTTGGCAACGCACCATTGATGATAGCCTTGGTTTATCCCATATGGAGCTCGATCGTCGCGCTTCGCAAAGTACTCATTTACCGGCTACTGAAAAGCTCTTGGATGATAAACCAGAGCATATTATTTATCGTCGCGAAGATGAGAAGATTGATGCCGACAACCCTTGGGGCTTCAAACTTAAGGTGCCCGAGTATAAATACAACCGTGGTGAACTTTATAACTTAAGCATTGCGCGTGGCACGCTTAGCGAAGAAGAACGTTACAAAATTAACGACCATATTGTGCAAACCATTATTATGTTGGAGAAACTGCCGTTCCCTCATCACTTGAGAAGAGTGCCAGAAATTGCCGGAGGACATCATGAGAAAATGGATGGTACTGGCTACCCGAAACAGCTTACCAAAGAGCAAATGCCTACCACTGCTCGAATGATGGCGGTTGCAGATATTTTTGAAGCCTTAACGGCAGTGGATAGGCCTTACAAAAAAGGTAAGAGCTTGAGTCAGTCGCTGAAAATTATGCGCTTTATGTGTGACGACAAACATATTGATGCCGACATATTCAGGCTATTTTTACACTCGGGGATTTACCTAGAGTACGCTAAAGCGTTCTTAAAACCGGAACAGATAGACGAGATAGACATAAACGACTATTTACCCGATCAAGCTTAGGTTTACCCACGATCTAATATGAGATAGTAAAAAAGGGAGCTTAGCTTTTTAGCCTGCACCCTTTTTTGTTCTTCATATGCACTAACAGTTACAACATTCAGCAGCTAGCTAATATTGGTACTAATCTCCAACGACAATATTGCGCCCGGCATCTTTGGCGTTATATAGCAGCTCGTCTGCTCGGTTGAGCTGCGCATCTAAATGTTCTTCAAGGTTATTGGTCACACCGATGCTAACGCTTATCGACAGTGGGGTATCGTTGTAAATAAACTCTGTGGTTGCCACTTGCTCACGAAATGCATCTAACAGTTGGTAGGCTTGTTCATTGTTTAGTCCTGCCATTGCCACACTAAATTCTTCGCCACCGGTACGGGCAAACAAGAAGTTAGACAGGCCTGATTTCATTAAGCTAGAAAAGTGAATGAGTACTGCGTCACCTGCTTCATGGCCGTATTGGTCGTTAAACTTTTTGAAGTGGTCAATATCGAGTACTGCTACCGCAAGTTGAGAGTTTTTGTCCTCGGCTTTTTGGTGCAGTTTACGGCCGTGTTTAATGAAGAATCGGCGATTAGGAATCGCGGTTAGATAGTCTTGGTAAGCGGCTTTTTCCAGCTTTTCTACCAACGCTAAAGTATGCAGGCTGTGATTGACTCGACATTGAAACTCCTCAATAGAGAAGGGTTTGTGTAAGTAGTCGTTAGCCCCATTTTTAATGAACTTACTCGATACAGTCGCATTATCGGCAGAGGATAAACCTAGAATGCTGATCCGTCGTTGACCCATTTCGTGGCGTACTTTTTGAACCAGTTGGAAGCCATCCATATTTGGCATTTGATAGTCACTAATTAGCAACTTAATATCCGGATCATCTTGTAAGTGCTTAAAAGCTTCCTGTCCGTCGTTCGCTTCAATTACTTGAAATAGGTGACGTTTTAGTAAACCACAGATATGTTTTCTCGCTAGTTCCGAGTCTTCGGCAACCAACACTTTGGTATTTTGATTTAGGTAGAGTTGATTTAAGGTATCGAAGGCCAGCTCGTAGGAGTAACGTCCTTCTTTTAGCACATAGTCAACCACACCTTTTATAATTAACAGGGACTGGGTTTGTTCATCAAAGGAGCCTGAAAGCACCACTGTCGGAATTTTGTTTTCCAATAGGTAATCAACCAGTTCACCGTTTGGCGCATCGGGTAAATTAAAATCTGCCAGAGCAGCAAAAAAGCTACTTGGGTCGGCGCTGTAAATCTGCTTCGCTTGTTCTAAGCTAGAGGCAAAAATTGGCTCAAGATGGTTTAAACGTGAAGACAAATGGCGGAGAATTTTTAGTACTGTTGGGCTGTCTTCTACTATAAGAATTTTCTGCATAGCTTGCTTTCCTAAAAACTCACTTGATTATTGTGCTTTGGGTCAAATAAAACTGAATTTTGAAAAACTAATATAACAAAATAACTGTTTGATGCAGCGCAGTTTTTTAAATAAGTAATAACAAAAACTTACTAAGCTTTATTGTTTTATACCTACTAAATACAATTGTAGATGGATTTATGGCTGCTGGTTTTGTTTAATCAATCAGACGTGAATATTGTCACTGATCGTTTCTTTAAGGAGATAGCGTGTACTGGGCTGAATTTTTAACCGTGGTTGTGGTGCATTTGTTAGCCGTGGCTTCGCCGGGGCCAGACCTAGCAGTAGTGCTAAAAAATAGTATTTCCCTTGGTCGTAGAGCCGCTATTTTTACCTCCCTTGGCGTAGGTTGTGGGATTATGGTTCATGTGATTTATTCGGTGCTGGGAATCGGCTTAATCATCTCTCAGTCGATTTGGTTGTTTAACGTGATTAAATGGTTAGGCGCCGCTTATTTGATTTGGATAGGTATTCAAGGCTTGCGAGCAAAGCGTCGTGATGCAGCAGATATTGAAGCCGATACGGGCCTTAGGCTTAGCGATAAAAGTGCCTTTTTAAGTGGTTTTATGACTAATGGCTTAAACCCTAAAGCAACCTTGTTTTTCCTGTCATTATTTACTGTAGTTATTAGCCCAACTACGCCAATGCTGGTGCAGTTAGGCTATGGTTTATATATGGTTTTTGCTACAGCCTTATGGTTTGCCATGATCTCCTGGTTGTTTAGTACTGCCCGAGTTCGCCGTAAGTTTTTGCAGGTAGGACACTGGTTTGACCGCAGTATGGGTTTTGTTTTAGTGAGTTTGGGAATTCGTTTGCTTTTTAGTAGTCGAAACTAATAAGCATCATCAAAGACGCGGGAGATTTATGAAGGCAGCCACAAGGATAGGGCAATTAAAAATGCGCTGGCAGCAGGCCTCTGCTTGGCAAAAAGCTGGGGTGTATTTTGTAATAGTCTTTATGCTTTATGTTGTGCTGTCACTAAGCTTGTTACCTTGGGTGATCAAGCAGCAAGTAGAAAAGCAATTAACCGTTCTCACCGGTCACACAGTGACTCTGCAACAAGCAGATTTTCATCCGCTTAAGCTTTCCTTAACGCTGCGCCACTTTGCCATTAAAGAGCTTGATGAGCAGCAATCCCAGCCTTTGGCGAGCTTCGAGCGCCTCTATGTAGATTTCACCTTAAGCTCTTTATTCTACTGGAGTTGGAATTTTGAAGCCTTAGAGTTAGACGGTTTGTTCTTTCACCTTAGTCGACAAAAAAATGGTGCACTAAATGTAGACAGTTTGTTTCCTAATACTGGCGAACCACAAGAGGCCGAACCTGAAAACAGCGAACAAGCTAGCGTTCCCCGTTTGCGGGTTAAACAATTTATGTTGCGCAACGCTCAATTAAAGCTGAGTGACTACCTGCCAGAGCAAGCTGTAGATTTCTCCATTTCTGATTTTGATTTATTGCTTAACGATTTTTATACCCAAAGAACCGGTGATGCAGCTAATGCCTATCGTATTGAAGCGCAAGTCGGCGAGCAAGGCCGTTTGGCCTGGAGTGGAGAAGTGGATTTGCCAGCTTCTCAAGTATCGGGTCAATTCTCTTTAGAAGAGTTTCAGCTGCCGCGGGTTTTTGCTTTTTTACGCCCTTATACCGATTTGCGAATCAACCAAGGCGCGGTAACGCTTAGCACTGATTATCTAATTGATTACCAACAACAGTTTCAGTTTATTACCGAACAAGGCCTGCTGAGCATTGAACAATTTGAGCTGAGCGCTTTTGAGGAAACTCGCGCTAAGTTCGAACAGCTCTCGCTTAATAACATTACTTTTGATTTGAACCAGCAACACCTTAGCTTAGGGGATATTGGCCTCAATCAAGGTTTACTTGCTGCCAACTTTGACCAGGACTCTCAACTAGATTGGCTCTCGTGGTTTCATTTTGAAAAGCTGGTGGCTGAAACTCAAACGCCTGAAGCTCAAACACTTGAAGCTGGCGAGCAAAGTGATGCTACACCGACAGTTGAGCAGGAAGAACTGGCAACAGAGTCTTCTTGGGTGCTAAGTAACAACAGCATTAAGGTGAATGACTTTGAACTAAGGCTAGGTGAAGCTTGGTTAGGCAGCACTAAACAGCATCAACTATTGTTACAAGCGCTTAGCCTTAGTGGGTTTTCTAGTGATATGCAGCAAACCACGGAATTAACGCTTGATGCTAGTTTGTACCAGCAGAGTCCACTCAATGCAAAGTTAGCCTTTAGTGGCCCAGAGCAGCGTTTAACTGGTCAAGTAAGCCTTAGCCAACTGGCGCTAACGCAACTTGAAAAATGGTACTCCCCCTTTGTTCGCTTAGATATAAACAGTGGCCAACTGGCCTTAAGTAGCGAGTTAGATATGCAGCTGGCAGACAGCTTTGCTCTTACTAGCTCTAACGGGCGTTTGGCCTTATCGCAAGTGAATCTGGCGGTGTCACAACATACAGAGAACTTGCATTGGCTGGCGGCCAATGACGTTGTTGCCGACGGTGTAGATGTCAATCTAACTAAGCAAACCGTTGATATTGCCAGTCTTAGCAGTGAAGCCTTAGAGTTTATTGCCAGCCTCGATGAGCAAGGCAACTTGGACATTATTGAATACCTAGGTTTTGTAGCAAGTGAAAACAGCTCAACCGACATCGAGTCTGAGCCGCAAAGCGATCAAACCTTAGAGTCTGAGGCAACTAATCTTGATGAAGCCAATGACGTTTCTTTAGATACGCAAACTAAGCCAAAACTTGCACAAAATGCAGCGGCAGCAGAAGAAGAAACAGACGCTACTACACGTGAAGAGCAAGTGGGGTGGTTGGTTAACATTGCCCAGTTAAGCGCAGCTAATTCACGTATTAGTTTGAGCGAGATGAATTCTGGGCAAGAGCTTAAACACCAACTAAACGCCCCTTTAATTGAGCTTTCAAATATAAGCTCCGATATGAGCGCTTCGATGACGATAGCCGCAACGCTGCAAGCCGAGCAGGGTGGCGAGCTCGCTATTGATGGAGAAATCGCACTTGCCATTAAACAAGCTGATTTAACGCTTAAAGCTACACAGTTTGGTTTGGCTTTTTATCAAGCCTACTTAGCGCAATACACTGAGTTAAAACTAGAGTCGGCCAAGTTTAATACCGACATGCAAGTGCAATTAGATTGGCAAGAGCAATTTGGATTGGCTTTAAAAGGCCCGCTCAGCATTGATGAACTGCATTTAAAAGACGCAAGGGCCCAGTCCGATTTACTCAAATGGTCTGAATTCAACCTTAGCCAATTGGATCTAGATACTCGCCAACGCCGCCTTGCTTTGGGTGAGCTTAACTTTATTCAACCCTACTTCTTAATTGAGGTATCAGAAGACTTTTCCACTAATTTGGCGGGGATTGTAAAGTCACCCGAAGAGGGTGAAAGCTCGGTTGAGCAGCGAAGCGAAGAGCTCGAGGAACAAACCAGTGAGCCAGTAGCTGCAAATGATTCAGCAAGCTGGCAAATTAGCATTGCGCAAACGCAGTTTAGCCAAGGCTTGGTCGACTTTGCTGATTACTCGTTAGATCCCAACTTTGCCGCCAAGATTGAAAAGGTAGAGGGTAAAATTGGCAGCTTAACTCAAGACGCTAGCCAGCCAGCCGAAGTGAGCCTAAGCGGTGAAGTGGACGGTTATGCTCCGGTAAGTTTTGCTGGTGAAATTGCCCCTCTTGCTGCTGACCCCGCCTTTGATGCTGCACTAGATTTTAAACATTTAGAACTTACTCGCTTAAACGCCTATTCGGGCACCTATGCAGGTTATGTGATTGAGCGTGGACAAATGTCTTTAGCCCTGGCTTATAAACTTAAGCAAAGCCAGCTACAGGGCAGCAATCAAGTTTACATAGAGCAACTGCAATTGGGGAAACGCACCAATAGTGAAAAGGCTACTTCGCTACCGGTGGAGCTTGCGATTGCGCTACTAGAAGATGACCAAGGTGTTATAGACCTAGGTTTAGAAGTTAGCGGCGATGTTAATGATCCTGACTTTAATGTTGGTGGATTGGTGTTCAAGGCCTTAGGTGGCGCGCTGAAAAAAATCGTTACTTCGCCCTTTGCCTTGATTGGTTCGCTAATTGGTAGTGACGAAACCTTAAATGAAGTGAGTTTTGTTGCTGGCAGTAGCGAGATTGAGCAGCAACAGCTTACTCAACTTGGCCAATTGGCCGAAGGCTTAAAAAAACGTCCGCAGCTAAAAATTGCTTTAGTTGGCTCCATCGATCCAGCTCAAGATATTCCAGCCCTCAAAAGACAAGCGCTCGCTGAACAGCTTAATCAACAGGCTAATCTGGATATAGCGCCGCAAGATATCAGCTTAAGTGCAGTACTCGAGAATCGCAGTTTACGAACTGCTCTCGTTAACTTGGCGCAAGTCAACATAGAAGAAGCAAGCCGTAATGAAGACCGACAGCAGCTAACCCAAAGCTTGCAAGAGCAAGAGCAGCTTAGCCCCGAGCGTTTAAATCAAGAGTTACACAGCTTGTGGTATCAACGATTAGTTGACCAACAAACCCTTAATGATGGCGATTTAGAAAGCTTTGCAGAGCAACGAGCGATTGCGGTAAAAGACGTTCTCACCGAACAAAACGAATTAGCCATTGCCCGCGCTTTTGTGCAGCGCCAAGCGCTCGACAAGCAAAGTGGCAAAATGCTGGTAACCTTAAGCATTATTGCTGATTAATCGCGAAAGCTTGTTTTAAACCCTGTTCGGGCGATAATGTCACTGATTTTGTAAGGAAAAGCAGTATGCAAAAGCTCCTACTCGTGGCCGAACACAGCGATTTTATAGTGGTTAATAAACCCAGTGGTATTAACTTTCATACCGAGTCTGGCGAGTTGGGGCTGGTCGAGTTGGCGCGCCAACAATTTGCCATAGAGTTATGGCCTGTGCATCGACTAGATAAGCTAACCTCTGGCTTGTTACTGCTAGCCAAAAATAAATCGGCAGCTGCGCGTTTTCAAGAGCTGTTTAGCCAAGGCTTAGTCAATAAATTCTACTTAGCCTTAGCCTCTAACAAACCTAAAAAGAAACAGGGCTTGATTAAAGGGGATATGCTGAAAGCGCGCAACGGCAGTTGGAAGCTTGGGCATACTAACGATAACCCAGCGATTACCCAGTTTTTTAGCTTTGCGCTGTTACCCAAACGTCGTTTGTTTTTATTAAAACCTCATACTGGGCGTACCCATCAATTGCGGGTTGCCCTTAAAAGTTTAGGCGCGCCAATACTGGGTGATACGCGCTATGGTGGCGAAGCGGCAGAGCGAGGTTATTTGCATGCTTTTGGCCTGCAGTTTAATTGGGGTGAACAGTCTCTTCATTATGCAGCTTTAGATAATCTTGATGGGGATTTTGAGCGTTTTGAAATAGCCGAAAAAATTGCCAGTTTAGCTAAGCCTTGGGAAGTGGCTTTCCCACAACTCAAGCGCAGTTAAGCTAACAGCTCTTGTCGTTTCCTAAGCCTAAAAAAAGAGCCGCATAAAGCGGCTCAAAGCTTAGGGTCTGTTGATCTTTGCTGATGGTTTTTACAGCAATTTATTAGCCATTTAGGCAAGGCAGTGAGTGTGCAGTTAAGTGAGCTTAATAATCACTCGCTAACGCTGAATAAATGGCTAAGAAATGCTGCCCGAAGGGTTCAGATAAGCGAACTTTACTCTTTGTTAAGCACTTCTTGCTTAGCCCACTAGGCTTCTAAGTGCTCGCCGCGATTAAAGCCCGCTTATCTCGAACAAAATTTCAACACCAAAGATCAACAGACCCTAAGGATGTTATTAGGCTTCTTTGGCCGAATTTAGTTTAGTTATTTCGTCTAACTCTTCATCCAAATCGTCTTCACCAATGCCTTTTAGTTTGGCTATTAGCAAACCGGTAATCACTAAGGTAGTCACTACCCCTGCCACCGTCGAAATAGTCATTGGTAGCCCAAAGCCCAAGGTGCTTGAGTTTAGGATGAAGGTCACCACTACTGTTGTCATAAACATGGCGGGAACAGTGGTTATCCAGTGGAATTTGTCATTACGCAATAGGTAAGCGGTTGCTGTCCATAACATCATTACAGCGGTTGTTTGGTTAGCAAAGCCGAAGTAGCGCCAAATGACTCCAAAATCTACTTGAGTAAGAATGCCACCAATAATGAAAATTGGCAGGGCAATCATTAAGCGATTTTTAACCGGCTTTTGAGACAGGTTAAAGTACTCTGCCAAAATTAAGCGGCTTGAACGAAACGCCGTATCGCCAGAAGTAATAGGTAAAATCACCACTCCTAAGAAGGCTAAGATACCGCCAAATACACCCAGTAAACCAAACGACGCGTCGTAAACAACTTTACCAGGCCCACCGCTGGCAACAGCTGCTTGTAAACCTTCCATTGAGTTGAAGAAAGACAGCGCAATAGCACACCAGATTAAGGCAATGACACCTTCGCCAATCATTGCGCCGTAAAATACAAAGCGGCCATTTTTTTCATTCTCTACACAACGCGCCATTAACGGTGATTGCGTAGCATGAAAGCCTGAAATTGCGCCACAAGCAATGGTAATGAATAAGGCTGGCCATAGCGGTAAGTCATTTGGGTTCATATTGGTGAACATTTGGCTTACTTCAAAGCTGCCCATTACTTGGTGCTCACTTGAGAAAGCTACTGCGGTAATTAGGCCTACCGACATAAAGATAAGTAATGCACCAAACAGTGGGTAGAAGCGGCCAATGATTTTGTCGATGGGAACGATAGTGGCAATGATGTAGTAAACAAAAATGATACTAACCATAGTGCCTAAACCAAGGCTTATACCAGCTTGGTCGTTAATAAGGTTAGTTAACATGCCTGCTGGAGCGGATACAAATACTACGCCTACCAGTAGCAACAGCACAATGGCAAAAATATTCATGAAGTGGCGAGCACTTTTACCTAGGTATCGCCCAGATAATGCCGGTACCGATGCACCGCCATTGCGAACTGATAGCATGCCTGAGAAGTAGTCGTGAGTTGCGCCAGCAAAAATACAGCCTACCACAATCCATAACATCGCCGCGGGGCCGTATAAAGCGCCCATGATAGGGCCAAAAATAGGACCCACGCCGGCAATGTTAAGTAGCTGGATTAAATAAACTTTTTTCTTCGATATTGGCACAAAGTCCACACCATCTTGCTTCGCGTAAGCGGGTGTTTGTCGCTGTTCTTTAATGCCAAAAACCTTCTCTACAAAGGCGCCGTAAATGAAGTAGCCGCCGAGCAACGCTGCGACGCAAAATAGAAACCAAAGCATGTCATCCTCTCAGTACTTAGTTGTAATCAAGGCCAGTGTATTTATTCGCAAGTCGCTATTCAGTAGTCGCTTTGGTGAATGGTGCTATTTGTTGGTAAGTGGTCGAAATAGCACTTAAGTGGTGTTGATTAATTTAACAATGTTATAGACCAAAATACTCTTTAATTGCTTTGAAGTAGCGACGGCTAACGACTAACTGTTAACTGTGCGCCACTATTAGTAAACAGCACCGTTTCTTGGCTAGTCGTTGAGATAGCACTTAAGTGGTGTTGGCTAATTGAACAATGTTATAAGCCAAAATGCTCTTTAATTGCTTTGAAGTAGCGACGACTTACCGGTAACTGCGCACCACTTTTAGTGAACAACACCGCACCGCCATTATCTTCTAAAGAGATTTCGGAAATGGCTTCCACGTTAACCAAGTGTTGGCGATGGCAACGTAACAAAGGGGATTTGTCTTCAAGTACTTTTAGCGTTAGCTGGGTATGGTAGGTGCCATTTTCGGTGGCAACATGCACACCGCTTATATCGCTTGAAGCATGCTCGATATCTTCTAAGCGGATCAGTTTTACTCGTTGTTGGTAATAACAGGGTATTAATCTAAGTTGTTGCTCTTTGAGCATGTTTTGATAAGAGTGATTGGAGGGCGCATCAGCTTCGGTTTGCTTGATGGAAGGCAAGCGCTCTTTTAAGCGTTTAATCGACTTACACAAACGGTCCGAGTCAATCGGCTTGAGTAAGTAATCTACGGCATTTTGTTCGAAGGCATCTAGAGCGAATTGATCGTAAGCGGTCACAAATACAATCGCTGGCGCGTTGTCGCTGTCAATCATATTCGCCAGTTCTAAACCGCTAATTTGTGGCATTTCTATATCTAAAAATAATACCTCGGCTTGCGGTTGCTTAAGGTGCTTTAAGCACTCTATGGCGTTGCCAAATTGCGCGACGACTTCAATTTCAGGGTAGCTTTGCAGCATCTCCTGAAGCTCTTCTCTGGCTAAGGGTTCATCGTCGACAATGATTGCTCTCATTGGTTAGGCTCCTTGGGCAGCGAAATAATCACTCGAGTATATTGGTTTAGCTGACATTCAACTTGTAACGCGAAAGATGCACCAAAGGCATTACGTAAGCGAGTATCTACAATATGCATACCTAATCCTTCGCTGGTGGCTTGCTCTGGTTTTTGATAGAGGCCGGCGTTGTCTTTAACTACCAACTGTTTAACTCCATTGTTTAGCCGGCTATAAATGGTGATTTTGCCGGTTTCAAGTAAATGGGCTGTGCCGTGTTTAATGGCGTTTTCCACTAACGGTTGCAGGGTAAAAGTGGGTAGCTCAAGCTGCATAAATGCTTCGTCGATGTCTTGTTTTATCACCAAACGATCGGCAAAGCGCACTTGCTCAATATGCAGATAAGCATTTACATGTTCTAGCTCGGCACTCACCAAGCTGGTTTGCTGATTGCGTTTTAAGTTAATCCGCAAGAACAAGGCTAAATCAGCAATGAGCTGACGGGCAGAGCTGGCGTCGCGTTTTACCACCGCGCTGATAGTATTTAAGGCGTTAAACAAAAAGTGTGGGTTAATTTGGGCGCGCGCCAGTTTTAGCTCAGCTTCGGTGAGTAGTTGTTGCTGTTGCTGAACATGGCTATCACGTAATTGTTCGGCAATCACCTTGGCAATACCTTCGCCTAAGGCGCGGTTAATGTGTAAAAACAAGCGGCGTTTCGACTCATAGAGTTTCACTGTGCCAATCACATCGTTCTCGCTGCCGCGAATCGGCACCACTAATGATGAGCCTAGTGGGCACTTATCGCTGGAGCTGCATTGATATGGCTCTTCAACACCGTCGGCAAATACTACTCGGTTTTCGTTAATTGCTTGGTGAGTTTGTTTGGATGCAATAGGGCGACCCGCGTGGTGGTGATCACTTCCTAAACCTTTAAAAGCTAAAACCTGTTGGGTATCGGTAATAGCGACCGCAGAAACCCCGGTTTCTTCATGAATGATATTGGCGATACGTACCGCATCTTGTTGTTTGAAGCCTTGGTGAAAGATACCCACCATGCGTTGCGCAAGGTTAAGCGCTTTAGCTGAAGAATGACTACTAAATTTGTCATAAAGCCGGCGGCGGTCGCGAATCATCATCATGAATAAAGCGGCGCCAACAGAGTTGGCTAAAACCATAGGAAGGGCGATAACTTCTACTAAGGCTAGTGCCTGCTCAAAGGGTTTAGCAATCAGCAAAATTAGTAACATTTGCAGGGTTTCGGCGATTAAGGTTGCAACAAAGGCAATAGTGGGCGAAAACAAATGTTCGTTGTGCAAGCTGCGCCTGCGGATCCATAAATGAAATAAGCCGCCAACTAAACCTTCAAGGGTGGTTGAAACCGCGCAGGCCACGTCGGTAAACCCGCCCATAAAGTAGCGATGCATGCCTCCGGTAAAACCTACCAGCAAACCCAGTACTGGGCCGCCAAATAAACCACCAAGCACGGCGCCAACTGCGCGAGTATTAGCAATGGCGTCGTCAATCGCCAAACCAAAATAGGAGCCTAGAATACAGAAGCCCGAAAACAAGCAATAAATGGTGAGCGTATTAGGTAAACGTGGCGACAGATTAGTAAGCGGAAGAAAGGCTGGCGTCTTACTCAGCAGGTAGGCAATGACCAGAAAAACGCTCATTTGTTGGGCTAAAGACAATAGCAGGGAAAAATCACTCAATATCATCAGCTATTAAAGCCTCGCTAGTTGGCGAAAGGATATCTGGCATTCACAGTAGATAGCAGCATATTAGCATACTGTTTACAGCAACTAATAGGACTTACCAAAATCGCTGGTAAAGCTCTTAACAAGCTGGTAACGCTTGACCGCTTGCAAATGGTGCAAGCACTGGTATTGTGATGGGTTTCTATAATAATTAATCCCAAAATGGGAAAGGAAATGTGTGGCTAAATCCGCCACCGGAGTAAAAGAGCAAATGCAAAAAGATCCAATTAACGATATTCATATCTCGTCAGAACAAGTCCTTATCACACCAGAGCAGTTACGCGAGAAGCTTCCAGCTTCTGATGAAGCATTACAATTTGTACTGCAGTCACGCAAAACTATCGCCGATATTTGCCACAAACGTGACTCACGTTTATTGGTTATTACTGGCCCTTGTTCTATTCACGATTTAGAACAGGCGAAAGAATATGCTTCGCGCCTGAAGAAACTTCACGATCAATATAGCGATCGCCTATTTATCGTTATGCGGGTGTATTTTGAAAAACCTCGTACTACCGTAGGTTGGAAAGGTTTCATCAACGATCCGCACATGGATAACTCTTTTGATGTGGAAACTGGTCTTCACAACGCCCGTGAACTGCTAACTTGGACCGCCGAGCTAGGTTTACCTGTGGCCACCGAAGCGCTAGATCCAATTAGCCCGCAGTACCTATCAGAATTGTTCTCTTGGGCTGCTATTGGTGCACGTACTACTGAGTCACAAACTCACCGTGAAATGGCCAGTGGTTTGTCTATGCCTGTTGGCTTTAAAAATGGTACCGATGGCAACTTAGGTACAGCAATTAACGCAATGCAATCGGCTGCTCACTCGCACCGCTTCATGGGCATTAACCAACAAGGTCAAGTGTCTTTGTTGCAAACTCAAGGTAACCCAGATGGCCACGTTATTTTACGTGGTGGTAAACAGCCTAACTATGATTCAGTAAACGTGGCACTGGCTGAGCAAGCAATGGAAAAAGCGGGTTTAGCACCTACCCTAGTAGTGGACTGCAGCCACGCTAACTCTAGTAAGAACCACGAACTTCAGCCTTTGGTTGCGGCTAACGTGATTAATCAAATTGAAGAAGGCAATAAATCAATTATTGGCTTAATGTTAGAAAGTAACTTGGAAGCGGGTAACCAGCCAAGTGAAGCACCCAAGTCAGCACTTAAATACGGTGTATCGGTAACCGATGCGTGTATTGATTGGGATGCAACTGCAACGTTGATCGACAAAATGTTCAACGAACTTGGCGACAGCCTAGCTAAACGCCTAGAAAAATAATAACGGAAACAACATGGTTCAAGCTCTAAATCTTTTACGTGACCAAATCGATGAAGTGGATCAACAGCTTCTAGATTTGCTACAGCAACGTATTCAGCTGGTTCATAAAGTAGGTGAAGTTAAAACCCAGCACGGTTTACCTATTTATGCACCGGATCGCGAAGCAGCCATGTTGGCTAAGCGTCGCGCCGAGGCTGAAAGCAAAGGTGTACCGCCAGCGTTAATCGAAGACGTATTGCGTCGAGTGATGCGTGAGTCGTATACCAGTGAAAAAGACAGTGGTTTTAAAACGATAAATCCTGAGCTTGGCAATATTGTTGTGATTGGTGGTCGTGGGCAACTAGGCCGTTTGTTTGTACAAATGTTTACTTTGTCTGGCTACCAAGTTGATGTAATTGGCAAAGAAGATTGGGATAAAGCCCCCGAACTATTTGCTACCGCCGGTTTAGTGTTGGTTTCTGTGCCAATCAACCTTACAGAGACAGTGATTGCCCAATTAGGTAATCTGCCTGAAAACTGTATCTTGGCCGACATCACTAGTATTAAGTCTGCGCCGCTAAACAAAATGTTGGCTGTGCACAAAGGTCCAGTAGTGGGCTTGCATCCAATGTTTGGCCCAGATGTACCTAGTCTTGCTAAGCAGGTTATCGTTTACGCCGATGGTCGTGGCGGTGAGCAGTACCAGTGGCTATTGCAGCAAATGGGTATTTGGGGCGCACGTTTACATGCCGTAGAAGCAGAAAGCCATGATAAAGCGATGACCTTGATTCAGTCTTTGCGTCACTTTACGTCTTTTGCTTATGGCATGCATTTAGCGCAGGAAGATGCAGACTTAAAACTGTTACTAGACTTAAGCTCTCCGATTTATCGCTTAGAGCTGGCCATGGTTGGACGTTTATTTGCCCAGTCTCCTGATTTGTACGCCGATATTATTATGGCATCAGAGCAGAGCACTGCGATGATTAAGCGTTACCACCAACACTTTGGTGAATTGGTTGAGCTGGTAGAGAATAAAGATCGCGAAGGTTTTATTGCGTCTTTTGAGCGAGTGAGTGACTGGTTTGGTGATTACTCGCAAGAGTTCTTAAAAGAAAGCCGCAGCTTATTACAGCAAGCTAACGACAGCCGACGCTCTTAGGTTTTGTAGTTAGTGATTAGCCAGCCCTTAGGGCTGGCTTTTTTATGCACCTTATTAGCTCGCTTTTTTATAGATGGTCTTCGAAAGTGGCTTGCTGTTCATATGCAGCAATTTTTTGTTTTAACCAGCTCAGCGCCTCACCCTTATCACTAAATATTTGCACCGTTTCCCCTGCTTGAATATATATTTGGCTTAAATGCCATTTGGCGAGCTCTGGCACGCTGGCGTGGGTAAGTATTAAGGCGGTGGCAACTCGACCACGTTGTTTTTCAACTTTTAACCACTCGATTAATTGGTTTGCTGCATCTTCGGTGTAAAAGGTTTCTCCATGAAATGTGGCTAAAACTCCCCATGGCGAATCTAATAACTGGTCTAATATAGGAGCTGCAGCACCGCCGCTTTCTTCCATTTGTTCAAGATTCCAAGGGCCTGTGCCCTCAATCTCCATAATCTGTCCATTAAGTGAAAACTCAATAGAACCATGTGCTTCTCGCAATGCCGTCTCCCACAAACACTAAACCGACGAAATTGTATTGGCTTGTTAGTTTAAGTTAATGCTAGATCTCAAGTTCAGCAAGTTTCAGTTAACGAATTCGACTAATTTATAATCCCAACAAAATTGAAAAAAAGCTGAAGCTGTTAACCAAAAGCCACTTGGGCATTAGCTATAAAGCTCCTTAGTTTATGGAAATGCTGGCAAATTGTGGGTTAGCTAAAGCTGCGATTCACCGAGATAACAAAAAAACTGGTTTATTTAGCCTATTCATTGCGCCTAACTATGTTTATTCCCCGCTATATTGGTTAAAATTGCGCGTTTTTGGTACTTCGACGTAGGTCATTGCAGGATGTTTGAAATTAATTCGGTGAACAACTCACTAGCAGATATTAAAGAGCGCACAGAAGTGCTCCGGGGGTATCTTTGACTACGATGCAAAAGCAGAGCAGTTAGAAGAAGTCAGTCGCGAATTAGAACAACCAGAAATTTGGAATGACCCAACGCGCGCGCAAGCCTTAGGCAAAGAACGCTCAGCGCTAGAGTTGGTGGTAAAAACCATCGATAATCTTACTCAAGGCATCGAAGATGTTGCTGGTTTGGTTGAGCTGGCGGTAGAAGCAGAAGATGAAGAAACCTTCGAAGAAGCACAGGCCGAGGCCGAAGACTTAGTTAAACAATTAGAAAAGCTTGAATTTCGCCGTATGTTTGCTGGCGAGATGGATGAGAGCGATTGCTATATCGATATTCAATCTGGCTCTGGTGGCACCGAGGCTCAAGATTGGGCCAATATGATGCTACGTATGTATTTGCGTTGGTGTGAAGCCCACCAGTTTAAAGCTGAGTTAGTTGAAGTCTCTGATGGTGATGTAGCTGGCATTAAAGGCGCAACGATTAAAGTAAGTGGCGAATATGCTTACGGCTGGCTAAGAACAGAAACTGGCGTGCACCGTTTGGTACGTAAGTCTCCCTTTGATTCTAGTGGGCGTCGTCATACCTCGTTTGCATCGGCGTTTATCTACCCAGAAATTGATGACAGCATTGAAGTAGACATTGACCCAGGTGATTTGCGCATTGACGTATATCGAGCCTCAGGCGCGGGTGGTCAGCACGTAAACAAAACCGAATCGGCGGTGCGAATTACCCACTTGCCTACCAATACAGTGGTGCAGTGCCAAAGCGGTCGTTCGCAGCACAAGAACAAAGACGAAGCAATGAAGCAGCTTAAAGCTAAGTTGTTTGAATTAGAGTTGCAAAAACAGAATGCCGAGAAAAAAGCGGCGGAAGACAATAAGTCGGATATTGGCTGGGGCAGTCAAATTCGATCTTATGTATTAGATGATTCAAGAATTAAAGATCTTCGAACCGGTATTGAGAACCGTAATACTCAAGCCGTGTTAGATGGTGATTTAGATAAATTTATAGAAGCTAGCCTTAAGTCAGGGCTGTAACGAGCAAGGTTTTCACATGTCGGAACAAACAGAACAAAGTCTGGAACAAGCAGCACAAGAAGAAAATAAACTGATCGCAGAGCGTCGCGCTAAGTTAGACAAAATTCGCGAAACTTGCTCGGCTAACGGCCACCCAAATGACTTTAAACGTGAGCACCTAGCTGACGATTTACAGCAGCAGTTTGGCGAACAATCTAAAGAAGATTTAGAAGCAGCCGGTAACGTAGCCGCTATTGCTGGCCGTATTATGGCTAAGCGTGGACCATTTTTAGTGATTCAAGATGTATCGGGCCGCATTCAAGCTTACGCGCCTAAGCCGGTGCAAAAAGAGCTAAAAGAAATTGGTGGCTTAGACATTGGCGACATCATTGGTGTTAAAGGTGCGCTGCACAAATCAGGTAAAGGTGACCTTTACGTGAACATGGACGAGTATGCTTTGCTAACTAAAGCCTTGCGTCCATTGCCAGAGAAATTCCACGGTTTAACCGACCAAGAACAGCGTTACCGTCAGCGTTATGTTGATTTGATCGTGAACGACGATTCACGCCAAGCCTTTATGGTGCGCTCTAAGTTGGTAGCCGGTATTCGCCGCTTTATGGAGTCTAAGAACTTCATGGAAGTGGAAACGCCAATGATGCAAGTGATCCCTGGCGGCGCAACTGCCCGTCCATTTATCACTCATCACAACGCGCTAGATCAACAGATGTTCTTGCGTATCGCACCAGAGCTTTACTTGAAGCGTTTAGTGGTAGGTGGCTTTGAGCGCGTATTCGAAATTAACCGTAACTTCCGTAACGAAGGCCTGTCGCCGCGCCATAACCCAGAATTCACCATGATGGAATTCTACATGGCCTACGCCGACTACAACGATCTAATGGATCTAACTGAAGAAATGCTGCGCACTGTAGCAGTTGAGGTTCTAGGTTCTTCTTCTATGCCTTACGGCGACGAGACAGTAGAGTTTGCTGGTAGCTACCCACGCTTGAGCATGTTGCAAGCGATTAAGCAATACAACCCAGAGCATGCCGATATTCAAGCTTTAGATTACGACAAAGTGCAAGACCGCGAGCACATGGTTAGCATTGCTAAATCAGTTGGCGTTGAAGTAGAGAAGTTCTGGACTTGTGGCCAGCTACTTGAAGAAATCTTCGGTGAGACTGCTGAGCCTAAGCTAATTCAGCCAACCTTTATTACCGAATACCCAGCAGAAATTAGCCCGCTAGCGCGTCGTAACGACGACAACGCCTTCATCACTGACCGTTTTGAGTTCTTCATCGGTGGTCGTGAAGTGGCTAATGGCTTCTCTGAGCTTAATGATGCAGAAGACCAAGATGCGCGCTTTAAGGCGCAAGTTGAGGCTAAAGATGCTGGCGATGATGAAGCGATGTTCTATGACGCAGACTACATCACCGCTCTAGAGCACGGTCTACCACCAACGGCTGGCCAAGGTATTGGTATTGACCGCCTAGCGATGCTCTTCACCAACACGCACACTATTCGCGACGTGATTTTATTCCCAGCGATGCGTCCTCAAGCTTAAGTTCACAAATAAGCTATTAAAGGCCATACACTTTTTACAGTGTGTGGCTTTTTTTTTGTGCTTTTTCGTTATAGTAGCGATAACGAAGACTAAGCTCATTGAGAGTAAGCTTGGTTTAGTTAAAAGCAATTAGCGTAATTAAGGGAGAAAGGTAGTGAAAATGCTGTTGTCAGGAATAGTAGTGATTGTACTGGTTATAGTTGGGTTTATGGTTTACAAAAACCTTAGCACTCCAAGTGACCTAGGTTTGCAATCGGGTCGATTGGCGCCATTAGCCAGTTCTCCAAATGGGGTGTCTAGTTATGCCGAAGGTGATAAAAAAGTAGCTGCCTTGCCATTTAAAGCCGATTTGAAAAGCACCCAACTAGCCGCCTTACGCGCTTTTGCTCATATGCCAAATAATCAAGTCATTAGCCGAGATGAGCAATATGTACACGCGGTTTTTTATAGTCCAACAGTAGGCTATCGCGATGATGTAGAGTTACACTTCGACCAAGCCGAGCAGTTAGTCCATTTTCGTTCTCAATCGCGAGTTGGCTACTCCGATATGGGTATAAATAATCAGCGATATCAAGAGTTTGCTAAGTTATACCTAGAAGCTGAATAATTACCATAAAAGCGTGAGCCAAGTTGCAGTTAGCGCAGCTTGGCTTTACCTAATGGACTTTATTGGCTTAGCTTAAGGGTATTCTCATTGGTAGTTGGTGATGCCGTGAAAGCATGTCTGTTTAGTCTGTTGATTCTTGTAAGCTGTCAATCTCTTGCAAACGAAGTTTCCTCAAAACCCCGTTTTTTGGTGGTTCCCAAAACCGTTACTAATCCCTTTTTTGATGATGTTGAGAAAGGGTGTTTGCAAGCAGCTGCAGAGCTAGATGTTGAATGTGTGTATATTGGCCCTGAAGAGGCCGATGCACGGTACCAAGACCAAATTATTTCTCAGCAAATTGAGCAAGGGCTAGACGGTATTTCGGTATCGGTAATAAATTCTCGGGTGCTTACTCACCGCAGTATGCAATTGGCCAAGCAAAATCAAATCCCCGTGGTTACATTTGATTCTGATTTTTCTGAAAAAGCCTTGGCAGCCGATCCCAAACTACGACATAGCTACATTGGAACCGATAACTTTCAGTTTGGCTTTCAGCTGGGGCGTTTAACCCAAGCTTTAAAACCGCAAGGAGGCTCGTTTTGCATTATTACCGGACACAAGGGCGCAGCCAATTTGGTGGAACGTATAAGCGGGGTATATGCCGGCTTAGGCTTTAACAATAACAGCGGTAAAAGTGATTTATGGGAAGAGCTTAGTCGCTGCCCAATCTATTCCGATGACGAGGCTCAGCGCTCATTAAATAATCTCGATAGAATGCTACGTTTACATCAATATGGGCCGAAGTTGCTTGATGTAATTATTACTGTTGGTGCGTGGCCACAAACTTTGGAGTTTAAATACTCAGATGTTGTGTCGCCGCATAGTGATAGTTTAGCATCAAAGCGTTTATTGCTTATTTTTGGTGACACCCTCGAAGTACAAAAGCGGCTATTAGCCCAAGGCTTGGCTCATGGCAATGTTGGTCAGTCGCCTTACGATATGGGCTACCAATCAATTTATACGCTGTATAGCATTCACCAAGGTAAAGCGGTAGAACCGTTAATACACACCAAGCTGGAACGTTGTGTATTTGGTCAAATACCTATGTGCCAGTAAACATGCTTACAATCTTTATATTGATAAGCTAACCAGCTTGTTAGACACTGGCGAAAATTTCTACATTAGATCAATTACTTGAATCAAGCGCCAGTCATTTCTGCCTTAGCCAAAAAACTTGGTCATTCCCACTTACAAGTAGCGGGCGAATACTGGCACTTGGCCGATGTATTGTGTTTGCAATCGATGTTGTTGCTGCATGCTCCTTCACTAAAAGATGGCTTGGTGTGGTGGAGTAAAAGCCTCTCTCTGTTTGATAGAAGTGTTTATATTGAGGTGAGCGACGATAAGCAAGGTTTAACCCTAAGCTTACAAACCCGCGATTCACAAGTGTTACCTGCTTGGAGTGAACTACTGCTAGATAATCTTTATCAGCAGCTGCAGCAATTCAACAACCCACTGATTACCTGCCATTTTAGTGGAACACGTTTGCAGGTGGCTGCCAAAGGGCTTCCGCTTAGCTTACAGGCTAAATCGGCGAGCCACAGCTTTGCTAAAAAAGTATATTCACTACTATTGCATCAATCGATTGAATCGCCAGACTTACAGTTGCAACTAAAGCGCTCTATTCAACGTTCGCTTGATAAACCACTAAACCTAGAGCTTGTGGCTAAAAAAATTGGTTTGTCGACGCGTACTTTGCAGCGGCGTTTAGCCGAGAAGCAGCTTAATTTCTCTCAGCTAGTTGAAGATGAGAAGAAGACCTTGGCGCTAAATTTGTTAGCCGATACCCAGTTGCCCATTTCTAGTATTGGCTTGCGTTTAGGTTATGACGATCCCTCTAATTTTCATCGTTCGTTTCGTCGCTGGTTTAAGTTTACCCCTAGTTTTTATCGCCAGCGCTGTGTGCAAAATCGCAGTCAATTAAGAGCGCAGCCAGTGCGTTTACATTATGCGCGCGGACCCATAGGCGAGGCCGAGGAGTTACATACTCAAGAAGGTCAAGTTTGGTTAGAAGTGGATAACATAGCCTTCGAAAAAGTAGTGACTGTTGAGTGTAAAGACAGGGATGGCATATGGCGCCATTACCCGGCATTTTTTGCCGATTTTTTAAGTGATGGCACCGAGCTTTGGTCTACCGCCAACCTGCCGGTTGCTCACCCTTTGTGTTTTCGCCTTCGTTATGAAGTAGATGGAGAAAGCTATGTGGATGATAACCAACAGCGAGATTACTTAGTAAGTGAACGTTTGCTACTGGGCACTCCGGCCTATATCGTGCCCACTCTGAGCATTATTAAAACCGGTTTTGCTTACCAGTTGTTTATTGAGCTTGCTTGCCAATTAGAGCAAGTCAGCAAAATACTTTGTTATCTGGGAGAGCATTCTCAGCCGCTGGCGCTGCAGCAAGTGAGCAGTAATAAACAATACAGTATTTGGACCTTATCCAGCCCTTTTCCAGCCCTAGCCGAGCATTGCCGTTTTAGAGTATTTGACCAACACGATAACGAATTAGCTGAGCAGCACTACCCGCAGCGCTATCAATTTGTTCCTCCATTGCTATAAGCCATAAGCTTACTCCTCAGAAATAGCTACTAAGTTCACAGAATGCTTTAGCTGGCATACTGCTGCATATTATTTGGCGCCAAATGACACCAATCTCCGTGATTATTTGACTTATTGTTCTCCGCAAGATAACTCATAAAGGAATGAAATATGTTGCGGGGAAGAAATAACATACTAAAACCATTGAATATATTGGCATTATCAGTTGCGGTGGCGTTAAGTGGCTGTAATTCCGATGAACAGCAGAGTGAAACTACCGGAAGTCACGTGGCATCACCGGAATGGCAAGATCAAATTATCTACTTTTTAATGATTGATCGCTTTAACAATGGCGATCCTAGTTTGAGCGATCAAGGGCAGGGGGAGTTTGACCCTCGTTCAGACAAAAAATTTAGTGGTGGTGACTTAGTGGGCATAGCCGACAAGCTAGATTACATTCAGCAGCTTGGTGCCACATCGGTTTGGCTAACGCCACCGGTTGCTAACCAGTGGTGGGATAATGAGCAAAACTATGGTGGTTACCATGGCTACTGGGCGAGAGATTTTCAAAAAGTTGATGAGCACTTTGGTGATTTGACCAGTTACCAAGATTTAGCGCGAGAAATCCACGGCCGCAATATGTACCTCATTCAAGATATTGTGACTAACCATGTAGGAAACTATTTCACTTATGATCAACCTTGGGAATACGACTCAAGCTTGCCATGTCAAGGGTTTCGCTTAATAGACAGTCCTTTAGTTGAAGGGCAAGAATTACCTTATCCTCTAAACCAAAACAACTGTAATGAAGACGGTTCTGGGATCTACCACTGGACGCCAAGCATTAGCGACCATAACGATCCTATTCAGGAGAAAAACTGGCAGCTGTCTGATTTAGATGATTTAAATACCGCTCACCCGGAAGTGCGTGCCTATTTGAAAGAAAGTTATAGAAAATGGATACGTGAGGTGGGGGTGGATGCTTTTCGTATCGATACCGTCAAGTTTGTAGAGCACGAGTTTTGGACCGACTTTTTACATGCCGACGATGGAGTAATGGCACAAGCAGAACAAACAGGGCGGAGCAATTTTCTTACCTTTGGTGAAGTATTCGAGAGCTCAAGTGCTTATAACACCGAAGGTGAGCAAAAAATGCTGAGCTACCTAGGGGATGCAGATAACAAACAGCTGGCATCCTTACTTAACTTCCCCTTGCAAACCACCATGACGCGAGTATTTGCTGCAGGGCAACCTACCGATTATCTAAGGTTTCGTATAGAAAAAATGATGGAGCTATTTCCTAATCCATACATTTTGCCCAACTTTATCGACAACCACGATATGCCGCGCTTTTTGTCGCAAGCTAGCCAAGCAGATTTAAAACAAGCGCTAATGACCATGTTAAGCATTCCGGGCATTCCGGTGATTTATCAAGGCACTGAACAAGCAATGAGTGCGAGTCGAGACGCGATGTTTGAGGGAGGCTATCGCGAAGATGGTGAGTCGCTCGACTCCTTCGACAGCGGCAGCGAGATGTATTTGTTTATACAGCAATTGGCGACGCTACGTAGTAATAATCCTGTGATGACGCGTGGAGATATTGAGGTGTTGGCTAGCGACAAGTCGGGTGCCGGTGTATTTGCATTTACTCGTCAGTTAGCGGAGCAAGAAGTGCTGGTAATAATGAATACCGCTAATCAACCCATGCTGTTAAACAGGTTGGATCTAGAGCAAGCAGAAGGCACGGTATTTGAACAGAAAATTCAAGCCAATTGGATACAAGCACCAGCAGGTTTAGTGGTGGATGCAAACGGTGAAGTAAGTGTTGAACTGCCAGCAAAAGCCGCGGTGTTGTATTTTAAAACGAATACTATTGCGGAAGTAGATACTGCAAATTTGGGCATCAGCCTAGATGAGGATTGGACAAACCGAGTGATTAGCGCAGATACCCAGATAACTGGCCGCGCTCAAGCAAATGCTCAATTGCAATTGGTGGTGAACGGAAACTTAGCCACAGCAACAGACATACAAGTTGATTCGCAAGGGCAGTGGTCGGCCATGTTATCAACTCGACATTTCGCTATTGGTGAGCAGCAGCATCGTTTTGCTATCTATTCACCCGAAGAAAAAGCAGGCTTAGCCGACGTGCATTTCACTTCAGATTTAGCTTGGTCTGATACACCTGATCTAAGCATTGATGATAGCAACGATGTGCAAGAAGGAACGGGTGGTCCTAACGGCAGTTACTCGTTGCCAGGTGACCCTAGCTTTGACAAGGTAAACAGCCAGCTAGCAATTAACCAAGCTGAAGTGTACTCCGTAGGAAGCAATATTCGACTTAAACTCACCATGGATAAGCTCACCGATACTTGGTTGCCACCAAATGGCTTCGACCATGTAGGTTTTACCGTGTTTATTGATTTACCCGAAGACCAAGGGCCTAGCGCTACCGTTCTACCAAAAATTAATGCCAACATGCCTAGTGGTACTTGGAGCCGAAATGCGGTGATACTTGGCTGGCAAAGCTCTATTTATAACGCTCAAGGTGCCGATGCGGATAATTGGGGGGAAGCAGTAACACCAGCACCAAAAGTGACCGTAGATAAGGCTCAGCAAGTCATCTATCTTGACTTTGCAAGTGATTCTCTTGGTAGACCAAATAGTTTAGACGGTATCCGTTTTTACCTTTCTACCTGGGACTTAGATGGTTTGTCTGCTGTTTATAGGCCACTTGCTGAAGATGCTGGCCCGTGGAATTTTTCTGGTGGCGAGGCTAACCAAGAAAAGATCTGGGATGAGTTGCCTATTATCACTCTTAGTGAATAAGCCACATTGATGATAAAGCCTTCAATGAGTAAGGCTTTATTTACAGCTAAATTGTAATAAATTCAGTGTTTTTCGCATCTATATTGACCTTGTTATCAATAAATTGATAGAACCTTTTTTCCGTTTATGCTCATCGATTTTTGCGATGGGCTTTTTACATTCAAGGATCTAAGGATGAATAAGCAACAACTGAAAAGTGTAATGATTAGTGCTGTATTAGGTTTTTCGGGCAGTGTATTGGCAGAAGGCAATGGGCACTGGGGCTATTCTGGTCATCAAGGGCCTGAGCATTGGGGAGAGTTAGCCCCCGAGTTTAGCCTTTGCGCAAGCGGCAAAAATCAATCACCTATTAATATTGCTGGCACAACCAAAGGTGAGCTGCCAACTCTGGCGCTTAGTTATAAAGCCGCAGGCAGTGAAGTCATCAACAATGGGCACACTATTCAAGTGAATTACCAGCCTGGCAGCAATATTAGCCTTGCTGGGCATAGCTTTGAGTTAAAACAGTTTCATTTCCATTCTCCCAGTGAAAACACCTTAAAAGGAAAGTCATTCCCGCTGGAAGCGCACTTTGTACATGCCGATGAAGATGGTCGCCTAGCGGTGGTGGCAGTAATGTTCGAGCAAGGAGATGAGAACCAAGAACTGGCAAAAGCATGGGCGCAAATGCCCAAACATGCTGGCGAGCAAGCAGCTTTGCTTGATCCGGTAGATGGATTGGCGCTGTGGCCAAAGAGTCACGAGTACTACCGTTTTAATGGCTCATTAACCACACCGCCGTGTAGCGAAGGAGTCACTTGGTTGGTGCTAAAACAACCAGTTAGTGCTTCCGAGCAGCAAATTCGAGACTTTACTGCAGTAATGAAACACCCCAACAATCGCCCTGTTCAAGCAATTAATGCGCGGGTCATTGTTGAATAAATCCGCTAATAGCAATATGCCGGGGCTTTAGTTCCGGCAGTCTCACTGAACGCCAAAATATTCTTTAGATTTAAAATAATACAATTAGTCAATGGCTGGTTTTAAATTTTGCCTAAAACTAGATCTGTATTGATGTATTTCGTGAAATCACTATGAAACCACTATTCGTTGAGTTATTTCTCTGACTATTTATCTATTGTTTATTTTGTTAATAGTTTTATTTGTCATTAATTGAAAAGGAGCGTCACCGATATGAACATCAGTACATTAGAAAAACTCAACAATAGTAAGCGTGTTAACCCTATTTCTCGATTAAGCCTTAGTGTAGCGGCGGGCTTGTTGGCCTTGTCTAGTTTGCCTGCAGTGGCAGGTTTTAGTACCTCTGGTACTCAACTGCTAGACGCTAACGGGCATGAGGTAATTATGCGCGGGGTAAACCATGCTCACGCTTGGTATAACTACCGCCAAGGCGCGTTTAGAGACATTGCTGAAGCTGGCGCAAATACTGTGAGGGTGGTGCTAAGTGATGGTCAGCAGTTCGCTAAAAACGATGCAGAAGACGTGGCCAAAGTGGTTAAGATGTGTAAGTTAAATCGCTTAGTCTGTGTGCTTGAAGTGCATGACGTCACAGGATCTGGTGAAAAAGCTGAGGCTGGCGATTTACAAACCACAGCTGCTTATTGGGTGGAACTTGCAGATGTGCTTAAGGGCGAAGAAGACTATGTAATCATCAACATTGCTAACGAACCCTTTGGTAACAATGTACCTGCAGAAACCTATGTAAATGAACATAAAAAAGCGATAACAACGCTACGAGATGCTGGCTTTACCCACACCATAATGATTGATGCAGCAAACTGGGGGCAAGATTGGCAAGAGATTATGTTAGACAATGCCACAGAGGTCGCTTCTGCAGATTCATTAAACAACATAATGTTTAGTGTGCATATGTACCAGGTTTACCAAAACCGCGAGAAGATCGAGTCCTACGTATCTACCTTTTTGAGCCGCCACAACATGCCACTAATCGTGGGTGAGTTTGGAATGGACCATCAAGGGCAAGATGTGGATGAAGATGCTATTTTAGCGGTGGCCGAAGAATATAAAATTGGCTACTTAGGTTGGTCTTGGTCGGGTAATACTGCGCCGGGTACATTTGAACTGGATATGACGGTTAACTTCGATGCCAGCAAACTCACTACTTGGGGCAAACGCCTAATCAATGGCGAAAATGGTATTAAACAAACCTCGGTTCTTGCTTCTGTATTTGATGGCCAAGAGCTACCGGTAGTTCAACAGTGTGATTTTTACGGCACCATTGTGCCTATTTGTTTATACGAAGATGCCGGACACTCTCAAGAAAATGGCGGTAACTGTGTGGGTTACACGATGTGTAGCGAAATTCCTGCAGGCTCGGGCGGCATAGTGGATGGTCCTGTAGACCCAACAGACCCAACAGACCCAACAGACCCAACAGACCCAACAGACCCAACGGATCCTGTTGATCCTAATGCTGCTTGTAAACACGTAGTGGTTAACTCGTGGGAAGGTGGTTTCCAAGGGGCGGTGGTTATCACTAATACTGGCAGCGAACCCATCAATACTTGGCAGGTTAGCTGGGCGTATAGTGATGGTTCAAGCATTAGTAGCTCTTGGAATGCCGAGCTAAATTCTGCCGAGGGATACACCGCTTCTAACCTTGCTTGGAATAGCACTATTGCTGCTGGGCAGTCAGTTGAATTTGGCTTTACCGGAACCGGCGCGGGCATAGCTACGGCGGTAACCGGTGGCGTTTGCCAATAGTTGCCGTTGTTTAAGCAATAAAAGCCATGTTATGCATGGCTTTTTTCCTTAAGTTTGGATTTAAGCAAGCACCATAGGAACCGCAACTTGGTCGGCGCTATTTTGATCTTTTAGTTGAGCAATTAAGGCTAGGCTGAATTCAATGGCTGTGCCGGGGCCTTGGCTAGTGATGAGCTTATAGCTTTGATCAACCACGACTCTGTCTAGACTTAATTGGTTTTGTGGTAGCTGCTGTTGAAAGCCAGGGTGGCAAGTTACCGCAGCATCACCCAGTAAATCATGCTCTGCTAGTACTACTGCAGGAGCTGCGCAAATTGCGGCTAACCATTGCTTCGCATTACGTTTCTTAAGCATGGCAATGAGTGATTCACAGTCACGGAAAGCCTCACTACCGGGGACACCACCGGGTAATACCAACATGTCGTAGTCTGCAACGTCTATTTCACTAATATGGATATCGGCCGTCAGTTTTACGCCGCGAGAAGCAACAATATCTAAGCGTTTGTTGGCTTCTATACTCACTACGTCTACGATAATCTCGGCTCGGCGTAATACATCGATAATGCTTACGGCTTCAATCTCTTCACTGCCAGAGGCTATAGCTACCATCACTTTAGTCATTGTGTTTCTCCAATCGCTGGATCTGTTGCAGCATGTATTGATTATGTGGACAAGCCAATTGATGTTTCGCAGCCTGCTTAACTATATAACCATTAATGTAGCCTATTTCACTAAGGCGTTTGTGGTGTATGTCTTGCTGCATAGAGGAAAAGTTATTGGCAGTTGCTTTCGCTACCTGCAACACCGTTTTGCGGAGGTCTTCGGCACTTAAATCAAGCTGTTCTGCTGCGGCTACTTGGCTAACTTCGTCGCAAAGTGCGGTAATGTCTTTGGCAAAACGTGTATCTAGCAGTTCGCCGTTTCGGCATCGGTGCAATGCAGTGAGAGGGTTAATGCAGCAACTGATTGCCAGTTTTCGCCACAGAGCGGGATAAATATTGTCTTGCCAATTTGCGCTTGGTAATGCTTGTTCAAGTGCCATCAAATCTTGCGGCTTTGCGGCGTTTTTTAGGTAAGGCCCAACAACCAGCTGACCCAAGCCTGTGTGTTTTAGCTGTAGTTGAGAATCGGTTTTTTCTTCAATAAGCGCGCCATGAGTATTACTGGCTAAATACAGTTGTTGGGGGGCTAGTTTATCTACGACCTCATGGTCTGCGCCCATCCCGTTCACCACTAGCATTAGTTTGCAATTGTCGGCTAGCTTAAACGCAGACAAGGCTTGTTTTACTTGATGGGCTTTTACACATAGCAGCAACCATCGGCAACTAGGTAAGCTGGGAAATACCTTTAAGTTGTTTGTAATTACGCCATTTTCAAGGCTATCGAGTTGTAGTGTTAGGTCTTGATTATGCTTTAAGCGTGAGTCAACAAAACACACTTTTTGTTGTTGATGGCTCAACAAGCTGGCCAGTAAGCCACCTACGGCGCCCGCGCCAATAATGGCAAAGTCGTAATAGGGTTCTGTAGAAACAGTCATAAATAGACTCACAAATCTAACAAAATTGGTGCTAGCGTTACCGCAAGCGATACTCTTTTAGTGGTAACGGGATATAATGCAGCAATTTTCGCATAAGGCCAGATTTTAGGGGAGAGAAAACATGCCTTCATTTGACATTGTTTCTGAGATAGATGCTAACGAAGTTCGCCATGCTTGTGATAATGCGATACGTGAACTGGAAACGCGTTTTGATTTTCGTGGTGTAGAAGCCAGCTTCGAATACAAAGATGAGTCAATTAAGATGACTGCCGAGGCTGAGTTTCAGTTACAGCAAATGCTGCATATTTTGCGTGGCACTTTAGTAAAGCGCTCGGTTGATGCTAAGTCGATTGATTTAGCCTCGGTAACCCGTAGCGGCAAAACCCACTCTCAAGTGGTTAACTTTAAAAACGGGATTGATCAAGCCACCGCTAAAAAAGTGGTTAAGCAGATCAAAGATGCCAAGCTAAAAGTTCAGGCATCTATTCAAGGTGAACAAGTACGTGTTACCGGCAAGAAACGCGATGATCTGCAAGCAGCGATGGCATTGGTACGCAGTGGTGAATACGACCAACCATTTCAGTTTAATAACTTTCGCGACTAAGGCTTTATAGCCAAGGTTTGTTAAACCGCCATCTGGCGGTTTTTTTGTGTCTGGTGCTTATCTCAAAAACTTTTTGGTAAAAAAATCCCGCAAGGTGTCTAAGTTTATATTTGTTAAACGTCATTACTATGTCGGTGAAATATGCTTCACTGATTAGATAGCAATTTTAATGGAGTGAAATAATGAGCAATAAACAATATATGTGTTTACTTCGCAGTGACTCGGGCGGCTGCGAACAATTATCTGCCAGTGACATGGAAGTGATGTATGCCAAATTTAACGCTTGGCAAACTAAATTTGCCGACAACATTGTGGATATGGGCGGTAAGTTGGGCAGTGAAGGGGCGGTGGTTAATCGTGATGAAGTAAAAGATGGCCCCTTCATCGAAGTGAAAGAAATTGTTGGTGGCTATATGTTGCTTACTGCCAGTGATTTGTCAGAAGCTATTGAGGTGATTAAAGCGAGCCCTATGGTTGAAAACATGGGAACCAATATTGAGCTTCGAGAAATAAGCAAACCTTGAGTTCCCGCGGACAAATAGAGCATCTATTCCGTCACGAGTATGGCCAACTCGTGGCGTTATTAGTTCGCCGTTTTGGTTTTGAGCATTTTGAGCAAGTAGAAGATGCGGTGCAGTGGGCGATGGCTCAAGCGCTTGATACTTGGTTGAAACAGGCGGTGCCAGACAAACCCTCTGCTTGGCTCTATCAAGTGGCACTGCGTTACCTTTTGTCGCAGTTTCGCCAACAGCAAAGTCATTCTAATTTGCTAGCTCAAACTGAAGAACCACAAACTGAAGTACTGGTAGAGCCGCCACTTAGTGGAGAATTAAGTGACGCGTTATTGCGAATGTTGTTTGTTGCTAGTGATGAGGCTTTAGCGGTGGAGTCGCAACTGGTTTTCACTCTAAAAAGCTTGGTGGGGTTTAGCATTAAAGAAACCGCATTGCGTCTATTTATTAGTGAAGCCAATGCTTATAAGCGCTTTAGTCGTGCTAGAAAATACCTACAACAGCAGCCCTTGCAGCTAGACAGTTTAAACGAGCAAGACATGCAACGGCGTTTGCCCGCAGTGTATCGGGTATTGTATTTGCTTTTTACCGAAGGCTATTTATCTTCTCACGAAGATTTATCTATTCGCCAAGATTTATGTGAAGAGGCAATTCGTTTAACTGGATTGCTAAGCCAACATGCCTTGGGCAATCGGCCCGAAAGTTATGCTTTGTTAGCGCTTATGTACCTAAATACAGCTAGGTTGCCCGCGCGACAACAAGCGGGTGAACTACTGTTGTTGCAAGAACAAGATCGTAGTAGCTGGAATCAGGCGCAAATTGCTATGGGCTTACTTTGTTTGCAGCGTTCGGCACAAGGTGATCAATTGTCTCGCTATCATATAGAAGCTGGCATAGCGGCAGAACACTGCTTGGCTTCTTCTTTTGAGCAGACTCGTTGGCATAAAATAGTGGAGGCTTATCAGTTGCTCGAAAAGCTGGCGCCTTCACCCTTTCATATTCTCAATCGAGCAGTAGCGCTAGCGCAATGGCAAGGGGCAAAGGTTGGCTTGACAGAGCTGGAGAGTTCTCAAGTTCCTAGTTGGCTGAGTCGCTCCTATCATTGGTATGCAGTATTGGCAGACTTACAATTTCGCAGTGGAGAACAGAAACTGGCTGAGCAAAATGCCCAGCTAGCACTAGAGCAGGCCCCTAGCGCTACGATTAGGCGTTTATTAAGTAAGCGCTGGCGCTTAGTTGCGCCTGAAGATAGCGCTTAAGTTTGTTTGCTGGATTCGTTATGCGCCAATATCTTGGTAAAGTAGCCTTTCAAGCTGAGTAACATGATTAAACTTGGCACAACCATCACCGCGGTTAAGATGAAGAACAGCGGCCAAGATTCTAAATAATCTGCCAAGCTGCCGCTGAAAGAGGCGAGCGTGGTTCGGCCTAAGTTGCCCAAACTGGCAAGCAAGGCGTATTGAGTTGCCGAGAACGCTTGGCCAGTAAGCACCGTTAAAAACGAAACAAAGGCTACTGTGGCAAAGGCACTGGTGAAGTTATCGACAATAATGGTCGCTAAAAATAGTTGCTCATCTGGGCCGGTCGCGGCAATCCAAGCAAACATTAAGTTGCTGCTAGCCATAGCAATACCGCCTAATATAAGCCCTTTAATAATGCCAAAACGTACATTAAAGGCACTGCCAACAATGGTGAATAAAACCGTTGCACCCCAACCAATAAGTTTAGAGTAATGGCCAATTTGCTCGTTACTAAAGCCTACTTCGCGGTAGAAGGTAATTGACATGCGGCCTAAGAAGGCTTCGCCAATTTTGAATAGAAACACAAACAGCAACAAGGTTATGGCTACACGCACCCCGTTGCGGCGGAAAAAATCTAAAAACGGTTCGGCAACCGTTACCGTTAACCAAGCTACCAAAGGTGATTTAGTGCCAAGGTATTGGGCATGGCGCGCTTCGGCTTGTTGTTGCAAAGCTTCACGGTTGCTAATAGGTTCTTTCACTAACACGGTAAAGAGCATCAATAGCGCAACAATGAAACACATGCCTAAATAGACGCCATTCCAACCAATGCTGTCGGCGTTAATAAATGCCAAATATCCCGGTAGAGAATAGCCCGTCCACCAACCTATTACCGCCATGGCCGAGGCTTGCGGTAAGCGATGTGAATCGCTATTTGCAAAGGTATCGATACGGTAAGCATCAATGGCGATATCTTGGGTGGAAGAGGCAGTGGCGATGCACAAGGCCAGCAGCGAGGTAAAGACCAAGCTGTTGGCGGGGTCAAACTGGGCAATGCCAAAGGTACACAGCAACACGATACCTTGGCACAAAAATATCCAACTTCGACGCTGGCCGAGCCAAGCATGTAAAACGGGAAGTTTTACCCTATCAACTAAGGGAGCCCATAAAAAATTGATGGCATACACGGTAAATACCGAGCCAAAAAAGCCAATGGCTGAGCGTGACAAACCGGCGTCGGTAAGCCAGCCCGACATATTAGAACCAATTAGTACCCATGGAAAACCGCTGGCACAACCGAGCATAAATACCCAAAGCAATCGTTTATCTAAATAAGAATGTAGGGTCTGAGACCAATTTAGCGATAAGTTCATTTATAGCTCGGTTAAGTTGTGGCGAGTTTACGGTTGGCTTTCGTCAACAATGACTACATCTTCAATAATCACTTTTTCCATAGGAACATTGCGCATGCCAGGGATAGGACCGGTTTTAGTTGGCTTGCTTACAATTCTATCCACTACGTCCATGCCTGAAGTGATCTCTGCAAATACCGTGTAGCCGTATTTATTTGCGCTGCCGTCTAAATAAGCGTTATCGATAACGTTGATGAAAAACTGACGAGTAGCACTGTGTGGGTCGTTAGTGCGCGCCATAGCAACGGTGCCACGCTTGTTGCTCAAGCCGTTTTTCGACTCGTTTTCAACTGGGCGATAGGTATCTACTTTTTCGTAGTTAATTGAGTAGCCGCCACCTTGCACCATAAAGTTAGAAATGGTGCGGTGAAATAACGTACCTTTAAAGCTGCCGTCTTCTACATAGCGAAGGAAGTTAGCGACAGTTTTTGGCGCAGCTTCGGCATTCAGTTCCATTTCAAATTCACCTTGGTTAGTGATGAATTTTAAGGTTTGTGCACTAGCGCCAAGACTTAATGTAGCGAAAACACAAGCCACCAAGGTGTTACGGAAAATGCCCAAGTTCATAATTGATACTCCAATACTTCAATAAGTTGCGGGTCGTTAGCGATTTGTGTCAGTAGTTCAGAAAGCTGTTGGCTCATGGCTTCGCTTTGCTTGTTTACGTTGACAGAAAACGCACCTTCATTAGTGTGGGTGGAACGAAATTGTTTGCTTAAGGTTTTGTGAGGGGTGTCGATAGTCACCTTTAAACGCATAACAGAACTGGCGGCATGTTTAACGCTGCTTTCTTCTACTTTGTTGGCCAATTCTAGAATATCGATGGTAATTAGGTTTGGTGAGTCTGGCACAAAACCAATGCCTTGTTGTTGCCAAGCGCTCGAAAGCTGTTGCTCAATGTTTTGACGTAAATTGTTGCCGCTTGAAATCAGCTGGGCTTGTTCTTCACCTTCTTGGTGAATGCTAATTAAAAACCGGTTACTGCGTAAATCTTGAGATTTTATTGCAGCAATGATTGAGTGTTGAGCTGAATCAATGACCTCAATGCTTGGGGTTAATGCGACTTGCTGCGGTTGGCTGCTGCAGGCGCTAAGCCCTAATACGCCGCTAATTAGCAAAGCGGGCAATAAAAACTGAGTTTTCAAGTTGTTTACCTTAATAAGTGGATTAACGCTTAGTGCTGCTCAGAATAACAAATTTGTTATTGCTCGCCAGTAACTTATAACCGCCAAAGTAAGATTTTAATAGTGGGTGATAGCCCAAGTGTCGGTTAGCTACCACTATCAGTTGGCCGCCGCTGCGTAAGCAGCGTTTAGCGTCACGAAACATTTGTTGGGCAATATGCGTAGAAATGGTGTTTTGTTGATGAAAAGGCGGATTACATAACACGAGATCGGCACTGTTGTCGGCTTGATGCTGCAAAGCGTTGTCGTGGTTAAACTCACAATCGGCTAATCGCTCTGGAAAGTTTAAGCTTACATTATTTTTTGCCGAGGCTAAGGCCATTGCCGATTCGTCACAAAAAGAAACTTTAGCTTTGGGATAGTGCTTGAGTGCTTGTAAACCCAGTAAGCCATTGCCGCACCCTAAATCAACCACAGCTTGAAAATCGCCCTGCGGAAAATTGCCTAACATAAAGCGACTGCCAATATCTAACTTGCCGAAGCAAAATACATTGGCATGGTCGTTTAGCTTGAATTGGTGCTCTGCAACTTTCCATTGTTTGGGATAAGGGCTAGTAGAGCTAATACCCTGATAGTGGCCAAACAATAAGCGGGCTTTTTTCTTCGCCAGTGAAGTGCTTACCTTACCAAGGTGTTTTTCAAATAAAGAGAAAACGGACTTAGGTAAGTTCTTTAGCATTACTCCGCAGGCAAAAAGGCTATCAGCCGACAATATCGCTTGCAGTGCAATTAGTTGGTATTCCAAATAATTTAAGCTTTTGGGTTGACGCATCAACACCATGTCACTGGCTGGAAGACTATCGGTGCTGCTAAGCAGAGTGAGCCGCCCATCCATAGTTAAGTTGTTTGCTTTTAAGTTCTCAGCTAAGGCTTGTTGTGCAATAAAGGAGTCGCTTAACCAATGTATTTGGCTATCGGCAAACTCAGGGGCGGCCAACAGAGCACAGGCTAGCGCGCCAAATTCATCGTTCATAATGAGTATGCGTTTGGCTGCGGTGGTTTGCTCAAAGGCAAAGTTGAGCATTAGTTCATCAGCAGCATTCCATGCTTGTAAATCGTTTGTCGCCTGTTTTGGGTAGCGCGATAAGCTCAAATGGAGCGAGTTAATTTGCAATTCATGACTCATATTGGATTTGTATGCTGCAGGCCTTGATTAGTGGCAGCAGTGTATCTAAGTTGAGGGCTAAACTAAAGCAACACCCATATGGAAATAGGCTGTCGTACGTGGTGCTAGCAGAAGATACTCAAGTAGAAAACATTGTTCATCAGCAGCAGTGGCTAAAAGCCGAGTCTGCTGAGGCATTTTATCGACAATCGCTTACCAAGCTGCCTTGGCAGCAACATACCATCAAAATATTTGGCAAAACTTGCTTGGAGCCACGCCTTTCCTTGTGGATAGGCGATGCGAATACCGCTTATCGTTATTCGGGCGAGTGGCGTAGGCCTTTGTCTTGGCCTAGCTATTTACTACCACTAAAGTTTGCCGTGCAGCAAAAGTGCGGGCAGCAGTTTAACAGCGTATTACTTAACTATTATCGAGATGGTCATGATTACATGGGCTGGCATAGCGACAACGAAAAGCAATTGGGTAAGCAACCAGTGATTGCTTCCTTGAGTTTGGGCCAAGCGCGTCGTTTTTTATTTCGTAAAAAATCCAAAGATCAAAAACACGAGTATTTACTGGAACATGGCGATTTATTGGTAATGAATAAATTATGCCAAGACCAATGGCAACACAGTTTGCCTAAGGCTTTGCGGATAAAACAGCCGAGGATCAATTTTACTTTTCGTTATACAATGCCAGATGAATAATCAATACAGGGAACAGTTATGCGGGTAGAAACACTAATCACCAATAAATTGCAGCAACATTTTGCTCCAACGCATTTAGAAGTGGTGAATGAAAGTAATATGCATAATGTGCCTGCCGGCTCAGAGAGCCATTTTAAAGTGACAATTGTGAGTGAGGCCTTTGAAGGTAAGCGTTTATTGCAACGCCATCGAGCGGTAAATCAATTGCTTGCCGAAGAGCTTAAAAATGAAATTCACGCTTTAGCAATGCATACTTTTACGCCTGCGCAATGGGCTGAGCAACAACAAGTACCTAGTTCTCCTCAGTGTCGTGGTGGACAATAGCTAACACACTGCATCAAATAAGGATTGTTTAATGCGGGTATATATAAAGGTGGCGTTATTAACGTTGCTATTGGGTGCTTGCTTTGATCGCTCGGCGAATCAAAGCGAATCTCAACCAGTTGAGTACACATGGACTTTAGTGACTTCTTGGCCAAAGCACCTACCTGGTTTAGGCTCAACGCCGGACCGCTTTGCTGAAGAAGTGGCCGCGATGAGCAATGGCCGTATGCAAATAAATGTATATGGCGCTGGTGAGCTTTATCCCGCCTTAGAGGTATTTAGCGTAGTGTCGGAAGGAAAAGCTGAAATGGGCCATAGTGCAGCTTATTATTGGCAAGAGCAGCTTCCTGCGGCGGCATTTTTTAGTTCGGTGCCTTTTGGCATGCAAGCAAAAGAGCTGAATGCTTGGTTATACCTTGGAGGAGGCTTAGAGCTATGGCGTGAGTTATATGCGCCTTATAACTTAATTCCGTTTCCTGGTGGTAATACCGACGCGCAAATGGGTGGCTGGTATAACAAAAAAATATCCACTATTGCAGACTTTAAAGATCTAAAAATGCGTTTGCCCGGCCTAGGTGGGCGAGTACTTGAATTGGCAGGCGGCCAGCCTACAAATTTACCTGCCGGGCAGCTTTACACTGCTTTGCAATCTGGTGAGCTAGACGCTGTTGAGTGGGTAGGGCCATACAACGACCTTGCGTTTGGTTTTCATAAAGTAGCACCTTACTACTATTACCCTGGCTGGCATGAGCCGAGTACCACCTTAGAGTTTGTGATAAACCAAGATGCTTTTGCCGCCTTGCCTGCTGATTTACAACGAATTGTTGAAAATGCCACCAAAGTCGTTAATCAAGAAACCCTTAACGAATATGTGGTCTACAATATAGAAGCGCTCAATGTGCTGGCCAACGAGCATGGCGTAGAGGTATTGGCATACCCCGATGACGTGCTTGCTTCGCTTAAAAGTTTCAGTGTTGAAGTGATCCAAGAGTTAGCCCAGCAGGATCGGTTCTTTGAAAAGGTTCTCAGTAGTTATCAGCGGTTTCAATTTGGCGTACTTAAGTACAATCAGGTGAAGCTGGATCCAACAACCTTAGAATAAGCTAAAAATCACCACAAAATATTTAGGGTGATATGTCAGCAATTTGAGCTTTGTTTGGTGGAAGCATGACTTGTTTTACAAGTCTGTTAACAATCCGCTAACACTTAAGTCGAATAGGTTAGGTTTTTGGCCTTTTTCTTTGGAGAAATAGGATTAATTGGTGCTAGAATACACGCGATTTCTGTGTCTTGTTAGTTAATTGTCTAAGACTTGTTAGCTGAACTACCCAATTTTGAGTACAAAAGTTACACAGGAATCATCGCTCGTCTTCCGACCCAACACATGTGTAAGAGAGTATGATTACAATAAATAAAGGACTGGATCTGCCTATAAAAGGCGGTCCCAAACAGCAAATAGTAGACGCGTCTATTGTTACCAAAGTTGCTGTACTCGGAGAAGATTATGTAGGCATGCGTCCTACAATGAAGGTTCGAGTGGGTGACGTGGTAAGCCAAGGTCAGACGCTGTTCGAAGATAAGAAGAACCCCGGCGTTGTATTTACTGCACCTTGTGCTGGCGTTGTTCAAGAAATTAACCGTGGTGCCCAACGTGTATTGCAGTCTGTTGTTATTGAAAAACAAGACGGCGATAGCATCGACTTTGGTGCCCTAAGCGATGCAGAAATCGACAGCGCAGATCGCGCTACGATTGTAGACAAGTTAGTTAAGTCAGGCCAATGGGTTGGCTTAAGAACTCGTCCTTATAGCAAAGTGCCAGCAGTAGACTCAGAACCTTCTGCCATTTTTGTTACTGCCATCGACACTAACCCTCTCGCTGCCGATCCCAAAGTAGTAATAGACCAAAACGAAAGTGCTTATTTAACAGGCTTACGTGTTTTGTCTCGTTTAACTGCTGGGGAAGTTTTTGTTTGTAAAGCAAATGATAGCTTACCTAAATCGGATGCAGCCCGTGTTGAAGAGCACGTATTTGCTGGCCCGCATCCAGCAGGTTTAGCTGGAACGCATATTCATACCTTAAAGCCTGCTAGTGCTCAGCGCACAGTTTGGACGCTTTCTTACCAAGAGGTGATTGCATTTGGTCACCTATTTGCTAGCGGTAAAGTTTACAACCAACGGGTTGTGTCTTTGGCTGGTCCAGTGGTTAAAGAACCTCGTTTAGTGCGTACTGAGTTAGGCGCTAACGTTGTTGAGTTGACCGATGGAGAGTTGGTTGATGGCGAGCACCGCGTTATCTCTGGTTCAGTGCTTATGGGTAATCATGCTACTGGTCCTCACGCTTATATCGGTCGTTATCACCAGCAGGTTGTTGCATTGGAAGAAGGCTACGAGAAAGAGTTTATGGGCTGGGCTGTGCCTGGTACCAGTAAGTTCTCTTTAGCGAGAATATTTATCTCTGGCCTTAATAAGAGCAAATTGTTCCCGTTCACTACCACTACCGGCGGTAGCTCTAGAGCGATGGTGCCAATTGGTCAGTACGAGCGCATTATGCCGCTAGATATTTTACCTACGTTATTGCTTCGAGATTTGTTGGCTAATGATACCGACAGTGCTCAACAATTAGGTTGTTTAGAGCTAGATGAAGAAGATTTAGCACTGTGTACCTTTGTGTGTCCTGGCAAATACGAGTACGGTAGCGTGCTACGTGATTGTTTGACCAAGATTGAGAAGGAAGGTTAAGCATGAGCAGTATTAAAGATTATATTGAAAAGATTGAACCGCAATTCTTACCTGGCGGTAAGCATGAAAAGTGGTTCGCTTTGTACGAAGCTGTCGCGACGTTTTTATACTCGCCAGGCTTGGTAACTAAGAAAAATACTCACGTTCGTGATGCGATTGACTTAAAACGTATCATGATTTTTGTTTGGGTCGCCTTAATGCCGGCTATGTTCTTTGGCATGTACAACGCAGGTATCCAAGCTAACGAAGCCATTATTGCTGGCGCAGGTACTGTACCAGACGACTGGCATGGCGCATTAATTAGCATGCTAGGGGTTCCAACGGGCGCCGAAGCTGGCTGGATTGCGTCGATGATATATGGGGCAATTTTCTTTTTGCCTATCTATCTAACCGCTTTTGTTGTTGGTGGCTTCTGGGAAGTATTGTTTGCTTCTGTGCGTGGCCATGAAGTTAACGAAGGTTTCTTTGTTACTTCTATCTTATTTGCACTTACGTTGCCTGCAACCATGCCGTTATGGCAAGTTGCTTTAGGTATCACCTTTGGTGTTGTAGTGGCCAAAGAAGTATTTGGCGGTACCGGCAAAAACTTCCTAAACCCTGCTTTAGCTGGCCGTGCTTTCTTATTCTTTGCTTACCCAACAGCCATTTCTGGCGATGCGGTATGGACTGCGGTAGATGGTTACTCAGGCGCAACTGCACTAAGCGTTGTTGCAGCAGAAGGTATGCAAGGTTTAGTCGACCAAGGCATTTCTTGGAGCGACGCATTCTTTGGCTTTATTCAAGGCTCAAGTGGTGAAACTTCTACGTTCTTGCTAGCTCTTGGTGGTCTATTCCTGATCTTCACTCGCATTGCATCATGGCGCATTGTTGCCGGTGTATTAGTAGGTATGGTGATTAGCAGCTTGCTGTTGAACATGATTGGCTCTGACAGCAACATGATGTTCCAGCTACCTCCTCATTGGCACTTAGTATTGGGTGGTTTTGCTCTTGGTATGTTCTTTATGGCAACCGACCCTGTGTCAGCTTCATTTACTAACAAAGGTAAATGGTGGTACGGCGGTTTAATTGGTGTGATGGTGGTGTTAATTCGCGTAGTTAACCCGGCATTCCCAGAAGGCATGATGTTGGCAATTCTATTCGCTAATTTGTTTGCTCCAATTTTTGACTACTTTGTAGTTCAAGCCAATATCAAACGGAGGCTTGCTCGCGATGGCCAGTAATGATTCCTTAGCCAAAACCATTAAGGTTGTTGTTGGCGTAAGTTTAGTGTGTTCAATTGTTGTATCTCTTGCAGCAGTTGGTCTACGAGGGATGCAGCAGCAGAATGCGGTTGAAGATAAGCAGAAAAATATCTTGGCAGTATCTGGTGTAGCCCTAGATGGTCGTAAGGTAGCTGATGTTTACTCGCAGGTGATTGAGCCGCGCGTGATTGATATTGAAACTGGTGAGTTTGTTTCTCAAGATCAAATTGACCCTGCTACCTTTGAACAGCGCAAATCAGCTAAAGATCCAGCAACCAGTATTCGTTTATCTAGCGAAGAAGATATTGCCGGTATCGTTCGTCGTTCTAACCTTGCTAGCGTGTATCTTGTTAAAGACGAGCAAGGCGAAATTGAACGGGTTATTTTGCCAGTACATGGTCGTGGTCTTTGGTCAACTATGTACGCGTTCTTGGCTATTCAGCCAGACGGCAATACCGTTGATGCGATTGTTTACTATGACCAAGGGGAAACTCCTGGTTTAGGTGGTGAAGTAGCTAATCCATTGTGGCAAGACAAGTTCATCGGCAAAAAGCTGTTTGATGAAAATGGCGATACTGCGATCTCTGTGATTAAAGGTAGTGCTCCAGCCGACTCGCTTTACGAAGTGGACGGATTATCTGGTGCAACGCTAACCAGTAACGGTGTCGATGCCACCTTCAAATTTTGGTTAAGTGATAAAGGCTTTGGTAAGTTCCTTGCCAAGTTGCAACAGGGAGGCCTAAACAATGGCTGATGCTAAGGAAACCAAAAAGGTTCTATTTGGGCCTGTTTTTGCAAATAACCCTATCGCACTACAGGTGCTTGGTGTTTGTTCTGCATTAGCGGTAACCAGTAAGTTAGAAACTGCGTTTGTAATGACCCTAGCCGTAATTGTTGTTACTGCATTCTCTAACTTGTTCATCTCTATGATTCGTAATCACATTCCTAGCAGTGTGCGAATCATTGTTCAAATGGCGATTATTGCTTCATTAGTAATTGTGGTAGACCAAGTGCTTAAGGCTGTGGTGTATGACATTTCTAAACAGCTCTCGGTATTTGTTGGTTTGATTATTACCAACTGTATCGTAATGGGCCGTGCAGAAGCCTTCGCAATGAAGGAGCCACCGTTTAAATCATTCCTTGATGGTATCGGTAATGGCTTAGGCTATGGTGCTATTTTGATGTCGGTAGGCGCTGTTCGTGAACTATTTGGTTCGGGCTCGCTATTTGGTATCGAAATTATGCCTTTGATTAACAATGGCGGTTGGTACCAACCAAACGGTCTATTGTTATTGCCTGCTTCGGCATTCTTCATTATTGGTTTGTTGATTTGGGCCTTGCGCACTGCATACCCAGAGCAAGTAGAGCCGAAGGAGTAATCGAGTGGAACATTATATTAGTTTGTTAGTTCGCTCTATTTTCATTGAAAATATGGCTTTAGCTTTCTTGCTAGGTATGTGTACCTTCCTAGCGGTTTCTAAGAAAGTTAAAACTGCATTTGGCTTAGGTGTAGCGGTTATTGTGGTATTGGGTATTTCAGTACCAGTAAACCAGCTTATCTACTTCAACTTATTGGCTCCTGGCGCGCTAAGCTGGGCTGGCTTGCCAAATGCCGATTTAAGCTTTTTGGGCTTCATTACCTTTATTGGTGTTATTGCTGCCTTAGTACAAATACTAGAAATGGTATTAGATAAGTACTTCCCGGCCTTGTACCAAGCTCTAGGTATCTTCTTACCGTTGATTACCGTTAACTGTGCCATCTTTGGTGGTGTATCGTTTATGGTGCAACGTGAGTACAACCTAGGCGAATCTTTGGTATACGGAATAGGTAGTGGTATCGGTTGGATGTTAGCCATTGTGGCGCTAGCCGGTATTCGTGAAAAGATGAAGTATTCAGACGTGCCAGACGGTTTACGTGGTTTAGGTATTACCTTTATCACCGTAGGTTTAATGGCAATGGCGTTTATGTCGTTCTCAGGCGTTCAGCTTTAAGACGGCCAATAACTACAAGGAAAATTAGTCGATGGAAATTATTCTCGGCGTAACCATGTTTACCTTGCTCGTCTTGGCTTTAGTAACAATCATTTTGTTTGCTAAGTCTAAGCTGGTAAGTTCTGGTGACATTCAAATTTTAATTAATGATGATCCTGCTAAGGCGATTACTACTCAAGCGGGTAGCAAGTTGCTGGGTGTATTAGGTAATTCAGGTATCTTCGTATCTTCTGCTTGTGGTGGCGGTGGCTCTTGTGGTCAATGTCATGTTCACATTCATGAAGGTGGCGGTGATATTCTTCCTACTGAATTAGATCATATTAGCAAGCGTGATGCTGCTACCGGTTTGCGTTTAGCCTGTCAGGTTAATGTTAAGCAAGACATGAAAATTTCTTTACCAGAAGAAATTTTTGGTGTGAAAAAATGGGATTGTGAAGTTATCTCTAACGATAATAAAGCAACCTTCATTAAAGAGCTTAAACTGCAAATTCCTGACGGCGAGTCAGTGCCATTCCGCGCGGGTGGTTACATTCAAATTGAAGCACCAGCTCACCACGTTAAGTACTCTGACTTTGATGTAGAAGAACAATACCGTGGCGACTGGGAACACTTTGGTTTCTTCAACTTAGAGTCAAAAGTTGATGAAGAAACCATTCGTGCATACTCAATGGCGAACTACCCTGAGGAAGAAGGCATCATCATGTTGAACGTGCGTATTGCTACGCCGCCGCCAAACAACATGAGCCTACCTTGCGGTAAGATGTCTTCGTACATCTTTAACCTAAAAGCAGGTGATAAAGTTACTATCTCTGGTCCATTTGGTGAGTTCTTCGCCAAAGAAACCGATGCTGAAATGGTATTTATTGGTGGTGGTGCAGGTATGGCACCTATGCGTTCACACATTTTCGACCAGCTTAAGCGATTGAGCTCGAAGCGCAAAATTAGCTTCTGGTATGGTGCACGTTCACGTCGTGAGATCTTCTATGAAGAAGACTTCGACATGTTGGCCCGTGAAAACGAAAACTTTGAATGGCATGTTGCCCTATCTGATCCGCAACCTGGAGACGACTGGGAAGGTAAAACAGGCTTTATTCATAACGTATTGTTTGAAAACTACTTACGTGACCACGATGCTCCAGAAGATTGTGAGTACTACATGTGTGGTCCACCGGTAATGAATGCTGCTGTTATTAACATGCTTAAAGATTTAGGCGTGGAAGACGAAAACATTCTACTTGATGACTTTGGTGGCTAAACCGTGAGTTTAGTGAAGCATTATTGGCTAGCCCTGCTTGGGCTAGCCTTTTTTATTAGTGGCTGTAGTGAGCAAAACAATTTGTATACCTTACAAATTGAAGGGCGCACTATGGGAACCTATTACCAAATAAAGTTAGTTGAGCCTAAGGCCAAACTGCCAGATGGCGACAAGCTGCAAGCTAAAATTGACCAAGTGTTACAACAAGTCAATCAAGAGATGTCTACCTACATAGCCGATTCTGAATTGTCACGTTTTAACCAGCACTCTAGTAATCAGGCTATTAGCATTTCAGATAATCTAGCTTTGGTGATTGAAGCCTCTTTACAGCTCTCAGAAGACTCTAATGGTGCTTTTGACGTAACTGTAGGCCCACTGGTTAACTTGTGGGGGTTTGGCCCAGAGGGGCGTCCTGAGAAGCGACCTAATGACCAGCTACTTGACGAGACTCGTGCTAAAATTGGCTACCATCACTTGAGTTTGAATGCTGGCAAGTTGTCAAAGGATCTACCTGAGCTTTATGTAGATTTATCAGCAATTGCAAAAGGCCACGGAGTAGACCGTGTTGCCGATTTGCTGGAAGCTGAAGGTTACCTGAACTACATGGTCGATATTGGTGGTGAGTTACGCCTAAAAGGTCACAATGACAAAGCCCTTGGCTGGCGCATTGCCGTAGAGAAACCCTTGGCTGAACAGCGGGCGGTTCAAAAAGTGATTGCACCGGGTGATAATGGTTTAGCAACATCGGGTGATTATCGAAATTATTTTGAGCAAGATGGGGTCAGATATTCACACATCATCAACCCAAATACCGGTAAACCGATTGCCAACCATATTGTGTCGGTAACCGTTATCGATGAAACCAGCATGATGGCCGACGCTTACGCCACCGCATTTACGGTAATGGGCGTGGAGCAAACGATGGAATTTGCTGAAGCTAAGCAGCTAGCGGTGTATATTATCGAGAAGCAAGAGAACGAATTTGTTGAGCATATCAGCGCCAAATTTGTGCCTTTTGTAGTCCAATAACAGAATAAGGAGTCGTAATGGCTTATTTTTTGGTGACATTCATTTTCTTCATGGTGGTTATTGCCGCTATGGCTGTGGGCTACATTTTCCAAAAGAAAACCATTAGCGGAAGCTGTGGCGGAATTGCTTCTTTAGGCATCGAAAAAGTGTGTGACTGCCCCGAGCCTTGCGATAAACGCAAAGCCAAAATGGCCTTGGTTGAGCAGAAGAAAAAAGCCCGCCAAGCCATGTTAGATGAGCATCGCATTATCTAAGGTTATCGGATTTGTCATTTAAAAAAACAGCGCCTTCGCGCTGTTTTTTTGTTTTATACCAATCACACTAAGTAAGTGATCAGAAGTAACGCAGGAAAAATACTCGAGAATAAGACAGGATTTTGCGATAAGTAGTTATTCTACAATCAAAAATCCTAACGCAGTTGTCGAGAATTTTAACCAGATAGAATGAACAGTTACTTAGTACGATTGGTATTAGTGCTAGTCTCCTTTGGCAATACCTTCACGCCTAGGATCGGCCGCACCTACTAACCTATCGGGGTAGATCCTTATGCCTTGTAAACCCGAAGTCATATCTTTGATTTTGGTTTTGTAGCCTAAGGCTTCTAAAGCCGATTGCTGATTTGCAGCGGCTGTATTGGCTTCCAACTCAAAGGTGCCAAAGCGATTATTTAAGTGAGGCTGTTCAACCGCTTGTTGTAGGCTCATTCCCCAGCTCAAGTGGTTAACTAAACTCTGTGCTACATAGCCTATAATGCTACTGCCACCCGGTGAGCCAATGGCAATAATTGGCTGTTTGTTTTCCATAACAATGGTTGGTGCCATAGAAGAGCGTGGGCGTTTATTGGCTGCTACTCCGTTCGCCACTTTCTTACCGTTTTTCTCAGCGACAAATGAGAAGTCAGTCAGTTGATTGTTTAGCAAAAATCCTTTTACAAATACTCTCGAACCAAAGGCATTCTCAATGCTACTGGTCATCGACAATACGTTGCCTTGGGCATCCACAATACTGATGTGAGTGGTAGAAGGAAGCTCTAGGCTTTGGTCCATGCTGCGATAGGCGTTTAAAGGCAACTCGCCAGGGCTTACCGAGGTTAAGGCTTTATCACCACTTAATAGCTTAGCGCGCTTGGCAAGGTACTCAGGGCTTAGTAAGTTGCTAAGTGGCACGTCGACAAAATCACTGTCGGCAAGGTAGGCGCCTCGGTCTGCAAAGGCTAGGCGAGAAGCATCGCCAAGAATACGCCAGCTTTGTGGATTATTAGGTCCCCAATCTGACAAGGGGTAATGCGCGGCAATACCGAGGATCTGTCCAACGGTGCTAGCGCCTGAACTCGGTGGCCCCATGCCACATATTGAGTACTGAAAGTAAGCAGAGCAAAGGACAGGGCGCTGTTTTATTTGGTAATTGGCTAGATCTTTTTCACTAAGCAAGCCCGGATTGTCATTGAATTGACCAACAGCCGCAACAATTGCTTTGGCGGTATCACCTTGATAAAAACCTGAAGCGCCTTGCTCTGCGACCAACTGTAAGGTGCTAGCGTAATCAGGGTTTTGTAGTAAATGCCCTTCGCGTAAAGGTTCGGCTGAGTCATCAAAGAAGTAGTCGCGGCTAGTTGGGTAGCGACCGAGGCGTTCAGCGTCGCCAGCAATTAACTTAGCCAATCGCGGACTCACTCTAAAGCCTTCTTTGGCTAAGCCGATTGCCGGTTTAAACAAATCTTGCCAATTGCTGCTACCGTAACGCTGATGCATTTCTTCAAACAGCGCGATAACTCCAGGTGTGCCTACTGAACGCCCACCCACCACTGCGTCATAAAACTTTAGCGGTTTACCTTGTTGGTCCAAAAACAAGCCAGCATCAACTTGTGAAGGGGCGGTTTCTCTGGCGTCAAAGGTGGTGAGTTGTTGCTTGGCTGCATCGTAATACACCACAAAAGCGCCGCCACCAATCCCTGAGGATTGCGGTTCAACCAAGCCTAGTACGCTTTGCACGGCAATCATTGCATCTACGGCGTTGCCACCTGCTTTTAGCACCTCATAACCGGCTTCAACCGCTAAGGGGTTAGCAGCCGACACCATGAATTTTTTGGCAGTGACCTCGGTCTTAGCCTGCACTCCGCTGGCTAACTCTGGGGCATAAGCATCGGTGCTTTGGCTATTTGAATAGCAAAAGCCGCTAATTATTAGGGTTGATGCTATGAGGCTGCGAGTAAACATGCTAAATCCTTTTTAATGCGTATTTAGCCAGTGTAGCAGTCCATATATTAATCGCCATCGCTTGTTTATATGACTGAATTTATGCAGGTTTTTCTATTTGTATGAGAATTGAGTACAGCGGTGACGTAGATAAGAGACAGCTTGAAGCCGCATAACTCGTCGGTTTTGGCTTTTATTACTATTTAGGTGTCGCCTGTAGGCGACGCTGGCATTTAAATTGCGCCCCTGATTTGGGTTTAGATTGTTGATTTTTATGGTTTTTTAAAAGTTGGTTCGACCTTTGCTATGTGTAGTTCGTCAACCGCTAAACCTAGTTAGCGGCCATTTAGTGAAGTAGATGTTAAACAAGGAGTTTCTTATGAACTTGAAGTATAGCTTTCCAGTGTTAGCGCTATTTGTAGCCAGCCTAGCCTCGGCAAATAGTGAAGTGTTCAAAGACCTAGATACCAACCAAGATTTGGTGGTAAGCATGGAAGAAGCTGCCGAACTACCGATCCTTACTGAAGTATGGAGTGAGCTTGATACAGACCAGGATGGTGTATTAAGCCAAGCAGAATTCATAAACCTTGAAATTTCCGTTCAACCTGAAGACCCTGAAAACAGCGAAGTAGCTGAATAGTTAGTTCCTTTATGTTTTCGTGAACCGATCCAATTTTAGGACGCTGTCGGGGGCCAATTTTTCTGCGATTTGGTCTAGTTTGTAGCAGTTTTAATCCTCGATAATTTTCCAGCGCTTAAGTCTGTGCTAGCTTAAGCGCCTTTTTTTCTTTATAGCGAGCTACGTTGCGGTACCGCTACGTTAGCAAATAAAATCCCCGCCACAATCGACATGAAAATCAAAAATGTTTGCGAACCAATATTGGGGATGCTCACCATTGACTCACCTAAAACCAATGAATTTAAGCTGATATAAGCCTTACTACCCGGTACCAATAATACTATGCCTTGCAGCAATACCACCGATGCCGGAGACTTGGTTAACTTGGCAAATAGGTTTGCATAAACACCCACAATAAATGCCCCAACAAAAGGACCTAATGCTTCGCCTAGGTAGGCGCTGCCAGCAAAGGCAGCAGCATAGGCAATCACTCCCGAAAGAATGCCCCAAGGTAAATCTTTAGCGCGTACTTTAAATACCACGCTAAGGCCTAAGGATAACAACACCACACCTAGCCACTTAATCCACCAGGTGCTAACAAAGCTAGATTGAAGATCCACCTGCCCCCAAATTAGAGCACCGAAGGCCATGCCTAACACTGCGCCAAAATAGAGTTTAAACAACACCATAATGCCGTCCATTACCCTTGCCGTACCCGATATGAGTTCGCGCGCGGCTAACTCGCTTAAACCAAGGGTAAGCGATAAACCAGGAATGAAAATAATGATCGCCGAAAGCACCACAATGGGAATGTTTACATCAGGCACAAACTGAGAAATAGCCACGGCCACGAATGAGCAGAGCAGCGCAGCTACCGGCTCTAAGGCTTCATGTACCCCTTTAGAGTGCTCGGCGCGATAAGCCAAATAAAATGAAATACAACTAAGCAAGCTCGACCAAATAATGGTGCTCCAATTAGCCGACATTAGCATGGCAAATGCGCCGCCAGTAATGGCAAAGGCCAAGCAAATTACCCAAGGAGAATGTAAAGCTGGCTGATTGGCCATTTGGTTTAGCCGCTCTATGGCCTCGGCCAAACTGATTTCTTCTTCTGTTACTTTCTTAACTAGCTGATTGGTACGGGCCAATAAACCTAAATCGATTTCACCGGGCTTTACTCGCATCACATAGTTATATTCTTGAGTATCGTCTGGTGCCCAAAGTACAAAAGTGAGTGAGGTAGGAGTAACTAAAAAATAGCCATTTAGGCCTAAAGTTTCAGCGACATTACTTAGGTGTGACTCTAAGCGAAACGCCGGCGTACCATATTTATGTAAGGCCTTGCCTAGCCTGATAATGAAATTACGTTTTACTTCAAAGCTTGATTGTTTCAATGCGGGGGCTAATTCTAAAAAGCGGATGCTTAATTGTATCTCACAGATTGGCATTTGGTGTAGTTGTCTTGAGATAAAAAACTCCCGCCTGCGTTTTAAACAGAGAAATTTTCCTATTTTTTAATGAAATAGCGTACAGAATCGGCCTGATCATTTATCATTTACAGTTAGCTAATTATTCTCACGTGCTGTCTCGGAGGACACCATGGCCGCTGGTAAATATTTACGTTGGAAAGACGAAAACGGTAACGAGTTTCGCCCTGTTTCAATATCTGGTAACGCATTACTTAACGATCGTACTTTAAATAAAAGCTCAGCTTTTAGTTTTGAAGAGCGCGAAGCCTTTAATTTGGCGGGCTTGTTGCCTCCTAAGCCTCAAACCTTTGAAGATCAATTAAAGCGTGTTTACCAAGGCTTTTTAAGTGCTTGCAGCGACATTGAGCAATACCAATACCTACGTGCACTACAAGACAGAAACGAAACCTTGTTTTATGCCTTGGTATCACGCCACATTGAAGAAATGGCGCCGATTATTTATACCCCAACAGTGGGTAAGGCCTGTCAGGAATTTAGCCATCGCTACCAAAAAGACCGCGGGTTATACATTACCGCAGAGAATGTCGATCAAATGGGTGAGATGGCGCGCCACTTCGCCGGTAAAGATATTAAGATTATTGTGGTTACCGACAGCCAAGGTATTCTCGGCCTAGGCGATTTAGGCATTGGTGGCATGGGCATTCCTATTGGTAAATTGTCTCTGTATACCTTAGGTGCGGGTATTCACCCAGCACGTTGTTTGCCGATTGCGCTTGATGTAGGTACCGATAATCAAGACTTACTCAACGATCCTATGTATTTAGGCCTTCCGCAAAAACGGATGCGTGGTCAAGAGTATCAAGACTTCATCGAGAAGTTTGTGGCGCAAACTAAGCTGCACTTCCCTGAAGCCGTGTTGCAATGGGAAGACTTTAGTAAGTCTAACGCCTTCGATAACCTATCTAAGTATGAAGACGAATTGCCATCATTTAACGATGATATTCAAGGCACCGGTTCTGTGGTTTTGGCTGGCGTGATTGGCGCTACTAAAATTAAAAACGAAACCCTTGGTGAGCAAGTTTACGCTGTGTACGGCGCAGGCGCCGGCGGGGTAGGTGTTGCCGACCAAATATTTGCTGGCTTGCTTAAAGAGGGCATTAGCCACCAAGAGGCACGTGATCGTATTTTCATTCTAGACTCACGCGGAGTGGTTTTTGATAACCGTGAAGATCTCGATGAATACAAAAAACGTTACGCCAAGCCATTTGAACTAGCCCAAAACTGGACGCTAGCCGAAGAAGGCAAGGCGAGTTTGGGCGAGCTTATCGATAATACGCCGGTTACCGTATTATTGGGTTGTAGTGGTGTAGGCGGTGCTTTTAAAGAAAGCCATGTGAAAAAGATGCTGGAATATACCGACCGCCCGATGGTATTCCCGCTATCTAATCCAACCGATAACTGTGAAGCCTTACCAGAAGATGTATACAAGTGGACCAATGGCCAAGCCATTGTGGCCACCGGCAGCCCCTTTGACGACGTAGATTACAACGGCAAAAACTACCGTATTGGTCAGGGTAACAATGTGTTTATTTTCCCTGCGGTTGGCCTTGCAACCATCGTTTCTGGCGTAAGCAAAATCACCATGGAAATGTTTACCACAGCGTCGTTTGCTTTGGCTGAGTATGTATCTCAAGAAGACTTAGACAGCGGCTGTGTATTCCCAAGAATGCGTGAGCTAAAAGAAGTTTCTGGCTTTGTGGCTAAGGCGATTTTAAAACAAATTCAAGAAACTGATCCGCAAGGCTGCTTGAGCGGTAAAGACATCGACCAAGAAATTGCCGAACATATGTGGGAGCCTATTTACCTGCCATATCGCAGAGTGTAAGGCCTTAACAATAAATTAGCTGTTAAGAATAAAAAGGAGCCAATGGGCTCCTTTTTTGTATGAAGAGTGGATGCAGGGTTTAGCCTTAGTTGGCAGTAATTTCCCATACTGTTAACGACCCACTTACTTCGTTACCTACCAACAATAATGGTTGGCTGGTTGGGCTGCTATCGGCTGCAACAAATACCAAGCTTTCTGGAGCTAAGTCACCAATACCGTCATCAACGCTTAAACCTTCTGTTAGGTCACGGTTAATTACGTAGGTTTCGAACTTGCTGTTGTAAGGGTTAGTTACATCGTAAACCATAATGCCGCCCATGCGCTCTAAACCAATAAAGGCGTAGGTTTTGTCGCCAACAGTACCAACTGTTAGCGCTTCAGGTTCAGCGCCTTTGTTTTCTGAGCGAGAGTCGCCTTCGTTCTCATCATCACCGTTGTTAAAGGCATTGCCGTGAAGTGCTGCAGTGATACGACCAATTTCATCACCAGAATCAAACACTACTAAACCATTTTGATCCCATACGGTGAACGAGCGAGCACCATAGGCTACGGCAGTTTCATACTCGCCATTGCCGTCGGCATCGCCCAGTACATTTGTTACGCGTAGGTCATCAATCTCGCCGCTGGCTTGCAATGCTTCTAGCTTAGAGCCTGCTTGGGCGGTAAGGTTTTTAAGTTTTACTTCTTCAGTAAAGGCTAAGCAACCATCGTCTTCATCGTAGTCTTGACCACCCGCAGCAACACAGGCAGCTTCGTCGGCTACATCAAAGAAATACTCACGTGCATCACCTTCGTTGGCCGTGATGAGGAATGGCGCACCATTCCACGAGAAAGAAGCAATGGTGTCTGGCATGTAAGCGCCGTATAAGCCGTCGTATTGGCCAAAGCTTACTGTGCCATCTTCGTTCCCGTCAAAGTTTAACCCTGACCAGTCTTTATATCCCAAGCCGATAATTTGCACGCTGTTATCGCTTAAATCTACAAGTGCTAAGCCGTTGTTTTCTTGAAGTGTTACATAGGCCATGTCGTTGCTGGCGGTAATGTATTCGGGCTCTAAGTCTTGTGCAACAGTGGTGGTAATCACTTGGCCGTTTAAAGTACGACCACTTGGGTTAGGAAAGTGCAGCCCTTTAGCTTCAAGCTCACTTTGCATGCCGTTAAAGCTAGTAAAGTCGATGATAGTGGCGCTAGTCGCTGGTGTTCCATCAGTTACGCTAATGACAGCAATTGTGCCTTCAGGATCGTTGCTGTAATCGCCGCTTGGCTCACCTTCGTTAGCCACAATTACTTTGCTGCCATCAGGCGTGAAAGTAACCATATCTGGCAAGTTTCCTACTTCAACAGCACTTAGGAATACTGGAGTGCCAGCGTTTAAACCATTGTAGAAAATAATGAAACCATTGTTGGCTTGCGCGTCGGCTTCAATGGCAACAGCCATTAAATCATTATGCACGGCAATGCTGTTGGCTCCGCCCAGAGCAACGCCATTGGCTTCGGTTGGCAAAGTAAGTGGGGTTGCGCTTAGGTTAGTATCGCTAGTTGGGGCACTTAGTTGCTCAGAGCTAAGGCTAGAAGCATCAATCATCTCAACCGTTGCGTCAGAGCTATTAATGGCATATATAGTTTGAGTAGCAGCGTGGTATTGCAGGATCTCTGCAGCACCGTCTGGGTTTAATACTGCACGACCAACCGGGTTAAGCGTGATGCTGCTAACAGCATCTGCGCCAGGCTCACCGTTTAAACCATTTTGACCATCGTCACTACTACACGCTGTTAATGTTAGGCTAGAAATTACTGCCAATGAAACCAAGCTCTTCTTGAGCATCATGTTATATCCCTATAAATAGTTACAATTCGAAGGGCATTTTGTGTACTCAGTGTGACTTTACGATGACGAAAATATGACAATCAATGAAATGTTCCAATAAGGTAAAGCGTGAACTTAAGCCTGAAAAATGTAGCGGTTTTCACCTATATAAGTAATTGAATCTAGTAACTATTAAGCCTGTTTAATTTAACAATTTAGTTTGATAAAAGTGGATCGATTGTGCTTTTCGTTTGATCTAAGCAAATTTGCCAGCCGTAACCTTTCTCGAAACCTACGCAACTTAAGCTTGAAGGAAAGAGACAATGATTAAACGAATTGCAAGTGTATTTACTTTGATTATCACAACAATGACATTCTCAATGCTGGCTCAAGCTGGTCATCACGGCATGAAAAAGGATGTTGTTGATGTAGCCGTCGAGAATGGCTCTTTTACTACTTTAGTTACCGCTGTGAAAGCCGCTGGATTGGTTGATACCTTAAAGGGAGATGGGCCTTTTACTGTGTTTGCTCCTACCGATGAAGCCTTCGCAAAATTGCCTGAAGGAACGGTGGAAATGTTACTCATGCCTGAGAACAAAGATAAGTTAATCGCCGTGCTTACTTACCATGTTGTAGCCGGAAAAGTCATGGCAGCCGATGTAGTTAACATTGATAGCGCTACAACCGTTCAAGGAGGAATGTTAGCCGTTATCACTAGCGGTGAGTCGGTAATGATTAATAACGCAAAGGTAGTGGCTGCGGACGTTAAAGCTAGCAACGGTGTGATTCATGTTGTCGACACCGTATTGCTACCAAAATAGGCATATCGGCAGGGCATAAATTAAACCCTGCCTAGTTTCTGGAATAAAGCCGCTCTTAAAGGTTTGCTAAACGCTACTAAGCTTTTTGACCACTTGATTCATGGTGTAGTGAACAAACTGAGCGCCTAATTCGGTGAGTTGATAGGGTTTGGTTTCTTCAAAAGCAGATTCTAAGAGCGGGCTTGCTGGTTTTCTAACTTTACCTTTGCTTGACTGTTTTACAAAGTCGCCCTCATAGGTGGTTTCTCTAGTTTGCCTAATCACTCCACCTGCACTTAAATCTCTAATAAGCAACTTAAACAGATCGGCTTCAGCGCTATCTTCACGGGGCATTTCTTCACTTACCGACTGCCAAATGGCTAATCGGGTTATTCCCTTGCTTTGGTAAATAGCACGGATCACCTTAAAGTGGATTTCATGGTATTTATCGAGCCAGTCATTAAACAAGCGAATTTGGTCATCTGGGCAAAGAGGAGAAGCCGCAGCGTTAGATATTAGGTTCACCACGTAATCACGTTTTTCTTGTGTTTCTGCAGCATCCCAAGACTTAAACGCTCTGCGTATTAACGCTAAATAGGCGTCTGATTGTATTCGAGATTTTTGGTTGGCGTGCACCGACTCTAATCGATTCGCCATTTCATCTAGAGTTAACATCAGTTGGTTAACTTTTTGCTGGTGGATTTTGAGCCATTCTTCATGCAGTTCGTTAACTCTACCTTGCTCGCTTTCTCCATGAATGGAGGCGCTGCTAGCTAGCACTTGACCAACCCAAGGTATCGCCGACATGGCATTAGCAACAATGCGACAATACTTAGTCCATTGTCCTCGATCTTTTAAAATGGCCAATTCGTAAGCAATAAACTCTTCGTTTCTTTCTTCTAGAGGCTTGTTTGTGTCTTCCATGACGAAACCTTGTAAGCGCTAAGTATTAATGTGGAATAACAGTGGCTTGCTAAACCAAGTGCTACTTTGATTTCTTCTTTGTGTTTTATCAATAGCTAAACGTGATTTTGTTAACTCAGTTCAAGATTGAGTTTCTAACAGAAGCAGGGCACCATAAGCGGGTTGTTTCGTAATCGGAGCAACAGTAATTCTCAGGGCGGGGTGTAACTCCCCACCGGCGGTAGTTAGTGTGTCGTTAGTAAACGAGACAGTAAAAGCCCGCGAGCGCCCAACAGTAGTTGGGGTCAGCAGATCTGGTGACTTAACTTAATGAGTTAATAGTCCAGAGCCGACGGTAATTTGCAGCGTAGCTGTAATAAGTCCGGATGGAAGAGAATCATGTATCATTTAGTTGCTTTATGTTTTTAAAGCAAAGTACTTGGCTGTGGCTGAGCACTTCGTGATGCCGATAACAACGTCATTCCTATTGGTGTGGCGCTATTCCTGTGTGCCCTGATTCTGGATATCTTAATGTTGTATTTTAAGGACTTTAACCATGAATCAGTCTCTACTTGTCGAATATGGCAATCCTATTGAACGTGTTAACGCCGCACTTAACGCTTTGCGTGATGGCAAAGGTGTGTTGGTGGTTGACGATGAAGACCGTGAAAACGAAGGCGATTTAATCTTTGCCGCCGAAACCCTTACTAATGCTCAAATGGCCATGTTGATCCGTGAATGTAGCGGTATTGTTTGTTTATGTTTAACTGACGATAAAGTTAAACAGCTCGATTTACCCCCTATGGTCAGTGATAACTCTAGCCAATTTGGCACCGCGTTTACGGTAAGTATTGAAGCCAAGCAAGGGGTTACCACCGGTGTATCTGCAGCAGATCGCGTTACTACCATTAAAACAGCTATTGCCAACAATGCTAAACCCAGTGATTTAGCCCGGCCTGGCCATGTTTACCCCTTGCGTGCCCAACCGGGGGGAGTATTAACTAGGCGAGGACATACCGAAGGCACGGTAGATCTAATGAGCTTGGCGGGCTTAAAACCTGCCGGAGTATTGTGTGAAGTGACTATGCCAGATGGCACCATGGCGCGTCTTCCTCAGATCGTTAACTTTGCCAGGCAGCATGCCATGCCAGTGTGCAGTATTGAAGATATTGTGGAGTATCGCAAAGCGTTAGTCAGCAAGGCTAGCTGAGCTTAAATTCTATCAGAGGCTTAAGGGCCTCTTTATTATTTAGCTTTCCTTTCCTTTTTCTCAGTACATTGCGAAGCGCGACGAGTATTTCTAATGTAACTTTGCAGCCAAGTTTACCTTTACGCGCGCAGTTAACTCTTCACTCCAAATATAAATATATAAGCTAAATAAATCTTACTATTTACTTCTGTCACATATGCTGCGCTTACCTCTTTGGCTTATTTTTACACTGTGTTTATATACTATTGATATATATCTTTTTATTTCCATTGCCGTAGAACTATTTATAGAGAGGTAAAGCAATGAACAATAAATTAGCATGCCTTGTCACTGCGCTTTTGGCCTTTTGGATGCTGGTGGGATGTTCTAACAACAGCACAAAAGACTGCGATAACGTAGCGGGTACTTGGCAGTTAGTTGTTGATGTTGATGATTACGAATGCAACGGTTTAGGCCAACGCTATAAACAAGTATTTGAGGTGTCTCAGAATCAATGTCAGTTAAGTATAGAAGGAGGTACTACCGGCATAATAAGCCAGGGAAAGATTACTTGGACATCGCCTAGTACGGAAACAGACGGTGGGACGCTTAGCTACTCCTCAGCCTATAGTGAAGTAAACAACAAAGAAATAACTGGCGCTTATGATTGGCAATGGAGTAACGACAGTTTCAGTTGTTCTGGTACTGTCACTGCTAAAGGGCATATCTTAACAGAGCAACAAGCTGCTAACGCTAAGTTGGGAGAAACTGCCATACAGCTTGAGCATCCTTTACTTTCCCCCAGTGAGAATACTGTTGCCCATACTTTTACCGTGGAAGCAAAAAATGCAAGACAGGTTTACTTAGCCGGAGAAATGAGTGATTGGCGAAGTAAGGTGCTTGTTATGCAGCCAAGCGAAGCAGACCAATGGTCTATCACTTTGTACTTAAAACCCGGGGCATGGCAATACAAATTTGTGATAGACGGAGTGTGGGTGGCCGACCAGCAAAACCCGCAATCGGTGCCCGATGGTTATGGTGGCGTTAATTCTGTATTTGTTATTGGCGAAGAGGATGCATTGTTAATAGCTCAGCCAGGGATTGCTCATGGCAGCATTGTTGAAGCCGAGTTTAAGAGTGACAGCTTAAATCAAGCCAGCCCATATGCCGTGTACTTGCCGCCTGGTTACCAAACATCTAAGCAAGATTATCCAGTATTGATGCTTTTGCATGGTTACGGTCAAGATTATAAGCAGTGGATCATAGACGGCAAAATTCAACACTTAATGGATAACATGATTGCCAATAAGAGTATTGAGCCGTTTATTGTGTTAATGCCGTCTGCAGGAACTAGCTATTACAAAGGGCAGCATGAAAGTTTCATTATGCAGGAGCTGCTGCCTCATGTTGCTGAGCAATATAAAGTTAAAGCTGGGCCTGATTATAGAGCTATTAGTGGTATATCAATGGGCGGCGCAGGAGCGTTTTATTTAGCGCATAAGTACCCAAAGCAATTTGGCCTTTCGTTGCCGCTTAGTGGTTATTTTGATTTGGAAATGTATCCCAGTTTTAGTTGGCAAAACTTCACATTAGATGCTGAGCTTACTCTGTTTTGTGGAGAAGATGACTCAATCAGTTACCCATCTAATCAACGTTTAGTTGAACAACTTAATCAGCAGGGAGTTGAGTTTTCTTACTTGACCGCTGAGGGGGGGCATACTTGGCGTTATTGGAATAGTATTTCAGAACAAGTACTTAAGCAGGTATCGTCGTTTTTCGCACGATAAAATAAAAGGGGCCCTAAGGCCCCTAATCGATTTATGCGTTTAGTACTATTGTTGTTTTGTAGGTGTAAACACCTTTTTGTCAGTATAGACAAGTTGTGACAAAAGTAACTCGCAATATGCTTATTTCAGGTGGTTTTTCCAAATACTGTGATCAACATACTACCCAAGGGGTAGTATGTTGTGCTAGAGCTTTTACTCTATTGTTGTAAGTGCTTATTTTAAAAACACTAGAAGCGCTCTGGCCCTGCTGGTTTATTGCCCAGTATGTCATCCACTTGCTGCCAAACTTGCTGATTTAAGCTGCTGCTGTTGGTTAGTGCTTGCAAGTTATCTTCAAGCTGTTCCAGTTTAGATACGCCCAAAATCACGCTGCTTACATTGGGAGTGCGTAAACACCAGTTTAAGGCCAAGTGGTGTAATGGCATGCCTAACTGCTGAGCGAGCTGGTTTAGCTGGGCAATTTGCTCAAGTTTGTTGTTTTCACCAATTAACATGTCACGCAACCATTCATAGCCAGGCAAGCTTAAACGGCTATTCTCTGGCACCCCATTTAGGTATTTGCCAGTGAGCAAGCCGCTCGCTAATGGAGAAAAAATAGTGGTGCCTAGCCCAGTTAAGGAATAAAGCGGCAGGTACTCGGCTTCTACTTTGTCACGAACCATCATGTTGTATTGTGGTTGCTCCATTACTGGGGCATGTAAGTTTTCGGCTTTAGCCACTGCCCACGCTTCGGTAATTTGTTGGCCGCTCCACTCAGATGTGCCCCAATACATCACTTTGCCTTGGCTAACCAAGTCATGCATAGCTCGCACTGTTTCGTAGATTGGCGTATCAATATCTGGGCGGTGGCAATAGAACAAATCTAAATAATCTACTCGTAATCTGGCCAGTGCGGCGTGGCAAGCATCAAATACATGTTTGCGGCTTAGGCCTCGTTGGGTGGGCTTGTCGCCTCCCCAAAATACTTTGCTAGACACAACAAAGCTGTCGCGTGACCAGCCAAGTTGTTCGATGGCTTGGCCCATTAAGCGCTCACTTTCACCGCTTTCGTAGCCTTCGGCATTATCGTAAAAATTGATACCAGTATCATAAGCCCTTGCCATGATCTGCTTGGCCGCTGATAAATCCACTTGTTTACCAAAGGTTACCCACGAGCCTAAGCCAAATTCACTAACTTGCAGGCCGCTGCGGCCTAAACGACGATATTGCATATTACACCTACTTAAATAGAGGAAATTGGCACCAGTATAGAGCGTAGCTAAAGCATGAAAAAAGATCGTAAAAGCAAAAATACTGTTTGATATAACATACAAACTCTAATTTTTGAGTATTATTGTTTACAACTAAACGCGTGGATGGGTGATAGTGTCTAAGAATCATAAAAAGTTGGAGCGCTTGTTGCTGTTTTATGAAGTTGCTCAGCATTTGAGCTTTTCTAAAGCTGCTGAGCATTTAGCGATTTCGCGTAGTTATTTGTCTCAGCAAATTCGCAGCTTGGAGCAAGACTTACAAACTCAGTTATTAATACGAACTACCCGTAAGGTGCGCTTAACGACCGAAGGGCATAAAGTGTTTGTGCAAGCGCAAGCTATGCACCACGGCTTGTTAGACCTAGAGCGCGAGCTTGAACACAGTGGTGATAAGGTTGCAGGTATCTTGCGCTTAACCGCTCCAGCGGCCTTTGCCGATAGCTTCTTAGCCGATGTGTGTTATCAGTTCTCGCAGCGTTTTTCAGAAGTGAGCTTTGAAATTGATGTAGGCCACCACTTAGAAGATTTGCACGAACGAAACTTTGATTTGGCCATTAGGGTAACCACAAAGCCTCCAGAAAACATGGTGGCACGTAAGCTTATGCCATATTGCCATTGGGTGGTTGCCTCACCTGAGTACTTCTCGGCTAATGGGCAACCCACTCAACCCAGTGATTTAGCAAATTTACAGTGTTTAGCATTTCCAAGTTGGCGCAATTGGCAGTTTGTAAAAGCAGGGAAAGTTGAAGAAATTGAAGCAAAAGGGCAGTTTGCGGTAAACGACAACAATATTTTGATTAAGGCTGCACTAAATCATCAAGGGGTCACTAGGGTGCCCGAGCATTTGCTGTGGAAATTAGTCAGAGAGGGGCGTTTGCAGCGTGTGCTTAGTGACTACCAAGTAGAGCAGCGACAGGTGTGGATGCTTTACCCACCTAAAATTGAACACTCTTCTCGCTTGCAGCATTTTGTGGCTTTTTTGCAGCAGTACCTTAGCCAAGTTAGGCCCTAGATAGCTTATGGCCAGATTTGTGTTTTGCTTTTAGCTGCGGTGCTATGCGTTTTGTGAACAGTGGTTTTGAGGAGGACTCAAAACCACTGTTAGATGAAGGCTTAAGCGACGTTTTTACTTAAACCTTTATGGCTTTGCTTTAAGACAAATTCAATTTTTCGCTGTTCCATATCTACTCGGGCAATGGTTACCGAGATGGCTTGGCCAATGCCATAGCTTTTACGGCTGTTTTCACCAGTTAAACGTTGCTTGTTGGCATCGTAATGGTAGAAATCGCCTTTTAACGCAGAAATATGAATACTGCCTTCAACCTGAGTAGCAGGCAATTCTACAAACAACCCAAAACCGTTTATGCCACTTACAATGCCTTCAAAGCTCTCACCCACTTGATCTTGCATGTATTCGCATTTAAGCCAAGCATCAACATCCCAGCTGGCTTCGTCAGCGCGGCGAGATACTAACGAACAATGCTCAGCCAACATCAACATTTGTGCGGTGTCGTAAGGATAGCTTTGTTCAATGGCTAGTGGCGTAGCACCTTTTAGGCGCTGCACAGGATCAAAACCTTTACCACTTAGGCTCTTAAGTGCACGTTTCATGATGCCACCAGACTCTTTGCTGCGAATGATTGAGCGAATAGCGCGATGCACCAGTAAGTCGGGGTAGCGACGAATTGGCGAGGTGAAGTGGGCATAAGCATCAAAAGCTAAGCCAAAGTGTCCTTCGTTTTCTGGGGTGTAAATGGCTTGGCTCATAGAGCGCAGCATCACCGTTTGAATAATGCTGGCGTCTTCTCGCTCACCAATACTGCTAAGTAGCTTGTTGTAGTCGGCTGGCGTAGGTTTGTCGCCACCGCCTAAGTTCAAGCCTAGCTCGGCTAAAAAGCTACGCAAGCCCTTAAGTTTTTTCTCTTTAGGGCCTTGGTGTACCCGGTATAACGCCGGAATTTTTAGCTGTTCTAAGAAACGTGCCGTGGCAACGTTGGCGCACAGCATACATTCTTCAATTAGTTTATGAGCGTCGTTACGTACCAGTGGCACTATGCGTTCAATTTTACGTTGCGGATTAAATTCAAACTGACTTTCGTTAGTTTCAAAGTCAATAGCGCCACGTTTTGCCCGCGCTACCTTCAGCACTTGATACAAGCTATGTAGTTGCTGCAGGTGCGGTAATACTTCGGCAAACTGCTGAGTGAGTTGCTGTCCCTCGTTGCTACTTGCGTCTTCTAACATAGTGCCTACTTGGCTATAAGTAAGGCGAGCATGAGAGTGGATAAGCCCTTCACAAAACTGAAAACTGGCCAACTCACCGGCGCTGTTTATGGTCATGTCGCACACCATTACTAAGCGGTCAACGTGCGGGTTTAACGAACACAAGCCGTTGGATATCGCCTCTGGCAACATCGGAACGACGTGCCCAGGAAAGTACACCGAGGTGCCGCGTTTTTGAGCTTCTATATCTAAGGCACTGTTTGGCTGAATGTAGTGTGATACATCGGCAATCGCCACCAGTAAGCGCCAGTTGCCGTTGCTTAGCGGCTCTGCATACACTGCATCGTCGAAGTCTTTGGCATCTTCACCATCAATAGTGACAAACGGCGTTGCGGTGAAATCTACTCGGTGTAGTTTATCTTGCGCGGCCACTTCTGGGGCTAATTGTTTGGCTTGGGCTAGTGCTTCTTCAGGCCATTCAAAGGGAATATCGTGGCTGCGGATCGCAAGGTTGATTTCCATGCCTGGCGCCATAGGATCACCAATTACTTCGCTAATGTGGGCGATGGCATTGTCACGTTTATGTGGGTAGCTAATTAGCTCTGCAGTCACGTATTGGCCATGCTTAGCACCTAAGGTTTTCTCTGCTGGTATTTCAATGATCTGGCTAATTTTTTGGTTGTCTGGTTGCAGGCTAAAGTGGCCATTGCTTTCAATTAACTTACCAATGATTTGCTGGGTGTTCTTTTCCAGTATTTTAATCACTCGCGCTTCTTCACGACCGCGATTATTAAAGCCATTTGGCAGCGCTTGAATAAGGTCGCCATCAAATACTTTGCTCATTTGCGAGCTATGCAATACAAAGTCGGTGTCGTAGCCTTCACATTTTAAGAAGCCAAATCCTTCACGGTGACCGATTACTTTACCTACCAAATACTCACTGTCGTCTACTGGCCAGTAATTGCGTTTACGGTCGCTATGTAATTGACCATCGCGGCTCATCGCAATTAAACGGCGGCGCAGGGCTTCTAGATCGTTTTCACTGTCTAGGTTTAGGGCTACCGCTATTTGTTCGCGGTTAAGTGCTTGGCCTTGCTGATCGAGCAGCGCAATAATCGCGTCGCGGTCGGGAATGGGATTAGCATATTGTTGCTCTTTAGAGCTTGAGTGTTTACTCATAGTTATTGTTCTCTGTTAATAGGGCCAATAACCTTGCTCTAGGGAAATCATGAAATGTTTTAAGTATGCAGTTCAGATATAACTCTCAAGGTTGTTAGGCCTGGGCGCTTGCTTTAAAGCAAGTCGCTAAAATTTGTTACTTGCTGGCGCCATTAGTTGGCCTTGCAAGTGATGTAGTTGGTCTGACTTATAAGCCGCTTATGTGACACATAGATGACAGACAATCATATAGTTGCCGAAAGGCAAGATTGGAAAAACAAGCTTGAATTTAAAACGACGAAACGAAGGTTAAAAGAAGGCAACCTTAAAGCGGAGTTCAAAAAATAGACTGAATTTCTAATGGCCGCCACTTTATAGACTTGTGGCGGAAAGTCAACTTTTGTCGTTGAGCCTAGGTTCTTTTAGGCACGAGTGATGAGGAATTTTCCTCAAATACCCAATATTGACTTAATTATTATCTAGTTCACAAATTGTTCAGTTATGAGTTGTCCTTTATTTTTGTGTGGTTATTATTTGCTCGCTTAGAAAACATAATTAGAAACAGCGGGAATGAAAATGAGAATAACAATAGCGGCGCTAGCACTGCTGCATTTTAGTGGGCAAGCTACTCCCTTTAGTAGCAATGTGATTAACGATGTATATCACAATCAAGCCAACGGAGTCCCAACTGCTCGGGATCACAATGATGGAGTACCGGATCTTTATGATGCTGTAAATCTGTTATTGGGTACCAACTACCAAAGCAATGCCGATTTGGATAATCGTTTTGTAGCTAATGATCAATTGTTTGTTGGTGAAGGCTCTCAAAGTGTGGCCTTAGTTGGCTTAACAGCCGGTAACCACAATACCTTAGGTATCTATACAGATATCGGTGTGGGTAACGATAAAACAGCTATTTTACCCTCTGATCCACATTACGGTTTTAAGGGAGATGGCTCAACAAGTCAGCCATTTTCAGGTGTTACTTTGGATATTAATGGCGAATTTGGTTGGTATTTGGAGCAGGGTGGGCCACTTACTTACTCAACGTTCTATTCGGAAAATCAGCTTAATGGAGGTTGGGATCATACTATGACTTTTGCAATGCCTGAGCTTAACGGGCAATCACGCTATCTAGATATTGGTGGAAACATTGTCGAACACATATTTACTAATGCCTATTTAATCGGTTGGGAAGATCTACCTTTTGACTTTTTTGAGCCGGGCATGTTGGGGGATGATGATTACGACGACATGATGTATTTAGTGGATTTTAAACCGGCCTCTGTAACAACTCCTGTAGAAGCTTCAGAGCCGCTATCTGCATGGCTGCTAGCCAGTGGTTTGCTTGGTTGTTGTTTACAGCGGCGTAAACGCCGCCTGTCTGCAATGGTGGGTTTACAGAGCAAATAGCTCTTTGTGAGCAAACTGCACTAGCGCCAATATTAGTGCATGCACATAGTTATCTTCGCGGGTTGCTAAGCCATTGGTGAGTAGTCCAATGGCGCCGCCTTTTTGCTTAATATTCTTAGTATTAAACAGCTTGTCCATTAGTGGGCCAAGTTCCTCACCTTGCTCTAGCGCTTGATAAACGCTTGGCGGCAGAGGCATGTTGGCCCCACGCCCTACCGAAAGGTGCTCACCACGTGCGATTGCCACATAAGCAAACGTAGCAGGGCCATCTTCAAACATATCTACACCACCCTCAATTGCGGCATAAAAATCGGCAGCTTGGTGCTGCTGGCAGTAACGTAGGCGATTTACTGCACCATCGCGAGTCTGTTGAGTGCTAATGGGTTGCTCGGGCACTTGAGAGGGAGCATCAATGCCTTGGCAGTCAATCTCAGCATCTGGGTAATACATCGCGAGGGCTTTAGCAACTGCTCGCACTTTGACTGGGTTACGCGACCCTACCACTACTTTAAAACTTTGTTCTGACATAATTACTGTTCTTCAATTTAGTTGGAAAAGGCGAGGCCTTGATTTAGCGCGTGGCCAAGCTATATAGCCAATTGCTCGGCGATGCTGCCACATGCTACTCGTGAGTCGATAATTCGGCCATCTCGCTGAGGATCGCTACCGGGGCGAATGTCCCAGTTTAACTGGTACTTTTGATTGATCATTTGCACCAGTTGGTAGAAAGACAAGCCTTGCTCATTACCGCCTACATGATATATCCCCGGTTTGGCTTGTTGCGCCAAAGTGACTAAGCACTGCATGCTATGTTCAACAAAGGCCACGGCTGGTAACCACTCGGTGCTAGCTGCCAAGTAACCTTTTTCAGCATGCATATCTCTAACATGTGTGAGTAGGTTATCTTGCTCAAAGTTATCGAACATTTGCCAGCCTAGGCGAGCAATAATGGTATTGGGGTTAGCGGCAAGGGCAGCTTGTTCACAGCTTATTTTATATAGCTCATAATCATTTACCGCATCTGCCGGATGCTCTGGGGTGAAAGGGCCGGTGCTCTCTGGGTTAAATACACTTTCGGTGCTGGTAAATAGCATTGGAATATTTTCTTCACCAGCAATGCCAGCCAGACAAGCCAGCCACTCTTCGGGCCCTGTAGCTAGGTGAAATATTGCATCGATGTGGTGGCCGCGAACATAGCCTAGCTGTTGCGCGCGGTTGGTAATGTCTAGCTCTTGGCGATTAAAGCCATGTACTGCAATGCCTTGCTTTTCTAGCGCTTGTTTAAGGTAAGGTGCAAGTCGACCATTTAGACCGGTTACTAGTACGTTTTGCATTGCATAATCTCATCACTTTCTAAGAAGTGGCTATTATGCGGTTAGACGGCGTTAAGCGCTAGAGTAGGGCAAATTTAGTTAGCCAGTATTTGTTCTACTTTGTCTTCTTGTAGCCAGCTAATGCAGTAGCGAATAGAGCCGGAAGGTGGGACATTTTTAGCGCCAGCTTCAGCTTCGGCGTATACCGCTTCAAAGTGTTCGGTAGGTAATACGCTGTACTGATAGAACACTTCCATTTCTTCGCGTAAGCCATTTAGCGTAGCAGCCGGAGTGGGATCGATTTTGGCTTGAATGTGGTACATGCAAGCGGCAAAAGCATAGTTTTTAAGCGCAGGAAGCTCAGAGCTATCAATGCTTTCATTGGCCACACTGGCTTGAGAACTAAGTAAAATAACAGCGGCACTAACTATGTGTTTTAATTTCATTGTTACCTTATATATCTAATAGCAATTGCCGTTAAATATGATTTAAATCCATTTACTGTGGCCCAAAAATTATCCCAAGCAATGATACTTGTCAAACTAACAAATTGAGATTTTAGGCTTGAAATTATTATTTAATTCGTCATGTAAATTTTAAAATTTGTGGTTTGTTAATAAACATGATCGCTTAAAGTATGCTTATTAACATTAATGCTAAATTATGAAATCGTTTACTTGGCGTTAGTTTTAATTGACTGAAATTTAAAGATTTATGTTTGAAGTATGATGTTTGGCTGCTTTCCACAGAATTTGTGTAAATAATAGCCACTTAAACTAACAATTAAATAAAAATAACCCTCTGTTGAAATCGATGTCATTTTTATTATTTACTGATTACATAATTAATTTCCTGATACTCAAGAAGTGAAAATGCTGTCATTTTAACGTCTGCTTTATATTGTGAATTTTTTCACAAAACTGTCGCAGATTGCACTGCGGAAAATAGCTGGTATAAAACGCAGAAATTACTTTTATCAATAATTGTGAGAAGAAAAATGCGTAATGTTTTAATCAGCTCAGTTGCACTAGTGTTCGGTTTAGGTCTTAGCGTAACTACGGTTGCAGCTGAACAACCAAGCAGCAAGCCAGCGCTTAGCGAATTCGATAAAAATGCAGAGTATTACAATAAAAGCCTAGTAAAAGAAGGCTACCGCTTTGGTTGCCGTGTGCACGACGACAACGGCAAATGCACTAAGTTACAGTGGAAGAAACTGTAATAAATAAGCGGGCGAGCTTAACGCTATTAAGCTCGCGCTAAGGCTTGCTGTAAGAGAATCTTTGCCTGTTCGCCAACAATTTTGATGGCTTGCTCTATACGCTCACTGGGTTTGTTGGCGTAACTTATGCGTAAACAGTTTTGATACTTGCCTGCAGCTGAAAACAAGCTGCCCGCCGCAATACCAATGTTAAACGGTTTTAAGTTTTCGTTTAGCACCAAGCTGTCGATTGACTCTGGTAGCTCTACCCACAAAAAGAATCCGCCTTTAGGAAAGCTCATTTTACTGCCGCTAGGAAAGTAGCGCTGTACCCAATGGAGCATCAAATCGCGCCTTGCTTGATACTGCTGCTTTGCCAGTCTTAGGTGTTTTTCGTAGTGCCCTTGCTCGATAAAATCGGCCACTGCCAACAGGGGTAAGCTGTTAGCACCCAATGAGGTAACAAATTTTAAGTGAGTGAGCATTTGCCCATAACGGCCAGGCGCTACCCAGCCCACTCGCAGGCCTGGAGCAATGGTTTTAGAAAACGACGAGCAAAACAACACTCTATCTTGGCTATCGTAGGATTTTAAACTGCGCGGGCGGGGTGTTTGGTAATAGCCGTCGCCCAGAATGTCGTCTTCAATAATGGCGAAATCGTATTTCTCGGCCATTTTAAGCAGCTTTAGTTTGTTCTTTTCGGGCATCACATAACCCAAAGGGTTATTAGATGTTGGGATTAGTTGCAGCACTTTGATTGGCCACTGTTCTAGAGCAAGTTCTAGGGCGGGCAAACTTATGCCGGTTTCTGGATGGGTTGGGATCTCAATAACTTTCAATTGGTTAGATTGAATCGCTTGCATCGAGCCATAAAAGTTGGGTGAATCAATCGCCACAATATCGCCTGGCTGGGTGAGTGCTTTTAAACTTAAGGATAGTGCTTCCTGGCAACCAGCTGTGATTTGGATGTTATCGGGATGAATATGACAACCAGAGTTCTGCATTAGGCGAGCAATTTGCACCCGTAACTTAAACAAACCATTGCCTTTTGAGCAGCTAAAAACTTGTTTGCTTTGATACTTGATGTTGTCGCTAAGTAAGCGCTGCAATGGCTTTAAACTGCTTAACTCGGTATCTGGTGAGCCTCTGCCTAAGGCAAGAAAGTGACTGTTGCTTTCTGTCATCATAAGCTCTAACGCCCTGTGCCAATTGTCGATTGGCACTGGGCGTTGCTCTGGTTGGCTGGTTTTTGGCAGCTGTGCGGTGCTTGGAGGTTGTTGAACATAATAACCCGACTTGAGCTTACTGCGAACAAAGCCGGCATCTTCTAACAATCGATAACTCTCTTGCACCGTAGAAATACTTACCCCTCTCGCCTTGCTCATCTCGCGGATAGAAGGCAGCTTTTGGCCAACCGGGTAATAGGCTTGAGAGATTTGTTCCTTAAGTTCTTGCGCAAATTGCTCGTAGAGGGTCATTGGCAACTCCTTAGCCAAAACATCGCTCATTAATAACACAGAGGAATACAGTTAAGCAAAGTTGTGTAGCAAAGCAGTACAGATTGAACATTAACAAGCATTACAGATAGCTATTTGCGGCATCTGTAATGGCAAAATTCTTATATTCTGAATCTGTAAGCTTGCTTGTTCAAAATTTAAGCTAGAGGGGTAGCTGATTAAAACAAGGAGCGGAATATGCAGATACAAGTTTCTTTCCACATGGGTTTTCATGCACTGATTAAGCGCCTTGCCCTGTATCGAGCTCGTCGCCGCAGTCGCAGAGCTTTGCTAGCCTTGAATGACGAGTTGCTCAAGGATATTGGTTTAAGCCGAGCGCAAGCCTTAGCCGAAGGCCGTAAACCTTTTTGGCAAGCAGGTAAATGTGGGCGTAGCCATAGTGACAAAAATAATCGGCAAAGCAGCGGGCATAAGTTTACTCAAAAACTAAAGGCTTAAGCGATGCTAGGCAGCTTTGTTATCTTAGCTGCCTTATCTCTAGGTGTTGCGCAGATGCGTAAAGCTTACGGTACTGACACCACAGTTAATAGGTTTACATTAAAGCCACTTTTCCTCTATGGTTTAGCCTTAGCAGAGAGATTTTTTCAAGGATGTTAGGCGCTTGCTCAGCGCAGTAATAGTGAATCATCATCTGCTTGTTACCCTTCATGGAAGAAAGGAATTAATGTATGAGTAAGGTGTTATCTAGCAAACTGGCTCGTTTAGGCATCATATTGTTGGTGCTGCTAGTGGTGTATTTATTGATGCTACTAAGCAGTGACAAGGTTAAGAGCATTACCGATGCCTTAACACCGCCTAAATTGCCCGAGCTGCAAGTTGTTCACAAAGATGGCTCTTGGCTAAAACAGTATTGGCCAGAGCAAAATTGGGGCAGCAAAGGTGATTACGTTAGTGATGAGGCTAAAAAGTACCATCACATTTCCCAGGGTACTCGCACCATTCCCGTTCCTTACCAATGGTTTGTGAATTTAGAGCAGCCCAGCGGCTCGCTTTGGTCTTTGCTGTTGCTAAACGGTTTTTCTGATAATGGCTTGCTTTCGGCAAACGAATTTTTGCTGCGTTTGGGCTTTATTCGCTCACAAGTTACTGAGCAAAATCCCGATGGTTTACCTATTGGTTTTGCTCGCACCGATTCCGTTAATTTACCTGGTTATCCAACCCGTACCGCGGGGATTGGTTTTACTTGTGCAGCTTGTCATACCGGCCACTTTGTTCATGGGGAAGGGGAAAACAAGACCGAGTATGTGATTGACGGTGCTCCCGCCACCATCGACTTAAGTTTGCTTACCGAAACCTTAGCCGCTGCGCTGGGGCAAACTTTGCTTTCGAGTAAGTTACCCATTTTAGATGGTCGTTTCGACCGCTTTGCTCGCCGAGTGCTTGGTGCTAGTTATAGCCCAGCCAACAAGCTGTCTCTGGCAGAAGAGTTAGCCAACATTGTTGCCGCTAGCGAAGGGCAGCAAGATGTTATTCAAGTAAACGAAGGCTTTATGCGCTTAGACGCGCTAAACCGCATTGGTAACCAGGTATTTGCCGAGAACATCAACCGCCGTGAAAATTACCACGCGATAAATGCGCCAGTTAATTATCCGCATTTATGGAGCGCTTCTTGGTTTAACTGGGTGCAATACGATGCCTCTATTATGAGCCCGCTCATTCGCAATGCTGGCGAAGCGATGGGGGTAAATGCCTACGTGGATATGCAAAGCGCTATGGATGACAATCGCTTTAGCTCGTCAATCCCAATGCAAAACTTGGTGTGGCTAGAACACTTTCTTGGTGGGGAACAGCCTAGCCAAACGAAGGGCTTTTCGGGTTTACAGCCACCCAAGTGGCAATTTGGCCCAATTGATCAACAAAAAGCAGAGCTTGGGGCATCACTTTATCAAGCTAAGTGTCAGGGCTGCCATTTACCGCCCTTAGACAGCCAAGAGATTTGGCAAGAACAATACTTTTCGCCGATTGTTTATCAGCAAAATGGCGAGCAAAAACAAACCGCAGAAAAAGTACTACAACTTAAGCTGATTGATTTGTCGCAGGTTGGGACCGATCCTGCTCAGGCAAATGTATTGGCTACTCGCACCTTAAGCACGGCTGGAGTAAGTAATGTAGCTGCTGCGAACGTGACTCCGGGTTTAGGCATTGATGAAACAATTTGTGGCGAAAACCCTAACCAGCTTTATGGCAGCCAAATGGCTGGCGCTAACTATTCGAAGAAAGATAAAGCCCAGCTGGTGGACTTGTCGGTAAACGATAGCGGAGAAGTATTATTTGGCTTAGCGCTGGGCGCCATAGTGCAGGAAACCGTGAACGCTTGGTTTAAACAACAGGGCGTGAGTGATAAAGCCTTACAAGCTGAATTTGAAGGAGGACGCCCCAACTGTATTCGAGTCACTTCTGGCTATAAAGCTCGCCCACTGAATGGTGTTTGGGCTACTGCACCATTTTTGCATAACGGTTCTGTAGCAACATTGCGCGATTTGCTTTGCCCAGAGGGAGGCGAGCGCCCTAAGTATTTGCAGTTGGGCAACATTGGCTATGATGCGGTGAACCTAGGGTTACAGCAGCCTGAAGGTTTTGAAAAAGTGGCTAACAAAGCGCTGAAAAAAGGTCAGCAATATACAGCGGAAGGCTACTTTATCTTAGATACTTCAATACCGGGTAATCACAACACTGGCCATCACTTCTCAGATTTATACGACCCTAGTAAACATTATTTGGATCAGCCTAAAGGGGTGATTGGCACTGCCTTTGATTCGCAGCAATGTGACGCGATACTTGAGTACCTAAAAACGATCTAATCTATGCGGTGCTTATATTGCACCTAGAACTCTGTGTTGTTCTCAATAAAAAAGGGCCTTCAGGCCCTTTTTTTATAAGCATTGGATTTATAGCGCGGCGTTTAGGATTTCGCGGCTAACATCTAAAGTGATAGCTTTATCTTCGCCTAAAGCCACCATTTGGTGTTGCTCTAACTTGGTCAACAGTACTTCTACATCGCTAGCGCCAAGTTCGATGTCACTTAAGCGCACTGGAACTTGCATGCTACGGAAGAAGGTTTCGGTGGCGGCAATCGCTTGGTCGATGCGTTGCTGCTTGTCGCCTTCGCTTATGCCCCAAATACGTTCTGCGTATTGCAGCAATTTGTCGGCTTTTGCTTCACGGCGAATTTTCATTACCGCTGGCAAAGTGATAGACAAGCTGCGTGCGTGGTCAACGCCATAAGCGGCGGTTAACTCGTGGCCCAACATGTGGCTTGCCCAATCTTGCGGCACGCCAGCACCAATTAAACCGTTTAAGGCCATGGTGGCTGCCCACATAATGTTAGCGCGAACCTCTAAGTCTTTGCTGCTCTCTTTGGCAAGTGCTTTAGGCCCTTCTTCAATTAAGGTGAGCAAAATGCCTTCGGCAAAGCGATCTTGGATTTTGGCGTTTACCGGATAAGTGAGGTATTGCTCCATTACGTGAACAAATGCATCTACTACACCGTTGCTTACTTGGCGGGGCGATAAACTTAAGGTTACGCTTGGGTCTAAAACCGCAAACTTAGGGCGCACTGCTAGGGCATAAAAAGGTAATTTAGTGCCGTCACGGGTGACCACTGCTGCTGGGTTGGTTTCTGAGCCGGTTGCTGGCAAGGTGAGCACTGCTCCTAATGGCAAGGCTGTATCAACCGGGTGTTGCTTGGCAATGATGTCCCAAGGATCATCGCCTTGGTAACATGCTGCAGCAGCGATAAACTTGCTGCCATCAATCACCGAGCCACCGCCTACAGCAAGAATGTAATCAAGCCCTTCCGCTTTAATTTGCTCAACAGCACGCATAAGCGTGTGATAGCTAGGGTTAGGCTCGATGCCCGAAAACTCTGACCACTGGTGATTTTCTAAGGCCTTTGCAACTTGATCATAAACGCCATTGCTTTTAATTGAGCCACCACCATAGGTGACCAATACTTTGGCATCCGCCGGGATTTCGTTAGCGATGGTAGCTATTTGCCCCTCGCCAAAATGGATTTGGGTACTGTTTTGGAACGAAAAATTTAACATCATATTTCCTTCATTAACCAGCCAAGTGTTGTAGTACTTTCTCTGCTGCCATTTCTGAAGATGCCGGGTTTTGACCGGTAATCATTAAACCATCTTGAATCGCAAAAGGGTTCCAGTCGGCTACTGCTTGGTAATCTGCACCGCGGGCTTTTAACTCATCTTCTAACAAAAATGGCACCACCTCGGTAAGTTGTACTGCGGCTTCTTCACTGTTGGTAAAGCCGGTTGCTGCTTTGCCTTTTACCAGTAATTGGCCATCGGCTTGTTTTACATTTAGTAAGGCCGCGCTGGCATGGCAAACTGCTGCAACTGGTTTGTTTTGCGCAACAAAGTTCTCTAGTAGCGAGATAGATTGTGGGTTGTCGGTGAGATCCCACAATGGACCATGACCACCAGGGTAAAACACCGCATCGTAATCACTAGCATCAAGGTCGGCGAGCTTAAGTGTAGTGGCTAACTGTTGTTTTGCAGCGTCGTCTTGGTCAAAGAGGCGAGTGGCATCGGTTTGAAAATCAGGGAGCTCGCTATTTGGGTCAATGGGTGGTTGGCCGCCATTAGGTGACGCTAAGGTGATGTTTGCTCCAGCATCTAAAAACACATAATAAGGGGCGGCAAATTCTTCTACCCAAAAACCTGTTTTATGTTCGGTATTGCCCAGTTGGTCGTGAGAAGTTAGAACCATTAGGATTTTCTTAGCTGTGCTCATTAGTGCATTCCTTAAAATTGATGAGTCACTATGCGATCTCGCAATAGCAATGCACCTAGTGTAGGTGGGTAAGCTCATTCCAACAATGCAGATTAAATAGACATGATTGGTAGAATAATTGATACAATGAGGAGGTGTTTTAAAAAAGAGATAGAACAATGAGCGTTAGCTTTGAACAGCTAAAAAGTATGGTGGTATTTGCTCAGGTGGTGGAGCAGGGCAGTTTTAGCGCTGCCGCGAAGCATATTGGCATTACCCGCGCGGTGGTTAGTTACCACATCAAAAAGCTGGAACAGCAACTAGGGCTTAGCTTACTAAATCGCTCAACCCGAAGTTTGCATTTAACCGAGGCTGGCGAGCAATACTATCAGCGCTGTCATAACATTGCCGAGCAAGCTAAAGCCGCAAATTTACAGATAGAAAACCTTAAGCAAGAGCCGGAAGGTTCGCTGAAAATTTCTTGTCCGGTAAACGCAGGCCTACAAACCATTGTGCCAGTGATTAATGAGTTTCGCCGTTTGTATCCGAAGGTGAATATCGAGCTGGTATTAAGCGATGACGTGGTAAATATTATTCAAGATGGTTTTGATTTAGCTATCCGCGGCGCCGAGCTTAACGACTCTGGTTTGCAAGCCGCCAAGCTAACCACCTTAAGTACCTGCTTATGCGCTGCCCCAGAATACTTAAATAAGCATGGCCGGCCGACTAAACCTGCAGATTTAGATGCTCACCAATGGGTTATTTATACCGCAGGCTCAAGTACCTTACAGCTAAGCAAAGGTTCTCGTTCTTTTAGCATAAAAACCAAAGGTGGCATGAGTACTAATAATGCAGCAGTGCGTACTGCCTTTGTTGAAGGTGGCCATGGCCTGGGCCGTGTTCCCTTGTACGACGCCTTGCCAAAAATACAGGCCGGAAAGTTAGAAGTGCTTATGGCCGATTATCAATTACAAGATATTGATGTGTATTGTGTTTTCCCTAAAGGCTCGGCGAGTTCTAAGAAGTTGCGTTTGCTCATCGATTACTTAAAACAGAGCCTAGCCAAGCAAGAGTCGCTGCGAGCGCGTTAGTGATTGAGGTTACATCAAGCGTTTAAATAGGGTGGCTAAACTTAAGCAAGGCTAATGTTTTTTGCTTACGCCATTTCGATGCTTAGTTAAGCCCTTGTTGCTATTTAGTTTGTTGCGTAGGCTGAGGTAAATTTTTAGTGAGTACGCAGCCTTGTTCTTTTTTATCGCCTTAACCGCTACCTTTGCCTATGCCCTACAAGGGGTGCTAATGGCCAAGGTTTATCGCCAATCAGATCTGCTTAGTGCGGTGGCCTACCGCGGTTTAAGTTTGTTAATTAGCATGTCTCCCTTACTGCTATTGGTGCCGCTGTCTGCGTATTCTGGTTTTATTCATCATGCTGGTTGGTTGGTACTAGCGGCGGGTTTAGCTGCCTTGGCTAACTGGGCAAATGCAATAGCCTTTGTAAGGTTACCTGTGGGCATTGCTAGCGCTTTATCGATGGCATTTACGGCACTGTTTGTTGGCTTGTTGGGCGAATTACTGTTAGATGAGCGTTTAAGTCCATTGCAATGGTTAATGGCCGGACTAACCTTACTTGCTGTGCTGCTGTTGGGAGCAAGTCAAACTCGTACTAACACTAAATCCACGGAGAGTGCCCCCCAATACAAGCCGCTTATTGGCATTGTAGCCAGTGCTTGTTATGGCGCTTTAATGTCTTGCGCCTTGATACTGGTGGCTAAAATGTCTCGCGACAGCCACCCATTTTTGGTGGGTTTTAGTTGGGAAGTGATGATTGGCGTGGTGGCTATGTTAATGGCGTTCGCGCGAGGTAAGCTTAGCGGCCAAGCCGGAATGCAAAAGGTGACAGCCGCACAGTTTAAACAGATCCTCATTTTCGCCTCACCTACGGTAATTGGCACAGGCTGCTATGCCTTAGCGATGACCTTAGGCCCCCTAGCCATTGCGGCAGCTGTGTTAAGCACTATGATGGTATTTAGTATGCTACTCGGCTGGTGGCTATTAGCGGAAAAGCCTACGCTCAAACAGTGGGCAATGATTAGCCTAGTTTGTATTAGTGTTATAGGACTAAAGCTAGTGGTTTAGGGGAAATACATGTTTGAACAAAGCTTAATAATCGCCGCGGCTTTTGGCTGTGGTTTAGTGGCTGGTATTTTTGTGGCATTTTCAAATTTTGTAATGCCTGCTTTGGCTAGGCTGAATACTCAGCAAGGTTTGGCGGCCATGCAAAGCATTAATATCACGGTGCTTAACCCAGGGTTTTTAGGCTTGTTTATGGGCACGGCAATTCTGTGTTTAGTGGTGCTTGTTTGGCAGGTATTTTTTGTCGCAACAATTAACCTACGGCTGGTGGCTGCAAGCCTTTGTTATTTACTGGGCTGCTTTGCGGTGACTGCGTTTGCCAACGTACCAAGAAATAAAGCGCTGGCGCTAATTTCCGTGGATGATGCGCTAAGCGAAGCACAAAGCTTGCAGTGGCAGCAATATTTAGCGGAGTGGACCTATTGGAATCACTGGCGCAGCCTTGCTTCTGCGCTAGCGATGTTACTGTTTATGTTGGGTTTATAGTAAACCTGCTGTTTGCAAAGCTGCAATTCTATTTGCTGTTCGTGGCAACAATCTGTGTGCTTATCCCATCTAATCTAGCGCTTGTATCCGGTGCTGCAAAAATGCTGTTCTCTAGCCTGTAAGGTTTTTCGGGGTGCGATAGGCTTTGTTTGTTGTGCGGCCTTGTTTGAAAAATCTACTCCTGCATAATGTTATCTTTCTTGGCTACTTCAATAAGGTTTCATTATGATTAATATCGACTGGCTACAAACCTATTGCACCTTAATTGAAACCGGACATTTTACTCGCACCGCAGAAAAGCTGGCGATGACTCAGCCTGGAGTAAGCCAGCAAATTCGTAAGCTAGAACACTACTACCAGCAAACTCTGTTACAACGAGAAGGTAAAAGCTTCACGCTTACAGAGGCCGGCAATCAAGTGTATTTGCAAGCACAGCAAACCTTGGCTCAACTTAACCAGCTTGAACTGTCACTTAAACAAGATGATCCTCATGCCGGTTTGTGTCGGATTGCCAGCCCCGGAAGCGTGGGTTTGAAGCTCTATCCAAATCTATTGGATTTACAAGCAAAATACCCTGATTTGGTGTTTGATTATAAATTTGCACCCAATGCTAGCATCGAACAAATGCTGGCCGATCGTCAGCTAGATTTAGGTTTTATTACTCGCCCCAGTGCCCTAAGTGAGCTGGCTACCCAAGCCTTCGCAGAAGAGGCTTTGGTATTGGTAACACCGGCACGATATAACAATGCTAGTTGGCAAGACTTATTAGATTTAGGTTATGTGGACCACCCCGACGGCGCTCATCATTCACAACTATTATTGTCGGCCAATTACCCAGAGTTTGAGCAAACCAGTCAATTTAGACTGCGCGGATTCTCTAACCAAATTAGTTTGATTTTAGAGCCCGTTTCAATGGGGCTGGGCTTTACGGTGTTGCCTGCGCACGCAGTGGCCGCTTTTGCCAAACCTGAGCTTATTGCTGCTAGCCATTTAGCTAATCCAGTGAGTGAAACCATTTATTTGGTGCAACGCCGTTATCATCGTTTGGCTTCGCGCTTTAAGTTAGTCACCGACAATATGCAGCAGTGTTTGGTGCAGAAATAGCCTGATTAAGGCTGGTTAAATTGTGATTAACATCACATTTAGGTGTCCGTTCACCTAAAGCTTTCTTTTTCTGTTTTGAATTAATAAACCGTTGAAAATTAATGTCTTAATTTTAAGGTGATTAAAATAATCGCTGGTTGCTTTTAAAGTAACTAATTGGTGTTTGTTCAATTTTTTAGCTAAGCGTTTTCATAAAAATCTGACCCAGAGCTTAACGTATCAAACCTATAGAAGGCGTGATTGTAAGCAGTGGCATTTTTGATTGTGTTAGTACCAGCGAATGTGCAGGTGGCTGTAATCGCTAGCGTTAATTGTCTATTTTTTGATTTAAGTCCGCTCTATTGCGGGCTTTTTGTTTTTATCATATAAAGCTTAACTATAAGGACTATCGAGAGAGTTAGCAGGATGCTAAAGCCCGACCCACTAGCCAAAAAACTAAAAACTGGCGATTTGGTGTTTTTTTCTGGCAAAGGTTTAAGTAGCGACATTATTCGTTACGGCACGTTTAGCAAATGGTCACATGTTGGCATGGTGCTAGAGCTAGAAGCCTATGACTTTGTGACCCTTTGGGAAGCAGTTCCTAATTCAAAAGATACCTGTTTGTATTCTCAACAAGCCAGCAATGGGGTGCAGGTAGTGCCGCTACACCAACGGGTTAAACAACACTTGGGCAGTATTTCAATTCGCCAGTTGTTAGGTGGAACCTTATCGGATGTGCATTTAAGCAAATTAATGCAATTACTTGAACAGCTAAAACTACGCCATTATGAACAAGACTTTTGGGAGCTGGCTCGGGCTGGATGGGAAGGCCCATTTGGTGAGAATCAAGAAAACCTCGATTCATTATTTTGCAGTGAATTAGTGGCAGCAGCCTACCAACATATTGGTTTGTTGGATAAGCAAAAGCCTTCAAATGAATACACTCCTGCGAATCTTTCAGAAAAACAGCTTACTCACTTAAATGATGGTTTCTATTTGTCACCTGAAATTGATTTGTTCTCAAATTGATAATGGGCGAGAAAAAGGACGCTTTGGCTAACTAGCTAAGAGAGAACAATCCAACTAATTAGGCTTACCTACCAAAGCGTCAACATGACCAAACTTATTGCATCGTCCAGTCACCCCCTAAACTTTTATGTAAACCAACTATGCTGTTAGCGGTTTGCAGCTGAGCAAGCACTTGTGCGTCTTCAAGCAAGTTTTGCTGGCGTTGCGCATCTAAAACAGCCAAGTGGTCCAATAGGCCAGCTCGGTATAGTGAGTTGGCTTTACTTAATGCAAGATCGGCTTGTTCGCTTGCTTGCTCTATATTGCTGGCAAACACTTGGCTATTGCCATAGGCCATTAACATGGTCTCTACTTCAACAAAGGCTGCATTCACGGTTTGTTGGTATTGCAAGGCGCTGTCGTTAAATCTTTGCTGCTGTATTTCTACTAAGGCGTCGTTTCGTCCGCCATCAAACAGGTTCCATTGCACCCCTATGCTAGCCAGCCAAGCGGCAGAGTCTGCTTTGAATAAATCATCAAAGTTCTCAGCACTTAAGCCCGGCCCACCGGTTAAGAAAAAGCGTGGGTAACCCGCCACCAAACTGGCCGCTAGTTCTTGATTCACCGCCGCCATTTCGCGCTCCGCAATGTTGATGTCGGGGCGCTGGTTAAGTAAATCAGAGGGCAAACCTAAGGGGATTATGCCTTCAAAGTCTGGCAAGGCTTCTGGCTCCCCAAGTTGTTCAGCCAAACTAGACGGGGTTTGCGCAAGTACTAAAGCCATGCGATTTAAATGCACACTTTCGGCACTGTTAAGCTGGGGCAGGGCGGCGCGGCTTAAAGCCAGTGCACTTTCTGCCTTGGCTACATCCATATCTGAACCGTAGCCGCTGGCACTGAGCGATTTAACCAGTTTAAGTACGGTTTCTTGCTCACTAATATTTCGTTTAGCAATGGCAATACGTTGCTGAGCACCGCGATATTGTAAGTAGTTATTAATGATCTCTGCGCTCACTAAGGTGTGCATGCCTTGATGGAAAATCTCGGCCTGCTCACCCCTAATTTCTGCAGCGTTTACTTGCTTGTCTATTCGGCCAAACAAGTCCATTTCCCAACTTACATTTATGCCAGCAAAAAAGCCGCCGTTTTGCTGCTCAATTAAGTCAAACTCTCCGCCCGATATGGGATTTTCAATACCAAAAGCGGGGCCCGCTAAAGGATCGTTTTTACTGAGTTGGTAGCTGGTGTAACCACCACCTAAGCTCACAGTTGGTACCTTAAATGACGCCACCGCACTGCGATAAGCTTGCGCTGCTTGAACGCGGTTAGCCGCCATTTTAATGTTTAAGTTTTGCTGCTGAGCTTGCTGCACCAAATCATTTAAAATGGGGTCGTTAAATTGCTGCCACCACGCCGCCTCAACCGTTTGTTGGTTTACAAACTGATTAGACTGTTGCTCAGAGTAGACGGTGTCTACCGAGGTCTCTGGCATTTGATATTCGGGAGCACTAGCACAAGCGGTTGCCAATACTGAGAACACCATTACCGACAGGGCTTTGCTTGTAGTTAAAGGCTTAGTTTTGTTCATGGTTTAGCTCCGAACTTATGCTTAGATCTTCAGCTTTGTTTTCGGTTTGTGGGTCACGGTAAAAAATCCGATACCACGCCGGCATAATGATTAACGACAAGAAGGTCGCAACCACCAAGCCGCCAATAATAATCGCCGCCATTTGGTCAAATAAACGGTCACTAAGTAGCGGTACCATGCCTAGTACGGTGGTTAGTGCACCCATCGAAATGGCCATGGTGCGGTTAATTGTGGCTTCTACAACGGCTTCGCTAATGCTTTTACCTTGTTTGCGTTCTAGTTCGATTTGATCAATGAGCACAATGCCGTTTTTGATGATCATTCCCGATAGCGCAACTGCGCCAGTTAGGGCCATAAAGCCAAAGGGTTTACCAAAGAAAAACAGCGTCCAAGCGCAACCTATCGCGGCTAGCGGCAAGGTAATTAAAATAATCGCCGGCTGTTTTAAGCCATTAAATAGCGCCACCATTACAATCACCATCATCAACGTTGCTTTTGGAATTTGCTTTAAGGTGTCGTCAATTGCGCGTTTTTCATCGTAGTACTCACCGCCCCATTCAAAGCTGTAACCATAAGGCAATTCAATAGCTTGAATTTGCTCGGCTAACTCTTTACGCACATCGGAAGGTGTTTGACCAAATACTTCTGCTTGCGCAGTGATAATTGGTACCCGATTACGACGCCAAATAATGCTTTGCTCTTCGCGAGTTTCAAAGCCATCGACAACTTGGCTAAGTGGCACAGTGTGTAAACCCAATAGTGAGCGAACAGGAATGTTCTCTAATTGCGCAATATCGGTATTACTGCTTTGCATTTTAATTGGCAAGGTCTCATCGCCTTGGCGCAGCGCACCCACAACAACACCGCTAGACGCTCGTTGGATAGCCAGTGCTACGTCGCTGCGATTAATACCTGCGCGGCGCATTTTGTCTTGGTTCATAATTGGCACCAGCTGTTTACTGGTTTGTCGCCAATCATCACGTACATACTTGGTATTAGGGTGAGCATTGAAAATGGCTTGAGCTTGCGCTGACAAGTCTTGCAGAACTTGCGGATCGGGGCCTTTAAAGCGCGCTTCAATGGCAAACTTATCCTTGGTGGCTAGCTTTAAGTTTCTAAAGCGAGGTTCAGCATTAGGAAACTGCCTCATTAGCCAGTTATCACCACGTTCAATAAGTGGCGCAATAGATTCAAAATCTTTTGCATTAATCAGTATTTGCCCGTAACTGCTGTCAAACGGTTCTGGCTCAACGGTTACCGAGAAGCGCGGAGCACTGGCACCTATGTAGCTTGAAATGCTGCTTACTTCGGGTTGCTCTAATAACCAGTCCTCAATCACTTTCATATCACGTGACACCACTTCGGTTTGTCCGCCGTTGGGTAGCCAGTAATCTAAAAATAAGATGGGTCTATCGGAGCCAGGCATAAAGTTAATCGCAATTTTTGGCACAATTAAGGCAGTAACAAGTAATGCCGGAATGATGCAAGCAATAGCACTAAAGGGTTTTGCCACTACCCAGGTAAGAACCTTGCGCGCAATTTGGGCAAACTTTGGCTCTGGCTGGTCTACTTGTTTAGCCTTAGGTTTAATGAAGGCCCAACACATCAGAGGGGTAAGTGTCATCGCCACTAACCAAGACAATAGCAGTGAGCTACAAAGTATTTGGAATACCGAAATAGAAAACTCGGCAGCATCGGTTTGTGATAACAGCACTGGGGTAGCACCCATAATGGCAATCACGGTAGCAGCGAGTAAGGGCACAGCGGTTTCTTTCACACTGTTAGTGGCGGCTTGATAGCGCTCTATGCCTTGGTTTAGTTTTGCCTTGAACATGTCGGTAATAACAATGGCGTTATCTACCAGCATACCTAGCGCCAAAATAAACGAGCCAACCGATACCCGTTGTAAATCAATGCCGGCAACTAGCATGTAAATAAGGGTAATAAGCAAGGTAATAAGCAAGCTACTGCCAACAATGGCAGCACTGCGCAGCCCCATAAATACCCAAAGCACTGCCACCACAATAAGAATACTTTCAACTAAGTTGCTTACAAAGTTATTGATAGACTTTTGCACTTCGTCGGGCTGAAAGGCAATGGTGCCAACCTCGGTGCCAAGTGGGAGTTCGCTAGTAAACTGCTGAATTACCTGTTTTAGGGTGTCGCCCAAGGCCACTACGTTTATGCCATCAACTGGGCTTACCGCAACGGTAATCGCAGTGCTACCGTTATAACGGCTTTCTGATAGTGCTGGGGTTTGGTAATCCAAGTAAACATCGGCGATGTCACCTAGGCGAATTAAGCCAGAGCCGAGTTCGGCAATACCAGATTTAAGCAATAGATTCTGAATATCACTTAGGTTTTCAAAGGTGCCGCTTTGGCTAACTCTTATGCGCTCTTCACCAAGTTTAAAGCTGCCTGAATCTAGCACCATGTTTTGGGTGGTTAATTGGCTAAATACTTGAGCAGCCGAGAGCTGATGCTCTGCTAAGCGCTCGCTTGGCAAATCAATATTAACGATTTGTTGGGGAACACCATGCAGCTCTACTTTTTTAATGCCATCAACGGCTTTTAAGCGGCGTTGCAACTCTTTAGCATGGGCTTTTAACTCAGCTGGCGCAGCGTCGTCGCTGTGTACCGCAAACAACATCCCATATACTTCCGAGAACTCATCTTGCACGATGCTGATTTGGGCACTGGCCGGAAGCTCTAGTTTTACGTCGTTAACTTTGCGGCGTAATAAATCCCATTGCTGAGGAAGCTCTTCTGAGGTGGTGCTCTCTTTTAGGTCAACAAAAATCATTGAACTGCCAGGGCGAGAAAGGCTGCGTAGCTTCCACACCGAGCCCATCTCTTGCAAGCGGTTTTCAATTTTGTCGGTAACTTGCAGCTCTACTTCCTGGGCAGATGCCCCAGGGTATAAGGTAACCACTACCGCACTTTTTACGGTAAACGAAGGGTCTTCTAATTTACCTAAACCAATGTAAGAGCCAATGCCTGCAATAATGCATAACACGGTAAAAAAGCATACAAAGGTGCGCTGGCGAATCGCGAATTCTGCGAGGTTCATCTTAACCCTCCTTCGCGTCTAATAAATCACCCACTTGCTGTCCTTCGCTTAGGTAACGGCTACCAGCAACAATGATTTTGTCAGCTTCTTTAAAGTCGCCGCTTACACATACTTGTTGCTGAGTTTGGTTTACGATTTCACTGGCTACGGCTTCAACCTTGTGATTGTGAACGCGGTAAACTTTGGCCTTTGCTCCCTCAAGAATTAAGGCTGAATGCGGCAAGCAGTAGCGAGCTTGTTCAGATTGCGAGAGCGCTAAGCTTAGTTGAACCGATTTGCCTGGATACACCTCATCGAGAGTCTGCTCAAGCTTAAGTTTTACCGTATAGGTTTGCTTGATGAGATCTGGCACGGTGGCAATCTCACTTACCTTGGCGTTTATGCTATCGGTTTTCTCGTGCCAACTAACTTGCGCAGCTTGGCCAATGCTAAAGGCATTAATTTGATTCTCTGGCACTTCTATCACGGCTTCTAAGTGCTCGGGCTGGTGTAAGGTAAATACGCGTAGCGCAGGTACTGCTTGTTCGTGCTCTTCGGCAAAGCGTTGAGCAATTACCCCATCAAAAGGCGCGCGTAACTCGGTATAACGCAGTGCATCTTTAGCGCGTTGAATATTCTGGTTCACCACTTCAACGCTGGCGTCGGCGCGTTGTTTGCCGCTAAGTGCGCGGTTTAGGTTAACCGGTGCTATGGCGTTGTCTTGGCTGGCTTGTTGTACTCGCTGGTATTCATTGTGGGCGAGGGCTTGGGCCGACTCAGCTTCAAGTAGCTTGGCTTCTAGTTCAAGCAGGCTTACTTGGTAGTCGTGTGGGTCTAGGCGTGCAAGCACTTGCCCTTTGGTCACGCTTTGGCCATTGCTTACCAGTATTTCTTGAATGGTGCCCGGAACACGAAAGGCCAGCTTAGAGCTGGTACTCGATTGCAACACACCGTTGTAATAGCTGTTATTAGCTTGGGTGGCGGCACTTAGGCTGACTACTTTAACAGGGCGCAGCTTTACATTGCTAATGTCTGCGGTTTGTTCGGTACTGCATGCGCTAAGCAAAGTAGCGCTTAGTGCTAAAGCGAGATAGGAGTATTTCATTGCGTGCTCCGGTGGAAGGATTAATTGCACGCATGGTAAACAGTTTTATTAAGGCTATCTGCTAGCTAATCTGTTCTTATGTGTCACAAAAAACGTGACAATTACAAATACTCTGGTACACGAGAAGCAATATAATCCAACAGTAGCCGCGCCGTATGAGTTAAACCGTTACGGCTTGGGTAGACCATCCATGCGTCTTCAGAAGAAGAGACGTGGTCTTTCATTAAGTGGCATACCGTGCCTTTTTCTATCATCGGATAAGCCAAAATATAGGGCACTAAGGCTATGCCTAAACCCGCCTCTACGGCTTGGGCAATGTGGGCGTAGTTATTACTAATATGGTGATGGCTTACTTCGATTTCTTGATTGGTAAACTGCCAGCGATTCTCTAATTTTTGGCTATAGCTTCGATAAATAATGCAGCTATGTTGCAGTAAATCTTGCGGAGTAACAGGCACTGGGTTTTGTTCTAAATATTCGGGGCTGGCAATAATCACTTTGCTAAAGCCGCCTAGCTTTCTTGCGATAAAACTAGAGTCGTCTAACGAGCCTACATACATTGCCATATCTAGGCCATGCTCAAATAAACCTTGGTAGCTTTCGTTAGAGTAACGTGCCTCAACATTAATATCGGGATAGCGCTGTTTAAAGTTTTTTAGGATGTCGATTACATAGTGATCACTACCTACATTAACCCCCATTTTAACCAAACCACTCGGGCTAGCGGTGTGGCTATGCAAAGCGCTGTTTGCGTCGTTAAGGCGGCGAATAATGTCTTGCATGCTTTCGTAGTACTGCTGGCCTTGGGTGGTAAGGTTTAGCTTACGTGTGGTGCGAACAAACAAACGGGTACTTAGGCTTTGTTCTAATTCGTTGATGCGTCGGCTTACATTAGCGCGAGGTAAATCAAGAGAGTGGGCCGCAGCACTAAAACTGCCCGATTCCACCACTTTTATGAATAAAGAAAGATCTTCTACTCGCATAAGATATTGTCACCAAATTAGATACAAACTGAGCGAAGATTAACAGTATTGATGAGCAATTCAAGTTAAGTGTTTAGCGTTACAGCCTTAACAGCGGCGCAAACTGTATTGGCACTTTCTCACCTGTAAGATGAACTAACAGGTACTCATTTAGTAGCCTTCTTAGGCAAGGTTAAACTTGCGCCATTATTTGCGGCTATGGAATGCCGCTCTTTTCTAAAGGGCATTTCATTATTAGCAGGTAAAAAAATGAAGAAGACAATATTAGCAATAAGCTTGGCGGCGATCTCATCTGGCGTAATGGCAGAGCAAACTGTCGAGGCAAAAGCCGATGTGAACTATGGTGACCCAACCGCCACCTTTAGCTCTTTAGGTATTTCTCGCAGCAACGAACGTACTCAGCTAAACGGCACCTATGGCTGGGGAGCGGGCAATATGATCTTTGCCGATTTAGGAGCCGCCGATAAAAAAGATGAACAAGGCAAAATCGATTTTGATTATCGCGTTCGTTACTTCAAAGTAAACGATGGCTTGGGTTATTCCGTTGATGTAGTAGGGGATAGAAATACCACTACTGCACTGGTAGGTGGTATGTACAAGTTTGATATCACCAAAAATATCTCACTGTTCCCCATGCTCTATGGCGGCTACATGAAAAGTAAGCTAGATATGCCAATTAAAGACAGTAATGAAACCTTTAAAGACTCATCACTAGTACAAGGCGGCTTATACGCCATGTACGCCTTCGACGACGGCCACTGGCTTTACGCCAACCCCAAAGCTACTTACGTAAGCCGAGCTAAAGATTTTGTGCCGCAAATTGAAGTAGGTGGTGGATACATGATCAATAGCAATGTATCGGTAGGCTTTAAAGTTGACCACACTGCAGAAAGCAAAATCTCGAAAAAAGACACCGTAGGTTGGCTACAAGCCAGTGTCTACTTTTAGAGATATCAAGGCCTAAGCTCAGTAGTGCTTAGCCCTGCTGAGTTTAGGCCAAACACCTAAATTTGTTCGAGAATACTACCGCAGAAAAAGCGCTTGGCTAAAGATATCAAGGCAGCTATTTTCTGTGATTTTATACAGGCAATCTGCAATTCCTACTTTCTACAAGTGCTTGCATACTTTCATGCTGATATTTTTGTTATTTTTAGATCTAGGCAACTGATGTAGCTTAGGAAAGCTGGTAGCCTTTGTATTATATAATGCGTGAAAAGAGGAAAGATTCCTTGTTTAAGCAAGGAATTTTTCCTGTTAATAAACTGTTAGCACACAAGATTAAAGTTTGTTGGTAATTCAAGAAAGGGATGTATGAAGTCTATACAAATTAAGTTGTCCTATAACGGCGGAGATGCAGACTTGCACCGCCTTGATATGTACGATGCTTCAGTATCATTGCATGGCTTTGCTAGAGCAATTGCTATCACTACTCATGCGTTACTGAATGACGGCGATGTTAAAAGAAAGGGTAATCGAGCCTCCGGTGCTAAAATCTATATCAGCCCACCGCAAAAAGGTAGCTATGAACAGATTTTAACTCTAGTTATTGAGAATAAGGAGGCTATTGGAGCTAGTGTTGTTGCGGCAGCTTTTTGGGATATTCTTAAGTGGACGTGGAGTAAAACTCTTGATCTTGCCTTCGAGCCAACTACTCCTTCGGTAAAAAAGCTAGATGATAGAACTGAGCCATTCATCAGTGATATTGAAGAAGTATTAGAATCAGCTTTAGAAGAGGCTCATCGGCCCATCAAAAACAACCCTCAGATGAAAATTTCTGTATCCAGACCTCGAGTTGGTAAGGTTCTAGATTTAAACGCCGAAACATTAAAAAGCGTTTCTATACGGACAGATAATACCGTTATAAAAGGTATTGTGGGTAATGTTACAAAATACAATATATTGTCGGGCATCGGTAGATTTTACGAAGATGCAAAAGGCCACACGGTTTCCTTCAAAATACCTGACAGTGCTGGCGAAGCTCTTCGTAAAAAAATCACGTGGTCGATGCACTATGCCCAAGGAGAAGAGGGGGAAGGTAAAATTGAGTTTGAGGCTCGTAGAGTTACTTCTGCTAAAGGTATCCTTAAGCGTTACTTAGTAGACAAAGTCAATATTCCTAAATAAGGGTGGTTTGTGTGCCAACAATCACATCAAGTCGCCGCTGAAAAGCGCGGCTGGGACATCAAAACTACGCGGCGATTAGTTTGGTGCTCCGCCCAAGTTTAACCAATCGCTGCTTAAGTTTTACGGCCCCTTATGCAGGCGTTAGGGCCACAAGGAGTCCAACATGGAAGCAAAATTAAAGCACCTTGAAATGATACAAGGGATAATAAACAGAATGGCAGGGAACTCTTTTCTTTTAAAGGGTTGGAGTGTCACTCTAATATCGGCTCTATTTGCGCTAGCGGCCAAAGATTCCAATCAGTTTTTCTTATATTTAGCTTATTTCCCTTGTGTAGCTTTCTGGAGTTTAGATGGCTATTTTTTGTGGCAAGAAAGAATGTATCGCAAGCTATACCAAGAAGTTTCAACAAAAGATGCTAACGCAATTGATTTTGATATGAATGCTACGAAATTTAGCAAAGATGTCGAACCTTGGTTTTCAGTTTGCTTTTCAACAACACTGCGCCTGTTTCACGGTGTTATCTTCGGCGTAATAGTTTTAATAATGACTATCATAATATCTACAGGGAGTATCTAAAGTGGCAAGACGAGTATTCTATAGTTTTCATTACAAGCCAGATGTTATGCGGGTATCTCAAGTGAGAAATATTGGCGCTCTAGAGGCCAATAGGCCGGCGACCGATAATGATTGGGAAACGGTAAAAAGCGGTAAAGATGCCGCTATTAAACGCTGGATAACTCAACAAATGAATGGCCGCTCCTGCACAGTAGTTTTAGTAGGCGAGAACACTGCCAACCGAAAATGGATAAACCATGAAATCATTAAGTCATGGGATGAGGGTATGGGTGTTGTTGGTATTCGCATTCACGGACTAAAAAATACCGATGGTTATATTGCAAACCAAGGAAAAAACCCTTTTGACTATATTGGCTATGGCAACACAGGTAAAAAATTGTCTAGCATCGTCAAGTGTTACAACCCTGCGGGTTCAAATAGTAAAGAGAGATATGCTTGGATAGCCAAGCATTTAGAAAATGCCGTAGAAGAAGCAATAGTAATTAGAAACGGTAATTGAGTTAAAAGCCCTTACAAGTCAAGGCAGCATCGCCACTTTGTGGCTGGACGCGCTAACGCGCGCCGTTGCTTGAGGCGTTACTTCTCGCCTAGCGCATATACTCACCCCCAACAAAAAGCCCTCAACAACGAGGGCTTTTTTCAATCTCTTTCTTGTTTAGCTTTTAGAAAAAGTAGGCCATGTTTACTTGTACAAAGCTGTCTTTGCTAAAGGCGTAGGTTGGGTCGGCAAGGTCATCGGCGTCGATGTACCAAAGATCTAGCTCGCCTTTCCAGTTTTCGCCAAAGCGGCGGCTGGCTTCTAGGGTGACGACGTTGGTGTTGTAGTCGAGGTCTATCGCGCCACCTAATAAAAACTCGGTACTTTGCGCGTCGTTTAATACTAAGCGAGCGCCTAGGTAGAGATCGTTTTGAAAGGTAGAGGTGGCCTCTTTGCCGTCACTATTCCAGTTGTACTCTGTAAGTAAACCTAAATCGGCAATGCTGTCGAATAAACCCACTAGGGTATATTCGTAACCGCCAACAGCAGCGGTGTAACTGTTGCTGCTGGTATTGCGATATAAGCCTTCAAACTTCCATAACCAATCACCAATGGTGGCTTGTAGGTCTACGCCAAGTTGGTCCATTTGCTCATAGTAAGGGGTAAGTTTAGTGCCGTCGGCGCTAGCAATTAGCAGTGGGTCGCGGTTGGTGCCACGAAAGTAGGCTGTGCCTACATCCCAGTCGCCAAAGGTTTGCGCCCAGCACAGGGCTAGATCAACATGTTTGTCTTTAGCGCCCGATTCATACTGAGCGTTATCTTGGTCTACCGGTAATGGTGGGCGAAAGCGGCCATCTACGCCGGCAAAGGTTCGCTCTCTAAAGCCCGGTAAAATGAATACATCCCAAATGCCGGAATCTTGATAGGTATTAAAGTGCAGCATGGGTTGGCCAAGCTTTTCGTCGCCATCGGGCGATTCGATAAAGTCGGTTTGGTTGATCACATCTACCAAGTGCTGGGTTTCGGTTACGCCCCAAAACACTTTGGCTATACCAATTTCCAGCTCGTATTCGTCGGCTAAGTGCAGCCATTTTAGCTCGCGAATGTCGGCGTGAGTGCGCTCAGAGTCCATGGAGTCGGCCCGTGCAAAGGGCGTAAAGGTGATGCTGTCGATGCCATCGTTCCACTCCCAGTACAGCTCGGGCTCGGCACTTATCGAGCCTTGATGCTGCTGGTCTTGACCCGGAAAAGCGCCTTGCTCGAAAAAGCCACGATATTGCACCGCCACGTTGCCGCGCAGCTCCATGGCGGTACTACTTAAACTAAGCGCCGTTAGGCTACACGCTAGGGCTAGCTTCGTGTATTGTGCGTTCATTAGCGGGCTCGCTTAAGCTTGTTTTTGTTGAAGTCTGATTCTTTTACGCCGGTTTTAAACTGATAATTATTCCAGAACATTTCGGTTTTTTTATCGGTTTGGTGGTTTACCATCAACATTTTTGACGGACGCCAATGTTTGTCGGCATACACTTGGTAATCACTCATGGTGAGGGTTTTAAGTAGCTGACCTTTACGGTCGTAAAACTCCACTTTGTGCACACGGTAGGCTTCTTTATCCATCCAGGTAATTTGCTTGGTATAACCTGAATACTTATCTACCGGTACGTTTTGAACCACATAGCTGTCGAAGCCGGCAATGGTTTCGTCGCGCAGGTAGGTGTAAGTGTATTTTTCTACTTCAAATGAGCTTAGATCTTCAAAGGCAAACTCACTGCCCATGTAAGGGCCCGACTTGTTGCGTGAACCAATGCGTTTTACCCGTTTTAAGGCAGGTAGGTATAACCATTGCTCGTCTGGCTCTAGGGCGTGAGAAAAGCTTAAAAAGGCAGTGCCTTTTACGTCGGCTGGGTGGTCAAACACACTTAAGGCTTTGTCGCCGTCGCCTTCTACTTCTAAAGATTGAATGCGAATAGAGCGGGTGCTTTTATCGCCTTGCGCGTTGTACAGCACCATTTCTGTGTCGGCTTTCGAATCAACCCAACCTAAATCAAAAGCTTTGCGCTCTTGCGCGATGCGTAAGCCTTTTTCTTCTGCGGTTTCTGCTAATGCTTGTTGGCTAAACAACAGGCTAATACAGATAACTGCGGCACGATTAAGCCACATACTAAGCGGTTTTTTGTTGAAGTGCTGCTGCATTTTCTGCTCCCTTTGCACGGTCAAAACTAATCAAGAGTAATGGTAGTAGTAAGAAATCGATGATTAAGGCTACGGCAATAATAATAGAAGTAAGTAGCCCCATATTGGAGTTAATAGTAAAGGTTGAACCAATTAATACTGAGAAGCCAACCACCAATACCGCGGTGGTAATAGCCAGTGCTTTGCCTACGGTGACAAAGGCGTAGCGCACTGCGTCTTCGGCAGATTTACCTTGCTTGCGGGCATATTGGTACTTGGTAAGGAAGTGCACGGTGTCATCGACCACAATGCCTAAGGTAACGCTAATAACAATCGACAAACCAAGGTTTATGTTGCCATCAATTAGTGCCCAAATACCAAAGCCAATGCCTGCTGGTACTAGGTTAGGTAGCAAGCTAATAAAGGTGAGCCGCAGTGAACGTAGCGAAATACCAATTAACACCGAGATAAGCACCAGTGCCCAAAATGCACCTTTTAGGGCTTGCGGCATATTGCGCTCGCCAATGTGGGCAAACATTAGGTTAGGGCTGGCGGCGATTACTCGATACTCGGGCGCATTTTGTTGCCACCAATCTAAGGAGCGTTGCTCTAGCGCTATCATGCCGATAGAGCCCATGTTTTTGGTGGTAATGGTTAAGCGTGTTGCCGATTTATCTACGTTGATTTGGTTATTTAAATCTAAGCCGTAGGGCAAACTCATTTCGTACATCAATAAATACTGGGCAGAGAGTTCGCGCTCTTCTGGCACCAAATAGTAGCTTGGGTCGTCGCCATGCATGTTTTTGTTTAAACGACGCATAATGTCGGAGATGCTGTTTACGTTGTCGATCTCTGGTTGTTGGCGTAACCACGCGCTAAAGTCGGCCACTTTTTGCATGTAGTGAGGCTGGTTAATGCCGCTACTCTCGCCGCTTCTTATTTCATAAGAAATGGTGGTAATCCCGGATATATTTTCCTCCATAAAGTCTGTGGATTGACGAAAGTCCACCTGCTTGCTGAAGTACTCCGTAGCAACGTCGTTAAGTTGGTTGCGTGGGATCATGGCTAAGAAGCCAACAATCACAACCAGGGTAACCGGCATTAGCCACTTGCGAGAATCAATCACAAAGTTTGCTAAGCGGTCGTAGTTTGAACGGCTGCTAATGCTCGGCGTTTGTTTAATGGGCAGAATGTTAAGCAGGGCAGGCAAAATGGTAAGTGCATACACATAGGCCAACATTACACCCACTGCCACAATGGTGCCTAAGGCTTGAAACGGCGGTGAGTCAGAGAAGTTTAAGGTTAAGAAACCAATCGCAGTGGTGGCACTAGTAAGGAAAATAGCGCGGTTGTTTATTTTTAAACTAAAGGCGAGGGCTTCTTTCTTAGTTTTGCCCTGGCGCATTTCATAAAGCATTGAGGCGATAACGTGCACACAATCGGCCACTGCTAAGGTCATCACCATAGTGGGCACATTTACCGTAACGGTGTTAAGCGCAAAACCCATCCAACCGGCCATGCCCATGGTGCTGGCAATAGTCACCACAATCACCACTAAGGTAGCTAGCATGCCTAATACCGAGCGCAGTAAAATGGCTAGCATCACTAAAATTAGCAAGAACATTAGCGGCACTAAAGTGGACATGTCTTTTTGGCTTTGCTCGATGAAGCTGTTGTTCATCATGATCATGCCAGAGAGCAAGATTTTATGTTCTGGGTAGGCTTGCTGATACTTGGCTTGTAGCTCACGTACAAATTGCGAGGTTTTAGGTACCTCGGCCTGCATATCGTCTTCAGAGATGGTGATGGTGGCAGCCACTACTGCTACGCGCCCATCTAGGCTAATTAAGCGGTTTTCTAGTAGTTGTTCACTTAGGCTAACTTGCTCAATTTTAGATACTTTTTCAGCATCTAACATATCTAGCTCTAGCAATAAGTCTTCTACCCAAAGGTCATCTTCTACGGCTTCGGTATGTTGAAAGTTGGTGATGGAGTCGACCCGTGTAGAGTTGGGAATAAGCCAAGAGTCGTCGGTAAGCTCTTTAATGAGAGTGAGAGATTGCGGGTTGAACACATCGCCTTCATTAGGGGAGATTACAAAGGTGACTGAATCGGTTTTATTAAACACCTTTTGCATGCTTTCGAATTCTTGCAGCTGAGGGTTATCCTCACCAAAGAAAATGCGGTAATCGCCAACAAAGGTAAGAAAGCGTCCGCCAGAGCTCATTGCTACAACGGCTAACATTAGTAACATGAGTGTTAGCCAAGGTCTGGCGATCACTTGATTAAAAAATTTCTTTTCCATAGCCCTGTCCTTTACCAATTGCACCATTCAATTGGTTAGAGTGAATTATGACGATTTGTCTAAAATTGACGAATCGTCACTTCCTTTGCTTAAAAAACCGCAGTAATCGGCGGCTTATTTTGAATCTAAATGCGTGCGTTTATTATTCCACTTAACAACAGTAGAACAACTTGGCACTTTTACTCTTAGAACTTACAAATCTTTATTCGCTAATTGCTGGTTTGCGTAAAGCGCTTAATACAGCGTTTCGTTTTGCTCCAGCATGGCCAACTCTTTGGCATACAGCTCTTGGCCTATTCGCTGCCAAGTGGCTAAGTAATCTTGTTGATTAGACAAGGGTTTCCAATTTAACCCGTCACACAACAAATTTACGTTGTATAGCAATGCGTATTGGCTGTCGAAGCCAGCAGAGCAAAACTTGCTGGATTTATTTACCACTGCGCTGCTTAGCGCATTGGTGCCAAAGGCCATCGACCAAGCGGCAAATGTAGCGGCATTGGCATCTACATTTTGGCTGGCTGGTATTTCACCTAAAGCAACGGCCTCTTCAATCAACTTAACCGCAATACCGACAATTTTGTTTTCGTGTTCACTTACACTGGTACTGCGAATACTCGAGGTTTTCTCCATGATGTTAGGTGTTTTCATACTTAACACTACCATCGACAGAGTGGGGTAAAGACGATTAAACAAGCGATAGCCATAGGCCATTGCAATCATCTTCTCTCGAGTGCTACCAGCAAAATCATTAATCCGCTGGTATAGCTCTATTTGTAAACGCATAGAGCGGCAGCACAAGGCACACAATACATCTTCTTTACAGGCAAAGTGGTTATAAACGGTGCCTTTTGAATACTGCGAACGCTGGGTAATTTTATCCATCGTAAGGCCAGCAAAGCCGGTTTCAGCCATCAGCTCCAGTGCTATATCTAGCAGCAGCTCTTCGCGGTTGGCAATTTCTTGGGCTTTTCTGGTTTTGGTATTCATTTTTTCTCGTTATTGACACTTCGTCACAATGTGACGATTCGTCAAGTTATACGCCTTGATAATTAATTGTTCAAGTTTTATTTATGTTTGATGTTTTGCTTTTGGTGCTTAATTTAGTTTAAGCGCCTGTTTGTTTTGCCAATAGCGACTTGCAAAATTGCCACATAAACCTGAACAGCTGATCAAAGTGTAAGTAAATACTGAGCTTAAGGGCAAGTTGCAACACTAAGTTAGTTGAGTAATAGCTAAAAATGTTGAGCTTTTAGGTGTAAACATTACTTGTATATTGCTTATACAATCTAGATGAGTGAAAAGTTTTTGCGATGTGTCAATTTAATGTGGTTATTGTCTGTGATTCTGGTGTTTCATCCTATAAGGTTACGCCTTCGCCAATTATATAGCTTCACGAAAGGACCATAAGAAGCATGAAACAACAATCAAACAACAGCATATTACAGTTTATTACCCAAGGCAGTTTAGTGCTGCAGATCCTTATCGGTATTATTGCCGGTAGCATTTTAGCCGTTTTAGCACCTAGTGCGGCTACGTCTATTGGCATGTTAGGTAGCCTTTTTGTTGGCGCTTTAAAAGCCGTAGCGCCGGTATTGGTTTTTGTGTTGGTGGCGGCCTCGGTAGCTAGCCATAAACGTGGCCAAAATACTCAGCTTCGTCCGATTATCTATTTATATTTATTTGGTACTTTTGCCGCGTCGTTAACGGCGGTAGCCATGAGCTTTATGTTCCCTACCGAGTTAGTACTAGTGAGCACCGAAACCTCGGCTAATCCTCCGCAAGGCATTGGCGAGGTATTACACACCTTACTATTTAAAATTGTCGATAACCCAATTAGCGCCATTATGAATGGCAACTACATTGGCATTTTAGCGTGGGCAATTGGTTTAGGTATTGCCATGCATAGCGCATCGGACACCACCAAAACCTTGTTCAATGACGTGGCTGCGGGTGTATCAAGCATTGTGCGCTTTGTTATTCGTTTAGCGCCAATTGGTATTTTTGGCTTGGTGGCAAACACCATTGCGCAAACGGGCTTCTCGGTATTGCTAGGCTACAGCCAGCTATTGTTGGTACTCATTGGCTCTATGTTATTGATTGCCTTAGTGATGAATCCGCTGCTAGTGTTCTACAAAATTCGTCGCAACCCTTACCCATTAGTATTTAAGTGTTTACGTGAAAGTGGTGTAACCGCCTTCTTCACCCGTAGCTCTGCTGCGAACATTCCAGTTAACATGGACTTAGCCCAGCGCTTAAAACTAGATGAAGATACTTACTCGGTGTCTATCCCACTAGGTGCCACCATTAACATGGCCGGTGCTGCAATTACCATTACCGTGTTATCGCTAGCGGCTGTGCATACCTTGGGTATTCAAGTAGATTTTGCTACTGCCTTGTTGCTGAGCGTAGTGGCAGCAGTGTCTGCTTGTGGTGCCTCGGGTGTTGCTGGTGGCTCGTTATTGCTTATCCCATTAGCGTGTAGCTTGTTTGGTGTATCTAACGATGTGGCCATGCAAGTGGTTGCAGTAGGCTTTATTATCGGCGTATTGCAAGACTCTGCCGAAACTGCGCTAAACAGCTCTACCGATGTATTGTTTACTGCTGCTTGTTGTAAGGCTGCTGAAGAAAAGTAGTTATTCATAATGAGTATTTATAAGCAGCGCTTAGGCGCTGCTTTTTTATTTGTAATCACCTTAAAATTTGGAAATTATTTAAACAACATCAATATATTGCAGTTCTTTTCTAATAAGCCGCGTGTTGAGCTTTAACTTTAAAATAATTATTACTAGTATGGCTTTTTGATGTTGATGCAAGGGAAGTGCAGTGCTAGTTAGTCGACCATTCTTTTTATTCTTTCTGCTGTTTGCCAATCTCTTTTACTCCACCATTTCATTAGCTGCTAACGATGCATTGTGGCGAATAGGCGATAAACCTAAGTGGATTGTAGAAGCGGATTTAAGCAAGTTAAACCAAGTTGATCTTGGCATAGAATCTGTAGATTATTTGGTGTCGGATACTCAAGTAAGTTTGCTTAGCAAGCAGCCGCATTACTATCGCTATATCCGCTTTCAAGTGAATGACAGTGCTGGCGTTGAAGATAATTCAGATTTAACCATCACCTTTAATCCCGATTTTCAGCGGGTTGAGTTGCACCACATAAACATTATACGAGGCGATAAATCGTTTAACCGTTTGGTTGCTGATGATATTCGAGCAGTGGACATTGAACCCGAGCAACATAGCAAACTGTATTCAGGACAAAAGCAATTACAGCTTTGGTTAAAGGATGTAAGAGCAGGTGACATTGTCGATTACAGCTTTAGTGTAATTGGCGAAAACCCAGTATTTGATGGCCACTTTAGCCATACCTTTGGTTTAGGTTGGGGCGTTCCAGTGGGAATAACTCATGCCAGTATCGTGGCACACAAAAGCCGAAAACTTAGCAATCAACTTGCCGATATCGACGCAGAGGTAAGGGTAAACACCGAGGGGAACAAGGTTCGCTACTCAGTGCTTATCGAAAATTCGCCTGCCTATTATGAAGATGGCCAAGCCCCAAACTGGGATTCGGCTTACCCTACTTGGCAAATCACTAGCTTTGAAGATTGGTCGCAAGTGTCTAGTTGGGCTGAGTCTTTATTTAAAACCTCGGCTAAGCATTCTGCTGCCTTCGACGACTGGCTTAGTGAGCTAAAAGCTAAACCCACCAAATTAGCCATTGAAGAAGCGATACGCTTCTCTCAACAAGATATTCGTTATTTAGGGGGGGAGATTGGCGAAAATTCACATCGTCCGCATTCTCCATCTGAGGTGTTAGCGAACCGTTATGGAGACTGTAAAGACAAGTCTTTGCTGTTGGTAAGTGCATTAAACGAATTGGGAGTAGATGCTTACCCAGTATTGGTGTCTAGCTATAAACACAATACCTTGGCTGAGCATTTGCCGGGTTATAACGCCTTTAACCATGCGATTGTGTATTTGAATTATAAGGGTCAAGACTATTGGGTTGATCCAACTAACGCTTATCAGTCAAACCTGTTGGAAACCATAGTGCCAGCGGCTTTTGGACAAGCTTTGGTTATTTCGCCAGACAATCAAGGCTTAAGCAGTATTCCTGATTTTGTCGCTGAAGATAACCTTGTTGAAGTTACTCAAGAGTTTATTGCTTCTGATTTTCGCTCGCCGGTGCAACTTACGGTTGTTAATACCTTCACCGGCGCAGAAGCTGACAGAATGCGTTATGAAATTGCAGGCCAGAGTGCTAAACGCATGACAAAGTCATATTTGTCTTATTACCAGCGTTTTTATCCTTCGATTAGCCTAAAACAAGATTTGCAAATTAGTGATGACAAAATTAGCAATCGTATTGAAATTAAAGAGCACTATTTGGTGAATGAGTTTTGGCATGAAGTTGAAGGCGACGCTGAGTTTGTGTTGGTTTCTGATGCGGTTGAGCATTACTTAAAAGTGCCGCAGAAAATTCAACGTAAACAGCCTTACTCTTTGGGGCGTCCGATAAACATCCAGCAACAAGCAAAACTATATTTGCCCTACGACATCGATTTTAGTTGGGCTAATGAAGAACAAACGCTAGAAGATGAACACTTTAAATTGTTTACACGTTTTGATTACCGCAACAAAGTGATCACCTACCAACAGCAATATCAGAATAAGCAAATGGCCGTTGCCGCCAATGACGTAAAGCAATATGCCAAGTTAATGAGGAAAGCCAGAAAGGCCTTAGAAATTAATTACAGCGTGACCAGAGTGACCGAAGACCAAGCCTACGATTCGATGAACGAACTAGTGAGCTTCTTGCTTGAAAAGCAAACCAATAACCAGCAGGAGGCATTGTAATGAAAGCTTTTTATATTTTAGCCTTAAGCCTGATGCTGAGTGCTTGTGCAAGTAAAGATACCGGCCGTGCAGTACCCTCTGTATCTGAAACGAGTAACCCGGTGGTTAAAAACCAAGAGCCGGCAGAGCTATACAGTGACAGATATTTTGTTAACTATGCTAATGCGCTTAACCAACACACTGAAAATGCGCTTAGAAGTAAAATTGTTGAAGCTAAAATGGTTGAAAAACTGGAAACTGATTTAGCGTTTACCTTTAATGCCAATCAGCGAGCAAACGTTACTCAACTTCTGTCTAGCTTAACGGATACTTCGATTACAGCCATTTTGGCCCAGCCAGGCGGTAGCTGGAAATATGTAGACAGTGATGTTCATACTAAGCAGCAAGCAACTAGCTATTACCGCTTTACCCTAGATGGCACCTTTGCCTACTACGAAATAAGCTGGTTAGATGGCCACATCGTTGATATTTTCAATTTGTTTACGGGGGTTGGGATCTCAGACAGCTTCGACCTGGTTATCGATATGGAGCAATATCGTAAAACCCACCCCAATAGCGGTATCCAGCGCATGGGCGATTTCTTTGAGGCGGTTCGACAAGCTAGCTATACCGAGATGCTATTTGCCTACAACGAGATTCCTAAGCCGTTTCAGCAAAAGCCTTTAGTACTGGCAGGCTTAATGAAAGCTTATATCAACCAACCCAGTTTGGTGATGCCACGATCTTTTGTTGTGTATATGGAGAAGCACCAGCCGGTTCATCCTCGTTTCTACGCTTATTACTACGACAACCAGCAATTTGACCTAGCGATTGAAAGCTTAAAGCGCTTCCCAGAAACCGTTGTTAAAGACGTAAGAGTGCAAGTAGAGATTGGCAATGCCTTGTACGAAAGTGGCCAAACCGAGAAAGCCGAAGATTACCTAGTGAATGCCTTATTAAAGGCACCTTCAGAGCCATTTGGTTACATTTGGTTGCTGGGCCTGTCTATTGATACCAAACAGTATCAGCAAACAGAGCTTATTCTAAAAGTGCTCTACGACAGGTTTGATACGCGCTATAGCAAAACAGATTTGCTTACCTTTGATAGGGGTGAAGAATATTTAAAATCAGCGAGCTATCAACGCTATAAGCAATATCTTAACTAACTTAAAGAGAACAAAAAAAGGCGCTAAATTAGCGCCTTTTTTATTACTTAGCTGCCGCCTTTTGTTTGGCTTGTTCATACTCGGCTTTAGCTTTACTGCGCTCCCACAAAGGTCTTAATAGTGGGCTAAATAGCACCAGTGCTGCGATGCTAATAAAGGTGAGAGTTAGGGGGCGCTCCCATAAAAAGCTTAACTCGCCATCGCCAATTAATAGTGCTCGCCGCAGGTTGTCTTCGAGCATTCCACCAAGAATAAAACCTAACAACATCGGCGCCATAGGGAAGTTGAGTAAACGTAAGCCCAAGGCTGCCATACATATCGCCACCATGATCATTATGTCCATGCTATTAAACGACACCAGGTATACCCCAGTAATTGAGAACAGCAAAATCATCGGTACCAAATAAGGGCGAGGAATGCTTAATAACTTGGCGAGGTAGGGGATTAGCGGCAAGTTTAAAATTAGCAAAATCACATTACCAAAATACATAGAGATGATGATCGACCAAAATAGGTCGGGGTGCTCGATGTACATTCTTGGCCCCGGCTGAATACCGTAGGCTATTAATGCTCCGAGCAATACCGCGGTAGTGCCCGAGCCAGGAATACCCAAGGTTAGCAAAGGAACAAAAGAGCCAGTTGATGCAGCATTGTTGGCCGATTCGGGCGCAGCCAAGCCCTTTAACGAGCCTTCACCAAATTCTTTTTTTGCGTCGCCTTTGGCGAGATTTCGCTCTACGCCGTATGCCAGAAAAGAGGCAATGGTCGCCCCTGCACCGGGAAGCACGCCAACAAAAAAACCTAGAAATGAAGAGCGAAGAGTTGGCGCTGCCACGGTTTTAACTTCTTGTTTGGTGAGCTTAAGGCTGCCCAGCTCCGACATCATTCTTTGTTCGGTAGCGCTGTTATTAGGGTTTTCGGGTTTTAATACTGACATTAAGGTTTCGGCTAGGGCAAAGGTTGCCATGGCTAACAGTAAGAAGCTAAAGCCGTCGATTAAATCCAGTTGGCCAAAGGTAAAACGCTCTACACCTTCACTTCTGTCGGTGCCTACGGTGGCTAACATCAAGCCCACAATGGTCATCATTACCGCTTTTAATACTTGGCCTTTGCCTGAGAATGCAGCCACGGCGGAAAGGCCAAGCACCATTAAGGCGAAGTAGTCGGCGCTTTGAAAACTCAAAGAGACAGAGGCTAAAGCAGGCGCGGCAATTAACAGCATAATTGCGCCCAAAGTACCGCCAGTAAACGAGGCATAAGCGGCAACGGCTAAAGCTTTACCCGCTTGGCCTTTTTTAGCTAAGGGGTTGCCATCAAAAGCGGTCACTACGGTGGCACTGCAACCTGGCGCATTAATTAATATCGACGAGGATGATGCGCCAAATATAGCGCCGTAATAGACACCCGCCATTAAAATTAAGCCTGATGAAGGCTCTAAGCTATAAGTAAGTGGGATCATTAAAGCGATAGCAGTAATTGGCCCAAGGCCGGGTAACATGCCAATGAAGGTACCCACTAAGCAGCCTACAATTACCATCATTAAGTTCATTGGCATAATGGCGGTGCTAAGCCCAGCTAAAATTCCATCTAACATCATCGTGTCCTTATTTTGCTAGCCATTAAACCAGTGCCACAGTTGCCCAGGTTCTAAATAAATATCTAATACTTGGGTTAATAGCGCCCAAAAAGCCACGGTGAACAATATGGCTACTACCAGTGCCTTTTTATGGTGGGTTTCACCCATGATGCGAAAGCTCACAACCAGGAAAATAATGGTGGCTAATACAAACCCCATCCAATTGACGAGTAGGCCATAGGCGAACATAGCAACGAGCAATTTGGCGGCGGGGCGCCATACCAAATGTTTTACGCTGGTTCTAAAATCACTACCGCCGGTGAGCATCAAAATGATTGAGCAAGCAATACCGCACAATGCTAAAAACTGCGGCAGAGTGCGCGGGGTGAACGGTTCATATTCCGCGCCGGGAAATAGCGGAATGTCGTAGCTAAAATAGCCGTAGAACAAAGAGAGCAGCAAAAAAATTAGGCCGCCAATTCGTTGATTGCTAATTTGCATTGTTAGCTCCAAATGTAAAAAAAGTCCGGTGCCTAGGCACCGGTGCTTAACTGAGTACTACCGATAAGCAAATAAAGCAGCAAGGGAGTTGCTGGCTAATAGGGTTACTTTAGAAAGCCTAGCTCTTTCATTAGGCTGCCTACTGTTTTCTCTTGTTGTTCTAAAAAGCCGAAGAACTGGCCATAAGGCACAAAGTTGTTTACCCAGCCATTACGTGAACACACGGTTTCCCATTCTGGGGTGGTGTACATTTCTTTAAGCATGTCTGAGAACTTCTCAGCTTGCGCTTTGCTGGTGCCCGGTGCCGCAAAAAAGCCACGCCAGTTAGCGAACACAGTGTCGTTGCCCATTTCTTTTAAGGTTGGTACTTCGGGAGCGTCCTTAACTCGTTTTTCTGCGGTAATGGCTAAGATACGAATTTGGTCGTTTTTCGCCATTTCTAGCGCTTCGCCTAAGCCAGTTGAAAGCAGTGCTGTTTCTCCAGAAAGTAAACCTGCCATGGCTTTACCGCCGGCATCGTAAGCTACGTAGCGTAATCTTAGTGGGTCTAAGCCTTCGTTTTTAATGGCAGCGGCTGCTACTAGGTGATCTAAACTGCCGCGCGCACTACCGCCAGCAACTTTTACTTTATTGGGGTTGTCTTTGAAGTCGGCAATTACTTGGTCCCAATGAGTATATTTGGAATCGGCTCTAACAATTAACGCGCCGTAGTCAGCGATTGTGGCAGCAATGGGAGTAAGATCGCGGAAAGACTGCGGGAATACGCCGGTTAATGAGCGGACCACAATCGGCGTTGAGTTCACCATTAAGGTATGTTCTTGGGTTTTAGCGGTTTCTATTAAGTGAGCAATGGCTTTACCGCCGCCTCCGCCACTCATGTTTTGGTAAGACACCTTATCGATAATGCCCGATTTCATTAAGGCTTCACCGGTGCCACGTGCGGTTCCATCCCAGCCTCCGCCCGCGCCTCCGGGAATTAAAAAGTGCACTTCTTCTGCGTGAACTGTGCCGCTTAGGCCTGCGGCCAATACTGCGGCCCCTATTAATGTTTTTACCAATTTAATCTTGGCTAACATGTTTGCTCTCCTTGTTGCATAGGGCTTTCAGCGTGGCTGAAAGTGGTTGCTGCCATGCTTAAATACCGCTAGCTGGCGAATAAAGTTAAATTAATGTTAATGGAAGCCTGAGATTTTGAAATGTAAGCCAAGTAATGGCTTTAAAGTCCATATTGGTAATTAAGTGCATATTGTTCACGGGAGCTGCTCGCTAAGCTCGTGCTAAGCTAAATTGAAACAAACAGGGAAAAGTTTAGATGTATCAACAAGCTCGCTTACCAAGCTACCGTGCTCGCTTATTGCTAATAATGCTGATTTACAGCCTTATTCAATTAAGCATTGTGGTAGTGACCAGCTATTGGTACGTAAGTGATTCTGAATACCAAGACAAAGGGGAGCGGGCCTTAGATGTAGCGCGAGTAGTGGCTAAGCTGCCTGATGTAGTGAGTGCGGTAGAGCGCCGAGATAGCGCAAACTTACAGCCTTTAGCAGAAGAATTACGCCGCACCATGGGCGCAAGTTTTATTGTGGTGGGGGATGTTGATGGGATCCGCTTGGCTCACCCCAAAAGTGAACGTATTGGCAAACCCATGGTGGGAGGCGATAACCACGCAGCTCTGGTACTAGGGCAAGAGTATGTGTCGCAAGCCAAGGGGTCTTTGGGGGTATCGGTGCGTGGTAAAGTGCCAGTTAAAGATCAACAGGGGCAGATCATTGGTATTGTCTCGGTTGGATATTTGCTAGAGAAAATCGACGTACAACTGCAACCCTATTTGCACTTTATGGTGCTGTTGGTGATGGCGGTGTTGTCACTCAATATGCTGATTGGTTGGTGGCTGGCACAACGGATTAAAGACACATTGTTGGGTTTTGAACCAGAGCAGATGACCCGTTTATATGCAGAGCTGCAAGCCACGCTTAATACCATTCGTGAAGGGGTGATAGCGATTAACCGAGAAGGCATTATTACTAATGTGAATGCTAATGCGATTCGCTTATTGGGCAAAGACCTGCAAGGAAAATCGATTAATCCGGTTGGTTTACCGCTGCGAGATTGGCTACCCGATAGTGATATGGCTGAATTACTCGATCAGCCGCAAGCGCAAAGTGATGTGGAGTTATTGCTTAACGGGCACTTAGTGATTGCCAACCGAGTGCCGATGAAAGACCAGCAACAAAACTTTATTGGTATGGTTTCCAGCTTTAGGCGGAAAGACGAGATCACCTTGCTTACCAAGCAGTTATCACAAATTAAAGCGCATTCAGAAGCCTTGCGGGTACAAAATCATGAGCACTCTAATTAGCTAAATACCATTGCTGGTTTAATTCAGTTAGGCGAAAGTGATAAAGCCTTATCTTTTATTGGCCAAGCAAATGATCAATTCCAAGAACTGATTCGCTTTTTGATTGAAGCAGTAGAAGACTCGGTAATAGCGGGCTGTATTTTGGGTAAGTTTCACCGGGCGAGGGAGCTTGGTTTAACCCTAAATATTGACCCCGACAGTAGCTTGCGCGACTTACCAGCACACTGTGGCTCGGAGCAAATCGTTACCATAGTGGCTAACCTCTTAGATAACGCTTTTGAGGCAACTCGCGCTAGCAATGGCCGCGAGCCGATTAATCTCTCAATGACCGATTTGGGCAACGACATAATTATTGAAGTGGAAGATTTTGCTGGTGGTATTCAAGATAACTTACAAGCCAATATCTACGAGCAGGGAGTGACCACCAAAACCCAAGGCGACCACGGCATTGGCCTTTACCTAGTAAAAGAAACCGTGCAAATTTTGCGTGGAAATGTTGAGTTTAGTAGTGACAATTTGGGCACCCGTTTTACGGTGTATATTCCCAAGCAGTTAAAGCAGGAGTAGCCATTTGATTCAGGTATTAATTGTTGAAGATGATGCGGGGATTGCCGAGATCCATCGCCAGTATTTGCAGCGTGTGAGTGATTTTGAAGTGTCTGGCATTGCCTTGAGCATTGCCGATGCGATGATCCACATTAAGGCTAAACCTCCACAACTTTTGCTGTTAGATGTGTACCTACCCGATGGCACCGGCCTAGAGTTGCTAAAACACATTCGCAGCCAAGATCTTGCCATTGATGTTATGTTGCTCACCGCCGCTAAAGAAGCCTCAACCCTGCAAGAAGCGCTGCGTAATGGGGTATTTGACTACATTCTAAAACCGGTGGTATTTCCGCGTTTACAAGAATCCTTGAACAACTATAAAAACTACTTACGCAGGCTTGATCAAAACAGCTCTTTTGAGCAGCAAGATGTAGATAAGTTAATGCCAATGAGTGAAGGCGCGGTAGCCGAAAGCAAAAAGCGCTTACCCAAAGGTGTGGACGCGGTAACGCTTGATAAAGTTCGCGCACTGTTTAGTGAACATGCTTCACTAACTGCCGAGTTAGCCGGCAAACAAATTGGCAGTAGCCGCACTACAGCAAGGCGTTATTTGGAGTATTTAGTGAGTTGTAATGAGCTCACGCCTGAGGTGGCTTATGGTGCAGTAGGCCGACCAGAGCGGGTCTATCATCGGGTTAACTAAGAATTAAACACTTGAGTTTAAAACCAAAAAGGCTCGCCATTGCGAGCCTTTTAGATACAGAGCGTTGCTTATTGGTTGCAAAGACTCGCTTAGTTTACAGCGTTGTCAGCTTGGCTGGTCATGCTTGAACCAAAAGAAATACCTTGGTCATTCACGGCCATATTCATTTGCACTTTAATTCGGTAGTCTTTTAAGTCCATCAATTCCTGTGGCACTTCTTCTCCGCTTAATTCAATACCACTAATAATTGGCTCAAACATTTGCTGGTAGTCGATGAACATGCTTAAAAGCCCGTTATTGGCCACTGGCTCTGCAGCTAGCTGTTGACTCACTTCTGCAGCACGCTGGCCGTTAAACAATACAAGGTGGTTACCTTTAAGTGCTAGCTGGGGCTGTATGTTGGTGGTAGGTGGTAGCGGCAATAAATGGCTAACATCAACCGGTGTGCCATCGGCTGGCAAGCTTACGCTGGCTAGCTCTGGTGAGAACTGTTTGGCAATGTCGAACAAGGCACCTGGGTTGTCGGCAGACACACTAATAATGGCATCTAGGCTTTCTAGCTCTTCTGGGCGGCTAATGTCAGCCAGTTTGTAATCAAACACAGCCATGCCAATGCCCTTAAGGCCGTTAGCCATGCCGGTCATCATGCCAACCATGCCTGGGTTTTGTTGCTGCATAGCCATTTGCACGTTTTGTAGCGGCTCACACTGGTAATCAGGGGTAAGCATTTCTTCCCAAACGGATAGTAATGAAGGCACCAGTTGGTTTACATCAATGCCATAAGCCATGCTAAATACCGCATTTTCGGTGTTTGAAGCATAAGAAGGAATAAAGCCACTCATCGCTTGGTAGGCGCTAAGTAATACGCTGTTGTTGCTCTCTACCACCATGCGCACGCCAAAGCTGCTTTCTTTATCGTTGATGCTTAAGCTATCAAAACCCATTACCGTTTTTGGCCAGTTAGCGGTAATGCTGGCAAACTCTTGCTCACAAACTGGAGTCCGTAAGCTTGTAAGCTCGTTGCTATTATCCATTTGGGCTAACTTAGTAAGGTGTTTTGCCAGCAGGTTGCCATCTTTTGTGGTTATAGCTTTAGCAATCTCTTGGTGGTTAATAAAGCCAATGCCTTCTTCCATGAAGCCATGCTTGGTTAGGCTGTCTTGGATTAATGTGGTGGTGTTGATCGGCTGTTCTGCTGGTTTAAGGCCTAATGCGGTTTCTAACAAACTGTTTTCATTAAGCGAGGTATTTAAAGTAATGGTAAGTAGGCCATTGTTTACGGTTACGATTAAATCTGCGGTTTCTGAGTCGCTGTCATCACTTAAGCGATAAGCGCGATACTCAACGCCGCTAAGCGTTTGTTTAGTGTGACTAAAACCACTTTTCTGTTCGGCTTTATCTAACCATGCCCAAATAGCATCGGCTTTGCTTACTTCTACTTTAAGTACTGGGACGATGCCTAAAGTATAAAAGTAGCTGTGAATATCGTTGGCTAAACCAAAGGTATCTACAAAGGTTTGCCCGTCTTTTAGTGCTTCGTTGTAGCTTTCGAATAAGGCAATGAAAAACTTACCACGAGGGTCACTTACATCTGTTTCGGCAAAAGCATCACTTGGTAAATTGTTGTATGAACCTGCCATTGAATCAACATAGGCTTTGATTGGGAACTGTTTTAGTTGAGCAGAAAATACCGCAGTATCGGCAGGAATATACGCGAGTGCACCCGCTTCGCTATTAAGGTTTGTAGCCTGCTGAGAATACCAGTAGCCACCCGCTCCGGCCCCAATGGCTAACAAACCGCCTGCGATAAGAACATTCTTCATCTAAAACTCCGTGTATATTTGATTAACTACCTTCAGATGAAACGCTTTGAGCTTCAACTTTACAGGTGAAAAAAGGCTATTAAGTCATTGATAAAAAGGCACTTCCATTAATAAGTGATTAAACAATTAATTAGCGGTTTTGTATTAGCCGTAGGGCTAAGTTGTAGGATGTTTTGTAGCGCACTTTAAAGGCGATATAACGCTCAACAATGAGCTTTATTTGGGCTGCCAATTATCTGGTTAAGGCATCGCCTAAGTGTTTTATTAGGGGGAGTAATAATCTGGACTAGTTTTCCCAATAAGGGGGAGCACCATAGTATTCTGCGAAGTAATCAAGAAAGGCTCTCACTTTAGGTGCCAATAGCCGAGAGCTGGGATAAACCGCCCAAATAGCAGCCGCATCATTAAGGCTATAATCTTGTAGTACTTCGACCAAGCTGCCATTTTCTAGCTGCTTGTAGACTAACCACTCAGCACACATGGCAACCCCCAAACCTTGCAAGGCTGCGTCGCGTACCGCTTCTCCGTGGTCTACTCGAACTCTACTTTTTAGCTTTATGTTTTGCAGGCCATTAGGGGTATTGAAGCTCCAAGTATCAAAACCCATTTGCTTAATACAGCTATGGTGCTTTAAATCTTCGAGGGATGTTGGGTTTCCGTATGCTGCAAGGTAATCCGGCGAGGCGCAGATAATCCGTTTATCGGTAGCCAGCTTTTTAGCAATAAGGGTTGAGTCTTTAAGATCTGCATCTCGGATGGCAACATCAAAGCCACCTTCAATCATATCTATCATGGAGTCGGTCAAACGAATATCTACAGATAGCTCTGAATGCTTATCTAAAAAGCCTTTTAGAGCAGGTATAACATGCATCCGGCCAAAGGAAGCGGGAGCGGTAATTCTTAATGTACCCGTTGCTTGGGCTTTGCCTGTTCCCACTGTTGAGCGGGCCGCATCAACACTGGCCAGTATCTCATCGGCATAGGGCAAAAGTGCTTCGCCTTCCTCGGTGAGTGAAACCTTACGGGTGGTGCGATGAATAAGTCGAGCGCCAATGCTTTCTTCAAGTTTATTGATATGCATGCTGGCTACTGGTGCAGACAAGCCAAGTTCTTTTCCCGCAAGGCTAATATTATGGGTGGCTGCGACTCTTACAAACAAGCGGAGGTGCTCAATATTCATCGTGTTATTTAGACCTTTTTGTTAGGCAAGTTGTGAACGGGTAAAGTAAAGCGCAGTGCATTGTTTTAGCTTAAACCATGCGTATGCGCCAGCAAGTGTATTGGCAATACAAGCCGCGATAATTGTTTGAATAATGCTATCTGTTGATGTGCCAAGCCAAATGGCTGGAACATATAAAACCAATAAACGAACCATAGATACAAACAAGGCACGGCGAGCTTCCCCTAAGGCATTAAATGCTGAAACCACCAGCATGCAAAGGCCAAGAGGTGCATAGCTAAAAGGAATGATCCACAGAGCGATACTAAACCAGTTTTGCATCATCTTATCAGCACTTATCAGCGGAATAATATAGGGTGAACTAATCGCTGCGATAAGAGCGACTGCTAGATGGAATACCAGTAAAAACTTAGCGGTAACCGTTAACACCTCAACAATTTCGTTTAGCTTACCTTCACCAAGGTAGCGGCCAATAATAGGCGGAATGGCCATGGTTAAAGCTAGAGTAAAAACCAGAAGAAAGCTTTCTAGTCGAGATAATAGGCTCCAGAAGGCGATTTCCTCGGTGCCAATCTGAGCAATTAGCAGCATACAAATAAAAGCACTTAATGAAGGCAGTGACTGATTCAATATGGTTGGCACCGTAGTGCGAATTAACTCTTTGCCATAGTAAAAATAGGGCGAGTTTTGTATGGCTAGCTGATCAGTACTGCTGCTGGGTGAGCTTAAGTTTATAGCAGCAAACCACTGTTTGCCGCGTGCTTTATTCAGCATATACAGAGTACAAATGCCGTAACTTAAGGTAGAGGCAAGGGCTGCCCCTACTATGCCCATGTTAAAACCAAAGATAAGCAAAGGGTCTAGTATCAGGTTGATTATACTGGCCAACAGGAACATTTGTCCGGTGGTTTTTGTATCTTCATTTGCTCGATAGACACAAGATACCAAGTATAGCGCGGCCACAGAGATAGCACTTAACAGCCAAACTGGCCAATAGCGATTAAAGATCGCTGCCAACGCTAGTTGTTTTGCCGAGCTTACATCGGAGGCAATGAAGGTCGCCAATATTGGCTCTTGTAACAGCCACAACACCACGCCCAGTAGAGTGATAAACAAGGTGCCGCCAGCCGCTGCTAATGTGGCAACGGTTTGAGATTTTAGCTTATCGCGGTAGCCACAGGCCTTAGAGATAATAGACGTTGCCGCAACCCCAATACCTACTTGAATACCAATAAACGCCGCTTGAAAGGGTAAGGTAATGCTATGAACCGCAAGCTGGTTAAGGCCAAGCATGCCGATAAATACCGAATCCACCAGTTGCACCAACATAATGGCAAACAAACCCACGGTGAGTGGCAGCGTGCGCTTGATGATGAGTGTTAAGGTTGGCGATACAGCAAACATCTAGATAACCTTGGTTTCGGTGAGGGCAGAAACAGTAGTGGCTTGCTTTACGGCAAGCCACTAAGCGTTATGGGTAGCGACTAGGGTCTGTTGGCCTTTGCTGATGGTTTTTGCAGCAATTTATTAGCCATTTAGGCAAGGCAGTGAGTGTGCATTTAAGTGGGCTTAATAATCACTCGCTAACGCTGAATAAATGGCTAAGAAATGCTGCCCGAACAAAATTTCAACACCAAAGATCAACAGACCTTAGTTAATATCAACGACTACCTTGCCAATTGCTTGACCACTGGCTAGGCGATCGTGCGCTGCCGCTGCATCGGCTAGGGCAAATTGTTGGCTATCAAGTACTGGTTTTAGTTCGCCAGCCTCAACAATTTTTGCCAGTGCTTCAAGGATCTTGCCGTGCGCAGCTCGACCTTGGTTGTAGATCATCGGTAAAAGCATAAACACAACATGTAAAGACAGGCCCTTCATGTGTACCATGGTTAAGTCTTGTTCGTGCATAGACAGCGTGGTGGCAATCTGACCGTTTAGCTTGGCCGCTTCAATAGAGTTATTGATATTGGCACCGCCCACTGAATCAAAAATCACGTCAAATCCAGCACCCTTGGTGTACTTTTCAACATAGTCTGCAACGGCTTCGGTTTTGAAGTCGATTGCTGTTGCGCCAAGCGCTGCGATGAGATCGGTTTGCTCGCCAGCAGCACCAGTTGCAAAAACCTCAGTTCCAAAATGTTTAGCAAGTTGTAGTGCAACATGTCCTACGCCACCGGCACCACCATGAACAAGTACTTTTTGACCTGCTGTAATGCCTGCTCTAACCAAACCTTCGTAGGCGGTAATACCCACTAACGGTAGTGCAGCTGCTTCTTGCATTGAGATGTTGCTTGGCTTGTGAGCCACTAAATTCGCGTCTGCCAGCATGTATTCTGCCAACGAGCCTTGCAGTTCACCAAGACCACCAGCACAGCCGTATACTTCATCTCCAACCTTAAAGTTGTTTACGCCTTCACCAACCGCTTCAACTGTACCCGCGAAATCCATTCCCAAAACACCTGGGAGCTTAGGGTGAAAAGGTAAGGCTTCACCCATGTCACGAATCATCATGTCGATGGTGTTAACGCTAGACGCCGCAACCTTTATTAACAGGTGACCTGATTTAAGCTCTGGTTTGGCTATTTCTGCTGTTTCAAATACCTTGCTGTCACCGAATGCGCGAATCACAGTTGCTTTCATGATGATGAACCTCTATCCGTTATTGTTTGTCATTGATTGGGGTTCAGTATAGGCAGCATGCTTAGTTTGATAAGAAGGACAAATACAAAATCAGTTTTAAGTTTTTGTTAATAATGAAGTGTCACTTGGAATAGTGAGACCTATCAGGCCCTAATAACATTTTGGAAGTAGGTTTATCAGCGACCTTACCTTAGCTGCATTATTAAATTTTTATTAACACTGATTATGCGTTTCACTTTCTTATCCCTGCTCAGACATAGCAGTAGACTTCTCGGCAATAAACGCCCTAGGTTGAGGAACCTAATATGCATTATGAAGGTAAAATCTATCGTCCTTGGATGGAAGCCAAGAGTGTACTTATTCAAACCACGCTAGGTTGCAGCAATAACCAGTGTACCTTCTGTACTATGTTCGACGACAAACGTTTTAAAGTGCGTGAGCTTGAGGCGATCTTTAAAGACATTGATGAAGCGAGATTGTTACATCGCCAAGTCGAGTCAATATTTCTTATCGACGGCAATGTAATGGCGATGCGCACCGACAAGCTGTTAAAGATCCTAGATAAAATAAAAGTGACCTTTCCTGAGCTAAAGCACTTGGCGCTGTATTCGGGCTTTAACGATTTTCGTCGTAAGAGTATGTCGGAGCTAAAAGAACTGCGTTCGGCGGGGCTAACTACTGCTTATTCAGGATTAGAGTCTGGCGACCCTATCGTGCTGGAGCGGATTAAAAAGGGCATGACACGTGAGCATGCAATTAAAGGTATGGAGATGGCGCGTGAAGCAAATATTCAAGTGCTTGCCTCGTTTATCTTTGGTCTTGGTGGCAAAGAGCGCTCTGTTGAGCATGCAAAAAACACCACTAGTTTGCTTAATATTATGCGTCCAGATGCGATTGCGCCAATGGCGCTTGCTATTCAACCGGGTAGCGAGTTGGAGCGGGAGCTACACCGGGGAGAGTTTGCTCTACCCACACCGCTACAGATTCTAGAAGAGGAAAAGTACTTGCTGGAAAACATGGATGATTTCCCGTGTTATTACTGGGGTGACCATGGTAACAACATAGCGTCTATGCGCGGGGTTTGGCCCGAGGTTCGCCAATCTTTCTTGCAGAACATTAATCAGCATATCGCGCATAATCCAATGGCGAAGAAAAATGCGATTGAGACCTATGCATGGTAGAAAATTGCCCAGAAATTTAATCTAAAAACATTTAACATCAAGTTAATCAGCGGCTGCACTAGAGCCGCTTTTTTTATTGGTTTAAATAAAGCTTAAAGTGACTTTTTAATGCTAGTTTGCCATTCACCACCACCTGTTATTTCTCAAGATTTTTCTTATTAAGCGAGTTTCGGTTTGTAGTGATGAACTGCTTTTTGTGTGTTCAGGTTAGAAACACTTTTCGACCTTGCTGTAGCCATGCATTAATTAGGTTTCTCTTATGTTTGAACTCTAAATTAATCATTAAATTCAACGGCTTACATTGTTAATTTTTTCTTTATTTAGTTTCGTTTTTTCTTTGATTGTTTAAACAATGAGCTAGGAATACTTTGTAATTAGTTATCCACGGGCTGATAACGAAACAATCATAAAATGGAAGGAACTGAATATGGCTTACCAAGGCTACACAACATTTAGCGCAAAACAAGATGACGCGATTTTATATGTCACTTTTGATTTTGGAACGGTTAACGTACAAGGTCAGGAGATGCTAGCTGACCTAAACGGTTTGGCGCTGCGTTTAGAACGCGATCGCAGTGTAAAAGTGGTGGTATTTCAATCGGCAAATCCAGAAATTTGGGTATGTCATTATGATACGGACTTGCTTAAAGACATGTCGACGGAGGCGGTATCTCGCGAAGACGCAAAACTACTCGACTTACAAGCAGTGCTTGAGCGCATTAGTAAACTGCCTCAAGCGACCATTGCTAAACTTGAAGGCTTTGCCCGTGGCGGCGGTCATGAGTTTGCCTTAGCTTGTGATATGCGCTTTGCAGCACGCGGCAAATACAAATTCATGCAAATGGAAGTGGGCATGGGCATCTTGCCATGCGGCGGAGGTGCTTCACGTATGGCTCGCCAAGTAGGTTTGGGTCGTGCTTTAGAAATTGTATTAAGCGCGCGTGATTTTAGTGCTGACGAAGCAGAAGCTTACGGCACCATTAACAAGGCCTTAGAACCTGATGAAATTGGCCCTTATGTTGATGCGCTCGCGCAACGTATATCTAAATTCCCTGCCGAATCAATTAACGCTTGTAAGCAGATGGTGTACGAGTCAATCGATAAACCGATAGATGAAGCGCTTAAAGCAGAAGCTTATTGGCTATACCAAGCTACCAGTAAAACGCCTGCTGTTAAGCGTTTCCAAATTGCTGACGAGCAGGGTTTAGAGCACGATATCGAGAACCAGCGTAACTGGGAACAGTTAGTTATGAATGTTCAAGATATTAACTAGAACAAGCTAACAAGAAAGCTCCTACGGTGTTAACTCGAAAGAGAAACGAGGAGCTTTCTTATTTCTATAGCTCATCAAGCCAAGCGCTAAAGCGAATAGTTTATTCACCCCAATCAACAAAATAAGAGGTTCACTATGCTAGGTGAAAGCCATTCATTACTGCACGAATTCCCTAAGTCTAAAGCAAGTATTTTAAGCTTAGTTAACAGCGACGAAAATTTTGCTAAAGATGCTCAGCAATATGAAAACTTAGACAATAAAATTAGAGATTTAGAACTCAGCAATTCACCGATTGACGATCAAGCCATGCACCAGTTAAAGCACGACCGTTCTCTGCTAAAAGACTCGCTCTATCAGCGGATCTTGCAAGCGGAAAAGGAATAACAAAAAGCCAGCAGAGCCAAGGCTCGAGTTTAAGCCAGAGAGTAAGTTACTTTAGTTAGGTTGCTGCATATGTTTAAACCAAGACAGTATGATTTACTTATGTTTTATTTCAGGCATGGGTAGATTTTTATGTCTTATTGATTTTTATAATACTAAATGCTTAAATCTCGAGCTTACTGTTTTCAAGGATGAAGTATGAACAAGAGTTTCCCCGTTTTATTAGTGACTTTAGTCTTGTCGGCTTGCGCCGCAACAAGGCCAACAGTTGAAGAGGTTGTAGCGAGTTATCACACAGACCTAAATGCTCCTCATAAAGAAGAATTACGAGAGAAAATTGTAGATTCATGTTCTTTATTTCGGTACAAGACCAAAAATCTTGAAGGGGGATGTTATTTGTCGGGGGATGTCATTGTTCATGAATACCGTTTAAAAAACAATCGTATGGAGTGGGGGCCAGCGGCGGCTGCAACCATTACCAAAAGTGCTTTAAAAGAAGTTTGCGAAGATGATAACGATGTACTTAATTATGGATTTGCCCTGTTGGTCAATCTAGAAGGTAAAAACGGTTTTGTAGGCAAACTTAAAAGCTATGATGATTGTTTAAGCCTCTAATTTTTTCTATTGATTTAAAAAGCTCAAGCTAGCGCTTGAGCTTTTTTGATTGGGAAAGCTCACTAATCCGCCGGATATTCTTTGATAGCAAACGTTGGTGTTGTTATACCTTTAATATCATCAAGTTCTATGGCAAAAACGCCGCCACTTAGCGGATAATCGCGTAGCTGTTGCTCACTCATGCCTTCACGAGCGCTCACTACATATAAGGTGCTTAACTTTGGCCCGCCAAAGGCACACTTGGTGACATTAAGTGCTGGAATGGCAATCTGCCGTTCGAGTTTTCCCTCCGGCGTATAGCGGCTTACTTGAGCACCGTTATAGTGGGCGACCCAAATGTGTTGCTCTGCGTCGATAGTTATTCCGTCGGGATTACCAAAACTGCGGTCTACGTGCAGCCAATCCTGTAGTTCTTTAATATTGCCATCATTGCTAAGCTTGCCGCGTTTTATGATGAAGTTTTCGGTATCTACAAAATATCCGTAGCCTTGTTTATCACAAAAGGTTGGGCCATTGGTGACCCAGTATTGCTCACTTAACGAGCTAAGGCTAAGCGCTGGCGTTAAGCGGTAAAATTTTCCTGAGTCTTGTTTTATTTGGCAATCCATTGAACCTAACCAAAGATCACCATTTGGGGCAACCCAGGCATCATTAAGGCGGTTGTCTGGTAACTGAGGTTCTGGGTCTAGTAAAGGATAAACTGTTCCGTCGCGTAACAGTTTAACGCCGTCGGCATAGGTGGCGACAAAGGTGGTGCTTTCTCCGGGTATCTGGGTCGGTAAAACTGCGCTAATCATAGGCTTTTGCGACCAGCTTTGTTGCTCTCCTGAGCTTGGCTGATAGCGGTGTAAAGTTTCTTTAAGAATGTCTACCCAATAGAGCGCTTGCTCTTGCTCTATCCATACAACGCCTTCGCCTAAACGCGCTTCGGCTTGCCAAATACATTCCACGGTATATTGCTGCGACATTCTTGTTCCTTTGCTACACATGCCCACTGAATGGGATTATCTCATCTCATTAAACCCTGATCGATGGTAACACTTCGTAGCTTGGGGATGTTTTGTTTCATCGGGTTTCAGCATCTTTGTGAGTTAAGAACAGGTGGAGTTAACAGGTGCTTGTAGAAGAGGGCGTTATTATTAAGAGCGCTTTAAACACTTGGCCGAACAGTTTTAGTCGGCCAAGTTGTTTTACAGGCTATTTCGCTCGCTTAATGCCAATATCTTGGTAGTTAACTTGGCTAATGGCTAAACCCTGCCAGTTATCAAAGGCTTTAGCTTGGCTTGTTTTAGCTTGATAAAAATAAGGTTGGCGCAAAGCGGCTTGCTCTGCGGGCATGGCAAAGTATAAACGGGCACTTTCGCCATTTAGTTGAGCGCTAGTGAGATAGGCGACGAGTGCATGCTCGAGCGCATGGTAATCACTTTTCCAAAGATGAATTTTGAGCCCCTGATTGGCAACCGGATAGGTGCCGCCATCTTCGGCGATAAAACGCTCAAACCATTGTGGATAGGTATTGGCTAGGTAACGTTTAGCCTTAGGTTCGACTAAAGCTAGGCTTGCGGCCGCTTGATCGAGTTCTGCATATTCCCACCAAATAGCTGGAGCGCCATTAGGTAGGCGACGCCATCCGCCTTCGCCTTGTTCAATAAAGGCAGCTTGCAAGGTGGCCTGAAGGCCTTGCTTACTTTGGTTAACAAGTTGCTGTTGGCCTAAATACTCGGCGGCTAACCAACTCATCCACCAAGATTTAGCCGTATGACCAAAATCATTATGGCGGGCAGAGTCTGGTTGGTAATTATCGCCGTGCTTGGTGCCCCAAAAACGGAAATCATCGGGGCGCAAAAACTGCTGCGTGATGGTGTTAAGCAGTTTAGAAAGATCATTATCCCACTGGCTTTTGTGAGGCTCTGGTAGCAATGGCGATATTAGCAACATATAGGCGTTTATTTGGTCGAGTTGCGCCACAAGCTCAACTTCTTCTCCAGTGCCGTTGGTGGATGCCGCATTTACCCAGCGCAAGCGCTGTTGTTGCTCGTCCCAATATTTATCAAATATATAATCTTTAACTTTTAGTAGATCATTGAGTACTGCTTTATCGCCGGTTAAGTAGTAGTAAAAGGCCATGCCTAATTGAGCGTAGGCAAGGTCTTGAGTGGTACGTTGTTTAGCTGAAAATTTTGATTGTCCGTTTTCGGTCACGCTCACTACTGAGCCTTGCTCTTCTAGTAAATGCGTGCGCAAGTAGTCAACGCCAGCCTTGGCGAGTTGCAAGGCCTGCTTATCACCAGTGAGGTGAAAGATCACCCCATAAACAAAGGTGTGCCTAGCTTGCATGCGGGTGTAGCTTTCTCCCAAATGGGGCTTCATCCAGCTGGGAGCCGCGTTGAGCTCAGAACAGGGGCTAGCCTGAGTAAAAGCGGAGCCGTCGTTACAACGATAAGTTGGAAAGTTACCTATCGGTGAACCATGGGCATCTTGGTGTAACCAAAAAGGAGCCAGCTCATTTTCTACGCTATCAAGCCAACGCTGGGCAGAAGGGATTTGCAAATCGCCCGCTTGGGCATTGCCGTTAGCAATTAAACACACACTGAGTAATACTCGTTTCACAGTCTATTTCCTCAAGCTAAAACGCCATCGCTTAAGAGTTTATCTGAGCATCGATAGAAAAAATCAGTGTTAGTACACAGTTTTAGCTGACTTATTGATAGATAGGATGGTTGGAAGATAGGCGATAGCAATACGCTATCGCCTATAAGGTTTACCCGCGTTGTTTCAACTGCTTAACACTGTTTTGAACACGTCGATAAAACTTGCCTAAGTCTCTATCGGTGGCTCGTCGCTCAGCTACGCTGGCGGCGTTAAACTGTTGCTCACGCATTAGTTTGTGGTAGTTCACTAAGCGCCTTTCATCCAGTAGGCCCTGGCTTATGGCTTGTTGCACTTGGCAGCCGGGCTCACTGTTGTGTTGGCAATCGGCGAACTTACAATGCTCGGCGAGCTCAGTAATATCGTTGAAGGTGGCATTTACCCCTTCTTCACAATCGCTGAGTTGTAGCTCACGCATACCGGGAGTGTCTAGCAGTAAGCCGCCGTTCTCCATTAGGTGCATTGAGCGCGCCGTGGTTGTGTGCCTACCTTTACTATCGGCTTCTCTAATTTCCCCTGTTTGGCTAGTTTGTTCACCTAACAGCGTATTAATTAGGGTAGATTTGCCCACCCCTGAAGAGCCCATAAAGGCAACCGTTTGGCCCTGCTTACACCAAGGGTTAAGTTTGGCCACCTCGTTGGCATCCAGCGAGTTGACTGCTTCAACCATTAACATGGGATCAAGCTTTTGTACTTGCTGGATAAAGCTGGGTACGTCGTCACAAGTATCGGCTTTAGTTAGCACCACCACTGGGTCTACTTTTGCTTCATTAGCTAAGGCCAAATAACGTTCAATACGGCTTAGATTAAAGTTATTGTTCAATGAACATACGATAAATACCGTGTCTACATTAGCGGCAATTAGCTGTAGTTCTGCACGGGTACCTACTGCCTTACGGCTAAATAAGGTAGCGGGTTCGAGTTGCTTTACAAATTTAGCCTCGGGTGTATTGGCTTGCTCTAACAATAACCAGTCACCTACGGCCATTTTAGGCATATTGGGGTGAATGGTGATGCGTTGTAAGCCAAGTTCACTAGCGACCAAATATTCACTGCGGTGCTGTTCAAATACGCGCGCAGCAGTGTACGAACTTAGTTCGTCTAAATTAAGTTGTTGTTGAAAAAAGGGTTTCCATCCAAGTTGAGATAGAGAAAAAGAAATACCCATTTGAGATTACCCCAAGCACAGTTGTGCTATAAAAAGAATATAGGGGTCGTTGTTACGCCCCGGTAATAACCGGGCTGAGCAGGAGTAACAGAGTTACGCTTGTTCCTCAGCCCGAGAAGGGTTGATTACAATCATTTTGTATCCTCGCTATTGACTAAAAATCGGCTAAATAATAGCAAATGATGTGGGCGAACCCCACAATTACTTGAATAACTATTGAGACAAATCAGGTCTTGGATCTTTAAGGCTTAACAGCCACACTGTTTAAAACGATCTTATGAATAACTGCGTATAGCTTATTAAAGCTTTATTACTAACACGAGCAAGAGAAGTGGAGTAGGGTATGCATTATTTTCGACCCGCACGTGAACGCGGATCTGTTGATTTAGGTTGGCTTAAAAGCCAACACAGTTTTTCCTTTGCCAATTATTACGACCCCAAACACATGGGGTATTCAGTATTGCGAGTTATTAATCAAGATAGTGTTGCCCCCAGCAAGGGTTTTGACACCCATCAACACAAAGATATGGAAATCATTTCCTACGTAACCCATGGCGCCGTTGAACATCGAGATAGCATGGGGAATCGTTATCAAGTTCCTGCCGGTGATATTCAAGTAATGAGTGCAGGCACTGGGCTTAGTCATTCCGAGTTTAATTGCTCTGATGTTGACGATTTAGAGTTTTTGCAAATATGGATAAAACCGCAGCAAACTGGTTTGGCTCCTGCCTACCAGCAAGCGCGGATTAGTCAGGAGGAGTTACTAACCCCACTTGTCACTCCTGATGGCCGCGATGGTTCGCTAATTATGAATCAAGACGCTGCACTCTATCGCCTTGCACTTAAGCCGAATAGCCAGTTTGAACTAGAAGTGATGAAAGCGTGTGGCTATTTGCATGTGGTTAGCGGTGCAGCAAACTTGCAGCAAGCTTCTGGTAGTGCTTATACGGTTCGACCCGGCGATGGGGTAGGTGTATCAGGTGAAGAAGCCTTAAGCATAAAAACTGAAAGCTACGCCCTAGAAGCGCTTTGGTTTGATTTGCCCAGTGCCTGAACCGCGTAATTGGCAGGTTTTATTATCCATTAAGTAATATCTATTTCTTAGTTAAACCCTTATGCATAGGCGGTGTTGGCGTTAACATTTGTTTATCTTGTTCACAAAAAAAACATAAAAACGTACAGTTTTTCATCACTCATAATGATAGATTGCATTTTAACTTGGGCTTTTTCCTCTTACTGCTATGGTTGCGCTGCATATAAAAGCAACTACAGCAAACAACAAACAATTACTTGAGCTGTTAGGTGAGGGGTGTTCATAGCCTTAGCCAACACCTGCCACTCAGGGCCAACTATGTAAGAGGATAAATGGAATGATCTCAAATAAACCCGTGCTGGCTTTATTGAGCCTAGCGCTATGGTCGCCATTAAGTTCAGCAGAGTTACTACAAAAGTTTGAGCTGGAAAATGGAAGTTTGTTACCCGGTTACTCAAGCGCAATTGATAGTCCGTTTAACGGTGTTGCAGCTTATGCAAACAATGATGGCGTGCAAGCTACAGCGCAAATTAGTAATACACCCGGCCAGTTTCGGTTAGATATTAGTGGCGCGAGTAGCGCCAATAATGCAGCGGGTATTAGTGTTTACCTTGATGATAAAAAAATAGGTGCAACAGAGTTTGTGGGCACTGCAGCATCGCTTGGTAGCATTAGTTTCAAACTAGACACGATGCCGCTTAACTCGAGCCTTTCGTTTAAATTAGAAACCGATGATGGCAGTAACGATACCTATTTAGATTGGTTTGAGCTGCATCGTGTAGGCGATATAGCTGCCTTGCCTGCGGCGCCAGTATTGCCAAGTGATGGGGCATACAATACCGGCGTATACCGCAATATGTTTGCCGAGCTTGGTTACTCAAAAGCTGAGGTTGAAGCACGTGTTCAAGCGGTATATGACCAGCTATTCCATAGTACTGATACCGCCAATAAAGCGATATTTATTCCGGTGGGTGATGATATGGCCTACATCTGGGATGTAGGCAACAACGATGTGCGTAGTGAGGGCATGTCTTATGGCTTGATGATGGCGGTGCAAATGAACCGCCAAGACGACTTCAACAAGCTTTGGAAATGGGCGCACACTTACTCACTAAACAAATCGGGTGTTAACAAAGGCTACTTTGCTTGGAAGGTAAGCACCGCTGGTGACGTACAAGATGCCTACCCAGCGCCCGATGGTGAAGAATACTTTGCCACAGCTTTGTTTTTTGCTTCTCACCGTTGGGGTGATGGCACAGGTATTTACAATTACAGCGCGCAAGCTAATCAGATCCTTGATGATATGTACGGTAACGGCGAGATGCGTTACAACAATCAAGGTCAGTTAGAGGAAATCAGTCTGTTTGATCACAATGAAAAACAAATTGTGTTCTCTCCAGCCACACCTTCCGACAGAAACTGGACAGATCCTTCCTACCACCTTCCTGCATTTTACGAGTTGTGGGCGCGTTGGGCGAACAACAACAATCAATTTTGGGCGGACATTGCTACTACCAGCCGCGCATTTTTGAAAACCACCGTTAACCCAGCCAATGGTTTAAGCCCCGATTATGCTTATTTTGATGGCACTCCGCATGGCGAGTTTCAAGCTTGGAAAACCACCTTCCAATATGATGCTTGGCGCACCGTTGGTAATGCCGCAATGGACTTTGCGTGGTGGCAAAAGGATCCCTGGCAAACTCAATATGTAAATAGCTTGCAAGCCTTCTTTAAGAGCGAAGGAATAGATTCTTACTCAAGCCTGTATGAGCTTAATGGTACGCCTTATCAAAACAATAGTGACCACTCTCCTGGTTTAGTAGCGATGAATGCTTTAGCTAGTTTAGCGGCTAACGATCAACAAGCTTGGGAGTTTGTGCAAGCCCTTTGGGATACTCCAGTACCTAGTGGTCAGTGGCGTTATTACGATGGCACCTTATACATGTTTGGCATGCTGGCATTAAGTGGTAACTATCAGATTTATTGCCCAGCTGGAGAATGTGATACGGTTGTTCCACCTACCGAGAATCGATCTCCGGTGGCGGTAAATGACAGCGTCACAACTGCTCAAGATACGCCGCTAGTGGTTAGTGTTTTGCAAAATGACAGTGATCCTGATGGCGATGCCATTAGCATTGTGAGTTTTACCCAAGCAAGCAACGGCAGTGTTAGCCAAGTCGGTGATGGTTTAAGTTACTCGCCAAATAGCAATTACTCGGGCAGCGATAGCTTTAGCTATACCATTAGCGATGGGCAACTAGAAGCAAGTGCTACTGTGTCTGTTACGGTAACAGACACTACGGTGAATAACCCCCCTAGCGCCTGTTTTACCGTGAGCAGTGACGCGGCAACAGTTGGTCAGTCAATTGATTTTGACGCTAGTTGCGCAAACGATGTAGACGGTGATGTGCTGAGTTATGCTTGGAGCTTTGGTGATAATAATGGCGCCACAGGGGCTACAGCTAGCCACAGTTACAGTGCTGCTGGTACTTATCAAGCAAGCTTAACGGTAAGCGATGGTAAGGGTGCTAGTGATGTTTATAGTGTAAGCATTGTGGTTAGCAACTCAGATAACGGCCCTGGCGGCGCGGTGTGTAGCTACACGGTAGATAATGATTGGAATAGTGGCTTTGTGGCCAGTATTACTATTAGCAACCAAGGTACAACTGCGATAAATGGCTGGCAAGTGAGCTGGGCGTACAGTGACGGCTCTTCCGTTACTAGCAGCTGGAATAGCACGCTAACCGGTAGTCAGCCTTATGTGGCTAGCTCGTTATCTTGGAACTCGACGATTCAACCTGGGCAATCGGTGACCTTTGGTTTACAAGGCTCTAAAGGCACAGTAAACACGCCTGCTGAAGTAGTCACACTTGGAGGCTCAAGCTGTAATTAAGCTAATTGATTAAAGCAAAACAATTTAAGAGAGGCATTAGCCTCTCTTTTAGTTTTTAGCGCTTTAATGCAAAAATCCTTATCATAATTTTGTGAATGTTAACGTTAACTTTTTGTTAACTTTGTTCACATTTCTGTATGAAATTTGTACGTTATTTCTTTTCTCTTTCATGATCACTTTCATTCTGCCTTGGATAATTTTTGAGCGCTGCTATGGTTTGTGCTGCATTTGGCCTTTGCTCTAGTTACCGATACTGATATGGGCGATCCAATCGTTTAAAAACCAAATAATATTCGATGGCTGAAGTGCGTTATTGCATAGATGAGGATAAAAGGAATGATCTTTAAAAGAACAGTATTAACGCTGTTAAGTATTGGGGTGTTATCTCCAGTATGTTCGGCCGAAGTACTACAAAAATTCGAAATGGAGAATGGCAGTTTACTGCCTGGTTATTCGGGGCTAATTAACAGCCCATTTAATGGTGTAGCTGCTTATGCCAATAATGATGGGCTTGAAACATCGGCTCAAATATCAAATATTCCGGGCGAGTTTCGCCTTGATATTCGAGGAGCAAGTAGTGCCAATAATGCTGCTGGTATTAGCGTTTATCTCGGCGGCCAAAAAATCGGTGCTACAGAATTTTCGGGGACGAGCGCCTCAGTAAATAGCATCAATTTTAAGCTCGAAACTCAGCCAAGTTCGGCTAATCTTCAATTTAGACTAGAAACCGATAACGGAAGTAATGACACCTTTCTCGACTGGTATGAGTTACACCGAGTTGGTGACATTGCACCGCTGCCCGATGCACCCGTTTTACCTAGCGCAGGCGCTTACGACACCGGTGTATACCGCAACATGTTCCAAGAGCTTGGTTACTCCAAAGCTGAAGTAGATGCCAAAGTACAAGCGGTCTACGATCAGCTATTCCATAGCAGTGATACGACTAACCAAGCGATTTTTATTCCGGTTGGCAACGACATGGCCTATATCTGGGATGTGGGCAACAACGATGTGCGTAGTGAAGGCATGTCGTACGGCATGATGATGGCAGTACAAATGGGCCGTCAGGATGACTTTGACAAGTTGTGGAAGTGGGCGCACACCTATTCGCTCAATAAATCGGGTAACAACAAAGGTTACTTTGCTTGGAAGGTGAGCACTTCAGGCAATATTCAAGATGCGAATCCGGCCCCCGATGGTGAAGAGTATTTTGTAACCGCCTTATTTTTTGCCTCTCACCTTTGGGGAGATGGCAGCGGTATTTTCAACTACAGCGCGCAAGCGAATCAAATCTTAAAAGACATGTATGGTAACGGCGAGACCCGTTACAACAACCAAGGTCAGTTAGAAGAATTTAGTTTGTTCAACCATGCGGAAAAACAAATAGTGTTTTCTCCAGCTACACCAACCGACAGAAACTGGACCGATCCTTCATACCACCTGCCAGCATTTTATGAGTTGTGGGCGCGTTGGGCCGACAATAACAATGCGTTTTGGGCTGATTTAGCGGTCACCAGTCGCGCCTTCTTAAAAACAACGCTTAACCCTGCTAACGGTTTAAGCCCCGATTATGCTTACTTTGATGGTACGCCACATGGTGATTTCCAAAACTGGAAAGATACCTTCCAATACGATGCTTGGCGCACCGTGGGCAACGCAGCAATGGACTTCGCTTGGTGGCAAGCCGACCCTTGGCAAACTACCTACGTAAATAGTCTGCAGAGCTTCTTTAAGAGTGAAGGCATCGACTCTTACGCGAGTTTGTATGAATTAGATGGAACGCCTTATCAAAACAATTCTGATCATTCCCCAGGCTTAGTGGCCATGAATGCGCTGGCGAGTTTGGCCTCTAACAACCAACGTTCATGGGAGTTTATTCAAGCTTTTTGGGATACCCCGGTACCAAGCGGAAAATACCGCTACTACGACGGTACCTTGTATATGTTTGGCATGTTGGCACTAAGCGGTAACTATCGAATTATTTGTCCAGCGGGTGAGTGTGATGTAGTTACCCCTCCACCATCTGGTGGGAATAACCCTCCAAACGCCAATAACGACAGCAGCACGACCACAGAGGATACCGCAGTAAGCATTGCGGTACTGCAAAATGATAGCGATGCCGACGGTGATGCATTATCTATTACCAGTTATACCCAAGCTGGCAACGGTAGCGTTAGCCAAGTTGGTGACTCATTAAATTATTCTCCTAATAGTGGTTTTGTTGGCAGCGATAGTTTTAGTTACACCATTAGTGATGGCCAAGCCAGCGCTAGCGCAACCGTGACTATAACTGTTACAGCTAATGATAATGGAGGCACACCGCCTACAGAGGGAGAATTACTTGAGCAAGTTGAGTTGGAAACTGGAGTGATTACACCGTCTTATCGCCAACCCATTACGTCACCATACGCTGGCGTCATTCTTTACGGAAATGGTGAAGCGGTAACGGTTAGCAGCAGTAACTTAGCAGCAGGCGACTATAGCTTGGTGATTAATGGCTCATCCAGCAATAACACGGCAGCGGGTATTAGTGTTTATGCCGACAATGTAAAAGTAGGGACAGCTAGCTTTATCGGTACCAGCAGAACCGAGCAAACGATTGGTTTTAGCTTAACTAGTGCAGCAAGCTCACTTAAATTTGTATTAGAAACCGATGTTGGGCAAAACGATACCTTGCTCGATTGGTACCAGCTATATAGCGGCAGCAGCACTGGTGGAGGTAATCCAAGCACTCCTAGTGAAGTACTCATTCAAGCAGAAGACTATAACCAGTATTACGATACCACTAGTGGCAATGCGGGGGGCAGTTACCGTAGTGACGATGTAGATCTACAAATCACTTCCGATGTAGGTGGCGGTTATAACCTTGGTTGGACCGCAGCAGGGGAGTGGCTTGAGTATGGGGTTAATTTGCCTGCAGGCAGCTATAACATCGAGTTTAGAGTAGCTTCTAATCCAGGTGGCGGGCGTTATAGCTTAGAGGCCGATGGCCAAACTGTAGTCTCGGCCAGTGACGTGGCGGCTACCGGTGGTTGGCAAAACTGGGTGAGCCAGAACAAAACTAACATAACACTCAGTGGTGGTACTCAAACTCTTCGTTTTAATGTTTTGCAGGGTAACTTTAATCTAAATTGGATTAAAATCTCTCCCGCAAACTAAACGATATTGACTGATATGGCAGCGCCAGCTGCCATATTTCTATACTTATCATTAATGTGAATTGTATCGCCGCAAATCTCACTTTCTATTCGGCAGCTTCCAAGTAATAGACTACTCTTTTAGTGAGTATTTAAGCCAAGTAGCTCTCTACTTCTTGCAGTAAATCATCAGCTTAAATGCCCGTTGAAATTACACATCAGACTTGGATAAAGGAATATGCTGAGCCGAATCACCGCTGCAATTGTAGCGATATTAAGTTTACTGCTAGCTGCCAACGCTTGGTCTCAATCTCAAGTTGAAGAGTTTACTCAACAAGAAAAACAATGGATTGCTGAGAATACGGTTGTATCAGTAGCCCCCGATGCAAACTTTTACCCCTATGCATTTATTAACCTTCAAGGTGATTTTGATGGAGTGACTCGCTCGTACCTTGATGTTATTGAAGAAATTTCTGGGCTTCGTTTCGATTACAAATTGGGTATGCAATGGAAAGACATGTTGCAGGGCCTAAAAAGTGGCGAGTTCTCGTTGATTCCAATGATGTACTTAGACTCAGCCAAACAAGACTTTGTTAATTACTCGCATCCATTTTTGCTACATACCGAATATGTCTTTACCCAAAGCGACGTTCCTACCATTGCCAGTGTTGATGATTTAGCCGGAAAAGTGGTTGCCATTGTTGAAGGGTTTGAGCAAGTAAATTGGTTAAAAACAAACTTTCCCCAGTTAAAGTTTAAAACCTATCCAGAGCTGTCGCATACACTACAAGCAGTCGCCGACGGTGAAGCCTACGCTGCTATTGCCGAGCTGAGTTCCGCGCTGTATATCAAAAACAAGTTGCGTTTAAGCAACATTAAAAATAACTCTGTGGTGTTGGGGCGGAAAAACATTCCTATTCATATGGGCTTGGCTAAACACTCTCCTGTATTGCTATCCATCATCGACAAGTCGATCAAAAAAATAGACATAGCTACCCGCAACAAAATTCGTGGGCGTTGGTTAACAGACAGTTCGTCTCAGCAGTTGCTGCCGGGAGCATTTGGTTTTGGCCGCCCCCCCTACATGTATGACCAAAGCTCTGAAGTGGGCCTAGAGCTGGAAATTGTTCGCGAAGTCTTATCCTCTATAGGTTATCAACTAGGGGACATAGAACAAATTCCTACTGTGCGGGCTCATGAAATATTAAGTGAGGATCAAAGCTTAGATTTTTCGGCCGGCTTGGTGGCAAAAAAAGATGATGAGTTATTTTATTCCGATAACATTGTGCAGTTTCACAATGTGGCATTAACCCGTAAAACCGATCAGCTCAATATTACTAAGGTCTCTCAGCTTGCTGAGTTTAGCGTAACCGCCTTTGAGGGCGCATCTGAGGTGCTAGGTAAGTCTTTAGCCGGCGTTGCTAAGGTATCTTCGAGCTATCAAGAATATGGTGTTCAAGAGCAATCCTTGGAGCAGTTCTTTTCTGGTAATGCTCAAGTGATTATCGCAGACCAAAGCTTGCTGGAGTGGACGATAAAACATTCGGGCTTAACGGCCTTACTGCAAAGTGATTTTGTGGTTCATGACATTTTTGAGCAAGCCGACGTTGGTTATGCCGTTGCTTTTAGAAATGAATATTATCGCGACATTTTTAATCAAGCTTTACAGGAGTTTAAGCAAAGTGCTGATTACTCCAAACTGAACGACTTATACGCCAAGTCAGACTTTAGTAATCAAATAAAGCGCGCCAGTTTATTGAGTGATGTGCTTGCTCCGTACATTTTTAATGATGACCTTAAAATCATTAAACATATCGCGGGTGTTTTTCAGAAAAATTCGAATATAAAAGCCATTGTTGTTAGCTCAGACTCCCCACCTAAGGTGATATTTAAAGCTCAAGAAATAGACGGTCAACTCAAAGAGGTGGATGTACTGCAGATTAGCCACCTGAGCAAGCTGTCTAAAGAAAGCTACTTTGTGCATAACAACAACCCCGATAAAGTGGGTGAGGTTATTCTGTATTTTGAAGCCACAAGCTCCTCGCAAATTGGTAGCCCCAGCATTCCAAATATCAGTCGATTTACTTTATTAAACGAAGAGCAAACGGCCGATCTAAGAGACAGTTACGAGCGCCACCAATTGTCTGGCCAGCAAATCAACTTCACCAAAGAAGAATTAGCCTGGATGGCTGATAATCCTGAAGTAGCGGTAGCTGTTGATCCTTCTGCTTTACCCTATGAAGCCTTCGATGAAGATGGCAACTACATTGGGATAGTGGCTGATTATTTGCAGCTATTAAGTGTGAGCACGGGTTTAACGCTTAAACCCGTGCCTGTCGAGAGTTGGCAAGATTCTCTTAAGTTGATTCAAAATCGCGAGGTAAAGCTGGTATCTGCGGCACTTAATAATAAGTGGTTAGAACTGGATTATCATCCTGCGCTGCCTTTGGTGGAAAGCGAGTTAGCCTACATGGGCTTAGAGCGAGATGGCTTTTTTGGTTCAGCTGAGCAGTTGGCGGGTAAGAAAATAGGCATTATAAAAGGAGCTTCGCAAACCCGCAGTATTGTTAATCGTTATCCCGATATTGACTGGCAATACCCAGAGAACACCGAGCAAGGTTTTATCGCTGTAGCCGATGGTGAATATCACGGCATGGTCGATAGCTTGTTGGTGCTTAACTACCTGATTCAAACGCGTGGTTACAGCCAGATGGCGATCGCGGCTGACTTTGACCGAGAGATTGTATCTACGTTGTTTGTGATTAAGTCAGAGCCTTTGTTACATAGCATCATTAATAAAGCGATTGATGCTGTAACTCAACAGCAAAGTGATGACATTACTTTAAGCTGGGTACCTAACAAACTGGTTGAAAAAGTAGACTACGGCTTGGTTACTCAAATTTCTATGGGTGCCTTGGTATTAATATTTTTAACGCTGTTTTGGAACCGAAAGCTGGCCTCACATATCAAAGCCAGAGAGTTAGCAGAGCAAAAAATCCAACAACGCGAGCAGCTGCTGTTCGATATGCTCAATGCTGCGCCGATTGGGGTAGCCATTGTACAAAATAACAAAACCGTTTTTTCTAATAAAACCTGCCGTGACATGTTTGGCGTGGAAGCAAATGAGCTGGATGATTTTCAAGTTACCAATATTTATTGTGATATTAGCCAGCGCGATGAATGCTACAGAAAATTGGCCTTGGGAGAGGAAGTTGCCAATGTCGAAATGAACTTTAAACGCACCGATGGTAGCCAATTTATCGGCTCGGCTAACTACTTAAATACCCAGTTTAAAGACCAACCAGCGGTATTGTTTTGGTGTTACGACATTAGTGAACTTAAAGATCTGAATAATCAGCTGAGCTTGGCCATTGATGAAGCCGACAATGCCAACAAAGCTAAATCAGATTTCTTGGCTAATATGAGCCATGAAATTCGTACCCCAATGAACGCCATTATTGGCATGACGCACTTGGCGCTAAATGCTGAGCTGGACCGCAAAACTCGCGGTTACCTAAATAAAGTTTCCCATGCTGCAGCTTCTTTACTTGGGATCATTAACGATATTCTCGATTTCTCGAAAATAGAAGCTGGCAAACTGGACATGGAATGCTTAGATATTAGCATTAAAGATATCTTGCAAAACCAGCTCAACTTAATCGAGTTAAAGGCTCAGGATAAAGGGGTTGAGGTGCTCATAGTGGTCGAGCCTTCGGTGCCGCATAACCTTATGGGCGACCCGCTTCGCTTAGGGCAAATATTCACTAACTTGGCCAGCAATGCGATTAAGTTTACAGAGCAGGGCGAAATTGCTTTCTCAGTTAAATTATTGGAACAGCAAACCAACCGTGCCAAATTGCAGTTTTCGGTGCGCGACACGGGCATTGGTATCTCGCCCGAGCAACAACAAAAACTGTTTCAATCATTCACTCAAGCGGATGCCTCTACCACCCGTCAATACGGCGGAACCGGCTTAGGTTTAACTATTTGTAAGCGATTAGTTGAGCTAATGGAAGGTGACATTTGGCTAGAGAGCGCCTTGGGTGAAGGCACCGAGTTCTTGTTTACTGCATGGTTTAAGCTAAACCACGAACGGCCTGCCATGCGCAGTGCAATTAGCCCAACCAGCCTAGAAAATATGAGTATTCTAGTGGTGGATGATAACGAAAGTGCAGCGGAGATCATGGCCTCTATTGTGTCCTCTTTTGGCCCAGAAGTTAGCGTGGTGCATGCAGGCTCAGAAGCTCAGGCCTTAGTGGCTAAACACTCTAATAAATTTGATGTAGCCATTGTTGATTGGAATATGCCCGATATGGACGGCGTGGCCACTTGTGAAGCAATTCGCCAAGAAGCTGGCAGTCATCCGGTTAAATTCATTATGGTGTCGGCTTATGACCATGCTCGCTTTAAAGCGCAAAGTGAAGATGCTGGCGTTAGTGCATATTTAGCTAAACCGATTACGGCTTCGGAAGTTTTTAACGCCATAGCTGAAGTAAGTGGGCGCGATGTTGCCTTGTATACGCCGCTGGCCAAGCTTAGCGACAAACTCACTTTAGCCAAACAAAAGTTACAAGGCGCACATGTGCTGCTGGTGGAAGATAACGAGTTAAATCAAGACTTGGCTATAGAGCTACTTAACAGCATAGGGGTAAGTTGCGAGTTAGCAGAAAACGGCAAGTTAGCTATAGAGAAGCTACATCAAAGTGCTTTTGATGGGGTATTGATGGATATCCAAATGCCGGTCATGGATGGCTACACTGCCACTCAAAAGATTCGAGAGTTTGATTTAGAGCTGGTGATTATCGCCATGACCGCTAACGCCATGAGTGGCGATAGAGAGCGAGTGATAAGCGCTGGCATGAATGACTACATCAGCAAACCGATAGATGTTGAGGCTATGATAAACACCATGGCCGAGTGGATTAGCGCTTCTGGTTTGCAACAAACAGCACCTGTTAGTGCGCAAGAAGAGCCAGTGCCTTCGGGGATTACCGAAGGCTTAAATCCCGAGATTATTGATCAGGCTGCTGGTTTAGCAACGTGTAATGGCAACGCCAACTTATACTTCAAACTGCTGAATAAATTTAGCATCAACCAGCGCAGTTTTACGGAACAGTTTGAGCAAGCTTGCGGTGAGTCAGACTGGGTATTAGCTACCCGTTTAATTCATACTCTAAAAGGCAACGCTGGGAATATTGGAGCGCTTTCATTGCAAGCCGCAGCTGCCGAACTTGAAGCAGTTGCTGCCAGTATATTGTCGGCAGAGGGCAGCAATAGTTATAAAAATAGTCACGAGCGGATCCAGTCTTTATTGTCAGATGTAAGCACTTTACTAGAGTTGGTTTTTCAAGAAATAGACTTGTTATTGCCTAAAGGCACTACTCATGAGATAGCTGAAGACGATAGCCAACAGCAAAACAACCTGCAGCAACTTAAGGCCGAACTGACCACCCTAGAAGCACAGTTGGAAGAGTGCGACGTTGATGCAGTAGAGCGTATCGACGAACTAGCAGATCTTGCTTTTCCGCCCGAGGTGAAAAAGCAATTGTTGGGCATTAACAAGGCCGCAGCTGAGTATGACTTTGAAGCTGCGAGTGAGCAGTTGCAGCGCTTAAAATCACTTCTCAGTTGATGCATATCATGAGAACCAGTGTTTCTGCTGCAAGCGCTCGATTATTCACCTAGTCTAGCTAAATCGCGTTTGGAAAAGGATAAACCAATGATTAAGCCATTTTGCCCAAGTGTTGTTGCAATGCTTTGTGTGCTAGTGAGTTTGCCAGCGGCAGCATTTCCACAAGCTTCGGTGTCTTCAAATCAGCAATTATTTGCTCAGTCGATTATTTATCATTCACTAAGTGGCCTTTGCGCAGCAAAACCTGGAAATAAAGGCTTAACTGGTGATTTTCAAGCCTGGAGATTGGGTAATCAAGAAGCAATTAAATTAGGGCGAGAAGAAGTTGCCGCTATGGCTAAACAGCAGGATAAACCGATGGATTCGGTGGTGTCTAACCTAGTTCACGTTGCGGAGCAGGAGTGGGGCCAACTTGATAGCCAACAGCGTCAGCAAAAATGCCAAACCTTGCAGGCTTTTCTTACTCAAGCTGAGGCTACTGTTCACTAAGTTGAGAGTAAGGCCCGCTTAGCTAATTCGCTCTCACGGGCAGTAAGACTTAGATAGAGGCTAGCTGATAGTGCGGGGTAATTTGGCTTTTAGCTATATGCTCGGCAACATCTAAACCCCGCAAAAAGCCGTGCTGTGTGACCAGTACGGTTTTAAAGCCCATCGCATTGCCACCCAGTATATCGGTATGCAAAGTATCGCCAATCATCGCTATGCGCTGCGGATTTACTTCACCATAGCTTTGTTTTATTCGGCTGAGTGCTTCTTCAAATATTGGCGCATAAGGTTTACCAAAACAGCGAACGTTAGGGTACAGCTTTTTAGGCAGAGTAAGGGTAAAACTACCTGGCTCTTGTGATACACCATCTTCTAGGGGCGCAATTAGGTCAGAGTTGCCCACCCACACTCTGCGAGGGTTGTGATTAAGCTCGGTAATAAAACGCTGTTGCAAGCTTTCGTTCCAAGCCTGCCCACTTAAAAACAAGAACTCTTCGGCTTGCCAAAACTCTTGGTCCTCTGGGTATAAACAAGGGCGTTGAATATCTAAGCGAAACTCAGGGAGGGTGATTACCCCTAAGCGTGAGTTGCTGTGTAAATCCATGTATTGCAACAATACTTCTCGGCTATTTACGATCTCTTGGTCACTAAAATCAAAACCAAGTCGAACAAACTTGTTAAACAGTTGCTGCTTGTTTTGGGTGGCGGCATTGGTGACCACCATTACTACTTTGCCAGCTTGTCGCAACTTATCGATTTGCTGTTTAGCCCCATCTATCGCTGTTCCACCAACGTTTAGTACGCCGTAGGCATCAAATAAAAAAACATCAACATCGTCTACGATATCCGTAATGTTGTTAATGGTTTGACACTTCTCTACCGGAACATTTTTAGGCATACGTTCAGGAATGCTTAAATAGGAGTCAAATGCCTCAGATGGGCTGTAAAACATGGTAAAACCTCAGCAAAAAATAGAACGCTACTTTGGCAGGTTTTAGCAAAGAATTAAATACTAAACTTAGCTGTTGTATGCTGAACAACTAACATGGTTTGTAAAGCCGATTCGACGCAAGGAGTAATGCTGTGGATTACCAACAATTTAACCAGTTTTGTGGTGATTTAGCTGCCAGCACTTACATTGTGCAATGGGGCAACGCTCATGTTTGGAAAGTTGGTGGAAAAGTGTTTGCGATTGGTGGATGGGAAAAGCTTAATCAGCCAGCGTTTACATTTAAAACCTCAGAACTCAATTTTGAGTTTCTCCGTGAAGAACCGGGCTATCGGCCTGCTCCCTATATGGCCTCACGTGGTATGAAGTGGATCCAGTTATATCAAAGCGATCCGGCTTTTGATGAGCAACTTATATACTACCTCACAGAGTCTCATCGCATTGTTTCTCTTGGCCTAACCCAAAAACTACAGAAAGAACTGGGATTAAATCAACGCTGAATTGTTTGATCTTTTACTTGGTTTACAGCCAATAGCCATTACACTTTAGCCTTTGTTTATTATCAAAGATTTGTATGCAGTACTTACTATCTATCACTTTATTGTGGGCTTTTTCTTTTAGTTTAATTGGCGTGTATTTAGCTGGCCAAGTAGACGCGTGGTTCTCGGTGTTAATGAGAGTTGCACTGGCAACACTGGTTTTTCTACCGTTCTTGAAACCTAAACAAGTTAGCCGGAACTTAGCCTTAAAACTAATGTTGGTGGGGGCTATTCAATTAGGCTGCATGTATGGCTTTTATTATCAGTCATTCTTGTTCTTGTCGGTTCCTGAAGTATTGTTATTTACAGTGATGACTCCCATTTACGTCACCTTGGTGAATGATGCTTTTGAGCGACGTTTTAATTGGCAGTTTCTATTAAGTGCTTTTATCGCTACTTTAGGTGCGGTGGCGATCCGTTATGAAGGGATAGACCAAGGTTTTGTGACTGGCTTTTTATTGGTGCAAGGGGCCAACTTATGTTTTGCTACCGGCCAAGTTGCTTACAAACGGATCATGGCTAATGAGCCTAAGCGCTTAGCCCAGCAAACCGTATTTGCTTGGTTTTTTGTAGGTGCTTTGGTAGTGGCTGTGATTGCCTATTTGGCGATGGGTAATTCAGAGCGCTTGCCAACTACTGCAACCCAATGGGGAGTATTGGTGTATTTGGGCACAATCGCTTCTGGCTTGGGATATTTTGCTTGGAATAAGGGGGCTACCTTAGTCAATATTGGTGCATTAGCCGTCGCTAATAACTTGCTTATCCCAGCGGGCATTGCGGTGAACCTATTGATTTGGAATCACGATGCCGACATTATGCGCTTAAGCATCGGTGCCGCCATTATATTAGCTGCACTGGCGATTAATGAGCGTTGGGCAAAGCGAAGAATGACTAAGGTCTAAAAGCGGCTGGCATGGCTTTGCTACAATTACCGTTTAATTCAAGCGCTATATATTGGAAAACTTGATGAAAGATTTGCAACAAAACAACCCCTTGCACGGCTTAAAGCTGGAAGTGCTGCTCGATGAAATTGTTGAGCATTACGGCTGGGAAACCTTAGCGTTTGCCTTGAATATGAATTGCTTTCGCAATAACCCAAATACTAAGTCTTGCCTTAAGTTTCTGCGCAAAACTGACTGGGCACGCGAAAAGGTAGAGAGTTTTTATCTCTATCGTTTTAAGCATTTACCGCGTCCCGATGATGTTCAATATGCGCTGCCGCCTCGCGACCGTTTAGTGCCTTTAGATCAAAAGCCGCGGGCACCAGTAGTGATAGATATTACTGCCAAGCCTCAAGTACAAAACAAGCCTAAGCCAAAAGCGAGACCTAGCCGTCCTGCTAAAGCTCGTAGCGCAAAACCTAAAGCTGAGAAATCTAATCCGATTGATAGTGCAGACCCATGGGCTAATTCACCTAAATAAGCTGATCTCAGGTTAAATAGTTTGCTCTAGTGAGTAGGGCGAGGCAGTAAACTCAGGTACAATTTCGGCTCGTTGATTTTGCTGTGATTAATACTGCGCTCTCTTATAGGTTTTATCGATAAATATGTCTCAAAAGTCTGTTCAAATTGGATTAGTTAATCCTAAAAGCCCTAGCAATGTGGGTTCGGTAATGCGTGCCGCTGGGTGTTTTGGCGCTACTGCGGTGTATTACACCGGCCAACGTTATGCGCGCGCAGCTCGCTTTAATACCGATACTAAAAACCAAAGTTTGAACATCCCGCTAACTGGCGTTGATGAGCTTGCTGAGCAAGCTGGCGATGAGGCAAAACTAGTGTGTATCGAGCTAGCCGAAGGGGCTACGCCTTTACCGGAGTTTGTTCACCCAGAGCAGGCTTTATATGTGTTTGGTCCTGAAGATGGCTCAATTAGCCAAGCGTTAGTCAATAAAGCTGATGAGGTGGTTTATGTTCCCACCAAAGGGTGTTTGAACTTGGCCGCCACGGTGAATGTGGTGCTCTACGATCGATTAGCAAAATCAGATAAAGCCAGCGGTGGCGAGGCACTTATTCGTAGCAGCCGCGATGTGAACAACCGCTTAAAGGCTAAGTGATTAAGTCAGGCTTGTTAGTCGCTAGCTAACAAGCCCCAGCTACTCGCTATTTTTTGTCGGCTCGTTGCGCTTGGCGCAGTTGCAGCTTTTGCTCTCGGCGCTGTTGGCTATGTTCTGCTGCTTCCATACCCACATGTTGCTCACCACGCTGCTTAGCTAGGCGAACTTGTTTTTCACGTTCTCTAAAACGCATTTTTTGCTCATCGCTTAGCTTGTCATGACAGTGTGGGCAGCTAACGCCTTGTTCAAATTTGGCGCTTTGCTTATCACTGGGTGAAATGGGCATTCTACAACCGCTGCATAGTTCGTAGTCACCTGGTTGTAATTGATGATCAACTGTTACGCGCTCATCAAATACAAAGCAGTCACCTTGCCACAAGGAGTTTTCTTCAGGCACTTCTTCTAAGTATTTTAGAATGCCACCCTCTAAGTGATAGACCTCTTCAAAACCTTGCTCCTTTAAGTAGGCGGTGGACTTTTCACAGCGAATGCCGCCAGTGCAAAACATTGCTACTTTTTTGTGTTTTTCTGGGTCTAGCTCTTCAGCGACATAGTCTGGAAATTCGCGAAAGGTATCGGTATGTGGATTAACCGCATGCTTAAAACTACCGAGTTGAATTTCGTAGTCGTTGCGGGTATCAACCACCATCACTTCTGGGTCAGCAATTAAGGCGTTCCAGTCTTCAGGTTTAACGTAAGATCCAACCACATGGTTCGGGTCTATGCCCTCCACACCCATGGTTACAATCTCTTTTTTGAGCTTAACTCGAGAGCGGTTAAATGGCTGCTGCTCACTGTACGAGCGTTTGTCGGTAAGTTGGCTTAATCGACTATCGCTTTTAAGCCAGGCCAACACCGCGCTTATGCCAGTGTCTGGACCGGCAATGGTGCCATTTATGCCTTCTTCGGCCAGTAATAATGTGCCTCGCACCTGTTGTTGTTTCATTAAAGCTAACAAGGGCTCTTGAAGCTCTTTATAATTATCTAGGCGAACAAATTTATAAAGGGCGCAAATAGTTATTTCTTTCATAGACTTAGCTTCCTGCCTTTTGGGGCGTAATCCCAGAGCATGATTTCAAAAGAAGGCTATTGTAATGAAAATGCTAAAAGATGCAGCAATCTTGTGGTGCTTTGTTGAGCTTTTGTTGTGAGCTTTTTCCAGAAAAACAGCTAAAATTGTGTTCTAGCCCGCTAAATCAAGTCTCTACAGCTACTTGCGTTTTTGCTCAGTGGTATGAGATGTCTATAATGAAGTAATTATCTAACATGGAATAGGTTGAGTAGTATGTCTAGTGTTTTAGCCACAGTGGATCAACGTACCAAACTTGTCGGCGAGAACCGTTTAGAACTGTTGATTTTTAAACTCAACTCTATGCAGTTGTTTGCGATAAATGTATTTAAAGTTAAAGAGGTAGTTAAGTTACCTCGCATGAACAAACTACCGGGTTCTCACTCACATATTAGTGGGGTAGTCACCATTCGTGGTCATTCTATTCCGGTTATTGATTTGCGTGCTGCGGTAAAAATGCCACCGGCCAAAGAAGAAGCCAAAGTCGACTGTAATCTGATTATCACTGAGTATAATCGCAGCGTTCAAGGTTTCATGGTGGGCGAAGTAATGCACATTGTGAATACATCTTGGAAAGATATTTTACCTCCACCAAGCTCGGTAGGGCGCAGTAACTACCTCACTGCAATCACCCGTATCGAGCATGAAGAAGCCAGCCGAATTGTAGAAATTATTGACGTAGAGAAAGTGCTCGCAGAAATTGTTAGTTACAACATCGCAATTTCAGACGAAGCCTTAGACGAAGAAGTCTCACATCTGCTAAATGGAAAACGAGTATTGGTCGTTGACGACTCTTCTACCGCGCGCGGTCAAGTAAAAGCCACTCTAGGCCAGCTCGGCATGGAGATTATAGAAGCTGAGAATGGGCTACAGGCCTTGAACATGCTAAAAGCTTGGGCCGATGAAGGTAAATCAGTTTACGATGAAATCTTACTAATGATTACCGATGCCGAAATGCCAGAGATGGATGGTTATCGCTTAACCGCAGAAGTACGTGGTGATGAGCGCATGAGCGAACTGTTTATAGCCTTAAATACCTCACTTAGTGGCAGCTTTAACGACGCCATGGTGGAAAAGGTGGGCTGTAATCGCTTTATCTCTAAGTTCCAGCCAGACTTGTTGGTAGACGTAGTGCAGCAGCGAATGCGTGAATCTTTAAAATAACAGCCAATAAAAAACCAGCCATTAGGCTGGTTTTTTGCTTTTTAGCATTCTTTATTTAAAGAACAGTTGGCTAAATGGATTGAGTAGCGACGCTAAGCCCGAGGTGAAATGCAAAGGTGCATCCAACAAGGTTAAGCATAAGCAATCTTGGTTAGCGGCCGTTCGCGGCGTATGTTTGTTTTGCGCATCTTGAATGATGAAGTCACCCGGTACGTAGGTTCCGGCGTCATCAATAAAGGTGCCTGCCAGTACCAAAGTTATTTCTTGCCCTTGATGAGTATGCTCTGGCAGTGCGCTGTCTTGATCCATGTAAATGAAGTTCATTTTACTGTCACTTACCGCATCCACTCGAGCACGTTGAATTTTACCCGGTAAACGACCCCAAGGACCAATATGTTGCGGGTGAGCTTGCAAGGCTCGGGGCATTGGGAAACGCTTATTGCCAAGGGTGATTTCTTGCTGCAAGGCGGGCTGAGGGCTTTCAATCACGCTGTCGGGGCTTTGCTGCATAATCATCGCTAACATCGAATCGAGTTCGCTGTTCATGGCTTCGGGCTGGGCTTGCTCAAGTTGAGTGGCCATCTTTTGCTCAGCAGCCTCTACGCGGCGGCGGCATTCTGGGCAGTATTCTAAGTGAGCACTAACCATAATGCTCATGGCTGGGTCCAATTGACCAGCGGCGTAAAGTTCAAGGCTTTCATCAGCCGGATGAAATTGAATGTTAGTCATCCAATGCCTCCTTCATTTTTTTCAGCGCTAATCTTAGGCGACTTTTTACAGTGCCAAGCGGTAGGTTTAATATTTCAGACACTTGCTGTTGTGATTCACCGTGTAAGTAAACCCGCCTTACGATATCTGCTTGTTCTTCTGGCAGCTTGGCAATTAAGTGTTTTAGCTCGTTGGTCACCAACTCTTGGTCTTCGGTCGACACTTTATCAGCGTCTTCTTCTTCACTAAGAATCGGCCATAAGTCATCGCCTTGTACCCAGCTCTGCTGATGCTTGCCTTTTCGCATCAAATCAAACTTTACGTTTCTTGATACCGAAAATATCCAAGTCATTGCATTACCCTTGGACGAATCGTAAAGACCCGCTTTAAGCCAAAGCTTAAGCATGGTTTCTTGAACCATTTCTAGGGCAAGAGATTCATCAACAAATTGCTTCCTGGCCAAATTCAATAAACGTGGTGCTACTTGGCGGAACAATAAGTCATAACTTTTACGACATTGCTCACTGGCAATGTTTGCCAATAACAAAGCGATATCATCGTCGTTATTGGGCTGAGCTACTTGACTAGCCATAGGTGATTTGGGTCCACCGATTTTTGATACTGAACTGTGTATTTCCATATTGCCAAAATCGTTTGCGGATTGATAACAAGTTAACGAGCAAGGTGTGTAAAACGATCACTTTGTCGCAAAATAAATCCTAAATAACGAATACACAAAGAAGCAGAAGGTGATTTAAGCAAGCGCTGTTTGGTGCAAATGGGTAGTGGTAGCAGCTCTAACCAACGCCAGCAAAGGTTTTTTACTTGCTCGCTTTGCACGCTTTGTTCTAAGTTGGCGGTTTGTAATTCTGGATACTGTAAATTGATGTTAGCCAAAGCGCTTTGCAGTGCTGCAGTGTTCTTTTGAATGGAGGTGTTGGGCCAAAGCTCAATTTTTTCGGCGCAAAGGGTAGGTGATACCCAAGTAGACGAAAACCCCGGTTTGCCCGATGTTACTTTGCCCCAGTGCAGCACTTTAAATTCCACTTCAATTTGAGCTTTGCTTAACCAATCAATATGGCTGACTTGGGCAAAACTCACTAAGTCGTTAGCTTGTACCGCACTATTTCCATCGCTGTCTTGAAAGGCCAGCCAAACCCCACCGGCTTTTTCAGCAGCACGCAAACTGGCGATAAAAACCACGCCTTGCCCCTTCATCCGTGCAAAGCGCTGCGGCATAAAGTGCTCACGAGAAATCATTAATGGAAAACAACAACTACTGCTCAAGTAAATAATCCTAGAAATGGATGGTTTGTCTTATATAACGCTAAAAGTAGCCAAAAGGATGAATGATCTTTCTTAATTTATCTGACGTACTATGATTAACGATAATAGAAACAAATGCTTAGATTTGTTTGGTAAAGGAAAATTGAATGAGTATCACGGCATCTGCACCGCATATTGTTAAGCAACTAGAGCAGTTTTACAGTGAGCTAGGCATGGCGCAGGTTGAGCGCCTCTCTGACATTTATGCCGACGATATCGAGTTTATCGACCCTCTGCATCATCTTCACGGCTTACAAGACTTACGAAGCTATTTTGAACATCTTTTACAAAATACCAGCCAATGCCATTTTGAGTTTCACTCTCGGCTAATTGCAGAAGGTGAGTTTAGCCTTACTTGGCAAATGCAGTTTGCTCATCCCAAGTTAGGCAACGGGCGGATCTTGTCGCTAGATGGCATAAGCCACCTTAAGTTTAACGACAAGATTTATTACCACCGTGATTACTATGACGTAAGCGCGATGTTGCACGACCATATTCCAGTAATTGGTTGGCTATCCAAAAAGCTTAAAAATGGGCTAGCACAATGAACATTCTAATCACTGGTGCAAGTTCCGGCATTGGCAAGCAGTTAGCGCTTGATTACCAAAAGCTAGGCCATACGGTGTGGGGGCAGGGGCGTAACCAACAGCGTTTACAAGACCTAGCCGAACAAGGCATCACGCCGCTGCAAGTAGAGCTTAGCGAGCTAGAACAGGTGCGCAGCAGCTTTGCCGATTTGCCAGCAATGGACCTCATTGTGTTGTGTGCCGGCAATTGTGAGTACTTAGACCCTCAGCGTTTCGACGCCAAACTGTTTGAGCGAGTGTGGCAAAGCAATGTGCTTACCATCGCTAACTGCTTAGATGCCCTATGGGCTAACTTAAAACCCGGCTCTCAATTGGCGTTAGTTGGTAGCCTTGCTCATTTATTGCCCTTTAGCCAAGCTGGCGCTTATGGCAGTAGCAAAGCCGCGGTGCATTATTTAACCCAAGCCCTAGGAACCGATTTGGGGGACAAACAAGTGAGCGTTCATTGTATTCAACCAGGATTTGTTAAAACTCCACTCACCGACAAAAACAACTTTGCGATGCCCAGTATTATTAGCCCCGAGCAAGCTAGTCAAGCAATCATCAAAGGCCTCAACAAAGGTAAAACTGTGATTAACTTCCCTAGCTTATTCAGCGGCTTTCTGCACATACTCAATTGCTTGCCATATCGCTGGCAGCAAAATATCTGTCGCCGTTTAGCTCACAAGGAAGGAGCATAGATAGAATGAAAATCGCCATTATAGGTGCCGGCATCTCCGGCATGACCTGTGCGCACTTATTAAAAGAGCAGCATGAGGTAACGCTATTAGAACAAAATGACTACTTAGGTGGCCACACCGCCACTAACCAAGTCACTATAGAGGGCAAAGAGCATGCAGTAGACACCGGCTTTATTGTGTTTAATGACCGCACCTATCCTCTGTTTAACAAGTTATTAGCCAAGTTGGGCATTCAAGCTCAAGAAACTGAAATGAGCTTTAGCGTGGTAAATCCAGAGCTCAACTTGCAGTATAACGGCCACGATTTAAATACACTGTTTGCCCAACGCAGCAATTTACTCAAACCCAGCTTTTACAAGTTTATCAATGAAATACTGCGGTTTAATAAGTTAGCTAAAGCAGCGGTAGACATCGATACTGCGGTAAGCCTTGGCCTGTTTTTAGAGCAGCATCGCTTCTCGCGCATGTTTCAAGAGAACTACTTATTGCCAATGGGCGCGGCCATTTGGTCCTCTTCGTTAAACGGTATTATGCAGTTTCCGATGCAGTTTTTTGCTCGCTTTTTTGTGAATCACGGTTTGTTAGACGTAGCCAACCGGCCGCAATGGTATGTCATCCCCGGGGGCTCAAAACAATACATTAAGCCGCTGTTAGCGGGCTTAGATGAGCATATCCGTTTGAATAGCCAAGTGAGTAGCATTCACCGAGATGACTCAGGCGTTAATATTACAACCAGCGATGGCTGGCAATGGCAGGGGGATGCGGTAATTTTTGCTTGTCATAGCGACCAAGCTTTGTCGGCATTAGGCGCACAAGCCAGTGATGATGAGCGTTCGGTACTAGGTAAACTCAAGTATCAAAATAACGAAGTAATTCTGCATACCGACGAGCGCTTATTGCCAAGCATTCATCGTGCGCGAGCCAGTTGGAATTACCTATTACCGCCTAGTGGTGATAGAGGCGACCGGCTAGCCAGTGTTACCTACGACATGAACCGTTTGCAGGGCTTAAGCGATGCGCCGCAGTTTTGCGTTACCCTAAATCCCCTAGAGCCGATAGCCGAAGATAAAGTAATTAAGCGCTTTAATTACATGCATCCGGTGTTTTCCATAGATGGCCATCAAGCCCAACAACAACGCGACAATATTTGTGGGCACAACAACAGCTATTTTTGTGGCGCTTATTGGCACAACGGTTTTCATGAAGATGGCGTGCGCTCGGCTGTGGAAGTGTGTCGTAAGTTTGGAGTGGACCTATGAGCATAGAGCACTCGGCTATCGCCTTTGGCGATACCTTTCATCAACGCTTTGTGCCGCGTAAACACGGCTTTAATTATCGGCTGTATTACGCCTGGATTGATTTGGCCGAAGAACAAACCGTGCGGCAAGAGCTGCAAAGCTTTGGGCGTTTTTTACCTTGGTTTCGCTTAAAAGCGAGCGATTATTTGGGAAGCGAACAAGGCACTATCCGTGATAAAGCCTTGCGCGCTCAGCAGCGTTTTCAGCCCGACTACCAAGCCAAGCAAGTGGTCTTGCTTGGTCAACTGCGCTGCTTGGGTTGGTACTTTAGCCCGGTTAACTTTGTGCTCTATGGCGACGGCGATAAGTTTGATTACATGCTGGCCGAAGTCACCAATACTCCTTGGAAAGAAAAACACCAATATTGGCTGGATTTAAACGAGTTAAAAGATCACGACAAAACCTTTCATGTTTCCCCTTTTAATCCCATGGACATGCGTTATCACTGGCAAGTAAAGCTAGTGCAACAACAGGTGAATATTGTGATTAATTGCTGGCGCGAAAAGAAAGAATTTAGCGCCGGAATAAATTTAATTAAGCAGCCGTTAAACTCTTCTAGTCTTCGCCGCGTAATAAGTTCATACCCTTTAATGACTCTCAAGGTTGTTACAGGAATTTACTGGCAAGCATTGAAGCTATGGATGAAAAAAGTGCCTTTTTATGGTCATCCAGCCAGTGCTAAAAAATAATTAAAATTGCCCTAAGGAAAAACTATGGCTACTGCAAAATCGCTTTCTTCTGCTTCAGTTTCCAGTGGTTTAGATTGGACCCGCCACCTTGTATTAAAAACCTTTGACGGTTTAAAGGGCGGCGCCATTTTAATGAGTCAAGCAGGTTACGAGTCGGTTCATTTAGGTGAAGCAGACCACCCCGAAACCGTTGAAGTTCATATCCTCGATTCTCAAGTTTTTTCTCGTATTTTAAAAGGCGGTAGCATTGCCGCGGGCGAAACCTACATGGAAGGGTTGTGGCGCTGTTCTAATCTGCACCGCTTACTGCAGCTTTTGGCCGACAACCAAGATCACCTCGATAGCTTAGACAGAAAACTGCACTGGTTTACCGATGCGTGGTTTAAAGTGCAGCACTTCTTTCGTCGCAACAACAAACGCCAAGCGAAAAAGAACATTCTGGCTCACTACGATCTTGGCAACGATTTCTATCAATCGTTTCTTGACCCGCAAATGCAGTATTCATCAGCCATTTTTGGCGGCCAAGACATCACCTTAGCCGAGGCGCAAGACAACAAACTCAAGCGCATATGCGAGCAGCTAAAGCTTGAGTCGAGTGACCACCTTTTAGAGATTGGCACCGGTTGGGGTGGGTTGGCAATGTATGCAGCCAGCCACTACGGTTGCAAGGTAACCACCACCACCATTTCCGACAAACAGCACGCCTATGTGGTGGAGAAGGTGGCGGAGCGTAAGCTCAGTCATTTAGTGACTGTGCTAAATAAAGATTACCGCGATTTAGAAGGCCAGTACGACAAACTGGTCTCTATCGAAATGATTGAAGCGGTGGGCGAGAAATTTTTACCGGGTTTTGCCGAGCTATGTGCCAACAGGTTAAAGGCCGGTGGTTTAATGCTTATTCAAGCCATTACCATTGATGACCGCCGCTTTTCGGCCTATCGCAAAAGTGTCGACTTTATTCAGCAGTATGTATTTCCTGGTGGCTTCTTACCTTCGCCATCGCTACTCAAACAGCTCTTTTCCAAACAAGGCTTACAATCTCTACAGCGACTAGAGATAGGTATCGACTACGCCGAAACCCTACAGCACTGGCATCAGCGGGTGCAACAGCAGCACAACAACAATCAACGCTTCGGCTTCGACGAGCAGTTCTACCGCCTATGGCATTTCTACTTTGCTTACTGCGAAGCAGGTTTTAGAAGCCATAACATTGGCACCGAGCAACTTACTTTGGTTAAGGCCTAAGCTCATGCAATGGCCGGTATTGCTGCTATTTAAACTTAACTGGTTAGCGGCCTTCTTTTGGGGGCAGCAAGCGGTGATGTTTATGGCGCTGGGGTTAATCGGCTTAGTGGCTTTGCAAATTCGCCGTTACCAATGGGCTGTGCTTATTCCTTGTGCAATGCTCAGCGTGGTTGGGGTTATTTTAGATTTCAGTTTGGTAAAAATGGGCGTGCTGAGCTTTAGCTCGCCCAATTTACCGCTGTTTATGATGTTGCTTTGGGCAAGCTTTGCCTTGTTATTGCCAAGCCTCGCCAGTTTCCCCAAACCCTTCATGCCCTTATTTGTGGCGGTAATGGGCCCGGTGTCTTACTACCTAGCCTGTTTAGCGCAGGTATTTGCGATACAGCCCGATGCAATATTAGGTCTGCTTATTCTGTTCCCCTTGTGGGCGGGCTTTGCTTACTTAGCTAATTCGCTATTGGAGAAACGCTATGATTAAAGCCATGGCATTAGCCAGTATTTTATTGGCGTTTTCTAGCCAAGCAGAAACACAAATGCAGCTGGTGGGTAACGCCAAACTGCAAGTATTGTTTTGGCCCATTTACACGGTTAGCTTGCACAGCCCAGATGGGCGTTACCAGCAAAACCGTTACCCAATGGAACTCACCATTGATTACCTACGCAAAATAAAACGCGATAAATTGCTAGAAGCAACCGAGGACGAGTGGCAGCGCCTAGGTGTATGCGAGCAAGCACCTTGTGAGCAGTGGTTAGCAGAGCTTTCACAACTCTGGCCAGACTTAAAAAAAGGCGACCAACTAAAGCTGGTAGCCGAGTCAGCTAATCAAGGTCAGTTTTACTTAAATGGTAAGCTGCTGGGCTCCTTGGAAGATAAGTTATTTAGCCAGCATTTCTTGGGTATTTGGCTATCCGAAGACAGCCGATTCCCTAAACAGCAACGTAAGTTGGTGGGCGCTAACTAGCGTTGTTGGTACATTCGTTAATCACTTGTAGTAAGGTTTCCACAGGCTGCGCGCCAGACAATAAGTAACGATTATTAAAGATAAAAGCCGGCACCGCTCTAATGTTCTGATTTTGCCACTGCTGCTGGCTGTTTCTTACTGCTTCAACATACATTTCATCTACCAACACTCGCTCGGCTAAATCTCGGCCTAGGCCAATACTTTCAACCACATTTAACAAGGTATTGCGGTCTGAAGGATCTTTAGCTTGGCTAAAGTAAGCATCAAACAGTGCCAGTTTTAATTCGGTTTGTTTACCATAAGGTTGTGCCCAATGCAGCAGTTGATGGGCTTCAAAAGTATTGTAGATACGAGAGTCAGGGCTGAACTTAAAGCTAAATCCTAGTTCATCACCCAAGTTTTTTAGTTGTTCTCTAACCGCTTCACTTTGCTCAAGAGTACTACCGTATTTCTCTTGAATATGCTCACGTAAGTTTTGCCCCTCGCTTGGCATGTTCGGATTTAGCTCAAAGGGGTGCCATTCAATATGTGGGCGAATGTCATCGCTTAATTGGCTAAGTGCTTGTTGCAAGCGTAAGTAACCCACAATGCACCAAGGGCATACCACATCCGACACAATATCGATGCGCAAAGAAATACCAGCAGACATAAGAAACCCCTTCATTAAATAAGTTTAGAGTATGCGGAGTTGCCGAGAAATTGGCAACCATCGCGCTAAATTGGGCGCTAAGCTTATTTGCCGCCAGTGCAACATTAATTTGTTGTTTTTGATCTAAATAGATAACGGATCAGTTGCTATTATGCTGTTAGCAAATGACTAGGAACCTCACTCATGACCACATCATTGTTTGATACAATAAAGCTTGGTACTCACACCCTAAATAATCGCATCGTTATGCCACCTATGACTCGCTCTCGTGCTACTCAGCCGGGCGATGTAGCAAATCAAATGATGGCCAGCTACTACGCACAACGTGCCAGCGCTGGTTTAATCGTATCCGAAGGCACTCAAATCTCGCCAATGGGTAAAGGCTATGCTTGGACACCGGGCATTTATAGCGAACAACAAGTTGCTGGCTGGAAAAAAGTCACCGATGCTGTTCACGCTAAAGGTGGCACTATGTTCGCCCAGCTCTGGCACGTAGGGCGAGTGACCCACCCAGACAATATTAACGGCGAACAGCCAATTTCATCTTCTGCTATTAAAGCCGAAAATGTAAAAGTGTTTATTGATAATGGCAGCGAAGAACCAGGTTTTGTAGACGTAGTCACCCCGCGTGAAATGACTCAACAAGACATTGATGAAGTTATTCAGCAGTTCCGCCAAGCAGCGCTTAATGCCATTGCCGCAGGCTTTGATGGCATCGAGCTTCACGCCGCCAACGGTTACTTGATTAACCAGTTTATCGATTCAGAGTCTAACCAACGCAGCGATAAATACGGCGGTAGCTTAACCAACCGTCTGCGCTTTTTAGATGAAGTAGTTGCTACCATGGTAGACGCCATTGGCGCCGAGCGAGTAGGCGTGCGCCTAGCTCCGCTCACGACTTTAAATGGCACCGTAGACGCCAAGCCAGAAGAAACCTACACCGCCGCTGCTTCGCTGCTAAATAAACACAACATTGTGTATCTACACATTGCTGAAGTAGATTGGGACGACGCGCCAGAAACGCCAAAAGCCTTTAAACAAGCGCTGCGCGATGCCTTTAAAGGTGTACTTATTTACGCTGGTCGTTACAAAGCGGATAGCGCCCAACAAGCTATTGATGAAGGCCTCGCCGATATGATTGGTTTTGGCCGCCCCTTTGTAGCAAATCCCGATTTACCCGCACGCCTAGAGCATGGTTATCCGCTGGCCGAACACGATCCAAACAGCCTGTTTGGCGGTGGCGAAAAAGGCCTAACGGATTACCCAAGTTATAAGGCCTAGTTGCTAGGGTTTTGGTATAGGAGCCAGTGAGTGAATAGACGCGCTAGCTGGCTTTTTTGGGGGGAATAGCTATTACATCCCTTTGGTTTTAGGGGATTTCGCCTATCGGCGACGTCATAAGTTTTGCTCAGCTAAAGCTTACGAAGCAAAAAGAAAGGTCGCCCTGCATTATCTTATTTCTTCGTTACTCAGTGCCAAGCGCGCCTGCGCAACTCGCTGCGCTCAAAAAATACTCGGCTTAATCGTTTGGCACTTGCGTGACTCGGCGATAATGAAGGGGGGAGGGAGTAGCTTACTATCGATTATGGTGTTTAGTTTCGCCTGTCGGCGACGTCATTTTCTTTGAACAGCCAAAGAAAACGAAGCAAAAGAAAGGCTGCCCCGCATTATCTTATTTCCTCGTTACTCAGTGCGAAGCGCGCCTGCGCAACTCGCTAGGCTCAAACAATGCTCGGCTTAATCGCTTGGCACTTGCGTGACTCGGCGATAATGAAGGGGGTGATTTGCTCCTTGATACACTCCTGCTATTCGAAGCTTTATTATCCTTTGATTACTGAACAAAAGTGAGCTAACTCAAGTAAATAGCACTTTGTTGATTAAATTGTTATTTGCAGGGTGTTGTTACTATATGATTAAACGACGTTTTTCTAGCGCTTGTTGGTGCTTGCGTTTTATGAGGGGCTGCCTTGTAAGGTAGGCCACGTTTGCAAGGTCGCTGCAATCAAATGTTATAACCCAAGGAAGGTATGAAAGCGTTAAGTAAACCCAGAGCAACAGCATACATAGTATGTGTACTCATTTTACCGGTCGTCATTTCAGCGAGCTTTAAGTTAGCGAACACCGGATCAATTGGGCCAATTGTATTTTGGTATTCGTTGCTCTCATTTCCGGTACTGGCTTTTCTGCTATTTTTCATATTTAGTGAGCGACCTGGCGGTCGTGTAGCCGTTTTACTGAGCGTTGTAACAGGTCTAGTGTTCTCAGCATTGCTGCTGAACTTCTTCATGTGGGTAACTTGGTTGTTTGGGGGCAATGATTATCAGGCTATGTAACTTGGGTTATAACAAGTTGCTTAAAGAAAATGTCGGTGAAAGGCGTTGGCTCGGATGCACAAACTGCGCACGCCCGTTAACAAAGCGTTAAATGTTCATAGGAGGTGAACATTGAAATCATGGTTTATTATTTTGGCTGGTTTGTGGTCAACATGGCACTTCATGGAAATCGAGTCTGAGAACGGGTTTTTCAGTGTGTTTCTTCCAATCCTATTTGGATTTTTTGTTCTTGCCTTAGTGATAAAGCTTGCAGGTGCTTCAGGTAACGGCGGCGGTTATTGTGGCGGTGGCTTTGGTAGTGGAGATTCAGGCGGTGATTCGGGTGGTTGTAGCGGTGGTGACTGAAGCTACACATTTGACAGTCGCACCTAGCGGAGCAATTAAAGCTGCCTCGTAGCTATATGTAATTGTTTGCTATAGGCCGGCATTATGTTTGTCTCGAAGGATTGAGTATTTAAGTGTCAATTAAAAAAGTGTTAACTATTTCTTTATGCGTCTTTTTTAGTATTCCTACCTTAATAGGAATAGGTTCATCAATTGAAGTTGAATATGTCCAAGCAGGCAATTCACATCCATTTCGTTCTCTTGTTGGAGAAGAGTGCAATCTTAGAAAGTCTTGGTATGTATATGGCTGGGCGTCTTTTGACAACACTAAAGAAATAGGAAGCTATCAACTTCGAGAAATAGATAGCACTTCAAGTCGTTATATTCTTTCTAAAGAAAAACTCGCTACAAATACTCAGATAACGGTAAAGGACGTGTATCTGTCTGATAGCCTATTTATGAACGAGGTAAGGTTACACCTTGCTGTTGAAAATTATCCTCATACGGTGCACCTAAACATAGGTAATATTAAAGAGTTTTGTAGATCACACATGGAATTACTGGTGTCAGAGTCAAATTAGTTACTTAAATAATTAGCCATTATTCATCGGGTTTTGTATTCGGTGCTCTTGGTTTTACAGAGTATACACAATCGGAGGTTTAGTAATAATGACCAAATTGGTTAACGAAAAATGGACTTTTTCATCTTTGGGTATTTGGAGAAAAATCTTATTGATATTGATTTGGCTTAGTACATCAGTGCTGATTGCTGGGGCTTTAATTTGGTTGATTGCCCCAGAAATAATGGGAGAAGAACTTGGATACTCTGTATGGGTGTTGATCGCTATGGTTTCAATTGTCTTTGTTTATTCACTATGGATTCATACTGCTGTTGTTCAGCGAAAGACAGGCCAACTCATAGCTATTGGTATTGTTCAGATCATTCCTCTGGCTAACCCTATTGGTGCACTATTCATTTTCTTAGCTTACTTTACGAGTAAAAGAGAAGTTAGTGGCCAAATGCCACGCTTATAAAAGGTGGCTGCGTTAAATTAAGTGTAAATGCTCAACAATTTAGATGACAAGGATGTTTGGTGAGTAAAAGGTATGTATTAGTTCCTCCCAAAGGAGTGAAGCTTGATCTTGATTCTGTCGAACAAAAATTGGTTATCACTCAAGATATACCTATTAAAAAGATGGGCCCTAGGCTTTGCCACGTAAGTGGGAGAATATATAACACCATCGATCCGGTTGAGTCAGCAGTTGCAGAGGGAGAGTGCTTAAGTCGAATTCATCACCCGTTAACCCCACGCTGGGTAAAGCGAACGTCACAGCTAATATTTGGGCCTTTTATTGTATTAACCGTTGTGCAATTAGTGATTACGCTTTTCACAATGTCTCGACCTGGTAGTTTTATAGAACTAACTTTCATCTTATTGGTCTTTGTTTTTACCTTTATCGTCTTGTGGGTGTATTGGGTAGTTTTTGTTAGTGGTCCCAAAAATAAAAGGTGTCAGAGTGAATTTAAATCAATTGATTGAAGACGATAGCGAGCTTTTACTGATGTGTTGTGGTCTAACACCAGATAGGCAGTTACCTTGTTTACTTAGATTTATCTGACCATTGCTCGTGATGAACCAGCTGGTTTAAGTTCTCTCGCTCTAGCCAGCCAAATTGCTCCAGTTCTGGTTTGTCTTCAAAGCCGGATACATAGCCGATACACAGGTAGCCAATAATTTCTAAACGCTCTGGAATGGCTAAGGCTTCTCGCAGTACTTCGTCGTGAATAATGCTTACCCAGCCTAGGCCAAGGTTTTCGGCGCGGGCGGCTAGCCACATGTTTTGAATAGCACATACGGTGCTATATAAATCCATTTCTGGTTTTATGGTGCGGCCTATTACTACTGGGCCGTTGCGCTCACGGTCGCAGGTAACACAAATGCCTAAGGGCGCTTCCAAAATGCCTTCAAGTTTAAAGCTTTGGTAAGCCTCGCGTTTGTCATCAGAAAACTGTTTGGCAGACTCTTCGCTAGCGGCTTGGTAGCCTTATTTAATCGCTTGTTTGGTTTGCTGTTTACTTACCAAAATGAAGTCCCAAGGTTGGCTAAAACCTACGCTGGGCGCGTGGTGAGCTGCGGCTAGTATGCGTTGAATAACCTCGTCACTTATCGGGGTACTTAAGAAGTCTTTGCGCGCATCGCGGCGCGAGTAGATAACTTTGTAGAGAGCGTCTCGTTCAGCTTGGTTGATATGCATACTGCGCTTAATATCAAAAATTTGCCCTATTAAGCCTTAAGCGAAGATTGACTGCAACGCTTAGCAGCCAGCTTTTACCGCTTAAAAACAAACAGCCCCATGGCTATTGCTATGGGGCTGTTTGTATTAGGGGCTGTTGATCTTTGCTGATGGTTTTTGCAGCAATTTATTAGCCATTTAGGCAAGGCAGTGAGTGTGCAGTTAAGTGGGCTTAATAATCACTCGCTAACGCTGAATTAATGGCTAATAAATGCTGCCCGAAGGGTTCGGATAAGCGAACTTTACTCTTTGTTAAGCACTTCTTGCTTAGCCCACTAGGCTTCTAAGTGCTCGCCGCGATTAAAGCCCGCTTATCTCGAACAGAATTTCAACACCAAAGATCAACAGACCCTAATGACTATTGCTTAAAGTCGTCTTGATAGCTTTTAGGTGGCGGTGTCCAGCCGCGTTCGGTAAGCGAGTGACCGTCGCTGCGATCTTTGCTCATGGCTTTGCCTAGTAACTCTTCTAACTGCAAAAACAGTTCGCGGTAGTCGTTGCTAAAGCGGTTGTCTTCGTTACCCGCTAACCAAGTTTGGTAGAGCTTTTCTTTATTGTCTTTTTCTATTTGGTCAAACGCGGCTTTAAGCTGTTCAGACTTAAAGGGATGAAAGCCCAATTCGTTAAGTGCTCGGCCACCCATTTCTAGTGCAGAGTAGTAGGCCTCGGTAATTATGTGATCGGCACCTAAGCTGCGCAGTTCGTAAGCATGGCCGCGGTCAAACGCCCGCACCATTAAACGCACATGCGGGTGCGCGTGTTTTACGTATTTAACGATGTCGCGCACCTTCTCTTTATCATCGATGGTAACCACCATAAGCTTGGCTTCTTCTATCCCCGCTGTATGCAGTAGGTCTGGTTGGGTGGCATCGCCAAAGTAGCTTTTAATGTTAATTTTACGCATTAACTCTACTTGGCCCGCTTGGTGGTCGAGCACCACGGTTTTAATGCCGTTGGCCACTAAAAAGCGGTTGATGATTTGCCCAAAACGACCAATGCCCGCAACAATTACCGTGCCTTTTTCATCAATTTCATCGGGTTCTTGATGATTCTCGGAACGTTCGTAACGTGGCAAAATCACTTTGTCATAGAGTATGAACAGGCTCGGTGTTAAGAACATTGAGAAGGCCACAACTAACGACAAGATTTGTGATAAGTCATGCGGAATAACATGGTTTTGCACAGTGTAGTTAAGCAGTACAAAGCCAAATTCACCGGCTTGGGCCAAGCTAAGGGCAAATAGCCAACGGTCGCTGTTTTTAATCTTAAAGATAATTGCCAAAACAAATAAAATGGTGGCTTTGATTAACATAATGGCTAAAGCCATGGCGATAACTTTACCCCAGTGCAATTGCAATACGCCAAAGTCGACACCCGCACCCACTGTAATAAAGAACAAGCCTAACAGCAGCCCTTTAAAAGGCTCGATGGTTGATTCTAATTCATGCCTAAACTCACTGTTGGCGAGTACCACGCCAGCTAAGAATGCGCCCAAGGCAGGCGATAAACCTACCAAGCCCATTAGCGCTGCGATACCAATAACCAGCATTAAAGTGGCGGCGGTAAAAATTTCGCGAAGCCCAGAGCTAGCTACATAACGGAACAGAGGGCGACTAAGGAAATGGCCACCAACCACTAAGGCAACAATGGCCACAACCACCACAATGGCGTAGGCCCAACCAGGCAGGTGCGCCACTAGGTTTAAGCTATCGCCGTGTTCTGCGGCTGCTTCACCCAGTTTTTCGGATAAGGCCACGAGCTCTGGCAAAGCTAGCAAAGGAATAAGCGCTAGCATGGGGATTACTGCAATATCTTGAAACAGCAATACCGAGAAGGAAGATCGCCCTCCATCGGTTTTACCTAAACCTTTTTCGTTAAAGGTTTGCAGCACAATGGCGGTAGAGGAGAGCGAGAATATTAAACCAACCGCCAAAGCGATCGACCACTGCAGCCCAAAAGCTAAGCAGGCTAACATCACTACCAAGGTGGTGATACCTACTTGCAAGCCGCCAAGGCCAATGAGTTTATGGCGCATATTCCAGAGCATTCTAGGCTCTAGTTCTAGGCCTACCACAAATAGCATCATCACTACGCCAAACTCGGCGAAGTGTTGGATAGTGGCGGTTTCGGCGCCTACCAAACCTATCACAGGGCCAATAATTACCCCTGCAATTAAGTAGCCTAATACCGAGCCTAAACCTAAACGCTTGGCCAGTGGCACGGCCAGCACGGCAGCAATTAAGTAAACAAAGGCTTGCAAGAAGTAACCGGTCATAGCAACTCCTTAATAAGGTCAATATTTTGCACATCTAGCTTGGCTAAGCCTGCAGCAAGTTCAAAATCGAGTTGGTTGTTTACTAATGCGTTAAGTAGCTGAGTCCAATCTTCTAAATGCTTTTTGTCGCGACTTTCTTCGGCCGCGGTACGAGAGCTAAATAGGGTGAAAGGTGCAAGGTAGCGCATACCAATTAGCGAGGCAGTTTGCTCCAATGGGTGCAGTAATTCACGAATAGTAAAATGGTTATAACCCTCTTTTCTATAAGCCGCTTCTGCACCGCCTGCGGTAATAGCACAAAGCAATGTTTTACCGTGCAGCATGGTGCCGTCGTGCCCATAAGCAAATCCGTATTCCAGCACTAAGTCTTGCCATTCTTTTAAAATGGCTGGGGTGGAGTACCAATAAAGTGGAAATTGCATAATTACAATATCGTGCGCGAGTAAGCGTTGTTGCTCTTTGTCTACGTCGATTCGAAAAGTAGGATACTCGCGATATAAATCTATGGCGGTTACACCATCTATTTTACTGGCAAGCTTGAACATAGGCTTATTGATTTCGGAGCGATCTTGCGACGGGTGCGCAAATAGCAGTAATACTTTATTTTTCTGCTTTGGCATTGGTAATTCCTTTTAGCCTTGCATGACAAGCGACAATAAAAACTAGTTCCAATATAGGTAGTTTTAGCAACAAGGTTCAAGTAAAAGCGAATAAAATTAACTTATTAGCTTTACTCTTTTTAGTCACTACTCTGCGGTTGCTGTATTGGCTTGTGACAAAATGCTAAAGATTTGCTGTTTGAGTTGAACGCGTTGTAGCTTCATTTGCATGAAGTATTGGTCTTCTGCGGGAACTTGCGTGGCTTCTAAGCCGCGTATTTTATGGTCGAGTTGATGGTAGCGCTTAGCCAGCGAATTAAAATCGCTGTCTGCTACTTTAAGTTGATGAATTCTCTCCCGATGTTCCGGAAACTCGAAAATAAGCGCGTGGTTTTCACCTAACATGTTTGCCTCGTTAGCTTGCTGGCCTACCTTTCAGCTTAGTCGAAACTCGTTAAGCTAGGGCAGTTAAGCAAGCCTTAGAGGCTAAAAAATTAGCTGCTAGTCCGCCCTTTAAGGCATTAAACAAGGACAAGAGCCGGCCACTATTAGCGGCAAAGCATTGGGAACAACGTCAAAGCGCGCGTGGTTAAATTTATGCGGTTCGCCGTCGAGGTTGGTGGGAATAAACTGCTCAGATTTGGTTTCTAACCAAGGCGTTTGCCAAGAGACAACATAGTCGGCATTTATTTGTTCGCCATTACCAAAGGCTGATGCTTCTTGCAGTACTTGGCTTAGCGCGGTAGCGGGAAAATCTCGAACTAAACAAATATCCATTAAACCATCGTTTAGGTAGGCATTGGGCCCCAATACTTGGCCGCCGCCAGCCTGCTTACCATTACATAAGGCGCCAATGATGATACCGCCAGAAAATTGTTTATCGGGGCTATTTATCTCGCCGATATAAGGTTTAAAGTTTAGCGCTTGCACAATGCCAGAGAGGGTATAAGCGCCACCCCCTAAAAAGTTTTTAAGCTCAACTGGGGTTTCTGCGGTGATTTGGGCGCCAAAACCTGCGGTGAGTACGTTCATAAAATAGAACTTTTGCTGATTTTCTAAATCGGTCGCTTGGATTACATCAACCGCTTTGGCGCTGTTTGATAATGCAAACTCGAGCGCTGCTAAGGCGGTATCGGGGATTTGGCAGGCAGTGGCAAAGTCATTGGCTGTGCCAAGTGGCAATACGCCTAGGCTTGGGCGTTGCTCTGCGGGGTATTGCATAAGCGCAGAAACTACCTCTTGCACCGAACCGTCACCACCACCAATAACTAGTTTTTTATCTGGTGAGCTCCAACCTTGCTGGTGGGCCTCAGCGACTAAACGTTCAACGTCTCCACCTTCCCAGGTGACTCGTACCTGAATGTTGTGCCCTTGCTTGCGCAGTTGTTGCACGGCTTCGCGTATCTCGGGCAGGTGAGCTTTCTTTCCGTTGAGTATTAGTCGAAGTTCCACAATTAGCCTCTATTTAGTAATCAGCAACTTAGCTGTTTTATTACTATATGCTCGTTTAGCTTTGCTCGCTAGCGACAAGGTGTTAAGCGGTGCTAAAAACTTATGCTAAGCCTTTCATTCGTAGGTATAAACGTTCTACTTTGTCACGTGCCCACTGAGTTTTACGTAAAAACTTAAGGCTAGATTTAATGCTTGGGTCGTGGGTGAAACAGCGAATGGTAATGCGCGCGCCTAATTCTTCCCAACCATAAAATTCAACCAGTTCTTCGAGAATACTTTGGAGAGTTTTGCCGTGCAGGGGATTGTTTACTTGGGTCATGTTGAAGCCTATTGTTTTCTAACCGAGTAATTGTATCAGCTTCAATTAGTCACAGCTAAAGCTATTGTACCAAGCGTACTAAGTACCTGTTCATTCTATCTGGTTCAAATACTCGATAATTGCGATAGAACTTTTGATTGTAGAATAACTGCTTATCGAAAAATCCTGCCTTATTCTCGAGCATTTTTCATGCGTTGTTTCTGATCACTTACTTAGTGTGATTGGTATTAATGGTTTTGCCGCGGTTTACGCAGACTCGGCTCTAGAGATAGGTTATGGTTATGCGAGAAGAATCAACGGGAAAATGGCTTAAATGGAAGGTTTTTTACGCTTTGTTCGAATACTCACTGCCTTGGGGTTGTTTGCACTAGCCGCAGCGATTGTATTTTTTACCTTAGAACTTCGCCAAGTGCGGATCCAATTGCCGAGCATGTTAGAGCAGGTGGATAGTACTGCTCAGCGGGTTGACCCAATTGTGGCGCAAATCGCAGAGCTACAAACCTTTATTCCGCAAATTATTGAGCAGAGTGAAGGTTACCAAGAATTGATCCCCGATGTATTAAGCCGAGTTGATGACATCAACGCTCAACTGCCTTTAATCATTGATGAAGTTGCCGCAATTAGCCAAGCCATTGAACCGGTATTAGAGCAAACAGAAGCGTGGCGCGAAGAACTGCCGGGGATCCTCAAGCGAGTGGATGAAACCAACACTACGGTGCGTGGAACCAATAAAGAGATTGCTAAAGTGGTGCCACAAGTGCCGCTTATTTTGGCAGAGAGCGAGGCCTTGAGGATTGAAATCCCCGAAATGATTGCCAGTGCCGATGATTTAGTGAGCAAAGCCGAAGATGCAGGTAAAGAAGCCAGCAAAGGTTTAGTGACTGGTTTTGTAGGAGGAATACTAACCTCACCGTTTAATCTAATTGGTAGGATTGGCGACAGTACTACAGAGCGTTTAGGCCTTAAGAGCACTGACAGTATTACTGATGAAGATCGAGATGAATACGAACAAGCCATGAAGAAGCTGATGAAGCAGCCAAAACAAGGTGCTAAGGAGCAATGGAGTAATCGCAAGTCTGGCAACAGTGGAGTGATTACCATTAAAGCCTTGGCGATGCAGGGTGGGGTGCAGTGCTATCAGTTTGTTAGCGATTTTGTCATTGCCGAAGGTGAAGATAAAGGCGAGCACCAGCTCACAACAGAAGCTTGTGATAACTAAATAGCAAATTTTACTAAAGAAAAACTCAGTATTGCCGCTATAGGCTTGATGTCCAGGAATAGGAGGTAGAATGGAAATCAGTGGAGCAAGCACTTCGCAATCAATGGAAGTGATTTCAGCCAAGCTGGCGAAAAGTCAGCAAGAGCAAGACGGTAAAGCGGTGCAAGAATTAGTGGCCGCAGCTGACGTACCAGAAGCCGCACCTGCGACTAGAGCTGGACTAGGCGAAAACATAAATATAAAAGTGTAAATAGACTAAGCCGCATTTGCGGCTTATTTTTTATCTTCGTCTTCAACGCTTAAGTTGTCATACATAAAGCCTTTTCTCCCTAGTAGACTACCCTGTAAATATCGAACTTCCAAAAACCGTAGACCTCCTCTTTGTTAGGTAACTGGTAAATTGAAGTGCTGGCATCACTACTACAATCATCACGGTGCTTGACTCAAGCAAAATAGGGCGCATCATTTTTGGTGAAATCGCCGACTATAAACCGCTGAAGTAGAACAGACCCATACAAGCGCAAAGGCTGTGGCCAATCTCAAATGGCAACTTGAATCGCCTAGGAAACGGGTAAATATGTGCTATTTTTTTGAACATAGATCACTATTGCGGACCGCAGGATTAGATCTTAATCGCATTTATCAACATTCATATATATTTGTATTATTAAATTATATTATCTTTATGGTTCATTAGATTTGAAAACGCTCTCGTATAGGGTTTCAGATAATGTGGAAACGGAGATAGCTGTAATTTCCACGTCAACACACAGCACTGAGTCGATTATATAAAAAACTATATAGTTGATTTATACAACATTAGGTGAATGGATACATGAAACATATCTATCTTAAAAGCTTGTTAGCAACTTCTGTTTTTTTAGCCGTAGGCTGTACATCAACTTCTACTCCTGATTCTGTTGAAAAGTTTACGAATAACAAAGAAACAGGTGAAGCTCTATTAACGCCAGTAGCCATTACTGCAAGTAGCCATGATGGTAACGGCCCTGACCGTTTATTCGACCAAGACATTACAACGCGTTGGTCTGCCGCCGGTGATGGCGAATGGGCAATGCTAGACTACGGCTCAGTTCAAGAGTTTGATGCTGTTCAAGCAGCCTTTAGTAAAGGTAACGAGCGTCAGTCTAAATTTGATATCCAAATGAGTGTTGACGGTGAAAGCTGGACCACTGTTTTAGAAGCTCAAGAGAGCTCTGGTAGAGCCCTTGGTTTAGAGCGTTTTCAGTTTGAGCCTGCGGTAAATGCCCGCTACGTAAGATATGTAGGACACGGCAACACCAAAAATGGTTGGAACAGTGTAACCGAACTAGCAGCCGTTAACTGTAGCATTAACGCTTGTCCATCAAGCCACATCATTACTAGTGCAGTAGTTGCAGCTGAAGCTTCAATGATTGCAGAAATGAAAGCTGCAGAGAAAGCACGTAAAGCAGCACGTAAAGACCTTCGTTCAGGTGATTTTGGTGCGCCAGCCGTATACCCTTGTGAAACCACAGTAACGTGTTTGCGTTCTGAGCTTCCTCCAACTCCGGCTTTACCAGAAACGCCGCTACCAGGTAACGCGCCAAGCGAAAACTTTGACCTGTCTTACTGGTACTTATCGCAGCCTTTCGACCACGACAAAAATGAACGCCCAGATGACGTGTCTGAATGGAACCTTGCAAACGGTTATCAGCACCCTGAGATCTTCTATACAGCAGACGATGGTGGTTTAGTATTCAAATCATACGTGAAAGGGGTTCGTACCTCTAAAAACACTAAGTATGCGCGTACCGAGCTTCGTGAAATGCTACGTCGCGGTAACATGTCGCATAAAACTAAAGGTGTGAACAAAAACAACTGGGTATTCTCAAGCGCTCCAGAAGCAGACTTAAAAGCTGCCGGCGGTATTGATGGCGTTCTAGAAGCTACCCTTAAAATTGACCACGCCACCACTACTGGTGCTGCTAACGAAGTAGGTCGCTTTATTATTGGTCAAATCCACGACCAAAACGATGAGCCAATTCGTTTGTACTACCGTAAGCTACCAAACCAAGCAACTGGTGCAGTTTACTTTGCTCACGAAAGCCAAGACGCTACCAAAGAGGATTTTTATCCGCTAGTAGGTGATTTAACGGCTGAGGTTGGTGAAGATGGTATCGCGCTAGGCGAAGTATTTAGCTATCGTATCGAAGTGGTTGGCAATACCATGACTGTTACCGTTTCTCGAGAAGGCAAAGAAGACGCTGTTCAGGTAGTAGACATGAGCGACAGTGGCTACGATGTTGGTGGTAAGTACATGTACTTTAAAGCTGGTGTTTACAACCAAAACATCTCTGGCGATTTAGATGATTACTCTCAAGCAACCTTCTATAAGCTAAAAGCAACTCACGATAGTTACACTGAGAAATAAGCTTTAGTTATCGCTTTGTTTAAAAATACCCCGCTCTAAAGCGGGGTATTTTTTTGCTTACTAAAGCTTACGGCTTATTTTTGTTGGTAATCTAAACCTAGGTAATCGAATACAAAACCCATCAACCACAGCGGACCTATTAGTAGGTACTGAATATCTTCAAGAAATGAAGGTTTAGCGCCTTCTATTTTGTGACCGATAAATTGGCCAATCCAAGCGACAACGAAGATTATTAGGCTCACCTGCCATATGGCAATTGGGCTAAATTGAGTAATCAAATCACAAACTAAAAAGCAGCTTACAGTAAACAGCGCCATGGCTAAGCAAAGGGGTTTAGATAAGCTGAAGTAAAAGACGTGAACCGGTATGGCTAGCAAGCTGGCTAGATTGAGCCAACATAGCGCATTACTGTTGGCAGAGTTCGTTCCTGGTAGGGGAACTGACCACAACAAGCCCACAATGCTAAAGTAGATGGCAGGCACCATAAACCAGTGGATGGCCTTGTTTGTAGGATGTTGATGGCTACGCGCATATTCCTTAAACCATTGCTGGACTGGCTTCGACACAATAAGCTTCCTGCTCACTTGTTAAAAAACTGTTACTGTAGCAGTTGGAGCTCTGACCAGTAACCTTGGAGTGTTAGTTTGCGAGCTAGATCTCGCAGCATTCACTGTTCGTCAATAAATTTGAGCTGTTTGATAAAGCCTTCAATCGCTTTGTCGTCATGACTAGAGAACTGGTACTTGTTATGAAAAAACACGCTTAGCTCAAGCTGGGAGTTAGCAACAACAATGGTATAACCGTCCCAGTCTGAACTGGCACTTAGGCCTTCATACAAGTAGTGTTCTTGCTGTTTTTTTCCTAAGCGACAAATCTTTTCATAGACCCGAAGTACTAAGTTGACATCGATTAGTCGTTGCATCTTAAGGCTGCCCTTGTTGGTCAATCAAACTGTTTGCCCACGCCGCAGCTTTGTTCATCACAGCGCTCTTTACCGGTTAACAGCTTAGATATTTTGAAGCGGTTTTTGGCAAAAACCAAATAGGCTTTGTCGGATACTTTGCGCAATAAGGGCGTGCGTAACAGTTGTATCCAAGGTTTCTGATTGACCAAGCCCCACGCTTGCGCGGTAACGTCTAAGCCTAGCAGCAAGGTGCCTTCTTCTGTTTCCGCATGCAGTATGTCGCTGGCTTCGGAGCGGTCAATATGTGGATATTTGCTGGTGAAATCTGCTTGATTAATATCTTGCAGCTCAATGAGTTGGCGATGGTCAAAAAACTTGAGTTGACGCATTTCCTCTGCGCAAAGTGGGCATTGGGCATCATAAAAAATTCGTAATTGCATATAGGCTCCAGATTACTGATGACTAAGAACCACAAGGTGGCAAAGTACCACTACTGTGGTGAGTTTAAAGCGCATAGATTGGTAGCGTTTACCTAATCGACTCGAATTAGCACTGTGCCATTCGCAGTAGTAAAGGTAGCTAAAAGCACAGGCTAATATCGTGAGTGCAAAAGTTGGAGAGTTAATGGCCAAGCAAACAAAACCTAGCACGGTAAGGGCATTGCTTATAAATAACTGAGCTAGGCCAAATGCATTTCCCGAGACGGTTTGCGCCCATAGGCTACCGGACAAAAAACACAAAATGCTGACGCTGTAATACAAAAATAATTGGGTAGGCGATGGGCCCGTATTTGTTGCTCCAAATACTACCGCCAATGCCAAAGCGATAAAAACACTTAAGCCAGCATACCCGAGTAACTTGTAGTTTCGTTGTAAACTTTCCAAACTTCCACCTCATCGAACGCTTATTAGTAAAACGCATTAAGGTGGCAATTAGATCGCTTAACTAGGCTCTAAAGATAAGCAGCCCCTAGTTGTTACTGGCAGATTTATCTAATGGCAATACGTTGCAGAACAAGTCCTTCTCGTATTGTTTTTCTAGGTGTTCACGCCAGTTTCGTTGGCTTATTGGCACTAGGTAGAATGTTTCTCGATTGGTGTCGGTAACAAAAGCCATACCGTGGGGCATCAGCTCATAATGAATATCGTGTACAAAACTTAACGAAAAGCTTTGCCGACCAGTAAGGTGATTGATGTCTTCTCGTGATAAACACACCCCTTTTTTGTCTTCGCCAAAGCGATCTCGTAGCCAGCTTGAAAACTGTTTAGCGCTAATCATTGTCATTGGAAGCGCCTCCTTAGGTTTGGGTGAATTTTGAACAATTAAACATTAAAGTTATAGCAGAACAATGGGAGGGTGAGATGAGTAAGCCTAGGAAGGTGTGCTAATTTTGCTGTAAATAGATATAAGAAACAAAAGCTTAAAAATTTTGAGGGTAAGGCTTAATAACCTTACCCTCAATGACGCTAGAAATTAGCTAGGAAGAATGGAATTAGCAGGGCATTCACTAAATCGATAAAGAATGCACAGACCAACGGCACAATGATGAAGGCTAGGTGAGAGTTACCGTAGCGTTGTGAAACCGCCGACATGTTTGCCATTGCTGTGGGAGTAGAACCTAAAGAAATACCACCAAAGCCTGAACATATCACCGCTGCATCATAAGATTTGCCCATGGCTGGGAACACCACAAAAATATTCACCAAGATAGCAATCAAAAATTGTGCGGCAAGAATCGCCAAAATTGGACCGGCTAAATCAATTAAGGTCCATAGCTGCATGCTCATTAATGACATGGCTAAAAAGGTGCCTAGTGATATGTCGGCAATTAGAGCAACGGCTGGTTTGCGAGACGGCCACTGGGTACCGGTTAAGCGCGGAAGCGACTGAGGTACCAAGTTGGTCATAACAATACCGGCAAACAAACAGGTAACAAACAGCGGTAGTTGCAGACCTGCTTGCGCAATGGCTTCGTTTAACAAGAAGCCAAGAATAATACATACATGAATGGCTAAGATCGCATCTAAGAAATCAAAACCGGTAATGCTGTTGTTCTTGTTTTCTTCAGCTACACCTACATCCAAAGGCTCTTCTTTTTTGGGCTTTAAGTTGTGTCGATTAACTAAGAACTGGGCAATTGGACCACCCATTAAACTGGCTAATATTAGGCCAAAAGTCGCACTGGCAATACCAATTTCCATGGCATTACTAATGCCAAAGTCTTCAGCAATCCGAGGCGCCCAAGCAATAGCGGTGCCGTGACCACCAATCAGCGACACACTGCCGCCTAGCATACCTACGGCAGACTCTAAACCAAATATTTTGGCTACAGTGATACCAGTTAAGTTTTGCAGGATCATGTAACCGATTGTAATACCTAAGAGAATAACCAGTGGCATGCCGCCTTTGAGCAAATCTTTAAGGCTTGAGTTAATACCAATAGTGGTGAAAAAGTACACCAGCAAAATGTCACGGGCCACTAGGGTAAATTCAATTTCAACAGAAGTGAGGGCGTAGATTAAACCAATCATTACCGAGAACAGAATACCGCCGGTAACCGGTTCGGGAATACTAAACTCGCGCAAAAAACCTACCGCTGCATTTATTCGTCTACCGATAAATAGCACCAAAATACCAATGGTGGCGGTAAAAAAGGAGTCAAATAATAGAACTCCATTGTCAAACTCAATACCCATATAACTTCCTATAGCAATTAATTATTTAAGCACACGTACAATATGCCGAGCAGGATCCGTCCTACTTAGGTGTATAAGTGGTGGAAAAGTTGCATTTTTTCGCAAACATTTCGCATTCAGTGTAGAGAGGGATTGTTGTTGAGTAAATCTAAACTGGCTATTTAATTTAGCGTAGAGTGAGCTTTGGCGTGGCTTGTAGCAAAAGAAACAAGCTTGCTTGTCTAAACAAATAATTTGCTTTTACCTGACTTTTTTTAATTAAAATTCGTTTATTGTTATCTTTTGTAGTGCATGATGCTGTTTGATTCGCATTTATGCAGTTTGTAATCAACTAAAGATAGACCCGCAACCTTTGCTTGCGCTAGAGTCTTCTCTCAGTTTGAAAAGGTAAAGAGTAATGCGACGCATCATTTTAGTTGTGGTGGCGCTTCTTACTGTTGTTACATGGATGTATTACAGTGACGACGCGGCTCAAACAGAGCAAACATCAAGTAAACCCGTTACCGTAGAAGTGGTAACGGTAGAGCAAGGCAAGCTCCGCGAACAAGTGCATTTATTAGGCAATGTATTCTCTGCTCATTCGGTAAATGTGAAAGCAGAGGTTGATGGTCGCATAGACACGATTGCTGTTAGCTCTAGCCAAGCAGTGCGTGCAGGCCAATTGTTGGTTCAATTAGACGACCGCCACCAACGTGCTGTGTTACAGCGTGAGCAAGCACGGCTTGATGATATTCTTCGTCAGCATCAAAATCTGCTGCAATTATTACCTAAAGGGGCTACCACCCAAGCCGAAGTTGACCGTTACGAGTCTCAAGTTGCTATGCAACAAGCCGAGCTCGCGTTAGCTGAAGCAGCGTTGCAAGACAGGGCTATTCGCGCGCCATTTGGTGGCAAACTCGGCCTTGTTGATTTAAGCCCTGGGCAGTTAGTTGACTCTGATACCGTGCTCACCACCTTAGATGATGCCAATACTTTACGCCTTAACGTTCCCGTTGCCGCGCGCCATTTAGGCCGAATTGAGGTTGGGCTGCAGGCTAAGCTACACCAAGCGGGTTTAAGCTCACGTATATTTAATGCCTCAGTGACTAGCATTGACAGCCGAGTGCGCGGCGAAAGCTTAAATGTGTACATTCAACTGTCTATCGACAATCAGCAAGCAGGCATTGCTCCAGGCACTTTGGTCACTGGCGAATTAGATTTAAGCGCCAGTGAGCGGGTATTGATTCCCCTACAGGCGATTGCTTATAACGGCGATCGCCGTTTTGCTTACCGAGTTAATCAACACGTTGCAGAAAAAGTTGAGTTGGAGTTAGGCCAGCGCGGCGACAACTTAGTAGAAGTACTTAGTGGCTTAAATGCTGGTGAACAGGTCGTGAATAAAGGCCTGGTGAAGCTGCATGATGGCATCGAGGTTGAAGTACTCAACTAATGAAAATATCTGATCTGTCGATGTATCGTCCGGTAGCGGCGATAGTATTAAGTTTGCTACTTATGCTGTTTGGGGTTGTAGGCTATAGCCAGCTGGCAGTGCGAGAAATGCCCGACATTGAAAGCCCTGTGGTGTCTATTGGTACGCCTTATCGCGGTAGTGCCTCTTCTATTGTTGAATCACAAATCACCAAGCCGATTGAAGACGAGCTTAGCGGAATTGATGGCATTGACTATATTTGGTCATCGTCGTGGGATGGCTGGTCAGGCATTACCATTACCTTTAAGCAAGGTTCGGATATGTTGGCTGCGGTGAGCGATGTGCGCGATGCGGTAAGCCGAGCGCGTAATCGCTTGCCTGATGATGTTGATGAGCCAGTGGTACGCAAAAACGACAGCGAAGAAGCCCCGTTTATGTGGCTTAATCTCACTGCTACTTTGCAAGACAGAGTAGAGCTTAGCGATTTTGCCCAACGGATCTTAATTGAGCGACTTAGCTTATTGCCCGGCGTGAGTGCGGTAAATACCTCAGGCTTGGTTGAGCGAGTGATGTATGTGGAGCTAGACCCCACCGCAATGGCTGGGCGCGGCTTAACCACCAACGATGTGATTGATGCCTTAAACCGTGAAAACTTACAATTGCCTGCGGGTTATGTGCGTAATGACAGTTTAAATATTGTGGTGCGCATGGAGCGCATGTACCAACAGGCAGATGATTTTGCCAAGCTACAAATTGCTAACTTTGACGGTGACCACGTTACTTTGTCAGACATCGCGCAGATTTACGTTGGCGCTAAAAAAGATGCCACTACTTTTAAAAGTAACGGCGTGGACAGCATGGGCTTGGGCATTGTGGCAATGTCTAAGGCTAACCCGCTAGAAGTAGCAGATACGGTAAAAAAAGAGTTGGCGGAGTTGCAGCGCTTTTTACCCTCTGGTGCAGAACTTACAGTTGATTACGATAGCACTGTATTTATTCGCCAGGCCATTAGCGAAGTGTATTCTACCTTGCTAATTTGTGCGCTGCTGGTGGTGGCGGTGTTGTACCTGTTTTTGGGGCGATTAAGCGCAACCATTATTCCAGCAGTAACCGTTCCGGTATCGCTAGTCGCAGCGTTTTCAGTGGCTTATTTATTTGGCTACAGCATCAACTTAGTGACGCTAATGGCTTTAATTTTGGCCATTGGTTTAGTGGTGGATGACGCGATTGTTGTGGTGGAGAATATTATTCGCCACCGCGCCGCTGGCGAGCCGCCATTAGTTGCCGCATTCAGAGGAGCTAAAGAGCTCAACTTTGCAGTAATTGCTACCACCGTTGTACTGGTGATGGTGTTTTTGCCTTTGGTATTCATGCAAGGAAAAATCGGTGATCTGTTTACCGAATTTGCTGTATTGCTGTCTGCGGCGGTGATCTTTTCTTCTTTAATCGCTCTTACCTTAGCGCCAGTGATGGCCGGTAAGTTGTTTGAAAAAAATCCCAATCAAGCCACCTGGATGAGCCGCTCGGTGGGGCGCGCCATGACTGCTTTGCAGCAGGCTTATGCCAAGCTGTTGACGCGTATTATTAACTTTAAGTTTTCTGCACTTGCGGTTGTGGCGTTATGCATGGGTTTATTGGTGTGGGCTTATCAACAGCAACAACCTGCCTTTGCGCCAAAAGAAGACCGAGGTGTGGTTAACGTCTATGTTGGCGGTGTAGAAGCAACGAGCTACCAGCGCATGGTTAAAAGCATGGCTGAGATTGAGCAGCGGCTATTGCCGATGATGAGTGATGATGGGCCAATCGAAACCCTTAACTATTCGGCGCCTGCATTTGGCAGCTGGGCAGATCACCAAGGCTTTTTCATTGTTCGCTTAAAAGATTGGAGTGAGCGCAGCCAAGATGCTGCCGAAGTGGTAGAGATGATCCGCGATGCAGCCCATGATGTCGCCGATGTTAAAGTGTATCCTTACCAGCCTAGTTTTGGCGGGCGAATGGGCGAGCCGGTGCAGTTTGTATTGCAAGGTGACGACTACAGCCAGCTCTACCAATACGCCTTAGAATTAGAGCAGCAAGCCAAAGACAGTGGCCTAATGCATGGTGTGCAGCTGGACTACAACCCTACAACGCCAGAGATATTACTGCATGTTAATCGACTAGCAGCCAGAGAGCTGGGCATTAGCGTTAATGACATTGCCAGTACTTTGGAGGTGCTGCTGGGAGGACGTGCTCAAACCCGTTTTGAAGAGTTTGGTGAAGAGTACGACGTATACTTAAAAGCCGATGAGAACCAATTTCAATCACCCAGTGATTTAAGCAAAGTGTATTTGCGCAGTGATACTGGCGCTTTGGTGTCTTTAGATACCTTGGTAGAAGCGCAAGATGTTGCTTCGGCTCGCGGCTTGTTCCATTACCAGCGTAAAAAGTCGATTAACTTAAAAGCCAACTTAAGTGACAACGTAAGTTTAGGCGAAGCTCTGAGCTTTTTAAATCAGGCATCTAGCGAGATTTTACCCAGTGGTTATACGGTTGATTACGCGGGCGAATCAAAAGAGTTTTACGATAACCAACGCGAGATCTGGTTGTTATTCGCTTTGGCCTTGCTGGTTTGTTACTTGGTATTAGCGGCTCAATTTGAGAGCTTTATTAGCCCAGCCATTGTAATGCTTACGGTGCCCTTAGGCTTGCTGGGAGGTTTGTTGGGCTTACTGATTACCGGAGAGAGTTTTAATATCTACAGCCAACTTGGCTTGTTGATGTTAATTGGCATGGCAACCAAGAATGGTATTTTGATTGTAGAGTTTGCTAATCAGTTGCGTGACCAAGGTTTAGCGGTTAAAGAAGCGATTATTAAAGCTGCCACCAATCGCCTACGCCCGATTATTATGACTGCCATGACCACTTTGTTGGGCGCGGTACCAATGTTACTGGCAACGGGAGCTGGCGCCGAAACGCGCTTTGCCATTGGTATAGTGATATTTAGCGGCATGTTGCTGGCCACTTTAGTCACACTATTTGTGGTACCGTGTTTGTATCATTTACTCGGTGGTTTAAGTGGTTCGCCAGAAGCCCGAGCAGATCAGCTTAATCAACAGCTTAAAGCGCCAAGTTTACTAACAAGTAATGACAACTAGTGGCAAATAATTTAAACGAGTAAGCAAACTAATGCGAAAGATGGACAAAAAACGCGATAAGGATATCGTAGCGGCATTAACTGAGGTATGTGAAGACGCCAAGCAACGCTGTGAGGGCTTTGCGTGGATTAGTCACAGTGTTAACTTTCAGCGCTTTCCCGACAGCCTGCAGGTGAGCTGCGCCTATGCAAGCCAATCTTTGTTAAGTGAGGCGAGTAAAAGTGGAGAACAACAGGAGCTTACTCAGCAGGTGGTGGCTGCGTTAGCGAACAAAGGGATAGTGATTTTAAAACCGCAACGGCAAATTAGGTTTATTAGCGAGTAACGGGCTTACTCGCTAATGGCTGAAGTTTATTCAGACTCTGGCCAAACAGTTTGTTGCTCAGATGGGCCTTTTTCTTCGGCAAACTTAACCCGTATTTTATTACCTGCTTGCTTGGTTGAATTTAGCGCGGCAATAGCTGCATTTGCTTCTGTTTCGTCAAGCATGCTGACAAAGCCAAAACCTTTAGATTTGCCAGTCTCATTATCCAATACCAAATCGCAGCTTTCTACAGCGCCATGGCTTTCGAATAAAGCGAGTAAGTCGGCTTCTGTAATGCTGCGAGCGAGGTTACGGACAAGTATTTTCATGGAACACCTATAATTGCGGGTGAATGTGTGCAAGTGAATATGGCGGCGGGAACCTCGCGTGTTGCAATAGCCCAAGCTTGGCGCAAATTCATGGTTTGTTTTATCTCACATATTGTTACGCAATTTTGTGTAAAAAGCTCGCGACATTTGCTTTGCTCTTACGACTAATTTGCTGCATTAGCGCAAAGCTTGGATTTATTAACGAATAGTGTTGCTCTAATTGCTCGAGTAAACACAGCCAAAGCTTGGCTGTCATTTCAGAATCGGCTAACGCACGGTGAAAAACGCCATCATTGTCGATGTTATTGTAAGCAACTAAGCTGCCCAATTTGTGGTTGGGCGCGTCTTGAAATAGGCGGCGTGACAATACCATCGAGCATGCAAAGTCGCCGTTAAGTCGTCGCCCTATTTGGGCAAACTCGGCTTCTAAAAAACGCTGATCAAAGGATGCGTTATGCGCCACCATATTGTGCTGGCCAATAAATTGATAAAAGCGCTCCATTACCTCATCGCAAGGAGCCGCCTCTTGTAGCATAGTATTAGTGATACCCGTGTAGTCTTCGATAAAAGAAGAAATGCGAAAGCCAGGGTTCATCAACTCTTGAAAGCGCGCTGTGGCTTGGCCATCTTCTAGTAATACGGCACCAATTTCTATGGCTCTATCGCCTTGAGTTGGCGTTAAACCTGTGGTTTCAAAATCGAGAACAACAACGGTATTAGCAGGGGCTTGAGCGGTCAATGGTGCGAGCTTCTAGTTATTTATTTGAGCCCACAATGGTAACGCCGCTCAGCGAAAAGGCAATGGTTAAGGGGGGCAATCCCAATTATTCTTTGTGGTCTTCGCTATTTTGGAATAGTGGTAGCTCTAGGGTGAATAAAGCGCCGCCTAAATGGCTATCACTGACACTGGCTTTGCCGCAGTGGTTGGTGACAATTCGCTCGACAATAGATAAACCTAAGCCATGACCACCGCTTTGGCGGCTACGGCTATCATCTACCCGTGCAAAAGGCAGGAAAATCGATTCGCGGTATTTCTCTGGTACACCGCTACCATCGTCATGTACTTCAAAAATTACCGATTTGTTGACCACATAAGCACGGATAAGAATGAGCTTTTCGGCATACTTTTGAGCGTTTACGATCAAGTTGTTTAGGGCGCGGCGCACTAGCTTTTCATCGGCCATTAAACTCAATCCCACCGGACATTCAATTTGAATCTTTAACTTGGGGCTAAGCTTAGAGAGGCGCTCACACATGTTGTAGAGCAGTGGGTAGGGGTTAATTGATTGCGGGTTTATTTCACGCGCTTTGGTTAACTGAGAAAAACTAATTAACTCGTGAGTTAAGTCTTCCAGGCTATCTAAGTCTTCATCCATTTCTTGAATATGCTCGTGCATGGTTTTCATGTCGGTAATTGAGCGAGTCATATCCAAGGCAAAACGTAGATTGTTAATCGGGGTTTTTAGTTCGTGAGACGCCGCCATGGTCATTGAGTCTTGCTCTTGAATCAACGACTTAAGTTTAGCGGCCATGCTATTTAAGCTGCGCGCCATGTGATTAATCGGCGAAGGCGCTTTTTCGTTGGCACTCACGTCGAAATCTCCGTCACCTAAGGCTTTGGTCACTTTAGCTAGGCGATAAGTATGGCGAGTAATTGAGAAAGAGAACCACATTACGGTAGCGGCTAAACAGCCACCCATTAGCGCTACCATGTACCAAAATAGCCAATCACCGTAATCCACAAACTCTTCGTCTAAATCTAACTCGAGAACCTGTTGGTCGGGCCATTGGTAATAAAGAACGATGTCGTCGTCATCTAAAAAGTTGCTTTTAACCGATATGTATTCGCCGTTACGCATTAGCTTTAATCGGGCTTCTGCGTCTAGTTCGGTAATCGGAAAAATGCGGATAAAGAAAGGGAATTCTTCTTGGTAGCGAGTGAGTACTTTGTCTACATCTGGGTTCTCTGCTTGCAGCAGATCTCGGTCTAGCAGGTAGTAAATAGGCAGCACAATTTGGCGTATTTGTTCGCGCTCAATGTGCTGCACCTTTTCTTCAATAATCACGCCGTAAATAAAGGTGGCGGCAATAATTGATAATACCGAAGACAGAAACAACTTTAGAAATAAAGTAATCAAGCGGGGTTAGCTCGCTATGCTGCTTTTACAAATAAATAGCCTTTACCACGCACCGACTTAATGTAGCGATAAGGTGGCGTATTGTCGTTTAGCTTTTTACGTATAGTTGATACTCGCATGTCTAGCGAGCGGTCGAGGCCGTCGTAATCAATGCCACGCATTTCTCTAAATAGTACATCGCGCGGCAATACGTGGCCTGCGTTGTCCATAAGAAAGTAGAGTAGGTCAAACTCGGCGTCGGTAAGCTCCAGCAGTTGCTCACCTAGCCAAATACGGCGCTGAGTTTTGTCGGCAATCAGCTCTTGGCAGATAATTCGGTTGGGGTGGCGAACCGGTTCGCTATTGCTTAGCTGTAAAGCATCGATGGCACTGGCGCGTTCACTGCGGCGCAGTGCAGAGCGAAGCCTAGCGAGCAAAACATGTGGACGCAAAGGTTTACTTAAGAAGTCATCAACACCCAAATTTAGGGCAGACACTTCGGTTACATCGTCGCCTTGGGCGGTAACCATCAAGATCGGCCCAGAATAAAAGTCACGAACCACTTGGCATACTTGAATGCCGTCCATGCCTGGTAGCATTAAATCTAGCAGCACTGCATCTGGAGAATGTTTGGCAATTAGCTCTGGCGCTTGATCGCCACGCTCTGAAGAAATAACCTCAAAGCCTTCGCTGCGCAAGAACGTAGCCACCAACTGTTGTTGGCGTGAATCATCTTCAATTAATACGATTTTTTTGTGTTCTTGGCTCAACTTGTTTCCCTGCATAGACAACTCCCTCAGCTGGCTCATTTTAGAGAGCCCTTAGGCCGATGCAATTACCACTTACAAAACTACGACAAATATCATTTAAATGTAAACTCATTCTCAATATCCAGTTTGGAATATCGGAAAACTGTGACTATCCCTGACATAAGACTGACTGAGTGAGAATTTGTCGCATTTTACAATGTGCTCAACAAGTGGTTGCTCGGCATGCAAACGCATGCTTGAAAGTCTATTAAAGGGATAGGGAACAGGATGAAAAAATTTCACACTAAGCGTCTATTAACAAGCAGCGTACTAGCTACGTTTGCATCTGTTGGTGCTGCCAATGCTACTGGTTATGTAGACGATGAGGCTGGGTTTGGTTTTGAGTTATTGCTGGGTGGTATGGTGGGCCAGCAACAATCTCAGTTTGATACTGATGACGATAACGCTGTGACTCAGGATCTTAATAACTCAGGCAATAAAAGTAGCGGTGTAAGCCCAGCTGTTTTAGCGGAGCTAAACTACACCTTCGCTAACAAGAAAACTCAGATTTTCTTAGGTCAACAAGAAGAAAACATTGTGCGTGGCCAAGACCAAGTTGAACTGGGTATTACCCAAATGGTGGGTGAGTATTCACAGTTAGAACTGGCGTATTTCCCTAAGCTGCCAGGTTTTAGTGAGACCTGGCAAGATCCATATTTAACCGGCAGTGCGCGGCAAAAAACCGATGCTGATAGCAGTGGCTTTAGGGTGGCTTGGCGTTATTTATTTGATACGCCGCTAACCTTGCGTTACGGCTTTGCGGCGGCAGATATAGAAAATGAGCGTAGTGGTCAAGCCTTTGGTTTAGATGCTAACGAACAAAAGTTAATGCAACGTGACGGCAAGTATCACCGAATCTCTGCCGAGATCTTGGCTTACGATGAAGATGGATTTACCGTGACACCTCAGCTTACCTATACCAAGGCTGATACCGATGGTGATGCAATGGCCTTTGATGCTTATGCCTTTGGCTTAGAAACCACCTACAGCTTTGCCGAGCGCCATTTCACTAGCCTTTACATCAATTATGCTAAGCGTGATTACAAAGGCCGTAATCCGATATTTAACCAAACTCAGGGCGATGACGATTTTGGTATAAACGCCATTTATGGATATGCCCAACCTTTTGATTTTGAGAATACCTCGGTATACCTGATGGCATCTTACGATAAAGGCGATAGCAATATTGAGTTCTATCAAAGCAAATCGTTAGGTTTGTTAATGGGTGTCGCTTACGAGTTTTAACAACTAGCAGGCTAAGGAGTAATCGTAATGTGGATAGCGCAACTTTCTAGGCTTAGTGTGATATTGGTGATGGTTGCTACATTTGGGGCTGGCATTGCAAACGCCGCTCATGAGTCTAGAACCATTATTTATCAAATTGCTGTGGAAGGTGATGTGGTTGGCGTTTACCAACGGAACCGAATCATCGATAACCAGTTTCCTAATGGCTTAGTCATTGAAGAAGAGGTGGAATTAGATTTTAGTTTTCTGTGGTTTAAGGAGTTTTATCAGCGCAGCGGAAAAGTAATGTTGGATAATGGAGCCTTGAAGCAATTCGCTTTTAAGGTTGATGAAAATCAAGAAAGCTATTTAATTTTTGGCAATGATAAATTAGAGCAAGGTATCCATATTAATGCCTTAGAAAACCAAGCTAGCAGCAACTCCACATGGACCAATAGGCTGTTGCAGTTGATTGAGAATGAGCATAACTCTAATGGTATGGCACTATTGCTAAATCGTTTTGAGCAAGCTCCTGATGCTATTTTACAACGCAGCGATTTTGATTCTGATTCTTTGAGTTTTCCTGATTACTTGATGGCATCCATTGATCATCAAAACACCCAGGTATTCAAAGTGCTAGATCTTGATGAGTTTGACATTATTCAGTATCAAGTTAAGTACTTAGGAGAGAAACCATTAAGTGCTGCAAACCGGGTGTATGTTAGTCATGGGTTTGCTTTGAATACCGAAGGAGAGAGCAGCGAGCTATGGTTAAGCAAAGATAAACTGGGGGCATTTATTGTGCAGCAAAGTGGCGTAGATGATGGAGACCATTACTCGGTGAACATGCAACAATATCTATTCTGAGTTTGTATCGAGTGAACAAATATAAATGAAGCACCCACTTAGTGTGCTTCATTTTTCTATAAATAGTGTGATTGAAAACGTTTTAATCACACTATTTAATCCTAAATTTCCCCCTCTTTGATTTTTAATAACAAAAATCTGTTTTATTTAGATATTATTGTCATTAAAGTCTTTTGACTTATTAATTTTCAATTAGTTAAACATCAGGATTTCTTGGCATGGAAAGTCAGCACTTAAGTGAAAACCGTTTTAAATTTCATGGAAAAACCGACGAGTATTTTGGAATTTGGATCGTTAATGTATTGCTCAGCATTGTTACCTTGGGTATCTATTCAGCTTGGGCAAAAGTGCGAAATAAACAGTATTTTTACGGCAATAGTGAACTAGCGGGTGAGCGATTCGAGTATCTAGCGAAACCCTTACAAATCTTGCTGGGGCGGATAATTGCAGTAACTCTGGTGATTATTTGGGCTGTGTCGCCAATGATAAATGAATTGCTTCAAGTTGTTCTAATGCTGGCGTTTGTGGCAGTGATGCCAGTTTTAGTGGTGAAAAATTTACGTTTTGATTCTCGGGTAACCCGCTACAGAAACGTTCGATTTGATTTTGTAGGCAGCTATGGCGGAGCCTACATGGCGTTAATGGTAATGCCGTTTTTAGCTTCCGTCATTTTTGCTTTAACTGCTGGATTAGTTATTGGACTTGGTAGTGTTATTTCACCTTTAGTATCAGGTGTACTAGGTGTAGTGGTTATTGGCGCTGGGTGTACTTACTTGTATGCCTTTATGGCTACTTACATGAGCCGCTATGTATTGAATAACTACCAATGGGGCAGCATGAAGTTTACTGCAGATATTGAGTCTGCGGCTATGTTTAAAATTTTCTTAAAAGCCGCAGCGGTTGGTTTGGGCGGTGTACTGGCTTTATGTCTAGTGGGAGCTTTGCTGGCGTTTGCTCTATTTAGCGCAGACTTTAGCCAACTCGGCGCTATGTTTGCTTCATTGGAGCAAGGCGGTACTGAAGACCTAGCAGCCGGCGGCGCGTTGGTTGGGATCTTCATGCTGATTTATCTCAGCTTCTTTTTGCTGGGCTGGTTTGTAACTGCCTACTTAAAAGCTTGTTTGCGAAACTATCAGTTTGGACAAACAGACATAGAAGGCCAATTGTTCATGGTGTCATCAGTAAAGCCTTTGGCATTTATGGGCGTAATGCTTAGCAATATGTTGATTATTGTATTCTCATTTGGTTTAGCGACCCCTGTTGCAAAAGTGCGTATGGCGAAGTTTTTGGCACAAGCCACGGCAGTACAGGGTGATATCGAAAGTATTGCAACTAACAACCAAGTAAGTGATAGCAAAACAGCCATTGCTGATGAGGTTGCTGATGCCTTTAGCGTAGAAATTGGCGTGATTTAAGCCACATGATCATTACCGGAAAGGTTTTTGTAGAAAATAGCTCAGTGTCTAGAGCTGCCAAGTTGCATTGCTCTGATGAAGGCTGGCTTGAGCTAAGTGATGAATTTGGCGCTATTCGAGCGCCGGTATCCGAGCTAGATATTGCGATGTCGATTGGCTCGCAAACGCGCGCCATTGGTTTTAGCAATGGCAGTCGCTTTGTTGCCGATGAACCAAGCCGTTTGAATAGTTGGCTGGATAAACAAGGCCAAGGCTCTTGGCTAAAAACCTTAGAGCGCAATGTGTTGATGATTATCTTAGCCTTTGTAGTGAGTGGGGCGGCTATTTACGCGGCTGCTAGCCAAGGGCTTCCTTGGTTAAGCCATTATCTGGCCGGAAAAGTGCCGGTTTCCATTAGCCAAGAGCTAGGCGAAAGGACGCTGCAGCAATTTGAAACTTTAGGTTTTAGTGAAACTGAAATCAAACCAGAGCAACGCCAAGCAATAGAGCAAAACTTTAATAGTTTGGTAGAACAAATCGATAGCCTACCCATGCAGCCTAAGTTGTACTTTTACCGTATGGGCGAAGACGCGAATGCTTTTGCGTTGGCTGATGGCAGTATTGTGGTGACCGACCAATTAGTAAAACTGCTAGATAGCCCAGAACAACTCAATGGCATTTTATTACATGAGTTAGCCCATGTGGCTCATAACGATGTGATGGCAAGTTTAGTGCGCTCGGCTTTGATCAGTACAGCTGTGGTGTTAGTTGTTGGCGATACAAGCTTACTGGTAGATGGCCTAGTAAGCGCCGCAGTACTAGGGGTAAGCCTTGGCTACTCTAGAGAAGCTGAGCAACAAGCCGACTTGTTCGCTTGTCATTGGAGCAAGCAGCTAGATTTACCTCAAGAACAACTACTCGCCGGCTACCAGCATTTATTCGAAGACCACGAGTCACACATTCCTACTTGGATAAGCAGCCACCCAGGAGATGAAGAGCGTTTAAGGCGTCTCTCGGCTTGTTTAGAGTAGTTACTATTAACAATAAAAATAAAACAGGAAGTTTAACAAATATGGAAAGTTTAAAAGTCTGTACTTTAGCCATTGCGCTAATTGGCTTGTCAGCCTGTAACTCTGATAGCGAAAATCTTATCGTTGAAAGAGACATCAATGAGGGCGTCACTGACTACGAATATATAGTAGCAAAAGAGCTGGCAAACGAGCGTATGCAAATATTTACTGGTTTAGGAATAAAAACTTTACTTGCTAGCGTCACCACAAGTGCATTGCATGCGCTAAATGAAGAAGAAGGTACGGCGACAATTTCTTGTGCATCTGTATCGTACGAGCCAGGTGAAGTTGAAGTTAGCTATCATAACCAGCAGTTAATTTTAGATTTTAAAAATTGTGAGTTGTTTGATGACGTCGTGACTTATATTCACTTTGACGGAACGGTTGTCGCCCACATATCTCACTTAGAGCATTTAGGAGAATACTTATCTTACAATGCATACTTGCACAGTGCAGATTTGATATATCGGGAACGTAAGGACAATATTGAAAGTTTTCCTTTAGACAACTTAGCCTTTTCTATTTGGCAGAAAATTGTAGATGAAGATCAAGTATCCCAAACCATCCTAATCGACAACAGTTGGTCAGTAGGTACTACGACTTTCTCGGACCAAACCACCGAATACGTATATACAAACACAGAAGTATCCAAACTTCTAAACTACTCTACGGGAAGGACCACAACAAGCTTTAGCGGTGTGGCAGAGTCTATTGATGGAACACATAAATTAACTTTTTCTAACTCTACACCTATCACGTCGATAGCAGGTTATGTGGATTTATTTGGTGAAGTGGAATATACAGACCTTAAACTCGATAAAACCTACAAAATTGATTTTTCTGGATCTAAAGGCCCGTTGGTTGAATCAGAGGCAAATAATAAACAAGTATTTGTTTCTAAGTTGCCTGGGTCTGTGTTTACCGGTAATTATTTTGGATTCCCTTGGCGTCGCTCTTCTTCATTTGGTTTTATGGTTGGAGCAACCCAACGAACTATTGGTGATAGTAATAACGAAATGGTTGAATATGGGGCTCAGTGGCGTCAAAGCCAAGTGAGTTTAAATGCTGAAAAAACCTCTGTGTTGGCGAGTTTTCCAGCTTTAACAGAAGAGGAGTTTTCTAGCTTCGTGCTTACCTCTTTACCATCAGACTGTTCTTCATGTGAAAAACAAGTAATCGACCCTTCTCTTTATGAGGTGCGCCAAGATGGTCCTTGGGTTTATCTAGATTTGCATGAAAACTTAAGTGACGAAAGCCTGAACTATTTTGCTGAGTTTTCTTCTGAATCTAAAGGGCAAACCGATTGGTGGTTGTTTTAGGTGTTAATGCTGGCTTCTAAAAGCGGCTTTTGCCGCTTTTTTTACATTTGCACAACAAAGATTTTCAACTCACAAAAAGATGTTTTATTTACTTGCTTGATGTTTTTAAGCTTGCCTGTATCAAGGAATTAGACTTAGTATTTGTCTGGGATTTCATTACAGGGACGGTAGATGAAGGTTTTATCTCGATTCGTATTTATTAAATTATTTCTTATATTCAGTATATCTTCTTTTGCAGATTCTATTGCCAGTTACCCGCCAGAGTGGCGTGAGTGGACTGTTGTAGGCATTAGCATGGTGCCTGGTAAAGATGTAGTTCTTCCGGAAGAAACGCCACTGTTTATCCAAGAAGCGGTGGCAGCATATAACTGGATTAATGACGGCAAAGGCACCAAGCTCACTACCTATGTTCATCCCGAAAAGGTAGACCAGTACTCTACACATGGCCCTTATGATGATGGTGTAACCGTAGTAGGGGTATATGAAACCCCAGGCGTGGTGTTTGTTACTGAGCATTTAGCTGGTGAGCCTATATATGGCACCTATGATACCCAGGGAAATGATATAAGTTCTCAGCATCCTACCTTTGAGCCGGAGTTTTGTAGCCGCTGTCATACTGCTTATCAAGATATTTGTATAAATGGAACCTGTAGCGTCCCAGTGATTGATTTGTTCAAAGATAAATAAACTACATGCCCTTCGCAAATGTAGTTAATAGTCATAAAATCAGTCAGTTACTCTTGGTGTCTCACCTGATCTTGGTAATTTGGCTGGTTTTTACCATGACCTACAATCGCTATCAAAGCGAGTGGGGGACGCGCATTTCACATGCAGTGAGTAGCGCTCGTACTAATAGCAATGCGATTATCGATCTAGTCTCTCCTTCTGCCGCTGGTCTTAACTACACCAACATTAAGCTGGATTCAGCCTTAAAGCTCTATGCTGCGGCTGAGAACCTCTTGTTCTTTTCAGTAGAAGCAAAGTCAGACTTTTCAGCGAAGCGCTTTGGATTTTCTTACATTAGTGAATCCGGTGTTGTATGGAAAACCAACATAACAGAGCATGAAGTTGCTGCCGACGAAGCGAAGTTAGCTGAGTTAAAGCAGCGCCTTATGGAGGATGGTTCCGATCAAGTTAAGTTGACTTTTTTAATTGGTCGAGCCCAAGAGCGATTATTGCGTCACTATGTTGATATAGGTCGACAGGAAGAGTTTCAAGATTTATTCCCATTGCCGAATATTGACCAAGGTGGTTATCAGCTTAATCCACAAACTCAGCAATTAGTTTTGCACCTTGCATTACGTAATCAACAAAAAGGAAGTATCCATTTGTTCTACGATGCGAAGCACCTTTATCAACTGCAACGCGAGATCCGAACTCAGTTATTGAAAGAAGCCATCACTGCCATTTTGTTTTCAGTAATTCTGATTGTTTGGGCTAGCTGGTGGATTGTTCGACCAATTAAACGGTTAGCGACTGCCATGAGTGCTCATGTGGTAGATATTGATGTATCCAGTATGCCTGAACTTGCTCGAAAAGATGAGGTCGGAGTACTCGCCCGGAGATTTCAAACATTGGTACAAAGGGCCCAAGGACAGATTGTGGAGTTAGAGCAGCTCTCTGAGGTCGATGCGTTAACGCAATTAGGCTCTCGCTTCTATTTCAACGCCTGTTCAAACGATTATCTAAATCAAGCAAAAAGAGCTAAGCAGTGTTTAGGTTTTCTAATTTGTGATTTGGATAATTTTAAGGCTTATAACGATAATTTGGGCCATCCCGAAGGGGATAAAGTACTCAGGCGAGTCGGTTTGTCCATTCAATCAACGATGAAGCGAGATACCGACATGGCCTTTCGCTTGGGCGGGGAAGAGTTTGTGGTGTTGCTGCAAACCCAACAGGCTGATGACATTTACCCTATTGCGATTCAGTTGTGCCAGCAACTCGAAGGCTTGGAAATTGAGCACCCTCAAAATGCACCATATGATGTGGTAACTATGTCCATAGGAGTGTGTTTTGTTTGTTCAGATGACCTTCTTCAACTATCAGATATCGATCAGCTATACAAAGTTGCAGACCAGGCTTTGTATCGTGCTAAAGCTGCTGGTCGCAATGCTATCGAATTAACTCAATGGACTTCCCAGCAGGACTCTCCCGATGATCAAAACAGTTAAAAAGCAAGCGCGTATTTGGATAGATAGTGATATTACCCTAGGTCAGAAAAATAGCTTAGTCAGCTATTGTGATGTAGATGATGGGTATGCAATTGCAGCTTTGCTGCGCTCAGTTGAAGTTGATGTTGTAGGCATAAGCAGCACCTTAGGCAATACCGATAATATTGAAGTAAGCACCGCCGTTGCTGTCGATTTTCTTAAGCGATTTGGCCCAAACAGTGTTGTAGTTAGTAAAGGTGCAGCTAAACCTCTATCTGCAGTGACAGATATTCCCGAAGGCGTTAAAGCGATGGCTCAGGCTTTGGAGGAAGGTCCTCTTAAGATACTAGGGATTGGCGCGGCCACCAACATTGCTTTGCTGATTAAGCACTACCCTCAACTAATTAATAATATTGATGAAATCGTATTGCTAGCCGGACGGCAAAGCATGGATGACCATTTTGTTTCTGGTCATCATCAGCCCAAGCCGTTTCGAGATTTAAACTTTGAAGCAGATGTGGATGCATACAAGCTTATTTTAGATACTCAAATAAGCCTCGTTCTAGTCCCCTATGAAGCGTGTAAGCCATTTTGGATTAAGCAACATGATCTACTGGGTATGCTTAAAACCAGTAGAGTTGCTAGGTATTTGGCAGAAAAGTCAGAACCTTGGTTACTGGAATGGGAGTTGGTCTTTGGCGCTGGCGGCTTTAATCCCTTTGATCTAATTGCTGCTGCGTATCTCATTAATGGGGACTGGTTTAGCTCAGAGCTGTGGGATGCTGAAATTACCCAAGGCCCTAGTTATACAGAAAAAGGACAAGTTAAAGATTACCTTCTGTGCTCTAAGCATATTAAGTCTGGTCGACAGGTTCGTTATTGCACGGCAATAAGCGATGTGAGTAAAGGTATCTTGTTAGACAAAATTAAAGCCCATGATATGCAGCATTTTGTTTTAGGGATGTCTCATATCAATATTGTTGTGGATGATGTGGAGAAAGCCACCGAGTTTTATCAGTCTGCCCTAGGCTTTGAAATGGCGAGGGATGCTCAAGGGGAGTTGATGGACTACCAAGGTGTAACCATGAGTGAGTTTGCTTTGGACGCCGGTATTAGTGATGGAAAAGTGGATGTAGATGTACGTTTTTTAAAACATCCACAAGCTGGTATGTATTTGGAGCTAATGCATTATCGTTATCCTAAAGGTAACTCTAAACTACCACCACAAGCTAAAACCTACGATTTGGGTGGGCCCCGTCATGTTGCAATGGAAGTGAGTAACTGTAATGAAGTATTTCATTACTTAAAAGCCCACTCTGGAGTAACAATGATCAATACCAACAACAGCTATCATCCTGATAAGTTGGACGGTTTCCCTATTACTTTCTTTTATTGGATAGATCCCTACGGTGTGCAATGGGAGATGGAAGAAGGGCGTCAAATCGGCTTATCGCGGGGTATTGTTTAGTAAATTGACGAGGCTGAGTGAAAGCTCAGCCTCAATAGCTTTTTAACGAGTAATCCGTTTAGCGGCAGCATTTAGGGCCTTATCTACGGCCTGTCTACCGGTGGTGATGTTGGTGAGGCTAGTGGCCATAGCGGCCCAAAACTTACCCATTGCTGCAGCATTTGGCATAGGTTCACCTTGTGCTGCACTGGCATAAACTGCCTGTACTTTGGGGTCGTTAATTAACTCTTGCTGCAACTGCAAGTTTGCCATGGCACCAATGTCTCCGCTGCTAAACAGTAAGCGTTGGTTGTCTACATTCATTAAGTAGTAGTTTAGAAACTCATCTACCAATGCGGGTTGGTTAGTTGCGCTATTCACCATGGCGCTCCAAATGCCTACAAAGGCTTTGGCCGGCTTACCATTAATTTTAGGTAACGGCGCAACGCCAAAATCCATACCTACACTTTCCAACTCATCCCAGTACCAGGGTCCATTAATTACCATGGCCACCTTGCCTTTAACAAACTGCATATCCATGATTGAATAATCCGCGTTACGCGGCATTATTTGTTGATCGAGCATATCTTTTAGTAATTTGCCGGCATACATAGCGCTGGGATGGTTAACCCCGGTGTCTTTTACATCGTATTGCCCACCTTGCTTGCCGAACACATAAGCGCCATTTGCAGCAAATAGTGGCCATGTATAGTAGGTATTGTTGTAGTCCCACAAAATGGCTTTGGTTTGTTGCTGCTCTTGAAGCTGCTTATCTAGAGCGAAAATTTCCTCAAAATTAGTAGGAACTTCCTTAATTAGCGCTTTGTTATAAATCAGGCTTATCGCTTCTACGCCTATCGGGTAGCCGTAAATTTTGCCTTCAACTTTCACTGCATCCCAGGCGTAGTCTACCGCGGAATCTTGTAGCGCTTGGCTGGGTTTTAACTGTTTAATAAGACCAGCATTTGCCCAATCGCCCATTCTGTCGTGGGGCCAAAATACGATGTCTGGTCCCTCACCATTACGAGCTTGAATTTCAAAGTTTCCAGTGATGTCGACGGGTTGTTTCACCTCAACAATAATGCCGGTATCTGCGCTAAATTGTTTCGCAATAAGCTGCATTTGTTGGTGACTTTTGCCTGTCCATATAGTGAGCTCTGGCTGCTGAGTGTCGGCCTGCGCTAGGCTTGAAAACGCCGCTAAAGCACAGCTTAGCGTTATGCTGGTAATCCCTATTTTCATTATGTTTTTCCCGATAGCTTGCCGACTCAGCATTGAAAAAACATGAGTGATTTGCAAGAAAAAGCAAAGTGGCTATAGAGAAAGCTCACATTCAAGATTAACTTGTTGATAGATTTGCGATCTTAAGCTGCTTATTTAGAAACTGTTAACAATTGTGTCACTTTTCTTTACAAAAGCTGCGTTGTGGATTTTTGTTCAAAAATTAAACATGTTGATTTGTTTAACAATGTCGCTCTAGGTACCAAATATGCATTAAGTTATTAATTGTCATTATCAGTAAGCTTATCGTTCATGTTTAGCAAATTAAAATGGTGCTTACTTACCGTTTGGAACTGGGTATCCTCGCATCATGGAGTGCTCAGCTCGGCAGCAACGATTATTGCAGTTGTTTTGGCTTATGTGTCGCTTAAAAGCTCGGCAGATAACTTCGCCAAACAATTGGAAGAGCAAAAACGCGCGGCTCAAGTTGCCAACGTAGCGTATTTTGTGTCTGCGGTAAGTGATGCAATTGTAATGGCGAATACCGAGCAAGCGAGGTTAGAGCGGTTCATAGTTTCACGCTCGCAGTTGTTGTTTGAAAGCTTAAATTATCCACCTTTAATTGCCCAAGTGATTCAGTTTTTGGCCAGCAATGACTTGGCCTATTTATTCGATACCACTCGAAGTTTTGAAAACAAAAAATCACTTTCTTTGGCGGGAAAAGATTTAAGTAATGTTGAGCTCAAAAATATTACCTTTCAAACCACAACCCTATATTGCGTAAATCTTGAAAATAGTTACTTAGCTGACATCGCCTTTGATATGCCTGAATCAAGTTACGTTAATTTTCATAACGTTAACTTTAACAAGAGTAAGCTGCATGGCGCGCGGGTGTTCTGGGGCAATTTTGCTGGCGTATCGATTGAGCGATCGGGTACGGAGCTTGATCGAGCAGCTACTTTTATTGGCTCTAGTTTTATCTTTAGCAATTTACGTGGTTTGCGAATAAATAAATCTAGTTCACAAGAAGAGTCTTTGAGCTTAAGTCAGCAGCATGAGCAGCGTCAACGAGAGCTGGCGCAATTGGCTGGTATGTTATTGCAAACCCACTCCTTATATGGGTCGTTGATTGATAATGATTTAGCTGCTTTCATGCTGAATCAAAATCCTGCTAAGTACAAACAGTTAACAGATTTAGAGCACTTATTAGTCTTAGACTCGGTGGCAAAAAAGGATTTGGAGAGCCGCCGTAAAGACTACTTGGAGCAGGCTAAAACTGTAGCGAAAGAGCGAAACTGGAATAAGGCTTGGGCCACTAAATTAGAGCGATGGTGCGAAAAATGAATAGAATTGTCATTTATTTAGTCCCCTTGAGCTTCGCAGTGAATGCTGAATGTACCTTACAAGGTGACGTATACCCGGAAGGGGCCAAACTAGGTAATTTAGTTTGTAAAAGTGGAGAATTCACATCGATAAGATATGCGGAGCCAGTTGAGGAACCAGAGGAGCCTTTTATTAGTCGTAACGGCATACATGTTAGTGCGTCTCAAGAAACGGTTAAACAGCCCGAGAAATCAGGAGTAGAAGAATGAAGCTCTTACTTAAAGTTATGATTATATTAAGCTTTGTGCTTAGCTTTTCCAGTCGCGCTGATTGCGTACACGGCGGTAATGTGTACCCAGAAGGGGCGACCATAGGTAGCTATAAATGTGTAAATGGCTCGTGGGTGGGCAATTAATTTTACCTGTGTTTACCTACGTTCACAGGAAGTACAGCCGCGACAAGCAGAGCGGGTATGTTTGTCTAAACGCTCACGCTGAGTTTTGCAGTAAGCATTCTTTAAGGCTCGGCGTGCCGAAAACCAGTCATCTGCTTTACTTAAGATGAGGTTGCCGCCAAAACGTTTAACTAACAAGTCTCGACATTCATCAATAAAACCCTTATCAAAGTCGATTTCGAAGTAGCGCAATGCTTCTTCAATGCAAGTGAAGTTTTCAATTGTCTTGTTGATTTTGGTATTAGTCATGAATGAGTCCTAAGGCTTGGAGAATAGGCTAGCAAAATCATCGAGATCTTTTTTTGATGTGACTTAATTAAGCTTCGATTCAGCGTCTTTCGAAAAAACAGGATGACTTTGAACTAAACTCAGACTAAGTTGTTAAGCAATTGTTGCATTGGGCCCAAGTGATGAAATCTGCAATTCCGGTAATAATCTGCGTACTTATTTCAGCCTGTTCTAGCCAAGCTACCACGAGCAGTGGCGACAATAAGACAGAAGACAGAAGACAATCAAAACTATAATCAGGATTTGTTGGCATCTATCAAGCAATTTAATACCAACAAGCAAGGCGCTTTTCTTACCGAAGAGCAAATTGATATGTGGCAGAACTCTGGCTGCGGAGGCGGTCATAAATAGTGTTAACTAAAGAAACTCGTCTTATCCTCATCCCATTTACTTTTCCTATAGTAAATATTTCTTGCCAGTTGATCAGGCTTCAAGTCTTAGTTAACGATTATTGATAGCGGGCACGATAAGTACTTCTTTCATAAACTTTATTTATCAGCTTAGCTAAGGCCTTACTTAGCTAACTCGGTGAGTTTGGTTATTTTGGAGGTGTAGATGCCCTTAAAGCCCGCGATTGACCCAGAACAATGGATTTTATCCAACCCAAATGACCTAATATCTCTTACCAAATGGCAGCGTACAGTTAACTTGCTGGCTAAATTGTTTGATGCGCCTGCCGGCTTTTTAGTACAACACACACCAAGTGGTTACCAAATCACTATTGCTAGCGAGCAGAACACTAATCCCTACAGCGCGGGTATGGTGGTAGAGCCGCAGGCTAATATCTTCTGTCGCAAAATTGTTGAAACGCGTAAAAGCTTGTATGTGGCCAATGCAATGATAGATCCTTGCTGGGATAGTAACCCAGAGGTGCATGGCGATGGGTTTCGCTCATATTTAGGCGTACCGGTATTTTGGCCAAATGGAAAAGCCTTTGGCACTTTTTGTGTGATGGATTATCGAGAAACCAATTACGATGATACTTACTTTGAACTTATCGAGCAGTTAAAAGACATTTTAGAAGCCGATTTGTCTTTGCTTGAGTTGTACACTCATATGCAAAAGTTGGCGGTTACCGATCCTTTAACCGAGTTAAACAACCGCCGCGGATTTTGCTCATTAGCTCAGCAGCGGATCCGCTTAGCAAAACGCATGGGCTCTCGCTTGGGCGTATTTTACCTCGATGTAGACAAGTTTAAGCAAATTAACGATAACTACGGGCATGCCGTAGGGGATGAAGTATTAATTGATGTGGCTAAAGCGATGCACAAATGTGTACGTAGCTCTGATGTGATTGGTCGCATGGGCGGGGACGAGTTTGTTGCTTTAGTATTAATTGAGCATGATTCTGATTTTGATGCCATTGCCCAGCGCTTTACCGACCAGTTTGCTCAATACTCTGAGCAAGATTTACCCTTATACACAGTGGCCATCGGTTATATTGATGTCGACTTAAACATGGAGGTGGATGGGATATTGGCCTTAGCAGATCAAGATATGTATCAGCATAAAGTTGAGTAATTATTTGATTGTATTTTGACCAGTTAGCTTTGCTGGTGTATCATCGCGCAGCTTTAGAATTACTCACTAATTTTTGCCTGCACTAATGGTATGGCTGTTCGCCTCGGATGGCGCGTTTTGGCTATCGGAGATTTACTTGGAACAGTTTATTCAATTTTTGTATCCCTTCAGTTGGATCATTTCTATTTTGTCCTTCAGCCCGCAAATCATTCGCTTAATGCGAATAAAGGGCCCCGCTAAAGATATCTCGTTTTTAAGTTGGATAATGTTCCAATGTAATGCGGTATTAGCCTGGCCTTATACGGTGTTTGTAGTGGGCGATCCTCTGCTGTCGGTCACCACTACCTTGGTACTAACTGCCAACATTACCATGGTTATGGTATTGGTTTACAAGCGCATTAAGTATCGAGAAGTAGCAGTGGAAGAAGCCTTAAGTGCCTGATTTTATTTTCCTCTCTAAAAAAATATCGAAGTAAAAACTGCTTTTAAATGGGAATGACGCTGGTCTTATCAGTCGTCATTCGCGACCGAGCGCAACATTTTGTATGAAACAAGCCTGATTTTTTCCTTTTCATTTCATCACAAAAATCTTTTCCTTGATTAGTTTCATATTTGTCAATAAAGGCCTTGAGAACTGTTTTTTGCTTGCTAGTTTCATTATTGAGTAAAACCTCAAAGTAAGGTTTGCCAAAAATGGTGTGAGGCCTAATGAGAGCGTTCATGAGTTAGCATGGCATGGTTAAGCTCTTCGTTTGCAGCGGTTTACACACCAGTGTGCTTCTTACCTTCACAAAGATGAAGAGGAAGAAAATAGCTAATTTTGCAAATATAGAGAGATACGCAATGATGTTAAGGAAAACACTTCTCGCTACGGCGATGGTAACCAGTGCGGTGTCGGCGCACGCAGCCAATTATGGTGAAGCGCTACAAAAATCCATTTATTTTTACGAAGCTCAACAATCGGGAGTTTTGCCCGAATGGAACCGAAATGAATGGCGTGGCGACTCGGCACTTGGTGACGGTAGCGACAACAATGTAGATCTAACCGGTGGTTGGTATGATGCAGGCGACCACGTTAAGTTTGGCTTCCCAATGGCGTCTACCGCCACAATGTTGGCTTGGGGGGTAGTGGAATACCCAGAAGCTTATGCGCAAACCAACCAACTAGAACACATTAAAAACAACCTACGTTTTGTGGCCGATTATTTTGTTAAAGCCCATACCGCGCCAAATGAATTATGGGGCCAAGTAGGTAAAGGTAGCGTAGACCATGCGTGGTGGGGTTCTGCCGAAGTAATGCAAATGGAGCGTCCATCATACAAAATTGACGCGGCTAATCCTGGTTCTGATTTAGCGGGGGAAACCGCAGCAGCGCTAGCAGCCATTTCCATGGTGTTTAAAGACAGTGACCCTAGTTACTCGGCGATGTTGTTGGAGCACGCCAAGCAGCTTTATGCCTTTGCCGATAATTATCGTGGCAAATACTCAGATGCTATTACCGATGCAAAAGCCTTTTATAACTCATGGAGTGGTTATCAAGACGAGTTGGTGTGGGGAGCAATTTGGTTGTATCAAGCCACTAACGATGTTGCTTACTTAGATAAAGCCAAACTCGAATATCCTAATTTAGGCACCGAGGGACAAACAGAGTATCGCGCTTATAAATGGGGCCAAGCGTGGGATGATAAGTCTTATGGCTCTTATGTTTTGTTAGCTAAAATTACTGGCGAGCAAGTTTACCAGGATGATGCAGAGCGCTGGTTAGACTATTGGACCACCGGCTTTAACGGCGAAAAAATTACCTATACGCCGGGTGGCTTAGCCTTTTTGGATGTTTGGGGCGCAGCGCGCTATACCTCTAATACGTCATTTCTAGCGCTGATTTATTCCGACTTTTTAAAAGCCAATAACCTTGCAGCAGGCAAGGCGGAAACCTATTACAACTTCGCGAAGAGCCAATTAGATTACATTTTGGGTGATAACCCGCTAAACATTTCTTACCAAATTGGCTATGGCGATTACCACCCAACCAAACCTCATCACCGTACGGCGCATGGCGCCTGGGCTGATAGCTTATCGAGCCATCCAGAAGAAAACCGTCACTTGTTAGTGGGCGCATTAGTAGGTGGCCCTGGTGATGATGATTCTTATGCCGATGATCGTGGTGACTACTATAAGAATGAAGTTGCAACCGACTATAACGCTGGTTTCACTTCAGCCCTCGCGCGCTTATGGCTAGATCATGGTGGAGCGCCAATTGCGGAAGCTGATTTCCCGGCTAAAGAAGTGCGCGACACCGAGTTATTTGTTGATGCAAAAGTAAACTCAGAAGGGCCGCGTCATATCGAAATTAGCGCCCGAGTACACAACCACACAGCTTGGCCTTCTCGTGTTACAGATGACTTAAGTATTCGATATTGGGTTGATTTAACCGAAGTGGTTGCTGCGGGTTACACCGTTGACGATGTAACTATCTCAACGGCTTACTCACAAGGTACTGGTTATAGCGGTTTACACCCATGGGGGAATGATGGTGACAACATCTACTACGCAGATATTAGCTTTGCTGGTGTAGACATTTACCCAGGTGGTCAATCGCCATCGAAAAAAGAAGTGCAATTCCGATTAGCCTTGCCAACCAATACCAACGATCCAGATTGGGATAACGCAAACGATCCTTCTTGGGATAACTACACTAACGCACATGAATTGGCACCGAAAATCGCCATGTACGATGCGGGTGTTTTGGTGTGGGGCAGTGAGCCAAGTGCCGCTTGTGGTGGTGCCACCGGTATTAACTGTGCGCCAATTGCTCAAAATCAATCGGTAGATACAGCCTTTGATACTCCGGCTTCTGTCACCTTATCTGCTACCGACAGTGACGGTTCTATAGCTAGTTATGCCATTGCTAGCCAGCCAAGTCAGGGTACGGTAACGCTAACGGGTAATGTTGCTAGCTACGTACCTAATGCAGGTTTCTTTGGTAGCGATAGCTTCACTTTTACCGCAACTGATGATCAAGGTGAAGTCTCTCAAACAGCGACGGTAACGGTTGAAGTTGCTGCACCAATAATCCCAGCAGTAGCTATTAGCTCACCGGAGAACGGTACAGAGGTTAGCCCTAGCAGTGAGGTTGTGTTGCAGCTCGATGTTGCCAACGCTTATGGCGCTAATGTTTATCTTGATGGCGCATTAGCTGCCAACCGAGTTGGCAGTGGTGCGGTAACTATTAGCATGCCTGCTACAGAAGGTGCTGTGGCTATTTTGGTCATTGCCACTGATGAACAAGGAAGCGAGTTAAGCGCAGAAGCCAGCTTAAGCTTGGTGGTTAAGCAAGGTGCAGAGCCTCCAGTAGGTGATGGCTTAAGCTGTGAAGTAGGTAAAGCTGACACTTGGTCTACCGGCTTTGTGATTAACAGTATCACGGTAACCAATGCAGGCAGCGAAGCGGTAAGTGGCTGGAAAGTAAATCTAGTATTTACCGACCCAGTGAGACTTGCTAACGGTTGGAATGCCCAGCTAAATGCCTCAAGTGATGGTTTAGGTATTAGCGCTAGTAACGAGGTATACAATGGTCAGCTTGCGCCTAATGCCAGTGCCTCGTTTGGTCTACAAGGCGAGCATTCAGGCACCTTTGTTGCCCCTACCTGTGAAATTTTACCTTAGAACTTAACACCCCAAAGCGGCCTTAATTGGCCGCTTTTCTCATTGGGAAATGTTATGGAGAACATAATGAAAACATCTAAAACACTACTCGCTAAATGCGTGGGTTTTGCTGCGGCCTCGTTATGCAGCGCAAGTTTACTGGCGGCTCCGCTGCCTGGCGATGATTGGCTTCATGTAGAAGGCAATCAAATTAAAGATATGCAAGGCAATACGGTTTGGCTTACCGGGGCTAACTGGTTTGGCTTTAATACTACCGAGCGAGTATTGCATGGTTTGTGGTCGGTGAACTTAGAGAGCACCATTCAGGATATTGCTACTCGCGGTGTTAACTTACTGCGGGTGCCTATTTCTACCGAGTTACTTAAAGAATGGAAAAATGGCCAGTTTGTGCCAATTCAAGTGAATGCTTCAGCTAATCCAGATTTAGCGACCGCTACTTCATTGGAAGTGTTTGATGCCTTAATCGCCGCTGCTAAAGCGAGCGGTATGAAGATCTTGCTTGATGTTCACGGCGCCGAAGCCGATAACATGGGGCATATAGCGCCGCTTTGGTACAAAGGCGATATTACTTCAGAAGATTTTTATTCCACCTGGGAGTGGGTAACCGAACGTTATAAAAATGATGACACCATCATTGCCTATGACCTAGAAAATGAACCCCATGGTAACCCTCAGCAAAGTGCCGCTGGTGAGTTTGCCAAATGGGATGACAGTACCGATGAAAACAACTGGAAGCATGCCTGTGAAACAGTATCTAACCGTGTGTTAGATATAAATCCTCACATCTTAGTAATGTGTGAAGGCATTGAAGCGTATCCCGTGGAAGGTAAAAACTGGGAAAGCAAAGGTAAAGACGATTTTCACTTTAATTGGTGGGGCGGCAATTTACGTGGGGTACGCGAATTCCCGATTGATTTAGGCGCACGCCAACAGCAATTTATGTACTCACCACACGACTATGGGCCTTTGGTATTTGAGCAAGAGTGGTTCTATCCAGGGTTTAACAAAGACACCTTGTACCAAGATGTGTGGAAAGATAACTGGATGTTTATTCATGAAGAAGGCATTGCACCGCTGCTAATTGGTGAGTGGGGCGGCTTTATGGATGGTGGTCCAAATGAAGCTTGGATGGTAGCAATCCGTGATTTGATTATTGAGCATCAATTACACCACACCTTTTGGTGTATTAATCCTAACTCTGGCGATACTGGTGGCTTACTAGGCCACGATTGGACAACTTGGGACGAAGATAAATATGCTTTGTTTAAGCCTTCTTTGTGGACTAACGATGCTGGCAAATTTATTAGCTTAGATCATGAAGTTGCACTAGGAGGAGAGGGCAGTACTACCGGTATTAGTTTGAATGATTACTACCAAGGGCTAAATCCTTCGGTAAGCATCAATTCTCCGGCTGCAAACAGCATTGTGCTTACAGGCTCGCAAGTCGCGCTTGGTTACTCGGTGAACAAAGCGGCTTCGGTTAATATTTATCTTGATGGAAGCTTGGTGAAAAACGCACCTACTGCAGGTAGTGCTAGTATCACCGCTCCCGCGGCAGAAGGTGATTTCACCATCATGATTGTTGCTGTAGATAGCCACGGTACAGAGATGTCGGTAAGCGACAGCATTACTTTAAGTGCTCTGAACGAAGTACCGCTGCAGCCAGAAGTGAGCTTAAGTGCGCCTGCCAACAATACCAGTATTGAAGCCGGTAGTAGTTTTAGTGTGGTGGTAAGCTTAAAAGATGCCGCAGGGTTTGAAACTAACCTAGCCGGACAATTGCAATCGTTTAGTGGTACCAGCGGTGAGTTAACTGCGCCTGCAGAAGTAGGGGATTATACCTTAACGGTGACTGCGCAAGACGAGCAGGGGCAAAATCTTAATGCAACAGACAGTATTAGCTTAAAAGTTCTTGAACCGGCAGCAGCAAACTTGAGTTGTGAAGTTGGCGCGGCAGATTCTTGGGCTAGCGGTTTTGTGATTAACAGCATTACGGTTACAAATACCGGCTCAAATACTGTTTCAGCTTGGAACGCAGTGCTTGAGTTCTCGCAAAGCGTAACGCTAGTGGGTGGATGGGGCGGCGTGTTTAATGCTTCTGCCCAAAGTATCGAAGTTACCAATGAAGCATACAATGGCCAATTAGCACCAGGGGCGAGTATCTCCTTTGGTTTGCAAGGTGGTCATTCTGGTAACTTTGCTGCACCGAGCTGTCGTATGCGTTAGTAAGACCTTCAATTTATTGACTAAATTAGCAGTATAGCTGTAAAGCCCTCATTACAATTTGAGGGCTTTTTTACTTTTTTGGAAAAGGCTTTGTTTAGCCCTAGTGTTATATGCTGTTTGCTTCATTTTTTTCTTTGTTATTTAGAGGATAAAACTATCCTTCCTAAGCTTTTCACAGTTTCAGCTGCCGAGTATTTTTTAGCACTGGAAATAAAAAACTCTGACCAACTAGGGTAAGCTCTTGCGGGTTTACTGATGAATAACATATTTGTTGGTCATTTTAGAAACCTAAGCTTCAATAGCTGTGCGGTGAACTTGCACAACACCAATGGTTATTGGGCAAAGAGTTTAGTTTTCGGTAAACGGCATTACTTCTTACTGCTACAAAGAATGGCTGAAGAAGGATTACGTTCTAAATTTTTGTGAGATAACTAAAGATGTTAAGGAAAACCTTACTAGCAAGCGCGATCATTTCCAGTGCAATGTCTGTTCAAGCAGCAAATTATGGTGAAGCGCTACAAAAATCGATTTATTTTTATGAAGCCCAGCAGTCAGGGGGATTGCCTAGTTGGAACCGTACTGAATGGCGTGGTGATTCTGCGCTAAAAGACGGTAGCGATAACAACGTAGATCTTACCGGTGGTTGGTACGATGCAGGTGACCACGTAAAATTTGGTTTTCCTATGGCGGCCACTGCCACCATGCTTGCTTGGGGGGTAGTTGATTACCCACAAGCTTACGAGCAAACCAACCAGCTTAAACATATCAAAAACAATTTACGTTTTGTGGCCGACTATTTTGTTAAGGCTCACACTGCGCCTAATGAGTTTTATGGCCAAGTTGGCAAAGGTAGCGTGGATCACGCTTGGTGGGGCTCGGCCGAAGTGATGCAAATGGAGCGTCCTTCATACAAAATTGATGCAGCTAACCCTGGCTCTGATCTAGCAGGTGAAACGGCAGCAGCGTTAGCGTCTATTTCGATGGTGTTTAAAGATAGCGACCCAAGTTATGCGGCTATGTTGTTAGAGCACGCCAAGCAGCTGTATTCGTTTGCCGATAACTACCGTGGCAAATACTCAGATGCAATCACCGATGCCACCGCTTTTTATAACTCTTGGAGTGGTTATCAAGATGAATTGGTGTGGGGTGCCATTTGGTTATACCGCGCAACTGGCGACGACAGTTACCTAAATAAAGCTAAAACAGAATACGGCTCTTTAGGTACTGAACCGCAAACAGATACGCGTTCTTACAAGTGGGGCCAAGCGTGGGATGATAAGTCTTACGGCGCTTATGTTTTAATGGCAAGCCTAACTGGAGAAGCACAATATCAGGCAGACGCAGAGCGTTGGTTAGATTATTGGACCGTTGGCTACAATGGTCAAAAAATTCGTTACACGCCAGGTGGCTTAGCGTTTCTAGATACTTGGGGGGCTGCACGTTATACCTCAAATACCTCTTTCTTAGCTTTGGTGTATTCTGATTACCTTAAAGAAAACACCAACAAAACCGCTAAAGCCGATGTGTATTACAACTTTGCTAAAAGCCAGCTGGATTACATTTTAGGTGATAACCCGCTTAATATTTCTTACCAAATTGGTTATGGCGATTATCACCCAACCAAGCCGCATCACCGCACTGCGCATGGTACTTGGAATGACAACTCTGGCGATCCAGTAGAAAACCGTCACTTATTGGTTGGTGCATTGGTTGGTGGCCCTGGCTTGGATGATTCGTGGGCCGATGATCGTGGCGACTACGTGAAAAACGAAGTGGCAACCGATTACAATGCTGGCTTTACTTCCGCGCTAGCGCGCCTGTGGCTTGACCATGGCGGTGATCCAATTGCAGAAGCAAATTTCCCAGCTAAAGAGGTTCGCGATACCGAGCTATATGTAGAAGCTAAAATTAACTCACAAGGCACTCGCCATATTGAGTTAGCGACTCGGGTACACAACCATACTGCGTGGCCTTCACGGGTAACCGATCAATTAAGCTATCGCTACTGGGTAGATCTAACTGAAGTGTTTGATGCTGGTTACTCGGTTGATGATGTACGTTTATCAACAGCTTACAGCCAAGGTTCTGGGTATAGCGGTCTACACGCTTGGGGCAATAACCAAGACAACATCTATTACGCTGAGATTAGCTTTGATGGCGTAGATATATACCCTGGCGGTCAATCCGCTTCTAAGAAAGAAGTGCAGTTCCGCTTATCGCTACCAACCAATACCAACAACCCTGACTGGGACAACAGTAATGACCCATCTTGGGAAAACTTTAGCAATGCATACAAGCTAGCAAGTAACATTGCTTTGTATGATAACGGCGAGTTGGTATGGGGTAATGAACCATCGGCTGCTTGTGGCCCAACTACCGGCATCAACTGTGCGCCTATTGCGCAAAGCCAAAGTGTTAGCACTGAGTCTGACACTGCTGTGTCTGTTGAGCTAAGCGGCAGTGATTCTGATGGTGATGTTGTTAGTTACGAGATAGCCTCTCAGCCTGCAAACGGCTCGGTTAGTCTTAGTGGTAAATTTGCAACCTACACACCTAATACGGGTACATTTGGTAGCGATAGTTTCACCTTCGTGGCGATTGATGACCAAGGTGCTAAGTCAGCAGAAGCTAAAGTCACAGTTACAGTTGCAGAACCGATTGTACCTGCAGTGGCAATTAGCTCTCCTAGCAATGGCAGTGAAGTTCGACCAGCCAGTGAAGTTCAGCTTCGTCTTGATTTAGCCAATGCTTATGGCGCGAATGTATACGTAGATGGTGCATTAGCAACCAGTCGAGTTGGCAGCGGTAACGTATCACTGACAATGCCAGAAACAGAAGGGCAGGTAGTGATTGTAGTAATTGCTACTGATGAGCAAGATGAAGAATTATCAGCAGAAGCTAGCTTAAACTTAAATGTTAAAGCGGGTGAACAGCCTCCTGTAGGCGGTGGTGATTCTGAGCTTACTTGTACTGTTGGTGAAGCCAATGTTTGGAATACTGGCTTTGTATTAGGCAACCTTAAGGTGACTAATGCTGGCGGCGAAGAGGTAACCGGGTGGAAAGTTCACCTAAGCTTCCCTCAACCAATTAGTTTGGTAAATGGCTGGAATGCTAAATACCAAGCCTCAAGTGATGGTTTAGGTTTAACTGCTGTGAACGAAGTTTACAACGGTCGTTTAGCGCCTAGCCAAAGTACCTCATTTGGTCTTCAAGGTGGATACAACGGAAGCTTTGAAGCGCCAAGCTGTGAAGTGTTACCTTAGTATTTATACCTTTTGAAAAAGGCGGCTCCGGCCGCCTTTTTTAATGCCAATTTGGTAGCCGCTTTATGAAACAAAGAAATAATCACTATAAAGCACACCGGCTTAAACATGGCATAATAAGCCGATTTTTAACTAGCTTAGGGTTAACAAGTAATGTTTCAACTGCGCGACTACCAGCAAGCCTCGGTAGATGCCGTTCTCGCTCACTTTCGAAAAAGTGACGATTCCGCTGTGTTGGTACTACCAACTGGTGCCGGGAAAAGCATCGTGATTGCCGAACTTGCGCGTTTAGCGCGTCACCCTATTCTGGTGCTAGCCCATGTCAAAGAGTTAGTCGAACAGAATCATCAAAAGTTTAAAGATTATGGTTTTGAGTCCGGCGTTTATGCCGCAGGTTTAGGCTTAAAACAATACCAGCTTCCAGTTACCTTTGCCAGTGTGCAGTCTTTAAGTCGCAACCTTGAAGCTTTTTCCGGCTACTACTCTTTGCTGGTGATTGATGAATGTCACCGGGTAAGCGAAGACGATGACAGCCAGTATCAGCAAATTATTCAGCATTTAAAGCAACAAAACCCCCAACTAAAAGTGCTGGGTTTAACGGCTACTCCGTATCGTTTAGATAGAGGGTGGATCTACCAATATCATTATCACGGCTATGTACGTGGCAGCGACCAAGCTTGGTTTAAAAAATGTATTTACGAGTTGCCGATGCGCCATCTCATTGCTAAAGGATATTTAACTAAGCCGCTGGTGGTGGATGCTCCTGCGGCGCGCTATCAATTTGATGATTTACCGCAGCAATACAGCGAGGCACAGCTCGACCAGTTTTTAGCTGCTTGCCCGCGAGTTACTCAAGCCATATGCAAACAGCTGGTTAAATTGGCAGAGCAGCGTAAAGGCGTAATGGTGTTTGCAGCTTCGGTTAACCATGCCAAGGAAATTGCACACTATTTACCAGAAGGGCAAACTGCGGTCATCACCGCTGCTACCGCCAATGCTGAGCGAGACAGCTTAATTGAACAGTTTAAGCGCCAGCAGCTTAAGTTTTTAGTGAATGTATCGGTGTTAACTACGGGTTTTGATGCGCCGCATGTGGACTTAATTGCTATTTTGCGGCGCACTGCTTCGGTAAGCTTGTATCAACAAATCGCCGGCCGAGGTTTGCGTTTATTCAAAGACAAAACCGATTGCCTAATTGTTGATTATGCGGGTAATAATTACGATCTCTATCAGCCAGAAATTGGCGAAGTAAAACCCACCCCTAACAGCACATTGGTGCAAGTAAGTTGCCCGCAATGTCAATTTGCCAATATGTTTTGGGGCATTACCGATAAAGATGGTGATGTTATTGAGCATTATGGTCGACGTTGCCAAGGGTTAGTGGCAGACCCAGACGAGCCAGCAAAACACACCCAATGTACTTACCGCTATAAATACAAACAATGCTCACAATGTAATGCCGAAAACGATATTGCAGCACGGCAATGTCAAAGCTGTGGCTTTCAATTAATTGACCCAGACAAGCAGCTTAAAGATGCGCTGCAGTTAAAAGATCGTAAAGTGTTAAGGTGCAGCGGCATCTCGGCTAGCTGCGATGGCAATAAACTTAAATTGGTTTATCACGATGAAGATGGCGCAGAGCTCAGCGAATCCTTTAACTTTAATTACGCCAAAGCCAAGCAACAATTTAACGCTGTGTTTAGTCGCCGAGTTTCTGAGCAAGCAGCTCTTATTAACGATGCAAAAGAAGCAGAAGCACTAATAACAAAACTTGTATCCCCCGATTTTGTTATCGCTAAAAAGCAAAAGCACTACTGGGTTATTGAGCACCGAATATTTGATTATCAAGGTAATTATCGAAAGGCAAATCAGCAGTATTAGACACGTAAAAAAGCTAAGACGTGAATATCCTACAAATGGGGTATTGATTTACATCATACTTAATCATAATTTAGCTCGACTGATTTTGACTAAATCAATAAACTCCATCAACTTCAATAACTAACAAGGATGTTAGCGTGTTTAGTTCTCACTCATCGTTCAAATTCTCACTTATAAGTTCTCTTATTCTACTTACCACCGCCTGCGGTGGTGGCGGTGGTGGAGGAAGCGGCACATCTATTTCAACGCCAAAAGTTTCAGCTGATCTACTTATGGAAAAGTATGATGGCAGCACCAAAAGTGCTTCGCTAACTTCTGATGACATTTACCCCACGCTGCAGTACTTGTTTGAGGGGGATATCGATGCTCTCTCATTAAGTGCAAGAAAAATGCAGTCTTTACAAGCTAACGGCGCTAGATCTAAAGAGGTGGGGGCTAGAGCGTCAGAAACTCAAAGTTGTGCTTACGGTGGTTCTCAAACTATTTCGGAGAACCTAAATCAAGAAACTGGTGTTGGCAAACTACAAGTAAGCTATAACAATTGTGATGATGGCTCAGGCGTGCTTTCTGGTCGAGTTGTCACAGATTACCACAAGTGGGATTTGAGCAGCTACGAGCCAGTGAATTTCGACATTTACTATGAAGAACTTCGGTATCAGATAGGAGCTGAATTCACTTTGCTTAACGGTATGGTCAAGGTGACTGGAGCAAACACCTGTGAAGAGCTTGTCAATTCCAATATGCTGCTTGAAACCGATAAAATATCTATATTAGATAAAGATTTAAAGGTTACAACCCAGTCTTGCATTGATGAATATAATCAGCAGCTTATATCGGGAAGGATTTATTTTTCTGACAAAGGCTACTTGGATTTAGTAACTCCAGAACCTATTGTACTAGATTTTGAAGACAATCTACTAAGTGGAGGGCTAACCATAACTAGTGAACATAGTGAAATAGTACTCAATGCGAATAACAGTTATGTGCAAGTTTCAGTCGATAGCAATCGAGATGGAGCTTTTGAATTAGAAACCAATGTTCCCTCTTGGTATTTAAACGACCAAAGTTATAGCGATATAGCAGATGATGACGACGATGGAATTCCTAATTCTTGGGAATCAGTTAATGGCTTAGATCCTCAAATTTCTAACGAAGGTACTGATTCTGACTTAGATGGATTCACGGATTATTATGAATTTTTAGCTAACAGCGATCCAAATTCTAATTATTCCTTTCCTCTTTTTTATTTATCAATGAGTGTTGATACTTATCAGATGTATGTAGGGGCGCCTACTGAGGTGAATGTGTATCTGGCTGGCAACATTGAGCCAGGCTTACTCTCGGCTATGTCAGATATCTCCATCTCCATACCATTGCCTTCTCCGCATACATGGTCGGTAAACAGTAGTCCTTATGGTTGTACTATCGAAGATGGAACAACGGCAACACAAGTATTAATTTGTCCTCATGTAGATTTATCTAACTTTCCTAACCATTACCGAGATGATCTGTTCGTAAGTTTAACGTTGACGGCTAATCAGGCTAATACTATCGTCGCTCAAGCTCAGGTTGATATTGATTTTCCATTTGATCAACACGGCTTTGGTTTCGAGTTATACCCAAAGCGTAGTGATCTAGCCTTTTGGACTTCAGATATATACTCTGGTTATGTGTTGGATACACTTGAAGATGGTTTTAGTCATTCGATATTACTAAACCAAGATACTCGAGAGTATATGTCAATAGATAAAGCTAATGTCTTGGGAACTTTAGTAGATAATCAAATAGGGGTTACTATCACCTCGGTTACGACTGAGTATTCCAGTGCTCGTTGTAGTGTAAACGCCTCTGGATTTAGTTGTTACGATGTGGACTCTTGGGACCCTATCAATGTTCAATTTAGTAAACCAACCGAACAAGGTAAAGTGGAGTTTAACCTCGAAGTTAACACGGTGTACCCGCATAATGTTGTGCAGACAACTGCCGCAACAATGGACTTTTCTTTTGGGCAGGATATGTCTGTATTACAAGCTATTGTCGATCAAGCTCCTGACAGTGAGGTTTTGGTTGAGCCGGGAATTTATCTAGGCAATCTATCCATTAACAAGCCTATGGCTCTTACAGCAAATGGTAATGTTGAGTTATGGCTACAATCCCCTATTATTGATTATTCGGCTTTCCCAGCAATAAGAAGTTCTGAGTATTTAAGCCTTGATGGGTTTGATGTTTATTTAGATCAGGAAAATATTGAATTTGAAAGTGGCGCTTTAAGGAATAATAAGTTTTATTTTGATGAGCATTCAGGCGAGATTGTTTACACCAGAGGTGATCTGTTGTTTTTGTCAAACAAGGTACTAAATAGCTCTGGAGGGGGGCAATATTATAACCTTGGGCTAATTCGTTCTAACCGGGACACAGTGATCGATAATAATTTGTTTAGTTTTGCTCTAGATAGTCATGTTGCTCTTTGGCGGGGCAACGGAGCTAATAGCAATAACGCAATAATTCGAAACAATACCATAGTTAATGTTCCGTCTATCGTAGACTATGCATCTGACACCCCCGTTATTTTTAAGAATAATTTGGTTGTGAGTTATACAGGGCCCCTTTATAACGATGAGTACTTTTTAAGGTATGTTAGTGATGAGAATAATATTCTTCCAAATCGTTACTCTGAATACGCTAATGCCAACAACATTTTCACCGACACTCCTGGCATAGACCCAGAAGACAGCTATCGTTTGTTACCTGATTCGATTGCTATTGACAACGGTTTAGACTTGAGTGATTCGATTACTACCGACCTAGATGGGAAGGCTAGGCCAAGTGGTAGTGCCTTTGATATTGGTGCTTACGAATATCAGCACTAATTTAGCTCCGATTAAAAATAAAGCGGCTTAGTAGCCGCTTTATTTTTATCTGAAGAACTTTACCCCAATAATTCCGGTTTAATCAGTGGCGCTACAAAGCCCTTGTGTTGCCGTATTTCTTCTAAGCTCAAGCCGGTTAATTCATAAGGGAAGACCAGCCATTGCTCGGTTTGGTGTAGGCAAAAATCGGGCTTTAATGATGTTTGGTTAAACTTAGGTCTCTCCCATAAGGTGGCAATTTTAACTTGGCTAGGCATATTGCGTTTTAGCTTCGATTTTAAACGTTTAATCACTGCTTCTACATTGTGGCCACTGCTAAACACGTCATCCACTATCAATAAGCTATCGTCAACGTTTAGGTTTTCCAGTAAGTACTGAATACCATGAACTCTTATTGACTCGGGCTCTTGGAGTATTTGATGATAATTGGCTTGCCCTTGATAGGAGGTGCGAACCGATATATGGTCGGTTTTAACTCCTAAGGTTTGCAAACACTCTTGCACGTAAATGCCTACAGCACTGCCCCCGCGCCACAGGCCAACGATAAAAGTAGGGCGAAAACCACTCTCGAAAATATGCACAGCTAGACGAAAGGAATCTTGAATCAAGCTGTCTTCATCTAAGTAGTGCTTTTGTAGTTGGGTTGTCGGCTGGCTCATTGGCATGAAAAGTGTCCTTGAGTTTACGAGTTCTATAATGATAGTTTTATACTACACCTTTGACCAAAAGGTCAGTTTTAATCGTAGGTAATTATGAGCGACAAACTTTACATCACCGGGCAAGAGCTACTTGAAGACTCATTTCGCTTGGCCGAAAAAGTATTGGCAAGTGGTTTTAAACCTAGCTTTATTATTGCTGTGTGGCGCGGCGGCGCACCGATTGGTATCGCGGTTCAAGAGTTTTTGGCTTATCACGGTATTGCTAGCGATAATATTGCCATTCGCACATCTTCGTACGCTGCAGCGATAGATAATCAAGCAAAGCAGGTTAAGGTATTTGGGCTCAACTACTTGGTGAAGCATGTACAGCAGCATGACCGTTTGTTGATTGTTGATGATGTATTCGATACCGGCCGCTCTATTGAAGCGATTATTAATGAGCTGAGCCGCTTAGCGAGGTTAAATACCCCCAGTGATATTCGAGTTGCAGTTCCGTATTTTAAGCCAGAGCGCAATAAAACCGACCGAGTGCCAGATTACTATTTGCATGAAACCAAGCAATGGTTAAAGTATCCGCATTCTCTTGAAGGCTTAAGCCCAGGGGAGATCGCCGAGCGTAGACCGGAGTTGTATCAAATAATTAAAGCGCATTTGCCTAAGTAGCTAACTCATGAGTGCTAGATTTTGTAGGCAAAACATTTGGCTCCTAAGGCCCTATACCGCTTAAAGCTTGCTATAATTTTGGCCTAAAAACAAAATCATAAATCCGCAATAATAAAACTGCTAAATTGCACCATACTTGCTTAATGAGAGACTACTAATTAAGCGGAGCAGACCATGGCAGTGAAATTTTCTGTAGCAACAGCGAATACTTTAAACCTCAATAGACCCAATTTACCTATGTATAGGGATCGACAAGGTTGGTTGCCAAACGAGTACGACAATAAGGTGCGTTGGTTAGTAAATCAGTTGCAAACTATTGGTGCGGATTTATGGGGTTTTCAAGAATTGTGGCATGCCGATGCTTTATTGGATTTGTTCCAAAATGCTGGGTTAGATTCTCAATATCAGTTACTGGTGCCCGATGGACATCAAGGTAAAATTGCTTGTGCAGCAGCAGTGCGTAATGAATTGCTGGTAGGGCAAGCGGAGTGGATTAGTCAGTTTCCGGCAAGCTTTAAGTTAGCCAGCCAAGGGGATGATGCGCAAACCGGCGCCTTAGACTTAGATATCAATAGCTTCTCTCGCCCGGTACTGCATTTTCAAATAAAGCCTCATGCCGATGAGGAGAATGTACATGTATATGTTTGCCATTTTAAGTCGAAACGGCCTACACGAATAGATAATGAAGATTGGTATGACGATGCGCAGCATAAACCGCATCGTAATGCCTTGGGTTATGCCATCTCTACTTTGCGCCGCACCGCCGAGGCTGTAGCGTTAAGAATGATCTTAACTGAGCAAATGAAACACACCGATACGCCAGTGATTGTGTTAGGCGACTTGAATGATGGCCAAGCCAGCAACACCTTGAATATTCTTACCGAGCAACCACGCTTTTTGTTAGACGGAGATGCGCGAGGAGGGGCCGATAACGCCTTGTATTCAGCGGGTACCATGCAGCAATATCGTAGTCAGCGTGATGTTTATTACACCCATGTGCATAATAACCAGCTTGAATCCTTAGACCATATATTACTCAGTGAGCAGTTCTACGATAAAAGCCGAGATAGAATTTGGGCCTTTAAAGGTTTAGAGGTATTTAACGATCATTTAAACGATGAGCATTACGAGCAACTAGGTGCTACAGACCACGGCATTATTAAAGCAAATTTTGTTTATAAGCCTTTAGATTAAACCAATTTTAGGGGGCTTAAGTGCAACGCTAAGCCCCCTAAAGCTCTATTGGGGGGCGTCGTGCTGGTAGCCAAACTGTTCAATAAACTCGGCCACCTTGGGAATGTGTGGTTGCAAGAATTGTTGGTAGTTAAGCCACTTGTAGCGTGACTCTGTATAAATCGGTTTAACTACTTGGTTACTTGAGGCAGACATAACAATTTTTTGTTGGGCGTGTTTCTCAAACTCTAAATAGCTACTGTTTGCAGACATACCGAGGAACTCAAACACTCTGCTGGCTTCTTTCTCTACATCTTCAACTAAGTCTTCATAACGTACAAAATGAATATTTAAGGCTAATTCAGCTTGGTAGCGATTAAACAGCTTGAATACTTGCTGGTAGCGCTTAAAGCAATCGCCTAGTTGGTTAAGCCAGGCTTGCTCTTGGTTATTGGCTGAGTTTTGCTGAAAGTTACTTAAACATGTGTCGATTGGATGGCGTAAACAAAAGATAATCTTCGCTTTAGGGAAGAGCTGCAAGATGAATGGCAGATCTACCGTATAAAGCGGAAACTTGTCCACAATAAGACTATTGGCCTGCGGAGCCAAACCTAAGCTTTGGATGTAGCTAAAGTATTCCTCCCGCAATTGTTTTAACTCATCTTCTGTTAGTGTGGCTAGATCTTGTGGATAACGTTTATTAAATTGGCTAGTGATGCTTTGAGTTAAATTATAAATAGAACGTGTTTCACTTAAGGCGACAATGTTCGGCTGAGTATCTAATATGTTCTCCAGCAGAGTCGTGCCAGAGCGATTAAAACCCATCATAAACGCTGGTTGTGGTTGGTTGGCTTCAGTTTGTTGTTTGATGAAAAACAAGTTTAACTTTTGAAATTCTGCCACTTTGTCTGTGCGCGTTTGCCCTTGAACGCGTTGGTGATTCAAACTCGCCATGGCCGAAAAATCGGCAAAGGCTGCAGAGTAGTCTTTCTGTTTATCGAAGGCCTCTGCCCGCAGTTTAAAAGCCGCCTTTTGGCGCATAAAGTCGAGACGGTCAATAAGTTCATCGCTCAACAACTTTATAACGTGTTCGCTGTGACCGTCCCTTGCGCTTAGTTCTGCCTGATAAAAACTTATCCAAGCTTTATTTACAAAATCAATTTGCGCTTGCTGCAACAATTGTTCGGCTTGTTGGTGCTCGCGAATGAACATTAGGGTGTCTATGGAAAATTCTAGCTGCCACTCTTCTACAAACTTGCTGTGGCTCAATAACTCTTCAATTAGGCGTAATATGAGCGCTCGTTGATTTTGACGTTTAGCGCTAGAGATGAGTAATGCTTGAGCTGGTGCAAATTGCCCTGGCCACGTTTTCATTTTTTCTGCCAAGCTGCTTAAATCTTGATATCTATCTTCTTCTAAGTAGCACTCGCCCAGAGCTGCAGCTACATCGGCATTATTTGCCTCACCAGTTAAGCTAAAGCTTTGTTCAAAATGCTCAATTGCCGATGAAAACAAGCCAAGTAGTTTTTCTGCCTTAGCCATGTTTTTGTAAGTGGCGCTTCGTTGTTGTTGGTGTTCGCATAGCGCTAATAAACTTTTATAGCTGGCTAAAGCACGCTCTAGTTTCTGCTGTTGAAAAAGTACATACGCCTCTAACTCTAGGCTTTTATAGTCTTGCTGAGACTTAAGCTTATTGATTTTGCCAATGGTAGATAAGGCTTGGCTATATTTACCCGCTTGTAAGGCCTTTACGGCTTTTTCCATAATGGCGTGGCGCATCTCAGGCTTCATTAGTGCTTCCTATCATGTCGAGCGTTTACTTGTTTGGCATTACTTTAAAGCAAAATAACAGTTTTTGATGCGTAGTTTATCGCAGTGCTAAAAGCCAATGGTGTTTCATGAAGAAGTGTTAGCTAGCGGTTAATTTCATCATTGAGCTGCCCAAGCTTGGGGAGTTGCGGCAGTAGCCTACTGCACCAACTTGTTGATTGGCCTTTATTGGTGCAATTATCAACATCTCGGTGCAAATCCAGTTAAATAAACACTTTTTGTTTTGCCACATTGTATTTGAAAATCAGGCTGCAGTTGCCGTGGTGTTAGGGTTTTGTGTGTTTTTTGTGTGTTTTTTGTGGCGCTTGGCTTAACAATTGCAATTTCCCCTTTGTAGGTCAGGGACAGGCCCAAGCAGCAAGGAAGCAACGAAATCCGTTCTACTTGTAAAGGTGAACTCGCCAAGGGAAACCTAGGTGAGCAGAACCAGCCAACAGTTTTTATCTACTACTTAAGCAATATAGGGAAATATTATGTCTTATTTAGCTCCTGCGGAGTTCGTAACCAAAATGGTTGACGCTGGTGAATCTAAAGTATTCATGTCAACACGAGATACTCTTATTCGAGCCTTTATGGCTGGCGCCATCTTGGCATTGGCAGCAATTTTTGCCATTACCATGGCAGTGAATACAGGCAACTTCCTCATTGGGGCTATTTTGTTCCCTGTTGGTTTCTGTATGCTTTATTTAATGGGTTTTGACCTTTTAACGGGTGTGTTTGTACTGGTGCCTTTGGCCTTGTTAGATAAGCGGCCTGGGGTTGATGTTAAAGGCATGCTAAGAAACTGGGGCTTTGTATTTTTAGGTAACTTTGCTGGTGCACTTACCGTTGCCTTCATGATGGCCTTTATCTTTACCTACGGGTTTAACATTGAAGCGGGCGCTGTAGGTGCTAAAGCTGCCGCCATTGGTGAAGCACGTACTGTAGGTTACGCAGAACATGGTGTTGCTGGTTGGTTTACTATTTTCATCCGTGGCATGTTGTGTAACTGGATGGTATCAATGGGCGTAGTAGGCGCAATGATTTCTACTAACGTTAGCGGTAAAGTAATCGCCATGTGGATGCCAATCTTCTTGTTCTTCTACATGGGCTTTGAGCACTCAGTAGTTAACATGTTCCTATTCCCATTTGGTTTGATTATGGGCGGTGATTTCTCAATCATGGATTACTTCCTATGGAACGAAATTCCAACTGCATTGGGTAACCTAGTAGGTGGTTTAGCCTTCACTGGTTTAACACTTTACACCACCCACGTAAGAACCGCGCCTAAGCGCAAAGTAGCTAAAGCAGCGGTTGAAGCGCCTAGCAAAGCGGCTACCAGCAACGCTTAATTAAAGGACTGTAGATGACGAGCCAGCTGAGTATCTCCATCGGTCAGTGTTCTGATAAAGGTCGCAAAGACATTAATCAAGACAGTTATGGAAGCTATACTCCGCGTGGCTCTCTACTCAATCATAAAGGCTTTGCTGCTGTGATGGCCGACGGCATAAGCAGCAGCGAAGTGAGTCAAATAGCCAGTGAAACCGCAGTAAAAAGCTTTTTAGATGATTATTACTGCACCTCTGAGACGTGGTCGGTTCAACATGCTGCCGAAAAGGTTTTAGACGCCACCAACTCTTGGCTATATAGCCAATCGCAACAAAGCCCTTACCATTACGACAAAGACAAAGGTTATGTTTGTACGCTTAGTGCTTTAGTGATTAAAGGCAATAAGGCGCATATTTTTCATGTTGGTGATACCCGAGTGTATCGCCTCAATCAGCAGGGCTTAGAGTTACTCACCAAAGATCACCGACTATGGGTGAATGATAATAAAAGCTACTTAAGCCGTGCGCTAGGTATTGATGAATATTGTGAGTTTGATTACCACACGTTGCCCGTAAGCCCTGGTGATATTTTTTTGTTGGCTACCGATGGTGTTTACGAGTTTGTTGATGCAGAGCTTATCAACAATACTATTGCCCAATGTGCCAACGATTTAGAAGCAGCGGCAGCGCAAATTGTTGATAAAGCCTATCAGGCAGGCAGCGACGACAACTTAAGCTTACAAATAATAAAGGTAGAGCAACTAGCAGAACAAAGCTCTCAGCAGCTTAAAGAGCAAATAGAGACTTTACCTTTTCCCCCAGAGTTAAGTGCTCGTATGAGCATAGACAACTACACCATTGTTCGACAAATTCATGCCAGTAGCCGAAGCCACGTGTTTTTAGCATTGGATGAACAAAGCGGCGAGCAAGTGATACTAAAAACACCTTCGGTAGATTTGCGCGACGACCCCGATTATTTAGAACGCTTTTATACCGAAGAGTGGATAGCGCGGCGTATTAACAGTGCCTATGTGTTAAAAGCAAGCCGCAACCCGCGCCAACGTAACTACCTTTATACGGTATTTGAATACATAGAAGGGCAAACCTTAGCCCAATGGATTACCGATAGTCCCAAGCCAGAACTGGCTAAGGTGAGGGAGGTTGTAGAGCAAATTGCCAAAGGCCTACGTGCCTTTCATCGCATGGATATGCTGCATCAAGATCTTAAGCCAGACAACATTATGATTGATAGCTCAGGCACCATTAAAATCATCGACTTTGGCTCGGTATGGGCCGCAGGTCTTGCAGAGCAAACTCAAGACATTACCCAGCAACATTTGCTAGGCACTGCGTTATATTCGGCGCCAGAGTTGTTTTTGGGTATTGGCGGCAGTACCCGCGCAGAGCAGTTTTCGCTGGCAGTAATTACTTTCTACATGCTAAGCGGCCGCTATCCTTACGGTACTAAAGTGGCGGGTGCAAAAAGCCATGCAGCGCAAAAACGCTTACGCTATCAATCGGTAATTGACAGTGACAGCGAAATCCCAGCTTGGATTGATGATGCCCTAGAAAAAGCGCTGCACATAAACCCATTAAAACGTTACGAACAAATCACCGAATTTCTCTGTGATTTACGCCAACCCAACAAAGCTTTTTTGAATAAGGCTCGTGCTCCATTGGTAGAGCGCAACCCTGTAGCGGTATGGCAAGGGATCTCTGCAATTTTAGCGGCTATGGTGGTGTACCTATTACTTAGGTGAACACCGAGTTGTTTCGTTTTTCAATCAAAGGAAGGAAGCAAAAAAATGATATCAAGTAGAGAAGAAGTAACTCAACAAATTGTATCAACCAAGGTGAGAAAAGGCATTAAGTGGAGCGAGGTAGCCAGCGCCATTGGTTTATCGAAAGAGTGGACAACTGCAGCGTGTTTAGGGCAAATGACCTTTGATAAAAGCCAAGCCGAAACCGTGGGCGATATTTTTGAGTTAAGTGACGAAGCCATCGCGTGGTTACAAATTGTGCCTTACAAAGGCTCACTGCCTACCGCTGTACCAACCGATCCGCTTATCTACCGTTGGTATGAAGTAGTAAATGTATACGGCAGCACCATTAAAGAGCTCATTCATGAAGAGTTTGGCGATGGCATTATGAGCGCTATTGATTTCTCGATGGACATCAAGCGTGAAGCCGATCCTAAAGGTGATAGGGTAAACGTAGTGTTGTCGGGTAAGTTTTTACCTTACAAAACCTACTAGATGCTAGCCCCATGATGCATTAGAGCCAGCACCACGCTGGCTTTTTTGTGAACGACATCGCGAGATACTCAACCCGTAATCTACAAAGTAGTTGCTATGAGTACTGGTCAATTCCATAGCTACAAAGCTAAACTGTCGCCTAATTTTATTTAGTCTAAAAGGTAATGTGATGAACCCAATTCTTGCCATGTTGAGAGAGAACAATATTAGTGACCAGCAAATCAGTGAGCTTTTTGAAGTGCTTACTCAAAACCCCCTTGCTGCTATGGCGACTATTAGCCAATTAGGTTTGCCTCAAGAACAATTGCAATTGCTGATGGGACAGGTGGTGCAGAACCCAGCTTTGATTAAAGAAGCAGTAGAAGAATTAGGTTTAGACTTTGCCAAAGTAGAGGCAGCTAAAGAACAGCTTAATAAATAAGAAAAAAGCGCTAAAACCGTCGACTTTAGCGCTTGAAGATTGGCTGTTTGCTTAAAGTTTTGTTTACTTAAAGTTACGTTTGCTTCTAGGCTCGTTAGAACTTATCGACTATAGCGTTGGTTTTTGCTGCGTAAACGGCGTAACCACTGGAAGCGAGCTAAGCGTTGCATGTCTTCAATGGCATCGGTTTCGTCGGTAATCTCTTGGCCTAACAGGGTTTCAATAATGTCTTCCATGGTAAGCAAGCCTTGTACTTCACCGTATTCGTTCACTACCGCTGCAATAAGCTCTCGAGCCTGTAACAAGCTTTGATAAGCATGCCTAACACTTACGCTAGCTGGCAGCATTAGCAACTTACGCGAGTAATCACTTATTTGTGTGTCGCCATTGCCGCTTGCAGCAGCGCCTAAAACATCTTGTTTATGCACGTAAGAGACAAAGTTGTCGCGCTCGCCTTGGTATACCGGAAAACGCGAAAACGGCTGGCTTAAGTGCTCTTCAACAAAGCTTGCCACGGTGCTGTTTAGTTCAACACGTTGCACTACCGCGCGCGGGGTCATCACTTCAGTAATCTTTAACTTTTCTAGTTGAAGTAGATTACGTAATACTTGCGATTCCCCTTGTTCAATCACACCTTGCTGGTGGCCAAGTTCGGCTAAAGCACTAATTTCGTCACGCAAGCTTGAAAAATCTTCTTGCTGTTTACCAATACGTGCAGTGATGCGATCACTTAACCACACAAAAGGGTAAAACACTTTAATCATTAATGGCAGCAACCAAGAGGCAAACGGCGCAAGTTGGCGCCAGTAAGTTACTCCTAAGGTTTTAGGCACAATTTCAGACAATACTAATACCAGTACCGTCATAATTGCTGATGAAATGGCTAAGTATTGTGAGCCATAAAGCTCTGCTACTTGTGCACCCACACCAGCGGCCCCGGTAGTGTGAGCAACAGTGTTTAGGGTAAGAATCGCCGCCAGCGGCTTATCGATACTCGCCTTTAGCTTGGCGAGCCGCTCTGCAACTTTAGGATATTGCTGCTGTTGCAGCTGAATATAGCTAGGAGAAACGCTAAGTAGTACCGCCTCTAGCACAGAACACAAAAATGAAACAATAATAGCAAGACACAAAAAACTTACTAAAAGAAACACTTAATCCACCATTTTATAAACCCAAATACACTGTTGGGCGTGCAGTAACGCTGCCACAAATAATCTTGCTGCTGTCGTTAGCCGCAGTTTATCAAGTTATATCAACAAAAGGGCAGAAGAATATTTAGATTTACATAACTTGGGCGGTAAATATGAGGCACAAAAAAAGACACCCTTAGGTGTCTTCGTTTGTAGAATTGGTGGAGCTGGCGGGTTTCGAACCCGCGTCCAAAACCATTCTAACCAATGGCGCTACATGCTTAGTTTGTCTTTATTCTCGTTAGCAAGCTGCGAACAAACACGCCACTTACTAACATACCAGAATTCTATTTCGCGGTTCAGCTCTCTAGTCAAAGCATCCCTCGCTATCTTGTTTGGGTTTGAACTTCTATGATTCCCCGTCTTACAAGCGGAAGCTAGGGTAGAAGTGCTCTAGCAGGTTATTAAGCTGCTAGTGCGTAGTTTTCGTCGTTTGCGACTATTTTTTTGCGGCTTTTTACGTGGCAAACCGCCCCACGACATGCTCCACAAGCCTTCCTGATCCTGTCGAATCCAATTCAGCCCCGGAATTTCTCAAACATTGTAACACAAGCCAACGGCGTGCGGATATACAGTGCTGTTCAAACGCTGCTTATTTGCCCAATAGGGTAAAACTATCTGAAGCTGTGCTTCATTACGCGGTCTTTAGTACGTTGCCATTCGCGATCTTTTTCATCTTCACGCTTGTCTTGGTCTTTCTTACCTTTGGCTAAGCCCACTTCTAGTTTGGCCCAGGAGCCTTTCCAGTATAAAGCTGTTGCAACAATGGTATAGCCTTGGCGCTCAACCGCACCAATAAGCTTATCTAGCTCTCGGCGATTAAGAAGCAGTTTGCGAATGCGTGTTGGGTCTGCCACAACATGGGTTGAGGCTGAAATTAGTGGTTGAATGTTTAAACCAGAAACAAAGGCTTCACCGTCGCGTACGTATACGTAGCTCTCGGCGATATTTACCTTTCCGGTTCGCATGGATTTTACTTCCCAGCCTTGTAGTTCCATACCCGCTTCAAATTTGTCTTCGATACGGTATTCATGACGCGCTTTTTTGTTTAGCGCGATGGTATTGGAACCAGCTTTTGATTTTGATTTTTTCTTGCTCATGTCGGCTATTATACCGATGCGGCGGGGCTTTAAAACTGATAATGTGCGGATTAGCTCAGCTAATGATAAAATGTGTGCAGATTTGATGAAAGAGTGGGTTCATGCCGCAAGTAAACCGTAGTGCCTTAGTGATGTTTAGCGCTAAGCAAATGTACCAATTAGTTAATGATATAAACGCCTACCCCGAGTTTTTACCTGGGTGTGTGAATAGTGAAATATTAGAAGAAAGTACTTCTAGCATGGTAGCTGAAGTTGGGGTTGCCAAAGCGGGCATAAAAAATAAGTTTGTGACTAAAAACATCCTTACTGAAGATCAGTCCATTCAAATGAAATTAGTGGATGGTCCGTTTAAATCGTTAACTGGGGTATGGAACTTTGTGGCCTTGGACGAGCAAGCTTGTAAAGTGATGTTGGATTTAGATTTTGAGTTTAGCAACAAACTAATAGCGGCGGCGTTTGGCCGTGTATTTAATGAATTAGCCGGCAATATGGTGCAAGCCTTTGTTGAGCGGGCCAAGCAGGTATATTAACGGTGTCGGATCTAATAAATGTAGAAGTGGTTTACGGCTTGCCAGAGCATCAAGTATTGTTGGCGCTAAAGGTAGAGCAGGGATGCAGTATTTTGGAGGCCATTCATCAATCTGGCATCGTGCAGCATTTTCCTGAAATTGAGCCTGAGAAGGCCTCGGTTGGGATTTTTAGCCGAGCAGCAAAACTCGCTCAGGAGTTACGAGATGGTGATAGAGTTGAAATATATCGCCCATTGATAGCAGACCCTAAAGAGTTGCGAAAAATTCGTGCCGAGCGGGCCAAAGCAGAAGGGCGAGCCAGTAAGGTAACTGGCGGCAGGCCAAAAGCGAAAAAAGCTGATAGCTAGAAGTAAAAAAGCCAGATGATTAATCTGGCTTTTTTACTGATGTTTTGTATTTAACCAGCGTCGAGCGGTTGCATAAAGTCTTCGCTGACTTCGTAGTCACCTTCGATGAAGGCTAAGTGGTCATTCACAAATTGAATCACTAAATCGCGCTTTTCAAAATCACCGTTGCCACTTTGATAGCTGTATAAGTAATACCAACGTTCTTTATCGAAGGCGTCAATTAACATTGGAGTACCTAGTACAAAACGTACCTGCTCCTTGGTCATGTTAATGCGGAGCTGTTCTACTTTGGCATCGTCAATGTAGTTGCCTTGTGGAATATCAATTTTATATACCATCCAGTCGAAGGCAGAACAGCCACTTAGGCCAATGCTGGCTAGTAGAACAAAAATTTTGGCAGTAAAACGCATGTGAATCGAAGCTCCTTGTTAAGGCAAGCATCATAACTAAGCCTTGCCATAAAAAGAAGCTTGGAATGCTAAGAATTCAATCCTTAATCAATAATTCTTGCGCGTTTGCTAGCGCCGAAGCGGTAATTTCATCACCTGCAAGCAAGCGGGCTAGTTCTCCAAGGCGTTGTTCTGTATCCAAGACTTGCATGTTTGTTATCGTTTCGTTTTTCTTTTGCTGTTTGCTTACCAGCATTTGTTGATGGCCGTGGCCTGCAACTTGCGGTAAGTGGGTGACACACAATACTTGGCATTGTTTACCTAGCTGGCGCAACATGCCGCCAACTACTGCAGCAGTTGGGCCACTAATACCCACATCCACTTCATCAAAAATCAGTGTTGGAGTTAAGATACTGGCAGAACAAATTACCTGAATAGCTAAGCCTATGCGTGAGAGCTCGCCGCCGGATGCGACTTTTTCGATGGCCTGCATCGGTTGGCCTGGGTTAGTGCGCACCAGTAGTTCAACTCGGTCGATACCGTTGGCGTTGGTAAATTGCTCATCACTTTGTAAAGAAAACTCACACTGGGCTTTTGCCATGCTTAGTTTGTGAATTTCTTTGGTGATTTGTTTGCTTAAGCTATTAGCGGCGCGCTCACGACTTTTAGACAGCTTGTTGGCTTTAGCTAAATATAGTTGCCATGCCTTATCAATATCTTCGGCAAGGTGTTCAAAGCGTTCTGTTTGTTGGCTTAGTTGTTCTAGTTGATGTTGTAACTGTTGATGCAGCTCTGGCAGTTGTTCTGGGTTTGTTTGGTGTTTCCTTGCAAGCTCTAAGGCTTGGCTTAAACGCTCTTCTAATTCTGCAAATAACTCTGGGTCGTAATCCAATTGCTCACTGTAACTACTTAACTGCTGAGTGGCTTCTTCTACTTGGATTTGAGCTTCGTGCAATAGGTTATTGATTGCATCTAGTTTAGAGTCTAATTCGAGCAGTTGGCTGGTTGTTTTGCAGGCTTGGCCTAGCATATCTAATACGTTTACTTGCTCATCGTGGCCAAGTAGCTGAGTAAGTTGATAGCTAGATTGTTGTAGTTCGGTGCTATGAGACAAACATTGATGCTGCTGCTCAATAGTTTGGTATTCGCCCGGCTGTAGGGTGAATTCATCTAACTCTTTGACTTGGTATTCAAGTAACTGACGTTGTGCAGCCAATTCATTTTGCTGTTGTTCTGCTAGCTCTTTCTCGTTACATAAACTTTTCCAAGCTTGATAGGCTTGTTTTACATCTTGGATAAGTTGAGGGTGAGCTGCATATTGGTCAACAATGCTTAACTGCTGACTTGGTTTTAATAATAGTTGATGGGCGTGCTGGCCATGAATACTGACAAGGTATTGGCCCAAGCTTTTTAACTGCGCAGCGGGTACCGCTGTTCCATTAATATAGGCTTTCGATCGTCCCTCTTTAGTGATTACTCGGCGTAGAATACACTCATCATCACTTAGCAGTTCATTTTGTTGCAGCCAAAGCTGGGCACCTTGGTTATTGCTTAAATCAAATTGAGCACTAATTTCGGCTTTATCCGCCCCTTGCTTAACTACTGAGGCTTCGGCGCGATTGCCTAAACATAGGCCTAACGCATCAATGGCAATAGATTTACCAGCACCAGTTTCACCAGTGATGGTGGTCATACCTTGGTGTAGGTCGAGTTCAAGAAACCGAACAATCGCAAAATTTTGTACGCTTAATTGAGTGAGCATATCCTTACCTGACTATTTATACAGTAACTGTATAAATATATAGCTCCAATAGATTTGATGCAAGGCAAAATGTAGGTTTTACTTACAGTGTGATTTTTTACAATCTGATGTAATTCTTATGTATCAACGGCTTAAGTGGCTGGTGGGCTATGGTGAACGGATTCAAGCAACTTACGTTACCAATTTGGAATTAGATGTTCGTGGTAACTGAAACTTGATGTGCTCCTGTCTAATCTTAGTTTTCTAAGTTGTTTGGTACTAGTTGATCACGTCAATTGAAGTAGGAAACTGCGGAATTGTAGTTGGAAACTGCAATTGAAGTTGGAAACTACTGTAGACTGAATGCAAAGAAGGCTGACACTCCATAATGTCAGCCTTCTTCCGGAGGGCTCCTAGCATGTGCTCAACAAACTCAATTGACTCTTTTGCTTCTTGGTGATTAATTGCTGATATGTTTGCAGCCTTAATCCAAGACCATTATCTGTACAAGGAATATTAGACCATGCCAGGGACTTATCTTTTCCGATTTCGTGATTTAGGGAAAAAGCAGGGGTTCACAGTTAAAGAACACAAGGAAATTATTGAGCTACACGACTTTGTTTGGTGGGGTTGGTGGGCAAAGGAAGGAGAAAGGTTTCCTACTTTCGATCTAGGTACAGCAATTGAAAACGGGCCGCTAGAAGTGTTCTTCTTCGACAGTGGGCAGTACAAATTTTATTCATCCCTTCTTGTTGAGATCTGCTCAGGTATTAGCGGAACAATTCCAAAGAATTCGCCTAGTGAAGCCCAAACACCTGAATATTACAAAGATGAGAAGTGTTTGGGTTGGCTAAAGCTTACCAATCTGACGGAGATTGATGAGGAGCGTATAGTAAGGAATTACTCCTATCAGAAGTTAGAATCTTTATATGAGAAGACTCTAGGAGATCAAGATGAGCAACTATTTAATAAGATAATTTTTTCTCCAAAAGAACTAAAGAAGCAAGATAGAACCATCTGGAAAATTCGCGAGAAGATACCAGGAGATTTTGAACACGAATCTTTAGCTACACATTATATACCATACAATTTTGTGGAAAGGTTTTCGCAGAGGGGGAGTCCCCTAATTGCTTGGTTGTCCGATATTCACTTTGATGATGGCAATGGAAAGCACAGTTTTCCCTTTGATGACAATGTGCAACATAAGTGCCTCTCTACTCGAATTGATCAGCTTATTCGAGAGTATTCTAGTGGTGAAAAATGTGCAGGGCTTATCGTTTCCGGAGATATAACTTGGCAGTCGCAAGAAGGTGGTTTCGAGCAAGCTGAAAATTTCATAGAAGATATAAGTTCATCACAGAGCTTCACACCTGACGACATAGCGATATGTCCCGGAAACCATGATGTAGGTTTGCTCAGTGTAGAAGAATATGAGGCTATTCATGGTGAATTTGACCGAGAAAACAGCCAGCGCCTAGTTGAAGAATATCACGAGTCAAGTAAAGCTAACTATATAAATTTTTACAAAAACGTGTTTAAAAGGGCTCCAGAAGAGAATTTGGCTCAAGGGCGAAAATTCTTACTCAGTGGACAAAAGTTAGTTGAAATTGCGTCCATTAATTCTTGTTTACTTCAACAAGTTAAAAGCACGTTCATGGGGGTTGGCTTCGTTGGTGAGGATCAGTTAAAAGATATCGCATCCCAGATGGGGTGGACATATGAAGATGACGCCAAAATCATAAATAACCCCAAGCCAAAGGGGGTTCTGAGAATGTGCATGTTGCATCACCACTTGACTCCCGTAAACAGCTCAGAGGATGCTTATCTAGATTTTAGGTACAGTGTAACTCTCGATGCTGAAAGGCTTATGCAGTGGATTGTGGAGCATGAGGTTGACTATGTTTTACATGGACACATGCACAAGTGCTTTGCAACAACTATCACCCGAAAAAAATATCCTATGAAAGACTTAGAAGGCGAGTCTAAAGAACACAGTTTTAAGGTTATTGCTTTGGGTAGCTCTGGTGTAGACATAGCTGATTTGCCGGGGGACGACCCCTGTAATTATGTCTGTTTAATAGATTTTTCTGGTGATAGGCCAGTATTTAATTTTCACAGACTTGATAAGGGAAGTAACGTGATTAAAAAGCCTGATTACAAGGTGGTAGGTTAGCATGAAACTTTTGATAACGGATTTAGACAATACTTTATATGATTGGGTGACATTTTATTCAAAATCATTTGAGGCTATGGTTAATGCTTTAAGCAAGGAAATTGGTGTTCCTTTAGATATTCTATTAGCTGAGTATAAGTCTATTCATCAGAAGTTTGGAAATTCAGAGAAGCCTTTTGCAACCTTAGAACTCCCATCTGTTCTTAATTTTTTCAAGTCAGATGATAAAAAGTACTTACAAAAGCAACTATCGCCAGTTTTGTCAGCATTTAGTTCTAAGAGAAATGATACTTTGAAGCTCTACCCTGGAGTTAAAGACACTTTAGATAAGTTGAATAGTGAAGGTGTGAAGATTGTAGCCCATACAGAGGCTCTTGAGTTTAACTCGTTGTATAGGCTTAACAAGTTAGGGATTGTTGACAACTTTGTTCATCTATACACGTTAGAAGACCGATACAACATTCACCCTGATCCACCTAACGCTAAGGCTATCCCTGTAGACGGGAATTTCATTATTCGACTTCCTCCAGAAGAGTCTAAACCTAATCCAGAATTGTTAAGACACATATGCCGTGAAGAGAAAGTTGATGTCAAAGATGCAGTATATGTTGGTGATTCTTTAACTAAAGATATCTCAATGGCTAATGAAGTTGGAATAAAAAGTGTTTGGGCCAACTACGGTCGAAATTTCTCTCCAGAGTGTTGGAAGATACTAGTCCAAATAACACACTGGACAGACGAAGATGTGGCGCGTGAGGAAGAACTAAAGAAAACATACGCTAATATTAAGCCCGACTATACCATTGAGAATTTTTCGGAGCTGTTAAGCTTAGGCTAGGCAGGCATAGGATTAACTTGCAGAGGAGCAAGTAGACTCCAGAAATGACATCAAACAGGCTTGCCGCGCATACATGTGGCTGTACAAAAATGACCGTGAATGGCTCTATGCACATCTGCCTGGCAAGTCAAACAGAACAAAGTGTAGCGGTATGATTTAACTAGAGACTTCGTTAGAGGTAAAGCTTATGAATCAAAATCACATCAAGACAAACCTTACAGTTGCTGCTCTCTCACTTGCGTTAGAATGGGGTACTGAATTTAAGATTCAGACCAATGCGTTTTGATTCAGACGGCCTTCCCTAATAAATCGCCCTTGAAGTATTCCGCGTATTTTTCTTCCAATTCTTGGAGTATTGGTTTCTTTGGCCGTGGCGCACCTAGTTGTCGGAAGGCAATATAGTTTGTTCGACTCGAATAAGGTTTGACCGTTTTTAATAAGGTTTGTCACTTCTCCTCAGTCTGCTCACTTGGCAGGGGGCGATGTGAACCGATGAACGCAAACACACCTTTGTCCCAAAATGAGTTTGTTGTCTTGGTTTAAGATGATAGGTGTAGAAAGCGTTTTTTCATCACCTCAATAAGTCCAGTATAGCCCCCTTAAGCTAGGACAATTCTGTACATGTACAGTTATAATTCAATTACCTAGATTGTCCTCCGTTACCATAACCATTAACGACTGTAAAAGACATCGATAAATGTTCTCGCTTAATTCTGAGCGATGTCAGAGCAGATTGAATTAGCGCTGCATTAATTTTTTTATATCAAAAGATTAGTTCGACATTGATAAATATATATTTTAACCTGAGGTTTATCTTAGAGTCTGGACAAGAAGCTGTTAACTGTCCTAAGTTTTCAACACCAAGAGGAATTTTGAAGTGGATGTCAATAGTTACATAACACCTGCGGCAGGACTTGTTGGGGTTATGGTTAGTATTGCCACATTTCTTATTACCTTTCAAAAATTGAAAGACATTAAAGGTGAAAAAGCCAAGGAATTGCATAGCCGATATACTGCTATTAAAGTGCTTGCAAAAGACATAGACGCTAACTACCCAGAAATATTGATACTGCTAAGTGGGTTAACACGAACTGAATTAACACCTAGCGAGATTCAATGGTTTATTAATGAGCCAGGTGCTTTTTTAAAACTCGAGCAGTATGGAAAAATCTGCGGAAGATATTGCAAAATCAACTTGGAAAAAGGGGAGTTTTCTTTGACCGAGAGAGTTTCTACATTTAAGAAACAAGCAATTGAAAAGCTCAAAATTGTGGGTGTTGGTTTAGGTATGCTGTCGTTTCTATCATTTATTTGGGGGATAATTATTTATAACGTAAATACGGCTCCAATGGTATATATAGGGTTAGGAGCATGGTTTATATACTTTTTACTTGTCCTTTGGGGAGTTAATTTCTTGTGGGGCACTATCAACAAGGCTAAGAAACTCCAAGGAAAACCTATATAAAAACAGTTAACAAAGCCTTCAAGACCGATTTGTAAACGCGTGTCGAACTCGCTTTGCTCAGGTTTACTTATAGCTTAAGGCAGCGTTCATTGCTAATTCCTCACTCTTTTCTGCCCCATTCTAAGTTAACTCTGCTTAGCTTCTCACTTCGTTAAATCTTCATTTGACCTCGTTTTTCTTATGCTAGTAAGTTGTTTACAGCATCGAACTATTGTCAAACAAAGGTAAATGATGAATTTTAAGCTAGGTCTAAGAGAAATTACTGAATCCGATATCAAGGCTGATTGTCCTTTCGTGCCAGAGAAAGAGGATTTCCCTATTTATGTGGCTGCTTTCGTAGAAGATATTGAGAATCTAAAGATTGTGGAAAGTGCTTATGAAAGCAATAACAGCGTTGTCATTAAACTCGCAGGTGATGCTGATATTGAACAACTGCGCCAAGCGTGTAAATCAATACATCAACATTATTGGGATAAGCTTCGTACAACAGGCTTTGAGTCAATCGCATAGCTAAGCTTTTGAGACTAATTCAACACCGTTCTGCTATTAATATGTCAGTCTTCATGCCAGTTAAATCAAGAAAGATGAGCGCTTTCCTAATAGAAAGTAGTTAAGCAAACATATACATTAGCTAATTATATTAAAGTTGAGAGAAGTAAGTTGAATAGTGGAACAGTACTCGTAGTAACGAGCAGTTATGACAAAACCTGTGACTACCTTGTTGCAAAGTTCAATCAACTTAGTTTTTTCCGTTTAGACTTAGACAGATTCTCAGAGTACCGCATCACCTATTCCTCTAATGGTTTCAAAATTAAAGGTACATGTAGTGAAATAGACTCCGAATCATGCTTATCCATTTATTTTCGAAAGCCATCAATGGAAAAGCTAGATGGCATCTTTGATAGTTATTATCACTCGTATATACATAGGGAAACCTATTCCTTGATTGAAGGAATCATAGAAAGCTTTAAAGGAACTGTACTCACAAAACCTTCGATTATGCGCCGCGCCAACAATAAGGTGCTTCAGGCTTCTCTAGCAGGTGAAGTCGGACTTAACCTACCAGAGCTCGCAATTACAAATGATGTAACTTTACTAAAACACTTTTCTGTTCAGAAAGGCATTATCAAGCCTGTTGCTATAGGTGAAATCACGAGAGGTCCTAGTAAAGAGTTCGTACAAACAAACTTAATAGACCCAACATTTGAAACCCGTAACTTTGAGTACTCACCCGTTTATCTACAAAGTTATATCCAGAAAGATTTCGAAGTACGATTAACTGTTGTAGGCGAACGAGTCTTTCCTGTTAAAATTCACTCACAAAACCCTATAGATTGGCGAAAGCTAAACAACAAAGTTATCTATGAAACCTGCTCGATCCCAGAAGATATTGAGCGTAGTTGCTTTGCCTTTATGGATCTATGTAGCATGAAATTTGGGTGTTTTGACTTCATTGTGAAAGATGATATTTGGTATTTCTTGGAGATGAATGCTAATGGTCAGTGGGCATGGCTAGAGTTTGAGACAGGACTCAATATATCGGAATCAATTATTGACTATTTGACAACGGGTAGCACGAAAATGGAGCCATAGTGGAAGAACAACATTGCACCTCTTTTGGGTATAAATTCAGCTTATTTGTTTATAGGTTACTAAACCATTTGCCTGTATTCCATGCATCACAGGATAACAGCTTTGACTCAGTAAATTCCTTAGCAGAACTTCGTTTATCCCTCCTCTCGTTACCTTGGGGTGATAAGCATATCTATTTATTTACTTATATCCATAAAGGCAATATTAAAGAGCGCTTTAACTTGTTATCAATTTTACGAATTTCGGACATAAAGTCACCTCGTTCCAAAAAAGAACTAGACCAACTTGAAGCTGATTTTTTAGGTCTTGAAGATGACACAGGTGGTTCAAAAAGCAAATTAAGAATGGAGTTCTTAAAGCATAAGAGTGCAGAGTGCCAAAACAGCATTAACACATTAAACAACAAGGTTAATAGTTATATCGCAATTGCCTTGGTATACACAGGGTTGTTCGCATTTTTATTTCAATCAATACTGGAGTTGGGTTTTTCACTCTTCAGTGTGTTGATGTGGCTTGCCTTTGGTCTCTCAAGTATTTCTCTAATTAACGTCTTGGTTCTGTTACGCAGATACCTACAAGTCAAAGGAACCTTAAAAAGTAGATTTGGTTCATTCAAAGGTTCGCCTGACTTCAAGCAGTTAGCTAAAAGTATTTACATCGACTGGCTAACCTCACAAGATGAGCAGTGGGAAGCTGCTACCTTAGTGAAAAATATTGAAAAGTATTTCATCAGAAGTGTTTTTTTAAGTTCATTCATACTCTTTTCTACGGTCTTGCTACCGTTTATCCAACAAGTTTCACCCAACACTATAAAAGCAACCAATGATGAATTCATATTGATAGATAAAGAGGGCAAGTTCTCACCTCAAGAGTTGTTAAGTCTATCTAAAACCATCACCTCCGATAATACAATTATTTTTGTTTATTCGTCTTCAAATCCTTCTGGTAACGCTTCTGCAAACTTCGTGATTACTGCATTAAACCTCTCTAAACAAAGCTCGGTAATCAAGATAAGCGATGAATTATTTGACCCTAAGTTACTTATAGCTACAGTAAAGGAAGAAAAATGAAACCTTACATTATGAACTATAGTGAGACAATCGAGATTTCCCCTGTATGTTCTACTTTTCATAAAGTCGATATAACAACCAAAACTTTCACAATAAAGGGGCAACATAATGATGAGATTCGTTGTGATTGGACAATTCAAACGAACGTTACCGAGCCAACAGATGACGACAGTATTCTTTGTTTAGATGAAACGACAATAACGAAGACTTTAGAGCCAACAGATCAAGATTGCATGCATTTAGATGCCACATACGAGACTAGAGTTGTTGAAACCAGCGACAATGACTCGATATACCTTGATACGACTGTTGCGACTGAATCAATTGAAGGTTTAGATCCTGATGAGATTGTTCTAGCTCATTGAAGTGCAGTAACTTGGACTAGACCTGACACATTTTCAGTAAAGGCATCACAATAATAATCCTTTGCCCAAACCTTCTTGCGACCAGTTTTCGCTCCTATAAAGTGAGTTAATGCATCGTGGCCTTGTGACTTAAATTGGCAACGGTTTAACTGTACTTGGAGGTCCACCATAGATAGGCTAATCCGTGTTTCGCTGTTTCAGAATAATCTCTGAAACACTTTTGTCCAATTTCAAGTTACGGATTTAAACAACTGTTGTTTGAGAATCTAGAAAGTGTCTAGGATTCTCAGGCCTTACCACTTTTTACTGGTTTCGATTGTACCAGAATGGTATTCAGGCTAACTCAAGGTTTTCATTTAAGTTGTTGTAGGAAGGAAATGTCTCATTGCTTGTTAGTACTGATTTTCTTAACATTTCCAAACTATCCTCTTTGACTTAATTTACTTAAAGACTATAGGATGAAACATATTGTCTATCACTTTGGTTCCGACTATTCCTAACTTTCAGCCTGCTAGGCATCAGGGGGAGTGTGCGTGAGATTTATAGAAGTATCAGAAGATCCATTTTATGAGATTGAATATAGATCTTCTGGACGAGGAGGCAAGGTTCGTAAAGTTGTGCTTCCGTTTTATAAAGCGATAGTTGATGAGTTACCCAAGGGGATTACTTCTTTTGTTATTACCTCGGATCTTCAAGGGCGTGAACAAAAAAAAACAAATCGACTGATAGGTGAGTTAGTAGCAGAAGAGTTAAGTTTGTTATCTGATCTAGGTGAAATTCCACCAGTTAGTTTAGTTGCTTTGGCTGGAGACTTTTATGATCACCCGGAACTGCATAAACTTGGCGGCACTGGTGACGTCACTACAGTTTGGAATGCATTCGCTAAAGAATTTCCTTTTGTTGTGGGCGTGCATGGAAACCACGATATCGTAGTGGAGTCGCATCTGGCATCGAATACTATTGTTCTCGACGGTAATAGTAAAAATTACTTAGGTATTCGCATCGGTGGTGTTTCAGGCATCATAGGGAGTAGTGACAGGAATCAAAGAAAATCCAAGCGGGAGTTTATGAGCGCTCTAGCGAAGGTTACAAATGTTAAAAACGACCTGATACTTTTACACCTCGGTCCTGAGGATGCTACAAATCGCCAAATAGGTGATCCTGAAATCACAAACTATTTATTGTCAAAAGGTACAGATATTGTAGCTTTCGGTCACTGTCATTGGAGCAAATCGTTTATCGATATAGGTAAAAATCAAGTCCTCAATGTCGACCACAGGTTGTATCTAGTAACCACAGCTAATGCCTAACAAGAGAATCTTGCGGAATGGGTATGATTAGACGATTCGGGGACCAAACATAAAAAACTCTTTCTACTAAACTATGAATAAGTTAAGTATTCAGTTTAGCAAGTTAAAAGTCAAACTTAGACTTTATAGATGATAATTTTCTCAACCTATCTATTTTTCAGGTGTTCAGTTTGTAATTACTAAAAAATATTAGTTTAAATGATCTAGGTACGGATGAGACCAGGAAAGTTGATAAATGAGAATTCTTACTATAGAAGGTTGTTGTAATGAATAAAAATATAGTTTCAAACCTTAAATTAGAAATATTGAAAAACTATAATGAGATATTTCATTGGAAACCTTTGCCTATTGAAGTTAAAGAAGCATTTGAACTGGTGGATAGGCATAATTTTGTATCAATGTATAAAGATACTGTTGATGACTCTGAGACACTAGTTACTGAAAGTAACATTTCGGAACATCTAACCAAAATTTATAGAGATCAGTATCTTATTATTAAGACAGATCGAGAGACCAATGAGGTTCTTTCATCACTTTCACAGCCATCACTTGTTTTGTATATGCTCGCTATTGGAGATATTAGGCTCGGAGATAGTATCTTGGAAATTGGTACAGCTAGCGGATGGAATGCAGCATTACTGTCTAACCTCGTAGGAGCTAGTGGGCGAGTTGTTTCTACCGAAATAGATGGTGAACTAGGAGTTGAGGCAAAAAGTAGATTGAAACTACTTGGATACGATAACGTTCGGGTTAAGGTAGGAGATGGAGCAAGAGGTGCGCCAGGAGAGAAATTTGATGTTATATTTTATACGGTAGGTATATATGATATTCCCTCTGATATTTATGACCAATTAAAAGAAAAAGGTATATTGGTCCTAATACTAAAAAACAAAGGTGGTGGTGACACCCTAATAAAACTAAGAAAAAGTGGAGAAAAACTAGTATCAGAAGAGTCTATACCGTGTGGCTTTGTCGAGATTCAAGGTCATTTTAGAACACAAGAGATGCAACCCAAAATATTATGTCAAGATCTCACATTAAAGAAGCTGTGGTCCTCTAAAACCAATGAACAAAAATTCTGGTTTGGTGGCAGTGATAAATCAGATTTTTATTGGCGAAGTATGCCATTTAAGGCTTATTTGAGTATTGTAAACCCTTACTATTTTGCAGCATATGAGAAAGAAGAAGATTATAAGTCAGCAGATTCAGGAGGGTATTTTGGTATCTATAATAGAGATGAGTTTTCATTGGCTGTTTTTACTGGAAAAAAACTAATTGGGTGTGGGAGTGATTGGGCATTTGAAACGATTAAAAAGTTATTAAATGATTGGGTTGATATTGGAATGCCGACGATATCTTCATTCCATTTAGAGGTGTGTAAAAAAACATCAAAAAGAAAAATTGGCTGCGGTGAGTATTTAATTACTAGAGATGAATCCAAGTTTTTCTTTAATCTTAAATGAAATTGTAATAATGATAAACTTTGAACTTAAAGATATAGAAACCTACTCTCAGATAATTACCTCTTTGGCTACTTGCTTTACGGTATTTGTTGCGTATATCTCAATTAGACAAGTAAAGAAAATTGAGAAGGAAAGAGGGAATAATGAGCAGAAACTCAAAACGATTGAGATAGTTACAGAACCTAATTCTGGTATAGCTCATTTGTCTAGTGAACCGATGGCTGAACGAAAGGGATTTTATCCATACCTTAGTTGGAGTTTAAGTGATATTGATGAAAGACTAAACCTATCTATGAATGGTTGCTCTCCTAAAACTATTGAAATGTTATCTAGACAGATAAGGTCGAGAGTTCCTTTGTGTAGGCCAAATCATAATGGTTCAGCCTATATATATGATTTCAATAAAACAGTAATATACAAACCTTTTGACCCCTCTTCTAACCTTCATAGAAGTTACGTCTTTTTATTTAATAAACTTGAGGATGTTTCTTCAGCAATAAACGGTGGTTTGCTCGATGTTAATCTCTTAAATTTTATGTATGGCGGTATGATTTCTACTATTTATCGAGAGCATTCAGAATGGCTTGCTTGGATGAAACGATACGATGGTCTAAGGATGTTTGATCAGTATGATATTCTAATCGATCATATGTTGAGTCTGTCATCAGCAAGGTACTCTTTATATAAAAAAAGATTCCTTATTAAGCTCTTGTTCTGTGGTTGTAGCGGAAGGAAACTTCTATTTCTGTTGGTGTTTTCTGGGGCTGCTTACAATAGAGAAAATACAATAACAAAGAATGCTCTCGCTACAGAGCTTATTAAGCACAATTTAGGTAAAGACGCGGAGGAGTTGATTAACGCAGCATTCTTGGGAAAGAGCAAAGTAGTAACTTTAACTGCTAAGAAAGTTCGCTCATCAAGATTTGTTAAGAAAAAAATTTATACACTCTTTTCGGATTGCTGGAAGCGGTCTATGGGAGAGTGGCCTGTGGGTATGCAATCGTGGAGCCCTACAAGTACACTAAATCTTAGTGCTTTTGATGACTGGTTTAAATATGTATCAAATGAATGGGAAGTTATCTTCTACGCCAAATTGCCATATTGGAGCAGGAGACAATATGCGGGAATGATCGCTCTAAGTTATGGTCAGGCTTTAACAAAAAATAGCAAACGCTGGTCGTTGGAAATAATCGAGGCAGCGCGTTCGCATATAGGCCTTAATGAAAATGTTTATGAATACCTAGAAAAAGTTGGTATACCGCAGCTCAATGAAAAAGGCTCTTCTTCTATTAATTTGAACAGAATGTCCCATATTCAATCCTTCTATACTCATAGTGATATACGTAATGAATATGGATTTGAAAACATAGGTAGAAAATTATTTAGGGAATGTGTGTCATATTCTCGCAACCAACTTGGTTTAATTCCTTTTTTGTCTGTAATTGCTGATAGTGAGTTCACGCAAAGAGCGATCGAATTGTATGTTGGTGAAGGAGGCGCTTACATCGGCACAACTAGAGATGCTGGTAGGGCGGATCAACATTTAGTGCACGTTTTTATATTTTAGGTAAACTTCACTTTAAACCCATAAAGCAAACTAACGACCTGACTCAATAATTCCAAACTGACATGGTCTGAAAATCCTAGACATTTTCTATGTGGTACGGCCTAAGAACTCTCGACACTTTCCGGGTTCTAAGAAACGGTTAACCGTAACTCGAAACTGCCCCAAAGCCGTTTGTAGTAAACGGTCAACCATATCCTGTTGATAGACTTTTCCCCTATCAACATTTATCGATGAGGGAACTTAAAGACTAGCATTACTCATGTTTTTGGTGACCACCAAGCAAGCAGATTTAAACGTGTATGTATTGTTACTACTGTGAGGGAACTATTGAAAATCTCGTATGGTAATAGGGAATTAAAGTCACAATCTTTGAACCGACCACTCCTTGGTAGTCTTGATTCACTAAGCATAAGCAGTATGATATTTTATCATTGCTAATCTATTGAGAAATATATGTATATACCATCAAGATTTGCGTACGAAGTGTTAGTTTCTGAGAAAATTGGTGTACTTTGTGAGTCTAACAATAAAGGCGACAAGGCGATTATTGCTAAACTGCCTACTTCGACTATTAAGGCCATAGCTCTGGGCGCTAAAGTTGATTTTTACGTATTCACTACTTCAAGAAAGCCGTATTACTTAGCCCTTTGTATGAAAATCTTTGACAATAAATGTTCTCCAATGCATGCGCTGCTGGCTCAAAGGTGGCAGAACTCAAATAATATATTGGACTTTTCATTCTTCGATTCTGAATTGGACTTCGTTTTATTCGATGAAACCGATGCATCAGTTCAAGAAAGCAAAATTAAAATAAAAACAAACTTTAGAAATAAACGTGTTCGCAATGTCCTTCAAAACATGAAATTTACCTCATCCAATGACTACGATGCGGTCAATCATTTTACAGATTCCGTTTGTGCAGATTTAGGGTTTAATTATGATTCACACCCTCACTACCCAATAGCGAGCTTCAAGTTTTCAACGGAAATCAAAGATATACACACAGTTAAAACCATTCACGTTAATGAGCAAAGTTCTACACACTACGATGTAATTAAAGATATAGATGGAGCCCGCCAAGAACGTCAAATTTACCAATCTCTTTGTTTAATGGACAATTCTAAGACAGCTATATCTCCTCTTGTCACAATCGGTAAGAAAGAGCGAGAGCTTACTGATGTTTTAACTATTACTCAGAATCAACAGTTGATCGCTGTTGAATCAAAGTGCCTACAAGTAGACAAAGACGCTGTAGGAAAATCTTATGAGCGAACCGCCGCGAGTATAGTTAAGCACTGTAAAAAAGCTCTTAGCCAATTGGAAGGTGTTTACAAATCCATTAAAAGAGGCGAGAGAATTTATGATGAGCACGATAACACTCTATTGTTGGAGGGTAATAATTCATTTTATGGCATTGTTCTTATAGATGAATTTCGGCCATCGAACGACTGGGAAGAAGTAATAAATCTAATGCAGTCACTGAGTAATACACATAACGTTTGCCTAAACATAATCAGTATTTCTGAAATGATCTACACCATGAAATTATGTACATCCAATACAAGTTTATTTATAGAGTTACTTGAGAATCGACAACAAGCCTGTATAGACGCTAACACTATCGATATACGATTCACAAACTCTTCATTGCCTACAATGGTTGAATAAGTTCTACTTATTCGGTTATTGAGAAGTGAGCTTTGGTGGCAATTGCCACACCCTAAGTAATTCAGCAATTACTAATTTAGTAAAGTCACTTAAAACGTTCTGTCCAATGTCGATTCCGGGAATAGACAATGGTTGTTTGAAAACTTAGATATGCAATGCTCCTCAAGATAAAGTTATAAACCAATTATCCATCAAAAAAGTATTTCTCATACAGAGTTCTATAAGGTCTATTTGAAACAAAGTATCTTCAGTGTATGCAGATCATTATGACCGTGGCTAGAGGGTTTAGAAACGTTGTCCATAAATAGAGAATATGACTCAAGTAAATTTGAAGTTATTGGTAATATGTATGAAGGCATTAAGCAATAGCTTTAACGTCCGCATTAGCGTTAAATGGCAGGAGATAACATTGATAATTACAAAGTTTAAATCTAAAAAGTCAGGCAATGAAGAGTTACAGTTAATATCAGCTCAGATGGATGTAATTCGGTCAGGTATAAGGTCATTGATCTATGCTCGACAAATTGATGTGCTGAAAGATAGCAATACTTACTTTTGGATATCAACTTGTAATGCTCACTATGGTCATTTCATTGAATCGTGGGCTAAATGCTTTGGCAAGCAAAGTGAGGATACTCATTGGAAACACTTAGATATTAAAAAAGAAAGTTTCCGCAAAGAGATGTTTAAAGCCTTAAATATTCATAGTGGTGAGTTTGTTCTATATCTGAAAGATGCTCTTGCTTTGAGAAACCAGTTCTTTTCGCATACTGATTTGTCACAGGACTCTATCACTCTAAACTTTCCTAAGCTCGATTTAGCCTTAGATTCTTTTATTTTTCTATACAAAGTGTTGCAAAGGCGCTTATTGGATGCAGAAAGTTTAGTGGTAGACCAAGGCCCTCGCAGCCTTGAAAGGTGGATCACCAACTTAAAAGAAGAAGCGGACCAAGTGATAAGTACGTCGTATAGTGCCAGCAAGGATATCAGGGAGCACCAGTGAAGCCATTTAATCGAGTAGCCGGAGGTGAGCCGCACCTTTAGTTTTGGACACTGGCTTCAGTGAACTTCCCATACTTGAGCTTATCCGTATCTTTCTAATTTAAGTGATTACTCTAAGAAGGTTTTGTCCAATGTCGATTACGGGATGTAAACAACAGTTGTTTGAGTACCTAGAAAGTGGCTAGGATTCTCAGGCTTTACCATTACTTTGATTTCACTTCCCACTTTTACAATCTCACAACCGCAATCAGTTTCACTGGTTTCGATTGTACCAGAATGATAGCGAGGCTAACTCATGGTTTTCTTATGGCATAGTCGATTTTGTCCTGCACCTAGTTTTTATTCGACACTCCTAGTTGGCTCAAGATAGTATTATTTTTTCACCCTTCGGTAATCGCACCGGCAAAACTTAATCGTCCGTACCATCCTGGCGAAAAGGTTATATGTTCGTCTAACCATGTGTCATCAGCACTAGCAAAAATCAGCGTGAATCCGGTAGCGTTTTTAAGCCACTGCTCCCACCAGGTCCATAATGCATCTGTAATGTCATCGTGCTTACCCGCCAAAATTTCGATGTCGTCGATAAACAGTACGCAGTTTCCCTTCCGTACCAATTTGCAAGTTTCAGCGATAGCTTGCTCCCAATCGGTTAAATTCGGGGTAGGAATAGCAAACACCTCAGAGAGTTGGTTCGCTAAATCTAACAACTCATCAGCAAGCTTAAGGTCTCGTCCTCTACCCACAACTCTATATACCGGCACACCCAAATACTCAGAGATTGTCCGTATTAAGTATTCCGAGTTGATACTTTGCTGCTTCCTTATAACGTTGACCTTTGGGCGCTCACCCGGCTTAGAGAGCTGTTTGTAAAGGCACTTAAGGCTGCTTGAATGTTGCAAAACAACTCCCGTTTAGGCTGTTACATTTGAACAAATAACCAATACTTGGAGTAGGTCGCGGGCAATTTCCTAACGACTTCTCCGCTTGAGCTTAAGCCCACGCCGTAAGAGTTTTTCTCTTAGGTTTTCTCGTGCTTGAGTCATCGATACGCCAGGGTTTACAAACTCATCACCGTCAAAAGGGTTGGGAATTACCCGACGCGCTACAAAGTGTCGCTTCTTCATACAGTTAGCGCCTATATCTGTGAAGTGACCACTGCTCCCGTCGAGGCTGTTCCTTCGTCTCCGTAACAAGGTACGCTTCACTCTTACTCAATTTCAGTCTCTGACAACGCGATGAGGCATGGGTAGAACGTCTTAGCAAAACACGCTATTGATTCAGATTTACTCACCAGTCACTCCAAACTCTTTAGTTAATTCTAATTCACATCTATATAATTCGCATGGCAGAAAAACCTGTTTTTCTAATATATTCAGTTAGTTTCGAAGTGATACTTACTATGTAGATGAACAGTATTTGATATGCGATTTACTGTCGTAAGTTAAGTTGTCAACTTAAAATATCTGTTTATTTTGGGGTATTGAAGACCCAAATTAAGCACGATAATCATCGGAGTGATGCTCCGCTAACTACGTCTTGATTTGCTTTTATCCTTGCAGTTCAGCGAGCCTAATCTAGCGGACTCTCTTTGGATCATTAACAAGGTCTTAGGCAATTGGCTATAGCAGGTCACTTCACTGGTATATTATATCCGTAGTCAACCTATTATTGCTCGCTTTAGAATTCAGCACCCTTAGGCTCGTCATCTTCATCATTGAGCTTCTCATTCAAATCTATTTCAACACCGTCGATGAGCTTATCTACCGATTCTCGCATCTCTTGAGTAAGCGGTACTGAGCATTTCAGTAAGTCTTGAAAGGCATCGTCATAGAGCGCTTCTGCGTCCTCGGGGGGCGGGTTTATCTTCCCCTTCGTATCTTTGGTCATCACTTCTACTCCAATACCAGTTTTCAGAAAATTACAAAACACACACTATTCTGGGCAATTAGATGAAGGGGTGAGCAACCAACCTCTTGCCTATCGCTTCGCGGTGTTAGCAGTCCCTTTTCGCCGAACGAGTTTCGCTTTGAGGTTTTCTCTCGCTTGTGCGAATGAGACCCCAGGATTAACAAATCCAGGTTTTAGAAAAGGATTGGGGATAACCGCCGGGACATTTTCTTCTTCATATCGGTTCTGTAAATGCATGAATCTGAGAATATAGCGTAACGAGTCGTGCAATGAGTTTACGCCACGGACTAATCTTCGCTTATAGCAAAAAGTTCTAAAAAAACTTGATGCACTAGCTCTTCACTCCATGAAAAATACCAAAAATCAAACTTCTTAATTTTCAGGTATTTAGCAAAAAACACAAGCACTACACTGACATTTTATTAATTATTGCTAATAATAAGTCATTGATAAATAAAGGATTATTAGCATTTGAATATGGTTATTTTGTAAGCGCTCGACTATCTTTCTTCTCTCAAACTAAACACGTAAGGAGCAAGAAATGAGTCTAAACAGACAAATCAATAAAGCGTCAACGATGAAAATCGCTCGCAACGATTACAGTATAACAACAAGGAGTATGCAGGCCATGGAATCGATGCTTGAGAGCGATGTTGGTCTGATGCTCGATTTTGATAAAACAGTCACCGCTTTCACTACTCAACCAGATAGCCTTTTAAACCACGCAAAGGAAGGGAACTGGCGTCAGTACACACCTGATTTACTGGTGATGTATGGCTCAGAATCCAAGTTTGGTGAAACTAAGCCTGAAGCGAGAACCCATTCGGACAAGTTCAAGCAAAAGTACGCACTACATCAGCGTATTGTCAGGGAGCAAACGGGTACTGAACTCGAGCTCTTTACTGAGCCAGACGTCCACCCACACCGGCTGATTCAGCTGCGACAGCTCAAAGCATTTCATCGTTTTGAGGCTATACCGACACTGAATCAACAAATCATTCAGTTCATTGAGAGCCGTGGTGGAGTGGCAAAACTAGAGGAGCTAGAGTCGATTTGTGAGCAGCATAACGCATGGGTTTCCTATCCGATGGTGATGCTCGCGCATCAAGTCATTCGCAGTGTGGCTCCAAATGTGATTACTCGTAGCACCGTGGTGGAGGTGGCAGCATGAATTCTCTAATGTCAGCAGCTTCCTCTACCTACTAGCAAAGTCCCACCTGTTTCGTGAAAGGCATGCTCTTAAGCTACGACGGTGATGAACACATCGTTCGCAATGCCGAGCCCGATTACATGATCCTCGAAAACACCTTGACCCATGAACCGAGAATGCTCAAGACCGAGGTATGGTCGCTTGCTTATCAGGAAGGGATGTTAACTGTCACCGAAAAAGACAACACGGTTGCCATCCACCCCATCACGGATGCCAAGCAACTGCTTGAAGCAGAGCGCTGGTTAGCCTATCTAAACGAGTTAGAGGTTTGTGGTTCACCGGGCTCCATGGATACTAGGCTTCAGGCCATCGAACTTGTTTCAGCGCGAATAAACGACCCCAACCCACCGCATCAGATGAAGCTCTATCGTATGCACCAAAAGTGGCTTAAGAAGAGCAAGAACATCCAAGCTGTACTCAATACCAAACGGACGCGCACCAAGCCAGTAATCGGAAAACAGTTAGATTTCGCGATGGGCATCATTGATGAACATTACTTGGTTGAACATGGTGGTAATCGTTCCGCATTATACCGCACTTATAAACAGGCGTTTTACTTGGATGTTAACCAGCGAAAGTATGAACTTTCTGGCTCGCCCATGTCCAAAACCTCCTTAGACAATTTACTCGATGAACTCGATCCATTCCAAGTCACCGCCGCACAAAAAGGGCTTGATGCGGCCCGCGCTCTGTTCAGAGACAGCAATGAGAAGATCATTACTTATTATCCTGGAGAGCGCGTCGAAATTGATGCGGTTCATTTGAATTTAGGGGTGCGTTGCGATGAAACCGGAGAGTACCTTGGCCGGATTGTACTCTTTCTCGCGATCGACGTTCACACTCGGTGCGTGCTCGGCTACTCAATCGTTCATGGGACGAATCCTTCGGAATCTGCTGAGGCAGTTATCAATCTGTTACGCCATGTTGTTTCACCAAAAGCCAAGAATGGTAATTACCATAATGATTGGCACTCAATTGGTGTGCCGAGTTGTTTTCACGCTGACAATGGCGCGGGGTTTATCTCCGAGAGTGTGTTACGTTTTTGCGCCATGCTGAATACCGATTTGCACCGCTCTGAGTCTAAAAAGTCGCAGCGCCGACCATTCATTGAACGTTTCAACAGGACGCTCCGAGAGCAGTTGTTGACCAAGATTCCAGGGTATCTCGGTAAGCGCATTGACGAGAAAAATTTCAACAAAACCGTCGAGGCTGCTGCTGTCGTTACCTTGTCTGAGTTCACGCGATATCTAGAGGAGTACATCGCCGACTATTACCATCAAAATCCGCACAAAGGTTTGGACGGGCTTAGTCCTGCTCAAAAGCTGTCTCAGTGCAAAAAAGATTTTTACCCAAGGCCTGTACCTAACCTTGCCAAACTGGATGCATTGATTGGTGCTACTTATGAGCGGACTATTCAAGCGACGCATGGCATACAGATAGAAAACCTTCACTACCACTCTACAGAGCTTAAAAATCTGCGGTTTAAGTTGTTACAGAAAAAGCGGAAGTCTAAAGACCGCAAGACCAGCAGTGACAAAACAAAAGTTAAAGTCATCTTCAATGCTAGAGATATTTCGACGATTACCGTTCTTGTCCCAGGAAAGATGGAGATGTTGGTTGTTCCTCTGCGTGATAAAACGGTTGCTCCGGGAACGTCACTTGTTGAATACCAAGCTCAAAAACAAGCGGCAAAACGGGGAGTCAAACCACCTGTACCGAGAACATTTCCTTCAAAGCATGGTGCGCATCCGAAGCCTAAAAAAGGCAAAAAATCGTCTAATGCGCCAAAGTCTAAAGTCGTCGATAGTACTGATTATTGTACCCAGGTGACGCTTGATGAGGGTATCGGTCGCTTAGCGCAAGATGATACTAAGCGTACATCAGTGCAAACCAGCACTTCAGTGCTAGAGCCTCCTATCCCGGATTACTCCCGAGAATTGTCTGGAGGGCGATAGCATGGATGAGCATAACTATAACCAAGAGCTTGATGCCTTTTTGGCACGTACGATTTTTTACCCTAAGTTCAAGGTTGCTTACGACACGTTGACTCATATCTACAAATTTGGCGGTCGCGATGCTGAACTGGTGGTGTTGATAGGACCTGTCGGGGCGGGTAAGAGTCATATGATTGAGCAACTGATGCTCGATTACCCGATTAGGGACACCGATGAGCAAACGTTCAGACCTATCTTGTATGCTCGCATACCACCGGAGAACACTTACGCGGGCTTACTCGGAAATCTGCTTGAAGCAATGGGAGACCCTTTACCGTGGCGCGGCTTGGTTGTTGAGCGTCGTATGCGGCTTAAGCACTTAATTACTCAACAGCAAACTCGGATGATTACATTGGATGAGTCTCAGTCGGTCATTCCTCGTTCTGGAGCGGACGCTAAAACCGCAAACGTTAAACTGCTGCTTGAGCTGATGAATGATCTAAAGATCCCCATTTTGCTGGCTGGTAAGGAAGACTTACTGGCGCTGATGGCCGCAGACGATGCCATACGTTCTCGTACCCGCTGTAAGTTATCACTCAGTTATTTCTCATGTATGACGAGAGCTGGAACATTCGACTTTGCCGACTATATCCAAGGCCTGATAGGGTTCTTTCCTCGTAAGGTGAAAGGGTTCAATTTTTTCAGTGTGTTAGATGATGGGAAACCAGTACTTAAGAAAGACATCAGTACTTTGATTCGGTTAATACTCGCCACTGATGGCTGCCCTCGTAGTATTAGGTTCTTGTTCAAAGCGGTTATTGAACGTACCACTTCGGATACAGTTGTAGAACTTAAGCACTTTGCGGACGCTTTCTACACAGCGAGCAACCTGGAAATACCGCTGAGCTTTAATCCGCTTCTTGATAGCGAGTCTATTGCTAAAGTTTCAGAAGAAGCAGAACGTCGGGGGTTGTATGACAGCGATGCCTTCTGAACTGCCGTTGCGCCCAAGACCAATGGCTAATGAGACACTGTTGGGCTATTTGTTGCGGGTCAGCCATACGAATGGCTACCGCCAGGTTCAAACAATGCGTGATTTGTTTGGCTTGGAAGGGATGCCACTCCCTAGTATCACCTGCGACAACCGGCATCTAGATAGAGTGGCGTCTAGCATGTCCAGACGTCTTCGTTTGTCCCCAGAAACGCTTGTAGTTCATTTTGAAAACGAGCTCGATGGGGCGTTCGACGATGGTCGAGTTATCAAAAGTATTGTGGTTAAGTCACCGAAGGTTTGCATAGCGTGCATTGCAGAAATCAAACCGATTCAAGCAAAGTGGCGTTTGACGCATGTGACTCATTGTGAGGAGCATTGCCAGCCGTTGGTGAGCTGCTGCCCCGAGTGCCAAACGCCATTAAAGTGGACTCCGCAAATATACTCCAAGTGTGAGAATTGCCAAGTGGAGTGGAGGGAGAACGAGTCTAAAGTGGATTCTCTGCCGCTGTATCAAGTGGCTGAGCAAGGGCTAAGTCTGGTCCAACAACAGCATTATCGTCGCCATCTTTATCGCATGGCAGGAATGGCAATGCGATTCTACGACTTTCAAGCAGCTGCATACGCAGTGTTTCCAGATGATGTTCAAAATGTTTCATCGCTATTCGAATTTAGCTACCGTTGCCTAGTCGATGAAAAGTTTCGTCTTAGACAGTTTCAAAGCCGTGTCGACTACTGGAAGAAAAAGGGTCTACTAGAGCATATCCCTCATAGCTTCTTTATTCATTTACATGCCAACTATATTGAGGAGCTGGGGTTTTTGCCTCGTCCTCTTATTTGGCCGGTGAAGCCTTTTCATGTGATGAGCTTTCAGTCTAAGCGGGTTTCAAATCCACATGCTCACCTTAATTTCCGTGATGTTGGCACTCATTTCCTTGTAGATCGCCGAACCTTAGCTGATTGTTTGAGTGTTGCAACTTCGGACGTGACTTCTATGGTGAAGGCTGGCCTGTTGAGCCCGAGCTATGACTCAACATCTTTGCGTTACTCTTGGTATGACGTGCGTGATATCGACCAGCTTCTTGCGCGTTTGATGGCATGTACGAAACCGATGAGTGCTTGCTATACCTCAGGGGAACTAATAACTGTTTTCGAAGCGCAAATAGTCTTGCGCCGTTTTAACTGGTCAGTCGCAGATATTCTCGTATTGCTGATATCTAAGCAGTGCGATTCGTTCCTAAAGGCTAGCGAGTTAAATTTTTCGAATTTGGCGGTTAATCGTGAGCAGTTGTTCGATGCATTGAATAAAAGGCTGGGCAAACAAAATGACTACAATGAACATACACTGGCGAGAGACTTCTATGTTCCTCCTGAGGTACGAGAGCGTTTTTACGATTTTGTTCGGTCGGAAAAAGCGAAACTTCCAGGGGAGCAGAACAGTTTGCTGTTCTTCACCGATCACTATGTCGTGCTAAACCAATGGTGTCGACTTCGAAAACTATCTATTCCAAGCATTTTTCGCCATCTAATGAAGCAAGGTATCGTTACTGAGTTTTCAGAAATGGCTGGTCGAGGATTCTATGTTTTTAGAAAATCTGATCTGCTTGAGCGTTCTCTTTCTGAAGTAGTAAAAAACGACAGCTAACTGAAAAGCCCCATTCCTAACCTTCTCACGCAAGACTAATCTCGCTCTTGCGGGATGCCGAAATATCGGCATCATTTCCTTGCAAAAAAACTAGTCTTTTCTATGATTTACAGGACACCAGCTTCGCGGCTGGTTTTTGCTGTTTAGGGCTCGTTACACACGAATTGTGAAGGTGTGTTTTTCTGCTAGAAAAATGACACTCTAGCCTGGAAATCCTATTTCTAATGACAGGTTTAATTGGAAAATATGCCCAACCTTAATTGTATATTCACTCCCTAACTGACAGAAAAATAACAATTACATCTTTTCTGTAAATTTCACTTTTAGGTTTGAACCTACAAAAATTCTTAAAGCTAAAAGGCAGCTGATGGGAATCTTTTACCAACGTGCCTCCATCCTTGATTTTTAGGGATTTTTAATTGTCTGTTTTGTCATTAAGTGTTAGTGTCCCAATTTTAACATGTTTAAATTTATGGGCTTTTTATAGCCACTTCATGGATGGAAGATGCAGTTATCTATTAATTACTCTGTTGGCCGAAGAGGCTTAAATGCTGATGAGGATGTAAAGCTAATCCAAGTTTTACTCAATTGTTATAGAAGCAAGTTTTCACCTTTAGCTTGTTTGGCTGAGGATGGGAAGTGCGACAGGAAAACTGTTGCGGCTATAGATTTTTTCCAGCGTAACGATGTAAAAATGAAGAAGGTTGATGGGAGAGTCGATCCTAACGGCACAACGTTTAGCCGATTAACACGCTACTTCAAACCCAAACAGCAGGCTGATATTGCAAAGTATCAAAACGGTAAACTTACTTGGGAACGTTTACTCCCTGGACTTTCACCCAGTATTAAGCCGGCTGATAATAGTAATTTAGATTCACTTACAGACTACTTGGTGACTTATAAGTCGGATATAGCCGAATCAGCAAGAATAGTATCTGAATATAGTAAAAAAGTGATAAAACTCGCTTTAAAAGAAGCCGGAATGAAGCATGCAGTGATTACGAGTACTCTGCGCACTCCCGCCCAACAAGCGGCGATAATGTATCGAAATGCTAAAGCTAACTTACAAAAGCAATACCGACTTTATGGCTCAGTTGGAGATAGAGTGCTAGATGTTTACGCAGAGAATTCTTCAAAAGGTAAAAGTGAAGTTATTAAGCTTATGGAAGAGAAAATCTTGGCTGAGTTAGCTAGTGGAAATAGAACTTCTAAGCACTGCGTAAGTATTAGCGATTACAAGAATCTCAACATTATTGATATTGGTGTTAACTCAACAAGAGCTGCGTCTCTTGATAGCTTCAATAAAGTAAAGTTTACGAATGCATTAAAAGCTTTAAAAACAGAAGGTTATATTAGTGGGTTTATCGACGAAACGAGTAAATCTAATCAGTGCTGGCATATAGAAATAAAGCCTAATGTAAAGACTATACAGTGAGGAAGATGATGAAATTTAAACTTGCCCCAAAAATTGGCTTGATTATGTTGTTACTAATCACTTCTTCGATAAAAGCTGATGAGTGTTTTATTCCTGTAGTTGGTTTTGAAAAGGAGCTTAAGCAGTCAAAAGAAGTTGTAAGTGTTGTTACTGTTGGACCTGTAAAGAATCCGAAGACGGGAGAACTTCAAATACAACACTTTGCCACACTAATAAACGGTGATGTGTTAACTGTTCGCGAATTGAATTGCTTGATGTGGAACTTGGAGGTGAGTCTTCTATCTCAAAAAACATCTGACGTATCGCATATCGCGAATCAGTTGGCTAACGCTATTAACCTTAGTCCACTCGGCAAAAGGTTCTATAAAAATACAGATATAGAATCGGTTCTGATAGCTAGTTTCAATAAACATAGTGTAGACAAAGCATTTCATGAAGTATTGTACGATGAGTTGAACGTGGCTTCTGAAAATGCTGAACCATTTTTAGACCATCTGCCATTAACACAAAAAGCAGTTTATTCCCCTTATAAGCAACTAACCAGTGTCACTATTAGTGTTGGTGGCTTGTAAATTTTTGTCACTGAATGGGCAACAAAATAATAAGTTGCCCTTTTCTTAAAGATACTTTACTTCACTGCTTCACGCCTTCTAAATTTACGACTACGCTTTTACTTGTCACATTAGTGTCATTAAATTGGTGCATGTTTATCAAATACTTGTTGTAAATAAGCCGCTTTTGTCGGTAAACCATTTAACCGTAGAACTACATGGAAGAGATTATGTTGAATAAACGTTTATCATTAAGTGCCTTGGCACTTAGCATGGGCGCAATGGTAAGTGCGCAGGCCAATGCTGAAACTTTACGTTTGCTTACTTGGGGCGGCTATGCACCACAAGAAGTTATCGAAATGTTTGAGAAAGAAACCGGCATTGAAGTAAAAGTGACTAAATCAAACAACGAAGACATGATCTCTAAACTTCGCGCTACTGGCGGCTCGGGGTTTGATTTAGCCCAACCTAGCCAAGACCGCATCACCGGTGTGCAACAACAGTTTGGCATTTACCAGCCTATCGATTTAGCCCGTATTGAGCAGGCCCAAATTATTACCTCAATGTTAGATGCTACCAAAAAGAATACCGCTGTAGGTGAGCAAGTATTTGGTGTTCCTCATGTGTGGGGAACCAGCGGCTTGGTAGTAAATGGTGAAATGGCAAAGGATGTTGCTGATTACACCGACCTATGTCAGCAGCAGTACCAGGGTAAAATTTCTTATCGCTTAAAGCGCCCTACCTTAATCGGTTTTGCTTTTGCATTGGGTGAAGATCCATTTGCTGCTTACGCTGATCCCGTTAAGTACCAAGAAATATTGAACAAAGTTGAAAAGACTCTGGTGGAATGTAAGCCTTTGGTTAAGACTTACTGGTCTGGCGGCGACGAGTTAATGAACTTGATGCGCTCTAATGAAGTAGTTGCCGCTATGGCTTGGGATGCTGGCGGTTGGAAGCTAAATCGCGATCAACAGAATATTCAGTTTGTAGCACCTAAATCTGGAGCTTTGGGTTGGATTGATACCTTTGCCATTCCTAAAAAGTCTAAAGCAGTAGATGCTGCGTACAAGTGGATTAACTTTGTTATGCGCCCTGAAGTAGCAGCTAAAATTACCGAAGCTGCAGGTAACTTCACCGCTTCTAAAGGTTCAGACGCTTACGTAAACGAACTGGCGAAGTCGCAGTTTAACGCCAGCTTTAGTAGCGACGACATCGACAACATTAAGTGGTATCCCGCTGTTCCTGCTGGTTTAGAAGCAATGGAAGGCAAAGTACTGGATCGCGTACAAGCGGCCAACTAGTTTTATTGGGGCGCTCGCGCCCCTCTGCTTTATTTGGAAGTACTATGGCGGCAAACGCTAAATATGATCTTGAATGTAAACACCTTTCCAAGCATTTCTCAGAATTTACAGCAGTAGATAAGCTTAATTTCTCGGTTGAGGCTGGCTCATTTTTCTCTATTTTAGGCCCTTCTGGCTGCGGTAAAACCACCTTATTAAGAATGTTGGCTGGCTTTGAATCACTCAGTGAAGGTGAGATTCAGATCCATCAAAAGCGGGTTAACGAGCTAGCGCCAAATAAGCGTCCAGTGAATATGGTTTTTCAGCACTTGGCTCTTTTTCCGAACATGAATGTGTCGGAGAACATTGCTTACGGATTAAAGCGCCGTGGTATTAAAGCCAACGAGCGACAGCATAAGATTAAAGATGTGTTAGAGCGAGTGGGCTTAGATGGCAGTCAAAACAAGCAAATTACTCAGTTATCGGGCGGGCAAAAACAACGCATTGCGATTGCGCGTAGTTTAGTACTGGAGCCTCGATTACTGCTGCTTGATGAGCCGTTAGGCGCACTAGATTTAAAACTGCGTGAAAAAATGAAAGTTGAGCTAAAGCACTTGCAGCGCGAGTTTGGCACAACCTTTATCTACATAACTCACGATCAATCTGAAGCCTTGGTGATGTCAGACAAGGTGGCGGTAATGAACAATGGCCGCTTTGAACAGGTAGCCAGTCCGCAGCAGCTGTATTATCAACCGAATACGGCGTTTGTGGCCAAATTCGTTGGCCAAACCAATGCGCATTCAGCAGTGGTGTGTGAACAACGACAAGGTGTTGCTTTACTTAAAACCGCTCGAGGTCGCCACCTGATCGTAGCGACTACTATTGATCAAGCAGAAAAGTCGGTAGTGGATGTATTTGTGCGGCCAGAAGCCATTGGAATTTGTGAAGCGGGAAGGGAAGTTCAAGCCGATAACCAGTTTGATGTAGAAGTTGAAGAATGCTTGTTTGATGGCGCAAGTTCCACATTGGTAGTTAAAGATACTCACCATCAAGACAGTTATCGAGTGGCTCCAGGTGCTAGTTTTTCTTTGCAGCACATAGTTCCGGGCAGTAAGTTACGAATATTTTGGGATGCTAAGCAAGCAATTTGTATTAGCCAAGAGGTGAAGGGTGAAAGCTAAAGGGCTTGGGTTTTACTTATTGCTGCTTCCTTTTGTACTGTGGTTTGTTCTGCTTATTGTATTGCCACATTTGCAGATGCTAGAGCTGTCTTTCATCAAACGGGATTATTTGGCAGGGGACAGCGTAGGTTGGTACCAATACCAACAGTTTTTGGGCGAGCCGCTTTATTGGCGAACCTTATTACGTACAGTATGGATGTCGTTGTTAGCCACTTTTATAACCTTGCTAGTGAGCTTTCCAGTGGCATTTTTCATCGCAAAAGTGGCTCAAGGTAAAATTAAACGTTTGCTGTTGTTAAGTTGCTTACTGCCTTTCTGGGTAAGTGAGTTAGTGCGCACTTACGGTTGGATGATCTTGCTACGTGAGTCTGGTGTGATTAGCCAAGGTTTAATGGCTCTGGGTTTAACCGAGCAACCGATTGAATTTTTGTACAACGATGTGAGCATGTTAGTGGGGTTGGTGTATACATCAATGTTGTTCATGGTGGTGCCATTAGTAAGTACTTTAGAGGGCTTGGATCAAAGCTTAATAGAAGCCGGTTACGATTTGGGCGGCAATGGTTGGAACGTTACTACCTCAATAATTGTCCCTTATGCTATGCCCGGCATTGTATCGGGTTGCATTATGGTGTTTATGCTTTGCCTGGGAAATTATTTAACACCGCGTTTATTAGGTGGAAAAGATAGCCTATGGTTTACCGAACAGATTTTTACTCAGTTTATTACGCGTTTTAATTGGGAACTAGGCGCTGCTTTTGGAGTGATTTTGTTGCTGGTTTCGTCTTTAGTTGTGGCGCTGGGTTTAAAGCTAAGTGGCCAATCATTCAGTCGTACTTTGGGACGTTAGGGGAGCCTTATGTTGCATCAATTACGTGGCCCTGCTAAATCTCTTTATCAGTTCTATATGGTGGGTTTCTTAGTCTTTTTGGCACTGCCATTAAGCATTGTGGCGGTGTTTGCTTTTAATGATAGTTTGTTTGCAGCACTACCTTGGCAAGGCTTCACCTTGGATTGGTTTATTGGTCAAATCGAACCTAAGCTGGGCATTCTTTACGATGATGGTTTGTTGTCTAGCATTGCGGTGAGTGCTTCGATAGCGTGTTTTGTTACCTTGTTTTCCTTACTGCTTGCCACGGCTAATGCTTGGCTGTTCATTCGTTTTGATTTCCCAGGCAAGAACTGGTTATACATTGGTTTATTGTTGCCTTTAGTGATACCTGGAGTGATTTTAGGGGTGGCAATTTTAGTCGCCAGTAGCAGCTTGGCGAACAGCATTGAGAACAGTTTTGCTTGGGAGTTAGAGTGGTTAAGGCCGGGGTTTGTGTTGGTGGTGATTGGACAAGTAGCGTTTATTACCACTATTGCTACCTTGGTGGTGTTAGCTCGCTTACGTAAGTTCGATTTTAGCTTGGAAGAGGCGGCGCTAAACCTAGGGGCTAATTCTTGGGTAGCTTTTGTTACCGTGGTATTGCCGTTTCTTAGCCCCGCTTTAATCGGAGCTGCGGTGGTTAGCTTTTTAATGTCTTTCGAAAACTTTAATACTACCTTAATGCTGGTGGGTTCCGACGCGCCGCTGACTATTGCTATGTATGACCGCTTGCGAGAAGGGTCAACACCAGTGCTCAATGCTGTGTCATTATTGTTGATGCTTGGCTCTGCTTTTATTGCTTTGGTATCGATGTTATTTGATAGCAAAAGTAAACAGGATTAAGTTCTTAGTGTTTAATAAATAACAACGTTTTGTTGTAGCTTATGCACTTAAGTTGACGATAAAAGTTAAAAATTAGCTGCGCTGTTATTGTTTATCGCTATTGCGATTTGAGAGTGATATAACCAACAGCTCACTGTTGTACTAGGGAGTAGTTGGTGAAACACAGCAGTACCCACTCTAAAGCCTTTATTATCTTACTTGCAGGTATGATGTCGTTGGTAGCATTGTCGGTGGATGCAATGCTACCGGCCCTGGTAGCCATTGCCGAAGATTTCGAACTGGCTAATCCCGCGCATGCCCAATGGACCATAACATCACTGTTTATAGGCCTTTCGATTGGCCAACTTGTTTATGGGCCATGGTCAGATGCGGTTGGCCGAAAACCTCCTATCTATGTTGGTTACCTACTATTTATTGTAGGTAGCATTATCTGTGTATTGTCTAGCTCGTTTGCTTGGCTTATCGCCGGGCGAGTACTGCAAGGTATGGGAGCAGCTGCGCCAAGAATTATTACCATGGCCTTAGTGCGTGACAAGTTAAAAGGCGCTGAAATGGCGCGTATTATGTCTGTGGTGTTTTCGGTATTTATTGTCGTGCCGATTTTGGCCCCCGCGGTGGGCCAAGTTATTTTAGGTCTGGCCCACTGGCGTTGGATCTTCGGCATGTTATTGCTAATGGCTATTGCTACTGGTCTTGGGTTTTGGCGGGGACAAGAAGAAACTTTAACCTTAGATAAACGCCGCCCTCTAACATTACAAAGCTTTGTAGAAGGGCTTAAGTATTTATTGCAAAAGCGCAGTGCGCTGGTTTACACCATTGTATCTGGTTTTATTTTTGGCGCTTTTATGGGTTACTTAAATAGCGCGCCATTATTGTTTATTCAACTCTACAATCAAGCCGACAACTTTGCGCTGCTGTTTGCTTTAGCGGCGATTGCAGTAGGTGTTGCATCGTTAGTGAATGGTCGCTTTGTACTTAAGTTAGGCATGCGCTTAATGATTAAGGCTGCGTTGTGGGGCTTACTTGCCCTTACGAGCGTATTTTGTTTATTACTATTGGCTAGCAGCGGAGTGCCTCCTCTTTGGTGGTTAATGGCTTATTTGATCCCAGCATTTTTCTGCATTGGCATTTTGTTTGGTAATTTAAATTCATTAGCCATGGAGCCTTTAGGAGCAATTGCAGGAATGGGCTCGGCGTTTGTGGCTAGTATTTCTACGTTGGTGGCTATTCCCATTGGTAGCCTTATCGGCCTTAGTTTTAACCAAACCTGTTATCCAGTGGTTATTGGATTTGGGTTAGTGGCAGCGAGTAGCTTGTTGCTAATCAAGTGCTTCGATAATCCAGATGTTGAAGACAAGCAATTATCGGTTTCTTAAAGCATAAAATATCGTTTTAAATCTACATCAAATCAGCGGCTTAAGGCAAAACTGGAGAGTTTTTCTTTAATTCGCTGATCAGTTGTTACAGTTTGGTGTTTTAACTAAGTACTGGAAAGATACATTGGTTTTAAATGTTGAATTCATGGTTTTTTGTGATTCTTAATACTGCTTGGTGTGGCGCTGGCAGCTGTTTGTTATTAGTCTTGATGTTATCACTTTGTTAACCAGAGATTAATCCATGAACACTCACGCAGATTGTTTATTACAGCTAAACCATTTAAGCGGTGCCGCAGTGCACGATTTATCGTCTTCATTTGATAATCTTCCTCATACTAAGCATGCCGATGGGCAATACCGTTTACGTCGCTATTCTGTTGTACGTATTAATGATGGAAAAGTGCAAGCTCTGCCAGGTCGGAGCTTTGTGCAAAGTGAACAAGTTAATCACTTTCAAGGCGATGTTATTCGTCAGTTTGAGGATATTGAGCAGAGCATTATTGCTTCTAAAGGCATGTATGAAATGTGTGCCCTTTTCTTGGAAGCAAATAGCTTAAGTGAGCGACAAGAAATTGAAATTCATCAAATTAGAATTGCCGCGCAGGCTTCCGATACACCGGTTGCCCCTGAAGGTGTGCATCAAGATGGTTTTAGCCATATCGCCGTAGTGGGCATTCGTCGTCATAATATTGATGGTGGAGATTTCATGGTGTTTAAAGATAAACATCAAGCACCGATTATGACCTTAGCACTAGACAGTGGCGAGGTAGCCTTACTTGATGACAGTAAGCTTTGGCACTATGCAAGGCCAATTCGTGCTCATCGCCCCAGTGAACCGGGCTTTATGGATGTATTTGTATTAACAGCAAAGGATGAAGCATGAGTTTTTCTGTAGAGGCTGCACGCAAGCTGTTTCCTGCCTTAAATGCTAGGGGGGATGAAGAGTCCTTAATTTATCTAGATGGGCCAGGGGGCGCGCAACTGCCCGCTTCGGTGCTGCAAGCCATGAACGACTATTTTATAAAAGGTAATTCCAATCTAGGCGGCGCTTTTGCTAGTAGCAAGCATACTGAACAGGTTGTAGAAAAAGGAAGGCAGCAGGCTAAAACCTTATTGAATGCCGCTAGCGCTAATAACATTGTGTTTGATGCCAATATGACATCCTTAACCTTCAAGTTGAGTAGGGCCATAAGCCGAGACTGGCAAGCTAATGATGAAATACTGGTGACCGCACTTGATCATTATTCCAATGTGTCGAGCTGGCAACAGGCAGCTGCCGACAAAGGGGCTAAGGTTCATCAGGTGAGAGTTGACCCAGTTAACTGTAATTTGGATTATGCGCACCTAGAGTCATTGATAAATTCTAGTACCCGCCTTATTGCGCTTACTTATGCCTCTAATACCAGCGGTAGCATTGTTGATTTACAAAGGGTTATCCATAAAGCGAAAAGCGTAGGTGCAATGGTTTATGTGGATGCGGTGCATTATGTGCCGCACCGTTTAGTGGATGTGCAACAACTGGGCTGCGACTTCTTGCTCTGTTCGGCTTACAAGTTTTTTGGCCCTCACCTGGGTATTGCTTATGTGGCCGATCCTTGGCTGGAGCTGCTCAAACCTTATAAAGTTGAGCCAGCATCCAATATCGGCCCAGGTCGTTTTGAAACTGGCACCCAAAGCTTTGCGGCTATTGCAGGCATGAGTGCTGCAGTTGACTACTTGGCTGATTGGAACCCACAGCAAAATAAGCGAGCAGCGTTAACCGCCAGTTTTGAGCAGTTTGCCGCGCATGAACAAGCTTTAAGCGAGCATTTTTTGGAGCGCTTGGCTGCCCATCCGCAAGCCACGCTTTATGGTGAGAGTAGCTTGCAGCGTAGCCATATGCGCACCGCAACGTTCTCGTTGCGCTGGCCAAATATTCAACCGCAGCAAATTGCCGCTATGTTGGGTGAGCATAATATTGCTACGTGGCATGGGCATTTTTATGCGCAAGGCATGATGGAGCAATTGGGGTTAATGGATAAAGGCGGGGTGCTACGCGTAGGTTGTATGCATTACAACACTCATCAAGAAGTCGACCGCTTGTGGGACCTGTTAGATAGTTACTGCGCCTAGTAACCTTTTTATACGTCTAAGGCTAGGTGAGCAAATAGCTCATCTAGGTCGGTAGCACCTTCAAACTTTATACCCACTGCAATATGGTTATGACCATCTCGGCTTTGGCTTTTAATATTGCCTTCGATTACTGTGTCATTCTCTGGTTTCCCAGGAATTCTAATGTACACAAACACGCTATCAAGTAACAGTTTGCCATTGCTTTCTGGCCACGCCATCTTGAAGCGGCAACCACCGGCTGATAAATCGAGAATAATGCCGTCAAAGCTTAAATCGTTTTCAATTTGCTGGTCACTTACAGAGGAGCGGTGAGTAACGGTTGCTGGAATGCGTGTACTCGCGCGTTGCTGTTTACGTAGGCTAAAACGCTCTACTTCAGATGGGTATTTAACAAACAATAAGTGCTTAGGGGATTTGATGATGTCGGTAATAATGCTGCGAAATGCAATACATTGACCGGCTTCTCCTTCAATGATTGAACGGATCACGCAAGCCATGCCTTCCACTAATACATCACCATGGCCTTGTTGAGCATATTTAGGCACAGCAAAGATAAGAAAGTTAGCGTCATCTAAACCAATAAGCTTACATTTAATCCGTACATTACCTACTTTTACAAACTGCACATCTAAAACGTCGCCAAAGCGCAGTTGTCGCATTATTTCTACAACTTCTTGGCGTTGGTTAACGCGAGGGCTTGGTGTAGCTGGCAAAATAAAACTTCCTTATTACATGTTTGCTTAAAACAGGCGGCTTCCCCAGCCAAGCTTAGTCCGTAATATCTTAAAGTAATCATAGCTTTTAGGATGAACTAGGCGCAACGGGTGATTTTGCTTACGAATAATAACCTCGTCCCCAGGCATTACCGGTAGTGATACATGACTATCACAGCTAATGTTCATATGGTCGCTATTGTCGTGAGACAGCTTGAGCTTAATTTCACTATCGCTGTCTACAACTATTGGCCGTGAACTAAGGGTGTGTGGAAACATCGGTACCAGTGCGATGGCATCCAAATTAGGAGTAAGGATCGGCCCGCCAGCAGATAAAGAGTAAGCGGTAGAGCCTGTTGGCGTGGTAACAATTAGGCCGTCGGCGCGTTGGCTAAGCATGAAATGGTCATCAATATACACTTCAAACTCTAACATTGTGGCTACTTTGTCGAGGTGAAGTACCACTTCGTTCACAGCACTATTGCGGCTTTTTACTGCGTTATGGCGCAGCACTTTGGCTTCTAATAAGCAGCGTTTCTCGGTAATAAACTCACCTTGCAACACTTCCTTTAAAGGGTGTTCAAAGTTAAAAGGGTCTAGATCGGTTAAAAACCCAAGGTTGCCGCGGTTAACACCTAGCACTGCTATGTCGTAGCGCGACAATACTCGCGCGGCCCCCAACATATTGCCATCACCGCCAACCACAATCGCTAAATCAGCTTGTTCCCCTACTTGGTTAATGCTAACCAGATTAAGCCCATCAATGCTGAGTTGTTGGCCGGTCTGCTCTTCTACCAATACGCTGTATGATTGTTCAATCAACCAATGGTAGAGCGCTGTTAAGGTATTATTGGCTCCCTCGTGGTGGGGTTTGCCAATTAAACCAATAGTGTTGAAGGTTTGAGTCATAACTTGTTGATTTAACATTGTGTTGCTAGTGATTATAACGTGTGGTTTTACTACTCAGCCAGTTTTATCGTGACTATCACTTGAAAGCGGCGGTTTGATCCCCATAATATGCAACAGATTTAAGTTATTTGTGAAGAATTACGGAGACCCTGCATGAGCAGTGAGCAAAACAAACCACAAGCCGAAGAAGTGGTAGCGGAAAACGAAGTAGAGCAACAGGTTGAAGCGATAGACGCTGAGCTTGAAAGTGAAGTGGAAGAAGAAGCTGCAGAGTCTGCTGGTGAAGAAATTAGCGTAGCTGAGCTACTTGAGCGTTTAGCAACTGCGGAACAAACCGTGGCTGACCAAAAAGACGGTGTTATTCGCGCGAAAGCAGAAGTAGACAATATTCGCCGCCGCTCTGCTCAAGAAGTAGAGAAAGCACGTAAGTTTGCTTTAGAAAAGTTTGCTAATGAACTGCTACCGGTTATCGACAACATGGAAATGGCTTTGCAACACGCTAACCGTGAAGTCGAAGCCTTAACTTCGATGATTGAAGGTGTTGAGTTAACCCTTAAAACCTTGATTGATGCTGTGAAGAAATTTGGTATCGAAGTTGTTTCACCGCAGGATGAAACCTTTGATCCTGAGAAGCACCAAGCGATGGGCATGCAAGAAGTTGAAGGTGTAGCGCCAAACACTGTAGTTGCTGTACTGCAGAAAGGCTACGAATTAAATGGCCGCTTATTGCGTCCAGCAATGGTTATGATTTCTAAAGCTGCCTCGGTAGACACCAGCGCATAGTCATTATTGTTTAGAAAAAAGGGCCTTTTGGCCCTTTTTTTGTGGCTGAATTTTAGCGTGTTTTTGGATCGCGATTTGGCGAATTCTTTGACCTAAGTTGCTTGGCTATGCCATTGTAGAGGTATGAATAAAAATTATTCGTATTGCTCAAAAGGTAAGCATTGCAGCAAATGGAACAGTTAGAGATTTTCGACATTCCCAATCCTTGTCGTGGTATTTGTCAAACAAATAGCCGCGGTTTGTGTATGGGCTGTTTCCGAAATCGCGATGAACGTTTTGCTTGGCAAACCTTAGAGCCTGCTCAGCAGCAGAACATATTACGGCTAACCAAGCAGCGCAGGATGCGTTTTATTCGTATGCAGCGTAAGAAGTTAGCGGAACAACAGCAGCAAAACTCGGTACAAGATGAACTGCCATTTGGTGAGTAAATGCTGTGCTAAATAGTGGTAGTTATCTATCACATCGGGCAATATATGCCTCTAGTAGTAGGGAAGTGTTGTTAACTAGAGGTCGTATGAGTGATTTAAATCAGCTGATAAGTAATAATCGTAGCTGGGCTAAAAATATAAAAGAACAGAATCCAACCTTCTTCTGTGATTTGTCTGAACAGCAAAACCCCGAATTCTTGTGGATTGGTTGCAGTGACAGCCGAGTACCTGCCAACCAGATTGCTGGATTACCCCCTGGTGAAGTATTTGTTCACCGCAATATTGCTAATGTGGTGGTGCATACCGATTTAAACTGTTTGTCGGTTATTCAATATGCTGTAGATGTTCTCAAAGTAAAACATATCATTGTGACTGGCCATTATGGTTGTGGTGGCGTGTTAGCGTCGATGGAAAACGAACAGTTTGGTTTGATTGATAACTGGCTACGCCATCTTAAAGATGTTTACCGTTACCATGAAGCGGAGCTGGATGCTATTGAAGACAAGAAGCAGCGTGCTGACCGTTTATGTGAGTTAAATGTGGTGGAGCAGGTTAAAAACGTATCGCAAACTTCTATCGTGCAAAATGCTTGGAGTAAAGGCCAAGACTTATCGGTACATGGTTGTATCTACTCTATTCAGAATGGCATTTTAAACAATCTGGATATCTCGATATCTGGCAATAGTTAGACTGTATTAGTAATCATAAAAAAACGCGGCCATGGCCGCGTTTTTTGTTGGTGTGTTTGTAAGCCTAGGCTTTTTCGGCCGAGGCCAAGCTGGTATCTGATTCACCGTGAGGAAGATGTACTTCTTCTTCAGATAAACCTGCTTGAGGATTGTTGTAAGTCTCTACGTTTAAATCGCCTTCCGATTTAGCTACAGCAACCGTCACCATGCTATCACCAGTAATGTTTACTGCTGTGCGCACCATATCTAACAAGCGGTCTACACCAATAATTAGCGCAATGCCTTCTACCGGCAAACCAACTTGTTGCAATACCATTGCTAAGGTAATTAAACCAACACCAGGAACACCAGCAGTGCCTACTGACGCAAGCGTTGCCGTAACAATAACCATTAAGAAATTGCCTGCTGTTAGGTCTATGCCATAAACCGTTGCAATAAAGATAGTCGCTACACCCTGCATAATTGAGGTGCCGTCCATGTTGATGGTAGCGCCTAAAGGTACAGTGAACGAAGCTGTTGAGTTACGCACGCCTAGCTTATGAGTAGCTGTTTCCATAGTGACTGGAATAGTCGCATTTGACGAGGCAGTACTAAAAGCAAATACGATGGCTTCACGCATCTTCTTAATGAAAATAAGCGGGTTTAAGCCAGTAAGTACTTTTAATAGTGAAGGGTAAACCAACAAGGCATGCAGTAGTAATACAACCAATACCACCATGAAGTAGCTGAGTAAGCTAGCAATTGCGTCAAAACCAATTTCAAAGAACAGCTTCGCTAGTAACGCAAATACGCCGTAAGGGGCTAGGTTCATTAAAATGGTTACTAACTTCATGATTACTACATTGAAGTCTTCAAAGTGTTTACCAATGCGCTTGCCTGGCTCACCAGAAATGGCAATTGCGATACCAAATAACAATGCAAACACGATGATTTGCAACATGTTGCCTTGAGCCATCGAGGCAATAGGGTTATCGGGGAACATATCAATGATAACTTGGCTAATGCTTGGCGCTTCTTTCGCAACAAAGGCTGCTTCGGTAGTTAACTCTATGCCAGTACCTGGGCGAATAAGCAGTGCAACTGCCATGGCCAGTGAAATAGCTATCGCAGTAGTGGCCAAATAGAGTAGTACTGTTTTACCGCCAAGGTGGCCTAAGCGAGCAGTGTCTTTCATTGAAGATACACCACACACTAAAGAAACAAATACCAATGGAACCACTAACATCTTCAAGCTTGATACGAAAATCGAGCCAGTGATATTGAGGATGCCGTCAACGATGTAATCTTTGACTAAGATAGACTCAGCAAAAAAGGTTTGTAAGAACACCCCTAAGCCAATACCGGTAATCATACCTATTAGTATTTTATGAGTAAGACTCAGTTTTGAATCGTTTTTCATTTCCCTTCTCTCTGTATTTTATGCAGGATTTAACTCTGCATATAACCTAAAGTTGCGCGCATAGTATCACAGGTTATAAAAATAGCCATTTTTAGCACTGTATTCGGGCTATTCTGTTGGTTTTATGAGCTAAATGTGTGATCGCTTGCTCAATACCTAAGCACTCTTGGATAATTTGCGAGAATAGGTTTTTAGTGAGTTTTTTTTATTTTTTCCCTTGAAAAGCAATTTGCCGCCCCCACTTAGTTCTCAACAACGAAATATTAGTTACAACCAGAATTTGGAGAACACCATCATGGGTAGAATTATTGGTATCGATTTAGGAACCACTAACTCTTGTGTTGCAGTATTAGACGGCGACACCCCTAAAGTAATTGAAAACGCAGAAGGCGATCGCACAACGCCTTCAATTATTGCGTTTACCGACGACGGCGAAACCTTAGTAGGCCAACCTGCTAAGCGCCAAGCGGTTACTAACCCAAAGAACACTGTATTCGCTATTAAGCGTTTAATCGGTCGTCGTTTTACCGATGACGAAGTTCAACGCGATATCGAAATTATGCCTTTCAACATTGTTAATGCTGACAATGGTGATGCTTGGGTAGAAGCCAAAGGCGACAAGAAAGCGCCACCACAAATCTCTGCAGAAGTTTTGAAAAAAATGAAGAAAACTGCAGAAGACTACCTAGGTGAAGCGGTAACAGAAGCAGTTATTACTGTTCCTGCTTACTTCAACGATTCACAACGTCAAGCAACTAAAGATGCTGGCCGTATTGCTGGTCTAGATGTTAAACGTATTATCAACGAGCCTACTGCTGCGGCATTTGCTTACGGCGTAAACAACGCTAAAGGCGACAACGTAGTTGCTGTTTACGACTTAGGTGGTGGTACATTCGATATCTCAATCATTGAGATTGACGAAGTTGATGGCGAGAAAACTTTCGAAGTATTAGCAACCAATGGTGATACTCACTTAGGTGGTGAAGACTTTGATAACCGCTTAATCAACTACTTAGTAGAAGAATTTAAGAAAGACCAAGGTTTCGACCTTAAGCAAGATCCACTGGCTATGCAGCGCTTAAAAGAAGCGGCAGAAAAAGCTAAGTGTGAGCTATCTTCAGCGCAACAAACAGATGTAAACCTACCTTACATCACAGCTGATGCTTCAGGTCCTAAGCACTTAAACATCAAAGTAACTCGCGCTAAGCTTGAGTCTTTGGTTGAAGAATTAGTTCAACGTTCACTAGAGCCATTACGTATTGCACTGCAAGATGCTGACCTTTCAGTTAGCGACATCAACGATGTAATTCTTGTTGGTGGTCAAACTCGTATGCCACTAGTACAAAGCGCTGTAACCGAGTTCTTTGGTAAAGAGCCACGTAAAGACGTTAACCCTGATGAAGCAGTTGCTATGGGTGCTGCTATTCAAGGTGCGGTATTGTCTGGCGACAAAACTGACGTACTACTACTAGACGTTACCCCACTATCTCTAGGTATTGAGACAATGGGCGGCGTAATGACTCGCGTTGTAGAAAAGAACACCACCATCCCAACTAAGGGTTCACAGGTATTCTCAACAGCCGACGATAACCAAAGTGCGGTAACCGTTCACGTAATTCAAGGTGAGCGTAAGCGTGCTGCAGACAACAAATCTTTAGGTCAATTCAACCTAGAAGGTATTCGTCCTGCACAGCGTGGCGTGCCACAAATTGAAGTAACTTTCGATTTGGATGCTGACGGTATTTTACACGTGTCTGCTAAAGACAAAGATACCGGTAAAGAGCAGAAAATTACCATTCAAGCATCATCTGGTTTGTCGGATGACGAAATCAACAAGATGGTAAACGAAGCTGAAGCAAACGCTGAAGAAGATAAGAAGTTTGAAGAATTAGTTCAGGCTCGTAACCAAGCTGATGCACTTGTACACGGTACTCGTAAGCAAATTGAAGAAGCTGGTGAAGCACTTCCTGCTGAAGATAAAGAGAAAATCGAAGCTGCAGTTAGCGAGTTAGAAACCGCTAGCAAAGGCGAAGATAAAGCAGAAATTGAAGCGAAAACTCAAGCTTTAATCGAAGCGTCTCAAAAACTAATGGAAGTAGCACAGCAACAAGCTCAAGCGAATGCTGGTGAAGCTGACGCAGAGCAAGCGGCTCCTGCCCAAGACGACGTTGTTGATGCTGAGTTTGAAGAAGTGAAAGACGACAAAAAATAATTTGTCTAAACACTTTTAGTAAGTAAATAACGGGCGTTGTGTGAACAACGCCCGTGTGTCTATCAAAAGCCATTACTTTCAACTGGTTTAGTTGCGAGAAAGTAGAACACCCATTATGTCAAAACGCGATTATTACGAAGTTCTTGGTCTAGGCAAAGATGCCGGCGAGCGAGAAATTAAAAAAGCCTACAAACGTCTGGCGATGAAGTTTCACCCTGACCGTACTAAAGGCGATAAAGCTTCTGAAGAGAAATTCAAAGAAGTTAAAGAAGCCTACGAAGTACTGAGTGATGCTCAAAAGAAAGAAGCTTACGATCACTATGGTCACGCTGGGGTTGATCCAAACCGTGGCGCTGGTGGTTTTGGTGGCGGACATGGCGACTTTGGCGATGCGTTTGGCGACATCTTTGGTGATATTTTTGGTGGTGGACGCGGTGGCGGCGGTGGCCGTCGTCAGCCTCAACGTGGCTCGGATCTTCGCTACAACTTAGAGTTGAGCTTAGAGCAAGCGGTTAAAGGCGTTAAGAAAGAAATCCGCGTACCTACTTTAGTACACTGTGAGCAGTGTAATGGTAGCGGCGCTAAAAAAGGCTCAACACCAAAAACTTGTGGCACCTGTCATGGCCAAGGCCAAGTACAGATGCGTCAAGGCTTCTTTGCTGTTCAGCAAGCCTGTCCTACCTGTAAAGGTAAAGGTTCAATTATTTCAGATCCTTGCCATAAGTGTCATGGCGAAGGTCGTTACGAACGCTCAAAAACACTATCAGTTAGCATCCCTGCTGGCGTTGATACTGGTGACCGTGTTCGTTTATCGGGTGAAGGTGAAGCGGGCGAGAGCGGTGCTCCAGCCGGTGATTTATATGTACAAGTACATGTTAAAGAACACCCAATCTTCCAACGTGAAGAAAACAACCTTTACTGCGAAGTGCCAATTAGCTTTACCTTAGCCGCTTTAGGTGGCGAGATTGAAGTACCAACCTTAGATGGTCGAGTTAATCTAAAAGTACCTAACGAAACGCAAACTGGTCGTATGTTCAGAATGCGTGGTAAAGGGGTTAAATCGGTACGTGGTGGCCCAATTGGCGACTTAATCTGCAAAGTCATTGTAGAAACGCCGGTTAAGCTAAACGAAACGCAAAAACAGCTACTTAAAGACTTTGAAGAAAGTTGTGGTGGCTCTGCGAGCAGCAAGCACAAACCTAAGGCTGAAGGCTTTTTCGACGGTGTTAAGAAGTTCTTTGATGACTTAACCAGTTAATCAAAAAACTTAAAGAAAAGCGGCTATTAGCCGCTTTTTTTATGCTTTTTGCTCACTCATATTGCCTCATTACCAACGTTCCAAGCAGCCCTTTGACTATGTTATTCTTTGTAAAAAATCATTAGGTAGCATGATGATAAGTCTTGTTTTAGGTGGCATTAGAAGCGGTAAAAGCGCTTGGGCTGAACAGCAGTTTAAAAGTAACAGTGAGCTTAAGCCTGTTTATATTGCTACTGCGAAGGCGAGTGATGAAGAAATGAGCCAACGGATTGCTCATCATCGCTCTTTGCGTAAAGCTTCTTTTGAGACCCATGAATTGGATTATTCTAAAGAAGTATTAAGCCAAGTGGTACTGAGTTACGCCGCTAAAAAGCAGCCAATATTGTTAGAATGTATGTCGACTTGGTTAGGGTGGTGGCTTTGCACTAATAAGTCTGTAGACCAGCAGTTACTCGATATTCAACAGCAGTCTGCCACATTACTGGCAAGCTTAGATGAACTGGATAGTGATCTAGTTATCGTGAGTAACGAAGTGGGTTTGGGCTTGGTATCAGACAACGCCATGGGGCGTAGGTTTGCTGATGAACTTGGGCGACTAAACCAAGCCTTAGCAGCAAAAGCCGATAAAGTTGTATTTGTTAGTGCTGGCTTACCGCTAGTATTAAAGGAGTGATTGCCGATATAGGCAGTAATGAAATGGAATGCATGAATGAATAAGATCTTAAAAAACGTCATTATTGTTAGCTCAATTGCAGCTTTGCTTAGCTGCTCTGCTTCTCCTACTGGGCGCAAACGGGTGTTACTTTATGATGACTCAAAAATGAGTGCCTTAGGCGCTCAGTCTTTTGAAGAAATCAAAAAACAAGAAAAGATTTATACCGACAAAGCCACCAATGATTATGTTGCTTGTGTTTCAAATGCGGTTACTGCAGAAATCCCTGGTCACTACGGTGATGAAGACTGGGAAGTAGTAGTATTTGATTCTGACCAAGTCAACGCGTTTGCCTTGCCCGGTGCACATGTGGGCGTATATACCGGTCTAATCAAGGTGGCCGAAACCCCAGATCAGTTGGCAACAGTTATAGGTCATGAGATAGCCCACGTATTAGCGGAGCATAGCAACGAGCGCTTATCACAAAATCAAATTGCTGGAATAGGCACCGCAGTAGCGGCAGTGGCGATTGGCGTAAGTGACGATGTAAAACATAAGGGCGCCGCTATGGCTGCACTTGGTTTAGGAGTGCAATACGGCGTGCTGTTACCCTATGGTCGTACCCAAGAAAGCGAAGCAGATTTAATGGGCTTAGACTTAATGGCCAGTGCCGGTTTTGATCCTCGTGCAAGTGTTGCCCTTTGGCAAAATATGGCTAAAGCGGGTGGTGGTTCAGTACCAGAGTTTTTGTCTACTCACCCTTCAAATCAAACGCGTATCTCTGATTTAGAAGAGCGGATGCCACGTGCCATTCAACTAGAAAAGCAAGCCATTGCCCAGGGTAAATCACCGCAGTGTATTCGACCCGCGAGTTTTGATGCTAAAGAGACCTCTAAAGAGTCCGATGTCGATAAAACTAGCTAGCCTTAGTGATGCCGAAGACATCTGCCGGGTTCAGCGACGAAGCTGGCAGCATGTCTACTCTCAGCAACTCATTTCCGATATGTTCCAAGCCCTACCATTTGAACTGCATCAGCAACTGTGGCAGCAACGTCTTTGCAGTGAAGAAAACCAAATTTGGGTATTAAAAACGACTGGCATACAGGGTTTTTTAATGCTGGAAAAGCAAACACCAGAGATTGAATTAGCGGCACTGTATTTACAACCAGATGTCATTGGTCAAGGCTGGGGCAGAGCTCTATTGGAACAAGCTTGTCAGGGCACTGCGCAGAAGGATGTGTACTGCTGGGTGATGCAAGATAACCCGCGTGCAGAGGGCTTTTATCGCCATATGGGCTTTAAATTTACTGGTGAGCAACGCCAAGTAGAATTTGCCAGCAGTTACTTTGTTCAAAAAAAGGCGCATTTAGCCGCAGACCAACGGTTTTTCTAGTGACTTTGTGGTAATCTTTTGGCTCTTTTTAACGATCAGAATTAAGAGTTCAAATGAGCGATAAATATCAAGGCGCAGCAGCGCAAGCAAGTTACGGCTACGGCCTTCAAATTGGTGAGCAAATTGAGCGTGCAGCATTCGACGGCTTAGAAGTGAATGCAATGCTTGACGGTATTCGTGACGTAATGCAAGGCGCGCAACCACAGCTTGATGAAGCAGTTATTAGTGCGGCTTTCCAAGAAATTACTAAAGAAATTGAAGCAAAAAAAGCTGAGCAACATAAAGAAGCTATGGCAGAAGGCGAAAACTTCTTAGCTGATAACGGCAAACGCCCAGAAATTAACAAAACTGAATCTGGTCTTCAATACGAAGTATTAGTTGAAGGTGAAGGCGAATCGCCAAGTGCTAGCAGCAAAGTACAAGTTCACTATGAAGGTACCTTAATTTCTGGTGAAGTATTCGATAGCTCTGTACAGCGTGGTCAACCTGCAGAATTCCCAGTAAATGGTGTAATTAAAGGTTGGACTGAAGCGCTACAACGCATGAAAGTGGGTGACAAATGGAAGCTATACATTCCTCAAGAGCTTGCTTATGGCTCTCAAGGTGCGGGTGCAGCAATTCCACCTTTTGCAGCCCTAGTATTTGAAGTTGAGTTACTAGCTATTCTTGGTTAATAGAAAACTCAATTAAAAGAAGCCGGCTTTAAGCCGGTTTTTTTATGCGCCAATATTGTGCGTGCCTGTTCTAAGTTAGTGAATTTTATGAAAAAACACGAATACTCCTTTAGGGGTAATAGTGTTTGTAAGTTAATGATTTTTGGTGTTAAAAAAATGTGATCTAGATCTTGGCACATCCTTAGCTACTCCCTAAGTGTTATCACAAATTAGTTACTTCCAAATGGGTATTAGGAGCAGGGAATGCAGAAATTAGCACCATTAAGCTTACAAAAAATCATTAAGACGACCATCGCCGCTGCAGTGGTATCAGCCAGTTTTATTGGCTTTAGTCACGCAGAAGTGGGAGAACCAGAGAAGGAAGATCTTAAGTTTGGTTTTATTAAACTTACCGACATGGCTCCACTTGCAGTGGCGTATGAAAAAGGCTACTTCGAAGACGAAGGATTGTATGTTCAGTTAGAAGCACAAGCTAACTGGAAAGTATTATTGGACCGCGTTATTACCGGTGAGCTAGATGGTGCTCACATGTTGGCTGGCCAACCTCTAGGGGCAACCATTGGCTTTGGTACTAAGGCCGACATTATCACGGCGTTTAGCATGGACTTAAACGGTAACGCTATTACCGTATCAAACGACATCTGGGCACAGATGAAACCGCACGTGCCACATAAAGATGGCAAACCTGTTCACCCAATTAAAGCCGATGCGCTTAAGCCGGTAGTTGATAGTTACATCGACCAAGGTAAGCCATTTAACATGGGCATGGTATTCCCAGTGTCTACGCATAACTACGAGTTACGTTACTGGTTAGCCGCTGGTGGTATTCACCCTGGTTACTACGCGCCGCACAAAGGCGATACCTCAGGCAAAATTGATGCTGATGCGCTGTTGTCTGTAACGCCACCGCCACAAATGCCATCAACCATGGAAGCAGGCACTATCTACGGTTACTGTGTGGGTGAACCTTGGAACCAACAGGCCGTATTTAAGGGCATTGGTGTTCCAGTTGTTACCGATTATGAGATCTGGAAAAACAACCCAGAGAAAGTATTTGGTGTAAGTAAGGGTTGGGCTGATGAATATCCAAATACTCACATTCGCGTAGTGAAAGCGATGATTCGTGCAGCCAAGTGGTTGGATGAAGAGAACAACAAAAACCGCCCAGAAGCCGTTAAGATTCTTTCTAAAAGCCAATATGTTGGTGCCGATTACGACGTAATTGCCAACAGTATGACGGGTACCTTTGAATACGAAAAAGGCGATAAGCGCGAAGTGCCAGACTTTAACGTGTTCTTCCGTTACAACGCGACTTACCCTTACTACAGTGATGCAATTTGGTACCTAACGCAGATGCGTCGTTGGGGACAAATTTCAGACAACAAACCAGACTCTTGGTACATGGATATTGCTAAGAAAGTATATCGCCCAGACATTTACGCAATTGCCGCTAAAGAGTTAATTGCTGATGGTGTGATTGATGCTAGCGAGTTTCCTGATTTTGCTACCGAGAGTGGCTTTAAACCGCCACAAAAACACTTCATTGATAACATTGTTTACGATGGTTCAAAACCCAATGCGTATCTTGATAAGTTTTCGATTGGCCTGAAAAAAGACGACAAGATCTAAGCCGAATCGTTATTGAGAGCAGCCGGGCTTAAGGGCCCGGCATCGAGATTTGCAAAAGGAGTTGTAGAGATGAAAGACAAGTTAATTCACTCTTTAGAAACTGTAGGATTAAGCCCTATGGTACCAGTGGTTCGCTTGGCCAGCGGTGAAAAACCAAAGCAGCAATGCACCGAAATATTTGAACGAATAGGGCTGCCTATTTTGGCCATCGCTTTGTTCTTGTTGTTGTGGAGTGTATCGGCGGCAAAAGTACAAACTAGCCTAGGTACCTTGCCTGGCCCAGCCCAAGTTTGGGAGCAATATCAAGGCTTAGTGGTTGAGCATAAAGAGGAGCGTGCGAAAGAAGAGGCCTTCTATGAACGCCAAGAGGCTCGCAATGCGAAGAAACTGGCTAAAAATCCTGATGCAAAAGTAAAAATACGACCTTACACCGGCAAAGAAACCTTCTTTGACCAGATACTAACCAGTTTATATACGGTGTTTACCGGCTTTATACTTGCCAGTTTAATTGCTATCCCAATTGGGGTTGCTTGTGGCTTGAATAAAAAACTCTATGGCGCGGTTAGTCCGATTATCCAGATTCTCAAACCGGTTTCGCCATTAGCGTGGTTACCAATAGTTACCATGGTAGTGAGTGCGGTTTATGTAAGCAGTGACCCAATGTTTTCTAAGTCATTCGTGACTTCGGCCATTACAGTAACCTTATGTTCGCTATGGCCAACACTAATTAACACCGCGACTGGCGTTGCATCTATTGATAAAGACTGGTTAAACGTTGGACGAGTGATTCAGCTACATTGGTCTAAGCAAGTGACCAAAATCGCCATTCCAGCTTCTCTGCCGATGATATTCACTGGCTTGCGTATTTCACTCGGTATCGGCTGGATGGTACTTATTGCAGCAGAAATGCTCGCGCAAAACCCTGGTCTAGGTAAGTTTGTGTGGGATGAATTCCAAAACGGTAGCTCTAACTCACTGGGCCGTATCATGGTAGCAGTAGTAGTGATTGGTTTAATTGGTTATGTACTTGACTGGTTAATGGTAAGCCTACAAAAAATCATTTCTCATTCAAGCCCAGAAAGCGCTCGATAGGATAAGGAAAACATTATGTCTCAGTATTTAGAAATTGATCACGTTAGCATTGATTTTCCCACTAAAAATGGTCCTTTCCGAGCGTTAAATGGGGTGGACTTAAAAATTGCAAAGGGAGAGTTTGTATCCTTAATTGGCCATTCAGGTTGTGGTAAATCTACGGTGTTAAACATTGTGGCGGGTTTATATAACGCAACAGAAGGTGGTGTGGTATTAGAAGGAAAAGAGGTATTTCAGCCTGGTCCTGACCGCGCAGTAGTGTTTCAGAACCACTCATTACTGCCTTGGCTTACTGCTTACCAAAATGTTGAGTTAGCCGTAAAAGAAGTGTTTAAAGGACAAAAATCTAAGGCTGAAATGAAAGACTGGATTGAGCACAATCTAGAGCTTGTTCATATGAGCCACGCCTTGCATAAACGCCCTGATGAGATTTCGGGTGGTATGAAGCAGCGTGTAGGTATTGCCCGTGCATTAGCTATGCAACCAAAAGTGCTGTTAATGGATGAACCGTTTGGCGCGCTAGATGCGCTAACTCGTGCTCACTTGCAGGATTCTTTAATGGAAATCCAGCAAGAGTTAAACAACACGGTAATCATGATTACTCACGATGTAGATGAAGCGGTATTGTTGTCGGATAAAATTGTGATGATGACTAACGGGCCAGCGGCAACCATTGGTGAAGTGCTTGATGTTAAACTTGAGCGACCGCGTGATCGAGTTGCTCTCGCTGATGATCAAGAGTACAACCATTATCGCTCGCAAGTGCTTAAATTCCTTTATGAGCGTCAGCGTAACCCGGCACAAGCTACAGAGAAAGCCAAACCAAAGTTGGTTAAATCAGGTGAAGCCGCGTAATTATTACTGTTTAAACCGCTGTTACTCAGTTTTTTCCTAACAAGAAAGGCCACTACTTGTAGATAGTGGCCTTTTTAGTGCGTGTGCTTCTCAATAGAACAAATAGGTTTTTAAGCACTTTAGGTTCATATTTAGGCTAAACCTCGTTTTATATAGCTTGCTTTGTTATAGTCGAGCCACAAATTAAGACGGGTGTGGCCGGTTTCAAAGGAGAATAAACATGTCGCAAGTTAGAGTGGCAATTGTTGGTTGTAACGGAAGAATGGGTAAGAATTTACTCGAAGCAGTAAATCAAAGTTCGGCCACAACCTTAGGTGCGGCAACAGAACGCCCTGGTTCAAGCTTAATCGGTGTTGATGCTGGTGAGCTAGCTGGTTTAGGCAAATTAGATATCGCCATTGTCGATAACATTGAGCAAGCAAAGGATGATATTGATGTAATCATCGATTTTACTGCACCTGTTGTTACTTTGGCTCATGTTGAGTGGGCACGCGTCAACAACAAGAAGATGGTTATTGGCACAACCGGATTTAGTGATGAACAAAAGCAGCAGTTAAAAGATGCAGCCGAAGACATAGCTATTATGTTTGCGCCTAACATGAGTGTTGGCGTTAACCTAGTATTTAAGCTTTTAGAAGTCGCCGCTAAAGTGATGGGCGATTACACTGATATCGAGATTATTGAAGGCCACCATCGCCATAAAGTCGACGCTCCATCTGGCACTGCGTTAGGCATGGGAGAGGCGATTGCCGATACACTGGGGCGTGATCTTAAAAAAGTAGCTGTTTATGGCCGCGAAGGCATTACTGGTGAGCGTGATAGAGATACTATTGGCTTTGCAACCATTCGTGCCGGCGACTTAGTGGGTGAGCATACCGCTATGTTTGCTGATATTGGTGAACGCGTAGAGATTACGCATAAAGCCTCGAGCAGAATGACCTTTGCTAATGGTGCAGTACGTGCGGCATCTTGGTTACAAGACAAGCCAAAAGGTTTATTCAACATGCGAGATGTGCTCGATTTGAATGATTAATAAATAGCTTTATTTATCTTTAATAGTGAACGTCGCTAAGCGGCGTTTTTTTATTCCCTAAATTTAATGGCAGTACTTTATCCTGAAAAAGATCTTGAAAACGTTATCAAGGTTTTCTTTGAAATCGTTTTCAAGAATTATGTTCTTTGAGCGGTCTCACAAAGCCTATAAAAAACACACTAATGTAATATTGTGTTACTCAAAGTAACGTTGCCGTCACAGTCCTTTTTGTCGCGAAATCCTACCTTATGTGCATCTCGTCCAACGGAAGGCGAGAGTAATTAAAACCCAAACATAAAAACAGTAATTTACTGAATATCGGTTCAGTAAAAGGAAAGGAAAGGCTGACATGGATATAAAAATCAATAAGCTAGCCAAGCTTACCATGCCCATTCTAGCGACAGCTTTGCTGGCTGCTTGTGGTAGCGACGACGACAATGGTAACGGTGGCGGTGGTAACGTCATTGATGGACTGTACACTGCAGGCGAAAATGAAGTTGTAATTTATTATAAGCGAGATGAAGCTCATGAGCGTGTAGATGAGTCTGCTTATGAAGGCTGGGGCTTACACCTCTGGAATGGCGAAGGTTGTACTAGTACCGACCTAGAAGCTATGGGTATTGCTGATGGCGGTACTGATTGGGGATCTCCTCATCCTGCCACTGGTATTAGTGAAACTTACGGCGCTTATTACGTATTAACTGTTGACCCTGATGCCTCTGACCCACATGAATGTATGAACTTCATTTTGCACAATGGTGACGATAAAGCCTTTGGTAGTGCAAACTCAAAAGTTGAATTAACTAAACTTGAAGATGATAAAGGTATTTTTGGTTTCCACGGTAGCAGCGAGCTATTTTACGCACCAATTGCTGAGCGCCCAGTCGCCATTGATGGCGCAAAAGCGCATTGGGTTGATGCCAACACCATTGCTTGGGAAGCTGCGGGCAATGCTACTCAGCTAGAACTTCGTTACGATCCTGAAAATGGCATTGCCATGGACCCAGAGACTAAAGAAGTTACTGGTGGTACTGCAGTTGCACTTTCTACTGGCAGCTTAACTGATGAAGCTAAAACGCGTTTCCCACACTTATCTGGTTTGAGTGCAGCAGAAATTGAAGTTGATGATGCAACTTTAAAAGCAATTCTTAAAAGCCAAATTGTTGTAGTTGCCATGGACGCTGAAGGCGTTGCAACTGCAGCCACTCAAGTTCAAAAACCTGGTGTAATTGATAAAGTATTCGTTGAAGGTGAAGGTGGCGCACTAGCTGAAGAGCTAGGTGCTATTGTTAGCGGTGATGACGTAAGCTTTAAAGTTTGGGCTCCTACAGCGCAAAGCGTTAAATTGTACTTGTACAATGATGGCGAAGAAGGTTTAACTTCTGCCGGCTCATTTGATATGGAAGAAGCCGCAAACGGCGTTTGGTCTTCTGAGCAGACTGGTGCAGTGGGTAAATACTACCGCTACGAAGTGACTGTTTACCACCCAACCACAGAAACTGTTGAAACCCGTATGGTTACTGACCCATACTCTCTAGCGCTTTCAACTAACTCTCTTTACTCTTTAGTTGTTGACTTAGATGCCGATGAGCTTAAGCCTGCTGATTGGGATAGTTACGCACGCCCTGAAATGGCTGAAGATGTAGACCACGTTTTATACGAATCACATCTACGTGATTTCAGTGTTAGTGATACTCAAGGTACTGCAGCAAACAGTGGGAAATACCTTGCGTTAACAGAGCCAGAGCGTGAGTCGGTTACTCATCTGCAAGAGTTAAAAGATGCTGGTTTAACCACATTACATATTCTTCCTGCTTTTGATATAGCAACAGTAGATGAAGAAGGTGCTATTGATATTGACGCACCGTTATCTGACCTATGTGACAAAATTCAGAAAACTGATGATTACTGTGCAGATGCTTCAGGTACTATTGAAGCTAAATTAGCAAGCTTCGACCCGACTACAGGTGATGCTCAATCACTTATGAATGATCTGCGCGGTTTAGATAGCTTTAACTGGGGTTACGACCCATTCCATTACACAGTGCCAGAAGGCAGCTATGCCACTGACGCTGAAGGTACTACGCGTATCTTAGAATTCCGTGAAATGGTTAAAGCTACTCATGACATGGGTCTTAAGATTGTTATGGATGTTGTATACAACCATACCAATGCTTCAGGGGTGAATGATAAGTCGGTTCTAGACAAAATTGTCCCTGGATATTACCACCGTCGTGATGCAAATACAGGTGGCGTAGAAACTTCAACTTGTTGTGATAATACCGCAACAGAAAACCTTATGATGGGTAAACTAATGACTGATTCATTAGTTACTTGGGCGAAGGAATACAAAGTTGATGGTTTCCGTTTTGACTTGATGGGTCACCAACCAAAAGATCTAATGGTAGATTCATTGGCCGCTGTTCGTGAAATTGATGAAGATACCTTGTTCTATGGTGAAGGTTGGGACTTTGGTGAAGTAGCCAACAATGCTCGTTTTGAGCAAGCCACTCAGTGGAACATGGCTGGTACAGAAATTGGTACCTTCTCAGACCGGTTACGTGACGCAGTTCGTGGTGGTAGCCCATTCGATAGTGGAGAAGGCATTCGTAAAACTCAAGGTTTTGGTAATGCTGATACACTAAATGAGTTAAACACTGATGCAGAGAATTACCGCACTGAAGCCCTTCATAACCAAGATTTGATTCGTGTTGGTATGGCGGGTAACTTGCAGAAGTTTGTATTACTTGATTCTCAAGGAAATACCAAACGCGGCCAAGATGTTAACTACAATGGTGCTAAAGCAGGTTATACCTTAAATCCATCAGAGAACATCTCTTATGTGTCTAAGCACGATAACCAAACTTTATGGGATAACAATGCCTATAAAGCTACTACGGGTACCACTGCTGCAGATCGCTCACGTATGCAAGTAGTGAGTTTGTCTACTGTTATGTTAGGTCAAGGTATTCCGTTCATTCACATGGGTTCAGAGTTACTTCGCTCAAAATCTATGCAACGTGATAGTTACGATTCTGGCGATTGGTTCAACCGTGTAAGATTTGATGGTTCAGACAATAACTGGAACGTTGGTCTACCACGTGAAGATAAAGATGGCGGTAATTGGGATTTAATCAAGACCATTATTGCTGACGAAACGGCTCAACCTACCCAAGCTGATATTAAGCTTGCTAAAGATCAGTTCTTAGAGTTGCTAACCATGCGCTCTAGCAGTGACTTGTTTCGTTTAACTACCGCTGAAGAAGTACAAGCACGTGTTGACTTCCGCAACGTTGGTGAAGATCAAGTACAAGGCTTAATTGTAATGTCTATCGACAACGGCACTGGTGCCGGGGCTGATTTAGACCAAAACAATGACGCGATTGTAGTTGTACTAAATGCGACTGATGCAGAACAAGAGTTTGAAGTAACTGGTGCAACTGGTTTTGAATTGCATGAAGTTCAACAAAACTCTGCTGACTCAGTTGTAATGGGCGCAAGCTTTGCTGATGCAACCTTTACAGTTCCTGCACGTACAACAGCCGTATTTGTTCAGCCACGAGATGGTGCTCGCGGAACGGGTCTTCCTGTAGACACCTCTAACAAAGACTTAAGTGCTATCCCACCTCTAGGTGATACCCAAGTATTTGTTCGTGGCTTAGGCGGTGAATGGGGAGCTGTTTATCAATTGGAATTCACTAAAGATGGCTTGTACGAGTATACAACTACGCTAGAAGCGGGTAGTTACGGCTTCAAAGTAGCGGATGCTGACTGGGGAGATGTTAACTACGGTGCTACTGAGGGTGAACTTACTTTAGGTACAGCAAAAGCCCTTGAGTACAATGCTGGTGATTTAAGCTTCGCGATTGATACAAAATCAGTTGTGAAATTTGTCACGGATTTCTCAACGGTTGATGCTCCTACAGTTGTGGTAACTGCTGAAGAAGTAGCAAGTTGTGGTCTGCTAGAAGACAGCGCAGACGCAGGGCCTTTGGCCACTCAATTAGCTGTTCGCGGTAGTCACTCTGGTTGGGGGTGGGACGAAATGTACGCACTATCATACAAGGGTGAAAATACCTATCAGGTATCACTTGCCGCTGGTGCATACGAGTTCAAGCTGGCTTCCGATGCAGATAACTGGGATCCTCAAATGATTGCCTACTCAGATGGCGCTCGCGTAGAGAACCTTGTTATGAATGTTGACTACCAAGCTTGGGCACGTGTTGGCGATAGCGCCATTGGCGACCCAGGCAACAATAAGATTACTTTAGCTAGTGATAGTATTCTTACTCTTACTGTGAACGGTGAGTTAACTGATAACGTAGATAACGGTACAATTAGTATTTGTGAAGTTGAATAATTAACGAATAAACCGTAATGTAAAAGCCAAGGCGTGTTGCCTTGGCTTTTTTATTTGGTCAAATTGCTTGATAGCAGCTAGGGTTGATACTCAAAAATGCTAGCTAATGTAACTTAGACAAAACATTCTATTTTGAGCCCTTTCTGCTTCAAAATGACTATAAAGCTTATTTTTATAAGTTTGTATAAAAATTGATAGACCTTTCTCAATATCTCTTCTATAATCCGCGGAATTTGCCAAAATTTTATCGTATTGGGCTAAAGTTTACCCTTTAGTTCAACTTTGTCGTGTCGACAGTTCTTTGTTAGGAGGTTGCCTTGAGCAAATCAGCGCTGCTGGTATTAGAAGACGGTACCGTGTTCCGTGGAACCGCAATCGGAGCCAATGGTTCTGCCGTTGGAGAAGTTGTTTTTAATACTTCGATGACCGGATACCAAGAAATTTTAACTGACCCCTCATATGCTCGCCAAATTGTCACCCTCACTTACCCACATATCGGAAACTACGGAACTACCCCAGAAGATGAAGAATCGAATGCTATCCACGCTTGTGGTCTAGTTATTCGTGATTTGCCTTTGGTGGCGAGTAACTTTCGAAGCCAACAAAGCTTAAGTGAATATTTGGAAGCAAGAAACGTAGTAGGTATTGCGGACATAGACACCCGTAAGCTAACGCGTATTCTTCGTGAAAAAGGAGCGCAAGCGGGTTGTATTGTAGCGGGTGAAGATTTAGATGAAGCACAAGCTTTAGCTGAAGCAAAAGCCTTCCCTGGCCTAAAAGGGATGGATCTCGCCAAAGAAGTTACCACGGCTGAAACTTACACTTGGGCACAGGGCTCTTGGGATCTTAAAGCTGGGCTTCCTGCCGATAGTGAAGACAGTAAGTTTCACGTAGTTGCTTATGATTTTGGTGTTAAACGCAATATTTTGCGTATGTTAGTGGATCGTGGTTGTAAACTAACCGTTGTTCCGGCTAAAACATCAGCTGAAGAGGTACTTGCCTTAAACCCTGATGGCATCTTCTTGTCTAATGGCCCTGGCGACCCAGAGCCATGTGATTATGCAATCGCAGCTACCAAAACCTTCCTTGAAACAGATATCCCAGTATTTGGTATTTGTTTAGGTCACCAAATTCTCGCTTTAGCCAGTGGTGCTAAAACAGTGAAAATGAAATTTGGCCATCACGGCGGTAACCATCCGGTTAAAGATATCAAACATGACCGCGTAATGATTACTGCGCAAAACCATGGTTTTGCAGTAGATGAAAAAACCTTGCCAGAAAATCTAACAATGACTCACTTCTCATTGTTCGATCAAAGCTTGCAAGGCATTCATCGCACAGATAAGCCAGCGTTTAGCTTCCAAGGTCACCCAGAAGCAAGCCCTGGTCCGCATGATGCAGCGCCATTGTTTGACCACTTCATTGAATTAATTGAGCAGCGCCTTAACGGCCAAGCGTAGGTAGAGAGCAGCAGAACTTATGCCAAAACGTAGTGATATAAAAAGTATTCTAATATTGGGCGCAGGCCCAATTGTTATCGGCCAGGCTTGTGAATTTGACTATTCTGGCGCTCAGGCTTGTAAAGCCTTGCGTGAAGAAGGTTACCGAGTCATCTTGGTTAACTCTAACCCCGCTACTATTATGACTGACCCAGAGATGGCTGATGCAACTTACATCGAGCCAATTCACTGGGAAGTGGTAGAGCGAATTATTGAGAAAGAACGCCCAGACGCAGTATTGCCAACCATGGGTGGCCAAACCGCATTGAACTGTGCGCTAGAGCTTGAAAGCAAAGGCGTGCTAGAGAAATACAATGTTGAAATGATTGGTGCGACTGCTGATGCAATTGATAAAGCAGAAGATCGTAATCGTTTCGACCAAGCGATGAAAAGCATTGGCTTAGCGTGTCCAAATGCGGGTATTGCCCACTCAATGGAAGAAGCCTACGGCGTATTAGAAGAAGTTGGTTTCCCATGTATTATCCGACCTTCTTTCACTATGGGCGGCACCGGTGGCGGTATTGCTTATAACAAAGAAGAGTTTGATGAGATCTGTGCCCGTGGCCTAGATCTTTCGCCAACCAGTGAGCTGTTGATTGATGAAAGCTTAATCGGTTGGAAGGAGTACGAGATGGAAGTGGTACGTGATAAAAACGATAACTGTATTATCGTTTGTGCCATCGAAAACTTCGACCCAATGGGGGTGCACACTGGCGACTCAATTACTGTAGCACCAGCGCAAACTTTGTCAGATAAAGAATACCAATTGATGCGTAATGCATCGCTTGCGGTTCTGCGTGAGATTGGTGTTGAGACAGGTGGTTCTAACGTACAGTTTGGTATTTGTCCAAATACTGGCCGTATGGTTATCATCGAGATGAACCCTCGAGTATCTCGTTCATCTGCGCTAGCGTCTAAAGCAACTGGTTTCCCAATTGCTAAAATTGCAGCTAAATTGGCAGTAGGTTTTACGCTTGATGAATTGCAAAACGACATAACTGGTGGCCAAACACCTGCTTCGTTTGAGCCTTCAATCGACTATGTTGTAACAAAAATCCCTCGCTTTAACTTCGAGAAATTTGCTGGTGCTAACGATCGCCTAACCACTCAAATGAAGTCGGTGGGTGAAGTTATGGCGATTGGTCGTAACCAACAAGAATCGCTACAAAAAGCCTTGCGTGGCCTAGAGGTTGGCGTTGATGGTTTTGACCCAATTGTTGATTTAAATGCATCTGATGCAATGGAAACTATTCGTCACGAATTACAAAATGTCGGTGCAGACCGTATTTGGTATATCGCTGATGCTTTCCGCGCTGGCATGTCTGTTGAAGATGTATTCTCTCTTACTAACATCGATCGTTGGTTCTTGGTTCAAATCGAAGACATTGTATTGCTAGAAAACCAAGTAGCTAAAGAAGGCGTAGCCAGTTTAGATGAAGCTACACTGCGTAAGCTAAAGCGTAAAGGTTTCGCCGATGCTCGTTTAGCTAAATTAACCGGTGTATCGGATAAAGAGATCCGTAAGTTACGCCATCGTTTAGAAGTGCTGCCAGTTTACAAACGAGTGGACACCTGTGCCGCTGAATTTGCTACCGACACGGCTTACATGTATTCAACTTATGATGAAGAGTGTGAAGCTCAGCCATCTGATAAGAAGAAAATCATGGTGTTGGGCGGCGGACCTAACCGTATTGGTCAAGGCATCGAATTTGACTACTGTTGTGTACATGCTGCGCTAGCGATGCGTGAAGACGGTTACGAAACCATTATGGTTAACTGTAACCCAGAAACCGTTTCAACAGACTACGACACCTCAGACCGTTTGTACTTTGAACCGGTAACGCTTGAAGATGTACTAGAGATTGTACGTGTAGAACAACCAACCGGTGTTATTGTTCAATATGGTGGCCAAACGCCACTTAAACTGGCGCGTGAATTAGAAGCGGCTGGCGTGCCAATTATTGGTACGTCTCCAGATGCGATTGACCGCGCAGAAGACCGTGAACGTTTCCAAGTTGCAGTTGATCGCTTGAAGCTTAAGCAACCAGAAAACGATACGGTTTCAACTACTGAAGAAGCCGTTATCTCTGCAGAGCGTATCGGTTATCCATTGGTTGTTCGTCCATCTTATGTACTAGGTGGCCGTGCAATGGAAATTGTTTACGATGAGCAAGACTTACGTCGCTACTTTAAAGAGGCTGTAAGTGTGTCTAACGACTCACCGGTTCTTTTAGATAGCTTCCTAAATGATGCGGTTGAAATTGACATCGATGCTATCTGTGATGGCAAAGATGTGGTTATCGGCGGCATTATGGAGCACATCGAGCAAGCGGGCGTTCACTCTGGTGATTCGGCCTGTTCATTACCTGCTTATACGCTAAGCCCACAAATTCAAGACCGTATGCGTGAGCAAGTTCGTGCGCTAGCATTAGAATTAGGTGTAATTGGTTTAATGAACACCCAGTTTGCGGTTAAAGATGACGAGATTTACCTAATTGAAGTAAATCCACGTGCTGCACGTACTGTGCCGTTTGTATCTAAGGCAACGGGTGTACCTATCGCTAAAGTGGCGGCACGTGTAATGGCCGGTATTTCTTTAGCCGAGCAGGGAATAACTAAAGAGATTATTCCACCGTTCTACTCAGTTAAAGAAGTGGTATTGCCGTTTAACAAATTCCATGGTGTAGACCCAATCTTAGGCCCAGAAATGCGCTCTACTGGTGAAGTGATGGGAGTAGGTGCTACGTTTGCTGAAGCCTACGCTAAAGCTGAATTAGGTATTGGTAACGATGGCCCTAAAGGTGGTCGAGTATTGCTTTCGGTTCGTAACTCAGACAAGAAACGAGTTGCTGAGCTGGCTGCTAAACTGCTTGAACTTGGCTACGAGCTAGATGCTACTCACGGTACTGCAGTTGCTTTAGGTGAAGCTGGCATTAACCCTCGCTTGGTGAACAAGGTTCATGAAGGTCGCCCGCATATTCTTGACCGTTTGAAAAACGGTGAATATAGCTACGTGATTAACACTACCGAAGGCCGTCAATCTATTGAAGATTCACGTCAATTGCGTAGAGCTGCGTTAGCGCAAAAAGTTAATTACACGACTACGCTTAACGGTGCCTTTGCGACTTGCCAGGCTCATAATGCTGATGATCGCGGCACTGTGACTTCTGTTCAAGATTTGCATAAACGTATCAGCTAATTGGCAATTATCGTTATAAGCAAAGCGGCGAAGATCTTCACCGCAGCGTAAAATAGCGTTACACTGCAATTATTAGTACAAGTAAATTTGGCTGTCATCGACAGCCAAATTTTTTTCTGTTTTTCTAGTTTTGTTGAGTTATTAAGTATGAAACCAGTTCCTATGACGGTGCGTGGCGAAACGCAATTACGTGAAGAGTTAGAGCATTTAAAAACAGTGGTTCGTCCAAAAATTATTGACGATATCGCAGTAGCTCGTGAGCATGGCGATCTTAAAGAAAACGCTGAATACCACGCTGCACGAGAGCAGCAAGGTTTTTGTGAAGGGCGTATTCAAGATATTGAAGGCAAGTTAAGTAACGTTCAAGTTATTGATGTGACCAAAATGACCAACAACGGTAAGGTGATTTTCGGTTGTACAGTCACCTTGTTAAACCTTGATACAGATAAAGAGGTTACCTACGGCATTGTTGGTGATGATGAAGCTGATATTAAGCAGAATCGTATTTCGGTTAATTCGCCAATTGCCCGTGGACTTATTGGCAAAAATGTAGAAGACGAAGTCACCGTGGTTACACCAGGTGGCGAAGTTGAGTACGAAATTGTAGCGGTTGAATATATTTAGATTCAGAACTTGTTAAAAAAACGCAGCGTTATGCTGCGTTTTTTATTGGAGAAGCACCTTGTTAGCAATAGATTACGCGAAGTATGACGCCTTCATTTTTGATATGGATGGCACCTTGGTTGACTCAATGCCAGCGCACCTAGCAGCTTGGGAAGACGCTTTAAACAAGCAAGGTTTACCTGTTCACATTCATTTTGTAGCTGAGCGCGGTGGTATGCCAACACTCAAAATTGCAGAGCAATATCAGCAACATTACCAAGTAAATATCGATGGCCCAAAGCTATTAAACGACAAACGCGCGGGGTTTGACGCTTTGTGGCATAAGGTTGAGAGGATACCTGCAAGCTGTAAAGTGCTGGCTGAATTCGCAACCAGTAAAAAGCTGGGCTTAGGCACTGGCGCTGAGCGCGTTAATATGAACCGAATTACCAACAACCTAAAGCTTGCTGACTATTTTCAGGCTATGGTGTGTGCTGAAGACGTGGCGGCGCACAAACCAGAACCGGACACCTTTTTGCAAATAGCGCAACTTTTAAAGGTTGAGCCAAAGCGCTGTTTAGTGTTTGAAGACACTCCTTTTGGTATTCAAGCTGCGCACAATGCGGGAATGGATTGTGTAGTTGTTAAAAATTTCCAACTGGCTGAGTTTTTACCTTTGGCTTAATGTCGGTTTAAACGTCTGCTAAAAAGTTATTTAGTTTAGTTATTCTGTTGGCTTATTTTAGATATGCAGATGATTAATTGTGTGCGAAGTTGATGTTTGTTATAGTATAAAAGTTCACCATGGATTGGTTGTTTATTAACTGATTTAGAGGTGATTTAATGTCAATGCAAGTAAACTCCAACTCGATGTATGCATACCCGCCTTCAGCTACATCAGCGTCAAGCTCAGTTTCTAACACCTCAAATAAGCCAAGTTATGGCGATATTGTCGATAAAATCTCCGATGAATATGATCAATTATCTCCAGAAGAGCAACGTAATGCGCGGTTATATGTTGGTGGAGAAGTTGAGAGCTATCAGCAAAAGCAACAAGCCGAAATAGATGCTAAGCGTAACACTGTTGTTGGCGTTTCAGCGGTTAATCATCAGCAAAATTTATTAGATATTTACTATACCAGCTCTACGGGTAACGAAACCAGAAGTAGTGAAAGCAATCCGGTAAGTTTTAAAGCGTTAGAGAGCATTAACAGTAATTTAGAGCAGCAAAAGCAAGTAAATCAGCAATTAGCGATTGCTGAGTTTTATGCCAAGTATGGCGGTAGTTCAGGTTCAGACCCTCAGCCAGAGCCGTATCGGCCAGTTTCTATTGCAGTTTAGATATAAAAAAAGCGGCTAAAGCCGCTTTTTTTATTTGCGTGGTAATTCAATCTTTTTATCTTCACTCGGGCGATAGATAATCAAAATATGGCCAATCACCTGAACCTTCACCGCTGAAACTTTATCTACAATGGTATCGGCAATAAGCTGTTTCATTTCACGATCGTCGGTAGCAATTTTTACCTTAATCAGTTCATGATGAGCAATGGCGACTTCTATCTCTGCCAAAATTCCTTCGGTCAATCCATTTGAGCCAAGCATTACCACTGGCTTTAGGTTATGAGCCAAGGATTTCAGGTGCTGTTTTTGTTTGTTGGTTAGTTGCATGAAACTTTCTGCTTACTCGGGGTTGAAAAAAGCACATTCTAGCGCCATCTAATCACTAATACTATTTTATAATCATGATACCGTGCGGTTTTGTAACTATAGTGGAAACTATTTGTGACCAATAAAAAACATACTGCCAGCTCTAAACGCTGGTTAACTGAACATTTTGATGACCACTATGTGCAAAAAGCCCAAAAGCTTGGCTTGCGTTCAAGAGCGGTATTTAAAATTGAAGAGATTCAAAATAAAGATAAGTTGCTAAAACCGGGCATGACCGTAGTTGACCTTGGTGCTGCACCCGGTGGTTGGTCTCAATACTGCGTCGAGCAAGTCGGTTTAGACGGCCATGTAATAGCATGTGACATTTTACCTATGGACCCAATCGCTGGCGTGGATTTTCTTTGTGGCGATTTTCGTGAAGAAGAAGTGCTAAACGCTTTGCTCGAACGAGTGGGTGAGAAGAAAGTGGATGTTGTGTTGTCAGACATGGCGCCCAACATGAGTGGCAACAATAATGTTGACCAATCACGTGCAATGTATTTAGTTGAACTAGCATTAGATATGTGTCGTGAAGTGCTTGCGCCAAAAGGCAGCTTCGCAGTAAAGGTATTCCAAGGCGAAGGCTTTGATCAATATCTCCAGCAAGTACGTTCTATGTTTACCAGTGTGAAAACTCGTAAGCCAGATTCCTCAAGGGCTCGCTCTCGAGAAGTCTATATAGTGGCTAGTGGCTTTAAACTATAGTACGCTAGATAATAATTCTTATTTAAAAATAACCGGTGAGGTTTTCGTCTTGAGTGACATGGCAAAAAATCTGATTCTGTGGCTGGTAATAGCTGTGGTTTTGATGTCTGTATTCCAAAGCTTTAGCCCTGATTCAAGCAGTGGTCGGCAAATGGACTATTCCACCTTTGTAAAGGAAGTGAATCAAGAACAGATCCGCGAAGTGCGTATTAGTGGGCAAGATGTTAAAGGCATCAAGCGTACTGGTGAGCAATTTAGCACTATCATTCCCTTGCACGATAAAGACCTACTTAATGATCTTATCAACCACAATGTAAAGGTATTGGGTGAGCAACCAGAAGAGCAGGGGCTATTAACCTCTATCTTCATTTCTTGGTTCCCGATGCTATTGCTAATCGGTGTATGGATATTCTTCATGCGTCAAATGCAAGGCGGTGGTGGTAAAGGCGCTATGTCTTTTGGTAAGAGTAAAGCGCGCTTAATGAGCGAAGACCAAATTAAAACTACTTTTGCTGACGTAGCAGGTTGTGATGAAGCCAAAGAAGAAGTGGGTGAGTTAGTCGATTACTTACGTGATCCAACTAAGTTCCAAAAGCTTGGTGGTAAAATTCCTACTGGCGTATTGATGGTCGGTCCTCCAGGTACCGGTAAAACCTTACTTGCTAAAGCTATCGCTGGTGAAGCAAAAGTACCTTTCTTTACCATTTCTGGTTCAGACTTCGTAGAAATGTTCGTAGGTGTTGGTGCTTCACGTGTTCGTGACATGTTTGAGCAAGCTAAAAAGTCTGCTCCGTGTATCATTTTCATTGATGAAATTGATGCAGTAGGTCGCCAACGTGGTGCCGGTTTAGGTGGTGGGCACGATGAGCGTGAGCAAACACTAAACCAAATGCTAGTTGAAATGGATGGGTTCGAAGGTAATGAAGGCATTATTGTTATTGCTGCGACTAACCGCCCAGACGTATTAGACCCAGCGTTATTGCGCCCTGGTCGTTTCGACCGCCAAGTAACGGTAGGCTTGCCAGATATCCGTGGTCGTGAGCAAATTCTAAAAGTGCACATGCGTAAAGTACCTTTGGGAGATGGTGTAGATGCCGCGGTAATTGCTCGTGGTACTCCTGGCTTCTCTGGTGCAGATTTAGCAAACCTTGTAAACGAAGCTGCATTGTTTGCCGCTCGCGGTAGCAAGCGTACTGTTTCGATGGAAGAATTTGAAAAAGCTAAAGACAAGATCATGATGGGCGCTGAGCGTAAATCGATGGTTATGACCGAAGCTGAAAAAGAGATGACTGCTTATCACGAAGCAGGCCATGCAATTGTAGGTCGTTTAGTACCAGAGCATGATCCTGTATATAAAGTGAGTATTATTCCGCGTGGTCGCGCTTTAGGTGTAACAATGTACTTGCCTGAGCAAGACAGAGTGAGCCATAGCAAACAGCATTTAGAAAGCATGATCTCTAGCTTGTACGGTGGGCGCTTAGCTGAGCGTATTATCTACGGTGATGAGAAAGTATCGACCGGTGCTAGCAATGATATTGAACGAGCAACTGAAATTGCCCGTAAGATGGTTACTCAATGGGGTCTTTCAGAGTCTATGGGGCCGCTGCTTTATGCCGATGAAGAAGGTGAAGTATTCTTAGGACGAAGTGCTGCTAAAACCAAGCATATGTCTGATGATACCGCTAAGGCTATCGACTTAGAGATTCGCTCAGTCATCGATCGCAACTATCAGCGCGCTGAATCGTTGTTGACCGAAAATATGGATATTCTTCATACCATGAAAGATGCGTTAATGAAGTACGAAACCATTGATGCTCGACAGATAGATGATTTAATGGAGCGTAAAACTCCTCGTCCGCCGGCTGATTGGGATGACTCAGACAAGCCAACACCACCTGAATCTAATGACAAAGGTGATGAAGCTAAAGCTGACGACGCAAAAACTGATGCACCTGAGCCACCTAAAACCATAGGTGAAGATCCTGCTCAGTAAGGCTTAAATTAAGTTGTTAGCCCTGTAAGTCGCTTACAGGGCTTTTTTGTAAGTAAAGAAAAATGACTATTGCATTCAATATTGGTCCTCATCAATTCAAACGCCCGGTGATTATGGGCATTCTCAATGTTACGCCTGATTCCTTTTCCGATGGCGGCTCTTATATTTCTCATGAGCAGGCACTAGCACGTGTAGAGCAAATGCTTAAAGAAGGTGCTGATATAATTGATGTGGGCGGAGAGTCTACGCGACCAGGCGCTGCGGATGTTTCGTTAACTGAGGAATTGCAACGAACGGTTGGTGTGATTAAGGCTATTAAGCAGCGTTTTGATTGCTTGGTTTCGATAGATACCAATAAAGCTCAAGTGATGCAGCAAGCCGTTGAAGCGGGCTCTGATATCATTAACGATGTTTGCGCCTTAACTAATCCAGGGGCGCTAGAGGCTGCGGCTGATTTAGGTGTGCCAGTGTGCATTATGCATATGCAAGGTAAACCTAGAAGTATGCAAGCTAACCCTCAATACGATAATGTCGTGAGCGAAGTAATTACTTACTTAAAGCAACGAGTTGAGAGCTGTGTAGCGGCAGGCATTGATGAATCGAATATAATAGTTGACCCAGGTTTCGGTTTTGGTAAAACTCTTGACCACAATTTTCAGCTACTTGCTCAATTAAATGAGTTTAAGCAGCTCGGCTTGCCGATTCTGGCAGGCGTCTCCCGCAAGAGCATGTTTGGTAAGCTGCTGGGTAAATCTACGGATAGCTTAATGGCAGCAAGTGTAGCTGGTGCTGTATTGGCCGCTCAGCAGGGAGCACACATATTTCGTGTACATGACGTTCAAGAAACGGCTGATGCACTAAACGTTTATTCAAAAGTACAGATGAGTAAGTAATGACAAGACGATATTTTGGCACGGATGGTGTTCGTGGTAAGGTGGGTGAGTACCCAATTACCCCTGAATTCGCTTTAAAACTAGGATGGGCAGCCGGTAAGGTCTTGTCGAGCAAGGGAACACGTAAAGTACTAATTGGTAAAGATACCCGTATCTCTGGCTATATGCTGGAATCTGCTCTAGAAGCAGGGCTTTCCGCCGCGGGTGTTCAAGCAAGCTTTGTAGGCCCTATGCCTACTCCAGCAGTTGCCTACCTAACTCGTACTTTTAGGGCTGAAGCAGGGATAGTGATTAGTGCTTCTCATAATCCTTACTACGACAATGGCATTAAGTTTTTCTCTGCTAATGGCACTAAGTTACCCGATGAAGTGGAGTTAGCGATTGAAGCTGAATTGGATAATGCAATGACCTGTGTAGATTCGGCTGCGTTAGGTAAAGCTCGCCGTATTGAAGATGCTGCGGGCCGTTATATTGAGTTTTGTAAAAGTACATTTCCGAATAAATACAACTTATCAGGCCTTAAGATTGTAGTGGATTGTGCACACGGTGCCACTTACCACATTGCACCAAAAGTATTTAGCGAGTTAGGTGCAGAAGTTGTTGCTATTGGAAACCAGCCTGACGGTCTTAATATCAATGAGAAATGTGGTGCTACCGATACCGGCCTATTAGCTGAAAAAGTTTTAGAGCACAAAGCAGATCTTGGTATCGCGCTCGATGGTGATGGTGATCGTGTCATGATGATCGATCAACACGGTGTACAAGTTGATGGTGACGAGATCCTCTATATTTTGGCCAAAGACGCTAAGTTAAGTAATCACTTAAGTGGTGGTGTTGTTGGCACACTAATGAGCAATTTGGCTCTAGAGCAAGCCTTTGCCGAAATGGACATTCCATTTAGTCGAGCTAAAGTTGGTGACCGCTACGTTATGGAGCAATTATCTGAGCGGGGCTGGACTTATGGTGGCGAAAACTCTGGTCATATTATTTGCTTGGGTCATACCACAACAGGCGATGGTATCGTTGCAGCACTGCAGGTTCTAGCTGCTATGTTGGCACAAAAACAGAGTTTGCGAGGTTTACTAAGCGATTTAACGCTTTATCCTCAATTACTGGTCAATGTGCGTTTTAAAGGTGATAGCGATCCATTAAGCAGTGACTTAGTGAAAAAAGCTCAAGCTAAAGCCGAGAATCAACTAGGTGACTCTGGCCGAGTATTGCTACGTAAATCAGGTACTGAGCCATTACTGCGCGTAATGGTTGAAGGGGCAGATTCTGCTCTAGTAGAACAATGCGCTAACGATATCGCTGATGCTGTAAGAGCTGCTTGCAACTAAAGCGAACAATAATTAAACGGTTGAACACAGAGTAGAAGTTTTTTGAGCTTGGCGCTTGTATTAGTAGCAGAGGTTCGCTAATATTCGCCCGCTTTGGTGACTTGTGTTTCACTAAATGACGGTCGGAATGAAGACCGACCCACACTTAGGTGAAAGAGAATGTACGAAATTTTATTAGTAGTTTATTTAGTTGTTGCACTGGCTTTGATTGGTCTAGTGTTAATTCAGCAAGGCAAGGGTGCTGATATGGGCGCATCTTTTGGCTCTGGCGCATCTAACACAGTATTTGGTTCTTCTGGTTCAAGTAACTTCTTAACTAGAGCAACCGCTATTTGTGCAACGTTGTTTATTGTAATCAGCTTGGTGTTAGGCAACCTTTCAGCCAAACAAACCCAACAAGTTGATGAATGGAGCGATTTGTCTCAGCCTGCTGCTGAACAAGTGCTTCAAGATGCTGATGTTCCAGCATCACCAGCAAACCCTGGTAGCGACGTACCAAACTAATTTTAGCCGAGGTGGTGGAATTGGTAGACACGCTATCTTGAGGGGGTAGTGTCCTATGGACGTGCGGGTTCAAGTCCCGCTCTCGGCACCAATAGTTATTTTTGCATCCTGTCAGAGTGATTGATATAATCCTCGGCAATCGGACGCGGGATGGAGCAGTCTGGTAGCTCGTCGGGCTCATAACCCGAAGGTCGTCGGTTCAAATCCGGCTCCCGCAACCAACTATCAAATACTTAGGTAGTGATAGTGTTAAAGGCTCAGAAATTTTAAAGCCCCGCTTCATCGGGGCTTTTTGTTATTTTCTCGCCGCACCTTAGGTGCTAGAACTGGGCTTTACGCCCTTTTTTTGTTTCTGGAGGGGAACCTTGGCAACTGTAGAACAACGATTAACTGACATGCTTACTCCAGCGGTTGAAGCGCTGGGTTTTGAGCTCTTAGGTATCGAATATGTTAGTGCTGGCAAGCACTCTATCGTGCGTTTGTTTATTGACCACGAAAACGGCATTAATGTCGACAATTGCGCCGACGTAAGTCGACAAGCTAGCGCTATTTTGGATGTTGAAGATCCAATTAGCACTGAATACAACCTTGAGGTGTCATCTCCTGGTTTAGAACGCCCTCTTTTTAAAGCGGAACACTATCAACGTTTTATTGGTGAGATTGCTTTTCTACAGGTACGTATGCCTGTAAATAATCGCCGTAAATGGCAGGGTGAAATTATTGCTGTTGAAGACGACACAGTCGTTTTAGCAGTAGACAAAGAACAACATCGGATCGCGCTAGGTAATGTACAAAAAGCGCATCTGGTTCCCCAGTTTGACTAAAGAGGGTCAGGAATGAACAAAGAAGTCTTGTTGGTTGTTGATGCGGTATCGAACGAAAAAGCTCTACCGCGTGAAAAAATCTTTGAAGCTATGGAAATTGCTTTAGCAACGGCAACCAAGAAAAAGTATGAAGGCGATATTGAAGTTCGCGTTGATATCGATCGCAAAGACGGTAGTTTTGATACCTTCCGTCGCTGGATGGTTGTTGAAAATCAAGAAGCGATTGAAAATCCATACCGTGAAATTACTTTAGAAGCAGCCCAATACGAAGAGCCAGAAATTGAACTTGGTGATTATGTTGAAGAGCAAATTGAATCAGTGGTGTTTGACCGCATTACTACGCAAACTGCTAAGCAAGTTATCGTACAGAAAGTACGTGAAGCAGAGCGCGCTCAAGTTGTTGAACAATATTTTGACCAAGTGAATGAATTGGTAACAGGTGTTGTTAAAAAGGTAAGCCGTGAAAATATCATCGTTGACCTAGGTAACAATGCTGAAGCAGTTATTCATCGCGAAGAATCACTTCCTCGTGAAGCTTTCCGCCCGGGTGACCGTGTTCGTGGTTTGCTGTACGAAGTGAAACCAGAAGCTCGTGGCGCTCAATTGTTTATGAGCCGTACTCGCCCAGAAATGCTGATCGAGTTGTTCCGTATCGAAGTGCCAGAAATTGCTGAAGAGATGATTGATCTTAAAGCTGCTGCTCGCGATCCAGGTTCACGTGCGAAAATTGCTGTGAAAAGTAATGACCGCCGCATCGATCCGGTTGGTGCTTGTGTTGGTATGCGCGGTGCGCGTGTTCAGGCCGTTTCAGGTGAACTTGATAACGAGCGTGTAGATATTGTGTTGTGGGACGATAACCCAGCTCAATTCGCTATTAACGCCATGGCTCCAGCTGAAGTTGCTTCAATCATCGTAGACGAAGATAGCCACTCAATGGATATCGCTGTTGAAGCTGATAACCTTGCCCAAGCTATTGGTCGTAACGGTCAAAACGTACGTCTAGCGTCTCAACTTACTGGTTGGGAACTAAATGTAATGACTGTTGAAGACGCAAACAATAAACACCAAGCTGAAGCTCAAAAGGCTATCGATACGTTTGTTCAATACCTAGATATTGATGAAGAGTTCTCTACCGTTCTTGCTGAAGAAGGTTTCACTTCTTTAGAAGAGATTGCTTACGTACCAGTAAGCGAACTACTCAGCATTGACGGCCTAGATGAAGATATCGTTAACGAGTTGCGTGAACGTGCTAAAGCGGCACTAGTAACCGAAGCTCTAGCTAAAGAAGAGTCTTTAGATAACGCCGAGCCAAGTGAAGAGCTACTTGCTCTTGAAGGTATGGAACGTCACCTAGCGTTTGTACTGGCAAGTAAAGGCGTGATTAGCTTAGAAGATCTTGCAGAGCAAGGTGTAGACGAGCTGGAAGATATTGAAGAGTTGTCGGAAGAGAAAGCCGGCGAACTGATTATGGCCGCCAGACAGATTTGCTGGTTTGGCGACGAAGAATAAGGTCGACGGAGGACAATAGCCCGATGACAGAAGTTTCAATTAAACAACTCGCGACCGACGTGGGAACAAACGAAGATAAATTAATTCAGCAATTTGCAGATGCTGGTATTAAAAAGTCTTTAACCGACAATGTTACTCAAGAAGAGAAAACTAAGCTTCTTGAGCATCTAAAATTACAGCATGGTGAAGAAAGCTCGCCAAGCCGCATGACTTTAAAGCGTACAACCAAGAGCACCCTAAGTGTGTCTGGTACTGGCGGTAAGTCTCGCGCAGTTCAAGTAGAAGTGCGTAAAAAGAAAACTTACGTTAAACGCAGCGCTGTAGAAGAACAAGCGAAGCAAGAAGCTGAAGAAAAAGCACGCCTAGAAGCAGAAGAAGCAGCTCGTGTTGAAGCTGAAGCCGCTGCAAAGAAAGCCGCTGAAGATAAAGCTAAGCGTGAAGCAGAAGAGAAAGTGAAGCGAGAAGAAAAAGCGGCAGCTGCAGCAGCCGCTGCGGCAAAAGCTAAAGAAGCTGAAAAACAGTCTGACGCAGAAAAATCTCCTGAGCAATTAGCTGCAGAGAAAGAAGCTGCCGATATCTTGCGTAAGCAAGAAGAAGCAGCAATTGCGAAAGCTGAGGCCGAAGCTGAGAAAAAAGCAGAAGAAGCGAAGAAGCTAGCAGAAGAAAATGCCGCGCGTTGGGCCGAAGAAGAAAAAGCCCGTAAAAAGCGTGAAGAATCTGCCGATTACCACACAACTACATCTACTTATGCTCGTGCTGCAGAAGATGAGCAAGAGCAAAAAGCTGAAGCTCCTCGCCGCAAAAAGCGTAAAGCTAAGCAAAACGACGATAACAATAACAATCGTCGCGGTGGCCGCAAAGGTAATAAACGTCAAGTTGCTACTCCAACGACTATGCAGCATGGCTTCAACAAGCCTGCGCAACCGGTTGAGCGTGAAGTACGCATTGGCGAAACCATTTCAGTTGGTGAATTAGCTAGCAAAATGGCAATCAAAGCCACTGAAGTGATTAAAGCCATGATGAAGATGGGCGCAATGGCGACCATTAACCAAGTTATTGACCAAGAAACTGCAACGTTGGTTGCTGAAGAACTTGGCCATAAAGTGGTTCTAGTTAAAGAAAACGCGCTTGAAGAACAAGTAATGCAAGAAGCGGAATCAACCGGTGAGCAAACAACTCGTGCACCAGTTGTAACTATTATGGGTCACGTTGACCATGGTAAAACCTCGCTACTAGATTACATTCGTCGCGCTAAAGTTGCCGATGGTGAAGCTGGCGGTATTACCCAGCATATTGGTGCTTACCATGTTGAAACTAACGACAACATGATCACCTTCTTAGATACTCCAGGACACGCTGCGTTTACCTCGATGCGTGCTCGTGGTGCTAAAGCAACCGATATTGTTGTATTGGTAGTGGCTGCAGATGATGGTGTAATGCCACAAACTATTGAAGCGATTCAGCACGCCCGTGCTGCTGAAGTGCCATTAGTTGTAGCGGTAAACAAAATCGATAAAGAAGCCGCCGACCCAGATCGCGTTAAAACTGAACTATCACAACACGATGTTATTCCAGAAGACTGGGGCGGCGACGTGCAATTTGTTCACGTATCAGCGAAAAGCGGTGAAGGTATTGATGACTTATTAGAAGCGATTGTGCTTCAGTCTGATGTGCTAGAGCTTACTGCTAGCCATGTTGGCGCAGCATCGGGTGTGGTAATTGAATCTCGTCTTGATAAAGGTCGCGGTCCAATTGCATCTATCTTGGTACAACACGGTCAGTTAGAAAAAGGCGACATCATTCTTTGTGGTCTTGAATACGGTCGTATTCGTGCCATGAAAGATGAAAACGGTAAAGACATCGAAACTGCCGGTCCTTCAATCCCTGTTGAGATTTTAGGTCTGTCTGGTGTGCCACAAGCTGGTGACGAAGCTACAGTTGTTCGTGATGAGAAGAAAGCCCGTGAAGTTGCACTTTACCGTCAGGGTAAATTCCGTGATGTTAAATTAGCGCGCCAGCAAAAATCTAAACTTGAAAACATGTTTGCCAACATGGAAGAAGGTGAAGTTCAAGAGCTTAACATTGTACTTAAATCTGATGTTCAAGGTTCACTTGAAGCGATTGCTGATTCTCTGTCTAAGCTTTCAACTGACGAAGTTAAAGTTAACATTATCGGCCGTGGTGTTGGTGGTATTACCGAAACTGATGCAACGCTAGCCGCTGCGTCTAATGCTATCGTACTTGGCTTTAACGTTCGTGCCGATGCAACTGCGCGCCGCATCATCGAAACCGAAAGCGTAGATCTACACTACTACAGCGTAATCTATGACCTAATCGATGAAGTTAAGAGTGCAATGACCGGCTTGCTTGCTCCAGAATTTAAACAACAAATTATGGGCTTAGCTGAAGTTCGTGACGTATTTAAGTCACCTAAGCTTGGTGCTATTGCAGGTTGTATGGTACTTGAAGGTCAGGTTAAGCGTTCTAACCCAATTCGTGTTTTACGTGAAAACGTGGTTATTTATGAAGGTGAGCTAGAGTCACTTCGCCGCTTTAAAGATGACGTAAACGAAGTTCGTAACGGTATGGAATGTGGTATCGGCGTTAAGAACTATAATGACGTTCGTGCTGGTGACCAAATCGAAGTATTTGAGATTGTTGAAGTTAAGCGTAGCTTGTAAGCTCACCACTTAATTAATCTCTAAGATGGGGGCTTGCGCCCCCATTTGTGTTTTCAATACTCCCTTGGGAGTGGTATCAGGAGAAATGTGATGCCTAGAGAATTTAGCCGCCCAGATCGGGTAGCCCAACAAATTCAAAAAGAAGTTGCGATGATTTTGCAACGTGAAGTACGAGACTCACGCTTGAGCTTAGTGACAGTATCTGCCGTTGAAGTAACCCGTGACCTTGCTTACGCTAAAGTGTTTGTGACCTTTTTAGACGATAGTGAAGAAGCGGTAAAAGCTAGCTTAGAAGCGCTAGAAGAGCACGTAGGTTACGTTCGTCATTTGTTAGCTAAAGCAATGCGCCTGCGCGCTGTACCAGAATTACGCTTTCAATATGATGGCTCACTTCGTGAAGGTTTGCGTATGACTGAGCTGGCGACTAAAGCAGTTAAAGATGACCAAGAAAAAGCCGAAGCATCAGGTCGTAGCTTGGGCAACGGTGAAGAGCAAGAGGGCGAGTAATGGGACAAGGACGCAGAAAAAAGGGTAGAGCTATTGACGGTATCCTTCTGCTGAATAAACCTACTGGCGTTTCTTCAAACGGAATTTTGCAGCGAGTTAAGCGAATTTATTTTGCTCAAAAAGCCGGACATACTGGGGCTCTAGATCCGCTTGCCACTGGTATGCTGCCAATTTGCTTAGGGGAAGCCACTAAGTTTTCACAGTTTTTGTTAGATTCCGATAAACGTTATCAGGTTACTGCTCAACTCGGTGTTCGAACTAATACCTCTGATTCCGATGGGGAAGTGGTTGAACAGCGTGATGTGAATGTTAATCAAGCCGAGATTGAAGCTGCATTAGCATCATTTCGTGGTGCGATAAATCAAGTGCCTTCTATGTTCTCTGCGCTAAAGCATAACGGTAAACCTTTGTATTCTTATGCTCGAGAAGGCATTACGATTGAACGTGAAGCGCGGCCAATTACTGTTTATGAAAACAACTTTATTTCATTAGATGGCGATATGCTGACCTTAGATGTTCATTGCAGCAAAGGTACTTATATTCGCACCATTATTGATGATCTAGGTGAAATGCTAGGTTGTGGCGCGCATGTAGTTAAATTGCATCGCTCGCAGGTAGCGACTTACCCAAGCGAACGAATGGTGACACCAGAACAATTAGAGGCGTTATTAGAACAAGCTAACGAGCAAGATATTGCTCCTAAAGAGTTGCTTGACCCTTTATTGTTGCCAATGGATTCGGCCGTCGCCCATTTGGCGGAAGTGAATATTCCCGAGACATTAGGTGGATATTTAATGCAAGGCCAAGCGATGCAAGTCGCTGGCGCTCCGTTAAATGACGTGTTCAGGTTAACCATCGGCGAGCAGCATCGTTTTGTTGGAATTGGCCAGCTAAACGATGATGGTTTAGTGGCACCTAAACGCTTGATTCAAAATAGCGATAGTTAGGCGAGTTGCTTGCAACTCATTAGGGCGCACTATATAATACGCGTCCTTCTTCGCTGAGTTAGTGATTGGCGGAGAGTAAATTTACATTTTTAGGAGTTAGTATGTCACTAAGTAGCACTGAAAAAGCAGCAATCGTTGCAGAATACGCACGTGAAGCAGGAGACACTGGTTCTTCTGAAGTTCAAGTTGCTTTGTTAACTGCACAGATCAACCACTTGCAAGGTCACTTCAAGAAGCACATCCACGATCACCACAGCCGTCGTGGTCTACTACGCATGGTTAGCCAGCGTCGTAAATTGCTTGACTACTTGAAGCGTAAAAACCAAGCGAGCTACGCTGAATTGATCGCTAAATTGGGCCTACGTCGTTAATTTTAACGTCGCCAAGAAAGAATACCGAAAGGGAGCCGAATGGCTCCCTTTTTTGTTGCTTAAATAAAAGTCACAAAGTGGTGTGATAACAGTGGTTTTAGTAAGGATAAAGTTATCTTTTGACAAGCCATTGCTTTATACTTTAGCGCGAATTGAAAAGAGAACATAAATTAAAGGAAATTCACGTGAATCCTATCGTAAAAACGTTTAAATACGGTGAGAATACAGTCACCATTGAAACTGGCGCTATCGCTCGTCAAGCTACAGCTGCCGTAATGGTTACTATGGACGATACAACAGTATTTGTATCAGTAGTGGGTAAAAAAACTGCTACACCTGGCCAAGATTTCTTCCCGTTGACTGTGAACTACCAAGAACGTACTTACGCAGCAGGTAAAATTCCTGGTGGTTTCTTCAAGCGCGAAGGTCGTCCTTCCGAAGAAGAAACGTTAATCGCACGTTTGATTGACCGTCCAATCCGTCCATTGTTCCCAGATGGCTTCGTAAACGAAGTACAAGTTGTGGCAACAGTGGTTTCTGTAAATCCACAAGTTCAGCCAGACATCGTGGCGTTAATCGGTACTTCTGCGGCGCTAAGCCTTTCAGGTATTCCATTTAACGGCCCAATTGGTGCTGCTCGTGTTGGTTACATCGATGGTAACTACATCCTTAACCCAACCACAGAAGAGCTACCAGAAAGCAAGCTAGACCTTGTTGTAGCAGGTACCGAAAGTGCCGTTCTTATGGTTGAGTCAGAAGCAGAATTACTTTCAGAAGAAGTAATGCTTGGCGCGGTTGTTTATGGTCATGAGCAATCAAATGCGGTAATTACTGCCATTAACGAACTGTGTGAAGAAGCTGCTAAACCTGCTTGGGAATGGGAAGCGCCAGAAGTTAACGTTGCACTTAAAGATAAAGTAGCAGCATTAGCAGAAGCTAAGTTAACTGAAGCTTACCAAATTACCGACAAAGCAGAGCGTTACGCTGAAGTTGGCGAAATCAAAAAAGCGGTTGTTGAAGCATTAACTGCTGAAGACGAAGCGCTAGACAGCCAAGAAATTGGTGACGAGCTAGGCAAGTTAGAGAAAAACGTAGTTCGTTCACGCATTATTGCTGGTGAGCCGCGTATCGATGGTCGTGAACCAGATATGATCCGTGCGCTAGACGTAATGACTGGCGTATTACCACGTACTCACGGTAGCTCTGTATTCACCCGTGGTGAAACTCAGGCTCTTGTAACATGTACACTAGGTACAGAACGTGATGCACAGATGATTGACTCGCTAGCTGGCTTGCAAACATCTCGCTTCATGCTTCACTACAACTTCCCTCCTTACTGTGTTGGCGAAACGGGCTTCATCGGTTCACCTAAGCGTCGTGAAATTGGCCACGGTCGTTTGGCTAAGCGTGGTGTTGCTGCGGTAATGCCAAGTGCTGAAGACTTCCCATACACTGTACGTGTAGTATCTGAAATCACTGAATCAAATGGTTCTAGCTCAATGGCTTCTGTTTGTGGTAGCTCACTAGCGCTTATGGATGCGGGTGTACCAATTAAAGCTTCTGTTGCGGGTATCGCAATGGGTCTAGTAAAAGAAGGCGACAAGTTCGTTGTTCTTTCTGACATTTTAGGTGATGAAGATCACTTAGGTGACATGGACTTTAAAGTGGCTGGTTCTTCTGAAGGTATCTCTGCATTGCAGATGGATATTAAGATTGAAGGTATCACTAAAGAAATTATGGAAATTGCCCTACGCCAAGCGCAAGGTGCACGTTTACATATTCTAGGTGTGATGGACCAAGCTATCGGTACTTCTCGTGAAGAGATTTCTGAGTTTGCTCCACGTATCCACACGCTTAAGATCAACCCAGAGAAGATCAAAGACGTAATTGGTAAAGGTGGTGCAACTATTCGTGCACTTACTGACGAAACTGGCACTACTATCGAAATCGAAGATGACGGTACAGTGAAAGTTGCAGCAACTGATAACGCGCAAGCTCAAGAAGCGATTAAACGTATTGAGCAGCTAACTGCTGAAGTTGAAGCGGGCCAATTCTACGAAGGTAAAGTTGTTCGCCTTGCAGACTTCGGTGCATTTGTTGAAATCTTGCCAGGCAAAGATGGCCTAGTACACATTTCGCAAATCTCTCAAGAGCGTGTTGCTAACGTTTCTGACCACCTAACTGTTGGTGACATAGTGAAAGTTAAAGTACTAGAAGTAGACCGCCAAGGCCGTGTACGCCTAAGTATTAAAGAAGCGGCAGCGCCTAGCGAAGCACCAGCAGAAAAGCCTGCTGAATAAACGTTTCAATAAATAGCTAAGCCGGCCTTGTGCCGGCTTTTTTGTTTTTGTTAAAGAGTAGGGGGCTTGTTGGGGGCTTTAGTCAGGCAGCTTTCAGGTTTACAATGTGGCGAGCAAAACAGGTAAGGATAAGTACTTGGACAATACCGATATTGACTGGATGAAACATGCGCTGCTGTTAGCAGATAAAGCAGAAGCACAAGGAGAGGTGCCAGTTGGAGCAGTGGTTGTTTACCATGGCGAAGTAGTGGGTGAAGGCTGGAATCAAACGATTACTCTTAACGATGCTACTGCCCATGCTGAGATACTAGCACTGCGAGAAGCAGGCAAGAATATCGGCAATTACCGGCTATTAGATACCACGCTTTACGTTACTTTAGAGCCCTGCTCTATGTGTGCGGGAGCCATGGTGCACGCACGCGTGAAACGATTGGTTTATGGTGCTAGCGATCTTAAAACAGGCGCTGCGGGAAGTGTGTTTAATATTATTGATTGTGAGCAGTTAAATCATCGAGCTGAGGTAGAAGCTGGAGTACTAGCGGAACAGTGCAGTGAGAACATTAGTCGTTTTTTTCGCAAGCGTCGTGAACAACACAAGCTGCGAAAAAAACAACAGAGCAGTGGTCTACTCAGCGACGCTGACTAAACCCATTTCAGTCAAAACATAAGAACGTTGTCTTAACAAAACCTTACGGTGCTGACGAGCCAATTGAATTCGGCGACGTGGCGAGTGAAGGGTAACGCGTTTCTTTCTAATCATACTATCCTCTCCATTGCGTAGGCAGGACGCTTTACAGTTTTTAATCTCCATTACAGATTAAGCATAAAACATGACAGTTATGTGACAAATCGTCAAGATTATTCTTTAGTTAATGGTGTCAACTTCTGTTTTATTTGGTTCACTAGCCTCGATGCTGGGATTATTCACTGGATAAGGTGCACGATTCTTCATTAACTCCTGACGGCGTTGTGACTCTTTTTTCTGAGCATCTAGCCACAAAAGGCTTTGATAATACTGCCTAATGTTGTTTACATAGTTGTAGGCTTCTTGCCCGCGAGCGTAACCATAACGAGTTTGTTGGTACCATTTTTTACGCATAAGCAGTGGCAGGTTTTCTTTAACATCTACCCAAGCATCTGGATCGCCGCCACGCATTCGAGTAATTCGCCTAGCATCTAACATATGGCCAAAGCCAATGTTGTAAGACACAAGAGCAAACCATATTTTGTCATCTTCACGGACGCTATCGGGCACTCGGTTTATTAGTTTTTGCAGGTATTCAGCGCCGCCACGAATGCTTTGTTCTGGATCTAAACGATTAGTTACACCTACCGATTTAGCTGTTGGCAGAGTTAACATCATCATACCGCGCACACCGGTGAAAGATTTAGCATGCGGGCGCCAGTGAGATTCTTGATAAGATACTGCTGCGATCAGGCGCCAGTCTAACTTACCTGCGTATTGCTTAAACCAGTCTTCGTATTTGGGGAGCCGAGTACTGGTAGAGCGTAAGAAGGCCCGAGTATCGACATAATCGAAACGTTGAATGTGGCCAAAATAGCGTTCGTACAAACGAGTAATGTCACCATTGCTGTGTTTATCACCAATAAATTCGATTAGCGCGCTGTATAAACTGTCATCACGCAGGCGGTTTACCATCCAAACTACAGACGTAGATTCGCTTAAGGTAAAAGCTTCAGCTAGGTCTGGGTAAAAGCGTTGATGCAAAGCGAGGGTGGTGTCATCCACCAAGGCGAAGCGGATGTCTTCATCAACAATGCTTTTGAGTAATTCGCTACTGTCTAGGCGGTCTGTGGCTTCAATGGCTAATTCTGGGTGTTCTTTGCGGTAGCTCTTAAGCAAAGGTTGATGATAGCTACCTGTGGTTATCCATAATGGAGAATCCACTTGGCTAATATCACGCGGGCGGCGAGTATTTTTTTTATAAACAACCTTGGCGTCTACTTTATATATCTCTGGAGAAAAGCGAAAGTTTTCGCGTAGCGCATTGGTTGGCGATAGCGCTGCAGCTAATAGATCGACCTGATTGTTATGCAAACCTCGATAAAGCTCTGTTTGGTTATATAAAGGCACCATTTGCAACTCAACACCTAAATAGTTAGCAAAGTCTTCCAATAACTCGTATTCCATGCCCGTAGGTTGTTCATGTTGGTCGTAATAGAAGATTTGCTGGCTATACAAGGTGCCTACGCGCAGTTTTCCACGTTGGCGAATTTGCTCTAGCTCTGAGACAAAGGGGTTGGGTTCGCAGCCTTGTAATACAAACAAAGCGAGCAACGCTAGAAGCAGGGTGAAGCGTTGCTGTTTAATCATCAAATCTGGTTTCCACGCTATTATTTTTATTCGATTTTAGGGATATACGCTTGGCTGTCTAGCTTTAAGCGTTGTTTTCCTCGTCAAGCTAACGTTTTGTTTACCATTGTCGCAGTTTTTATCTATAATACGCGCAATTTTCCCCCTCCCACCTCCATCTGGAAAAGCGAGCACATAAATATGTTGGTACTACGTGGTGCACCTGCACTGTCTGAGTTTCGAATTGCGCAATTGTTAAAACGCTGCGCAGAGCAAGACCTTCCTGTTACAGCTATCTACGCTGAGTTTATGCATTTTGCTGATATCTCAAGTGATTTGACTGATGCTGAACAACAAGTATTAGATAAGTTATTGACCTACGGCCCTACTATTGCCGAGCATCAGCCTACTGGCCAGTTGCTATTAGTAGCTCCCCGTCCAGGTACAATTTCTCCTTGGTCTTCTAAGGCAAGTGATATTGCACATAACTGTGGTTTAGCCAATGTAACGCGTTTAGAACGCGGTATTGCTTACTATGTAGATACCAGTAGCGAACTAAACGAGCAACAAAGCAAACAGCTTAAAAGCTTAATTCACGACCGTATGATGGAAGTGGTATTTGCAGAAACCGAACAAGCTAGCGCATTGTTTGAACACGCAAGCCCTGCACCGTTTGAGTCGGTAGACATTCTATCTGGCGGTAAGCAAGCCTTAGAACAAGCTAACCAAGAATTAGGTTTGGCCTTGGCCGATGACGAAATCGACTACCTAGTAGAAAATTTCGAAAAAATGAAGCGCAACCCTAATGACGTAGAGCTAATGATGTTTGCTCAAGCAAACTCAGAGCACTGCCGCCATAAAATCTTTAATGCTGATTGGACAATCGATGGCGTAAAACAGCCAAAATCATTGTTCAAAATGATTAAAAATACCTATGAATTGAACAGCGATTACGTATTGTCGGCGTATAAAGATAACGCAGCGGTAATGACAGGTTCAGTGGCTGGCCGCTTCTTCCCAAATGCTGAAACTAAGCAATACAACTACCATCAAGAAGATATTCATATCTTGATGAAAGTAGAAACGCATAACCACCCAACGGCAATTTCTCCTTACCCTGGCGCGGCTACCGGCTCTGGTGGCGAAATTCGTGATGAAGGTGCAACCGGTCGTGGTTCTAAACCTAAAGCTGGCATGGTTGGTTTTACCGTTAGTAATCTACGCATTCCAGGTTTTGAGCAAAGCTGGGAAAGTAACTTTGGTAAGCCAAGCCGTATTGTAGATGCTTTAGAAATAATGATTGAAGCACCGTTAGGCGGCGCAGCGTTTAACAACGAATTTGGTCGCCCTAATATTTTGGGTTATTTCCGTACTTACGAAGAGCAAGTAGAAAGCTTTAACGGTAGTGAAGTACGTGGTTACCACAAACCAATCATGTTGGCGGGTGGCCTAGGTAACATTCGTGAAGATCATGTTGAGAAAGGTGAGATTCCGGTTGGTGCTAAAATCATTGTACTTGGTGGCCCAGCCATGAACATTGGTTTAGGTGGTGGTGCTGCCTCTTCAATGGCTTCTGGTCAATCGAGTGAAGATCTAGATTTTGCCTCAGTACAGCGTGAAAACCCAGAAATGGAGCGTCGCTGTCAGGAAGTTATCGACCGTTGTTGGCAACTAGGTGATGCTAACCCTATTGCATTCATTCACGATATTGGTGCTGGCGGTTTATCGAACGCTTGTCCTGAACTGGTTGATGACGGCGGCCGTGGTGGTATTTTTGATTTGCGCAGCGTGCCAAATGATGAACCAGGCATGTCGCCACTAGAAATTTGGTGTAACGAATCTCAAGAGCGTTACATGCTAGCTGTTGCACCTGAGCATTTGGATGTGTTCGACGCCATTTGTAAGCGCGAACGTGCCTTATATGCAGTTATTGGTGTAGCAACAGAAGAGCGTGATTTGATTCTTCACGATTCTCACTTTAACAACGATCCTATTCGTATGCCGCTAGAAGTACTTTTAGGAAAAGCACCTAAAATGCATCGCGACGTCAAAACCGCAACGTTTAATGGCCCGGCCTTTAATGGTGATAAGCTTGATTTAGCAGAAGCCGCAGAACGATTGTTACGTTTACCGGCCATTGCAGAGAAAACCTTCTTAATCACTATTGGTGACCGTAGTGTTACCGGTTTAGTGGCGCGTGATCAAATGGTTGGTCCTTGGCAGGTTCCGGTTGCTAACTGTGCGGTAACGGCGGCAAGTTACGATACCTATCATGGCGAAGCTATGTCGGTGGGTGAGCGCACGCCTGCAGCACTGATTGACCATGCAGCCTCGGCACGCTTAGCGGTAGCGGAAGCATTAACTAACATTGCAGCTACGAACATTGGTTCGTTAAACAACATTAAGTTGTCGGCTAACTGGATGTCAGCAGCTGGTCACCCAGGCGAAGACGCAGGTTTATACGCTGCAGTTAAAGCGGTAGGCGAAGAGCTTTGTCCAGCATTAGGTCTTACTATTCCGGTAGGTAAAGACTCGATGTCGATGAAGACTGCTTGGCAAGATGAAGGCCAAGACAAAGCGGTGACTTCGCCACTTTCTTTAATTATTAGTGCCTTTGCTAAAGTTGAAGATATTCGCTTAACGGTTACCCCGCAGCTGCGTAATGACGCTGGTGATACCGACCTAATTCTTATCGACCTAGGCCACGGTAAAAACCGCTTGGGTGCCTCTTGTTTAGCGCAGGTTTATAAACAGCTTGGTAATAAAGTACCGGATGTAGATTCACCTGAACTACTAAAAGGTTTCTTTAACGCGATTCAAGTACTTACTGCTGAGCAGAAACTGCTTGCTTACCACGATCGCAGTGATGGTGGCTTGTTCACTACTGTTGCTGAAATGGCTTTTGCTGGCCATTGTGGTGTAGACGTAGCGCTAGACTTATTGGCTGGTGATACGTTAGACGTGCTCTTTAGTGAAGAGCTTGGTGCGGTGATTCAGGTTAAAACTGAAGAAAAAGAAGCCGTACTAAACGTTCTAGCTGGACACGGTTTAGCATCTTGTAGCCATGTTATTGGCTCACTAAACGATGATGACGCGATTCGCTTCACCCGTAACGGTGAAGTTGTACTGGCGAATACGCGCACTTATTACCGTGGTATTTGGGCTGAAACAACTTATCAAATGCAAGCGCTGCGTGATAACCCTGAATGTGCCAAGCAAGAATTTGATGCCAAATTTGATGCCGCAGATCCAGGCCTTAATATCGGTTTAAGTTTCGACATCAACGAAGATGTGGCCGCGCCTTACATTGTTAAGGGGTTAAAACCAGAAATGGCGATTTTACGTGAGCAGGGTGTTAACTCGCATCACGAAATGGCAGCCGCCTTTGACCGAGCTGGTTTCGCAGCAGTAGATGTGCATATGAGCGATATTTTGGCTGGCCGAGTGAGCCTAGATAAGTTCGCAGGTTTAGTGGCTTGTGGTGGCTTCTCTTACGGTGACGTACTTGGTGCTGGTGAAGGTTGGGCGAAGTCGATTCTGTTTAACAGCCGAGCGCGTGAACAGTTTAGCGCATTCTTCGAGCGTAACGATTCTTTTGCTCTTGGTGTATGTAATGGCTGTCAGATGTTATCGAATCTGAGCGAGCTAATCCCAGGAGCCGATTTATGGCCGCGTTTTGTACGCAACGAATCTGAGCGTTTTGAAGCACGTTTTAGTTTGGTAGAAGTGCAGCAATCACCTTCTATCTTCCTAAATGGTATGGCGGGTTCACAAATGCCTATCGCAGTTTCTCATGGTGAAGGCCGTGTGGAAGTGCGTGACCAAGCGCATCTAGATGCCTTGGCGAGCAGTGGTACTGTGGCGCTACGTTATGTAGATAACTATGGCGAAGCTACAACTCAATACCCAGCTAACCCTAATGGCTCGCCGCTAGGTATTACTGGCCTTTCTTCAAAAGATGGCCGAGTAACCATTATGATGCCTCACCCAGAGCGTGTATTCCGTACGGTAGCGCACTCTTGGCACCCTGATGACTGGCGCGAAGATAGCCCTTGGATGCGTATGTTCCGTAATGCGCGAGTTAATGTTGGTTAAACAGCACTAAATAAAAAAGCCACCTTAGGGTGGCTTTTTTGTTATTAGAAAGATTGTTTGAGCTTACAAAGTAAAGCGTTTTACCAGCTTTTCTAGCTGCTCGGCACGCTCGTTAAGGTTTAGGCTACCTGCGCGGTTCTCTTGAGCTAGGCTAGCTGATTGACTCGATTGATCGGCAATTTGCACAATACGTTGAGATATTTCTTGGCCCACGTGGCTTTGCTCTTCGGTAGCGGTGGCAATAAGCGCATTCATATCCATGATGTGTTGAATCGACTCTTTAATCAGCTGCAGAGCATCACTGGCGGCATTGGCGCCACTAACGGCTTCGCTACTGCGTTCTTGGCTCGTATCCATTGCGGTAACCGCTGCGTCAGAGCCACTTTTTAATCGTTCAATCATTTCATGAATTTCACCGGTGCTTTGTTGGGTGCGGCTGGCTAATTGGCGAACCTCATCAGCAACAACGGCAAACCCTCGGCCTTGCTCACCAGCGCGTGCAGCTTCAATAGCTGCATTTAGCGCTAATAGGTTGGTTTGTTCGGCAATGCCTTGAATTACCCCTAAAGCCGAGGAAATATTCTGTACATCGCCTTCTAACTTGCTAATCACTTCACTGGCTTGACCAATCTCATCGGCTAGATGTTGCACAGTGGTAACTGCGCTGCCTACCGTAGTCATAGCTTGACCTGCGTTGTTATCAACTTCTTGTGCCGAGTTGGCTGCTTGGTTAGCGTTGTCGGAGACGTCATGAGCCGAAGCTGTCATTTCAGTCATCGCCGTGGCCACTTGTTCAGTTTCTTCACGTTGTTCCACAAGCAGTTGGTCAACGCTGTTGGCGCGATCAGACATCGATGAGGTTTCTTTAGCTACATCAGAAGACACTTTACCTACCATGCTAATAATGTCGTGAAGAAGCGAGATGAAGGCATTAAAGTTATTGGCTAATTGGCCAAACTCATGAACATAGTCAGTTCGCAGGCGTGCGCTTAAGTCTGCATCGCCACTGGCGAGCTTTTCGAAGGACTGATTTAAATCTTGTAGCGGCGCCATAATGCTGCGGTTAATAAAGTAACTGATCACCACAGCTAAGCCGAGCAGGGCAATGCCGGTAATAAAGATAAATAGCATTGACGACTCAAGGCTAGCTTGGGCTTCGGCTTCCAGTTTTGCAATTACGGCGTCAACATCATCGGTATAAAAACCAGTACCAATGAATAAGTCCCATTTATCGAGGTAGATGGCGTAACCTAGTTTTGGTAATGCTTCACTACCACCTGGTTTAGGAAAGTAGTAAGTATAGAATTCACCGTTTTTTGATGCTTTTAGTAAATCACGGATTATGTATTGGTTGTGTTTATCTTGCAGTGACCAAAAGTTATCGCCAATGCCTTTATCACTAGCGCCAAGTAACTTTCGTACCCCGGTCTTGTCATAGCCAAATATGTAACCGCTCTCGCCATACTTTAATCGTTTAAGGGTTGGCATAGCTTGTTCTAGGCTTCCACCGTTTTCATAAATTTCCGCTATTGAGGAGTAGGCCATATCTAAATAAGCCTTTAGTTCTGCTTTTTTCATCTCCATCATGTTTTCTTGTGTTTCTGATGATTGAGCCTGACTCAGAGCTTTAGTTTCGGAGTAGCTTAAAAAAAGCATACTAGCTGCCAAAATAAGAACCGGCCCTAAGGCCAAAATAAGTAAACGTTGGCGTATAGTTAGAGACATAGTTCGCCCCCCTGTGGTTGATGTATTTTAGAGGTATTGTTGAGTTATTATCGGCAGACTAGCACAAGGAATTAAGCTTTTTTGTGAATTGATTCTGCTACTTAGAATTAGGTATAAAAAAGCCCCTTTAATTAAAAGGGGCTTTGCTAAAAACTCTTTATAAAGTGAAGCGTTTCACTAATTCTTCAAGCTGTTCTGCGCGTTCATTGAGGTTAACACTGCCACTGCGATTTTCTTGCGCTAAACCGGCAGATTGACTGGATTGGTCAGCAATATGCACAATGCGCTGGGAGATCTCTTGGCCTACATGGCTTTGCTCCTCAGTTGCCGTTGCGATGAGGGCATTCATGTCCATGATGTGTTGAATAGATTCTTTAATCAGCTGCAGCGCATCACTGGCCGCGTTAGCACCGCTTACGGCTTCACCACTGCGCTCTTGGCTACTATTCATGGCTGACACCGCAGCATCGGAGCCGCTCTTGAGGCGTTCAATCATGCCATGAATTTCACCGGTGCTTTGTTGGGTACGACTGGCTAATTGACGAACTTCATCGGCCACCACTGCGAAGCCTCGGCCTTGTTCACCAGCTCGGGCCGCTTCAATGGCGGCGTTCAAGGCCAGCAGGTTTGTTTGTTCGGCAATGCCTTGAATCACCCCTAAAGCAGAAGAAATATTCTGCACATCCCCTTCAAGCTTGCCTATCACCTCACTCGCTTGGCCTATTTCATCGGCCAGTTGCTGCACCGTTGTTACTGCGGTGCCCACGGTACTCATTGCTTGGCCAGCGTTAGTATCAACTTGTTGGGCAGAGTTTGCCGCTTGATTAGCATTGTCAGAAACATCGTGAGCAGATGCGGTCATTTCTGTCATAGCAGTAGCCACTTGCTCGGTTTCTTCACGTTGTTCTACCAGCAGTTGGTCAACGCTATTGGCGCGGTCTGACATTGAAGAGGTTTCTTTGGCAACGTCGTGGGCAACATTACCTACCATGCTGATGATTTCGTGGAGTAATTCGATGAAGGAATTAAAGTTAGTTGCTAGTTGACCAAACTCATGCACGTAGTTGGTGTCGAGTCTGGCGCTTAAGTCTGCATCGCCACTAGCGAGTTTTTCAAAGGAGTTATTTAGGTCTTGTAGCGGCGCCATTATGCTTCGATTAATAAAGTAACCGATGATAAGCGCAAAGCCGAGTAAGACAGCTGCTGTTAGCCCTAGGAACATTAGAGATGATTGCAGGCTGTCTTTTGCATGTTCTTCTAAGCTTGTAATTACCGCTTCTACATCATCGGTGTAAAAACCGGTGCCCATCATTAAGTCCCAGCGGTCTAAGTAAATGGCGTAGCTGAGTTTCGGCAAGGCTTCGCTGCCGCCAGGTTTAGGGAAATAGTAGGTGTAAAATTCGCCTTTTTTCGAGGCTTTAATCAGATCTTGAATTAAGTACTGGCCTTGTTTGTCTTGCAGTGACCAAAAATTATCGCCAATGCCTTTATCTAATGTGCCCATAAATACCCGAACACCTTTATTGGTATAACCGAACATATATCCGGTTTCGCCATATTCTAGGCGTTGTAATATGGGTAAGGCTTGCTCTAGGGTTCCACCATTTTCATAGATTTCGGCCACCGCAGAGTAGGCTAAACCCATATAGGCTTTTAGCTCATCCTTTTTCATATTAAGCATGTTTTCTCGGGTTTCTTTAGATTGCCCTTGGGTGAGTTTTTGGGTCTCGGAGATGGTCAGGAGCAAAATACTAACGGCCAAAATAAGCACGGGCGCTAGTGATAGAAAGAGTAAGCGTTGGCGAATAGTTAGTGACATAGTCTACGTTCCGAATGGTTTATTTTTTGGTTTTTTTAAGTGTAGACGGCTATGCGCTTTACAGGCTGTGAAGCGGTTTTAGTAGCTTGAAAACGTGATCAAGCCATTGTTTTAAATATGTTTGTTGTCAGCTTGCGGAGCCGGGTGCTGTTGGTGCCATATTTTAGCGGGCACGATGTTAATGGCAGTTTGATAACCGGTGTCGAATAAACGTAACTTTGCTTCGTCGTTGAGGTGAAAATCGACCGGTGAGGTATTGCCAGTATTTACTACGATGGTTCTATGCCAAAACTTCTCGTTAACATACTCTCTTGAAATGGTGGTCATGAAAGTTCTAATTAATAATGAAATGTACGCGGCAAGGGGGAAAATTCCATTAGTTTGCAATGGCTTTATGTCATTGTCGCCTCGTAGCCTAAAGCAGATGACAGGGGTGCCATCTTCAGCCCAATCTTGATGAAGAGCATCTTCCGATAATATGCTGCCATCTACCATTAAGTGGTCTTGGTAGGGCTTAAAAGAAAAAATCAGAGGAATAGACATAGAAAAACGCACTGCTCGCGATACTTTTTCGTGAGGGGTGCGAATAGCATCAAATACAACTGGTGAGCCAGAGCGTACATCGGTGGCTACTACATGTAACTGCATCGGCAGCTGGCTAAAAGTGACGCCATTAAGTAAGTCATCGATCCACTCTTCAAACTTGTCGCCTGAACAAAGCCCGCCATTTCGTAGCAAGCTGATCAGCGAAAAGCCTTTGAACTGCTCGAAGTCGGTATCTAAGGCAATGGCTTTTATTTGCTCTACATCCATACCGCTAGCAAATAAGGAGCTGATAATACTGCCCCCAGAAACGCCCACAATATGTGAAAAATGAACATTTAGCTCTTTTAAGCCGGCTAGAATCCCAATATGGGCGGGTAGGCGGGTGCCACCGCCAGCAAATATGGGAACTAGTGTCCTTGGCTCTTGAGATTGCATTTGCTTATCCATTATTTGATGATAGCTCAAGTATGTCGCAAATTTGCCAAGCCGCTAGGCTTTGCCAAAATATCTTTCTATTTACGGGCTGTTTTATCGGTTTTGTTTTTTTATCTAAGTTTTGCGTGAGGGCTTAATGTGCGAGTGATGCGTTGGTTTTTCCAAGCTATGTTAATAAGCACTTTGTTTGTTTTATTAAGCTCTGCTGCTTATGCGCAGCTGCCCGTTTGTGACAATCAAACGCTAGATTACCACCCTGCGAATATACAGAATATTCAAGCCCTGCCAGATACTGCAGACTTTTCTGTTTTAGTTTGGAATAGCTATAAAGGCCAAAATCAAGGCTGGACAGAACAGCTAGAACAGTTCTCACAACAAGCCGATTTTATGCTGCTTCAAGAAGCCAGCAGAGAGCGCATGTTGGCTTGGTCTGAAGGACCTCAATGGCACCAGTATCAAGCTATCGCCTTTGAGTGGCTTGGTGATGGACTAGGAGTAATGAACTTGGCCAAGTTTGCTAGTGAGGAAAACTGTTTGGCTTTAAGTACCGAGCCGTGGATAAGAGTACCGAAATCAGCGTTATTGCAGTTATACCAATGGCAACAGCAGCAATTATTGCTGATCAATATGCATAGTATTAATTTCACTCTCAGTGAAGAAGATTATTTGCGGCAACTCCAGCTGCTTGGTCCGTGGCTGGCGGGGTACCATGGCGCTGTGATTTTAGCTGGTGATTTTAATACTTGGAGCAGTGCGCGTTTAGCAGTGCTAGAGCAGTTTATTACTGCGCACCAATTAAAAACGGTGAGGTTTAAGCCAGATAGGCGAACTCGCTTTTTTGGAAAAGCTTTAGATCACGTGTTTTATCGTGGATTACGGGTGAATCAGAGCGAGAGCATTGTGACCGAGAGTTCTGATCACAATGCCTTGTTGGTGCACTTCCGTTTTGCTAAGCGCTAACTTCAGCCACGTTGATATACAGCTTTAACTTCTGACCTGGCTGTAAATAGTGATTTTTGTTTAGGTCATTCCACTTCAATAAATCGGTCACTGACACTTTAAATTTTTGGGCGATGCGAGACAGTGAATCTCCGTTGCGTACTTTATAGGTAACGGTTTGAATATGGTTTTTATTGGCTTGAGATTTTTGCCAAATCACCAGCTTTTTACCCGGTTTTAAAGTGTCGGTTGGCGCCATGCTATTCCATTTTGCAATGTTGCGGTGCGACACCTTATATTTCTGCGCAATGCTCCAAAAGCTATCCCCTGACTTCACCGTGTAATTTAGCTTAATGTCGCCACGAGGTTTGTTTTGTTGGCTAGCTAAACGTTGGCTTTGGCTAAGGGTGTAAGCATTCTGATTACGCGACGATACTGGTACCAACAAATGTTGACCAATGCGAATAGTATTGCTGCTTAGCTGGTTAAGCTCTCGGATCTGTTTGCTGGTAGTGTTATAACGCTTGGCGATGACACTAAGGCTGTCACCTGACTTCACTTTATAACGCGCCCATTGCATGCGCTCTTGTTTAGACAAAGAGGCAAGAGCTACTTCAAAATTAGGCACATTTTTCTTTGGCACTAACAAGTAGTGCGGGCCATTAGGTGCGGTAGCCCAACGGTTAAAACCTGGGTTCAGTTTATGTAATTGATCAAGTTTAATATTGGCTAAATCTGCGGCTAGCGCTAAGTCGATTTGGCTATAAGTATCAACTTTTTCAAAATGCGCTTTGTTGGCAATTTCAGGGATATTTAGCTGGTACTCTTCGCGATGTTGTAACATTTGGCTTAGTGCCAATAGTTTAGGCACATAAGCGCGGGTTTCTCTAGGCAGGTTTAGCGACCAAAAATCAGTAGCTTTGCCAGCGTTAGCGTTGGCGCGAATAGCACGTCGAACGCGACCTTCGCCAGAGTTGTAGGCAGCAAGAGCATGTAACCAATCGCCATCAAAGTATTTATGTAGATACTCAAGGTAATCGAGTGCGGCATGAGTAGAGGCATATACATCGCGGCGTCCGTCGTACCACCAATTTTGCTCAAGACCAAAGCGTTTACCTGTACCAGGGATTATTTGCCAGATTCCCGCTGCACGCCCATGGGAGTATGCAAAGGGTTGAAAAGCACTTTCTACGATGGGTAAAAGCGCTAGCTCCAAAGGCATTTGGCGGCGTTCAATTTCTTCAACAATAAAAAACAAGTAAGGGTCGGCTCTAACTGATACACGGCGCATGTAGTCGGGGTGTTTTAAAAACCAGTTAAGTTGAGCTTGTAGGCGTTTGTTGTTCTCTGGCAGAGGAATGGCCAGTTGGTCCTCAATTCTAACCCAAACGTCGTGATAAACCGGAGCTTGAGGCTCTGGCTCTGCTTCAGGTTGTACCTGAACCTTCGCTTCTTCAACTTCCTTTACTTGGTCTGCTTTAGTTTGCTGCTCGCTAGCGTCTACAGCATTAGCATCTACTAATTGTTCAGTAACTTGAGGATTAGTGAGTTGGCAAGCGCCCAATAATAAAGAAAAAAGGCCAACAATGAGCGCTTTCATGATTTATCCATTTACGTAAAATTCAGTGCTCAATGGTATTGAGCTAAAGCTAGTTTGGCAAGTCAGAAGCGGTCTTTCCATGATCTTAGGCCAGCGAATACTGCTATCTCATTGTTTAATGGTTGTAATTCAGCCAACTCAACCGCTGCCTTAATATTTTCATTATTGCAGCGTAAAAAGGGATTTATCGCCAATTGCTGATTTAAGCTAGTAGGCAGGCTGGGTAGACCCATTTGGCGAAGCTTACTTATTTGTTGCTGATAACTCAGTAACTCCGCATTATCTGGTTCTACACTAAGTGCAAATTGTAAGTTGGCTTGAGTGTATTCATGCGCTGCATAAATTAGGGTGTCGTTTGGTAAGTCCTTAATTTTTTCTAAAGACTGGTGCATTTGTTGGGCGCTGCCTTCAAATAACCTTCCACAACCCGCCGAAAATAAAGTATCGCCAATAAACAAGTGACCTTTGCTTAGGTAGGCAATATGGTCAAGGGTGTGGCCTGGCACTTCAAGCACCGAGAAAGGCTGGTTTAAACCTTCGGGAGTGAAGCTATCTGATTGTTTTACTGCTTGATGCTTAAACGTGTACTTAGCGTTTTTGGGGGCGTAAACTTTAGCCTGCGGATAACTGGCCAATAGCCTTTCAACACCGCCAATATGATCGGCATGATGATGAGTAATAAGTATGGCGCTTAACTGGCCGCCAATATCTTTAAGTCGCTGTTCTACTGGCGCAGCGTCTCCTGGGTCAACCACAACACAATCGTTTGAACTTACCTCTTTTATTAACCAGATATAGTTATCATTAAAGGCGGGTATATGGATGATTTGCATTATGATATCTCTGTCGTTAAAGTCGATGACACATTATTGCCTTAACTGCAGTAGATTGGTACGGGGAATTGATGAAGCCGGCGAAAATTCGTGAAGTAATTGCAAGCCCTGACTTCTGGCAAGATCTGCCATTAGGCGATTGGTTAATGGAGCAGCAGCAAAGTTTGCTTGACCAGCACCTGCCTGTGGCCTTTGGTTATCACATGTTAAAACTGGGTAATTTAAGTGCTCAGTTAAACTGCCATGCCTCGATGATACGTCACCAACTAAATGTGGCTAAACAAGGACACTTAATTGGCTTACGTGCTCATCCCGAGCAACTTCCTTTTCAAGAAAGCAGTATTGATTTATGCCTGCTAGCCCACAGTTTAGATTTTTCGAAAGATCCCCATCAGATATTGCGTGAGGTAGAGCGAGTACTCACAGCCGATGGTTACCTGATTATCAGCGGTTTCAATCCATTTAGCTTATTGGGCATGCGTCGTTATTTTCCCTTCAGAAAACGTGGAATGCCTTGGTCGTGTCGCATGTTTACCCCTGCGCGGGTGAAGGATTGGTTAAACCTATTAGGTTTTGAAGTGCTTAATGATGAACGTTTTGCTTATACCTCATTTGTAAATAGCCGACCCGCGCCGCAATGGTTTGAGCGTTGGGGCAAGCGTTATTTTCGCGCTACCGCATCGGCGTATTTTATAGTGGCGCGTAAACGCCGTGCACCGCTAACCCCGGTTAAAAAGGCCTGGAGAGTGAAACAACGCATTCCGGTGCCTTCGTCAATTAGTGGCTAGGTTTGTTGTTCGTACACTTCGTCGATTAAGCTGGCGTTGTTAGTGGCAGCTTCGCGGGCGAGGTCGTCTACTCGTTCGTTTTCTGGGTGTCCAGCGTGGCCTTTCACCCAGTGCCATTCAACTTGATGGCGTTGACAGGCTGCATCTAAGCGCTTCCATAAATCGGCATTTTTTACCTCGGCTTTTGCAGCGGTTTTCCAATCTCGCTTTTTCCAGTTGTGGATCCATTGGGTAATACCTTGGCGAACGTATTGACTATCGGTAGTTAACACCACCTTGCAGGCTTGGGTTAGGCTTTCTAGGCCAATAATGGCCGCTAGCATTTCCATCCGGTTGTTGGTGGTGAGTCGGTAGCCTTGGCTAAGCTCTTTGCGATGAGCTTGGTAAACTAGCAGTGCTCCATATCCACCAGGACCTGGGTTACCTAAACATGAGCCATCGGTAAACAAGTGGACTTCTTTTGCCATATTTTTGTTAAACTTGCAGGATTATCTGCTTAGTGTCGCATAGGAGTTGTTGTGAACCAATCCAAGAGCCATCGCTTAATTGTATTTGATACTGAAACCACCGGTATGAATGATAGTGGCGGACCTATCTATCAAGGACACCGCGTTATTGAAATTGGCTGTGTGGAAGTTATCGACCGAAAGCTAACCGGTAATACCTTTCATGTGTATATCAACCCTGAGCAGTTGATTGATGAAGAGGCAATTCAAGTTCACGGTATTACCGATGAATTTGTCGCAGATAAGCCTTTATTTAGAGATGTTGCCCATGATTTTGTTGAGTTTATTCGTGGCGGCGAGTTGGTGGCACATAACGCAAACTTCGATATTAGCTTCCTAGATCACGAGTTTGAGATGATGTCGCGAACCTTGGCTCAAGCGATGCCCAAATGTGCCGATATCTGTACTATCACCGATTCATTATTGGTGGCGCGGCGTGGTGAATACAATAAACGTGAAGTACAAATGGCGGGCAATAAGCCTTTACCTTCACGTAAAAACTTAGACTCCTTAAGTGATTACTATGGTGTAGATCGCACATCACGGACTTACCACGGCGCATTACTGGATGCCGAATTGCTGGCCGACGTTTTCTTAAAAATGACCGGTGGCCAAAATAAGTTAAATTTAAAGCAAAAGGGCAGTGGGGATGGAGTTGGCGTTCGTTTGATTGATTCTAATCGTGCCCCTCTAAAAGTAGTATTTGCAACAGAACAAGAGCTCAGCGAGCACCAGGAGCGCTTAGACCTTGTCGAGAAAAAGGGAGGCCAGTGTCGCTGGCGCAACTAAACTTGATGATAAATAAACTTTTGTGGCTGTTGTTGTGTGTTGTGATTCCTGTACAAGCATCAACCATTTTCGAAAATCGAGATATTCCTTTAATCGATAATCGTTTTCGCCTCGATCAAACTATTGATAAGGCAACTTTTCTTTTATATCGCTCTCCCGGTTCTCCTGCCGCTATTTTGGTGCGCCCCGATGGCAGCAAAATTTATGCTTGGGATGTGCCGAAAAATGTCAGTTGGCTAGAAACCGACGAACTCGACATTGTGACCATTGAAAAACCGATGCGAGGCCCTTGGCAGGCGGTGGCTGAAAACAAAGGCCGTAACCGCATTCGTATTCTCAGTGATATCGACTTAACAGTTGATCCAATCCCTCACCAACTCTATCAAGGAGAGCGTTTGCGTGTAACGGCGCGCCTAAGCAGTAAAGGCGAGCGGATTGACTTAGAAGTTATGCTTCAAGAAGCACTAATGAACGTTGCCTTGATGCGTCAGCAACTGCTCGAAGACCAAACTGTAGAAGTGCGTCGCGACGAGTTAGGTAAGTTTTTTGACGATGGCAAAGATTATGATGAGTATGCCGACGATGGCGTGTTCACTACTTTTATCAAGTTAGAAGCTCGCCCCGGCAAGTACGAAATGATCGTTAGCACCTTAAACCAGATTTTTACTCGTGCTCAAATCTCTCCGGTGCTGATATATCCTAATCCTGTAGAAATAAAGGTTATGTCGCCAAAAGACGAAGAGCGTCAAGCGCGGATGGCCTTGGTGATAGATACCGACGAAATTAGGCCAGAGTCGGTAGTGATTAGCGGTAAGGTTTATAACAATGTAGGTTGGGAGCAAGACTTCCAAACCTATGCTGAAAGTGATGAGTTTACCGTAGACCTTCCCACACCCACCGAGCAAGGGCGCTATCGTGTTATGGGCACCTTATTGGCGACCACTATTCAAAATCGCGAGATAGTTATCGACTTGCCAGAGGAAGACTTTGTGATCCTTCCTCCGCCGCCACCGCCTCCAGAACCAGTGGTAATAGAAGAGGTGGTAGTTCCAGAGCCAGAAATGTCGCTGTGGCTAGTTATTTTACTTTATGTCTTTGGATTTTTGCTGTTAGCAGGCGCTGCTTTTGGTTTTATATGGTGGCGAAAACGTAAGGCCTTTGAGGCGGCATTAAAAGGTGCTAGAGAAGCTCCCGCAGCAGAGCCAAGCGCAGAACCCAAAATGGATGAAGCCAGTAGCTTAAAGATGCCATCGGAGTGATTTATAAGCTGGTTTGGCTAAAAGCTCGACGCTTTGGCTAAAACATCAGCGCTTGAACGAATTTTTAAAGAAATAAGACAATTCTTTGTTGACTCGTAATAGGCATAACCGTATTATCTGCGCCGCACCAGACGAGATGGTTCTGCGGAGTGGTAGTTCAGTTGGTTAGAATACCGGCCTGTCACGCCGGGGGTCGCGGGTTCGAGTCCCGTCCACTCCGCCAAGTCTGTTTAGTCTGTGTGTAATGTTTCGATGTAGCGGAGTGGTAGTTCAGTTGGTTAGAATACCGGCCTGTCACGCCGGGGGTCGCGGGTTCGAGTCCCGTCCACTCCGCCAACGACGAAACAATTTAATGCGTAGGAGTGGTAGTTCAGTTGGTTAGAATACCGGCCTGTCACGCCGGGGGTCGCGGGTTCGAGTCCCGTCCACTCCGCCAGCATTAAAGTAGTAATACAATCGTGACGTTAGTATATGCGGAGTGGTAGTTCAGTTGGTTAGAATACCGGCCTGTCACGCCGGGGGTCGCGGGTTCGAGTCCCGTCCACTCCGCCACTACTAAACAAGAGCCTCGTTAAGCGAGGTTTTTTTGTGCCTGAAATTCGAGGGATTAGGCTTTAAGGTTTACTCAAAGCCTTAATTAGTAGGCTTAGTCTTGATACTTATCTCTAATTTTTACAAATCGCGCAAAGTTGTTGAGCAGCGCATCCACAAGCTGCGGATCAAACTGTTTACCGCGTTGTTGTTCTAAATACTCAATAATCTCTTGGTCATTCCAGGCATTTTTATAACAGCGTATGCTTCCTAGGGCATCAAACACGTCAGCAATGGCGGTTAAACGCCCGCTAATTGGGATCTCTTCACCTTTTAAGCCTCTTGGATAACCACTACCATCCCATTTCTCATGGTGCGAGCCAGCGATTTCTGAAGCAAGTTGCATTACTTCAATATTTGAGTCTTTAAGCATGTTTTCGCCAATGGCCGCATGGGTTTGCATTACTTCCCATTCCTCGGGGGTAAGCTTGCCCGGTTTGTGCAATATTGCATCGGGAATGGCCACTTTGCCTACATCATGTAAGGGGGATGCCAGCTTTAACTGTTCAACTTTCATGGCTGGTAAATCAAGTAACTCGGCGAGTAAAGCAGTAAAAAGGGCAACTCGGCGAACGTGCATGCCCGATTCTTTTGAGCGAGTTTCAACTATTTCCCCGAGGCGATACAGTACTTCTTTTTGGTTGGTGCTAATCACTTCGTTAAGCCGAATGTTTTCTAAAGCAACCACGATGTTTTCACTAAGCAAGTTAATGAAATGCTGATCTGCTTGGTTAAACGGCGTATTCCTAGTGATATAAAACAATAAATTGTAAGCGCTGTTTTCACAGTAAATCGCCAAGGCATTATCTTGGAAAACATTGGTTTTTTGATCTATTGCTTGGCTGAATATTTGCTGCTGATTACTGGGGAATTCTGATAAATGTTGATGCGCTTTACTAGGGCGTTGTTGCCCTTGGTAAGCTAATAGCTGCAGTTGAGTAGAGTTAACTTTATAAGCATATTGTTCTACTTGATAGATACAGCTGTCTTCTAAATTTAGTATTACAGCCAGTTGTTCTAAGGCGCCTTCTACAAAAGTAAACAAGGCATTTTTTTCGAATATGCCGCGCGAGGCCTTAACGACTTTTTCTAGGCCCAGTTTATGTTTCTCAAGCGAACAAATATCTCGGTAAGAGCGCAAGCTTGCTCTAATAAGGGTACGTAGTTTTTGAGAGGTGAGCTCGGTTTTGTCTTTGTAGTCGTTAATGTCGTAGTTTTCTACCACTTCATCTTCGGGAGCTTGCCCGGGCTGCCCAGTGCGTAAAACGATTCGAACGCTTTGGTTGTCCAGATCTTGGCGAATATGACGAACTAAACATAAGCCTGCATCGTCGGTTTCCATAACAACATCTAATAGGATTAAGGCGATGTCGTTGTGTTCGGCCAATATAAGTTTGGCTTCTTGGGCTGAGTTGGCATGTAGAAACAATATCGATTTGTTGTCAAAAACAAACTGTGACAACGTCATGCTAGTGATGTGGTGAACTTCCGGCTCATCGTCAACAACCAATAGTTTCCATTGATCCTGTTGCTCTTGAGTTTCGGTGGCTGTGTCATCTAGTAAAAAGATGTCGTCGCTCATTCGCTATCCATTGCTTATGTTTTTCTTTTAGTTAAGTGTATTTTAGACTCAAATTCAATGCCTTGCTTCTGATACTGATAAAAAAAGCGAGCTATTGTTGCTCGCTTATTTTTGATTGATGAATTTTTGTATTAAGCGACGGAGTCTAAATCAGCTGCGCTTGTTTTGGCTAGGTTAGGGCGATTCTCTAACTGCTCATGGTCAAAGTCATCTACGTTAATTGCAGCCAACCTGCCTTGCTCTGTTCGGCGCATTAAGGCGGCTTCTTCAGCGTTAATTACACCAAGTTTTATACCTTCGTCGGCAAGTTTATCTAGCTGGGTGAAGGGGCGTTTTTCGCCTAGTGCTTTGCATACTTTGTCGTATAGCGCTTCGCAAGCCAGTACATCTTCTAAAGTTTGCTCTAACTCACCATAAACATTGCCTTCTACTCGGCTATCAAAGCGGCCCTGTCCTACGCGATTACGGGTTTCACTTGGCTCTTGTAGAATACGTGCAAGTTTATGGTCTAACACATCACTGGGTGCATGGAAGGGCTTACCTAGCGGGAACATCACTAAGCGCATTGCTTTACCTACCCATTTATTCGGGAAGTTAAGTAGTAACTCATCTAAGGCATTCTGTAATTGAAACAGAGAGTCTTGCATGCTCCAGTGCAGCAAAGGCAAATCTTCTTGTTTGCGGCCGTCATCGCCAAAACGTTTTAAAGTGGCCGAGCACAAGTAAAGCTGGCTCAACATGTCGCCTAGGCGAGCTGATACGCGTTCTTTACGTTTTAAGTTACCGCCTAGTGTTCCCATAGCAACATCAGACAACAGCGCTAAATTGCTACTAAAACGAGTTAGTTGTTTGTAGTAGGTAGCTGTTTGGTCGGAGTAGGGAGTGCTAATTAAACTGTTGCTAGTTAGGCCAAACCAAAAACTGCGAACAAAGTTGCTGGTGGCAAAACCTAGGTGGCTAAATAGCGCTTTATCAAACTGTTGTAAGCCTTGGTTAAAATCGGGGTGTTGAGTAGCTTCCATTTCTGCAAGCACGTATGGATGACAACGAATGGCGCCTTGCCCGTAAATAATCATGCTACGAGTTAGAATGTTTGCGCCTTCAACGGTAATGGCAATTGGTGCACCTTGATACGAGCGAGCCAAAAAGTTTTTAGGACCTAAGCAAATCCCTTTACCGCCGACAACATCCATTGCATCAATGCTAGCACGCTGGCCTCGGTGGGTTAGGTGGTATTTTACTATGGCAGAAATCACCGATGGTTTTTCGCCAAGGTCGATGGCGGTTACGGTTAAGTCAGAAGCCGCTCCCATCATATAGGCGTTACCTGCTAGTCTAGCTAAAGGCTCTTCCACACCTTCCATTTTACCAATGGGTAATTTGAATTGGCGACGGATACGGGCGTAAGCACCAGTAGCTAAAGCCGCATTTTTAATGCCACCCGTTGCACTGGAAGGAAGGGTGATTCCGCGGCCAACCGACAAACATTCCACAAGCATGCGCCAACCTTGGCCCGCCATTTCTTTACCACCAATGATAAAGCCGATAGGCACAAATAGGTCGTTAGCGCGGGTAGGGCCGTTCATGAAGGGAACGTTAAGTGGGAAGTGACGACGACCTACTTCAACCCCTTCAATGTCGGTTGGAATAAGTGCGCAGGTAATGCCAAGCTCTTCTTGCTCGCCAATTAGTTTGTCGGGATCTGATAATTTGAATGCTAGGCCTAAAATAGTGGCCACTGGCGCTAAGGTGATATAGCGTTTATTCCAAGTAATTCGCATACCTAGTACTTGCTCACCTTGCCATTCACCCATACAAACCACACCTGCATCAGGAATAGACCCGGCATCAGAGCCGGCTTCAGGGCTGGTTAAGGCAAAACATGGAATTTCTTTACCCTCAGCTAAGCGAGGAAGGTAGTGGTCTTGTTGTTCTTTTGTTCCGTAGTGTTGCAATAATTCACCTGGGCCAAGCGAGTTAGGCACACCTACCGTGCTAGATAGTACTGCTGAAATACTGGCGAGTTTTTGTAGCACACAAGATTGCGCGTAGGCAGAGAACTCTAGGCCACCGTATTTCTTTTTGATGATCATGGCGAAGAATTTATGCTCTTTCAAAAAGTCCCAGATTTCTTCGGGTAAGTCTGCTAATTCATGGGTTATTTCCCAGTCTTTAGTCATTGCACATACTTGCTCAACCGGACCTTCTAAAAAGGCTTGTTCTTCTGCACTTAGGCGTGGCGCCGGGTAGCTATGAAGCTTTTTCCAGTCAGGCGCTCCGCGAAATAGCTCGCCTTCCCACCATGTGGTACCTGCCTCGATGGCTTCTTTTTCGGTACGCGACATTTCGGGCATGATTTTTTTGAAGGTTTTGAACAGCGGTTTAGAGATCAGTTGCTGACGCAAAGGCTTAAAATTCAACCCACCAACAATTAACAAATAGGCTAGCCAGAACAGCTCGCTAAATGGCGAGACAAAACTGTAAGCAGCCAGCGAGGCGGTTATCACTAGGCTAAATGCCAGTAACGACGCTCTAAAATAAGCGAGCCCGCCCATTAATAATAGGCCACCAATGGCAGCAAAAAGGGGTAAGTAACTTTGCATCAATCTCTCCTTGGACTTATAAGAGGTCTGACCTCTTTGGGTATTTGTAACGCAGCGGTTAACAAACTTCAAGTCTTTTACAAAATATCAACATAAGTTTAGTTGTATTTTTTAGTTAACAAATTGAGATATGCGCTGAATAGAACGCTGATCCTTACTAAAAAAAAAGTTATAGTGTGCAGCTAATAAGCCTTGCCCAGATAAGGGAACCTAGATGAAAAATTTGATAGTTGAAGAGTTACAAGAAGCAGTAACTGTTCTAAATGCTTTTATTGCCGATGAGAAAAACATTGACGCGATCGAACAAGCGGCTCGTTTGTTAGCCGACAGTTTTAAGCAACAAGGCAAAGTATTATCTTGTGGTAATGGTGGTTCTCATTGTGATGCCATGCATTTTGCCGAAGAGTTAACCGGCCGCTATCGTGAAAACCGCCCTGCTTACCCTGCTATTGCTATCTCTGATCCTAGCCACTTATCTTGCGTGAGCAATGATTATGGCTACGAGTATGTATTCTCGCGCTATATTGAAGGTTTAGGTCAAGCTGGTGATGTTCTCTTTGGCATTAGTACTAGTGGTAACTCAGGTAATATCATCAAGGCGATAGAAGCGGCTAAAGCCAAAGGCATGAAAGTGATTATTTTGTCTGGCAAAGATGGTGGCAAAATGGCTGGCCAAGCGGATGTAGAGATTAGAGTTCCGCACTTTGGTTTTGCTGACCGCATTCAAGAAATCCACATTAAAGTGATTCATATTTTGATTCAGTTAATCGAGAAATACATGGCCGAGTAAGCCTATTATTTCCGTAATGTAAGTAGCGAGTAGTTGTATGTGTGAGTTACTAGGAATGAGTGCCAATGTTCCTACCGATATTTGCTTTTCCTTTACCGGCTTGGTTCAGCGCGGCGGCGTTACTGGACCGCATGTAGACGGCTGGGGTATTACTTTTTATGAAGGTAAGGGCTGTCGCAGTTTTAAAGATCCTGCACCAAGTTGTAAGTCTAAAATTGCAGAGTTGGTTCAGGCTTTCCCGATTAAAAGTCAGGCAGTAGTAGGACATATTCGCCAAGCTAACCGCGGGTGTGTCTCTCTAGAGAACACCCATCCTTTTACCCGTGAGTTATGGGGACAAAACTGGACCTATGCTCACAATGGGCAACTAAAAGGATACAAGCAGCTTGATACTGGCTTCTTTAGGCCAATTGGCGCAACCGATAGCGAGCGTGCTTTTTGTTGGATCCTCGAACAGCTACGTATTAAGTACCCACGTAAACCCGCTAACATGAAAGCCATGTTTAAATTTGTGGCGAGCTTAGCCGATCAGCTGCGTGCAAAAGGCGTATTTAATATGCTGCTGAGCAATGGCGAGTTTGTGATGGCTTATTGTTCAACAAATTTACATTGGATTACTCGCCGTGCTCCTTTCGGAGAGGCTCAGCTGGCCGATGCCGATGTTACTATCGACTTTTATAAAGAAACTACGCCAAATGATGTAGTGACAATGATTGCAACTCAGCCTTTAACCAATAACGAACAATGGCAAAAAATTGCTAGCGGCGCTTATGTATTGTTTAAAGACGGTGAAGTGCAATAAAGCTTATTAAGCCAACAAAGCTTTAAGCGAAAACAAATGGAAAAAAAAAGCGCCTTTAGGCGCTTTTTTTATGAGTTAGCGTAACCGCTACTCGGGAGTATATTGTCGTCGAGTAGGGCGCTGTCATTTTCCATACTCAAGCGTCCTTCTACAAACCAATTAACGACCAATGGGTATATGGCATGTTCTTGCACTTGTACCCTTGCTGCTAGTGTTTCAGCATCATCATCGCTAAACACGGGAACTTTGGCCTGCAAAATTACCGGGCCTCCGTCTAATTCGGGTGTGACGAAGTGAATGCTGCAACCGTGTTCTTGGTCTTGGGCATCAATGGCGCGCTGATGGGTATTTAAACCTTGGTACTTCGGTAGCAAAGAGGGATGAATGTTTAGCATCTTGCCGCTAAAACGTTCCACAAATGCTTGGCTAAGAATACGCATGAAGCCAGCCATCACTATTAAGTCAGCATTATGCTGCTCAATCACCTCGGCCAAGGCCATGTCATAGCTTTCGCGGTCGCTATACTCTTTAGGGTTTACAACTACCGTGTTAATGGCTGCCTGCTTAGCGCGCTCAAGGCCATAAGCGTCGGCCTTGTTACTTACTACAGCAGAAATAGAGGCGTTGATACGCCCCTCTTTACAGGCATCAATAATGGCTTGCAGGTTAGTCCCTGAACCTGAAATCAATACAACAATGTTGCGTGCCATTACTTACCCTATTTAAATTCTACTTGGCCTTCGCCTTCAGCTACATCTTCAATGTGGCCTATTTTCCAAGCATTTTCGCCGTGTTCTGCTAGTAAGGCTAGAGCAGCGTCTACTTCTGCTTCTGGCAGAGCGATAACCATGCCTACACCACAGTTGAAGGTGCGGTACATTTCTTCACGAGCAACGTTGCCATTCTCTTGCAACCAGTTGAATGCTTCTGGCCATTGCCAGCTATTTTCATCAACCACAGCTTTTGCGCCAGCTGGTAATACGCGAGGAATGTTCTCCCAGAAACCACCACCAGTGATATGTGATAAAGCATGTACTTCACATTGCTTAAGCAGTGCAAGCACAGACTTAACGTAGATTTTTGTTGGGGTTAATAGGGTTTCACCTAGCGTGCTATCACCTAAAACTTGTTTAGGGTCGGCATTAGATACCTCTAGGATCTTGCGAATTAGCGAGTAACCGTTTGAGTGAGGGCCACTTGACGCTAAAGCGATTAACGCGTCACCGCTTGCTACTTTAGTGCCGTCGATAATTTCTGACTTTTCAACAACACCCACACAGAAACCAGCGATGTCGTAGTCGTCGCCATGGTACATACCAGGCATTTCTGCAGTTTCACCACCAATTAAGGCACAGCCAGACTGCTCACAACCTTGACCAATCCCTTTAACTACGTCTGCTGCAGTATCAACTTCAAGCTTACCAGTTGCGTAGTAGTCTAAGAAAAATAGCGGTTCAGCACCTTGTACAATAAGGTCGTTTACACACATTGCTACCAAGTCGATACCAACGGTGTCGTGTTTTTCCAAATCTAACGCTAAGCGTAATTTAGTACCTACACCATCGGTGCCAGCAACTAATACAGGCTCTTTGTAACCAGTTGGCAATTGACACAATGCACCAAAGCCTCCTAGTCCACCCATTACTTCTGGGCGCTGGGTACGTTTACTAACACTTTTGATACGTTCTACTAATGCATTACCAGCTTCGATATCAACGCCAGCATCTTTATAACTCAGAGGGGTGTTTTGTTTGGTCACGGGATTACCTTGCAACGAACATGGAAAAAAATTTCGCGATATTTTAGCAGTGTTAGCTGTCCGGTAACAGTAATAAACGATAACTAAGACATTTTGTTGATATTTGCTAACATATCTCCATTGAGCCTGATTTAAACTAGCGGCTCACAATTCGGTAAATCAAAGGAATAGAGATGAAAGTTGTTGAAGTAAAGCATCCTTTAGTTCGTCATAAAATTGGCTTAATGCGCGAAGCAGACATTAGCACAAAGCGTTTTCGTGAATTAGCGCGTGAAGTATCTGCATTACTTACCTACGAAGCGACAGCCAACTTAGAAATTGAAGAAGTGACTATTGCCGGTTGGAATGGCCCCGTAAAGGTTGAACAAATTAAAGGTAAAAAGGCTACGGTTGTGCCTATTTTACGTGCAGGCCTTGGTATGATGGATGGTGTGTTAGAGCATATGCCGTCAGCAAAAACCAGTGTGGTTGGGATTTATCGCGATGAAGAAACTCTAGAGCCGGTTCCATACTTTCATAAGCTAGTGAGCCAAATTGATGAGCGTTTAGCTCTAGTCGTAGACCCTATGCTAGCTACTGGTGGCTCAATGATTGCCACCATCGACCTGCTTAAAGAGCAAGGCTGTAAAGACATTGTAGTATTGGTATTAGTTGCAGCTCCCGAAGGTTTAAAGGCTTTGGAGGCTGCACACCCCGATTTGGTCTTGTATACTGCGTCAATTGATGAAAAGCTAAATGAGCAAGGCTACATCCTTCCTGGTTTGGGTGATGCCGGCGATAAGATTTTTGGTACTAAATAGTACGCAAAAATAGTTAATTGAATCTCTAGGAGAGCGCAGTGATTAGAAAGTGGTTGTTGGTACTTAGTTTGGCAGTTGTGATGTTGCCGGTTCAAGCCTCGCTGCAAGAGGAACTTTACCGAGTTGAAGCACAAGCCACTGGCGATACCCAACAAGATCAGCAACAAGCTTTTGAGTTATTGGTACTGCGCTTAACTGGGGAGCAAGCTAGCAATGCTAACCCATTAGTTGCTAAAGCAAGAGCCAATATTAATCCGTATATTCAACAGTTTGCTTATCGTGACGATGCGATTTCGGTGCTGTTTAACGAAGCAAAAGTAAATCAACTGTTGATGCAAGCTCAATTGCGTTTATGGGGAAAGCAACGTCCAGACATCGTATTGTGGTATGCCAACGAGCAGAATTTTAATCGAGAATTGTTAGCCGATAGTGCTCAACAAGATTGGTTAGAGGCTGGCCGCCAACAGGCGCAGCTACTAGGTTTGCCTGTTCGCCTCCCTGTTATGGATTTAGAAGATAGCATGGCGGTAAGTGTAAATGATGTATGGGGTGGTTTTGATGGCCCGTTGTATGCAGCTAGCGAGCGTTACTCTGTGCCACTTATCTTGAGCTTTCGCCAATATCCACAAGGTCAAAATTGGCAGATCCAATGGCGATTGTTAGACAGTGCAAGCCAAGTTCAACTTGATAGCGGCCAAGTACAAGCACCACTAGCAGACGTTAGCGCAGCCGCTATGAGTGCGGTAAGTGCCAGTTTGGCCGAGCGTTATGGCGTGATACTAGGTGAGAATGCTGATGAAGCGATGCTAGTAAGTTTTGCTAACATAACCAGCATGAACAAATATGTTGAGCTGGAACGCTTTCTTAACCAGCAACCTAGTGTGGCAAGAGTGACCTTACATAATGTAAAACAAGATACCTTTACTTTTGAGGTGCAACTGCTTAGCCCTTGGGAAGACCTTAAATCTTCACTTGATATCGCTCCGCGCTTGCAAGCGGATGAAACGCGAACAAAGTACTACTATTACCAGTAGCAAAAATTTTTCATCTTAATAACGAGCTGGTACAATGCCTCTAGACTTGTATCAGCTTTGATTTATCACTTTGAGTTTTTCCCCGCAATTATCACTTCCTGTACTGCTACCTGACGATGAAACCTTGGTAAGTTTTTACCCGGGCGATAATCAACAGTTACTAAGTGCACTGCGCAATCTTGCTTTAGATAAAGGCGAGAGGATGCTTTATTTGTGGGGCAGTGAGGGTTCGGGTAGAACCCATTTGTTGCATGCCAGCTGCACCGAAATGGCTGATGTGGGCGCGGCAAGTGCTTACTTACCGCTAGAAATGCACGCAGCGATGTCTCCTAAAATGCTTGAGGGTCTCGAGAGCATGGCCTTAGTGTGTTTAGACAATATTGATGCGATAGTGGGCATTTCGGCCTGGGAAGAAGCGATTTTTGATTTTTATAATCGCCGTAAAGAATTAGCGTCTACCACCCGTTTAATTGTTACCGCCAATGCGCCAGCTCCTCAGTTGTCTTTTGCCTTGGCTGACTTACAGTCTCGCTTAAATTGGGGTGTAACCTATAAGCTGCATGAGCTAGATGATGAGCAAAAGCTAAGTGCTTTGCAATTACGCGCAGAACTACGTGGTTTGAAAATGCCGTTAGAAGTTGCCAGATTTTTGTTGAAACGATTATCTCGTGATATGCCTACTTTGTTGAACAAGCTTGATCTGCTCGACCAAGCTTCAATCACTGCTCAACGTAAGCTAACCGTTCCCTTTGTTAAAGAGATCTTAGAGCTTTAGTCTTTAGGTTTATCTTTTAGCTTCTTTAAACCTATCCCCAGTTCTTTACCGCGAAACTTCGCGTACTGTAATCCAAACCAAAACGCACTGAGTACTAATACTAATTCTACTGCCGCTAACCAGCGCTCGGTGTCGGATACTACTATCAGCGTGGTGCTGTGAAGCACGTATAACAGCAGCACAAAACAACTCCACGCATAGGTATAAGGTTTACCGGCCAAAATGCCTTTTAGTGGAAACAGCAATGGCACGACCCAAAAGGTCAACATTAAACCTAGGCTAATATCAACCGGTGGCGATAGCCATAAATGCCATAACAGCACCCAAGCCAGAAGCGCCAAGTAACTACTTTTGGCAATTAGCAATAGTTGAGATGTGCTTAGCTTAGACAATCTCTAACACCTGCTCTGGTGGTCGGCCAATGCGTGCTTTATCTTGATTAATCACAATTGGGCGCTCAATCAGTTTAGGGTTTGCGTGCATAGCGGCTACCAGTTGAGCAGGAGTGAGCGATGCATCAGCTAAATTCAATTCTTTGTAGAGCGCCTCTTTAGTGCGCATTAACTGGCGAGGCTCAAGTTGCATCATGTCGAGCATCTTGCTGATATCCTCTTCGCTTGGCGGAGTTTCTAGATAAAGCACGATTTCTGGTTCGATGCCTTTTTCTTGAAGAAGCTGCAAAGTTTGGCGACTTTTAGAGCAGCGCGGGTTATGAAGGATCTTAATAGTAGACATGCTTATTCCTTGTATACATCTAGTTGAGCGACTCGAGCTCTTGCTCAGCAGCTTTAAATTGTTCAATTCTAGCTTGGATGCGAGCTTGCTCAAGATTGTTTTCTGTTAGGTTGTAGGCGCTATGTAGTTCGTCAATGGCGCGGCGATAATCCGAATGCAATGAAAGGTACTCGGCTCGCGCAGTATGGCTAGCAGCCATATTTTTGAGGCGTCGTTGGCTGCGGCTAAGTTCTCCCCAGGCCAGAGCGTCGTTGGGGCGCTCGCGTAGGTAACGATCAAGCAGTTTAGCACCTTCTTCAAATTGGCCATTTTCGCTAAATGCGTGTGCCAAGTTGAGCACAATTACTTGGTTATTGGGGTAACGAGTCTGCGCCACTTGCAAACGTTTAATTGCAGGTTGGTAGTTTTTCATTGCTAAATCGATGTCAGTTTGGGTATCGATTACAAAAAGGTTGTCGGGATGGCGCGTGGCAAGACCATCAACGATTGTTTTCGACTCTTTGTATTTACCCATACCAAACAGTGCTAAGGCTTTACCATAGAGGGCTGCATCTTCAATCCGGTATTCTTTGCGCTTGATTACTCGGTTGTAGTGCTCTAAAGCTTCGGAAGGAGAAAGGGTGCCATGACGCACAATAATCCGTGATTTGGCAAACTGGAACGAAAGGGAAGGCGCAACGTAACGATTAGGGTATTGATTTGCCCGAGCGCGCGCTTCACTAACCCGCGTTTCAGGCAATGGGTGAGTGATTAGCATTTGTGGAGGTTTGCTAGCGTAACGGTATTTCTCGGACAGTTTGCCAAAAAAGTTACCCATTCCTATTGGGTCATAACCAGCATTGGCCAAGGTGCGAAGGCCAATTCGGTCTGCTTCAAATTCGTTGGCACGGGTGTAGTTAATTGAGTTTTGCACACCTGCCGCCATGGTAGCTTGTAACGCTGCGATACCTGCAACCGGGTTGGCGATGCCTAGCAACAAAGAACCTAGCATACCTGCCATGGACAGGTTTTGTGCTGCCGCTTGGTTTTCAATGCTTCGAGCAATATGACGTTGAGTAACGTGAGCAATTTCGTGAGCAATTACAGAAGCGAATTCACTTTCTGTATCGGCGTATAAAAATAAGCCAGTATGAATTTTTACGTAGCCACCGAGAAACGCCGCAGCATTAATTTCATTATCGGTCACTAAAAAAAAGTTAAAGGGAGTCCGCACTAAATCAGCTTTGGCAACCAGGTGGTTGCCAAGCTCGGTGACATATTCAGATAACACTGGGTCATTGGTCATACGGCTACTAGCGCGAATAATTCGCATATAGGCATTACCGTATATAATTTCTTTGTCGATGGATAAAGCCGACGCACCGGCGGTACCTATTTCAGGTAATTGATTATTGGCAGACATAAGAGGGGCGTAGCCAAACAGCAGGCCTGCTAAAACAAAATGTGCGAAACGCGTCATTGAAATCCGATAACTTTCCATTTGTATCGCGAGAATACCCCGATTTTGTTTGTTATTCAAAAGCTATAAATTGAGTCCTGATCAATAGCCTGTAATAATGTCATGGTTATTTTATGGTAATTATTACAAATGCTTTGCCTCGATTTACAAAAACACAACTGTCCTTACCCATTATTGGAAAGTAAGCTTTGGCTAAAACAAGCTAAAGTAGGTGATCAAATTCAGTTGCTGTTAGGGGACAGCGGATCACGTAGTGATATCCCCAAGTACTTTCGCCGATTAGGGCATGGCGTAAGTATAGAGCAAGGCGCCCGTGGTTTTTGCGTCACCATAACTGTCCACCCGCTAAAGGATTAAAGCTGTAACTATGTTTAAAGTCTTATCAAATTGGTACCGCCGCATGTTTTCTGATCCGGAAGCGGTGGCTATGGCTCTTGTGTTGGTTATTGGTTTTGTGCTGCTGTATTTCTTTGGCAATTTACTCGCACCATTACTTATTGCTTTAGTACTTGCTTACTTGTTGGATTGGCCAGTGAGCTTTTTAGCCAATCATGGGTTTCGCCGGGGCTTCGCCAGCGCCTTAGTGCTACTTATATTTTTCCTGATTGCCACATTTACGGTATTACGTATTTTACCAACCGTGTGGGGGCAGGGGATGAACTTACTCAGTGAATACCCGGTGATGCTCAATAGCACTCAGCAATGGCTTGAGTCCCTGCCACAACAATACCCGGAGTTTATCGACGGTGCCTTAGTAGAAAGTGTGGTGGACAATGTTAGAACCCGCTTAATGGGCGTGGGAGAGCAATTGTTGCAGTCTTCACTTTCGTCAATTATCAACTTAGCCACGGTACTGGTGTATAGCGTGTTGGTGCCGTTGATGGTGTTCTTTATGCTAAGTGACAAACAAGTGTTACTGAATAGCGTATCGCGCTTTTTGCCTAACGATCGCCGCTTGCTAACTCAAGTATGGTCAGAAATGAATGGCCAAGTAATTAATTATATTCGTGGCAAAGCGATTGAAATACTGCTCGTGGGCGGTGCTAGCTATATTGTGTTCGCGATTATGGATCTGCGTTACTCGGCGTTACTTGGCGTGTTAGTGGGTTTGTCGGTACTTATTCCCTTTATTGGTGCTTTTGCAGTAACCCTACCGGTTGCTATGGTTGGCTTATTCCAGTGGGGGTTAAGCCCTCAATTTGGTTACCTTATTCTGGCTTACGGCATAATACAGGTGATTGATGGTAACGTATTGGTGCCCATTTTGTTCTCAGAAGCGGTTAACCTTCACCCCTTGGCAATTATTGTCGCCGTGTTGGTGTTTGGCGGTTTGTGGGGATTCTGGGGAGTATTCTTTGCAATTCCACTAGCCACTTTGGTGAAAGCGGTAATGAATGCCTGGCCGCACCATATAGAAAAGGTTGAGGACAGCGAGCCCTCAACCTCTGCTGAATAGTTATTGGTTTAAGTAATCGAGCACTACTTGGTGGTGCTCTTTAGTTTTAAACTTATTAAACACATGCTCAATTTGGCCTTGCTCGTCGATTAAAAAGCTAATTCGGTGAATACCATCGTATTCTTTACCCATAAGAGTGTACCCTTGGGAATTTTTTCAGACTCAATTTTTGACAATTTCTAACAAACTCTATCTTTAACAGTTAGTTAGGTTAATAATTTCTCTTTTTGAACCTCAATTATAGCAGTTGTCATAATTTTTTGTAAATCGGGCTGATTTTGACGCTTTCCAAGCGCAAACTTGTCATAAAAACTAAGGCGTTGCTATTAGGGTGAAGTTGATAGCTATTGCGATGGGATCGCTTGGTGATCACATATACACTTGTCTCCCAACTCACTTTTGGACAAAAGCGTGTTTGGGAGATGACTTATTCAATGGTGTTTCGGATTAGCGAAAGTATGGAACAGTTGGTGTTAACGCCCAAATCATGGGCGAAAACAGGACGATCTACGCTGCGCGAAGCGCAAAGCCGTGCACTGTTTGTAGTCCCTTGAATTTGTTTGTTAGACCTATTGAGCAGAAACCTCCGGCTCAGGCACATAATCAGCGACCTCAACACCGAGGTATTCTGATAACTCACGTTGAATGCGGTGATACTCATTTACACTCACTATGACATATTCAAATTTTTCAGAGCTCTCAACGTGCTCCTTAAAACCTTCTTCTCTTACTACCGAGTAAGTATATGAACCTGCAACAAAGATATGGAAACGATCTTCGAAGGTAGTGATTTCAATGACACTCGCCATATTCAAAATGGATTGTTCTGTAAGCTTTAATCCCGGTTTCATTTGAACCTCCTTTTTATTGAACCTAAGTGATATGAGGCCAGTTAATGAGAATTGCAAGCTTCTCAACAGCGAGGCCTAACTCCCATATTAAGTCTTCTGATACTTGAGGGTGGTAGAAAATTTGAAAATTTCATTATTGCCTACTCCCTCATTTTCAAACTCAATATGTAGTTCACCCTCTGCATTAAAGTTACCCGCTTCCAATCTAGAGAGTGCTAGTTTTTTGACAACGACCGAATTGTGAGCACAACCTACATATACTGAACCTTCAGCATCTTCATTAGAATTTTCTGCAATGTTTAGACCGTCAAGTTCCTCTGGTTTATCAAGCCCGAGTGCATACCAGTCCAATACAATTTCAGTTTCAAGCGGTTGTTCATCGTATTCAAAACCAGATTCAAATGGCTTAAGGGGAATCGTAAATCGATGAAAAAGAGTATTTATTAGACCAATGCTCTCATTTTCAAACCAATAGCTTTCTATGATTCCTTCTAGTGCTTCAGTCTTATCTTGTAAATTTATAGTTGTCATAGATCCCTCTAGACTTAACGAATGACATGGACTCCCCCTCCCGAGGATCTGCCACACTTACGTGGTACTTAAATACACTGGAGGCACCATGTCTGATTATTCATATTTCTGCGGTATCGACTTAGCTAAAAACCACTTTAGTCTTCATGCTGTTGACCAAAATGGTAAGGTCATTCTTCATAAATCAGTAACCCGCTCTAAACTACTGACTACCTTATCAAATATGCCACTCATGCGTATAGGTGTTGAAGCGTGTGGTGGTGCACATTATTGGGCACGAACACTCAATAAAATGGGACACGATACCCGTATTATGGCCGTTAAATATGTGATCCCATATCGAACTAAAGGTAAGAACGACCTGAATGACGCCGTCGCTATATGCGAAGTAGTCCAGCGCCCTTCAACTCGCTTCATACCCGTTAAATCACCAGAGCAACAAGCCATATTGTCTGTGCATAGGATGAGAGAGCATTGGGTTCGCGAGCGTACGGCGCTTATGAACCGCATGCGTGCCTTGCTTTCTGAGTTTGGGTTAGTCATACCGGTTCGTCGGTCTTCATTGATGAAGCACGTCCCGTTAATGCTAGAAGATGCAGAAAACGAACTGCCGTACCTTGCGAGAACAGTGATCGCTGATGCGTATCACCACCTGGACGAATTGAATCAACGTATTACCGATACAGAACAAATCTTCGAATCATTTGCTAAGGTCAGTGACAATGTTCAACGAGTAATGAAGGTTCGAGGCATTGGACCTCAAACCGCTACAGCGATACTCGCTTCAATAGGAAATGGATCTCAGTTTGACAAAAGCCGCGACTTCTCTGCTTGGTTAGGTTTGGTTCCGAAACAATATTCTACAGCTGGAAAACCTCGGTTAGGCCGGATCACTAAACACGGTGACAAATACTTAAGAACGCTATTAGTCCACGGCGCAAGAACTGTGATTGCCAACCTTGGCGATAAGCAAGATAGACTAAATCAATGGTGTAGAGGCGTTCTAGAACGGCGAGGAATGAATCGAGCGATCGTGGCTCTCGCGGCAAAAAACGCTCGAATAATATGGTCGCTTTTACACAATCAAACAGAGTATGAAAACTATGCAGCTTAAATAGCAGCCCAAGCAGCAAAAAGAGTTAACCCCACCGGGTCATTGCAGGCGCTAATGATGGAGATAGGTTAAGACCACTTGCGGAGAGCCTGTTAATGCGGCGGACACACTAGATGTCATCTAACGAATAAGGCACCGCAGTCGCGCAAAGTCATCAGGGCCACGACGTATGCGAACCGTCGATAAATAGGCCGAATGTAGAGCGGCAGTCCAAAACCCATCAACTTAAGTTTAGCGGATGTTTGACAGCCGGGGGAATCCATGTAGCCCTGTTAAGGTGTGAGCAACGCAGTACCGCTGCTTCCGTATACCACCTTAAACACTAAACACAACGCACAGTAAAAATGCCACACGTTGCGAATCACTCTTAAACAGTTTGTTATGTTTTTTCTTCCCACTCGCGTTCAATCAGTGCGTTGAACTCATCTGTATCAAAAAAGCCCGCCCTAACAGGAAAAGACTTTTGGTACTCAGTAAATAGTGCATAAAGCCAATCACGATATGCTTCGGTCACTGATAAAGCAAAATCCATACTTGGGAAATAATCTGCTTCTGTATCCATGTCAAAGTGAGCTATAAACTTGTCTCTGAGCCGCTTCATGTCTTCGTGATAAGATGACCACTCAGCTAAATCAGTTTCTAGTGATCCCAATATTGAATCACGACTAAATGGCTTTATTATGTTTTGTTTCCCTACCACTTGAGACCAGTGACAATCTTCGCCTCTAGACCCAAACACTTGATACCAAACAACTATAGCTTGTTTAAGAAGTGAGCTTTTCACAAACCTATCAGCAGAAGACTCAAGCCCGTCCATTTTACGAGCAAATTTTATACACCTTGATATCTCATTCAGTAGCATTGACTGAGTACCAAAGACTTTAAGGGTACTAACAGGGATTTCTTCCATCTGATTTCCTCGAAATTTTGCTCAAAAACATAACGTTTGTATAATTTGCCGGCAAGCCGGAGTGTTTTTGCGTAAAGTGGCGAAGCCATACGCAAAAAAACGCAGGGTTGATGGTCAAATTGATACACTTGTTAAGTGTGCACAAATTTAATACTTAGGTTCAGCAATTAGCAATCCCACGAAACGTGAAACAAAGGTAAGTATTGAAATTACCAACAGACTGAAAAATGGATCCCAATACCCACCAAAAGCCGTTGCAGCTAACGCTATGGGAACGACACCACCGCCCATAAACAGAATACCGATAACAACTGCCCAAACTCCCCATATTGTATATGCCAAAACAAAACCAAGCAGCCAGGCCACTAAACCAAATACGAATGAAGAAATATATATGCCCGTACCAGTATAGCCTCTTAGCGAGGAAAATAGAGAGAGCGGTAATAGAATAACAATATCAAGAGCTAGTAATACCCACCCAATAAGGATTAGAGGTTGCAATAGATTTTTAGATGCCCACGCAGCCCCCATGATAAAGATCAAGGGAAGCGATAAAACCGCAATAAAAATTGCTATTCCAAACGCAGAACTAGCTAAACTTTTTAATTTTTCCATGGTTCGTTGATCCTAGAAGACACTTAACGCCTTGCTCTAGCGAATCCCCTCATAATCCCTTGGGAATTCATATAAGTAGACGCACACCCCGTTGTTTGATCTAATTAATTTCGCCAAAAACAAATCCTATCAAACCTGCACGGAGGCAGTCGGGATGCGCGAAAATCAATGTTCTACACCAAATGCTTATTGAGCTGTGCCCCAATATTCACAAAAAACGCTTTAACTCTCTGATGGTTGCAACAACATCACTATTAGATGGCGATAAATTGTCTCTCACCGAGCTAGGGCGGAATATCACCAGCCGTACCTCACCCAAACACGGCATTAAACGCATGGACCGTTTGCTCGGTAATCATCATTTAAATAGCGAACGTTTAGCCATATATCAATGGCATGCTCGACAAATTTGCGGGGCTAATCCCATGCCTGTGGTCTTGGTCGATTGGGCGGATGTACGTAAGCAATTGCGGATGATGACCTTGCGAGCATCAGTCTCTATTAAAGGGCGCTCCATTACCTTGTATGAACGCACCTTCGAGTTCAAAGATTACAATGCACCTCGTAGTCATAATCAGTTCCTATCCGAACTAGCCAGTGTGTTACCAGTAGGCTGCACCCCATTGATAGTGACGGATGCGGGGTATCGCAATACCTGGTTTAGGGAAGTGGCCTCTTACGGCTGGTATTGGTTGGGTAGGCTACGTGGCGAGGTCTGTTATCAGCTCAATGACCAATGGGCGCTGACTAAAACGCTTTATGCTTCAGCGAATAATAAACCACGTTATATCGGCGCGGTGCAAATTGCCCGCAAGAAGCCCATGCCTTGTCACTTATACGGTTTAAATCTAACGATAAGCACCGTAAAGATAAACGCTCCCGCCGCTCAGGCAATAACCATTCAGCGAAGAAGCTATATCATCGCTCCGCTAAAGAACCTTGGGTTCTGGCCACAAACCTACCACCAGAACTGTTTACCGCTACGCAAGTGGTAAAAATGTATGCCAAACGGATGCAAATAGAAGAAACCTTCCGAGACTTAAAGAGCCCACAATATGGCTTTGGTTTGCGCCATAGCCGTTCACGATGTCCGCGCGATATGACGTACTACTGCTGATAGCAATGCTGGCAGACATCATTTTATGGTGGTTAGGGTTAGTGGCACAACAGGTTGGATGGCAACGACACTTTCAGGCCAATACCATCCGTAAACGGGCGGTTTTATCGGTAGTCAGGTTAGGAAAAGAAGTACGGCGAAGGCCAGAATATGTGATAACAGAACAGCGAATACGCTGGGCGATTAACGCGTTTCGCTGGTTAGCTCACTCTTCGGGGATCAAAGATTTATGAGGGGATCCTCCAGCGCCGCCATAAGCGGCGCAAAAAGGCTTGGCTAAAATTATCGATGAAGGAGAACAAGCCAATGTTCGTGAAGACAGATAAGTTAAAATATCGTAGCCATCTAAAAGTATGAGAGAGTCAGCTGTCGACGGACGATAAAGCTTACTCGGGAACTACTATTTTTTATGTTGTATCAACAAATGTGGAGGCTAAAGCTTGACCGTTTACCGCTGCATTGAAAGAGTCAAAGGTGGTGATTTAGTCAGGCTATGAACAATAACCTTTAATCACATAAACCGTTCGAAACCACTCGCTTTTTCTCACATAGAAAATATTAAAACTATCAATTAACATGGATTTCTATAATGAAAACTGTTAATTTTCAGTCACAAAAGTAACAGACAGTGATGTACCAGTATGACTTGGAAGTACACGGGCAAGACCTCCGCTTTTAAGCACCTTAAATTTGATGGCCGCACCAATTGCGCACTAGACTATGGCTTAGACCCTTCTTTATTTAAGCGAGGCGCCGTTTGTTTATATCAACAAGCAGTCGTTATGTTGGCCAGCCTTAATCGCTACGACCAACAGCAAGTGATGAAAGAAATCTACCACATTACTAAGAACCCCAAGTCGGCCAGTAGCGTAAAGCATTCTCGTAACCCTTTTACGTTCTTATATCGAAGCCGCTACCCTTTTAGAAACTACCACTACTTAATTAAGTACAAGCAAAGCACGGATGGCGAAGTGGTGATAGAAGACATTCTCTATGATTATCTTTTACATGGACGCAATCAATCGCAACGTAAAGGGTTTATCAAGCCAGCATGGCAACGGCCAATGCTGTATCACGTACGGAATACAAAATATCGCCCTTATGATAGCGCCAAAAGTGAAGGTGAAATTGATGAATTTGCCACTCATTGGGTAGTTGATGACGATGCTAGCCATCAAGTCAGCACTGCTCATGCCGCAGTAAACGGTATGCTCAATGACTTTGGAAAAGCTGCATGGTTAATGGGAGTACACAGCCAAGCCGCTTACCCTGCCGACAAAGTACAAGAATATACCTTAGTGCATAATCCTACTGACGGCGTACTGTTAGATTTAGTAGAGTGCGCCTTTGATAAACGCTTGGGTCGAAAATCTCACAATGCTCAACAGTTGGCAGCAGTGCTGCGTCAGTGTCAACAACAAGGTAAGGCGGTGAAGTGGACAGTACACAGCCAAGGCACCATTATATTTTGCGCTGCCCTTGAAGAGTTAATAAAGCGTGGCTGCCACTCCTTAAACAAGCAACAGGTCGCTATTCATGGCTCTGGTGCTAAGCTAGAGCGCGTTAAACGAACCGCGAGCAAATTGGGTATGCACATCAACAACGTACGCAACAACCCCTTTGATTTGGTTCCTAACCTTGCGGGGCGTGTAGATACGTCCGCCAGTGGTTTAAAACGTAGTATGCAGTTTTTAGGGTTAACCTTTGGAGAAAGTGCCGGGGCCAGTCCGCATTCTTTACCTTACTTAGGCATAGAAACCTACCGTACTCAACTACAAATACTCGGCAATACAAAGCACCTCTCCATCGTCGATAATTACATTATAAAGCATACAGGGACTAGCTAGTGGGATTGATTAAAAACCTTTACCAAGGCTACCGCTGGGGGCCAGATTTCAAGCAGGCGCAGCTATTATCATTTGTCATCGGTGAGCAAGTGCTACAGCTTAATTTACCAACAACTATCTACTCTGGTTTAGACCAGCCTCGCCAGCCTATTTACGCCATCAATGACCCCGACTGGTTTGCAAGTCATGTTACGCAACACCTTCAGCACTTTTATGTGCATTTAATAACGAAGATATGGTACTACGGCAATACCATCCCTTTACCCATCCCAAGTATCGATAACTCTGTAGGTAAATTGAGTTTTAAAGCTGCAATAAAGCAGCTGCCAGCCAATGAGACTTTTGATGCCTATGACTTAACGCACCTTGGGCAACTAGAGGCACACATTAGGGACTCACACTTTTGGGCAGAACCAGACGAGAAAAACGAGGATCTTCAGGGTTACAATGCCGAACTACAGCGAAAATGCATAAAGCGCTATCCTCGTAACAAATGTCAGTTTGAGTCACTAGAGGCCCATATCGAAGACACCATCAATGTACACGGCTACCCGTCTGTCAATCCAGAGGTTAAAGAAATCGCTGGAAGACGTTTTGCTTTTTATGTAGAGGGTCAGGGGAGAAGCCAGATAGACAGAGTTTACTGCCTGCCTATTCATAAGGAGTATTATCTATGGCTGCGTTTTCGTCATGATTTAGAAACGGCTTCAGGAAAAGTACGCCAAGCTGCATTGGTTGCTGAGGAGCGTATTTTATCTGAAATGAGCATTGGCGAATTACTGCCAGAACAACGTGATGTATTGGAAGGCTAGTAATCAAATAATGTCAGAAAAAAATGTTGTTTTTAACACTCAGCTAATAGTCTTATTTGGCCTACACATACTAGAATAGTCTTGAAACCGCCAATGTTCCTAAACCCTATTTAATGGTTACTAGACAACATCCTTCGCTGTGGTATTCAGTGCTACACTGTATTTATAACTGATTAATGGACAATTATCATTTTCAGAAAGTTGAACATTAGCAATTCATGAATAACTTGAGGTATGGCAAAGTAAAAAAGGCCGCTGTTTAAGCGGCCGTTACATCATGGTTGGGATGACTAATTAGAAACGCATCGCTAGAGCGGCAGCCACATTACGTGACGTCATCTCTACGTTGAATGCCGCTTCTTTTAAGGCTGTCGGTAAATCTGTCGCGCCCAAAACCACACTGAAGACGGCATCTAAGCCATGGTCATGCACCACTCGACAATCTTGCGCTGTGCTTCCCGCGATACCAATTACGGGCAGGTTGTACTGCTTCGCAGTGCGCGCCACACCGATCGGCGTTTTACCATGGATAGTTTGGCTATCAATGCGACCTTCACCTGTGATGACAAGGTCAGCATCTTTGAGGACTTCAGCCAGGTTAACCGCATCCATCACAATACTGATACCAGGACGAAGGCTTGCATCAAACAGCCCAAGTAGTGCTGCCCCTAAACCACCCGCAGCACCTGCGCCTGCTTGGTCTATGACCTCTTTGCCGTTGGTTTGACGAATGATGTTGGCATAGTGGGCTAAGTTGGCATCAAGTTGTTCAACCATTTCTGGCGTTGCCCCTTTCTGTGGACCAAACACGTGGGAAGCGCCTTTAGGGCCACAAAGAGGATTATCAACATCACAAGCAACTTCTAGGTGGATACTAGCAAGGCGTTCATCCAGACCTGATAGGTCAATGGAAGTCAGTTTAGACAGCTCACCACCGCCGTAACCAAGCTCAGCGCCGTTGCTATCAAGTAAACGAGCACCTAACGCTTGCGCCATACCAATACCGCCATCATTGGTCGCACTGCCACCAATACCCACGATAAGATGCTTCACACCAGCTTTTAGTGCCTCTTTAACTAGCTCGCCAGTGCCGTAAGTTGTGGTCAGCAACGGGTTACGCTTTTCTGGCTCAACAAGATGAAGACCCGATGCCGCAGCCATCTCAATAACCGCAGTTGAACCGTCACCCAGTAGGCCGTAAAAACCTTCTACGGCTTGACCTAACGGACCCGTTACCGTTGCCGTGACAATTCTGCCACCCGTCGCATCGACAAGAGATTGAACCGTGCCTTCACCACCATCAGCCATTGGCAATTTTACATATTCCGCATTTGGCAAAACTTCTTTAAAGCCATTTTCAATTGCTGTCGCGACTTCCATCGCAGTCTGGCTTTCTTTATACGAATCAGGAGCAATTACAATTTTCATTTTGAATCCTTAAACAAATAAACCAAATACGCCGAACATCATGGTAGAGACGAACGCAATCATTAGACCAACCGCAGACTCGTAAGGAATCAGCTTTAGACGCTCACGAATGTCCATGTGAACCGCACCACCCGTTGCATGGAAGAAGCTACCATGAGGCATGTGATCTAGAACCGTTGCACCTGAGTGAATCATGGCTGCGCCGGCGAGTGCTGGAACGCCAAGTTCTAAAATAGTGCCGCTAAACACGCTTGATGCCACCGCAGTACCTGCCGTTGTTGAAGCCGTGGCCAATGCCATCATTGCACCTGAAATTGGCGCAAGTAAGAACGAAGGCAAGCCAGAAGCAGTGAGTACATCAATCAAACCATCTTTCAGGCCAGAGTTAGCAACAATGCCCGCCAAAGTACCTGTACCTAGAAGCATGACTGCGACTGGTGCCATGCGGCTAAGGCCAGCAACTGCAAAATGGTTGGTATCCGCAAAGCGGCCCATCACTACAGCGCCGATAAGACCACCTAGCGGCAGAGCAATCAATGGGTCAACGTTAATGCCTGCAATTGGGCGTAAAGAGAGCAGTGCAATCGCCACAAGCGGAGCCACAATCGCAGCTTTGAATGCCGGCAGTCTTGAGTGGTCAACTTCAACCACTTCACACGCATCCACTTTGCTGCCTTTGTTAACCAGCTTTTTCGCAATAAAGTAAGCGAAGATCAAACCACATAAACCTGGGATAACACCTGCCGCCATAACCGAAGTCAGAGGTACGTTAAACGCATCCGCGGCAGCAATCGCATTCGGGTTTGGAGACATCACGTTACCCGCTTTACCACCGCCAACCATGGCAAGCAAAATAGCGGTTTTAGAGATATCAGCACGGCGAGCAATCGCAAGAGCAATTGGCGCAACAGTAATGACTGCAACGTCGACAAAAACGCCTACTGCGGTCAAAATCATGGTGGCGATCGCAAGGGCAAGCAGCGCTCGCGTTTCACCGACTTTTTTCACTATGGTTTCTGCAATCGATGTTGCAGCACCCGATTCAATCAGCACACCGGCTAAAACACCAGCAGCTAGAATACGTAGGACGGCTGTGACAATACCTTGAGCACCGCCTATCATTAGCGTCACGGTGTCTGTTAAAGAGACACCGCCGACGACACCACCGATTAAGGCACCGATGATCATGCCGTAAGCAGGCGGCACTTTTTTAAGTATGAGAGCAATCGCGACAACTAACGCCGTCAAGGCTCCAAGGGTAGAGACTTCTATCATTGTTGTTATTCCGATTATTTCTGTGGACTGACTGAAGAGTAAAACCAGTCCATGAATAATGCTTTATGCGAAACAACAAATTTATTGCAGCTACACTAGTGATTTTTTGTGCACACGCACAAATGAGTCACTCTTCTTACAAACATTTTAAGGCAAGATAGAGCTGAACCTTATGATCTAAGCTACTGAATTTTAAAGAGGTAAACTCTTCTATTTTGTCTAACCTGTAACGCAGCGTATTTCGGTGTACATGTAGTGCCGCACAAGTTTGAGCTAAGTCGCAATTTTGATCAAAAAACACTTTTAGGGTCTTAATCAACACACCTTTAGAATCTTGCTCTCGCAGTTTTTCAAGTGGTGATGTGATCTGTTCACGTCGCCATTCATCTTGCAGCAAACTATCAATCAACACTGAAAGTTTATGCTCTTGATAGAATAAAATCGGTTCTTTGTTCCCTTTCGCACACGCTAGAGTCGCTTTAGCGGTTTCATATGAGCGGGAGAGGCCAACCAACCCTGGAAAGTACTCACCTAACGCAACCACCACAGAAAAGTCGTTTTCTTCGGCAAGACGCTTGATCAATCGCTTTGCTCGCTTGCGCTCTTCGGTTTTATTCCATGTGTTATCCACTAAGGTGACGGGCTTTAACACCACCACCTCGTTGTTGGATACCGAGACAATACCAACAATGTTGTCGCGCTCTGGGTTCTCCAGTAGGTGAACTAACTTTTGCAAATGTTCCAGTGTTAGGGGCTGCCCCTGCTTAGGAATCACTTTAACGATTGCGGCTATACGAGGCTGAGCTAAGTCTAAATCTAGCCTTTCTGCAATAGATAACAGCTGATTTTCATTGAGTGTCGAGCCTTGTATCAATTGCAGTAATAGCTCTTCTCGGTGACGCTTGTTCCACTGAATTTGGGCCATTAATGCGGCCTGTTCGACAATCAATTCAGCGGTCATTTTCACCAACTCACCGTAGTTTCTGACTTCATCGGGCTCACCGGAAATTCCTACTACACCAATGACGCTCTCTTGGTAAAGAATCGGCAGATTGATGCCCTTTTTCACACCAATCAGTGTACTTGCAATCGTGTCGTTGATCTCGACAGTACGATTATCGTGAATGGCGAGAAGTGCCCCTTCATGAGTACGGTGTAAACGTGATGGGTCACTCGAACCGATGATGAGTCCATCTTCGCCCATAACGTTCACTGGAAACTGAATGATTTTTGTCGCTCGTTCTACAATCTGTCGTGCAATTAAGCTGTTTAGCTGCATTTCTTTAGGCTCAAGGAATCAGGCTGTCTATTAACCATGGCTAACATATCACAACTGAACCTTATTTTTTGCCCTAAAAGGTTTTAAGGGATATTTTGGGCACATGCTCAAGGCGATATGCTTTCGTGACGCATACAGAGCAAAATTAATCGTACCCAATTGAATCAAGAACAGCACTATGAAAACCATTTTTCATACTTTGTGATTTATGGGGGGCAGATTAGTTATATTTGGTCAAAATCTACTCACCTGTAAATGTGGATTTTTTGGCGAAGCTAATAATGGGGCAGTTGTGAGTTACGATACCAGCAGGCTGATTGTACAATCTAGTCGTGACTTAACAGCGAATGTGTAAGATTTAGTACAAGCTACTACACCTAGGGGTGTACAATTCTAGCTAGATAAATGAGAAATTATTTTCTGAGCGCTCACCTTACCAATGCCATTGATTTTAACCAAATCACTTTCAGTCATATTAGACAGCTCTTTAATAGTATAAATTCCTGAAGCCTCTAATGCCGAAGCTGCTTTTTTGTTCACGCCACTGACTAGCGTTAATCTGTTAGCTTTATCGAAATAAAACTCAATACGCTCTGATTCAGACACAAAGCGAGCCATTACATCCGCAATATTTTTTTCGCAATAATAAGCGAGAATTTTTCTTTCAATTTGTTTTTTGGATCCATTATTTCCAGAATACGCTAATGCTTTATCCATCTTATCTGTAATAGAAATATCAGATTCAAAAATACTCAAAAGCCCTACGGCATAATCGATATACTCGCCAGCGTTAACTTGACCAGCATCTGATGCAGTAGTGTTTCCCTCATCTAAAAAGTCAAAGCTACTATTTAGCTTTGGAACCCAAACGCCATCTTGAGGTGTGCCATATGCCGGAGGCATACCTTCTCCAACATAAACTTCTCCGTGTTTCTTTAATATCGCAATAGGTGTTCTTAGTTGACAGGTTGCAATAAATTCCATGCCTTCAACCACGTCAGCGTTTTGACTCGCCATATCCATATATTGCTGAGGTGCTTGCGTATTCTCTGCTTGATTTTGTTCAGGCTCACACAGACCCTTTTGCTTGGTGGTCTTCTTACCAAAAATAAAATCAAGTATACCCATTTCCTACCCAGTGCTTTTTCGATTGAGCTTACACCTTACATGCATAACAAAAACTGGGTCAAATGACTTTCTGCATATATGGGGCGGCAAGGAGATGCAACAAGTTTCGGGGCAGAAATGAGTTTGCCAGTATCACCCCTATCCGATCCTAATCAGCAAAGAAAACACAGTTCCTATAAGAACCATGCTTTCTTTCAGTTCACCCACATAATCTTAGATATTAACCATTACAATGGGTGTTACACCTTTAGGGATTCATAACAATCTTTAATGTTTCGATCAAACTATATCACCTCCGACATAAAGCACCTTTTCATAGTTGAATGGGTAAGAAGTCAGAAACGGTGCAGAAACTTGTGATAAGACACTCACTGGAAACAAACAGAAAAAGCCATATAGATATTTGATAATTTTTTGCCACAAATGTGACTCTTAGCAAAAGATGCACCTCATCCATCATCACCATAACCCTGTGAGTGTTAAGTAACTGCCAAAAATCACTATCAAGCGAAGACATAGATTGGTATGTGTAAGCGTTACCTACCGCACCGATTAAGCCGTCAAATCGTTTGTTTAAGCGTTTTGAAAAAGTAGCTCTAATGCCTTCATTCACTTCCGTTGATGGTGAAAAACACAGCACAAAGTCAATTTTACCAGCTTCTAGTAAATGGCGAGCCAACTCTGCCGCCATTACGGTTTTTCCTGCCCCTGGCGTGGCTAAGCACATAAAGGGATTTTGTTGGGTGTAGAGCTTTAGTGCGTGTTCAATGCATTCTGATTGCCATTGGCGTAGCGGCATCACAGTGATTTCAGCTCTGTTATTCCTGCTTCCAGTGCCTTTATTTTTCCTGTTAACGTAGAGCTGTGATTGCGTGCCGTCATATAGCGAGGATATAGCCTTGCTCTAGCTTGCGGTATTGAATCACATAAACGCTTAAACTCCTCAGCCTCTCCAATGCTACTTAGTAAGTTGACTTGATATTGATTCAAGGTTGACTGTAAAGCATCAAGTTGCGCTGAAGTTTTATGATTGAGCCCACTTTCTATAAGTGGCTGAACAGCTGATTTAGCCTCTTTTTGGGGCTTGCTAGGACTCAATAATTTGGAGCTAAACTTAGGGGTCTTTAGATAAACATGTTTTCCATCATCATGCTGTTTAGTCAGCAATTCATTGGCTATCAAACGGCGTAAAGTACGGTGGACCATTTGGCTCGCATTTTTGTTCGTTTCTTCTTTGTATACCTCTTGGTAGGCCGTTTTTAGCTGGCTAACTGTAAACTGCTGAAACTTCTCATCTATTAACGTTTTGTACAACACACTATCTATACGAACCATGGATAACTCACATCAACCAAATTACTTTTCTTGAAATACTTACTAAACGCTCAATGACCAACATCAGGGATTACAGCGTTCCTTTGTTTAAAAACGCATAGCTCTTGACAATCTGAAGCAAAAAGCTAAGGATTCCTTAGTATACCTTATGTTAGAAAACTAAGACAATCTTAGTTATCTTAGGATCATCAATGACATCACTTTGGCCGATAAAATTACAACTCCGCTACCACTTAGGCTTAAGCAGGCTAGAACCGCTATGGGTATCAGTCAAAAGGCGCTTGGCATTAAGCTCGGTATGGAACCAGGAACAGCTAGTGCTCGGATGAATCACTACGAGAAAGGGAAGCATACTCCTGATTACACAACCTTAAAGCGAATGGCCGACGAGCTAGGTGTGCCGGTGGCCTACTTCTTTTGTGAGTCAGAAAAAAGTGCTCAACTAGTATGTTTGCTCGAAGCACTCAGTGATGCAAAAAAAGACGTATTAATAGAGAATCTAAAAAAAGACTTGGATTCGACTTAAGTGGATTGTTCCGGACTCAATCTGTCACTTTACTTCGCAAGGTGCGATCTGTTCTGACTGGTTACACTTACTCATTTATGCCCCGAAGCAACTTTATAAACATAAAAATTCAATACTCCTGCATGAACCACATTGTCGTTACATGAGCTGTATTGGGGAAAATCCTCACTGTCTACGGCCACTAAAATTTGGGCCGAAAATGATAATTGGGGAAAAAGTGAGCTAGCCAAGTATGCTCAAGGGCTAGCTCAGCATCGAGTTGGCTACTCATTGAACATGTCTGCCTGAAACTCTGCCTTCTTGTTATGCAGGCCACGGTCTTCCAGCCAAGAGTAGAAACGACTTCGAGATACTTGTACCCCTTTGTCACTAAGCTTCCTTAAAATCTCAGCCTTTGACTTGTCAGAATCAAGCATATTCAATATGAACGCTGTATGCTCATCAAGCTTGGATTTAACCTTATGTCCCTTCTGGCGGCCAGATGGTAGTCCTTTGGCCTTGCGTTTGGCATGACCCGCTTTAGCTCGCTCAGAGCGTTTCTGAGCCTCTACTGCGCTGGTAAAGGACTGCCCAATAACGGTAAAAATGATTTCAGCGTTATCAACGTTTTCTGAGTTAATGATGGTGTCACTGTATGCCAAATGCAGTTCACCGTAGGAGGCTATCTGGCCGATAGCGCCGACCAACTCCATAACCTTGTGGCGACCCAGTCGAGTGATATCCGATACAATGATGCTTTGTTGTGAGGCGATGAGCGAAGATAACTTTCGCTCACGCAGCTCTGTCTTGGTGGCAGAAACATGTTCTTCGATCCAGTCCGATATTTGTATTCCACGTATAGCGGCGTACGCCTTGATAGCTTCTCTTTGCGATTCGCCATCGGCTCTTTGTGAATCTGATACTCGAATGTAGCCAATCATGCCTGCCCCCAAGTTGCCAAGTTAATTGAACATGAACGGTTATTTGCTGTTTAGGTAGTCCAGTACAACTTCATGGTGATCTTTGGTCTTAAACTTGTTAAACACATGCTCAAGTTTGCCAGACTCATCAATTAGGAAGCTTGTTCTTACAACGCCCATATTTTCACGGCCCATGAACTTCTTGAGTTGCCAAACACCGTACTTCTCACAAACTTCGTGTTCTTCATCAGCTAGTAGAGTGAAGTTAAGCTCTTGCTTGTTGATAAAGTTCGTCAGCTTTTTTGGGGCGTCAGGGCTAATACCAAGCACAACAACATTGTGAGTATCTAGTTCAGCTTTAGTATCACGCAGACCTTGAGCCTGAACGGTACATCCGGGTGTTGAAGCTCGTGGGTAGAAGTACAGCAGCACCTTCTTTCCTTGAAGCTCAGATAGCGTCACAGGGTTATTGTCTTGGTCAATCAGGGTAAAATCTGGTGCAGTTTGTCCAGCTTCTATTGCCATCGGTCTAATCCTTACTTTCTCAATTAGTGGTGTGTGGCGTAGCGTTATTCGCTACGTCCTTTTTAGAGCATTTTTATTACGTTAGAGTGTACATTTTTATCGATAACCCAGTGTCCTGTCTAGTGATTACTCCAAGCAGGACAAGCTTGAATGGCAGTGCTAACTACTTTGGTTTTCTAAATTGGTGTGCAACCACATTGTCTAAACGAGTCGAGACGATTTTATCCATAGCTTTTTCTCGCTGACTCTCATGCAGAATATCCATAAGCTCTTGAACTACTTTTACATGAATGGCTGCTTGAGTAGCCAATGCCTCCTTATGGCCTTGAGCCTCGTCGTAATATTCTTTTTTCTTCTTATTGGCTTGCGTTCGTTCACCTTTGAGCGCCTTTATTTCTTTTTGAAGCACCGCAATAGGGGAATCTGTATTCTCATCTTGAGCAACTTGTACTTCTAATGATTTGTTTTTTATCATCAGAACGACATCGTTGTGCCTTCTGAGTGCGCCAGCAGAAAGCCCAGCTTCTTTTTCAACACTACTGTTGTTGATTTTGAGTTTGCCTTTTCGCGCTTTATTACGCAGCTCTCTCGATGTTAACTTTGCTACATCACCGCTCAGCAGCCTTTCTAATGCGTCAATTAGCTTCTTTTTTGTTGTCTGTGACATTATGAAACAACTCCAAATGGGATGAGTAACTCCCTAACTTCATTAGGAAAAACGACAGGCTCATAGTCGATACCTAAATCACCCATAATTCGTTCAGCCGCTTGAATTTTAATGTAAGATTCAGAGGCAGTTTGAGGGGTGAGTTCATTATTCTCAATATCATAAAGCATGTGAATTTCAGCTTCTTTACGTTTTGCTTCAGCAAATACGGCATCCACGATGTAGTCATTCTTGCAATCTACGCATTCAATGAGGTTGACAAGCGTTCTTAAGCCACAAGTGGTCGAAGTGCAATATATCCCTGGTGCAACCGCATGAAGGTGTCGTTTTTTATTTCGAATTTGCTTTTTCCAGAAATTAAGAGAAAGCATGTCATTATCCACCTTGTCTGTGAATAAGTTACGGTCTGTTTTGGTCATATTTTTAGCAAACTCTTTGCCTTTACCGCCTGCAACTCTTTCCTTGTTTGCCAATTTCGCATAGATACTCAAATAGACATGAGCTTTTTGGTTGATTCGTTCTTCATCAATTTCGTTCGCAAGTGTCTTTTTCTTGCGCCTGATTTTTTGAAACTTACTAGCATTTTTAGCGTAATGCCGTGTCATTGCCATAGACACATGACTGAACTGTTGTTTGAGTTGTGGGAAGTTACAAAGCTCGTAACCAATTAAGTAGTAAGCAAAAGAGCGGCGAAGTTGGTGTGGCGTAAATTCGTAATTGCTACCCAATTCAAACGATAAATTGGGGTCAGATACTTTTAGGTCAATTAGGTCTTCATTGGTTAGTGCAATCTCTTCACCCATCGCGTCGGTGAACCAACCGTGAGAGTGTTTTCCTATTGAAGATATGCCTAACTCACTGAAACCCCCTCTTGTTTTATGGAAGAAGGATTGTGATCTAGGGTGTCTCTTTCTAAGTGGCGTATGCAGCGCTTGAAGGACTTCATAAGCTTTCATACCAATTTCAGTTGTAACAAACTCTTCTTGTATTGATTGAGAGCCTTTGGCTGTCTTTGATAGGTTGGCATGGATAACGTAAATATTCTGGCGGTCGATTATGTCATCCGCACAGCCTTTAGCGGTGTTCAGATTATACACCTCATCGCCTCTCATTCCTGTTCGAGCCATTAATCCCCATAGGCAGGCACCGTTAAGCTTTTTAAAAAGCATTTGAGCCTGCGTTAGATTGGTGACTGTCCACAGCCCAATCGTTAGCTTGCGATCTGAATGGAATTTATCTAAATGAGCACTAACTATCTCTGGTTTATGAAGGTGTACGAGAGCCAGTGTCTCTTCTTCAATTGGGGAGTGAAGTGCTGTGAAGGCTTGTTGAAAAGCAATGGTGCGTTTTTTAGTTTCTTCACCTGTCTTACCTAAGTACCATGTAATACCACAGTTTCCTTTTCTAGCGTCATCACTGACCAGATACCGAGCATAACCAACATTGGCTCTTTCATGGTAAGTTGCAATGTAATCTGCTAGTTGCCCTAGTTCATGACGAAGAGAGTAAGCTTCATTGATCACCTCTTCCGACTTTTGAAGCCCCGTATAGTAGAGTCTTTGTGGAATGACGGTATGTTGTTTAGCTTCTCTAAGGGTTAAGCCAAAATCAGAGGCGTAAAGTTTTTTATTAAGGTTAACCTCAAATGGCAAGCCTTTGGCTTCTAAATAAAGGCGATTTAACCCGTTGTAAATATTCGCTCTTTCAAAGTCGATATCGGTAAAGCCTGTCAGCACCCAGGCTTCGAGTTTGTCAAAGTTCAACGCAGACAGCGTGTTAAGTCCTTCATTTAAAAGCGGGTTGATGATTTTTTTAGGCTAGTTAGCGAGTTATAAAGAGTGCCAAAGGAATGATCATGAGGTGAAAGCCACATCATTTTAAGTAAGAGAGTTTTAAACTCATTCTTTAAGTTTCGCTCAATCACTTTATCATCGTTCGTTAAATCTAGGGTATGGGTTTTCTTTACTTGCGGCTCAATATAAGGGTGTAGGTTTCTCCAAGCCTCATCATCGCCAATTTTTCCTAATGATTTACCAGTCACCGTAAAGCCTATATCAAGACCTTCGAGTTCATCCCAATCGCCGCGTTCAATCGCTGGCTTTAATACATCTATTAAGTAATTTGTATGAGCACCAACGTTTTGTTGCGCTTTAAGAAGCTTGTTTTGGAGCTCTAGGTCAGAGAGTTTTATCATGTGAGCCTTCGTAACTATAGGGATAAAATTGCATGGTCGATGGATACTCTTGGGTGACGACCTTGAGTATTAAATTTTTTCATCGCTTCATCGAATACATCGTCACTTACCCCATCTAGCGTATACTCAAACTGCTCGATTTTTTTTAGAACATCTCCTTTCGAATCAGGGAACATGTCAACCCCCTCCTTAAGAACATCGATGAATGAAATAAGTTTATAAACGGCGTCAACTTCATCTACCGCTTTGGCAGATTGGCATTTGTGACACATATCAAACTCGGCGCAAGGTAAGTCTAAACCTATCGCATAGTTGGTTTCACGTTGTGTATTATTACCATCCATAATGACTTGTTTCCCATCGCAAGCTATTCCGTTGGGGTTAGTTTTACGCTTTTTCTCACCTTCCTCGTATGTCAGCACCGGAATACCGCGCCTTTTAGCCACAGTGTCTTTTGCTTGTTTTAAATTATTGTTAAAGAGATTTTCGATGACTTCGACACCTTGAGATAGAATGACTTTATTAAGTGATGAAAGCCCGTTTATGTAACTTCTCTCTATTGTTTCTCGCTTGTTTTGGAGCAAGCTTTGAACGGCTTGAATGCCTCCTTTGGTAAAGGCTTGGTTGCTGTTCATTTCTCGCCAGCGACTTGATGAAAGAGAGAGATAGTAATGGTTGGATTCAACAGACCATTTCTTCATGAGGCTTGCTGAAATAGGGCTAATGCCTTCCCAACCAGAAGGAACATCAGATTTAGTTCTAGCTAAAAGCAGCCGTTCGTATTTTTTAGGCTGTTTGTCTGCTTTTTCTTTTGCATATAGTTCTATATCTTTGATAAGTGTTAAATCAGAAGCAGGGGCTTTGAAGCATCCCACGTCACCATTTCTATAGTAAAAAGAAACGATAACATTGCCATCGGTATCACTTTCGGAGTAGGTGAGCGGAAGTGAAATCCCTTTAAGCGGCAGGTCTGTGTAACAAGATAAAATGCAGTAGGCACTGTTGGTTGCCCCTTGTGTTGCCTTGGCTTTGGAGAGCGTTTGTATTTCTTTATAAGCAACCGTGCGACCTAAATTATTCACGACCTTCTTTAACGTGATGGCTTGTTGATTTCGGTAGGCGTAAAACAGCTCTTTAAACCAAGGTAGGCTACCAACCCGATAGGGCGATAGCAGGTGCAGTTGGCTAACGAGATGTTTATTTAGTTCTCCCAAATTAAAATGATCATCGGCTACATCGTGATTATTAAGGGTAAAAATTAACTCAGAACCATCTTCACCACTGCCGTATAGCTTGGATAAGCGCTCTAATAACTTTATGAGCTTCACGCCATCGCGTTTATCAACGTCAAACGGCTCACCCACCAACAGAGCATCGACACCACTACTGGAGCGAGGCTTATAGCTTGAAATCTTGACTACTTGCAGACTCTTATCTCGTGCTCCTGTTTTAACGTCAATTGGGTGGGCGATTTGACGAATGTTGCTGTCGTTCAGTGAGGTAAAAAAGCACATTAAGTGATAGGCGGCACCCATCGTAAGGTTAAAGGCCGCGCCAGCATTTACAGCAATGCCCCTTTTGTTTGGTATCCCAGCTCGTGCTTCTAATGATGTCGGAATTTGGATTGTTTCCTCATGCAAGCCAAGGCTTATGATAAAAGGCATGGTTTCTGGTAGAGGGGTATTGTTTTCTTTAGCGGCAATGAGCTGTGGCGCAAGAGTGAAAAATAATACCTCTAATCGTGTGACCAGAAGCTTTTCTTCCTCATCTGAGTACCCTTTGAACGGCGTTTGTTCTCCTCCAAATGCTCGGTGATTCCTAGCCCAATCGGAAACAGGTAAGCCGCACCATTCAAGCGCAGTGCGAAGGGATGAAAGTAGTCCTACAACACTCGATTCTTTAATGCCTAACTCATCCCCATGATTGTATTCCCATAGGCGTTTTGAAGGGTTAAGCATCTTGATACGATGCCTTAACTCACCATCGTTGCCAGCATACTTCAAATAACCACTTTCGGTGAATGGGTCAACATTCAGCGCATCACAAAAAACGAGGTAGGCGCGGAAGTTCTCGTAGCATGTTGTGACGGTTCGTGCTGACTTGCCATTGCTGACATATTGATGAGCTTTTTTGCAAAAAGACCTGATAAATAAGGTTCGGCTACTTATATTTTCGTTTTCTTTGTTAGCCCCAAAATGCAATAGATGAGAAACATCGAATTGCTTTACTTGAGTTAAAATACGCTGTTTATAAGGAATATTAAGATTCAGAGGAATAACATTTTGGTTGTTCCGCACATGCTTGACGGCTTTGGACTGTTTTGCGATTTTACTTTTCGCCATTACGACCAACCTCTGTTTATTTTGCGGTTTTTGGCTTTAGCCGTGTTGATTTGGTCGTCCAGCTTATTCATGTACTGAATGTACTTTTCAGTGGTCGATGTACTGGCGTGTCCCATCAATTCTGCTAAGTCACCCATAAGGTAGTCATAGCTAACATTTCGCCCTTTTGATTCCTCCCAAAGCCAGTGAGTAGCAAAGGTAGAACGTAAATCATGAATTCGGTAATACCAAGAAGAGTCCACTTCGCGAATCTGCTTTCTAAGGTTTGAAAAGTGCGTTTCTAATGTATTGGCTGAGTAAGGCACACCTTTGTTTGAGAGAAATAGGTACTCAACGGTATCCATTTCGCTGCCTGCCTGAATAAGCTCATTGCGCTTTTTTAGGTTTTTAAATTGCGCGTGACTTTCTTTGTGTATCTCTAGCTCTTCGTACAATTCAATTGGGATTTCTACGGTGCGAGGTTTACTGCCTTTTGTACGATTAATTTTGACTGGCACAGCATCTAAATCACTGTAGTCAGCGTTTCCGATGTCGTGAGCGGGGAAGTGAATAGCTTCATCTATTCGAAGCCCTGCTTCGACACATAACTGAAATATGAGTTTTGTCGTCTTTGGGAGTGACTTTATATGCTCATTAAATAAGGCTTTATGCTCCGGGTGCATGGGCTTGAGTTTTTTGTGAGCAGGCGTATTTTGTTTTTTAGGAAACATCTTCATGATGTTGGAAGTTTCATAAGTACGCTGAGAGCCAGATTTTGTGTGAGCCAGCATATCGTGTTGGTTTAACTCTTGATGCACTGTTTCTACTGTGTAATGAGTAACGATATTCTCATCGTTATTTTTGATGTAGCCGTATTTCTGCATCCACTTATAAAATCCAATCACGACACCCATATAGGTTCGAGCAGTAGATAAACTAAAAGCTTCATTGCCATTAGCCCCTTCAATATTATTGCAGTTAGCAAGCAGGAACTCAGAAAATCGCCAGGGAGCACCTTCTTCTTCGTACTTCGATAGGGTTTTATACGTTAGGTGTTCACATGGTATTTCATGACCATCTTCATCAACTTGAGAGTGGTGAGTCGAATCCAAATAACGAGTGAAAACTAGTAAACCTTTTGCGATTGAACCTGTGTCTTTTACAGCCGCTTCACCACGCAATTTAGATACTAGGTAAAGAGACTGTGGATAAACCACTCTACCGTCAGGGGCAACGATGATATCGGTTTTCTTTAAGCGTGATTTTAGATTGGAACGAGATAGGTCGGGAGAGTATGTCACTTCCCCTGATTCAGTATCGGTATTTGTAGAGATTCTTAGCTTTGCTAATGTATCGACTTCGACAGAAAGAAGTCGGTAGTCATCATAAATATCAGAACATTTTTCTTTGTACGTTTCTATCACAAAGCAATCCTCGATATGCTACCCACATATCAAAGATAGATTTGTCATAAAAATACATCAAGGTTTTCTGTCATTCTTTTTTTCTAAGGTTAAACTTCTTCAAACCCCAAACTCCGAATTGGTCGGCAACTGCATGATCTTCGTCAGACAGTAAATCAAAGTTAAGATGATGTTTTTCTATAAATTTAGGTAGGCGTTTTACTGGGTCTGGGCTTACCCCAAATACTACAGTGTTTGCATCTTTGAGCTGATCAATGCTGTCACGCAAGCCACAAGCTTGGGTGGTACAACCCGGTGTTAAGGCTTTAGGGTAAAAATACACCAATACTTTTTTACCTGCGTAGTCGCTAAGTTTAATGCGTTTTTCATCTTGGTTTGGCAAATCAAATTGCGGAGCTGCAGCTCCGGCCGTCAATGTGTTCATTAAAGGTGTCCTTTATAGTGGTACTTAATTTGACAAAATTTGTAAATCGAACTGCTCGCTGCCTAACTCTTGGCATAGGTGTGCAAACGCCTGTTCAATTTGTTCTGGTTGATGGGTTTGGTTTAGCTTCACGTCAAATTCAGCGTGTAACATCTCAATATTATTTTTGGTGAACAGGTTCGATTTTAAGCTCACCATATTCATTTGATGATCGCTGATAAATTGGGTCACTTTGCTAATCACCCCGGTTGCATCAGGCAAAGTTAATTGCAAAACGGCGGCATGTGAGTAATCGAACAATTCGTGGCGTGAGGTTTTTTTCATTACCGTTAGCAGTTGCAGTTCTTGCGCGGTTGCGGGTAATCGAGTCTCTATTTGAATAATGGCATTATGAGTACCTGCCACTAGCATGATTAAGGTAAACTCAGAACCAAAGAGTGCCATTCGGCTATCTACAATGTTACAGCCGCAGCTAGAAACCAGTTGAGTTAATTGATTGACGATGCCTGGCCGATTACTGCCAACAGCGGTGACCACAAGATGTTGACTCATATTCCATTTTACATATTTAGCTAGATTTAGTGTGTCAGGATACTTGCTTAAAGCTGGGAATTCTAGCGCATATAAATTTAGCAGAAAGTAAAAGGTGAGTTTGTATCAAGCCCTGAATGTTTTCGCCTTGTGTTTATGAAAGTGGCTAAGTAGTATAGCGCCCTTACTCTGGATTGTTTTCGTATGACGAAATCGCTTACCAGTAAATATTTTTGTTTGTAGATGTAGTGGGATATGCAACTAGTTTCTTTTCCAACGATGAAAGTCGTGTTTTTTGGCAGCCTAGTAGCGACTCTGGCAGCATGCTCTAGTAGCGGTGAGAAACACCGTCAGGCTGAGCGAGGCTTTGAGTATTTAGAAGCTACTCAAGTAGAGCCTTTAGTGATCCCAGACGGGGTAACACCACCTGAGCAAAGTAGTGAATTTGTTATTCCAACACCGCAAGCTAAAGAGGAAGTTTTAGTCGGGTCGGCGGTGGATGTTCGCGCACCTGTGCAAATTATACCGCTCATCGCGGGAAGCCGTATCGAAAATACCGAAGACGGTCTGATTTTTTGGTTTGATATTCTACAAGCCCAAACCGCTACCGAAACAACTGCTACGATGATGCAAACCATTAGTGACTATATTGCCTATCGTAACTCTTCTATCGCTCGCCGTGATGACCAGCAAGCTATAATCGAATCAAATTGGTTAGTTGATGCCGAAACAGTAGAAGGCAGTTGGTGGTTTTTCTCTAGCGATACGGTAATGGAGCAACGCCAAAAATTTACCTATCAGCTAGATGTTAAACCTCATGGTCGAACCGCGGGTCTAAAAGTAAGCTTTATCGACGGTGAGATTTATCGCGATGGTGGAGACTTAGCGATTGATTTAGATGAGTTCGACAAGCAGCGCCTTGCAGTGGTAGAGCTTAATCGCTTAATTGGTTATATAAGTGACCGACGTGAAGAGCTAGAAGAACAGCTTGCGGCGCAACGTGAAGAAGCGCGCTTGGCGGCTATGAGTGAAGCCGAGAAAGAGCAACTTTACGATGAGACGGTTAACTTAGTGTTAGTAAACGACAGCGGTGCTGCTTACTACAAAGCGCGAGCTAACATGGAAAAAACCATGAAGCGTTTGCGTTTAGTATTGCCTCTAGCGGGTTTCACTATTACCGATTACATTGCTAACTCTGGCAGCTTGTACTTAACCTACGAGCGTCCACCGGAGCAAGTTCTTGAAAACTATGGCTTAAGCACCATGGAGTTTGAAGAAAAAGACTACATCTTTACGGTGGGGTCAAATGGCAATGTTACTCAAATTACCTTAAGTGATAATGAAGGTGTTGTACTTAAGCCAAGTGAAGTAAAAGCGCTGTATCCGTACTTAGCCATTCTGATGAAGATGGGCTTAGATACAAGCGATAGCTTGTCTCGATAATACTTGCTCGCATTTAGCTAGATTTATAAGGCCTCTTTATGAGGCCTTTTTTATTAGCCTTTTATGTTTTTTCTTGCGCCTTTGCCCTTTAAGCAATTGACTATTACAGTGTGAGAAGTCATTTGTTTTTAGTTGAGAGTTCTTCTCTAGCTTAAAGCGGGCTTGTCTACTCACTCTTGGCTAAACTTATTTTGGCTTGTATTCGTATTAAATAAGTAACTGATAGACTAAAAGGAAGATGTTATGAGATTTATACTAATTATTGGTGCTGTATTTGTTCTAAGCGCATGCAGTAGCCAAAATGTCGATACAGCTGAAAATAGCTCTACAGCAGTTGAACCCAGTCATTCTAGTGTGGAAAGTGTAGGCGCTAATTCTACAGAAACAACTGCTACCACTGTTGCTGGGGAAGCAAGTAATTCTAGTGTAGATACTATTGGCGCAAATGAAGCGACAAGCGAAACGACTACGCCGATCATTGATCCAGAGGTAGACGCAATGTTTGGGCAGCTAATTCGACAGTCTATCGCGAACGGAAATGAACAACAGGCCTTAAAGCTTTTAGAAGATGCCGAGCAAGCCGGTTCACTCAAGGCCAGAGATGTTTATTTGCAGGCTTTAGAAAAGCAAAAGGAACAGCAGCAGTAAAGCTTGGGGAGTTTATGATTAATGGGCGATTTAACGTTGCTCTGAGTCGTGCGACTTTTTTGATTTAGGCAGTTTTGTCTTGATGTTAAATCGGTCCATGTGCCTGAGCAGCATCAGATTGCCAAGGATAAAACCCAGTACCAGAGCAATGATAAGAATAACGTATCCGATAGCCATGGTAAGTCTCCAAATCCTGCTACGTGGGTATTCAAACTAGCTGTGCCAAAGCTAGATTAGCTTGTTAAACGTGGAGTGCTTGAAGCTTAAGGCTAGAAATAAAGCTGATAAACGCCACGGCCAATAACAAAGGGGCTGGCGGGGCTGTTTTCTTTAGTTGCGGGAATAACCACAACAGAGTAGCTAGCAATAACAAGCTGCTCATTACCACAAAGTGCTTAACTGTATCAGCTTGTTCCAAGAGTGTTTGGTTTAAAACGAGATAAATACACACTGCCACAAGGCTACACATTGCCGCAGCAAGCCCAGCAAATGGCAGCAGTTTATCAAAGCTTGTTAAGCGGTGTTTAGCCTTAACCATTAGCCAGTGGGCAATTGCCGCCGCACAAGCAATAAAGCTAAAGATCCCAATACTATGTTGCAGCAAAACAACCGTAGCGGCTAATAACAGTGGCATACCCATTAACCACCAAAGGTTAATATTTAGGCTGCGTTTGTGTTTAAGCTTGTTGATTTTGAAAGTAAGCACCCAACCGATTAACGCACTGGCGAAGACTAAGCCTACTAACCAAGTCGCTTGTTGGCTTTCAAATCCACTTAAACCTGCCAAGGTTATAAAGCTAACAAGTGTGCTTAATTGGCGTTGAATTCTGCCTGTTTGCCCAGGGCATAACTCTCCCTTATGTAAAACCAGCATCAATACAAGAAAGGCCAGTGCAGAACAACTCACAAGGCTAACAAACAAGGTGGCATACAAGCTTGGCATTAGGTCTCCGGTAAACAGATATTGGTAACGTATTGGCTAAAAATTTTTTCGAGGTGCTGTTCAATACAAGCGAAGCCTGCCACCTGGTTATTTCTTAAGTGTTCTAGGGTTTGGCTAGCATCGAGTTTGCTCATCATTGTTTGGCTGGTGGCTAGGTGGCTCAAGTGCCATGGTTCAAACTCTACGCCGCCCTTAAAGCGCAGATAAGGGTAGAAAAAACCAAAATCTTGAGCATATTCATTTAACCATATCGATAAGGCGTGCTGGCAACCTTGCTCTGCATACTCTTGAGGGATGAGTTCTAAACGAGTTCCTGATGGTAGTAGTTTGGGGTCGTAAAAATCAAAATCGGTGCCCCAATGATGGCGGCTGGCGCCAGGTAAAGCAGACCAACGCAAAATAGCATGCAGCTTGTGCTCATCGCTTAGGCTTGAGATATCCAGTGGGCGACTATTGGCATCAAGAATTGGACGCAGACCATTCCATTTGTTATTCCAGATCGCCAGTTGGCGGTGAAAATCTCGATAACCACTAAAAATGCTTAGGTTAAACCCAGCCTGCGTAGCCGCTTTGATAAGCTTTTTAAGATCAGATAAAACTAAGCGATGAACCCAAGCAAGCTCGGGGTCATCAATTAGTTCGCTCTTGTCTAGCCCATAAAGGGCTAGAGGCTTGGCAAGATTACTCATCGCCGCCAAGAACGTTTACTAACAGCTCGTAGTACATATCTGCTAACTGTTCTAAATCTGCCACTTTAACGCACTCATTCACTTTATGAATAGTAGTGTTAACTGGGCCAAGCTCGACCACCTGTGTCCCCATTTTTGCAATGAAACGACCGTCAGACGTGCCTCCAGTAGTGAGTAGCTCAGGAGCTTTCTTGGTTACCTTGCTTACCGCGTTGCTCACTGCAGACAAGAAGTCGCCTTCCTCAGTTAAAAATGGTTGGCCATTGTAGGTCCAATCTAACTGGTAATCTAAACCGTGGCTATCAAAGATATTGTGTACCCGTTTTACAATCTCACTATCCGTTAGCTCAGTTGAGTAGCGGAAGTTAAACTGAACATCTAACTCACCAGGAATCACATTAGAAGCACCTGTACCAGCGTGAATATTGGCAATTTGAAAACTCGTTGGTGGGAAGAATTGATTACCGTTATCCCAATGCATTGCCGCTAGTTCTGCAAGAGCTGGTGCAGCATCATGAATAGGGTTTTTAGCTAGGTGGGGGTAAGCCACATGGCCTTGCACACCTTTTACCGTTAAATCTCCAGTTAATGAGCCGCGGCGACCATTTTTAACTACATCACCCACGTGATGAGTAGAGGATGGCTCGCCCACCAAGCACATATCAATCAGTTCGTTGCGGGCCATTAAGGTATCGACCACGCGGGTTGTACCATTAATAAAAGGTCCTTCTTCATCAGAGGTGATTAAGTACGAGATAGAACCTTTGTGATTAGGGTAATCAGCCACAAATCGCTCGGTAGCTACGACCATGGCAGCTAAAGAGCCTTTCATGTCAGCCGCTCCGCGCCCATGTAGAATGCCATCAATAACAGTGGGCTCAAAGGGTGGGGTATGCCATTTTTCTGCAGGCCCAGGAGGTACTACATCGGTATGTCCAGCAAAACAAAACAGTGGGCCGGTATCACCTTTACGCGCCCACATATTGGTGGTGTCTTCAAATACCATTTCTTCAATGTTAAAACCAACAGCAGTTAGTCGGTCGGCCATTAGTTTTTGGCAATCGCAGTCTTCTGGGGTCACCGACGGACGGCTGATAAGATCTTTTGCTAAGTGTAAAACGGGGCTATCTGACATGGATTTATGCTTCCGGAGAAAAGAGTTGTTGGTATTGGTCGGCTTTAAAACCAAGCGTGAAAGACTGGTCAACTTGAAGTAGTGGGCGTTTAATCATTGCTGGGTGCTCGGCCAGCAGTTGAATGGCTGTATCTTTATTTAGGTCAGCTTTTTGTTGGTCGCTTAGCTGGCGATAAGTGGTTCCACGTTTGTTCAAAACGGCTTCCCAACCCAGCTGTTCACACCAATGGCTAATTTGTTCAACACTAACACCATCTTTACGATAGTCGTGGAAGCTAAATTCAATGTTGTGTTCGTTTAACCAACGGCGGGCTTTTTTAATAGTGTCGCAGTTGGGGATCCCGAACATTACTATGTTTGTTGCAGACATGTATGTTCCCTTTTTTATTTTGGCTAAGAATACCAGAGCTGAAGGCAAAGCTCATCGACCAATTTAGCTGGTAAGGGATTTATACCAATCGTACTAAGTAACTGTTCATTTTATCTGGTTAAAATACTCGATAACTGCTTTAGAATTTTTTGATTGTAGAATAATTACTTATCGAAAAATCCTGCCTTATTCTCGAGTATTTTTCCTGCGTTATTTCTGATCACTTACTTAGTGTGATTGGTATTAAGGCTTTGAGTGAATTTAAGGCAAAAAAAACCACGCTAAGTAGCGTGGTTTAATCACTTAGGCAAAAGCCCAATTTATTTAATAATGGTTAGTACCGGCGTTTCGCTAATGGTTACAGAACCTGATTTTTTCACTAATTCTTTAATCTCGTCCATGTTAGAGATAACCACGGGCGTTAGCGTTGATTTTGCTTTTTCTTCTAGCACGGCTAGGTCAAACTCAATAATCACATCACCTTGTTTCACTTCTTGGCCTTCAGCCGCGATACGAGTGAAACCTTCACCTTTTAGCTCAACGGTATCAATACCGAAGTGAACAAACAGTTCTACGCCGTCGGTAGATTCTAGTGAAAACGCGTGGTTAGTTTCAAAAATCTTACCAATGGTACCGTCACATGGCGCTACCATTTTGTTACCGCTTGGCTTAATCGCGATACCATCGCCCACGATTTTCTCAGCAAATACTACATCAGGCACTTCTTCAATAGGAACGATTTCACCTGATAGTGGGGCGATAATATCGATCCCGCCTTTGCTTGAACTATCATCTGAAACCATTTTCTTGAATTTGTCGAATAGACCCATTATGGCGCTCCTAAATTCTTATGTATTGTGCAGTTGTAACTATCTTAACAGACGGAATTTTGTTTAACAAAAGTGTCAACTAACGTTTCAATTTCAGCGGCTGTTGGTAACGCTAAAGCTTGATCGGCTAATTTCTTCACATCAGCATAGTTTGAATTACGGATCAGTTTTTTGATCCTTGGTATAGAAATGGCACTCATTGAAAATTCATCTAAGCCCATTCCCATCAATAACAAGGTAGCAGTTTCATCACCAGCCAACTCACCACACATACCTGTCCACTTACCTTCAGCATGTGAAGCATCAATAACTTGCTTGATTAAAGTAAGGACAGCGGGTGACATTGGGTTATAGAGTGAAGAAATAAGCTCGTTGCCACGATCTACTGCTAGAGTGTACTGAGTTAAGTCGTTGGTTCCAATACTAAAGAAGTCTACTTCTTTAATTAAATGGTGAGCAATAGCCGCCGCTGCAGGTGTTTCTACCATTACGCCAACTTCAACTTCTTCATCAAAGGCGATGTCTTCAGCACGTAATTCGGCTTTTAGTGAATCTAGCACACCGTTTAACTTGCGAATCTCTTCAACCGAAACAATCATCGGGAACATGATGCGCACTTTACCAAAAGCAGACGCACGTAATAGCGCACGAAGTTGAGCATTCATAATTTCTTCGCGGTCGAAGAAGATACGAATTGCACGCCAACCCAAGAATGGGTTCATCTCTTTTGGTAAATCTAAGTAAGGTAAGTCTTTATCGCCACCGATATCCATAGTGCGGATAATCACTGGGTGGCCTTGCATCGCTTCTACTACAGCTTTGTAGGCTTCGAACTGCTCGTCTTCGCTAGGTAGTGAGTCACGATCCATGAACAAAAACTCGGTACGGTATAAACCAACACCTTCTGAGCCGTTGCGGTGAGCGCCGTCTACATCTTTAATGGTGCCAATGTTGGCACATACTTCAATTTGATGGCCATCTAAAGAAACCGCAGGTAGGTCTTTTAATTTGGCAAGTTCAGCTTTTTCATCGATGTAGCTTTGTTGGCGCTGTTTATAGGTGGCTAGTTGCTCATCGCTTGGGTTGATAACAACTTCATTGTTTAGTGCATCTAACGCAATGATATCGCCATTTTTAACCTGTTGGGTTACGTCGTTGGTACCAACAACAGCTGGTAGCTCTAAAGAGCGGGCCATAATAGAAGTGTGAGAAGTACGACCGCCGATATCAGTAACAAAACCTAGTACTTTATCTAAGTTAATTTGAGCTGTTTCTGAAGGGGTTAAATCGTTGGCGACTAAAATTACTTCTTCAGTAATGGTACTTAAAGAAACAATCTCGATGCCTAGAATGTTTTTAACTAAACGAGAACCTATGTCGCGAAAGTCCGTTGCGCGTTCTTTTAGGTAAGGGTCGTCTAACTCGGCTAGCATCTGCGCGTTTTGCTCGATAATGGTATGAGCTGCATTGTCGGCGCTAAGCAAGTTATCTTTGATGCAGGCTAGAATTTCCTCTTCAAGCTCTTCATCTTCTAACAGCATGATATGTCCTTCGAAGATAGCTTCTTTCTCTTCACCGAAGGTTTTACCTGCCATTATTTTAATTTCTTCGAGCTGTGCAGAAGTTTTATTACGTCCATCGAAAAAGCGTTGTACTTCGCTTTCTACCTGCGCTGCGTCGATATTTGTTTGGTTAATCACTACTTCTTGTTCCGCAAGTAGCAGTGCTTTACCAATTGAAATTCCTGGAGATGCCAGAATACCTGAAATCATAACCTACACCTATTTAGTTGAACTGATTAACGGACTTATAAAAATGCTGACTTATTCAAGTTCATCCATTAACGCAACTAGTTTTTCTACAGCGGCAGTTTCGTCTTCGCCTTCAGCGCGAATTACCACACTAGTGCCTTTAGTTAGGCCAAGAGTTTGTAGTTTAAAAAGGCTTTTGGCACTGGCAGATTTGCCATTGCTCTCAACAGTGATATCGCTAGAAAATGCTTTTGCTTCTTTTACAAATTGTGCCGCAGGGCGAGTATGAAGACCATTTTCGGCGGTGATAACAACACTTTTCTCAAACATACAATCATTCCTCAAGTTAAATTATGTCGCCTATAGCTTGATATAAGCTTAGACGCTTATTAGTAAAACGTTTTCGAGAAAAAAATAACGTAAAAGCCTTTGGTAAAGTTTAATCTACGTCAAATTTTCCTATTTAGTTGTACAGTGTTACTTAATATTACATAGGGGTTTTGTGTGTAACTCTATGTAATTTAATAAATAATACTAATTTATCGAAGTGAACAATGTGTCAATTTTGATACCTTTTGTTACAAAGTGATACATTGTGAAGCGCATTATTTAGCGGTTTGGAGTATAGTTTTTGCAGTTTTGTTGCACAAGCCTTAACGGTTAATTTTCTTTGAAAATAAAGTCTTTGTCGCAAAAAAAGCAACCTTCACAGGTTGCTTATTGATTACTTGCTTAAATTTACTTATTGAACGTTTTCTTGTTCAGTGAAAATGTTAGCAAATAAAGCACTTGATAAGTAACGCTCACCTGAGCTTGGCAGAATCACAACAATCGTTTTATCTGCAAATTCTGGCTTTTCAGCGATACGGTTAGCGGCTACAACAGCGGCGCCTGAAGAGATACCCGCTAAAATACCTTCTTCTTCCATTAAGCGTTGAGCCATAGCTATAGCGTCTTCATTCGTTACTTGCTCAACCGCGTCAACCATTTCTAAATCTAGGTTGCCAGGGATGAAGCCCGCACCAATACCTTGGATTTTGTGTGGACCAGGAGTTAGATCTTCACCCGCTTTAGCTTGCGCAATAACAGGAGAATCAACTGGCTCTACTGCAACAGAAGTGATGCTTTTGCCTTGTTCCAGTTTAATGTAACGGCTAACACCTGTAATTGTACCACCGGTACCCACACCCGCTACAAACACATCAATTTCGCCGTCTGTATCTTGCCAAATCTCTGGGCCAGTTGTTTTCTCGTGAATTTCTGGGTTAGCTGGGTTATCAAATTGACCTAGTAATACGTATTTCTCTGGGTTGCCATCACGAATTTCTTCAGCTTTACCGATAGCGCCTTTCATGCCTTTAGCGCCTTCAGTTAGCACTAAGTTAGCACCCAAAGCTTTAAGCAATTTACGACGCTCTAAGCTCATGGTATTTGGCATGGTAAGGGTGATAGGGTAACCGCGAGATGCTGCAACAAATGCTAAAGCAATACCGGTATTACCACTGGTAGGTTCAATGATTTCTTTACCTGGACCCAATAAGCCTTTCTTTTCTGCATCCCATACTAAGTTTGCACCAATACGACATTTAACACTGAAGCTTGGGTTACGGCTTTCTACTTTAGCCAGTACGTTACCTTTGCTTACGCGGTTAAGGCGAACTAGCGGAGTGCGACCGATAGTCAGGGAATTGTCTTCGTAAATCTTACTCATTGAAACGTCCTTTTTAAGGTTAATAGGCTTGCTACAATCAGTGGTTATCGGCACTTAGCAGCATTACTGTGTTACTAGCATAACGCGCTATTTGGGAAGGGGAAGTAACGTTTATTTATAACGTTATGTAATTAAGAGATAAATTGATATGCCATAAAGCTAGGATTTGTAGAAGACTTGTGAATAAACGCAGTCATAGCTGGCTCTAGGTCTATTATTGAAGCTATAAGCATTGTTAGTTTTATGCTGCTACTGGGCTAGATGATGAGGCAACCACAAACTTGTAGTGCCAAAATTGCGAGCTGATTAACTATTATCTTTATCCCACTAATATGTTTAATAGTTAACATACACTTGTCTGGTATAACTTAACATTGAAGCACAATAGCGTTTAACAGCTAAAAGGATGAGAGATACAAATGGAGAAAGTTGCGCGTTTAGCAAGTAAACACTGGCTAATTGCCATGGTGTTGTTTTCTATTTATGGCGTTCAAGTTTGTCCGTTTTTGGAAGCTCAAACGCCTCTTCAATTATTACTCCCTATCATTATTAGTTTTCTTGTCACCTTGTTGGCGAGGCGCTTTGCCTGTTTGGCAATAGAAAGGAAGTCAAAGGAACAGCAAGTAAGCGCCCAGTTCACTCTCGATTTTTCACTGTTTTTAATCATGGCCTTAAGCATCGTTAGTTATAATTTAATGATGTTTGAGCCACCTTGGGAGTCAAACTTAAAGGTTATTTTAGGTTTGGCTGCTTTGGGCTTTTATGTAGCGGCAGATTTAGCCTTGTTTAAGGAATGGCAAATTGCTCAAGACTTGGAGAGTGCTGGCCAACACTTACAGATTAAGCCGCAGCCTTATTCTGTTAGTCAAAAATTTTCAGCCTTCGCGGCAGCCAGCGCTTTCGTGCTAGCTGGTGTTATCTTTTTGGTGATTAATAAGGATTTAGATTGGTTGGTAAATGTTGGTTCAGATCTCTACCCGATTGAAGTGGCTCAGCGTTATATTGTTATCGAACTAAGCTTTGTATTGCTGGTGGTATTGGCCTACGTGCTACGGGTAATAAGCAGTTACTCACGCAACCTAAAGCGTTTGCTAGAAAACGAAAATCATAGCTTGGCTAAGGTACAAGCTGGCCAATTAGATACTCAGGTTACCATTAGTAGTAGTGATGAGTTTGGCTTGATAGCGCAGCGCACCAATTCAATGATTGCTAGCTTGCAGCGTAGTACTTTGTCGCTTCAGCAAACGCGAGATATCGCCATTCACAGTTTGGCGACACTAGCAGAAACCCGTGACAATGAAACCGGCGCGCATATTCTACGTACGCAGTACTACGTTAAAGCTTTGGCTGAGGCGCTGCAAAATGAGCAAGGTTTTAGCAATTTATTAAGCTCTCAGATTATTGATTTAATCTATAAGTCAGCCCCCTTACATGACATAGGAAAAGTGGGGATCCCCGACGCCATTTTACTTAAGCCCGGTCAACTTGATGATGAACAGTGGCAGATCATGCGCCAGCATCCTGAAATAGGAGCCAATGCCTTAGCCGAAGCTGAACGCCAGTTTGGCAGTGAGGATGCGGCCTTCCTGCAATACGCTAAAGAAATCGCTTTATCTCATCACGAGAAATGGGATGGAAGTGGCTATCCCGAAGGGTTAGCTGGGAGTGACATTCCCTTAAGTGCGCGCTTAATGGCCTTGGCAGATGTTTATGATGCGCTCATTTCTAAGCGGGTATACAAACCTGCTTTTTCTCACGACAAAGCTAAGCAGATTATTTTAGAAGGGAAGGGCTCGCATTTTGACCCTGCCGTGGTTGAGGCATTTTGCCGATGTGAGCAGCAATTTGTCGAGATTGCTGCTCAATACAGTGATAAACCAGAGTGTGCAGCTTAGTTGCTGTAAACCACAATGGATACGCGGTAGCGATCTCTTTTCGGGCTGCGCTCTACGGTGTAAACCGAGTAGTGGCTGGCGTTTTGGGTACTGGCCCATTCCACGGCTTCTTTTTCGGCTATGTCTAAATCTAAGTTGCTCAAAAAGGTTTTTTGAGCCACTTTGGTTAAATTCATTTCCTGGGCTTCGCCGTAGTTTATCTTTTGTAGTGAACTGGCTGCTGCCATCACAGAGCCCGCACTCAGTAAGCTGACACTTAGTACTAAGCTTGATAATAGATGTTTGGTTTTCATTACTGCTTCTCCTCGACCAGCTTGTCTCGATAACTATCGACCCAAATTGCTGTGGCACCACATACCGCTACCGGCATGATAATTAAGTTTAATAGGGGTACGGTACTAAAAAATAAAACGATCGCCCCAAATCCACTGTTGCGAATGCGGTCTTGCTTAAGTTGATCACGCATCGTAGCAAATGGAATGCGATGATTGTCAAAAGGGTAATCAATGTATTGAATGCACATCATCCAAGCACAGAATAAAAACCACAGTACAGGCGCAATAGTTTGGCCAATGGCAGGGATTAAAAACAGCAGTAATAATCCCAAAGCTTTGGGTAGCCAGTACCACAGCTTTTGCAGTTCTCGAGAGAAAATGCGTGGTAAATCTTTGATGAGTTCGACTATCGACATGTCGTCGACTTTTTTGCCGCTAAGGTGCATTTCTACTTTTTCGGCTAATAAGCCATTAAAAGGCGCTGCAATCCAGTTTCCAATAATGCTAAAGGTAAAACCAAACACCATCAGAATAGCGATTATCGCCGTTGGCCAAATCAACCAGCTTAGCCAATCTAGCCAGCTTGGTAGGTAATCAACAATCTGCTGAACCCAAGTGCCTAACTGTTGGTATAAAAAGAAGAATGCTGCACCAAACAACAGAATGTTAGCGATTAGAGGAATCATCACAAAAAGCCGAAGACCAGGTTGAGTAATTAAGCTAAAACCCTGGGCGATGTAAGAAATTCCGCTGCGAGAAGCAAGCGAATGCTGCGTCATTGTTGTGATCCCTCGTTTGTTTATGGACTCATATATTACAAAGCGTTGATAGCTCTGGTAAAGTCTTGCTTAACAATAGCAACAAATTAAGCAAAATCATTTATGCGCTTGAAACAAATCCGCCTCGCCGGGTTTAAATCTTTCGTTGACCGAACCACCATCCCTTTTCCCACCGATATGACAGCCATAGTAGGGCCAAACGGCTGTGGCAAGTCAAACGTAATCGACGCTGTTCGCTGGGTATTAGGTGAGAGCAATGCCCGCCATTTGCGCGGTGGCTCTATGACCGATGTTATCTTTAATGGTTCAACCAAGCGCGCCGCTGTATCTAAAGCCATGGTGGAATTGATTTTCGATAACCAGCAAGGGCGAATTGGCGGTGAGTTTGCTAGTTACGCCGAGATTGCCGTTCGCCGAGAAGTTAGTCGAGATGGTCAAAACAACTATCTGCTAAATGGCGCTAAATGCCGTAAACGCGATATTACCGATTTGTTTTTAGGAACTGGTCTTGGTCCGCGCAGTTACGCAATTATTGAACAAGGCATGATTAGCCGTTTAATCGAGTCGAAACCACAAGAACTGCGGGTGTTTATTGAAGAAGCAGCTGGCGTGTCTAAGTATAAGGAACGCCGACGCGAGACTGAGCTTCGCATTAAACACACCGATGAAAATATTCTGCGTCTGCGAGATATCGAATCAGAGCTTGCACAACAAGTCAGTAAGCTTAAAACCCAAGCGCAAGCGGCTAAGCGTTATCGCCAGTATCGAGAACGTCATCGTGAACTAAAGGCGCTTATTTGCCTTCAAGAGTTGCGCCAGTTGGACGCGAGCATTGATAAAGGCAATCAGGGGAATGATCAGGCCGAACAGCAGCAAAGGCACGAAGAACACCTGATAACTCAAACGGAAAACCAGCTTAGCTTGCTTAACCATCAAATTGCAGAGCAGCAAGAACAGATTCAAAATCTGCAGCAGCAAAGTTACCAACTTAAAACTGAGTTGGCGAAACTTGAGCAGCAACAATTACATACCAAGCAACAACAGAGTCAGTCGCAACAAAGCCGCGACCGCAACTTAACTCAGCAAGCTGAAATTAAGACAAGCTTAGAGGTGCTAAGTGAGCAGTTAGCGTTGGAACAAGAAGCCATCGCAGACCTAGAGTTGCAACAAGAGATGCAGCAACAAGTGTTGTTAGAGTTAGAGCCACAGCTAGAAGACGCCGAGCAACAGCATGCGGATGCCTTAGCTGAGAGTAATGCCTTTTTAGCAGCGAGCCAACAGGCGCGTCACTCTGTGCAGCAGTGCGAAGCCCAATTGCGCCATTGTGAGCAAATGCAGCAGCGCCATAAGCAGCAGATTGCTCAATTAGAGCAAAGCTTAAGTCACACCACCGATGGTGATGAAGCTGCCTTGCAGCGTTTAACTCAGCAGCTCGACGAAAGCGAACCCAAGCAACATGAGCTTGAGATGCAGTTGGCACAGGCTGAGGACTCTAAGCAGCACTTAGCCGACAAACTCACGGCCTGCCAACAAGAATTGCAACAAACACAATTACAGCAAACTGCTGAAGAAACCCGTTTGCAGGGTGTAGATAAATTGCTTGGGCAAGTTGAGCAGACAGCCCAGCAGCCACTGCTTGACGTTCTGGGTGTGAAGGAAGGTTGGGAACAGGCTGCAGATGTGGTTTTAAGTACATGGCTACAGGCGGAGTGGTGTGAGCAACTAGACGCCCAGTTTCCCTTAGCATTAAGCGCAGTGGCTCCTGCGGTAAGTCATCAGCTCGCTCCTCAGTTAGCAGCGTTGAGCAGCTTAGCCGAACAGTTAGAGAATGTTGAGCTTGGATACTTATGTGGCCAAGTGCTAGTGGTCGATAATCTTGAGCAAGCGATAAGCTTGCGAGAGCATCTCAGTCATGAACAATCATTGATAACTGCCAAGGGCGAGTGGGTAGGAAAATACTGGCAGCAGTTGAGCCCACCTAATTACCAACATTCTTTGTTAAGTCTGCAACAAGAGCGCCAGCAGCTACAAGAATTATTGGCTCAGTTGGAGGAAAGCGCTACTCAGTTAAAGCTTGAACAACAAGACCTACAGCAGCAATCTCAGCAACAGGCTGAACAGATAAAAGGGCTAAGCCAAAATTTAGTGACAGTGAAAGCCGAGCTTGCCGACTGGCGCAGCCGCTTAGCCTTATTAGAGCAACAGCAAGCCTTTGCCAAGCAACAAACTGAGCAAATACAGCAGCAAATCGCCGAACTGCAGATTACGCTGGAGCAAGATCAAGAATCGCAGTTATTGCTCGAAGAACAACTTGAACAGCATCAGGCTGAATTAAACCAGCAAAGCGAAAAGCAAAAATACTTGCAACAACAAACTGCACTGGCGACAGATGCTCTAAAACAGCAACGCTTGAGCTTGCAGCAACAGCAACAAGCTAGTCATCAGCAGCAATTGTTATTGCAGCAACAGCAAGCAAAATATCAAGCCCAACTGCAGCAGCAAAGCTATCAGCAGCAAAAGTTGGCCGAGCTTGAACTGCAGTTGCAGGCGCAGCCTGAAGAGCACGATGAGCAACTAGCCCTGCTTGGTGAGCAAATAGAACAGTTGCTAGAGCAACACTTAGAATTGGAAGAGCAGCAAACAGGCGCTAGCGAAGCACACCATAAAAGTGTTGAACAACAGCAAGCTTTGGCTCAGCAGTTAAAAGATGCGCAGCTACGTTTAAAAGAATTGATAGAGCAAGGTACGCAACAACGAATTGAGCAGCAAAGTTTGTTAGCGCGTCGAACCGTATTGTTAGAGCAACTAGCGGAGCAAGGTGAAAACTTAAAACACCTTGAGCTATCGTTGCCCGAAGCCAGCTTAGAAGACGATTATGCCAGTGAACTAAGCCAAGTAGATACGCGCTTGAAGCGATTAGGCGCGGTCAACTTAGCTGCGGAAGAAGAATTTGAACAGCAGAATGCACGTTATCAAGAGCTAAGCACGCAACTTACTGATTTAGAAGCCGCTATTGAAGTGCTGCAGACGGCAATCGCCAAAATAGACCGTCAAACTCGTTCTAAATTTAGTGAAACTTTTGCTAAAGTAGATGCAGACTTACAGCAGCTTTTCCCCAAGGTTTTTGGTGGGGGTAAGGCTTGGCTTGAACTGTCTTCCGACGACTTACTCGAAACTGGTGTAACTATAATGGCGCGACCTCCGGGTAAAAAGAATGCTAGCATTAGTTTATTGTCGGGCGGAGAAAAAGCGCTGACTGCCTTGGCCTTGGTTTTTGCTATATTTCGCTTAAATCCTGCGCCATTTTGTATGCTTGATGAGGTAGATGCACCGCTAGATGAAGTAAATGTGGGACGTTTTGCCGATTTAGTGCATAGTATGTCTGATACGGTTCAATTTATATTTATCAGTCACAATAAAGTGACAATGGAAAAGGCCTCGCAACTTGCCGGGGTAACAATGCAGGAGCCAGGCGTATCACGCTTGGTAGCAGTGGATATCGCAGAAGCGATAGCCATGGTGGAATAATAGCTTTAGAGAACAGTTAAATGCAGGAATTACGCATCGTACTTATCGTTGTTGGAATCATTTTAATTATTGCTTTGCTCGCTCATGGTTTTTGGAGTAGTCGCAAACAACGACCTGAAAAACTGGTTAGTCCCAAACAATCTTTAGGGGCTCAAGAATCTTCAGCAACACGTGATGAACAAGGTTTTGATGATCTAGGTGTAGGTCAAGCTCGGGTTATTGGTGACCCTATTGAAGACGCTATTACTCAGCAAGAAGTAGCTCCAGCCGCAAAACCTGCGGCCAAACCAGCCGAAGTAAAAGTAAGCTCAGATTTTGCCGCTGAGCCAAGCGCGCCAGTGCAGCGAAAAGAGCCTGAATTTAGCTTTTCTGCGGTAGATGAAGCGCCAAGTATTAGTGATAGCCAAGGTTTAGAGGGCTTAGAACCTAAGGCCAATCCAGAGGCTGTGAGTGTTGAACCTGAGCCAAGTACTTTGTCTAGCGAACCAGAGTTTGCCTTTGATATGGATGAAGTAAAAGAAGAACTTGTAGAGCCTGTGGTGGAAGAACCGCAAGAGCCGGTTAAAGATCCTAATGCACCCGATGATGTGTTTATCTTAAATGTTATGGCTCAGAGTGGCCGTTACTTAAGAGGTGCTGCGCTGTTAGCAAGCTTGGACAAAATTGGTTTGCGCCATGGTGACATGGATATTTTTCATCGTCACTTAGATAACAGCGGCACGGGTCCGGTGATATTTAGTTTGGCTAATATGGTTAACCCTGGCACTTTTGATATTGATGCCATGGACCAGTTGGAAACCCGTGGTGTGAGCATTTTCATGACCGTGCCATGTAAGGGCGAACCAACTAAAAACTTTGCCTTAATGTATAACGCAGCAATGACCTTGGCTAAAGATTTAGACGCGATAATGTTAGATGACCAGCGTAATCCTTTGACCAAGCAAACCGTTAATCACTATGAGCAACGGGTGCGTGAATACGAGCGTAAGCAACTGCTCGTAAACTAATAAATTGTGTGTACTTTTAAGCCTTTCCAATACATGTATCTGGGAAGGCTTTTTTATTTGAAAGGTCTCTCATGGACAAGCCAGAACAACAAATTGAGCAGCTAAGAACTCAACTCGAGCAATATAACTATCAATATTACGTATTGGATGAGCCTTCGGTTCCTGATGCTGAATATGACCGCTTATTTCGAGAACTGCAGAGCTTAGAAAAGCAACACCCAGACTTGCTGCGAAGCGACTCGCCTACCCAGCGTGTTAGCGGAACGCCACTATCAGCCTTCGATCAAATTCAGCACGAAATGCCGATGTTGTCTTTAGACAACGTATTCAGTGAAGAAGAGCTCAGTGCCTTTAATAAACGCCTGCAAGAGCGCTTAGTAGCAACGGATGAGATTAGCTATTGTGTTGAGCCTAAATTAGATGGTTTGGCAGTCAGCATTCTTTATGTGGACGGTGTATTGCAGCAAGCTGCAACGCGTGGAGATGGCAGCACCGGTGAAAATGTCACCGAGAATGTGAAAACTATTCGCTCTATTCCTCTGCGTTTACGGGGCAATAACTGGCCCGCCAGATTGGAAGTGCGCGGTGAAATCTTCATGCCTAAGGCGGGTTTTGAAAAACTTAATCAGCAGGCAATCGAAAAGGGTGAAAAAGGCTTTGCCAACCCACGCAATGCAGCAGCAGGAAGTTTGCGACAGTTAGACTCGCAAATCACTGCTACGCGTCCGTTGGCATTTTATGCCTACTCCTTGGGCGTGGTGAGCGAAAGCTTAAGTCAAAGTCATTATCAGAACTTACAAAGCTTAAAAGACTATGGTTTACCGGTGTGTCCTGAAGTACGCACTGTTAGCGGCAGTGAGGCGTGTTTTGCCTATTACCAAGAAATTGGTGAGCGCCGCAATAGCCTCGCCTATGAAATTGATGGCGTTGTTTACAAAGTAGATAGTTTGGAACTGCAGCAACAATTGGGTTTTGTTGCGCGAGCTCCTCGCTGGGCAACCGCCCATAAATATCCGGCTCAAGAAGAAATTACCGTATTGCGAGATGTTGAATTTCAGGTTGGGCGAACCGGAGCGATAACTCCCGTTGCCCGTTTAGAGCCGGTTTTTGTTGGTGGCGTTACGGTGAGTAATGCCACCTTGCACAACGCTGATGAAATTGAACGTTTAGCGGTGCGCATTGGTGATAGCGTGATTGTACGCAGAGCGGGTGATGTGATTCCGCAGGTAGCCGGAGTCATCCTTGAGCGTCGCCCAGAAGATGCAAAAGAGATAGTTTTTCCCGAAAGCTGCCCGGTGTGTGATAGCGCCATCGAGCGCATCGAAGGTGAGGCTGTTGCGCGTTGTGTAGCAGGCCTGCGTTGTGGTGCACAGCGTAAAGAGGCACTAAAACACTTTGTTGCCCGTAAAGCTCTAGATATAGACGGTATTGGTGACAAGTTGGTAGAGCAGTTAGTCGAAGCGGAGTTATTGCAAACCCCCTTAGATTTGTTTCACCTTGCGCAGCAACGTGACTCCTTGTTGGGCTTAGAACGCATGGGCGAGAAGTCTGTCGATAAGTTGCTAGCAGGTATCGAGGCAGCACGAGAGACCACTTTGGCGCGCTTCATTTATTCCTTAGGGATCCGTGAAGTAGGCGAGGCGACAGCTGGTAACCTTGCTCAACATTTTAAAAGCTTACCCGCAATAGCCGATGCCAGCCTTGAACAACTACAAGATGTGCCTGATGTAGGTGAAATTGTTGCTAAGCACCTGCGTTTTTTCTTCACACAAGAGCAAAATGCTGAACTAGTGAATGCGCTGGCCGAACAACTTAGTTGGCCGGCGATAGAAGATAAGGCGGAAGAAGACTTGGCCATGAACGGTAAGGTAATTGTACTTACCGGCACCTTAAGTCAACTTGGCAGAAGCGAAGCTAAACAAGCGCTGCAAGCCTTGGGCGCTAAAGTAACCGGCAGTGTTTCAAAGAAAACCGACATTGTGATTGCCGGTGATGCGGCAGGCTCTAAGCTGACTAAAGCCCAAGATTTGGGCATTGAAGTATGGAATGAACAACAATTAGTTGATTTGCTGCAAAGCTAAGTGAAGCTCTCTCACTATCACTACTATAAAGGCCCGCTAGTTTGCTAGCGGGCCTTTTTGTTGAATAGTCACTAACAACCACTTTGATTGCTTGGCTTAAATGGCTTGTTATATGTCGATTCAGCTACGCTTAATGAACCACCACCAATAAAGTGTTCCCTATGAGCCAATTCGATTCCTTGCTTCCACCCCAAATGGCCGAACGTGCTGCCGACGTTGGAGTAAGTAAAGCCACCAAAGATCCGCTTAAAGCGTTTTTACTGGCCCTTACTGCTGGCGCACATATCGGTATAGCCTTTGTTTTTTATACCACCGTAACCACTGGTGCGGGAGATTTTCCTTGGGGTTTTACCCGTTTAATCGGCGGCATGGCATTTAGCTTGGGCCTGATTTTTGTGATTATTACCGGTGGTGAACTGTTTACCAGCTCTGTATTGACACTAGTGGCAAGAGCCAGCGGTAAAATCTCATGGAAAAGCTTATGTGTTAACTGGTCATTGGTTTACTTAGGTAATTTGGCAGGTGCTTTTGTTTTAGTTTCGCTAATGCTAATGACCAAGCAATACACCTTTGCCGAAGGGGAGGTGGGTATCAATACCATGCGTATTGCCCAGCACAAGCTGCATCATGATTTTTTTCAAGCAGTTGCCTTGGGCATTATGTGTAATGTGTTGGTATGTATCGCAGTATGGATGACGTTTAGCGCCCGCAGTTTAACGGACAAGGTAATGGTGATGATTCTGCCGGTAGCAATGTTTGTCTCGGCGGGCTTTGAGCACTGTATTGCCAATATGTTCCAAGTACCTATGGCTATTGGTATTAAGAATCTTGCAGGCTCCGAGTTTTGGCAAGCAACTGGCTTAAGCCCAGCAGACTTTGCCGATCTCACTTTTGGCAACTTCTTCATCAATAATTTAATTCCGGTCACTCTCGGTAACATCATTGGCGGAGGGGTATTTGTGGGGTTAGGTTATTGGCTTATTTATCTACGAAAGCCCGATTAACCGCGTTCGTTGCATCGTTAGGGTGCGATTGTTGAGCACTTAACTAAGCCTGCGGCTAGCCAGTATTTACTGCGCTTAACTTAGCCGCAGCTTGGTTTTGTTGAACATTGCGGTAGGAACATAGCGCAAATAGTGATTCCTCTGAATTATTACCTCTTTTGGTGTATATTTTGCTTCGTTAATTCTTGAGTTTAGTTGTTGTACTTGGTGATTTAGGTAGTTTATGTCGGTTCTTTCTCCAAATAGTGTTTTTACTTCGCTTCAGCAAGATGGCCCCTTTGCGGTAAGCCGTGATGCCTTTGTGGCGCACCCATTTTCTACTGGCGTTCGCAGCTGGGTAAAACGCTTGCAGCAAGATAGTAATAATGTGTCTAAATACCGGGCGCTGCGAAGCCAAATATTTGAGTTTTTGGGCATTGACAGCTTCTCTCAAATTCAGAACTTGATCGATGATGTAAGCTTGCGTAAACAGCGCAGCGAACGAGCATTATCTCTATTGGGCAATATGTTTGGTATTGATGGCAACTTAAACGAAATTGAGAGCCGAGTTGATGAATATGCGCGAACTGCAGATGCGGTCATTCACTCAATTAAGGGAAAAATTCTTTCTCCTTATGCTTCGCATATTGAAAATACCAACGAAATTGAAGTGACCAATAATCCGGTAGAGTTATTGCTGATTATGTTCAATGATGACTACCACAAAAAAGCGCGCTTTGAAGCGCGACGTAAACTGATTTTGATGACCCTGGCTGGCAGCATCGAACAGCGTGAGCGAGAAACTGAAATCGAAAACAAGTTTTCAGCATTTCTTGAGTTTTTAAATGGCTACGTGTGGAGCAAAGAGCTCAAGATTGGGGAGCTAGACCCGGTTTATTTACACTCTAAACACCATAACGACGATTACGCTTGTAGCGAGGTGAAAGTATTAAACCCTCAGCAGGCTAAGCTTATTCAACGTGGCGAGCGTGAAAAACTCACCTTGTTAAAGCGCCGAAGTTTTACTGTGGGCGAGCGTAAAATTCCAATCTACGTTTCTATTCGTAAAAAGCCGCCAGAAGCAAAAGTATTAAAGCTATTGCGCAAAAACCAGAAGAATCCTGCGGTGGCGGTAGATGACGAACTTGGCTTAATGGCGGTTCTAGATTCGGTTAGCGATATTAAAGCCTTTCAAAAGCACCTCACGCGCAGTGCTTCTAGCGCAAATTCCTTAATGGTGCTAGAAGACATTTCCGATACCTTAACCGATAGATCTGAATATCGCGGCAGGGCAGTGGGCTCTAGTGAAAAAACGCCAATGATGAAGTTTTTTGCGCGTTTAGGCGGAATGCGGGTGGAGTTTATTATTCATACCAACCGGACTTGGCTCAATTATATGTATCAACAAGATGTTGCTCACAATGAATATGAAGTAAAACGAATGTTCGATACCGGGGTCATTGAGCTGCTATTCCCGATGGATATTTTCCATTTGAATCACCGAAAGACCCGCGATGAAATGATTCAATTTTTTAGGAAACAAATAGAGGCTTAAGCCTTAAAGTCTGCGGCAAGTCTAATTACGCCATCAAGCCAGCGAGCTGGCTTGCAATGGTATATTGGTGGCGCTAGAGTGTCGGTTAAATAAAGTTGTTGGTTTTGTGTTGTTGAATTTGGCGCGTTTTTCATTAGTGGTTTATACAGCTCTGGCATTTGCTTTAACTAGCATTAATGCAAGTGCTGGTGCGCTCATTGAGCAGCAAAACACGGCTGAAGATATCTTGGCAATCGGCCACTCACCGATGCAAGATTGTCATGTAAATGCTAGTTCTTCTGCGGCAGTAAATATCGATGGACATGCACTAACACACTCAATGCCTATTGGCGGCAGTTGTTGTACCGTAACTTGCATGGCTCCGCCGCTGATGAATTTGCTCAAACTCAATATTGCTGAATCCCCAAGCAGCCTTTTAGCTTTTTCCTCTACCCGCAGTATTACCTTATTCAATACTGCTGAGCCTCTATATCGCCCTCCTATTGGTTAAGTTCCCAAGATTATAAGCATTATCAGTTTTTGGATTGGTAGTGGAAGCATTAAGGCCTAGTTAGATGGGCCAAAAGTGGAACAATAATGAACATGTCGTTTTATAAATTAGTGGCAGCGATGCTGCTTACTGCTTATGCAAATGTGGTTTATGCGGAGCCGAATGAACTTGTATTTGGTAAAAAACTGTATTTAACCATTGGCGGTTACGGATGCGCGGCCTGCCATGGCAAATACGCCAATGGGGCGGGTAACGTGGGAGGTAACATTCGCGGTGCCAGCATAGAGCAGCTTAATCACGCCTTAGAAAATGAACCTACTATGCAGTTGCTCGGCGACGCATTAGCGCCAGAGCAACGAGGATTGATTGTGCAATACCTAGCCAGTTTAGGTGCAATGCCGCTGGTGGAGTGGAGCATCGGTGAAGATACCGACATTAAAACTCAGCAGCTTATACCCAAACAGTTGAGTCAGTTGGTTGTTAAAAATGACACATTAGTTGCTATAGCGATGGATCTTAGTCCCTTGGCAATAAATCAAACATTACATATAGAGCCTTTAGATACCCAAGCTGTGCAGTTTGTTGCGCCAGCTTTTTCGGTAAGCCTACAAGTTAATGGGCAGGCTCTACAATTACTAGTGAATGAATAAGAGAATAATGATGAAAATACTAAACAAAATACTACTAAGCCTGCTGGTCTGCTTCAGCAGTTCGGTATTGGCTAAAACTAGCATTGAACTATATAAGTCACCCACTTGTGGTTGTTGTACCGAATGGGCCAAAATTATGGAGCAAAAAGGGTATCAGGTGAATGTGCATCACAAACAACAGTGGAACGTACTAAAACAAAGTTACGACATGCCCCCTCAGCTGCAGTCTTGCCATAGTGCAGTGATTGATGGCTACTTAATCGAAGGGCATGTACCGGAAAGTGACATTGCCCGCTTGTTAATAGAACGCCCCAAAAACATTAAAGGATTGGCTGCGCCTGGTATGCCACAGCATTCGCCGGGCATGGCAAAAGAAGGGGCTGCTTATAAAGACTTTAAAGTTATCGCTTTTTCGGAGGACGGCTTAAGTATTTATAAGCAGTATTAAGGTGTTGTAGGTGATCTAAACTTAGGCCAGCTCTTTGCTGGCCTTTTCATTGTTAGTTGCTAACAATGAGGGTTCGCGTTTGACAGAGGAGTGAATTAAGCTTTATTTACGTAGATAACTGAAATTGAAGACATTCAAATGAAGCTATTATTAGTCATGGTTCTGTTGTTTTCTTGGTCAATACATGCCAAATCTCAATCCGAAACAACAACCATGTATTTCGCTAATATCCCCAATAATTTTACCGTAGCTATAGGCGCAGAGGTTATTAAGACTGCATACCAAAAACTGGGCATTGCGGTCGAGTTTGTTGATATGCCCACTAAACGAGCCCTGAAACAATCTAATGAAGGAAAAGTTGATGGTGAAATTCACCGTGTTTGGAGTATCGCCGATAGTTATCCAAACCTGATTCGAGTACCCACTCCGATTAACTATATCGATCAGGTAGTATTTAGTTCGGTACAGAATGTAGATATAAAGCAGTGCGCAGATTTAGCGCCTTATACTGTTGGGATAGTGAGAGGGGTGAAGCATGCTGAAGAATGCACTCGAGATCTTCCTCTTCAGAGGGTTTTTAATACATCTGCCAAGATGATGACCTTGTTAAGTGCACAAAAAATTGATTTTGCTATTTCATCTTGGGTCAACGGTATGTGGTTAAGAAAAACCATGGATATAGATAATGTACATGTGGTTGGCCCTCCGGTAAGTCGGCAATTGCTCTATCACTATGTGCATAAAAAACATGCCGATTTGGTTGAGAAAATCGACGCGGTATTTATCGATATGCAAGAGAGTGGCGAGCTTGAACTGTTTAGGAAGCAAGTGATAAATGATCTATTAAAAAATGCACCATAAAATCTGAATACCTCGTTTTTGCACTAAGCCAAGTGTTTTTCTTTCAGCTGCAAAGTGAGCAATACGACCCAAGCCACCCAGGTGAATATAGTGAAACAGAATCCTCTTTTAGCGCACCTTGGCAGTAAGCTCTTTGCCTGTTATACCGGATTGGAAACCGAACTGGTTTATCGCCGTGGTTTTAATTTACCCGGTTTTGCCGCTTATCCGTTGTTAACCACTCCCAGTGATAAACTTTTGCTTGATGCTTATTACAAGCAGCTGATCGAGTTAGCGAGAGGGTTGGGCGTGGGATGTATTCTTGATTCAGTGTCTTGGGCGGCAAATCGAGACCGAGCGTCTGCTCTAGGTATCACTTTTGAGCAGCTGAAACGCTTCAACATAGAAGCTATAGAATTCATCGTGAGTATTAAGCGACAGACCCCTGATGTGCCAATAGTATTATCAGCGCAAGTGGGCCCGCGTGATGATGGTTATGCCCCCCGTCACTTGATGAATGTGCAACAGGCTTTTGATTACCACAGTGAGCAAATAATGGTGTATTCCGGCACTGAAGCGGACCTTATCAGTGCATTTACTATTTGTTATGCCGAAGAAGCCATTGGTATCGTCAAAGCCGCGCAGAAATTCGCAATGCCAGTTGCCATAGCATTCACCCTAGAAACCGATGGCTGTTTACCTACAGGTATGGCCTTGAAAGATGCTATTTCTATGGTGGATGCGGAAACAGATTCAGCAGCGCTTTATTACTTAATAAACTGTGCTCACCCTAGTCATTTTACTCAGATCTTCGATGGTGGCGCTTGGATGCAACGCTTGCGTGGTTTGGTTGTAAATGCCTCCTGTTGCAGTCACCAAACGCTTGAACAAGCCACAAACTTAGATGAAGGAAACCCGGTCGAATTAGGTCGCCAAGTTGCAGAATTCCATCACCGATACCCTCAGCTCAATATTTTAGGCGGCTGTTGCGGTACCGATATGCGCCATATGAAATCAATATTTGAAGCGGTTTTAAATGGTAAATAGTTGTTTGTTTGGGCTGGAGTTATTCATTTTCTGAATACACTTGGCGAATTAGTAAGTAGAAAATGTTACAGTGAGCTTGCCTAAAATTAAATCAGGGAGGATTTATGGCAGGCGTATGTCTTGTTGTACATGAGACTTCAATACCCTATGTAAAAAATGTTCTCGCGGCGATAGCGGATGCACTTAAAGATGCTTTTGGCTGTGAGTGTCCGATGATAGCTTGCTCGTCAATTGATTCTGCAGAAACAATGGATGTTGAATATATTTTCATTATTGGAGAGAACTTAGGGCGCTTTACCCGAAAACGGGGTAGACGATACATCTTTATAAACTTTTCAGTTGTATCAAAACTTGGGAGCCTCGCGAGTAATAGCTTAAATGGTTCCAAACTAATTCGTTATAAAAGTCAGCTTCTGCAAAGCAAATTAGATTTGTTTGATGTGGTGATGGATTATTACCCACCTCAGACACGTTACTTATCGAAAACACTCAATACTCCAGTGTTTGGTTTTGTTCCTTGGGTCGCTCCTTGTGCGGGCTCAAAGCCTATACCTCTCGAGTCACGAGTCTATGATGTTTGTTTTGTGGGTAGTCTTAGTAAGAGAAGACAAAAAGTTCTAGATAAACTAAAAGCTGAGGGTTGCGTGCTTTCACCTTTCTCTAATGTTGTGGCAGAAGAGGTGTCTGCGCAATCTCGCTGTACCTTAAATATTCACTTAGAGCGTTCAAATCACCTAGAGATCCCTCGAGTGATGGGGGCTCTAGCGCAATCACCACTTATAACTGAAAGCAGTTATGGTATTTATGAGTTAATACCAAAACAGCTGGTTCAGGTGCATTCTTATTCTAACCTGGTAAATCAGACCTTGGCTTTGTTAGCAAACCCGAAAAGCTTAGAAGAGACTGCTTTACGAGCAAGAAATTGGTATATCGAGGTAGCTGCACCGCGATATAAAGATATGTTTATTTCAGCTGTAAATGAGCTTAGGTTTACTCTGAAAGTGACTAGAGCCTCGAAGCAGGTAGATAGTTTATCGGTTGAATAAGCATATTGAAGGTGTAAGCAACAGGCTTGAGTGAGCAGCTTGGCGGAAAGCAAAAAGGCCTGCAAATGATGCAGGCCTTTTTAATATGGTGGTCGCAACGGTGCTTGAACCAGTGACCCTCGCCTAGCAAAGAGGAGGGCGTTGTTCTCCCGCTCTTTATGGCTAAGCGATAGGTTTGAGCTTTCTGATTGGCGGAAAGCAAAAAGGCCTGCAAATCATGCAGGCCTTTTTAATATGGTGGTCGCAACGGTGCTTGAATCAGTGAGTATCGACTAGTAGAGCGGCCTAGCAAAGAGGAGGGCGTTGTTCTCCCGCTCTTTATGGCTAAACGATACGTTTGAGCTTTCTGATTGGCAGAAAGCAAAAAGGCCTGCAAATGATGCAGGCCTTTTAATATGGTGGTCGCTACTGGGCTTGAACCAGTGACCCTCGCCTTGTAAGGGCGATGCTCTCCCAACTGAGCTAAGCGACCGAATTTTGTGTTACTCGTAAACCGTTCAGAGAACCATTTACTTTAAATATGGTGGTCGCTACTGGGCTTGAACCAGTGACCCTCGCCTTGTAAGGGCGATGCTCTCCCAACTGAGCTAAGCGACCGAATTTTGTGTTACTAGCAAACCGTTCAAAGAACCATTTACTTTAAATATGGTGGTCGCTACTGGGCTTGAACCAGTGACCCTCGCCTTGTAAGGGCGATGCTCTCCCAACTGAGCTAAGCGACCGAATTTTGTGTTACTAGCAAACCGTTCAAAGAACCATTTACTCTAAAAATGGTGGTCGCTACTGGGCTTGAACCAGTGACCCTCGCCTTGTAAGGGCGATGCTCTCCCAACTGAGCTAAGCGACCGAATTTTGTGTTACTAGCAAATCGTTCAAAGAACCATTTACTTTAAATATGGTGGTCGCTACTGGGCTTGAACCAGTGACCCTCGCCTTGTAAGGGCGATGCTCTCCCAACTGAGCTAAGCGACCGTCTTGTGGGGGCGTATTATAGGGTGGTCTGCGTGTGTGTCAACGCAAATTTTAAGGAAACTGACTGCTTGCACAAATTCTCGTCAAAATGCCTATTTAGGCCGCTGTATTGGCCAGAATGTTAGCAAATTAAGCGTATTTTGAGTGTGGCTCTTAGCTAGCGAATTTTGTTGGGTGTGGTAAAATCCGCGCCATTCAACTCGGTCAACTATTTAACTAGAGAATAAACATGACAGTTCGTACTCGCGTAGCACCTTCACCAACGGGTGACCCACATGTAGGTACCGCCTATATCGCATTATTTAACTACTGTTTTGCCAAGCAACATGGTGGCGAATTTATTCTACGTATTGAAGATACCGACCAAGCACGTAGTTCGCGTGAATCTGAACAAGCCATCTACGACAGCCTAAGCTGGATAGGTTTGAACTGGGATGAAGGCCCAGATTGTGGCGGAGCCGCTGGCCCATACCGCCAGAGCGAGCGTAGTGACATATACAAGAAATACGCTCAACAGCTTATTGATGAAGGTAAAGCGTTTTACTGTTTTGCTACGTCAGAAGAGCTTGATGAAATGCGTAAGCAACAAATGGCAGAAGGCCTTCAGCCTAAATACGATGGCCGAGGCTTAAAACTTAGCGCTGAAGAAATTGCTGCTAACCTAGCAGAAGGCAAACCTTACGTAGTACGTATGAAAATACCTGAGTCTGGTAGCTTTGGCTTTACCGACTATTTACGTGGTGAAGTTGAGATCCCTTGGGAACAGGTAGATATGCAAGTGCTACTTAAAGCCGATGGTTTACCAACTTACTTCTTGGCTAACGTTGTAGACGACCACCTAATGGGCATTACCCACGTATTTCGCGGTGAAGAATGGTTAAACTCTGCGCCAAAACTGCTGAAGTTATATCAAGATTTGGGTTGGGAAGCGCCAGTACTTGGTCACATGCCGTTGTTGCGTAACCCGGATAAGAGCAAGTTAAGTAAGCGTAAAAACCCAACCAGCGTTAATTACTATCGCAAAATGGGCTTCTTGCCAGAAGCAATGCTTAACTATTTAGGCCGCATGGGGTGGTCTATGCCTGATGAGCGTGAAAAATTCACCTTAGCAGAAATGATTGAGCATTTTGATATGAAGCGTGTATCGCTTGGCGGTCCAGTATTTGATGTAGAAAAACTCAAGTGGTTAAACGGTTTGTGGATCCGTGAAGAACTAAGCGATGAGCAGTTAGCTCAACGTTTAGTTGAGTGGGCTTACAATCAAGAAACCTTAATGAGCATTATTCCGCAAGCCAAAGCGCGCTTAGATGTATTAAGTGACTTAACACCGCTTGCTGGGCACTTTGTGTCTGGCATTCCAGAATATGCGCCAGAGCTGCTTACTGCAGGTAAACTTGAAGAAGAGCAAGTTCGTAGTTTGTTGCAGATGTTTATTTGGCAACTAGAAGAGCAGCGCCAATGGGACAAAGACACGGTATTTGCGGTAGCTAAGCAATTATCTACTCATCTAGATGTTAAAATTCGTGATTTCTTAGAGCCTATTTTTGTAGCGATTACTGGCAAAACCAGTTCTACCTCGGTAGTTGATGCTATGGCTATTCTTGGTTCTGACATGAGCCGAGCACGTTTACGCTTTGCACTAAGCCATATTGGCGTCAGTAAGAAGCAAGCTAAGTCGTTAGATAAAGCATATCGCGCATACAAAGCTAGCTGGTAAACCGCCGTTAATACTTAAAAAGCCAACGCTAAGCGTTGGCTTTTTTATTTCTTAGCGTAAATAGTTTGTTTATACCAATAACATGCTGCCACAAGCCGCAAGCAGTAAACCTAGTGCCAGCAAGAACTGCAATTGAAGTCTAATACTCATCGTGTTCCTATATTATGCATCAGTAGATAACTCATCTTGCATCAAGCACTGTAGCGATTACCTTGAATTGCTTCACAGTTTGTTTTTTGACCAGTGCTTATACATTAAAAACCTTCTTTAGATCTCATTTACATTGCGTTTCAATGCCAATTTTGTAACCAAATTGACACAATGGCATAACATGCTGAAAGCCTAGTTTAGAGCCAAAGTTGCTAAGCCTATTTGTAAGATGCTTATTCACAAATGACTTATTTATAAATAAAGTCTTGAGCATCTAGTATTTGGCTTTTTTTTTGCTATTGTTGTGGTTGCACTAAGCTTGATTGTGGATATTAAGCAATAAGTTATGACTGAGTGAACATGAATAAGTTTGAAGCAAGGAACGCTTTAGCACTTGGTTAAGTGAAATCAACTAAATTTGGTTTTTAGCATAAACCAATAGTGATCGTTACAAGGAGATTCGATGTCTATTAGTAGTCAGTTAGATCAAGATTCAGGTCAGCTTATTATTAGTGTGGCCGGTAGGTTTGATTATTCTTTGCACCGTGACTTCAGAGCTTGCTACGAGCACGTATCGGTAGAGGGAATTCAGCTAATTCTTGACTTAAGCAGTGCTGATTATATGGATAGTTCAGCTTTAGGCATGATGTTGTTGCTCAAAGAACATGCTGAAAAAAGCCAAGCTGAAGCCCTTACTATTCGTAAACCCTCACCGGCAATTTTAAAGATTTTAGAAATAGCCAACTTCGATAAACTACTTAAAATCGAAAATTAGTGTTTGAAGTTGATACGCTAAGTTTTCTTAACAAGGCGGTTAAAGGCACAGCCCTAGTGGTTGACGATACCCGCATAAACCGTTTGTTGTTGGGAAAAATACTCAGTGATATTGGCTATCAGGTGGTATTTGCTGAACATGGCCGAGAAGCGGTAGAGCTGTTTCAGCAGCAAGAAATCGATATTGTGTTCATGGATGTATTGATGCCAGTAATGGATGGGTATCAAGCAACCGCCGAAATTAAACGTTTAAGTACTCAAAAATTTACCCCTGTTTTATTTGTTACCGCGCAAAATGAAGTGGATGCATTGGTTAAGTGCATTGCCTGTGGCGGAGACGACATTCTATTTAAGCCTGTTCATCAAGCGGTACTCAAAGCCAAAGCCCTTGGCTTTGAACGTACTAGAGCTATTTACAATGAAATAAGCCGACTGCATAACCAGCTTCAAGAGGAAGAAGAGCTAGCCGAGCGAGTATTTAGTAGCGCGGTGGCTAACTCACATTGTGCCGACCAAGAACTGCTTGTATCGCTAGATAGCGCGTCTACCTTTTCCGGAGATGTTGTTTTTGCAGAGTATCGCCCAAATGGCGACATTCATGTTTTGCTGGGTGACTTTACCGGACATGGTTTGCGAGCAGCAATAGGTGCAATGCCCGTTGCCGATATTTTTAGAGGCATGACTCGCAAAGGTTATACTGGCGAAGCAATTCTTCGGCAAATTAACCGTCGCCTGCATCGCTTATTACCCACCGGTATGTTTATGGCCGGTATATTTGTAGAACTTTCGCTTCAGCAAAAATCCTTAACAGTGTGGAATGGCGGCATGCCAGAGCTACTTGTTTACAATACTCAACAACAGAGTATTCGCGAGCGCCTAAGATCTGAATCAATTCCTCTAGGTATTCAAAACGAAGTAGAACTCAACCTTAAAACGCTACCTTGGTTACCCTATGACCATGTGGTGTTATTAAGTGACGGGGTGACCGAAGCGCTTAGTGTTAGTGGCGAGATGTTTGGCGAACAGCGTTTAATAAATGCAATTACTGATAAGGCGAGCCATCCCTCTTTTATTGCCAGTATTCAGCATGCACTAGAAGGATTTTGTGAAGGTGCTGAGCAACTCGATGATATCAGCATGGTAGAAGTGCCCGACTTATTGAATAGGCCAAACCAACACGCAGCCGATACTTATAACGCTGGCCCACTGGCTGCTGGGCAATGGAGTTGGCAACTAGAGTTAGACGCTACCAGTCTTAAAAAATTTACGCCTATCCCCCTATTAATGACCACCTTGCAAGAGCTGTCGGTACACCAGACCGACCGCAATATCTTATTTACTGTAGTCAGTGAATTGTTTAACAACGCCTTTGAACATGGCGTATTAGGGCTAGATTCGGCGATAAAAACTTCTGCTAGTGGTTTTGAAGAGTATTATCGCCAGCGTAAACGCAGAGCCAAAAAACTTACCGAGGGCTCGGTAAGCATTGCGATTGAGTTTGATGGAAAGCACACTCGACAATTCACTATTCAAGTTGCTGACAGCGGCAATGGGTTTGAAGCCTCACAAGCCGCTGAAAAAAGTGCTGAACAGCAATACTCAGGCAGAGGCTTGCGTTTGGTAGAGTCTCTTTGCGAAAGCATGACGTTTAATCCGCAAGGCAACTGCGTTACTGCAGTTTACCGCTGCCAACATTAAACAAAATTCTATAAATGGTCTTGAATTGTTGGCTAAATGAGCAAGTGGCTCGTTTCTTAGTAAAAACGGTTGACACTCTAGTTCCCGCTGCTTAGAATTCTGCTCGCTTTCGGCAGATATTGTGTTGAAAGCAGTGTGATTTTGGGGCTATAGCTCAGCTGGGAGAGCGCTTGCATGGCATGCAAGAGGTCCGCGGTTCGATCCCGCGTAGCTCCACCAATTCACACCCTACCGTATATCGGGGCTATAGCTCAGCTGGGAGAGCGCTTGCATGGCATGCAAGAGGTCCGCGGTTCGATCCCGCGTAGCTCCACCAATTTTCCTTCTTATTCTGTATCGAACAACTAACAGTAGTTGTAATTTTCTGTTTCTATCTATTGTTGCTTTAAGCCGCTACTTACTACACTCAAAGTCTGATGTATTACCTTGAGTACCGCTTATGTTTATCCGCAATCTTGGTTTACCGTGCTTATTGGCCGCTGGTTTAGCGACCTTTACGACAGCCTCTCTCGCCGAACCTCTACCCACTCGAGACCAAGCTGCACAAGCTTTAGCAGCAAGTTATAACCAGCAGCAACGCCAGTTCATGCTTGAGTCGGTTAATGCTACAGCCAGCGCTCAAGGAGACTTGGTTCACTACCACCTTACCTTAGCAGAGCAAGGCTCTAGTGCTAAAGGCATCGAACTGCTTGCCCAACAAGTAAGGGCCGATATCTGCAAAGTCGACCAGCAGTCTTTGTATCGTGGAGTAAGAGTTAAGCTGGTAATAAGCGGCAGCAATGGAGATTCGCTGTATCAAGCCATTCAAAGTGACAACGACTGCTCTCGTTTACCCTATTAACATCCCATAAACATAACCAAACAATGCCATCGCTAAAACGGTTAATTCTTCTTAGCTGAGGAATTGACCGCTTACTTGTTTACTTATCGTCTATCCTCTTGATAAGACGTGTGAATTGAGGAGTGTTAAGTATGTCTTTTACCAATACCATCGAGTCAATGTGTCCGATTGCTCGCGGGCCCGACCATCGAAACTCACCGATCCCAATGGAAGGAAAGTGGGTGAATGCCATTGAAGTTACCGATATTTCAGGTTTATCAAATGGGGTGGGTACTTGCGCGCCTCATCAGGGGGCAACCAAGGTTTCCATAAATGTTAAAAACGGCATCATTGAAGAATGCTTAATTGAGACCGTGGGCTGCTCTGGTATGACCCATTCAGCGGCAATGGCATCAGAGATCTTGACCGGGAAAACCTTGTTGGAGGCTCTGAATACCGATTTGGTCTGTGATGCAATTAATGTCGCTATGCGTTCTATTTTTGAAAACCTCGCTTATGGACGCAGTCAAACCGCTTTTTCTGAAGGGGGCCTGCCTGTTGGAGCGGGCTTAGATGATTTAGGTAAGGGCTTGCGTTCGCAAGTAGGCACAGCTTATGGCACCAAAGCGAAGGGGGCACGTTATTTAGAACTAGCAGAAGGTTATGTTACTCGTATGGCCTTAGACGAAGACAACGAAATCATCGGTTACGAGATAGTGCAAATGGGCAAAATGATGAGTGCAATTGCCGATGGTGTAGACGCTAATCAAGCCTTAAAAGACAGCAAATCTCATTATGGGCGCTTCGAAGACGGCGTTCAATATGTTGATCCGCGAAAGGTATAGGGAGCAGTATTATGGCAGAATTTGAAGGAAAAGAGCGCCGAATTGAGCGGATTGAGCAAACCTTAGCCCAGTATCAAATTGAATCGTTGGAAGCGGCTCGAGAGCTTTGTCAGTCTCGCGGGTTTGACCCACATGACATTACCTTAACCACTCAACCAATTGCTTTCGAAAATGCCGCTTGGGCTTATGTATTGGGCGGAGCCATTGCAATTAAAAAGCAAGATAAAACCGCTGAGCAAGCTGCTCTCTCGATAGGTGAGGCCTTACAAAGTTTTTGTGTACCTGGCTCGGTAGCCGACCAACGTAAGGTGGGCTTAGGGCATGGCCAACTTGCTTCTCGCTTGCTTTCTACTCAGTCAGATTGCTTTTGCTTCTTGGCTGGCCACGAGTCTTATGCCGCTGCAGAAGGGGCGATTAAAATCTCTGAATATGCCAACCAAGTAAGAAGTAAACCGCTGCGCCTGATTCTTAACGGCCTAGGTAAAGACGCCGCCTATATGATTGCGCGCATGAATGGTTTTACTTACGTGCAAACGCAGTTTGATTATCAAACCGGCGAGCTCAATATCACTCGTGAAAAAGTGTTTGGTAAAGGCCACCGAGCCACTATCCGCTGTTATGGCACCGACGACGTGGTTGAAGGTGTGGCAGTAATGCATCACGAAGGCGTGGATATATCCATTACTGGTAACTCTACTAACGCAGCGCGTTTTCAGCATCCGGTTGCGGGCACCTACAAAAAAGAGCGGCTGTTACTGGGTAAAGAATACTTTTCGGTAGCCTCTGGCGGTGGTACTGGGCGAACCATGCACCCAGATAATGTTGGTGCAGGGCCAGCTTCCTATGGGTTAACCGATACCATGGGCAGAATGCACTGTGATGCCCAATTTGCAGGCTCTTCTTCAGTACCGGCGCATGTAGAGATGATGGGCTTAGTCGGTATGGGCAACAACCCTATGGTGGGTGCCAGTGTTGCGGTGAGTGTGGCGGTAGAGCAATCGCAGTAAAAGGCAGGTTCCGCAAAAATTATATTAAAGCCACCTATTGGGTGGCTTTTTTAGTGTTAGTGAACTGCTGGTAAATGTTTTGTTTCGCTTGAGTGAGCATAAAAATTTTGAACGCTAATAGCAAAAGGCTAATCGAGCTAGTTTGGGGTATGCCATAATTGCTTGATTGGTTTTAGCCCCTTTATATTGCCGCTTGCTTAGCGATAGAGTTAAGGCTGCTAAGATAATTGGAGAGTGAATGAGCGATAAAGTTGTAAAGCAAGCAATCGATAATGTCAGAAAGAAGTCTAAAGGAAGCTCCACACCTGGTAACTACCGAGTAACCATAAACTTTCATTCCGATCGCTATACTACCACAGGTATCCCTTTACTGCTTGCAATCGCTCAAGATGGCTGTTTGAAATCTCAGTTTGAAACGGCAACCAGTAACGGTGGGCTTAGTGCTTATAAGGGCGGAGAACGCTGGTTATGGGAGCAAAAGGCATTTGATGGCGCTTACAACAACGCCGATAATAGTCTTAGGCCTAAATATGGCGCACTTAACTTTCGAGAGTATCAAACAGGTGCATCTTGCCGATTTGGCTCTGCCTATTTTGAGTTAAAGCCACACCTACTAGAACGCACTACCTTTTGTTATCCCGACAGTTATTTTACTCCCGAAGACTTTGCTGTGTGTAGCCAGTTAGATAGTCTTATCGACAAAGCGAATGCCTCAAATGACGATTTGCTTGATAACTATATCGAAGCGCACATTCACGGAGTTCTATCGATAAAAGGTGATATTGAATGTTTGGTTCTCGATCCCTGTTATCGCTCTAGCGTTGTTGAAGAGCATGCCTTAAAGCTAGGTGTTCCAGTTAAATGGCATAAAGGCTTTGAATTGAGTCTGGAAAAAATGAGTCTTTATCCAGATTATCGAGGGCAGCGTTATATTGAGCTAGCTAAAGAGATTGCGCAGAACGGGCTTATTAACCCAAGGTTGCTAGGGCTAGCGATAACCCAGCAGGCTTACCACGAACAAGACATAAAGAAAATCTGGCACTACCTTGCTAGGTTTGGCTATACATCTACTTAAAGCATTACCTCTGCGTAGTAGTTAAACAAGCAAAAGGCTTAGCATCGCTGCTAAGCCTTTTTTGATAGCTATATTACGCTATTACTTACTCGTAATCAGAGGCATACGTGTCTTCGTAAGAGTGCGAGTAGAACTCAAATAGGTTACCAAACGGGTCTTCTAGGTAAACCATTTGTGCTTGCTTAGAATCATCTTCTGGGTGATAACGGTGAATGTCCATGCGTACCTTACCGCCAAACTCTTCAACACGTTTGATTGCTGAATCAAACTGCTCTTTGGGTAGCTGTAAACAGAAATGGAAGATACCAAGGCGAGAGAAGTCTACTTCGTGACGCTCATCGCGCTCTTTCATTTCAAACAGTTCTACTCCAATACCGTCAGAAGTCACAAGGTGGGCAATATTAAAACCTTTGAAGCCTTCACCAAATACTGCGATACACATGCGACCAATTGCAGACTCGCGCTCTTCAATTACTTTAGTGTTATTCATTACAATGCGAAGGCCTAGCGCTTTAGTGTAGAACTCTACCGCTTTGTCCATATCGCCTACCATGATACCTACGTGATTCATTTTCATAATTCTTCTCCAAACCTTAATTTGTTAACTGTTGCGTTGTTTTGCTTCGATGGAGAAAGTATATGCAGCTCAGTAAATTTTATGAAATTATTAAAAATTATTAATTTGATAACTATTTGTTATCTAATTTGAAGCGGAAGACAAGTAGCGTTGTAGGGTTATTGGGGGTGAATCTAGCCGTGTTTAGCTTAGTTGAATAGCAGCTTTATCGCGGCAAACAAAATAAGCACTCTAATTGCCCAGGTCATTTGTTTTAAGTTTATCTTTTTGAGTATAAGAAAACCCAAGGCGCAACCAACTAGCAGACTAGGCAGAGCACTTAAACTGGTTTTTGCTGTTTCTATGTTGAGCAAGCCAATACTGATTAGCATGGGCACTTTGGCTACGTTAACTAAGCCTGCTACCCAGGCACGGGTGCTTACATAACTGGTTTTACCTAGTTGTTGCTGCATCATATATAAACTTATTATTGGGCCAGCAGAATTGGCAGTCATGCTAATAAAGCCGGCAAATACGCCGCTGCCAGCAGCTACCGCGGGTGTTTTCATGCATTGCGAGTTGCTGCGTTCCAAGTAGATACTTAAAACCAGCATACCAAGAATGATAGAGCCAATGGCTAGGGTAAATTCGCCAGGATCCAAATAAGAGAGCAGCAGTGCACCAAGCCCACAGCCCAACACCATAAATACCAACAAACGCAGTAGAATTCGCCATGCTATTTTGTGGCGATATACCGCCATGGTGAGAATGTCGGTGAGTAAAAACATTGGGATGAGTATCGCTAGCGCTTGCCCATCGGGGTAGGCAATGAGTAACAAGGGCAAGATAAGTGCGCCCATTCCACCAATAGAGAATTTAGAGATTCCGGTTAATAAAGCAACTAGGTGCAAGATGATGATTGTGCTATCCACTTTACCTCTTTCAATGTAAGCCATTGAGCTTGTGAATGTGCTGCGCAGAATAGCAAATATCATGAAAGATAAATAATCACTTATTTGGATAATCTTGATTGTATTTATCTATATAGATTAAGCTGTTTGTAAGGGTATCTATATCGAGAGTGAACATGAATCATGAGCAGCTACGCGCCTTTGTGAGTGTTGCCCAGTTGGGAAGTTTTCGGGCAGCGGCGCAGCATTTAAATAAAACTCAACCTACCTTGAGCGCTTCGGTTAAAAGCTTAGAGCAGCACTTTTCTATTACTCTGTTTAATCGCTCTAGTTATCGCCCCACACTTACCGCAGAAGGGGAACGCTTTTTAGTTAAAGCCAAAAGTTTGCTTAAACAAGCTAATGAGTTAGAGCTGTTAGGCCATGAGCTTGCGCAAGGCGCCGATCCGCAGCTTGCTCTCACCCTAAGCCCAATGTGCTATTTGCCACCGCTGGTAAGCAAAATAGAAGCTTTTTCAAAACACTACAGTAAGTTGCAACTTAACTTAGACTCTGGCCATTTATCGGGCATTCTAGAAGCTCTGTTAAAGCAACAATCTGATCTAGCCTTGGCACCCAACATAGGCTTAGATGGGCGCTTTGATTTTGTAGAAGTAGGCAAAGTTCACATGATAACGGCAGCGGCGCCACATTTGTTTGAGCAGCACGAGCAAGTGCTTAAACAAAGCATGTTGCGTAACAAACCACATATTTTATTGGCTGATTCTGGCTCCGAGGCTCGCTCAGACAATATTAATGTGATTGCTGGCGACCAACGCTGGTATGTTAATGACTATCATCTGAAAAAGGAGTTGCTGTTAGCGGGCTTAGGTTGGGCAAGAATGCCCGAGCATATTGTGCAGCAAGAGCTAGAGCAGGGCTTATTGGTAAGCTTGAAAGTAGAGCAATTTGCTTATAGTAGCCAAGTGCCCATTTATTTAATCAAGTTGCGTGAGCGAGCAGATAAAGAGATTGTGCGGGCGTTTTGGCAGCAATTTAGTTGAAGGTGTTGGTGTAAGACAGACAAACAAAAAGGGAGCTTAAGCTCCCTTTTTAGTCGTGTAATTCAAGTTCTCGTTAAAGAACCATCGACAAAAACTGCTGCAGTCTTGGATGGCTAGGATTGTCGAAAAACGCTTCCGGCGTAGCTTCCACTAAGAGCTCGCCATCTTCCATAAACAATACTCGGTCTGCCACTTCGCGGGCAAAACCCATTTCGTGGGTAACTACCACCATTGTCATGCCGTCGGCAGCGAGGCCTTTCATTACATCTAATACTTCGCCTACCATTTCTGGGTCAAGCGCCGAGGTGGGCTCGTCAAACAACATAATGTTGGGTTGCATCGCCAATGCTCGTGCAATCGCAACGCGCTGCTGCTGGCCGCCAGATAGGTGAGAAGGGTAGTTGCCCATTCTATCTGCTAAACCTACTTTAAGTAGCAAGGCTTTGGCTTCATCTTCGGCTTCTTGTTTATCACGTTTAGCCACTTTAAGAGGCGCTAGCATTACGTTGCCTAAAGCAGTTTTATGTGGGAACAAGTTGAAGTTTTGGAACACCATACCTACTTCTTCACGCAGGCTATTAATGTTGGTGCCTTTGGCATACATATCGGTGCCATCAATAGTGATAGACCCACTGCTTACCGTTTCTAGCTGGTTTAAGGTACGCAAAAACGTAGACTTGCCCGAGCCAGATGGCCCCACAATCACCACTACTTCGCCACGGTTTACCGTTGCCGATACGTCTTTTAATGCGTGGCAGCCATTGGGGTAAATTTTGTTTATGTTCTTTGCAACGATCATGTCGTTGCCTTGGTAATCTTTAGTCACTGGCAGCTAACCTCTTTTCTAAGCGTTGAATAGCCCAAGACAGGCTGCTGGTAAGTACCAAGTAAAGTAGGGCTACAGTAAACCATACTTCAAAAGGTGCAAAGCTACCGCTAACGACTTCACGTCCGGCTTTGGTTAAGTCGGTAATGGATATCACCGATACCAATGAAGAATCTTTAATTAGGTTAATAAACTGGCCCGCCATAGGTGGCAAGGTTCGCTTAAAGGCCTGCGGTAAAATCACGTTCACCATGGCTTGCGGGTAGTTCATACCCAAAGAGCGTGCGGCTTCCATTTGGCCTTTAGGAATAGACTGAATACCTGAACGGATGATCTCCGCTACGTAGGCAGCAGTAAACACCGACAAAGCAATCACACCTGCAGTAAAGCGTTCTAAGTCGAATACAGTGCCAATGAAGAAGTACACAATGAAGATTTGTACCAGCAGTGGTGTGCCGCGAATAATTTCAATATAGGTGATAGACAGCTTACGCAGCGCTGGGTTGTCGGCGATACGCATTAAACCAATCACTAAGCCAAGCAAAATGGCAAATACCAATGACCATAATGAAATTTTAATCGTAACAATTAAGCCTTCGGTGAGCGGGCCAATTCGCCACTCTTCAGAGGAGGCCAGTTGGTCGCCTTCAAATACTAGGTCACCTTCGTATACTGAGATGTTTTCAAACTCAGCGAGATTTACTAATACCTCGCCACCATCAGACACTAATTGCAGTTGGCCTGCTGCATTACTTTCAATACTGCCGTCTTGCGGCGCAGTAATGCTAGCTGCTTCGTTATTTACGATGTAAGGAACAACACGTTGCCAGTTCCAGTTATAGTCAATTTTTTCGCCCGACAGATAAATGAGTCCGCATAGGCTAAGTAAAATGGCAACAAAAACACCATTCCACAGAATTTTGCTTGCTTGAGTTTGCATCTGAAGCTCTTTTATTAATATTTGGTTTTACTTTACTAAGCACGCTTAGGGCGCGCTTAGTAAAGAAAAGTGGCTGCTAAGGGCAGCCACTTAAATCTTACTATTGAACTTGTTTTAACCAAGCGTCGTCTTTAAACCACTTATCGTAAATGCGGTCGTAGGTGCCGTCACCTTTAATTTGACGCAAGTAACCGTTCAAGAAGTTTAAGAAATCAGGATCGCCTTGGCGAACAGCCCAACCTAGCGGTTCAAAAGTGAACGGTTGATCTAGGTGAGTTAGTTGACCTTGGTTTTCTGCCGCGTAAATCGCGTTAAACGGTAAGTCGTAAATGAAGGCATCGGCTTTGCCGTTAGTTACTTCTAGTACCGCTTCAGATTGAGTTTCAAATAGGTTTACTTTAGCTTTAGGAATGTAGCGCTTAATTGCACCTTCACCAGTAGTACCTAATTTAGTTACCACAGTGTATTGGTCGCTGTTTAGGTCACGGTAGCTGGTTACTTTGCCTTCTAATTTAGGGCTAAGTAGGATTGATTGGCCAATGACTACGTATGGGTCTGCAAAGTTAACTTGCATGTTACGTTGTGGCGTAATAGTCATGCCGCCCATAATTAGGTGACACTTACCAGTAAGTAGGGTAGGAATAATGCCGTCCCAAGCGGTGTTTACTGGTACGTATTTAACGCCCATTGCACGCGCCATTTGCTTACCTAAATCAATATCAAAACCAATGAACTGGCCGTTTTTGGCTTTCATTTCAAATGGCATGTAGCCCGCATCAAAACAAGCGCGTAGCTCGCCAGATTCGGTGATTTCTTGTAGCAATGTTTGCTGAGCAAAAGCAGCACTTGATAACAGTGTTACTGCGGCAATCGCAGATTGAATGACACGTTTCATAATGGTCCTTGTTGTGTTTTTAATTCGTTATTTTTATTGAGTTCATATTCTGCACTATCCTTGCAAAACAGCGTGAACCCTTAGTGTTTCAGGGAAGTTATAGCAGAATACACTAGAAAAAAATAGCGGCGGTTTTTTGCATCTTGTTTACAAAATAAACGATGCTTTCAAGTTTAGTTAGCCGCATGGACGTCTAAATGCCCGCAAATTAAGGCTTTAGTCGTGCTGCTTGTTTAACTGTTTTATTTGTTATTAATGATAAAAAAATTTTAGGCCACAAAGAAAATCTATGGTTATCAAGGCTAAATGTAGAATATTTAGGCAGTGCTAAATGAGCAGAGCGCTAAAAAATGGGTACTAATTGGTAGCGCTGTTACTTGCAGTTTTAAGCGACAGCCCCCATGCTGAGGTAAGATCTAAACTCTTGTATGGAAACAGGAATGGCCGATAGTTTTTTGTTATTTGAGCCCGATGCTAGCGACATGGTAAGTCAAAAACTCGTTCCGCTGTTCGACGATGTAATATTGCCGAAAATGTGGGATGCGAACCAACCACCCGAATTTAAAGCTGAAAGCCTAGTTTATTGTTATCTCAGTGATGAAAGCTTAACTACTGCCATTGGGCTAGCTGTGGAGCTGCAATGGGTTGTTGCGGTATTGCCTCACCCTAAAGCAAACCATGCCCGCCGGGCTTTTAGTTTGGCTAACTCTCCAGAGAAAGCATTGGCCGAGTTTCAGCAAGCCGAAGCCACAAAAATAGATGTGCTGCGTTGTAACCAGCAAGTGGTGTTAAATCACTTAGTGGTAGGGCACAGCTTTAACCTGCGCCCTGGCGGGCACAATGCTTCGTGGCGACAGCGTATTGCCCAGACTTGGCAAAATATTCGAAAAATTGGTGATATTAAACCGCAAAAACTTAGTTTAACCACCGGTAGTGACACCTGTTTAGAAACCTCGTTGGTGGGGCTAGTAATTATTGAACATGCCCAAGGCTCAATGTTATCTAAACGAATACTCACCGATACTCACTGTAACGACGGCATGTTAGAAAGCATGCTGCTAGCACCTCGCAGCATCATGGAAATGTTCCGCTTTTTAGTACTTGCTATGTTTGGCAGAGTGGTTAAAAAGCCGCGCTTTCTTAGCTTAGTTAAATCTAAATCGATACAGGTTAGCGGTGAGAGTGAACTGGAGTACTGGCACGATGGCATTCTCTCAAAAGCCAATAGCTTAACCATTGACTGCGAACACCGGGTCTTGAGTATTTTACCCTCTGCAGACATGCTCTGCCAAGACAGCGCCACTGCAGTAAAAGAGAGCCGCAAAATTGCCAATTTGCCGGAGGGCGAGGCGATAAATGCCTTAGCAGCCAAGCCATTGCCTTGGATTGCCCATGCCGCCAAAGAAGAATTTAAAGATCTCTACCAGCTGCTACGTGACAACGCTACTACCTCGCCAGCCTTTTTAACCCTAATGGTATTGTCTACGTTGCTAGCTACCATTGGCCTTTATGCCAGCTCGGCACCAGTGATTATTGGTGCGATGATTTTAGCGCCGTTAATGGCACCGATTATCTCACTTTCTATGGCGCTTACTCGCCAAGATCCCAGCTTAATGACCGCCAGTTTAGGTACTTTGTTTACTGGCTTGTGTGTAGCCCTGGGCTTTGCTGCAAGCGCCAGCTTTATTATTCCAATGGAAGTAATTACGCCCGAAATCTCGGCGCGCCTAAGCCCCAATTTACTTGATTTAGGGGTGGCGATTATCTCCGGCATTGCCGGTGCTTATGCCCATGCGCGGATTGACGCGGCCAAAAGCTTGGCAGGCGTTGCTATTGCCGTGGCGTTGGTGCCGCCTTTAGCGGTAACTGGTATAGGCTTAGGCTGGTTAAACATTGGTGTGGCCTCAGGCGCCTTTTTGCTGTTTTTAACTAACTTAGCCGGCATTGTATTTTCGGCCGCTTTAACGTTTTTGGCCTTAGGTTTTGCGCCGTTTACCCGAGCCAAAAAGGGATTAGGCATCGCTTTAGTCGCAGTGACCCTTGTGAGCATTCCGCTGGTATTCAGTTTTAACCGCCTATCAGAAGAAGCGCAAATAGTGCAGCGCCTACAAGGCAAAACCTTTAATGAGGTATTATTGCGAACAGTTCGCGCCCAAAGCACCAAGCCGCTCACTTTGCATTTGCAGTTGGTTAGTGAACATTCACTAAACGACCAACAATTAGATGGGCTTAAAGCACGCATTGAACAAGAGCTTGGGCGTAGCTTCCAGTTAGAAGCTTCAATCATTATTCGGCGTTAATGTCTTTTGTTATTGCTCCGAACATATTTCTAAAAAGGCTATAAGTGATGCAACACATAGCCTCTTTATTACTCCTACCAAAGCGCCTAAAAGTTTATTGGTCAATCTGTTTTTACTATTAACAAGGCCATTGCAATTTACCTTGAACATAAAATCAAAATAAGCCTTGAATTACAGTTATGATATAACGTAACATTTTGTTGGCGAGTTATTTTTAAACCAAGTAAAACAAAATGTGAGCAAATTTATGATGCAAATTGATAGCGTTATTCAACATGCCGAGCAACACTGCAAGCAACGAGGTGTTCGCTTAACCACCAAACGCAAACAGGTGTTATCTAGCTTAGTACAGTCAAACAAAGCGCTCTCTGCTTATGAACTCACCGATTATTGTAAGCAACTATTCGACCAAAGCATTCCTGCCATGTCGGTGTATCGCATCCTTGATTTTCTAGAAACAGAGCACCTTGTGCACAAACTTAGTTTGGCCAATAAATATGTCGCATGTGCGCATATTTGCTGCAGCCATAGCCATGGGGTACCGCAATTTTTGATATGCGGTAAGTGCAGCAAAGTAAAAGAAATCAGCATCGCTGCTTCAACCATTAACGAGCTAAAACACAATGCCGAGCAGGCTGGTTTTACCTTAGTCAGCCAGCAACTGGAAATGAACTGCCTATGCGAAGACTGTATTCAGCAAGCGGCTTAATTTAATCAACATTTAAAACAAGGAAAGTTAATGAAAGTCACTCAAGCAATCGGCGATAAATTCGCCATCGGTTTATCATTTGCGTGCGCCATTCATTGTTTGGCGTTACCTCTTTTGTTTGTCTTAGTGCCCAGCATGGTTGCGCTACCTTTACACAACGAGGCTTTTCACCTTTGGATGGTCGTAGCGGTTATACCCATTAGCGCTTATGCACTCACCATGGGGTGTAAACAACACAAACGAACCAAAGTGCTGCTTTGGGGTGTTGCAGGTTTGGCTCTATTGATTTTGGCAGTCGCCCTTGGTGAAGACCGTATTGGGGAAATTGGCGAAAAATCGCTTACCTTGTTAGGAGCAACGTTAGTAGCTGTTGGCCACTGGATGAACTATCGTTTGTGTCACCAGCATGATCACAACAATTGCGATTGCCCAGAGCATTAAGGCTTTCAGCTTTTTTAACCTGTATTACTTGTTTAGCCCCATCATTAAACCAAGTCTTAAACTTAAAGGCTTGGTTGAGTTAGTCTAGTAATCAACGTTCTTTCCTCAGTTAAGTAATGCTATAACCAATACTTAGTTTTTGCAGCAATGCTTACCTTTTTTAATTAATTGGAACACAAACCATGAGCAGTAAGCGCCAGCCCATTAGCGCCGTACCAACTAATATCATCACTGGCTTTTTAGGTGTAGGTAAAACCTCCGCTATTTTGCAGCTAATGCGCAATAAACCAGAAAACGAACGCTGGGCGGTGCTCGTGAATGAGTTTGGCGAAATTGGTATAGATGGCGCCTTGCTTCAAGGCCAACATCAGCAGCATCAAGTGTATATTCGCGAAGTACCAGGAGGCTGCATGTGCTGCGCTGCGGGCTTGCCGATGCAAATCGCATTAAATCAGTTGTTAAGTGAATCAACCCCAGACCGGCTACTCATCGAACCTACCGGATTAGGTCATCCCAAAGAAGTGTTGCAAGTGCTCTCATCCAAGTATTACCAACAAGTGTTAGCACTAAACAAAACCATAACCTTAGTGGATGCCAGAAACCTTAGTGATGCCCGTTACACTAGCCACGAAACCTTTAACCAACAAATCGCCATAGCCGATACAGTGATAGGTAATAAGTTAGACCTTTATCAAACAGATGAGCAGCAACAGCTACGTGAATATGTTGCTCAACACGGGCGCAAAGGTGCGCAAGTTCTGTTTAGCAAAAACGGCCAGATGGACATTAGCTGCCTGCAAGGCGTTACGGCGGGTAGCTATGCACCCGATGAACATCATCATCATGGTCACGATAAACCTCTAGCATCCGAGCAAGCTATTCCAGAGAGTGGTTACTTAAAAGCCAGCAACCAAGGCGAAGGGTTTAACAGTATAGGCTGGCGTTTTGCACCTAATAAAGTATTCGACCGCAAGAAGCTGTGTTTGCTGCTAATAAGCTTAAAAGTAGAGCGCATAAAAGCCGTATTTATCACTAGCAGCGGCGTATTTGCTTACAACTACACCAGCGATGGCTTAAGCGAAGCTGAGCTAGATGACTGCCTAGAAAGCCGCATAGAAGTGATCGCAGATCAGCTAGATGATGGTTTAGAAGCAAGGTTGCTTGAGTGTTTGGTAGAGTAGGTAAGGGGGGCGAAGTTTAGCTATGCTAGGATACTATTCTTACATTCCTAGTTTAGTTGTTTGAAAGTAAATGTTACATCCTTGCATTCTTAAGTGATAAAAAAATTAATTGCTTGATAGTTTTAAATATGTATTTATTATTTATGGCCTTTCTCTGGCCATATACAAGGATGTGTAATGAAGTTGATGAGTCAACTGCTACCAGGTTTTTTGCTTTTTTTATTTAGTTTATATCACTATCAAAGGAGCAACCTTCCAATTCCTAGCTTTAATCAACTCGAGCTTCATCAAGGTAAGGTTTTATCTACTCGTAAATCAAATTCAATTGGAAAGAAGAGTAGTTGTATTTTTGGGGTGAAGCTAGACTCAGACACGTCAAAATACCTTAGTTTACCGTGCTTTAAAGGTTATGAAGAGGTACTTTCCTTGGTTGGAAAAAGTGCTGAGATAAGAACCCACTCCACAGAAATGTGGGGAGTTTTTTATGATGTAGAAGTTTGGGATGTAGTGGTTTCTGGAAAACATTACTATAAATATGCTAATAGAAGCTATAATCAGGCTACTTCTCATTTGTGGGTGATTATATCAAATTTCGCTTTGTGGGCAGGATATATATATTGGCTGTATAAGAATAGAGAGTCTTCGGTAGGCCGGCTAAAAAAAAGGCATTATTTTTAATTAAAACCCCTTTTTGTTCATGCTTTGAAATATAACTACTCAGTAGTTTTTACTTTTCGTGAAGCGTTAAGAATGAATAAAGCATCATGAATAAATTGAGTTTAAAGCAAATGCTAATTCGTTGATTAGAGCTTATACTCAAAAGCCATTTACTCGGAAAGTGAAGCCTATTTGTGAAGTTTTACAGGATTATGTTTAACTGCTGTACCTTCTCTACAAATGCAACGGCACCATTTCTCGCCAGTAACGTCCGCGGTGGGCGCGGCCTTGCCATTCAATCATTCGATGATTTAAGCCTTTGTGATTAAGAATATGGCTTAGGGTGTGGTTGTTTTGCAGGAAGGGATCTTGATTACCAATAATGAACAGTAAATCGGTATTGGCTAGCTCGGCTAAACGTTGAGGGCAGTTTAGGTTTACTAGGTAGTGGGTGGGTGTGTGAAAATAGACGTTGTCGTTGTAAAAGCCTTCGAATAAATCACTGAAAGATTCAACCTGCCAAGTAAGGTCGAAACGGCCAGAAAAAGCCGCCAACTTGTTAAATAGGTGAGGGTGGCGAAATACAATGTTAGCGGCATGATAAGCACCTAAGGAGCATCCGTGAGATATGGTGCAAGGGTGGTCATTTTTCTGCGCCATTAAGGGCAGCACTTCGCGTAGGATGTAGTCTTCGTATTGCTGGTGGCGCTGGATACGCCCAGCAGGGTGGGCCCAAAAACAATACATGCTTTCTATATCGATGCTATCTACACAATACAATTGCAGCTGTCCGGCATTTATTTTGTGAGCGATTGAGTTAACGAGTCCTAGGTTCTCGTATTCATAAAATCGCCCGCCGCGAGTAGGAAACACCAGCACTTTAGCCCCTGCGTGACCAAAAACCAACAGCTCCATATCGCGATGTAAACTAGGGCTCCACCAACGATGATATTCTCTATTCATGCTTAGTGAGCTCAGCAAAAAATGTAGCCAATTGTTGATTTACCTGCTGGCGCTGCTGTTGTTGCTCGGGGTAGTCGAAATGGCCTGCTTTTAGCACTGTAAGTTGTTTAGGCTGAGGAGCGTTGTTATATGCCGAAAACTGTCCAGGTGGCGCGACAAAAGGGTCAAATAAGGCCAAGGCCCAATGGCTAGGACACCTTAAGTAAGTTGCTGCGGTGGCTGAGTCAAAATAGCGTAATGTACTTAATGCGAGTTTGGGTTGCTGTTGGTAAAAGTCTTGTAATGCTTTGCCGCTGCCATGGGTAGCCAGTTTTAAACGCAGCGCTACGTTACCAAAAGTGGGCACATGAAAGTGAGCACGCTGAATGCGTGGGTCAAAGGCGCTCGCAAATATGCACAGTCCGCCTCCAAAGCTGCTGCCCATTAAGCCTATCTTATTGGTAACTTGTGGGAATAGACGTAACAGGGCGCTAACTCCGCACCATAAATCTTGAACACAACCGCCAATAATGTAGCGCTCTTTATCTTGAATGTTGTGCAGTACGTGCCACATGGGATTGTCTGAAATAGGCGCTTTGGCGCTCAAGCCAATGCCCCGCGAGCAGGGCATTAACACTGCTGTGTTATTAAGTGATACTGGGCAGTCTACTTGTTCGATACCACCATAACCATGGGCACTAATGATTGCTTGTTTTACTACGCCCGAGTGGGGAAGTAGCAGCCAGCCGCCGCAGCGCATTTGCTTAGTAGAGTTGTAATAGCACTTGAAAATGCGCCAGTTGGGAGTGTCTTGGTGGCAATCTTGAATAGCGACGTCGGGCCTAATTTGCAGGGCATGCTGATATTTGTTTTGCCAAAAGCTTTTAAAACCTCTGGGTCGATCATCTGGATGCAGCGCTTTAAGTTGGCTTAAGGTATATCCGTAGTCTGGCTCAAACTCAAAATCATGTTTAAGTTTGCTGGGCATATTTCGCTATCTTCATTTAGGTTTATGAAAACTATAACGCTTTTATGTTACAGATTTCTAATGTTAAATATTTTTGTCAGTGTGGTCGAATCAGTTGCTATTAAAAATGCTAAACAACAGGCTTTAGTCAATACGGCTAAGCGGTATAGAATGATTCTCACTTAGGCATCTCTGATTTAACAAATAAGGATTGATTGTGGTTGAAGACTTTTCTTCTATTTGGCAACGAGCCGCGGAGCGTAAAGGTGGCGATGCTGCGTTACAACATTTACTCACTACCCCTTTAAGTAGTGAACATTTAGCTGGCATTAGTGATGACCGCTGGTTGTCGGCCATGACTAAAACCATATTTCAGTCTGGCTTTGTGTGGCGAGTGGTAGAAAATAAGTGGCCAGATTTTGAGCGGGCCTTTTTCGACTTTGACCCAGAAAAAATGCTGATGCTGGACGACAGCCATATTGAACGTTTATGTAACGATGCCAGCATTATTCGTAATCGCCAAAAAATCATCACCGTGCCACATAACGCTCAGATGATTTTAGACCTTGCCAGCGAGCATGGCAGCTTTGCCAAGTTTGTTGCGCAGTGGCCTTGTGATGACATTGTAGGTTTATGGTTGTTGCTTAAGAAGCAAGGTGCGCGCCTTGGCGGTAATTCCGCCTCTTATACCTTGCGTCGCATGGGGAAAGATACCTTTATGTTGTCGAATGATGTGGTGGCTTACTTGGTTAACCGTGGAGTGATAAACAAAGCGCCAACCAGTATTAAAGGGTTAAAAGCAGTGCAAGAGGTGTTTAACAGTTGGCAGTTACAAAGCAGTTTACCTCTAGCGGCCATTAGCCAAACCGTTGCCTACTCAATCGGTGAAAACAACTTATAAAGCCTAGGGCAGTTTGCTGCTGACAGAATCAACACAAACTCTGCTGAACTAAGCGCGTTGCCATCAGTCTATTGGTTTTTGTGGGTAATAGGCTTTCAGGGATGGCAAAGCGTGGCAACAGCTTTTGGAATTCGGCGCTGGTGGTTTCTACCTTGGCGCATGTGGGGCTGTTATATGTATTGGTGAATCACTTGTATCATACTCGCGAGAATAAGCCTGCCAGAGCCTCTCGCCCGATTATTCAAGCCAGTTTGTATAAAGTACCAAGTCTGGCATTGACTACACAGCAAGACGCTAAGCAGGCCCAAACACTTGAAGCCCCTAAAGATGCCAACTTGTTGGCGGAGCCCAAACGGCACACGAGTAAACTCACCGATAAACCAAGTAACCTGCAAAGCAACTCTGGTAGTCAGATACCAGCTAACAAGCCTAGTAGTGCAGAGTCAGCAGAAAGCCCCACAGCAAACTTAAAACCAACTAAACAGGCCGATATAGTCACCCAAGCTTTCAAAAGTAAAAGTGTTGTTCAAGCGCCAGTTTCACGAGCTGATCCCCCGCAACAACCGCGCTCAGCAGCGTCATATCTTGAGCGTTACCAACAGCAACAACTGGACAAACTTGCCACAAAGCGGGCTAAGCGCTTTGAGCAACAAAAAAACGCTCCGGCTTTAGCTAATCCCAAAAAGCACAAATCCAGCTTGAGCGCAGAGCAGCAGTTTAAGCAAAGTCTAGAAGTTAAGGTGGATTGCAGCAACTCGGCTAAGCGGGCTGCGACTATCGCCGCGGGTTTATTTGGCGGCACTTTACGTTGTGAGCCTCAAGCCGAGTTACAGCAGCTCCTCGATGCAAAGCGCCAAAAAATGTTTGATGAAGAGCAGAAAAGGCCGTTGCGCTCGGTAGTGATTGAGCCCTAACGTTGTTAGCGGCGCAGCAGTATTTCTTTGAAGGCATGGTCTAGCTCTTTGTAGCGAAAGTTAAAGCCTTCTCCGCTTAGCCGTTTCGGCAGCACCTTTTGCCCGCCAGTAATTAAGCTGGCCATTTCGCCCATTGCGGTATTTAACACCCAAGCTGGTGCCCGAAATAAGCATGGGCGTTTAAGTTGCTTGCTTAGCGCTTGGCTAAATTGTTGGTTAGTGACAGGGTTAGGAGAGGTTAAGTTGTAAGCGCCATGGCATTGCTGATTGTTGAGCAGAAATATAATGGCGTCTACCATGTCACTAATGTGGATCCACGACATTTGCTGTTGGCCATCGGCCACTGGGCCACCTAAACCTAAACGAAAGGCTGGCAACATTTTTGCCAATGCCCCACCTTCTATGCCAATTACCACGCCAGTGCGCAAAACACATACACGGGTATGCTCGTTAGCCGCTTTTAATGCTATTTGCTCCCAGGTTTTACATACTTGATGAGGGAAGGAGTCGTCTTCTATGATGCTGGTTTCGTCTAAGGCTTGTTGGCCTTGCTCGCCGTAATAGCCAATGGCACTGCCACTAATAAAAGTATCTGGTGCTTGCTCACTTTGTTCAAATAGCTCTACTAGGCGCTCGGTGAGTGCCCAACGGCTATCGCAAATACGCTTCTTTTGTTGTTCGGTCCAACGTTTGTTGGCGATAGGTTCGCCAGCTAAGTTAATAACGGCATCGTATTCGTTAAGGTTATTGAGGTCTTTAAGAGAAGGAATGGCCAGTAGGTTATGTCCAAGCTTTTGATAGGCGCGAATAGGGTTGCGTGACAATATCGTCAATTCATGACTAAATTGTAAATGTTTAACTAAGCGGCTGCCGATGAAGCCAGTTCCACCGGTAAGTAGTATTTTCATAATGTTGAGCAGTCCTTGTCAGGGCTAGCCATGTTACTCTTTGATTTAGTTAACAATAGCAGAGGTTTATAGGATGGAAAGCAAGATGAAGACGGTTTTGATTACCGGGGTTGGTCGACGTTTAGGTTTTTTTCTTGCGCATCAGTTTGTTGGCTTAGGTTATCGGGTTATTGGTCAATATCGAAGTGAGCGCGCCGAGCTAGCTGAGCTAAGAGACTTAGGGGTTACATTAGTACAAGCCGATTTTAGCCAACGTACTCAGCTATTAGGCTTTGTGGAGCAGCTACTACAGCTTTGCGACAGCTTGGACGTACTCATACATAACGCTTCGTTATTTGTTAGCGATGAGCCAAATCACAGCCCTGCCGAGCAAGCTGAGTTTTTTGATGCAATGTATGCAGTGCACATGTTAGCCCCCAAGCTAATTAACGAGACGATGCATAGTGCATTATGTAATGCCAGAGGTTGCGTAGTAATGATGACTGATATTTATGCTCAGCAGCCACATGCTAAATTTCGCTCGTACTGCGCTTCTAAAGCCGGCTTAGCTAATATGCTAAAAGCTTATGCTAGCCATTGGGCACCAGAGGTGAGAGTTAACGGCATAGAGCCAGGGCCGATGTTATTTTTGGATGAGCATGATCAACAGCATCGTGAGCGGGTACTGGCGCAAACCCCCTTAGCTAAAGAAGGCGGTATAGCGCCGGTTTGGCAAACCATTGAGTTGCTGATTAACAATGAGTTCCTAACCGGATGCTCGATTAAAGTGGATGGTGGTAGGTCGCTTACCCAGTGGTAAGCATTGCTGTGGGCTTAGTTGCAGGTTTATATCTAGTGCTTGAGGAAGCGTTTGCGCTGGGGTAGTAAATAGTTGCTGTTGTAGCGTGAGCAAAAAAGGGTCTATCGCTAAATAGGCGAGAGCGGCTTGCTGCTTTACCGGCCCAATTAAGTCAATGTCTAAGCTTCTATCTTTAGCGCTAGATAGTGGATCGTTGCGATTGCGACCGTGCCTAGCTTCAAGTTGATTAAAAAACTGTTTTAGTTGGTTGGGGCTTTGCTTCGATTCAAACCAGCCTAGGGCATTCACAAATTTATGTTCAGTTTGAATATCAAAAGGTGTGGTTTCGATAAACGAACTAATGGTGAGTGTATGCAAGCGTTCACTAAGTTGGCATAGCGCAGCAGGAAGGTGCTCGAGTGGCTGAATGTTGCTCCCAAGGCTGCATAAGTAAAACATCTGGTTACTCCCGTTTGCTATTGGATTTTATTTAGCCTTTTCGCCAGCGCTTATGCAAGCTAAACTGCTGAGCATAATCAGTTATTTCTAGGAGTGAGTGGTGAATCAACCCACCTCGATGCGCCATGGCTTAGTCACAGCCGCTGCCTTAGTAGTTTTATTGGCAGGGCTTAAAGCTGCAACACCTGTATTAATTCCATTTTTGATGTCGATGTTTATCGCCATTATTGCCAGCCCCATTGTTAATTTTTTAACCCGATTAAGAATTCCACGGGTATTGTCGGTAATGATGGTGCTGTTGCTAATTGTATTTTTAATCATGCTGTTAGCAGGCGTTGTAGGTAGCTCGATTAGTGATTTTAGAGCCTCTATTCCGCTATATCGAGAGCAGCTGCTGGTGCAGTTGGCCGGTTTAAGCGCATTTGCAGCGCGTTTTGATATCGACCTTTCGATGAGCATTGTGACTGATTACTTCGACCCTGGCATTATTCTGGGGCTATTTGCTAATACCTTAACTGGCTTAAGCGGAGCAGCGGCTAACATCTTCATTATTTTGCTAGTGACGATTTTTATGTTGCTAGAAGCCGATACCATGCCACAGCGAATGCATGATGCGATTCATAATCCCGGCGTGCGTATGTCTCAGGTGAATAAGTTTTTAAAAGCAGTTAACAGCTATATTGCGGTTAAAACGTTAATCAGCTTGTTTACCGCCATTCCTATCACCATTGTGCTGACCTTGCTGGATCTAGACTATGCGATTTTGTGGGGGATTTTGGCCTTCTTGCTTAACTATATTCCTAATGTGGGTTCGCTTATTGCCGCCATTCCACCGGTATTATTAGCCTTATTGCAATTAGGGCCCAGCCAAGCTTTGGCTGTGGCGGGTTTATATGTGGGCGTAAACTTGGTGATGGGCAACATAGTTGAACCACGTATTATGGGCAAAGGTTTAGGTTTGTCTTCTCTGGTGGTGGTGCTGTCGTTAATATTCTGGGGCTGGTTGTTTGGCAGTGTTGGCATGTTGTTATCGGTCCCCTTGACCATGATTATCAAAATTGGCTTGGAATCTAGTAACAGTGGCCATTGGTTCTCGCGTATCCTTAGCCACCCAGACGATTTAAAGAAAGAGAGTGAACCTGTAGATGAAGCTTAATCTTCCGCAGCTAAGTGATAATGCATTACGTGTTGTACATGGTCGCGGCCACTGCCTAGAAGGTGCTGAATCCTTCAATATTGAATGGCTACCACCAATCATGCTGATTGTGGCTTATGCACCTCTCAGCGAAGAGTTGGTGTATCAGTTAGTGGAGCAATTAAGTGCAGAGCCTTTGGTTGAAGGCGTATTTTTGCAACAGCGTGACCAAGCCATGGCTCCGGTAAGCCACTTATGGGGTTGTGAGCAAACGCCGAATGAAGTAACTGAACAAGGTTTACGCTACAAGGTTGAAGTTGGCACTCATCAAAACTTTGGGATCTTTTTAGATATGGCCAAAGGACGAGAGTGGGTAAAGCAGCAAGCCGAAGGTAAACAAGTGCTTAACTTGTTCTCTTATACTTGTGGCTTTGCCGTAGCGGCGATTGCTGGTGGCGCTAAGTCGGTTGTTAATATCGATATGAGTAAAGCTGCGTTAAGTGTTGGCCGCGACAACTTGCGGCTAAACCTGCTGGATGACAAAAAAGCCCGTTTCTTTGGCCACGATTTGTTTAAATCTTGGGGTAAGCTGCGCAAGCACGGCCCTTATGAATTGGTGATTGCTGATCCGCCATCAATGCAAAAAGGCAGTTTCTTGGTTGAAAAAGATTACCCGCGGATTGTTCGCCAGCTGCCTAGTTTGCTCACAGAGAACGGCATAGCCATGTTGTGTTTAAACGCGCCGTGGCTAGGGCGTAGCTTTTTGCTCGATGCTATTGCCACAGAAGCTCCACAATTAAAGCTTATTGAAACGCTGGAAAGGCCTGATGCGGTAATGGAAAAAAGCCCAGATGATGGCTTAAAAGTGCTTATCTTCCAAAATCAGCCTTAGCTATTAGTATCACAATTTAGCGCTTTACTGGCCCTCGCTACTCAGCCTTAGCTAACGCTCTGCTAAGCTTGTATTAAGCCTTTAATTCAAAGGTTTAATACAAGGAGCGTATATGGGGTTTCGTTTTTCTCACCTATTTTCCTCTCTGCTTAAAAGTCTTCGCGATATCTCGCCGATAGTTGTGGTTGTTTTGTTTTTCCAATGGGGAGTACTAGACAGCAGCTTACCTAATGTTTTGAGCATCTTAAGTGGTGCTGTGATGGTGGTGGTGGGTTTAAGCTTTTTTGTGATGGGCTTAGAGCTAGGGCTGTTTCCTATAGGCGAAAACCTTGCCCATGCCTTTGCCAATAAAGGTAGTTTGTTAGCCCTGCTTAGCTTTGCTTTTTGTTTGGGCTTTGGCACTACCATCGCCGAACCGGCCTTAGTAGCTGTAGCAAAAGAGGCCGCAGAGGTAGCCGCACAAGCCAAGCATATTGAAAACACCGAAACCAGTATGCAGGAGTATGCCGCTGGGCTGCGTTTAAGTGTAGCCTTTGCCGTTGGCTTAGCAATTGTGATTGGCGTTATTCGCATCATAAAAGGTTGGCCGCTGTATCTAATTATCATTGGCGGTTATTTGTTGATTGTGTTACTTACCATGTTTGCCCCTCAAGAAATCATTGGTATTGCCTACGACTCTGGCGGAGTGACAACCTCTACTATCACCGTACCTTTAGTCACCGCTCTTGGAGTCGGTTTAGCTTCGGCCATTAAAGGCCGCAACCCTTTGCTTGATGGCTTTGGTTTAATTGCTTTAGCCTCGTTAACCCCTATGATGTTTGTGATGCTCTACGGGATAGTCTATTGATTAGCGCAAGCCTAAATTTCTTAGAGACGCTGTTTGGCACTTTGGGGGACATTTTCCCCATTGTTGTGACCATATTGGTCTTTCAGTATTTGGTGATTAAGCGGCCGATTAGTCAGCCAAAGCAGCTGTTACTGGGCACGCTATTTGTTGTGCTGGGCATGGTGTTATTTTTGTTGGGCTTAGAGCAGGCACTATTTCCACTGGGTGAGTCCATGGCAAAACAACTCACCAGCGCAGAATTTTTGGGCTTAGATGAGTCTGCGGTTTATGTGGTGTCGGAACACTGGGCGGCTTATGCTTGGATTTACCTGTTTTCTGCTGCTATTGGCTTTAGCACTACGATTGCCGAACCTTCTCTGTTAGCGGTAGCCATTAAAGCTAATGGCGTGTCGGGTGGAGCTGTATCAATAGGTGGTTTGCGGATCTCTGTAGCCATAGGTGTGGCTTTAGGCTTGGCCTTAGGCAGTTATCGAATAGTGGTTGGCGACCCGCTGCATTACTACATTATTGCAGGCTATATTTTGGTGGTAATACAAACCCTGTTTGCTCCTAAAGCGATTGTGCCCTTGGCATACGACAGTGGAGGCGTGACCACTTCTACGGTGACTGTGCCTTTAGTTACCGCACTGGGTTTAGGTTTAGCTGAGTCGGTGCCTGGGCGTAGCCCCTTGCTTGATGGCTTTGGCTTAATTGCGTTTGCCAGCTTATTCCCCATCATTTCGGTGCTTGCCTATGCGCAAGTTACTAGTTTCTTAGCAAGTTCTAGTTTGTCAGGAGATGACGATGAAATTTAAATTGATTCTTGCCTTTGTTGATGACCAAAAAACCACCTTGGTGCTCGATTCCGCACGTGCTGCTGGTGCTACCGGTGCAACGGTAATAAACAATGCGCGAGGTGAAGGAGTGCATCGCAAAAAAACCTTCTTTGGATTGAATCTAGAAGCACAGCGAGACGTGTTGCTGTTTGTTGTGGAAAGCCACCTTGCCAAACCGATCTTAAATACTATCAGTGCGGTGGCTGAGTTTGACCAAGAAGAAGGGCAGGGAATTGCTGTATTGCTAGACGTAGAAGAAGCCGTTGGGGTTGCTCACCAAATTCAGGCCTTAATTCACAAAGTACCTACAGATGAAGAGTAAGCGAGATTAATGTGAATAAATAGTTATGCAGAGCTCAAAAGTTACCTTCCTCTGTGTATAACTATTGTCTTTTTATTTTTTTATCCACACATTCTGTGGATTAAAGTGTGTATGAAACCACTGTTTGTAAATATCTTATTGTTTTATATGACTTTTTAATGTTGTCTAAAAAAGAAGCGATGCTTTGTGATGCCATTTTAGTAGTTGCATTTTTTAGAAAACTGTAGACGAATTACCGAGTTGTAATGTGATAGTGGCTATTCCGTACTGTCTATTTAGTTTGAAGCTACATCTATTTTTAATGATAAATAAAAAAATAATCTAAAAAGCTGCAATCAAATGTGGCGTTGATTCGTTACTGCTAGGTAAAGTCATTAATGGAATAGAGAATAAGATGGAACAAAAGCAATTAGACAACGCAGCATTGTGGTTGCGTATAGGCCTTGGATTGGTGTTTATTATCGGTGGTACATCGAAACTAAGCTTGTTGTTAGACTCCAGCACCGAAGCGGCAATGGTCGCTAACTACATGGGGACTACCGGTTATATTAATGAGTTATTTCAAGACTACCTATTTTCTGCAGGATTACTTAGCCCTTGGGCATTTCTAACTACTTTATCAGCTTTTGAGTTATTTTCGGGTGTGGCTTTGGCTGCAGGTTTTTTGGTTAGGCCTTTAAGTTTATTTTACGGGTTTTTGCTATGGACTTTTGTGGTATCACTGCCTGTTGATACCGTACCAGGGGCATCGGTAGGCGTGAGTACTTATACTTCACCGGCGATATTTGTGCAGATTAGAGACATTACCCTGTCGGGTATGATGTTTGTGTTGTTTAACCTAGGCGCTGGTGCGCTGAGCATTGATGAACGGCTGCGCAGTAAACGTGGGGTAGCCAGCAAAAACTCTCAAGACTGGCAAACGCTAGGTCTGTTGTTACGCTTTTCTTTAGGTATGACCTTTATCGTCGCAGGCTTTTTCTCAGGCTATGCAAAAATCCCTAGTTTTGCTACTCATCAGCTAGTTTTAATGGTTTTGGGTCTAATTTTTATTTTTGCTCATGGTAAAACTCTAAAAATGGGAGCTGTAGCCTGCGTATTAGTGATGATTTGGTTTATGCTTCAGAAGTTCTCTATCGATAAGTCACTGATTAAGAACTTAAATGGAGTTAAACGAGAGTTCGCTTTAGCAGCGGCAGCCATAGTGTTGGCAAAACTGGGTGGGGGAAACCGCTTTAGTTTGCAAGACATGTTGCTAAGAGTGAAATCTTACTACTTGTTTAACCGCGCAGTGAGTAAGTGATAGCTTGTTCGGCGTGAAAGCGCCGTGTTACTTGAATAACAAAGGAATGTCTGCTGGATAGTTAGCAGTAAGATAGCATGCTGAAATTGTTTAAACGTAAAGCCCGACCGGTATTTTCGGACGCGCTGCTTAACCAGTTATATCGCTATAGTTTTTCACTATGTCACAATAGTGAGCAGGCTTATGACCTATTGCAAAGTTGCTGCGAAAAAGTGCTGCAGAAAGATCCTCCTCCAGAACCTCTTAAACCCTTTATGATGCGAGTTATTCGCAACGAATTCATTGACAACTTTCGCCGTAAAAAGCTGGAGTTGGTGGTGGATGAGGACCAATACATTGATGCCAGTATTGTTGAAGAGAGTCTACAAGACATGGAGTTGCTGCTGATAGACCAGCAACATGTTGGCTTAGTGATGGAGCGTTTGTCTGAAGACGAACGCGAACTTTTATACTTATGGGCGGTAGAAGGTTTTAGTATTCAAGAAATTGCCACCACTAGCGGAGTTGCTCGAGGCACCTTGTTATCACGCGTTTCCCGCTTGAAAAAGCGTTTAAGTGATGAATTTGGTCACTTAATTGAGGAGGTGTCTTAAGATGAGCTTTAGTGCGCAAGATGGCAGCTTTAAGCAACTTACTAGAGATTACTTTCAAGAACTGCAGCTTTCTAAGAAGCAAGTGAACAAATTACAGGGCTTAGCTAAAAGCAAGCAAATGGATGCTAGCCAATGGGCTTGGGCCAGTGCGGTCTCTTGTGTGTTGGCTGTGACTATTTATTTGGCCTTCTTTGCCGGCATCAACTATTCCGCTATTTCTAAAGAGATTGCCTATAACCACAACAGCCAAATGCAAATGGAAGTTATGTCTTCGTCGATTAATGATATTCAAAAACATCTTAACCGTTTGGATTTTAAGCTCATTCAATCTCAATTATTAGATAAAGATAAATGGGAGCTAATGGGGGGGCGCTACTGCAGTATTGATGGCCGTATTGCCGCTCAGTTAAAAGTAAGAAACCGTCAAAGCTTGCAAGTTCACACCTTTTATCAAGCCAAGTTGCCCGAAGAGTGGCTAAACATTACTAAGCAAAAAGAATTAGAAGTGGATGGTGTTAAGGTAAAAGTTTGGCAAGAAAAGGGCTTACTTATCGGTTTAGCTATTTAGAAAACTAACAAACAGACACAAAAAAGCCGATCTTACGATCGGCTTTTTTATTGCTTAGCAATAACTTACTTGCTTTGGCCTGCTTGAATTGCGGTTAGCGCAATGGTGTAAACAATGTCGTCTACTAATGCACCACGTGACAAATCGTTTACAGGTTTAGCCATACCTTGCAGCATAGGACCAATACTGATTAGGTCGGCACTACGTTGAACGGCTTTGTAGGTAGTATTACCGGTGTTCAAATCTGGGAAGATAAACACAGTCGCTTTACCTGCAACAGGACTGTTAGGCGCTTTGCTCTTAGCTACGTTTTCCATAATTGCGGCATCGTACTGAAGCGGGCCATCAATGATTAGCTCAGGGCGGCGCTCTTTAGCAATTTTGGTCGCTTCACGTACTTTTTCTACGTCTGAGCCAGAGCCTGAGCTACCGGTAGAGTAAGAAATCATTGCAACACGTGGCTCGATGCCAAAGGCAACAGCAGACTCTGCAGATTGAATGGCGATATCTGCCAATTGTTCCGCACTTGGGTCTGGGTTAATGGCACAGTCACCATATACCAATACTTGATCTGGTAGCAGCATGAAGAAGATAGAGCTCACCAAGTTGTAACCTGGCGCTGTTTTAATTAACTGTAGCGGCGGGCGAATGGTGTTGGCTGTGGTGTTAACTGCACCAGATACCAAACCGTCTACTTCATCGTTAGCTAGCATCATAGTACCTAGTACTACGTTGTCTTCTAATTGCTCTTTGGCTACTACTTCAGTAAGGCCTTTACCTTTACGCAACTCAACCATTGGTGCAACGTATTTGCCTTGAATTTCAACCGGGTTGAAAATCTCAACACTTTCGCCAAGCACTACGCCTTGTTGGCTAGCAATGCGCTGAATAACCTCTGGGTTACCTAGCAATACTGGGCGAGCAATACCACGTTCGGCACAGATAGCTGCAGCTGCGATAGTGCGTGGCTCTTCGCCTTCTGGCAATACAATACGCTTGTTCGCGTTGCGTGCCATTTCGGTTAACTGGTAACGGAAAGCTGGTGGCGATAAGCGACGAGCACGCGCAGAGATAGCGGTAAGTGACTCAATCCAATGTTTATCGATGTGACCAGCAACGTAGTCTTGTACTAACTCGATGCGTTGAGAATCATCTACTGGGATTTCTGCATTAAAGCTCTGTAGCGCTAATGAAGTTTGCCAAGTATTTGAATTGATAAGCATAACAGGTAAACCTGTCGCGAATGCACCTTCACATAACTTAAGTACTTGTGGCTCAGGTTGGTAACCGCCAGTAAGCAGCAGGGCACCAATCTTAACGCCGTTCATGGCAGCTAAACAGGCCGATACAATTACGTCTGAGCGATCGCCAGACGTTACCAACAAGCTGCCTGCGTTAAAGTGTTCAACCATGTTTGGAATACTGCGTGCACAGAAGGTCACACGACCTAGGCGGGTATCCATGTCACCTTCATTAATAATGGTGGCATTTAAGTGGTTAGCTAAGTCGCGAGCACGTGGCGCAACAAGTGGTGCATTCCAAGGCACGCAACCTAAGATACGCAATGGACTCTTGCCAAACATTTGCAGCACTTCAAGGTTGGTAGAGTGATCTGATTTGTTATCGAACATTTCAGTCAGATCTGGACGAGTGATTTCGTGCTCGTCGATTGGCGCGCCAACTTTGTTAATAATGCAGCCGATAATGCGTTTGTTCTTCAAGCCGCCAAAGTTGTTACAGGCAATTTCCATACGCTCTTTTAGCTGCTGAGAAGTATCGCTACCAGGGTTAGTAACAAACACCATGTCTGCGTCTAGCGCTTTAGCAATACCGTAGTTTACGTTGGTTGCGTAAGGCGACTCTGAGGTAGGCACTAAGCCTTCCACTACGACAATTTCGGCACCAGAAGTTGCAGAATTAAAACGCGCTACAATGCCTTCGAGTAAATCGTCGATTTGGTTAGCACTGATGAGGTTTTCTGCGTAAGCCTGAGTGAAGGGCTCTGGAGGAATAATGTTTGAAGCTTGACGGATAATAGCGGTAGAACGTTCTGCACCTTTCTCACGGGTTTTAGGCTGTGCGATAGGTTTGAAAAAGTTTACGTTTACGCCATTACGTTCCATAGCGCGAACCATACCAAGGCTGACGGATGTTACACCAACACCAACGCCAACTGGGATTAACATAATTGTACGAGCCACGGCTGTACCTCTTAAGTTAAGTGATAGAACAAGGCTGAGTATTACTCAGCCTTGATAAGAATCTGCATTAAGCTTGAGTTAATGCAACTGCATCTTGTGCGATTACCATTTCTTCGTTAGTTGGAATAACTAAGATTGGGCGACTTGAGCTAGTGCCAATATTACCTGAATTACCAAAACGTGCATCCAAGTTTGCTTGCTCGTCTAAGCTAAAGCCTAACAGGGCTAGTTTTTCGATAGTAAGCTTACGCACTAGCGCTGAGTTCTCACCAATACCGCCAGTAAATACTAAGGCGTCTAGTTTACCGTCCATTGAGGCAGCGTAAGACATAATGCTTTTCGCTAAGCGGTAAGTGAATACGCTCATCGCGCGAATGGCTGGTTCTTTACCTTCGCCATAACCTTCTTCGGTGTAGCGACAATCACTGCTTGCTTCAGTTAGACCCATTAATCCAGACTGCTTGTGCAGCATGTTGTTAACTTCTTTTAGGGTGTAACCTTCACGATCAACAAGGTGGAAGATAATGGCTGGGTCAATGTCGCCGCTGCGAGTACCCATTACCAAGCCTTCTAACGGAGTTAAGCCCATGCTGGTATCAAAGCTCTTACCGTTTTTAACTGCACAAATTGATGCGCCATTACCTAGGTGAGCGGTAATAACGTTAGTTTGTTCGATCGGCTGTTCTAACATTGCTGCAGCTTCACGCGATACGAATAGGTGGCTGGTACCGTGCATGCCATAACGGCGGATACCTTTTTCGCGGTATAACTTGTAAGGCAGTGCGTACAAGTAAGAGCTTTCTGGCATAGTTTGGTGGAAAGCTGTATCAAATACTGCAACGTGTGGGCGCTTAGGGAAACAAGCTTGTGCTGCGCGAATACCAATTAGAGCCGCTGGGTTATGCAATGGTGCAAGTCCAGAGCATTCTTCGATACCTTCTACAACCGCTTCATCGATGATAGCTGATTTGGTGAATTTCTCTCCACCATGAACAACGCGGTGACCAATAGCAACAATGTCGTTTAGGATTTCAGGGTTAGCTTCTAGAATATTTTTTACGATGAATTCGATGGCTTCACGGTGAGCTGCGTAAGCACCTAGGCTTGATTCGTTTTTCTCACCTTGCGCTTTCCATTTAAGGCGCGCATCTTCTAAATTAAAACATTCCGCTAAACCAGAAATAATCTCTTCGCCACTTAACGCATTAAGAACTGCAAATTTAAGTGAAGAGCTACCACAGTTAAGAACGAGTACCAGCTTGTTGCTCATTTATAGACACCTGTTGTTGAATTTGTTCAATTATAGACAGTGAAAGAAAAAACGTCGGGCATTGCGAGACACGTTTTTTGTTTCAGATTTTCAGTCTCTGACTAAGGCAAATTAGATTTGACCTAGTGCCTTGGTCTCAATCAAGCTACACTTAACAAATAAGCTGATTTATATGAAACCGTTTGCCGGACCAATGATAACCGAAAGCAAATTTTATTCATATATGTCATACTAATAACTAGCCAAAAATGTAAAAAAATCACTAGTTTATTGGTTTAAGTCAATTTTGAGTGTTGAGGTGCCCATGGGCAAATTCTCTGAAATGTTAAATGATGGTCGTGAATACATGAAACGCTGGCCTAATCAGCGTGTACTGGCCCCTATCTTTCCTGAGAATCGCGTTATTTTTGCTACTTCACTGGCGATGAAAACCATGCCTGCGATTGCAGTGGTTACGGTAATGATGCCGTACATGGCTAATTTGACTGAAATATTACCACAATCAGTAATGATGGCGATGGTGATATTTTTAATGCCTTTGCACGGATTATATTGGCTAGGTAAACGTGCTAACTCACAATTGCCGCCGAGCCTGGCGACCTGGTATCGTGACTTGCATCACAAGTTAGCCGAGGCGGGTGAAAGTATTGCACCGGCTGTTACTCAGCCCCGTTATGCAGAATTAGCAGATTTACTGCGAAAAGCCTTTAAACGCTTTGATAAAAGCTTTGTGTTAGCCGACGACTTTAACAATTATTCCTAGTCTTTATTTGTAATACAATTAATCGAGCTTATTGAGCAAGATCGCTAGTGTATTTTGTTCTTGTTCAGTTGGTTTTTTGTCGCTAATTTCAGAGCCTATTTCCTTTGTATGTTTTTTCTTCCTTGATTGTGTTTTTATATTCATTCCTCTCGTTCATTTCCTCCCTAAATCCCGTTAGCTAGCTATACAACAATATCAACAACTTACGTATATCGCTAAACACCAAGAAACCGCCTTTTGGACATATCATTAGTCGCTATTTGTAAATATTTATTCAGCTGTCGAATTATTTAATCTAGCTCCCATCTCTTGCGTTAAGTTAACAAATTATATTGATGTTTTTGTCATTTTCGCTTTAGGTGAATCTAGGTGCTGCTTAGGCTAATCAACATTCGCTTTATTACTTGTTAATGTTTTTAACATTGTATGACATATCAATAAATACTGATGAGGCTGGCCAATAAGCAGAGGGTAACTAAAACTACAATAGCGGAGCGCTATAATAATGAAAGCCAAATTCGTCGGTGCTTTTTCTCAATTAATCACACTTATTGGTGCACTATTAGTGTCTAATAACGTGATTGCGGAACCAGCACCAGCTAGTCCTTCAGTCGAACCACCTGCTGGATACAAGTGGGAAATGGTAGAGGCATTAACAGATAACTTTAATGGAAACACCTTGGACTCTAATAAGTGGTATGACTATCATCCAGTTTGGTCTGGCCGATATCCTTCAAGGTTTAAAAAGGGGAATGCCTTTGTGCAAGACGGCGTGTTGTTTTTACGCAGCACTAGTCAAATAGATACCCCATTAGCCGATCCTGAATCTAGGGTTTGGGTTGATGCGGCAGCGGTGGTATCAAAAGAGAAATTGGCCGAGCCTGGTTGGTACTATGAAACCTCTATGAAAGCTTCTGACACAGCAATGAGTTCGTCATTTTGGTTTCGTATAGGTAAATACTCAGAAATTGATGTGATTGAACATATTGGTCGTGCAACCAAAGGAAATGTTGATGCGACTAAATCCTTTTTATATGAAGCTAATACCCACGTTTATGGTGAGCAATCTGGCGCTTCTATTCCAGAGTCTTACAAAATGGCTACTCGAGGTAGAGATGAGTTCCATCGCTATGGCTTATGGTGGAAAGACGCTAATAATCTTTGGTTCTACCATAACGGGGTAAAAGTGTTTGAGATCCAGCCATCGGTGGCTTTTAAAGAAAAGCTACACATGATTTTTGATACTGAAACGCTAGCGTCTCAATGGGTGGGCTACCCAACAATTGAATCGCTTAAAGATGATTCTCGTAATGCGATGAAAGTTGATTGGGTTAAAACATGGAAGTTGGTACCTGGGGAACCAGAGCCGCCAGTCTCTGCTGAGCATTCGATTCCCGGGAAAATAGAAGCTGAGCTGTTTTCTAACCAAAGTGGAATTCAAGTCGAGTCTACTTTAGACAGTGGCGGTGGTGACAATATTGGATATATCGAAAATGGTGATGTTGCCGAATATAAAGTTAATGTTGCCCAAGCTGGGAAGTATAAGCTTAGTTTTCGAGTTGCTTCGGCGACCAACGGTGGCAACTTAGTGATTAAAACCAACAGTTCCACATTAGCTTCACTGGCAGTGCCGGGCACTGGGGCTTGGCAAAACTGGCAAACCATTGAGCAGGAAGTGACTTTAGCCAAGGGAGTGCAAACGCTGTCTTTAGATTTCACTGGAGGAAGCGGCTACTTATTTAATCTAAATTGGCTAAGCGCAGAGTTACTCGAGAGCAATACTGGAACAGCCTACAAAACGCATGCTATTCCCGGCCTTATTCAAGCCGAAAGTTATGACAACGGCGGCGAAGGGGTAGGGTACTCTGATAGCAATACCAGTAATTTGGGTGGCCAATACCGTAATGACGGTGTTGATATTGGCAATGCTGCAGATATTGGTGGCGGGCAATTTGTTGGTTGGGTAGAAGCTGGAGAGTGGCTGCAATACACCATTAGCAATGTTACTCAAGGCCATTACGATGTAAACCTTAGGCTTGCCGCAGCCGGTACAAGCGATAAATCGGTTAGCCTAAACATAGACGGCAACACCTTAGGTAGTGTGAACTTTAAAGCTACCGACGGTTGGCAGAATTGGCAAACGCAAACCTTGAAGAATGTATATATTTCTGGGGAATCAAATCAGCAGCTACGAGTACACATGGAAACGGGGGCGCTTAACCTTAATTGGATTGAGTTTGTGCCGGTAACTAACGTGAGTGTTGATCAGTGTAATAACACTCAACAGTGTCGAAACGAATTTGGCAGTCAGGCAACCGATTGTTTAAACAGCCAGTCGGCAACAAGCATATGCATGTGTGGCACAAGCCAGTGTTTGTAGTGTAGGTTATTGCACCCATCTGGCTTGTCACTCGGGTGGGTGCTTTAGTTTATACCGATGTTATTGCTGTTGATAAACTTGCAGCACAAATTCAAAATTCATTTCGAAATCATCCTGCGATTTAAGGTGCTGTTCTAACTCTTTATTTTTCTTCCATGCGAAGGGAGTCATCATGCACAGAGCGTTCATATCTGGACGGTTTAAGTTAGCTAGCTGCGCAATTTTTTGTTGTTCTAACAATTGCCATCCGGGCATGTCTTCTGCTTGTTCTGAGTGAGCTTGTAGGTCTTTGTATAACAGCGTGCGTAGCTTAGACAAGTGCATCGCGCCTGGGACTACTTTTAGTAGGTAAGCCTTGGGCTTACTGATACGCAATAGCTCTTGATTGTCACTGGGGGCAAACACTCTTACGGTAAAGTCGATGCTGTTATTAGCAATAGGAAGTCGATGGTTACTCGCCACAAAAAACTGTGCTTGCTTGCAGCGTTTGGCTGCCATGCGAATACCATCTTTTGCTATATCAATACCGATAACACTGTTGGCATTACTTTGTTGTTTGCTAATGGTTTGCGTGTAATAGCCTTCTCCGCAGCCTAAATCCACAATGTTTTGGGCAGAATACTGGCTAAGTATTTTATTGATGGCTGTTGCCAAAAACGCAAAGTGCCCTTGATTAAGAAAGTGCTGCCTAGCCTGCAGCATGGCTTTACTATCTCCTGGCTGTTTAGAGTGTTTATGCTGAACTGCCAGTAAATTGGTATAACCTTCTTTAGCTTGATCAAAACAATGGCCCTTATCACAGGACCATTGTTTATTTTGAAGGCTCAACGCGCTTTGACATATAGGGCAAATAATCATGTATAGCTTATTCTCGAGAGGCTATTAGTAAATCACTTTATCGTGATACTGCTTTAAGATGCCGCTAATGGTTTCCATGGTGTCTTTGCTAGGTGGTTTAACGCCAGCAAGTGGGTAATCTTCGCCCATGGCCGTCCATTTGTGCTTGCCTAACTCGTGATAGGGTAATAATTCAATTTTTTCTACATTATCAAAAGGCGCTAAAAATTCACCTAAGTCATGTGCTGATTGTTCGTCGTCGGTAAAGCCAGGAACAACAACATAACGTATCCAGGTTTTTTGACCTACCTTGTGCAAGTAGCGAGCAAAATCTAAGGTACGTTTATTACTTACGCCCACCAAATCTTGGTGCACATCATCATGTATTTGTTTAATGTCGAGCATCACTAAGTCTGACACTTCCAGCAGCTCGTCAATGACCTCGGTATGTTTACGCACATAACCGTTGGTATCTAAGCAGGTATGAATACCTTGAGCCTGACATTCTCGAAATAGGTCTCGCACAAACTCAGCTTGAAGTATCGCTTCTCCACCACTGGCTGTTACACCGCCTCCACTGGCATTCATAAAACGTCTATAAGGGGTAAGGTCACTCATTAGCTCACTAACGCTAACTTCTTTACCGTCGTGTAAATCCCAAGTATCGCGGTTGTGGCAGTATTGGCAACGCATTAAGCAACCTTGCATAAATACAATAAACCGGATCCCTGGTCCATCAACGGTTCCGCAAGACTCAGTAGAGTGAATTCGCCCAATCTTTGACATTTGTTTCTCCAAAAAAAAACCTTGCCCAAAAACTTGGGCAAGGTTAATTATAACCGTAGTCTCTGCTAAGCAGAACTACTTAACGTTCAATTACATACTTTGTGTGAAAGTACGAGTGATTACGTCTTGTTGTTGCTCTGGCGTTAGCGAGTTAAAGCGCACTGCGTAACCAGATACACGGATGGTAAGCTGAGGGTATTTCTCAGGATTTTCCATCGCATCAACTAACATTTCACGGTTCATCACGTTAACGTTCAAGTGTTGACCACCTTCTACGTCAGCGTTGTGGTAGAAGTAACCGTCCATTAAGCCAGCTAAGTTAGACTTCTGAGTATCGTCATCTTTACCTAGTGCGTTTGGCACGATAGAGAAAGTGTAAGAGATACCGTCTTGTGCGTTAGCAAATGGTAGTTTAGCTACTGATGTTAAAGACGCTACCGCACCTTTTTCATCACGGCCGTGCATTGGGTTAGCACCAGGAGCAAAAGGAGCACCTGCTTTACGACCGTCTGGAGTAGTACCTGTTTTCTTACCGTATACAACGTTAGAAGTAATGGTAAGAACTGACTGAGTAGGGATCGCGTTACGGTAAGTTTTAAGCTTACGGATCTTAGTCATAAAGCGGTTTACTAGGTCAACGGCAATATCATCTACGCTGTCGTCGTTGTTACCAAATTTAGGGTAATCACCTTCAATTTCAAAGTCCGTAGCAATACCGTCTTCGTCACGAATAGGCTTAACTTTAGCAAATTTGATAGCAGATAATGAGTCAGCAGCAACTGATAGACCAGCAATACCACAAGCCATAGTACGGCGAACGTCACGATCGTGAAGTGCCATTAATGAAGCTTCGTAGCTGTACTTATCGTGCATGTAGTGAATACAGTTAAGTGCGGTCACGTATTGCTCTGCTAGCCAATCCATAAAGGTGTCTAGGCGACCCATTACGTCGTCAAAGCTTAGAACTTCGTCAGTGATCTTGTCAGAAACAGGACCTACTTGGATCTTAAGCTTCTCATCCATACCACCGTTAATTGCGTAAAGCAGTGTTTTAGCTAAGTTAGCGCGAGCACCGAAGAACTGCATGTGCTTACCAACAACCATTGGTGATACACAACAAGCAATTGCGTAGTCATCGTTGTCAAAGTCGGTACGCATTAGGTCATCGTTTTCATACTGGATAGATGAAGTATCGATAGATACCTTGGCACAGTATTTCTTGAAGTTAATAGGTAGTTGCTCAGACCATAGAACAGTAATGTTCGGCTCTGGAGAAGGACCCATTGTGTATAGCGTGTTCAAGAAACGGAAAGCTGTACGGCTTACTAGCGTACGACCGTCAGTACCCATACCACCGATAGACTCAGTTGCCCAGATTGGGTCACCAGAGAACAAATCATCGTATTCAGGCGTACGTAGGAAACGAACCATACGTAGCTTCATTACTAAGTGGTCTACTAATTCTTGCGCTTCGCTTTCTGTTAGTGTGCCAGCAGCGATATCACGCTCAATGTACACGTCTAAGAAAGTAGTAGTACGACCAAACGACATTGCAGCGCCGTTTTGTGATTTAACCGCAGCTAGGTAGCCGAAGTAAGTCCACTGTACAGCTTCTTTTGCGTTTTCTGCTGGGCGAGAAATATCACAGCCGTATTTAGCTGCCATTTCTTTAATTTGGCCTAGTGCACGGTGCTGTTCGCTGATTTCTTCGCGAAGCTGCATAGTAGAAGCTAGGTCAGAACCGTTTACAAAGTCACCTTCCAAAGAACGGTGTTGCTTAACTTTGTCAGCCATTAAGAAGTCGATACCGTAAAGTGCTACGCGACGGTAGTCACCAATAATACGGCCACGGCCGTAAGCATCTGGCAAACCAGTTAGTACACCTGACTTACGACACTTCATGATAGCGCCAGTGTAAACGTCAAATACACCTTGGTTATGGGTTTTACGGTAGTCAGTGTAAATCTTGCTTACCATTGGATCTAATTCGCGATCGTAAGCTTTACAAGAACCTTCAATCATACGAATACCGCCGTTAGGGATAATCGCACGTTTTAGTGGCGCTTCAGTTTGCAGGCCAACAATTTGCTCTAGATCTTGGTTGATGTAACCAGCGTCGTGAGCAGTAATGGTTGAGATTACTGAAGTATCGAAGTCTACCGGCGCGTGAGTGCGGTTTTCTTCTTTAATGCCTTCCATAACTTTGTCCCAAAGCTTATCCGTAGCTTCGGTTGCTCCAGCTAGAAAGCTCTCATCGCCTTCATATGGAGTGTAGTTAGTTTGAATAAAGTCACGAACGTTAACTTCATTTTGCCATTCGCCGGTTTTAAAACCTGACCAGGCACTAGCAAAAACATCGTTCTTCTCTGCCATTTCTTGTCCCACCTATAAGTTGGTATACAAATAAATATTCTATGGTTTATCAGATAGCTAAAGAGCCACTATCTTAAGCCCTTGGAACAAGTATAGTGCTAGTTCCAAGGGGTAAAAATTAAAATTACAACAGTGCTGGAATTCCGTATTTACCTTCCAGCATACCTACAGCCATCATGGCTACAAAACAAATCAATAATACGGTAGCAGGGATAATAATGCGGTCTGCAAAAGACAGCTTCTTCGGACGTTCTTTATCACCAATTAAGCCATTGTTATCTAACAACATAGTTAGTGCCCAAGCTAACACTGGGTTAGTTACCGCTGCAGCAAAGATACAGATACCAGCAGATTGTGAATCTTTAGTGTCTTTAATCATTTGCATGCCTGCTTCTAGTAACGGCAAGAACACACCTACTAGTAGAGCAATCTTCATTACTGGAGGCCAAACCGCAACGTCCATTGGGAAGCCTAAAATTGCAATAATGATACATAGTGAACCAAGCAAGATTGCACCGCCAGGAATTGGGCGTTTAGCAATAGCGGCTGGAATCATGTAAGTACCCCAGCTAGAAGTAATGTTACCACCACCCACAGCTGTACCTACAATCTGGCGAACCGAACAAGTAGTCATGGTGTCATCAACATCCATTAATACTTTGTCTGTACCGCGTGGGTAGTTCAGTTCTTGGAAAATACGGTGACCTAGGAAGTCTGGTGACCACATCGCTACAGCTAAAATTGCAAACGGTAGTGAAGCAATAAAGTGTTCCATGTTAGGTAAACCTAACTGCCAACCTTGCTCAGTAGAGCCCCACCAGTAAACTGGGTTTAGGTTAGGTAGGCCCATTTCGGTTTTAAAAGTAAGGTCAAAACCAGCGCCAAATGCTAAGGCAATTGCTAGACCCATAACCGCACAGGCTGGAATCGCTAACCAGCGTTTACCGATTTTTGCTAAGAATGCATACAATACAATGGTAGCGGCTAAAACAACTAAGCCTACATAGCCCATCTCGCCTGCAGCAATACCTGCATCAACAGATTCAAGACCTTTAGACCAAGATTGAATGTCACCAATCATTGACATGGTGCCGCCAAAGCCAAGGAACACCAGCAAGCCGCCAGCAACACCTTCACTGGTTAAGTTCACCAGTTTAGAGCCACCTTTAAAGAAGCTAAGAAGTAAACCAAACACACCAAGTAAGATTGCTAATGCAAGCGGGTGAGCACCTGCTAAAGCGATGGCGCCAATCAATGGAATCATTGGACCATGGTTACCTGCAAGGTTAGCGCGCGGGTTAAATATTCCCGAAGCTAAAACACAGAAAAGTAACGCAGGGATAAGCATTTCTACTCGAGCTACCTCAATAGCAAACTCGGTACCTAGATTAATGTGGTCCCAACGTTCGGTTAGGCCATCTGCCCATGCCATCATTACTGCAGAGTACATTGCAATAATGCCAATAGTACCGGCAATGGCTGGCACCAAATCTTCCCATTCAAAGCGGAAGTCACGACCTGGAAAATTTAAGCCCCAGCGACGAGGCTTCATGATTTTTAGTTCGTGGTCTAAGTAGTCGGAACGAGTTTCAAACTCAGAAGCAGGGCGGTGTGCTTCTGAATAGCTCAGTTCTTCGTCTTGAGACTGGTGGTTGTTACTAGACATAGTTTCCTCAAAAAACAAATATAAAAACCGGTAAATCGCAGGTGCTTATTAGGTGTTACTAAGCCTGAGATCCTTCTCACTCGCGATAATCGTCTCAATGGGACGAACAACATATAAGGATAGTGAGTATAAAACGTGAATTAACAGTATGCAGCTAAAGTTAGAAAGTGTTGTGATTAACTGTATTAAAGAAATATGAAAGAAACACAAAATTCGGCAATTTTGAATATTGTTGTTAGTAATACTTAGGCCGCTTGTTTTGTAGTTCTTAACCACAACTTCTACCTGCTACTTTTGATAGCAAAATTGTATCAAAGTAAGCAAGATTCGGAATTTGATCTGTGTCAAAAAAGCCCATGATTTGTGTAATTTTACTACTTATTTGTGGGGTAAAGCGAAACATAGTCGAAGTTATGGGCTTTATTCTGTAATTTACTTACTAAAATAGTGGACTTAGTAATGAGAGCTGGCTCACTTATTTATGCTTAATCTTTGAGTGCTATTTTACAATTACGTAACAGCAAATGCGGCGCTAACCGCAAACTGAACTAAAAGGCCTATTATTGATGTATATCGAGCTAAAATTCTAAAACTGAAATTAAATTCGTTGCGCGGGCGTTATATAGCGTATCTATGCAGACTGGTTGAATATAAAGATGCTAATAAAATCGCTTAATAGGGTGTTTTGTAATCATAAGAGCGCCAATTGCCCCATGAAATGTTGAGTTTTGTCTTTCGCGATGATACTTTTCGTTGGGTTGAACGTGTAACAAATTATTTAACAATAACTACGCGCCTTAGGAAACAAGGCTGGTTGCTTAGGCAGTCATTAACAAGGTAAACATAAAATATGAGTGATGTGGCTGCACTAGAAGCATCAAATATCCACAAGGTGTTTGGCGATAACGAAGTACTTAAAGGTATTGACCTTACCGCAAACAAAGGCGATGTGATTTCTATCATCGGTTCTTCTGGTTCTGGCAAAAGCACTTTTTTACGCTGCATGAATCTACTTGAGATCCCAACTCAAGGCGATATCGCACTTCACAGTGAAAAAATTGGCTTTAAGCACCTACGCAATGGTGAGCGTTTACCCTCTGACAATAAGCAAGTTGAACGAATTCGCTCTAAACTCTCGATGGTGTTTCAAGGCTTTAATCTCTGGTCACACATGACCGTATTAGAAAACATCATTGAAGCGCCGGTTCATGTATTGGGCATCCCCAAGAAAGAAGCTATCGAGCAAGCTGAAGGCCTGTTGGAGCGCGTAGGTTTGCACGACCGAAAAGATTACTACCCAGCCCATATGTCGGGTGGACAGCAGCAACGTGCTGCAATTGCCCGCGCCTTGGCAATGAACCCTGAAGTGATGTTATTTGATGAGCCAACTTCCGCACTTGACCCTGAATTGGTGGGTGAAGTGCTTAAAGTAATGCGTAGTTTGGCTGAAGAGGGGCGCACGATGTTGGTTGTGACTCACGAAATGGCCTTTGCGCGTGACGTATCCAATCAGGTGTTATTCCTTCATCAAGGCATAGTGGAAGAGCGTGGTTCCCCACAAAAAGTATTCGAAAATCCAGATTCTGAGCGCATGAAACAATTTCTAGCCCCAAAATACTAAAATTATAACTATGGAAGACAAGCGTTAACTCGCTTAAAGCAAACAACACGGAGTAAAAAATGAAAAAAACATTAGTCGCGATGATTGGTGCAATTGCACTAAGTACTACAGCAGTTGAAGCAAAAGACTGGGAAGTCGTTCGTTTGGCAGTAGATGTGCCTTACGAACCGTTTGAGTACAAAGCTCCTGATGGCTCACTAACCGGTTTTGAAATTGACCTAGGTAACGCGGTTTGTGAAGAAATGAAAGTTAAGTGTGAGTGGGTAATTCAAGCATGGGATGGCATCATTCCTGGCCTACTAGCACGTAAGTACGATGCGATTTTCTCTTCTATGTCTATTAACGAAGACCGTGCGAAAAAGGTATTGTTCTCAGAACCTTACTACAACACACCTACCGGTTTCTTTGGCCCTAAAGCAAGCGAAGTTGACCCAGCTAAACCAGAAACCTTAAAAGGCCTACGTGTTGGTGTTCAGCGCGGTACTATTCAAGATACTTACGCAACAGACAACTACTCAAAAGTAGCTGATATTAAACGTTACACTACTGGTGATGATCTAGTGGTTGATCTACACGGTGGCCGTTTAGACGTTGTAGTTATCGATTTCCCTGTAGGCGTTAGCACGATTATTGAAGTTGAGAAAGGCGCAGACTTTAAAGTGTTAGGCGACAACGTACAGCTAGGTGAAGGTGTAGGTGTTGCTGCTCGTAAGCGCGATGGCGAACTAATTGAAGTGTTCAACAAAGCCTTAGCTACCGTTAAAACTAACGGTGTATACGACAAAATCAACGAAAAATACTTCGATTACAGTATTAAAAAGTAAGCCTTGCACTACCATTAACCCGAGCCCAGCTCGGGTTAACTTTCTAAGAGACTCATTATGTTAGATCTTCATGGTTACGGCCCTTCAATATTTATGGGGGCGATTGTCACTATCGAGGTTGCCTTCTTATCATTGGCTGTAGCGCTAATTTTAGGCATGTTGGCAGCGGTGGCGCGTTTATCAAAAAACCGTATTGCTAATGGCGTTGCCGTGGTTTACACCACCGTTATTCGCGGTGTGCCCGACTTAGTGTTAATGCTGCTTATTTTCTTTGGCGCTCAAATCATGATGAATGTGTTTTCTGATTGGTTATACGACAACTTTGACATCGATTATTACATCAATATCAATGAGTTTGTGGCGGGTGTAACCACCATTGGATTTATTTTTGGTGCCTACATGGCGGAAACCTTTCGCGGTGCTTTTCTCGCTGTAGATAACGGCCAAATTGAAGCAGGCAAAGCTTATGGTATGAGTAGCTTGCAGGTATTTCGTCGTATTACGGTACCGCAAATGATGCGTCACGCTATTCCGGGCATTGGAAATAATTGGTTGGTATTAGTGAAAACGACAGCGCTGGTTTCGGTAATTGGTCTAGCGGATATGGTACGCCTAGCCAAAGAAGCTGCAGGCGCGGTACACGAACCATTTTTGTTCTTTATTCCAGTGGCCTTTGTATACCTTGCACTTACTAGTGTTTCTGAAATTTTCCTAAAACGATTAGAAATTCGTTTTAGTGCTGGTACGGTGAGGTAAGCGCTTAATTATGTATGAAACTATCGAGAACTTACTCGCCAACAACGACATTTTTACTTTAACCACCGTGTTAGGGTACTGGGACGGTTTAGTGATGACCGTTCAATTGGTATTTTTGTCGCTAATATTAGGTCTAATTCTGGCAATTCCCCTTGCCATTATGCGTGCCTCCGACAACTTTTTAATTAGCCGCAGTGTTTGGGTATTTACCTACGTATTTCGTGGTACTCCCTTACTGATTCAGCTATACATCATCTACTATGGCGTGACCTATATTGAGGGTATTCAAGATTCAATGTTTTGGCCGATAGTGCGAGAAGCGTTTTATCCTTGTTTATTGGCCTTTGTATTGAACACCGCGGCATATACCACCGAGATTTTCCGAGGTGCGATTGTTGCAACGCCACGTGGTGAGATAGAAGCTGCCAAAGCTTACGGTATGTCTAATGGTAAGGCGATGCGCAGGATTATTTTGCCAAGTGCGCTTCGCCGAGCATTGCCCGCTTATAGCAACGAAGTAATTTTTATGCTGCATGCTAGTTCGATTGCGAGTGTGGTAACAATTATTGACCTTACCGGTGCTGCTCGTGATGTATATGCTAAATACTACGCACCCTTTGAAGCCTTTACCTTTGCAGCGCTTATCTACTTATTGGTGACCTTTTTGCTGGTATATGGCTTTAAGCATTGGGAAAAACGCTGGCATCGCCACTTACGGCCGCTAAGTTAAGTTTTACAAAGGGGCCTAGGCCCCTTTTTTGTTTGGGATTAAGAAGATAGCTATGCTCACTTTACTTAAAAATGCACAGGTGTACGCACCAGAAGCCCTAGGCTTAATGGATGTTTTGTTGGCTAATGGTAGCATTTTGCAGCTTGCACCGAATATTGAGCTTAAGGCCAGTCATGGCTTAGTAGACAGTATTGATTTATCAGGCAGCATCCTAGCCCCTGGTTTTGTTGATGCCTTAGTCCACTTTACCGGCGGCGGTGGTGAAGGGGGCTTTGCTTATCGAACTGCAGAGCTTAGTTTTGAAGATGCTGCACCCACTGGTGTCACTAGTTTAGTAGGCGCATTAGGTACCGACAGTGTTACTCGCACTCCGGCGCAAGTATTAGGTAAAGCACGAGAATTAAGCGCCATGGGTTTAAGTTGCTATTGCTACACCGGCTCCTATCATCTGCCGGTTAAAACCATCACCGGAAGCATCGAGCAAGACATTGTACTAATTCCTGAGATGATAGGTGTAGGTGAGCTAGCTATTGCTGATCATCGAGCCAGTCAGGCCTCGGTACAGGCTTTTAGCGAAGTGGTCGCCGAGGCGCGCGTAGCGGGCTTATTGGCGGGTAAAAAGGGTATTAGCTTTTTTCACGTTGGTGATGGGAAAGGAAAATTAAATCTACTGCGAGAGATTGTTAAGCAATCTGATTTATCAATCACCCAGCTCTATCCTACCCATTGTAATCGTAATCAGGCCTTGTTTAACGACGCCTTAGCGTTTTTGAGTGAGGGCGGTGCTATCGATTTCACCACTAGCACTATTCCGCAGTTTATCGAAGAAGGCGAGGTAAGCTGCCCTCAAGCGCTTAAAACCATTATTGATAAGGGCTTAGATTGGCAACGAGTGAGCTTTAGCTCAGATGCTAACGCAAGTTTACCGCTGTTTGATGATGCTGGTGAGTTAGTGGGGATGCAAGCGGGAAAACTAGAGAGTTTATATCTGGCTGCTAAAGAAGCTGTTCAGTCTTATCAAGTGCCTTTAGATATTGCGCTGTCGGTGATTAGTCGTAACCCCGCTAAGATTTTGGGCTTAAAAAATAAAGGTCAATTAGCAGTAGGCTTTGACGCCGATTTAGTAGTTCTTGACCAGCAATCTTTAGCGATCAAGCAAGTGTTTGCCAAAGGCCAAAGTATTTGGGCTGATTAGAATTTGCTGGAGCCACTGGCTGAGGGCTGCTCGTTTTTAGACCTTGGCTAAGGCATAATAGCGGCACTTGGTTTTTACTAGAAGTAGCCCTATGAGCTTTAAAGGATTCACAACACAGCTGGTTCACTGCGACCGTTTAGCTGGTGTAGAGGAAGGCGCTGTTCACGCGCTAATTCATAACTCGGTACCTTATGGATACGCTGCCACTCAAGACTTGGTGGATGTATTTCAAGGCAAGCAAGTTGGCCATGCTTATGCGCGCCAATCAACTCCGACTCTCGATTACTTACAACGCAAAGTAGCCATGCTTGATGAAAGTGTTGCCAGCTTAGTATTTGGTACCGGTATGGCAGCCATTGGTACGGTGTTTTTAACCTTGCTAAAGGCTGGCGACCACATTGTAGCGAGTCGCTTTTTATTTGGTAACACCAGCAGCATATTTGGCACGCTAAAAGGTTATGGCATTGAGGTGACCTTAGTGGATGCCACAAGCTGTGACGCAGTAGAGCAGGCTTGCCAAGCCAACACCAAAATGGTGTTTGTTGAAACCATTGCTAATCCAGCCACCCAGATAGTTGATTTAGCGGGGATTGGAAAGTTATGTGAGCAACGAGGTTTGGTTTACGTAGTGGATAATACCTTAACCTCTTCTTACCTTTTTCAGCCTAAGTCTGTAGGCGCGAGCTTAATCATTACCTCTTTATCAAAGTATGTTGGCGGCCATGGTAATGCCTTGGGTGGCTCGGTAAGTGATACAGGCTTATTTGATTGGAGTGCTTACCCCAATATTTTTGAAGGTTATCGCAGTGGCGATCCTAAGATGTGGGGCATTAACCAAATTAAGAAAAAAGGCCTGCGAGACTTTGGAGGCGCTTTGAGCTCGCAAGCTGCGCATTTATTGTCGGTAGGGGCAGAGACCATGGCCCTGCGTATGGAACGCCAATGTGCTAATGCCTTGGCCTTAGCCAAGATGTTAGATGAGCACCCTAAAGTGGCTAAGGTGTATTACCCAGGCTTGGCTTCTCACCCTCAGCATCAACGAGCCAGTGAACTGTTTAAGCACTATGGCGCTTTGGTGAGCTTTGATTTAGTTGATGGGATCAACAGCACAGAGTTTTTGGATAAAACCAATATCGTAATTAACGCGACCCATTTAGGGGATAACCGAACTTTGGCCTTGCCTGTTGCCCAAACCATTTACTTTGAAATGGGCTTAGAGGCACGTCAAGCCTCGGGAATCAGTGAAACAATGATCCGCTGCTCAATTGGTATTGAAGATACTGAAGATTTACTCAAGGACTTTGAACAAGCGTTAGCCAGTTCTTAGTAAAGAAAGCAGATACAAAAAAGCCTTGGTCACGCCAAGGCTTTTTACATTTACCTGAAGTATCCGATAAGTTTACTTACTATCTATTGATAGCAACTCCACTTCAAAAATTAAGGTAGAGCCAGCTGGAATTGATGACACACTGCGGTCGCCATAAGCTAATTGGCTTGGAATAAAGAAACGGAATTTCTCGCCCACACTCATATATTGTAAGCCTTCGGTCCAGCCTGCGATAACTTGCCCTAGCGGGAATTGAGCAGGGCGTTGACGTTCTACCGAACTATCAAACACTAAGCCGCTTAACAGTGTTCCATGGTAATGAACGGTTACTGTGCTGTTTGCAGAAGGTTTCTCGGCGCCTTCTACAACATCTTCAAGGATTAGGTACTGCAATCCAGATTCTGTGGTTATCACACCGTCTTTTTTAGCGTTTTCAGCGAGAAAGTCGTGGCCTAACTGACGGTTTTGTTTAACCGCTTTGGCGTTATTATTGGCGCGGAGAATAAATACAATCACAAAAATAGCGAGTAGAGCGAGAACCACAAATTTCAAAGTCGATTCCTTACTAGGGTGTTGAGTAAAAGATAAATGTTAATCTAACTTTACGAAAGTGCTAGTTAAAAAGCACTGCTTATCTAAGAAAACTCGCCTCAACAGCGCTAGCGGGTCATTTTTTTTACAAATACCACAACAAACAAGGCAATAATAAAGCTGCCACTAAAGGCCTCTATGGCAGCGAACATACGGGAAAGTCCAACTGGGGTAAAGTCGCCATAACCAAGGGTAGTAAAGGTGACCACGCTGTAATACAAGCATTCAAAAAACGCTACAACGTTTTGCCCAAGGCTTTGATTTACACTGAGAGAAACTATATTTCCGTTGAAATGAATGCCAGTAAACGAGTAAATAATAGCGCAACTCAAAATGATTAACAGAGAGGTGTATACCACGCGGATCGGCAGTTCTCCGTAGCCGCATACCAAGTCAACCAGCTTGGATATTCCGCGCCGATAAGAGAACTTGGGCATTTGATAGCGTCGCATGGTGAGTTCTTTACGTAAAAACACACCTGCAGTAGTAAACAAGCCTTCCGATTCGGCTGTCTTACGGAGGCCGCGATACACTTCCTCGGCTTGTTGGTAGTAGTCGGCCATGGCTTCTTTATCTTGTTGTTGTTCAGCGGCACTGCCTAATTGTTCTTGAAGCACTTTTTCGCCAACGCACAGGCTATCGCATTTACATTGGTCCATTTTGGCACCAAGCAAATTGGTTTTTGTTAGGTCGGCATGATTTAAATTGGCTCCTCGCAAATCGGCTTTCATTAAGCTACCGCTTTGCAGGTTGATATTAAAAAGGTGCGCCCCTCTTAGGTCACTTCGATAGAGGTCGGCGCCAGAAAGGTCGTAACCTTGCTTGCTGTTGTAGCGAACTAAATCAATACCAGCTAGTTTGGCTTTTTTTAGGCTGATACCTTGAAGCATGCCTCCGTTTTTGGCATGGTTTTCTAGCTTCTCTTTGATCTCTTCGCCGCATTTGTCCTCGTCTGGATCATGCCAAAAACACAACCCGCTTTCTAAAGCAGGTTCCTTGCAGTTGGCACCAGAACTATCTTGATACAGACATTGACCGCATTTCTCCATATTTGGCTAACGCTCCAGCTATTAATCAATAATTTGATTATTAGCCAGTTTTATTTACTGGCTTTAAGCTAAGTGTATTTCAAATGGAGGATTTTGCGAGCAGCCTTAAAATGTGGGGCTAACAAGACTTGCTTGCTACTTTTTGTTGCCGCTACCGAGTTGTTGGAACTCACTTTTTAAGGTTGAGTAACGCTCGGCGTGGTTGTCGTTTAACTTAAGACCATCGAGTAACTTAATGGTAATTTTGCAGTCATTTAAAAGCTGCCCACTGAGCCCTTTTTCCGATTGATTAAGCTGTTTTAGTATGGCTTGGATTTTGTTCAAGATTGCACCAGTGTTACCAGGGGCCACTTGCAATGCCTTGTCGAAATAGCTCGTCGCTTCGTGAAAGCGGTTTTCTTCATAGGCTTCGATGCCCATTTTGTTGTATTCACGAAACTGGCCAAGTTTGAGTTCAAAATCTTCAGCTTTTAATACTTTGTGCGCAGAGGATAAAGACATGGGGTCGATATCATCGCGTTTTTCTAGCTCTTCGGCAAATGGCATCGCGTATTCAAACTCGCCTACAGAGTTTAGGGTTAAGAAGGTGTCGGGCAATAGTTCACCACTTACTTTGCTGGGTGCATCTAACAAACCGTCGTGGCTATCAAACAGCAATCGTTTGGCTTTGTTTAGCTCACCTTTGGTGGCGTGCACGCGAGCTTGGCTTATGCCTTCAAAGGCATCAAAATTAAAGTCATCGTCTTTGCCTTCTTCACGCCTAGCATGAAATAGCACAGAGTTAACTTCTTGCAGTAAGCGATTTTTTCGATACAAATCATCTTCACTTTGCGCTTCGTCTATTAGGCTGCGTACATAGTTACACAGGTGATGAGGGCCACGATGTATAGAACGCCTAGCAAGCTGCAAAATGGTAGAAAAGGTTTCTTTGGCTAGTGTTAAATCGCCAGCCTCCATGGCAAGCTCGGCTAACAACTGTTGGCGCTCAATACTATTTACCGCCAACTTAGAGGCTTTAAGTACAGTTTCTAAGGCTTTGTCTAATTCGCCGTCTGCTCGGTAAGCACGAGCTAGCCAGTCATAGCCGGTGAGCAGTAATGGGCTCTCAGCAATAGAGCGATTAAGTGTTTCAATCGCGCTTTTATTGTCTTTTAGTAACAGGTGAACACGACCTAAGGTAGCTTTTGCCCAGGTTTGTTTACGCTCTTCTAGAATGGCTTCTAATGCTTCTTTAGCTGCCACGTATTCGCCTAAGGCTATTTGCGCTTCAACGCGTAAGTTACGGCAATAGTTGCTGTAACGGCTTTCGGCTTCAATCTGTTTGTCACACAGTTCAATAACTTGCTGATACTGTTTTTTTGATAATGCGTGATAAACCTCGCGTAAACTTTGACGTTTTACATGGGCTCTTGCTAGGCGGTTGTGCAACTGAAACTGAGAAAATGGTTTGGTTATGAACTCGTCTGGCTCCATTTCTAGAGCACTAAGCACCATGCTTTTATTATTGTCACCGCTAATAATAAAAAACAGAGCATCAACTTCTAACAACTCGCTAACACGAAGCTCTTCTAAAAGCTGGCCACCATTCTTGCCAGTGCCAAGGTTATAATCTACTAGAAGGATGTCGAATTTTCGTTTTTTGCACGCCCTTACAGCGGCTTCGCCAGTGTTTGCGAAATAAACGTCGGTTGCGCCAAAGTTTTGCAACATGGCCTTAAGCATAACCTGAAAGGCTCGCTGGTCATCAACGATGAGTATTTGCTTGTCGCTGTAATTGTATTGCGTTGCCATTACTGAGTGTTCTAATCCTTTTGGCTTATCCTAGCATAAGTTACCAAGCGATAAAGTAGTGTAAGTATAGACAGTTAGCGCAGTAGTAGTATCTGCTATTAAACCTTGCAAAAACAGCTAGGCTTGATTTAATATTGAGGTGTTGATGAGTCTTTTGGTCTCATCAGCGCTGAGTCAAAGCCAAACTTGGAGTGATCCAAGGTCGGAAAGTTACAGGTCTTTAGGGCAACCTTAAGATGGCTGGACCGCCTTAGTTGAGTGGTTAGATTTGCACAATGTACATCTTTCTACTTAGTAAGTTAGTCTATTTACCGTTTATTACTTTCCGTATTTGGTTGGAACGCCAAGCTAAAATTAGCTTGGCGTATTTGTTTCTGCAGCCTTATCTTGTTAAGCATTTGTTTCTAAATGCTGTTGCTCCTAAGGCGTCTAAATCTACTCGTTATTGCTCAACTAAGTATTTTGCTATGCGCTAATTGCATATCTAAGGCAAATTTCGGGCATAAAAAAAGACATCCTGAGATGTCTTTTTTTATCAATATGGTGGAGGGAGGTGGATTCGAACCACCGAAGCTTTCGCGACAGATTTACAATCTGTTCCCTTTGGCCACTCGGGAACCCCTCCTGCTTGTGGAGCGGCATATTACCAGAACTTGGTGGGCTGTAAAGCAAAAAAAGCGACATTTTTATTGGCAGATAACTGTTTGCTTATTATCTGTGCATTTGGCCGAAATTTGCTAAAGTTTTAGCCTGCTTTTCCGATAGCTATAAAGGTAATGGAGGAGCAATATGTTAGTTGAGCAAATTAGACAAAGTAGCTTATGTGATGAACTGCAGTTGGGCGATACGCTTAACAAAAGTGCCTTGCAGGGCGATCAGGCTCATTTTCATTTATTGCTTAGCATGCTTAGCCAAAACGTGTGCGATCAAGCTCAGTTTTCAATGCAAAAGCAACAGCATGAACAAGTTCAGCAAGATTTACGTGATAAGTTTCAACTGGCTCAAGCTCGCGCTCTTAAAGCGCTAGATGATGAGTTTCCAGTACAAGCTAATTGGAGTAAGCACCTGCATGCCGGTGAGCCGTCGCGGATTCGTTTAGAACAGGCTCTTGGCGGCTATGCGGCGTGTGCAGAAGACAGTGTCGACGGTTTACCTCACGAGGTAATGAACAACGTGGATTTGTTAAGCCGGGTAAAACACCAAGTGGCTAAGCCAGATCTGCAACAAGAAATAGATAAAGAAGTTAAGGGTACTGACATGTACAAGCTACTAAGTGACTTTGACTACTCAAAGCCACTTAGCGTTAAGTACTTTAATTAACGAAACACCACGGTACGGTTTCCGTATACAAATACTTTTTCATCAAGCACTTGCTGCAGCGCTTTACTTAATACTGCTTTTTCTACATCACGGCCAGCTTTGGCCATTTCTTCGGCGCTGTAAGTATGATCAACATGGATTACATGTTGCTCTACGATTGGCCCCTCGTCTAAATCGTTGTTTACAAAGTGGGCGGTGGCACCAATAATTTTTACGCCTCGGTCGTAAGCTTGTTTATAAGGCTTAGCGCCAATAAATGCTGGCAAAAACGAGTGATGAATGTTTAAGATTTTGTTGCTAAAGGCTTCAACAAAAGCTGGCGTAAGAATACGCATGTACTTGGCAAGTACTACGTAGTCTGGTTGGTACTGCTGTACTACCTTGATAACTTGTTGCTCATGCTCTTCGCGGCTTAAATCTACATGGCTAATATGATGGAAAGGAATATCAAATTTTTCCGTCAAAGTACGTAGGCTATCGTAGTTACCTACAACGGCAGCAATTTCTACATCCATATCACCGTAAACGGCTTTCATGAGTAGATCGCCCAAGCAGTGCGCTTCTTTGGTTACCATGATAACAATACGTTTGCGCCCGGCACTCTCTAAACGGCGGGTACTCCCAGCTGGAAGTGCACCATCTAAATCGGCAAGTAAAGTTTGGTCGTTAAAGTAGCCTTCTAATACTGTGCGCATAAAAAAGCGATTGGCATCGTTATCAACAAACTCGTTGTTTTTAATAATGTTAAGCTGGTGCTTAGCACATATATTGGTAATGCTTGAGATTAAACCTTTTGCGTCTGGGCATTCGGTTAATAGAATTTTTCTTTCCATTGTGTTTTCGATTTATTCAGTTTTAAAGTTAAGATTTATTACAGCACTGTTTAAACTTTTTGCCGCTTCCGCAGGGGCAAGCTGAATTACGCGCCAAGGCTTTTGGGGCGAACTCTCCATCAGTATAAAACCAACGCTCATTAACTTTCTTAAAGTTAGAGCGCTCGTGCAAAATTTGTCGTTGACCCTGTTCGCGATAATGAGCTTTAAACTCCACTATGCCTGTTTGGCCATCTTTAAAGTCACAGCTAAAGATTATTTGTAGCTTTTCCCATTGCCCTAAATCTTCTTTAGTTGAAGGTTGTGGGGCATCGCCTTGTCGATAGTCCGAGTGGTGCGTTTGCCATAAATAACTAGCATCGCCCAGCGTAAACGCGGTGTAGCGAGAACGCATTAACTGCTCACAACTTGTTGGTAAGCAATCACCGGTGATGATGGGCTGACAGCACTGAAGAAAATCGTTGCCGCTACCGCAGGGGCAAACTAACACAGGGAAACCTCAAATTTGACTAAGGGCGAAGTGTAGCAAGAAGCTGCCGATAAGGCAGCTGAAACTTGGTGATAGTTTGGCCAAATTGGCCTTATTAATCAGGATTTAACATGTGCTTAACCGTAAATGTGGTTAATTGAGGATCAAAGTGTGGGTTGTTGGCTAAATCAAGCTGAGCCAAACTTGCTTGCTGGTCTGTTTGTTCACTTAAAAATACCGCTAAAGCGACAATACGGGCGTAGACATGAATGGCTTCACCACTTAGGCCTAGTGGTCGGCCACTGCCATCCCAATGTTCTTGGCTTTGATTAGCTACGATAAGGGCTGCATCGATTTGCTGTTGCACTGCGGGATCTTTAAGTGCATCTGGTAGCTCGCAATGTTCGGCAATGCGCTGCCAACTCCCTTGGCTTAACATGTTACAGCTAAGCAGCACGTCGGGTAAGCCGTGGTTAGCTAGGTCATAAAAGCTAGCGGCTTGGTTTAATGCTTCACATTGTTGGTCGCTGAGCGAATAAGCCGCAGCAAGTTTAGCGCAATAGCGTTCTATATTGCTAAGCTGCTCGGTATTATACTGTTTGGTTTGAATGGCCTGATGAATTAACTCCACCAGACGAAGTTGACCGTGAGCCAGTTGTTTTTGCAAGTGCTGGTTTTCTAGACGCACAGCCGTAGTTTGAATCAAATAGTTAAGTGGTTCTAGCTGCAACTGCTGGGTGTCGCTCCATCCTTCTAGGTAGAACATCAAAGGTTCGCTATCAGTATTTTGCAAATAAAACACCGCATTGTTCTCGCCAAAACTGTGCTGTTGATTTTGCTGCGCTTGGTTAAGCAATGACTGAACTCGGCTTGGTAGCTCATGTAAGTTGCGAACTTCTTCTAAATAGGCCAGCTTCCCTTCGCTATGCAGTACTTTAAGCTTGGAGCGGTAAACACTTAAGGCTAAGCCACTGAGGGTAAGTTTGGCATCTTGCTGGGTTAACAAGTCAATTAGCTCATGAAACACGCCTATAGCCAAGTTTTGCTCGTTTTTGCAGTTTTCAATATGGCTAGAGGAATTGATGACCGCACGCAGGTTATTACGTTGTGAATGCAGTTCGGTAATTTCTTGGTAGGCACGAAGGGAGGCGCACATTAAAGTATCTAAATTTACATCGCTTAACTCGGTTTTGTTTTTGTAGTCGCTCACATCGTAGCGGCGAATCACTTCTCTAATGGGCGCTAAGCCGGGTTGCCCGGTGCGCAAAATTAATCTTATTTTGTGGTTGTTAAGGCGTTGGCGAATATCATCGATAAGCAATAAGCCCGCATCGTCACTTTCCATGACAACATCTACTAAGGCAATCGCAACATCGCCGTGTTCACTGAGTAATTGATAAGCCTCGGCAGCGTTATAGGCGTCAATAAAGCTGAGTTTTCGATCTTGATAAGAAAAGTTGTTTAATACTAATTTTGTGACGGTATGCATTTCGCTGTCGTCATCAACAATTAGCACCTTCCAGGGAGCTGGCTCTAGGGTTTCGGTAGCGGTATCGTCTTCTTCATCAAACAGGAATAGTTCAGCACTATCATCCATTGCTACTGTCCTCACTCGTTAATAAGGCCTCTATCATCAGTATAGGAAATTACTAGCGATTCTTAGGATATTTTTCTTAAAACTGGATATTAAACACGCTAAGCTTAAGCAATTGCACTTATGTTGCTAGGAAATTGATTTTGCATAATAAATTCGTCATTGAAGCGCTAGACCAAGGCTTAGCTGAAGCCTTAATCAATAAGATTGATTTAAAAACTAAGCCACAAGGTTCTCTTGGCCAACTGGAAAGTTTGGCCTGCCAAATAGGGCAAGTTCAACAGACCTTAGAGCCTGAAATCCGCCAGCCTAAAATGATTGTATTTGCTGCGGACCATGGTATTGCGCTTGAGGGTGTGAGCGCCTTCCCACAAGAAGTTACTGCTCAAATGGTACAAAATTTTGTTAATGGTGGAGCCGCCGTCAACGTATTTTGCCGTCAACATGGTTTGGACTTCGAGATCGTTGATGTTGGGGTGGGCCAGCTTTTGTCTGAGCAAGGGGTTCAACTGTGTAAGGTAGCAAACGGCACAAAGAGTTTTTTGAATGCCGATGCAATGAGCAAAGAGCAATGCCTTCAAGCCATCGACGTTGGCGCTGAGCGGGTTGCCCAAGCTGCACGTGAAGGTTCGAATTTGTTGGCTTTTGGCGAGATGGGCATTGCTAACACCGCTAGTGCTGCTGCCATAATGGCCGGCTGCTTGGGTCTGGATGTTAGCGACTGTGTTGGTCGCGGAACTGGTTTAGATGATCAAGGCTTACAGCATAAAACGGCAGTGTTACAACAATCGATGCAATACCATCAAGGTGAATACAGCGCGCAGCAATGGCTAGCCAAAGTAGGCGGATTTGAAATTGCTGCCATGGTGGGAGCGATGCTAGAAGCCGCTCATCGGCGCATCGTTATTTTGGTAGATGGTTTTATTTGCTCTGCGGCTGCCTTGGTGGCCAGCCAGATAAACCCCTTGGTAACACAATACATGATTTTTTGTCACCAAGGTGCAGAGCATGCTCATCAGCGCTTGCTTAAAGCACTAGAGGCCAAGCCTTTGCTGGATTTAGCACTGCGCTTGGGTGAAGGAAGTGGCGCTGTGCTGGCTTACCCACTGGTTGAGTCTGCGCTGATATTCTTAAAAGAAATGGCCTCGTTTGACTCAGCTGGCGTGAGTCGTGAGCGTGATTGAACGCGCTAAACATGAGATGAACTTAGTGTTTAATGCACTCAGTTTCTTTAGCCGGATCCCGGTTCCGAAAAATGTAAGGTACAGCGGCCAAAGTCTCAGCCAGTGTGTGGCGTATTTCCCCTTGGTTGGCTGGATTGTTGGTTTAGTTAGCGCTGGGCTCATTGTATTGCTTATGCCCATACTTGGTGCGCCCTTAGCTATATTGCTCTCGATGGCGGCCAGCTGCTGGCTTACCGGTGCATTTCACGAAGATGGCTTTGCCGATTGCTGTGATGGCTTTGGCGGTGGCTACACTCCAGAGCAAATGCTGCGAATTATGAAAGACTCCCGCCTAGGCACTTACGGAGTGCTAGGTTTGTGCAGCATATTGGCGATTAAATTTAGTGCCTTGTTGAGCCTTAGTCAGGCGCTCATTAGCACCGAACTCTTATTGGTGCTGTGGCTAGCGCATAGCTTAAGTCGCTTTAGCGCGGTGCTTATTATCTGGAAACTTGATTACGTTCGTGAGCCGTCTGAGCCGAGTAAAGCTAAAGCTGTTGCTCAGTCGATTGGTTCTAAAGAGCTTCTTTTAGCCTTGTTTTGGGTTGCGGTGCCAGCAGCTTTATTAGAGCTAAATATGTTAGCTTTTGCGGTGTTAAGTTGCTTGCTAGTCACGCTATTGTGGGCTCGCTACCTAAAGCTTAAGTTGGCTGGCTATACAGGGGATACCTTAGGCGCACAGCAGCAGTTGAGCGAAGTGGCCATTTATATTAGTTTGCTTGCAGCTATTAATACAGGCCTGATTCTGTGAATAGAGTGCTATTGGTGCGCCACAGCCAACCAGGTATTGCCAGTAACCGCTGTTACGGCCAGCTAGATATGCCAGCAAAACTAGAACAACTGCAACAAGCCACAGTACGATTACAAAAATTATTGGCCGAGTACTCTGTAACAGAGGTGTATGCTAGCCCTTTGTTACGTTGTCGCCAGTTGGCCGAAAGCTTATTTGTTCCGGTCGATATTGCATATCAAGACTCACTGAAGGAAATAAGTTTTGGTCAGTGGGAAGGCTGTAAGTGGGATGACATTCCCCGCAATCAACTGGACGCTTGGGCTGATAATTTAGAGGGCTATCGCCTTGGTCAATCTGGCGAAACCGTTGCAGAGTTTAGCCAACGCGTACTAGGCTTTTGGCAAACTCAGTTATCTAAAATTAGCGAAGCGAATACCGCCCACGTGTGGTTTACTCACGCTGGGGTTATTCGTACCATTGTTGGAGATATTCAAGCTTTACCTATGGCTGAGTCCAGCAAAATAGCACTAAATTTTGGATCCTTAACTTGTATAACATTTGCCTCTAATGGAGCCGCCATTGAATACCTTAATCGCTAAACTTGTTATCTTATGTGTGCCTTTAACATTTGCTCTGGGGCAAGCTCAAGCCAGTGAAGAAAGTACCTCGGCCAATAAACCTAAAGTAAACATTATTGGTAAATGCTGGCAGCGTGCTACCAAGCCAGAGGTGAATAAATGCTTGGAGAATAGCTTGGCGCAACTTGACCATCAAGTAAGGCAACGTTTGGTAGTCCTGCATAAGCAAGCTTTGGACTTAGAGTCTATTAGTGAAGGGGCTCAAGGCGCAGTTCAAGCTTTAGAAAAAGCCAAAATAGAGTTTAGTGAGTTTCGACAATCTTTGTGTGCTTGGGAAAGCTTAATGATGGCTGGTGGCAGCGGTTCGGCTAGCCAGTATTTAAGCTGTGAGATAGAGCTTACCCAGCATTGGTTAAGCCGTTTGCACCAGTGGTAACCTTGAGTTTTAGATAGCAAACAGCCCGCTTTTAGCGGGCTGTTTGTTGGTAAGCTGTCACGAAAGATAAACAGCCTTTGGGCATTTACGCTTCGGCAGCGCGAGCTTCTTGGCAACCTTTAATGGCGGGGGCCAAAATTTCCAAAGCGGTTTGCTCACAAGGGCTTAAACTAGCATCTGATTCGGCGATAGGAGTAACACGCTGACCCCAGCGAATCGCAGCCGCTCCCCATGTTAGTCCAGCACCAAAAGCGGCTAGCAATACATTGTCACCAGGCTTGATTCGCCCTTGCTCTAAGGCTTCGCATAAGGCTACTGGAACAGTGGCCGCTGAAGTGTTCCCGTATTTTTCAATGTTCACCATAATATTGTCATAGGGAGCATCAATACGTTTGGCTAGGGCATCAATAATGCGTAAGTTGGCTTGGTGGGGCACAATGAAGTTGAGCTCATTGTTGGCGATGTTAGCCTGCTCTAATACGTTACTTGCTGCTTCACCCATGCCTTTTACCGCACGTTTAAAAATCTCAGGCCCTTCGAACTGAAAGTTGTAAAGCGTATCTACGCCTGAAAAACGTTTACGGTTAGTACCAAAATCCGAAATATACAGGATCTCTCGTTTTTCGCTATCGCAGCCTAGTTTTGCTGCAAGAAATCCTACTTTTTCTGCTTGGTCGTTTGCTTCTAGAATCACTGCGCCAGCACCGTCGCCAAACAATACTGCGGTATCGCGTTTGGTCCAGTCGAGTAATTGAGTTAATCGTTCAGCGCCAATCAACAGAATGCGTTTCATCGCTCCGGTTTGAATTAAGGCAGAGGCTGTTTGCATGCCGTAAACAAAACCTGAGCAAGCGGCGTTCATATCAAATACGGCGGCTTGTTCTGCTTTAAGTAGTTGTTGTACACGGCTGGCACTGTTAGGTACCGATGTACCAGGGGTGCAGGTACACAAAATAATCGCATCGAGTTGCTCTGCTTTTAGCCCTGCAGCAGCTAAAGCTTGTAAGCCAGCTGTAGCTGCGAGTTCAGCAATATCTACATGAGAAACACAGCGCTCTTTTATGCCTGTCCGGCTACTAATCCACTCATCCGATGTGTCGAGAAAAGTACTTAAGTCGTGGTTAGTGAGTCGTGCTGGTGGCATACATTTGCCCCAACCGGTAATTTCAGCATTGTACATAGCGTGCTTAAAACTCTGGCTAATTGAAGTTGCCAAGGATTATGCCTTATGCATTGCAAATAACCAAACTAGAACAAGAATTAGTCTCAAACAGTAGCTTTTTGTGGCTAAAGCTCACATTTTAGCTTTAGCTGGTGTTTTATTGGTCAAGTTGTGCCATAATCAGCCCATATTGATGGACTAGACCTAATAATATGTAGGTCAATTTATGTAACAGGGACGCTCAATTACTCTCTGAATTACGTAAATGGGGTCTGTTATGACTGCGCAACAACACAATTCTGTATTGTCTCCACCTGGTGATGATAATACTCAAATATCTAGTTTTACTGATAATACGCGTTTTTTCGAATTAACCGTTGATTTCTACGCGGATTCACTAAGCCTTTTAGCTTTTGGTGGCGATGTTATTGGTAACCTTCCACCTAAAAAACTGGTGGCTGTAAATGGCCAAATAGATAATGAAGAAGCCTTTTTCAAATCTATGTTTATTTGGACATTTTCTGCTATCGATGAAGTAGAAGCCCCAGTAGATCCTAAGCCACAAGACTGGTTATTGCTGAACGCAAACGAGCAGTAAAGCCTTGGAAATAAGGCTTAGCCAAGGCACATTGGGCAAAACCTTATTGGTTTAAGCTTATAAAAACATTCCTCCCGAAGCTTCTATCCGCTGCCCATTTACCCAAGAGGCTTGGTCGCTGAGTAACATGGAGAGAGCATCGCCAATGTCTTCTGCTATACCTACTCGACCTAGCGCTGTGTGTTGGGCTAGTTGCTGATTAAGTGTGACATTGTCACGTACAACTCCGCCACCAAAGTCAGTTTCTATCGCTCCTGGCGCGAGCGTATTTGCCCTAATCTGCTTGTAGCCTAGTTCTGCTGCCAAGTAGCGAGTCATTACCTCTAATCCTCCCTTCATCATGGCATAAGCACAAAAGCCTGGCATGCTAAAGCGCGTCAATCCGGTAGAGATATTGACTATTCGTCCTGCTGTTTCAATCATTGGTAGCAAAGCTTGAGTAAGAAAGAAAGTGCCTTTTAAATGCACATTCATTAATTGATCAAACTGTTGCTCGGTAGTTTCAGCAAAGCTGTTATTAATGCCGATTCCTGCGTTATTAACCAGGTAGTTGATTGAGTCTCGTTCAAATTGTTGTAGTAAGGTCGTTCTTAATCTACTGATAAATCTAGGGAAGCTGCTACTATCTGCCAGATCAAGTTGAATGGCCGCGGCGTTTACTCCAAATTGGCGAATTTCACTCACTAGCTGCTCGGCTTTGTCTTGTTGGCTATGGTATGTGAAGACTATATCCACTCCGCTTTTCGCTAAGGCTAAAGCAGCACTGCGCCCTAAGCCTCGGCTCCCACCTGTCACCAATAATAAGTTGTTCATAAAGTCTCTCCTGTTTGTATCGACATGCAGGATAGAAAAAATACTGTTAGTGAAAAACACACTAAAATAGATATCATTGTTTCTTTTTGGCGAGCAGTAGCGGCTTATGGATAAATTTGAGGCAATGCAACGTTTTGTGGCGGTTGCACAAAGTGGCAGTTTTACGCGAGCAGCAGAATTACTTGATTTGCCTAAGTCGAGCATTTCCAATGCGGTGCAATTCTTGGAAAAAAAGCTGGCAACTCGCTTACTTCATCGCAGCACGCGCAGCGTTACGCTTACTCAGGATGGTGAAGTTTACCTTCAGCAGTGTAGGTCTATTTTGCGGGAGTTAGACGCTGTAGAAAGCCAATTTCGTCAAGCGGATGAAATACGCGGTGTCCTTCGGGTGGATATGCCTAGCCGATTTGCTAGCACCATTGTGCTGCCTCACTTAGCCGAATGGCTAGAGCGTTACCCACAAGTTAAAATCAAGATAAGCAGTGCTGATTACCAAATCGACCCAGTGAAAGAGGGCGTTGATTGTTTAATTAGAGTGGGAGAGCTGCAAGATAGCCAGCTCATTGCAAAACCCTTATGTAACTATCAAATCTACAACTGTGCTAGTCCCAGTTATTTGCAGCGTTATGGAGTACCAAAGCAGCTTAGTGAACTAGCCAAGCATTATTTAATCGATTATGCGCCTAAAATGGGCAATAGCGCTGCCGAGTTTGAATACCTTGATAAAGGACAGCGCCAAGTATTTGAAATGCCCAGTAGGCTGGCAGTAAATGGCACCGATGCTTATATGGCAGCATGTGAGGCTGGCTTAGGCATTATTCAAGTTCCGGCTATGGGAGCGGCCTTACAGCTTAAAAGTGGGGCCATACAACGTATTTTGCCAGATATTGAGGTTCCATCGATGCCGGTCTCAATTCTCTATTCGTCACGTCGACAGTTGCCGCAGCGATTAAGTTTGTTTATGGAATGGCTACAAGATTTGATGAAGCGTCTAGCAGCAAGCAGTTTGATATGAAAAAGAGAGAACTGCCTGACGGTCGTCAGGCAGTCATATAGAGCTTAAAGGTAACGCTGGCGCAAGTGTTGCTCGAAGTAACGGGTGTTTAAGGTTTCTCCGGTAGCACGACTTACCAGCTCATCGGTGTCGTAAATACTGGCTTGTGACCAAATATTTTGTTGCAGCCAAGCAAAAACTTCATTGTAGTTGCCCTCTGCCACCGCTTTCGGTGTGTCGGGTTTGGCTTTAACTAAAGCCGCGTGGAATTGTGCGGCGTACATTGCGCCTAGCGAGTAAGAAGGGAAGTATCCAATTAACCCTGCTGGCCAATGCACGTCTTGCATGCAGCCATCGCGATAATTTCCTTTGGTAGACAAACCTAAATATTGCTGCATTTTTTGATCCCACAACTCGGGGATATCTGCCACTTTAATATCTTGATTGATTAGGTCGCGTTCTAGCTCGTACCGCAGCATTACATGGGCAGGATAAGTCAGCTCATCGGCGTCTATTCGAATATAACCCGGCTTAACACTTAAATAGTGCTGCTTAAGTTCTTCAAGTTGCATAGGCTGCTGCTGGCATAAGTGCTGATTAACTAAGGGTAATAGTTGCTCAACAAAGGCTTGGCTGCGGCCTAATTGCATTTCAAAGAATAAACTCTGGCTCTCGTGTATACCCATAGAACGGGCTTGTCCCACCGGTAAATCAAGATAATCTAGCGGAAGGTTTTGCTCATACCTTGCGTGACCTGTTTCGTGCACAATGCCCATTAATGAACGGGTGAAATCTTCATCTTCGTAACGCGTGGTTATACGTACATCACTGGGAACTCCGCCACAAAACGGGTGAGCGCTTACATCTAGTCGGCCATGCTTAAAGTCAAATTGCAGTTTTTCCATCACCGCTAAACCTAGTTTCTTTTGTTGTTCACTAGGGTAGGGGCCATTTAACGTTAATTTCGGCCAATTAGCTTGTTTGTCGACCACTTGAGTTATTAAGTCTGGCAGCCAAGATTGTAGCTCACCAAATACTTTATCTAAGCGCTGCATTTGCATGCCTGGTTCGTATAAATCGAGCATGGCATCGTAAGGGTTTAAGCCGGTTTTATCTGCCCGGATTTGCGCCTCTTCAATGGCTAGCTGCATTACTGCTTGCAAGTTAACTTGGAAGGCTTTCCAATCATTAGCACCGCGTTGCTCACGCCAAGCATGCTCACAGTGGGCTGTGGCTAGCGATTTAGCTTTAACCAAATCGGCGGGAAGAGCGGTTTGATTGCGCCAGCTGCGAGACATTTCTCGCAGCGAAGCCTGTTGCATCGGGTTAAGGTTTTCTTGCTGTGCTTGTTCTAGCCATTGTTCCATTTCTGGGCGGGTGGACTTTTCATGAATAATCACCGCTAGTTCTGCTAAGGCTTCGGCGCGAGCTTGGTTACCGCCATCTGGCATCATGGTGGCCTGATCCCAGCCACAAATCGAATTTAAGTGAGAGAGTTTAGACAGGTGTTTAAAGTGCTCACAGAGCTGTTGATAAGCAGTTTGCTTAGTCATAGTTGTTCCTAGCTTAGGCTAAACGGCGAGCATGACGCTCACGGTTATCGAGTTTTTGTAACTCACTTTTTTTGAGTAGTACGTAAATGGCGCCAGTACCACCGTGCATTGTTTGGGCGCTGTGAATGGCCAACACCGCGTCTATTTGCGGTAACCACTGGCTCACATAGCTTTTTAATAGTGCTGGTGGGTCACTGTTATGGCCTTTACCCGGAATAATTAGTGCGCTACGGATATTGAGCTTTTGGCATTGCTTAATAAAACTAATTATTTCGCTGCGGGCTTTTTCTAAGCGAAATTTATGTAAATCCAATTTGGCTTGAATTTCATATTTGCCTAAGCGTAGTTTTTTAAACACGCCTTGTTGTAAGCCTGACTTTTTGAAAGACACCACATCGTCGGGGTGCAGTAAGGTAACATTCTCTAAAGAAAGGTAATCTTGAGATGTAGCAAGGTGCTCGGCGGCTGCTTGTTGCCTAGCTTTTTTAGCCGCTTCGTTAAGGCTGTCGCCAGCCGATACCACGGCATCTTGCTTTAAGGGTTTTATTCCAGCCACTTCCTGCTGGAACAGATCAAATTCATCAGACATAAAAGAACTCCTGAACAACGAAGTTCCTTCTTTATAGATGAGAGCAGACAGCGGTGCAACCGCTGCGTAAGCTTATTTTTGCTGAGGGTCGCTTTGGCGGATTTTTTTCAAGAAATAAAATGTATAAAATCCCATCAAAGCAATGGTGGTGGCAATCACCGTCACCGACATTAATCCAATGCTATTACCAAAGAGTAAGTCTAACCAAAGTTCCATTGCTAATACTCCTTTTAAGTAGGAGTAATTAGCATAAATTGCTCAAGGAAAGGTCAAATTGATGTTGGTCAATTTGTCGCCGGATCAACTTCACGGATTGAGTAACCCAGTTTTTTTAGCTCATCGAGCAAACCTTGTTCTCCGTATAAGTGCATAGCACCAACTACCACAAAACTGGTATTGCTTAAGTTGGTAAGTTGTCGCATCCATTTGTGGTTGCGCTCAAATAGCAATTTTTCCAATACGTATTCGGCATCGTGTTGGAACATTGGGTCATCGTTAAGTAAAGCCAGTAGCTTTTGGTTCTCACCATTATTCCAGTGGCTTACGAGTTGATTGAACAAGCTAGGTACTTGCTCAAAGTCATCCAAGGTTTGCTCTAATAAAGGTACTTGAATACTGGCTAGGCTGCTTAAGGCTTCTATTTGCTCGGCAAAGCTTTCTAACTGATGGATCGACAGCTGGCTTTGTTGCGCTCGCTGCATGAAATGTAGATCAAGCCCTAACTCAGGCTCAAAGCCTAAGGCTTGCATTTGCAACTGGCTAAGTACCACTGCTACATACCAGGGCTGCATGTTATCGAAAATAGAAGGTGAGATCCCAAGCTGTTGGCTGCGTTGCTTAAGTTGGTCTAAATAATCAGCACTTATTTTGTCAGCTAATTTCTCACCGCTCGGCAATTGGCTAGCGTGCTGCAATAGCTGTTGGTCGCTGCTGGAAACAGACGATACGTCCATTTCTATCACTAGGCGCTCACTGCGCTCAAAGGCATCAATAAAGGGTTTAGGTAAGGGATAAAATGCTTCGCTGCCTAGATGAATAGAGCCAAACAAGTAGAGCTGTTGCTGGTCTTTACTGGCTAGCCAAAGAGAGGGTTCTGCAGCTATTTGGCTGCTAGAGAACAGCAGCAATAAAGTACTTAAGCGATTAAGCCAAGGTTTCATAGTTTATCCATGCTTAGGAACAGAAAACTACTTTAGCATGAGTCGCTTAAGTGGCGAGCAGCTTCAGCCTTTTTTAAGGATATTATCGAGCAATGAAACAGGTAATATTCGACGCAGCCAAGCAAACAAGTGGGTAGGGAAGGTAACGTAGTAACGCGCTTTAGGTGTTGGTTTTTCAAGTGCGTGCAATAGGGCTTTATACACCGCGCTAGCGGGTAGCGTAAATTTTCTGCTTGGGCCCTCTTGCTCTAAGCGCTCTAGCGTTTTCTGGTAAGCGCTTTGGTGGCGAGTATTGTTGGCATCAATATTTTGTTCAAAGGCGGCTTTAGCATTTTGCCTAAACATGCTGGTAATAGGGCCTGGTTCAATGAGCGAAACATGTAGCGGCGTATTGGCTAATTCTAAACGTAGGGTATCGGTGTAGCCTTCTAGGGCGAACTTACTGGCGTTGTAGGCTCCGCGATACTTCATCGCCACTAAGCCAAGTACCGAACTGTTTTGAATAATCCGCCCGTGTTGCTGCTGTAACATATGAGCTACTGCTAAACGGCTTAAGTGATGCCAGCCAAATAGATTGGTTTCGAACTGTTGGCGAAGCGCTTGAGTGGGCAGATCCTCTAGCGCACCAGGTTGACCATAGGCACCATTATTAAACAAAGCATCAATTTTACCATTAGCCAAGGCTAGCGCTTGTTGCCAGCCTTGCTCAATAGAGCTTTCGCTATCTAGATCAAGCGTTACACATTGCAAACCACTTGTTTGTAGCGTTTTCACATCGTCGTCTTTACGGCAAGAGGCGATAACATTGTAGCCGCGCTGTTGTAATTCTTTGGCGCAATAAAGCCCAATGCCACTACTACACCCGGTGATTAAAATGCTGTTGATTGGTTTGCTCAAGCAATGCCCTGTATTTTCTTTTCGTAGGCCTTATCAACAAGTTGGTATTCAATTTGTTGATTAACAAGTTCGTAATCTTGAACAAATTGACAGCCCAGTGCAAATTCATTTCGCTCGTTAGGGGTATTTTTTATTTGGCAGGTAAGAATTACTGGCTCGTCGCGCTTAGGAAAGCGGGTTTGTAGCTGTAAGTTTTTGTCTTTTAATACATTGATATTGAACTTGTTAGCGGCGCTTGGCACAAACTTACAACCACGTTCAGAGATATCTTTTAGCACTCCACGCAACACGTGTTTTGAATCAAGGTGCAGGGTTGCTGGCTGATAACACTCATAACGGTCATATTTACGCAGTGGCATAGACATAACGTTTTGTGGATATTGCAAAATCATCCAACGAGCGGGCTCATTAATTAATGCCACAATTTCTGAGCGGAAGGCGATGAGTTTACCGTCCCAATGAAAGCGCGCATTTACTTCGCAGCCTGCACTAATAAGATTGATACCAGTGCTTGAATCGACACCATTAAGGCGGCAAATAATGTAGCTCTTTTTGTCTACGCCTATCCAGTAGCCTTTGTAATCGGCTGCCTTTTTAAAGCGAGTGGTAATATTAAGGCTTAGTCCGCAGTTTGGCGGCACTTTGTGAAACTGTACTTGATCCATAAGGGTAAAACTTCAAATCCGTTTGTGCGATCATTCAGGTTCGACCACTTTGATGTGTGATCAGTTGCGCAGATTCTAGCGGATTAATTGTCAAAAAAACATCTTGAAAATTCATTGGAGTGAACAAGTTTTATTAGCTTCAAAGTCAATAGTTGAAAGGCCTAGATAAAGCTTAGCTACATCAACACCTTAGTATTAGTAGAGGCTCGAAAGGTTATTAGCGTAGTTAGTAAGCAAGCTATTCTTCATCAAAAAGAATAGTTAGAGCGAGCTTAGAATAGGGGCTATTGCTTACTTCAAGTCGCGCTAACAATTTAAAGCTAGGGCTAGTCAAGCTTTGGCAATAGACCCCTATTGATCGGTTTAAGTGGCGCTAAGACTGCCAAAATGATTTCTCGGCTTCTCGTAACGCATCTGCTCTACTCACCCCAATGTCTTTTAGCAAATAGTCGGGAAGCTTAGCTAATTCACGACGGCTTTTTCGGCGCGCCAATAGCATATCCAATTTACTAAGTATGTTGCTTAAGTTTAGTTTAGGTGATGTTAAAGCTTGGTGTTGTTGGCTTGTCTTTGCTTGGCTAATAATGTTCATAACAAAACTCCTTTGGGCTGCTGACGGTTAAAAAGTACGCTATATTGGAGGTCAGTGACAAACGACTTAAATTGACTCTTAGTTAAGGAAAACTTAAGTGAGTGACCGAATGCCTCCCTTGCAAGGGCTTTATTACTTCTACGTGGCTGCAGAAATGGGCAGCTTCAAAGCTGCTGCAGAAAAGCTATTTGTAAGTGCAGCAGCAATGAGCCAGCAGATCCGTCAGTTAGAAGAGAGAATTGATGTGCAGCTGTTTGAGCGTCAGCATCGTAGAGTAGTGTTAACCGCTGAGGGTGAAACCTTGCATCATTACGCTAAACAAGCATTTAGAACCCTACAGGACGGCGTACGCCAAGTAAGCCTCGATCCCGATCCAAACAGCATGTCTTTGTCGGTGTTGCCGTCTTTTGCCCAGCATTGGCTAGTGCCTCGTTTAGGTGAGTTTAGCCAACTACACCCAAATCTATCGGTAATGCTAATGCCAAAAAATAGTTTGATAGATTTTCGCCAAGATAGGGTCGATTTATGTGTGCGTTATGGCTTGGGAGATTACCCAGGTTTACATGCCGCTAAGCTAATGGATGATCATCTCTATCCTGTTTGTCATCCATTGTATTTAGAGCAACATCCAGAGGTGTGCTTAAACGATTTGAGTAAACACACGCTGATTGATGACGCGAGGCCTGATATGAATTGGCAGTATTGGTTAGAGCTAGCAGGTTTTAACTCCAGCGTGCCTAAGGCCAATTTATTGTATCAAGGTGCTCATGTGGTAATTGAAGGCGCGCTAGCTGTTCAAGGTATCGCTTTAGTAAGGCACAGCTTGGCGTGGAAGTATATCCAACAAGGTTTACTGGTTAAGTTGGGGGACGTAGAGGTAAAACCGCGTTATCGGTATTACTTGGTAGCACCAAAGCCTTATTTTAAACGAGAGAAAATTAAGCAATTTAGTGAGTGGATTAATCAGCAAGCTCAGCAGTTTTGGCTAGAGGGGGAGGTGCTGCGAAGTAAAAGCAAAATTGTTAACGCGCCACTAATAAAAAATTGAATACAGCTCTATCTGCAGCAGCAAGCCTTGTGATTAACAAGGCTCTATAATTGCTAACGTAGGGTGGGTTAGTTGCTTAGCTCTGCTTCGTTGTTAGCGGCTTGCTTGGCTAACATTGGTTTTTCTGGTTCAACAATATCAATGCGGGTGGCCTCTAGGGTGGCCCAGCTTTTACCGTTGCGGATAATTTCTGCTTTAACCAAGTGATAATCTAATTCAGGCGCCAACCACAACCAGGTGCTGCGGCCTTCTCGTTTTTTCTGCTCCACTTTTAGCGCTTCAAAAGTACCGAGTATGGTTTCTACGGTTTCTTCAGCGACGACGGTGAAACGGTAGTTATCCACTTCATCAATCACATTGTAGTGATAATCTAAATCTTTTAAGCCTTTCTTTAAGTCGTTTTGTAATTGTACCGAGAAGCCTGCTGCATCCATTAACTGGTGCACGTTGTCTGGTGCTTCAAAATGGTGCCTTTCACCATCAACATCAACGATTAAACCGCCTTTACGATCTGGGTGGCCGGTAACTCGTGTGGTGGAAAATAGATTACTTTGTTTGAGTACAAAGCCTAAGGTTTTTACATCTTGTTGGTGATAGGTAAAGCGAGATGTATCGTCGTATTTCAGGCCGCCGGCGAGGGCTGTACCAATACTTTTAATTTGAAAGGTATCGTTACCCAAATCAATCAGTTGGCGATAGCCTTTGGCAATGGGGATGCCTTTAAAATCTGCGCGGTATTCGGCCTCAAAGGGCAGTACCTCTGCAATACTGGTGGTGGCAACTAACAAAGCTGAAAGTGCTATAGCTTTTGAATACGACATAACATTAACCCCAAACATCTTCGACTAATTATAGCCGCCATAGTATGACAAAGCTTAGCGCGAAAATGAAAATAAAAAAAAGGCTCCGTAAAGGAGCCTTAGTATTCAGTGCTATTTAGTGATTAAGCTTTTGCTTTAGTCGCTTTTTTAGCAGCTGGTTTTTTAGCTTTTTGAGACTCAGCTTCTGCACTATCTGCTGCTTCGGTGTATGGACGACCGTAGTAAGAATCAAGTAGAACTTGTTTCAATTCAGCAATTAGTGGGTAACGTGGGTTTGCACCAGTACATTGGTCATCAAACGCGTCTACCGCTAGTTCGTCAACTTTAGCTAGGAAGTCAGCCTCGTTCACGCCTGCATCTTTAATAGATAGAGGAATGTTCAATTCAACTTTCAACTCGTCTAACCAAGTTAGAAGGGCGTTAAGCTTAGTTTCAGTGTTACCTTCACGGAAGCCTAAGTGCTCAGCAACTTCTGCGTAACGAGCACGAGCCTTAGGACGGTCGTACTGAGAGAACGCAGTTTGTTTAGTTGGCGTGTTAGTCGCGTTGAAACGAATTGTGTTAGTTAGCAACAATGCGTTAGCCAAACCGTGTGGTACGTGGAACTCTGCACCTAGTTTGTGAGCCATTGAGTGACACACACCTAAGAAAGAGTTAGCAAACGCGATACCAGCGATAGTAGCGGCATTGTGTACTTTCTCACGAGCTACTGGGTCAGCTTTACCGTTTTGGTAAGAGCTTGGTAAGTATTCTTTAAGCATCTTAAGTGCTTGCAGAGCTTGACCGTCTGAGTATTCGTTAGCTAGTACAGAAACGTAAGCTTCCATAGCGTGAGTAACCGCATCGTAACCACCGAAGGCACATAGTGACTTAGGCATATCCATTACTAGGTTAGCATCAACAACAGCCATGTTAGGCGTTAGTTCGTAGTCAGCTAGTGGGTATTTCTGACCAGTAGTGTCGTCAGTTACAACCGCAAACGGAGTTACTTCTGAACCAGTACCTGAAGTAGTAGTAATACATACTAGTTCAGCTTTTGAACCCATTTTAGGGAACTTGTAAATACGTTTACGGATGTCCATAAAGCGCATTGATAAGTCTTCGAAGTCAGTTTCTGGGTGCTCGTACATTACCCACATGATCTTCGCAGCATCCATTGGTGAACCACCACCAACAGCAAGAATTACGTCTGGCTGGTAGTTGTGACAAGCTTCAGCGCCTTTCTTCACAATAGACAGAGTAGGATCTGCTTCTACATCGTGGAATACTTCAACTTCCATGCCTTTTTCTTTAAGGATGGCACGTAGGTCGTCGATGTAACCGTTGTTGAATAGGAAGTTATCAGTAACAACCATTGCACGTTTCTTGCCGTCTAGGTCGTCCATTGCGATTGGTAATGAACCACGACGGAAGTAGATTGACTTAGGTAGTTTATGCCACAACATGTTCTCAGCTCGCTTCGCAACAATTTTCTTATTGATAAGGTGTTTTGGACCCACGTTTTCAGAAATCGCGTTACCACCCCAAGAACCACAACCTAGCGTTAGAGAAGGTGCTAGTTCGAAGTTGTAAAGGTCACCAATACCACCGTGAGAAGAAGGCGTATTGATAAGAATACGTGCAGTCTTCATTTTGTCGCCAAAGTAAGCGATACGGTCAGCGTTTGCGTCTTGGTCTGTGTAAAGTACAGACGTGTGACCAACACCACCGATGTCTAATACGATACCAGCTTGGCGAACAGCGTCTTCAAAGTCTGTCGCTTTGTAAACACCTAGAGTTGGAGATAGTTTCTCGTGTGAGAACTCGTCATCGTAAGATGCCTCTAGGCCTTCACCGATTAAGATCTTAGTTGCTTTTGGTACAGTTACGCCAGCTAGCTCAGCAATTTTGTATGCTGGTTGGCCAACGATTTTAGCGTTAAGCGCGCCGTTAATCATAAGTACTTTACGTACTTTATCTGCGTCTGCTTTGCTTAGTACTGCTGCGCCGTATTTAGCGAAACGAGCAATTACTTCGTCGTACTTAGATTCAACAATGATAGCTGCTTGCTCAGAAGCACAGATAACACCGTTATCAAAAGTCTTAGACATAAGAATAGAAGAAACAGCACGTTTAACGTCTGCAGTTTCGTCAATTACTACTGGCGTGTTACCAGCACCAACACCAATTGCAGGCTTACCAGATGAGTAAGCAGCTTTAACCATACCTGGACCACCAGTTGCAAGAATTAGCGCGATGTCTTCGTGCTTCATTAGTGCGTTAGATAGTTCTACAGAAGGAGTATCAATCCAGCCAATAATGTCTTTTGGCGCACCAGCAGCGATAGCAGCATCAAGTACTAATTTAGCCGCAAAGTTAGTTGCGTTTTTAGCACGTGGGTGTGGAGAGAAGATACAACCGTTACGCGTTTTAAGGCTGATTAGCGCTTTAAAGATAGCGGTAGAAGTTGGGTTAGTGGTTGGTACGATGGCACAAACAATACCTACTGGCTCAGCGATAGTAATAGTACCGCCTTCGTCGTTACGTTCGATAACGCCACAAGTTAGAGTATCTTTGTATTTGTTGTAGATGAACTCAGAAGCGAAGTGGTTTTTGATCACTTTATCTTCCATTATGCCCATGCCAGACTCTTCAGCCGCCATACGAGCTAGTTCAATACGTGCTGTAGAAGCAGCGAGTGACGCAGCGCGGAAAATCTTGTCCACTTGTTCTTGGCTGTAAGATGCGAATTCAGCTTGCGCCGCCTTCACTCGAGCAACCATTGCGTTTAACTCATCAATATTACCTACAGGCATCCTGTTCTCCTCATTTAAACTAAAACTAATTAGTAAACCAACACTGATAGTTCAATCCGCCTCAGTATAGACCGTAAATCACCGTTCTAGTGGTTTAGTAATTAACTTTCACCAGCAATTATAGGTAGCCCTTTAGTGGTACAACTTGATCCAGATCATGTGTTGCTAAGTTACAAATGTAAAAAAATCACGAAATATTTTCGGCTAATTTTACAGAATCAATCAGTATTCAGGCAAAAAGTGTAAATTTTTTACCAATTTTGCTACTCCGATCAAATTTGTAGTTTCTTCTCAATTTATCTACGTTAACAGTAAGTTTTGACGTATTTTTTAGATGCTAGCTTAACCTAGTGAATTAACAATAAAAACCCAATAATTCTTGAGAATAATCAGGAATCTTCACTAATAAAAAGCAACTTATTATTTGTTGTTTCTTTGATTCGGGTGTAGCATCTGGCGTTGATGTGCGTTTTATTAGAATATTGTACTGATTTAATATTCATGTAAAGTGAATGGAAATTTCACAAACGGCCTAGTTATAGCCAAATGTGTCAATATGGAGATGAAAATGAAAACTGCTAAAACTTTAGCTGCCAGCCTCGTTAGTGCTGCGATCCTAAGTACTTTCACCACTGCCTCTTTTGCTGCTGATGTTCCTGCTGGCGTTAAACTTGCCCCAGTACAGGAACTAGTACGTGGTAACGGCACCGAGCCTGCTTCCCTAGACCCTCACAAAACCGAAGGCGTGCCAGAATCTAATGTGATTCGTGAGCTACTTGAAGGTTTAGTAAATCAAGATGGCGACGGAAACCTGGTACCTGGCGTAGCAGAATCTTGGGAAACTGAAGATAACCTTACCTTCGTATTTCACCTTCGCAAAGATGCAAAATGGTCTAATGGCGATGCATTAACCGCCCACGATTTTGAATATAGTTTCAAACGCGCAGTTGATCCAAAAACCGCAGCGCCTTATTCGTGGTACCTAGAAATGACCACCATGGTAAATGCAGCAGACATTATCAATGGTAAGAAAGACGCCTCTGAATTAGCAGTTAAAGCGCTTGATGACTACACCTTAGAAATTAAACTAGAGCAAGCACTACCATACTTTGTTGCGATGACGTCGCACACTACGCTGAAGCCAGTGCACAAAGCTACTGTTGAAAAGTTCGGTGATAAGTGGACTTTACCAGCTAACTTTGTGGGTAACGGTGCTTACAAAGTATCTGAATGGGTAGTGAATGAAAAAATCGTTATGGAGCGTAACGAAAACTACTGGGATAACGACAAAACCGTTATCAACAAAGTGACTTACCTACCAATCGAGAACCAAGTTACTGACATGAACCGCTTCTTAGCGGGCGAAATTGATATGACTTACGAAATGGCTAACGAGCACTTTAAGCGCATGCAAAAAGAGCAGCCAGATTCGTTAAAAGTAACGCCTTACTTATGTTCTTACTACTACGGCTTTAACAACAAAAAAGCACCATTTGATGATGTTCGCGTACGTAAAGCTTTGTCTTACGCCATTGACCGTGACGCAGTAGCTAAGTTTATCGTAGGTAAAGGTGAGCTGCCTGCTTACAACTTTGCACACCAAAAAGTGGCTGGCCTACAAGTAGATACGCCAGATTACGCTACTTGGTCGCAAAAAGAGCGTAATGCAAAAGCTGCTGAGCTACTAGCCGAAGTAGGTTACGGTAAAGACAAGCCACTAGAGTTTACCCTGTTATACAACACTAGCGAAAACCACAAGAAGATCGCTATTGCTGTAGCTTCTATGTGGAAGAAAACGCTTGGTGTTAAAGTAAACCTAGAGAACCAAGAGTGGAAAACCTTCCTAGATAACCGTCGTAACGGTAACTACGATGTAACCCGTGCCGGCTGGTGTGGTGATTACAACGAAGCGTCAACCTTCCTTTCGTTAATGCAGAGCAATAACGGTAACAACGACCAGTTCTACAACAGCCCAGCTTACGATGGCTTTATGAATGCAGCTATGTCAGCGGTTGATGATGCTGTTCGTGGCGATAACTACCGCCAAGCAGAGGCACAACTTGCTCAAGACATGCCGCTTGCTCCAATCTACCACTACGTAAATGCGCGTTTGGTTAAGCCAACAGTTGGTGGCTACCCAATGAACAACGCCGAAGACAAAATTTACACTAAAGATCTATACATTATTGCCAAATAGTTGATGGTCTTTTGTAAGGCACCTTATGCTTAAGGTGCCTTATTTTGTTGTTAGCTACGCTAATTCAATTACAGCAATAAACATAAGCTGGAAAATCGAATGATTAAGTTCATCTTAAAACGAATGCTAGAAGCAATACCTACGCTATTGGTATTGATTACTATCACCTTCTTTATGATGCGTTTTGCCCCGGGAAGCCCATTCTCTGGTGAGCGCTCACTTCCGCCTGAAGTCTTAGCCAATATCGAGGCTAAGTACGGTTTGGATAAACCGGTACTGGAGCAATACTTCTCTTACTTAGGCAATTTGGCACAAGGCGATCTTGGGCCATCATTCAAATATAAAGACTACACCGTGAATGAACTTGTGGCGCAAGCCCTGCCGGTGTCAGCAAAAATTGGCTCTATTGCCTTTATCTTTACAGTGTTGATGGGCGTGTCTGTAGGCACGCTGGCTGCACTAAAACAAAATACCTGGATGGACTTTAGCATTATGTCCACGGCAATGGCCGGGGTGGTGATGCCCTCCTTTGTGCTTGCGCCCACCTTGGTTTATATCTTTGCGATTAAGTTGCAATGGTTACCCGCAGGGGGGTGGAACGGGGGGCAGTGGCAATACATTATTCTACCTATGTTAGGCATGTCACTGCTTTACGTGGCCTCATTTGCGCGGATTATGCGCGGCAGCATGATTGAAGTATTAAGCTCTAACTTTATCCGCACCGCCAAAGCCAAAGGTTTGCCATATCGTTACATTATTGTGCGCCACGCGCTTCGCCCTGCTTTGTTACCAGTAGTGTCTTACATGGGCCCAGCTTTTGTAGGCATTATTACTGGCTCGGTAGTGATTGAGACCATTTTTGGCTTGCCTGGTTTTGGTAAGTTGTTTGTGAATGGAGCGCTTAACCGAGACTACTCCTTAGTATTAGGTCTCACCATTTTAATTGGTACCTTTACCATTGTTTTCAACGCGATTGTAGACATCTTGTATGCCTTCATCGATCCGAAAATTCGCTACTAGGAGGCTGCAATGTTAGATAACAAACAAAACAGCGATGCTATTAGTGAATTCGCAGATAAGTTAGAAATTGAAGGCCGCAGTTTGTGGCAAGATGCGCGTATGCGTTTCATGCGTAACCGCGCTGCCATGGTAAGTTTAGGCATATTGGTATTCATCACTTTGTTAGTGATGTTTGGCTCTCACCTTAGTGAGTTTGCCTTTGACGATACCGACTGGGGAGCCATGCACCATGGGCCATCTATTGAAAGTGGTCATTACTTTGGTACCGACTCTTTAGGTCGAGATATGTTTGTTCGTACCTTATTGGGCGGACAAATCTCGTTGTTGGTAGGTGTGATGGGCGCTTTTGTCGCGGTACTTATTGGTACCCTTTATGGCGCTACTTCGGGCTTTTTAGGTGGCACCGTAGACCGAGTAATGATGCGTTTGCTAGAGATCCTCTACGGCATTCCATTCATGTTCTTTGTAATTTTGCTGGTGACCTTTTTTGGCCGCAATATTTTCTTGGTGTTTGTTGCCATTGGCGCAGTGTCTTGGTTAGACATGGCGCGTATTGTTCGTGGCCAAACCTTAAGTCTTAAAAACAAAGAGTTTATTGAAGCTGCCGAAGTGTGTGGTGTATCCAAATGGAAAATTATCACCCGCCACATTGTGCCTAATGTATTAGGCATTGTTGCGGTATATGCCACGCTGCTAGTACCACAAATGATTCTTACTGAATCGTTTTTAAGCTTCTTAGGTTTGGGTGTACAAGAGCCAATGACCTCGTGGGGAGCTTTGTTGCAAGACGGCTCGCAAACCATGGAAATTGCCATTTGGCAGCTATTATATCCAGCTGCATTTATGGTGGTCACGCTGTTTAGTTTTAACTATGTAGGCGACGGTTTACGTGATGCCTTAGATCCAAAAGATCGCTAAGGCAGGGGCAGAGTAATGAGTTTATTAAATGTAAAAGACCTTCGTGTAGAGTTTTCTACCCCCGAAGGCAGCGTAACCGCAGTGAACGATTTAACTTTTTCACTGGAAGCAGGGCAAACCTTGGGTATTGTTGGTGAGTCAGGTTCAGGTAAAAGCCAAACCGCTTTTGCCTTAATGGGCTTACTGGCAAAAAACGGTACTATTAGCGGCGAAGCTTTGTTTAACGGCCAGCAAGTTCTTAACTTGCCAGAGCAACAGTTAAACGCCATCCGCGCCGAGAAAATCTCGATGATTTTCCAAGATCCGATGACCTCGCTAAACCCTTACATGAAAGTGGGTGAGCAGCTAAAAGAGGTGCTTCGCTTGCATAAGGGCATGAGTAATCGTGAAGCCCACGTAGAAGCCGTTCGTATGCTTGACGCAGTTAAAATGCCGGAAGCAGAAAAACGTATGGCGATGTACCCCCATGAGTTCTCGGGTGGTATGCGTCAGCGAGTAATGATTGCTATGGCTTTGCTGTGTAAACCACAGCTGCTAATTGCCGATGAGCCAACTACGGCCTTAGATGTAACGGTTCAAGCGCAAATAATGACACTGTTAAACGAACTGAAGAGTGAGTTTAATACGGCAATTATTATGATTACTCACGATCTAGGTGTAGTTGCCGGTATCTGTGACAAAGTATTGGTTATGTACGCTGGCCGCACCATGGAATATGGCACGGCTAAAGAAGTGTTTTATCAACCTAGTCATCCGTATACCGAAGGTTTGTTAAAAGCGATCCCACGCTTGGATACCGAAGGTGAAATATTGCCGACTATTCCGGGTAATCCACCTAACTTACTTAAGCTTCCACAGGGCTGCCCGTTCCAAGAACGTTGCCATAGAGTGAGCGATCACTGTCGCCAGCAAAGCCCTGAGCTAAGCACTTTTGCTAATCAGCGTCAGCGTGCTTGCCACAATGATTTCCACTTAAGCGGAGGCCAATAGGATGAGTGATAAAGCCTTATTGCTAGATGTAGTGGATTTAAAAGTCTATTTCAAAATTAAAAATGCCAAAGCCCTGCCTTGGACACCTGCTGCCACCTTAAAAGCGGTAGACGGCGTGTCGCTTAAGCTTTACCAAGGGGAAACCTTGGGGGTAGTCGGTGAATCGGGCTGTGGTAAGTCTACCTTCGCCCGTGCGGTGATTGGTTTGGTGCCAGCCGAAGCAGGCAAGGTAGTGTGGTTAGGCCAAGACTTAACCGAGCTCGAACAAAAGAATCTGCGCGAAAAACGCAAAGAGATTCAAATGATCTTCCAAGACCCGCTAGCATCACTAAACCCAAGAATGACGGTTGGCGATATTATTGCCGAGCCATTGCGTACTTTTTACCCAAACCTCAGCAGGGCTGAAGTAAAACAAAAAGTGCAAAAAATGATGATGCGGGTGGGCTTGTTACCAAACGTAATTAACCGTTATCCGCATGAATTCTCGGGCGGGCAGTGTCAGCGTATTGGTATTGCCCGAGCGTTAATTCTAGAGCCGAAGATGATCATTTGTGATGAACCTGTATCGGCGCTCGACGTATCGATTCAGGCGCAGGTAGTTAATCTGCTTAAAGAGCTGCAAGCAGAAATGGGCTTAAGCCTTATTTTCATCGCTCACGATCTTTCGGTAGTGAAGCACATCTCCGATCGTGTATTGGTAATGTACTTGGGTAACTCGGTTGAATTAGGCACGGCTAAGGCCCTGTTTGATAAACCCACGCACCCTTATACCAAAGCGTTGATGTCGGCAGTGCCTATTCCCGATCCGGATTTAGAGCGCGGCAAAACCATTGAACTGCTAGAGGGCGATTTACCTTCGCCAATTAGTCCACCTTCGGGTTGCGTATTTCGCACACGTTGCCCCATAGCCACCGAGCAATGTGCTAAAACTAAACCCGCTTTAGTGGGGGGGGATGAGCACTCGGTAAGCTGTTTACACACCTCAGTGTAGCAGTATTGATGTGGTTAAAAAGCCAGGTTAAAACCTGGCTTTTTTGTAGTAGTTCTCGGCCTTACTCTATATCGAAATGTGCTACCAATAAGCTTACTGCCATGATTTCCATAATAAGTGCTGGGTGAATGTTAACTATATTACTTCTTTACACCGCTGGTTACGCTGAAGTACTCAAAGAAGCAGTCATTGGATAAGCTTACTTTGTTGAGTTAGTTGTTATTATGATTGGTTTTGTTAGGGTATGATTTCCCAAGCATTTGGCCTTAAGAGCTGCACAGCACTGTTAAGTGACCATTACCAAATAACTAGATAAGGTTTGAGTTATGGGGAAGTTTATTGTTGTGCTGTTACTCTCGTTGTCAGCTAACTCAGCCATAGCTAAGGAATGTGTTGTATTGCTACATGGAATGGCACGTTCAGAAGACTCTATGGAAAAAATGTCCAAACAACTTAAAAGTGACGGATACAAAGTTTCAAATTATGGTTACCCATCAACTAGCTTAGAAATAGAAGACATAGCCTCGAAACATGTACCTCAAGCAATAGCGGATTGTGGTAATGCAAAGGTGGTACATTTTGTCACTCATTCGCTAGGCGGTATTGTGCTGCGAAAATATTTAAGTGAAAACAGCATAATACCACTTGGCCGGGTTGTAATGTTGGGTCCTCCTAACCAGGGTAGTGAGGTAGTCGATGCGCTAAAGCATGTCCCGGGATTTGAGTTTATAAATGGTCCCGCCGGCTCGCAGCTTGGCACCGAGGAAGATAGTGTTCCTAATTCGCTTGGACCTGTCACTTATCCGGTTGGCATTATTGCGGGGAGTTCCACTTTCAATCCGTTGCTGTCACAAATGTTGCCCAACCCCGATGATGGAAAGGTGTCCGTTGAACGAACTAAAGTAGCGGGTATGACTGACCACGTGGTTTTACCTGTCACGCATACATTTATGATGCGTAATGATGAAGTTATAAGCCAAGTAAAGCGCTTCCTAAAAACGGGAGAATTCGAACATTAGTGTCGTAGAAGCTAAGTTCTGACTGGTAGATATTAAACACCAAGTAAGTTTTAAGTTCTAAAGCCCCAGCATGCATCAATTAGTTTGATCATCAGTTCTTTAGAAACGCCATCATGATCAAGTTCTGGTAAATACTCGACAAAATCAGCGCCAATAAATTTACTGCTGGAAGCTAGAGTATGAACAAGGTGAATGGCTTCTCTAGCGCTTAAACCCCCTACATTTGGAGTAGCGCAGGCTCTAAAAGTACTTCCCTCTAAGGCATCGTAGTCAAAAGATAAATAGAGGTGATCATAATGGCTTTCGATGTGTGAGCTTAGTTTCTTTAAAACTGTGTTAATGCCTAGGCGGTCAATACTCGCCATATCATAATTGGTGATCCGATGGTCATTGATAAGCCGGTGCTCATTTGGCATTAAGTCTCGTATCGCTACATAAAAAACGTCTTCTGGCTTTATTGCAATCTCGGGGTTAATTGACCAACCATTGTGCGGATATTTATCCATTAACATGGCTAATGGTTTGTCATGCAAATTACTGGCAAGGCTATTATTACAATCGGCATGGGCATCAACCCAAATCACAGCCACCTTCTTGCCTTGCTGTTTTTGATAATACTCCATTGTTGCTTGCAGCGTACCTACTGCGATCGAGTGGTCGCCGCCTATAGCGATGGGTGTGCGTCCAGCGCTATAACTGGCCAGCAGTTTGGTTTTCAACTCAGCACTATAGGCTGATAAAGCGGCTTCTTTCTTACCTGCAGCGATTAAAGACAATACTTCTGCCGATACTGCTACATCACCAAGATCTTGGATATCTCAATTCCAGCGGGTGTTTCTAACGCTTATCCATTCGCTTAATCCAACCCAAGTCTGCTGATTTAAGCATCGAAGCCCGTCCACCGTATTTTGTTTGGTGGTGACGTAGCCCAGTTGATTAAAAGGCGCACCAATTATATCGAAGCATCTGCTCATGAACTGCCTTGTATAAATGAAAATGTATTCTCATTACAATCAATAATGTGAGTCATCAATCCACCCCAACATTGCTTTTCTGGGGGGCCGGTAAATACAACACCGCGTTCGGTTAATGTGTTGTAAAGTTGAAGAATGTTGGATACTTCAATACTGAATCCTAAAAATCTAGCACTTTCAAATTCACCTTTTTCTTCGAGCTCTAGCAATAGTTGAGCATTATCTAGCTGGAACCCAATGTAGCCTTCTGATACCGCTCCAAACACTTTGGTTAGCCCGAGTTTTTCTGTATAGAATTTTTCTGATTCTATAAGGCATCGGCAAGGGATCCGCAAGGTACTCACTTTCATTTTCTGCTCTCCGAGTGTTAACTCTTAGAATCATTTTGTTGGTTTAAATGGCTTGATTCATATAGCCACACCATACGATCTAAAAACCACATTTTAGTGAGGTAGATATAGACAACCCCTTGCAATGTAACGCTTATATTTAAGCACCACAAGCCATAGATAAGGACTAAACAACTGAGCCCTTGCAGGATGTTTAGTATGTTTATAGCTGTTGCGTGAGAATCTGGAATGGGCTTAGATTTACGGTTGATTAATATGCGCTCACCCAACACAGCTTTGGCTGCCCAGCTACTGTAATCCTTTGGTTTAGAAAACAAAGTTGGGTTTATCCAAAGCCAAAAAATAAGTATCGAAATAGGGACAAGGCAGTACCAGCCGATCCAAACTCGTGACCAAATGCCTAATACAATAAATGGCAATGTGGCAAATCTTGTCCACACAGACCAAGGGTTCGCATGTTTTAGCCAACTCTCGTCTTTGGGAAGGAACAGTTTGGATAAGGCTTTATCTAGTTTCAAGTAAGACCCCGGTTAATGCTTCAGCGTTACATAAACATCTTATTATTACTTAAATTGGCTTTATGTTATCGGCAAGCATGTCTAAGTATTTGGTAAAGCGCTTTTGTCTGGTTTCGGGCCTTTTAGCACTAAGTAGGCCGTGAGCTATAACATAGCGACTCGATTTAGTAAGTGATTCATAAAACTGTTGTGCCTGTGGTTTTAGCGCTAATGCCGTTAAAAAGTCTGCGGGGACTTCCATTTCACTTACCGCGTAGGCATTCTCCCACCTTCCGTCAGCTTTGGCTGCCTCTACTTGCAATAGGCCGGGTTTGGTCATTCGACCCTCGTTTATTAACCGCTCTACGTGTTTTCTGTTTCTTTTCGACCAAGTGCTACGGGGTTTTCTGGGAGAAATTCGCTGTAAATATGCATGCTCGTCAATCGACTTTTTTACTCCGTCAATCCAACCCCAGCAAAGAGCTTCAATTACTACTTCATCCCAAGTTACGCTTGCTAGGTTTGTTTTCTTCTTGAATATTTTTATCCACAGTTCAGTTTGGGTTGCGTGATTAATTTTGAGCCAACGACCAAGCTCTTGTGGCGTTGTAAAGGTGATAACTTTGCTTAAATCTGGTTTAGGCATGTTGGCTGGCTCTCTTAAACGACATGATCGTTAGTGCAATTTGTGCAGTACCCAAATTACACTCACGTGACTTTTATAGCAACAAAACAATCAATGTAGCATAAGGTAATTGCCTAAATAGCGTGTTTTTGTAAGCAAGCTATTGCAATTAGCTGTGTTGGAATTTTTGTTTTTCTGAACAGCAATTGTTGTTACGTTTTTGCTTTATAGAGTTTTTACAGCACGCTTTATGGCTATGCTTTTTTGTATGTTGTAGGGAAGGGCGAGCAAGCTCTAGCGATTTAAGTTCTATCATTGGGCTTTGGCTTACGGTATTCAACGTCACGCGAGCGTTGGTTTTAAACACTTTAATCCCCATCGCAAGCAATCTATTTAAAGCTTTCTCTCCAATATTTTTAACAATAACAGCGTCTACGTTTAGCTGGCATAGCTGTTCAAAGATGGCTATTTTGCTGTTGCATGATAGCTCATGGTTAGCTTGGTGAGTAATTTCATCGAGTAACTCGGTATCGCTAAAAACGCTAAAGCTTGGTGCTTTCATAAAGTGGTTAGCTACTTGGCCTTGGTTATTTGGAACGGCATAAATCATAGTTCAGATTCCTCATCGGCAAAAACAAGGGCTTTTCCTTCTACCAAACATGTCGCTATTTTAAAGCGTGCTTGGCTAATTATATTGCCAAAGGTTTGTCGGGAAACGCCCATTTCTGTGGCTGCTTCTAATTGGCTCATCTTGAGTTGGTCGGCAAGTCGTAGGGCTTCAAACTCTTCCGGTAGAATTTCTAGCTGACTTAAACGACTCATAGGTACGCCATTGGGTTTAAAGCAGTTATGTGCTGGTCGCCCGCAAATGTGGCGGCATTTTTTGGGTCTGGCCATGTTATCTCCTAAGCTTAAGTTCATTTTCACTATAGATAAATTATTAGCATATGCCAATAATTTATTGATGTTTATTTTTGGCATATGCTATAAATAAACAGGTTTTTACACTTGAGAATTGATGATGGACATTGCTATTCCTTATTCACATAAGCACTGTTTTGCCTGTGGAACGAGTGACTCTTTTGTTACAGCTTTAAATTTACGCTTTATTCGCAGCAAAGCCGGGGGTGTAGAAGCAGCAGTTAGTTTAGATAGGCTTTATCAGGGATATAGCGGGGTGTTGCATGGCGGTATTATTTCTACTCTGCTCGATGCCGCAATGACACATCGTTTATTCGCCGAGGGGGTGGAAGCAATGACTGCTGATTTACATATTCGGTTTGCTAAACCAGTTCCGGTTAATCACGAAGTCCTACTGAGCGCAGATATAGATAGCAGTATAAGAGGGGTGTTTACGCTATCTAGTAAACTGTATTGCGAACAAAGCATTTATGCCTCAGCGAAGGCAAAGTTTATGCGAGCCAACGCTAGTGCATCGAGTTCATTCCTTTCAAGTGATTGTTGAAGAGGGATCTACCATTAACAGCTGATTATGCATCACTAAATTGCTGGTTGAGTTTAAGGGCTAAAATCTGCTTGGCTAAGGTGGCATTGCTGGCATACAACACGCCTTTTTGATTCATAAAGCTGCTAGTTGAGTTATTTAGCTTTAAGGCTCGGCCGTTGCTGTCGCTCACCCAAGCATTGCAGCCTTGGGCAATGCATGAGCTGGCGGCGAAATCCCAAATGCTGCCGCCACCTTGTGTTCGTTTGGCGAGTTTCAAATAAAAGGCGTTTGATTCATCAATTACTGAGCAAGCGTTTACTACGGCTCCAGCAATACTGTTAATTAGCAGTTCAGAATAACCTAAGTGTTTGGCAAGCTGTTGTAATTGCGCCTTAAGTTGCTCAAAGTAAGGCAATTTAAGGCTGCTTCTATCACAATAAAATGTTAGCGAAGTGGAGCTTAAGTCGCATATATTGCTTGGTGTTCTTTGCTCAAACGCAAGCTGTTGCTTAAAACTGTGGTGTTGTTGGGAGTCAGGGTTAAAGTAGCTGTGGTAGAGCGTGTTACTAAAGGGAAGGTAACATACACCCAAAAGTGCTTGACCGGCTTTATTCACTAAAGCAATTGATACCGCGTAACCATCGCCTCCTTCGATAAAGGGCAAGGTGCCATCTAAGGGGTCGATTGCCCAAAAAGCTTCACTGTTAAACCGCGGGTGTTGCGTTAAATCGAAGCCTTCGGTGTTCTCTTCGGCTAGAGTGGCTAGTTGATGCAACTGAGTGATTGGCTTAAGCGTGTTTAAAATTATCCTTTCACAATGTCGGTCTACTTCGGTAACCACTTGCGCGCTTAAACTCAAATCTTGGGATTTATGTTCTACCTCTAGTTTATCTCTTGGGTAAGCGGCAATGTATTCGCCAGCTTGTTTGGCGGCAGTTATTGCAAGTCCTACAAACTGTTGCAGTTGAGCTGAACTAAAGTGACAATTTATCTTAGACTTAGTCATTGCTATTTTCTGCCAAAATTTGGAGAGCCAATTGGGTTTGTTGTTGGCTGTAACTATTTAGCTTCCAGTGACCTGGGCTCCAGCCTTCGAGAAAACGTTCAAAGTCGGCCCAAGCAAAAGGATACAAATCTCGCCATTGTTGCTCCAGCTCTGTAAAGTTAACTTCAGGAACAGCATAGTGTTCAAGGGCTTGTTGTAGCATTTCGAAGTAGTAGTCAAGAATGTTTTGTTGTTGCTCAAAGCACTGTTGTTCACTGAGGCAACTACCTACAAACAGGGCCAAATCTTGGATACCACAACCTTTGCCAACGTACTGAAAATCTACTGCTGCAACTTGGCTAAGTGTTTGATTAAAGCAAAAGTTAGCAAGCTTAGCATCGCCATGAATAAGGCAAAAGTAATCGCTTGATTGCAGATGTTGGTCTATTGCCGATGCTGCTTGTTTAAGGGGTGACTCGGCCATAGCGGCGAGTTCGTCGGGGCGAGTCGCTAAGTGCCAATAGCCGCCTTGAGGCCAAAGTGAAGAGGCTGAGCGTTGCATAAAACGGGCATGAAAATAGGCTAACCATCGGATACAAACTAAAGCTTGCTTGAAGCCTACTTGTTGCCTTATTTCGCTGTAACCCAAAGCATGTAGGTCTTCTAATACGATGCTTTGCTGGTCATCATGCTGGCTTGAATCGATAAGTTGGGGCATATAACTGTGCTGGTCACAATCTTGGGCAAACTGTTGGTACCATGCCAACTCAACTTGGTACGAGTGAACTTTACGTTGGTGTGAGAGAGCGGTATTCCATCCTCGCGGATGTTTCGTTTGCTCTGGAAAAGCGATGTTTTTCACTACCAAGCTTGGGCGAATACCATGCTTAAACTTTACTCTAAGTAGTTCGCCATAGCCTCCCCAGAGGGATTGAATAGTTGTTACCTCAGCAATGCTGCCAGCTTGATTTAGTTGCTTAAGTTTTGCTTGTTGTCGTTCAGATAAAGACATTAAAATAGTGCTGTTTGGTATGAATGGTCATGGTACGACAAGCGAGTTGACGTATCGAGTTTTTCACTAAGGTTTTTGAACGAGATAATCTTGCCTAATTCCGCTTTGTAGGTATTTATAGTATAAGAATATTGACCAACTTATCAGATTTTGCCTTATCCCTGTTTATTAACAATTTTCCAGCCATTTTATGTGACCATCTTGGCATCGAAATCTAGGCAAATAAATTAGTATATTAGCGGTAAATTTAGCCTAGGAGGGCGATTTCAACCATGCCCCAAATGGACAGTTTTGCGAAGCGTTTGTCGATTGATTGGCAGCGTACTTTAGGGGGAGCAACCAGCTTTAGTTTTTTTCAAAGCTCGGATCCCGACAATTTGGCCCGTTGCACCTCTGATTTTGCAGAACAACAGGGCGCTCCTTTATACATGATAAGCCTCAATAATTTGAGTGCTTACTCCCCCTATAGCTCGCTATTTGCCTTGCTTATTCGCCGTTTTGAACAATCCAACTTAAGTGCAGAAGAGCTTGCGGCCAGCGTGACCGACTTTGTACCGCTGCAGCAAAATTTATGCGCAATGCTTAAAGGCGAACGCTTTGAACGCAGTGAGCTGGTGTTGGTTGATGATCTTTATTTCGAACAACAGTCTATTGAAAAAGCGATTATTGCTTTAGTTGCTAAGTTATTTGTAGAGCCCGCTATTGTGGTGGTTAGTGGTTGGCACTTTGCCTCTGCTTCGGCGATTAAAATGCTGCAAGCCTTGGTGTCTAGTGAACTTAGTATTCCTGTTTTAGTGCTTACTTCTGTTGATACCCAATATGCTCTGGCTAATCGCCAAGACGATGAAGCCTGGGAAGGTTTCTTAGATTGGCTAGATGACACGACATTGTTGCATAACGTACCTACTAGCCAATCACCATTAAAAGTACATTGGCAATATCGAGACTGTGTAAAAAGTGCAGAGTTGTTAGTTGCTGAAAACATAGCATTTATGGCGTGGCCAGAGGCCGAAGTCGCCGCCCGCTTAATGCTAGAAACCACAGATTTAGAAAGCAGTTTAAAAGTAAGACTACAGTTATTCTTGGCAGAAGCGCTGTTGTATCAAGGCGAATTAAATACGGCGGTAACCGAATTAGAACTTCTTCAAGTTTTCCAAGAGTCTTTAAACAATACTTACGACAAGGTGCGCTTGTTAAATTTGCTCAGCGTTACCTTGGTGCAACAGCAAAGTTTTGAAGAAGCAATGCAATGCTCAGAAGCGGCCTTAGAGCTCGCTGGCCAAGCCACTAATGGTCATTTGGTCGCGCAATCCTTATTCGTAAACTTTTATGCTCATGATAAATCGTCTACGCCGCTAAAATTGGCTGAATTTGCCCATTTAGACAGTGAGCTGCAGCAATACAACATGGACTGCTCACGGCTTTATGCCCTGCGTAACTATTACACCTATTTGCGTTTTTACGAAGATTTAGATTCAAGCATTGCTTTAGATTTTACTCAAAAAGCGGTGAAGCTTGCGCGCAGAATTGGTCATCGACAAGGTATTGCAGCTAGTTACCATAGCAAGGGCATTATTTATTCTTATATCAGCCGTTACCACGCCACCTTCCGCTGTTTTGGTATTAGCTCGCGTATTCGAGAAGAGCTTGGTGAAGCCAGTGAGCGGGTACGAATGTATAACGGCACCGGCTACTTTAATACTCTCTTAGAGAAATACCCAGAAGCCCAAGAGCAGTACTTGGCTGCTTACGATATTGCTCGGCATACTGGCGATTACTCAGAGCTGGTAGTGACCTTATATAACTTTGCCTGGTTATATTTTTGCACCCGCGATTACCAACAAGCCTGTGATGTACTGGAGCAGTTAGTAAGAATTTGTCGAATTAGACAAATGACTCACTTCCCCTTTAGAAACCTCTATGACGTATTTAGCTTAAAGGGTTTCTGTCATTCTAAACTCGGCGAGCGTGCTCGCGCCCAGCAATGTTTAGAGCGTATGCAAGGTTTGCCTTTTAAGCCCTCTGGTACCGGCGCATTTTTAAAAGCCTTGTTGCAAGGTGCGCTTGAGGTAGTAGATGGTCGCTTAAATAAAGCTGAAGAGATATTTGAAGCAGCGCCAGCTTTACTTGGTGAAGTGGTCGACATGGACAGCCGCTTGTTGCCGCAGTGCAGCACCGAGTTATTAGAAGTGTATAGCCGCCGCGGTAAATGGGAAGCCTGTGATAGCTTGCTAAACCACAGCTTAGCCATGTGTGAAGTGCTTATATTGCCGCGATTCACCGAGATCTTTAACAGTATTAAAAGCATCATTGATAAGCGTCAAGTATTTTACGCTAAAGACATTGATAGCTATAAGCTTGCGTCAATTCACCTTAATCTTGATGATTTAGTGCGCAGTGCCAAACAAGACACTCAGCTTCGCCAAGTTCAGCAGCGCTTGCGTGAAATGCAATTGATTAGCCGCATGCAATCGTTGCCTGAGCGATTTGATAGCACCGTAGATTTAGCTGTGGAAAGCTTAAAGCTGGTTTGTGGTAACTTCACTGTGCAAGTGGGAATGGTTCACCACTTAGCTAGTGACGAATGGGAAGAATGGGCGCATGTAGGTAAATTGCTAAGCAAAGAGCAAGTTGATCAATACCTAGCGCATGTTAAAGATAACCAGAGTACTTGGATAAACAATAGCTTTAGCTCAAAAGGAGAAGATGGCAAACGAGCCACCTATAACTCGGTTGCCTGCTTACCTATATTTGTAGATGAACATTTATATGGCGCCTTAACCCTTTGTAACTTCAACAGTAATCGTTATTTTGACCGCCAAGACCAAGACACACTTAATTTAATTAGTCGCCAGTTAGGTAGCCAGTTGCAGCAGCTTAAGCACCGAGAAAACCTGCTTAAGATGTCTACCACCGACTCGCTTACCGGGCTGCTAAATCGACAAGCACTGTTAGCGCGTTTAGAGCAAGAGCTGGTGATGTTTGAGCAACAAGCTGGCACTTATCACTGTTCCTTGGCCTATATCGATTTAGATAACTTTAAAATTGTAAACGACTTACTCGGTCATGATGTTGGTGACAAAGTGCTTTCGGCTTTCTCTGCTTTATTAGTGGACACCATGCGCGCTGGCGATATTGTTGCTCGTTGGGGCGGTGATGAGTTTGTCGTGGTTTTCCCCAGTGCCAAACATGACCAAGCAAAGCTTACTGCTGAGCGCTTGTTGGCTAACCTACATAAGAAAAATTATTTTAAAGAGCAGTTACGTGCTTGGGCAGAAAAACCAGAGTTGGTGGACAACTTACCCGATCTTAGTTGCTCAATCGGTATTACCGATTGCGGTGGTGTAGAGCACAATGATTTAAACGAGGACTGGTTACTTAAACAAGCTGACCGAGCCCTATATCGCGCGAAAGCAGAAGGCAAAGGGCGGGTGAGTGTTATGAGTTTAAGCAAAGAGTTTGAGCTGGACTAAATAAAACAGTATTGCGAGAAAGCGCTGGTAAACCCCAGCGCTTTTTTATTGCCTAATATCACTCACACCAAATAAGTGATCAGAAATAACGCAGGCAAAATACTCGAGAATAAGGCAGGATTTTTCGATAAGTAGTTATTCTACAATCAAAAATTTTAACGCAATTATCGAGTATTCTAACCAGATAGAATGAACAGTTACTTGCTACGATTGGTATAACGACTTGCCAAAGCTTGTGACTAGACACTAGAGTGGACTTTCTTGGAAAAGATTTAAGGGATGTAAAGCGTGAAGTTAATTGTAAAGCTGTTGATTTTGGCCGCTGTGGGCTTAGTCATCGCCTGTAGTTCATCAGATAAAGAATACCAAAATAACCATCTTGAGCCGATCGCTAAAAACCCTTTTAAGTTTCTTTATGTTCGATTTTTTGGTGATACTCGTTGGTCTGATCAAGCGGCCGAAGCTTACCGCGTACCACGCCAAGATGTTGATCTAGAGCTACTTAAAGATGAGCACGCAGGTACAAAGGTGACTTGGTTAGGTCATTCTAGTTTCTTAGTACAACTACCAGAGCTGACCTTTCTTACAGATCCGGTTTTTAGTGAACGGGTATCGCCTGTGAGTTTTGCCGGGCCAAAACGCTTAGTTCCACTTACCTTTAAACCAGAAGACCTACCCAGTGTCGATTTTGTAGTGATTTCCCATAATCACTATGATCACTTGGATAAAAAAGCCATTAAGCACTTTGGTAATTCTACTCATTACTTTGTGCCAGAAGGCTTGGGTATTTGGTTTGAAAAAATGGATATTAAACCAAGCAATATTACTGAACTGCCTTGGTGGGGCTCGCAGCAAAAAGGCGATGCCTTAATCACTGCTACGCCTAGCCAACATTGGTCGGCACGTGGCTTGTTTGATCGCAATAAAAGCCACTGGGCGAGTTGGTTAATTGAGTTTAAAGGCAAGCGCTATTGGTTTGCAGGAGATACGGGTTATAACCCCTATGACTTTAAAGAAATAGGTGAGCGAGCGGAAGAAATCGATCTGGCATTTATTCCTATTGGTGCCTATTCACCACGTGGTTTTATGAAAGATCAACACGTTAATGTGCCTGAAGCGATTAAAGTACATCAAGATGTAAAGGCTAAGCTGTCTATTGGCATGCACTGGGGAACTTATCCTCTTACGGCAGAACCGGTAATGGAGCCCGCCGAGTTGTTAGAAGACCTAAGTAGTAAACAAGCCGCGTCGGCACCGTTTATTACAATGAAAATGGGCGAGACCTTGGTGTTAGACTAGCGGCTGTTGATCTTTCGAACAACATTTAGCCGCGAACGGTCAACAGAACCTAGGGTTAAACCGCTAAATTAACCCTAGAACTTAAGCCTAATTTAGTGCTGGTTTATAGGTGTTTCCGGTTAGAGTTAGTGCGTATAGAGCCGAAAGGGCCATTCCGTAGTAATCGTTATTGGCATTTTCATAACCGTTAGCGCCAATGTTCCAAGGCAGGCTGCCATTTAAGGTTTCATCAACCCAATGCTCGGTGTAATTGTTAGCATTGTCTGGATACCAGTTATAGAGCATTGCCGCTACTGCAAATCCTCCAGAGAAAGAACGGCCGTTATAACCAGCGGAGTCACCGGTCGATTGGGAAATATCTGCTTTAATATCGGTAATGTCGCCATTATTGGAGTTGTTTACCAAGTCGTTGATTAAACGACGAGTCCAGTTTTGCGATTCACTGGTTCCATACCAGGCATAGTCCATGGTTACTCGCCAAGGAATGCGAGAGGCATCTGAGCCATAGTTAGTGCTTCTGCCAGTTACCGCGCTTCCATCTAACTTCATCCAGTCAGGAACAAAGGTTTTATCACCATTTGGGCCTGCTTTTTGTTTGTCGAGTAACTTGCTGTAAAGATCGCGTGCGGCCGAATTCCAGCGGTCATTGGCATTTTTTACCGAGCTGTCTACCGAAGCCACTTCAGCAAAGTAGCGGAAAAATGCGGGTATAGAATAAGAAGCATCGATTTCATCTTTACACGGGTCGAAATTAGATTTTTGATAAGGTTTTACCACCCAGGTGCCGCCATCATCGGCGCACCAATGTAACCAGTTATCGTGCAGCTCATTAACTATGTGAATCGCCTCTGCGCGATAATCAATATCTGGGTTGTCCCATTTATCAGCGGCAACAAACAGTGCCATGGCGATATCAATATCACCATCAGTGGCTGGGCCACCGCCACCTGCACCAAAACAGGTTTGGTTTTGGCCAACAATGCCATAACAAATTTGGTTGGTTACTGGAGAGGCATTACCCCAAACTAACCAAGGCATTAAATCAGCATTGTTATCATCCAAGGCTTTTCGATAAAATCGGAACAGTTTGTCGAAACGAGTTTTGTCGTCACCGTAGGCGGTAACTAGCATACCGTAACCCATTCCTTCAGAGGCCGTTGCGTAAGCATCTTTACTTACATTGCCGCTACCATCGCGTAGTGCTCCGCCCGAACCCCACTTTACACGCGCCATATTGGTACCGGCATCAACGATGTAGTTATCTACAAAGCGGTTATATATGGTGTTTAGCTCTGATGCGTTAATGGCTGTGTTGTTGGGGAGCAAAATACCGCCCCAATATCCAGAGTTCGCTAAATTCTGTTTAGTTAATGCCGCACTGGCCGAAAAACTGGCGCAACTTAACATTAATGCCGAACTGATTAATGCACAGCTGAGCAAGGGGCGCGTAGTTGAAAAAACTGTCATTGTTCATCCTTACAATTGATCATTATTATTTTTGTTAGCGCTAACAGTCATAGTTTATATTTTGTGCTGATCAAAAAGTGTTCAGGATGCGCTTTGGTCTTAGTGAATGTGATCTAGATGTGTGACATTGGTTGATAGTAATTTGTTAAGTTGTTGATAAAAAAGGATTGATTTATTTCATGGCGTTTGCTGCTTTTGAGAGGCTGGAAGCTATTTGCTAAAAAATAGCTACTTAGCTTGTGAAAAAAAATAATTGTTCGCTTCGTCTTATAAGGGATTTTTTACTTAAAAATCGGTTTATATCACAGCCATCTTTATACCTAATCATAATGATTGCCTATACCTGAACTGCTTGTTAGTATTTGTTTTTCAAGATGAACAGAGCGAAGTGAAAATGGATTTGAACGAACTGAACCATGGACAAAGAAGCCGACTAGCTTTTATTGATTTTAGCCTAGAGTACTTTGGCGAAGTGAGTCGTGCCGACTTAATTAGTCGATTTAAAACCGGCCTTGCAGCTGCAACTCGTGATTTAGCCAGTTATAAGCAACTTGCACCTAATAATGCTTTTTTAGACCATAAGGCGCGCAGGTATTTGCGCAGAGATAAATTCTCTCCTTTGTTTTCTCATAATCCAGAAGCGATCTTAACGGGGCTGTCTCATGGCTTTGGTGATGGCTTGTCGTTTCCTCTAGAGCCCAGCGATACCTGCTTTGATGCGGTGAGGTTGGTGCACCCAAAGGCCGATTATATTGCCTCGATTATGCGCGCTATTCATCACCGCGTGCCGCTAAAATGCAGCTACCTGTCTATATCGTCTGGCGAAAGCAGCCGAGAAATAGTGCCTCACAGTTTAGTGAACAATGGTCACCGTTGGCATGTTAGAGCTTTTGACAGAGTAAGTGGGAGCTTTAGAGATTTTGTATGTACTCGCTTTACCCAACTCGAAGTGCTCGATCAGTCAATTGCTACGCTAGAAGCTCGTGATTATGACAAACAGTGGAATCACATTGTGGAGTTGGAGCTGGTGGCTCATCCAAGTTTGCAGTACCCACAGGCTATTGAACTTGATTATGCGATGCATGAAGGGGGACTTAAACTTGAAGTACGCGCCGCGCTGGCGGGGTATTTGTTACGCCAATGGAATGTTGATTGTTCAAAACAACACAGTTTGAGTGGTGGTGAATATCAATTAGCCTTAAAAGACAGCAAGGTATTGGCAAATGTATCTGGCTTAAGTATTGCGCCAGGTTGGCAGTCAGAGGATTAACAAGAACGATGAGAGCAAGCTTACGCAGTCATATTATTAAGATTTGCCAAAGTAAAATTGACGCTAAGGGCAGTAATGTAGGTTTGTCTTTCTATGCGTTTTTTGCCAATAAAAATGATAATCCCGAGCTGCTAATGGAAGCTGCCAGGTGGTGGATTGAAACTCATCAGCTCGATCATTTCGAAAAAGCGCATAAAATTAAAGCTTTAGTTGAGTCTGAGAATTAACGCTCACTTGTAGGCTTGTATTTCGGCTCTCTACTGCTGTTTTTCTAGTGGAGAGTTCGGCTTGAATGTGGATTATTTAACCACTACAATAGCGAACTTTTATTGTTTGATAGAAGGTTGTGGTGCCAAAAGGCGTCATAAGTAGTTAAATGTTTCGCTCCGCTGTAACAGAAAAAACGCTGTTAAGTTTTTCTAGTTTTTCCTCCTTTTTGTTCGCTTTACTCGGTATCAGCCTTGGTTTTTGGGCCGGTTCTTTAGTGATTGTATTTGATGGTGCCTATTCACTGGTGAGCCTAGCTTTAACGCTAGTTTCGCTGGGCTCCCTAGCGCTTAGAAAACACCCTGTATTTGAAGAGCAGCCCAATAAAGCATTAATGATAGAGCCTGCGGTGGTAGCCTTCAAAGGCTTAGCTATTAGTGCTATGTGTTTGTTTTCATTTGGATCTGCAGTTTTGGCTATAGTAAATGGGGGCCGCGATGTGGATACCGGTTTAGCTTTGGTGTTCGGGCTGCTTAATGTTGTTGGTTGTGTCGCGACTTACCTGATACTAACAAAAGCCAGTAAACAGTCTTTGCTACTGGATGCAGAAGCGAAACAATGGTTAATGGACAGTGTGATAAGCGGGGCGGTATTGGTCGGTTTTGTGGTGGCTATGCTATTAAGCAAAAGCGCCTATGCTGCATTTGCTGTTTACGCCGATCCGGCAATGGTGATTATTGCCTCAGCATATTTCGTTTGGGTACCGCTTAAAATGACCTTACGAGCGCTAAATCAGCTAAACAGTATTAGAAAGCTTGAATTTAGTTATTAGCTGGAAGCGAGCTGTTAATATTTGGCGAATCGAGAGCAAAAAGGCGTAAAGTAAAAATTTACGCCTTTTTTGTTTGGCTTAGTTGCTGTAGCAGCTATCCCAATCGCCGTAGTTTGCGTCACCGGCAAGAACTTGCAACTCAACGTCACCTAGTACTTTAACAATGGCGGCATTGGCCAGCTCGATCACCGCATCTAACTCTGCTTGCTCGGTGAAAAAGTTAATCGCTACATGGTACTGTTCGTTAAAGTAGGCGATAAACAACTCCCAGCCTTGCTGTTGTTGGGTATTGGCTAGCTCAGCATCTACTTCATCAAATTTTTCAATGTCTGCTACAAAACGGATTTCGGCACAGGTTTGTGCGAAAGGCCCAATCGCCATCTTTTTTAGGTGGCGGGCTTTATGGTGGCTTTTAACTTGTGGTTTGGCTAAATCAGGAACAGAGATAACAGTCATTTTAAGTACCTAGTGGAAAATAGTAATTGGATTCAGCTAGGCAACATTTTTATGCCAAGCTGTTTGAGCGCGAGCTTAGTCTAGCTGCTGCATTGGCGCAAGCTAAAGCTGAGAGTCTAGCTATTTTTGTACTAGCATAAATCACTGTACATCAAAGCTTACAGTCAAGTTTTGCCAATTGAGCTTGCTTTGCCTGAGATGGGTTAATATTAGACGGTGCTAGCGAAAAAGTTGTCAGTTTGAGCCGCTGCGCTAGGCAAGACAGATGCAAGCATACTGGTAGCTACCAAACATACTTTTTGGTGTTGTTGCGGGTATGAGTTGTCGCGCTCTTTTTCGTTTTTTTGAACTTCTATTGTTTTTAAGTATTCACGTTCTCGCGTGACTCCCACCTAAGGCCACTGGCCTTAGGTTTTTTTTGTCTGCAGTTTGCTGCTTAATGATAAGCAGCAAAGATGTAACTAGCGCTGCTCATCATCGAACTGTTTGATCAGTACCGAAGTATCGGCGAGAGAATAGCCACGTTGTTGTAACTTGGCGTATTCATTATCAACTTGCTTGGCTAATGGTAAGGCAACGCCCAGTTTGTCGGCTTCATCAAAGCATATTGCTAAGTCTTTTCTCATCCAATCAATGGCAAAGCCAAAGTCAAACTCATTGGCTGTCATGCTGCTAGCTCGATTACTCAGTTGCCAGCTTCCTGCTGCGCCATGCTGCAGCACTTCCACTACTTTGTTTATATCTAGCTTAGTGGCTTCTGCTAGTTTTAAGGCCTCGGATAAACCTTGTAAGATTCCAGTGATGCAAAGTTGATTAACCATTTTACAGCGCTGGCCATAGCCTACCGGCCCGATTAAATTAACGGCTTTGGCATAGCAATCAAAAACAGCTGCTACTTTGCTTAAAGTGGACTGCTCTCCACCTACCATTACTGTTAGGCAGCCATTAATGGCGCCGGCCTCACCACCAGATACCGGCGCATCAAGAAATTCAAGTTGATGGGCTTTGGCTGCACTATCTAGCTCACTGGCAATTTCTGCCGAGGCAGTGGTATGGTCAACTAAAATGCTACCTGGTTTTGCAGCGCCAATAATGCCCTGTTCACCAAGATAAACCTGCTGCAGATCTTGATCGTTGCCTACACAGCTTAAAATAACATCTGCTTGGCTAGCGGCTTCCGCTGGGGTAAATGCTTGTTTACCTTGGTACTTGGCTAGCCATTTTTTAGCGGTGGCATCGGTGCGGTTATAAACCACCACTTGGTAGCCTTGCTGGCTTAAGTGACCAGCCATAGGGAAGCCCATTGTTCCTAAGCCTATAAACGCAACGGTAATTGAAGATGATGTCATAACGGTTGTCCTTAACAAGTCGAACTAAGTGCAGCAACCCGTGCTGAATTATTAACGATAGTTGCATTGAACTAGTTCATTGGCAATTGTTTGGGCGTTAATTGAAGCTTTACCTAAAAATTGACTTATTTTGCTGGTTCAATCTGGGTTCTTAGGCGCTCATAAGCGAAAGACCGTAAGTCTTTTTCGTTGTTAGCCATTAAGAGCTGAACTTTAACAGATGCATACTAAGTTCAAGTAATAGATTACGATTGGTGATCATTGAGTCCCAGGATATAAACACTAGCGTTAACCCACTACCTAGAACTATCCAGCGCCATCGATAAATACAGGTATCTTGGCCAGTAAAACACTTGTGCAAAAAGAACATACCAGCAAAGAGTAATACGAGAAAACACCAGTAATAAGCAACATCGTATGCTTCTGACGCTGACATTGCTAAGGTTTGATGGCAAAACGCCAGCAAAAAAATGAGAGAGTTAAACAGAGCTGGAACTTGAAATAGGGTTCTTTGAAAGGCTTCGCTAATAAAGTATTGCGATTGCTTGGCGACAATATTCTGTTCTAAGTAAACTAAGTCTGAGTCTAGCTTTAGAGTAGTTTGTAATTTACTTATTTGGGGAATTAGCTGGTCAACAATGTATTGCCAACGTACAAATATTTGTCTTAGTTTGCTCAGATGAATGCTATCAACAATGTATAAAGCAAAGGGAAGGAAAATGACCGCAAACATTCCTGCTGGCTCTGATACTTGGGTAAGCAGTAATCCAAAAAGAGCAATCTTAATATAGGTGATTCGAGTGAGCGCAAGTTTGTCACTGACAATATCAACACGGGCTTGAAGCAAATAGTTTGTAAGAAACTCTAGCTGTATCTTTTCTTTGCACATAGAGCCTCCTTTTGAGGTAATAGAGCTAATTGTAGTTACTAATCGTCTGCTGGGTAGCAATAAATAGTGCGGCTCTATGGCAGAATCTTTTGAACAGTAGTTATTCACGAAATATCATGCAGATAGCTTTATCCTGCTAATTGTAAATAAGGGAGTGAGCGTAGGTTTGCTAGATACATTACTGCTAGGTTTTAATCCAAAAGCTCGACCTCTATATCTTGAAATTGCTCGGTGCATCGAGAATGCCATCTTAAAGGGGCAGCTAGCCTATCAAGATAAATTACCAGCGCATCGAACTCTCGCCAGTGAAATTGGCAGCAGTGCGGTAACGGTGCGACAGGCTTACCAAGAATTAGAAAGCAAAGCGCTGCTAAGCTCTGGGGTTGGCAAGGGTACTTTCGTTTCTTTTAACGTAAATCTTAGTGCTGGCATTAAAGGGCGTACTCAAAATGAGTTCAACCTTTCCTTGGTTACACCGTTAAATGGCCCCTTACTTAAGCCTATAAGTGCTCAGTTAAGCGCGCTTGCCAATGCCGACTTAAGTGCCTATTGCGACTATGAAGCGGATGCAGGTAACCCAGAGCAGTTGGCGATTCTGCATCAATGGCTGCAAGCTCAAGGCATTGATTGTGAACAGAGCCAAGTGATTGCCTGCCATGATGCCCAGCATGCTTTATTGGTTGCAGTATTGGCCTGTACTCAAGTAGGGGATAGGGTTGCAGTAGAAAGCTTGTGTTATCCGGGGATCCTCTCGGTGCTCCGCCAAACTGGCAGAATACCTGTGCCAGTGGCGCTTGATGAGCAGGGTTTAGTGCCTAACTCTTTAGAACGGCTGCATGAGAAACAAACTATACGGGCGTTAATGCTGGTGGCTTCGTGTCAAAACCCAACAGGAACGGTAATGCCGAATCAGCGGCGTGAGCAACTGGCTAAGGTGGTTAAACGCTGCGCTATTCAAGTGATAGATGACGATATTTATGGCTTTTTGGCTGCAGAAGAAATTAAACCCTTTTTTCATTTTGCCCCGCAGCAAAGCATTTATCTAACGAGTTTGTCTAAGTGTATATCGCCGAGCTTACGTTTGGGGTTATTAGTGGTGCCTAAAAGTAGTAGTGACGATTATATTAACTTGGTAAGAACAACGGTTTGGTTGCCTTCGCCCTTACTTATGCAGCTAGCTTGTCAGTTAATTAGCAGTGGAGCTGTAGCCAAAATAACCCAATGGCAGAAGCGTCAAGCCTTGGCGCGACAGAATTTGGCAAAAAATATACTCAGAGAACTAGAGTTTGTTAATCAGTATCAGGCTGAGCATAGCGCCTACCATCTGTGGCTATATTTGCCACATGGCTGGACAAGCCAAGCCTTTTTAGAGGTGATGCTCAGCCATCATATTCATCTGAGCGGTGAGCAACATTTTAGTGTTGAAGGAGAACAACGACCAGCGGTGCGTATAAGCTTAATGGCAACGCAAAGTTTATCTGATCTAAAACATGCGCTGGGCTTAATTCGCGATGTTCTGCTGCGACGTACTTAAGTTACTCGTGGGCTTTTTGATAGGCTTTCCCCCAGCCACAGAGCAAATCTAAAGCTGGGTTTAATTGCTCGGCTAAAGCGGTTGGGGTGTACTCAACCCTTGGTGGCACTTCGGCAAATACTTTGCGTTCTATCAGCTTATCTTTTTCTAAATCACGCAGTTGTTGGGTTAAGGTTTTTTGAGTGATTTTGGGGATCTCTCGTTTGAGTTCACCAAAACGCAGCGTTTTACCACGTAGTTGATACAAGATAATCACCTTCCATTTACCACCAATTACTTCAATGGCGGTCGAAACAGGGCATTCATGCTTTTGCTCTGTCAAAGAAACTTCACAATTTTTTTCTGGGCTAGAAGCCGCTGAATCCAACATTAGGCACCTCGAGGAAACTAAATATCTAATTAGTGCGTACTTGTAGTTCGCTAAAAGCGTTCTTATAGTTACCAAAAGATACTATGTTTCGTTTGGATACAAAAGTTATATCGATTGGCCAAGCGCATATTTGTTAATTTATACAAGGAATCACTCGATGTCAGCCATTTATAAGCCGAATCAAACCATTGAACTGATAAGTTTCAAGCTTTGCCCCTTTGTGCAACGCTCGGTGATTACTTTATTACACAAAGGTATCGAATTTGAGATTAAGTATATTGATTTGGCCAACAAACCAGACTGGTTTTTGGCGCTATCTCCTTTAGGCAAAGTGCCGGTGCTTAAGTACGGCGAGGATGTCTTGTTCGAGTCTGCGGTGATAAACGAATTCTTGGATGAAATTACCGAAGGTTCTTTAATGCCAAGTGACCCTCTACAAAAAGCCAAAGATCGCGCATGGATAGAGTTTTCAAGCCAAGTATTAATGGCGCAGTATCAAACCTCATTAGCCAAAAATCAGGATGACTTTGCTCAAGCAGAAGCTGGGCTAAACGACAAGCTCTCGCGTCTAGAAGCTTTAACCAGTGATAAGGGCTTTTTTAATGGCGAAGACTTAGCCTTAATCGACACCGCATTAGCGCCATTGTTTACCCGTTTTGCGGCGATAGAAAGCTTGTTTGAGCGCGACTTACTTGCAAACTTTCCCAAGCTAAAGGCGCTAGGGCAACGCTTGCTAGCCTTGCCGGAAGTATCGGGCTCGGTAGTTGAGAACTTTAACTCACTGTTTGCCGATTACTTAGGTAATGCCGAGAGTTGGCTTACTAAGTAGCTCGCTAAAACGTTTGTTTATTACTTTTAATGATCTTAAAGGATAAAGATATGTCTCTAAGCCAACTGTTTACACCAATCAAACTGGGCGATATAGAACTGAAACATCGTGTTGTTATGGCGCCGCTTACGCGTTCTCGTTCTGCCCAACCGGGCGACTACCCTCATGAGCTTAATGTGGAATACTATTCACAGCGAGCGAGTGCTGCTCTTATTATTAGTGAAGCTACGCAAGTGTCACCTCAGGCTAAGGGTTATGCTTTTACGCCAGGTATTCATAGCGAGCAACAAATTGCCGGTTGGAAAATAATTACTGACGCTGTGCACGCCAAGGGCGGAAAAATTGTGCTGCAACTTTGGCATGTTGGCCGTATTTCTCATTCGGTTATTCAAAAAAATGGTGAATTGCCGGTTGCGCCGTCGGCGATAGCCGCAGAAGGACAAGCCTTTACTGAACAGGGATTTTTAGATTTTGAAACGCCACGAGCGCTTGAAACAGAAGAAATAGCGTCAATAGTTGAGCAGTTTAGACAAGGCGCTATTAACGCTAAAAAGGCCGGATTTGATGGGGTAGAAATTCATGCTGCCAATGGCTATTTACTGGATCAGTTTCTCAAAGACGGAACCAACCAGCGTGACGACATCTATGGTGGTTCAATAGAAAATCGAGCGCGCTTAAGCTTGGAAGTTACCCAAGCAGTGACCGAGGTATGGGGAGCGGGTAGAGTGGGGATTAGAATCTCGCCAACCGGCACCTTTAACTCGATGTCTGATAGCAATCCTCAAGCTTTGTTCAACTACTTGGTTGAGCAGCTTAGCCCCATGAAGCTTGCTTACCTCCACGTAGTAGAGAATTTTGCTGGAGCAAGCAGCGAAGGTTTCGACTTCACTCAGTTGCGCAGCCGCTTCGAGGGCGCATACATGGCAAATGGTGGTTATAGCGCTAACAGTGCAGAACAAGCCATTGCAGAAGATCGCGCCGACCTCGTCTCGTTTGGTTCTCCGTTCATTGCCAACCCTGATTTACCCGAGCGCTTTAAACAAGGTGCCGAGTTGAATGAGTTAGACCAAGACACTTTATATGGTGGTGGAGCGAAAGGTTATACCGATTACCCCTTTCTAATGAGTGTAAGCTCTTAAGTTTTCATTTCTTTGCGAAAAAGCTGAAGCAAGAAATGTTTGTGCAAGTCCACAATTCCCTGTGGTGTTTGGCCTCGCGTGCGAGGCCTTTTTTTGTGTTATTGAATCGAGCGATAGGCTTGTTGAAAACCATTAAGAATCACTGGAAATGCAGTTTGTTGTTGGCTGCTTTTAACAATGTAAGCCACCGACATTACTTGGCTACTTTGTAAATCTTCTATTAGTTTTTTATCCGCTACAACATTTACTTCACACAGCTTTTTATCGCAGTTTGTAATGGGCAGATGTAAAGGTTTTTGTTCATCTATTTTTAAACCAATTCCCTTTTTGGGGTCTGCTTTGGCACTAATTCTAATTTTTAGAATAGGTTGTTCACTGTGATCAAAATAGCTTATGCCTGCGATTACATCCGCTGCATCTCCTTGCTGCTTCATCACCATTTGGGTAATAACACAAGGTTTTCCTACAGGGCATTTTACTGTCCAAGCTTCAAAGTCTTCAGCATAGCTAGAAAAAGATATTAAAGCAGAGCACAGAATTAAGATTAGATATTTCATCAGTTTTCCATAACAAAAAAAGGGAGCTATATGCTCCCTTGTTTAGAACATCAATCTTATGCTGGCAATAGAGTTGATGGCGCAGATTTGCTGCGCTTGCGAGAGCCTAGCAACAATACTACTGCGACTAACACCAATAACCAAGTGCTAGGCTCTGGTACTGAAGCACCCGGCCCAGGAACAAACTCTACGATTGGCAGTTGGCGCATTGTCACATTGCCGTCTTCGGTAAAGGTTAGCCCTGTAACAAAAGCAGTGGTGTCTGTTGGATCTACTTCGTTACTAATATCGATACCAGTAACGCGGAAACGGTCAACGCCATCAATACCAAAGTCATAGGCGGTTCCTGCTGCAACATTAGCAACTTGCTCCCATTCAACACCATTCCAAAGCCAAATAAAGAACATATCGTCATCAAAACCAATCGGTAAGGTAACTGTACGGATGTTTGGACCTTGGTCAACGATGTAGTCGTAACCCACGGCAACGTCTGGATCAATAAACACTTGTTCATTAGCATTTACATTGAAATCGAATGACCAACCGCCATCTACAACTACTGGCATAATTGGGTTCTCTGGCGTAGCGCCAGGTAATGCGCCTTCGCGTATCGCAAAGCGCCAAACACCGTCTTCGCCAGTATTTGAGCTAGATACTAAGTCTAAAATGTCTTCACTGAATGAGCCCGGCAATGCAAAAAAGTTTTCGCCGTCTCCTGCGTCATAGCCAGCTTGAGCAGGTGTGCCGCCTAAGCCATTTTCACCGTCAGACGCGTCACCGGTGGTCCACTCTAGCTTGTCGTAACGGAACTCTACGTCAAAGTTGCCTGCGCCAGTGTCAGAGCGGTCAATCAGTACAGCCTGAAAGCTGTTTGATTTGTCGCTATTCTCGTCGTAGTAGCCAACGTTGTTCCAAGTCACTGCAACTACACCGTCACTAGGACTACCAACGTATACTTCACCACAGCTGTCACAACCAGTATCTACATCTGCCCAAAATGGCGCGATTATTGGCTGTTCAGCGATAGGGAACGAGATTGGGGTATAACCAGATAACGAACTTTCAAAAGTAATGTTGCCGTTATTGTTTATGAAAAACTGATCATAGCTGTTACCGAAATAATTGATTTCGAACGGTAGGTCTAGTTGATTAGAAGAACCATCATCGTTTCTGTCCATCGCCAGTTCGCCATAACCGGCATCGCCGCCAAATCCACTTAACATAGTGGCTTGAGCTGCAAAGGAGCCTAGTAGTAGGCTGGCTGTTGTAAATAACGCCAAAGATGTCTTTTGCACAAATATATTCCTTTAAAGTGGTACAAAGATGTTTAGTTAAGCTAATGTTTTATAATAATATTTTCGGAACGACTAATTGCAAAAATCAAGCCTATCCAAACTAGTCTTTGTAATTCATAAGCTTATGCTCGATTGGTTGGACCTCTATAGTAGGAGTTGTAAAGTTTATCGACATAAAAGTTTATAAATACAATGCTTGATAAACCTCGGTAAGGTATCAGTTGCTTGTAACCCGCTTTGTTGCTAAATTCGCCAGCCAATTTTCTACCGTTTGGTGCTATGCGTTTATTAAAGTCTACTGTTCACCCTGATCTTAGTTCCCTTGATGGAAAGGTTTTAGAGCGACTTGCTGCAAGAGCTATTGTGCTGAAGGGGGAGGAGATTTTGTTAATGTATACCGAGCGTTATCATGATTACACCTTGCCTGGCGGCGGTGTTGACCAAGGCGAAAACCTGATTGAAGGTTTAAAGCGGGAGCTGAGTGAAGAAACTGGTGCACAAAATGTGCGCGATATTCAGCCCTTTGGCTGCTATGAAGAATATCGCCCCTGGTATAAAGATGATGCTGATTACATGCATATGCTGTCCTATTGCTACTTGTGCAAAATTGATGATGAACTTGCCGAAAATGCCTTAGAAGACTACGAAATCAACAATGGAATGAAGCCCGTCTGGTTGAATATTCATAGCGCTATCGCCCATAACCTAGAGACTATTGCCAGCAACCCGAAAGCGGGTATGTCGGTTGAGCGCGAGACTTTTTTACTGCAAAAAGTGGTGGCGGAATGTTTGATCAACTCGCCACTTAAACAGGCAGTTTAAGTTCGCGCCACCAAAAATACTGATAGAGCTTTCTCTGGTCGCCACTTGGTGTCGATGCTAAAGCCTTGCTGTTGAAAGCTATTCAGCAGTTCTTGCTCGGTAAACACTCTTACTAAAGGCATCAGGCCTAGTGCTTTACCAATTGGGCCAATTAGCTTAAAAAATTTCATTCTGTCGCCTAAACAAGGGGTGCTACTGATTAGTACTCCACCTGGTTTTAGCCAACTCTTTATGGTCGCTATAACGGTTTCTTTGTCTTCCAGTAGGTGAATTAGGTTAAGTGCAAAGACAATGTCTACCGGTTCATCTACCACTAGCTCTTCGACCGTTGCTTGCTGAAAACTTAGATTTTCTATTTGCTGTTCTTGGCGTTTTCGCTCTGCAATATCTAACATTGCGGCTGAGATATCGGTGGCGAGAATGTGTTTTAGATAAGGGGCATGTAGTAATGCGGTTGAGCCGGTACCACAGCCCACTTCAATGGCCGTAGCATCTTTAGAAAAGTACTCGCGGCTAAGTGCTAGTTTTTTCTCATAGCTGGGAATATCTGAAATAGCGCGCTTAGCGTAAGAGCTAGCATGTTTGTCCCAAAACTTATTGCGAGTATCCATCAACATTTTCCCTAATGAGTTGCGTTTAGCGCTGATTGAGTGAATAGTAATCATGCTTAAAACAGGTAGCAATAATCAATAATGCATCTTAGGTATACGTATTTGTATGGATAGGCGTTCTATAAATTTTGATTGGAATAGGGCTCGGGCTTTTTTGGTCACCGCTGAAGAGGGCTCTTTATCTGCAGCTGCACGAGCATTAGCCATGACTCAGCCTACTTTAAGTCGCCAAGTGGCGGCCTTAGAGCAAGAGCTAGGGGTTTCCTTGTTCGAGCGAGTAGGAGGCAGGCTAAGCCTTACTGCCAGTGGCGTAGAGTTATTGGCACATGTTCAAGCCATGGGCCAAGCGGCGAACAACTTGTCTTTATCTGCTTCTGGTAGGGCAGAAGCGATTGAAGGTGATGTATGCATTTCGGCTTCGGAGGCCGTGGCAGCTTTTGTTCTGCCGAGTATTGTTGAGAAGCTACGGTTACACGCCCCAGGTGTGCGGGTAGAGATTATTGCCAGCAATGATTCTAGCGACCTGTTACGCCGAGAAGCAGATATTGCCATTCGGGCATATCAACCTACCGAATTGGAGTTAATTGCCCGCCGCGTAGCGGATATTGATGTGCATTTATATGCGGCTAAAAGCTACTTAGCTAAGTGGCCACAACCACGCACTATTCAAAGTCTTGCCGATGCAAAATTTCTCGCATTTGATAAAAACGATGAGTTGATCAATGAGCTGGCGAAGTTAGGTTTCTCGCTTAAACAAAGTAACTTTCCGGCGGTAGTGAGCAACCATTTAGTCCAGTGGGAGCTGGTGAAACAGGGCGTTGGCATTGGCTTTATGTTAGAACAAGTAGGCGACAGCGAGCCCTTGGTCGAGCGCGCTTTTCCTTCTCTAGCTGCAATCCCTACACAATCTTGGCTGGTGGTTCATCGAGAGCTAAATACCAGCCGACGACTGCGTATGGTGTATGACTTTTTGGCCGAGCAGCTAAGCTAGTTGTAACTGTATACTTTCACTTAGTTGCTGTTCTACACAATTGGCTTCTTCGCCGCTTCGGTCAATCACCAAAAAGTCGCTAGTTTGCTGCAAGCTAATTAAGGGGTGATGCCATACCCCGCTGTGGTAGTTAACGCCTTGGTCAGGCTGTGCCCAAAAGGCGCAAATGCTATCTTCATCTAGCTCACCAGGTTTTGCCACCACTACCACGTAGGGGCGTTGGGACAAGGGCATAAATAGCTGGCTGCCATAAGGATGGTGTTCCAGCATATCTATAGCTAGTGGCAGCTGAAAGGCTTGACCGCGAAATATCGAGACAATCAGCTTGGCTTGGCTGCCACTGGCTTGTAATTCGGCCAAGTCGTGGAAGCGACTGGTGGTTCCACCATTGATTGCAAAAGGCGAGACTCTGTCGCAGGCCACCACATCACCAAAGGGCGCAAAGGCTGCTTGAGTAAGCGGCTGTAAGCTGAGTTTTTTCATTGCCATTCCTTAAGCTGATTTACCCCATAAGCGCAGGCGACTGATGCCGCCATCGGGATAAATATTCACTCGAATATGCGTGATGGTGCCAAGCGAGTTTAGCTCGTTAAAGTGATGGTCATTGTCGGCGCTAAGTGACTTAGCAGGCAATAACTCTTGCCAAAACATACTTTGGCTGATCAAGCTTAAATCGTTAGGATCTTGAATATTGGCTGCCTGTATCGACAGTTTGTCGGGGAAGTTACCTTTAAAGTGAGTGGTGGCCACTTCAATTTTATCAACCTCGCCAGCTTGGCCTAAAGCAATAATGCACCAATCGTTACCCGGCTCTCGGCGGCGGCGGGTTTCCCAGCCATCGCCCATATTAACGCCTTTGCCTGGCGCAAGCAGATTACTGGGCGTACCGTAATGCGCATCATTGTATCCAATGACTCTGCCACCATTTTTAAGGGCAACTAGATCAATGCTTTGCTCATTTGAATGTTGTGGGATGGGATGGCCAAATACCCGTAAACGGGCAATGCCACCATCGGGGAAAATATTAATTTTTAGATGACTAATCGGCTGCTCAGTGTCTACTGCAAAAAAGTGGTGGTTATCGGCACTTAAAGCACTGGCAGAGAGAATACTGTGCCATTGGGTATCACTTGGTGGTGTATCTTGCTCACAGTAGCAAGCTTCAACACTGGCCGCTGGGGCAAAATTACCGGTAAAAAAGCTAGTGTCTAGTTGTAGTCCTTTAACCTTACCTGCAACCCCTAGTTTTACGATGCACCAGTCGTGGCCTGCATCACGACGGCGGCGGCTTTCCCACCCGTCCATCCATTTACCGTTATCATCATATTTGTCTGGGTAAAACAGAGCGGGCAAGTGGTTAAGCATGCGTTCGGCTTTGGCAAAAAAATCGTCACTTACTGCGATGATTTGGCTGCCTAAACGGTTGTCGGCTAAGTTCACACACTGTTGGCTAAAGGCTGGCGCATCGGCGGCGGCTGGGGCAGTTATGGCTTGGCTCATAGTTATCCTTAAATTTGTTGAGAGAATGCGCTAATTGGCTCATCGTCTACTTGTTTGGTTCAATTGTTTCACTGCTGCTTAGTTATTTCCCTTGTTGGGTTCTTAAAGTAACAGTGAGGTAAATGTTTAGTGGTGAGCTTCTAGCTCATCAAGTAATTGATAATTATTGCTGACTTGGTTGCTATGGGTTTGAGCTGAATGCGCTAAGTAATCGTAGACCTTGTTGCTTAAATGGGCGAGCAAGCTCATCGGTGCGGCATAGCTGTCTAAGGCAGAGTGATTGCTCATCGGGCAGACCAATAATTGGCTCACTTGAGTGCGATAGCACTGGCCACTTTGGTCGGTAATTAACAGGCAATTAAGGTTTTGTAACTGCTCTATAAGTGCCGTAAACAATTTGGGTCTGCGGCGGATACCTATCACTATCACTAAGTCTTTATCGCCCAGTTGCGCGAGCTCTTCACCAATGCTTTGACCCGGAACCGGCAGCAAATACACTTGTTTGCGACACTGCATCAATTGCTGGCGAAAGTGCAAAGCCAGTGGATAGCTGTTGCGATAGCCAATAATGGTTATCCGTTTGGCTTGGCTAATTTGCTTCACTAAAGCATCGCAATCAATCTGTTCTAGCTGCTTAAATACCTGGCTAATGGCGGCTAAATCGCTGTGTTCACTAGTATCGCTCGCTTCACTGGTTAACAGTGGTTGTCCCCATTCGCGCTCTTGGCGAAGCTCGTCACAGACTTGTTGATGATCTTGGTAACCCAGTTGACGGAAAAAACGGCTCACACTGGCTTTGGAGACTTGGCAAGCGCTAGCAATTTCGGCGGTTGATTGAATCAATACTTTATCGGGATGATGCTGCAAGTAATCTGCAACTACCCGTGCTTTGGCCGAAAGCTGCGGATAGTGTTCAACAATACGTTGGTTAAATGCACAGGCCGATTTTGTCATGATTACTTAAGGTCCTTTTAATTTCATTATTGCTTACAGCTTATAACACTGCAGAAATAAAGCTTTGTAACTCGGTGGTTTGTGGCTGAGCAAATACCTGTTTGCTGTCGCCGGTTTCCCACACCTTTCCTTGGTGCATAAAGACCACTCTATCACCAACGTCGCGAGCAAAGTTCATTTCGTGGGTGACTAAAACTAGCGTCATGCCTTCGGCGGCCAGTTGTTCAAGTACTTTGAGTACTTCACCTACCAGCTCAGGGTCGAGGGCCGAGGTGATTTCGTCACACAGCAATACTTTAGGCGACATAGCCAAAGAGCGAGCAATGGCCACGCGTTGTTGCTGGCCGCCCGACATGCTTGTGGGGTATTGATCAAACTTGTCGGCTAAACCCACTTTTTCTAGCACTTCTTTTGCTAGCTCGTGACATTCTTGCTGACTTTTACCCAGTACTAACTTGGGCGCTAACATAATGTTTTCGCCAGCGGTCATATGGGGGAAGAGGTTAAAGTTTTGAAACACCATGCCTACACTACGGCTAAGTAGCCTAAGCTGTTTTTCGTCTTCGCTTACCGCTTGTTTATCTACAATAATGGCACCACTTTGAAAGGGTTCTAAGCCATTAATGCAACGCAATAGGGTGCTTTTTCCAGAACCGCTGCGGCCAATAATAGAGATAACTTCGCCAGCCTTTATCTTTAAGTCTATGCCTTTTAGCACATGGTGTTGGCCGTAATACTTATGAATTTGTTCAATACTAACCAGTGACATTGAGCTTCTTCTCCAAATGCTTGCTGTATAAAGACAGCGGGAAACACAACAAAAAGTACAGCGCTGCCACTAAGGCAAACACTTTAAAGGGTTGGAAGGTGGCATTGTTAAGCATGGTGCCGGCTTTAGTTAACTCTACAAAACCAATAATGGATGTGAGTGCAGTGCCTTTCACCACTTGCACCGAAAAGCCTACGGTAGGAGCGATGGCTACGGTCAGTGCTTGCGGCAAAATAACGTAGCGCATGGTTTGAAAGAAGCTCAAACCCAAGGTGCGAGAGGCTTCCCATTGGCCCTTGGGTAAAGATTCAATACAGCCGCGCCAAATCTCACATAAAAAGGCACTGGTGAACAAAGTTAAACCAATGATGGCAGCGCTCCAAGCGCTCACATCAATGCCAATTAGCGACAAACCAAAGAAGGTAACAAACAACTGCATTAACAGAGGTGTGCCTTGAAACAGTTCTACATAGCCTTTAACGAAGGCGCTTAATACGGGGTTTTTGCTTATGCGCATAAAGGTTAGCAGTAGGGCAACTAAGCCACCGCTGGCAAAGGCAATGAGTGATAACAAGACCGTCCAACGCGCTGCCAGTAGCAGGTTGCGTAAGATGTCCCAATCGGTAAATTGCATCATATTAAACTACTCCTACAATGCAGGGTTTTTGAAAAGGCGACGTGCGGCCAGCTCAAACAGTTGGCGCATGGCTATGGCTAGCAGCAAATAAATCAGTGCGGTGAGCAAGTAAGATTCAAAGCTTAAAAAGTTGCGCGACTGAATAAAGTTGGCTGAGAACGTGAGCTCTTCGACAGAGATTTGCGAGACCACCGCCGAGCCCAGCATCACGATAATGCATTGGCTAACTAAGGCCGGATAGATACGTTGAAACGCAGTGGGTAATACTATGCGGCTAAAAATGTGCCAGTGGCTTAAGCCTAAGGTTTTACCCGCTTCCCACTGGCCTTTAGGGGTGGCTTCTATACCTGCACGAATAATCTCGGTGAGGTAGGCGCCTAGGTTAATCACCATGGCCAAGCAGCCCGCTTGCCAAGCACTTAGTTTTACCCCCAAGGCTGGCAAGCCAAAAAAGATGAAGAATAACTGCACAATAAACGGTGTATTGCGAATCACTTCTACATAGGCGCTTATGAGCCAGCGCAACCAAGCTTTATTACTTATTTTACCTGCAGCCCCAGCAGTACCGAGCAAGATCCCAGCAAAGGTTGAATACAAGGTGAGCTCGGCAGTGGTGAGTAAGCCCTTGGCAAGCTCAGGCATGTAGGGCAGTAAGCCACTAAAGTCTAGTTGGTAGCTCATGGCGCGCTCCTTTAGTACAACTCTTTAGGTAACGATGTTTTAAACCATGCAAGCGAGAGTTTCTCTAACTCACCACTTTGTTTTGCTTTAGCAATTAGCTCGTTTACTTTGGCAACCAGTGCTGGCTCGCCTTTAAGTACACCTACATAACATGGTGAGTTTTTAAGTAAGAACTTAGTCTCTGGCTTACGGTTTGGAACGCGTTTGGCAATTTCTGTGGCAACTAAATTACCGGTGGCAATAAGCTCTACTTGGCCTGATAAGTAAGCTGACAGGGTGGTGTTATTGTCTTCAAAACGTTTAATGGTGGTAGAACTATCCACCAATTTGCTTAACTCTATGTCTTCTACCGCGCCACGGGTAACACCAACGGTTTTTCCTGCCAGTTGCTCCGCAGAATCAACGCTAACCTCAGCGGCGCCAAATACACCAAGGAAAAATGGTGCATATGCATCACTAAAGTCGATGGCTTTTTCACGCTCGGCGTTTTTACCTAGGCTAGAAATAACCAAATCAACCTTGCGGGTTTGTAAGTAAGGAATGCGGTTAGCGCTGGTTACTGGCACTAATTCTAGTTTTACATCCAGTTGCTCTGCTAGGTAGCGAGCCATATCAATGTCATAACCCATGGGTTGCAAATCACTCCCCACCGAGCCAAACGGAGGGAAATCTTGTGGCACGGCTACTTTTAATACGCCGCGCTCCATTAAAGTAGCTAGTTGGTCGGCATGGCTTACGGTGCTGCTTAGAGCGCAAAGTAAAATGGCTGCGCTAGCAAATAGTTTTTTGAAGGTATACATAAAGCTTCCTTAGCGAGTTTACTTGTTGTGAAACGAATGAATCTTTTATTTTTTATCTGCAACGTACGAGCCATCAAGACGGCGGTTAGGTAAGTATTTAATAATTCATTTAAAAACATATAGTTATATATATCAGCTTGATAGGGGGGTGAAGATGATCTAGCGGGCAGTGTTTAATATTTACCCATCTTGGTGCTGTTCGGGATCTGTTTGGTGCACAAATTACTACTAAAGTGGTATCTGTGAGTTTATTTGAAACAAATCGAAAATATTTGTCTAAATCTCGTTTTTCAAAACAAATTTTTGAGTTTAACTATTTGTTTTAAATGGGCTTTAATGCCTGTGATAGAAAAGTGATAAGTTCGTGAATTGGTTGGGACATGTGCTTCTTATACTGGATTTGACTGTTAAATAAGGACCGCAAAAGGAGCGAACCATGGATCTCAAGTCATCTCTGTTAGCAATGCCGTTTATTGCTGTAAGTACATTAAGCCAAGCCGCGGTAGTAGACGTTAAAATTACTAACTTAACGCAAGGTATTTACTACACCCCTTTATTAGTAACTGCACATACTTCTGACGCCCACCTATTTGAAGTAGGTTCAGCGGCATCGCCAGCCCTACAAATGATGGCAGAAGGTGGAGACATCTCTGGTTTAGTCACTATTGCCGACGGTATTGGCGCAGTGTCATCAGCTAATCCAGCGGCTGGTTTATTAGCACCAACCGATTATGTGATGGTGAGTGACCTAGATACTGGCAGCAACACCCATCTGAGTATTGTTGCCATGTTACTGCCAACCAATGATGGTTTTGTAGGTAAAGACAGCTGGGAAATTCCAAGTGAAGCAGGTACTTATACCTTCTACATGAATGGTTACGACGCCGGCACCGAAGCCAACGATGAGATTGTAAATGGCGGCGGAGCTTCTGGTACACCGGGTATTCCTGCAAACCCTGGCATGAATGGTGGAACTGGCGGCAGTGGCGTAGCTACAGCATCAAGCAATACCAACATTCATATTCACCCTGGTAATGTGGGTGACCAAGATGCAACGGGCGGCATGAGTGACCTAGACAGCCGTATTCACCGCTGGTTAAACCCAGTTGCAAAAGTGGTTGTTACCGTTAAGTAATTAAGGAGGATCTATGGCTATCTCAAGTTTTAGTAAGAGAGCCTTGGCCGTAGCGGTAATGGCGGCAGGACTAAGTGCATGTGGCAGTGATGACGAGAAAATCGTCGTGGTTGAGCCAGATACGCTAGAGTATGAAGTAACCATTTACAACGACACCTCGGCGCAGCCCTTATCACCAGCTGTAGTGGGTATTCATAGTGCAACCATCAGTTTATGGTCGCTAGGCACTTCTGCTAGTGTTCCTCTAGAAACCATGGCTGAAGGCGGCGACGCTAGCCAGTTAGCAGACATGTTTACCGATGATAATGTAGCAGTAACTGGTGCTGGCGCTATTGGCCCAGGCGCTTATGAAACCTTAATGATTAGTGCAAGTGAGCGCAGCGATATGCAACTATCACTAGCCACTATGATGGTGAATACTAACGATGCATTTACCGGGCTAAATGGTATTGATATTGGTGGCTTAATGGTGGGTGATAGCATGACCTACAGTTTGCCAGCCTATGATGCAGGAACCGAGCAAAACAGCGAAGCAGTGGGAACGATTCCTGGCCCAGCTGATGGCGGTGAAGGATTTAACGCGGCACGTGATGATGTAATGAATAAAGTTTCGCGTCATCCCGGTCTAGTTACACAAGCCGACGACCCTGCGTCAGTATTGCTGCCAGATCATCGATTGTCTGGCACTGTGGGAAGAGTAGTGATTACTCGTACCAACTAGCGCAGAGAACACTACACCCGTACTTAGGTGCGGGTGAGTGCCTTACTCATTGTGGTCGTTCATTACAAGGAAAGGAGCCTATATGTCCCCGCGGATCCTGGTCATTGAAGACGACCACGATATTAATAACCTGATCACCATGAATCTAAACGACATGATGTATCAAGTAGAAAGCTGCGAGAATGGCGCGCAAGGTTACGCCAAAGCCAGCAGCGATAACTTCGACTTAATCGTGCTTGATTTAATGCTACCCGGCATGGACGGTTTAGACATTTGTCGGCAACTTCGCGCCCAACAACACAATACGCCAATTTTAATGCTCACCGCACGCGACTCAGAGGCCGATAGGGTAGTGGGTTTAGAAATGGGCGCAGATGACTACCTCACTAAACCCTTTAGCGTGCGCGAGTTGCAAGCAAGAGTGAAAGCCATGTTGCGCCGCGTTGATATGCTAGTGCAAAGCCAGCAACAAACTGATGCTACTACCATGCAGTGGAAGGACTTATCCATCGACATTGGTCGTCGCCAAGTATCGGTGCGTAATCAGGCGGTGGAGCTTACCTCTACCGAGTTTGATTTACTGCTGCATCTGGCCAAGTCACCGGGTTTAGTATTCAGCCGAGCTCAGCTATTAGACCAAGTTTGGGGCTATAAACACAGTGGCTACGAGCACACCGTAAATTCGCATATCAATCGACTACGCACCAAGTTAGAAAGCGACCCTTCTAATCCTGAATACGTGCTAACTGTGTGGGGAGTAGGGTACAAGTTTAATGATGTTTAGATTTATCAGTTCTTTTTACAGCAAGCTGATGCTGGCCGTGGTGGTGTGTTTTATTTTAGCGGGTGGCTTGTTACTGGGCTTGGCTCATCAAAGCTCGCAGCAGTATCAAAACGAAATTGAACAAAAACTGCATTTACAATTAGCCGAACATTTAGTTTACGAAAGCCAATTGTTTAAAGATGGAGAGCTTGATCCGAAAGCGATAAAGCAGGCTTTTCATTCGATGATGATCTTAGGGCCAAGTTTTGAGTTCTACATTCTTGATACCGCCGGCAAGGTGGTGACCTACTCAGCCGATCCCAGCAAAATCAAACGCCGGCAATTAGATCTAAAGCCAATTCGAGATTTTATCGACGGGTCTAGAGCCATGCCGATTATTGGCGACGACCCTCGTTCTCCCTCAAGAAGTAAGATTTTTTCGGTGGCCGAAATTCGCGAAGGCAATAGCTTAAAAGGTTATCTATACATCATCATTGGTGGCGAGATCTACGACAGCGTTGCCGAGCTGCTGCAAAGCAGTCACATTATGAAATTAAGCATGCTGGGGCTTTTGTTCATTTTAGGTTTTAGTTTGTTGGTGGTTTTTCTTATCTTTGGTTTGCTTACCAAACCACTGCGTCGCTTAGCCAAGGATATTGATCAGTTTCAGCATGTTGGTTTGGAGCAAACCGCCAACATTGCAGGGCATTGGCAAAATAACTCTCACGATGAAGTGCAAAAGCTAGGCGCTGCCTTTAGTGATATGGCCACCACCATTAAGGGCCAATATCAAAAGGTTAAAGACACCGACCAATTGCGCCGAGAGCTTATTTCTTATGTTTCTCACGACCTGAGAACACCGCTAGCATCACTGCAAGGTTACTTAGAAACTTGGCAGTTAAAACACCGAGACTTATCTCCGGAAGAAGGTGAGCAGTTAATTAAAGTGGCTTTAAGTAGCGCGCGTAAAACCTCGAGCTTGGTGGAGCAGCTATTTGAGCTAGCCCACCTTGATAGTGACCAAGCGACGATTAATGAAGAGTCAGTCGCTATTGCGGAGTTGGCGCAAGACGTAATTCAAAAGCTCGAGTTAGCTGCCCAGAAAAAACAGGTGGTAATGAGTGTAGAGCCGCAAGATCCATCCTTAGTCGCCTGCGCCGATATTCAACGTATTGAGCGAGTGTTTACCAACTTGTTGGAGAACTCGATCCGTCACTGCAGCGAAGGCGACGAGATTAAAGTAACAATCGACCAAGCAGAGCAGGGCAATAAGTTAGCCATTACCGTAAGTGATACGGGCACTGGGATCCCCAGCGATGATTTACCACATATCTTCGACGCCCATTATCGGGCGGCCAATCGAGCTAAAGATAAAAGTTCACATGGCGGTTTAGGTTTGGCCATTGCTAAACGAATAGTGCAACTGCATCGTTCATCAATTAGCGTTGAGTCCACCTTAGGCGAAGGCACCCGTTTTTGTTTTACCCTAGATAAACCTATGTAATTCTGCACTTTTCACTGGGCTGGCGCTTATCGGTGTAGCCCAGTGAATGTTGATAGTTAGGCGCTGGTTTGTGCAGTTTCTAACTTCTTCTCGTGGCTGCTTCTTGCTCTATACAACTTCTGATTAAACTACGCGTTCTGCGCATATGTTTCTTGAGTTAAATTCATTAGTTTGAGGAAACAGAACTGCGTACACTCCGCGCTTCTTTTGGTTACCAGCAAATAAATTACCTTATGTTTTCGCAATCTATTCTGGCTCAAATGCTGAGAATACTGCTGTTATTAAGCTTAACGTTGCTTGTTGTGCATCACTCGCCAGGTTTATTAAAGCTGTTGGCTGAACAGGCTATGAATAGCGGCTGCCATCAAATTAATGATGATGCCTCGCAACATCACTCTCACCACCATTCTCATCATTAAGTAAGAGGTTTACATGAGTATTTTTCGCTTTCCTGCATTGGTTTGGCTAGGCATTGGTATTTTGGTTATCTCACTTGGTATTCGCCAGTCCTTTGGTATTTTCATGATGCCAGTATCAGAGCACTTTCAGTTAGGCAGAGAGTTTTTTAGCTTTGCCATTGCTTTGCAAAACCTGTTGTTTGGCATGTTCCAACCTTTTGTGGGGATGGCTGCAGATAAGTGGGGAGCAAAACGAGTAATAGTGTTGGGAGCGGCTGCCTATGCGCTGGGTTTATATTTAAGCTCAATCGCCACGCTTCCTAGCATGTTGTATCTATCTTTGGGTGCATTGGTAGGGTTAGGGCTTAGCGCCACGAGCTATGTGATTGTATTAGGTGCAGTGGCTAAAGTTGTGCCAGCAAAACATGCTGCAAAGGCTTTTGGCTTAACTACTGCGGCAGGCTCCTTTGGTATGTTTGCAATGATCCCAGGTGCGCAACTTATGCTAAGCCAAATGGGTTGGCAGCAAGCTCTGCAAGCTTTTGCTTTGTTATGCGCCTTAATGGTGGCGTTTGTCATGTTTATGAAAACCGCTAAACTTAGTACTGAAAATCAAACGGTGCTAGATGATAAGCAAACCCTTAAAGAGTCCTTACAAGAGGCGTTTTCTCATAAAGGTTATTGGCTTATTTATGCCGGCTTTTTTGTCTGTGGTTTTCATGTGATGTTTATTGCCACTCACTTGCCGAGTTATCTGGCCGATAAAAACTTAAGTGCCACAACCGGGGCCATGGCTTTGGCCTATGTAGGGATCTTCAATATTTTTGGCTCGTATTTTTGGGGCGTAATGGGCGACAGATTTAGCAAGCGCCATGTTATGTCGGCCTTGTATCTTATGAGAACTATCGTGATCGCTGGTTTTGTGAGTTTGCCGGTGACCGAGAGCACAGCGGCATTATTTGGTGGCGCTATTGGCTTTTGTTGGTTAGGTACTGTGCCGCTTACCTCGGGTTTGGTTAGGCAAATATTTGGCGCTCGCTACTTATCCACCTTGTATGGCTTAGTGTTTTTTACGCATCAAATTGGTAGCTTTTTAGGTGCTTGGGTAGGTGGGCGTATTTACGATTACTACGGCTCTTACGAACCTATATGGTGGTCAACTGTGGCACTAGCTTTTATTGCAGCACTGATTCATTTGCCGATTAATGATAAACCGGTAATGCGTTTGGCAACTGCGAGTTGATCCTATCAGGGTGATATAGGTTTACCTCTTCTTAACACGTCTTTGGACAAAAGCGTGTTTGGGTGATGACTTATTCAATGGTGTTTCGGATTAGCGAAAGTATGGAACAGTTGGTGTTAACGCCACATTAAGGCTTGGAGTAACGTGCGCTACACTTGAGCGAAGCGAAACCAGCGCACGTTACGAAATCGCTCTTGAATGCATTGTTATGAAGCTTTTCTATCCGCTGGGTGATTTACCCCATCTTTAGTCACCACATCGCCAAGGTCAAACGGGTTAACTCCTTCCAAGCAACCTATGTTAAAGCCGTATTCGTTAGGATTTGAACGCCTTTGGTGATGAGTGTAAATACCACAATTTGAACAAAAATAGTGGTTCGCTGTATTTGTATTGAACTGATAGAGCTTGAGAAATTCTTTACCTTTGAGGATTTGGATACCACTAAGGTCAACAGAACCTACAATAGCACCCTTTCTTCTGCAAATTGAACAGTCACAGCGTCTTGGGTTTTCTATACCATTAGGCAACGTAAGCTCTAAAACTACCGAACCACAATGGCAAGTCGCCTTATGTTTGGGCAAAACTTTCGTATTGCCAACCTTTTTGATCATGTTGAAGCCTCCTCGTTTCATAACGCTTCAATCAGCCGGAGCGTCAGCGATCGGCTGAATTGGCTTGTTAGGGCTGAACATTGCCATAATCCTGCATTTTATCCAAGAATGGCTGAGTTAAGTCTGCTCGCCCAGCCATACCGACTAACTGCCCAGCTGCGATAAATCCAAGGGCTCCGGCAACGCCCAATGCATGATTTAGTTCTGTTGCATCGTAGTCAGCTGAAATTTTTCCTGGTAGATGCCTGCGACTGACCTGCATAAAGCCGGTATGAGTAAAATCATTCATTGACTTCCAAGCGACACCTTTGAACTTAGAGAGAACAAAATCTTTGTCATCAATCTTACTTTCGTACTCCGACACCAATGTACCAAAGGATTTATCTATTTTTCTCTTCTTAAACTTCTTCAATTCTATGTCACTAGCACAGTACAGGATCCATAACCCTCTTACGACTGACTCTGTTAGTACTCTCAAAATCGACATGACAGAACCATATAGCTGAGATGAGTACAACAGACCAATTGCTGCCTGATGCTCTAGAGCCACATCAAAACAGCCAGAAGCCAACAACGACCTTTCATCGGCAGGTATAACAAGACCTGACGTTGTTTCGTCTATCCAGAACACAGCGTCCATGTATTTTTCGTATTCAGTTGACATATCTTGTGGCCCTAACGCCGCGTTAAGGTGTGAGCATCGTTTGGCTAAACTTGAGCGAAGCGAAAATGGCAAGCGTTGCGAATCACTCTTAAATGCTTTGTTATTTTTGTTTACCTTGGTGCTACCCAAGACTTTGTTTCATAGTCATATACCGTACAATTAGCGAAAGTCTTATCGATATCACTCAGGTGCCTATAGTTTACACTTGGCATAAAATGAACAATGTATGTTTCGACTATCGAGCTATAACCCTCACCATAATCGTCAATATCATCAAAATAAGCCTCTAAAAACGCTTCGTCACTCTCAGCAGTACCTAGAATCAGAGAGCTATTATTCGAGTAACGTATGAGTTTGACCTCAAGCTTTTGTTTTTTTAGATCAGAATATAGCTCTTCCCCTATTGGAAACACTTCCATGCTTCCAATTTTACTCACTTTTTGAGGTGATCCTCCGAGAGAGGATAAATGAAATTTAAGCAATACATCCACTTGCTGTCGTGCTAATTTTGAATGCTGACTAAAAACATCTTCTTGAATTGAACGAGGGTCAATCGTAGTGTTTTTTAGCAACAAATAGCTAAGCGTACCCTTTATATTTATCTCAAAAAGGTGAAACTCATTGATTACTGTTTTACGTACCAAATTTGCCTCCCATGAGGATAAACATAACGTCCCAACCATGGGCGGATTGAGCAGGTTAAACTAAGAGCGGAACAACGAAAGCCTGCGAAAATCCGTCCGCGTGGGTTGGTTTGTTATGTGGATAGTTCACGAGTGATTACGTTCCATATAGGTTCAAAGAACGCAATTTCATCAGCATTCTTTGGCATCCTTTTCCACACACTATCTATTGGATAAGCAACTGCTCCATTGTCGAACAGTACTGCCAGCTCAAAGTCTTGATCATCTGTAGCAGCCATCCACTTACCACCCGTCTGTTTGAGCATATAGTCACCAAACAAGACTCCCAATCCATAGCCTACGACAATTTCTGGCGGTTTTTTATCACTTGCGGACTCAGACCAGTTGTTAAAAGCTATATCTAAGTTCTCTGGTGTAACCACATCAGTAGATGCATAATTTCTTAGCAATTTCATGCCATTGCTACGGGGAGTAGCAAACCAATCTTCTTTTTCTGGAGATATATTTATCAAGCCATTTTGCATGAATCACCTCGTACCACGTAACAGTTTATTAAGAGGAAAAACTCCTTGTTTAAACAAGGGGTTTTTCCTCTTATCACACATTTGATAAAACCAAGGTTATCACCTTTCCTAAGCTGCATCAGCCACCTAGCTCGAAAAATAACAAAAGCATCAGCAATAAAGAATGCAAGCCTTTGTGGAAAGAAGGAATCACAGTTCACATGTGTATAGTTACAGTGCTTCGTCCATAAAAGTGAAAAGATTAAGGGTACATAGGTTTACTAATAGTAATTTTGAGGGAGCGGTAACACGTAACGGGGCAAAACGTTTCACACACTAGATAGCCAAGACTGTGCTTTTCAATCCCATCATCTTCGCCGAGTAGCGCAAATAAACAAGGGAGCAGAGTTGAAGTCTGTTTGAGCGTAACGAGTTACTTCAACTCCCTTGTGAATGCGCAACGGAGGATCTAAGAAGATGCAGGGCGAGTTTTCTTTTTGCTTAGCTAAGCTTTGCTCGTTGAAGCTTAATGACGTCGCCGCAGGCGAAAGCTTTTACTCTATAGCTAACACATAAAAGGGCATAAACGAGCTATCCATTACTTTAGCTAAACCTAGTCATCTACAAATTGTTGTTTTTAAAACATAAAAAAGGCCGCTTAACTAGCGGCCTTTGTCTGCTTGTTAGATACCCTGATAGCTCAACTTATGGGTTGTAGTTATCGTGAGTATTGGTCAATTTGTAGAAAGTGACTTTTGCGTAGTCGCTATCGTTACTGCTGTTGTCTTGCAGGTAGATGCCGGCTTTAAAGTACATGTAGTTGCTGGAATCATCGTAACCACTGCCAGACATGTTGATAGTTTTGCTGGCGAGCTGGCTACCATTTTGGCTGATCTTGGCAGTAAGTGAGTCGCCATTCACCGTAATGGTATAAGAGAACTCTTCGTTCAAGGCGATACCGTTTGATGGGTTAGAGGTGCTGTTTAAATCACCGTTTGAACTCACCATGCTGCCTAGTAGGTTGTACCACGTTTCGTTACCACCGTCTGATTTCGACGTTTCGTGGGCAAAGTAAATAGCACCATTACTGTTACCCGGTAGTTTGTGGTAGTAAAGGCGGATAGGTTCGTTCCCCTCAGCATGAATTTGCCCAATCACAATTCGGCCCACTTGCTCGTTGTTTGAGCTTGTTGTGGTCACGTGATTTACCGCAAGGGTGGCGTCTAGTACGCCGTCAATGCCGCCAAAGGCGCTTTGGCTGCTACTTGGTATGCTTGAGAATGCCCAGTTGTTGTCTTTACCGCTTGTTGAATACGAGGTATCTCCGCGGCGTAGCATTTCGCGTAATTCGGTGCGTACATATTTGGTACCACTAGAGGTTGTTACCCCTTTAACTGGCGTGTAAAACACCATACCGCCGTCGCTACCGGTGTAGAAGTAGCTATCTTCGTAACTTGCCGCTAGCTCTACTTCTTTAATTGAAGTGGCGTAACCGTCGCCTTCATCTACTGGAATGCTTAGATACCAATCCAATAGATCAAAATTGCCAGAAGGTGCTTTAGACGCATCTAGATTGTGGTCACCACCGCCGCTACCGCCACCTGAGCCGCCGCCAGATGTATCATCGGTTCTGGTTAGCTCCCATTGCTGGTTAATGTTGCCGCTGCTTGATGTCCAAAGGTAGAGTGATTGGCGCAGTGCGGCGCCGCCATTGCCATCGATAGAAAAGCCTGGTGCATTGCGTTTTTCAAAACGGTAGATCTCGGTGCCACTGGTTACTTTAACTTTCTTCCAGTGTTGGTCGTAGTTGCTGGAATCACATACCTCTAGGGTAACGGCTTGACGCTTAGCACCACCCGTTCCACCATCCCAACAAAGGCTAGTACCCTCTTTCTTGTAAGAGTAGTAACCACTTCCATGGCTAATTTGCACCCAGTTTTGATTTACATTGGTGGTTTTGGTTGTCCATAGGTAAAGCTGCTGTCCTTGAACAGCGCCGCCGTTACCGTCAATTGAGTAGCCCGTTTCCATCTTTTGCATGTTGAAAGTTGCAGCAGTCGCCAACGAAGAAGATAGCGCTAGAACAACAAAGCAAAGTGATTTTTTTAGTGCTTTACCATTAACGAGTGTCTTGTTCGAATCAGTGCATTTATCAATAGGTTTCATTACTCATTTCCTTATTTGTAAAACCTTGTTGCTTATTGTGAAGTTACATTAAGGCAGACTAAGACGAGCGGGTTTATCCTTAGTTGCCCAGCCTTCTGCAGGCCACGGCTTACCAACTGCTTAAAAGTAAATGACCAACAGCGTTCATAAACGTGATGATTTGTTTATGAAATTTGATGTTAGCTTTGTTGATGATGAAAAAATCAGCGACGTACTGCAATAATGTGTTTTTATAATACAATTGTTGTTATTTTGTGAACTAGTCATACAAATATGAAATTAAATGTTGCTTTGATTGTTTTTTAAGCTAAAGCAAGGTTTACCAGTTTTAGCCTTATTTGGTGGATTTTTAGCCTTTTTAAGCTGGGTTACTGGTTAAGTTTGAATTGAAGGCTCTTTTGTCACCTATACAAAAACCTAAAATTGTATGATTTATATGGGCTTTAAGTTTGTTGAATGCTGGTCGATGTGCTTAGCGGGTAATAAACAAGTTACTTTGTTGTATGTAACTTATTTGGGTTACATTTTACAAGGTAACCAATTTGAGTTACCTTGTTCTCAATGAAGAGGATAATACTATGCAGCAGGTAGCCGTTCTTACTGGGGACTTGGTTGGCTCTAGCGAGTTAAACAGCCAAGATTTTGCAAAAATTTTGCAGCGATTAAGTGCTAGTTTGGCTTTAGCCAGCGAACGCTACCAATGTCGCTACGAAATTTTTCGCGGTGATGCTTTTCAGCTGGTGCTAAATGATCCACGCCAAGCATTAGAATGTGCTTTAGCAATTCGTTTAGATTTAAAATCCTCTGGCGATAAAAACTTAGCTTTTGATGCACGTATTGGGATCGGTATTGGCGAGATTGATCCTTTGGCAGAGTTTGTGTCACGCTCAAATGGTGAAGCATTTGTATTATCTGGGCGCGGACTAGATAGTCTTAAACGCCACTATTTGGGAATATTTAGCAACGACACTAAGTTTACGCAACGTATTGAATTGCTGACCAAATTTGCCGACCATCAAGTGCAAGAGCTTACCATTAAACAAGCGCAAGCCTTGTCGTTATACTGGCAGCTCACTGAGCCAAGCCACGCAGCACTGGCGGCGCAACTTAATAGTTCGCGGGTTAATGCCACCAAGTTGCTCAATCAGTCTCAGTACCAATTGCTAGAAGAATATAAACTGTTTTTTATCCAACTTATGGAAGAGTTTTATTATGGAAACACTGGCGCAATTCGCTCTTAGTATTGGCTTAGCTTATCTGTTGTTAGAGTTTTATTGTTTACCAAACTCTTGGCTAGAAGCCATTCAGCAAAGTAAGTTTGCAGCTGGTGGTTTGTATTTTCGCGCCCTGCTTATCACGGTGTTGTTTGCAGGCATAAGCATGTTTTTTGTATCAGCACTTGGCCCTTTATTAGCAGCTATAGCGGCATTGTTTATCGCCAGTGTGTTAATTGCTGGGGTAAGTGCTTACTTGCCCGATAGAAGCCGTTATTATCTTGGCCAGCAACTAGCCCAGCTTGCAGTATTGTTGCTATTGGTTGTGGAGCTAAGCCAAGCCTGGCCGCTAGTGAGTGTGCTCTTCGAGCAAGCGATGCAGGCCAAAGTATTAGTAATTATTTTTGCTTATTTACTTATTTGGGGGCCATGTTCAAAGGTGCTTGGTTTAATCTTGCAGCGCTGGAGCCCACTTACTGAACAGCCAAAGCAAAACTTACCCATGGCTGGGCAGGCGATTGGCATGGTAGAGCGCAGTTTGGTGCTTACTTGTGTATTGCTCAATCAATTTGCCGCAATTGGCTTTATTGTTACCGCCAAATCGATTTTTCGTTTTGGCGACCTAAAAGATCATACCGATCGAAAACTTACCGAATATGTAATGCTGGGTACTTTACTTAGTGTTGCCGCCAGCGTGTTTATTGGCCTTGCGGCTCACGCTTTGTTCCATATTCTCTAATCATGCCTAAACAAAAGAACCTATTACAATGCGCGATGCTTTATCTGCACAACTAAAAAATACCTTTGGCTTTGATGAGTTTCGCCAAGGGCAAGCTCCGGTGGTGGAGCGCTTGTTGGCTCAGCGTTCTTGTTTAGCGATTTTTCCCACAGGTTCGGGTAAATCGTTATGTTATCAATTTACCGCCTTGCAACTGCCACACCTTACTTTGGTGGTGTCTCCTTTATTGGCTTTGATTAAAGATCAGCTGGCTTTTCTACAGGCTAAAGGCATTGCTGCAGCCAGTTTAGATTCCACCTTAACTGCGGAACAAAGTAAGCAGGTAATGAGTGAGGTGCGCAGTGGCAAAACTAAAATATTAATGGTTTCGGTTGAGCGTTTTAAGAACGAGCGTTTTCGTCAGTTTATTGAATCGGTAGCTGTGTCTATGTTGGTGGTAGACGAAGCGCACTGTATCTCTGAATGGGGGCATAACTTTCGCCCCGACTACTTAAAGCTGCCGCAATATCGCCAAGAACTTAACATTCCTTTAGTGCTGCTATTAACCGCCACGGCCACCAAAAAAGTTAAGCTAGACATGGCCAAGCGCTTTGCTATAGCAGAAGATGACATCGTGCAAACAGGCTTTTATCGAAACAACTTAGATTTAAGCGTGCAAGCCTGCAGTAGCAACGATAAACAGCAACAGCTATTAGCGTTTATTCGCCAACAATCGGGTGCAGGCATCGTTTACGTTACCTTGCAAAACAGCGCTGAACAGGTGGCAAGCTTTTTACAGCAACAAGGCGTAAACGCAGTTGCCTATCATGCTGGTTTTGCCAATGAGCAACGCCAACAAACGCAAGATGATTTTATGGCGGGCAAAGTACAGGTGGTGGTGGCCACCATAGCTTTTGGTATGGGGGTAGATAAAAGCGACATACGTTTTGTATTGCATTTTGATTTGCCTAAATCAATAGAAAACTACAGCCAAGAAATTGGCCGAGCAGGGCGCGATGGCCAGCTTTCGCACTGTTTAACCTTGGCGAATTTAGACGGTTTAACCACGGTGGAGAACTTTGTATACGGCGATACGCCTGAGCAAAGTGGCATAGAAGCCTTGTTGGCAAACATTCAGGCTGAATCTCAAGGCGAGCAATGGGAAGTGCAAATCAACAGCCTGTCTAGCCTTACTAATATTCGCCAACTGCCACTAAAAACCCTATTGGTGCAATTAGAGATTCAAGGTCTTATTAAGCCTTTATATGCCTATTATGCTGATTTTAAGTACAAGTTCTTAGTAGACAAAAGCGCAGTGCTAGCGCGCTTTTCTGGTGAGCGCTTACTGTTTATAGAAGCAATTTTTGCTCATACTCAAATGAAAAAAATATGGGGTAGTCTTAACTTTGATGGCCTGTATCAGCAGTATCAAGCAGAGCGCTCCAGAGTAGTGGCCGCGCTAGAGTATTTGGCAGAGCAGGGCTTAATCGAGTTAGAAACCAAGAAGATTACCGAGGTATATCAAGTAAACGCAGCGGGTTTGGCCGACCCTCAACTTGCCAGCCGTTTAAGCCAGTACTTCAACGATACGCAAACTAAAGAGATTAAGCGAATTGCCCAGTTGGTTCGTTTCTTTGAACTAGATTCTTGTTTAAGTTACCAGTTAGCGCGTTACTTTGATGACCACAACGCGCCCGCACAATGTGGCCATTGTAGTGTATGCCGCGGGCAAGTGGCTAAGTTGAGTTATTCTGCGCCGCTTAAGCAGCTAGACGATGCTCAAGTGTTTAATTACTTACAAGAGCTTAAACAACATTTAAGTGCCAGCCAACAAGCGCTGCTTAGCCCCATAATGGCCTGTCGATTTTTAACTGGGGTGACCAGTCCGTGGTCTACAAAATTTAAACTTCGCCAGCTAGCTGGGTTTGCCTGCTGTGAAAAACAGCCATACGCAAATACCTTGCAACAAGTAGAGAGTTTGTGGGAGCAGCTTGGTTAATAAGCTTACTTAACAGCGGAGCGCTAAGGCAAAGATGGGGCTTTAGCTCGAGGCGTTTTAGCGTTACTCACTAGGAATAGGAAGCTTATGTGCTTTAAGAAAACTAAGCTTGTCCCAGTAGCCGCGTTGTAACACGATTAAGCCGTTTTCAAATTGAAAGAAGCCGCATCCTCGTAAACCGATGGGATCTTTCCATTCCAGTATTGCCCACTCACCATCTTGGAATATGTTTTCTACAATACAGACCATTTCAGCATTAGAAAACTCGTTGCTAAACATTTGTTTAATAGCTGCTTTTCCAACAACTGGTTGATTCGCTACTTGATGGTTTACCGCGTTTTCGCTGTAAAACTCGGCAATTTTATCTGCATCGCCTTGGTTAAAGGCATCTACCCATTGTTGAACGATTTGTTTTGGTAGCATTGCTATCTCTTTGTTGAAGTTAACAGGGATTAAATATGTTTAATCTAATGGGTAATTGCAATGGATGTTAGCTACTAGACTGGTGCGTTTGGCTAACCTTCAACATTCAAGCTCTAATATTCAGCAGAGTGCTTAATGGTGGTCTCTCCCTGTTAATTGGTACTGTTTAGGGGTCATACCATATTCCTTTTTAAACAGGCGGATGAAGTGTGAAATATTATCGTACCCTGTTTCAAAAGCGGTATCTGTAACCGACATGTTCTTTAGGTGCAGCTTGGATCTTTTTAGTCGCAGCTTAGTCATATATTCCTTAGGAGTATATTTTGTCGTTTGCTTAAATTTTTGACTGAAGTTAGACAAAGACATTCCTACTTCTTCGGCCACCTGTGACACAGATATACCGGCGTTATCATTAGAGCCAAAGATACGAATAGCGATATTTATTGGATGGTTTTTGTGGTGCTGAATAATCTCGTTACAGCTTTCAAGTTTCATCAACTCGTAGACCATTTCCTGGCAAGTTAGGTCGATAAGAAAGCGCATGTTCTTATCCTGATCCTGCAAAATCTCTTGAATTCGCTGGTGCAGTACCGCTGTTCTTTCTGAGTAAGCGCTAAGTGCAAAGGTCGAATCACTAAATTGTTGGGGAGGATCTAATTGCAGGTTGTCAGCGACTCTTTGGCCCACATAGTCAATGATTTGGTCGCCAAACTCGTATACCAATGCTTTAGTCGATTCTGGCATTGTCATGTGTACGCTAGCGTGCGGAGGAATGAGGATAAACTGGTCTTTTGTGTAAACAAAATTCTCTGATTGGTTCACACTCACCTTTTTCTCTCCGTCTAAAATTGTACACAAACGGGGCGCATCGTAAGAGCGGTACTGGTCAGAAAAGTGTTTGGGCAAGGCATAAAACAACATGTTTAGGCTATCTGTTGAGAGCGCATATTCGTGTTCGGCGATCCGACTAAAATTGTTGATTCTGTGCATAGTTCGCGTCTGCCTCGGTTAATAGAGTGCGAAATATATACTGATCGTTGAATTGGCTTTTTGATCCTAGCCAGATTGCGGGCGTAAAGTAGTATGGGGTGGGGGATTAACCTAAAAAGCGGCGAAGTTACCAAGAAATTCGCCGCTTGTTGTTTTTGCTGATGCCTAAGCATCAAGCTAATTTTGCGTTACATTGCTGAAGCAAGAATCTCTACGATTTCACTATGGCTAGCTTGTTTAGGGTTAGTAAAACCACAAGCATCATTGAGTGCGTTTTCAGCCAGTACTTTAAAGTCATCAGCCTTAACGCCTAAACCTTCAAGCCCTGCTGGTATGTTTACGTCTTTTGATAGTTGACGAATCGCTTCAAGTCCTGCTTCTGCAGCTTGCTCGGCACTCAGTTCAGCGATGTCTACGCCCATTGCTTTGGCTACGTCGGCAAGGCGCTCTGGTACTACTTGCGCGTTATATTGCTGAACATGTGGCAATAAAATAGCGTTACATACGCCATGTGGTAGGTCGTAAAAACCACCTAGTTGGTGAGCAATAGCGTGCACGTAACCTAGAGAAGCATTGTTAAATGCCATGCCAGCCATAAATTGCGCATAGGCCATGTTGTCACGTGCAGATAGATCACTACCGTTTGCAACTGCAGTACGTAGGTTAGCTTGAATCATTTCAATGGCTTTAATGGCCACAGCGTCAGTTACCGGAGTAGCGGCAGTTGAAACATAGGCTTCAATCGCGTGGGTTAGGGCATCCATACCAGTTGCAGCTGTTAAAGAAGCGGGTTTAGCTAACATTAATTCTGGGTCATTTACCGATAGTAACGGGGTTACGTTTTTATCAACGATGGCCATTTTGATGTAGCGGGCTTCATCGGTAATGATACAAAAACGTGTCATCTCTGAAGCGGTGCCCGCTGTAGTATTGATCGCAATCAGCGGAAGCTGTGGTTTTTCTGATTGGTCTACGCCTTCGTAGTCTTTGATTTCGCCGCCGTTAGCCGCAAGCAGTGCAATGCCTTTTGCACAATCGTGTGGAGAACCACCGCCAAGAGAGATAACGCAGTCGCAATTGGCTTGTTTTAGTAGCGCTAAACCTTCATTAACATTGGTAATTGTTGGGTTTGGCTTGGTTTGATCGTAAACCACTGCAGAAACGCCAGCATCAGCAAGCATGGTTTCTACTTTGCCTACAATGCCTATCTTATTAAGAACTTCATCGGTAACGATTAACGCACTCTTAAAACCAGATGCTTTAATATTAACTACAGCTTCAGAAAGGCAGCCTGCACCCATTAGGTTTATTGCTGGAATATAGAAAGTACTTGGCATGATATAGCTCCACAAAAGTTATTGGATTGTTTTATGATCTTCTGGAAATGGATGCTAACAACAGGCCGAATTTGCAACTAGCTCAGCTTTTAAAAAAGTAGCTCGTTTTTTAGTAAGGGCTTTGAGAACAGGTTTGCGAGCAACAAAACCTTTGTAAAATGTGATGGGCGTCTTCACGTAGGGTTTTGTATGCTCAGTAGTGACTCTTCATATTTTCATCATATATATACTGCTAATTTAATAATATATATGAATTTTTATTCTATAAAATCTTATTAATATTTTTGTTCATAAAATAAATAATTGTTGGTAAAAAGGTCATTGCTGGTGATTTGATATCGCTTTCAAGTGGTGTTTATTAAGCTCAGCATAAAACAAAAATAACATAGTAACAGGTCAACTAGCTTTTCAATCTGGGTGGATATTCACCAAGCTTGCATAGTTCTTCCTAAATACATCGTTCTTCGGTAGCTACCCATTGAGCTACCGGTTTAGTGCTAACTGATCTCACTTTCGGGTGAGCTAATCGGTGCTGCGTAAGTGTGCACTATTCATTTATACCGCATAAAAGAAGCGGTGATATTTAAGGACGAAAATCATGTCTACACAATGGCCTAAGTCGCCAATTGCACTGGCTATGTCGAGCGCGCTAGCGTTGGCTTTTAGCAGTGCACCGGTACAGGCAATTTATACACCTTGGGAAGGCTCTTTCCATCAATACCCCGATAGCTACTATGATGTTGATGGCCAGCTAGTAGAAGAAGCTTATGAAGAACCCGAACAAGTGCCAGGGAACGGCCTATCACCTTGGGATCCAGCTGATGCAATTAAGCGCACCAGCCCAGAACATCAAAACTACCCATTATCTGATTTAACTAACCAAGGTGGCTGGACGATGGTTGAAGAACTCAGCGATGAGTTTGATAGCCCGCAGTTCAATGAATACAACTTGATGGGTAAAGAAAATGGCAAATGGTTGCCTAACAACCATATATGGGGTGGCCGAGCGCCTGCTGTTTTTGCTCCTAAAAATGTGAAGCAAGAAGGCGGTAAACTGCACCTAAGTATTGCCAATGATGAGTCTTATACTCCACATGGGTTTTGGAACGAATGGTACTACGGCTGGACTTCGGCCAGTGTTCAAAACGTAAACCCTATTCGTTATGGCTACTTTGAAGTTAAATCTAAAGTGGGCATTGGCTCTAGTGGTTTTTGGTTGTATGCCGAAACCTTGGAAGATAAAGAGTACCTATCGCAGTTTAATGAGCCCGGACATGTAAAAAGCAAGCTTGAACTAGATGTTTACGAGCAATCGGGTCGTCGCTCAGAGTGGGCACCTTACTACAATATGAACTCTTGGGTATTTATTCACCAGGGCGAAGAAATGTCTTACGTGAATGAAGAGGGTAATGAGTACACCGCGTATCAAAACGGTGGTCACTGGAAAGCCGACATTGATTTTGCAGACGATTTCCATGTGTACGGTTTTTATTGGGGGCCTGAAGAAATTACTTGGTACTTTGACGGTAAACCGATCCGTTCAATGAAAAACCGTTACTACCACACGCCACTGTATTTGCTGTTAGATACCGAAACCATGCCCGATTGGTTTGGCATGCCTAGCGCAAATGAGCTCGATTTTGCTCACCAAATTGAGTACGTGAGGGTATGGACTAACGATGAAACAGAGCAAAACTGGCGCGGTCGGTACTTTATGGACCCAACCATTAAAACCGGTGATGGCCTAAATGGTAAACCCGGTGAAAACCGAGTTGCAGCCGAATATGGCGGCACTGAAGCATATCGCGAGAAGTGGGGGAATCCGGTTAGTGGCTCACCTGAAGTGGTAACGCTGCAAGGTATCGCAGCTAAGCAAAGCCATATCGAGATTCAAAGCGATATTCCTTATGTATTGGTGCCGCAGTTTACCCCAAGCAACGTTACCGACAAGCAAATGAATTGGCTGTCTAGCGACCCTAGTATTGCTGATATCAATCGCTCAGGCATGGTTAGTGCGAAAGCCGCAGGCAGTGTAACCTTCACGGGTTCACATGCAGATCTTCCTAATCAAACCATTAGTGTGACCGCAGATATTCTGCAAATTGGTAAGCGTTTTGACTTAGAGCTGGTTAACTATGGCGCTACTGGTAAAGAAGGGGACGAAGTAGAGAACGATAACGTTTATGGCTGGGGTGTTGGTAATGGTGTGGTTACCTTTAATACCCGCGGCGATTATGGCGACTTCTTTGATGTAGACTTTGGCAGTGGTGGCACTTACATGGCAGGTATTTCTGCCGGTACTGACATCGCCAGCGGCATCGGCGCTACCATATTCATTGATGGTGTGGAGGTGCTAAGTGGTGATATTGCTTCCTCTGGAAATTGGAACGTTAATAAACGAACCGATTTAGCTGGGTCTTTTGAAGTAGCGCCTGGTACGCATACCGTGCGGATTATGAGTTCGGGCAGCTCTGGTTGGCAGTGGAATGGTGCGCGCGCCCACTTTGTTCAAGTATTAGAAGGCGATATTGACCCCGGCGACGGCGGTACCGATCCAGGTGATGGCGGCACAGATCCAGGCGACGGTGGCACAGACCCGGGTGACGGCGGCACTGATCCAGGCGACGGTGGCACCGACCCAGGTGATGGCGGCACCGACCCAGGCGACGGCGGCACAGACCCAGGCGACGGCGGCACAGACCCAGGTGATGGCGGTACCGATCCTGGTGACGGTGGCACCGACCCAACAGCTGTAACGCTACAAGCTCAAAGCTTTGTTGCTACTGGCGGGGCAAATGGTGGTTTTGAAGTTTATGATATTGCCGGTGGGCAAGGCATTAACTTTAACCAAACCGGTGATTATGCTGATTACACAGTAAATCTTGCAGCAGGCAGCTATAGCGTAAGTTTGTACGCCGCTACACCGATGAATGATGCTGGCGCAGAGCTAATACTAAATGGTGAGTCCATTGCGGTAAGCAGCATTAGCCCAACCGGTGGGTGGGATAATTTCCAAAGCCGTGTGATTACCGCCAACTTAGTGGTAACCACTGATGGTGAGCAAGCCTTACGCTTAATCAGTGTGGGGGCAGATAATGCTTGGCAATGGAATGCCGACAAGCTGGTATTTACCCCTAATTCCGATAACGGTGCCACTAACCCAGACCCTACACCCGGCGAAGTAGTTATTTCTGTTGAAGCCGAAAGCTTTACTGATACTGGCGGCAGCTACGATGGTTTTCTGGTATATGCTATTAACGGTGGCTCAGCGATTAACTTTAATCAGGCCGGAGATTATGCCGATTATCTGGTAACTATTGAGCAAGCTGGCACTTATAGCATGAGCATCGAAGCGGGTACTAACTTAGCGAATACTGGCATTGAAGTATGGGTGGATGGTGAGTCACAAGCCAGCTCTGCCATTGCCAATACCGGTTCTTGGGATGTATTTGCGAGTAACTTGGTGAGCAACAACATTAGCTTAAGTGAGGGCCAACACACTATTCGTATTATGGGAGTGGGAGAAGCAGGTTCTTGGCAGTGGAATGCTGACAAATTCACCTTAACCAAGCAATAATCTGCTTAGTTTAAACCTTAAAAAGCCACGGCGTTATGCTGTGGCTTTGTTATTTATAGCTCTGCATCAAAACGGGCTAGTCGGGCTTCGGCTAATGAGCAATCGGTTTGCTCAAGTAGCTCCGCCAAGGTGATATTAGGCTTTTCTTTTATTAATCGGGCGAGACGTTCGCTTTTAGGTTCTAACTGCTCTTGGTAGGCAGCTAAACGCAGCTCAAGCTTAGTGAGCAAATAAGCAAAATTGTCACTTTCTAGGTTATTAATACGTGTTGATAAAGCACTTAGGGCAGAAGCTTCGCCGATTAGCTGCCAGTTTCTAGAGCGGCGTATTCGTTTTAACTGGCAAGCCGATTCCAATGCCAGCTGTTTAGCTTGTTTGGTATTGTCACCACCAATGCGATGAATCAGCGAAGGCAGAGCGACAGTGATTGCGAAGTCTTTGTTTTTCATAGGCGAATTTTGCATTCAAAGCTATTTAAATACAATCGCCAAGTGAAGCGCTGCTTATTGGCCCTAAAACTGATCATATAGGCTTGAGAGTGGGCAAATCTCAACCATACTGGTAAGGCAAGTTTGGACTAACAAGGAACTCAATATGACGATTCGCAGACACGGCATTACCGTGGGCATCGAGCGTGTAGAAACGCGCTTATTAGTCTCGTTTAAAGCCTGCGGTACACTCACTCATCAAGACTATCAAACCATTACACCGATCCTCGAGTCAGCCTTAGCAGAGGTTGAACATCCGCAAATACGCGCTTTTTTTGATGCTAGCGAGCTAGAGGGTTGGGAGCTAAGGGCGGCGTGGGATGACTTAAAACTCGGCTTAAAACACGGTCAGGATTTTGAAAGAGTGGCTATTTTAGGCCATCAACAGTGGTTAGAGTGGGCTTCAAAAGTGGGTAATTGGTTTATTGCAGGTGAAGTACAGGTATTTGAAGACGAGCAAAGCGCGTTGGTTTGGTTAGAAAGCTAAACACACTAGGCTAACAGCCAGAGCATAGCTCTGGCTGTTAGGTTTATAGGCATAAGGATTAAGCAATTAGGTGTTTTGCTGTTGTGCCTGTTGCATAGGGCTAGTCTCTTCTTCCAATATTTCTGAACTAGCTAAATACAAGAAATGTAAGTGGCGCTCGTATTGGCTAATTACATCGGCAATGATTTGGTCTTCGGTATAGCCAAACACATCGTATTGCTGGCCACCTTGCAATAAAAATACCTCGGCTCGGTAATAGTTGTTGTGTTGTTCGTCGGCATAACTTGGCATCACAAAGTGACGTAAACGGATCCCATAAGCGAAGTTTTCAGCTTCTTCTTTGTAAATCGTTAGCCTAATTTTGTCGCTGTCTTCTATCAGTTTGGCGCTTAAGCCATTGGCTGAAAATTGCTCCACTAATTGAGTGAGTGCAGGGCGAGCGACTTGGCTTAAAAAGCTTTCAGCTTCTGGCTTTAAAGGGTGAACCAGCAAAGCATCTAAGCGCTCTTTCCAAGATATGTTGGCTTTAGAAAACTGCACCGAAGTGTTGTGAGTTTGCACACTGTTTTGCAGCATGTAGTCGTGTTTAAGCGCTTTAAACAAACCATAACAAAAGCAAAGCAATACAAACATAAATGGAAAAGCAGAAGCAATGGTTAAGGTTTGTAGTGCCGATAAGCCACCTGCAAACAATAATGCAGCGGCGATAAAACCAATCATTGAGGTCCAAAAAATACGTTGCCACAAGGGGGTATTGCTCTCGCCGCCGGCAGTGATGGTATCAATAACCAAAGCGCCAGAATCGGCAGAAGTAATGAAAAATGTGGTAATTAGCAGTGCTGCAATCAGTGATAGTACCGACGATAAGGGGAGTTGCTCAAAGAATACAAAAATAGCCGTAGCTACATCATTGTTAACCGCCACGGCTAGTGAGCTTATAGCATCACCGGCAATCATGTGTATTGCGGTGTTGCCAAAAATGGTCATCCATAGGAAGGTAAAGCCAGCTGGAATAAACAATACGCCAACAATAAACTCACGGATCGAGCGGCCCCGCGATACGCGGGCAATAAAGGTGCCCACAAATGGCGACCAAGACACCCACCAACCCCAGTAGAGTAAGGTCCAACCGCCAATCCAATCTTCTTTTCTATCGTAGGCGTAAAGGTTAAAGGTGCTACTTACCAACTCGCTCATGTAGGTGCCGGTATTCTGCACATAGGATTGCAGTAATAACTCGGTTGGGCCAAATAGCAATACGGCTACCATTAGCACTAATGCCAAAATTACATTTAGGTTTGAAAGGCGCTTAATGCCGCCGTTTAAACCAAGTACCACCGATACTGTAGCAAGTGCAATAACAATCACTACAAGGGCTAGCTGAATCCACTCGGTTTGTGGCAAGCCAAATAAGTAATGAAGGCCAGCGTTAAGTTGCTGTACCCCAAAACCTAGTGAAGTAGCCACGCCAAATATGGTCCCCACTACTGCAAAGGTATCGGTGGCATGACCAATAGGGCCATGGATCTTGTCTCCAATTAAGGGGTAAAGGGCTGAGCGTGGTAGCAAAGGCAATTTGTGGCGGTAGCTAAAGTAAGCTAACGATAACGCAACTACTGCATATACCCCCCAAGCGTGTAAGCCCCAATGGAAAAAGCTAATACGCATAGCATCTTTGGCGGCTTCTATGCTCATGGCATCACCTAAAGGCGGTGACATGTAGTGCATAACTGGCTCGGCAACGCCAAAGAACATTAAGCCAATTCCCATACCGGCAGAAAACAGCATGGAAAACCACGATAAGTTGCTGTAATCGGGTTCTGAATGGTCAGGCCCAAGTTTAATATCGCCTAAGCGACTTACCATCACACACACTACAAATATTAGGAATATGGCGACTGATAGCACGTAGATCCAACTTACATTGGTGCTAAGCCAAGTTTGTATTTGGTTAAAGTTGCTTGCAGAAATATCTGGAAACATTGCTGAAAATAGTGCGATGGACAAGGCTATAACTAAAGAAGAATAAAAAACAGGAGGGTTTATCTTGCTAGTGATATTCATAAAAACTCTGTGTTAGTTCGCGTGTTCAGCCCAACTGACGCGCGATGACTGCTTAGTCATTGCAAGGTGTTAGCCTGCAAATGTGTAAGCTGGGCATGTTACAAACCATGCCAAGTAAACAGCCAAAAAAGCACCTTGGTATTTAGCCACAGCAAAACACCAAACTTACATGTGCGTTGGAGGCCAGCACACTAACACAGTGTTGCTATATTATGCTTTGATCTACCTCCTTGTAGATATCTTAAAGTGTTTGCCACTAGCTAATGGTTAATGAATAAAGAAAAACACTGCCATACTCACCACTGTAGTTATTAGTGCATTACGGGTGAAGTAGGCTAATAGCGCAGCGAGTATAGCGGCCAATAGATAGGGATTATCGAAAGACAGAGCCAGCTTTTTATCCTGAATAAAAACGATCGGAGCAAATATGGCCGTTAGCACTGCAGGGGCTGAGTAGCTTAAAAACTGCAACGTTGTCTTGTTCAACCTAAGCGGAATTTTTGGCTCTAAGAACAGGTAACGGCTGGCAAACACAATTGCGGCCATAGATAAAATAGTAAACCAAATCATTGCTCTTCTCCGCGCCACTTAGCGTAAGCTGTGGCTAAACCCATAGCCAGCAGAGCCGAAATGAGTAGGCCTCCAGGCACTGCATGAAGTTCACACGCTACCGAACTTACTAAAGCGATAAGCACACACAGTAAGCCCGAGCCATGTTTTATGTTTGGCACAACAATGGCAATAAAAGTAGCGGCAATGGCGAAGTCTAGCCCCCAGCTGTCTAGGTTTTCGATATTTGCGCCAGCCACAATGCCCACCGCAGAAGCGATATTCCAACCAAGATAAAAACTTAAGCCGCCCCCTAATGCGTACCAGCGATCAAAGCGTTCAGCTTTGTCTTGATTGGCAATGGCAAACAATTCATCGGTAAGCAAATAACCCAGTAATAGGCGCCACTTTAGCGGTAAGCCACTAATTTTTGGGCGCATAGCCATGCTGTACAGAAAGTGGCGCGAAGTAATTAGCATGGTGGTAACCAGCATACTTAACAGGCCAGCTCCTAGCTTAAACATGCCGGTAGCTACCAATTGGGCTGAGCCTGCAAATAAAATCGCCGACATAGCTTGGCTTTGCAAAGGGCTAAGGCCTGCCTCCATTGCATAAGAACCCGCTAATATTCCCCAAGGCACAACGGCAATGGTGAGCGGTAATACCGCTAAGGTGCCTTTGGCAAATGCGGTGAGTTTATTAGACCAAGTTAGATGGTTTATATAGTCTGTAGTGTTCACAATTTTCCTTGAGAGGGTAAAGCGACAGACAGCAGCTAAGCTGCAAGTTCCTTGGCATAACGGCCAGGAGAAACACCCAAAGCGCGTTTAAAGTGGCGGCTAAAATGGCTTTGATCATGAAAGCCACAATCTAAGGCTACATCCAATTGCTTGTTACCTTGGCGCAACAGTTGTTTGGCTAAGCGTAATCTCGCTTGAATTTGGTAAGCATGTGGCGGAAGACCGTAGCGCTTTACAAACTGCTTCACTAAATAACAAGGGCTTAAATTGACTAACTTAGCCAGTTCGCTGAGAGAGACATTAGCTTGAGGCTGCTCATCCAAAAACTGTTTCACTAAACTAAGGTGATTGCGCTCATTAAGGGTAGATGTGATTGTTGGGCGAGTTCTAGCGTGCCGAGTCATCAACAAGCTCAAGCTCGCGTAAACCATACTCTCACGTTGTAAACGATTGTTAGAGTTAGCCAGCAATGCAAGGGTAGCGCGTAAAGAGCCCGCAACCACCGAGTCTTGCACCACTGCTTGGCTAAAATAGGGAGCGCCTTGTTGCTTAATGCCTAAGTTTTGGCTGAGTTGTTCAAATTGTTCAGGAGTGGGGTACATAGCCTGATAGGACCAGCCTCCTTCCGAGGCCGAGCAGCCAGTATGTACTTCATCGGCGTTCACCAAAATAATACTGTCTTGCGGGGCTATATGGTTGCCACCGGTGCGGTAAAACTGTTGCGCGCCGCTTTCAATCACACCAATGGTGTAGCCTTCGTGACTATGCCGCGAAAAGTTTTGCTGTTGATAGCGGGCATTCAGTATTTCTATACCGCCTAACTCGTCGGCAAGCTGATAACGTGCTTGTTCTTTTGTCATTGGTTTGCCTCCTTACTTGCCTGAAGAATACCAATCGTACCAAGTAACTGATCATTCTAACTGGTTAAAATGCTCGATAACTGCGTTAGAATTTTTGATTGTAGAATAACTACTTATCGAAAAATCCTGCCTTATTCTCGAGCAATTTTCCTGCGCTATTTCTGATCACTTACTTAGTGTGATTGGTATAAGCTGTCATCATAGCGCAGATTTAGCAGGAGGTTTTGTACAAAATTGTTCGCTTTGGGCTTAATTTGCTGAGTAAGTGCTAGGGCGTGTTGATCTTTGGTGTTGAAATTTTATTCAAGATAAGCGGGCTTTAATCGCGGCGAGCACTTTGAAACCTAGTGGGCTAAGTGAAAAGTGTTCAACGAAGAGTAAAGTTCGCTTATCTGAACCCTTCGGGCAGCATTTCTTAGCCATTTATTCAGCGTTAGCGAGTGATTATTAAGCCCACTTAACTTCACACTCACTGCCTTGCCTAAATGGCTAATAAATTGCTGTAAAAACCATCAGCAAAGATCAACAGGCCCTAGTTACTCTGCTGGTGGTGGAAAACTGTGCTCTGGATTAGGTAATTGTCTAAACTAAGGCGAGCTCATCGGCGGGTTCATTTAGTGCTTGAGTATCGATGCTGCTCTCAACTTCCATACATAGTTGGCTTAGTTCGGCGCATAACCAATAGTGTTTGTATTTTGCTGCCTTATAACTCTGTTCACAAATAAACATATATTGCGAGGGTTGAATAGTGGGGGAGAAGTCCAGTACGCCGCCATTCCAGCCTTCGAAAAACTCAGCCAAGTTAGGGTATTTAGGATCCGGCAGGCTAATGTTTTTCGCTTCAATGGCTAAACGTTTAGTTTCTAAGGCGCACAAGTTTGTTTGCGCTAGTAGTCGAGAATGAATTTTTGATTGCCATTCATCGTCTAGTTTGATTAGCGTATCGAGGATAAAGTGAAAACGCTCTAAGTTATTGATAATAGGCTCCAGCTTAGCTATGCCTTGGAGAGCGTTTAATAAGCTATCTAGCCGGGCACTTTGTTGGCTCGACATCAACGAACGACACAGCATAATGCGGTGATGTAACAGCTTATCAAAGGGTTTAAATTCATTTTGATGTTGCTTTATTGCCGCCGTAGATTCGGTGATTAAATTACCTACATCAACTCGATTACTAGCAGGCAGGTCAAATTCTTCCGGCGCTATATTTAAGTTAGCTTCATAATAAAGCTTTACTAAAGAGGCGACACGCAAGGTGTCTAGCTGCTTAAAGTAGAGCTGTTCCTGATTGTTGATTTGTAGATGTTGGGCATTAATCTGCGCGATACAGTCGCTTAAACCGCTGGGTTTATTGTCCACAAGGTTGGAGAGATGGAAAAAGCGTCCGCTGTAGATCTCTCCAAAAAACTGCTTTAGGTACTCGGCAGTTTGTTGTTTTTGTTGTTCATTCTCAATTAGGCTGTCGTTGCTCACCGTAAATTTACTGGGCTGTTTTATGCCTTGCTGAGTATAGAAAAAAGCACTTACCGACTCGCTTAAGGTGTCAATATCACCTATTAGCAAAGCTGCAGGTAATTCAGATTTAAAAATACCTTGGTCGCCTCGTGATGTAACAAAAGCAATACGATCTTTATCTGCAGGGTGACTATCCCAGGTTGAGCTGTCTGTGCGCTGCATTTGCTGTTCTATTTTGTTCATCTGCGCTTTGCTGGTTTGCTTGGCTAAATTAGCGACCGCCAACGGTATATTCGCCAGTAGTTTGTTGTCATTCCAGGCTAGTTTATTGATGTCCGCTACTTTTTGGGCAGCTAAGGCTAGCTTACGCAGTTCAATGGCGGTGTTCTCAAACTGATCGCTCCCAACAAAGCGGCTTTCGTAGCTGTCGGCGTCAAACTCCATTGCGCGAGACATATATTGAGTGAGCTTAAAGTTGAGATTAAACAAGCCTTTAAAAAAGAACCGAGTAAAGCCTATAGAAAGCTGAGCGGCAATAATTGCGATATTCATAACAAAGGGCATGTGTTCTTGCTTAGCCCAGTTTTGTAGGCGTAAATCCCATTCGTCGGGCTGGTAGGCTCGGCTATAAAACCAATGGTTAACGGTTTGCACAATATAGCGGGTTTGCATTGCCTGGGTTTGAGCAAAATGGCCGAACTCGTGCGCTAAAATACCACTTAACTGGCGCATATTCATGCCGGTTAGTAAGGGCATGCCTATGGTTAGGCGTAACTCGCCTTTACGCAGGCTAAGCCAGCCTTCTAGGCCTCCGGCAGAGGCATTTACTTGGGTATCTAAGCAAATTTCTGTTGGGCGAGGAACTGCTAGTTTGTCGCACATTACATCAACTAGATTGAATAATGCCGGGGCTCTTTTGGCTTGTAGGCGATATAGTTTGGGTTGCTGGTAGGTGGCAAATAAAGGTTTAAGCAAAAACAGAAACAGCACAATAACAATAAAATAAGGAACAACGAGGAGAAATTGCTTAGCAATGCCACCAGAAAAATCACCGATGTTTTCAACTAACACCGAGAAGTAAAACACCGAAAAACTGATTAAACCCACTAACATAAGCAAGTAAATAAGCGGAGCAATTAGGCTAATAAGTAGCGTGCATACTATGCCAATTCGGTACTCTCGGCTTACGCTAGAGCGCGGAAACTCACCACTAAGCAGTTTAATAAAATCTGCTTTTAGTTTAGGTGCACTATTTTGTTGAGCCTTGCTATGAGGGGCAGTTGGTGCAGCGCTGTTTGCTTCAAGCACTGCCATTTCTCTAAGCTCTACTCGTAGGCCATGCTCGCTAAATACTGCGGCAAGGCTTTTCGCCAAACTTAGTGACAGGCTCTCTTTAAGGACATGTCCTTCAATTAGGTATTTTTGAGCAGTAGCGGGTGTGATATCTAAGGCTTTACACAGACTATGTACCACATGGTTATCGCGATTATTTCCATTTTGAGCGCCTAAACTCACTAACTCATATTTAGCCACTCACATTTCCTTGTGTTTATAGTGATAAATTTGTCGCCAGAATTTTTGCAAATAAGCTAATCAGATTCAATAGCTTGGCTTTAGGGTATCAGAGCTAATTGTAAACTATTCGAGCTAGCGCAGAATACTGGTCACAAAATAAAACGCTGCTACTGAAACCCTACTGACAGGTAGTTGTCAGTAGGGGGGGGCTATAGTTATCTCACTGGCTGGCCATGGGGGCTAGCCGGTAACAGCAAGGAGATAGTTATGTTAGCAGTTGCACCTTTAGTATGGGCAGAGATCGCCGTTGCCAATATGGACCGCGCGTTAGCGTTTTACGCCGAGCACTTTGATCTAACCTTTCGCCGCGAGAATATGGGCGATATGGATATGGCCATTTTAGAAACCGAAGATCCAGAGGCTGCTAGTTTTGGTTTATGTCAGCATGAAATGATGAAGCCAAGCATGGATGGCAGCACCGTTTATCTGCATTTGAGCGAAAAACTTAGCCCATTGGTTGATAAAATTACTCAATCGGGCGTGCAAATCCTAATGCCTGTTACAGCAATTCAAGATGGCGAGCATGGTTACTTCGCCTTATTTGTGGATAGTGAAGGTAATAAAATAGGTCTGTGGTCTAAGTTCCAGTAATATCGACGTTGTTATGCAAGCAAATTTAGCTAGCTCAGCCTTTAAAGCTGGGCTAGTGTTTGCTCTGCACTTTGGCAGGGATGATTTATGAGACGGGCAGACAGACTTTTTCAGATAGTACAAATTCTGCGTATGCGGCGACTCACCACTGCCCAAGATTTAGCCGACCGTTTAGAAGTGTCCACTCGCACCATCTACCGTGACGTACAAGATCTTTGTTTAAGTGGCATTCCCATTGAAGGAGAAGCTGGCGTAGGCTATTTGTTGCGCCAAGAAGTTAGCGTACCACCGCTAATGTTTAATGAAGCGGAGCTAGAGGCCATTCAAATTGGCATGCGAATGGTGCAAACCTGGGCAGGCAAAGAACTGTCTTCGGCTGCCAAGCAAGCAATGATTAAAGTAGAAGCGGTATTGCCACAACGCCTACAAGCCTATCAATCTTTAATGTTTGCCCCCGATTTTTACATCGACAGCGACCAATTCAAATACTTAGATCCCTTGCGTATTGCTTCGCAACAGCGTGAATACCTAGAGATTTGCTACCAAGATGCCAAAGCAGACTGCACTAAACGAGAAATTCGCCCACTGGCCATTTATTTTTGGCGAGGCACCTGGACCTTACTAGCGTGGTGCGAATTGCGCGATGATTTTCGTAGCTTTCGGGTTGACCGAATTACCGAATTACATCATCAAGAACGGGTGTTTAGCCACAGCCCCGGAAAAGAGCTTGATGACTTTGTAGAGAAAATGGAGCAAGAAGGGCACTAAGTTAGTATGTTTTATCATTGTTAACTCTTAGACTTTTGAACTCTTTTATGACCTTTAAGTCAATTAGCTCTTTTTAAAGCTAGTAAGCTGTAGTAACTCTTTATCTGCATATCGACACCTAAAATGAACGAAGATATTTCAGCGCTAAATGGAATGATGCCAATTTCAGATTATTCTCAAAAGAAAGGTGTTTCCGAAGAACAATTGATTAGTGAAATAAAAGAAGGAACGCGTGTTGGTAGGAAAATGGGAGACAAGTGGTTCATAAAAGTTAGCACAGAAGATACCGTCATTTCTTTTGAAAATAGAAACTCAGTACATCGACATCAAGCTGATCTAGATAAGGCACAAAAAGCTATAAAAGTAGCTGGTGCGTTAACGACAATTAATACGATAGTTCATTGCATTGTAATGATTTTAGTTATTGGGTTCTCTAGTCAATTAGGAGCTATTGGGGCTATATCTATATTCTTTCAAGGATTGGCAGTCATGTTTTCTTGGGCGGTTTTCTATACTCTTTTGAGTATTGCTGTCACCAATGCATTGACGGCAAAACACACTATTATTCTTTCCTCTAAATCGTAGATTTAATTGAGGCTAGCTTAACCTTCATCAAACTATCATTTAGTTGACATGCCCTTTCTCTGTTTGTTTGCGGTATCATTGTTTATCTTGTCACTAATATCGCATTCACAATGATCCGACCTTATCAATCAGGTGATACTGAAACAGTATTGAATATATGGCTGGCCGCTTCGATAAAAGCGCACGATTTTGTCGATGCCAGCTTTTGGCATTCGCAAGTAGATAATATGCGTAATCTCTATCTACCTAATGCCGAGACTTACGTATATCAGCAAGACAACCAAGTACTTGGGTTTTATGCGCTTGATGAAAAGCATATAGCGGCTATTTTTGTGGCACCCGATTCACAAGGGCAGGGTATTGGAAAACAGCTTATTGCTCATGCCAAGCAACAGCGCAGTGTTTTAACTTTGTCGGTGTATAAGCAAAACACCGCTAGTTATCAGTTCTATTTGTCTCAGGGGTTTAGTTTGGTGAAAGAACAAATAGACCCACATACTGGTTTGCCAGAATACACCATGAGTACCGGTATTTAATACCAATCGTACTACATAACTGTTCATTCTAGCTGGTTAAAATACTCGACAACTGCGTTAGAATTTTTGTTTGTAGAATAACTACTTATCAAAAAATTCCGCCTTATTCTCGAGTATTTATCCTGCGCTATTTCTGGTCACTTACTTAGTGTGATTGGTATGACGCCGCAGAAAGTAAAAAGCTTGGCCAATTGAGCCAAGCTTTTTGTTATTTTCTTACTTAGTTAAGTCTAGCTTTGGTTCAAGTCTTTATCTTTCCAAAACTTAGTGCCTTTTACGGTCGCTTCTAACGATAAGCCAGCTTCGGTCATTTGATAGATAGTTACGTCTCCAATAGCACCTTCACTTTCTGCAGAGCCACCTTTATCGCCAGCTTTAGCAGATGCGTCAGCTTGTGCGCCAAACAACCAGCCAGATTCTACAAACTTGTCGTAAGCTTCTCGGGTGTTAAAAATCATCAATGCGCGGAAGTCTTTTACACCAGCGCCAAAACCAACCCCTGCTTCACCCATATTCATATAAGTGCGTTTGCCGCTTTGGTTGTCGATGGCAACACCATGGCCGCCGCCAGCAGAGATAACAAATAAGTTGATACCGGCATTGCTAAATACTGCGTAACCTACTGCGCCGTTGATTTTACCGGCAATGTCGCTATTTTCCTTTTTAAAGTCTACCAAGGTTTCTTGAACCATTTGGTCTGATTCTGCACGTTCTTCTGCTGCGCTTTTACTAAATGCAGGCATGCTAATAGTCATGTTTAATAGTGCGATGGCGAAAATAGCTTTAAGTGATTTTGTCATTATTGATCCTAAATATGTGCTGGGTATGGCCAGCAAAAATTAACAATCTGAAATACAACTCGGCCTTTCAACTTGCTGCTATTTTAATCAAACTATGGCGGTAAATTGACATTTTGCGAACAAGTGCAAAAATGATGATTATGGTTCATAGGGAAGTGGCGGCGAGATGCAGGAATATCAATTTCAGTTACTAGCCTTAAAGTGGGTTGTAGACATATTGGAGCAGCAAGGTTTAGACAGGCACCGACTGTTAGCCGCTGCAGATATCTCGCCGAGTTTATTGCGTCAAACCAGCGGCTTAATTAGCCAGCTTAAAGTGGCAAAACTAATGACAGCTGCAGATCGCGCTAGTCAACAGCCTTTGGCCAGCGCACGTTGTGGCTTGTCGATGCCTTTGCGTAAGCAAGGAGTATTAGCCATTGCGGTTCAAAGCATGCCTAATCTAGAAGCGATGATCCAAATGTTGAAGGCATTCTTGAATGCTCAGTCGAGCGGAACTGACCTAGATTTAGTGAAGGAAGGGGACTTAGTTAGAGCCGAATTTAGTTTACGTTTTGCTGATCAACTTAGTTGTGACTCTATGCATAGGGCAATGCTGTGTAACTTATTTAAAACCTTCCAAACATTGTTTGGAGAGTCGTGGCGAGCGACCGAAGTATGGTTAATGCATAGTTTTAGTCACACTAAAGAGCTATCCCAACTTCTTAATTGCCCGGTAAAAGACAATAAAGCGATTAATGCGATTGTGTTTGAACAGCGTTGGGCCCACGTTACTGGCGCGCAAGTTTACCCTGCAGAAGCACTGCGTAAACAAAGTAGCGAAACCTTACAGCGGCTTGAAGACTTGGATGATCTTATTTATCAAATTTTGCCGCCATTAATCTACGATGGAAACACCAGTATTGAGCATGTAGCGGAGTTATTTGGAGTGCATGTTCGAGTGTTGCAAAAGCGCTTAAAAGCCAAAGGAACTAGTTATTCGACCTTGTTAGAAGACGCCAGAAAAACCATGGCAGTGGACTTATTAGTTGATAGCCAGCTATCAATTGCAGATATCTCTTTGCAACTGGGTTTTAAAGAACCGGCCATTTTTATCCGCAGCTTTAAAAAGTGGTTCAAGCAAACGCCACTGCAATGGCGTAAATCGGCGCAAGGTTATTAATAAATCTGTTTTCTTTATTATTCTTTTTCATAATTGCTGATTTGGTGACTCAGTTTGGTGATTATTGCTTCATTATGGTGTGATTTGGAATTTAGATTCTGTCATTACTTTGAAATATATGGTTTTTATATTTGGCACACAAAATGCGACATAGATCACAAGGGAGTGGGTTTAACTCCTAAGTTGTCGGAATAAGCCAAGGATGAAAATCATGAAAAAATTACTTATTTGGTGTGTGGCCGGGCTAAGCCTAGCTTTGAGTAATAGCTTTGTGGCTTCTGCAAAGCCAAACGCTACTAACGACGATCAGCGTTTAAGTGCTTGGTGCACCCAGCTTAAAAAACAGCAGAGTTGTTATAACTTACACCAGCAGTTAGCAGAGCAAGGCAGACCAGAGTCGGCTTATTGGATAGGTAAAGCTAGTGCAAGAGGTATGTTTGAAGCAGCCGATTTAACTAAGGCACTTGGTTATTATCAAGTGGCCAGCCAAGAAATGCACCCAGCAGCCAGCCGTGAATTGGGTTTGCTTTACTACCATGGAATAAGTGGTGAGCGAGATTTCGCAAAAGCGCAGCGCTTATTTGAACAGGCTATCGAGCAGGGTAACCCACAAGCTATTTGGGCACTGGCCCGTATGTACCATTACGGTCGTGGAGTTGAGCAAAACTATAACAAAGCCTTTGAACTGTTTAGTTTGGCTGCTGATAAAGGCTCTAAACCTGCTGCTAGTACTTTGGCTTACTACTATAAAGTAGGCTTGGCCACCGAGCCTAACCCGCGCTTAGCCAGTTATTGGCGCAATAAAGCTAATGATAAAAAGTTAGTGACCTGGAATCGAAGCATTCCTGATTATCGCTAGTTACTAGGGTCTGTTGATCTTTGGTGCAAAAACCATCAGCAAAGATCAACAGACCCTAAAATCAACAAAGCCAGCATAGTTATTGCTGGCTTTGTTGCTTTTACAAGCCGTTCATCTTTGTGATATAAATCTAACATCAATTTTTCATCACTTTGTCACCCGATGAATCTTTACTGGTTAGCTCTTAAATCGATGTTATTCACCAACAATAAGGACGTTAACCAATGAAATTCTCTCAGCTAGGGCTATTTCTCTGCCCACTTGTACTATTAAGCGCCTGTAGCGACGACAATCCTATTCAAGCGGCCAACACTGGGGCTATATCAAAAGTGCAATTAGGACCTCGTCCAGCATTCTTGGTTGATCAGCTCGCCGACGGAGAGCTAAAAACAAGCTTGCAAGCGTGTGTAGATGACATGACAACTTACAGCGTAAGTGACTTCTCTATTGGTCACCGTGGCGCGCCACTGATGTTCCCAGAGCATACCAAAGAAAGCTATATGGCTGCCGCGCGTATGGGAGCAGGTGTGCTTGAGTGTGATGTAGCCTTTACTAAAGATGGCGAACTAGTTTGTCGCCACTCACATGCCGATTTACACACCACCACCAACGTACTGGCAGTGCCAGAGTTAGCTGCTAAATGTTCAGTCCCCTTCACTCCGGCAGACACTGCTAATGGCGTAGAGGCCACTGCTGAGTGCCGTACCTCAGACTTTACCTTGGCTGAATATAAAAGCCTAACCGGTAAAATGGACGCGGCTAATAAACAAGCAACCACCGTTGAAGAATACATGGACGCAACGCCAAGTTTCCGTACCGATCTTTACGCTGAGGTTGGCACATTAATGTCGCATAAAGAAAGCATTGCGCTGTTTAAGGAACTAGGCGTAAAAATGACGCCAGAGCTTAAAACACCAGCCGCGCAAGACTTAGCAGCAGCAGGGATTACCCAGCAAGAATTTGCCCAAAAAATGATTGATGAATACATTGAAGCAGGCATTGAGCCTAGCGAGGTTTACGCTCAATCTTTCTCAATTGACGACGTTGAATACTGGGTTGCCAACACCCCAGAGTTTGGGGAGCAAGCCGTTTACCTTATTTACTTGCTTGATGGTGTGCCTAGCCCAACAGAAATTGCCGCTAAAAACATCAATATTGTTGCGCCCATTTATACTGCGCTTGTTGAAGAGCAAGATGGAGCAGTAGTTGCTACTGACTATGCCAAGCAGCTAAAAGAAGCGGGTTTAGATTTAATTACTTGGACCATCGAGCGCAAGTACACCTCTATGCATGAATTTGAAGTACTTAATGTACTTAAAAAAGATCTTGAGTTAGTTGGCGTATTTTCTGATTGGCCAGCCACTGTGACCTTCTTCGATAACTGCATAAAATAGTCACTATATTCATCGAACTGTTGCTGTTAATGCGTATTAGCAGCAACTTTGTGATCGCAATAGCACTTTTATCTGTATTTCCCCTGCAATTGATTAATCGCAACAAAATAATTATTCACTATTTTCTTCGAGCGATTGTGTGGTAGCGTTGCTGCCGCTGCCTTCTTTGGTCATTAGGCAGTGGTCAACAAAGGAATAATAATGAAAAAATCAGTTTATTGTTTAGCAAGTTGTATTGCCGCCGCGTTTATCGTTGGCTGTAGCAGCAACAATCAAACTAGTACTAGTGAAACTCCAGCCGCAGTTGTATGTAGCGGCGTGTGTGGCGAGCAAGAGTTTACTCGTGCTCAGCAACTACACCACGGTGACGGCGTAGAGCAAAACTACGATGCAGCCTTGGCAGAATATTTAAAAGCTGCCAAAGCAGGCAATGTAGCTGCTATGACGCAAGCTGCAGTGTTATACCAAGAGGGCTTAACTAGCCAAGGCAGTAAGCCTGAGCTGGCGGTTGAGTGGCTAATGGTTGCTGCTAAGCAGCAAGATGCAGAAGCGCAATTTCTGTTAGCAGAAAACTTTTGGAATGGCGTAGGCACCGAGCAAGATTTTGGCAAAGCCGAGTTTTGGTATAACCAAGCTGCATTAAACAAACACCAAGAAGCTGCTTACCTATTAGGTTTGTATTACTTCGAAGGCGAAAACATGGATGAAGATCCAGAGCAAGCCTATGTGTGGATGTCGATTGCTGCGCTGTTAGGCCATGGTAATGCACCTGGCGATCGCGACTTCTTAATCGGCGAAGAGCTAGACATGACGCAAAAAAAAGCGGCTTGGAAAGAAGTAGATCGATTAATTAAAGAAATGGGCATCGAGGTGCCTTGGTAGGCGTAATGCACTACTAAATCTTAGATGAACTCACTGTCATCACAATAATAATGAGTTGGTATTGATTGAAGGTTAAGTCGGTCAAATATTCGTCAATACTAACTCCTTTTTACAGTGCTTTATTGTATAGTTGAACTACCCCTTAAGTGGAGGAATGACGATGCTATATTTAATAGAGTTTTTGTTATTTTTGCTGCTAGTGGCAGCCCTTGCCTTACCCTTTTATCGCAATCAAGAAGTGTTTGAAATTGCCGATATTGACGCCGACGACCTTCCCGGAAAACACGTACAACTTAGTCATGGTTTAGTTCACTTTCATCGAGAGGGGCAACGCACTGCGCCTGTTGTTGTGCTAATTCATGGGTTCTCTGCATTTTCTTATGTTTGGGAACGTAACGTTAATAGTCTACTTAAGCAGGGCTATCAGGTGATTAGCGTTGATCTATATGGGCGAGGTTATTCGGCTAGGCCAAATACTGCTTATACTCGGCAGCTGTTTGTGGAGCAAATAAAGGAGTTGCTTGATGATCAGCAAATAGATGAACCGGTGTATTTAGCAGGTTTATCTATGGGCGGGGCGATTAGCGTAAGGTTTGCTGAATTGTATCCTGAAAAAGTCGCAGGGCTTATCTTACTTGCACCTTTAACTACCACTCCCAAAATTGCGCCTTTGCCTATACCGATTATCGGTGAATATGTGGCCTATAGCTTTGTTATACCTAGTTTGCCTAAACGACAGTTAGACGATTTATCTAACCTAGAAAAAGCACTTGATTGGGTGGCACAATTCGAGCCTCAAATGCGCTACAAGGGCTATCGAAAAGCGATGTTGGCAACCGTAAGAGGTTTGATGCAAGAGCCAATGCTAGACGCTTATCTTGCAGTCGCTAAAACTAATATACCTAGCTTGGTTGTGTGGGGCGATGCCGATAAAGTATTGCCATATCGCCAAGCGCAGGGTGTTCAAAAAGCCTTAGGCGAGCATTGTCAGCTAGTCACCGTTGAAGGGGCAGGACACGCTTTGCAGTATGAATATAGCGAGCAAGTTAATCAGCACATTGCCACATTTTTAGCATCTATCAATAAGCTTAAATAGCCACCAAGCTGGTTTATTTATCTCGTTATAGAAGGCGCTGTCAGAGCGCCTTCTCTTATACTTTTGTTATCGAATAAAGATACATTTGTTATTTATAAACTTGCCATTTACAGCATTGCCATAGATACTAAATTTGAACATTTGTTAACGGCAACAAAGTTTCTATGGTGTTGATTTATCAACTTATAGTTTACTTTTTGCCCTACTAGAAGTTAGCTATGCAAGCACCAAGTACACCTATTGGCGAAGCAAGTCGCCTTAAAGCTTTAAAAGATCTCGATATTTTGGATACGATGCCAGAAGAGCGTTTTGATCGGATTACTCGAATGGCCAAACGGCTATTTGATGTGCCAATTGCTTTAGTGAGTTTGGTTGATGAAAACCGCCAATGGTTTAAATCATGCTTTGGTGTAGATGCCAGTGAAACGCCTCGTGACATCTCTTTTTGCGGTCACGCCATTTTAGGTGACGATACCTTTCAAATTGAAGATGCCCTAGCAGATCCGCGCTTTGCCGATAACCCACTGGTAACAGGCTACCCGCACATCCGCTTTTATGCCGGACACCCACTTACTACTCCAGATGGAGAGAAGCTGGGCACCTTGTGCATTATCGATACTAAGCCAAAAAGCCTAACTAAAGATGACCTCATTGCATTGGATGATTTAGCGGTAATGGTGGAGCAAGAACTGGCTGCACTGCAAATGGCGATTACCGATGAGTTAACCAACATCTCTAATCGTCGTGGCTTTATGAAGCTAGCACATTACTCGTTCGCCATGTGCCGCAGGCAAGTTATTCCGCTTACTATTGCCTATATGGATTTAGACCAGTTTAAACCCATTAACGATCAATACGGTCATGCTGAAGGTGACAATGCCTTACGTTTATTTGCCGAGCAAATGCGTGTTTCATTTCGAGAGTCTGATCTGTTTGCCCGCATGGGCGGCGATGAGTTTGTAGTAATGTTTACCGATACCAACGAAGCGGATGCGACCGAAATACTACAACGATTCGCCAGCGATCTTAGTGCAGCTGCCAAGCAGCATAAGCTCGCTTATCCTCTATGTTTTAGTTACGGTTTGTTGGAAGTAGACTTTACTCAATATCCTTCTATCGACAGCGCGTTAGAGCAAGCTGACCAGTTAATGTATCGTCATAAAAGTTGCCAGCGCTAGAAATATCCTCGCGGTTAACCAATTTCTTGTTTGATTGTTAAACATTCGGTTTTTATTAAATCAATATGTTTGAATGTTTTGTCGATCTCTAACGCGACTCCTCTGGTATTACCTCTTAAAAATGTAAAGTGTTATTGTTTTAAAGCTGGCTTAATGCAGCTTTAATCGCCAAAGAAAGGCTTTTCTTGGCATTGTTTTTAGATTTTTATAGTGATCCTTGTCTCAGATTTTTTAATGCAATAGACAAATAAAAATTTATGCAGACAGGTTAATAAAAGATCAGATTGGTAATCCAATTGTGTTTTATTTGTTGATGTGTGGTGTTAGCTTTGCCTTGAATTTAACTCAAGGAGATGCAGTTCATGTTAAAGCGCCACCAAGCTTCAAGGAAGGTTTCATCATCATTAGTGGCTTTGTTAAAGCCTTCGGCCATTGCGGTTCTAGCAACCGTTGCTTTGGCTAGCGGCGCAAATGCCGCTAACTATACTGCCAGCAATGCCAGCCAGTTAAGTGCACGTTTGCAAGATGCAGCCAACAACGGCACCGGCGTAGATGTTATTACCATTCAAGGCAGCATATTTACCGATCAGCAAATTGATATTCAAACTCCGGTAACTATTCAAGGTGCAGCTGGGTTTCGCGTAAGCCGTATCATTCGTACTTCTGACGACGGTTTTCAACCTTTGTTTAATATTCAAAGCTCGAATGTGACTATTCGTAATTTGCTGCTAATTGATGAGAAAGGCCAAAACACTAATACCCAAGTGGCCAGTGAAGCAGGGAACGACCACTCAAATGTGCGCTTAATAAACATTCCTTACGAAGACGCTTACCAGCAAATTGCTAACATCACCATCGAAAACAATACCTTTGAAAACACCGCTGTTGGCGTTGCGTCTTCTGGTTTAATTCCACGTAATTTGTCGATTACCAACAATGACTTTATTAAAGTGAATCGCAGCGTAGAGCTGCTACGAGATGTTGGCCGGGTATACAACGTGTGGAATGTAAGTGCCAACAACGTAGTGCTTAACGGCGGAACACTAAACATTTCAAATAACCGTATTCGTGGTAATCGAGTGCGTTTAGGGATCTCTGTAGATGCAGGTAACGACGGGGTTTACGTGCCGCCAAGCTTTACCAATATTCCGTTTTTTGATGCAGCAGCCCGCGCTCAGTTTAGTGATAAACCGGTCGTGTTTGCCAATGGCTCGCAAGTTAACTCAAACACCGTAGAGGGAGCCAACGAGTTTGGCATTGCTTTGGCTACTGTGGCTAATGTTACTGTTGCGGGTAACACAGTGAGTACAACAGAAGATGACATTAACTCGTCTGACGATATCGAGAACAACTTCACAGCAGGCATCAATGTTGAACATAACAGCCGCGATATTGTGGTAGACAGCAATACTATTACCGTGGGTGCTTCAGGCAACTTTGCTACGGGTATTAACGTATTGGCCTTTCAAGATCACCACGCCCCGTTAAACCATGCTCAAGCTAGCAGCAACATTACGTTGGTTAGAAACATCTTTAAAGGAACGGGTGAGAACACCATTTTAGCCTTTGGCTTCTCTAACTTAGTGGTTGAAGACAACAATGCTTCGCAGTTTACAACGCGTAACCCTTACCAAGTAACGGCGTCTTTTTACAATGTGCCTTGTGGTTTAAGTACTAGCACTGCACGCGGTACTAACAGCAATATTCGTTACAACCAAAGCTCGTTTAACGGCACAGGCAATGCACCGCAGTACTACGACAAAAACGGTAACGTTGTATCAGGTTATACTTGCCAATAGGCTTAGCTAAAGTAGAAAAGCAGCACCTAGGTGCTGCTTTTTTTTGGTTTTATTTTGCAGTTAGTCTTCGCGACTCATTAATCGAATGTCATCAAAAAAAGCTTCGCTAGCGGCATCTGGCGCTGCTGAATAGCTAAGTTTAAACTCATCTATCCGCACTTCTAATTCGTCGTCAGTAAATTGCTCATGCGCATAAATTGCAGCGTCGTTGTAGCTTGCAGTGTCAATTTGCATGTAAGCAAATACCTCTACGCTACTATGTGCAGAAGAGTTAAAGCTTAACGTTATTTGTTTAAAACAGCTTTTAACGCTGCCTTGCGGGGCGTTGCTTAAGTCTTTCACGTGGGCAAAGGCTTGGGCGATTATTGCGCCAGTGCTGTCTTTTGCGCCGTAATGTAAGGTACTTAAAGAGCTATCACCTTTGTTGTCACAGTAATACAGCGAGTACTCTAACTCGGTGTTTAGTGGAATATTAGCAACGGTTTGGCTCAAACCTGGGGTGGCAGTAAAATCGTGATTGCTGGCCGAGTTTTTGAAGCGGATCCGCGCCGAACCGCTACTAGTAGAGCCGCTGTCGCTAAATGCGCTGTCGCCAGAGCTACCAACATCGCCTAAACCGGCACCACTATCTTCGTGTTGTACCCAAGCATCACTCGAGCCACTATTGCTGCGAAATTCACCTAAGTTTCCATCTACCAAATCGGTATCGGTGGTTACTGCGTCGGGCAGGCTTAAAGTAAGTAGCGCTTCGGTAGCATCGCCAGAGTTAAACTCGCTGCTTACCCAACTATAGTCATCGCCGGTAACTACGCCTGCTTGCTTTGCTATGTCACCCAAGGCCAGCTGATAACTGCCTTTTACAAAAGCCGACAGAGCGTATGGGGTATTAGCCTTTAACTGAACTGTTTGGCTTATGCTGCTACTGCCACTAAGTTGGGCGCTAGCACTTCTCGAGAACGATTCACTCGCCTCGGCGATTTGAGCACCGTTGTTAGTCCAAGCATTTAGCTCATCGTCAAAGGCAGGGTTAATAATCTCTGCTTCTAACATGGTGGCTTGGGGCTTACTGATTTGATAACTGCTTGGCCCTACATCAGCAAAACTCAGCGCTTTTAAACTAACGCTGCTTGTTAGCGGTTGATCGGCGCCAACGCTGCTTGGCTGGGTGCGGGTTTGCCCATCCATATCTAGCTTAACGTCAGCAAAATCACCTTTACTGTAGTCACTTACTGCATCTAAGTTAGGTGAGCTATCCGAAGGGCGATATAGCTCATCAGTTCCTCTTTGTAAGTCTGCCGAGTAAAACTCGATGCCGGCAGTGCCTAATGGCACTGCGTCGTCATCAGAAAAGGCCTGCCCGTGGAAGATGTTTCCTACCACGGTTGAATCAGGCAGCATGCCGCGCTCAGCCTGGGTAATCACTGGCCCAATGGCTTTATCGATAAGGTTATTGGCCAAATAAACCGTTTTAGGCTGCTGCGGTTTGCCGCCGCCGTCAATATTTAAGCTGTTTACGCTATCAACAATGGTGTTGTTAGCTACGTGCACATTCTCTACTTGTTGGTAGCCGTTATCACCATCGCCCGCGCCGTCGTATCCCAATAATACTATGCCGCCGTGGTGGCTAGTATTTTGGTAGCGTGCGCCTTCGATGTAGTTATTCACTACCGAGTGGCCGTCGTCGGCAATACGAATGCCGCCAGCTAGTGGGTAGTCTTCACTTAAAATAAAGTTGTGTTCAATTTTGTTGCTGTTGCCGTGGCGGTTGGTTAACGAGCCATAGCTATTGCGAATGGTATTGTAAGCAATAACGTTATTAGAACCTTTGTTAGAGATAACCTCGGCTTCACCTTGGATCCGCTCAAATACATTGCGCACAATAAATGAATTACCAGGGTAATGGTGGGTAAAGCTTAAGCCGGTGCGAATAGCCTCATAATCGTTGTCGCTACTTCCCGCATACATCTTGTTGTTGGCGGGCGGGCGATTAGCAATGTAGTTGTTATACACTACAATGCCTTGAGCAAGTTCGGCCAGTTTAGTGGCTTCATCCCAGCTATCATCTACCCAACGGTTAAACGAAATCATCGGGTTTTGCACGGTTTTACCGCTAATTACGCTATGGTCTAGCCATACATCTTTGCCATATATATGTACCAAAATGCCGTAGTCGTCTTGCGCTTTGGCATCAATAATTGCGATTTCGCTAATTCGGCAATTGTGGCATAAATCGTTGGTGCCAAAACGGGTAGCAATTAAGTTGCTTCCGTATTCCACACCATCAAAAATTAGCCCTTGCAGCTGGGCATAACTGCCGCCCATGTTTATCGCTACTTCACCGCCTTTTAAGATGGCCTTGCCAGGATTTTCGGCAGCTACTTTAATAGGCTGCTCCAAGGTGCCATTGCCACCAAAACTAAGTTGAAAATCACCACTGTATTCGCCATCAGCTAAACAAAGCGTGGTACCTGCGTCCATTTCTTTAGAAGCAGCATCCACCAAGGCCGAGGTAGAAGAAAACACCTGAGTACAGTTTACGCTAGCAACAGTTAACACTCCTTCTGGTAGGCCAAAACTAGGTTCATTTGGGGTGGGCTCTGGGTCAACTGGCGGATCAACAATTACCGGCGGGTCTACGGGGTCTGTTGGGTCTAGTGGGGTGGCAGGGGAGTCGCTACTGCTATTACATCCAACAACTATTAAGCCAAGAACAACTGGCAGGTACTTCTTAAAGTACATGGGATCTCCTTTTCACTGTTTGTTAATGGTAAGTGGGTAAAGCAATAAGCGACATTTTACTCAATAGTTATCAATAAAAAGTGATCGTATTAATATATTTTAATAATACATATAAAGATTTGGTGATTAAGCTTGGGTTATAAAGCCTTTATATGAAAGCTTTGTTCATGCTTAGTTGAAAGCCTACTCAAATCTCTCCGTTTATAAGTAGTACAAAATAGGTGGGGGTTGAGTTGAAAGAATAAGTCCGGTGGGTAGCTTTAAGCGCTTGAGACTCAAGTGACCTAAACCTTGTCCCTAAGTGCACACTGCTCAATAGCGCTAGATGTGAGAATTTCTATTGATTTTTCTGTTAGTTCGCTTCACCTTAGTAATACTTTACAGTTGCTTGGTGAAAAATAGTGTTAAAGAAATTTCTATCATATGTATCAATTGGGCTTTCAATCGGTATCGGTCTGGCAGGATCTTTGTTCTTAGTGGTTTTCCTCTCTCATGAATATTTCTCACCTTCTCCAGAGAACTTCGCACTTGAGCAAGATGGTAGACAAGTAGAAACGCTCAAGGCAATCATTAAGTCTTTACCTGAATCGGATGCTGACTTATGTAAAAACATTCAAGGGGTTTGGTATGGCTCTCGAGAATCTAATGACGGCGCATACATTGATAGTTGGGAAGTTGAATATAAACCAAACGGAGAGTTTATAGGTACATTTATAAGCAAGTCCATAGCCGCAGAGACTTCCGAGAATCAAAAGGGAACTTGGACTTGTAATAAATCCATATTGATGAATGACTTAATGATTGATGGGGAGCGCTTCCGCTTCAACTACCTATTGCTGCATGTAGGTGATGATCAACGAACATATGTTCATATTGGCCCTTATGAGCTAGAGGAAGTGTTTATTTCCTACAGGAAAAGAAATATTTAACAAGTAAGAACTCTAAAAACATTGTGCAGCGTTTACGCTGTCTGAGATGCTTTTAGTAAAACCATAGCTCCAAGGAAGGAAAATGAATAACAGCGAAAAAATAGCAGAACTCGAAAAGAAGGTCACTAGAGTGACTTGGATAGAATCACCTGGTCCGATCATGTTTGGCTTAGGTCTATATGGAAAATTTAGGGCAGGGGGAAATGCTTTTCACCCTCTTCTTAATAATGCGACAGTGGTAACCTCCCTGTTGGTTATCGGTGGATTAATCATGATTTGGGGTGGTTATAGTATCTTCACTCTTAAAAGGCAGCTGAATCGGCTAACTAAAGCGTGAAGAGATAATTTCAAGCAAAAGCTTCGTTATGCACTGTTCCTACTTGTAGATAAATACGAACACTGGCTTGTTAGTACTTTCGGTCGTAGTTGTATAAAAAAGGTTAGTACATGGAAGTGACTATAGATTTGATCATCTGTGGAGTGTTATTCCTAATGGGAGTACACGCTATCTATACGGGAAAAATTCGGTTCGAGTTTGGTCTTACTAATGGGCAATCTGGCTCTCGAATGGAGTTCGTTTCTTCTAAGTCTGCCTTGTTAGAAGGCACGAGTGCAAGAATAGTGGGGGCTGCGGTGGCAGTATTTGCGATTCTTTTTTACCTGTCTAGTGAGAGAGGCGAAGTGTTATTTGTGTTGTAAATAGGCTTTAAGTCGCTAAGTAAAAAAGCCGCTTACCCTTAGGTAAACGGCTTTTTGTTTAGCTGTATTTAGCTGCCTTGTGGTTAACGGCTTAGTCTAATTCTACCAGCTGTTTTTCGTATTTAGCGTGAATGCTATGAATTGCTGGTGTTGCGCCACCTGTGGCTTTGCTCACTGCAATAATGGCAATGCTGGCGAACAGGAAGCCGGGAACAATTTCATAAATGTCGAACAAGCCGCCACTTAGTTGTTTCCAAACTACTACGGTTACGCCACCTAACACTACGCCAGCTAGTGCGCCGTTACGGTTCATGTCTTTCCAGAACAAGCTAAGTAGTAGTGCAGGACCAAAGGCTGCGCCAAATCCTGCCCATGCGTAAGACACCAAACCTAGTACCGAGCTTTCTGGGTTCATGGCCAGAATTAAAGCCACTATCGACAATGCGACTACAGCGATACGGCCAACCTTAACAATCTCTTGTTGGCTGGCTTGCGGGCGAAAGACTTGTTTGTAGAAGTCTTCGGCTAAGGCTGACGACGATACTAACAATTGCGAGTCGGCGGTACTCATAATCGCAGCCAAAATTGCTGCTAGTAGTATGCCGGCAATTACTGGGTGGAAAATGGCATTTACCAACAGCATAAAGATGGTTTCGCCATCTTTAATATTGCCACCTAGGTGAGAATCTACATACAAAATGCCCACTACACCAATGAGTAGTGCGCCAGCCATAGAAAGAGCTGTCCAGCTTACTGCGATGCGACGGGCGGTGCCGATGTCTTTGTTGCTTCGAGTGGCCTGAAAACGCGCCAAAATATGTGGCTGACCAAAGTAACCTAAACCCCAAGCCACTAGCGAGATAATGGCAATGGCCGATAAAGGCTCGCCTTTTACGTCGGTCCATAGGTTAAGTAGTTCTGGGTTTTTAAGGGTAAGGGCTTGGCTTAAGTCTCCAAAAGAGCCTTCCATTGCGGCAATTGGCACGATCATTAAGGCGGCGGCCATTAATAAACCTTGCACTAAGTCGGTCCAAGATACTGCTAAAAAGCCACCAAATAAGGTGTAAGACACCACAAAAATGGTGCCGACAATAACTGCGGTGGTGTAGTCTAAACCAAACACTGTTTCAAACAGTTTGCCGCCAGCCACTAAGCCAGAGCTGGTATAGAACAAGAAAAACAGCAAGATAAAGAAGGCTGAGATTGATTGCAGTAACTTAGATTTATCTTCAAAACGGCGCGCAAAAAACTCAGGAATGGTTAAGGCGTTATCCATCACGATGGAGTAGGTGCGTAGGCGTTTGGCGCAAATCAGCCAGTTTAACCAGGTGCCAACGAGTAAGCCGCCGGCCAACCAAATGGCCTCGATACCGGCTGCGTAAGCGTAGCCAGGTAAACCAAGCAGTAACCAACCACTCATATCGGATGCACCAGCCGATAAGGCTGCGGGCCATGGGCCTAGTGAGCGACCACCTAAGAAGTAATCTTCAGAGTTGGCGGTGCGTTTATAGGCGTAAATGCCAATTGATAGCATAACGATTAGATAGGCTATAAATGTAGCACTGATAGCAAAGCTATTTTCAATCATTCCTTTTTCCTTTTATTGCCGAGTTCAGCATGTTGGTTTATTTGGGTTGTCGCTGCTAATGGCTAACCAGGCCCTTAGGTTTATTCGCCGCTGCCTAGCTCAAGCAAGCTGGCGTTACCACCAACGGCGGTAATGTTTATGGTTCGTGTGCGCTCAGTTATAAAGCGCAAACAAAGTGTTGGTTCACTGAGTTGGCTAAGGTTACGCATATCAACCTCATATACGAACTGCGCAAGTTGGCCATCTCGCTCTGCTGCCAATTGGTTGTAGTGGATGCAATTTTGCTTAGTGCCTGCTAATGCAATGCCCGCTACCAGGCTGTTTTGTGCAAGTTGCGGTCCCAAGGTATAAGCCAAGGGTTGTGCCACTCTATCTGGACAGCCAGCGCGCAATAGGTCGCTCAGTAACTCATCTACAGGGCTATTTGCAGCACAACAAATAACAGTATTGCCAGCCACTAACGCTGCGGCCATTAAACCTACTAGTGCTTCGTTGCTGGCTGTTTCATCGGTCACCAACAAAAAACAGCCACGGCCAGCGGTATATAGCTGGTTGCTTTCGCCCGTAGGCCCTTGTAGCTCATGCTCGTTAGCAATAAGTGCTAGGGCTTGTTGGCATTGAAAACGGATCATTGCTGCACATTCGTGGTAGCTTTGGTCTCGTTGGCTAAGCAGTTGTGCCCAAGCGAGTAGTAACTCGCTACGTTGAGCCACCGTGTGTTGCTGCCAAGCATCTTGCACTGCAAGACTTTGTTTTAATACTTTGTTAGTCGTGGTCATATTAGTGCTCCTGCTGGGCAAGGGTGGTGCTTATGTTCGCCTTAGCAAAACGGTACAAATAGTGCGGGCCACCCGCTTTAGGACCAGTGCCTGAAAGACCCTGACCACCAAAAGGCTGTACCCCTACAACGGCACCTACTTGATCTCGATTTACGTAGCAATTACCCACTCGAGCACGCTGCTCGATATGCCGATAGGTACTTTCATTACGACTATGCACGCCCAAGGTTAAACCAAATCCACTTTGATTTATTTGATCGATCACCCTATCAAGTTGATTTGATTGATATTTAATCACATGCAAAATAGGGCCAAAGTGTTCTTGTGTTAATTGAGCAATCTCGTCGATTTGATAAGCGCACGGCGCAACAAAGCTGCCTTTGCTGCAATCTTCTGGAAGCGCTACTTGGTAAATGAGCTGAGCGTTCTTTTCTAACCAGCTAATATGAGCCTGCAGTTTTGTTTGAGCTTGTGGGTCGATCACCGGGCCTACATCGGTACTTAGTTTTTCTGGATTACCAATGGCCAGTTCTTGCATAGCACCAGCAATCAGCGAATAGACGCGTTCGGCAATATCCTCTTGAATAAACAATACCCGCAGCGCCGAGCAGCGCTGGCCTGCCGAAGCAAAGGCTGAGCGTAGTACATCTCTTACTACTTGCTCGGGCAGGGCGGTGCTGTCTACTATCATGGCGTTTTGGCCACCGGTTTCGGCGATAAACGGCACTGGCAAGGCATCGCGTTTAGCCAGCTGTTTGTTAATGGCTTGCGCAGTTGGCGTTGAGCCGGTGAAGGCAACACCTGCGATACGTTTATCGCTGCATAAGGTTTGCCCTAGCAACGCGCCATTGCCCAGTATGAGTTGGATAACCTGCTTAGGTATTCCTGTTTCTATTAGCAACTCTATACAGCGAGCAGCAATAAGGCTGGTTTGCTCGGCAGGTTTGGCGATGACACAATTACCGGCAACCAAGGCGGCAGATACTTGGCCGATAAAAATGGCTAAGGGGAAATTCCACGGGCTAATACACACAAATACGCCGCGCCCTTGGTAACTGACTTGCTGTGCTTCGCCCCGAAACGAGCATTGCTGAATAGGCGAGCTAAGGTTTTGAATGGCTTGCTGCGGGTAGTAGCGTAAAAAATCTACTGCTTCGCGAATTTCGTCAATGCTATCTAATACGGTTTTGCCCGCTTCGCGATGGCACAAGGCCACAAGCTCTGGCATGTTTTGTTCAAGCTTATCGGCTAATTTCAGCAAGTAGTTGGCACGTTGGCTTACTGGCGTTTGTTGCCATAATAGGCAGCCTTGTTCTGCCACATTAATTGCTTGCAAGGCCTGCTCTGCATTGGCCCACGCTACTTCTCCAACCTGCTGAGTTCGCTGGTAAGGCGCTGTTATAAGATGGTGTTCGCCACTTTGAGCTTGCCCGTCAATAATTGAGCTGGCTTGCCATTGATAATTGCCTAAAAACTGGCTGACTTTTTGTTCAAAAGGCTGCCATTCGCTTTCTATGTCGGTGGCGATACCTTGGGAGTTTTGTCTTTGCTCACCAAACAATTGTGGCGGCAGGGCTATTTTGGGGTTATGTAAGCAGCTGCGTGATTGCAATAAATCTACCGGATGCACGGTTAAATCAGTGACCGGACAACGGGCATCTACTAAGCGATGAACAAACGAGCTATTAGCGCCATTTTCTAATAAACGGCGCACCAAATAAGGCAGCAAATCTTTATGGCTGCCCACTGGGGCGTAAATGCGTACTTCACTATTTAGTAGTTGTTTGGCATGGCTATATAGCGCATCGCCCATGCCGTGTAAGCGCTGAAACTCAAAGTCTTGGTGAGTAGCCATGGCCGACACCGCCGCAATTGTTTGTGCGTTATGGCTGGCAAACTGCGGATAAATAAGCCCACGAATATGCTCGCTAAGCAACAAGCGCGCACAGCCCAAATAGCTCACGTCGGTGGCTTCTTTGCGCGTAAATACCGGGTAGCCGTGGTGGCCATGTTGTTGAGACAACTTTAACTCGCTATCCCAATAGGCGCCTTTTACTAAGCGCATGGGAATGACATCGCCTTGCTGCTTGGCCAGTGTAGCTAACCAAGCAATTACCGCTAATGCCCGCTTTGAGTAGGCCTGCACCACTAAACCAAATTTTCCCCAGCCTTTAACAGCTTGGTGCTGGTAGAGCTTGGCAAATAGCTTTAAGGATATTTCTAGGCGGTCGGCTTCTTCGGCATCAATGGTAATGGCAACATCCTGTGCTCGGGCATGTTTTAGCAGTGCTAAAACCGTATCAAACAACTCTTGTAGTACCTTTTCGTGGTTGGCTGCTTCGTAGCGAGGATGCAAGGCCGAGAGCTTGATTGATACCGAGGCCGCAGGGTGAGATTCACTAGTACTTGAACGCTGCTTAGCTACAACGCTAATAGCTTGGTGATAGTCGTTAAAATACTTTTGAGCATCTTGGCGGGTAAGAGCCGATTCGCCCAGCATATCAAAAGAATAAGCAAAGCCTTGCTGTTGCAAAGGCTCGCCATTGTTTAAGGCTTCTTGAATATTGCGGCCTAGTACAAACTGATGCCCCATTATTTTCATGGCTTGATGCATGGCTTGGCGGATTACCGGCTCGGAGAATTTGTTTACTAGCTTGTTGAGCACCTTGCTGGCTTGGCCATCTTGTGGGGTATCTAAACTCACTACTTTACCGGTTAGCATTAAACCCCAGGTAGAAGCATTTACAAACAGTGAGTCTGAGTTTTTAAGGTGAGACTTCCAGTCTGCCACGCTCATTTTGTCACGAATTAGCGCGTCGGCGGTGGCACTATCGGGAATGCGCATTAGCGCTTCTGCCAAGCACATCAGCAGAATACCTTCGCGGGTATCAAGACTGTATTCAAGCAGCAAGGCGTCGATCATTTGCACGGCGTTTTTGTCGGCGCGAACTCGCTCGATAAGTTGAGTGGCCAACACCGTAGTTTGGGTTAATTCACTTGGGCTAGGTTTAGCGAGTGGGATAAGTTGGCTTAACCAGCTTGACTCGTTTACAGCGTAAAGCGGCGAAATGCATTGCCAAACCTTGGTTAAAGGCTGCTCGATAAACGAAGCTTGGGTCATGGCCTTAGCATCGAGTTGCATAGTGTTGTGCATGCTGGATCCTCGTGTTGCCATCCTCTGCGAGGGGACAGAGGATGTTACGGCTTTGTTATTTAGAGGCCGATTGTAGAGCGCTTTGGGCGTCGCGTATTTCGAAAAGCTCCGCGTTTTGTTCGAAATTCTCTGTTGATGAACAAAAAGCGAAGCAAGCGTTTAACAATCTATTTAACCTGAACTCGGGATAAGGGAGTGACAATAACTCTCCTACCCAGTGCTTAATTTAGCTTTATGTTTCTGCCGAGGTAGTTTTACTTAGTTCTAGGCGAAGCTGCGCGCAAATCGCTAGTCTATTGCAAGTGGCTTCAACACCGAAATAAGTAAAAATAGCCCTTAGAAATCGGTTTATTATCCCGAGCTCAGGTTATTCACGTTGCTTATTTATAGTGTAGTCAGCCTAGGCGGGGCGAGCGAAGGCGAAGAAGATGTTTTAGCTTTAGCTGGCTTGTTTGCGGTAGCGAGCCGGTGTGATGCCATAAAAAGTGCTAAATGCACTGGTAAAGCTACTTTGGCTAGCAAAACCACAACGATGCGATATTTGTTCAATGCTTAATTGCGGTGTAGCTAAAAGCTGTTTAGCCGCGTTAAAGCGTTTGCGTAGCAAATATTGGTGTGGGGTTAATCCGGTTTGCTGGCGAAACAATAAATGAAATTGGCTTTCGGCTAAAAACACGCAACCAGCAAGTTGCGCCACGGTGATTTTTTGCTGCAAGTGTTGTTGGATGTAGCGGTCGATATGCTCCATTTGTAGGCGGGTGACCTTAGCTTGGTGTTGTTTGCTTTGAGCTAAGTGATTTTGCAGTACACACAACAGTGTATTGGCGCAGGCCTCGGCTAGCATGGTGTCTTGCGGCTTAGTTAGCATTTCCTGACACAGTGCATTGACGAGAACTTGCGACTGGTTGGCTAGCTTGAAGTAGGATTGATGGTCGAACAACTGCTCGATTTTGGTCTGCAAACTAGCATGTTGTGTATCGGCCAAATTAATAACCAAGATTTGATTTCTGCCTACCCCGGTAAAAGCATGATCTGCAGAGGCGGGCACTAAGCAACCTTGACCTGGCCCAACCAAATTAGCTTGACCTTGAATGTCAAACTCGGTTTGCCCTTGCAAGCCAATCACCACCTGAAAATACTGATGGCTATGGTGATGAGAGTGGCTGGGTAGTGCCAGCACTTGAGCTAAGTTGGCTGATTCATTCATATCTGTTTGTTTAAAAAGTAATAAATAGATTTAAATGACAACATATACAGCAATGCTGAAATCATGAGCTAGATTGACGCTCATTGATAGTGAATTAGTTTTGTATTTGTGTCAATTTTGTTAATGAATATGTTGAGGCTTATTCGCAGGCTTAAATAAAAACTCACCAAAAAAGAAAAACTTCGATTATTTGCTAGGCTTATCAATAACTCATCGCAGTGTTTATTGAGAAAGGAAGCCAGCTAAATGAGGTATGCGTTAAGCCTATTGTTTCGAAACAGGTCTGCAATCGATGTATTGCTCTCATCTACATTTATAAACTTACTCTCGCTCGCTTTGCCTTTTGCCATGTTGCAGATTTACGACCGCATATTACCCAACCAAGGCTACGGCACGGCTACGGTTCTTATGCTCGGTGTAGCGGTGGCTATTTTACTAGAGCTAGTGTTGCGATATATACGTAGTTGGTTATTGGCTTCTGCAGCCGCTAACTTTGAGTTGCATACCACAATTGATGCGGTGAAAGCGCTACTCGCCAGCAGTTTCGAACCTATCGCGAAACTTGGCAGGGGCGGAGTATTTAATGGCTTAAGTTCAATAGCAGGTATGCGAGACCTATATTCTGGTCAAGCGGCCTTAGCCCTGATTGATTTCCCATTTGTTGTTATTTTCTTAGCTTTAGTGGCTTACATTGGTGGGCCCTTAGTTTTTATTCCGATTGCCGTATGGGCGTTAATTAGCTTACTTGTATTGTTGCTTGGCAAGCAGCTAGCCGAAGCCACTAAAGATTTAGCGCTTAGCGAGGCTGAACGTTCACGATTGTTGATTAACGTATTGTCTGGGCTAACCACCACTAAAGCCTTAGCTCTAGAAAGTGGCATTGCCGCAAATTACCGAAAAATTAACTATAAGCGTTTGCAACACCAACAGCGGGTTGATTGGTTATCAGCCAAGCTGCAAGAGTTTATTCAAGGCGCCTCTCAGGGAACTACCTTAGTATTGGTATTGTTGGGGTGTTTAATGGTGTTAGATGGACAGTTAACCACTGGTGGCTTAGCGGCTTGTTCTATATTAGCGGGTCGAGCGGTTGCTCCTTTAAGCGCCATTATTAGTCTGCGCTCTCGAATGGTTACCGCTAAGTCTGCGATGCAACAAGTAAAGCAGTTGACAAGTTTAGAGGGAGAACGCTTTAGCGCCGAACATTGCTATCAGCAAAAGTTACCAGCAGGGCCCATTGAATACAGCCATCTAAGTGCTAAAACTTCGGTGGCCTGTATTGAAAACGCGAGTTTTAGCTTGCCCGCTGGCAGCATGGTGGTAGTGCAATCTAATCCTCTTAGCCACGCCAGTTTAGTATTAAGTACGCTGGCTGGCTTTCATCAGTTGCAACAAGGCAGCATTAATATTGCTGGTGTTGAACTTGGCCAGCATGACGCAAATGAGTATCGCCAATCCGTGGTGTATTTAGCGCCGTGGCCTACCTTGTTTGCCGGCAGTTTGATGGAAAACATGACCTTGTTTCGGCCTGAATTAGAAGCTAATGCCATGGTGTTAGCAGAAGAGTTGGGTTTGAGTGCTGCCATTTCCTTGTTACCAGCCGGTTATCAAACCCGCGTGGGAGACAGCGGTAATCAAATGCTTAACAAAGGAGCGATTAAACTTATCGCTTTGGTGCGCGCGTTAGCGCAGCAACCGTCGATATTGCTGCTAGACGAGCCTATGTTGTCCTTAGATGCTGATGCTCAGCAGCGTTTACTGGCCTTGCTAAGTAAGCAAGGCGATGACATGACGGTGATGATCGCTTCGCATTTTGACGAAGTAAAAGCCCATTGCGACATACAACTGAAAATTGCAGAAGATGGCTTAGTCAAGCTGTTAAAACAACAGAGGGGGGCTTAACATGGAGCAGCAAAATCCTGATTTAAAACCCACCTTAATTAGTTTGTTGCAGCAACTTGGTTTGTACTCTCAAGCAACCAATATAGAACAAGACCAGCGCATAGATTCGCTAGATGTTATGGGTTTTGTGGGGCTGCTTAAAAAACACCATATTGCCTATTCGGTGCATCGTCACTTGCCTTCCTTAGTTTCTCAAGCGGCTCATCCTTTTGTACTGATATCTGATCATCATGCTCCTAAGTTGTTGCGTCGCCATGGTGAGCAACTGGAACAGTTTGAGCAGCAGTGGCAAGCCTGTGACCCCGCAACTATCGGTGAAGACGCGCATCTAATTATGATTGAGCGCTTGCCTCAGCAGGGATCTTCTGCGAAAGCTTTTGCCGAGCAAGTGAGCAAGCGAAGTAAATGGTATCGGCCGGTATTTTGGCTCAGTTTATTGTCTAGCTTGACGGGATTAGCCGTGCCGCTATTTACAATGGCAGTTTATGACCGTGTAATTGGCGGTCAAACACCTGAGGTATTGCCCAGTATTGCTTTAGGTGCGGCATTGGCCTTAAGCATTTTAGTTGCATCTCGCTTGATTAGAGCAAGAGTGATGTCCTCAGCGAGTAATCGCATGGCGAGAGATTTGTCTGAACTTACCTTTCACCGTTTGCTGAACATGCCGTTAATGGTGTTATCGCGAGTGGGCATTGCCAATCATGTGGCGCGTATGCGTAATGCAGAAAAAGTTCGCACTGTGTTATCTGGTCCTGCTGCAGGTGGCTTAATCGATTTACCTTTTACCTTCATCGCCTTAGCGACCATTACTTTGTTAAGTGGTTGGTTGGTGCTGGTTCCACTGCTGATGTTACTGGTGTTTTACCTACTTATGCGACTAATGCGCAGCTACATTCAAAGCGCTTCTCCTACGGTAACTGGTGAGTATCAAAATGCGCTTAACGAGTTGGCTAAAAATCTCACCCAATTAAAAGCGGCCGGGCAAGTCGATGCTTGGACCACTAAGTTTGCCCGTTTATGCCGTGAGAATAGCCGGCAGAACTTTCGTTATGCGGCGCGCAATGGGCTAATGGCTGCCGTTGCTCATGCTTTAAGTCTATCCACTGCCTTGGTCACTGTTTTCTGTGGCATTTTCTTGGTGCTTAACCAGTCAATATCTGCTGGGGCGTTGATTGCCTGTGTCATGCTGATTTGGCGAATTACCGGCCCAGCGCAACTAGCGTTTAGCTCCACCCAAAAGTTCACCTTGCTAAAGGGGGCCGCTGAGCAGTTTGACCGATTTATGCAGGTGAAAACCGAAAATAGCGAACTGCGTTTAGATGTACCCGATATGAGCTGCGCACCTAGTGTGTCTTTTCAACATTTAACCTTGCGTTATGGAGCCGAAATGGAGCCGGCATTATCGGCCGTTAATGCTGAAATAGACGCTGGAGAAATAGTAGCAGTCATTGGCCCTAATGGCTGTGGTAAAACCTCATTGTTGCTATCAGCTTTAGGGGTAATTGAACCTCAAGCCGGTTATGTAGCAATAAACAACAAAAACATTCGCCAGTACGATCCGGAGCTATTGCGCTCATGGGCGGCTTATTGCCCGGCAGAGCCAGATTTATTTCCGGGCACTTTGGCTGAAAACCTACGAGTAGCAAATCCTGATGCCAGTGATGAACAATTAATTGATGCGTTGTTGGCTGCTGGTGGGCAAGCGTTATTTAGCGCGTTAAATGAACAGTTAGATGCGCCAATTGCAGGTGATGACAGTGCCATGCTATCGGCGGTAGAAGGTGGCTACATTTCCTTAGCAAGAGCACTACTAAAAGGGGCTCAGTACTTGCTGTTAGACGAGCCTTTAGCAAACCGAAACCCAGATGCTAAACGCCAATTTATTCGCACCTTAGAAAGCTTGCGAGGCAAAGCCACAATTATCTTCACCAGCCATGATCAAGAGCTAATTCAACTAGCCGACAAGGTAATAATTTTAGACAAAGGTACAGCCGCTTATGTTGGACCTATTCCTTCACAGCAGCCTCAAACCAACAGTGATACGGAGCAGTAAATATGGAACAGCGTCAATTGTCTAATCGTATTTGGCCAGAACATGAATTTACTGATGCCATTGAAGCCCCCGCGGAGAGAACGCTGATTAGGCGTATTGCGTGGTTTATTGCGTTGTCAGTATTGGGAATGCTGTTGTGGTCAATTTTTACCACAGTGGAAGAAATTGCTAAAGCCAAAGGGCAGGTAGTGCCACTGGGTCACCGACAAGTTATTCAAAGCCAGCTAGGTGGAACTTTAGCCTCTGTGAGTGTAGAGGAAGGTGACGTGGTTAAGCAGGGCGATGTACTTGCAAATTTTGTGGCCATTGATAGCCAGTCTTTAGAGGAAGAATTAGCCAGCAAACAAGCCAACTTAGAATTACGTATTGAGCGTTATAACGCCTTTGTTGAGCAGCGCCAAGCTAACTTTTCGGCATTTGAAGCAGAGTATCCTAAATTGGTGGCGCAGCATGTTTCAGCGCTTAAAAGGATGAATGCTGAGTTAGCTGCAACCTCAGCATTAACAGAATCGGAGATAGCTAAAGCTAAGGCAGAATTAGCAGCAGTAGAGAATGAAGTGCCAGCATTAAGTGATCAAATAGCGGCTTCTCGTAAAACTATCAACATGATGAAATCACCAGGTGGCATTCAGGTGGTTTCTAAATTACAGGTACTAGAAGCTCAACAAAAGCTCGACTCTTACATAAGAGAGCTAAAATCTTTAGAGGGTAAAGAACAAGTTTTAAGTAAAAGTCTAACTAACCTAAGTAAGCAACTAGATCAGAAAAATGCGGCTTTGTTCAATCAAGTAGGCGAAAAACGGGCTGAGGCTCAAGCCGAATTGTTAGGGGTTGAGGCGCGTTTAAAGTCTTCCGGTTCACAAGTTTCTCAAACTACTGTTTTGGCGCCGGTCGATGGGATTGTGCAATCTATTCCGACTACCTCCTCAGGCAGCGTAATTGCACCAGGCGGAACTGTCGCAGTAATTGTTCCCACTACCAAGGAAGCGCTAATCGAAGCCAAACTATCTCCACGTGATATTGGTTTTGTTACCGAAGGACAACCTGCAAGGGTGAAAATAGACGCCTTTGATTACAGCCGATATGGGGCATTAGATGGGATTGTGCAAAGGATTTCTCCTTCTACAGATACCGATGAGAAAGGGGGCGTTTTTTACAAAGTTAAAATAAGCATAGATAAACCCTATTTTAACGATGACCCTGAGCGCTTTGGCCTTATTCCTGGGATGACTGGTGAGGTGGATATTGTGACGGGGGATAAAACGGTATTTCAATACTTATGGAAGCCAGTATTTACCAACATAACCACTGCCTTTGGCGAACGTTAAGAGAGGTTTGTTATGACTAAGCAGCAAGATAAATCAGCCTCAAATGCCAAAGGCAAACTCTCTCTAGGTAGTAACAGCAACAACAAAGGTAAGGAGCTAAAAAAAGCCAAGCGTATTGATGAAGATGTTGCGCGACTTAAAGCTAAAGAACTCCGGGATGGAAAAACCGTAGGTTTAAGCAATCAAGATTTGGTTGCTGATAAATCTCATCAGCAACTGCTAAGTGAGCAGCAGGCTTTACCAGGTGAGGGGTTATTGTCAGAAGCCACAAATCCGTTAGAGACAATTTCGAAAACCGGTAAAGGTGGGGAATCTGCTAATGCTAAATCCTCCGAATCCGATGACACTTCAAAAGCCGTTGCTGGCGCTGCCTTGGTGGAAGCTCCCTTAATTGATGGCAGCAAAGCGACAGCAAGAGTGGGTAAAGGAGGGGGTAGCAGTGCCAACTCTCATTGGTTTGCTGCACATTCATTTCTTAATCATGTTGGGGTTAAGGGTTTAACGAGCAACCAGTTGGCAAATGTTGAGGGTAATAATTATAAGCCCAGTGTGACAGTACAACAGCTTACTATAGTTAATCACTCTCAAACTGACCAGCAGCAAGTACCTGTTATTCATGCTGAAGGGGCTCAGCAACAAAGCGGATCAGTAAAAGAAGATAAAGTGAGCGAGGTGAGCGGTCAGTTGCATGTTGCTGGTGTTGACGCTAACCAAGTAAGCTGGTCAGTTGAGTCAGGAAGTGGGGTTTATGGCCAGCTGGTTGTAGACTCTCATACTGGGCAGTGGCGTTATCAGTTGGATAATGTACTAGCTACGACCAATGCTTTGGCTGAAGGAGAGCACCATAGTGAGCAATTTGTTGTTTTAGTTAAAGACAATCTGCAGCATCAAATCAAAATGGTGGTTTCAATAGAGGTGGAGGGTAGTAATGATAAACCCCAAATCTCTGGTTTGCACCATGCCAACGTTACTGAGATGGCTGCACTTTCTGAAGTTGATGGTCAGTTATTCGCTAAAGATCCAGACCACAATGAGCAACTACAATGGGCAGTTAGCCACTCTCAAGGTCAATATGGCCGATTAACTATTAACCCTGATAATGGGCAGTGGCAATATCAGCTTGATAATAAGCAACCTGCAACCCTTGCGTTAATCGAAGGGCAAAAGGGGGTTGAGCACTTTGTTGTTAGTGTAACCGACAGTGCTGGTGAAGTAGTTAAGCAAGACTTAACTATTCAAGTTCTTGGCACTAATGAACAGGCGATCATTGGCGGAGGGTATAGTGGCTTACTCAGCGAAGATAAAGATGTTCATCAAGGGCAACTGCGCGCAGATGGTGTATTAACAGTTACGGATTTGGATAGCGGTCAAAACCAGTTCCAAGCCAATGTGCTACAAGGGCAGTTTGGTAGCTTATCTATTGACGAACTTGGCCATTGGACATACACAGCTGACAATTCTCAGACTGCCATTCAAGGCCTTAACAGTGGCGAGTCACTCACCGATACATTGTTGGTGCATTCAGTTGATGGCACTGAGCAAAAGATCACGGTGACCATTAACGGCTCTGACGACAAAGCTGTGATAGGAGGTACTGCAACCGCCACATTAACCGAAGACAAAGACCTTCATAGCGGACAGCTTCGCGTTGATGGCGCGTTAACAATTACTGACGCAGACAATGGCGAAGCCCAGTTCCAAGCAACGGCTTTGCAAGGGCAGTTCGGTACGCTGACTATCAATAATCTCGGCCATTGGACCTACACAGCGGATAACTCACAAGCCACGATTCAAGGTCTAAAAACGGGTGATTCGGTTACGGATACGTTATTGGTTCACAGCGTCGATGGCACTGAACAAAAAATCACTGTCGCGATTAACGGTACTGATGACAAAGCAGTGATTGCAGGCACCAGTACAGCTACGCTCACCGAAGATAAAGACGTGCATGGTGGTCAACTGCGTGTTGATGGCGCACTTAACATCACCGATGCTGACAACGGCCAAGCCCAGTTCAATGCCGAGAGCCTGCAAGGCCAATTCGGTACACTGACTATCAATAATCTCGGCCATTGGACCTATATCGCCGATAACTCACAAGCCAACATTCAAGGCCTGAAAACGGGTGACTCGGTTACGGATACTGTATTGGTTCACTCGATTGACGGTACATCACAAAAAGTCACCGTTACCATTAACGGTAGTGAAGATAAAGCAGTGATTGCAGGCACTTCAACTGCAACACTCACTGAAGATAAAGACGTTCACTCAGGATTATTAAGGGTTGATGGTGCGTTAACCATTACTGATATCGATAACGGCCAAAACCAATTTGTTGCCGATAGCTATCAAGGTAATTACGGCTACTTATCGATTAATCAGCTTGGCCATTGGGTCTATACTGCTAATAATAACAGCGCCGCCATTCAAGGCTTAAAAGCTGGGACCACGCTAACTGAAACATTATATGTGCATGCGATTGATGGCACAGAGAAAGTTCTTAAGATAAATATTAATGGAACCGAAGATAAAGCCCTCATCAGTGGTGTATCAAGCGTTTCACTTGTTGAAGATAAAAACCTACACGCTGGCTTTTTACATGCAGACGGTATGTTGGCAGTAAAAGATGCTGATATTGGAGATAACCAGTTTCAGGCCAATGCTTCACAAGGTTTATTTGGCGAATTAACCATAAATAATAATGGTCATTGGACTTATACCGCTGATAATAATCAACCTGCAATTAATCAACTTAAAACAGGTGAGTCGTTAATTGATACGATAGTTGTTAAATCTATCGATGGCAGCGAACATCAAATAAAAGTCATCATCAAAGGTCAAGATGATAAAGCAGTTATCTCAGGTTCATCCACATTAGATGTCACTGAAGATAAAAACCTTTTCCAAGGACAGTTGAGAGCAGATGGTCAGCTCAATGTTTTAGATCCCGACTTAGGTGAAGCCCGATTTATCGCTGGTACTCTCACTGGTCAGTATGGCCATTTTACTATCGACCCTTCTGGCGCTTGGACATACACCTCAAACAACAAACAAGCGGCAATACAATCTCTTAATGCAGGGCATGAAATTACCGATACGGTCATAATCAAAACTGCTGATGGCACCGAACAAACTCTCTGTGTTCATATTCATGGTACCAATGATAATGCAGTTATTTCAGGCACAAATACTGGGGTAATTTCAAATGCTTCTGGCGCACCAAATATTTTGTACGCTAATGGTCAACTTCACATCACTGATGTTGATACAGGAGAAGCACATTTTCAATCACAAGTAATAGCAGGTGCTTATGGGAGCTTTTTAACGATTAAGCCAAATGGTGAATGGCAATATGCAGTCGATCATTACAATGCTAATGTGATCAAGTTACCCCATGGGCAGCAGCTAACCGAAAGCTTTACCGTAAAATCCTTAGACGGTACCGAGCATACTATCTCAACCACCATTGTCGGTGATAACACGCCAGCGATCATCACAGGTACTGATGTTGCGCTATTTAAAGAAGACGGCACTAAACAAACAGCGACAGGACAATTGAACATTCTCGACCCTAATACTGGCGATGAGCATTTCAAGCCTGAAACGCTACAAGGCAAATATGGCGAATTACACATCGACGACAAAGGGCTATGGCATTATGCGCTCAATAATCAAGGTGTAGCAGTTCAAAGTCTTAAAAGTGGCGAAATCGTTGATGACTTGTTCTTTATTAAAGGTCACGATGGCACTCCACATGGTATTCAAATACAAATACTTGGAACCAATGACTTAGCCAATATAAATGGGGTAGATGCGGGTGTTGTCGTTGAAGACAAACTGAGTTCAGGCCTACTGATAACCAAAGGTCAATTGACCATTACCGATATAGATAATGGCCAAGATTTATTCCCTTCAGGACTACAACAAGGGCAATTCGGTCAACTTGTTATTAGTAATAATGGTCAATGGCAGTACATTGCTAACAACAATCAACCTCAGATACAGCAACTGTCTCAAACAGAAGCGCTTAAAGAAGTATTTGTGGTCCACTCAATTGATGGCACCAGCCACAAAATTGAAGTCAATATACATGGCAGCAATGACATCGCTAAGATCACCGGCGACACCTCTGCAGTGCTTCAAGAAGACATTCATAGCCACCGAGGAAATCTAGTCGCACAAGGCCAGCTAGTCGCCACTGATATCGATCACGGTGAATCCCAATTTATTGTGGATGTTAATCACGCTGCTTACGGTCAATTTTCAATAAATAATGACGGCCATTGGCAATACGTTGTTGATAATAATAGCCCTAATATTCAGGCGCTCACCAGCAAAGATACGCTCACAGATACCATCATCGTCCGCGCCGTAGATGGCACAGAAAAATCCATTACAGTTACAATTAATGGCAGTGATGATAAAGCGATTATTGGTGGCGTTGATATTGGTGATGTCACCGAAGGCACCGCAGGGCTTGATATGTCACCAGATCAAGCTCAACTAGGTATGAGCCTTCTTGGACGCAGTCCGCTTTATGTCAGTGGTGCACTGACCATTACCGATCTTGATGCAGGTGAGGCAACCTTTGACTCTCGCGGCCTAGGATTTAATTATGCCGGTAAATACGGTGACTTAATGCTGCGAGAAGATGGAACATGGTCATATTATGCAGATGCTGGCAACATCCGAATTAAAGGTGGACATGCGACTAATAGAGGCACAGCAATTGATCAACTTGGTAAAGGAGAAACACTCACCGACACAGTAACTATCTATTCAAAAGATGGTACAGCTCACGATATAGTGATCACCATTCACGGTAGTAATGATCGCCCTTACTGTTCATCTGAGGTGACTCTCAATGCTGGCACAGAAGATACTCGCCAAACCATCACTGCAGCACAACTCCTATCCAATACAATTGATGTCGATAATAATGACGCAGGACTACTGACCATTGAGAATCTGCATGCAGACCATGGCTCAATTAAACACAATCAAGACGGTAGCTTTTCATTCACACCGGAAAAAGACTATAACGGCCAAGTACATTTCACCTATGACGTCTTAGATGCTCATGGAGGTACCACCCACACCGGCGCGACAACAGTATTAACGGCAGTTCAAGATAGCGCAATTATCACTGAAGTCAGCACTGGGAGCATTACTGAAGATGGGTCTCATAGAAGCAGTAATGGAGGAACAGTAACGGAGTTAGCAACGGGCTCACTTACTGTGGTTGACCCTGACACTGGTGAAAACTCATTCCAGTTTAGCCAATTCGGTGAAACAAAAATTTATGACCCTTATAATGGCTTGTTACGTATCGATAGCGCTGGTACTTGGACTTATCATGTTGATAACGCAAAGCTACAATACCTAGCTGAAGGTCAAACTGAAGTTGTTATATATCGCGTACATAGTAAAGATGGTACACCCTACGATCTTCATATTAATGTCACGGGGACTAATGATGCACCCACTGTAAACCAAGTGCATCTAACCAGTGGTACTGAAGATGTCAGTTACCAAATGCAAGCAAGCCAGTTTGGTTTTACTGACATAGATACTGGCGACACCTTACAGGCTATTACGTTAACTAACTTGCCAAGCTTAGCAGCAGGTAAATTTGTACTTGATGGACGTGATGTGTCTGTAAATCAGATTATCGATGCCGGAGATATCAGTAAGCTGCAGTTTGTTCCAGCGAAAGACTTTAATGGTGATGTTCATTTCCGTTATACCGTGAATGATGGCCATGCCGATTCCGCTCCCGCAAGTGCAACATTGTCTATTAACCCCGTTAACGATCCATTAGTTGATAGTGGCACTAGAACATTAGCAACTCTCAACGAAGACAGTAGCCGCCATATTTCCACGGCACAACTGCTTGAACATTTGTCGGACCCTGACGGGTCACTGCAGGTTGTTGGTACCCCAACTTCACCCCATGGAACCTTTAGTGGCGACGCAATTCACGGCTACACGTTTACGCCTACTGCCAACTTTCATGGCGACAGTGTCGATATTATTTATCAAGTTACCGATGGCACTAACCAAAGCACTGCCCATGCAAGTATTGATATTACCTCAGTGACCGATCCTGCTACGGTAAGTCTACATATTTCTGCAGAACAACAAGTCATGAGCTTTGGTTCTGGTGATAAAACAGCTTATGCCAAAGTAGATGGTATCGATGCCGGTGGCCCCATGCATGCAATGTCAGCCGAAATCACCTTCGTGCTCGACAATGGCCATCCGCCAAGCAATGCAGCGGTGCTATTGAACTACTCTGTACCCGGTGGCCATGATCAACAAAATACTATTACTTTTTGGAATGCCAGTAATCTGCAGTTTGCCTTTATGGGGCCGACAGTAGACACGGGAGTGAACTTACTTGATGGCAATACACATCGCTTAACGATGACATGGGATTCAGGTAGTGGTCATTTAGTGGTTTTTGATAACGGCCACATAATAAAACAACAAACGGTTAATCAAGGCGGTACATTCCCTAACGGCGGTACTTTTATCGCTGGCACACGAGACAATTCCGCGGGGGCTGATAATCCAACAGATTATACCGCTAGCCTTTCAGCAGGAGGCCGAGTGTTTTCCGCAACCATGGTCGATCATGCCGTGACGCCTGCATCTGTTGCTTTAGGTACCATAGCCCATGAGCCTAGTGGCGTTCTAACCAATATTATGGCCGATGGTAAAGGTAATTTTATTGATACCACGGGCCATCATACTGTAACAAGTGGCCCAGGTGCTCATACCGTAGTTGTGCCTGTTGATAGTAACGCAGGCACTGTCCCTAGAGGTGCGTTATTGCATCTACACCCTAACGTAGCTGTCAATGCTCCTGACGATGTTGTCACTAAACTCGAAATTAGCGGCTTAATTAAAGGCACACTCTTATCGGATGGTCACGGGCATCAGCACACAATAGCCAGCCTCAATGATAAGGTGGATATCCATGGCTGGAATACCGCATCGTTAACTGCGCAGTTGCCCCATGATGCCGCAACAAACATGAACGTAGCCCTTACTGCAACAACCCAAGCTCCTGATGGAAAAGAAGCAATTTCAATTGAACATGAAGGATTACAACTTGATCCTAGTAAGCCCATTCCAGATGCAACAATCACTGGCGATTCAACCGGTAATACCGATGAAGATCACTCAGTAAGCGGCCAGCTAACTGTCACCGATACTGACACTAGCCAAGCACACTTTGCTGCCAACGATATTAGTGGCACCTATGGACACTTAGCTATTAATTCAGCTGGCCAGTGGACCTTTACTCCAAATGCCACCGCTAATGCGTTAACCAAAGATGATCAGGTACACGAAACCTATACCGTTTCTAGTATTGATGGTACCCAACACCAAATCACCATCAACATTGATGGCCGTGACGATAACCCAATCGTTACTGAACTCGCAGCACCTAAAACCGTTATTGAAGACGGCGGACACGACCACGTTCGCACTTCAGGCATGCTAAGTATCAGCGATCCAGATACTGGAGACACCCATAGCATTACTGAACAAACCGATGTATTGGGCACCTATGGACACTTTACAATTGCAGCCAATGGTGGCTGGCATTACGAACTTGATAATGCTTTAGCTGCTACTCAAGCCTTAACCGAAGGGCAACACGTTACCGAAACATTTAATGTAGTCGTTACCGATAATGCAGGTGGTCAAACAACTCACACCATGCACTTTGACGTACAAGGTAGCAATGAAGCACCAACGATTGCGACACAAGTCATCCATGCTATTGAAGATGTTAGTTATCACTTTACTGATGTTGACTTTGGTTTTACTGACAGCGATGGCGGCAGTTTAAGCAGTATCACCATTACGGAATTACCCGCTGCCAGTTTAGGTGTGCTGCATCTAAATGGTGCTGCCGTAACGGTTAACCAAGTCATTAGCCAAACGGATATTGCTAACCTGATATTTACCCCTGAACAAGACGTTAACGGTAGAGTTAACTTTAAGTACTCAGTTAATGATGGCCATGACAGCTCATCGGTGGCAACGGCTGAAATTGAGATTGCAGCAAGAAATGATGCGCCGACCTCAGTTCATCTAAGTGTTAGGGATGTTGAAGACCACAGCCATACTTTCAGTAAAAATGAATTCAGTTTTGCTGATGTTGATACGGGCGATACATTGCAGCACATTACCATTACTCACCTGCCCAACCCTACACACGGTAGTTTGTTATTAGATGGTCGAGCAGTGGTTGCAGGCCAGCAAATTGATGCTGATAACATTGATAAATTGGTCTTTACGCCGGTAACAGATTTTAATGGCGAGTCTGCGTTTAAGTACTCAGTAAGCGATGGCAGCCTAGACTCGAAAGAGTACACTGGCGCAATCCACATTTCAGCAGATAACGATGCGCCAACTTTCTTAGCAGGTGGGCAATTTGCATCACTGCCCATCTCAGCGGCTTACGAATTTTCGGGTAATCAAGGCACCGATCTATCAGGCCGAAATAATCATGCTGTGCTAAGTGGCACCATCACCGCCACCACAGGTGCTGATGGCACGCCAGATTCAGCAGTGCAATTTCATGGTGATAGCGGCGCAAAAATCGAAGTCCCGGATTTACAATATGGCCAAGGTATTACGGTATCCACCACGGTAAAGTTTGACTCAATAACTGACAGTTATTCCAGAGTCTTTGATTTTGGTAATGGCCAAGCCAAAGACAACATTTTGCTCACCCATAGTGGCACCACCGATACACTGCAGCTCGAATTCATCGACGCTGCGGGTCAAAAGCATGACCTAATGGTGCCTCATGGGGTCACTCCGGGCCAATGGATGAAACTGACCGCGACCATTAGTCATGATGGTCATATGGCACTGTATAATAATGGCCAGCTATTAGGGGAAACCGATAGCGGCGCAGAGCTTCCCGCTACCGCTAGAAGTCAAAATTTCATTGGCAAGAGCCACTGGTCACAAGATGGTAACCTGCATGGTGCTTTTGATAATTTTGCGGTGTTTGATCAGGTCATTTCTCCTGCACAAATTAAAGCACTTGCGTCAGCAAGTAACTTGAATGATCTGCTACATAAGTACGATCAAATAGACCACGACCAATTTCACGCAACAGTTAACGTCAATCAAAGCTTTACCATCAATCAAGATGATATTTTAAACCAAGCCACTGATATTGATGGTGACACCTTATCGGTATCCCACGTATCCATTGCTGGGAATCACGGCACGATTCACGATAATGGTGATGGCACTTGGACCGTTACCCCTCAATCCAACTATCGCGGTGAATTGAAAATCGAAGTCGACGTGACCGATGGGCAAGAAACACTACCTGCGCACCTTACAGTTCAAGTAGGGAATGCCAGCATCACAGGCGATAGCAAGCTAACTACCGACGAAACCCATGTCGTTTCGGGTCAACTTACGGTGACCGACCCCGATACCAACCAAGATCACTTCATCGCTCAAGTGCTGCCTAGCAGCCACGGGGAATTTAGTATCGATACCACTGGTCATTGGCAATATACGCCTAACAAAGCCGCACAAGCGCTGTCACAGGGCCAAAGTGCCACCGATATCGTTACAGTTAAGACTGCCGATGGCACCCAACATCAAATCAGCGTCGACCTCACTGGTAGCGACACCGCGCCAACCACCGTCACCACCGATTTAGGCAAGGTTGAATCTGGCCACACACACGACTTTCAAGCAACTGATTTACTTGCGAATGTTACCGATGTTGATACCAGCACCGCGGGATTATCGATTGTGGCAGGTTCACTGCTCTCTCCCCATGGAACGGTAGTAACCAATCCTGACGGCAGCTATAGCTTTACTGCAACCCCAGGCTTTGTTGGTAACGATTTAGCCATTAGTTTCAAAATCAGCGATGGTCATAACACTATTGATGCCAACGCAATAATTGATGTCACGCCGCCTCTGGCAATTACCAGATTAGAATATGATACCGGTGTCAGTGACAGTGACTTTGTTACTAGCGACGGCCACATAATCTTATACGGAACTGGTGAGCCCGGTAGCACTATCATGGGCAGTGGGATTCTCAGCGGTCCTAAAGCAATTGTCGATGCAAATGGTCATTGGAAAATGGATGTCAGCGCAACAGATCGCGCCGATGGTACCTATACGCTGACCGTATTTGAAGTAAAAGCTGATGGCAGCTATGCCCAAGCCCATCATAAAATCACTATAGATACTGCTAAACCAACGCTGTCTATCGACCCTATCTCCAATGACGATTGGGTAAATCATCATGACCATCAGCAGGATTTAACTATTGCAGGTGCCACAACCCATGTGGCTGATGGCAATTCGGTTGATGTGATTGTGGCTGGTACACACTATAGCGCCAGCGTTAACAATAACCATTGGCAATTGACCATTCCTGCCAACCAAGTTGCCAATATTGGCGACAACGCCTATCAAGTTCATGCTGAGGTTGTCGCTACAGCAACTGGCGATAGCGCTCATGAACAGAGGCAACTGGTGGTTTCAGCTGATCTCAGTACGCTGGTACAAACTCAAGCTGTCGAGGAGGACAGTAAGACGACTGCGACAGGAACTTTATTTGCTGTTGGCGCTAGTGAAACCGTAACCACTACCGGAGTGCTACAAGGCAACTATGGCACCTTACACATGAACGCCGATGGTAGCTATCACTACACATTGGACAACCAAGCTGCCGCGATTCAGCAAATGGGGCAAACAGATAGCCATGCAGATAACTTTTTCATCAGTTATACCAATAACCATGGCGACACCAAGCATGCCGTGGTCAATATTGGTATTCATGGCACCAACGACGCGCCTCTACTAACAGGAACCTTTGAAATATCCCGTTCAATTACCACGGGCTCAATGACCAACACCCACTCTTACGGCTATATCAATATTGATGACATTGATAACGCTGACAACCTCAACGTCGAGTACATAGATAATCAAGGCGGCCACCATCAATTGGATTTCACTCCAGGCAACCGCAATATAATTGATGTACAGGGCATTGGTTACTTTAATATTGATGCCGACGGTCGCTGGGACTTTACCTTTAGCCACAGTGGTCCGGAGCGAGACAAACTCAATCAGGAGGTGGCTGCAGGTAAAATTCATACCGAAACCGTTACCCTCAAAGTTACCGATGGCAGCGGTGAGAGCCGAGAAGAACACTTAACAGTACACATTGGTGACGGTAAAACCGGGCCGCAAATTTTCGGCGCGTCCGAGTCTGTGGTTACCGAAGATAAAGTCATACGCTCGCACGGTTTACTCGATTTATTAGTTGGTGATGTCAAAGTCGCCAGCGGTGTCACCTGGGCATTGCAAGCCGGAACACGTCCGCAATACGGTGACCTAACCTTAAGTAGCGATGGCAGTTGGCAATATCAGGCCCACAACGATTCGGCTCGTGTGCAGGCCTTGGCTCAGGGTGAGCGACTTGAAGAAACAATAATGGTGACCGCTACCGACTCTCTTGGTCACAGCGTAGACCAAGCCATGAAGTTAGTGATCATTGGCACCAATGATGTACCTGTTGTTGGTCACGCGCTTTCGGGTACTGTTGTTGAAGATCATCTGCTGACACTGAACAAAGCTGATTTACTGGCTAACGTGCACGATGAAGATGCTAAAGATGTGCTTGATGTAAGCCATTTATCAATAGTCGGTGGTGGTACTATCACCCAACAAGGTGACCATTGGGTTATTAATCCAGGGGTAAATTATAATGGGGAATTACGCTTAAATTATACGGTGACTGATGGTCATGTAGCGATAGATAACACTATGGCGATTCATGTGTCGCCTGATGCCGATACTCCTACCATGATATTTACTAAGCATGTCGGTGATTTAGCTTCGCCACTCGATACTATGGCGATTTCGGGGAATGAAAATTCTGATTTAGCACTTAATATTAACGTATCCAGTCCAGATACAAATGAAACGCTCACAGTTGAAATCACAGGCGTTCCACCAGGGGCTTCGCTATCTGCGGGGACTGAAAATAACGGCATATGGACACTACAACAAAGCGAATTAACTAACCTCAAAGTTATTCCTGAAGCTGACTTTCATGGCCATTTTGATTTAAATGTTTCAGCAATTAGTCATGATGGCAGTGAACAGGCTTCGGTTAGTCAAACTATTGGAGTTGATGTACTAGCGGCACCTGTACTCGCCGGAATAGGGCAATCAGATGCTCCACAAAGTGGCACTGAAACAGATACGCTGACCTTTAGTTCAAATGTTGATGCGGATTTATCCAACGTGGCAAGCACCGGAGTTCTCAATGATCCTATTGCTCCGGTAGACCACTACTTTCAAATGTTGGGAATGAGCAGAGATAATACGCCGTTGGAGTCTTCCGATGGCGACCAAACAGATCTACTACCTGAATTTAACGTAGACAACCCTTTAGCTGATGCAGATGATTTAGCATTACAATCGTCGGATCCGTTTGACAATCCATTGGCTGAAGGTGAGGACCAACATCATCAACTTGATGATGCCCAAGACAATAATCATAGCCATAGCCAACTTGTTGATGATAATACGGCTGTGGATAGTCATGATGATGAGCTGTTGCATTCGGCGCTCAACAATATGCACAATCAATGGTAAATATATCGAATGTTGTTTGAGCTAAATGTAATATCAAATATTGCACTAAAATAAGGCGATATGTTAATTCTTAGCAAAATAAACTGAAAGGGGATGGTGAGGTAGTTTTTTCTCTTGGTGTTAACTAAGTGGCGTGGCAAAATGCCGCCTTACCCTCATATGAAGTTGTTTAGTTAAAGGACTCAACATGAAATTACGCCTCGCTGTTGTTGGCGCTGCTATGTTCGCTGCTCTTCCTGCTCAAGCCGATTTACTAGGTTTAACACTGGCTAGCCATATCGCTCAAACCAATACTGACCCAAAAGCCTCGTCGGCTTGGCAAGGAGATTTAGAGCTGCGTTTTAAGCATCCTATTCCGCTTATTCCAAATGTGGCAGTCGGTGCTAACAAACGTAAGCAAGGTGATGCGGCAGATGGTTCTAGCTACCTAGGTGAGTTGTATTACAACTTGTTTGATACTGCAGGCCTTTATCTAGATGTGGGTGCGGGTTACGAGCGTTGGGACAGTGCCAACACTGCCTTAGCTGGCTCTGATGACGGTGAGCAAGTATACGCTGTAGGGCGTGTGGCTTGGCGTTTCCCTGGTTCTGGCTTAGGTTTGGAAAGTGATTTAAAACTGTCGCTTACCGATGAAGATTACAAAGCTAACCGTTTCCGCGCGGGTGTTAACTACGAACTGTTTGATTTAGTGGCGAGCACTATTGATATCTCTGCCGGTTACCAGTACGAAGATATTGCAACACGTAGCTACAGCACCAGTAATAGCGGCGCTTACTTAGGTTTAGCTGTTAACTTCTGATAGCGAGTTATTTTGGCAGTTTGTTGCAAACAACAGGCTGCCATTGCCATAAACCCTAGGCCTGCACTAAGGCTGACTAAACCAAAAATACCCTGCTGCTGATTTAACTGCCAAGCAAAAGCACCAAGAAATGGGGCACTTGCGCTGGCGAGTAAATAGGGCACGGCCAACATTCCCGATATCGCTCCAAAGCCTTGTTCACCGAGTAATTGTTTGGTTAACACTGGCCGCAAAATACTGGTCACACCATAAGCACTCCCTTGTAATACGACAAACAGCCAAATAAGGTGCTGGAGATGATCGAGCTGCCACAGCAAAAAGGCGGCAACGAGCAAACTGCCAAAACACAGCATGGTGATAAGGGTATTCGATAGCCGTTTATCTACACTGATCATTGCGATGCGCCCAAGCACTTGCATTGGGCCAATCATCGCCATGACTAACACGGCATTATCTGCGCTAAAGTTGAGAGCGTGCATGCTTGGTAGTAAAAAGTTGACCAATACCGTGTGGTTAAGTGCGCTAAGAGAAAAGGCTAAGGCAATAAACCAGAACACTGCGTTTTTAAGCTGAGCATTTGGCGCGCTCGATTGCTTAATGTTTGCGATAGCTTGCGTTTTGCGAAGCTCTGAGCTTTGGGCCCCTTGAATTAACTTGGCGCTAATAAACAGCAATGGTGTAGCGATGAGCAAAACAATCAAGGCCAAACTCACGGACGTTATTCGCCAGCCTAAGAGGTCGATAAGGTAATGGCAAAGTGGAAAGCTTAAGGTACCTGCAAAGCCAGCATATAAGGTGACTTTGGTGATCGCCGATTTAGCGTTGTCCCCGCGATAACGGGTAAGAAAAGCAAAACAAGGTTCGTATAAACACCCTGCACTAGCGCAACCTAGCACTAACCAAGCAGCATAAAACTGCCATAAGCTCTGCACCTGGCTAACGGCGAGTAAAGCCATTCCGCCCAGCATAGCGCTGCAGCTTAAAACCCTTGGGCCAAACCCTTTGTCGATTAAACGGCCAATAAATGGCGAGCAAAGTGCAGAGGCGACTAAGCAAATCGTGAATGCTAACGAGACATCGGCAATTGACCAAGCAAGCTGCTGATGCCAAGTGAGCAGCGTGGCAGGAAAGCTATAGTAAAGGCATGCCCAAAGCAGTGTTTGGGCAATGGCCATTCCATGAGTGGCTAAGCGAACTTTCGTTGGCGCTAGTGCCACTAAACGCTTTCGCTTAGCAGTTGTTTCTCATAATGCTCTAGAAAGCTTAAGCAGTCTTCTTGGAACAGGGGTAGGGCCTCAGCAAGCTTTTCATGCGACCAATCCCACCAGGCAAGTTTTTCTAGGCGCTCGCCAGTGCTTGGTTCATCAAAGCGCGGCCTTAATACTTTGGCAGGATTACCCACCACGATGTGCCAAGCGGGTACATCTTTAGTGACAATACTGCCAGAGCCAACAATGGCGCCATTACCAATGTTTACACCCGGCATAATAATCGCGCCGTGACCAATCCATACGTCGTGACCAATCTGCACTTTGTTATCTGCACGCCAATCAAATACCTGATTGTCTACCTTTGCTGCCATTCCATACTTTTGCGGGCGGTAGCTAAAGTGGTGCAGGCTTGGCCGCCACCACGGGTGGTTGCTGGGATTTACCCTTACGCTTGAAGCAATGGAGACAAACTTTCCTACTTCGCATAAAGCAATATCTACGTCATTTTGAGCGTAGCTGTAATCACCAAATTGCACGTTGTCTAATAGGCAGCGCTCGCCAATTTCAGTCCAGCTACCTAGTTTAGAGCTGGTTACCTTACTGCTATTAGCTACGCTGGGCTGGCTGTTTAAATTTGCGCCGGGGTCTACTATCGCCATGGTTATTCCTTTGAAGTTATAGGCTTAGGCATAATTCATCATGCCCAACCAGCACATTGCTGGGTAAGCAGTTGGGGTGTTGCATGAGGTATTCGTCTAAATCGTGGCCAATGTGGGTGAGCACCCAAGTGCTGTCGGGCAGTGCATGTGCTAACTCAAGCACGTCGCTAAGATTATTGTGATTGCCTGACCGATGCAGAGGAGAGTTACTGCAATCAATCACTACATACTTTGGCGGATGGCGCAGCAATTGTTGCCAGCTTTGGTCTGGGACCCCTAAGGTATCGGTTAGGTAGGCAATCCGGCCATTTTCACTGGCAAACAAGTAACCTAGAGTAGGTTTTGAGTGATTTAACGCTAGGGGAGTTATATTGATACCTGCTAACGAAAAGCTATGCAAGGCCTGCCTAGCGGGCTGAAAATCTAGTAAACCAGGGTGCTTAAATAGGTCATCACACCCTAAGGGATCATCTGGGTGATAAACCGGAATTGGCTCTGCTATTCCCCAGCGTAATTCAAATAAAGCTTGTACATGATCCATGTGAAAGTGGGTGAGTAACATGGCATCAATAGACCCAGCCGGAAAGCGGGTTTGTAACTGCGGATGATTGGCGTCGATAAGTATTCGTTGGCCGTTTACCTCTAGCACCGCTGAGCAAAGTAATCTTGCTTTGCTGGGGTCTAAGCTCGCTCGCTGGCAGGCGAGGCAATCGCAGCCGTACACTGGGCAGCCTGTGACATTACCGGTGCCAAGTAGGGTTAGTTTCATTGGATATATAACTCGGTCGTTTCGGTTTCGATGTATTTGAGCAGTTTGCTCACGGTGCTGTCTAGATTGCGGTTGTTGTCTAAGCGCCAACACTCTTCTGGTAGAGAAGCCTGATATTGTTCGCTGCGGCGCAGCCGTGCAGAGATATCGTGTTCAGATTCACGACCACGCTTGCGCAGGCGTTCGGCCAATATGCTGGGGTCTACATCTAAGGCGATTATTCGCAAGCGCTCCCCAAATAACTCTTCAGCCAAGGGGATCTGTTGGCGAGAGCCGTTGAAAAGCACCGAGAACCCCATGCTCAACCAAGTATTTACTTCATTACCCACTGCGTAATTGCAGCCGTTGGCCTGCCAGTCCATCGCAAATAAGCCGCTGTGTTTACGATGGGTGAACTCTGGCACGCTTAAGGCAATGTGATTTTCACCGCTATCATCTACCGCGCGAGTGATGTAGCGATGAGCAATCAGCAGGTTGCTATCCGCCTGCAACTGGCTACGTAAGCCATTAATTATGCAGTCTTTACCTGAGCCAGAAGGCCCCACCAAGTAAAACAACTTGGCTTCGCCGTTTAGTTCACTGGCAGTTAGCGAAGTCATCAAAATACTCGCTCTCCTTCACGCCATACTTGCAACACTTGCAAGCGCTCATCATTGGGTTTGGCTAATACCAAATCGGCCCGTTTACCCTCACAAATACTGCCTCGGTCGTCCATGCCTAAGGTATGTGCTGGAGTTAGGCTAACCATTTGAATAGCCTGACAAAGATCGTAGTTGTTATCTTCCATGTTAGCCACCATATATGCGGCATCGAGTAAACTGGCTGGGTAGTAATCAGACGACAAAATATCCAGCACACCTTCACGAGCCAGCTCGGCGGCGGCTACATTGCCAGAGTGGGAGCCGCCACGCACGATATTTGGCCCCCCCATCATTACTTGCAAACCCGCTTCGTGCGAGGCTTTAGCCGCAGCAACAGTGGTAGGGAACTCGGCAACGGCACAACCTAATGATGCAGACTCTAGGGCGTGTTCAAGTGTGGCGTCGTCATGGCTGGCTAAGGCAATGCCTCGCTCGCGAGCAGAGGTTGCAATGTGTTTACGATTTGCGTCTGACCACTGCTCAGATGCGGCAGTTTGCTCAGCTTCAAAAGCTGCCATCTCTTTATCGTTTAAACCGTATTTGCCCATGTAATAAGTGCGATACTTTTCGCTGTCTACAAATTGGCGTTGGCCAGGTGTGTGATCCATTAACGACACCATGGCTACTGGCCCTTGCTCAACCAAAGTTTCGAATATGTTGGCAGTATCGGCATTAGGCAGTTCGCAGCGTAAGTGCAGCATGTGCTCGGCGCGATTAACGCCACGTTGCTGGCTATTCACAATGGTGTGTAGCATCCGCTCAAGGTTGGCAAGGCGAGTGCCGTGGTCGTTAATGTAGCCCAGTGCAATGGCATCAAGCACGGTAGTGATACCGCTGGAAATCATTAAGGCATCGTGGCTGGCCATGGCCGAACCGCTGGGCCAGCTCACCTTAGGCCGTGGGGTGAAAAACTTCTCTAAGTTGTCTGTATGCAATTCAATAAGGCCCGGCAGCAGGTAAGCACCGTCGCCGTTTATGGCACTACTGTGCTGGCTTTGGGTATCACTAAGCGCCACGATGCGGCCTTCACGAACTTCCAGTGACCCTGTTACTACTTCATGTTCCAGAACCATATTTACATTGGTAATAATCATCACACTATCCTGCTAATTGTGCTGGTTGTTGCATGTTGTGTAAGCGGTCTGCGACTAAATCGCGCACCCAAACATCGTGAAATATGCCAACAATGGCTGCGCCGCGTTGTTTGGCGGCCAAAATTAATTCAACCACTTGCTGGGCATTGTGTTTGTCCAATGAGGCGGTTGGTTCGTCTAGTAACAATATCGGGTAATCGAGGGCGAAACCGCGGGCAATATTGACCCGTTGTTGCTCACCACCAGAGAAGGTAGCGGGTGCTAGGCTCCATAAGCGCTCAGGCACGTTTAGGTGGCTTAATAAGGTTTCGGCTTTAGTTTTAGCTTGGCTATCGTTAATGCCATTTTCTAACATCGGTTGCATTACAATATCTAAGGCCGATAAACGTGGAATAACCCTTAAAAACTGGCTTACCCAACCAATGGTATTACGGCGTAAAGCAATAATTTCTCTTGCTTGAGCGGTTGCTAAATCAAGCCACTGCTCACCTTGGCTAATCAGCAATTCACCTTCATCAACTTGATAGTTACCGTAAAGTGAACGTAATAGGCTAGATTTACCAGAGCCTGAGCTGCCGTTAAGCACCACACACTCTCCGGCAAAAATCTCTAGATTTTGCTGGCGTAAAACCGGTAAACGCGCAGCCCCTTGATTGTGTAATACAAAGGTTTTATTGATGTTTTTAGCGATCATGACGGGTTTCATGATGAATCCTTGTAAGCTAGGCGTTTATTGTTGAAGAACCGATGAAACCAACAATTGCGTGTAGGGGTGACTAGGGTCATCCAATACTCGGTCGGTAAGGCCGCTTTCTACTACTTGGCCTTGCTTCATCACCATGATTCGGTGCGCCAACAACCTTGCTACCGCTAGGTCGTGAGTAACAATAACCACTGCGAGTTGCAGTTCGGTGACGAGATTACGAATTAAATCTAATAAACGCGCTTGCACCGATACATCTAAGCCGCCAGTAGGTTCGTCCATAAATACCAATCGCGGATGGGTAACTAAATTGCGGGCTATTTGCAGGCGTTGCTGCATGCCGCCGGAGAAGGTGAGGGGCATATCGTCAATTCGGCTTTGATCTATTTCTACCGCTTTTAGCCAAGTGAGTGCTTGCTGGCGGATCTCGGCGTAATTGCGCCAACCGTTTTCCATTAAACGCTCGCCAATATTGCCGCCCGCCGAAACTCTTGGGCGCAGCCCATCTAGCGGGTGTTGATGCACAATGCCAAAGTGTTGCCTGATTAAGCTGCGACGTTCCGCTTCACTTATTTGGTATAGCTCTGCGGTGTTGCTATCGCTTTGAAAACTAATGCTACCGGTTTGTGGAGCAAGGCGACCCGATAAGGTTTTGAGCAAAGTTGTTTTACCAGAGCCCGATTCACCCACAATGGCCAACACTTCACCGGGATAAAGGCTTAAGTTAACGTCTTCAAAGCCTTTGCCTGGCGCGTAAAGCATGCTCAAGTTTTGGGCTTGGAGTAGGGCTGGCTCGGCTTGGTTCGCGGCGTTTGCGCGAGGTTCTTCAAGTTGCTTAGCTAACTGAGTCATGTTCAGCTCCTAGTTGCGCGGCTTGTTGCTTTTGGCAGTAGTCGGTGTCTGAACAAATGAACATGCGTTGCCCTTGGTCATCGATCAGCACTTCATCAAGAAAGGTGTCGTGACTACCACATAGGCTGCAAGGCTCATCCCACTGCTGAATGCTAAAGGGGTGGTCGTCGAAATCGAGGCTGTGCACATCGGTGAAGGGAGGAATGCAGTAAATGCGTTTTTCTCGCCCAGCACCAAAAATCATTAAGGCTTCCGATTGATGTAGCTTTGGATTGTCGAATTTAGGAATTGGCGATGGGTCCATAAGGTAGCGCCCATGCACCGTTACCGGATAAGCGTAGCTGGTGGCGATGTAGCCATACTTCACAATGTCTTCGTACAGTTTTACCTGCATCGAACCGTACTCTTCCAAAGCGTGCATTTTTTTAGTTTCGGTTTCGCGCGGTTCAATAAAGCGCAGCGGCTCGGGAATAGGCACCTGAAAAACCAGAATTTGGTTGTTGCTTAGGGCTTGCTCTGGAATGCGGTGGCGGGTTTGAATAACACTGGCTTGTTCGGTTTTTTCGGTAGTGGCAATGTCGCAAACTTTGCTGAAAAAGTGACGAATAGATACCGCATTGGTAGTGTCGTCGGCGCCTTGGTCAATCACTTTAAGTACGTCTTGCTGACCAAGAATAGAGGCACTAAGCATAATGCCGCCGGTTCCCCAGCCGTAAGGCATTGGCATTTCGCGTCCACCAAAGGGAACTTGATAACCAGGAATGGCGACACCTTTTAAGATGGCGCGGCGGATCATGCGTTTGGTTTGCTCGTCTAAGTAAGCAAAATTGTATTGCTGGCTACTATCATCTAGTGCAGTAGCCTGTTGGCTAAAGCTGGTCATGGCTGGCTCCTTGCTGGCGCATTTTTCGTAGCAGTTCTAGTTCCGATTGGAAGTCGACGTAATGGGGCAATTTAAGGTGAGAAACAAAGCCGGCGGCTTCTACGTTGTCGGCATGGGCTAGCACAAACTCTTCATCCTGCGCTGGGCTGCTTACTGGCTCGTTATAGCGCTCGGTTTGCAAAGAGCGGTCGAGTAGGGCAACCGCCATAGCTTTGCGTTCGCTAAAGCCAAAGGCTAAGCCATAACCTCGGGTGAAGTGAGCGTCTTTATCTTGTGGGCTAACAAAGCCATTTACCATTTCACATTCGGTGAGGGTAATGCTGCCTATTTCAACCTCAAATCCCAGCTCTTCTGGGCAGATTGCGATGGCTACTTCGCCGCTACGAATCTCGCCAGCAAAGGGGTGGTTACGTCCATATCCACGTTGAGTGGAGTAGGCCATAGAGAGTAAAAATCCTTCGTCGCCGCGGCTTAGTTGTTGTAAACGCGCAGCCCGTGAGCAAGGGTAACTAATCGCTTGCTGGGTAATGTCGGCGGGCTCTGCGCCACTGTCTGATTCAGGCTCGGCTAAACCTTGTTGTTCTAGCAACGAAAACACCTTGCTAAACGCTTGCTGCTGGTTGCTTGTTAAGGCTTCATCTTCGTTTGGTGTTGGTTGCGTTATTAGGTGTTGGTTTGGTTGACTGTGCTCCGCTTGTTGCTCGGCCAATAAGCTGAAATCTAATAGGCGGTGGCTATAGTCGTAGGTTGGGCCTAACTGCTGACCGCCCGGTAAATCTTTATAGGTGGCCGAAATTCGCCGTTGCACCTGCATGTTGCCGGTGTTTAAAGGGAGGCAAGTGGCCAGCAGCGGTAACGTAGTGCGATAGGCGCGAAGTAAAAAAATGGCTTCTATTTGATCACCGCTGGCTTGTTTAATTGCCAGGGCCGCCAACTCACGGTCAAAAATGCCGCCTTCGGTCATGACTCGCTCTACCGCTAAGCTAAGTTGTTGGCTTATTTGCTCAACACTCAGCTCGGCAACATTGGTGTCGCCGCGGCGACGTTTAGCTTGCAGTTTATGGGCTGCGGCAATGGCTTTTTCACCACCTTTTACTGCTACATACATTAGCGTAACTCCAGCTTGGTGGTGCGACTAATCGCCACCAGTGATTGTTGATGACAAAACATAAAATCGAGACCCAGCGGAAAGCGGTGGCTCGGCTTAAGCAGGTAATCAACGATGCTGGTGCTTAGGTTGCCTAACTGCAGGTCAAGCTTATGTTTGATACCCGGCCCAGATAGTTTAAAGACTGGCCCGGTGCGCAAACTGTTGGATTGAACTAACACGGTTGCGCTTTGTTCTGGGCTGGAATCCGTACCGGCTTTTAGTTGGCTTAAATCCAGCTCTTCTTGGGCGTCTACTACAACAAAATCGGCTTGATTAATGGGCGCCGAGCTAAGGCCGTTATGAAAGGCTAAGTTGTGTAAGGCTTGTTCGATTGGATGTTCTGAGTTTTTTGCTAAAGCTGGGCTTAGGTAAAGCGCAGTTTGCTGGTCACATAAACTCATAATAACTTGGCTAGCTGCGGCATTTAGCGGCGCAAAACCTAAGTGATGTTCAAGTGTTACTTGGCTGCCTGGTTCACTAAGCGCTTTGAGTATTTGTCTAAAACACTGTTGAGCGTTGTGTACGCTGTTAGGAAAGCCCGCTTCAATTGTTTGCATTAGTCTTCTCCTCGAACCACGGTGAAGAAATCTACTTTTGATTCCGCTGCTTGAGCGGCAGTTTTTGCTTGTTCTGCTTGTTGTTGCTCGGCCAAAGGCTGAATTACCGCTTCGTGTAAGCTGGGCGCATGCTCGCCGTTTTGCATTAAGGCATCTATTAAGGCTGAAAGCAGGGCGTGTTGTTTGGCCCGACCGCGTAAATAGCCGTAACCTAAAGTGCCATCGTTTAAGCGCACAGCAGCGCGCGTGATGGTGGTATCACCTAAGTTAAAGCGTTCGCCATTGCCACCGACCCGGCCTTGTAATTTGGCTAAACCGATCTCTGGTTGGCGAATAATTTCACATTCTGGGTCTAGCTTTAGCTGTTGCCAGCGACTAGATAAGTCTTGATAAGAAGCCTTGGCTAATACTGCCATCCAGTGTTGGCGCGCGGCTACACCTGCCGCTTGGGTAGATTGTTGGGTAGTCATTGGGGGTGCTCCAAGCTGAGCTCTACGAGCTCGGCTCTAATATGGGAGATTGAAAATTCGAAAGGCTGTTGCTGTTGGCCTACGTTAACCGTTTGTAGGGTTAACAAGGGCGTGCTGCCATCAATTTGCAAACAGGCGCAGTCTTCTCGATTAGCCATTTGCGCACCCACTACTGTGTGGTGTCGGCGTAATTCAAGCTGGCAATGCTGTTGTAAAAAACCGTGCAGTGAGCCCTGCTGATATTGGCTTAAATGATTTTCATGCTCGCCCATGCGCAAGTGGTGAAAAACAATGCTAATGGGCATTTGGTCGATAAAACGCAATGTTTTGAGCTGCAAAATGGGGCTGGCTAATTCAATGTTTAATCCTTTAGCCACCTGCTGATTGGCGTTGGCGCGGCCAAAGCTTAGTACTCGGCTAATCGGTTTTGCCCCGGCATTTAGCAAGTTGTCGGTGAACTTGGACCCGGCATGAAGTGGGTAGCGAACCGGTTTGCTTAATACCATTACCCCTTTACCTTGCTGGCGCAGTAACCAACCTTTAAGCACTAGTTCGTCGATGGCGCGACGCAAGGTGTGGCGATTTACTTGGTAGCGTTCTGCCAAGCGTTGCTCGGGCGGCAAGTATTGGCCTGCTTGGTAAGCGTGGCTAATTTCTTTTTCTAGGCTTAGCGCGATTTCTTGGTAACGGGGCATCTTAAGCTCGCTTAAATAAACAGTTTTCTAACGCGTTGAGAGATAAAGTCGAGCAGACTTACAGTGACTACAATGATGATGATCACTGCGCAGGTTTGCGGAAACATAAAACCGCGAATACTTTCCCACAGAATTACCCCAATGCCGCCAGCGCCTACCATGCCTACAACGGTGGCTGAGCGAACGTTCGATTCGAAGCGGTATAAGGAGAATGAAATCCACAGTGGCAGTACTTGCGGAATGACCCCATAAACAATTTCTTCCAGCTTGTTTGCGCCAGTAGCTCTTACCCCTTCTACTTGGCCGGGATCGATGGCTTCTACTGCTTCGGAAAACAATTTAGCCAGCACGCCGGTGGTATGGATAAACAAAGCCATTACACCTGCAAACGGGCCTAAGCCAACGGTAACCACAAACAGCATGGCAAATACCATTTCGTTAATTGCTCTGGCTGCATCCATTAATCGACGCATAGGCTGATACACCCAAGCTGGAACCATGTTTTCGGCACACATCAAACCAAAAGGAACTGATAAAAAGATTGAGAAAATGGTGCCCCAAATGGCGATGTGCAGAGTCACTAACATTTCTTCTAGGTAGTAATTGATATCGGTAAAATCTGGTGGAAAGAAGTCACTGGCTAACTCGGCCATGTTGCCGGCATCGTTATAGATCTTCATCGGGGCAATTTCGGCGCCTTGCCAGCTCCAAGTTAAACCGGCGATGGCGATGGCCCAAAAAAGTAGGCTTAACCAAGATGGTTTGGAGTTTTGGTTAAGAATTGCAGCTTCGGTAGTCATTTAAGGTTCTCAACATGTCTAGATAAGTTGCCTAAAAAAAAGCTGGGTTTGCACCCAGCTTATCGTTCGCTATTGGGCCATTGCGGTAATGGCGCTTTGCTGGCGATTTAAATCAGCAAGTTGGGCGTCAATCACTGCTAGCTCAGCGGCTTTTTCGGCTTTCGACAACTTGGTGTCGTTTTCTGTAACAATGCGGTTTTTGAACAATACCAATTGACGAATAGGTAGTAGTTGAAGGTCGCTAGAGGCTTTGAACGGGGCCCACTGTAGCGCTTCTAATACTGCTAGTTCTTGAGCATCACCAGTGGTGCCGTACTCCATGAAGAAGTCATATACTTCGCCTTTCACACTTTCTGGTAGGTTTTTACGCCATACAATTGGGTCTGAAGGAATAAGTGGTGACTTCCAAATAACTTTTAACTGCTCAAACTTTTTAGGTGCAGTAATTTTTAAGCGGTCCATGTTTTCGGTGTTGCCAGTTGCTACATCTACTTGTTTCGCAGCAGCGGCTAAAGCGTTCGCTTCGTGGCCAGAGTTCATGCTGCGTTTGAAGTCAGAGACTGAAATGTTGTTTTGCGCAAATACGTAGTACGAAGGTACTAAGAAGCCAGAGGTTGAGTTTGGATCGCCGTTACCAAAAGTAAGGTCGCCACGTTTGGCGATAACATCTTCAAGGCTGTTAAGCGGGCTATCTTTGTGCGTAACCAATACACTCCAGTAACCAGGGTTACCTGTAGCATCGACGGTTTGTGCGAAGATTTCGCCACCGGCGCGGTCTACTGCTTCCATGGCTGATTTGTTGCCATACCAAGCTACGTCTACTTTATCGAAACGCATGCCTTGAATGATGCCCGCGTAATCTGGAGCAAAAAATGCTTTTACCTTGTAACCAGTTTTCTCTTCCATCGCTTTTAAAAACGGTGTCCAAGTGGTTTTTAAGTTTTGCTGAGACTCAGTAGAAATAATCCCAAAGTTGATGGTGTCCATCGCTTTTTCTGCAGCTGAAACCATGGTTGAACTTAACGCTGTCGCAACAACTGCGGTTGCAAAGGCTGTCTGCTTGATTAGCTTTAACATGCCATCTATCTCCTTATTAATTGGGTTTAGGCCATCTGTGGCCAAAGTTGTGGTACTGCTTGGTCTTGGTTTTCGGTGGTTGTTAGTTGAGCTTGCGAGCCATATAACGCTGCAAGTTTGGCTTCGTTTAATTGCTCGCTAGGTCCGTCGTAAAATACTTCGCCAAGTTTTAGCGCCACAACACGTGGGCAATAACGTTTTGCGTAGTCAACTTGGTGTAAGGTCACCACTACTGCGATGCCTTCTTGTTTATTGATGTCGGTGAGTATTTCCATCACGATGCGCGACGACTCTGGATCTAGGGAAGCAATCGGCTCATCGGCTAAAATGATCTTGGCGCGTTGCATTAACGCGCGAGCAATCGCTACGCGTTGCTGTTGACCGCCAGATAGTGTTGAAACGCGCTGTAAAGCAAATTGCTCAAGGCCTACGCGTTTTAAAGCTGCTAAAGCTTGGCGCTTTTGCTCAAAAGTAAAACGGCCAGTAAGGCTGCGCCAGCTGGGAGTAGCGCTTAGTGCGCCAATCAAAACATTTTGCAAAACGCTAAGGCGTGAAACCAAATTAAACTGCTGGAAGATATAACCTGTTTGGCTGCGGCTTTTGCGTACGGTGTTACAAAACTTGCCGTCACGTTGCACTGGCATGCCAAGAACTTCGATGTAGCCTTTGCTGTTTTTGTCACTGCTAACCAAGCCATTTAAGTGGCGTAATAGGGTTGATTTTCCTGAGCCTGACGGCCCAAGTAATGCCACCATTTCACCTTGCTGAACACCTAAATCTACGCTTTTAAGGGCGTGGTTGTTTTCAAAGTGTTTGTTCAGCTGCTTGACTGTGATTACTTGATTGTTCATTACAGGATCCTGCCGTTGTTTTGAACAATAACTTAGGCTTGTAATGTGACAGTTAGCTTATCTAGACATGTCAGTTGGGTGACTTATTTGTGGCGATTTGGTTACAAAGTGTTCAGGATTTAGTTGGCTAAGTAGGCTGGAAGATTTTTCTTAGAACTTGCTTATGAGCAATAAAAAACCGTTTTGTGGTGTTAAACCAAAGAGGAAGTTGCAGCTTGAGGGTTAAACAATAACGGGTTAGTTCCTAAATGCTTCTACTAAATATCGAGGGCTTGTTTATAAGCACCAAGAAAGGTCTTTTTTAAATTTATTGAATAATCCGAGTGGGCTTAGTCACTCGGATTTGTTATTGAGTTTACTTAATCGAATGCTCTCTAGATAAATGGAATTAAGTGAGCATTGTTGATTTAAATTAAGCTGCTTTGGTGTTTTCTTCAGTGGCGGTTTTTAGCATGTAAACACCACCTACAATGGCTGCTATACCAAATACAATAAACCCATAAGCTTTGTTTTTTTGTGCTTCTAATGCAGCATCTAAACCTAGCCCGCCCAGTAAATCATTCCCAGCACCACCAAATAAACCGCCTAAGGCTTGTGCTTGTTGCTCTGCGACTGCGATGTCATTAAGGCTAAAGCCACCAATAGCAATTAGAATCACACCAATTACTGCCACAACGATACCTACGGTTTTCTTAGTGCTCATTTTAGAATTTCCTTATTAATCAGTTATCTGAGCGCGAAATATAGCATCGGTAAAACTAATGACAATATGCCGAGAATCGGATGCTTGTTTGCTGTTCGTATAACTAAAATAGCTAAAAAAATTCGTTGGCTTTTGTAAGGCTTATGACTTATTTGTCTTGTGTGATGGTGCTTGTTTGCTGTTGTTTTTATAAAACTTATAAATTAGTCAAACAGATTTTAAATGGAAGGTTTAGGACTCGTTTTTACCAGAAATGAGAACGGTATTTTAATAGATAAAGGCGAAGCTAAGGGTTTTAGCTTCGCCTTTATTACTGTTTACTTACCGTTTAGCTTAACTGGTTGGGCAAAGCGTATTTAGCACGTTTTCTTCAATGGCTACAGCAACTCCATCTTCTTTATTGCTTGGGGCTATGTAGTCAGCCATTGCTTTAATTTCAGGATCGGCGTTTGCCATCGCAACTGCTAAACCTGCATATTGCAGCATGTGGCGGTCGTTGTCGGCGTCACCAGCACACATTACCTGAGATGCATTTAAACCCAAGATATTGGCTAGCTGTTCTACACCTACACCTTTGTTGCTGTCACGGTGCAAAAACTCTAAGAAAAACGGCGCACTGCGCACTACTGTGTATTGTTCGCGTAACTCAGCAGGCAAGTTGGCAATAGCTTTGTCGAGTATGCTTTCTTCAGCTACAAACATAATTTTGGTAAGTGCATCGTTTGCTTGCAGTGAGGCAAAGTTAACTTCACTTACATCCATGCCGTTAATAGAAGATTCTATATCGGTCCAAGGGTTGTGCTGTTGAGTAATAAGGCCATGCTCTGCAGAGAAAGCATGGATAAAAACACCTAATTGCTCCGCTACTTTGGCTAGCTGTGTACCATCGCTGCCATTGAGCGTGGTTTTATGAATAATTTCTCCACTGCCTACACGCTGTGCTAAGGAGCCGTTGTAGGAAATAACAAAATCTTGGTCGCTGGTTAGCTCAAGTTGCTCTAAATAAGGACGTAAACCTTCTAGCGGACGACCCGATGCAAGTACTACTTTTACACCCGCTTGCTTAGCTTGCTGAATGGCTTGATAAGTGCGCGGAGTGATTTTTTTCTCGTCATTGAGAAGTGTGCCGTCCATATCTAGGGCGATAAGTTTAATCATATATGGGCAAACCTTTAGTGAGAGCTAAACAAGCCGAAGTAGGCTAACAGCTAATGTTGTTCAAATGAGCGGCGATTCTACCTTAAAACTGTGACATTGGTGCAATTTAGATCAATCTATCCTTAGCTTTGTGTTTTTGCTGCTGCTTGGTAGGCCTTGGTTCTCATGCTAGGGTGCGCTTAGGATAATTAAGCGGCGGTTAATCGTGGCTATATATGTTGAAAAAAGGAGGTAGAGTGTTTCATCAGGTAAGTAATCAACATGATATTCAACAGCTTACAGAGTTGGCCAGAGAGATATGGCTAGAGCATTATACGCCGATTATTGGTGTTGAGCAGGTGGAATACATGCTTAGTACTTTTCACTCGGCTACCCGCGTAGCTGAGCAAATTGAGACCGAGCAGTATTATTACTATCTGTTGCAGAGTGAAGGTGAAAACCTAGCTTACCTAGGGGTTCAGCGACAGGAACAGCAGCTATTTTTAAGTAAGATTTACGTACATTCTCGTTTTCGAGGTCGAGGTTATGCTAAACAAGCAATGAACTTTGCCAAACAACTTGCCAATGAATTTGGTTTGCAGCAAATAACGCTGACAGTAAACCGACATAATCATGACTCTATAGCTGCATATCAAAAAATGGGTTTTGTTAAAGTAGCTGAGCAATGCACCGATATTGGCCAAGGTTATGTTATGGACGATTGGGTAATGGCATTGGCGTTGTAGCTAGAAAGCTTATTAGGTGGGTATTGTTTTAGGAATCGGGTTATGGAAAAAGCTCAGTTTACAGTTCAACAAGGCTGGCCAGAACATCACAGGAAGACGGTGGCAGCCTTGTACGAACAAGCCTTTGGCCAAAAGTTTCATTTGGCTGTTCCCAATCAACGGCAGCGTATCGCGCTGTTGGCACAGTCTTTTAAGCCTGAATATGCGCTGTCGGTAATCGATCAAGGACGTTTAGTTGCGGTGGCAGGTTTTCAAACCCCTAAAGCAGGGTTTACCAGCGGAATTGGCTGGCAAGGTTTGGTTGATTTGTTGGGCTACGTAAAAGGCGCTTGGGCAGCTTTAGTATTTAGCTTGTTTGAACGTAAACCAAGTCAGCACACTATGGTGATGGACGGCATCGCGGTGGTAGAAGAATACCGGGGTAAGGGTTTAGGCTCCATGCTGTTAGATGGCATTATTCAGCAAGCGCAAGTGCAGGGGTTTTCTAAGGTGCGCTTAGATGTCATCGACAGTAATCCAAGAGCCAAAAAGCTTTACCTTGCTAAAGGTTTTAAACAAGTAAAACGAGAGTATTATCCCTATCTAAACTGGTTGTTGGGCTTTAGTGGCTCAAGCACTTTAGAGTATTCAATTCACCCTCAACTTTCTCAGCAGCAAGGCGCTAACTTAAAGGCTAAATCTATGCCTCAAAAACCTGCTATGTATTCCACTTATGCCAAAGAATACGATGTGGCTATTCAAGACAACATTTACAACGCGCATTACGAGCGCCCTTCATTGCAAGCCATGTTAGGTGAACTCGCAGGTAAAACAGTGCTCGATTTAGGCTGTGGCTCAGGCGTGTATGCAGAGTATTTGTTAACTAAGGGCGCTAAAGTAACGGCGATTGACAGTTCAAGTGAAATGGTGGCCTTGGTAAAGCAAAAATTGGCTACTCAGTTAACGGTGTATCAGCAAGATTTAGCCTCGGGATTGCCAGAGGAAGCGGATGCCAGTTATGACTTAGTGATCTGCCCTTTAATGCTGCATTATCTGCAAGACCTAAATCCGCTATTTGCCGATGTGAAGCGCGTACTAAAGGTTGGTGGTAGTTTTGTATTTTCTACTCATCATCCGATGGTAGATATTGAAGCGAGCCCCAGTGGTAACTACTTTGCAACCGAGCAAGTAACCGAAATGTGGGATACGGTTGGCAAACCGGTTGAGGTGAGTTTTTACCGCAGGCCGCTCTCTGCTTTGATAACTGCGCTTACCGATCATGAAATGGTGATTACCGAGTTAAGCGAAGGTAAACCTAGTGAGGCACTAAAAACAATCTCGCCGGAGCATTACCAACGTTTAAGTGAGCACCCCCAATTTTTGTTTATTAAGGCGCTTGCTTAATTACACCGAACACAATAGTTAATTTTTAGGCTTTCCATTCTGCTGGTTTAAATCTATTACTTTTATAGTTTGAGTACATAACAAAACTTATAAAGCGATAACAGCAAGGGAAAGACCATGAGATACAACCTACTCAGCATAGTGCTCGTTGCCACCGTGGCGGCCTGCACATCTGTTAGCCAGCCAGAGCCAGATCCTGTTGTGGAAAATAGGGCTTATGACTCCAAGGCGTATAAAGAGCAGATTGAGATTAATCCTCCAAATAGTAATTTGCCAGAGCGTTGGTGGGAAAGCGCTGTGTTCTATGAAGTATTTGTGCGTGCCTATTATGATTCCTCTGGTGACGGGCACGGAGATATCCAAGGTTTAATCGCTAAGCTGGATTATTTACAAGACTTAGGGGTAACAGGGCTTTGGTTAATGCCAGTGACTGAAAGTGAATTTAACAGCAACGGTTATGATGTAAAAAATATAAGAGATATCGAACAAGATTACGGCAGCATGGACGATTTTCAGCAATTGATTGATGAAGCCCACCAACGTGGCATTGGCGTCATCATGGATTTTGTCGTTAACCATAGCAGTAGTGCTAACCCCATTTTTCAAGACGCTGTCAGTAATCCCAACAGTAAATATAGAGATTGGTTTATATGGGCTGATTCTGATCTAGGCTGGGGCCGACCTTGGGATCGTTCTGCTAGCGTTTGGCATCCATCTGAACATGGCTATTACTATGGTTTGTTTTTTGATTTCTTACCCGACTGGAATTTCCGCAACCCTGAAGTTGTTGCCTACATGAAAGACAGCGCAAAGTTTTGGCTTAACATGGGAGTGGATGGATTTCGGGTAGATGCTGCTAGCCACCTTATTGAAAACGGTGATGGAGCTCAGGAAAACCAGCCCGACAACCACCTTTTTTATGCCGAGTTTAGACAGTTAATCAACCAATACCCCAATGCATTTATCGTAGCTGAAGCACCATTCACCGGCGATATGTACATGGGGGATGGCAGAAGTGAGTTTCACTCTGCCTTTTGTTTTAAATGCAGCCAAAAGCTAGTTTATGGTGTGAAAAATAGTAGTAAGCGAGCGGTGCAGTCGTACCTTTCTATGGTGAATAGCGCACCAGAAGGGGCTAATTTTGCAACTTTGTTGTCTAATCACGATCCATTCGCTGGGGAGCGAACCGCCACCGCGATGAAGGGCAATCTTGATAAGGCCAAGTTGGCCGCTAGCCTAATGCTCACAGGACCTGGCATCCCTTTTGTGTATTATGGTGAAGAGATAGGCATGACCTTGATTGATCGCTCCTTAGTGCCTTGGGATGACGCGGTAGCACGTATTCCAATGCAATGGGACGCCAGTGATAATGCCGGATTTACCGCTGGCAACACTTGGCGAAACGTAAATCCCGATTACCCACAAATCAATGTTGCTCAGCAAGTCGAAGATCCTGATTCGATGTTACGCCACTATCAAAAGTTAATCTCACTGAGAAACCAGCATCCAGCGTTGGCTAGCGGAGAATTCGAATTGCTTAAGACTACTGGGAGTAGCAGCCGTCACTCGATTGCATTTTTACGTAAACACAGCGATGAAACTCTGTTAGTGGCTGTAAACCTTAGTGATAAAGAGATCTTTTCGGGGATAAAATTGGTGGGTAAAAGCGTGGCGAATAAGCAAGTCCTATTAAGCCACGACTTGCTTAGTGGCATTAGCTCAAACGAACACGTTGCTAACCAAGAGCTCAAGCTCAACATTCCAGCTTATAGCATCAAGGTTTTCTCTTTATCCTTTAATTAGCCAAGTGGTTAAGTGATTAAGTTAGAGAATTTAACTCTAGGCCATTTAGCTAAGTAAATGGCCTATTGAAGACTGCGTTCTTAGCCTTTTAGCTTCTGTTTCACTTTGTCTAACAGTATGCCTTTTAGCTGTTGAGTCTTGGGTTTGTTATTGAGTGTCCATGGTATCGGCCTAACTTGCTCCATGGTTTTGAAACCAAGGCGGGCAGTAAGTAAACCTGCACCAATGCCTTGCGCTGCTTTAGCAGATAATTTGGCAGTAAGTTCTGCGCCTAATAGGTCACTACCTACATCTGCTACAACTTCGCTCGCTGCTGCGTAAATCATGTTAGCAAATACTTGTTTGATGAGCCGAATTCGGCTTAAGTAACCCAGTTCTATGCCATAAATTTTGGCGACGGCTTCAATCATTTTGATATTGCGCCAAAAGATAATTAGCATATCGACTAGCGCTAAGGGGCTTATTGCAACCAATACTGCCGCTTCGCTAGACCATTTGCTAATCACTTGTTTGGCGCGATTATCTAAAGGACTTAATACCGTTTCGCTGTATAAGCTTACGATCTCTTTGTTGGTATGACTGTCACTTAGCCAATTCTTCCAGCTCAAGTATTCTTGGCTGTCGGTTAAGCCTTGTAGCTTGGCCAGCTTTTCACAGTAGGCTTTAGCTTTTGAACCATCACTGCTCTCTTGGTCAAGTAAGGCAGCGCCTAGTTGGTGTTCTTTTTGATAGTGTTTAAGGCGGCGTAGTTTGGCTAATTCTCTAAAGCTTATTGCTCCTAAACCCATCACAATGCTGGCAAATACTGCGCTATATATTGCCGCGCGAGTTGGCGAGCTTTGCCAAAGTTCAATAAGGCTTAGCGCCATTTCTCCAAAGGCGATAGCTAAGGCGGCGCTAAAGCCGTATTTTAACCAAGGGCTGGCTTTTTTCGGATGCAGTTCAATGTCTAGAGGTTCTAATTGCTCTTGAATGTCGTCTTCTTGCCAATTGAGTTCTTCATCGAGCACTTGTTTACTGGCCAGTGGGGCTGGTTTGCCTTGTGTCTCTGTAGCTTGTTCATTTAGGATTTCATCGGTATGCAGCACTTGGCGCTGCTTTATAGGGGTATTCATTTAAATTTATCTCCTAGCAAAAACTCAATCGCTTGGTCGATACGGTGATGAGGGAGAGCCTGATAAGGGCTGGTGATTGGCGCTTGAAAAGGACTAAACTCGAAGCCTTGTTGCTGCCAAAAATCTTGCTGGGGTAACTGGCTAGGCACTTCACCAGGAAACAAGGTGGTTTGTTGCTGGCTCTCTACGTCACTTTGCAATATACCTTTAATGGCAGAAATACTTTCTCCATTCAGCTGGGCTTTACCGCTTTGTGTGGCTTTAATAGAGGCTAAGGCCGTAGTGTCGGTGGCAATGCCTTCAAATTTCACATGGCGTTTGCCTTCAGCGACGACTTCACTTAGCAGTTGCACCAAGTTGTTGTGTTGATCGATGCTCACATGGTCGGCTTTAGTGGCGGCAAACAGCAGCTTGTCGATTTTGGGAGCAAACAAGCGGCGCAGTAAACTGGTTTTCCCATAGTTAAAGCTGTGCAGTATTTGGTTTACTGCTAACTGCATATCGCAAAAACTATCGTGGCCGCTATTGAGAGGGTTTAAACAATCCACCAGTACGATTTGTCGATCAAACTTGATAAAGTGCTGCTGGTAAAACTGCTTTACTACATGCTCTTTGTAGTATTCAAAACGTTGTTCTAACAAGCCCAGATATGATTGTTTATGTTGTTTTTTATCTTTGCTTGGACTATTCGCCAACGCTGCTGGTAGCGGGAAAAATGCCAGTACTGGCGCACCCGCCAACTCACCGGGTAGTACAAAACGACCCGGTTGAATGTGGTGCATGCCTAGTTGTTGTTTGCATTGGTGCAAGTAGTCGGTGTAAGTATTGGCAATGTCGGCCATGCGATTTTCGTCGGCAGTGCTATGAATATCTAAGTCCTGCACCATAGTTTGCCAAACGCTGGCGAGTTCGGTTTTGCGCGAGTCCTGCAAACTGCTTTCTATATGTTCGCACCATTGAGCATAACTTTGCTCCAGTAAGGGCAGATCAAGTAGCCACTCGCCAGGGTAGTCAACAATGTCTAGGTTGAGTGTGGCGGTGTTGTTGAGCTTTCTCCACAGCATTGATTGTGGGGTATATCGCAACTTGAGGCGTATTTCACTCACCCCATGAGTGGGCGAAGGCCAGCGTGGTGGCTGGCTGTGTAGCGCGTCCATTCCGCCTTGGTAATCAAAACTGGCAACATGCAAGTGTGGCTGCTGGGTGCGTTTAGCCCCTAAAAACCGGTGTTCACGGGCCAACTTCCATAAGGGCAGTTGGTGGTTTTCTGCACCCAATAGCAACTGATTGACTAGGGAAGTGATAAAGGCGGTTTTACCTGCTCCACTTAAGCCTGTTACCGCTAAACGCATGTGTTTATCCATAGTTAGCTTGGCTAGGTCATCGGCTTTCGTTTTAACGCTAGTTAGTCGAGAAAAATTCATGAATACAGCTGCAACCTTTTATGGGTGATTACTAGGGTCTATTGACCGTTCGCGGCAAAATTGAGTTCGAGACAGCATCATTTTCAGCGCACTTCTAATCTGTTACTGGCTTCTTATTTAGGCTAACCGTACGTCAAGCTTCTGCCTTGGATAAACAACTCTGCTTACTGCCGCAAATAACAGCTCGAATGATCAACAAGCTCTAGTTAATATCAGGGCTTATCACCCAAGATTCAAGTTAGGGGGCTAAGCTCAGCTGGTTTTCGCCTAGGCCTTAATGTACCAAAGTTTGGCTGGTGGCAAGATTAAACTTTGTTCATCTAAGGGCTGGCTAGCTGCAAGCGTTGTTTCTTTGCTGGCTTTTCACTACATCCCATTGAGGTAATTTGATAGTAACGATAAATAAAGAAGGGAATAATATTTTTAAGTGTAAAAAATAAATGTAATTAAAAATTTCAATATTTATAGATGTTTTAAATATTGTATGTTGAGCTCGCTTTTATTAGCAGTAAAAGCTTTGCTTTAATTTTTTGATTACTTTCTTCTTAGGTAATATTAAATAATTTCTCGCTGTAATAGGCACTTGCTTCACACTTTAGAATATCTCCTTTGCTCTTCGTTGACACACACCGATATGTCAGTAAATTACCTGAAGTTGATGTTTTTTTGATGTTATCGGCGTCGAAAAGGCAGTAAACGAAAGAGTTATGAACTCTCTATTAGCCACAAGGACCAGTGATGCAGCGTTAAAATAGTGGAGATCTCCACAATGCAGATATTATGACTTAGCTTGCAAGCAAGATTACAGAGCGGTTTTGCACAGCTCACTTAAAGTAAAAGAAAAAATAGCACTAAGAAATAATGTATTGAATGCTTCTGCTGTTTTAAACGTTGTCGTAACAATATAATTTAATTCTATAAATTGGTCTTTGTGTTCATTAAATATAGTAATCATGGGAAAGGATTTACTAATAATGAAATACAAAACTAAAGCGAATGCAATAAATACGTGTCTATTGGGTACTTCATTGGCTGTGTTTTCACAGCTGGCCAGTGCTGATGTTATTTTACATGCCTTTGATTGGCGATATTCAGAGGTAGCCGAAAAAGCAGCTGAAATCGCAGATATTGGTTACAAAAATGTCTTAGTCGCGCCGCCACTGAAGTCGGATAGTAGCAACACCCAATGGTGGGCACGCTATCAGCCACAAGATTATCGAGTTATCGATAACAACCGCGGTAATAAAGAAGATTTCCAAAACATGATTAATGCCTTGAAAGCGCACGGAGTAAATACCTATGCTGACATCGTGATTAATCAGATGGCCAATGAGCGCGGAAACTCTACCTACTTCCCAGGCAGCGATACCCTCAATAACTATGCAAGTAACAGTGATTACTGGAATAGACAAAAACTGTTTGGTGATTTAAATAATAACCTGTTTTCTCCTGGTGATTTCCACGCCGGCTTCTGTATCACCAACTGGACAGATGTATGGGAATCAATGAACGGTCGTATTTGTGGTGGTAATGGCGACCCAGGTTTACCAGATTTAGACCCTAATGACTGGGTTCGTGCACAGCAAAAAAGCTATGTTCAAGCCATTAAGAACATGGGTGTTACTGGTTTTCGTATTGATGCAGCCAAACACATGACTACTTGGCATATCAACCAAGTGTTCGACGCTAACATCAAACAAGACATGTATTTATTTGGTGAAATTATCACTGGTGCTGGTGCAGGTAACGCTGATTACGATACCTTCTTAGAACCTTACTTACGTGAAACTTCACACAGTGCTTATGACTTCCCACTATTAAAAACATTACGTGATGCTTTTGATGTGGACGGTAGCTTAGAAGCCTTAGCTAACCCTAAGTCTTGGGGCGGAGCTATTGATGGTATTCGAGCTCTTACCTTTACCATTACCCACGACATCCCAAGTAATGACGGCTTCCGCTACCAGATTATGAGCGAAGCTAATGAACACCTTGCTTACGCTTATATTATGGGTCGCCAAGAAGGTGTGCCAATGGTATTTAGTGATGCGACCGGTGTTGATAATGGCCGTTGGGTAAATGATTACAAACAAGACAACCTTAAAGCCATGGTTAAATTCCACAATGGCGTTCAAGGTGCCGACGAAGAAGTATTGTATACCGATCAATGTGCCATTGTTTTGCGCCGTGGCGATGCTGGCGTAATGGGTATTAACAAATGTGGCTATGCGAAAGACATTAGCATTAATGCGAGTAATTTAAACAGCGCTAAAAACTATGTTGATGTATTCAGTGGTTCAAGCTTTAAGGTTAACAGTTCTTACCACACCGTGAATGTGCCTGCTGGCTCAGCAAGAATGTGGCTGGCAGAAACCGGTAGCGTAATTGACCCAACAGATGAAGTAGACGTTAGCTTCACTTGTAACAACGGCAATACCAACATGGGCGATAGCGTTTATGCGGTTGGTAACGACGCTGCATTGGGTAACTGGCAAGCTGCTAGCGCAGTGTTATTAAGCCCAACAAGCTACCCAACTTGGACTGGCACCATCAAGCTTCCTAAAGCGACGGATATCGAATGGAAATGTATTATTCGTAACGAAACTGACCCTAGCAATGTTATTCAATGGCAATCGGGTGCTAACAACGCGGTGAATACCGGTAATGGTGCTTCAACTGCAGGTAGCTTTTAAACCAAGGCTTGCTTTGTAGTACTGCTGTACCGCTAGTCAAAGCGTTGGCTAGGCAGTGGTTAAAAAACAAATCCGAGTGTAATGATTTACACTCGGATTTTTTGTTACTCAACATTGCTATTTTGTCGCTGGTGCTTAATCACGAGTTGCTTGCTTTAGCTGACTTTGCATTTAGCAACAATAGCGGAATTGCCAGTGCAGACAAGCCGCCCATGATTAGAAAAATCCCCGAACCCATTGGTTCATATAAGGCGCTACTGAGGAAGGTGAGTAGGGCGGTTCCCATATTTAGCGCGATAGCTGAGTACAATGCTTGCAGCGGGATAGCTTGAGAGCTTGGTGCTTCTGATGCGATGTACTTAATCGCAGCAAGTTGGGTAAGTGCAAAAGTTAAGGCGTGCAAGCCTTGCGATAGCATCATCAGTGGCAATGCTTCGGTGCTACCAAAAATACCCCAGCGGATAACTCCGCCCATTGCCGCGAGCAAAAACATTTTGTTGGCATTCCAGCTTTTAAACCATTTACTGCCAAAGATAAGAATGCTCATTTCTAATGCCACACCGATAGACCACAGGTAACCGATGGTTGATTCTGCATAGCCAATGCTTTTCCAATAAAGCGTGCTGTAGGCATAGTAAGCTGCGTGTGAGCCTTGAATTAACGCTGTTATTGCCACAAATTTAAGCGCGTGTGTTTGTTTAAGTACCGGCCATAGTTTGCTGCTTACCGGTTCACCGTCACTTTCATCATCAACTAACGGGCTGGCAGGCGTAAGCAAGCTTAAGCCCCACATCACAACCAAAGAAGCAACCGTTGCATATAAGATTAATGAATGAGAAAAATAGGTGAGGCCAAGCCCTAGCAGGGTAGAAGAGACAATAAATGCAATAGAGCCAAATACCCGAACGCGGCCGTAGTCTAGTTGCAGCTGGCTTACCCACTTAGTAGCGACAGCATCACCGAGGGGAATTAAGGTGGCAATAAAAAAGTTTGCTGCAAGCGTGAGTACTGTTAGCCAAAAGTAGCCGTTTAACCAGCATAGGCTAGCCACTACCAATATACTGGCAAAGCTTACCCAGCGAACGCCTGGCAAAAGGTGTTTAGCGGATTTAATTCGCGGCATAAGTAGCACATTGCCTAGAAAACGTGCCAGCATGCTAAAGCCGAGCAACATACCAATTTGGCTAGGATCTAAGCCTTCACTTTCGAGCCACAGCGCCCAAAACGGCAAAAAGATCCCCCAGGCAAAGAACAATCCTGAAAAATATAAACTTATCCAACTGGCTGCTTTAGGTTTAAACACACTACCGAACCTTGTACTGCAATATGGCGGCATTATAGCCTTTATCTCCAAATAACAAAGCGAATACTAAAGTGAAATTTGTCTTAGGGTGGATTTGCAGAGTGATAATTATTTGATGCTTTTGTGTGGTCTGCTCAGTGTGGGCTGGGCGTGCCTTGCAAGCTAGTTAGTAACGCTATCTAGCCAATAAATGTAAAACAATCATGCTAAAAATACTTTATTTATCAATTAATAAAACTGAAACCTGCGGTCCCTATGGTGTAGTCGATTTTTACACTACCTTAACTTAGAGATTGAAATGGATAATCATTTTCCGCTGAATAAACTGCTGCTTGCATCAGCCATTACTGTGAGCTTGACTGCATGTTGGGACAACTCCAGCAACAATTCTTACAATGAATTGGAGATGGAGCTTCGTTTAATGGAAACCACCGATTTGCACTCAAACATGAAGCCTTATAATTACTTCGCTTCTCCAAAAGACAATGCCTTGAGCCCTCAAGATTATGGCTTAGCTCGTACAGCGGTATTGATTAAGGAAGCGCGAGCAGAAGCGCTAAACAGCATGTTGTTTGACAACGGTGACTTGATTCAAGGTAGCCCGATGGGTGATTACGTTGCCAACCTAGGAGTCGCTTATCTCGAGCGAAATGTTCACCCGGTTTATAAGGCAATGAACTATCTAGGTTACGATGTAGGTAACATTGGTAATCATGAATTTAACTATGGACTCGATTACTTAGCCGCAGCAACTTCAGGTGCTAATTTTCCCTACATTAACGCTAACGTTTATCAGTTTGAAGGCAAACAACCAACTAATAATGTTGCTGTAGATGAAGAGACTTGTGCGGTAGATATCGATAAACACTTTGCGGGGAACTACGCTGCATTTTTCGAGCAATTTGAACCTTACTTCACGCCTTATGAAATTCTTGAGCGTGATTTTACTGCTACAGATGGCGGCACTTACACGGTTAAAGTTGGGGTTATTGGTTTCACTCCGCCTAACATTTTGAATTGGGATAAACGCTACCTTGAATGTAAGGTGATGCTTGCTGATATTAAGATGACTGCTGAGCACTATGTGCCAAAAATGAAAGCTGAAGGCGCTGATATCATTGTTGCCATTCCGCATTCTGGTTTGTCTGGCGGCGATCGAGATGAAGACTTTATGGACAACGCTTCTTGGCAGTTAGCGCAAGTTGACGGTATTGATGCCTTGATGTTTGGTCATGACCACAACAACTTCCCAACAACCAGCAATACCTACGATGGTATGGAAGGTGTTGATGCGCCTAATGGTAAAATTTTTGGTAAACCCGCCGTAATGCCAGGCTTTTGGGGGAATCACCTTGGGGTGATCGATTTAACCTTAAGAAGCTCTGACAGAGGTGAAACTTGGGCCGTTAAGTCGAGCAGCGCCAGTTTACGTTCACTAAAAGAGGACCCTTATCTGCAAGATGAAATGGTCAACTATTTAGTGAGTTCAGACCATGAAGGAACCATGGACTTCATGGCTGAAGAAATAGGCAATATTGATGAGCCAATTAACAGCTACTTTTCGGCCGTTGAGTCAGACATTTCTGTGCAAATCGTGAACGAAGCGCAATATTCTCAAGGCTTGTCTTGGCAAGATGATGGCGTGTTAGATTCAAGTATTACTATGTTGTCGGTATCTGCTCCCTTTAAAGGTGGTCGCGGAGGTCGCGAAGACTATACCAACATCGACGGTGATGCTTTAACTCGCGCGAGTGTGGCAGATCTTTACGTATTTGATAACAACACCCCTGCTGTACTTGAGTTAACAGTGGCTGATCTTATCGAGTGGATGGAAGTGATTGTTGCTCAGCAATACCAAACCGTTGCTGAAGAGGGTGACCGCTTATTGCATCAACAGTTCCGTAGCTACAACTTTGATGTGTTCTTTGGCGGTTTTGACACCGATGGCGAGAGTCTTCTCACTTATAGCATTGATGTTAGCCAAGCTCCTCGCTACCAAGTTAACGAAATAGGCGAGTTAGTCTACGATGCAAATGGTAACTTAATTCAAACGGACAGCCGCAGAATTAGTAACATTATGTATGCTGGTGAAGCGTTAGAAAATGACTTAACCAAAAAGCTTTATGTTGTAACAAATAACTACCGCGCGTCGCAAAGTTGGATGCCAGGAGTGGCAAACGCGCGCATTGCTCATGAAGATGAAGTGGATTCTAACCGTGATCTAGTGAACAACTACTTGAACGCAAAATCTGATGATCTTGCTGACCCTAATGACATATTAGAGTTCCCCAATGCGCATAACTTTACGCTGGTAGGGCCAAGTGGAGTTACCGTTGAGTTTCTGTCTTCGCACCTAGAAGCGGCAGAGAGTTTTGCAAATACCTATTTGCCTCGGGTTACGCCGACTGAAGAGTTCGACAACGTGGCAGACAATGAAGGCTTTAGGGTATTTACTTATACCTTCGATTAAGTTGATGTAAGCACTCAAAAGCTTGCTTGCAGTAATGACACAAGGCGCACAACGGTGCGTCTTTTTTTGTCGGTCGGTTAACCAAGCCTAGTCTAATATTAGTGGAGAACTTATTGGTTAATCTTGATAAGTTCGCTAATCATAAGGAGTGGGGTATTCGTCAAATTGCGCTTGTTTTCTGTTTTCTATTTTGTTCTTCGGTCTTTGCCGAGGGCCCTTATAAGTACGCCGCTATTGAGCATCTATTTGAGCAAAAAGTTGGAATTGTTGTATTAACTGCGGTCTACAAAAAATTGGGTTTAAGCATAGAGGTGAACCCTTTACCGGCTAAACGAGCCCAGTTAGAAGCATCAAATGGCATGCTCGATGGTGAAGTGATGCGAATATGGAGTTATGGAGAGCAGAACCCGCAATTGGTTCGTGTGCCAACTCCTTATTATTCACTGAACACCACCGCGTTTTACTTGAGCGAACGAGCATTAGCAATATCTACCTTGTCTGACTTAGAGCGATATAAATTGGTAGTAGTGAGAGGGGTTAAACATACTGCCGATGTTACTGCTAATCACAAGTATGTTGAGCAATTAAGTAGTACTGACAAACTCCTAAGCTTTGTTCACCGAGGGCGAGCAGATGTGGCACTCACTAATAAAGTTGATGGTTTAGTCGCTTCGAAGCGATTAAAACTTAACGAACACATCGCTTATTCGGCGCCGTTGGCGGTGTTCCCGCTTTATCATTATATTCATGAACGAGAGCGTCACTTAGTCGCGAAAGTGGATGAGGTGATTCAAGCGATGCTTAGGTCTGGCGAGTTAGCCCAAGTTATCGAACAAGCTGAACAACAGGCGCTGAATTCTGGCTACTAACCAAAAGGTGCTTGCTAATTTTACTGCTCAACATTTCCTAATCTGTTATTTTGCAATTATCGGGTCGAGCCTATGATTCAATTAGGTTAAAGTTGCGATTAAAGGCTAGTGAGGAAACGTTATGGAGCAAAGTCCATTGCAATCGCATCGAGAGTATCAGCAAATAAGCCAAGCAATGGCCTATTTAGTTGAACACCAACAGCAGCAACCAGAACTTAAAGATTTGGCCGAAGACTTAGGGTTGAGCGAGTCTCACTTGCAGCGTTTATTTAGCCAATGGGCTGGGGTATCGCCAAAGCGCTTTTTACAGTATCTCACTTTGCAAAAAGCGCGCGAGCAGTTGTTTGAATCACGCTCGGTATTAGAGCTTGCTTACGATGTTGGCTTATCAAGCGGTGCCCGTTTATACGACTTATTTGTAAACATTGAAGCGGTAACTCCTGGTGAGGCTAAGGCCCAAGGTGAAGGTTTAACGATTCATTATGGCTGGGGAATCACGCCCTTTGGTTGTGCATTTATTGCGACTACGCATAGAGGGATTTGCCAGTTAAGTTTCTGTGAAGCAGAGCAGCAGCAAATACCATTGGAAGAGCTCACCAAGGCGTGGCCTAAAGCCAAATGTATTCATGATGATGATGTGATAAGGCCCTTGTTAACTCAGATATTTAGCCAAAAAGCGCCTCCTAAACAAGCTTTATCGTTATGGCTAAAAGGAACAAACTTTCAGTTGCAAGTGTGGCAAGCTTTGTTAAAAGTGCCTAGCGGCAGTTTGTGTTCTTACCAGTTTTTGGCGCAGCAGGTGAGCTCGGCCAATGCAACTCGCGCAGTTGCCAGCGCCGTGGCAAAAAATCCGATCGCATTTATTATCCCTTGTCACCGAGTGATTCGCAGCAGTGGTGCTTTGGGTGGCTATCGCTGGGGGCTAGATAGAAAACAACTGATGATGGGCCGCGAAGCGGTATTGGCTGAGCAAAGTAATCAATATGGGGAAAGTGCATGAGGCCAGAGATGAATTTGCAGCCTTTGGCAGAACAGAATTTAGCGAAGGTTTTGGCGCTACAAGTTGCTCTGGAGCAGCAAAACTACGTAAAAAACATCGCAGATATTTTACAACAACTGAGTGAGCAACAATCAGCACATTTGATGATGGTAGATAAACAATTAGTTGGTTTTTTTGTGATTGATCAGCATTATCCATATCACCAAAATTTGCCACTGAACAAGGCTGTATTGTTGAGGTCATTTTTCATCGACCGTCGTCACCAAGGAAATGGTTACGGATATCAAGCGGGTTTGCTGCTTAAGGATTATGTCTCTCGATTACATTCAGGTTTTGAATTTTTATGCTTAACGGTAAATTGCCGCAATCACGCTGCGCAGGCTTTATATAAAAAGTGTGGATTTAAAGACAGTGAAGTTTTGTATCGGGGAGGGCCAGCGGGGCCACAGCATATTTATACAATGAAGCTAAAGTAGGGCAGTAAAGAAATAGGAAGCATAACCTAATCCCAAGGTTATGCTTCTAGAAGTTGTTTATACAACCTCAACGTTGGCCGCTTGTGGGCCTTTTTGACCGTCTTCAACGTCAAATGCTACTTTCTGGCCTTCTTCAAGTGATTTAAAGCCATCTCCTAAAATTGCACGGAAGTGTACAAACACATCTGCGCCAGATTGTTGTGAAATGAAACCAAAACCTTTCTTTTCGTTAAACCACTTAACGGTACCAGTGCTCTTAGACATTATGTCTCCTGAAACAATTGAAATAATACTCTATATTTTTAAGTTTGCTTGCTCTGCAGGGCTTAGTAATTTTGTTCAAATTATGCGCTGTCTTATCAAGCGACAACATCATAACAACAACTAAAGGCCTAGGCATAGTGACAAAACGTGGCAAAAGCACTTTTGCTTGATAACGTTTTCAATGCGTGATGTATCTCACGAAAGTAGTAGTTTAATTCGCTGTTAAATTGAGTAAAAACTGGTGGTTAACACTAGGGGCCGTTTACCCTTACTGGTTAAGTTTTGTTCGAGGTGACGTCGTTTAATGCATGGCAAGGAGTGTGCAGTCCAGCTACTTATCAAAGCCGCGATCTTGTATTAAATACCCGACAAACTGCTGGATAAGTTAGCTTAGAAGATAAACCGACTCGAGTTAGCAGTTTCTACCTGCGAGGGTTTGCTGGGTAAATTGACTGAAACGCTGCGCAAGTTGTTTGCCATTACTTTCTTCACCGCTCATCGCTAATAACTGAGCCGCTACTTCAGCGGTGGCCCATTGACCCTTTATTGGTCGAGAACGAAGCCCATAGCTGGAAGCTTGTTCAGGGTTAATTGAAATCACAGGAAACGTGTCTAACCAAGGACTTTGGTGAAACATTTTTCTGGCCTCGCGCCAGCTGCCATCGAGCATAATGAATAGCGGCTTTTGGCCTGCTTTAAGCTCTACCTTGTAATGAACTCTCTCTGGTTGGCTAAACGCGGCAGGGAATACCACATAGGGTTGCCATTGTTGTTGCTGGCAAAGTGCTAATAAATCTTCACAAGGTTCGGTTCGTTGCCAGATAAAGGCGTAGGTGTCTGGGATTAGGTCAGCAATAAATCGGCCAGTATTACTGGGGCGCAAAACCTCCATATTGTGCATGAGTAGCACAAAACCACAATCGCTATCTTGCAAAATAGCTTGCTCACAAAAGCAGTGTTGCTGAGGCATTTGGCAGGTTTGGCAACGCACTCGGCGTGCCCCTCGGCCTTTAAATTGGGTAGTGGCAGCAGCTTTGCGCTGAGCGTAGAGTTCTAGAAAGCGATTCACAAGCGATAGGGCGTAAGTAAAAGGAAGCAAGTATACGCTAAGCCTTAGCTCAACACGAACAAGCTAGTGGTAGTTGCCTGTTGTTTGCATTGATAAATTAGCGGTACCTCCAAATGTTCCTGTTAAATGAATAGCTTTGATAGCGCTTTCATTCACATCTTTAATATTCATCTTGCATGATTATCAACGTTTAATCATGGGTTTATTGGCTTTGTTGAGCTTTTTGTTAAGGTTGCTTGGTTTAGTTTTGTTGTACAAGGAAGTAACTATGATTAAATCTCCCAGTTTGTTTTGGTGGGGAATTTTTGCCGGGGTAATAGGCATGTTGTTTTATGCCAATTTTAGGGAGCCTCAAATACTGTTTGATGCGCTTCCGGCTTATCAATGGATAAAGTTTTCTGCAAATCCCATTATGCTCCCTCGCTATGCCTCTGAGTGGTTCCCTAGTTTTCTGCACGTAGTGGGCATGAGCTTGTTCACCGCTGGTTTATTGGGCACTGAAGGAAAACGTTGGTTAGCAATACCTATATGTTGGTTAGCTGTTGATCTCGCTTTTGAATTTGGCCAAGCTACTGAAACATTAGGGGTTTTAAGCTATGGCAATTTTGAATGGATGGACGTAGCAGCGCTTATTATGGCGACTATTTTCTCTACCATTTGGCTTTTTCAGCATAATCAAAAAGCAATTGTTAAGTCGAAGAAAAGCCAATTTGCTATCCCTCTTGCGGTAGTTGTTGGCAGTGCAATGATGCTAGGTAGCTACCAATCACCAACAGTTGATCAAAAGGCTAGATACATTTGTACTTACCCAGATCAAAGTGAAGCTATTTGCGCCATTGAGCCAATATACTTGGACTGGGAAAGCTTTAGAGGCGAGAAGCAAGTTAGCTTTAGCGCTGAAAATAGCAATGCCTTAACACAAGCTTATATTGATGCTGGCTCAAGGGTTGAAGAGTTTACGGGCTTAGAGAATTCCGGAAAAATCTATCTCTATCAGCACTACATGTTTATTATTTCTGAGCTGCGTGGTGTCTACATTTTCGATAATACCAATCGTGAAGCGCCAGTATATTTAGGCTTTGTTCATGTGCATGGTGCTTCTGATGTGCTAATTCACCAAGGCATGCTGGTTGTTGCTGCTTTAACGGATTTAGTTCTGATTGATTTTAATAATTTGAACAGCATTACTACTCAAGAGCTCGCCTTAAATTACCCCAACTATGATCGCTTGTCTCCTCAAGCCACCATATTTGCAAAGTTTAGTGACAGTTCTGAAGAGTATGAATCTGTGTACTTGGATTACGAAATTGGTTTGGTGATTGGTTATAAAAATGCCAATGGTAAATCCTTCTACTTTTGGCCATTAGAGGAGCTGCTATGAAAACGCTTATTAAAAGACTTAGTGTACCGATTGCAATAGTACTAATGGCAGCTTGTGATTCAGACTCAAGCTCAAGTGATGGCACCGTAGTATATAGCGGAACAGGGCAGGTTGGCTCTCTTGCAGCTTTAGTTGAATTTCAAGGCGATCTTCATGCGATAAATACGAACCAAAAAGTTTCGATACTTCGCTCAGAAGAGTTTTTATCTGCTGATTATGTTGATAGTTATTCTTGGATAGCTGAAACCTTACACGTGTATGACGATAGCCATGTGATGGTCGGCCATTCAAGTGGTGTAGACATTTATCGCTCCACTGGTGACCTAGATAATCCCGTTGAGTTTATCGCACAGCTTCGTCATTTAGTTGCCTATGATCCAGTCATCGCTCACGACGGAGTGGCTTATTACACCACCAGAGATGGTAGTAACGAAATCACCTTTATGGATGGAATATTTGTTGAAAATATTAGCGATATCCTAGCTTATGTTCCGCCAACTCAAGAAGAAATTGATGAAGGCGCCTCTAATGTAAGACCTAACAGTACATCAATGGCAGAGTACCGAGAGTTAGCCGAGCCCATTGGCTTAGCACTTCGAGAGGGGACGCTCTATGTTTGTGATGCTGCCGAAGGATTGGTTCCTTTATTACTCGAGGCAAACCCTGAAGAATCAGCTGAATTTAGCCACGTACTTACTAGGCAAGCACTTAATGATGTATTTCCTTGTAAGGACGTGATAGCCACTGAGCAGGGATTAATGCTGGTAGGTGAGTCTGGAGTTATTCAACTCGATGTTAGCGATACCGGCCTGAGCTTAGTGAGTCAAATACCTACGATATAAAACGAACAGGCAAACAAAGCGCATAACTTTGCTTGCCTAATGACATCGAATAGTGGTCAGAAGCAGAACGCTTCAGGGTTAATTTCTGCGGGGATGGGTGAATCGATATTTGGTTCACTTTTCTAAGCGACTGCCATTGGGTTGTAAAATTGTTGATGTTGCCTCAATTGGTAGAGGTAATAAGAAGTAGGTTAACCCTTAGTTGCCGCTCTAGATCTAGTATCAAAGCCAACGCTGTTAGCGAAACAAGAACTGTCTAGGGTAACCAAAGTAGCGGCGAATTTTGTAATGCTGGAACAATAAGGCTGTGGCGAGGTGCAACAAAGAAACAGCACCTAGTATCAATGCCATACGTAACCAAGGTTGGTCATAGGCGCTGCGAACAACATAGATTTCTGCGATGGTATTAATCCACTCGGCAGTGAGTAGCAACATGGCACATTGGTTTAGTCGTAAGCAAATTGGGTGGCGAATCAAAATACTACACAGTCCCATAATGCATAGCGCAACGTAAATTTGCTGGTGAGCGTGGTAGAAGTGGGCAGCACTAAGCAGAAAACAGATACAACAAGGGGCGAGAAACCAACGAATTGAAGATTGCATACTGTGTTGCTTAGTGGTTAAAAATGATGCAGCGAGTGTGGCAAGCTCTATAAAGCAAGATACTGATTTAAATCAAAATAACCGTTTTATACTTAGTTCAATGCTTGAAACTAAGAGTTAGATCGCACTAGCTAGTACTCTAAATAGCGCAATCCAACTGGGGTATTTTCAGACTAACTTAATGTTTGATAGTCGAAGTAATCAAAGTCGGCTTCAATCTGCTTACCTGTTAGGTCACAACCAAATAAACCGACAAATGAGCCGGTGAAGCGAAACACATCGTTGCTGCCTTCATCTGATAAGTGAGTGGCATTTAAAGGTTCACCAATGGTTTGCCAAACTTTTCCGTCTAAAGAATAGCTAAATTGATACCACTGAGTACGTTGCTCTAGGCGCATGTAAACCCGTTTACTGCGGCCAATAACGATTTCGTCGGTGTATTCTTGGTACTTATCATCAATGTCGCCCACAACTTGAATGATTTGTTCGCCAGCATCGTTAGCAGAGGTTTTTAAAAAGTAGTGTCCGCCACGTGAGTAGTAAGCTACCAAACCTGCCATTTGCCGTGGTGAGCGGGGATCAAACTCTACAGCGGTTTCGCTGTTGCAGTTAAATGCGGTAACTCGCTGCGCCAACATGCTTTGGTTGTAGCGTGAGTACAAGTAGTCACGGCCAGCTAGGCGCAGATAACCCGGTCGCTTGCTTAAAGATATCCATGATTCTTCAAATGGGTCTTTTAGTGATTGGTATTTTACCGCTAAGGTGTTGCCATCAAAGTCATCACGGCTCGCTTCAACCGGCCAAGGTTGAGCCGCTAGTTTTGGCGCTTGGATCTCCAGCCTTGGGGTTGTACCGCCTACAACATATGGCCAGTTATCACGCCACTCTATGTTTTGCAGGGCGGTTTCTCGACCTAAGGTACAGCGACCTTGGGCATATTTTGATGTCTCTTTAGGATTTTCTGGGTCGCTAATTGGGCGGCCACAAAGATGCGATAAATACCATTCGCCATTTTGGGTTTCTACTAAGAAGCCATGCCCCGCACGTTGCAATTCGGCGTCATCTTGGTGGCGAGACGTTAGAATGGGGTTTTCTGGGTGCAGCTCATAGGGGCCCCAAACATTTTTGGCGCGGCAAACAGTGACTGCATGGTCGTATGATGTACCGCCTTCTGCGGTGATAAGGTAATACCAGCCATCTTTTTTAAGAATTTGTGGCCCTTCAGTACAGCCCAGCTTGGTACCGTTAAATACTATTTTTTCTTCGCCAACTAGTTGGCCTAACTCGGCATCAAATTCTTGCAGAACAATGCCACCAAAAAAGTCAGTTTTTTTACGGCCATCCCACACCATGTTTACCATGTATTTTTTGCCATCGTCATCATGAAACAGTGATGGGTCGAAGCCATAATTACCTATAGATACAGGTTTACTCCATGGGCCGCGAATGTCTTCGGCGCTAACCACATAGCTGGGAGTAGACATCCAAGTACCGCCACGACAAGAATGCACGTTAGAGAAACAGCACCAAAACTTGCCATCGGCATAACTTAAGGCTGGGGCATACACACCTTCGGAGTTATCCATGCCTCGCATATCTAGGTGGTCAACGGTGTTAAGTACATGGCCGATAATTCGCCAGTTCACTAGATCTTTAGAGTGGTGGAGCATGATGCCCGGAAACCATTCGAAAGTAGAGGTAGCAATGTAGTAATCGTCTTCTACGCGGATAATCGATGGATCGGGACGAAAACCAGTAAGAATAGGGTTAGTAATAGTAGCCATAGTTACTCCTAAAGTTTGTACTGGTAATTTATTGCTTTAAATTGTGCTTATATGTAAGTTATAGGCTTTAAAGTATAAAAATATTGCTATTATGGCTGCGCATCCTCTCAGTTTTGAAAACATCCACCTTCCTCAGGGAAAATCCTACTATTTGCGCCGCTTTCACTTCATTGATGAACCTAGTTTAGAGATCCCAACTCACTTTCACATGCTATGTGAGGTTATGCTGTTTAAAAAGATCAAAGGGCAGGTAGGGATCGACGGGCAATCAATAGAGTTAAACGACAATTCACTGGTATTTGTTCCTTCATTGGCGATGCACGAAATGGAGATGCGAGGTGAGGAGCGAGAGTTTAGTCTGCTGCAATTTCAACGTTATCTATATAGCGAGTTAGCCTTATTGGATGTGGCCTCTCAATTAGAGAAGCCTTTAGTGCTGCAACTTAATGACCAGCAAGCAGGGTACTTACATAGCCAATTTGCTTGGTTAGAGAACGTAGATAACAACAATGATGGACGGAATTTGGCGCATAGCTTATTGCGCACATTATTTTTGTTTTTGGCCGGCCAGCAATCTCGCTGCCAATTTAGTACCGAAAAAAATGCTACCGTATTAAAAGAAAACAAAGGCTTGGCAAAAATCATCCCCTTGCTTCACCACTTAGAGAACCACCAAACACTTAACTTAAGCTTGCAACAAGCCGCTGATATTTGTGGTATGTCGAGATATCATTTTTCACGGGTATTTAAGTCTTTATTTGCCCAAAACTATAAAGATTATTTACTTAAACGAAAAATCAATACCGCAGTTGCTATGCTCAGCGACAGTAAACAAAGCATTACCCAAATAGCTTATGCCTGTGAGTTTTCCGATAGCGCTTATTTTTGTGCCAAGTTTAAGCAAGTAATGGGCATGTCACCGGGTCAGTTTCGCCAATCCACTCAAACTGTGTTGTCTTTTGGCTAGGTAACCTGAGCTCGAGATAATAAACCGGTTTCTAGCGGCTACTTTTACTTATTTCAGTGTTGAAGCTACTTGCAATAGGCTAGCTATTGGCGCGCAGCTTCGCCTTGAACTAAGCAAAACTATTTCGCTAGAAACATGAAGCTAGATTAAGTACTGGGTTGCAGAGTTATCGTCACTTCTTTATCCAGAGCTCAGGTTAAGTAAGACGGAATAGCTAATCCGCTATAATTTTGGTGTGCATCAATAAGCATTAAACTGTTGCAAGTTGCAGCCTCCAAGCCTTGTTAGTTAACCTTCATAATCCAGCTAGAAAATACTGTTATTTTAGTTGCTTAGAAAAACTTCTCTTAAATTGTGAGAAAATTCAGCTAGGCTGTAGTTAACAAATTTATACCAATCACACTAAGTAAGGGATCAGAAATATCGCAGGAAAAATGCTCGAGAATAAGGCAGAATTTTTCGATAAGTAGTTATTCTACAATCAAAAATTCTAACGCAGTTATCGAGTATTTTAACCAGATAGAATGAACAGTTACTTAGTACGATTGGTATTAACAGTAGATTAGGGTTGTTTAATGCGAATACTGGTTATTGGAGCATTGGGTACTATTGGCCGAAAGCTGGTGCCGGCTTTGGTTGGTGCTGGTCATCATGTGAGTGTTAGTTCGCGCGATCCTAATAAACCAGTGCCTTGGCCAGAGTTAAGTTGTCCGCGATTTACCTTAGATTTGCTGGAGCCTAGTAGCCTGCCAGATGCACTGGAAGACATTGATCTTGTGTATTACCTAATGCATGGCATGAGTGATGGTCAGGCACATAGCGAACTAGAAGCTATTGCCGCCAAAAACCTGGCAGATGCAGCAGCTACGGCCAAGGTCCAGCGTATTATTTATATGGGCAGCTTAGTGTCGGTTAAGCCTAAGTCTGAGCACATGCTCGCACGTATAGCGACTGGTGAAGCTTTGGCCTCAAGCGGCGTTGCAGTTACCGAGCTGCGCGCTGGCATTATTATTACACCGGGTTCAGCAGCTTTTGAGGTGATGCGCGACTTGGTGGGGCATATGCCTTTAGCATTTGTACCTAAAGCCATTGAAACGAAAGCCCCGCCAATAGCCTTGGAAAACGTGCTCCATTACTTGGTTAAACTCGCCAATATGCCAGAAACGGCCGGGATGGTTTTAGATGCTGCAGGCCCAGAATGGTTAAGCTATCGACAGCTTATGTTACGCATAGCTAAGCATTTAAATAAGTCGATTAAAATTATGGTGCTACCAGGTCTTCCAATTAAGCTTGCTTGCACCGTTTTAGGTTTAATAACCTCTGTGCCACAAAGTTTGGCTAAGGCTTTAATTGCTGGATTAGCTGAGCAGCTAGAGGCAAAACCAGACGTGTTACGTGGCTTAATTCCTCAAAAATTAATGTCGATTGATGATGCCATTGCGCAGGTATTTGAAGAGGGGCAAGTACATACTTACCCTAAGCGCTGGCAAGATGGCGTGCCGACCTTCAGAAACTTTTCCTCATTGCATGGTTTTTATGCCAAAGCGGCAAAAAAAACCGTCACGGTGAATGCCTCTGCAGCAAATATCTGGCGAGTAATAAATCTACTAGGGGGTAAGCATCGTTACTTTTATCTCGATGTGCTGTGGGCTATGCGCGAATGGATGGATTTTGCTGTTGGAGGAAAAGGCAGAGAACACGGGCGCAGTGATTATCGAACGCTACGGGTAGGAGAGCGAGTCGATTCTTGGACCATCTTGAGTGTTGAAGAAGATGAATGTTTAGTAATGCGCTTTGGTATGAAAGCGCCCGGGGGCGGCGGTATGCAAATTAGTATCGAGCCTTTGAGTGAAAATAAACACCAACTGGAAGTGGCTTTGTATTGGCATCCGGCCGGTTTTTGGGGCCTTGTATATTGGTACTTTTTTGCGCCTTGGCATGGCTGGTTACTCTGGGGTATGACTAAAAACATGGCCAAGTTGGCAGAGCAAAATCAGCAAGCTGAAGAACAAAAGTAGTCCACCATTAATCACGACAAATGGTGGACTTAAACCCTAGTAAGGTGCTGGGTAGCGTTTAAATACTTCGCCAATGTCGGCCATTGCCTTCTCACTTAAAGGCATAGCAAATGCGGCAATGTCTTCTTCTAACTGCTGCATGCTGGTGGCACCAATAATGGTAGAGCTTACTCCGTCTACTTGGTCACACCAAGCTAAGGCCAATTGCGCAGGCGTATAGCCATAGTGCGAAGCTAGGTCGGCATAGGCTGCAACCGCTTGGTGAGCAAGTTCAGTATCACGGAAAATTCCGTTGCGTTGCATAAAGGTCCAGCGGCTGCCTTCTGGGCGAGCGCCGTTGGCATATTTACCACTAAGCATCCCCCCAGCCAGCGGAGACCAAGGCAAGTAGGCAATATCCTCTTGCACACAATTCTCAATTAAATAGGGCCAATCTTTAGCGTGCAACAAGCTAAACTCGTTTTGAATTGACACCATACGTGGCAAGTTATGTTGTTCACTCAGCTTTAGGTAGGTATTAATACCCCAAGGCGTATCATCAGATAAACCGCAGTGACGAATTTTTCCGGCTTCTACACAGCGCTGCAAACCTTGCAGGATGTCTAGCATCTGCGCTTGATGGTCGGCTGCATCTATTGCGGTTGGCTGAATATGGTTCGGCCAGTGTTTACCAAAGTGTGGAGTGGAGCGATTAGGCCAGTGCAGTTGGTACAAATCAATATAGTCGGTTTGTAAACGCTTTAATGAGGCATCTACTGCAGCTACCACTTCTTCACCATTAATAGGGCCGCCATTACGCACCCAAGGCAAGCCAGCACCGGCAATTTTAGTCGCAATAATTACATCGTTACGTTTCTGCTTGTTGGCCGCAAGCCAATTGCCAATAATAGCTTCGGTTTTGCCGTAGGTATCTGGAGAAGGTGGAACGGCGTACATTTCTGCTGTATCAATAAAATTAACCCCTTGGCTTAGGGCGTAATCAATCTGTTGATTAGCGTCTTGCTGATTATTTTGTAGGCCCCAGGTCATACTGCCTAAGCACACTCGCGAAACTGATAAGTTACTGCTGCCAAGTTTAGAAAAATTCATGTTAGGTCCATTAATCGGGTTAGCGCACAAGCAGTTAGCTTAGGTGATGGCTAATTGTGAAAGCAAGTACAAATAATTCTTGATGGTAGATAAGCTGATTCACATGGCTAGTATTCGCGATAAAGTTTGCTTAAGGGTAATATGCCAACGTTTCAAATGAGCTATCGGATATTACGTGAGCAACTACAAACCCTCATCATTACCTATTGATTCCCTGCAAACGCGTTTTGTTGAGCAACTTGCTCATGATCATTTGGTGGTAGAAGCTGCCACTGGCTCAGGCAAGTCCACCCGTTTGCCGGTGTGGGCGGCTAACTTGGGTAAGGTGTTGGTGGTGCAACCACGGCGAATAGCTTGTGAGGCGTTATCCACTTATGTCTCTGAGCAGCTGGCTTTAAGCGGCTCGCCACATAAGGTGGGTTATTCAATTCGCTTCCACTCAAGCGTTAATGAAAATACTGATATTGCTTTTGTCACTCCCGGGATCGCCCTGCGTTGGTTAGCTGAAAATAAACTTGCTGATTATGCAGTGCTGATTATTGATGAATTTCATGAGCGCCGTTGGGATTCTGATTTGTTGTTAGCTTTAGCTAAGTCTTTACCGCTTAAAGTGGTGGTCACTTCTGCTACCTTGCAAGGCAATAAGTTGAGTGAATATTTGGCTGCGAAGGTGCTCAAAACTACTGGGAGGGAGTTCCCAGTTAGTGTGAGTTATGAAGCGCGAGAATCTCATCATCTACCAGATAGCCGACGAGTTACCGAATCAGTTAAGCAGGCTGTTGAGAAGGCTTTGCTAAAGGATGAGGGCGATATATTGGTGTTCTTGCCGGGCAGAGCAGAGATTCAAGCCTGTCAAGCTAGCTTGAATGGGCTTGATGCTGAGGTGTTGCCACTGCACGCAAGTATTAGCGCGCAAGAGCGTAAAACCCTATTAGACAACAGCAGCGAACAACGGATAAGGCGAGTTATTCTTGCAACAAACGTTGCCGAAACCAGTTTAACCATTCCTAGAATTACCAGTGTGATTGATTCTGGCCTAGAGCGGCGCACCAAACAACGCGCCGGCAGAACGGTATTGAGTTTAGAGCGGGTGTCGCGCGCCAGTGCCGAGCAGCGACGCGGCCGAGCAGGGCGAGTATGTGCAGGCCATTGTTACCGTTTATGGGGGGAGTTTGCGCCGCTAGAAAGTGTAACGCCACCACAATTGCAGCGTGAAGAGTTGTTAGAGCCGATGCTATTTGCGGCAAGCTGTAATCACGCTTTAGCAAAGCTTCAATTTCTTGAAGCATTGCCTGAAAAGTCATTAAGCATTGCGAGTGTTCGGCTCAATCGAATGCAGGCTTTGCGCACCGAAGACTGTTTAAGTGAACATGGCCAACGCTTATTAAACTTACCAATTGACAGTTATTTTTCGCATCTGGTCAACCTTGTCCCCAAGGGGCCGGAGCGCGAGGCTATGCTCGACTTGGCTGCGGCCTTAAGTATTAATCGTAGCCTTTATCAAAAGCCAAAATCGGAACATGCTTTAAAAGTATTGAGCCAGTGGCAACCTTTACATTGTGATATGAGCATTACACTAGATCTGCTACGCGGGAAAACTTGGCCAGATGAACTAACAGTAAACCAAGACGCTTTAAGTCAAGCGCAGGAGTTAGCTGAGCAGTTACGTTCAGTAATGGCTCTAGATGATCTTGCTTATGCGAAAAGCTATAGCCGCGAAAAACTGCTAGAAGCCTTAGTCGTCGGGGCTAAAGAACTGGTATATGTGAGGCGAGAAAAGCGCACCAATGCGATGGGAAATGGAATCGCAGAGTTGCAAGTTGGCAGAGAAAGCTTATTTGATGATGCTCAATTGGCTGCAGTGGTGTTTGACCTCTACAGTTTACCCGGGCGAGGAGTAAAGCAGCTAAACAACATTGGTTTGTGCTTAGCGCCGGTGAGTGTAGATTTGTTAGCAAAACACCGCTTTGGCGAGCTACAAAGCAAAACCAGTGTTGCTGCTGATGGCTCTCAGCTCATGCAACGAGTGTATGCAGGCAGGGTGATAGGTAGTGAAAAAGTGGCCTTAAGTGCTGAAGACTATCGCCAAGCGCTGGCTAAGCGGATCCTCGCCAATCAACAGTCTGGCTTTAGCCAACTAGGTTGTATTCAAGATATTGCAGCTTGGAACTTATGGGTAAGCCTTGGTGAGAAACACGGCGGTGGAGAAGGTGACCAAGTAGATTCTCTAGAGTGGTTGAGTTCTCAATTGGCTTTATTAGGCGTAGAAAATGCCGAGGACTTTAGTTTAATCGAAGCTACAGATTTTGTCTTTGAGGGGATCCCCCAATGGCAACGCGAAGACTTTGAGCAACGTTACCCGCGACAGTTAGTATTGGCAGACTTAAAACTGGATGTTGAGTATAAAGCAGGCTCAAAACAAGTGATTGTTCACTATGCTTCTGGCGGTCGTAAGGCGGGGCCTAAACGTTGGGAGCTGCCTACATGGGCAGGCTGGCGAGTGTTTTATGTTAAAGCAAGTAAGCGAGTGGCACTTACTTAGTGTGATTGGTATTAGTTGACGCTCGCAGCAAGCTGTTTGGCTTAACTGCGAGTCGCTAATAAAGGTGTTTTCTATTTAGAGGTCATTCGTTTTAGCGTGTCGTCTTTTAGAATGAAGTGGTGATATAAAGCTGCGAGTACATGCACTGCAACCACCACATAGAGAAGCTGGCCGCCGTAATGGTGAATAGCCGAGCCAATCTCGTTAAGCGATTCATTTTTTTCTGCAAAACCCGCTATCGTGAACAAGCCAAAAAATTTCACATCATGACCGCCAGACAAGGACATAATCAAGCCAGAAATAGGCATTGCTAACATCAGCAAATATAAAGCAATGTGGCCAAGATGTGCCATCTTAAGCTTTATCCCTTCGCCGATAGGAGCGGGTACTTTGCTTACGCGATGCCAAACAATTCGTAGTGCTATCGCTGCTATGGCAATTAAGCCTAAACCTTTATGAAGGTCATATAGTTCAAACTTCTCTGGCCCTCTAGGCAAGGTATCCATATAAAGTGCAATGGCAATTAAGCTTAAAATAAGTAGTGCCATCAACCAGTGAATGAGTTTACTGAAAAGTCCAAAGCGCTGCGGGCTATTTGTTAAGTTCATATGTTAAATACCATTACTTTAATTGTGGCTTAAGTTAGCAAATTATCTGTTTATGTAAACTATTTTTACGCTTCTTTACGAAGCCTTTGAAACTTGCCAAGGTATTGTTGATAAAACTTTTTTCTAACAAAAACCTTCCTAGTCACTGGGTTGCCAAGTTTGGCTATGCTAGCATGGCTTTAATTGTAGATTATGGTCGGAGTACATGCGGTGAAACGATTCCTTGGCGTGGTGTTGCTAATGGTTATCGTGGTGCTGTCTTGCCTAGTGGCTGTAGACCGTTACATTTCTCGCCAAGTTTCCGGGCAGTGGTTTCGCGATATGCAACAACTGCCGCCTCAGCCTGTTGCTTTAGTTTTGGGCACAAGTAAGTATGTGGGTAAGCGACTAAATACTTATTATACCTTTCGAGTTGAAGCTGCTGCTAAGCTATACCATACCAATAAGGTTCAGGCGCTAATCTTAAGTGGCGACAATGCTACCCGCTATTATAATGAACCTATAACCATGTTAAACGACGTGCTACGTTTGAACGTGCCACGTGAGCATATTGCTTTGGATTATGCAGGGTTTCGTACTTTCGATTCTATTGTGAGAGCTAAAGAAGTGTTTGGCCAACAGGCTATAATTATTGTGTCGCAGCAATTTCATGTGGAACGGGCTTTATACATCGCTAATCAATATGGCATTGAAGCTTATGGTTATGTGGTAGACGATGCACCGCAAGCTTTTCACTGGCGGGTTAGATTACGAGAGGTATTAGCGAGGACTAAGGCCTTGATTGATTTACATGTATTGCAAGCTGAACCGCATTTTTTGGGTGATCCTGAACACGTCACAATTCGTGAAAACAACGAAGAATAAGCAAATGAAGATTACAAAAGTGTGGCTAGTGGTTTTGTCCTTTTTGTTGGGTGTAAGTACTTCGCTTAAAGCTGAATCCGATATTGTCCCATTTATTGTTGGTGGTAATGATGCACCAGCTAATTATCCGTGGATGGCTCAAGTTTTTCTTGGTTCATCACGCTGTGGTGGAGTGTTAATTGGCGAACGCTGGGTGTTAACAGCCGCTCATTGTACTTTTGACTCCAGCCGACTAAACCGAACGATTGCAGCTTCAGAAGTCAAAGTGTTGTTGGGCAATTATCAGTTTGCCAATAGTGCACATCCCGATGCCTTGCAAGTAAGCGAGGTTTATCAGCACCCAAGCTATGTTAATCCTTCCGATTCTGGTCCAGCTTTTGATTATGATGTTAGCCTATTACGATTAACAGAAGCGCAAAGCGTAACGCCGGTTATTCTTAATGCCAATAAGGTGACCGATGCGCTCAATATTGGTGGCTTTATGCAGGTGGTTGGCTTTGGGCGAACCAATACTGACCCTTTGAATCCAATTTATCCAGACGTGTTACAGCAAGGTAACCTGAGTTTGATAAGCGAGAGCCGTTGCGAAGATGAGTGGTCGGCTTCTTCAATTACCGAGCAAATGTTTTGTGCCTATGGTACTAACCAAGACGCCTGTTCTGGTGATAGCGGTGGTCCGGTTTTTATTGAAGAGCAGGAACAACATCGTTTATTAGGCTTGGTAAGTTGGGGGAATCTATCTTGCCAAGGCAGTGCAGGCGTGTATACCGATATAGGCACAGTTTGTACTTGGATCACCGATACAGCCAGTATTGCTGGCGATAGCAGCTTAAATTGCAGTATAGCGGATACTCCCTCGTCAAGCGGTGGTGGCGCCAGTTGGTGGCTATTGATTTTGGGCTTGCCGTTGTGGCTATTGCGGCGGCCTAGCAAAGCACAGCATTTCAAGCGCTAATCCTTGCTATTACAGGCCGCAATCACTAAAATTGCGGCCTTGTTTATTATTGAATAGCCCACAGAGTTTTTAGCCTAATGCGTGTTGCCGATTTTTCTTTTGAACTCCCCGATGAGTTAATCGCTCGTTATCCAAAACAGCAACGTCGTGATAGTCGTTTATTGTGTCTTAATGGCAATACTGGTGAGCTACAACATCAGCAGTTTCCAGACCTACTAAACCATATCCAAGCTAACGATTTATTGGTTTTTAACAATACTCGGGTTATTCCTGCGCGTTTATTCGGTCAAAAAGCCAGTGGCGGAAAACTTGAAGTGCTGATTGAGCGTGTTTTAGATGAACATCGAGTGCTTGCGCATGTTCGTTGCTCCAAATCGCCTAAACCCGGTTCGGCCCTGCGCTTGGCTGATGCATTTGACGCTACTATGCTAGCTCGCCATGATGCCTTGTTCGAATTACTTTTTGATGACCAGCGAACAGTGCTAGAACTGCTTGAAGCCTACGGCCACATGCCATTACCTCCCTATATTGACAGGCCCGATGAAAATGCCGATAAGGAGCGTTACCAAACGGTTTACAATGAAAAGCCCGGTGCTGTTGCAGCGCCAACGGCGGGCTTGCACTTTGATGACGCTTTGATGCAACAAATCCAAGATAAGGGTGCAGATATTGCCTTTGTTACCTTGCATGTTGGTGCTGGTACTTTTCAGCCGGTGAAAGTTGAGTCGGTAGATGAGCATGTAATGCATTCTGAATACGCTGAAGCTGGTGAGGATGTTGTGGCTAAAATCGCTAAAGCTAAAGCAGCTGGTGGCAGAGTGATTGCGGTGGGTACCACTTCAGTTCGTTCGTTAGAAAGCGCGGCTAAAGATGCCAAGGCCAAGGGGCAAGCTTTACAAGCCTACGCGGCCGAAACCGATATTTTTATTTATCCTGGTTATCAATTTGAGTTGGTTGATGCCATGGTTACCAACTTCCACCTGCCTGAGTCTACATTGATTATGCTGATTTCGGCGTTTGCCGGTAAAGATAATGTGACGAAGGCTTATCAAGCGGCTATAGAGCAGCGTTACCGATTTTTTAGTTATGGCGACGCCATGTTTATTGAGCGTAAAGGCGCTTAGTTAATCCTATTTTGGCGATTAGACAATTATCTAAGCGCTTATTTGAAGCAATCTGAATCGGACTGTTTTTCCGATCTGAGGTAAGTTATGAAATATGAATTATTGGCGCAAGACGGTAAAGCTCGTCGCGGCCGTTTAGTGTTTGAACGTGGCACAGTAGAAACCCCTGCGTTTATGCCTGTGGGTACTTACGGAACTGTAAAAGGCATGACGCCAGAAGAAGTAAGTGCAACGGGTGCAGAGATATTACTGGGTAATACCTTCCACCTGTGGCTTCGCCCTGGCCAAGAAGTGATGAAAGCCCACGGTGATTTGCATGATTTTATGAACTGGCAAGGTCCTATTCTTACAGACTCAGGCGGTTTCCAAGTATTTAGCCTAGGCGATATTCGCAATATTACTGAGGAAGGCGTACATTTTCGCAACCCGGTAAACGGTGATAAAATCTTCTTAACACCAGAAAAATCTATGGAGATCCAAAATGATTTGGGCTCCGACGTGGTGATGATTTTTGATGAATGTACGCCTTACCCAGCTACTGAAGAAGAAGCGGATAAGTCGATGCAAATGTCCTTGCGTTGGGCAGCGCGCTCACGTCAGCGTCACGATGAGTTGGAAAACAAAAATGCCTTGTTTGGCATTATCCAAGGTGGTGTTTACGAGCACTTGCGTGATGTTTCGTTGGAAGGCCTAACTAACATTGGTTTTGATGGTTATGCGATTGGCGGTTTAGCGGTTGGCGAACCTAAAGAAGATATGCACCGCATACTTGATTATGTGGCGCATAAAGTACCTGAAGATAAACCACGTTACCTAATGGGTGTTGGTAAACCTGAAGATCTGGTTGAAGGTGTGCGCCGAGGCGTGGATATGTTCGATTGTGTGATGCCAACTCGAAATGCGCGAAATGGTCACCTATTCACTAGTGAGGGGGTGATTAAAATTCGCAATGCGCGCCACCGTGAAGATACAAATACATTGGATAAAGAGTGTGATTGTTATACCTGTCAAAATTATTCTCGTTCCTACTTGCATCATTTAGACAAGTGTAATGAAATCCTTGGCGCTCGTTTGAATACCATTCATAACCTGCGTCACTATCAGCGCTTGATGGAAGGGTTACGTGGTGCAATTGCAGCCGGTAAGTTAGACGATTTTGTAGCAGAGTTTTACGCAAAGTTGGGGCGTGAAGTCCCACCTTTGGCGGAATAATGCCCGATTGAGCAAGCAAAGCCTTGTTTTTGCTTGCTCTGTCTCCATTTAATAAGGTAGTTGTATAGATTATCTTAAGTTTTTAATTTTTTTAATGAGGGTAACAATGAGCTTATTTATTTCTCCAGCATACGCAGAAGGCGGTGCAGCGGCACCTGCTGGTGGCGGCATGGAACTAATTTTCATGATGGTGATTTTCGCGGTAATTTTCTACTTTATGATTTACCGTCCGCAGTCTAAGCGTGTTAAAGAGCATAAGAATCTGATGTCTTCATTGTCTAAGGGTGATGAAGTACTCACCACTGGTGGCTTGGTAGGTAAAATCATCAAGATTTCTGATGAAAATGACTACTTCCAATTGAGCCTAAGCGATGACACCACTGTTACGCTTAAAAAGGACTTTGTATCAGCGGTATTGCCAAAGGGCACGCTGAAGTCGCTATAGTAGCTATTCGGTCACTAGGGATAAGATTTTGTTAAATAGATACCCTTGGTGGAAGAACCTGATGGTAATCGCTGTGATTGCCATCGGCTTTCTTTACGCCACGCCAAACTTGTACGGTGAGGATCCTGCAGTACAAGTGTCTGGCACTCGGGGCGCTCAAGTAGAGCTGGCCCAACTAGACGAGATTCGCAACTTCCTCACAGAGCAGTCTATCGACTTTCGCTCTGTTGCCTTTGAAGATGGTTTAGCCTTAGTACGTTTACGTAACGATGCTGACCAACTTAAAGTAAAAAGCCTCTTACACGATTTATTGGGCGACGATTACATCGTTGCATTAAACCTTGCACCAGCAACGCCTGGTTGGTTAGACGCCATCGGTGCGGGCCCGCTTAAACTTGGTTTGGACTTACGTGGTGGTGTGCACTTCTTAATGGAAGTGGATATGGATGCCGCAATCAGTAAAGCCCAAGAAGGTATGATTCAAGATTTTCGAAGCGACTTACGTGAAGAAAAACTGCGTTATGCTGGGGTGAGAGCGCAAGGCGATTCTGTGGTAGTTCGTTTTCGTGACGAAGCCACCCTAGATAAAGCCATTAGCTTTTTAGACCGCAAATACAATGAATACCAATTCAGTGATGCTAGCCAAGGCGACCAATTCCGTCTTAGCGCTAAAATGACTGATGAGAAGCTAAAAGAAACTCGTGAGTATGCGCTGCAGCAAAACATTACCATTATCCGTAACCGGGTAAATGAGTTAGGTGTTGCTGAGCCACAGGTACAGCGACAAGGTTCCGAGCGTATTGTGGTGCAATTACCTGGTGTTCAAGACACTGCACGTGCCAAAGAAATTTTAGGTGCAACCGCTACTCTTGAATTTAGAATGGTAAATACCGACGCTGATGTGCGCGATGCAGCCGCAGGCCGAGTGCCTCCTGGTTCTCAACTCGCAAAACGCGTTGATGGCTCGCCAGTAGTATTGCGTAACCAAGTTATCTTAACCGGTGACCACATCGTGGGTGCACAGTCGGGTTTTGATGAGTACAGCCGTCCGCAGGTTAACATTAGCCTTGATAGTCAAGGTGGTAGCAAAATGGCTGCCTTCACTAAAGATAATGTTGGCCAATCAATGGCGACTTTATTCATTGAGTACAAACCTACTGGCAATAAAGACAGTGAAGGTAAAACTATTCTAGAGCGTCAAGAGGAAGTAATTAACGTTGCTACCATTCAATCGCGCCTTGGTCGTAGTTTCCGAATTACTGGTATTGACTCTCCTGCAGAAGCACAAAACCTAGCGCTACTTTTACGTGCTGGTGCGTTGATTGCGCCTATTCAAATTGTTGAAGAACGTACTGTTGGCCCAAGCCTTGGTCAAGACAACATTGATAAAGGCTTCATGGCGATTGTGGTTGGCTTATTAGCATTATTAGTATTTATGCCTATTTACTACCGTAAGTTTGGCTTGGTGGCTAACTTTGCTTTGATTGCAAACGTAGGGGTAATTATTGGCGTAATGTCGATGATTCCTGGTGCTACCTTAACCTTACCGGGTATGGCGGGTATTGTACTCACCGTTGGTATGGCGGTTGATGCTAATGTGCTTATCTTTGAGCGTATTCGTGAAGAGCTAAACGACGGCCGCAGCCCTCAACAAGCAATTCACTACGGTTATAGCAACGCACTTTCAACGATTTCTGATGCTAACATCACTACCTTTATCACTGCGTTGATTCTTTTCGCAATTGGTACTGGCGCTGTAAAAGGCTTTGCTGTGACGCTAGCGATTGGTATTGCAACATCTATGTTCACTGCTATTGTAGGTACCCGTGTAATTGTTAACTGGGTATGGGGCGGTAAGAAAATAGACAAGTTGTCTATCTAGGAGCTACGACGTGTTTTATTTATTTAGACCAAAAGGCACCGTGCGCTTCATGTCGCACCGCAAACCATTTATTTGGTTTACTGTTTTGCTTATGGTGGCTTCGGTAGCTAGCTTAGCGATTAACAAAATCAATTGGGGTCTCGACTTTACTGGCGGTACCTTGATTGAAGTTGAGTTTTCTCAGGCCGCTGATCTTACAGAAGTGCGCGAAGTGATGGGCAACAATGGTTACCCTGATATCGTTGCACAATACTTTGGTTCTCAAACCCAAGTATTGTTGCGCATGATGCCGCGAGAAGGAATTGATAGCCAACACTTAGGTGACAGCATTATGGGTTTGCTTCGTAGTGAAGTGGATTCTGATGTTGAAATGCGCCGTATTGAGTACGTAGGCCCAACGGTAGGTAAAGAGTTAGCAGAGCAGGGTGGCTTAGCTATTATTGCCGCTCTGGGCTGTATCTTGCTGTATGTGGCAATGCGCTTTGAATGGCGAATGGCTTTGGGTGCGGTGTTAGCTTTGGCTCACGACGTAGTGGCAACCTTAGGTTTGTTCTCACTATTACAGTTAGAGTTTGATCTTACGGTTATTGCCGCGCTGTTAACCGTAGTAGGTTACTCCTTGAACGATACCATTGTTGTATCTGATAGGATCAGGGAAAACTTCCGTAAGTTACGCAAAGGCGACCCTGAAGAAATTATCGATGTTTCTTTAACTCAAACCTTTAACCGTACAATTGTTACCTCGTTAACCACCATCATGGTACTTGTATCATTGTTCATGTTGGGTGGTGAGTTGATTCACAACTTTGCTACGGCTTTATTGTTTGGTGTATTCATTGGTACTCACTCTTCTATTTACGTCGCTAGTACGCTGGCATTGTACTTAGGCATTAAGAAAGAAGACTTTATGCCCAAAGAAATCGAAGAGAAAGAAGGTGCCGACCAGGACCCTATCGCATAATTATCTAAACCCGCTTCGGCGGGTTTTTTGTTGTTAAGGAGAAAACACAATGGCCCATAACCCTCGATTCTTAGCGTTGGTTGACGATTGCCGCAGCCGTATTAAAGAGTGCGATGTGCACCAAGTTAAACAATGGCTAGAACAAGGTTTAGCATTCACCTTGATTGACAACCGGGAACAAGATGAATGGCAAAAAAGCCGTATTCCAAATGCCAAGTATATGGGGCGAGGGGTAATGGAGCGTGATGTAGAAACGCTGCTCCCAGATTTAGACACTATGATTGTGATCTACTGTGGTGGTGGTTTTCGCTCTGCATTAAGCGCCGATAATTTGGTGAAGATGGGTTATACCAATGTGATATCTATGGATGGTGGGATCCGTGGCTGGAATGAAGCGGGCTACCCCTTAGAAGGCGCATAAAAAGATGACTGACCAAGTTAACCCAACTATTTACGCTTTTGATATTGCCGAAAATACCTATTACTTTTTTGACCAGCTTGAGGCCGAGCAGGCTTTTCAGCAAGCCGAAGCTAAAGGCGACTATCCAGAGTGGCGAGAGCCCACGCCAATGCTTGAGTTACTAAAAATAAAGGATGCGCTGTTAGGCGAGTTTGCCAAGCGCATCGCGTTTTTAGAGCTACAACTAGAGCGAGCTGAATTAGGTTCTGATAGCTTCGATTTAGGTGCTAATTAGTATCAAATTCCCAGCCTAGTTCTTGGCTAATTTTTGATACTTGAGGCGCTATAAGATCTATGTCACTTTGTGGCACAGATTGCAGTTGGGTAAACCATTGGTCACCGATTTCGAATGATTCCAACAGTTGTTGTTTCTGTTCAGCCGATAGCTCGGGGTTATCTAACAACTGTTGTTTCATGTTCTCGTAGACTTCAAGCTGTGGTTTATATTCTTCTAAATTAACGGCCAAGATAGCAAATATTACTTGCTCGGTAGTTGCTGCCCAGTGCTCTAAGTCTAAGTTGTATTTATCTAATACTTGTTTCACTTCGTTAGCATAAGCACTTTGATTGAGCTGAAGAACCATCTGTTCAGCTAACTCGCTAGGGTTTTCTACTTCTTCTAATGTGTTTTCTTCTTCGATTTTTTCAACAATTGGTTTAAGCATTTTGCTCGCTTCAAACCAGTTGTCTATTTGTTGTTGGCTTAAGTTAGCGGCGTTTGCATAAGCGCCTATCAGCAGAAGCAGTAGAGGTAGCAATCTCATAAATACATCCTAATATGGTGTCTATTTATAATATAGTGGTCTTAAAGACAAAAATAAAGCGGGCAGTGCCCGCTTTAAGTTGTTTCTGCCTAATTTTATTAAGCTTTAATTGCATCCGTTAAATGCGGACGAATTGTAGATAACATGTGTTTTAGTACTTTAGGGTTTGCACATACAACATTTCCACTTTGGTAGAAATCTGTGTTGCCGCTAAAGTCTGTAACAATGGCACCTGCTTCGCGAGCAATTAGTTCACCTGCTGCGATGTCCCAAGGCTTCAAGTTCAATTCAAAGAAACCGTCTAAACGACCAGCGGCTACATAGGCTAAATCTAAAGCGGCAGAACCAGCACGGCGCATGTCTCCACACTCAGCAAAGATTGCTCCGAACATTGCTAGATAGCTGTCCATGTAGTGTTTGCGTTTGAACGGGAAGCCGGTACCAATTAGTGTGCCTTCTAAATCTTTAGCTTTAGTAACACGTAAACGGTAACCGTTTAATTGCGCGCCTTTACCGCGTGAAGCAGCAAATAACTCATTACGAAGAGGGTCGTAAATCACACCATGCTCTGTTTTCCCTCGAACGCGTAATGCGATAGAGATAGAGAAGTGAGGAATACCTTTGATAAAATTGGTGGTTCCATCCAATGGGTCTATCACCCATTGATATTCATCATCCTTGCCAGCTGTTAAGCCACTTTCTTCACCAATAAAAGAGTGATCTGGGAAAGCGTTTTGAATGGTGTCGATAATGCTTTTCTCAGCGGCTTTATCAACATTAGTTACGTAGTCGTTAGCGCCTTTTGTTGTCGCTTCAACTTTATCTAACTGCTCGTAAGCTTGAGTTACGACCTTACCTGCGTTTCGCGCAGCGCGAATCGCAATGTTTAGCATAGCATGCATGAATTACCACCAATTTGTAGAAAGAACATAAAATAACCGCCGGATTATAGGGAAAACTAAAAACAAACACAATTGATTATAGGCACTCCATATAAACTTTTTCCAATCTAGCTGCTAAGGCTATGGCTATGTTACAATCCCGCGCAACAAATTTAGGGTGAAGTAAAAGTAATGTTGGAAAATGTTCGAGTGGTTTTAGTTGGCACTAGTCATAGTGGCAATATTGGCTCTGCAGCCAGAGCAATGAAAACCATGGGAATTAGCGATTTGTGCTTGGTAGCTCCAGAAGCTGAGATTGATGGTAAGTCAGTTGCGCTATCTGCTGGTGCGTCGGATGTGCTTGGTGGGACCACAATTGTCTCAGAGTTATCGGAAGCAGTTGCAGACTGTCAGCTAGTTATTGGCGCCAGTGCCCGTTCTCGAACTTTAGATTGGCCGATGGTTGATGGGCGCGAAGCCGGCGTTAAACTCGCGGCAGAGGCCCAGCAGGGTAAAGTAGCTATTGTGTTCGGTCGTGAGAGCAGTGGTTTAAACAACCCAGAGTTACAGCAATGCCATTATCACGTTTGTGTACCTGCTAACCCCGAATATAGTTCGCTAAACTTAGCAATGGCTGTTCAGCTATTATGCTACGAAGTGCGTATGGCATTTTTAGACCAGCAAAACACACACCCGGAAGCTGCTCCCGAAGATTATCCTCACGCCGACGATTTAGAGCGTTTTTATCAGCATTTTGAACAGTCTATTGCCGACTCAGGTTTTATCATCAAGCCACACCCGGGCAAAGTAATGGAAAAAGTACGACGAATGTTCAACCGTATTCGTATGGAAAAACAAGAGCTTAATGTAATGCGTGGCATTTTAACTTCTTTTGATAAGCATATTTCCAAACCTGAAAAATAAACCTGACTAATTTAGTAGGTTTTATACTTGACTAAATTACTAGGGTATGGAAAGATTGTGACCAAGTTCACGGGAAAATATAGGTTTGATATGCGCTTAACTTCTAAGGGACGCTACGCAGTTACAGCGATGTTAGATGTTGCTCTTCATATGGAAGAAGGGCCGGTCTCTTTAGCTGACATTTCTGAGCGACAAGGTATTTCGTTGTCTTATTTAGAGCAGCTGTTTTCAAAATTACGTAAACATGGCTTGGTAACTAGCGTGCGTGGCCCTGGCGGCGGATATCGCCTAGGTATGGACGCTGATGATATTGCAGTTGGAATGGTGATTCACGCTGTTGATGAGTCGATTGATGCAACACGTTGTCATGGTTCTGCAGACTGCCGAGGCGGCAAGCCTTGTCTTACTCATTCATTGTGGAATGACTTAAGTGAAAGAATCGCCGACTTCTTAGATAACATAAGCTTGGGTGGCTTAATGCGTGAGCGACAAATTGTTAATGTAGCGCATAATCAAGACCAACTTCAGCACGTTGATAACAACACGATACAAATTAGTTTATGACGCTCGCTTTCGCCGAGTAGTAACGGAGAACTTTAATGAAATTACCAATTTATCTTGATTATTCAGCAACCACTCCTGTTGACCCTCGGGTTGCTGAAAAGATGATGCAATACCTTAGCGTAGATGGTATTTACGGTAACCCTGCTTCACGTTCACACCGTTTTGGCTGGCAAGCAGAAGAAGCTGTAGATATTGCCCGCAACCAAATTGCTGACCTAGTAAATGCTGACCCACGTGAAATCGTATTTACCTCGGGTGCTACAGAATCAAATAACCTTGCTATTAAGGGTGCTGCTCACTTTTACAATAAAAAGGGTAAGCACATCATCACGTGTAAAACTGAGCACAAAGCTGTGCTAGATACTTGTCGCCAATTAGAGCGAGAAGGTTACGAAGTGACTTATTTAGACCCAGAAAGTAACGGTGTTATCAGCCTAGAGACCTTAACCGAAGCATTACGTGAAGATACGGTTCTTGTATCTATCATGCATGTGAACAACGAAATTGGCGTAATCCAAGACATTAAAGCGATTGGCGAGTTATGTCGCTCTCGTAAAATTTTGTTCCACGTTGATGCGGCACAAAGCGCAGGTAAAGTTGAGATCGATCTTCAAGAGCTTCCTGTAGATATGATGTCTTTCTCAGCACACAAGGTTTACGGGCCAAAAGGTATTGGTGCTTTGTACGTGCAACGTAAGCCACGTATTCGCCTAGAAGCGCAAGTACATGGCGGTGGCCATGAGCGTGGAATGCGTTCTGGTACTTTACCTACTCACCAAATTGTTGGAATGGGTGAAGCCTTTGCTATTGCGAAACAAGATATGGCAAAAGATAACGAGCACATTCGCGCTTTACGTGACCGCTTTTGGGCAGGCATTAAAGATATTGAAGAAACCTATGTAAACGGCGACTTTGAGCAACGTGTAGTGGCTAACTTAAATGTGAGCTTTGCGTATGTTGAAGGTGAGTCATTGATAATGGCGCTTAAAGATTTAGCCGTTTCATCAGGTTCCGCGTGTACGTCTGCAAGCTTAGAGCCGTCGTATGTTCTGCGCGCACTAGGCTTAGATGACGAACTCGCACACAGTTCTATTCGTTTCTCTTTTGGCCGTTTCACTACTGAAGAAGAAATCGATTACGCAGTTAAAGTGATTAACGAAGGTATTGGCCGACTCCGCGAAATGTCTCCACTTTGGGACATGTTTAAAGACGGCGTAGACCTCAGCCAGGTTGAGTGGGCACACCACTAAGTATTAAAAATAACGGATTTGGAGAGATATCATGGCTTATAGTGAAAAAGTAATTGATCATTACGAAAACCCGCGTAACGTTGGCGCTTTCGAAGATAAAGATGATAGCCACATTGGCACCGGTATGGTGGGAGCACCAGCTTGTGGTGATGTGATGAAGTTACAACTTAAAGTAAGCGACGAGGGCGTGATTGAAGACGCTCGTTTCAAAACTTACGGTTGTGGTTCAGCAATTGCGTCTAGCTCACTGGTTACCGAGTGGGTTAAAGGTAAGAGTTTAGACGAAGCTCAAGCGCTTAAAAATACCGATATTGCTGAAGAATTAGCCTTGCCGCCAGTGAAGATTCACTGCTCAATTTTGGCAGAAGATGCCATTAAAGCCGCCATTGCTGATTACAAAAAGAAAAACGCGTAGTAGATTTAAGGAGCCATCATGGCTGTATCACTAACTGAAGCTGCAGCAACACATGTAAGTCAATTTCTGAACAACCGAGGCGCGGGCACTGGCGTGCGCCTAGGGGTAAAAACCTCTGGCTGTTCGGGCATGGCTTATATTTTGGAGTTTGTAGACCAATTAGCTGAAGACGACAAAGTATTTGAAAGCCACGGTGTAAATGTCATCGTTGATGAGAAAAGCTTACTTTACATCGATGGCACTGAATTAGACTTTGTTAAAGAAGGTTTGAACGAAGGCTTTGTATTTAACAACCCTAACGTAAATGGCGAATGTGGTTGTGGAGAGAGCTTTAGCGTTTAAATGGAACACGCTATGAATCATTTTGAGTTATTCTCTCTACTTCCGTCTTATCAGCTAGATCTAAATGGTTTAGCTGATAGCTACAGAGAGCTGCAACAACAATACCATCCCGATAATTTTGCTGCTGAGTCTAGCGAGCGCCAGGCTCAAGTGATGCAAAAAGCTGCGCAAATCAACGACGCTTATCAAACGCTGAAAGACCCTCTTAGCCGAGCGCAATACTTATTAAGTTTGCAAGGTTTAGAGCTTGGAGGCGAACAGCAAACTATCAACGACGTTGCCTTCTTGATGAGTCAAATGGAGTTAAGGGAGCAATTGGCTGAAATAGAGCATGCAGCCGATCCTGAAGACGCTATTGATAACTTCTCAAGGTTATTGAAGCGGCAACGAAGCGACTTGAGCTCAAGCTTTGAAAAAGCCTACAATGAACAAAATTTTGAGCAAGCAGCAGACGATGTTCGCAAACTCAAATTCTATGCACGCCTGCAACAGCAGCTGCTTCAACTTGAAGAGAAAATTTTAGATTACTAATCTATATGGCATTACTACAAATAGCAGAGCCTGGGCAATCGGCTGTTCCTCACCAACATAAACTGGCTGTAGGTATCGATTTAGGTACCACTAACTCTTTGGTTGCAACTGTACGTAGCGGCAAAGCCGTTACTTTGGCCGATCATAGCGGTGATACCTTGCTTCCTTCGGTGGTTCGCTATCACAAAGATGGCGTAGAAGTTGGCAAGTTAGCAAAAGCACAAGCGGTTACTGATCCTCATAACACCATTACCTCGGTTAAACGTTTATTAGGCAAAGATAGCGCAGATATAGACCGTGAACTGTTTCCCTATAACTTTAGTGATGCTAAAACCCCGCATATTCAAACAGTAGCGGGCGATGTTAATCCTATTCAAGTTTCTGCTGAAATTTTAAAAAGTTTAGCAGCGAGAGCTGAAGAGTCATTACAAGGTGAACCCGATGGCGTGGTTATTACTGTGCCTGCATACTTTGATGACGCACAGCGCCAAGGCACCAAAGATGCTGCTCAGCTCGCCGGTTTACATGTACTGCGTTTACTTAATGAACCGACAGCTGCGGCTATTGCTTATGGATTAGATAGTGGTGACGAAGGCGTAATCGCGATTTATGATTTAGGTGGTGGTACCTTTGATATCTCCATCCTGCGTTTATCTAAAGGTGTATTTCAAGTACTAGCCACGGGTGGAGATTCTGCTCTAGGTGGTGATGACTTTGATGATGCTTTAGTTGAGTGGATAGCCGAACAAGCGCAAGTCAGTGGAGTGCGTTCTGCCCAGTTACAGCGCGAATTATCACGCATAGCCAATCAAGTTAAAGTAGCCTTGACTGATCAAGACAGTGCCAATATCAATTTGGATATTGACGGTATTAATTGGCAGGGCAGCATTAGCCGCGAGTTATTCGATAGCCTCATTGAAAGCTTGGTTAAGCGCACTATTCGCGCTTGTCGCCGCGCTTTACGTGACGCTGAAGTAGAGCTAGAAGATGTTAACAATGTAGTTATGGTTGGCGGTTCTACTAGAGTGCCAAAAGTGCGTAGCGACGTCGCGAACTTTTTTGACAAGCAGCCTTTAACTAACATTGATCCTGACCAAGTTGTTGCGATTGGTGCAGCCATTCAAGCTGACACTTTGGTGGGGAACAAAAAAGATGGCGAGCTGTTATTGCTTGATGTTACGCCTCTTTCTCTAGGTATTGAGACAATGGGAGGCTTGGTCGAAAAAGTTATTCCACGCAATACCACTATTCCGGTTGCTCGAGCCCAAGAATTTACGACGTTTAAAGACGGCCAAACAGCAATGGCGATTCGTGCGGTACAAGGTGAACGCGAACTAGTAGATGATTGCCGCTCTTTGGCTAAATTTGCGCTAAAAGGTATTCCTCCTTTAGCAGCTGGTGCCGCTCATATTCGAGTTACCTTCCAAGTGGATGCCGATGGTTTGTTATCAGTTACAGCGATGGAAAAATCAACTGGGGTGCAATCGTCTGTTGAGGTCAAACCTTCTTATGGCTTAGCCGATGAAGAAGTGGCAAGAATGCTTAAAGACTCCATCACCAATGCTAAACATGATGTCACTATGCGCATGTTGCGTGAGCAACAAGTTGAAGCCGCTCGATTCATTGAAGATATGAGTGCTGCATTAGTCGAAAGTGGCGAACGTTTGCTGCAAGATGAAGAGCGTCTTGGCATTGAACAAGCCATGCAGCAATTACAAGCTATTGCCGAAGGTGACTCTGTTTCAGAGATAGAGCAAGCCATTAAATATTTAGACAGTATCAGTCAAGATTTTGCCGCAAGGCGAATGGATGATTCCATTAAACAAGCCCTAAGGGGCCAGCAAGTAGATAGGATTTAAGATGCCTAAAGTGATTTTCTTGCCTAATGAGGACTTATGTCCTGAAGGCTCAGTAGTAGAAGCAAAACAAGGTGAGAGCGTATTGGATGTTGCCTTGCGCGAAGGTATCGACATTGAGCACGCTTGTGAAAAATCTTGTGCTTGTACTACCTGTCACGTAATTGTTCGCGAAGGCTTTGATTCGCTTGAAGAAAGCGATGAGCTAGAAGACGATATGCTAGACAAAGCCTGGGGTTTGGAACCCGAGTCTCGTTTAGGTTGCCAAGCAATGGTAAGCGATGAAGACTTAGTGGTAGAAATTCCTAAATACACTATTAATATGGTGTCTGAACAACATTAAGGAATAGGCTGATGGGGTTGCGTTGGATAGATGTTGAGCAAATAGCAATAGAACTGGCCGAGCAATTTCCAGAGCAAGATCCTAAGCAAGTTCGGTTTACCGACTTACACCAATGGGTTTGTCAGTTAGATGATTTTGACGATGACCCACAGCACAGCAACGAGCGCATTTTGGAAGCAATTATTTTAGCCTGGATGGATGAACTAGACTAAGTTCCAAGGGCTCGTTGTCGATTACTCAAATGAGGAAGTATTGATGACCGCCGTTATGGATCTAGTTTTATGCGCCAAACCTGCCGCTGCTCAATGGGGCCAAAATGCCTTAGTTAGCTTTGAAGCTAACCAAGTTAATATTCATATCAATTCTGAAGGCGTAGCCCGCCTTCAAGATATTCAAAAAGCCGGCCGAAAATTAGATGCGCAAGGCCTAAAGCACCTTTCTTTTATTGGCGATAGCTGGGATTTAGAAGCATGCTGGGCTTTCTATCAAGGTTATTACAACGCTAAACAAGATAACCAATTAGATGTAGTGGTACTAAGTGATGCTGACCAGCAGCGTTTTGACGCTCTTAAGTCTGCTGCTGATTGGACACGTAAAACGATTAATCTTGGTCCGGCCGCTATTTACCCCCAAACTTTATGTGAATCTGCAGCGAGCTTCTTAAGTGGTTTATCTCCGGAACATGTTTCTTATGAGATTATCTCTGGAGAAGATTTACTGGAACAAGGCTGGGTAGGGACTTATCAGGTGGGCAAGGGGAGCAGCCAAGCACCAGCGATGTTGCAGTTAGATTTTAATCCTAGTGGAAACCCAGACGAGCCAGTGGCCGTAGCCCTAGTAGGTAAAGGTATTACCTTTGACTCAGGCGGTTATAGCCTTAAGCCTTCCGACGGCATGTCAATCATGAAAAGCGACATGGGGGGCGCTGCCACGGTTACTGGAGGTTTAGGTTTAGCAATTGCTAACGGCTTAAACAAACGTGTGAAACTGTATTTGTGTTGCGCCGAGAACATGGTTTCGGGAGAAGCTTACAAGCTGGGCGACGTCATTACTTACAAAAATGGTGTTACGGTAGAAGTGCTTAACACTGATGCAGAAGGTCGCTTGGTATTAGCTGATGGTTTAATTGCCGCTAGTGAGCAGAAGCCTCAAGTTATTATCGATGCAGCTACCTTAACGGGTGCAGCTAAAATGGCTTTAGGTCGCGACTACAATGCAGTGTTTGGCTTTGATGATGAGTTGGTTCACCAAGCCTTACAAGCTGCTAAACAGGAGCAGGAAAAAGCTTGGCCTCTGCCCTTAGAACCTTTCCACAAAGGGCAAATTGGCTCTAGCTTTGCTGATATTGCCAATGTTTCTTCAGGCGAGGGCATGGCCGGCGCATCTACTGCTGCAGCTTTCTTAGCTCACTTTGTTGATAACGCAGAAAAAAACTGGCTGCATTTCGATATGTCTGGCTCTTATCAAAAATCTGGTAATGCACTTTGGGCAACTGGGGCAAAGGGGCATGGTATTCGCACCATTTCACGGTTGTTAACTGAGTTGAGCTAACTTATCATTCACTTACAATATCAAAGAGTGATATTCACCAAATTTTAGATGGAGCTAGTTAATGGCCTTAGAACGTACTTTTTCTATACTTAAACCCGATGTGGTAGCGAAAGACGCAATTGGTGCAATTTATGCGCGTATGGAGTCTGCCGGTTTACGTATTGTTGCAGCCAAAATGGTGCATTTGTCGCAAGAACAAGCTGCAGGCTTTTATGCAGAACATGAGGGTAAACCGTTTTACCCACCGTTGATTGAGTTTATGACATCTGGACCAATCATGGTGCAAGTGCTTGAAGCTGAGGATGCGGTGCAGCGTTACCGTGAACTATTGGGTGCGACTAATCCGGCAGAAGCCGCTGCTGGTACCTTACGTCATGACTTTGGCTCAGGCATGCCACCAAATGGCACCCACGGCTCAGATTCACCAGAGTCAGCGTCGAGAGAAATCGCCTATTTCTTTGAAGACAATGAGATTTGTCCTAGATAAGTCAAACGGGGCAAAAGCTTCTTTGGCAAATGCAGCTTAATAGTTAAAAACTTATTAGCTGCCAATTGGCGCCGAGTACAGAGATTAACTGGCTTTCTGCTGTTATTATTTGTACAATTCGGCGCTTTTTTTATTTGGTCGATCGTGGAGTTAAGCGATGAGTGAAACAAAAACAAATTTACTTGATTTTAATCGAGCTGGTTTACGTCAGTTTTTTGCCGAGATAGGCGAAAAACCATTTCGTGCCGATCAGGTAATGAAGTGGATTTATCACTTTGGCGTAGATGACTTCGACCAAATGAACAATATCAATAAAGCCTTACGCGAAAAGCTTAAGCGTTTGGCTGAAGTGCGCGCACCAGAAATTAGCACTGAGCAACGCAGTGCAGATGGCACTATTAAATGGGCGATGTTAGTGGCTGGCCAAGAGATCGAAACCGTTTATATTCCTGAGGGTGACCGCGCGACATTATGTGTATCTTCACAAGTTGGCTGCGCGCTGGAATGTACCTTCTGCTCAACTGGCCAACAGGGTTTCAACCGTAACCTAAAAGTGTCTGACATCATTGGTCAAGTTTGGCGAGCAGCTCAAGTGATTGGCCACAAAGGCATCGAAGGAAAGCGTCCAATTACTAACGTAGTAATGATGGGCATGGGTGAACCGTTGCTAAACCTAAACAACCTTATCCCAGCCCTAGAGTTAATGCTAGACGATAACGGCTATGGCCTGAGCAAGCGTCGGGTAACGGTAAGTACCTCTGGTGTGGTGCCTGCTTTAGATAAATTAGGTGATAAGCTTGATGTTGCACTGGCTATTTCGCTGCACGCACCTAACGATAAGCTGCGTAGTGAAATTATGCCGATCAACGATAAATACAACATCGAAGCATTTTTGGCTGGTGTAAAACGTTATATCGACAAATCAAACGCTAATAGAGGCAAGGTAACCGTTGAGTATGTATTACTCAATGGCGTTAATGACTCTATGGAGCAAGCGCATGAATTAGCCGAAGTTTTACGCGATACCCCATGTAAAATTAACTTAATTCCATTTAACCCATACCCTGGTTCGCCGTTTACCAAACCGAGTAATAGCCGCGTTGACCGTTTTAGTAAGGTCTTGATGGAATATGGCTCAACTGTAGTGGTTCGTAAAACCCGTGGCGATGACATTGATGCGGCTTGTGGACAGCTAGCAGGTGACGTTGTCGACAGAACCAAAAGAACCATGAAAAAACGGATGCAACAGCAAGAAATTTCAGTCACAATTCAATAACTAACCTTATCGAAGGACGGATATGAAACGCTGGTTGTACTTGTTTTTGGTGGTATTTTTGGTTTCTGGTTGTGTAACCGAAACCCGTGTAAATGGCCAAGAAGTAAACAATAAAGATAAACAGCTTAATAAAGACGCTGCCGCTAAAACCCGAATTAGCTTAGCGCTACGTTATTTAGAAGCTGGCGATGCAGAACAAGCAAAACGTAATTTGGAGCTAGCGCAAGAGTTAGCGCCTAATCTAGTTGATGTTTACATCGCCCAAGCCCACTTCTACCAAAGTGTTCGTCAGCCTGAGCGAGCCCTAGATGCCTATAAACGTGCTAAGTCTATAGCGCCACGCAATGGCGATGTACTTAATAACTACGGCGTGATGCTGTGTAAGCAGAAAGAATATGACCAAGCCGAAGAGTTATTTAAGCAAGCTTTGGCTAATCCAGAGTACGTTCAAGTAGCGGGAACCAATGAGAACGCGGGTTTATGTGCTTTAACTGCGGGCGACTTGGATAAAGCCTTAGATTACTTTACCAGCGCCTTAGCCTATAACATTCGCCGCCCTGCTTCTTTGCTTGGAGCCACCGAGGTTTACCTACAAAAAAATAAACCCGAGCAAGCCCGATTATATCTGCAACGGTATGATAGTATGGCTGAAACTACGGCGGAAAGCGCCTTCGCTTGGGTTCGCTTAGAAAGTGCAGCCGACAACTTTGCTGAAGAAGCACGTTGGGGCTTAACCTTACAACAGCAGTTCCCTAAATCTGAACAAACTAAACGATACATCGCTAATGACTACTAAAGCCGAATCAGAGCAAACAGAGCTAAGTGAAGACATTGAAGTGGTTAGCCCTGGGCAAATGCTGCAAGAAGCACGTGTTGCCGCCAAGCTAAGTCAAGCTCAAGTTGCTGAACGTTTGAAACTGCGTTTGCAAGTAATCAAAGATATAGAAGGCGATAGCTTCGATAGTGGTTTATCGAGTACTTTTATCAAAGGTTACTTACGAGCTTATGCGCGTTTATTAAATCTTTCTGAAGACCTAGTGCTTTCTAGCTACACCCATTTGCACGATGCCCATGAACAACGCACAGAGATGCAGAGTTTTTCTGGGCGGATAAAGCAAGAGACTCATGACAGTCGCTTGATGAAGTTTACCTACTTAGTGGGCCTTGGCATTGTTGTTTTGCTGGTGATTTGGTGGTGGCAAGAGAAGAGCCAACAAGTAGATTTTAGTCAGGCTAGCACCGCTAGTTCAGAAAGCCGAATTCTAGAGCATACCAGCGAGCCTGAAGTTGATGTAATTCCAGAACCTAGTGCTGAAAATGTTCAAGCGCTATACACTGTTGAAGCTCCTGAGGTGCCATCGGCACAATCAGTAGAGCCTGTTTCAGAGCCTGTTGTAGAAGCTAATAATGAGATTGATGCTGAACCAAAAGTTGAGTCCCAAGAGTCGCTAGAGCCAGTCGCTGAGCCCGTTACTGAATCAGTGTCAAATGAACCTGCTTCGCAAGCATCAGAGTCCACTGTAATAAACAGCCCAGATCCTGAGCCAGAAGTAGAAGTGAACCAAGCGGCAGCTTTAACTGCCTTAAACATGAGTTTTGAAAATGAGTGTTGGGTAGAGATTAGAGATGCCACTGGCAAACGCTTGGTGGCAGACATTAAACAGCCCGGCCAATCACTCTCAGTAACTGGTCCTTCTCCCTATAGTATCGTGCTTGGCACTAACGCAGGCGTGAGTGTAAGTTACGGACAAGAATCAATCGACTTATCGTCATTTACACGCGGTAAAGTTGTGCGAATGCAAATACCAAACAATTAAGATCTTTCGATTATTATGAATCAACCAACTCCAATTAAACGCCGTAAGTCAACACAAATTATGGTGGGTAATGTGCCAGTGGGCGGAGACGCGCCCATCACTGTGCAGTCTATGACCAATACACGTACTACTGATGTAGCTGCAACGGTTGAGCAAATAAACCGAATTGCTGCAGTGGGTGGCGATATTGTCCGCGTTTCTGTGCCAACCATGGATGCTGCCGAAGCCTTCAAACAAATTAAGCAGCAGGTATCAATTCCTGTAGTGGCTGATATTCATTTCGATTACCGCATTGCCTTAAAAGTGGCGGAGTATGGCGCAGATTGTTTACGTATTAACCCAGGTAATATTGGTAACGAGCAACGCATTCGCTCGGTAGTGGATGCTGCACGTGAGCGCAATATTCCCATTCGTATTGGTGTGAATGGCGGTTCCTTAGAAAAAGATTTGCAGGAGAAGTACGGCGAACCCACGCCAGAAGCGTTAGTTGAGTCTGCGATGCGTCATGTGGATATACTCGATCGCTTGAACTTCGACCAGTTTAAAGTGAGTGTGAAAGCCTCTGATGTTTTCCTTGCTGTAGGCGCTTATCAAGGATTGGCCAGCCGAATTGACCAACCTTTACATCTTGGTATTACAGAGGCCGGTGGTTTACGCAGCGGCTCGGTTAAATCGGCAGTTGGCTTAGGTATGTTGTTATCACAAGGTATCGGCGATACCTTGCGGGTCTCTTTAGCAGCCGATCCCGTTGAAGAAATCAAAGTAGGTTTTGATATTCTTAAGTCTCTGCGTATTCGCTCTCGCGGTATTAATTTTATTGCTTGCCCAAGCTGTTCTCGCCAAGAGTTTGATGTTATTTCAACGGTTAACGCTCTCGAGCAGCGTTTAGAAGACATTGTAGAGCCGATGGATGTATCCATTATCGGCTGTGTGGTAAATGGCCCAGGTGAAGCGCTTATCTCTGATTTAGGCATTACCGGTGGCAATAAAAAAAGCGGCTTTTATCAAGATGGTGTGCGCCAAAAAGAGCGCTTCGATAATGACGACTTAGTAGATGCTTTAGAAGCGAAAATCCGCTCGCGTATCGCGATTAAAGACATTACCGAAAGCTAATCTGCATTTAAATTTACCTCTTTGCTTAAAGGCCCTATAATCGAGGGCCTTTAATAATTATTGACCTGTTTTATTCGAGATTAATGTGGCTAAACAAATACAAGCAATACGTGGCATGAATGATTGCCTACCAAGTGATACACCCGCTTGGCAGAAGGTAGAATCAGTAATTCGAGAGGTGGTGGCAGCCTACGGTTACAACGAAATAAGAATGCCGATTGTAGAAAGCACTGATTTGTTTAAGCGCTCTATCGGTGAAGTAACCGATATCGTAGAAAAAGAAATGTATACCTTTGAAGATCGCAATGGTGATAGCTTAACCTTGCGACCTGAAGGCACAGCCTGTTGTGTACGTGCAGGCAACCAAGCAGGTTTGTTGTACAACCAAGAGCAGCGTTTGTGGTACATGGGGCCAATGTTCCGCCATGAACGCCCGCAAAAAGGTCGTTATCGCCAGTTTCATCAAGTAGGCGTTGAGTCTTTTGGTATTGCCAGCGCCGATATCGATGCTGAAGTAATTATTTTGTCTGCGCGCTTTTGGAAAGCCTTTGGCCTAGAGAATCACGTTACTTTGCAGCTTAACAGCTTAGGTTCGAATGAAGCTCGCGCTAACTACCGCGATGCTTTAATTGCTTACTTAGAGCAGCATAAAGAAGCCCTAGACGAAGACGCAAAACGTCGCATGTACAATAACCCTTTGCGTGTTCTCGACAGTAAAAATCCTGAGGTGCAAGCGGTGTTAGTCGACGCACCTAGCCTTAGTGAATACCTAGACCAAGAAAGTAAAGATCACTTCGAACAACTATGTGCGCTGCTAGATAACGCTGGTATAGCTTATGAGCTAAACCCGCGTTTGGTTCGAGGTCTTGATTACTATAACCGCACTGTGTTTGAGTGGGTAACATCAAGCTTAGGTTCACAAGGTACTGTGTGTGCTGGCGGCCGTTACGATGGTTTGGTAGAGCAATTGGGTGGCAAAGCAACGCCTGCTGTCGGTTTTGCCATGGGCATGGAACGTTTAGTTCTATTGCTGGAAACTCTCGAGTTACTGGGTGATTTGCCATCAAGTGCCGATGTTTATGTGATCAATGCTGGAGAAGGAACACTTGGCGCAGCATTTTCGTTAGCCGAACAATTGCGAGATGCGTTACCCTCTGTTCGGGTTATGAGCCACTGTGGTGGTGGAAACTTTAAGAAACAATTTAAGCGAGCTGATAAGTCAGGCGCTAAAGTGGCATTGATCATCGGTGAAGATGAGTTAGCCAACCAGCAGGTTACTGTAAAGTACCTACGCGAAGATATTCAACAGCAGTGCATCGCTCAATCAGAGTTAGTTGCTTTGCTTAATACCGTATTAGTTTAGTTAAGGAGACGCTGTGGACATTTATTCCACTGAGGAACAGCAAGTTCAAGCCATCAAAGACTGGTGGAAGAAAAACGGAACATCAGTTATTGGCGGTTCGGTACTAGGTTTAGCTGCTGTATTTGGCTGGCGCTATTTTGGCGAATACCAAATTGAGCAAAAAGAAGCGGCTTCAGATGCTTTTCAACAAGTGGTTAGTCAACTAGCCACAAATAATGAAGAGTTAACTCCTTTAGCAAATTTTGTAGCAGCTAACCAAGGTGACAAAAACTATTCAGTGTTTGCATCATTGTTGTTAGCAAAAGAACTAGTGGTTAAAGAAGATTATGCTCAGGCGCAAACTCAGCTTAACCTAGCGCTTGAAGGTGCACCCGAAGAGCTTAAAGGCATGATCTATACTCGACTCGCTCGTGTACAAGCTCAATTAGCCGAGTTTGATAATGCCTTAGCCAGCCTAGATAAAGTTACTGAGCCTGCTTTAGTGGCAACCGTTGAACTGATTAAAGGTGATATCTACTTACAACAGGGTGAGCAAGCATTAGCTCGTCAAGCCTATCAAGCGGCTGTTGCTGCTGGTGCAGCAGAGCAAGATCCTAGTGTAAACCTAAAACTTAATGATTTAACTGAAGTTGAGGCTGCTAATGGTTAAAGCTTGGCGTGCTGCTAGCTTAGCTTGTTTGCTCGTTGGCTTGTCGGCGTGTTCTTTGTTTAACTCTGAAGAAGATGTTGTGCAAATGGCCCCGGTGCCTGAGTTTGAAAACCAGTTTACAGTAGGCAAACAGTGGGAAACCCGCGTAGGTAAAGGAGTTGATGATTACTTCTCGGCGCTGTCGCCAGTTGTCGCTTACGATTCAGTGTTTGCCGCTGCCCGCTATGGTCAAGTGCGTGCCTTTGATTTAGAAGGTAAACGCTTATGGGGCCAAGATTTATCTCGAGTTGAAAGTAACAATCGCTTCTCGGGTAATACCCCTAATGCGCGTGTTTCTGGTGGCTTAACTGCTGCGTATCGCCGCATATATTTAGGCACCGAAAACGCCGACGTATTTGCGTTAAATGCAGAAACCGGTGAAATAGTTTGGCAGGCAGAAGTGGCTGGTGAAGTGCTAGCGGCTCCTGCTGTAGAAGACAGTTTGGTGGTAGTTATCACCAGTAACGGCCATTTAGTTGCACTAGATGCTCACTCTGGTGAGCAAAAGTGGGATATTAAAATTGACCAGCCAGCACTGTCGTTGCGCAGCAAAGCGCCACCTATTATTTCTAACGGCGCGATAATTTTAGGTCGTAGTGACGGTAAGATTGGCCTGTATCTTTTAGAAAGTGGTCAATTGCTGTTTGAAACAAAGTTAGCCCAGCCCAAAGGGTCTACTGAGATTGACCGAATTGTAGATGTGGATAGTAAGCCGGCCTTGATTGGCTCTCAGCTCTATGCGGTTGCTTACAACGGAAACCTTATTTCGGTTAATTTACGCAGTGGTGAAGAAGACTGGAAGCGCAGTTATTCTGCCTACCAAAATATAGCTTCTTCGGGTTTAAACCTATTTGTTACTGACGTTAGCGACAATGTTTATAGCATTGAGCGCAACAACGGCATAGAGAAATGGACCCAAGGTGCTTTGTCTTACCGTATCGTTACTGCCCCCGCAGTAGACGGAAATAAGGTATTAGTGGGTGACAGTGAGGGCTATTTATATTGGCTTGATCGTGAAACCGGCGAGTTTGCTAGCAAAATGTTAGTAGATAAAAGCGGCTTATATGTTGCGCCTGTGGTAACCTCCGACAAAATTATCCTTCAAACACGAAGTGGTAAGTTAATTGCGCTAGATCGCAGTTAAGTTGTTATAATTGTGTACAAAAGGCTCATGGTGAATTAACCATGAGCCTTTGTCATGTCATGTATTCTAGAAAATGAGGCCCTTATGCTTCCTGTTGTCGCCTTAGTGGGACGCCCAAATGTTGGCAAATCTACTTTATTTAACCGCCTTACACGCAGCAGGGATGCCTTAGTCGCTGATTTCCCAGGACTGACTCGTGACCGTAAATATGGTCAAGCCAAAGTCGCGGAGCAAGAATTTATTGTTATTGATACCGGCGGTATTGATGGCGATGAAGAAGGCATTGACGCAATGATGGCGCAGCAATCTTTGCAAGCTATTGAAGAAGCCGATGCGGTGTTGTTCTTGGTGGATGCGCGTGCTGGAATGACCATTGCTGATGAGGCGATTGCCCATCATTTGCGTAAACAAGAAAAGAAAGTTTTCTTGGTGGCCAATAAAACTGACGGCATTGATGCTGATACAGCCTGTGGCGAGTTTTATGCCTTGGCGATAGGTGAAGTTCATCAAATTGCTGCTGCCCATGGCCGCGGCGTAAACATGTTATTAGAAGAAGCTCTGCGTCCCTTTGTTACTGAGCAAGCAGAGAATCAAGCGGAAGAGCCGGAGTTAGAGCAAGCTGATACGCAAGAAATGACCGAGTCAGAACTAGATGAGTTAGCTCAGAAGTTTGCCGACCTTCCAATTAAACTGGCCATTGTTGGCCGCCCCAACGTGGGTAAATCTACGCTGACTAACCGGATTCTGGGTGAGGACCGAGTAGTGGTGTATGACATGCCAGGTACCACCCGAGACAGTATTTACATCCCGATGCAGCGAGAAGATCAAGATTACATCTTAATTGATACAGCAGGGGTACGTAAGCGCGGTAAGGTGACAGAAACAGTAGAAAAGTTCTCGGTTATTAAAACCCTTAAAGCAATTGAAGACGCTAATGTGGTGATGCTGGTAATCGACGCAAAAGATGGCATTTCAGATCAAGATTTAAGTTTGCTTGGTTTTGTGTTGAATGCCGGTCGCGCCTTAGTGCTTGCCGTTAATAAATGGGATGGTTTAGACAACGAACATAAAGAGCGGATTAAAACTGAACTGGATAGACGTTTGGGCTTTATCGACTTTGCGCGCGTTCACTTTATTTCAGCGCTACATGGTACTGGCGTTGGCCACCTTTATGAATCGGTTCAGGAGGCTTACGCAAGCGCCACTAAGCGCGTTTCTACCTCTATGTTGACCAAGGTTATGCAGATGGCTCAAGACGACCATCAGCCGCCGTTAGTGCGCGGTCGTAGGGTTAAATTACGTTATGCCCACGCTGGCGGTTATAATCCACCTCGCATCGTTGTACATGGAAATCAGGTTAATTCTTTACCAGACTCTTATAAGCGCTATTTAATGAATTATTACCGCAAAGCGTTAGAGATTATGGGTACGCCAATTCGCGTAGAGTTTAAAGAAGGTGAGAATCCATTCTCAGATAAGAAGTCAAAACTTACCATGGCTCAAGAACGCCGTCGGAAAAAAATGCAAAATGTAAGTAAGTACAAAAAATCGTAGAGGAATACTATGACTATTGAAGTTGCTTGCCCAGAGTGTGATGGACAGTTACAACACGAACATGACCACTGGTTGTGTGGCGCCTGCCACCATAAGTTCTCGCAGCGTGTGCATTGCGATAAATGCGATGCCGAGCTTGAAAAGCTAAAGGCCTGCGGTGCAGTAGATTATTTTTGTAATAGCTGCAACGAGTTAAAATCTAAGCGAGCTGTTATTCGGCGTTTCGAGCGCTTAGACAGTTAATTAAAAAGGCGGCCATTGGTCGCCTTTTTTGAGAGTAGAGCTAGCAATTTAGTTACTTGCAACACTTTTTAGTATTTCAGGCCATTGTCGGTAAATCATGTAATGACCTTGTTCAGGAACGACAGTGAGCTTAGCGTTGGCTGCGCGCTCGATAAAACGCTCGGCAAGCACTAATGGAATATGCCTGTCTTGCTCGCCATGGAATAGCCGCGTAGCAACTTTAACATCTTCAATGTTAAAGCCCCAAGGTGACATTACTTGACGAACCTCGTCAGAAAAAGCATTGCCGCCTTGAATCTTTGATTCTTTTAAATAGCGGCCAAACTTTTCCCTAAATTGCGGGCTATCAAACAGCTCAACATCGGCACCTTCTAGATCGCGGGCTAATACTTTAAATAATTTGTTAGGGTCTTTGTGCAAGCCCTTATCAAGAATATTAGTAAACAGGCGATGCATACTAGGGAAGTCACGAGCCAGCTTCATGTGCATGCGATATAGCTTGGCAGTGGCCTCGTAATCACTGTCGTAAGTGAGGGCATCACCTGAACTCACAATCGTCATGTTGCTGATCCGCTCAGGAATGGTGGCTGCGCAGCAGGCTGCGTAAACGCCTCCTGTGGCATAGCCAAGTAACTGAACCTGCTCTAGCTTTAAATGGTCGAGCAGCGCTGCTAAGTCTTTTGACCAATTTACAAAACCGTAGTTTTCGCAGTAGTCAGAACCACCAAATCCGGGGCGGTCGATGCTGATTAAGCGCAAACCTAGGTGTTTTGCTAAATCAACATCATCAAAAAAGTTTTCTAAGCGACTACCTAAAATACTGTGGCAATAAACCACCGGTTTGCCCTTTGGGCTACCGTATTCTTGGTAACACAGCTTACGTTGGTCGGGCAAAGTAAAGTAGCGTGCGTTAAGGTCGTGGGCTTCGGTAAAGTCAAAGTGGCGGCTACTTTGCGATAGCATTCCCCAAGGCCCAGTTAGCACCAAACTCGCTAATTCGCTCTGGCTACTCACGTTGGTTTTCTTGAATACCGATTTAAGCTGGGTACGCACGGTGTTGTAACTCACAAAAATTTTGTCAGCAATGTCAGGTGGAGACATACCTTGCGCAATATAATTAACGATGCGCGCTTCTTTTGGGGTTAAGTTGTAACCGTCGGCAAAAGCGGCTAAATCAAGCTCTACATCGGGACGAGAAGGGGAGATAAACACCACCACACTGGCATTTCGCTCTAAACTTGGGTTTTGCAGATGGTTTACCGGGCTAAGAATTACCATGGTTTGCACATCTGTTTCTTGACCAATTTGGATCGGTAAGCCCCGGCTGCTGGATTCGTTAGGCCCCAGTGAAGACAGCTCTTCTACGTATTGATTGAGCAAATCTGTTGATTCACTTTGCTGGGTCACTAAGTTTTTATTGCGTTGGTATAACCCTTGGCCAAGCTGCAGGGTTTCTTCTGCTAGCTCGTTGGTGAGCAAAATTTCACTTTTAGCATTCACCAAAATTACCCCAACCGGAATGTGGTCGAGCAAAGAGTTAAGCGAATGGTTTTTTTCTTCAAGCTGGTAAATACGCTTTGCGATATTTAATGCTTGGTTAAAGTGTTCAAGTAAAATCTGGTTCCGTTCGGAGTATTGGTTTTTAGCCATCGATAGTTGCGGAGATACCGCATCGAGCATTTGGCTTAATTGTGCCGAAGAGGAGTCTGAGTGGCCATGATCTTCTGTGCTTTGAAGTTCTGGCATCATGTATAGGTGCTCAAGCAAGTCGGGCCAATATTCAGGTTCTGCCGCCGCACGGTAAATCATACCGATTAACTGTTCCCTGTTATCGACACTGGTTAGCTCTCGCTCCTTGGTGCTATCCAATGAATTCATAGTATTGCTGCTAATTTACTTTTTATATTGATATCTAGTTAGTTACCCGAATGTTCGCTTTACCTCTTTGTGGGTTTAGTCGACATTCTAGCTAAACTGCGAACCAACTAGGTATTCGGTTTAGTCCAGTCAATCTTATGTCAGAATTAACTAAAATCCCATCAATTTTGATGACTAACTCACTAGATGTGACCTTGGCGTTTAAAACGCTAGGGGCTGTTAGTCTTTCGTGGTTGAATTTTGTTCGCGAAAAAAATCGTTTTAGGCGCGGTAAGGCGTGTGTAGCCTAGCACTCTAAGTGAATACGCCTTGACAAAGCATAAAACGATTTTAGCTGAACCCTTCGGGCAGCGTTTGTGGCTTATTTCTAATGCGTCATCAGCTTCTCATGTAGGCTCGCTACACTGTAAAGCTTCTGCCTTGCATAAATAAGCCACAAACTGCTGCAAAAAAAACAGCTCGAAAGATAAACAGCACCTAGAGCTTATTCAATAATTGTTGCGTTATGGTTTCCATCGGCAAACTTGATATTGACTTGGTCACCAACGCTTAAGTCTGCAGCAGATTTAACGATTTTCTGTTGCTGAGTCACCAAGCTAAAACCTCGTTCCAAAACGCGCAGTGGGCTCAAATTGTCCATTTGTCGACAAACATTTACTAAGGCATCTTGCTGGTGTTGAAGGTTCTTATCACTGGCTAGGTTTAGCCGCTGCTTAAGCTGGACCAACAGTTGCTGATGACGGCTTAGCTTTTGTTCTAATAGTGAGTGTTTTAAACGTGAGTGCGCTTCTAGATGGCGCTGCTTGCTGCGGTTTAAGCTTTGTTGATGAGCAAAGCTTAAACGGTGGCTAAGCTCGTCAAAGCGTTGCTGTTGCTGTTCCAATAAATGGACAGGGGATTGGGTTTCTACTTGGTGATGAAGCTGCTTGAGGCGGATCTGTTGCCGACTAAGCATATGTAAGTAGCTTTGCTCTAACTGTTGGCTTAGTTTGTTTAACCTTAACGCAAGGTGGCTAGCTTGCTGGCTAACAATTTCTGCTGCAGCTGATGGGGTTGCTGTGCGAATGTCGGCAACTAAATCACAAATGCTGTCGTCTACTTCATGGCCTACCGCAGATATAATCGGAATGTTTGAATTAAATATACAGCGGGCGAGGGCTTCGTCATTAAAGGCGGACAAATCTTCTTTAGAGCCTCCACCACGGCCAACAATAAGTAGATCTACTTCTTCACGTTGATTTGCAAGCTCAATCATATTGCTAAGTTGGCTTGCAGCAGCATCTCCCTGAACTGCTGCAGGATAAACGATCACTTTAATAGCGGGTGCGCGGCGTTGAAGCACCGATAATATGTCTTGCAAAGCCGCCCCAGAGGCGGAGCTTACTACACCAATGGTGCTAGGGTATTCGGGCAGGGATTGCTTGTCAGCTTGGCCAAATAAGCCTTCGCTGGCCAACTTCATTTTTAGTTGCTCAAATGCTTGCTGCTGTGCGCCGTCTCCAGCTGGGTGAATGGCTTCTGCAATAAGCTGATAATCACCGCGTGGTTCATACATGGTGATTTTGGCTTTCACTAATACTTGCATGCCGTTTTCTGGTGTGAAGATAGCCTTGCGATTAGCGCCCTTAAACATGGCACAGCGTACTTGGGCACCATCGTCCTTTAAACTGAAGTACCAGTGCCCCGAAAATGGCGTAGCAAAATTAGATATTTCACCTGCTAACCAAACTGTGCCTAGAGAGTTCTCTAGCAATCGCCTAACTTGCTGGTTTAATTGACTTACGCTGAGGATATTTTGGGCGATTTGATTGCTTTGCATTAGCCAACTCGAAGCTAAATTGAAAATAATGTAAGAAAATAACATTTTTCAATTTACCTTGGCCAGCTTTATACCTATAATCCGACCGCAATATTTTATCCCTTTATTAACTGATTTAGGCGAATGTTGCTATGTTGATAATTTCCAAAGAAGCCTTAACCTTCGATGATGTACTACTACTTCCTGCTCACTCAGAAGTACTTCCTAATACTGCCAATTTGGCGACACGTCTAACCAAAGATATCCCGCTTAGTATTCCAATGGTGTCTGCTGCCATGGATACGGTAACCGAAGCTAATTTTGCTATTGCACTAGCGCAAGAGGGCGGTGTTGGTTTTATTCACAAAAACATGAGCATTGAGCAGCAAGCAGCTGAAGTGCGTAAAGTGAAGAAGTTTGAAGCCGGTATCGTTCTAGAGCCAATTACTGTAACGCCTGAGTTAACCTTGGGCCAAATTGCAGAATTGCGTCAAATCCACGGTTTTGCTGGCTTCCCTGTTGTGACTGAAGCGAATGACCTAGTGGGTATCGTAACTGGCCGTGATTTACGTTTTGAAACTGATTTTTCTAAAACTGTTTCTCAAGTAATGACACCTAAAGAGCGTTTGGTTACAACTACCGATACATCGCGTGACGTAGTTGAAAAACTGATGCACGAACACCGCATTGAGAAAATGCTAGTGGTAGATGACGCATTCAAACTGACCGGTTTGATTACCGTAAAAGATTTCAAAAAAGCGGAACGTAAACCTAATGCTTGTAAAGATAGCTTTGGTCGCTTGCGTGTTGGCGCTGCTGTAGGTGCTGGTGCCGGTAACGAAGAGCGTATTGATGCTTTAGTTGAAGCTGGCGTAGATGTATTGTTGATTGACTCGTCTCACGGTCATTCTCAAGGCGTTCTTGATCGCATTAAAGCCACCCACGAAAAATACCCAGACCTACCAATTGTTGGTGGCAATGTGGCAACTGGCGCAGGCGCTTTAGCCCTAGCTGACGCAGGTGTAAGTGCGGTAAAAGTAGGTATTGGCCCTGGTTCAATTTGTACTACGCGTATTGTAACGGGTGTGGGTGTACCGCAAATTACCGCAGTAGCTGATGCTGTTGAAGCGTTGAAAGGCCGTGATATTCCGGTTATTGCAGACGGTGGTATTCGCTTCTCTGGCGATATTGCAAAAGCCTTAGTTGCTGGCGCTTCTTGTGTAATGGTTGGTAGCATGTTTGCTGGTACCGAAGAAGCACCAGGTGAAATTGAACTTTACCAAGGCCGTTCGTTTAAGTCTTACCGTGGTATGGGCTCGCTTGGCGCAATGTCTCAAGGTTCGTCAGATCGTTACTTCCAAACAGACAATGCAGCCGACAAATTAGTTCCTGAAGGTATTGAAGGCCGCGTAGCTTATAAAGGCCCGGTAAAAGCGATTATTCACCAGCAAATGGGCGGTTTACGTTCGTGCATGGGCTTAACCGGTTGCGCTACAATTAACGAGCTAAATACCAAAGCAGAGTTTGTGCGGGTAACTAGCGCAGGTATGGGTGAAAGTCACGTACATGACGTAACCATTACCAAAGAAGCCCCTAACTACCGTATGGGCTAAGCCTAATAAGTTTGTTTTTCTTCTCTAAGCGCCGAAAGGCGCTTAGTTCTATCAGCCTATTTTAAGTAAGTGATTATGAGCAGAGATATCCACGAACATCGTATTCTAATTTTAGATTTTGGATCGCAATATACCCAACTTATCGCGCGTCGAATTCGCGAAATCGGTGTGTATTGTGAATTGTGGGGCTGGGATGTAGAAGAAGCCGATATCCGCGAGTTTGCGCCGAACGGTATTATTTTGGCCGGTGGCCCAGAAAGCGTTACGGAGAATGATTCTCCGAGGGCTCCTGAGTACGTATTTAATGCTGGCGTTCCTGTTCTAGGTATTTGTTACGGCATGCAAACTATGTCTGAGCAACTAGGTGGAGCGGTTATTCAAGGCGAGGGCGAGCGTGAGTTTGGTTACGCTCAAGTTGAAGTGGTTGCGCAATCTCCATTATTTAAAGCAATCGAAGATGCAGTGGCACCAAATGGCAATGCCTTGCTAGATGTTTGGATGAGCCATGGCGATAAAGTGTCGGCCATTCCTGAAGGTTTCACCACTGTTGCGCAAACTCCAAGTTGTGAGTTTGCTGCCATGATGAATCAAGATAAGCATTTCTACGGTGTGCAGTTCCACCCTGAAGTGACTCATACTCGTCAAGGCTTGCGCATGCTAGAGCACTTTGTAAAAGACATTTGTGCTTGTGAAGCTTTATGGACCTCTGAATCAATCATCGAGAACGCCATTGCTCAAATTAAAGAGCAAGTGGGTGATGACGAAGTTATTCTTGGTCTAAGTGGCGGCGTTGACTCCTCGGTTGTGGCAATGTTGGTTCAACGTGCAATTGGCGACAAACTTACCTGCGTATTTGTAGATAACGGTTTGCTGCGTTTGAATGAAGGCCAGCAAGTGATGGATATGTTTGGCAACCACTTTGGTTTAAACATCGTTCACGTAAATGCTGAAAACCGCTTTCTAGATGCAATGGCTGGCGAAAGTGACCCGGAGAAGAAGCGTAAGATTATTGGCCATGTGTTCATTGACGTGTTCGATGAAGAGGCTAAAAAGCTGAAAAATGCTAAATGGCTTGCACAGGGCACGATTTACCCTGACGTTATCGAATCAGCGGCTTCTAAAACCGGCAAAGCGCATGTGATTAAATCTCACCATAACGTAGGTGGCTTACCTGATGATATGGAGATGGGTTTAGTAGAGCCACTTAAAGAGTTGTTTAAAGATGAAGTGCGCAAAATTGGCTTAGAGCTAGGCCTTCCTTACGATATGTTATACCGCCATCCATTCCCTGGGCCTGGTTTAGGTGTACGCGTATTGGGTGAAGTGAAGAAAGAATACTGTGATTTACTACGCCGTGCCGATGCTATCTTCATTGAAGAATTACACAAAGCAGATCTATACCATAAAGTAAGCCAAGCTTTCACCGTATTCTTGCCGGTTCGCTCGGTAGGTGTAATGGGCGATGCGCGTAAGTATGACTGGGTTGTATCATTGCGCGCAGTTGAAACTATCGACTTTATGACTGCACATTGGGCACACCTACCTTACGATTTCTTAGGTAATGTGAGCAACCGTATAATCAACGAGATTGATGGTATTTCTCGTGTTGTTTACGACATATCTGGTAAGCCACCAGCGACCATTGAGTGGGAATAAATTTCCCTTCGTTGAATAAAGCGCCGTAATGGCGCTTTTTTTTGCCTTAAATTCACTCAAAGGCTTTCTCAGCGTACTTCCTTGTTATTTCAAGCTGAACAACTAATTCACGTTCTCTATTTTTAAGATCTGCTCTATGATGATGTTTTAATACCAATCACATTAAGTAAGTGAGCAGAAGTAACGCAGGGAAAAGGCTCGAGAATAAGGCAGGGTTTTTCGATAAGTAGTTATTCTACAATCAAAAATTCTAACGCAGTTATCGAGTATTTTAAACCATTTAGAATGATTAGTTACTTAGTACGATTGGTATAACAGGGAGAGTCATGGCGTGAATGTTTTTGTATGGATGCTGGCTACTTGTCAGGCCTTATTAACCACCGGAAATATTTTGCTCGTGGCAGTCACCGGCTTAATCGGCCAGCAGCTCGCTCCTTCTGCTGGTTGGGTTACCTTTCCAGTTGCTATGCAATTTTTAGGGCTAATGTTAGCCACCATTCCTGCGTCTCTTATTATGGGGATAACCGGGCGTAAGAAAGGTTTTGTACTTGGTAACTTGGTTGGAATTAGTGGTGCACTATTAGCTACTTATGCGCTATACCACCAGCAATTTATGCTGTTTAGTTGCGCAACCTTTTTATTGGGAATAGGCATTGGTTTTGGAATGTTGTATCGCTTTGCGGCGGTAGAGCTTTGCTCCGAAGGGCAACAACCCCGAGCCATTTCAGCCATTATGGCTGGCGGGGTGATCGCAGCGGTGATTGGGCCAAGCCTAGCGGTTTATAGTCAAGCGTGGTGGCCTAATCAGCCTTTCATTGGCGCATTTGTTGGTTTACTTGCTCTGTATATTATCGCGTTAATACTGCTGCTGATGATTCGTTTTAATGATACTGAAGCAAGCAGCCAGTCGACAATCGATGCTCGCCCCCTAAGGGAAATAGTTAGTTCGGCCAATTACATTGTTGCCGTGGTAGCTGGCGTTGTTAGTTACTTTGTAATGAACCTCCTTATGACTGCAACGCCTTTAGCGATGCATCACCATGGCTATCACTTTGCTCAATCTGCTTCGGTCATTGAATGGCATGTGTTAGGCATGTTTGCCCCTTCGTTTATTACCGGCAGGCTAATACTGAAAATGGGACTTTTCCCAACCATGCTGCTTGGTTTAGCGCTAATGTTTGCTTGTGTTGTTGTTAATTTAATGGGAACTAGCTTTATTCATTTTGCAGTTGCATTAACCTTGCTTGGAGTGGGGTGGAACTTTATGTTTATTGGCGCGACCCAAATGCTAACGCAATCTTATCGCTTAAATGAGAAAGCTAAAGCTCAAGCAGTTAATGAGTTTGTGGTGTTCTCTTTAGTGGCTATTTCAGCGTTGTCTGCTGGCTGGTTAGAGCAAAGTTTGGGGTGGCGAGTGGTAAATGTTAGTGCCTTACCTATATTGATGCTTGGTTTGATTTGCTTGTTGTTTTATCAGCGTCAACATAAAAGGCAACTATCTGTATGAGGCTAATTAAAGCCTGGATTTTTGTGCGTAACATCAAAGATTAATTTTTTTAATGCTAAAACCATGCGGTTTTTATTGATTAATACCACTGATGTGTTTGCTGATAGGTCTATCTCTATGAATTTCAGGTAAAAAAAAGCCACTGCATAAGTAGTGGCTCAAAATTCTTTTTGACAGACAGGGTCAAAATAAGAAACAGGGAAGTCAGCAAAAGGGCTGACAAATGCAAACACAACATAGCAATCAAAGTAATTACAAATCCGGTAACTACTCAAAGAGGCCTGACATAACACCTTGATTTTAGGTGCTGCGTCAGACCCCTTCGCCTGATTGCGGGTGCATAGTAATCTGCAACTGGTCCTACAACAACAGATAAATTATAATGACCATAGATTAGAAAAACTTATCCGTTAATAGGATGTAAAAATGGCGCGTCGTTTGCCTCCACTTAATGCCTTAAAAGCCTTTGAAGCGGCAGCAAGGCATCTTAGTTTTACCCGAGCAGCAGAAGAGCTTTTTGTGACTCAAGCCGCTGTTAGTCACCAAATTAAAGCCTTAGAAGAGTTCTTAGGTTTAAAGCTTTTTAGAAGGAAAAACAGAGCCTTACTGCTAACCGAAGAAGGCCAAGGTTATTTTCTCGATATTAAAGATATTTTTATTTCGTTAACCGAGGCTACCGACCGTTTGCTCGCTCGTGGCGCCAAAGGAACGATAACGGTTAGTTTACAACCCAGTTTTGCCATCCAATGGCTAGTGCCACGTTTATCTCAATTTAGTGAGATGCATCCCGATATTGATGTTCGTATTAAAGCGGTTGATTTATACGAAGGTTCATTAACGGAAGATGTTGACGTTGCAATTTATTACGGCAGAGGTAATTGGTCTGGCCTGCGAGCCGACAAGTTGCACACAGAGTATTTGGTTCCGGTATGTGCCCCCAGTTTGTTAGTGGGTGATAAAGCTTTAACTAAGCCCGAGGATTTGCAATATCACACCCTATTGCATGATACCGCTCGCCACGATTGGAAAGCGTGGTTTAAATTGGTGGGGCTGCGACAAATGAATGTGAATCATGGGCCTATATTTTCGCATTCAACCATGGTGCTACAAGCGGCGGTGTATGGGCAGGGTGTGGCACTAGGTCATAGCGTATTGGCTAAACCTGAAATTGAAGCCGGCCGTTTAGTGTGCCCCTTTGAGCAAGTTTTACTGAGTAAAAATGCTTATTACATGGTGTGTAAACCCAGCCAAGCTGAACAAGGTAAGTTGGTTGCCTTCCGTGAGTGGATGATTTCTTTGGTTGAGCAAGAGCAGCAAGAGTTTGTGAATGAAGGTTTGGTAGACGCGGAGTGAATATGTTGAATCAAACGGCTTGGCCCATAAGGCTGCTGTTGGCTGTAAGTGGCGCTGTTACCGTGATTATGGGCGCGGGTGCTGCGCATGGCTTCAGTCGCTTTTTGGGTGAGGCGCAATTATCGTGGATTGAAACCGGCGTGTTTTATCAAATCATTCATTTAGTGGCTGCTTTGGTAGTAATAGATAAACGCCAAACAACCGCTTTACTTTGGATTTTGGGTGGTTGGTTATTTGCCGGTAGCTTATACTGCTTAGCTTTTTTTGGCTCAAAGCTGTTTGGGCCAATAACCCCAATTGGCGGGTTTATTTTGATTATTGCTTGGCTGAGCCTAGCTTTGCCAACAAAGAGAAGTGTAAATGAGTAGTATAATTTTGTATTGTCGCACTGGCTTTGAGAGCGACTGTGCTGCAGAGATCCAATTTCATGCTGAGCAGCTAGGGTTCTTTGGTTTTGCCAAAGCGAGCAGTGGCGCTGGTTTTGTGGAGTTTAGCTGTTATCAAGCTGAGCATTCACAAGCTTTGTATCAAGCGATAGACTTTCGTCATTTAGTGTTTGCTAGGCATTGGTTTTTAGCGCTTGCAGAATTACAACTCGATGAGGCAAACCGCGTCGCATCTATACTTGCCATTGAGCAAAAGCTACCCAAGTGTGGCAGCCTACGTTTAGAGTATCCAGATACTAATGACGGTAAAGCTTTATCTAGCTTTTGCAAAAAATTTACTCGCCCGCTAGAAAATGCATTGGTGAAGCATCAATGGTTGACTAAAAAAGCGAATCCTAAGTTGCCAGCCATGCAGCTATTTTTTGTAAGCGGAACCCATTGCTGGATAGGCTACTCGGATACCCGCAATGGTAATGCTCAGCATAATGGTATATTACGTCTTAAGTTTCCAGCAGAAGCTCCAAGTCGCTCAACGCTTAAACTAGATGAAGCCTTTATGGTGTTGTTGAATGACGAAGAGCGAGAGCAGTATATTCAAAATGGCCAACATGCTGTTGATTTGGGTGCATGCCCGGGTGGTTGGACTTACCAATTAGTCAGACGAAACATGTTTGTGGCTGCTATTGATAATGGCCCTATGGCGCAATCGCTAATGGATACTGGCCAAGTACAACACTTTCGAGAGGATGGTTTTAAATATCAGCCAGAGCGCAGCAATGTAAGCTGGTTAGTGTGCGATATGGTAGAGCGTCCAGCTAAGGTAAGTCGTTTAATGTTGAAGTGGTTGGCAAATGGCTGGTGCCAATATGCAATGTTTAATTTGAAGTTGCCAATGAAGCAACGCTTTGCCGAGGTGAATCAAGATCTTAATTTGCTTAAAGAGGGCTTGAGTGAGTTAGGTTTTGAGCATGAAGTAAGGGCCAAGCACTTGTACCATGACCGAGAAGAAATTACCGTTTTTGCGCGTGTTTACTAGGGCAGCAAGACCGAGCATTAAAAAGGCAGCTAGGCTGCCTTTTTTGGTATTTATGCTGCTATCAGCTTTATAGGCGATCTAAAATTGCTTGTGTAAACTCTTTAGTACCGGCTGTGCCACCTAAATCACGAGTGGTTCTGTCACCGCTGGCAATAACGTCTTTCACTGCATTAAGAATATTGCTCGCTTTGTCTTCCATACCTAAATATTCAAGCATTTGAATACTGGCTAGAATAACCGACGTTGGGTTTGCAATATCTTGGCCTGCGATATCTGGCGCGCTGCCGTGCACGGCTTCAAAAATTGCTGCTCGTTCACCAATATTAGCACCTGGCGCCATACCAAGGCCGCCCACTAATCCGGCACACAAGTCTGACAAAATATCACCAAACAAGTTAGTGGTAACCATTACGTCGAAGCGCTCTGGGTACATCACTAAGTTCATACATGCTGCGTCAACAATCATTTCTTCAGATTCGATATCTGGGTATTGTTTAGCGATTTCACGAGCCACTTCTAGGAACAGGCCTGAAGTTGATTTCATGATGTTTGCTTTGTGAACTGCTGTTACTTTTTTTCGGCCTTCGCGGCGGGCAAGCTCGTAGGCAAACTTTACAATACGCTCTGCGCCGTCTCGAGTGATTACACTCATTGCTTCTGCGCTAGTGCCATCTTCACTACGTTTTTGGCCAACACCTGAGTACATGCCTTCGGTGTTTTCACGAACGGTTATAATATCTACGTCTTCGTAACGCGCTTTAGTACCAACAAAAGAGCGCACAGGGCGTAAGTTGGCGTAAAGGTCAAAGTGTTTACGCATAGATACGTTGATTGATGTAAAGCCAGTGCCAACCGGTGTGGTTAGCGGGCCTTTTAAGGCGATGCCATTTTGCTCGATAAGTTGCAGTGATTTTTCAGGCAACAGGCTGCCATCGCTTTCTAGGGCTGCTAGACCTGCGTTGGCAAAATCATATTCGAAACCACAACCCGCTTTATCCATAATCGCGATTGCACTTTCGATAATACTAGGGCCAATACCATCTCCAGGTATGACGGTGATTCGTCTTGTTGACATATCTCTTCCTAATTCGTAGGCATTTTTATTATTTAAGGGGGAGGAGGTAACACTCCGTGTTAATGCCCGAAGTTTGAGGTGTTCGGGCAACACAGAGTTTACAATTTTTTAACGCAATACTCAAAAGGAAATAGCTAATACTAAGGTATTAGCTTGATTACAATACAAAAATCTATTAGCGCTATTGAGCCTAGTTAAAACTTGAATACTTCTACTGATTTATTCAACCGCGTGGCAATATTGCTTAATTCTTCAACCATTTTGCTATTGTTTTCTGAGCTATCAAAAGTGGTTTTCGCTAAGTCATTTATGCCTACTATGCTGCTGTTTATTTCTGCGGCTACTAGGGTTTGCTGCTCTGCTGCTGTCGCTATTTGAGCGTTCATATCGTGGATTACCGAAATTGAATCGCTAATAGCATTAAGCGCTTGATTGGCTAGCTCAGATTTTTCTGAAGTTTGCTGCGCATCTTTTGCATTCGTCTCCATTAAAGACACAGAGTTCTTGGCCTCAGTTTGCAGATTAGTGATCATTTCTTGAATTTCATTGGTGCTGTCTTGAGTTCTATTGGCTAGGTTTCTTACTTCATCGGCCACTACCGCAAACCCACGGCCTTGTTCTCCTGCTCGAGCAGCTTCAATCGCCGCATTAAGCGCTAGCAAATTGGTTTGTTCAGCAATACCTCTAATTACCTCCAAAATCCGACCAATGCCTTCAGTTTCCATTTCAAGTTTACCAATTACTTGTTGTACTTCTTCGATGCCTGACACTAATAAGCTTATGTTACTGTTCATTTCATTGACAACGCTGATACCTTGGCTTGACTGCTCATTTGCTTCTGTTGCTGCGCTGGAGGCTTGCAGAGCGTTGCGAGCAACTTCATCAACGGTCACGGTCATTTGGTTCATTGCAGTAGAGGTTTGTTCTAGTTGCATCATTTGTGATTCTGAGCTGGTATTTACGGACGTTGCTGATTCATGAATGCGTGAAGAGGATTGATTGAGCTGTTCGGTTGCAGTGTTTATTCCGGTAACAATGCTGGTTAGGCTATTCACCATCGATAATACCGCTTGGTAAATGCCTGTTTCCTGGCCAGATTGCTGGGAAGAGTAACGCAGGTCTCCTTTTGCAATATTTTGGACAATGGTTTCGATGGTGGCTGGTTCTCCACCAATAGGGCCATACATAAGCTTCATTACCACCCAATAACACACCGCTAATGCGAGCAGCAGCAGGAAGATTGCAATCGAGATAGTAAGCACAAGGTTCTCATTGGATGCTCGATTAATATTTTCCCATTTGTCCCACGCCCATACTGTCCAATTTAGGTTGGCAACTTTTGCTGACACAACAGAGTACTCATTTCCGTCAAATTCGTAGTCATGCTGACTGGAAGCTTGATTGTTGTATTGACGGTAAGATGGACGTAATTCAAAAAGGTTTTTGCCGATGTAGTCGGTGTACTTCGAGGCGATAACAAAGCCGTCTTCGCGGCTCACAAACAATTGGTTATTTTCCGATAGACCGTCAATGAAGCTAGTGATCTGATTAAGTGCAAGGTTGACCGACAATATGGCTACCGGCTTACCATTTCGGATAACTGGCACTGCCACCGCCATCACTACATCACCGGTACTACTTGTATAGGGAGTGGTCACGATCTTAGGCTCATTGGCCATGCCTCTTCGATACCATTCCCTATTTAGTTGCTTTGCGTTGAAGTTAGGAATAATACCGTCATTACTTGCAGCGTAAGTGTCGCCATTTTCCAAACCTACATAAGCATTAAGTACTACTAAGGCGTCTTGTATTTTGTGCAGACTAGCTACTAGCGGCTTTTCATCAATTTTTCCGCTAGCACTTAAAGGGAGCTCAGAAGCTTTGAGCTTAAGCGTATCAAAGTAACGATTCATTTTTTGTTCAATGGCTTTAGAAATTAAAAACGCCTGGTTGTTTAGTTGGCTGCTGTAATTAACTTCTGATGCAGACTTAAAATTTAAAAAACCGATTACAGAAATGAAAATGATGATGGCTGAAATGAGTAAACCCATTAGTGAAAGGATTTTGGCTTTAGCGCTCATAGAGTTAGTCCTTTAACTTATACAAGAGAGTTAGCTGTAATAAATAAAAACTGTTATTACACTATAGCCCACAAAAACGGGTGTTAAGTAGCTTGATAGTTTTTAAGGAGTTAAATTAAAAACGCCGTTAAAAGGACTGTGACTTAATGAGCCAAGGGTGTTAATTGCCGTGCGCTTGTTGATAGCGCAGTTGTTTGAGAGAAAAGCCTAGTTGTAAATCAGTTCGCAGGCTTAATAGCTGCTTAGCTAAGTTGAGCTGTTCGGCATTGGTTTGTACTTTCTGGGCGAGTTTGTCGGGGGCAGGGGCATCTAATATAGCTTGTGCATTGGAATAGTTGTTTAACAGGTTTTTAGCGCTTTTAGCGCCTATTCCGGCAACGCCGGCAACATTAACGCTGCTAATACCAACAAGGGCCCAGTAGTCGGTAAGTTGGGAGATGGTAATGCCAAATTTGTTTTCTACTTCATCTATGGATATGTATTCACGGCGAAAATAATCGTACAGATTAACCCCGTTGTTGAGCAGGCTGTAATAGCCTCTGTCAGTAGACACTATGGTTACCGGGTAACTAGCCGCAGCTGCTTTGCTGGCAATAGTGGCACAGATATCGTCGGCTTCTTCATCTGGAGCTGATACTGAATCAATGCCGAGATCTAATAGATGGTCTTTTAGGTTTTCTAACTGTTTAGCAAGTTGCTCCGGCATGGGCGAACGGTTTTGTTTGTAATCGGGAAAAAGCTGTTCACGCCAAGCGCAGCGTTCTCCATCGAATACCGCAATAATGTGTGAAGGTTTCAGGCTAGCAATAATGCGCTTACAAGCACTACCTAAGGCCATGGTGGTGGCATTATCTAAAGCCCCATTAGGCGTTCTTTGCTGCTGCACAGCATAGATACGTCTAATGAGGTTTAATGCGTCGATGATGACAAGTTGTTTAGCCAATTTCGAACTCGCCTATGGCATAAGTCATTTAGCTTTTCCAACCCTGTAGCAGGGTTCGTAATTGCTTCCTGGTAGCTTCATACGGTGTTGAGAAACAAAGTCTTTTAAGAGTTTATCTAACATTTTCATTATTTTAGGGTCACCGTCAATAATAAAAGGACCGTGTTTTTCTATTTGTTTGATGCCTTCATCTTTCACATTGCCACTTACAATGGCAGAAAATGCTCTACGTAGGTTAGCGGCTAGATCTTGCGGTGCTTGGTCGAAGTGCAAATTAAGCTTCTCGACATTCTCGTGTAGCGGCTCAAATGGGTGTTGAAAGTCACTATCAATCTTTAGGCTCCAGTTAAATGAATAGGCGTCACCAATTGCGCGGCGGTAGTCTTTCACTTTTGGCATCATCTGTTTAATTACTTGTGCTGCTCTAGCCGAATCATCAATGATTATTTGATAGCGCTGCTGAGCTTCGTGCCCTAATGTTGCACCAATAAACTCATCGATGCTTTTAAAGTACTCCTCGCTGGATTTTGGGCCGGTAAGAACAATAGGCAAAGGTTGGCGGGCATTTTCTGGGTGGAGCATAATGCCAAGAATATATAACAGTTCTTCAGCCGTTCCGGCACCACCCGGGAAGATAACGATAGCGTGTCCCATTCGAACAAAGGCTTCTAAGCGCTTTTCAATATCGGGTAGAATGATCAGTTCATTCACTATCGGATTGGGTGGCTCGGCCGCAATAATACTGGGTTCGGTTAAGCCAATATAGCGACCGTCGTTTACCCGCTGTTTAGCATGGCCTACTGCCGCTCCTTTCATCGGACCTTCCATAGCGCCTGGGCCACAACCAGTACATATGTTTAGCTCACGTAATCCCAGTTGGCTGCCTACTTCTCTAGTATATTGGTATTCAACATCATTGATCGAATGGCCGCCCCAGCACACTACCAAATTTGGCTCGGTTCTTGGGTGAATAACTCGGGCGTTTCGCAACATCGAAAAGACTAGGTTAGTAATGTGTGATGATTGATTGAGATCGAGGTGGGCTTGCTCTTTAATTTCGTTAGAAACATATAAAATGTCGCGAAGTACGCTAAACAAATGCTCTTGAATACCGCGAATAATTTCGCCGTCAACAAAGGCATCTTCAGGGGCATTGGCGAGTTCGAGCTTTACCCCTCGCTCTCGGCTTAATACATTTATCTCAAAGTTTTTGTAACGTTCTAGAATTTCACGGCTGCTATCAGTTTTACTGCCGGAGTTGAGCACTGCCAAGCTGCAGTTTCGGTACAATAGGTAAATATCTTCTGAGGCACTTAAGGTGAGTTGATCTACTTCGAGCTTTGACAGTAAGTTCATACTGCCCACAGGGTTTATATGGGTAATCATCGACACCTCACGGTTAATTTGCGGATCGCAACTTAGAGTATAGCGTGAGGCGTCAAGTTAGCGTTGAGTTTCTCAACCCAACGCTAAACTAACTAGCTGATTATGTTAACTTTGTCACGACCACTGCTCTTTGATTCATACAGTGCTTGGTCGGCTCGCTCAAAAGCATCTAGCGGTTTGTCGCTTTCTTTAAACAAGGTTGCACCAATAGACACTGTGATAGACACTTGTTGGTCTTTAAACCTAAACGGCAAGGCTTTTATTTGCTCTCGGATGTTGTCCAGTGGCACCATTACCGCGTCGGGTGAAATATTTGGCATAAGTAGCACAAACTCTTCGCCGCCAAAACGTGCCAAGAAGTCGGTGTCTCTTAGGTTGTTTTGCAAAGCACGGGCAATCACTTTTAGTGCTTTATCGCCTGCCATATGGCCAAATTTGTCGTTAATTGATTTGAAGTGGTCAATATCAATAACTGCCATGCCTAGGTTGTAGCCGTAACGCTTCCAGCGTTTGTATTCAAGCTCTAGTCGTTCATCCAGCGCAGCACGGTTATACACTTGAGTTAGGCTATCAATAAACAATTTGTGCTTGTGAGCATTAAGGCGTTTTTTGTACTCGTGAGTTTCTTCACGAACTAGACGAAGTTTTAGCTCTACATTACCTAGCTCATCTAACAGCTCGCTAGTACGTTGCTCAAGTTGTTCTTTCTCTTTGAACACGTCGGCAATTTGAATCAAGCGATTTTGAATAGAGCTTTTTAGGGTATCTAGGTCGTTGCTTGAACGAACTTCCGCACCTAACTCTAACAGTCGATTCTTAAGTAGGCCGTCACTTTGCTTTTGGTCTTTATGAATCGACTTCGATTGACTCAAGGAGTCATTAAATTGGTCGTGAACACCGCCTAAGCTCTCATTAAGAGAATATAAAAACTCTTGTGAAGCTTTACGTTCTTCACGGCTACCTTCAATGACTAGTTGAATAACTTTTATGCACAAACTTGGTAGTTCTTCAGGCTCAATGCCTACTAATAGGTCTGAGCGAACTTGGCCAAGTTTGGTTCCTACATCACCGGTGTAATCTAGTTCGGTAATTAGTCGTTGAAGGTCATCGCAAATTCGCTTGTGAAGGCGATTATTGAGGATGCTTTCTTTAGGTTTTACAGCAGGTGTTGAATCATTTGATAAGGGAGCACCACCAAGAGCAGGTTTGTTGATCAATGCTTGATAGTAATAATTTAGTAGTTGTTCAAGGCGTTGCTGATTGTCGTTGTGAGAATAAGCAGGCTCTTGTTCTAAAAAGTCGGTTAGTTTGCGGCGTAATTGCGGTGGTAAACCGTTGATACGTTTAAGTGATTCGCCCGACGTTTTAATGATTCGTTGATTGTGCGCCAGTAGTGTTTTTAGTGTTTCGCTGTGTTGCTTGAATAGCCCATCTAATTCGTTTTGGTATTGAGAAATAGCCGACAGGTCTTCATTACTTTCAACTTCTTGGATAAGTTGTTCAAGTTTTTGATCGAGCTGTTCGTCTAGACCATAACAAATTTTTGACAGGCGAGAAATTAGCTGGCTTATTGCTTTTTTTTCCATTCTAACCTTTGCATCTTGGTTTGAAGGATTTTTGTTGGAACTGTCAATTTCGTTTCTCACCAACGCAAGTCGCTTCTTAATAGTGATGATATCGCTCATCGTTTAAACCAATACTTCCTAGCGTGCCTAACATAATAAAATTAGCATAACATGAGATCTTTGATAACTACAGCAGCTCAAGTGTCATAGTTTTTGGCTGCTGTTTGCATAAGTTTACCAATTTATTAAGCTCTTATCGCTGGAAGCGTTTACTTTCACCAAGCCTTTGGCAATCGCTTGTTTTACATCTTGGGTAACGTCACTACAGAAAAATGCAGCATGTGAACCACTCATTGCTGTAAGTTCAACCCATTGGTTTTGATTAGTGTGTTTACAAAGCTGTTGAGCGCCTTCAAGAGCTAACCATACAACTTCGGTCATTCCTTTATCGTCAATTGCATCTTTAGCTTTAGCTAAAAATGGCAAGCTACAACATCCAATGGCCATAATTAGTTTTATTTTTTGTTGTTCTGCACATATTTTGGCTCGACCACTAAGCTGCTCGCCTAATTCTAGTGGACTTAAATCTGCTTGTTCTATGCATAACACCAACTGCTTGTCGCTAATATGACCTAAGTGGAAATCACCTTCTATGTCTTCAATCAATTCTTCAATAAAGCGTTTAATTAGCTCGCGCTGAGCTTTAAAGCCAAGTGTTTGCTGGCTGGCAAGGCTAATGCTCTCTATAGAAAGCATTAATAGAATACGAGCTTGTTGTTTGTTGGACAGTTTGTCACGTAAACATACTAATGGTGCGTCGCTGTTCGCTAGCTGTTGTAGCCCAGTTACCGGGTGGTGATTGAGTTGATGGCTTATATCGTTAAGCGAAGCGTTTCGACTCAGTAGCTTTTGACGGGTCACTAAGAATAGGAACAGCAGCATGATGCCAAATACGCAAACCAGCACAAGTACCAATTGCTGAAAGTTACTTTGCTGCAAAATAATCGCTTTTTCACGAGTAAGGTCAGATAGCTGCTGGGCTTGCTCGATGTATTGATAGTGTTGTTTAAACTGCTCGCGTTTAAGTTCATTACGAATTTGCTGATACTGCTGATTTAGGCTGTGGTAAACCTTAAACTGTTCTAGTGCTAACGCGTAGTTGCCATTTTTCTCATAAGCTTGAGTAAGCAGTTTATACACTTTACTATGGCTGCTACTTAGCCCCATGGTGTTAGCCAATTCTTCTGCTTTTTCTAGCTGCAAAATAGCTAAGCCGTTTTCATTATTGTTGATGTGCAATTCACCTAACAACAATAAGCTGCGCAGTAATTTGCCAGGCTGATTTAAGCTAATAAAAAGCTGTCGAGAAATTTGTAAGTGAACGAGTGCCGGTGTGTAGTCTGACAACTCCATATAGGTTTTGCCTAGTTGCAGCTCTATGTCGGCTAGCAGAGGGAGGTTGTTAGTGGCTTTGGCTATCTCTTTCGCATTGAGGTAGTGCACTAGAGCAGCGTCTATATCACCGGCTAGCTCAGACATATTGCCCAAGGTGGCAATCTCTTCGGCTTGTAAATCAAAATTACCTAAGTCAACTGCATTGGCAATAGCATCTTGTTGAATTTGTTGAGCTATTGCCAACTCTCCTTGCCCAAGGTATACCCGAGCGATATTGGCTTGTAGCATGCTGGTGAGCAACAGTGCTTCATTACTATTAATGTCCTGTTGGTCCAATTCTGCTTCACTTAAATGGCTAAGTGCCAGTTCAGGTTGACTATTCGCTAGGTAATAATTAGCGAGCAGTGCCTCGGACCAGGCGCGTAATATGGGTGACTTACTGGCGTACGCTTCTTCTTTTGCTTTAAGTAGGTAGGTTTTTGCTTCGTTGCTTTTACCTTGGTTTAGATGATAAAGCGCTAATACTTTTTGAAGTTGAAAACGCATGTTAGGCAATGGGAAGATTTTGAGTTTGTCTAAATTAGTTTGTGCCAGATTGAGGTAAGTTTCTGTTTCACTTGCTCGGTTAGGATCGTTGCTCAACACTAATGCGGCAATGATGTAGGCTTGAGTTAAGTGAGCTTGATGTTGCTGTTGTTTCGCTAGCTCGATAGCTTGATCAATGTATTGCTGAGCCTGTCGGGTATCTTTAATTCGATAGGCGCATAGCGCACCGAGTTGATAACTTAGTAAGGTGACGCTCTGCGACTCAGCATTTTGAGGGGATTGTTGCTGATTGCTTAGTTGCTGCTCGGTTTGCCTTATGCATTCTCGAGGATTGGCAATTAGTAGCTGGCGCAGTGACTCTAGTGCTTTGGGTACATGAACAAAACCGTGCTCGTAAGCAGAACTATTAAAGCTTACTAAGCACGTAAATAAGGCCAACAATCCAGTTAAATAAGCTTGAACTCTCAAGAAATAATTACCTTTTATTGGCGTAATAAACGCCAGTTGCCTAATTTTTCGCCAACCTTAGGGTCATTAGAGCGCATAGGGTTTATGTCTAACCCACCGCGGCGGGTATAACGAGCATATACAGTTAAGGTACTGGGTTTACAAAACTGCATAATGTCACAAAAGATCCGCTCGACACACTGCTCATGAAACTCGTTGTGTTGACGAAAAGAGACCAAATACCGAAGTAGTGCTTCTTGGTTTATTTTTGAGCCTTGATAATCGATGTAAACACTGGCCCAATCTGGCTGATTAGTGATTAGGCAGTTTGATTTTAATAGATGGCTATTTAGTGTTTCATTGACTAATTGCTGCGGGTCGGCTGCATTTTCTAAAAGGTTAGGGTCTAGCTCATAGTTGCTAATGCTAATCTCTTGTTGGTCAATATTAATGCCGGGAATAGGCCTTGAGTCCATTTCACTGGAGATAGGTAACAGCTTTACTGCTACATCGCCTTCAGCACAATGTTGTAAATCTTTCTCAAGGGTTGCAGCAACCTCATCAAAGTTTTTAAAGTGGCTTTGGTTAAAGCTATTTAAGTATAACTTAAATGATTTTGACTCGATTAAGCAGCGCGAACTAGCCGCCACTTTCACCTCGGCTACTGCTACAACGGGCAAACCCGATGGGGTTAACCAAGATAGCTCATACAAGTTCCACAAGTCGTAGCCGGTAAAAGGCAAGGCTTGGCTTTCATCCAAATTTATTTGCTGGCGATTTAAGGTTCGAGGTACGCCTTGTAATAACTCGGGAGAGTAGTGACTAATGTAATCGGTAGGTTTACCGAGGCTCAAACTGTCTTTTAACTGTTGCGAAGTGTTTAAAGGCTGCTTTTTCATGGTGTTGTTACATGGAATTAGTTAGGCTTAGTCTATCTTAATTCTTAGTGAAACACATCCATGAGCAGCGTCATATCACAACCATTATCTCTCGTTTTTAATAAGTTTGAACAGCATTGGCAAAGCAGCGCCTATCCGAAGGTTGAGTATGATGAGCAATGGTTGTCTCCTTGCATTATTGGAGAGCCAGAGCAGCAAGAGGTGAGTTGGAAACCGGTGTTGCGTGAGGATAAAGGAGATTTCTCTGGCATTGAGCGAGCCTTAGAAATAACTTTACACCCCAGTATTAAAGCATTTTACGGTGAGTACTTTTCTGAAACCCTAGCGGTAGACTTTCAAAATAATCGCATTGAGTTGGTTCAAGCCTGGAATGAGCAAGACTTTGAGATGCTACTTGAGAACATCATCGGTCATGTATTAATGCAACGTCGCTTGAAGCAAAAAGAAACGGTGTTTATTGCTAGTACAGAAGACGAGATGCAAGTCGTTAGCATCGATAATGATTCCGGAGAGGTTGTATTGGAGCAATTAGGAAAAGGAATTGACCGAGTACTGGCAAAAACACTGGAAGAGTTTGTAGCAAAATTTGAGCTGTGTGACTAAGCCAATTAACCTTTCGCGATGAAATTTTGTTGGAGATAGAATCGTTTTGGCTGTGGCTACGAGTGCGTAGCCTAGTTACTTTAAGTATTCATTTATTAACTAAGAATAAGCATAACCAAAAGTATAAAACGATTTTAGCCAAACCCTTCGGGCAGCACTTGTGGCTGTTTTAACTCCTTATCGGCTTTTTGTTGACACTAGTTAATTCTCAACACCTCTAACTTGTATAAACAAGCGCAAATTGCTGCAAAGAGTTGCTCGAAAGAGCAACAAACTTTAGCGCTTAAAATCCCAAGAAATATTGGACACTAAACGGCAGGTGTCACATTTGAAGTCAAAAATGTCATGAACGGTGTTTTCTAATAACCAATCTCCACCGCAACTTGGGCAGCATCGTTCTTTTTCTGTTTCAAGGCTTTCGCCACCAACCCTATAGAGATACAAATAGGTAGGTACTTTGCTTAAGTATTCCAAACGTTTGGTTAGGTCTGAGCCTCTGCGATAAAGGCGACTAGTGATATCACTCATCTCTTTTAATGCAGAATGCTCCAATATACTGCCATTCATTTGTAATTGATCACAGGCTGACCAATCTTCTTGCCACTTGATTAGCTGCTTGTGATCACCATTGGCAACTGCGGGCAAATGATAAAGCGGAATGGGGGTAAAGTGGTCACCACAGCGAATTGGAGAACAACTTTGCAGATAATTAGTATACAAGACCTGCCAGCTAGGTGTTTCGCAAGTATCACTGTCATCAGAGTTAATGTCTCGGCCAAGGTTTTTAAGTTTTGGGCTGAGTAAGCCTGCCTCACTTAAGGCTAGTTTGGCGCGTTTTACTTGCTTACTTTGAAAACTGTCTAACAAGCTATTTTCTTCGGGGCAAACTACTCGCACTGAAAACGCGGCGTCTTTCAATACAACAGGGAACTCGCGACCAATGATTTGCCCATGGTAACGCCAACTATCTAACAATAGGTTTATCGCTTTTTCAGCGCGGGTAATGGTTGTGTCGGTATAGCATTCAAAGTTTACTTCGCTTAAGTACATCGCTAGTTCTTCGCTTCTAGTTGTTCGATGCGTTGCAATAGTCGCTGAACTTGGCTTTCTAGCTCCGTCACGCGTTGTTCAATAGCCTTTGGTTCCTTTTTAACCGGAGGTGCTTCAGCCACTAGATTCTCAACGATAGAGGGATCCTTTTTAAAAGCATTTAGCGCTGCAATTACCGTAGGCATTGGTAGCCTTGTGGTGAGCTTACCTTTTACTAAAGCAAGGGTAGGTTGTTTGTTTTCGTCCAATAAGGCTTTTATCGCGATCAATGCAATTTGTTGAGACATAACTAATCCTTAGTGGTGTTTAGGTGATTGATACAGTTTAATCAACTGCGTAATGGATAGCTGCAGAGCTTCTGAGTTATTGGGGTCACGAAGCTGGGCTAATACAAAACAACGTAAGCTTGGAATGAATACTAAATCAGCGAAAATCTGTTGAAACAGCTCTGGGTCGTTTTGGTCCGCAATCGTTTCTAAGAAATATTTGAGTAAGAGGGGGTCACTTAAGGATTGCCACAACCTTCCTGCCACCGCGATAAAGCTATGAATCGAGTTTGCATTTGCAAGCTGTTGCTTAATTGCTTGATGGGTAAGCGGCTTAACAGAAGCCCCGGCTAAAGCTCGAAGATACAAACTTGCAAGCTCTTCATTGCTTAACAATTGCTGCTGATGCAAAGATGCAATTACATGACTAAGCTGCTGATCTAACTTAGCATGTTCTAGTAATTCTAGGGTTTTGTTGGCAACTTCTAGTGGCAGATGTGGGAAGGCTTGGCTAAGCAGTTTACTATTATCATCTCTATCTAACCTTGCCACTAAGTCTGCAATGCCCTGCAGTGCTAGGCTCTGCCAATTTTCCCATTCACCATCGTTTTGCAAATAGCGACGAACAGCTAAGTAATGCTCCGATGGCGCTAATTGAGTATCTCTTTTATATAAGGCATTAAAAAAAGCGAGCTTTTCCTCAATGGGTTTATAGATATATTGATTGTTGGCTAATGCCTGTTGTTGCTCTTCACTCGGTTTAAGATTTAGCTTTTGCCCTAGTGCTTCAATAACCAGTTGGATGAACTGATCGCGCGCAGCAAGATTGATAAAACCTTGCTCGTTAACAGGTAATTGCAAAAACCATATATAAGGTGTTGTAGATTGTTGTTTTTGCCAAAAACAAACTGCAAATCTAGCGTGTTGTTGAATGGGGGCAGGGTAGGGCTGCTTTGCTACTTCCATTTGGTAGAAGTCTTGGTTGCTGATGTGATGGATCTGTCGACCCATTTCATACACTCGTAGGTCACTGCCCGAAGCCTGAAGGATTTCGCTTAATGTGCTTAGTTTATTCATTGTTACTGTTCGATCCACAACATTTGGCGTCAGTATCCACATTTATAGTGGAGAGGGCAATTATCTCAGTTTGGTAGGTAATGTTAGATTGGAATGTTACACTGCGATTTTTGCTTTAATGAATACGATGCCGCAACAAATCATGCCATTGCTTTTGGAACTTGAGCAGTGCTTAAAACAAGCTAATAGTTGGCAAAACACTCTACCAAGTAACGAGCTACTTGCTAGTACTCAGCCATTTTGTATCGACACCTTAAGTTTGCCGCAATGGTTACAGTTTATTTTTATCCCTAAAATGCGTGAACTCATTGAACTCGGCGCTCCGTTACCTCAAAAAGTTGAGATAAGCCCTTATGCAGAAGAGGCGGTAAAGCAATTGGCATTTAACGCTAAGCCCTTGTTGGACGTTATAAAAACAATCGATGAGAGTTTTAAGTAATGACTGTCGACTCTAAGCCTAATGAAGAGCTTGTTGAAGCTATTCCAGAACAACTTCAGATCTTGTTTGAAGATGACCATTATGTAGCGGTATATAAACCGGTTGGGTTGTTAGTTCACCGAAGTTGGATAGCTAAAGAAGCTACCCAATTTGCTTTACAGATTTTGCGTGATCAAATTGGCCAATATGTTTACCCAGTGCACCGCTTAGACAGACCAACCAGTGGTGTACTTATCATGGCTAAGTCATCTGAAGCTGCCCGCAGGCTTTCCGAACAATTTGCTGCACAACATATAGATAAGCAATATCTTGCTTTGGTTAGAGGTTATATAGAGGGGGAACACCAGCTAGATTATCCGTTGAAGGAAAAGCTAGATAAGATGGTGGATGCTAAGGCACAGCAGGATAAACCTGCCCAGTCAGCCCTTACTTTTTACACTGGATTACAAAAAGCAGAGTTACCTTATCCATCAGGTAAATTTGCAACTTCTCGGTATAGTTTAGTGTCACTTAAACCTAAAACTGGAAGAAAGCACCAATTACGCCGTCACATGCATCACCTAAGTCATCATATTATTGGTGATACTACTTACGGCGATGGTCGTCACAACCGCTTATTTCGAGAGCTGGGGCTACCTGGGCTTTGGTTGTTTTCTAAGCAATTAAGCTTCGTTCACCCTTATATTGACAGCGAAATCATCATCGATTGTCCCATGCCCGAGCGCTGGAAACAGCTATTTAAGCGAATGTCTTGGAAATAGTTCCCTTTTTATTGGTGATCTGTATCACACTTGTGGAAGGTAATTGGAACTTTGAAAAGGCTTTCACGGTCGTGAAAAAAAATTACTTTTTTTAGGTCTTAACCTTAAATATTAGTTCAAATTTTGGTTTTTTTTAGTAATTAACCTACTGAAAGCCTTTTCTTTGTGATTGAAAGCATTTTCAAGGCTTTTCTTATGGTCATTGGATGATGTGATCCACACCTTGTTTTCACCCCTGAAACCCTTGTTTTCAAGCGATTTTCAGAAAAATCATTCTGTGAGCTAGTTCAAAGTTGTCTGGAAATAGGCTCCCTATAATCCATCTCAGTTAGCGGATATAAGCACACTTACAAATGCACCGCTGGCTCTTACTAAATAGGGTAAGGGACTTAAGTAGTTCTAAAGGAAAAGGAAAGGATTATGAAACTGAAAACACTTGCTGTTGCAGTTACTGCGGCAACAATTTCTTCAAGCGCATTCGCTCTTGATTTCAACGGTTACTTCCGTGCTGGCTTCGGCTTGAACGCTGATGGTGGTTCACAGTACTGTTATGGTGATGGTGGCCCTAACGCTCACGTTGTTGGTCGTTTAGGTGATGAGTGTGATACTTACGCAGAGTTAGCATTGAGCCAAAACGTTGTAGAACGTAACACTGGTGAAAAGTTCTCTATTCACACTTTAGTTGCTTACGGTACTCAAGAAGGTAACACTGACCAACGTGGTAATTCTTGGCAGGGCGTAGGCGAAGCTTCAGACCCATGGTCTGGTCAGCGTCTATCTTTCCGTGAAGCTTACGCTAAGTACACTATGGCTAGCGGCACAGAAATCTGGGCTGGTAACCGTTACTACGGTCGTAAAGATGTACACATCAACGACTGGTACTACGTAAACGGTTCTGGTTACGGTGCTGGTGTTGATAGCATTGACCTAGGCTTCGCTCGTTTGGGTGTAGCTGTACGTCATAACAAATGGCATGATGTAGGTGGTGACGATAGCCAACCTTACACTTCAACTCCTCAATTAGACGTTCGTTTAAGCGGTATTGATATTGGTTTAGGTTCTATTGATTTAATCGCTATGGGTGGTAAAGCTAACCTAAGTGATGCTCAAGAAGATGCTCAAACTGATGGCAGCTACAACGACAAAACTGGTGTTCAGTTAACTGCTGAGTGGGCTGTTGGTCTACCTGGTGGCTTCAACAAGTTAGTTGCTCAGTACTCTACTGAAGGCTACGGTTGGTCTGGTTACGGTATGAACAACCATTTAGGTGATTCATACAACATCGGTGGTGGCGGTGACTTAGGTCGTAAATCATGGCGTATCATTGACCACGGTGTGGTTAAATTTGGTAGCAATGTAGATATGGGTTGGTCTGCTTTTTACTCGCAACTTGATCAAGATGACGCGGGTGACAACAACAAGAGCGATGGTACTCGTTACGGCGTAACAATACGTCCTCGTTACTTGTGGAACAACACCATGAGCACAATCCTTGAAGCTGCATACTACAATGCAGAAGACCCATGGATGAGCGAAAGTGCTGACCTTAACAAGGTTGCATTAGCTCAAGCTTGGTCTCCTCTTCAAGAGAAAGGTGGTTTCTGGGCACGTCCTGAAATCCGTATCTTCGTAGCGAAGTTCGGTGGCGACATGGCTCAAGAGAAAAATGACCTTATGTACGGCGCTCAAGTTGAAGCTTGGTGGTAAACACTGCTTTTTAACTTAAATAGTTAGAACGCTAGTCAAGACCCTTAAAATAGAATATTTTAAGGGTCTTTTAGTTTTGAGGAGGTAGTAATGAGAACGAAACTTGGTGTAGTAGTTCTAACTTCAATGATAGGTTTGACAGCGTGTAGCTCTGGCTCAGATAGCTCTATGCTAAGCGGAGGCGCTGATACTCGGTACCTGTACGCCGATACCCTTGTTACAGGGCGTACATTAGACTCGGCACCAGTTTGTTGTAATAGTTTTCAAGATATCAGCTATAAAGCCACTAGTTATAACTACCAAGCTGAAGAAGCAATAGATCAAAATCGTCAAGCATTTCAGTTCAATACGGGAAAAAGTTTTATATTAGCTTATAAGTTGCCTGATCTGGGCGAAGACATTCCTATTACGCTAGAAGCACAAATTGGTGAAACTGTTTTTGCTCCCACAGTTGCTTTATTAAATGAGAATTTTGAAGTATTAAGAGTATTGCCCGCTGATTTTTTTAAGTATGTAGAGGCTAAGCACTTTAAGCCCAATATGTTAGCGGCTACTTTTAAGATCCGCTTGGCGTCGGGCTTACCAGAAGAACGTGAGCGCTACATGATTGTATATACAACAGATCAATCATTGAGCGATGAGACCCAAATTGTGCACCCAGCTAGGACATATGCTAAAGCTCAGGCTAAAGCTGATCCAGGTCTACCTGATCCACTAATTCCACATTCTGCTATGGGAATGGTGAATATGACATTCAACTCTGCCAACTCTTCGGTTTTTTCTGATCAAGCTTGGTTTGGTGGGAAAAAAGAAGAGCCTCTTCCTTCTCCCTCTAGTCAGGGAACCGTGGCAGCAGCAAGCTCCGCTGGAGCAGCCGTGGCCGTTTCATCAACAAATTCAAGTGGCTCTGATAATAGAACACTTAAAAAAGCGATGCTTCCCGAAACAGAGGCTTTTTACAATAAGTTAATTGAAGACATGATTAACAATGATGAAGTAGAGAAAGCGCTTAAATTGGTTGAAGAAGCAGAATATGCAGGCTCACGCTCCGCAAGAAATACTTTTATTGAAGCTGTGAAAAACAAATAAGGTTTCTTTTCGTTTGATATTAAGCCAGCGTTAAGCTGGCTTTTTTGTTGCTAGCTATCCAGTATAAACGGGTGTGTACTAAATATGTTTAGTTGTTGTGGCCTTAGTAAAACATCTTGTGCGGTGAGTAGAGTGGGGAAAGGCTTATCTGGGTTCAGTCAAAAAGGCAGTTCGCATAATGCTCTGCGTTAATCAGTGTTCCTATTTTACGAGTCTTATCGGTGAGAGTATTTGGAGTGGTTAGTGAAGGAGAGTGACTCACTTACTAGCATAAAAAAGCCCTCTTAATGAGGGCTAAAAATAGGCATTTTTATTATTTGGTGTTTACCACCAAGCTTCGGCTTGGAAACCAAAGGTTACTTCATCTTTCGAGCTAGAGTCACGAGAGATGTATTGGTCTGATTTCGCGTAAGTTGCAAATGCACGAAGAGCTGGACGTGCAAATACATTTGGACCAGCTTGCCACTGCTGGGCAATAGTTACTTTAGCTAGTTTGTTATCTTCGCTACCATTAGCTTTAGCTGCATCTTGGAATTCAACTACATCGTAGCCTAGGTCTAAGATAGTAGATAGGTTATTGCTCCAGTTGTACTGAGGACGAACACCAACAGTGAACAAGGTAGAGCCTTTGTTATCATCTTTATCGTAGTTTTCGTAGTTAACTACGTAAGACATGGCCGCTGACTCGCCTAAATCAACCACACCCCAGTTTAGTAAGCGGTACCAGCTGCCTTCATTGCTGTCGGTGCGATAAACCGGATCATCACCTTCGTCAGCCATATTTTCGTAGCCAAATCCGCGAAGTTGACCACTTGCGCCAATACCCGCCATAGCGTCTGTTGCATAAGATACAGAGAACTTGTTAAAGCCACCAAAGAAATCACCTTGAGTGTGCTCAGCCATCACGAACACGCCGTTGTCTTTTTGGTTTTCGATGTTGAAATCTTGGTCAGCCGCTTCAGAGTACATGCCGTAAATACCTACTAAGCTCAACTCGCCGTTTGAGTTAGTAGAGATGCCGTCTAAGCGTAAATCTAAGTTGTTACCAGAGAAATCAGCCATAGTTTGGCCAGAGCCGGCAATGTTGGCATCAAATAATGCTTCAGAAGTATTACGAACCCATGCAGCAGAAAGCTTAGCAAAGCCTACATCGATATTTTCGATACCAGCACCTGCACCAGCATTTGCCAAGTAGTAGTAATCAATTTGGTGAACGTCACGACGTTGGTAAAAACGCTTACCAGCCCAAAGGTTTGAACCTTCGAAAGATTCAACCATGTTTTGGCCAGAAACGTACATTTCGCGCACTGCAGAAGGGCTTTCTTCCCAATCGTTACGTTGATCTACAGAGTGAGCAAGTAGGGTATGTACACCCATTGCTTTGTTGCCCTCTTCATACAAAGGTGCAGATAATGCTATTTCAGCATAAGTTTCACATTCGTTACCCAAACGGTGTTTATATGGTGAGCCGTCGGCTTGGAAGCACATTTGCTCGCCGCCTGAACCGGTAGCGCCAATTCCTGAACGCATGTAACCGTTAAATTCTGGTGTTGCGGCAATTGCTTGAGTTGACATCGCGGCTGATGCTACTGCGATCGAAAGTGTTTTTAATTTCATTACATAAACCTTATGTGTATTAATTTCCAAATTAGGACATAAATAAGCACCCTGTTCTGTAAATTCCAATTCCTGCGGAACATTATGTCGAAAGCATTGTCTCAGTAGTTTTGTAGTTTGTCGTGTGAGGAAACTCACAGTTGTAGTGTGAAAACCCTTTCTTATGCTTTTAATTGTTTATTTGATGGTTTTTTATTCTTCTGTTGGTTGAGTGTTTGGTTTTGTATGCTTTTAATGTGCGTCTTGGGGGAAGCTAGCAGCTTGTTAATTTATGGGAAGGTAGAAGGTGAATAAAACGAAATAGTTACTCGATACGGCATTTTTATCTTAATTGAAAATAAGTGTTACAAAGTGTTACAAAAAGTGAGGTTTAACTTGTGCCAAATCGCATTTTTCTATTCCGTACACGCCTAAACTAAGGCCCTGAAATCGTAAGAAAACGAATTTAGCGGCAACATCAAAATAATTATATTTAAGCCGCTTAAAAATTGGCCTTTTGAAGGAAAATGGCTAAGGCTTTATTTAGTTTACTATCAGCCCCTAGGAGCTCACTATGTTTGGAAATTTGTTTGCACAAGCGCAAAAGGTAGGTAAGGCACTGATGCTACCAGTATCAGTACTACCTGTTGCGGGTATTTTGTTAGGAGTCGGCGCTGCAGACTTCAGTTGGATGCCGCATATCGTATCTCAATTGATGATGAACGCAGGTGATGCTGTATTCAGTAACATGGCATTGTTGTTTGCCGTAGGTGTTGCCTTAGGTTTTACCAACAACGATGGTGTTGCAGCATTAGCGGCTATTGTTGGCTTCACCATTATGGAAAAAACATTGACCGTTATGGCGCCTATAATGGACGTTGAAACGATCAATACTGGTGTGCTTGGTGGGATTTTAGCGGGTGCTGTTGCCGGTTGGGCATTCAATCGCTTCTTCCGCATTCAACTGCCTGCCTATCTAGGTTTCTTTGCGGGTAAGCGTAGTGTGCCGATTATCACTGGTTTCCTAACTATTTTCTTAGGTGTGCTACTAGCGTTTATTTGGCCTCCTATTGGTAGTGGTATCGCAGCATTCTCTCACTGGGCAGCAGAGCAAAACCCAACGCTAGCCTTTGGTATTTATGGCATTGTTGAACGTTCATTAATTCCATTTGGTTTACACCATGTATGGAATGTACCGTTCTTCTTTGAAGCTGGTCAGTGTAAAACGGCTGCTGGCGAAGTGGCTAACGGCGTATTAACCTGTTACTTACAAGCAGATGAAGCTACTCGCGCTGCGGGTAATGGCTTTGGTCAACTAGCCGGTGGCTACATGTTTAAGATGTACGGCTTACCTGCTGCGGCGATTGCTATCTGGCATGCTGCTAAACCTGAGAACCGCGCTAAAGTTGGCGGTATTATGATCTCGGCTGCGCTTACTTCATTCCTAACAGGTATTACCGAACCTATTGAATTTGCGTTCCTATTTGTTGCTCCTGTTCTTTACGTAATTCACGCACTACTTGCTGGTTTAGCATTTGTTATTACAAACTCTTTGGGTATGGTTCACGGTACATCATTCTCTCACGGTTTGATTGACTTCATCGTTCTATCTACTAATGCTCAGAAGTTCTGGTTATTCCCTGTAATTGGTTTAGGTTATGCAGCTGTTTACTACACAGTGTTCCGTGTGGTTATTGCTAAATTAGACCTTAAAACCCCAGGCCGTGAAGACGAAGATGAGTCTGCTAGTGCTGCAGCTCCGGTATCTGAAGACGAAATGTCTAAAAACCTAGTAGAAGCGTTTGGCGGTAAAGCTAACATTGTTAGCCTAGATGCTTGTATCACTCGCTTACGTATTCAGGTTAAGTCGGTAGAATCTGTTGACCAACCAAAGCTTAAGAGCTTAGGTGCAGCTGGTGTAGTAGTTGCTGGCCAAGGTGTTCAAGCTATCTTTGGTACTAAGTCAGACAACTTGAAAACTGATATGGAATCTTACCTAGCAACCGTTTAGGTTTAGTGTAAGTGTTAAAAAGGAGGCTTTAGCCTCCTTTTTTGTGTCTGCTTTTAGCTTTATAAACGTTCTAGTTTAGCCTCAATTTCTGCAATTTTATTAGATACTACCTTTTCCAAATGTCTTAACTCAGAAAGCACTTGTTGTTTGGTATCTTTTTCTTGTTGGTCTCTGCGAGTAATTTTATCCAGTTCTTCTACGATAAAGCGTAGGTTAGCATTTATTTCAGTAGTGTCTTTGTAAGTGCCGCGACCACCATCAATGAGTACCGTTTTTTTCTGCCTTGGATATTTGAATTTTACACTGCGGGTGAGAAAGTCACCTTTTTCCTTATGGAAGTAAATCTTGAGCGTATCAGAATTGGCTTCTTGGCGGAGGCTATAACGTTCAATGTCGCTTGGATTGGTAATGCCAATGCTTTTTAGATTTTTGTACATACAATTTCCTTCATAACGAATTGTCATTCTAGTGCTAGAAACAGTCGCCGCCGCATTGTTCTGCAGAGCCTGTATATTGCAGCATAGCTCATTACGCGTAGAAGGAGTGTGAACTAGTGGGCTTTTTATGTGGAGGAATTTAAGAGGGAAAGTAGGCCCAAGCTACTGCAGTAACTTGAGCCGTTTTAACTTAGTTATGTGCGTGTAGCTCTTCGTTTAAGGCAATCGCTGTTTTGTTGGTTAAACATTCGATTGCGCCAGTAAGGCTATTACGGCGGAATAGCAGATCTGATTTTCCTGCAAGTTCACGGGCTTTTATAGTGCCTGCTTGTTGCTTATTTTCGTCTATTAGTACTACTTTGGTACCCGAGGTGATGTATAGGCCAGACTCAATGGTACAGCGATTTCCTAGTGGGATGCCAGTACCAGCGTTTGCACCAATTAGCGATTCTTCACCTACTGCGATAACAATGTTACCACCGCCTGACAGGGTACCCATGGTTGAACAACCACCACCTAAATCAGAGCCTTTACCTACAAATACTCCAGCAGAGATACGGCCTTCGATCATGCTAGTGCCTGCAGTACCTGCATTAAAGTTACAGAAACCTTCGTGCATAATTGTAGTGCCTTCGCCGATGTAAGCACCTAGGCGAACCCGTGAAGTTGCCGCAATACGCACACCACTTGGTACCACGTAGTCAGCCATTTTCGGAAACTTATCTACAGAAGTAACCTGTAGTAATTCACCTTTAGCACGGGCTTCTAACTGGCGGGCTGGTAACTCGGCTAGATCAATAGCACCTTGGTTAGTCCACGCTACGTTAGGAAGTACCGCGAAAATACCACTTAAATCGGTACCGTGAGGTTTAACTAAGCGGTGAGAGAGTAGGTGCAGTTTAAGGTAAGCTTCTGGTGTTGATGCAGCTGCATCATCTTGGCTTAGTAAACATAAAACGCGAGGCTGTTCACTGCCTAATAAAGCGTTAAGCGCAGTTACTTGCGCTGTTAAACCTAGAGCTTCGGCATTGGCGATTAAGATGTTTAATGCTGCATCGTCTAGTTCAATGTCTTGTTTGCCATTGTTGTAATCTAAACCTTTAGTTAGGCCTGATACTTCTGCTTCGCTTGGGTTTAAAACCGGAGCAGGGTAAAAAACTTCTAGCCATTGGCCATTTGCGTTTTTACTTCCCACACCAACGGCGTAACTAAAAAAGTCTTTAGACATGGTTGTCTCCAAAATAGTGGTTGAGCTTGCTAAATATTATTGTTTGAGTGCTTGTTCCAGAATGCTCTTAAGCTGCTGCTTTTGCTCTGGACTTAGCTTTTCACGTTCACAGTTACTAATACTGAAGAAATCTTCTGCTTTCTCACCAATGGTGGTGACTTTAGCTGCGTGAATCGTGTAATTAAAGGATTGAAATACGGCGCTAATTTTAGCCAATAAACCAGGCTTATCCAAGGCGACAACCTCAATCAAGGTTCGATTGCCTTTAGTGGGCAAAAACTCTACGCGAGGTGCGATAGAGAACTGCTGCACTTGGCGTGGCACACGGCGCTGTTTCAAATCAATTGGCGCAGCAACATGGAGCTTTTCGGCCAATGTTTGTTGCAGCAAAATACCGCGCTCTAGTGAGAGAGGTTCGCCCTCATGATCGAGCACCACAAAGGTATCAAGTACAAAACCATCACGGCTCGACATGATCTGCGCATCATGAATATTCAAATTCTTTTGATCTAGTTCAGCGGCAACTGATGCGAATAAATGCGGTATATCTTGGCAATGGATAAATATCTCTGTGCCGCCGCGAGTTGCGCGACGACTAACCAATACTAAAGGCTGGTCTTCGCTGTGGCCCCATAAGTGGTCGCTGTGCCAAGCAATTTGCTGAGGAGTGTGGCGCAGAAAGTAATCGGCCCTAAAACGCTGCCATAAGCCGCGCACTTGCTCTTCTGAATAGCCTTTAAGTTCTAATTGCTGAATGGCTTTCTTCTGCTTATCTCTAATCACCCCACGAATATCGACAGGATTTTCCAAGCCTCTTCGTAAGGCTTTCTGTGTCGAATTATAAAGTTCGCTTAATAAGGTTCGCTTCCAGCTGTTCCAGGTATCGTCATTGGTTGCGCAAATATCTGCTACCGTTAAACAAAGCAACATGTCTAGGTGGCGTTGATCACGTACGACCTTAGCAAACTCGGTAATCACTTCAGGATCATAAATATCGCGGCGTTGAGCGGTTACCGACATCAATAAGTGGTGCTTAACTAGCCACGCTACGGTGCGAGCGGAGGGTTTACTAAAACCATGAGCCAAACAGAACTCTTCGGCATCTACCGCACCCAAGGTTGAGTGATCGCCTTTGCGTCCTTTCGCTATATCATGAAAAATTGCTGCTAAAGCCAGTAAATCAGGTCTCTCTAAACGCGGGTATACTTGGCAGCAAAGGGGGTGAACCTCTTTGGTTTTTTCATCATTAAATGAGTGAATTTTGTTAATCAGGCGATGGGTATGCTCATCAACAGTGAAAGCGTGGAACAAGTCAAATTGCATTTGACCTACAATGCGGCTCCAAGCAGGGAAATAGGTTGATAAAACCCCATAGCGGTGCATTAAGGTCAGCGGTAACCCAGTCACGTTAGGGTGCTTAATAAGGCGTCTAAAGTAGCGGCGACACTCTGGTATATCTTGCAACCAATGGGTTAACCTGCGTCTCGCTTCGCGTAACTGGCGCAAGGTTGCTGAGTAAATACCGGTAATCTTCGGATTATCGGCAATGTGTAAAAACATCACCAAAATTTGTTCAGGTTGCTGCAAAAACAGCTGGCCATTCGCGCTATCAATTAGGTTGCCACGTAGCATAAAGTTTTCATCGACTGGCTGAACATCCATGGCGGTGTTACCAAGGATCGCTTCATCGAAGAGCTGCAGTAGCATTTCGTTTAATTCAGAAATTCGACGCACCGTTTGGAAGAAGTGCTTCATTAAACGCTCAACGGGCGCATTGTGCTCACCGCTATAACCCAATGACTGAGCTACAGCTAACTGGCGATCAAATAACAAACGGTCATCACTTTTAGGCAAGTGAATATGCAGCGCAAAGCGCACTCGCCACAAAAAATCTCGACAATCTTGCAGTTCTCTACACTCTGCTAGAGTAAGGAAGTTTTGTTTAGTGAGTTCATCTAAGTCGCTACTGCCAAAGTGGCGACCGGCGACCCAACAAATCGTTTGAATATCACGTAAGCCGCCAGGGTTGGCTTTAATGTCTGGCTCCAAGGAATAAGCGTTACCTTTGTATTGGCGGTGACGACTTAGCTGTTCATCCTTTTTGGCGCGGAAAAAAGCTTCGCTAGGCCAAAAGCTGTCGGCGCAAACGGCCATACAGAGCTCTTGATATAGTGCTTTATCACCAAACAGTAAACGTGACTCTTGTAAGTTGGTGGCAATGGTAATGTCTTCTAAACCTAGCTCTAAACACTCTTTGAGCGTGCGAACACTTTGGCCTACATCTAAGCGTATATCCCACAGTAAGGTAATAAACGCTGATATTTTGTCTGCTATTGCTGATTTAACTTGCTCTCGAGTGAGAATAAGAATGTCGATATCTGAACGAGGGTGTAGTTCGCCACGGCCATAACCACCTACGGCAAGCAACGAGAGCTCTGGGTGATCGGCTAAACCAAAATGCTTCCACAAACAGTTGAGTAACAAGTCCATTTGTTGAGAGCGCAACTGCACTAACTCAACGACATGCACGCCCTGATTGAACTGATCGGCTAAGTACTCTTGCAGTTCGTCTAGATATCGCTTACTACTTTTAAGCGATATCTCTTCTACGCAGGGCAAAGGCGGTGCTGCTAACGTCGTTTCCATGACTATACCTCTAAGACCCGTTGGTTAGTGTTTAATAATACGTGGTAAGTCTTCTTCGTCACGAAGTGTTAACACTTCAACACCGTCATTAGTGACTAACAGCGTGTGCTCCCACTGAGCAGAGTTTTTGCCGTCATTGGTGCGCGCTGTCCAACCATCTTCTTCGTCAACCCAGTTGCCCTTTTTGCCTTGGTTGATCATCGGTTCAATGGTAAAGCACATGCCTGCTTTTAATACCGTTCGGTCGTTATTGCGGTAATGCATGATTTGTGGTTCTTCATGGAAACCTTCGCCAATACCGTGGCCACAAAAGTTATCGACGATGCCATAGCGATAGTTGCCTTTTTTCAAGTATTTTTGAATTGCATTACCAATATCGCTGACTTTATTGCCAGGTTTTACCACTTTAATGGCTTGGTAGAGCGCTTGTTGAGTCACGCGGCATAATAGTTTATCGGCAGGTGAGGCATTGCCTACCAAAAACATTTTGGAGGTATCACCGTGATAACCGTCTTTTATTACGGTGATATCGATGTTTATTACATCGCCATCTTGCAAGATATGGGTACTAGATGGAATGCCATGACATACCACATCGTTTACCGAGGTACAGATTGATTTAGGAAAGCCATGGTAATCTAGTGGCGCAGGAATAGCCCCTTGCTCGTTTACTATGTAGTCATGGCAGCGTTGATTAAGTTCATCGGTGCTAACGCCAACCTTAACATAAGGGGCGATCATGGTGAGAACGTCTGCCGCTAGGCGACCAGCAACGCGCATCTTTTCAATTTGTTCTGGGGTTTTTATTACTATGCTCATGAGTACTAATAGTTGAGTGTTTACCTTGGTTTTGCCGCTAGTTTACCGTAAGGGCGAGGGGAGTTGTAGTAGCTAGAAAAATTAACGAAAAGTTTAGCCTTAGCTTTATCAATATGGCTATTTATGGTATAAAGCGCGCCGTAAGTCATTACTCTGGTTTTCGAATTAGCGTGGATGCTTACATAAATTAAATATTTATATTTTAAACACACACACACATCGTCACGTTTTCCGGGGTGCTGGGCAATTTAGTCTGGTCGGTAAAATGGGATGTGTGGAGGCCTAACCCCATTTGAGGAAATTATAATGGCAAACGTTTCAATGCGCGATATGCTTCAAGCAGGCGTACACTTTGGTCACCAAACTCGTTACTGGAACCCAAAAATGAAGCCTTTCATTTTTGGTGCTCGTAACAAAGTTCATATCATTAACTTAGAAAAAACTGTACCTATGTTTAATGATGCAATGTCTGTTCTTAAGAAAGTTGCATCTAAGAAAGGTAAAGTTCTTTTTGTTGGTACTAAGCGCGCTGCTGGTGACACCATCAAAACTGAAGCACTTCGTTCAGATCAATTCTACGTTAACCACCGTTGGTTAGGTGGTATGTTGACTAACTGGAAAACAGTACGTCAATCTATCAAGCGTCTAAAAGATCTAGAAGCTCAAAGCCAAGACGGTACTTTCGAAAAGCTAACCAAAAAAGAGGCGCTTATGCGTACTCGCGAAATGGAAAAGCTTGAGAAAAGCCTTGGCGGTATCAAAAACATGGGCGGTTTACCAGACGTATTGTTTGTAATCGATGCTGAACACGAGCACATCGCTATTCGCGAAGCAAACAACCTAGGTATCCCAGTTATCTCTGTAGTTGATACTAACTCTGCACCAGACGGTGTTGATTACATCATTCCTGGTAACGACGATGCTATCCGTGCAATTAAATTGTACCTTGGCGCAGCTGCTGATACTGTTATCGAAGGTCGTCAAGACGACATCGTAGTACAAGCTGAAGAAGATGGTTTCGTAGAGGAAGCTGCTGAGTAATTAAATGCAATAAACTGCATTTATACTGAGTAAGCTTGATGATTAGCAGGGGACAAGCTTGTCCCCTGAGTTTTATCCGATAAACAGTCGAGGATCAAACAAATGGCAATTACTGCTGCCCTAGTAAAAGAACTGCGCGACCGTACCGGCGCAGGCATGATGGATTGTAAAAAAGCGTTGACTGAAACTGATGGTGACATCGAGTTAGCGATTGATAATATGCGTAAGAGCGGTGCTGCTAAAGCGGCTAAAAAAGCGGGCAACATTGCAGCTGACGGCGCGATTATTATTAAAGAAGGCGCTGGTTTTGCAGCCCTACTAGAAGTTAACTGTCAAACTGACTTTGTAGCTAAAGATGGCAACTTTACAGCGTTCGCTGAAAAAGTAGCTGAAGCTGCAGCTGCAGAAAAAACTGACATCGAAACTTTGAAAGCAAACTTCGAAGAAGAGCGTGTTCAACTGGTTGCTAAAATCGGTGAAAACATCTCAATTCGTCGCGTTGAGTACTTAGACGGTGCTCCAATTGCTTCTTACCGTCACGGTGAGCGTATTGGTGTTGCTGTAACTGGTGAAGCTGATGTTGAAACTCTTAAGCACGTTGCAATGCACGTTGCTGCTTCTAAGCCAGAGTTTTTATCTCCTGAAGACGTACCAGCCGACGTTGTAGAAAAAGAGAAAAAGCTACAAATCGAAATTGCTATGAACGAAGGCAAACCAGCTGAGATCGCCGAGAAAATGGTGACTGGCCGTATGAAGAAATTCACCGGTGAAATCTCATTAACTGGCCAAGCGTTCATCATGGAGCCTAAGAAAACTGTTGGCGCTATCTTGAAAGAGAAAGGTGCTTCTGTTGCTGGTTTCATTCGCCTAGAAGTTGGCGAAGGCATTGAGAAGAAAGAAGAAGATTTTGCTGCAGAAGTTGCTGCACAAATCGCTGCAGCTAAAAAGTAATTTTAGTTGTTCTTCAGGTTGCGGTATCATGCCGCAACCTTCTTGTATTTCTAGATAAGAGAGATCATCATCGCTATGAGCACCAATCCTAAACCTGCATATCGTCGCATTCTTTTAAAACTTTCAGGTGAAGCCCTAATGGGTGATGAAGGTTTTGGTATTGACCCTAAAGTATTGGACCGTATGGCTCTTGAAATTAAAGAGTTAGTAGAATTAGGTATCCAAGTTGGGCTAGTTATTGGTGGTGGTAACCTGTTTCGAGGCGAAGGCCTTGCAAAAGCAGGTATGAACCGTGTAGTGGGCGACCACATGGGCATGCTAGCAACCGTGATGAACGGCTTAGCTATGCGTGATGCATTACATAGAAATTTTGTGAACGCGCGCTTGATGTCGGCCATTGAGCTAAATGGCGTGTGTGATTCATACAACTGGGCAGATGCTATTAGCAATCTTAAAGCCGGTAAAGTTGTTATTTTCTCAGCGGGTACGGGTAATCCTTTCTTCACAACAGACTCTGCAGCGTGTTTACGTGGCATTGAGATTGAAGCTGAAGCAGTGCTTAAAGGCACTAAAGTAGATGGCGTCTTTACCGCCGACCCTGTAAAAGACCCTGCAGCCACTTTATACAGTGAGCTGGATTACGCTGAAGTACTAGACAAAGAACTAAAAGTGATGGATTTAGCTGCTTTCACTTTAGCGCGAGACCATAACTTGCCAATTCGTGTATTTAACATGAACAAACCTGGCAGTTTAAAGAATGTTGTTATGGGCGCAGATGAAGGCACCACTATCTGTCACGTATCAAATAAAACAGAAACAGAGTAGGGATAGTTATCGTGATTAACGAAATCAAACAAGATGCTCAAACACGCATGGGTAAAAGCATTGAGTCTTTGAAGTCTCAAATGTCTAAGGTTCGTACTGGCCGCGCCCACACAAGTCTGCTAGACGGGATTATGGTGCCATATTACGGCGTAGACACGCCGTTAAAGCAAGTTGGTAATGTTTCAACTGAAGACTCGCGTACGCTAACCGTAACCGTTTTTGATGCTAGCCTCATTAGCGCAGTTGAAAAAGCCATTATGAGTTCAGATTTGGGCCTAAACCCTTCTTCTGCAGGTACGCTAATTCGCATTCCATTACCAATGCTAACCGAAGAGCGTCGCCGCGACTTAATTAAGATTGTTCGCGCGGAAGCAGAACAAGCTCGTGTGGCTATTCGTAACATTCGCCGTGATGCCAACAGCGATGTAAAAGAACTACTAAAAGAAAAAGAAATTGGTGAAGATGATGATCGTCGCGCACAAGACGAAATTCAAAAAATCACTGATGCAGCCGTTAAGCAGGTTGATGAAGCCTTAGCTGCAAAAGAAGCTGAATTGCTGGAAGTTTAATCGATTCAACGATTGAAAATAGCCGTGTCTTGTTACACGGTTTTTTTTTGTAAGTAAGAGTAGTGAATTATGACCTTACCTGAAGCGCAGCAGTTAGCCGTGAAAGATGCTATGCCAAAGCACGTTGCCATCATTATGGATGGCAACGGGCGTTGGGCTCAGCAACGCGGTAAATTGCGCATATTTGGCCATCAAGCAGGGGTGAAGTCTGTAAGACGGGCTGTAAGTTTTGCCACCCAACTTGGCGTAAAGTCATTAACCTTGTTTGCCTTTAGCAGCGAGAACTGGCGACGCCCAGAAGAAGAAGTGTCAAGCTTAATGAACTTGTTTTTGACAGTTTTGCAACGAGAAGTTAAAAAACTGAAAAACAATAATGTACAACTAAGAATAATTGGTGATACTTCTCGCTTTAGCGAAAAACTGCAAAAGCGTATTGCCATTGCTCAAAATGAAACTGCCACAAACGATGGTTTGGTGCTAAATATTGCGGCTAATTACGGCGGTCGTTGGGACATTGTAAACGCTAGCCAACAACTTGCAGAGCAAGTTAAAAAAGGACACTTAGATGCGCAAGATATTAGCGAAGAGCATATCTCGGCATTAATGGACAGTGATACGGTTGGCGATGTAGATTTGTTAATCCGTACCGGTGGCGATCACCGAATTAGTAACTTTTTGCTATGGCAAACCGCTTATGCAGAGCTTTACTTTAGTGATGTGTTGTGGCCAGATTTTGACGAAGATGCATTTGGCGAGGCCATTGCTGCATTTGTTAGCCGCGAGCGTCGCTTTGGTTGTACTGGGGAACAGGTACAAGCTTTGTTGATAGATAATCAAAAAAATGAGGATCATTTTGCTTAAGCAAAGAATCATAACGGCGCTGATATTAGCGCCTTTGGCCCTAGCTGCAATTTTCATGTTACCACTGTTTGGCTTAGCGGTGGTGTTTGCATTAGTGCTGGTGTTAGCAGCCAGAGAGTGGGCGAGAGTGGTGTCTGACCAAGGTTCAAAGCGTTTGAGCTTTTTTGTCGTTTTTGCTTTGGTTTTTGGTTTTAGCTTGTGGCAACTCCCGCTAGACAGTTTGGCACATTCAATTTGGTTTAGCTCCATGCTGGGCCTTGCTGTAGCTGCGTGGCTAAGTAGTTTGTATTTGCTCTCCAGCTATCCTCATTCGGCGACGTTTTGGCACAACAGCAGCGTTTTTAAGCTGTTGGTTGGGCTGGTAGTGCTACTTCCATTCTTTTGGTCTTTAGTCTTTTTACGTTCAGTAGACCCGAACAATCCGGCAGTTGGCGGTGCTTGGGTGCTCTACGTATTACTGCTAGTTTGGGCCGCAGATACCGGGGCATACTTTGCCGGTAAGCGTTTTGGTAAACGTAAGTTGGCTAAAAATGTTAGCCCCAAGAAAACCATTGAAGGTTTGCTGGGCGGCTTTGCGGTTGCAGCGTTGGTCACTGTGGGCGCATTTATCTTTTTAGATATACCACAAGGCAAAGAGTGGGTATTGGTAATAGCCAGTGGATTTACCGTTTTAGCCTCGGTAGTGGGTGATTTGGTTGAAAGCATGTTTAAGCGTCAAGCCGGAATAAAAGACAGTGGTAGTTTGCTTCCTGGCCATGGCGGCCTGCTTGATCGCATCGACAGCATGACTGCAGCGATGCCGGTATTTGCTTTTTTCTTCCTTCACTGGATGTAGCCCTTGATGAGCAAGCAATTGGTTATTCTTGGTGCCACCGGATCGATTGGTAGCAGTACCCTTAAAGTTATCCGCGAAAATCCTGAGAGCTTTGCTTTGTTTGGTGTGACAGGTGGCAAAAACCTAAGCGCTATGTTGGATATTTGTCGTGAGTTCTCACCTCAATATGCACTAATGGCCGACCAACCTAGTAATCAAAGATTACGTGAAGCGATTGAAGCGGAGTCTCTTACAGTAGAGGTACCTAGCGGCAGCAACGCCATTACTGATCTGGTTAAAGCGACTGAAGTTGAATTGGTGATGGCTGCAATTGTTGGCGCTGCTGGATTATTACCTACGTTAGCTGCTGTAGAGGCTGGCAAAACGGTGCTGCTTGCTAATAAAGAAGCTTTGGTAATGAGCGGCGCTATCTTTATGGAAGCGGCGCAAAGAAGCGGAGCTCAAATTCTACCGGTCGATAGTGAGCATAATGCTATATTCCAATGCATGCCGGAACAAGTCCAACAGCAGCTTGGTTATTGTAATTTGTCTGAGGCTGGCGTAAGCAAAATTTTGCTTACCGGTTCTGGTGGGCCTTTTAGATACACTGAGTTGGCCAGCTTGTCGTCGGTAACCCCAGCGCAAGCTTGCGCACATCCGAATTGGTCAATGGGGCAAAAGATCTCGGTAGACTCAGCCACCATGATGAACAAAGGCTTAGAGTATATAGAAGCTAAGCGCTTATTTAATACTCAGCCTAATCAAATAGACGTAATCATTCATCCCCAGTCCATTATTCATTCTATGGTGCAATACTGCGATGGTTCCGTGTTGGCGCAAATGGGCCAACCGGATATGGCTACACCAATCGCCCATGTGATGGCATACCCACAACGGCAAGTCTCTGGGGTAGGGGCCTTGGATTTCTTCAGTATTGGCGAATTGAGCTTTATTCCACCCGATTATGCTAAATACCCTTGCTTGAAATTAGCTATCGACGCCTGTTACGACAGTCAAACAGCTACTACCTGCTTAAATGCGGCGAACGAAATCGCCGTGGAAGCATTTTTGGCAGAGCGGATAAAATTCACCCAGATTGCTGAAGTTGTCGCCACTTGCTTGGATAAACAGAGTTATATGGGCGCCGAAACTGAACTTTCAGTTTTACTAGAGGTCGACCAAAGGGCGCGAATGCATGCTGATGCAGCGGTTAAAAGGATCTGTGCATGAACGAAGTGATTTGGAACACCAGTTTTTTTATTATTGCCCTAGGCATTTTGGTAACGGTGCATGAGTTTGGCCACTTTTGGGTTGCCCGTCGTTGTGGCGTTAAAGTAGAGCGTTTCTCAATAGGTTTTGGTAAAGCGCTTTGGCGTAGAACTGCCAAAGATGGTACTGAATATGTAGTGGCAATGATCCCGCTTGGTGGCTACGTAAAAATGCTCGATGAACGAGTTGCCGAAGTGCCTGCCGAGCTTCGCTCTCAAGCCTTTAATAATAAAACATTGGGTCAGCGCAGTGCGGTTGTCGCGGCTGGTCCTATTGCTAACTTCTTGTTGGCTATATTAGCTTTCTGGCTGATGTTTGTTATTGGCGTTCCTTCGGTCAAACCGGTTCTAGGTGGCGTTGCACCTAACAGCATTGCTGAGCAAGCTGGTCTTCGTTCGGGTCACGAGATTATCATGATTGACGGCCAGAAAACGCTGGATTGGGAAAGCGTTAACTTAGCCTTGGTTAGCCAGCTTGGTAATGAGTCGATGGCCGTGGAAGTGCAAGACACCGAAACCCAACAAACTCAAATGGCTTATTTGGATATTCGTCAGTGGCAGTTGGACAGTGAGCAGCAAAGCCCGATTATTAGTTTAGGCCTACAACCATTCAGCCCAAGCATCTCGATGAACGTTGCAAAGGTAGTTGCTGGTAAACCTGCCGCAGAGGCCGGTTTGTTAGAAGGCGATAAGCTGGTAGCACTAGATGGCGTTAATCTCGCGTCTTGGCAAGATTTTGTTACTTATGTTCAAGCTAGGCCGCATCAGGCAATTGTTGTTGATGTGGAGCGTGCTGGTAGCCAAGTACAGCTAACCATGACTCCTGAGGCCAGAGAATACCAAGGGAAAGAAAGCGGCTATGTGGGTTTAGCACCTGAAGTATCTGAGTTCCCAGAAAAGTATAGAATTGATTTGCATTACGGTTTTTTTGATGCGTTTGGCAAATCTCTCGAACGAACTTGGCATTTAAGCAAATTGACCGTATCTATGATCGGTAAATTGGTGACAGGCGTGGTTTCATTAGATAACCTTAGCGGTCCAATATCTATCGCTAAAGGTGCTGGAGCTACCGCCGACTACGGCTTGGTTTATTTTTTAGGTTTTGTTGCCTTGGTGAGTATTAACTTAGGCATTATTAATTTGTTTCCCTTGCCAGTGCTAGATGGTGGCCACCTAGTATTTTTTGCCATTGAGGGCATAACTGGTAAACCCGTGTCAGAGCGTGTGCAGGAAATTGGATTTAGGATTGGTGCAGTGTTAGTGATGGCTTTGATGAGTCTTGCTATTTTTAATGATTTTATGCGCTTATAACAATTAAATAGGACGTTCTTTTTTCTTATGTTCAAAAAGCAGTTGGTTGTTGGACTTTTACTAGCCTGCATCTCCGGAACGACTCTCGCCGCTGGAAATTCGGCGTTTACTGTTGCAGATATTCGGATCGAGGGATTACAACGGGTATCGCTGGGTGCCGCGTTATTGCAAATACCTTTACGTATTGGCGATGAGGTAGACAGTTCTCAAGTTAGTGACAGCATTAAGCGCTTGTATCGCAGTGGCAACTTCGAAGACGTTCAAGTTTTCCGCGACGGCGATGCATTGGTATTCAAAGTTCTTGAAAGGCCTACCGTTAGCAATATCGAGTACTCTGGCAATAAAGACATCAAGACCGAACAACTCGAGGAGTCTTTACGTTCATCGGGCATCAAAATAGGCGAGCCCTTAGATAAAACTAATCTTCGTAATATTGAAAAAAGTCTTGAAGACTTCTATTACAGCGTGGGTAAGTACAGTGCGCGGGTTAAAGCGATTGTAACGCCCTTGCCGCGCAATCGAGTTGATTTGAAGTTTAATTTCCAAGAAGGTTTGTCTGCAGAAATTGAACAAATTAACATTATCGGTAACCAAAAGTTTTCATCTGGTGAGCTAATTAAACGTATGACGCTCACCGATAGTGCCCCTTGGTGGAATGTACTTGCCGACCAAAAGTATCAAAAACAAAAGCTAGCCGGTGACTTGGAAACCATTAATAGCTTTTACTATGATCGCGGTTATATCCGCTTTAAAGTTGATTCCACTCAAGTTGCTTTAACGCCCGATAAGAAAGGTATTTACATCACCATTAACGTTGATGAAGGTGAGATCTACACAGTAGAGAAAGTCGAGTTAGCGGGTAACTTGCTGGATAAGAGCGCTGAGTTAAATGGCTTAGTGAGCATTAATCAAGGTGATACTTATAGCGGTGCTGAAGTCACTAAAACTGAAGAATTACTGTCTAAATTCTTGGGTCGCTATGGTTACGCTTATCCTCAAGTTAATGTTTTCCCAGTAATTAATGATGAAGATAAAACCGTAGTTCTTAACATCAATATAGATCCTGGTAATCGAGTTTACGTTCGTCGAATCAACGTGAGCGGCAACACTATCACCAAAGACGAAGTGCTGCGTCGAGAGATGCGCCAAATGGAAGGTACTTGGTTATCAAGCCGCTTAGTTGAGCAATCAAGAGCCCGCTTAAGCCGTTTGGGCTTCTTTGAAACGGTTGATGTAGAGACAGTGAAAATTCCGGGCTCTGATGACCAAGTGGATGTCAATTTTACTGTTAAAGAGCAACCTTCGGGGTCGTTTAATGCCGGTGTGGGCTTTGGTACCGAATCAGGCTTAAGTCTGTCCGCTGGTGTACAGCAAGACAACTTCTTGGGCACCGGTAACCGAGCAGGTATTAATGTAAGTACTAACAAATATTCTAAGAATTTTGATGTTAACTTTACTGACCCTTACTTTACAAAAGACGGGGTAAGTTTTGGCGGCCGTTTCTACTACACCGACTTTGAAGCTTCAAAAGCCGATATTGTAGACTATAACAACGAAACAATTGGTTTACGCGGTACTCTTGGTTTCCCTGTTAACGAATACAACCGTTTGAGCGTTAGCTTAGGCCTAGAGCAAAACAAGATTTCGCAGTTAAATGCTTATGCGCAGATCCAACAGTTTTGGGATATTTATGCTCCCCACCGAAATGATGATGGTTCTCTAACCTTTGGGTCCTTGGATACAACCTTGGGTTGGAGTCGCAATACCCTAAATAACGGCTCTATGCCTACAGCGGGTTCTTCACAGAAATTCGATACTAAGATAACCATTCCAGGTTCAGATGTTCAGTATTTTAAAATGAGCTTTGATACTCGTCATTTCTTCCCTATTACTACTAACCACGACTGGGCGTTTGCGGTGCGTGGTAAGGTTGGCTACGGTAATGGTTATGGACAGATCGAGGGTAACGACCAAATTTTACCTTTCTTCGAAAACTTTTATGCCGGTGGTTATTCTACCTTACGTGGTTTCCGTTCAAATACCGTCGGCCCACGTGCGCTTTATTTAGTAGATAATAATGGTAGTTCGTATGTTACCGCGTCTGATGACTCAGTGGGCGGTAACGCTTTGGCGGTAGGTTCAGCTGAGCTCATCTTCCCAACTCCATTTCTTGACGAAGCTTATATTCGTCAAGTTCGTACCACTGCATTTTTAGATTTTGGTACTGTTTGGGATACCGAGTTTGATTATGAACGTTATAGTCAAATGCAATGTATTAGGTATTGTGACCGTTTTGGTGATTATTCATCACCGGACCGAATTCGAGCCTCAGTAGGTGTGTCTATTCAATGGTTCTCTCCTATGGGACCACTGGTATTCTCATTTGCTAAGCCAATTAAGAGTTATGAAGGGGATCGATCTGAAGCCTTCTCATTTAACATTGGCCAAACTTTTTAACTTTTGATTTTAGGAGTAAATCTTTTGAAAAAACTAATTGCTGCTGTTGCCCTAGCTGCAACTATCGTAACCCCGAGTTTTAGTGCGCTAGCAGAAACTAAAATTGCTGTGATTAATATCGCTGAAGTTTTTCAACAATTACCTCAGCGTGACACGTTACAAAAAACGCTAAAAGACGAGTTTGAAGTGCGTGTGCAAGAAGTTCGTGGCTTGGAAGCTGAAATGCAACGTCTTTATGATAAACGTGAGAAGGATGGCGAGCTGCTAGGTCAGCAGGAAGTAACCAAGATTACCCGTCAGCTTGAAACTATGCAGGCTGAATACAAACTTAAGCGTAAAAACTTAGAGGAAGACCAACGCCGTCGCGGCGCTGAAGAGCAACAAAAATTGATGATTAAAGTTCAAGACGCAATTGTTGAAGTATCTAAAGCACAGGGCTACGATTTAGTATTACCTTTAGATGCAACAGCGTATGCATCTGACTCTTTGGATATTACCAAGCAGGTTGTTCAACAAGTGAGTAAGAGTAAGTAAATATGACACTAAGCCTTGGCCAAATCGCTGAGCAACTCGGGCTTACCCTTGATGGTGATCCCGAGCTAGTTATTTCAAATATTGCCCCCTTTGAAAAAGCAGGGGCGCAAGAGATAAGCTTTTTAACAAACGCAAAGTATAAGCCTATGCTGGCCACTAGTAAGGCTGGTGCACTTATTTTGTCTAAAAGTCATGCTGACGCTTTTTCTGGCAATATCCTGATAAGTGAAGACCCTTATGTTAGTTATGCCCAATTGGCGCAGCTACTAGATACCACCCCAGCTAGCGCAAGCAGTATTCATCCATCCGCTATTATCGAAGATGGCACGAAAATTGGTAACAATGTATCTATTGGCGCTAATGCAGTTATTGAAAGCGGTGCTGTTTTAGGCGATAACGTACAAATTGGAGCGGGTTGCTTTGTTGGTAAAAATGCAATTATTGGTGCAGAGACAAAATTATGGGCCAATTGCAGCATCTACCATGAAGTTCAAATTGGCCAGCAGTGTTTAATTCAAAGCAACACTGTGGTTGGTTGTGACGGTTTTGGCTATGCCAATAAGCAAGGCCAATGGGTAAAAATTCCGCAATTGGGCACGGTGATTATTGGCGATAAAGTTGAAATTGGCGCTTCGGTCTCCATCGACCGAGGCGCGTTAGACAATACCGAGATTGCGTCAAACGTGATTATCGATAATCAAGTGCATATCGCTCACAATGTAACGATTGGCACCGGAACTGCCATTGCAGGTACTACTGGGATTGCCGGTAGCACTAATATTGGCCGTTATTGCATTATTGGTGGTGGTGTTGGCATTAACGGCCATATCGATATATGCGACCAAGTGACTATCACCGGTTACTCTATGGTCACTAAATCAATTAGTGAACCAGGCACTTATTCTTCAGGCATGCCAACCCAAGCGAATCGTCAGTGGCGAAAATCAATGGCTCGCCTATCTCAAATAGATGAGATGCATAAACGCATTGTAAGCTTAGAGCGCAAGAACAGCGCTGAAGCTGACTAAACTAGGAACAGATTTTGACTAAACAACTTAACCGCTTAGAAATTCAAGATATCATGGAGCTTTTGCCCCACCGTTACCCATTTTTGTTGGTAGACCGGGTATTGGATTTTGAAGAAGGTAAAACCCTACACGCCATTAAAAACGTAACTTTTAACGAACCGTTTTTTACTGGTCACTTTCCGCAACAACCCGTTTTTCCAGGCGTATTAATTCTTGAAGCGCTGGCTCAATGTACCGGGATATTGGCGTTTAAATCTACCACTAAGCCAGCCGATAACGAGCTTTACTATTTCGCGGGTATCGATAATGCGCGCTTTAAGAAGCCGGTTGGCCCTGGCGATGTATTGCACCTCGAAGTTGAATTATTACGCGACCGTCGCGGCATCGGTAAATTTAACTGTGTTGCCAAGGTAGAAGGCGAAGTGGTTTGTAGCGGCGAAATCATGTGTGCACGTAGGGCCTACAAATAAGTGGAGCTGAATATGATAGATAGCACTGCAAGTATACATCCAAGCGCCATCATCGAAGGTAATGTAAAAATTGGTGCCAACACTACTGTTGGTGCTTTTACCATTATTCGCGGTGACGTTGAGATTGGTGAGAACTGTCAAATCGCTTCACATGTAGTGATTAAAGGCCACTCTAAAATTGGCAATAATAACCGCATTTTCCAATTTGCCTCGGTAGGTGAAGACTGCCAAGACTTAAAATATGCCGGTGAAGAAACCTATTTAGAAATTGGCGATAACAACACTATCCGCGAGAGTGTGACGATTCACCGAGGCACTACCCAAGACCAAAGCATTACTAAGATTGGCAGCAACTGCTTATTTATGATTAATGCCCACGTTGCTCACGATTGTGTTGTGGGTAATGGCTGTATTTTTGCTAACAACGCAACTTTAGCTGGTCACGTCACTATTGGTGATAACGTTATTTTTGGCGGTCAAGCAGCGATTCATCAGTTTGGTAAAGTTGGCTCTTACGCCTTTGTAGGTGGCTGCGCAGCTGTTAACAAAGATGTTCCTCCCTATGTGATGGCTGTAGGTAACTATGCTCGCCCAGTAGCAGTTAATACTGAGGGTTTATTGCGTAGAGGTTTTAGTAAGGATGCTATTAAGGCGATTCGCCAAGCTTACAAAACGCTTTACCGTAGTGGCAATACTTTAGAGGAAGCCCTAAACCAGATAGAGTTATCTGCTGAGCAATACCCAGAGGTTAAGTTGTTCGCCGATTTTCTAAAAGAAAATGGTCGAGGCATTGTTCGCTAATGGCTCAGGCGGATTTGCATATCGCTATAGTCGCCGGGGAAGTCTCCGGCGATATTTTAGGTGCCGGTTTAATTTCTGCACTTAAACAACAATATCCCAATGCGCGCTTTTCCGGCATAGCTGGAGCACTAATGCAAGAGCAAGGCTGTGAGGCCTTGTTTGATATGGAAGAGCTGTCGGTAATGGGGCTAGTGGAAGTGCTAGGGCGTTTACCGCGTATACTCAAAATCCGCAAACAACTGCTCCAACAATATATTCAATCTCCACCAGACATTTACATAGGCATTGATGCTCCAGATTTTAACTTAGGCGTAGAACATAAACTGCACGCTAAAGGTGTTAAAACTGTTCATTACGTTAGCCCCTCCGTTTGGGCATGGAAACAAAAGCGAGTTTTCAAAATTAAAGAGGGCTGCAATAAAATTCTGGTTTTCTTGCCATTTGAAAAAGCCTTTTATGATCGCTTCGAAGTACCTTGTGAGTTTGTTGGACACACTTTGGCTGATCAAGTTCCTCTTGAAAGCCCCAAATTGCCTGCCATCGAGCAGCTTGGCTTAGATAGCTCCAGAAAGGTGTTGGCAATTTTGCCTGGTAGTCGAAATGCGGAAGTGGGTTTGCTTACACCAGTCTTCCTTGAGTCAGCTAAAAAATTACTTGAGCAGTATCCAGATCTACAGCTGGTTGCTCCTTTAGTTAATCAGCGCCGCCGAGAACAATTTGAAGCTTTAGTCAATGAGCATGCGCCAGAGCTAGATATTAAAGTTATCGACGGACAAGCTCGCACCGTAATGACCGCAGCAGACGCTATTTTATTAGCATCCGGCACGGCAACACTGGAAGCGATGTTAGTAAAACGGCCTATGGTAGTGGCTTATCGTTTTAAGCCTTTGACTTATCGAATTGCAAAGTTAATTGTTAATGCCAAGTTTGCTGCCTTGCCTAATTTACTTGCCGACAAAATGATTGTGCAAGAATATGTACAAGAAGACTGTACCAGCGACAACATTGTGGCCGAGTTAAGTCGCCTACTTGAAAGTGATAACAGCAAACTCATCGATAAGTTTACTGAATTGCACCAACAAATCCGTTGTGATGCTGACCACAAAGCAGCGCAAGCGGTTATTGAAGTAATAAATAGTTAGTTTTCCTTATACGCGTTTTTTGGAGTTGTCATGACGCCTTTTGTTTATCCTTCTGGTTATTCTGTGTTTGCTGGCGTTGATGAAGTAGGGCGGGGCCCTTTAGTGGGTGATGTGGTAACTGCAGCGGTTATCCTTGACCCCAAGCAGCCAATTGCAGGACTAAACGATTCCAAAAAGCTCTCTGAGAAAAAACGTTTGGCGCTAGCCGAAGAGATTAAGCAGCATGCAATAGCTTGGGCGATAGGTCGGGCAACTCCTCAAGAAATAGATCAGCTGAATATTTTGCATGCAACCATGCTGGCGATGTCTAGAGCCGTTGCAGCTTTGAACGTTACACCTGAGTTTGCGTTGATCGACGGCAACCGAGAGCCTCAATTAGGCGTCCCTTGCCAAGCGGTGATAAAAGGTGATGGTTTGGTGGCCGAAATAAGTGCTGCTTCAATTATCGCAAAAGTGGCAAGAGACCAAGAAATGGTCGAATTAGATGCCTCTTACCCAGAATACCAGTTTGCTAAGCATAAAGGCTACCCAACAGCTTTACACCTAGAAATGTTGGAGAAACACGGTGCTATTGCCGAGCATCGGCGCAGTTTTAAACCCGTACAGCGGGTACTAGGAGAGCTGTAGTTTTGTCAGAACCTACACCAAATCCATCTTTCATTCACCTTCGGGTCCATTCGGACTTTTCGATGGTTGATGGCTTAAAAAAAGTAAAACCCATAGTTGCAAAAGCGGCCGAATTAAACATGCCGGCCATTGCTTTAACCGATCAAACTAACCTCTGTGGTTTAGTTAAGTTTTACGGCGAAGCTCATAACCAAGGGATTAAGCCCATTGTCGGTTGTGACTTTTTTGTTCAGTCAGATGAATTGGGTGATGACCAGTTTCGATTAACCTTATTAGCTACTAATAACAAAGGTTATCAGAACATCACTATGCTCATCTCACGGGCCTATTTGCGAGGGCAGCTGCAGGGTAAGCCGGTTATAGATAAGCAATGGCTGAGTGAACATGCTGAAGGTGTGATTGTTCTCTCAGGTGGTCGCCAAGGTGATGTGGGCAAAGCTTTACTTAAAGGTAACCACGATATCGTTGAGCGAAGTCTTGCATTTTACCAACAGTATTTCCCAAATCATTACTTTTTAGAGTTAATTCGCACCGGCCGCCCCGACGAAGAAAACTACCTGCACATGGCCGTTGCGTTAGCGGGCGATAAAGGCTTGCCTGTAGTCGCTACAAACGAAGTTGTTTTTTTAGAAGAAGATCAGTTTCAACCTCATGAAGTGCGGGTTGCCATTCATGATGGTTTTGCTATCGATGATAGCCGCAGACCTAAAAAGTATAGCGCGCAACAATATCTTCGCAGCGAGCAAGAAATGCAGGAGTTGTTTGCAGATATTCCCGAAGCACTGCAAAACTCAGTAGAAATCGCCAAACGCTGTAATGTGACGGTGCGCTTAGGTGAGTACTTCTTGCCTGACTTTCCCACCGAAGGCCTGCCCATTGAAGAGTTCTTCTGTAAAGTATCTTGGGACGGTTTAGAAGAGCGCTTAGAGTTTTTGTTTCCCGACCCTGAAGAGCGAGCAAAACGTCGTCCGGAATACGATGAACGTTTACAAATTGAACTTGATGTAATTAACCAAATGGGTTTCCCTGGTTACTTCCTCATCGTAATGGAGTTCATTCAGTGGAGTAAGGATAACAATATTCCGGTTGGACCTGGCCGGGGCTCGGGTGCTGGTTCGTTGGTAGCTTATGCGCAAAAAATTACCGATTTAGATCCGCTTGAGTTCGACTTACTATTCGAGCGATTTTTGAACCCCGAGCGGGTATCTATGCCCGATTTCGATGTCGATTTTTGCATGGATCGTCGTGATGAGGTAATCGACCACGTAGCCGAGCTATATGGTCGAGATGCGGTATCGCAGATTATCACCTTCGGTACTATGGCTGCTAAAGCAGTAGTGCGTGACGTAGGTCGGGTATTAGGTCATCCTTTTGGTTTTGTTGACCGGATCTCTAAGTTGATTCCACCCGATCCGGGAATGACCCTAGAAAAAGCCTTTGAGGCTGAACCGCGTTTGCCAGAGCTGTATAATGCTGACCAAGAAGTTCGCGAGTTAATCGATATGGCTCGTATCCTCGAAGGGGTTACGCGTAACGCAGGTAAACACGCCGGTGGCGTAGTAATTTCGCCCACCACTATTACCGACTTTGCGCCCTTATACTGTGATGCAGAGGGTAAAAACCCAGTTACCCAGTTTGATAAGAATGATGTTGAATATGCCGGCTTAGTGAAGTTTGACTTCTTAGGCTTGCGTACACTGACCATCATTCAATGGGCTTTGGATATGCTTAACCCAGTGTTAGAAGCCAAGGGTGAGCAGCCAATCGATATTGCGGCAATTTCTACCACTGACCCAAAATCATTTAGATTACTGCAAGATTGCAAAACAACCGCGGTATTCCAGTTGGAATCTCGTGGTATGAAGGATTTGATTAAGCGTCTTAAGCCCGACTGTTTTGAAGATATGATTGCACTGGTGGCCCTGTTCCGTCCCGGTCCGTTGCAATCTGGCATGGTAGATAACTTTATCGAGCGTAAACATGGTCGAGAAGCAATTTCTTACCCTGACGAGACTTGGCAACACGAAAGCCTGCAACCTATTCTAGAGCCGACCTACGGTATTATTCTTTACCAAGAACAGGTAATGCAGATTGCTCAGGTTCTAGCAGGTTACACCTTGGGTGGTGCTGACATGTTACGCCGGGCTATGGGTAAGAAAAAACCTGAGGAAATGGCCAAGCAGCGGGCGGTATTTGAAGAAGGCTCTATTAAGAATGGGGTTGATGGCGAACTGTCCATGAAGATCTTTGACTTGGTAGAAAAGTTCGCTGGCTATGGTTTTAACAAGTCTCACTCCGCTGCTTACGCCTTAGTTTCTTATCAAACCTTATGGATGAAGGCGCATTACCCTGCGTACTTTATGGCTGCGGTGATGTCGGCCGATATGGATAACACCGACAAAATTGTTACTTTGGTAGATGAATGTAACAACATGGGGCTTAAGCTGGTGCCGCCCGATGTAAACACTGGCTTGTTCAAGTTCTCGGTGAATGCCGATGAAGAAATTGTTTACGGTATTGGCGCGATTAAAGGGGTGGGTGAAGGCCCCATTGAAGCGATTTTAGAGGCCAGACAAAGTGGACCATTTATTGATTTGTTTGATTTTTGTTGTCGCTTAGACCTCAAGAAAATCAATAAAAGGGTGATTGAAAAGCTGATTATGGCTGGAGCCATGGACAAGCTGGGTCCGCATCGCGCCGCAATGATGGTGACATTGCCAACCGCTATGCAAGCCGCTTCACAACATGCAAAAGCTTCAGCTCGGGGTCAAGAAGACTTATTCGGTATCATTGCTGAAGAAGAAGATGAACGCCCAGAGTTTATTGATGAACCAGTTTGGACAGAAAAAGTCTGGTTAGAAGGGGAAAAAGAAACCCTTGGTTTATACTTAACCGGTCACCCAGTTAATCGCTATTTAAAAGAGTTTCGTCAATATACAACGGGACGCTTGGTAGATATACGTCCCACCGGCCGAGGTACTACATCAACGGTAGCGGGCTTAGTGTTATCTACACGGGTAATGCTTACCAAGCGGGGCTCAAAAATGGGCATCATTCAACTCGATGATCGCAGTGCCCGTTTGGATGTGATGTTCTTTAGTGAAGCATTCGATACCTACCAAGAATTATTAGAAAAAGATCGCATGTTGGTGATTCAAGGAGAGGTCAGCGTTGATGATTTCTCCGGAGGCATTAAAATGACTGCTCGTGAAGTCATGGATTTGTCGATGGCTCGTGAACGCTGGATGAAAAAACTGCGTTTGCGAATGTGTCGCGACCAGCTAGATGAACTATTTTGGCAAAGATTTTACGAAGTATTAGAGCCTTATCGAGCGGGAACCTGCCCAATAGCAATAAGTTATGAGGGCGATAATGCCAGTGGCATGTTAAGCTTAGGCACCGATTGGCGAATTACGCCGAGTGAAGATTTAATAGAGGCGTTGACCCAACTGCTGGGACAACAGCAAGTCACCCTAGAATTTAATTAAGAAAAAGATTATATGAATCCGAATTTTCTAGAGTTTGAGCAGCCGATTGCTGAGCTGCAAGCGCAAATTGAAGAGTTGTGCATTGTAAATGAAGAATCTGGCGTAGATGTAGATTTACAGGAAGAAATCTCTCGTTTGCAACAAAAGCAAAACGATTTAACCCAAAAAATATTCTCAGACTTAGGTGCTTGGCAAGTTGCGCAGCTAGCGCGTCATCCTAATCGCCCTTATGTGTTGGATTACATCGAGCACATTTTCACTGACTTTGATGAGTTAGCTGGTGATAGAGCTTACGCTAACGATGAAGCTATTGTTGGTGGTATGGCACGTCTAGATGGCAAACCTGTAATGGTTATTGGCCAGCAAAAAGGTCGCGAAACCAAAGAAAAAATCCGTCGTAACTTTGGTATGCCAAAACCAGAAGGCTACCGCAAAGCGCTTCGTTTAATGGAAATGGCTGAGCGTTTTAATATGCCAATCATTACCTTCATTGATACTCCCGGAGCATATCCAGGCGTAGGCGCAGAAGAGCGTGGACAAAGTGAGGCAATTGCTAAAAACCTATTGGTTATGGCTGGCTTAAAGGTGCCAACTATTTGTACCGTTATTGGTGAAGGTGGCTCTGGCGGCGCCTTAGCAATTGGTGTAGGCGACCGCGTTAACATGCTTCAGTACAGCACTTACTCGGTGATTTCTCCAGAAGGTTGTGCTTCGATTTTATGGAAGAGTGCTGATAAAGCACCTGTTGCAGCCGACGCTATGGGCATTACTTCAGAGCGCCTTAAAGAGTTAGATTTAATTAATGACATTGTTCCAGAGCCATTAGGTGGCGCCCACCGTGATGTTGCCGCGATGGCGCTTAATCTAAAAACTAAGCTATTGAGCGATTTAGAAAGCCTATCAGCATTAGACACTGAAACCTTGTTAGAGCAGCGCTATCAGCGCTTAATGTCCTACGGATATTGCTAAAAATGATCTAGGGCATTGGTATCTCCAGTGCCCTATTAAGAGGTTAATTTGTCCCTTCAATCTCGCTTTTCCCACTCCCTAGTTTCACTTCCTTCAACAACTCAACGTATTGTTATTGCCCTTAGTGGCGGCTTAGATTCAAGCGTTCTACTGCACTTAGCAGCCCAGTACCATAAATCTCACCGGCACTTAGAGTTGCTAGTTGTGCACGTAAACCATGGCCTGCAAGAGCAAGCAAATAGCTGGCAACTTAGCTGTCAGCAGCAAGCTGAGGCTTTGGGTTTACCCTTTGTGGCTGAGATGGTTGATGTTGAAGTAAAAGCACGCTCTAGCTTGGAAGCGGTGGCGAGAGAAAAGCGTTATCAAGCCTTAGCGAAACATATGGATGCACATAGCTGCTTGTTAACTGGACACCATGCCGACGACCAGTTCGAAACCTTTATGCTAGCGCTAAAGCGGGGAAGTGGCTTACAAGGCTTAGCTGCTATGCCGCAAATGCGTAATTTTGCTGCTGGGTGCTTGTTAAGGCCTTTGTTATTGGTAACGCGAGCAGAGTTAGAAGGCTATGCTAAGCAACAGCAACTCTGCTGGATAGAAGACCCAAGCAACCAGTCTTTAGAGTTTGATCGTAACTTTTTGCGGCATAAGGTATTGCCAGAGCTAACAGAACGCTGGCCCCAATGGCTAGCTTCCACTCAGCGTAGTGTTCAACTACTACAAGAATCAGTCGATTTGTTGGAAGAGCTGGCTGAGTCTGATTACCAAACGCTTGAGCGTGAGCAAACGTTGTGTTGCGAAAGCTTGTTACTGCTTTCGCCAAAGCGCCAAAGAAACGTGCTCCGTTACTGGTTTAAGCTTATGAATTGGGCTTACCCAAGCCAAGCGCAATTAGCGCAGATCATCACTCAAGCCTCTGCACAACAAGATGCCAAGGTAGCCGTTACATTAGCAGAAGGGCAGTGTCGCCGCTTTCAAGCTTGTTTGTATTTGGTGAGAAAAGTTGAATTGCTTGAGTCAAACTTAGTGACTAACTGGAAGCTTGCTAGCACACCAATATTAACCTTGGATAATGGTAGTCAATTAGCTTGGCAAAATGGTGGCAAGTTATTGCCGCCTTCAAGTTCCCAACAAGTTAGCATTAAATTTAGAACTCATCTAGAGCAAAAAGAGTTTAAAGCGTTTGGGCGCGTTGGCAGTAGAAGCATTAAGAAGCTATTGCAAGAATGCAAGTTACCGCCATGGCAGCGCAATCGCTTACCTTTTGTATTTTATGATGAGGTGTTAGTGGCAATAGCTGATATTTATATTCAGAAAGACTATGCATGCCCAAATAATACGGGCATTGCTCTTAACTGGTTGCCGACTTGTTAGCGTAAAGCTGTTCGTCGGCGCTTTGGATTAGGCTTTCGCTATTGCTGCCAGGTGTCCATTCGCTTACCCCAATACTTGCTGAAATATCGTATTGAGCCAGTAGTGGCGACTCTTCTAGTTTGGTGTGTAAGCGTTTAATCACTTTTTGCGCAGAGTACTCGGTGGCCGGGCGGAGTAACATGGCAAACTCATCACCACCTACTCTAAAGGCTTGATCGCCGCTTCTAATTACCGACTCGAGTACTTTGGCAAAGCTAATTAATACTTGATCGCCAACCGGATGGCCAAGCGAATCATTCACTTGCTTAAACTTGTTCAAGTCTAACAGCATAAGTACTAAGCCACCTTGCTGCTGGCTTTGACGGGTTTGCTGTTCTATAGACGTATGCAAGGATTCATCGAAATGGGCTCGATTACCGATACCGGTTAAGTAGTCATTACGCACCCGTTCTTGTAATCGCGCTATCTGCAGGGCATGTTTTAATGGAGCCTGCAGCAGTTGCGTTAGCTGGCGGAGTTGATGAATTTCATTACGCTGAAACGGCGTATCGCGGGTAAAGGTAACAATCGCTAAGGGTTGGCTTTGATTGTTGAGGTTAAAACTACGGTAGTAGCGCTGGCCTTCAAATAAGCTCACTTCGGTTTGCAGGCTATCACTAACCAAACGCATGGCGGAAAACTCAACGTAATTCGTTGCCATAGCGGCAAAGTTTTGCAGTAACTCATCTAACTGTAAGCTTTCTTGCAAAGACTCAAGAATACTCAGCTTCTGAACAGCATTAAGTTTAGCGTCATTAGAAAAATGTGATATTTTTCTTGGGCTTACAATATTGTTCTGCGCTAATTGTAGAGAATCCATAGTTACTTTACTCTTATCTAATCTTGCTGTTTAGCGTCAAAAAACGCCGCTAGTTAAGAATAAAGCAATTTGTAGGCCAGCTAATCTTCCAAAAAAGCCAAAATTTTGTCAATTTGCTGCGAAGTGTTTTGGTATCCCTCTCTTATCAGATAGTTAGTGTAATCTTGCTCGAACATTAAAAAGCTGGTGATGGCCGAAGGTTTGTCTTTTTTAATGCCTAAGGTAGCCAGCATCAGCCGTACCGAAAGTGGCAATATACTAAAGTGGTTGTGTGCGGTTTGTTCGAAATCGATATTAGGTTTGATACTTAAAGAGTGAATAGGGCGCAAATCTAATTGTTTTTGCTGTTGTGGTGTTAATAACTCAATAGTTCGATTAATACGTTGTAAGCGCTCTAAGTCTGAATTAAGAGTATCGGAAAACACCGAGTCGAGAAGATGACCTGCAATTGTTGCGCTATTCGGCGGAGGACAATCTATTGCGCAGTTGGGTTTGCGAGGCTGCTCTAAATGAATCGCCAGTATTTTATCAGCACCTAAATGGATTGCGGGGCTAAGTGGGCAAAGCTGATGAATGGAGCCATCGCCGTAGTAATCTTGACCTACTTTCTCTGCTGGAAATATCAGAGGTATGGCTGTTGAAGCAAGTAGGTGACTGGTATGGATTTGGGTTTTTCGCCCAAGACGCCTGGCGCGTTGCCAGTTTTGTTGATGCTGCTTGGCTTGAAAAAAAGATAAGGACTGACCGTCTTGGTAATTTGAAGCGGTGACCGATAAGGCATGCAGATAGCCAGTGGCAATGTTCTGATCGATCCGCTTGTAGTTAAGATAATCGTTTAATAAGGTTTGTAAGGGCTGGTTATTGAGTAGGGAAAAGCCTTGTTGCTGGCTATAGTCTGCATGCAGGCTTTTGCACACCATTGATGATAATTGCTTGGCTATGGCTAAACTGTCGGTTCTAAAAACTTGCTTACATTTAAAGTTACGCCAAATATATTCAAGCTTTTTAACCCCTAATCGAAAGCAGGACGCATAGACACCTAGCGCAGTAGCGTTTATCGCACCCGCGGAAGTACCACAAAGTATTGAAAAGGGACTGGCATGGTTTCTTGGGTATTGCTCCGCAATCGCTTTTAGAACCCCAACTTGGTAGGCCGCTCGCGCGCCGCCGCCGGTAAGAACGAGAGCGACTTTGGGTTTGTTTTTAATGCTAGCCTTTTGATTCATAATAATATCTTAGCACAGCGTTTTATCACTGCTTGCTGGTGATATCACACTCCCAAAAACAAAAAAAAGCCGGCGAAGGCCGGCTTTTTAATCAATCTACAGATTTCAGAATTGGTCGAAGATTTGCTCTACAGCCACTTCAACTTTTTCTCCACTACGTCGATTTTTGTATTCAATCACGCCTTTGTCTAGGCTGCGATCACCAATAACGATAACGTGTGGAATGCCAATTAATTCTATGTCGGCAAACATAACACCTGGACGCTCTTTACGGTCGTCAAACAATACATCAATACCACGCTGCTTGGCTTCTTCGTAAAGTTTGCTAGCCACTTCTTGAACGCGATGAGATTTATGCATGTTCATCGGTACAATGGCTAGCTTGAATGGCGCAATCGCATCTGGCCAGGTAATACCGTATTTGTCGTTGTTTTGCTCAATGGCTGCAGCAACGATACGAGATACACCCACGCCGTAACAACCCATGGTTAAGGTTTGGTTTTTACCTTGCTCATTAAGCACTGCAGCGTTCATTGATTTAGCGTAGGCATCACCAAGTTGGAAAATATGGCCAACTTCGATACCACGTTTTATTGATAAATTACCTGAACCGCAAGGGCTTGGGTCGCCTTCTACCACATTGCGTAGATCTGCCACTTCGCCAAGTACTATATCTCGCTCCCAGTTGATACCGAAGAAATGTTTATCATCTACGTTAGCACCTGCACCAAAGTCACTACAGTGCGCGGCAGCGCGGTCTACAATAACTGGCATTGGTAAATTAACTGGTCCTAAAGAGCCTGGGCCTGCGCCAACTGCAGCGCGAATTTCTTCTTCACTAGCAAACTCAAGCGGTGAAGCTATCTCAGTTAAGTTTTCTGCTTTAATTTCATTGAGCTCGTGGTCGCCACGCAAAATTAATGCAATAAGTGAATGCTCAGATTCTTCACTGGCTTTCACAATCAAGGTTTTAACTGTTTGTTCAACCTTAATGTCGAACTGTTCAACGAGCTCAGCAATGGTTTTAGCATTTGGCGTAGCCACTTCTTGCATCTCTTGGCTAGGTGCTGGGCGCTCACCTGCAGGGGCTAAGGCCTCTGCTTTTTCAATGTTTGCCGCGTAGTCGCTGTTATCAGAGAATACGATTGCATCTTCGCCAGACTCGGCGAGAACGTGGAACTCATGGGATACGCTGCCACCAATGCTGCCAGTGTCGGCCAATACTGGGCGGTACTCTAAACCTAAACGCTCAAAGATACGGCAGTAAGCTGCGTACATTTCATCATAAGTGCTTTGTAAGCATTCATCAGATAAGTGGAAAGAGTAGGCGTCTTTCATTAAAAACTCGCGAGAGCGCATAACGCCAAAACGCGGGCGAACTTCATCACGGAACTTGGCTTGAATTTGGAACAAGTTAAGCGGAAGTTGCTTATAAGAGTTTACCTCTCTGCGGACTAATTCGGTAACCACTTCTTCGTGGGTAGGGCCTAGTACAAAATCGCGCGAGTGACGGTCTTTAAAGCGAAGCAGCTCTGGGCCAAACTTATCCCAGCGGCCGGTTTCTTGCCATAAATCTGAAGGTTGAACAGTAGGCATGTGGATCTCAATAGAGCCACTGGCGTTCATTTCTTCACGAACAATTTGTTCTACTTTTGAAAGAACACGCAAACCATTGGGTAGCCAAGTATATAAACCTGAGGCTAATTTTCTTACCATGCCAGCGCGCAGCATTAACTGGTGAGATACAATCTCTGCATCGCTCGGAGTTTCTTTCTGAGTTGCCAGAAGATATTTGCTAGAACGCATATCTGTCCTTTCATTTAGCTATTAAATTGCGGCGATTGTAACAGGCTAATTTAGCTCTGTCAGGCCTTGTCACGGCGGTCGCCGATGATTTTTGCAGGGTTACCGGCAACGATAGCCCATTTAGCCACATTTTTAGTGACTACCGCCCCCATTCCCACCACCGCATGGTCGTCAATCTCAATGCCGTCAACAATACAGGCGTTCGCACCAATCCACACATCTTGGCCAATTGTGACGCCTTTGGATTGGCTGTTTTGCCGCCAAATATCTTGCTCTGGGTGCATGCCATGGTTGAAGGCATAAATTTTTACGCCGTTAGCAATACGGCTATTGTTGCCAATGCTTACGCCTTTTTGCCCGCCGTCGATGGAGCAACCGTGGTTTATAGCTACGTGGTCGCCAATGGTTATTGGGCCATGCAAGAAGCTTTGAGCTGCCACAAATGAGCTGTTGCCTAGCGAGATTAAACGCCCTGGCTCGGCAAATATATTGGCGTCTGGGGCAATGAAACAGTTATCACCAATTTGTACGGTTTCTAGTGCTTGCAAATGTTGTTGGATATCATTTTGCCAGGGCTTGGCCCATTGCAGGTGTTTCGCTTTTAAACGGTAATAAAGCCACGGCATCCAAGCAAGGCGCTGTTTATGTTGTTGCTGATAGTCCTGAGGTTCAAGCTGCATGGGTCACCGAAACAATTTCTACTTGTGACTCACTGGCATTAACTTCTAAGATTCGCCAGCGGATATTGAACTGATATAAGGCCACACCGTATTCTCGGTCGTCAGGCTTGTTTTGTTTGTATGCGGGGCGCGGATCTTGGGCTAACACCTGCTCGAACACTAGCCGTTGAGTTTGTTCTATATTCAGCAGTTGAGCTTGTTGCAAGGCTTGTTGAGTCCAATTCACTTTTAGCTGCTGCTGTGGTGCTAGCTGTGCGTAACCAGCTTGCGCTTCTGGAATGCTGTCAGCGTAAGGTAAGTAGGGTTTTACATCATAAATAGGAGTGCCGTTAACTAAATCGCCACCTTTGAAATGCATGGCCAACTTATTTGGGCTGCGTTCAACGTGACTAAGTTCAAGTAAGGATAAACCTAAGTGATTAGGGCGAAACGATGAACGAGATGCTAATACGCCCACTTTTTTGTTACCACCTAAACGTGGTGGGCGTACCTTAGCTTTCCAGCCAGATTTAATATTTTGATGAAAGGCAAACACTAACCAAAAGTGACTAAACTGCTCCACATTGTCTAGTAAATCAGGGTCATTAAAGTCGGAGTTGAAGACTAAGCTGCTGGTTGTTGCATTAACCAAGCCGGGTTGACGTGGCACCGAAAACTTCTCTTGATAAGGGGAGTGGATAAGGCCCAAAGGAGATAGCTGGATATTCATTACTTTTCAATTCTGTAGGCTTTGCCAAAACAACTTAACATGGCAATGCATGCTGCAGGTTCTTCAATTGGGTAGCATTGTTGAATAGTGACTACATTGGCCCCAATACCAGCGGCTTGCTCGCGAAGATTATTGCGTGCATCCACTTTCTGCGGTGGTGCTTGATTGGCTTTTTCTTGGCAACTTAGCCCTTCTACAATGCCTAAGTACTCTGCTTGCAGGGGATCGATTTGTTCATCGTTCACAATTTCCACTTCGGTGGCAGGCAAATAGTTTTCAAAGTTTTCTTTATCTACGTTGGTATTAAAACTGTAGTTGCCACTACAAGCTATTAGGCTGCTGCTAAGCGCCATTATTAGAAAAACACGCATACACTTCCCTTGAATCAAATACTTGAAGCTGGTCATTAGCTGGTAAAATTGACATGTACTTATTGATAATACTGGGTTTATTATAACATCACTTAGTTTCGCTTGTTGTTTCAAGTTAATGCTGAATAGCGAAAAAGTTTTTAGGATGTTTTACCAAGGATATAGGTAATGTCTAAACCTAACATCAGCATGTTTCGCAATTTAGATTTAGCATGGCGGCACAGCATTGGCTTGCTATTTTCGCTGGTGTTGGTGGTAGCTCTGGCCTTTTGGGGACGCCAGTCTTCAGCGTCAGTCGCTCCCTTAGTTACTGTTATGGTGGCGATGCTTAGCATTATTTTGCCGCTTTCTGTTGGCTTAATGTGCCGCAGTTTTTACCGTAAGAAGTACAGTTACACGATGTTGGTTTTTGGCGCCGCCTTTTTCTCGGTGTCGGGTTTAGAGCTTTGCTACTTTATTCTCAACTATCCCTCCTTTTTAAGTGTTCAGCCACTATCTTCGAATACTGTAGCGATATGGTCTGGGCTGATTACACGTGGCTTTTTAGCTGCTGTGTTGCTCATTTGCGGAGTGCTGCTTAGCCGGTACGAGCGCTTAGCCAACGGTGGGAAAATGAGCATCGCGGTGCTGGCTATTGGTAGCGTGATATTTTCTTTTCTAAGTGTCGCCTTTCTTTATGTAGTGTCATTACCTTTTATGCAGGTGGCTTTAGCCCATCTTCATTCAGTGTTGGAATTATTGGTTACTGCGGTATTTGCGATTGCTATCGCTTATTTTGGTTGGCGAGGTCGCTGGCTAAATTGCACCCTTGAATGTGGCGTATTTGCGTGTGTGTGCATTCAATTTATTTTGTACTTTTGGCCGGTGTCAGAAGACTTAGGTGTTAACAGCTTTGCGGTGTTTTCCTTGTCGTTAATTAAGCTAAGCAGTTACTTGGTGGTTGCCGTTGCTAGCTACTTGGAGTTAAGAGCGCCTGCACCAGTTACTACCATAGAGCGGGAGCGACGCCGCGAAGACCGGCTGATTCGCTTAATGGAGCGAGCGAGAGGGAAGCAGTATTCGTGGTTTAAACGCAGTAAAAGCTCCATTAGTACTTACGTTACCTTGCTCAGTGGTTGCTTGGTGGTAGCCGGGGTTACGGTAACTTACCTAATATTTTATTTTTCTTTTGTTGCCAGTTTAGAGAGCGAGCGTGAACAGCAACTAAGTTTACGAAATGCAATTCAAGTTGAGCGCCTAGATCGAGAAATATCTCATGCTTATGAAGAGCTCAGCCATCTAGCCGAGCAATCTTTACTTGATGGGTTTATTCAGCAGCAATTTGTAGATGAACGCTTCATTAATGTAGAACCCGATTTTTGGCATTCGCGCTTAAGTAGCGATATTCGTCAGTTACTTAAACGGGAAAAAGCTTTACTGGCCGCGCATCTTATTGTGGTTAGCCAAGGCCAACAATTTGAATATCTCTCAGTAGGAAAGCGAATTGGTCAAACGCTGCCTAAGGCATTGCTATTAGACGCAGAAAAGTTGCCAGACAGAGTGCATGCTCAAACAATTAGACAAAATAGCCAAGGCGTATGGTACTTGGCTACTAGTGTGCAACATAGCGATGGCGGTGTTGCCGCTATATGGCTTTTTGAGTATCGTCTTGATGATTTGTTTAAAGTATCCCAGCAGGCGTCATCAAATCGTTCTAGTCAACATGCTGAAACCACCATTGGGCCTTTGTTGGTGTTCGACATTAATGGAGAGCGATTGTGGCGCAGTGAGCATGGCAGAGGGCAGTCTACGAGCTTTCAAGCCTCAGAATATCAACGCATCAAGCAGCTAATTAATTCCCCAGTTAAAGATTTACCAGAACAAGTGGTTAAGTTTGGCTCTTACATACTAAGTATTCAGCGCCTGCCTTATTTGCCGTCGAACGATCAAGAGTATTTGGATTTAGTGCAAGTAACTGATTACGAGGAAACTATCGCAGCCTCACAAATGGCGGCTAAGCAAGCTTTGTTAGCGGCAGCTGTAGTCATCGGCTTAATGGTGCTAGTAGGTTGGTTTTTTGCTCACACTATAGTTGCGCCACTGCGCTACATTACCAACGCAACGTTGTTATTTGGTGAGCGCAATATACAGGTGACCTTGCCAGATAAGTCGAATGATGAAGTGGGCGTATTAGCCCGAGCCATAGGCCAAATGACGGCAAAAGTAGATGCGCGTACTGAGCAGCTCAATGACGAGATTGCCGAACACCAGCGTAGCCAGCAGCAGTTAAGCATTGCTAGGCGAGATGCAGAAACAGCTTCGCAAGCAAAAAGTGACTTTTTGGCAATGATGAGTCATGAGATCCGTACCCCACTAAACGGTATTTTGGGAATGACTCAGTTACTTAGTGCTTCCTCGTTGTCTGAGGAGCAAATTGAGCACGTGAATACCATTCGCCTTTCTGGCAAAGCTTTATTGGTGATTGTTAATGACGTATTGGATTTCTCTAAGGTAGAAGCCGGTAAAATGGAGCTACGCTTGGATGCCTTTAGCTTGCATTTAACCTTGCTTGAGGTAGTTAAGTTATTCTCTCCTCAAGCTAAAGCTAAGCATTTGAGTTTGCATCTCGATTACCCTGAACATTTACCTAAGGTGTTCATTGGAGATCAGGGCAGGGTGCAGCAAATATTTATTAACCTCGTCAATAATGCGATTAAGTTTACCGAGGTGGGCACGGTGAATTTAAGTGTTGAATATAGTCAACAACCAGGTGCTGAGGAAACTGTATTAGTAAGAGTAACCGACAGCGGCATTGGTATTGCCGAAGAGTCTATTAACAATTTATTCATGCCTTTTGCTCAGGCTGATAGCTCAACAACCCGTCGTTATGGCGGCACTGGTTTAGGGTTGGCCATTTGTCAGCGCATTGTTACCTTAATGGATGGCGATATATCGGTGACATCGGGTTTAGGGGTTGGCTCAGAGTTTAGTGTGAGCTTACCTTTGCAAAGTGTAGAAGATGATGTGTTGAGCGTAAGTGTTACCGACAGTCGTGAGCAGGCTGTATTAAGCAAGTTGTCTGGCCATGTACTGTTGGTTGAAGACACCGTGGTTAATCAACGTGTTGCCAGCCATATGTTAGACAGCTTTGGTCTTAAAGTGATGATCGCTCGTGATGGCCATGAAGCCATAGATCTGTTTAAGCGTTGGGGTTCAAAACTTTCTCTCATTTTAATGGATTGCTTGATGCCTGACATGGATGGTTATGAAGCCACTATGGTTATTCGGGAGCTTGAAAACCTCGCTCAGCGTATTCCTATTATTGCGTTAACAGCAAGCGTTAGCTTAGAAGCAAAACAGGCTTGTTTTGATGCTGGAATGGATGACTATGTGACTAAACCATTTGACCGAGTGGGCTTATATGTTTGCCTGCGTAAATGGTTGAATACAAAAAATGCTAGTGTTGAGCAAACACAGCTAACAAGTAGTGATGAGCTTTCTAACGTTCAATATCAACGGATTTCAACAACTGAGCTTACTAAGCTGCAAGAAAGTATGGGGGATGAGTTTGATGCCTTATTGCAGGAATATCAAAAGGGCGCAGAGGCGATGATTGAAGAGCTATTGCAAGTTTTAAAGGTTAAGCGTTACCAAGATGCAGTACGCTTAGCGCATGGCCTTAAATCTAGTAGTAGTTATTTCGGCGCAAGCAGTTTACAAGCTCAGTGTTTAGCGCTTGAAGAAGGCTTAAAAAAACAACCGATTTTGGATGAGCATATAGCACTTGCTGCTGGCTTATTTGAAACTCTTAGTGAAACTATGCTGGAAATCGAACAGCATATCCGCTTATATTCTAAATAGATTGGTATTTTTAGGTTTGCTGGATGTAAACCACGATGCGTTGTAGCTTTAGGCAAATAGACTAGCCTTAAACAACAGCATCGTTTTTTGTGGAAAGGAGTTATCTTCGTGTCTATCTCGAATAAGCTGTTATCGGCTTTTGGTTTCGTTGCTATTTTGATGTTTTGTTCCGCCGTTATCGTGTTTATTCAACTAGATAAAATTGCTCAAAAAGAGCGGCAAATAGTTGAAGTTAGTGTTCCTGTAGTTGCCCAAAGCAAAGAAATTGAGCGACACCTTCAGCAATCGCTAAGTGCTCTTCGAGCTTACCTCATTCATGGCGCCGATAAACAACGCGCTGAGCATTTTCAAAGCCTATTTGAACAGTCTTGGCTCAACATTGACTTGGCCGTAGAGCAAATCCAACTGTTAAGCGATATAGCGGTTCCAGAACAAACCTTAACTAGTTTTTTGGCCTTAAAAGAACTGCAGCAACAAATTATCAAAATTTCCAATAGCGAAGATAACCTACCTGCACACGCTTTATTGCTTTTTGATATTGCCCCCTTAGCTGAAGAAGCGATGAACCAGGTTTCTAGCGCAGTCACCGAAGAAATTTCTCAACCCGGCTTATATAGCCCCAAAAAACGGGTACGTTTGTTAGCAGATATGAGCGAAGCGCGTAATGAACTGGCCAATGCCCTTACTAGCTTGCGTAGTTTTATTATTACTGGCGATAAATATGAACAAGAGAAATACCAAGAGTATTTTGCCAGGCATAAACAGCGGGTAGCCGATGTAGAGGCCGCAAATAATTTATTTACCGAAGAGCAAGCTCGGCTGTGGCAACAATTTGTCGAGTTAGTTGATATTTTTGTTCCCCTAGTCGATGAGATGTTTGTGATACGAGCTGCACCTGACTGGAATATTGCCAACCACCGGATGGCCAACGAAGTTATTCCCTTAGTGGCCGATATTGAATTGCAACTTAATGACTGGAATATGCAGCAGCAAAATGTGTTAGTTAGCCACCAACAGGAACTAGAGCGTTTAGGCGAGCAAGTTGTGCTGGTGGTATTTGCTGGTGCTGCTATTGCCGCGTTATTGGGTGGCTTGGTGGTGCTTTGGTTAACTCGTCAAATTAAATCCAACCTGGCTCTAGTCAATCAACGAGCAATGCAAATAGCCAACGGAAACCTTTCGCAACCGGCGTTAAAGGTTAGCGCTAAAGACGAGGTGGGGCAGCTTACTGGCTCCATCAATGCGATGGCAGAACAGCTAAAAGGATTAATAACAGAGGTTAATCAAACTGCTGCAGATGTGAGTCAAAGCAGTGTGAAGGTCTTCGATAAGAGCTCGGGCATTGGCAGCGCTCTAGATGAACAGCGTTCGAAAGTTGACTCAGCGGCTACTGCTATTGAAGAGATGTCTGTAGCAGCCAGAGAAATAGCGCAAAACACTTCTCAAGCTGCTGACCATGCAAGAGATTGCGGAGACGTAGCAAGCCAAGGTGGGCAAGTGGTGACAGATACCATTTCCATTATGCAAAAAATCGAAGGTTCTGTAAGTGATAGTAATCAGCACATCGCTAAGTTAAACCTGGCGGGTGAAGAAGTAGAAAAGATTACCGATGTAATCGCTGGTATCGCTGAACAAACCAATTTGTTAGCGCTAAATGCAGCCATTGAAGCAGCTCGTGCTGGCGAGCAAGGGCGTGGTTTTGCTGTGGTTGCTGATGAGGTGCGTAGCTTAGCTAGCCGAACTAGCAAATCTACAGAAGAGATTGCTCGAATTATCAACCAAATTCGTAGCCTAACTGAAGCGGCTAATCAGAGTATGTCAAAGAGTACCGAACTGGTTTCTAGCGGCCGCAATGTAGTTAATAAGGCAGGAGATGCGTTGCATCAAGTGATCGACACTACTCAAGGTGTTACCGAAATGGTTACCGCGATTGCAGCAGCCACCGAGGAACAATCTGCAGTGGCCTCAGATGTGGCGGCAACATTGGAAACAATTGCCCTTATTGCTCAAGATTCAGTGAGTGAAGCCCAATCTAGTGTAAATGATGCCAAGTCGTTAGAAGAAAAATCTAATCAACTCAAGCAACAAATTCAACGCTTTGTATTGTAGAATGAGCCCTTAACTGACCGAGTAAAGAAAAAATTAATGAAACAAGCCGCAGTGTTTTTGGACCGAGATGGAGTTATCAACCACGATCGGGCCTATGTATCCCAAGTTGATGACTTTGAATTTATCGACGGCGCTATTGAGGCGATGCAAAAACTCAAAGAAGCTGGTTGGTTGCTTGTGGTTGTAACTAATCAAGCGGGAATTGCGCGTGGCTACTTTAGTGAAGAGCAGTTCTTAAGCCTAACCGAATGGATGGATTGGTCGCTTGCTGATCGCGGAGTCGACTTAGATGGTATCTACTACTGTCCTCATCATAGCGAATACGGTGATGAAAATTACCGCCAAGATTGTAACTGTCGCAAACCTAAACCAGGTATGTTGCTAGAAGCCGCTGCAGAACTAGATATTGACCTAGAAAAGTCTTGGTTAGTCGGGGATAAAGCTTCAGATATCTTGGCCGCCCAAAATGCCGGAGTGCCAAACAGATTGTTGGTAAGTGGTCAGTACGATGTGAGCGAACAAGATAAAGCCTTAGCGACTGCTACGATTTCGTCTCTAGCTGAAGCGGCTAAGTATATTCTAAAGGGCTAGATCAATTTTCTTCCTTTTATCTTCACTTTCTAGTAACTCTTAGGGGATAGATTTATGCAAATAAGCTATCCTTTTAAAGCTTTCTTGTTCACTATCTGAACACTTAAACGTGTTTCTGTGATTTTCTTCAAAAAACGCTTGCGCCGCGGGAATCGATCCCTATAATGCACCTCCACTGACACGGCACGCAGCGCGCTAAAGTGAAGCAAGGCTACGTCAGGGTTAGCAAGGCCTAGGGCTGAGTTAGCCGGTTGAAAAACTTCTTCTTAATTAATATTAAAAAGCGGTTGACAGCCACAGAGGAAAGCGTAGAATGCGCACCTCGCTTCGATTGAGAAGCAACGCTCTTTAACAATTTATCAAGCAATCTGTGTGAGCACTCACAGGACCTTAAGCGAAAAAATTAAGCTTAAGTGAACTGGAGTCTTGCACTGTAAAACACAGTAATAATTTCAGTTTTTAACTTTGAGCGAAAAAACTTTTGATTGAAGAGTTTGATCATGGCTCAGATTGAACGCTGGCGGCAGGCTTAACACATGCAAGTCGAGCGGTAACAGAGAGTAGCTTGCTACTTTGCTGACGAGCGGCGGACGGGTGAGTAATGCTTGGGAATATGCCTTTACGTGGGGGACAACAGTTGGAAACGACTGCTAATACCGCATAATGTCTTCGGACCAAAGGAGGGGATGCTTCGGCACCTTTCGCGTAAAGATTAGCCCAAGTGGGATTAGCTAGTTGGTAAGGTAATGGCTTACCAAGGCGACGATCCCTAGCTGGTTTGAGAGGATGATCAGCCACACTGGGACTGAGACACGGCCCAGACTCCTACGGGAGGCAGCAGTGGGGAATATTGCACAATGGGCGAAAGCCTGATGCAGCCATGCCGCGTGTGTGAAGAAGGCCTTCGGGTTGTAAAGCACTTTCAGTCGTGAGGAAGGGGTAGTAATTAATACTTGCTATCTTTGACGTTAGCGACAGAAGAAGGACCGGCTAACTCCGTGCCAGCAGCCGCGGTAATACGGAGGGTCCGAGCGTTAATCGGAATTACTGGGCGTAAAGCGTACGCAGGCGGCTTGTTAAGCCAGATGTGAAATCCCCGGGCTCAACCTGGGAATGGCATTTGGAACTGGCAAGCTAGAGTTTTGTAGAGGGTGGTAGAATTTCAGGTGTAGCGGTGAAATGCGTAGAGATCTGAAGGAATACCAGTGGCGAAGGCGGCCACCTGGACAAAAACTGACGCTCATGTACGAAAGCGTGGGGAGCAAACAGGATTAGATACCCTGGTAGTCCACGCCGTAAACGATGTCTACTAGTTGTCTGTGAGTTTAACTCGTGGGTAACGCAGCTAACGCATTAAGTAGACCGCCTGGGGAGTACGGCCGCAAGGTTAAAACTCAAATGAATTGACGGGGGCCCGCACAAGCGGTGGAGCATGTGGTTTAATTCGATGCAACGCGAAGAACCTTACCTGCCCTTGACATACTGAGAACTTGGAAGAGATTCCTTGGTGCCTTCGGGAACTCAGATACAGGTGCTGCATGGCTGTCGTCAGCTCGTGTCGTGAGATGTTGGGTTAAGTCCCGCAACGAGCGCAACCCCTATCCTTATTTGCCAGCACGTAATGGTGGGAACTCTAGGGAGACTGCCGGTGATAAACCGGAGGAAGGTGGGGACGACGTCAAGTCATCATGGCCCTTACGGGCAGGGCTACACACGTGCTACAATGGCATGTACAGAGGGATGCGAACTCGCGAGAGCAAGCGGACCCCAAAAAGCATGTCGTAGTCCGGATCGGAGTCTGCAACTCGACTCCGTGAAGTCGGAATCGCTAGTAATCGTAGATCAGAATGCTACGGTGAATACGTTCCCGGGCCTTGTACACACCGCCCGTCACACCATGGGAGTGGGCTGCAAAAGAAGTGGGTAGTTTAACCTTCGGGAGGACGCTCACCACTTTGTGGTTCATGACTGGGGTGAAGTCGTAACAAGGTAGCCCTAGGGGAACCTGGGGCTGGATCACCTCCTTATTATGATGCTTAGGTTTTGTGACGTGTTCACACAGATTGCTTGATGAAAAAGAAAAGAGAGAAGTTCTAGTGTGGTGTAGAACCAACGAGAACAGCTACTGCAGTGTCCCGTTCGTCTAGAGGCCTAGGACACCGCCCTTTCACGGCGGTAACAGGGGTTCAAATCCCCTACGGGATACCATTCTCTCTCTTGGTTTCTTCGAGACCATTGCTCTTTAACAATTTGGAAAAGCTGATAAAAAATATCTCAAGAATATGAGTTTAATAACAAGTGTTCTTGGTATTCAAAAATAAGGTGATCGTACTCGAATGGCAGGACTTATACAGCCTGACCATTCAAGTGATTTAAGCGACAACATTTAGGTGTTGTATGGTTAAGTGACTAAGCGTATACGGTGGATGCCTTGGCAGTCAGAGGCGATGAAGGACGTGTTAATCTGCGATAAGCTGTGTTAAGTCGATAAAAGACGTTATAGACACAGATTTCCGAATGGGGAAACCCACTGCATTTTATGCAGTATCGTAACGTGAATACATAGCGTTGCGAGGCGAACCCGGGGAACTGAAACATCTAAGTACCCGGAGGAAAAGAAATCAACCGAGATTCTGGTAGTAGCGGCGAGCGAACCCGGATTAGCCCTTAAGCTTTTAGGTGATTAGTGGAACATTCTGGAAAGGATGGCGATACAGGGTGATAGCCCCGTACATGAAAATCTACTTTAAGTGAAATCGAGTAGGACGGCACACGTGATATGTTGTCTGAATATGGGGGGACCATCCTCCAAGGCTAAATACTCCTGACTGACCGATAGTGAACCAGTACCGTGAGGGAAAGGCGAAAAGAACCCCTGTGAGGGGAGTGAAATAGAACCTGAAACCGTATACGTACAAGCAGTGGGAGCCCCCTTGTGGGGTGACTGCGTACCTTTTGTATAATGGGTCAACGACTTAATTTCAGTAGCAAGGTTAAGCGAATAGCGGAGCCGTAGGGAAACCGAGTGTTAACTGCGCGCATAGTTGCTGGGATTAGACCCGAAACCCGGTGATCTAGCCATGGGCAGGTTGAAGATTGGGTAACACCAATTGGAGGACCGAACCGACTAATGTTGAAAAATTAGCGGATGACTTGTGGCTGGGGGTGAAAGGCCAATCAAACCGGGAGATAGCTGGTTCTCCTCGAAAGCTATTTAGGTAGCGCCTCGAGCGAATACTGATGGGGGTAGAGCACTGTTAAGGCTAGGGGGTCATCCCGACTTACCAACCCTTTGCAAACTCCGAATACCATCAAGTACTACTCGGGAGACACACGGCGGGTGCTAACGTCCGTCGTGGAAAGGGAAACAACCCAGACCGTCAGCTAAGGTCCCAAAGTGTATGTTAAGTGGGAAACGATGTGGGAAGGCTTAGACAGCCAGGATGTTGGCTTAGAAGCAGCCATCATTTAAAGAAAGCGTAATAGCTCACTGGTCGAGTCGGCCTGCGCGGAAGATGTAACGGGGCTAAACATACCACCGAAGCTACGGGAGCATGCTTGCATGCTCGGTAGAGGAGCGTTCTGTAAGCCGTTGAAGGTGGATCGTAAGGTTTGCTGGAGGTATCAGAAGTGCGAATGTTGACATGAGTAACGATAAAGGGGGTGAAAAGCCCCCTCGCCGAAAGACCAAGGTTTCCTGTCCAATGTTAATCAGGGCAGGGTGAGTCGGCCCCTAAGGCGAGACTGAAAAGTGTAGTCGATGGGAAACAGGTTAATATTCCTGTACTTCGTATAATTGCGATGGGAGGACGGAGAAGGCTAGGCCAGCGTGGCGATGGTTGTCCACGTGAAAGGCAGTAGGCGGTAAACTTAGGCAAATCCGGGTTTACATTACGCTGAGAGTTGATGACGAGTGTCTACGGACACGAAGTGGTTGATGCCCTGCTTCCAGGAAAAGTCTCTAAGCTTCAGATTATACGAAACCGTACCCCAAACCGACACAGGTGGTTGGGTAGAGAATACCAAGGCGCTTGAGAGAACTCGGGTGAAGGAACTAGGCAAAATGGTACCGTAACTTCGGGAGAAGGTACGCTCTTGATGGTGATGGGACTTGCTCCCTAAGCTGCTGAGAGTCGCAGATACCAGTTGGCTGCAACTGTTTATTAAAAACACAGCACTGTGCTAAATCGAAAGATGACGTATACGGTGTGACGCCTGCCCGGTGCCGGAAGGTTAATTGATGTGGTTAGCGTTCGCGCGAAGCTATTGATCGAAGCCCCGGTAAACGGCGGCCGTAACTATAACGGTCCTAAGGTAGCGAAATTCCTTGTCGGGTAAGTTCCGACCTGCACGAATGGCGTAATGATGGCCAAGCTGTCTCCACCCGAGACTCAGTGAAATTGAAATTGCCGTGAAGATGCGGTGTACCCGCGGCTAGACGGAAAGACCCCGTGAACCTTTACTACAGCTTGACACTGAACATTGACCCTACATGTGTAGGATAGGTGGGAGGCTTTGAAGCGTTGTCGCTAGATGACGTGGAGCCGACCTTGAAATACCACCCTTGTAGTGTTGATGTTCTAACGTTGGTCCCTTATCGGGATTGCGGACAGTGTCTGGTGGGTAGTTTGACTGGGGCGGTCTCCTCCCAAAGAGTAACGGAGGAGCACGAAGGTTGGCTAAGTATGGTCGGACATCATACGGTTAGTGCAATGGCATAAGCCAGCTTAACTGCGAGACAGACACGTCGAGCAGGTACGAAAGTAGGTCATAGTGATCCGGTGGTTCTGTATGGAAGGGCCATCGCTCAACGGATAAAAGGTACTCCGGGGATAACAGGCTGATACCGCCCAAGAGTTCATATCGACGGCGGTGTTTGGCACCTCGATGTCGGCTCATCACATCCTGGGGCTGAAGTCGGTCCCAAGGGTATGGCTGTTCGCCATTTAAAGTGGTACGCGAGCTGGGTTTAGAACGTCGTGAGACAGTTCGGTCCCTATCTGCCGTGGGCGTTTGAGAATTGAGGGGAGCTGCTCCTAGTACGAGAGGACCGGAGTGGACGAACCGCTGGTGTTTGGGTTGTTATGCCAATAGCATTGCCCAGTAGCTACGTTCGGAACTGATAACCGCTGAAAGCATCTAAGCGGGAAGCAGGCCTCGAGATTAATTCTCACTAGGACTTTAAGTCCTCTGAAGGGCCGTTGGAGACTACAACGTTGATAGGCAAGGTGTGTAAGTGCTGTGAGGCATTGAGCTAACTTGTACTAATTACCCGTGAGGCTTAACCATACAACACCTAAAGGGTGTTGCTTATAGATACTTTATTTTAGAAACCATGAATACTTGTTAGTGCTCATGAGATGTTTCAGCTTTTTCGAATGTTAAAGACAACAGTTTTTGCCTGGTGGCAATAGCGTTGTGGACCCACCTGACTCCATGCCGAACTCAGAAGTGAAACGCAACTGCGCCGATGATAGTGTGGGGCTTCCCCATGTGAAAGTAGGTCACCGCCAGGCTCCTATACTAAGCCCTCGTCTAATGATGAGGGCTTTTTTATTGCCTGCGATTTAGTCCCTCAGGCATACCAATCACTCAAGCCCCAGTCATTTCATCAACAGACTAACCTAGCGCATCACAGACATCGCCCTCTTGTATATACAAGGTTGACCAGTGATTACGCTTAGCGTGTTTTTTAGCGAGACTCGCCCGCTCGCTTAATTCGTCGATACTCAGTTGAGAGGCTGCAGTCAAGCAAGTATTTACCATTGGCTTGAGGAAGAGGAAATAGAGGATGAGATTTATTAGCGGAGCTTGTGGTGAGGCATTAATTAAGATGCAGACATAATTTTAAAAAGCCACTTAGGCAGAATTTGTAAAACAAAAAAGGCAGCGAACGCTGCCTTTTTACCGTTTCTTACAGCTTATTGAGCTGTAGAAGTAGTTGTGGAAGTTGAGGTGCCAGTTGTTGAATCATTATTTTGGTTTGCAGCAATACCAACAACTGCAGTTGCTGCAACAACGCCACCAACTACACCGGCTGTAACACCAGCGCCGCCTGCTGCTCCACCTGCTGCTCCGCCTGCTGCTTCTTGTGCAAATACATTAGAAGATAAAGCTAAAGCTGCTACGCCAGCTAAAAGTAAAGTTTTCATGAAATTTCCCTGTATTAAATATATTACTGTTTCATTGTATTACTGTGTGGAGATTCTTGCCACATCTACTTACATTTTTATCACTGAAAACTTAAAATTTCCAGTATTAAGTGGCTAAAGATTAAAGCTTTAACTCTGCAAGGTATGTCTTAAAGCGATCTCTTAACTCTGGGTGGCGTAAGCCAAATTCGACGATGGCTTTCATATAGCCAAACTTACTACCGCAGTCATGGCTTTTTCCAACCATGTAGTAAGCCTGAGTAGTTTCTTTTTTCATTAAACTAGCGATGGCATCTGTTAACTGAATTTCATCTCCAGCGCCTGGAGGTGTTCTAGCTAGCTCTTTCCAAATTTTAGCTGATAATACATAACGGCCCACAACAGCAAGATTAGAAGGAGCATCTTCAACAGCGGGTTTTTCTACAGAACCCACCATGTCTGCAGAGTCTCCAGATTTAAGCTCGCTGCCGTTGATATCTACAATACCAAACTTGCTAACATCTTCCTGAGCTACTGCTTCAACCATCACTTGGCTAGAGCCTGTTTGATTAAACTTATTTACCATATCCGCCAAGTTTTCAGTGCGAAGGTCTGAGGTTGAGTCATCCAGCACTACATCAGGAAGAAGTACGGCAAAAGGTTCGTCGCCAATAAGTGGGTGAGCACATAGAATTGCGTGTCCTAGACCTTTAGCAACGCCTTGTCGTACATGCATGATGGTAACGTCTTTGGGACAAATAGAACGTACTTCATTAAGTAATTGACGTTTTACCCGTTTCTCTAATGTAGCTTCTAGTTCGAAGCTGGTATCAAAGTGATTTTCTATTGAGTTCTTACTAGAGTGGGTTACTAAAATGATCTCTTTAATGCCTGCAGATATTGCTTCTTGAACAACATATTGAATTAGCGGCTTGTCTACAATGGGTAACATCTCTTTAGGGATGGCCTTGGTGGCGGGTAGCATTCTAGTTCCTAGTCCTGCTACTGGTAGTACCGCTTTTCGTACTTGTTGGGTCATTTTCAGTCTCTTGAAAAAGTAAGGTTAAATGCCCGAGCACTGTAACATGCCAAAATGACATTTTAAATTGAGATATTTGCGAATAGATATCCCTGTGATAATTTTTTGAAGTGGAGAAGCTATCGCCCTCGCGGTGGTAGCGAGCTACGGACGATGTTAGGTGGGTAACTTAGTCTACGTAGATTCGGTCTTTGTTATCGAGGTAAATCTTTTCACCAATGCCTGGCACTAGCACAATTTGTTCAATGTTCTTGAAGTTACCATGTTGCTGGCGGTACTGAACAATTGCTGTTGATTTCGACTCACCTACGCCTTTTAAAGAATCTAGTTGTTCTGCGCTGGCAGTATTTAAGTTGATTGGTGTTAAATTTTCATTAGCTAAGGCTGATTGCATATTGATTAAACTAAATACGAGCACCAGTGCCAGCTTAAGTAATTTCATGGTTTATTCTCCTTTTTGATAAAACCATGAATAACAGTAGAGGATATGTTTTATATGCGAATCACTCATTTGGGCTAAATTGTGACACTAAAATGACAATTGGGCGATAGCTCGCCCAATTAGATTAAGGAAGTACTTTTTTAAAAGGCTTTACACTTACCTTTGCATACACGCCTGCAGCCACATAAGGGTCTGCGTCTGCCCAGGCTTTTGCATCTTCTAAGCTTGAAAATTCTGCTATTACTGTAGAGCCTGTGAAGCCTGCTTCTGCTGGGTCATCAGCATCAATAGCGGGCATTGGGCCAGCAACTAATAATCGTCCTTCGTTGAGTAAAGCGTTTAAGCGCTCTAAGTGAGCAGGTCGCGCTTGTTTGCGTTTATCTAAACTATTAGCCACATCTTCTGCATAGATTACATACCACATACTATTAATCCTTTTTCTCTGTGATTGATTCTTTTTGTTCTTTAGGCAAGTGTTTGTATAAGTAAACGACAGTGCCTACTGTAAACACCAAGGTTAAGCCGAGTAGGCCAAACACCTTAAAATTAACCCAAAATTCTTCTGAGAAACTGAATGCAATATAGAGGTTTAGTGTTCCGCAAGCGATGAAAAAAAGTGCCCATGAGACATTCACTTTTGACCAAACGTTATCAGGTAATGTCATTTCTTTGCCCAGCATTTTTTTGATCAGTGGGCTGCCAAATGCAAACTGACTCACTAACAGCACTAAACCAAAGATCCAATTAATAACCGTAGGTTTCCACTTAATGAAATCGTCATCGCGTAGGATTAGGGTTAAGCCACCAAAAACCAATATAAGAACAAAGGAGATGAGATGCATTTTCTCAACTTTTTTGTTTTTGAAGTAGGAAATAGCTAACAGAACCGCCGTAGAAATAATTAATGCAAGGGTTGCTGCGTAGATATCCTGCATTTTGTATACGGCGAAAAATATAATTAAAGGGATAAACTCGAAAAATTGTTTCATAGTTCCTCAGCGTAAGCTGTTAATAAAAAAGCCGCTAAAAAGCGGCTTTTGATAGTAGCAAGATCTTTAACTAAACGGTAGCCGCTTTCATGTCACTGGCAAATTGCTTGAGTGTTACAAGCATTTGCGCTTTGTCATCAAGGTTGTTTTCGATGATCTTAACTACGGCTGAACCCGATATCGCACCAGCTGCGCCAGCTTCAATGGTTTCTTTAACCTGTTGAGGAGTTGCGATGCCAAAACCCAGTAAAGCTGGCGGCGCATTATGTTGCTTAAGTTTGTTTAACAACTCTCCCACTGGCGCGCCTGCTTTGGTTTCTGTGCCGGTTACGCCTGCTCGGCTAACAAGGTAAGTGTAACCTTGTCCATACTCAGCAACTTTAGCCAATGTAGCTTCATCGGCGTTTGGTGGCGCAATAAAGATGCTTTGCAAGCCATGTTTATCAGCCGCTTCTCTAAAAGGCGCTGACTCACGAATCGGCACATCTGCAACCAGCACCGAGTCTACGCCTGCTGCTGCCAGCTTTTGATAGAAAGAATCAATACCGGTTGAATACACGAGATTAGCGTATAACAAAAGACCAATAGGTACCTCTGGATGTTTTTCACGAATAGCACTTAGCATTTCTAAACATTTAGGAGGGGTAACATCAGCTGCTAATGCGCGAACGTTAGCTCCTTGAATGGTAGGGCCGTCAGCTACTGGATCAGAGAAGGGTATACCCAACTCTAAAGCATCTGCTCCACCTTCAACTAAGGCATCAACAATGGCTAGAGATTGCTCTAAATCGGGATCGCCAAGTGTTACAAAAGGAACAAAGGCGCCTTGTTTTTGGCTTGTTAGACGTTCAAATAGTTTAGCGTAACGTTGCGTCATTATAAGCTTCCTCTTTGTTCGAATATTTCGGCTACAGTAAAGATGTCTTTGTCGCCGCGCCCCGATAGGTTTACCAACAATATCTGTTCTTTGTCTTTATCTTGCTTAGCCAATTTAAGTGCATAAGCCAAAGCGTGTGCCGATTCAAGAGCGGGAATAATACCTTCACTCTCAGCTAGGGTTTGAAATGCGTCCAAGGCTTCTTCATCGGTAGCTGATTCATAATCGGCTCTGCCAATTGAGTTCAAATAAGCGTGTTGTGGGCCTACTGATGGAAAATCTAAGCCAGCTGAAATTGAATAAGACTCTTCAATTTGACCATTTTGGTCTTGCATCAATAACGAATGCATACCAAAGAACATGCCTTTGCGGCCATGTTTAAGTGGAGCGCCATGTTGGTCGGTATCAATACCTTTGCCCGCAGGTTCTACACCAATTAGCTTTACATCTTCTTCTTTGATGAAGTCAGCAAACATGCCGATTGCATTAGAGCCACCGCCCACACAAGCGATTACCGCATCTGGTAAGCGACCTTCGGTCTCAAGAATCTGCTGTTTGGCTTCTTCGCCAATCATTTTCTGGAATTCACGAACAATGGTTGGGAATGGGTGAGGGCCAGCGGCTGTACCTAATAAGTAATGAGCGCTGTCGTAACTGGCTGCCCAGTCGCGCAAGGCTTCGTTACACGCGTCTTTTAGGGTAGAAGAACCGCTGTGCACAGGAATCACCTCTGCGCCCATTAGCTTCATTCTGAAAACGTTAGGCTTTTGACGTTCACAGTCAATTGCGCCCATGTAAACACGGCACTTTAGACCAAGTAAGGCACACGCTAAGGCGGTAGCTACGCCATGTTGGCCTGCACCGGTTTCAGCTATAATTTCTTTCTTACCCATGCGCTTGGCTAATAGGGCTTGGCCTAACACTTGGTTGGTTTTGTGTGCACCACCATGTAATAAGTCTTCACGCTTTAGGTAAATTTTGGTTTTAGTACCCGCAGTTAAATTGCGGCACAAGGTTAGAGGTGTTGGTCTGCCAGCGTATTCGCTTAATAGGCCGTTAAACTCTTCAATAAAGCTAGGGTCTTCTTGGGCGTCTATAAAGGCTTGTTCTAGCTGGTCGAGCGCCGGCACTAAAATTTGTGGTACAAACTGCCCGCCAAACTCGCCGAAATATGAATTTAATTTACTCATTGTTGACTCTTATTCGTTAAAAATGGTTAACGCTTACTAATCTGTTTGAGACTAGTACTGTCTAATTTGTTCAAACGCAGCATTAATTTTTGCTGGGTCTTTTACCCCTGGCGCTTGTTCTACACCGGAGTTTAAATCTAAGCCTGCAGCGGCGTAGGCTAGTGCATCTTGAATGTTACTTGGGCTTATGCCGCCTGCTAGCATCGCACCATGACTGTGCTCACCTAACAGTTGCCAATCGAAGGTTTGCCCAGTACCACCGCATTGGCCGGCGACTTTGCTATCAAATAATATTTTGTCTGCGTTGCTTGGCGCTTCTGGTAATGCCTCATTCACGCCAAGCGCTTTCCATACAAGGCTGCTGTTAAGTTTTTCTTTTAGCTGCTCGATGAATTGCTCGTCTTCATCACCATGCAATTGCACTGCGTGAAGTTTAAGTTGATTGGCAATACTGGCCACTTCTTCAACCGAGCTATTTACAAATACACCCACAAAATTAAGTGGTGCCGCTTGGCTGAGTTTCTCTGCTTGCGCTAGGTTTACGCAGCGCGGCGACTTTTCGGCGAAAATTAATCCGCCGTATACTGCGCCCGCTTGATAAACCGTTTTAACATCTTGCTCGCGTGTTAAACCGCATACTTTGTTTTCGCCAAGTATGAGCTTGCGACAAGCCATGTCTACATCATCTTGGCTCATTAGTGAACTACCTACTAAAAAGCCGTTGGCGTATTTGGCTAGCTCACGCACTTGTTGGTGCTGATAAATGCCTGATTCTGAAATGATGACGCGATCTTCAGGGATTTGTTTGGCCAGCTCTGGTGTTCTGTCTAAGGTAATCGACAAGTCACGCAAGTTACGATTGTTAATACCTATAACTTTGGCATTTAGATCAATGGCACGCTCAAGCTCTTGTTGGTTACTCACTTCAGTAAGTACGCCCATATTTAGCTTGTGGGCTACTTCAGCCAGCAAGCGATACTCGTTGTCATCGAGAACAGATAACATCAGTAAGATGGCATCTGCTTTGTGATAACGGGCTAGATAGATTTGGTACTCGTCAATGAAGAAGTCTTTACATAACACTGGTTGATCAACTTGCTCTCTAACCTGAGTTACATAGTCAAACTCACCTTGAAAGTATTTAGTATCAGTAAGCACCGATATGGCTGCAGCATAGTTTTTATATACGCCAGCAATTAGGTCTAAGTCGAACTCTGGGCGAATCAAGCCTTTAGATGGAGAAGCCTTTTTACACTCAAGAATAAACTTAGCGGGTGAGCCTGATAGCGCATCATAAAAACAGCGCTCTGTGGGCTTAACCTGATCTATAAAGCTTGCTAGTGTTTGGCTTTGCATTCGCTCTGCTAACCAAATTTCTTTGTCAGCCACAATTTTATCTAGAATGGTGGTTTGTTTTGTTTCTGCTTGGCTCACTGACTCATCTCCGCCAATTGGTTTGCTAGGGTTAGTGGACGACCAGAGGCCATTTCATCTAAGGCCATTTTAACGCCTTGAGCAACATCATCAGCTTTACCTGCAAGTTTAAGTAACAAGGCAACATTAACTGCAACAGCTGCTTGTTGTGCTGGTGTAGCGGTGCCTTGCAATAACTGCAAAGTGATGGCTTTGTTTTCTTCAGGAGTGCCACCTTTAATGGCATCTAGATCGGCTTGCTCAACACCAAAATCAGAAGGGGTTAAGCTATATTCGGTAATCTTGTCGCCGTTAATTTCAGCAATTTGAGTTTCACCATGAATGGCTACTTCGTCTAAGCCTGCACCGTGAACCACCATGGCTTTTTTCATACCTAATTGTTGCAAGGTATGCGCGATGGGCGAAATAAGCGCGGGGTCATAAACGCCCATCACTTCCATGCTTGGATGAGCTGGGTTAATTAGCGGACCTAATACATTAAATATGGTGCGGGTTTTTAAGGTTTGGCGCACTGGCATGGCGTGGCGTACACCGGCGTGGTATTGCGGTGCAAACAAAAAGCACAGACCTAATTCATCTAAACATTTGCGCGCGGTCTCTGGGGTCATTTGAATGTTAATTCCCAAGGCGGCCAATAGATCTGAAGAGCCCGACTTACTTGATACACTGCGGTTACCGTGCTTGGCAACCTTAACCCCTAAACTTGCTGCAACAAACGCAGAAGTGGTTGAGATATTAATGGTGTTGTGGCCATCACCGCCGGTGCCAACAATATCCGCAAAATCATAATCGGGGCTTGGAAAAGGCGCCGCATTAGCTAATAAAGCCTTGGCTGCTCCAGCAATTTCTTGGGGCTGCTCGCCTTTAATCTTTAGTGCGGTTAACAATGAAGATAAAACGATAGGCTCAACTTCACCCTGAATCACCTGACTAAACACCTGCTGTGCTTGTTCAATGCTTAAGTCTTTTCCTTGATATAGCTGCTCTAAAATAGCCTGCATTACGCTTGCTCCTTTTGGGTGGCCCAGTCTAGGCTGCGGGCTAATAGTGTTGCCCCTTCGCTGGTTAAAATGGATTCGGGGTGGAATTGAAACCCAACAATTTTGTCTTGTTCGTTAATTATCGCCATTGGCATGTTTTGATAATGAGCATTCACCACAACCCCATCTGGCATTGTAGTGGCGACTAACGAGTGGTAGCGCGCTACTGGCAGAGGATTGCTTAAACCTTCAAACATTAGGCGGTTGTCGTGCTCAATTGCCGACGATTTACCATGAACAATTTCATCGGCTTTACCCACCACACCACCGTAGCTTTCTACTAGTGCTTGGTGGCCAAGGCAGATACCAATAATAGGTACTTCGCCTTTACATAAGTCGATAAGCTCTAACATGCAGCCCGCTTGCTGTGGGTTACCAGGGCCTGGTGATAAAACCAATACTGGCGGAGTAGGGCTATTATCAATATGTTGCTTAATTTCTTTAGCGCTTAAGTGGTTACGGTAAATACTAACCTCTAAGCCTTGACTACGAAACTGATCAACAAGGTTGTAAGTGAACGAGTCAAAGTTGTCTAACAAAAATACACTATGCGTCATCACTAACATCCTTCAAAGTAGAACCGTGAGCGCGGGCAATGGCATTTAGCACCGCAGCTGCTTTGTTGCGAGTTTCATCGGCTTCGGCTTGAGGCTGTGAATCATACACCACACCAGCTCCAGCTTGAACATGCGCGACCTTTTCTTTAACAAAAGCAGAACGAATAACGATACAGCTATCCATGTCGCCGTTACCTGCAAGGTAACCAACTGCGCCTCCATAACTGCCTCGGCGCTGCTGTTCTACTTGGCGAATTAACTCTGAAGCACGAATTTTTGGTGCGCCAACAAGGGTGCCCATGTTCATGCAGGCTTGGTAAGCGTGAAGTGCGTCTAGGTCATTACGTAAGGTACCTACTACGCGCGATACTAAGTGCATTACGTGGCTGTAGCGGTCTACTTTTAGTAAATCAGCTACATGGCGAGTGCCTGGCTCACTGATGCGAGCGACATCATTACGGGCTAAATCAACCAACATAATATGTTCAGCGGTTTCTTTTTTATCTAGGCGCAGCTCAAGCTCTAGGCGACCGTCTAAATCTTGGTTAATTGAACCATCGGCGTTAAAGCCACGTTTGCGCGTGCCGGCAATTGGGTAAATTTCTACATCTCGGCTATCAGAGGAGTATTTAATTGCACTTTCAGGAGAGGCGCCAAACAATACAAATTCACTGTCTTGCAGGTAGAACATGTAAGGGCTTGGGTTGGTAATTTTTAATTCGCGGTAAGCGGCGAGGCTGTCAGGGCAAGAGAGTTTAAAACTGCGAGATGGAACTACTTGAAAAATGTCACCTTGGCGAATGTAGTCTTTCATGGTTTCTACATTCTGGCAGAAGTCTCGGTCGCTAATGTCAGCTTCAATCTTCCCTTGGTAATCACTAAAATCTGGCTGCGCTTGTTGGTGATTTTTATGCTCACATAATTCTACTAAGTGGGCTAAACGCTGATTTATTCTAGCTTGCTCACTTTCGTTATATACCGAGCCAATTAAGTGAGTCACTTGTTCTTGGTGGTCTATTAGTAGCAATGTTTCGGCGAGGTAGAACTGGTAGTCGGGGCAAATGTTGGTGCTTTCAGCGACGTCTTGTAGTTGCTCAAAGCTGGCGATGAAATCATAGGCAAATACACCGCCGATAAAAACGCCTTTATCATGAGAGGCTAGCTCACCGTAAAGTGTGGTTATTAACCGTAAGGCATCAACAGGAGAGCTCGCTTTTAAACGAGAATCCTCATCCAAATTAGCGGCTGGGAGTGGGTAATCTAAAACCAGTTGAGTTGCACTATGTTCGGTGATTAAGCTGTTGTCACTGTGTTCTACAACCGCCGAGATAACCGCTTCACCATTGAGTGATACCGCAGTAAACGTCACTTGACGACCTTTACAAGTGATCTTTAAGGCTGCATCGGCCAAAATTAAACTTTGTAGATTTTCTTTGCTGTCTATTTCGCAAGACTCTAGCAAAACATTGTGTTGACTCTCTTTGCAAAGCTCTTGATATAAGCTTAGTGGGTCAAGCACGTAGCTAGCATCAATTAAGTTGTTGCTTAGCTGCACCCTAGGGTGATTACTCATGGTTCGTTACTCCTCGTTAAGGCCGTAGCGCAAATATAAAAAAAGCCCGCATTAAGCGGGCTTTTTGTTGTTCTGTTCAATGTATTGGAAATACAACAACTCACACCCGTTTATTTCGGAGTGCGCCACCACCAAGATTTGTTGGTAAGAAGAAAAGTTGTCATGCTTATTCCTAGTCATTTTGATAGACTAAGTTAACTGTAAATGACATCACCAAGTCAAGAAAAAATTTAGGAAATTTAATGCGATTTGATTTGCATTGCCATACTACTGCCTCGGATGGTGGCTTAAGCCCAACTGAAATAGTAATGCGTGCCGAAAACATGCAAGTCGACGTGTTGGCTATTACCGACCACGACACCACAGCTGGCATTGTAGAAGCAGAAGCAAAAGCTAATGCGAAGCATGTGCAAATTATCACTGGCACTGAAATCTCTACTGCTTGGCATGCTTTTGATATTCATATTGTAGGCTTGAATATTGACGTGACGTCTACAGAATTACAAAGACACTTAGCTGAGCAACGAGACAAGCGAGAAGTTCGCGCTCAAGAAATGAACCTCCGTTTAGCAAAAGCCGGTATCCATGATGTTTACAGTGATGCGAAACAATTGGCAGGCAATGCCCCGATTACCCGTTCTCACTTTGCCAGGGTATTGGTGGAACGTGGTATAGCAGCTAACTTTAATAAAGTATTTGATAAGTATTTAAGCCGTGGTAATACCGGTTATGTGCCTAATAATTGGATGAGCATGGGCGATGCTATAGAGATTATTCACCAAGCCGGCGGCGTTGCTGTATTGGCTCACCCAACTCATTATGATTTGTCCAATAAATGGGTGCGTAAGTTGTTGGCCGAGTTTGCCGAATTGGGCGGCGACGGCGTAGAAGTGGCAATGCCGCAAATGTCTAAAGACCAATTACTGTGGCTAGCCGATTTAGCCGAACAAAATGGATTACGTGCTTCTCAAGGCTCTGATTTTCATCATCCCTCTCCTTGGCGTGAATTAGGTAGAGGCTTACAATTACCAGAAAAGTGCCAAGCTATTTGGCAGTTGTGGCCTGGCTTCTCTCCTGAATCCAATCGCTAGGCCCATTAATCGCAGGGACAGTTATGAGTCAGTTTTTCTATGTACACCCCGACAACCCTCAACAGCGCTTGATGAACCAAGCGGCTAATCATATTCAACAGGGCGGGGTGGTGATCTACCCAACCGATTCAGGTTATGCCATTGGTTGCCATATTGGTGATAAAGCCGCATTAGAGCGCATTTGCCGTATTCGTCAGCTAGATAAAAACCACCATTTTACTTTAATGTGTCGCGATTTATCTGAGCTCTCGGAATATGCGCGAGTGGGTAACCAAGCTTATCGCTTGTTACGCAACAATACCCCAGGACCATATACCTTTATTTTTAAAGGTACCAAGGAAGTGCCACGTCGTTTACTCAACCCTAAACGTAAAACCATAGGTATTCGAGTTCCCGACAACAAAATTGCATTGGCGATGCTGGAAGCTCTTGGTGAGCCACTAATGTCATCGAGCTTAATTTTGCCGGGCAATGACTACACCGAATCTGATCCGGAACAAATACGCGACCTATTGGAACACCAAGTAGATTTAATTGTTAACGGTGGCTATTTAGGCGAGCAGCCTACTACTGTTATTGATCTTTCAGAAGATGAGCCAGAGATATTGCGCAGTGGCTCCGGTGATACGAGCCCATTTGAATAATGTCTGAACAGGCTTCTCCTACCCAGCAATTAACCCTAGCCAGCGTAAATGGTGAGCCTTGGCTAGACATGCCGGAGGATTTGTTTATTCCGCCGGATGCCATGGAAGTGACTCTGGAGCAGTTTGAGGGGCCATTGGATTTATTATTGTATTTAATCCGTAAACAGAAGTTGGATATTGAACACTTACCAGTATTAGCCATCACCCAGCAATATATGGAATATATTGAAGCAATGCGAATGCTCAAATTAGAGCTCGCAGCAGAGTATTTGGTAATGGCAGCGCTGTTAACCGAAATTAAATCGCGCAGCTTGCTACCAGTACAAGAGCACGAACAAGTTGAGGAAGATCCAAGGGCTGAGCTTATTCGGCGTCTTCAAGAGTATGAATTATATAAAGACGCTACCGAAAAAGTAGATAGTCTACCAAGACAGCAACGAGATACTTACACAGCTACCATCAACCGCCCTCAAGATATGCCAATCAATGTTATTTACCCAGAAGTGACGATGGATGAGTTGATTCAAGCTATGCGGGGTATTGCTCAGCGAGTGGCTAACTTTGAACATCATGAAATTAAGCGTGAAAAACTGTCTACTCGGCAAAGGATGAGCGATATATTGGCCAAGTTACAACAACACCAGTTTGTCGAATTTAGTCAGTTGTTTTCCTTATCTGAAGGTCGTAGCGGTTTAGTGGTAAGTTTTTTGGCAATACTTGAGTTAGTCAAAGAAGGTTATATCAAGTGTGTGCAAAGTCAGCCTCTGCAGCCTATTCAAGTATTATTAGTTGATGCGGAGATCTCTGAGCATGGCTAAACCCAATTTAGTTAAGTTAGTTGAAGCCGCTTTGTTTGTTGCTGGCAGACCGCTCAGCGTTAAAGAGCTGCAAGCCACGGTGTTGGCAGATGTAGGATTAGCCAAAGCACAAGTGAATATGGTGCTTGAAGAGTTGTCTTTGCGTTATCAAGATTCGGGTATTGAGTTGGCAGAAACCGCATCCGGGTTTTACTTTAGAGCGCGCCAAGAATATGCGCCACAATTAGCCAACTTATGGGCTGAAAAAGCCCCGAAATTTAGCCGAGCAATGTTAGAAACACTCACTTTAATTGCTTATCGCCAGCCGATTACTCGCGGTGAGATCGAAGCGATTAGAGGAGTGGCAGTGAGCAGCCATATCATAAGTGTATTGAGAGAGCGCAATTGGATCCGCAGCGTTGGACATAAAGAAATTCCCGGCCGTCCTACCTTATTTGCAACTACAACAAGCTTCTTAGATTACTTTGGTTTGAAAGATCTGGCCGATTTGCCAGAATTAGATCAATCTTTACTTGAAAAACTGCCGCAAGACTTTCAGACTTAGCGCACTTTACCACCCGGATAAGAAATATGAGTGAAAAACTTCAAAAAGTCCTGGCCCGCAGCGGTTTAGGCTCACGTCGTGAGATGGAAGCTGTAATTGACGCAGGGAGAGTATGCGTAGATGGGAGTATCGCCACCTTAGGCGATCGCATCGAAGAAGGGGTTGAAGTAAGGGTGGATGGCCGCATCATCGATATTCAAAAAGTCGAAGACACCATTTGTCGTGTTTTGGCTTACCATAAGTCAGAAGGTGAAATCTGTTCTCGCAATGACCCAGAAGGGCGAGAAACCGTATTTGACCGTTTACCACGCTTGCAACATGGTCGTTGGATTGCGGTAGGTCGATTAGATATTAATACCTCTGGTTTATTGTTATTTACTACCGATGGCGAGTTGGCCAACCGTTTGATGCATCCAAGTTTCGAAGTTGAACGCGAATATGCGGTACGGGTATTTGGTGATGTAGATGACGAAGTCATTCGTAACTTACGCACCGGTGTTGAATTAGAAGATGGCCGAGCAGCATTTACCACGGTTAAGCGCCAAGGTGGCGAGGGTATTAATCAGTGGTACTCCGTGACACTAAGCGAGGGTCGTAATCGCGAAGTGCGCAGAATGTGGGAATCTCAAGGCATGCAAGTGAGCCGTTTGATTCGGGTGCGTTATGGGCTTATTCCTTTACCTAAAGGTTTACCACGCAGCGGTTGGCAAGAAATGCCCTTAGATCAGGTAAACTACTTGCGTAAGTTGGTACAGCTAAATAAAGAAGAGAATACGATTATCAAGGTGGAAGATCGTGTTCGCAGTACTCAGCGTATTAGAAAGTCGGTGCGTAAACACCGCTCACGCACGCAAAGCCAAGCGGCAAAAAGAAGGTGTTTAAAATAGCCCTTTAGCCAACAAAAAAGCTCGCTTAGTTGCGAGCTTTTTTGTTTTGGCCTTGCGTCAGTTCGCAAAGATGGGGCCTGCTTCACTAGACCATAAAATAACAGTTGAGATGAGCACGGTCACTAACATCACCAAGCCTACAGTGACTAGACTACTGGCAAAGATGAAGCCTCGCTCTTCTGGGATGTGCATAATGATAGGCACACCCGTGTACAGCAAATATACGGCGTAAGTAACTCCAACTAAGCCGGCAACCATAACAAACCAAGGTTCTGGATAAAGCGCGGCGAAACCCACCATATAAATTGGCGTGGCTACGTAAGCAGATAGCTCTAGGGTTTGCTGGTAGGTGGTATCGGTATTAAACGTTTTTGCCATCCAAAGCGCTGCATAAGCTAAGCACAACACTACGGTAACCATGGCTGCATACATAGCCACAGACATGAAAATGGCACTGTCGCTGGTTAATGAAAAGCTATTTGCTCCCACCTTCCAACCAATGTGCACGGTAGAAAAGTAACCACAAATGGCAGGAATAAGTGCCATAAGTAATAAGTGCGACAAGCTCGCTCCGATCCCTTCGTGGTGCTTGTCAATGTCTTGCCATTCTTCTTTTGTATGTGAAGCTAGTCCCCAAACATGACTAAATAACATAGGCGCGTCCTCGCTAAAATTAACATTAATGATTAAGTTATGCGCGATGTCTATGAAATCGTCAAGTAGTTTATTAATTAAACGATTCTGCTGAGAATCTGGGTAAGAGTAGAGTATTCAAGTGCTTGGCTTGGTTTATTAACAATTTACCTAAGCAAAGTGCTAGTACTTAATGTTTAAATTATTGACCAAGCTCAAGCTTCTGTAGCTGACCTTTAGCGCTAAGTTCTAAGCCGTTTCTATCAATTTTTAATACACTCATTTGTTGGTACCAATCTCCAAGTACTACCCGATACTTGATTGCATTATTGGTTTGCTTAATAGGATGAATATCTGGCCGGTGGGTATGACCGTGGATCATGTAGTCGATAGCCTGACCTTCAAAGCGTTGTTCAACGGCTTGTTGGTTAACATCCATAATCCCAAGCGATTTGCTGGTATTGGCTTGTTTGCTTTTACTGCGGATTTTGTTAGCAATTTTTTGCCGAACAAATAGAGGCAGCAATAAAAATAAGCGCCTAAGCCAAAGCTTTTGAGTTACCTCGCGGTATTCTTGATAACCTACGTCGTCAGTGCACAAGGTATCGCCATGCAAAATTAAGACTTTATGACCGTAAAGATCTACCAATTTTTCTTCTTCAAGCAAGGTCATGCCGCAGCGTTTTGCGTAAGCTTTGCCTACCATAAAGTCTCGGTTGCCATGAATAAAGTAACTTGGCACACCCTTATCATACAAAGCTTTTAACGCTTGTTCTACTTGCTTCGCCACTGGTGTTTTATCGTCATCACCAATCCAAAACTCGAATAAATCGCCCAAAATGTAGAGGGCTTCAGCCTTAGGGGCTTGTTGCTGCAAAAAGTCGAGAAAGGCCTGAATAATGTCAGGCCGATCTTCACTTAGATGTAAATCTGAAATGAAATAGGTGTGCACGTACGCTTATTCCGCAACACTTACAGAAGTGATTAGTACTTCTTCTAAAGGAACGTCTGAGTGAACGTAACCAAAGTTACCAGTGTCTACGCCTTTGATTTTGTTAACTACATCCATGCCTTCAACCACTTCACCAAATACGCAGTAACCCCAGCCTTCGGTGGTCTCAGCTTTAAAGTCTAGGAAAGTGTTGTCATTCACGTTGATGAAAAACTGGGCAGAAGCTGAGTGAGGATCCATGGTGCGTGCCATTGCCAAGGTGCCAGTTTTGTTAGATAAACCGTTGTTCGCCTCGTTTTTGATTGGCGCTTTGGTTTCTTTCTCTTCCATGCCAGAAGCAAAGCCACCACCTTGAACCATAAAGCCATCGATTACGCGGTGGAAGATAGTGTCGTTGTAAAAACCGTCTTTTGCATATGCAAGGAAGTTAGCAGCTGTTTCAGGCGCTTCAGCGGTGTTAAGTTTAACCACGATGTCGCCAAAATTTGTATGTAAAGTAACCATTGTTTCACCCTTTTTTGGTAAGTGCACCGATTCTAAACTTTCCCATGTCTACTGACTAGTCACAGCGCTTAATTCGGCTGTTTTTCCTCAAGCGCAGTGTTAGAATAGCCAACCTTAGCAATAGTCAGTAAATGGAACAGGAAACCAATTAGATGTTACAGATATACAATACTTTAACCCGCAAGAAACAAGCGTTTAAGCCCTTAGTAAAAGGGAAAGTGGGTATGTATGTTTGTGGAGTTACCATTTACGACTACTGTCACATTGGTCACGCGCGTACGTTTGTTGCTTTTGATACAGTTGCTCGCTACTTACGTTGGTCTGGTTACGAGCTAAATTTTGTTCGCAACATTACCGACGTAGACGACAAAATTATTAAACGTGCTGCTGAAAACGGCGAAAGCTGTGATGCCTTAACCGAGCGTTTCACTAAAGCAATGCATTCTGACTTTGATGCACTGAATATGCTGCGCCCAGATATTGAGCCTCGGGTAACTACGCATATGCCAGAAATTATTGAGGTGATAGAAAAGCTGATTGCTAATGGTCATGCCTATGTTGCCGATAGTGGTGATGTACTGTTTGAAGTAAGCACCTTCGCCGATTACGGCAAGTTGAGCTTACAAAACTTAGAAATGCTACAAGCAGGCGCGCGAGTAGAAGTAGAAGAAGACAAGCGTAATCCTCTTGATTTTGTGTTGTGGAAAAGTGCCAAACCTGGTGAGCCTATGTGGGATTCTCCATGGGGTAAAGGTCGCCCTGGCTGGCACATTGAATGTTCAGCAATGAATATGAAGCACTTAGGGGATGTATTTGATATTCACGGTGGCGGTTCAGATTTAGCCTTCCCACACCATGAAAACGAAATTGCTCAATCTTGCTGCGCCCATAAAACCAATTACGTGAACTACTGGATGCACTCTGGCATGGTTCAGGTAAACAAAGAGAAAATGTCTAAGTCTTTAGGTAACTTCTTCACCATCAAAGATGTGTTAGAAGTGTATGACCCTGAAACTGTGCGTTACTTCTTGTTGTCAGGCCATTACCGCAGCCAGTTAAATTACTCTGAAGACAACTTAAAGCAATCTCGCTCGGCTCTTGAGCGTTTGTATACTGCCTTGCGTGGTATTGAGCTGGTGGCAGTAGACGAACAAGTAGCAGCTGCTTATCGCGAACCGTTTAAGGCTGCGATGGATGATGATTTTAATACGCCAGAAGCCTTGCCTGTTTTATTCGAGTTAGCAAAAGAAATTAACCGGGTTAAAGAAAGCAATGCAATGTTAGCCGGCCAGTATGCTAGCTTGTTGATAGAACTTAGCGCAGTGCTTGGCATTTTGACTCAAGATGTAGAAACCTTTTTGCAAGGTGAGCACGATAGTGAAGTGGCTGAGATTGAGGCTTTGATTGCAGCGCGTAACCAAGCGCGAGCTGATAAAGATTGGGCTGCAGCAGACATTGCACGTAATCGTTTAACCGAAATGGGTATTGTGTTGGAAGACGGTGCGGCAGGTACAACTTGGCGTAAAGCCTAAGCAAGGTTTACAGATAACAAAAAGGCAGCCTAGGCTGCCTTTTTTACATCTTGTATTTCTTTAATAAGCTTTGGTATTGCTCGCCAGAGGTGACTTTGCTTAGTGCGGCTCTAAAGCGTTGCAAATAATCTGGGTCAGTCCCTTGGCTAAATGCATAACAACCCTCTAATTTACCTAGCTGGTGAACAGGTTCAAATAGCTCACTTTCAAATCCTAAGGCTTTAGCGGTTTGCTCGACGACCTCGGGTTCAGAAGCAATAACATCAACACGCTCGCGCTTTAACATGCGTAAGGCTTTTTCTAAGTCTTCAGTAAGTGATATCTGCTCAAATTCAACGCCTTTATAGAGCAAGAGCTGTTCGCCAACGCCGGCCTTCATCGCGCCAAATAGGAGTTTTGAATTTGGTCCAATTTGGTCAATTTTGATAGCGCGTGATTTTAAAGCGATGAGTTTAATATTGGAGGTGGTTATGGGGCAGGCCCAGTGAAACATGTGTTCTCTACGGGGGCTACGCATGGTAAGAAACAATGCCATATTGGGGCGATGCTGTAGCAAGTAGTAGGCTTTTTCCCAGGTTTGCACTTTAATAGGTTGAGGATCTTCGCCCATCTCTTGCCACACTAAACGCAGTAGTTCTACTGAAATACCGGTTAAGTGAGCATCTTCTACATAGTTAAAAGGGCGCAGGTTTTCCGTTACAAAGCTAATGTTTTCTGCACGAGCGGCAAAAGGTAAGGTTAAACACAGCAATAATAAGTAACGGTGGAGCATAAGTAATCCTAATCTAGTCCCTTTGTTAAAATTAGCTTACTTTTGATTAAGTTGCAGTGAAAATGGCGAATACTTGATCTGAGTATTCGCCCAGCCGACTATTTGTCGTGGAACTCTTCACAGGCTTCTAAAGTGTTTTGAATAAGTGTTGCCACTGTCATTGGCCCAACTCCACCAGGTACTGGCGTAATAAACGCGGCATTTTGACGAGCAACTTCATATTCAACATCACCAGCTAGTTTGCCGTTGTCTAAGCGGTTAATACCTACATCGATCACCATTGCGCCGGGTTTAATCCATTCGCCAGGAATAAATTGCGGTTTACCTACAGCAACAACTACTAAATCGGCGCGACGCACATGCGCTTCTAGGTCTTTAGTAAAACGGTGACAAGTGGTGGTAGTGCAGCCAGCTAGCAATAACTCTAAGGTCATTGGTCGGCCAACAATATTTGAGGCACCAACAACCACGGCTTCTAGACCGTAAGGGCTGACACCGGTTGATTCAATAAGGGTAATAATGCCTTTAGGAGTACATGGGCGCAGTGCTGGAATACGTTGAGCTAATCGACCAATGTTATAAGGATGAAAGCCATCTACGTCTTTGTCGGGGCGAATACGCTCAACCACTTTGGTTTCATCGATACCTTCGGGTAAAGGCAATTGCACCAAGATTCCATCGATTAGTGGGTCATCGTTAAGTTTGTCAATTTCGGCTAATAGCGTTTGCTCATCAGTGTTGTCATCTAAGTCGATAGACTTAGAAATAAAACCAACGGCTTCACATACACGGCGTTTGCTGCCTACATAAACTTGAGAGGCTGGGTTGTCGCCTACTAAAATCACGGCTAAACCTGGAGCACGTTTCCCTTCAGCGACTCTTTGCTTAACACGCTCAGCAACTTGATCTTGAACTTGTTGAGCGATTTTTTTTCCATCAATTATTTGTGCAGACATTGATTCTTCTTTAACGAGTGATTGACCATGTTAGAGGGCGCTATTTTGGCATGATAGGCGAATAAATGTCAGATCTTTTTTTAGCAAAAAGGATGGTTTTAAAAAGAAGTTGAGTGAAATGGCGGAATTTATAAGTCGGATAAAGCAAAAGCCTGCTTGCGCAGGCCTTTATATAACTAAGCAGCAACCCAGAGTAATACAGCGATTACTTGTGGTGATAAAATCCGTAAACACATTACCAAAGGATAGACCGTAGCATAGGCCAAGGCCGAGGCACCGCTGGTACTGTGAATAGAGTTAGCAAATGCCAACGCTGGTGGATCTGTCATCGAACCTGCCATCAAACCACATAGGCTTAAGTAATTCACTTTTAGGACGTAACGCCCAATAAAGCCAATAATAAGCAGGGGAATAAGGGTTATAAAGGCGCCATAGAACATCCAACTAAGGCCATCGCCCTCGACTAAAGTTTCAATGAAGTTAGCTCCCGAGTTAATACCTACAACCGCCAAAAATAGCACAATCCCTATCTCTCTAAGTGCTAAGTTAGCGCTTGGTGGCATAAACCAGTAAAGGCGGCCAATACTGCCAATTCTCGCAAGAATAATTGCCACAATAAGTGGGCCTCCAGCTAAGCCGAGCTTAAGAGGAGCCGGCAAGCTTGGAATTGCTAAAGGCAGAGAACCCAGTAAAACACCTAAGCCAATACCAATGAAAATAGGCAGCATTTGCACATGCTGTAACTTGCTACGCACGTTGCCTAAGCTTTTGGCTACTTTTTCAATGTCTTGGCTTGGGCCTACGATATTAAGAATATCGCCAAACTGTAAAATGGTGTCTTTGTTAGCAACTAGCTCAACACCGGCACGGTTTAGGCGCGAGATAATTACGTCAAAGCTATGTTTTAAATCTAACTCACTGAGTTTTTTACCTAAAATCCGCTCTTCGGTGACTACAACCCGCTCGCTGCGAAGCAAGGTCCCTTTGGTAGAAAGAGATTCATTAATCTCTTGGCCAATGATTAAGGTGGCTTGTTCTAGTTTATTGCGGTCGGGCCCAACTAAGTGCAGGTAGTCGCCTAGGTGTATCAGCATATCGGCACCAGGTACCTTTAGTTCGCCATCCGATTTTACTCGCGAACAAATCACATCTTCGCCAATTAGTTTGCTCAACTCTGAGAAAGCAATGCCATTTAGGTTGGGGTTTTCAATAATAACGTTTATATCGAGTAGGCTTTGTTTCTTTTTACCTTTGGCATTATCGAAGTCTTCTGCTTCTTGTTCTATATCAACGCGAAAGGCAAGGCGGATGATCCACATAGTGAGCAAGATGCCCAAAATACCAAAGGGGTAGGCCATGGCATAACCTAAACCGAGTACGGTGGTTTCTTCGGTAGCCATACCAAGTTCTTGCAGAATTTGCTGACCAGCTGCTAGAGAGGGGGTATTGGTAACCGCGCCGCTGTATATGCCTAAAAATACGTTTAAAGGCAGGTCGAAAATAAAATGAAGTGCAACTGCAGTAACGCCGCCCAATACGACTATGCCAACGGCTAATAAGTTTAGTCGTAAGCCGCTTGCTTTAAGGGAGGCAAAAAAACCAGGACCTACTTGGATACCAATGGTGTAAACAAATAGGATAAGGCCAAACTCTTTAATAAAATGTAGTGCGTGTGGATCAAGGTGCCAGCCAAATTGTTTGATAAAGTGGCCAACAAATAGGCCTCCAAACAATACACCGCCTATACCCAAGCCAACACCACGAACCTTTATTCCACCAAACCATAAGCCTATAACAGCGACTGCTGATAGCACTAAGATGGATAACGCAACTTCACTCATGAGATTCCATTCCAATCGTAAAAAACATTTTGTGTTTAAATAACCAGCACGAGACTACTACTTTAGTCGTAGTTAACTATTGATTTGGATTAATAAATAACAATGATCCAAATAAACAGTGCCTACGTTACAAACCAGTAGGTGCAAAGCTTGTTGATTGGCACATGACGTTTGTTTGCTGATAAATAGCACTAGATATTGTTGAAATTCACCCATTTTGGCTATGCTGTAACCAATCGGTAAATATCAGTAAAAAACTGTTTGACGCTGACCAATCAAGTGGGTAGTATTCGCCTCCGTTGAAGGGCACAATCAGTGCTTTAAACAAATCGGTGATTAGCGTAGTTTGATAGCGCATCGTCGCGAAGCTCATAAAGAGCGGGACCAGAGGGTATAACCTTCTAGAATATCAAAGCAATCGGTGATTAGCGCAGCTTGGTAGCGCATCTGGTTTGGGACCAGAGGGTCGGGAGTTCGAATCTCTCATCACCGACCAAATTTTTGAAGCCTAGTGTTTACACTGGGTTATTTGACGCTAAAGATGCGCCCTTAGCTCATCTGGATAGAGCAACGGCCTTCTAAGCCGTAGGTAGTAGGTTCGAGTCCTACAGGGTGCGCCAAATACATGCTCTAGTAGCATAAAAGTTTGTGGTGGGTATAGCTCAGTTGGTAGAGCCCCGGATTGTGATTCCGGTTGTCGTGGGTTCAAATCCCATTACTCACCCCATTATTCGACTACATTGCCATAGCAATGTTGCGAAAATAGTTTTGCGGAAGTGGCGGAATTGGTAGACGCGCTAGATTTAGGTTCTAGTATCGCAAGGTGTGAGAGTTCAAGTCTCTCCTTCCGCACCATTATTGGTGTAAGCGTAGGTAACGCTTAAAAAATACCAGTCAGTTTTCGGTGATTAGCGCAGCTTGGTAGCGCATCTGGTTTGGGACCAGAGGGTCGGGAGTTCGAATCTCTCATCACCGACCACTACATGAAGCCTCGTCAGCAATGACGGGGCTTTTTTGTATTTGGTGTTTATTGAATTTTGAGTGTTGGTGTCGGGAGTTCGCCTATTAAGCTTGGCTCATCATCGACCACTACATGAAGCCCCGTCAGCAATGACGGGGCTTTTTTGTATTTGGTGTTTATTGAATTTTGAGTGTTGGTGTCGGGAGTTCGCCTATTAAGCTTGGCTCATCATCGATCACTACATAAAGCCTCGTCAGCGATGACGGGGCTTTTTTGTATTTAGTGTTATTGAATTTTGAGTGTTGGTGTCAGGAGTTCGGTTGTTAAGCTTGGCTCATGATCGACCACTACTTAAAGCCTCGTAAGTAATGACGAGGCTATTTTGTATTTTACGTTTATTAAAATCTGAATGTTTGTGTTTGTAGTGTGCTCGACTTAACACACCTCCAAATACAAAAGAGAGCCGTAGCTCTCTTCTGATGTAAAGTTTAAAGTTATCGCTAGTGATGTTTTTTCATTGCTTCAACTAAAGCATCGCGGGCTGAGGTTGAACCTGCACGCTCTGCTTCTTCCACAAAGCTTAACGCTTTATCAAAGTCACTGGCTTTTACCGCATTTTCGATAAGTTGATTAAACATTGCTTCGGTTTCTGGTTGTATAGGGCTGGTCTTGGTTTTTGCTGAACTTACCGCAACAGCGCTTGCAGTGCTGGCTGCAGCAGGCTCTGAAATTAATGCGTCTGCAGAGCTTTGCTGTTCTACCATGTCATTCGCTGAGCTAGCTGCCCCTGGTGCGTAATCGAAGGCTAAGCGGAATACACCGGTAGCTGTGTGTGCAATGGGCTGGTTACTGTACATTTTTACTACATCGGCCTCTCTACCTAACTCCACTGCTTTTGGATCGGGTGGGTCGAGTTTAGTGGTTTGTTGCATCGCTTGGTCTGTTGTAAGCACCACTAGGTACTTAGCTTGTCTCCCATCTCGAAACACTGCGGGTAATTCCACATTGCCAAAAAAACGGTCAATACTTAATAGCGAGCCGTTCTCGTAATTGATAGTTTCTTCCCCGTAAACATCAATGGGATCGAAGTTTTTGTCGAGTACTAATAGGGTAGGAGCAAAAACACTGGTAACAATGGGGGAAGATACCGCAACCTTAATGGGGCCATTTACTTCTGGTAATTCAACTGCTTTAACAAAGGATTTACCTGTTCTGAACTGAAAAGCGGGATCTTGAGTAGTGAGGGTAAAGTCAACTTTACCTGGCGCCGATATTTTTTGGTAATTGAGCTGTGACAAGTTAGAGCAACACACAGGCGCTTGCTCTAAGGCTTGGTAACCAATGCTGGGATCTATTTTCTGTACGGATTTTGCGTCGGCAGCACCATAATCAATAATCATACTCTTATTACTACTACAGGCCGCTGTTAACGCAACCATAGTTATTACTAGTAACTTTTTCATCATATCTTCCTTGTTGCTAAGCAAAGATTATTGCCTTCACCTTTAATTGTTGTTTTTGTTTTATCTTGTTGCTGTTTGTTGACTAAGTTATTGCTAATTCACAAAGACTTAGCGTAAAGTAGGCAAGGTGAGTATTCGCCACAAATATTTCACCTTGCCTATTAGGGTTAGTAAAGCTTCGTCATCACCCGAAGTTTTACCGGAGTGTTTGAAGTTGGTGCCACACTAACTCCAATCACTTCTTCCTAAGGGCTCGTTTCTACCACCACATGTCCGCTTGAACACCGTAAACAAACTCACCTTTTTGCTCACCATTTGCATTGGTATTATCTTGGCCATTTGTCTTACCGTCGATGTAACTTGCTAACAAGCGGATCTCAGGAGCAGGGCCAGTACCAGTACCAATTACCCAAGTAGGAGCTATGGTTGCTTTGTACTGTGAAGATTCAAACAAAGTGTTACCGCCTGAGCCTTCTACGTCTGTTTCTGTGTAACCAAATTCAGTTGCAATAGTGAAATTGTCGATAGAGTTAATCAAGAACACCGGGCGAGCCATTGCTGACCACCATAAGCTCTTATTGCCATTATCTAAATCGTCATACTGCATTTGTACAGACGGGAAGATCATAACGCTGCTGCCAAACCAGCCACCATAAGCTAAAGCGCGGTAAGATTTATCGCCTTTATCTACGTGAGCCATGCCAACAGGGCCTTTACCAGCGCTGCCAGGCGCATAGCCGTTGTAGTTAGTGAATGACTTACCAAGCATGCTACTAGCACCTAGGCCTGAACCGGCTTGAACAGAGATTTTTGAGAAACCATTGCCCAACCAGAAGAAGTCTTTTGGTGTGTATTGAACATGCGCTTCAATACCATTAGTGGCAAACTCAGAAACAGTAATATTGCCATTTCCGTCATCACTGCGAGACACGTTGTCAGCCATGTATTTACCCACTAACTCTACGCGCCAGTTGCCGTAATCGGCACGAGCGTGACCTAAGTGAAGTGGGGCGCTTTCGTCGCTGCCATAGCCGTTGTCATCGGGGCGGTTACTTGCTAAGTAAGCAAAATCCCACTTTCCGCCGCCTAATTCCATTTGCTGAACACCTAAACCCGTGCCCGACCAATCTGTGTAGAAAAAGTCAGTCATGAAGATGTAGTTATCACGGCCGTAGTAGCGCTGACCACTCCACATTTTGCCGGTGTTTGTTAAGCCTTCAAACTCTACAAACCCCTCTAGTAAGCCAGTAGCTGAGCCGTTAATCGAGTAGTTCTGCTGAGCTTCAAATGCATCTTCGCCAGTGTTGTGCTGACCTAAACGCGTTTTGATAGCAATTTTTTGACCGTTGTCTAGGGCCCACGTTTTGTTAAACGCTAGCTCGTAGAAGTCATCACTTTCAATACCTAAGCGACCTAAGCTTTCTTTAGATGCAGGGTAAAGTGCTTGGTTGCCGCCAGTTGAGCCAGTAAAGAGCGCGCCAGAGCGGAAGTATCCGTGGAATTCGAATCCTTCTTCAGCTGCAACAGTTGTGCTAACTGCGCTAGCTGCAAGTGCCATTGAACATGCAACAGATAGTGCTTTAATTTTCATTTTAATTTAACTCCCTAAATATATTTCCGTATGTCTTCATTGGGCTTCCTTAAACATCGCTGTTTTGCCAAAAGACGATTCGATTATAGGGATATGAAACCGGTTTTATTTTGAGATTCGTCACAATGATACCGGTTTCAATGGTGTGTGGATCACAATTCTATTTCGATTTTTAAAATTCATAAGCAAAAGTAAATTTTTGTTAAAGCTGCGGAGCGTTAGGGCAAAAATAAGCGATTTTGAATGGTAGCGTTAACATGTGATGTAGGGCGGTTTTTAGCTTGCTAATTAGATTATGCATCACCTGTACAGTTTTCTAATGGATATCTTAATTAATTTAATCAATGACTTATGGTTAATGGTTTATTGTGGGGGCTTATTCATTACCACGCAATTCCAGATCGCTTGTAACAATCACGAGCAAATGTGATTTTCAAAAGCGTGAATAACAAAGTATTAACTTCTTGTTTGGTGCGAGCGCAAATGAATAGTAGAGCGATGATATTTTAGGTCTAGTGGCTAAGCGTTAGGCTTTAGACTGTTGCTCGAAATGACCTTGTTTGTTTGCTACCTATGGCATTGCCGAGTGGTGCTTATTCTGTGTTTTTAATATAAGCATCTGTTTTATATTTATTAAATTTCCAATGACAATCTGAAATTAGCAACTGCCTTCTCACTTTCTACCACAAAAGCTAGCTCCTTTATTTATAGTTCAATGATTTTACTTTTAAGTAACATTCAAATGAAACCGGTTTCATTTGTGTGTTTGAGTTCACGGTTTTAATTAGTTTGAGTGGTAAAGTAAAAGCGTTATTACGAGAACTTTATGGAAGAGCGATATATGAAGAAAAGGACAACTACCTCGGCAATACTGGGTGTTTCTCTAGCGGCGTTGTTAGGTGGGTGCGGAGCAACCAGTAAGGTTGAGCCTAATCTAGATGTAACATCGTACAAGCGTCATCAGTTTTTGCCTCCGCAGGGTAAAACCTTAATGTTTATTGGCCAAGACATACAAACTATTAATGAGTTTGTTGCTGACACAGGAGTGCAGCCTGCTGCTGTTACCGCTTACGCCTCGGCCGATTTAACCGGTGTGCTTAATGCTTTTCCTGAGTCGCATGGGTCTTTGGATATTCCTGCTTATGCTGAGGATTACCCAAACGCTACATTGGCGATAGGTTTGTGGCTAAAAAACACCTATAAGAAGTTAGCAGAGGGGCACCCACCTAGCGTCAATAATGTACACCGTTTAGTAAAACATCTAAAGGGTTTGAATAGGCCAATTATGCTCAGAATTGGCTATGAAGTTGATGGTTATTGGAATAACTATCACCCAGAAGAGTTTAAAGCTGCTTGGAAGGTTATCACTGCTGCTATTGCCAAGAATGACGCGCAAAATATTACTACTGTTTGGCAAATTGCTGGCTATTGCGCATCTATGGACAACTCGGTGTTTACCGAAACTCAGAACAGTTTTAAGGGCTTAGATTATGACGCCTGGTACCCAGGCGATGAGCATGTTGATTGGCTGGGGCTTTCATATTTTTCCCAACCTCGTGATTGCCTAAGTGATACAGCTAAAAATGCCGCTGGTGGTTTGCCGAGTGCTTTTGGCTCCTTGAGTGATGTTGACGAGCAAGGCAATAGTTTAGCTTTGGACAACATCATCGCTTACTTAAATGCAAAAGATAAACCTATCTTTGTTGCTGAAGCTAGCCCTAAATACTATTGGATTGAACGTGGCGAGTACAAACCCGATGCAGATACCACGGTGAATAACTTACAAAAAGTTAGTGGCGAGCAAATTTGGCAAGATTGGTATGAGCCGTTCTTTGATTTTCTGGAACGTCATCAGCAATCAATTCGCGCAGTGTCTTACATTAACATGCATTGGGAGTCATTTGCTGGCTGGAGTTGCGACATTAAAAACACCCGCGCTGTTAAGCTTGGCTTAACCTGTAAAGATGGCATATGGGGTGATGCCAGAGTGCAAGTTAATCCATACATTAAGCAACAGTTCTTTAATCGCTTAGACAACGGTAAGTATATTTATCGCCAAGAAGATGGCAGCTTTGATCAATTGAGTGGTTGGACTGAAGCCAGTGTTGCAATAACGGCAGCTACAGCCGTTAAACCAGAAATAGCCAAGGTGGTTAAATCAAGCCCATTTCACGATAAACCTGCTGCAATTCCTGGTCGTATTCAAGCACAAGAGTACGATAAAGGAGGCGAGGGTGTAGCTTATAAAGATAGTTCGGGCATAAACCACGGTGCGAACGAATGGGGCATCCGCTTCCGTGAAAATGAACTTGTTGATATTGGCAAAGATCCCGAGACCGAAAGCTTCGTAGTTGGCTGGACAGCCAAAGGTGAGTGGTTGAATTACTCGGTTAGCGTGGCCGAAACAGGCACTTATACCGCTAACTTTAGGCTGGGGCATGGTGGGGAAAAAGCCGGCTCTTTCAAAGTGCTATTAAATGGCGAAACACTCATCGAACAAGTGAACATTCCGGCAACTAAGAGTTGGGAAACCTACCAAGTAGTGAGTCTTGAGGAAATAACGCTAACTCAAGGTGAGCACTTACTTACCATCGAATTTACTGCAAGTGGTGACTATAACACGCCAGGAAACATTGACTGGTTCGAATTTATTCAACAATAGGAGGTGCCTTAGTCGAATCTATTTCATTCCTCTTCCTTGGCTATATTAGCAATTGCATAGCCTTTGTTTGCCCGCATAGACTGCGGGCTTTTTTTTGCCTTAACTAGCTTCAAATAAATGTTAAGGCTAAGTTAATTATTACTGATCAAGATCTCATTTCTCTTTTAGATTACTTGTTTGTTTTCATAATCAATAATATTCTGAAACCAGTTTCAGGAACCGGTTTCATCTTGTGTTTTTTAATCGGATTCTGGGTTAAGGGAATAAAGTAAACTGGAGAAGAAATGGATCTTAAGGCACTTAGTGATCAGTTCTGGCGAGATGGCTACTTACTTATTGAAGACTTCTTTTCAATGCAGCTAATGAACCAAATGACCAATGCTATTAATGAGCACTATGGTGTAGATCCAGAATTTTGGCATACCAATGAATTTTTAGATCGTGCCAAAACCGAAGTGATTCCTTGGTTTCCGCAAAATGAAGGTTGCTTGTTGTTTAACGAGGTTGATCAGCACCCTTACTTCAAAGCTCTTTCAAAAGCCGTGTTAGGCGAAGACAGCCAAACACTTTACTGCATGGTGATGTTTTCTAAACAAGGTACGGTAGGGCAGGCCTGGCATCAAGACTGCGACCCCGATGACCCTAAGCGTTTCAATATTAATCGCCTCATCTACACCTCGGACATTCGCCAAGACATAGGTGGTGAAGTAGTTGTGGTGCCTCGCTCTCATTTGCGTGGCGAAATCCCGATTGGAGACCCAGAGAGCGAGTTACCAGGGCAATTAGTGCTGCGCCCCAAAAAAGGCAGCCTGATTTTCTTACATGGCCATACTTGGCATCGAGTACTGCCCATCCATGGTGGAAATCGTATATCGACTAATTATCGCGCAGTTCCTAAAGGCACGCCTTTAGATATTACTGACATTTGTGTCTACCGGAATATGCGTTACCACTTTGGCAGCAACAAAGTAGTAGAAGAGCGACAGTGATAGCGTTAACATTTTTCACGACAAAACCCATAGAAATTGGTTCTGCAATTGCTAGTGACTGAAAATAAAGGTCTTATTAGAGCTAGCTGTGAAACCGCTTACGGAGAGCGTTGTGAATAACAAGAAAGTTACCATTAAAGATGTAGCCGCGAGGGCGAAGGTATCTCGTGCGTCAGTATCACGGGTATTAAACGATTACCCTGGCGTGAAGCCAGAGTTGCGAGAGCGAGTCAACCAAGCCATGGATGAGTTGGGTTTTGCGCCCAACTATTTCTCTCAAGCCTTGGCAAAAGGGCGTTCGCAAAGTGTTGGTTTAATGGTGCGCTCTTTAGGCGGTTTCTTTTTTGGCAGCATCATGTGCGAGGTGGAAGAAGTTCTCACCAAAGCTGGGTATCAATGCATGGTAACTAGCGGGCATGGCACTTATGAGTCTGAGCGGGTAGCCATGGAATTTATGGTCTCGCGCCAATGTGACGCGATTATCGTGTATTCCGATTGTTTGTCGGACGAAGAAATTATCAAGATTAACCAAGCTGGAAGCCCAGTAGTGTTGATTTCCCGCTTTATTGAAGAATTGGATAGCCAGTGTATACGCTTCGACGACACCAGTGGAGCTTACCAGGCTACCAAGCACCTGATTGCTAACGGGCATAGTGATATTGCCACCATCACCGGACCTTTAAGTAATCAAGACGCGAGAGATAGATTAACCGGTTACCGCAAGGCTTTAGAGGAATTCGCAATTCCTTATCGTCCTGAGCTGGTATTGGAATCTAACTTTCAAGTCCCTGGCGGAAAGCTAGCAACTGAAAAGTTGTTAGCGGCTAAACATCACTTTAGCGCCGTCTTTTATGGTAACGACGAAATGGCGATTGGCGGAATTCAAGCGCTTAATCATGCCGGGCTGTCGGTACCTGAAGATGTCTCAGTGATCGGTTTTGAGGATGTGCCACTGAATGAATTCCTTAAACCCAAAATGAGCTCAATGAGGATACCTGTTGCAAGTATCGGCAACTTAGCTGCGAAACGCGCGTTAAGTTTGATTGCACAGGAAGAATTGGATTTAGCCCTAGAGGTTGATGTTCAACTGATGGAGCGCGAATCCGTTAAAACAATCTAGTTGTTCACTCCTACTGTGCTAATTGAGCAGTTTGAGTGACGCCCATAAGGATTTGAATAATGGAACTCAAAAAGCTTAGTTTAGCGCTAGTTATAGCAGGCACAGCCGTGGCGGCACAGGCAGAAACAACCATTCGTTATGATTGTTGGCCAAACCACGATAAAACCGCCGTAGAAAAGATTGACGACTTTTACAAAGCCAACCCAGGCATTAAAGTTGAAGTACTGTCTAACAACTGGGTTGACCACCACAACAAACTGACCACGGCTCTAGCTACCGGCGATGGTGCTGGCGATGTGGTATGTATCGATGTAGAAAAGATTGGCGCCATTGTTAACCAAGGCGGCTTTGCCAACATGAGCAAAGCTTTTAACGCTGTTCAGGACGAAAACAAATTTGCTCCATTTGCTTGGGTACAGGGTAAAGGCGCTGATGGCGAGCAATACGCATTGCCGCTAAACGTTGGCCCAGGTGTAATGTATTACCGCCGTGAGCACATGCAAGATAAAGGATTTAACCCAGAGGCAGTCACTAAGGATTGGGATGCATTAATGGCTTGGGGCGAAGAGCTAAAAGCTAAAGGTGTTCCGTTAGTGGGTCATGCTGGCTCTATCGCTCAAGCAATCATCAATACCGAAGTAGAAGCGGGTAATAGTATTTACTTCGATAAAGACGATAACCCAATTGTAACTAACGAACGTTTTGTTAAAGCCTTTACTTACGCCAAAATGGCGCGTGAAAAAGGCCTTGATGCGCGTATTGGTGACTGGAGCTCTGAGTGGTTCGAAGGCTTGAAAAACGCCAACTTCGCCATTCAATTTTCGGGAGCTTGGTTAGCGGGTTTCCTAGAGTCTTGGATTGCGCCTGATACAGGCGGTAAGTGGGGCGTAAGTGGTTTACCTGCGGGTAATTACGGTTCATGGGGTGGGACCTTCTTAGCGATCCCTGAGCAAAGCAAGAACAAAGAAGAAGCCTACAAATTAGTTGAATACTTAACTAAAAACCGCGACATCGTGTTGTACGAATTTAAAACCAATGCTGCTTTCCCTGCATTAAAAAGTTCTTACGACGCGCCAATGTTCCAAGAAGAAATGCCTTTCTTAGGTGGCCAGAAAGCTCGCCTATTGTGGACAGAAATTGCTGAAAACATTAAGCCAATTAAACCTTCTAAAGCCGATAACATCGCCCGCGCGATTATTTTAGAGCAAGCGTTACCAGCGGTAGTAGAAGAAGGCAAAGATGTGAAAGAAGCCTTGGCTGATGCCGAGAAACAAATAAAACGCCGCATGCGTAGTTTGTAAGCTTCACCGTTTCTTTCTAATTACTGGGCGACTGTCGTCGCTCAGTTCACCACAATATGAGTAAGTAACATGAGCAGTTCTCACGCATCCGCACCTCTTTCCGAGGTAGAGGGCGATAAGAAGGCTAGGTCTGCACGCAAACGCTCGTTTGCCAAGTTAGGCCAAGTGTTCGCCCCTTACGGTTTTTTAATGCCGTTCATCATTCTATTCTTGGTTTTTCAGGTTTTTGGTTTCGCCTTTTCTTTGTATTTGTCGTTTCACCAATGGAACCCGGTTGCTGGTTTAGATTCAATGCGCTTTGTCGGCATCGAAAACTACACGTTTTCTTTAGAAGACGAAGACTTTTACCGTTCTTTATATAACACCATTTGGCTGGGATTAGCCTCTGGGATAAGCCAACACTTAGTGGCAATTCCAATGGCTTATTTGCTGGTGAACCTTGGGAGCAAGTTTCGCCACTTTATGACCTCAGCCTTCTTTTTACCGTTTATCACCTCTACCGTTGCGGTGAGCCTGATTTTTGTAAACATGTACTCGGCAAATGTAGGAATAATTAACAAAGCTTTGGTAGCACTAGCTAACGCACCTGGTTTGGGTTACATCTTTGGCTGGTTAAACGACTTAATGCCCTTGCGCTGGCTAGAAGATCGTTTGTTGATTAAACCTGCCATTGCCTTTTTACAATTTTGGAAATACACCGGTTTTCACTTGGTGATTTACATCTCAGGGATCTTAACCATTTCTAAAGAAGTGGAAGAAGCAGCTTTGCTAGATGGTGCAAACTTCCGTCAACGTTTCTGGTATATCGCCTTGCCTCATTTACGCCCATTTATCTTCTTTGGGGTCACTTTAACCATTATCGGTAGCTTACAAATGTTCGAAGAACCGTTCATTCTAACTAACGGTACCGGAGGCATTGGTAACTCTGGCTTAACGATTTCTATGTTTCTTTATAAAGTTGCTTGGGAATGGCTAGACATGGGCTGGGCATCGGCAATGTCGTGGTTATTGTTTTTAATCATTGCAGCAGTAACGGCGGTGCAGTTCTTATTCTTTGGCCGCAAAGGATTAGGGAGCCATTCATGAATATATTCGCAAATTCTACTCTGCCTCGTCGTCGTAGGCAGCAAACCAAAGGCGGAGAATTAGCCGCCCAAATTTTTGGGGTAGTGGGCACTATTGGTTTTTATGTCTTTTTAGTGTTGTGTGCTTTTTTAAGTATATTCCCGTTTATTTGGTCGAGCATTTTATCGACTCGTACCCGAACTGAGATTTTTTCTTCAGAGCTTAGCTTGGCGCTAGGCAATGCACTGTTTGAGAACTATCAATCTTTGGTTGATACCTTGCCGTTTTGGACTTCAATGCTGAATAGTTTTTATGTCACTGGCTTGGGGACGGTGGTGTCTATCTTGTTTTGTTCTATGGGCGGCTATACCTTTGCAATCTACAAGTTTAGAGGTAAGAACTTTATATTTGGAACCATGGTAGCCTCCATGATGGTACCGCCTATCTTAGGTTTGATTCCTTACTACATGATTGTGCAGTTTTTGGGTTTATTAAATACTCATGTTGCCTTGTGGTTGCCGTTTACCGCTACGCCCTTTGCGATATTCTTGGTGCGCCAATATGTGGTGAGTTCTATCCCTCGAGAGTTGATTGAATCCGCACGAATTGATGGAGCGGGTGAGTGGTCAATTTATTTTCGCATTGCATTACCGCTGATGAAACCAGTATTGGGAACAGTTGCCATTGTGCAATTTGTTTTCTTCTGGAATAACTTCCTAGGACCTTTGGTGATTTTGTCTAGCCAAGATAAGTATGTGGTAACACTTGCTCTGCGAACCGTTCAAGGTTTGCCAAATACTCCATGGGGCGCGGTGATGTTGGGAACTACCATTTCCATTTTGCCGATTGTGACCTTTTACTTGTTTGCCTCTAGGCAAATGATTTCTGGGCTCACCAGTGGTGCGGTAAAAGGTTAAATCAACAATGCGAAGAAAAACCTTTAACTGGGGCATTATTGCTCCAGGCCGTATTGCTCGGCGTTTTGCCGAGGGCTTAAGCGCCATAGAAGACGCCAAACTGTATGCAGTGGCAAGCTCCAATGAGCAGCGGGGCAAAGCTTTTGCTAAGGATTTTGGGGCTGCTACCAGCTATTTACGTTACGACGAATTACTCGCCGATCCAAAGGTTGATGCAGTATATATCGCCAACCCCCATCGCTTTCATTACGAAACTATTCGGGCTTGTATTTTAGCGGGTAAGCCTGTGTTGTGTGAAAAGCCCTTAACGGTGAATGCCGCGCAAGCCGAACAACTTATGGCGTTGGCAGAACAGCACCAAGTGTTTTTAATGGAAGCTATGTGGAGCCGCTATTTGCCAGTGTGGCAGCAGGTGAAGCGTTGGCTAAATCAAAACATGATTGGTGACATTAAGTTGCTGCAATCTAGCTTTGCGTTTCCCATTCCAAGAGATGAAAGTGATCGCTTACTTAATGTAGATTTAGCGGGCGGGGTGCTACTTGACTACGGAGTGTATAACGTTGCTTTATCGCAGTTTGTGATGGGCAGACACCCTAGTAAGGTTTTAGCCGATGGCCTAGTTGGTCCTACAGGTGTTGACGAGCGTTGTAGCGTTATCCTTAACTATGGTGGTGCAGCTAGCCAATTTACTTGTTCTTTCCAAAGCTATACCGAAAACAGTTTTTGCATTTATGGTGATAAAGGCAAAATTGTTGTGCCAGCGTATTTTTGGGATAGCAACAAAGTAGAGCTTCATTTATTCGATAAGCGCCCAGAGCTATTAGAGCTGCCGTACTTAGCCAGCGGTTTCGAATATCAAGCAAGTGAAGCGATGAGTTGCATTCGTCAGGGGATGTTGCAAAGCCAGTTAAATACTTGGCAAGACACCCTAGGCACCCAACGAGTAATGGATGAGATTCTGGCTCAAGTAGGCGTTAGTTACCCATTTCTTTAGTCGGTCGTTAATGCATTTAGCAAAAGCCCCGCCTTAGGGGCTTTTTAGCAACCGTCGTCGACTAGCTGGTATTGCGGAGGTGTGGTTGCGTTACTGGCTTGGGTATATTGAAAATAGCAGTTGTCGTCAGTGACTTGGCCATTACCGTTTCTGTCGTAGCCCAGATAAGTGAACGCGATGCCTTGCTCTTGTAAAACAAAAACATCATCAATGTCGATGCGTTTAGTAATGTCGGTATTATCAAGGTATCGCCATTTTAGCCTTACGTCAGGACTATCGGGGTTAAATACATCAAAAGTACCATCTCCATCCATGTCTACGTCGATTAAGTCATCGCGATTAGGCACCTGTTGCGACACATAACTTGGCATGTAGGATTTAAGGGTGAGGAGGTCGTTGGCTGCTTTTACACTAACGCTGATTTGTTCAATGGTTTTTATTCGGGCATCACTGGATAGATTTAGTAACTTAGGTGCAGCAGTAACCGCAAGAATACCGATCACGATAATCACTACAACCAGTTCTATTAACGTAAAGCCTTGGTTTTTCATTAATCCCTAAACATTTTTACCGCATCCGTTTTCGGCGAAGTATAAAAGTTTGCTTATCGCTTGCCTAGCTTTGTAGAGTCATTGGTCTATTTTTGTGCGGGTGCGCTAATTATAAGCGAGCGTTATATCAACAAAGACCTGCTTTTTGAGGGGGAGCTTTGAGCTTAATGTAGTGAAAATCGCCAAACAGGTATGCGTAGCAGCAAATATTTACGCGATATCTGCGATTATCTAGCAATCAGTCTCGACCTTGGCGAAAACCATGGCTATAATGCGGCGTTTTGAAATTATGGGTCCTTAACTAAGGACAGCTAGTTCGCCAATGCGAACCGCTAAATTCCCATTGTTTACGTAAGTAAATTGTCAGCAGGGTGCTGACTATAGCCGAGGTAATAAAATGCAGGTTTCAGTAGAAACAACTCAGGGCTTGGAGCGTCGTGTTACGATTTCGATTGACGCTACGCAAATCGAACAGCAAATTGAGCAAGCGCTTAAGCAAGAATCACGTCGCGCTCGCATCGACGGTTTCCGCCCTGGTAAAGTGCCAGTAAGCGTAATCAAGAAACGTTACGGTGCAGCTATTCGCCACGATGTAACTGGTCAAGCAATGCAGCGTTCATTCTACGAAGCTATCATGCAAGAGAAGCTAAACCCAGCAGGTGCTCCAGCACTTCAGCCTGGTGATTCTAAAGATGGCGAGTTCAGCTTTAGCGCTACTTTCGAAATCTTCCCAGAAGTAGAAGTTGCTGGTCTAGACGCAATCGAAGTAGAAAAGAAAACTGCTACCGTTAACGATAAAGACGTTGACAACATGATCGACACGTTGCGCAAGCAGCAAGCTACTTGGAAAGAAACCAAGGGCATGATCAAAAACGAATTCCGCGTAAACCTAGACTTCTTAGGTAAAATCGACGGTGAAGAATTTGAAGGCGGCAAAGCTGAAGGTTTCGACCTAGCTATGGGCGCTGGCCGTATGATTCCTGGTTTTGAAGACGGCATCATGGGTAAGAAAACTGGCGAAGAGTTCACTATTGAAGTTAACTTCCCAGAAGATTACCACGCAGAGAACCTAAAAGGTAAAGCTGCAACTTTTGATATCAAAATCAACAAAGTTGAAAAGCCTGAACTAGCTGAAGTTAACGAAGAGTTCGTTAAATTGTTCGGTGTAGAGTCTGGTGAACTAGATGCACTTAAAGCTGAAATCCGTAAGAACATGGAACGTGAACTTGAGCAAACGCTAAAAGCGGGTGTTAAAGAGCAAGTTTTAGCTGGTCTTATCGAGCAAAACGAAATTGACGTACCAGCTGCTCTAGTTTCTCAAGAAGTTGAGCAACTTCGTAAGCAAGCAATGCAACGTTTTGGCGAAAACGCACAAAATGCTCCAGAGCTTCCAGATGAGCTATTCACTGAGCAAGCACAACGTCGCGTTCGCACCGGTCTTCTATTAGGTGAGTTAATCAAAGTTAACGAACTAGAAGCTGATGATGAGAAAGTTAAAGAGCACATTGCTTCTTTCGCTTCTGCTTACGAAGATCCAACTGAAGTTCTTGACTACTACGCGAAAAACGAAGAGTTGATGAATAACGTTCGTAACGTAGTTTTAGAAGAGCAAGCGATTGAATTTGTGCTTGGTAAAGCAAAAGTGACTGAAAAAGAAGTAGCTTTTGATGAAATTATGAACAAGCAAGGTGCAAACTAAGGTCTAATTTGACTTAGCCACCTTTATCTCGCATATAATGGCTCGTATGTACTACATACGAGCCATTTTTTTTAAGGAAGAGCGCATCAATGTCTAAAGAAGTTAATCAGTCTGCATTCGACCCCATGGCGGCTTTGGTGCCAATGGTTATTGAGCAAACCTCTAAAGGGGAACGCTCTTATGATATTTATTCTCGTCTATTAAAAGACCGAGTTATTTTCTTAACTGGTCAAGTGGAAGACCACATGGCCAACCTAGTGGTTGCTCAGTTGTTATTTTTAGAATCTGAGAACCCAGAGAAAGACATCTTCATTTACATTAACTCGCCAGGCGGTTCAATTAGCGCTGGTATGGCGATTTACGACACCATGCAGTTTATTAAGCCTAAAATTAGTACCGTATGTATGGGTATGGCAGCAAGCATGGGCGCATTTTTATTGGCTGGTGGCGCTAAAGGCAAACGTTATTGTTTACCAAACGCCAAAGTGATGATTCACCAGCCACTAGGCGGTTATCAAGGTCAAGCATCTGACATTGAAATTCACGCTAACGAAATTATTAAAACAAAACGTCGCATGAACGAGTTGTTGGCCGAGCATACTGGTCAAAGTTTTGATACTATCGCTGCAGACACTGATCGCGATAACTATATGACAGCTGAACAGGCTAAAGAATACGGTATCGTCGATGATATCTTTGCGCGTCGTGAATAATTAGTTCCAATTCACGGTCTGTACAGATAGAGCATAGAGAAAATAGCATTCTTCGCGGTTTGATTTACACTGTAGATAAAAGCGTAGAATGCTACATAGTTTGAGGTTAGCGAATGACAGATAAGCGCAAGGGTGATGGAGATAGCAGTAAGCTGTTGTATTGCTCCTTCTGCGGTAAAAGCCAGCATGAAGTGAGAAAGCTGATTGCCGGTCCCTCCGTCTATATTTGTGACGAATGTGTTGAGTTATGTAACGACATCATTCGAGAAGAAATAAAAGAAATATCGCCAAATAAAAAAGAAGGCAACGCCTTACCGGTTCCTAAGGAAATTAGAGAACACCTTGATGACTACGTAATTGGTCAGGATCACGCCAAGAAAGTATTAGCAGTTGCGGTTTATAACCACTACAAGCGCCTTCGTAACGGTGATGTGGCTGATGGCATTGAGCTTGGTAAGAGTAATATCCTTCTTATTGGCCCAACTGGTAGTGGTAAAACGCTACTGGCGGAAACGCTTGCTCGTTTACTCGACGTACCGTTTACCATGGCTGATGCTACCACCTTAACCGAAGCCGGTTATGTGGGCGAAGATGTTGAAAACATCATACAGAAGTTACTGCAGAAATGTGACTACGACGTTGATAAAGCGCAACGCGGTATTGTTTATATTGATGAAATTGACAAAATTTCTCGTAAATCAGATAACCCGTCAATTACTCGTGATGTTTCTGGTGAAGGTGTACAGCAAGCCTTACTTAAGTTAATTGAAGGTACTGTAGCTTCTGTTCCTCCTCAAGGCGGACGTAAGCATCCACAGCAAGAGTTTTTACAGGTTGATACCTCTAAAATCTTATTCATCTGTGGTGGCGCATTTGCTGGCTTAGATAAGGTTATCGAGCAACGTGCTTCTACCGGAACCGGTATTGGTTTCGGGGCTGAAGTGAAGGGCGAAGCTGATAAAAACTCGCTAAGCGAAACCTTCTCTAAAGTTGAGCCAGAAGATCTAGTTAAGTATGGTCTTATTCCTGAGTTTATTGGCCGTTTGCCTGTAGTGGCTACGCTCACTGAGCTTGATGAAGACGCATTAATCCAGATTTTAAGCGAACCTAAAAATGCCCTTACTAAACAGTACGGTGCTTTGTTCAAGCTTGAAGATGTTGAGCTAGAGTTCCGCGAAGATGCACTTCGTGCTATCGCTCATAAAGCGATGGAACGTAAAACCGGTGCTCGTGGCTTGCGTTCAATTGTAGAAGCAGTATTGCTTAATACAATGTACGACTTACCATCGATTGATAATATTTCAAAAGTAGTTATCGACCAAACGGTGATTCAAGGTGAGAGTGACCCAATCTTGATTTACACCAATGAAGATAAAGCTGCTAGCGCAGAGTAAACTGTGCGAGTATAAAAAAAGCCAGTCTTATGACTGGCTTTTTTGTTTTTGTAAGTTAGGCCTTTTGCCAAACTAACAACAGGTTGTTAGCTGGCATAGCTATTGTCTCTTTGAGATGTAAATCATGTTTGGCAGCCCAAGCCTGCAATTGCTCAATGTCTCGAAGGCCTCCGTAGCCTTGAGCTTGCAGCATCAAATCGAACTCGCGATTACTCTCGCTACTGTATTGGCCAGCTTGCTTAAACGGACCGTAGTGAAACAGTTGTCCTTTAGGTGGCAAATTGTCACCGATGTTCGAATACATTAGCTCTACGAGCTCTTTAGGCATTATGTGTGCGGTATTGGCGGTATATACTGCGTCGCAATCACATGGCCAAACATCTTTACCTACTTGATAGCTAAGCGGCGGCGGTTGCTCACTGAGCAGCATGTACTCTTGCCAATATTGAATGGCTGCGTCATTGGTTTGTTGGTCTGAGGTCTGCCAACGAAGCTGGGGTAGGGCTTTAGCAAAAAAAGCAGCGTGTTGTCCGGTGCCTGAGCCAATCTCAAGCAGACACCACGATGATGTTAGCCTTGGGGTGAGCTGCTCTAAGATTGCCTGTTTGTTATTATCGGCGGCGCGGTTAAAAAACGCCGCCGGATGTTGATTACTCGTCATTCGGGTTTTGATGCAAATAGGCTTTGTTGGTTAAGTGTTGCTTATGAGTATAGTCCTTAAGCTTCACTTTGTAGTGCAAACCGGCTTTAGCTAGCATGTGCGCAGCAATAGGCGCAGTGATTAGCAAAAACATGGTAATCAGTATTTCTTTTAAATTAACCCTGCCTAACTCAAAGCTAAAATAAACCATTGAGGCAATTAAGATGCAGCCGACACCCAATGTGCTCGCTTTGGTTGGGGCGTGCAAGCGGGTGAAAAAATCTGGCAACTTGGCTAAACCAACTGAGCCAATCAACATAACTACCGCACCAAGTACAAGCAGAATGCTTACAACAATTTCTAATAAACTGGTCATCTGCTAATCCTATTCGATGATGTCGCCGCGAAGTAAGTATTTACAAAATGCAGCTGTACTAACAAAGCCTAGTAAGGCAATTAGCAATGCGCTTTCGTAGTAACTTACCGAGCCTTGGTACAAACCTAACAATATAATTAAGGCGATGCTGTTGATATACATAGTGTCTACCGCAACAATGCGATCAGGCGCGGTAGGCCCAATAATTAAGCGCCAAGCATTAAGCGCTAAGGCTATACAAATTAAGCCGCTAGCAAAGAGAGTGGCATAAGCTAACATTTGAAAATCTCCTTCAGTGGGGCTTCATAGCGCTGTTTTATTTGTGTAATTAGCGCTTGCTCATCCTCTAGATGAAGCACGTGCACATACAGCCATTGCTTGTCGTCAGATAACTCTACACTGCAAGTCCCTGGAGTTAATGACACACTGCTTGTAAAAATGGTTAACGGCAAAGGTTCGCTAAAAGAAATTGGGACCGCGACAAATGCAGGGTTAAGCTTCTTGTTACTTTGCAAAACCCTTTTCGCAACATCAAAGTTCGAAACAACAATATCGATAATTAAACGAAAAGTGTAAGAGATTACTTTAAGTGGGTTTTTAGCAACCGGTTCTTTTTCACTTAGAGGCGCAACGATCCAAGGGATTACAATGGCGAAGATTGCACCTAGTACCATATGCCCGCGGCTAAACTCATGTAAGATTTGCCACACTAACCACAACAGTAAGCTGTGGTAGGGGGTTGGAAACCAAACAAATTTCTTTTGAGTTTTTATCATTTGGCTACCTCGTTAAGTTGTTGCAGGCTTAAGCCTGCATTGAGTTGCTCTGCGGCAAGCTGAGCGTAATCGGTTAATGGACCACCAAAGACCACCATTAAAGGCAGTAAGCCCACTAAAATAGCGATGGCCAAATATTGAATGGGGTGCCCTTGTAAGGCAGTGGTGTTTTCGCCACTGGTGCGCCAAAACAAAGAGGTTCCGGCGCGAGATAAGGCAATTAGCGAAATCAAACCTGCACCTAAAATTAAAGACCATATCCACGCCATTTGATTGGAATCGGTGACCGATTGCAAGATAAGGGCTTTGCCAACAAAACCAGACAACGGTGGCATGCCGATTAGACCAATTGCAAGCAGCGCAAATACAAAGCCTAATTTAGCTGATTGAGGCATCGCTCTCGCTGTTACAAAGCGATCTTCTGCTTTTCCTCGCTGTTGTTGAATGAGCCCCGCCAGCAAAAACATCGCAGCACAAGCGATGGTACTGTGTACTAAGTAATAAATACCGGCAGTGCTGGCTTGTACGCTATTTAGGCTAATTGTAACCAACAAAGTACCAACCGAAACAATCACCAAGTTGCTACACAATACTCTTAGGCTTTGGCTCGCTAATACCGATATCGCGCCAATGGCGATGGTTAATAGGGCAATTGGCCATAGCCACGGAAGTGCGATATTGGCCAGCTCACCCGCTTGATCTCCAAACATTACTCCGTGGATCCGCCAAATACTGTAAATACCAACTTTGGTCATAATGGCAAACAGTGCAGCTACTGGGGTGCTGGTGCTTGAGTATGCCTTAGGCAACCAAAAGTGCAGCGGAAGCATTGCTGCTTTCAAACCAAACACGGCAAGTAATAGTAATGCACCAGACTTAGTAATTAGCTGTTCACTGTGTGACAGTTGCGGAATTTTGTCAGCCATATCGGCAAAGTTAAGGGTACCCAAGGTGCCGTATAAGGTGCCTAAGGCAAACAAGAATAATGATGAGCCAATTAAGTTTAAAAACACATAATGGATGTTGGCCTGAATTTTTTGTTTACCGCCTCCGTGGATCATCAAGGAGTAGGAAGCAATCAGCAATACCTCAAAAAATACAAACAGGTTGAACGCATCGCCAGTTAGAAAGGCGCCGTTAATGCCCATTAGTTGGAACATAATTAATGGATGAAAAAATGCGCCATTTTTATCTTCACCGGCACTGGCATACAAAATGACAGTTAGGCCTAATATGGCGCTCAAAGCAATCATTAATGCTGAAAAGGCATCAGCCACTAATACAATACCAAAGGGCGCCGACCAATCACCTAAGGCATACATTTGAATACCTTGGTGTTGCACTTTTAAAAGCAAGGCTATTGCCACAACAACCATTAATAAATTGGCTGCAATAGTGAAAATACGTTGTTTGCTTAACGATGCGCTTAGGCTTGGAAATAGCAACACTACACCCACAAAAAACGGAATAAGAACAGGGAAAACAACTAAATGATCAAACAAACTCATTAGGCTTTATCCTCCCGCGCTAAACGGTCTATAGGTTCTTCTCCATCAACATGGTCATTACCCAAATCGGCACGCCCCCGCATGGCCAAAATAACGGCGAAAGCGGTCATCGCAAATCCAATAACAATCGCTGTTAGTACTAAAGCTTGAGGGAGTGGGTCGGCGTAATTGTCTCCGCCATTTAGCACCGCTGGTGCGCCAATGGTTAATCCGCCACTGGCAAACAAAAATAAGTTAACAGCGTAAGACAACAAGGTTAATCCTATAACAAGGGTAAAAGTGTGGCCACGTAGCATCAAAAAGATGCCACACGCGGTCATAAAGCCGACACACACTGAGTAGACTACTTCCATTATCTTTCTCCTACGGTGAGTCGTTCTTTGGTAGTGAGTTTGCCTAGATTAGCCAAAATCAATAAGGTTGCGCCGATTACCGTTAAGTACACGCCTAAATCAAATACCAAGGCGCTGGTAAGCTCAAACTTGCCTATCCAAGGTAGTGAGAAGTAATCAAACCAAGAGGTTAAGAATGGGCGACCAAAGGCCCAGCTGCCTAAACCGGTAATTGCTGCGGTGACTAAACCAATGGCAATAAAGTAGTGGTAACTAACACTTACTCGCTTGCTCATCCAATCTACGCCGTGAGCCAAATACTGCTGAATCAAAGCAATCGAGGTAATTAGGCCTGCAATAAAGCCACCACCAGGTAAGTTATGTCCTCGCATGAAAATGTAAGCCGATACCAATAGGAATAAGGGCAGTAAGCTCTGTGATACTACAGACAGCAGAATTGGGTATTTGTCCTTAGCCCATAAGCGGCCATCGTGATCTTTAGTACGCATCGATAAACGCATTCTTGCGATCAGCTTATAAATACCTAGTGCCGCAATACCCAAAACGGTAATTTCGCCAAAGGTATCAAATCCACGGAAATCAACCAAAATTACGTTTACCACGTTGGTACCACCACCGCCAGTTTTAGCGTTAGCAATAAAGAAATCTGAAATGCTATCGAGCGGGTGAGTCAGTAAGGCAAAACAAATACTGCCAACGATACAACCAATTGCCGAAGCTACCGCTAAGTCACGAACAAAGTGGCTGGGGCGGCTTTTGCTGGTAGGAGTATGTTGAGGGAAAAAGTACAAAGCTAACAACAGTAAGATTACCGTTACTACTTCTACAGATAACTGGGTTAAGGCTAAATCTGGCGCCGAGAAGTAGGCGAAGGTAATCGAAACCACCAAACCCACTAGCGATAGCATCAGCAGCGCTATCATCCGGTAGTGGCTCCAAATGATGGTAGCGAGAGAGCCTGCAATCAGTAATATTGCGGCAATCACTACAGCGCCATTAAGCGGCGTGCTTGGCAAGCTGCCTTGAGTAGTCTCTAAGTCCAGTAGCGGTGGTGCCGTTAAGGCTAGTGCAAAAAAGCACAGCCAAAATGCGTAGCGCTGTAACGATCCAGACTCTAAATAACCATTCACTTTTTGCGCCCATACTACGCAGCGTTGAATGGCGCCTTCAAATATCATTTTTGCGTCCAGCGCAGGGAACAAGCCTTCAAACCTAAACAATGGTTTGCGATTTAAATAAATGGCTAATCCGCCAGCAATAGCCAGACCGCTCATCAGCAATGGAATGTTAAAGCCGTGCCAAAGAGCTAAACTAAATTCGGGTAATGGGTGGTTCAATACTGCCAGCGAGGCACTGTCTAACAGCGGGCCAATGGTGAAATTAGGGAAGATTCCAACAATCAAACATAGGGCTACCAAAATTTCGACGGGCACCCGCATGTAGCGCGGTGGCTCGTGTGGTGTTTTGGTTAAACCTTTCGGTTCGCCGTTGAAAAATACATCGTGAATAAAGCGTAACGAATAAGCTACTGCAAACGCACCACCAATGGTGGCGAGAACAGGAATAAGCCAAGATAATGAACCTAAAATGCTTTGGTCGAGGGTTTCGGCAAAAAACATTTCTTTGGAAAGAAAACCATTTAACAGCGGCACACCGGCCATCGAGGCTGAGGCCACCATAGCCAGCGTGGCGGTGATTGGCATGTACTTCCATAAACCATTAAGTTTGCGCATATCACGCGAACCGGACTCATGGTCGATAATGCCTGCAGCCATAAATAGTGAAGCTTTAAAAATGGCGTGGTTAATAATGTGAAATACCGCAGCAATTGCCGCCAGTTGGGTATTTAAGCCAAGCAGCAATACTATTAAACCCAAGTGACTAATGGTTGAATAGGCCAGTAAGCCTTTTAAATCGTGCTTAAATAGTGCTGTGTAAGCACCCAATAACAACGTAAACAAGCCAGTAAGAGAGACCACCGCAAACCAGGTTTCGGTGCCCGCTAGCACTGGGTAAAAACGTGCTAATAGGAAAATACCCGCTTTAACCATAGTGGCAGAGTGTAAATAAGCACTTACCGGTGTAGGGGCTGCCATGGCATGTGGTAGCCAAAAGTGGAACGGAAACTGTGCCGATTTAGTAAACGCGCCTAATAGAAACAAGGCCAAAATGGCAAAGTAATAAGGGTGTTGCTGTACTAATTCGCCGCTGTTTAATACCACATCAAGTTCGTAGCTACCGACAACTTGACCCAGTAACACAATGCCACCTAACAGGGCTAAGCCGCCAGCGCCAGTAATGGTAAGCGCCATGCGAGCGCCTTTTCTTGCGTCACTGCTATGAGACCAAAAACTAATGAGCAGGAAGGAGCTTATACTGGTTAACTCCCAGAAAAACCAAAGCTGCAACATGTTATTCGACATCACAATGCCTAGCATTGCTGTCATAAACATAATTAGGTAGCAATAAAAACGGCCCATGTGGTCTTTTTCGCTCAAGTAGTAGCGAGCATACAAAATAACCAATAAACCTATACCCAAAATCAGTAAGCTGAACAGCACTGACAAGCCATCAAGGCGAAAAGAGAGGTTAAGCCCTAGCTGTGGGATCCAAGCGATACTTTGGGTGAAAAACTGGCCCCCCAATACCGCAGGCATGTCGAACAAAATCAAGGCCAGTGCAAGCGCAGGTAACAAGGCGGTGGCCAGTGCACAAGTACTTCGGCTGAATTTGTTGGTTAGCAAAGGAACAATAATTCCTAGCATGGGTAAAAACGGTACCCAGAAATAGTGCATTTAACGCAGCTCCGTCAGCTAATTGTTTGGTATTTATGAAAAATCATAGTCATTATTCGAATGAATATCCACGCTTAGTTTACACTACTTGGCTAAAGTTACTCAGCGATTAACAACAGTTATTTTGTTTCTTGAGCTTAAGGGAAATGAGTCATAGACTAGGCGCAAACCCTACAATAAAAGGTGTTTTTGATGGTGCTATTTAAACGCGGTGTTAGTTTACTGTTGTTAAGTTTGTGCATGTTTAGTCAATTTACCTTAGCTGAAACAGCAAGCGACTCAAATTGGGTGCTACATAAGCAACGAATTGAAGCCCTTTTACAAGCCATTGAACAAGCCGATCTCACTTTTGTTCGCAATGGATCTGAACACAATCCTCAGCAAGCGGGTGAACATTTAAGAATGAAGCTAAAGCGCGCGCAAAACAGTTGGTTTGCGCCAGATAAAGAGAGCTGGACCGCCGAAATGTTCATCGACAAGCTTGCTAGCAAGTCGTCCTTGAGCGGTAAACCTTATCAAATTCGTTTTACCAATGGCGAGCAAGTGGACTCATCTATTTGGCTTTATCAACAGCTCGCCCTATATGATCAGCAGCAGGGAGCACAATGAGTAAAACTAATTATCACCGTAAATTTGTACCGGTGATTCGTTACTTAGAAAAAAACTACGATAAGAACCTTAATTTGAATGAAGTGGCGGAGATGGCGCATTTATCTCCTTACTATTTTCACCGTGTGTTTAAAGCGGTAACGGGAGAGACTCCCGCCGATTTTATTCGCCGCTTAAAACTTGAGAAAGCCGCCACCCAGCTATTTTTTCATAAAGAAGCGGTCACCAAAGTAGCTTTAGATTTTGGTTTTTCTAGCTCGCAAGCCTTAGCTAAGGCTTTTCGAGGCTACTTTGCACTAAGCCCTAGCGAAGTAAAAAATTGTGAAAGCATGGAGCATTACACTCAATTGCTAAGAGACAGCAAGATTGGACACCTGTTACGCAACAATGGACACGCTTTAGCAAACGGCACGCAATATGATGACTCTGCAAATCAAACAAGGAGTGAAATCATGAAAACTGAACATTTTGAAGAAAAGAACTTGGCTTACATTCGGGTAACCGGGCCTTATGGCGAAGGTTACGATGTTGCCAGCCAGCGCCTTTATGGCTGGGCGGGACCAATGGGTTTAGCTGAGGGTGAGAGTATTTTTATTTATCACGACAACCCAGAGTTAACTCCAGCCGATAAATGCCGTACCGACGTTTGCTTGGCTATACCTGCAGGGGTTACTCCACCTGCAGGCATCGAGTTGCAAACCTTACCTGCGGGAAGTTATGCCAACTTGCGTAAACTGGTAACGGATAAATCGCAATATGCGCTTTACTGGCAGCAGCTGATGACCCAAGTGGTAGACGCAGAGTTAACGGTTGATAACCGCCCATGTTTCGAGCTTTACCATAGCTACGATTTAAAGACTCACCATGCCGATGTGAGTTTTTGCACCTCAATTAAGTTGTAAGTAGTTCAAGCAACAAAAGTTGCTTACCGTGTTTTTGAGTTCATTTTGTTTTGCAGCCCGTTCGGGCTGCCTTTTTTGTTCCCCAAAATAAAAAATGCTTATAAAGCTCAAGGCTATAGGCTCTGCTATGCTCTGGTAACTGCATGTTTAAATTGCTTATCTATTAGTGAAGGAATGTTATGGATACCAGTAACTTTATTAAATCTCGTGCCGCTATTGCTTGGGCACCCAATCAGCCGCTTTCTATCGAAACCGTAGATGTTATGCCACCGAAGAAAGGAGAAGTGCTGGTTAAGATAATTGCTACAGGGGTATGTCATACCGATGCTTACACCTTATCGGGCGCCGATTCAGAAGGGGTATTCCCTTGTATTCTTGGCCATGAAGGTGGCGGCATCGTTGAGCAAGTGGGTGAGGGGGTTAACTCGGTTAAAGTGGGTGATCACGTGATTCCGCTTTATACTCCAGAATGTGGCGAGTGTAAGTTTTGTCTGTCGGGCAAAACCAACCTTTGCCAAAAAATTCGCTCAACTCAAGGGCAAGGGTTAATGCCAGACGGTACTACCCGCTTTTATAAAGATGGTAAACCCATCTTTCATTACATGGGCTGTTCTACCTTTAGTGAATACACTGTGCTGCCAGAAATATCACTAGCCAAAATAAATCCAAGTGCCGACTTAAAAGAAGTCTGTTTGCTGGGCTGTGGCGTTACCACCGGCATGGGCGCGGTGACAAAAACAGCCAAAGTGCAAGCTGGAGATACGGTGGCAATATTTGGTTTAGGCGGCATTGGCTTGTCTGCAGTGATTGGCGCAGAAATGGCTAAGGCTTCACGCATTCTGGCCATTGATATTAACGAATCTAAGTTCGAGTTAGCCAAACAGCTTGGCGCTACCGACTGCATAAACCCACAAACCATCGATAAACCTATTCAAGATTACATCGTAGAACTTACCGATGGTGGCGTGGATTTTTCGTTTGAATGTATTGGAAACGTAAACGTGATGCGCTCAGCCTTAGAGTGTTGCCATAAAGGTTGGGGTGAATCGGTCATTATTGGGGTGGCTGGAGCGGGCGAAGAGATAAGCACTAGGCCGTTTCAATTAGTTACCGGCAGGGTTTGGCGCGGTTCGGCATTTGGAGGAGTAAAAGGGCGCAGTGAGTTACCCGAATATGTAGAACGTTACATGGCAGGCGAGTTTAAACTTAGTGACTTTATTACCCATACCATGGCTTTAGACAAAATTAATGAGGCATTTGATTTAATGCATCAAGGTAAGAGTATTCGCAGCGTAATTCACTATTAAGGTAGCGTGTAATGACGATTAAATTACTTGCCAGCAACAAAGTCTTTGGTGGTGTCCATCAGCGTTATTCTCATCAATCAGAATCCACGCAATGTGAAATGACTTTTGCTGTTTATATGCCGCCGCAAGCTGCTGAGGATACACCCGTGCCATTGTTGTATTGGCTGTCTGGTTTAACCTGTAGCGACGAAAATTTCATGCAAAAAGCCGGAGCCTTTAAAGTGGCTGCCGAGGTAGGTATGGCGATTGTGGCCCCCGATACTAGCCCACGAGGTGAAGGCGTTGCTGATGACCCAGAAGGTGCTTACGATTTGGGCTTAGGTGCTGGCTTTTATGTTAATGCCAGCCAAGCGCCTTGGGCTAAACACTATCAAATGTATAGCTATATTTGTGAAGAGTTACCGGCATTGTTAGAGCAGCATTTTCCCATTACCCAACAGCGAGCTATTGCCGGGCACTCGATGGGCGGGCATGGCGCTTTGTCTATAGCCTTTAAAAATCCCCAGCGTTATTCGTCGGTTTCAGCATTTAGCCCAATCTGTCAGCCTACTAATTGCCCTTGGGGACAAAAGGCTTTTGCGGCTTATTTAGGCGATGACCAACTGCGTTGGCAAGAGCACGACAGTAGTTTGTTGATTAAACAATTAAAACCCGAGCAGCAATTGCCGCTGCTGATTGACCAAGGCAGCGATGACAATTTTCTTGCTGAGCAGCTCAAGCCCGAAACCCTTGTTGATGCCGCCAAGCAACTTGATTACGCAATAAACTTTAGAATGCAGCAAGGCTACGATCATAGCTATTTCTTCATAGCTAGCTTTATCGAAGATCATCTGCGCTTCCACTTTAAGTACTTTTAGTTAACTAGGGTCTGTTGATCTTTGCTGATGGTTTTTGCAGCAATTTATTAGCTTTTTAGGCAAGGCAGTGAGTGTGCAGTTAAGTGGGTTTAATAATCACTCGCTAACGCTGAATAAATGGCTAAGGAATGCTGCCCAAAGGGTTCGGATAAGCGAGCTTTACTCTTTGTTAAGCACTTCTTGCTTAGCCCACTAAGCTTCTAAGTGCTCGCCGCGATTAAAGCCCGCTTATCTCGAACAAAATTTCAATACCAAAGAACTACAGACCCTAGCTACTATCTTTTACGCTAAACCCGCAACTGACGCTGCGGGTTTGTTGTTTTTTCACATTCTTTGATGTTTTGTTTGAAACAAATTTAGGCATATTTTCATTGGTGCTTTATTAATGTGAGAACCTACAAATTCTGATTACTGAACAAAGCTTTAGCCTAGGTCAGCCCGGGCTAATCAGTTAGCCTGCTTAGTAGTAATAGGTAGTTGTTTAGAAGGTAAAGCATGGAAGTGATTAAGAAATGTCTTCAAGGTGGTGTGTTGCTCAGTAGTTGTATTCTACTTGCGGCATGTGGCGGCGGTAGCTCTGTGGGCGCGCCAAGCGATGCAGAAGTTGAATTGGATAGCGCCTACTACACCGACCTGTATGGTTGGAATGCCAGCGGCGGACTTAGCCAAACCCAACTTGGCCGAGGACTTAACTTAGGTAACTACTTAGAAGCGCCTAATGAAGGAGAGTGGACGGGTGGAAGGCTGCTGGTTCAAGAAGATCTACAAATTATTGCTGATGCTGGTTTTAAAACAGTGCGCATCCCGGTGCGTTGGTCAAATCATGCTGGTGAAACAACATCTTATCAAATAGATGCAAGCTTCATGGCTCGGGTTAAGCAAGTGGTAGACTGGAGTTTAGCTGAGGATCTGCAAGTCGTGCTTAACGTTCATCACTATGAAGAAATGATGAACGACGGCGAGAATATGCAAGAAAACCATATACGTCGCTTAGTGGGGATCTGGCAACAAATTAGTGAAGAATTCCCGTTAAGTGAGTACGGTCAAGAGCAAGTGGTATTTGAGCTACTTAATGAGCCAAATGGCACCATTGGCTACGACGATTGGAATGACATCATTGCTCGGCTAACGCAGTTGATTTGGACCACCATGGCCGATCAACAAAATAATGGTAGTGAGCAGCGCACTATTATGATTGGTACCGCCAATTGGGGACATCCCGATGGCTTAACCCAATTGCAATTACCTAGCAGTGTTAATTCCGACAACACCATTATTACCGTTCACTATTACGAACCGTTCCACTTTACTCACCAAGGCGCTGATTGGGTATCGGGTTCTAATGATTGGATTGGCACACCATGGTTAGGTACTGCTTCAGACCAGCAACCTTTGATTGATTTGTTCGATAGGGTAACAGCTTGGAATGAACAAGCTGGGCGAGGCTTTGAGATCTTCATGGGAGAATATGGCGTGTATTCACTGCATTCTGATCCCGACCATCAACGTGCTTGGACAGCGTTTATTTCTCGTGAAGCAGAAAAGCGCAATATAAGTTGGGCCTACTGGGAGTATGCTTCTGGTTTTGGTGCTTACGATCCTGAAGCCGGTGCGTGGCGACCAGCGCTAATTGAAGGATTAATACCTACCTCGCTTTAAAAAATACCCTCTGGCGCTAGTCAGCCTTGGCTAGCGCTAAATATTTCCTTTCTAACTATTATCTTATTGCTAATCAAACACTATAGTTTGTTAGTAGGTTTACAATATCAACATTAAATTCAAGCTATTAGCCGGTGTGCTGGTGGCTTTTTCTGCTATTTAAACGTGACTGTCGTGATGAAAATGAAGCCCTGGCTAAAACGAAGCTTAATAGGTTTAACAGTGTTGTTGCTTATTGTCCTGCTACCCATTGCAGCCTTAATGGTGGGTGTGAAGGTAGAGATTGGTGATAGCCGTCAATTGGTTACTAAGCTACTTAGCGAGCAACTGCAGCGAGATGTTCGTATTAACGGAAATATCCAACTAGAGCTGTCTTTTCGTCCAGCGATTACCGTTGAAGATATTCATATTGCCAATCCTAGCGGCTTTGGTGAACAAAGCTTTGCTCAAGTGCGCAAAGCCAGTGCTCAGGTTCAAGTATTGCCATTACTAAGGCGGCATCTAGAGATCGAGCAAGTACTGCTAGATGGCTTTTATTTAGAGTTAATAAGAACTGAGGAAGGGGAAAACAATTGGCAATTTGCTAGCTCTGCAGCTGTGCCAAGCAATACAGCCTCTCAGTCAGACCTTAGCAAATCAGAAAGTAACAATGATTTCACTTGGCAAGGTATTAACTATAGCTTTGAAATCAAAGAGCAAATTTTGATTAGTGATGCCAGAATTAGCTATACAGACCAAGCTGCTGAAGCAGTGCTAAGCTGGCAGCTCGAAGAGCTAAAACTAACCTCCTTAGATAGTGAGACCTTGGCGATGACAGCCAAAGGCAGCATGTTAGATGAGCGTTACTCCTTAGATTCAACCTGGCAGTTAGAGCCCTTATTGCGGGGGCGAGCTGGCGACGTTCAACTGAATATGCAGGTGGCAGATGCTAGTTTGGGCCTATCGGGCCAGTTGGCGCCGCAAAAAGAAATAAACAGCTATTTGGAGCTGAAACTTGATTGGCAAAATGCCGATTCGATTGCCCGTTTGCTAGGCGAAAATTTATCGCATATTGCACCCATTAAATTAGCGACCCGTTTTGATGGTAAACCTGGTAGCTATAGTTTATCGCCAATATTGGCCACTTTGGGGAGTAGCCAATTTTCTGGTGAGTTAGCGCTTACCGGGCACCAGCCAGTGGCTATTAATGGCAACTTAGATATAAACCAAATTGATTTAGGCGTTTGGCTTCCCAACGTTGAGCCTAATCAGTCTTCAGAAGAACCTTTAGTTGATACTCCCACCCAGCCGAAGCCAAATAAGCCCGCTGTCTCGCAAGTTCAAGAAGCAGAAACACAAGCTGAAGCACAAGCTGAAGCTGAAGCTTTACCGTTGTTGCAGATTATTCGTTACTGGTTAAATCAAGCCGATGCAGATTTGTCGTTAAGCATTGGTGAGATAATCGGGCTACCGCAAGAAATATCATCCATTAGCCTAGGTTTAAAAGTAGAAGGTGAACAGTTAAAAGCACCGCTGCGCGCAGTGGTCGACGACATTCGCTTTCGCGGTAACTTAAAAGCAAATGTGCAGGACGACCGCTTAACAACGTCAATGCGCTTGGTCGCGCAAAAATCTCCACTAGATAAATTAGCCAGCCGCATTCCAATGTTGGCGGGAAGTACTGGAAGCATTGGCCGCTCGGTATTACGCATTAATGCTGAGGGTAGTGATGTTGCTGAGCTACTAGAAAGTAGCCAGTTTAACTACAAAATTGAAGACAGCCGTATGACCTTACCCGCTGGCACTAGTTTTGATATTGCTAGTGCTAACATGAGTGCCGGATTAGCGAGTAAAGTAGCTGTTAATCTTGATGGTGTGTTGCTAGATATTCCTGTTAGCGCGGTAATTCATACTAGCCCTCTAAGAGCCATGCTCAATCAACAAGCGTGGCAAGTGCGCATGCAGCTAGACTCGCCTGCAATAGAACTGAACTTAAATGGAGAACTACCTAGTGGCGAGTGGCAGCAGGGAGCAAGTCTGCAGTTAAATGCAAATTCTCCACGTATTGGTTTGCTCGCGCCATGGCTAGGCGTTGATAAAGAAGCGCAGGGGATTTTTAAGCTCGATCTCGCATTGCAGGCAGCAAAAGGGCGCTCATCACTTAACATTAATCAGCTTCAATTGGCCGATAGCCAAGGCAAGTTACAAGCAATTTGGGATAAAAGCAAAACTGAGCAAGGTTTAGTGAGCATTAGTTCCGATTGGCAACGCATTAACGTAGCCCAGTTAATGGCCTTTATGCCTAGCGATTCTGCACAGCCAGGATTAAAAGAAGATAAAGCTGCTACCCAACCGGCTAGTGAAAAAAAGGCAATAGATATTAGTGTGCCTATCTTGCCGCAAGGTGTGGCTATTCATGATGCTGATCTTGATATTTCGGTAGCGCAACTTTTGTTAGGTGAGCATCAATTTAATCGAATAGCACTGCAAGCTTCTGCGTGTGATGGCTGGTTGCAGCAAGCGCCATTTAGTGGCGAATTTGCTCAAAGTAAAATAGCGGGGAACGCAGTATTAGATTTACGCGGTTCACCACTAAAGCTAGATTTTACTATTGCTAGTGAGCAGCCAAATATCCCTCAATTGCTTAAACAACTCAATATTGCAGAACAAGCTAATTTAGCTTTAGAGCGTGCAGAACTAGATTTGTCTTTAAAAGGCGACAATATAGCCCAGCTATTAGCGAGTACCACGCTCTCGGCTAAGCTCATTGGCGGCTATTGGGACTTAATTGATCCCAATACTCAAGCGAGCGCAAGAGTAGAGCTCAATCAAGGGAGCTTAACCGCTAGCCCGCAGCAGCCCTTGACTTTGGCCCTAACAGGTCAGTTAAAGCAGCTTCCGTTAAGTGTAGAGCTAAGCACTCTCAGTTTGGCCGAGTTTAGCCAACAACCTCGTGAGCTACCAATTCAGCTTAACTTAGATATAAACCAGGTTAGCTTGGCGGCAGAGGCGACACTTCCACGTCCAGTTTCAAGCAATAACCTAAGCCTTGCTATGCGCTTAAAAAGCCCTAGCTTAAGTCAGCTAGACAGTTTGCATGGTATTCAACTGCCACCGTTTGGCCCGATAGAGCTTGCTGGTGAATTGCAGATAAACGAGCAAGGCTACGCTATTAATAACATGCTACTAGCGGTAGCAAATAGCGAGCTCACAGGCTTAGCTAACTTAAGTACCGTAAACACTAAACCCCAACTCGATATTGCGATTAGTGCCAATAATATTCAGTTAGATGATTTTAGAACGGGAGATTGGCAAGGGCTTGAGCAACGCGCTGCTTTGCCAGCTGAACAAACGCAAAGTAATGCTGAGGAGCAAAATCAAGTTGATTCAAACGATGTCGCTCAGCCTTTGTTGAGTCAAGCTGTGTTCCAGCGTTTAAACGCCAATTTTTCTTTAGATGTTGAGCGGGTTAAATCTGGCGAAGATTGGTTAGGCGAGGGCAAATTGCATTGGCAGTTACACGATGGCAGCTTACGTTTAGCGCCTCTATGGTTGGCCTTGCCTGGCGGTGAAATTAACCTTAGTGGCGAGTTAAGCGCTTTAGACAAAGGTTTTTATAGTCAGCTTAAGGCGGATATCGACAATTTTGATTATGGCTTGTTAGCAAGGCGGATAAAACCCGATACCGAAATGCGAGGCAGTTTTAGTCTACATCTAGATGTAAATAGTGAGTTTGAACAGCTTGAGCAATGGTTAGAGAGTGCCAATGGTAAGGTAGGTTTTGCGGTTTGGCCTAAAGAATTTGAAGCCGGAATTATGGACTTATGGGCGGTAAGCCTGGCTAGTGCTGTAGTTCCCGAACTAGATGACTCCGACAAATCGGTGCTTAATTGTGTGGTGGCCGCATTTGATAGTAACGATGGTGAATTGGTGCAAAATGTCTTGTTGGCAGACACTTCCCGCATGAGAGTGCTAGGTGAAACCGAAGTGGACTTTAAGCAACAACAAGTAAAAATGGTGTTGCGACCAAAAGCGAAACGCGCGCAAATCTTTGGTTTGTCTACACCGGTACAAGTGACTGGAAGTTTTGAAGATTTCAAAATAGGCATCGCAAGTGGTGGTTTAATTGGCACCACCATTCGCTTTGTAACCAGCCCGGTTGTTTCACCATTGCGCTGGATAGTGGAAGCGCCGCTGGATGCAGATGGCAGTGAGCTTTGCCGTCAAGCTTGGCAGCAAGCGAAACAGGTAAATACCGATAAGCAAGCGGATTAGTTTGGCAGGCTCACTAAATCCTTAGCTAGTTTATAAAGCGGATGCTGACAATGAGCCTTCAGCTAAATTGGAGTCTGGTCACTAAATACAAATTTTTCAGTTGCTTAGCACTAAGCAAGCTTGCTAACTAAGTACTTAGCGCTAACCTTAAATACAGGTTGTATTTAAGGAAGCTACGCAATGTCCGCGTTTACCAAAACCTTATTCTTGATTGTCGCACTCAGCAGCTCTCAGTGGGTGTCAGCCTCCGAGCTAACTATTTGTAATCGAATAGTGGTAACCGGTAATGCCGAATACCCTCCCATATTATGGCGAGACCAAAATCACCCCGGCAAGCTTACTGGCCTAGCCATAGAACTACTTGAGTTGGCTTTAATGGACACTGAAATTAGTGTCGACGCTCGTGATCGAGGCGTATGGGCAAGAGCATTGCAAGAAGCCAAACATGGTGAAATCGATATGTTAGCGGGAGCCTTTCTAACCAATGAGCGAAAAGAATACATGGACTACATTGTGCCGCAGTTTACTGACGTTCCCAGTGTTGTTTGGACCAAAAAAGGTAACGAATTTAATTATCAAAAATGGGAAGACTTGTTAGACCGACGCGGAGGCACCTTAGTAAATAACAGCTTTGGTCAAGACTTTGATGCTTACGCCAAAAAGAACCTGAAAATACTTAGCAGTGCATCGGCTGAGCGCTCTTTTGCCATGTTGTTGGCCGACCGCTTCGATTATGTGCTTTACGAGTTATACCAGGGCTTAACTATTTTGGAATCGGCGGGCTTAAAATCTAAAGTGGTTGCTTTAGATAACCCAATCTCAATTGAAGGTTTGTATTTCACTTTTTCAAAAAAATCAGGTTGTAATAGTGAAGCATTAAGGCGTCATTTAAGTGAACGAGTCACTCAGCTTACTAAGTTTAATACCTTCGAACGTTTATTCGACAAACACATGCAAGCATGGTTATTGCAGCAATCTAATTTTGGCGTGGTGCAGCGAGATTAAGTACTCAATTGGGCTTAGTGACTAAGCGTATTCACCTTTGATTTGTCACTTTCTCTGCACTGACTGCGGTGTTGGCTTCTTGCCAACCGCGGGTTTCATTAATAAGCTGTTCAACCATCTCGGCATTACCAACAATAACCCCTTCTTCTAAGACCACCAAGCTATTGTTCCGCTCTTCAATCTGAAAATTAGTGCGGATGATTTCGTTGTCACGATATCCGGCAGAATTGAAAAAACGAATTTTGTAAGTATTCATGCCTTTACCTCTATTTGAAGAGCAAAGAATTGCCTTTCATCATTAACTGAGAGTTTTGTTGTATTTTATGAGAGAAAATCGCTATTAAGCAATCGGAGTGAAGAGTATTGTTCAGTTACTTTGATGTTCATCTGTCTTACCTAGTGAGTAACTGAAATGCTATTGCTGTTAGCGATTATTTACCTTGCGTTTATTAGCCTTGGTTTGCCCGACTCACTATTGGGCTCATCGTGGCCAATCATGCGGGGCGACCTAGACGCCAGCCTCGAATTTGCCGGCGTAATTTCTATTGTTGTTAGCTCAGGAACAGTGGTGTCGAGTCTAGTATCTACTCGGCTTACTCATTACTTTGGCACCGGTAAAGTGGTAGCTGTAAGTGTACTAATGACTGCGATTGCTTTATTTGGCTTTAGCTTAACTTACAGCGCTTGGTTACTGGTGCTTTTGGCTGTGCCTTTGGGCTTAGGTGCGGGCGCAGTGGATGCCGCTTTAAATAACTTTGTCGCGATAAACTACAAAGCCAAACATATGAATTACCTGCACTCTTTCTGGGGTGTTGGTGCCACCGCTGGCCCTTTGATTATGGCGCTTTATCTGAGTCAGCAACAAGGTTGGCGCGACGGTTACGCCAGTATTTCTTATATTCAGTTTGCCTTAGTTGCTGTATTGCTGTTGGCTTTGCCGCTGTGGCGACGCGCAACCAGCGAGAATTTAGCAGCAAGCGGCGAGCAGCATACACCGCTAAGCAATGCTACAGCTTTTAAAATGAAAGGCGTTAAGCTGCAATTGCTTACTTTTTTTGTTATTGCTCCTTAGAAGCGGGGACTGGCTTGTGGGCCGCTAGTTACTTAATTAGTCAGCAGCAGGTAAGTGCCGCTAATGCTGCTTTTTGGACAGCTATGTACTTTTTGGGGATAACGCTGGGGCGCTTTATATGTGGATTTGTTTCTGAGCGAATTGCAGAAGATAAGCTAGTTCGTGGTGGAGTATTGACTATTTTTGTTGGCGTTATGTTTTTGCTGATACCAGCTTGGCCAATGCTGGCTAAAATAGGCTTAATGTTTATCGGCTTTGGTTGTGCGCCTATCTATCCAAATACTATTCATCTAACGCCACAAAGGTTTGGCAAGCAAGCATCGCAGACCATTATTGGTTTATCGATGGCTTGCGCCTATGTTGGCACTACCTTAATGCCTCCGTTTATCGGCTTATTGGCTGCATCAAGTTCTTTTGTGGTCCTGCCAATCGCATTGCTAGTGTTTAGTGGTTTAATGATGTTTAGCACTGAGCGACTGAAACTCTGGCCGCAGTCGCAGCCAACAAAAAGCGATCAGCCAGCCATCACTTAGTTCAAGTACAAAGGGTTTTTATGGGAAACGAACACATCGGCGAGCTGGTGTTAAGCCAGCAACAAATTAGCCAAGGAGTAAGTACGGTAGCTAAGCAACTCAATCACTTGTATGAAGGCAAAACGGTTGTGCTGATTACGGTAGTTCCGGGGGGAATTTTATTTACCGCTGATCTGGTGCGCCAGTTAAACTTTGATGTTGAAATGGATTACATCTCTTGCCCACATACAACTGGCGATCGGCAGAACAACTCCACCATTGTTTATCATCAAAATATCGAAATTAACAATAAGCCAGTGATTGTAATTGATGATGCCATAGAGTCTGGCGGCACAATGCAGCGGCTTATTGCCCATCTAAGTACTCAGTTCTCACCCTCATCTTTGGCTATAGCTAGTTTGTTGGTAAAGCCCGGTCGAGTGGATATTCCAGTAAAGCAACATTTTGCGCATTTAATGGACAGCGACGATATGCTGGTGGGTTATGGTTTACCTTGGAACAACTTGAACCGCAACCTTCCTTATATCTCTAAACTAAACACGGTAGATGATAAGCAATAAATCTAACTACCCAAAGGAGTTAAAGATTTAGGGTAAGCTAACAGATAGCTTGCTATGTTCGTGGGGAATGGGGGAAACCACTAAGTATTTTGCCCATGGTTTTATACAATAAAGGTGCATTCACAAAAGGATTTTGCCAGCATGTCAGGAATTACAGATTTAGATGAGCTCTTAAGGTCTATGCATCCTAAGTTGATAGATGCAGAGTTTGTATTTTGCACGGTTCCCGGAGGTATTAGCGAATACTTGGAACTAGAACCTGTAGCCACTTTTATAGAATCTGAAGGTTTAACACTTGTTGTTAAAAAGGCAGCGGCTAAAGCAGCTGGCTTGGAATATGAGGGCTCATTCAGCCAGATTACCTTAACAGTGCACTCTAGCTTAGAGGCTGTTGGGCTAACCGCAGCGGTTGCCAACAAGCTCGCATCAAAAGGTATAAGTGCGAACGTAATTGCTGCCTATTATCACGATCATGTATTTGTGCAAACCGACAAAGCAAAAGCAGCAATGCAGGCCTTACAAGAGTTTGGCGTTTAGGTTTGCTAAGTGCGGTTTAAAGTCTGCAGTCATTGCCGAGTAGTGCAGCTTTTTGAGGGGCTCTGAGAAGCGGTGAAGATGATACTAGCGAAGTAAAAAGCCGCATTAAGCGGCTTTTTACGTTTTAAGCTTTAACGCTTAAGGCAGGTTGGCTGAAGCTAATGCCATCCCAACCGTTTTTAATAAACTGGCGAATATTTTGGTGGTCGTCACTGTATGGCGTAGACAATACATCTTGATAGTATTGACCAAACAAGGCTAGGGTTTGTTGTTTGCTTAATCCGTTTAATTGACCAAAAGCAAATACTTTGCATGAGCCTGAGTTTTCACCTTCGGCATTATGTTGCTTGCCGTTGCTAAATGCACTTGGCGTGAACTCGTAGTTTGCATCAATAATTTTCATACTATCTTCAAAGCGAATTTGATCGGGATCTTTAGTAAGAACTTCAACAAAGTTAGCGATATCTGCCTGTGCCATGAGTTACGTCCTGTAGTATTGGTTTATTCGCGCTTACCTTATTTGAGAATATTGCCTCGGGTCAAGAAAAAATCATCTGTTTCAACTATTGTCATTTTGAATAATTAGCATTGCAAAAAACACCAGTATTGCGCCAGGCAATAATCGCCATGATAGTTGCTCAAACCCCATACTTACTGTAAGCACTAAAACCAATAGAGGCGTTAAGTAACTGTAGGCTGCCACTTTGGTGGGGCCAAGGCGCACCGTACCTATTTGCAGCAAGAAAAAGGTAGTTAGGGTAGTGAATAACGCTAAATAGCCAATGCCAGCATAAGCTTTTAGGGGGACTGCTAACCAATTAATCTCATTTAAGCTGTTGAGTGAAAGTAGCAACAAAAACAGGCTGCCAAATGTTAAGACCCAAAATGTCATTAGTTCTTGTGGCTCGCCTTGGTAAAGCTTTTTCATTAAGGGGTTATAAATACTTAAAGCGACACAGCCGAGCAAAAACAGCAAGTCTCCTTGATTTAGCGTTAATGCAAACAGCGCATTAACATCACCGCGAAATACAATCCATAAAGCGCCCAAAGTACCCATTGTTAAACCCACCGCTCTCTGTAGTTTTAAGGCTTGGCCTAGGATAAAAAAGCTAGTAAGGGCGGTAATGGCAGGCAATGTTGTATATAAAGCACCGGTGTTTAACGCGCTGGTATGGCGCAGCGCTTCAAACATACACCAAAAAAATATCACCAAGGGTACGCTCAGCAATGCATATCCCATTAAGGTTTTACCGGAAGGTAACGTTAATCCGTTTCTGTACAACACATAGGGGGCAAATAACAAAGCCGCAGTGAGGAAGCGCAAAAACATCATCACTACTGGAGGTAATGCGTGGGTAATCGCCGCGCCGACTGGGAAAGAGCTAGCGACTAGCGTAACCATTAGCAGCATCAAGCCATGGGTTGCCAAATGGTTGTTGTTTAAGCTTGGCTTAGTGTGAGTGTAGTTTGGGTTTAGCATGGCAAATACCGCGTTATTCAGTCATGCCGCCAGTGTAATAATATTTATATTGACTGATAATCCCTCTATTTTGATAATAACTGTTGAGATTAAGTTGACAGTGGTGAGCGCATGGACGGATTTGCAGCAATTCCTGTATTTGTAGCAGTAGTTGAACATGGTGGGTTTTCGCCTGCAGCGCGTAGTTTGGGGATCTCCAAGTCGGCAGTAAGTAAGCGGATTAATCTACTCGAACAGCAACTTGGGGTTAAATTACTGCACCGTACTACCCGTAAACTGAGTTTAACCGAAGCGGGTAAGCATTATTTTGAGCATGCGGTAAAAGCCAATAATGCCGCAAAAGATGCCCAAGATGCGGTTGCCCAATTGCAGGGGGAGCCACAAGGTTTGCTGCGCATTAACACGCCTATGTCTTTTGGCCGTTTACATATAGCACCGCTGATAGCCAAGTTTTTGCAGCGTTATACTAAAATTACTATTGATATGGTGATGGACGACAAAGTTGTCGACTTGGTGGCCGAAGGTTTTGACGTAGCAATACGAGCCGGAAACTTGCCCGATTCATCATTAATTGTGCGTAAACTTGCTCCGCTAAAAAGCGTGTTATGCGCCTCTCCAGAGTATTTAAAGCATTATGGTATACCGCAAACTATTGAACAATTAGCCGCCCACAATTGCCTTCAGTTTAGCTATTCTCGAGATGTAAAAGAATGGACATTTATGCGTGATGGACAATCACAATCAATAGACGTAAAAGGCAATTATCGAGTGAATAACAGTGAAGCTTTGCGCGAAGCCATGTTGCAAGGATTAGGCATTGGGCGCTTACCCACTTTTGTGGCTGGGCCAGATATTGTAGCGGGGCGTTTAATTAAGCTGTTAGACCAATACCAAATGCCAAACCAAAGCATTTACGCAGTGTTTTCAGAGCGTCAATTTTTGCCTGCCAAGGTGAGAGCTTTTGTCGATTTTGCCATAGAGCACTTAGCTGCAGAACAGCCATATTGGGAGCTTAAGGATAAATAGTGGTGTGGGGTTTATGCTTGCTAATTTTTGTTCCCATCATAGCGATATGTTTAGCTTTTTTTTAACTAACAATTATTTAATCATTGATTTTAAAGAATTGTTTGCCTAGTATCGACGCTCAATTAATTATCAATTTATCTGCGAAGGAGAAATATCATGACTAAATCAACCACAACCTTTGCAGGTCTAGCTGGGTAAAAGTTTTTATTGTTGAGCTTGTTATCTCTAACTGTCTACTCATATAAGAACTAGAAACCTTCCGCTTTATTTCCTTTCAGAAAAAGACCTGCCAATTCGTTTTATGTTTTAAATCCTTTTAAAAGGAATTGGTATTATGGGCAAATCCGTCCAAAAAATTACTGACAAAGTTAGCCTTATTGCATCCAAAAATACTTGGGTCGAGGGGCTAGCAATACAACAATTAATAAAAACTTCTGAGCTACCTAGCATGAACTTAGTTGCTGGTATGCCTGATTTTCACCCCGGTAGAGGATACCCAATTGGTGCTGCATTCCATACGTTAGATAAAGTGTATCCGGCGTTGGTTGGGAACGATATAGGGTGTGGTATGGCCTTATGGCAAACATCAACCAAGTTAGCTAAATTAAATTTGCTCAAGTTAGAGAGAAAACTTAAACATGTGGAAATGCCATTAGATGACGCTTGGTTACCCATCATCGCTAGAAGGAAGCAAGAAAAGCGCATTATCAATTCATGTTTTGACAATGCGTTTGGGACAATCGGCGGCGGTAATCACTTTGCTGAGTTTCAAGCTATTGAAGAAGTTTTTAACCAACAAGCTATAGATGAGTTAGGACTAGATCGTAAGAGGCTTCAATTACTGGTTCATTCAGGATCGCGAGGCTTAGGTCAATCGATACTGCTTGAACATGTCACTAAGTATAGCCATGGCGGGTTGTCAACAGACAGCAAAGACTTTGGAGATTACATCTCAAAACACGACGAAGCGGTGCGTTGGGCAGAACTTAATCGAGAGCTTATTGCTTTGCGCTTTATTGATGCCATTAATGCGTCAGGCACTATGTCTATGGATGTTAACCATAACCTCGTTACTGCGAAAAAAGTGGCTAATCAAAATGGATGGTTACATAGAAAAGGTGCGACACCTAGTGATCAAGGTTATGTGGTGATTCCAGGTTCCCGTGGCGATTACACCTATCTAGTTAAACCAATTAATGCTTACACACAATCTAGCAATTTGTTTTCTTTAGCTCATGGAGCAGGGAGAAAATGGAAGCGTGGAGAATGCCAAGGCCGCTTAAGCCATAAATATAAACGCGAGGATATGATTAACACTGCCCTAGGCAGTAGAGTAGTTTGCGGAAGTAAGGAACTACTATATGACGAAGCTCCTCAAGCTTATAAAAGCAGTGAAAGTGTTATTTCTGACATGCTCAACGCTGGGTTAATTGAGTTAGTTGCTAAGTTGCGCCCGGTGTTAACGTTTAAAACTAACGGGAGTTGTGGGGGATGATCTTATTGCAGTTTTCTGCAGGGCAAGGTCCAATCGAATGTTGTCGAGCTGTGGCTTTAGCGCTTAAGGTAATTGAAAATCAGTGCAACAAAAGATTGATAGATATGGAACTAATTGAGGCCAATGAGGCGGAAGTTAGTGGCTGTCTGAAGTCTGCCTTACTAAAGCTAGACGCTACAAATTCAAAAGACGCATCGCAGCTAGCAACTGAGTGGCAAGGCGCATTGTTGTGGGTTTGCCAAAGCCAGTTTAGGCCACAACATAAGCGCAGAAACTGGTACTTTAGTGGGCGTTGCTTTGAAGTAGATGACCTTAAATATGATGCCGAGTTAAGGTTTCAAACCTGCCGCGCCTCTGGTGCTGGTGGCCAACATGTTAACACTACTGATTCGGCCGTTCGAGCGACACATGTGAACTCTGGACTATCGGTGAGAGTTGAAAGTGAGCGCAGTCAACACGCTAATAAACGTTTAGCTCGAGCGTTGTTGCTGCAAAAGTTGGAATTAACCAAGCTAGATAAAATGGGCCAGCAGGAAAAATCACGCTGGCTTCAACATTTGCAAGTTGAGCGCGGTAATCCAGTGAAGACCTTTAAAGGTGAGAGGTTTAAGTTGGTCAATTCTTAGTTATGAACAAGACCTTGCCGCCTCATTTAGTTAAAGGTGGCAAGGTTTTTTTAGTCACTAACATCGCCTTGTCATTGCTAGTTAGCACTTGTTTATAGTTGCCTGTGAGCGGCTAAGCATTGGCCACATAAGTTATTCTGCACGCCATTTAGGATTAATAATCGCCCAGCGTTCGTGGTCTTTCCATCCTTTACCACCAATGTTTAAGTAGTTTTTTGATAGACCTTCTTTCACGAATCCTGCTTTTGCCACTAATGCTATTGAAGCTTTATTGGCTGGTTGGATATTGGCTTCTAAGCGATGCAGATTGAGTTCTTCGAAGGCTTCTTTTAATACTAAGCGGATGCCTGCTCGCATATAGCCTTGGGCTTGGTGAGGATGAAAGACTTCGTAACTAAGGTAAGCTGATTGAAAGTGGCCGCGAATGATAGCCGAGATATTAAAAGTACCTACTATTTCACCCGTTGCTTGCAGGCAAACAAAATAGCGGTGTTCTTCTTCTAAATAAGCGCGCACATTTTTTGGCGGATAGCTCCAAGGGCGATGAAATATCTCACTGTTTTGATAGCACTCGCTTAGCTCTTCTAAATCGCTGCGCTCGGGTTTTCTTATATACAGTTCTTGGCCCACACCTTATACCTTAGCTTGCTAAAACGTCGCTAGAAACTTAAGTATTTTAGCGAATTATTTTTGCTAAAGGCTAATCAATATTCCAGTTATTGCTCACAATTTTTGTTGAATATAAAGGACGCTAAAAGCACTTTTCTAAGACAATTGTATAGTTTTTCTCAACAGTTTCTTTTGCAAAAGCGGGATTATCATTTAAACCCTGTGGAATTAAGCTGGTGGCAACTTAAGTCAAGGTCTTAAGTTTCACCAAATTACTTACAAAGCTTAAGGAACAACCATGGAACTATTTACAGCCATTGAGCAACGTCGCGCCGTTAAGCATTTCGATTCAGGCGAACAAATGAGTGAGCGAGATTTCCAGAAAATGATGGAAGCGGTGTTGTTATCGCCCACCTCTTACAACATTCAGCATTGGCGATTTGTAAGAGTGAGCAATGCCGAGGTGCGAGAGCAAGTTGGTGAAGCTGCTTGGGGCCAACCACAAGTGACAGAGGCTTCGGAGTTATTGGTGTTATGTGCTGACACTCAAGCTTGGGCTAAGCAACCAGAGCGCTATTGGCAAAATGTAGACGCTAAAGCGCAGGGTGTTTTGGTAGATATGCTAGCTAGTTTTTATCACGGCAAAGATCAGTTGCAACGTGATGAAGCGATGCGCTCGTGCGGCATGGCAGCCCAAACCTTAATGCTAGCAGCGAAAGGCTTGGGTTATGATACTTGCCCAATGATAGGTTTTGATGCTGGCCAATTGGCTGAGGTTATTAAACTGCCCCAAGATCATGTGATTGGTATGATCATCGCCATTGGCAAAGCGGCTGAACCGGCAGGTGTACGCGGGGGACAATTAGCGATGCACCAGGTGTTGATGCAAAACCATTTTGTTTAAACTTAAAGATAGAGATAAACCCAGGCTGTATTTGTAACAGCTTGGGTTATATATTCCGTTGAGATCAGCTTTAGTTGCTTAAATGTTGATTAAGTAATTTTCGTTCGCTATCAGTCATTTGGGTTTTGTTCAAAAACGGCATATCTTGGCTAACAAATGAGCGTTCTACAATCCGTGCTTTCCAGCGCTCTACATCTTGCCAAGTATCTAAATTTACCCCGCCTGGTGCTGCGGTGAAGGTGTCGTCTGTAGGCATGCGGCTGTGACAAGTGGTACAGCGCTGCTGAATAATTGCCATTACTTGGCCCTGCTCGGCGTTTAGCTCATTGTTGTTTTGATCTTGAACCTGCACTGAGCGATTAGCGTTACTCCAGCTTAAAAACACCGCCAGTAACAGCAAACCTGCAGCGCCGCTGACAATAATGCTGGGCTTTTGAACGCCTTGGTGCTTTAGGTTGAAGTAATGGCGGATCCAAGCGCTTAAGCCGATCAGCGCACAGAGGATTAACCAACTATGGCTGTGCTGATAAATCATTGGATAGTGGTTACTAATCATCAAGAAAATGACTGGCAAGGTGAGGTAGTTATTATGCACCGAGCGCTTTTTTGCTTCGAGACCGGGCGCTGGGTCAACGGGCTCGCCAGCGCTAACTTGCGCCACCATTTGTCGCTGTCCTGGGATGATCTTGATCCACACATTAGCCACCATAATGGTGCCAATTAATGCGCCCATATGGATAAAGGCACCACGGCCGCTAAATACTTGAGTAAAACCATAACAAAACAGTGCACCTATAACGATTAAACAAAGGCTTAAGGGCAAAGGTTTGTTAGCGATGGGTGAGCGCAGTAAACCTTCATAAATGGCAAAACCAAGCGCAATCCCGCCAACTCCCAAACCAACAGCTTGATAGCTGGTTAAAGCCATAACTTGTGGATCAATTAGGTAGGCATCGGCGCGAAGGTAGTACATCCAAAACAGCAGCAATGTGCCACTAAGCCAAGTGCTATAGGCTTCCCATTTAAACCAATGGAGTTTTTCTGGCATTTTTTCTGGGCCCACTTGGTACTTGGCTACTTCGTAAAAACCGCCGCCATGCACCGCCCACAAATCGCCTTTAATGCCTTTTTGCTTTTTCCATTCTGGCGGCGTTTTTAAGTTGTTATCTAACCAAACAAAATAAAAGCTAGCGCCTATCCATGCAATGCCTGCAATGACATGAAACCATTTAATAAAGAGGGCTAACCATTCATACAGCTGTGGCCACATAGTGTTGTCCTTTTTTGTAAACTTGCTTACCTGCTACATAGGTGGCGTTTATAACGCGGTCATCACCTAGGGTATTTATGGCAAATAACTTCTCACTTAAGCTGCTGGCTTTATTTAAGCGCTGGCTAAGCATCGGAGTGGGTTGCATATCTAGTTCAATAAAATCGGCTTCGCTGCCTGCATTTAAATTGCCCACTTGCCTTTCAATACCCATCGCCACTGCTGCACCTTGAGTACATAAATATAATGAATCGAAAGGGCTTAAGCTGGCTTGTTGCAGCTGGCAAACTTTGTAGGCATCGGCTTGGTTTGCAAACATACTTAAGCTGGTGCCGCCGCCTACATCACTAGCAAGCGCTACGGCCACGCCATTGGCTTGGGCGCGTTGGTAGTTAAATAAACCGCTGCCTAAAAACAAGTTAGATGAAGGGCAAAAGTTAATGGTTGCGCCTGAGCTTGCTAAGGCTAGATATTCACGGTCGGTAAGATGAATGCCATGGCCAAATAGCGAACGTTCGCGTACCAAGTCATGCGCTTCGTACACTGCCAGATAGTCAGAGTAATCGGGGAATAGCTCGTTAATCCACTGTACTTCGGTGGGGTTTTCCGACAAATGAGTTTGAATAAAGCTATCTGGGTGTTCTTTGGCTAACTGACCCGCTTTAGCTAATTGCTCTTCGCTGCTGGTAGGCGCAAAACGCGGTGTGATTGCGTAGAGTTGCCGGCCATTTTTGTGCCATTGCTCCAGCAGTCGCTTGCTCTCTCGATAGCCAGATTCAGCGCTATCTTGCAGGGCGGTGGGGCAGTTTCTGTCCATCAATACTTTGCCGCAAATCATTCGTGCATTGTAGCTTTCTGCCGCCTCAAAAAAGCTGCTTACCGATTGCGGGTGAACGGTTGCATACACACTGGCGGTAGTGGTGCCGTGGGCAAACAGTTGTTGCAAAAAGAACTCGGCTTGGGCACGAGCATAGGCAGCTTCAACAAATTGTTGCTCAGCAGGAAAGGTGTAAGTGTTTAACCAATCCAATAGTTGCTTGCCATAGCTGGCAATAATCTCTACCTGAGGGTAGTGCACATGGCTGTCGATAAGCCCCGGAATAATAAGGCCATGATGCTGTATAACAGCCGCTTGTATTTCGGGGCTGTTGCGTAAGTAATCTTGCGCATCCCCAAGGTGTTGAACAAGACCATCCTCAACAACCAATATGCCATCATGTAAGTATTGGTAGTTATCGCTCGGTGCAATAGTGGCCTTAGGAAAGTGTAAAATACTCCCGCGGTGGAACTGTCGCGTCATCTTAGCTGCCTCGATAAGTGGAATAGCTAAAGGTGCTTAACAGCAGCGGGATGTGGTAATGGGCTTGTTGCTCATCACTAATAAACACGACATCGGCTAAAGGAAAAAAGCATTGCTGGAAGTGCGCTAGGCAGTATTCTTCGGTAATAAAGCGTAGGCAGTAGCAATCGCTGGGTAAGTCTAATTGTTCAAACTTATAACGCCCGTCTTGATCGGTTAAGCCTTTGGCTAAGCTTTGGCTTTCGCCAAAGCGATAAATTTCTACCGCAATACCTGCTGCGGGCTGGCCACAAGTGGTATCGAGTACATGACAGCTTAAGGTGCTCAAAATAAGTTCTCCATTCTACGCAGGCTAATGCGTTGTTGTTGTTCGGCAGCATTATGTAATTCTTGCTCGCGACTATTCCCGTAGCGCTGCTCCAATATGTGCAGCATTTCCTCGGCGGATTTACCGCTAGCAAATACGATGAAGATGAAGCCATAACGGCTTAAATAACGCTGATTAAGGTCGAGTAAAGCACTAAGAGTGGCTTGCTGAGCATGGTTAACTTGTGCTTGCTCTGCTTCGCTTAAGTGCTTGGCTTGGTTGTATTTTTTTTGAAGGCTGGTTAAGTCACCAATCATTGGGTGACCCGCAAAAGCCTCCAGCCAATCGCTCTCTGTTAGCTGGCTAAAGGCTTGTTTCGCCATAGACATAAATTGCTCAACTGACTGAAAGGGGCGCAATGTTGTCATGGTGGTTTGCCATGTTTTGCTACTGCAAATACTGGCCATTTCGCTGATGAATTGACTGTGCGGAAGATTGTTTAGCAGCTTAAGATGTTTTTCGTCGTCACTCATTGAGCTGTTCTCCCGCAAGTTGTTTTCGCAGAGTATTGCTAGATTCCCATTGGTGTTTTTGCTGGTCCCTGTCACCGGTTTTAGCGTGTTTTTCTAGCAGCGTGATCAGCTGGGCGCTAATCGATACCGCGACTTGCATGGGTAATTTCCCACTCACCTCGGATAGGCCAATAGGGCAAGTTAGTTGATCACACTGTGCCGGATTTTCAAGTTGTTCGGCTAAGCGATACTTAAATCGTTGGGCTTTAGTTTGAGAGCCAATCACGCCTACAAAGGCTAAATCTCCTCGGCGCAGCGCAGCTAAGCTGAGAGCGAAATCTAAGCTATGGTCTTGGCTTAGAATGACAACATAAGAGTTGGCTTTTAGCTCTGCTACGCTATTTTCTGGCTGTGCGTGATAGTGGGTGTTCACACCAAATTGGCCAATTGAATCTAGCCATTGCTGGCGATTATCAATTACCTGTACTTGTACCGGCAGTTTCGCCAGTATTTCACATAAACAATGGCTTACATGTCCCGCTCCATAAATGGTGATAAGTGGCTGATCAACCAAGAAGTATTCGAACAATACTTGTACTGCACCCCCGCAACATTGGGCTAGATCCGCAGCTAAGGAAAAACGTTCAATGTGATTAGATTTTGTTCCCTTTTCTAGTTGCTCGCGTGCATGCTTGATCACCGAGAACTCTAAATTTCCACCGCCTAAGGTATCAAATTGTTGTTGCTGACTTATCACCATTTTAGCGCCTGTTGCTCGCGGCACAGAACCAGCCTCGGCCACAATGGTCGCAATACAAAATGGCTGCTGTTGCTGCTTAAGATAACTGCAGGCATCTAACCAGTTATTGGGTAAAAAGCGAGATTGCCAATCACTCATCTTGTGCCTCCATAAACTCATATTGCTTTTGGCAAGCCATTAAAATGCGCTCGCTGGTGGCTGGAGAATCTAACTGCGCTGGCTGCTTATGTTGGCTGATTGACGTCACTGCATCGTAAATGGCACACCAAGCGCTAATGGCTAGCATAAAGGGGGGCTCGCCCACTGCTTTAGAACGGTAGATGCTGTGCTCAGGGTTGGCTTGGTCGAACAAGGTAATGTTCATTTGTTCGGGGTAGTCGCCAATAGTAGGGATTTTGTAGTTTGCCGGGCTATTACTCAGCAACTTTCCTTTTTTGTCCCATACCAGTTCTTCGTTAGTAAGCCAGCCTAGGCCCTGAATAAAGGCGCCTTCTATTTGGCCAATGTCGATGGCCGGATTAAGGCTGGTGCCTACATCATGCAGTATGTCTACGCGGTCTACGCTCGTTTCCCCAGTTAGCGTATCAATGCTCACTTCGCTAACGGAGGCACCCAGTGCAAAGTAGAAAAACGGCCGCCCCTGTGCTTGTTCGCGGTCGTACCAAATTTTAGGTGTTTTATAAAAGCCAGTCGCTGAGAGTGACACTCGCTGCATGTAAGCTTGTTGCACTAACTCCGCCCAGCTAATGGTTTGCTCGGCGAGTTTAACTTGGCCTTGATTTATGGTGATTTGCTCTGCTGTAAGCTGGTAATGTTGCTGAGCAAATTCAAGCAGACGTTGTTTGATTTCTGTCGCCGCATTATGCGCTGCCATCCCGTTTAAATCACTGCCTGAAGAAGCCGCCGTGGGCGAGGTATTAGGCACTTTGTCGGTGCGGGTAGACGTAATCAGCACATAGCTAAATGGAATGCCCAAAGTTTGCGCCACAATCTGCTGAACTTTGGTATGCAGGCCTTGGCCCATTTCGGTGCCGCCATGATTCAACTGAACACTGCCGTCGGTATACACATGCAGCAGCGCGCCTGCTTGGTTAAGGTGTTTGGCGGTAAATGAAATACCAAATTTTACAGGGCTTAAGGCAAGGCCTTTTTTGATCAGCGAGTTAGAGTTGTTCCATTGATCTATTTGCTGACGACGCGCGCGGTAATCTGCGTTCACTTCTAACTGTTTAATTAAGTTAAGCTGGTCTTGATGTTGCTCTACTGGCATGCCGTAGTGGGTGGTGGCATGTCCATCTCGATAGAGGTTTTTGTAACGCACATCTAAGGCATCTTGGTCGGTAGCAATTGCGATGTCTTGCATAGCCTGTTCAATTAACATCATGCCTTGGGGGCCACCAAAGCCGCGGAAGGCAGTATGTGAAACGGTATCGGTTTTTAATCGATGACCTACGACTTCGGCTTCGCCTAAGCTGTAGGCGTTGTCGCTATGAAACATCGCCCTATCCACAATCGCGTCGGATAAATCAGGCGAGTGACCACACAAGCCATTCACTTCTAACTTAGCACTTTCAATGATTCCCTCGGCGCTTAAACCTAGTTGGTATCGGTTGTAAAAAGGATGGCGCTTACCGGTTACAGCCATATCTATACTGCGCGGTAGGCGTATTTTCACCGGTTTATTGCAATGCCAGGCTGCAAGGCTGGCTAAGCACGCCCATTGAGCGGCTTGGGTTTCTTTACCGCCAAAGCCACCGCCCATGCGGCGCATGTCTACGGTTACTTGGTGAAACACAATGCCTAATACTTCAGCTACTAGCTTTTGTACTTCGCTAGGGTGCTGTGAAGAGGTGTAAAGCATAATGCCGCCATCTTCGGTTGGCTGGGCGAGGCTTACTTGTCCTTCTAAATAAAAGTGTTCTTGTCCGCCAATATGTTGCTCACCAACTAATTGCAGTTCACTGCGCTCTAGCACGGCATCGGCTATTTGCTTACCCATGCAATGGCTTGGGCGCACCGTTGCATTGGGATGGCTTAAGTCGCTAATATCTTGCTTATTTAGCGCTAGCGTATCGGCGCTTTGGTATTGCACTAGCTCTTGATTGGCTTGGTGGGCAATTTGCCATGCGAGCTGGTGACTATGAGCAAGAACTAGCGCCACAGGCTGCTGAAAGTAGCTAATCTCGTTCTCACTTAACAGCGGGTCGCCTTTAAATATCGGGCCAATATCTTGGTGTCCGGGGATATCCTGGCAGCGAATTACCGCAACTACATCGGGGTGTTGTTGCAGCGAATCTAAGTGCTGAGCAAGTACTTTACCTTTGGCTATTTGGCTAGTGATTACTGCAGCATGCAAGCAACCGTTTGGCAGGTTATAGTCGTCGATGAACTGCGCTTCGCCAGCGACTTGTTTGGCTGCACTCTCATGGGGAATCGATTTACCCACTACTTGGCTTGGCGCAGTTTGTTCGAGGTGCTGAGTCGTTAATTTACGCATGGGCGGCTAACCTCGTGGGTAATTGTTGGCTATAGAGGTAGAAGCGTTTTAATAGATTCTGTACTAGCAATACCCTGTAAGCTGCGCTGGCTCGCACGTCATCAATGGGTTTTACATATTGCGGCACTAGGGCTTGTAGCTGTTTGAGTTTGTTGTTGTTGAAGACTTCACCCAATAAGCAGTTTTCAAGTTCAGTTAAGCGCACCGACTTAGCCGCCACGCCACCTGCTGAGATAACGCAGTGGTTTACTCTGCCTTGGTCATCACACTCCATGGCTACAGCCAATACCACGGTGGCGATGTCATCTTCATAACGTTTACTCACCTTGTAGATTTGATGCTTAAGTGTTGGAGACAAATCTGGCAGGTGAATGGCGCTAATCCATTGTTGCGGTTTTAAGCGCGTTTCGCGGTAGCCTGTGATGTAGTCTTCTGGTGCGTAAAGCTCGGTAGTGGCGCCATCATCTACTTCAATTTTGCCGTTTAGGCTAATTAGCAATGGAGCTATGTCACCAATGGGTGAGGCATTGCCTAAACTGCCACCTAAGGTGGCGCGGTGACGAATGGTAATACTGCCCAAGCGAGCAAAAATTTCGTCGGTAGTGGGGTAGTGCTGCGCCATAAATGCGTGAACTTTATCTAAAGGTACTGCCGCCCCTATGCGCCAACCATTGTTGGTGCGCTCGATGCCTGTGAGCTCAGGAAGGGCGGTTAAGTCGATAATTTCATCAATGCGTTGATACTGTTGAGTAACTTCTAATGCTAAATCAGTACCGCCGCCTATCCATTTGGCGTGAGGGTGTTTTGCGCGAATGCTGGCTAACTCACTGCGACTAGTAGGTTGCCAGTAGTGGTCGCTTTCTAGCTTGTCACATTGCTCCATCCAGTACTGCACGGCGGACTCATTTTCTTGAATATGATCCTTTGTTGCTGGCGCTGAAGCTACTTGCTTGGCGGCTTCGATAAGTGGCCCATAACCAGTGCAACGACACAAGTTGCCAGCTAAAAATTCTTCGGGATGCTCTGGTTTAGTTGTTTGACGAGATAAGGCGTATAAAGACATCACAAAACCAGGCGTACAAAAACCGCATTGGCTGCCATGTTTATCTACTATGGCTTGTTGAACGGGATGTAGCTCTTGGCCTTGCTTTAGGTACTCAACGGTAATGATTTGTTTACCGTGCAAAGAATGTAAGGGCGTAATGCAGCTGTTTATTTGTTTGTAACTAAGTTGTTGTTGCTGATCTTGGCTCACTATTACTACGGTGCATGCACCGCAATCGCCACTGGCGCAACCTTCTTTACTGCCCACTAAACCTTGTCGCTCGCGTAAAAAGCTAAGCAGCATGGTATCTGCCGCTTGCTGGCTTAAGGTGATGGCTTGGTCGTTAATCATAAGTTGTAACATGATTGCTCCGGAAAATTCGCAGTTATCAAGCTGGCTACTTGGTCAGCTTTTTGGCCAAATTTTTTTATTCTTGCTGGTCGTTTCTATAAGCGTAAGTATCGGCAAAGCGCGATAGTATCCATTCACCAGCCGTTATTTCGGGATACTGACTTTGCTCCCCAGGTGCTAAACAGCTCGCGAGAGTATTCACTGGAGTATCAAAGTCTGGCTCTACAAAAAAAGGCATTGAAAAGCGAGTGGTTTGCTGTTTTGGACTAAGCACTCTATGCGGCGTCGACTTGTATCGGCCATTGGTCCAACGTTGCATTAAATCGCCAATATTCACCACAAAACTATTCTCCACTGGTGGCGCGTCTAACCATTGTTGATTGCGGTCTTGTACCTGAAGGCCGCCGGTTTGATCCTGATAAAGCAAGGTAATGCAGCCATAGTCTGTGTGTGCGCCAGCGCCGTTATCATTTTGTTGCTGAGGCGGATAATGAATTAAGCGCAGCACACTAATCGGGCAGTTAAAATGCTTGCTAAAGAAGTCTTCGTTTTGGCCCAAGGCTAAAGCCATGGCCTTAAGTATTTTGAGGCCAACTTGCAAAGTGAGTTCGTAATGCTGCTGTAAAAGTTGGATAAAGCCGTCAAGATTTGGGTACTGGTTTGGCCCGTACAACTGTGGGTAACGCGCAACTTGTGGATGATAAAGGCTAAGATCTAAAGCCATATCAAAGGTTTCTTTGCAGTCTTTAGGGCCGCTTGGGTCAAGCTGCTCAGCACTTACTTGTCCCCAACCTCTATGGTTGGCCGAGTGCTGAATATTGATCTTTTGTTTTTCTTGTTCACTAAGCGCAAAGAACTTCGCAGCCATGGCTTGCATAGCAGCAAATTGCTCGCCAGGAATGCCATGACCGGTCACATAAAAAAAGCCCTTGTCACGACAGGCAGAATCGATGGCTTGAATGGTTTCTTGCCAGTGCTGACTATCGCTATGATTTAGCGTAGAAATATCAATAATAGGTAGGGCTAAGTTCATCTTACTCTCGCTGTAAAGGCCCAGTTAAGCTGGGCACCATTAAGAACATCGGTTTATTTGGGGTTTAGGTTTACTTAGGGATCGTTGCGTCGATGCCTTCTACGTACCACATCACACCCGCTAGCTCTTGGTCGTTAAGCGTTTTACTTGCTGGGATCACCTCTTTACCGCTGTTGTCTTTCATTGGGCCGGTAAATGGATGAAATTCGCCCGATTTAATCTTGGCTTCAGTTTCGCTAATGGCGGTTTTTACGTCGTCGGGTAGGGCTGGGTTAACCGACACAATTTGCAGAATGTTTTCTGCAAAACCACCCCAGTAATCTTCTGGTTTCCAGGAGTTAGAAAGAACTTCCTCAACGGTGCGAATGTAATGCGGTGCCCAAACATCACGTACCGAGAACATATGTGCAGTAGGGGCAAATTGGCTCATATCCGATGCTTGACCAATGCCCATTACGCCGCGCTTCTCGGCTGCAATAAGAGGTGCAGGGCTGTCGGTGTGCTGCAAAATAATGTCTACGCCTTGGTCCATAAGGGCGTTGGCAGCGTCTGCTTCTTTACCTGGATCGTACCACGTATTTACCCACACAATCTTAATTTGCACATCAGGGTTTACGCTTTTTGCGCCTAAGTACACCGAGTTAATGTCACGGATTACTTCCGGAATGGGGAACGAGGCAATGTAACCAATCACATTGGTTTTGGTGGTCATGCCAGCGGCCACGCCTGATACATAACGGCCCTCGTAAGTGCGCAATACATAAGTAGATACGTTTTTGCTGCGTTTGTAGCCGGTAGCGTGTTCAAAGGTAACTTTAGGAAAGCGTTTTGCGGCCTTGATTGTTGGGTTCATAAAACCAAAAGACGTAGTGAAGATAACGTCGTGACCTGATTTGGCCAACTGGGTAATCACGCGCTCTGCATCTGCGCCTTCAGGAACGTTTTCTACAAAGGTGGTACTAACTTTTCCGCCAAAGTGCTGCTCCATCTCAATTCGGCCTTGGTCGTGTTCATAACTCCAACCGTGGTCTCCTACAGGGCCAACATATACAAAGCCTACTTTTAGTGGCTCGTCGGCAGCCATGCTAACTGGTGCTATTAAGGTGGTTACAGCAAAGGCTGCAGCACTTATCCATTTATTTAGTTTCATTTAGAACTCCGTTTCTTGGAATGGCGGTTAGTTAAAAAATTGAAGTAGCAAAAAGCTGGCCACTTGGTCATGTTTTTTGATTTAAGTCAATAAATCCCAATTTCACAAGCTTTGTTGAGTTTAGTTGAAGGAATTGTTAATGCGACGGTTTTAAATGAATGATTGTTTGTGGTGCAGCAAATGCTAGCTACGCACCAATGTTAGGCGATTTTGCTTGGTAAATGATTAGGGGTAGGCGAGGTGTAAAAAGAAAAAAGAGCCGCGCAAAGCGGCTCTTAAACCTTACTGGTTTATTCTATAAAGCGGAGAAGTTGGTTAGCTTGGTTACCACAATTCCACTGCTGAATGCTTGCTTGGTTAGTACTAGCGGCATTTTTTACATCAATACATTTTGCGGAAGGTTTAGCACGCAGCTCAAACCAACCGTCTTGTTGTTCAACTAACTGCCAAACTTGGTTTGGGTTGTTGTTATCACAAGAATACTGCTGCAATTTTCCACCATTGGCGGTGGTGCCACTGGCTAGGTCGACACATTTGTTGCTCACCTTAGCTTTAATGGTGTACCAGTTGTCTCCTAGAGGCGTAAACAAAAAACGTTGGTTGTCGTTTTGAGTATTACAGGTCCATTGGTGATATTGACTACCGTTTGTGGTTTTGCCACCTGCTACGTCCATACATTTGGCGCTGTGTTTAAATTGCAGGTTAGTCCAAGTGCTAGGTGTAATAAGTGCGTCACTTATAACGCTTACATTGTTTACTTGGTTAGTGGCTAAGTTACTGTGCCAATCGGTCCCTAATGGGCGGATACTGTTTTTAACGGTATAGGTGTTGGCGGCTTGTGCCACTTCATCAAGTTCAACGGTAAGTTGTACGCTGCCTTCACCTGCTTCTACTTGCTCGGTAGCTTGAGCCAACCATTGATTATTCAGCCATAGCTCAACCACTACGTCACGCTGTTGAGTCGCGCTGTAGTCAACAGTAAATTGATAGCTTTGAGCCTGCAGCAATTCGGTAGAAGGCATTACTAGCTTGGTAGTGTCTTCACTAGGAAGGTCGCTAACAATTTCAATATTGCTGATCTGCTCGAAATCAAGATTGTCTTGCCACGATGTACCGCTTGGGCGAATAGAGCCTTTAAGCTTGTAGCCTTGGCTACCTGCGGCCGGTGCGGTGCTAAGATCAATAGTGACTGAGGTAGTGCCCGAACCCGGAGGTACGCTGGTTTTGCCAGAAGCTAGCCAGTTTTGTTCATCCCATAACTCTACAACCAAGTCACGTTGTTGCATGGCCGAGTAATCAAGCTTAATGGTGTATTGCAGAGCGCTAGTGAGTTCTTGGTAGCTTTCTACAAATACGATTTGGTCGTAGTTTGCGCCGCTGTCACTTTCAATCACAATATCGTTGATTTGGGTTTGTTTGATAATGCTAGCAACATCGCCACCTTGAGGGCGAATATTAGCCTTCATGATGTAGCCAGTTTCGCCAGATACCGTTTCATTTGCCAAGGTAACATCTATGGTTTTAGTACCTTCTCCAGCAGCTACGTTAACAGTTGTGCCCGCTAAGTAACTTTGATCTTTCCAAATGGATACGGTTAAGTCTCGGCTTTGGCTGGCGCTGTAGTCCAGTGTAACGGCGTAGGTTTTACCCGGTGCTAGGCTGTCGATGGTGTTGGCAAAGCTTACCGCATCTTGGGTTACGGCAGCGTTACTTTGGTTGTTCACCTCTAAAACCACCGAGCTTACGCGACCGTCTGAGTCGGGGAAGGTTATGCTAACAACATTGTTTTTGCTCAGTAAATTGTTGGGAACTGGGATATGCAGGGCGCCAAAAAAGTCATCGCGTGAGCTTTGATCGCCACCTTTCCAGTTATTCGGAACAGTTAGTGCAGTGCCGTTTATTTTCACGACTGGCTTTTTCGATTTGTTGTGTTTACGACCAATACTCACTTTTAGGTTTGAGGTACCTTGGCCGGCACTAACGTTGTTAATCGCAAAGTTAAGCGCTTTGTTGGCAGAAATGGTTTGTAAGTTAGTGGTGCTGTAATAGCTGTTTACATGTAGCGTGTTGTCTAGGTTGATGTTTTGATTAAAGCTGTATTGCAAAACAACTGTTTCGCCAGCAATTAAGCTCAAGCTACTTGGAGCATTTACATTACTGTTGTCTTGATAAACGGGAGCAGCATTTGGGTAAATTTTTAATGATTTTTTAGCCACCTTATTAATGCTACCTAGGCTGCTTACAAAATCTAAACTAACTTGCTCGGTATTCTCAGACAAACTATTAAGCGCAACGTACGCTTTGTTGCCGTCTACAAACGCTTGTACTTGAACATCTGGATTGGAACTTTGGCTTTTAACTCGAACCCCTTTTACATCTGACCATAGTTGGTAGAAGTGAATACGTGGAGTCCAGAAGAAGCGGGTAGGTTTGCCGTTAACAATGCTGCTTGGGTCGGGGCGAGTAATTACTGCGCCGTATGGTTCCCAGTTGTTTGCGGCATTGTAGTGCCAGCTAGCTTTACCGGTAATAAAAGGAATAGAAGTTAGTAAGCGATCTTGGCGGTCTAACAGCTGGAATAACATGTTGTTGATAGAGCGAACCGATTGCACACTAGCAATGTCGCTGTAGGTGTCGCCGTAACCTTTTTCAATGCCACCATATTCGGTAATGGCCAGCGGTTTAACCTGTGCCCATTTGTGGTAGCTGTAGCTTTCTACTAAATCTAAGATCGCGTCTAAGTTACTGCCAGAGCGTTGGCTATTCGCGCCAGTTACGTTTACGCCATCGTATAAATGTACTGAAAAAGCATCTATGTATGGGCCTGCGCTATCCATGAACATTTTCATGCGGGTATCAAAGTGTCTAAAATCCCACAATTCCATCGACGGCCAAGCACCAGCATAACCGATCACTTTGGTATCTATGTTTTCTTGGTCAAACTTTTTACCAATTTGCTTGAACAGCTCAGTAATTTTAGAGCGTGCTAGGTCGGCGTCGATCCCAAACTCACCGGCATGTACAAAGGGCTCGTTAATTGGCTCATAAAAAATGGGGCGAGTGCTGTCATCGAAGTAGTGTTTAAAGTAGTTGGCTGCCCACTCAGCGGCTTTTACAGGGTCTTGATTGGCTGCAAATGCGTTTCGCGGATGGTCGGTAACAATGTAGCGATTCGAGAAATAAGCATAGTTGTTGTGGTTTTTGGTGCTACTAATGTTTTTGGCGCCATTGGTTTTAGCGGTGGCTTCGTTAGGGTAGGAGTCATGCCCTTTATGGGCCGAAAACGGACTCCAAAAGCCGCGGCCAAAGCCTGCGTTTAGATTGTTAGTTAAATACTCAAGCTCATCATTGGTAACTTGGTTTTCTGAGTGGGTGGTATGTAGGTTAAAGTATTTTTCGCGATCTAACTGAGATTCGCCGCCAATAAATTTTTGGGTGTTTAAGTCGATGCTTACGCTAGTAGCTGCGTAGGCGCTGCTAGTAAAAAGACTAAAGCATGCACCAACTAGCGCAGAGGCTGTGGATAATTGCATTTATTTCTCCATGATAGTGTTTTAAAAACATGTGGCATGGGTGTTAGTTAAATGCTTTGCTGATGCCTTAGCTTAGTTAGCTAATTATTGGCGGCAACAAATCTAGTTTGCGCAATGTAACACTCATATCATCCTGATATTGCTAAGCTTTGTCCCTTCACTTTATTACTTGCTTGTTTATTAAGGGGCACTTAAACCAAACCTGGTTGGGCAAGATACTAGAGCAGCATCAATTGACATTAAAATTAAGAATTAAATTTATCATTAAGCTGTGAGCCTTATCACGTTAATATCCAGAATTAGCGCGAGCCTGTCGCTAATAAAAGACAGTTATCTAACTGTTATTTAAGGATTTTGGTTCGTACTGCCAGTCAAGAGTAAAACACTAAATCGGCGCATTCGATGTGCTGCTCGGCATTGATAGTTGCTGGTGCACGTATTGGTGAGAGCGCACCAATTAAACGCGTAATGATATGAATGTTGCTAGCTCGTTGAGTAAAGGTTTATTGGCAAGATTCCTCGTCTAAGTGATTGAATAAATGATACTTGTTGTAGGGTGTTTGTTGCTAAAAGGTAAATTGGCAAGTTCCTTGCGTTATTAATCTGACCTAGTGGTCAGATATCTGCTTGTGATATAGCGAAATAACAGGGAGTAAAGCATGAGTGCAAATACGGAAAAAGCGATACCAAAGGAGTTGTTGTACCAACTAGAGGAGAGACCAGCGGTAGCAGAAGCTTTTTTTGCTGGGCTACAACATGTATTGGCATGTTTTGTTGGCGTGATAACCCCAACCTTGATTATTGGGGGCGTATTAGGCTTAGGCTCGCACATTCCCTATTTGATTAGTATGGCGCTCATTGTATCTGGCGTTGGAACCTTCATTCAGGCAAAAAGGTTAGGCCCTATTGGCGCAGGCATGATTTGTGTGCAAGGTACCAGCTTCGCTTTCTTAGGCTCGATATTGGCGGCAGGCTTTATCGCTAAAAGCCAAGGCGGCGGTCCCGAAGAGATATTGTCGCTAATATTTGGCGTTTGTTTTTTGGGTGCTTTTATCGAGATTTTCTTATCGCAAATGCTGGTTAAAATGAAAAAAATCATCACGCCATTGGTGACCGGAATAGTGATTACCATCATTGGTATTTCGCTGATAAAAGTAGGCATGACCGATTTGGCGGGTGGCTTTAAAGCTGCCGATTTTGGTAGCTTACAAAACCTAGGCTTGGGCTTCACTGTGTTGGTAATTATTATTGCTTTAAACCGTTCGGCAAATCCTTGGCTGCGCCTCTCATCAATTGTTATTGGCTTGCTCGCTGGTATGTTAATCGCGCTATTTATGGGGAAAGTAGATTTTTCTTCGCTAGGCTCACAACCTTTGGTGAGTATTCCTGTTCCCTTTAAATATGGTTTTAGTTTTGACTGGGTGGCCTTTCTACCTATTGCGCTTATCTACTTTATTACGGCAATAGAATCGGCTGGCGATATTACCGCTAACTGCGCTATCTCGCAGCAAGAGATTAAAGGAGACAGCTACTTAAAACGGGTGCGTGGCGGAGTGTTAGCCGACGGCGTTAACTCCTTAATTGCCGCTGTTTTTAATACTTTTCCAAACACTACTTTTAGCCAAAATAATGGAGTGATTCAACTAACCGGCGTAGCCAGTCGGTATATAGGTTATTACATTGCACTAATACTCGTGGTACTGGGACTATTCCCCATATTAGGTGCTGTTTTACAGCAAATTCCTAAACCAGTGCTAGGCGGAGCCACCTTGGTAATGTTTGGTACAGTGGCGGCAGCAGGGATTAAAATTATTGCTAGCGAAACACTTAATCGCCGAAAACTACTTATTATGGCAGTGTCTTTTGGCGTAGGTTTAGGCGTGACAATGGTACCCGACCTACTACAACACGCGCCTAAATTGGTTCAAAACATCTTTGGTTCAGCAGTTACCTCCGGTGGTTTAGTCGCTATCTTGCTTAGTTTGTTATTACCTGAGCAGCCATCTTCTGTTGCGGCTCAACTCAAACCGAGTACGCAACAATCATAGAATTAATGAGCCTTAGAGTTTACTTGTGTAATTAACTTAGCTTTGGCAGAATGCGGGCAGGTGCTAAGGGGCGCCTGCCCGCCAAGAGGAACTCACCCTTAAGCACATGCTTAGTTACACATCATTACGACACTGTATGTCATTCTGAATATTGTTTTGCGGGGAACAACTTAAGTATTTAGGAGCATAGAGATGTTATCTGCCGTTGAAGAACTTAAAATTCGCAGTAAAATTTTGCTTAAACAGCGCCATACTGCCGATTCCCCATTAGCAAGTTTAGCTAAAGACAAATCACCACAACTAAAACATGCCTTGTTGTATGTAGCGCGAGAAGCGGGCTTTAAAGACTGGCAACACGCCCAAAGTGTATTGTCGTGTCAGCACAAGCAAACCATGCAACAAGATAGCGGCAAGTTTTGGTACTCGCCTGCTTGTATGGCGTTGCTTAATCATTGGTGCGCCAATTATCCCGAGGCTCTGGCTCTGCAAGCCAAGCAGGGAGGGGTAATTCTTCCCTATAAAAGCCAATATGTAGTGGCCAAGGCAAGTTATATTGAGGCTTTGGGTTTATCACCTAAAGATCCGCTATGGGAACCACTGGAATATAACTGGTGTGAAGGCTCGTCTGCGCTGCGCCAAGAGTTAGCTTACAAGCGCTTGTTGGCAATGCAAACGCAGCGATATAAAGCTTGTTAATAGCCAATTAGTTGCAGCGTTTGCCCGCACAAAGGCTTATTATTGATATTTTTAAGAATGGCGAGCCCAGCTCGCCGCTTTATTAAGGAAGCCTTATGTCTAAAAAGATCTATTGCATTGCCATGTTTAAACCTAAAGCCGGTAAGCAAAACGAGCTGTTTAAAGTATTGCAAGCGCTAGAGCCAAACACCTTGCGTGAAGATGGCTGTATTCAATACACGGTTACACGCCAAATTGACAACCCTTTTGCTCTGGGCACTGGTTATCCCATCGCCTTTCAAGAGATTTGGGCGGATAAAGAAAGTTTTGAAGCGCACTGCCAACGCAAAGAAATTAGCGAGTTTTTTCAAACCCATTGTGTTGCAGAAACAGGCTTAGTAGAAGATTCAAATGTTTGTGTATACAGCGACGAAGCAGAAGATTCTGACGCGCCAGTATTTGCTTAGTCTTAAGTAGATAAGAGCGCCAATAGGGCGCTCTTTTTTGCTCAACGATAGGTTTTTTCATTAGCGAGAAGTGAAGCTATAAGTTAACTCGTTTTTGTCCAAAAATAAGCTAGCGTAACTGATTGAACGTTAAAGATGCTCTAAGAGGACATTGGAAGCGATAACAGGAAATGTGTTGATGGCGGCCCATACCTGCGTGTGCTAGGCTTTTGTTTATGAAGAATTATTCAACAGCAAAAGCATGGAGCATAAAGCATGAATACCTTTCTTAGCCGCGTATTATTAACCGTTGGTATCGCTGTTACGTTTAATACTTCCGCTTCAGAAAGCGATGGCGGAATTCCTTACAAGTGGGCTCCTTGGAAAGATCCTGAAAACCCGATGATACTCAAGATGACTGACGAGAAAGATGTCTTGTTTGAGCGCCGGGATTAGTCGATGGGTGCCAAGCGTGAGCCCGGACTCTTCTATCCAAACCGCTATACCTTCGGCCCGAACTGGACGGCAATACCGACCTTTTTGGGGGCGCCGATTGCCCAGACTCCAGAAGACCTAAAAGCGGCTAAAGTTGACATCGCCATGTTCGGTATGACGATTGGTGATCAGGTGTTACCAGGCGGCAGATTTGCTGCCCAGCAGATGCGTTCACTGATTGATTACATGTCGTACCCTGCTCAGGGCGAAGATCAGTTTATTGGTGTTGATATCGGCAAGCTGGTCATGGCTGATTACGGTAACGCAGCCGCTAACTGGATGGCGGATAATCAGGTCAACCTTGACGAGGTGCATAAAATCGTCAGTGAAATCTTAAGTACTGATGCGATTCCTGTTGGTATTGGCGGCACCCATATTCAAAGTTACGGATTTATGACCGCGCTAGCTGAGAAGTATGGTCCCGGTGAAGTGGCTATCGTTCACGTAGATGCACACTACGACGCCTATAAAGCGGGCGCAGGTCGTTTCGTTCACAATGGGTCTTTTTTCAAACTGGCTGTCGACTCAGGAGTTATAAAGGGCAGTGACATCTATCAAGTTGGCCTGCGCGGCACAACGCCTGGGGCTTACGATCTAAACTGGATGCGTGAAAACAAGTTGAATTTTCACTTCCAGGCTGAAATCGAGAAATATGGGTGGGATGCGGTGCTAGCTAAGCTGCTTTCAGAGGTCAAAGGCCGCAAGGTATACATCACCTTTGATATGGACGGGGTTGACCCAGCATATGTACCTGGTGTGGGCTCGCAGGATCCTGACGGCCTAACGGCTGGCCAAGCGATCCAACTGGTGCGGGCTTTGGGCATTCAAAACCAAATCGTCGCTGCTGAATTTAATGAGTACAACCCATTTCTGGATGATGCCCATCAAACAACTGGCATTCTGATGGATCGCCTGATCCGTTCGCTACTCGGTGGAATACAAGGGCGCCGAGAGGGAATTGAAGATCCATTCTACTACGACCCTGAACGCCTAGTGCACGCCAACCAATAACACCTTTCCCAACAAGAGGCCGGGTATCCGGCCTCGTAAACGCTGAATGGATTCAGGGCTATAAATGGACACGAAGTACGCTTTCCTGAAAGAACCATTGTTACATTTCCTCCTTATGGGAGGGGTGATTTTTCTTGCCGATGCATTGTTAGCAAGTGATCGCAAAGAACAAATCTTCGTTGACCAAAGCAGTATCGACTATTTGGTCAAGCAGCAAGAAAGGCTATCGCTGCGTACTTACAGCGATGAAGACATTGATCAGTTGATTGCGTCCTACATTGAAGATGAAATCCTTTATAGAGAGGCGTACAAGCGTGGATTGAACCAAGGAGATACACGCATGCGCCGCAATATGATCCTCAAGCTGAGGGGATTGATGATCGCTAAGGTGAAGGAGCCCTCCGAAGCTCAACTAAAAGATTTCTACCAAAATAACCTCGAACTCTACACTAGCCCTGAGCAGTTTCAGGTCGATCATGTTTATTTTAAAGATGAAAGCAGTGTCTCACCTGGTCTGCTCGATGAGCTCAATCAAGGGGCAGATTTTCGGTCCTTGTCTGAGTCTTATTTTCAGACCTATGGCCAGTCTTCAATTAATAGTCCCCGCAGTGAACTGGCGTCTTTGTTCGGTGAACAAGCTTCTCGTTACATCGTAGAGACTGACTCTGACCATTGGATGGGACCATTCTCATCAGTTCAAGGGCTCCACTTTGTTAAACGATCCGGGATAGCCCCGCCAAAAGTTGCGGCTTTTGAACAGGTAGCACCTTATCTGCCAATGGACTGGCAAGCGGCTGAGGCCCGCAAGTTAATTGATGCTGAGCTTGATAGTGTGCGTGAGAACTACAGCATCGTGGTGGAGCGCACCCAATGACACAGGCGGTTCAGTCATGGATGCTAGCTATTGCGCTTTTTTTTGTTACCGCAAGTGTATTTGCACACGATATTGGTGTGTCCAAGGCTGAACTCGTCGAGGGTTCTAACAACCAGTACCAGCTTCGAGTTCATGCTCCAGCAATGATGGCCGCCCGCTTTTCGTCACCGCAGCTGCCGGAAGACTTTGAATTTACTGCAAACCCACGAGGCAGTCAGCAGGGGCAGTGGAAGGTCTTTGAGTTTTCAGCGGAGCGTGCACTGAGAGCAGGGGATGAGATTAGGCTTGCTTGGGAGCGAGATGGTCTGATGGTGACTACTTACTGGGGAGATGGTAGCCAAGTCAGTCGATTGTTTAAAAATCAAGCCGGTGCGATCACCTTGTCAATGGCGCAATTAAAGGCTAGCTCTGGTAGTTGGCAAGATGCAGCACAGCGCTATTTGTTTTTGGGAGTTGAGCACATCCTACTAGGAGTAGATCATCTGTTGTTTGTACTGGGTTTGCTCTGGATCGTTCGAGGATCTGCAGCCCTGGTTAAAACCATTACAGCTTTTACTCTGGCTCACAGTATTACCCTTGGACTAGCCACCTTTGATTATTTAACCCTTCGTTCGGCACCCGTTGAAACCTGTATCGCGCTAAGTATCGTATTTCTCGCGGTCGAGATCATGCGGGCGCGTGAGGGGCAAACAGGCTTGACTCATCGATATCCATGGGTCGTCGCATTTGCTTTTGGTCTGCTGCATGGTCTGGGCTTTGCGGGGGCTTTATCAGAGATTGGACTAGCCCAGAGTGAGATCCCACTGGCATTACTATTTTTCAATGTGGGTGTCGAGCTTGGCCAGTTAATCTTTGTCTTTACCGTCTTGGTGGTGGCGTTATTCGGTCGAAAGCTAAACCTAGCCATACCAAACCATATTCGAGTGTTACCCGTATATTGCCTTGGAGGGCTCTCAGCCTATTGGCTCTTGACGCGAGTAGCACTGCTTGGTTCATCAGTTTAACTTTCTTAGCTTTGCCAAACAGAATTGTTGTAACCTAGCTAAAAAAACACAGTCTAATCAATATCCGTTTCAAAGAATAAAAGGAATTACATGAAAACGAATCAATTACTATCCATACTCGCGGCTATGTTGCTGCTGTCATTTAATGCCAGTGCACATGAAGTAACCGGCTTTGGGGGCGGATTCGTAAGTGGTTTTGTGCACCCCGTTCTTGGTGTAGACCATGTCGTGGCTATGATTGCCGTTGGGCTTTGGGGAGCATTGCTCGGTGCCCCTGCTAATTGGGTATTGCCTGTTGTATTCCCGTTAGTGATGGCTTTTGGTGGTGTTTTGGGGATCATCGGCCTTCCAATCCCCGCCGTGGAGACTGGCATCGCAACTTCAGCAGTTGTGTTGGGGGGGATGATAGCTTTTGCCTTGAAGCCTCACTTGCTGGTTGCGGCCATCGTCGTTGCCATATTTGCTATTTTTCATGGGCATGCTCATGGTACAGAGCTGCCACAATCAGCGACTCCCTTGGCGTATAGCATAGGATTTGTATTATCCACGGGACTGTTGCACCTGTGCGGTATTGTGTTTGGCCAGCTTGTACGTGCACCAGCCGGAAGGGTGCTCATTCAGGCGACGGGCGGCGTGATTGCTACGGCTGGTGTTTGGATCCTCGTTGGGTGAGCGTAACCACAATGGGAAGGGGTGTATTACTTTTACTTTCCTTGCCAAGGCCAGCCTTAGCGCATAGTCCTTTTGAGGGCGCAGGCGCTTTTTATGGTGGGTTATTGCATCCCCTTGGCGTACCAGCGCATCTGCTACTTATCATTGCGCTTGGCTTGTATGCAGGTCAATCAGGAATCGAAAAAAGCAAAGCGAGCGTCTTAGCTTTTGTGCTTGCTTTGATATCGGGCTTAGTTGGTGCCAGCTTTTTTGTGCAACCAGGGCTCGAGCCTACGCTTTTAGCTGCGGGCGCGATTGTGGGACTCTTTGTTGCCAGTAAGCTAACTGCTATACGGTATTTGAGCGTAACTACGGCTGCAATCGCGGGTTTTCTTGTAGCATATGACTCACCACAGGAAAGCTTGGTTGGTATCGCTAAATTGGTAGCGATGATTGGTACTGGGCTTGGTATATTTATTGCGTTTTGCATTGCCACTTTGATTTCTGAATACTTCAACAGCTTAACATGGCAAAAAATTGCGGTGAGAGTCATGGGATCTTGGATCGCGGCAGCTTCACTTTTGGTGTTGGCCCTATCCCTTAGTTACCCAGTTTAGTGGGTAACTAAGGGAACCGGCCCATAGTCGCTGCCTCTGCTTTTTCAGAAAACCCTCGGCTAAAGCGACGACGGGTAGCACGTAAAGTCCTCATTAAACATAGCAATAAACGTGATGATGGCGGTCTTGCCAAGGCTATATCGCCGGTGTACCTCTAACTAGGTGTCGCTTCAAAAAGGGGCACAAGCACTATACAGAACGCGTTGACAACGCGCAGGCACATCGAGATTGAAGACCGGCTTGAAACTGAAACCCTAGCACTTATCTAGCGACAATTGATTCATACATGGTGTCGAAGCTATGAATGTTTAAGGCTGAATTCCTAACTCATTTGTGTCCAAAAATAAGCTAGTTAAAACTGATAACTCTAGCTCCTTGCTATTCGCCGTATAACACTAATGACTCTTCCGGTAGGCACTCACTAGCCGCTTGATTGAAAGCATCGATAAAACCTGGGTTTTCACTTAAGTAGGTGTTGCCAAAATAAACTGCGATGGGCTTGCTTACTACCACTTGGCGGTCGATATAGGCGCTGCGATTAGTTTTCTCGGTAAGCTTTAGCATCGCCGCCTCGTTAGCCAAAATGATGTCGGCTCGATCGCGTATTAATCCTTCTAGCAACATTTCTGGTTCAACGGGTCGATAGGCTACTTTCACGCCTTTTGCTTTTAGCCATTGCGCCATGTTTGACCCTAGGTAAGCCCCCACGCGTGCGTTCTTTAAGTATTCGTCATCAATCGGTTGGTTAATAACATTTGCTAAATAAAAATACGCCCAGTTTTGTATAAATAAATTGTGCCATCGTTTTATTTGCCTTTATTTCAGTTATTTATGGTGTCTTGCTAATTTTATGGGGCATGTATGGGACGCTTTTATCTAGTTTCTTTTCAAGCATAGATAACTGGTCTTCGTCACCCTCGGGGATCCAATCTCCATAAATAGTAAACACCATTTGTGATGAGCTGTGTCCCATTTGCCCTGCAATATAAGCTGGATTAGCGCCTTTTGAAAGCATCCAACACGCGAATGGGAGGCCTACGGCGAACACCGGAGCGCTTACAAAGCCGTGTCCATTTATCCTCGATTGATGTGTTCGAATAGTGGGATTTAAAGTATTCACCTTTCGCTGTGATCAACGGATTAAATACAAAGGTACACATATCTACTCGTTGCGCTCCTTTCTCTCTAAGCTGAATCATTACGCCTTCTGCGGGATACATTTTAGTTAATGCTTGTTGATTCATTAATGCTTGTTTGGCTGGTGATAACAGCTTTATAACGCGCTCACTGCTTTCAGTTTTGGGCTGAACGAATTCACCAATTGAGGCAAGGTTACGCGATATTGTTACCTCTCCTTTCATTAAATCGATGTCTTCCCACGCTAAAGAAATTAACTCGCCATGACGAAGACCCGTATAAACAGCCACTGTAAAAAAATTTAGATCTTGTTCGTTTCTACATACACTAAGCAAACGTTCAAATTCATCATGAGAAAGAGGGTCCGGCTTTACTCGGGTTTTCTTTAGTTGCTTAACGCCATACCAGATAGGGTGTAATAGATAATTATTGATGTGGCCAAACTCGAGCATTTGTTTTGCAATGGTTAAATAGACATTTACAGTGCGAACCGTTCTGCCGGCTTTGGCGCGATCGGTGTAGTTTTGTGGCGCCTGCTGCAGTGAGTTTCTTAGGTTGCTAAAGTCCTCATTTATTAAGGTATTGCAGATCTTATCTTTTCCTAGGTACCCGACAACTGTTTTAATTACCGATGAGTACCGGGCGAAGGTGTTGTTTGACAGGTCCAGGCGTTTTGAGTCCAACCAAGCAATACTTAGTTCGTGAACTGTTCGTTTTGATGTATTGGGGGCAAAACGACTAGCTCGCTTAGATTCAGGAAAGGTTTTCTCGTAATCGAACTCACCATGTTTTATTTGGTAAACGATATGAGCCCGCTTTTCACCGGCCTTTTTCAGGTTAGCTTTGGTGGGGGGGATAGTTAAAGACTCACGGCATCGCTCGCCTTTATACATAAACCAGATCCGAACATAACCACCGTGTATCTCAACACCAGGTGGCTTTTTTACATTTGTGGGTAGTTTTGGATCCATTCCATTATGCTTTGGTAGTTGTACATCACACAGGCTCGGCCTTTTTCATTTGGGGCTTGGCCTGTAGTGCTGATTTTTACCCAATGCTTTCCTTGTAACCAAATTTTAAGACGGTAGTTTTTTATAGCGCCCACTGTCAATCCTGTATATTCACACAGCTTTTCATCGGTAACGAAAGTAGGGCTAGGGGCGCTCATTATTAGGTACTCTCAATCAGGGGCTTGTGCTTAATAATCCGAAAAGTTAATTTGCCAGTGACCTGTTTTTAATAGGAATAATCGAGTCAGCAGCAATTTCAAATATTTTCTCGATATGTTCATTATTCCAGCGCTTGAAACTGTGTGTGCGCTTCTTTTGGATTGAGTCGCTCATAATTGACATTCGCTATTTAAAGGCCAAATTTTCACCTGATTACCCACTTTTACTCACTTTTACTCTCCTTTCTCTATCAGATAAGCCTTAGCTTCACTAAAACTCATACTTGTTCTTTCGTGGTCGATATACACCACGATTTGACCGGCATAGTAGAATTCTGAAACCACTGTGCCGTTAATGATTTCTTTGCGAATAGGTCGCATGTTAAAACTCCGTTTGGGCTCTTTATTTATCTCGATTTGACGCTGTTCGCGAGCCAGGCCGCAGCTTTTGTATAGCACTCATTAAATGCCTTCCCTTTCTAAAGTCGCAACTTTTTAGTCGGCTCCTTATGAATCAAATCTTCCGCTCGTATAACCAATCCTCAGTTAACATCCTTCTCTGATTTGAAATTATTCCAATCAAGCTCATTCTTACTGAATATCTCGTTAACAAACACAGGTGAGCGGTAAATATCTATACCGTCCTCTTCGGCGCTTAAATGGATTGAAAACTCACCACAACAAACTCCACGCCTCAGCGCTTTATTAACTGCAGTTATCATTTCGCTATCACCGCTGCAGATTTCGGAAACTGAATCAAATACACCCTCTTTGGCATTGGTGAGCTTACGGCGTAGCTCCTGCACTTTATCAAGGGCTTGTTTGTGTTCGCGGTTTGCCTGAACAATTGAATAAAAAAGCTCGCTGATTTTCTTTTCTGTTTCTTCGTTTGATTGCATTATTGAGGCTCCACTTTGAACACTTCATCTCGCCAATTTGGTGTGTAATTATCTAAGTTGTTTGCAGCGGCTACACGCTCTATTTCTGCGCGAGTGGCCCCTGCTTCAAACGCATCGATAAGCCAAAACATAAACGTTCTTGGTGTTTGTCCTAGCTCCGATACAGCCCAGCATCGTTTAACAAATGTGCTGGTGACATCCACACCACCATGAGGCTTGTAAATAAGTGAGCCGTTCTCGTGTAGGTAATACTCTCCTTGAAGCATGCTGTTACTCCCTAGCTAAGCTACGGTTTTGTTACTGGCGATAAATTCACTCACCGCTTCAGTTAGTGTTTTGCCACCGGTGCCTACATACATGACGCCATCTTTCCAGTGTGCGTATTGCTCTAGAGCGTCGATGTAACCTTTCTGGTACTCGGTAAACTCCACTGTTACCGATGCTTGGTTAATCACTGCTGGTGGTTTTTTGCCTGCCAGTATGTTTAGTTTTGGCAGCGTGCTTTTCATGCGATCTAGGCGAGCTTGGTTTTCGTCAAGTTCTTTTTTGCCTTGGTGGTAGGCTTGACCGTCAGCATGAGCGAGACATTGTTTATCTTGGTCTATTTGGCGTTGTAGGTTGTCTACATTCTGCTGAGTGGCTTGTAGGTCAGCCCTTGACTCGGTTTGATTTATGGTGGCCTCTGGTGGAGCTTTACTCGCTGCAGCATTGGCTTTTAACTCGGCCAATTCACGCCTTAACTTTTCATTTTCTTCGCGTTCTTTTTGCAACTGGGCTTGCTGTTCTGCTTGCTGCCTTTCTGTAATTTTGGCTTGCATAGCTTGCGCTAGCTCTCCCTTGGTTTCAGCTATTGCAACCAGCGCATCTTGCGTAAATTCATCAAACCCTTCCGATGGGTCTATAGTATCCAGAGCTTCGATAAGGCCTGCGATATGCTCAATCGATTCGTTACCAGCTAACACCGCAAAGTTTCGGATGTTGTTTATTTCGTCCTGAATTGCTTGAATTCGAGCTTCTTCTTTTTGGTGCTCAATTTCTTCCAGGCGCTCTTTCTCTTTTTCCCAATCAGTAAGCGGCTTTCTAGTTTCATCGCGAAGTTGACTAAGCTTTTCTTCGGCATACTTAACCCCAGCATTTACTTCTAAAACTTGTTTTTTAAGGTCGGCTACAGAGTCTTTACCAATTTTTGTGAGTGCTGTTTTTATCTTGCTAACTTTGTGAGCTCGGCTACCAATTGCCTTGCGGCTTTTATCGGTAGTTAAATCAATCTTTTCGGTGGAAACCTCGTCGCGTACCCGGTCGATATAGGGTTGCAGCTTTGCGGTGTCGCTGAATACACTAATCACATCGGATTGTGGAATTTCAATACCGCCTTCAATAGTGATAATATCTGCCATACTTAAGCCTCTTGGTGTTGGTTTTTTGCAGCTAAGGCGTCGATAGCTTGCTGCATGTGTTTGTTTAGGTGAGTCGCAATCACCTCTTGATTAACATAAGTGCCTTCACACATAGTTCTAAGTGCATCCAGGTGGGCCTTATTGGCCTGCCTGATTGATGCTTCATTTGGTATTAATGAATAAGCGCCTGCCTGTTTATTTGCCCACGCTTTAGCTTTGTTGGTGTCCTCCTCTACCGTTTGAGCTGCTGCTTGCTTGATTTCTTCGGCGCGTTGTAGCATTAACCCTTTAAACTCATCGTGTAGCTTCTTGTCTTGGTTAATTGCTGCAAATCTGGTGGCTTCGCTGTAAACCCTTCTGAGCCCGGCTGCATCGGTGGCGTTGATAATTGCATCCTCATAAGGTGTTGCGTCAGCTTTGGGGAGCGCCCAGTTAGGCAATTCTGGTGTTTGCCAGGCTATGTTCTTACCTAGTTTTTTGTTGGTTAACACATTGCCTAGCGGATGATTTCTACCTTGGCAAACTTCCGCTTTCGGAGCCCAAAACTCTGGCAGGTCATAAAGGTACCGACCTATGCCAAGCTGTACGGCGGCACGCTTCATTGAATTTGAAATGCCACCTTTTAGCGGTTCGATATCTGTGCACTCTGCGCCGTCCCACTTGGTGACCTCTTTGTCGTCATGGTTAATTTTAATACCGCAAAGAAACCCTCCTTTTTTGCTAGCCACTTCGCGATAATTGTTTTCCCAACCCATTACACCAAACACATCGTCAAGGCGTTTTTGTATTGCTCGGTTGGTGATGTAAGGAACGGCGAGCACCCATGCTCTGTTATCGTTGGTTACACCACTGGTTTGGGGTTTCCATTCGATATCACAAACAGGGAAAGGCGCTTGAAGTAGTTGGTCAATATTTTTCTCGGCCATTTATTTTGTCCTCGTTCCATATTGTAGAGGGTAGGGTGATGGCTTGAGTTTCTGCTTTTTTATCTCGCAGTGGTTCGCTATGTCGTAGCGTAATATGTTGAACTTCAGCTGGTTGTTCATGCTCATACCTCGGTAGGTAAGTTGTTAAGTCCGTTGCCTAAGTGGGTCATTATCACTGGTTGATTTGCTATGCTCGCTACCACAGCCTCTTTGCTTCTAACGCGTGCTGATTAATGTCTAATCATTTTTGTTTTGGTGTATAAGGCGTTGAGTTTGGGCTGTCCCCATGGCTTCACAAGCGAACTCTCTATAGCTAAACAGTATTTTCTTCCGCTATTGTTGTTTTGACTGATTGTGAAGAGAATAGATTCTTGCACGATGCGTTCAGATTGCGGTTGCGATTTAAACACCTTACTTCAGGCTTTTAGGAACGCTCTTTGCCAGCTCGTTAAAGCTGCTTTTGAATTTCGCCCAAAAAAATATAAACGTATTAATTGTTTGTGCTGTCATAACAACTCGTTAATGTGTTAACTCCTTAATGTGTATTAATATCCTTTCAAATTATGAGTCTGTCAACTCATTTATGTGTATTTGTTTTTGTTATGAGTGTGTGTGGGTGATTTTGTAGTGCTGTTCTAATCGTAATGTTTCGTGGATGAAGACTAAGTTAATCATTAAGTCTTATTTGGTTTTCTCTTCTGTAGGTAGATATTTTATTTGTTGGATGAGGGGGGGGATTGGCTCGTGCTTCTGCGTATGCCGGTTGTTGATAAGGACGATGGGTGGGATTATTGGGAGGTTGTAGGTAGTGAAGGTTTTAGTGCTATTTATCTGGAAGGGTCAGGCAATCTTGTTTATGAAGGCGGAAATGGCGGCTAACTCGGCTATCTTTTTAGTGTTATCTAACTTTGCAAGTTTAGTTATTATGCTTTTTGTTTGTTCCGATAATTTAAGAGGCTCAATTAGTTGTTCTATTTCTGTCTTGGCTTCTTCGTGCCCAAGCTCTAGGAAGTAAGGGCTAACCCCCAAAGCCTTGGCAATTCTCACTGTATCTCTTGGTTTTAAAATTATGCCGGCTTCGATTCTTTGAATTGTTTGTTGTGAGGTACCTGTTAAGTCACCCAATTCTTTTTGAGATAACTTTCTGTTTATTCTCAATGATTTTAGTCTTTCACCGATTGCGCTCATACTATTTCCGCTTGTTATTTTTACTCATAAAAGAGTATCGCTGTTGTTGATTTTCATCAAACTCATTTAGGTGTTCTTGAAATTCACACTGAAAAACACAATAATGAGTTATCCGGAGGGGGGAGCATGAAATCAAATATCTTTTTTGAACCGATTAAGCGCGCTATTAAGATCGTGGGGACGCAAAAAAAACTTGCTGAAATAGCTACTAAATACGCTCCTGGTGATGTAGTTATTCGACAGCAAGCCATCACTCGTTATTTGAATAAACAGTTAAAAGTTAAAGATACTCATTGTATTCCGATAGAGCTAGCAACAAATGGATATGTCTCAAGGCATTAGTTAAGACCGGATGTGTATCCCTTGGCGTTAATTGATAATCAAAAGGTTTCCTCCTAATGACAACAACTCACACGGTTACTGGCCTTGGGGTTGCTTGGGAACGTTTAGGCGCCTTTTTTATACATGCGGCGAAGTTACGAAATGAACGAGCTAAAAGTATGCCCAAATGGCCAATCGTTTTACGTAATAAGTTAAACCGCGATATTGACTTACATCATTTAACCGTAGACGAGCTATTAGATGTTACTCGAGTAACAAACGACTTTACCTTAATAATTGGTTTGCTGGCTGGCCTTGGACGTACATTTATTCTTATTTATACGACATCCGACTCTATTGACCTTTGCAAGAAATCTATGCGCGTTAACAAGTTATCTGGCCAGTTGGCCGCTATGCAACGCGCAGAAGGGAAGCGCCTAACAGAACGGTGGCAGTTTAAACCTTCGGCAAGCATCAAGCTAGTTAATGAGTGAGGCTAGTTAAATTATGTACCGATTAGACCAGGCTTGCGTAAACGGTCCAGTGATTGATTTTTTCATCTGGGTTGCTATGTCGGAGGCTAGTCTATGACTACCGTTGATGCCTTAATCTGCTCCACTCTAGGCGCACATGTTTGTGATTTGGGTATTGGCTTTTTTATCGCTAACTACAAAAACAACAAAACAGAGCATAAACGAAGAGAAAAAGTAGAGCTACTTAATGCGACTGTATTGCTTCGTTATAGCGAGTTGGTTGGGCGTGAAAATCGGCTTTCTCAGTGGTTGTTTAGAGCAAGGAAATCCCCGCAAGGTGCGGGGGCAGCCCCCGGAGCGTGGTACTTAAGGGGCCCCCTAGGAACAAAGGGGAGAAAAAAGCCCCCCCCCGAAGAATGAAGGGGGGGGCAGGGTCACTGTAAACGCAAGAGATAGTCCGGTCGATACCGGAACAAACTTAATGTACGCCTTGCTCAGTAAACTAACAATACGCCGTTACGCTGCAGATACGTTAATGGGGCGCAGTGTCGGGATTTATTTACTAAATTATTTGGAGTCGCAACATGAGTATGATTCTTACTGCTAAGGCGCTTGGAATTAAAGTTGGCAGCCCATTACGTAAGTTTGTGCTTATAAAACTGGCTGATAACGCAAACGATAAAGGAGAGTGCTTCCCAAGTTATCAACACATTTCTGATCAATGTGAAATTGAACGAAGAACAGTCATTCGCCATGTGAAAAAACTGGAGGAAGACGGTTTTTTGAGGATCGAAAGGCGTAAAGGGCCAAAAGGAAATCGCTCAAATGTGTTTCATTTAACCCTTGATGGACCTAGTGACAGAAAGTCACCACCTAGTGATCTTATTGCACCACCTGGTGACACAGGATCACCTCCCCTTAGTGATCCTGTGTCACCCATAACCTGTCACTCTTTTGAACCAGTCAATGAACAAGATAATTACGCCCCCAAGAATTCTTTAGATTTTTCAGATTGGGAAGTTCCTAACGATCTCATTGTCGATTGGAAAAAACATCGCAAGCAAAAACGTGCTGCGGTAACGCAGCGGGTGATCAACATGCACTCAAAAGAGTTTAAAAAAGCCAATGCGCTAGGCATATCGACTTATCAAGCTGTTGAGTATCAAATAAACCGGGGCTGGACTGGATACGAAGCTGAATGGCACATCAAGTCCTTAGGCCTGAATGGCGAATCAGGTGGTTTGAATATGGATGACACAACCTGGGCGGAGTCCTTCGTGCGATGAAAAAAATATCAAGTTTAGTAACAGATAATCCAAAAGTGCTGCGTGATATTCAACGTCGAGGGGATTGGAGAAAACCGCAGATAGAACTACCACCGCAAGCCATCGCAATTGTGAATGATTTATTCAAAGAATTGGCAGGGATTTACCACAGCACTTGGCATTTGGTCATGCGCACTGATGCGACTTTGGCTTATGCGAAACTGCAATGGTCGCAAACGTTGTTTGAGCATAGCGTGACAACTGAACTCCAGCTAGCAGAAGGCTTATCTAGAGCCCGTATGGATACCAATGCCTATTTGCCAAAAGCTAGCGTTTTTTGTGATTGGTGCCAGGGCATCGATGAAGCGTTTTTTGTTGAAGCGTTCCGCCGGCTTATTCGCAATGAAACAGCGGCCAGTTTGGCTGAAAAAGTAACGCGCCGGGAGGTTGGATATCGGTGCCGTTCTCTGTTACCAGAAAATCAAGCTATGAGGCTGTTTCGCAGTGTACTTCACCTCAATATTCACAAGAGTATGCGCTCTGAATTGGCTGAGCCAAGGCCTCTGCTTGACTCAAGCTGTGAGGAAGATTTTAGTAAATACGGCGATCAAATCGAATCAGATGAGGCTAAGAAATTTATGCAGAGAATGAAGCGAATTCAGCAAGAAAAAAGAGTGCAAAATAAGCGTGGAAGTTAACTTAATCAAGCAACCAGGTGTGTTATATCCGGCCAGTGAAGAAGACCGCGATAAGCTAAATCACATTGGCTTAGGCAAGGTAGTTGCGGCATCGCTAACTCTAAAAAGAAATTATGCATTTCACAAAAAGTTTTTTGCAATGTTGAATATTGGCTTTGATGTGTTTGAGCTGTTTGAAGGGCGGTATAAAGGCCTGCCAGTACAAAAGAGTTTCAATCGACTCCGCAAGGACATCATTAATGCTGCAGGCTATTAATAGATGGTTGCCAATATCAATGGAAAAGTAAGAACTGAAGCGAAGAGTATGAGCGAGGAAGAGTTTCTGCAGCTGTACGGAGCCTGTTGCAGCGTAATGCTACAGAAGGTTTTAGCGAGCTATACGCGGGAAGACCTAGACTATGTGGTCGAACAGCTCATTCGATTCTAAGGAGTAATAGAAGTGATACGCAGTAGTTACATCACCGAAAGCGCCAAGGGTGAAGAATGCCAAGTTCGCATACCTGGCGCATGCAACGGTAACCCTGAAACAACCGTACTAGCGCATGTGGGGAAAAACCGGGAGCGGGGTATCAAATGCGACGATACATTTGCTGTCTTTGCCTGCTCATCTTGCCATGACGAAATAGACCGGAGAATGCGCCTTTATCCGAATGAGCAAGTAACAACTGTGAATTTTGAATCTGTAGAGCGTACTCAGCGCCAGATATTCGAGAAAAGGCTTTTGCATGCAGATTGAGACTATTAATGAGACCCGCCAAGAGCTGCTAGCTTGGGGCGCTATGGCTCGAAGTGGATTAGACCATGTGGGTTACCCAAAAGAGAGCCCGCTACGAAAATATATGATTACCGGATACTCAGAGGTTTACGCCTCACCAGTAGATATTACTGACGAGCGATTTCTAAAAATAGACGGTGCAATCGCAAAGCTTGGCTCTCGTCATGAAGAGGAAAGGGCGGCGCTTTGTATGCGATATATTCACTTAATGACTGAGCGACAGATAGCAAAAAATCTTCAGTGCAGCAAAAGCAAAACCAGTATGATTCTGGCAGCGGCTGAGGCATGGATAGACGCGAGGTTATTTGAGTGAAATTCAAAATTGAAACGGTAATTAAAAGCCAGGGTGATTTGCGTTTGATAGGTGCTTTGAAAGGGTTCCCCCTCTCTAAAGCAGGTAGTAATACTATAGGCCGTTTGAGCGCTTTATTGCTTCACTTACACTACGATATAAGCGTTTAAGCATTTTATTAAAAATACCTCTAATTGTCTTATAGGTTAGATCTTTTACTTCAGAACTTGCAGCGCCTGCAAATACCAGCATGTGTCCTAGCAAGCCTTTTACTTGTGAAGCCGCAGTTTTACCCGCATCAGCAATTTTAACTAAAGCTTGAGCAATGAGATCATACAAGCTAACACCTATACTTATCGCCCCCTGTAGCGCGATAGCGGCATAATGGCCTGTATCTTTAAGTAAAGTAATGAGCGCCGCACTTAAGCGGTCCACCCAATAGTTGCTATAACTAGCCTGGTTGCGCTTGTTGAGGATGAAGATAATCACTCGCCGCTTTTTGCAAAGACCCCCAATCTTCTTTTCTCGCGGTTGTCAGATAACCTGGTACAGCGCCTGTATCTGGATCCATGCCATGAGCTTTAAGACAGATCCCATACCCACCGTCTAAGCGAAATTCAAGGCCTTTATAGGGCGATTGAACAAAAGGCCAAAGCGGCACCTTAGGCACAACGTCGGCCCCATGAGTACAACGATAGTTTTTATTTGTTCTGTTGGTGTTTGCGCTAGCAAAACCAGGCAAGCCAACCCGAGGCGCACCAAAGGTATACAGTTGCACATTGCTAGTGTAAGAGCTCGTTGCTACCCAATCAGCCGTAAGTGTTGCTAATGCACCGCCCAAGCTATGACCGACGCAATGAACTGCGCCCCTGTTTGAGTTTTTACGCCATTCATCCAAAAACTTCTTAAGCTGTGGACGTAATAAAGAAAACGTGCGCTGGAACCCCGAGTGTACCGCTTGCCCGTTATCGCTTCCAGTTAACCCCACCTGGGCGTTTGTTGCCCAATCATGCCCTGAGGTTAATTGTGTTCCTCTAATGGCGATAATGGCGTCACCTTTGTAGGGGCCATCGCCATGGCCTAAAGCAGCAAAACCCGTTTGTTTATTAAAAAGGTAGCCGCCTGTTTTACTGTTCGCGTTGTTTTGAAGTTTAAAATACTTTTGTGTATACGGAGGGAGTTTAAAGCGACGCCCCTCACGAATGGAGTAAGCAAATAAAGCAAGCTCTGAGGCGAGCTGTGGAGAAAGCGCAGTCATGTTGATTCCTTAAATTAAACCGTTTATATCACCGTATTTATTTAGATTTTGAAGCTCGCCAAATTCTTCAACGTCAGCGGCTTTTTTCTTTTCTATTTCAGCTCGTATCGGCCAGCGACAAATGCTTACAATTGGATAAATGACGACCCCGCTCGGATAATTAGAATTAATGACATAAATGCTTCCCTCTTCGGTTGATAAATCACAATTCAAAGCCGAGAGCATTTCAGTAAAGTAAGCATTGTGTTTTACACCACGGGAATTGGCATCCCAAAGGTAAATCTCGTCATCTTCTGTTTGTTCTGGTGTATCAATACGAATACCTTGCCAAATAACGTTAGTTCTAAAGGGGTTATCCGCATGGCGTGATTGCATGGTTAGCTCTGGAAAGCTAAAGCGCCCGCCACTGTCTGTTGTGGTGTAGTCGTGTATTTCACCATCAGTAATGTCAATAAACTCGTAGCTTCGTTTTAATTTAACACCGGCTAAGGGTTTACCATTTTCTGTGAGCTTTCCGCTCACAGGGGGGAAAAGTTCAACAGTTTGTTTTTTAAATACTTTCGTCTCCGTTCCGCAGGCTACCAAAGCAACCGATAATAAGAAGCCTGGAAGTATACGCAGTAAAATTTTTTTAACGTTTTGCATCTATTCATGAACACAAAAAAAATGATGCGAGCATCTTACAGTTAAAAAATAATTCTATCAATTACTGGTTGTCACCGCTTTTGTGGCTATTGTGCTATGGTGATTTTAACATCGATAAGTACAGGGAAATAAAGTGATGGGTAATTTTAAAGTAGTGCGGGAGGTCTTGACCTAGAGGAACTGTAGTGGTCTCGATACCCGGTGCGTAACCGTATTCTGGGGGGGGGGCTAGAGCACTTAGAGTGCAGCTGACGGAAGTTCTTAAGGTCAATAATAGATAACTCTTAATCCGTCAAATGAAGCAGAGAGTAGATCAGCATTGATCCGTGACTATTTGACAGAATAAAACGGTCGCGGTCAGCCTTCCTCTGGATTCATGGGTTATGGACCAAATGACCACGTCAAAAAACATCAGTGATGTCAGCCATGCCCATAAGTGCGCCTGAATGACCAGAGTTAGTTTGCTTAACACCATCCATGCTAAGGGCACGGATTGCGTTAGCGAGTTGATTTCTTGATACGAAAATTTTATCTATGGTGAGTATCCAATAATAGTGATTCTAGATAAACGAGATATGGGAGATTAGTGCCCCCTTATTTGTGATTAAAGTTTTGCTTCGAACATTGCATCAAGTTTGTCTTGGTCTGCGGCAAAGTTACGGATGCCTTCAGCTAATTTTTCCACGGCCATTTGGTCTTGGTTGTGCTCCCAAAGAAACTCAGCATGTGTCATTGCTTCTGGGGGATTTTTACTAGCTTTTGGTGCGGAGAGATTTTTAACAACCTCACCTTGTGCCTCTTCTAGTTCAGCAAGTAGGGTTGGTGCAATAGTTAAGCGGTCACAACCGGCTAGCTCTAATACCTCGCCAATATTGCGGAAGCTTGCGCCCATCACTACAGTTTTGTAACCGTGTTCTTTGTAGTAGTTATAGATTCCTGAAACTGAGATTACGCCTGGGTCTTTTGCTGCTTCAAAGCTGCGACCATCTTTTGCCTTGTACCAATCCATAATGCGACCAACAAAAGGAGAAATTAAGAAGACATCAGCTTCAGCACAGGCCCTTGCTTGAGCAAAAGAGAATAGAAGCGTTAGGTTGCAGTTAATGCCTTCTTTTTCCAAAATTTCTGCTGCACGAATACCTTCCCAAGTAGAAGCTAGCTTTATCAAGATGCGTTCGTTGCTGATGCCTGCATCGTTATACATTTGCATAAGTTGGCGTGCTTTAGCTACGCTACTCTCGGTATCATAAGAAAGACGAGCGTTCACTTCTGTGGAAATGCGACCGGGAATGGTTTTAAGGATTTCTTTACCAATATTTACCGCTAACATATCGCAAGCATCTTGAATTTGTTGTTTTTTATCACTGCTTTGAGACTTAGCGTATTGAACAGATTGCTTGATTAGGGGGGAGTATTCCTCTATTTGGGCTGCTTTTAGTATAAGTGATGGATTGGTCGTCGCGTCTTCAGGCTGGTATTTACGAATTGCATCAATCTCTCCTGTATCGGCGACAACAGTAGTCATCGTACGAAGTTGCTGAAGTTTGTTTTTCATAATTATGCTCACTATATTATCCGCATTTCACTTAGCCGATTAATCTAAAGTTCCAATTACTAGGAAGTACTAATCGTATTCGGTAGTATCTAGAATGCGTAGAATCAATTTGTATTCACTGCTTAACCGTATTTTTGGTTATTAAAAGCCCTAGTATTGATTTAAGGGCTTTGTTACAGGAGCCGAGGGGATTGATTTGTATAATCAGTACTTTTTCAATATCTCAGTGATTTCTTTTTTTGTCTGAGCTGAAATAATTGCGTCAATGTCATCATCATGTTGAAATAACTCAGACAAGGCCATAATCGTTTGAATATGACTGTCTGAGTCCATTGCAGCTAGTGTCACAGAAAAATATACATCTCCGTTATCTTCTGATTCTAAATCAACGCCATTTTTGAAAACTGTTACTTGAAGGGACGCTTCATTTACACCATCTTCCGGTCGAGCGTGTGGCATCGCTATTTTGGGAGCTAGTACATAATAAGCGCCAATATCCTGATGCTTTTGCTTGATAGCTTCTAGGTATCTAGCCTCCACTTTCCCTTGCTCAAGAAGCTTCAAACAAGAAATGTCTAAGGCAGCGTTTACGCTCAGGTTTTCTTCATTTGAGATAACGATATTATCTCCAATTAGATTTAATAAACTCATGACACAATCCAACCAAGAATTAGACCAACAACACCAAAGTCAAAGTCTGCAAATGTTGTTGCTTCTAGACCAATACTACCTAATACAGGCAGAAGGAGCATAGGCAGGAACGAGATGCATAGGCCTTGTGTAAATGAGCCTAGAATCGCTCCACGTAAACCACCTGTTGCATTGCCGTATACGCCAGCCGCACCACCAACAAAGAAGTGAGGAACAACTCCAGCTACAATGATTGTCCAATCAAACATGCCTTGTATGCCCATAGCTACTAGGCCTGCAGCGAATGAAGATAAGAAACCAATTAATACAGCGTTTGGTGCTACTGGGAATACCATTGGGCAGTCTAGAGCGGGCTTAGCACCAGGAACTAGCTTGTCAGAGATACCTTTAAATGCAGGAACAATCTCGGCAATCAACATTTTTACACCCTGCAGTACAATATACACACCGCCGGCAAAAGTTAGGGATTGAATGAAGGTGAATACAACCCAGTTTTGACCACCGGATACTGTATCAACAAATTCGCCACCAGCAAAAATTGAAGCAAACAGGAAGAAGATTGCCATAGTGACAGCTACTGCAACTGGAGTATCACGTAAGAACATCAAGCTCTTTGGTACATTAAGGTGCTCAGTCGATATAGATGTATTACCAAACTTGCTACCAATGAAGCCAGATATTAAGTATGAGAACGTCGAGAAGTGACCCATTGCAAGTTGATCTGTTCCCATAACCTTCTCTGTATATTTTTGAGCAAGAGCGGGCATGATGACCATTAAAGAACCAACAAGGATAGAACCAATTGCTACCAATAACGTTCCTTTGATACCTGCTGTAGATAGAATTACAGCAACTAGCATAGACATAAACATTGTATGGTGACCCGTTAAGAATATATATTTTAACGGGGTAAACCTAGCAAGAAGAATATTAACAATGAAAGAGAAGAACATTATTAATGCCATCTCGTAGCCAAAGGCTTCTTGTGCTAGCGCAACTATAGCTTCATTATTTGGAATGACACCACTAACGCCAAAAGCTTCAGTAAATACGACTGAGAAATTATTTAGGGCTCCAACTAAAGCACCGGCACCAAAACCCAAAATAAGAAAACCCATTACGGTTTTAATCGTTCCTTTAAGTATGGTTGAAATGTCGGCTTTTTGAGCGACTAAACCGATAAATGCAATTAAACCAACCATAATCGCTGGCTCTTTTAATAAGCCAAGCATAAACTCAAAAAAGTTTTGCATAGTGTTTTACCTTACACAAATTTTTTTAACTGTTCTTCGATTGATGCTTTATCAAAGATGTTAGCAAGACTCACTATATTCTTTTTCCCTGCGTCTTCTAATTGAGTTGCTACATCTGTTGCTGCTACCCAAATATCTGCTTTGCTTGAAGCTGCAGATGACAAATCTTCATGATCGACTTCTGCTGAAAGACCTATTTTGTTAACTACTTCTTTCACGGCCATTTCCATCATTAATGAAGTACCAAGACCATTCCCACATACAACCATAATTTTTTTCATTGTTATTTACTCGCTAGGATTAATTAATGAGAAATTTCATATCTGTGTTTTGATGGAGAGAATAATAACGAAGAATAGAAGGATTAGTTGAGGTCCGACTCACAAGTCAACTTTTGTCTTGTGAGTTGGATCACGTATTTTGGCGAAAAAAACAAACCTTGAACTAGATCTCTCACTCATTGAGGATAGAGAAAGTTTTATATTTAGTGGGGTTTATAGATGGGATAATGACTATTTGATAAGAAATAAGTAAACAATTAAATGCGTTGCTTACTCTCCATAGTTTTTAATCATATTGTTTAGAATTTTATTGACATCTTTAGCCTTCTTACTTCTTTTCGTTAAAGAATCTAATGATTTTGGCTTGTTTTCTTTATTGGTCACTATATCCTCATGCAGTTTGGCATACGTTTCTTGAAACTTTTTAACTTTAGCCATAAGCATCCTAACTTCTTCACCATCTTCGCTTTCAAGCACAACAATATTACTATCTTCAACCTTAACAATAGTTAATTGACCGTGACTCGCAGACATGATTTTATTACCAACCATTGAAGACTGTGCGGGAACATTCCTATCTACAACATCTCCTCTACGAAGTTTCGCAGCTGTAGTGGCTCTGATATTTCCTGTATTATTGAACGCTACAACTATTGTATGCGTATTGTAATACTCGATTACAGTGACAGTTCCATGCTTGATTGTTTCGAAGTGCATCCCCAATTGCATATCGCGAGGTGGATCCATTTTTTTTGGTGACATTTGATTCTTTTTACTCAATAACTAACTACAACAATTATACATGGTAGATTTTGACATAGAAATCTTTGTCAAAATACATCAACTTGCATAAAGCAAGTTGATACTAACTAATTGCCAAACAATAGAGCAAAATTTTCTTGACTGATTTCCCTTTTTAACTCAGCCAGCGTTTTCTAAAAACGCTGGCTATACTCTTTTCAAAAATCAGAAAATGCTGTTACCACATAGCATTATATTCGATATCCGTTTCAGTTGAATATCCATCTCGAAGCCAGTATGAAAAGTCTGTCAAATTGTGAATTGTATGGTGAATGACAAATCCATTGAGACACACAATGGGGTAGAACCGAGCTAACCACGATAGCTAATTGCAACATAAATGAGTTACGGAGCCGCTAGGCGCATTTTGTCTTTGTCAACTTGTAGCCTTTCTCCGTAATTTGATACCAGATTGTACCAGCTGGCTGGCCTACATTCGTATTGATTGGCCGAACTAATCCTTTATCTCGCAACTCCAAAAGCTCTTGCGAAACTTCTACTTGTTCAGCATGCTGGAAGGGCACCTGAACGGTTGATTTTGGCTCTAGGTTGTGCTGAATAATTCCATTGAACACGTCATTACTTATCGACATTTGCAGTATTAGCCGTTCTTTGGACGATAGTCGAATTGGTATCCATGAACTAACTACAGGGGCAGCAGCTATACAGGCCGCTGCTGTTCCTATAACTAAAAACACCAATTCATATACTTCGAGGGACATCAATTCTCCTATACAACCCCTAACGCCCAAATTTGCGAAGCGTAAGACGTTCCGAAAGATTTGTTTGTTAGCTCCCCATTTCACATGTAAAAGTAAATTCTTTATCTGGGTAACTAGACAAATAGGTATAAAGATTGTCAAAGTCTTTTGATTTATTGTTATGCGCTCGCCAAATACTACTTGTATCGCCTAAAACTAGAGTGATCGAGTTAGCCAAAATAATCGTTTTTTTATTCGACCTTGTACATTCTTGGAAACAATAAGCTAATTCTTTTGGAATGCTCGACAAAGCTATTTGTTCTTGGTTCATAGACTTGGCAGTCTGATCCAAGACTTTTTGGGTTACCTTGATTTTAATAGTATTCATTAGAATATCTCCAATACTAGTAGTAGCTCACGCCTCATTAAGGCGCGGAGTAACACGTGCTATAGTTGAGCGAAGCGAAACCGGCATGTGTTATGGAGTCGCTCTGTTTAGTGTCTACACTATATTCTATATAGATTTGTTCATGTCGACTTCATAGCCAGCTTTTCTCAGTTCCTTAGCTAAGTTTAATTTCCAAGTTCCATTAACATCGTGCGTAACATAGACGACACCACTAATATCATTAGGGGGTTCAACGCCTCCTTTGACTAAAGCACAAACATTGTCTCTTTTTAGTTTTCCTATCAGATAACCATGTTCAAATACTACATTTTGTCGAGCTCGAGAAGACAGTTTTAATTCTTCTTTTTTTGCTCCCACATCATATGGAGTGTAAAGAACGATGCCAAAACCAACATTAGAATAGTTTTCAATTTTTTCTATGATTGTTGCTCCGCCACTAGATTGCTCATGTAAAATTATAGGTTCAAAACCTAATTTTTTTATGAAGTTTGACACTTCAAGTTTTTCAAGGTTGTCATGATCATGAATAATAAATACTTTTTGTTTATCAATGATATTTTCTTCTTCCGGTCTCTTCTTTGAAGACTCTTTAAAGATCTCTCTGGTTATATCTTTAGTATATTTGTTGTATTGAATGGCATCAGATGGACTTACATACATTGTAATTCCTGGCAATAAGTTATCATTTGCCATTTTAGAAAGTGTAGCGCTACGTTTATCACCTTCCCTAACCAAAATTTGAGTAATTTTGTCTGCCGAAAGCAAATAGCCATTAAATTGAAACTCGTGTTTCTTGAGGTAAGGAATAATGATTTCATTGATTACTTTATCTTTACTTTCGAAGTCTAATTTAAAAATCTTGTTACTATTTTTACCCCTTCTGGGTTTTTCTTTTTTCTCAATTAATACGTGATAAAACATTTCAACTCCTTGACTTGAAAATTGAATAGCTCTTAACGTTTATATATTGCGACCTTACAAGGTCGTTCTACCTTGCAAGCTAGAAGGTGCGCTTGTATCGTCTTCTAGCAAGTGTGATTACTTTGAATGACCCGTTTGTTGGTCAACAACAGTTCAAGATAGGTGGTTGCTCCCAATCTCAATAGACACTATTGCTGTGCCTATTTTGTCTGCCTAACCAGGCATTTTAGTTGCAAAACTATTTTAGCCAGCAGGTGGAGCGCCTTTTTTGATTCTCTCGGGCTCTACGTACCGCTAACGCTAACTCGGAGACAATACTGGGGAGATAATCGACATAATAGCTCCTTAGTGTTATTCCTCTATAACAAAAGATTGACTAATCCATTCGTTAGTTAACTTACAGATAGAAATCACAACCAGTGCCTTTTCTTCGGAAAAAACACTCGTATCAAACTCGTATTGAATTTTGGAATTATTAAGATCACAGTCTAGATTCTTTAGTTGTGCGACTACCGGCTTTGCTAGTGGCATTCTGCTGCTAGATGAGTACCACAATTGATGAATATCACTGTTTCTCTCAAAGTAGACTCTCATACTTACACGCGAATTCTGACCTAGTAGGCCTTTTGGGTGGTGAGATTTAATAGCCACCTCAGGAAAGGTAAAGTGGCCTGCTCCATTGGTTGTGTCATACTGTAGTAGTTCTTGCCTTTTTTTAAAGCCTTCATAAACAATTGAGTGAGCAATAGTTGCCCCAATAATAGGCTTCCCATCTTCTGTTAAGCGCCCTTTAATCTCTGGTGACATTTCTACGTCTTGTTTAATAATCCCAATACCAAACACAGCTTGAACCTCCTTATTTACTGAAAAAAACTAGAGAGCCTAGCTAAACTGTCTTCTTAACAGAACTAAATAGTGAGCGTGTTATTTACATCAGTGAAGCGCTATCAATATCGTTGATATCTTAAGAGTAATTAGTTAAAAATTCTATTTTATATTATCTTTATTGTCAATAGCGGTTGGGGAGCCTAAAAGGTTATATAAAGATTTGGATATGGTTACGGCTAAAACATTTTGATTAAAACCATTGGTGATTATGTTTTGTTTATTCCCTGTCGTACTGGCTATGCAGATAGAATCCGCCAAAATTCATTATTAATGAGCAGGTTGCTTAACTTTAATAATGGAAAGTTTAAGATTTTGGGGGGACTTTTAGGATGATACTAATTCGATACATTACTTTTATTGCCTTTGGTCGACCAGAGATTATACTAATTGGGTAGTGTTAGAGTTGTGTTTGGATGGCATGGCGATCGGCTACTTTCTTGTAACGTGAATTAAACCGCCTCCTTGAGGCGGTTTAATTTTCTGCTTTAGATAAAGCAGAAAATTAACGTTGTGGCTATACTGAATGAGTTTTAACACTCAAGCGGTACTTCAAGGAATGAGGCAACGTGGAAACTATGAATACTCAAAATATGCCATTGGAAAAAGCCGCTTAAATAAAAAATAAGCTAGAGGAAGCCTCGCTACTGCGAGGCTTTTTTTATACAAGTGATCGCAGCGCATCCTGCATGAGACCGTATGGTTAAGGGGGAGTTTGAGGTGGCATCCTATTGCCTAGATAGACGATGAACTCAACCCAGCCTCTGCGCTGTTTTTTTATGCCTGGGGTGACCATGAACAAGACCAGCGAGCACAAAGATTTAGTCCCGAAACCTAACAAGCCGCTCCGCCTATTGGCGTTGGTTGCTTATATGTTGTTCGCTGGTTGGTTGACCGTGAAAATAGGGAGGTTCCTAGCCTATGTTGTTTTTGTGTAATTGCTCAAGTTTAGTGGGTGAACTCTCGGGGTTTTATCTTATATGAGTGTATACGGCAGAATATAAATTCATAGTTGGTTTAGATGACTAAAGAAAAGCAAATAAAACTTACTCCTGAGCTGTTGGAGTTAGCTTCTGCTCTCACTCCTCTTCAGCGTAAGTTCGTTATTCTTTTGGTTAGTTCAAATATGAATCAAAGAGAGGCTTACGTAGAAGCAGGTGGGAAGGCAAAGACAGAAAAAGCTCAAGTTGCATCTGCAAGCCGCATGTTAGCTCAGGTTAGCGTTAAGGCCTTTTATGATTTCTTGATGAATGCCGCTGCATCAGATGCCATCATGAGTAAGCAAGAAGCTATGGAGAGGCTAACTAAATCCGCAAGGGCTACCATACACGATATTTGCGCATTCGAGCTTAAGCAGGTTGGAGAAGATAAAAATGGCAATCCAGTCATGCAAACTGTTTGGACAATGAAACAAACTGAAGAAATAGAGCCAGCCATTGCTGCAGCCATCAAATCATTAACTTTTACCAAGACTGGGCCAAAGATTGAAATGTATGACAGTAACGGTTCAATCAAAATACTTTCAGATCTACAAGGCTGGAATGCACCACAAAAACGTGATCACACCAGCTCTGATGGAAGCATGAGCCCTAAGCCAACTAAGGAACTAAGCCCTAAAGGATTGCAGGCACTAGCTAACGCCATCAAGTCAGATGAAGATTGATGTTGAGCTTGTCGATGAACTGGTGTGGGCTAAACCAAATATTGCAAGGCAACTGCTTGAGTCCGATTTTTATATTTTTGCCTCCTACTTTTTTTGGGTTAAGTCCGGCAAGAAAAAGAAGCTCAAGTGGTGGAAGCATTTAAGGAAGATAGCCAAAAAGCTGATTGCTATTTTCAATGGTGAGCTCACGTTCCTCATCATTAATATGCCGCCCAGGTATGGCAAGACCGAGTTAGCTATCAAGCTATTCTCGGCATGGGGTTACGCTAATAACCCTGCATGCGCAAACATTCACCTTAGTTATGATGAGCCTCTCGCACTGGATAACTCGAACGATATTCGAGAGGTGCTTAAATGCGAAGAGTTTCTTCACCTTTGGCCTGAGTGCGCGACCAAGGCCCATAAGGATGGTAAGGGAGCTTGGGCTACCACTGGCGGCGGCACATTCAAAGCTCGCCAAGCGGGTGGTGGTATTACTGGCTTTGGTGCAGGTAGTGCTGATGAATACCAAGACGGTGAGTTTACTTTTAGTGGCTACATCTCTATCGATGACCCGCTAAAGCCTGATGATGCTCACTACGATGTAAAGCGAGAAGCGGTTAACCGTCGCTGGGATGAAACGATAAAGACCCGGCGCAACTCTCGCCACACGCCTGTCATTGTGATCATGCAGCGGATACATGAAATGGATTTCTGTGGCATGTTGTTTGCTGATGATGAGTTCAAGTGGGAGCGCTTAGTGCTCACTGGTATTATCAACGAGAACACCGACCATGAGGAAGCGCTCTGCCCGGACAAGCACTCCCTTGAAGAGCTTCACGCGATGAAGCGCAAAAACAAGTGGCACTTTGCTGGCCAGATTCAGCAAGATCCATCGCCGCTCGGTGGTGGCATGATTAAGTCTGAGTGGTGGCAGTATTACTTAAGCTATGAAGAAGTATTTGCTCGGTGTAATTTCTTGTTCATGACAGCAGATACTGCTTACACCAAAGACGACAGTAACGATCCTTCTGTTATTCAGTTCTGGGGTTGTGAGGGTAAGACCCGCATGTACTTGTTGGACCAAATACGCGGTTGGTGGGAATTTCCTGATCTAGTAATCAACTGTCGTAAGTTTTGGAAAAGGCACACTTCTAACCCAAACGTGCGGAGACCCAAAAGGCTTTATATTGAAGCTAAAGCAAGTGGCAAATCGCTAACACAAACGCTTCGAAAGGGTGAGGGTGGAGTAAAAGGTGCTCGTGATTGGGAGCCTAAACAATTTCGCTTTCCTAAAGACAGAGTTTCCCGAGTTAAAGAGACTACTTGGCCCATTATGAATGGTGATATCTGGTTACCGGATGATGCACCATGGGTGGATGGTTTCACTCAAGAATGTGAACGCTTCACAGACAACGACACACATTTACACGATGACCAAGTGGATGCCATGACTATGGCTTATTCTATTTGGCGTCGATACGGCGGCGGGCAATGACCAGAAAAAAAGACAACGCAGCAATAGACAGCAAAAAAAATTGAATAAAAAGCGGTTTAATAATGCGCGTTACAGTAGTCCAAGTGGCGCTGATGGTTGCATGGACCAAGGTAGCGACTACCTTCCTAATCCGCCGCGTTCGCAGCAGGCGCTAGACCAGACTGTAAGCAACCTCTTCTACACTGATTGGCAGGCAAACAAGATTGTCACTATCCCCGTTGATGACATGCTGAGAGGTGGGTGGAAGTATACCGACATTGAAAAAGACCAAATCAAAAAGCTTGATAAGTTAGATCAGCGCCTTGATACACTTGATAAAATCAAACGCGCGCTAACCATTGAGCGCTTGCTTGGGGGATGCGTGATTTACATGGGGGTGGCAGCTAACGAAGATAAACCAGAGGAGCCGCTACATCCTGAGACCGTATCGGAAGGTGATTTAAAGTTTCTTAATGTTATTCCTCGGCATCGAGTGACCAGAGTTACTGTGAGTGATAACGCGCTGGACCCGCGTTTCGGTAAGCCGGAGACATATAGAATTAACGGCGTGGAAATACACGAATCACGCTTGCTTATTTTTGATGGTCACCCACTTAGCTATCAGCACGATAAATATCTGTCACCTAAAGGGGGCTCGTATCAGATTGGCTTCGGGCGCTCGGTACTTGAGCCGATACTTGATGATTTGACCAGAGCGACCGGAACACGACAAGCGGCTTTTCACCTGGTGAATATGGCCAGCGTTATTATCGCCAAAATGGAGCTGGATGGCGGTGACGGTAGTGAGGCTTCTGAGGAGCGCAACGCTGAACTTCGGGAGATTGTAAAGCAAATTAGCATGTATCGCGCCGCTGTACTCGATAGTGGTATAGATGGCAAGACCGACATAGAAAACAGGCCTACCAGCTTCGGTAGTGTGCCTGAGTTGCTCTTGCTGTTCCTTCAAGTGTTAGCTGCCAGTGCCGATATCCCAGCAACTAGATTTATCGGTCAATCACCAGGTGGGCTAAATGCCACCGGTGATAGTGATTTAGAAAACTATTACGGTCGCATCGAAAACGACCGCGAGCAGGACTTACAACCGCAGTTGCAAAAATACGCAATTATCGCTGCAAAAAGTGCGGGTGTTGAAATGCCTGAGATTGAGTTTGAGCCTTTATGGACAAGTAGCGAGCTTGAGAAGTCAACTATCAGAGTGAATAACGCGACTGCAGTGACAACCTTGTCGAACTCAGGTGTTATTTCAGATGACGAAGCGAAGAAGCAAGCAGAAGAGCTGGATATTATTAAGCCCATAGTGGTTGAAGATGACCAAGATATCTTGGACGAAATGAATAGGTTGCTGGCTAATGATAATCTTGCCGCTTGACCCGTCTAAGGCCCGCAAAAAAGTAAGAGTTGGTAAGCCTGTAAAGCCTTCACGCTCAGCAGAAGTTGCCTATCGAAAAGGCATGCTGGAACAGTTGAAATTGCAGCGCGGAACCGCTACGCAGTTAGTTCAACAGATGCAACAGGGAGCAAGCAAAGCAGCGGTTAGTGCATACCTAGCAAAAGCCGTTAATGCGTCAAAACATCAATTTGATGAACTCGCCAAGCGTTTAGCGCCTCAATTTGTTGATGGCTTTAGTGATGAGCATCGTCGCCGCACTGAGCGAATGATTGCCAGTGCGTTTGGTGTTGACTGGGCTTCTATTACTGACGAACCAGAGGTGAGAGGTGAGCTTGACCTACGCATTATTCGTAATGTTGAGCTTATTGAATCAGTCGGCGCTAAGTATTGGTCAGATATATCTCAAGTCGTTGAGAGCTCCTTTGCTGGAACACTAGAAAAACCGCTGATTGAATCTATTGCTGAAATGGGGGCTAAATCTAGAACTCAAGCAAAGCTAATCGCAAGAGACCAAACATCAAAGCTTGCTTCATCGCTTAACGAAGTTCGCCAGCGCTCAAACGGCATTGATGAATACGATTGGTCTAACTCTAAAGATATTCGCGTAGTCGGCAATCCGGCTGGTCAATATCCAAAAGGCAACGACAAGCACGGCAATCACTGGAAAAGAGAAGGAAAGCGATTTAGCTGGAGTAAACCACCGCATGATGGCCACCCTGGACAGCCTATTTTATGTCGCTGCACAGCTAGGCCCGTTATTGACTTAGAGAAGATAAAAGCACAATTCGTATGAAAAACTTTAAGTTTAGATTCACCAATCAGTCTTGGATGATTGACGATACAACCGGTTTTTTGCGTTGTAAGGCTGTAGTCATTGAAGACTCTGTAATGCCTTATTTGCTCGATGAGGTTTCCGAATACCCCGCAGCCATTGTTACTGGAAGCACGATTTATCTTTACGCGGATAAAAACGAGTTTTCCAAGCCTGGTGCTATCGAAACGTTGGAGGGGTGCTTACTTACTGTTGGGCATGAATGGCAAACCATTGATGCAACAAACAGTGTAGGTCATGTTACCGGGATACCTGAATTGGTTGGCGATCAACTTGTCGCCGACATCATGATTACAGATTTAGACACGGTGAAGCGCGTTGTGCTGCCGGATGATGACCCTCTTAAGCTGCAAGATCTTTCTAGTAGCTATGAGTCAGATGTGGATTGGGGGCTTGGTCGAACCTTAGGAGGTCGTGACTATCACGGTCGACAAACCAATTTTAAGTTTAATCATATTGCTCTATTGCCCATCGGTAAAGGCCGCGGCGGGAGTACTGTTCGGATCCAAAACGAAGAAGGAGAAACTGCCGTGGAATTTACAAAAGTAAGGCTCTCAAACGGCAAGAGTGTTCGCATTGCGAATGAAGATGTCGGGGTACTAGAAAATGCCGAAGACGAACATAAAGAAAAAATGAGCAACATGGCCGATCCCGCAAAACTGCAAGAAGCCATGACGCAGCTTGAAACAATTAATGCTCAGATGAGCGAGCTACAATCTCAAAAAGGCGAGCTTGAAGGACAACTACAGGCCGCTAAAGAGCAGCTTGAAGCGGCTTTATCTCCTGAGCGTATACAGCAAGAAGCTGAAAGTATGGCTAATGAAAAAGCTGGCGCTGAAAAAATCATGAACGCTATCAAAGGCGATTTAAAAGTCATTGATGGTCTTCGTGGTAATGAGCTGAAAGAAGCCGTAGTGACTAATTTTCGCGCGGTAAACTCTTTGCCCGAGCTGACTGATGAGCAACGCAAAGATCCCGCATTCATTCAAGGGCTATATCGTAGTTATGAAGAAACTGCTGGTGTCGCATCGATTGTTCCTGGCGCGACAGCATTACAGATTAACAACGAACAGCCCAAACCCCACACAATCAAGCGTAATCACGGAGCGTAACCATGAGCTTAGATTTTATTCAGGATCAGGTATACGACACTTTTGGTGCTCTTTATCCTGGTCAAATTGCAGACTTTGGTTCAGCACAAAACGAAAATGTCCGTACTTATGTCAATGAGACGCGAGTAGTACCGGCTGAAGGTGTCGTAAAAGGCGATCCTTACGATATCAGTGACCCTAGCTACGCTCACATTCGAAGCCCTTATCCGGTTAAAGCGGCTGAGTCTGGCAGTGTGGATGCTGATTTTGTTGGTATGGTTGTTCGCACTCAAAGCTTCATTATTGATGATGAAACAAATACCACTTACCGACCCGCTAAGCAGCTTATTACTATTGCGGAGCGCGGCTCGGGAATGATTATTGGTGCCAATACTCCAGTAGCCATTGCACATGGTGATCCCGTGTTCATGTCTATAGATGAAACGCAAGCACCAAGTCTACCTGTAGGCTCTTTTACTAACACAGATGGTGCTGGTGTTATCGAGCTAACAGGCCTCTCTTGGTACGGAGCATCGAGCCCCGGCTCTGTCGGGCGTATCAAACTCTAACACGGGGAGCATCGGCTCCCTTTTTTGTTTCTATTCGGAGTAAGAATTATGAAATTCAACAATGCCTATACCGCTGGAAATCCTAGCGGCATTGATGGTTTCGGCATCGTTGTTAATGCCTTTGAGGACATTAAAACAGCGGCCTATGATGTAGTTATGCCTGAGATCTTATGGCCTACTTGTGTCCCTGAGGCATCGGTAGACCGCTCAATTAACGTAGGGGCACGCAGCGCATCTTACAAAGTAAAAGACCGTCGAGGTGTGGGCTCGTTCCGTGCTTCGCATGGTAAAGATATTCCAACTGTTGGCGCAGGCATGAACAAGGTCACTGTGCCGCTGGAGTCTTCAGCTATTTCCGCTCACGTTGACCGTGATGACTTAAACGCCATTCAGTTTGGTCATGAAGGTATGAATCTACTGAACGAGTATGGCGTAATTATGCGTGAAGCTACCGAGCGCCATATTGAGCGGGTATTCTTTTATGGTTTTCCTGATTTAGATTATACGGGCTATATTGACCACCCTAATATTCCTGCTTCGGTGGTTGTTGATCCCGGTTCGGGTACCGAGTGGGCGAATAAAGATGCCGAGCAAATTGAAGCGGATATCAACAACGGTATTTCAGCGGTTTGGGTGGGCTCAAAGCAAGCGTTTATCCCTGATAAAGTTGAAATTCCGCCTGAGCAATTCGCACTGATATCTACCAAGAAAACAGGGCTTGATAACAACACCTCTATCACCATTCTTGAGTACATTAAGAAAAACAATGTGTACACCCAAGTAACGGGCCAAGAGCTGAACATCAAGCCGCTTCGTCACTTAGAAGCCGCTGGTGCTGGCGGTACTGACCGCATGCGCATTACCGATACTCGAGCAGATTATCACTGGATGCCAATGCCAGAAGATTTCACCATGCTCGACCCGTTCTATCGTGGTTTTGAAACCGATTTGTTTGCTTCATACAAGTTTGGTCCTTACCACATTCGCCAACCTATCTCATCGCTTTACCTAGACGGTATTTAAGGGGAAAACATGCCAGTTGTTCTTAATAAACAGCGCCGTACTTTTGTGGTTCCGCAAACGTCAAATGATAAGGGCCACAAAAGCAAAGCGGTTAGCATATTGCCTGGTGCCTACGCTTCTATTGAAGATGAAATTTGGAATCAACTGAAAACCAACAAAGCAATTCAAGCGTTGATTACTCAGCGCCGCTTGGTGGTTTCTGACAGTGAAACTAAAGCGAAAAAAGAAGATGTTTCATTAGAATCATTGGATAACGCTGAATCCAAAGGCGCACCAGAAGAGCTGAATCAAGAGTTAGATGAGCGTCTAACTCTTGACTCTTCGGTAGCAGAAGTGGATGCACCTAAGAGTGATGCACCTGCTTCAACTAAGCGTAGTAAGCGCTAATGAATGCCGACTTACCAACATTTCGTGCACTATATCCTGAGTTTAGCTCGATAGGTGACGAGGTTGTGCAAATCTACATTGACGATGCAGACGAGCATTTATCGGAGCAAGCCTGGGGGCGCTGTTATGCCAAGGCTTTACTGTCTTATGTCGCGCACAATTTGGCGTTGTCACAAAATCGACAGGCCAACAGTGCGACCAATGATGATGGAGTCGTTGAAAGTAGCCCAATGGGAGTGGTTAGCTCTGCCAGTGCAGACGGTCTCTCTGTTGGTTTTACTGTACCGCAATCGGCTAGCAGCAATGCTAAAGATGCGTGGTATTGGCAGACACCTTACGGTCAACAATTCTTAGCGCTGCGCAAGCAATGCTTAAGAAAAGCGATGTTGGTATGCCGGTAAGCATTAAGCGAACTAATCCAGGATGGCTTAAGCGTTTAACTAAATCTATGGAAAGCCAAGAGCAATTGGCTGTAGGGATACCGGTGAACAGCGAAGGATCATCCGCTAAATATGAAGACGGCACGTCTATTTTGCTAGTGGCCACGGTGAATAACTTTGGAAGTCCTTCTCGTAACATACCTGCTAGGCCTTTTATATCTTTATCTTCAGAGCCAATGATAGAGAAAACCGCTCCTATAGCTGAATCTTTGATACCAGTGCTAAACCAAGGGAAAGCTAGCATTGCTGACATCTTGCAACAAATGGGGCCGCCGGCAGTTGATGTTATGCAGCAAACTATCAATGATTTAAAGGAGCCTCCTAATGCAGCTTCAACCATCATAAAGAAAAAAGGCTCAGCCAATCCGCTTGTTAATACTAAGTTGCTAGTTCAATCGATTAATTTTGCTGTGAGAAAGCCTAAATGAGACTACCTGTTAGGATTGCCAATAATTTGTTTGCTACGCGGGTTGTCGCATTCGATATTACAGGGGTTCGTGATAAAGGCCGCTGGATGTCAACCCAAGAACCTGACCGATTCATTAAGGCCACTATACAGCCAGCAGGCGATAAGATTGCAACGCTTAACCTAGATGGTGCAGAGAGTGATGGTGCACTGATAATGCACACAGATGCAGCGGTGTATGCGCATGATGTGACCAACAACAAAGAGGAACCCAATCAAACCTACATTCGCCATGCTGGTGATGTTTGGAAGCTTTGGAAAACACAGAACTGGGAAATACACACTGGCGGCATTAATCGTTACATATTGACGAGGCATCGTGATGTCGACAACACTCGATGAGCTAGAAAAAGCTCTTCATGATTGGCTTGCCTTAGTCACTAGCCGAGTAATTGTTGCTGCTGGTTATGATGAGCAGCCAAGGCCAAAGGATCCGTATTGTTCTTTTCAAATAACCGACACTAAACCACTTGATCATCCTGTGACAACGCTATCAGAAGATGGTCTTACAGAGAGTATTTACCAGCAACACTCTGTTCAAGTTACTCTTGAAGTTATTGGCGGTAATTCCAATCAAGTGATTAACCGCATTCTTTCTTCAACCTGGTCGGCAGGCCGAAGCTTTGACTTGTGGAAGCTATGCGGCCTTGGTGGGTTTACCGAACCGAACAACTTAACTGCGCTGGAAGTTGGTACGCTGCGCCAGCGCTGGCAATCAAAACTTACTTTGCACACCACGCTGCGTGAAAATTTCACTGGCGAGTATCAAAACACCTTTAATTTATCCATAAACGAAACCGACAAGGGCGAAGTCTACAACAAAGACCAGCCTGTCGACTCTAATTGTTAGGAGGGCATAAAATGCCATCTATCTCTGAAATTGTAGCCTGTGGCAATAAGTCTTTACCTAGGTCGCTTGATGTGTTTGTACAAGTATCAAAAGCGCAAACTGAACAGGCTACAGACTTGTCAGTGTTGGTATTTGTCTCTAACACTGGTCCGCTGACGCATGGCGCTGGCCGTATCCGTTATTATCAAAACATTCAAGGCATTGAAGACGACTTTGGTCTTAATTCTGAGCCATGGAAAGCAGGGCGTGAGTTCTTCTCTCAGCGAAACCGCTCTAAAACTATGGCGGTGGCTCAAGCCTTTAGCGATCCTCAATCGGGCTTTTTGAAAACCCGCAGTGTAAATGTTGATGCGCTTAATGCGATAACTGATGGCTCATTTGCCATTGCTATTGATGGCACGAATTATGATATCACCGGACTTGATTTCTCAAGTGATACTGACTTGGATGACATCGCGCTAACTGTTGAGGTTGCATTGCAATCTCAAGTGGCTAACACCATCGTTGAAGCAGAAGGTGAAGTGCTTATCATTACTTCACCAACGGCGGGTGATGACTCTACCGTTTCATTAATGGATGCAGTTGATCCTGCCACCGGCACCGATGTATCTGGTGATGGCTTTTTAAATGGTGTAGACGGTACCGTGGTCATTGGTTATGCGCCGACTGACTTTATTACCGAGCTTTCACTTATCGAAGATGCAGCCCGTTGCAGCGGTCAATTTGTTTATGCTTGGACACTTGATGAAGCCTACCGAGATTCTCAAGATGCCATCGACGCAGCAGGGTGGGCAGAAACCCGCCGTGCTATTTTAGGTTTAACTTCTAATGACCCGTTAGCATGGGACGCGGATACTTCAACAGATATCGGGCCGGTACTTTTTCAAAATGGCTATACGCGCACTATTGCTCCAGCTTATCACGATAACGCTGAATATTACCCTGAGGTGTCAATTTTGGCGCGTATGCTGGGCGTTGATTATGCCGGTGCTAACACTGCTATCACGGCCAAGTTTAAAGATTTACCAGGTGTTGCGACTGTTGGCCTTTCAACAACCCAGTGGATCACGCTGCAAAGTAAGGGCTATAACTCGTTTACGCTTATTGGCAGTAACTCGCGCACCTTCCGCGATGGTGACCAGGTTAACCCCAATTGGTGGATTGATGACCTAATCAACCTTGATAACTTTACTGAAGAGTTAGAGGTGGCCATGCTTAACGTCTATCTTCGCAACGGAAAAGTGCCATTAACACCAACTGGCCAAGCGATTCAACGCGATGCGGCAGTGGTTGTGTGTGAGCGCTATGTTACCAACGGCACGCTAGCAGACCGAGAAATCATCGATCCTGATGACACAAGCAGCACTATTGTGATCCCTGCTTATGAAATAATTCAAGGTGAATTAAGTGGTCAAACGGATGCAGACCGCGCTTCTCGTATTGGTCCACCGATGCAAATTAACCTGCAGCTAGCTGGTGCTAACCACAGTATTTCTATCAATGTTATTGCGCAGGATTAGGAGAGTTAGCGATGTCAGTTTTAGTGCGTAATTACAACCAAGCACTAACGGTTGTAATTGTAGATTTAATCCCGCAAGTCGGGCTTTTTGAGGGCGATCCTATTCGCCTTATTCCCAACGAGGAAGGCTCAGCCATTACCACTGGCACTTATGAGTCAACCACGTCATTTTCTACTGACCAATCCGGACAACTTGAGGTTGACTATAAGCCAGGCTCTGCAAGCCTTATTCAGTTAAAAACACTTTGGCGAAACCAGAAGACATTTCGTGCAAAGACGTTTTCTATTCAATTGGTGACCGGTGTTGGTGAGCCCGTATCTCTGCAAGGGTGTTCAATCCAAAGCATTGGTCAGAGCACCACAGGTGGCAAGGTTCAGCAAGTCAAAACCGTTATTTTTAATATCGAAAAAATCACTGAAACCATTTAGGAGTGGGAATGGCTAAGTTTGAAGAGAAGACGATCAACAAACAGCGATATAAAATTATGTTGCTACCTCCAATGCAGCAATCACTTTTTGCTGCCAAGGTGGCGCAGGCATTGGCCCCCATCGTTGCTAGTGGTGAGCTGGGGCTTGAAGGCATCAAAGACTTTGCCAAAGACACAAAAAACCAAGAGTCAATGGATAAGCTTATTGGTGTTTTGGCGGATTCAATACCAAAGGTTGATGCTGAAAAGCTTCACAGCTTAGCCAAGGAAGCCATTCATGGAAAAGTCTGGGCTGGTCAGGTAATGCTTGGTGATGAAGATGAACTAAACAAACACTTAGAAGAACACCCAAAGAATACCTTTCAATTAATCATCTGGGCCATCAGCGCCAACGTCAAAGTTTTTTTCGGATAACCCGCGAGCCGCTTATATACAGTGGTAGGCGACCGCAAGGCGTACCCATTCCAGATAGCTGGAACGCCGTTTACCTTATCGGGCGTGTTGTAACAGCGGGCTTAGCGACCTATCGAGATATCCAAGATTGGAAGTACACCTGGCAGGAAATCTACGACATGCACGACATGTTAGAGCTGCAAGACTGGATAAGCTGGGAGCAGCATGTAATAGCGAGTAGAGAACATGATCGTCGATGAGTTGATAACCTTACTCGGCCTTAAAAGCGACCCTAGCGTAAAGCGAGAGTCAGAGGGCTTTAATAAATCCATGCGCGGCATGGAAGATAGTGCTAAAAAGCTTGCCGCTGGCATTGTGGTTGCTCAGGGTCTTATAAGCGCATTTGTTCTTAGCTTTGCAGCTTCTGCTGATGAGGCGGGAAAATTTGCAGACCAGAACAACATCACTTACGAGTCACTGCAAGAGCTAGAGTTTGCAATGGAGCGTGTTGGTGGCTCTAGTGCTGAGCTGCGCGGTGACATATCCAAATTAGCTGAAGAATTTGGCAATCTTGGGCCTGCCGACAAAATGCTAGAAGATTTGGCCGAGCGTATGGAAGGGCTTAGCCGAACCGAACAGCTGCAGTTAGGTAAACAGCTGGGGCTATCTCAAGGAACGCTGCGTCTGATTGCGGAAGGTCGTGATGGCATTGCTGCACTTAGAGAGGAAGCACGCGCATTAGGCGGCGTACTGTCCGAGGAAACCAAAAAGGATGCTGCCGCTTTTCAAGATGGACTTTATAATTTAAAAAAAGCCGCGCTTGGTGTGGCTTTTGCTATTGCAGCTGGACTGCTGCCAGAGCTTAGCGCAGTAACAAATGGCATGACTGATTTTATTGTTGCTAACAAGGAAATCATTGCCAGCAGTGTTGAACAAGTTGTGCGCGGCATTGCTATGGGTTTTGGCATTGTCAGCGATGTTATCGGCTTCTTATTGGGCTTGCTGCCGGAGTTTACTGGCGAACTTGATGCCACTAGAGCGATTGCCTTGGTGGTTGTCGGCGCGTTAGGCATTTTAACCAAGGTGGCCATTGCTGCAGCGCTGCCATTTGTCAAAATTGGGCTGGTCCTTGCCGCGCTTATTCTCATTATTGAAGATTTATGGGCTCTGTTTACTGGTGGGCAGTCGGTTATAGGAAACTTGGCCAGCCAGTTTGCTGAAAAATTCCCTGCCATTGCTAAGGTGGTAGAAGAGACGATTGCTTTCATCAGTGGCATTTTGGGAGAAATTAAATGGGGTGAGCTTTGGAATGAGTTAGTCGAACAAGCCAAGCGACAACTTGAGTTTCTAAAGAACATTTTTACCTCTGTTTTTCAATTTATTGAAGACTTGTTTTCAGGAAAAGGGCTATCTGAGGCAGCCAAGAACTTTGGTAACAATATTGGCACGGCTTTTAAAGATGCTTTTGGAAAATGGATCGCTCTTGCTGAAGTATTCTTGTCGGACATGGTTAAAAAGATTGTCGACTTTGACATTGGTGGAAAAATTAAGTCCTTTTGGGACTTCGGTAGCGATAAAGCATTAGAGCAAGCCATTGATGGTATGGCGCAAGTAGCACAGCAAACAAATCAGGCTGCGCCGGTGGCAGGCGTTCCCGCAACAACCATCACCAACACCAATAACCAAGCTGCAGATAATCGCCAGCTAAATGTGACAGTTAATGGAGTTGGGGACTCGGTAGCGGTTGGCAGAGAAGTGGTTAACCGCACAGGCTTTAGTCAAACGGCGCTTGGCGCTGAGCCATTAGGGGGCGGTTGATGGCCACAGCGATATTCAAAGGCGGAGAAATTCAAGAGTACTTAGCAGATGTTGTAACCAGTGAAGATCACAATCAAATTATTGCATGTGGTTTTGGATATAGCCGAATAATGTCTCAAGGTAAAGTTAGCTTCAATGCAGGAATCATTGGTTGCATAGCGGTAAATAGGGGATATAGGGGGTTGGGTTTGTGTAAAAAAATGATGCAAAAACTCGATTCTTATATGGTATCAAGCGGGGCAATTTGCTCATTTCTTTTTGCTTATGAACCAAAAGTTTATCTGAGTTCTGGCTATGTAAATTTACTTGCGCCAATTCACTACTTTGACAAGCAGTTGCAAGTTTGGAATACGTTTATATATCGAGGTGGTATGGTTAAGTTAAATGGTTTAAAGCAATTGTCCGATACGCAAGCAATTGAGTTTAAGGGCTGTATTTACTGAAATACCATATAAAGTCACATAACAGGGGCGTTAATACTGAGTATGCCGAGCTTGGGTTTAGCCAAAGCATCACAGCTGAAATTACTTTCCTATCTCATTCCTGACCAACAACGAGCTCGCTATCGTGGCTAGCTCAGTTCTGCCCCAAAGTTTGTTACGCTTCTAAATACGTTACAGGTAGCCAGCTAGTTTTTATATACAAAAAGCAATGTGTTGCGAAACGCAAGAGCTGACCCCATGACCCTTTATAGATTGGAACTGCTTGGTAAGTTTTGTAATCGCTGCTTTAGCACTAGAAATGTGGCCATAGTGAACTGGATTAGCAGCATATTGGTCTTCAATATAAGCGACTTCCACAAACTCTTTATGAGTATCTAACCCAATGAAAAGTATGCTATGTTGATTCATGCTAGCCTCTGCTGGTTAGTTATTTGACAAACTAATTATGGCTCTGGTTTTTAGCTAACCCACGAAGATGTGAAGACTAGCACCGTGTGGGAGTCATTATGTCTATACGCAATTTTGATTACGGATAAAAATGGGATGTTTGATGGTTGGAGATCCATTTGTAGAAAAGCATCGAGCTATTTATGCTTTACTTGATGTCGGTGACTTTTCCAAAGCTTTTACCAAAGCTCAAGAATTACTTAAAACTATCGAAGCCTCGAATGGTAATGATAATGCTGAGTATTATTTAAAGCTTTTTAATTTGGCTGGCTCGTTCATTGATATTGGGTCAATGAAAGCTGACATTGAGATAGTGACCATTGGCTACAAGCTAATGAACGATCATCAATCGAAAATGTTAGAGCTAATACCTGATAGTGATTTCTATTATAACTTTGCAAATGCCAAGTCGGGTATGATCTCTGAACCAAACCCGTTTAATCATACATTTGAAACTATTGAAGAGCTTGTCCTGCTAAAGCATTTGTATTGGAAAGCGCTAAAAGCAACAGTTACTACTAAAAATGAATCTCCTTATGAGTTAATTGTCAATTTAGCGAACTCGCTAAAGCGTCAATTCCGCCTTGTCGAAGCTCTCAGGTTGTTTGATAAAGCATTAAGTCTAAATTCTCAGTGTACTCAAGCATGGGTAAATCGTAGCGAAACATTATTGATGTTAAACACAATTACATCGACCCTTTCATTACAAATGCTTGATCAGATTGTGTCAGGGTATAGGGAAGCAAGTAAAGGGACCGAAATTCCTGACTATTGGGCTAACTATTATCTGGATTTGGCGCAATCTCACCAAAAGAAAATTGATGAGATTTGTTTAAAAGAGAATATCACTAGAAGTAATGAAGATCGTCATGAAACAGAGGCTGAGTTTAATGAACTTAGCGATTATAGAAAGTACTGTCTTGAAAATCATTTGTCTCTTTCTGAACACGGTTTGTATTGTCATTGCGCTGGAAGCTCAAGGGATAACTTAACAATACCGAATGTTGGCGGAGTAGCTGGGGACTTTATAGTTCCAATGGAAATGGTTTTAAATCGGTTAAAGTCTGAATTCTCTTTTGCAAGAAAACTCTATTATGACTATCTAACTCAAGAACAAGATGAAGACTTACTGCATGAGTCTTGCTTTTCCGAATTATTTAATGATGAGCTGCTAGGTGTGGACGTAGAGAAGCTCAGGACATCATTTAGATTGTGCTTTGGTATTCTTGATAAAATTGGAGTCGCTGTATGCGAGTTGTTTGATTTGTATCCATCAAATGGGAATGTCTCATTTCAAAGCTTTTGGCAGCTTGACCGTGATAAAAGGCGAGAGAAGTTTGAAGCAGTTAGATCCCCTGGACTATTGGCTTTGTATAGTATTGCTAGCGATCTTAATGATCGTAAAGACGGTGAGTGGGCGTTCTTCAAAGCATGGCGCAACGATTTGGAACACAAGTTTGTCGTAGTCCATAAAGGAGACAAACCAAATGATTTATATAACTCTTACCGTTTTGTCGATGATATGGCTTTTATTAAAGAATCTGATTTTATCAATTCTCTCGAACACATGCTGCAAATCACTAGATCTGCGATCTTTTCTTTCACGTTGATGGTACGACATGAAGGGACAAGAGAAGTAGATGGCAACACGATAATGTTACCACAGAGCATGTATAGGCAAGACTTCAACGATTGGTAAATTGCGTATAACAACGACCATGGCGGACATTTAGTCGCTTGTGATTGAAGTTTTGCTTATCTGAAAAGCTAAATTAAATAAAACGCTAACTCGAAAGTGCCCCATTCCGTGTTTGCTACGGTACCGATGCAAACAGTTAAGAGCATATTTGGATAATGTTTTCTAATCTGAATGTGCTTACTAACCACTTTTCTTTCCTCAACAACACTCCATGTTGTTTGCAATGACGATAGCTGATACTTTGTCAGCGGTTTCAATTCATCACTAAGGAGGCATCAGCAATGATTCATTCTCAACAAGCTATTTCTACCAAGCGTCCTTACGGCATTTCAAAGACATAACCTAAGCCGAAAGTAAGGACGACAAACCTAATTTATTGTCGGAATTACAAAAAATGTTCAAAAGAATCGAAGAGGCTTGTGCAAAGCCTATTGTTTGGTCTACTTATACTGCTGATGTATTGTGGACTGATAGTCATATCGCAAAGCAGATGCTGGCGTTTCACCTAAACCCTGATCTTAACCTTGCATCTCGCACCGCTGAGTTTATTGATGCGTCTGTGGATTGGTTGGTTTCTGAGTTCAATCTGAATGCAGAATCTAAAGCCATAGACTTCGGTTGCGGTCCTGGCCTTTATACTCAGCGCCTAAAATCTAAAGGCGTAGGCACTGTTGTTGGTCTAGATTTCTCACAAAACTCCCTTGAGTACGCTAAAGAGCAGGCCAAGGAATCAAAACTTGATATCGAATATCACTACGGGAACTATCTTGAATACAGTGACGTTCGCAAGTTCGATTTGATCACACTAGTGATGTGTGACCTTTGCGCCCTAAATCCAGATCAGCGTGCGACCCTATTAGGTATGTTCAAATCCCTACTAGGGCCTAATGGCTCCATCGCTCTGGATGTCTACACTACGACTCGCTTTGCCGCGCAAACAGACTCTAGAAACCTCGAGAAAAACGCCATGGGCGGTTTTTGGAGCGCAGAAGATTATTGGTGCCTGCAATCGAGCTTCAAATACGAACCTGAGATGGTGACTCTAGATAAATACGTCATCTTCGAGGATACGCGCGAGTGGATCGTATATAACTGGCTACAGCACTTCGACTTGGAAATGCTAGCCAGTGAACTAGAGCCACTTGGTTTAGAGATTAAAGCTAAATATGGCGATCTCAAAGGTAGTCCATTTGCAGATGGTGACGAGATGGCACTGGTCATTAGTCACAAATAACTACAACTAAGTGGGGCGAGCAATCGCCCCACTTTTCTACCTAGCGAAAGGCCAAACTTAACCCCTCAACTCAACAACTAAATAATGGTTCAGTGAAGTGTTTAAGTGCGTTTGGCTAGGCAGATATAGACTGGTCGAATTGTTGTAGTGGTCAAGTAGAATTGGCCACAGATTTGTATGTTTCCCAGCAAAGCTTCTCTGCTGTGGATGAGTGAATTTACCTACCTAATCGGAAGTTTTTCAATACCCAAAGTAATCCGTAAAATGCTAATTTAGCAATTTCACTGACTCAGAAATGTCTAACAACGAGTTAGCTATCGTGGCTAGCTCAGTTCTTCCTCAAGGCGAGTCAGAGTCATTCAGCTTTTGTGTAATCCTTTTCTGGCGACCCCTTAAAGTCTTATTGACAATAAAGACAACATAAAATAGCATCTTCATCCACTTATTCTTGAAATATCAACGACATTGGAAGTGCTTCACTTGATATGGATAAAACGCTCGCTATTTGGTTCTGTTAAGAAGACAGTTTGGTTAGGCTTTCTAGTTATTCTCGGTTTAGTCATTTTTCAGCATAAAGAGGTTCAAGCTGTGTTCGGTATTGGAATTATTAAACAAGACGTAGAAATGTCCCCTGAAATTAAAGGGCGCTTAACAGAAAATGGTAAACCTATTGTTGGAGCGACCATTGCTCGAACCATTGTTTATGAAGGTTACAAAAAAGGGCAAGAACAACTTCAGCATACTGTTACAGATGATGAAGGCCGTTTTTCTTTTCCGAAGATGACAGTTAAATCTCGTTACCCTAAAGATATATTCGGTCAAAATGCCTTAGTTGGAATGGGTGTGTATTACGAAAATAAAGATACTCTCTATCAGATTTGGCATAGTTCAAGTAGCTGGCAAGCACTTCGTGCACCCATTCCTGATTTATTACTTCAGCTTGATTGCGACTTAAACAACAAAAAAATTACTTATGTTATCGACACTACAGACCTAAATTCAGAACAATATAAAGTTGAACAGTTAGCATCGTCAATCTGCTATTTCATCAATGATAAAGCTACGGCGTACTTAAACGATGAAGTAATAAATTCGTTTGATGATATTTAAAGGATTAATAAATGTCTGCAATATCCCCCTCTATTGCATCTAAATTGGCGCTATTATCATACCAATCGGAGCAATATAAAAAAGGCCAAGAGTTTACTATTAGCCCAGAAATAAGAAAACACTTCGACTTCAACCTTACTGATGGAATTATTCAAGGCACCTCTGGAGGTTTATTCTGGCGCAAACAAACCGGCTTTGTGCTTTTGGGAAAAGGCAAAAGTCAGCAGTATAAAAACGATCATGTGATTGCAATCCGTGGCACCGCTAACAAAGCTGATGGCGTCACCGATATTAGCTCTCATACTACAGGTAGTGACTCTGGCAGTACTGTGCATATTGGTTTTCAACGCAGTTTTGCTTCTTTTAAACCTGAGCTAGCCAGTTACTTGCGTCAAGTTAAAACTAGTGGCAGTGGCATCATTCATTGTGTAGGTCATAGTCTGGGCGGGGCCTTAGCTGGGCTTACTGCCGATTGGATTAAAGCGAGGTCAGAGTTCAAAGGTAAGGTGTATTTGTATACCTTTGGCGCGCCGCGAGTAGGGCGAAATGGTTTCGCTACAGCAACTACTGGACGAGTAGATAAGATATTTCGTTGTGTGCATGGTGCGGACCCTGTTCCTAAGGTGCCTATTTGGCCATTTTATCATGCTCCCATAACAGGAGAGGAATACTTATTAGAGCGTACTCAAGATATTCGTCTTTCTGCGCATTCAATGACTTCAGGTCCTGGTTACGTTAATACAGCAAACCACCACTCGTGGGATAACATTTACGACCAAACAGTACCGAATCTTCGTAAACGAGTGGTGCTTAATTATCAAAATCGATTACAAACAACTTGGTCTGCAGGTTGGGCAGACAAAATTGGTGCAGCTATCGTAACCTTGCTGGTTGATGGTGGTTTTGCTGCAACTGTAGGCATGCTGCAAACTGGCGGTGCAATTATTGGTACGGTGTATGACATCATGGCCAAGTCTGTTGCTAGTATCGCTAAGATGAGCGCTGGACTTCAAGAACGAGTAAAAGGCTTGTTAGGCTGTATGCTGGTTTACGCAGGCAAAGGCGCAAATTACGCTATTAAATATACAGAGCAGTTTATTCGTTGGGTGTTTAACATCACCATTGCTAGAATCTACGATGCTGCAAGGCAAGCTCTAAAACAACAATAAGTAAAGTGATAAAAAAGTAATATCTACAAGTATGCCTATTAAGCCCGCGCTTGGCGGGCTTTACTAAGCAAAATACTACCGATTACTAGGGTTAGTAGTAAGTGCCCCTAATTGTTCCCATTGTGCTTCTACCGTGTGGATTAACCTCCCCTGTTCCCGAAACAACAACATACTGTGTTTCGCCCAAAATAGGCCTCAACCTTCGTTCTAAAACATCATATACCCTATTTGTAAATCCTGAACACTTATTGAATGGGTAAGGACGAAACAATTCTCCAGGATGGGCAAGTATTACCACCCTAATCTGTTCCAACTCAAATATTTGCCTAGATAGTTCAATTCCACTGACCAAGTTTGATTCTTCCATTTCACTGACGCGGTTTAATTCTTCCATTTATATTACCCTTATGCTGATGGTTTTTTAGCGGTTGCGTGTAGATAAATCGACTGCAATACCGACTCTAAATACAGGGTTATTATCGGGTTTTATGGTGGTTTAATTGTATTATTACCGTATCCTTATGGGTGGTCGTGGTTTTAATTTCCCCCCATTGTGGGGGCGATGGGGGCGATGGGGCGCGGTCTGAGAGTCTTTCGATTGATTGTTTTACTTTATCGTGCCTAGGCTCAACAAGTTGGGATATATCTAGACTATGCATAGACAGGTTATGGGTTAGATTGGCCATTTAAGACCTCTTATTTTTTCTCAAGTTAACCCTAAATCTGAACGGGAGTCAGGAGGTTGAGAACGGTTAGGAGCCGCGGACTTATTCTCCGAAGGTATTTTATTCGTCGCCCTCCCCACATAGATGATTAATCTTGGTCGAGCGTATGCCAAATTACAGGCATAAAAAAGCCAACGCTAACGGGGCTGGTTGGGCCGTCCTAAGAGGTTCTCACGCCTCAAAAAGAAAGCTGACCGATTTGGTTGGGTTTGTCAATTAATCTACTTTGTCTAACTTTTTGTGTGAACTTGTTAGTTCATCAAAGTCAGATTTCTTTATTAGCACTAATTCCTCATGACCGTAGCGTGTAACTATTACTGGGCCTTTGTAACATGCGTGGTTTAAGGTGAGCGCCCATAAATTTTGTTTCATTTCTGATGTTGATACTTTCATTGCTGTCCTTATAACTAGAATTGTGATTTTACAGGCTACCGCCAGCTGGTGAAGTATGCACCTGTGCTTATGTATCACTAGTGTAAGAGTGTTTTCTGTGGACATAAAAAAGGCCAGCACATAGCTAGCTTTTCTATTTTAGGGGCGTGGAATTAAATCAAGCAGCTATTTGTCTTTTAGCGTAGGCTAATTCTGTTGTATGATTTGGTTGATCATTTTACGACTCTTTCTCGGCCAAGATTAGGTACCCTGCACCAAATGTCCACAAACCAAAAGTGATCAATAGGGTTAAAGTTTGAAGCATAGCGATAAACATATTGCTTGTTTTGTGAGGTTGAATATGTGTTGCCTTCCACCCCTGGTCATTTAGATCTTTAACTTCTTCATCAAGAGCGCGGCGGGGGTTAGTTGTAAGCATTCCAATTAATCCACCTGCTAGTGAAATTCGACTTACTTTGTTCCTATAGGTTTTTTGACTCATTACATTGCCTTATTTTGCAAAATTGCAACTAAGTACCATAATTCCTTTTCTTCAAATACTCATTGGTGCGCATGTATCACTAGTGTACAAGTGCTGTTGTTTGACCCAAATAATGGGACAAAAATGGGGCAAAACTTTTCAAAATGGGACAAAAATGGGACAGCTTTGTTTGTTTATTGAGCAGGTTGTGCGCGTTTGAATATGTCCCGAGGCCTTTGTTTATGCGGTTTCTATTGAATTTTAAGGCTTTTTAAAAAAGGGGGCAGCTTTGTTTGCCAATAAAGCGGCTGGCTGTGGCGTAACTGTCACGCTCAGCATTTTGGGAACCCGCATAAAAGCCATCTAATTGGCCTCGCTGGGTCATTGATTGGGCTCTCGCCCAAGGCAAAAAGTCGATGCTATATTCCACGCCCATGCTCTCTAATGCGCAGACCACCACTTTATCGAAGGGGCCTGCGGGCTTTCCATCTTGTGGCCAGGTATAAGGGGGACGATCTTGAGTGCCCAAGTGAATGGCTTGAAAAGCTAAACTGGGCAGGGATATAAAAACTAGGCTAAAGAGAATGTTGCGTATCATGAGGAACCATTTGTATTAACTATTACCTCAAAAGCATAGTGCAGCTCGGTGAGCTTTTCATAAATTTTAAGCGGGTAGGCAGCGACTTAAATTTAAGTTCTTTAGACTGCTTTGTTATGGATATTAGCCACCAAGTTTCTCAGGGGTTAAAAAGCAAACGCCACTGTATTAGTGGCGTTTTAAAGGCGCTTAAGCTGCTTGAATTATTGGATGAGTGTTTCAATTAACTCAACAACTTGGCCAGACTTCTGGGCGTTTAGCGCATCGGGGTGGGGTGAGGCAAATTGGCCGATGTCGTTGTCAAAATATAGGCCGGCAGCATCATTAAACTCTTCCGACAAGCTGGCTCTTACTAGTATATCTGCACCAATGCTTAAATCACCGCCAGCAATACCATAAGCGTCTTTCACCATTTTGCTGCCTAGTAGCGATTTAGGGTTAACCGATACGACTATTGGGCCACTGTCTTTTAGCGCTAAGCCCAATTCGCGAGACCACATGGTAAGTGCGAGCTTGCTTTGCGCATAAGCAGAGTTGTCACTAAGCTGGCGATTGCCTTTTAGCGCGTCTAAATCTACTGTGGCTTGGGCTGCAGATGATAGGTTCACAACACGACCACTTTTACCCATTAAAGGCAGTAGCGCTTTGGTGAGCTTGTATGGGGCTAGGGTGTTTACTATAAAGCGTAAATCTTGCCCTTGAGCATTGCGCGGCTCGGGGATGTTAAATACTCCGGCATTGTTAATCACTACATCTAAACTGCTGTACTTGCTCGCTACTTGTTTGGCTAGCTCATCAACTTACTCAAGCTTGGATAGGTCGGCTACAAAGGTATCTACTTGTGCACTATTCACGCTTAATTGATTTTTAACAGACTCGAGTTTGGCTGGGTTACGGCCATGAAGCAGCACCTTATGACCCTGCTCTAGCAATTGCTTGGCGGTAACTAAACCAATGCCGTCGGTTGCACCAGTAATTAAAATGGTTTTGCTCATGTGCTTGATACCTATCTTAAAATTGAAAGCCTAAAAGCGAATGCCTTAAGTTGTTTTAAATAGTAGATGTTGAACCTAGCAACTACAACGGCTGTTAGTGAGAAACAGTTTTTAGATTTTGTTAATAATTACCTAGGGTTTGTTGATCTTTGGTGTTGAAATTTTGTTCGAGATAAGCGGGCTTTAATCGCGGCGAGCACTTAGAAGCCTAGTGGGCTAAGCAAGAAGTGCTGAACAAAGAGTAAAGTTCGTTTATCCGAACCCTTTGGGCAGCATTTATTAGCCATTTATTCAGCGTTAGCGAGTGATGATTAAGCCCACTTAACTGCACACTCACTGCCTTGCATAAATGGCTAATAAATTGCTGCAAAAACCATCAGAAAAGATCGACAGACCCTAGTTAAATAAACCACTAACAAGCGCTGGTGGTGACCATCTATCAAAAGATTTTCAAGTATATGCAGATGAACTTAGCTTACTTGCATAACCGAGAGCGTTACACTTACTCGCTGAATTAATAGTGGTGTTGGTTCAGTTTAAAGCAGGGGGAGAGTAATGGCTAAATTTGAGTTTTCGACAGGGGCATTAGCACCGATGCTTAACTCCGCCTTGGCTGCAGGGTTTGAAGAGCATAGTCAATCACAAGACGCGCCGGCGTATCACAAGCAGCGTTTAAATTGGACGCTGCAAAATGCAGAGGGAAAACTTATTGCCGCGCTTACCGCAGACTTACTCTGGGATTGGTTATACATAGACGAGCTGTGGGTGGATGATAGCTGCCGCGGCCAAGGCATGGGCCAGCAGCTAATGCAGCAAGCCGAAGACTATGCCAGAGACAAAAGCCTGAGTGGTTTATGGTTATGGACCCAAAGCTGGCAAGCACCCGCGTTTTATGAGCGCTTAGGGTTTCGCGAGTTTACCCGTTTCGACAACTTTCCTACTGGGCACAGCAGAATAGGTTTAAGAAAGGCAATTGCTAAAGATTAAGCTACTAAAAAACCTGCAAGGTTTAAGCAGGCAGATTATGGGTGTCTCAATCCAGCTTTAATCACTTAATTGTTTGTGCATGATTAAGCTGTCTACATAACCTAACTTGGGGTGTAAGTAGGCCTTTGGAATGGTGCCAATAGTTGCAAAGCCGAGTTTGTGCCAAAGCGCAATAGCAACGGTATTAGTGGCAACTACAGAGTTAAACTGCATCGCTTTAAAACCGAGTTCTAAGGCAATATCTTGAGAGTGTTCACACAGTTTACGCGCAATGCCTTTACCACGTGCTGCTTCGCTTACCATATAGCCACAGTTACAAATATGTTTGCTGGGACCCATGGCATTGGGTTTGATGTAATAAGCCCCGAGAATTTGCTGGTTGTGTTCAAACACAAAGCTTTTTAGCGGCAACTCGCACCAAAGCTGAAAGGCTTGTTGTTCGCTCATGTCTGGCTCAAAAGCGTAACTTTGCTGCGCCTGTATTACCGCCTTAAAGCTTGGCCAAAATGCACTAAAGTCGGCTTGGGTCATGGCTCTAATCACTGGCGTTTTCCTTTTCACTTAGTCAATTTAGTACGATTGGTATTAAACCAAATATTGTTTGCTACTGGCAAAGGCAACAAAGCTGTCGCTCATGCTGAGCTCTAAATCGTGATGTTCCCAGCTGTTTAACAATGCGTCGTAGCCTTCTTTTCCTGCCAAGGTGTAGGCAGAAGACACTCCACGATAAACTCGCTGTGGCTGCAAAGCTTGCCAGCCTTGCTCATCTTCAAGTTTTATTTGGCTAACGCGCTGGCCCGGAGGCTTGTGGGCTTGGTAGCTATAACGCAGTTTGTAAAAGTAGGGAAAGCTGCCATCTCCAGTGCCCATTAAGCCGTTGTTAGTGGCATTGTTAATGGCACCTTCAATGGCCATGGCTAAATCTTCGCCCTTAATTAAATAACTCATTAAGGTTATTTCGAAGGGCAGCAAACGACCGCAAATATCTGCTTTACTCAACGGGCCTGCTTTTAGCGATACGCGAACGCCGCCAGCATTGTGCAAGGCAAAATCGGTTGGAAGCTTGGCAGCAGAAGCTTGGTAAAACCCTTGGCAAATCAGCGGCGCAATTTCACTGCCATTGGGTAGTTCTTTATTAGGCATTCTACTATGGCGTAAAGGCTGGCTGAGCATGGTCACTAGTTGGCTTTTCATTTGTTCAACCACTGGACGATATTGTTGATTGATGATCTCGCTGATTTGCTGATCATCAGAGCACTTTAATAGCCCTGGTGCGGTAGCCAAATAGTCGCTAATGAGACGGCGAGTTTCATTGCAAACTATCTGCCCGTTTTGTTTGGCTTGCCAGTTATCATCGATAAGAAACTGGGTCCCGCCTTCAAGCTCAATAACCTTGCCATTCTTATCAAAGTGTAAGCAGCTTAAACCTATGGATTCTGCATGTTTACCAGCTTGCAGTATTAAGCACTCATTCTGCCATTGTCCGTTATTTCCGGTACTTGCTAGCCCCAAATGGTCAAATTCACCGGTTAATGTGTGTGAGTGGCCACCAACAATCACACTTATGCCAGTTACGGCTTTGGCTAAGGCAATGTCGCCGTCATAGCCCAAATGGCTAAGTATGACGATGTGATTTATACCCTGTTGCTTTAAGTGCTTAACCGTGGCTTGGGTAGTTTTTATGGCGTTCAAAAAATGGCAGTCGGCATCGGGGCAACCAATGTTGTGCATCTGGTCGTGAGTGATGCCTACAATGGCTAATTGCTGGTCGCCTAAGGGCTTAAGCAGATAGTTAGCAATGGCCAGCTCGTTGTTGTAGTAATACAGATTGTTATGGGGTGCTAAAGGTAAATGCTTTTGCTGATCTTCGTGGCTTAAATCCATGTTGCCAGCAAGGCAGGGGAAGTTAACCTGATCAACAAATTTAGACACCGGAGCGTTGCCAAGATCAAACTCATGATTGCCGATGGTCATGGCATCTACCGACATCAAATTGAGTAAATGAGCGTTAGCTTCACCTTTAAACTGACTAAAATACAAACTGCCTTGAAAGCTATCGCCAGCGTGTAAAAACAGGCTTGAGCTATTATTTTGTGTTGCCAAGGCGTGGTGTTGTTTTACCGCTGTAGCTAACCTTGCATACCCGCCGCAGTATGCGTCTACTTGGTAAACCTCTTGGTTTATTGTCACTTCAAAATGAACCAAAGTAGGTTCAAAATGAGAGTGGGTATCGTTGATGTGAGCAAGGTACAGCGAATAAGTCATGACTACTCCAAACTAGCGGGCAAGCATAATACGTTAGTTTGCTGGCTAGCTTGAAGTATTTGCTTCAATAATTTGGCCTGCTTATTAATGACGGCGAGCGTCAAAGGGTTTCGCTAGGCTCATTGGAGCAGCTAGTTTCTGGCGAATTGGGTTGGCACTAATCATAACCATTACCACAATAGTTGCCACGTAAGGCATCATTGCTAGCAAGTTAGGCGATATGGTAAAGCCTATGCCTTGCATCACTAAGTGCAAAATAGAGGCTGCTCCAAACAGGTAAGCGCCTACCATTAAATAACCTACACGCCATGAGGCAAACACCACTAACGATAACGCAATCCAGCCGCGGCCGGCAGTCATGTTTTCCATCCACATTGGGGTATAAGAAAGCGACATATAAGCGCCAGCTAAACCTGCCATTGCGCCGCCAAACAGCACCGCAATATAACGAACTTTTATTACCTTAATGCCAAGAGCATTAGCCGAATAGGGGTTCTCGCCAACGGCGCGCAAGGTTAAGCCTGCGCGGGTTTTATTCACAACCCACCAAGTTACTGCCACTAAAGCAAAACTGCCATAAACCAAAATGTCATGCTGAAATAGCAAAGCCCCAAGCATCGGAATATCACTTAACAAAGGAATTGAAATCGCCTTAAAGCCGTTAATTGTAGAGCCAACCAAGCTTGCACCTAAGAAAGCACTTAAGCCGGTGCCAAAAATGGTTAGTGCTAGGCCAGTTGCCACTTGGTTGGTATTAAGGTTTAACGAGAGTAGCCCAAATATGCCTGCCATTAACATGCCTGCAATCACCGCTAGCAATAAACCTAAGGCTAAGTTGCCAGTAAAGTAGGCACCGGCAAAGCCTGCCATGGCGCCCATTAACATCATGCCTTCTTGGCCTAAGTTCAGTACGCCTGATTTTTCACAAATTAGCTCGCCTAGCGCTACTAATAACAAGGGTGTTCCGGTTTTAATTGCTGCTACCAATATTTGTTGCAGTAGTTCCATGTCCATTATGCAGCTCCTTGCTTAGCACTAGATGAAGAGGGTTGCGCTACGCCCGCGCTGGGCTGCCAGACTATTTTGTAATGAATGAGAAAGTCACAAGCGAGTAAGAAAAACAGCAATACACCCTGGAATAATCCAGTGATGGCAGTGGGCATACCTAGTTCTATTTGGGCTAAATCGCTGCCCATGTATAAAGTACCCATGAAGAATGCGGCGAAAATAATGCCAAAAGGATTTAGCCTGCCAAGATAGGCCACAATAATGGCGGCGTAACCATAACCTGGAGAGACTTGTGGGATGAGCTGACCAATTGGGCCTGTCACTTCTGCCACACCAGCAAAACCTGCCAGTGCGCCGGCGCTTAGCATTACGCTCCACACAATAAACTTGCTGCTGTAACCTGCGTAACGTGCAGCAGGTTGGTCGGAGCCAAATACTCGCAGCTGAAAACCAGGTAAGGTGCGATACAAAATGATCCCAGAGCCAATAGCAAATACCACTGCCAAGAGAATACTAATGGAGGCGCGACCATCCTCCATTATGGTAGGCAGCAATACACTGTCGGCAAAAATGGCTGACTCTGGGAAACCAAATCCGTCTGGGTCAATTAAGGGACCATGCACGCCCCACAGCAGCAAATACAAGCCAATGTAGTTGAGCATGATGGTGGTAAGAATAAGGTTGGTATGAAATAGCTGATGCAGCAGCGTGGGGATGGCCACCCAAAGCATGCCAGCTAATGCCCCAGCAGCGAGGGTAACCAGTAACCACCCATAGCCACTTTGCTCATTGGCTTGCAGCGCAAAATAGCTGCCCACCAATGCGCCAACCAGCAACTGGCCCTCTGCGCCAATGTTCCAAATATTGGCTTTGTAACACAAGGCTAAACCTGTGGCACAAAGCAGTAACGGAGTGGTTTTCACCATTAACTCGCCTAGGTTGTAGCTATCACTAAGCGGGTCGATGATAAACACTTTAAAGGCGGTGGCTGGGTTTATATCTAGGGCCCAAAACATCACGCTAGACACCAACATGGTGAGAACAATAGCGATGAGTGGAGAGAGCCAAGACATTAACTTTGAAGACTCTAAACGGGCTTGAGTTTTAAGCATACGCTTGACCTCCTTGCTCGCTTTCATTGTGGACAAATCCACCGGCAATCCATTTGCCAATTTCTTCGATATTGGTTTGCTCGGTATGCACCGCCTCAGAAAGTTGCCCCTCATATAAGGCGGCAATGCGATCGGAGATCATAAACAGTTCATCGATATCCTCAGACACCACCAAAATAGCAGCACCTTTATCGCGAAGTTCAATCAGTTGGCGATGAATTGCGCTGGCTGCGCCAATGTCTACGCCCCAGGTGGGGTGAGCACAAATCAAAATTTCTGGATTTTGGTCTACTTCTCTACCAATAATAAATTTTTGTAGGTTGCCGCCCGACAAGCTCTTAGCTTGGGCGTGGGCGTTATGACATTTAACGTCATTTCGATGAATAATCGTTTTGGCGAGTTCCACCACTTTGTGCGGCAAAATTAGCCCTTTGCTTACCAAGCCTTTGCGCGCGCTGGTAAGCAAGGTATTGTCGGCCAAACTCATCTCTGGCACCGCCCCTTGGCCTAAACGGTCGGTGGGTACATAGCTCATACCTAGCAAGCGGCGCTCGCCAGCATGTAATTTACCCACTTTGCGTTTACCAATTAAAATGCTGTCGGCTGCCGCGCGAGTATCTTCGCCGCTAAGTGCTTCAAGTAAATCTTCTTGACCATTACCAGCAACCCCGGCAATGCCCAAAATTTCGCCGCGATGCAGACTTAAGTTCACCTTATTTAGGCCTGTGCCGAAGGGATTGGTGGGTGGCACGCTTAAATTACTCACTACCATTAACTCGTCTGAGCCAATGCGTTTTTGGTAGCGTTCCGATAGTTGGGTGTCGCTACCTACCATCATGCCAGCAATTGATTCTGGCGTTTCTTGTGAAGGAATACATTCTCCACTCACTTTACCGCCACGTAATATAACTGCGCGATCACACAGCTCGGTGACTTCTTTTAGCTTGTGGCTAATAAACAAAATACTGCAGCCTTGGCTAGCCAAGGTGCGTAATACTTTAAACAAACCGGCCACTTCTTGCGGGGTGAGTACCGAAGTGGGCTCATCTAAAATCAGTAGTTTTACGTCTTGTATTAAGCAGCGCAAAATTTCAAGCCGTTGGCGTTCACCAATGCTTAGGTTATGCACGTAACGGTCGGGTTCAACCTTTAGCTCGTAGGCATTGCTTAGCTCAATGATTTTTTCTCGTAGCGCTGCGGCATCTTTAACTACACCAGCATCTAAGCTTAACGCTATGTTCTCTTGCACGGTGAGAGTTTCAAATACCGAGAAATGCTGAAATACCATGCCAATGCCCATGGCTCTGGCCATGTTAGGCGAGCGTATTAATTGCTCTTTCCCTTTCCATAGTAGGCCGCCTTCGTCGGGCTGAATCACTCCGTAAATCATTTTGACCAGGGTGGATTTCCCTGCGCCATTTTCACCTAGTAGCGCCAAGATTTCTCCTTCGGCTAAGTCTAGGCTTACTTTGTCGTTGGCTATTACGCCTGGGTAGCGTTTTGTCACTCGCCATAACGACAACAAGCTTTGCTCTGGTTTCATTTTGCGTCCATTCATTTATGCATTCTATCCGCTTGGCTGGTCTTACTGCATAAATCTGACCAACTGTTCAAGTTAAGCGCTGTAGCTAATAAGTTGCAATTGTTGGTTTTTTGTTGTGCTTTGATGGTGCGAAGTATGGCAAGTTTTGGCGCGTTATGGTGCGTTTATCGCTATTTTTAGTAAAGCAAACTTAGTGCTAGTGATTTATAAATTAATCATTAATAATACTTTGGTATAAAGTTTCAGCATTAAAGTTCAACAGGGAGAGTGGGTTAGCATGGCTAAAGCTACGGCAGGTCAAAGTGGCGCAATTAGAAAAAAGAATGAACGGCTTATTCTTAAAGCGGCAACCAATGAATTTGTGAAACACGGTTACCAAGGCACTTCCTTACAAGCCATTGCCGATAGAGCCGAGTTGCCCAAGGCTAACATCCTGTATTACTTTAAATCCAAACAAGGCCTATACAAAACCTTGCTCGAAGATATTGTAGATATGTGGAACGATGCCTTTGAAAATACCACCGCTAACGATGACCCCGAGCAAGCAATTAGTGCTTATATTCGCTCTAAAATGCGTTACAGCCGCAGCCACCCTAAAAGCTCTCGGATCTTTGCTATGGAAATTATCCAAGGTGCTCCTAACCTAAAGGGAAACTTACAATTTCCTGTTGTAGATTGGACTAAAAACAAGTGTAGCTTGATTCAAGCTTGGGTAGACCAAGGAAAAATTGCAGCAATAGAGCCTTTATATCTATTGTTTTTGATTTGGGGTGCTACTCAATTTTACGCCGATTTTGATACCGAAATTAGAATGATTAACGGTAAAACCTTAAGTGCAGAAGAGTTTGCCAAAGCCGAACAAAACGTGATTGATATAGTTATTCGCGGGATTGGCTTAAAAAGCTAAAGCAAAAAGCTGAGTGCTTGGTCAGATTTTTGCTTATGCTTTTGTTACTACGCTAACAGGACAAGCACTAAGTAATGTCGCCACTCTCTAATCAAGCTCAAACTGGTTTAGCTCTACCAGCAAGCCAAACACTTTGGATTAAAAATCCTTTAGCCGTTTTTAGCGGAGCTATCAGCGGCCCCGATGCTGAGCGCGATTTGCGTGGTGGCATTGTGATTCAAGGAAGCCAAATAATTGAATGTATTGCAGCAGGGCAGCAGCCGGTTGCGGCAGTAGACCAACAGCTCGACGCCAGTGATATGGTGTTGCTGCCTGGCTTAATTAATACTCATCACCACTTTTATCAAACCCTTACGCGCTGCTTACCGGCTGCAATTAATCAGCCGCTATTTCCTTGGTTACAAACGCTTTACCCAGTATGGGCTGGCCTTACTGCTAAGCACATCGAGGTTGCTACAGAGATTGCTTGTTGGGAGCTAATGTTGAGCGGCGCGACAACGGTGGCCGATCATCACTATGTATTTAATCATGCCTTAAGCGAGGCGATAGATATTCAAGCCGAGGTAGTAGGGCGCTTGGGAGTGCGGGCAACCTTAACCCGCGGCAGTATGAGTTTGTCACAAAAAGACGGCGGCTTGCCGCCAGACTCTGTGGTGCAAACCGAGCAGCAAATTCTTGATGATAGCCTGCGTTTAATTAAGCGCTATCACAATGCTGAAGAAGGCAGCATGCTTAACTTGGCGCTTGCGCCATGCTCACCTTTTTCGGTGACCGAATCGCTAATGTGCGACACCGCTACTTTAGCCAAAGAGCAAGGTGTACGACTGCATACTCACCTTGGTGAAACCATTGATGAAAACGACTTTTGTTTGAGAACGCTAGGCATGCGACCGGTAGACTATTTGGAGCATTGCGGGTGGCTAGGACCACAAACGTGGTTAGCGCATGGCATTCATTTCGACAAAACTGAAATTCAACGTTTAGGTGCTGCACAAGTTGGAATAGCACATTGCCCAACGTCTAACATGGTATTGGCATCGGGGATTTGCCCAACTTTAGACTTAGCCAAAGCCGGTTGTAAGCTAGGCATGGCGGTAGATGGCTCAGCCTCTAACGATAGCTCTAATATGATTCAAGAGTTACGCCATTCATTAATGCAGCAGCGCTTGCGTTATCGCGCCGATCAAATCACTCACCAGCAAGTGCTTAATTGGGCAACACAAGGCAGCGCTGCGGTATTGGGGCGTAATGATATTGGCGTTTTGGCGCCAGGTAAGCAGGCAGACATTGGTTTGTATAAGCTAGATGGCCTTAATTTTTCGGGTGCTCACGACCCATTAGCCGCTTTGATTTTATGTGGTGCAAGCCAAGTGAGCAAACTGATGGTAGCGGGTAAGTGGATTATTGAAGACGCCGATGAAACCCGCGCCCAGCTAGAACAACTAAAATTACAGCATCACCAATTAGCCATTCAATTGGTGAACTAAGGAAAACTATGAGCAACAAAAACTACCCTCGAGATTTAGTCGGTTACGGCCAACACCCGCCCAAAGCAAACTGGCCAAACAAAGCCAAAGTTGCCCTGCAATTTGTGGTTAATTATGAAGAGGGGGGCGAAAACTGCGTATTACATGGTGATAGTCATTCCGAGAAATTTTTATCGGAAATTGTTGGGGCAGAAGCATATCCTGATCGCCATATGAGTATGGAATCCATATACGAGTATGGTAGCCGAGCGGGTTTTTGGCGCTTGCATCGTTTGTTTGTGAGCCAAGGGATCCCAGTAACCGTGTTTGCCGTTGCTATGGCCCTGCAGCGCAATCCAGAAGCGGTAAAAGCTATGTTAGATGCCAACTGGGAAATTGCCAGCCATGGTTTAAGGTGGATTCATTATCAAGACTTTAGCGAGCAGCAAGAGCGAGAACATATAGAGCAAGCCATCGAGATTCATCAACAAATTACTGGAAGCAAACCTAAAGGCTGGTATACCGGCCGCACCAGCCCGCATACCCTAAAGTTAATTGCCGAACGTGACGATATTCTCTATTGCGCTGATAGCTACGCCGACGACTTACCTTATTGGGACAACAACTACAGCAAACCCTTGTTAATGGTGCCCTATACCCTAGACACCAACGACATGCGCTTTGCTACCCCACAGGGTTTTAACAGCGGCGAGCAGTTTTACCAATATTTAAAAGATGCCTTTGATGTGTTGTATTTTGAAGGAGAAACCACGCCCAAAATGCTTAGCATTGGCTTGCACTGCCGCATAATAGGCCGCCCAGCAAGGTTTGCTGCGTTACAACGTTTTATTCAATATACCCAGCAGTTTGAAGGTGTTTGGTATGCCACCAGAGAGCAAATTGCAGAACATTGGGTGAATAAATAAAGGCCTATTGGGTATTTGTTTTTTTCTACTATAGTGAGCGCACAGCCTATTTCGTCTGGACCTTATCGGGGAGGCGAGATAGCTACATCTTCACCTCAAGGTCATGGTTTAAATTATCCCCCGCTTGAAGCCTGAAGTATGTTAGTATGTTTTTTCTCCCTACCGCTTAGTAGGGACTTCTTTTCTTTTCCGAACTAACATCTCGGCACTCCTTAGTCGCCCTTCTAAGCCTTATAAACAAGGCTTTAGTTATGTCCAACTCAACAGTAAATTTTCCAAATACATCTCAATTTAACAGTACTGAAGAATTAAACATTGGCGCAGACTCGATGGATTACGCAGCAGTTGCTCCGCTCTACGAATGCTTAACTCCCTTGGTACCTTCGGCCATTGTGTTTTGTGAAGGAAACTTTGGAAAAACCGATGGAAAAACTGCAAATGGCTTAGTCCGGCACTCGCAAAACTACCGAATACTGTCGGTTATTGATAGCCATTCTGCGGGCTTAGATTCTGGCGAAATGCTCGACAACAAGCCAAATGGTATTCCAATAGTCAGTGATATTATCGAGGCACTGAATCACGCAGAAACTATTCCTGACTACTTTATTTTTGGTATAGCGCCGTCAAGTGGCTTTTTATCTGACGCAGAGAAAGCAATCATTTTAGACGCTATGTCGCTGAACATGAATATTGTTAATGGTCTGCATGAGTTTTTAAATGATGATCCCATCTTCAAGAACGCAAGCATTGCCAATAACGTTCATATTCTCGATATTCGCAAACCCAAAAAGCAAGAAGATTTGCACACATTTAGTGGCAAGATACATGATGTTAGCTGCCCAAGAGTAGCGATAATGGGAACCGATTGCGCATTGGGAAAGCGTACTACAGCAACAATACTGGCAGAAGAGCTGAGGAATAAAGGCCTTAATGTGGTGATGATTGCAACGGGGCAAACTGGCATCATGCAAGGTGCAGCTTACTGCGTGGCTTTAGATGCAGTTCCGTCGCAGTTTTGCGCTGGAGAGTTAGAAGCGGTGGTACTTAAGGCTTACCAAAAAGAAAGCCCAGATATCATTATTATTGAGGGGCAAGGCGCTTTGAGCCATCCGGCATTTTCGACCAGCTCTTTCATTTTACGTGGCAGCTGCCCTACAGGAATTATCTTGCAGCATGCGCCTAAGCGTTTGTATCGCGTAGATTTTTCCTCTATGCCAGTACCTTCTATTTCATCTGAAATAAATCTCATAGAAACCTTTGCAAACACCTCTGTTATAGGCATTTCATTGAATCATGAGGGAATGTCTAGTGAAGAAATGGAGTCAGAAATCACCGCTTGCACCAAGGAATTTGACCTGCTGGTTACTGATCCTCTTACTCAGCCTAAGCAGAAGCTGGTGGAAATGGTGTTAATGGCTTACCCGCTATTAGCTCAAAAACTGGCCGACAGCGAGTGAGTTACCCAAGGTTAAACATTGATTGTTACAAAATACATCATAATGCTCAGCTGCTGATTAACCAGCTGGCGAAGAAAAACATTTCAGTTACCCCAGTTACTAAAGTGTGCTTAGGACACCCTGTAATTGCGAAGATTTTGATCGATGCTGGGGCAAAGATGTTTGCCGATTCTAGAGTTGAAAATATCAAAAGGATGGCAGACTCGGGGATTAGCATTCCCAAAATGCTGATTCGCACCCCCATGCTTAGCCAGGCTGCTCATGTTGTAAAATACTGCGATATTAGCCTCAACTCAGAAATTAAGGTTATTGAGAAGCTTTCCCAAGCAGCCTCCCACCTAAATTTAAACCACGGGATCATTATTATGGTTGAACTGGGCGATTTAAGAGAAGGGGTTATGCCGGAGCGAGTCATCAATTTTATGCGTAAAGTTGTATCGTTACCCAATATTACGATTAGAGGGATTGGAACAAACTTAGCCTGTCGTTATGGGATCGCACCCGATGACGAAAAAATGAAACTGCTATCTGAACTTGTGGATGAAGCTGAGAGCGATTTAGGGATCAAGCTTGATGTAATTTCCGGGGGGAATTCAGCATCAATTAACTGGGCTTTGGACAATGTAGAGCGAACTCGCATCAACAATCTGCGCCTTGGCGAAGCCATTTTCTTAGGCTGTGTGCCAGCCGAGCAAGCGCCTATAAAAGGGTTATATACTGATGCGATTACCCTAAGCGCAGAGGTGATAGAGGCGAAGGTTAAGCCCACTTTTCCTTGGGGAGAGCGAGGTATAAATGCCTTTGGCGAAAAAGAGTACGTTAAAGATAGAGGAGCTGTTGCTCAAGCCATTCTAGCCTTAGGGCGACAAGATGTTTGTGTTACAGGGCTTAAGTCACCTGATGGCATAAGGGTGGTTTCCTCGTGTAGTGACCATCTCATTGTTGAAGCCCCAAATGCGTCGCTAACAGTAGGGGAAAAAGTGACATTTGCACTTGAATACAGTGCTTTTTTGGCGTCAATGTCTTCTGCTTCAGTTGATAAAGTATTCAATAACTAGTCTATTCAACGTGAATCGCTACTGAGTTCTACACGTGCGAGTTAGTTCTAATACCTATGCTTTAAAGATGGGGGGAACTGGTACTTAAAAAGCAGCACTCGGTGCTGCTTTTTTGTGAATGATCTTATTGCTAACCATCTAACAATTCGTGGTCTTTAGGCAGTTGGTTGGCTAACCACAGTACCAGTTTGTGGCGCATTTCTGGGCCGGTGATTTTGTCTTTAGGTAACGGTGTTAGCCGTTTGTCTTCGGCTAACAACATGTATAAGGCTTCTACTTTGTCTTTCTCTGATATGCCTGGTGGAAACTTGGCAAAACCGCGTTGCAGTGCATATACCTCACCAATTTGTAAGGCTTTTTTTAGTAACTGAGCTTCATGTTTATATTTTTTCACTAATCATCTCGCTGCGTAGCCGTTTTTCTTCAACATACGGTAAAGCGCTGGCTATTAACAGTGTTTAGCTCACTAATTGTTAGTCATACCAAAAACAATAGTTCAGTTGCTTTAAAAAAGGCCATGTAAGCGAGAAAGAAAGCAATTGTTGCGACCATTAATCAGCGCTTCTTCATCAATTTTTTTTCATCAGCTCAGCAAATCGAGTCGACGCAAAGTTAAGTCCGGCGCTTCCACCTCCCAAAAGACCTCCGGTAATGAGTACGTCGGCAATTCGTATTAGGTGGCCGTGTAAGCCGGATATTTCAGTTAGGTTCATCATTACATCGCTAAGAATGCTAAGCCCTAGTGATGCCAGCACAATACCCGAGATAAACACAAAAAAGGTCACGTCTCGGTTGCATGTTGATTGATGCCTAGCCAGCGAAAACTCATAGCTGTGTTTAATGCACAATAGCGCGGCTCGGTATTCATCGGCGGTATCTTCTGGTGGGATAAGCAAATCAACCATTTGTTTATCTAACACTTTTTGTGCGACTTGGATCTCTCGTTCAAACACCATTTTTAGCACGTTTAAGTGTTGGCTTTCATCGGATAGGGTTTCTTTAATTCTGGATATTCTTAAGGTCCAATCGGCTACTTTTCGATTTCGGTAATTACTTACAAATACTGCAGCAGCGCGCTCTACCGCAACCACAATAAATAGGTATTTTAGGAAAATGTCGCTGCCTTTATCTGATAACTCGGGATTCACTACCAAAAAGTGAATGTCTTTGTAGCCCCAGTAGAGCGCAGCTATCAGGCTGGTAACAAAGATGATAACTGCCACCACTACTTGCCAGGTGCCCGTGGATTTTTTGCTAGGGAGTGAGTTGGTATTAGCCATAAGCTTTAGTCCTGATTGTTCGAGCAATCGGTCATTTGCTACTTAGCGCCCACTCTATGCTGTGGGGTCTAATTATAGTTTAGGTTGTTATTACAAATTTGTCGGGGGAAACAGCAAACTAGCAGTTGCTGTTTCTAGCAGTTGTTTAGCTGCCACTTGCCAAGTTGGCTTATTTTAGAAAGTACTGCTCGATGAGGTTAGTTAACTGTAGCAATAGTGTTCTGTTGCCGTTAAAATCCCGCGCAATTCAAGATTAGGCTATTAGCCCAAGTAAAGTGAGTTTGAAACATGAGTAGAAAGATTGAATTACTTGCCCCCGGTGGTGATGTAGAAGCCATAAAGGCGGCGGTAATTGCTGGTGCCAATGCGGTGTATTGTGGTTTAGATACCTTTAATGCCCGTAACCGTGCCTCAAACCTTTCTTTTGATGATTTGAATGGCATTTTACGCTTGGCGCATAAGTATGATTGTGAGGTGTTTCTAACCCTAAACGTGGTCATTCTTGAACAAGAAATTCCTGCCATGGTTAAGTTGCTTAACAAACTGGTAAATACCAGCCTTAATGGGATTATTGTGCAAGACTTGGGCATGTTTAACTTAGTTAAGAAGCATTTCCCAAGCTTAGATATTCATGCTTCTACCCAGCTCACTACCCACAACGAAGGGCAGGTAGAGTTTTTGGCAAAGCTTGGCGCTTCTAGGCTTAACCTGTCACGCGAGCTAAATTTAGCTGAGATAAAAACATTAACGGCTCTAGCGCATAAACATGATGTATTAACCGAAGTGTTTGTACATGGCTCGTTGTGTATCGCCTTTTCTGGTCAGTGTTACTCAAGCTCGGTAAGTGTGGGTAACTCAGGTAACCGCGGCCGTTGTAGCCAAGCATGCAGAGACGAATACGAAATCACCAATGCTGGTAATCGCTTCCCACTTAACCTCAAAGACAATTCTGCTTATTTTGATTTGCCAGAGCTGGTGGATGCACAAGTAGACTCTCTAAAAATTGAGGGCCGCATTAAAGGTGCTCACTATGTTTACACCGTGGTAGATAGCTGGCGTAAACATATCGACAAGTTTGTTGAGACCGGAAAAATTCTAGCCGACGATTCAAACCTATACCGAGTATTTAACCGAGATTTCACGAACTCCTTCTTAAAGGGCAACCTTACCAAGGATATGTTTATCGATAACCCGCGTGATAACAGTGTGCAGCATGCGGTGCAAAAATATAACGCTATATCAGTGGTAGAAATTAAAGAAGCCAGGAAAGGGCTGCACGCAGAGCGCAACGAAATTGGTGATGAGCTGGCCGAAAAAGTTAAGTATTTGAGCATTGCCAAGCAGCCTTTAAAGGTTCAGTTTTCTGGTGAGTTAAACCAACCCTTGCGTTTAATTCTCACTGTTGGTGATAACGATAAAGTGTATCAATTGGCGACTGAAGAATTGCTTAGCCAAGCCGGTAAACAATCTTTAGACCAAGCCCTGCTTGAAAAGCGTTTTAAGAACTTCGCTAACCGAGATTATTATTACGCTGAGTTTGATTGCACAGGTTTAGCAGCCAACTTAAGTTTGCCGCTTAAGCAAATTAGTGAGCTGAAAAACCAAGCTATATTGGCCTTAAACAATTCTGTGCCCCATGTGCCAGCGGTAGAGGTGCCAGCCTTGCCTAAGCATCTTCGCACAGAAGGTAGGCCAAGCATGTCGCTGCTTATTGCAGATGAAAAAGACTTACACCTATGTGATTTAACCGAATCAGATGTCTATTTTAAGCTGCCAGAAAGCTTTAAAACTGGCAATAATAAGTACATTGATATTTTCTTGCGTAATCCGCGTTTAATCCCGTGGTTCCCAGCAGTGTTAATTGGTAAAGATTATCTAGAAGCGGTGCGTTTACTGGAAGAAGTTCGCCCAACACGCATTGTAAGTAACAATACCGGTGTGGCTTTTAAAGCTTACCAAATGGGCATTGAGTGGATAGCTGGACCATTCTTAAATACCACCAATTCACACGCTTTAGTCACTTTAAAAGAAGAGCTTAATTGTGCTGGTGCGTTTATTTCTAACGAAATTAATCGCATGCAAATTAGAAATATTACCAAGCCCGATAACTTCAAATTGCTCTACAGCATTTATCACCCTATTTTGATGATGACTAGCCGCCAGTGTTTCTTCCAACAAACCGTAGGCTGTAATAAGCCTGCGATTGAAGATGGCTGCATGCTTAAGTGTACTAAGGCTACCACTATTACTAATGTGAAAGGTGTGTCGTTTGCGGTAGACAAACAAAAGGGCGGTTACCCAAGCATTTACAACCACGAGCAATTCTTGAACTTTGATATTGTGAATGATCTAGCAGGCCAGTTTGACGAGTTTTTTATCGACTTAACCAACATAGGCGCCGGCTCGAAAGCTGAGTTAGACAAAACGGTGTTGGTCACTCAGTTTGAGGCATTTCTGCAAGGGGATGAGCAAGCGCAACAACAGCTTAGTAGTATGGTTACAGTGGCAACAAACGCCCAATACAGCCAAGGCTTGTAACCCTCTAACAAGTACTGCTGGTATTTTGCTAGCAGTGTTTTGACGACTATTTGAACAGTGTTGCTTAGTAGGGTGTTACCTTGCTAAAAGGCACTACTTCCGTTGTTTTTAAGCATTTGGTTCGCTTAGCTTGATGATTTATTACGCGCTAAGTATGCTGTACATCCTCTCAATATTGACTCATCCCTCATTAGCCTGATAGCATCGCCACTTTATTGATTTTAAAGTTAATACCTAGCAACTAAAACAGGCAAGGAACCGCATGTTTAAGGCAGCAAATCAAGGCAGCGTAGAGCGAGGCAAGTATGCAAGCAAACGCTAATCCTATCGAGCAATCTAAGTTCAACCAAACACTGCTAGTAGACCCATTTGGCCAGTCTTACTTCTTCTTGCCTGCTCAAGCTAATACTCATGACGTACCTGCAGAGCAAGTTCAAAATAGTATTGAGAAGTACAACATTGATGCCTTGTTACAAAACCATAGCGTCTCATGGGGCCAGCAATTTGATATTGATAGGCTCTATCAGCAGGTTTCTAATGACTACTTAGCACACCACAAATCTCGCCAAGATAAACTCAGCTGGTTAAGCCGCAGCATAATGAGCGGAGAGGTAAGTGTATTTAAGGGGGAGAACTTTGCGCCGTTGCCACCAACGGATGCAGAAGGTGGAATTCCAGTAGCAAGCGTGCCTGAAAAAGTCATTTCACGTGTTGTCGCTGCAAAAGAATCTTTAGGGCATGGCGGCAGGGTTTCAGCTAGTGCTCAACCAGAGAAATTGGAAGAGCCTAGAAGTGCAAAACCTAAGGCCTCAGGCGATGGAAAGATAAAATCTTTTGCGCAAGCGGAAAAACGTTTGGCGAAGGCTCGAGAAGAGATCAAAGAACGTAAGGATGCAGGTGAGCCAGCTTACAAACCAAAATACAGTGATGATGAGCTAGTAAAAATGGCGAATTCTGGAGCAACGGCTAATGATAGGTTCTTAGTTAGCATTCAGCCGAAGAATAGTGCTGACGACGCGAAACTAGCCTTTCAAAGAGATAGCGGGCTAGTTCCTACTTGGACGACTTCGTTTGACCAAATTGAAGCTGCCGATTCAGATCCCGAGTTAATTTATAAAGTACTTGGAAACGGTTCATGGTATGACCCCAAAAAAGATTATGTTATGCACATCATCGATCGAGGTGAGAACTTAGATCGGTTTGGTGGAAATACTGTTGTACCTACATGGGAGAATATGGGCGATGTTGTCACCAAGAATGTGGAAGGGCACGATAAAGATGTACTTATAAGTACTATGAATTCGGGCTATCAAGCTGAATATGCAGATAAAATGACAAGCTTTTGGGGTGTCGGAGGCAAGGAGTTCAATCCTAAACAAATAAATGAGTATGCTTCTAGTATGCCTCCTAACGAAGCAGATAAATTTTTAGCTAGGCATGAAGTTAGAACGGAAATAGGAGCTAACGCCGAATTCATAGGAAATGGTTTAACTGCTAACACCGCTGATGGAGGGGGGCAATACGGTGTTGTAGAAACCTTAAGTATAGAAAAAGACTTACCTCCTCTGACTGAGCTACAGACTTCCAAATCAGGTGGTTCTCCTATAGTGAGAACAGTCAATCTAATTCCAATTAAGTAAGTTTATGATGAAAAAAATACCAATATTAGACCCTCTGGATCTTCCTCTAAGCTCTAGGGTGTTATTTGAACTAGATTACCCTATGTTTGAAAATGAAAAGCACAAACTTATACAGTTTGAGGATTACATAGTTTACTGGTCAAAATATAAAAGCCTTTTCACCAAAGAAGATAAAATATCTCAATCAGAGTTTCCTTTAGAGTCAATAGCCTGGTTCACAAGAACGATAGAGAATAATTATTGGGGGAATAAAGGAGATCAAAGCACCAATTCGGAAAGTAGAATGTTTAGTGGTGAAAGTATAGGAATTAGCTCAATGATGCACTGCTGTTCAGAAAATCTATCTGGTTATAACTTTTGGAACAAGTCAAGGGTTGATCATGTATCAAATAGGCCACCACAAAGTTGGTTAATACCTCGATATATGCTTAAAGAAGGGCTTTTAGAGAAACTCAAGAGTATTACTTAAACATTTTGCTAAACGCTTTAAAATATAGGGATTTTATAAGTCTCATACCGTCAGGGAATCAATGAGTAATTTTTAGTGAAAGAATTTCCTATTCTAAAGATTGATGATCTACCTAAACAAGCAAAAATATTATTTAGCGTTGATTACCCGATGTTTGAAGGTGATATTAATAATATTATTCTTCTTGATGAATACGTCATAATCTGGACAGAATACACAAGTAAACTTACAGGCAAACGAAAGGTATCACAGTTAGAGTTCCCTAAAGACGCCATACAATGGTTTGTGAATACGATTGAAAACAATTATTGGGGTAATGACGGAGACAAATCAAGCACCTCAGAAGAAGTAGTCATTAATAATGAGTCTATTGGTGTTAGTTCAATGGCACACTGTTGCGCTGAAAACCTCCCAGGATATAATTTTTGGAACAGGTCACGGAAAGATCATGTTTCAAATCTCCCTCCTCAAGAATGGGATATACCTCGATATATGCTTAAAGAAGGGCTTTTAGAAAAGTTAAGGCGTATTACTTAAACATTTCGCCAAACGCCATAAAATGGGGGCCTTATAAGTTTCATACAGTCAGGGAGCTAATCCGCTAACGTGTCTACATTACCTATATTGTACTCTCTGCAAAACTGTCCTTATGCGATGAGGGCTCGATTGGCTATTTTGCTGGCGGGGCAAACTGTGCATTTGCGGCCAATTGTGATGAAAAACAAGCCTGAAGAAATGCTAGCTTTGTCGCCAAAAGGAACGGTACCGGTATTGGTTTTAGCTGATACCCCTATAGCTGAAGCAACTCAACACCAGGTTATTGATGAGAGCCTAGATATTATGCTGTGGGCGCTAAGGCGCAGCGACCCTAATGATTTATTGTATTCAGCGCGAGGCGATGCGCTAGATGAAATGCTGCAAATTATTGAGCATAACGATCAGCAATTTAAGCCGGATTTAGAGCGCTATAAAGACGCAAAACGCTACCATCATCAAGACCTAGAAGCATGCAGGCTAAAGTGTGAGCCTTTTGTGCAAGACTTGGAGCAACGTTTAACTAAACACAGGTTTCTAATGGGCGATAAACCCAGCCTGCTCGATTACGCTTTACTGCCGTTTATTCGACAGTTTTCCAAGGTTAACCGACAGCTTTACTTAAATGGCCCGTATACCCACTTACAAGCTTGGTTAAATCTGCATTTGCAAAGTCGCCTTTTTTCTAAAGCGATGTTTAAACATCCTCTATGGTTGGACACTCAGCAAGACATTGTATTTGGAGAGAGTTACTAGCTTACGGCCTTCACGCTGCCATTTGTAGTAGCCTGTTAACTGTATTAATAGCTCCAGCAAATGCTAGAGCTATTAATACAGTTAACCCATTTCTGACTAAGGGATACCCTGAACAGCTGCAGCGGTTTGTTGATTTCTTATTTTAAAGTACAAGTACGATGGTAAAGCGCAGCTTAGGCCTATGGATAAGTTGATCACAATAAACCAGTACGGTTTTGGACGATCTGCTTGCTTATCGCTAAACATGAACAGCCAAAACACCAGTGAGCTAATCAGTAAATCAGCACTAAAGCCACCTGCAGCGCCATTTGCAAAAAGGGCAGGAATAAATAGCCCTAAATTAAAGCCATGTGCCGTAATAAACTCAATAAAAAACACATAGGGCACAATGGCTCCTGCTATAGCCAAAAACAGATAGAGATGTTTCATAATTGCTCCTTATGTATACTTGGTTGACATAAGCGTAGTGACTAGGAGTGATTATGTCAACAAGGTTGACACTGGTGGGCGTTGCGATGGTTGATAGCCACGCTTTGCAGTTGGTTATGGCAACTAGCAAAATTCAAGATTTAACAAGTAATTACTTATCTAAGGCTCTCTCTAACAAGGGCTACAGTTCAATTAGCCCTGCCACCTTAAGTTTTTTAAGTGCGTTAGATTGCGGGATTAATTTTGGTTCGGAAATCGCGAGAAATTTAGGTGTGAGTCGCCAGATGGTGGCTAAAACAGTAAAAGATCTAAGTAACAAAGGGTACTTGGAACAGCGAGAGGGAGTAGGTAAACAAAAGCAAATTTTGTTTACTCATCAAGGTGAGTTGTTAATGGCCGATGCGAGGTTGTTGTTGGCTGAATTAGACCAACATTTAGCGAATGCCATTGGCAAAGAGCACTTAGGTGATTTGGTTAATGGTTTTAGCCAATTAGAAGCGGTGCTTAGTACTAAGCTGACTAACCAGGCTTAAGGTTGTTTTAAGTAAGTGTGCCAGCTTTGATTAGTTTGCTGGTACTGGTGAATGCAAAACTCTTGGCGCTCTGCCAAGTAGCTAGTGTCAATCTCGTTTAGCAACTTTGGGTAGCGTTTAGGGTTAGAGCCATACACTAAACACAGGGTTGAAAAATAGCGTTGTAAATCAAAACTGTGTTCATTTATATATTCACTTAACTCGTAAAAATTGGGTTTATCTTCAGATTCAAACGCAAACATGTCGGCGGCACTAATTGCTACTTCGTCGCCCAGTTCAACGTAGTTGAGTAATACAATGGTGGCTAAATTGTCTGCTGCATCTTCCTCTTTGCCAAGGATTGGTATTTGCTGGTCGGTAATGTAAGCGTGGCCTAACTCATGTAACAGGGTGTGCAATAGAGTATCTATGGCCGCATCTTCTGCGCTTATGCCATAACGTTTTTGGTAATTGTTGTTGGCGAAAAACTCTAAGGTCTCTGCAACAAAGGCATAAGGAATGTAAATACCATGAGCGTCTGGGTCGTACAGTGGGCCATCATTAATGCCATATTCTAAAGTTACTGCTCGTCTAAAGTTGAACAGTTGTGCGACTAACTGACTAAAGTGCTGGTTTACATTACTGCGTTTTATAAGCGCACGGCTTTCTTTATCGGCTTGGCTTACCGCTGGTTGCATTACTATTTGAATGTTTGTTGCGTGTTGGTTTGCTAATGTCGGATAAGCAATAAGCCCCAATAAAATGGCAAGTATCTTAATAAGCTTCACTAACAGGCCTCTAGGTATTTAGCGACTGGTGCTTTTAGCTTAGCTGTTATTTGACTTGCTAGCTTTAGCTTGTGATGGCCTTATGTGAAGTTAAGTAAACCCAGAAATGAGCCAGCAAATCTGGGTTTAAAATTAAAGCTTGGGCAAGGCTAAAGCTTACTCAGGTACCGCGTAAGCACTAATGTTCATAAACACCGCTTGTTCCCTAAGTGGCAAAAGCGCTTGATAATTAGGGCTGTCGTACCAGCTTTGCAAATTACTCATACTGGGAAACTTAATTACTCCCACAGCATCATGCTCATTTGCACCACTAAGGTTGCCAGAAAATTTCCCTTTTATTACCAGTTCACCTCCAAATTCGCCCAGTGTAGCGGCTGCTTGTTGTCCATATTGCGCAAATTTTTCAGGGTCTTTTACTTGGCTAGTTGCAACAAAAAATGCAGTCATGTCTCGGTCTTCCTTTTAGTTGGCTTGCATTAAATCAAGATGTAACAGGGCATGTTTACTGCGCCCAACAAGGTACAATACTTATTGTACATGTATGTACAATTTAGTTTCATAAATTGTTTTTGTCCATAGATGTACAAAAATAAATCACAAATAGTCGTTTCATCTAAAGAGCAAGCTTAGATGGCTAACTTCTGGAGCAGGGAATTAGGCAGCTAAGTACAATTATGCTAATTTGTACACATGTGAACATATTGAGCAGTATCAGAAGAACATGGGCAGAGCAGCGAAGTTTGATCGTTCAGCAGCAATAGAAGATTGCATGAATGAGTTTTGGTTACATGGCTACGAGGCCTGTTCGGTTAAAGCCTTATCCGAAAAACTTGGTATAACACGTTCCAGTTTTTATAACGCATTTGGTAGCCGCCAAGCGCTGTTTTTAGAAACCCTAGATTTATACGCCACCATTACCCCGGATCAAGTTTTAAACCAGCCAGAACAACATACCAGCGTATTAGCGCTAATTAACGCATTCTTTGTAGATGTATGCCGTTTTAGATCAAGCGATCCCGAAGCGCGTGGATGTTTGGTGATTAACTCGATCTCTGAGTTAGTGGCTGTAGACGAAGAATTGGGTGAAAACCTAAGCAATAAGGTGCACGCCAACATTGCCCGCTTCGAGCAGCTACTGCAACTAGCAGTGGCTAAAGGAGAGCTAGAAGAACAGCAAACCAGAGAGAAAGCTTTAGCACTACAAAGTTTGCTAATGGGAATTAGCGTGTTGTCAAAAGTTGTTACCAGTGAGGCGGAATTATTGGTGATAGTTAAGCAAACGTTAACTGGGCTTGGATTAGCTAAATAATCAAATTGGCTTAATTAAGGGGCGTAATAGTTATGGATAATCTATTTGCTAAGTTGCCTAGGGATAAGAGCCAAGAGCATTTTAGTGACTTATTGCAAGCAGATGGATTGAGGGTTGAGCGGATTGTTTCTTATGGACAAGCCTCACCTGAACAGGGTTGGTATGACCAAGAAGAAAATGAATGGGTAAGTGTTTTAGAAGGCTCGGCAGTTATAGAGTTTGATAACGGCCAGCGTGTTGTTTTAGGCAAGGGTGATTACTTAAACATCCCCGCACATCAAAAGCATCGAGTAGCAGAAACAGCGGAAAATGTGGCGACTATTTGGTTGGTGATTTTTTACAAATAAACAATGAGCCCATGCGCAATTTAGGCGTTTAAAAACAAGATCTTACTCAATACTAAAAACAGTTATTAGGATTAAAGTAAATATAGAAATCAATAGAGGAGACTCTCATTACTCTACTAAAAGTTTTATCTGATTTGGAAACATCAATTGATGAAGCGTCATCACATTTTGAGACTTGGTGGGCTTTAGGATTTTCAGAAAATAGACATCGATTTAAAGAAGCTTTTGAAAGTCCCGACTATAACTACTTTTTGCACACATGTTGTGTGGCCAATCAAATTGCCATGTTTATGGCACTCAGCCGAGCTTTTGATACCTGCACTAAATCATCACGTTTTCGAAAGTTGAGAACGCTGCTGCTTGAGGAAGGGCTAGAAAACCTGGTAATGATTATAGATGAGAAGCTGTCGCCATTTAAGTCTTTAATAAGTCGGATTTTGACGATTAGAAGTCAATTAATAGCTCATTCTGAGACTAACAAGACTGATGAGGATGTTCTGGGATCTAATGGAGTTAAGCCTGAAGAGATTCGAAGCTTAATTGACGCGTCTAAAGATGTACTAGTTGCAGTGGCTATTACTCTTAGGGTACACAATCTTTGTTTTACGACAGGCCGTCATAATCATTCAGCCTTAGAAATTCTAAAGAAACTAGAATCATAGGTTAGAACTAATATAAGCGGTCTAACTATTTTAAGGGGGACCAACATGTTTAACGTAACAAAAGTGGCTGACAACCGTTTAGATATTGAATTTGGCGGGAAGCTGGATGCGGACGAAATGAAACTAGCCTTAGATGAACTTAGCAGCAAAGCACAAGGTATAGAGCAGGGGCTAATGCTTTACCGAATCGAAGACTTTGCATTACCCACATTAAGTGCCTTAGCCGTAGAATTTGCGCGTATTCCCGAGATGTTTAAAGTGATCCGCCAGTTTAAACGCGCCGCGGTGTTGTGCGACAAGCAATGGGTGCAAACCATTAGCGAGCTTGAAGGCAAGCTTATTCCAGGCTTAAGCATTAAAGCGTTTGATATGGATCAGGCTGACCAAGCCGAGCAATGGCTCAACAGTTAATAGAACACTTACAAAACAAAGCTACGCAATAGTGGCCTTTGCTGCTAGGGTGTAAATACATTCCTAGCAGCCAATAGGGTACTGTTATGCCATTTTCCTTACCTAACATTTCGAGGAATATTTTAGCCAGTTGCTTAGCTCTTAGCTTTTTCTCCATTTCAGCCTTAGCTAACGATGTCACAATAGTGGCTGCTGAGTTTACTCAAGATGGTCAACGAACTTGGAAGGTTGATGTATCACTTATGCATAGTGATACAAGTTGGGATCACTATGCCAATATGTGGCGAGTAGTGGATGTAAATGGCACGGTTTTGGGAGAGCGCGAATTATTACACCCCCATGTTAATGAGCAGCCCTTTACTCGCAGCTTAAGCAAGGTGCCACATCCAGCTGTTGGTTCCATTGTTTATATCGAAGCGCGCGATAAAGTACATGGTTGGTCACCACAGCGTTTTGAAGTTGATTTAAGCCAAGCACAACAAGGGCATTTGTTGGTGGAAATGCCCAAATGAGTGCGTTAATTCGCAAATTTAAGCGCTTTGCGTTAACTCGGTAATTAGTGCTTCAAGTTGGCCAAAGCTTTTTAAAGATTGCAAAGATATTTGTTTGTTTCCATTTACTACAATGGTAGGCGTTGCTCTAATATTGTAGTCCTGAGCTAATTGGTCAAAGCTTTCAGGTGTTTGATGATTTGCACGGCAACTTTTTGAGTATTCATCTAGGTCTATCCCACATGACTCAAGCAAGGTGTTCAGCTCTTGAATAGAGTTTGGTGCACCTTGGGCGGTGAAGTGAATTTGCTTAATTAATGCGTGATTAAAACGTTCTAACTCGCCCATCTCTTTAGTAGCTGCAACTGCTAATTGAAACTCCCTAGCCATTGGGCCACCTACTGATAAAGGCACTTCAATCATCTTAATCTTAAGCTTGTTGGCCATTTGAGTGATGGGGTCGTGCACCATTGCGCAAGGTGCGCAGTAGTGGCTGTAAAATAGCGTGATACTGGGTGATGAACTCGCTGGTTGGCCTAGAGTAAGGTAATGTTTGTTTTCACTAAATTCCCCGGCTATGGCTTTACCCATAACCGCTAGACCCAGTAATATGCATAGCGTACCAATGATGATTGAGCCAAATTGTTTGTACATGAATTTTCTCCTAAGTTACCTGCCAGCTTGAGCGAATAAGCCAAGCGGCAGATTGAACCGTATTTGAATGGAACTGCGGGTTTAACTTGTTTTTACTGTCAATTTTTTCGCCATTTACTCACAGTGGTTGCTTAATGCTCATGCCATATTTCCTACAACGTAAGAAGTAAATAACAGCAAGGTGAAATAACCTTGCTGGCGCTAGATTACAGTTCCTAGTAACTGGCTAGCGGTTGGAAATAGAAACCACCGGGTGATTGTTATCTGTTTTAATGTGCATAACTGTTTCGCTTGGACTAATTGTAAAGTAAGTGCTTGTCACTGTTCCCATTAGCTTTCCGCGCCCCTTCCACAAAGGTTTACTTTCAAGTTGTTGGCGCACAGCAGCTTGGCTGGTGTTGGCATTTGCGCGCTTAATAAAGCGTTCCGCTGAATCTTGGCGAGCTAGTGAATGGGCCGCAAAATCGGAGTTTACAAAAGGTTTTTCAATAAATACTGAATGGTTTGCGTGAGCTAACTTGGAAGCGTAACGGTAGTTAACAGCTCCGCCAAAGTTGTTTTCAATGTTCATCACCTTGGCTTTAGAGTCCACCACGGTGTATGAGAAGAAAGCTGTGTATTTATCGTGTGCTTGAAAACTAGATATTAAATCAGCTGCGTTGCTCGCATTGTAGGCTTCCCAAGATAGGTAAAAGCTAGGAACTGCATCTACTTGGATAATGTCTTCACCTGCTTGTTCTCTGGCGGTGCCTTCATCAGCCATAGTGTTCATTAATATGGCTTGGCCGCCTTTTGATATTCCACCGTAAGGAATTAAGCCAGCCCAGGTTTGAATGACTCGAGTATCGCCATTTAAATCAGTGTGATTGAGAACAATTAGGCCCTCATAGTTTATGCCCATGTAATCAAAGTTTGCACCTGCCCAAGCGTGACCTGCTTCGTTGGAATAGCCAAAAGTGGTGCATTTACTTGGAGCAGCTGGGTTGTGACCACTGGCTTCGGTTTGCAAAAATCCCAAGCCACCATTTCTTTGGCTTTCAAGAATTGCCTCATCACTCATTGCTACAGCTAGTAAAAGGTTGGGGCTTCGGTTTAACGCATCGGCCATGCCAGAGATATAAGCGGCTGCATCTGGAGAGGTTTTACTTAAATGAAGAAACACCTGATTGCCATCAAAACTCTTTGCAAGCGAAATAACATTTAAGCCGGGTAACATAATGCCTAGGGTGTCGTTAAAGCGATCTATGGCATCAAGGATTTGCTCTTTCCCTTCCGTGCCTACGTGATAACCAAGCTCGTAACTAGAACCCGTAAATCTTACTTCGGCAATTTGGTCAGTGTGTTGAATTAGCTCTGCATTAGCTACTAGTGGTAATGCAACAGCCAAGCTTAAAAGAAACTTTTTCATGGTTTTCCCCTTTACAAAATTAGCTTAAACCCTAGGTTTAAAGCCCCATCCTTGGGGAAGTGTCCATAGGTAGATTTAGTTGAACGCGTATGTAACACCTGCGGCTGCCATGGTGTCGCGTTGTGTATCGCCGCCTTTATCTGATTGTGCGTAGCCAAACGAAGCTCGAATCATCCATTCTTTGTTTTTTCCTGCTACCTTGCCCATGCCTAGTGCGAATGCATTTGAGCCATTAAAGTTAGCAAGGCCTACACCAACCCCTAAACCACTCGAGTTAAACTGCATTTGAGACATTGCACCAGTCATTGCGACCCCGTTTGATACGCGACCTTCAACGCGATCTATTTTGTTGTCTAAGCGTGCTATATCTTGTTTGTATTGAGCTTCGAAGTGTTGTGCCCATTGCTGCCCATCTTCAATTGCTCGACCGCCATCATCAATTTTTCCCTCAATGTACTTAGCTGCAGCATCGATTTCAGATTGAGCTTCTTTAGATTGCTGGGCATACCATTCGTTAAGATCTTTTTGAAAGCCTTCTGCGTCTTCTTCAATGCGTTTGGCTGCATCTTCGATATCGACTCCTGCTTTCTCGAGTTCTTTCTCTATTTTTGCAATAGCGTCACGGTTGGCTTTGTTTTCTGCAGCTTGGCGTTCAAACTCTTTTTCAACGGCAATTGCGGCTTTATCAATGTCACCACCAGCTTTTGCTATTTCTTGTTCGATAACGGCGGCAGCATCAGCGATTTCAATACCTGCGGAATCTAAGTCTTTACCTGCTTGTTCGATGAACTTGTCAGCGTCAATTCCAGCTTGCTTTAGTTCTTTCTCTATTTTTGCGATAGCGTCACGGTTGGCTTTGTTTTCTGCAGCTTGGCGTTCAAACTCTTTTTCAACGGCAATTGCGGCTTTATCAATGTCACCACCAGCTTTTGCTATTTCTTGTTCGATAACGGCGGCAGCATCAGCAATTTCAATACCTGCGGAATCTAAATCTTTAACTGCTTGTTCGATGAACTTGCCAGCGTCAATTCCGGCTTGCTTTAGTTCATTCTTGATATTGTTAATTGCTTCATCACGGCGCAATTTGTCCCAATGATTAGTGGTTGTATCGTCAATAACATCGTTGTTAGGCTTCCAATTGGCGGTATCGTCGTTGTATTCAATATCGAAGTATTCTTTAACTAGGTTTCCGTTTCCGTCTTCGTAACGAAGCTCGGCTCTACCGGTTTCTGGGTCTATTGTTACGCTACCTTCAGGGGCATCTGGGTAGTCACCGGCATTCCACTCAATCGTGCCATCTTGGTTATCGCTAAATTCGCCAAAGTAGTTTCCTTCTTCATCTGTTATTACGACTCTGCCATCACCTGTATCGGTAATAAATTTACCTCTTAGTTCAGTTTCGTGGATAGTGATGGTTTCAGCATTCACTTTTTTAAAGAAGTCATTATTAGAGTCCATCACATCTTCAAATTTCTTGTTGGTGTTGGTTTGAGCAGCCTGCGCAATGTCATTCAGGCTATAATGCTTTCCACCTATTTCTATTTTCTCTGTTCCATTTATTTCGCCAGTGGACTTCAAGTGACTAATCCCATCTGCGATCAGCGAAGAACTCAAGCCTTGTGCTCCGTCGCCACGAACTTTTACGTAATAACCATCTAACTCTTCAACTTGAGCTGGCGAAATATCCCCATTTGCAATGGCTTTTACAAAGCTAGCACCAGCTTCTTTTTTTGCTTTGTGGTCACCACCAGCAATATAGGTTTGGACCGCTTGACGGGCTTCATCATCTTTAATGCTTGCAGCAATTGCGTGGTATGAGGCTTGGACCGTTTTCTCTTGAACTGCACGTTCTACCCAATCATCTGAGAAATGCGGAGTAGCTTGATTGGCGATTGCATTAAAAGAAAATGCGCCAGTGATTGTTACTGCCAAAAGTGACTTTTTCATTAAGTGTTTCCAATAGATTTAGAATATAAATCCATCCTTGGGCGAAGTGTCCTTAATTAGTTGTTTAGAATTGGTATGAGGCACCCAGCTTGATTTGGTTATCGCGAGAGTCGTGCAATTCAACGTTGGTTACTCGGGCGTAAGGAGCGAATGAACCTAAGCCTTTGTAAGTTAGCTGTAGTTCGTAGTCCATGGTGTTGCGGTCACCGTGGTCTTTATTAAGTTGACGCTTATTGATGGCTTTAGAGCGGAGTTCAATTAAGTCGTTTGCCCAACCCAAAGTTAGGTCTGCTCGACCAATTGCGCCTTTGCCTAAGTTGAGTGATGCCGTGTTTATAGCGTCATTACCGGGGTGGACTTCCGAGTTTAGTGACCATTTTGCGGTCGCTTTGTAAGCATCTGTATCGCCTTCATAGCGGTAACGAGCTGCGGCGAATAGGCCATTTTGGAAAGCTGCACCAAATTCTAGTCCTAGCTTATAAACATTGGTGTTTAGGCCTGATTCATTCAGTTCAAAATACCCTGGCTCATCCGGTGTAAAGTGACGTGAATCTATTGCTCCTGTGCTCCAATTTTTATCACCATTAGTAAAAACATAGGCTGCAGAAGGCTTAACATAAAATGTGTCGTCTATTTGGAACTTGTGAGCCGCTGTTAGCTCTAGATCTTTTTCACTGTCGTATTCGGCTTCGATAGAAGTGCCAAAATTAAAGCTGTAGCCAACAATGCCTCCGTAAACTACGTCGCCTGTTTTAGCATCAATTTTATCTGCGTACGCTTCAACATAAGGGCCTGCTAGTGCCGCAGTTGAAAGAAGACTCGTGATACTTGCAATAAGAATAGTTTTTTTCACTGGTAATAACTCCAATTGTTTAGTGTTAATAACCCTCCTTTGATTAACTTCTGTTGTTAAATATCTCGCAGAGCTGTTTTTGCGCTGCTGGGCTTAAAGGGCGCCAAATCTTTTGTTTATTGACCTGGTAATGCCCCCACCCATCAATAAAGGCAATTTTTCTCATTGTTTACCTTATCTGAGGTTTACTTAATGCTTTGCGACCAAAAGTGAGGTGGATTATAAAGATAAATAATCAATAGTGAAGCCAAAATTGACTTTTAATTTCATTTTTGATTATTTCAAAATGGTCGAGTTTATCATTAATTATTGTTGGGGCCAGTGTTGGTGCGGGTTCTTGCCTTGTGGTTTTTCGCGAAATATTTTGCAATTAGTCAGAATTATCAATATTGTTTATCCTGTTTCATATTTGATAACGATATATCGGAAAAAAACCTATGAATGATTACAAGGTTCGCATTGCAGGCTTAATGAAGGAGCATGGGTTAAATTTGGCCGATTTAGCCGAAGCGATTGGCCGTGGCAAAGCCACTCTCAGCCGCTATTTGAGCAGCGGAGCCAATCAAACTGCACCGGGTTTAGATGAGTTTGAACGAATGGCCAAGGTATTTGGCGTTCAAGCGCATTGGTTGGCTTATGGGGTGGGTGATCGTAATACTCCAGCCGACACATTGGCAAAGTTGGTAGAGGGCGGAGCGTGTTTAGTGAACGTGTATACCCGCAGTAACGTGTTGGATTACTTGGCGGGTGAATGCGTTGAAACTTCTTTGCAAATGCCTGTACCTGTAGAGTTATCAAATTGCTTTGGCGTTGTTTATCCAGTGGTGGGTAACCTCTCTAAAGTGTGGGATTGTGTGGCGTTAATCGACACTGCGAGAACTTGGGTGAACAACGACCTTGTGCTTGCTCAGCTAGGGCATGATAGTGTTCCTGAGTTCTTCACCTTAGTCCGAATTCTAGATGAAGTGCACGTATGGTATGGCGATGATACGTCGAAAGAGCCTGCGATAAAAACCAAGGAAGGCAATATAAAGATTATTGGGGTAGTTAGCTGGGGAACCTGGCAGCAGCGTTAGCCGTTAGCATTTTTGTCACTTAACGCTGCAAATGTATTCGCCTTTGCTTTAACTTGCTGTTAATTAAAAAAATAATGAATTTTACTGACTTTTAGCTCTATTATTGCCGACGTTTGCAACTAAAGCTTAATGTTAGAAAATGCGAATTTGAAACAATTTGTTACTAGTTTGTATGTTAGTCTGTACTTGGAAAGGGAAGTCTCAGATAACAATATGCAAATTAAAAAACTAATAAACTTAGGGGCCGAAGGGCACTCTTTTGCTGCCGTTAGCCGCATAAAGCTAACCAAGATCATCGCCTTAATAACCACCGTTATATCCGGCTTATACTCACTCAACTATTGGCTACTGCTTGATAATAGCGGTGTTGCTTCAATTAATCTTGGCTTTACAGTGGCTTACTTTGCCACCTTAGCATTTATGCACCGGGGTCATGTATCTGGTGCAAAAACCTGGTTTTTCTCGGTGTTAATGGTGCATTTACTGGTTTGTACCAATGTGTATGTGACCAATCAAAGTGGTTTTCACTTGTACTATTTCTTGGTGCCTACTGGCGCATTTTTGCTGTTTGAGCTTCATCAGCGACGAGAGATGCTGGCATTAAGTGCTGCATCGGTAGGTTTGTTCCTTTACTGCGAAAACACCCTTAATTTAAACCCGCTCATAGAGCTAGGTGCTGCCACCAATCACTTGCTTTATCAGTCGGTGGTGTTGGTGAATATGATTGAAGTGGTTTTTGTGCTGACCATTTTTGCGCGACAAATTGAAGCCAATGAAAAACAACTTACCTTACAAGCGTCGACCGATTCGCTAACCGGTTTGGCTAATCGCCATTGCTTCTTTGCTGAGGGTAACGACATGCTCGAGCATGCGAACAAGTTGCACGAAACAATGAGTTTGGTTTTGCTCGATTTTGATTATTTTAAAAGCATTAATGATCGTTATGGTCATGTGGTTGGTGATTTGTGCTTAGTTGAAATAAGCAAAGAAATTAATGCGATTTGTCGCGAGCAAGACTTGTTTGCCCGTATTGGTGGCGAGGAATTTGTTATCGCCATGCCTAAAACCAACTTAGAGCAAGCGCAACAAGTAGCCGAGCGAATGCGCGAGCGGGTATCTAAACACATTATTCCTATCGTGGGTGAAGCTAACTTTACCTGCACCGCCAGCTTTGGAGTGGCAAGTAGTAATGATGTGAAGTCATTAAAGACCTTGCTGCAACAAGCAGACAAAGCCTTGTATATGGCTAAGGAACAGGGGCGAAATTGCGTTCAGTTGTATAGTGCTTAAGCGTGTCGTTATTGTTTGACTCGTCGTTTTAGACAAGCTAAATCCGCTTGTTTATAACGATGATTTAGCTTGCCTAGCCTATGGGCATGATTACCTGCTGTTCTTTGCCTAATACCTCAACCACAAGCTATTAGTTGGCCTTAAAGGTGCTGGTTAATTAGCTTAGTTTCTTCATGTTTTAATTGTCATCACTCGAACCGGAAAGCACTTTTATTTGTGCTTTTTTGTTCACTATTCGCCAAGGAGTGGGTAATTAACAACGAGAGAATGACTATGAAAAAATCGATGATTGCTTTAACCATTGCTGCGGTAACGTTTGGCGCTGTACAAACTGCCAATGCATGTTCTCGCATTACCTTAGATACTCCACACGGCGTTTCGCAAGTACGTACCCTAGATTGGGGTGTTCAGCTTGGAACGGTTGCTATTCTTCATCCAGTAGGTACAGAAGTAACAACTAAAGACGTACCTTCATATAAAACTACGGCAACTTGGACAGTAAAGTACCCAACGCTCGCTTTAGAAGAGCGTGAAGTATTTGTTGATACAGTAGGAGAGGCTATTAATGCCGCGGGCTTATCTGCCTCTACCTTGTATTTATATGACTCAGCAGAGTTTATTAAAGACTATAAAGATAACGGTGCACCGGCGGTAAACTGGGGAGATGCTGCAAGCTTTATGGCTGAAAATTTCGCTACCGTACAAGAAGCTGTGAAAGCGTTTGATGCCAAGCAATTCCAGTTTGCTTGGGTAGATGGCATTCATGGCGACCAGCACGGTTTACATATTTCGGTTCAAGACAAAAGCGGCGATATTGCGTTATTTGAGCTAAATGAAGGCGGGGAAATGCGGGTACACCGCGGTAGTGTGAATGATCAAATGCGGGTAATGGCTAATGCGCCACTACAGCAATATCATGAAGCAAACGCTCAAGCTGCAGGCGATATGAGCCTTACAGAAACTGGCCACAAAATTGGTTCTAGTATTTCATCGGCAGATCGTATGCTGCGTGGTTTGTACCATTCAGCAAATGTTGAATTTAAGCAAGATGCAAACTGGGCACAAACCGAAGGTAAGCTGCAGTCTACCTTTGACGCAGGCAACCTAGTACCACAAGACATTATTGATCCCGCTAACGGCGAAACTTACGCTACTTGGATTCAATATACTTACAACTTTGACAATGGCTCATTCAAAATGCGTAATTTAGATACCTACGCAGAAATTCGCATCGATTTAGCAGAAGCCTTTAGCGCAACAGAGGTTTCGTGTGCAAACTTGGTTGAGCAAGCAGAAACCCAATCTACGGCTGTATTTGGTAGCTGTGGTTAGTGATTACCCCAATCAATGAAGGCGGCTTTTAGTCGCCTTTTTTGTGGGCCGTGCCCAGAGTCCAGTATCCAGTGGAGAAACTTAAAGCATATGCGGTTTTTAATGAAACGAATGTTGGAATGAAAGTAGATAGTTAATACAACACCGCTTAGGACAATGATGACTTAGGATAAGCGTGATAATCTACTAGGGTCTGTTGATCTTTGCTGATGGTTTTTGCAGCAATTTCAACACCAAAGATCAACAGACCCTAATCATTAGCTTGAAAATAAGAGTTCGCAGATGCAAGCCAAACATGAATGGAGAAAAAAGGAGAAGAGTTTCTATCTCCCGAAAAACAAACCAGAAACCCTTAGCGTTCCTGAGTTTTCCTTTATAAGTATTCAAGGCGAGGGGAGCCCTGCAAGCAGTGCTTTTACCAAAAAGGTAGAAGCCTTATATGCGCTCGCTTACACCAGTAAAATGATGCCTAAAAAATGGATAAGCCACCGCAAGGTTATTTTGATTTTACCGTTTATCCTTTAGAAGGTGTTTGGGATATTAGCGAAAAAGCAAAAGCCAAATTCGATGGCACCATTAATAAAGATGAGCTGGTATATCGTTTAATGATCCGCCAGCCAGACTTTGTCGACCAAGCGTTTTACCGGGATATGCTTGAACTAGCAAAACAGAAAAAAGCTAACCCCCTTTTCGAACAACTTAGTTTTGAGCAAATAGAAGAAGGGAAAACGGTACAAATGCTACATGTAGGACTGTTCGATGATGAGCCGCAAAGCTTTGAAAAAATGGAAGCCTTTGCCGTCGCAGAAGGCCTCGAGCGATTATCTAAAGTTCATCGAGAAATTTACCTGTCAGACCCTCGAAAAGTAACTCCAGACAAGCTTAAAACCGTACTCAGGTTCCAAGTAAAATAACCAGCAACAAACAATAGATTTACCGGTGTTTGAAGCAGCTTAAATTTGAGCATAGTTTGCCAAATTATGTTTTACTTTTATTGGTGTAAATAGTCTTTTCTGCTTAGGGCTTTGTACAAACTCCATGCTAATCTGAGATCTTTCGCGCACAAAGCAAAACACTAATGGAGTAGTAGCAATGTTAGGTATTAACGAGTTCTGGCTATTTGTCGTTTCGGGTATTTTGCTAAATTTGATCCCAGGACCAGACTCTTTGTATGTAATGGCGCGCAGTGCTAGCCAAGGTTTTAAAGCTGGCTCGGTGGCCGCGTTAGGCATTGGTGCGGGTACTTTTGTACATATAGCCGCGGCGGCGTTTGGTCTTTCTGCTATTTTGGCAAGTTCGGCTGCGGCTTTTACCGTGATCAAGGTTATTGGCTGTATTTATTTGTTGTATATGGGTTTTTCAATGGCCCTTTCAAAAAACACCCCCGATGCTACCTTGCACTTAAGCAACAATAAGGGCGCTGGAGCCAGCTATTCCAAAATATTTAGCCAGGGCTTTCTTACCAATAGCTTAAACCCTAAAGTGGCGTTGTTTTTCTTGGCATTTGTTCCCCAGTTTATCGACGCAGCCGAGCCAAACAAAGCCTTAGCATTTGTGGTGTTAGGTTTGGTGTTTAATCTTAACGCTATGATTTGGGGCCATATTTTAGCTTGGTTAAGTGCTTCTATTTCTCATCGCGTACAGGCAAGTGACAAAATTAAGTGTTGGTTAAATCGAGGTTTAGGCGGCTTATTTGCTGCCTTTGGTATTCGCTTAGCTTTTTCTGAACTGAGCTAAAGCTCGGTTACTTTCATCAAGGATTATGATGCAGCGTTCTAAGAGACAACTTCTGTTAATGATGGCATTTTTAATGCCCTTTAGTTTTTCCATATGGATGGTTTTACTCAACAATTTTGCCATTGAAGTCGCGCAATTTACCGGTCGCGAAATTGGTATTTTGCAAAGCTTGCGTGAGATCCCTGGCTTTTTAGCCTTTACTGCAATTTTTGTACTGTTAGTGCTCAAAGAGCAAACTTTCGCTCTGCTCAGCCTGTTAGTGCTGGCGATTGGTATTGCCCTTACCGGGTTCTTCCCCAGTATTTACGGTTTGTACTTTACTACGGTACTTATGTCGGTGGGCTTTCATTACTTTGAAACAGTTAACCAGTCACTCACCTTACAGTGGATCCCAAAAGATGAAACGCCGGCCTTTATGGGCAAAGCTCTCGCGGTGAAAGGCGCTGCAGCGGTGTTAGCCTATAGCTCTTTATGGGCGCTACTCGAGTACACCGAGTTTGAATATGTATCCCTTTACGCCATGTTTGGTGGAGCAACCATAATAGCGGTGTTATTTATTGCCTTAAGGTTTCCGCATTACACCGCAGAACACGAACAACACAAACGGCTAATACTGCGCCAGCGTTATTGGCTGTTTTATACCTTGGTTTTTTTAAGTGGAGCGCGTAGGCAAATCTTCGTGGTGTTTGCCGGCTTTTTAATGGTAGAGAAGTTTGACTATTCAGTATCAGACATTGCCTTACTTTATCTTGCCAACCAAGTGCTAAATATTCTGTTTGCCGGAAAAATTGGCCAGTTGATCGGGCGTATCGGTGAACGTAGAGCGTTAATTATTGAGTACACAGGGCTAATTTTTGTATTTGCTGGATATGCTTTGGTGGACACCGCAGAGTGGGCAGCGGGCTTATATATTATCGATCATCTATTTTTTGCTATGGCGATAGCGATAAAAAGTTACTTCCAAAAAATTGCCGATCCTGCCGACATTGCCAGCTCTGCGGGGGTGAGCTTTACCATTAACCATATAGCCGCGGTGGTATTACCCGCGTTGTTGGGATTTGTGTGGCTGTATTCTTCATCCTTAGTATTTTGGATAGGGGCGGGCATTGCAGTGGCTTCATTGGCCTTTTCGTTTTTGGTGCCACGTCATCCCGATCAACATCAAGAAACCACTTGGGCGGTTAACGCTCGTTAGTTCACACCATAATGGCGATGATGCTGCCAACCGTGCCAATGGCTGTTAATACTTGTCCTGCGGTGTAGGCGCCATCATCGTTGTCCTTTACCTCGTTGGGCTTGTCCATGCCTAAGGCGCTGTAAGCAAAAGATTTTACGGCGTTGTCTTCTGGCTCGTTTGGTTTTTGGGTTGCGGTTTGCTCTGTAGTGTTTGTTGGCAGCTGTGGGGCTTTAACCGCTTTAGCTTGTTGCGCAGCTGCTTGCGCCATGTAGGCGTTACTTGCCGAGCCATTAATCGATGATAAAGACATTGCGTCATTCCCAATAAATTCCCTTTACAGTCATTTTATCGGCAGAGCTTGCGAGGAGTTAAGCAATAGTTTTAGCTTTTATAGTATCCGTAGCTGTTTATTTTTAACCAGTAATATCAAAAGCTTAAAACCAACAAGTAAAGCCTATATCAACTGAGAAACAATTGTTGATCCTATCCATAAAATAGCCGAATTGTTATTGCTGAAAATGTTTACCCTCGTTAACGTCAATAACCACTACGGAAAGTATTGTTGGTTATGGGGTACAACATGGTAGAACGATTTAACTATTTCAATCGCTTGAGAAAAATGTCTATTTCGCGACAAGTGGTTACGGTGGTTACGGTGGTAGCGGTTATCGCTAGTACCTTTGTTACAGCAATTCTTATTGCCGTTGTGGGCTTAAATAGTATTCAAAGCCGTAACCAAACCTTAGCAACACAATCTCTGGTGGCCTTACAAAATGCTTCTGAGGTCGAAGCCGCATACTTAAAAATGAACCATTTGGTTCTGGCTATTCTCACCTCGAATAATCAACAACAATTGGATGATCTGTACCAAGGCTGGCAACAACAGCGCGATGCTACAGAGTCTTTATTAGAGCGAGCCATCGCCGGCTCAACTGCTCAACAACAAACGTCTATTATCGCTAGTTTCTCTGCTTCTAAGTCTATGGTGCACCAGTTAGACAAGGAGTTGGTGGCGGTATACCAAGCGTTATCACAAAGCTATAGCGAAGCCGACGAACTGACTAAATTATTTAATCAGTTTATTTTGCAATCTACCGAACTGTATAACGACATGGGGTATCAGGTTGAACCTTACGCCTTGGAAGATCAGTATATTCGCGATATCTACCGAACGTATATGGCCGCCTCGCAACGCGTTCAGCTTAAGGCATTTGAGTTGGTGTCGGTAAACGATCCTAATGCGGTGAACAAAATACTCGCAACTATTCGCTCCAGTACTACTCGCTTAAGCACTTGCTTTGAAGATTTAAGCTTTGAAGTGGAATCGATTAACAGCCACGCCGATATTCAAAGTAACTGGGCATTCTTTATTAAGCATGTGCAGCAACCTCAAGGTTTGTTATCACGGATACTTGAAAACAAACGAAACATTCAGCAAGTCGGCTTAAAACGTACTGAGTTAGAAAGCGAAATCGAAAAACAAATTACCGCACTTAGGCAGTTAGTAAGCACTATTGATAGCCAAACCGATACGATGGTTAACGAGGCAGAAAGTCTGGTGACAAAGGTAAGCATTAGCGCCAGCGTTGCAGGTTTTATAGCCTTATTGGTTGCAGTTGCTGCGTGTATTTCGATTAGCCGTTTAATCAAACGGCCGATAGATGATTTGGCTAAGGTTACACAGGCCATGGCCAAAGGGGATTTTACCTTACATATGCAGCATCACTGGAATGGTGAATTTGCCAAAGTAGCAGGCTGGGTGAATGAAGTTGCCGAGAATACCAACCGCTCTTTAAGCGAAATTGCTCAAGTAACTAACGAACTAGAAACCATGGCTAATAGCAATGCCAATATAACTGGTGAAATTAAAGGCAAAAACGACCATCAGAATACCAGTTTAGCTAGCGTTGGTAGCGCCATTACGCAAATGGCGAATGCCAGCCAAGAGATTGCCACCATTGCTAGTGATTCCTTCCATCAAACGGAAAGTGCAGACAATCGTTTAAAAAGCGGTACCAGCGTTATGCAGCAAAACCAGCAAACTATTCAAGCCTTGCAGCAGCATATTTACAGTACTCATGGGGCTATGGAGAGTTTGTTAAGCGATGTGCAAGACGTTAAATCGGTATTAGAAGTTATCCAATCCATTGCCGATGCCACCAACTTGCTGGCGTTAAACGCAGCGATTGAAGCGGCAAGGGCAGGCGAGTATGGCCGCGGGTTTTCGGTAGTGGCCGACGAAGTAAGATTGTTGTCTATGCGCACTGGTGAGCAAACGAAGCAAATTGCCAAAGTAATGGCCCGCCTAGAAGAACAAGCAAGCACGTCTATGGAGTTGATGGACGAAAGCCGTAGCAAAATGGGTGATACCGTAAGCTTAAATAATCAATTATCTGAGGCGATTTCAGAGGTAGGTGAAGATATTCAGCAACTTAGGGATATGTCTCACAGCATTAGTACTGCTACCGAGCAGCAGCGCGAAGGTGCTAGCAGTATCACCAAGGAAATGGCTTTATTAGCTCAGCAAGCAAAAGAAAACAGCCAAACATTAGATACCCTAGCTGCTGAAGGCCAGCGCTTAAACGCGCTGTCAAATCAGCAAGAAAGTAATGTTGGCCGCTTTAAGCTAGCAAGCTAAAAATGCTCGCTAAGCTCTTCATCACTTAAATTAGATACATCCCATTGGCATAAGCTCAACATCGATTGCAGAGCAGCTTGAGCCAATGGGCTATGGCTATGCAACGCCTGTTGTTTTGTGTGTTTGGCCATGGTGGCTGGAGAGGCTGCAGCCACTAGCTTATCACTGGCTTTGTCTTTAACTTGCGCGCTGTTCAAATGGTTTATGTTTTTGCGATAGTGCATAAGCTGCTGATTGGCTTTAAGTTCTAAACTAGTCATTGTTTTCCTCTAAGAGCTGTTGTTAAACACAAGGCTATTTTGCGCCCATTAAGCGGAATGAAAAACAGATAGTCTTTGGGTTTTTACTTCCCTAAATTGTCTTTATATGTAGTTTTTCTCCCATTTTTCTGAGGTTTTTTCTAAACAAAGCTAAAATAAGGAAGTTTCTACGATAAAAGAGGTAGGGTTTTGCAGGCGATTAAATTACTAAGGTACTACTTAAAGCTTACTAAGTTTGGCACCAAAGAGCCGGTTAAGCTGGCTTTGGCCGATATTGCAGAAGCGGTAAGCACTAGCCCACGACATGCCCGAACTTTGTTAAAACACATGGCCGAGCTTGGGTGGCTTAATTGGCAGCCAAGTGTTGGTCGCAACCAGCGCTCACATTTGAGCCTGCTGTTTAGTGAAGCCGATCTAAAGCAACATTTGGCTAAGGCACAAATTGATTCTGGAGATTATAGCGCTGCGTTAGCCCTGCTAGACGATGACCAACAATGGTTTGGCCGGCTACTTATTGCTACCTCTGGTGCTAGCCATCGAGATGGTTCTCTTAATTTGCAACTAACTTATTCGCGGCCTTTTTCGGCTGTATTACCTCACTTGTTGCTACGTAATAGTGAGCGTTTTTTGCTGCGCCAGCTGTATGCTAATTTGGTTAGATGCGACGCCGATGGGAGTATTCATGCAGACTTAGCCCATCATTGGCAGTGCGATGAGTCCTTTAAGGTTTATCGCTTTTACTTGCGACCACAGCTGCAATTTCACGATGGCAGTGTAGTCGATGCCCATGCTGTTGCCGACTTGTTTAATGCATTGCAAAGTAATGTCCAATATCAACATGAACTAAGCCATGTCACTGGTGTTAAGGCGGCTAACGCCTTAACGGTAGAATTTACCTTAGCCAGCGGTGACCAGGGGTTTGCTGGACTACTGGCAGACCCAAAGTATGCCATTCAACCAGCCTTGCAACTTAGCCAAACAGGGGAGAGCAGCAAGCAAGTGGTTGGTTCTGGCCCCTTCACGTTAATTGCCCACAATAGTCAGCGGATCCATTTACAAGCCAATGCTAGCTACCACGGTTATCGCGCCTTGCCTGACGAGGTGAGCATTTGGTTTGTCGCTAAAAGTTCGGCAGCAAAAGAGGGCCAATACGCTTTTACCAGCAATGATCAAAGCCAGCCTCAACATCTACAACAACGTTTAGAATTTGGCTGCCAATATCTGCTGTTTAATCAACAACGGCAAATGCTTAACTACAGTCAAAGGCGCTGGCTATCAAGCTATTTGCAGCCCGAAGCGCTTTTGCTTGCGGCAGAAAAAAGTTTACAAAGTATGGCCGTAGAGCCTGCTTTTAGTTTGTTAGACATTTGGCAAGATTGTTTTAGTTTGGCTGCAGAGAGCGTCCCGCTACCCAACGAGCTTAGCATTGGCTTTTATCAACATGATGATTTGCAATTGTACGCCGAAACCATTGCCAAGTTGCTTAATCAAGTAGGCGTAAGCACTCAACTAACAGCGTATTCCTATGCCGATTTAAACCATGCTGCTAGCCAAAATACGTTAAGCCAAGACCTGATAGTGACAAGTTACAACTTAGACGATAACCGACCAGCATCGGCGTTTCGGTGGTTGTTTAACGACCCGATTATTAAGCATTGTGTCGGCAGCGATAATTGGCAATGGATGCAAGCCCAGCTTAGTGACGTTCGTGAAAACTCTGCACTGCAAGACTACTTCAGCAAGATGACGCCGTTGGCCAATACCTTAGTAAGTGAGTATTGGTGTTTGCCTTTATTTCATCATTGGCAATCTTTGCGTTTTCAAAACGTGTTGCAAGGCGTTGCGATGACAGATTGGGGCTGGCCACAAATTAAAGATGTATGGACCTCACAACAGTTTTCTAAGGCTGAGTCGCTCAAATTTAGTTGTTAATTCAGCCATGCCTAGGTGGCAGTTGCAAAATGCAAGTTTACCACCTTTATCAAAGTAAAATTTAATGTAACTTACTGATTATTAATAAATAAAAATCTTGGTATGAAATTCGCTATTCAACACTTGAATCAAGTGGAGAATGTAATGGGCGAATTATTACCAAGAGTTTATTTAATCGTTGATGCGCTATGGCGCAGACGTTATCTAATTGTCTTGCCAATACTTCTGATGCCAGTGGCGGGAGCACTCGTATCAATGTTTACCGACAAACAGTATGCCTCGCATACCAGTATGTTGGTGCAAGAAACCGCCAGCTTAAACCCATTTCTGGAAGACTTAGCCGTGTCGGCCAACGTGGAAGGGCGCATGGAAGCGTTAACTACGCTGCTGCACAGCCGCCACGTTTTAAGCGAAGTGGCGATTGAACAAGGTTTGATGTTTGAAACCGACAGCGCCAGCAAAAAAGAGCAAGTGATTAATCGATTATCGGCTTCGTTAAGCGTTCGTCAGGTTGGTAAAGATCTCATTCGCATCGACTATAAATCGCCTAATCCTCAGGGCATGAGCCAGTTATTAGAAACCGTTTCTAAGCACTTTGTAGAGCAATTGCTAGCGCCAGAGCGTTCGTCAATTAAAGAGTCTGAGCGCTTTTTGCGAGAGCACTTAAGCCTAAGCAGCATGGAGCTAGAAGAAGCCGAAGAAGCATTGGCAATTTACCGCACCCAACATGCCGATGCATTACCAGAGCAGCATTCTGCGAACATTGAGCGTTTATCGCAAGTTCGCCAACGCCTTATTGAACGAGAAGCGGAGCTAGCGGGTGCCAAACAAAGTTTAGGTAGCATCGATCAACAATTGTCGCGCACCAACCCAGTATTAACTCGTTTAGAAGAACAAATAGTGCTCAACCGCGCCGAGTTAGCCACCTTGATGTCACGCTACACCGAAGGTCACTCAAAAGTTCTCGCGGTTAAACGGGTATTGCGCCATTTAGAAGAAGAACGAGCTCAAGTATTAGCGCAGCCCGAATCGGCAGTAAGTAACCACGACAGTTCGGCTTTATTGCAGCAGCAAATTTCTATTACCGAATCTAATGGCGAAATGCTGATTGTGCAGGTTGAAGCTTTAATGATTGCCCGCCAACGAGTTGATGCATTGGCCGAAGAAGTCTCGCAATTGCGCAGTTTAGCGTCTTCTTTACAGCGCCAAGTGGGCTCGGTGGGTGAACAAGAGAAGCAGTTGCGCATTCTAAATCGTAACCTGCGGGTTAAGCGTAGCCTGTATGAAAATTTACTCACTCGCTATGAGATGGCGCAAGTAACCGGTGCGCTTGGCGTATTTGAACAGTCTGATCGGATCAAAATTATCGACCGCCCTTACACTCCCAGTGGCCCATCAACCTTGCCTTTATGGATGTTTGTTGTTGCTGGTTTAGTGGGAGGCATAGCCCTAGGAATTAGCTTAGCAGTGATTGCCGAGCTTACAGACTCAAGCTTACGCACCATTAAAGAAATTGAAGACATCGCAGGCGTATCGGTATTAAGCCGCATTCCGCCGCTTAAAGAATCGCATTAAAGAGGATGACCCAATGAGTATTTGGATCCAAGTAGTACAACACTTACAACCTGGCGGCATCGAAACCATGGCGCTTGACCTACAGCGCATGGAAGAAGCGCATGAACAAGGCATAATTATTTCTTTAGAAGGTACCAAAGAAGAAGCGTTAGCCGCATGGCCTCGTTTGATTCCTTTTGCCGACCGCCTAATGTTTTTAAACAAGCCAGCTGGCTTTAGCTGGAAAACCCTGTGGAAACTTACCAACTTGTTTCGCCGTTGGGCGGTGCCAGTGGTGCACACTCATCACATTGGGCCGCTCATCTATGGTGGCATTGCTGCCCGTTTAGCCAGAGTAAAAGTAGTTATTCATACCGAGCACGACGCCTGGCATTTGCGCCAGCAGCGCCGTCGCATTTTGCAAGGTGCAATTCTTAAATGGGTTAAACCTATGCTAGTGGCCGATGCCAATTTGGTAGCCGGTGAACTAAAAACTGCCTTAGGTGTTACCGACGAAAACGTGCAAGTGATTAAAAATGGTATCGACACTCACAGTTTTACCCCCGGCAATAAACTCATCGCTCGCGAGGCCTTAGGTTTACCTAATAACTGTCAAATAATTGGATGTGCAGGGCGTTTAGAAGTAGAGAAAGGTCAAGCCGTATTAATTGAGGCGCTGCCATTTTTACCTGCCGATGTGCACTTGGCCTTTGCCGGAGACGGCAGCCAACGCCAAGGTTTAGAGCAATTAGTAGAGAGTTTGCACCTTAGTCATCGGGTACATTTTCTAGGCGCACTAGATTGCATGCCGCGCTTTTACCAAAGTTTAGATTTGTTTTGTTTACCATCTTACTTTGAAGGCTTGTCGCTGGTTATTTTAGAAGCGCAAGCCTGTGAGGTGCCAGCTGTGGTGACTAATGTAGGCGCCTCTACCGAAGCCTTGTGCCCGCGCACTGGCACAGTGGTAGAGCCAGGTTCTGCGTTTGCTATGGCGCAAGCTTTAGAGAAAAAGCTCGAAAAACCGAGTAGCGGAAATCCACGCCAATTTGTTAAGCAGTCGGGCGATTTACGCACTACCGCACGCAATTACGCGGCCTTACGCCACCGTTTCTTATAAGGGGATAATCATGAACGCATTAATTTATGTAACCTTAATCGCAATGTTCTTGGTGGTTTATCATCACGCTTTATATCCTTTGTTGTTAAAGCTTTTGAGCAAAGACAAAACGCAAAATTCCGAGGATGAAATTCAAAGCGTTGCGCGCAAATATCACCAACGCGAGCAAGATCAGCAATTGCCGAGCATAGAGTTACTTATTCCTGCTTATAACGAGCAAGATTACATTGCGGCAAAGCTGATTAACCTCGCTACCTTAGATTACCCCGAAGATCGCTTAAGCATAAAAGTGATATGCGATGGCTGCAGTGACGATACCGCCAGCGTTGCAAGAGCGTGTTTAGAAGACTTAGCATTTTGCAGCTTTTCCATAGAGATATGTGAACAGCTGCAAAACCAAGGCAAAGTGGCGGTGCTTAACCAGCACATTTCGCAAAGCAAAGCGGATATTGTGGCATTGTCTGACGTATCAGCGCTTATTTCGGTAGACGCAATGTTAATTGCAGCTCAGCATTTTGGCCAACCGCAAGTTGGCGTAGTGTGTGGTTACTATCATCTACTAAGCCCTGGTTCGGTAGGTGAGCAGGCTTACTGGAATTACCAACGCGAAGTGAAACGTTGTGAGGCAAACATGGGCGCACCTTTGGGCGCACATGGCGCATTTTATTTGATTAAAAAGTCTCTATTTAGAGTAATGCCAGACGACACCATTAACGATGACTTTGTTATTCCAATGGACATAGTCGCCCAAGGCTACAAGGCTGTTTACGAACCAAACATTCGCGCTTTAGAGCTCGAACACGCCGCCGACAGCCAAGACCGCAGCCGCAGAAAGCGCATTGGTGCGGGCAATTTACAGCAACTTATTCGCCTTCGCCATATGTTGCTACCACGTTTTAAAGGGGTGGCCTTTACCTTCTTCTCTGGCAAAGCCTTACGAGTAACCATCCCTGTATTTATGCTCACCAGCTTTTTTGGGGCCATGGTGTTAGCTGCGCAATCTGCAGTATTTGCAGTGTTATTTGCTTTGCAGGTTGTGGCTTACAGCTTAGCGATGTTGCCGCGCTTTATGCCTAATGCAAAACTACCAAACGCAATAGGCAGCCTAAATTATTTAGTAGAAGGGCACTTCTCCAGCATGATGGGCTGTGTAGATTACCTTCTTAAAAAGCTACAGCGTCGCTACTTAAGTGGCTTTGTAAGCCCCTTAGTTGCAGTGGGTAAAAGGCTATTTGATCTGCTGGGGGCAACGATATTGCTGCTGGTATTTAGTCCCTTATTTCCTTTGGTGGCACTAGCCATAAAGCTGGATAGTAAAGGGCCGGTTTTCTACCAGCAAACTCGAGTAGGCTTGATGTCTGACAATGTAGTGCAGCTGTTCGACATTTTTAAGTTTAGAAGTATGCGAGCCGATGCCGAATCTGGCATTGGTGCTGTTTGGGCGGCAAAGCAAGACAAACGCATTACTCGAGTGGGGCGGTTTTTACGTAAAACCCGAATTGATGAACTACCACAACTCATCAATGTACTTAAAGGCGAAATGTCTTTGGTTGGGCCACGACCAGAGCGCCCAGTTTTCTATCAAACGCTAGAAAACTCCATCCCTTTTTATAGTGAACGCACAGTGGGTGTAAAACCCGGCATTACCGGTTTAGCGCAGGTAAACTTGGCCTATGATTGCTCAATTGAAGATGTAAAACAAAAGCTCGCTTATGATCATTGCTACGCGCTAAGCCTTAGTCAATGCAGTTCTTGGCTCTACCAAGACATAAGCGTACTGCTTAAAACGGTGTGGGTAGTATTAGCAGGAAAAGGGCAATAAAGGCTGGCTCTTATTACTAAGCTGCAAGTTTGGTTGGCTGTTGCTTTTTGCTCCGATAAGCAACTTCCTATTTTTGCCAAATAAAAAGTTTAATCTTTGCGCGTTTATCCTTGAGGTGGAAAATTTCAGGCGTAGTATCAGTTACTTAGCTTAGTGTTGAATTAGATAATAGGTTTATTAACTGTGCATGCGCGTTTTGCCCAAAAGTGTATTGAACCTTATTGTTGTTTCTTCTCTAAATTCAAAGGATTAAGTATGCGCGTGTTCACTGGTCTCATGAGGTAAACGCGCATGCGCAATATACAAATGTTATGTGTATGAATAAGTCTGAAGCATTATCAAAAATTAAAGCAGCACTAACTAGAGATGCACAAGTCATTACCCCAAAAGGTGAAACTTATGATGGCTTCGTTAAAGCGCTGTCTAAAGATTTATTGGTAAGTGTCATAGTTCCTGTGGAAGCACAGGTTGTATCTACATGTGCAAAAAATGGTGACTTTGAAAGGTATAAAAACTCTAAGATTTGGGCTATTGCAAAAAGTAAAGGTAGCTGGCTCCTAACATTAGACAATGAAAATGAATTTGCTTTGGGTTTTGGTGAAAATCCAAATCAAATTATGATGCACGGTTTCTCGTCATCAGATGTACTCGCAGAGTGGTGTACATAATACACATAACAAGTTGCTTAAATGGACAAAAAACAGTTGGCTTTTGCTCATTCATCGCTAATTTTTGCCAACTATTTTGTTGCCGCTTAGCAAAGCGTTAAGTTTCACAATTATGTATAGCTTGAAAGATATTAAAGAAAGATCCGAATCAGAGGATGAGTTAGTTGTTGGTTACTCCGATGCAATAAAGCTGCTAGATATTTTCGAACAAAATAATACGCAAGCGCATGGCTGGGAAGGCTGGCTTAAATATGAAGATGGTAAACTTAGCCACTCTCAAAAATATCAGGGAACCAGTGATCTCTCTGCTTTGCCAAACACATCAGCAATATCTCTTATAAGAAGCACTATCATGCGGGCTCATGCAGAGTGGCAAGAAAAGCCGGAAGTAAGCAATGCCAGTTTGTTGTTCTGCATTACAATTAATACCTAGTAAATCAATTGATGTTGCTCCATAGCTGAACTGCAGCACATTGACCGTAGCTGCCGCATAGCTGCATTGGTGTGGCTTGTCCCACCTTTTCATTTTTCCATTTTGCTACAATGGACAGCCGATAATAGCTATTGGAAGTGCAATGAGCGAGTTTGAGAATATGTGCTTAGGGAGGGAGTTTGATGTTGATAGTCCTGAACTTGCACAAATTAGAAATAAAGCATTTGAGTTACTCCAACATATTAATCAACGACAGTTTGAAGCTGCCAAACCTTATGTTGCTGAGCTATTAGCGCATCTAGGTAAGGGCAGTATTATTTGCCCGCCTTTTTTATGTGAATACGGCAAGACCATTTCTGTGGGTGATAATACCTATATTAATATGGGGGTTACGATGCTAGACAACGCTCCTGTTAAAATTGGTAACAATGTACTTATTGGCCCAAATTCGCAGTTTTATACTCCAACTCACCCCTTAGACTATCAGCGTCGTAGGACATGGGAGGTTAAGTCTTTGCCAATTAGATGATGTGTGGATTGGTGGCAATGTTGTTGTTTGCCAAGGCGTAACTATTGGGGCTCGTTCTGTTGTGGCAGCAGGCTCGGTTGTTACAAAAAACGTTGAACCAGATTCACTTGTTGGGGGCATGCCTGCAAAACGCATTAGAGCTCTAGTTTAGTCTCGAACAAGCAATTAGCTGTTTAAGTGTTCTAAGGGCTCGTTGAGCTTTCGCAACGCGATTGTTGCTTATTGCGCTCGTTTAAAGGTTAAAATATACCCTTTAAACACTTCATCAATGTAGTCGGTATGAACGGGTTTAGCATGGCTTGATGTGTAGCCAAATTCAACCATTTTTGCGCTTAGCTTACTTTTTCGGCCACGTCCTGGATCTACAATAATTACTTCGCTGGAAGGCTTTGAGTGGTCGTTAATGAAGTTAGCCAGTTGGTCTATATGTTCATTCTCGTAGAGTAAATCGCTACCAATTATCACATCGAACAGCCCTAGGGTGTCGTGTTCATCTGCCCAGCCAACTCTTTCATAGTTAATGCTTTTGTCGCCATTTAGCTGGGTATTTCTGTTGAGAAAGGTTTCAACTTCGGGGTGATAATCGGTGGCGGTAATATCGGCAAGTTGTTTGTTTAACAATAAACTGCTGAGCCCGATACCGCAGCCTACTTCTAATATTCTTTTGGTGCCTGTGTCATAGTCGGCCATGTAGTGGGCGAGCACAAAGCTTGATGGCCAAACTACACCAAATATTGGCCAAGAGGCAGAGCTTATACCGAGCTTTTCGGCAATGCCTGCTGGGTCGTGAAACTCTTGTCTATTGCGTAAGGTGCACAGGTGTATATCGGTTTTTCCAAACTCAACCGTTTGGTAGGATAGGCGTAATTTTGTCATTAGGCTGTCTCAACAAATAAATGAGCGCTAAGCCAGGTATCGGTGATAAATGACAAAACGAAATGTTTTCTCTAGGGTATAGCAGTTTGGTTAAATGGCAATGTATTTAACAAAGTAATCAATATTTTAGTGTTGTTGCGCAATGAAGTTCCGATAAAGTTGGTAGTACTTACTCGCTCTTGGCGCGCACGATCAGTATCATGTTTGCTAAGTAAAATTTAAGAAGTTTAAAGAGATGTCATTTCCCGCTTGCCCCAATTGCCAATCTGAATATGTTTATCAAGACCAAAGCCAGCTTATCTGCCCAGAATGCGCCTTTGAATGGAACCCCGATGAAGTTGCAGAAGCAGAGAAGGTGATTGTTAAGGATGCCAATGGCACTTTGCTGGCCGAAGGGGATAAAGTTACTTTGGCTAAAGATCTTAAAGTAAAAGGCAGTTCTTTGGTGCTAAAGATTGGCACTAAAGCGGTGATTAAACGCATGGCCAATGGCAAAGATCACCAGTTAGATTGCAAAGTAGATGGCGCTGGCGACATGATGGTAACAGCGCAATTTGTTAAAAAATCTTCATAGCTTTAGCTAGGGTCTGTTGATCTTTGATGATGGTTTTTTCAGCAATTTATTAGCCGTTTAGGCAAGGCAGTGAGTGTGCAGTTAAGTGGGCTTAATCATCACTCGCTAACGCTGAATAAATGGCTATGAAATGCTGCCCGAAGGGTTCGGATAAGCGAACTTTACTCTTTGTTAAGCACTTCTTGCTTAGCCCACTAGGCTTCTAAGTGCTAGCCGCGATTAAAGCCCGCTTATCTCGAACAAAATTTCAACATCAAAGAACAACAGACCCTAATAGTTCGCTTAGATAAAGGCGCTGTAGGATACTGAAACAGCTTTTACGCTCACTTTATCGGCTGGGCGTTTCTTTCCTGATTTTTCGTGTTTTTGTGCCTTAAGGCTCTTAAGTTGGTAGTGCTATTAAAGCAGTGCTTTGTGCTTATTTCGTTCAGTTAACCTAGTGCAATTTAGTGACTCACGCGTGTTTTTTTGAAGCCTTTTGTTAGTAACTAAGCGAAGTTTAATTTTGTTGAAGTACCTAACATTAATCGTTGCCTATTTGTAATACATTAAGTTATAAAATATTACAAAAGGTGAAAAGGATGAATCGCTTTGGCTTTAAATCAAGCTTGTTGTCGGCAATGGCATCTATGCTTGTTTTATCTCTACTTGTAACAAGTTACCTCTCATACACACTGATCAAAGATCAAATAACCGATAGTTTACTTCGTGATATTCATCATACTATTGACCAGAAAACTCAAGAGATTGAAACCTCTTTTCAGCGTACAACCGACGCAGTAACTCAGTTAGCAAAGCTCTATCAGGAAAAGGATATTGGCGATAACCATGTAGCCATGACCGAATATACCGCCCGCTTAGGTGGAGTGTATAAAGTAATTATTGGTTTTGATGATGGGTCGTCGTTTGTTTCTAGGGCTTCTGAGTCGTTTCCTAATGGTGTTGGTCGCTTAGACAAATACGACCCACGTACACGGCCTTGGTACCAAGCTGCTAAACGTAATAGTGGCTTGTCGCTAAGCGACGTGTTTTTTACTCGTAGTGATGGTGTGCCAATGATGGGGGTAATGCATCCGATTAAAGATGGCATCATTATGGCCGATTTACGTTTTGACCACTTACAAGAACAGTTGAGCTCGTTAGGCGAAATAGCTGGAGCAACGGGCTTGGTATTAGATAAAAGTGGCTTAGTGTTGGCCTCTACTAATGAGCAAGTAAAACAGAAAGACAACATTGCCGATGTTGAAGTGTTTGCCGGCGTTTACCAAAGCCTTATAGGCAAAGAGCAAGCAATACAAACTGCCGAGGTAGATGGACAAACTACCTTGTTTGTTAGCCAGCAAGTGAAGCTACTGGTTGATGATGAGTGGTACGTAATGATTACGGTAGACGAGGCAATAGCCTTTGCGCCGCTTAAAGCCACAAGCTACAAAATGGCCAGCATTATTGCAGCTGCAACTTTGGTGTCGGTGATAATTTTACTGTTTGTGTTAAACCAGCTTTATCAACCGATTATTAAGTTACGCAACTTGGTAACCGAGCTCGGCCAAGGTAGTGGCGATTTAACTCAGCGTTTAGAAGTTAAAACTGATGATGACATTGGCATTATTGCCAAGGGTATCAACGGCTTTATTGCTCAATTGCAAACCATGTTGTTAGAAATAAACGCTGCCCGCTCTAAGCTATCTTCAGGCATAGTTACCTTAGACCAGCACAGCAAAAGTAGCAGTGACATTCTGCAGCAGCATACCAACGAGACTACACAAATTGTTGCTGCCATTGAAGAGTTGTCGAATACCGCAGAGTTAGTGGCTGGCAATACCTCAGCCGCAGCCAAATACACTACCGAGGCTAATCAAAGTGGCGAAGACTCGGTCCAAACCATTAAATCTACTCAACAAAAAATTGAAGCCTTAGCCAGTGAAATTCATGAAACCTCTAGCAATGTAGAGAACATGAATAACGAAACTTCGAGTATTCAAAACATTGTTGAGGTGATTGGTAGTATTGCTGAGCAAACCAACTTGCTTGCACTAAATGCTTCTATTGAAGCGGCAAGAGCAGGGGATCAAGGTCGCGGCTTTGCGGTAGTGGCCGATGAGGTGAGAGCCTTAGCAAGCCGTACTCAAAGTAGCACCAGCGAAATAGAGCAGGCCTTAGCCAAGCTTAAGCAAGAAGCCAGCTTGGTGGTATCGTCGATAGGCAGCACCGAACATACTTGTTCAGATACCGTAGAAGAGGCGGATAAAACCTCAACCAGCTTGCAAAAATTGGGTGATTTTATTCATCAAATTAATGAGCTTAATAGCCAGGTTTCTACCTCTGCCAGCGAGCAGAACATTGTGATTCAAGAAATTAACCGGAGCATGCATCAAATTCACGATATGGTTGAAAAGCTAAACAGTGAAGGGCAAAGCCAGCGTAGTGAAACTCAGAACATTGCAGCAATTAACCATGAGTTAGGCACTATGATTAGCCAATTTAAACTCTAGCTTGTTTGTGCCATTAAACGCCCAAGCCAAGTGCTTGGGCGTTTAACTACTAGGCTGGCAGTCACCCGCAAATTGCAATTTGCGAAATCAGAATACTTCTTAGCTTTTAAACCCTCCTTACCACTCTTTTTTATCTCTATCTTTTTGTATTTATTGGATATTTTTTGTTTGGCATAAAACTCGCTTTATCAGTCTTGAAATCAAGAATTATGGAGCGAATTATGAAAATGCAACTAACTACTTCAAACCAAGGAAACCTTACCGCTTCTATTGTTGGCGCATTTGATGCTGAGTCTTGCGCCGAGCATAAAGCAGCCTTCGAAGGTATTTGTGCCGACGCAGCCAGCAAATTGGTGATTGTGAATATGAGCCAAGTAGAGTTTTTAGATGCATCTGGCATTGGCGCCTTGGTATTTATGTTTAAACGCATTAATGCGGCAGGCGGTCAACTAGCGTTACTTGGCGCTCAACAACAGCCTCGAGATTTGCTGGTTATGCTTCGTGTAGACCACATCATTACCATGATTGATACGCTACCTAGCCAAAATCATACCACTGATACTTTACCTTCAATCGCCGCTTAAGCTGAGCCTCAGGAGCCTATTATGCGTAGCATTATCATCCCCGTATTGTTAACCATGACCACAGCTTGTACCGCCTGGCCAGAACAAGGACGCGGTGGTTTTGCCGAGCATCAACACGCTATCTTGGCTTGGATGGACGGTGACACTGGCACTACCGATCTTCGCGAGCTAGGCCCTGAACATGGCCTGCAATTTGAAGCTGTATTAGTAAAACACCAATTAGATTTATTGGTGCTTGAAGGAGCAGAGCTTTGTTTCCCTGCATCGGTTACACAAGCACGTATGCAACAACAGCGCATTTTGCGCGAACTAGAAGGTGGGCTAACTTTTGATGCCGCCAACGATATTGAAATTCAGCAGCACTTTTTAAATATGTTGGAAAAACGTTTGGACCGCGTAACCGAGAGTGGTGCTTGCCAAACCGACCGTTTAGGACATATTCAGTCTTCACAATTAATGGTAAGCATTAGCGATGCATTAAACAGCAATAATCAATTTGCTTTTGACTCTAGCGAGCTCACGCCTGCTTACCAAGATCAGCTTCGTAATCTAACGCCAATTATCGCAGCCAGTAAGGTATCGCTAATTATCACTGGGCATAGCGATAGCAAGGGCGATGACAATTACAAACAGCGTTTATCTTTAGCCCGCGCCCAGGCCGTAGCCGAGTTTATGACCGAACTTGGCATGAACCAGCAGCTAATCGAAGTGGCTGCCGTAGCCGACTCTCAACCCTATTTAGAAGGTAACAGCGATGCTGTTCGCCATTCTAACCGCCGCGTTACCATCAGTGTTATTGATGCTGACAGCAACATCCTCGCTCAGCACGCTTTGCGTGTTAAATAAGGAGCTTGTCATGAAATTCTTTAAATTGTGTAAGTACATAGTGGCAGCATGGATGTTGTTTGGTTTTGTATTAAGTATTGTATTTAGCGCACAAGCCCACGCAGCTAAACCACAAGTGCAAGCGGGTGATGTAGTAAGAATTATTCTCCCTGGAGAAGCTTCGCTTGATAAGAACTTTGAAGTAGGGCGCAACGGCCGTTTAATTTTGCCAGAAGTTGGCCCAATCATGGTGTCGGGCTTTACCGAAGCGCAAATGCAAGAAAAGATTAAGCGCGAATTGTCGAAAGCTTACCGTGACCTTGCTGGCCTAAAAGTATTGTTAGAAGAGCGCCGTATTCGCATTAGTGTGCTGGGCTTTGTTGGCCAACCTGGCGAAGTGGTGTTGGCACAAGGTGCTGGTGTGCAAATGGCGATTCAAGCGGCAGGTGGCTTACGTTCTGGTGCGCAATTAGACCGCATGCAACTGCGCCGCGAGAGCTTAGATGAAACACAAGTATTTAACTATAAACGCTACTTAGATTCTGGCGATTTAAGTGTACTGCCAGAGCTTGAGTCTTTAGATGTATTGTTTGTTCCTGCCTCACCTAAAATTGGTAATGTAGCAGTAGACTTTGACCCAAAAGCCTTAAACGATAAAGGCGATGCCGCTGAAGATCGCACCGCAGTAAAAGTATTTGGTGAAGTATATAACCCTGGTAGTTTTTCCTTTAAAGAGTCTGCCTCCTTAGTTGATATGCTCATGCGAGCGGGTGGTGTGACTCGCTACGCCAGTGTTGAACAGATTCGCGTTATCATCAACGGTGATCCGCAACTATTTAATTTAAAACGCTATTTAGATACCGGCGATAGCCAGATGATGCCCCGTTTAAGCGCTGGCACCACTATTTTTGTACCTAAGCAAGAAGAAGAGATTAAAGCGGGCGCCAACACCGTTTATGTAATGGGTGAAGTATTTAAGCCCGGTGCTTACGAAGGTAATAAATCTGCTGGCTTTTTAGATGTGCTAGCTAACTCTGGTGGCCCAACCCGTTTTGCCGAAACTCGCCAAATTCGTGTGATTCGTAGTAATGGTTCGGTAGAGCGTTTTGACTTGCAATCGTTTACCGAAGGTCGAATTTCTCAACTTCCCGAAATAGCCGCTGGTGATGCGATTTTTATCCCAGAGAAAACCGATTTAAATGAAAAGTCGTGGACTAAAGTATCGCCTAATCGCGCGGTGAAGGTGATGGGTGAAGTTAATCGTCCTGGTCGTTTTGAATGGGCAAACGAGATGAACCTTATGGATTTGTTAGCTCATGCAGGTGGCCCTAAACCGAATGCCGATATGGCTAAAATCACCGTGTTGTTTAGCGATTCAAACGGTAATACTCGTTCGGTTAACTTTGACTTAAACGCTTACCTAAACGGCGAAATTAGCAATAACAGCATGCCACGCATAGTCGCGGGTACCACTATTATGGTGCCGCAGTTGCCAGATGATCCAAGCGACAACAAGTCACAATGGGTGCGTCAGCGTTCAGAAGATTCTATCTACGTATTTGGTCAAGTAGTTGCACCTGGTCGCTACCGTTTTGACCCTAGCATGCACTTCCTAGACATTTTAGCAGCAGCCGATGGCCCAGCGGAGCAAGCAGACATTAGCAATGTGCGAATTAGTCATCGCAATGGCAAACACTCTCGTGTGTCTAAATTAGATTTAGCGATGTACTTTGAAACCGGTGATGAGTCCTTACTGCCAAACGTAGTTCCTGGTGATTCTATCTACATTCCAGAAAAAGACCGTAGCTGGTTGTCGGAGAAAAAAGAGCGCACCGTGCGCGTACTTGGCTCGGTGAACAAGCCTGGTCGTTACCGCTTTAACGATGACATGACGCTATTAGACTTGTTAGCCGAAGCGGGTGGTGTTGATAACGATGGCTTCCCAGAAAAGATTACCGTAGTTAACTTGTCTTGCTGTAAAGACCAAGCCCGCACCTTCAACTTACTTGAGTTCTCTAAAACCGGTGACTTTGGCATGTTGCCAGTGATTCGCGCTGGCGACACTGTGTATATTCCTTCACGTGAAGAGAGCGGCTGGCATAAGGCCCGCCAAGGCATGGAAGATGTGTTCCGCATTGTCACCATTAGCGCGCTGTTAGGTTTTCTATAAGCCTTTGCACCACTAAATTAGCCGATTACTGGAGTTTTATATGATTAGCTTACCGTCAACTTATCAAGAACTAGAGCGAGTGTATCAACGCTTACCGGTGAAACAGCATTCTTGCATTGGTGTGAGTGCTAGCCAGCCAGAAGAGGGCGTTTCTACTTTAGTTGATGCCATTGCAAGGCGTGCAGCCGGAGCAGGACGAAGCGTACTAGTGGTGGATTTTAACTTACATCACCCCCGCCATTTTGATGTGCCAGTGTTCGACTTAGGCTGGGATCGCGGCAAAGTGCTTGGGGTGATTAAAGACCAACAGTCTGGCGTGGATTATCTGCCAGTGCCAATGGACAAAGTGAGCTTAGTGCAGCTAAGAGAACCTGGTGCCATTGAGCAGTGGGTAGAGCAATGGAAGGAAAGTTATCAGCTGGTGTTGTTTGATACTTCGGCGATTAATCAAACCAATAGCGGCAACCTTCATGCCGCTCGTGCTTTATCAGCGTGTGACGCCAGCATTATCACCATGATGGCAGGCGTTACTTCTCGGCCTGCTTTTGAATCGGCCATTAACGATCTTAGCCTTGAAGATATTCGCTTACTCGGGGTTGTGATGAACGATCGCTTTAATCCAAGTTTAAAAAATGAGTTATTGAGAGAAACTTCACGAATTACCGACATGTTTCCTCGTTTCAAGGGGTATCTGCAAAGAATTCTCGTTAACTCTCAACTACTTTCAATAAGGATATGATATGTTTTTCATAATACAAACGGCGAAAGGAAGTCGCGTTCCATTGAGTAAACAGCAACAAGAATTGTTTGAGCTGAAAAACAAGCAATATAAGGCCAAACGCCGTATGCAAATAAAAGTTACGGTGTTGTTAGTATGTTTATTGCTGGTGATTTTTGCCGCCCTTATGTCAAAGGCAGAGGCAAAAACCTATACCTTTGGCATTGTGCCGCAGCAATCAGCTACCCGTTTGGCGCTGCAATGGAGTCCGCTTTTGGAGGCCGTTAGCCAGCATAGTGGTCATTTCTTAGAATTTAAAACCGCACCAAGTATTGCTGAGTTTGAAAAGCGCTTAGCTCAAGGGCAATACGACTTTGCCTATATGAATCCTTATCATTATCAGGTTTATTCAGAGCAACCTGGTTATCAAGCTTTCGCAAAATCAAAAGATAAAAAACTTAGTGGTATTATTGTGGTAAGTAAAGAATCTGATACTACTATCAATAATGTGCGAGACTTGGATTCTCAATCAATGGCTTTTCCTGCACCCAATGCATTTGCCGCTAGTGTGGTGCTAAGAGGTTACTTAGCTCAACAAGAAATTGATTTTAATCCGTTTTATGTTGGGTCGCATGACTCGGTTTATCGAGCTGTGGCTACCGGTTTATACCCTGCTGGCGGAGGTATTCCGCGCACTTTTCAAAGCAGCACGGTTAAAGACCAATTACGCATATTATGGGAGTCGCCAGGGTTTACTCCTCATGCCATCGCAGCTCACCCCAATGTGGAAGCGCCTGTGTTAGCCGCTGTGCAGCAAGCGTTTCTTAGTATGGGGCAAGATGAAGCGCAACAAGGCTTACTTAAAGCCTTAAATATGAAAGGTTTTGTTGCTGCCGAAGACGCCGAGTGGGATGATGTGAGAGAGCTTGGGATAGGCGATACCCACCACTAATAGACCTTAGCAACAAGGATGAAACGACGCGATGACATTTAGCTTTAAGGCAAAAACAGTTCTGGGCGTCGCTTTAATTGAAGCCGTGCTGTTAGGCGTGTTGGTATATAGCAGTATTGGCTGGCTGTATGATTCTAATGAACTGCAAGTTGAGCAGCACAGTAGAATGATGTCCTCTCTGTTTGCTTCTACCACTAAAAACGCCATTATCACTACCGATTTAGCCACCCTCGATAGCCTCACTAGCGAATTCTCTGCACAAAAAGACATTGCCTACGTCATCATCAAAGACCAAAATGATCGTTTGTTATCAAAGGCTGGCGTAGATCCCTTATCTAACCCTAGAGATAACCCCGACTTAGGAGACCATGAGCACAGCGTATTTGTTACCGAAAATGTCGTAGAGATTGGTGGGCGAATATACGGAAACATAGAAATTGGCGTTTATGATCATGGCCTGCATGGCCTGATTTCTGAAGCGAGCTCTTTTGGGGTAAGTATCGCGTTATTGGAAATAGCTTTAGTGGCGCTGTTTTCGTTTTTGTTGGGCTCTTACCTTACTCGCCAATTGGGCGATTTAAGAGATGCCGCCAAAACTATTACTCAGGTTGGGCCGGGCATTCAACTTAAAGTGAAAGGCAAGGATGAGATATCCGAGGTATCAAACGCGTTTAATACCATGTCGGCTGCGCTGGAAAAGTCTCATATTGAATTTAAGCAAGCCATTGAAACGCAAGAAAAGCTAGCCTTAGAGCTTAAGCAAAACCAATCAATTTTAAAGGCAACCATCGCTTCTGCAATGGATGCCGTTATTACCACCGATAGACACGGCCATGTATTAGAGTTTAGCCAAAGTGCTGAGCGAATTTTTGGTTATAGCCGAGATGAAATCGTGGGTGAAGAACTTGCGAGTTTTCTGGTACCAGAAGCGTTTCGTGAAGCGCACCGCCAAGGGCTTAAGCACTTTAGAAAAACCGGTGAAGCGCCAGTGTTAGGCCAGCGCTTAGAGTTACCCGCTATGCATAAAGAAGGACATGAGTTTCTTTCGGAGTTAACGATTAGTTCTGTAGAAGTGGGTGACGATACCGTGTTTACCGCGTTTATGCGTGATATCTCAGACAAAAAACGCACTGAACAAGAGCTGCAATTAGCCGCCGAAGCCTTTGATGCTAACGAAGCTATTTTTATTACTAATCAACACGCCGAGATTGTGCGGGTTAACCAAGCTTTTACCCGTATTACGGGTTATAGCGCTGAGGAAGCCTTAGGCCAAACCCCTTCAATATTAAGTTCTGGCGAGCACGATAAAGCGTTTTTCGACAATATGTGGCAACACTTAAAACAAGATGGAGTGTGGTCGGGTGAAATTGTTAACCTTCGAAAAAATGGCGAACGTTTACCAGAGTGGTTAAGTATCTCGTCTGTTAAAAATCCAGAAGGCGAAATTACTCATTATGTGGCTCATTTTACTGATTTAAGTGAACAAAAAGCAGTGGAACAATCACTAGAGCGAGCCAAGCATGATGCAGAAGCCGCCAGCTTAGCTAAAAGCCGCTTTTTAGCTAGCATGAGCCACGAGATCCGCACCCCGTTAAATGCCATTATCAACATGTATCAAATACTTAAAGAAACCGATTTGAGCTTGGAGCAACAGGGTTTTGTAGATACTGGAAATGAGGCCGGACATACACTAATGGCCTTGGTGAACAACGTATTAGATTTCTCTAAAATTGAGGCTGGTCAGTTAGAGTTTAACAACGAATGGTTCTCGGCCACCGATACCTTAGAAAGCATCGTTAAGTTATTTAATACCACGGCTCAGCAAAAGGCCCTGAAGTTTGAGTTAGATGTAGCGGATGAAATACTGCCTGAGTATTTTGGTGAACCACTGCGCTTTAGGCAAATTGTATTCAACCTAATGGGGAATGCGGTTAAATTTACCTCCAAGGGCGGAGTGAGCTTGGGGTTAAAAGCAACCCAACCTTATGGTGTAGAGCTTACTGTTAGTGACACTGGTATTGGCATTAGTAAAGAAGATAAAGAGCGCTTATTTGAAGAGTTTTATCAAGTGGACAGTGGTGCTACCAAACGTTATTCCGGTACCGGGTTAGGCTTAGCAATTACCCGCCAATTAGTTGAGAAGATGGGCGGTGAGGTGAGCGTAGAAAGCGAAGTAGGACGCGGCACTACATTTACTGTGAACCTGCCCTTTAGAGGTCGCCATGCACCAGTGATTCAATTAGATGATATGGCGGAACAAACAGAGCCTGAGCAATCCGTAGTAGAAGATGCCAGAGTACTGTTGGTTGAAGATAGCGCAATGAACCGTGCTGTAGTGACCCAAGTACTTAAAGATTTTGTTAAAGAGTTAAGCTGTGCTGAAAATGGTCAAGTTGCTGTTGAGCTGTGCGAGCACAATGAGTACGACGTGATTCTTATGGATATGGCAATGCCCGTAATGGATGGCTTAGCTGCAACTCGTGCCATTCGAGCAGCCAGTGGGCCTAATCAAGAAACCCCGATTTTGGCGATGACTGCCAATGCCTTTGCCGAAGATAAACAAGCCTGTTTTTCTGCAGGTATGAACGATTTTATCACTAAGCCTATCGACATCCCCTTGTTAAGGGCTAAACTGGTTCAGTGGTATAGCGAAGCACCAATTCGCTCGCAGCTCAGTGAGCCACTTATATCAACGATACCAGAGCAAACAACAGTTAGTACTCAACCTGATAAACCTAAGGTGAACTTGCAGTTTGTTTCAGAGACAAAAACAGCAGCGATGCTAGAACAAGATTTAAGTGTGTTGGTTGATAAAAAAGTGCTCGAGCAGTTGGTAAAAGATGCCGGAACAGAGGCTCTGCCGTTGATGCTTTCTTTGTTGTATCAAGAAACTGAGCAGCAGCGGATAACCATTAAACAAGCTTTTGAAGAGCAGCTTTTTGACGACGTAGCATTAGCCGCTCATACCCTAAAGGGCAATGTAGCCACTTTTGGTGGCGAGCGTTTGAGGCAACTAGCACTATCGATTGAAATAGCCGGTAAAGCATCGGACGCAGAAGCATTAGCCAATACTGTGCCGCAGTTAGACAATGCCGTAGAGCAAACAATTAACGCCATTAAACAGTTTGAAAAAACAGTGTGCGCTTAAGGAGAAGCCATGGGAAGTGAGTTAACAGCCTCCGTATTATTGGTCGAAGACAGCGAAACGCTTGCCGCCACCTATCAGGCTTATTTAAGCAAAGAGAACCTAAAATTAGCGCGCGTTGCCACCGGTGGTGCCGCGATTGAGTTCTTGTCTAAGCAATCTCCGCAAGTGATGTTATTGGATTTAAACCTGCCAGATATGGGCGGGATGCAAGTATTAGAGTGGATGGTAGAACGTAGCTTGCCCACCTCGGTAATTATTATTACTGCCTATGGCTCGGTAGATATTGCTGTTGATTCGATGCGTTTGGGGGTGGTGGATTTTATTGAAAAACCTTTTGATGCCAGCCGTTTAAAAGTGACTGTGAATAATGCACTTAACCTTCATAAGCTAAAATCTTTAGTCGAAAACTACCAAGCGGATGCAGGACGCGATAGCTTCCATGGCTTTATTGGCAGTAGCCTAGCCATGCAAAATGTATATCGCATGATTGAAGCGGTAGCGCCAAGTAAAGCCACTGTGTTTATTACCGGTGAAAGTGGTACCGGCAAGGAAGTATGTGCCGAAGCCATTCATAAGCAAGGTACCCGTGCCGACAAACCGTTTGTGGCAATTAACTGTGGCGCTATTCCTAAAGATCTTATGGAGAGTGAGATTTTTGGTCATGTTAAAGGCGCATTTACCGGTGCCTCGTCGATGCGTGCAGGCGCAGCTTCACAAGCTCATGGTGGAACCTTATTTCTTGATGAAATAGGGGAAATGGACATGGAGCTACAAACTAAGCTACTGCGCTTTGTGCAAACAGGCCGTTTTCAAAAAGTGGGTGGCAGCCAAGAAGAACAAGTGGATGTTAGGTTTCTGTGTGCCACCAACCGTGACCCCTGGGAAGAGGTGCAAGCAGGTAGATTTAGAGAAGATCTTTATTATCGCTTGTATGTAGTGCCAATTCATTTGCCGCCATTACGTGAAAGGGGATTAGATGTTCCCGGTATTGCGCAAAAGTTTCTGCGTCGTTACGCCAAAGAGGAGGGTAAGCAATTTCGCCGCTTTTCAAGTTTAACCGCTACGGTAATGAGTAATTATGATTGGCCAGGGAATGTACGTCAGTTGCAAAATGTTATTCGCAATATTTGTGTATTACACGATGGCAAGGAGGTGCTCGCAAGCCAGTTACCACCTCCTATTAACCAATTGGTACCAGAAGGTGCCATCGGCAAAGATGGTCGACACCCAGAAGAAGTAGTTACTGAGGAACAAAGTGATACTGGCTTAAACGGCGCTAGCCAATATCAAATTCAACCGCTGTGGATTACTGAGAAGGAAGCCATCGAACATGCGATAGACCATTGCGATGGTAATATTCCTAAAGCTGCAGAATTGCTGGATGTAAGTCCTTCTACTATTTATCGCAAAAAGCAATCATGGGAAGAAGCCGAAGCAAGCTAGGTTTGCTTTCACCAAGATGCAAAAAGGCCCTGCTTAGCAGGGCTTTTTACTTTAGGCTTGTTTGAGTTTGTTATTAGGTTTACTCGGTTTTTTACTGGCGATGTTAAGTAAACGGCGAAAGGTAGGGCATTCGAAATGATTGGCTGCTTTGCATTTTGCACTGTGTCTTAAGCCATCACGCATAGTAGTGAGAGCTTTGATCGTTTTGTCTAATTCATCGGCTTTGGCATTTAGCTTGGCCCGGTCTACTTGCGCTCCAGTTGATGTGAGCATCGGTTTTATTTCAAGTAACGAAAATCCAGCTTGGCTAGCTAAGCTAATAAAGGCCAGCTGTTCCACTACCTTGCTATTAAACTGGCGTCGCAATCCTTTTCTTGAACTAGATTTAATCAAGCCTTGTTGTTCATAGTAGCGCAGTGTGGAAGCGCTAAGCCCCGAGGCCTTTACTACTTCTGCAATATCCATCTTTTTTACTCTTGACTTAAAGTCGACTTTAACTTGTAAACTAGTGGATAAGCTTGCTTAGCACAATGCTTTTTGCAGATTAGAAATATTTTAGGGGGTAAACGTGCACGAACAGTTTTGGCATCAAAAATGGGAAAAAGACGAAATTGGTTTTCATGAAGGAGAGGTGAACCGCTTTTTATATGAGTACTTTAATGTTCTTAAACTAGCAGCAGGTGCGCGAGTGTTTGTTCCTTTGTGTGGGAAAACGCGAGACATCGCCTGGTTGTTAGACAATGGGATGAGAGTAGTGGGCGTAGAGCTTAGTGAGCATGCCATAAAACAGCTTTTTGCAGAGTTAAACTTAGAGCCAAAAGTAGAGAGCTTAGCGGATGGCCTACATTACACCAGCGCAAATATAGATATTTTTGTCGCTAATATCTTTAGCCTAAACAGTGAGTTATTAGGCGAAGTGGACGCAATTTATGATCGTGGTGCTTTAGTGGCCTTACCCGAAGGCATTCGCACGCGCTACGCTCAAATGCTACCAATTATCACCAACAATGCACCGCAACTAGTGGTTACCTACAACTACGAACAAAGCCAATATTCCGGTCCTCCTTTTGCGTTACCAGAGCCTGAAATAGAGCGTTTATATGCATCCATTTATGCTTTAAAGAAACTCGCTAGCAGACAGGAAACAGAAGGGTTTGCCAAGGGGATTGATGTAGAAAACGCAGTTTGGTTGCTAGGGAGTTAGATTGCTGTAGTTCTTCAGCTATTCTAACTGATTTGCAAGATGCAAAAGTGTCATTCTATTCAATGGGAGTGAGTACTTAAATTCATATAAATCATATCGTTACAAATCTGGCTTGGCTCTTGCTGATAAGCAATTACTAGCCTCACAACGTAAACGACAGGATTGAATATGAAACCTTGGAAACCTCTCGCTTTCGCCATGCTTTGCTCGCCATTGAGCTCTTATGGTGCTGCGTTCTCAAGTTGCCCTACACAAGCTTTTTTGGTCCAGCAAAATGTGGCGCAACTGTTCGGTGTTAATTTGGCCACGGGCTTTTACCAAACCTTGGCCGATGATATGGGCACTACTGGTAAACTCAACGCTTTGGGTTTTAACCTCCACGACGATTACCTTTATGCTTGGAGTTACCAGCATGGCACCCTGGCAAAAATTGGTGATGACTACCAAATTGAGCCACTAAGCTTAGATTGGAATGGCATTGACAGTAATGTGAGTTTTTATGTGGGCGATGTGGCTGTTAGCCACAACGCACACTACCTCTATCGCAGCGGTTCATCGCGCGGTTTATACCGTGTGTCACTAGATGAAACTGATAGTGACTACCTACAAATGCAGCGAGTAATTGATGGTAGTGCCTTAAACTTACGTATTTTTGATATGGCCTTCCATCCCGACAACAACATGCTTTACAGCGTTGATAACAACGGAAACTTATGGAGCATTGACGCTAGCAACGGCAATAGCCAAAACCTCGCAAATGTTGGTCAAACTGGCACCTTTGGCGCGGTTTACTTTGATGTTGATGGCAACCTATATATTAGCCGGAACAGCGATGGTTCAGTATTCAAAATTGATGTTTCAGAAAGTAACCCACAAGCACAGTTTTACGCTCAAGGACCAGCCTCTGGCAATAACGATGGCGCCCGGTGTGCAATCGCCCCGATTGTTGCCGAAGATGAAGCCAATATCGATTTTGGTGACGCACCAGATAGCTTTGGTACTTCTTTAGCAAATAATGGCGCTCGCCATCAGTTAGTAGAAGGTGGAATTCACTTAGGCACCTATGTAGACGGTGAAGCCGATGCTTATGTGTATCCGAAGAGTGATGACAGTTCTCGTTTATTAGACGATGAAGATGGCATCGCCTTTGTGACCGATGTGCAAGTCGGTCTAGATTTTGTGGTGCAGGTAGACAGCTCTGCTAATGGCTACTTAAGTGCTTGGATCGATTTAAACGGCAACGGCGTATTCGAATCACAAGAGCAAGTGCTAACCGACCAAGCCGTTGTTAGTGGGGTGCAATCACTACTAGTGAGTGTGCCAGAGGGCTACGAAAGTGGTGACCGCTGGGCGCGTTTTCGGATTAGCTCGGCAGGTGGTAACGCCGCCACGGGTGGCGCACCAGATGGCGAAGTTGAAGACATGCAAATCTACGTGGGTGACTCGGCCACTCAGGTTAGTTATTACCCAAGTGCTGATGGCTACGCCACAGTAGCCTTTGAAGATAACTGGCCTGCAGAAGGGGACTACGACCTTAACGACCTAGTGGTTAACCTGCAAACTAAGGTATTAAGTTTTGCTGATGGTGATGTCGCAAGGGTAGAGCTGCAAGGTGAAGTAAGAGCGGTTGGCGCAAGTTTTCATAATGGCTTTGCGGTCCGTATTCCAGGTATTGATAAATCGTTGGTGGATGTTGCTGCTATTCGATATGAAATAAATGGGCAGTTATTGGATAGCCCGGTACTGGATGCAAGCACTAGTGACATTACCGCGATTATTGCCAGTAACGTGCGCGATTATATTAATAATCAAAACCAGTGTGACTTTTACAAAACACAAAGCGATTGTCGTGGTGAAGGTCAACTTCACTTTAAAGTATTGTTACCAATGCTTGAAGGTGTCGCGGCCAGTAGTTTACCTAGCGCACCGTTTGACCCATTTATCTACGCAACCGACCATGCGCGTAACCCCTATTTTGAAAACTCACCAGGCCGTGGCTTAGAGATCCACGCTAAAAATCAAAGCCCAAGCTCGCAAGTCGACGATACCTTGTGGGGAAGCATGGATGATGTATCCAACCCAGCGGCTAATTCTTACTACCAAACTGGCAACGGCCTGCCTTGGGCAATCATTGTGCCTTACAACTGGCAGTATCCATTTGAGCGAATCAAAGTAAGCGATGCCTACCCAAACTTTATTGAATACGCCCAAAGTGAAGGCCAACAAGCCAGTGACTGGTACTTGCTGGAAAATGCCCGCAGTGAACTTATTTATCAAGATCAGGAGTAAGACCATGAACAAGTTAATCAATGTAAACCGCATCTTAAGTAGTGGGCTATTGGTGTTAAGCAGCAGCTTGTTAGTAGCTTGTGGCGGGGGCGGTGGTGGAAGTGGCCAAACCGAAGTAATTGAAACGGTAGAAACTGAACCAAGCCCAGAGCCAACAACACCGGTGGAAACAGTGCCAGAGCCAAGCCCTGAACCAACACCTATTGCAACCAGCTTAGAAGACGTACAGGTTGCAGAGAGTTTTATTTTTAGTAATCAGCAAGATATAGAGTTGCAGGTATCTTATCCAATGCTGGGAGACGAACGAGCTTACTTAAACATTTGCACCCAATGGAAAGACATGGAGCAGCAAAGCATAGAGTACAGTTCTTGTGTATGGCGTGGTCAAATTAGCCAATCACAAATGGCGCTAGATATAACTTTGCCTGCTCATGCCAGCACTTTAGTGGCGGAGGTTTGGCAGCTATCGTCTGGCAACGTGACTCGAGTTCATCAAGAGTTAAGTTTGGCAGAATTAGGTGTTACTTCACCGAGCTTTTCGTTTTAAGAGGTTAATGTGATGCAGGCATATCATCATGGTGAGATTGTTCCTCAAGCGCATTCTGTTTGGTTGTTTATCGACAGCCAAACAGTGGGCGGTATAGAGAGCCACGTGTTCAATTTGGCCTTAGCGCTTCATCAACGAGGCCATGCTGTATCTGTTGTGTTTTGGAAGGCTTATATCAAGCCTCACCCTATGCTCAGTCAGTTAGAGCAAGCTCAAGTACCTTGGTTAATACTCGACGGCGCGATAGCTAGTTTGTTGCATGCGGTGAATGACTTCTCTCCAAGGCTAGTACATAGCCATGGCTACAAAGCGAGTTTAGCTGGGCGTGTGTTACGCTGTATTAAACCTATCAAGTTGGTTTCTAGCTATCATGCAGGTGAAATTAGCCAAGGGCGTTTAGCCTGCTACGACTGGTTAGATCGTTACACTGCGTGTTTGTCGCAGGCCAGAATTGCTATTAGTAGAGATATAGCCAAGCGTGTTGCAGCGTCTAGCAAGATAGTGAATAACTTCGTGCAAGTCCCTCCGTTTGTATCGACCTTAAAGTCTCGGCGACATAAGCGCCGTCTAACCATTGGCTTTGTTGGTCGGCTAACAGAAGTAAAGGGGACTGATCGTTTTTACCAATTGGCTAAGGCCATGCCTGAGCTCAACTTTGTGGTGTTTGGTGAGGGGGCTTTATTGCCAAGTGATGAGCACAAAAACTTAAGAAACCTAAGCTTACGTGGAAAACAAAACAGCATGGATAGTTGCTGGCAAGAACTGGATTTACTGTGTATGCCTTCACGAAATGAGGGATTGCCGCTGGCAGCCTTAGAGGCCATGAGCAGAGGGATCCCGGTTATCGCCAGTAATGTTGGGGCGTTGAGTGAACTCATCAAGCACCAACAAAATGGTTTTATACTCGAGGGTTTTGAAGTTGAACAGTGGTGTAAAGTCATTAAACGCTGGCAACAAAATGCTGATTTTCAGTATCAGCTTGCTAAGCAGGCCAGGCAAACCATTATCGAGCAGTATTCTCCAGAAGCGATTATCCCGCAGTTTGAAAAGGTGTATAGCCAGCTGGCCTAATGGGAGCTTGATTGTGCTTGTTTACTGTTGCAATTTGCATTAATTCAAAATGCTTATCTAATGGATCTTAGGAAGGATAAGTATTTGCCGTTCTTAAAAAACTAGCTGCATTCTCAGCTGAAAATGCAGCTCTAAAAGACCTGAAGTTAACGATTGTGGAATTACTTTTTAGTCTTCATTTTGCAATCATCTATAACCGCTTTGGTTATAGGGCCGCGAGACTGCTCGGTTTTCAATACTTTTGAACAGTCAAAATTATCGTTAAAAACATATATGCCCATGGCTTGAACAGAGCTTGCTGCAAAGCTAAGAGCTAAAGCTAAACTTAAAACTTTCATAGTGATTCCTTTTACAAAAAAGTTTTTATTACTGTAATGAGTGCAATGGCTGTCGACTTATTAACAGAGTTACGGAAGACGATTTGGTATTAACGATGACTAGTCATATTGTTAACTGCGTCACAAATCAGCTTCTAGGTAAAGGTTAGGTCAATGTTATAAAATTGTGAAGTTAAATAAAGGTCATTTTTTAATTAGATGTTGGTTATGAAATGTTTTTAAATTTTTGTGTTTACAATCAATTTCTTATTGTATTTATCTGTTATTTATTTGCTTTTAAATTGACTTTATTGAAACGAAATTTTGTAAAGTCTTGCGTGACTGACTGCGTGAAGAAATCTTTAGCGGCTGGTTTTGTTCAATTTTTATTGGCTTGCTTACATTTGGCATGAGCTCTGTTTTAGAAAACTTCTTTGTTGCGTGCTTAGGCCCTATATCGTTTTATTTGTTAATTACTATCTTGGCTGTGATTTGCAATTGAAATGATATAACATCACATTTATTCGTATCCCACTGTTGCTACTGTGTTTTATTTCAGCCGCTTCCAATTTAATAAATTGCTAATACTGGCGATGCTCATTATCCCTGTGGGGTTGAGTAGCCTTTCGCTCATTCATGCGATGGAGGTGAAGCAGCATGTTCATGAACAGCACCAGTGTGAAATTTATGATGCGATACTTAAAGCAATAAGCTATCCAGTTAGTTCAGTCACTTTAGTCGCTCTTATTAAGTGCTCTCTTAGCTTTAGTACATTAGAAGAAACGGCTTGTTTTACTGCACTTCCAAGAACGCGTTCTCCGCCTCTGCGGTTTTAAATTTTCTACCGAGTATCTTTTCAAAATCTCTTTTTTATAGCGTTAAATGGAATACGTTAGGAACCCTTATGACTGAAATATCTTATAAACCCAAGAACAAACTCAAGCGTGGTGTTTTGCTTAGCATATTGGCCGCTTCGGCAATAACTTCTACCTACATCTTTTTTAGTGGGGCTGAGAAAGCATCAGGTACAATATTACCGAGCAAAGCCAATACTTTATCTATTAGTGGTCCTTGGGAAATGACCAGTTTAGACCCCTCTAAACAGGGCTACATATTAACCCGTATGCAAGTGATTGAGACGCTGTTAAACGTGGACGAACGTGGCGCTATTACAGCGGGACTAGCAACGAAGTGGCAGGTGAGTGAAGATGGGCTGAACTGGCAATTTACGTTGCGAGATGGAGTGACCTTCCACGATGGTTCAAAGCTTGACGCAAATGTAGCCGTTCACTCTCTTAAGGTTGCTCAAAGTAAGCACGGTACTTTAAGCAAAGCAGAAGTAGTGAACATTTCTGCACTTAGCGACAATCAAATTAGTATCGAGTTAGCTAAACCGTATGTGGCGTTCGCTGCGCTGCTAACCAACTATTCAAATGCCATTTTGGCAGAAAAATCCTACCAAGAAGATGGTGCGGTACTAGAGCTATATGGCAGCGGCCCATACCAAATGGAGAGCTTTTCGCCGCCTCACAAATTAACCGTGAGAAAATTTGATGAGTACTGGGGAGAAAAGGCTCAAATCAGCTTTGCAACTTACTTAACTGGTCACCGAGCCGAAAGCCGTATTTTGCAGGCTAAATCTGGCGAAGCTGACATAGTGTTTACCCTAGACCCAGCTATGCTTAGCCAACTTGAATCAAGCACCGAGTTAGCTGTTCACAGCAATCTAATTCCACGAACAATGTTTGTGAAGTTAAATGCTGGTCACCCCTTCCTTAGTGACGTTAAAGCTCGCCAAGCCTTGAGTATGGCTTTAGATAGAGCCGCTATTAGCAAAAATGTACTGGGCGCTGAAGGGTCTGAAACTGCACAACTTATGCCTAGTTCTATGTCGCAATGGTTTATTGAAGGAGTTGATAATAATCCTTACAACTTAGAACAGGCGCAGCAAATACTAAGCGGTTTAGGTTGGCAAAAAGGTACGTCGGGGTTGTTAGAGCGCGATGGTAAGCCATTTAAAATTACTATGATGACATACGCAGACCGTCCTGAACTGGCTACAGTAGCAACGGCCATTCAAGCGCAGTGGGCCAAACTTGGCGTAGATCTAAAGGTAGATGTAACTAACTCAAGCATGATCCCAGCAGGCCATACCGATGGTTCTTTAGAAATGGCACTTATTGCCCGCAACTTTGGCTTTAGCGCCGATCTTTTACCCATTATTAGTAGTGATTTTGCCAACGGTGGTGGCGACTGGGGAACTATGAACTGGGTTAATCCGCAGGTAGATACTGCCATTGCTGAGTTGCTAAATTCCAGCCAAGCTGAGCAGTCTTTTGCCTTAAGCCAAGAGGTGGCGCAAGAGATCTATCAAGATACGCCAGTGCTACCTATTTCTAGCTATAGCCAACATACGTCGGTTAATGCACGAGTGAAGAATTTTAAGTTCGACCCATTTGAGCGTGATTACTTCATCAATCAGATGTATTTCGAACAGTAGGAACGTAAACGATGTTGTGGGATCTAGCTAAAAAGCGCTTATACCAACTTATTTTGGTTGCTTGGGGAGTGGGTACGCTGACTTTTGTATTGATGCGTAGCCTACCAGGAGACATGGCTTATAGAATTGCGGCCAGTCGCTACGGGCAGGATAACGTTGATTCAGCAGCGGCAGAACTTGTTCGCCAAGAATTAAACTTAGACCAAGGTTGGTTGAGTAGCTATGTTAGTTGGTTGTTAGACCTACTGCAGCTTAACTTAGGTAATTCACTGGTAAGTGGATTACCGGTTAGTGAAATGGTTTTGCATCAACTTGGCCATTCATTGCTGCTAGCAGGAGTTGGTATTGCCTTATCGATATTGATTGCGCTGCCTTTAGGTACCTTAACGGCTAAAGAAGTATTGAAGAAAAAAGGCGGCGTGATTAATTCGCTGGTGGTGTGGTTTTCTACCTTCACCCGGGCAATGCCAGTAATTGTATTGGGTTTGATACTAATTTTGCTGTTCGCCATTGAGTGGCAATGGTTCCCAGTAGCAGGTTACGGTACTTGGCAACACCTTGTTTTGCCAAGTGTAACCTTAGCGATTAGTTTAGCAGCGGTATCCAATCGGGTGGTTCACAATAGCGTAGGCAGGGTGCTTCGCTCACCCTTTTATCTATTCTCCCGAGTAAAAGGCTTAACCGAGAATCAAACCTTTTTTCGCCATGGTGTGAGAAATATGGCGGTGCCCGTTGTTGCTTTTATTGGTATTCAACTGGTGAGCGTGATTGAGGGGATAGTGATGATTGAGTCTCTTTTCTCTTGGCCTGGTGTTGGCCACGGGCTTGCCCACGCTATTTTTGCCCGCGATATTCCGGTTATTCAAGGCTGTGCCCTTACCATGGGGGTATTGTTTGTATTGCTAAATAGCCTGATAGATGTGTTGTGTTACTGGATTGATTCAAGAGGTCAGCTAGAAAAATGATGAAGCAATTAAATTTTAATCAAAAGCTTGGCTTAATTATTCTGCTTGGGCTGCTGGCGTTTTCGCTGTTAGTGGCTTGCTTGTCTCCGCATAGTATTGATGAGCAAAACTTAGCACAGCGTTTATTACTGCCAAGTGCTAACAATTGGCTGGGTACTGATCATTTTGGTCGAGATATGATGACCCGTTTAGCCAGTGCTATCGGCTTGTCATTTAGCTTAGGCGTGCTTTGTGTTGTTAGTGCATCTGTATTAGGTGTAACGCTTGGCGTTTGTTCTGCTTGGGCGGGAGGCCGAGTTGAGCAAGCTCTAGATGTGGTGGTGAATATACTACTCGCGCTACCTGGTTTGGTGTTGGTGTTATTACTTTCTGCACTGGCGCCGGGTTCATTTTTAGTGATGTACCTCGCTATCTCATTGGTGCAGTGGGTCGAGTACTATCGCGTAACCCGCGCAATTACGCGAACCATTGTCGATAGCCCCGAGCGGCAAGTTTCCGCCATGATGGGCTTTGGTAAATGGTATCAGTTTAAGCGTCACATTTGGCCAGCAGTTGCTCCGTCGGTATTTACCATGGCAGCCTTTGGCGCTGCGAATGCCATTTTAATGATGGCATCGCTGGGCTTTATAGCAGTAGGTATTCAACCTCCATTGGCTGAATTGGGCTTAATGAGTGTAGAGCTATTTCCGTTTTATATTGAAGCACCCTGGGTACTCGCTCAACCCTTACTCGTGGTTGCTCTATTGGTATTAGGTTTTCATTTATTAGCAGGAGCGAGCCGTGAATCTCTTAATTCAGCTGACTGATCTTTCGATTAATGCCAAAGAGCTTGAGTTGCTTCAACCCTTATCGCTTCAGTTATACCAAGACAAACCTTTAACTATTCTTGGCCAAACTGGCTCGGGTAAAAGCTTGTTGGCTCAAGCCATTGTGGGTTTGTTACCTAGCGAATTATCGCAACAAGGTAAGGTAGAAGTATTTGGTAAAGTTCATGAGCGGAAGTCACTCACCAGCCTTTGGGGCAAACAGGTAATAATGCTACCTCAAGAGCCTTGGCGCGCGCTTGACCCGTTAATGCCCGCTTATCAGCAAGTGTCTGAAGTTTATGAGTGTTTACACAATCTCGACGAAGAAACTGCATTCAATCGCGCGATAGAGGACTTAGACAGAGTCGGCTTGAAAAGTAGCGCCTTAAAACGCCCTGGGCAATTATCCGGAGGCATGGCGCAGCGTTTAGCGGTATCTGCGGCAACAGCTGGTGGAGCAAAATTGGTGCTAGCCGATGAGCCAACCAAAGGGCTTGATGTAAGCCGCAGAGACGACATCATTCAACTACTAATCAACAGTGCCAAGGGTGGTGGTTTGCTAACCATTACTCATGACATAGAAGTTGCACGCCAAATTGGCGGTGAGATTATTGTGATGAAAGAGGGGGAAGTGGTTGAACGGGGTAGTGCTGAGCAAGTATTGGAAAATCCTCAACACGCTTATACCCAATTGCTGATTGCCGCGGATCCACGCCACTGGCAACAGCGAGAGAAAAGCCAAATTGCTAAAACCCCAGTGCTCGAAACTAAGTGTTTAGCGATAGGTCGCAATGGTACAGCGCTGTCGAAGAACATCGATTTCACTATTCACACTGGCGAAGTGGTGGGAGTGGTAGGTGATAGTGGCTGTGGTAAAAGCACCTTAGGCGATACTTTACTGGGTTTACTTAAGCCGGTTGATGGCCAGGTAAACAAGTTAAAGAACGACGCTAAACCTTACCAATGGTTGAAGCTTTACCAAGACCCTCCTGCGGCAATTACCTCTAGTGTTTCACTTGGAGTATTGTTGGAGGATTTGCTCAAGCTGCATAAGGTAGAGCGCCAACGTGTGCCGGATTTAATGAACAAACTCAACTTGGCACCAGAGCTTCTCGCGCGCAGAAGCACCGAGGTGTCAGGGGGAGAATTGCAGCGCTTTGCAATTTTGCGTGCTTTGTTACTGGATCCGGTATTTTTGTTTGCCGATGAACCCACCTCTCGCTTAGACCCGATCATTGCAAAAGAGGTTACCGACCTACTAGTGGATTTGGCGAAACAACAAAGTTGTGCGCTGTTATTAGTAAGCCACGATCCCTATATGATAGAGAAGCGCTGCGATACCGTAGTGCGCTTGTAAGGTGAGTTAATTTACAGATAAGCGTACAAAGGCGGTTTTAGCTAAGCTGGGCCGCTTTTATGCGTTTTAGTGCTTCACGATTAAGTTACCCAGTTTTATTGGCCTAGAAGTGAGAGATCTAATCACCTGATTGGCTAATAAAAGAGGCTAAGTTTGCAAGGTCATATTAGCTAAGTCTTAGGCTCTCAACATTTTAAAGGAATTGAGCACAATGGTTACATGTTACATTTGATATATTATCGACCCTTTCAAACTATCTGAGTTTGAAGAGTATGCAAAAATGTGGATACCGCTGGTGAACCGACTAGGAGGGCAACATAACGGATATTTTCTACCTTCTGAGGGAGCAAATAACGTAGCTCTAGCGTTATTTACTTTCCCAAGTCTAGCGGACTATGAGGTGTACCGTAATAAGTCGTTAGGTGATCGTGAGTGTATTGAAGCATTTAAGTTTGCAGAAGATACTCGATGTGTTTTAAGTGTTTAACGTAGTTTCTTTAGGCCAGTATTTAGCTGATAGTATGTACCAATAACAAGGGATAAGCATGAAAGTACATTACCTTGAGGTCGTAACTCTAGATGTTGAATCTGTGTGTAATGCTTACGAGCTTTGCGATTTGTATACTTGGCTCAATTGAGCACGGTTTTTGGCAACTATAAATAATTGGCTGATTAGCTGTTTTGCACTTAACAAGCTAATTTAAATTTTGCCTATTTGATCTTATATTCCTCTCATAGAATAGATAAAAAGGATGTTGAAAATGGCTAGGCTAATTATAGTTTGCGGCGCAACAGGGGCAGGTAAGACAACCTATTCTCTTTCTATTTGTGAAGATATTGGCGCAGTTAAATTCTCGATAGATCCTTGGATGCAGACGCTGTTTGCTAAGGATATGGTGGAACTCGATTTCTCGTGGATGATGGAGCGGGTAGAGCGTTGCTACCAGCAAATATGGGAAGTGAGTGAGCAAATTTTAGCATTAGGTGGAAACGTTGTTCTCGATTTAGGTTTTACTACCAAAGCGCTACGAGACATTTTTGTAAATCATGCTAAGGCTTTGAAAATAAATGCTGAAGTTCACTACATAGAAGCAACGTCGGAAACACGCAAGCAGCGAGTCGCTAAACGCAATATGGAAAAAGACCCTAAAGTTTATTCCTTTGAAGTGACCGACATGATGTTTGACTTTATGGAAGGCAAGTTCGAGGTGCCTGATGACATGGAGTTAGAGCATGGCTGCAAGGTGAGCTTATAAATAGGTTTTGGGTTTTGCCGCGCGGCGAAGCTTACCCTAAAACGGTATTAGCGTAATTTAAGGATATTAATGAAATCTGCAGTATTGGTTATTGATGTTCAGTCGGTTTTATTCGACCCAGAACCTCAACCATATGAGTCTCAAGTGGTACTTAACAACATCAATCAAGTTACCAGTTTGGCGCGCGCAAAGTCTGTCCCGGTAATCTTTATTCAGCACGAACATGCCAATTCTGTCATTGAGTATGGAACCGAGGGCTGGGCATTGCAGTCTAGCCTAGTAACTCAAACGGGTGACCATTTTGTTCGTAAAAACACTCCCGATTCGTTTCTAAATACCAACCTTGAAGAGTTATTGATAGAGCTTGCCGTTGATAGCCTAATTGTGTGTGGCTATGCCTCTGAGTTTTGTGTGGATACCACTGTTCGCAGAGCGGCTGGTTTGGGTTATCCGGTAGTGTTGGTCTCTGATGCCCACACAACTCATGATAAAGAGCACGCAAGTGGCGCTCAGATTCGAGCCCACCATAACGCTACCTTAGCTAATATCTCTAGTTTTGGTGTAAAGATAGAAGCAATAGAGACAGCTAAGCTTTGGCCGTAACCGCAAGGTTTACGCTTTAAAACTGTTTTTAATTTAAATGCCTTAATAACAATAAAACCCTAGGTTATCTCAGCATTAACAAATTACGGGTGTCCGCTAAGGTTTCTATAACGCGTCGGCGATTTGGGGAATAGTAAAGAGCCTGAACTCTTGAGAATATTGCTGATAGTCGCAGGCTTTGTTCATTGTATAGCTCCGCTTCTGCGGTGGCGATGCGAGCTTTGGCTTGGGCTAAAGCTTTTGGTGATTGCTGTTTTACTGCTTGCGCATAGCGCTGATAGATAATGTGCATGGCTTTAATGCGTAGCTGACTTTTACTGCTTTCAGAACCATCGCGCATTAGGTATTCACAATCAACATGGTTGCTAATGCCAACAGGGCCTAGTAATGCCAACTTTAGCCACAAGTCCCAATCTTCTGCCGAGGGCAGTTGCTCATCAAAAGCGAAGCATTTTAGTAAGGCTGTGCGTGATGCCATTACTGTAGAGGTACCAACCACGTTTTCTGCAAACAAACTTGCTGCGGCATCGGCTTTAAGTTGGTAGCCCTTTTGTTGTTGGCTTAAGCCTAGGTAGCTTGGCCAAAACTCAAAGCATGTGCCTCGGTCTTCGCCATGTTCTCCCACATGACGGTAATCGGTAAAACTAAAGCTTAACTCAGGCTTTGCTTGATGAAATTCGATTTGGCGTTGTAGTTTGCCTGCCAACCAAATGTCATCGGCATCTAAAAAAGCAATAAGTGGCGCTTTAGCTTGTTGAATGGCGGTATTGCGAGCCACTGCTGGGCCTTTGCCGCTGAGTTTAATACTGCGTAGATGCGGTGTTTTTTGTTGTTGGTTTTGCAGCCATTGCCAGGTGCCATCGCTAGAGTTGTCGTCTACTACAATAACTTCCAGCTTATCTACGTTTTGTTGTTCAACGCTTGCTAAGGCTTGTTTTAAGTAGCTTAAACAATTGTAAGTAGGGATCACTACACTGCATACGGGTTGGCTATTCACTAAGTTAGGCATATCAATCTCCTGGATAGTAGCTGGCATTCAGCTTGCTTATACAGCTACATAAGCAAGCTAAATGCCAGAGAGTAATGTAGATGAAAGCAGCCTTAAAAAATCAAGACCATAGCGGAATGCGACTTAAGCCTTTAGCTTGGTCATTATTGGTTGTGGCGGCGGTAGCTCTAATTTGGTTAAAACTATCTAATCCCTTGATTCCAATAGCCTTAGGAGTTCTTCCTCTGCTTGTTGTAATGGTGATGAAACAACCTTTCTGGGTAGTGCTTGGCTTTGTTTGTTTCTCGTTTTTTCGTTTACACGAAGCTTTTCCAGCCTTGTATGTTTTACGCATTCCGCAATTATTGGCTCTTGCATCTTTAGCTTGTTTGGCTTGGCATTTATTCATTTCTCGCAAAATGCAAATCTACTGGAGTAAAGAATTAAGCTGCTTAATGTTGTTTGTAGCTTTGTGTGCAGTGGGGGTGATATTTGCCAGTAGCAGACCGACAGCAATGGCATATTTTAATGGGGTATTTAGCAAGATAGCATTAATGACTGTGGCGATTGCTTGGTTAATGCGTCGCCCCGAAGATTTTGAAAGAGCAGCCGTTGCCTTTTTTGTTTGTGGCTTAATGATTGCGACAGTTGCCTTACAAAATGCCGCCGCCGGTATAGAGATGGTAGAGGGTACCCGAGTAACCATTGGCCGCTCGATGGGGTCGGTATTAGGAGACCCAAACGACCTCGCCTTAACCTTGCAGTTTCCCTTAGGCTTTGCATTGGCCTTTAGCTTAAAGCGGGGTTTTTCGTTTACTCGCTTGCTGGCCATTGTATGTGCTGGAGCGATTATCTTGGCTATTTTGGCCACTCAAAGCCGAGGTGGACTGTTAGGCATTGCTACCATTTGTGCAGTGCTAGCATGGCGAAGAGTAGAAAATAAGGCGCTGCTAATTAGCGCCGGCGCCTTGGCATTACCGATATTGTTTATTCTGGCGGGGGTGTCGGAGCGTAGCTCGGGTGGGGCGGCCGAGTCGGGAATTGATGAGTCTTCGATGGGCCGAATTTATGCGTGGCAAGCTGCCTTTAAAATGGCTTTATATAACCCTATTACCGGGGTTGGTATTGATAACTTTTACGCTAACTACTATTTCTTCTCATCGCACTGGGACGGTAAGAATCATGCCGTTCATAGCACCTGGTTTGGGGTACTGGCAGAAACAGGCTTTGTGGGGTTTATTGTATTTTGCGTGCTGCTATTTAAAGTTTGTCGGCTCGCCCATCAAAATCTAAAGACCCTTGCACAACATGCCTCGAGTAAACATGCTGGCTTGTTCTCCTGCGCTGAAGGGGTGTTTGCGGGTATGTTAGGCACCATTGTTTCGGGCACCTTCCTTACTCAAGGCTTTACTTGGCCTATCTATATTTTTACTGCCTTAGTAGTGGCGATTGCTCAACTACTTCGCCAACCCATTGCAGAATGCAAAAGCCGCTAAACAAGCGTTCCTTGTTTCAGCTTTTCTGCTTTTATCTTGTTGAATTTAAATAACTAATAATGGATGGCCTAGCTTTTGCTCTAGTGTTGCTATGACCTGAATTCGAACTCGAAATAACGGGTCGAAGAATAGCAAAAGAGGGCATCGTCATGTTTAACGTATCTATTATTGTTCCTGTCTATAAATCTGAGCAGTACCTAGCAAGTTGTTTGAGCTCACTGGCCAAGCAAACGCTCGAACATGTTGAGGTAATAGTGGTTATTGATGCCTCTCCAGACAATTGCGCAGTGATTGCTGGTGAGTTTTGTATTCAATATCCAGAACGCTTTCGCAAAATTGTATTGGAAAAAAATGTGGGTGTGTCGATGGCTCGCAACATTGCCATGCAATCGGCGCAGGGTGAATACATTGGTTTTGTAGACAGCGATGATTATGCAGAGCCAAATATGTTTGAACTGATGTTTTGCAAAGCGCTCACAACCAATGCCGATGTGGTGAGTTGCCAAATGCGCTCTTTTGAAACGCATGCCTCTAGTGTGGAATACCACAACATTCCTACCAAAGAGTATTACGACGATACCTTTGTGACTAACAAGCTGTTTCGTCGTGTTTATCTGCTTTCCAAGCAAATTAATTTTTATAGCAATGTGATTTTTGAAGATGAACCTTTTGCGTATACCGCACGCTTTGCTACCGAGAATGTAGCAGAGGTTAATCAAGTGCTTTACAACTACCGAATGAGTCCAGAAGGCCTGTGCCGTGGAGATAACCACGGTCGATTCAACCTCTATGATAAGCAGTTGATGCTGGCAAGGTTTTTAGCCGATATGGAGCGCCGGGGCGCTATTGAAGATCATGCGGCGGAGCTGCTGCAGTGTTTAGCTAATCACGCTTTAAGCGCGCTTTATTATCATATTTCTGCTGTTGATTTGTTGGGCTTCTTTAGTTTTATCGACCATCTAGTGGGTAAGTACCGTTTGCTTGAGCGCTGCGCAGTTATTCCCCAAGACTACAAAGTAAGCCGCTACTTAAAATTTAGAGGCTCGGCAACACAAATTGTTTTACTGAGTTATTGGGTAAAGGTGCGCCAGTTCAAACAACAGTTTTCTGCAGGACTGTTATCGCCGAGTTTGAGTAGTGAAGGAGCTAAATAATGGAAAGTGTATTTGCTTCTCAGGTCAGTGTGTCGGTGGTGGTTCCGGTGTTTAATACCGAGCAATATTTATGGGAATGTTTAACTAGCTTAGTAAACCAGCAACTAAGTTCACTGGAAGTTATTGTGGTGATTGATGCTTCACCGGATAAGGCTTATCAACTAGCGACGCGTTTCGCTCAGCAATCCCATTTGGCAATTCGCATTGTTAAGCTAGATAAAAATGTAGGTTTAGCACAAGCACGAAACATTGGAATGAGCCACGCTAAGGGCCAGTATCTAGGGTTTTTAGACAGTGATGATTACGTAGATGAAAACATGTATCAGCATTTGTTTAATGAGGCCAGTGGGCAGCAAGCGGATTGGGTAAGTTGTGGTTTTAGTAAGTTTTCTGCCCACGGGGTAGAATGCTACGCCCATCAAAATATTAGCGAGAATACTTCGGTATGTAACAAGCTATTTCGTCGAGAGTTTATTTTTGAGCATCAAATAGTATTTCCGCAAGGAGAGTTATTTGAAGATGAAATTTTCTCTTACATGGCCGAATTGTTCGCAGATACCGTGGTGCATATCGAGCAAGCTTACTACTTTTATCGGCATAATCCGCAGGGCATTTGTCGACGCGCTGGCGCTGATAAACATCGTTTGTATGCACGTATGTCATCTATTGGCGATTTTATGCAGCGCATGGAGCAAAGCAAGTTGTTGCCTAAAGCTGCGCCGCTGTGTTTGGAAATGCTTTGTCGGCATGCTTATTTGCAGTTAAGAACCCAAGTGAGTTGGTTCGATTTACTCTGTTACTGGCGCTTTACCCAGCACCTCATCGAAAAATATCAGCTAAACAACAGTGACTCGCAAACCCAAGATAATTATTTTGTAAGCAGTTTTAGTAAATGGCAAAGCCGAGAGTGGGCTCTTTGGTTAATTCGCATTCGAGCGGGGAGAGCCAATTATGCTGTGGAATAAACTTAAGCAAGCTCGCCAGTCCTTACAGGAAATGGGTATATACGGCGTACTCATGATTCTGCAAAAAGGCATTGGCTTAATGATGCTGCCAGTCACCACGCGCTATTTGAGTTTGCAAGAATACGGCGTGTTAGAAAGTCTTGTAGTGATTTTTTCTCTGTGTTCGTTGTTAGAAATAAGTGCAGGTGCTTTGCCACGTTTTTACCCAGAGTGTAAAGATGTCGCAGCTAAAGCGAACCTTATTTCGTCTTCTGTTTTATTAAGTTTGAGTTACGGCCTGGTGCTAGCCGTATTGGCAGGATCAGCACTAGCCCTAGTACCGCTAGAGGTGTTCTCTCAGTTAAGTCTTATTCAGTTAGCTGGCGTTTCTGCGGTTATTGCTTTATCCATTTCTTTGCAGCCTATTATGATGTGGCTGCGCATTGAGCGCCGCGCTGACAGTTATTTTTATTTAGTTGTGGCGCAAGCGAGTTGCCAAGTAGTGATGACTTTATTTGGTTTGCAGCAAGGCTGGGGAATGGATGCGGTGATTGTTGCTAGCGTTTGTGCCAATGCTTTAGGTTTAAGTATTGGTTTGTGGTTTTGCCGCAAACAGCTGAAGTTGAAGTTAGATCTTGCTCTTGCCAAATTAACCTTAAGTTATCAACGCTGCTTAATTGGCGCTTCGCTCGCGCTATTCATTATGCATGGTTTAGATCGGCTGCTACTAGCAGAGTGGTTAGGCGCAGAAACGTTAGCCCAGTACGCCATTATGATTAAAGTGGTAGAGGCCACGGCCATGGCATTTGGTGTATTAGAAAGCTGGTGGTTACCACGCCGGTTTACGGTGTTACAACAAAGCAATGGCGTAAATGAAGTGAGTGTGATTCATCAGCGCTTGCTGCTCGCGGTGATGTTATTGATTTTGTCTGCTGCGTTATTTGCCCCCATAGTGCTTAAGTGGGTGCTACCAATAGAATACTTAGGTGGCATTGAATGGTTGCCTTTAATGCTATTGGCGCTGGGCTTTAAACTAGCCACTGCAGTAACCGATATTGGTTGCTACCTACCAAATAGCCCTGTTTGGCTGCCGCGGATTAATGCTTTGTCTGCGGTGATGGCGATAGGTTTGTATTACCTACTTATCCCTAAGTGGGGTGTTTGGGGGCTGATTGTGGCTACCAACAGTGTTTTTGCTTTACGCTTTATATTGTTCACCGCACTGAGCTTACGCTTACAGGCCTTGCCTTATAAAGTAGCTGTGCTGCTCAGCGCTTTACTCCCTCCTTTAGGTTTGCTTTTAATCGTTCCGTTTATGGCGGCTTCTATCTGGACCTCTCTATTACCGGCCATTGGCTTAAGCTGGTTGCTGCTATGGGCAATGCCATTGGTAAAGCCCAAAATGCATTTTAAGAAGGCATATGCTTGAGCCCCAAAGAGCGAATTGCAAACTGCAACTCGCTCTTTGTTTTTCTTTGTAAGTCATTGAATAAATTAGTTTTAGTTTATTGGCATAAATGCTGCTATCTACAGTTTAAGACAACACATCTACTGTTATAGGGGAATTATATGAGCAGCATGTTTTTTCATCATACTAAGCATTGGCTAAAAAGCAGTGACTCTGCCGTAGCAAAAAATCTATTTAGGTTTTTGAAGGCGCTAAGGTTATGTCAGCTACCTAAAGTGCCTTTGTTGTTCTCGGTGCTTTACCGCCTTCATACCAGTTTATCTAATGCTTTGAGCAGCGTGCTGCGCATATTGTGGTGGACGCCTTTGTTTAGAAGTAAAACCAGCGGCCCTTCTCAGGCCTTGTATCTATATGGTGGAATGCCACTTATTAGTGAAGGCCTAAATATTGAATTAGGCAATCGCTGCCGAGTTTCTGGGGCGACCACCTTTAGTGGACGAAGCAGTGCTGAGCCCGCGTTATTAAAGATTGGCGATAACGTGGATGTTGGCTGGCAAACCACCATTGCCGTTGGCAAGCAAGTTATCTTGGGAAACAACGTACGTTTAGCTGGGCGCTGTTTCATTGCTGGCTACCCAGGTCATCCTCTAAACGCAGAGCAACGAGCTGCTGGCTTGCCCGAGCTAGATGAGCAGGTTGGCGACGTTATTCTTGAAGACGACGTGTGGTTAGCTACCGGTGTATCAGTTATGGCTGGGGTAACTATTGGTAAAGGTACAGTGGTTGCTGCAGGTAGCATTGTGACGAAAAGTTTACCAGCTGGTGTTTTGGCCGCAGGTGTGCCCGCCAAAGTCATTAAATCGATTGAGGAGAAATAATATGAAACACGATCTCATAGTATTTGGTGAAGATTGGCAACGCCACCCAAGTAGCAGCCAGCACGTAATAACCGAACTGGCTAAAAACCACCGTATTCTTTGGATTAATTCTATTGGTTTACGTAGGCCACGCTTGAGCCTGCGAGATGCTAAAAGAGTACTAGAAAAAATGAAGTCGATGTTTGGTGCGACCAAAGATAACGCAAATGCTCAAGACTCTGCAGAAAAAGTATCAGCTAAAAAGCCGGCCAATATTCATGTATTGTCGCCAATAGCCTTGCCCGCACCACGCAGTCGTTTTTTTCGCTGGCTTAACCGCTGCTTGTTAAAAGCTCAGGTAAATAAACAAGTTAAGCGCCTTAAGTTAACTAACCCTGATCTTTGGATTGCCTTGCCAACAGCAGTAGATATGTTGGGCCATCTAAACGAGCGGCAGGTTATTTATTACTGTGGCGATGATTTTAATGCACTAGCTGGCGTAGATCACCAACATGTTACTGAGTGTGAAAAGCAGTTAGTTGAAAAGGCTGACCATGTGCTGGTGGCTAGCGATATGCTGTTGCGTAAGTTCTCTAAGCAACCACATCTGGCTTTGAAAACCCGTATTTTACCGCACGGGGTAGACTATAACTTGTTTGTTCGCCCTTCGAGCCCAGCGCCATCTATTTTACAAGGCGGTCCGGTTGCTGGTTTTTATGGCTCTATAGCAGCTTGGTTAGATATCCCTTTAATCGTTAAAGTCGCTAAGGCTTTACCCGAATGGCGTTTTGTATTTATTGGCCAAGTGCAAACTGATATTTCTGCTTTTAAACAAGTAGACAATATAGAAGTGTACCCGGCAGTAGCCCATAGTGAACTACCCCGTTATGTCCAGCATTGGCAGGTATCTTGGTTACCTTTTAAAAGCTGTAAGCAAATAGCTTCTTGTGACCCACTTAAGTTACGTGAGTATTTGGCCGCGGGGCGCCCCATTGTAAGCACGCCTTTCCCTGCGCTTAAACCTTACGCAGGCATGGTGACGCAAGTTGAAGAGCCGTTTCAAATGGTTCAAGCGCTGCAAGACAGCTTAGATACGCCTTCGGCATTGCAGCATCGTAGAACCTCTTTTCAACGAATGAGTGTGCGTTCAGAAAGCTGGGGCGAGCGAGCTAAGCAGGTGCACCAATTGTTGTCTTGTTAATTTAAAAAGTGTTGCCTTAGGCAACACTTTGTTGGTCTTGTTTATGAGAGTTTGCTGCAGGGAGTGGATCTGATGAAGTGGCGGTCGCATGTTTACCCGCTACTTTTGAATTGGAACGTGCAACAAACTCGCCGCCACAACCGGGATGAGTTAACCCAGTGGCAACTTCATTGTGTTTATTGTGCTGCCAAAATTGCTCAACAATGTTTAATGAAGAATCTATAACCTCTACATCTAAAGAGTCGCAGCAAACACACCTCGCTTTATTTGCCCGTTGTCTGGCAACATCAAGTTCTGCACCTAGGGTTAGTAAGTTTTCTACAGAGCGACGGCGCACTCTACGAAGCTTGCGATTAAGTAACCGTTGCCAGTAGTTAGTTTTCAGGGTTTTCTCTAAGGCAGATACTTGCCTAACCAGTTCGCCCATTTCTTTGATTATCAGGTTACTATCTCTCAATTCTTCGGCAGTTACTAGCGCTTCACACTGTTTGCACCAACCCATGGTTCTGCGTAGTGGCAGTTCTAATCCGTTATACAAAAATACTCGCCAGCCGTTTACTTTGTCGGTGGTGGTGCTGCATTCACAACGATTACAGTGTACTTGAGTTAACGATTTATCCATGGCTGGTCCCTTAGCGCAATTAAGCTTAGTGTGGTTTATTTTTGATAAATATGAAAGCGCTTACCCAAGTTTCTGTTGCTGAAAAAAACAAGCCCGCTTAGTTGCGTGTTTTAGCTGTGCTGATGTTATAGTGTTTGGCAAAAATAGCTGGAGCAGAGAATGGCTAATATTCCAAATAATTACGCAAGCCTTGAACAAGGTTACCGCGAGAAAGCGTTGAAACTATTCCCTTGGGTTTGTGGGCGATGTGCACGTGAATTTCCTTACTCTAATTTGCGCGAATTAACCGTGCACCATATCGACCACGACCATACCAATAACCCAAACGATGGGTCTAACTGGGAGCTGTTATGTTTGTACTGTCATGACCATGAGCATTCTAAATATACCGAAGCTGCTCAATACGGCTCAACAGTAGAAGCCGGTAGTGATTTAAAGCAAGAAGTGGCAACCTCAAACCCGTTTGCTGATCTTAAAGCAATGATGGATAAAAAGAAGTAATGCTAGCCTAAGCTACCGCTAACAAAGGTGGTGGTAATAAGGGCAATAATCCGGTTGCGCTAACGATTAAGCCAACTATGCTGATTATTGGGTAGGGGAGTTATACTTTTTTTGTTGAGTGAGCAGAAAATACTAATTTAAGTGAAAACCCGTGGTTAACAGGCTTGCGGCTAGTTGTTGACACTAATTAAAGACACTTTTTTAAAGAAATTTCGCAATAAATCGCTCAAATACAGTTCACCCTCTCGCCTTGTGCGACAGTAGTGGTATACTCCCCGCGAATTTGAAAAACAATTGAATTAGAGTTGAACAATGGCTGATTTATCAAAATATAGAAATATTGGTATTTTTGCTCACGTTGATGCAGGTAAAACTACCACAACTGAGCGTATCCTAAAACTTACTGGTCAGATCCACAAAACTGGTGAAGTACATGACGGTGAGTCTACTACTGACTTCATGGAACAGGAAGCTGAGCGTGGTATTACTATTCAGTCTGCAGCAGTAAGCTGTTTCTGGAACGACCACCGCTTCAACGTTATTGATACTCCTGGACACGTTGACTTCACTGTTGAAGTATACCGTTCACTTAAAGTACTTGATGGCGGTATCGGTGTATTCTGTGGTTCTGGTGGTGTTGAACCTCAGTCAGAAACTAACTGGCGTTACGCTAACGAATCAGAAGTTGCTCGTATCATCTTCGTAAACAAATTAGACCGTATGGGTGCTGACTTCTACCGCGTAGTTAAGCAAACTCAAGACGTACTAGCTGCTAACCCACTAGTTATGGTTCTACCTATCGGTATCGAAGACGACTTCGTTGGTGTTGTTGACCTTCTATCTGAAAAAGCTTACATCTGGGATGACACAGGTCTTCCTGAGAACTACGAAGTTACCGATATCCCAGAAGATATGGTAGAGAAGGCAGCTGAATACCGCGAAATGTTGGTTGAAACTGCAGTTGAGCAAGACGAAGACTTAATGATGGCTTACATGGAAGGTGAAGAACCTACTATTGAGCAACTTAAAGCGTGTATCCGTAAAGGTACTCGCGATATGTCTTTCTTCCCAACTTACTGTGGTTCTGCATTTAAAAACAAAGGTATTCAATTAGTACTTGATGCTGTTGTTGATTACTTGCCAAACCCAACTGAAGTTGATCCTCAACCTCTTATGGATGACGAAGGCGAAGAAACTGGCAACCACGCTATTGTTTCTGCTGACGAACCACTACGCGCGTTAGCATTCAAAATTATGGATGACCGCTTTGGTGCGCTTACCTTCGTACGTATCTACTCGGGTGTGTTGAACAAAGGTGACACCATCCTTAACGCGTTTACTGGTAAAACAGAGCGTGTTGGCCGTATGGTAGAAATGCAAGCTGACGACCGTAATGAATTAACTAGCGCTCAAGCTGGTGACATTATTGCTATCGTAGGTATGAAGAACGTTCAAACTGGTCACACTTTATGTGATCCTAAGAGCCCTTGTACCCTAGAGCCTATGGTATTCCCAACGCCAGTAATCTCGATTGCTGTTGCACCTAAAGATAAAGGTTCAACTGAGAAAATGGGTATTGCTATCGGTAAAATGGTTGCAGAAGATCCTTCTTTCCAAGTTGAAACTGACGAAGATTCAGGCGAAACCATCCTTAAAGGTATGGGCGAACTTCACCTAGACATTAAAGTTGATATCTTGAAGCGTACTTACGGTGTAGACCTAGTTGTTGGTCAACCTCAGGTTGCTTACCGTGAAACTATTACTCAAGCGATTGAAGATAGCTACACGCACAAGAAACAGTCTGGTGGTTCTGGTCAATTCGGTAAGATTGATTACCGCATCAAGCCTGGTGAGCCTAACTCTGGTTTCACGTTCTCTTCAACCGTTGTTGGTGGTAACGTACCTAAAGAATTCTGGCCTGCAGTTCAAAAAGGCTTCGAAGTGATGATGGAAACTGGTCCACTAGCTGGCTTCCCATTACTAGATATGGAAGTAGAATTGTACGATGGTGCTTTCCACGCAGTGGATTCATCAGCAATTGCTTTTGAAATTGCAGCTAAAGGCGCTTACCGTCAATCTGTACCAAAAGCTGGCCCACAACTTCTTGAGCCAATCATGAAGGTTGACGTATTCTCTCCAGAAGATCACGTTGGTGATGTTATTGGTGACTTGAACCGTCGTCGTGGCATGATTAAAGACCAAGAAGCTGGCGTAACTGGCGTACGTATTAAAGCTGACGTACCACTAGCAGAAATGTTCGGTTACATTGGTTCTCTACGTACTATGACTTCTGGTCGTGGTCAGTTCTCTATGGAATTCTCGCACTACGCTGCTACTCCACAAAACGTGGCTGAAGCGGTAATCGCAGAAGAAAAAGAACGTCAAGCTAAGAAGTAAGCTTACTACTTAGTAAAAAAGCCGCTCATTGAGCGGCTTTTTTTATGTTTGTGTTTATTAAAAAGCAGCCTTTGGCTGCCTTTTTATTTCTAGGCACTTAGCTACTAGAACTTGATTGAGTGGCGACCTGTTTTGGTATTTCGTTGAGCTTGCTTTTCGTTAGGCTGCTTGGCAGCTGTTGGTTTTTGGCTAGGCTTGCTTGCTTTATTTCCCTTGTTTTTCTGCTTGTTTGAACCTTTCTTCACTGCGCTTTTAGGCTCTGGCTCAGTAATAGGCTGATCACAAACAACATATAAAAACTGACCGTTAAACTCGATGATGTCATCAGCATACACCTTCTTGCGTTTACGCTGCTCGAGTTCACCGTTAAGCCCAACATAACCTTCTGCTATGGCCATTTTTGCTTCGCCGCCGCCATTCACCAAATTGCCTATCTTTAATACTTTGTAAAGCTCGATAGGCTGTTCATCCACATATACTTCGGTGGCTTCTACTTCAATTTCTTCTGGTGAATCTTCTGGGTTAGTCATTTTTAATGCCATGGGGAGGAAGAGCCCAGATTATGGCGATGTGCTGGGGATGGGTCAAGTTTGAGCTAGTGTAATCGAATGTGAAATTTACTTGGTGGTTTCACTTTCTAGTGTTTTAGTGACTGTTTATTGCTTTGGTGTTGCCTGATTATGGATTTTAGCTTCTTAATGAAGAGAGTGATGTTGTGTTTGGGTCTAGCGGCTGGACTGTGTACATTGCAAGCCTGTAGCCCAATGCCTAGTGCGATAAAGCAACAACAGCAGTTTATTCAAACTGATTTGTTAACTAATCCCAATATCGAACACTATCAACTTACTGCGGATAATTTTTCTTTGAACGTACACGCTAATGGGCGGGCAGAGCAAGCAGTGATGGTATGGATCCACGGTACGCCTGGGTCTTGGCAAGACAGCGCTTACTTGATTACAGAGCCTTCTTTAACTAGCAAAATACGCGTGGTTAGTTTTGATAGGCCGGGCTGGGGATTGTCGCAATATCAAGACCAAGCTAAACCTGTTGCTAACATGCAGGCTCAAGCGAAGCTGATTTCACCTCTCATTCAACACTTAAAGCAAAAGTACCCTGAACTGCCGCTAATTCTTGTAGGGCATTCTTGGGGCGCGTCCTTAGCGCCTATTATTGCCGAGCATAACCCCCAGCAAATTGATGGTTTGTTATTGTTGGCTGGTGGAATGAGTAAACAGCTTACTCAAGCGCGTTGGTATAACAAGTTTGCTAGAAGTGGTGTAGGGCACTATTTATTGTCTTTATCTGATATGGGGAAACAACTAAACCAAGCTAATTTAGATATGTTTGCCCTGCAAAATGGCTTAGCTGATTCGCCCGAGCGTTTAGCTTCGCTTAAAATACCTGTGGTGTTAGTACAAGGTGGTAAAGACCATTTGGTTGATCCCAAAAATGCTGATTTTGCCGAGCAATACTTACCAGCCCAACACTCCAAAGTTATTCGCCTAGCGGAACAGGGGCACTTTCTGCAAGTTGAGCAAGTTGAATTAATTAGCCGCTGTACTTATGCCTTGGTAAATAACAAGCTGAATGACTGTGGTTAAGCCCGCTAGTTTGTAGCAAATTGCTTGATGCTAAAGTTAGCAAAGTCTACAAGTACACTTGGTTTAAGTTTGTTTGCTTCAACAAATGAGCGATAAATTCCCCATTTAGGGCGAACAAAATGTTGTTGGTTAAGGCCTCGCCACATGTCTAGCTTGTCTTCGCGAAAGTTAAATATTTCTGCTCCATCGCTTAAGCGAACGAGTGTTAAGCTGAACCAACCGAGTTCGCTGTATTTGGCTTGAACCTTGGCTTCTAGCCACTCTCCTTGAATCAAGTCCCAATCTGCTCTTGCTAGAATACGAGTTTGGCGTAATGGGCTATGTCTTACTTCTATGCCTGCTTTACCACTGCGAGTATTTCCGGTTAACGTAATAATTGGCATTGAATCTTCACCGCCAACGGCTTTTAGTTGAAACAAATGGGTGAACTTGTTGGTCACCTGCATGTCATTACTAACGCGAAACTTCCAACTGTATGAGAAGTGACTGCCTCGGTAGCCTTTTAGCGCGTCTGCTGAGCCGCCATAGACTTTAATTTCATTGCGTTGCCTATCGATATACTTTCCTTTATTGCCATCTAAATCTCGGTGCAAAATAAAGCGAAAATAGGGACCGTATAGCTTGTCTGTGTGCTCTTGTATATGGAGCTCCCCTTGGTGGTCGTTTTTAAAGCGATCTGGTGATTCTATGGCGTTCTTGCCAAACTGCTGACGAATTAGCTGGTAAGCGGATTGTCCATAGTCTGGGCCATCAGCATCCAAGTTAGCACTTGCTAAAACTTGCTTGTTTTCTGGATGTAGCGCTTGGCTCTGCAAATCATCGTTAAGTTTGCTGGAGCTACAGGCAGTTAAGACAACCAACATCGCCGCAGATAGCCCGGTTTTTGTTAGCGTATTTATTATTGGTTTCATCACAATATGCTACTGGGTCACAATTTGATTGTTTGCAGGCAAGTATTCTTTGAGTTTGAAAATAGCCAGTTGCCCGAGTTGTTGCTCAGATTTGGCTTTTAATGATTCGCTCGCTTGTTCATTGTGCTCTGCATCTTTGTGGGCAGAGTGGCCTAGCTCCACAATCTTTTGTACGTTGTTGGCTACTTGTGAAGCCACTGCCATCTTCTCTTCAGCTGTTGTTGCAATTTGCTGGCTGTAGGCGCGAATTTGTTCCAGCATAACGGCTATATTCTCCAGCTGTTGATCACTTTGCTCAGCTTGGCTTAAGCACTCTAACACCATGGTTTCGCCCTGTTTCATTAAGTCTACGGCTTCGTTTGCACCTTTTTGCAAACCTTCAATAACGTTAAAGATCTCTGTCGTCGAATTTTGAGTTCGGCTTGCAAGGTTACGCACTTCATCGGCAACAACAGCAAAACCACGGCCTTGTTCACCGGCTCTTGCGGCTTCAATGGCGGCATTTAGTGCAAGTAGGTTAGTTTGCTCTGCAATACCTTGAATCACATCGAGTATTGAGCCTATATCATCAGAGCTTTGCTTAAGCGTATCAACTTTCTCTGCTGCATTAAGAATGGTTGTTTTTAGCTGTGTAGTTGTTTTACGGGTGGTGTGGGCGGCTTGTCGTCCTTGCTCTGTTAGCGCCGACACATCTCCAATATCATCGCGTGAGGTATTGGCTTGTTGGGATACGTCTTGTACTCCTTGTTCCATGGCTTTTACCGCACTGGCTACTATGTCGGTTTGTGCGCGTTGTTCGGAGATAATTGAGCGAGAGTGTTGGCTTGCATTTAAGCCAGATTCGGCGCTGTTCTCTAGTTGTTTTGCACTGTCTACCATTGAACCGATAACTTGGTTAAATTGCTCGGTAAGTGAGTTTAACTGGCGCGCTATTTGGCCAAATTCATCTTGGCGTTCGACGGTTATTTGCTGGCTAAAGTCGCCTTCAACTAACTGTTTCATTTGCTGTAAAGTACGCTTCAATGGCCCTTTAATACTTGATGTGACACTCCATGCAACCAGTACCGATATGCTTAATGAGGCAAGCACTACGGCAATCATGGTGCTAATGGCACTTTGTGATTTTTCACTTGCTTGGTTTTTCGCTTCGGCAATGATTAACGATACCGTGCTACTGGCGAGAGTAAGTTGATTTAAAGCTTCCGCAGTTTGGGTGTTAATTTGCTTAAAGTTGTCTTGCTGCTGCTGGGTTAAACGTACGAGGCGATCTATTTCGCTGAACAAGCCTTGTGAGTTTAACGATTTATTAAGTAATACAAAATAGTTAACTACGTTCTCAATATCATCTTCAATATAGAACTCTAACTCGTCACGTTTTTCAATCATACTGGCATAGAGTTTCTTTAATTGCTGCATTTGTTGGCTGGTTTGCTCAGGCGTTTTTGCATAAAACGCTTCGTCTAACTGGCGCTCTAACACTACACCATCAGCTTGTAAATCAACGGCAATCCAGTGCGCATCGCCGTCTACTGATTCTGCAATCTGTTCGAGGTCTTCATTGTATCCACTCCATTGTTGCTTAAAATCACGGCGTAGGTTTTCAACAGACTTATTAGCTACTAACCATTGTTGATGGCTCTCAAACTGCCTGTTGGTTGCGCTAAATGTTGCTTCTGCATTTGCCTCTATTGGGCCGAGTAAATTATGTAGATCGGGATATTTTTCAGTAAGTAACAATAGCTGTTGGTAGTTATCTTGGTAACTACTTATATAGCTAGACGCTTGGTTTTCTAATTGGCTTAGTTGTTCTTGGGACTCAGTATTGCTGTGCAAGCCAATCACCCAGGCAGTGTTTAGCAGCAGGCCCGATAGGCGATTAGTTAGCTCTGCAGTGGGGGTGAGGCGGTCGACAGTTTCATTAAGTTGTGCTTCTAGGTTGCGTATGTTTATTTGGCCAATCAGCGCTACTGCAATGAGTAAAACAAATAGAATTGCAAAACCGCTTAGTGTTCTCATCACTACTGAAATTTGCATATGCCATCCTTAGCGTTTAGTCGATTTTAGTCTGTTTATTACGCAATGTATTTTTGTTGTTATGATATTACAATAATGTTGTGCTATGGATGTGATTCGACTAACACTTATGTTATGAAAGGCAAAAATTTAAGAGAACTAACGCAGAGACTTTAGGACTTGTGTGCTGAGTAAATAGATGAACTTGGGCCAAAATCGGCAAGCTTAAATAAAGCCTGCCGATAGCTGAGTTTATTTTGGTGTGTATTCTAGGTAATCGTAGTAGGCCCAGTTGTTTTGATAGAAATACTCTTGTGGGAAGTACATTGCATCTGCAGAGTTGTCGCCGTGCCAATGGTTGATCATTATGCGAGTTGGATCCACAGGCCATGCGTATTGTGGAACCTCATTTGCGGCAACATAGCCATCCCCATTGTCTTTGTACAGGCTACGAATGATGCGAGTATTTCCTGAAGAATCTATCAAGTACCAATCGATTTTCCAGCTAGACCAATCGAAGCCGATATGGATTAGGTCTTGATGTATGTTTAGACCATATTGGCCTAAATCAATATCCAGTTCCCAGCTTTGGTATTGGCCACCTTGTGGTTGGTAGATAAGGTTGGTATGTACAACGTTGCCAAGGCTAGGTAAAAACTCGATGTCTATTTCTTGCCAAGCTCGCCCAGGCACATCGTGCCATGAAGTGTAGGTAAATATAGAGGATACAGTACCTTTGGCATTTCCTGTTTTGAGGCTAGATTGAACCTTGCCATAGCTTAGTAAGGATTTGGTTCTAAGCTCGGCACATTGATTTGGTGCTACGTTTAGGGTGATACCATGGGAGCTTGGTGAGATTTTAGACGGAGTAAACTTACAACCAAAAGGGCTGCCATTACTGCCATCACGGGCTTGCCAAATACTAGCGTTGTATCCCCAGCTAAAATCATCTTTAAAATAATTAGCGTAGGATGGCGTTATTGTTGCTACGGAAATTGCTACTGCAAATATAGAACTAACTTTCATTTTTATCATATTCCTTATGTGGAGTTTATTGTTTTTATTAACAATTTTGCTTCTGTCTAAGTGATGTCAAAATGTATAAGCATCTCGATTTAACAGCACTTGGGACTTGGGTTGGCAATGCCTAAACTGATGAAGTGTTAGCGTGTTAAAAAGCCAAATAGCTAACTTAGTGGGCAAACAGGTGATAATAGAAACTACCCACTTAATAGGGTTAAATTCTGTAAATAAGCTCATTAGCTGTCCTTGGCTATTCATAAATCCTTAACAATTGATTAATACTTTTATCTTGAACGCTTGGTAATACAATTGTTGTTTTATTAGGCTGTGACAGTTTTAACGATTAAGTCCGCTTGTCTGAAATACCATCAAAAAATTTAGTTTTTACTGAGCATTAAAGATGCAGCGATGCAGACAAAGGCGTGAAGAGTTGGCTTAAACAGCAGTTTGGTAGCAAAACCTGAGTAGAACTAATTAGTGAGTTAGTTGGGGTTATTAGCCAATGTGTGGATTAATGTTCTTAGGCCTTATGATTTATTAGATTTACTTGCTATTTATTTCGCAAATTGATGTGAATCAATTTCATCATCAAGTGGTCAGAGTAGTCTAAAGCTTCAGCTATAACTCAAATTTCGTTTAGCTTTATAATTCTAATAATAGTGATTTGTAGTTTGTGTAACTAAACCTTGTCGTTTCTGTTTTGCAGTTAGTTAAGGCTTATAATATGCATTTATCGACTCCACAGCTGTTGGAGATTGTTGCAGCATTTCCCGATTCCACATTGGTATTTACCGAAGATGGTTATTGTATTGCTCATTTGGGTGATCAAGAGGCTCATGAGTTCTCAAGCAGCCGGTTATTAACCGGTCGCTTTGTATCTGATGTATTTAGCGAAGAAAAAGCTAAATGGTTCTTACAACAAATACGCAATAGTATTTTTGAGCAGCGCTTGCGTGTTTCGGAGTACGCCATTTCACCAGACGATATTCGTTTACCCAACTGTGAAAGCGCCAAACTAGAAAGAGAGCATTGGTTTGAAGCTCGCATTCTGCCCTTAAACTCTTTTATAGATGGTCAGCGAGCGGTGGTTTGGGCGGCGCGCAATATTAATGAGCGCTACAAGCTAGAGCAGCAACTGCGTAGACTTAGTGAAACCGATGAGTTAACCGGTGCGTTTAACCGCCGTCGTTTCTTTGAAAGTTTAGCGAATCATTACCAAACCTTTCACCGTCACTTTCTTGATTGCAGCTTAATCATGTTAGACATTGATAACTTTAAGAGAATCAACGATCAATATGGTCACCCTTGTGGTGATAGAGTGCTTAAGCAAGTGTATCAGCAGATTTGTACCCAACTCCGTGAGGTGGATATTTGCGCGCGAATGGGCGGTGAAGAGTTTGCTATTTTACTTCCCAATACTAAAACATCAGAAGCTCTACGCAGTGCCGAGCGGATAAGAATAGCGATTGAAGAATACACCTTCACCACACTAAATCATCAGGTTGATGTTACGGTTAGTTTAGGAGTAAGTAGCATAGAAGTGACCGACAGTAATTGCGATAGTGTATTACAGCGCGCCGACGATGCTTTATATCACGCCAAGAAAACTGGACGAAATCAAGCTGTTCAGTTCCTAGAAGAATTTAGTATTTAAGCTATAAATCAGAGATTTAGTTAATCCTAAGACGAATACCTAAGATCAGTTTGTAGTTTACCTCGCCTGTTTTCTATGAGATAAATGTCACTAATTTTTGCTGAAGAATTGCTCAGAGTTTTATTCTGTTCTCACGCCCAATTTCGTGTCGAGCTTTTTGTTTCAGTTATCAAGGATAGATTAAAAGCCCAAGGAGTGGTGTAGTTGAAGTATTCAGCTGGTGTTTTGTGGTCGCTATGTATGGCTAATTACAGCTTTGCAGCAGCTGAACCCTTGCCTAATTTGGATTTAGAATCGTTAATGGCTACAGATGTGCAAGCAACATCTGCGATGAAACGTGCCCAATCAGCGTTTACAACCGCGGCGTCATTATATGTACTAAGCAAGGAAGACATTCGTGCATCGGGTGCGGTATCGGTGGCAGAAACATTAAAGTTGGTACCGGGTTTAGAAGTGCGGCAGCTAGACAGTAATCAGTGGGCTATCACTGCGCGTGGTGTTGCTGGGCGTTATACCAGTAAACTGTTGGTTATGGTGGATGGGCAAAGTGTTTATAACCCATCTTTTGCCGGAGTTTATTGGGAAACCTTAGATGTACCTCTCTATGACATTGAGCGTATTGAAGTTATTCGAGGTCAAGGTGGCTTATTGTGGGGCAGCAATGCCACCAATGGGGTGATTAATATTATCACCAAAAATAGTTTAGACACGCGCGAAACCTTGGTGCAAGTAAGTAGTGGTGACCAGCTAAATTATGATGTAGGGCTGCGCCACGGTGGAAATATTGGCTCCTACGGTAGCTACCGCATCTATGGTAGCGTGCGAGATTCTGACGCGGCCAATACGGGTAAGTCGCTACCCGCTAATGATGAAGCCAAACAACAAAGCATTGGTGCACGTTTTGATTTTGCGCCTAATGATGATTTGTCTATTCTTACCCAGCTCAGTTATACCCATACAGATATGGGGCAAAATCTTAAAGCTCTATCTTTAGCCACAAACCAAAACACCCTATATGCCGAGCGCTTTGAGCGTGATGACGGGCGTATTATGGCGCGGGCAGAGCACCGACTATCTGGCTCTTCTAACCAAATGTTGCAAGCTTCGTGGGCTGTTCAAAATGGTAAACAGCTATATTTAGAAGAACGATTTCAAACATTGGATATTGATTATCAAATGAATAGTTTGTGGGGGGCTACCCAAATTGATTGGGGTTTAAACTACCGTAATAGCTATTTACCTTTTGAAGAAAACTACATTATTAGTAGTGACGAAGATATCGACCGTTTAGAGCAATATGGCGCTTTTTTACAGCTGCAATTTGCGCTTATTCCCGAGCAATTAAATTTAAGTTTTGGTAACAAGTCTGAACACAACAGTTTTACCGGTTGGGAGCATCAGCCGGTTGCACGTATAACTTGGCAGCCCAATAACGAGCATGTACTTTGGAGTGCCATATCGCAAGGCGTGCGGATCCCATCGTTGGCAGAGTTTGATTACGATTCTGCTATTAATGGCACGCGTGTTGGCGAGTATTTTCAAACCGGTATCGACGCCATTGATAGCTACCACGTGCGCACAGTATTGAACGGCAATCAACAAGTTGAGCCAGAAAAGTCCCTTTCTTACGAACTGGGTTACCGTTTTAGCAAACAAGATTGGTCATTCGACCTAGCCTTATTTCATACGCAATCTAAAGATGTATTTGCGGTGCAGCCTAATCCAGACAGTGCCAACTTGGATCAAATCGCAGCTTTGTTAGCACAGGGCAAAATCATCGAGGCGCAGCAAGCTTTACAAAGCACAGTGCTTGAATTTGACGTTGCATCTAATGCTGATTTAAACGTGAAAGGTGGTGAAGCGCTAGTTGCTTGGCGACCAAGTGCCAATTTTCGCGCCGAACTAGGATACAGCCAAATGGCTTATCGCTATCGCTTACAAGAAAATACTCAGCCTGCTATAGGATATGACTCTGACAGCAAACAGATTTTTGCCAAGACTGGTTGGCAACCTTTTAAGAAGCATTCCTTTTTTGCTTTGTTCCGCTCCATTAACAGCGATGCTTATTCAGTAGATGATTATGATGCGCTAGATCTAAGTTGGGCTTGGCAGATAATGCCGCATAGTTCGCTGTCATTAACAGGCAAAAATTTATTAGCTGGTAGTCACCTAGAATACAACAACACCTCCGAAACCTTTACGGTTCCAAACTATATTGAGCAAAGTGTCGTGCTACGATTTATGGCGGAGTTTTAGCCAGTGTTGGCAATAAGGCGCTTTGTTAAGCTACTCATTACCTTGGCTATATTGGGCCTTGCTAGTGAGGTGAGTGCAGCTGATAAAGAAGCAGCCTTAAAGGCTGGGTTTATGTTTAATTTTGCGCGTTATAGTGAATGGCAAGGTTTAGCTAAACCATTGGGTTATTTTAAGCTGTGTAGCCCAGACATTGAGTTTGTCGATACTGCTAGTTGGGTGCTCCATAAGCAGCGCATTCATGAATTAGAAATACGGGTGAGCCTAGTTGAGTTGGATTCGTTATCGATAAATCAATGTAACTTACTGTTTGTCCCTGCTGCCTATAGAAAAAACTGGCTAACTGTAGACAGAGCCTTATTGCCTCACACCATGTTGGTTGGGGAGACTCCAGATTTTATTCATCAAGGAGGGCACATTCGCTTCTTCTTATTAGCTGGAAAAATCCGTTTCGAAGTTGCCCCCGAAGAACTTAAAAAGGCCGATATAACCATGAGCTCAAAGGTATTGAGATTGAGTCGCGTTGTTAAGGAGGAGCAGTAGAGATGTCTTTTCTTAGCATAAATACCATGAGTAAAAAGCTGCTAGTCATTTTGATGAGTATGGCGATTTTTTCTGCCGCCATGGTAACGGTGGTGTTAAGTGCTTACGAGTTTGTGAGTGCCAAGCGAGAGCAGACCCAAAGCTTACAAAACATAGCCGATACCTTGTCGCCTAACATCACAGCCGCTTTGTTGTTTGATGACAGAGATGCCATGCAGGAGATGATTTCTTCATTGTTATTACGTGAAGGCGTAATCAGAGCAGCCATTACCGATACCGAGCAGCAAAATTTGGCAGTGGTAGAAAGTGACAACTACCAAGAAGAGTTAGCAGAAGAAGCCGACGAACTGATAGAGGTAAGCAGTTTACTTATTCTTGATGAGCAAGTTTATGGTGCGCTTACGGTACTGGCTAATGACAGTTACATAGACCAACGAATTGGATTTTATGGGCAATTCTTAGCGGTGCTGTTGGTGATTACGTTTGGCTTAAGTTTGTCTTTTTCACTGTTTCTAAAACGTGGTTTTTTGCGTCCCTTATTACACTTGTCGGATGTTGCCGAGCGCGTAACGGCATCCAATGATTATAGTTTGCGCGCTCAGCAATCTAGCGACGATGAGGTAGCCAACCTTACCGAGTGCTTTAACGGCATGTTAGAGACGATTGAACTGCGTGAGCGTATGCTCGAGAAGCAAGTAAGGCTGCGAACCCAAGAGCTTGAGGGTGCAAATCAGCAACTATTGCAATATGCCTACACCGACGGCCTTACTGGTTTGCCTAACCGCCACTTTTTCTACGAAAAACTCCATACATTAGTTAAAGAGAAAATTGAATTTGCTCTGATTTTTATTGATTTAGACGGCTTTAAAGAGATTAACGATACCTTGGGCCATGATTATGGTGACGTATTGTTAAGTCAAGCTGGGCAGCGGATCCTGCGTTGTGTGCGCGAGCAAGATACCGTGGCCCGCCTTGGGGGGGATGAGTTTACCATTGTGATTGAAGGGGTAAACGAACAAGCGCGAGTCGCCAATATTGCCGAAACCGTATTACAAGGTTTGGCGAAACGCTTCACGATTAAACAAGAAGCTGCTCATGTTAGTGGCAGTATTGGTATCGCTTTTTCCCCACTAGACGGTGATAGCGTGGAAGCCGTGGTAAAACATGCTGACCAAGCGATGTATGTATCTAAAAGTCGCGGTCGAAACTGCTATCAGTTCTTTTCTTCAGACATGCAGGTGGAAGCTCAGCAGAAACGGCGTTTGTTAGAAGAGCTACGCACCGCTTTAGAAGAAGAACAGTTCGAACTCTATTATCAGCCCATAACCTCACTTAAGTTCGAGACAGAAGAGGGCGGGGTGAAAAAGGCCGAAGCACTGTTACGTTGGAACCATCCACAGCGCGGAGTGGTGGGGCCAGAAGAATTTATTCATGTTGCGGAAGAAGCAGGGCTAATTCGCGAGCTTAGCCAATGGGTAATGCAGCAAACTGTTGCCACGGTGTCACAATGGTATAAGCAGGGGCTGGATGATATTCAAATTAGCGTAAATACCTCGCCTTCGCAGTTTAATGATGGTGGTAAGTGGATAGATGATTGGATCCATGCCATTGCGCTGCACGAATTGCCGGCTCACAGCATTATGATTGAGATTACCGAAAATGTTTTGATGACCACTGATGACTCCATTAAAGATCAGCTCTCTCGTCTGCAACAACGCGGGTTTGATGTGGCAATTGATGACTTTGGTGTTGGCTATTCTTCTTTGTCTTATTTACAGCAATTAGATATCGATTTGCTAAAAATAGATCGCTCGTTTATTCAACACTTAACCACCGACAATGACAGCGTAGCGTTGGTTAAAGCCATTGTGACTATGGCTCATCATTTGGGGCTAAAAGTAGTTGCAGAAGGGGTGGAAACTGAACAACAGCGTCAGCATGTGTTAAACGTAGCCTGTGATTTCTTGCAGGGATATATCTTTGCGAAGCCGGTACCTAAAGATGAATTTTATCATCGCTATTTGCTAGGCAATGCGGAAATAACGTAAACGTCGAGGCCTATTAGTAGACCTCGTTCAGTTTAGCTTTAGCGCTCCCAATAAGCTTCTTCTAAGCTCTCTTCGCGCTCTGGTAGCCCACGTGAAAGACGAGGACTATGCTGGGCCAATACTTCGTAGCTTACGCGGTTTGCGTATTTACAAATTTGCGCAAACGAAGAGTAACTAAGCGCTTCAAAGCGGTGTTTACTCGATTGTTCAACATTACTACGATGAAATACATTGGCAGCCATATCGTGGAGAAGAGCAGATAAAGCCCCATCTCCAGCGCCGTTGGTATTGGTGATTTTTTCTGGCCCGCCCATAAATGGCGCAATATGCGAGTAAACTTTCAGCGCTTGCTCACAATCGGTTTTTAACATCGGGCGTGAAAACTCATATTGGTTGAATTCTGGGATGGCTCCTGGCAGCAGAGTATGACTGGTGGTTCGTTTGAAGGCTTCATCGGTGTAACCGGCCATAAATAAGCCCCGTGAGCCAGCCGTACATAAAATAAGATCACACCACTCTAGAGCCTTTTCACAGGCGAGTAATACGTCACTTTCACCGGTTAAGGCTTCTGCTTCTTCTTCGTTCATTGCTAAAACAGTGACATGTTCGCCAATAAACTGTTGCCACCATTTAGGATCATCTTCGATTAAAAAGCGGGTGCCCAACGTAAGCACTACGGGGACTTTTGCTTGGTGGGCATACTCTATGGCTTGCATAGCGGCTTGAGTAATGGGGTCGTCTCCTGCTCGCATAAGGTAAGCTGTGAGCGTGAGGGCTGCGCCAGTTTTTACTAATTCTTCGTCTATAAACTCTGGAGTAAGTTTATCCATGTGGCCTTTTGAGATAGCAAAGGTACGTTCACCACAATCACTAATTAGGGTAAAGCATCGGCCTACCGGGCCGTCTACCGCTTGCAGGTAATTGAGATCTACGCGCGAAGAGGTATTGCATAAGTAACGATAGGCGTAATCACCAATGGTGATGTTTTGACTCATTACTCCAAACATCACCGAGCGACCATCGGCTAGTGTAGAGTAGTTGTGCAAGGTATTGCCGATAGTGCCACCGGCAAACTCGGCAGTAATAAGCTGTTTATCTTGTAGTTCTTGATATAGCGTTTGAGCCGCTAAGTCATCAATAAGCAAGGAATTGCCTTTAACGAGTTGGTGGCGGTCTATAAATGCCTGGTCAACGTGCGCTTCGATATCTACCAAGGTTTGATCAATGCCAGTTATATGTGTGTGCTTTGGGCTAATGACTGGATTGAGCTCATTGGTTAAGGGGTCTCGAGATTCAACAGGAAAATAATGCTTGGATTTACGTTGGCCAGGAAATTTCATGCAATGATCGCTTGTTCTATTTAAGGCTTACTGTAGCAGTGAACGGGTAGCACTGCACAAAAGCGAGCGATTCTAGCATAGGCGACTCAAAATGTTGCTTTGTAGATCAATATTAGATTTAAATTTTTTATCTTTATTAAATGGCGTGTTGATTTAGCTGTTATCTAGCGAGCTTTTCTTTTGCAATGTTTCATAGGCTCGCAGAGCTGGATGAACCGTTTTTCCGCCCATACGGCAGTAATGTGCAATGGTTTTATTCAAGTAGGCTCTATGTTCGGGCTTAGACAAGTCCCACATTGCGTCACCAACATGGCTGATTGGTGAGTTGGCGGTGGTAGAAAGATGCAGTATTTCGTAATAGCGGCGGTTCTCTTCTATTAGCTGTTCATCAATTAAACCAAAGCCATTACTCTGCAAAAACTGTCGAAGTTCATATTGATAATGTACTGGGCAAATAATCAATTCAAAGTCCACAGCGTGGTTGTGTTCTAGTATCCCCTTTAGCAATTGAATGCATAGCTCGCCACCAACTCCTGCGATTATAACCAGTTGACTGCCATTTTTACTGAGTTTTAGCTGAGCTACGTCTTGGCAATGTACTTGCCATGGGCTGGTTAAGCTAGATGATGAATAGGCAAGGTGCTGCTGCAATTGTCGCTCTAGTTGCTGGCAGATTTGTGGCACGCAATCAACAAAGTGCACACAGCTGGCACTGTTGCGTTTTACCAGCTCTGCGCCCAATAAACCGTGGTCGCAACAGCAATCCCATATATCTTGGTAGTGCTTAATCACGTGTTGGTTAATTGCTGTTAAACGTTTACTCGTTTTCACCTATCCCTCCTCAGTAAGGCTATGAATACTAGTTAATTGTTAATAAGTGGCAAGAATTTTTTCCAGGAACTTTAGGGCTTAATAGGGGGAATTAGCTCAAACCTGTTAGTAAATATTGTTTTTTGACGTTTTTGTTGCTTTAGTTGCTGATATTAACGACTAATAACTATTCCGCTATTTTATGCTTCCAATTAGTTAACTGGTTATTTTTTGGTTTGTTACTACGCTGAATTTTGGGGGCTTTAACTGTTAGCACACTTTTGTTCCCCAATTGTTAAGAGTTAATGAAAAAACTCAAACCAAGGAGTAAACCATGAATAAGGTAATTGCAGGGCTTGCACTTAGTGCAATGGCAGGTAGCGTTTCGGCCGCTACTATTTATGAAAATGGTAAAACTAACGTAAGTATAGGTGGTTACTTAGGGATAGAGGCATTTTATCAAGCGGGCTACGGAGATAAAGACAAGTCATTTGAGTTACAAGACAGGGCCTCACGGATCCGTTTTGCTTTTGAACATGAAATGGTGCAAAACTGGATTGCTGGTGCCCAATTAGAGTGGGGGTTTAATCCCGTTGAAAAAGCGGATCCACTATTCACCAATCGTTTAGGCAACATCTACTTTAATAATGATAGCTTTGGTTCAATTCGAGTCGGTAAGCAGTGGTCTGCTTACTACGATATAGCTGTGTGGACCGATCAGTTTTGGAAGTTTGGCGGTGATGCGTCGGGTACGTATGATGGTCGAAATGGTGGTGATGAGTCGGGTATGGGGCGCGCTGATGATGCATTAACCTACCGAAAGTCTTTTGGCGGCTTTGGCTTAGCGGCTCAATATCAGTTTGAAAATGATTCATCAGCTAGAGATTATGGTTATCAATTGAGTGGTACCTATGACTTTGATTTTGGTTTATCAATAGGTGCGGCATATGCAGCCAATGGTTACGATGTTAAAAATGTAAATTACGTTGGAGCTGATGATCAGGATAAAGCAACATCGTGGCTAGCTGGCGCGGTGTATGAGTCTGATATGTTTTATGCTTCAGGTGTCTATGGTGAGTATGAAAATTTAAGCGGTAAATTTAGTACATTAGCTGATAAAGCTAATGGCTTAGAGTTAATTGGCGTTTACAAAATCGATGGCGGCCTTTACCACGTTTATGCGGGTTATAACGGTTTAGAAGATAAAACCAGTGGTAGCCAAGGCGAGCTTAGCTACGCTTTAGCTGGAGTGGGGTGGAAGCCCGGCCAAGTTCTTTTGGCTCTAGAGTATAAGTTTGGTCTAGAAAATAAAGACGCATTAGGTGCAGATAAAAAACAAGACGAGATGTCGATACAAGCCCGATACTACTTCTAGCCAAGTAACAGCAATTAGCGGTCTAAGTTATTTATAGCTGTTTACAAAACTAGAAGTTTTGTAATAAGCAGAAGCCGCTTGTTGTTGCCAATAAAAGGCATTGCACTTTTCCTAGCAATGCCTTTTTTATTATCGAAATACCACTAATTATTCTCGGTCAACTCGCCACAGAGTGTAGACCTGCTACAATCCTTTCTTTTTTGCACGAGACTTAAGATGAAGTGGGTAACCATATCTTTTTTGGTAATAATTGCCTTAGTTAATTTTGGCCCTAGGGTTAACGCCATTTTCTATTCTAAACCGGATACTACGGTTGTATTTAACAGTGGTTGCTTTCTGCAAGGGGAGTTGCGTGTTGATCCAGTGAGTCTTTCATACTTTATTGTATTAGATGATGGTCAAGAACTATCGTTTGCTGACGATAGTTACGCGGAAATTTCTTCTGAAGAGAATCCGGTTGATATTTCTGAATTGGATTTTTGTGTGTAGTTAACAAACTGTTAACTAAAACTTGCCTAGCCTGTCTATTCAGGCTTTTTTCTGCTTAGCTTTGTTTTCTTTAGCTCTCTTTAATTATTCACCGCATCCACCTATTGCTTCTTTAAGTGTTGATTTCCTGCGTCTAGATCTCAATTTTTACTTGTATTCAGGGACTTTAGACTAAAGATTAATACCTAGTCTGTTAATCGTTTGTTAACTTTTTCTTCGATAGGCTTGAATTGAGTTTATATGTGCATCTATTCCACTAGCCGCAGATAAAAACTTAATGATTTGTTCGGCCGTTAACATGTTGTTTACATATTTATTGGCACAAAATTGCGAGGCTTTTATAGCTTGCTTGGAGAAATATCATGGAAGAACAGACTACATATTGGCAAGAAAACTTGCGCCTAATATTTACCTGTCTCGTCATATGGTTTGTGGTTTCATTTGGTTTTGGCTTACTTCTCGTTGAGCCGCTAAATGAAATTCGCTTAGGCGGATATAAACTGGGCTTTTGGTTTGCACAACAGGGCTCTATTTATACCTTTGTGGCTTTGATTTTTTGGTATACCGCCAAAATGAATAAGCTCGACAAAAAATACCATGTTGAGGAGTCATAAATGGACGAGTTAAAACTCTATACTTATATCGCTGTATTTGGCTCCTTTGGCCTGTACTTCGCCATTGCTTGGTGGGCTAGAGCAGGCTCTACCAGTGACTTCTATGTTGCTGGTGGTGGTGTTACGCCTATCCAAAATGGTATGGCAATTGGTGCTGACTGGATGAGTGCAGCTTCGTTCATTTCTATGGCGGGTTTAATTGCCTTCCTAGGATATGGTGGTTCTGTTTTTCTAATGGGCTGGACCGGTGGCTATGTGCTGCTAGCAATGTTACTAGCCCCTTATATGCGTAAGCATGGTAAGTTTACGGTGCCTGAGTTTATCTCCGATAGATACTACTCAAAAGGTGCGCGTATTGTTGCGGTATTGTGTTTGATTATCGCATCGCTTACTTACATTATTGGCCAAATGAAAGGTGTTGGTGTTGCCTTCTCTCGCTTCTTAGAAGTTGAGTACGATATGGGTTTATACATTGGCATGTTTGTAGTTTGGGTTTACGCGGTATTAGGCGGCATGAAGGGTATTACCTACACCCAGATTGCTCAATATTGTGTACTAATTTTTGCATATACCATTCCTGCCGTGTTCATTTCACTGCAGCTAACCGGTAATCCAATTCCGCAAATTGGGTTGGGTAGCACCCTGGCTGATGGTAGTGGTGTTTACTTACTCGATAAGCTAGATATGGTGGTTACCGATCTTGGCTTTAAAGAGTACACCACCGACAACTTAGGCGGCACTCTAAACATGTTTGCCTATACCTTGTCACTGATGATTGGTACTGCAGGCTTACCTCACGTAATCATGCGCTTCTTTACTGTACCTACCGTTCAAGCGGCCCGCTCTTCTGCTGGTTATGCTCTAGTGTTCATTGCTATTTTGTACACTGTAGCGCCAGCTGTAGGTGCCATGGCTCGCTTCAACTTAATGAACACTATTGTTCCAGAAGCCGGTGATAACTTGGTATATGACGAACGTCCACAGTGGTTCAAAGATTGGGAAAACACTGGTCTGCTGAAGTTTGAAGATAAGAACGGTGACGGCAAAATCCAATATGTTGCTGATAAAGAAACCAATGAAATGGTGAAAGTAGACCGCGACATTATGGTACTTGCTAACCCAGCTATTGCTAACCTACCTAACTGGGTAATTGCATTAGTAGCTGCTGGTGGTTTGGCGGCTGCGCTCTCAACCGCTGCTGGTTTGTTGTTGGCTATTTCATCCTCGATATCTCACGACTTAATGAAAGGGGTGCTCACGCCTAACCTCTCAGATAAGAATGAGTTGCTGGCAGGGCGAATAGTGATGACACTTGCCATCTTGGTGTCCGGTTATCTCGGTTTAAATCCGCCTGGATTTGCCGCAGGTACCGTTGCACTGGCCTTTGGCCTAGCCGCTTCGTCTATCTTCCCCGCGTTGATGATGGGTATCTTTGCTAAGAAAATGAGTGGTACCGCTGCGGTAGCCGGGATGTGCTCAGGTATTGGTGTAACAATGCTTTACGTATTCCAACATAAAGGCATTATGTTTATCCCTGGTACTTCATTCTTAGGTGATATGGGACCAAACTGGTTCTTGGGTATTTCGCCAAATGCCTTTGGTGTAGTAGGTGCTTTGGTTAACTTTGGTGTAGCCTTCGCAGTATGTAAAGTAACCGGTCCTGCACCACAGCATATTCAAGACATGGTTGATAACTTCCGTGTACCACATGGTGCAGGCGCAGCTCACGATCATTAAGCTTGAATTGAACTAATCCCTAGTAAGCAAAAGGCTCCCTAGAGGGAGCCTTTTTTTGCGGTGGAACTTGGTAAAAATAACTAAATTTCAATATGATAGTGTTAAAGGGTGAACTTGGTTAGCATCACTCAATAAGGTTGATTACAGGAAGTAACAATGAACAGACACACTAAGTTAGCTATGTTAGTGATGCCGTTTTTGGCAATTGGCGGGTATATCGCATCGGATATTTATTTGGAGCATGATGCAGAAAAAGAGCGCGTTTTCCAGCTAAGTACCTATGGTCACTGCGACATTATTAACCAAAAGTGTATTCTTGAATCCGGTGATTTTCAGCTCAATATTAGTGATGAAGCAGGAACAACCACGGTTAATTCTACCTTTCCTTTAGATAGTGCCACCTTCTTTATTGTAAGTAGTGCAAATGTAGTGACCGCTTACCCACTAGGCATGAGTGATAGCCCTTATTACTGGCGAAGCCCCACCGAATTACGCGAATTGATCCCTAACCAGGGAGATAGCTATAAGTTACGTATTATTGCCAATATTAAAGGCGGAAAATACATTAGTGAGTTTTATAGCCAAACAATTAAGTAGTTGACCGCTGGGAAAAGCAAACTGCTAGTGCTAACATTTAATCAATAAAAACAAAGCATTGTTCCTAGGTACTGCATGCATATTACTCCCGAGCGTTTAGTTTATTTGGTGACAGTAGCTGAGACGCGTTCTTTCTCAGCAGCCGCACGTAAACTGGGGGTAAGCCCTTCAGCAGTGAGCCAATTGATTCAAAACATGGAGTTGGATTTAAATATTCGACTTTTTGACCGTGTTTCTGGCCAAGCGCCAACCTTAACTGACGTAGGGCGCACGCTTTACGTTCAAGCTTTGGAGATTGTTCCACGCTTACAAGCTATGGAGAAAAAAGCTCAGTCTTACCATGAGGGGATTGAAGACAAATTAACCATTGGTGTATCGGGTTATAGCTTTTTTCCAGAGCATGGAGAGGCGATAAAGAGCTTGTTAGCTAAGTTTCCGCAATTAAATGTGAAGATCATTGATGTAGATGAGTTCGACTCCCATAATTTTGGTGAAGAAGGGGAGGTAGACATTCTTATTACTCCTGCAGAGCTTATCCCGCGTCGCGGAGTAGAGAGTGTTATGATTGGCCGAATTAAATGGTTGTGTGTTTGCGCGCCAAGCCATCCGCTTGCCAAGATAAAACATGCTTTATCTATTCAAGATCTCCTTTCACAAATTCAAATAACTCCCGCAGTGTCTAACTTTATTACTGAAGATTTAGCTGAGTCAGTGCGCCTTAGTTCTCAGGTGGTTAATTGTTCAAGAATGTACCAATTTAAGCAGCTGTTGCTTAATGGCGTTGGCTTTGGTTTGTTCCCCGAGCCTTTAGCTAGAACCTACATTGCCAATAATCAACTGGTTGAGTTAGAGCGAGATTTTATTGTTGATGACTTCGAGTGGCCAATTGAAGTGGTTTGGAGCCAAGCACTTGGGCCTGCTGGGGAATGGTTTATTGAGCATCTGACGGAGCAAAACAGCGAATAAACTAGCGATAAATCTAAGTAAATAGCTAACCGGATCATTAAATGTTTAATTTGTTGTGATTAATTGCAGATGATCAAATACACTTAAGCAATAAACTAAATTTCCCATAGAAAGAAATAGGAACCAGTAGTGAGCTCTAATCAAAAATGTCCATCTTGCGGTGGCCATAAACCAGCATTAATGGCCTGTCGTGATTGTGGATTTACCTATAGTGTAACGAGCCGTCCACCTGCAGCCACCAAGCCAGTACCTCAAGCTAAACCAGTACCTAGAAGTGAATACAGGGCGGTGATGGAAGAAGGCGGTGCTAAATCAAAAGTTGTGATTAAAACCAAAAAACGCCGCACTTATACCATTCCTAGCGAAGAGTAACCGCTTAGCTTAACTTTGCGATTCTCTGCAATATCGCCGTTATTCCATTGTTTCTCGATTCACTTAAATGATGCGCTAAGCCAAGCTTATCTAAAGTTTGGCTAAATGTTATTTGAGTGTTTTCAGCATCCTGCGCAAAGCTGGCTAGCACGATCACCAGTAAACCCTTGATGATTTTCGCATTACTATCAACTAGTAGCTGCGTATTGGCATAATACAGCCACACATCACTTTCGCAGCCTTGCACTAAGTTTTCTTGTATTTGGTATTGAGAGTCCATCGGGCCCAGTACTTTGCTTAACAGCAGCAGTTGGCGGTAACGCTCTTCCCAAGACTTACAATTAACAAAGCGCTGTTCAATCTGTTCTATGTTTAGTTCAACTTGCGGTGCTCTATTCACCAAACAACTCCATAATTTTATCAATTGCTTCTATCACTTGGTCAATATCTTGTTGATTGTTATATAGGCCAAGTGACAAACGAATACTGCCTTCTGGAGACAAACGACTGCTTAAGGGCATTGCGCAATGATGGCCACAACGCAAAGCAACATTGTATTGGTCAAATAGGGTGGCAGCATCTTGAGGGTGAACACCTTGCAAGTTGAAGGCAATTAAGCCAACTCTCATCATCGGTTCACCAACCAGTTCAACCTTGGGGTGCTGTTTAAGCTGCTGTAGTGCATAAGCTAATAATTGGCGCTCATGACTAAGACGCTCTTTTAAAGGGAACTGTGCTAAGAATTTAATGGCTGAGGCCAAACCTATTGCCCCGGCTATGTTTGGGGTCCCCGCTTCTAGGCGATAAGGAAGACTGTTCCAGGTGCTGGTTTCAAACGACACCTTACTTATCATCTCCCCACCAAACACGCTAGGCTCGAGCAGCTCCAAGGCTTCTTCGCTACCATATAGCACGCCAATGCCAGTTGGCCCATATAACTTGTGTCCAGAAAATAAATAATAGTCACAAGCTAAGCGATTAACGTCGATGTCTAAGTGGGCTACAGCTTGTGCGCCGTCTACTACTATTTTGGCGCCGAACTGGTGGGCTAGCCGAGATAATTCGGGTATTGGCTGCATAGCACCAATACTGTTTGATACGTGGGCAACGGCAACAATTTTACATTTGTCGCTAAGTTGCTGGCGAAAGTAAGCTAAATCTATATCGCCATTGTCTAGTACAGGAATTACTTTTAGATTCGCCTTACGCTTAAAGGCTAATTGTTGCCAAGGTACTAAGTTTGAGTGATGCTCTAGCTCGCTAACCCAAATTTCGTCGCCTTCATCAACTAAATGGGCGAGGCCATCTGCCAATAGGTTGGCAGCTTGAGTTGTTCCGCTGGTCCAAATAATATTTTGCGCTTTAGCGCCAATAAATTCTGCAAGTGTTTTCCTTGCTAATTCAAAGGCATTGGTAGCATGTCGAGCAAAGCTATGACTTGCTCTATGTACATTGGCATGACCTTGGCGGTAATATTGTTCAATGTCTTTTAAGACAACTTCAGGGACTTGAGTTGAAGCTGCGCTATCAAGGTATGCAAATGGCTGATTAGTACCGTTTAATGACGGGAAAAACTGTCGATAGCGAGTATGCTTAAGTGAAGTCACAATGATTCTTTGTTTGGCAATTAAAGCCGATATTGTAGCCCTAGGCGCAAATCTAAACTAGTTTATATCGGTGTTCTCTTTGATTTAACAACAGGAGTTAAAGGAAAGATGCAACAGCCACAAGTTATGCAAGCGTGGAAAAGCGTATTTATGGGCTTTTCTTCCTCAAGCCAAGAGCGGCAATTTGCTAACTGGCAGTGGCAACAACAGCGCCAACATCTCTTTTGGGTTCAATCGCTCTATTGCTTGTGTGTTATTTCTTATCTTTTTCAATCGGGTGTACTTGCTTCTTGGTGGCAACAAGCCAATATAGGCGCATCTTTAGCATTAAGCATTTGGTTTTGTTATCAAATGTTGCTCACCTGGCGTGGTTTAAAGTTGGTGACGGCGCGCTCAGCCCATGCCTTGTTAGCTGGCCATGCAGTGATTCATTTCACTTTAGTCTTCGCGTTAATGCATGGTGGAGGGGAGCTGCAGTTTAGTGTCGTTCCCGATTGGTTAGTTTACAGCCTACCGCTACTGTTTATTTGTTTCTATTTACCTATCTTGCTCGCGGTTATGTTGATAGTTGTTGCTACTTTGCTCACTTTGAGTGGTGTTGAGCCCTTAAACGCAAGCCAAGTACAAAATTGGCCTTATGTCGATCTGCCAAATGCCTTAGTGAACTGTTTATTGGTATGTATCATCGTTTGTCTTTGTCATGCTTTGTGGCGTCATCGCTATACTCATGAACAAGGCTTAGATTTATTTCAAGAGAAAGAGCAGCCAAGTAGCGAAAACCTACCTTTGTTTAAGCAATCTATCGATACCGATGAGCTTACCGGCTGTGCTAACTTTGCGCGCTTTAAACAGTTTTCTGAGATAGAAATTGAACGTACCTCTCGTTATCAGAATGCCTATTCTATTGTTTTGATTAACGTCAATCATTTTAGTCGATACCGTGATAAATTAGGCGCTGATGAGGCTGATAAGCTATTGGTTAAACTAGCGAATTTTTTACAATCGAAGGTACGCAAAGTTGACTTGTTAGCGCGTTGCGAAAAAGATCAGTTTGTTATTGGTTTACCTGAATCTAGCTTGTACCAAGCTTTGGATACTGCAGAACGGATCCACGATGCTTTAGGTAGCGAATTTTGGCTCAACTATCTTGATGAGTTAGAACTTGGCTCTCGGTTGGGGGTGGCTTGCGTAGATGGCACTGCCAACAATATTGAGGCACTAATAAGCAAAGCTGAAAATGCAATGAACAATCATCGAAGTGCCAGCGCCCTAAGCTACGGACGCTAGAACGAAATCTTTATCAATCTAAAACAAATGAGCATTCGCCTAAGGAGTGGGATTTAATGCGTATATTGTTGCCTCTGCTATTGTTGTTTTTTTCTTCTGCTAGTTATGCCGCTGATGGCTTGAGTTTAACCTCATCTTGGGTTGGCTATAGTGCCTTAGTCATTTTTGCCATTGCTTACTTATTGGTGATGAGTGAAGAGGTTATTCATCTAAGAAAGTCGAAACCCGTGCTGGTCGCCGCAGGCTTAATTTGGTTTTTGATTGCTATTTATTATCGCGGCTCTGGTCACGAAGAGCTGGTAACCGATGCCTTTCGCCATAACTTACTGGAGTTTTCAGAGTTAATGCTGTTCTTGCTGGTGGCGATGACATACATCAATGCCATGGAGGAACGACGCTTATTTGATGCATTGCGAGCTTGGCTGGTTAGTAAAAAACTGAGTTATCGTAAGCTGTTTTGGTTAACGGGCTGCTTAGCCTTTGTTATTTCGCCGGTGGCCGATAACCTTACCACTGCACTACTGATGTGTGCGGTGGTGACTAAAGTAGCGCAAGGTAACAGCCGATTTATTAACCTAGCGTGTATCAATATTGTTGTTGGCGCTAATGCGGGTGGCGCATTTAGTCCTTTTGGTGATATTACTACCCTGATGGTTTGGCAAAAAGGTTTGGTTACTTTTGGTCAGTTCTTCGATTTGTTAATCCCTTCATTTGTTAATTTTGTTATTCCTGCCTTTATCATGTCGATGTTTGTTTCTGCTGAAGCAGTAGAAGCAGAACACGAAGAAGTTGAATTAAAGCGCGGCGCAAGACGAATTGTTGGTTTGTTTTTGATCACTATTGCCACCGCTGTAATGGGGCATAGCTTGTTCCACATGCCACCGGTAATGGGCATGATGATGGGCTTAGGTTACTTACAGTTCTTTGGTTTCTTCTTGCGCAAAACACTTGCGTCTAGCTTGCATAAAAAAGCCGTTGATGCGATTTCTCATCGTGATGACGCCCGATTAAAAGCCTTAGGCAGTGTAGTACCCTTTGATATTTTTAACCGGGTAGCACGGGCCGAGTGGGACACCTTACTGTTCTTCTACGGTGTGGTCGTTTGTGTTGGTGGCCTTGGATTTATTGGTTACCTAGAAATGGCATCTAACACCATGTACTTAAATTGGGACCCAACCTACGCCAATATTGCCGTTGGGGTATTAAGCGCCATTGTAGATAACATCCCAGTGATGTTTGCAGTTCTTACCATGGAGCCAGCAATGTCCTTAGGCCAATGGTTATTGGTGACGCTAACCGCAGGGGTGGGTGGTAGCATGTTATCGATTGGCTCTGCGGCAGGGGTTGCGTTAATGGGGCAGGCTAGAGGCCACTATACCTTTATTAGCCACCTGCGCTGGGCACCGGTTATTGCCTTAGGTTATGCCGCATCTATTGTTTGCCACTTAATGCTGAATAAAGCGTTGTTCTAAATTCCCTTTAAATAAAAAAGGCCACCATATGGTGGCCTTTTTTTATAAACAGCATTGTTATTCATGTGCTGGGCAGCGGGCTATTTCTTGTACGCCGCCTTTATCGTCACTTTGCTCGAGAATCACATCGAAGCCCCATAAGCGATGAAGGTGTTTAATCACCTCATCTTTGCTTTTGCCTAGTGGAATGCCTTGATGAGGGACGTAGCGTAAGGTAAGTGAACGGTCCCCACGAAGGTTTACGTTATGAACTTGAATATTAGGTTCAATGTTACTTAGATTGTATTGGGCGCTTAGCGCTTCACGCACTTGTTGGTAGCCATGGTCATCATGAATGGCTTTAACTTTTAAGTAGGGCTTGTTTTCGTCATCATCGAGGGTGAATAGTTTTAAGTCACGAATTACTTTAGGCGATAAGTACTGGCTAATAAAACTTTCATCCTTAAAGTTTTGCATAGCAAAGTGTAGGGTTTGAAGCCAATCACTGCCCGCGATATCGGGGAACCATTTGCGGTCCTCATCGGTGGGTGATTCACATATTCTACGGATATCGGTCATCATAGCGAAACCCAGCGCGTAAGGGTTTATCCCGTTAAAATATGGACTGTTATAAGCCGGTTGCATCACTACGCTGGTGTGGCTGTGTAAAATTTCAAGAATAAAACGCTCGCTCACTTGTCCATGGTCGAACATATGGTTGGTGATGGTGTAATGCCAGAACGTAGCCCATCCTTCATTCATCACTTGAGTTTGCTTTTGAGGGTAAAAATACTGACTTATTTTTCTTACTATGCGAACAATTTCTCGCTGCCAAGTCTCCAATAAGGGGGCATGTTTTTCGATGAAGTAGAGAATGTTTTCTTCTGGAGAAGCGGGGAAACGCTGACGCTTTTCTACGTTTGGATCTTCTTTGGTAGGAATGGTTTTCCACAGTTCATTGATTTGGCTCTGTAAGTATTCTGCTCGAGCGTCTTGGCGAGATTTTTCCTCTTCCATTGAAATTGGGCTAGGGCGCTTGTAACGGTCGACACCGTAATTCATTAAAGCGTGGCAAGAGTCGAGCAAGTCTTCAACCGCTTGTACGCCATGGCGAGCTTCGCACTTGCTAATGTAGTTTTTGGCAAATACCAGATAATCGATAATTGAGCTGGCATCGGTCCAAGTTTTAAACAGGTAATTGTTTTTGAAAAAACTATTGTGGCCAAAGCAGGCATGGGCGATAACCAAAGCCTGCATTGGCATGGTGTTTTCTTCCATTAAGTAAGCAATACAAGGATCTGAATTAATAACAATTTCGTAGGCCAAGCCCATTTGACCGCGTTTGTAGGTTTGTTCAGTTTGGATGAATTTTTTGCCATAGGACCAGTGGTGATAACCAATCGGCATACCTACGCTGGAATAGGCATCCATCATTTGTTCGGCGGTAATTACTTCAATTTGATTAGGATAGGTATCTAATTGATAGTGTTGTGCAACCTTCTCAATTTCTTGATGATAAAGCTCAAGCATTTCAAAGGTCCAATCTGGTCCATCGGGCAACATCTTTGTTTTGCTCATAAGGGCCTCACACAGTGGCTTTTTTGAAGAGGTCTCTAAATGTCGGTAATATTTCCTCGGCATTTTTCACATGACGAATAGAGAAGTTAGGGAAAATTTCACTGAGTTGTTCGTATTCGTGCCACAAGCTTTGGTGGGCACGGCTGGTTATTTCTATGTAAGCGTAATGGCGACTTAGGGGTAGCAGCGTTTTTTCCAGTAATGCGCGACACTTGGGTGAATCGTCGGCCCAGTTATCGCCGTCGGAAGCTTGTGCTGCGTATATGTTCCATTGGTTTTGCGGGTAGCGCTCTTCAATAATTTTATCCATTAAGTTAAGTGCGCTAGATACAATGGTGCCACCGGTTTCTTGAGAGTAGAAAAATTCATGCTCATCAACTTCTTTAGCTTGAGTATGGTGACGAATAAACACTACCTCGATTTTCTCGTAACTGCGGGTCAAAAATAGATAGAGCAGTAAGTAGAAACGCTTGGCAATGTCTTTGGTGGCTTGGTCCATAGAGCCAGAGACATCCATTAAACAAAACATCACCGCCTGGCTGCTTGGTACTGGGTGTTTAGCGAAGTTATTAAATTTAAGATCGAAGGTATCGATAAATGGGATGTTCGAAAGCTTACGCTTTAGTACTTCAATTTCTGCTTTTATCGCTTCAATCTCACTATGTGGAACTTGCGAGTCTGATTGGCTTTGTTCAAGTTGTTGTTCCAATGCACGTAAGCGTTTGCGCTTGTCTCCTCCCATCGCCATTCGTCGCGCTAGCGAGTTTTGTAAAGAGCGCACAATATTTATATTGGCTGGCACCCCGTCGTTGGTAAAGCCGGCGCGGGCGGTGCGGTATTCAACAATGCTATCTACGTCTGTTTCTTGAAGGTTGGGTAGCTCCAAATCGTCAAATAGAATATCAAGGTATTCGTCTTTGGAAATGTTAAATTGAAATTCTTCGGTACCTTCGCCTTGGTCACTGGCCTCACCATCACCTGGTCCTCCAGCTCCTTCTCCTCCAGGAGGTCGTTCTATTTTGTCGCCTGTTCCAAACTGATCGTTACCAGGTAGGGTACGTTGGCGATGCCCCCCTTCACCTTGGTGAAAAAAGGGCTCGGTAATATCTTTATGAGGAATGCTTATGCTTTCGCTGTTCTCCAAGTCTTGGATACTGCGCTGATTAACCGCATCGTTTACTGCGCGTTTAATTTGGCTTTTATAGCGGCGAATAAAGCGCTGGCGGTTCACCGCGCTTTTATTCTTACCATTTAAACGTCGATCGATAAAATGAGCCATAGGCGCCCTCCATCAAATCTAAGACGATTTACGAACGCGTAAATACCATTCCGACAACAAGCGCACTTGTTTGCGGGTGTATCCTTTCTCCATCATTCGGGCAACAAAATCATCGTGTTTCTGTTGGTCGTCGGCAGAGGTTTTAGTATTGAATGAAATAACAGGTAGCAAGTCTTCGGTATTCGAGAACATTTTCTTCTCGATAACTGTGCGAAGTTTTTCGTAGCTGGTCCAGTTAGGGTTTTTGCCGTCATTGCCTGCGCGAGCGCGGAGTACAAAGTTGACGATTTCATTACGAAAATCTTTGGGGTTACTAATACCCGCGGGTTTCTCTATTTTTTCTAGTTCGGCATTGAGTGCTGCGCGGTCAAATAGTTGCCCAGTATCAGGATCTCGATATTCCTGGTCTTGAATCCAAAAGTCGGCGTAAATAACGTAGCGGTCAAATATGTTTTGTCCGTATTCTGAGTACGACTCTAAATAAGCGGTTTGAATTTCTTTGCCGATAAAGTCTACGTACTTAGGAATTAAGTAGCCTTTTAAGTGTTCTAAGTAGCGATCTGCCACTTCTTGGCTATATTGCTCCCGCTCTATTTGTTGTTCAAGCACATAGAACAGATGCACCGCGTTAGCCGCCACCTCGGTGGTATCAAAATTAAATACCCGCGATAGTATCTTGAAGGCGAAACGGGTAGATAAACCCTCCATGCCTTCATTTACCCCAGCAAAATCACGATACTCCTGATAAGACTTGGCTTTAGGATCGGTGTCTTTAAGTGTTTCACCGTCGTAAACTCGCATTTTTGAATAGATGCTTGAGTTTTCTGGGTCTTTAAGCCGCGATAGGACTGAAAACTGCGATAATAACTCCAAGGTGCTAGGTGCACATTTGGCTGTGTTTAACTCACTATTATCCAGTAGTTTTTGATAAATTTTTATCTCTTCGCTTACTCGTAAGCAATAAGGCACTTTTACAATATAAACACGGTCTAAAAAGGCCTCGTTGTTTTTGTTGTTTTTAAAGCTTTGCCACTCGGATTCATTTGAGTGAGCTAAAATAATGCCTTCGAAGGGAATTGCCGAGAGCCCTTCGGTACCGTTGAAGTTACCTTCTTGGGTGGCGGTGAGTAGAGGGTGTAGCACCTTAATAGGCGCTTTAAACATCTCTACAAACTCCATTAAACCTTGGTTAGCTCTACATAGTGCTCCTGAGTAGCTGTAGGCATCGGGGTCGTTTTGCGCAAAATGTTCTAATTGGCGAATGTCTACTTTACCCACCAGAGATGAAATATCTTGATTGTTTTCATCGCCGGGCTCAGTTTTAGCTATCGCAATTTGGTTGATGACAGATGGGTAACATTTTACCACCTTGAACTTAGTAATATCCCCACCGTATTCATTTAAACGCTTGGCCGCCCAAGGAGACATAATGGTTTTTAAATGGCGCTTACTAATGCCGTATTCTTTTTCTAGAATGTTGCCATCTTCGTTAGCATCAAACAGACAGAATGGGTGGTCGTTTACTGGTGAGCCTTTTAAGCGGTAGATAGGTACTTGTTGCATAAGGGCTTTCAGCTTTTCGGCTAAGGAGGATTTACCACCGCCTACTGGACCCAACAAGTAAAGAATTTGCTTGCGCTCTTCAAGACCTTGAGAAGAGTGTTTTAGATAAGAGACAATTTGTTCAATGCTGTCTTCCATGCCGTAAAATTCTTTAAAAGCGGGATAACGAGCAATAATACGGTTGGAGAAAAGCCGGCTTAGGCGTGGGTCTTTAGAGGTATCTACCATTTCTGGCTCGCCAATGGCGAGCAAAAGGCGTTCTGCCGCACTGGCGTAAGTACTTGGTTGTTCTTTACAAAGTGTTAAAAACTGGTCGAGGGATAACTCTTCTTCTTGAGCCTGCTCGTAACGCTGTTGATAGTGGTCAAAAATACTCATGGCCTAGGCCTCCTAAATACAAGCTATCTCTATAAAAGATAGAATTTGGAAACAAAAGATTTCATGAAGCGCTAAAATAAGTTTATACCATGGCAAAAATAAATTTCTAAAAAATAAGCATTTTTTTAAAAACCTTTAGTCATTAATTGTTGCCATCCTGTCCGTTCTAGATTTCCCGCGCAAGGCTCTTTGAGTATTACAAACAGGCGTGATTTGCTTCGCTCTATTTAAGTAAAGTACGTTTAAAGAAATAAAAGAGATCGAAAAATGCATCGTTTCTTCAGCGTGTTAGGCTGCTCACATAAAGTTAATGAATTGTAAAATTTATAGTTGACCTACAAAATCAGCATGCTAATTTAGTTTAGTAGCTTGAACCTTCTAGCTTTGGTCGGCGAGCACTACATCGAGGGGAGTAGTGTTGAAGGTTTCCAAAAAGCACGTTTCCATTGGCTCTTGCTTTGCAAGAGCTCTTTTTTTGTCTTTTTTATAGAAATATCGCCCTGTTTATCATTGTTTAGACTAAAGGATGACAGAAGGGTTTTGGTCTTCATTTTATTTCTATTCAATAGCTTACGTGTGAATCTTTGAATAAATAAAGCACCTTTGCTATTGAGTGTCTCATCTATACCAAAGTATAAGTTTCAAGTGGCTAAATGCGCCCTAAGTTAATGTTTAACAAATTGTTAACTTTTGGTCTGCTTTGTTGGTGTCTTTTTTCGATTATCAGCATCTTAGCTCCAGTAGGATAAGTATCGCTAGATATGGACATTCAAACTTGGACTTCTTTATTCGTTGCGGCTAGTTTCACGCTGTATATGGTGATAGCCATTTGGGCTAAAGCCAACAATACCCAGGACTTCTACGTTGCTCATGCCTGCATTCATCCGCTTACCAATGGCATGGCTACCGCTGCTACTTGGATGTCGGCAGCTTCTTTTATTTCTTTGGCTGGGGTTATCTCATTTCTCGGCTACGACGGGGCCGTTTATTTAATGGGCTGGACAGGCGGGTACGTGTTGCTAGCAGTATGTTTAGTGCCCTACTTACATCGTTTTGGCCAATACTCTGTCGCCGATTTTTTTGGTCAGCGTTATTACTCTAAGCGGGCGAGAGTGCTAGCGGTAATATGCACGGTGTTCATTTCTTTTGTTTATGTTGCTGGGCAAATGCGCGGCGTTGGTGTGGTGTTTGCGCGCTTTTTAGAAGTGAACGTAAATTTAGGCATATTATTGGGCATGGCAATCGTGTTCTTTTACGCGGTGTGGGGAGGAATGAAGGGCATTACCTATACCCAGGTTGCGCAATATTGCGTACTGGTTTTTGCCTTTTTGGTTCCCGCTATTTTTACATCAATAGCCTTAACAGGACAAGTGTTTCCGCAGTTTGGCTTAGGTAGCAATGTTAGTGGAGCTTCAAATGTTTATTTGTTAGATAAGCTCGATGGCTTATCTGAAGAGTTAGGTTTCGCCAAGTTTACCAGTGGCACTCGAAACCTGAGTGACCAAGTGTTTATCACCGCTGCTTTGATGATGGGAACTGCTGGATTACCGCACATAATTGTACGGTTTTTTACCGTCGCTAAAGTAGCAGAAGCTAGGGCATCTGCTGGTTATGCCTTAGCTTTTATTGCTGTATTGTACACAGCAGCACCAGCGGTCGGAGCCTTTGCAAAAGTAAACATTATAGAGTCTATCAACGGCTTGGATTCAAACGGCATTGCTGAAGAACAACAACCCAGCTGGTTAGCTCATTGGCAGCAAGCTGGCCTGGTGGAGTGGCGAGATGAAAATGGTGATGGCCGTTTGTTTTACTCGGGAGATCAGCGTAATGAAGTCACCATTAATCAAGATATTGTGGTGCTGGCCTCACCGGAGTTAGCACAGTTGCCAAACTGGGTAGTGGCCTTGGTTGCTGCGGGAGGTTTAGCTGCAGCACTTTCTACCGCTGCGGGCCTGTTACTGGTGATTGCTAGCTCGATATCACATGATTTAGTGAAGCAAACTTGGCAAAAAAAGCTTAGTGATAAACAGGAGCTGAAATTGGCACGCTGCTGCGCTATTGTAGCAATTTGCGCAGCTGGCTATTTAGGCATTAACCCTCCAGCCTTAGTTGCGGAAGTGGTTGCTATTGCTTTTGGTTTGGCGGCTAGCTCGCTGTTCCCAGCCATTGTTTTAGGTATATTTGTTAAGTCCATTGGGCGTACAGCGGTAATAAGCGGCATGCTGAGCGGCATGAGTATCACTTTGGCTTACGTGGGTATCTTTAAGTTTGTTTCTCCAGGCCTAAATCATTCGGAGTACTGGCTTTGGGGGATTTCTCCAGAGGGAATTGGCGCCCTGGGAATGCTAGCAAATTTTGCGATAGTGTTTATTGTCCAGCGCTATACTCAGCCAGCGCCCGTTAGTGTTCAAAACTTAGTACTTAGACTGCGTAAGCCATAGCTCTACCGCGTTTTTGCTGTCCACTATCTACTACAGCCTCATCGCGCCTTTTCTCGTTAGTTACATCGCACTTTGCGATTGGCTTACCTAGGCTATGCAATAGTGTAAAAGGGTGATTGCTTTTTTTTAACTTACGGTTAACAATCGTTTGCGAAAAAAACTAAGCTTTTGAATTAGCTATTTAAATTACATGGACGTAATACGATGAAATTGATTTTTGTGCATGGCTGGAGTGTGACTAATACCTCCACATACGGCGAGCTACCACAGTCTTTAGTGGCTAAAGCTAGCGCTGCAGGTTTGCAGCTAGATTTAGAACACATCTATTTGGGTAAATACATTAGCTTCCACGATGAAGTCTCGATGGATGATATCGCGCGAGCTATGCAGCAAGCCTTATTAGATTTACCCGGTAACGAAACAGGCATTCAAGAGTTCTCTTGTATTACCCACTCTACTGGTGGGCCGGTTGTGCGTTCTTGGGTTGATAAGTATTACGGTGCGGCAGGTTTAGCTTCTTTACCGCTTAAGCATTTAGTGATGCTAGCACCAGCTAACCATGGCTCTAGTTTAGCGGTGTTAGGCAAACAGCGAGTTGGGCGTATCAAATCTTGGTTTGCGGGTGTTGAGCCAGGCCAAAGAGTATTAGATTGGCTGTGCCTGGGTAGCCAAGGTCAGTGGCAGCTAAATGAAAATGGTATGGCTTATGATTATGTTGGCAACAGCTTTTATCCCTTTGTATTAAGTGGGCAGGGGATTGATACTAAGTTCTATGATTTTTTAAACGGCTACTTGGTAGAGTCTGGCTCAGATGGCGTGGTACGCGTAGCCGGTGCCAATATGAATTACCGTTATTTTGCTCTAGAGCAGTCTGAAGAACAGCTGACAGGTTTTCAAGGTAAAGCATATCGACTAAATCCTAGCGAAGTTGAACCTGTTCGACGCCCTGCGGAAGTGCCTATTGGGATACTAAGTGAATTTAGTCATTCAGGGACCAAAATGGGCATTATGGCGAATAAAGCGAGCTCTGCTAATCATCATATCGTTGTTGACCAAGTGCTTGCGTGCTTGCAGGTAAACAGTACCAGTGATTACCAGCAACGCAGTACTGAGCTAACGAAGTTAAGCCAAGCCGAACAAGCCAAAGTGCCGCTCGGTAAAAAGCGAACCATAGGTAAATATTGCATGTTGGTTGTACGGGTTAGAGACCAAACTGGCGAGCACATTCACAATGAAAACTACGATGTTTTGCTACTAGCAGGTAAAGGTTATAAACCTCATCAATTACCAGATGGCTTCTTTGTCGATAAGCAAATGAATAAAGCAACACATAGCTTGGTGTATTACATTGATGCCGACAAAATGTCGCAAATTAAAGATAACTGTTTTGGACTGCAAGTGATGGCTAGACCAAACAAGGGCTTTTCTTTTTACACCAACACCCAGTTTCGCTCTGAGGGTTTAGCCATCGATGAGGTGTGTGCTGCTAATCAAACCACCTATATCGATATCACCATTCATCGCGATGTCGATAAAAATGTGTTTAGGTTTGCGTCTGCTAAAGCGCCACGAGAAAGCTTTAAGAACATAAAACCCTCTGGTGATACTATTTCTTGAAATTGAGTAGGAGAAATTGGGTTGTTTAAACTTATCGCAATAACTCTAGCGCTGTTTTATAGCATCTCAGCGAATGCAGGTTGTGGAAGAGATGTGTTTGAGTGCCGAGTTTATCAAGGCGATGAGATAACGCTTGTGCCTTGTGAGATAAAAATCTGTGCCAGAGCTAACGATTCAACAATCTATTGGGCGCTGCAAGATGGCACCGAGATTTATGATCATGCGGAACAAGGCTTTAATGAAGTCACCATTAATAAGGAAGCGGCGCAGCAGCTTCCGAGTGACATCTTAAAAGACCCAGTAACTTGTTACAGTGCACTGGGTAAGGCGATGATTATATGTGCTGACAACGTATCGTTATAGGCACTACAGCATATAGCGAAGTCGTAAGCCAAAAATGGTATCTCCAGCTGTGTTTACGCCTTTGGTGGCTGCTTTGGTAAAGTAGTATTGAATATCAGGCGCGATACTTAAGCGATTAGTCAGTTTTATATCGTAGTAAATCTCGATGGACTTTTCGTTACCGTGTTGTTTGCGGATCCTATCAACGGGTTCTACTTCGGCGTATCCAATGCCTAAAACATCTTGGTTATCTATCAAATCATTTATCACTAGGCCGGCCACGGCAACCGCTTTAGTTTTTGCAGCATAACGTTGATAAGAGCGATTGTAGCGAGCAAATATACCTAGGTTGCCAAAGTCTTGGCTTATACTCACCGATAAAGTTTGACCGGCCTTATTTGCCTCTAACTCATTTGCTGAGGTATGTGAGCTAGTTGTATCGTCAATGTCTGCAAGACTGATTTTGTACTCACCTTCACCAAAGTCAAAGCTTGGTGTTAGCCCTAGTTCAAGATGGCGTACAAATTTCCCATCACTAAAGCTACGAATGTCGATATCTTTGCCGTTAGGTTTCGCATCGTTAAACCCCACCTGCACATAGGCCCATTGGTTTTGAACTGACAATGTCGCGCCTAGTGCACGTTGACCACTAGTCCAACTTAAGCCTTGGTGTGAAAATGGCGAGGCCATAAAGGTGCTACGGTCATCACTTAGATATTTGTTGGTTGCCCATAGTCGGGTGGTGTAAAGGTGTCCTAGGCGATAGGTGAGTCCATGGTTTAGTAAGCTATGTTCCCACCATAAGCCGTTAATTGCGGTGATGTTTTGGTCTGGTCCTGTCATTCCACCATTTGGTTGACTTGGCCCTAATCCGACATCGTCGGCAAATTTTCGGGTATAGCTGTTGTTAAGCATGTTAACCATCACGCCGGCAAACACTAGCTTGCCGTAACCTTGTTGGTCTTCCCAAAATCGCTTGGTAATAATCAGGTCGGTTTCGTTATCAAGGTAGTTATGTCCATGGCCATCGGTTTGGGCAATAGGCGCAATTTGGATTTGATAGTCTAAGCCATGATTTAACGACAAGTAACGTTTCATGCTTTGATAATTGCTTAGTTCATCGACATCACTCAGCAAGGGTTTGTGGTTGTAAGGGGAAACCTGTTTGGACAAATCTGCAAATTGTTGCGCTTGCAAACCCTTACTTAGTCCTAATGCTAACAGTGATAAACAAATCAGAATTTGTACGCTTTGCATGATGATGACTCAGTAAATATTGGGTGACATATTCTCTTATGCAAACATCTAACTGTTGAGTAAATTACGGTTTACTCCCGTTAATACAATAAGTTAACGCTTCTTGCCTGGCTGTTTGTTACCTAAAGTTACCTAGCTCCGGTTTTGCGTTCTGCTTAACACTCCAGTGTGTAACTGCTTAGCCAGTTAGCCTTGGTTTAACGTTGCTTTAGTTTTTTGAATACAGGAGCAAACTTATGTGGGTGTGTTTATGTGAGCAGATTAACGATCAAGCATTGACAGTTAGTTATGTGCAAGGCTTAAAAACGGTTAAGCAGTTAAAACAAGCAAAGCAGTTGGGCAGCACTTGCGGTAAGTGCATTCGACTGGCAAAACAAAAGCTTGCTCAATTAGATAGCTCTCTTATTCAAGTAAGCCTGCTAACTGAGGAGCGCTAAGTAGCGAAGCGACTAAACTTTAGTCATTATGAGTGTTGTACATGTATTAAATGATAAAAATTCATTTAATACATAGAGCTAGAGCGGCTACACTGATATTTGTAAATTTTGCTTACTAACTCGGAGCTCTACTATGTTTAAGGCACTCGTTCTCGATCAAGTTGAGAAACAAACCACTTCTAGCATTCGCCAACTTAATGATACCGACTTGCCCGAGAGTGACGTAATTGTAAAAGTTGATTATTCCTCACTTAACTATAAAGACGGCCTAGCCATTACCGGTAAAGGTAAAATTGTTCGCAATTTCCCTATGGTACCCGGAATTGATTTAACCGGTACCGTTGAGCAATCTCATGACCCACGTTACGCCGCTGGTGACAAAGTGGTGTTGACCGGTTGGGGAGTTGGTGAAGGTCATTGGGGCGGAATGGCAGAAAAAGCCAGTTTAAAAGCGGATTGGTTAGTTCCTCTGCCTGAAGGCTTAAGTGGTAAGCAAGCCATGATGGTAGGTACTGCTGGTTTTACCGCTATGTTGTGTGTACAAGCCTTAGTTGATGCCGGTATTACGCCTGAATCGGGTGAAATTCTAGTTACAGGTGCTAGTGGCGGTGTTGGCTCGGTAGCCGTTACCTTACTTGCTAAGCTGGGATATAAAGTGGCTGCTGTTAGTGGTCGAATAGAACAAAATGGTGCTTTATTAGAAGAACTTGGCGCTAGTCGAATTATCGACCGTAGCTTGTTTGAAGAGCCAGCGCGCGCCTTAGAAAAACAAGTTTGGGCCGGTGCAGTTGATACCGTGGGTAGCAAGGTATTGGCTAAAGTACTGGCTCAAATGGATTACAATGGCGCCGTTGCCGCATGTGGCTTAGCTGGCGGCTTCGATTTACCGACTACGGTAATGCCGTTTATTTTGCGTAATGTTAGCTTGTTAGGCATAGATTCAGTGAGCTGCCCACGTGCGAAGCGGATTAAAGCGTGGCAACGTTTAGCTGAGTTGCTTCCAGATAGTTACTACAAGCAAGCGTGCACCGAAGTGGAATTAGAGCAAGTCGCGGAATACGCTGAAGCTATAACGAATGGCCAAGTCACTGGGCGGGTGGTTATCAAACTATAAAACTTAGTAACTTACGTCTAAGCCGACCAATAAGGTCGGCTTTTTTGTTGCTCTGCTTTTGATTGCTTAGCACTTATTCTACTAATCCCATGTCTTGCACTCGTTTACTTATTAAGCGGCTACATTCTTGTTTAATTACATTGCGTAGCCAAATTTGCGGAGCAGAGTGCTCGCAGCGTGGGTGCCATAACAGTGAGTAGTCAAAAGGCTTAAATTCAAAAGGCAGCAGTTTAACTACTAATTGATTCTTTTCCGCGACTAAATAGGCTAGGTCAGCGGGAACCGTAATAATCACCGGGACTTGTTCACTAATTGCTAGGGCCGCTTCTAAGTGGTAAGCGCGAAGCAGCAGTTGTGGTTTATCTTGACCAGATAATGCTTCATCCAGCAAGCTTTTAACGCCATCGCTAATAGCTATCATCGCGTGTGGATAAGCCAAATATTCTTTTAGAGTGAGTTCTTTGTTTGCCAATGGGTGATGCTTAGCAAGTAAGCAAAATACACTCACTAAACCCAAACTGTCTTTAGCAAGCGGGGCTACTGGTTTGGTAGGTCGACAAATCGCCATATCGCAGCCATCTGCAGATAACTGTTGGGCGAGTTGTTCATGCTGCAAAGGAGCAAATTCGAGAGAGATATTCGGTGCTTCTTGGTAAATCCTTGCTAGGGCAAAGGGCAGAATAGTTTGCATTGCATAGTCAGTAGTGGCGATGGTGAAATGTTGACTGCATTCTGCAGGGTTAAACACATTTGGGCTAAGTACCTGACGCAGGTTTTCTAAGGGGCCTTGTAAGGCTTGATTCAATTCTAAGGCTCGCTCAGTAGGCACCAAACCTTGGCCTTGGCGAATAAACAAAGGGTCATTGAGTAAGTCACGTAGGCGGGTTAATACTCTACTCATCGCCGATTGACTAAGACTCAAGCGGATAGCCGCTTTACTTACGCTACCTTCCTCGATGAGCACCTTTAAAGCTATGAGTAAGTTTAGGTCACGACGATAGATTTCTTCTAAGTCCATAATACTAAATACTGTCTAAACAATTGCTTAAGTATGCGTTATTTGCACAGGAGTCGGTATAAATCTTTGGCTTGTAGAAAGCTTTTTAAGAATTAATAACGAAGATGATTCGATGTTGGAAGGGGAGTTTAGCGCTTGGTTAAGTATTCTAACCGACAAACTGCGTCGGTTAGAACGTTAGTCTTATTCATGTTTTTTATCTTAATGGTGACTTTTTAGTATGGCTGCTACGTCCATTATTACTAAGTAAGAGGCGACTAATGCCAGGAATATTCCTACAAAAATCATAATGTTGTCCTTATTCTCGCGTTTAATTATTAAAACCAACAGTTCCGACAACAGTGCAATGAAGGTTTTAACGATGTATATCTTTCTTATTATTTTTTGCAGCGTATTTAGCTTATAACAGCTAGTACCCTGTCTTGCTATTAAAGCTACAAGCTTAAATAGTCATACAATTAAAGCCTATTTTTTAAACAGATGTCTGTGAGATTGATCTTGTTTTGCTTAAGAAATGGGGCATTTCAATCAGATTAGTGAAGCTAAGCGCCTTAAGTAACAAAATTTGTTAGCGTTAAACCAGTAATGGCAATATAGCTTCCGCCGATGAACCTAAGCGGGCAAACAAACTATTTGTATTACCAATTTCGGTTTAGAGTGGAACTAAGCCAGAGTGTTTCTCTTGGCTAGCGATACAAAACTAGGCGCATTTAGCTGGTTAACAAGCCTACTAGTTTTAGCCTGTGTTCGCTTATATCTGGTGCAACTGGAAAATTAACCACTGGGGTTGTGGTGTTCAAGATCATTACTTAATAAGTTATTAAACAGTTATTTTGCTTTATAGTTTGCCTATAAGTTCGTTCCTCGCAATATCAATAATTTCATCGCTTACTCTGCTTTTATCTAGATTTTACAAGTTGTGAAGACAAAAAGATTAATCGCAAATAGTGCGAAGTCGGTCACTTTACAATCACAATCTTTTGCCACATTATAGTTTTGTATTACTAATACAATATGATCATTTTTACCGTAGTTAGGAGGTTTAAATGGGAACTTATCGCCGGCTAATCATTTAAGAGAGCGAATAGTCTGGAAAGGAAAAGTCATTTGGTTGTATTTCGTTAAATAGGTTTCGGACTGTTTAACTACGGATGACCTTAGCAATATTAGTATTTTAACTATTACAATAATATTATTTATACCTACAAGGAGGTTTAAATGAAACCGTCTAAGCTGCTGCTAATCCCTATGAGCACAACTTTTATGTTTGGTTGTTTTGAGGCGCCAGAAGTATACGTTCCGCCACCAGAGCCGACTTATGCCATTGAAGAGGTTACTTGGAATATTACAAGTGCAACGTCTCTTATAGCACCTACATCTGCAGAGTATCCAGAAGTTTACTATTTCGAAAATGATATTCTAAAAATTTATACCTACAACGAAACAGATGACCTCTACACGTATAGCCAGCAGGCCTATACTGTTTATGAAACAACAATTACTTATGGCGACGTCGATGGTACTTATGAAGTAGTTGATGGCGCCTTATCAATTACTTATACAAAAGACTCTGTAGAGTATACGGACGACGGCACAGAGGTTACCAATCAAGCGGTACTTGATTCTATTGCTGCTGCCGAAGAAGAAGACGGTTCTGGAGTTGAAATTCCTGACGCTGTGAATGAATACCAGTTCTCAAATGGGGATTTTGAGTCCGATAGCGGAACTGCAGCGAATGATATCTATGCCTCGTCTGAAGACGTAAACTTTTCTGCTGCTGCCGGTATGGGCGGTGTAGACGCAACAGCGATTACTTTCGATCAGTTTAATGCTGGTTCAGGTGCTTATGGTTATTTGAAGTATGATTCTTCAGAAATTGTTGAAGGTGTAACTTATGGTTCAGATACGCTGTCTACAGAAGAGTCACCTTCGTTCTCTTTAGAAGCTGTAATCAATGCCAACACTGCTGCTGCTGAAAACATGCAAATCGTTCAATTTGCTGAAACCAGCAATAATGATAAAGGCTTTAACTTTTACATTGCTTCAGACCAAACTATTCGCTTTAAGCTTTATGGTGCTGGTGGCAATACTGTTGAAGTGACCGCCGCAACCGCTTTCGAAACAGACAATTGGTATCACTTAGCTGCTGTGTATGACGCAGATGACGGTGATACAGGAACTATCAAGATTTATGTTAATGGTGAATTAGATAATTCTCGCGATGTTTCTGTTGATTACGGCTTTAACACCGAAGATGATTTTTACATTCTGGGTGGTGCAAACAGTAAAGACCGAAACTTCAAAGGTACTGTAGATAACATTGCCACTTGGAGCGAAGCTTTGGACGCGCTTCAAGTTGCTCAACGTGCATCTCAGTTTGCTAATGGAGAAGAGCCTGTAGATCCGCCTGTTGATCCAGATGTACCAGCTGCTAACTATCAGTGGGAATTTTCTACCATTGACGGAGATGCTGCCATCGGTGATTACACATTAAGTATGAGCAAATCTAGTGATAACCCACGTGAGGTTGTAACCGGTGCATTTGGTACGGGAAGTGCTGTTCAAATTACTCAAGCTGAAGGTGGAAACTTTGGATACCACTACATTGATGATGTAGATATGTCGACGAGCCCACTAGCAGCAGCTGATGGTGTTATTTCTTTTGAAATACTGTTTAAGTCAACTGACGCTGCATTTAACTCTGATGCTGGTCAAGATTTACAGTTGATTGAAAATGTTGATAGTAGCCGAGGTTATAAATTAGTTATCGACCAGACTACTTTACTTCCTCGATTGAGAATTTATAACGGCTCAAGCTCTACTTCAGTAATTGGTGCAACACCTTTACAAGATGATGAATGGACACACATTGTTGCAACTTACGATGGTACAACTGCAACCGTGTATGTAAATGGTGTGCAAGATGCTACTCAAGAGGTTACTGACTTCTTACCGAACGAAAGTACAAGCGACAAGCTTTACATCGGTGGTGGCGCCAACAGTTCACAGAAAAACCTTGAAGGCGCTATCGATAACGTTGCGTTCTGGTTAGACACCTTAACTGCTGAAGAAGTGGCTGCACGCGCTGAAGCACTAGGTTTTACTGTTAACTAGTAACATAAAGCTAACCCTCACCGCTATAGGTGAGGGTTTTGTTTAGCGAGTTCATCTTTTATTGCTCAATTAGACATAAATGGAAACATCGCCGACCAGCAAGCTAGTTGTGATGCAATAGTCGTGAATTTGTAAATCGCTAACAATAGCAGTTCTAAAATGCACCTTATATGGTGCATTTTTCTTTTCAGTAAACGCTCTTCTAAAAGTAAATGTGTCGCCTTCGAAAGTTTACATGCAATCAAGACGTTCTAACACTTCGTAAAGCACCCTAAGTTAGCAATGTATATTTTGCATTTAAATAAATTATCGAATCAATGGGCTGTAAAAGGTGATCTGTTAGACGTTTTGTTTCAACACTAATGCTGATGATCACATTTTGAACGGTTTAGTCTATAAAATGCATTAAAATGATATTGTAATACAATTAATTGTGTTCAATGTAGAGTTAAAAACATGAAATCATACAGTCTAGCGGTGTTACTAAGCGGTGGTTGTTTACTGAGTGCGAACGTTCTCGCGACTTCAGTAGACTTTCGCCATGAGTACAAAAGCGATACCAAGCAGCATGCTAGCCGAGTAAAGATGGCCCATACCTTTGAAAATAATTTCTCTATGGCTTTAGAGCTTAAATTTAAAGGAGAAGAGGGCAAATTCATGGAAGACTTACAATCAAACGGATCTGAAATCGACCTTGGCTACCGCTATAAAATTAACGATGAATGGGCGCTAATTCCTGGTATGCCTATAGAGTTTGGTCAATCCGGTGCTACCTACAAACCGCAACTCCGGTTGACCTACACCCCAGAAAAGGTAAAGGGATTGTCATTAAGTGGCCGTTACCGACTTGACGTAAAACCGGGAGAAGATATTAAGAAGTATCGCCATCGCTATACCGCCAACATTGGGTATAAGTATCAGCAATGGACATTTGGTCTAGAGGGTAACTATTACTACTCCGACAATTCTGAATATCACCTCTATAACAATGGCCGAACTAATTATGAAAACAACTTTACCATTCATTACAGCATGGGCAGTTGGACGCCGTGGTTAGAGTTTGGTGATGTTTCAGTTTCCGATCAATCTAGCCAACGAGAGTTAAGAAGCCGCATAGGCCTACGCTATAACTTCTAAAATGTGATCTGTGTATTTGTATTACAAATTATCAAGGTGTAGTCTATTTGTATTACTAAAGAGGCCGTTGGCTCTCTAACATTACTTAACCTTTAATTGAGAGTGTAGATATGTCTAATAAAGTTGCATTAATTACCGGAGCAACCGGTGGAATTGGTTTTCAAGTGGCAAAACGCTTAGGTGAAGACGGCTATACCGTTGTTTTGAACGGTATCGAAGATGAAGCCGGCGCAGCGCGTGTTGCTCAATTACAAGAACTGGGTATTGAAGCTGAATACTATAGCTTTGATGTTACTGATGAAGTTGCTGTTACCAGCAACGTGACCAAAATTGGTGAAAAGTTTGGCAAAATTGACGTGCTGGTAAACAACGCCGGTGGCTTAGGCGGTCGTAGCCCTATGGAAGAAATGACCACTGAGTTCTACCGTTTCGTAATGGCGCTAAATTTAGATAGTGCATTCTTTGTATCGCGTGCTGCAATTCCATTCTTGAAGAAAGGTGAAAATGCTTCAATCATTAATTTCACCTCAAATGCTGGTTGGAATGCCGGTGGTCCGGGTGCTGGTATATATGGTGTTTCTAAGGGAGCGGTACATACCTTAACCCGCGCGTTAGCAAAAGAACTCGCGCCAGTTGGTATTCGTGTTAACGCAGTATCTCCTGGTACTATTGATACGCCATTCCATGCTCAAATCAAAGAAACCAAGCCTGAAGTATTTGCCTCTTGGAAAGATAGCATTCTACTAGGCCGCTTAGGCCAACCAGAAGAAGTTGCTTCAACTATCTCTTTCTTGGTAAGCAAGGATGCCTCATTCATCACTGCAGAAACTGTACAGATTGGTGGTGGGCAAGCCTTAGGTATCTAATTGCTGCGTTTAGCGCTTTAGAATAGCAAAGCCACACTTACATTAAGTGTGGCTTTTTTAATGGCTGAAAGCACTCAGCGGGTGTTGTTTCTTTGGTAATGAGCTAAGACTTTAGTATTTAAGTGTTACAAATATAGCGATCAAGCCTACATTTGACGGCTTTTTTTGTATCTGGTCTATTACAAATAGGGTAGTATTAGTCATACTAAATGTAGAATGAGTTGTGTTAGCAATGATAAATCCGGCGGATTGGTTATTGCTAACACAATATTTGATTAAGGTTATTTTATGTCTAACGAATTCATGCAAATAGAAGGTGCGTCTCGCAGCCTACATTTGCAAGTAGCGAGAGAGATTGCCCGGGGCATCTTGTCGGGAAGCTTGCCGCAGGGCAGCATTATTCCTGGCGAACTCGACTTATGCGAACAATTTGGTGTAAGCCGCACTGCATTACGTGAAGCGATTAAATTGCTTAACTCTAAAGGTTTATTAGAGTCTCGCCCTAAAATTGGTACGCGTGTGCGTGACCGCGAATACTGGAACTTTTTAGACTCCCAATTACTTGATTGGATGATGGGTTTAAGCAATACCGAACAAGCTTATCAAGAATTTTTGGCTTTACGCCGCGCTATCGAGCCAGAAGCAGCTGCCTTAGCGGCAAGAAATGCTACGGCTGAACAGCGTATGGGCTTGTCGGCTGTTTTTCAACAGATGTTCGATGTTGCCACCGGGGTTGATGAAGACACTTCGTGGACAGACGTAGATATGGAGTTCCACCGTTTGGTATTCCTATCTACTGGTAATAGCTTTTATATTCCTTTTGCTAACGTACTACGCACCATGTTTATCGGTTTTATTGATCACTCTTCTAAAGAAGGTGGCACATGTATTGATGAGCACAAGGCTATTTACGATGCGATTATGGCCGGCAATGCAGAAAAAGCACGTGAAGCTAACCTAGCCTTACTAAATAACAGTAATCACCGTTTGCCTTCTGATAACGCTGCTTAGTATTACCTCGCTGATAATTGCTAAATGCCGACAGTTATACTGTCGGCATTTTTGTTTCTAATTCCAGCATAAAGTATGCAACAACATCTAACTAACTGAGTTATATTGTGTGCGAGCTGGAGCTCATATTTCTTCAATTGCTAAGTGAGTTGATTCATGGATGAGTTAAAACAAGATTATTCTGTTTATGTAGTAGAGCATGAGCTTGAACAGTATTCGCTAATAAAGCGTTGGCTTTGGCTGTTGTTAAGAAGTACCTTTATTATTGTTTTGTTTTATCGCTTAGCCACTCATAAAAACCCTTTAATAAAGCTATTATCTATTCCTTTCTATAAAGTTATTCGTATTGTTTCAGGTGTGCAAATTCCTCGCGCGGCAAAAATCGGTAAAGGCCTATTTTTACCTCACTTTGGCAATATCGTACTAAATAAAAAAGCGCATTATGGTGATGACCTAACTATTTACCATGGGGTTACAGTGGGCGCTAAAGGCGGAGCAAGCAGTGATGCCGGTGTCCCGGTTATCGGTAATAAAGTGAGACTTTCTACTGGTGCTGTTGTTTTGGGTAATATTAGCATCGGTAACAATGTCACTGTTGGCGCTGGTGCTGTTGTGGTTAAAGATGTGCCAGAAAATGCTGTTGCAGTAGGCAACCCTGCGCGTATTTTGGTTAGAGAAGCAAAATCGGCTAACGAATCCTCAGACAGCGTTGACCAAAAGTAGACGAATAACCAACACTGGCTCGACTAAACCACGACAAAGAGTTTGCTCTCCACTGATAAGCTATAAAACTGTTGGTGCTTATTTGTGGCGGACAGCTTTTCTCTATCTATAATTTGCTCTCCAATTCTTCTTTAAGTGACTTTCTTGATTTTTATTTCATGCTTTCAAGAACTTATTTGTTTAGAAGAGGACAAACTATAGAGATAGTGCGTAGTGAAAGGGAGTACAATGCAACGACTTGCCGAGAATGTTTGGGTTGTAGAGGGGCCTTGTGTTCCCTTTTTCGGTTTACCGTATTCTACCCGTATGACCATTATCCGCCTGGATGATTCACAGTTGTGGATCCACAGCCCAATAGCCTTAAACGATAACTTGCTAACAAATATAGCCTCGCTAGGAGAGGTTAAGTATTTGGTCGCGCCAAATCATCTGCATCATCTGTTTATTGAGCCTTGGCAACAGCAGTTCCCTGATGCTCGCCTGTATGGCACAGAACAATTAATTATTAAGCGTAATGATTTGGATTTTGATGGAGCTTTAACCAACAGTTCAAGTGAAGTGTGGCCTTGGCATCAACAGATAAAACAAGTGCTTTTTACCGGTTCACCATTGATGCAAGAATGCATTTTTTACCACCCTTCATCAGGTGTATTAATTGTTACCGACTTACTTGAGAACTTTAACCCAGCTGGTTTTAACTGGTGGCAACGTTTATTGGCAAGAATGACCGGTATAGTTGCGCCGAATGGAAAAATGCCGCTAGATTGGCGGCTTAGTTTTATGTTTGGTAAAGCCAAAGCACGCCAGCATTTAACCCAGATACTCAACTGGCAAGCTGATACTTTAGTGATGTCGCATGGTGAAATTATTCATGAAGATGCGACTAATTTTTTAAAACGCTCTTTTCGGTGGTTGCTGTAAAGCCACTAGTTGTTAATGGCAAAACCAATACCCAAGCTTTGATTATGTTTATTGTAATCAATTAGGGATTCACCATAGCCGTTAAAGTATTTAAGGTAGAGCGCTAGCTCTTGGCTTATACCATAGGACCAGCGTAGGTCTAAAGCGCCTTTGTTTTCTTTTTTAAAGTTATTCCGCCCTAAAAAGCTTAAACGATGGCGCTCATTTATTTGCCATTTGGCCGTTAGTTCGCCATAGCCATAGTAATCTTCCATGTTAGGGTTATCGTCTTCAGACTCGTCTTCTGGTATTCGATACCATGGCTTAATCGCGATGCTTATCGGGCCTGCATCAAAGCCAAATTCTGCGTACACTCGGTTCCAAGAGCGCGAGCGTATTTGTGTTTGTCCGTTCGATTCGTGTACTAAGCCAAGGCGCAGCCATTCAGGCGACCATTGTGATTTTTGGTCAGCTTGGCTGTTCCATTGGTAGAAAAACTCGGGCTCATAGTTGGTTTCTCGAATCGAATCTCCTGAGCGTTCATAAGGCTGCCAAAAGGTTTGTTGAGTGTAAGCAAAGCTTAAATTATCGCTATCGGTAAATAGCGTGAAAGGAAGCGTGAGGCGGAAACTAAACTGAAATTCTACTTCCATTTTTTCTGGCTGTTGACCAGGTACTCCTCCGGCTAAATCAGGGATAGCAGGGGAGGGGTTATATTTAAATGGCAGAATATAGTTATCTCTAAACATGCTCATGCCGGCAAATGTCCATTGGCTGCTGGTAGACATCATTTCACGACGGTCACCGATCCGGTTGAGGGCAACCCCTAAACCAAAAGACTGATTGTGGATATTGTAGTCAAGCATTGACTCGCCATAGCCATTAAAATACTTGGCGTAGAGAGAAAATGCAGGGCTAATGCAGTAAGCAAAACGCAAATCTATAGCGCCTTTATTATCTGATTGTAGATTGTTGCGGCCCATTGCTGTGATGCGGTGGTTACATTGATTGTCACCAAATAAATACCCTACAGTCAGTTCTCCGTAACCATAATAATCAGTGAAGTCACCACCGTTGTTCACTTCGGGGCCTACGGGAATCCACGGTTTAAAGGTGATTAACCAATCGTTATAAGAGGTATCAAACTGGGCGTAAATTCTTTCCCAGGAGCGATCAAAATCACCGTAAGAACCATTTGCTTGATGGCTAAATCCAAGGCTAGCTGCTCGCAACAACCAACGATTTTTGGCAATGCTAAATTGATCGGGGCGCCAAGTGTAAATGAGCTCGGGCTCGTAATTGGTATCACGAAATGGGGACGAGAAGGGTTTGTTATATACCTGCCAAAAACTTTGCTGAGTATAGGCAATGCTAAAGTAGTCTCTTTCACTTAATAGGTTTTCAGCTACGATGAGTTTGCCACTAATTTGAAACTCAGTTTCTAGGTTGTCGATACCTCTGCCATTTTCGGCTTCTTTGGTGGCCAATACCGAAGAGTAATCACCTAAACTAGGTGGATTAGGGTTGTATTTCCCTAGCAAAATATAGGTATCTCGGTAGGCAACTATCCGAGGACCACCGTCTTGCTCTGCCAAGCTAGTACCTGATAGCGATAGCAGCAAGATACTAAGTACTGTTTTCTTCATTCCGTCCCTGAAAATCTTTGTTAACTAGCAAGCTACCGTTAGATCAATGATTTAACATTTTTATGTTAGCGGGGAAAAGAAAAAGAAGCGAGTAAACCTAGTAGAAATTCTTTGTGGGTTAATTTGGTTTGGCGCAAGTAAAAGGGCGCAAAGCGCCCTTTTGGGGAGGGGGCTTAGTTAAGAGATGCTATAAGCAATAACAACGCCTAAGGCCACAAGGCCTAGCGCAAAGGCAAACTGTATTGCGGTAGACAATAATGCTAATACAAAACCCGCTACAGCCGTTGTTCGAAAGACCAAAGAGAATAGAATGCTAGTGATAACTAAAGCAACTAAAGAAGGGAAGAGCCCCTCGCCAATAACCATTTCGGTAAACGCTGTAGCGGCTATGGCAGCAATTACAGCAACAAAACAAACATCTATTCCTGAGCGCTCAATTTTGAGCACTTGAGTGCCCAATTTAATTGGTGCAAGCATAATTAGTGTTAGTAGAGAAAGCGTTAATACTATCGTCATTCCTTTAACCTCTATTCGTTGATAACAATCCTTGTTAAACAGTTACCTAAATCAAGTCTGCTACTAATTAGGTATGACGAAAGAGTAACCTAAGCTGATAATTCACGACCATTCCCCATTTGGGTTAAATTACTTGTTTGTTAATTAATCAACTTTGGCAAGCTTGTAAGAGCAAGGGATGGCGATAGATGAATATTTTGTTACAGCAGAATGTTGGTAGAGCAGTATGAGCTTGAAGCGAGGCAATAAAAAAGCCCCGCTTAGCGAGGCTTTTATAAGAATAGAGTGTATTAAGCTATGTGAACCGCGCCACTCCAGCGTAGGGTTTCGCCATTAATCTCTAATTGATGTTGAGTATCTGATTTCACGTTTGCTTGGTTAGAAACACAAACGGTAATCTGTTTGCCCGACACTAAGTGAATCGCCACTGCTGACGCCACTTTGTTGTGAGCCAATACTTCAACCGAAGTAACTTGGCCACGGGCCTCGGTACTCGCTTCAATCGCTTCATTAAAGTAGCCATGAGTTTCGAACACATTGGCAAACAAGTGATTTTTACCTTGCTGACGTAACAGTAATACTGGTTCGCTGCGCAAGTTGAAATCTGGATCGTTTGCACCGGTACGCGCCATAATAACTTGGCTATTTGTTACTGCAGAACTAACCATTGTGTAATAGCTGTTGCCTTGTAACCAAGTGATTAGGCTTGAGCCTTCAACTTCTGCTGTTGCTTGATGCCATAGGTGCTGGTAACCATTGTTTTCGCCTAAAGGCTTAAGCCGTGCATTGCATTCGTAGTTAAAGTCGCTGCGAATAAACTGGCCAGAGTAGTGAAGGGCGTAATCATAGTTATGCTCTTGCTCGCTTACTAAGCGGAACAAATCCAATACCAAAGGCTTAGCGAAGCCTTCTGCTTCAAACATGATTACACTGCGTTGTTGATCAACTCCAGGGTAGTAGTTGCGTACAAACGCACTCATTGCTTGTAGCTGGTTGTCTCCACTTACAAAGAAGTGCTGTTCGCCCCATTTTTCTTCTGCGGTGGCGGTATCACCTTGGTTTTGGCTTTGGTAGTCAACAACCACAGTGTTGTGAGCAATGGTTTGCTTCGCGTAGCTTTTGTTCTCTGGAATGTAACGGCCGCCAAATTTTGGCTCTACATTTACCCAGCGGCCAAAGCCGTAGTCGTGCAATACTTCTTGGCCACGATTAAATAGGTTGAAGTGCAAGCCGTCAAAATGGCCATGGTCTAAGGCCGAGTGGAGTTTGTGGTCACTACCGTGCTGGCCGAACCAAAGTAGCGCCATGCTGTCGTCTTGCTGAGCATCACGGTGGCGTAAGATTGCTACACCGCCACGGTCGCCCTCTGCGCCATCGGTTAATACTAAGCTGCCCCAGTTAAAGCCACCAATACTTGCAGCATTTTCACTGGCATCCGATAGGCTGGCACCAGAACCATGCACCCAAACTTTAGCTTGGTGTTTGGCCATAGCCACTAAGTTAGCGTCACGTTGGTAACGGCTAAAGCACATGCTGGTAGCAATCAAAATACCTTCGTCGTTAATGTCCATGGTTTTTGATGAATCATTAAGTGCAGGTAACACACCATTAGGAAAGGCGGTAGCCATTACTGCGTAAGTAGTGGTTTTAATAACCTGATCTTTTAGTTGGTAAATACCAATCTCTGGTTGGCGACGCTCAATAGCCTCGGCAAACAAGAAGATTGGGCGCAACGAAAAGCGGTGGTAGTAAGGACCTTCCATGTAGTAACCGTCAGGAGAAAACAGCTGAGTAAGCTGAGCAATAAAGCCACCGCTTACGCTATCACCTTTAAGGCCATACAAGGCTTTATCTACGCTGGCTTGGTCTTGAATCGCGTAACCACAAATACCAACACCTGCTACTGCCCACAAGCCGTGGTTGTGCACAATATCAAAGTCGTGGGCGTACACGTCTACAAACAGCTCAATCATTAACTTAAATAAGTCATTTTCGATCAGTGTTTGCTCGTCTTCTGCCAACTTATGACGAATGCAAGAATAAGCACATGAGGCGTACAGCATCCACATGTTCTCGTTCAATGTCTGGTGGAATAAACGCCCTGGTGGGTTTGAGTCTCGGCTAGTGTTTAGCTCTAAAGTAGGGTACACCTTAGCGTATTCAACCAGCATGCTACGTGCATAATCTAGGTAGCGTTGGTCTTCAGTAATTAGGTACAAGCGGCCAGCTAAATCCAAGTGGATGTAGTTTTGCTTGTGGCGGTTATGCTCATAACCGCCTGCTTCACCGTGGCCTGGGATCTCAATGCCTAAAGGCATGTAGGCTTCTAGTGCGGCAACTTCTGCTGCAATAGATTGACCAATCAGCGAATCGGTATTTAGATGCTTAGCGAGCTCTTTTGCTTCTTCAAAGCTTATCAATAATGGTTGGTAAGTCATGGTTAACCTCGGTTCTTTTCTAACGCCAGAGATCCCTGCCAGCAATAAGTTTGTTGATTATGTTCAATAGTGTGCTGAGTTTCAGCGCTTACATCGCGTTGGTTGCTAAGCATTACGGTGAAATCAATGCCTTCACCTTTAACTTCAATAACGCTGCCAATGTCGTTGCTTACAACTACAGTAACTTGGTTTACTTTGCCGCGAGCATTAGTACTGGCTTCTACGGCTTCGTTAAAGTAACCGTGCGTTTCTAATACGTTAGCAAATACCGTAGATTTAGCTTGGCGGCGTAAAATAAAGCTGGTTTCGCTACGCAGGTTAAACTCTGGGTCGTTAGCGCCCACACGAGTGAAGAACAGCTCGTCGTTTGCTTCGCTGGCACTAATCCAAGAATAGTAGCTATTGCCTTGTAGCCAGCTTACTAAATTGTTTTCAGAGGCTTTGCCTTGCGCTTCGTTCCACAAATGTTGGTAACCAAAGTTGTCACCCATTGGTGCCAATTCTTTATGTGTTTGGTAATCGCTTGTACAACGTACAATTTGACCCTGGTATTGTAGGGCGTAGTCGTAGCTATGTTCTGTGTCGCTAGACAAACGGAAAACGTCTAGTAATAGCGGTGCTTCTAGTGCGTCGTCGTTAATGAGTACTACACTGCGTTGTTGGTCAACGCCAGGGTAAAACTCTTCAGCAAAGGCACTTACCGCTTGTAGATCTTGGTTGCTACTTTCGAAGAAGTGCGGGATGCCGTGTTTGCTGTCTGCCAATTCTACATCGAAGTTGTTTTGACAAGCTTGGTCTACAGCAACTGCGTTGTGAGCAACGGTTTGGCGTGCATAAGATTTGTTTTCATCTAAATAACGACCACCAAATTTAGGTTCTACATTTACCCAGCGGCCAAATCCGTACTCTTTAAGTACCTCTTGTCCACGGTTGAAGAAGCTAATGCCTAAGGTGTCGAAGTGACCATGTCCCATGCCGTGTTGGCCATAGTTCATGACTAATTGGCTAACGTCACCGTCTTTGCTTTGTATACGTACAAAGCCTTGTGCGCCGCGATCACCATTTGGACCTTCGTTTAATTCAACACTTGGCCAGTGAGGAAGGGCTGTGTTGGTTGACTCTTGGTAAGCTTTTGACAACGCCGCGCCGCAGCCATGTAACCAAACTTGCTGCTGAATTTTAGCCATACCAAGTAGTTTTTCATCGTGACCGTAGTGTTTGTAAGCTAGGCTCACTGCCACTACTACACCTTGATCTTTAATGTCCATCGTTAACGAGGCATCGTTTAGCGCCGGGAACACACCGTTAGGGTAGGCGGTAGCTAACATCGCTTTAATGGTTTTACCAATCACTTGGTCTTTGTAGTTAAAGATGTCTAGCTCTGGACGATGGCGGTGCAACACTTCGGCAAATAAACACAGTGGGCGAATCGCATAGCGATGGTAGTAAGGCCCTTCCATGTAGTAGCCTGATGGCGCAAACAGTTGGCTAATTTGGGCTAAGAACCCACCCGTAACATCGTCACCTTTTAGGCCATGTACCGACATTTCTACATATTCTGGTTTGCCAATGGCTAGACCACAAATACCTACCGCTGCCACTGCCCAAAGGCCGTGGTTGTGAATGCGGTCAAAATCAAAACCGTATTTGTCGGTAAACATATCCAACATAGGTTGAAATAGTTGGCTTTCGATATGTTTAACTTGCTCTTCGTTTAACCAGTGCTTAATACAGCTGTAGCCTAAACTTGAATAGAGAAGCCACACGTGTTCGTTAAGAATCTGGTGAAACAAACGCCCTGGTGGGTTGGTATTGCGTTGAATATGAAAGCCAAAGCCTAGGTACTTGTCGGCATACTCGGTCAGTATGTCTGCGGTGTATTGGGCGTATTGCTCTTCACCGGTAATAAGAAATAAGCGACCCGCTTGATTAATGTACTGGTAGTTCTGCTTGTGACGGTTGTGCTCGTAACCACCCGCTTCGCCATGGCCAGGTACTTCAATAGGCTTAGCCATATAAGCCTGAGTTTCGCTAATCATTTTGGCTAAGCTTAAACCCATTAAGCTTTTGGTGTTTAGCTGTTGGCTAATTTCAGCAATTTCCTGCTGGTCTAGTAACACTGCATTTAAATTCGCAAGCATTTGAAACCTCATACACATAATTTATTGATATAAAGTAATACAAATAAAAAATGAATTCAGCATAATCAGGTAAAAAAGTGAACTTACTCACAATATATCTTTTTGCTGTTTATTCGTTCTACAGCATTGTAGCTTACTTGTTGAAGCTATGTAGCATGAGGCTGGATTTGCCTTAAAATTAATCAAAACAAGCTAAGCAAAAAATAATTGGATCTTCATCACACATAAAGTGTTTTTGTATTACAATATAATTAATTTGTAATACACTTAGCTGGCTTTAATTATTTCACACTTAACTTTTGACCTTCAGAGGCGGCTATGAGTATTGATATCGTTGTTGTACTAGCCTACTTCGTATTTTTAATTGCGATAGGTTGGATGTTTCGTACTTTTACATCTTCCACCAGTGACTACTTTAGAGGCGGCGGTAAAATGCTGTGGTGGATGGTAGGTGCGACAGCATTTATGACTCAATTTTCAGCATGGACCTTTACTGGAGCAGCAGGGAAAGCATTTAGCGACGGTTTTGCCATCGTTATCTTGTTCTTAGCCAACGCGTTTGGCTACTTTATGAATTACATTTATTTCGCTCCGAAGTTTCGACAACTTCGCGTAGTTACCGCAATCGAAGCGATTAAAAAACGTTTCGGCCGTACCTCTGAGCAATTTTTTACTTGGCTGGGTATGCCCGACAGTTTGATTTCTGCCGGTGTATGGTTAAACGGTTTGGCAATTTTTGTTGCTGCTGTTTTCAACATTCCTATGGAAACCACGATTATTTTCACCGGTGTAGTATTGGTGATAATGGCCGTAACCGGTGGTTCTTGGGCGGTTGTTGCGTCTGATTTCATGCAAATGTTAGTGATAATGGCGGTAACAATTACCTGTGCCATTGCTGCTTACTTCCATGGCGGTGGTCTAACCAACATCATTGGTAACTTCCATGGCGACTTTGTGATGGGCAGTAACCTTAACTATGTAAGCATTTTCTTATTGTGGATTGTATTCATCTTTGTGAAGCAATTCGGGGTAATGAATAACAGCATTAATGCATACCGCTACTTATGTGCCAAAGACAGTGATAACGCACGTAAAGCTGCTGGTTTAGCTTGTGTGTTGATGATTGTTGGTCCGCTTATTTGGTTCTTACCACCTTGGTATGTAAATGCCTTTATGCCTGACTTTGCGGAAGCTTATAGCACCGTAGGTGGCAGCGATGCAGCTTACTTAGCCTTTGTTCAAAACGTTATGCCAGCAGGTATGGTGGGTTTGTTAATGTCGGCAATGTTTGCCGCTACGATGAGCTCTATGGACTCGGGTCTTAACCGTAATGCAGGTATCTTTATTCGTAACTTCTATTCACCGATTTTACGTAAAGAAGCAGCCAGCGAAAAAGAGCTTATTGTTGCAAGTAAAGCCGCAACGATATTCATGGGCTTTGTGATTATCTCGATTGGCCTATTTATTAACTCGCTACGTCATCTAAGCCTGTTTGACATTGTATTAAACATTGGCGCGTTGATTGGCTTCCCAATGCTGATTCCTGTGCTACTTGGTATGTGGATCCGCAATACGCCTGATTGGGCAGGATGGGCAACCTTAGTAGTTGGTGGTGTGGTGTCTTATGTATTTGGTATCGCGTTAACTTCCGACGACATTCAAAACTGGTTTGGCTTAGAGCAAGCGTTAACTGGTCGTGAATGGGCTGACCTGAAAGTAGGACTTAGCCTAGCTGCACACGTGATATTTACCGGTGGTTTCTTTGTTGGCTCAACCTTGTTCTTTAAAGGGCGTACGCCAGAGCGTGAAGCTGAAGTAGCTGAGCTGTTCCGCGATTGGAATACTCCAGTACATGCAAACACTGAAGGGCAACACAACCTAGATACTAAACAGCGTTCAATGTTGGGTAACCTAATTAGTGTTGCTGGTTTCGGCATCATCACCATGGCATTGATTCCAAATGACATTTCCGGTCGAGCACTGTTTGTTCTGTGCGGAACCATAGTATTGGTAGCAGGGATCTTGTTGGTACAAGCTTCTAGAAAACCAAATAAAAACTTAGACACAGAAGCGATAACGGAATAAACGCGAGAGGCTTAAGCCAAGGCGAGCTCGTCTCGCCTTGGTAAAAGAAGGATTTACCTTAAGCACAACTGAAAACTAACCATAACGAGAAACATTATGACAGCATTTTTTAATTCAGCAGAAACTCCTTGGGATGACCTTGGCGATGGCGTTACCCGTAAAATTGTGGGTCACACAGACCAGTTAATGGTTGTTCACGTACGTTTTGAAAAGGGCGCTATTGGTGCTCCACACGCCCACGAATTTCACGACCAAATTGGTTACGTAGCTGAAGGTAGTTTTGAAGCTGAAATCAACGGCGAAAAAAGAATTGTTAAGAAAGGTGATGCTTACATCGCCCCGCGTACTTTCATGCATGGTGCAGTTGCGCTGGAAGAGGGTAGCGTATTAGTAGATTGTTTCTCACCACCGCGTGAGGACTTCTTGTCTTAAGAGGAAACATTCATGACTGAGTTAAAAGTCGCCTTTATTGGCGAATGCATGGTAGAACTGCAGCAACAAGAAAATGGCCTTCGTCAGAGCTTTGGTGGTGACACGCTAAATACAGCGGTTTATTTTTCGCGTATTAGCCAAAATGCCAAAGCTAGCTATGTTACCGCACTTGGCCGCGATGCCTTAAGCGAGCAAATGATCGCAACATGGCATGCCGACAATATTGATACCCATTTGGTACAGCGTTTAGAAGACAAGTTACCTGGTATTTATATGGTGCAGGTAGACGAGACTGGCGAGCGTAGCTTTTTGTATTGGCGCAACGATTCCGCTGCTAAATTCTGGTTAGAGCGTGCTAGTGACGCTTTAATTGAAGAGCTGACTAATTACGATGTAATTTACTTGTCGGGAATTAGCATTGCAGTGTTGCCAGAAGCATCTCAAGAGAAGCTTTTCCAAGTTTTAGCTCAGTGTAAAAACAACGGGGCGAAAGTTGTATTTGATAACAATTTCCGCCCAGCTTTATGGCAAAGTAAGCAACAAGCTATCGACGCATATGCCAAAGTTCTAGCCTGCACTCATACTGCTATGCTCACCTTTGATGATGAGCAAGAGATTTATGATGATGCGCATATAGAGCAATGCATAGAGCGTACTTTAGCGCTAGGTGTTAGCGAATTAGTGATTAAGCGCGGTAGTAAAGATTGTTTAATCGTTACTGAAGACGGCGCAATTAGTGTTCCAGCTACAAAAGTTGCTAATGTGGTTGATACCAATGCTGCGGGCGACTCATTTGCTGCAGGTTACTTAGTTGCTCGTTTACACGGTGCAAATACCGAACAAGCGGCATTAACTGGCCATAAAGTGGCTGGTACAGTTATTCAGCATAAAGGCGCAGTAATTGACGCCGCACATATGCCAAAGATTCAGCTATTATTTACCGCAGATGCGGAGTAAGAACTAGGAGCAAAACATGAACTTAAATGAACAACTTCAGGCGCTTAAAGTAATTCCTGTTATCGCTATTGATAACGCAGATGATGCTGTGCCATTGGCAAAAGTATTGGTAGATAATGGTTTACCTTGTGCTGAAATTACTTTCCGCACGCCAGCTGCGGCTCAAGCGATTTCTAACATGCGCGAAGCCTACCCTGACATGCTAATTGGTGCGGGCACAGTATTAAACAGTGGCCAAGTTGATCAGGCTATCGAAGCAGGTGTTGATTTTGTGGTTAGCCCTGGTTTCAACCCAACTACTGTGCGTTACTGTCAGCAACGTAACATGCCGATTATTCCTGGTGTTAATAACCCTTCATTGGTTGAGCAAGCGATGGAAATGGGTTTAGACACCTTGAAGTTTTTCCCTGCAGAGCCTTCAGGCGGCGTAGGCATGTTAAAAGCGTTAACGGCGGTTTACCCAGTTAAATTTATGCCAACGGGTGGTGTATCGGTTAAGAACATTAACGATTACCTAAGCATTAATGCTGTACTTGCTTGTGGCGGTACTTGGATGGTTCCAGCGAATCTAATCAAAGAACAAAACTGGGATGCTATCGCTGAGCTAGTTAAAGCTATCGATTTAAACTAGTATTTAGTTTTGTATAAAGAGCCCTTGCAGAGCAATCTGCAAGGGCTTTTTTGTGTTGTATCAATATTGCATTTATTGGGGCTGGTAGAGTAAAGCTATGCATTTACTCGGAGTGCAAAGCACATGGATTATATTCAGCTTAATCATGACAACATCGAGAATGAGCACATTTGTTGCGGCTTTTCTGATAAGAAATGTGCCAACAGCTACCAAGCTAAAAAACAATGGATGAGCCAGCAATTTGAACAAGGGTTTGTATTTCAGCGTTTAGATGAAAGAGCCAAGGTCTTTATTGAGTATCAAGCTGCCGAGCAAGCATGGTTACCCATTGTTGCGCCACAGTATTTGGCGCTTGGTTGTTTTTGGGTATCTGGTAAGTATAAGAAGCAAGGTCATGGCAAAGCCCTGTTGGCGAAGGCGCTTGGTGCAGCTAAAGAAAACAACAAGCTCGGTTTGGTTACCGTTGTAGGCAAGAAAAAATATCACTTTATGAGCGATACCAAGTGGCTGCTAAGGCAAGGCTTTGTAGTGGTTGATGAGGCGCCAAATGGCTTTTTGCTCTTAGCGTATCAATTCCCCAATTCTGCAGACGAGCAAAAACCGCGTTTTGCGGACTCGGTGCTTAATGCAGATCTTAGCAATGCTCAGCGAGGTTGCCTTGTTTATTATTCTAATCGCTGTCCATTTGCTGAGTATCATGTCTTAGAATCTCTGCAGCAAAGTTGTGTTAAGCGGAACATCCCGTTAAGCATTGTTAAATTAGATAGTGTAGAAAAAGCGCAAAACTGCCCTTGTCCACAAACTATCTTTAGCCTTTATTATCAGGGGCAATTTATTACCACTGATATAAGCGCTTGTATGGATAGTCGTTTTGATAAGTTTATTACGCCTTAGGCGTAATCTTGAGGAGAGTAATGGCTAAAGTCATTTTTCTGTGTGGTTTTATCGGTTCAGGTAAAACTACTTACGCAAAAAAGCTAGCGGCGGAGCTGCCGGCATTTCGCTTTACCATGGATGAGTGGATGATCCCTTTGTTTGGCGAACACATGGAACGAGAGGTGTTTGATGCGCGACAAGCTACTCTTTATGGCTTGTTTCAACAATCAGCAATATCGTTATTGAGGTTGGGAAACTCAGTTGTGTTTGATTGCGGCCTTTGGCAAAAAACAGAGCGAATAGAAATGGCTCAGTGGGCCCAAGCTGAAGGCTTTGAGTTTGAGATTCACTATCTAGACGTAAGTTTTGAGCAATGCTGTGAACGCGCTTACTCACGTAATAAAGATCGTGGTGAGAACGCTTACGAAATGACCCCCGAGATGATGGAGATGTTTTGGCAACAATTTGAGAAGCCGAGTGCAGAAGAAGTTGTTATTAGAGTTTGCTCTTAGCGCTTTGCGAAATGGGGCCAATATCTCTTACCTAACTACTTTTTTGTATCTCAATCATAGATTCTTTCACAGCTCGCTTATTGTTTCGTAGGTATAAACGAGCCCAATTATAGCTAGTATCATCGTTTCTCAATGCGTTACGCTATCGGCATAATCAATCATTTACCTATCTAGTCGAATATCTATTTTTTAGGTAGCGCAGTGACAAAACGATATGCATTAAACTCTTGACCATTGTAGCGGCCGCGAACCTGTACCGAGGTCATCGTCATTACACTTGCTACAGATTTTGCGGTTACGGTATGTGACATCGTATTCTCGAAAACACCGAATGATTCTTGATTAACAATCACTCCAGGGCCTGGTGCAATTTTTATAGCTAAGCCTTCTATCTCACCATCGGATTCAATAACAACCTGATAGCTAAATTCACGATCGACCAAGTCCAATATCTTTGGTGTTACAACTCTAACGCCATCGGGCAGCTTTATTGGTCTATTCAATATTGGGTCATAGCTTCCATGAAATCGTCCGTCCTCGCAGGCTGAGCTTATACCTGGTGTAAGCAAGCAGAACAAACTCAATAGTATTAATTGTGGTCCATTTTTTATATTAAACATCAGTAACTTGCCTTCTGTGATACTTCTTACGTATAGGCTTTTTAAAATCCTAGGATAGGCGGAAGTAAATATTATTAATGATTAATCATTGCAGCAATTCCAATTGTTATCAGTATGTTTAAGGTCAAACATCGATCTACTCCACAATAATGGTTGACCAATATAGATCTTTATCGCACAAAATGTGAACCAATATTGAGTCATGGTTTACCAATGGATTAGCTTAAGGGGGAATTTAGTTCCAGTCATAATCTGAATAAAAAGGATTTAATATGCCCCACATGGTTGAACGCTTTAATAAGCGTCTTTGTTTGACCTTGCTAGCCGCCTCTTTAACTTCGTTATACGGATGTGGTAGCAGTTCTGACGATGGTACTTCCCCCCCAGTAGATGACAGTTTTACAGTTGGTATTTTTGAGCCAGTTACCTTAGAGAAAAATTTAAGTGGCGATTCGTTACAACGAATTGACTTTGAAGTTTCTATCGACAGTGACTTTGCCAACTTATCGCTATACATCGATGACAAGCTTGCAATAGACAATATTGATATTCCTGCCTCCGGTATCAATACTATTAATGTATTAGTGGATATTGGTGAGGTGGGGCAAAAAAGTATTAAGTTAATGGCCCGTGGTGGTGATATCACTGTTAATAAAATGGAATTTAGTGAGCGCCCCAATTTATTACTGCCTAAGTTTGTTGATATTGCTGAAGAGGTGGGGATCACAGACCAACTCAATCTACCTAAATATGGTGGACCAACCGTTGCTGATATTAATAATAATGGTTACTACGATCTTATTCTTAATAACCATAACTGGCGTCCAACCAACCAGCTTTATTGGAATAACCAAGACGGCACGTTTACCTTAAACACTGGTGACTGGGATGGTTCTTTATCATGGGGTGACATGCATGGTACCGCCGCAGCTGATTATGACAAATCGGGTGATTTAGGCATTATCGTAACGCGAGGTGGCGGCAACGGAACAACACCTTCATACCCAGACTTTTTCGTTAACGAGGACACTACACTAACAGAGTCTTACCAAGAGGTAGGCATCACTGAAAGTGCCCGTGGTCGTGGTGCTCGTTTCATTGATATGAATGGCAATGGTTTCCTTGACCTAGTATTCATTAATGCTGAAGGCATTAACGGTGACAGTGGAGCACAGCATCTATTTTACAAAAACAACCTAGACGGAACCTTTAGTCGAATTGATGTACCCGGCATCGAAAAAGCTAATACTGAACGGGTATTAGTGTTGGACTACGATGGTGATGGTGTAGATGACTTGTTATTCCTCACTCCGATGACCTTGTGGAAAAATAATGGCGATTTCACGTTTACCGACGTAACAGACACAGCTTTACCTGAGAATGTACGCCAAACATGGCAAGTTCAAGCGGCTGCTGATGTGGATGTGACAGGAAATGGTTTTGCAGATATCTACTTATCAAAAGGCCTTCCGCATTACCAACTTTCAAATCGTTCTTTAGACTTTAACCCGACCTCACAAACACTTGATCTTAACGATGATGGTAATCAGGGGCGCAGAACCATGCAGCTCACGGTTGAAGATTCGTTTACACTAAAAAATCTTCACCTCACTTATCGTCAATATGACGGTGGTTTCCCGATAATGCTGGGCGAGAACAAAGTTGCCCATGAAGTGGTTAAAGTTGAGGATTACTACACACTTCCTGAAGACCTAACTATTGCCCAAGAAGCAGCAATGGGGTGGCCAGAAAATCGTGAAGAAAATGGTATTTACATCGGCTACGTTGGCGACAACCAGTGGAATGTGGAATGGGTTAAAAATGACAACGTGTTTTGGCAGGTAGCGTTCTCACTCGATAACATTCAAAATGTGAATACTGCATGGGAGCCTCAGAACCGAAATCAGCAAGATATACTGTTGGTTAACAAAGGCGGTGTATTTGTTGATGAAACCAGCGAATGGAATCTCCCTCCAGGTGGTAATCACTGGGGCGTTACTTACGGAGACTTTAACAACAACGGTTACAATGACATCTTTGTTCATCGCTATGGTTTCTTAAAGGAACGTGTTACCGATTATCTATTGCTAAATACTGGTGAAGGTAAATTTGAATTAACTCAAATGCATGGCGCTCATGATCCAAAAGACCCTGGTCATGGTGACATGGGACAAGCCTTTGCTCTTACTCGTGATGGTAAAGTTGACTTACTTAATGGCAGTGAAGACGGCATTTGGTATCTCTACAAAAACCAAACAGAGATTACCGACAGCCATAGTTTAGTGCACGTTGGTTATAGCCCAGTGCATAATGTCGACCCAATGTCGGCAGTTGTTAAAGTGTCAGTTGAAGGTAAGTCTTATACAAGGCGTGTTGGCTCTTCTGGAGAAAACTTCTCACAAAGTTTACTGAACACAGTACATTTTGGTTTAGGTAAATCTACAGCTATCGAACAAGTCCAGATTACGTGGCGTAACGGTGAAACAGTTTATTTAAATGCTCCGGCCATTAATGAACGAATCACCAGTGATGATGCTGAAATGCCAGCGCCTACTGATATCGATTTAGGTCGCGAAGAGCGTAAACTGCGCCCGGGTGATAGCTACCAGATCACACCAAGTTTTACGCCGGTTAATGCGATTAATGGCGTGACTTACACTTCAAGCGCTCCAGATCTAGTGTCAGTTAGTGACACTGGCTTAGTCACTGCAATAGAGCTAGGCGAGGCAACAATCACTGTACAATCCACTGCTGCCGAAAGTGTCTCTGCTTCATTGCTGGTGAAGTCAGGCGAGTTTGACCCTATCTATGCAACAGGCATTAGCATCGACTGGGAAGAACAAGCTGTTTACATTGGTCAAAACTACCAATTAACCGCGCAGCTTACTTCCAGTGAACCTGGAGAACTACCTGATGATCCTTCAATTCTATGGTCTTCATCTGATGTGAGTGTTGCAACCGTATCAACCAGTGGTCAAGTTAACCCTATTGCTGCGGGTAATGTTGTGATTACTGCAACTGCTGTAGGTTCTGAAGTAGCTGATCAAGTAAAAGATACCGTTTCATTGGATGTAGAGGCATTTGTAGAAGCGAGTGTTGTATTTGATGACAACAGTAAATATCTCGGACCAGAGCTATGTACAAATCAACCCCTTGATGTGGTAGCAAATTATCATGCTGGCTCGGGGTCAGAAGTTAACAGCAATGGTTTAACCTTCCGCTTAAGACACATGGATGCTGGTTGGGGGCTTGTTAATGATTACATCATTGAACATCCTGAATCGGCTAACAGTGAATCAGGTACGGCAACTGCTGAGTTTGACCTAAGTGATCCTTTAGTTATCCCAACTGCAGATCTTCCAGACGGGCACTTCCACTTCCTATTTGTTGAATTTATTACTGACGAAGGTAAGAAATTCGAGAGGGGTATCGGTTGGGCACCTGGCGATATTAAAATCGTAGACTGTATTTAAGTTTACTTTGCAAGAGCCGACTTATCGGCTCTTGCTTTCTGTTGTTATCCTACCATTGAGCTTAGCGAGCTTGCGCTTATCATTCTAACAAGACTTATGTTCTGGACCGCGCTAGGGCAACCAACTTGTGTTGTAATCAGTTTACTCTTTCAAATCGAAAAATACTTTTTGGCTCAGCGGCAGAGTTTTGATTGGCATGTCAAATAATGCTCTGTTTTTTATCATTTTTATTTAATGTTATTGCTCAATAGCTATTGTAAGGAAGTTCGCAAAGCAATAGACTAAATTTCATAAAATATGATGGTAATACAACCTTGATACTGGTGACTCAACGACAATAACCAGCGCAAAGGCTTTAAACTCCAGGGATTGGGTTTGATTAGCAAAGCAAAACGTTCTAACAAGTGTATCGTTGCAGAATCTCTTGCGGCGTTATTGGCTACCTTATTATTGGGATTTGTTCTCGCTCATCTCGAAGCGTTTGAAACCCTATATTCCTTTTCTCGCAACCATGAAAGTTGGGAACTGGACGAAATCATCTTAATGGTGTTGTTATCTCCTATTTTTTTGTTGTGGCTTGCGGTACGCAGATGGGCCGAAGCTCAATACGAAGCAAAAATAAGAGAAGAGCGCGAATCTCAGTTGGCTTACCAAGCGACTCACGACCCGCTCACCGGCTTAGCTAACCGAATATCTTTGGAAGACCGCTTAAGCCAAGCAGTGGCACGCTGCAATCGAAACAACTCTCGTATCGCTGTATTGATGATAGATCTTGATGATTTTAAAAAGGTAAATGACTATTTAGGGCATGATGCGGGAGACCGTTTATTGCGGGAAATTGCCCAAAAAATCGCCTCAGGTATTCGAGCCGAAGATACCATCGCGCGGTTTGGTGGAGATGAGTTGGTTGCGGTACTAAATTGCGACAAAGGCCAATCAGCATGCTTGTTATCTGTAGAGCGCATCATAAAGGCCTGCAATTTTACCACTGTTATCGATGGCCTAAAGATTGAAACTTCGGCCAGTATTGGGGTGACATTCTATCCGGAACAGGATCAAGAAAGCTTGGCTCCGGAGCAATTAATCCGCCAAGCTGATCAAGCCTTATACCGCGCAAAACTGGCTGGTAAAAATCGTTATGAGCTATTTGATGGAGAAAGCGCTCGAACGATCAAGTCTCTATTTGCTCAACGCGAAGAGTTTAAAGCAGCCTTGGCAAATCAAGAGTTGCAACTCTACTATCAAGCTCAAGTGAATACCAAAACCGGACAAGTGATTGGTGCTGAAGCGCTATTGCGCTGGCTGCATCCTAACTTGGGAATACGTTCCCCTGTGAGTTTTTTGCAGGCCATTGAAGATCACCCGCTTATTATTGAGTTAGGCGAGTGGGTAATAAACCAAGCTTTGGCTCAACTAGAACGTTGGCAACAACAAGGCGTGTATCTTAAAGTAAGTGTCAATATATCTGCTTTTCATATCCAACAAGATAATTTTTCCGAACGCTTAGATTACCTTTCTAAGCAATACCCAACGGTAAAGCCTGGCTGCTTAGAGCTAGAGATTACAGAGACGGGAGTATTAGATGACTTTGCTCAAGTCGCAAAAGTGATGGCACAATGCCAAGGCCTAGGTTTTAGCTTTGCATTGGATGACTTTGGAACTGGTTATGCGTCTTTAAGCTATTTGCAAAGCTTGCCTGCCGAACTCATCAAAATTGATAGAAGTTTTGTTCGCGATGTATTGGACGACCCTAAGGATCTCCGCATGATAAAAGGCATTATCAGTTTGGCAAAAGTATTTTCATTGCCGGTTATTGCAGAGGGAGTTGAAAGCAAAGCACAACAAGACAAGTTGTTGAGCTTAGGCTGTGCGCTTGCCCAAGGATATTTTTATGCAAAGGCCTTACCCGAGCGAGAGTTTCTGGAATGGCTCTGCAACAGGCAACGAGGTGCAGTTAGCAACCAAACTTTGCCACCGCTGCCTTGCACTAGCGCCGGTGATTTAGCTACTTAAGGCTTATTTATATTAAGTTGCAAAGAGCATGTTTTGTAAAAGCGGCCAACAGACTCAATAAATAGTATTGTTATGCGTCGCTTTGTTGTAATTTGGTTGTATCAATGTAACGAAATGTGATTTTGTGACTTCCAGTAAAAACGCGTTAACTAACAACTGCAGTTATTTATTGCACTCTAATATTAACCATAGTGAAATTACGCTTAATGCTAGCTCACCATTTCACAACCCATTGTTCTTACAAGCCTTAGAGCAACAAGCATGTGTGGGTGCTAATAGCGGCTGGCAGCCTCATCATATAGAGTTGCCCGATCATCAATTATTGTTTCCCAGCTATTTAAAGTCACATAGCTATGGTGAGTATGTGTTTGATTGGGCCTGGGCCGATGCTTATCAGCGTTACGGTTTACAGTACTACCCCAAGCTTGTAACCATGCAGCCTTTTACGCCTATCGGCGGGCAGAAGCACTTTGGTAATGCCCTCACTGATAGCGCCGTTTCTCAACTAACCGATAGTGTGGTAGATATTTGCCAACAACAGAGCTTAAGTTCTTGGCACTGCAATTTTATTGAGCAGTATTTTGCCGAGCAATTACAAAGCAATGGCATGATGACGCGTCACGGGGTGCAGTTTGAATGGCATAATCAAGGCTATGCTAGCTTTGAAGATTATGTATCACGTTTTACCTCTCGCAAAAGAAAAACCACTAACAAAGAGCGCAGAGTAGCGATATCCAGCGTGGACGAGATAGTTTGGCGAACGGGCGACGATATCAACTATCAAGCCTTAGAGGCATTTTATCTTTGTTATCAAACTACCTATATGAAGCGTGGACAAAAAGGCTATTTGTCGTTTGGATTTTTTCAGCAACTCGCTAAGCAAATGGGCGATAACATGCTGCTGGTGACAGCAGAAAAAGACCAGAAAATTGTGGCTAGTGCTTTGTTCTTTTTCGACCAAGATAACTTATATGGCCGCTACTGGGGGTGTTTGCAAGAGCTAGATATGCTGCACTTTGAGTTGTGCTTTTATCAAGGTATTGAGTTTGCGATTACCAAGGGAATGCAGCGGTTTAACCCGGGAACTCAAGGTGAGCATAAGCTTTACCGAGGCTTCGAACCGGTGACTACGTATTCTTCTCACTATGTTGCTCGTAGTGACTTTTCCGCTGCAATAAAAGATTTTTGCCTCGAAGAACAGCGTCAAATTGCGCAATATGCCGAACAGTGTAAGAAACTGCTTCCTTATAAAATACAAGCCTGAGTAAAATGGAGTTAGTCATGGATGTCGATTTACAGTGCCGTTGTGGGAAAATAAAAGGGCAGATAAAGCAAGTAAGCCCAAGCGCTGTTAAGCAGCTAGCCTGTTACTGTGAAGATTGCCGCAAGTTCGCTCTACATTTGCAGAGCGAGGGAGGCTCAATAAACCAATATGGTGGCTCCGAGCTATATTTAGCGGCGCCCGCTAAGGTTGAAATAGTTGAGGGCAAACAGCAATTAGCCTGTTTGCGACTAACGCGCAAAGGCATTTATCGCTGGTATAGCCAATGTTGTAATACACCAATTGCTAATACCGTGGGCATTAAACTGCCCTTAGTAACGGTTTATCAAGATTTTGTGGCTGCAGAGCAAACTAGCGCTTTACAAAGTCAAATTGAAGACTTGGGAGCCGTAAATGAAGATGAAGCCTTAAAGCCACTACCCAAGGCACTGTTGGGAGCATCCCCACGGATAACCAAATTTAAACTGATTGTTAAATTACTAAGCTGGAAACTGACCGGAAAAGGAAAACCCAATCCTTTCTTTGAAAACTCAGGCAGGGCAAAAGTAAAACCCTTGATACTTAAAAGCTAGTCTAAAAAGTTAACTCGCTTGTTCTATAACTGATTTAATTAGCCCTCACGAGCTGTGAAGGCTGTTACAGATTATCTGTTCGTCTTTTTCGAGCTCTTGTAATGGCCATTGCCCTTTTTAGATTTAGGTTTATAGTTGAGAATTGAAATGGGCACTTCCTTCTTTGGCTCAAATCCTTCTACTTCTTTGCGCTCAATAAGGTGGCCAATTCGGCTTTCTATTGCACATAGGTTTCTAAAGTCATCTTTTGATACAAAGGATATCGCCTCGCCGCTTGCGCCTGCGCGGCCGGTTCGACCAATGCGGTGCACATAGTCATCGGCTTGGTCGGGTAAATCGTAGTTAACCACTCGATTTAATTCTTCAATATCAATACCGCGAGCGGCAATACCGGTGGCTACTACAAACTTTACCTCACCGGCTTTGAAGCTTTCTAACAACTTAGTTCTCGACGCTTGGCTACGACCGCTGTGAAAGGCTTCTGCAGCTATTCCGCGTTTTTCCAATTGGCTAACTAATTTGGCCGAGCCATGTTTGGTTTGAATAAAAATAAGCGCTTGCTGCCAATCATTTTTGTTAATCATGTGACTAAGTAATGATGACTTTTTGTCTTTGTCTACGGTGACTAGCCATTGATCAATATCAGGCGCGTTGTTGGCATCGTGGGTAAGCGATATTTCAACCGCATCACCAATCGTGGTCTTAGCAAGTTGTTTAACTTGTTTAGATAGTGTGGCCGAAAATAATAGGCTTTGACGCTGCTCAGGTAGGCGATCAACGATTTTGTTTATGTCGTCGATAAAGCCCATATCTAACATGCGGTCAGCTTCGTCGAGCACTAAGGTATCTAGCTGGTCAAAGTGCACCGCACGTTGATACATCATGTCCAACAATCTACCGGGAGTTGCCACCAAAATATCTACACCGTAAATTAGGGCCTGTTTTTGCGGTTCTGAGTCTACTCCGCCAACCATTGCTAAAGAGCTTATTTCAAGGTGTTTTGCATAGTCCTTTATACTTTGCTCAACTTGCTGAGCTAGCTCTCTAGTAGGGGCTAATATTAAAGCGCGTACTCTTTTACCGCGCAGTGCTTCGGTTTGCTGGGAAATACTTTGTAAAATGGGTAAGACAAAACCGGCAGTTTTACCTGTGCCTGTTTGTGCAGCTGCAATCAGGTTCTTGCCATTTAATACCAATGGAATGGCCTTAGCCTGAATCGGAGTAGGCTGTTGGTAGTTTTGTTCTTGTATGGCTTGAATAAGCGTTGTGCTTAAACCAAGTTTTGTAAAAGGCATTGGAGTACTCTGCTAAATAAGCGGCAACAGCTAGTATAGTATCTAGCCTGTAAGGTAACGAGCGCGGAGTGTAGCACCTTATTTACTTGCAAGCTTGGGAATTAATAGCTTTCTTCGCTGGTCTATAGTTGGCGACATATAGTGGAGTGGGGTGATTATGATTTCTTGCAACGAATATGATTATATTGAAATAGCCTGCATGTTTCGCTACTCCGTTAGGCTGCAATTGAGAGACGATACCGTGCTTGAAGGCATAGCAGTTGATACCTTTACTAATCAACAGAAACAAGAATGTATCAAGTTACAACAGGAAGAAGGTGAATGCCTTGTACTGCTTGATAGCCTTAAGCAGTTAAAAGTATTAAGTGACAACCCGCGTTTTACTCTAGTGGACTTTGCTTGAGGTTTTGTATCGTTGGCTTTAACTAAAAAAGGCGAGCCATGCTCGCCTTTTTTAGTTTACGCTTGCGCTAGAGTTACTGGCGCTGATGTAAACGCACATTCAGCATGCGTAAGGTAGCTTGAATACCAGCAAATACCTGGTTGGAGTTAACCCCACGGGTATGAAATTGCTTAGCATCATCGGCCCATTGAATCACACATTCGGTAAGTGCATTTGCTTGACCACCTGGTGGGATTCGAACTTCGTAATCAATCAGTTCGGGCATGCTTAGCTTAGAATCGCTTAAAGGATGATCGAGTGCTTTCATGAAGGCATCAAAACCCCCGTTACCGTGTCCTGAGCTCTTATAAACCTTATCACCAATGCGCAGGCGAATGTTGGCGGAAGACTCTAAATCCAATCCACTGGTAATTGAGCAGTTAAGTAACTCAATATGGGCGAAGTCATTGCTCTCCATGATATCGGCGATAATGAACGGTAAATCGTTAGGTGTGATAGTGGCTTTTTGATCGCCTAACTTAACAATTTTGTCGAGCAGCTTTTTCTGATTCTCTGGAGATATTTCTATCTCCATCGCTTCTAGGTTTTTAATAATTGAGGCTTTACCTGCCATTTTACCTAAGGCATAACTGCGTTCACGGCCGAAGCGCTCAGGGCTTAGCTCGGTAATGTATAAACCACCTTTATGGTCACCATCGGCATGAATACCAGCGGTTTGAGTAAATACGTCTGCACCAACAATCGGGGTATTAGCGGCTAGTCGTTTACCGGAAAAGCTTTCAACTAGCTTGGCAATATTGTGAATTTCTTTTTCATCGATATTTAGCTGAAAACCGAGCTTATCTTTAAGTACTACTGACACTTCGGCTAACGAAGCATTACCAGCGCGTTCACCCAAACAGTTCATGGTGCAATGTAGCGCAGCTACGCCGGCCTCTGCCGCTGCCATGCTATTGGCTGTGGCTAAACCGTAATCGTTATGCGGGTGAAAGTTAAACTTAATACTTGGGAAGCGCTCAATCATGTCAGTTAAGCTATCAAACACTTCTTTTGGTGCCATTACCCCTAGGGTATCTGGCAACATAAAGTGTTCTATGCCTAAGTCTTTAAGTGCGTCGACCAGCTGGTATACGTAGTCTGGGCTATCGGCATAGCCGTTTGACCAGTCTTCCAAGTAGACGTTTACGCTTAAGCCTTGGGCTTGGGCATAACTCACCGTTTGTTTAATGTCGGCGATATGCTGCTCAATGGTTTTACCTAGTTGATTAGTACAGTGGTTTAAGCTGCCTTTGGTCAGTAGGTTAATGATTTTAGCGCCCGATTCTACAATCCAATCAACGCTTTTGGTGTGATCAACAAAACCAAGAATTTCGATTTGATGCAGGTGTCCCGCGTTGCTAGCCCAGTCGGTAAGCTGTTGTACCGCAGATTTTTCGCCGTCTGAAACACGTGCAGAGGCTACTTCGATACGATCAACTTTTAAGGATTGGAGTAGGGCTTTACCTACACTGACTTTTTCTTGAGGGAAGTAAGACACACCTTGGGTTTGTTCGCCATCGCGAAGGGTAGTGTCCATGAGTTGTATTGAGCGGTTTTGCTCCATAAACCATGTCTCGCAGTAAAGAAGTTAGCTAAAGAGTAGGCGCTACCTTAGTAGCGCCTAGCTGCAACTATGCGCTTGGCCACAACCAAGGTAGTTGTTGTTTGTGTTTGGCTTCAAATTCAGAGATCTTGTCTTCAAATTTTAAAGTCCAGCCAATGTCGTCAAGGCCTTTAGATAAAGTCTCTTTACGGAATGGGTCTACATCAAACGCTACTTCTTTACCGGCAGGAGTTTGAATTACTTGATTCTCTAAATCGATAGTAATTGAAATACCAGGTGCGGCTTCTACTTCATCCATTAATGCTTGTAATGTTTCTGCATCAACAATGATTGGCAAGATGCCATTTTTAAAGCAGTTGCTGAAGAAAATGTCAGCGTAGCTAGTTGAAATAATTGTATTAAAACCGTAATCGGCAATTGACCAAGGTGCGTGCTCACGTGAGCTACCACAGCCAAAGTTATCACCGGCGATTAGGATTTTAGAACCCTTAAATTCAGGGCGGTTTAATTCAAACTCTGGGTTGTCAGAGCCATCTTCTAGGTAGCGCCAATCGTGAAAAAGGTGAACACCAAAACCGGTACGTTCTACTTTTTTCAAAAACTGCTTAGCAATGATTTGGTCGGTATCTACGTTACTACGATTCATTACCGCAGCAACTGAGCTGTGTTTTTTATATGGTTGCATAATAAACTCCAAAAATTTCACTCACATTGATTAATCAACGTGTTTACATTATTTCCAATTACGTAAATCGACGAACTTACCTTCAACGGCCGCTGCTGCTGCCATTGCTGGTGATACAAGGTGGGTACGACCCCCTTTGCCTTGTCGTCCTTCGAAGTTTCGGTTTGAAGTTGATGCACAACGCTGTTCAGGTTGAAGGTAATCACCGTTCATCGCTAAACACATTGAACAACCCGGCTCACGCCATTCCCAGCCAGCTTCGATAAGCACTTTATCAATGCCTTCTTTTTCAGCTTGCTCTTTAACTGGGTAAGAGCCCGGTACAGCGATAGCTTGAACACCAGGTGCTACTTTTTTGCCCTTAGACACTTCTGCAATAGCGCGGAAGTCTTCAATACGGCCATTGGTACATGAACCAACAAATACCACGTCTACTGGGAAGTCGGTCATTTTCTTACCTGCTTCTAGGCCCATGTAGTTTAGGGCGCTTTTAGCAGCTAATGATTTAATTGAGTCTTCAATCTTGGCTGGGTCAGGAATAGGCTGGTCAACAGGCAGCACTTGCTCTGGTGAAGTACCCCAAGTTACTTGAGGTGCAATGTCTGCTGCGTCTAATTCAACTACAGCGTCGTACTCAGCGCCTTCGTCGGTAGTTAGAGACTTCCAGTATTCTACAGCTTGTTCCCAATGTTCGCCTTTAGGTGCAAACTCTTTGCCTTCTAAGAAATCGAAGGTTTTTTGGTCTGGTGCAATAAGACCAGCACGCGCACCGCCTTCAATCGCCATGTTACATACGGTCATACGACCTTCCATGCTTAAGGCTTCAATTGCACTACCGGCAAATTCAATTACGTAACCGGTGCCGCCAGCAGTACCAATTTTACCAATGATGGCGAGTACGATGTCTTTAGCAGTTGCAAACTGAGTTAGCTCGCCGTCTACTTTAACCAACATGGTTTTAGATTTTTTCTGTTGGATGGTCTGAGTAGCCATAATATGTTCAACTTCAGAGGTACCAATACCAAACGCAAGGGCACCAAATGCACCGTGTGTAGCAGTGTGGCTATCACCACAACAAACCACCATACCTGGGTGAACAAAACCATGCTCAGGTACAACAATGTGAATTACACCGTTATTGGCATTGTTCATATCGTATAAGTTGATGCTGTTGTCGGCACAGTTTTGCGCCATAACTTCAATTTGTTTTTTGCCGATTGGGTCTGGCAAAGAAGCGCGGTCGGCAGCTTTAGTAGGAACACAGTGGTCCATAGTGGCCAAAATGCTGTGTGGATTGCGAACCGGGCGGTTAGCCATACGCAGACCTTCAAAGGCTTGCGGGCTTGTTACTTCGTGCATGAGGTGACGGTCAACAAAAAGGATAGATGCGCTACCTTTTGGTTCGTGGACTACATGCGCGTCCCAGATCTTTTCGTACATTGTTTTTTTCATGGCTTCCTTTACACCCTGTCTGTTGCTCTCACTCGCGCTATTCTTATTTATTTAGTCAAGCTTTAAGCGAATACTACTAACTTAAACTGTTTCTTTTATCTGTCTGCTAATTGTGTTTTTTAAGCGAATTATTCTGCAAAAATAACCACAATAAAGACCCGACATCATAAAACAACATCACAGGTGCAGCAAGGGGCACGCGCCAATGAATGTGTATATGACGGCGAACGTGCTGTTTTGCCAAATGAAAGCGCTGTCAGTCATAAAATTCGCAAATAATCATGCTTTGTTAGTGAAAACTTAAGTAGCTTTTGTTTTCATCACTTCAAATAGTTGAACGAGGTGTTTGCGCGCAGTTTGCGATAGGTAAATACCATGGAGGTTGAATGAAAGGTTTTAAACTAGGTTTATTGAGTGCGGCTCTTGTTATGGCGGGTGGTTCGGCGAACTTGTCGGCAGCGATGATCAAAACGCCTCTTTACATGAATTATGCCGATAGCGGTGTAAATGTTGAGCAGCGCTTAAAATTTGCAGGAAAAAGTAAATATAAAATTACTGTTCCGTTAGAGAAGGGGACTTATAAAGTTCAGATCTCTGACGAAGGCTTGCAGTGTGGCTTGCGTTTTGGTCCAGCAGAAGAAAGTAAACTTCGTTTTTCAAAACCTCACGACTTGAGTAATTGTGCTGAAGAACAGTATTACGAGTTGAAAATATTGTTTGCGGGTAACTACGAGTTAATTTTAGATAACTCAGACGCAGACAAACCGACCTTACAAGTTTCACGTAAAGCGCAAGCTTCAACCTTTAAACGTAAACCGCCAGCGGTTGATTGTATTGCATGGGATGGGCAGCCGGTAACGGTTGACGTAAGCTCCACCTTTAAAAATGGTCAAACCGTTAAAGACTTTTATTCTGGCCAAACCCAGAAAGTGGCTAATGGTAAAGTTACTATGCAGCCGGACCCTGCTAGCGGCGGAATCTTGTTGCTGGAAGCTGCAGATGCCAAAGCCAGTGAGTTTTCTTGGGATAACGCTAGCGTTTACTTCATCATGACTGACCGTTTTAACAATGGTGACACCAGTAATGATTATCCGCTGAATCGTAAAGCCGATGGTAAACAGGAAATAGGTACCTTCCAAGGTGGTGACTTTAGTGGTATTACCGCTAAATTGGATTACATCAAAGACTTAGGCATGAACGCCATTTGGGTTACGCCTATTGTTGAGCAAATTCATGGTTTCGTGGGCGGCGGCGATAAAGGCAGCTTCCCATTCTATGGTTACCATGGTTACTGGGCTTTAGATTTTACTAAAATCGATCCAAACCTAGGTAGTGAAGAAGACTTTGGTCGCTTTGTTGACGAAGCACATAAACGTGGCATTCGAGTGCTGGTTGACGTGGTAGTTAACCACGTGGGTTATCCAACCATGGATGACATGCAAACCTTCGGCATTAACGCAATGGCGCCTGGTGCTCCTGTTCCAGAAAAGTGGACCGATTGGCAGCCTGATTTTGATAAAGGACATAACTGGCACCGCTATAACAACTTTATTCGCTGGAGCTCTAGCGAGTGGGTAGATAACTGGTGGGGACCTGATTGGGTTCGCAGTGGCATGGCTGGTTACACCGCACCTGGTGGTGATGATATCACCATGAACCTAGCAGGTTTACCTGACTTATTGACTGAGAGCACTAAACACGTAGGTTTGCCGCCGATTCTTAAAAACAAAAAAGATACCAAAGCAGTAGAGAGGGAAGGCTACACTGTGCTGGATTACTTAGTTGAATGGCATACTAATTGGGTACGCGATTACGGTATTGATGGCTTTAGGGCCGATACTGTTAAGCACGTAGAGCCTGAAGTGTGGGCTAAGTTGAAAGATGCAGCTACTGACGCTTTAGCTGAATGGAAGAGTAAAAACCCAGAGAAAGCCATTGATGACAAACCATTTTGGATGGTGGGTGAAGTATGGCACCACGGCGCTTACCGCGACTTTTACTTCGACAACGGTATGGATAGCCTAATTAACTTTGAGTACGCTGGCGATAGTGCAGCACTTAAAGGATCGCAGTGTTTGGCTCAAAATGAAAAGATGTATGCCACCTATGCCAAAGATATAAACAGCGACCCAACGTTTAACTTGCTTACTTACATTAGTTCGCACGATACCAAGTTGTTCTACTCAAACTATGAAGACTTACCGCTGCAAGCGGGTGCCGGTACCGCATTACTTATGATGCCTGGTGGCGTGCAATTGTATTATGGTGATGAGAGCGGCAGACCGCGTGGGCCTCAATCGGATGCCTTTGACTCTCCAACTCGTTCGTTTATGAACTGGGAGCAAATTGTTAAAGAAGCAGATCGCCAAGCGCTAGTAAAACACTGGCAAACAGTGGGTCAGTTCCGCGACCGCCATGTTGCCATTGGTGCCGGTGAACATAACAAGATAAGCGATCAACCTTACGCCTTTAGTCGCACCAAAGGTGACGACAAAGTAGTAGTGGTATTTGCTGGCATCAAGCAATAACAAGAGGAAATAAGCGGTAGTAGCAAAGCGACAGTGTAAATCTATGCTGTCGCTTTTTTTATTTGCTTTAAACCTGGCTGCGCTTCATCTTTAGCGCGACTAAGCCCAATAGCACCCGCCAAATACTGCTTGGTTCAGGTACTTGGCTAGCCAGTAAATTTTCTCCGTTAACGATAATCTCCCTAAAGGCGAATGCCTCATTCCCACCATTTTGATTTACGTTAAAGTACAAGCTAAGTATTGAACCACTGCCAATTAGGCTCTGGCTAAGCTGCTGGAATTGGTTGTTTAGCACCTGACCGTTTATAGATAGTGGGTCGTTTAGTGCGTATTGGCTCCCGTTGGCCATGGTATAGCTCTGGTTGGCTTGTTCATCAACAGCGCTAGCAAACAGTATTTGAATGGGGGAAGCATCAATGGCATAGCTAAAGCTAAAGTGATCAGATGTTTCAAAATCACCCATAGCAGCCATGGAAATAGAAATTGAACTTAAGGAAAAACCACTAATATCAAACTGCCAAGTTGCTTGCGCGTCACCACTTGGGTTGTTTGGATTTAGCGTATCATTTACGCCAAAAAAGCTGTCTTGGTCAGTTTGAGAATTAACAATACCAAGGCTATCACTTGGGTTACTTAAGCTTGAATCGACCAAGCTATTTGGAATGCTGGCACTTGGAACTGCTTGATATTTATCGAAGCCGTCTTGGTCACTAACAAATTGTTGGCTAAATGGGTTTTGATAATCGACTACATTAAGGCTACTGCTGTTTAGCATGTCGTAGGCGATGATAGTTGCTTGAACAGGCGCGGTGAGTAACAACAAGCTTACAGAGAGTATATTTCTAGTGATTAGCATTAGGCATTCCTTTGTAAAGTGAGCATCCTGTAAATCAATAATTGCGCCAAGATGTAAAAGTTATAAAAATCAGTACTTAAGAAAGCATGGGCTGGTAAATCAAGGAATTATGTAAACATTAATGACACTTTTGTTACCAACTGCAGGGTGCTGAACTTATTATATTAATTAATGTTTTTGTAAATAAACTCCCTTGTAGCTTGAATGGATGGTTTTTCATTTTGATATTAGCCACTTACAAATACCCAGTTATTGCTGTAAAAAATCCTGACCAGCAGGCTATTTATTAAGTGGCGAAAAATTGAACTTTATCCCCTAAGACTTCGTTCTAATTAGCAGAGAACGGGGGGAATTGTTATGAAACAAGTAATCGTAGCTATGTTGTTATCCATTAGTGGCGTTGCTATGTCTTATCCTTTAGACAGCGACTATTGGGCACACCGAAGTGTGTTGTTTTTTGCACCACAACAAGACCACGCAGTTGAACAATTTTTGGCAGATGAAATGCGTTACCGTTGCCAGATCCAAGAACGAGATCTTGTTGTTGTAGTGATGACACCGCAACAAGCTTTAGGCAAAACTGGCCCAGTAGCAAGCCATGGGGTCTCTTATTTGCGCGATAAATATAAGGTAGAAGATAACAAGCACATAGCAGTGTTAATTGGTAAAGATGGCCACGAAAAACACCGCTGGGGCGCGACTACCAATTGGCAGGAAGTATTTGAAATTATTGATGCAATGCCGATGCGCAAACAAGAAATGCTAAATAATACTAGTGTGTGCTCTGCATAAAAAAGAACCAAGCAGAAAACCTGCTTGGCTTTAAAGAAGGAAAACTAAATATTTACGAAATGCTTAAAATTTGTATTTAACACCAACACGGGTTTTAAGTTGGCGTTGGTCAGTTGTAGAGCTAACGCTTGAGTTCCAAAACTCTACGTATGGGCGCCATTTTTCAATTTGGTAACCGATGAAGATACCTGCGTCCCAGTTGTCATCACCGTTGTTGAATTGTGGATCCTTTGCTTTACCGGCAATTGCGTCCCACTCATAGGTGTGACTCTTCCAGTAGTTTGCTTCATAGTCTAGCTTCAGATTTGGCATGCTTTTTACTTGATAGCCACCAGTTAGGGTAATTTTGGACTTGTACCAAGTTTCCCCATTTTCTCTACCATCTGCATATTGACGAATTTCGTAGCGGTAGCGTAGTGCAGTTTTTAGACCGAAATCTGAGGTATAACCTACACGAAACTGAGGTTTGTAGGTAATTCGCTCATCACCAAAAGTGATTGGCATACCAGGATGTACGTACCACTTCTTGTTAAGTTTATGTCTGTAGCCAATATCAAACTCAGAGTCACCACGTTGCATATTTTCCCAAAAGCCACCTTGGCTTCCGTCTTCGTTTTCACCACTGAAAAACTTCATTTCAACGCTGTAGTTTACTGTACCTTGATCGCTTACTTTGGTTGAATCACCAATTTTAATACGCTTGGCATGTTCCTTAGACTCGTGTTTGTATTCCGCACGGACGTCAATTTGACCCGCAGCTACAGGTGCTGCGATTAATAGTGCACCAATTGCAATTGAAAGGCTTTTCATTTTTGTCATGATAAATTCCATTTCCAGTTAAGGCCCTTTAACAGGCCTAGTTTTTATTTAGGGATTTAGGGTAGTTGTTATTGTTTTCGGTATAACAGTTCTATATCTCGTTCAGCCCAAATTTCGGCGAGATTCTTTTTAACAGTAAACTGAGAAAAATCACCCGATTCTGAGAGAGCCAATAAGGTTTGGTCACTCATGCCTAGGGCCGCTTTACGATAAATTGGCATCATGCGCATTACTCGCGGAGTTTTTTTATGCGGGTAAGGCCAGTCTTCTGCTTTGTCTTGATATTGAGCTAACAGCTCGATACCTTTTTTTAGTGAACCACCTTTAGGAGATTCATAGTTCCATAGGTCTATGCCAATTTTTTCGCCCACTTGAGCAACACCAGATAAAGCATCTAAATTAAAGTAGCTGTAATGGTAAGAGCGAGTGCGCGCTAATTCATGTGGCTGAGTGCCGTCGGCTCTAAACTGACTGTCTATGCGCATCTTGCCTTTCTCTACCGCGTTCATGGCAATTGATTCTTTGCCTAAAAAGTAGGAAATGCCTGCAACTTGCAAGTCATACCAAGAGCCATGGTTGTTTTCAGCATAGGCTTCGCCTTTAGGACCACCGCCTAATTCGCTGGTGAGCAGCCAATCTAAGTATTCGCCATACCATTGCTTAATGCCGTTTTCGTCTGCTTCTGTCCAAGCGGGAGATTGAGACACCATCGCAATTGCGTCTAACATTCGGTCTGCAAATGAACGTGAATCAATAATTCCTCCGCGTCGTCCTTCAGCTCTGCCCGGCACACCTTGGGCATAGTTCATGTTTGGGTTCATTCGTGTTTCAGGGTTTAAAAACCAAGTACGAATGTAATCTATAGCCGTTTCTGCATATTGCTCTTCTTGACTAAAATAGTAGGCTATAGCTAAGGCTCTTACAGAGCGGGTAAACTTACCTAAACGTTTAGAATCCGTTTCGCTAGTTTTTGATGCTGGATTTACCTTGCCATCAATACGATTCCAAGGAAGGCCATCAGCTTTGTTTTTGTCAGGCCACCAATAAGGACTAATGCTTAAATAGTCGTTTTTGTTACCGCTAGGAGGAGTCATCCCTTTATCGGTCACCGAAAATCGACCTGCTTTGGTGGCGTATTTTGCTTCTTCTAACAAACGCTCATAGCTTTGAGTCATCGTTGCTGGAGCATTATCGGAATGCAGCAATACTCTGTTGTTTTTTAATACTTCTTCTTTCACAAATACAAATTCGGCTGCAATAGCGCTTGAGCTGGTTGCGATACAAATTGCAAAAGCTAAAGGTTTATAACTTGTCATCATTAGTCCTTAGAGGTGACTTCGCTACTAGTATTAATGTAATACAAATATGCTATTGGGATTTTGGATTTGTATCTGTGAACCCGATCAGATTATTAAATATTTTTGTATGATTAAAAGAAAAAGGTTAAAAACTGTGGGCTAGATGAGGTTTAGCGTAAAGAAATGTGAGCTTAAACAGCTAATCAACCTTGTTTAAGGGAGAATTGAAACAACAAATTGGTGTTAAGCGCAAAGTAGAAGCTTAGCTGAAAAAACACTTTTTCGTAAGATTATAAGTTATTGAATAGTTTATTTATTGGATTGGAATAAGAGTAAAAGCTATTAAAGACATCGATATAAGTGACTGATTTTCGTAATGCTTATCAAGGCTAAATCTTGATAATGCTTAAAACTAAAAACGGTTTTGTATGGATTTATTAATAGCGTTGATTAGATAATGACAAACGATTTGTAAGCCTAAAAGTTGACTCTACATCTCTATTTTGTACTACATATCAAAGGGCTGTTGAAGCAACAACCCTAGCAATATGAAAGATTAGTTTTGATTTAGCGGCAACCAATCAACAGCAACACCTGCTTGGCTAAACATATCTTCACTAACTTTAATTTTGTCTCCCCAGCGCGATAAAAAGTCTTCAGATTGTTCTGGGCAATGCACGGTTGCAATGCCTGTTTGAATAATTTTTGCGGCGCAGTTAGGGCAGGGGAAGTGAGTAACCCAAATCTCGCAGCCAGACAAATCTCGTTTGGCAAAAAGAATTGCATTTTCTTCAGCATGCAAGGTTTTAAGCAGTTTCATTTCTCTGTTGTCTGTTTCCGCGCTGTCAGATATGCCGTGTGGGTAGCCATTAAAGCCTAAAGAAACAATGCGGTTACTCTCGGTGATGACGGCCCCCACTTGAGTAGAGGGGTCTTTACTCCAAGAAGCCACGAGTTCTGCCATTTGAAAAAAGCGCTTAGCCCATTTAGAAACCATTTGTTTTACTCCTTCGTTAACGCGGCTATTGTGCGGTTGAACGCCTTGGCTTGCAAGTATTGATAAACATTACAAAAAAACAGATCAAGCAATACAGCCAATCTTTACTCGCTAAATTTGTTAATGGCCTGTGGTTTGCCGTAGAGCCAGCCTTGGTGTAAATAAACACCTTTAGAAATAAGGTAATTTGCTTGTTGCTGATTCTCTACGCCTTCGGCCACTATTTGCAGATTTAGGTTTAAGGCTAAGTCGATTACGCCATCTAGTACTTTGGCTTGTGGAGAATTGGTATTAATGGCTACTACAAAACTGCGGTCTATTTTTAAGGCATCTAAGGGCAGTTGTTGTAAATATTGTAGGCCGGCATAACCAGTACCAAAATCGTCGATAGCCAATTTAACGCCTTGCTCTTTTAGGCTCTGTAATGATTGTTGTACCTGAGGAGAATCTATTTCTACTAGTTCGGTTTCGGTTACTTCTAAACACAAGTTAGGGAAATCGGCATGTGCGCTTAGCACCTGTTCAATAAAAGACGCGTCTTTTAAATGCTGCCCGGTGATGTTGATATTCACTTTTAGCTGAGGACATTTGGCTAACAACGAGTGAAGGTCATTCTTTAAGTTACTGATCACTTGTTCTGTAAGAGCTACTTGCAAACGATAGCGGTCAATATCGGGTAAAAAAGCATCTGGGTAACGCAGGCCATCTACCGGGTGCATCCAGCGAACAAGCGCTTCTACTGCGACTAGCTGGCTGTTTCTTGTGTCAAAAATAGCTTGGTAGTAGTTTATAAACTCGTGGTTTTTAAGTGCTAGCTTAAGCCGAGAGCGCTGACTAAGGCGCTGACTGCGATGTCGGTATACCAAGAACACGGTGCAGCATAGCAGTAGGGTATACATGCTTAACTGCACTAGGCTTAAACAATAGACACCTTTGTATAGTTCTGAAGTTGGGCGGCTGGCAACGAGGGCTAGCCCTGGCAGTGCAGGAAAAACTTCGCTAACAAAATATTTATTGCTATCATCATCAAATTGCGCAAAACCGCTGGTTTTACTTTGTTGTAATGGGAACAAAGGGCTATTTAAGTTTAGCGGCAAGCTGTAACTACCACTTACAAAAAGGGGAGTGCCATTTTGGCTGTCGCTTAAAGCGACGATGTCACTAGATTGGCTGGTATCTTCGATAAATGAACGGAATACCTCTAGCGGTATTGCTGCGTTAACTTCGCTGCCATCAGGGCGGGTTTTGGCAACAACCATGGCTGGTTCTTTGGTGTACTCTAGAACGAGAGGCCCAAAGTAGCGCAACACTTTAGAATTAATTGGCTTAAGTACGTCGATGGGAGGATCTAGCTTCCCCCAGCTGGAGCACAGCAATTTGCCGTGTTGGCTTACCAAGCCCATTTCTGCAATGTAAGAGATCTTAAAGTGAACTTTGCGCAAGGCGATTAAAGTATCTTCTTGGCACTGTTCGCTTACATGAGAGAGTTGCTCAAACTGCTGGTCAATGGCCTTTAGGTTATGACTAATGTTGTTGAAGGTTATTTGATAGTCGTGATTAAAAGCTTCTCGCCTTTGTTGTTTGCTGGTTTCAACAATCCAAAAATAACTAATGATGATGGGAAACAGGCTGCAAAGTAGCGCAAATAACGCAGGCTTAAGCTGTAGCTGTTTAATCCGACAAAACATCAATAAAGTACCTTGGCCTGCAACAGAAATTAAGCGCTTAGCTATTGTGCTGCTTAGTTCAAAAATAATTTCGAGTGGCAAATTTACTTCATTTTTATGAAAGAAATGTTACAGCTGTTGGTAAGAAGGGATTGATAGTAGAAAAGGCAAATAAAAGGCTACAAAAGAAGGACTTGTAGCCTTGTAACTTAGTTACTTCATGCTTGCGATGAATTTGTCAGATTCGGCTATCGCTTTGCTCATTTGTTTAATTACGTCGGCAACTTCTTGCTCTAATCGAGAAAACTCTTTGCCAACCGCGCCAATGGCTCGAGCATTTAGATTATGTTTTAAGTAAAGCTGATTATCGTTTAAACGACTAAGAACGGGATCCATTTGCGCTTCAGCTTTGCGCATGGCTTTGAGCATGGCGGCGTAACGTTTACGCGTATCTGAAAGCTGCTGCTTACTTTCTGCCTTTAAGCTGGCTGACTGGTATTGCTCTAACTCATCTTGCCATTCGTCAAAAAGTGCTTCTGCAACACTGTCTACTTCATCTATCCGTTCACTTACGGTTTCGGCTGCTGCTTTAGAGTCTTTATATTGGGCATTAACTTCATCGTAAACATCTTCTAAATCGCCGCCATCAAAATTAGTTAAGGTTTTTAGTTGTTCAAGAGCCGAGGTGAATTGTTGCTGTGCATCTTGTTGGCTTTCTTGTGCATCTTCTACTCGGTCAACCAATATCTCTCGTTTGTGGTAGCCCACCTTTTCCATTGCGGAGTAATAGGTGGATTCACAAGCAACAAGGCCGGTAAGTAATAATAATATGCTAAAAATTCTCATTAGTTACTCCCTGGTGTAAATCTCGCTGCGTCAATAATTGCCCAAATATGAACGATCACCGCAATCACAATGGGCACAATTAACCACCAAAGCGCGTAGCCTGCAGCGGTGATTACAAAAAACATTAAAGCCGACAGAATTCTGCCTTGAACTAATTGGCCTAAACCGGGGATAAAAAAGCTACAAATAGCGGCAAGCACGTTGCCAGTAGAACCTTGATCAGACACTGTTCTTCCTTGAATTAACTCGAAACAATAATTGTATGTTGCCAGAGTCTAAGGCGCTATGCGAGTTTCGCTGACGAATTCATTTCTTTGACAGCTTGCTTGGTGCCAAATGCGTATATTCGTTGCCTTAAAAGCATGGCTTGGCGATAATGCTGGCACTGCAATTAGTAAAGCACTTGTGCTTGTTTCTGGTTTAACTTACGGATATTGAATGAAATTTCTCCACACTTCTGACTGGCACCTTGGACGCCAGTTACACAATCAGTCTTTATTAGAAGATCAAGAGTATGTGTTAGAGCAAATTATTCAAATTGCCCAACAGCAACAAGTGGATGTGTTAATCGTAGCTGGTGATGTATTTGATCGCTCTGTGCCACCCAGCAATGCTGTTAAGCTACTTGATGACACCCTAGATAGACTCGTTAATCAGCTAAACATTCCTGTGATACTGATTGCCGGAAACCACGATGGCGCACAGCGCTTAGCTTTTGCATCGAGACAAATGCGTGAAAGTGGCCTTTATATTAGTGGTACTTTAGGTCAACAAATTCCGGCCATTAAGCTTGCCGCCAAAGATGGTGAATCAGTGGTGTTTTATCCGCTCCCTTATGCTGAACCAGCGACCGTGCGCGAAGTATTTGAGTGCCAAGCAACTAGCCATCAAGAAGCAATGCAAGTGCTGGTTGAACAAGTTAAACAACATGATAGTGAAGGCTTAAAAAAGGTGGTGATTGCTCACTGCTTTTTAGATGGCGGTGATGAGTCAGAATCAGAGCGGCCACTTAGCATTGGTGGGGCAGATAAGATTTCGCCAAAGCTATTTAGCGACTTTGATTATGTTGCCCTAGGCCATTTACATGGGCCCCAATACAAGGGCTCACAGCAGATCCGTTACTCCGGTTCTCCATTAAAATATTCCTTTAGCGAGCAGCATCAGGCTAAGTCTGTGACTTTGGTTGAGCTCACTGAAGGCGACAGCAATATAGAACTGATTGCTCTAAACGCTAAGCGAGACGTACGCATTATAGAAGGTTATCTCGACGAGTTATTAGCTAGCGGAAGCGCCGATAGTCACCGAGATGATTACCTAATGGTGCGTTTGTTAGATAAGTCGGCCATTTTAGATGCCATGGGTAAGTTACGCGAGGTATACCCAAATGTGCTGCACCTTGAGCGAACCGGTTTGATGGCAAATACAGACAAGCTTGAGCTTAATCGAGAGCACATAAAAAAAGGTGAATACGACATGTTCACCGACTTTTTTGCCCAAGTATCTGGCGACGAGCTAAGCGCTGAGCAGCAAGCCTTGTTAAAGCAAACTATCGACCAACTGCACCGCGGAGACCAATAATGCGCCCAATTTCTTTATGCATGAGCGCCTTTGGCCCCTTTGCAGGAACAGAGTTGATAGATTTTCGTCAACTCGGTCAAAACCCGCTGTTTTTGCTCAATGGCCCTACGGGCGCAGGTAAAACCACCATTTTAGATGCAATGTGTTTCGCCTTGTATGGAAAGAGCACAGGTGACGAGCGCGAAGCTTCACACATGCGTTGCGATTTGGCCGATGAAGCCCTACTAACTGAAGTGATTTTTGAATTTGAACTAGGGGCGAAACGCTACAAAATTCGTCGCGTGCCCGAACAAGAACGCTTAAAAAAATCTGGTGATGGTTATACCCAACAAAAGCCCGAAGCACAGTTAAGTTTAGTTAATGATGACGGCAGTGAAGAGCTGTTGGTGCCCGCCAAAGTGTCTGAAGCCAATAGTCAGATAGAAGCGCTTACCGGCTTAGATGCCGACCAGTTTCGGCAAGTGATGGTCTTGCCACAGGGCAAGTTTCGTCAGCTATTAATGGCTGATTCGAAAGAGCGGGAGAAAATATTTTCGCAATTGTTTCAAACGCATATATACAGAAAAATCGAAGATAGCCTTAATAGCCAAGCGGCAAGCATTCGCGCAAAAGCCTTAAAGCAAAAGGACATTCGAGAAGGTATTTTGCAAAGTGCAGACCTAAATGAGCAGAGCGATTTAAGCGAAGAGTTAGCCCAGTTAAACTCGCAAGTTGAGCGAGCCTTGGAACTAAAACAGCAAACTGAGGCTCAGTACTCAGCAGCAAATAAAGACTACGAAGCGGCCAAACTACTCGACGAAGACTTTAATCTACAGGCTACTCTCAAAACATCTTTAAGTGCTTTGAATAAACAAAAAGCCAATATTAGCGAAAAGCAAACTCGCTTAGACCAAGCCAAAGCCGCTCAGGCTATTGAGGCCTTTGATACGGCAAAAGTGCAGCGTTTTAACGAGGCTAAACAAGCCAGTTTGGCACAAAGCCAGGGTGAAGCGGCATTAAGCTTGGCTCAACAAAACTTGCAGCAAGCTCTGCAGCAAGTGGAGCAAATGCCAGAGAAAGAAGCGCAATTAGCGCAAGCTCAAGAAAGCTTACTTTCGCTACAAAACTTTAAGCCACTGATTCAAGAGCTAGAAAAGCTTAAGCAGCAGCAAACTGCCGCTCAAGCAAAACTAGATAGCCAAGCGGAACAAGGCAAGGGGTTAAAGCAGCAGCTGGTAGATTTAATTAGCAGTAAAGCTGCTTTGAGCGAGCAACTTACTAGCAGTCGCCAATTGGCCGAAACCCAAGCGGAAAAACAGCGGCTGTTAGGTTTAACTCAACAGTATGTTGAGCAGGCTGATTCTTTGGCTAAACTCAATCAACAGCTAAGTGAGAATAAACGGGAAGTTGAACAATCTGCTGAGCAAGGTAAGCAGCTTAAAGCTCATTACGAGCAAGCTCAGCAGCAGGCGAATCAGGTTCAACTAACTTGGCACCAAGGCCAAGCAGCTATCATGGCGCAACGACTTAAGGCTGGTGATGCTTGTCCAGTATGTGGCAGTACTGCGCATCCACAACTTGCGGCGAGTCAGCAAGCGTTGCCCAGCGAAAATGATGTAGAGCAGGCACGTAACAAAGAGCAAATCGCGCGCGATAAACTAGAAGAAGCGCGTCAGCACTACAAAACCTTAAAAACCAAGCAGAGCGAATGGCTAAATCAACAACAGAACCTTAGCCAGCAACTGGGAGATAAAGCGGCAACCTCCTTGCAACAGTTTCGCGCAGAACTGGATGCTGCACAGCAAGCTTTGGCCGCCACTCAACAGGCTCAGTTACATGCTAAACAACAGCAACAACAACTTGAGCAAACAGAGCAAACAGAGAAGCAGCTGCAAGCTCAGGTAGAGCAAGCGCGAGACTTATATCAGCAAACCAAAAGCCAGTTAGATGTGTTGCAGGGGCAGCGTGAAAGTGCTGAGCAAAATCTACCCGAGAAGTTTCAGCAGCCGTCAATTCTTGATGAAGCAATAAACTTACAACACCAGCAAATTGAGCAACTTAAGACATCTATTGCAGCGATAAACGAGCAACACAATGTCGCTCGTGAAGACTTAAGTGCTAAGCAATCGGCAGCTACAACAGCAAAACAGGCGCTGCAGCTCGCTCAGCAAGCTTTAAGTGAAGCGCAAGCTACGTTTTCTGAACAATTAGCAAAATCCAGTTTTGCCAATGAAAGTGCCTTTAACATGGCTTTGATTAGTGATGATGAAATGGCAGCACTTGCAAAGGAGCTAGAAGAATATCATAGCGACTTAACAACAGTGTCTGCGCAATTAGAGCAATTAAAGGCCAAACTAAAGGGTAAAAAGCAGCAAAATCTTGAAGACTTAGCACAAGCGCTTAACAAGCTGCTAGAACAAAAAGATTTAGCAGATGCTGAGTGGAACAAGCTCAATAATCGTCACTTAAGTTTGTTAGAGATTCAAAACAAGCTAAATCAAGCCGATAAGAATGCCCAATCTCTGGCTGACCAATACCAAGTAGTAGGCACTTTAGCCGATGTGGCTAACGGTCAAACCGGTAACAAAGTGAGTTTGCAGCGCTTTGTATTGAGTGTTTTGCTAGATGACGTATTGCTGCAGGCTAGCCAGCGTCTAAGCGTTATGAGTAAAGGGCGTTACCAGCTTATTCGCAAAGAGCAGCGGGCGAAAGGCAACAAAGCCTCTGGCTTAGAGCTAGAAGTGGAAGATAGCTACACTTCTAAAGTACGCTCCGTCGCAACCCTAAGCGGTGGCGAGAGCTTTATGGCGGCGCTAGCCATGGCGTTAGGGCTGTCTGATGTGGTACAAGCCTATGCGGGTGGCATAAAGCTAGATACTCTGTTTATTGATGAAGGTTTCGGTAGCTTGGATCAAGAGTCATTAGATTTGGCGATTCGAACTTTGGTGGATTTGCAAAGTGCAGGCCGGATGGTGGGGGTGATTTCCCATGTGTCCGAAATGAAGGAACAAATTACCAGCCGTATAGATGTGCTTAAGCATTCATCTGGCAGCACTACTCAGTTACACCTCCCTTAAACAAAAAAGCCAGGCAATGCCTGGCTTTTCGCTCAACTACATACAAACTTAGAAGTTGTAACGTAGTGAGTAGATGAAGGCGTTTTGGTTGCCTACAGTACCAAGCTTATTGTAAGCGTAACGGTATTGGATACCGGTAGTTACGTGCTCGGTGGCATCCCACCAAAATGCTAATGCACCATTCATTGATACATCATCAGTTTCGCCAGAAACGTCGGTGTAATCTGACTTACGTGCAAATTCAGATTCGTGCCAGTTAGAGATCCAGAATTTTTGGTCCCAAGCGGTAAAGTTGTAAACCGCGGTCCAACCGAACATACCACCGTTAAAACCAGTGAAACCGTCGTTCCAAGAAGGGTTTGTGATAGTCATGTGAGCACCAACCCAAGGAGTAACAAACCAACCGTCACCTTGGAAGCGGTATTGACCACCTAGTACAGTGTTGTTGGCAGCAAAACCTTTTGAGTCAGTTGCGTAGTGTTGGCCGTATAAACGGAAATCAGTATCAGCGATTTTGTAAGCAATAGTTCCTTTATATGCTGTACGTAGTTCATCGCTACCATCTTGAACGTTTTCTAGATCGAAGAAGCCGTATACTTCACCCCAATCAAAACCTGCGCCACCTTCTAATTCAAGGTAAGCAAAATCTTCTTGGAAACCAGTACGGTCTTGAGTGTTTTTAGACCAATCTAAGTAGTTTACGCTGATGTTACCAAAACCGTAAAGATACTCGGCGCTGGCAGGAGCGCTGGCTAAAAGAGCGGCAGCTGAAAGTAGTGCAATTTTTTTCATAGGGTAGTTCCTTGTTCACGTTTAAGTGAATTACCGTGTGTGTTTTGTTTTGAGTTCGGCAGAAAGTTTATAGTGGAAGGGAACTAAAGTTCTGATTTGGATCACAAAAAACCGCTCACTTATTGGTCAATTAAATCTTATTAACCAAATATGTTTATGGTATTTGGCTTTTCACAAAAAAATAATAAAAATATATAAGTTACAAATATCTAAAATTCAGGCTCTTAGGCTAATTGTTGAGCACTAAGTTAAATTTGTGAGGATATTTTGAGTTTAATCTTCTGGTTTTGCTTGTTCTGCAAGTTTTTTTTGGCAGTCTTGGCTCACTATTTCTAGTGCTTTAAGCGCGAGCTCTGGCTCAATGTGGTTTTCTTCAAGTAATTGAATTAAATCTACAGCCAACTGAATGTGTTTTGGAGCGGAGTTAAGAGACATAGAGATCCGGGAGAGCTAAAGCTATGGGAAAATGACCTGAGTTAACACAACTCAGGCCAGTATTCGTTAGGATTTTATTGTTGTTGGATTACCCAAATTTGAAACTGCTTGCGAGTAGCTGCATCAGCACGCTGATACCAAAATTGCAGCATTTGTAATTCGGTGTTATCACCTGCAGGAACTGCTACATCGTTACTCGCTGCAGTTGCGTTATTGTTTGAGGCTGCTACTGCTGTAGCTGCAACAGCGGTTGTTGCTACTGCGGCAGTGGCATTGCTGTTGCTATTTGTTGAGCTTGCCGCTGGAGTGTCTGTTTTAGCTACCACGGCAGTGGTTGTGGCGGCAGCTGCTGCCGGAGCCGCTGTACCTTGTTTAGCCTCAATGGCTGCAATCTCTTCTAAATAATCACGAGAAAACTGCATACCAGGTTTTAAAGGCAGAAGGTAATAACTAGAGTCTACAGAGCCACCGTTTTCATCTTTTAAACTAAAGCTTGGCTTATCAGCAAATTTTTTGGCTTTGCTAATACTGCGGGGTTGTTGAGCTTTTAAAACGATGTCTTGGCCATCTTTAACGTTTAAGTTGATAACGATGGGCGTTGACTTAATAATTTCTGAATTGCTGTTAGAGCCTACGTTGTCTGCGTAGCGAACCACAACTTGATGAGGACCAGCATTTAAGTCGGCGCTAGTTTTGCTAAGGCTAAGTACACCAGTAGACTGTTTATCTACATACATAATCTCAAAGTGACTAGGTGTAGAAAAGCTCGCGGCAAAGGCGTTGAAGCTTGCAATACAAGCAAATGTTAAGCTTACAGTCTTCCCAAAGAATCGCATGAATTACTCCTTAAAGCGTGATTCTAACTGATTTATTTTCTGTTCCAGTTTCCAAGTGGTTTTTTGACACTCACCTAAACGACTTTTTAAGCTGAGGATCTCCGCGCTTAGTCTAGCAGTATCTGTCTTGATATTACTACGATTAAGTACTTGGTTTTTTTCTGCAATTTTTTGTTCTAATTGCGCTTCAAATTGCTTTTGTTGATTGAGCTTTTCGCGCAGTTGATTTTGATCGCCAGAGTTCATTACTTTATTTAAGCGATTTTGCCAACTCTGGATCCGCTGCTGCTGGGGAATGGAGCGTTGTTTTTGTTTGCGAGTTATCTGGTTAATTTTACCTTGCAGCATGGCAAATTTACCTACAAATCGGTCGCAGTATAGTTTGAGCAAATCTATGTCTTTGGTTTTTTCACCTAAGCGACTTATTTGAAGGAGGTCTTGTTCAAGCTCGCTAACATAGTCACTAAACAGGTCACTACGACAGCTAAATCGCTCATCAAGTACTGCGGTTTTTGCGTACGCGCTGCGTTCACCTTGCAAATCTCGGTGTTCGGCTTGCTCCTTTAGTTGGCGAAGCTTTTGCGCCAACTTTTCAAGTTCTAACTCAACCATGCTTGCCAAGCCAGTTTACCGGCAATAACCATTACCACAGTAATAAACACCGGACGAATAAATTTAGCACCAAAGTGAATGGCAGAATGCGCGCCAACAACTGCACCAAGCATAATACTTACGCCCATGGTTAAACCAATTGCCCAATTTACATGGCCTAAGTATACAAAGGTAATAAAGGAAACAAAGTTACTGGTGAAGTTCATTGCTTTTGCTAGGCCAGAGGACAATAAAATGTTCATCTTATATAAGGCCATGGACGATACCGTCCAGAAAGCTCCGGTACCTGGACCGGCAACACCATCGTAAAAGCCTAAGCTTAAACCTTGCCCAAGCATTTGTTTGGTTAGTTTTTTGTCTGCTTTGGGAAGCACTGCTTGGCCGTCGGCTTGTTTACGATTTAGGATGGTATAAACCGCGGTGGCCATAATCACTAGCGGTAATAGCTTTTCTAACCACTCGGTACTAATAAAATCTACGATAAAGGTGCCGGCAAAAGCGCCAATTGCGGTAGCAACAAAGCTCCAAAGCCAAAACACCGGGTTAAATAGTTGTTTGCGATAAAATGTCCATGCAGCGGTGCTTGAACCAAAACTCGCAGCAAGCTTGTTGGTACCTAACGCAATGTGAGGAGGTAAGCCAATGCTTAGTAAGGCGGGAATAGTTAATAGGCCTCCTCCTCCTGCAATAGCATCAATAAAACCGGCTGTAAGGCCTATGCCTACGATAAGGATTAAAACAGAAGGGTCGAGTCCCAGTTCTAACATCAATGGTCACTTCTTTTATAAGGTGGTAATGCAGCTAATAGTTGCTTGCCGTATCGACGAGTAGTGAGTCGACTATCGAGCAGCACGATTCTACCTGAATCACTTTCTTTTCTCATTAGTCTTCCGCAGCTCTGTACTAGTTTTCTGCTGGCGCTAGGTAAAGTTAGCAACATGAACGGATTTTGGTTGCGACTTTCAAGCAGTTCGGCATGGCTAGCCATTACTGGCTCTGTAGGAACAGCAAAGGGTAGGCGAGCAATGATAAGGTCGGTTAACAGATCACCGGGCAAATCGATACCTTCGCTAAAGCCGATAGTTGCTAGAATAGTGCTGGTTTGATTTTGTTGGCGGCTTTGTCGGTGTTTTGCCAGTATTTGCTGATTGGTTAATTGACCTTGAATCCAAAGGTTATCAAGCTTCTGCTTTTCTAATTGCTCTGCGACTTTATCCACTAAACGATAAGAGTTACAAAGTACCAATATGCCGCCTTGATTGTGCTGAGCTTCGATGATCTTTTGGGCAACATTATTGGCAAATTCTGGATGGTCAGGCTCAGCGATATTATTCGGAACCTCTAAAATAACCTGTTGGTAGTTAAAAGGAGAAGGCAGCTTTATGAGCTGTTCACTGGCTAACTTAGGTAAGCCAATTTGGTTTACATAATAGGAGAAGTTACCTAGAGCACTAAGTGTTGCTGATACGGCTATGACCGAAAAAGCATCTTGCCACAGCAGCTGTTGCAGTAAACCACCAATTTCTATTGGTGAACTACAAAGCTGTATTTCTTTATCTTTACGAGTAAACCAAAAGGCATAGTTTTTTTGGTTGTTTTCGTTCGCATAACTAAACAACACCTCCAACCAAGACTCAGCTAAACTTTGCATGATGCTTAATCTACTCAGTAAGGCTTCAGCCTGGGCAGACTTCATTTGATTGTTGGCAACGTTCTCTTGGATAACCCCTGCGTAATGTTGCAAACTATTGCTGAGCTTATTGGCTTCTTTATGGTAGTTACTGGCTAGGTTAATAACTGCCGAGGGAGTTTTTCCTAGTGCGAAGCGCCAATGCTGACTGTTATCAAAAGATTCTTTATTCGCATTTGCAACATCCTTGAGTTTGTTAAAGCAGCGATTTAGTTCTGCGCAAGCTTCCTTTAACTTTAAGCTGCTTCCTGCAATGGCATTTGGGTTTAGTATGTTCGCTAATTCTTTGTCGAACAGCTTTAGGTTCTCTAGCTCCTTTAGTGCGTGATTTAGCATTAGTTGCTTAGCGCTAGATTCTCTTGCTATCTCTGGAAACTGATGAGCTTCGTCTAATATATAGATGCAATCTTCTGCTGCTGGCAGAATATGGCCACTGCCTGCATGAAGGTCGGCGAGCAACAAACTGTGGTTTGCCACAATAACATCAGCTTTTTTTAAACCTTTGCGTGCTTTGTGAAAAGGACAACTTCTATGCCTAGCCGATTGAACCGAGCAACTTAGCGTATCAACCACAACATGTTGCCAAATTTGCCAAGGTACTTGCCCCGGCCAGCTATCTCTGTCGCCATCCCATTTACCTTGCTGCAAAGCAATCGCCATTCTTTTGGTGAGATCTAGTTGTTTAGGGGTGAGGCCTAAATCGGTGCTTGTAGCTGCTACAAGTTTATGGGCGCAACAATAACGCTGCCTTCCTTTCGCTAAGGCAAACTCGAACTCGCCGTGCGCTGCTTTATGTATAGTGGGTAAATCGCTTTCTATAAGTTGTTGCTGTAGGGCAACGGTTGCAGTGGAAACGACAACTTTTTTATTAAGGGCTTTGGCTAATGGAATAGAGGCCAGTAAATAAGCTAGTGATTTACCTGTTCCCGTGCCAGCTTCTGCTAAAAGTACCCGTTGTTTACGATTAATGTCCCCAGCAATTGTTTTGGCTATCTGTGCAATAAGAGAACTTTGTGCAGCCCTCTTAATAAATGTTGGGTTTTGCTCCTGAAGAGTATTATACCAATGGCGAATTCGTTGTTTGTTTTTTTCTGTTAACATGAATTCCTCAATGTTGTTAACAACTTATAAGTAAGCGCTTATTCCATGCCTAGATATTATAGATGACTAGAGCGACATAAAATACTGTAAAAAAATCAAATTATTGGCTTAAATACTGCTAGAGCTAGATCACGTTTTTATCTCTAATACATTCTTTTATTGTGCCTGATTATAGTTTGACCACTCTAAAAGCGCGTAGATACAGGGTTTTACGTGGTTTTATAAAAGTTCAATTTTTTATTGCAAAAATTTTTCAGCTTGATAATGTATTGACCAGACAGTGAGAAATCACTGTCGCACAGGGAATTTAAGGAACAAGTGTTTAATTGCTAAGAAGGCACAGGAAAAATGAAAAAGACAATTCTAGCGGTAGCAATACCAGCATTATTCGCAGCATCTGCACAAGCTGCAACTGTATATGACGCCGACGGCGTAACTGCTGAAGTTTACGGTCGTATGCAGTTTGATATTGATAACAACGGTACTGACACTAATGGTGACGGTTCTGCACGTATGGGTTTCAAGGCTAAATCAGAAATTGCTCCAGGTGTAGCTGGTCTAGCTCGTGGTGAGTGGCAAATCAATGCTGAATCAAGTAAAGAAGCTACTTTCGCTGCTCGTCACGTATATGCTGGTTTCGAATTTGATGACGCTGGTACTGTAGTATTCGGTCAAACTGATACTGCTTTCTACCAAGCTGTTGCCGCTACCGATATCTTCAACACTTACGGTTACGAAGCCTTCACTCTAATTGAAGACGGTCGTCAAGAAGGTCAAATCGTTTATAACGGTGAGTTTGGTGGTTTCTACGTAGGTGCTTCTTACCAGTTCCGTCAGCCAGATTTTAACGTTGGTGTTGGTAACCCAGAAGATCCAGATTACATCCCTCTAGGTGGTGCTCTTGACTCAGGTTACGCGGGTACTCTAGGTTATAACTTTGACTTCGGTCTTGGCCTATACGGTGGTTACCACGTTGAAAAATTCGAAGAAGGTGACAAGAAGAACTCTGCACTATCTGCGACTTACTCTTGGGAAGATCTATACTTAGGTGCTGTATACGTAGCAACTGATGCTGAAGGTATGAAGCTACAAGGTTATGACCTAGTTGCTTCTTACGACATCAATGCAGTTTCTCTATACACTGGTTATGCTTTCCAAGAAGGTAAAGGCGACTTGAGCGACTTAGGTGATACAGCTAAAGCGTTCAAATTGGGTGCAGCTTACAAGTTCAACAGCAACATGAAAGCATGGGCTGAGTACTTGAATGATGGTCTAGAAAACGCTGACAACCAGTGGACTGTAGCGATTCAATACAACTTCTAAGTTTATTGTTGCGATGAGCGCTAGTTAAGCGTTCTACAGCCATTAAAAAGCTCACTTCGGTGGGCTTTTTTGTTTTATCTGATTTCAAATTTTTCTAGTTTAGCTTGTAAGTTCTCTTTCTTCACTTCCCTAAAAAGCTTTTTAAATCTAAAGTTTGCCTAAATATTTGCTATTAAATAGACATTTTTTAGATTTTTATTTTGTTAATATGCCTATTGCACTTTTAATTAACCATGAAAGTTCATAAAAACTTCAAAAAAATGTTGATTTCACTCTCATTATCAGCAAATATGTCGGCCGTGAGAGGGAATTCACTGCTCAAGGAAACCATTCCAAGGACGAATGAATGGGTCGGGTCAAGGAAGAGATAAATTATTAATCTCAAAATAGGCAGTGGAACTTTGAAAAAGACTATTCTAGCAATCGCAATCCCAGCATTATTTGCAACTGGTGCAACTAACGCTCAAGAAATTTACAACGACGGCGAAAACGCATTTTCTATCGGTGGTCGTCTTAACCTTATGGTTGAGTCTGCTAACAACGAAGGCGAGCGCGATCTTCGTTCAGAAAACAACTCTTCACGTATTAACCTAAACTTCTCTCGCAAAATGAGCGAAAATGTTACTGCTCGCGCTACTATGGAGTACGGTTTAGACAACCCAAATGGTAACAGTGACTCTCCTTTCTTCAACCGTTTAGGTTTCATCGCAGTTGACCACGCAGACTATGGTTCTGTTTCTTACGGTAAGCAATGGTCTACTTACTACACTATCACTGGCGTAACCGATGTATTTTGGGTATACGGCGGTACCGCAATGGGTATTTACGACAACGGTGACAAAGCAGGTACTGCACGTGCTAACGACGCACTTCAATACAACGGTAGCTTTGGCGGCGTTAACTTAAGCGGTCAGTACCAATTCGCTGACGAAGATGAAGGTCGTAAAGATAGCTACTCTGGTGCTGTTTCTTATGACTTCGATTTCGGTCTAAATGTTGGTGCTACTTACCACCAAATGAACCGTACTGATGCTGAAAAATCAGAAGTGTTCAACGATGGCGATGCTAAGCTTACTGCGTTAGCGGCTAGCTACAACCAAGGCCCTATCTACGCTGCGGTATCTTACGGTGAGTTCAAAAACCACGTACAGTTTGAAGGCGCTACTGGCGTATCTGACAAAGCTATCGGCCACGAAGGTGTATTCGCTTACACTCTAGACATGGGTCTACAGCTTTACACTGGCTGGAACGTTCAAGAAGACAAAAACTCTTCAGCTGACCTAAAAACTGCTTTAGTTGGTGCAATGTACGATTGGAACAATGTTCTTTTGTACACTGAGTACCAAGACGAGACTACTAAGTCTGTATCTGGTGCTAAAGAAGACGACAACCGCTTAGCAGTGGGTGTACGTTACAACTTCTAATTCTTCTAAGAAGATGGAAGTAAAAAGGCCACCTAAGGGTGGCCTTTTTGTATTTACTGGTTTCAGTATAATTTAAAGTGCGAAACTTTCGCGCCGCTTAAACATACGGTGTTTGTCACTACAGCGTTGACAGCGTTGAGTACTTGGATCGTTGTCTAAACGGCTAATTTCAATCTCTTCTTCACAGTCGCTACACAAACCATATAAACCTAAGTCTATTTGGCAAAGTGCTGCGTCAACCCTTTGTAATTGTTTTAACTGAGTCGTTAGCTCTGAGAGCTGCAGTTTCAGGGCCTGGTCAATAAGTTCTTCATTAGTTAAAGACTGTAGTTTGTCAGCTGTTAGCTTCAAGCTGGTTTTTTCTGAGGCAGTTAAAATTGAGATTATTTCAGACTTTAACTGCTCTAATTGTTGCGTGAGTCGCAACTGATAATCTCTAAATTCCACGTTTAAGCCCAATTATTAAATGAGCTAGCAGTATAAACACCGGGTCTAACCCCGAGATATGATGTGAATCAAAACGAAACACTAAAAAGCTATATAACTACTTTTATTAGGGTTTTGTTGATCTAATACAGAATATGAGCAAATAGTGCGAAGAAACGTAAAGCCAAGCTTAACGAAAGGTCAATCTTTGCATTGCTGTAAGCGGATTTGCTTAACAATAGAATTGGTATCTTTTAATACTCTGATGTTGCGAAATAGATCGTCGGCTTCGGTGTAGTAGCCAGAAAGATATCTTAACCACTGTTTCACCCGGCTTTGGTAGTACTTGGCTTTTTCACTGGTGATTTCGTGTTGAGAATAGCGGATTAGTAGCTCAATCACTGCTGACCAAGGCAATGGTTCTTCGTCACCTCGTACTACTTTAGCAAGGTTCGGAATAGTAAGTGCGCCGCGGCCAATCATTACATCTTCACAATCGCTGGCTTCTTTGCACTGTAAGTAGTTTTCTCGGTTCCAAACTTCTCCATTAGCAATAATAGGAATAGAGAACTGCTGTTTAACTTGCTTTATATAGTGCCAATGCGCTGGCGCTTTGTAACCGTCGAGCTTGGTCCTAGCATGAATGGTTAGCTCATTGGCGCCTGCTTCTTGCACAGCTTGTACAATATCAAAACAGTCATCTTTGTTTTCCCAACCTAAGCGAATTTTGGCAGATACAATATGCTGCTTGGGTACGGCTTTTCTTACTTCACTTACAACATCATAAATCGACTGAGGGGCTTTTAACATAGAGGCACCACCGCAGCTTCCAGTAACAGTATTGCTGGGGCAGCCAAAGTTTAGATCTAAACCATGAGAGCCAAGTTCGATAGCTCTTACCGCATTTTCTGCCATGGGACTAGGATGCTGGCCTAACAGCTGTACTCTAACCGGGGTGTGGCCTGCTATTAAACCTTGCTCCTGTAGTTCCGGGCAGTACTTGTAGAATACTTTGTCGGGCAGGGCTACGTCAGTAACACGAATGAACTCTGTTACGCACCAGTCGTAGCCACCACAACTAGACAAAAGCTGGCGCATGGAAGCATCTGCAACGCCTTCCATTGGGGCTAAAACTACGCGCATAGTAAACCTTAGTTTGAAAAAGCGGCCATTCTAACGGTTTGTAGTGTCTGCTGCTAGCAAATTAGCTACGCAATTTATTAGCCTGAATAAGCTGGATGAGCAGTTTATTTCCATGTTTTTGCTGGGTGTTTGTGAAGGTGACGCTCAAGTATAATTGATCTAGATCAATGTTGATTGAATTTAGTTTAAAGGTGAAGTTTAGATGGACCAGCAGTTTAAAGAAGATTATAACGTATTCTATTTCCTAGGTTTTGTAGTGGCGCTGCTGTTACCAACCCTACCTTTGAGCTTGTCTCTGCTAAAAATATTTGGCTAATTTTTGGCTACTATCTAGGTTAGCACTTCGTTGCTTTATCGTCATAAACTGAGATAATTAAAGATTGTAAATACGCCCATCCTATTTGGGCGTTTTTTTTGGAAAATGGAAGCCGGTATGAGCAGCGCTAATCTTGAGTATATAAAGAACGCAATTAAAACTATCCCTAACTACCCAAAAGAGGGGATATTGTTTAGGGATGTTACCAGTTTAATTGAAGATCCAAAGGCTTTTGCCTTGGTTATTCATGAATGGCAACAGCGTTTCGAAAACCTTGGTATTACCAAGATCGTTGGTACCGAAGCAAGAGGTTTTATTTTTGGTGCGCCACTAGCGCTGGCATTAGGGGTTGGTTTTATTCCGGTTCGCAAACCTGGCAAGTTACCTCGCGAAGTTATTGGCGAAAGCTATGAGCTTGAATATGGTATGGATACTTTGGAAATACATACCGATGCTATTCAGCCTGGCGACAAAGTGTTGTTGGTTGATGATTTAATCGCAACTGGCGGTACCGCCGAGGCGTCGGTGAAGTTAATTCGCCAGTTAGGCGGTGAAATCAACTATGCGGCCTTTGTCATTAATTTGGTAGACTTACCTGGCGCACAGAAATTAACGACACTCGGAGTAGAATCAACTTATCTAGTTGAGTTCGAAGGCGAATAGGACAACAGCATTTAATGAATTATCAAGCCCTAGCGAGAAAATGGCGACCCAGAACATTCCAGCAAGTTGTTGCCCAGCAACATGTACTAGCTGGCTTGATAAACTCATTAGACCAACAGCGTTTGCATCACGCATATTTGTTTAGTGGCACCCGCGGTGTGGGTAAAACAACCATTGCGCGCTTGTTTGCTAAAAGCCTCAATTGTGAGCAAGGAGTGTCTTCTAATCCTTGTGGCAAGTGCAGTAATTGCCTAGAGGTCGATCAAGGTAACTTTGTTGACTTGTTAGAAATTGATGCTGCCTCGCGCACTAAAGTGGAAGATACTCGAGAGCTTCTAGACAACGTGCAGTATAGCCCCGCCAAAGGCCGCTATAAGGTGTACTTAATTGACGAAGTACATATGTTGTCACGCCATAGCTTTAACGCACTACTAAAAACGCTAGAAGAGCCACCAGAGCACGTTAAATTTTTACTTGCTACCACTGATCCGCAAAAACTGCCGATTACGGTGTTGTCACGCTGTTTACAATTTCAGTTGAAAGCGCTGAGTGAAGAACAAATATCTCAGCAGTTAGCTCATATTTTAGATGCTGAACAGCGTCAATATCAGCCTGCAGCGCTCAACGCATTAGCCCATGCAGCCGATGGCAGTATGCGAGACGCTTTGAGCTTAACTGATCAAGCGTTAGCCTTGTCTAACCAAGAGCTAGCTTACCAGCAAGTACTTAATATGTTGGGTGTGTTAGATCCTCATCAGTTGCGTCAGCTTCTTTGTCATGTCGTTGCCGGGCAAGCAGAATCGGTATTCAGCAAAATTTCAGAGTTAGCGAGTATGTCGCCTGATTACGAGCACTTACATCAACAACTCGCTGAGATTATTCATAAAGTTGCGATGGCGCAGGTGCTACCAGCAAGCCAACATGATGAAACGATTCAAATGCTTGCAGAGCAAGTTGACGCTCAACTGGTGCAGTTACTTTATCAAATAGTGATTACTGGAAAGCGAGATTTTGCTTACGCTCCAAGCCCACGTAGCGGTTTCGAAATGACCGTGTTACGAATGTTGGCATTTCAGCCGGCAGAGCAGGGTGAAGTAGCAAGCCCGATTACTAAAGAAAATAGCCCGAGCAATGCAGATTTAGCGGATAAAAGCTTAGTAAAAGAGCAACAAGAAATTCTAGAACAGGCGACGCAGCAAGGTTACGAAATGCCTACCGCTCCTGCAGTTTCCCGTATTAGCGATAATGCGCCGGCTCCTGTTGATAAAGATGAGCGAGTTGTGCAGCGAGAGCAGAGCATTGCCAAGCTGAAAAATCAGTTACGTGGTGATAATTCTGAGCAACAGCAACAGCAACAGCAACAGCAAACCAAACAAGCTGCTTCTTCAGCGGATGTAGGCAATCCAGCAGAACAAGTTGCAACAAAAGCAGCTGCAGGGAGCACGCCACCAGTGGCAAGCCATCCGGCGCCTTCCCAAACACCACCTTCATCAACTCAAGCTGCTCCTCAGGCCAACACCAAACAAGCCGTTGTTAGTGCAGAGCAAGCAACGGTTGATGATAGTTATTATGCCCAGTTTGCCGATATGAATGCTGAGGCTGAATATGAAGAGCCTAATTATGCTGTCGAATACCAAGCTCAAGACTTGCCTACTGCAATGCCCAAGGCTACTCCAGTAAATATTCCTCAAGCACCGGCTAAAGAAGAAACTGCATCTTTGCTGCAGTTAAGAAGCCAGCTACGTGGGCGAGGAAAGTCCGGAAAAAAGTCTGAAGAGGCGGGCGCCTCTAGCAATCTAAAGCCAAACTTAGCACCAGCAAATGCTTCGGAGCCATCCTCTAATAATCTTTCACAGGTGCAGCCAGAAACGGTTGAACCAGTTGAGGAAGTAGAAACGGTAAGTTTTGTCGCCACTACAAACGACAATGATGAAGCTTGGTCCGAGATGGTGAAGTTTATGGAATTAGGGCCAATTGCTCGACAAATAGCCATTAACTCTTTGTATCAACTTTCTGAAAGCACCGTAAAGTTGCTATTAAAACCCGAGTTATCTCACTTGCCTAAAGCAAGCTCGGTGGAAGAGCTAAATCAGCAATTGAGCGTGTGTTTGCAGCAGGAAGTTGAATTAGAAATAACTGTAGGTGAAAACTCAAATGGCAAAACACCTTTAGAGTTGGCGCAGTTACTTCATCAAAAAAATACCAATGCAGCCATTGATAGGTTATTGGGTGATCCTAATATCCAAGTATTGCAGCAACGCTTTGGCGCAGAATTAGATAACGACAGTGTGAAATACCACTGAACAACTTGATTTTCGACATTAATCTAGATGTAATGTCGCAGTTATAACTAATAGAAGAGAAGAGAATAGTTATGTTTAAAGGCGGAATGGGTAACCTAATGAAGCAAGCGCAGCAAATGCAAGATAAAATGCAGCGCGCTCAAGAAGAAATCGCCAAAATGGAAGTTACTGGTGAATCAGGCGCAGGCTTGGTGAAAGTTGTTATGCTTGGTAACCACAACGTTCGTCGTGTTGAGCTAGATGAAAGCTTAATGGACGATGACAAAGACATGATTGAAGACTTACTGGCTGCAGCGGTTAATGATGCAGTACGTCGTGTAGAAGAAACCAGCAAAGAAAAAATGGCTGATGTAACCGGTGGAATGCAAATGCCTCCAGGTATGAAAATGCCATTCTAAGCTAGCTTAGAGCAGCAAATTGATTAGGCCGCATAGCGGCCTTTTTTGTGCAACACTTAGTTTGCATGAACGTAGATTAAAATAGGTAGCAAGATGAAAGTATGCGGTGTAGAAATAAAAAGTAATGAAGTTATTGTTAGCTTGCTAACACTGGAAGATGGATTGTTTCAAATTCCAGATTGTCGTGTGCGCCGTCTTACTTTAAGCGACATAAACAGCACTCAGCACTTACGTGATTTTCAGTTCGCCTTTGCTAAATTGATGAGTGATTACAAGGTTGAGAAAGTGGCGATTAAGCAGCGCCCAATGAAAGGTAAATTTGCCGGTGGTGCGGTAGGCTTCAAATTAGAAGCTGCTATCGAGTTAATTAGCGAGCTAAATGTAGACTTAGTTTCAGCTACTAAATCTAAGCAAGTACTAAAAGATAACCCAATGCCGGTAGAGTTTTCTGCAACGGGCCTTAAAGCCTTTCAAGAGACATCGTTTACCACCGCTTATGTAGCTTGTATGGCTTGATTCACGTTTAGATTCTAGCCTTAGGGCTGTATTGACGCTTTAAACAAAAAACCGATGCAAAGCATCGGTTTTTTGTTTAAAGCGTAAAGCTTTAGTAACTAGTAAGCTTCGTTGTGTACAGATAGTACTGCGCGACCAGAAGGATCCGCGTTGTTTGCAAAGCTTTCATCCCAAGCAATCGCTTCAGGGGTTGAACATGCTACAGACTTACCGTGAGGTACACACTCTGCTGCAGAGTCCTGTGGGAAGTGCTCTTCAAACATGCTGCGGTAGAAGTAAGCTTCTTTAGTATCTGGAGTATTAATTGGGAAGCGGAAAGCCGCATTGGCTAATTCTTGGTCAGAGACTTCCAATTCAACCAATTCTTTTAAGCTGTCAATCCATGAGTAACCAACGCCATCAGAGAATTGCTCTTTTTGACGCCAAGCCACTTCAGCAGGTAAGTAACCTTCAAAAGCTTCACGTACAATGTGCTTCTCAATTTTATCGCCGGCACACATCTTTGCTTCTGGGTTTATGCGCATTGCAACATCCATGAACTCTTTGTCTAAGAATGGTACGCGGCCTTCAATGCCCCAAGCAGCAAGAGATTTGTTAGCACGGTTACAATCGAACATGTGCAGTTTCTCAAGTTTACGTAGGGTTTCCTCGTGGAATTCTTTAGCATTTGGTGCTTTGTGGAAGTACAAGTAACCACCGAATATTTCATCAGCACCTTCTCCAGAAAGTACCATTTTAATGCCCATCGCTTTAATCTTACGGGCCATTAGATACATAGGAGTAGACGCACGAATGGTGGTTACGTCGTAGGTTTCAAGGTGGTAAATAACGTCTTTAATGGCGTCAATACCTTCTTGAACGGTAAAGTGAATTTCGTGGTGCACGGTACCTAAATGGTCAGCAACTTTTTGTGCAGCAATTAGGTCTGGCGAGCCTACTAGGCCAACTGCAAATGAGTGCAGTTGTGGCCACCAAGCTTCTGAGTTGTCGTTATCTTCAACACGCTTGTCAGCATACATTTTAGTGATTGCAGAAATAACCGAAGAATCCAAACCACCAGAGAGTAATACACCGTAAGGAACGTCACACATTAACTGGCGTTTTACCGCAGCTTCTAAAGCTACTTTTAAATCTTCTACACTGGCGTCGTTGTTTTCTACGTTTTTGTAGTCCATCCAGTCGCGCTTGTAGTATTTAACAGGTTCGCCGTTCTTGCTGTATAAGTAGTGACCAGGAGGGAATTCACTCACTGTTTTACAAATAGGCGTCAATGCTTTCATTTCTGAGGCAACGTAGAAGTTACCGTGCTCATCGTAGCCAGTGTAAAGAGGAATAATACCAATATGGTCACGACCAATTAGGTAGGCGTCTTCTTCAGAGTCGTATAAGCAGAAACCGAAGATACCGTTTAGGTCGTCTAAGAACTCAATGCCTTTTTCTTTGTACAAGGCCAAGATGATTTCACAGTCAGACTCTGTCTGAAATTCAAAATCAACATTAAGCTGAGCTTTAAGATCTTTGTGGTTGTAGATCTCACCATTAACCGCAAGAGCGTGAGTTTTTTCGGGATTATAAAGAGGTTGTGCGCCGGTATTTACGTCTACGATAGATAAACGCTCATGCACTAAGATGGCATTTTTTGAAGTGTAAATACCTGACCAATCCGGGCCACGGTGGCGTAAACGTTTTGACATCTCAAGTGCTTGCTTACGCAATACACTGAGGTCAGATTTAATGTCTAGAACTCCAAATATGGAACACATACTCTTCCCTTAACTACTTTGTGTTTACTCTCGAACAAATGGTACTTCGCCATTTGTTCCAATATTGCCCTCAATTTGCCAAGATCAGAAATTATTGCAAGTCCTGAATGACATTTTTTGCTAAAAAAAGCCAGAAAACTAAGAATTATTAACAAACTGGCTATTTTTGTAAGTCTTTTTGCAAATTTTAAGCTTTATTCTTGTGGTTTATTGCTATCAATGAGTTGCGAGTGAACGTGGTCGGCAAAACCCGCACCGGCCTCATTGTAGAGGTTGAAGACTTCGTCTGCGCCAAGGCGTTTTAGCTTTTCAACATCATCGGCGAACTGCGCAATGGCGGCAATTTTGGCATTAAACTCACCTTTCTTAAGTTGCTTTAATGCGTATTGGTTACCATGGTGATGGGGCATTGCCAGTAATACCAGTTTTAAATCTTTTGAGGGGGCTAACTTTTCCCAAAAGTCGGAGTCAGTAGCGTCACCTTGAATTACTGCTCGGCCACTTTCAATTTGGTGCTGAATTTTCTCAAGATCAGTATCAATACCGATAACCAAATCGGGATAGTGTTGCTGCAGCATATCGTAGGCACCTTCACCAATTCGTCCCATGCCTAATATTACTACCTGCATTTGCCCAAGCTCGATCGGTTGGTCTTCTAAGTGCAACTTAGAGCGCTGTAAGCGTTTTAGGCTTGGGCGAATAAACTGGTAAATGATATCGGCGTTTTTGTGGATAGGAGCAGCAACCAAAAAGCTAATACTTACAGCCATTGCTAAGGTTGCCATCCAGTCGCCATGTAGCCAGCCAAGTTGCACCGCAACAGCTGTTACAATCAAGCCAAATTCGCTGTAGTTTGCCAAGCTCACAGCACCTAGAAATGCGGTTCGTGAACGTAATCTAAATTGCAGTAAATACAGTAAATAGAATGCTGTTTTTATAACTAAAATACCCACTAAGAACAGCGCGATATAGATAGATTCGAAGCTTAACTCACTGGATAAACCAATCGATAGGAAGAAGGCAACTAAAAAGAGTTCTTTAAAGCTAAATAAGGCCTTTGCCATGCCACTTGCAGCGGGGTGGCCTGCTAGCAACATGCCTATAATTAGCGCACCTAAGTCTGATTTTAGGCCTACGCTATCGAATAATTGCGCGCCCAGAACAAAGGTTAAAAAGAAGCCTAATACTAATTGTAATTCGCCGTGGCCTACGCGGTTTAGCAAACGATACAACACTGGGCGTAGCGGCAATAACAACAGTAGTAGTGGCGCATACATGGTTGGAACTTTGCCAGTGGTAGCAGCCAGGAATACTACCGCAAAGATGTCTTGCATAATCAATACACCAATAGCCACGCGGCCATACAGTGCATTCATTTCACTCTTGTCTTCTAATACTTTTACTGCAAATACTGTACTGGAAAAACACAATGCAAAAGATAATACAACAATACCGGTGGTAGACAGCTCACCAATGCTGCTTATACCAAACCATTTAACGGCTGATAGCGTGCCTACAAACAGCAGCATGTTGGTACCCATATGCGCTGTAGCGGTTCCCCAAACTTCGCGCTTAAACAAGGTACGTATATCTAGTTTCAATCCAACGGTAAACAGCAGTAATGTTACACCTAAATCTGCTGCCGTAGAGATCAATTCATTTTGTTCATAACCCATTTCGCGTAAGGCAAAACCGGCGGCCAAAAATCCAATTAGAGGGGGTAAGTGCGCTAAATGAGCAAGAAATCCTGCCAAAAACGTCACTGTTATTAGTATAGAAATATCCATTAAGTGCTAAATCTTTATCGTTATATTATGTCGATTGCTGCCACGTTAGGGAAAACATAGTTCGGTCTAAAGGGTACCATTTCAATGTCGGCTTCACTGCTCACACCAGATAGTACCAAAATTGTTTCTAAACCAGCTTGAAAGCCAGCCAGTATATCAGTGCGTAGGTTATCACCAATTATCACGGTGTCGTCTGCATGTGCGCCAATTTTATTGAGAGCCGCACGTACAATCCAAGCAGAGGGTTTACCAACGACAAAGGGTTCGCGCCCGGTAATTCGTTCAATAGGAGCACACAGTGAACCGCAAGCTGGGCTCATGTTTGGTCCGTGAGTATCTGGATTGGTGGCAATAAATTGCGCGCCTTGTGCAACAAATTTTGCCGCATGTTGAATCATATTCCAATTGTAGTTTTTGGTTTCGCCCACCACTACAAAGTCGGGATTAATGTCGGTGATGGTAAATCCAGCGCTATAAAGTTCATGAATTAACGCGCCTTCGCCAATTACATAGGCTTTGTTACCTTCTTGGCGTTTAAGAAAATCTGCAGTAGCCATGGCTGAGGTATAAAAACAGCTTTCTGGAATATCAACTTCAGCAGTTTGAAAACGGTTCTGTAAATCTTGTGGAGTTTGAGCAGGATAGTTAGTTAAAATTACTAGCTTGGTATCGTTAGCCAGTAAACGTTCAATAAATGCTTTGGCTCCGTCTATCAGTTGATTGTCGTGTAGTAGTACACCATCAATGTCACAAATAACTGCTTTGCTCATTCTTTTTCCTTAGAACCCTATAATCCGTAGTTCAGAGTAACTTAGTGTGACTAAAAAGCGCTAGAGAAAAATAACCTAACGGCAACAAATAGCTTATATTCATTAGGGGCTGTTGAACTTTCGAGCTGAATTTTGCAGCAGTTTGAGGGTTATTTATACAAGGTAGAAGCTTTAATGTGTAGTCAGCCTATATGAGAAGCTGATAACGCAGTAGAAATAAGCCACAAACGCTGCCCAAAGGGTTCGGCTAAAATAGTTTTATGCTTTGTTAAGGCGTACTTACTTAGAGTGACTAGGTTACGCACACCTTGCCGCGCCTAAAGCTATTTTATCGCGAACAAAATTTAATCGCGAAAATATAACAGCCCCTTATCTCCAAGCAGTTGAAGGGAAAGATTGATGTTTAATCAACAAGATTTTATTAAAAAAATAGCAAAGGTTGAGCTGCACTTGCACATTGAAGGTAGCTTAGAGCCTGAGTTGATGTTCAAGCTAGCTAAACGAAACAATATTACTTTGCCTTATGCCAGCGTTGATGACTTAAAAAAGGCTTACCAGTTTAATAACCTTCAAGAGTTTCTTGATTTGTACTATCAAGGTGCAGAAGTGTTGCAAACAGAACAAGACTTTTTCGATTTAGCTTGGGCTTACTTTGAAACCTGCCACCGCGATAATGTATTACATACGGAAATATTCTTTGACCCGCAAACTCACACTGAACGCGGTATCGCAATAAGCACAGTGATTAATGGGCTGGTTAGGGCTAAGCAACAAGCTTTTACCCAGTTTGGAATAACCTGCGAATATATTTTGTGTTTTCTGCGCCACTTATCGCAGGACTCTGCAATTGAGACTTTAGAAGCGGCTAAACCTTACCTTAAACATATAATTGGTGTGGGTTTAGACTCTAGTGAACAAGGTCATCCTCCTGAGAAGTTCCAACAAGTGTTTGCTATGGCCAAGCAACTGGGGCTACAAAGAGTGGCTCATGCAGGAGAAGAAGGCCCGGCAGCCAATGTGGCAAATGCTTGGCAGCTATTGGATGTTAGCCGAATTGATCATGGCGTTCGCTGTTTAGAAGATGAAGTTTTAGTTAAAAAACTTGTCGCCGCTCAAATGCCTTTAACCGTTTGTCCGTTTAGCAACGTAAAACTAAAGGTGGTTGAGCACTTAAGTGAGCACCCATTACCGAAAATGTTGCAAAAAGGCTTAGCGGTTACGATTAACTCAGACGATCCTGCTTATTTTGGCGGTTATTTACTGGATAACTTGCAGGCCTGTAGCGATACTTTTGCCTGGAGCCCGCAGCAAATTGCCCAGCTTAGCCACAACGCTGTTGCCGCAAGTTATGCCAGTGAGCAAAGAAAAAGTGAGTTAAGTCAACTAATTGATAACCGTTTAGCAGAGTTTAGCTAGAGACCTTATGTTTTAAGGCAGGCTACAGCCATAGTTATGTTATGCGAGAATAATAAGGAGATTGTCGATGTTTGTTGTGTTGTTTCGTTGGAAGTTAAATGAAGAGCATATTCAGTCCTTTAAAGAAGGCTGGTCAGAGATTATTCATTTTAATATTGATAAGTGTGCCGCATTGGGATCGCGTTTGCATAAAGCCTCCGACGGCACGTGGATTTCTTACTCGCAGTGGCCTAGTAAAGACCATTGGTTACGCTCTAAAGAAACTGAATCTATGGTGTTAGATGCGCGCCAAAAAATGCGTAAAGCGATTATTTGGCAAGACGAACCCTTATTAATGGCGCCACAACTTGATCATTTCGTATCGAGTAACTTGGATGCTACACACTCTATTTTGTAACTCACCGCCTTGAGTAAACTTGCTTTAGCGCCACTGCAGAGTAAACTGGCGCGCAGTTTTATCAATTTCTTAAGGTAGTGTTGTTAGACTATGTCGAAGTTTGAGTCTCAAGCATTTTCTATATCGTTTTCCAAAACATGGTTAGCCCCTAAGCATTGGGACACCTGGTTGGTGGGCGGACTCATCATTCTGCTGGCCTATGTGCCGGTAAAGCTACGAGATAAAATTGCCGTAGCTATTGCCAACCGTATCTTTAACCTCAAAGCCTTGAAGAAACGCCGTGCAATTGCCGACACTAATTTAAAGCTGTGTTTCCCCGATATGACCGCGCAACAGCGCGAGCTATTAATGCAAAAAAATATGCAGATTTTTGCTCAGCTTATTTTGGGAGCGGGCGAGATGTCTGTTCGCTCAAAACGTTATCTGCAGAACCGTATTGTGGTTGATGGTGAAGAGCATATTCAAAGTATTCTCGATAACAATGAAAACTTTATAATTCTATTACCACATACCTACCCAGTGGATTTTCTGGGGACTTATTTTTGTACCCGCGGCCATGATATGTGCACCATGTTTAAAAAAACTGGTGACCCCATTGTTGATTGGGCGATGGCAAAACAACGTACTCGTTTTGGTGGTGTTATTTTTGAACGTAACGCAGGTATTAAAACGCTGATCAAAGCAGTAAGAGCGGGTTTTGGTTGTATCTATTTACCAGATGAAGACTTTGGTCCAGAAGCCAGTTTAATGACGCCATTATTTGCTACAAAAAAAGCCACTTTGCCGGTATTGGGTAAAATGACCAAATTAAGTGGCGCAAAGGTGGTGCCTATCTATGCGGGTTACGACAGCGAATTACATAAAGTGAAGTTGTTCATTCATCCTGCTATGCAAGACTTCCCCAGCAAAGATGTTGCGCAAGATACCTTGCGAATGAATCAAGAGGTAGAGAAGTTAATTTCTCGCTCGCCAGAGCAATACATGTGGACCTTAAAGTTATTGCGTACCGTTGAAGGCAGCGATAAGCCGCGTTATTAACCTGTATTGGTTTTTGGCAATCGTGCACTAAGTGAGCTTGGTGGATGATTAGGCGTTATGCTCGCGCAGAGTTTGGTTTTTGTAGTTACGCACTAAGCTAATGAAATCTTCTGGTTCTCGGTCAAGAATATCTTGCTCAATTAATAGATCATAGCCAGTGAGCTCCCGAAGCTTTTTCATTCTGTTTGCGAACATGCCGGTGAGTCCGGTGTAAATTTTCCCACTGCTTGATTTAAAATAATCGTCTTCAATTAAATGATCACTCACTTTACTGTCTTGGCAATGTTTACAGCTTCTTCGTAAGGATGCGAGCAAAGCCGCTCTTTGCTCAGTGAGTAAATGTGCAGATAGGCGAGGGGACAGACTATCGAGCAAATAATCTGGGTCACTCAAACGTAAGCCAACGTAATTCATATCCTGCCAATTAAGTCCGTCACTTAACCTAGGTACATCGATACGTTGTAGTTTATCCCAGGGCAAACACCAACCGCCGTAACGATGGTGAAATTGAATGTGGTCGTAGCACAATACAACTGAATATACCGGTTGCATCCATTTCTCTACGCCAACTCGAATCCCCAAGTATGCTAAAAAGAAAATCACCGAGGCAATAAGCGACACCAATACTGCAGGAACGTAGAGGGTACTTATTCCAATAAATACTAGCAGGGAGCCAGCAAGAACTAAGGTTTTGGCGTTGTTGCTGGCTTTGCTTTTTATCCATACTGATTTTGGCATCGTGTTACCTCAATCATTTACCGTGATACTTAGATATACGGACCGGATCGGCTAAATGTTCATTACAATGGTTAGTGAAAGAAGAACGCTCACATCACCTTAGCGTATTACTTTTTAGCGGCTTGTTTAGCGTTGAAAATGGCCATTTGCTCATCGGTAGCTGGCAGTTGGTGGTGCTCTTTCCACTCTGAGTATGGCATGCCATACACTTTTTCTCTTGCTTCATCATAGTTAAGGCTTTCACCTTGCTCTTCTGCTGCTGCCATCATCCACTTGGCTAAACAGTTTCGACAAAAATCAGCTAAGTTCATCAGCTCAATGTTTTGTACTTCTTTGTGTTGGTCTAGGTGTTCCAGCAAACGGCGAAAAGTGGCAGCTTCAATTGCTTGTTGTTTGTCCATGTTACTTATCCTTGGTAATAGTTAAGCCAGTGTAAATGCACAAAAGCAGCGAATCAACGCTGCTTTTGGTAATGGCTAGTAGCTAATTTAGCCTTTGGTAAGCAAATTATTTAGATTAATAATGGCCGCATTGGCACGTGATACATAGTTAGCCATTACGAGCGAGTGGTTAGCCATAAGGCCAAAACCTGTGCCGTTTAAGATCATTGGGCTCCATACGGTTTCTTGGGTCGCTTCTAACTCGCGAACAATTTGGCGAACTGCTACTGTAGCGTTCTTCTTCTCTAATACGCCTTTAAAGTCTACTTCTACTGCTTGGAAAAAGTGCAGCAATGCCCACGCTTCACCGCGAGCTTCGTAGAACACGTCATCAATTTTCCACCAAGAGGTTTTCACCATGCTTTCAGATGGAGCAAAGGTAGACTGCGCAGCACCTTCATCGCCCACTAAGCTAGTGTTAATTCGTTCTCGGCCTACCGAGGCCGAAAGCTTCTGCGACATGCTTCCCAGGCGTGATTGTACTTCGTTAAGCCAGGTGACTAAGTTGTCGGCACGAGCATAAAACTGCGCATTTGGGTCTTTAGGATCGGCTAATTGGGCGCGATAAATTGCAAGGGCATCTATAGCATCTTGATATTCGCGCTCTGCACTTGGAAGCTGCCATGAAGTATGGTCAATATTGAACTTAGGCTGGGCGACTTTAAGCTGAGCATGTTCTACCGATTGCGCTTGAGAGCGGCTAAAATCTTTACGCATAATCAGCGATAAATCTCGAACTTGGTTTAATGCACCAAGCTCCCAACTTGGCATATTGTCCATAAACACACTGGGGGGCATTTTATCGTTACTTAAGTAACCGCCCGATTTGTTTAGCAGGGTTTCGGCCACAAACATCAATGCGGTGGTAGTAGCATATCCGGTTACCGATTCTTCACCGTTTGCCACTGCTTGCTCAAGTACATATTCTTTGACCTCGATTCGGTCTGGCTCAATGCTCCAAAACACTGCAATGATGTAGTTAATGATGAAAAACACCAAAAAGAAAACAACAACCTTACGGCCAGTAAGCTGAAACATAAATACATCCTCAACAAGATTTATGTTCTCAGCATAGTCAAGTAAGCAATTTAATCAATAGCTTATGCAAAATCTAATTGCGGTGAGACATGAGAGCCTCAACTGTCATACCTTGGTTTTCTAGCTAGGTTACGAGCAGCAAACTCAAGGCGCTCTCAAGTATTTAGCAAATTATCCTAATAATTTGAGCAAAAGCAGTGCTTACGGTTTTTTTCACGACAGATAACTGCCATTATCTGCCGCAGATTATTGGTTTACAGGGAGGTAAGGTTTAAAAGGTTGAGAATTTCGTGCACATCTCTAAGTTAGTAAAACCCAGTATTACAGTATTTGCCCTCACAATGTCTGCTCAGGCTGTTGCCCAACAGCAACAAGAAAACACCAACGCCTATCCGTGGGCTGCGGTATTTCTCGATTACCAACATCCCGACCAACCTATGTTAGGCTTGACCGTTGCGGTAAATCATTACGACAAAAGCTACCCTAATTGGGGTTACTACCTCGGTTATGGCAGGTCAAAAGAAGAAGACTTAGGCTTTGAAGCACCTGCAGAAGGCAAAAGAGACTTAACCATGTTTAGGCTAGGGGTGAGTTACAGCCTTTCCAATAATTTGAGTGTTTACGGCGGTGGAGTAATGTTCGAAAATACCACCGAATATACTGACGGCATTATTGAGTTTTACACAGACCCAGACCCAGACCCAGACCCGAAGCCAGAATGGCATACCGATACCAAGCGAAACTGGGGCGGCGAAGTTGGGCTTCGTTATGCCTTAACTCGGCATTTAGTGTTTGGCATTGGTTATAACTCGGTGACAGAGGGTGGGGTATTTAGTATTGGCTATCGTGGTTAACAATCACGCTTTGATTGCTGATTCTAATGCTCTAAGGTTGCCCGCGACAGAGTTGTCGCGGGAAGCATAAAGAAAGGGGTTTAGTTACGCTACTTACAGGCTGCATTGATTTGGCTGCTGTCGTTACTGCTGTACTCGCAGGAGCCTTGAATAATGCACTGATAAAGGTTGTTGTTGTAGGCATTGGTGCGGTGATCATAGATCATAAACCAACCGCCATCGTCCCACACGGAAGTGGGAATGCCTGCTGCTTTTGCATGTTTAGAGTCCAGTAACTCATACCAAGCTCTAATATTGTTGCAATCCATTTGGCTTTTATATTTTTGCCAATTAGTACCCCATTCACTGATGTAGATTGGCATACCTTGACCCACACCGTTTGCCCATTGTTGCATGGTTCTAATTGGGTCACTAATGTCAGATTCAGTCCACTTAGTCGATAAGTTACCTTCACCGTGGTAAGACCAAGGATTGTAATGGTGGAATGCGGCCATCACATAGGGGTCGTTGCCCCCTCCAACAGCGTCTAAGTTTGGCCAGGTTCGCGCCATCTCATGAGCGCCAAACCATTGGTTTCCGCCAATTACAACAATCCGATTTGGACTCTGTTCTCTGATCTTGTTATATGCCAAACCTGTCATGTGGCGTAGCTTTGACGGAAGCATGGCTTCGCTATTACTTAAGTGCGGTTCGTTTAAAATTTGAAAAATGAGACGGTTACTGCGGTCTGCAAATAGAGCACTAATATCAGTCCACAGAGTTTCTAACATCACCGCATCACTATTGTCTTTGATTACGGCTTCATGGTGAGCATTGATAACTACGAACATATCTTCATAAGCGAGAGCATGGTCGACAGTTTTTATTATCTCTTTAAGGCGAGCGTTGTTAAGGTCTATTTTTCCTGTTTCATCAGCAATGGTTGAACCTGATATCTCAATGGTCCAACTAATCGGAATTCTGACATTACGATAACCTTGCTCGTAATAAGCATCTATTTTTCCTGAAGCTTCGGTTAGGGTAGCCGCATGTTGTTGGTTGTCGAACATTTGCCCTAAGTTAAAGCCGGTGCCCATTGCTGCCGCAGCGTCTATAGCGGTTATAGCAGGCTTCTCACTGGGAGGTGGTGGTGTTTGGTTAGAGCAAACATCGCCAGTGAGCGTTGGTTGTTCCGCACTGTCGCCGCTCATAGTGCCTTGAATACCAAATTCAACCGATTCCCCTGGCTTTATAGTCGCGTTCCACGAAAGGTTACTTGCGCTGTAAGGGTTATTTCCGCTTAAAACCGTATTCCAGCTAGAGCTAAGTTGAGAGCCTTGTTGATATTGCCAATTTACTTGCCAACCCTCGATGTTAGTTGAATCGGTATTTGTAATGGTCACCTGTGCCTGAAAGCCTTGGTCCCATAGATTGGTTATGGAGTACTCGCAGTCGGCCGCAACTGCAAAAGGCGAGATGAAACCAAGTAAAATCAGCTTAGCTGCGAAGCGGTGGTATGTTCGACATTCGGGCATTTTAGGCTCTCACGTTTGAGGGTGAAGTTAACAACTTACTTAAAGATGATGCTACCCGAGTTAGCTAAGTAAAAAAGTTGGAAAGCCGCATAACTGGCTGAAATAGATAGCTAAATTTCTTGTTGTTTCATGGTCAGTATGAGCTTGCTCACAAAGCCGCTGATTAAATAAGAGAAACTAGCTGTGTAGCACTTAACGCTAATTATCTACTTGTCAAAAAAAGGGAGACTAAATCATGAATGCTTATAAGCGAGCGGGAATGCCGTTTGTTTCACTGGGTTGGCTTAAATCAACAAGCGGTCACTTTTTATTAAACTATTGTATTTTATAACAATAGCTTCTGATAGACTGCGCGTTTTATCAATAAAGGGAATCTAACAACAATGTGGATGTTGTTTAATAAGCGCCAAGGAAAGGGTGCAATGAAGTTATTGGCGTGTATCTGTCTGTTGCTGCCTAATTTAGCCAGTGCAGAGTTTGCTTATGGCGAATACGCCAAAGAGAATAACTGGGATTTATTACTTAGCTTAGGGGCAACTTACGGTGGAGATACCATCGCCGAAGCTTACTATGTCGATGAAAACAACAATGTTGTCGATGATGCTGTGTTGAAAGGCGGCGGGCTGTTTAAAGCAAGCGTTGGTATTGATTGGCCTCTAGTAAAAGACCTTAGATTGATCACTAATGCAGGCTACCACGTAGATACCCAATTTAGCTTTGCTAGCACATCTAGTGGTAACCAAGGCATGTGGTTTACTCGCTTTGTTGTCGAGGCCTTACCGTACTACCAAATTAATGATTCTTTTAAACTGGGTGGTGGTTTGACTTACCACATGAGTAACAAAGTGGGTGGCCAGTTTATTGGTAGTGATGAGAAGTACTACGCGCGCTACGAAGACACACTGGGTTATACCGGCTTTGTTGGTTACATGTTAGGTGAATCGCGCTCATGGATTGAACTACGCTATACCTATATTAAGTATGATCTAGAAACTGCTCCTTTCTTAGCATCATTTTGTACTGCTAATTGTGATGGCAGCCATGTTGGCCTTACTCTCCATTGGGCTGTGCTTTAATAAGTTAGCGCTGCAGCTATTATGCCTCCAACAACTAAAAGCCAGCATGATGCTGGCTTTTTTGTTGCCTCTGATACCTTGTTTTGAAGCTAATAATGACCAAGCTCAAGTTAGCTTTAAATATTCCCTTGGCATGTGCGCCAAGTCCGTCTAAGGCGTATTTCCACTGCTAAGCTTAAAGTGATTAAATAAATTACGAGGAGCACATCATGAGCTATCGTCACATTTTAGTCGCCGTCGACCTCTCTGAAAACAGCAGACGAATAATCGATAAAGTCATCCTGCTAGCGAAACCACTCGATGCAAAAGTATCACTGATTTTTGTTGATGAAAGCGCTAACGATTCAGCATTTAGTGGGCTAATCGATCTTGATTTAGCCGCCATAGAACCGATGCATCCTAGCCTTAAAGAGTTTGCTAACAAGCTTAACGCCTTGGTGGTTGATACTAATTACACCATTGAGAACCAGTTTGTTATGCAAGGTGATTTAAGTGCTCGCTTAGATGAAACAGTGGCCGAGGTAGGCGCTGACTTAATCGTATGTGGTCATGATAATGGGTTTTGGCATCGTTTAGCATCTAAACATCATGAGCTGGTAAATAACGTCTCGATAGATCTGCTGGTTATACCTATCGATCAGTGAGCGGTTAGGCATAATACACATCGGGTGTAACCAGAGCCCGATGAGTATTTCTTTGTTTAACGCCTGATCTCTACTGCGCTTTTTGGCATTCTATTGTTGGCGAAGGCTTTAGTGTTTTAGCTTTACTTGTGATGAAAAAGCCCTTGGCATTGTTATGCCAAGGGCTTGTGTTTATAAACGGAGTTGTTTGCTTACTTAGCCTTATTGAATAAGGTTAAGTTTATAGAAGCTTACTTGTGTGTAATCACCAGCATCTAAGCCATTATTGCTACAGCCCGAGCTCCAAGTATTGGTTTTAGGCTTGATATTGCACTGGTTGTAAGCACCTGCTTTAAAGTACATCCAATCTTGCGCGTAGCTGGTATCTAAGTCTGAAGCAGAGTTAGGTTCAGCCAAGTTAACCTTATACGTGACTACTTGTTCATTAGCTTCACCTGGGTTTTTGGTAAAGGTGAGGTTCATTATGTTGTCAACAATATCAACGTCATAAGTGAATAATTCACCCAGCTTGATGCCGCCAACTGGATCTTTGTCTTCTTTGGTCAAGTTGTACTGGCCGAAGATGTTATGAGGAATATCGAAACGGTCTTTCTTGTCTTTAGGGTTAATTTCATAGTTCCAGAATAGCGAACCATGCTCGTGGTTTGGCAATTTACGGAAGAAGATCTTTAAAGGTTCATTATTTGAACCATGGATCTGGCCAATAACCACAGAGTGAGCACCCATTTTTGCATCGTTACCACTTAGGCTTACATGGTCAACACTTAAGGCTGCGCTCATGCGTCCGCCAATAGAGCCGTAAGCTGCTGCATTGTCGTGAGAAGCTAATACAAAATTGGTGCTTGGATCTTTGTATCCAGTAGGTAAGTTCACGTTTAACATTGCGCGTAATTCACTACGAGCGTTTTTGCTGTTAGGAGTGGTCACCGCCTCATTAGGTACTTTAAATACCATGGCGCCAGTTTCAGCGTTGGTGTAAAACCATTCTGGATGTGAGAATGGATTTTCTGCATCGTTTAGCTGAGATGCATACACTTCCATGGTTTTGCCTTCGCGCTCAGGCTTGGTATCAGGGTAGGGTAAGTTAATTTTCCACTTACGCATTTCGAAGTTTTGCGCCGGGGCTTTAGAAGCATCTAGCTTCGACATTAACTCAAGCTGGTAATTGGTCGGTGTATTCGCTGCGCCAGCTGTACCTGCAAACAGTGCAGCTACGGCACAAGCGACATAAATCTTTTTCATGATAGTTCCCTGTTAGTTAAATGTAACTCGTAGACGGAGTTTTCGTGAACAGGGAAACGTTATAATACTATTGTATTATTAAATATGATGGCCTTGGCAATTATTCATATTGCTCTTTGTTTTTGAGAGTTTCATTTATAAATTTTGCTGTACATCACAGTTTGTGGTGGGAACAGCTTGTATCACATGCGCAATGTTCGCCGGTAAGCACGGCGATTTTAACTAATAAGTCAAAGCAAATTAGTGCTAACAGAGGCTGGCTCTGCTAGCTGTTAGCTTAGTTTTTATCTAAAGGGCAGCTCAGTAGCTCTTGGTGTTCAACAAGACTACATACTTGTATTTGCTGTTCAGTGATTAAAGCGTAACTGGCTTGCCAGTCTTGTCGAGGCATTGATACCGAGCCGGGATTAAGCACAAAGTGCCCGTCTTGTTGTTGGGCTTGCGGAACATGGCTGTGGCCGCTCACCAATATATCTCCAGGGCTTAAAGGCGGCAGTTTGTTTGGTCCATAATTGTGGCCATGACACAAAAATATTTTGCGTGTTCCTAAAAGCATTTGGTTGTATTCAGCTAATAGTGGAAAGTGACACAGGGCTTGATCCACTTCGCTATCGCAATTCCCTCTAACCGCAATAATTTTATCAGCGATATTGTTTAAGTCTTCCGCAACCTTTAAAGGTGCATAGTGAGCGGGCACGGGGTTACGAGGCCCGTGGTTAAGTACATCGCCCAAGCTGACTAAATGCGAAGCTCCGCTGCGTTTAAAAGCGGCTAAAGTGAGTGTTAGGGCTTGGTAGTCGCCATGAATATCAGAACATACAAACAGCATAAGTTGTCCTTTGAGTGAAACTGAGAAGAGCTGCTAAAGCCAATTTAGCGCCTTGGGCGTTTATTTTAGCGCTTTAAATAGGAAACTGAACAGGCAAGAACAACTAATAGTGAGAACTCCCTACGCCAAGTCTTAAGAATCCAACAACGCAAAATAGTTCTGCTCATCTAACAATTCGTTAAGCTAGTTCTAACTCATTACTTTTGAGCCTTGGTGCACACTATCGTGTTAAGTGGCTTTTATTGTTGTTCGAATATGCTAAATATTTATTAGTATGATGATACTACATTAATGAGACCTTATGAAAAACCATCTACTCGCTCTATCTGCTTTACTTGCTGTTTCCACATTGGCCTCAGCCAATGTTCAGTTTTCTGATAACAACGGTAGCTTGGGCGAGCCGGTTAACTATCCTCAGTTTCAACATGTTTTAAGTGAATCTGAGCTGCAAATTTCAGATGCTGAAGGTAAGAAAGGCAATAAGGAATACTTTGCGCTAGATGGAGATTTTACTGGCATCGTAAATCCTTACTTTTATGTAGATAAAACAAGCGAAGCGCTGGTCTTTAAAATGAAGAACGATCATTTACGTAATGAAGTTCGGGTGCATAAAAACTTCCGTACCGATTTACCTGATCATTTTTACTCATTACGCGCCGAAGTTGAAATGATTGACCCTGAAGCGTCAATGAAAAACTCAGACTCAAAACAAGATGAGATTACTTTTCTACAAGTGCATAACAAGGGCTTAGATGACGAAGGCACACACAATGTACCGCACCCCTTATTAAGGGTGGTATGGAAGCGTGATGCTAATGGCATGAAAGGTCACTTTTGGGCAATCATCAAAAACAATGCAGTCATTTGCAAAGGGTCCTTTGGTAAAAAAAACAAAGACAAAAATATGTGTAAGCCTGATGTTGCTTATAGCCACATTGATTTGGGTAAGGCGCCGACAGGCAAAACTACCGCTTTTGATATTACTGTAGGCAACAAAACGCTATCGGTTGACGTAGATGGTACCAACCTAGTTAAGCACGACATTGATTATTGGCGTCACCTGTTAAGTTACTTTAAAGCCGGCGTATACAATCAATTTACCCATGGTATGAGTGAAGCACATTTCTACAAGCTTGAGTACTCAGCAGCTGAGCCTAAATAGAAGCCTGCACCTGGTTAGCTCTCGTGTGCCGCCACACGAGAGCCCTTAGCCTGCTAGTAGCTATTTGCTGAGTTTCTTCACTTTACACCGTACCAAACTATGAGGTAACTATGCCCCTTTCTTCTATCTACTTTTATTTTGGACTGGCCAAGCTTAAAAACGCTGTTGTCGCAGGATTAGCGGTAAGCATGTTGTCTGTAAACGCACAAGCGGTAGCCAGCCAAGCGCCCCCGCAAAGCGTTATGGCGCTTATCGAAAGCAAATCTGAACTGCTTGCCTCCGAGGCATTAAACAGTAACAAACATTGGTTTACAGCCTATACCAATGATGCGGGAAAGTGGCAGCATGAGTACTCTAAAAACTGGTGTAGCGGATTTATACCGGGCATCTTTTGGTATCTAAATGCACTAAGTGATAATGGCCAATGGCAGCAGTATGCTGAACATTGGACAGAAGGGGTAAGGTCACGCGCTTATGCCACTGACAATGATACTGGCTTTCAAATTTTTAACAGTTTTGGTTTAGGCTACACCATTGGTGAAAAGCCTAGCGATGATTACAAGCAAGTATTGATAGATGGTGCCTCTACCTTAGTGAAACAGCGTTACAACAAAGATATCGGCGCATTTCGGTCTTGGCGGCAGGGGATTAGTAATCCCACTCGGTTGCCTTTTGAAGTAAATATTGATCAGTTGATGAATATGGAATTGGTGCTTTGGGTAGGCAAACATGCCAACAAGCCCGAGTTCACCAACATGGCGATCTCACATGCAGATAAAACCTGGGAACATGGCGTAAGAGAAAATGGCAGCACCTACCATGTAGTGAGTTATAGCCCCAGTGGTGAAGTAGTTAAGAAAAGAACCCATCAAGGCTGGAAAACGGAATCAACTTGGTCAAGAGGCCAAGCTTGGTCGGTTTATGCTTATGCTATGTATTATCGTTACACGGGTTTAGAACGGATGCTAGAGCGCTCAATCAAGTCTTATGAATACTTTATTGAAAGCACCAAACAACAAACTCAAGACTTGGTGCCGTATTCAGACTTTGACGCTCCAATAGATGATGATAACCCTCGAGATAGTTCTGCTACGGCGATTGTGGCATCAGCACTCATCGAGCTTTACAAGATAACCCAACAAGAGAAGTACATAAACGACGCACAACAAATGCTAGCGTCACTTTCTACACCTAAATATTTAGCAATGGACAACAACTACCAAAGTATTTTGTTGAAAGGCTCAGAAAAGTGGGGCGAGCCAGAAGTCGGCACTATTTTTGGCGATTACTTTTTCATAGAGGCTTTATATCGTTGGCAACAATGGGCGCCTCGCAAACTCCCTAAGCATTTTGGTTTGTAATGATTAAAGCCTCTACCTGAGGCTTTAGTTACGCTTACTGGCTGATAAACGCCAGTTTTGCCGCAAGCGCTTCAGCAATTTGCTTATGTTGCTCAGGGCTTAAATGAACGCCATCTTGTTGTTCAAGTTTAATAATGCTGTTTACATCAAAAAACGCGCAGCTAAGCTTTTGTGCTTTAGCTTCGAGTAAGCCAGCAAGTTGCTAAGACTTAGCTTGCGAGCCTTTAAAGTGCAGACCGAAAGGGCCTGTTTCATCTATTGCTGGTGGAGCAACTAACAACACTTTTGGGCTTGCTATTCCTTGCTTTACACAATGCTGGTCTAGCTCAACAACCATTCGCTCAAGGTTGTCACTTATCTGCTCTACTGCAAGTTGAAATTTTGGATAAAAATCATTAGTGCCTAACATCAATACTAAGCAGTCAGGCTGGTGTTTTTGGGTGTCTTGCAATAAGGCATCTATGCCGCTGCTTAAACCAAAGCTTGATGAGCTGGGAAAGGTGGTTCTGCCGGGTTGTCCAGCTTCAATAATTTGGTAAGGCTCGCCAAGCAAGTTCCCCATAACCCCCGGCCAACGAGAGTCGGCTGACATACGTTGCCCAGTAGTCGGGGAGTAACCCCAAGTATTAGAGTCGCCAAAACACAGTACTTTATTGATTGCCAAAGTGTGTTCCTTATTGTTGTGTGGCTAAAGAGTATAAAAAAACCTGCTAGTGCAGGTTTTTATTTAGCGATAGAACTGAGTTCACCTAGTTTTGTTTTCTAACAAATTTAGATTTAAGCATCATGTGGCCGTGACCATCTACCTTACAGTCGATGTCATGATCAGCATCTACAAAGCGTTTAATTACCGCTTTAGTACCAACTTTTAGCACTAACGACGACCCTTTCACTTTTAGGTCTTTAATCAGGGTAACTTTGTCGTCTTCTGCCAGTAAATTGCCTACAGCGTCTTTAAGTACAATGGCATCAGGGTCAACAACAACTTCGTTAGGGTTCCACTCATGCGCGCATTCAGGGCAAATAAGTAGTGAACCATCTTGGTATACATAGGCTGATTCACATTCTGGGCATGGAGGCAGATCGCTCATGATATTTTCTCTTTAATCTTTAGTTTATGGTGGCAAAGCGAAGGTAACGCTTTAAGCCATAGCAGTACTAGTAAACTAGTACCTAATATTTGTAGGGACATTATAAGTAAGAATGACTCTGCCAGCTAGCGCTTAGCTAAGATTGCTGCGGGTAATGGCAGTATCTGAGTAAATTTTCACCCTTGGATGGCCTTTCAACACATTCCAAGTATGTAGTTTAAAACTGTCGCACTTAGCACAAAGCTTACATTTACTTGTTTGCTTTATTTCATCTCTCTTTGAGTTTGAACGAAATATCAGCCACTTAAGTTATGTTTTCACTGGCTTTGATATTGCAGCCTAGCTTTCAATAAGCAGAAAGTGTGGGGAAGCTATGTTACGCGAGATAATAGAAATAGATGAAGCGCTATGCGACGGATGTGGTCAATGTGTGCCTGCTTGCTATGAAGGTGCCTTGCAAATCATCGACCAAAAAGCTCGCTTAATTAGCGACTTAATGTGTGATGGCCTAGGTGCTTGCTTGGGACATTGTCCCACAGGCGCAATGACTGTGGTAAAGCGTGAAGCTAGCGCTTATGACGAACGAAAAGTCATGGAAAACATCATACAAGGTGGGCCAGATGTAATTAAAGCCCATTTAGAACATATGCTAGAGCATCAAGAATTTGATTATTACCAAATCGCCTTACAGGTCTTGGCGGAGCAGGGAATAGATGTGCCCTCTCACAAACAAGTGTCCGATGAGGCCTCAACTACAGGCTGCCCCGGTAAAAAAGAGCAGGTGCTTGTTCGAGATAAAGGTGAGCCAAACCAAGTATCAAGTGATGGAAGTGCGCCAACTAGCGCCTTAAGCCATTGGCCTATTCAATTACATCTTATTAACAGCGCCAATCCAGTTTTTGTGGGCGCGGACTTGTTACTCGCTGCCGATTGTAGCGCGTTTGCCGCAGCCGATTTTCACAGCAGCTATTTAGACGGGAAAAAGCTACTTATTGCTTGCCCAAAACTGGATGAAAACCAAGACGCTTATGTGGAAAAACTCAATATGCTTATTCGCTATGGTCAACTTAAGAGCCTGACTATTGTGCGAATGGAGGTGCCTTGCTGTGGTGGACTCTCTAAGTGGGTGAAAAATGCCTTAGCTAAGCTAAAGCAACCCTTAGAGAGTGTTGAAATAACCATTAACAAGGTAGGAGAGGTGGTCGCCACGAAAGCACTTTAATTTAGCGTGAGCTGTATACTTAACAAGCCAGACCCGCCATAAATCGGGTCTCTGGCTTTGTTATGCGCGAACGCGAAGGTACCACCACACCAATGGCGCTAACAATACTAACTCTAAGCCTACATATAACCATTGTTTTGTTACCGAACCGTCTAGCATTATTCCTATAAGTCTTGCCACAAGTAGGCCAAACATTAGTGATGCGCTAGTAGCAGCAAGGCTTGTCACCCAAGGCTGAAATTGATGATGAAACATCAGTAAACAACCAAAACCAATTAACAGGCCCCACCAAATTCTGCGTTCAATCGCATCAAAGGTATTGTCGGGAATTGCCTTGTTACTGACTAATTCTGGATTAGATACCAGTACAATGCCGGCAATGATCAATACGATGCCAATGCCTCGTAACAATAAGCTAGTTTCTATCATTTTTTTGCTCCTTTGGGGCTAAGTATGACTTTAAACTTGGTCGATTTTAGCCAAGCTTATAGCTTCCAGTTAAACGAGGTGTTTTCTTCAGATAACTGCCAAAGGTGCTGAGCTATTTGTTGGTCAAGTGCTACCTCATCTAATAAACATTCACCCACCGGGCCAACGGTATCGGCGCGTTTGGTTGGGCCATAGAGTTTGTTTATCGCTAAGCCTTGTTTGGTGGCACACATTACTTCTGGCCATGCGCCTTTTTCGGCAGATTGCGCAATTAGCCTAGACAGTAGAGCCCAGAGTATTTTGTTAAACGTGCTAGCCGTGTCTTTTAATAAGTTAGTTCTTGACGCACCTGGGTGACAAACATGTATTTGCACTTGCTTACCTGAGGCTTTAATTCGTCGTTGCAGCTCATAGCCAAACATCATTTGTGCTAGTTTACTTTGGGCATAAGAGTTCCATGCCGTGTAATTAGCATCGAAGTTAAGATCGTCAAATTGAATTTTCTTTAAGCCCATTTTGTAGGCGTTACTGCCTACTATCACAATGCGCCCTTGAGATGCCTCTATTCGTTCAAATAACAAGCCACACAAAAGGAAGTGGCCAAAATGATTAACACCTAATTGGCTTTCAAAGCCGTCTTTAGTGAATTGTTGTTTGGCAACTTGCGCAATCGCGCCGTTACAAATAAGCGCTTCAATGCTGCTGGTGCACTCTAGTAATTGTTTAGCTGCGCGCCTAACCGAGTCAAGTTCAGCCAAATCCATTTGAATCCAGCTAAGTTCAATATTGCTACCCAGCTGGGCTTTTAACTCTTCTATGGCTACCACAGATTTAACAGGGTTTCGATTTAACATTACTACCTTTGCGCCTTTAGACTGCAAGATGCGAGAGCCTTCAAATCCGGCACCGCTGTTGGCGCCAGTAATTACGTAGGTTTTTCCTGCTAGAGAGCCAATCTGCTTTGGTGTCCAAGCTTTAGTGGTAAATTGCTTTGTTTTCATTTTCTAATCTCTTGATTCAGCCTTCGGACAGTGCAACGAAAGTTAATTGCACTACCTTATTTGTCGTAGTATCTTTGCTTGGTAATGACTTTAACTCTCACTGTGTGTATTTAGTAGGCGTATTTGGCGCTAAAATTTGCCTATTTGTATCAATCGTGGTTCTTGGGGGATGATATGTTTAGGCAAAAAATAAAACAGCTGATAGAAAGTCGCATCAGCGATGAAGGAATGGTTGAGACAGGAGTAAAAGGGGTTCATCTGTTTAAAGTAACCACTGCTATCCCTTGTGCTCCAGCGGTTTATGAGCCGACAGTTGTGGTTATTGTCAGTGGTAAAAAAGAGGCGATAATCGAGGGGCATCATTATGTCTACGATAATAGCCAATACCTGTGTTGCACCATGTCTATGCCAGTAGAAGCGGGTACACCAGAAGCCTCGCCAGAAGAGCCTTTGCTCGGTGTATACATCTCTCTCGATACAAAAGTAATGACCGAGCTAGCCATTGAAATGGAAAACTCAGCGGCAGTGATAAAGCATCCTAAAAATAGCGCGCAAGGCCTATCGCTAGCTAATTGGGATGACAACTTCTCTGATGCCCTATTAAGGCTACTGCAATTGGGCGATAACCCAAGGGATAGCGCTATTTTAGGCGCTAGCCGTTTACGCGAGTTTTATTATGCGGTGTTAAAAGGTGAAGCGGGCATCTCGGCGCGGCGAGCCTTTGGGGTTGGTAACGAAATAGCCCGCTCTATTGAGTACCTATCTAAGCGCCTTAGCGAAAATGTCACCATTGACCAGCTTGCTTCTCAAGTTAGCATGAGCAGAGCGGTATTTCACCGTAAGTTTAAACAAGCAACAATGATGTCGCCGATTCAATTCATGAAGTCGATGCGCTTGAATCAAGCCGCTATGAAAATTGCCGCAGGTAATAATGTCAGTGAAGCGGCAATGGCCGTTGGTTATGTTAGCTCATCCCAATTTAGTCGGGAGTTTAAAAGGATGTATGGGCAATCTCCTAAACAGTGGAGCCAGTCTAAAGGCCTCTTAAAGAACATCGCTTAAGGATGATAAAAATATGCACAAAGTGTTTGTATTTGGCACGCTAAAACAAGGATTCCCAAATTTTAAATTTAACCAAGGCATTCGCCATGGCTCTGATTATGTAAGCAAAGAAAGTTACCCTTTGTATTTGGTGGGTAGCCGTTACTCGCCGTGGTTAGTGCTTGATAAGGGCAAAGGCCAGCCGGTGAAAGGGCAAGTTTTCTTAGTCTCGGACCAAGTACTAGCAGAAATGGACAACTTAGAGCGTGTACATGAGCCAGATGGATATCGAAAGTTCAGCATTCAAGTGGAATGTGTGACATCAGGAAAAGAGTTAGCCGCCATTGTATATGGTAAGCCGCCAGAGATGGCGGCAACAGCAGACATTAGGCTTGAATTAGTTGGGGAATACTTACTAGAACATGCCGATTTATATCGAAGCAGAGAGAAATCGGTAAGTTGTTAGGCGCTTTCTTTATTGGGAAGATGACTCGTTCTAGTTTTTATCACTTGGTGTTTGTACGTTTTGGCTGTGATGCAAACTGCTGTAGTCGCCGATTTTAATGCTAATCCACCGCTTAGCATCTGTAAGGCGTAAGAGAAATAATTAATAACCGCACTATATTCAGTGTTTTAATTCCAAAAGAATTCAATACAATTGGGGCGTCCAAGCAAAAGGAGTAGCGGTTTGGTTAAGGGTAAGTTTGAATCAATGAACATTAAGGGCGATTTGTTTGGTGGTGTTACCACTGCTATCGTCTCACTACCAATGGCTTTAGCGTTTGGTGTTGCATCGGGAGCAGGGCCTCAAGCGGGTCTTTGGGGCGCCATTTTAGTCGGCTTGTTTGCCGCGTTATTTGGCGGTTCGCGCACCTTGATCTCGGAGCCAACCGGCCCGATGACCGTAGTAATGGCGGCGGTACTTACCACCATGATTGCCAAACACCCAGAAAATGGGCCCGCCATGGCATTTACCGTGGTGATGATGGCCGGGCTATTCCAAATCGCCCTCGGCGCCCTTAAGCTCGGTAAATACATTACCTTGATGCCTTATAGTGTTATTTCTGGCTTTATGTCTGGCGTGGGTGTCATTCTGGTCATCCTCCAATTGGCGCCCTTTTTAGGCCAGTCTACTCCCGCTGGTGGAGCACTTGGAACCCTGCAGGCGATTCCCGACTTAATTCGAAACATGCACTTTGGCGAGTTCCTATTAGGGCTGATGACCTTAGGCGCGCTCTTGTTCATGCCTAATAAATACAAAAAAATAATCCCCCCACAATTGGTCGCGCTGGTGGCGGTTACGTTAGTGTCGATGCTGCTATTTAGTGACGAGGGGATTCGCCGTATTGGTGAGATACCAAGTGGCCTACCATCGATTATTTGGCCTACTTTTACTTGGGGCCTGCTTAGCGAAATGCTGGTTGATGCCTTAGTGCTAGGCACTCTAGGTTGCATTGATACGCTACTTACCGCAGTAATTGCCGATAGCTTAACCCGCAAAGAACATGACTCTAACCGCGAGTTAATGGGGCAGGGCATCGCAAATACGGTTTCAGGCCTGTTTGGTGGCTTACCTGGCGCAGGCGCGACTATGGGAACTGTAGTGAATGTTCAGGTGGGCGGAAGCTCTCCGCTCTCTGGCATTGTGCGCGCGGTAATTCTGCTGTTGGTTGTGCTGTGGTTAGCCCCGCTTACCCAGCCTATTCCATTGGCCGTTCTAGCGGGTATTGCCATGTATGTTGGCCTAAATATTCTCGATTGGAGCTTCATTAAGCGCGCGCACCGAGTATCTTTAGTGCCTACTTGCATCATGTATGGTGTTCTGTTTCTTACCGTTTTTGTCGATTTAATCTACGCGGTAGGCATAGGAGTATTCCTTGCCAACGTAATTACTATCGAAAAGCTGAGCCGAGTTCAGGAGAAAAATGTAAAAGCGATATCTGATGCCGACGACGGTGTGCCACTTGAAGATTCAGAGCGCCAATTATTAGACCAAGCAAAAGGTCAGCTATTGTTTTTCTACCTCTCTGGGCCAATGATTTTTGGGGTATCAAAAGCCATTGCCAGGCAACACGCCGCGGTTGAGCAGTACAAAGTCATGGTGCTAGACCTTAGTGCAGTGCCGATGATTGACGTCACTGTGGCGCTGGCGCTGGAAAACGCCATGCGTGATGCCTTAGATGCTGGCTGTGAAGTGTTCCTCTACAGCCCTAACGAGCAAACAATGCACCAGTTAGAGAAAATTCAGATCCGCGATTGGATAGATGAAGATCATATCGTAGATAGCCGCACTGAAGCCTTAGAAAAAGGACTAGCGGTGGTGCAGCGTATAAATGCTGAGGCAGAGGTTGAGCAGCAAGGATCGGCAATTTAATACTGCTTAATCATAGGTTTCATCGCTATGTTAGTTGTCGTGCTGGAGCTAACTATGGTTCATTGGTTTGTAGTTAAAGTTCGTTTTAGTGTGTATTTGTACCGTTAGGTGCCAATACGGCTTAACTCTACTTACTTTTACTTATGTATTTAGCTGATTGTGCTACTTCACAAATTCCTATTTATTATTGTAAACAAATCTTTACTTTATGGTTGCATCTAACGATGGTATTTGTTAGCGATCGGACGGTGCTTGTATCTATTTCTGACTAAGATATCACAAAAGGAGTTTGATTTTACTTAGGTGGAGAAAATGGAGTCACTCTTAGATAATAGTTTATATGCCTACATCCTTGGTTTCTTTATCGTTTTTTTATACGGAGTGCGCTCTTTTAATGAGCCTAATTACTCTTTTGAGATAAAAGTAGATAATGACGGAGCGGAAGATATAGATCATTTTATTTCTATTAACGAAGCCTCCCCATCTAAAATATCTGGAATAGGTTTTTATAATAGCCTTCGTGTAGTATATATCGTTTGGTTGTTAATTTTGTTTTTTATTATTAGTAAGATCTTAGGAGCATTATTTGGCGGACGTGCCATACTCGACGTCAGTCCTAATGAACCATCCCGGATTATTTTATCAGCACTCATCATTAGTGGGTTTATTGAGCAAGTTCCATATATTAATAAGTCCATTTTAGAGGTTAAGCTTTATTTGCATCAGTTGGCTCGTATTCCTACTAAAGCTAGAGATATTTTTCAGCTTATTAAGACGTCTAATATTCGGGGTGAAGAACTCAATAAGGTGGCCTCGGTTATTAGGTATGATGATGAAGATTTTCGAGATTCAGTTGGAAGAAACGACTTTATAACTCTTTACAACAGATATCAATACCTTTGTCTGTTAGGAAAAATCTCAGGTATAGACGTTTATAAAAGTAATGCTAATGTCTTAGGCGTGTTGACTCGTAAGGGGGTATTAGAAAAGAAAGTTAAATCTTACAAGTGTAGTGATGAAATTAATTATCAAAAACTAAATGTGCAGCTAGTAGCAGAGTTGAAGATACTTTATTCCGCGCTTACTTCTTATCTAGTCCGCTCAGCTTCTTCTAGCAAGCAGATGAACAACAAGATGGTTAGCTTGGGCTTTGAGGTGAACAATGTTATTTCTACTAAAATTCCCTTTAGCTCAATATTAAAACATGCGTTGGTGTTGTCTATTAGTGTTCTCGTAACAAGTTTTTTTCTAGTTGTACTGTCTAAGAAAATTTGGGGTGACATTCCTAATATTCTTTTATCAATGGGCATTTCGGATGAATATGAAGCAGCCTTTACTTGGTTTCTATATTCCCTGTTTTTATATTTAACAGCTATATTTATGACTTATCATCTAAGAAATAAATATATTAGAGATGGTAGGTGGGGTAGGCCTAAATATGATAATGGTTTATCGTTCAGTCGGAACATTTCAAGGTATGTTTTAATATCCACTGCTTCTTGGTTTGCTTGCGCTTTAGTTCTTTTGTGTACAAGCTCGCTCCTGAGTCATACTCCTATTACTGAAAAAAGTTTTGTAGTGGTTGGCTTATGGGCTATGATTCCGGCCGGAATGTCACTATTGATGTGCTACCGATTTGATACATATATAGGACTTAATACATCCAGTAATTTTCGAGCTAAAATCTTTGGAGCTTTAGGCCAGGCGATTGTTTTGGCTTTGATTTGTTTTATCGTTATGCTCATGATGGAACGATTTGATCTGTTAGTTGAACATCAAATTTATCTTCCCCAAGACTATTTCTTATTAATTGTAACATCCGCTTTGGCTGGCTCTACTAATTCTTTGTTCATGAGAGTTCGAAGTTTAAACCGAAGAGACTCTCCCCGCAAAACACCCCCTCTGAACTTTGAGACTGTTGCTGTTAGCACATTTTACTACAATGCAATATCGTTTGAGGCCGATGTGGTAGATGTATCAAAGGGAGGGATGAAGGTTTCAGTCCCGCCGGACAATATTGAAAAGTTCAAGGAAAACCAAGCTGTGAAGCTAAAAAATCTATCAAAAGAGCATGCTGAAACATCAGCCATAGTGCGTAATATTGACTACATGCACTGTTTGCTTGGTTTAGAATTTTCAGGAGAAAAGAGTAACGATTTAGCTTTCTAGCTAGAACTAAGGGTAGTCGGAAAATATCCAACTACTCTTAGTTTCAAGATAGTCGTTTATTACTTGTGCCTTGCCTGTAAACAAGCCACGACTTCGTCAAAGCCTACTTCTTGTTTTTCTAGCAATACTAGTAGGTGATACAGCAAATCTGAGCTTTCGTTCACTAACTCTTCGCGGTCGTTAGCCATGGCTGCTAGGGCTACCTCTACACCTTCTTCACCCACTTTTTGGCAAATGCGTTTGGTGCCGCGGGCGAATAGGCTAGCGGTGTAGCTTTCTTCTGGATCGGCTAACTTACGCTCGGCTAATACCGCTTGTAGTTGGGCGATAAAGGTCAGCTTTGGCTCTTGGTGGCCGTCAAAACAGCTTGGGTTGCCAAGGTGGCAAGTTGGGCCAATAGGGTCAACAGCTACTAGTAGCGTGTCTTGGTCGCAATCAAGCGTAATGCCTTTAAGCTTTAGCACGTTGCCTGAGGTTTCACCTTTGGTCCATAGGCGCTGCTTAGTGCGGCTAAAGAAGGTTACTTGCTCGGTGTCTAGGGTTTTAGCTAGCGCATCACTGTTCATGTAACCCAGCATAAGCACTTGGCCGCTGTGGTCGTTCTGAACCACGGCAGGGATTAAGCCTTCGACTTTGTCCCAGTTAATCTTTTGGTTTAGTTCTTCAAACTGGCTCATAGTCGAATTGCCACCTCTTGTTGTTTGAGATATTGCTTTAATTCGCCAATATCAATAATGCTTTTATGGAATACGCTAGCAGCCAATGCGCCGTCTACGTCGGAAATCTTAAAGGCGTCTTTAAAGTGCTGCATTTCGCCTGCGCCGCCAGAGGCAATTAAAGGCACATTACAAATCTCGCGTACTCGGCTTAGTTGTTCTAAATCGTAACCTTGGCGCACGCCATCTTGGTTCATAACGTTTAGAACTATTTCACCCGCGCCACGAGCTTGCACTTCTTTCACCCAGTCAAAGGTATTCCAAGTAGTGGTTACGGTGCGCTTTTCGTCACCAGTAAATTGCTTAACTTGGTATTGTTGGGTTTCGTCGCAGTAGTAGGAATCGATGCCTACTACAATGCACTGCACGCCAAATTTGTCGGCTAGCTTAGTAATTAAACTAGGATCGGCTAAAGCTGGGGAGTTGATAGAGATTTTATCAGCGCCATTTTGCAAAGTGCGGTTGGCATCCTCAATAGTTTTAATGCCACCGGCTACACAAAACGGAATATCGATAACTTCCGCTACGCGGCTTACCCAGCTTTTATCTACTACGCGCTCGTCTGAGCTGGCGGTAATATCGTAAAAAACGAGTTCGTCTGCGCCTTCTTCAGCGTAGCGTTTGGCAAGTGGAACTATGTCGCCAATAATTTCGTGGTTACGAAACTTCACGCCTTTTACTACCATGCCGTCTTTTACGTCTAGGCAGGGGATAATTCGTTTAGCTAGCATTGTTGCCTCCTTGCTGCCAGCAGGCTATGGCTTGTTTCACGTTGAATTTACCTTCTAACAATGCGCGGCCAACAATTACGCCAGCTACTCCGGTATCGGTTAGCGCTGCGATGTCGTTTAAATCGCCAATGCCGCCTGAGCTTTGCCAGTGAATATCTGGGTATTGTGCACATAACTCTCGGTACAAACTTACGTTTGAGCCTTCTAGCGTGCCATCTTTAGAAATGTCGGTACACAATACGTGCTTTAGGCCAACAGGCGAGTAAATAGACACTAGCTCTTCAATGGTTACGCCACTGTCTTCTTGCCAGCCAGATACTGCTACTACCTTATTGCCTTGCTCGTCGATGTTGATATCAAGCGCCAGTACAATGTGCTCGGCGCCGTATTTTTCCATCCACTTGGCAACCACTTCTGGCTGCTTTACTGCGGTAGAGCCAATTACTACACGCTCTGCACCTGCGTCGAGCAAGTCTTTTACATCTTGCTCGCTACGTACACCGCCACCAATTTGAATTTTAGCTGGAGTGTTTTTCAGTAGCTGGGCGATAACGTCGAGTTGGCGAGCGCTGGTATCTTTGGCGCCGTCTAAATCAACCAAGTGTAACCAATCAGCACCTTGGCTGTGGTACTCAGAAAACTGGGCTTGTGGGTCGTCACCATAAATGGTTTTTTGTGCGTAATCACCTTGGAACAAGCGCACAATCTTTCCGTCGATTAAATCTAAAGCAGGAATGATCATGAGTTACATCTCCAAGAAGTTTTTTATTAGTTGCGCACCGGCTTGGCCGCTACGTTCTGGGTGAAATTGCACCCCGTAAAAGTTGTCTTTGTTTACTGCGGCGGTAAAGGCGTTGCCATAATCACATTCGGCAATTGTGGCGGTGTTTACCGGCAGGGCGTAGCTGTGTACAAAGTAGAAGTAGCTGCCGGCTTCAATGCCTTTAAACAGCGGGTGGCCTGCTTTAGGTTGAATTTGATTCCAACCCATGTGCGGCAGGCGTTGCCCTTGTTGCGGTTGCATTAAGCTTACAGTGCCAGGCACTAAACCTAAGCAAGGCACTGGCTCGTCGGCTTGTTTAGCGCCGCCTTCGATAGAGAATTCGGCCAGCATTTGCATGCCTAAACAAATACCCAATAGCGGCTTTTTAACTTGTTTTACTAAGTCGATAAGCTCGCGGTCGGCTAGGTTTTGCATCGCCTCGGTGGCGGTGCCCACGCCGGGTAGAAACAGTTTATCGGCCGCTAAAATTACCTGTGGATCGCGGCTCACTGTTACTGGAAAGCCCAAACGCTCTACGGCAAATTTTACCGAAGATAAGTTGGCACATCCTGTATCAATAATTACGTTCATGTTTGCTCTTATCCTTTAAAGCAGGCGCTTATAGTGTGCCTTTACTGCTAGGCATTGCATCGCCCGATTTAACAATGGCTTGACCTAGTGCACGACCAAATACTTTAAACAGGGCTTCTACCATGTGGTGAGTATTTTTGCCGGTGGTTTCTAGGTGTAAGGTACAGGCCATTGCGTCGCTTAGTGAGCGGAAAAAATGCGGCACCATTTCAGTCGCAAAGTCGCCAATGTTGTCGCGGGTAAAGTCGGCTTTAAACTCTAGGTGAGCACGGCCGCTTAAATCTAGTGCACATTGGGCTAGGCATTCGTCCATAGGCAGTACAAAACCAAAACGGCCAATACCACGTTTGTCGCCTAGCGCTTCTTTAAGTGCTTGGCCAAGGGCAATGGCGGTGTCTTCTACGCTGTGGTGGTCGTCGATGTGGTAATCGCCAACAACTTTACAGTTGAGCTGAAAACCGCCGTGGGTAGCAATTTGATCTAGCATGTGGTCAAAAAAGCCAAGGCCAGTATCAATTTGGCTGCCGCCTGCGTTGTCTAAATCAACCGCGATACTAATTTGGGTTTCTTTAGTAATGCGCTCAACCTTGGCTTTGCGGCCTTGTTGAGTAAGCTGCTTTTCAATCGCTATCCAGTTAAGGCCGTCGCGTTGATATTGCAAGCCTTCTAGCCCCATGTTTTCGGCTAGCTGCATGTCGGTGTGGCGGTCGCCAATCACATAAGAGTTGGCAAAATCAATCACGCCACTTTTTAGATAGTCTTTAACCAAGCCAAGCTTGGGTTTGCGACAGCTACAGTTATCTTCGTCGAAGTGCGGGCATACCAGTACGTCGTCAAACTTAATGCCTTGTGATTCGAATATATCCATCATGTAGTTTTGAGCTAGGTGAAAATCAGCTTCGGGGAAGCTGTCGGTACCTAAACCATCCTGGTTGGTTACCATTACTAAGCGGTAGCCATTGGCTTGTAGCTTAAGCAATACCGGGATCACTTGAGGCTCTAACTTTACCTTTTCTACGCTATCAACCTGTTTGTCGGTGATAGGTTCGTCGATCATGGTGCCATCACGGTCGATAAATAAGATCTTTTGTTTTACTTGGCTCACTTAAGTTCGCTCCAATCCTTGAATTGCTGATACGGTGGCGGCCACTTCTTGCTGGTTGCCAATACTAATGCGAATGCAGTTTTCTAAACGCGGCTTATTGGCGAAATCACGCAGTACAATGCCTTGTTCACCCAATGTTTTAAATACTCGGGCAGAATCGTCGAAACGTACCAGTATGTAGTTACCGGTAGCAGGGAAGATCTCTTGCACAATATTAAGTTGGCTCAAATCTTCAACCGCTTGGCTGCGAATAGCGTTTAAGCGTGCAACACGCTCGCGCATAATTTTTAAGCCATCTTGGCTTAACGCTTTTGCTGCGATTTCGGCAACTGGACGGGCGATAGGGTAAGGGGCAATCACTTTGCTCATTACTTCAATCACCTCACGACCTGCAACGGTAAAGCCACAACGTAAGCCAGCTAAAGCGAAGGCTTTAGATAAGGTGCGAGTAATCACCAAGTTGTCGTAGTCGCCGAGCAGTTTAACTACACTAAGTTCTTCGCAAAACTCAATATAGGCTTCGTCTACTACAACTAGCGCTTTATCTTTTTGTGCCTGCAACAACTCACACAACTTGGCGTCATCTAGCATGTTGCCTGTTGGGTTGTTGGGTGCACATAAGAAAATAATTTTGCTATCTATTTTTGCCAGTGCCGCGTAGTCGGGATCAAAGTTCGCATCTAGAGCAACGGTTTTTATCTCAACACCAATGGTTTCGGCGCTTACCGCATACATGCCGTAAGTAGGTGCACAAATGGTAATGCTGTCTTCGTTAGGCTCACAAAATGCGCGAATTAGTACTTCAATCGCCTCATCGGCGCCGCGGCTAGCCAACACTTGATTAGGCTCAACGTCTGCGTAAGCAGCGTAACCGTTAATTAAAGCTTCTGGTTGAAACTCTGGATAGCGGTTTAGTTCATCGCCTTCGTAACTAAAGTCGCTAACATCGGGGCTTTCGTTGGCGTTTAGCCACACTTCACCACTGCCGCCAATGCGGCGAGCACTTTGGTAGGGCACTAGCGCCTGAATTTTTTTGCGGGCTAATAATGTAACCGACATATTATTGCTCCTCGCCTAGGCGCAGAGTAACCGCTCTGCGGTGAGCGTCTAGTCCTTCTGCGTTAGCTATAGGCACTACTGCACGGCTTAAGTCTTTTAGGCCTTGCTGGCTTAACTCTTGAACAGTGAAACGTTTCATAAAGTCTAGGGTGCCAAGGCTAGAGTAGGTGCGAGTGTAGCCGTAAGTAGGCAAGGTGTGGTTGGTGCCACTGGCATAATCGCCAACTGATTCTGGCGTCCATTCACCTAAAAATACGCTTCCCGCGTTTTCAATCTCTGGCAATAAATCACGTGCTTGCTCGGTTTGAACAATGAGGTGCTCTGGGCCGTAAAGGTTACTTACTTGCACAGCTTGGGCTAAGTCGTTTACTACAATGGCAGTACTGTGTGACAAAGCTTGGTCGGCAATGTTATTACGACTAAGCAGCGCTAACTGTCGAGCCAATTCTTGATTAACCGCTTCGGCTTGTTGCTCTGAAGTTGTCACCAAGATTACTTGTGAATCTGGGCCGTGTTCGGCTTGCGAGAGTAAATCGGCAGCAACAAAAGCTGGGTTAGCTTTATTGTCGGCGATAACTAACACCTCAGAAGGGCCTGCTGGCATATCGATGGCGGCACCAGCGTGGTCGCCGCTAACTTGCTGTTTGGCTTGCGTTACAAAAGCATTACCAGGACCAAATATTTTGTCTGCCTTGCTAACACTCTCGGTGCCATAGGCCATAGCTGCAATCGCTTGCGCGCCACCTGCTGCGTATACTTCGTCTACACCACATAAGTTAGCTGTATAAAGGATTTCTGGTGCGATTGGTGGCGGAGAGCTTAATACCACTTTTTTACAGCCAGCAATGCGGGCAGGAATGGCTAACATTAATACCGTTGAAGGCAGTGGCGCAGTGCCACCAGGCACATATAAACCCACATTACCAATGGCAGCGTAGTGCATTTCGCAACGCACGCCTGGTTGGGTTTCTAGGCTAATTGGCTGTGGCTTTTGCGCTTGGTGAAAAACTTCAATGTTAGCTTTGGCTTGGGCTACAGCTTGTTTAAATTCTTCACTTAAACCTTGCTCCGCTGCTTCTATCTCTTGTTGAGATACTCTTACAGCGCTAAGTTCAGTGTTATCAAACTTGGCAGCTAAAGCGATTAGGGCTTTGTCGCCTTGTTCACGAACTTGGCTTACTACATCGGCAACAATTCCGGCAATGTCGGTTGAGCTATTAACCGCAGGGCGGGACAGCACCTGTAGTTGTTGCTCTGAATTAAGTTGCTTCCAAATTACCGTTTGCATGGTGGTTATCTCAACATCTTCTCGATTGGCATGACTAGGATAGAGCTAGCACCTAAGGTTTTTAGCTTCTCCATGGTTTCCCAGAACAGGTTCTCGGTGCTTACTACATGCAGAGCTACTTTATCTTCGTCGCCGGCAAGCGCTAATACAGTTGGGTGCTCACTGCCTGGCAGCAAGTCAACGATCTGGTCAAGATGTGTTTTTGGCGCATGTAGCATGATGTATTTGCTTTCTTTGGCTTCCATGGTGCCTTGCATACGCATTAGCAAGCGATCTAATAGCTCTTGGTGCTCGTCACTTAGTTTGTTTTTAGATTTAATTAAAACAGCTTGTGAGCGATAAATTACTTCTACTTCTTTAAGGCCGTTAGCTTCTAAAGTTGCGCCGGTAGATACCAAGTCACAAATTGCATCAGCTAAGCCAGCGCGAGTGGCTACTTCAACCGAGCCTGCCAACATACAAGTTGAAAACGGTACGCCTTGTTCGTCTAAGTAGCGCTTAAGAATACCTGGGTAGCTAGTGGCAATACGTTTGTTGGCTAAACATTGTGGGCCGGTGTAATCGAACTCTTCTGCTACTGCTAGAGAGAAGCGGCAATCACCAAAGTCTAAGCGTTTTAGAATGTCACATTCGGTAGGTTCATTTTGCGCGGTGCGCAACATGGTTTCTTCTTCTAGTACGTTTTCGCCAACGATACCGAAATCAACCACACCGTCCATTACTAGGCCTGGGATATCGTCATCGCGCACACGTAGTAGATCTACTGGCATGTTTTCTGAGTGGGCAATTAGGCGTTGTTGGCGGAGGTTGATTTTCATTCCGCAGCTTTTTAATAGTGCCTGTGAGTCATCGCTTAGACGTCCTGATTTTTGGATGGCGATGCGTAGTCGTTTTTGCTCTGTCATGTTTATGTCCCTAATTATAATACTAAAAAACCCCCGGGAGGATTACCTTCCGGGGGTTTGCAATATTGTTATATTCTACCACCGGAAGCGTCTTACAAGCTTCCAGCAGATAACCGCCTGAAGCTTATTCTGGATGATGGTGGTGATGCTTCAGTTGGTTAAAAATCATGTAACGTTCCTGTCAACGTGAGTTTTGCCTTGATGGCAATAATGGGCATAAAGTTACCAAGCTAGCGCTAAATTGCAACCTTTTTTAACGCCTTTTTATGAATAGATTAAAGTTGTTTAAAATTTAACCGATAATATAGTAAAGGAAGCCATAAAAGGAGCTGTAGTTGTGAGCCAAGATGCGATACTACCTATTTTGCCTAGGGCACCTGCAAAGCCTGACGGTAAGGCGCCGCCTATTAAAACGACGAAAGTGGTTAAAAAGGGTAAAACTAGCGCGCATAATGATATACAAGTGCGGCCTAAAACTGGTCAAGACCAACAGCAAGCGCAGAAAAGAAAGTCAGATCCCGATGACCCACATAACATTGACTTGTTTGTTTAGTTTTAAGTTTGGTCTCGGCTAATTCGGCTGGTATAGTTGCGGCGACTTTTGCTTGCCGGAATTTAGATTGAAACAGCAATATTTCGCCAAAGATGGATTACTCTCCAAGGCCATTGAAGGCTTCTCTCCTCGTCCTCAACAAGGTGAAATGGCCAACGCAGTAGCGCAGGCTATAGATGACCGCGGCAGTTTGTTGGTAGAAGCAGGTACCGGCACCGGTAAAACCTTTGCTTACCTTGTTCCTGCTATGGATAGCGGCAAAAAAATTGTAATCAGTACCGGTAGTAAAGCTTTGCAAGACCAGCTGTTTACTAAAGACCTACCACGCATGCAAAAAGCCCTTAAGTACAATCAATCGATTGCCTTACTAAAAGGGCGCGCTAACTATTTATGTATTGAAAGGCTAAACAGCTTTTCGCACTACAGCAGTGGCCAAGACAGAGCTACCTTGGCCGAGCTAGTTAAAATCAAAAGTTGGGCGCAAGGTGAAGAAAGTGGTGACATTAGCGACTTAGGCCCGGTGGCTGAGCGGGCAGACGTATTCCCCCTTATAACGAGCACCAACGACAACTGCTTAGGCCGCGATTGCCCATCTTACAAAGAGTGCTATTTGGTTAAAGCGCGAAATCGCGCCATGGAAGCTGATTTGGTGGTGGTAAATCACCATTTATTTTTTGCTGACATGGTGGTTAAAGAAACGGGGTTTGGTGAGCTGATTCCAGAAGCTGATGCCTTTATTTTTGATGAAGCACACCAGTTACCGGACATTGCAGCCAGCTATTTTGGCCAGCACTTCTCTAGCCGACAGATCCTCGATTTATGTAACGATATTGAGTTGAGTTATAAAACCGACCTTCGCGATATGGCGCAATTACAAAAAGCCTCACAAAAGCTAGAGCGTCGTATTCGCCAATGCCGACTCGCTTTTGAAGGTTTGCGAGACCGAGGTGAATGGCGTCCACTTGCTAAACAAAAACGCTTTGGCGAGATGATGCAAGATTTACGTGAAGACATGGACTTTGTTTATCAAGTGCTCAAGCTGGCGCTTTCACGCAGTGAATTAGCTGACGCTTGTTTCGAACGTTTAGCTAAAATGCGCAGTTTGTTCGACAAGGTAATGGACGTAGATAAAACTGGTTTTAGTTATTGGTACGAGACTACGCGTCAGCATTTCACCTTAAACATTACGCCCTTAAATATTGCAGAGCGCTTTAATAGTGAAGTGGAAGATCGCAACGCCGCTTGGGTATTTACTTCAGCTACTTTGGCTGTTGATGGCAACTTTCAACATTTCCAAACCCAAATGGGTTTAAAAGATGCGAGCAGCATGCTGCTCGACAGCCCTTTCGATTATCAAAAACAAGCCTTACTCTGTGTGCCACGCTACTTGCCAGACACTAAGCAGCATAATGCCGAGCAGCTGATGCTAGATCAGCTTGCCCCGGTAATAGAAGCTAACGGCGGCCGTTGTTTCTTTTTGTGTACCAGTCATCGCATGATTCAAAAAGTTGCCGCTGAGCTAAGGCAACGCACTGAGTTATTGGTATTGGTGCAAGGGGAAGCTGGCAAACAAGAGCTGCTTAGCGAGTTCGTTGAAGATGGCAACGCCGTGTTAGTAGCAACAAGTACTTTCTGGGAAGGTGTAGACGTACCCGGTAAGGCCTTGTCGTGTGTCATCATCGATAAGTTACCGTTTGCTGCACCCGATGATCCCTTACTTAAAGCTAAAAGTGAAGATTGCCGTTTGCGTGGCGGAGATCCTTTTCGTCAGGTATATTTGCCGCAAGCTGTAATAAGCTTGAAGCAAGGAGTGGGGCGCTTGATTCGAACTCAGGCCGATCACGGCGTGGTGATTATTTGTGACAATCGCCTAGTAAACCGCGAATATGGTTCTTTATTTATTAGTAGCTTACCGGCTATGCCCCGCACAAGAGAGCTATCAAAAGTTCTAGAATTTGTTAAAAAAGACGCTGAGGAAACATGACAGCCAATATATTAGCTTTAGATACTTCAACCGAAAACTGCTCTGTTGCATTGCAATGGAAGGGCGAAGTGATCAGCAAGCAAGAATACAGCCCGCGCGACCACACTCAAAAGATCTTGCCGTTTGTGGAGCAAGTATTAGCGGAAGCAGGTGTAAGCTTAACTCAACTGGATGCCATTGCTTTTGGCCGCGGACCAGGCAGTTTTACCGGTGTACGTATTGGCGTAGCTACCGCGCAAGGTTTGGCATTTGGGGCAGATAATCCGATGGTTGCTGTGTCAACTTTGCAAGCCATGGCGCAGCAGGCTTATGTTAACCATGCCTCAGAGCGTTGCTTGGCTGCCATTGATGCACGCATGGGTGAAGTATACTGGGGTGAATATCACCTAGAAGATGGTTTGATGCGCTTGGTTGGACAAGAGTTAGTAATTAAGCCTGAGCTACTCGAAGCAAGTACCAATAAGGCCACAGCTGTTGGCACTGGTTGGCAAACCTATAAAGAACTATTAAGTGGTCAATTTTCTGGCGTAAGCGTGCTAGATTCGGTGTTATACCCGGCGGCACGAGATATGCTTAGTTATGCTCAATATGCTTTTGAACGTGGCGACCTTGTTGCTGCCGAAAATGCAGAACCGGTATACCTTCGAGACAAAGTCACTTGGAAAAAGCTTCCAGGTAGAGAATAGCTAAAGGATAAATAACTTGAAAATTCAGGGCCTTGGCCAGCCCATACCGCAACAGCCTAAAGTTAAGCAGGCAAGTAGTAGTACCGAGTTAAGTACCGCTACTCAAGCGCCAAAAGGCGTAGTGCCATGGGCGGTAATGGATGAAAAAAGTGTGGAAAAGCTCCGCTATGACCAAAATATTGGCAGTGGCGGAGAGGCTGTGTCTCACTATCAAGATGTTGCTAATCAGCTTAAGCGCCAACAGGTGAATGAAATGTTCGGCATCGACTTGTTTGCCTAACTCGGCTTTTCCCTTATCCATGCTCAGTGAATCCAGCCTTCCGAAAAGCAAACTTGCTTACCTAGAACAAACAACCGACAGCCCATACTGTTTATTAATGTTGCACGGTTGGATGGACAACGCTGCTAGTTTCATTCCTGTTATTCACGAGCTACCAAATAGTCACTGTATTGCTTTAGACTTTCCTGGACATGGCCTTTCGCTACACCGACAAGATTATTATCACTTTGTTGACTACGTAGACGACGTGTATGTTGCATTAAATGAGCTCAACCTTAGTAAACCAGTTATCTTAATTGGCCATTCTTTGGGAGCGCTTGTGGCCAGTTGCTTTGCTGCGGCATTTCCTGAGCAACTTAGTGGCTTAATATGTATTGATGGCATTGGACCTTTAAGTTTGGCAAGCCATGAAACGTCTACGCATTTAGCTAAAGCGATTCGTCAAAGACAGCAACTAAAACCCGCCAAAAGTTTTGCAGAGCTAGATTATGTCGTGGCCCTGCGAGCTAAAACTAACGCTATTAGCACTGAAAATAGCCGCTTACTAGTAGAGCGCGCTACTATTCAGCGTGAAGGGTTGTGGTATTGGCGGCATGACGAAAAATTAAAACTTAGCTCACCTTTACGTTTTAGTGAAGAACAAGCCAAACAGATTTGCCAAGCAGTTGTAACGCCTTGTTTATTGCTGGCAGCAAATGAGTACCCCTTACTTAAGCCAGATTACATTGCCTTGCGCCAGCAATGGTTTAACAATATTCAAACACAACTACTAAGTGGTGGTCACCACCTGCATATGCAAAATCCGCATGCTACAGCTCAGTTACTTCACGACTTTATTAAAACAATTGTTTGAAGCACTTCACTGTTTTTGAACTTACACTCTACGCTTAATGTTAATATATTGTTATTTTAAACGCCGTATGAAACAATCGTTTGAAATCTTAGAGCTAAAGCTCTAAGGCCAGTCATGTCGCCAAGTGCATAATAAAATTCACAATAAACTTGGTGGGCAATTTATACTTAATGTAATTGAATTGTTTAGGAGAACTGCGTGGATAAGGTTTGGCTTAATCGATACCCTAAGGATGTTCCTGCAGAGATAGACTCAGCACGTTATCAAACATTGCTTGATGTCTTCGAAGAAGGCGCAGCCAAACATGCCGACAGAGTAGCATTTATTAACATGGGCCAGGTGATGACCTATCGCCGCCTCGAAGAACAATCTCGAGCCTTTGCTGCTTATCTTCAAAACGAATTAAAGCTAAAAGCGGGTGACCGCGTTGCTTTAATGATGCCCAATTTGCTGCAGTATCCCATCTGTTTGTTTGGTGCTTTACGTGCCGGCATGGTTGTGGTGAATGTAAACCCGTTGTATACCCCACGCGAGCTTAAGCATCAGCTAAATGATAGTGGTGCAAAGGCCATTGTAATTGTCTCTAACTTTGCTCACATACTAGAAGAAATTGTTGAAGAAACCGGGGTAGAGCATGTAGTGCTAACTCGCTTAGGCGATCAGCTCTCTGCCACTAAACGTACCTTAGTTAACTTTGTGGTTAAGTACGTGAAAAAAATGGTGCCTAAGTATCATTTGCCACATGCACAATCCTTACGTTATGTATTGTCGAAAGGTCAGCATTTACAATATGTTCGTCCAGAGATCCAAAGTGAAGATTTAGCCTTTTTACAATACACGGGTGGCACAACTGGTGTGGCTAAAGGCGCCATGTTGTCACATAAGAATATGGTGGCTAATTTACTGCAAGCACTAGGCATTGTTGGCCCTTGTTTGCGCGAAGGCAAAGAGGTAGTGGTAACCGCTTTGCCGCTGTATCATATCTTTGCTTTAACGGCTAACTGCATGGTGTTTTTCGCAATGGGTTGTCAGAACCTTCTCATTACCAATCCTCGCGATATTCCTACATTTACTAAAGAGTTGGCTAAAACCCCATTTACCGCCATTACAGGGGTGAATACTTTGTTTAACGCGCTGCTTAATCATGAAGATTTTGCCAAGCTCGATTTCTCACGTTTACGCCTTTCATTAGGTGGTGGCATGTCGGTGCAGCGTGCGGTTGCAGAGCGTTGGCAGGAAGTCACCGGCTCTCGATTGATCGAAGGTTACGGTTTAACCGAATGTGCGCCGTTGGTAACCGTATGTCCTTATGACTTAGAAGCTTATAACGGCAGTATTGGCCTTCCGGCGCCTTCTACCGATATCAAGCTAGTGGGCGAAGATGGAGAGGAAGTGGCTGATGGAGAATCAGGTGAGATCTTGGTTAAAGGCCCGCAAGTTATGCAGGGCTATTGGCAGCGCCCTGAAGCTACTGAAGAATCAATGCCTGGAGGCTGGTTTGCCACAGGTGATATTGCCACAGTAGATGAACAAGGTTTCTTCCACATTGTGGACCGTAAAAAAGACATGATTTTGGTATCGGGCTTTAACGTATTCCCTAATGAAGTGGAAGAAGTGGTGGCCAGTAATGCCAAAGTACTGGAAGTTGCAGCGGTAGGTGTTCCAAACGATATTAGCGGCGAAACGGTAAAAGTTTTTGTGGTTAAGAAAGATGAGTCGCTTACCGAGAAACAAGTTATCGAGCATTGCCGTGAGTTTCTTACTGCTTATAAAGTACCTAAGTTGGTGGAGTTTAGAGATGAACTTCCTAAAACAAATGTGGGTAAGATCTTACGTAGAGCCTTGCGTGAAGAGGCATAAACCGTAAAATGGTGATTATTAAGATGCTTTCCACTAGGACGCCGTAATTTTGGCAGACGTAAACTTCGATATGATAGAAACAGAGGCGCAACTTGCGCCTCTGTTGCGTTTTTTAAATGAGCAAGAGGCAATGGTACTTGCCATTGACACAGAGTTTGTTCGTACTCGTACTTACTACGCTCAGCTTGGTTTACTGCAAATCTTTGATGGCCAACAATGCTATTTGATTGATCCACTCAAAGTAGAAATGGCGCCCTTGTGGGAAGCATTGGCCAAGCACCACTGGGTACTTCACGCCTTTAGTGAAGATCTAGAAATCATTCAGCGTGTGAGCGGCAAGTTTGGTCTTAGTGTATTTGATACGCAAGTTGGGGCCGCTTTTCTAGGTCACGGTATTAGCTTGGGTTATCAGCGCTTTATTGATACAGAGTTGGATATTCAATTAGACAAAGGCGAATCACGTACCGACTGGTTAGCACGTCCGTTACGTTCTTCTCAATTAGAATATGCGGCTTTAGATGTTATCTACCTCTTACCTGCGTATTTAAAGATTCAACAACAGCTTAAAGATGAAGGGCGGTTTGATGCCGCGCTTGAAGAAAGTGCACGTTTAGCTGCGCTTAAAAAGCGGGTGTTTAATCAAGACGAAGCCTATAAAGATATTAAGAATGCTTGGAAACTAAACCCACAGCAACTTGCTGTTTTACAGGTATTAGCGCGTTGGCGCGCCCAACAAGCTGCTAGCCGAGATTTAGCCATTAACAATGTTGTTCATGGTGATAGTTTGTGGGCTTTGGCGCGTTATCAGCCAAGTACTATGGAGCAACTTCAGCGCCTTGGTTTGCCACCGCAAGAATTGCGGATACATGGGCAGCGCTTATTAAAGTTAGTTAAACAAGGGCAGCAGACTAAAACCGTAGATTTTCCCCAGGCCATTAAACGTATTGTTGATTACCCAGATTACAAGAAAACTATTCAAGAACTGAAAAAAGTAGTGGCTAAAGTTGCCGAAGAATCAGGGTTACCAGAAGATGTATTGGCGAGTAAGAAAATGCTTAATCAGTATTTGTCTTGGCTTTGGAAAGAAGACCGGCAAGCAGCGGAGTTACCTCTTTTACTTACCGGTTGGCGTCAGCCTTTATTTGCTAATCACGTTGCTCAGGAAGCGTAATATTTAGCTCAAGTACGCTTATATCTTCGCTCTTGTTGTCCAAGCTAACATTCACTTGGTCTGAGTTAATATCTACGTACTTTTTAATTACTTCTATAATGTCTTGCTTCATCGCAGGCAAGTAATCAGGCCCACTGCGTTGTCCACGTTCGTGGGCAACAATAATTTGCAGTCGTTCTTTGGCGGTTGCCGCCGTTTTAGACTGTTTTGACGTTCGAAAGTAGTCTAAAAGAGACATTGTTATCCTCCAAATATACGGCTAAATAGGCCTTTCTTTTGTTCTTCTAAAAAGCGGAAATCTACACTTTCACCAATTAAACGGCTTACCGCATCGTCGTAAGCTAAACCTGCATCGCTTTCGCTGTCTAAAATCACTGGTTCACCCGAGTTTGACGCTTTTAGCACAGCTGGAGATTCAGGAATCACTCCAAGCAAAGGAATAGCCAGAATGTCTTGCACGTCTTCAACACTTAACATGTCGCCACGATTTACCCTTTCTGGGTTGTAGCGGGTTAATAGTAGGTGTTCTTTAACCGGCTCTTTGCCTTGCTCGGCACGTTTTGATTTGCTGGCTAACATGCCCAAAATTCGGTCTGAATCTCGCACCGAAGAAACTTCTGGGTTAGTTGTTACAATCGCCTCGTCAGCGAAGTACAAGGCCATGATTGCACCGGTTTCAATACCGGCTGGCGAATCACAAACAATGTAGTCGAAACCTTGTTCGGCTAGATCGTCTAATACTTTTTGCACGCCTTCTTTGGTTAACGCGTCTTTATCGCGAGTTTGCGATGCAGGCAAAATATATAGGTTGTCGGTGCGCTTATCTTTAATCAACGATTGATTAAGATTAGACTCGCCCTTAATTACGTTAACAAAATCGTAAACGACTCGACGTTCACAACCCATAATTAAATCGAGGTTACGTAAGCCAATATCAAAATCGATGATTACTGTTTTAAAACCTTTGATGGCGAGACCAGTACCAATAGCAGCACTGGAGGTTGTTTTACCTACGCCACCTTTTCCTGAGGTTACAACGATAATCTTAGCCATTATCTTTCCTTTATAAATTCGTTAACGGGGTTAACTTAAATTACCAAATACGATTTGATGGTCTTCTATTTGAATGCATTGCGGAGAATCGGCATGCTCGCCGATTTGCTCATGCAGCATATAAACACCAGCAATTGAAATAAGTTCTGCTTGCAAGTTTTGGCAGAAAATCTTGCTGTCTTTTCTACCACTTGCACCTGCGATGGCTCGGCCTCTTAACGTGCCGTATATATGTATGTTGCCATCGGCGATTACTTCGGCTCCATTTCCTACGGAGCCAATCACTACTAAGTCGGTATTTTGCGCATAAATTTGTTGGCCAGAGCGAATTTGACCACGAACAATTTTGCTGGGAACTACCGAAGGAGCAGCGGGAGGAGTGGGGGCTTTTTCTTCTGTTGGTTTGCTTGGTTTAGCGGTTGCTTGTTGCGAGCCACTGGTCATCACTGCCAAGCCGGCAGCACGAGCTGCTGTTTTTTGCTCAGCGGTTTTACAGCCAGTTACACCCACTAATACAAAGTCTTGAGCTTCAACTACTTCTTTAAGTTGGTCGAAGTCAAACGCATCATCCACTTCACTAATATTTACTACGATAGGTGCACAATTGAAGAATTGCGGGGCTTGTGCCACCTTCTCCATAAGTTTGTTATTTAATGACGTTAAATCATTTTTTCCTAAGTAAACGACTGAAAGGGTAAAGTTTGTCCCTTTAAACTCTATTTCCTGTCCGGACATGAACAGCGGATTCCTTTTTACATTTGTATACGAGCGATGACGCTACACCATATATTCTGATATAGTCTGCGTTTTAGCATAACCTGATCAGTGCCTAGGATACTAACATTTTCATGTTCTGTGCAGTCTATAAAAGTCTCAAAAAACAGCAAACTTATCTCTATATTGAGAAGAAAGACGATTTTTCGAAAGTTCCGGCCTCGTTAATTGAATTAATGGGCGCTAAGGAGCTAGTTATGTTGGTGCCTAAACGACCAACAAAAGATTTTGCTAGTGTGAAAATCGACGCTATAGAAGCCGCGTTTAAAGAACAAGGCTACTATTTACAACTACCACCACCTCCAGAGAATTATCTTAAACAGCATTTGGCCGCCCAGGCTAAAGCTAAAAATAAACAATAAGGGGACGTTAGTGAAAAAAATTATCAGTGCGGTGCTCTTCTCGGCTGCCTTCTCGTTACACGCTGAACCGGGCTTTGATAACTACGTTGAACAACTTAAATTAGAAGCGGCAGAGCAGGGGATATCTCAGCAAACCATTGATGCAGCTTTCGCTAATACTAAATTTTACCAACGTGCGGTAAAGGCAGATAAGCAACAACCAGAGTTTAAACTTACCTTAGACACTTACTTGCCGAGAGCCGTTCCCGATTGGAAGGTGCAACAAGCGCGGGCTTTATACAAAAAGCATTACCCTTTGCTAAAAGAGATAGAAAAAAAGTATAAGGTGCAGCCTCGATTTATCATTGCCTTATGGGGCGTAGAATCTAATTTTGGTAAGTTTACTGGTAACTACAATGTAGTGTCTGCGCTTTCAACCATGTCTTTTGAAGGGCGTCGCGAAGCGTTTTTCAAAAAAGAACTAATGAATGCGCTTCGTATTTTAGATGCTGGTCATATTGAGCCGAACAAAATGAAAGGCTCTTGGGCTGGCGCAATGGGCCAAGTGCAGTTTATGCCAAGCTCGTTTCTCGCTTACGCGCAAGATTTTGACGGCGATGGTAATAGTGATATTTGGAACAATACCGCTGACGCCTTAGCCTCTGCTGCAAATTATTTGGCGCAAAGCGGCTGGAGTGATGATCTAACCTGGGGGCGCCAAGTTCAGCTTCCTAAAGATTATGATGCAAGCAATTCGGGATTAAACATCACTAAAACTTTAGCCGAATGGCAAGCTCTAGGCGTTCGCCGTTACGACGGCAGCGATTTACCTACACGTGATATTAGCGCTTCTATTGTTCAACCTGATGATGCGCAAGGTCGTGCCTACCTCGCTTATGATAACTATCGGGTGCTAATGAAGTGGAATCGCTCACACTATTTCGTGGCAGCGGTTGGCACTTTGGCTGACCGTATTTCTTACCCACCGGTGTTTTGATATGTATCAGCATGTTGATAACGAAGGCAATGCAATACCACTAAGGCCTAGTAAAGCCGTATGTGTTGGGCAAAACTATGTTGCACATATGCAAGAGATGGGCGGCGCTCCGGTAAAACAAGCAGTGTTGTTTAACAAGCCGCCTAGTGCCTTTGTAAGTTTTGATAATGGTGTTGCTATTCCCAAAGGTTTGGGAGCCGTGCACTATGAATTAGAGCTAGCCTTATTAATTAGCAAGCCGCTAAAAAATGCCTCTAAAGCTGAGCTAAATGATGCAGTTTGGGGTTACGCTGCGGCCTTAGATTTAACCCTTCGAGATATTCAGCTAGAGCTAAAGCAACGTGGTCACCCTTGGGAGCGAGCCAAAGCTTTTGATCAAAGCTGTGTGCTTAGCGCCTTTAAACCAATTACTTGCTTAAGTGAATTAGCCGACGTTAGCTTGCAGCTAAAACAAAATGGTGCAGTAAAACAGCAGGGCAGTAGTCAACAAATGATCCGCACCATTGAGATGTTGTTAATTGAAGCCTCTCAGTGCTTTAGTCTACAAGCGGGGGATGTGCTACTTACTGGCACTCCTGCTGGTGTTGGGCCTTTAGAAGCTGGAGATAAACTAGCATTAACCGTTGCCGATATAGAGCTAGAAACAGAGGTTGTAATAAGTGAGTGAAGTAAGATTTTGGGAAACCAAAACCTTGGCGCAGATGAATGCCCAAGAATGGGAGTCATTGTGTGACGGCTGCGGAAAATGTTGTTTGTCGAAGTTGATAGACGAAGACACCGATGAGCTTTATTACACCAACATCGCATGTGTATTGCTTAATAGTAAAAGCTGTCGATGCAGTGATTATGAAAACCGTTTTGCTAAAGTGCCCGACTGCGTAAAAATAAGCTTAGATGATATTGATGCCTTTCATTGGCTGCCGCCAAGTTGCGCTTATAAGCGTTTGATTGAAGGTAAACCTTTGCCACAATGGCATCCGCTGCTTAATAAAGGCAAAGCCTCTGAAATGCATAAACGAGGGGCATCGGTACGCGGTAAGATTGTTTGCGAAACACAATTAACCGGCCCTTCTCAAGATTATATTGTGCGTTGGCCTTTAGATGAATGTGAGTAGTTCTGGTTATTGGCACAAATAAAAAGCCCGCTTTAAGCGGGCTTTTTAATGTGAGTTATTTTTTGCGCCATTGTAGGCCAAAGAATATTACACCAGCAGCTAAGAACACCGCAAATATCAAGATTAGCCACTGTGGCATAGACCAACCTAAGAACATCCATGAAATCTTGTCACAGAAGCCTGTTGGGTTAAATAACCAAGGTACCCACTTATCTAATGGCGCCCATTCCGGAAAGTTAGCGAAGAAGTCACATGTCGCGAATGGGTTAGGATTCATTTGATAATCGGTGTGAGTAATAGCCAGCTGTAAGCCCCAAGCTGCGCTTACTATCCACATTCCAAATGCTGTTAAGCGAATAATAAGGTTTTGTGGGGCTATCCATCCAATGAGACCAGCGAGCATTAAGCCAAACATGGCTACACGCTCATAAATACACATAACACAAGGGTCAAGCTTCATTACGTGTTGGAAGAATAAGGCACACAATTCTAGTGATAAGCTACCAATAAAAAGCAGAAACCAAGGTTTACGTTGGTACGGCATGCTGCTTAAAAAGTTGAGCATAATCAGAAACTCCGATAAAAAAAGGCGATGCAAGCATCGCCGTTTTTATTTTTAATGTCCAGCAGAAACCGCCGATGCCGCTCCTGCAACGTGATGGCTGATCCAACCCATATCGTAGAAGTATTGAGTCGCAGGAATAAGCGCGTATTCCACACACAACAAACCAACACCAGCAAGTACAAAGGTGTAAGGCAGCGCCATCCAAACCATGCGGCCGTAAGATAAGCGTAATAATGGAGCTAACGACGACGTAAGTAAGAATAAGAAGGCCGCTTGACCGTTTGGCGTGGCAACCGACGGTAGGTTAGTACCAGTGTTAATCGCAACCGCTAACATGTCGAATTGATCTCGGGTGATTTGTCCTTCCAACCAAGCTGTTTTCACTTCGTTGATGTAAACCGTGCCCACAAATACATTGTCACTGACCATCGACAGCAAGCCGTTTGCAATATAGAAAGCAACTAGTTGGCCTTCGTTTTCAATCGACAACACCCAGTGAATCACTGGTTTAAATAGTTCTAAGTCAATAATTACCGCAACAATAGAGAAAAACACCGCTAACAAGGCAGTAAATGGCAGGGCCTCTTCAAAGGCTTTACCTAGCTGATGCTCTTCGGTAATGCCGGTAAATGAAGTAGCAAGAATAATCACCGATAAACCAATTAAGCCAACAGCGGCTAAGTGCAGTGCAAGACCAATGATTAACCATACAGCAATAACTGCTTGAACAATTAGCTTAGCGCGGTCACGGTTAGTGCGTTTTTGATCTTCGTGTTTATCGTAGTCGGTAAGAATTTGGCGAACATTTACTGGTAGCTGGCTACCGTAGCCAAACTTGCCAATTTTTTCTAACGCAAAACAGGTAATCAAACCACATACTAAAACAGGCAGAGATACCGGTGCCATTCTCAGGAAGAACTCGAAGAACTGCCAGCTAGACTGGTCAGCAATGATCAGGTTTTGCGGTTCACCTACCATGGTACATACACCACCTAATGCGGTACCTACACCCGCATGCATCATTAAGCTACGTAAGAATGCGCGAAAGCCTTCTAAGTCATCACTGCTTAAGTCATCGCCAGTGTGGTCATGTTTTTGGTGAAAATCTTTGCCAGATGCCACTTTGTGATAAATGCTGTAGAAGCCAATAGCTACGCTAATGACTACAGCAATTACGGTTAAGGCATCTAAGAAAGCTGATAAAAAGGCGCCGGCTGCACAAAAGGCTAAAGACAAAATGGCTTTGTCTTTAATTTTGATAAGCATCTTGGTGAAAACAAACAACAGCAGTTGTTTCATGAAGAAAATACCGGCCACCATGAAAATCAATAGCAGCACTACTTCGAAGTTGGCGACTAATTCATGTTTAACGGTTTCAGAGGATGTCATGCCTATTGCTACTGCTTCAATGGCTAGCAAGCCGCCCGGCTGAAGCGGGTAACATTTTAACGCCATCGCAAGAGTAAAAATAAATTCGATAACTAGTAACCAGCCTGCAGCAAACGGGTTGATATAGAAAACGATGGGGTTAATGATTAGAAATAAAACAATGGCTTTTTTATACCACAAAGGTGCATTGCCAAGAAAATTCTTAGCAAAAGCACTAGAAAGACTAGTATTCATCCTGAAATCTCATTGTTGTTCAAATGGCAGGTCGAGTTTCCCCTACGAAAACTCGTGCGCGATTGTATGTGATCTCACGCGGCTTTGGTAGTTGAACAACCGAAAATATCAAATTTATTCAAGTGTCGATAAAAATAGTCAAGAGATTTTCAAATTTGGAGGTTTGAGCTCAAACCACTTGCTTTAGCTTTAGTTAATGGTTTGTTATTATCGATACAATAAAAACGAAAATAGACTGAGTAAATAATGGTAATTAAAGCAAAAAGTCCAGCGGGATTCGCAGAACAATACATCATTGAATCTATCTGGAATAACCGTTTTGCTCCTGGCACAATTTTACCCGCCGAAAGAGAATTATCTGAGTTAATAGGTGTAACCCGCACCACTTTGCGTGAAGTGCTTCAGCGCTTAGCGCGAGATGGATGGTTAACTATTCAGCACGGCAAACCCACTAAGGTGAACAACTTTTGGGAAACCGCAGGGCTGAATATTTTGGAAACTTTAGCCCGATTAGATACCGATGGTGTGCCTGAGTTGTTTGAGCAACTGTTATCAGCAAGAACCAACATTAGTGTGATTTTTATTCGTGGTGCCCTAAAAAACAATCCCGAGAAAAGTCGCCAACTTATAGAGCAATACAAACAACTTGAACAAACTGGCGAAGCTTACGCTGAGTTTGATTACCAAGTGTTACACGGTTTATCTTTTGCGTCGGGCAATCCTTTATACGCGCTTATCTTAAATGGTTTTAGAGGCATGTATCAAAGCGTTGGTAAATACTACTTTGACGACCCTCAAGCACGCACCTTAGTTGATAATTTCTATCAAGAGCTCATCACGTTGGCCGATAGCGGCGAACACGATAAAGCGCTGCAGGTAGTGCGTAGTTACGGTATTGCTACTAGTGAAGTGTGGAAGCGCCTGCGTGAAACCATGCCAAGTGATATTATGGAAGCAGACTAAGTTTTTGCAGCTAATAGTAAAAAGCTCCGCATTGCGGAGCTTTTTGGTTTTAAGCTACCTTGGCTTCTAGGTAGTTAATGATGTCGTTAGACTCGTATAACCATTCTACTTTGTCGCCATTTTCAATGCGTAGACAAGGCACTTTTCTTGAACCGCCTTGGGCCACCAACTCTTCAAGATATTCTGGCTGCGCCTTAATATCGCGTAAGCCAATACTTAAACCATTACGTTTCATCGAGCGACGTACTTTTACGCAAAATGGGCAAGCCGGCAACTGATAAAGGTGTAAACCTTGGGTTTTTTGATCAATGACAGCCTGCTCCTCAGCACTTCTTTTTACGCCCTTAGGAGAAAATACTGCGTTAAGTAACAATATAATGCGGCCTAAAATCCAACGAACTAGTTTCATTATTACAACCTTGCTAACAATTTGCGGCTGAGTTTAACACAATCTGTGCTCAGCAAAAGCCTTACTAAAACACCAATGTAGTAATGCCCAGCACCAAAAACAAAATAGCAGTAACACGGTGAATTAGAGTCATAGGCAATTTCTCTACGCCAAGCTTACCCAGCAGCACTACTGGCACGTTGGCTAAGCACATTCCTATAGTAGTGCCGGTAATTACCATAAACATCGAGTCATACTTGGCTGCTAAAATCACAGTCGCAACCTGGGTTTTGTCGCCAATCTCGGCAATAAAAAACAAGATGAGCGAGGCCAAAAAGGGGCCGTATTTGAGTAGTTTGTTATCGTCTTCATCTATTTTATCTGGCACTAATACCCAAAGCGCCATGGCAATAAATGATAAGCCAACTAGCCAACGTAAAATCTCAGGGTTTAGCCATTGCTGCACTAACGAGCCAAACCAAGCTGCGGCTGCATGGTTAAGTAGAGTTGCGATAATAATACCGGCAATAATTGGCAGAGGTTTTTTGAATTTGCAGGCGAGCAGAAGAGCAAGCAGTTGAGTTTTATCGCCTATCTCGGCAATGGCTACGGCAGTAATTGAAGTGAATAAAGCTTCCATTGGATTTCTTGTATGAGGCGAGCAGATAAACCAATGCACACAACGCAGCTCACCTCTTTATGGCGTTAATGTGCATTTGGTCTTGCTAGGCCAATAAAGGCTGCATTTACCATAGTGATGAGCACTAAGTATGTTGATAAATGCCCCATACCTTATTGATACGGGCAGCTACTCCCCAAAAGCGCGCTGAATATACCCAAAAGCCCCACTAAAGGCAATGGTTTAGCCGCCGATGCGTTTAGTTTTGTAGTCTTTCTGCTTAAGCCAAACCTCTAGCTTGTCGCGTTGGTCACCTTGGATCTCGATAACGTAATCTTTTACGCTGCCACCTATGCCGCAATGTTTTTTCATGTCTTTACATAAGGTTTTTAATTCTGCTTCGGCTAAACCAAAGCCAGTTAAGCAGGTAACCCCTTTGCCTTTTCTGCCTTTAGTTTCTCTACGCAGCTTAATAGTACCGTCTGTTTCTGGCACTTGTTCAGCTTGCTGCTCTGGTTCAATGCGGCCTTGGTCTGTTGAGTAAACCAGTTGCGAAAGTTGGTCTTTGAATGACATCTTCAATCTACCTTATACGTAAGTTGTGCTGATGGTAGCGTATTTATTCAGACGGTTTCAAAAAATAGCGATAAATATTTCTCACAAAAATACAAAGCTATCTATGAGCGTTTGATTTAGATCAACACGGAACAGTGATGTGTGTCGCACAATGAAATCAAATGAAAATCATTATTATTTAGACTTAGGTATGGAGGTTCCATGTCATTGGATGAAATAGCCACTGGTCAAAAGGCGCAAATATTGAGCTTAAATGGCTTACCGCGCGCAATGCGCAAAAAGCTTATGTCGTTGGGTATTTTACCCAATACGACCTTAACCATTGTAAGGCGCGCTCCACTTGGGGATCCTATCCAAGTATCTGCACCTGGAATCAACCTTGCGCTAAGTAATGGCCAAGCAAAAGCGATTGAGGTGGATAGTCTATGAACAAACATATGATAGCCACCGTAGGTAATCCTAATAGCGGTAAAAGTACCTTGTTTAACGCTTTAACCGGCAGTAAACAAAAAGTAGGTAACTTTAGCGGGATAACTGTAGACAAAAAGTCTGGCTGGATCCGCCAAGCCGACTGGCAAGCAGAAGTTGTAGACTTACCCGGTGTGTACAACATTGACCCGCAGCTTGATAAAAGCTCATTAGATGAACGAATTGCTTGTGAGTTTTTGCAGTCTGAGCCACTAGACCTAGTAATTAATGTGATTGATGCCAGCGCTGTGGAGCGTAGCCTATATTTAAGCATTCAGCTTAAGGAGCTTGGCTTACCAGTGGTGTTGGTGCTAAATAAAATGGACACAGCTAAAGCTAAGCTACTTAATATTAAGGTGAAGCAGTTTAGCGAACAGTTTAATTTGCCTGTGGTGTGCTTGTCAGCCACCTCTAGAAAGCAAGTGAATGACTTTAAGCGCAACTTGCCAAAATTAATGGAGCAAGCCCAGCAAGCTCCCGCTTTAAGCTTGGAATACCCATCGGAAATTGAAGCCTTTACCACCGAGTGGCAGCAAAAGCTTGACTTAAATAAAGGGCAAGTTCTGCGCTTAATTGAGCATGATCCATGGTTAACCGAGCAACTAGACCCTGATTTACAGCTAGATGTGGGCCAAGCGCTAGGCCAATTTACAACGACTGACGTTGATTTAGAGCTCGCTGACAGCCGTTATAGCTTTATCTACCAACTTACCCAAAGCTGTATCAGTAAGAAAGGCCAGCTAAGCCGCGATTATTCCGAGCTATTAGATAAAGTATTGCTTAACCGTTGGGTAGGTATTCCGGCCTTTTTAGGTGTTATGTACTTAATGTTCATGTTTGCCATTAACGGTGGCGCGGTGTTTATCGATTTTTTCGATATTACAGCGGGTACTATTTTTGTTGATGGCGTGAGCGAACTGTTAGGCAGTGTTGGTGCGCCAGAATGGGCGAGCATTGTATTGGCGAGCGGAGTAGGGGTAGGCATACAAACCGTAGCAACCTTTATTCCTGTAATTGCTTGTTTGTATCTGTTTTTAGCCTTGTTAGAAAGCTCAGGTTACTTAGCGCGTGCAGCCTTCGTTGTAGACCGCGCTATGCAAGTTATCGGCTTACCTGGTAAAGCATTTGTGCCAATGCTAATGGGCTTTGGTTGTACCGTGCCGGCCATTATGGCTACTCGAGTACTAGAAAAACACCGTGAACGGGTGCTTACCTCAGCAATGAGTCCGTTTATGTCTTGTGGTGCACGCTTACCAGTATATGCCTTGTTTGTTGCAGCGTTTTTCCCCGAGCAAGGGCAGAACATGGTGTTTGCTCTTTATATTGTGGGCATTATCGCCGCGATTATTACCGGTTTGCTGCTTAAGTACACTCTGCTACCTGGCACCGCTCAAGACTCGGTATTAGAGCTGCCAGACTATCAGTTCCCAACAGTGTTTGGGGTACTATTGCTTACTTGGCAAAAAGTGCGAGGCTTTATCGTTGGCGCCGGTAAAACCATTGTTTTAGTGGTAGCGATATTAAGTGTTCTTAATCACGTTGGCACCGGCGGTGAGTTGGATGCTGAAGGTCAAGAGCACTCGATATTAGCCCGCGCTAGCCAGTTTGTTACGCCGGTATTTGGCCCCATGGGCATCGAGCAAGATAACTGGCCAGCCACTGTAGGAATTGTAACCGGCCTGTTTGCTAAAGAAGCTGTAATTGGCACTTTAAACAGTCTATATGCAGATCCTGAAGAAGAGGCTGAAGCATGGACTTACTTAGGCCGTTTCCAAGAAGCCGGTCAAAGCATTGTCGATAACTTTAACGACCTTAATTATGGCGACCCACTGGGCATTGCTATTGAAGAAGCTGAAGATGTAGCTAGCGCTGCAGAAATCAATGAAGTAGATCTAGGCACTATGTCACAGTTGTCTCAACACTTTAGCCAAGCTTCAGCTGTATCGTTTATGTTGTTCATTTTGTTGTACATGCCTTGTGCAGCGGCGATGGGCGCTTTGGTCAAAGAGCTTGGACTAAAATGGGCAAGATTAATTGGCGTATGGTCGACCTTGTTAGCTTACTGCACCGCTACTATTTATTACCAAGCGGCAACATGGCAACAAACACCCATTTCAGGCAGTGTATTGTTATTGGCAATGGTTATTGTACTAAGTGTTTGGGTACTGTTTTTAAAGCGTCAAAAGGCTGAGCACTATGATACTACAAGCGCTTAAAAGCTATATTGAAGAGAACCCCGGTGTGTTGTTAAACCAAGTCGCTAAGCATTTTTCGCTTAGCGATGACGCCGCGCTAGCTATGCTACAGCCGTGGGTTAAGCGCCATAAGTTGCGAGTTGTTAAACTCGGCTCATGTAATAAAGGCTGTGGTTGTAGCGCTAGTGAAGAGCAGTGGCAGCTTTACTGGCAAAATGACAATAGCATTGGCGTAACCTGTTAAATCTATACCCAAACTTAGACCAAAAAAGGACAGCAGTAAGTTGTCCTTTTCTTTGTTCTATATATCTTAAATGTATTTAGTTTCCTAGGGCTTCAAGATGGCACCCATCTATTGTTATCATATTCATAAGCCCAGAAATCAGCTTCAAAAGACTGAACTTCAACTAATACTTCGATCCGAAGGGTAGTCCGTTCAGGTATGAATTTTGTTGCAGCCTTTTTAGCATCTTCAAACGTTGAATAGTAGAAGATGTTTTTGTCGGCATAGAGCCTGTAATTATTTATCGTCATGTTTGTAACTCTAGCCTGTGGCTTTTATCGTTAAATCTTGCCAGCCTAGCTTTAAACTATATTGCGGCTCCGATGGTAAAGGTTGAATAGTAAATACTAGTAATGGTTACCACCACTACTACGATACATAGAAGTATATTGAAAATGGTAACTCGCTTAAATACCTTCCAACTAGGCGAACGAAAGAGAAGGCTTAAGCAATAGCTACTGTAAGTCACCTTTGCGAGATAATAGAATATAGGGTAATACATATAGTTTTTGTAGATATACTCTGTAAAACTAGGAAGCTCAACACCAAAGTTTCTATGTATTTTTGCAAATTCCGGAGTGATTAACATCAGCCCCGTGTATATCACATAGAAAACCGCAACAAGAACAATTCCCAGCAATAACTGGATGACTATTGTTTTTATATTTCTAGATTTCTCAAAATCATCAACCGGAGCTGATTCACTCATCTATGTTCCTTTAAGTTGCAGGTCTACAGGTAAAAGCTTACTTTAAAACTGGTTAGAGCTAAGCAGTTTGAGTTGAGGAGCTGTAATCTACCCACTGTTGTTAGTGCGTTGATAAGCTTCGACAAACTGCTTCACTGGCATTGGTTTGCCAAACATCCAGCCTTGACCATATTCAACACCTAAATCTTCTAACACTTTGCTCTGCATAATATTTTCTATGCCTTCGGCAATTACTTTTAAGTCAGACTTATGAGCAATATCTACCATGTGTGGCACTAGCGAAGAGCGGATAGAGCCAGCTTCTAAATCAAATACAAAGCTTTTGTCTATTTTTAAGTATTGGCAGCGAAAGTTTTTTAGTTGAGCAAGGTTAGAGTAGCCGGTACCAAAGTCGTCAATGGCAACTTCAAAACCTTGTTTAATGACTTGGTTTATATTTTGGTTTGCTACCAGGCTGTCTAGTTGCAAGTCTTCGGTTATCTCTAAGGTTATGTTGCCCGCGAAGTCTTTTACCTCTTGTAAGTTTTTTAACTCGTTGATGTTGTTGTTTTCAACGTCATTAGGGAAAATATTAAAGCTAATTTTGCAATCACTTTGTATTACACCGCTGGCTTGCAAGTCCTTTAGCGCATTTTTCATCACCAATAAAGTAAACGGCCACGTGAGTTTTAAGGCGCGGATCTCACCAATAAATTGGTCTGGATAAAGCGCGCCAAGCGGATCCTTAAAGCGCGCCAATACCTCACCGCCAATCACTCGTTTGGTTTTTAAGTCCACCAAAGGTTGAATTTGGTAATAAAAATGCTTTTTACGTAAACCTCGACGAAGTCGAGCGTTGGTGCTGCTGTGACGCTTGAATAATGTTTCGGAGCAGATGCTTGCTAAAATCCCAAAGGCAAGGCTGAACATTAACGAGAAGAATAAAAACCAAGTTTTGTTTTTAATAAGCGTGTAATTGTAAAGGCTTAGGGCGATACAAAAATCATAGTTTTCACTACAGCTGTGAAAATAGTGATAGTTGTCGGTGACTTCCTCATAAACCAAGGTGTCGGTGTCTTTATATATACCTTGGGTGCCGGTGAGGTGAATGGCATTTTCTCTCCTGTTCGATACTAACTCCCATTGATTATCACCATATTCGAGCGGCGCAAAGGTGCTGTTATCGATCACAACATTAAAGTCGCCCCTGCGAATCACTACTCCAGAGTGCAGATAATCAAATATGATGAGCTGTGTATTAAGCCAAATATCAAAGCCTAGTGAGGTAGAAAAAGACGGAGGATCTAAAGCTACTGGCTCTTCGAGCAAGCCGCCAACACTAGTACAAAGAAGGTGATCGTCTTCTAGTAAACCGACATCGCGAATATAACTACTTAAGTATACTGTTTGGCGCATCTTAGTGAGGGAAGCTTCGCTACAATCATTTATATCTAGTTTTTCAAGGTCGTCTAAAGCTTGAAGGGAATCATAAATAACTGTTTGAGTCAGAGAAATAGTATTGTGGGCGTAGCGGCGTTGGCTTTCACTAATATCTGCTGAAAGCAGCATTAAGGCAATGTAAACCATCAGAGCGCAGGTGAAAAATCCGCTGCTGATTACAACGGTTCGAGGTGAGAATATCCGCATTAACCAATCCTTTTGCATAGACCTCACAAGTAAAGCATAAAAACATCAATCATTCCTATGCTTTACAATGTTTTAAGTTCCATTTTCTAGATTAGTTGTAGGGCTATATTTGAATGCTTATTCCGGCTTTTGATTGATTAAGCGGATTAACAGGCTGCCGTCGAGTAGGGCACGCTTCACTAGTGCTAGGCCACCAATGGTCGGATTGTTTTGAAAGTGCGCCGCTTGCACTGGCAAGGCATCAGCAAAAGAGCTTAAGGCTTGATGTTGAATGCATTGCTTGATGGTGGGCAATAAAATGTCTTCAGCGGCCATTATTTCACCCGCTAAAACAATTTTTTGCGGGTGAAACAGGTTAATGGCAATCGCAATGCTGCTACCCAATACTGTGGCAACACGTTGCAGTACTTGTCGGCATAACATGTCGCCTTGTTTAGCCGCAAAACATACGTCTTCAATGGTAAAGCCGGCTTCCAGAATACTTGGGCTACCTTGCTCAATTAGCGCTTGCAAACGAGCGGCAATGGCGGTGTTCGATACAATGGTTTCTAGACAACCTACATTGCCACACTGACATTTTTGGCCTAGTGGGTCGACTTGAATATGACCAATTTCGCCAACATCGCGGTGTTGGCTCATAAATACCTGACCATTAACAATGATGCCCGCACTAGTACCGCTATGTACGGTAATCAGTATCGAGTCTAAACAGTCTTTGGTCGCGCCAAAGTAATGTTCTGCTAAAGCCATCGCACGCGTATCGTTACCGATATAAGCGGGTAAACCAAAACGGCTCTCTATCATTTCACCTAATGGGCAATCGCGTAGTTGGTAATGTGGGGTATAAACCACAATGCCTTCACCGGGATTAACTAAGCCTGACAAGGTTACTGCTACCGCAATAAGCTGCTTTTGTTCACTAACATGCTGTTCAATAAAGCTGGCAATTTTGTCGAGTAACTCTTGGGTTAACGGACCTTGCTCAAGTTCGTTTACTGAGAGTTTGTCGTGGGCATGAGATACCCCGCTTAAATCAAACAGTGAAATATCTAAAGCACCACGACCCAATCGTACCGAGATAAAGTAATAACTGCCTTGCTCTGCCATTAAAGAAATAGCGCGACGCCCCCCGGTGGAGGCTTGTTGGGCAACTTCTTTTATTAAGCCTGTTGCTAGCAGTTGGCGGGTAATTTTTGTCACACTGGCCGGAGCTAGTTGGCTCTGCTCCGCAATTTTCACACGCGAGATTGGCCCTTGTTGGTCAATCATGCCATATACTGCAGCAGTATTTACCTGCTTAACTTTATCTACATTTACGATTAATTTGTCATTCATCTTTTTGATTAAAACTGAGTCAATTGGCCATCGCTAATTGCAAGGGTGACATTAAAGTCCTGATCAAACGCGGTTAAGTTTGCGGTGTAACCTGCCTTGATTCTGCCTAGGTCGTGATCCCTGTTAATAGCAGTTGCTGGGTACAAAGAAGCCATTCTTAAACTGTCTCGAAGAGATAAACCTACTGATTGTACGCAGTTTTTTACTGCTTCAATCATGGTTAAAGCAGAACCGCCGAGTGTACCATCATCACCAAAGCAAATCCCATCTTGAACTGTGATCTTACGTCCAACAAAATCAAAGCTGCTTATATCAGCGCCAGCTGCAGCGGTTGCGTCACTAACTAAACATAGCTTGTGGCGCAATAATCGTTTTGCGATGCGCACATTGGCGTTTGACACATGGTGGCCATCTACGATGATGCCTGCGTAGAGGTTGTGGTCAAATATAGCGCCAAGTACACCTGGCTCTCGCCCGGTCATTGGGCTCATGGCATTAAACAAATGAGTGGCAAAGCCAGCCCCGGCATTAATGGCGTCGCTTGCTTGCTGGTAGTTTGCGTTGGTATGGCCTAAAGAGACCAAGATGCCTGCTTCTTTAAGTGCGGAGATGCTAGCTAGCTCAACCTGTTCAGGCGCAAGGGTGACCTTTTTAACCGCGTCATGATTGTCGAGCAAAAAGCGTAATCGTTGTTGGTTAAGTTGACGGATCAGCTTCTCGCTATGAATGCCTTTTTTATCAACACTTAAGTAGGGGCCCTCTAAGTGAAGACCTAAGTTAACTGTGCCGCTATTTTTGCTGTGTTCTCTAGAAACGTTAACCGCTTGCTCCATTTCCTCATCATTGGTGGTGATAAGGGTAGGCATGAAGTTAGTCGCACCACTTTTTAAATTAGTTTGATGCATACGCTCTAAGTTGGTGCTAGAGAAGTCGCCATTAAGCATTACTCCGCCACAGCCGTTTAGCTGTAGGTCGATAAAACCTGGGCAAAGTACCGAGCCATTTAAGTCTACGCTGCTAATTTGTGGCGATACTTGTTGGTTAGGCACCACCGAACTGATTTTGTTGTTATCAACAAGCACCGAATAGCCGTTTAGCAATTCACAACCATCAAACACTAGTGCATTGGTTAGGGCGTACATCATTGGCTTATCCTAAATATTCTTGATGTTTTCGGCTTCCAGCTCATGAAAGTAACGTACTGTTTTTACTTTCAATTCCATAGTGGAAGGTTGGTCACATACTATCATCGCTTTCGGATGAAGTTGTAGGGCAGAAATAGTCCAAAGGTGGTTTACGCTGCCTTCTACCGCGGCTTCTAGCGCTTGGGCTTTGTTGTGTCCGGTCACCAATATAAGAATTTCTTCTGAATCAAGTAGAGTTCCCACTCCTACCGTAAGCGCCAGTTTTGGTACTTGCTCTAAGCTGTCGAAGAAGCGTGAATTAACCATACGGGTATCTTCGGTAAGGGTTTTAACCCGCGTTCTTGAGGCCAAAGACGATGCCGGTTCGTTAAAAGCGATATGCCCGTCAACACCTACGCCACCCATAAACAAGTTTATTTTTCCGTATTGTTTAATTTTAGCTTCGTATCTGGCGCATTCTGCTTCTAAGTCTTCGGCGTTACCGTCGAGCAAGTTAATGTTCTCTGCAGGTATGTCTATCTGCGAGAAAAAGTTGTTGTGCATGAAGCTGTAGTAGCTTTCTGGATGGTCACTAGGGATCCCAACATATTCATCCATATTAAACGTTACAACGTGCTCAAAACTTAGTACACCCTGTTTATGCAGCTCTATTAAGTGTTGATAAGTAGCTAGCGGCGTACCTCCAGTAGGGCAACCTAATACAAATGGGCGCTCAGCTGTAGGCTTATAGGACTTAATTTTCTCTGCGATATAAAGGGCGGACCATCGTCCTACTTGGTTTTTGTCGAGTAATGGTATTAATCTCATGATCGTTCTCCACTAAATTTAGGCTTAGTTTAGCAATATAATTCTCTTTGAAAAATAAGTTTTCGATATTTTGTGATAAACAGCCTGTTTTAGTCTCTATTGTTCGTGCTTGTGTCGCATTTTTGCGGTTCTTTATTTGCGCGTGAATTTTTATTATTTACACTGCGAATTAAGTTCTTGGCGGATCATTAATCAACGAAATAACCAATGATGCACCAAGCTCGAATAGGCAAACGCTACTGGAAAATTGAACTTGGTTATTAATAACCATAACGAGGGATACTATGTTTAGCTATTTACAAAAAATTGGTCGAGCCTTAATGGTGCCCGTTGCTGTGCTACCAGCAGCAGCCATTTTAATGGGAATAGGTTATTGGATTGATCCGAACGGCTGGGGCGGTAATAGCGCGCTGGCTGCATTTTTGATTAAATCTGGCGCTGCTATTATCGACAACATGTCGGTACTGTTTGCTATTGGTATTGCCTATGGTATGTCTCGTGACAAAGACGGTGCTGCTGCGCTAGCCGGTTTTGTTGGCTACATGGTAATAACCACTTTGCTTTCTCCGGGAGCCGTAGAACAAATTGGCTTGGTAACGCTAAGTGACGCAAGCACACTGGCGTTTTCTAAAATCGAAAACCAATTTGTAGGTATTATCAGCGGTATTATGGCGGCCGAACTGTATAACCGTTTTTATCAAGTTGAACTGCATAAAGCATTGTCCTTCTTTAGTGGTAAGCGTTTAGTTCCTATTCTTACCTCGGTAGCCGGTATTGTGGTGGCCTTTGTATTAATGTACCTGTGGCCGTTAATTTTTGGTGGCCTAGTTACTTTTGGTGAGAGTATTACCGGTATGGGCTCGGTAGGCGCGGGTATCTACGGTTTCTTTAACCGCTTACTCATTCCAATTGGCCTTCACCATGCACTAAATGCTGTGTTCTGGTTCGATATGGCCGGCATTAACGATTTAGGTAAGTTCTTGAGTGTTGCTTCTGATGCTGTGCCTGGAGAAACAGGCCGTTACATGGCGGGCTTCTTCCCGATTATGATGTTTGGATTACCAGGGGCGGCGCTAGCTATCTATCACACCGCTAAAGCTGAGAACAAAACTAAAGTTGCTTCAATTATGATTGCCGCTGCTACAGCTTCGTTCTTCACCGGTGTAACAGAGCCGCTCGAGTTTGCCTTTATGTTTGTAGCTCCAGTACTTTACGTTGTACATGCCTTACTCACTGGTATCTCGGTATTTATTGCTGCGTCTATGCAATGGATGGCGGGCTTTGGCTTTAGTGCTGGTTTGGTTGATATGGTGTTGTCATCACGCAATCCGCTTGCTACCAACTGGTACATGTTGATTCCACAAGGCTTAGTATTCTTTGCAGTTTACTACTTTGTTTTCAAAACAATGATCATCAAAATGAACCTAAAAACGCCGGGGCGTGAAGATGCCACTGAAGAGGAAGCTAGCTTAAGTGTAGGTGGTTCGCACAGCGATACAGCCGACTTAGTACTAACAATGTTAGGTGGTACCGACAATGTAGTGCTAGTTGATAACTGCGCAACGCGTCTTCGTTTAGAAGTGAAAGATAGTGACCAAGTAAATGTAAATGAACTTAAAAAACATGTACCTGGCGTTATTATTCCAAGTAAAACGGCGGTACAAGTGGTGATTGGTCCACACGTAGAATTTGTTGCCAATGAGCTGAAGCTATTGGCGGCCAAATAAAAGAGCAAGGAAAAAGCAGTCGTCCTTAACTGCTATTGTGGTGATAGTGTTTGGCCCTCATTAGAGGGCCTTTTTTGTGACTGTTTTATATTGATTTTTGTATTGGTTACTGAGTTATTGCAGCAGGTTCGGCATAGGCTTTGGTTCCCCATAGCGGTACTGTAGACAAGCTATGTTTGTAACTGCCCGATGTTTCTTTGGTTGAGTAAGACAAATACATTAGGGTTTGTGATTCTTCATCAAAAATTCGGCGTATTTTGAGTGATTTGAACAAAATGCTTTTCGACTTTTTAAATACCACTTCACCAGATTTGCTTTTATCTATGTTAGCTAACATCGCTGGGGTGATTTCGCCAGTTTGGCGACAAGATATAGACATATCGCTGGGGTCTGCAAAGTCTAGATCGGCTTCTACATTAGCGATGTGACAGGTCACTCCGTCGATTAACGGATCCTTCAATACACTGATTTTAATGTCTTTAGTGGTAAGTAAGCCTAAAGATACATCGGCGACTTCATTGCTATCACAAGCAGTGAGTAGGGCGCAGGCCAGAATGGTACTAAGGATCTTTTTCATAAAATCACTTTTTTAAATTTATGTCTCGTTACAGTATCTTAGTACGCTACTAAGCTTGGACGCATTTAGCAAATAACGCTAATTGCTATTAACTTACAGTAGCTGCAAATTTCATGATGTTATGCACTTTCTAGCGAAGTTAGATTTGGCAGCTTTCAAGGAATAATTATGCCTATAAAAGTGGTTACCTTATCGGAAGCATTTAAACAACTTCGTTTTGTAAGTGATCGTCGGCCGGAATCTACAGCAGAAGACTTAGCAGGCGTATTTTCTGAGTTATCTGCATATCGCAATGGCGGCATCTACATTGGCCATTATGCTGGCAATAGCGAATGGGAGCGACATTCAGAAGGTGATGAAATTGTTCAAATTATCGAAGGCTCTACCTCGCTTATTTTGTTACAGGAAGAGGGTGAACAACGTATCGCGCTAAGTGCGGGGCAGTTAGCGGTGGTTCCGCAAAATCTATGGCACCGCTTTGAAACACCCGAAGCGGTAAAAGTAATGACGGTAACGCCTCAACCAACCGATCACCAAGTAATTAAGCCAGCTTTCAGCCAATAAGCTTGCTTGCGAGTTAATTAAACAAGGATGCCAGCAATGGATAATCTGCTTTTTAGTATTAGAAAAGCGATGCAACAATCGAGTGATTTGCCTTTTTCGGTATACTCCTCGGTGTTAGAACAGCAATTGCACAATGTACCTATTAGCAAACCCTTGTTGATTGTGGTGTTAAGCGGAGACAAGCAACTTGGTGGCGACAATAAAATTAACTGTCCGGCTGACCATTTTATTTTTCTGTCGGACAGCCCAGCCATAAACATGCGAAATATTCCTAAGGCTAAGTTGTATTTCGCTTTGTTAATAGAGTTTGATTACCAAGACTTTGAAGAGTTGCCGATTGGAGAACAGCCGGATAAAGACTACTTTGCAGACAAAATACCAGTCCCATTAAGGCAAAGTTTACAACAGTTTGTTGAATGCAGTAGTTGGGCAAATCAGCAGATATTGTCTTTAAGGAAGCGAGAAATATTGGCCTTACTTTATCACCTTGGTTATCAACAAGTGGCTATGATGCGAAGCAAAAACAAAGTATCGCATCGGCTGCACGAGTTGTTTACGAAAAGTGGTTTTAAAGATTTATCAACTAAAGCCATTTGTGAAAAGCTGGCGATGAGCGAATCTACATTGCGCCGTAAGCTCAAGCTTGAAGGTAGCAGTGTACAAGCAATTAAAGATCGTTCTCGTATGAGCTTGGCTCTGCATTTATTACAAACCAGTGTCGAACCGATAGGTTTAATAGCAGAGCAGTGTGGGTACCACTCGCAATCTCGATTTACCGACAAATTTAAAGCATACTTCGGCCTAACCCCTCGAGAATTAAGAAAAACCCGAATGAACGAATAAGGCGATAACTTGACGGTTTTTGCGCTAATTATGTAATTAGGTAAGTTCTATGATGACTCCTCATTATTTGTTTAAGGGATTTATTATGAGAGCGTTATCTGCCGCAACTGTTTTCTTTTCACTAATCGGGTGCAACATAGCTATGGCTGAGAGTCTAAGCTTGTCGAGTAATGACATTAGCCATGGAGAGCTAATGAGCAAGCAGCAAGAGTTTGTCGGGTTTGGTTGTACTGGGGGGAATATGTCACCGCAGCTTTCCTGGAAAAATCCACCTAAAGGCACCAAAAGCTTTGCCATTACTGCCTATGATCCAGATGCACCGACCGGAAGTGGCTGGTGGCATTGGCAGGTAGTTAATATCCCCTTAGGTACCCGTTCCTTGGCAAGTAATGCCGGTAGTGTCGAATCTAAGATACTGCCAAGTGGTAGCCGTCAGATTGAAAACGACTATGGTGTTGAGGCATTTGGCGGAGCTTGCCCTCCAAAAGGACATGGTATGCATCGCTACCGATTTACCTTGCATGCCCTGTCGGTTGAAAAACTAGATTTACCAACAAGAGCCTCGGGGGCCTTGGCCGGTTATATGATTAATGCCAATACCTTAGAGTCGAGCACCATTGAAGCTTTATACCAGCGTGAATAATCGAGTTTGCTTTCTGCACTGTTGCTCTTAGCGATGAATCTAAGAGCAACGATTAATGCGACCCTCGCTAACTGGCGGTAAGGCCCACAGGTTCCTCCTTAGCTTTGCTTTTGGTATAGCCAGCTAGATAAGTTTTAGTAAGATAAAAGTTGCTAAATTGCTCTTCAAAATCTTGCGCAACACTAGCCTCAGCAATGCCTGTAGCTAACAAGTTGAATTGCCAAGCTTGGACTTTGGGTAAGCCTTCTAATAAGTCGAAGCCTGTTTTTCGTTTGATAATGTCAGCGCGGTGCAGCAGCGGTAGCCAAGCGATATCAACTTTACTTACATGGTTAGACTTAAAGAAAGCCGTTGTTCCAGACAACTTTTCTTCTACTTTGCTAAAGGCTTTAATTAGTTTTTCACTGCGCTCTTCAAAGGTGGTTTTGTCTTTGCTGCTCATTGTGCCGCACTGGGTTAAATAGTGCTTTGAACCTAAGTAACTCCATGCTCGCTCCATGGCTCGCTGCTCGTTAGTAACATCAGCTTCTATGGAACCAAATTCATCTTCGATGTATTCAATAATGGCGTCTGACTCAAATAACGCAGTATTGTTCTCTGTTACTAGAACGGGAACTTGCCCATTAGGTGAAATATCTAAAAACCACTGCGGTTTGTCTTTCAAGCTAATGTATTCAATCTCGTAAGCTATGTTTTTAGTTTCTAAAGCTGCAGTGACGCGCTGAACAAATGGGCAAATTTTAAAGCTAACAATTTTAATCATGATGTACTCATCGTATTGGTGAATTACTTATAAGACGAACCAGATGAGAAAAAGACGAATTTTATTCGCTATCTATTTAGGTACACCAAAAGACTAGTTTTAAACTTATGCCATCCATTGCTGATTTTTGCTTCGAATCAACGCTTAAGAACTATAAACGAACCATCTGCTTAACATAGGGTAAGTTTAAACCTTAATAAAATTAGGGGTTTATGGCCTACATGAGTTTGAAATAACGACTTGCTCAACAGTCTTTTTAGTTTAGTATATCGGGCTGAAATGGAAGTCGTACCCTGTTAAATGGACCTTATATGCTGAATAGAATGAAATATACGCTACTCGTTTTTGCTGCTGTGCTTGGACTAACGCAGCAAGCCCATGCTGGGTTTATTGCTTATACCGATCGAGCTGCATTTGAAAATGCTGCTGGTGCAGAGTTAGCCTTTGAAGGATTCAATGATCCAGCTTTGCTGAACGAAGACTTAACGATTAGTGCGAACCGTTATAGAAGCACTAGTAGTTTAGTTAGTGAGGGCGCAAAAGCCCTTAGTATTTTTGAATCAAATACTTTCACCATTGATTTTGAACACGATGTGTTTGCACTTGGCTTTGATTTGAACGAGCTTAACTCATCTCATTTGGATTATTTGGATAGTGCAGGCCACATAATCGATGAAGCGCTAAAGATTACCGATGTGTGGTATGAAAGTACCTTTTTCGGCTTGATTAGTGATACAGCGTTAAGATCCTTTTCATTGGTTGGATCAGGGAGTAGTTCAGCGGTTTACGGTTTTGACGCGCTTTCTTATACCGCAGCAACACCTGTACCAGCTCCGCCTACTTGGCCATTAATGTTGGTTGGTTTAAGTTTGGTGTTGTTACGTTGTTATAAACGTACTTAATTGATTGCTTCTCTCGCTTAAAATAAAAAAAGACGCTTCATAGCGTCTTTTTTATTATTTGATGGACATACTTACTAGCGTTCTACGCGAGCCAGCGCAATGCCCATCATTACAAACAGCGAGCCGAATACACGATTTTGCAAGGCTACAAACTTCGCTTTTCCTAACCATGGTTTTACCGCCGAAGCTAAGGTGGCATAACTAAACATCACGGCGCAATCAATCATTACTACTGTAAGACCTAAAAGCAGGTACTGGCCGGTCATATCTTGGGTTGGATTAACAAACTGCGGTAAAAATGCAGCAAGAAAAATAATTGATTTTGGGTTCATTAAGTTAACGATAAACCCTTGTTTGATAAGTTGTGAGCTGGATTTAACGGCTACATCTTTTCCAGTTAGCGCTACTGATTTCTCAAAGAATTTACTAATGCCTAAATAAAGAAGGTAGGCTGCGCCTAGATACTTTACTACGGTGAACGCTATCGCTGAAGACGCTAACAGTGCGCCTAAACCAATCGACACAATAAGTAGATGAGTAACCAAAGCTAGTTGTAAGCCAGCTATGTTTTTACATGCCTGTTTAAAACCACCACTTAATGAATGGCTAATAGTGGCTACTGTGCCAGCTCCTGGTGAAATACTAAATACAATACAAGCAGCTACAAAGGTGAGCCATACACTGAGCAACATGGGGAAATCCTTGTGAAGAAGCCCTTAAACATTGCTGCAATATCGCAGAATAGCCTAAGGGCGTCTAGAGCTTGCCGTAAATTGTTTAGCTTTGGCGTTTAGAAGACAATATTGGCAAATATACCGCCAAGAAAATCAAACTCGTGATTATCCAAAGTCCTGCACTTAAATTCCAAGCTAACAAAGCATCAGCAAGGGGCAAAAAAGTGCGTATTAAAGTAGCCGCTACTAAGAGGATAAACGCAATGCTAATAATCGGCTTGATGATCAATGTTCTGCCGGTATGGCCAAGCGATACCCGGCTCATCATGGCAAAAATCATTAAGCCAATGGCTCCAATGGTAATGATATGCAGCGCATTGCTAAAGCTTAGTGAAGTTAGGTAATAGCTCGCGCCAAGAGCAATTAACCCCAAGGCCATAAGCAAATACGATATGTGTAGCGACCATAACAGCGGCACTTTTAGGGTGTTAATACTGCGCCAGTAAGCTAAGCGTAATAAGTGAAACAGCCCAAGTAACATTAAACTTAGTGGTACAAGTTGATAGGTATTTACAAAATAGCTAGCAATAAAAGCCGCAGTGGTTGCAATTGCTAATGGACCTACCAAGCGATTGATCCATGCTGGGCATTCGATGGGGGCAGTTTGCGCGCCGCGAACGGTAAAGAAGGGAATAACTCTGCCGCCCACTAACGCCATCATAATAGTAAACAATAAAACCATGGCTCGGCTTAAATGCAGCGCCAGGCCACTGTTTGCTGTTAAATCACCGCCTAATATAAGCAAGTTGACTAAACCCATTACCGAAAGCAGTGCAATAAAGATGTAGTTACGTCGATTTTGCGCAGCAAATACCAACTTACTATAGATGATTACAACAGCTAGCCACCAAAGGCCTTGTAAGATGGTCGCCAGTACCGCACTTTCGGCAGTATTTATGTAAAAGGCAATACGAGTTAAACACCAAAGTGCTACTAAAGCAGCCAGCGCTTTTCCCTTTATGCTGGGCTGGCCGGTCCAGGTTTGTACTGCAGTAAGAATGAAGCCAACTGCTACGGTAGTGCCAAAGCCAATTAGCATTTCATGAGCATGCCACACATGCGGACTTAACCCACTATGGCCAATTAGCATATGGCCGTTTAGTAATAATATCCAAAGCGCCAAGCTAAGTGCCGAGCTAAAGGCTGCTAGCAAGAAGAAAGGGCGAAAGGCTAATTCGAAGATTGGGTGTTGATGCCAATGTTGTGCTGTATCGTTTGTATCTGGCTCAGCAATTTTAATCACTATATAACCTCTTGACCAAGTTCGTTAAATCCTACGCAGCGTAACACGTAACCAACTTTTAATACGCCAGCAAATACAATGGTAGATATGTGTGCAGTAATTTGCATTGGAATAGAAAAAGCCTGTGCTAAGGGGTAGGAAATGATAATGGATGAAATGATCACAAGCAGTGAGACTAGCATTAACCAGTTTCCACCCACTATGCAACGCATGTATTGGCGAAAAGCACTTGGTTTGTTTGAATCTACGAATAAAGGAAAGTGTTTCATGGCATTCTCCTGATACTAGCTATTTGATATTCATTTCTCGTTTACAAAAGTACTTCGCAATCTTCATACCAACTATTTAAAGCCGCTAAGACCAGTGAATTCGCCGACTCTTGAAATGATGGTGTCATAATGACACGTAGATATTCTTTGTCATTTTGACTACTATAGGTATAAATGAGGAGTTGTAATGTCAGATATATCTTCAAAAGCCTTAATCGAGTTAGCTTTAGATTTAGCGCAAAATCTTAGTAGTAAAGATCGATTCGACCGGTTACTGGATACCGTGCGAAAAACCATTGCTTGTGATGCAGTGGCTCTGCTTGCAGTAAGAGGTGAGCAACTCACTCCTCTTACGCTGCAAGGGCTTAGCCGAGATACTCTAGGTAGGCGCTTTTATCTGTCGGAACATCCGCGCTTTCAACAAATTTGTGCTTCCAGTATGCCGGTGCGTTTTCCGGCTAACTGTGAGTTACCCGATCCCTATGATGGCTTGTTGATCGACCGAGAAGGTGATTTACCTGTTCATGCCTGTATGGGGTTACCCTTGTATTTTGATCAAAGCTTAATTGGCGTGCTTACCTTAGATAGCTTTACGCCTGAAGTATTTGATGACATTCCCAATAGAACACTTGAAGTAATTTCCGCCATGGCGGCTGCTAGCCTTAATACAGGCTTAACCTTAGACCTACTGGAACAGCAAGCTCACCATTCGCAACAAGTATTGGAAGAACTAAATCAAGCAGCTTGGCATCACAACAGTGATGAAATTGTCGGTGAAAGCCCAGTGATGAAACGCCTCAAACAGGAAATTGCCTTGGTGGCACCATCTGATTTTACTATCTTGATCCAAGGGGAAACCGGTGTAGGTAAGGAGCTAGTTGCCCGCTCTTTGCACCTTCAATCATCTCGTTACAAAGCGCCAATAGTGCATGTGAACTGCGCGGCCTTACCTGACAATTTGATTGAAAGTGAGCTATTTGGCCATGTTAAAGGCGCGTTTACTGGCGCCGATAAAAACCGCGCCGGTAAATTTAGCATTGCTGATGGCGGCACTATTTTTCTCGACGAAATAGGTGAGTTGCCTTTGGCTGCCCAAAGTAAGCTATTGCGAGTATTGCAAAACCAAGAGGTGCAGGCGCTTGGGCAAGACAAAATTCAAAAAGTAGATGTCCGGGTGATTGCCGCCACGAACCGGGATTTAGCAAAGGAAGTTGAGCAAGGCCGGTTTCGCGCCGATTTGTATCATCGCTTATCGGTCTACCCTGTGTTGGTTCCACCTTTAAGAGAGAGAGTGGGGGATGTTCAATTATTAGCGGGCTTTTTTGTGGAGCTGGTTAAACGCAAATTGGGGATTCCACAAATAAAACTTCAAAGTGATTTGGTGGCTTATCTAAATGCCTACGATTGGCCTGGCAATGTTCGGGAATTAGAGCATCTAATTAGCCGTGCAGCGCTAAAAGCGCGAGCTCACCAAAGTGGTAAAGCTATTGTACGAATTAGCGTTGCCGATTGCGGTGAGCTTAAATCAGCTGATATTGTAGAATCTTCCTCATATCAATCGACTGCACCTACAAGCATTGCTGCTGGCTTTAACTTACGCCAAGCAACAGACGCGTATCAAAAAAGTTTGGTAGCAGCGAGTTTAGAAAAACACCAAGGAAGCTGGTCTACGGCAGCAAAAGAGCTAGGGGTTGATAGAGCCAATCTAAGCCGCTTGGCAAAACGTTTGGGTTTAAGTGTGGACAAAGTGGTTAAACGCTAAACTATAGTTTGCTTGTGTACGTAGTTACTGAGACACCTAACATCAAGGACGAACTGTGAATTACATATTATCGACAGGCTTCGCGCTTTTACTACTCTCAAGCCCAGCGATTGCTGAGCAAACCAGCCAGTTTGCGTTAATTGACCATGAAGGGGTAAAAACCTGGGTTAAACGCGATGGTGATAAGCTACTTCACTTAAATGCTTCTCCTTTAGATGAAGGCCAAGTTAATGGTCAAACATCGGCTGAGGCATCAGCTAAGTACTTAATGCCGATAAAACCGGCCACAGTATTTGCAGTGGGTTTAAACTATCGCAGCCATGCTGGAGATGCAGGTGCCAGCAAGCCAGAAATTTTCTATAAGTCATATAGTTCTCTCAGTATTGGAGGACCGTTGCAGCTCCCAAAGGATGCGCGAAATGTGCATTTTGAGGGAGAGCTGGTGGTTGTGATTGGTCAAAACTGCTCAAAGGTATCTAAGCAAAATGCTAGAGAATGTATATTTGGTTACACAGTAGGGAACGATCTCACCGAGCGCTCTTGGCAAGGTCGAGATTTGCAATGGTGGCGGGCTAAAGGTGCCGATGGCTTTGCCCCCATTTCACCTTGGATAACTCAAACTACAGCTCAAAACCAGTTCACAGTGACCACTAAGCTAAACGGCGATATCGTTCAACAAGAGTCGTCGGCGAACATGATTCACTCTGTAGAGGATATTATTAGTTACATTAGCCAATATGTAAGCTTGCAAGCTTATGATGTGATCTTTACTGGTACACCGGGAAGAACTAAGGCACTAAAGAGTGGAGACCAAGTAGAAGTGAGTATTGAAGGCCTAGGCAAGGTGTCTACTCAAATAGAGTAAACACCTAGGTTATATGGCGTTATTTTACTGGAGTTAAGCCCTTATTGCGATTGTCTACAGCGCCGTCTAGATCAAAGTCGGCTGACTTCCACGCGCTGGCTTCTTGGTGAGTGAACTTTTTGGCGGCCCATGCAGTGGCTGAAGAAAGATCAAAGCCTGAATCTATCCAGCCTCGGGCGTCAACAGCAGTGAAGGCTTGGGCCCAAGCTGTGATTTGGTTTGGGTCAGTAAAGTTTTGGTCTATAAATTCTTTAACTTGTGGTTGGCTCATGCCTGCTCGGACATAAGTTTGAACTTGTTCAACATTTACCCCGATTTCTTTCCAAGATGCAATTTCAGATTCTGACATACCATCCCAGGTGGGTTGGCTAGAACAAGCAACCAATAGCAGGATGCTAAAAGCAACACTAAGTAGACGCATGACATATTCCCTTAATTATCAACAGTAACCATTAATCACTATAAACCATGACTACAAATTCGCCATTTCCTTAACAAAACCATAAGTAAGAAAATTAGGGGGGAATGACTTTGATTCCAGTCTTATTGGTAAAAGTTACAGCAAGGCCCTGGTTGAGTTTAGCCAAAAGGAACGCAAAAAAGTTAATCAACCGAAGCTGTTTAATCGCAAGGCAAGGATGCAGAACAGATGCATAAGGCGATCTTTTCATCGCTTGTTCGATGGTTGCTTGTACTAAGGCTAAGAATCAGGGATTATACGGCTTTAATTAGCGTTTCATTATTTATAGGTAGGCTGGTATGAGTGAGGCGGAAAATCGCCCTAGCAATTTCATTCGTCACATCATTGATGAAGATCTTAAATCCGGAAAGCATGACACAGTGCATACACGTTTCCCACCGGAGCCAAATGGTTATCTGCACATCGGCCATGCTAAGTCGATTTGTTTGAATTTTGGTATTGCTCAAGACTACCAGGGCGCATGTAACTTGCGCTTCGATGATACCAACCCTGAAAAGGAAGATATCGACTACGTTAACTCAATTCAGCAAGACGTTAAGTGGCTTGGTTTCGATTGGGATGGTGAGGTGTGTTACTCATCAAACTATTTTGATCAGTTATACGCTTATGCTGAAGAGTTGATTCAAAAGGGTTTGGCCTTTGTTTGTTTCTTAAATGCCGACGAAGCGCGTGAGTACCGCGGAACCTTAAGCCAACCAGGTAAAAACAGCCCTTACCGCGATACTCCTGTTGAAGAAAACTTGGCGTTATTTAGAAAAATGCGCGCGGGTGAATTTAAAGAAGGTGAGTGTTCGTTACGCGCCAAAATCGACATGAGCTCTTCGTTCATGTGTATGCGTGACCCGGTTATTTATCGAGTTCGATTTGCTCATCACCACCAAACCGGTGATAAGTGGTGCATTTACCCAATGTACGATTTTACGCATTGTATTTCGGATGCGATCGAGGGCATTACTCACTCTTTGTGTACGTTAGAATTCCAAGATAACCGTCGTTTATACGATTGGGTACTGGAGAACATTACCATTGAGACAGTACCGCATCAGTATGAGTTCTCGCGTTTAAACCTTGAATACACGGTAATGTCTAAGCGTAAGCTAAATACTTTAGTTACCGATGGTCATGTAAACGGATGGAATGATCCACGCATGTTAACCATTGCTGGTTTGCGTCGCCGAGGTTATACCGCTGCATCAATCGTCGAGTTTTGTAAGCGCATTGGCGTGACCAAGATGGAAAACATGGTAGAAATGCCAATGTTAGAAGCATGTATACGTGACGACTTAAATGCCAATGCACCTCGTGCAATGGCAGTGTTAGATCCAATTAAAGTGGTAATCGAAAATTACCCTGAAGACAAAGTAGAACAGCTATCTGCACCTAATCACCCTAGCGAAGATATGGGCGAACGAATTGTGCCATTTAGTCGTGAGCTGTACATTGAAGCTGAAGACTTCCGTGAAGAAGCTAACAAGAAGTTTAAGCGCTTAGTGATCGGTAAGGAAGTGCGTTTACGTAATGCTTACATGATTAAAGCCGAGCGTTGTGATAAAGACGAAAACGGTAATGTTACTACTGTTTATTGTACTTATGACGACACCACCTTAGGTAAAAACCCTGAAGATGGACGTAAACCAAAAGGCGTTATCCATTGGGTGTCTGCTGAACATGCCAAGCCTGCGGAAATCCGTTTGTACGACCGTTTGTTTACCGTTGCTAACCCAGCTGCAGAAGAAGATTTCACCGCAGTGCTTAACCCTGAGTCATTGGTAGTTAAACAAGGGTTTGTTGAACCAAGCTTAGTTAAGGCAGAAGCGGAACATGCTTATCAGTTTGAACGTCAAGGTTATTTTTGTGCCGACAGCGTAGATTCAAGCCCGGAAGCTTTAGTGTTTAACCGTACTGTAGGTTTGCGTGATACTTGGGCTAAAATTGGTGGCTAGGTGCCAGTAATTAAACGTTTGCCAATAGAGATGGAGTTGTATCGATGAGCAAAACGACTTTGGTTAGCCAAGCTGATGCCTTACTAGGGCGCTTGGAGGCGATAGAGTTAGACGGAATTCATGCAGTAAACGGCAGCAATTACCTAGAGCAAGCTAGCGCTGATCAGGAAACTGCTTATTTTGGTTTAGGCTGTTTCTGGGGCGCTGAGCGTCTGTTTTGGCAACAACAAGGCGTAATTACAACGGCAGTAGGTTATGCTGGTGGTTTTACACCTAACCCAAATTACGATGAAGTGTGTACTGGCTTAACCGGGCATACTGAGGTTGTTAAAGTAATTTACGACCCAAGTGTGATTAGCTATCAACAATTGTTGACCTGCTTTTTTGAGCAGCACGACCCTACTCAGGGAATGCGCCAAGGTGGGGATGTTGGAACTCAGTATCGCTCGGTGATATTTGCTACCAGCAGTAAACAGCTAGAGTTGGCTAAGCAAGCTCAGCAGGCTTATCAAAAAGCCCTGCAAGGTGAAGGCCTAGCTCATGCTATTAGCACTGAGATAGTTAGTTTTGATACTTTCTATTACGCAGAGCTTTACCATCAGCAATATCTGCACAAGAACCCCAATGGATACTGTGGTTTAGGTGGCTTAGGGGTATGTTTACCACCTTGGCTTCAAGACTAAGTAAAAAGCAGCCTAATGGCTGCTTTTTTTAACTCTGTTGATAATCGCTAGCTACCATCTTAATAGCATTTTCATTGGCTGGTTGGTGCTTTGTAAGCCGCACATTTCATCGTAGGCAGAGTGCTGAACTAGCCACACCTTATCGATGGTTTGGTCTTGGTAGTGTTGTTTAATGCTAGAAATACTGGAGAACCTAACAGCGGGGTGACTGTTCTTGCGAAGCGCTTGTTGAGAGTTGTCTTGTTGCTCGTTAACTAGGTAGATGTCACCTTCATGAGAATTAATTATCAGATCCATATAAGCCTCCTTAGTTTGTGTATTAGATACGCAACAAACTAACGAGAAGATGATTAAGACTAAAAATAAATGGAAAGAGTTGGGGGGGGAGATCCGCCCCCACTGTCTTATAAACTAGCGACGCAGTTTTAAGATACTAATAGGGCAGGTAATGCCTAGTTTCTCTGCGGCTTGTTTAAATCCAGCCTCTAAACTTTCGAAGCTCATATTTGAAGTGAACTCCATGCAGAGCATGTCGCGCTCTTTTTCGATGTTCCAAAGTACGGCTTCATCGGCGGTGGCAGATTGGACTAGCGGTAGTGCTTGTGTAATTGCTGCGCTTATTTTTGCTTTATATCTCATGAATCACCTTTAAGACAGAAAGGGTCGCAGATCTCTTACTGTCTAACTACTAGATATTTATCGTTCCAAGGTTATTAGGGCAATAGCATATTGGATTCTATGTCCAATGCGAAGCCATTACTTCTTCTCATCATCCATGACTCAATCATCTTAAAGCACTTTTGATTACAAGACTGTGTAAAAGTTCGCATATTACGATAAATATGACATTTTTTAGTTAAATATAAGTTTTAAATGCTAAATGTTAGATATCAATTAAGATAAATAGCTTAATTGATAATCACTTTTAATTTCAGCTACCTATGGCCTATTGTTATTTCTGACACTAATTGATGGACCAGGTTATCTAAGGTTGAGAAGTCATCTTCAAAAAGAATTTGGTTTTTTGCTTTGCTTGAGAAAGGTAATAGCTCTAACCAACGCAACACTACCCAATATTCGTCGTCGTAAGCAAAAAAATCAGGATGTTGCTCGTAAAGCTCATGCTGAGTTAATACCTGTTGTAGTTTTTCACTTAAGTCATCTTCAACTGCGGGAGGCTCTTCAAGCTGCCAATTGGGTTTAGCTTGAGCAAAAGCGCTATAAAGCTTATCGTCGGCCTGGCTGGTATCACTTAAGTCGACGCGTTTGATGCCGCGAATAGTAATGCCCAGCATGCCGTCTTCGAGTTGCTCAAAGTCCTCTATTTGGCAATGAACGCCTATGTTGAACTCTGTATGGCCTTCTGCCAGTGGCTGGCATAATACAAAGCCCTTAGCTTCTTCGCTAGCTATAGAGACCAAGCGCAAATAACGCGGTTCGAATATGCGTAGTTTGCTTAGCCCTCCGGGCAAAACAAAAAGCTCTAAAGGAAACAAGGGTAAGCGCATAGTCCACCATATCCAATATAATTAACTTCACAAATTACTACGTGGTTTACTGCTTGGGTGATCAATTCTCTCTATATTAATTATATTAGCTCACGGGTATTCCACTGTGAAAACGAAATACCTTATCTTGCTGAGAAATTAACTGTGCTTCTTGTTGGCCAATGTTGTTGACTCTTTGTTGGAGCTCTTGTTCATCGATGATCATATTGGCTAAGCTCAAATAGTCTTGATAGTGGCGGGCTTCAGAGCGCAATAATGATATATAGAACTGGCCAATGGCCTCGGGTAAAAGTGGCGCAAGCATAGCGAAACGCTCACAAGAGCGCGCTTCGATATAAGCCCCAACAATCAATTTGTCGGCTAGGGCTTGCGGTTCATAGTGACGAACTTGCGATATTAGGCCCTTGGCATAACTACCTGCAGTGAGATTTTGGTAGTGAATGTTAAACTGATGCATGATAGAAAAAACCTGTTCAAAGTGGTGCAGTTCCTCTTTAATTAGCAGCCGCATTTTTTCAATCAATGCTATTTGAAAATCAGATAGTTGCCCCTCTGATCTAGTTTCTGCTTTAGCACTTAATGTTGATGTTCTGTTTGCAGAGTTATCGTTAGGACTACCTACTAGATCATGCAGCTGAGACAATAGCTGTTGGTCAAACTTGCACCGCTGCATTAAAGCCAAGGTTGTAAGAGCTGCGTTTAGTTGCTCGTTATTGGCTTTGTCTAAGCCTAACGGAAAGAACCAATCAATAAATACCTGAACAGACCAGCGACCCGCCCGAAAAATAATGAATTCATAGGGAGCTAGCAATGCTTTTATTTCTTGTTGAATCAATGGCTGATTAGCGCCGGCATACTTGAGCATCAGTTTGCTTGCGGTGGCGGCCGCTTTCCACTCCGCATTTGCGTGATCGATTAACAAAACCTTTAAGTTTTCGGGCTCTTTAGCTATAGCTAGCCATTGCTTAGGTGTTGAGCAGTATAAAAAATTGTTAATGGGTTCGAGCAGCGCGGAGTAAGGCATTGGCAAATTTAGTGTATTCACTTCAAGTTAATGAAGTTTCACCCATTTGGAGTCTTGTTTTCAAGTACTTGATCAGTACACTTAATGGCGGTTTTAACTGGGACACTGAAAATGGAACAAATTAACCAGCATTTCGATAAACTATTAGACCCTTTAGCACGCTTAGATGAGCTGTGTGCCAAGTTACCTTGTGGTGATAAGAAGACTCGCCTGCTAGACCAAATTGCCGCTATTAAAGAACAAAACGAACAGGCAAAGCGTGAGTTAAAGGCTTTCTTATCTAATTAGTTGTCGCGTTTGCAGCGCTAACATCGAGACTTTCTAAAAGCACTGCTCTCGGTTCCCCGTCTAAATCTACCTCTTCTATTTGTTGCTCTTCCGTTTGTTGAGCTTTGGTCGAGTTTTCTTCGATAGAGTTTTTAACAGCTGCACTTTCATCAATGACCGCTTCGTTATCGATTACGGGTGGTATTTCTATATGCTGTTGTAACAAAAACTGCTGCTGTGCTTGGTTGAGCGCTTTGGCGGAATGCTGATTGAGCAAGGCACGAATTAGCGTCAAACTCATATCAAAATCAGACTCAAGGTATTGTTGGCGAGCACTGCTTAAACGTAGCTTTTGTTTTAGCTCCCATGTTTTGGCTAAGTTTTCTTGGCTTAGCGCAGGCATAGTGGGTTTTGCAGGTTTATTGCTGTTATTAATGGTTGTAGTCAGCTGTTTGCTTACTTTGTTTAATTGCTGGTTAGACTGATACCAGCCATTGGCTAGAACTACCGCCACTACAGCAAGTATCCCAACAAGCGCTGGCATTAATATCTTTTTTAATCGTTTGGTTTCTTTAATTTGCGCCTGTTTGGCAATCGCTACGCTAAGTTTTTGAATATAGAACTGTTGTTGATGAATGGTTTTTTTTAAGGCAAGGACTTGCTTGTTCGAATCATCCAAAGATTGCTCTATGGCAATCGCGCCTTCGCCTAACAACAGTTTTTGATAACTGTTTTTAATTAAAATCATCAATTGCGCAGAACCGCCTTTGTCGGGGTGGCAGCGGCTGGCGAGTTGTTTGTAGCGAGTTTTTATTTGCTCCTCGGTAGCATTTTCCGGGAGATCAAATAATTGAAAGTGCGTGGTCATGGTTTAGTGTTACGTTTACTGTCCCTGTTAGCTGGCCTAAGCATACAAAGTTTTTTGAGTTTTGTCCTTTGAATAAAGCGACGGTTTGGCTAAAAGCCTGCATGGAAATCAGTTACACTTTGCCGATACTACAAAAGGTAAGCTGTATGACATATCAAACCGCATTCAACCAACAAGATTTTATGGCTAATTACTGGCAACAGCGTCCTTGTTTGTTAAAACAAGGCATGCTTGATTTTGTTGACCCACTTAGCCCGGAAGAACTTGCTGGCTTAGCGATGGAGGCTGATATTCAAAGCCGATTGGTAACATGTCACGAGCAGCAGTGGGAAGCTCATCTAGGACCATTCGAAGACTTTGCATTGCTGGGGGAGTCACATAGTTCGTTGTTGGTTCAAGGTGTCGACCATTGGCATAGCGAAGTGGCAAAACTAGCTGCGGCGTTTCAGTTTATCCCTAACTGGCGATTTGACGATGTGATGATTTCTTACTCTACCGTTAAGGGTGGTGTAGGACCGCATATCGATCAATATTGCGTATTCATCATCCAAGGACAAGGTAAGCGACATTGGCGTGTTGGCCAAAAGCAAATTCTTAAAGAGTTTGCCTCTCATGATAAGTTAAAACACTGCGAAGACTTTGTGGCTGAGATTGATGTGGTACTCGAAGCCGGCGATGTATTGTATATCCCACCGGGCTGCCCGCATGAAGGTTACGCGATAGAACCTTCGATGAATTATTCGGTGGGCTTTAGAGCGCCAAATGCTAAAGATTTGGTCACTGGGTTTGCCGATTATCTTCTGCAACACGAAACTAGTTCACAACGGTTTGCTGATCCTCAGCGCCAAGAAACTAATGAGTTTGGTCGCGTAGCCGAGAACGATACCTTGGCACTTAATAAGCTTATGCAGTCTTTAATCAACTCTCCTCAAGCCAGTGCGCATTTTTTAGGTGAGTACCTTAGTGATTCATCACATAGCTCTGACATTGTAGTGCTAAGTGGCAGCGATCAAGAGTTAGCAATGAGTGATCTGCGCCAATTGATGGAACAGGGCGCTGAGTTAAAACGAACCGCGGGCATTAAGGCCTTGTACCTTGATGTATTGCCTTACGAGCTGTTTGTTGATGGGCAAAGTTATGCGGTGCCCAATTGTTCTTGGGCTTTAGCAAAAAACATGTGTGATAGTACCGCCTTAGACACTCATTCGTTGCGGGCATTTAACGAAGATGAACACCAGCTTGATTGGCTGTTAGAGCTACTCAACGCCGGCTATTGGTATTTTGATGAACAATAGTTTTTAACCAAATCATATTCATTCTTTCGTTAAGTTTGACCAAAGCGTATCTGAGAATGAAAGTTGTTTAGAGCTCGCGAATCGCTAGCAGTTAGCGAGCTTTCTGGTAAAATCCCTCAGCAAATTAATGTTCCCCGTAAAAATCAGTGTGTAAGCCAGCTTGTTCGTTGATTTTTCGCTCTTAAATAGAGGACTGTTTACCATGAGTCTTGCTGATAAAGTATTAGCAGTGAATAACGATTTACCCATTCGCACCGACGCGCCCGTTCATAGCGGTAAAGTACGTTCGGTATATTGGCTAACTGAAGCTGATAGTAAACGACTCATTAAAGAAAAAGCTTATGATGTTGCCGCCGACACACCACTAGCAATTATGGTAATCAGCGACCGAATTTCAGCCTTTGATTGTATATGGCACGGCGAAGAGGGCCTTAAAGGTGTACCAGGCAAAGGTGCTGCACTTAACGCAATTTCTAACCATTGGTTTAAGCTTTTTAAAGAGCAAGGCTTGGCCGACAGCCACATTCTGGATATTCCTCATCCCTTTGTTTGGATTGTTCAAAAAGCACGCCCGGTAATGATTGAAGCGATTTGTCGACAGTACATTACGGGCTCTATGTGGCGTGCTTATGAGAAAGGTGAGCGTAACTTCTGTGGTATTGATTTACCGGAAGGGCTACAACGGGATCAAAAACTGCCAGAGATTCTCATTACCCCGTCTACTAAAGGTATTCTTCAAGGGATCCCTGGCGTGCCAGAAGCCGACGACGTAAATGTAACGCGTAGAAATATCGAAGATAACTTCGCAGTATTTAACTTTAAATCTGCTAACGATATCGATGTTTACGAAAACCTACTTAAACAAGGTTTTGGTGTAATTAGTCAGGCATTAAGCGATATCGACCAAGTATTTGTTGATACCAAATTTGAATTTGGCTACGTGACCGATGCTCAAGGCCAGGACAAGTTGATATACATGGATGAAGTTGGCACACCTGATTCATCACGTATTTGGGATGGCCCAAGTTATCGTGAAGGTAAGGTTGTCGAGAACTCTAAAGAAGACTTCCGCCAAACCTTACTTAGCTACTTCCCAGATCCAGACATTCTGTTAAACAAAAACCGTATGCCAGAGCGTGAAGCCTTAGCGCGAGATAACAATTTGCCGGTTGAAGTATTAATGAAAATATCTGAAACCTATACAGGCATTGCCGAAAAGATCACTGGTGCGCCAATCACCATTGGCGACAATCCAAAGCAAGAAGTGATTGATATTCTTCGTAAAGATTACGATTTAATCGTTGATTAGAACGATAATGCAAAGTTAAAGAGCAGGGCAATGCCTTGCTCTTTTTTATTGTCTTCTCTTAACCAAGCTGTTCTAGTGCGTTAGTTAAGGCCGTTTCATCTTGCTTAAATACTGCTTCAGAAATCTCGCTTACCTGCTGGTTTAGTTGATCCGATGCAAATTTCTCTGCTCCAAATGCCAGCTGTTGTACTTGCTCTTGTGCCTCTTTCCATCTTTGCTGCTTGGCAAACTCTACAATGAGAGAAGAACGATTTTTGTTTTCGATACTGAATACGTTTTTTAGCGCAAGCAAGTAGGGCTCATTATCTGCTTTTGTGGGCGAAGCCACAGCTTGGTTATCCGGCTTGGGTTTTGGTTCGCTAGGGCTTAAGCCGCTAAGACTCTCAATTAAGCGAAGGTAGCTATATTCCGAAAGAGCATGAGATGATAATAGCTGCTCATCGGCGCACAAGCCTTCTAATGCCTGCCCAAAGTGTTGATTTAATACCAACACATCGCGGATATCGCTTTCTGTATTGGATTCGCTTATCAAATAGTAATGTAAGCCCGCTAAATCTGTGGCATCAAAACCTTTAGCGTTGTTCACTAATAGCAGTAAGCGAAGCTCAGGTTTGTACTGTTGTATTTGTTGAATACGGATCGGCGTGAGCTCGCTGCTTTCTAGTAACAAGTAATCAACTGTGCCGAGATTCTTAATCTGGTTATAAGCTTCTTGCCAAGCACGATGCTGCCATTTAATGGCAATGTCACCTATGTGAGTACTTAAGTGCTCAAATCGGTGCTTTGATTGGCTAAATGAGGCAATTGAGAAGTTGCTTGGTGTGTTTGGCTCATCATCGGCCGATGCTGCAATGGCTACTTCAGCTAGGTCTTCGATAGTTTGTTGCTCTTCTTTATCGGAATGTTGCTGGAAGAAGCTCGCCATTAAAAAGCTGCACAGTTGATGCTTCAAACAAAATAGTGGCTTAGGTGAAGAGTCGACTTGCGTTGGTGAAGGCAGTTGTTCTGCCACCAGCAATACCTTTAGCTTAATGCCTAGGTCTTCTAACTCAAGGCTTCGCTCAGGTTTGTCAGTTATCACTGTTACCTTGTGATTGGTGGCTACATCTTCGATCTGTTTGAGCTCTACGAGCTCGGCAGATAAAAGTTGCAGTTGAATGCTGATACAACGCTGGAAAAACTCATCGGCAAAATCTACCGCAAAATATTGCACCTCATCACTAGGGCTTTCTACCAATTGGTCCGATGCTATTGTTTCATAGTTTAGGCAAATACTTAAGGAATCTTGGTTTTGTTGCTGACGGCCATTGATTTGTTTTACCAAGGCAGCGCTAAGGGCAATGATTGATTGCTGTAAAGCACTTAATTGGCCGGCGTTTTCGCTATCAACAGAAAAGACTAATTGTTGATCTTCAACCTGCAACTGAATAAGCACTTGGCTGCTGGCTGGGTACAATGAGATCAAGTAAAGCTGCAGATCTAATATCGCAGTTAAATGAGCGCGATTAAGCATGTATTGCGAGCTAATCTCTGGGCTAACTACCAATGCCCAATGCAATTCTTTTGCTTGGTAAAGCGCCGAAAATTGACCGAGCCTCTGCTCAAGTACGTCTAGTACAGACTCCGCTTTAAGCTTTATGCTGGCCTCTTGCTGCTGCCAAGGTAAGCTGCGAATCAAGGTGCTTAAGCGCAACTGCGCGTCTAAGCGTTCTCTATCAGAATGCTCATTAGGTGCTAGAAGCGAGGCCTTGTTACGCTGGTTTAAGGCATCTAAACACCCTGCTTTAAGTGGGCTGTATAAGTCGCTAGGCGTTAAACTTTGTAAAATTTGCTTAGGGTTTTGTTTAGCTTGCTGAGCTTGATTATTTTGGCTAATGGGGTTGATGCTCACTAAGTACAAGCTGTCTTCACTAAAGGGCAGAGCAAGGTGGGTAGCCGCGTAGGTTTTTCCCGTTTTATTTGCTTTAACTAATAGGCAAAACTCCTCAGGGTAAGAGACCAATAACTCCATAAACTCGCCATCTTGAGTATTATCAAGGCTTGGTACTGAGTAGTGTTTATTTAAGTTAATGTTGATGAGCTTGGCTTTGCTTACGTTTAGGTAGTTAAGCCCAATGTTGCTAGCTTCGATAACGTGGTTGTGTTCATCCACGATAAATGCGGCGTTATTAGCATGTTCTAGCAACGCTTTTTTCAAACTGTTCGCGCGGTTAGATAACTCAACCAGCTGCTTCACTTTTTGCTTGTCTTTTTTGTGTTGAGCTTTAGCTGTTTGTAACTCTTTGCTTAGCTTGGCATTGGTTATATCCACCGCCGTTTTTGAGCTAGAGATAACAGGGTCTTGTTTTGCCTGTTGCTTGCTGCTCACTGGCTTATTCGATGTTGGTTTTGCAGGGGCAGTGGTAAACATTCTGCTTACAAAAACACTGAGTAAAATTTGTAGCAACAAGATCCCGGCTAATAGCCGGAATACGACTAAGCGATGTGGCAGCAACCAATGGTAAACATTGGTGGGGCTGGAAAACTCTATCTCGACCCAAGCGATAGGGTTAATTTGGGTAGATGAACGCTTTTGGTTATCAACTTTAGCAGCCAGTTTGTTGGTTTGTTTGCCATCATTTTGTTGCTTTTTACGTGGCGTTCCAGCTTCTGCCATTACTGTGCGACTGCTTTGGTCGGTAACTTTTACATAGTTAACGCTGGGTGATTTTAACAGTTCTTCAGCCAACTCTTTAAGCACTGCTTTATTTTGAATATTAACCGCGCGCCGGGCACTAATTTCAAACAAACTTAGTGCGGTTGTCACTTCCTTCTCGGTGTTGGCTTTTTGCTGCTGATAAAGAAACGGCAACGCTAAGGCGGTGACACTGGCCACAACCAACAAGCAGATTAGGTTGATTAGTAAAGCTGACTTTAAACGAGTACTCACGGGCTTCCTTGCAAGTAAAAGGTATTAAAACAAAAAGGCGCAACCTGCGCCTTTAGTACTAAAATGCATAACCTAAACGTAGATAAATGCTGTCGAACTCAATCTTTCTAAAGGTTTTAGCATTGTCTTGATCACGCTTGTAGTAGTTGTATCCACCACCAATATCCCAGCGTTTATTAAGCGCATAGTTGATGCCTAAGTCTGTCATAAGCACTTCACCGTCGCCATTATTACCGTATTCACCGGTAAATGCGAGGTTCATTTTAGGTGTGAAATTGTAGCCAAAGGTTGCGTTTGCTAAAGGGTAAAATAACCACTCTTCATCGCCTTCTAGCTCTTTGCTAAAGCTTGAGTCGGGGTAAAGTGAAGCTTGCGCATATTGAATTAATAAACCTAAACCTGCTTTACCTATCCATTGTTTACCAAGCTGTAAATCGTACTGCCAATTAACTAAGTTATCCCACACTTGGTATTGCGCATACACATCACCGCCGCCTTCTACTTTGCCTTGATCACGGGCTTCATAGGGCTGGGTAAGGTAACTAAAGCTATGTTGGTCGCTAGCAAACCACGTCCATCTAGCGGCTGCAGTAGTTAGGGTATCCTCTTGGCCAAATTCTATATTCTGCTCAGAAGCAAAGCTGCCAATATCATTAGATTTTAAGCGAGTTGGTCCCAGTAAAAAATCAAATTTAAACTTAGGGTCAAACGTTGTTGGTGGTTTTTTAGAGCGCGTTCCACCTTCAAAAAAGCCATTTGATAAAGAGATTTGTAAACCTTTGGCATCGCCATCAACCATGGGGCTTACTTTAATGTCTTCATCGATGGGGTTAACAAAAAACAGGTTGCTCAAAGTAGCTATACTGGCACCTGCAATTACGTCATCCCAGTAGTGTTTATCACCATGTACTCGGCTCCAACCGGTGTATGCGGCTAGTGCATAAGCGGGCACGCCCCAAGCTGAGCCATAACGAGTTTGGAAGAAAGATGCTCCACTAAATGCAGCAGCGGTGTGACCAGAGGGAAACGAATTGTTTGTGGTAAAGTTAGGCCGGCGTTTGTCTACGGCAAACTTAATACCATGGGTGAATATCATAGTAGTGGCGAATGATTTGGTTAATTGCCAGCTACCTGCGGTATCACCTTTGGCTAAACTCACACCTAGGCCACCAAGGGGCAGTAGAATCTGAGTGTAGTCACCAATTTGTACATAGGTTTCTTCGGCGAGTGCATTGGTACTAAATGCAGATAAAATAGCGGCCGAGATTAAGCTGGTTTTTAGCTTCATTACTTTTTCCTTGTTCAAGTTAGCGATAAATCCTTTATCGCTAATACATCTTCATTAATATCATACGCACAGGAGTGCTGTTTGGTCTACTTGTAACAACTATTTGGTTACTAATATTAAGGGACAAAATCTGTCGCTTTTAATGAATTTTGTTTATCACGCTGTTACATTAGCGTCGCGTAAATTGAGTTTAGTGGAAGTTTAATGAAATACAGCCCCAGCATAGAACAATTGATTAAGTCGCTACAGGTATTACCCGGTGTAGGCCCACGTAGTGCCCAGCGTATGGCTTTTCATTTGTTAGAGCGCAAACGTAAAGATGGCTTACAGCTTGCTGCTAGCATTAGCAATGCAATGGACGTAATTGGCCACTGCAAGGTGTGTCGCAATTTTGCTGAGGAAGAACTGTGTCCTATTTGCCAATCGCCCAAGCGGATGAGTAAAGGGGTAATCTGTGTGGTTGAAACCCCAGCCGACGTTGCTGCTATTGAGCAAACCGCACAATTTTTTGGTAGTTACTTTGTATTAATGGGCCATCTTTCACCACTCGACGGCATTGGCCCTGGCGAGCTGCACTTAGATAAACTGGAACAGCGCTTCGCCCAAGAAGAGGTAGCAGAATTGATCCTCGCAACTAATCCCACCGTAGAAGGCGAGGCTACCGCTTATTACATCGCCGATATGGCCAAGCGTTATCAAATTAAAGTATCAAGAATTGCTCATGGCGTGCCACTAGGTGGTGAGCTAGATAGCGTAGACGGAACTACACTTTCTCACTCCTTGATTGGTCGCCAACAACTCGATTAACACATAATGTTCGGTATTGATAAAGCTCACTTAAGGTGAGCTTTTTTGTTGTTCATTTATAATTTTTTTTCTCGCCTGCTTGAAATCAAAATTGGCTACCCCCATATCGTTTAGCAACTAACGAAGTATGTGTAAAAGCAAGGAAACAATAAGATGACTGATGCAGCTCATGCAGAAACTCATGGCTTTCAAACTGAAGTAAAACAATTACTTCAGTTGATGATCCACTCTCTATATTCAAACAAAGAAATTTTCTTACGCGAATTAGTCTCTAATGCAGCCGATGCTGCCGACAAGCTGCGTTTTAAAGCGCTAGAAAACAACGCTTTATTTGAAAATGATGGTGACTTACGTGTACGTGTAAGCTTCGACCAAGAAGCTAAAACTATTACTTTGTCGGATAACGGCATTGGTATGACCCGCGATGAAGTTGTTGAGCATCTTGGTACTATTGCTAAGTCTGGCACTAAAGAATTTTTTGGTCAGTTAAGTGGCGACAGCGCAAAAGACTCGCAACTAATTGGTCAATTTGGTGTTGGTTTTTACTCGGCATTTATCGTAGCCGATAAAGTAACCGTTGAAACTCGTGCTGCAGGTGCAGAAGCTAGCCAAGGCGTACGTTGGGAAAGTGCTGGCGAAGGTGATTACACCGTAGCCGGCATTGCTAAAGAAGGCCGCGGTACCGATATTATTCTTCACTTACGTGAAGACGAACATGAGTTCCTAGATAGCTGGAAAGTCCGCTCTATCATCACTAAGTACTCAGATCATATTTCTATCCCAGTTCAAATGTGGAAAGACGAAACGCCTGAGTCTGAAGGTCCAGACGGTGAAAAAGTTGCAGCTGTGCCAGGTGAATGGGAAGCCATTAACAAAGCAACTGCTTTGTGGACACGCGGTAAAAACGACATCTCTAAAGACGAGTACAACGAGTTTTACAAGCACATTTCCCATGACTTCGCTGATCCACTCACGTGGGCGCACAACAAAGTTGAAGGTAAGCAGGATTACACCAGCTTGCTTTACATCCCAAGCAAAGCCCCATTTGATATGTGGAACCGCGAGCGTCAACATGGCTTGAAGCTGTATGTTCAACGCGTATTTATCATGGACGACGCTGATGAGTTTATGCCGGGTTACCTGCGCTTTGTGAAGGGTGTGTTAGATTCAAACGATCTGCCACTAAACGTATCACGTGAGATCCTTCAAGATACTAAAACAACCGCTAACTTACGTAGCGCTTGTACTAAGCGTGTTCTTACTATGCTTGAGCGCATGGCGAAGAACGATGCTGAAAAATACCAAACGTTCTGGGCTGAATTTGGCCAAGTGCTAAAAGAAGGTCCAGCTGAAGACTTCGCTAACAAAGACCAAATTGCTAAGCTACTGCGCTTTGCTTCTACTAATAGCGACAGTGCTGAGCAAAATGTTTCATTCGCCGATTACATCGAGCGCATGAAAGAAGGCCAAGACAAGATTTACTACGTAACGGCCGATGGTTACGCAGCCGCTGCTAACAGCCCGCATTTAGAAATCTTCAAGCGTAAAGGCATTGAAGTATTGTTAATGCACGACCGTGTAGATGAGTGGTTAATTAGCCACTTGCCAGAAGCTGAAGGTAAAACCCTTGTTTCGGTAACTAAGGGTGATTTAGACCTTGGCGACTTAGATGACGAAGAAACTAAGAAGCAGAAAGAGCAAGACGAAAGCGAATACGCAAGCTTTGTTGAGCGCATGAAAGAAAGCTTAGGTGATAAGGTTAAAGATGTTCGTTTAACTTACCGTTTAACCGATACGCCTTCTTGTATCGTGGTTGATGATAATGACATGAGCACTCAAATGCAGAAGTTGATGCAAGCTGTTGGTCAAGATGTACCTGATCAAAAATACATTTTTGAATTAAACCCTCAGCACGCTTTAGTTAAGCGCGTTGCCGATGAGCAAGACGAAGCTAAATTTGCAGAGTGGGCGAGCTTACTATTGGATCAAGCAACCCTTGCTGAGCGTGGTAGCTTAGAAAACCCTTCTGAGTTCATTAAGCGAGTTAACCTACTTTTAGCTTAAACATACTCTAAAGAATAAAAGGCAGCACTTGGTGCTGCCTTTTTTGTTGCTAGCTGATTTGGGCTTTTTTCCAAAAATAAAACGATTATTCATAGACTTGATTGTGGAATTACAGGTCAGATGACTTATAAGCAATTGCGGAGGATGAGTTCACAGATAAAGCACTGAATCGTTGCTACACTAAACAAAAAAATAATAACGGAAAGGTAGCTAACATGCGCAAAGTAGTGCTGATTTTAGGCTTAATGTGTACGCTTTCTCAAGCTAACGCAAAAATCACATTGTGGAATGCCCATAACCCATCTCAATACCTCGACAATGCCATTGCTGAATTTGAAAAACAGTCCGGTGTAACCGTTGAAAAAAACAACTTCTTGTCAGAACGATTACGCGAAGAGGTGCTTAACCAAGCCCGCACTAATACCTTGCCAGATATTCTTTACGTGCCTAGTGATTTTGTTGGCATGCATGATTTGATTTCTTTAGCACCGGTGCCTAAAGACTGGATTATTCCGCAAACAGAACCGCGGGTGCTTAAAGCGGGTTTTACCGACAACGAACAATATGGTGTGCCGCTATTTCAAGGCAATCACTTGGTGCTTTACTACAACAAAGACTTAGTGAAACAACCCGTAAGCTCATGGGCCGAGTTATTAGAGCAGCAATCAGCGCTTAGCCAAGGTGTGCAACAAGCTATTGTTTGGAACTACTCCGAGATGTATTGGTTCATTCCATTCTTAACCGCATTTCAAGGTTGGCCACTTAACGATGGAAAAATAACCCTAGATACCAAAGAAATGCAGCAAGCCTTAACTTTCTATAAACAGCTTAAAGATATCGGCTTGGTTGACCCCAAATGTAATCACGATTGCAGTGTAGAACGTTTTAAGAACGGTCAGTCCGCTTATATGATTAACGGCGATTGGATATATAAGGAATTGAAACAAACTATGGATGAGCGGCTAGGTGTAAGCACCTTGCCTGATATTGAGGGAAGCCCAATGCTGCCGATGTTTTCTGGTTATGTGTTAGCTTTTCCTCGTCTCTCAACGTCAGATGACAATTACCAACAAATTAAGCAATTTAGTGCATTTATGCAGCAGCAAGAAGCACAAAGCATCATTTATCAACAAGGTGGTTTAATCCCTGCTAATGTTGAATTGGTTTCGAAAATAATCAGTGACAACAACCCCAACGAACAAAACATGTTAAAGCAAATGGAAGATACCAGAGCGATGCCCGGGGATGCCGAAATGACCGTGGTGTGGTTAGCCCTAGAACGCGGCTTTAACAGATATATGGATCATAACTATTCAGTCGAACAAGCTACCCAGTTAATGCAAACCATTGCTGACAAAGAAACTCGCAAACGCGGACGCAAAAAATGACAATAAGACTTCGGTCTATCACATTTTTGTTATTGATCTTCGTAGCCATTATCCCGGTTTCGGTGCTCTCTTTTACCTTATATAAACAGATGTACAATTTTGTTTATCAGTCGGTTAATAGCCGTTTGGCGGCTTCTGCAAGCCAGATAACAGCGGAGCTTAAACATAGTAATGAGATTCTCACCAATGGTTTACGTTTGCTTTCTGAGCAAGAGAGTGTAGTAAACGGTATTGACGACCTACTTTATTCGATTCACCTTCCCGATATACTGGGTAACTTTGTGCTCGATGCGCCGCTCATTGAGTCTTTGTACTTGGTAGAAGCCGATGGTTTTGTAGTGGAATCTTATGGTGGAAACATACTTGCGCTTGAGCAATCCAATATTCTGCAACAACGTTTTACCAGTCCCTTCGAAATAAAAGATCTTGAGTCAAAAAGTAAGGTCTATTTGGTTGATAACTACTCCTTGGTTGGCAAAAGCGGCCAGCACCATAGTTTGGTGCATGTGGTGCCTATTTACTCTGATCGTGCCATCGACCGTATCGTTGTAAAAGGCTACCTAATAGCGGTAGTGCCTATATATAAACTAGCGGAAGTTGCTGCCAATCGGCTTGACGATCAAGAAAGCCTAGCGGTGTTCTATCGCGAAGAACAATTGCTTGGGAACCTGATCGGTGATGACGCCTACGATGTTACTCACGCCAGCCGCTTGATTATATCGGGGCGAAACTATCAAAACTCTGTCTGGATTAAAATTAAAGTTGGTCAGCGCTTAGAGAGCCTGGCTAATCAAGTTAAAGAAGCAATGGCGCCTGGCATGGCCAGTAGCATTATTGTTATTGGTCTTATTATTGTGGTGGTGATGCTGTTTGCTCATTTAGTGGCAAAAGCATTTGGGCGTTTGTACGGCCTAATTCGAGATTTTGAAAAAGGCCGAAATGCCGAAGCACTGAACAACGGAAAGCTCGTGATTCGAGAATTTGCCGATGTAGCAAATTTGCTTACCGAAATGAAAGGTACCATTGGTGAACAGTTAAGAACGGTTAATGAGAAAAATGTTGAGTTAGCACGTATCGACAAACTACGGGCAGGCTACCTAGAAGAAGTTCAAAACTTGAATAGCCAACTTGAGTATAAAGTAGAAGAGCGCACCCGAGACTTAGAACTGTCGATGGATAACTTGGCGCAAAGTAACTTCTTTTTTCAACAGCTTGTGCAATTTAGGCGTGTATTGGAAGCCAGCGAGGGTAATCGACAAATTGCTAACGATGCACTTCGTATATTGTCTATGTGTTTTCCAAATACAGGTTTGGTGATTCACCTACCACAATCGCGTGGTCACCGCATGGTGAACGACAGCTTGTCTGTCGAAGTAGAAAGCTTTGAACAGCTTTCTAATCGAGTATCAGAGAAATCTCGGCAGCGTTGGGACCGATTTAGTATCGAGTTCAAACAACAACTAGTGAACGTTTTCGGTATTCGCTGTGGTGGCGGAAAAATGGGTTGGCTACTCATTAATGAACCTAAGTTAAGTGAAGAAAACAGTAACCGAATTCTACTGTTTATTACCGAACTCAGCGCATTTTTAGAAAACCGAACCCTAAACGAAGAGCTGGACCATGTTGCCAGAACCGATTCTTTAACTGGCATTAAAAATCGCCAAGCCTTTGATGAATTGCAATTCTCATTAGAAACGCAACTAGATGCCGAAGTCGGTTTATTTATTATTGACGTGAACGGCCTAAAGCAAATGAACGATGAGAAAGGTCATGAGAAAGGTGACCAGCTGATTATTTCTGTGGCGAGGGTGCTATCAGACTGTTGCGAAGGCTTAACGGGAGACTTCTACCGTATTGGCGGTGATGAATTCGCAGCGGTATTGTCTGGTGAGCAATTAGCATCAGCTAGCGAGCTAAACGAGCGCTTAGCGGCAAGGCAAAATAATCAAGTGGGCATTGACCTAAACAGCTTTGGCGGAGAGCCTTTGGTGAGCTTCTCTGTAGGCTACGCGTCAACTACCGACGTAGACTTTAGTGGTTTGTACAAGCTAGCAGATCAGAACATGTATAGTAACAAACAGCGTTATTATGCAGAGCTTCGTCAAACTGAACTTTAGTCGAGCTTCCCTTGTAGTTCTGGCCTCATCAGTGTAAATTCACGTCTCTTGTAAAAGCACTAAAAACTAGACCAAGGAACAGCAAATTATGCGCATTATTCTTTTAGGCGCTCCAGGTGCGGGTAAAGGTACCCAAGCACAATTTATTATGGAGCGTTACGGCATCCCTCAAATCTCTACTGGCGATATGCTTCGCGCCGCTGTAAAAGCTGGCACAGCTTTAGGCATCAAAGCAAAAGAAGTAATGGATGCAGGGCAATTAGTTTCCGATGAGTTGATTATTGGCCTAGTAAAAGAACGTATTCTTGAAGACGATTGCGAAAAAGGCTTTTTGTTAGATGGTTTCCCTCGAACCATCCCTCAAGCTGACGCAATGAAAGAAGCCGGCATTAACATTGATGCGGTATTAGAATTTGACGTAGCCGACGAAGAAATCGTTAAACGCATGAGTGGACGTCGAGTTCACCCAGGCAGCGGCCGTGTTTACCACATTGTTTACAACCCACCTAAGGTTGAAGGTAAAGACGACGTAAGTGGCGAAGACTTAGTTATTCGCCCAGACGATGAAGAAAGCATCGTACGTGACCGACTAGCTATTTACCACGAGCAAACTAAACCATTAGTAAGCTACTACGGTAAAGAAGCTGAGTTAGGTAACAGCAAATACTTCAAACTAGACGGTACTCAGTCTGTTGAAGCAATTAGCAATCAATTAGTTGAATTACTTGATTAATTGCTAATTACGATTTGCAAAAAAAAGCGGCAATTGCCGCTTTTTTTTATGCCTAAAAATGCCGTACACTGTGTTGTCCACTTTTAGGGAATAGTTGAATGTCACAACATGACAACGAGTTAAAATGTGCCGTAGTATTGGTGAACCTAGGAACACCAGATGAAGCGACACCTAACGCCGTAGCGAAGTTTCTGGGGCGTTTTTTATCAGATAAGCGAGTGGTAAACCTGCCTAAGTTATTATGGTTACCACTGTTATATTGCGTTATTTTGCCCTTGCGCTCACGACGTGTTGCCAAGCTTTACCAACAGATTTGGCTAAAGAATGGCTCGCCCCTTAAAGTTATTAGCGAACAAATTCGCAATAAAGTGTCAGCTAAACTTAGTGATAAGTACGAAGTACATTTAGCCATGACTTATAGCTCACCAGGTATTAAAGAGGTGGTTAATCAGGTGCTAGATGCGGGGCATCAAAAAATACTGTTATTGCCAATGTATCCTCAGTATTCGGTATCAACTACTGCTCCGGTTTTTGATGCTTACGCCAAAGCACTTAAAAATACTTACAACTTGCCTGAATTACGCATGGTTAAAGATTACTATGCCGAGCCAGCTTATATTCAAGCTTTAGCAAATTCGATTAAACAGCACTGGGAGTTAACCGCCCGTGGTGAAGTGTTGTTGTTTTCTTTTCATGGTATTCCAGAGCGCTATGCACGAAATGGTGACCCTTACCCGCAGCAGTGTGAAGATACTGCAGCCAAAGTGGCCGCAGTATTAGGGCTAAAGCAAAATCAGTGGCGCTTATGTTATCAGTCGCGCTTTGGTAAAGATCCTTGGGTTAAACCCTATACCGACCAGTTACTACACCAACTTGCAGAGCAGGGCGTTAAATCGGTAGATGTAATTTCTCCGGCTTTTTCAGCAGATTGCTTAGAGACAATTGAAGAAGTGTCTTGCGAGTTACGTGATGAGTTTTTAGAAGCGGGCGGGGAGCAATATCATTACATTTCAGCGTTAAATGACAATCCCGAACAAGTTGAGTTGTATTGCCAGTTAATTGAGAAACATACCCAAGGCTGGTAGTCACTCGTATAAGCGTTTAAAAAGCCCCGATAGATTAAGGCCTTAATCTATCGGGGCTTTTTTGTTAACGGCCTTTACCTAAGGCATCTTCAAACTCGTAAGGCGACAAAATTAGGCCTTCTTCTTGCTCGTTAGGAAAAACCGCAACATACAGTTCGTCACCGGTTAGGCCTTCGGTCCAGCGGCTGCGCCATTTATTTAGCGAGATTGCTTCGGCTTTACAGTGCTGCCAATCTCCAGTGGCCCAAGCGTCAGCAAATTCTTTACTTGGCCAAACGGGTACGCAGTCTTCATCTTCAGAGTTAAGCATTACGCAGCCATCATCGTCGATTAAGATCCACAATTGATTTTGAGCTTTGCTTTCTTTAATTAAGTATTGCATGCGCGAATGGCTATCGGCTTTAGCAATGTTATTAGCGTCAGACATGGTTCGTCCTCGTTACGATGATAGGCGGTTAGAATAATCCAAATAAACTAAGCCGTCATATAAAAGCGCTAAGCTAGCTCTTGAGTGCTTAGTTTTACGGCGTATTCGCGGAAAGTGGCTAAGCTTATGTGATCTTTGTCTTAATATGTGCGTTGTTTGAGCAAGTTGTGGCATAATGCGCGACCAAACAATTTAGCCATCAGATTACCCAGCAAAATGCTGGTGTAACGTAACCAAGCGGAATATTTACATTGCTTACTTCTTCTAATATCACCATGCAATTTGGCGCAAAGCCATTGTTCGAAAATGTCTCAGTTAAATTTGGCGAAGGTAACCGTTATGGTCTTATCGGCGCTAATGGCTGTGGTAAATCTACCTTTATGAAAATATTGGGTGGCGATTTAGAGCCAAGTGCAGGCAATGTATCTAAAGATCCAAACGAGCGCATTGGTAAGCTAAAGCAGGACCAATTTGCTTACGAAGATAAAGCGGTTATCGATACCGTTATTATGGGTTACGAAGAACTGTGGGCAGTTAAATCTGAGCGCGACGCGATTTATGCCAACCCAGAAATGAGTGAAGAAGATGGCATTCGCGCAGCTGAGCTAGAAGCCGAGTTTGCTGAAATGGACGGTTACACCGCCGAAGCTCGCGCAGGTGAGTTATTGCTAGGTGTTGGTATTCCTATCGAGCAACATTACGGCCCAATGAGCGAAGTAGCTCCTGGCTGGAAACTGCGTGTATTGCTAGCCCAAGTATTGTTTGGTGAGCCTGATATTATGCTTTTAGATGAGCCTACCAACAACTTGGATATTAATACCATTCGTTGGTTAGAAGGGGTGCTAAACGAGCGTAACTGCACCATGATCATCATCTCGCACGACCGCCACTTCTTAAACAGTGTATGTACCCACATGGCCGATTTGGATTACGGTGAGCTGCGTACTTTCCCTGGTTCTTACGACGAGTATATGACCGCAGCTACCCAAGCACGCGAGCAAATGTTGTCGGACAACGCCAAGAAAAAAGCCCAAATTGCCGAGCTTAAAACCTTTGTTAGCCGTTTCTCTGCTAATGCTTCTAAGTCTAAGCAAGCTACTTCTCGTGCTAAGCAAATTGATAAAATTCAATTAGCCGAAGTTAAACCTTCTAGCCGCCAAAACCCTTACATTCGTTTTGAAGAAGAGAAAAAGCTGCACCGCTTAGCCTTACAAATTGAAGGTTTGGAGAAGAGCTACGAAGAAACCCTGTTCAAAGATCTAGACTTAATGGTTGAAGTAGGCGAGCGCATTGCGGTAATTGGCCCCAACGGTATTGGTAAAACCACCTTCCTTAAATGTTTGGTAGGCGATACCGATTTTGGTGGCAGCATTAAATGGTCTGAAAATGCTCAACTTGGTTACTATGCACAGGATCATGCAGCCGACTTTGAAGAAGATAAAAACCTGATTGACTGGATGTGGCAATGGGGTAAAGAGGGCGACGACGAGCAAGTGATTCGTGGCACCTTAGGCCGCTTATTGTTCTCACAGCAAGACATTAACAAATCCGTTAAGGTAATCTCTGGTGGTGAGCAAGGACGTATGCTGTTTGGCAAAATGATTTTGCAAAAGCCAAACATTATGGTGATGGACGAGCCAACCAACCACTTGGACATGGAGTCTATTGAGTCACTCAACTTAGCCTTAGAAAACTACCCAGGCACCTTGGTATTTGTAAGCCATGACCGCGAGTTTGTATCAAGCCTTGCTACGCGCATCATCGAAATGACGCCAGAAGGTATTGTCGACTTCCACGGCACTTACGAAGAGTACTTAAAAAGCCAAGGTTTAAACGCCTAGCAGCTTAAATAGAAGTTAATAAAAAGCAGCCATTGGCTGCTTTTTTTTGTTTTAGAGTTAACGCTTTGGTAAACGGACCGCCCCAAGCTTGCTTGGGGCGGTCCGCTTACCAACTTATTAGAACTTACTTACTACGAAGCTCTTCAATTAGTTTGACCGATCCAGTATACGGATTGCTTAATGGATTGCTGCTACAATAGTTATCCATCCATGCCGCTATGCCTTCTATGTCGGTAGACCCATATACTCCATTGCCAGTTGTGCTTGATTCAAGGTAATGATTGTAAGCACTGATAAAACCGAGAACCCAGTTTAAATCGATTGCATAGGTGCCATTGCGCCTTTCCTTTAACCAGCTTCCGCAGCTGGTTGCACCGCTTCCTTTAATCGGGGCTGCCACAGCACCTAATGAGAATGTGAATAAGATCATTATGCTGATTATAGTTTTATGCATTATCTACTCCTTGAGTTTTAACATTTATATATTGCGCATGCGCGTTTACCTTGTTAGACCAGTGAAAACGCGCATAGCTAATTATTTGAATTGAGTGAAGAATTAAGAATAAGGCTCATTACGCTTGTATTTTTTTCAGCTCAAGGCTAAACGCGCACAATCTATCTAATTTATTAGTTCTAAAGCGCTAAAAAGAGATAATACTGTGTATGGCCAGTGATTGCTCTGCGTTACGTTGCTGGTGATTTTGCCTGTAGCTGGATTGAATAGAGAAATTTAGTGAAGTAAGGCAAATAAAAAAGCCACAACATCTGTTGTGGCTTTTGGCATTAACTAGGCCTTAAGCGAGAGGCTTCAGGCAGTAGTTATTACAGCTGTTCTACTAGCTTAACCGCATCACCAATGTAGTTGGCAGGGGTCATTTTCTTCAGCTCGTCTTTGGCTGATTCTGGCATGTCTAAACCATCGATAAATTCACGCATGGCTTGTGCGTCTACACGCTTACCACGAGTAAGTTCTTTTAACTTCTCGTAAGGCTTTTCGATGCCGTAGCGGCGCATAACGGTTTGCACTGGCTCGGCTAAAACTTCCCAGTTGCTATCTAAATCGCTAAGCAAGTTTTCTTCGTTTACTTGTAGCTTGCTCACACCTTTAAGGGTGGCTTGATAGGCGATTAACGAGTAACCCATGGCTACACCAAGGTTACGCAATACCGTTGAGTCGGTAAGGTCACGCTGCCAACGAGAAACAGGTAGTTTAGCGGCTAGGTGGCCAAACAAGGCGTTAGCGATACCTAGGTTGCCTTCTGAGTTTTCAAAGTCGATTGGGTTAACTTTGTGCGGCATCGTTGATGAGCCAATTTCACCAGCAATGGTTTTTTGCTTAAAGTGACCTAGGCAAATGTAACCCCAAATGTCGCGGTCAAAGTCTAGCAAGATAGTGTTGAAGCGAGCGATGGCATCGTATAGCTCGGCGATGTAATCGTGCGGCTCAATCTGCGTAGTGTATGGGTTCCATTGTACACCTAGGCTGGTAACAAATTCTTCTGAGAACTGGTGCCAGTCTACTTCTGGGTAAGCTGAGATGTGGGCGTTGTAGTTACCTACAGCGCCGTTAATTTTACCCAGTACTTCTACTGCTTCAATTTGCTTAAGCTGGCGACGTAAACGAGCAACTACGTTGGCCATTTCTTTGCCCATGGTGCTTGGCGAAGCCGGTTGGCCGTGGGTGCGTGAAAGTAACGGGGTTGCACGTAGCTCTTTTGCTAGCTCTGTGATTGAATCAATAAGCTTTTGTAGGTAAGGCACTAATACTTCGTTACGCGCTTCGTTAAGCATTAACGCGTGCGAAAGGTTGTTAATGTCTTCAGAAGTACAAGCAAAGTGGATGAACTCTGATACAGCATCAAGCTCAGCATTTGCCGCTACTTTTTCTTTTAAGAAGTACTCAACCGCTTTTACGTCGTGGTTGGTGGTTCGTTCAATTTCTTTAACGCGTGCAGCGTCTGCTTCGCTAAAGTTGTCGTTAATGCTATCTAGAAACGCGATAGCTTCAGGAGAGAAGCTTGGTACTTCAGCAATGTTTTGCTGTTGAGCAAGTTTTTGTAACCAACGAATTTCTACTCGTACGCGGTATTTAATTAAGCCAAACTCGCTAAAAATACTACGTAGTTCAGAAGTTTTATCCCCGTAGCGTCCGTCTATCGGGGAAATGGCTGTCAAGGCCGACAGTTCCATGGTGATCTCCTAAATTAACTAATCAATGGTGTGTAAAAGTTGTATTGTTTGCTGTAAGTAGTTTTTACGTGAAAACAGTAGCTGGCGTCGTTGGCCGCCTAACTGGCGCCACAATACGCTGGCGCGAATACCGGCTAACAGTAGCGCGCGAACTTTATGTTGTACTACTGGTTGCTGTAAGTAACTCACGTTTCCGGCTACTTGAATACGCGGACCAAGCGGGCTAATAATGTCGCTGTAAATGTCGGCAATTCCGCCCAGAACTTGTTGGTCGAGCAAATCAAAATGCTGTAGTTGTCTATCTAGTTGGCCAATGCGTTCGCCCATCATGTTCATTAAGTCTGGGCGTTTATTTAAACGGCGCTCAAGGGCTAACAAGCTAACCAGGTAACGCGTGATTTCGGCGTTACGCTTTTCTTGTTGGTTGCTCAGTTGGCCGCTCATTACACCTAGGCCTAGTTTGAGTTGTTCTAGGGAACCAAATACCTCAACGGTTTCGTTGGGGTTGGTAATTAGAATACTACCTAAGCTGGTTTTTAAACCTGCTTCCTCGCAGTTGCTGGTTCTGGCTACGTCTTGCACCAGTTTAGCGGCTTGGCAGATCCCAGCAAAAGCGATAACGCGGTCGTTGATTGCATTGCTCATAGGCTATAGGCCAATCTTTTGTTCAATGATACCGCCGCCTAAACATACTTCGTTTAGATAAAATACTGCTGATTGTCCTGGAGTAACCGCTATTTGCGGCTCATCGAATACAACTTCAATTTCGTCGTTTTCACGCGGGATAATGGTGCAGGCAACGTCTTGCTGGCGGTAACGAATTTTAACGCTACAACGTAGTTCTTTGGTGATGGTTTTGCGGTCTACCCAATGTAATTGGCCTGCGATAAGTGCACGTGATTTTAGGCGAGGGTGATCGTGCCCTTGGCCAACAATAAGCACGTTGCGTTCAATGTCTTTATCTACGGTGTACCAAGGAGTCTCGTCACCGTCTTTGGTGCCGCCAATGCCTAAACCTTTACGTTGGCCCAGAGTGTGGTACATCAATCCTTGGTGCTTACCAATTACTTTGCCTTCACAGGTTTCTATATCACCCGGTTGAGCCGGTAGGTATTGTGCTAGGAAGTCAGTAAACTTACGCTCACCAATAAAGCAGATCCCGGTAGAGTCTTTTTTGTTGGCGGTGATAAGGCCTTGTTCTTTGGCAATGCGGCGCACTTCTGGCTTTTCTATTTCACCTACTGGGAAGAGTGTTTGGGCGATATGCTTTTCTTCTAGTGTATACAAGAAGTAGCTTTGATCTTTATTGCTGTCTAGGCCGCGTAGCATTTGCCAGTGTCCGTCTTGAAAACGGCGCTGCACATAGTGGCCAGTGGCGATGTAGTCGGCAGACAATTCTTCTGCGGCAAATTCCAAAAATGCCTTAAACTTAATTTCCTTGTTACACATAATGTCTGGGTTTGGCGTGCGACCCGCTTTGTACTCTTCGAGGAAGTGTTCAAATACGTTATCCCAGTATTCTGCTGAGAAGTTAATGGTATGTAGCTTAATACCTAATTTGTCACACACAGCTTGAGCGTCGGCTAAATCTTCTGCCGCTGCACAATATTCGCTGTTGTCGTCTTCTTCCCAGTTCTTCATAAAAAGACCTTCAACCTGATAGCCTTGCTGAATAAGCAAGTAGGCTGAAACGGAAGAGTCAACGCCGCCGGACATACCGACAATCACTTTTTTAGTGTTGTTTGAGTTCATGCTAACTTGTTGGGAAAAATTTGCGGCGAATTCTACCAGAAAAACTGTGACGAAAACAGCATTTCAGCATGTAGTTCTAGGAGAGGTCTTCGCCTACTAATTGTTGGTAACTGCCGTTGTCTATTCCATCTAAGGTATAGCGACCAATTTGATAGCGAACCAAGCGCAGGGTGGGGAAGCCAATAGCTGCTGTCATGCGCCGAACCTGCCTATTTCGGCCTTCTTTAATGCTAATGCTTAACCAAGTTGTTGGGATGGATTTACGCTCTCGAACTGGTGGATTGCGTGGCCATAAATTTGGTTCATCCATAAGCGCTACTTTGGCCGGTAAACAGGGGCCGTCTTTTAGCACTATGCCTTTACGCAAGGGCTCCAAATCAGCATCTTTGGGCGCGCCTTCAACTTGCACCCAGTAGGTTTTTGCGGTTTTAGCTTTAGGGTTGGCGAGTTTATGTTGCAGTTTTCCGTCGTTTGTTAACAGCAATAAACCTTCACTATCTCTGTCTAACCGGCCGGCGGCATATACATCGGGAATGTCGACATAGTCTTTTAAGGTAGCTCTGCCTTGCCCATCAGTAAATTGGCTAAGTACATCAAAGGGTTTGTTGAACAGAACTAAACGGCGCGGGCCATTGAGCGGTTTAACTGATTTGGTCTCAGCCTTTCGTTTAAAACGACGCGACTGTTGGGGTTTTGCAAACTTATTCATGGCGGCAATTGTAACATCTAATGGATGTACCACTAGTAAAACAATGTTAAAGCGTTTGTAAATGGTTTATTATTTTGGCCGAATTATTGGACGGTGAGTAGATAAGTAAACAGACTTTGTAGTTTTTTATTGCTTGCTAACCACCTCGCAGACTCGATCATTTGTATAGAAATGGCAGCCATCGCGAGAGCAACCACAACTTTAGGGACCGACATGACGTCAAAGATTATTTATACCTTAACGGACGAAGCGCCAGCCTTAGCCACGTATTCACTGCTACCTATTGTACAAGCGTTTACTAATGCTGCTGGTGTTGATGTAGAAACCCGTGATATTTCTTTAGCCGGCCGAATTATTGCTAGCTTTCCTGAATGTTTAACCGAGCAACAACAGATTTCTGATGCCTTAGCTGAGCTAGGCGAATTAGCTAAAAAGCCAGAAGCTAACATTATCAAGCTGCCTAATATCAGTGCTTCTGTTCCGCAATTAAAAGCGGCTATTAAAGAGTTGCAAGCTCAAGGTTACGCGCTGCCAGATTACCCAGAAGAGCCAAGCAATGATCAAGAGCGTGACGCTAAAGCCAAATACGACAAAGTAAAAGGTAGTGCAGTAAACCCAGTATTGCGTGAAGGTAACTCAGACCGCCGTGCACCTGGTTCTGTTAAGCAATACGCGCGTAACAATCCGCATTCAATGGGGGCATGGTCGAAAGATTCGTTAAGCCATGTTGCCAGCATGAGCCAAGGTGATTTTTACGGCAGCGAAGTTTCTGCCACTATCCAAGAAGCTGGCTCTGTAGCTATTCAGTTAAAAACTGAAGCTGGTGAAACCATCACCTTAAAAGAAGCTTTTCCAGTATTAGCAGGCGAAGTTATTGATGCTGCTGCACTAAACGTTGCGGAGCTTTCTTCTTTTATTGAAGCTGAAATCGAAGATGCTAAAGCTAAAGGCATTTTGTTCTCGCTACACATGAAAGCAACCATGATGAAGGTATCAGACCCAATCATCTTTGGTCATGTTGTTAAAGTATTCTTTAAAGATGTATTTGCTAAATACGGCGAGCTGTTTGAAGAGCTAGGTGTTGATGTAAGCAATGGCTTAGGTGATGTTTATGCAAAAATTCAACAGTTAGACGCAGCTAAGCAAGAAGATATTAAAGCCGCTATTGACGCGGTATACGCGCAGCGCCCTGGTCTAGCAATGGTTGATTCAGATAAAGGCATCACTAACTTACACGTACCAAGCGATGTAATTATTGATGCGTCTATGCCTGCAATGATCCGCGCATCTGGTCAAATGTGGAACGCAGAAGGCAAGCAACAAGATACTAAAGCGGTTATCCCAGATCGCAGCTACGCAAGTGTTTACCAGCAAACCATCGATTTCTGTAAAGAAAATGGCGCTTTCAACCCAACGACCATGGGCTCTGTGGCTAACGTTGGTTTAATGGCGCAAAAAGCTGAAGAGTACGGTTCACACGATAAAACCTTCACTGCACCAGCTGCTGGTACCGTTGAAGTTGTTGACCAAAATGGCCAAGTTGTACTTAGCCAAGCGGTTAAGCAAGGCGACATTTTCAGAATGTGCCAAGTTAAAGATGCACCAATCCGTGATTGGGTGAAACTGGCGGTTAACCGCGCTCGCTTAACTAATACTCCAGCAGTATTCTGGTTAGACGCAAATCGTGCTCACGATGCGCAACTCATTAGCAAAGTTGAGCAGTACTTAGCTGAACACGATACTAGCGGTTTAGAAATCAAAGTACTTGCCCCAAGCGAAGCGACACAATTCTCGTTAGAGCGAGTTAAGCAGGGCTTAGATACTATTTCTGTAACGGGTAACGTACTACGTGACTACCTAACCGATTTATTCCCAATTCTTGAGCTAGGTACTTCCGCTAAAATGTTGTCGATTGTACCGCTTATGAACGGCGGTGGTTTGTTCGAAACCGGTGCTGGCGGTTCTGCGCCTAAGCACGTGCAGCAGTTTGAAAAAGAAAACCATCTACGTTGGGATTCTTTAGGTGAGTTCTTGGCTCTATCTGCATCTTTAGAGCACCTAGGGCAAGTAACTAACAATGCTAAAGCTGCGGTACTAGCGAGTACGCTTGATAAAGCTACTGGTACTTTCTTGGATGAAAACAAATCGCCTTCACGTAAGGTGAAAGAGTTAGATAACCGCGGTAGTCATTTCTACTTATGTTTGTACTGGGCTCAGTGCTTAGCAGAGCAAAATGATGACCAAGAGTTGAAAGCTATATTTGCTGAAGTAGCGCAAAAGTTAGTAAGCCAAGAAGCTGAAATTGTTGAGCAGCTAAACGCCGCTCAAGGGCCTGCAGTAGACCTAAACGGTTACTACCAGCCTGATAGCACTAAAGCAGCTGCAGCAATGCGCCCAAGTGCCTTGTTTAACGATGTTATTGATAGCTTACGTTAGGCTTAGCTTTATTTGAGAAAAGCCGCTGCTTAGCCATCGGCTTTTTTGTGTTTGAAATAAAATTTACAAACGCGCAATAAAAAACCAGTCGTTAAGACTGGTTTTTTGTTTAGCTGCTGCAGCGAGCGCTAGTTTTGACTGTCGTCGAAAACAATGCTTACTGCGTGGCTACCTTTGGGGCCTTGCTGAGTTTCAAATTGTACTGGCTGGCCAGCTTTAAGGGTGCGATACCCTTCCATTTGAATCGTCGAATAGTGAGCGAAGATATCTTCTCCACCTGTATCCGGGCAAATAAAACCAAATCCTTTTGCGTTGTTAAACCACTTAACTGTTCCGCTTGGCATACGACATATCCCTATTAAATTTATCTACCAAACTGACCGAGTTGGTCACTTTTGACGCAACTTTGAGTCAGCTGTTTAACAATTTAGTAAAATATTTACTACAGTCAAGTTTTCAGAGTACTTTTCTACTAGCCTTGTTAACTCAAAGCGGTTATGTTGAGAACAGAGACGCGTTTTTACTACTATAGTTTTTATGAGCAAATTATCTGATTGGTTAGATGTAGAAGAAATAACCAAACAAGCAAAAAGTGAGACGGCACCCCCACCAATGTATAAGGTGGTTTTAAATAATGACGACTATACTCCTATGGAGTTCGTTATTGAGGTGTTGCAGTTGTATTTTAATATGGATTTGGACAAAGCAACCCAAATAATGCTTACCATTCATTACAAAGGTAAAGGAGTTTGTGGGGTTTTCACGGCCGAAGTAGCTGAAACCAAAGCTGCACAAGTAAATAGTTATGCCAAACAAAATGACCATCCCTTGATGTGCACTATGGAGAAAGCATAGCTAAGTAGTATTGATTGTCTTTAGGGGGCCTATGCATGCTAAATAAAGAGTTGGAACAAACTTTAAACCAGGCGTTTAAAGAAGCAAGACAGCAACAACACGAATTCATGACGGTAGAGCACTTGTTGTTGGGTTTATTAGAAAACTCTGCCGCCAAGGAAGCCCTAGTCGCTTGTGGGGCTAACCTCAACCAGCTTCACCAAGAGTTAAGCAGTTTCATTGAACAAACTACCCCAGTAATTCCTGAGGACGATGGAGAGCGCGAGACGCAACCAACCCTAGGTTTTCAGCGGGTTCTCCAACGGGCCGTTTTTCATGTTCAATCTTCTGGAAATAGTGAAGTAAGTGGTGCCAATGTTTTGGTTGCCATATTTAGCGAACAAGAGAGCCAAGCCGTTTATTTCCTTAAGAAGGCCGATATTAGCCGTTTAGACGTGGTTAACTTTATCTCTCATGGCATTCGTAAAGATGAAGAACCTAGCGCTGAACAAAGCCCTGCCGATACCGAAGCTCAGTCTGAAGAAACTAAGCAGCTAGAAAGCTTTGCCAGCAACCTTAATCACTTAGTGCTTAAAGGCAAAATCGATCCACTGATTGGCCGTGATAAAGAATTATCTCGCACCATTCAAGTATTGTGTCGTCGCCGTAAAAATAACCCACTATTAGTGGGGGAAGCCGGAGTAGGTAAAACCGCTATTGCAGAAGGCTTAGCTTATCGGATTGTTCACGAAGATGTGCCAGATGTGATTAAAGACGCCACTATCTATTCCTTAGATATCGGATCGCTGCTAGCTGGGACTAAATACCGTGGCGATTTTGAAAAACGTTTCAAAGCATTATTAAAACAGCTTGAAAATGCCGAAAACGCCATTTTGTTTATCGATGAAATTCATACCATTATTGGTGCGGGTGCAGCATCGGGTGGTCAATTAGACGCAGCAAACTTAATTAAACCTTTGTTAAGCAATGGTTTATTGCGTTGTGTGGGTTCAACTACTTACCAAGAGTACAATCAAATTTTTGAGAAAGACCGCGCACTTGCACGTCGCTTCCAAAAAGTTGATGTAGTAGAGCCAACAATTGAAGATACCACTAAGATTTTGTTGGGCTTAAAAAGCCGTTACGAAGCTCACCACGATGTACGTTACACCAAACAAGCCATGCGCAGTGCTGCTGAACTTGCCGCTAAGTACATTAACGAACGTCATTTGCCAGATAAGGCGATTGACGTGATTGATGAAGCCGGTGCAAGCATGCGGATGTTACCCGTTAGCCGCCGCAAGAAAACCATTGGGGCAGGGGATATTGAAGCCATTGTTGCCAAGATTGCTCGTATTCCTGAAGCAAAGGTATCTTCTTCTGATAGAGAAACACTGCGTAGCTTAAATGAAACCTTGAAGATGGTGGTGTTTGGTCAAGATCCTGCCATCGACGTATTAGTTGATGCCATTCGTTTGAATCGTTCGGGTTTAGGGGCAGAGCAAAAACCAGTGGGTTCATTCTTGTTTGCCGGCCCTACCGGTGTAGGTAAAACTGAGGTGACTCAGCAACTTGCCAAGGCCTTAGGCGTAGAGTTAATTCGTTTTGATATGTCTGAGTATATGGAGCGCCATGCGGTTTCTCGCTTGATTGGTGCGCCTCCTGGCTACGTGGGTTACGACCAAGGTGGCTTGCTTACTGATGCCGTGTTAAAGCACCCGCATTGTGTGGTGTTGCTGGATGAAATTGAAAAAGCACACGAAGATGTATTTAACTTGTTATTACAAGTAATGGATCACGGTACGCTAACCGATAACAATGGCCGCCATGCTGACTTCCGTAACGTGATCTTGGTTATGACCAGTAACGCCGGGGTTAAAGAAACTCAACGCTCTGCTATTGGTTTTAAAGAGCAGGATATGAGTTTTGATGCCATGGATGAAATTAATCGCATCTTTGCTCCTGAGTTTAGAAACCGCTTAGATAACATTATTTGGTTCAATCACTTAGATGAAACCATTATCGAGCAAGTCGTGGATAAATTTATTGTTGAACTGCAAGCTCAGCTCGACGCTAACGGCGTGTCAATGGAAGTAAATGCCGAAGCACGCTTGTGGTTGTCTGAACAAGGTTACGACAAAGCTATGGGTGCAAGACCTATGTCTCGAGTTATTCGAGAACAACTTCGTAAACCATTAGCGAACGAGATATTGTTTGGGCGCTTGAATGATGGCGGACACGTCGATGTTGGTATCAAAGATGGCAAGCTAGATTTTCAATATGAAGATGAAGTTGCTGAAGTTTAATTTGCACAGTAACTACAATCAAAAAAGCCAGCTATTAGCTGGCTTTTTAATTGTTGTATACAACAATTGCGGATTAGCGCGCGCGGAAAACAATGCGCCCTTTTGACAAGTCGTACGGTGTTAATTGAACCGTAACTTTATCTCCGGTCAAAATGCGGATGTAGTTTTTACGCATTTTTCCAGAAATGTGGGCAGTAACAACATGTCCGTTTTCTAGTTCTACACGGAACATTGTGTTAGGCAAGGTGTCTAACACTGTGCCTTGCATTTCAATATTGTCTTCTTTCGCCATTGAGTCCTCTGTTTGACACGCACTTATAAAAACGCAGGGAGGATGCCAGATTTACTGCCTTGTGTAAAGTTTATCCTCTAAATTTATTGCCATTTACTGTTAATAAATCGTTGATGTGGCAAATAGTTCCGTTTGTAGTTCATTTTTCTGCACTCATCCACCTGGTAACCTAAATATAACCAGTCTTTGCCTTGTTGTTTAGCTTGGTGAATTTGCATTAAAACCGCTAGATTCCCTAACGAAAGTTTATCTAAGTATGGATCGAAGAATGTATAAACAGCACTTAATGCCTTTGAGAAAACATCAGTAACACACACCGCGACTAATTGTTCATTATGAAATAATTTTAGGTATTGAGTGCTCGACCAATCGCATTGTAAAAATTCGAAGAAGGCTTTTTCATTTGGTGGGTACATGCTTCCTTCTCTATGCCGTGCTTCGATATAGCGGGCATAAAGTTGATAGTCATCTTGATCGAGTTGGAGCTGCCAACGAAGTGTAAGCTGCTTGGCTTTGTTTAGAATTCGCTTTTGAGATTTGCTAGGGCTAAAGTCAGCCACTTTAACTCTTAATGATTGGCATTGATTACAGGCACTGCAAGCTGGGCGGTATATCTCATTGCCGCTGCGTCGAAAGCCAAGCTCCAACAATTGTGAATAGTAGGCTGATTTCTGTTCATCATCACAAAGTAAAAAGCACAACTGCTCTTGTTGTTCATCTAAGTAAGGGCAATTGTTTACTTGGCTCAAACCTACTGGCAGTTGCATTAAAAGATTTCCTGTTGGTGCCAGCAGTTTAGATTTACCTGGTCATCTTTGTGCTTACAAAGTAAATCTAAAAAGTTTTCTCTTCCGATAGCTTGCATACCTAAACTTATCAGGTGGGGGTTCTCAACTTGCCCATCGATGTATATGCCGCCATGTTGTTTAAAGTGGTGGCAAAAACTGTGAAAAGCCAGCTTAGATGCGTTAGTTTCGGTATGAAACATTGACTCACCGCAAAATATTTTTCCAACTAGAACGCCGTATAATCCACCCACTAATTCATCATTTTTCCAAACCTCTACTGAATGGGCGCGGCCTAGTTGATGTAAGGCAATATAGGCCTTAATCATGTCTGAGTTTATCCATGTTTCATCAGTGCGTAAGGCTGCACAACGTTTAATAACCTGTGAAAAGTCACGATTCACGCTAACTTGTAACGAGGTTTTACGCATGAATTTTTGCATGCTTTTATTTACGGTATGCACGGATAGGTCTAGGCCGATTCGAGGATTAGGGCTCCACCATAAAACGGGTTGGTCATCACTAAACCAAGGGAAGATGCCGTTATCGTAGGCTGCGATTAATCTTCGTGGACTAAGATCTGCACCAATGGCTAACAAACCATTAGGATCGTCTAAGGCATTATTTGGAGAAGGGAAGGGGCGATTTAGTTCTAGGAATACTGGTTGCACAGGCACTTATAGCTTTTACAATGTCTCTATTAAGTATATCAATATTAAAACGATTGTTGATATAAAAAAGCCGGTTTTACAACCGGCTCAGTTATTACTTAGTCGTTTAGGCTGTCTAAGTATCGCTCAGCATCTAAGGCCGCCATACAACCTGCTCCAGCAGAGGTAATGGCTTGACGGTAGATGTGGTCAGCTACATCGCCTGCAGCGTAAATGCCTGGAATGCTGGTTTGAGTTGCATTGCCTTCGGTGCCAGACTGGATAGTGAGATAACCATCTTTCATCTCTAATTGGCCTTCAAATATACCGGTGTTTGGTTGGTGACCAATAGCAATAAAGGCACCCATAACATCGATATCTTGGCTTGTGCCATCTTGTACGTTCTTAGTACGTACACCGGTTACACCCATTTCATCTCCTAACACTTCATCCAGAGTTTGGTTTAAGTGCAATACGATGTTGCCGTTAGCTACTTTATCCATTAAACGCTTAGTGAGGATTTTTTCACTGCGGAACTCTTCACGACGGTGAATTAAGTGCACCTCTGACGCAATGTTTGATAAGTACAAGGCTTCTTCAACAGCCGTGTTACCACCGCCAACAACTGCTACTTTTTGGTTACGGTAGAAGAAACCATCACAAGTAGCACAAGCAGAAACCCCTTTACCTTTAAACGCTTCTTCTGAAGGTAGGCCTAAGTATTTGGCTGATGCACCAGTTGCAATAATCAACGCATCACAAGTGTATTCGCCACTATCGCCTTTAAGCTTGTATGGCTTCTCTTTGAAGTCAACTTCGTTGATATGGTCAAATACAATCTCGGTTTCAAATTTCTCAGCGTGAGCTTGCATACGCTCCATTAGGGCAGGGCCTGTTAAACCTTCTGCATCACCTGGCCAGTTTTCAACTTCAGTGGTTGTGGTCAGCTGGCCGCCTTGCTGAATGCCGGTAATAAGCACTGGGTTTAAGTTGGCGCGCGCCGCATATACAGCTGCAGTGTAACCTGCTGGGCCAGAGCCTAGGATAATTAGTTTGTGGTGTTTTGCATTGCTCATGATTGCTACAATTCCTTAAAGTTCTTGCTTGATATATGAGGGTACAAAATCCGAAATCAAGCGTAATAAAGCGAAAAAAGTGCGCTTTATACAAAGTAGAAGTTTGTTGGACACAGCATAATAGGCTTCGTTATTCCTACCAAATAATAAAACTTTATATGGATATGCGTATTTATCTAGCCTTTAATTCGGCTTTTTACTTGATAGTCCGTGCATTTTGTGGAATAAATAATGCTCAGGGATAAGACAAAAGTTTAAAAAAGTCTATTGGCTTGGGTTTTAGCTCTGCATCTCGCTTGGAATGACTTATTTATGTGTGAAAGGATATTCACATAATTTATGCAATTACCTCAAGTATTAATGCATAAAAAGTCAGCACAACTAGGTGTGCTTAGGGACAACAATCGTATCACCATTAATGGAAGCAAAAGGTCGACCAATGAAGGAACTGGATCGTATTGATCGCAACATACTTAATGAGTTGCAAAAAGATGGCCGCATATCGAATGTGGAACTTTCAAAACGTGTAGGCCTTAGCCCTACACCTTGTCTAGAAAGGGTTAGACGTTTAGAGCGCCAAGGTTACATTACTGGTTACACTGCTATTCTAAACCCTCAATACTTAGACGCTTCGCTACTGGTTTTTGTTGAAATCACGTTGAATCGCGGTGCTCCTGACGTATTCGAACAATTTAATCATGCTGTGCAACAGCTTGAAGAAATTCAAGAATGTCACTTAGTGTCAGGTGATTTTGATTATCTATTAAAGACCCGCGTAGCAGATATGTCTGCTTACCGTAAGTTGTTAGGTGAAACCTTGTTGCGCCTACCTGGTGTTAACGACACCCGTACTTACGTAGTGATGGAAGAAGTGAAGCAGAGTAATCGACTAGTTATCAAAAACTAACGGAGTCGTTTCCCCCTCCAATTCATTTTTGATAAAGTTAAACAAGCGGCTATAGCCGCTTGTTTTGTTTTTAGACAAACAGAATAATTATTGGATATTTTTAGTTCAAGGGAACGCTTGTGACAGATACTACAGACAGCAAATTGTCTGGCTTTGCTCGAATTGCGGAAGTGTGTGCCATCGCAATGGGCGCTTTAGGTGTTTACCTAATGGTAGCCTTATTAAGTTTTAATCCAAGCGATCCTAGTTGGTCGCAAACTGCTGGTCAGCAAAGTATTGCTAATGCTGCGGGAAGTTCTGGTGCTTGGTTTGCCGACTTACTGTTGTTTAGTTTTGGTTTTATGGCTTATAGCATGCCGTTTATTTGTGGTTTGTTGGCTTGGGCCTTGTTTTGGCGCCCTTGTCCGGTAGCCCAAGTAAACTTCTTCACCTTAGGTCTAAGGTTAATTGGCTTTGTATTCACCTTCGTTAGCTTAACCACGCTAGCGAGCATTCATATTGATGATTTTCATTTCTTTTCTTCAGGAGGCTTAGTGGGAGATATCTTCACTCAGCTAATGATTCCAGTGTTTGGCTTGCTTGGCACTAGCATTATTTTATTAGCCGTTTTTGCCGGTGGTATTACCTTGTTTACCGGTCAATCTTGGGTTCAGTTTGTAGAGCAACTTGGTGGGGGCCTTAACTCAACTTACCGTGCAATAGTGAGCTTTCCTGAACGTTTACGTAATAAAAAACAGCGCGAGTTAGAGCAAGATGTTCTTATGAGAGATTTTGCTACTGAGTCTTCATCACAAGAACCAGCTCAAAGTGATTTATCTGTAGGTGATGCTAAACTTCAACAGGATTTTGTTGAAGAGCAAAATACATATCAAGAGCCAACGCTCGAGCAAACTGTTTACTCAAAACCAGAAACCTCTGTTGCTGTTGAGCCTAGTTTCTCCATGGACAGTGACTTTGAGGCAGAGTTGCCACAGGCTAAAGAAGATATTGAATTTGCTTACGAAGACGAAGCGATTGATCCACCAAGTGTGATAATCGATGATACCGCTCCTGAGCCCATGCCAGATATTCCCTTTGACGGTGAAACTGTCGCAGTAGCTAAACCGCCTGCAGCTAAACCCGCAGCGCCGGTAAAACCTGCTCAACCAAGGTTAAGCCGTTTACCTGATATGAATTTATTGGATAGACCCGACAAAAAAGCTAACCCAATTTCACCAGAAGAATTGGAGCAAGTTTCTCGTTTGGTTGAAGCAAAGCTGCTTGATTTTAATATTCAAGCATCAGTAGTTGCCGTTCATCCAGGCCCAGTAATTACCCGATTTGAGCTCGATTTAGCGCCAGGTGTTAAAGTTAGCAAAATTACTAACTTGTCTAAAGATTTAGCACGCGCGCTGTCTGCTATTAGCGTGCGGGTAGTGGAAGTGATACCTGGTAAGTCGGTGATTGGATTAGAATTACCTAACCGTTATCGTGAGATTGTTTATCTTAGCGAAGTTATTGATAGCAGTACCTTCCATCAGTCAAAGTCGCCTCTAGCTATGGTGTTAGGCAAAGATATCGCCGGTCAACCGGTGGTCGCTGATTTGGCAAAAATGCCTCACTTGTTAGTTGCAGGTACTACTGGTTCTGGTAAGTCGGTGGGCGTAAACGTAATGATTGTGAGTCTTCTGTATAAATCAACACCAGAAGATGTTCGGATGATTATGATCGACCCCAAGATGTTGGAGCTTTCAGTTTACGAGGGTATTCCTCATTTGTTGTCTGAAGTTGTTACCGACATGAAAGAAGCGGCGAATGCTTTACGTTGGTGTGTCGGCGAAATGGAAAGACGCTATAAGTTAATGTCTGCAATGGGTGTACGAAACCTTAAAGGCTTCAACCAAAAAGTGGTGGATGCTATTGAGTCCGGCAACCCAATTGTTGATCCATTGTGGAAGCCCGAAGACAGTATGGCTGAAACTGCGCCAACCTTAGAAAAACTGCCTCATATTGTGGTTATCATTGACGAATTTGCCGACATGATGATGATTGTTGGTAAAAAAGTTGAAGAGTTAATTGCACGTATTGCACAAAAAGCCCGTGCGGCAGGTATTCATTTGGTGTTGGCTACTCAGCGACCATCGGTAGATGTTATTACCGGTCTAATTAAAGCGAATATTCCAACTCGTATGGCATTCCAAGTTTCTAGCCGTATTGATTCGCGTACCATTTTAGACCAGCAAGGCGCTGAAACCTTGCTAGGTATGGGAGATATGCTTTATTTGCCGGCTGGCACTGGTGTGCCAACCCGTGTTCACGGCGCATTTGTGGACGATCACGAAGTACATGCTGTGGTTTCGGCTTGGAAAGAGCGTGGCGAGCCTGATTACATTGATGAAATATTGAATGGTGAAGCAGGTCCCGATGCTATGCTGCCAGGTGAAGTAGCTGAGTCTGATGAAGAGTTAGATGCTTTGTTTGATCAAGCTGTTATGCACGTTACAGAAACACGCCGTGGCTCGGTATCTGGCGTACAGCGTAAGTTTAAAATTGGTTATAACCGTGCCGCTCGAATCGTTGAGCAAATGGAAGCTCAGGGCATTGTTAGTGCACCAGGTCATAACGGTAACCGGGAAGTTATCGCGCCGCCTCCAGTGAGAATTGACTAAGAGAAAAGATGAAAAAATTATTGAGTATAAGTTTTGCTGCTTTGTTATCTGCCCAAGCATTTGCCAATGACGCAGCTAACGAGCTAAGAACGCATCTTGCCGATTTAAAAGGGTTTCAAGCGCAGTTTAAACAAACCGTGATAGATGCTGATGGCGTAAGCATTCATGAAGCCGAAGGCAAACTAAGTTTAGCTCGTCCTGCTAAGTTAAACTGGCAACAAGTGATGCCCGAGCAAGATATGATTGTGTCTGATGGTTCAACCATTTGGTATTACAGTCCGTTTGTTGAGCAAGTAACGATTATGGATGCGAGTGAAGCCATCAATCAATCACCATTCATCTTGTTGGCAGATGACCGCAGCGAAAGCTGGCAAAATTATCAGGTAGAAAAACAGCAACAAGGGTTTTTAGTTAAGTCTAAAGATGACCCACTACAAGCTGCTTTTTGGGTAAAGCTAAATGCTGATAATAGTATTTCTCGCTTTGATATTATTGAAAGTACCGGACAGCGTAGCCAATTTGATCTTCAAGGTTTTAAAGCCAACCCAAGCTTTAGTGAAAAACTATTTAAGTTTGAGATCCCTAAAAACACTATGATTGATGATCAACGCTAATGAGCTTAGAGCTGAATTTTGAGGCCGACTTTAGGCCTCTTGCTGCGAGAGTGCGGCCCAGCAAACTAGAGCATTATGTCGGCCAACAACATATTCTGGCCGCTGACAAACCTCTGCATAAAGCCATTTCATCTGGGCAGTTGCACTCGATGATTCTTTGGGGTCCTCCTGGTACAGGAAAAACCACCATTGCAGAATTAGCCGCTTTGTATGCCGATGCGGAAGTAGAAAAGATCTCAGCCGTAACCGGGGGGATAAAAGAAGTGCGCGCCGCTATTGAGCGCGCTCTGCAAAACAAACAGGTTAGTCGGCGCACCATTTTGTTTGTTGATGAGGTTCACCGCTTTAACAAAAGCCAACAAGATGCGTTTTTACCGTATGTCGAGAATGGCACTGTTATCTTTATTGGCGCAACTACCGAAAATCCGTCTTTCGAGCTCAATAACGCCTTATTATCGCGGGCAAAAACTTATGTATTACGCGCTTTAGACAGTGAGGCTATTCAACAACTGTTGAATAGGGCAATTAATGAAGATGAGTTGCTAAAGCAACAAACACTAAATTTTGAAGAAGGTGTACTAGAAGCGCTCTCCACATTAGTAAGTGGGGATGCACGCCGCGCTTTAAACTTGTTAGAGGTGATGAGTGAATTGGCTGAGGGCGAAGGTCAGCAGAAACAGCTAAGTTTTGATCTTCTCAAACAAGTAGCTGGCGAGCGCTATAGTCATATAGATAAAGGCGGCGATAAGTTTTACGATTTGCTATCTGCCCTACATAAATCTATCCGTGGTTCATCGCCCGATGCTGCATTGTTTTGGTACTGTCGAATTTTGGAAGCTAGTGGTGACCCTCTATCGGTTGCGCGACGCTGTTTAGCTATTGCCTCTGAAGACGTGGGTAATGCCGATCCCCGCGCGATGCAAATTGCTGTAAGCGCCTGGGACTGCTTTACCCGAGTAGGCGCAGCCGAAGGGGAGCGGGCGATAGCTCAAGCTGTGGTTTATTTGGCCTGTGCGCCTAAAAGTAACGCGGTGTATACCGCTTTTAAAGCAGCTAAGCTTGCAGCAAAAGAGTTCGGCGATGCCGAGGTGCCTGTGCATTTGAGAAATGCGCCAACCAAGCTAATGGCGGAACTAGGTTATGGCGCAGAGTACCGCTATTCTCACGATGAACCTAATGCATACTCCGCTGGTCAGCAATACCTGCCAGACCCTTTATTAGGCCATCAGTTCTATCATCCTGAGCCCCGTGGTTTAGAAAAGCAGATTGCTGAAAAGCTTGAATACCTGCGTAATTTAGACCAACAAGCGTAATAGCCAACAATAAACAACACTATTTTCAGTTTATTACTCAATCCAGCCTACAGCCCGATTGTGTCTGTAAGTAGTTGCTTTATAATAAGCGAGTTTTGGAAACCAAATAATTAGCAAAGCTTATTTTGCCTTCACTACAGTAGGTTAAAATAGAGCTTTGCCTTTAATTAACGACAAGAATTGGAAGTAGGTTATTGAATGTTAGACGCTAATTTGTTGCGCGGCGAAATAGAAACCACCGCAGAGCGCTTAAAGACTCGTGGATTTGAACTAGATGTAGCACGATTGACAGAGCTAGAGAGTCGTCGTAAAGAGCTGCAAGTTCGTACCCAAGAACTACAAAATGAGCGTAATACCCGTTCCAAATCTATCGGCCAAGCTAAAGGTCGTGGTGAAGATATAGCGCCACTTTTGGCAGAAGTAGGGCAGCTTGGCGAAAAGCTCGATGCTGCTAAAGCCGAACTAAATGACCTGCTAGAAGAAATTAAAGATTACGCTTTAACTTTACCTAACCTTCCTCATCCGAGTGCACCTATTGGTAAAGACGAAGATGAAAACGTTGAATTACATACTTGGGGCGAACTTCCAAGCTTTGATTTTGAAGTTAAAGACCACGTAGATGTAGGTAGCGATTTACAAGGGCTAGATTTTGCTAATGCAGTTAAAATTAGTGGCTCACGCTTCATTGTAATGAAAGGCAAGATTGCCAAGTTACACCGTGCAATCGCTCAGTTTATGCTAGATACGCATACCGAGGAGCATGGTTACCAAGAAATGTACGTTCCTTACTTGGTTAATTCAGACTCTTTATATGGTACCGGTCAAATGCCTAAATTTGGCAAGGATTTGTTCCATACTCAGCCAGCGACCGAAGAAGGCATTGGTATGAGCTTAATCCCAACCGCTGAAGTGCCGCTAACTAACATGTTACGCGACAGCATTGTGGAAGAGGCTGAATTGCCGATTCGAATGACTGCCCATACGCCGTGTTTTCGCAGTGAAGCAGGCTCTTATGGCCGTGATACGCGTGGTTTGATCCGCCAACACCAGTTCGACAAAGTTGAAATGGTGCAACTGGTTCACCCAGAGAAATCTTACGAAGCATTAGAAGAGATGCGCCAACACGCTGAAAACATCCTTCAAAAGCTTAAGCTTCCTTACCGCGTTGTAACACTGTGTACAGGCGACATGGGCTTTGGTGCAACAAAAACTTACGATTTGGAAGTGTGGGTTCCGGCTCAGAACGCTTACCGCGAAATCTCTTCAGTATCTAACTGCGAAGATTTCCAGGCTCGTCGTATGCAAGCACGTTTTCGTGCTGCTGGCGCTAAAAAGCCTGAGTTACTGCACTCACTAAATGGCTCAGGTTTAGCTGTAGGCCGTACTTTGGTGGCAATTTTAGAGAACTACCAAAACGCCGATGGCAGCATCAAGGTTCCAGAAGTATTGCAGCCTTATATGGGCGGTTTAGAAAACATTACGGTTTAAGTAATGCTTAAAAGAAAAAAAGCGCCTTTAGGCGCTTTTTTTATATGCAAATCAAGTGCTAAATGCATTTTACTGGTTTAGGCAACCCGGCAACTTTAGTGGCTTGTTTTGCTGGGCCTTGCGGAAATAGCTTATATAAGTAACGGCTATTACCTTTTTCTGGACCAAACTTTTTGGCCATTGCTTTAACTAAGGCTCGCATGGCCGGGGAAGTATTAAACTCTAAGTAGAAGTTACGAACAAACCTCACCACTTCCCAATGGGCTTCGCTCATTTCTATTTCTTCTAGCTGGGCTATATGCGCTGCTAGGTCTTCCGACCAACTGTTTAAGTCGACTAAATAACCATTTTTATCGGTTTCAAATTGCTGGCCGTTAAATTCAATCATTGTGTACTTTGTGCCTTTTTTATCTTGTGGCTAGTTTACCACTTACCATTTACTAGTAGTTGACGAATTTTCTTTAAGTCTTTGCCGATTAATTGCAGTTGATAAGCAATCAACAGTTCGTTGCCGACTAACTGGGGAAGAATTTGGTTAATTGCTCGGGTAAATGCATCGTTGTTTGCTTGCACTATGGGTCGATGTGGCCCCTTTAGTAACAAGTAATCATGCATCAATTGTAATTCGCTTTGAATCAATTCGCCCAAACAGGCCAAACGCTCGGCCGCTTGATTGGATTGTAGTTCAGTGCGGTGTGTTGATAATGCAGACAAGTGCGATAACAAGTGATGGCTTAAACCAACTAGCTGATATAAGTCTGGAGATAAACGCTGCTTGTGGCTAGGTTCTGCTAGCATGTATTGCCAATGTCGAACTAGCTCTGCTTCGCTTTGATAAGCGTGGTAACGACTTAATCGAAAATTAGTGGTTTCTTCAACATCGCCATTAAAATATTGGTTAAAAATAGCGGTTTGATAATTAGCAGTGTTAGCAAACAATTGACTAATTATTTTTCTGCTTTGTTTGTGTTGCCAATCGGGCCACAGGTAACGAAGTGCCGCCATTGCCATTAAGGCACCAATTACTGTTACTAAGGTACGCACTATCAATGCTTCGTTAGCTGGGTAGCCTTGAAGATCGAGAGAGATGGCTACAAACACCGTAATCATGGCAACCGAAATGGCGTAATTAAGGTGAAAGAACAAAAAGAATAACAGCACTAAACCAGGGATTAATGATGTTAGTGCTATGTCGGGTAGGCGTAAGTAGCTCAAGGCCGCTGCGAAGCCAACTCCAACTATGGTGCCGTATACTCTTTTATCTACGCGTTTTTTAGTATCGTGATAATTAGGTTTTACCACTAGTAAACAACTAAGCATTAGCCAGTAGGCATGTTCATCGCCAGACAATTTGATTAATCCATAGGCAAGTAGCATTAGCGTGGCCATTCGCAAGGCATGGCGATTAATACTTAGGCTGATATCAGCAGCCTGAGACAGGTATTGTTTTACCGATATTCGAGTAAATGGTGAGAAGCTTTGTTCTGGCTCGGGGAAATGCTGTTCGTTAAAGCATAAGGCGATAACCTTATGCAAATTTTTTAGCATATAGGCAAAGCGGGGAGGAACGTCTTTTAGGTTTGCCCGTGCTGTTTCTAAATCATCGACAGCGGATACTAATTCTTTCTCTGCGCTTGCATCGAGGTGCTTTGCTCCAATAACCCGTGCGATTTTAACTAACACTGTTCTCGTGTCGGCTAGTAAGGTTCTTGGCAATACTCGTTGTAAACGTTGGTAGTCTAAGTGTGAGGAGCTTAAGCGTTCATGCAGCAGCTGTGCTTTAAAAAATCGGTCCATTTGGCTGGAACCCACATGCTGCTTGTTACGCTGCTGGTAAACATATAATCCATGGCGAATAACACCCAATTGCTCTGCAATGTCGGCGCTCTGAGCCGTTAGCTTTACTTGTATATCGGTGATGTTTGCTTCGCGTTGAAATAAACGGGTCTTAGTTAATTGATAAAGACTAATTTGTTTAAATATTTGGTCTAACTGTCTGTCTAACCAGCGGGTTGGATATAGCGCATTAATAAGCAATGAGAGTAGGGCGTAACTCAAAGCACCTATCACTAGCCAAAATGGTTGCAGCCAGGGGGTTTCGTAGGTGTTGTAACCAAGCATCGTATATATAGCGATGATTAACGAACACAGAGAAATAGCACCGTATTTTTGCCCAAGCACGGGCATGCGCATAAATAGATAGCTAGAACAAAATAAGCCAATGGCAAATAGCCAGGGAAGGGGAAACAGTAAAGTAACTGAGATGCTGGCCAGGGAAAAGCTCGCCATCATCAACAAGGTGCTTTGCAGGCGATGTTGATAAAAGTCTGGGCTGTCTGCAAGTCCTGCTGCAACCACGCCAAGTGTTGCTGTTAAAGCGAAGTCTAAATTAAATACCAAACCTAGGCTGAGAATAAACATAGCCAAACCCGCGGCTTTACAGGCTATGGTCCAATTAAGTTTGGAAGCATCTAGTTTAAAATTAAGTACCATAAATAAAAACGCCCTGTAAGAACAGGGCGTAATAGTCCTTTAGCTGTATAGCTTAGTCGTCGTTTAGGAAACCTAAAATGCTCAGCAAGTGAACAAAAATGTTAAATACATTTAAGTACATTGAAATTGTTGCACGTATGTAGTTGGTTTCATTACCGTTTAGAATGTTGCTGGTATCATAAAGAATGAAGCCAGAAAACAACAGTACTGCTGCACCGCTAATGGCTAGGCTAAGCATTGGGATTTGCAAAAACAAGTTAAGCAACATGCTAACTACAACCACAATTAAACCCGCCATTAAAAAGCCACTCATAAAAGAGAAGTCTTTCTTAGTGGTTAGCACGTAACCAGACAAGCCAAAGAAAATTAAGCCTGTCATGCCAAGGGCTTGCATTACAATAGCAGGACCTTGTGGGAATTGGAGGTAAGCACTAAGCAACGGGCCTAAAGAGGCGCCCATTAATGAAGTGAATACAAAAGTCCAAACCAAACCCATAGAAGAGTTGATACTTTTAGGTAGAACGAAGAATACGATTATCATGGCGGCAACCATCATACCAATAGATGCCAGGCTACCAATTCCGGCGACTACTGCAAAGAATGCTGCAATGGCACTGGTAAACAAGGTCATCGAAAGTAAGGCGTAGGTGTTACGCAATACCTTATTTGTTTCCAGTTTCGATGCAGCGCTATAGTTTATCGTGCTCGGCTGATTCATTTTTTCACTCCGTTATGACTGAGTTAGTTCGTTAAGTTATGTAAAACGAAATTGTAGTATAACGAGTTTTTTTACAAATAAAATCAAATCCGCCATCTAAAAGTGGGCTTAGCCTCACCAAATTATCATCGAATAATTTCCTAAGACGCTCAACTACTTAACAAAATTGCTTTGATTAAGGTAAATAATCAACAAGCTTAAACCTTCCTTAGTATTGCACTCGCCATCACATAGCCCTATGATCAGCGCATTAACAGGGCAGTTTGCCTAAACCATTCAACGATTAAGAGAGACGGATAACAGATGTTAGTTTTAGGACATACTAATCCAGACTGTGACAGTATTGCCGGTGCAATATCGTTAGCAGAGTTATTAACCAAGCAAGGCACACCAGCAACAGCGATTGCTCAAGGTGAACCTAATCCTGAAGCCAAATTTCTCTTAGACAAAATTGGTTTTGCAGCACCAGAAGTGCGCACAGAGATCGCTGGCGAAGATGTTTGGCTAATTGATTACTCTGATTGGGGTCAAGCGCCAAGAGACGCTAAAAAAGCTAACATTCGCGGTATCGTAGACCACCATAAACTTGGTGATATCACTACTGCAGAACCTTTAGAGTGTTGGATCCGCCCTGTAGGTTGTAGCTGTACTATTGTTTATAGCATGTATCAAGCAGCTAATATTACGCCTAGTAAAGAAGCCGCTACCCTAATGTTAGGCGCTATCTTAAGCGATACAGTTAAATTTAATTCTCCAACATTTACACCAGTAGATCGTGAAGCTGCAGAAGCCTTAGCTTTGCTCGCTGGTGTTGAAGATATTGACGCATTTGCAGACGAGCAATTTGCAGCAAAATCTGATGTGGCGTCGGTGCCTGCGGATGAGTTAGTTTTAAGAGACCAAAAAGTTTATGAGATTAATGGTAAACAATTTGCCATTGCTCAATTAGAACTTACTTCAGTAAAACCGGTACTAGCCCGTTTAGATGAGTTAGAAACGGCCTTAGTTGCGCTTAAACAAGCAAACAACTACCACACAGCTCTTGTACTGTTAACCGACATTACTACCCTAAACTCTACTGGCTTAATTTGTAGTGATGAAGCTGCACAGGTTGCTTCTACCTTAGGTGGAACTATCGAAGGTTCAGTTATCGACCTTCCAGGTGTAGTTAGCCGTAAGAAACAAGTTATGCCGCCGCTACAACGTGAGTTTGATGTAGCTTAAAGGGCAAACCCTTAGCTAAAAGCCAGCGTCTATCGCTGGCTTTTTTGTAGGTAAATGTTAGAGCGCTTTCTTTTGTAACTCTCGGTAGCGTTTTCAGCAACATGATGCTTTAAAATGGTTTACAAATTACGTTATTTTATTACGTTAAGATGCCTTTAACGCAAAATTATCAAGTGATAGTGAATTTTTCTGCACTATTTGTGAGAAAAAACTCGCTTTTTTAGTCTCTTACGCATTTTTGTAAAAAAAATCGTGTTTAATTTCAAGTCAAGTCTGAAATTCAAATTATATCTGTGGTAGCATTTCGTTTACTTTCGTGACGAATGGACTAGCTCCTGCGTTATTGAATGCTGTTGTTTTGGAGGTTTTTAGAATAATTATCTGTGAAAGGTAGTTGTTCACACATCATCGATAGATGGTGGGGCTCCTCTTTAAATGAAAATACTATTGATGTCTAAGGTCCTGTCGGTCTGAATAACATTAATATAGCAGTAAATAGGAATTACTGGATGACAAACATAACTCAACACAATAAGAGCCTTTATAGGCCAGAATTCGAACACGATAGCTGTGGTATCGGATTCGTTGCCCACTTAAAAGGGCGTAAAAGTCATGATGTGATCGAAAACGCATTAACCATGCTTACTTGCATGGAGCATCGTGGTGGTACTGGTTGTGACGTAGATAGTGGAGACGGCGCCGGTATTCTCATTCAGCTTCCTCATGAGTTTTTTAACGAAGAAGTAACAAAATTGGGCTTCAGCTTACCTAAACCAGGTGAGTATGGCGTGGGTATGGTTTACTTCCCTGCTGGTGAAGCTATTCGTCGCGAATGTCGCGAGATACTAAACCGTAACATTGAAAAACTAGGCTTAACCCTATTAGGTTACCGCGTAGTTCCAAAAGACAACTCTAGCTTAGGTCAAGCATCTCTAGATAATGAGCCGCAAATTGAACAAGTGTTCATTGCGCGTCCAGCTGACTTAGACCAGCAAGTTTTCGAACGTAAGCTATTTGTTTTACGTAAATACACTCTGCACATTGCTGATGCGACAGTTGCTGGTGTAGATGAAGACTTCTATATGGCTTCGATGTCTTCTCGTACCATTGTATACAAGGGTCAGTTAACTACGGCTCAAGTACGCAAGTATTACTTAGATCTTCAAGATTCACGTGTGGTTTCGGCAATTGCCATGTTCCACTCGCGTTTCTCTACTAACACCTTCCCAGCATGGCGCTTAGCACAGCCGTTCCGTTACATTGCACATAATGGTGAAATTAACACTGTTAAAGGTAATGTAAACTGGATGCGCGCACGTGAGTCTTTGCTTGCGAGTGTAAACTTCAGCAAAGAAGAACTGGATATGATTAATCCAGTTTGTGATATCTCTCGCTCAGACTCTGCAAACCTAGACATGTGTGTAGAGCTACTTGTATTAAGTGGTCGTCCACTAGAACAAGTAATGATGATGGTTGTGCCAGAAGCATGGCAAACTCAAGATGACATGGACCCGGTGAAGCGTGCCTTCTACGAGTACTACTCTTGCATCATGGAACCATGGGATGGCCCAGCTTCAATTTCATTTACCGATGGTAAAGTAATTGGCGCAACACTAGACCGTAACGGCTTACGTCCTTCTCGTTACCTAGTAACCGATGATGGTTTAGTGGTAATGGGCTCTGAAACTGGTGCATTGGTTGTAGACCAATCTAAAGTGGTTCAAAAAGGCCGCTTGCAACCAGGTAAAATCTTCATTGCCGACCTAGAACAAGGCCGCATTGTTGCTGATGATGAAGTTAAACACACAGTGTGTTCTAGCCAGCCTTATGGCAAATGGGTAGAAGAAAACAAGATTGTTTTAGATGATCTTCCGTTACCAGAAGGTTACGACCGTTTTGCTACGCAGCACAGCCTAGAGAAACGTCAAAAAGCATTTGGCTACAGCCAAGAAGATATTAACGCGGTATTGAAGCCGATGGTTGGTACTTCTAAAGAACCACTTGGTGCAATGGGAACAGATACGCCGCTAGCGATTTTATCTGATAAAAACCCGCACTTATCGCATTACTTTAAGCAATTGTTTGCTCAGGTAACTAACCCGCCAATCGACCCAATTCGTGAAGAAATGGTAATGTCACTACGTACATACGTAGGTGCGGACTTAAACTTACTTGAAGAAACGCCGCTGCATTGTCGTAAAGTTGAGATTAAGCAACCAGTATTAACTAACGACCAGTTAGCTAAGCTACGTAGCATTGATCACAATCACTTCCAAGCTGCGACTATTCATACCACTTTCCACGCCTCTGGTGCAGAAAATGAGTTAGAAAAAGCGCTTGAGCGTATTTGTCGTCACGCTAAAGATGCGGTAGATGATGGTTTCTCAATTCTAATCTTGAGTGACCGTAAAGTAGATAGTGACCACGCAGCAGTGCCTTCTGTACTTGCTACAGCAGCAGTTCACCACTACTTAATTCGTGAAGGCATTCGTGCTCACGCAGACCTAATTGTTGAGTCTGGCGATATTCGCGAAACCCACCATTTAGCAACTGTATTAGGTTATGGCGCAGCAGCGGTTAACCCATACTTAGCAATTGAAACGCTTCTTGATATGCGCGACCAAGCAATTATCGAAAGCAGCCTAAGTAACGATGAAGTTGTTGAGCGCTACACAAAAGCAGTGAATAGCGGCTTGCTAAAAATCTTCTCGAAGATGGGTATTTCTACACTTCAGTCTTACCAAGGTGCGCAAATCTTTGAAGCGCTAGGTATTAACTCTGAGGTAGTGAAAAAATACTTCACCGGTACAGTGACCCGTATTGAAGGTTTAAGCTTAGACGGTATCGCTACAGAAGCACTAAACCGTCACCGTGAAGGTTTCCCTGCAGACGACAACCCATTCAGTGATCTAATCCTGAAAACCGGTGGTGAGTACGCATGGCGTAAAGACGGTGAACGTCACCTATTTAACCCAACAACGATTCGTTTGCTACAAAATGCTTCGTCGACTAACGACTACAAAGTGTTTAAAGAATACGCTGCAAACGTAGATAACCAAGCTAAAGAAGCGTTCACGCTACGTGGTTTATTGAAGTTTAAATCAGATCGTGAAAGTGTACCGCTAAGCGAAGTTGAATCAGCAGAAACAATTCTTAAGCGTTTTGCTACTGGTGCAATGAGCTTTGGTTCTATTTCTTGGGAAGCACACACCACACTAGCAATTGCTATGAACCGCATTGGCGGTAAGAGTAACTCTGGTGAGGGCGGTGAAGACCCAATTCGCTTTAAGCCTATGGAAAATGGCGACTCAATGATCTCTAAGATCAAACAGGTTGCTTCTGGTCGCTTTGGTGTAACTAGCCATTACTTGGCCAATGCTGAAGAGCTACAGATCAAGATGGCGCAGGGTGCTAAACCGGGCGAGGGTGGTCAGTTACCAGGTGATAAAGTTGATGCTTGGATCGGTAAAACTCGTGGCTCAACGCCAGGTGTTGGTCTAATTTCACCACCTCCACACCACGACATATACTCAATCGAAGATTTAGCCCAGCTAATCTACGATTTGAAAAATGCTAACCGCGATGCACGTATTAACGTTAAGTTAGTATCAGAAGCGGGTGTAGGTACAATTGCTTCTGGTGTATGTAAAGGTTACGCCGACGTAGTACTTATTGCAGGTTATGACGGTGGTACTGGTGCTTCTCCACTTAGCTCAATTAAACACGCGGGTCTGCCGTGGGAGCTAGGTCTAGCAGAAACGCATCAAACGCTAATTCAAAATAAACTACGTAGCCGTATTACTGTACAGGCCGATGGTCAACTTAAAACACCACGCGATTTAGCCGTAGCAACTTTGCTAGGTGCTGAAGAATGGGGCGTAGCAACTGCTGCCCTAGTAGTTGAAGGTTGTACCATGATGCGTAAGTGTCACTTGAACACTTGTCCAGTGGGTATTGCTACTCAGGATCGTCGTTTGCGTGAGCGTTACGCAGGTCAAGTTGACCACGTTGTTAACTTCTTCAAGATGATGGTTGAAGGTTTACGTGAAATTATGGCTGAACTAGGCTTCCGCTCAATTAATGAGATGGTTGGTCAAAGTCAGTGTCTAACTCCACGTACCGATGTTGATCATTGGAAATACAAAGGCGTGGATTTATCTCCAATCCTTTATAAAGCTGATGACAGTGGTAACGAAACACTTTACTGCAGCCAAGAGCAAAAACACTTAATTCACGACATCGTGGATCGCCAGTTAATCAAAGATGCCGCTAAGGCGCTTGAGAGTGGCGAAGAAGTATCTCTGAAATCAGAGATCATCAACACCAACCGCAGTGTTGGTACTATGTTGTCGAACGAAATATCTAAGCGTTATGGCGCTGAAGGCCTACCAGAAGACACGATTAAAGTGAAATTCAACGGTAGTGCAGGTCAAAGCTTTGGTACTTTTGCCGCTAAAGGTATTAAGTTTGAACTTGAAGGCGATGCCAACGATTACTTCGGTAAAGGCTTATCTGGCGCCAAGTTAGTGGTTTACCCAGATGCAAGCGCACCGTTCGAAGCTCGCAAAAACATCATTGTAGGTAACGTAGCCTTCTTTGGTGGTACTTCTGGTGAAGCTTATATTCGCGGTATAGCTGGTGAGCGTTTCTGTGTTCGTAACTCTGGTGTAACAGCCATTGTTGAAGGCGTAGGTGACCACGGTTGTGAATACATGACCGGCGGTAAAGCGGTAATTCTTGGAGAAACGGGTCGTAACTTCGCAGCTGGTATGTCTGGCGGTGTAGCGTACGTATTAGACCGTAACAAGCAATTTGCCTCACGTTGTAACATGGAAATGGTTAAGCTAGGCGGCGTTGAAGACGCAGCTGAAGCAGCCGAGCTAAAAGCATTAATCGAGAATCACTTAGAGCAAACCGGCTCTGATGTAGCAAAAGAATTGCTAGCTGATTGGGATAACGCACTTAGCATGTTTGTTCGTGTAATGCCTACCGATTACGAGCGTATGCAGAACTACATGAAAGAAGCTAAAGCTACGGGTGAGCATGAAACGGATTACGATGTAGCGGTAGCTGCATTCGATATGCACCTTGATAGCGTAGCGCAAGCGAAAAAAGCCAAGGCTGAACAAGCCAAACAAAAAGCTGAAGCGGTTTAGGAGAGAGACATGGCAAATCCAACGGGATTTATGGAAATAGACAGGAAGCTATCGACAGACCGCGACCCAGCAGAGCGTTTGATAGATTGGCTAGAAGTTAAAACGCCTATGAGCGAAGAAGCGGTTAAAGACCAGGCTTCTCGCTGTATGGATTGTGGTATTCCTTTTTGTCATTCTGGTGACTCAGACTACGCACCACGCGTAGCTGGGTGTCCAATTAACAACTTGATTCCAGAGTGGAATGACCTGGTATACCGTGGTCGCTGGAAGGATGCGATTGACCGTTTACACAAAACCAATAACTTCCCGGAGTTTACTGGGCGCGTATGTCCAGCTCCTTGTGAAGATTCTTGTGTACTAGGTATTAATGCTCCACCAGTAACCATTAAGAGCCAAGAAGTTAACATTATCGAGCGTGCATTTAAGGAAGGTTGGGTTAAACCTAACATTCCAGCTAAACGCAGCGGCAAAACAGTCGCCATTGTAGGCTCTGGTCCTGCTGGTTTAGCAGCAGCTGCTCAGTTAAATTCTGCTGGTCATAAAGTAACAGTATTTGAACGCGCTGACCGAGTTGGTGGCTTATTAATGTACGGTATTCCGAACATGAAGCTGCAAAAAGAAATCGTTGAGCGTCGTATCGAAATCATGCGTGAAGAAGGCATCGTATTTAAAACCTCAGTAGAAGTGGGTAAAGACATTTCTATTAACCGTTTGAACGAAGACTTTGACGCACTGTTGCTAGCCACTGGCGCAACGGTTCCACGTGACCTGCCTGTAGAAGGTCGCCAGTTAAACGGCGTTCATTTTGCGATGGAGTTCTTAGGTAAAAATACTAAGAGCTTGCTAGATAGCAACCTAGAAGACGGCCGTTACATTAGCGCTAAAGATAAGCACGTTGTAGTTATTGGTGGTGGTGATACAGGTACTGACTGTGTGGGTACTTCACTACGTCACGGTTGTAAGAACGTAATGCAGCTTGAGATTATGCCTCAGCCTCCGCAAGAACGTGCTCAAGACAACCCTTGGCCAGAATTTAAGCGCACCTTAAAGCGTGACTACGGTCAAGATGAAGCAATTGCCATTCAAGGTGAAGATCCGCGTCGTTACCTAGTTATGACCCAGAAAATGGTGGGTGATGAGCAAGGTAACGTGACAGAAGTTCACACTACCAAAATCAACTGGACGAAAAACGCTAACGGCCAAATGATACCAGAGCCAGTAAAAGGCAGTGAAGAAGTCATCAAAGCTGACTTAGTGTTGCTAGCTATGGGCTTCATGGGACCAGAAGCGGGTATTATTGACGAACTAGGTGTTGAAAAAGACGCTCGTTCAAATGCTAAAGCAACCTACGGTGAATACGCTACAAACGTTAAAGGTGTGTTTGCAGCTGGTGATGCGCGTCGTGGTCAAAGTTTGATTGTTTGGGCAATCAACGAAGGTCGTGGTGCAGCACAAGCCGTTGATACCTTCTTAATGGGTAAGAGCTACTTACCTAAGTAAGCTAGCGACAAACTGCTAAAAAGCCCGGCTTATGCTGGGCTTTTTTATGGCCAAAATTTGCCTAGCATTTAGTCAATTGTTAGACATTTCCAAAAAATTCAAAGATGACGGTTTACAAGCTTAAAAATGCTAGGTAATATGCGCCCCGTTGCTGCGGAGGGGTGGCAGAGTGGTCGAATGCACCGGTCTTGAAAACCGGCAAGGGTTAATAGCCCTTCGAGAGTTCAAATCTCTCCTCCTCCGCCATTATTCAGAAAAACGCCAGCATTACGCTGGCGTTTTTCGTTTCTGCACTGCCGTACATCCAATGTGGATCAAATTGACAGTTTATTGCGCAAACTGCCAATAATCTCAGTTCTACTCTAAACTTTTATCGCTTAAGCCTTTAAATTATTATCCTGATGGGATATAAAGTTTGCTGCGCAGACGATGCAAGGTCTGGCAACCCGCCCAATTAGTAGATTGATGTTTTAGTTACAGCGGAGAAAACGCTTGATAAACGTATTTCTGGTTGACGATCATGAGCTAGTGCGTACAGGGATCCGTCGCATTTTAGAAGACGTTCGAGGATTTAAAGTGATTGGTGAAGCCGAGAGCGGTGAGAAAGCCGTTCAATGGTGTAGAAGCAACCAAGCTAACGTAATCTTAATGGATATGAATATGCCTGGAATTGGTGGCTTAGAGGCTACCCGCAAGATATTGCGTTACGATCCAGATGCTAAGATTATCGTATTAACTATTCATACAGAAAACCCATTTCCTACCAAGGTAATGCAAGCAGGCGCATGTGGTTACTTAACTAAAAGTGCCGGCCCAGATGAAATGCTACAAGCTATTCGTGCGGTTAACGTAGGGCAGCGTTATCTGTCACCCGAGATCGCTCAGCAAATGGCTTTGAGTCAGTTTAATCCGGCAGAAGATAATCCATTTCAAAGCTTATCTGAACGCGAGTTGCAGATAATGCTAATGATTACCAAAGGCGAAAAGGTTACCGATATTTCAGACCAGCTCAGCCTAAGCCCCAAAACGGTCAATTCGTACCGTTACCGCTTGTTTAGCAAGTTGAACATTAGCGGTGATGTAGAGTTAACTCATTTAGCCATTCGCCACGGCATGATAGACACAGACAAGCTGTAATTTTGCTCGAAGATAGCGCTCCATTTGATAGTAAGGCATTTCTAAGCCAAGTCACCGAAGCTAGCGGCATATACATGATGTATAACGCCGCTAATGAAGTAATCTATGTAGGTAAAGCTAAATCGCTTAAGAAGCGTTTAAGTAGCTATTTCAGAAAAAACGTCGATAGCAATAAAACCCGTGCCTTGGTCTCAAACATAGCAAGGGTTGAAGTTACGGTTACGCATACCGAAACCGAAGCGCTTATTCTCGAACACAACCTGATTAAAAAGCACTTACCCAAATACAATGTGCTGTTGCGAGACGATAAGTCCTATCCCTATATTCTTTTAAGTAAACACAAGCATCCGCGGATATCGATGCATCGAGGCGCTAAACGTAATAAAGGCGATTATTTTGGCCCTTATCCTAACGGTAATGCGGTACGAGAAAGCCTGCATTTGATGCAGAAGCTATTTCCTATTCGCCAGTGTAGCGATAGTGAATACGCAAACCGCCAACGCCCTTGTCTTCAGTATCAACTTAAACGTTGTTCCGGACCCTGTGTAAGCTTAATTAGTGAAGAAGACTATCAACAGCAAGTAGACCTTGCGAGTATGTTCTTAAAGGGCAAAAGCCAACAGGTAATAAATCAACTAGCCGAAAAGATGACCAAGGCCAGTGATAGCTTAGATTTTGAAGCTGCCGCGGGTTTTAGAGACCAAATTCAAGCCTTACGCAAAGTTCAAGAGCAACAGTTTGTGAGTGGCAATACCGAGCATGTTGATGTATTGGGTTTTGCTTTTAGAAATGGCATTGCCGTTATTCATTTGTTGCTGATCCGTGATGGTCAAGTACTAGGTAGTCGTTCGTATTACCCTAAAGTGCCCAAACAGGCCGATTTACCTGAAGTACTGCGCAGCTTTGTGATGCAGTATTACCTGTCTGAACAACGTAAAGGCAACCAACCCAATGAAGTGCTGTTGCCTGATATCGAAGGCGATTGGCCAGAGATAGAAGCGGCAATAGAAAGTGAACTTGATTGTAAAGTGAAGCTTTCTCAACCTAAACGTGGAGAGAAGCTTCGGTTTGTTGCGCTTGCCAATACTAATGCTGAGAATGCGTTGTTAACCAAGTTAAACCAAGAAGCTACCATCCACCATCGGGTCACTGAACTTGAAGCGCTGCTCAAACAAGAACAGCCAATTAAACGCATGGAATGTTTTGATATCAGCCATACCCAAGGCGAGCGCACGGTGGCTTCATGCGTGGTGTTTGATAGGCAAGGGCCAAACAAATCTGAGTATCGTCGCTTTAACATCGACGGCATTACCGGTGGCGATGACTATGCCGCAATGGCGCAGGCATTAACTCGTCGTTACCAAAAGGCCCAGTTAGCTGAAAAAATACCCGATGTATTGTTTATTGATGGTGGTAAAGGGCAGTTGTCTGCAGCTTTTGCCAGCATTGAGCCACTAAATCTAGATCCCATGCCTTTGTTGGTGGGAGTCGCTAAAGGCACAACCCGCAAACCAGGCTTAGAGACACTGCTGATTGGTAAAGCGATGACCGAAATTCACTTACCTAGTGATTCCGCTGCATTGCATCTTATTCAACATATTCGAGACGAAAGCCATCGTTTTGCGATAACCGGTCATCGTAATCGCCGAGACAAAGCACGTAAGACTAGTGTGTTGGAAGATATTGATGGAGTAGGGGCCAAACGGCGTCAAGCATTGCTAACGCATTTAGGTGGAATGCAACAGCTCAAAAGCGCTAGTGTTGACGAAATTAAAAAAGTTCCCGGAATTAGCCCTACTTTAGCGCAAAAAATTTATGATTCGTTGCATCACTAGGCAAGATTAGGCAACATAGCGGCAGTAGTTTTATAAATGAAAAATAATGATAAATATTCCAAATATACTGACCGCGTTTAGAATTGTATTAATTCCGTTTTTCTTAATAGCTTTTTACCTTCCCTTAGAGTGGGGCATGTTGGCCGCTGCATTTATCTTTGGCTTAGCGGCTGCTACAGATTATTTAGATGGATACTTAGCGCGACGCCTGGGGCAAACCACCCCTTTTGGTGCATTTCTCGATCCAGTGGCCGATAAGGCTATGGTAGTTGCAGCCTTAGTGGTATTGGTAGAGCATTATCAGACTTTTTGGATTACTGTTCCTGCGGTTATCATGATATCCCGCGAAATTATTATTTCTGCCCTACGAGAGTGGATGGCAGAACTTGGTAAGCGTTCAAGCGTTGCGGTATCTTGGATAGGGAAATATAAAACAGCTGCTCAAATGGCAGCTATTACCGGCTTAACCGCACAAATAGACCCTTTTGTTACGCAGGCCAGTTACGTACTATTTTATGTGGCAACTGTTCTTACGCTTTGGTCAATGGTGAGTTATTTAGTGCTGGCGTGGCCAGAATTAAAGCAAAATGATTAATAAATCGTAGCTTTAGCCTAAAAATCCAACGAACAGTAAGAAACTTATTAAAAGACAGTTGACGTAAAGATTTAGGTCGCTAAAATGCACAGCACATTCAGCGGCAACGCTGAAGTGTTAAAGGCGAGTTACTTAGGTAATAAGCAAAAAGCAGCACTAGCTCAGAGTGGATATAAAAAGTAGCGCAACCTAAGTTGTCTATTTATTCATACTAGCAAGTAAAGCAGATGAAGCGGCACTAGCTCAGTTGGTAGAGCGCAACCTTGCCAAGGTTGAGGTCATCGGTTCGAACCCGATGTGCCGCTCCAATTTAACACACATAGTATGGCGGGTTGGCAGAGTGGCTATGCAGCGGATTGCAAATCCGTGGACCTCGGTTCGACTCCGGGACCCGCCTCCATACTATAAATTTGTGTCGCCCGGGTGGTGAAATTGGTAGACACAAGGGATTTAAAATCCCTCGTCTGAAAGGACGTGCCGGTTCAAGTCCGGCCCCGGGCACCAACTCTTCTATCCATTCTATATTCCAAGCTTCCCAAGTTTTTCCTCATCTTGTCAGCTACTGTCATCGTTGCAATTAATCAGCGCATCAAACCATTTGTTTATCGATATCTGTTTTACTTTGGTCGTGTGCAAAGGCTGCTTATTTTTGCTGTGTGATTACAGGAATGGTGTGAAAAGGCAGCGCCTAGATCGCTTTTTAAGCACTTGAATCAACTCCCTTAAAAAATCCGTTGACTCATTTCTGTAATACGTTAAAGTACAACTCGTTTTCAGGGGCTAGCTCCTAGTTAACAGCAAAACGTGTCGCCCGGGTGGTGAAATTGGTAGACACAAGGGATTTAAAATCCCTCGTCTGAAAGGACGTGCCGGTTCAAGTCCGGCCCCGGGCACCAATTTGTTTAAAGATTAAAGCGGCACTAGCTCAGTGTGAGTATATAGAGTAGCGCAACCTAGTTGCTTAGCTCTCATGCGCTAAATAGTGATAAAGAATAAAGCGGCACTAGCTCAGTGTGGGTATAAAGAGTAGCGCAACCTAGTTGTTTACTCACATGCACTAAATAGTGATAAAGAATAAAGCGGCACTAGCTCAGTTGGTAGAGCGCAACCTTGCCAAGGTTGAGGTCATCGGTTCGAACCCGATGTGCCGCTCCAAAATTTGTAACGCTGTTTGGCGGGTTGGCAGAGTGGCTATGCAGCGGATTGCAAATCCGTGGACCTCGGTTCGACTCCGGGACCCGCCTCCATTACAAAGAAGAGTTTTGCCCGGGTGGTGAAATTGGTAGACACAAGGGATTTAAAATCCCTCGTCTGAAAGGACGTGCCGGTTCAAGTCCGGCCCCGGGCACCAATTAAAAAAGCCAGTAGCGTTAGCTACTGGCTTTTTTGTTTGAACAAAACTATTGCATCTAATTGATCAGCCATACTGCTAGAAAAATTGGCGGCATGTGAATTCATATGCCGCATTGCCTTGCTCTATTCATAGGGTTAATTAGCTTAGCTTACAGTTGATACTTATTAACTATCTGCTGCAGCTTATCTACTTCTTGTCCAATGCTGCCACTGGCTTGGCTCGCTTCATCTGCTAGAAGCAGCGCGGCATTGGCACCATCAGATATTTGTACGATATTGAGTTCAACTTCGTCCATTACTTTACTTTGTTCTTCAATCGCGCTGGCGATGTTAGTGTTCAAATCAACAACTTCGTCTACACGTTGAGTAATATTGGTAAAAGAGCCACCGGCTTCTTCGGCTTGTTCAACACCGCTAAGTGCGCGGCTGCTAGCATTTGCCATGGCATTAACTGAACTCGACGATCCAGATTGTAAACCTTCAATCATTTTCTGAATTTCATCGGTTGAGGTTTGGGTTCTATTGGCAAGGGTTCTCACTTCATCAGCAACAACCGCAAAGCCACGACCTTGTTCTCCGGCCCGAGCCGCTTCAATAGCTGCGTTTAATGCTAAAAGATTGGTTTGTTCAGCGATGTTTCTAATGACATCGATAACTCCACCTATTGCGCTTGTTTGCTCTTGTAGCTGATTGAGTGAGGTAGAGGTGGTAAGTACTTCTTCATTTATTAAACCAATCGTTGAAATGGTTTCGCTGACAATCGTTTGACCATTAACAACTGCTTGTTGGGAGGCTAGGGTAGAGTCTGCAGCTTTATTCGCATCTTCAGCCATGTTGTTAACAGTGGCATTCATCTCAGCAACTGCAGTAGCTACTTGCTGCGTTTCTAGTTGTTGCTGATTAATTGCATCTCTCACCTCTTGCGATTTGCCATCAATTTGTTGGGTAGCAATTAGCATTTCTTCGGAGCCGCTCTTAACTTGTTCTAACAAAGATCGTAAGGCTTCTAAGGTGGTTTTATAGTCATGGGCAATGTCAGCAAGTTCGTCAGAACCATATACCGTTAGATCTTGGCTTAGGTCGCCTTGATTAACCCTACCTGCAACATAGCGAATTTGTTTAACGGTGCGTCTAATGGATAGATAAGCACCAATCATGAAATAGCAACATACTAGTAGCACCCCGAGTAGGGCAAACAGCATCACGGCTCGTTTTTGTTCGGCACTGGCTTTACGCTTACCTAACTCTTCGCCAAAGTAGCTAAGCGAAGCAGAGGTAAAATCTTCGATTTGGCTTAAGCTGTCATTAGCAAGCTGAAAAACAGTATCGGTATTGGTTTTAACTTGTTGGTCTTTAAGGATTTCATCGCGAATCAAATTAACGATTTGTTTTATGCTTTCGGTAGTTTGCTGGGCTTGTTTACCCAGTTTAGTTTCAAATTGCTTATCGTAAGATACCAGTTGTGCCAAGGCTTTATCCATGTCGTTAAGTACTTCGATAGCATTATCGGTTCTAAACTGAAGATCAGCATTACCTTCAGCGTCGAGAATACCAAAGTCAGCAATGTCGCCTCCTTTATCTCTTAGCCTAGCTATGTTGCTTTGTAATATAGGTAAACGGGCGGTAGCTATGTCTATTAGGTAATAACTGCTGACTTCTGGATCTCTAGTTAATCCACTATTCGCGGCTACGCTATAGGTAATGGCTCTAATTTGTCTAAGAAAGGCTTCATGTTCAATAAGCAGTTTACCTAAAGAGCTTTTACTTTCAGCTAGGGCCTGCCAGCTCTGTTGGGCTTGCTCCATCGACGTTTTATTATCGCCAGAAAGTTGCGAGCTTAGTTGTTGCAGAGTGCTATTTAAATCTTGCTGAATAGAGCTGAATTCATCTTTGTCGTAATCTGCGCCCATCGTTCTTAGCGTGTTTAGATGCTGGTGCCTCACTACCGAGTTGGAGATACCGGGCAGTTGGTTAACAATCTCGTATCCTGCTAACTCATTCTCGGTAAATGTAATCTCTTTATTCATGGTGAGGATTATTGACCCAAAACCATAAACGATTGGCATTAAAAACAAGCAAGTCCACATTATGAACTTGTATTTAAAACCTACTCTGTCATTAAATAAACGGCAGGGGAAAAAATACTACTCATGCATAACTCCTTTTTGCTGAGTGCCAATCAAGAACGCTTAATTCATCACGCTAATGTAATTAATTATTCGAGTATAAATATAAAAAATCAAATAGGTATAGCTAAAAGCAATAAGTGATTTACTTAAGGCTAGCTAGTTTCACTTGTTAACTTAAGTTGTTGATGAATATAAGCCTTTGAAGCATCGCAGTAGATTGCTCGTTGCTTATCTTTATATTGTAGCCACAATATTGTTTTCTTCTCACACAGCGTAACACGCCCTTGTTTTATTAAATTTTGGTGCAAAAATCACATGTTTGCACCGTTATGGTGCCTTCGGGGGGCTATTACTGGGGCTTCATTTAGTGATTTATACCTAGATAGAGGGATGCGTTAGCGTTGGCATATCCATTGCTACCTAATACTTGCGACATGAGAGATGTATGGCTCTGCCTCATCAAGAGCCGCTTAAAATTTGCAATAGACATCTAGGGTTCCGGCTGCAACGCAGTGTCTGGACCGAGAGTTGTCAACCTCATAGAGGTTACACGGAGGGATAAAAGCCCGGGAGATGACAATAAATACGTCTCTCATGTTTTTATTTTAAAGTGCATAACCACATTGAGGTGACCATGATAAACCTAATTAAATCTCCACTCCGTACCCTGGCAGTAGCAGCCACCATCGTTAGCGCAAGTGCGCTTAGTGTTGTATCTGCGCAAGCCGCCGATAAACCTACTTATAAACTCGCTTGGACTATCTATGTTGGTTGGATGCCGTGGGACTATGGTGCAGCCTCAGGCATTGTTGATAAGTGGGCCGACAAATACGATATCAATATCGAAGTTGTGCAGGTGAACGACTACATCGAATCAATTAACCAATACACCGCCGGTGGCTTTGATGCCACAGTAATGACCAACATGGACGCACTAACTATTCCTGCTGCCAGTGGCGTGGATTCAACTGCGTTAATTGTTGGCGACTTCTCAAATGGTAACGACGGTGTAGTACTTAAAGGTGATAAAAGCCTTGCCGACATAAAAGGCGAAAAAGTTAACTTAGTAGAGTTAAGTGTTTCGCATTATTTGTTAGCTCGCGCCTTAGAGTCAGTAGACTTAAAAGAGCGTGATATCAAAGTTGAAAACACCTCCGACGCCGACTTAGTTGCGGCATTCACTACCAAAGATGTAACAGCTGTTACCACTTGGAATCCGCTACTAAGCGAGATTGTGGCAATGCCAGATACCAACATGGTGTTCGACTCTTCTAAGATCCCTGGTGAGATCATCGACTTGCTAGTAGTGAATACAGATACGCTTAAGCAAGATCCTAAGCTAGGTAAAGCTCTAACTGGCGCGTGGTACGAGATTATGGCCACTATGTCGGGTGATGATGAAGCAGCAATGAAAGCTCGTGCATTTATGGCTGAAGCATCAGGTACCGATTTAGCCGGTTATGATGCGCAATTGGCGTCTACTAAAATGTTCTACCAGCCTCAAGAAGCTGTTGATTTCACCAATAGCGCAACTCTAAAAAGCACCATGGCTAAAGTAGCCGAGTTTTCGCACCATCACGGTTTGTTAGGTGAAGGCGCACCAGATGCTAGCTTTATCGGTATCGAAACTCCTTCAGGTGTTTATGGCGATTCAAGTAACGTAAAACTTCGCTTTACAGCCGAGTACATGGATATGGCTGCCGAAGGCAAACTATAAGGCTCTGCCTATGACTCGCATAATTAATAAAAAACCTAGCCGCTTCGTGCGGCTTATGTTGGGCCTACTACCGTTTTTGCTGCTAATTGCTTTATACATGGCTGCATCACAGGCGCGTTTAGCAGACAATCCAAACGATAAGTTATTGCCTGCTATGTCGAGTTTTGTGGAAGCAATTAACCGCATGGCGTTTGAGCCTAGCAAACGCAGTGGCGAATACTTAATGCTGGCAGATACGGTAGCTAGCTTAACTCGCTTGGCGCTTGGGGTAGGGATCAGTGCCTTAGTGGCCTTAATGGTGGGAGTTGCTAATGGCATGGTGCCATTTGTACGTGCACCTTTATCACCATTGGTTACTGCTATCTCACTCATTCCGCCCATGGCAATTTTGCCGATTCTGTTCATTGTGTTTGGCTTGGGAGAGTTATCTAAAGTGATGCTGATCATCATTGGGATCTGCCCAATTATGATTAGAGACCTACAGCTGCGTACCGATGCGCTACCTAATGAACAGATCTTAAAAGCGCAAACTTTAGGTGCGTCTAGTTGGCAAACCATTATTGCAGTAGTTATTCCGCAAATTCTGCCAAAGCTAATCGAAGCGGTTCGTTTAACCTTGGGCAGTGCTTGGCTATTTTTGATTGCTGCTGAGGCAATTGCTGCCACAGAGGGCTTGGGTTATCGCATCTTCCTTATTCGCCGTTATTTGGCGATGGACGTAATTTTGCCTTACGTGCTGTGGATTAGTGTGCTGGCCTTTGTAATGGATTGGCTGCTGCGCAAGTTGTCAGTGCATGCTTTTTCTTGGTATCACAAAACACAAGGAGACGCATAATGAGCACTCCAATCATTCAAGCCATAGACGTTTGGAAAGAGTACGGCGACAACGTTGTGCTAGAGCGCTTAAACCTAAGTGTTGAAGAAGGCGAGTTTGTTAGCATTGTAGGTGCCTCTGGCTGTGGCAAATCTACCTTTCTAAATTTGCTATTAGGAAACGAAACTGCCAGCCGTGGCAAGCTTTTGTTAAATGGCGAGCCGTTGCCTAATGAACCAGGGCCAGAGCGTGGCATTGTGTTTCAAAAGTACTCCGTGTTTCCCCACTTAACGGCAGTGCAAAACGTAATGCTAAGTGATGTATTTGCTAAAGCGCCAGTGCTTGCGAGTCTATTTGGTAAAGCCAAGCAACAAGCGTACAGCCAAGCAATGGCAATGTTAGACAAAGTAGGTTTAACAGAAGCCGCGCATAAATACCCAACAGAGATGTCTGGGGGTATGCAGCAACGCTTGGCAATTGCTCAAGCCTTGATGAAAAAGCCAAAGATATTGTTACTAGACGAACCCTTTGGCGCGCTTGACCCAGGCATTCGTAAAGACATGCACAAGCTAGTTCATCAGTTGTGGCAAGAGCACAAACTTACCATTTTTATGATTACCCACGATCTCTCCGAAGGCTTTAGCTTAGGCAACCGCCTATGGGTGTTTGACAAGCATCGTCATGATGCACAGCACCCCGAGCGCTTTGGCGCGCAAGTCACCTTCGATATTCCTATTAGCAAAGACAGCGATGCTGCTCGCTTTAGTGAAGAGATGAAACCGATTATTGATAAGTCGGTGGCCTAATAAGGACAATCTATGAACTCTACTATTTCCCAAGAACCTATTTACCAAGAAGTGATAAACGGTGCCGCGCATTGGTCGGTAACTGTACCTGCTGGTAAAACCTTGCGTTTTACCAACCCAGAAGGGGCTTCTAATGTGAGCCTATTGTTTTATAACCCAAAGGATTTGTTAGAGCGTTATAACGCGCCCGATACACTTAAATGTCAGCACACCTTTAAACTAACCAAAGGTAATTGTTTGTACTCCGATATGGGGCGAGTGTTTTGCTCGATTACCCGCGATGATACCGGCTGGATAGACAGCGTAGGTGGCTTAGCGAACAAACAAAAGGTCGCCGAGAAATGGGGCGAGCGTAGCTATCAAACTCAAGGTAACTTGTGGCTACAAAATGGCTACGATGCCATGCTGGTTGAATTAGCTAAATATGGTTTAGGCAAGCGAGATATGGCAGCTAACATTAACCTGTTTAGTAAAGTAGCCGCCGATGCAGAAGGCAATTTACAGTTTGAGCAAAACGCCAGCAAAGCAGGAGATGTTATCGAACTGCGTTTTGAAATGGACACTTTAGTGCTGATGACAACCTGTCCACATCCAATGAACCCCGCTAAAGAATACCCCAATCACGGTGTTGAAGTTGCAATGGTGGAAGCTGATCCAGTGAGTGAAGACGACTACTGTCGAAACTTTAGACCAGAGAATGGTCGTGGCTTCGAAAATACCGAACGCTACCGCTGTGTTAGCCAAGCTAGCACTTGTTGTGAAGCTTAGTTGTAAGCGCTAAACGAGGAATAATATTCATGATCAAAGAAAGTGATTTACAAGCAGAACAAGCCAGCCAGCGAGAAGTGGTTCCAGCCGGAGACTACTACATGCATGAGCTAAAAGCGGGTCAAACGCTGCGAATTTTAGACTTAGAAGGTAACCAAGCCGCAGACACATTGTTTTACAGTGCAGCCGATCCGAGCGAGCGATACAGCGCTATGGATACCATTCGTGAACAAGGCAATGTTTACTTAACCGCTGGTACAAAGCTGTTATCCAACCTAGGTCGCGAAATGCTCACCATTACTGCCGATACCTGTGGTCGCCACGATACCTTAGGCGGCGCCTGTGCCACCGAAAGTAACACCGTGCGTTATTCATTGGATAAAAAATGCATGCACGCTTGTCGTGATAGTTGGTTGTTGGCGGTTGCCGAGAACGAACAGTACGGCTTAACCAAGCGCGACATTACCCACAACATTAACTTCTTTATGAACGTGCCAATTACTGCAGCCGGTGGTTTAACCTTTGAAGACGGCATTAGCGGTGCTGGAAAATATGTAGAAATGCGCGCCGAGATGGACGTGATTGTTCTAATGTCTAACTGCCCGCAGTTAAACAACCCTTGTAATGGCTACAACCCAACCCCAGTAGAAATGTTGATTTGGGATGCAGCTTAAGCACAAGCAATAACTCTTTAGATTAAGGCTAGGGACGACCCTAAACACGCCTTGTTATTAGCCGGGACGACCCGCAGCTCTCAGGTGACACTATGTTCGATAAAGTATTGATAGCCAACCGTGGCGCGATAGCTTGCCGGATCATTCGAACCCTTAACAAAATGAACATTGCCAGCGTGGCTATTTACAGCGACGCCGACGCAGACAGCCTGCACATTAGCCAAGCCAGCGAAGCCTATAGCTTGGGTGAAGGTTCAGCCAGTCAAACTTACCTAAACATCGACAAGATCTTTGCCATTGCCAAACAAACTGGCGCGCAAGCCATTCATCCTGGTTATGGTTTTTTAAGTGAAAACCAAGACTTTGCCAAACGTTGTGAACAACAAGGTTTAGTATTTTTAGGCCCAACAGCAGAGCAAATGAATGCCTTTGGCCTTAAACATTGTGCTCGTGAGTTAGCCGAACAAGCGCAAGTGCCTTTATTACCGGGCAGTGGTCTATTAGAAGATCAACAACAAGCATTAAGCTGCGCCGAACAACTGGGTTACCCAGTTATGCTAAAGAGCACAGCTGGTGGCGGCGGTATTGGTATGCAACGTTGTGACACCGCGGAGCAATTAAGCCAAGCCTTTGATAGCGTAAAACGCCTTAGTGAAAACAACTTTAGCAATGCGGGCTTATTCCTTGAGAAATTTATTACCCAAGCACGCCACATCGAAGTGCAAGTATTTGGTAACGGTGCTGGTGAGGTATTAACCTTAGGCGAGCGTGATTGTTCAGCGCAGCGCCGTAACCAAAAAGTGATTGAAGAAACCCCAGCTCCCAACTTAAGCCCAGCTATTCGCCAGCAATTACAACAAACTGCCAAGCAGCTTACCGAAAGTGTTAATTACCGCAGTGCAGGCACCGTAGAGTTTGTATTTGATCAGCAAAGCCAATCTTTTTACTTTTTAGAAGTTAATACCCGTTTACAGGTGGAACACGGCGTAACCGAGATGGTGTTTGGCGTCGATTTAGTGCAATGGATGGTAGAGCTGGGTTATGCGCAATTTGCTAAACAAGCTTATCCATTGGTTGATAAAGCCAGCAATTTACAGGCTTCTGGTCACGCCATTCAAGTGCGCTTATATGCCGAAGATCCTAACAAAGATTTCCAACCAAACGCTGGTTTACTTAGCCATGTTGCATGGCCAACTAAAGCAGAACTGGGTTTGCCAACAGCTGAGCAACTACGTATCGACCATTGGATAGAAAGTGGGGTAGAAGTCTCTCCGTTTTTCGACCCAATGCTGGCTAAAGTGCAATACCACGCAGCAGATAGAGACTCTGCCATTGCTGGTTTAGCCAAGGCGCTGCAAGCTTGCCAGGTGTACGGTATTGAGCATAACTTAGCCTACCTTAAACAGTTGCTAACTTTACCTGCCTTAGAGCAAGGTACCTTGCTTACTTCAAGTTTAAACAGTTTTGCTTACCGCCCAAGTACTATGGATGTACTAAGCGCTGGCACACAAACTACTATTCAAGATTACCCAGCACGAAAAGGCTACTGGGATATTGGCGTTCCACCGTCAGGGCCAATGGATGCGCAAAGTTTTCAGCTTCTTAATCAGCTATTAGGTAATCCAAGTGATGCCGCTGGTTTAGAGATTACCCTGCAAGGGCCAACGCTTAAGTTTAATCAAGACAGCTTGGTAGCAGTAGGTGGCGCGGATATAGAGATTAGCTTAGATGGCCAAAGCCGCGCGATGTGGCAAGTATTTAAAGTAAGCGCTGGCCAAAGCTTAGCATTAGGCAAAGTGAGTGATGCCGGTGCTCGCGCCTATTTAGCGGTAGGTGGTGGCATTCAATGTCCTGAGTATTTAGGCAGTAAATCTACCTTCACTTTAGGTCAGTTTGGCGGCCACGCAGGGCGTGCACTGCGCACTGGTGACGTACTGCAACTGCCAGATGCTAAGCAAGTCAAAGCCATTGACGATTTCTTACTAGGCCGAGAGTTACAGCAAAAGCCGCAAATTACTCAACAATGGAATATTCACGTAATCTACGGCCCGCACGGTGCGCCAGACTTTTTTACCGACCAAGACATCGAACTTTTTTTTGCAGCAACTTGGAAAGTACATTTCAACTCTAGCCGAACCGGCGTGCGCCTTATTGGGCCAAAGCCTGAGTGGGCACGTAGTGATGGCGGCGAAGCGGGTTTGCACCCATCTAACATTCACGATAACGCTTACGCTGTAGGCAGTATCGATTTTACTGGCGATATGCCAGTGATCCTTGGCCCAGATGGCCCAAGCTTAGGCGGCTTTGTTTGCCCGGCAACCATTATTAAAGCCGACCTATGGAAAATGGGACAGCTTAAAGCGGGCGATGAAATTAACTTTATTCCAGTTAGTATTAAGCAAGCAGAGCAGGCAGAGCGAGAGCAATTAGCAAGCTTAGCGCTAGGCAACGCCTACAATAGCGAAATTAGCGCTGCGCCCATTACCACGCCAATTGTAAAAACCTTAGCCAGTGATGTTTATGGTGAAAAGGTGGTATATCGCCCAGCGGGTGAAGACTATTTGCTGATTGAGTATGGTCCGCAGCGTTTAGACATTGCGCTACGATTTAGAGTGCATGCCTTAATGCTGAACTTGCAAGCGCAAAACATTGCCGGCATAGAAGAGCTTACTCCTGGTATTCGTTCACTACAGGTTCACTACAACAACCTAGAGCTACCGCTAGAGCGTTTATTGGCAATACTAGAGAAAGCAGAAGCAAGTCTTGGTGATATTGACCAACTTAGTGTGCCAGCACGAGTCGTGAATCTGCCGCTATCTTGGGACGACGAAGCCACTCGCTTAGCCATTCAAAAGTATAACGACGTTGTGCGCAAAGATGCGCCATGGTGCCCCGATAATATCGAGTTTATTCGCCGCATTAACGGCTTAGACACTGCTGAGCAAGTGAAAGACATCGTGTTTAACGCTAACTATTTGGTGATGGGCTTAGGCGATGTGTACTTAGGCGCACCGGTTGCTACACCTATCGATCCTCGCCATCGTTTAGTCACCACTAAATACAACCCAGCACGTACCTGGACACCAGAAAATGCTGTAGGCATTGGCGGCGCTTATTTATGTGTGTATGGCATGGAAGGGCCGGGTGGTTATCAGTTTGTGGGACGCACTCTACAGATGTGGAATCGCTACCGCAGCACAACTGAGTTTACTAAACCTTGGTTATTGCGCTTTTTTGATCAAATTAAATTTTACCCAGTGAGTGCGGATGAGCTTAAGCAAATCCGTAAAGATTTTCCACGTGGAGATTACCCGCTAAAAATTGAGCAAACCGAGTTCAGCTTGAAAGGCTATCAAGCACTGTTAGACGAGCAACAAGAGAGCATTCAAGCTTTTAAAGTTAATCAACAACAAGCCTTCGAAGCCGAGCGTCAACGCTGGGAAGAAAGCGGCCAAGCTCACTTCTCGGTAGAAGAACAAAGCCAACAAAGCGCTACTGAAGACGCTTTAGCAGATTCAGAACTGGCGATAGAAAGCCACGTAGCCGGCAACCTTTGGCAAGTAATGGTAGAGCCGGGGCAAAGCGTTAAATCTGGCCAGGTGGTGGCAGTGTTAGAAGCAATGAAAATGGAACTAGAAGTGACTGCGCCTTCAAACGGAGTAATAAAACAGTTGAACCAAATTCAAGGTTCCCAAGTTCACGCAGGGCAGCGCCTAATGGTTATGGAGACCGAATAACATGACAACAAGTACCTACACTATTTCGCAGTTGCGCGAAGCTTACCTAAGCAAACAGTTTAGCGCTAAGCAATATTTAGAGCAGCAGTTAGCAGTAGTGAAAAGCGACATTAACAACTGCTGGATATCTACCATAAGTGAGCAACAATTAGCCGACTATTTAGCCGCGCTAAAGCAGCAAGATATTGCCGAGTTACCTTTATATGGTGTGCCGTTTGCGATTAAAGATAATATTGATTTAGCAGCCTTGCCAACTACCGCAGGCTGTAAAGAATATAGCTACCAACCCAGTGACAGTGCCTTTGTGGTGAAACAACTTATTGCAGCTGGTGCGGTGCCTTTGGGTAAAACCAACTTAGACCAGTTTGCTACAGGTTTAGTCGGTACTCGCAGCCCTTGGGGAGCAGTAAAAAACAGTTTTGATCCAAGCATGATTTCTGGTGGCTCTAGCTCAGGCAGTGCGGTAAGTGTTGCTTTGGGCCAAGTGTGTTTCTCTTTGGGAACCGACACTGCAGGCTCTGGCCGGGTGCCGGCAGCACTCAATAATATTCTTGGCTTAAAAGCTACTAAAGGTTTGCTTAGTTGCAGCGGCGTAGTGCCAGCTTGTAAAAGCCTAGATTGTGTCACCTTGTTCGCCCATACCAGTGATGATTTAGACTTGCTGCTGGATGTAGCTGGCCAGTACGACGCCGATGATTGTTACGCAAGGCCAAACCAACAAGCTAATCAACGCCAATACTATCAGCCTTTGCAGGAGTTAACTTCACTCAAAATTGGTGTACCCAAAGCTAGTAACCTAGCGTTTTTTGATAACCCAGAAACAGAAAAGTTGTTTGGACAAAGCCTCAAGCAGCTAGAGCGTTTAGGCGCAGAGTTAGTAGAGATTGATTTTGAACCATTCTTAGCAGCCGCTAAATTACTATACGAAGGCCCATGGGTGGCCGAGCGTTATGCCGCAATTCAAGAATTTTTTGAAAAAGACTCAAGCCAATGTTTACCGGTTATTCAAACCATTATTGGCGGCGCTACCCAACATAACGCGGTAGATGCCTTTAAGGCCTTTTATCAACTGCAAGCCTATAAAGTGGTCTGTGACAAGCTAGTTAAACAAGTAGATGCAATTGTTACCCCAACTGCAGGCAGTAGTTATAGCATTGCCCAATTACAAGATGATCCCATTCAACTTAACTCCAACATGGGCTACTACACTAACTTTATGAACTTGCTGGACTACAGCGCGATATCGGTACCTGCCGGTTTCTATCAAAACCAGCAAGGTAATACTCAAAGCTTTGGTATTACCCTGTTTAGCGATGCTTATTGCGACAGAAAGATCCTCAGCATGGCCGCGCTTGTCCAACAAGATAATGGCTTTAACTTAGGAGCAAGCAAACAAGCGTTACCGGCACTGCAAACCTCAGAAAGCATAGATGATGATTATATGGAGCTAGCAGTGTGTGGTGCTCACTTGTCAGGCTTACCCCTTAATTTTCAGCTTACCGAGCGAGCAGGGCAATTAGTTAAAGCTACCCAAAGCGCCAGCGCCTACAAGTTATATGCCTTGGCTGGTGGTCCGCCCGCGCGCCCCGGTATGATTCGTGATGAAGAACATGGCGTAGCCATAGAAGTAGAAGTATGGCGCTTACCCAAACAACACCTTGGCAGCTTTTTGCAAGGCATTCCGCACCCTCTAGGTTTAGGCAAAATTGAGTTAGCCGATGGCAGTTGGGTAAATAGCTTTATCTGCGAAGGCTACGCAACGACCACAGCTAAAGATGTTAGCGAATTTGGCAGCTGGCGAGCGTACATTGCTAGCTTGTGATAAGCAGTAGTTAAAACGCTCAACCAACAAAAAAGCACTGGCTATTCACCCAGTGCTTTTTACTTTCTTTCTTTCTTTCTTTCTTTCTTTCTTTCTTTCTTTCTTTCTTTCTTTCTTTCTTTCTTTCCCCAACTGCTTGCATACTTTCGCCATGAGTTTTTTATCAATGTGTTGGCTAGTGTGCTGAATTGAGTCGGCTTTAGTGATAATATTCATTACAGTAAATGTATGATAAAAGGGGAATTCCTCGTTTAAACAAGGAGTTTTTCCTTTTAATAAGATGTTAGTACTTTAGGAAAATTATGGAACAAAAATCAACTATCCCATTTTGGTCAATAGATGCATTTCTATATTTTGTAATGCATCGTGACTTTGAATCTAAATGGTCGTCAGAATTACTCTCCAGGACGTCAACATTTATTGATGCATACATTTTGTTTGACAAGGTCGTGTTACCAGAGCGGTATAAGAAAAATGGAGCGATAAAAATACTAGACCCAAATAATGAGATTTTTGAGTATGTTGAATCAAGCGCACTATTACACTCAGACGATTTAACAAAAGGAGTATCAATTGATCTTTCTTTGAACTTCTCCAGCTTTGAAGAATTAGAGTCCGAAAACTACAAATGGTTTTCTCAGCATAGGGGTTACACAACACAGGATGACTATGAAAATTTAATGCGAAAGTCGACGGTTTCTTTTGCACATCTTCGTCTCTGGCAAATATCGTTATTAAATGAGATTTCCGATCTTACTCAAAGTACTTCTATCTTGCCCTTATCTTTACAAAACATTGACATTGCCAAAGCCAGAGAGTTGCCGTTCCATGTAGCGAAGTTAACGGAGCTTGATGGCCACCTTCAGGAAACCATAAAAGCTGTTTCAGCTACCATTGGAGAGTCATATACAGATCATATCAAGAACGTTCCTCCTTTCCTTTCATTATTGATTGATCAGGCGCTCTCAAGCGAACATAGTGTTGAAGTGCTTTTCCAGCTTCGAAGAGACTTTAAATCCTTACGACAAAAAGGAACAGAGTTTAGTGAGCTAATTAAAAAGGCGACAGGCTTAAGAGAAAGAAAAGAAATTATTGATGAGTGGAGTCAATCATGGGAGCTTCTTCATAAAGGTGACTTTAGAAAACCACAGCTACTTAGTAGAAAAGTAAGCTCATCAGATATTTCCAAGGCAATAGTTAAGCCTCAGTCAGCAGGGGTATCTAGCATTATCCAATCGTTTCTAGATTATCGGGAAGAGGTGAAATCTTACAATCGCTTCAGAATATATGGTGAACTATATAATGAACTCGATGGAATTGAAGGGTCAGTTGAGAAACTTAGAAAAAAATTCTCTCTCAACCTTATCAATGTACTTTAGCAGCACTAACAAAGCCTTCAAGCCTGATTCGTAAACGCGTGCCGAACTTGCTCTTGCTCAGACATGGCACACGTTCACTCACAGCTTAGGGCGGAGTTACATCCATGGAATTTTCCTATGAGAATGATACTAACAACCACACTGTTACTTTTGTCCACCTATGTATTTGCCCTAGAAGATTACAAGTGCAAAGTTACCTCAGCATTTCAAGTGGGTACAAACGGTCAGAGAGTTGAAAATGTTTTAGCATCAATGGTTGGTAGTGAGTTTACAGTTGATCGATCTACCGGATTGATGGTTGGTAGTCTGAAAAACAGTTATGTTACATCCCCAAAGATATTAGATTTTGGGTCTTCCGAAAATGCGTTTAAAGCAATTACGGTCATGAAAAATGATCTAACCTCAAATGTCTACGTTTTGGTTGTTGAAGAGTATATTGAGGATGCGAATAAACCTTTTGTATTTACGAACAATTCTGACATTTACTACGGAACTTGTACTCACTTCTGAATGATGTAACAAGCCAAGGTTGGCATGCCCGCCAAAACCCCTCCGCGGCAGGCATCGGACTCACTACCGTTTGCCGCAGCTTAGGAGCGTTAAGTGCACCAATGAGTATGAAACTAGACAACGAAACATGGCTAATTGAACTTGGAGATGATGTCATCGAAAAGAAAGCCGAAATTGGAATCGAAGCTCTTACAGACTACGAGAAATCGGTTTACTGTTTGTGGGTTATTGATTACTCGATTAGAAACTCAGGCACACTGGATGCCCTGGACGATATCTATCCTGAAGCTATATCTGAGTTTGACTCTTTAACTGGAAAGAATAATTGGTTGTCAAAATCCAGCATCAAGGACATTAGCAGCAGTGAGGAAGCGTATTACAATAATTTTGAGGAGCTTTGTAATGAATTTCGTTCGGTTCAAGCCTGCACTTAACAAGTCAAAGTACGCGGATTTGGCAAAGCTGTCTTCTTTTTTGTTCCAAAAAAAAGCCGCCAACTTCACCAATCTGTTGTTTGAGACGTTAAGTGGCTTACATGAGAAAAATACTGGTAGTTCTGCTGTTCCTATTAAGCTTAATTTCGTGCGGCAATGAGGAATTAGTTTTTCCCCTAAGGGAACTTCAGCTAACTATTTTTGAGCAAGGGAAGCCTGTAACAGAGTGCAAAATCAAACCTGACAGCGAAACCTATAAATTTATTGAGGCTTGGTTTAAAAACAATCAAAGTGGCTGGGAAAATAAACCTGCTACTTACTATCCGCATAAACTACTATCAGCTAAAAACTTCACAGCTATAATCAAAACCAGTTTTATTGTTGTTGGTTCGTCGTTGAGGCATGATATTAGCCCTCAAGTATATGAGGCATTAACTTGCCACTAGCATCACTTAACAAGGCGCTTCAGCCGGACATTTTTGCTGCGCACACCTTTTGTGGAAGTAACACAAAAGGCGTGCTCGACAAAATGCCGTTGCGCTTGGCGTTATGAATGGACTCTTAATGAAAGCAACAGTTTTGTTATCTATCGTGTTTATTGCTGGATGTGCAAGCACCCTTATCAGTAAATCCCACACTGTTTGCGACAATAGAAACGAATGCATTGTTGTCATAATGAATAAACTAAGTTCGAATTGGTTTCGCCCTAAGAGCTTGGCGAATGACCAAGAGAAATTGAGAGATTTAGAAGTTGTTATTTTCGTTAAACTCAATGAACTATATGGTATTGAGAGAGCTTCTATTAGGCAGTCAAGTTCCAACGAAAAGTTTGATGATAGTGTAATTAGGGCGGTAGCTTTGAGCGCTCCCTTCCTCGAGCTGTCAGGGTTACCGATGGAGGAATACAACCGTAGCTTTAAGAATCTAAGGCTCACTTTTCGTCCTGAAGATTTAATCAAGTAATTCATAACAAGTGCGGCAGTTGACGCGATAAAGCCCGCGCCACTACCACAAACGTTACAGAATAAAGGTAATTATCCAGATCTAACATCAATAGTGTATTTAGGCTCAAAGTGCTTTTCTTAACGATTTGATAGATTTAAATTTCAATGTGCATGGGGGATTGAAAATGGGAATGATAATAGGTTTGGTTATTCTGGCTGCTATAGATTGGTATCTTGTTCGTAAAACAGGGCTACATATTCCTCAATTAATTACTAAGTATCTGGCGGATAAAGAAAACAATAAATAGTTTTCGCTTAAGTCATAGGCATAACAAGGCATTAGCCTCTAGAGGAGTGCTTAGTGAACATTGAGTTTTGGTTTGATTATGCTAGTACATACTCCTATCCTGCGGCAATGCGTATTGAGTCTGTGGCGGCCGATAACAATGTAAGTATTGTGTGGCGGCCTTTTCTGTTGGGTGCAGTCTTCAATAAGCAGGGTATGAATGATTCACCTTTTAATGTCTATCCCGCTAAAGGTGAATACATGTGGAAAGATATGGCGAGAATTTGTAGTGATTCCAATCTTCCGTTTAGCCGCCCCAAAACATTCCCGCAAAATGGGTTGCTAGCAGCCCGCGTTACAACTAGATTTTCTGATGCACCTTGGATCCCCAAATTCGTAAGGTTAGTTTACTCTGCTAATTTTGAGCATAACCAAGATATCTCATCTCTAAGCTTAATTGAGCGTTGTCTTGGTGCTGTTGGGGCAGATGTTTCCTTAGTGATGAGGGAAGTGGTGACTGAAGAGGCTAAGTTTATGCTGAGAGAACAAACCGAAGAGGCGATTGAGCGTGGAATTTTTGGTGCGCCTTCTTTTTATGTCGGTCGCGAGCTTTTTTGGGGAAATGACCGCTTAGAAAGAGCGATTAAGTGGGCAGCTGAGGCCGATATCTAAGGTATAAGCTTTCCGTTACTTTGAGTGAAATTACAAGGTTAAAAATGAAATCTACACAAGAGCAAGACGAGCAAATAGCCAACATGGTCTTTTCAAAAATTTATCCTCTTTACCTTACCAAGGTTGAGAAAAAAGCGCGTACAAGTAACGAACTTAATCAGGTTATTTGCTGGCTTACTGGCTATAGCGAGACAGTTCTTCAAAAGCATATTAATGGCTCTGCCACATTCAAAGCGTTCTTCGCCGACGCCACTATTAACCCAAACGCTAAGTTAATAACCGGAAAGATTTGTGGCCATAAAGTGGAAGAAATTGAAAACCCTATTACTCAACAAGTTCGCTACCTTGATAAGTTGGTTGATGAACTTGCAAAAGGGCATGAATTGAAAAAGATTTTGCGAAGCGCTTAGGCAAAATAGAAATAAAGCTAAACATGCTTTTAAAGAAGCTGAAAGCGTGGTGACTAAAAGGCCAAAGCAAGGTTTGCTTTGGCCTTTTAGGCTCTAGGTTCTAGGTTTTAGGGCTTAAACCTTAGTGGCTTGTTTGTCGGCAGCGATTTGCTGATTAAGTTGCTCGCCAACATGGCCGGGTGAATGAGTTGAGCGTGCTAATAGCTGATACATTGCTGGTATCACCAGTAAGCTTACAATCGAAGCAAAGGCCATTCCGAACAATACCACTGTACCTACTGATATTCGGCTTTCTGCTCCCGCTCCAGTAGAGACAATTAAGGGGATTGCACCAGCTACCGTGGTAAAGGCTGTCATGGTAATTGGGCGTAAGCGCCTTGATGCGGCTTGCACAATTGCTTGGTTAAACTCAATGCCTCGGTCACGAAGTTGGTTGGCGTACTCAACAATGAGAATGCCATTTTTGGTAACCATGCCAATGAGCATGATCATGGCAATTTGGCTGTAAATATTGAGGCTTTCGCCCATGAAATACATGCCAGCTAGGCCACCAAATATTCCCATCGGTACGGTAAGCATTACCACCATTGGGTTGATGAAGCTTTCAAATTGGGCGGCAAGCACTAAATAGGCAACTAATATGGCTAAGCAGAAAATAATAAAGGTACTACTTTGATTTTCTTTGTAGTCTTTAGATTCTCCGCTGTAGGCAATAGATATGTCGCTAGGCAGTTGCTCAATGGCAACCTGTTCTAGGTAGTCTAGTGCTTCGCCTAGGGTGTGGCCTTGATTAAGCGTACCCGAAACAGTCACCGCTCGCTGTTTGTCTAAGCGGCTTAGTCGGCTGGCAGAGGCTATTTCTTCTAGTTGGGTTACGCTATCTAGGGTTACCAAGCTACCGTTTGCTGCACGTAGGTAAATTTTGCTTAAATCGCTGGCGCTGTTAAAGCCTTCTTCGCCTCCACGCAGGTAAACGTCGTATTCTTCGCCTCTGTCTACAAAGGTAGTTTCGCTGCGGCCTCCTAACATTACCTCTAATGTGTCGGAAATGTCGCTAACACTTACGCCTAACTCGGCGGCGCGTTGGCGGTCAATTTTTACAATAAGCTCTGGGGTTTTTTCAGAGTAGTTAATATCTACCGTACTAATCGCAGGGTGTGCTTCGGCGGCTTGCATAACTACTTGGCCCCAATGGTTTAGCTCTTCAAAGCTTGAACCCGCCAATACAAATTGAATAGGGTCGTTTGATTTTCCTCTAAAGCCTGGCTGCATGGGTCGAATAGAAATGTCAGCGATGTTAGACAGTGTTTTACGCAGCAGGTTAACCACATCACCGGCATTTTGTTCGCGTTCTGCCCAGTCTTCTAGTTGAACAATAATAAAGGCGGTGTTGTCGCCGGCGCGGCCACCAAATGCTGGGGTTTGCATGTTAAATGACTTAATCACGCCATTGCCAACCAAGGGCATAATTTGCTGCTCTACTTGGTCCATGTTGGTGGTCATACGGTCGTAGCTAGTACCTTCGGCACCCTTGATCATGATGAATACCACGCCTCTGTCTTCAACCGGCGCAAGTTGTGAGGGGATAGCTTGCATAAACGCAACACTGCCAAGCACACACAGTACAATGGAGGTAGGCCCCGCAGTGCGAGTCGCGATAATTTTGTTTAGCAGAGTTTGATAAGCAGGGATCAATTTTGCGAACGCTGCATCCATCATTTTGCTTATACGGCTAGGTTTAGCATTGTGACGCAACAGTTTACTGCTGAGCACCGGGGTAAGAGTTAGTGCAATAAACGAAGAGAAAATAACGGCTACCGATAGCAATACCGAAAACTCGGTAAACATTTTACCTACCATGCCGTCCATGTAGGCAATGGGCAAAAACACCATAACCAAAACCAGAGTGGTAGCAATAACGGCAAAACCAACTTCACGGGTACCGCGATAGGCTGCTAGCAAGGGCGGGGTGCCTTGTTCGATGTGGTGGTAAATATTTTCTACTACCACAATGGCATCATCCACTACTAAGCCAATGGCAAGAATAAGCGCCATTAAGGTAATTAGGTTGATGGAAAAGCCAAAGCTTTGTGCGGCGATAAAGGTGGCAATTAGCGATACCGGTACGGTAATCGCAGGAATAATCGTTACTCGCGCTTGGCCTAGGAAAATATATAGCACTAACACAACTAAGCCACCGGTGATCATTAAGGTTTGGTAGACCTCGTCGATGGCTTGGTCGATGAACACCGTGGCATCGTAATCTACTTTTAGCTCGGTGCCTTCGGGTACGAAACGTTGTAAACGCTCAACCTCGTTTGCAACCATGGTGGCTACATTAAGTGGGTTAGCATCTAATTGCGTAACAATGCCTAGGCTTAGGTTTAAGATGCCATCACTTTTAAAGGTGGAGTTTTCGTTCTCGGCACCAACAAATACGCTAGCCACATCTTTTAGATAAACGTGAGTGCCGTCTTCACTGGTTCTAATTCGCAGGTAGTCAAAATCTTCTGGCTCGGCATAGAGTCGCTCGGTGCGTACCGACATCACCGTGGTATCGTTTCTTATTTCACCGCCGGGTAGCTCGAGGTTTTCGCTTTTTAATGCAGTAACAATGTCGCTAGGAGTAACTTGTCGACCGGCCATTAAGGTGGGGTCGAGTTTTACATACATTACTTTGTATAATGCACCGGTAAGTTCTACCGAGCTTACTCCGCTAATAAGGTTAAAACGATCTACCAATACGCGCTCTGCGTAGTCGGTTAGCTCGGTGCGATCCATCTTATTAGAGTTTAGGTTGATATAGATAGAAGCTTCGCCGCTTCCGTTGTCTTTAGACACTACCGGATCAGTAATATCATCTGGCAAACTACGCTTCGCTCGCTCAACGGCGTCACGCACATCGCTCACACCCTCGGTTAAGGGCCAACCCAGTAAAAAGGTTACGGTTACCCGCGACATACCATTTCGAGACACGGAATCAATTTGATCAATACCACTAATGCCCGATAATTGGTCCTCAATTACCGAGGTTATTTGGCTGTCGATAATGGTGGCAGACACGCCTTCGTAACGGGTGCTTATGGTAACAACTGGGTTTTCTACATCTGGCATTTCTCGCACAGCCAATTGGCTAAACGAAGCAATACCAAAAACACACAGCAACAAGCTTAATACAATGGCAACAACAGGGCGTTTTACCGAAATGTCAGACAGCAGCATTAAATTGGCTCCTGAGTGGCTTTTTCATCGGCGAGTTGTTTCGACTTAGCGACTTTGGTGTCTACTTGTTTAATCCGAGCGCCGTCGCGAATATTCACTAGGCCTTGTACTACAATGTTGTCATTTAATGCTAAACCTTGGTCGATTAGTACGTAGTTATTAATACGCGCACCTAGCTGAACTTCGGTGCGATGAGCAATATTGTTTTCTCCAACCACATATACAAACCGTTTGGTGCCAGAGTATTCAATAGCCTGCACAGGGATCATTGCTTGAGTGGCTGCTGGCAAGGTGAGCTTAGCGCGCATCATCATGCCCGGTTTTAATTGCTTATTGGTGTTGTCGAAGTTAACTCGCACAGTGAGGTTAAGGGTATTGCTGTCTACTCGCGGGTCTATGGCGTCGATGGTGCCTTCAAAGATCTGCTGCGGCCAAGCCGGGGTTGTGGCTTGTATAGGCATGCCTTTGGATAATAGAGACAAATATTGGTCGGGCACATTTAGGTCGAGTTGTAGGCTTGATAAGTTGTCTAAGCTGAGTAGCGATTGATTTGCGTTAATCAGTTCACCGTTACTGATGTTGATTAAACCAGTAACCCCAGTAAAAGGCGCGGTAAGGGTGTGATCATCAAACTCAGATTGCGCTGACTGTAATCTTGCTTTGGCAATCGTTACGCTGGCCAGTTGCGCATCAAAACTGGTTTGCGAAACCGCCTTACGTTTTAACAGTTGTTCAAATTCATACAGTTTGCGTTGCTCGTCGGCCAAGTAGGCTCTTGCTTCTGCCAAGGCTGCACTGGCTTTTAAGTCGTTTAGCTTAACTAATACGTCGCCAGCTTGAACTCGTTGATTAGAGCGCACATTGATTTGATTAATCTTGCCGCTGACTTCTGCAGCAATAGCCACCGACTGTTCGGCATCCAAGGTGCCAATTAAGCTCAGGTTTTGAGCTAGGCTATGTTGTTGCACTTGCTCTGTTGTTACCAAAGTGGGGGCAAGGCTACGCGCTGGGTTGCCATTTGTAGACTGCTGATTGATCACTATTAGAGCGATCATGCAAATAATGAGAACTGGCGGTAAAACATAACGTAAGTACATGGGAGTCCATCGAGCTTAAAAATGAATAGCTATTTTACGTTGTTTAGGTTTCTGTTTAGGTAAACTAATGTAAAGATATGCAAAGGTTTGCCTTTCTATGTGCTGTGTAATGAGCGCGGCTTATTTATTTATGCTTTAGTGTTGATGTAATGTAGATTTTTACGTGGCTATGTGAGCTTTAACCAGTGAGTAAGCTTAGGCGATTTGGAGGAACAACGATGAAAGCAAGTAAGAAGGGTTTTAACCCAGAGTACCAAGAAGAAGCGCCTAGCAGCGAGGATTTAGCAGCATTAAGTGGATATGCAGTATTAGAGTTTGGTGCGCCTTGGTGTGGCCATTGTAAAGCTGCTGCCAGTGCGGTTGAGTCGGTGTTATCTTCTAAAGATTTACCACACATTAAGGTGTTTGACGGCAAAGGTAAGCGCTTAGGGCGATCATTTCAGGTTAAGCTTTGGCCAACACTTATACTGCTTGAATCGGGTAAGGAAGTGGCACGAGTAGTAAGGCCGGTTGCTGTCAGCGATGTACAAGCGCTATTCGCAGCACTAGAAAACTAAGCTTTTGCTACAGCTTTACAGTTAACTTAAGTAAAATGCTCAAGTTAATTTTTAGCCAGGCTATTTTGATAAGCCAACACCCGATAGGCCAATAGTAGCCTTGGTGTTATTCCTCCTCCCAATTATTAAGTGTTGTTATGCAAGCTTTTAAAACGCAGTTTACGCTGTCACGCCAATACCTCGCCGAATGTTTTGATCAAACATCGCCCTTTGAAAAAAAGTCCGCTATAAAGAAGTGGTTTCCTGCCTTGCTGCTATTAGTAGGTTTAGCGCTGTTGATGTTTACCGAACAACCCAAAGTAGCGGGTAGCATGCTAATTGGTTTAGCGGTACTAGAGTTAATTCATACTCGCTTTAAACGAGCGTGGTGGCTAACCCGACAAATGTGGGGACGCAGCGCTAATAGTGAGATAAAACTTAGCATTAACAATGAAGGCATAGAGACACAAAACCCTTACACCAAAACCAGCCTAGCTTGGGACAATGTAGAAACGGTAGTTGAAACAGAGCTTGGCATTATTTTGGTGGCTAAAACAGGCGGTCGACAATATTTGTCGAAGTCTTTGTTTCCAGAAGAGCTGGTGGCAGAAATAATTGTTAAGTTTAAAGCGGTTGAAGAAGATTAGTTGTTTGTGCAAGTTAGGTAGTTTTAGTGAGTGATCGAGTAGCGGTTTGCGAATAATAGAGAGTCAACAGCAAGATCATTCTATATCTTGGTTGCTTGGAATTTTAAGCTGATTGCAGTTTGTTTTATAAACTAAAGGGCAAAGTATGTTTAGCCACGTAATGATTGGTACTAACGATTTAGCACGTTCAAAAGCATTTTATGACCAGATTATGCAAGTGCTTGGGTATAACGAAGGTGTGATGGATGCTAAAGGTCGCTGTATGTATGCCACTGCATCGGGAGTGTTGGGCTTAACTAAGCCAATTAATGGCGAAGACGCCACTAATGGTAATGGGATGACAGTGGGGTTTTTAGCTAGTAACCCAAAGATGGTGGATACCTGGCACGCAGTGGGGCTTGCTAATGGTGGAACTGCAATCGAAGAGCCACCGGGCATAAGAGGTAAAGCGCCACGAAAACTTTATATGGCGTATTTGCGTGACCCCGATGGTAATAAGATATGCGCAACCCATTTTGTGCTCGATTAGCATTATGCACTTAACGAAATAAAAACCAGCGACTTTAGCCGCTGGTTTTTTTTGTTTAGGCCGGGTTAAAAACACACTTTAGTGTATTTGCTAAATAGCGGGTTATCGCCCGACACGTAAGCACAACCTTGCTTAGTATCAAAAATCATTGATTCAACAGTGACAAAATCTTTGTCGTAAAGGGTAATGTTGATTGGTTTTTGCTTAAGGATGTATTTCATCCCTTGCACAGTTTTTTCTTTACTAAAGTCTACGAAGTTTTGCGCTGCTTGTTCGCGAGCAAAGCTATCGACAAAGGTTTGGTTTGCCTCTGTCATGCTCATGGTTTCAAGCATTGTTTGTTTCATTTTTGCATTGTGGTTAGCGTGGCCAATGCCACCGTCTCCACGTACTAGAACAGTAGCATCTACCGACATTTCTATAGCACCATGGTCGCCAGAATCATCGGCGACGGTAAAGTTCATGGCTACTGGTGTGGTGTAATGCTTAAGTTTGTTAAAGGCATCTTCAACACTGGTTGATGAAGTAATCGCTGCAAACACAGCATCTATGGTTACAATATTTTTGGTGTTTATATCTGCAGTGGTGCCGCTAGGCTCGCCCATAATATTTAGCACCACGCCAACGTGTTTACCCATTCCTTGAAAATGACTCCCGTCGGTGGGTATAAAGATAGTATCGTCGGTCTTGATCACACGGGTAGGGTAGTTAAGTAAGTGGTCGATCCCTAGGTCATTGTTTTGCGCAACAATGCCGGTATCTGCAAAGGCAAGTGTTGTGCAACCGCGCATTTTAGTGGCTGCGTCAGAAAGTGTTTGCTTAGTGTTGGCCTGCATAATCGACTTGTTTACTGACCAGTCCATTTGCAATGCTGCGGCATATAGCTCGTGTACTTCTACTCCTCGAATTTCTGCTTGGCGTTCCATCATCGCGGCATATTTAGGGGCTATTGCTTGGTTGTTTGCTACTGCATTTTTAGCTAGCTTGAGTACTTCGGCGTCCGGCGTTAGGCGGTCAAACTTAGCAAGTGTTTGTGCTAAGGCTTCTGCGCTTTGGCCGCTTAAGTCGATAAGCTCTGCGCCGTTTTGATGGGCTGCACGTTGAGGCTGGTAATAATCTAACTTATCGCCAGCTTTCATGTCGGCTAAAGCATGCGTTGAGAGCAACGCGAGTGTAACAACAGTTAATATAGATTTTTTCATAGTTCGCACCAAGGGGGTTAAGAATGTTTGGTGAGACCAGATTATCAACTGCTGTTTCTAAAGTTTGTAACGATAAAGTGCCAGTATTCCAATACTTGGAAAGTCCATGAATTGAATATATCGGGAAAACTTAGCGTCGACTAGTTATGGTTATTTACCCGTAGTCGCTTACCTTTTGCCGCTAGCGCACAGAATACAGTACAAGCCACGCCAAACAGAGCAATGATTAAGAGTGGTAAGCTCCAAGTCCCTGTTGAGGTATGGATAAAACCTATAAGCGAAGGGCCGGTGGCCGCTAAAGCATAACCAAAGCTTTGCGACATGCCCGACAGTGCGGCTGCTTGTTGAGTATTTGTTGTTTTATGGCCAATAAAACTTAGCGCTACAATAAACGTAGCGCAGTTGCTTAGGCCGAATAATCCTACCCATAATATGGCTAAACCGGGTGCTAATATCATCCCCAGCAAACTAAATACTACGCTAGATGCACACAGTGTTATAAGCAAAGTATGGTTTCTTAGCTTGGCCAAAATGGGCATCAACACCAGGCCTGGCACCATGGTAGAAAACTGCAAAAATCCATATATATAACCAGCATCTAATTCGCTGTAGCCAACATCGTTCAGTATTTTAGGCAGCCATCCAGCAAAGGCGTAAAAGGTAAAAGAGTTGATGCCAAGCGCTAAGGTAACAAACCAAGCTACCGGTAAAGGCAGCAGTGAAGTGATGGACACAGACTCGCTATGTTGCTCTGCTTGGTGCTGCTGTCTCGATTTAGTTGTAAGCTTTGGTAGCCAGAATAATAGGGCGGCTAAGGGAAAGATAAGGTTAAAGGCTAACGCGAATTGCCAACCAAATAGCTGTTCTGGCGCTTGTTGCGATAAGGGCACCATCACACTTGCTGCCAAGGTTGAACCCACACCCATTACAAAAATGTACAGCGATGAAACCTCAGAAATGCGCTCTGGGAAGAACTTTTTAACTACCGCTGGCAGTAGTACATTACCAAAAGCGATGCCTGCGCCCATTACTACAGTGCCCAAATATAAGGGCGAAACTAAACCCATTGAACGAACCGTGACACCAAGTGCCACGCAAAATAGCGAAATTACCAAGGCTTTTTCTAAGCCAAGGTTTTGCGCTAATTTAGGCGCTAAAGATGAAAAAACCGCCAAGGATATTAACGGAAGCGCAGTCACAAACCCCGCCTGAGCAGCAGACAGTGAAAGGCTTTCCATAATTTGCTCTAGCACTGGGGCTAAGCTGGTAAACGGTGCTCTTAAATTAAGGGCCACTAAAAACACGCCTAACAGCGTGAGCAATGTAAAGGGTGATAAGCGAGGCATCTTGAGTACTACTAAGATAAAACTAGATTTTACATCAAACTAGCGAATTTGTATTACATATTTGTGGCTTACGAAATAGCAAAGTTTTGTTGGCGCTTAAGCTTGGCGATTGCTAAAAGCTGGGTGTAGAGTAGATAACAGATTAATAGATTACATTGTTGGTTTCAGCGAAGCCTTGGAGAGGTGTATGTCTTACGAAATATTAGTGGGTTTGCAAGTCATAGATGATGCTAAGTACGCAGAGTATCGAGCAGCAATGAAGCCAATATTGGCTGATTATCAGGGCCACTTTGTTTATGACTTTAAAGTGTCGGAGGTGCTCAAGACCGAGCAACAAGATTCGCTTGAACAAAGTAATATTAATCGCGTTTTTACCATTAACTTTAGTAGCGAAGAAAACAAGGACAGTTTTTTTGCCGACCCAAATTATCAGCTAGTTAAAGATCAGTATTTTGTTAGCTCTGTAGCAAGCACGACGATTATCTCTGCCTACCATAAAGTTGATTAGACTTATGCAAACGTATAAAGCTCGCAGCTTATGCGAGCTTTATATTTTTAGCACCTACTTGAAAGTGAACTGTTGATTGTCGCCGTTGTAACAAGCCCACTGTAATAGACGAGTTCCATTAGCGGTTGATTTACCTTCTGCGTCTAGGCATTTATCACTTTTCCTTGCGATTAACTCAAAATTACCATTGTCTTTGGGGTTAATCTTCCAATGTTGATTCTGATTGTTGGGCATGCACGACCATTGGTGAACAGTTGCTCCATCGGCCTTGGAGCCATTGTTTAAATCAACACACTTTTCGCTGCGTTGCGACTGAATTAGGTACCAACCATCATCCGCTGGAATAAATTTAAAGCGTTGATTTAGGTTGCCAGTATTACAATCCCATTGGTGATAGGTCGCGCCATTTGCAGTGTTGCCATTGGCAAGATCGAAACAGCGACCGCTGTGGGCGAGTTCGAGGTTGGTCCAACTTGCCGGAACCGCATTGCCGTTTTGCTTGGCATTTACCACGATGCGATGGTTAATAATGTCGTGAGCTTCACGCCATGTTTCACCTTCTGGAATTAGCATCGCTCTAAACTCGTAATCGCCGCTGGGCAGCTCGCCTGGTACTTCAAACCCAAACCAGGTGTCTTGATTGGTGGCGGAATGAACCACTTTTTGCTGCTTGGCAACGGTTGTCCAAGTAGTGCGACTCACTAAATGTAGTTGTAAGTCTTGGGTGTTGGTAGCGGAGTAATTAACTGCAACCGAGATTTGCTGTCCGGCATCTATTGTAGAAGGCACGGTAATGCCACTTAGGCTGTTTTCGGTGTTAGCTTGCTGACTGGTTTTTACTAGATATACGTCGTAGGGCTCAAGCTCAAATTGTTGAGCATGCATGTTGCCGGTGATTAGGTCTTTTACTTGGTGGGACAAATCTAAACTGAGTTTACGTTTGTCTTTACTAACATTAATGATGGATAGGGTGGTATCGCCACTGTCGTCGGTAAACTGCCTAACAAACACACCATAAGCCGCTTGGTTTTGCATATCTGTAATTTGAAAGTCTACCTTACGTGGTGTGGCTAAGGATTTTACATTGCTTGCCAACTCGTCGGCCATATCAAATACACCGCCTAAAGTTATGTCGGCGTAAGAAGGCATTTGGAGCTGATTGCGTGGGTTACCATGTTGGTTTTTAACAAAGGAGTCTTGACGATTTACCAATATTTTCTTTGCTGCATGATCCTGCAATGCTTTGTAGGCCCAATAGCTTAGGTAGGGAGTAGGCGGGACAACTACCACCTTATCGCTGCTTAAAGTATTTAGCTCAGAAGCAGTAATAAAGCCGACGTCTACATTCAGCATTTTTAGCGCTTCATAGACTTTAGTAAGTTTATCAATGTAGCTGCTATCTTGAATGGCAGAATCTTCGGAATAAAAAATGCGGAAGGTGGTATCGTAATCGACTAAATGGCTGAAGCTTTCGGCGTGGGCATTTAGTTCTTTCATGGTACGGCCGTAAGCATCCATTACTAGAGGTTGCGTAGTAGGCTCTGAAACAAAAATCGAGTTTACAGTGCTAGGATCTCCGTTTTCTTTACGTCCCCACACCCAAGCTGTGTTCATTTTCATGCCGTGGGTGTGCCCTAACCACAGGCCTGCGCGCACGTAGTTTGGGTCCATATCAAAGTGTTGCCATTCGGCAGATAAACCATGCCATTCGGAGTCGTAAAAGGGCTTGTTAGGCGCAATGCTACGGTAGAAATCTAAGCCTCTCGACTGTTCTACCCATTCGATGCTGTAACGCTCTCTAAATTCAAACTCTTTATTTCTAAAGTTGACTAAATCGCGAGGGCCCATACTAAAGTCAGATCCCATTACATCTTGTAACTTAGCCAATGCTTCAATGTCGATGCCGTGATCTCGCCACTCAGAGCTCATAATCCAACCCAACAATTTAATGGTTACTTTGGCTTGTGGATCGTGTTGTTGAACGTTGCGTTTTAAAAAGCTAAACCATTCGGTGACACGTGCCATGTTGAATTTGCACCAGTCGTACCAAATGGGTCCACCTTGTAACGATTTGGCAATAGGAATAGTTAGGCCATCTTTAGCTTGGGCAAAATTACTATACTGGGTGCCGTATGCTTGGTTTAAATCGCTAATACTGTTGTATTGCTGTTGTAACCAGTTTTGGTATTTTTGTTTAGTGGTATTTGATACCCTCTTGTCTGCATACCAACCGCCTTCGCGTGTTGCAAAATGTGGTTCGTTAGCGAGTAAGTGGATTCTTTCGCCTTCACCAGCATGTCCCTTAGTTGCAGGAATATAGTGCTGCATGAGTTGTTGGTACCAACTGCGAATACTGCTGTTGTCGATATCAAAGGGAACAAAATAGCGGCCGGTTTCAAAAGCTTCTGGTGCTGCTTCTTTCTGCCAAGCGCTCGTATTGTATCCAAGGAAAAATACCTTAGGATCCATGTATTTGGCATTTTGCGACTGTAAGCTTTCTACAGCACTGTTTACTGCCCAGTTATGTAAACCGCCACTTTCTTTAAGTTCTGATACTGGGTAATAGTCACCGCCAATTCTGCCAAAAGCATCGATGTAGTTGTTCTCGCTAGGTAACCAATTAAAGCTACTGGGATAAACAACTTGGTTGTTAATGGTAAATTTATCGCCACTAAGCTTAACGGGCCCGCTGCTAAAGTCGGTAGGAGCTTGCAATACTAAACTGCCATTCATTTGAGCTTGGAGTTCTTGTACGGCACGCTCTGCAACGGTAATGCTGTCTTTTAGTTCTTCAAAGGGAATATTTTGCGAGTAGTTACTCGGTATATATTCGTTCCACCATATGGCATCTACTTTGGCTTGAATGATTTGTGGATTTTGTCGGTCAAACTCAGCGTATTTTAAGAACAGATCTACTACCGCCTTAGACACGTTGGCATAGTCGGTGTTGTGGCCTTGTTGCTCTGCTTGGGCAATGGATTGAATAAGCTGATTTCGGGCAGTTTGTGCCTGAGATTTTAAGTTTTGGTAGGTGGCGTTATCGGTGGCGTCACCCCATTGCCACGCCTGGGCTAATGGCATATTTAGGCTAAGTGCCAGCAAACTCGTATAACCCAGTTTTACGAGTGCGGAATTGCAGCTGTTTAGGCGTAAAGCGTTCATGAGATATCCTTATGTTTTTATTGTAAGCGCTAATCTAATAAAGAGAAATAAGTACTTTGGCTGTGTAAATAACGATTTAAAAAAAGCGCCACTCAGGGGAAGTGGCGCTTTTGCTTACGGTCTTGGTGCTAGGGCCAAGAACTTGCTAAGGCATTAGCGTTGTGGCGGGGCGGAGAAGTCCCAAACCACTATGCTGGCAACCGTTAGCTCACCGTTATGTTTGAAGTCAACATTTACGGTGTTGTTGGTAGAGAGGTACTCTACCGGTACAGGAATTTCTAACGTTGCAAAGTAACGGTCAGAAGAGTACTTAGCAGGGCCGCGCCAATCGATAGGTGTAGTTACGTCGTTACCATTAACCGTTAGTGAGTTAATAGTAAGCAATCCGCCTTCTTTATCATCTTGGTCTGGGAACAAGGCTACAGTTAAACGTAGCATTGCTTCAGCAGCGCCATTAGGTACAACAAGGTTGTTAACCTTAACGGTTTTAGCACCACCATTTACGCTTATGCGATGTGGTACCGAGCCGCCACTAACACTTTCGCCAAAGTATTTGTGTTCAGTTACTTTTTGGTTAACGGCAACGTTGTTGCTTAAGGTGTAGCGTAGAACTGCGGTTCCATCAGCTGCTAAGGTTAGGCTAGAAGGAAGCTGTTTCTTATGGCGGCGTTCAAGCTTGGTATGCTCTACACCGTCAAAGTACATTTGACGTAGTTCAACATTGCTGACATTTAGGCCAGTTAAACCTGCAACGTTTAGGTTAACGGTCGTGTCGTAATCTTCTAGGTTGTTGATGATTACAAACAACTCTTTTCCGTCTACATAAGCATTAACTTGAACATCAGGATCGCTTGAGTGAGCGTCAACACGTGTTCCATCTACGTCTGCCCAAAGTTCAAAGAACTTAATGTAAGAAGACCACTGCCAATCACCATTGTTTAGCTCAGACTCCATCATCATTGAGTAGTGGTAAGGTGCAGTACAGTTAACTGTTGCATCGTAACCACAACCCGCAGGCTTGTAGCCCCACAATGGTTTAGCTGGCGTAAACGGCATAGACTTAATTACGTAGTCTGGACGTTGTAAGAACTGCATTAACATGCCGTTAAAGGCTTTTAAGTTCTCGATGTCGTAACGTTCTTCGTGAGGAAGTTCGTCCCAAGCACCTTGTACAGCGCCGTACTCAGACATAACAATTGGTTTACGATTTTCTAAACCACCAAGGTTAACGTCAGACCACTCCATCATGTCTAACATGGCTTGCACATGGCCGCCACGGCGAACCGTACCCGCTTGTCCATTTAGGTCTTTACTTGGCCAGTCGTAGATATGTACAGCGTAGAAGTCCATATCTGCGCCCGCTTCTTCCATAAAGCCACGCCACATAACATCCCACTGATACCAATCGCTTTCGCGAGTATCGTCTACTGTGGTTTGCATTGCTTCGGTGAACATTGCACAGGCTTCTTCGTCTACCCAAGCACATAGGTAGTCGTCTTGGTGACGAGAGATACCATCACGACGATAGAAGTCGTGTTGACCCCAGGTCATACCGCCAATCATCGGTGCTTCGTCACCCAGTGCTTGTCTAATTTCTTGAGCAACCAAAGAGTGGTAACGCCAAATGTCTTCTTGGTTGGTAACCATGAACTGACCGGTTTTCATCAACATGTCTGGTTCGTTAATGACTTCCCAGAACTTAGGCATTGGCTCACCAACATTTCCGTTTTGAGAGTTAGCGTAGTAGTTGGCTAGGTAATGACCCATCCATTTTGCTGAGGTCTCAATAGTTTTTGGCTGCCAACCGGTAGATGTCATACCGTTGTCGTACCAGCTTAAGGTAGGGTAGGTAGGATGCGGGTTAGTACCAGCAATTAACTCAGTTTTTTCTGGCGAAAAACGCTTGTAGAACTCGTTGTTAGCGTAATCTTCGCGCAGTACTTTACCGCGATTAACCATCCAGTCCATATCTGGCGTATTAGCTACATTTGGATCTTGAGCGGTTTCTTTGAAGCGCCAAGTTGCTGTTCCGTTGTCACGGCCCATGTATACGTCTAGCGTATTTAGGATGTAGTTCAAACGGTCGCTGTGGCCATTCCAATCTTGCTCAAAGATGGTACTGTGCATTGTCATATGGCGGCTACGGCCAAAGTCAGATACACCGTTCACTTCATGCATGATATTGGCATTTACACTTACTGATACAGTTTCGCCGTTGCTTAGTTGCGAACTTGAGCAACCTTCTGCGTTAGCAAACTCGTCGATAGGTGTATTGGGGCAAATATCTACACTGTCGGCTACGCCATCTTCGTCGGCATCACTGCCTGCAACGGGACAACCTGTTGGTGTTACATTTTGACCAAATGGCGTGTTTGGACATTGATCAATGGTGTTTGGTACTCCATCAAAATCATCGTCGTCACCGCCAGTGCTAGTACAGCCAATGTCATCTACAAAGGCGCCTGGTGGTGTGTTAGGGCATTGATCTATGCGATCATTGATGCCGTCTTCGTCGCTGTCTTTTTGTGATGGCGTACAACCGTTTGCATCTGCAACTTCGTCACTAGGGCTGCTAGCACAAAGGTCATCTACGTCGGGAACACCGTCATTGTCACCGTCGATAGCTAGGTCAACATTGCCTACACGGCTAAAGCTAATACTATCGATGTTGAACTGAAAGTCAGCTGAACCAGCGCCGTAAATACGGATAGTGTTAGTGCCACTAAATATGTTGAATCTACCATTGCCTGGTTGGGTGTAGAACACGTCCCAGTCGCCGCCAACACTATTAACGGTTGTTACATTTTTAACTGCTAATTGGCCATTGTGATCAGTAAGCATTAGGCCCACCGCTGTATCACTTAAAGTGCCTGTGGCAACTCGGTAACTGGCGTCGTATAAACCACCGGTTTCAAGTTTGACGTAAAACTCTAAGTAATCACCAGAGTTAAAGTAATTAACAGCCTTACCGTTATCGATATCATAAATACCTACTTCGCCACCTACTGCTTGGTAGTTTTCTGCTTCTAAGGTGAAGCTGCCTTCTACTTCAACAGGGTCTGTGCCATTGCCTGGTGGTATCACTACAGGTGGATCTGTCGGGTCCGTAGGATCGGTTGGGTCCGTTGGATCGGTTGGGTCCGTTGGATCGGTTGGGTCCGTTGGATCGGTTGGGTCTGTAGGATCAGTTGGCTCCGTATAATCACCTTCACGTAATAAGGCGAAGCTGGCTAGGTTCCACTGCCAGTCATTGGTCCCTGAAGCATTTAAGCGCAATTGCACTGAACCACTAGGAATTGACAATAAATAACTTGGTTTGAGAGACTGGAAATTGTCCCAGCCACCTGCAGCTACCGAAGACTTACCTACAGACGCCCAACCGTTACCAGTATTTAGCAATACTTCAATTTCTACACCTGCATCAAGCGCCGTAGCAATTAAGTATTCAATGCTGTAATCACCTGACTCAGCAATGTTTAGGTCGTAATCTACGTAGTCACCCTTGTTAATGTAATTAATCGCACTTACACCATTAGCGGTATAAGTACTTACAGGAGAAGGTTGACCATCGGCAAAGGTACCACCACTACCAGTAAAGCTGGTGGCTTGGGTAATCAGTGCTGCTGGAGGCAACACCACTGGCGGTTCGGGATCTACCGGTTCATCGCCAACTTTTTGCAGCGTGAAGTAGTCTAAGTTCCATTGCCAGTCATTGGCGCCAGAGGCAGCAATTCGAATATCCACCTGGCCACTAGGTAGCTCTACCGTATGAGTAGGGGCGAGTAATTGAAAATTGTCCCAGCCAGCTGCTGGCACTGTCGTTCTTCCTTGAGAAACCCAAGCGGCACCACTTTTTACTAATACTTCAATTTCTGCACCGTTTGCTATATCGGTGCCAATTAAGTATTCGATGTTGTAGGTACCGGCTTCAGCGATATTCACCTGATAGTCTAGGTAGTCGCCTTTGTTTACAAAGTTTATTGCAGTCGCACCATTTACTGTATAGGTGCTTACTGCTGCAATTTGGCCGTCATCGAAGGTTCCGCCAATCATCACGAAATCTTCGGCCTCTACTCGTATTGCTTCGCCAGCTGCTGCTGAACATACACCTATGCTCAGTATTGAACTGACAGCAAAGCAGAGCGGAGCCATTTTCTTTGCCTTGATAGTCATAAAACTTCCTATGTTTATATCCTAGTTATTTATTTGCGTTTGTTACTTCTCGATTATCTAAACGCGATATGCTCAAAATTTGGTATACCAATTTTGGTTCCCTTAATAAGTTGTTCTGTGCTTAAACGAATGAAGTGGTTTACTTGGTAGTACTTGATAGCAGCCAAGTATTTAAGCTGTTGAGCTTAAATAATATGATTGCGCTATTTTTGATACTGACCACTTGTTGCCACTCCCTTGGTTAAGCGATTTAAGAAATACCGTCCTCCTTGTGGTTAATTGGTTTCCCTAAATAACGCCAATAGGTTGACCAGTAATTGGGTTTGCAGGCAAATAAATAGCATTACTGGTTATCCAAAATCTAGAGGTTGATCACAATTGGTTGATCAATATTTATTTCGAGAGGGTGAATAAATACTTGCTTTGGTGATTTGTGCGGCAGTTCAAAAATTGTACTTCTGTTGTTTCATGGCAGGATTTAACTAAAAGTCGTGCGCTATACTGGTCGGATTTGTCTTTCTTTTAACTCATTGTTTCATATTATTTAAATGCATCTTATTGATAGTGGTAGCGATAAAATCAACAGTGTATCCACTAATGACCAAATGATTTTGTTGTTCGATATTTATACTGCCTGCCATTGTTGACTCATTTGAAAATATGCAGTTGGTTTGCATGGGCAGTTTGATATTTAACCAGTGTTTTTAAAGGCTTATCAACAAGCTTGTTAATGATTTAAACTATGCAGCGGCGACACTGCATAGGTGTAAGGTTGAGAAAAAGGAGAGAAGTAGGGTGACTATTGTATTTCGAGTGTTTTTGGCCACGTTTCTCTTGGTAAGCCTATTTTTTTGCTCAAATCGCACTGCGCAATACCCTAATCAAACGATGCAGGGTTACTGGATATACGGCTTCGAAACTTCTTTGTTCGAAAGCTGCCAAGGTGAACTGTTTTGGATGTGGTCTAGTGCTGATGTACAAGGCCAATACCAGCTCGAAGGGTACCGAAACCCAGTAGTTGTTCAGGGCTACGTTTTACCACCCAGCCCAGAGCAAAACATGCAGTCCTATTTACCGGAATTTAAGGTAGTTAAAATGCAGTTGCTCGAGCAGGTTTGCAGTTAGCTCTGTTTAACTATTTTTCCAGTGAAGCGGATTTTTTCAGCTTGGATTAACGCATCATGGAAGCCTTTAGTGGTAAAGCTAGCATTGTTAAAGCTTACTGTTTTTAAGCGGTTAAACGAGGAGTTAACAATCGCTTTATCTTTAATCTTTTTAGGGATTAATGAACAGTGCTTGTTATGTTGCTTTAACTCAAAAGTAACCAATTTACCGGCCACATGATGTTGCTGTTGGGTGCTGGTGCAACTGCCATTAATGGTGCTAGATATAATGACGCCGCCATCAGCGAAACTAAACTCTGCGATGTAACCTTGATCTTGGCTTAATACAGCGGCGTTGTTGTTGCTAGCTACTTGCCAATGCTCAGCTAAGTTTTCAATCTTGGCAAAAGCGCTGGTTGATATTAGCAGGCCAATAATGGCTAATTGATATCTGTTCATCTTAATCACGCTCGCAGTTAAAGATTTTGCCTGTATCGGTATCTTGTAGGCACTCATATTCAATACCATCTTTGTAGATGTCGATTTCTACGATATGTGCACTAGCAGTTTGGCTAAGCATTAAGGTGCAAATAAACGCAGATAGTAAGGCTGTTTTATAGGTTTTTATGGTGATTGTCTCGCTGCTAATAGGTAATGAGACAATTTTGCGGTGAAGACTAAAATATAGCCAATTAGCACCTTTAAGTTTACCTAATAGCAAACGCAATACAGATGTGTGATGTCGAAAATCTTCAATAATTGTAAGCAAGGTTTAATTAAGCTGGATTTTCATTATTGAAGGGAGGTTAAGCATGACTAAAGTTAATTACTTTGCAGAAGCACCAAAGGCTATGCAGATTTTATTCGAGCAAGAAGAGTATCTAAAAAGCCAGTTTGCAGACCAGCAGGCGCTTGGCATGAAGCTATTAGAGCTGGTTAAGTTGCGGGTATCGCAAATTAACCAATGCGCATTCTGTATTGATATGCATAGTAAAGATGCCGAGAGTGCAGGCGAAAGTTGGCAGCGTTTAATTGGCTTAAGTGCATGGCGAGAAGCCCCGTATTACTCGGTAAATGAACGGCTGGCTTTAGAATGCGCCGAACGCTTAACGGCATGTACAGGCTTAGACGATGAGCTTTACCAAAAAGCGCTAGACGCCTTTGGCGCAAAGGCATTGGTAGATTTAAGCATTGCAATTAATGCCATCAACAGTTGGAATAGAATTGCAATCACCTTTAAACCCGAGGTAGGCAGTTATAAACCCAGCTAAGCAAATTATTCACCAGCTTGAGCAGCAGTTTCTGTTTAGTTTATTTAAGCCAAAAGGACAGCTAGCTCAAGCCATACAAGGCCTGTAGTCTGCTTCCGTTGAGGCGCAGCAGCGAGCACCGCTTACCCGTTGGCTGCATGCCGACGGCTGTAGCGGGGTGCTGTTTAACTTAGGCCCACCAATAAGGCTTGAAGGTAAGTCTTATTCTTCTGGGGTGATTGTGTTACCAGTGAACACCACTGCGCGAAGCATCACCTTGTCAGCGGATACCCAGCTAGCGGGTTTTCGCTTTAATCCTGGTGTAAGTGTCGGGTTCTTTGGCAAATTAGTAAGACGTGACGCTGAAGATATCGACGCCTCATTGCTGAAAAAATTGCAGCTGCTACATCAAAGCTTAGTGACAACTAGCGGGCATAACGCACGGATAGTATTAATGTATAAGTGGTTACAGCAGCACCTCGGCATACATCATTGCCCACCACAATTGTTTAAAGACGCTATTGAGTTGGTAGAACATGCTCAAGAGATAGGTTTGGTGTCTGATGAATTAGCGCTTAGCCAGCGGCAACTAGAACGCCAGTTTAAAGCGTTAACCGGTATGACACCCAAACAATGGCAGCGAACCATTAGAGTAAAAAATACTTTTATGGCCTTAAAAAAGCAGCCAGATATAGAGCTGGCTGCGCTTGCTGTTAATCAGGGCTTTTCCGACCAAGCGCATATGACACGAGAGTGTAAAACCATTGGCAAAATCACCCCAAAACAGTATCTAAAACTGTTGTAGAAATGCTTATTCGGGCTTAATGATTCCACGCTCTTCAAATACTTGTTTAGCGACTAACATGCCGTTAATAGCAGCTGGAAACCCAGCATATACTGCCATTTGCAAAATCACTTCAGTCACCTCTTTTGGGCTACAGCCTACATTAAGGGCGCCATGGATATGTACCGCCAGTTGGGGGGCACAATTGCCCATTGCGGTTAGTGCTGATACCGTTGCTATCTCTCGTGATTTAAGGTCTAGATCCTCGCGGCTGTATATGTCGCCAAAGGGAAACTCTATGATGAATTTGGCCAGATCTGGGCAAATACTGGCGAGGCTATTGATCACATTGTGGCCTGCTTCGCCGTCTATTTCGCTTAGCTTATCAAAGCCACGTTGGTATCTTGTTTGTTCCATTGACCACTCCATTAATCTAAGGCTAAGTCTCAAGCCTAGACCTTGGAGCTAGCTCCAAGTCAAGCCGTAACTTACAAGTTTAACCGAGGTTTAATAAAATCAATGAACGCGGTGATACGCCGAGCGACTTTAGATGAACGGTAGTACACAGCATTAATTTGTCGCTGATTAGTTTCTTCCACCAACAAGGCCGGGAACAAACTCACTAGCGTTCCTTGCTCGATATCGTGTTTAACCATAAATCCCGACAAACACGCAATGCCGTTGCCACTCAACGCTAGTTGGCGAATGGTTTCTCCGCTACTAGCTGTAATGGCAGGTGTCATCGATTTAAACCCTTTTAATGGCCAATGGTTTAGCACCTTAGCTCCGCTAAAACCGATTAACTCATGTTCGTGTAATTGTGATACTTGCAGGGGCGAGCCACGTTTTTCGAGGTAAGCTGGAGAGGCGACAATATACAAATTACTCACGCCTATGGGCCGAGCATGCAGGGTGGAGTCTGCTAATGTGCCTATGCGGATCGCTAAATCGGTTTTCTTCTCCAGTAAGTCCACAAAGCCGTCGTTGGTATTTAGTTCTAGTTCTATATTGGGGAAGGCGAGTTTAAAATCATTTATTAGGGGAACGAGTTGATGAATGACAAACGGGCTTGCAGCATCAACTCGCAGCCTACCTTGAGGCAATTCACCCTTACTAATAATATCTTCTTCAGCTTGTTGAATTTGGCTTAATCCAATTCGTACTGCTTCTATAAACTGGCGGCCTTCGTCGGTTTGTACCACCCGTCTGGTGGTTCGGTTAAGAATAGTAATGCCTAGTTGCTTTTCTATTTTGCTAACCGCTCTAGATACCTTAGCAACTTGTATATCTAAGGCATCTGCGGCAGCCGAGAAGCCTCCGCTATCAACTACAGCCAACAAAATTTCAAGATCATCAGAGCGATTTTTTAGGTTAAACATCAGCAACTCTTTGTGGAGAAATCAACAAAAGTGAATGTTTAATACTAGTGTTTATTACAAAAGTTTTCTTAGATTTATCGCTTTTTTACTTACACTTTCTACAAAAGTATTTTGTTGATACTGCCATTTCTGACAAAAGTTAATTAACTAATAATGCTTGCCATCAACTGTTGCGCAACGCAACAGCCTAATCGATGACGAGAGATTACTGTTATGCCTTTAGCTTTATTTGCACTTACTTTAAGTGCCTTTGCCATTGGAACCACCGAGTTTGTGATAGTGGGGTTGATTCCTACTATGGCCCAAGACTTAGCGGTTTCCTTACCTTCTGCTGGATTGTTAGTGAGCTTGTATGCCTTAGGTGTTGCAGTTGGCGCGCCAGTGTTAACCGCCTTAACCGGCAAGTGGCCACGTAAACAAGTGCTGCTGGCGGTGATGAGTTTATTTGTCGCTGGCAATTTATTAGCTTGGCAGGCCCCGAGTTATGAAACCTTAGTGGGTGCGCGAATTCTTACAGGTTTAGCCCACGGCGTGTTCTTTTCTATAGGTTCGACCATCGCAACGGGTTTAGTGGCAAAAGAAAAAGCCGCTAGCGCTATAGCCATTATGTTTACCGGACTAACGGTATCGCTTGTTACTGGTGTGCCTTTGGGCACTTACATTGGCCAACATTTTGGTTGGGAAACCACATTTTTGGTAGTAGCTATTTTAGGTTTAATTGCACTTATTGGCAGCGCTGTTTTGGTACCGAGTAATTTGAAGCAAGCGCCTGCCACCAAATTATCAGAGCAAGTTAAAGTATTAACAGAGCCTCGATTGTTGTTGGTATATGCAATAACCGCTATAGGTTATGGCGGTTCGTTCACTGCGTTTACCTTTTTAGCGTCTATCTTGCAGGACGTAAGTGGATTTAACGCCAGCGCCATTAGCTTGATTATGTTGGTGTATGGCGTGTCGGTCGCTTTTGGTAACATTTGGGGTGGAAAAATGGCTGACCGTTTAGGCCCAACTAAAGCACTAAGCTGGATATTCTTAGGTTTAGCCTCGGTACTGTTGGTATTCAACTTTACCGCGGTTAACCCCATCACCGCAGTATTAACCATTCTAGTGTGGGGGGCTTTTGCCTTTGGCAATGTGCCGGGCTTACAGGTTTATGTGGTGAAGTTGGCCGAGCAATATACGCCCAACGCAGTGGATGTTGCCTCCGGTTTAAACATTGCCGCGTTTAACGTAGGCATTGCTATAGGCGCTTGGGGCGGCGGAATGATAGTTGCCAATGCTGGGGTAGAACATACTCCTTGGGCTGGAGCATTGATTGTTGTTGGCGCTTTATTGCTAACCCGTTTAAGTGCAGCCTTGGATAACAAACAAAAGCAATCTGCTAAATCTGAGCTTTGCCAAGCGGCATAAACCATTGTTGAATCTTAAGGAGCCTATTGGCTCCTTTTTTTGTTGTTTCACGTGGTGGTATTGACTGGCCAATGGTTAGGGTAAAAGCTTTAAGCAAAACTGATAGGTGCTAATTCTAGTTGTTAAGGATAGCGATTTACCATAAGCAAACAAGGATGATTAACCAATTGCAAAAACGCTAAGGACAAAACAACGAATAAGGGCAAAACATGAAAATAAGACTAGTTAGTTTGTTATTGGCCAGTGTATTTATCAGTGCTTGCGAAACATCTAACACATCAGATGCTAAGCCAAGTCAAACCACTGCTACTGTTGCCGTAGATCTCGCTAACGCTGCTCAACAGCAACTTACCTTTGAAGAAGTGTACACAACCACAGTATTGGCAAATGAAGAAGTGAGGGTGATATCCAGAGTTACCTCAACTTTACTTGATAAGCACTTTCAAGCTGGGGATTTTGTCGAACAAGGCCAATTATTATTTAGTCTAGACCCCTTGGAATTTGAGCTTAACCTAGCCAGTTTGCAAGCTAATTTGGTTAACGTTTCCGCCAAATACAATTCTGCACTTAAAAGCCTACAACGCGCTAAGCAACTAGGCGATGCCATCTCTAAACAAGAACTAGAAGATATCGAAACTAAGTTTTTGGTTAATCAAGCCAGCCTTAAAGCCATTGCCAAGCAAGTAGACGATGCAGAGCTTTTGTTAAGCAGAACCGAGATTAAAGCTACCCGCTCTGGGCGTATTAGCCAAACTCAATTTAGCCCTGGCGATACGGTTGGGGTAGGCCAAGTGTTAGCTTCTATCGTTGATGACAGCAACTTTAAAGTCACTGTGAGTATTGATGAGAAAACAGTTTTAAAAGCTATTCAGCAATACCGCGATGGTAGCTCTCAGTTTGAAGTATTGGCGAGATTTTTAGATGGCAGTAAATACCCATTGGCTGGTGAACTTGATTTTATCGACAATCAAATTAACCCGGCTACTGGCGCACTAGCAGTAGGTTTTAAATTTGCCAATGACGACAGTGTATTTGTTGGCCAATTTGTTGAAGTGGTATTGCGTGAAATGAAACAAGCGATTGTGATCCCCAGCAGAGCATTAGTGCAGACCGCTAATGGGCCTGCTGTTTATAGGGTAAGCGGAGGCAAGGCAAAACTGCAGCCAGTAGAGCTGGGCTTTCAGTTGGGTAATCAAACTGAAGTATTAACGGGCTTAGAAGATGGCAATGTTGTGGTCTCTAGAGGCCAGCAAAAGCTAAGTGATGGCCGCCTAGTAAGACAGCGAGGTTAGTATGGTTAAGTTCTTTATTTCGCGCCCTAAAACCGCCATCGTTCTATCGGTGATCATGAGCGTGTTAGGCGCCTTAGCGGCTTACACCATGCCAGTAGGGCAGTATCCCGATGTTGCGCCGCCTATGATTAACGTATTCACCCAATACAACGGCGCTAACTCTAGTGTAGTGAACGATACCGTTGCTTCGGTAATAGAGAAAGAAGTGAACGGGGTTGAAGGAATGATTTACATGAAATCAACTTCTTCCAATGACGGTTCATACAATTTAAACGTAACCTTTGAGACTGGTTTTGACGCAGACAGAGCGGCTACCTTGGTACAAAATCGGGTAAATGCGGCTCAGCCCTTACTACCCGATGAGGTTAAGCGCAGTGGTATTTATGTAGAAAAGCTGAGCCCTTCGATGCTAATGATTGCAAGCCTAAACTCTCAGACCGGTGCTCACGACACCTTGGAGTTAAGCTATTACTTAACTGGCATTGTGCGAGAAACTTTATCCAGAATTAAAGGCGTAAGTAAAGTAACGCCCCTAGGTGAAAAAGAATATGCCATGCGAGTATGGCTTGAGCCAGAGCGTTTACAGGCCTTAGATTTAACTGTTAATGACATCTCTGCTGCTATTGCCGATCAAAATGCTGTGCGTGGCGCGGGTAGTGTAGGCGCCGAGCCGGTAACCGGAAATAATGATTGGCAATATACTGTGCAAGTTCGAGGGCGACTAGCTAATGAACAAGCCTTTGGTAACATTCGAGTTAAAGCCTATCCCGATGGCACTTTAGTACGCTTAAAAGATGTTGCTCGTATTGAGCTGGGCGCGCAAAAGTATTTGGTCGATACCTATCTAAACAACCAAGAATCGGTTGCTATGATGATCTACCAAGATCCAACTGCCAACGCCATGCAAGTTGCCGAAGATGTACGAGCCGCAATGGCTAAGCTTGAGCAAAGCTTGCCAAATGGCATGGTGTTTTCCTTGCCTTATGATGCTACCGAATTTATCGATGTTTCCATCTACAACGTACAAGAAACACTGGTTATTGCTTTAATCCTAGTGACCTTGGTGACCTATTTATTCTTGCAAACTTGGCAAGCTACGTTGATTCCTGCGATTGCCATTCCTGTTTCCCTTATAGCAACGTTTGCAGTGATGAAAGCATTTGGTTCAACCATTAATACCATTAGTTTATTTGGATTAGTGTTAGCCATTGGTGTGGTGGTTGATGCCGCCATCGTGGTGATTGAAAACGTAGAGCGCTTGCTGCACGAAACCACTAAACCAGTGAAAGAGTGTGTAGAAATAGCCATGAAGGAAGTGATTGGTCCTTGTATTGCCGCAGCTGCTGTGCTGTTAGCGGTGTTTGGTCCAACGCTTGTAATGCCAGGCATGGTGGGGATTATTTATGCTGAATTTGGCATCGCCATTTCAGTTTCTGTAGTTATCTCCACCTTGGTTGCGATGACCTTAACGCCAGCACTATGCGTGATGCTAATGAATCGCGATCTTAAACCAAACCGTTTCTTTCAAGCATTTAACCGCGGTTTTGAACGTTTTACCGAATTGTTTGGCAAAGGCGTTGCAGTATTGTGTCGTCGAGTAGGTATTGCGGTGTTGTTGTTCGCGGTGTTTTTGGGAGCTAGCGCTTATTTAGGTGCTAGTTTACCCGGTGGTTTTTTACCCGATGAAGACCAAGGAACCTTTTTTGCGGTGGTTGATTTACCGGAAGGGGCTGCGCTTAATCGCACGCGCGACATGACTAAGTTATTGGTGGAGTCATTAGCAGATGATCCCGATATTGAGATGGCGTTTTCTGCCGCTGGTTACAACTTATTAAACGAGTCGAGTAACTCAAACTCTGCTTTGTTGGTGTTTAGTCTAAAACACTGGGACCAGCGCTCAGATAAGCAACAACATCAAGATCAGGTTATTGCACGAGTACAAGCTGCCATTGATGCTTTACCGGAAGGAGTGGGTTTTGCCTTTGGCTTACCGGCCATTCCTGCGCTAGGTATGGTGAATGGTTTTGAATTTGTGCTTAAAGATGAAATGGGCAAGGGACCAGAAAAAACTGCTGAGGTACTCGAACAGCTACTCGAAAAAGCTAATCAGCGTGAAGAGATTGCCTCGGCCTTTTCTACTTTTAGCATCAGTATGCCTAACTTGTACCTCGACATTAACGAAGAGCGGGCTGCTGCTATGGGTGTTGCCTTTGGTGACATAGTAAATACCCTTAACGTGCAATACGGTGGAAGTTACATTAACGACTTTACTAAAGGTGGAAGAAACTACCGGGTAATGCTGCAGGCCGAAGCAGACTCTAGACAACAAATCGATGATTTATCGAATCTTTATGTTCGTTCTAGCCAAGGCGAGATGGTGCGATTAAGCAACTTGGTTTCGGTTCGTACGGTGCTTAATCCTAGTTCTTTGGTTCGCTACAACGTATCAGGCAGCACCACAATTAATGGTATTACCATGCCAAGTTACAGCTCAGGTCAAGCCATTGCAGCAATGGAACAGCTTGCTAATGAGGTTTTACCTACAGGGTTTAGTTATGAATGGACCGGCTTAACCTTACAAGAACAGCAAGCAGGTAACGCTAGCCTCATTGCGTTTGCTTTTGCCATGTTATTCACTTACTTGTTTTTAGTTGCTCAGTATGAATCTTGGTTAACGCCATTAGCTATTTTGCTAGCAGTACCCACTGCGGTATTTGGTGTTTTGTCAGCGGTGTTACTTAGCGGTACAACCATCAACCTGTACTCGCAAATCGCCATTATGCTGCTTATAGGTATGGCAAGCCGTAACGCTATTCTTATTGTGGAGTTTGCTAAGCAATTACGAGAGCAAAAGGGTTATAGCATTGTAGAAGCGGGCGTTGCAGCAGCTAAATTGCGTTTTCGTGCTGTGTTGATGACAGCATTCTCCTTCATACTAGGCGTAGTGCCGTTAATGCTAGCATCTTCTGCAGGGGCTGCAGCGATGCAAGCAATTGGTATGGCGTCGTTTGGTGGAATGCTGGCAGCTACGGTGCTTGGTTGTTTGTTTGTTCCAGCATTTTTTGTGTTGTTCCAAACTTTACGCGAGCGTTTTTCTAGCAAAAAACAACCAGAGCCTGAGTTACTAATTGCTACTTTCCCAGCAAGCAATGACTAGTTAAATCCGCAGACTGTTATATACATTTGCCCAACTATTGAAAAATAGTTGGGCTTTGCTGAAATGGAAGCTAGTGAAGGTAGGTCTCTGATTGGCAAGAATAAACACTAAGGTGCTTAATTCGACTACGCTTAAACAAGATCCTAAATCATGGAGTTAGCTTTGAAAAAGCACATCCCACTCATTCTATCTATTTACGTCGCTTTTGTATTTTTACAATCTCTGTTCTTTAAGTTTGCTGGTTGGTTTGGCAGTCCTGCAGATATTACCGTGTACATATTTGACACTGTGGGACAGTGGTTACGAGATGGTTTAGGACTTAATCTTATTGGCGATCTGTTTGGCCAATACGGTGAAACAGTGATTGGATTAGCAGAGTTAGTAGCCAGCATTTTAATTTTGCGTAAAGCTACTCGTTTCTATGGCGCATTGATTGGCTTAGGGGTTATGTCTGGCGCGATATTTTTTCACTTTTTTACCCCGCTTGGGCTATTTCCTTACACCGATTTAAGCTGCTTACAGGATGGTTGCCCCAGAGAATACCCACTGTTTTTTATGGCCATAGGAGTGTGGTTAAGTTGCGCATATTTGTTGTATCGAGACAGAAGCAAAATATTGGGTTAAACGGAATAAAATTAAGTTATAAAAAAGGCACCTAGTTAGGTGCCTTTTTTGTTAACGGGCGTAACCGTTAAATTCTTTTTCGTGCCCTATGCTCGACATGGGACCATGTCCGGGTAAAAACTGATAGGCATCATCCAGCGTATAAAGTTGAGTTTTGATGGCGTTGATCAGAGTAGGGTGATCGCCCTTGGGGAAATCGGTTCGTCCAATCGAACCGTTAAACAATACGTCTCCCACAATAGCCAATTGATTGTCGTGGTCGACAAACACCACGTGACCAGGCGTATGGCCGGGGCAATGGCGTACTTCTAACTTTAATTCACCAACTTCAATCACATCACCATGCTCTAACCATCGGTCAGGGGTAAAGCTAGCAACCTCAGGAAAGCCGAACATTTGGCATTGCATTGCCATTTTGCTGATCCAGAAATCATCATCTTTATGTGGACCAATCAGCGGTACTTGGTAGCGCTGCTGAATAATGCTGCTAGCGCCTACGTGGTCCAGGTGGCCATGGGTGAGCAAGATTTTGGTGACCTCTACGCCAGCTTTATCTACCGCCGCTTGAATCAATTGTGGATCGCCACCAGGATCGACAATCGCAGCTTGTTTGCTTTTATCACACCAGATAAGGGTGCAATTTTGTTGAAATGGAGTAACGGGAATTATTTGGTAAGCCATCTTTGTTAACTCTTATTGATTACAAGCCTAGTGTACGGATGTAGATGAAATTTTCTATAGTTTGTAATAACTAAGCCACCAATTAAAGTGGCTTATGTTTATAATGGAATTAAGCCCAACAGATTGGAGAATCACTTGAATATCAAAGATATTATGCAAACTCGAGTTGTTACCATAGGCATGGATCAGCGGTTATTCGATATAAAAGACATTTTTGATAATGTGAGTTTTCATCACTTAGTGGTACTTGATGATGAAGACGCCGTGGTTGGCGTTCTTACTGAATCAGATTTGTTAGCCTCACTCAGCCCTTATTTGGGAAAAGCAGCTGAAAGCCAACGTGACGTGCATACCTTAACCCAGCGAGTTCACCATGTGATGACTCGCCAGCCTTTGTGTTGTGACGCCAATACCAGCATTAGCGATGCTGGCCGTAACTTAGTGGACAAAGGCATTAGCTGTTTGCCGGTGATTGATGAGCACAATAAGTTGCTGGGGCTTGTGACTTGGCGCGATGTATTAGCCTGTTTGTTAGTGAACAACGATAATTAATGCAAAACACTACCATGAACCAATCTCCAATCATGTTTATGGGCTGCACCAGCGATGCGGGTAAATCCTTGGTATGCGCACTGGTTTGTCGCCATTTAACCAACCTTGGTAGCAACGTTACGCCGTTTAAAGCACAGAACATGAGTAACAATGCCGCGGTGACTCAAGAAGGCGGAGAAATTGGCCGCGCTCAATATCTTCAGGCAATAGCTGCCAAGCAAACGCCCAGCATAGATATGAACCCGGTGTTGTTAAAACCACATAGCGATAAAGGCGCTCAGGTGGTGGTGAATGGCGAAGTTAGCCATGAGCTGTTAGCGAAAGATTGGCACCAACGAAAATCGGTACTTTGGCCTGCAGTAACCGCTAGCTTGGCTCGCTTGCAACAGGGTTTCTCTCAACTTGTTATTGAAGGAGCTGGAAGTCCCGCTGAAGTTAATTTACGTAAAAGTGATATCGTAAATATGGAAGTAGCCTTGCATTGTAACGCATCGGTTTATCTTATTGCTGATATCGACCGCGGCGGAGCTTACGCGCACCTACTAGGAACATGGATGTGTTTAAGTGCAGAAGAGCAGAGCCTTGTTAAAGGTTTTGTGCTAAACAAGTTTCGAGGTGAACAGGCTTTATTACACGATGCCAATGTGTGGTTAGAAGAAAAAACCGGTATACCAATAGTGGCAGTGATCCCATGGACTGAGCATCAATTACCAGAAGAAGATAACTTTTTTCACCGAAGCGTTTGGCAAGCTAATTGTCTGAACATTGCCTTAATTGTTTACCCCTATGCCAGCAACTTAGATGAGTTTGATCCTTTGGTGTATCAACCCGGGGTTAATGTTGTGCCAATGCGTGACAACCAAGACCTAGGCCATTTTGACGCCATTATCTTACCTGGCTCTAAACACGTTGCTGCTAGCCGAAAGCATTTAGCAAAAACAGGTTTAGACAAGCAAATTATTAAGGCGGCTAAACAAGGCGTTCGGGTAACGGGCATTTGTGGTGGTTTACAGATTTTGGGTGAACGTAACCTAGATCCTAGTTCTGTAGAAGGTGAAACGTTTGATGGTTTAGCCTTGCTGCCACTAACTACTGTTTATTCAAATGTGAAAACGACGATTCAACGAAGCATTAACTACTGTGATGAAACAATAGCTTGTTATGAAATTCATCATGGGCAAACCCAATGTTCAGTTCAGGTAGATAGCTTTGTTGAACAAGCAACGGGGTGGCAGCTAAATAATGTTCAAGGCTCTTATCTGCATGATTTGTTAACTAATCGAAAGGTGTGCCAAGACTGGCTAGAAAGCCTTGGTTGGCAAGGGCAATGCGAAGACTGGAATCAGGTCGTAGACAATGAATTAGACAGGCTATGTGACAAGTTGGACTTGCCACTTAGCCAGATATCGGAGCATGCTGGGATCGCTAAGGCTTAGTTTACCCAACCTTGTTCACGATAATAACGTAGCGCACCAGGGTGAAGTGGAGCGCTTAGGTTGGTATTTATCATTTGCTCTACGTTCAGCTCCGAAAGAGCCGGGTGCAGAGAGCGCAGGGTATTCAAGTTTTCAAATATCGCTGCAACAAAGTTATAAACCGTTTGCTCCGAGAGTTGTTTATCGGCCACTAGCGTTGCACTTACGCCAATTGACGATACATCGTTTGGATTTCCGTGGTAAGTACCACCTTTAATGGTTACTGGGGAGAAGTATTCGTACTTTTCTGCCAGCGCCATAATGGTCTTTTTCGACAAACTCAATAAGTTTGACTCACACATAGTGGTAGCACGGGTTATCGAAGTATTCGGGTGGCCAACAACATAAATAATGGCATCGGTTTTCTTACCACAAAGAGCGCGACTTTGTTCGTCTGGTTTAAGGTTGGTAATTTTAGAGAAGTCGGACTCTTGCCAGTTTAACTGCTGCATAACCACTTGCATGGTGGAATATTGACCAGAGCCCACCGGGCCAAGGTTTAGAGCATGGCCTTTAAGCTCATCAATTTGGCTAACATTTAGATCGGCGTTAACCAATACAGTTAAGGCTTCTGAATAGAGTGATAGCAGTGAACGTAATTCACTATAAGCACCTTGTTCAGTGAATTCACCAGCGCCTTGGTAGGCTTGCCAATGAACGTCTGATTGAACAATGGCTAAATCAATGTCGCCGGCTTTTAGCGCTTCTATGTTATCACTAGAACCACCCGAGCTTTCGGCGGTACAACTTAATTTTCGGTGTTCGTTGCTTTGTTCAAGAAGTCGGCATAATGCATTGCCAGTTGGGTAGTAAACACCACTTACGTTGCCAGTGCCTACAAATAAGTATTCATTGCTATGCGCCAAGTTTGCGTTGATCGCTAGTGCAGCAGTCAACAAATATAGAGAAAATCGTGTCATTGTTTCACCCGAAAATGTCTTCTTTCCTTAGAATAACTTAGCCAATATACACAGTTATTTAGTAAAACGCTTGTTTGGGCGACTAAGTTGTGAGCTGGAAAACCTTCGATTTTTCTTGTTGTTAATCTATTCAGGGGCAAAAGTGACTGGCGTTAGAGTAAAAGGACAGTTATTTTGGCTGATTATTTTTGATCTAGTTAAACAAAGCGCCGTTTATGTTTCGCATAGTGACTCGTTGCTAAACAATAATCCGTTATAATCAAGCAAGTATTTTTTAAAGTGGTTACTTGTTTGGCTTCTTCAGACCCTTCTGGTTATACGCTGGAAATTTGTTGTTATAGTGAAAATGACATTATTAGTGCCATCAAAGGTGGTGCTACGCGCATAGAGTTATGTGCAGGACAGCGTGATGGAGGTACTACACCGAGTTACGGCGCACTGCTGCAAGCCCGCCAATATCTGCCAAAAATTGACATTGTGGTTATGATTCGCCCACGTGGTGGAGACTTTTGTTATAGCCACAGTGAACTACAACAAATGGTCGAAGACATTAAGCTAGTTAAGCAACTAGGGTTTAACGGTGTAGTGTTTGGTGCGTTAACTCACCAAGCTACTGTTGATCTTGATGCCTGCAAGAGACTTATTGCTGCTTCTACTAATTTAGCTAGCACTTTTCATCGCGCTTTTGATTGCACCGCTAATCCTACAGTTGCAGCAACGCAACTTAGCGAATTAGGCATAAATAGGGTGTTGAGCTCAGGACAACAGAATTACATCGAGCAGGGATTACCATTGCTAATTGCCTTACAGCAACAACATCAAGATATCGAATGGATAGTGGCTGGGGGCGTTCGTGCTCACAACTTAGCTATGCTAAAAAAGCAGGGAATAAAGCATTTTCATAGTGCCTCCTCGGAGCCTTTGTTAAGCCAGTTTGATACTCGTTATGCTTTAGCAATGGCTGCTGATAAGGATCCACAATTAGAACTACAACGTGCCCAAGTTTCTCAACGAGAAGTGAGCTCCATGGCCTTAGCTCTAGAGCGTAATTAATATGTTGCCAAACTTACTGCATCGTATTCGCCATTTTGTTTATTACTTAGCTAGCTCATTAAAAAATCGCGGCATAGCCATGTTTGGTGCTTATCTGTTAGTACAAGCTAGCTGGCTCGCCATATTTGCGCCTTTGTCGATAGTGGTGAGTGAAGCGTTGATGTCTTGGTATGGGCTAAAGGGAGTTGCCAATCAAGAGCTATTGGCTTTCTTCTTGTCGCCCAGCGGCTATTTGTTCGCTATATGGCTAGTCGCGATGGCCTTATTCAACTTTTTCTTGCAGCAGGGTGCTTTAACCTTGTTGCTTGCTCAGCACGAAGTGAACAAACGTTCGGTGTCGCAGGCGATTCGTTTATTGGTTAATCGTGCTTGGACAATCGCTAGGTTAGCGTTTTTACAATCTGCCTTGCTGATTAGCATCAGCTGTACGCTGTTGTTTATTGGCCGTTGGTTGTTTGGCTTAATGTTAGCCGACTGGGACATTAACTATTATCTAGACCAGCAACGAAATCAGCTTTGGTTTTATTTTGCCGCCTTAAGTATTGGCGGCTTACCTTTAGCTGTTTGGCTTGGCGCTAAATGGCTTAACTGGTGGTTTGCCTTGCCATTTTGCATGTTGCAGAAAAAGCCGCTGCTTTCTCAGCTCAAAGATTCGACCCAATTAAGCATTGGCCAACGTAAGTTAATTTTGTGTTTGAACCTTGCTTGGTTTGCATTACGCACCTCTGTATTTATTGCGGTGATCGCTGGCTTTATTTGGTTACTTCGCATTAGTTTAAATTGGTGGGCGCCTGAAGACGTCACTCCCATAGTATTATTTCTTTTCAGTGCAACAGTGCTGGCGGGTGGCTCTGTTCTTAGCTTTTTAGACACTTGGCTGTACGCAAGTATTCAGTTCTATCTATTTAAAGTATTGCTAAAACAACACAAAGAAAGCGTAAGCAAACAGCACCAACAGGTTCTTAATGAAAATCATCGCGTTCACTTAGGCTTGCGCCTGATGTTTATTGCTGTTTTGTTGTTGGGCGCTAGTGAAATGAAAGAGGAAATTGGCGCCTTTAGTCAGCGTTTTAGCGAGCCAAGCTCAATGCTGGTGATGGGGCATCGGGCTGGAGGTTGGTTGGCTTTAGAAAACAGTTTAGAAGGCTTACAAAAGTCGATAAACCTGGAACTGCCGGTGACCGAGATTGATGTGCAGTTAACCGCTGATGGTCAAATTGCTGTGGTTCACGATCGCGATTTACGCCGTTTAACGGGAAGTAATTTGGTGGTGCCAGAAAGCTCATTTGCACAAATTCAACAGGCCTTTGTGGACGCAGGGTTTAGCCAACCGCAGGCCTTACCTTACTGGTTAGAAAAGAGCGCCAACAAGATTACCTTAAACATTGAACTAAAACGCTACAACAATTCTTTAGCCCTGGTTCCGGCTCTACTAGAGTCTTTAAAAGAATATCCATACCCGGTCATCATAAGTAGTTTAGACATTGAACTGCTTGAAGAACTAAAGCTGCAAATAAGCGGTACCGAATTGGCAAATAGGATTAGCACTGCCTTTATTGCAGCAGCCAGTTTTGGTGAGTCGGCGGTTCAACAAAATGTTGATATGTTGATTGTGAACCAGCAATGGGTGAACGCTTGGCGACTTTTTAGCGCCCAGCAGCGTGGCCAAGAAGTACATGTTTGGACAGTTAACAATGCTGCAGACGTTGAGCGACTTTATTATTTACGGGTAAATGGGGTGGTTACAGATTCGCCAATAATGGCTTTAGAAACCTTGGAACGGCTTAACGGTTTAAGCGACGTTGATCATATCGTAAATAGTTTGCGCTATTGGTTAGCGCTTTAAATTCGGTAGAGTATAAATTCAGCTTACTTAGGAGCTAGGTCTAGTTCGTCTAGCTTGAACAAAATCTCAGTTTTATGCTGTTGTTTAATCTCTTGCCAATGGCGATCTTCTCTTGCGCCAATTATTGCGTAGATAGAATTTAAACCAGTGCCTTTTACTTGGGCTTTTAAACGCCCGTAGAGTTGGTAAGGATCGATGGCCATAAAGTCTTCGACGGAGTGAATATCTACCTCTGCCAATATTTCTTCGCTGCGTGGACCAAAGCCTTTTAAGTCCCTTAGTCGCTTTGGTTTAGCTGGTGAACTGCTCATAATAGTTAGTCTTTAAGCTGGCTTAGTTGAAGAAGTTTTCAAAAGTTAGCCAGCGCTGTCGTTGTTCCTGAGCACTGCTTAAGTAAAAGCTTATGCTTTGCTTTGGATGCCGCTGATTTAAAGCAAACAAGTCTAGCCGAGAGACACAACCCAGTTTGGGGTAACCACCAATGGTTTGCCTATCAACAGACAGAATTATCGGCAAGCCATTGGGTGGGATTTGCACAGCGCCTAAAGCTATTGCCTCTGATTCTTTAGCTTGGGGAACATTGTCTATAGCCGTGCCTTTTAATCTCAACCCCATGCGGTCGCTTAACTCGCTGAGTTGATATTCCTGTTGCAAAATCTGTTGTCGTTGTTGAGGACTAAATGCGTGGAATTGATAACCTGGAATAAGCGCGAGTTTTAAGTGTTCTTTATAGTTTGGAATAAACTGATACGGTGTTTGTTGCACTGGAGTGGAGGCAAGCTGTTTAGCACTTTTTATACAATAATGGAGTTTGTCATTTTGCTTTAAAGCCCGCCCGTTAAAGGGGCCTAAGGCTTGCTTCGGTGAACTGCTTACACTATTTAGCTCGCTTTCGAGTACAAAGCCGCCTTGTATCGCCAAATAAGCTCTTAGCCCCGAGCGACTAGCACCTATGTGTAAAGTTTGACCGGCTTCCACATCAATACTTTGCCAGGTGGCAATTGGTTTGTTGTTTGCTTGATTTATCTCCACGCTAAGCGGTACAGCTGCGCCACATACCGCAATTTGGCAGGCTTGCTCAAAATGCAGCTTAGCGCCACCATAGGTGATTTCTAGGGCAGGGCTGTTAACGGGATTTGCTAACAAGCGGTTAGCCCAATTAAAGGCGTGCTTGTCTGCAGGACCACCTGGGCTAACGCCAATGTGCTGAAAGCCAATACGTCCTTGGTCAGCAACTAACATCTGCGGACCGCTGCGAAGCACCGTGAGTGAGGCTGCTTTAGTCACTGCTGTCTCCGTAACTGAGAAATTCTTCATAACTGAGCTCTATAAAACGCACTTGATCACCTACCGTTAACGGGCACATAGGATCGAGGTGTTTATCAAATAGCTTTATGGGGCTTTGGCCAATGATGTGCCAGCCACCGGGGCTGTCGCTGGGATATACTGCACTCATATCTTCGGCAATTGCTAGGCTGCCAGCTGGTACTTTGCTTACGGGAGTGGACTTGCGAGGCAGTTTTAGCTGTGGGTTTAGTCCGCTTAAGTAAGTAAAGCCAGGCATAAAGCCAATCATCTTTACTTTATAAACACTTTGTTTATGCAGCTCAATAACTTGATTAACACTGAGTTGAAGTTGCTGAGCGACTGCTGTTAAATCGGGCGCCAACTGTTCTACGTAGCAAACTGGAATATCAAAAATTTGGTGACTAGAACGTTTACTTAATTGCACCTCAAACTGCTGAACAGCTATGCCTATCGATTCGAACTGCGTTTGGCTATTGCCGATGCAAAGTAAAGTATCGCTGGCCACGATAATATCAGTGATGTTAGCAAGCCGGTGTTTCAGAAAATCTGCTAAATCAGGCAGTGCTTGGCAGTGTGCTGCTGATTGGCTGCTTACTAGTACGCTATCTTCGTTAACATAATTGATGCAGTACATACTGATTAGTCTTTCTTTGAGCGTTGGATTTGCTGCTTGATGGCTTGAACCAGCTTAACTGCTGCTTGATTGTCGCCATGAACACAAAGGGTATCGGTCTCTACTTCCAATAAGCTGTCGTCAGCGCAGCGTAAGCTTTGTTGGGTGAGTAACAAATCTACCTGTTCCAATATATGTTCTTTAGTGGAGAGTACCGCTCCAGTTTGACAACGTGCTTGTAAACTCCCATCGCTTAAGTAGCGTCTATCACAAAAGGCTTCTTTGATTAGCGATAGTTGGTATTTTTCTGCTAGTTCGCTGATAAAGCCATGGCATTGGGTGGCATGTACCATTAGCTGAGGAGCCTTATTGAGGCCGGCTAGCGCTTTGCATACTGCTTCGAATATTGCCGGCTGTTTATGCATGTCGTTATATAAAGCGCCATGTGGTTTTACATAACTTAAGTTAAGCTCATGAAACTGGCATAAAGCATCTAAAGCCCCTATTTGCGTGAGCAGTAGGTGGGTGAGCTCATCAGCTTGATATGGGATAGAACGCCGGCCAAAGCCAGCTATGTCTGCGTAACTTGGATGCGCGCCTATTGTGACAGCATGTTGCTTGGCTAGCGCTAAGGTACGACTCATTACATTGGGATCAGAAGCATGCCCACCACAAGCAATATTAGCGAGATCAATATGGGGCATGAGCTGCTCATCAACCCCCATTTCCCATACGCCGAAACTTTCTCCCATATCGCAATTTAGTAACATCTACCTTCCTTAACGTAGCGTTTTACAATGTTGAATCAGCAGCTTTGAAAAATGCTGGCCGGCTGGGCCTAGCAGTTCTGGGCGTGGCACTACTAGGTAGGTAACCAATGACTTGGCCGCACCGCCACTTACATTAAGTTCAACCAGACTGTCATCTTCGAAATGCGGTTGAGCGATATGTAGCGGCAGCCATGCAAAGCCTAAACCCTGCTTAAGTACTTCTACTACGCGATGAAAACTACTAAATGTCCAGCGCTGTTCGGCGCGTAACCAACCTCTATCTTGTTGAGGGTTTTTACCTGTATCACGGATCACTAGTTGGACGTGTTGTATCACTTCGTCTATCGAGACAGGCTGTGGCATTTTAGCCAAAGGATGATTGCGATGAACAACTGGAACTAAGGTGACAACACCGAGGCGTTCACCCAAAACACCCTTAGGCAAGTGAGCTGTGATCACCAAGTCAAATTCACCTTCAGCTATTGCATCATCAGCGCCACTTACTACGGTATCAATAACTTCGACTCGAGTGCCTCTGCTTTCCGGTAAAAAGGCTTTAAGTGCTTTAATAACAGGAGCCTGAGGCTGAATGATTTCACAAGCTAAGCTTAATTGTGGTTCCCAACCTTGCTCTAGACTTGCAGCGAGTAATTCTAGCTCTTGGATATTTTGGCTAAGCAATTTACTGCGTCTTAGCATTACTTCGCCCATTGGGGTTAAGTAGGCTTTGCGACCTTTCACTTCAAGCAGCTGAATGCCAAGTAAATTTTGTAACTTACTGACAGCGTGGTTCAGTGAGGATTGGCTTTTGTTTAACTGACTGGCGGCTTGTGCGTAGCCACCATAATCCACAACGGCCTGAAAAATTCGCCACTGCTCTAAGGTGCTTTTGGCGCGAAATGGCTTGCTCATCGTTCGCTATCCTAACTAGTTACTTAGGTTGCGCATCTAAGCTAGTGCCTGTTACCCCAATGCTAGCGTCACTCATTAGGTATAAGTAATTAGGCATAATATCGAGCGGGGTTTTTAGTGTTTTTGGATCTTCGCCGGGATATGCGGTTGCGCGCATTAAAGTACGGGTTGCACCTGGGTTTATACAATTACTGCGTAAACCGGTTTTATCAAATTCGTCTGCAATGACCTGCGACATACCTTCTATCGCAAATTTAGACACCGAATAACCACCCCAATAAGCACGGCCTTTTTTACCGACACTTGAAGAAGTGAAAACCAAAGAGGCATGGTCACTTTTAAGCATTAACGGAACTAAAGCTTGGCTAAGTAAGAACTGTGATTTTACATTTACCTGAATAAGTTGATCCCAAAGATCTTCTTCTATTTGCACGTATTGGCTTAACACCCCCAAATGCGCCGCATTAAGAAGGGCGCCATCTAATCTGCCAAATTGGTTTTCGATGGTGGCCGCCATATCAAGATAGTTTTGTTGAGTCGCACCTTTTAAATCAAGGGGAATAATGGCTGGTTGTGGTGCGCCCAAGGCTTCAATTTCATCATATACAGCTTCAAGCTTTTTAACTGTTCTTCCTAGCAAGATCACTGTTGCACCGCATTGTGCAAAGGATAGAGCGGCTTGGCGGCCAATGCCGTCGCCTGCTCCAGTTACTAGGATGACTTTGTTTTGTAGCTCATCACTAGCTGCTTGGAAGTGTTGAGGAGAGGTTTCCGTGCTCATTTTTCGTTCCTGTAGATGTGCGTTGGTGCACAAATATTTGATTAACAATTAAACAAGTGTTTAACGCCTGGTTAGGCCTGTTGCAAAAATGTAAACAAATGTTTAAGGTTTCTTTGAAGAAACATACTATAAAAAAAGGAATTAGCTAATATGCGTCTGTCCCGAATAGCTACAGCAGTCACTCTATTTGCATCAGTTACTATAGCGGGTTGTGGTAGTAGCAACTCGCCATTTGATTTTGGTAATGATATCACGCCAAATGAGCCAAACTCAGTAAAAATTCGCTTCAATCCTCTTACTGGTGATGTATCTACACCAAATAACTTGTTGTTTAACGGTAGCTTAGACGGGACGATTAACCTACCAAGTGAAGCCGCTATTGCGCTTACTCAGCAGTATCAAGATATCACCAACGTATTAGGAGCCTTAGACGGTTGGCAAACCAGTGTGCCGTTTTCAATTCCTTTAGCCTACGGCGATGATGACGCTGAATACAATGAAGAAATTGATACAAAGTTAGATGCAAGTTCTTTCCCAGCTGGCGTGTTGTTATACAAAGTACGCGCTTCCGGTTTTACAGATACTTGTGCTGACGTTACCGAAAATGGTGGCAGTTTTGTGGCAGGGCAAACTTGCCGCGTTGATGAGCAGCTTGTTTACGGTGAAGACTACATTGCTACCTTTAGTGATGGCAGCTTAATTGTAACTCCTTTAGTACCGTTTGCTCCTGCTACGTCTTATATGGTGGCAATAACCGATCAACTATTAGATGAAAATGGTCGAGGTGTTGCCGCCGGTGAGGCCTACCAGTTATTGAGTTCTCCAATCACTGCCGATGATGATGCTACGTTGCAAAGCCTAAAAGGCTTAACAGCGTTTAATAATGGCTTGTTGGCCGCTGAAGGTGTAACTGCAAATGTAAGTTATTCAGCAGTGTTTACCACTCAATCGGTAGGAAGTGTGTTAACGACTCTGCAACAGATTTATGGTGGTATGGCACTAAACAACCTATTGCCAATGAGTGCTCTTGTTGATACGGGCACTACAGCGCAAGACGTAGCCAATGCTGCTCTTGGTACTAGCCAACCAGGCTTTGTGGCAGCTAAATACTTTAAGTCTACCTTGGCAGTGCCTTACTATTTATCAGACCTTGATAATCCTGATCTTACTGGTGCGGATGTAAATAAATGGGCACAAGCTAAGACAGATAGCCCGGTAGCTATTTTGCAATTGCTGCAAACCAATGCGGATTTTGCTGACCAAGGCAGTGCAACAAGTTTTTGGGCCCAGGCCGGCGCAAAAGGTTTTGACGTTGCTACATTTGGTGGTTTAGTGGCAGGCGGTGATACAACAACCGCTGGTCAAATGCTTGCTCAGGCAGATTTAGCTGGACTTACCTATATGCAAGACGGTGAAGCGATGCCAGTTGACTCACATCGCCATCTTACGGCTTATAACCCTGTTCCAGAAACTAAAAGCACCGCGTTTTTAGACTTAGATATTTATTTACCTGACGAAACCTTAACTGGCAATGCCATGCCAGCCGAAGGCTGGCCAGTAGTGATCTTCCAACATGGTATTGGGTCGGTTAAAGAAACCGCAGCGGCCATTGCTGCTAGCTATGCAGCGCAAGGTTACGCAGTTTTGGCTATGGATTTGCCTTATCACGGTAGTCGAGGTTTGGATTTGACCGGTGATGGTAATGCAGAAATCAGTGCCAATGACGATCCTCAAGTATTCGCCAACTTGGGTAGCTTTTTAAGCATTCGAGAAAATCTACGTCAATCAACAGCTGATTTACTTGCGGTGCGAGCAGCCTTGCAAGCTGCTGGTGCGCCTGCTGAACTTGACGGCAGCAAAGTACATTATGCTGGTCAGTCTCTAGGTGCAATTGTCGGTGTTGGTCCAGCATCGGTTGCTGATACAGTAAACGTAAGCGGTTTTGACATTGATTACAGCCTACAAAGTGTTTCGCTTAGCGCACCTGCTGGCGGTTTAGCTGGAGTGTTCCAGTACTCACCTAGTTTTGGTCCTATCGTAGAAGCAGGTTTGAAATCTAATCCCGGTTACTTAGCGCTAGTTGCTGCTGGCCTTGGCTTTGAAGACAATGACACAGCAACAGCCTTAGAGCAGTTTGCGGTATATCAAGCCACTTACCCAGAAGCAGCGCAGCTGGTGATCGACTCTAATTATCCTGCATTTGCGTCTATTTTTGGGTCGTTAGCGCAAACAGTGGTAGATGGAGTAGACCCACTTAACTACGCGCAATCTGGTTTTGCTATGCCAGTACTAGTGCATGAAATTGTGGGTGACGGTAGTGAAGGTAGCGGTGATCAAGTTATTCCAAATAGCCTTGCAACACTGCCCTTAGTTGGCACTGAGCCGCTGATTGCTTCAATGGGTCTAGAGGGTACCGAAGTTACCTCGGCAGGTAGTTATGCAGTGCGCTTTAGCCAAGGCTCGCATAGCTCACTGATTTCGCCTGCAGCTAGTTTGGCTGCTACGGTTGAAATGCAAACCCAGTTTGTGAGTTATGCAGTAAGTGCTGATGCTGGAAATGCTAGTGTTGTGGTAAGTGATAGTTCGGTAATTGCTCCGGCTCAATAAGCACTAAGTTATCGGTTATAAGGCCTGCATCGCGCAGGCCTTTTTTGTTACTTGGTTCGGTGTGCAAGCTATGGTACTAATAGCAGCTCGAAAATATGAGGGCAGAAGTTTGGATTTTTTGATTGAGTTTGGATTGTTTTTTGCGAAGGCCTTAACGATTGTTATCGCTATTATTGCTGTAGTTGTGGTTGTGATTGCCGCTTCTTCTAAGACTAAACACAAAAGTGGCGAGCTTGAAGTTACTGATTTAAGTGAGCAACACAACGAGGTTGAGGAAAAACTTAATCATAACCTCATGAGCAAAGAGCAACTTAAACAGCATAAGAAGCAACTAAAGCAACAACAAAAAGAAGAGAAGAAAAAAGGCGAAGAACAAACTAAACCACGATTGTTTGTTATCGACTTTAAAGGCAGCATCGACGCTAAAGAAGTAGCCAGTTTACGTGAAGAAGTTTCTGCGGTACTTATCGCAGCGAAGCCAGAAGATGAAGTGTTAGTTCGTTTAGAAAGCGGCGGCGGCATGGTTCACGGATATGGTTTAGCGGCTTCTCAGTTAAAACGGATTAAAGCAAAAGGCATCGCACTTACTATCGCCGTTGATAAAGTTGCCGCAAGTGGTGGTTATATGATGGCTTGTATCGCTGATAAGATTATCGCAGCGCCGTTTTCCATCGTTGGTTCAATTGGCGTGATTGCCCAGTTGCCAAACTTTAATAAAGTATTAAAGAAAAACGACATCGATTTTGAACAGGTAACTGCCGGTGAGTTTAAACGCACCCTGACTATGTTTGGCGAAAACACCGATGAAGCACGCAAGAAGTTTCAATCTGAACTAGAAGAGACTCACGTTCTATTTAAAGAGTTTGTTCAAGAGTTTCGTCCGCAATTGGATATTGCAAAAGTAGCCACTGGTGAGCATTGGTACGGCACTCAAGCATTTGCTTTGGAATTGGTTGATGAAGTATCTACCAGTGACGATTACTTGATGCAGCAGTTTGACGAAAAACAAGTTATCCAGTTCAAGTACCATACTAAGAAGAAATTAGCAGAAAAGCTCAGCCAAGCGGCAAGCATTGGAGTAGAGCGTGGCGTAATGAAAATTATGCAGTCTCAACCTTGGGATTGGACCAAGTAATATCAAGCTAACGAATAGCAATGAAAAAGCCTGACCTTAGTCAGGCTTTTTTTATCTGCTCAGTTAAGCTTGTTGGAAAGGGTAAACAGACCCTAAATGTAAGATTTGGGTTAGCTCATCCAATGCGGTATTCACCTCGGTGATCAACTGAGGGTCACGTAAATCATCAAAAACCAAGCTATCTCTGTAGTGCTTATCAACCCACTGGTTTAGCGTGCTAAATAGTTGCTCATTCATGATGGTGTGTTGGTTTACTGCAGCTAATTCCATGTCGTTTAACGCCACTCGTAAGCGCAAGCAAGCTGGGCCACCACCGTTGCTCATACTCTGCTTAACATCAAAGTAATGCACTTGTTTAATCGGAGTATTTCGACTTACTAAGTCTTCTAAATAAGCACTCACTTGGGCCGATTCTAGACAGTTTGTTGGTGCAATAATAGCCATTTCACCGGGTGCAGTAGTAACGATCTGGGTATTGAATAAATAGGTTTTAACTGCTTCTGAAACACTCACTTCATTGTCGCTAACTTCTATGAAATGTAGCTTATTATCGCCGAAACGCTGCTGAATATGCTGAAGTTGCTGCTGAGTGTTTAAAAAAGCTTGTTGATGATAAAACAGTACATTTTGGTTGCCCACCGCAATCACATCGTTATGGAAAACACCTTGGTCAATTACTCCAGGGTTTTGCTGGATGAAAATCGCTGTATCTTGATCTAAACCATGTAAGCGAGCTACGGCTTGGCTTGCTTCTAGGGTTTGCCTTGCGGGAAATTTTTTAGGAGCAATTACGCTGGTATCTGCAGCTGAGCGGCCATAAACAAATAGTTCTAAGCCAGCTTCGCCGTAATTTGAACACAATCGGGTATGGTTAGCCGCACCTTCGTCGCCATAGTAGTCGTTTTCTGGCAAATGTTGATGGTGTTCAAAATATTTACTATCAGAAAATACCGCCTTCAAAATATTTCCGGTAACTTGTGGCTCAATAGAGCGATGCAGCTTATTAGTTAAGTTTGCCGGCGTGAAATGTACTTTGCCATTTTCGGTGTCTGCGCTAGGCGATACGGTGGCTGCATTGGCAGTCCACATGCTTGATGCCGAATAACTAGCGAGTAGGGCATCTGGCGCATTTTTTGCCGCTTGTTGTAAAACTTGACTATCGTTACCGGTAAAACCGATACGACGAAGAAGATTGAGATCGGGACGTTGTTGCGGAGCCAACACGCCTTGAGTAAGCCCTAGGTCATGCAAGGCTTTCATTTTTAATAAGCCTTGCTTGGCGGCTTCTTTTGGGTTTGAGGCATTTTGGGCATTGGATAAAGAGGCAACGTTGCCAAATGAAAGACCCGCATAATTGTGGGTTGGGCCAACTAAGCCGTCGAAGTTGACTTCAAAATGTTTCATAGTCTTCCTTTTACTACGCTCACTTAAAAAATGAGTTATCTTTTATTGAAAAATTTGACACCAATGGTTATTTATATTGGCAGAAAAAGAAAATCAAGCGTATAACACTACGCTTTACTGGGATTTTCAGATGTTATCAGTTTGTATCTTGGTGGTCGAGTGCTTAATTATTCGCCCAATAAACCAAAGATGCAAAAAAGTTATTGACCTATGCTAAGTCTCGAGCAATATAAAAAAGAACGAATATCTATTACTTTCCGTCAATAGGCCAAGTTGGTGGACACAATGGTAAAAAGAAAAATATGAGCAAATCTCTGGTAATTGTAGAGTCACCAGCTAAAGCAAAAACGATTAACAAGTACTTGGGTCGCCAATATGTGGTGAAGTCAAGTGTCGGTCATATTCGTGATCTGCCTAGCAGTGGAAGTGCAACCAATAAAAAGAAAGCTGCGCCTGTTTCAACCAAAGGATTAAGCGCAGAAGAAAAAGCCAAAATAAAGAAGGCTAAAGATAAAAAAGCGCTAGTAGCTCGAATGGGTGTGGATCCCGAGAAAGATTGGAAAGCCAATTACCAAATTCTGCCTGGCAAAGAGAAAGTAGTAAACGAGCTTAAAACGCTTGCCGAAAATGCTGACACCATCTATCTCGCAACCGATTTGGACCGCGAAGGAGAGGCGATTGCTTGGCACTTAAAAGAAATTATTGGCGGCGATGACAGTCGTTTTAAGCGAGTAGTATTTAACGAGATTACTAAATCAGCAATTAAAGACGCGTTCTCGCAGCCAAGTGAATTAAACATGGCGCGAGTGAATGCTCAGCAAGCCCGTCGATTCTTAGACCGAGTTGTGGGTTACATGGTATCGCCACTGCTTTGGAAAAAAATTGCTCGTGGATTGTCTGCTGGACGAGTTCAATCGGTAGCGGTTCGTCTGGTCGTAGAAAAAGAGCGTGAAATTAAAGCCTTTGTACCAGAAGAGTACTGGGATATTCATGCTGATCTAGCCACACAATTAGGCGAAGGCTTTCGCTTAGAAGTTGCTAAAGAAAACGGTCAGGCCTTTAAACCGGTTAATAAACAACAATCAGAAGCGGCAGTTGCGACTTTAAAAAGCGCCGATTATCAAGTTGTCAAACGTGAAGATAAACCGACACGCTCAAAGCCAAAAGCACCTTATATTACCTCTACGTTGCAGCAAGCAGCTAGCACCCGTTTAAGTTTTGGCGTTAAACGCACCATGATGTTAGCTCAAAGGCTCTATGAAGCAGGCTACATCACCTATATGCGTACTGACTCAACAAACTTGAGTAACGACGCTGTAGAGGCTGCTAGAGGCTATATTGGCGATAATTTTGGTGATAAGTATCTACCAGACAACCCTTTACGTTATTCAAGTAAGGAAGGTGCTCAAGAAGCGCACGAAGCAATTCGACCTTCAGACGTGCATGTAACCAGTACTCAATTGGCTGGTGTAGATGCTGATGCTGCTAGGTTATACGATTTAATTTGGCGTCAATTTGTAGCCTGTCAAATGACTGATGCTCAATACGATGCTACCACCGTTACAGTGAGTGCAGCTCAATTCGAATTACGTGCTAAAGGTAAGATTTTGCGCTTCGATGGTTGGACAAAGGTTCAGCCAGTAGGCAAGGCCAGTAAAGCCGATGATGGTGTGTTACCAGCGGTGAGCCAAGGTGACAAACTCAACTTGGTTGAGCTTGATCCTAAGCAACACTTTACTAAGCCACCAGCGCGTTTCAACGAAGCATCATTAGTTAGAGAGCTAGAGAAGCGCGGTATTGGTCGCCCGTCTACCTATGCGTCAATTATTTCAACCATTCAAGATCGTGGATATGTACGCACCGAAGGTCGTCGTTTTTACGCTGAAAAAATGGGTGAGATTGTTGCTGAACGCTTAACTGAAAGCTTCCAAGATTTAATGAATTACGACTTCACCGCAGAGATGGAAGAACGTCTTGATGAAGTTGCTGATGGCAGTATTGAGTGGAAACAAACTCTTAACGAGTTCTATAAAAACTTTAAGAAGCAACTAACCGTAGCCGATGATGACGAAAAGGGGATGCGTAGCAATACTCCTGTTCTGACTAATATCGAGTGTCCTGATTGTGGTCGTCCTATGGGCATCCGCACTGCCAGTACTGGTGTATTCTTAGGTTGTTCTGGTTATGCATTGCCACCAAAAGAGCGTTGTAAGTGCACTATCAACCTTATTCCTGGTGAGGAAGCTGTTGCTGCTGATGCAGAAGAGCAAGAAACAGAGGCTCTGCGAGCTAAAGAGCGTTGCCCAGTTTGTGGTACTGCCATGGACAGTTACCTTATTGATGAGACCCGTAAACTACACGTGTGTGGTAACAACCCTGATTGTGAAGGTTATGTGGTTGAGCAAGGTAGCTTCAAGATTAAAGGCTACGACGGGCCTATCGTTGAGTGTGAAAAATGTGGCAGCGACATGCAGCTACGCACTGGCCGTTTTGGCAAGTACATGGCTTGTACAGGTGAAGACTGTAGCAATACCCGTAAGATCCTGAAAAATGGTGAAGTGGCTCCACCACGTGAAGACCCAGTTCATTTGCCTGAACTACCCTGTGTAAATAGTGATGGCTACTTTGTATTACGCGATGGCGCATCCGGTATCTTTATGGCCGCCAGTAACTTCCCACGCTCACGAGAGACACGTGCGCCATTAGTGGAAGAATTGAAGCGCTTTAGAGATAGATTGCCAGAGAAGTTTTACTATTTAGCTGATGGACCAACAGAAGATCCTGATGGGGTTAAATCTTTGGTTCGATACAGCCGTAAGACTAAAGAGCAATACTTAAGCACTGAAGTCGACGGTAAACCTACTGGTTGGAGAGCGTACTTTAGTGATGGTAAATGGACCATTGAAGATAAGCGCAAAAAGCCTAAAGCCAAGAAAAAGGCTTAAGTAAATAGAACCAAAAAAAGGAAGCGAAAGCTTCCTTTTTTATTGGCTATTCTTCGATGATTAGCTGTTTAATTGCAACTGAGCCAGCTTTTTGTCCATGGTGGCTTTTAGTAGCTTATACAGCAAAATAGCGGCATCAATTTCTTCTTTACGGTTGGTAAGGCTTTCTATGTTTAGTCCTAAGGGGATTCCAAGCGGTAAAACGGCTTCAAGTATCTGCACTAAGTTGTTGTAACAAATTAGGATTGATTCTTTTAGCGGTTTGTCAGCATTGAGAATACGTAGACTGGTTGCTTCGGGTACCGATATTCCCAACCATTCAATAAACTCTAAGGTTTTAGCACTACCACAGGGCGAAAAGGTAAGAATGATCCGCTGTGGCTTTTGCTGGTTCGCTGCGCACTCATGGGCATAACGGGTTAGCATATCGATAGTAGCTTGAGCGTTATATACCGCCTGAGTAACAAAGTACTGGCAGCCTTGGTGTGTTTTGTGGATTAACCTAGCATGTTCATCACCTTTCTTGGCATGCCGCTCAGCGATGGTTACTCCACCTAAATAAAACTCAGGTGCATGACTTGCGATTGCTTTGTAGGCATCGGCCAAACTTAATTGAATATCATTGGTTGCCGCGGGGCTGCCTACTAACACCAAGTCGCGAATTTCAAACTGGTGCCATGCTTCTTTTAACCAATTCACAAAATCTTGTTCGTTTCGCTGAGAGACACTTTTGTAAGTAATTACCGAGCGTTCACTTTTATGCATTAGCAGTTGCGCGTACATACGCGGATCATGTGTTTGCATGTAAGGAAATGGGCGAGGTTTGTCGATGCGGCTGCTTTCATCTTGAATGTCGTAAACAATTAGGCCGTCATACTCAATTTCATCTAAACGAGACAGCAACTTGTCTGCAATATCGCTGACTTTTTCGATATCGGTATTTTGTTTAGGGGGAGTGGTACCTATAAAGTAAACCCCATGGAAGGGGTCACTAGAAATCTGCTCAAGTGTTTTACGCATGTTGTGTTTGCTTTATTTATTTAGTTAGCGATATTTTCGCATAGCTTTGAGCTGCAGGTCTAACTTTCTGAGTTAGGCTGCTAATTCAAAGCGATTACGATGAGGTGGGGAAGTATTACCACTTTTTCTTGGGTTGAAACAATACATCTAACTCGTCAGTTTCTTTTTCTGCTAAGTTTTCTGCTTCTTGTTTGCTGTCGGATTTAAGCTTGTCGCTCATTTCTTGGTTCATCCGGCGCATGTCTTGTAGTTTTTGTTCTAGGTAGGCATCGCGGTCAGAAATATTGCTCAAGGCTGATATTCCTTTATTAAGCAATTGGCGAGCCGTGCCCCATTGGCGCAGCGCTTGGGCTTCTACAGCGCGCTTAAGGGCGTTTTCGATGTTCACTTTTAGCTGCATTAACTCTAAGCGTCGGTCTTCTAGTACAAACACTTGAGTGTTTAAACGACCTTTTGCATGTTCTGAGCGTACTACCGCACGAATTTTTTTAATGATTTGCAGCATTTGCAGAGCATCTTTATCAGTATCAGGGGCTCTAAAAGCACTGTCACTGATGTCGCCTGCATTTTTTATTTGGCTTAGTTGACCTTTGGTTGCGCGAATACGATTATTTAAGCCTTTAACGCTAGGGTCAGTGGTTCTAATTTGATTGAGGGCTTCTAACATACGTTTATGCAGCAGCTCTACCAATTCTTTGCTGTAAGGCAAAATAGAGGAATGCAGTAGCAACTCTTCCGTTTCGTTAATAATTGCCTTTTGCTTGGCAATTGCTAAACGGCGTTCGGTTTCTTGCTTCTGTTTAAATTGTTGAACCATGTTGTAGGCGATGACTAAAAATAACAACGCGCCTATGCCAAGCAATACTAAGGTAAATACCATACTTAAACCGAAAAAATATCCTAAGTGTTTGTGCTACGGGAGATATAAACTAAAACGGCTACCACCTAAAGAACTGCCATTTTCTAGTTTTATTTTACCTTCCTTGCCCGAATTTATATGTGCTTTAGCGATCAATTTTGCGAAAAATAAACCTAAACCGCTACGATTTTTAACAAAATTTATTTGCGAAGCTACTTCTATATTTGCCAAGTCGATAATGTCCTGTGGAAATCCATCACCATCATCATCAATTTGGATGCATAAATAGTTATCGGCTTGTTTTGCAGATATTTTAATTTGTTTTTTTGAATAGCGAAGCGCATTCACCACAATATCATTAAGTAGGTAGTCCACCAGTACGCCATCAAAGTACCAACTTAGTGAAGGTTCCACATCTATTTCAACCTTCATTTCTGCTTGTTCGATGAAGGTTTGGTTCTTGTAATAAATGTCGTTGAGCAAGTCTTCTAGGTACTGCTCTTCAATGGTCATTGGCATTTGTTCTTTTTCGAAACGATAAAGCGCCAATAACTGCATCAAGCTTCCGTTTAAGCGTGACACTTCGTAATGCAAGCGCGACAGTTCTTCGCTGTCTTCTCTGCCCATTTGCTTTGAGCGTAAGGCGATGGATTCTGTTGACTGAGTCAGCATACATAGCGAATTTTTCATATCGTGAACTGCAGTGGCTAAAACTGATGAAAAATCTAGCTTGTCGTTTACTGGCATGTGTAGTCCTTATAAGCACGTTGTTGCAGTGTAACCGAAGCCCAGCTTTGTCGCAAAATCAACTACTTCCAAAATACTATTAAGATTACTTAGTGAGCTGGTAATAAACCTGTCATGGCATTTTGCTAGATGTAACTTGCCAATTATAGCAAGCGAGGACGCGATGCAAGGCCAGAGTGAATTCCCGGAGATGGATCAGCTGCTTAACATTCTTCAGCTGTTTCCAAATAAGCTTAAAGTAGAGTTACTGTGTGAAGTTAACGGCAACTCTAATGACTCTTATCCTGTTCATGCAATTAGCCTGGGTAATGCCTCAATTGATAAACCTGGGGTATTGTTTGTAGGTGGGGTTCACGGCGTTGAACGTATTGGTAGTCAAGTAGTGTTGTCTTTTTTGGCCAGCCTGCTAAACCGGCTTGATTGGGACACACAACTCCAGTACCTCCTCAATAACTGCTACCTTGGTTTTGTGCCTATCGTAAACCCTAGTGGCATGGTTATGCAGCGAAGAGCTAACGCTAATGGCGTAGATTTAATGCGTAACTCGCCAAGTATTGCTACCGAAGGCGCAAGCTTTATGGTTGGTGGGCAGCGAATCAGTACACATTTACCGTGGTTTAGAGGCAAAAGCGGCCAAGCAATGGAAGTGGAAAATCAGGCCTTAGTTAAATTCGCTCAAACCAACTTGTTCCCACGGCCTTTTAGTTTGGTATTAGATTGTCATAGCGGTTTTGGCCAAAGTGACCGGATTTGGTTTCCTTATGCAAACTCAGTATCGCAGCCTATTGATGACCTTGGTGTGGTTTATCGGCTTCGCAAAGCCTTTTTTAATGGCTTCCCGCACCAAAACTATCTGTTTGAACCACAAACTAAACATTATGTTTGTCATGGTGATCTTTGGGATTATTGCTACGATCAGTCTTTAGCCTATCCGGGTACGTTTATTCCTCTTACTCTGGAGATGGGTTCGTGGCGTTGGTTAAAGAAAAATCCACTTCAGCTGTTTAACAGTTTAGGTTTGTACCATCCCATGAAGCCACATCGAGTACAGCGAGTGTTAAGACGGCACCTAATATTAATGGAGTTTTTAATGGATGCCTGCCATTCGTGGCAAAGCTTCCTTAATGTTCCACAATTAGACTTAGACAAGAAAGCAGCAATAAAGAAGTGGTATTCATGACTAATAGTCAACGACCAATTGTTTTGATTAGGGGGTTAATTCGAGAGAAACGCCATTGGGGACAGTTTCGAGAACTCCTGCAACAGGCCTTTCCCGAGCGTACAATTGTTAGTTTTAACGTCCCCGGTAATGGCCACTTATATCGCTTAAAAAGTGCAGACAGCATTTGCCAAATGCGGCAAAGTTTGCGGATTCAACTTCGACTACAAAATATAGACATTGATTGTGTAGATATCGTTGCCATTTCATTAGGGGGAATGTTGGCTGTAGATTGGGCAAATAAATTTAGTCATGAGGTTAACTCGCTGGTTTTAATTAACTCATCTAACGCTGCGTTTTCACCGTTTTATCGTCGTTTAAATTGGCGTATTTATCCCTCTTTGCTAAGCGCTATTTTCCCTCAAACTACAGTCTCTCGGCAACGCAAAATCATGGCCTTAACCACTAACTTCCCGCAACAGCACCAGCAAGTTTTGTGCGCTTGGGTTAGCTGGGCTAAGCAGTATCCGGTAAGCCTAGAAAATGCTTATTTGCAACTTAAAGCGGCTGCAGCTTTTAAAGCGCCTAATAAGCCTAACCAAGCAATGCTGATCCTAAATAGCCGTAGAGATAAATTAGTTGATTGCAGTTGCAGTAAAGAACTCGCTAAGCGCTGGCAAGCAGATTGTAAACAGCATCCTACCGCAGGACATGACCTTCCCTTAGATGCGCCACTATGGACAGTGAAGCAGATTCAGCAATGGCTTAATGCTTTAAGCTGCTAATCTTAAAGTCGATGAACTATCTCTTGGATAAGTTAAGGAATGGTGGTTATGGGTAAGTGGTTATTTTGTTTAGTCTTGTTTTCATACTCAGCTATAGCTAATCAGCTAGCGATAGAAGTGATAGAAGGCGCTTACCCCAAACTTACTTTTCGAGTAGAAGCAGCCAAACAGCTTGAACTTATGCCAATAACAAAGGCAAGTGTTAACGAGCAAGCAGATGCCTTGCAAATAAGTCTACCTGCAAGCAATGCCTGTGTTTACGATAACCTTCAACTATTAAGAGGGCGACTACTAACTTTAGAGCTTGCTTGGAACGCCAGCATACAGCAACAAATCAATGTGTTAAGCCAAGACAAACTATGGAAAGACTTACCTTATCGCGTGTTAGTGCCCAGCTCCAGCGAGAATTGTAAGGTGAAAGACCTTGAATTGCATTTTCCCAGCCTTTCCGCGTTTAGCGGGGGATGGGGAAGGCTAGAGTTAAATGATACAACAGGCGTAATTGCACACAATTTTTTTGTGGTTCAGCAAGTTGGCAATGTTTATATCTTTAACAAGGTAGTTCCTAACCACGTTAAGGCTCAGCAATATTGGTTAAAGTTCTACGCACAATAGCGGTGTTGGTGCTGTTTCATTAAAGTGTCATATTAAATTGTGAACACTATGTTTCAATATACAACCAAAACGTCTTAGGTAGCTTTGTTTGAACCAACCGCTAATTCAAGAACCCATCGCTAAGTTAAAAAAACTAAAACGTTACCAATACGAACGTTATGCGGTGCTTTGTCGATTGGCTTATCCGTCGGCTATGCAAGGCATGACTGAGCAGCTTGATAAGTATTTGTATCAAGACGTGTTTGATCGCTGGGGTCGGTCAACAACCCGGGTATTATGGAAAGAGAACAAAGATGAAGTGATTGTTGTTTTTCGAGGGTCAATGAACATATTTGATTGGCTGGTTAACCTTGCTTTTGTTCCACGCAAATATCAAGCAGGAGAGAGCCATTATCATGTTCATTGGGGCTATTTGCAGCTGTTGGAACAGTTAAGTTGCGATCCTAATCGGAGCAAAAACCAGTACACCGTATACCAGCGTCTTGAGGCAATATTATTGCCACTGATGGCACAGGGAAAGCGCATATCGCTTACGGGGCATTCCTCTGGTGGTTGTATGGCAGTATTGGTGGCGGATAGATTAGAGCGGCAATATCCCAAAAAGGTAAAACGGGTCGTAACCTTTGGCCAACCAGCAACAGGATTATGGAACTTTAAAAAACACTACAAATTGCATCGTAAAACTTACCGAATTTGCTGTGACTTAGACATAGTAACCTTTTTGCCGCCCTTGCCATTTGTCTATTGGCATGTAGGTAGAATGCTATGGCTTCACGATGAAAGAATTTATGAGAATACGCCAACCTGGTATCGGCTAAGTAAGTCTTTGGTGAGTTGGTTGCTATTACCGTTTACTTATCACTACATGCGTAAATACATTCGCAATAAAGACTATTTTGATGAGCACTAAAGTGCTGTAAACAAAGAGGAGTAAGTTACGAGCCTGCTGCACTACGGTAAGATTGCACCGCGCGGATCCCTTTCTTACTCACATTCACTACTTCGGTTCTTGGCCATCGTCCACAGAGCAAAGTAATAAACTGCTCATCTTCTTTGTAGTAAACGTAGCGCTGTCCTTGGCCTAAGCTACAACAAACGGGTTTGTCATCTAAATAGCTAATGCTAACAAAACCATCTTCAGAGTTAACACTTGGACACCAATCCTGCGTTGTACCGCCATGGTGGTTGGGTTGTTGGGCTCGCAATACCGATAATACATCTACGGTGTTAGCTGGGTGAGTTGAAAACCAGTTTAGGTAATCGGAAAAGCTCAATTCTTTGTCGTAAAACTTTGCCAAAGTTACTTTTTGCATTTGCAATATTGCTAATATCATCACCAACAACGCGATGATGAACGGAAAAAGTATTCTATAGAACAAAGTTTGAAACATTGTGCCTGCCGTAAGTATTGTGACCGCGGACGATTCTAACAAAAATGTGATGCATGTCTAATTATTATTCGCCTCAACAATCATTCTTTATAAGCAGCAGCGCTAGCTTATAGACAAACTGAATTTGCAGAAGCACAAATGTTGGTTACAGTTTTGCCAACTGGAGGGTGCTGATGTTACGTAAAATTTTGTTAACGATTATTGTTCTAAGTCTAGTTATTGCTTGGTTTAGTAGTGATTTGATCCGAGCAGTATTCGAAGCAACAGCCTTTTTGGCGGTACTGGTAATGCTAGGTACATCGTTAGTGGGCAAACAGCGTAAATCTAACCATTAGCATTGCTCATGTAGGTTTAACTTTTCGATTAGTAGAAAAGCTTAATGATAGCTAGTGAGCTCACTGCTATGCAGATCCATAGGCCTAATCCAAGTAATAATGGTTTACTGCCTGCTTGTTGCAAGTTTTTAGCCGTTAAGCCGTAGCCGATTAAAAATAAACACACTCCCAACAACTGTTTAGACATCTCAAACAAGCCTCTGTAGACAGCCTCAAACATCGGCACATAGTTGCTGATAAGCATTGCCAAAATGTAGAAGAAAATGAAGTAGGGGATTGATACCTTTCCGTCTTTTTCTTTGAATATTATCGAGCTCATTAAGGCTACAGGGATTATCCATAACGCTCTGGCTAGTTTAACAGTAGTGGCAACGCTAAGGGCTTCATCGCCGTATGCTGCAGCAGCGCCTACAACAGACGAAGTATCATGAATAGCAATGGCCGCCCAATAACCAAATTGGTTTTGGCTTAACTCTAATGCGTGACCCAGCAATGGGAATAAGAACAAGCCACAAGCATTCAAGATGAACACGGTCGCTAAGGCTAAGGAAATTTGTTTACTATTTGCCTTAATCGGAGGTGCTACCGCGGCAATAGCGCTGCCGCCGCAAATTGCAGTTCCCACCGAGATTAAATAGCCGGTCTTTTTCTCCATACCCACTAATTTAGCGGCAACTAAGCCAACAAATAGGGTAAAAGCGATAGAGCCTACAATTAAACCAAAACCGTGTTGTGTGTATTCAATAGCTTGGGTTATAGAAATACCAAAACCTAAACCGACCACCGAGATAGCTAATAGACGCTTGGTTAAAACAGCAATATCAATGGTTTTGGGTGTTAATCCAAAACTTGCGAAACAAGCTCCAATAACCAGAGCGCCAGGGCCGTTTATAAGAGGCGTAAGGATTACTAAGCAGGTAGCTAGGCATAATACATCTGCTTTACTGAGCGGTTTTAGTTTTTCTAACATATTAAATCCTCAACATCAGGCTTAAGTATACGCCGAGCAAGGATTGCATGCATGCGGATTTAGCTGCGAGATAAATTCACAAAACTATCTTAATTAATTGATTTAATGGGGGTTATCGGTTTTTATATCAATAATAATGATTATTTTAATTGATATTATTCATCGAGCTGAAAAGCTAATTTAGCGATAAAATAACTCTTCCTCTATTTGTGGCCGCATCAGTTCTGTCACTCTTTTGCCTTCGGCAATAGCTTCTTCGGCACGGTGGAAATCCATGATGCCAATATCCCCTAATTTGGGAGACAGCAATATATCTGGTGGATCACCTGCCATACGGGTGCGAGTTAACCGCTCCTGCATAATATTAATCGAGGTAGACATTACGCCTATCATGCCGGGGGAGCGATTATTGTTTGGCTGCTTGAGGTTACTTAGCATGGAATTAAGAAAATCTTTGCCGCCACCTAACAAGCGCCAAAATGGTTGCTCGTTAGCATTGTTATTTTGCTCGCTTAACTCCAGAGGGTGGTCGGTCAGCGCAATTCTAGATTTATCATTGTTAAGGTTTACCGCAATAACGATGTCGGCGCCCATCGCTCGGCACAACGATACCGGAACTGGATTTACCACTGCGCCATCTACCAGCCATTGATCTTTTAAACGATAGGGGGCCATTAATCCTGGCATGGCACATGATGCGCGAACAGCGTCTCGTACACTGCCTTTTTGCAACCAAACTTCCTTGCCGGTCTCAAGCTCAGTTGCTACTGCGCCAAATGGAATCGTTAATTGCTCTATGCTGTCGCTACCAATGTATTTTTCTGCAGCGTTAAATACCTTTTCCCCTGTGAGCAGTCCACCACGATAAAGTGAGAAGTCCATCAAATTGAAAACTTGCCAGCTAGAAAGGCTTAAGGCCCACTCGTTGAGTTTGTCTATTCGTTGGCAAGCATAAGCTGCTCCGACTAAGGCACCGATTGAGCAACCAGATACAATATGTGGGCGGATACCCATATCTTGCAAGGCCATTATAACCCCTAGGTGAGACCAGCCTCTTGCTGCTCCGCTACCCAAGGCTAAGCCAATCTTTAACTCGCCGCTAACTGCCATGATAACTCCATTCAAGCCAACTATTTCGTAAGCCTCATTGTTGCTTAAAAATGCTTAAGTTCATAGTTACTTATGTTCTAGATGCGAGTTAGCTATAGCCAAGTATGGTACTGATATTTATCAAATATTTTGCAGGGACCAGATGAACAGTAATAAGCCTTTAACTGTGCGAATTAAAGGAAATTCATTGAAAGTAAAGATGCGAAGAATTTTACTTGGCGCAGAACGCGCGTTTATGTTTTATTATTTATTCTACACATGATGAATAAACCAATAAGCCATGACTAAAAAGAATCCTGTAGGGCGACCTAAAGGTGATAGCCAAGCTAGGAAGAAATTATTAGAGGCTGCCACTCAGCTGTTTGTAAAACACGACTACGACAAAGTATCGATACGCATGGTGGCAAACCAAGCCGAAGTAGACGCGGCACTTATTAGGTATTACTTCGGCTCTAAAGCGCAGCTTTTTGGTGAAATGCTAAAGAATGTATCTGACCCTGTATTTAGTACCCTTAAACATGGGAAACAACACACCGAAGTCAGTGACTTAGCTAAGGTTATGCGCGCTTATTACACCACCATGGTGGACAATCCTTACTTCCCGAAGCTGATATACAAATTGTCCGGCTTACCTAAAGAACACGAAAGCGCTCAGCAACTAAACCTGATGATTGGCAGTTTGGGGCGTTTTAAAAGCAGGGAGTTATTCCAGAAATTGTTAAAAAATAAGTCACTTTTGGATGGCGTAGACCCTGAGATGGCACAGATTAGTTTTTTGAGTTTAATGGTGTTTCCATTTTTGATGCCTGAGCGTTTATTGGAAGCCAATCAAATTGAATTGTCGAAACAAAAATTTTTAAAACTTGCAGATCATAACGTTCAGTTGCTTGAGCGTGGATTGTTTAAACCTAAGGAACATAGTAATGCAACTCAATAAACCTTGGTTGATTTTTCCTGGCATTGCCATTGGGGTATTTTTTCTGGTCTTGGCTATTGCTACAAAGGAAGTTGCACCGGTAAACGCTCAGCACCAGTCTTCCCGTTTAGTTGAGGTGGTGGGTTTAGAGCAGCAAGCTGCTGCTCCTATAGCGGTGGCTTACGGAAGAGTAGAGCCTAAAACCAGCTGGGAAGCCGTAGCGGAAGTAACCGGCAGTTTGGTTTATCGTCATCCCTTGTTAGAAGAGGGGCGGTTTCTTCCTAAAGGAACCTTGTTGCTTAAAATTGACCCGCTTGAATACAGCCTAAAACTGGTTCAGGCAGAGGCCAACCTAAACGCAAGTAAAACTCAATTGGCTCGACTAAACCAAGAAGAAACCAATCTTAAAGTGAGCTTAGATATTGAACGTCAGCGAGCTTTGTTGGTGGATGAAGAGTATAAACGTAAGCAAAAGCTTAAAGCGCAAAATCTTATTTCTAGCTCAGAGTTAGAAAACCAAAAACAAAACGTACTCATTCAAAACAACGTGGTTCAAGAGCTTGAGAATGCCCTACAGCTTATCCCCGATGATAGACGTGTTGCTGAAGCACAACTCGCGGTGGAAGAGGCCAAGCTTGAAGATGCACAACGGCAACTGAGTAAAACAGAAATCGTGCTGCCTTTCGATGCCAAAATTGCAGAAGTAAATATTGAAACTGAGCAGGTGGTTAACTTGCAATCGGTAATGGTAGTGGCGCAGAAACTGGATGTAATGGTAGCCGATGTGCAGCTGTCGTTAAACGACATGCGTCATTTGGTTAGCAGCGTCCAGCACTATCAAAATGCTTTAGGTTTACCTTCAATTGATGAGTTGGAGTTTGAAGCTTCGGTGAGTTTGGTTGCGTCTGGTATTGAGTATCGGTGGCCCGCTACGGTCACTCGTGTTGCCGAATCGGTGAGTGTAGAGCAAGCCACAGTTGGTATGTTTTTAGAAGTTGCACAAAATATTGCAGAAATGGATTTAGCCCAGCAAATCCCGCTTACTAAAGGTATGTATGTGCAAGCAACCATTAAAGGTTATCCGCAACAGCACTATGTGGTGCCTGAACGTGCTTTGCATGGCAGCAGTATTTACCTCATGGATGACCAAGAGAAACTTCGCATAATCCCTATTACTGTGTTGTTTAGAACTGAACAAGGAGTGGCTATCAGTGGTGAGATTAGCAGTGGACAGAAGCTAATTCTTAATGACCTGATCCCTGCCGTAGAGGGAATGAGTTTGCGATTAGAGGACCCGACGAATGCTTAATTATTTTATTCGCCATCCCACTCTAGCAAACCTTGTAATGGTGAGTTTTATACTTCTCGGCTTAACTAGTCTTAGTACCTTAAAGCGTGAAACCTTTCCCGAGTTTACCAATCCCTTCATTATTGCAACGGTGGTGTACCCTGGTGCGTCACCTAGTGAAGTGGAAGAAAGTTTATGTATGCGAATGGAAGACGCAGTTGATGGTTTATCAAGTATTGAAGAAACCCGCTGTGAAGCTGTTGAAGGCCTTGGCTCGTTAGTTGTAAAGCTTGATGGTAATGCCGATGTAGGGCGAATGCTGGTTGATATTCAAACCGAAATAAATGCAATTAAGGATTTCCCAGAGCAAATTGAACCGCCCGTAGTAAAAGAAATGGATTGGGCCGAGCCAGTCGTCGATATCGCAATAAGTGCGCCAGCATCTTGGCCTGATTTAAAAGCTTACGCAGAAGAGCTTAAACATATCCTAAAGGTTGATTACGGCGTGGCGATGGTAAGCGTGAGTGGATTTTCGGATCATCAGTTACGCGTTGAGCTAGACCACACTGCGCTGCGCAGGTTAAACCTTAGCGTGAATGATGTAGCGAGTACCATTAGCCAGCAAAACATAAATTTGCCAGCTGGCACCATTGAGCTTACCGATAAAAATTTGTTAATTCGATTTGACCAGCGTAAGCGAGACCCGGTTGCGCTGGCAAAAACGGTGATTGCTTCAGATAACAATGGCAGCGTGGTGTACCTTGGTGATATAGCCACTATCAGTGATAGATTTGAGTTGGACGAAGAAAAAATCCTCTTTAACAACCTTCCATCTGCGGTACTTAAAATAAGCAAAAACAAAGCAGATGATGCCTTGCGAATCAAGCAGTCTGTGCAGCAGTTTGTTGATGACCAGCGCTTTGTTACGCCGGAGGGAGTGAGCTTAACCCTTACCAACGATATGTCTTCTCTATTGAGCGATCGTTTAAACATGATGCTCAAAAATGGATGGCAAGGGATTATCTTGGTCTTTTTAAGCATGTGGTTGTTTTTCTCGCTGCGTTACTCTTTTTGGATTGCAGCAGGCTTACCGGTAGCCTTTATGGGCGGTTTGTTTTTAATGTCGGTGTTTGGATTGTCGATCAATATCATGACGCTAGTGGGCCTGCTTATGGCCATTGGTATTATGATGGATGACGCGATTGTTATTGCAGAATCCATTGCCGCGCACTTAGAGCGTGGATTAAGTGCTGACCAAGCGGTAGTAAAAGGCGTTAAAAAAGCCGCTCCCGGGGTTATCTCGTCGTTCTTTACCACCATTTTTGTACTGGGAAGTTTGATGTGGTTAGACGGTCAAATGGGGGCTGTATTAAGCGTGGTTCCCATGGCCTTGTTATTGGTGCTATGCATAAGTTTGGTAGAAGCATTTTTAATTTTGCCTAATCACCTTCGTCATACTTTGCAGCACAAAGGAATTGAACGGCCTACTAGCGGATTTAAAGCTAAATTTTTAAATGCTTTCGAAAACTTTCGGCTTAATAAGTTAGTTCCGGCCGTAGCCTTTGTTGTGAAATGGCGTTACGTCTCCCTTGGAGCAACGTTTGGTTTATTGCTGTTATCTTTTTCATTGGTGATTAGTGGTTTAGTTAAATTTACCGCCTTTCCCGAGTTGGATGGCGATATTGCAGAGGCAAGGATCATTCTTCCTCCTGGGTCGAGTTTGAGCCAAACGGAGACGCTAGTTACTGAAATCGTAAATGCAGCGCAACAAGTTGGAGAAAGGTTCACCCAAGATAACAACGAACCTCAGACGCTTATTCACGATATTACTGCGCAATACAACTTTAATGCCGATGCTGGCGAGTCGGGCCCGCATGTCGCTACTGTGCGCCTTGATCTGCTCTCGGCAGAAGTTCGCAATAGTTATATCGAAGATTTTATCGCGGCTTGGCGCGAGCAAGTAGGCGAGCAAGCTTTACCTTTAGCATTGGCGTTTACTCAACCAACGATGGGTCCGGCAGGGCGGGCGATTGAAGTTCGTTTGCAACACTCTAATCTAGATACATTAAAATCCGCTTCTGTTGAGCTACAAGCCTACTTGGGTAAGTTTCAGGGTGTGAATAGCATTTTAGATGATATGCGACCTGGCAAAGAAGAAGTGGTTATATCTCTTCGAGGTGGTGCAGAGTCATTTATGGTTAATGGCCAAATGGTCGCGGAGCAGTTGCGCGCTTCTTACCAAGGAGTCATTGCTGACGAGTTTCAAATTGGCCCAGAAAACATGCAAATAGACGTAAGGCTTAACAAACAACAATCCGGAAGCTTACAAGCCTTAGCTAATTTTCCAATTGTGTTAGCCGATGGACAGCAAGTACCGCTATCGTCGATTGCAAACATTGAATATCAGCGCGCTTATGTACGCATTCAACGAATTAACAGTTTACGCACCGTGACAGTAATGGCAGATGTTGATACCCGAGTTGCCAATACCAACGAGGTGATGCAATTGGTACAAAAAAGCTTTTTGCCTGAGCTTCAAAAACAGTTCCCGGGCTTACGGGTAGATTTTGAAGGTGAAGCTAAAGAGAGCGCTAAAGTAGGGGCTTCTTTAAGCAAAAGCTTCGCTATTGGCATATTTGGTGTGTTCGCTATTTTGAGTTTCCAGTTCAGAAGTTACTTAGAACCGGTAGTGGTGCTTACGGTGATTCCAATGGCACTTATTGGGGTATTGTGGGGACATTTTTTATTGGGGCACAACCTAAGCATGCCCTCAATACTAGGGTTTATCTCCCTAGCGGGTATTGTAACTAATGATTCAATATTGCTGGTGCAGTATATCCGTTATCATTTAGATGAGGGGGACGATGTTTATCAAGCGGTAGTGAATGCCAGTAAAGAGCGCTTTCGGGCAGTGTTTTTAACCTCTTTAACTACAGCTGCGGGTTTGTTGCCTTTATTGTTAGAAACCAGCTTACAAGCTCAAGTTGTGCAACCAATTGTGGTGTCGATAGTATTTGGCATTATTGCGTCCACTATGATGGTGTTATTTATCATTCCGGCAGCCTATGCGGTATTGGCCGATTGGAACTTGGTGCATAAACACAAATCGCTGCAACATGAATAAGGCTTAATACTGAAGACGAGAACCTAACAAGGCTTTATTGGTGCTAAGTAAACTTTTAACTCAAAAACTGGATATATATCCAGTCTTTGAGTTAAGCTAAGCGCAGTTAGTTTAGGAGTTTATGCAGTGATCGCTACCATTAAAGGTATCTTAGAAGAAAAAGTCCCCCCCTTTGTTTTAATTGATGTGGCTGGAGTAGGCTACGAAATTCAACTACCTATGAATTGCTTTTACCAGCTACCTGAGCTGGGCGAGTCGGTACGCTTGTTGACTCACTTCATCGTACGAGAAGATGCGCAACTGCTTTATGGCTTTCATGATAAAGCTTCACGCTCTTTGTTTAGAGAGTTGATAAAAGTAAATGGCATTGGCCCTAAAGTAGCATTAGCTATTTTATCTGGTTTAAGTTGTGAACAGTTTGTGTTTGCGGTTAAACACGAAGACCTATCTAGCCTAGTGAAAGTGCCGGGCATTGGTAAAAAAACTGCTGAGCGTTTATTGGTAGAAATGAAAGACCGCTTGAAAAACTGGAATGTAGAACTTCCAGAAACGCCAATTAGTGATAGCCTAAGTAGCCATGGCGATTTACCTTTACAAGCAAGCGTAGATCCAAGAGATGAAGCCATCGCTGCACTAGAGTCTTTGGGTTATAAAGGTAATCAAGCCGATAAGTTGGTTAAACAAGTATGGACCAGCGGCATGAGTAGTGAAGAGCTGATTAGAGAAGCCTTAAAAGCGGCACTGTAACAAAGGTAATTTAGATGATTGAAGCTGACCGTTTGGTAGCAGCCACACCAGTAACTGAAGAAGAGAGTGTAGATCGAGCGATTAGACCCAAAAAGCTTGAAGATTACACTGGTCAAGACGCGGTTGTAGAGCAGTTAGAAATTTTTATTGAGGCTGCTCGTCGTCGTGACGATGCTTTAGATCATTTGCTCATTTTCGGCCCACCTGGCCTTGGTAAAACCACCTTAGCTAATATTGTGGCTAACGAGTTGGAGGTGAATATTAAAACTACCTCTGGCCCAGTGTTAGAAAAAGCCGGTGACTTAGCGGCGCTGTTAACTAACTTAGAGCCTGGCGACGTATTATTCATCGACGAAATTCACCGCTTAAGTGCTGTAGTTGAAGAAGTGCTATATCCAGCAATGGAAGATTATCAGCTGGACATTATGATCGGCGAAGGACCGGCAGCGCGTTCGATTAAGTTGGACTTACCGCCTTTTACCTTGATTGGTGCAACCACTCGAGCAGGAATGCTAACCTCTCCTCTGCGTGACAGGTTTGGCATCGTACAGCGTCTAGAGTTTTACAATACTAAAGACTTATCCGATATCGTTAAGCGAAGTGCTCATTATCTCAACTTAGACTTAGATGGCGAAGGGGCGTGGGAAGTAGCTAAACGATCTCGAGGAACGCCTCGAATTGCAAATCGCTTATTACGCCGAGTTCGTGATTATGCCGATGTTAAATTTGATGGCAAAGTCACTCAACAAGTTGCTGCACAAGCACTCGATTTACTTAGCGTAGACAGTGCTGGCTTCGATTACATGGATACCAAGCTACTTAAAGCCATTACCGAAACTTTTGCTGGTGGCCCGGTGGGTTTAGACAACCTGGCAGCTGCAATAGGTGAAGATAAAGAAACCATAGAAGATGTACTAGAACCTTTCTTGATTCAACAAGGTTTTTTGCAACGCACTCCTCGTGGGCGCATTGCCAGTGATAAAGCCTATTTACACCTCGGTTTAGACCTTCCTAAACGATAAAAATGCTGTCGTTTAATAACGACAGCATAGCCAAAAAATGAGCTTAAAGTGTTTAATTTTAAGCCGTTATTCCAATTTTCTTTGTCAATTATCTAAATTAAGTGTTTAGAGTCTTAACCTTGGGCACTAGCCTGTGTATAGTAATTTGTAATTATATATTTGGGATAGGTGTAATGTCGGTTTTAGCTGTTCGGGTTTATTACGAAGATACCGATGCTGGCGGGGTGGTTTATCACGCCAACCATATTAAGTACTTCGAACGAGGCCGCACAGAGTGGTTGCGCGAGCTTGGCTATGATCAAGATGTATTAATGAAACAAGATTTGTGTTTTGTTGTGCGTTCGCTAAATATCGATTACAAACTTCCTGCTTTATTCAACCAAATGCTCTCGTTAGAAACCACCATCAATAAAATGAAAAGAGCCAGTTTGGTATTTGAACAAACCATTAGAAATGCTGATCAACAAGTCATCGCCCAGGGAATGGTTACTGTAGCTTGTGTCACATTGTCATCAATGAAGGCCACGGCCATTCCTGAAACGTTAAAAGAGGATTTACTCGGTGCACTCTGATATGTCATTTATCGGCTTGTTTTGGCAGGCGAGCCTATTAGTTAAGTTTGTAATGCTGTTGTTAGTGAGTATGTCTGTTTATTCATGGGCCATGATTATTAACCGTAATCGCGTATTAAAAGCGGCCAAAACAGCCAGCGACGCTTTTGAACAAAAATTCTGGTCGGGTGTAGATCTTAATAAGCTTTACCAAGAGAGTAACGCCCGAGCTGACCACCTGCAGGGAATGGAACAAATCTTTCACTCTGGTTTTCGCGAGTATGTGCGCCTACATAAAACCAGTGGTCGCAGCGCCGATGCAGTAATGGATGGTACTTATCGTAGCATGCGGGTATCGTTATCGCGTGAGGTTGAATCACTAGAAAATCAGTTACCCATGCTCGCCACCATTGGTTCGATTAGCCCATATATCGGCCTATTTGGTACGGTGTGGGGTATTATGAATGCCTTTATCGCGCTGGGTGAAGTTCAACAAGCAAGTTTGAATATGGTAGCCCCAGGTATTGCAGAAGCACTTATCGCGACAGCAATGGGCTTATTTGCAGCTATTCCGGCTGTTATTGCCTTTAACCGTTTTTCTACGGGCGTAGCTAAACTTGAACACGGCTACGCTAACTTCATGGAAGAGTTCTCTAGCATTTTACATCGCCAAACACACAGCGGTAGTAATTAAGAGGAGCTAGCGTGAATCATTATCAACGTCCTAAACGACGTTTAGTTGCCGAAATTAACGTTGTACCTTACATCGATGTGATGTTGGTATTGTTGATTATCTTTATGGTAACAGCGCCGCTAATAACCCAAGGTGTGAAGGTCGATCTTCCACAGGCCAGTGCTGAAGCAATGCCAGAAGACAGTAAGCCGCCTTTAGTTGCTACGGTAACCGAAAGTGGCCAGTACTACCTCGATACCGGTGAAGATGATGGCTCTGCAAATCAGTCACTTTCTGGAGATGATCTACAAGCTGTTGTGATGGCTCATTTGCAATTAGACCCTAATTTACCCGTGGTGGTGCGTGGTGATAAAAATGTTCGCTATGAGCAAGTAATTAACCTGATGGTGTTGCTGCAAAGTGCCGGCGTACCGTCTGTGGGTTTAATGACTCAGCCAGACGAAAGTTAAAATAGGAATAGCATTGAAGTCGCCTTTTAGCTTATCTATCGTTATTTCAATACTGTTGCATGCAGTGCTATTTGTTGCCTTGGTGTGGTCGGTAGATTTTGAGCGCGTAAAGTTAACACCCACCCCTAGTGCTCCAATTATCAACGCAACTGCTGTAGATATTAATCAGATTAGCCAGCAAGTTGAGCGGATCAAGCAACAACAAAAAGATAAAGCAGACCAAGAAAAACAGCGAATAGAAAGAGTTGAAAAAGAAGCTGAGCAGGCGCGTAAAAAACGTTTAGCCGAAGAAAAACGCATTAAGCAACTAGAACTTGAAAAACGCCAAAAAGAAGATGCAAAGCGCAAAGCCGATGAACAAGCTCGTCGGGCGCAAGAAAAGCAAAAGCTAGAGCAGCAAAAAGCGGCTAAAGCTGAAGCTGAACGCAAAAAGAAAGAAGAGCAACGTAAAGTCGCTGAAGCTGCAGCAGTAGCTGCAGAAGCAGAGCGAGTACGTAAGCTTGAAGAACAACGTAAAGCAGAAGAAGCGGCTAAGAAAGCCGAAGAGGCTGCACGCAAAGCTGAAGAAACACGTAAGCGTAAAGAAGAAGAAGCCCGTATCGCCAAAGAAAAAGCCGCTAAGGCTGAAGCGGAACGGAAGCGACAGGCTGAAATTGCTCGCCAAGAAGCTGAGTTTGAGCGCTTAATGCAAGCTGAAATGGCAGCTGAAGCTAATGCGCGTCACCAACGACAAGTACTGGGTGAAGTAGATAAATATCGCGCGTTGATTATGTCGACTATTCAACGAAACTGGTTAATAGAACCAAGTATGCTTGGTAAACAGTGTCAAATACAATTAACCTTGGCTTCAAGCGGTTTTGTTACCAGTATTGGCGATGGGAAAGGGGATGCTGCTGTTTGTGAGTCTGCACGTAGAGCAATCAAAAAAGCAGTATCATTACCTGTTTCAAAAGATCCTGATGTATTTGAAAAAATGAAAAATATTACTTTAACTCTTAAACCGGAATAGCTGTGATGATGAAAAAATTCTTAGTGAGTGTGGGCTTTTTGTTTGCATTTATGAATGTTGCTCAAGCTAACCTAGAAATTGTAATCACGGAAGGCGTAGACAGTGCAAGGCCAGTTGGCGTTGTACCGTTTGTTTGGAAGGGACATGGAAACGTTCCGCTAGATTTAGCTAAAGTAGTGGCAGATGATTTGCGTCGTTCAGGGAAATTTAACCCTGTTGCAATTAGCGAAATGCCGCAAACACCTCAAACAGCAGAGCAAGTAGATTATGAAGCTTGGGCTGCCTTAGGGGTTGAGGCTGTGTTGCTTGGCAATGTAGAAGCTTTAGAAGGCGGTAAATATAAAGTTAGCTATTCGCTTGTTGATGTATTGCGTGGACAAGTCACTGCCGGTAATAAACAAGAGCTTAAAGATGGTCAGTTAGTTACTAGCCAAGACCATATTCTTTTAGATCGTTTTAAAAGCGTTGCAAAAGCTCAGCTTCGACAAATGGCGCACTTAATCTCTGACGGTGTTTATCAAGCTTTAACTGGCGAGCGTGGCGCATTTTTAACCCGTATCGCTTATGTAGTGGTTAATAACGAAGCCAATTACCCTTATCAATTAAGAATTGCAGACTACGATGGGCATAACGAAAAAACCTTGCTGCGTTCGCAAGAGCCATTAATGTCGCCATCTTGGTCACCAGATGGTCGTCAGCTAGCTTACGTAAGTTTTGAAAACCGCACCGCAGAGATTTACATACAAGATATTTATACGTCGCAGCGAACTAAGTTAACTTCATTTACTGGGATTAACGGTGCTCCAGAGTGGTCTCCAGACGGTAAACGTATCGCGTTAGTATTGTCTAAAGATGGCCAGCCTGATATTTACGTTATAGATGTAGAAACTAAAAAGTTACAACGCATTACCAAAAATCGCCGTATTGATACCGAGCCAACGTGGTTGCCAAATGGTAACAGTGAGCTGTTATTCTCTTCGGAGCGCGGTGGTAAACCACAAATTTACAAAGTGAATATCGATACCAATAAAGTTAACCGGGTAACCTGGGAAGGCGAAATGAACTTAGGTGGCTCTGTCACCCCCGATGGTTCGGCCTTGGTGATGGTTAGTCGAGTTAATGGGCAATACCGAATTGCTCGACAAGATTTTGATACTGGCTACGTGCAAGTATTGACTAGGACTCAACTGGACGAGTCTCCTACTATTGCACCCAATGGCAGTATGATTATGTACAGCACGGTAGCAGGTGGGCGCCAAGTTTTAGCATTGGTATCCATGGACGGAAGATTTAAAGCGACTTTACCAGCTAAAGAGGGCAGTGTAAGAGCCCCTGCTTGGTCACCCTTCTTAAACTAACAAAAACTATGTGATCATAAGGAATCCATAATGCAATTCGAAAGAGTAGTAAAAACCGTATTTTTAGGACTAGCGTTTGCAGGCTTAGCCGCTTGTAGTTCAAACAACACCAGCGATAGTGATGTGAGCGAGCAAGATAAAGCAGGCGGTGTTGTTATTGAAGATAGCACCACTGGCGAAGGCCAAACCAATGGCGGTGTTGAAGTGGGTGCAGTAGACCCAGTACTAAGTGCTGAAGAAGAAGAGCGCCAGAAAGCCGCTGAACTTCGTCAAAGCCAAGTGGTTTACTTCGAATTCGATCGTTCAGACATTCGTGATGAGTTTGCAGAAATTTTAGAAGCGCATGCGAGTTACTTACGTGACAATCCATCAGTTACAGTACTTATCGAAGGCCATACCGATGAAAAAGGCACGCCTGAGTACAACATCGCTTTAGGTGAGCGTCGTGGTAAAGCTGTATCAAAGTACCTTCAAAGTTTAGGTGTGTTGGCGTCGCAGATTTCTATTGTTAGCTACGGTGAAGAAAAGCCAGTAGATAACTCTCATACCGACGCAGCTATGGCTAAGAATCGTCGCGCTGTGTTAGTTTATTAATACGCTTGATTGTGTAGAGTAATTTATGAAACTTAATATGATTACGGCTACTTCTGTAGCCGTTTTATTTTCAGCCCAAATCCACGCCGCTGCGCCAGTAGAAGAAGCGGGTGCAAGCTCCGCTAACACCGTTGCAAACAACTCTGTGGCTCTGTCTTCAAGTAATCTTACTATGGAGCAGCGCATAGAGCGTTTAGAACGTATGTTACAGGCGCGTAACCAGGTTCAATTAGATTTGCAAAACCAAGTTGAAGATATGTCGGATAGCATGTCGACAATGGTAGGGCAGTTAGAGCAAAGTAATTATCAGATAGAGCAGTTGATCGAGCGTCAGCGTGAAATATACCAAGAGTTAGATCGTCGCTTTGCCCAACTGCAAGCTTCACCAATTACTGCTAAAGCCGCCACAGAGGCCGCTCCTGTTGCTGCGGGTGAAGACCAAGCCTACGATGCGGCTGTTGCATTAGTGATGCAAGATAAAGACTATGATGCAGCTATTCCTGCATTTCAGAGCTTCATCAAGGATTATCCAAAATCTAGTTACGCACCAAATGCGCATTATTGGCTAGGCCAGCTACAATATACTCGTGGACAGCGTGATCAAGCGTCTGAGCAGTTTAATAAAGTTGTTAACGATTATCCTGATTCTAATAAGGTGGCTGAGTCATTGTTAAAATTAGGTATCATTGCCCAGTTTCAAAATAACAATGCTGAAGCAAAATCGTTGTTTACTCGGGTAGTTAAAGAGCATCCAAACACTGCAGCTGCGGGTTTGGCGCAAACGCGTTTAGCTAAGTTGTAGCCTAAGTTTTAGCAAATAAAGTTCAGTAAATTCAAAATTCTGTACAAACAAGAAGCTGGTTGCTTATTTGCTGAACGCTTAGAAAAAAAAGATTCAAATTACTGTTGCACAACAGTCTTAAATCCGTATCATAGGCCGCCGTTGAGTCAGGCCAATTGCGCAAGCAAATTGAAGCGGATTTAACAGAAGTTCAGAGCGGGTTGTTAGCTCAGTTGGTAGAGCAGTTGACTTTTAATCAATTGGTCGAAGGTTCAAATCCTTCACAACCCACCACTTTGATACTTCGTTGTAATAGAATTTATGGGTTGTTAGCTCAGTTGGTAGAGCAGTTGACTTTTAATCAATTGGTCGAAGGTTCAAATCCTTCACAACCCACCACTTCTATTACCACTTTTAGTGGGTCGTTAGCTCAGTTGGTAGAGCAGTTGACTTTTAATCAATTGGTCGAAGGTTCAAATCCTTCACGACCCACCACTATTTTGAAACGTTATGGGTTGTTAGCTCAGTTGGTAGAGCAGTTGACTTTTAATCAATTGGTCGAAGGTTCAAATCCTTCACGACCCACCACTATTTTGAAACGTTATGGGTTGTTAGCTCAGTTGGTAGAGCAGTTGACTTTTAATCAATTGGTCGAAGGTTCAAATCCTTCACAACCCACCACTTCTTCGTTTCAAAATATGCATTAACAGTAACGGGTTGTTAGCTCAGTTGGTAGAGCAGTTGACTTTTAATCAATTGGTCGAAGGTTCAAATCCTTCACAACCCACCACTGCTGTTGTTGCTACTACTTTCTAAGGGTTGTTAGCTCAGTTGGTAGAGCAGTTGACTTTTAATCAATTGGTCGAAGGTTCAAATCCTTCACAACCCACCATTTCTTAAGGTTTATCTCCAAGAACTAGACTAATTCTTTAGTCCAATAGCTGCCATTAGCTAACATCGCCGTGTATAATACTCGGACTATTTTTATCTCAGATGTAGTTATGCAGCAGCTCGAATATTTTAACGAATCAATTTACCCATTTCCTCCTAAGCCTGTTCCACTTAATGCCGAGCAGCGCTCAGCGCACAAAGAACGCATTAAGCAATTGCTTATAGAGCAGGACGCGGTGTTGGTTGCTCATTATTATACAGACCCTGAGATCCAAGCCTTGGCTGAAGAGACTGGCGGCTGCGTTGCCGATTCTTTAGAGATGGCTCGTTTTGGTAATAACCATCCGGCCAAAACTTTGTTGGTGGCTGGCGTGCGCTTTATGGGCGAAACGGCCAAGATCCTAACACCAGAAAAAAAAGTCATTATGCCAACTCTAGAGGCGACTTGTTCACTGGATTTAGGCTGCCCAGAAAAAGAGTTTGCAGAGTTTTGTGATGCTCATCCAGATCATACTGTAGTGGTATACGCCAATACCTCTGCTGCTGTTAAGGCGCGTGCCGATTGGGTGGTTACCTCTAGCATTGCAGTAGAGGTGGTTGAGCACCTAGACGCCGAGGGGCATAAAATTATTTGGGCTCCGGATAAACACTTAGGTGGTTATGTTGCCAAACAAACAGGCGCTGATATGTTGTTGTGGCAGGGCGCTTGTATTGTGCATGATGAGTTCAAAGCAAAAGCCTTAAAGCAACTTAAGCAGCAATACCCTGATGCAGCAGTGTTGGTTCACCCAGAGTCACCAGAAAGCGTTGTAGATATTGCAGATGCTGTTGGTTCAACCAGCCAGCTTATTGCCGCAGCCAAAGCGTTGCCAAACCAGAAGCTTATTGTTGCTACCGATAAGGGTATCTTCTATAAGATGCAGCAAGCTTGTCCAGATAAAGAAATGATTGAAGCGCCAACGGGTGGTAATGGCGCCACTTGTCGCTCTTGTGCACATTGTCCATGGATGGCTATGAACGGCTTGAAGGCAATAGAAGAGGCGCTAATTGATGCTAGTGGCAAAGAAGTATTTGTTGATGAAGCCTTAATCGATAAGGCTTTAGTACCGCTAAATCGAATGCTAGGTTTTGCCAAGACTAACCAAATAAAGGTTAAGGGTAACGCCTAAGAGCTTCTCTCCAAAAAAAAGCCTGCACAAGTTGCAGGCTTTTTTTGTATCTAAACTTTGCGCACAAAAAGCAGTATTAATGTTTTTGTCATCAATAAAGATTTGCTATACTTTTTGGGTTTTGTGCCTAATAACTAGCAGAGAAGTAGATGAGAGTTGAAACAGATATAAAGCTGGGTTTTAAAGACGTTTTAATCAAACCCAAGCGCTCTACCTTGAAGAGCCGTTCTCAGGTTGTACTAGATCGGAAGTTTACCTTTAAACATACTGGTAGTCAATGGGAAGGTGTGCCTGTAATTGCTGCCAATATGGATACAGTTGGGACATTTGGTTTAGCAAAAGCATTGGCCGAGCACCGAATGATGACAGCAGTTCATAAACACTACACTATCGAACAGTGGTCGCAGTTTTTAGCCAGCATGTCAGCCGATAAAATTAAGTATCTGATGGTAAGCTGTGGTAGTTCAGACGCAGATTTTGAAAAAACTAAGCAGATTTTGGCGCTGAATAGTAACTTACAATTTATTTGTGTAGATGTTGCTAATGGTTACTCAGAGCACTTTGTTGGTTATGTGCGTAAAATGCGCGAAACTTTTTCTGATAAAGTTATCGTGGCTGGTAACGTAGTTACCGGTGAAATGGTTGAAGAACTTATTCTAAGTGGTGCGGACATTGTAAAAGTAGGCATCGGCCCTGGCAGTGTTTGTACAACGCGGGTTAAAACCGGAGTAGGTTACCCACAACTATCAGCTATTATCGAGTGTGCAGATGCCGCACATGGTCTTGGTGGTCAAATTGTCGGTGATGGCGGTTGTACGCAGGCTGGTGATGTAGCTAAAGCATTTGGCGGTGGAGCTGACTTTGTTATGCTCGGTGGCATGTTAGCAGCGCACAAAGAAAATGGCGGCGAAGTTGTAGAAGAAAATGGCAATAAGTTCATGAAATTCTATGGAATGAGCTCTCAAACAGCTATGGACAAACACACTGGTGGTGTAGCCGAATATCGTGCTTCTGAAGGCAAAACTGTGCTGCTACCTTATAAAGGCAGTGTACAACTTACCGTTCAGGATATTCTTGGTGGTGTTCGTTCAGCATGTACTTACGTTGGCGCGTCTGAGCTTAAAGAGCTTACTAAACGCACCACTTTCATCCGTGTGCAAGAGCAAGAGAACCAAGTGTTTGGCATTACTAAAGTGTAATTCTTAACGGTTTGTGTTGAAACAACCATAAATTGATATTTACAACCATATATTGATATTTGGTACAACCATAATTTGATATTGCCTCTTCATGGTCTAGACTTATGAAAGTTTACGACAAAATCGTGAAGAGGCAATAATATGTCTGCTCTACCTCTACTTTGTACCGATACCTTAATCGCACTTGAACGTGCATTTAATACTCCTGCCCGAAACTTAAAGAAGTCACGTGGAAAAAATATACACCGCTATGTCAGCGCTAAGATGGGAAAAAGAGTTACGGTAGAATCTTTTTTGGAATGTGCTGCTTGTTATCATTTTGATTTTGAGCCCAGTATCGTTCGCTTTTGTTCCCAGCCGATACGGTTTTCTTACTGTCTTAATGGTAAGGCCCATACTTATGTTCCAGACTTTTTAGTTGAATTTGATACAGGTGAATATACGCTGTACGAGGTAAAATCCGATAAGGAGAGTGCAAGACCGGAATTTCAATGTGAGTGGGAAGCAAAAGTACAAAGCGCGTTTGAGTTGGGTGTGGAACTAGAACTGGTTACAGAGGAAGAAATACTGGATGAGGTTATCTTTCGTAACCTAAAGCTTTTGCATCGATATGCCTCTAGAGAAAACTTGAACCATTTTCATCAAACTCTCCTTACCACGTTAAAATTGAATGGTACTCAAACAGCAAAAAGTTTAGGGGATTACCTCGGCCTTAATGGAAGAAAAGTATTTCCATTTCTGTGTGATTTGCTCTCTCGCAACCTACTCCAATCCAGCTTGGAAACTCCACTCTCACTTGAGTCTGAGTTCGAATTGGGTTGTTATGCCTAAGAAACCATTTTCGAGTTTTCATAGGAAGTCAGCACTTCCAAAAGTTAATCTTGATTCGATTGATTGCGTTGTTGATCCAAGCGGGATTGATGATGCAACATATCGAGATATATCTGCATTTCCAGAAAACATAGCCGCTCAAATTACTTTTCGTCTAAGCATTCTTCGTTATTTAGCTAGCAAGTGCGAAAAAATTATTCCAAAGACTATCGAACCGCATCGCGTTGCTATACAACGGTTACATGATAGAAATATTCCAAGTGCGATATCAATATACCGATGGTGGTTAGTCTTCAGAGCGTCTGACTATAATCCGGTAAGTCTGGCTCCCAGAAACAAAGATAAGGGTAATAGTAAAGCCAAAGTACCCGTATTCGTCAATGCCTTGATGGATCAGGCTGTAGAAAGAGTTATCTCTGGGCGAAAAGTGCGAGTAAGAAGTGCTTACAAGCGCGTACGAAGGAAATTACGTCAGCATAATCTGACCAATGGAACAAACTATAAATATCCAACTTATGAATCGCTTCGAAAGCGGGTTAAAAAAAAGACACCTTTTGAGTTACTGGCCGCGACAAAGGGAGAGCGTGTCGCCAAAAGAGAATTCCGTCGGATGGGTAAAAAGATATTGACTTCTTATGTGCTTGAGAGGGTCGAAATAGATCATACAGTTCTGGATATTTTTGCTGTACATGAGGAACATCGAGTGCCATTGGGACGACCTTGGCTTACTCAATTGGTCGATTGTTACAGTAAAGCAGTTATTGGGTTTTACCTAGGGTTTGAGCCGCCGAGTTATGTATCAGTTTCACTCGCTCTTAAGAATGCAATACTGCGGAAAGATGACCTTTTGAGCTCGTTCGAATCAATAGAAAATGAATGGCTTTGTTACGGAGTCCCTGACTTACTAGTAACTGACAATGGTAAGGAGTTTCTGTCAAAAGCTTTTGATTCTGCTTGTGAAAACTTGTTGATAACAGTGCATCAGAACAAAGTAGAAATACCAGACAATAAACCTCATATCGAACGTACTTATGGGACTGTAAATACGACACTTTTAGATGACTTGCCTGGCAAAGCGTTTAGTCAATACCTTCATAGAGAAGGATACGATTCTGTAAGTGAAGCGACGCTAACGTTAGATGAAATTAAAGAAATATATTTGATTTGGTTGGTTGACATTTATCACCCAAGCCCCAACCAGAGAGGAACTAACTGTCCTAATATAGCATGGAAAAACGGGTGTAAAGATTGGGAACCCGAAGAGTTTACCGGAACGAAAGATGAATTAGATTTTAAGTTTGCTATTTCTGTTGAGAAAAAGCTTACTAAAGTAGGAGTTACAGTCTGTGAGGGGTTGACCTTCAGCAGTGAACGTTTGGCTGAATATAGAGGTAGAAAGGGTAACCATAAAGTAACATTTAAATACAACCCAGAGTGTATGGGGGTCATTTGGGTGCTAGATGAAGACCAGAATGAGTACTTCACGGTGAGCGCTATAGATTACGAATATGCAAGTAAAGTATCTCTTTGGCAACATAAATATAATATGGAGTATCAAGCAAAATTAAATTCCGCAGAATATGACGAAGATAAGGAAATTGATGCAGAGATAAAAATTGAAGAAATCGCAGACCGTTCAATTGTTAAGACTAAGAAAATCAGATCCCGGAGGCGTGGCGCAAGGCATCAAGAGAATAGTGCGAGAGCAAAGTTCATCAGCGACACCAAGCCAGCTTCACCTCAGAAACATGAAGAAGAAGTTGTAAATGTTGAGAATGAAGATTGGGATATTGATTATGTTTGAGAAATCATCAGATGAATGAAACTCGAGAAGCTCGCATCTCAAAAGCCAAAAGAGCATTTGTATCCACGCCGAATGTTACGAAAATCTTGAGCTACATGGATAGATGTAGGGATGTATCAGACTTTGAATCCGAGCCTACATGTATGATGGTCTTTGGTGCATCGGGAGTCGGTAAGACGACTGTTATCAAAAAATATTTAAGTCGAAATAGGCGAGATTCTGAAGCAGGGGGAGACGTAGTACCTGTCCTGCATATCGAGCTACCAGATAACGCAAAGCCAGTCGATGCAGCAAGAGAGCTGTTGCTTGAAATGGGAGACCCACTTGCCCTTTATGAGACTGACCTGGCAAGATTGACGAAAAGATTAACCGACCTAATACCCGTGGTTGGTGTTAAGTTGCTCATTATTGATGAATTTCAGCATCTAGTTGAAGAAAGGTCAAATCGTGTTCTTACACAAGTAGGCAACTGGCTAAAAATGATACTCAATAAAACGAAATGTCCAATCGTGCTTTTCGGTATGCCTTACTCAAGAGTTGTACTACAAGCAAACTCACAACTTCATGGTCGATTTCCGATCCAGTTTGAGCTGCGACCGTTTAGTTATCAAGGGGGGAAGGGGGTATTCAAAACATTTTTGAGCCATCTAGACAGGGCTTTACCTTTTAAAAAAGAAGCAGGTTTAGCTAATGACGAGTTGCAAAAAAAATTATACGCTTTCTCCCAAGGGAATATGAGATCATTGAGAAATCTCATTTATCATGCTTCGATTGAAGCGATCAATAATGAGCAAGATATGATTGCTTACCAAGACTTAGTTTTCGCATCAGAACTCACGCGCGGTGATAAACCTATCAAGTGGAAAAACCCCTTCAATGTTGATGTGACGGAGGATATGTTGCGCCCACCACCTAAAGATATTGGATGGGAAGACTACTATCTCAGCAATAATGGCTCCAGAGCAATTAGGAAAATTAAAAAAGGTCTTAATATGTTTGAATAAGAAGCTTGCTTTGGTCACTTATTGCAACATTAATTGATGGTAAGTTGATTTGGGCCGAAAAGAATTTAGCTCATATCTAAGCTGACAGAGCACCCATAAAAGTTGGGTAATTGTCAGATTAGGTCTGTGCTACTAAAGCTAATTAGCAATGTTACAGGGCATTCTTAAAAAGAAAGAGCCGGAATTCGTTTTCCGACTCTTTTATCTGATTTAAAGCGTCCCTGCGGCATGGCGCTTAGCAATGTCTTTAAACAGGTCTAGCATTCCTTGATTGAATAAGAAATCATCGCTCATCTTAAAGCTTTGGCATAAATCCCTGTCTGGATGACCACAGCGGCTACAGTTATCTAAGCTGTAGCCAGGAATATCTCTACCTATAGAGTTAATGAGCCTTGATATCCCTAACTCCTCGTCACCACAATGCCCATAATGATGAAAACCTTCACTGGTTTGTGGCTTAGTGGGGTCTCCAGCATTAAAAAAGCGCGGTAGGTTTTCTACAAACCATGCGGCTGCACCGATAGGGAATTCATATTGGTTAATGTGCCTAATCGGTTTACCGTTAAATCTATTAATTGTGTCTTTTGAACGGTAAAAAATCAGCATGGTGCCTTCGAAATAAAGTTGCCAATCGTAAATTGTATCTTTAAACCTAACATCAGTGATTTCAGCAATTTTTTTCCAAGCTCTAGGTAAATTCTCGGGCTGGTATACAGGCCATTCTGGTTTGCGAGGCACTGGCACAAAAGTAGATGCGTCAAAGACAGGGGGTTTATTCATAATTTTAGTCCTGGAATTTCTGTAAGCGCCACCTTCTTCACGATGCCATATTCTTTCATAGCACTGAAGGTATCGGGATTTTTATCGTACGAGAAGGTTTCAAGTATACCGTGCGGCGTATCGCCATTAGGGTTATTCATGTTTTTGGTAAGACCATTACCTAGCCAGTGCTCATTAGCGCCTGCCTCATCATATAAAGCTAAACGGTTCTCAAACAGTTTTTTGTCGTAATCGCTGAAGTTATTTACTTCAAAAAGCTCATCCTGCAAGTCTCTATCCCAGACGCCGTGCTCCTTGACTTGGTTAAGAGCTGTAACATCTTTATTAAATTTGGCGCTGAATTCTGGGGTCATTATGTCATCTATCAACTCGGGGTGAGGAACTTTTTTCTTAAGTTCAGTCTTACTAAAGTTAGCCATGTTGTCATAGTTAGGCACCATGGCATAACTACCCGCTTTTTCAGTAGCCTTGGCTTTGTCAATAATGGCTAAAGTATACGTTACCTCAGGATCTGGGTTATAAGGTATACCCACTCCCGCAGTCACTAGCCTTGGGTCGGTATCCCTATCTTCTAGCTGGTCAAAAGTAGTAGACCAATACTTAATTTTCTCGCCATCATACTTACCCAAATACCCATCCGGACCAGCATGGGTTGTCTCAAGTACCCTTACAATATACTTATCATCGATATTACCCGCTTTGGCTATCTCCAATAACTCGGCTTGCGTATATTTAGGTGTATAACCACCGTTATCAATAACTCTAGCTCTTGAGTCGTTCAATAAGTTTTCAGCTTCAGCAAAAGAACTAGGGTTCACCCGTTTACGTTGATGGCTTGCAACATTACTTGGCTTTTGCTTGCCCGCATCGGTAGGCACTTGTGCCCCCGCAGGCTTAGCAATTTGTTGCTCTACTTTGCCACCAGTGCGGCCAGATTTGGTTTTAAACTGGGCTTTCTTTTTAAGCTGCTTAGCGAGGGTTTTGAACAAGCCGCCTAGCTTATCCAAATGGCGCACCTTGTTAGCCGCTACAGCGGCGGTACCTGCGCCTCCGGTAAGCGCGACTAGAACTGCGCCCAACACAATATCAAATATGGCTGCGCCGCCCATTTCGGTTAGTTCGGTATGATGTTGTGCGTCGGCGAAGTCTTTTACAAATTGCAGTAAGGCCGTTTGGGTTTCATCGTCATCGCTAATGAAACTGGCGATTTCGTAGGCTTCGGTGAGGTTTTCTTTGGTAATAGAGGCGGGGTCAAACCCTAGTGCTTTAACATAGGCTTGGTGCTGGTTAGTGCTCCAGTTACTAGCAAAGCTTTCAGCCCACCCTTTATCGTCATCTACATTGTAGGCATCCCATCCAGCGTTAAGGGCTCGCTTAAGCTGCCCTTGCATAGAGCCAAGTTCTATAAGGTTATAGGTAAATTCAGCCGCGTCACCAAGCGCATCTCCAACCCCAGTTAACAGAGAGCCAATGCTCGAAGCACCCTTTTGAAGCGCATTTAGCTCACCATATTCGGCGGCGATTTTAGCGCCCTCTGCTCGTTCAGCAGCAATAATGCTGTTAAGCACGACAGTAATTTCAGCTCTAGTAGCTGCAATGGCTGCGTCATCAGGCTGTTCGCCAAATTCAACATCAACGTTATTGGGTTTAAGGTTAGGTAAGTGCGCTAAACCACTGGCATCTAACGTGCCTTTTAATACTGAACCGTCAGCTAAGGTTGCTTTGTAAGGCAAGTTGGCCGCAGGTGAGCCATCTGGCAATGCGCAATACAAGTCTAAAGCTTCGCGAATGTCTTCAGTTGATTGTCCACCTTGGCCTAAGGGCGCTTGAGCAGGTTTCGCACGAGTAACAACACTCTCTGGCAAAGTGGCAACAGGCATGCCGCCTTCCATATTAGAGGGCGGTGGCGGCGCAAAGTCTTTGCCTTTAAGAACCTTTACCTCACCGCTCACAATGCCATTACTAAGCCAAGCAATTTTCTGCTGCTCGCTTTTGTGGCTAGCCATGTAATCGCCAGACACGTGAAAGTAAAGTTTGTTTAAGTCGAACTGATAACCCCACATAGGGCTATGGTTTTGTAGTAAGGACTGCGCCCAATAAATATCGATGCTGTGATTGACGAGTTCACCTAGGTTTTCCGTTTGACTTACATGCCTTGGCAAAAACATATAAGACTGGCCAAAAGCGTCAACTAACAGCGTTTGGTTAAATTTAGATTCCTCGAAAGGGTTAGCGTTTGGGTGCATTATTGCCTCTCAAATATTCCAACAATTTTACTGCCTTAAACATGCGATTCCTTGCTTGTTTATCTGATTGTAATTGACTTTAGAATCAATAATGTCGTGATGCTATCAGGCTAGTAATAAGGGAGTCAATATAGATGTTGGAATACTCATTAACACGTCTGAGATTAGTCATCCTATTAGTATTACCGATACTACGCGTTAGTTTGGCGATCATAGTGAAAGGCTTCAATAACTCTCTGGTTGAATTCTTTTAACGATAACTGCTCGCCGGTAGAGGTGTTATTATTTCTGCTGAATGCAGGGGTAGAGTTTATATGGCCTCTAAAGCTCATTGATAATTGATGTTTAGTTTGAACCGCAGTTGGTGCAGCTAAACCGAAATCACTCGAGGTTAGCCCTGTGTCCAATGTATCGAATTCTTCTTTAAGAAATAGGCAGCTATTGGGAATATCCTGCTCAATTTCTTCTGCAAACTCAATAAGCTTTGGGGCAGCAAATGTATACAGCCAGGCCTCTTGGTTCCTAGATGATGTGGTGCGTAAAATACGGCCCAGTATTTGTCGAAAATAGAGTTCAGTTTTTATGTTGCTAAGGTGACAGCATACCTGAAGCCTTGGAATGTCGGTTCCTTCACTTACCATCCCTACACTAACAATCCATTCGGTATTACTCGATTTAAAGCGTTCAATACGTGAATGTGGATCATCTTCTTTGTACGTAACGGTCACAGTCGTTTGATTGAATGTGGTTGCAAGTAATGATGATATTATTTTCGCATGGCTGATCGAAGACGCAACAATTAAACCTCCGGCAGAAGGTGACTCAGTGCGGACTAGCTTTAAGCGAGATACCGCAGATTCTAAGATATAGATTAGCGCCGAGTTGTTGTGCAGCACAGTTGAATAATTGACATATCCATCAGTAACCAACTTGTACAATGAATTAAATGATTCAATATGATTATTAGTTTCAATTGTTGATTGTTCGCAATCCATTAAGGCAATAGTTGGTCTTCGGCACACGCCATCTTTAACTGCTTGAGTTAATGAGTATTGGTAGTCACAAACAATCTCGCCCTCAGGGTTTGAGTATGATGAGAGTACAACAGGTGTTAAATCTGAACGCCAAGGTGTTCCCGTAAGAGCAAGAGTATAAGTTGAAGCTTTCTGTACTTCACAGAGGATATGGTGTCCCCAGGAGTTGGTGTTATTTTCATTATCTCCTGCACAGTGATGTATTTCATCGAAAATACAAAGTACCCGATATTTTGAAAGTGTTTCCCAAAAATGTTCGCCAAGATATCTAAGAGACTGGTAAGTTATGGAGCTACCTAATGTGCCGATTTTACCATCAAATGGACACCCTAGTACGGTTGAAAAACATTCAGTAATGCTGCTGGATACAGATTTAGATGGCGAGAAACAAATTACAAAATCAATAATTGGGTTATCGAACATTCTTTTGGCCAAGTTAGCTGCCATAAATGTTTTTCCGGCACCAGGTGTCGCTTGGGCGAGAAAATGAAACTTGTTATCGCAGTATTTGTCGAGCGCTAAGTCAATACACTGTTTCTGCCAGGTTCTTAGCATGCAGTTGACCTACTGTGTTTGATAAGGTCAATTGCGCTCGACCATACGTTAAGCTTCGCCATTAAAGCAGCAGCTTTTTGAGTGGCGGCCGAATAGGATGGGGATAGTAATTGTTTTAACTCTCCTGACCGTGCCATAAGAATCTTGTATTCATCAACCTCGGCTAAAGTAATCGCAAGTTTAGCTTCAATGTCAGTTTTTTCATTTTCAAGGTCTATTACTACCGGCTTCTGCTGTTTATTCTTAGAGGCATAGCTTACGTTGGTTCGTTTCTTTTTTTCAATGAGTTTAAAATTAGCCTCAAAGAAGGCCGGCGTTCTCGAATAGTATTTCTTGTGACCGATACGATCTGACTTTATAAAACCAGCGTCTTCTAGAATCTGAAGTTGCCTTGCAACGAACAGCCTCGCAGTATTTTTGTTTCCGTACATGTCAGATCTTTCTAAAATCGAATCTCTCACTTCAACGACTGTAAATTGAGCGATGTTTGTTGGCGATATGGATTTATAGATATCGCTATTTATTCGTTGGCGTATGCGCATTTCTTCTGGCCGTTTTTAGTGTAAATGCGGATTATAATCCGTGGTTATATTTGCATCAAGAGTGGATAGTCTTTCAATTTAAGAGTCAAATAAAATGAAAGACTTAGCAAAGAGGTTTGGTGCTAATCTACGTGGAATGCGTAGAGATAAATCTATTTCTCAGGACAAGTTGGCGTTGTTAGCTGATATTGACCGAAGCTATGTAGGCAGAATCGAAAGAGGGGAAGTGAACATCACACTCGAAAAAGCGTATCATCTAGCACAAGTGCTTGAGTGTGATGTGAGAGAGCTATTACCATAAAATCAGCGCGCCCTATAATATCTACTTATGCAGCAGTATATTGGTCTTGAACTCGAATGAAGGTGGTCCGTTTCTTATCAACTACTATTTCAGTAGTGATGAGGATTATAATCCTCATTTATAGGTAAAGCAAACAGCCATTTGGCTGCTTGTGATTAAAGCTACAGTGTTGATATGGTGTTAGCTACCTATTCGGCAGTACACGTTTTTCTAAGTAACTAGCGGATAAGGTGTCTTTATCAGCTACCTATTCGGCAGTACACAGTAGCTATATTGAGAATAGTACAGCTTTATCGGATAGTTAATTAGAAAAAGCCATATTGACCTTTATTATTTGATGTTGGATAAAAATACAATTTTTCAATGTGTTACGTTCTTACTGTGAAAAAGGGTTAAATCAATGGAACTGGTTGAAATGAATCTTCTGAGTTCGCTAAACCATAACTACTGAAAATAGAGCTACCCTCTGAATTGCTTTCGGGATGCATCCTTATATTAAGGCGAAATCTACTTTTATGACTTTGACTACTTTCTTCTAACGAATGGTAATGCGGGAGTACTATGGTTTCTATCAGTCTAATTGAGGTAAGGTCAAGCTGTTCGCCCCGAGCAATAGCGCGTTTTTCTAATCTTTTAAGTTTCCTAGATTGTCCTGCAGTTGTTGTTTTGTCTATCGACTGGCAGCGCTTAAATGAAACGTACTCGCAGCCGTCAGGGACAACCTTTGTCTTCGATATATCAAAATAGTGCAGCTCTTTCATTTGGGTGAAGTAGTGCTGTTTGAGTAGCAAATCGAGCTCGATTCTATTTGTGCTAACAAACGAAATTTTGCTTCCTACGGTATCATCACACCAAAGAGGGAATGAAACCCCAATACTTCTTGTTTCATATTCATAGTTAAATCCATGGAGAACCCGAAGACATTTAGCGGCTAATGATTCATTGTTACAACGTACTGGTAGAAAAGTCACCGTTTTGTAGTGCCACTTCATACTTAATCTCCCTTATGTTGGAACATTCCACCCTTGATGATGTTTGCGACCAAAAAATGTAGGTCGTTTATGGTCTCTTGATTTAGTTTTTCTGAAGACGTGAGTGCTTCAATGTAAGACTCGGTTTGCTGCAGGATAGAAAAGAAATCTTTTCGCGTAGAGGGATGGCGGTAGCAAGTGACATCTTCTTTATGAACGCCAAACCTGCCGATGCGTAGTGCCTCAGTTGCATCTGGATACCAGTCATCTATGGTTGCAATGGCGGCGCCGGTTTTATAGGTACCCAGTATTGGGCTTCGTTCACCCTCAATCGTTGTACTTTGAAAAATTCGGCTTCTACTTTGAGCTTTAGATCTGCTGGTACTGTTATTTTCTTTTTCTGTAAACGCTTGGCTTGGGAAAATCTGTTTATTCGTTGGTAGCCGCAAGGTGGCTTTTACTTCAAATATGGCCAAACCATTAGAGTGAGAAAAAGCATTTCTGGTCATTTGAGCAATAGCTTCCCAATCTTTATGGTTCTCAAAGTCATTTCTATCTAGGTAGTTAGCCCTTATGTCTTGAAATGTAACAGCACCTCCTGCCCAAGGCCAAGGAGTTAGCTCTATATCCCAGCAATAGGCTTTTTGAGTATTTTTCCACAGCCATGATCCATTGCAAATATTGACTAGATATCGAGAAACCAACTCATTCCAACCAATACTTTCTTCATACGCTTCAATGAGCTGCATTAGCGTGCTTTTAACCGTAGACGAATTACACTTGTAAGGTTTGCGTAGCTCAGAAGAAAAAGAGACTGAAAAGTAGCATTCAATGTGGCTCGCTCCGAAAGGAACATGACAAAAATCGACTTGATGTGGATTACCGTGAGCCAGTTTTTCAGCGGTTGCACTCTCTTTGATTTTCCCCGACGTGTCATAAGCTAAAGCTGCGGTTTCCATTTGTCCTAGTACGGTACGAGAAGTGTAGGTTAAGGGGGTCTTTCGACCATCTGGCCACACAACTAGAAAGCATACATCAGAAGGGTCAATAGAGCGTTCATAGGCTAGGTTAGTCGGTAGTTCCATGATGAGTACTCCTTGGCTGCACAGAAAGGTAGTTTTGATAGCACCTGTGATGCCACAAAATAGTATTTATGTCGGTGTTATGATCAAAAGTGATTGTCTCAATCAGACCAATGATGCACTCAGAAAAAGCATGCTTATAGCCGCGAAGAGAGTTAGATTTGTCTGTTGGCTGTTCAAGAAAATGATATCCCACACAGGTTGGAGTAAGTCTTCTGTCCTCTTTAATGGCCGATAAAATATCACTTATGCTTTCAACTGGCTCAGTGTGCATCGAAAGCCATTTTCCTGCTTTCTGGGGAAGAGATTGAATCGCTCTTTCTATTGATTCAAATGACTGGATGTATTTGAAATCCGCAATGGCAATCTTAGCTGAGCCCCTGGCAAATCTTTTTGGTAGCGCTCTAACAACAATATTTTCATCAACGCTCAGGCTCCGATCAAGCTTAATAACCAAACTAAACATCAAATCACATTGCCAATCATCGTGTGTCGCGGGGGGGGATATGGTGTGGTTTGCCTTTTGTACGTACTCTTTCGTTAAACCGCGCTTTTCAACTTGTAACTGATGGACACAGATGGCGAACGAATTAATTGTGAGCCTAGGAAAAGAGTCGTTTAAGTTACGCTCAAACGCATGAGTAAACCCCAAAAATGCTGTGAGTGATGGAAGCCCGACCGTAACGGGTGAACTCAATGCGCTTGCTCCGCAAACTCTTATATTTGGAATAGCCAAGAATGAATCTTTTTCTGCACTTCTGCTAACGTTAGTTGAATCGGTTGTAGGTTCGTTAAGTTGACGTTTTATAAGCTCAAGTAGGAGTTTGGTAATGCTCGGTTTGTATGCAAAATACTTAGCTAACTTGATACGGGATAGATCATGGTTTAGATGTTGAACAAGAGTATTCACATCCATAGTGTTGTCTTGTGTTAGCAACCAAGCCTTAACCATCTTTTGTATCTTGTTTTTGACTGTTCTGCAGTAAGCCACTCGCTTGTTTTCTGGCATTAAATAGTGAGTAAGTGTTTGGTACTGTTTTAACGATTGAATATGACTTGGGGTTAGCCAAGATTTTCCAATGTTTATCTGATAATGAGGCGTAAGGGAAAAGTTAGGGACAGCTTTCAACATCTTCAAAGCACCACCACATGTCATAGGTAATACTCCCATGTTAGTACTGCGGCTATAACGGGTTAACGCTGTATAGCGATACTCTTTTTCTAGCGCTTGATAGCAGTGACTTTGCATCGATTGAGAAGCCACTGGCGAGAGTGAAATATAAGTGTTGTCGCTATCAGGTAAAGATAGTTGAGTTAAGTAATTTGGAGTGAGACTTACCTCAATCGTGTTTTGAGCAATCTGAACCAATTTTTTAGCGATAGCCTTACGTGTTTTTTGGTAGCAGCCAAGCTTATTGAGTTTTTGCCACAACGGGTGTTCTACATCTTTAAGAAAATCACCAAGGCATGAGATCACACCATTCCAACTAAATTCATTGGTTAATAAGGCGCTTTTGTTAACGTCACATGAATCATGACTATACGCCCAGTGGTGTGGTGGTATTTTAGAAGATGAAAGTAAAAATTCGGGTAGCTCACCTAAAGTAGTCGCTCGAATAATACCTTCAGAGCGTATGTCTGGAAATTTTAGGTTGTGGCTTTGTCTGTATTCAACCGTATTTAGACAGCGAGCCCACCATTTTTCGTCTCGTAGCTTTTGTTTACACTTCGCACGATCAAGCAGGTTCTTTTGGTCGACAGTTCTATCCGTTAAGTTAACTAGAACAGTAAGAGCGTCTAATTCCTTTCCATTGACGTTGATATGTGGAGTAAGAGGTCGGAATGCTCGCTTTAATTCTACGTTCAAATCATCTGGTCTTGATTGTAGTAACTCTTTCAGGCTCTCCATTTACCACCTCGATACATAGAAAGAGCGGTTAAATTCATCAGTTTGAAATTCGGCTAACCAAAGGCAGAAGATGTCTCCGAAATAAAAAAAGTAGTCGTTAACCGCCTGAGGCATGTTTGGCCTAGTTTTACGATTTGGCTTTAAGATGCGTTGTTCTACCATTGATGTTACCTCACCCATACTGCAATTGAGGAATACGGCAGCCTCCAGAGCGTTCATGCGAAGATTAGCGATCAAACCATTGTTATCCCATAAACATGTCTCTATGTGCCTTAGAAGCTCTCCTAGAACGATATTGTATTGAAGATTTCGCTCTGGTAATCGAATGGAAGTAAAAAAGATTCGTCCTAGGAGATCCTTTACCCGTAACTCTCTTCTTCCAACAACTGTGTGTTCTAGGTTGAATTCGATTTCACTATCAATCATGGCGTGAAACGAACTTGGCCAGTTTGAGAAAAACTGGATGAACGACAAGTGGTCGAATTCATTATCGTTGATATGCATCCACCAATGTACCAAACCCCATCGGTAGCTTTTGGGAAGATTTGGCAGAGCTTTAGACTGATTACCAGCGAGCCAGCTTGAAACTGTGGGTGTTGCTTTGGGGCTGATTTCTGGGCTTTGCGTACCGATAGGTTTTTTGCAGTCAGCGCATATTCCATTTAAGCCAGATACTCGATAGTCGTACTCAGTCCCACAACTACAGCTGTTGTTCAAAGGCAAATCATGAATATGGCAGTGGTCATATCCTTCAAAATGCCAAAGGTAGGAAGCATAGCCATTTTCCTGTAAGCATAATGGGCAGCAAGGTATGGACTTAGTTCGGAGTAAGCTACGAGGAAAAACCTCAGCACCACGTATAACAGCACTGGTTGAAGGTGAGTATTTTAAGTTTGTTCTGTTTATTGCTAATCCAAGCAGCTCGGGCGGCTCATTAAACGTCAATTGAGCGAGCTTCAGGAGTGAGGCTGTTCGGGCACTAGAACTATTTTTGGCCGAGCAGGGGTTAATCTTTTCGATATCAGTTGGAAAGGTTTGATAGCCATGATGGTCAATGTCTTGTAGGAAGCGTTTGGTAGCTTCTAGGAAACGATGGACATCACTATATCCATTTTTGTTGGCAACTCGGATAAAGAAGCTTTCCAAGCTTTCATCACTGTAAGGTTTAGGTCTTTGTAAAAACACAGAGGCTATCTATCCTTGTTGAGTAATCTCTATTGCGCTATATCAAAAAGATAGTATCAAAATGATTACTTGTGCAAGTTTATGGTATAGAATCTTTCTATCAACATGCCATCTTTATTATTATGACGCACGAATCAATAGACAAATTAAATCACGCGCAGCGGGAACGTTTAGCGTTCATCGATTTCTGCCTCGAATACTATGGGGCTGTTGCTAGGGCGGACCTAGTTCAACAATTCCAAACGGGTTTGGCTTCTTGTTCTAGAGATCTCACCCTGTACAGAGAATTGGCACCTGATAATGCTGAGCTAGTACACCAAACCAAGCAGTACGTGCGCACTGATAGTTTCACACCTTTGTTTGCTCATGATGCTGAACAAGCATTGAATCAACTGATGCAAGGGCATGGAGCCTCTCTTCAAGGTGACAAATCTCAAGTGTGCTTTGATGCTGTTCGATTAACGCAACCGAAGCAAAGCATTGTCGCAGCCTTGATGCGGGCAATTCATAATAATCAGGCTATCCAATGCCGCTACCACTCACTTTCCTCTGGCGCTGGCAATCGAACCATTGTCCCTCACGCCATCATAAACAATGGTCATCGTTGGCATGTCCGAGCATTTGATCGAAAGACGAACAGCTTTCGTGATTTTGTTTGCAGTCGATTTGCAAAAATAGAGGGTTCAGCAACGTCACCAAAAACCGGTGAATCTGCAAGCTACGACAATGCTTGGAATACAGTTCTTCAGCTTGAGATTGGTGTTCACCCTCAAATCAAGCATCCAAAGGCTATCGAACTTGATTATGAAATGACTCAAGGACACCTAGATATTGAAGTTCGCTCTGCGTTGGTGGGATATCTACTCACGCAGTGGAATGTAGACTGCTCGAAAGAGGGCTCCCTGAACGCTTCGCAATATCAGCTGCACTTAAAGAATACAGATGTGTTATCAGGCTTAGAAAGCACCGAGCTTTTGCCTGGTTTCAACCAATAAGATTAATGTCGTCCACACGATTAGGTGTGGGTTACAAAGAAATAGGATCCCAAATGGACCATTCAGTACATAACAAACTCGTTTCATTTATTTGGTCAATTGCCGACGACTGCCTTCGTGATGTCTATGTTCGTGGTAAATACCGTGACGTTATCTTGCCTATGGTGGTGTTACGCCGTTTGGATACGCTTTTAGAACCATCAAAAGAAGCAGTATTGGAAGAAGTTAAATTCCAAACAGAAGAGATGAATGAAACTGAGCTTGATGATGCGCCATTATGTGCAGCATCAGGTTATGTTTTCTACAACACGTCTAAGTGGACCCTGCAAACGCTGTTTAACACTGCGACCAACAACCAACAGATTTTGCTGGCTAACTTCGAAGATTACCTCAACGGTTTTAGCGACAACGTAAAAGAGATTGTTGAGTGTTTTAACCTGAAAGCTCAAATCCGCCACATGGCGGGGAAAGACGTTCTGTTAGATGTGGTTGAGAAATTCGTATCGCCATACATCAACCTAACGCCAAAGGTGAAAGAAGATCCTGAGGGCAACAAACTACCAGCACTCAGCAACCTTGGTATGGGTTATGTATTTGAAGAATTGATCCGTAAATTCAACGAAGAGAACAACGAAGAGGCAGGTGAACACTTTACTCCGCGTGAAGTTATCGAGCTGATGACGCACCTTGTCTTCGATCCAATCAAAGATAACTTGCCACTTTCAATCACAGTCTATGACCCTGCAAGTGGTAGTGGCGGTATGCTGACAGAAACACAGAACTTTGTTGAAGAGAAGTACCCAGCATCGAACCGTGATATCTACCTTTACGGTAAAGAGATCAACGATGAGACTTACGCCATCTGTAAGTCAGACATGATGATCAAAGGTAACAACCCAGAAAACATCCGTGTTGGCTCAACCCTTTCTACTGATGAATTCTCATCAGAGCGCTTTGACTTCATGCTTTCTAATCCGCCTTACGGTAAGAGCTGGGCGAGTGAGCAAAAGCACATCAAAGACGGCAAAGATGTCGTAGATGGTCGCTTTAAAGTCAAGCTAAAAGACTACTGGGGTGTTGAGTCAGAACAAGATGCGATTCCTCGCTCAAGTGACGGTCAGTTACTGTTCCTGATGGAAATGGTTACCAAAATGAAGTCGCCGCAAGTTAGCCCGTTGGGGGCTCGTATTGCATCAGTTCACAATGGATCAAGTTTGTTTACCGGTGATGCGGGCAGTGGTGAAAGTCACATTCGTCGTTACATTATTGAAAATGACATGTTGGATGCGATTGTTCAGTTGCCAAACAACCTGTTCTACAATACGGGTATCACCACCTATATCTGGCTGCTTAATAACAACAAACCTGAAAGCCGCCAAGGGAAGGTACAGCTGATTGATGCTAGCTTATTGTTCCGTAAGTTGCGCAAAAACTTGGGTAACAAAAACTGTGAATTCTCGCCAGAGCACATTGCGGAAATTGTCTCGACCTATCTAGATAACCAATCCGTTGAGCGCGCGATTGAAGAGAAAGGCGATTCGGTGGGTATTGCCGCGCAAGTATTCAAGAACCAAGATTTTGGTTACCACAAAGTGAACATTGAGCGCCCAGATCGCCGCAGTGCTCAGTTCCGTGCCGACCTGATTGAGCCATTACGTTTTGAAAAGTCACTGCGTGAAGTGATGGAGTACTTGTACACCGAATATGGAGCACAAGTGTATGAAGTTGACTTTGTTAAAGGCATTGAAAAAGAAATCACCAAGTGGTGTGAAGAAAACGATATCAGCCTAAACAAAGCGGCAAAAACCAAGTTGCTGGATACGAAAAACTGGATTAAGCAGCGCACGCAAGTTAATGCGGCAAACCAGTTGCACAGCAAGATTGGTGACGAAGTTTACAATAACTTTAACCAGTTCAAACAGTTAGTAGATGCAGAGCTTAAATCACTTGGGCTTAAACTCGCGGCAACTGAGAAAAAAGCCATTGTTGATGCGGTAAGCTGGTATGACGAAAATGCAGAAAAAGTGATTAAGAAAGTCGCCAAGCTAAAGCAAGATAAGTTAGATGACTTGCTAGAAAACTACGAATGTGAATTGCAAGACCTGCCAGATTTTGGTTATTACCCAACGGGCAACCCCAACGAGTTCGTGACTTACGAATCAAGTTCAGATCTACGTGATAGCGAATCCGTGCCGCTTGAACAAAGCATCTATCAGTATTTCCTTGATGAAGTAAAGCCGCATGTGGATGAAGCATGGGTAAATCTTGAATCAGTCAAGATTGGTTATGAGATCTGCTTTAATAAATACTTCTACCGCCATAAACCACTGCGTTCAATGGATGTAGTTGCGAGCGATATTATTGCGCTTGAGCAAAAAGCGGAAGGTTTGATTGCTGATATTTTGGGTATCTCATCAGTGGCTAAGGTTCAGGGGTAAGCTGATGAGTAATACTATGATTGAGCAGACGCCTAAATATGAGGCATATAAAGACTCTGGCGTTGAATGGATCGGAGCAATCCCAGCCACTTGGCAGATTTGTAGAATGAAATATTTGCTGAGCGAACGCAATGAACGAACTACTACTGGTAAAGAGCCTCTTCTAGCATTGAGCAAGTATAGAGGAGTAGCGCTGAAGGATAGTTTCGAGGAACGCGCGGGCAGAGCAGAAAGCTTGGTTGGGTATAAAAAAGTTGCTCCAAATCAACTTGTGATTAATAAGATGCAGGCAGTTAATGGTTTGCTTTCTGTCTCATATATCTTTGGGATTACAAGTCCGGATTACTCTGTATACGAGGTAAAGCAGGCCGATATTTTGGATATAGAGTTTTTAAATTATGCTCTTAATTTACCTCTGTATTTGTCCGAGTTTAAAAGAAGAGTAACTGGCGTAATGGAGGGCTTCATTCGCTTGTACACTGATGACTTATATGACATTCCGCTTTTACTTCCACCTATTGAAGAGCAAAAAGACATTGTACGTTTATTGAAGAATAAATCGGCGATTGTTGATGACGCTATTGCAATCAAACAAAAGCAAATTGAGTTGCTGAAAGAACGGAAACAAATCATTATTCAGCAAGCAGTGACGCAAGGTTTAAATCCTGATGTGTCGATGAAAAATTCTGGTGTGGATTGGATAGAACAGGTTCCTGAACATTGGGAAATGAAGCGAGTGAAACACATTTTTGAAATGGTAATGGAAGCCTCAGAAAAAAATAATTCTCATGAGTTATTGTCGGTGTATTCAGATATCGGTGTTAAACCAAGAAAAGAGCTTGAGGAGCGTGGAAATAAAGCGTCTTCTACAGATGGGTATTGGATAGTTAAGTCCGGGGATATTATTGTAAACAAGTTACTTGCATGGATGGGGGCAATAGGTCTATCTGATTATGACGGAGTAACGAGCCCTGCTTACGATATTTTAAGACCAAGAATAGAGGTTGATGGTTACTTTTATCATTTGTTATTTCGAGCGAAAATTTTCTCTTCAGAATTAAAGCGACACTCTCGCGGAATTATGGATATGCGCCTTCGTTTGTATTTCGATAAGTTTGGCGTTGTGGATGTACCATATCCACCAATCGAAGAGCAGAGAGCAATTGTTAGTTTCGTTAAGAAAGAGTTTGGTCTAATTGATGATGGAATTTCCGTGTACGAGCAACAAATCAATAAGCTCAAAGAATACAAAACTACCCTTATAAATAGCGCTGTAACTGGCAAAATTAAAGTGACGGAGCTGGCATAAATGGCGGTTGTTGTTGCCAGTTGCACACTGGAAAAGCTGTTCTCTGGTGTGCCGATTTTAGCTTCTGACGGTAAGGTTAAAAAAGACGTTCATGGGATGCTTGCCATCCCTGAATATCAGCGCCCCTATCGCTGGAATGAAGAGCAAATAACTCGCCTGTTGAATGACTTTAAGCTTCATCAGAAAGAGCTAGTTGGTAAACCTGAAGTAGAGCATTGCCCATTTTACTTGGGCAGTGTGATCTTGCATCAACAAGGCTATAAGCTGAATATCATCGATGGTCAGCAACGCCTGACCACAATGGCGTTGATTTCTTACTTAGCCAATAAACATGCCGATCTTAAGCTAGTTTACGAATCGCCAGAGAGCCAACAACAAATCAAACACAATCTTGGTTGGCTGTATAAGCATGAAGCGTCTTTGGCTGTTATCGATTTTGCTCAAATCAACATCACCTTGGTAGTGACCGACAGCGAAGATGAAGCCTACCGATTTTTTGAAACCCAAAACACGGGCGGGGTGCGATTAGCTGGGCCAGATATTATCAAAGCGCACCATCTTCGAGCGGTGGATGAAAAGGATAAATCTGCGGTAAACACTTTTGCCACTCGTTGGGAAGCACTAGGGGATTTAAACTCAGTTGTCGATATTTTGCTGCGTGGTCGCTATTGGCAATATCTGAACTTCCGAGACTACCCGCTACACAACCAAACTCAGCAAGTGCGTACTAGCATTGTTACCGAACTGGCAGAGCACACAGGCAAAGGCGACGATATTGCCTTTGGTAGAATTGCTCGTACTTATATGCCCAACGGTGGTAAGAGTTTGGCGCAGCCTCAAGTTGGCTATGAGTTGCGTCAGCCGCTAAATAGTGGCGCTAATACCATTCACTATTTGCAGTATTTTGAGCAGCTACGCCAAACCTATTTATTGAATAACACAGCGCAAGGTGAGCTTGCAGGTTTTTACGAGTTCTATCAACATCTGGTGTGTAAACTTGATGGCTGCGGTTATCTTAAACAGCTTTATGACGTTTGTTTGCTGCTTTACATCAGCCAACATGGGCAGCAAAGCCTAGAGATCGCAGCGAAAAAGCTATTCCGCGTGGTTTACTCTCGACGTGTAGAGAACCAAAAAGCAGTAAAAGAGAAATCGGTTCCTGCTTTCGTAAAAGAAACCCCAGTGTTGGACTGGATTGCGATGAGCTATACCCCAGAGCAGTGTTTCGCACAGCTAGACGGTTTTAAGTTGTCGGTGGACAAGAGTGGCTTTGATAAAAACAGCGTTAAAAAACGTTTCGTCGAAAAAGTGTCTCAATACTTTGGCCTTCATATAGAAAAGCAAGATTATGCTAATCAATTTGGCCCTGCATTTAGCCAACACATCTCTGCGTTAGGAGCAAAACATGGGTGATCACTTATCAGTGCAAACTGAGCTTCTGACGCTTGAGAAAATCTACACCGATAACTACCAGTTTTCTATTCCTAGCTATCAGCGTCCTTATGTCTGGTCAGATGATGATGTCTTGCTGCTGTTCAGAGATATTAAAGAAGCGTGTCGATTAAAAGAGCCAAACTATTTTATCGGCACCATCCTGTCGTCTCGCATTGAACAAGATGGAGAGCGGATTTATGAGCTGATCGATGGTCAGCAGCGCACGACAACGCTAATGCTCATGACCATTGCCTTTAAATACGCAGGCATTAAATCTGATCTTGCAGGGCTTGCTGTTTATACATCGAGTGATGATGAAGATAAGCCACGTCTCCAATTCTCAATTCGTGAGCAAGTTCAGCAGCTTTTAGGTGGCCTAGCGGGGCTTAAGGATTATCAAGTGCCGTCTAAGGAAACGATCGCCGACAATGCTTATTTGAAACAGATGGGCGTGGCGTTAGATGTATTGACCAAAGAGGTAGAGAAACTTAAATCAGACGACGTGGTGAGTGCCGAAGCCATGGGGGATTACCTCTACCGCCAAGTTCAATGGGTGAACAACATTGTCCCAACACAAATGGACTTAAACCGATTGTTCGCCACCATGAATACCGCTGGCATTCAGTTAGAGCAAGCGGATATTTTAAAGGCGAAGCTGTTCAAACATATTCATACTAACAAAGCACAGTATGATGCAATGTGGGTGGCGTGTGAGCATCTGGAAAACTATTTTGAACGCAATGTACGCAAAGTATTCCCTAATGCTGATTGGTACCATATTGAACCCGAACACTTGGCGTCTTTTGATGCTGAACGGTTCGCTGCAAAAGATGAAACGTCAGAGGCGTTACCTGGTTTGTCGATTGCTCAGTTAGCGTCACAAGTTAAAGCAAGTTCAATTCCGGATAGTACCGAGCAAGAGAAGTTTGAAACCTACGATTTGGACGTTGAAACAGTTTACTGTCGCCCAATCATCAAGTTCCCGCTGTTATTGATTCACGCTTACCGAGTCTACTTAGCGCTTAATGATCATAATGATATTGAGCCACGTCTGCATAGTGATCGCTTGTTGGAGATATTCGAACCGCTTATCAACGGTGATGAGCAATCTGTAAAGCAGTTTATCGAAACGCTATGGCAGGTTCGCTACCAGTTTGACCGTTGGGTTGTGAAATGGGTTGAACGTGACGATGCAGCAGATGCGCAGCTTGGTTTAACGTATCAATCTCGTAGCAAGTCGAATGACACTTACTACATCAACCGAACGCAAAAAGAGCTGACGGATAGTGTGCTTTTACAAAGTGTTCGCAACTTTACCGGAGAGCGCAGCGCCCAGTATTGGTTAACACCATTTATTTCAGGCTTGATCCGTTTGAGTATCAAACAAGACGTTGAGGCATTAAAGCTGCTAGAAAACATCGACAACAAAATGTCGTTATCAATTGATACTCAGAAAGAGGCCAGCTTTGCACTGGCTGAGGGAGCAGAGCCCAACTGCCAGAGTTGGCAATCTCAATCGACGTATTTTGCAAAGTCGTTAGGGACGAGCTTCGAGCATTACTGGTTTCAAAAACTTGAATATTTGATTTGGAAGCAAATGAAGGCTTCAGAATCTTCTTTGGCTCCTGAAGAATTGAATAAGTTCAAGAAGTACCGAATCACATCCAAAAACTCAGTAGAACATGTTCACCCTCAAAATGATGAGTATAAGAGTGAGTTAGCATATGAAACGTTAAACTCATTTGGTAATTTAGTATTACTTAGTCCCGGTGAAAACTCTTCTTACAGCAATCAAGACGTTGACAAGAAACGTATTGATTTCGATAGGAAGTCCTATTTCGACGCGCTTAAATTAAGAGAGATGTTTGCTGTAAAAGAGCAGCGATTATGGGGAAAACAGCAGATAGATGACCATCTAGAAGACATGATGGCTGTATTTGCTCAGCACTATAAACATAAGTAAAAACTTCGAGTCATCAAACCAAACAACGTGGTATTTATGGTTAGTAAAACAAATGAACAGGCGCTAGAGGCCGCAATTGAAAAAGGTTTAGCTGGTATTTGTAAAGAAGAGTTAGCGCTGGGTGAAGCGCCTCTTAATTACAATAATGATCTTTATCTTATTGGCTCTCCAAGTGACTTTGACAAACAGTACGCTTTAGATACCCGTTTGTTTTGGCAATTCCTCGAAGATACTCAAGCGAGTGAGTTAGAAAAACTTAAGCGCACTAGCCCTCACGATTGGCAGAGAAAAATCCTTGAGCGTTTCGATCGTATGATCAAGCGTCATGGTGTTTTGCGTTTGTTGAAAAAGGGGCTAGACGTTGATGATGCGTTTTTAACGTTAATGTATCCAGCGCCACTCGCCAGTAGTTCTGAGAAGGTAAAAAAAGATTTTTCTGCCAACCTGTTCAGTGTGACTCGCCAAGTTTGTTATTCCAATGCAAATCCATTGGAAGAGATCGATATGGTGCTTTTCATCAATGGTATTCCGCTGATTACTCTTGAGTTAAAAAACCATTGGACGGGACAAAATGCGGCTTATCATGGTCAGAAACAGTACCGAGATGATAGAGACGCGAATCAACCTCTGTTGAACTTCGCACGTTGTTTGGTTCATATGGCGGTTGATACCGATGAAGTCTATATGACGACCAAACTGGCAGGCAAAAAGACATTCTTCTTACCGTTCAATAAAGGCTTCAATCTAGGTAAAGGAAATCCTACTAACCCATATGGCCACAAGACGGCTTACTTGTGGCAAGAGGTGTTCCGTAAGGAAAGCATCGCTAATATTATTCAGCACTTTGTTCGCCTTGATGGCAGCAGCAAAAAGCAGTTGGATAAACGGACTTTGTTCTTCCCTCGATATCACCAAATGGATGTCGTACGTCGCTTGGTTGATCACTGCTCAGTTAATGGTGTCGGGCAAACGTATTTGATACAGCATTCAGCGGGTTCAGGTAAATCTAACTCAATTACATGGGCTGCATATCAGCTCATCGAAACTTATCCTATCAGCGATGATCTACCAGGAAGTAGAGGGAAAGAAGTACCTCTATTCGATTCGGTCATCGTTGTTACTGACCGTCGATTGCTCGATAAGCAGCTACGCGACAATATCAAAGAGTTCTCCGAAGTGAAGAACATTGTTGCACCAGCGTTCAAATCGTCTGAGCTAAAGTCTGCATTAGAGAATGGCAAGAAAATCATCATTACCACCATTCAGAAGTTTCCGTTCATTATTGATGGTATTGCCGACTTAAGTGATAAGCGCTTTGCAGTCATTATTGATGAGGCCCACAGCTCACAGTCAGGCTCTGCTCACGACAATATGAACCGAGCAATGGGTAAGAAGGAAGTGGAAGAGCTAGAAGATGCTCAGGACAAAATTCTACAGGCAATGCGCTCTCGTAAGATGCGTGGTAATGCCTCTTATTTTGCGTTCACCGCAACGCCCAAAAACACCACTCTAGAAAAGTTTGGTCAGCGACAAGCGGACGGAACTTACGCTCCTTTCCATTTGTATTCGATGAAACAAGCGATCGAAGAAGGGTTCATTCTCGATGTTATTGCCAACTACACGACTTATAAGAGTTATTACGAGATTGAAAAATCAATCCAAGATAACCCTGAGTTCGACAGTAAGAAAGCGCAGAAGCGTTTGCGAGCGTATGTAGAGGCAAGCCAACAAACGATTGATACCAAAGCTGAGATCATGCTTGAGCATTTTATCAAACATGTGATTAACGGTAAGAAGCTTAAGGGTAAAGGCAAAGGCATGGTGGTGACTCAAAATATTGAGTCAGCTATCCGTTACTATCGAGCCTTAACAAGGCAACTCGACAAGATGGGTAACCCATTTAAAGTTGCCATTGCATTCTCTGGCACCAAAGAAGTTGATGGTATTGAATACACTGAAGCAGATCTTAATGGGTTCCCAGAAGGGGATACCAAAGATTATTTTGATGTGAATTACAAGCGTAAGGAGTCGGACTCCCCAATTCCTAAGCATGTAGATCAAGATGCTTTCCGTTTATTGGTTGTGGCGAATAAGTATTTGACGGGCTTTGATCAACCGAAGCTTTGTGCAATGTATGTGGATAAAAAACTGGCGAATGTACTGTGTGTACAAACTCTTTCTAGGCTGAATCGTTCTGCTTTGAATTTGGGTAAGAAGACTGAAGATATATTTGTATTGGATTTCTTCAATTCGATAGAGGATATTCAAAAACCGTTTAATGACTTTCATTGTTCTACAACGCTATCAGGAGCAACAGACGTCAACGTTCTTCATGAGCTAAAAGATGAAATGGACGACACAGGTGTTTATGAATGGTTTGAGGTTGAGGAGTTCAACAAGCGTTTCTTTGAAGGAAGAGATGCTCAGGATCTCAGCCCAATCATTGATATCGCAGCTGCGCGTTTTAACCACGAGTTAGAACTAGAGAACGAATTTAAAGTCGATTTCAAAGTGAAGGCTAAGCAGTTTGTGAAAATCTACGGCCAGATGGCATCTATCATGCCTTATGAGGTCGTTCAGTGGGAAAAACTGTTCTGGTTCTTGAAGTTTTTGATTCCAAAACTTTCCATCGAAGACCCGGATAAAGAAGCATTAGACTCGTTACTCGATTCAGTCGATTTGAGCTCTTATGGATTACAAAGGGTTAAGCTTAACCACTCCATCGAGCTAGATGACTCTGAAACTGAGTTAGACCCTCAAAACCCGAACCCTCGCGGAGCTCACGGTATTGAAACTGAAAAAGACCCTTTAGATGAGATCATCCAAATCTTTAACGAACGTTGGTTTCAAGGTTGGAGCGCAACACCAGAAGAGCAACGAGTTAAGTTTGTGAACATTGCTGAGAGTATCCGGAATCATCCAGACTTCGAAGCTAAATACCAAAACAACGCAGACCCTCATACGCGAGAGCTAGCGTTTGAGAAGATGTTGAAAGAAATCATGCTTCTACGCCGTAAAGACGAATTAGAACTCTACAAGCTGTTTGCACAAGACCCTGCTTTTAAAGCGTCTTGGACGCAAAGTATGCAGCGTATGGTTGGGATGTAGTTTTGTAGGTATCGTTTAGTTTCCCTATGAAACACTAATGGATCTGACCCAGCCAGACTGAACGCTTCATGAAGTGAGATTTTGTTGTTTAAAGTTAGCTGGGCAACTTGTAAGAAATCAATAAAAATGAACCAGAATTTATATACGTCAATGACTAATTTGTTCTCGGTTAGCTAGTGTAATATTTTTCAGAGGACAGGTAATGGAAATAACATGCTTAGACCCTTTAGGGATTAATGGCTACGAAAGAGAAGCAAACGAAAGGCTTGAGGAAGCCCTTCCTAATAGTTGGAAAGGTTATTCATCTCTAGAGATGAGAGGAAGGCAAAGTGGAGAGTTTGAAGGTGACTTAATTCTCGTAACCCATGACCGGATCATAAATGTTGAATTTAAAAAGTGGTCAGGAAAAATTTTTTCTAAAAATGGCAAGTGGGTTGTACAGTTTCCTAATGGGCGAGAGGAGCATCGAAGTAATGGTGTGCGCCAAGCAAGAAGGTCGGCTCAAGTATTATCGACTAAATTAAAAGAGCGCTTAAGTAACAGGTTTGTACCTTGGGTTGATCACTGTGTGGTTTTATGTGGAACCGCTGGTAAAGAGGACCTACACCCTGATGAACAAGACTATGTATTCACGTTAGAAGAATTCTCTAAAATCGGCGAAGTCAAAGCCTATAAGAAATATTTCAAAAATGATGTCTCATGGATGATAAAGCGTAAAGAGGACGCTCCTAATAAAAACCTAAAACAATGGGACAAAATATTTTCTTGTAATAGTGCTGATTTCAAAGCGAAAAATTACTCTGCTAATAATTATGTATTGCAAGGCCATCCTTTATTCCAACATAGGGACGGATTATATTCTGAATACCATAGCCAACGTTCCGATAATCATAATTATAAAGCGCTTATGCGCAGATGGGATTTCACCTCTCCTTGCATCGTAGAGCATGCTAGAACTCCAGAACAAAGATCTTTAATAGCTCACAGAGAAAGTGATGTACTTGGTTATATCGCTAGTCAAGATGAAGATCTTAAGGATACATATCTTCGATTAGAGTATATACCTAGTGAGTTATCTTCTGATTTTGTTGAATTGTATGAATGGCCAAATAAAAAAGAACGACTAGATACGTTTGTGAGAAAAAACAGTACTAAGCTTACTGAAGAAAATAGACTCAACCTAATTCAAGCTCTCGTCAGTCGTTTAGCTAGCCTTCATGATATTGAGGTGGCACACCGCGACCTCGGTAATCACAGCATCTGGGTATCTTTACCGAGTAAGGTTGTATTGTCTAATTTCCTAACTGCAACTTATCCAGACCCGAAAAATAAAACAGTATCAAATATTCGTGAAATTCTGCAACACAATCAAATTTCAACACCGGAAGAGTTGTACGATGATTCACATGGTACACATTTTACTCGTGATGTATATCTAGCTGCAGCTGCATGTCACTATATTGCATTTGGTAAGCCCCCTGTAAAAGAAGATGGAATTTATCTCTGGGAGCCAATTGAAGACAACCCAATATGCGAACGGCTTGAAAAATGGTTTGAGAGAGGTTTAGAGCTTGAAGCTTCTGCTCGTTTTAAGGATCTGCGAGAGGCTCTTACTGAACTTAATATACTTTTAAATGTAGGAGAGTCTGATGGAGAAGATAAACTAGGCTTGTTAGCACGTTATCACTCTTCAAAAAACATCTACGTCGACTTTGGAGGTATCAGCCCAGTAAAGACAGAGGGAACTTTTAATTTCTTCAAAGCTATTGATGACTCATTTGGCCTGAAAGCTTGGTTTGGCGTCAGCGATGTGTCAAATGACGGTGGAGTTAATAGTCAACTTCTATCATTCTTTAACAGACTGGATATCAGAAGAAATGCAGATATAAAGTGTCTTCCTAAAATTATTGACTATGGTTTGAACCCACAAATGACCTGTGCCTTTTTCCAGTTTGAGTGGATAAAAGGCAGTACCTGGGAGGAGTTTGTTGAATCTCAATCAATTGACGATCCAACGTCAGAAATCAAGCAACTCTTATCGTCACTAATTGAGTTACATTCGGCAAATATCCATCATGGTGATATTCATCCCAATAACATTGTTGTTGGTGATGATAGATTGGTGTTTATCGACATCATCGAGCTAGATGAAAGTCGATATACGCCCACGTATTCACCTGATAACCATGAAAATATTTCTACGGCAAGTATAGACCGTTACGCTATTGTAAAAATAATTAGTAATCTTTCGGTTTCTAATCAGTTAATACATTTGAGTAAATATGTAGATAAACTACTCGAACTTCCTGAAATATCGAGTCAAGAGATTATTAATTTACACGATAATCTAGAGAATATAGTGAACCCTCAACCTCCTACGCTTGTTAATAACTATAAGATTTTTTCTAGGAACCTTCCCAAAAGACAAAGCCAGCTATTATCTGATGATGGAAAATATTACCTAAGTATTGAGTTAAATAAGGGAAGAGCTGGTAACTTAGTTTCTGTCAGAATTACAGGTGTGAAACACCGACTGAGTATGCTAATTAATCCCGACAATAGGATTATCGATTACGCTAAACTTGATGAAGTTAGGCATAACGATTTTATCTATAGTAAGAAGAATTCAATTCTTGAGCTAAATGGCGTTATTTGTTTTTGTGATTCTGAAAGCGATGTCTCTGAAGAGTTTTTTGATGCAATACTTGATAGCCCTACATATCATGAGCTTTGTAAAGATGATGAAAGATCAGAGCGAAGCAACTCAAACCAAGAAACAAAAGCATCAGCGACCATAAAAGGCTCTAAAGTAACGGATGCAAGAGATGTGTGGAAAGCTCTTGTTAAAACTGAGCACGAAAGTAACCCAAGAGTTGAGGTATCTACAGACCCTAGAATTCAGGGTGATAAGTATACGTTTCAATATACTAGTGAAGGAACATCTCTAGATTTCAACTTAAATACAGAACGTGTTTTTGTGTATGGAGAGCGATATGGAGAGTTACGAAGAATAGGAACTCTCGTTGATATTGGTCCAAATTCGATGGCAATAAGCACTTGGGGTAAAGCGAAAGTTGAGCTGGGTGATACTTTGGTTCTTGAAGGTGCATTGACGGCATCATCATTAAACAAAAGGAAGTTAGCGACGGAAAACCTGGTAAATAACAGAAGTGTTATCCGTAATATTGCAGATTACTTCTCTCCAGGAGTCGCTGTTGAACCAACTGAACAATCGGAGCCAACAGATGCTGAGTTAGATTCTTACACTGAGTTAGACTGTAATGGGAAGGTGATTTTTAAGCTAAATGAGCAGCAGCGAGAAGCTTTCAAAGGCTTATACAAATATGGACCGCTAAGTTTGCTCCAAGGTCCACCGGGCACGGGTAAAACGGCATTTATTGGCTCTTTCATCCATTACTGTATTTCTAATGGTGCCAGAAGAGTATTATTGGTCAGTCAATCTCACGAAGCTGTCAATAATGCTACTGAGAAAGTTAGATCATTATTTGGGCGAAATGACACAGAAATAGATATTGTTCGTCTTGGTGATCAGCATGTACTTTCTGAACAGCTTGATGATGTAGGAGAGAAGGCGCTCCAAGAGCACTACAGAGATAGATTTAAAGCTGAATACGAAGAACGTATTACTAAGCTTGCACGAGAGTTAGGGATTGATGAAGATTTTACAGAAGTAGCTACTGAGTTTGAGAGGTCATTTGGTAAGCAATTAGACCGTATACTTTCACGCATGAAGGATACGGATAGTGACATCGCAGGTGCTTTAGTGAACCAAATCGAAGTATTAAGCAAAAAAATACCGGAATTCTTTGCCAGAAAAACAGGTATCGAACTGAACCTAGGTGATATCGAACTCTCTTGTTATAGAGACTTCATTTATTCAGCGCTGGCGAAACACTTTGAAATTTTCTCTGGTGACTTGCTGTCAAAGTTCAAAAATATTGTCTCTATTTCAAATGAGTGGCTGAGCGTTATGGCTTCTAGCCAATCGCAGTTCCAAAATTTCTTATCAAAGACACGGACTTTGGTTTGTGGAACTTGTGTTGGGATTGGACGCAATCACTATGGAATCCAAGAGAATATTTATGATTTGGTCGTTATTGATGAAGCTGCTAGATCGCCGGCAAGTGAACTTGCAATTGCAATGCAGGTAGGGCGCAAAGTTCTTTTAGTTGGGGATCATAAGCAACTTCCACCATTATTTGATGATGCGCATATAAAAGCTGCAAAAAGAGTCTTACCAACAGTTAGCACTGATGAGTTTAAGCGTAGTGACTTTGAAAGAGCATTTGTTTCTAGCTATGGAAAGACGGTAGGACGTTTTCTAAAAATCCAATATCGTATGATACCAGCAGTAGGAAACCTTATATCGGAATGTTTTTACTCAGAAGAAGGTGGTTTGGAGACTGGGAGAGGCGTGACGAAAAAACCTTATCTAGAGCTATTTGAAGAGATATGTACGCCAGTGACTTGGATTGACACAAGTAAAGCTAAAAGGAAATCTTTTGAATCTAAACCGACAGTAAAAAATGCAAACCAAAAAAGTTATGTCAATAGGTATGAGTCTGAAGTCATATTGGGGCTTCTGAGCAAGTTGGTATCTCATGACAATGCGGAATCCCTCCTTGTGGAAGATGATGAGCCTAAGATTGGTATCATTTGTATGTATGGTGAACAAGTAAGGCATCTAATTCGCGAGATTAATGGCGTTGCATGGGCCCGGACACTACTAGAAAAAGGAATCATAAAGGTAGATACGATCGATAGTTACCAAGGTAAAGAGAACAATATCGTTATTGTTTCTTTAGTGAGGAGTAATGCAAGTGGAATTCAAGGTTATGTATCTTCAGAGAATCGAGCAAACGTAGCTCTTTCCAGAGCTAAAGAAGCTTTGTTTGTAATTGGCAATTCTGAAATGTGGAACAATCACAACGAAGGCTCAGCTTTTGGTCGGGTATTCAAATACATATCGGAGCATAGCGAAAAAGAGTACTCGGTTGTAAATGCACAGCTTCTGGAGGTAAAAAAATGAAGGTCCAATTAAGTAAGGTTTGCTTTGGCTTACCGATGAAGTCTTTTTTTATTGATTATACCGTCAGTAAAAAGCGTGAGTTGCCAGTTGTTAAAGAATTTGTCATTAGACTTATCTATTCACTAACTTTGACTAGTTTGGAAACGATACAGGATTACTTTGGTTTCACGAGCAAAGAGATGCTGGCTATTGTAGACGATTTACAGGAAGAGAATTTGATTGAGTGGGAAGCTGGAAAGGTAAAGTTGACTTACTATGCGATGAGTAAGTTTACTGAAGAGAATGGGAACTTAAGACCTACCTTTTTTGAAGTAGCTGACGAAGCATCCCCAGTTGAGTTTGAATTGTATAGTTTCCGTATGTTATCTACTGATGTGAGACGCTCTGGTTCTCAAGATTTTAGCGTATCGCTCAATTTGCCAGACGATTGCTACCGGAACTTATTGAGTAAAGCTCAAAAAGCTTTCGATACTAGTTTTACGTTATTTAGAGAGCTTGTCTTAAAAGAAGATGTTTTTTCAGAAATAAAAGATTTGTATAAAATCAATCATGTGTCAGATAGGTTTGACTCAACACTACCGCTTGAGGTTGAGTATTTTGTAGATACAGAGTCACCGAACATATTAAAAATGGAATATGTTTCCAAAACAGTCGACGAATGGGACGAAGATAAATCAATGTTTTCGCTCATGGACTCTGCTATTCAAGTTGATATGGCGAAGGATTTACAGGAAAGTTTTAGCCAGTACCTAGAAGCATCGAATGACCCATTTCTAGTCCAATATTGGGATGACGACGCTAAAACACTGAACCTTAAAGCTGTAGCTAATCATTATGAAAATGGACTAACTAAGCTAAGTAAAGATACATTTATGCTACTTGGCAATTTTTATACTGAAAGAAATCGAGACATTCTAACGAGCCGACTTAAGGTAATATTTGAGGAAAAGCCGGATAGCTCTGGATTGATCTGGCTTACTAATGCTGAATCAAAAACTTGGGGGAAGACTACTGATTTAAGTAAGTTAGTCGATGAAGTTTATGGCTTCTTCGACAAGAGGAAAAAAACTTCAAAAGCAATTTTAAGTATGACTTGTCAGAGTTATCAAGAATCGAGAACTTTAAAGAGTAACTTTTGGAAACTGTCTGACGCTCTACTAATGGATCTACCAGCTAGATTCGGTGGTGAAAATGCTGAATTTATGATCATTCCAGGATTAATGGTTGCAAGTTTGTTTCATGCCCAACTAGATGATCAACGTGATATTTCATTTCCAGTAGGTTATGTGAGTTTTGAGCCTAAGTTCATTTCCGAAGTTTCTAAAAAACTTCTGGATTGGACAACGCAACAGCCTAAGTACAATGACTTTTTTGAGATGAGAGATGTCGAGGAAGGGCAAAAAGTTCGGAATAAACACTTTATGTCGATCCTTCAGCAGAACCTTGATAGTCAAGTCAACAAATTATTTAATGATAAGGTTTCCGATACTTATAAGCCAAGTGATCTTGCAGACAAAAACGGTCAAGTGGCTTTATCTCAGCATCAAAATATTGATGAAAATAGTCTGGAAAATTTAACAGGATCAAACAAACCATCCAAACTGTGGGATATTGCATTTTATCACTCCTCACATCCTGACGCCTCCAAGGTGCAGTTAGATTTACTCACCAATGCCGGCAAGACGAGTTTGGAACTAATTGCCGTTCACTTAATTCAAAATACAGTAGGTCTTGCAAGTTCAGGACATCTGGGTGTCGTCAAGAAAGCCTTGATAACGGGTGTAAAAAGAAAGCTACTTGAGCTGGGGCTAATTGATAGAATACAAAAAGGAAGTGGCACTAAAGATGCGGAATCTGAAAAGATTGAATATCAAGTAGTTATGCAGCTCCTTGGAGCATCTTGGGTAATGAATCAGATCGGCTGGCTTTATGAATTGGCGCAGACTTTAGATATCAGCTTAGGTTTATTAAACGAAAAACCAATGAAAATGGTTCTACAAGAACATGCTCAATCCAAAAAGCTTAAGGTACCTCAATATGATGTAGTAGAGATTTCAGGCCCCCAACACAATCAAATTTTCTCTGTCCAGTGTAGCTTTGACAATAAAAAGGCTTTAGGCAGTGGAAACTCAAAAAAGAAAGCTTCTGAAGACGCTGCTAGTAAGCTTTATCAAAACCTGAATATAGCCAAATCAACCTCACATAGCTGTAGTGCGCAGCAAATATATATTCGCCCTAAGGATATAAATAAGTGGACGAAGTGTAATAATTTCAGTTTTCAACAGGAGGTTGCCCAACTTTTTGGAATTCCACAGGAAATCAAGAGTGGTGTGGCATTTGTTCCTGCAAAACTTTGTAAAGAATATGCAACATCAGATGGTGGCAACAAAACTTTGGCTCAATTGGGGGTAAATCTCCAACATGCGATAATATCAAGGGAGTTGATAAAAAAATGTATCGAAAGTGATGATTGGTCTATTGGGCAAATTCATACAGGACTCTCAAGGGAATTAGTAAGTGATGATTTCTACAATGAATTTACTTGGATCAATACAAAGGTTTGGATAGAACCTTTCTCTCGTCGGATTCCTTCTGGTGAACAGGGCTCATATATAAATAGCGTTATCAGAGCTTTGTATGGCTTATCTTACCTAAGTATGTTTGAGCAGAATTTTTGTGCTCCCGATATTGATGAAGCAATGCGATACCGACCTTTTAAGCAGATCAGGGAATTATTAGAGAATGATAAGTACATTAATAATTCTGGAAAAGACTGTAAAACTCAGCTCCAAGAAGTGGCTCAAGATTTAAAAGTATCATTGCCTATCTATGAAACTACCCAAACTGAAGGAGAAGAGCATAATCTAATTTTTAAAGTAAAATGCTCATTTAATGGGCAGCTTACTTTTGGTGAGGGAACTTCAATTAAAGATGCGTCACAACAAGCTGCAATGGTAATGTTAGAAAAAATTGAAAGCAAAGAGTAAACAAAGGTGGTGTAGGGTTTTGCTGAAAGTAGTTTTCTTTCAGGTATTGGTTAAGCAAAGCTGCAGTTTCACGAAAATATCAATTTATGGTTGTTTTATGTGATATCAACATATGGTTGTTTTTATGTTAAGTATCTGAAATAAAGGGAATCATAAATATCAATTTATGGTTGTTTCAACAGTTTGAAACTAAAAGCCCTAGGTGTAATGCCTAGGGCTTTTTTGTTAAGAAATAATCTGTTGTAAGCAGTGAGATTGCTTAGGCGCTAAACAGACTGGGGATTGAGTGATAGCCGTTTCAACACAGATAAATTGGCGATAGTCGCTAACATCATCCATTTGGTTGGCTAGTTGTTCACCTGGATTCCAAACTACTACGCTGTCATTACCGCTGTGATGAATGGTTAATGAACGTTCACCATTAGTGATTAAATTGCTATCTGCTGACTGCAGATAAATACGATCTGTCTCTTCACTAAGTTTAAAACCAGCTGATTCAACCGTAACTTTTTGGGTTAAAGAATCAAAATGTTGGGTTCCAAGTGATCCGATGTGTAGTTTTTTTACATCTGTAATGAAATAACTGTGCAAGGCCCCGGTGAACTCAAACTTATTGTCACTGTTGTTCTTGGTGACTAAGTCTAAACAAAGATTATCTGTAAAGGTAAACAAGCAAGTTAATGCAATGCCTGGCGTAGCGCTATGATTTAGACTCAAACGAATTGAGCAGCTATCCTCGCTGGTGTTGATTTCATCTAAACACCAAAGGCTTGTTCTAGCAAAGCCGTGCTTCGGAAGGCTGTCATCACCTAAGTTGCCAAAGCGTGGCCAACAGATGGGAACTCCGCCTCTAATGGCTTTCCCTTGGGTAAACAGACTATCATCGCTTAACCAAAGGGTTTCTTCACCTGGGTTAGGGCGGTAAGAGACAAGATGAGCGCCTTGCTGGGCGATGAGTGCTTTCGCTTTTGGGTGATCAATCCAATAAAATTCCATGCCTTCGGTATTGCTTACTTCAAACACCGCGTTATCTATTTGCTTAACAACTTTTAGTTTAAGCTTTTCTAAGATCATGATTTTTACCTATAAAAAAAGCGACCCAAAGGTCGCTTTAATATTCTAGCTAAAAGCTACATATCTTATTTAGAGATGTGAGCGATTAGGTCTAGAACTTTGTTTGAGTAACCGATTTCGTTGTCGTACCAAGATACAACTTTAACGAATTTGTCAGTTAGAGCAACACCAGCTTTTGCATCGAATACAGAAGTTTGAGTTTCGCCGATGAAGTCTTGAGAAACAACTTGGTCTTCAGTGTAACCAAGTACGCCAGCCATTTCGCCTGCAGAAGCAGCTTTCATAGCAGCACAGATTTCTTCGTAGCTAGCAGCTTCTTTTAGGTTAACTGTTAGGTCAACTACAGAAACGTTAGCAGTAGGTACGCGGAAAGCCATACCAGTTAGTTTGCCGTTTAGCTCAGGAAGTACAACACCTACAGCTTTAGCAGCACCAGTTGAAGAAGGGATGATGTTTTGAGAAGCACCACGACCACCGCGCCAGTCTTTAGCAGAAGGACCGTCAACAGTTTTCTGAGTAGCAGTAGTAGCGTGAACAGTAGTCATAAGACCAGATTCAATGCCCCACTTGTCGTTTAGTACTTTAGCGATAGGCGCTAAACAGTTAGTAGTACAAGAAGCGTTAGAAACGATGTCTTGACCAGCGTAAGACTCTTGGTTTACGCCCATTACGAACATAGGAGTAGCGTCTTTAGAAGGACCAGTTAAAACTACTTTTTTCGCGCCAGCAGTGATGTGCTTACGAGCAGTCTCGTCAGTTAGGAAGATACCAGTTGCTTCAGCAACTACATCAACACTAATTGCGTCCCACTTAAGGTCTTCTGGGTTACGCTCAGCAGTAACGCGTACAACGTTACCGTTTACTACCAAGTTACCGTCAACTACTTCTACGCTGCCGTTGAAGCGACCGTGAGTTGAGTCATACTTAAGCATGTAAGCCATGTATTCAACGTCGATTAAGTCGTTGATGCCTACTACTTCAATGTCGCTGCGCTCAACAGAAGCACGGAATACGAAACGTCCAATACGGCCAAAACCGTTAATACCAACTTTAATTGTCATAGTGATACCTAATGTTCCAAGTGTTAACAGATGTAGAAATTGGTTGTAAACTTACAACATTTTTAAAATTGGTCAAGTTCAATCGCCAATTAATTTGCGCGATATCAATTAATGGTTTAAAAATGAGCAAGCTAACATTTGCAGGAAGAAGTATTAGCTTAGAAGTAAAAAAAAACAATCAATATCACTCAATCTCAGATAAAATTAATTTAGCGAAATTTGTGCTAGATCGATAAATCGAGCGTTAGGATGAGTACAATACACGCGCTAAAAAAACAATAATTAGTTAGATAAAAGCAATAACTCGGGAAATGTTATGTCAGATCAAATCATTGAACAGTTGGTAAAGCTTCGCGGCATTGAAACCAGCTACGTAGATGCTTGGGGAAATCCGGCGCAAGTCGTACCTGAAAGCAAATCGAAACTGCTAAGAGCGTTAGGTTACCCTGTAGACGATGCAGAGCAACTAGCACAGCGCTATGAAGAAGATGTACTAAATTACTGGCAAAAAGTTATGCCAGTAGTAAAGGTAGTACGTGTAGCTTCTGAATATCCATTAGAGATCCGTGTTCCTATCGAGTTAGCTAATAAAGCATTCACTTGGAAGTTGAAAACAGAGCAGGGTGAAGAATTTAAAGGGCAGATTACGCCTGTAGATGGTGAGTTAATCGAAGCTCACGCTATTAATGATGTTGAGTACCAAGCTTACATCGTTAACTTAAGCCTAGATTTACCTATTGGTTACCACACTTTAAGCATTTCAGTTAAAGGCGGTCGTAAAGTTTTAGCTGAAACGCGTTACATCGTTGCACCTAAAGCTGCTTACATTCAGCCACAAATTGCTAACGGCAAAAAAGTATGGGGCCCAAGTGTACAGCTTTACTGCCTACGTACAGAGACTAACTGGGGTATCGGCGACTTCTCAGATTTACAGGTTTTAGTTAAAAATATTGCCGAGCGCGGTGGTGATTTTGTTGGTCTAAATCCGATTCACTCGCTATACCCAGCTAACCCAGAAGCAGCTAGCCCATATAGTCCTTCTTCACGTCGTTGGTTAAACATTGTTTATATCGACGTTGAAGCTATTAACGAATTTGCTGAGTCAGATGCTGCAGCCTTGGTTGCTAGCGCTGCTTTCCAAAACCGTTTGGAGCAATTACGCAGCAGCGAGTGGGTAGACTACACCGGTGTAACTGAAGCAAAACTTGAAGCTCTTAAACTGGTGTTCAAGCAGTTCCAAACTATTCAGAAAGGTCGCACTAAGCGCGCGAACGCTTTCCGTACATTTATTAAAGAAGGCGGCGAAAGCTTACAAGCTCAAGCTACTTACGATGCACTACAAGCTCACTTGTACGATAGCATTGGTAACGCCTGGGGCTGGCCAGCATGGCCTGACGAGTACAAAGAGTACCACCTACCAGCGGTTGCTGAATGGGTAAAAGCTAACCAAGAGGCTGTAGATTTCTACTTGTGGTTGCAGTGGATTGCCGACGAGCAATTAGCAGCAGTAGATGCAGTAGCTAAAGAATCGGGTATGGCTATGGGCCTTTATCGTGATTTAGCTGTAGGTGTAAGTGAAGGTAGTGTTGAAATTTGGGCAAACGGCGATTTGTATTCTCTAGATGCAAGTGTTGGCGCTCCACCAGATATTCTTGGCCCACTTGGTCAAAAATGGGGCTTGCCTCCAATGGACCCTGCAGTGCTAGAAGAACAGCAATACCAGCCAATGGTTGACTTATTCCGTTCTAACATGCGCTCATGTGGTTCTTTACGTATCGATCACGCAATGGCTCTATTGCGCTTATGGCTAGTTCCTGTTGAAGATTCAGCGGATAAAGGTGCTTACCTTTACTACCCAATTCAAGATTTGCTAGGAATTTTGGCACTTGAAAGTCACCGTAACCAGTGTTTAATCATTGGTGAAGACTTAGGTACTGTTCCAGACGGCATCTTCGAAGTTCTCCAAGAAAACGGTGTTCACTCTTACCGTATTTTCTTCTTCGAACAAGCTGAAGATGGTGGCTTTATTTCACCTGCTCATTACCCAGAGCAGGCAATGTCTGCGGTAACCACTCATGATATGCCAACCCTACGCGGTTTTTGGCATTGTGATGATTTAGCGTTAGGTCGTGAGCTAGGCATTTATCCAGACGAAGAAGTGCTACAAAGCCTTTACCAAGATCGTCATGAGAACAAACAAAAGCTGTTAGATACCTTGCACGGTCACCAAAGTATTCCAGATTACATCTCTCGTGATGTTAACTGGGTAGGCATGGATAAAGGCCTTAACTACGGTATCCAAGTACACATGGCAAAAGGTAGCTGTAACTTGTTATCTGTTCAGTTAGAAGACTGGATGGAAATGGACAAGCCAGTTAACGTACCTGGTACTTCAAGCGAATATCCAAACTGGCGTCGTAAGTTAACTTGGAACCTAAGTGACCTGTTTAACAACCACGATGTACAGCACTTAATGTATTCATTAACAGACGCTCGTAACAAAGCTAGCAAGTAAATTTGATGCATTTATAAACAAGCGCTCTTCGGAGCGCTTTTTTTTTGCCTATGAAAATGTTTTCTATCTCACTTTACTACTGATTAATTGAGAAAAGCTCGAAGAGTTGCGCTAACCTAAGCATTAATGACCAAATCCCCTTATTCTCAGGACGTTAAGGTAAGTACATAATGAAACAATCTTTGTCTTCTCAGGTTTCTAAATTAGTTCAACAATTGTCCAGCGTGCGTTTAAGTGAGCCATTTAATGCTCTGGGTTTAAACGCAAAAGCCAAAGGTAAAGGCTTGGTGTTAAGGGCTTGGCAACCTGATGCAAAAGCGATAACTGTGATGTCGCTAAATGGCGAAGTTTTGGGAACTATGGGCCAGTTATCTCCTCAAGGTCTTTTCGAATTAGAGTTTGATGCTGAAGAGCACTTTGCTTACCAGTTAGAAGTTGAATATGCCGACAGCAAACTAACAGTAGTAGACCCATATCAATTTACCGACCTAGCTTATGATGGCTTAGCTACAATGACTCACGCGCCGCAAAACCTTTACCAGGTGTTAGGTGCACAAGTTAAAACCATTGAAGTGGACGGCGTTCAAGTAAAGGGGGTTCGTTTTGGAGTGTATGCGCCTAGTGCATCAAGTGTGAGTTTAATTGGTGATTTTAACCATTGGGATGGTCGCCGCTTGCCTATGCAACGTTCACTAGATGGCCATTGGGTGTTGTTTGTTCCAGGATTAGATTCTGGCACCAAGTACAAGTACGAATTAAAAGATCGTCATGGTCACTCGCTGCCACATAAAACTGATCCTGTAGGTTTTAGCTCTGAGCAGTACCCGTCATTTGCCTCTGTAGTTTGGGACCATGACCAATATCAGTGGAATGACGATGAGTGGATACGTTCTCAAAATAACGATAAGCGTCACCAACCAATGAGCATATATGAAGTGCATCTTGGTTCTTGGCGTCGCAAAGTTGAGGCCACCGGCAACAACTATTTGAGCTATCGTGAACTAGCTGTTGAGTTGGTCCAGTATGTCAAAGAGATGGGTTACACTCACATTGAAGTATTGCCTATTTCTGAGTTCCCATTCGATGGTTCTTGGGGTTACCAGCCTATCGGGTTGTTCGCTCCAACGAGCAGATTTGGCAACCCAGATGACTTTAAATTCTTAGTCGATCAATGCCACCAAAATGGTATTGGCGTTATTGTTGATTGGGTTCCTGCACACTTCCCAAGTGATTCTCACGGCTTAGCCCAATTTGATGGCACGCATTTATACGAATATGAAGACCCACGCCGCGGTTGGCACAACGATTGGAATTCATACATCTATGACTTTGGCCGCGATACCGTGCGCCAATTCTTAGTTGCCAGTGCTCTAATCTGGTTAGATAAATTCCATGTAGATGGTTTACGAGTAGATGCAGTAGCATCGATGCTTTACTGGGATTACTCACGAGAAGAAGGTGAGTGGGTGCCAAACGTAGATGGCGGAAATCATAACTACGAAGCTATTAGCTTACTTAAGTGGTTCAACGAAGAAGTTTATCGTCAGTACCCACATGCTATGACCATAGCAGAAGAATCAACGGCATTTGCGGGTGTTTCTCGTCCTACATTTACCGGCGGCTTAGGCTTTGGCTTTAAGTGGAATATGGGTTGGATGCATGACTCTTTAACTTATATGCAAAAAGATCCTGCATTCAGAAAGTATCACCACAACGAAATTACCTTCGCCATGGTTTATAACTATGACGAGAACTTTGTTTTGCCTATTTCACATGATGAAGTCGTTCACGGTAAGGGCTCATTGCTAGGGAAAATGCCGGGTGATGAATGGCAACAAGCTGCTAACCTGCGTGCTTACACCGCATTTATGTATGCGCATCCGGGTAAAAAGCTAAACTTTATGGGTAACGAGATTGCACAAGCTAGCGAGTGGAATCACGATTCAAGCCTTGAGTGGAATGTACTGGAATATCCTAAACACAAAGGGCAGCAAGAGTTAGTTAAACAGCTAAACAAAGTGTATCGCGAGCACCCAGCGATGTTTGAAGGTGATTATGACACTCAAGGTTTTGAGTGGATTGATCACGACGACTGGGAAAAAAGTGTGTTGGTATTCCAGCGTAATGCCTTAAATAGTCAACAAAAAGTAATTGTAGTGAGTAACTTTACCCCGGTTCCTCGTGATAACTACCGTTTGGCTGTGCCAGAGCAAGGCCGCTACCGCATCATTTTGAACTCAGATTCAGAAATGTACTGGGGCGGCAACTACGATGCAGGAATTGAATTCCAATCTGAATCAGTTGCTAGCCATGGTCGCGAAATTTCTGTGATTTTAAACTTGCCACCGCTATCAACATTGTATTTAATCAAAGTAGATTAAATACATTGTTTATACCCCCTTGCTGGAGCGGGGGGGTAATAAGGTTTGCATGTCTACAAGAAGTCAATTAAAGCCTTTGCCTTTTAGCCTGAGTCATTTTCAGGTTTCCCCTGGAAGAGATTATCCTCTCGGCGCCACTCTCGACGAAAATGGTTGTAATTTTGCCATTCATGCCGGCGATGCGAAGCATATTGAGCTGTGCTTATTCGACGAACATGAAAATGAAGTTGCGCGCCTTGTCTTACCTGGCAAGCAAGGCGGTATCCGTTTTGGGTATGTGAAGGGTATCAAGGCCAATCAATACTACGGTTATCGTGTTTTTGGAGCTTATCAACCCGAGCACGGCAATTGGTTTGATCCAAGAAAGCTCATTTTAGACCCTTACGCAAAAGCCATTTCTCGTCCACTAATATGGGATAGCAAAGCCTACCAAGAAGATAATGCAGACTTAATACCTAAGTGTATTGTTTGTGATGATCACTTTGATTGGCAAGGTGTGACTAAACCTAATGTAGATCGCCAAGATATGGTGTTATACGAAACTCATGTTCGAGGGTTTAGTAAGTTAAATGCACAAGTTACCGAGCAACACCGAGGTAGCTATTTAGGTGTATCTGATAGCGCTAGTATTAAGCACCTAAAAGATTTAGGTATTACCTCTGTTCAGTTGTTACCTACAGCTGCGTTTATGTCTGAGCCCAGATTAAAAGGCCTAGGGTTAAGTAACTATTGGGGGTATAACCCAATATTATTTATGGCGCCTGAGCCACGTTATGCTAAATCAAATGCCTTGATTGAGTTCAAGACCATGGTGCGCGAGCTGCACAGAAATGGGATTGAGGTGATTTTGGACGTGGTGTTTAACCACACTGCAGAGTCCGGTGATGATGGCCCAACCTTGTGTTATAGAGGTTTAGATAACAAACATTACTATCTGTTTGAACAGATTGGAGATAGTCCAGACTATAGCCATTACGCCAACAATACCGGATGTGGTAACAGCGTTAGTTTAGATCACCCGGTTAGTTTGAGGCTAGTGCTTGATAGTTTGCGCTATTGGGTTGAAGAGATGCAGGTAGACGGCTTTCGTTTCGACTTAGCTGTTAGCCTGGGCCGCGAGAATAACCATTACACCAGTCAAGCTGCATTTTTTAAAGCGGTGGCTCAAGATCCTATCTTGTCTCAGGCGAAGATGATCGCGGAACCATGGGACATCGGCCCTAATGGTTATCAGCTAGGTCACTTCCCTGAACGCTGGATGGAGTGTAATGACCGATTTAGGGATACCAGCCGTGGCTTCTGGAAAGGTGAGCATGGTTTATTGGGCGAGATGGCGACTCGCATTATGGGCTCGCGAGATCTGTTTTTAGCCAGCCGAAGAAGTATTCATACTAGCGTTAACTATATTTGTTATCACGATGGTTTCACTTTAGAAGATTTAGTTAGCTATGAGCAACGTCATAACCATGCAAATGGTGAAGAGAACCGTGATGGCCACGGCCATAATATTTCAGCCAACTATGGTGAAGAAGGGCGAACTAAAGACAAACAGGTTTTAGCTTTACGTCGTAAACAAAAGCGCAATTTACTCGCAACGCTAATGTTATCTCAAGGTGTACCGCATTTTCTTGGTGGTGATGAACTTAGCCGAACTCAGCAAGGCAATAACAACGCCTACTGCCAAAACAATGAAATAAGCTGGTTTGACTGGAATTTGGACCGTGATCAAAAAGAGTTTCTAAACTTTTGTCAGCAACTTATGGCACTGCGCAAGCGTTCTCGCGTTTTTCATTATCTGCAGTTGGAAAATGACAGTTACGAGAAATGTCATTCACAATTACATGGAGTGCGCTGGTATCGTCACGATGGTGAGAACATGCACCAAGAAGACTGGCATCAATCGCACGGTTGGGCTGTGGCAGTAGAAGTAAGAAACCTTCGAGAATCCAAAGAGCGTTGGTTATGGATTATTAACGCCAACTCTCATGAAATTGACTTTGTTATCCCAACTGCCGAGGGTAAATCAATTTGGTGTCAACAAATGGATACCGCAAATGAGCAAGCCATATTCAAAAAGAAACTTCGGGGCGTAAGTAGTGTCAAACTTAAAGCAAAATCAATGTTATTGTTGGAACAAGTAAAATCGTGAGTAAGATTGTAAAAGACGAGCAAGAATGGCAAGCCTTGTTAGGTGAAATGGCTTACCAAGTAACTCGAAAAGGAGCCACAGAGCGTCCATTTTCAGGGACTTTGCTACACAATAAACAGCAAGGTGTCTATCATTGTATTTGCTGCAATCAGGCGCTATTTAACTCTGAATCAAAGTTTGATTCAGGTTGTGGCTGGCCGAGTTTTGATAAGATTGCAGAGAGCAGGGTCGTTACTTTTGTAAGAGACCAAAGTCATAATATGGAACGGATCGAAGTACGCTGTAGCCAGTGTGATGCGCATTTGGGCCATGTATTTAACGATGGCCCTACCGAGACAGGAGAGCGTTACTGTATTAATTCAGTCGCTCTCGACTTTACTGCTGAGTAAACCCGCAACTATAAACGGTATTGTCTTTTTTCTATTTGCTTAAAGATAATACCGGCTTCTTCTTTTAAAACTTTCTGCTGTTCTTCTGAAAGCTTTAACTTGTGGTTAAGGCCGGAGTAGTCTTGCTTGCTGTGATCTTCGAACAAGGCCGCAACTTGAGCCCACAAATAAGCATGACGGTAATCTTTTAGCGTCATGTATTGAGAGGTAATTGCCTCCGCATATTTGGCAGGTATGGTTTCTTCCTCACCAAACAACTTAAAGGAATTTTGCAGGATGTTGATAGTCTTTTTAGCGTCTTTGCCACTGTAGTAAATAGCTAATGTCCACTGTAAATCGGGGTGATTAAGCTGATCTGTTCCTTCAAGCGCAAGAAAGCGTTTTCCAGCTGCTTGATCGCGAAACTGTGTCCAGTGATACATAGACAAAAATGGGTAGTTAGACTCTTTAGTTTCTGCTTCTAGGCGCTCGAGCTCTTCAAGGGAAGTGAGTAGGCCGATTACTCGTTGAGTTTTACGAGACTTGTCGTATTTAGGTTCAATGCTGGCTGCTAGCTCTATGCAAAAATTATAGTCTCGGTAGTTTTTAATGAGCTGGTATTGGTTTATTTCACTCGCTTCATTCATTTCATTGAAGCGGCTAATGATTACCCCATTGCGCTCTTTTTTACACCAACCATCGCGATTTAAGTCTTCACATAATTCTGGGTTGTTTTTACAAATGCTTTTAACTGAGCGGCTACCAAAGCCGAATAAATCAAATCCCGAATCGCAACCACTTAGTACTAGAGGTAGTGCTAAAAAAAAGCTATAGCCAAATGGCTTTACTAAAGACAAATCATTTCCCTGAATTCAATTTAAACAATGCTTTATTGGGCTAAGATTACCACAAATATTTTCCATATAGCTTCTCCTAATTTGCCCAGTTAAGTTAAGTGGTCAGAATATAGCTTGGCAGTGTTGTGTCGGTTTGTTAGTGTTCCCATAACATTATAGGAGTGATAAATGGATGTAGATAAATTGTTAGCTGCAATTAGCCCTGAGATTTACCAGAATATGCTAACGGCGGTTGAAACGGGTCGCTGGCCTGATGGCAAGCCAGTAACTGATGAGCAACGAGATCATACCCAGCAAATGGTTATCTTGTATCAGTCTAAACATAACCATCAGCCCCAACATTTTACTGTTGGAACAGATGGTGAGTTAGTAATGAAATCCAAACAAGAGTTGAAACGTCAGTACAAAGAGGACCAAACTATTATTAGTGTTCCTCAGAATGACAGTTAAATAGAGATTTCGCCTCGAATGTCTTGGCAAAGTAACTCACGAATTCGCTGGCTAGGTAGGTTCTTACTTAGCAAGTAATGTAATTTGGCCAGTGCTGCTTCGGTAGTCATATCGCCACCACTTACCACTCCAGCTTTCGCTAACGCATTGCCAGTAGCATAACCGCCCATGTTTACTTTACCGGTTAAACATTGGCTAAGGTTAATAACAATAATGCCTCTATCGCTGGCTTCTTGTAATTGCTCTAACATTGATTGATGTTGTGGAGCATTGCCTACACCGTAACTTAGCAGTATTAACGCCTTAACAGGTTGAAGTAGCAAATTTCCAATAACTTCAGTTGAGATTCCAGGGTAGAGGCTAACCACTCCTATAGGTTGCGGCACAATGGGACTAATTTGCAGAGCGCTAATCCCCGTTGGTCGAACTTGCCCAGTGATAACTTCAATATCAATCCCAGCCTTTAACAATGGCGGGAAATTAGGCGACATAAAGGCATCGAAACCATCCGCATGCGCTTTAGTGCTTCTGTTTCCCCTTAACAATTTGTTGTTAAAGAATAAGCATACTTCATGAACTGGGTAATACGCCGCTAGGTATAAGGCATTTAGTAAGTTGGTTTGCCCATCTGATCGCAATTCACTGAGTGGAATTTGCGAACCAGTAACAATTACCGGTTTGCTTAAGTTCTCCAGCATAAAGGATAGGGCTGATGCAGTGTAAGCCATAGTGTCGGTGCCGTGCAGCACTACAAAACCATCGTATTTTTCGTAGTTGGCTTGTATATCCTCAGCAATTAGTTGCCAATGCTGCGGATCCATATCTGCGGAATCTATTAGGGGAGAAAACTCATGTACCGTGAATTCGGGCATTTCATCGCGTTTGAACTCTGGCATCGCCTCTAGGCAATCGCGCATGAACCCGGCAACTGGCACGTAGCCTCTTTCGCTACGTTGCATACCTATGGTACCGCCAGTATAAGCAATATATATTGATTTTCGATTCATCAGACTATAATTCAAAGAATTTGTGAAATTATAGTCTGATGTTTGTCTAAAGTAATTAGCCGTTTATGTTTATTTAATTCAGCTTAAAATTGTTCACATACCGCACAGAAGCTGTATTGACCAAGTGGGTCGCTAAACTTGTCTATTGCAGGCGCTTGTTCAGCAACTTGGTTAAACAATTGCCAATTAGGAACAGCATTAGCTAGCGCGGCACTGATTTGGCTGTCAAAGAATTGAGCGATTAAGCGCTCTCTTGGATTAAGCGGAGGGGTTAAAGTTTCTACTTGGTAAGAATCCAATTCGTTTATACTCGCTGCGTAATCAATTGCGTCGTTCAAATCCCCTAGTTGGTCAACTAAGCCGTTGTTTAGTGCATCTTGGCCAGTCCAAATTCGTCCTTCGGCGATCTTTTCCATGTTAGATAATGGAATGTCCCGTCCTGCAGACACTAGCGATAAAAAGTCGTGATATCCGTGTTCAACATTAAGTTGAATAATCTCGGCCAGCTCTTTTGGTAAGGGCTGGAAAGGACTAATCTCTGCTAGTGGGCTGGTTGCATAACCATCACTGCTAATACCTAGTTTGGCTAAGGCATTTTCTAAGGTGGCAAACATACCAAAAATACCTATAGAACCAGTAATGGTTGTAGGACTAGCAAAGATTTGATCCGCAGTTGATGATATCCAATAACCGCCGCTAGCGGCTACGCTGCCCATGGAAACAACTACAGGTATTCCTTGTTCTTGGATTTGCTGTAATTTTTCACGGATAAGCTCTGAGGCAAATGCACTTCCACCAGGGCTGTCTACGCGCATCACTACTGCTTTAATCTGCTCATCATCCAATACTTGATTGAGCTGGGCTAATACGGTGTCGGCTGCAATTACCTTTTCTTGTCCGCGTCCTCCAACAATGGCGCCTTGGGCTACAATGAGTGCGATTTTGTTTTCACTGGAAGGTTCATCTGCCACGTTTTGCAGATATTCTGCGTAATGGCGAGCTTGATAGCTGTCGCCCTCGTCATTTTCGCCAAAAGTATCTACTAATATTTGTTTAGCTTGAGCGCGGGTAGTTAACTGGTCAACTAAACCAAATTTTTCCGCATATCTTGCCCCGTTACCATCTACTGTTTTTAATCGTGCTAGCAAAGCGGATGGTTCAGGCAGAAGGTGATTGACCGATAGTTGACGGTTGTTAGCAACGGTATTTAGATAAGCTGACCATAATTGGTCCATCCAACGCGCTAAATCCTGTTTAGCTTCATCAGACATATCGTTGCGTAGGTAAGGCTCAACAAAAGATTTGTGGGTTCCTACACGAAACACGTGGGTGGTAATATCTAACTTGTCGATGGCATCTTTAAAAAACAAACGACGTGAGTTCATACCACGCATCAACACTGCGCCTTTTGGATTCAGTAATAACTGATCTGCAAAACTGGCTAAATAGTATTGGTGCTGGTCATAGTAGTCGGCATAAGCAATGATGGGTTTGTCGCTGTCTTTAAATCTTTTTAAGGCTTTGCCAATAATTGCTAATTTAGTTTGGCTGGTATTTGGCATTGCACCAAGCTCTAACACTAATCCGGTAATGTTGCTATCAATCCTGGCTTCATCAATGGCTTTAACCACATTGTGCAGGTCAATCTCTTTTTCTGTGTTATTACCTAATAATTCGTTACTTAGCTCGGCCATCGGGTTAACACGTTGGCGCTGTTCTACTATCTGCCCATCTAACACAATCCTTAGAGCTGCAGCACTCGGCGGTTCAACGGGTTCTTGACTAACACTGCTTAATGCAATGATGACCATCACAACCATAAACAACAGAAACAAATTAACTAATAGAGAGCGTATGAAGTTTAAGGTTCGCCAGAAAAAGCGAAATATGTTCTTAATTAATTTAAACACTGTGGGTCACTTAATAATGTCAACAATAACTAAACGTTACCATAGTCATATAAAACAGGCACCTGCAAATATTTAAACAAACGTTTGAAACAAAGGTTTAGTTTGTATACTCTATTAACAGTTTCATAACATTAACCATGGATTGAGGTTACACAGATGACCAAGTACCCCCATTTACTAGCACCATTAGACTTAGGTTTTACCCAATTGCAAAGCCGGGTTTTAATGGGGTCTATGCATACTGGTTTAGAAGAAGAAAAGGGTGGTTTCGAAAAACTTGCCGCCTTTTATGCACTACGAGCAAAAGGTGGAGTAGGTTTAATTGTTACTGGTGGTATAGCACCTAATTTTAGAGGGCGCTTAGCGCCAAACGGCTGCCAGTTAAGTTTTCCGTGGCAAGTAAAAAAGCATCGCACTATTACCGACGCGGTGCATAAAGAGGGCGGAAAAATCGCTCTGCAAATATTGCATGCTGGTCGATACGGCTACCACCCATTTAATGTTAGTGCTAGTAAGATTAAAGCGCCCATTTCCCCCTTTAAACCTAAAGCTATGAGCGAGCGGCAAATAAAAAACACCATTAAAGATTTTGCCAACAGCGCAAAATTGGCTAAAAAAGCTGGTTACGATGGTGTTGAAATTATGGGCTCTGAAGGGTACCTAATTAATCAGTTTATATGCGCACGCACTAACCAGCGTAGTGATGGTTGGGGTGGAAGTTACCAAAATCGTATTAAATTTCCCTTAGAAATTGTTAAGAAAACACGTGCTGCAGTTGGAGACGATTTTATCATTGTATTCCGTCTGTCGATGTTAGATTTAGTTGAAAAAGGCAGCACTTACGAAGAAGTTGTCACCTTAGCTAAAGCACTTGAACAAGCCGGGGTAACTATTCTAAATACTGGTATTGGTTGGCACGAAGCGCGTGTACCAACTATCGCCACCAGTGTGCCACGAGCAGCCTTTGCTTGGGTAACAGAAAAGATAAAGCAACACGTTAGTATCCCCATGGTTGCAGTAAACCGAATTAATACACCCGATGTAGCAGAGAACATATTGCGGTCAGGGCAAGCTGATATGGTTTCCATGGCTAGGCCATTGTTAGCTGATCCCATGTTTGTAGAAAAAGCCAAAAATAATCAAGCGGCTCTAATAAATACCTGTATTGGCTGTAACCAAGCTTGTTTGGATCATGTCTTTAAACAACAGCGAGCGAGTTGCTTAGTTAATCCGCAAGCCTGTTATGAAACAGAGCTTACCTTCGAAAAAGACTCAGGCAGTAAAACTATCGCTGTTGTGGGAGCAGGCCCTGCCGGACTGGCATTTTCTTGTTATGCTGCGGAGCGTGGTCATTCCGTTACCATCTACGATCAAGGTTCTCAGATAGGTGGCCAATTTAACTATGCCAAGCAGATTCCTGGCAAGGAAGAGTTCTACGAAACCTTACGCTATTTTGCCAATAGAATTAAACAGCTAAACATTAAGGTTGAATTAGAAACTAAGGTTGATGCGCCGATGTTAGCAGGCTTAAACGCCGATGAAGTCGTAATAGCTACCGGTATTTCTCCAAGAACCCCTCCGATAGAGGGCATTGAGCACGATAAAGTTTATAACTACTTGGATGTATTAAGAGACCATAAGGAAGTAGGAGAGCGAGTCGCGATTATTGGCGCTGGCGGAATAGGCTTCGACGTAGCCGAGTTTTTGGTAGAGCAAAAGCCTTCCTTATCAACCAATGTTGGACGTTGGCTTGATAATTGGGGAATAGATAGCAGCATGGCAGAAGCCGGCGGATTAAAAGAGCACAACAATCATCCTGCTTTACGTAAGGTGTATTTATGTCAACGTAAAGCCAGTAAAGTGGGTAAAAACTTGGGTAAAACTACAGGCTGGATCCATCGAGAAACCTTGAAGAAAAACCAAGTAGAAATGCTAGCGGGCGTCGAGTACAAAAAAGTAGATGATCAAGGCCTACATATTTCTGTCAACGGCGAAGACTCGATTCTTGAAGTTGACCATGTGGTGGTTTGCGCTGGGCAAGAGCCGTTAAGAACCTTGCATGATGATTTAACTGCGCTTGGTGTTAACTCTCACCTCATAGGTGGAGCAGATGTAGCAGCAGAGCTTGATGCCAAGCGTGCTATTCGCCAAGGTGCTGAACTAGCGGCGCTTATTTAACTTAAGCCATTGCTGAACGAGAGCAGCTGTTTGCTTGGGGTTTTGTTTTACCCAATCTTGCAACTGCTTGAGTTGCTGTTGACGTATTTTGTTTAAATGTTGATGCCGCTCTAAAACCATTTCAAAAGCGCCTAAACCTGTGGGTACTTGGCTTTACTTTTAGCATAATTCGCGCACAATGGCGCTATATTTAAGTGGTTAAGGAAAACAATGAAAGCCTTAGATTTATTACTAAATTGTCACTCTTGCGCGCGTTTAGCTGCACCAGCACCAGAAGGTGCAGAGCTGGAAACCATTTGGAACGCTGGCCTTAGAGCTCCCGACCATGGAGGCTTAAGTCCTTGGCGTTTTATTCATGTTAGTGGTGAAGGTCTATCAAAGCTTGCGGGAATTTTTGAACAAGCAGCACTAGCAGAAGAGGGCGATGCAGAAAAAGCGAAAACCATGCCGTTTCGTGCACCGCTAATTACTATTGTCATTGCCTCACCCAAAACCCATTCAAAAGTACCTGAGATTGAACAAGTACTGTCGGCTGGTTGTGCTGTGCATGCCATGCAAATGGCAGCCTATGCCCAAGGGTATAATGGTATTTGGCGAACAGGGCCTATGGCGTATAGCTCAATTGTAAATCATGAACTTGGTTTAGCCGAACATGAATCAATTGTTGGTTTTCTCTATCTAGGTAGCCCACAAACTAAGGTAGCGAAGCCAAGGGAATTACCATTCAAAGACTATGTCACTTGGTTGTAAATACTTATGGCTAAATACCGACTGTATTACGTTCATGACCCTATGTGTTCTTGGTGCTGGGGTTATAAGCCAACATTGCTAGAACTTGAGCAGATATTGCCTAGCAATATCGAGTTGGTGTATTTACTCGGTGGTTTAGCGCCCGACTCAGATCTTGAAATGCCTGCAGAGATGCAGGCTTTTTTGCAGCAAACTTGGCGGAAAATAGCCAATCAATTGGGGACTCAATTCAATTACCAGTTTTGGGAATTAAATACCCCAAGGCGTTCTACTTATCCAGCTAATCGAGCAGTTCTTGCGGCGAAGCAACAGGGTGCTGAGAAAGCGATGATAGTTGCTATTCAGCAGGCTTATTATTTAGATGCAAAAAATCCTTCAGATCTATCTGTATTAATTGATTTAGCTGAAGGATTAAACTTAGACCTAGAGAGCTTTAAGACTGGTATTAGCAGTGAAAAACTGAATGCTAATTTACTCGAAGAAATTGAGTTTGCTCGAAGCCTGCCTATTCAAGGTTTCCCATCTTTAGTGCTAGAGAAAGATGGTCACTTTCATTCGGTAGGTTTAAATTATAAAGATGCCCAAGCAAGCCTTGAGCATATTCAACAGTTACTGGCTTAAATACCTAGCTCGTCAAGTAAGTCTTGATCAATGGTTTGCGCTACGTCTTTTGGCTCTTGCTCTGCTTTCTTCTGTGTAGCGGCTTGCTCGATAAGATCATCCGGATCAACATCGTCTTCTGTTTCAAACTCATGAAGTTTAATAAACTCAGTTTTATCCATGGCTAGTTCAAGATAGAAGATGTTGTTCTTAGCGGTAGTGAAGGTTACTCGTCTAGCTTGAGGTCGGTCCAAGTTTGTATCAATTGAGATTAAAACTTGCTTGTTTAAAGCCAACATTTTGGGTTGGTTTTGAGTGAGAGAGGTTTGCAATTCTTTACCGATAACGCCAGTAAAGTAACCCACCATTTGATTCATTAATTCACCCATCACATTGCCCACTTCGTCGGCAGTATGTTGCTGAGCAAGCTCTGATTCTGGGATCCCCATGTGAAGCATGTAATTGCGGTAAATCTCCATGGCCGCATCGGCAGTAAAGTTAATAACCACTAAACCAGAGAAGCCGCCATCAAACAGAACAAAACAGCCAATATCTGGCTTTAAACAAGTCTTGTTTATCTTTTGCACCATGGCCGAATATTTAATTTCACTGGTGGTAGCCTTGCTTAATACATTGGTTACCGAGTTACACAAGGTAAGTAATACGTCTTCAGTGGTTACAACTTTTAATTTTTTCATGTAAATCCTTTTTAACTGCTTCCCGGCCGCGCCGTGGTAATTGGCTTAAGTATGGATGATGAATACAAAGCTGTATAGCTTTGATTGCTAAGCTATATGCAGCAAAGAGTTCGAGTGTGAGGATGATCTAGAAATAAAAAAGCCTCAATAAAATTGAGGCTTTTAGCGATATTTAGTGATTGTAGCGCGCGAATCGAAATGGTAAAACGGATCATCTAAAGTGGTAAAAAAGGGGTTTACCACTTTGCCGGATACGGTGCTTGTTTTTTGTTCGGTTTTAGGTTGGAAACCCCTGTATTTTCTTGCGGATAAAACAGGGTGTTAAGATAGGCGGGATTTGATAGCGTGGCAAGTTTATTAATGGAATCGCTAAGCTAAAAGGCGGCTTTCACCACCTTACTGGTGAAACTTATAGCGAATTAGAGGTCTTGAGAAACCAACAATTCGACTGTTTTGTAATTAGTATTACTTTCACCGTTATCTAAACGCTCTCGCAGCAATATAGCCTCAGCCGCAGCACGCAATCCTACAGGAACAACTAAGATGGACGGTTTGATCTTTAGCGATTTCCCTTCACTGTCTTTCTGGGACATCATCCCATCGTAAACTTTTGTGAAGTTCTCCGCCGTGAGCTCCTCTTGAGAGCCAGCAGCCAACTGCCAGAAGGAGTAGCCAGCGTTACCACGCGCCCGAACACCGAAAAGATATTCGTCGTAAGTAAATACATGCGTATCATTGGCATCATCAACTCGTTGAAGCTCTGGCTTGATACGTTCTTGCCAAATCAAAGGCTTGATTGGGCGTCTCGTATCAAGCAAATACCAACCTTCTTGTGGGTTACTTGGTGGAATATAGGCGTTAGAAACGGTGCCACCTTTTTCTAGGGGATGGTCTGTATCAAAGAACGGTTGCCCATCATAACAAAGCTCTGTAAACCCGTTCTTAAGCAAGCTGAAAATGTGCTCGTCGGGATGCATGCGTGCATCATAACCCATCTCTTTGAAGACAATACCATAGCGGCCATAATCATTATCTTCATAGTCAACGCGACCAACTCTGACAGATGATTCAAAGAGTTTATTCACAATGTTGTATTGGTGTTTCGCCAGGTCTTTTAACTGACGCTCTCCAATCCATTCCTTAAGACGTGGAAAGTCTCCCAAGAAGCCGTAACCTGTAGCGCCAGCTGCTGACTTAAGCACCGTTGCGATAAGTTCATGCTCTGGGTTGGGTCCCGCCATCCCTTCGTTAAACTTGGCTGCAAAAGCTTTGCTTGATTCAATTACAATGTCGTTAATATCAATCGGGTCTGGCATTGGTTTAATCCTCTTTATTGGTACTTAGAAACAGCTCTTCAGACACGTCCACCTGACGACACACCGCTTTTTGCAATGGTGTTAGCTTGGAATGAGGTGATTTAGAGGCGGTAGATTGTTTAATTGGCTTCTTCAGATGTGCAAAAGGTTTGCCCATTGCGGCAATAAAGGCACTGAACTTTTCAGCCCCTTGGGAATTACAAGCGGTGAGCATAAATTCACGCTGAGAAGGGGGGAAAGCCCCTTTTTGCATTGCTGAGCTCACCAGCTTTTCGTTCTCGGCGTTCTGTTGGTTCAACTTGACGCGGTTTAAGGCTTTGAGCGCAGATTCTGGGGAATTAACATCAGAGCCTAACGCAAGAGACAGCTCATCCCAGTTGCGCCCGTTTTCAGCTTCTTCTGAGTTTAACGCCGTCATAACCAAGTTGGGTTTGTTGGTTAAACCAACACTGCTAAATCTCTTGATTTCGCCGCTAACCGTATGCAGGAAAGCTGGAGAGATAAAACGGTATTCTTTCGAGGAGATGTGGTTTTGGGCTTTTTCTGTCCATTCTACTTTTGCCCAAACTCCGTCGTCTCTGACTTCTAGTTCTTCAATCCATCCTGCCGCTACTTGCTCGTCAGGCCCTTCGCCATCTTCAGAGCCATGTTCATAATCAACGACCAATGGAAGACCGCGCTCATTAAACGCCTCAACGATAAGCTCGGGATTGGATAGTGAAAAGGTGCGCCCATCCAGCCCTTTGATTTGTGGGCCGCTTGGTAAGATTTGAACCCACTCCGTATTGTCTTTGGGGAGTTCTTGGCACAGTGCAATAAGGGGCATGTTTAGCCCTCCTCTTGAGTTGTTTGGTGTTCTTTGCGTTTCTGTTGGATGATGCGATAAACCGCTGGCTGAGATAGTCCGTATTCCCGAACTAGCTGGGTAATATTCTTTCCATTAAAGTCGCGCCAAATTGCATTATTTCTAATGTGAATCTTGAGAGCTGTGGCACGAGGAAAGTAGAGTTGTGCGCCACCAAAGTTTTTGCTCAACATCATCACAAGGCGAGCGGCAACTTCTCCACTCTCATCTACATCAACCAGTTCTTGCTTTAAAGCCTCAAAAACTTCTCCAGTAAGCCCCGACCAGCGACAAGAATCGCTATTCTCAAGAAAGCTGGTTAAATCTGCCACAATTAATGCTTGTTTATTTTTCATTTCTATAACCTCGAAATGCGCTTAACACATGCCAACAAATAACGTGAAATAAAGCGTAATAATGTTTTCTGATAAAGTCACACTATTATCCGTTAGTCCTTTTTCTTAGGTTTTGATAGGCTTTTAAAGCTGAACTGAGGGTTTTAACCCTGTTTAAAACACGTTTAAATCGCCCGTAAGGCGTTTAAATACTTTTGACCCAAGCGACCACACTAGAAATAGTTTCCAGCGCCTTAGAATGGCGCTGATGAATTGTGCTAATTTTGCGCTTTGTTCTTTTCGCGCTGCTCTTTGATGATGGCGTAAACGCTCGCTTGGGTTATTTCGTATTGGCGAGCTAGTTGGAATCTAAATTTCTGATTGCTTGCTCAGGTCGTGGGGAAGGAAAACAAAAAAGGCGCAACTATAATAGCTGCGCCTTTTTAACGTGTTTTAAAATGGTGTTTTAGGCGTTTTTGTTTGAAGGTGTATAGCTGACACGCTCCGATTGAACCAGTGCAAGCAACACTTCATGGGGTAGCGTCGTTCGTAGAATGGCTAGAGCCTTTTCTTGCTGCAAGGTTAAACCAAACTTATCAACCCCATGAGCAACAGCGTCCCCATCTCCACATAGCTCACTGTTAAGTGCTTGTTTTATTCTCTCTATAGACTGGCTTGCAACTGACGCTGAAAACAGCGCTTCATGGCATTCCGTCCACTGCTTCGAGTTTTTTGCGCTCTGAGTCTCCGGAACACGCTGGGCTATGACGACAAGATCTTTCAGATGGTGAAGTAAATAGTTAACTTGCTCGGGGAAGTGGGCTTTAAAGGCTTCGCTGTACTGATAGTCGCTAGGCTGTAATCTGGCAGTAGCGGTTAGAGTGGTGTTCTCTACAATTGTTGGTTTAGGCATGATGCCTCCTTGAGTGAGTACATAACCCACCGCCAGAGGTCTCAATCTCTTATGGCGGTGAGACGAGTAGAGTTGAGACTACCGGCACTCAAGGGAACCGGCCTGCCCGCAGGCAGCCCCACTCGCCTCACCATAAACTTAGGTGTGCGAACGCTGAACACAAAAAACCACGCGATGGAAAACGGAGCGTGGTATGTGCTCCCTGAGTATACACGGGGTCTCAATCCCGACACCAGATTTTGCTAGTGTATGTAGAAAGCTAGTTTATATTGGTGATAATGTCAATACCTGTCTAATGGCAAGCCAGCATTTAATGCGTAGTGTGTAGATAACGACTGGGGGTTTAAAGTGCTCGTTAATATATTCCCTAAATACTGTTCTAAGAGTACTCATAGCGACTTCAACTTGTATTATGAGGCTCATTGAGTTGTTAATAGAAACGAGTTTTGCTTTAAAAAACTCTTTGAACACAAAGCCCAATAATAACGGACTGCTAACACGTTGCTTATGTGGGCAACAAATAGACAGGTAAAACAAATCCATTGATAAAAAGGGCAAATAATTAACGAGTTCACTTTCGTTAATCTCTTGGATAAGCGAATGACAAACGAATGGTACGCAATAGACGCTTTTATATCAGTGGGGGGCTAACCATCACTCGAATTATTATTGATGGTTTTATTATTTATAACTTTGTGCGGCCCTCTTTGGTTTATTTTTTGGCGTTGTAACAGCGAAATGTTACGACTACGGAATTTAATACAGATCAAACGGAACACAAACGGAAGGTATTCCGTTTAAAGGGTTCATTAATTTGCATAAGCTATTGATTTTGCAGTAATTACGTTAAACAGATGGAATTCCGTTTAATCAAGGCTTAAACGGAATGAAAGACTGGTTTACGTTAAAGGAATTAGTAGGAGCTCCCGGGCTCCCTGCGACAGATAACGCCATCCTGAAAAAAGCAAAAAAAGAAAATTGGAAAAGGCGAAAACCTCCCGGTGTAAAGGGCCGTCTGCATGAGTACGCATTCGATAGCCTCCCCGTAGATACGCGGGCGTACCTATGGGGAGGGGAGACAGAGACTCGGGAAGAAACTAAAAGCGCGTTGGCTACTATCTGCTGCCCTTTAGGCCACTTGCCGTGAAATTCATTTCTAAGAGTATTTGAAGCTAAGCCGTTTTTTCTGGATAAAGCGGAGAGATTTAAACCCTTTTTTCTAAGGCTGCTTTTATGTCCGCGGGATGCCAATCCATACGTGAATGGTTATTAACTATTTTAATCGTAGGCACTTTGTGCGACCCTTTTTGGATTAAACTAAAGTTGTAACACCTAAATGTTACGACACCGGATATGATTATAGGTTAAACGAACAATAAACGAAAGTATATTCGTTTATTATTCGGCAGAATAAACCTAAGTCACTGATTTGTAACGGTAAATGATTAGCGAACTTCGCTTTCGTTAATCTCTTGGATAAGCGAATGATAAACGAATGGTATGCAATAAAAGAATTGGTTGGCCTTCCCGGTTTGGGGGGGGCAGAGCGAGCTATTCAGCAAAGAGCAAAGAACGAAAATTGGCGAAGAAGGAAGGCTCCCGGAGTTAGGGGGCGTGCTTATGAATACCACATAGAGTCATTTCCTATGGATACACGGGCGCACTTGCTAGAGGCTGCGGCTTCTTTAGAAAATACAAAAAATGCCGCTTCCTTTAATGAAGAGGCGGATAGCATGATCCCTATCTATGACATAGCCGCTTCTGCTGGACCGGGAAACGCAGCTCGGAACTTTGTCGGCCATGAACTATTTTCTATGAGCGCGGAGGTATTTAAAACGTTAGGTATTACCCCTAAATCTTTGTTTTTAATCCCCGTCATGGGCGACTCTATGGAGCCGACACTCCACGACGGTGATCACATGCTGGTTATGACTCGAGATGATGACTCTATACCTATCAAAGGGGGGATCTATGTCCTACGTCACGGCGAGGACCTGATGGTTAAGCGGCTCGATTTTGACACAGATCAACGCGTATTAACCGTCAGAAGCGACAACCCTGACTACTCAACAAAACGTCTAAAGGATTCTGATTTGGAACAGATATCCATAATTGGGGAAGTCGTGAGAGTTATTGCTAAAATTCGAAAGCACCAAGGGGCGGTTGAACCTGTATCAAACCGAACAAGCCCCGCCAAACTTAGCGACCATATATGCAAATGCGGGGACGACTGCGACCAAGACTGCGCCGCTTAAAGTCAGTTTAAAGAGCTTTTAAAATGCTTGGTGAATTGCTGGGGCTTTCCCAGTTCTACAGATCCATTTTTAATTTCGAGCTCTTTTTTACCACTTCGAATCGTCGGTGAGTATGCCGATGGTCGATCTCCACGAAGCCCGTTATGTAAGGGGCTTTCCCGTTTAATTCCAATAAATCCCGTCTAATCCCGGGTTACCACTTCAATTGATCCTCTACAGTGATTAACTAAATATTAGTATTCGGCATTTTTAGGTGCGCGAGGGAACGGTATTACGTCACGAATATTGCTTACGCCAGTTACGTAAGATACTAAACGCTCAAAGCCTAAACCAAAGCCTGAGTGTGGTACAGTGCCGTAACGACGCAGGTCGCGGTACCAAGAGTAGTCATCTTTATTAAGCTCTAGCTCTAGTAAACGGGCGTCTAGCACGTCTAAACGCTCTTCACGTTGGCTACCGCCAATGATTTCGCCAATGCCCGGTGCTAGAACGTCCATCGCTGCTACAGTTTTACCGTCGTCATTCTGGCGCATGTAAAACGCCTTAATGTCTTTAGGGTAGTTTTTAACTACTACTGGCGCTTTAAAGTGTTCTTCTGCCAAGTAACGCTCGTGCTCTGAAGACATATCGATGCCCCATTCTACGTCGTACTCAAACTTTTTGCCGCTATCCTTAAGGATTTGAATTGCGTCGGTATAGTCTACCTGTGCAAAATCGGCACTTACAAAGTTCTCTAAACGGCTAATAGCTTCTTTGTTGATACGTTGGGCAAAGAAGTTCATGTCGTCCATACGTTCATCAAGAACCGCTTTGAATACATACTTCAACATGTCTTCTGCTAATTTTGCTACGTCTTCTAAATCCGCAAAGGCCACTTCAGGTTCAACCATCCAAAACTCAGCCAAGTGACGGCTAGTGTTTGAGTTTTCGGCGCGGAAAGTTGGACCAAAGGTATACACTTTAGACAAGGCACAAGCGTAGGTTTCAGCATTCAACTGACCAGATACTGTTAAGAAGGTTTCTTTACCAAAAAAGTCTTGTTGATAGTCAATATCGCCTTTGTCGCTTAGCGGTAGGTTGTTCATGTCTAATGTAGATACACGGAACATTTCACCAGCGCCTTCGGTATCACTACCGGTAATAATTGGCGTGCTTACCCAAACATAACCTTGTTCGTGGTAAAAGCGGTGAATAGCTTGAGATAAACAGTTACGTACACGGGTTACCGCGCCAATTACATTGGTGCGAGGGCGTAAGTGAGCGTGTTCACGTAAGTACTCGATGCTGTGGCGTTTTGCCGACATTGGGTAGCTGTCAGGATTTTCTACCCAACCAAGCACTTCAACTTCTGTAGCTTGAATTTCAAATGATTGGCCTTTACCTGGTGATTCAACAACTTCACCAGTTACTACAACCGAACAGCCGGCAGTTAGTTTAACGACATCATTCTCATAATTGGCTAGGGTATTAGGTGCCACAGCTTGAACGGCGTCGAAACATGAACCGTCGTGAATGGCTAAGAAAGAAAGACCTGCTTTTGAATCACGACGAGTGCGGATCCAACCCTTAATTGTTACTTGTTGACCAACGCTGAACTTTCCGCCCAAAACGTCTGTCACTGAAGAATGCGTCATAGCAAACAACTGCTCCGATTTGATAGTGCTAATATTGTAAGGTGACCAATGTTACTTCTTAGGGCTAAAGACTCAAGTAAAAATTGATAAAACTCCGGAAATCGATAACTTATGTTAAGGAAATACGCTTGTTTGAATAAAGGTGAGTGGGTAAATGCGACAAAATAGAAAAGAGCGTCGAAAAGGGCCAGATGGTCTTCAAAAGCTATTTGTGATTATCTCCTTGTTAGCTTGGACAATGTTTATTGGTTCTTTGGTGGTTTATCATTATGCAAGACCAGAGATAGCTTACAGCGCTTTTCAAACCACTGACGGACAGGGTTATAGAGACCACTGGATAGAGGATTTAAGACAAGTATTTGTGTTTTTGCTGTGGGGTTGTTGTGGCATTACCTTAGCGGGCATTTTTGTTAACTGGAGTCGCTCTCGCCGCAAAACAGACTATTTCAAAATGAACATGGGTCTGTTAGCGGTGATAGTTATCGCTATTTTGTTGTTCTATTACCTCAAGCTGTTTAGAGGCTAGTCACTACCTTATAAATAGCATCAGTCAACTTTTTAAGCTTGTTTGCTGAAATGGTGTAGGGCGGCATGATGTAAATTAGTTTTCCAAAGGGCCTTATCCATACACCGAGTTCCACAAATTTCGCTTGAATGTCTGCTAGATTCACCGCCTGCTTTGTCTCAACCACCCCAATGGCACCTAATACCCTAACATCTGTTACAGATTCTAAGCTTAGGCACTGTTTAAGTTGTGTCTTAAGTGATTGTTCTATCGTCGCAACTTTAGTTTGCCAGTCTGAAGAAATAAGCAGGTCAATGCTGGCATTTGCCACCGCGCATGCTAGTGGGTTACCCATAAACGTTGGACCATGCATAAATACGCCAGCCTCACCGCTACAAATAGTATTAGCAATAGATTTGCTGGTGATGGTCGCGGCAAGGCTCATGTAGCCACCCGTTAAGCCTTTGCCTAGACAAAGTATGTCGGGCTCTATCTCTGCATGCTCGCAGGCGAACAGTTTACCGGTTCGACCAAAGCCGGTGGCAATTTCGTCGGCAATTAATAATAGCTGGTATTGGTCGCACAGTTTTCGCAGTTCTTTTAAGTATTGAGGGTGGTAGATACGCATACCACCAGCGCCTTGAACTACTGGTTCTAAAATCACAGCCGCTATAGACTGATGATGTTGCTCGAGCATCTGTTGCATTGGTTCGATGTCTGCTGGATCCCACGTTTCCTCAAAGCGAGTTTGCGGCGCTTCGCAAAACAGATGCTCGGGTAAGAAGCCTTGATAGAGTTGGTGCATACCTCCATCTGGGTCACAGACCGACATAGCGCCAAAGGTGTCGCCGTGATAGCCGTTTCTTATGGTGGCAAACTTGGCACGTTTTTCACCTTTTGCATGCCAGTACTGCAACGCCATTTTTAATGCAACTTCAACGGCAACCGAGCCTGAATCACTAATAAACACCTGCTCTAAACTTGGTGGTGTTAGTGCCACTAGCTTTTTAGCAAGCTCAACTGCTGGTTTATGTGTTAGTCCGCCAAACATCACGTGCGACATATTGCCAAGTTGGTGAGCGGCTGCCCGGTCTAGCTCAGGCACTTTATAACCATGAATACAAGCCCACCAAGAAGCCATGCCATCAACGAGTCGGGTACCGTCTTCCAAAATGATCTCGCACCCTTCAGCAGAGATTACTGGATAGCAGGGCAGTGGTTTAATGGAAGACGTATAAGGGTGCCATAAATGTTGTTGGTCGTAATCTAAATCTATGCTCATTTTTTAACCATTGGTAAAGTTATCGGTTTTTTAAAGTTGACAGCGGCTTGGCTGTCGCTAGACTAGCGGATTATTATTTCTAAAGAAAGCTTCTCAAATGACTCAAGCACTCCGCCACGATTGGACCGTACAGGAAGTAAACGATTTGTTTGCTTTGCCATTTAACGATTTATTGTTTCAGGCTCAATGTGCGCATCGCGCCAATTTTGATCCAAACCAAGTACAAGTTTCTACCTTGTTATCGATTAAAACTGGCGCGTGTCCTGAGGATTGTAAGTACTGCCCACAAAGTGCTCACCATAAAACTGACCTTAAAACAGAGCGGCTATTAGAGGTTGAACATGTGCTGAGCGAGGCCAAAAAAGCCAAAGCAAACGGTTCAACTCGCTTTTGTATGGGCGCAGCATGGAAAAACCCTAAGCAGCGTGATATGCCTTACTTAGTGAAAATGGTAGAAGGCGTGAAAGAAATGGGCATGGAAACTTGTATGACCCTAGGCATGCTAGAGAAGCAGCAAGCTGAAGAACTGGCCGATGCAGGTTTAGATTACTACAACCATAACCTTGATACTTCACGCGAGTACTACCAAGAGATTATAACCACCCGTACTTACGACCAACGTTTAGATACTCTCGATAACGTACGCTCGGCAGGTATGAAAGTGTGCTCGGGCGGTATTATGGGTATGGGCGAGACGGCTACAGACAGAAGTGGTTTATTGGTTCAATTGGCTAATCTACCTCGCCATCCAGAAAGTGTTCCCATTAACATGCTGGTAAAAGTGAAGGGTACTTTACTTGAAGATGTTGATGATATGGATCAGTTTGAGTTTATTCGCTGCATAGCGGTTGCTCGTATCATGATGCCTCGCTCGCATGTGCGTTTATCGGCAGGACGTGAAGAAATGAACGAGCAGGTTCAGGCACTATGTTTTATGGCTGGCGCTAACTCTATTTTTTACGGGTGTAAGTTGCTTACTACGCCAAATCCTGATGAAAATCAGGACATGCAGTTGTTTAAAAAACTAGGTATTCGACCAGAGCCTGCAGCGCTCAAAAATGGTACTGAAGAGCAAGAAGAAGATCTTTACAAAACTTTGGTGAAACAGCAGCAGAAAAACAGCCCTTCACAATTTTACGACGCCTCGTAAATGGCATTTGAGTTTGTAAAACAGCAAGTAGAAAAGCGCAAACAGCAACAGTTGTTTCGCCAACGTAGATGTCAATCTAGCGCCCAAGGGCGTTTGATTGACATTGATAACCAACAGTTTGTTAATTTCTCAAGTAATGACTATCTCGGTTTATCTCACCACCCAAGAGTAATTGATGCTTGGATAAAAGGTGCCGAGAGTTATGGTGTGGGAAGTGGTGGTTCACCGTTGGTAACCGGTTTTCAAAAAGCGCACTACCAATTGGAAGAAACACTTTGTGAATGGCAGGGGCGTGAAGGTGCATTGCTATTTAACAGCGGTTTTTCCGCTAATCAGAGTGTTATTAAAGCACTACTCAAAAAAAACGATGTGCTGATCCAAGATAAACTCAACCATGCCTCCTTGATGGAAGCTGGAGTCCTGTGTGACGCGAACTTTAGCCGTTTTCAACATAACTCAGTAAGCCAGCTTGCTAACAGGTTAGAAAGCCAACAGGGTGAAAACTGTTTAGTGATCACTGAAGGCGTTTTTAGCATGGACGGTGATCAAGCACCGTTAAAGCCCATTAGTGATCTATGTAAACAACACAATGCTTGGTTAATGGTTGATGATGCCCACGGTGTTGGATGCTTAGGTGATCAAGGCAGAGGTTCCGCAGACCAACAAAACCTGACACCCAGCGATGTACAAATTCAAATGCTAACTTTTGGCAAAGCACTTGGTGTTTCCGGAGCAACGATTTTATGTAACCAAGCGCTTAAAGACTATTTGGTTAATTTCGACAAGAGCTATGTCTACTCAACAGCGATGCCAGCAGCCCAAGCTTGCGCAGTAACCGAAGCTATTCGGGTGCTGCAAACGCAGCCAGAATTGCAGCAACAGTTAGCTGATAATATTGCACTGTTTAGATCGTTAGCAATCGAAAACAATATTGCAGTTGCTGATTCAAATACAGCTATTCAACCGATTATTATCGGTGAGGCGGACAAAGCATTAGCGATGGCCGAGTCGCTGCAAGGCAAAGGGTTTTGGGTCTCTGCAATTCGTCCTCCTACAGTGCCGGTAAAAACTGCTAGGCTGCGGGTAACCTTAAGTAGTCATCACCAAGCACAAGATATTGTTGATCTTATAAATGCGATTCATGAAGTAAGTAAAGAAAACTATGGTCATCGATAAACAGCAGGTTGCTCGTCATTTCTCTAAAGCCGCTGATACCTATAATGATTATGCCGAGTTGCAACGCAATATTGGCGAAACCCTAATAAGCTACTTACCTAATAAGCTTTATCCTCTAGCGATAGATTTAGGCTGTGGCCCAGGCTATTTTTCTCGTTCTCTAAAGGCTCACTCATCTCATGTTGTGGCCTTAGATTTGTCTTTAGCAATGGCAACTAAAGCAAAGCACTATGCTCAGCCATGTGCAGCGTTGGTTAGTGATGCGGAACACTTAGGCTTAGCCGACAATAGTGTAGATTTAGTGTTTTCAAGCTTAGCAATGCAGTGGTGCAATGATCTTGCAGCTGCACTAAAAGAAATTAGGCGGGTACTTAAGCCAAATGGCGTTTTGTTATTTTCCACTCTCAGCCAAGGTACCTTATTTGAGCTTGAACAAGCATGGTCTAGCATCGACTCCCACCGTCATGTAAACCGATTCCTAACTCAGAATGATATTGTACAAGCGGCTAGTAAAGCCGGTTTTAGCAATGCCAAGTTTCATCATGAGCAACGAACACTTTGGTATGAGCATGCCTTGTTGTTGCTGGCCGATTTAAAAGGTATCGGCGCAAACTATGTGGTTGGGGGAGAGCCAAATTCAACAAATCGCGGTCAACTAAAGGCTATGGCTAGAAACTATAAGGAAATGTTCGGCGAAGCAACCAACAACATGCAAATTAGTGCCACCTATAAAGTGAGTTATGGAGTATTGATTAATGACTAAGTCTGTTTTTATCACCGGCACCGATACAGAAGTAGGTAAGACCGTAGTGAGTTGTGGCTTGGTAAAAGCGCTACAAAACAAGTTCTCAATTGTTAATGGTTTTAAGCCCATTGCAGCTGGAACTGAAATGTTTGATTCAGGAGAAGGCAATGAAGATGCGCTGGCATTAATGAAGGTAAACTCCAGTGAACTCGACTATGCAGAAGTAAATCCAGTAATGCTAAAACATGCTATAGCCCCCCATATCGCCGCAAAGCTTGAGAAAAAGCCAGTTGATAGCGCGTTAATGGCCAGTGGGTTACAGCGTTTAGTTTGTAAATCAGATTTTGTTGTGGTTGAAGGAGCAGGCGGTTGGCATGTGCCACTTAATGAACAAGGGCTGATGATGTCTGATTGGGTAGCTGAGCAGGGTTTACCTGTAGTGTTAGTTGTTGGAGTGAAGCTTGGATGTTTAAACCATGCCTTGCTAAGCGCTGAAGCGATAAACGCCAGTGGTTGTAATGTGGTGGCTTGGGTGGCTAATAATTTAAGTGAGCCTTCAGATATATCAAAATTGAATATCAGCTATTTACAAGGTGCCATAGATGCTCCTTGTATTGCTGAACTTCCTTATAACACCAGCCTTAACGCTAACTTAGCAGCGGAATGCTTTGATATAGATGCTCTGGTCAACCAAATCTAAACGTATTTACCCTATTTAAGCCATTGAAAAGTGTGAGTTATACCCCATATATTATGGTAATTGGGTAATTCCATCATAATCGAGGAAGACGATGAAACGTATATTGTTGTTTTTAGGCACTAACTTAGCTGTTGTTCTAGTGCTAGGCATTGTAATGAACATAGTGTTTTCTGCTCTGGGGATCTCTACCCAAAGCATGGGCGGTTTGTTGATTTTCTGTGCCATTTTTGGCTTCGGCGGCTCTATCATTTCTTTGCTTATTTCCAAGTGGATGGCAAAGCGTTCTACCGGAGCTCAGGTTATTACAACGCCGAGAAACCAAACCGAAGCATGGTTGGTTGATACCGTGGCAAGGCAGGCAAAAGCAGCAGGTATTGGTATGCCAGAAGTTGCTATCTACAATGCTCCAGATATGAACGCATTTGCTACTGGCGCTAAGCGAGATGATGCCTTAGTGGCTGTGAGCACAGGTTTGTTAGACAACATGACTCGCGATGAGGTTGAAGCTGTTCTCGCCCACGAAGTTAGTCATATTGCTAATGGCGACATGGTTACCCTTACTCTAATTCAAGGTGTAGTAAATACCTTTGTAATGTTCTTAGCGCGAATCATCGCTAACGTTATTAGCTCTGCTATGAGTAACAATAATGAGAACGGACAAGGCATGGGCACCTTTGCCTATATTGCAACTGTGTTTGTGCTTGAAATGGTGTTTGGTATTTTGGCCAGCATTATTGTTATGTGGTTTTCGCGTCAACGCGAGTACCGCGCCGATGAAGGCTCTGCCAAGTTAGTTGGTAAAGACAAAATGATTAATGCTCTACAACGATTAGGTGGAAGTAGAGAGCCAGAAATGGAAGGCTCTATGATGGCCTTTGGTATTAATGGTAAACGCGCAATGAGCGAGCTGTTTTTAAGCCACCCACCTTTAGAAAAACGCATTGCCGCATTACGAGCACGTTAAGCTCGGTCAATCGACCAAAAACTTTAATGAAAGTGCCGCTTTGTCGGCACTTTTTTGATCTTGCGCTTAATTTTTGAGCGTAAACTTTTAAGTTTGTAATATCCTCATAATTTTTTAAACTGTTTGCTTTCTTTTTGCTTTCTTTTTGCTTTCTTTTTGCGTCTAGCGCAAGCAGAATGGATGGCTAGTTTTAGTTGTATGCTCAGGAAGAGTTAAGAACTATCAGGGATATGAAATTTACGTTTTTATCAATCAACGCAAGTAAGATTGGAATACTACTTTTTTTTAGTAGTGTCTTACTTGCATGTCAAAGCCAAACCCAAGCTCTACGTGTAGCCGTGTCTCCTTGGCTGGGCTTTGAACCTATATTCCTGTCTAAGCAGCTTTCTTTCGAAGGCTCTAATGCATATATCGTAAATGAACTAACAACTCCCAGCCATGTCATGCACGCTCTTAAAAGTGGGCAGGTGGATGCTGGTTTCTTAAGTCTCACCGAAACAATTAGTTTATTATCCGAGCGAGTAGATTTAACTGTAGTTGCGATTATCGATAGAAGTGTCGGTGGAGATGCATTAGTCACACGCCAAGATATTAAGAACATCGAACAACTAAAAGGCGAACGCATCGGCTACGAGAGCCTATCGGTAGCCTCTTTAGTGATGGATGACTGGTTACAAGACACCAAGGTTAACGCAGATGATTTTGTCTTGGTAGAAGCTAAACTTGATGAGCAATTGGCACTATTTCGCAAAGGCGAAATAAGTGCAGTGATGACCTCAGGTCCAATTCAAAGCCGTTTGGTAGATAATCTATCTGCCAACGTTTTATACAAAAGCGCGGCACAAGGCCAACCGTATTATCGCGTAATGGTGGTAAGAACTGAGGTCTTACAAAAAAAGCGAAACGGTATTTCGAATTTATTGAAAAACTTTTATAAAGCCAACACTTGGTTAGAGGAGCATTCAAGAGAAGGCTACAAGTTAATCGCTAAGCGAACCCAACTTTACAGTAAAGAAGTTCGCCAAGCTTACGGAAATATTCAAATGCTTAATGCTCAGCAAAGCATTGCACTTTTCTCTGGTAATTTTATTTTGGGGCTTGCGCAGGAAAAAGCGCAACGTATGGCTGAGTTGGAATTGATCCACCGAGCACCTGATTTATCGCGTAGTTTTACCAGCGAGTGGTTATTGGAGTTGAACGGTGTATAGGTTTAAACGGATTTCATTGAGTGTAGTAATACCTATTTTGGCCTTGGTATTATTAGTTATTGCTCAAAGTTTATTATTGTTAGGTACGCTGCATGAGCAACGTAATAAAATGGCTGAACATGCTAGCCAACGTTTGTTGCATATTGGCTATCAGCTTCAGCAAAGCCTTTCAGACAGCTTATCTCGTCATCAATGGGATATTGCTGAGCGACAGCTAACCCTTGTAGCTTTAAATCAACAATTGGACTCACTGCAGGTTATTGACCCTCAAGGTTTGGTTCAAATATCTAATAAACGTGCAGAAAAGAGCCTGTTTGCTGCAGACAATGCTAATTATTTCAATACCGAACTATTTAATCAGGTAAAGAACAAGCGCTCACCAGTATCGCAAGTATTACCTGAACATTGGCAAGTGAACTTGTATCTACCATTAGATATGGGACCACGAGAAGACAGCCTGCGAAGAGCTGAGCAGGGCGCAATATTTGTAAGTTATAACTTGCAAAATACTTGGTTAGTAAAGCGTGAGATGATTATTGATGAAGCAATTAAAACCTTCATCTACATGTCGGTGGCTATGCTGCTGTTGGTATTAATGCTTAACCGACTATTAGTTGCGCCTATTAACAAACTGGTGGGGCGCACTAAGCAAATTCAAACTCATCGAAATGCCAATATTGCGGCCAAAAGCCAAGGTGAAATCGGTGCTTTAGAGCATGCAATTGGTAAAATGGCTAATGGCATTCATAGTAGCTTTGCCCAACTGCAACGCAGTGAACAACGCTGGCAATTTGCGTTAAGTGGCTCTGGCGACGGCATTTGGGACTGGAATTTAATCACTAACTCTGTGTACTACTCGCCACAGTGGAAAGCCATGTTAGGTTACCAAGATAGCGAAATAGGTGAAAAGATTGAGGAGTGGGAATCTAGGATCCACCCGGAAGACTTAGACAAAACCCTTAATGAATTGCGCAAGCATTTGAAAAAGAAAAATAAAGTGTATGAGTCAATGCACCGAGTTAAGCATAAAGATGGTCACTATTTGTGGGTATTATCTCGAGGCATGGTCGTTGAGCGCAGCGAACGCGGTCTACCTTCACGAGTTATTAGTACTCAGACAAACATTTCCGAAGTACGTTCTGCCCAAGAGCTAGTGCGTTTTCAGTCTTCTCATGACGACATTACTCGATTGTCTAATCGCCGTAAGCTTCTTGAAAACTTAGACCTCGAAATTGAAAGAGGGCGTAAATCCAATAAAGTTGGTGCGTTGATTTACCTCGATATTGACCATTTTAAAAACGTAAATGACATGTTAGGTCATGCCGCAGGTGATTTACTGCTTCGTTTGATCGCTCACCGTTTGCGTGAGGGGCGCACCAGCACAGAAACTGTAGCCCGCCTTGGTGGTGATGAGTTTGCTTTATTAGTGCCTAATTTATCTACCGATCGCGAAGAAGCGAAGCAGCTTGCTAGCAACATGGCAGAGCATTTAGGTCGAGTTATTCATAAAGAGTTTGTGATTAAAGGTAACCAAATATCGCTAAACTTAACCACAGGTGTAGCTTTGTTCCCTAATCACGATAGTAATGCTACCGAGATTCTGCGTCAGGCAGACATTGCGCTTTATCATGGTAAAGACAATGAACGCTCCAGTGTTCATGTGTTCTCTGATCAAATGGCAGACGAAATTCAAGAGCGTCACCAGCTAACTAAAATGATGAGAGAAGCGCTAGAAAACGAAGATATGGTGGCATATTTTCAGCCTCGTTATAACGCCAATTTTGAGATGGTGGGCGCCGAAACACTGCTTCGCTGGTTCGACACCAAATTAGGCTGGATTTCTCCTGGACGTTTTATTCCTCTTGCTGAGGAAACAGGCTTAATTGTTACCCTAGGACAATGGGTTATGCGTAGTGCCTGTGAAACCCTGAAGACTTGGGAAGATAGAGGTTTACCAGAAAACTTTAAAACCTTATCAATAAACGTTAGCCCCAATCAGTTCCACCGCAATACCTTTGTGCAAGAAACGCTAGCGATTATTCAAGAAGCGGGCTGTGACCCTAAACTCATTGAGTTAGAGATTACAGAAGGTGTATTGGTAGATAACGTGCAAGACACGGTAGAGAAAATTCAAGCGTTGCGTGATATAGGGGTTCGTTTCTCGGTAGATGATTTTGGTACCGGCTATTCGTCATTGGCGTACTTGAACAAATTACCAATTAACTGTTTAAAAATTGATAAATCCTTTGTGAGCGAATTACAAAGTGGTGGTAGTGAATGTGCCATTATTACTACCATTATCTCCATGGCTGAGAACTTAGACTTAGAAGTTATTGCAGAAGGTGTGGAGACTGAGTACCAATTAGAGTTCTTAAAGTACCGTCGTTGTACGGTTTACCAAGGGTTCTATTTTAGTGAGGCACTTGAGCCTGAAATCTTTGAGGAACGTTTGTTTATTGGTCAGGCTGAAATAGCCTGACCAATAAGGTTAGTTACGCTTTTCTCGTCCAAGCATGGAATTTCTCTAGATACGATAGGATTTTTTCGGGTGCGTGATTACGCTTCCATTCACCCGCTACATATTTGTTTGCTTCCATCATGGTTGGGTAGGCATGTATGGTTCCTAAGATTTTATTTAAACCTAAGCCATGTTTCATTGCTAAGGTAAACTCTGCTAATAATTCTCCAGCATGCTCACCAACAATGGTTGCACCAAGTATTTTGTCTTTTCCTGGTACGGTAAGCACTTTAATGAAGCCTTTAGTTGCACCTTCAGCAATTGCGCGGTCTAGTTCTTCCAGCTCAAACTTAGTTACTTCGTAACCAATGTCCTGTTGCTTAGCTTCTTGCTCATTTAAACCTACACGAGCAACCTCGGGATAGGTGTAGGTTGCTGCTGGAATTACCGAGTAATCGGCTTTAAACTTTTTGAATCGACCAAACAGCGCGTTTACTGCGGCATACCAAGCTTGATGAGCTGCAAAGTGGGTAAATTGATAAGGCCCTGCTACGTCGCCAACAGCATAAATATTGGGGAAATTGGTTTGCAAATGTTCATTTACCGCAATCGTGCCGCGCTCTGAGTTTTCTATACCAAGCTCTTCTAATCCAAAGCCCTTAGTATTTGCAACACGGCCTAATGCGAGTATCACTTTATCAAAAATAACTTCTTTTTCTTGCTCGCCTTTAATCAGTTTTACACTTTGCTGGCCGTTTTGATTATGAAAGCTAACCGCTTTCCAACCCAATAATAGATTGATGCCTTCATGAGTAAACTGTTCTTTTAATAACTTACTCACCTCTAGGTCTTCTCGAATTAATAGGTGGTCGGCCATTTCGATTTGAGTCACTTCGGCACCTAATCGGGTAAAACTTTGGGTTAATTCACAGCCAATTGGACCACCACCTAACACGAGTAGCTTCTCTGGGAGTTGTTTAAGCTGCCAAAGCGTATCTGAAGTTAAATACTCGACCTCTTGCAAACCGGGGATGCCCGGTACTAGTGGTCGAGCACCAGTAGCAACTACAATGTTTTGGGTAGTCACTGATTTACCGTCTATTTCGACTTCCCAAGGGCTAATGATTTTTGCGGTGCCTTGAACACAGTTAACCCCTAATTTGGTATAACGCTCTACCGAGTCATGTGGTTCAACTTGTTGAATAACATCATGTACTCGTTGCATTACCTTGGCAAAATTTGCTTGTGCATCAACTTTTTCATAACCAAGTTTTTCTGCATTGCTCGCTTCATAGGCAAACTTTGCACTGCGTATTAATGCTTTAGAGGGTACACAACCAGTGTTTAAACAGTCGCCGCCCATTAAGTGCTTTTCAACTAAGGTGACTTTTGCTTTAACAGCTGCAGCGATGTACGAACTCACTAAGCCACCTGCACCGGCTCCAATAACTAACATGTTGTTATCAAATGAACTTGGCTTTTGGTAGGGGGCGTAGACTTTGCGTTGCTTAATGCCGTTTAATATAGCCTTACTAATGTAAGGAAGAATACCCAATAGGGTGAAGGCGATAAGTAGAGACGGTGACAATATTCCCGATAAGCTATCTAACTTTGCTAACTCGGTGCCTGCGTTCACATACACTACGGTTGCGGGGAACATGCCTATTTGGCTTACCCAATAAAAGGTTTTAAGAGGCAGTTTGGTTAATGCCATTACAAGGTTGATTAAAAAGAAAGGAAAGACTGGTATTAGCCTTAAACTTAAAAGATAAAAAGCACCTTCTTTTTCTATACCTTTGTTAATGCTCTTTAGTTTGTCGGCATAGCGCTGTTCTAAGCTGTCTCTAACTAAGTAGCGAGCTACTATAAACGCTAAACTCGCGCCGATAGTACTGGCAAAAGAAACCATTATTACGCCGTTCACTACACCAAATAATGCGCCGGCCAGCAAAGTAAGAAGGGCGGCGCCTGGTATCGAAAATGCGGTTACAAAAACATACAAAAAGAAATAAGCAACAATAGACACTAAGAAGTGATTTTCTACAGTGCTTTGTAAATCAGCTTGGCTTTGTTTAATGGTTTCGAAGTTAAGCCATTGGCCTAAGTCGAACCAAAGGATAAGACCGACAATAACTGCGAGCACCGCTACAACAATCAGTTTATTTGGTTTCATATTTTGTTCTCTAAACAGTAGTGACAGTTTATAGACCGATAAGCTTATGATTCTATTTCACAATTTTTACGTTGTTAGTATAGGCTAATATGAAATCACTGATTAGCTTAGGCTTATTTAAATCTAACAAAGGTAAGTCTGTATTAAGCTTATCAGGGCTAGCCACAGCGATGACGTGCTTGTCATTTGGGAACAGCAAAGGCTTACCAAGATCGCTTCGATGAATTTCTATTTTTGCCACTTCGCTATGTCGATAGCCTTCAACGATCACTAAATCGCATAGTTGCCAGTTTATCCAAGACAACTGTTCGTTTAAGTCGTCATGTTGCTGCTGAAGACTAAAGTGGTAACGTTTATGAGGGCATGAAAGTATCACCTGTTCGGCGCCAGCCTCTGCAAACTTATGGCTGTCTTTACCAGGTTTATCCAGCTCTATTGCGTGATGGCTATGTTTTATAACCGCAACACTTAAACCCCGTGCCTTTAGCAAAGGAATAAGTTGGCTTAGTAAGGTGGTTTTTCCGCTGCCGCTATAGCCAGCCAAGGCGATGATTGGTTTTGGCCAGTTTCTAGTCATTTTATCTCCAAGTTAGTTATTTTTTACCAATTTAACAAAGCCTAAGCAGATAAGTGGTTTTAAACTTACAAAAAAACATTAAACTGAGCGCTTAAAGGATTTTCTAAGGATTTGTGCATTTGTTTTTTCGCTTGTGGCCGATGTTGCTTGTTTTGTTTACCACTTCGGTAGCAGCGATAGATTTTGATTACCAAGGTATTTCTGGTGAGTCAAAAGATAATGTAAAGGTCTACCTAGAAGCGCAAACCTTTCCTGATAACAGCAGTGCCCGCCGTATAATCAGCGCCAGTAGTGAACAAACCAAACGCGCTCTACGTGCCCTAGGCTATTACCAAAGCGAAATTACCATAACAGAAACCGCAGAAAAAAAGTTCCTGGTGGATGTAGAGCTAGGTGAGCGGCTGCGGGTAAACAAGTTTGAACTGGATTTTGTTGGCGCAGCAACGAAAGACAGTCGTTATACCGGCGCTATAGCTCGCAGTGGCTTAGCAGAAGGACAAGTTTTTACCCATGCAGCCTACGACAGCCTTAAATCAGAATTCGACCGCCTAGCTTCTCGATATGGCTACTTCGATGCGGTTTACCATAAAGCAGAAGTTCAGATCAGTATTGTAAATAATACCGCCGACATTTATTTAAGTTATGACTCTGGCGAGCGTTACCGTTTTGGCGACATCGTGTTTACAAATCCAGAATTACCACAAACCATGTTTGCTAATTTGGCTGAGTTTAATAAGCAAGATCGTTACGATTCACAAAAGGTAGGCGAGTTTAACCAACGACTGGGTGAAACGGACTACTTCCAAGTGATTTCTGTACGACCGGATATTGGCAATCGACATGACGGTGAAATTGATTTACTGGTTGGTTTGCAATTAAAGCCGCGCGATACCTTTGAGGTGGGTGGTGGTATCACAACCGATATTGGCCCTAGAGTTAGGTTAAAATGGACCCGACCGTGGGTGAACGAAAATGGCCATAGTATTACTTTTGAGATTGAAGCCGCAGAGCCAAAGCAAAGCGCTCAGTTTGTTTACCGGATCCCCATAGATAATCCAGTTGACGATTACGTGGATATTCAAACCGGTTATATTCGAGAAAAAACCAATGACACCGAAAGTGAAAAGACTATTTTGTCTACCACCCGTCAATGGCGTTTAGATAACGAATGGAAGCCTTCTTTGTTTTTAAAGTGGCAACACGAAGAATACCGCCAGGCTGATCAGTATTCAGTATCTGATTTGGTGCTACCCGGTGCTAACTTTGCTCGTTTACGTACTCGTGGTGGTTTAGACCCTTACTGGGGCGATAACTTACAAGCTAGCTTAGAAGTGGGTCATCCTTATTGGGGATCAGATGTAGAAATGTTGCGCTTAGCGGGTTTGGGTAAATGGTTACGTTCATATCAAAATCATCGTATCTTACTTAGGGCTGATCTTGGTGGCATTCTAGTTGATGATATTACCGACGTACCTGCATCTATGCGTTTCTTTGCCGGTGGTGACCAAAGTATTCGTGGATATGATTATAAAACCATTAGCCCAAAAAATGACGACGGCCAATTGATTGGTGGTAAATATCTCACCGTGGGCAGTGTCGAGTATAACTATCAATTTGCTGAAAAGTGGCGCTGGGCTACCTTCGTAGATGCCGGTACAGCAACTAATGATTTTTCTGAGCCCGTTTCTGTTGGTGTTGGTATGGGTATTCGTTGGCTAACGCTTATTGGTCCATTACGTTTAGATGTTGCGAAGGGCTTACAAAATGAGTCTGACCCGTGGCGTATTCACTTTTCTCTAGGGCCTGATTTATGATTTTTCGGGCTGTTAAATACACGCTAATTTCTATAAGCGCTTTACTATTTTGTTTGATACTTGCGTTATCGTTTACCCCTAGTACCCAATGGATATTAACTAAGGTTAGTGACTTAGTTGATGGTCTAAGCATCATTGAGCCCGATGGTAATTTGTATGAGGGCATAAAGGCCCAACAGCTGAGCTGGCAGCAAGCCGGCTTGTTGGTTGAGTTAAATGATTTAGAGCTTGCTTTAGACTGGGTGTGTATTAGCCAAACTAAACTTTGTGTCGAAAAGCTGGTTAGCTCAACGCTTACTGTTGAAGTAGATACTGAAGCTATGACTCAAGCTTCAACAAGCGAGCCAGAACCTCTTAAGCCAGAAGAAGACACCGGCCCTTGGCAGCCTCCATTTCCATTTGTGGTTAATCTATTTAATGTGAGCAACGCTTCTATCATCATTGATGGGATAGATATTTCTTGGCAGAAAGTGCTTATTCAAGCCAATTGGGCAGAAGACAATATTCGAGTAGAGCAGTTGCATTTAAACAACTGGCAAGTTGCGCTACCAGCAGGTAGTGAGCAAGAAGAGCAAGCCAAGACAAGCAACGAAGAATCCAAGCCACTATTACCACTGCTCATCGAAGTACCACAGATCACCATGCCATATCGGATAGATGTTAGCGATCTTCAATTAACTAAAGGTAAGTTAAAGCTTGATACCCAAGAGCTAGAATTTCCTGTCGCTAAACTACGTGGGGTCTTAGGTTTTGTAGAACTAGAGTTAGCGAAGCTATACGTAGAAAGCCCATGGGGAAATCTTCAACTTAGTGGTAAGCAGGCATTTCAAAACCGGTATGCATCTCTGCTAGAAGGCGCTTGGGAGATGCCACTGGCTGACCAACAATTGCGCACCAACTTTCGCTTAAACGGCGATGGTGACGAGCTAAATGCTGAAATTACCACATCCGGATTGATTGAAAGCCAATTAGATAGCCAAATTGCTTGGCTACAAACAAACCTGCCTTTTGAATTACGAGCTGACCTAAACCAAGCGTTTACCTTGGTTGATGAACAGCTCACGTTGACCAGTCTAAGTCTTAATACTAGTGGTGACCTAACTGGTTATCAATTACAACTGCAAAGTGACTTAGCTGGTGTTCAAGATCTTTGGTTAAACGCACAATTACAAGGTGACTTGAACGAGCTACAAGCATTTGACATTCAAGGTGAATTACTTGAGAAACTAGTCATAGATGAAAGCAGCGAAGATCGACTCAATCAGAATAAGCTAAATGGTACTGAATTTAATGAGTCAACTCGCAATGTGGTTGGTGGATTTCAATTTACCGGCGCTGCAGCTTGGTCACCTACCTTAAGTGCCCAACTAATTGCTGACATAGATAACTTGCAGCTTAGTCATTGGCTAGATCTCGGCGAAGATATGGCTTTGCCGGACTTAGAAGGAAAACTTGTTGCTAGCATCGAAGACCAAGTGTGGTCGCTAGAAAACGCCGATATTACAGGTGAGTGGTTAAAGCTTCCTTTGAGTATTCAGGCATCAGCAAGTGGAGACTTAGCAAAACAAACTAATCAAGTTGATGCATTAATCGCTCTAGCAAATACTCAAATTGATAGCAGTGTGCAGTTAAACGAACAAACCATTTCAGTAAATGCCAATTTAACAGCAACTCAATTAGCAGAGTTACCTTGGTTAGAAAGCGGGGCAGCAACAGCGCAAGTTAAAGTAACTGGCGAGCTCAATCAGCCCACAGTCAATTGGCAAATTAAAGCCGAGCAGATTGCAAACAAGCAAATAGCACTTGATGCCGTAACCAGTAAAGGAAACCTGAGCTTAGACGAAAGCTTTTCTGGTCAGCTTAATCTTGCTCTAGCTAATCTTAAAGTCGCTGGTGAAACAGTAAACGAAGCAACGCTTAAGTATATGAGTAAGAATCAAAATCAAACGCTTAATCTGGCGGTTGAACAATCTACTCGTAATCTACATTTGGATTTAGCAGGTGGAGGCTCCTTATCTTCTTGGCAAGGTCAGTTGTTAAAAGCTGATTTAACCGCAGAATTGGGCACTTGGTTCTTATCAAATCCTATCGATCTTGCTTATCAAGACTCGGTCGCAAGTGTTGGGGAGCACTGCTGGTCTCGCGATGACAGTGAGTTGTGTTTGTTATCGCCATTTTCTACTGACGGCAATAGTAAGCTGGACTTGCGGGTAAAAGACTTTGATTTTCTGGTATTAAATCACCTACTGCCAGAAGGAACCGAGTTGCAGGGGCAAGCATCTGCAGAAGTTAACGCGCAGTTTAGTCAATGGGTTCCAGAAACAGCAAAAATAAACTTACATCTAAATCCTGGTTCAGTTATTCAAAAAACCGAACTCAATGAAGTAACCTTAAGTTATCAAGTATTAAGCATAGACGCTGATCTGGAAGGCGAGACATTGCAGTGGCAAGCCTTATTTGAGTCAGAAGAGTTAGGTGCTTTACGTTCGTCAGGAGTAACTTCGATTGATAGAGAAGGGCAAATAGACGGCAAGTTAGATATCGACAACATTCGTCTCTCACCTTTGCTTCCATTTGTAACGGTTCTCGACAACCTAGAGGGTCGAATAGACGGTGAAGTTGTAGTTAAAGGGCAGGTAATTTCACCTAAGTTAGATGGAGAAATAAATCTAACTGAAGGATATGTATCTGGGCCCGATGTGCCCTTGAGTATTGAGCAACTAGAAACGCAAATCTTGCTAGACAACCAGCAAGCCAATATCTCCGGTAAATTTAATAGTGAAGGAAGAACTGCTCAATGGCAGGGCGACTTTGCGTGGCCCAATAATAAGTTAGAGGGTGAGTTGGATATAAATGCCAAGTTGCTTCCAATTATCGTTGATCCTTACGCTACCTTAGCTGTTTCGCCAGATATTAAAATTAAGTTAATCGACGATCTTATCGACATTGGCGGCACGGTAGCAGTAGAAGAGGGCGCGATAAAAGTTAAGTCTTTGCCAGAGTCAGCAGTCTCAGAGTCTTCGGATGCGATTGTCATTGAAGAGCAAAGCGAAGCTGTTGCTTCTCAACGTACAAAGATAGATGTAACAGTGACCTTAGCCGAGGAGATTACCCTAGAGGCCTTAGGCTTGAATACTAACTTAAAAGGTCATTTAAACTTAAAACAACAACCTAGCGAGCCCTTGCTAGCAGATGGACGCATTGAGTTGATCGATGGGCGCTTTAGAGCTTACGGGCAAAACCTACTTATTGAGAAAGGTTGGATCATGTTTACTGGTCCTTTAGAGCAACCTTATCTTGATATTCAAGCAGTACGTAATCCAGATACGATTTCTGATGATGTCACCGTTGGGGTGCAAGTAGTTGGCTTAGCCGATGCGCCGCAGGTTAGTTTGTTTTCTGAGCCATCTATGTCGCAAAATGAAATGTTGTCTTACTTACTGCGCGGGCGGGCATTAAGTGATAGCGAGCAAGATGACAATGCCTTGTCTTCGATGTTACTTAGCGCCGGTATCGGCAGAGCTGAAGGGCTAGTGGGTAATGTAGGTAGTACTCTTGGCTTAAATGATTTGTCTTTAAGTACTGCTGGTTCTGGCAGCTCCACTCAAGTAGAAGTGAGCGCCTATGTATTACCTGGAGTTCAAGTAAGATATGGCATGGGAGTTTTTGACCCAGTTAACGAACTAACCATTAAATACGAGATCTTGCCCAAATTGTTTATTGAAGCATTCTCTGGGTTAAATAGCGCACTAGATGTTTATTACGAGTTTTACCTAGAATAAACCATGTGTTTGGTTTGCAATGTATAGATAAGGATCATTATGAATAAACAAATCATAGCAAGAGCTATAGTTGTTGCTGTCATCGTTGGTTCGATCTTAAACCTAATAAACCAATGGGATATTGTTAACGGTGCGAGCCCTAAGTGGGGCGCGATATTATTCACCTACTGTGTTCCGTTTTTAGTATCTTATTTTAGTGGTGCGATGGCTAACGGCAATAAGTCAGCTAGCAATAGCAATGATGAGTTAATCGAACGGCTTAACCAAGAGGTACTAAGTCTAGAATCAACATTAGAACCACTCGCTCCATTACCTTCAAGCACTAAACAAAGCCTGCTTAGCATTAAATCGCTGTTAAAAACTAACGCTTAATTGCTTACAAATAGCCCACTAAGTTTGATTGTTGTTTAACATTTCACTAATTCCACTTGTTATAAAATTGCGTTTTAGTATTTAGTTATATATGTTGCTTATGAGCTGTATCGCATATGATGGATATCGTAAATAAGGTTAACTATAAAATAATAGCCTGGATAAACTTGCTGAACCAAAATTGTTTCCGAAAAATATAAGATGATTTCGGAGATCAAATGAGCACAATTAACCTAACGGTTAAGGAAAAAGTAGCCTACGGTTTGGGCGACATGGGATGTAATTTTGTTTGGCAAACGGTGATGCTGTTCTTAGCTTACTATTACACCGACGTATATGGCCTATCCCCGGTACACATGGGTACCATGTTTTTGTTAGTTCGTTTTATCGATGCGATAACCGACCCAATAATGGGCTCGTTAGTAGACAGAACACGTACTAAACATGGCCAATTTAGACCCTATATTTTGTGGATGGCCATTCCGTTTGGCATCGCCTGTATGGTGACATTTTATACTCCCGATTTAGGTTCTACTGGCAAGGTTATCTATGCCTATGCTTCATACATTCTGCTAACACTAATGTATACCGCCATTAATGTACCTTATTGTGCAATGGCAAATGCCATGACCAATGATCCTAAACAACGTGTGTCTTTGCAATCTTATCGTTTTGCTTTAAGCACCGCAGGCGGTTTAGTGGTCGCTCTGGTAGCTCTTCCTTTGGTTCAATACATCGGACAAGGTGATGAGCAAAAAGGCTATCTTGGTGCAATGGTTGTGATGGGTATCGGCGCAATGTTGTTGTTCTTTTATTGTTTCGCAAATACCAAAGAGCACCATACTGCCGAGCTGAATCCAAGCAAAAAAGGTTCTACCTTTAGTGATGTGAAGTTACTTTGGAAAAACACCCAGTGGCGGGTTTTGTTTATCCTAAATATTGTTTTGCTCACTGGCGTTGTTTTAAAAGCAGCTTCGACCATGTACTATGTAAACACAGTGATGGGGCGCGCCGATCTAGCCACTATGATTATGGTGGCAGGAATGCTGGCTAATATTGTTGGTGCAATGGCGTCTTCGCCAGTGCTTGGCCGTTTTGACAAGATTAAAACCTATAAAGTGCTGATTGGCATTTCTGGAATACTCTCAGCTGCAATGTTCTTTATTGATCCTAGCAATGTGATGTTAGTGTTTGTTGTAATGATAGTGCTAAGTGTTGTGCAAATGAGCACTACACCGCTGTTGTGGAGCATGATGAGCGATGTGGTTGATTATGAAAAATCACGCAGCGGTCGTTCGTTAAGCGGTATGGTGTTTTCTACCAATCTGTTTGCAATTAAAGCTGGCATCGCTATTGGTGGCGCCATGGTGGGGTGGATTTTAGCTGGTGCAGGCTATGTTGGTGGTGCTGAGCTCCAATCAACTCAGGCAACTACGTGGATTAACCTACTGTACACCTTTATCCCTGGCGTGTTTTTCTTCTCCTTGGTATTTGTAATGCATTTCTATCGCTTAGATGCGAATACCTTAGAGCTGGCAAAACAACAAAGCCCAGAGCAAGCTAACAAGTTAGCTGCCGATGCAGTGTAAGCCAAATAGCACTTAATAAAAAAGCCAACATCAGCGATGTTGGCTTTTTTGCAATAGGCTTTAGCTTTACTGCTAGTACAAAATGCTGAAGTACTTTCTGCGGTACTGAGATGATAAAGGGTCGCCATTTAGTGTGGCTAACATATCCAAGAAGTTCTTTTTAATTTGTCCGTCTAGGCATTCTAAGTCTTTTTGAAGTATCGCTAGCAGCAGTTCAAGAGCTTCTTGATTACGACCTGCTTGAGAATATTGAATGGCTAAGCTTAAGCGCAATTCAGCGCTATCGTCAGCTGTGTTCAGTTTGCTTTCAAGCGCTTTAATTTCTGGGCTTTCGGCTGCTGCTTTTAACAGCTCAAGCTGGCTTTTTAACTCATGAAAATCGGCTTGTTGGTCTTCAAGTGGCAAGCTGTTTAACAGTGTTTCGGCCTCGTCAGCGATTTGGTTATTAAGCAAGGCTCTAATCAATACCAAGATAATGTCGTTACGTTGAGGGGCTAGATTATGAGCTTCACGTATCACGTTTAATGCTTCTACCGATTGGTCTTCTGCTAGTAGCTCTTTAGCTTTTGCTAACAGCTGCTCCTCAGGTGCAGGTAAATGACGAACAATGGTTTCTGTAACTTGCTCTGGAGAAGGAATGTCGGCAAAACCATCAACTGGGCGACCTTCTTTTAGGATTACTACAGCTGGGGCTTGTGCAACACCAAGTTGCTGAGCCAGCGGTGCTAACTCATCCATATTAACCCGAGCTAAGGTAAAGCTTGCGCCGGTTTGTTGATGGATTTGTTGCAGTAAAGAAAACAGTGGCTCGCACTGAGGGCTAGAAGGCGACCAAAAATGCACCACTACTGGCAGGTTCATTGAACCTTCAATTAACACTTGTTGGGCGTTCTCAAAACTAATATCGATAACAGACGTTGTGGGCTGCATAGCGTTTTCCGTTGGTTGTTTAGCCTTAATTTGGTGACTAAAAGCATGTTTTTCAAGTAAGAATGCTAGATTAGCAAATTAGCGATAAAAATGGATAGCTTAAAGCGGTACTATGGACATTCCTATTGTTAGTGAAACAGGATGTTATGGATACACTGTCGTTAGCTGATCTTACGATCTTATTAGTAGAACCTTCAAATATGCAACGCAACATCATTCGAACGCGATTGCATGAAGCTGGTATTGATAATTTTTTAATGGCAGAGAACTGTCAACAGGCCCTGGACCTCGCAATTAAAACTGCACCAGATTTGGTGGTTAGCTCTATGTATTTCAGCGACGGTACTGCTACCGATTTAGTGCAACAGTTACGAGCTAATGATTTAAGCCGTGATGTTGCCTTTATGCTGATTTCTAGTGAAGCCTGTCACCACACCTTAGATGCAATTAAGCAAGCGGGTGTTATTGCTATTTTGCCTAAGCCTTTCGAATTCACACACTTATTGTCTGCGCTGCAAGCAACCATTAGTTATATAGAGCCAGATAGTGAAGTTATCGATAACTTAGATTTTTCTGATAAAACGGTACTGGTTGTAGATGACAGCCAAACGGCTCGCCGTCATATTTCAAAAGTATTAGAAAACATTGGGTTAACTAAACTGATTTTGGCAGAAAATGGTCAGGAAGCTTTATCGTTGATGGTGAACAACCAAGTCGATTTGGTGATTACCGATTACAACATGCCGATAATGGATGGGGCGGCATTAATTGAAGCATTGCGCCAACATCCAACCTTTTGTGAGATCCCGGCTCTAATGGTGACATCTGAAAATAACTGCGCCAAGCTTGATGGTGTAAGGCAAAGCGGCGTATCTGCTTTAGTCGACAAGCCGTTTGATATAGACGCGGTTAAACAGGTGCTAACCCGGTTGTTTGATTAGCACCGCTGTTGCTTAATCGAAAATTTGATCACCCATTTGATCAATAAACGTTTTACATTTGTGCATGGCTAGTTCGGCGGCGTCGTCAGAGCTAGCGCATGTATCAGAGCGGATAAACATGTGCTCTTTCAATTCACCATTTACAGTTTTACTGATTTGAGCCGCCACACGGTATTGCCCATTTGCAGATTGTGGCTGAGGGGCAATGGTGAACTCGTTGTAAACTTCCGCTGGATAGCTTTTGGGGGTAACTGGCGCAGCTTGGAACATTTTCTTTAAAGCTGAAAAGATACTCATCTTAATGATTTTCCTAAATTTAACCTAAAACATGTACTACAGCTTTAAGATTGGCGAGCTGCATACTGTATGATGCATGATAACGAGCAATTCAACATAATCGCAATGGATTTACTGTGAACTTAGAGACTATTTTTTCTCAATTTAACCAAATGAGTGCTGCTATTACTTTTTCCTTACTTTTTTTGCTAATTGTAAGCCTGTTGGTAAATAGCATAAAAGGTAGAGCTTTTTCCAAAAAAAGCGATGAGTTTACGCTGTTAAAAAAACAGTTAGAAACTGAATTGCTAGAGCAAAACCAAGCTAATCAACAATTACAGCAGCAAGACCACGACAAAGACATCTCACTAGCCGAATTACATACCGAACTGCAACACCTGCGAGAGCTTAAGGAAGAATTAGTTACCTGCCAGCAATTGTTACAACGTGAACAGCAGCGCTGTGCTTTATTGCAACAAAAAGACATTGCGCTACAAGAACGAATCAGCTATTTGGAAAAAAGCGAAGAGCGAGTCAACAACCAGTTTGAGTTGTTAGCTAATCGAATATTTTCAGAGAAAGGCCTAGAACTACAACAACAAAGTAAACAGAGTATTGAGTCGGTATTACAGCCTTTAAAGCAGCAACTGGATGGTTTTAAGCAGCAGGTTCAACAAAGCTACGAAAACGAAGCCAAGCAGCGCCATTCCTTAAAAGACCAAATTGTTACTTTGCAATCGCTTAATCAGCAGATTAGTGAAGACGCAGTGCGCTTAACTAAAGCGTTAAAAGGCGATAATAAACAACAAGGTGACTGGGGAGAGCTGATATTAGAGCAAATTTTGCAATCTTCAGGCCTTAGAGCTGGGCACGAGTATCAAACTCAGGTAGTAGGGGTTAACCAACATGGTCAAACCATTAAACCCGATGTTGTAGTGAAACTGCCGGACAATAAGTCAGTTATTGTTGACTCAAAAGTAAACCTTGTCGCCTATGAGCGTTATTACAACAGCGAAGATAGTGAAGCTCAGCTAGCTGCGTTAAAAGAACATGCTAAAAGCTTACGCCAACAAATTATTGGGTTATCCAAAAAAGATTACCATACCTTGTATCAACTACCATCCTTAGATTATGTATTGTTATTTATCCCAATAGAAGGCGCTTACCTTAGCGCCTTAGAGCAAGATCCTTCGCTAATTAACTTTGCGCTAGAGTCCAATATATTACTGGTAAGTCCAAGCAGTTTGATGGTGGCGCTAAGAACAATTCAGAATTTATGGAAAACTGAGCACCAACAACAAAATGCCCAAGTGATCGCCCAACGGGCAGGGAAGTTATTCGATAAGTTTGTTGCCTTCACGGAAGATTTAAAAAGTCATGGTCAACAACTGCAGCGATCTAATGATAGCTATCAAAACGCCATGAATAAACTCAGCACTGGTAAAGGAAACTTAGTCAGGCAAGCCCAGCAACTAAAAGACTTGCAGATAAACGCTAGCAAGTCTTTAGATGCGAAATTACTGACAGATAGCCAGTATGAGGAATAAGCCTATTGGCTAATTAATACCATGGAAGATTGAGCAGCTAGTGCTAGTGCCAATTTTCCATTTGAATCGGCAACTAACTCTTCGCTGCTATCAAATACTTTGTAAGGAACCTTGTCTTGTAGGTGGGCTAGGTTTAAGTCTAGCTCTTGAGACTCTCCTCGGTTAATTACCACAATACTATGTTGCTCTGGAAGCCAACGCATAAACACCCATACGTCGTCATTCTCAAGCAGGCTTATAAGGTCACCTTGTTGTAATTCACTACGCTGTTTGCGCAGCGAAATTAGTTGCTGGTAATGCTTGAGCAAAGCGTGTTTCCATTGCTTCTCATCCCAAGGGAAGCAACGGCGACAGTCTGGATCATTAGCGCCAGTTAAGCCTACTTCATCACCGTAGTAAATTGATGGCACACCGATATATGTAAGCAGCATGGTAGCAGCAATTTTTGTAAGCTCTTCACTTTCGTTCACTAAGTGAGAAAAACGCGGCGTGTCATGGCTATCTAATAGGTTGTATTGCGCTAACTGATTTGCGAAGGGGATAGAGCCGCGCGCTTCGGCCAGCCAGGTGGCTAAATCAGCTGCGTTAAGTTTAAGAGGCACGTAGCGTGGAACGTCAACTCCCGCCAAGAACGCAACAATGGGTTGGTTAAAACCGTAGTAGTTCATGGCTGCGTCTTCTTGGTCACCTTGCAGCCATTGAGTCGCCTCTGCAAAGTGTTCTCCTATCATGTAGGCTTCGCTGTTTGTTTGCTTGATAGACTCTCTAAACTTAGCCACATAATGGGCATTGTTTTGTGCGCTACTATGTTCACCAAGCATGTGAATGACATCGAAGCGCCAAGCGTCGATAGAGAAGGGCGGCTTTAACCAATGTTTTAGTACTGATCGCTCGCCTTCATAGATAGCTTGTTGCACCTCTACATTGGCAAAGTTTAACTTGGGTAAGGTTTCAACGCCTTTCCATGACCAATAGTTGCCGCTTTCATCAAAGTGATACCAATCTTTAAACAGTGAATCTTGGTTATGGTAGGCGCCGCCTTGATGCTGCTGATAGTAATCCATCCAGTGATGTTGATTGGACGTATGGTTAACTACCGCATCTAGCATTAGCTTCATCCCGCGGCTTTTCATATTTTCTGATAGGCTTATTAAAGCCTCGTCTCCACCGAAGTGGGGTTCGACCTTAAAGTAGTTGGTACAATCGTACTTATGGTTACTTGGAGAACAAAAAATGGGGTTAAGGTAGAGCGCGGTTATACCCAGCTCTTGCAGGTAATCTAGCTTTTGTTCAATACCTATTAAATCACCGCCATAAAACTCTGTAGCGCCGGTACCAGAATGAGATTTAGCGACCGGCTCTCCCCATTGTTTTTGAACAATTTTTCTACCATCTTCTTGGTAACTATAATTGTCTTTGTTTGGCGTTAAGCTTGGGTCGCCATTAGCAAAGCGTTCCGGGAATATCTGATAGAAAACTTGCTGCTTCGCCCACTCCGGCGGTTTAGCTTGGCTGTTAATTCTAAAGTGAAAATGTTTTTGTGGTAGACGAGAAGATTCACCCGCTGCATGTAAATAGCATTGGTTGTCTTTGCTTAAAAACTTAAAGCAATAAAGTGTTAGCGGAGAGTGCGGGCTAACAGGAATGCTGATTTGCCACTTAAGCCAATTACCTTCAATGCTCGGCTTAGTCATTTCCATTAACCATTCTTCGTGGTCTGGTTCTACTCGCACAAACACTTTGTGGTAGTTGTGATTAATGGCGGTGTAGAGAGTAATTAAATAGCTGTCTTGCTGCTGTATAACCTGACTTTGTGGATGAAAGCGAAAATCAGTCATGTATTTACCTTTTTGTTTTTTGCTAAGTATCCTAGCAGCAGGGCAAGCATTCAAGTATGAATATTGAATTTCACATTATTTGATTTAGCCTTTGCTTTTTTAACTTTATCTCCAGTTTTAAAGAGCAAAAACGCTTCAGTTGTTTAATAATAGTTTGTATCTAAATAGATTTTAAAGTGCGCAATTGAATTCACGTTTTCTTAAAAACAACATTTCTTGGCAAAAAAAGGCAGGCTTTTGGGCGCTGTTGGTCACCTTATTGTTCGCTGCGGTGCTTTCTCATCGCTACCAAACCATAAAGCATCAAATAGTTGAAGAAGTTGAATTGTCTTTTGGTGGTTTTAAGACAGCTAACAAACACTTAATAAGCCTGTTGTCTCAACGACTGTCACTGTTAACCCGAACTCTAGGCCTACTTAACTACGTTAATGATGAATCTGAGTTAACACTGGTCACGCTCGCTACCGAGTGGCAGCGAATTGCTCGCGATGTGAATTTAGAGGGTAACTTTTACTACGTTCACCGTGATGGGCGCGTAGACCTTGCTCTAAACCAAAGTAAAGAGGGTCACATTTTAGAGTGGAGCTCTGGTATTAACCCAATCATTAAAAACTATTTTAAAGGCCTCTCGTGGAGAGATGAAGGAGTTATATCTACCAAGGTTATCTACGACAAATCTAACCAACAAACTTACTATGTTTTGTATATACCGGTATTTGATAAGTGGTCAAAACTGGTGGGTTGGATGGTTAATGAGTACGATCAGCAGGCGATTAATCAAACTGTACACTTCGTTGGTCGCCCGATGTTAGTCGAGCGCGCAGTTATTGTAACTAGTGACGATATCGTTATAGAAGGTGACTTTAGCCAAGATACCTCCAAGAAGTTATTGAACTTGGTTGGCAAACTAGATTACTCGTCACTTAGTGACTATTTCGATGACAAACCTTATCGAGATGCAGCTTCGCCCTATGACGTTGGCAGCGGCTTAATGTTTACCTCAGTACTTGATGAATACGAAGATTCGAACCCTAATACTGCGTTTTTATATATATCTTATAAAGACTTAGCCACAGATAGCCGACACTGGTTGATATTTATCGCAGTTGTCTATCTGGTATCAATTGTTGGATGCTTCTTTGCCGCCTATTTAACCGAGATGATTCGCCGTGAAAAAGCGGTGGTTGAAGAACTTAACGCGCTGCGAGAAGCTGCTTTTGAAGGAGAGTTTTCACAAGTTATTATTAACCCAACGGGGAAGGTAATGCAGGTGAACCAATACTTAGCAAAAAAAGTAGGTGTAGATGCGGAACAAATGATTGGCACTAAGCTTACGGATTTTGGCCAATCTGATCCTGGATTTGATGAAGTACTTAAAATTGCAGCTGAAGAAGGCAGTTGGTTAGGAGAGGTTTCTATACTTGGTAATAATGGCCTCAATACTATTCAACAAATGACCGTAACGGCGGTTTATTGGCAAGGTAAACTGCATAACTTTGTTTGCTCTAGTATTGATATTAGCGCGCAAAAAACGCTTGAAGACAAACTTATGCAGCTGGCCAATACTGATCCTTTAACCGGTGCGGCAAATCGTCGACATTTTGAAGACAGCGTATTCCTAGAGCAGAGCCGTAGCGATCGCAATGGTTCTCGTTTTTCAATATTAATGATTGATGTTGACCACTTCAAACAGCTCAATGATCAATATGGCCACGATACCGGTGATTTGTGTTTGATTCGTTTAGTAGAAACTATTACTAAGTTAAAACGAGAAACTGACTTACTCGCCCGTTGGGGTGGAGAAGAGTTTATGATGTTACTGCCTGAAACCGACCTTACACAGGCAATAAATTTGGCTGAGCGACTGCGACTTGCCTTCGAGAAAGATAAAGCTGTGCCTAGTTTTACTTGTAGTTTTGGTATTACTCAAAGCGAAAAAGACAGTAGCTTTGCTAAACTATACAAGCAGGCAGATAAGGCTCTGTACACGGCTAAAAATAACGGACGAAATCAGGTAGTTGAGTATGCATCTATGATGGAAACTGATTAGTTGAAGCTCGCTATTTCTGGTTGCGTTAGCTCTCGATACTCACCAGCTTGCAATTCATTATCTAGCACTACGCCGCCAATTTTCTCCCGGTGTAAGGCGATAACTTTATTGCCTATCGCGGCACACATTCGCTTAACCTGATGGTAACGCCCTTCACTAATACTAAGAATGAACTGCTTTTCATTGATACGTTTAGTTACGGCGGGGAGAGTAGGTTTATCTTCACCTCGAAGCAAAAGGCCTTTTTTTAGTAGCTGAAGGTCATTGTCGCTAACCGCATCGGCAAGGCTAACTCTGTAATCCTTAAACTTTTTGCTATTGGGGCTTGTGACTTTATGTGACCATTGGCCATCACTGGTCAAAAGCAATAAACCTGATGTGTCTACATCCAAGCGTCCGGCAGCATGTATTTTAAGTGGTGAGTCTATTAAGGACATGGCGCTGGGGTGGTTAGCTTCAGCTTCAGTGCTTAAATAGCCTATTGGTTTATTTAACATGAAATACTGATGTTCGATTAGCTTCAATTCTTTACTATCTAAACCAACGTTGTCACTTTCACCAATAGCAAATTGTGCATTTGTTTGAATTTGACTATTCACTGTCACACGTTTGTTTTTGATATACTTTTTAGCATCGCTTCGTGATATGTGCCCGGCTTTAGATAGGAATTTGTCTAATCGGCAAGGGTATTTCATAATGGGGTTCTGTTGCTGCTTTGCTGTGGCACAAGTTTACTAAACAATGCCGTTAAAGGCTTTAAGTGGAGAAAAGTTTTTGCAAGTAATCTGTCGCTCATCGGTAGAGATTCTAGGCAACATTGTGTCTAAGGACATTACCCTACGCTACTTTAGTGATGGCACTGCCATTACCCAGTTTGAAGTGTTGTTCAAGCGAAAGCCAAAAGGAAGTGGCAAGGAGCAAGTAGAAGTATTTCAGCTTAATGCTCGAGGAGAGCAGGCGGAAAGAATTAAACAGTATGCAAAAGCGGGCGATGGTGTGGTGATCAGTGGCCACTTAAAAAACCAAAAAGACAGCAAAGGTGCTATCTCTAGTGCCATTGAGGTTGAACAAGTAAGCTTTGTTGGCGCACCTTCTCAACTCTATTGGAATAAAGTTACTTTGGTTGGTGAAATTGTTGGAAAGTCTTCTTTGCGAAAGAGTATCAACAATCAAAGCTACTTAAAGTTGCAAGTTTCTACTGATCAATCAGATCAACAACATGTAGTTAATTGCAATCTATGGGCTTATCCCGCAGAACTAATTGATAAACAGGCAAATATAGGTGACAAGTTAGTCCTTGAGGGGGCGCTTAAAAAGGCTTTTGCCGAAGATAAAGCCATTTCTCCGATCCTAGTAGACGGTCATACTTGTCTTCATTTAAAAGCCTGATTTTTAGCTTTCAAATTGTTTAGTAAAGCGAACTTAGTACTTTTCTAATGCGCTGGTGGAGTAGTTGTTGGCATCGATGTTTAGATTAAACTGTGCTGCTTGCTGCTCAAGTTTGTTCTCAGAAATGGTTAACTCGTTGAGCATAAGGGTATTGTCGTCTAACTCCCAAATTTGACGACTCCCCAAATACGAAAACTTAACGATCTCAAAAGCCGTTCCATCCCCTTTGTTCATGGCTTTGACTAAAGCTGCCATTTTGCGATTAATTTTGTTGAGTTCTTGCTTTAAGCGCCAAACATACATGACCTCATAAAACCATTCTCTGTCTTTCAGCGTTAATACCACAGGGACAATGCTAACAACTGCTGCTACCACGCCCAATAGGTTGAGATAGAAATTATCAGGGCCCTTAGAAAACAGCGCGATAAATAGGCTTGACCAAAACAGGGTAAACAAAATCAACAAACCAGAAATACCGATATAGGTATAGCGAGAACGTTGTTGATAAACGGTTTTGTTAATCTTTTGAAACTGCATGTTTAGGCCAAAGAGTTTAGTTTGGCTTAGATGGTATCAAAATCAGGCTTTTCCAGGAAATGGAAAGCAACTCTGAGCATAAAGTAAGCTGTTGTTTAATATTTAGAAAAATGTTGGTTAAAAGTAAGTACTTTAGTTTTCATGCTTCAACATAACGACTATGATTAGTTATGGTTTACTCGGTACACAAAAATATACAAGGAATGTTTATGAACCGCACACCTGTTGTAGCTCGTGTGGCAAAGGCTTTAGGCCTAACACTTGCCTCACTTTCGTTTTTAAGTGCGTGTGACACAGCACCACCACCTCCTCCAGCTGTTAAAGCCAATGTGAAAGTTCTTGAAGTTGCTATGAAAGAAGTAACACTAAGTAATGATTTTGTTGGCAGAACTGAAGCAACCCAAGATATCACTATCAAATCTAAAGTGCGTGGTAACTTGTTAAAAACCAACTTCGAAGAAGGTAGCATTGTAGAAGAGGGCGCTTTATTGTTTGAAATAGACCCTGCGCAATACGATGCTGCAGTTAAGGCATCTAAAGCCTTAGTTGCGCAAGCAAAAGCCGCTTATGATACTGCTGTTTTAAACTTTAAGCGTGGTGAAGGCCTTATTAAGGATAACTTCATTAGCCAATCGGATTATGACAACTTACTATCTCGCAAATTGCAAACAGCAGCATCCTTGCAAAGCGCGAATGCCGAATTAGATAATGCAAAACTCGAGCTTGGCTACACAAAAATTTACGCGCCGTTTACTGGCCGTATTAGCCGAGCGGCTGTTTTTACTGGTGATTTGATTTCACCTGATCAAACCGAGCTAGCTGATCTTGTTCAAATGGAGCCTGTTTGGGTTAACTTCCAACTACCGGAAAAAGTGCTTATTGAGGCTCAACGCGCTCATAAGTCTGTTACGACTCCCTTTAAACTTAGCGATTTCCCTGTAAAAATTAAGTTCCCTGATGGCTCCATGTTTGATGAAGTCGGCAAAATGGATTTTGTTGATAACCGAGTTGATGCCACCACAGGTACCTTAGCAATTCGTGCCGAATTCCCTAACAAAGAACACATCATCGTTCCTGGCCTATATGTAACCGTAATTATTGAATCGCCAGAAATGCAAGAGGTGATGTTAATCCCTCAACGTGCGGTACAAGAAGACCAACAAGGTCGTTATGTGCTAACCGTTGATAAAAAGAACATGGTCGGTCGTCGAAATGTTGAACTTGGCCAGCGCTATGGTATCGACTGGGAAGTAGAGAAAGGCTTAGAAAAAGGCGATTTGGTTATCACTGAAGGTTTACAAAAAGCCCGAGTTGGCGCTGAAGTAGACCACGAAATGGATACTGTTCAACCATTCTCTGATACCCAATCTTAAGGAGTCGGTGATGATTAGTAAGTTTTTTATTCATCGACCCAAGTTTGCCTTTGTTATTTCTATTGTTTTAACCTTGGCTGGCTTTTTGTCGATACCGGTATTGCCGGTAGCAGAGTTCCCCAATATTTCTCCGCCCATGGTCTCGGTAACCACTAGTTACCCAGGGGCCAGTGCAGAGGTAGTTGCAGATACCGTAGCTAAGGTTATTGAAGCCGAAGTAAACGGTGTAGAAAACATGATCTATATGGAATCAAAAGGTGCGAATGATGGTAGTTATAGCCTAAACGTAACTTTTGAAGTGGGCAGTAATGTTGATATGGCACAGGTAAACGTACAAAACCGTGTTCAACAAGCAATGCCTCGTCTCCCTTCCGAAGTTCAACGAAATGGTGTGAAAGTAGAGAAACAAGATCCAAGTATTCTAATGATGCTTAACCTTGTTTCTCCTAATGAATCTCTAGATAACCTGTTCTTAAATAACTACATGGGGATCAACATTAAAGATAACCTTGCTAGGGTAAATGGGGTATCTAAAGTAAGCATTATCGGTGGTATGGACTATTCGATGCGTATTTGGTTAAACCCAGACCGCATGGCCAGTTTAGGTGTTACCGTTGATGATGCTATTGCATCGATTCAAGAACAGAATATTCAAGTTGCAGCAGGTCGAATTGGTGCAGCCCCAGTTCCACGCGACCAACAATTCCAGTACACCTTGTCTACAAAAGGCCGTTTAAGTCACCCTGAAGAGTTTGAAGAAATCATTGTTCGTTCAAACCCTGATGGTAGTGCGGTATATCTAAAGGACATTTCACGAATAGAGCTTGGTGCTGCGAGTTATGACGCAGAAGCGATGTTAGATAACAAAGCGTCAGCGCTATTGTTTATCTATCAAGCGAGTGGCGCAAATGCGTTAGAAGTAGCAAAAGGTGTTCGTGAGGAGTTGTCTCGTTTAGAAGAACAATTCCCAGAAGATATGGACTACAAAGTGTTGTACGACACTACTGAGTTCGTTGAAACTTCTATTGACGAAATGCTTGAAACACTGCTTATTGCGATCGCATTGGTTATTTTTGTTGTTTACATCTTCTTGCAAGATGTTAGGCAAACCTTGATTCCTGCTATTGCAATTCCGGTATCTTTAGTCGGTACTTTTGCTTTCTTGCTTGCTACTGGCATGAGCATTAACACTGTATCTTTATTCGCATTGATTCTTGCGATTGGTATTGTGGTCGATGACGCCATTGTTGTGGTAGAAAACACCACGCGATTAATGCAAGACGAAGGGTTAAATGCTGTTGAAGCGACCACTAAATCTATGCAAGAGGTTACTGGGCCAGTTGTTGCTACGACCTTGGTGCTGCTAGCTGTATTTGCACCAACCGCCGTAATGCCTGGTATTACTGGTCAAATGTATGCCCAGTTCTCTATCACAATTTGTATTTCGGTGCTCATCTCGTCAATCAACGCACTAACCTTAAGTCCTGCTTTATGTGCTTCTTTATTAAAGAAACCTAAAGTTCACGAAAAAGGTTTTCATGCCTTTTTTAACAAACACTTTGATAAAGCCACTGGCAAATACACTGGTTTTGTTACCGGCATGGTAAGAAAGCTATCTATTGTTGGCATCGTTTATGTGTTGCTAATTGGTGCTACCGGTTACTTGGCTACCTCACTTCCTTCCGGCTTTGTGCCAACCGAAGATAAGAAAGCCTTCTTTATCGATGTGCAGCTGCCAAATGGCGCATCCATTAACCGTACTAAAGAAGTTGTTTCAAGAATGGTTGATGAGCTAAATGAACTTGAGGGGGTAACTAACGTTATTTCAGCTAGTGGTTATTCGATTATCTCTGGCGCCGTTTCTTCAAATGCAGGCTTAATGGTAGTGATTCTATCTCACTGGGATGAACGTAAAGACCCTGCTTTAGTCGAATCTAATATCGTTCAGCGAGCCAATGGCGTGTTAGCCAGCTACAACGAAGCCCAAGCTGTTGGCTTCTCGCTACCTGCGCTTCCCGGGGTTGGTACGGTTGCGGGTGTGGAGTTCTTTATTCAAGACACGCTAGGTCGCACCCCTGCTAGTTTAGCAAGCGTAATGCGCGCAACAGCTGTAGAAGCGGGTAGTGCACCCGAATTGGCGGCAGCATTTAGTACTTATCGTGCAGATGTACCGCAATTGTTCGTAGACGTCGACCGACAGAAAGCTAAGGTTCAAGGAGTGCAGTTAAGCAGCATTTTCATGACCTTACAGACTATGTTAGGTTCAATGTATGTGAATGACTTCAACCGCTTTGGTAAAGTTTTCCGGGTAAACATGCAAGCCGAAACTGAATTTCGAAATTCAGAGCAAGACATTGCTCGTTTCTATATTCGAAATAAGTTTGATGAAATGGTTCCTCTCAACACTTTAGTTCAAGTAGAGCCAAAGTTAGGGCCTGAGTATATCAACCAGTTCAACTTGTATGGCGCCGTTAAGATGAATGCTTTCCCTGCACCAGGGTTTAGTTCAGGCCAAGCGATTGATGCAGTGAAGCGGATTGCCGAAACCACCTTCCCAGCAGGTTATACCTATGAATGGTCGGGTCAAACCTACCAAGAACTTAAAGCGGGTAACTTAGCGCCATTTATTTTTAGTTTGGCCTTAATATTTACCTACTTATTCTTAGTTGCTCAGTATGAAAGCTGGACGGTTCCTATCTCCGTAATGCTGGCGGTTCCAATCGCTATCTTAGGTGCATTTGTATACATTTGGATCATGGGTTCAGATGTAAACTTGTATACCCAAATTGGCTTAGTATTGTTGATAGGCTTAGCGTGTAAGAACGCGATCCTTATCGTGGAGTTTGCTAAGCAATTACGCGAAGGCGGAATGAGCATTCGAGACGCTGCTGTTAAAGCTGCACGCTTACGCTTCCGAGCAGTATTGATGACTGCGTTCTCTTTCATTCTTGGCGTTATTCCTCTAGTGATTGCGACTGGTGCTGGTGCAGCTAGCCGTATTTCTCTAGGTTACGCCGTAATGGGTGGGATGATAGCTGCAACTATTGTTGGTACCTGTTTAGTGCCTGTTTTCTATGTAATGCTGCAAGGCTTACGAGAAAAAGTAAAAGGCGTTAAGGATGCTGAAGACCAATAGTTAACAAAGGTTTAAATGCAAAAAAAGCCCGAAATATCGGGCTTTTTTATTGATTAGAACTGATGGAATCTTACTGTTCAGGGTCGAAAAAGTAACAACAGCGTAGTTTCGGATCGAAGTTTTTTACTAAGCTTGCCGGCACATCTTCCCATCTAACGGTTTTGTTTATCTTCAGCTCTTCTTTAGTCAAATCCATAATATTTGCGTTTGCAAAGTTTTTACCTTTCTCTAGTAGCAACACTCTTGGTTTCAACTTCTCTTTTGGATTACTCGACATCACCATTGCAAAGCCGTTATTCGATAAACTCACTATTGAGCCAGGCGGATAAATACCCAATGTATTCATGAGTTGCTCTAAGTAGAGCTTGTTGTATTTTGTTTCGGCATTCTTGTAGAGAGAAGCGAAGGCTTCTTGGGGAGTCATACGTTTTTGATTGGGCAAGGGGGCACACAAATGCTCAAACGCATCCACAATCGCTAAAAGTTGAGTGGCTTTGCTTAGTTCCTTAGCTTTTAAACCCTGAGGGTAGCCTGAACCATCAAGGCGCTCATGGTGATTAACGACTATTGGCAATACTTCTTCGGGAAAAGAACCGGCCTTCTTTATAAGCTCAGCGCTAAATTTGGGGTGAGTTTGATAGAAGTTTTGTTCTGCTTGAGTCCATTCGCTTGGTTTTCTACGAATCTGTTGAGGTACTTTCAACTCGCCGATATCGTGAATCATAGCTGCAATACACAAGTGTTGGCATTCTTTTTCGGTAAACCCAAGGTTTTTGGCAACTAAGATTGAGAGCACAGCTACGTTTACGCTATGAAAGAAAATGTCTTCATCGCTACTAGGTTCTAAGCTTACATAAACACTATGAGCCGACGATGATTTGAACATCATTTGTAATGTAATGTTCACTTGTTCAAAGATACTGTAATAAGCCTCTTCGGGTTTGCTGGTAAACTTGGTTAAGGCTAAGCGGAAGTTTTCTGCATTTTGTAAGTAGGCTTTGTTTGCTCGCTTCTGTCCATCCCTAAGCTCATCTAGCCATGCTTGATCTGGGTCTACTTCTGCTACTTCTGCTTTATCATCTTCAAGAGCATCATTTAGGTTAACTTCAGGAGTCGCTATTTTAGACTTACTAGGAACAACTTCTATGAGGTCTAACCCTAAGGATTTTACAACTGTTAGCTGCTCATCATTTTTGATGAGAAAGTTGTTACGCATGAATGGATGCGCTGTCCAGCCTAGAGGAAGGCTGATGTAATGTCCGACTTGTAAGGACTGAGTGGGTATTTCCGTTTTAGACATAGGCCTAGATTTATTAATCCTTTGAGTAATTGTAGTAAATAGTCACAGATTTATAAATGCTTGATTGTTCATAACAAGTCGCTTAGCACACTTATTACCGCTACAATCACCTTTAAGTATATTTGCTAGGTTAAACAATTTGATTTCTCGAGTGAGTTACAGTTTTCAATAACGAGATAATCATCATTAAAATCATGAATAATAAAGAGATTACTTTAGCTATTACTGGCGCTTCAGGCGCGCCTTATGCGCTGTGTTTGTTAGAACAACTAGTCAAAAAGCAGTTTACTATTCACCTGTTAGTTTCTAGTGCTGCAAAAGTAGTGTTAGCTACGGAAGTTGATGAACAGTGGCCGAGTAGTCCGGAGAAAGCACAAGCATTCTTGCAAGAGAGGTTTAGTGCTAAGCCCGGACAAATTGTTGTACCAGGTAAAAATGATTGGTTTTCACCAGTTGCTTCTGGGTCTGCTGCTCCAAAAACAATGGTTGTGTGCCCTTGTAGTATGGGGACGTTAGCCTCTATTGCTATGGGGCTTTCAGATAACCTTATTGAACGAGCAGCCGATGTTGTAATTAAAGAGAAAGGTAAGTTGATAATGGTGCCTAGAGAAATGCCTTTCTCGGCGATCCATTTAGAAAACATGCTTAAGTTAGCTAAGTTGGGGGTGGAAATACTGCCGGCCAACCCTGGTTTTTATCATAAGCCAGAGACCATTCAAGATTTAGTTGAACATGTAACTGCGCGGATTCTTGACCATATAGGCATAGAAAATGACTTAGTAGTGCGTTGGGGATATTCAGCTAAATAAATAGGGGAGGTAAATACAGGTGATTAGATCACCTGTATTTTTAGAAACTAATCTTCGCGGCTTTCGCAGTCTGCTTTGGTGCAGTTGCCGTACAAGTACAAGCTATGGTTAGTTAGTTTGATATTGTTTTCTTCGGCGATATCTTTTTGTCTTTGTTCAATCATATCGTCATTAAATTCAATTACTTTGCCACAGTCTAAACACACTAAGTGATCGTGGTGATGTTGGCTATTTAATTCAAATACCGACTTTCCGCCTTCAAAGTGGTGACGAGTAACAATGCCAGCATCATCAAACTGGTTAAGTACGCGGTAAACCGTTGCTAAGCCAATCTCTTCGCCTTGGTCAATTAAGAGCTTGTATAAGTCTTCCGCACTAATGTGCTGGTTATTAGGTGTTTGCAGCAGCTCTAGAATTTTCATTCTTGGCAAGGTCACTTTAAGGCCCGCTTTTTTTAGAGCTAAATTATTATCAGACATAGGTGAAATTTTTTCCCTTGCTGTTATTCATTCCATAACTGCCCAGTAGTATACGGATTTACATGACAAACAGAAAGCTTGATAAGAAAACTTGTAGCACAGTTAAATATTTATTAACCTATCGCTAACATGTCTGACCAGTTGAGTTTATGGATATTTTACTAAAAAGAGCAACCGTCGCGAGATCTGTCCTTAATCTTTGGCCACCATTTTGGGGTTCTGGGATTAAGATCACCCAGCTCAGTAAGGATTTTCACCTTTGCCAAGTTCAATTAGCATTTCGATGGTGGAATAAAAATGCTAACCGCTCTCAATTTGGCGGAGCAATGTTTGCGATGACCGATCCTATTTATCCGCTGATGTTAATGGCGATTTTAGGCAACAAATACCATATATGGGACAGTGAATCTTCGATTAAGTTTGTAACGCCTGGCCGAACAAAAGTGTTTGCAAAGTTCCAATTGGATAAAGCATTCATTGAAACAATTTTGAACGCGGCAGCTTCTGGAGAAAAATTTGAGCCTGAAGTGTCAACAGAGGTTTTTGACGAGACGGGTAAAGTTGTTGCGGTTATAAAACGTAAGCTATATATCCGCCTTAAACGGCAGTATCGCCCCGAGTTGAAGCAAGTCGCCTGAATGCATTACTGAATTAGACTTAAGTTTTTCTTGTAGCGTTCTATAACTTTGGTCACGTAGTTTTGTGTTTCTTTATACGGTGGAATAGTAAAGCCATAACGCTTAACTGTATTTTCACCTGAGTTGTAAGCCGCTAGCGCGAGTTGCAGTGATTCGAACTCGTCTAGTAACCAGCGTAAGTAGCGGCTACCTGCTTCTATGTTTTGTTCTGGAATGAAAGGGTCGGTAACAGAAAAACGCTCTGCGGTTGCCGGCATTAACTGCATTAAGCCCATGGCGCCGGCACGGGATACTGCATCGTGCTTATAGTTTGATTCAGTTGCCACAACAGCGTGTACCAAGGCAGGGTCAAGTTTATGACGTTTTGCGCTGTCTACAATTAATTGATGGTAAGGGCGCTCACTGGGTGCACGTTGAGGTAATGATTTAGCTTTTGGGGGATCTAGCGATTTAGGCGTTCGCATTAATAAACGCCATTTAGAGCCTTTCTTTTCTTGAGCAAAGTGCATCACACCATGTTGGTCTTCATAAAACCAAACATCGGCTCTAGCTACACTAGATATCCCAATTAAAATTAATAATAAGTATTTAAACAATTTGCTCTCCCTCTGAACCAAGTTAAGCATAAACTTGGCCAACTATACGAGGGCCAGATACAAAAACTGGGCTTTCGCCCAGTAATTTTAGTCAGCTAATTCAGCTAAGCACATTTCTTCGTAAACTTGCTTACACCAGCCTTTAACACGTTCTTGGGTTAATTCTGGTTGACGATCTTCATCAATGCCTAAACCTACAAAGTGTGCGTCATCTGCAAGTGCTTTTGATTCTTCAAAATCGTAGCCTTCTATTGGCCAATGACCCACAACTGTAGCGCCTTTATTTACTACAATGTCGTTGATAGTGCCCATGGCGTCTAAAAAGTACTCGGCGTAGTCTTCTTGGTCACCACAACCAAATATTGCTACTAATTTCTCAGAAAAATCAATTTGTTCTAGGTCAGGGAAAAAGTCATCCCAATCACATTGAGCTTCACCGTAATACCAGGTGGGGATACCTAATAGAATTAGTGAAAAATCATCAATGTCTTCTTTAGAAGACTTGGCAATGTCTTTTACTTCAACTAGTTTTTTACCTAGCTCTTTTTGAATCATTTGCGCAACAGCTTCGGTGTTACCGGTGTCGCTACCAAAAAATATTCCTACACTCGCCATAAATGTTACCTGTAATACAAACTATTGATTTGTTGAAAATTGACTAACTTGTTTGTTTAGCATCTTTTCGATTAACTCACTGCGGCTTATGCCGGACTCAGTAGCCAATTGATTTAACTGTTCGAAGAGAGCTAGCTCTACTTTCAACTCGATTCTTTTAAGACCATTTGCACGATCGCGTTTCAGCTGGTTGCGCTTATTGGTTTTTAACTGATCTTTCCGCTCTAAAGGGTTAGTTCTTGGTCGCCCAACTCTTTTTTCACTGGCGAATAGATCAATAGTGGTTCGATCTGTATTTTGTTTTGCCATTAATTATAAAACAACCGTCTAAGCTAAGCCGCTGCCTTCCCAAGATAGCTGAATTAGCCCTTTTGCAATAAAGCCTGCACACCCCAAAAACAATACTAGCCATACTATTGCGCGGCCGAAAGGAGGTACATTGCCTTTTTTTAATACGTCTTGAATAGCCATGCCGATAAAGAAAAATAGAACAACGAAGCCAATATTTAGCGCTAGGCTTTCTATAAGATCTATATGCTTTGCGAACATCACTATCCTTGAGATAAAAATTCGACGCGCACTATACCATAAAGCGTCACAAGGTGTTAAATATGCTTGGCTAAAAACTGCTCAGTTAAACGGTTGAAAATAGCTGGTTTTTCAGCGTGCAACCAATGTCCGGTTCCAGCAATCATTTTGAGCTCGGCCTTAGGAAATTGTTGACCTACCGTTTGCTGATATTCACTCACAATATAGTCTGAGTTTTCGCCTTTTATAAACAAACAGGGACGCTTAAATTGCCCAAACTCTTTCCAACCAATGATGTTGTTGTAACATAGCGCTAGTTGCTTAACGTCGAATAGCCATTGCCAGCCTTGGTTTGTCTTCGTTAATGACTTAAGTAAAAACTGGCGTACGCCTGCTTCTTGAATATGCCTTGCCAACAGTTGCTCTGCTTCAGAACGCGAGTTTATATCTTTAGGATCAAAGCTATTTAATCCTGAAAATACCGCAGCATGGTTGTGTTGGTAAGCTACAGGAGCAATGTCAGCAACAACAATAGCGTTAACTAAATCAGAGTAGAGTTGCGCAGTAGCCATAGCTATTTTGCCACCCATGGAGTGGCCAACAATGGCACAGTGGGAAATATCAAGCTTGTCACATAAGGCTTTAATCGCTTTTGCTTGATGTTGGTAGTCCATAGAATCTGAGCGAGGAGACAAGCCGTGATTCAAGGTATCCACACTTATAACTCGATAGGATAACTCTGTAAGGTGCTTTGCTAATAAACCTAAATTGGACAAACTGCCAAATAGCCCATGAATGAGCAGGATAGGGTAGCCTTGCCCTTGTTCTTTATAATGTAGGTCCAACAATATTGCTCCGCAAATGTCACAAAATTGTTAGTCTGCCTTTGCAGCTCTATTACTACAAGTATTTGAAAGGCATTTCTTTGTTCACTAATTAGCCTTTCGAAGGATCTAATTCGGATTGTTGGTGAGTTATTAACGCTGCTATGTATAATAATTAGTTATGTTAAGAGCTTTGCAATCCTAGAAAGAAACGATGAAAACGATAGAAATTGAAGAAGATTTGTATTTATACATTGCCAGCCAAACTAAACACATTGGTGAAAGTGCCTCAGATATCCTTAGGCGACTGCTGGAAGTAGATGGCCAAGAATTACAACAAGCACAGGCTGAAAATGTAGTTGTAAGTAACGAAGAGGCCAACGTTGAGCAAGAGCTAGTAGTTGAAGCAGTAAACACTGATTCGCTAGCGCAAACTGATGTGGCCGATATTGACCCTCTAAATTATTTCAATTTTTCTGAAATATCGGAAGCGGGCAGTTCTACTAAACGTTTCTTATCTTTGCTTTCTGGTCTTTATGCTATTGATGGTGAGCGGTTTGCTAAAGCTTGTGTATTAAAAGGAAGTAAGCGTGAATACTTCTCGCAAGATAAAGACTTATTATTGGCCTCTGGAAAAACCAGCAAGCCCCAAGCTATTCCAAACAGTCCTTATTGGGTGATCACAAATACCAACACTGCGCGTAAAAGGCATATCCTCCAACACGTTGCCAGTGAAATGGGCTTACAAGAATTTCAAATTGAACGCTTATGTGAAGCGGTCTAACTTTTTATCTTTAACTTAAGCATCGGAGAAGCTATTAATGGCTATTCACCCTTTAGCAGGTAAGCCAGCTCAGGCTGAGCATCTTGCAAACATTCCACGTTTAGTGGCTGATTATTATCTATTAGAACCTGACGTATCTGTTCGAGAGCAGCAAGTGGCATTCGGCACTTCTGGCCACCGTGGTAGCTCAAGCAAAAAAGCGTTTAACGAAAACCATATTTTGGCAGTAAGCCAAGCTATTGCAGAGTATCGTTTAGCTCAAGGAACTACTGGTCCTTTATATATAGGTAAAGATACCCATGCGTTATCAGAGCCAGCTTTTTGCTCAGCTATTGAGGTATTTGCAGCAAACGGAGTAGAAGTACGCTATCAAGAAGGACTGGGTTACACGCCAACGCCAGTTATTTCTCACGCTATTTTGGCTTACAACCGTTTAGGTAAAGAACAAGCAGACGGTGTAGTAATTACGCCTTCACACAATCCACCAGAAGATGGCGGCTTTAAATACAACCCACCAAACGGTGGTCCGGCTGATGGTGACGTAACTAAAGTGGTTCAAGACCGCGCCAATGAAATTCTCGCTAATGGCTTAAAAGAAGTTAAGCGTATTAGTTACGACGAGGCCATCGCGAAACCTTCTATTGTCGCTATTGACTACATTAAACCTTATGTTGATGACTTAGCAAACGTGTTAGATATGGATGCGATTGCTAAAGCCAAAGTAAAAATTGGCGTTGATCCATTAGGCGGTAGTGGTATCGCGTATTGGTCGGTAATTGCTGAAACCTACGGTTTAGACATTGAAGTAGTTAACGACCGTGTTGATCCAACCTTTTCGTTTATGACCTTGGACAAAGACGGAAAAATCCGCATGGATTGCTCGTCTCCCTATGCAATGGCAAGCCTAATTGCACTAAAAGACAAGTTTGATGTAGCAGTAGCTAACGATCCAGATTACGACCGCCATGGCATTGTGACTAAAAGTAGTGGTTTACTTAACCCTAATCATTACCTAGCTGTAGCGATTAACTATTTGTACTCGCATCGAAGCCAGTGGGGAGCGGATGCTGCAATTGGTAAAACATTAGTATCAAGCTCAATGGTTGACCGCGTTGCAACTAGCTTGGGTCGTGAACTTAAAGAAGTACCAGTTGGTTTTAAATGGTTTGTAGACGGTTTATTCGATGGCAGTATTGCCTTCGGTGGTGAAGAAAGTGCTGGCGCTTCATTCCTACGTAAAGACGGTGGTGTTTGGAGTACCGACAAAGACGGAATCATATTAGCCTTACTCGCGGCAGAGATTATTGCTGTTACCGGTAAAGATCCCGGCGAGCATTATCAAGGATTTGTTGAACAGTTTGGCGAGCCTTGCTACAAACGTATCGACGCACCAGCCAGCATTGAACAAAAAGCGGTGCTAAGCGCACTAGACCCAGCCATGGTAGAAGCAGAAACCCTAGCTGGTGAAACGATTACCGCAAAGTTAACTGCTGCACCAGGTAACGGTGCCGCTATTGGTGGACTAAAAGTGGTTACCGAGAATGGTTGGTTTGCTGCTCGTCCGTCTGGAACTGAGGCTATCTATAAGATTTACATGGAAAGTTTCAAAGGTGAAGAGCATCTAGCCTTAATTGAACAAGAAGCTCAAACCATTGTTTCTGCAGCATTGGCAAAAGCTGGTCTATAATCTATAAGCACCGATTGAAGGGTGTTGAATAAATACCCTTTTTTTGTGCATAAATTCCGCCTGAAAACGTATGCCAACTGCTTCAAATTGCAAGTTCTGTAATAGTTTTGTTACAAAAGCGCATTACAATGGTATAGGTCTATAATTTGAACGATTTGAGTCAAAAGCCCCGTATTAATTGATTCCGATCAAGATTGCTTCCGATTTACTTATGAAAGCATTTTCAAATGCTGGGCTTTTGGCGGGTTTTCTTTACACTTCATTTCGGTTCTTTGAGTGAAAAAGCATTTTTTCCAAAAAATGCATAAAAATTTAGTCTTGAGAGAGGCTTTTTTACCTAAATGTGATGTAGAACGTATATAATATCGTTCCGCATCGGTAACATGAGCTCGGATTTTTGAGCACATACAGTCTTTTGTAGCATTTGTTGTTCGGTTAACCATCGAATGCTACGTTGGAAGATGTCACCACAAAGGTTAGATACAAAGGAAATTCACATGGCCGCTAAAAAGGCAAAAGCAACAAACACAGTAGCGTTATCAAAAGATCAGTTTAAAGATGCTATCGTTAAACATCTTCGTAGTACTTGTGGTACTGACGAAGCTCGTGCTAACAATCAAGCTTGGTGGAAAGCCACTTGTGCAGCAGTAAACGAGTTGGTTTTCGAACGCTTAACTGAAACCTCTAAAGCGAATGCAGAGAAAGATTCTCGTGCAGTTCACTACCTATCACTTGAATTCTTGATGGGCCGTTTAACAGTGAACAACATGCACAACGTAGGCGTTTTTGGCGCTGCACGTGATGCATTGGCAGATCTTGGTAAAGACGTTAACGACATCTGTGACGAAGAGCCTGATATGGCGCTTGGTAACGGTGGTTTAGGTCGTCTAGCTGCTTGTTTCATCGATTCTTTGGCTACTCTTAACTACCCAGCGGTAGGTTACGGTATCCACTACGAGCACGGTCTATTCCGTCAAGAAATTCAAGGCGGTCGTCAAATCGAACGTCCTGATAGCTGGCGTGAATACGGCAACCCTTGGGAAATCTGCCGTCCAGAATCAATTCAAGAAGTTCCTCTATACGGTTACGTAGAAACTGTATTTGGCGAAGATGGCAAAATGCGTAAAGTTTGGCATGCAGGTCGTCAAATCAAAGGTGTGCCATGGGATATCCCAGTAGTTGGTTACGAAGCTAAAACTGTAAACGTATTACGTTTGTGGGAATCTAAAGCTGCTGACTTCTTTGATTGGGACGTTTTCAATGCCGGTGGTTACATCGATTCTCAATCTGAGAAATCTCAAGCTGAAGCTGTATCTAAAGTATTGTATCCAAACGATGAGTCAGAAGCTGGTAAAGAACTTCGTCTAATCCAACAGTACTTCTTCTGTGCTTGTTCACTAAAAGACATCATTCGTCGTTACAAGCGTAACCACAGTGATTTCTCTCAGTTCTCTAAGCAAGCTGTTATTCAGTTGAACGATACTCACCCAACTGTTGCTATTCCTGAGTTGATGCGCATTCTTATCGACGAAGAAGGCTTGGTATGGGATGACGCGTGGGCTATCTGTAAAGAAACTTTCGCATACACTAACCACACTCTATTGCCAGAAGCGCTAGAAAAATGGGCTGTGTACTTGTTCGAGAAAGTACTTCCACGTCACTTAGAAATCATTTACGAAATCAACCGTCGCTTCCTAGAAGACGAAGTTGAAGCTAAATGGCCTGGCAACGACGAAATGAAACGTCACCTTTCTATTATTGAAGAAGGTGAGACTCGCATGGTTCGCATGGCGTTCTTATGTGTTGTTACTTGTTTCAAAACTAACGGTGTTGCAGCAATGCACTCAGAGTTGGTTAAAGAAGATTTGTTCCCAGAGTTCTACGAACTATGGCCTGAGCGTTTCGTTAACGTAACAAACGGTGTAACTCCTCGTCGTTGGTTGCTTGCATGTAACGAACAGCTAGCTAACATGTACAACGAAACCGTTGGTACTGATTGGCCGCTAAAACTAGACGAGCTTAAAGGCGCTGCTAAATTTGCAGACGACGCTAAGTTCCAGAAAAACTTCATGGCGATTAAACGCGAGAAGAAAGTAGAACTAGCTGACAAGATCGAAGAGCTTTGTGGTATCAAGGTAAGCCCTGATGCAATGTTCAACGTTCTTATTAAGCGTCTACACGAGTACAAGCGTCAGCACTTAGCACTTCTACACATCCTTGCACTTTACCGTCGTTTACTTGAAAACCCAGATTACGATATGGGCCCACAAGTATTCATCTTCGGTTCTAAAGCTGCTCCTGGTTACAAGTTAGCTAAAGACATTATCTATGCAATCAACAAAGTTGCAGATAAAGTGAACAACGACCCACGTATTAAAGACAAGCTTAAAGTTGTGTTCATGCCTAACTACCGTGTAACGCTAGCTGAGAAACTATTCCCAGCCGGTGACGTATCTCTGCAAATCTCTACTGCAGGTTACGAAGCATCAGGTACTGGTAACATGAAGTTTGCTCTAAACGGTGCCCTAACACTAGGTACTATGGACGGCGCAAACGTAGAAATCCGTGAAGAAGTTGGTGACGAAAACATCTTCATCTTCGGTATGGATTGTGACGAAGTTAAAGCCCTTAAGGCTGCTGGTTACAACCCATGGGATTACTACTACGGTAACCCTGAGCTGAAAGCTGTTCTAGATTGGTTAGAAACAGACTTCTTCACTCCTGGCGCACCTGGTGAATTAGCTTCAATCAAGCATAGCTTGCTAGAAGGTGGTGACCCGTACCTAGTATTGGCAGACTTCGAGTCTTTCACTACTCAGTACACTGCAGTAGACGTTGCTTACCGTGACCAGAAAAAGTGGGCTAAGATGGCTATCATCAACTCTGCTTCAGTAGGTAAGTTCAACTCAGACCGCTCTATTGAAGATTACGTAGATCGTATCTGGAAACTTGAAAAAGTTATGCCTAACTAAGAACCTTAGTTCTTAGCTGAAAAAGGGAGACAATGTCTCCCTTTTTTTATGCGTGAAAAACTAGCATACTATTGCCCACTTCTAAGATATCTAAGGACAAGATGTGGCTAAATCAGCTTTACTCCAACAGGGTCTGCTAGCGTTCACCTTAAACTCTCCACAAAACGCCGACACCTTTGAGTTTGAATTAGCTAATAATACTAAGGTGAAGTTATTAGCACCTGGTGTACTGCAATTCGAACCTAAAGAGTCAACATCTAGTCGAGCAATTGTGTTGTCTGCCGGAATACATGGCAACGAGACTGCGCCCATTGAATGCTTAGACAAACTAGTTTCTGATATTTGTGCCTTGGAGATAAAGTTAGACCAACCCTTGTTGGTTATTCTTGGTAACCCTCCAGCGATGATCGAGGCTAAAAGAGAGTTAAGTGTAAACTTAAATCGTTTGTTTATAGGTAAACATAAAAATTACGAGCGCTGCTACGAAGTAGAGCGCGCTAATCAATTGGAAACTCTCTTAGACAGTTTCTATAAAAGCTATCAGCATTTACCCGCCTATCATTTAGATCTACATACTGCGATTAGAGGTTCCAAACACGAAAAGTTTGCCGTTTATCCCTTCACCCATGGTAAGCCTTGGAAAAAATCAAGTTTAGCGCTGTTACAATCTTGTGGAGTGGACTGTGTACTTTTTTCAAACGAGCCAGCATCAACATTTAGCTATCATTCAAGTGCTAAATACAATGCGGTAGCTTTTACCGTTGAACTAGGCAAAGTTCATGCTTTTGGTCAGAATGATTTAAGTAAGCTAGACCAATTAGTTTCTACGCTGCAGCAACTGCTTAGTGCTAGCAAATTAAATTCATTAGAATTCGAAGCTAACAAAGCTATCTTGTTTGAAGTGAGTGATGTGGTTAACAAGCATCAAGACGATTTTTGCTTTAGCTTCAATCAAAGCCAAGCCAACTTTACTGAATACCAAACTGGTTATGAGCTCGCCAAAGAGGGTAGTGAACGAGTAGTTATTAGTAACGGTCCTAAAGCCATTGTATTTCCTAATGAGAAGGTAGCAATTGGTCAACGAGCAGTATTGTTAGTAAAAAGAATGACTCAATCAGATATTGTCCAAGCAGGAAAAAAACATAGGCTGATATAAGAATATAAAGCTAGTGATTCTAAATTCACGATGCATCACTAGCTTATAATCTGTTATACGGCTCATTAACTTTGGGTTCATGCTAGCTAGTAAACAAAACGCAGTACAACACATTGTTACTATCAAACACGTATTGAAGCACTAGATCCCGTGATATAATCTTTCCAATTTTTAATACCTTAGAGTGGGACAACGGATTTATGATCCCTAAGTTAAGCCCTCAGCATTCTCTTGAGGCTCTGTATTTAGATTATTTAGCGAAGCTTGAACAATCAGCTTTTTCTGGCGAAATTCAAACTTCTTACGCCAGTCGTTTAGCGGTCGCTACCGATAATTCGGTTTATCAATATTTGCCACAAGCAGTCGTTTTCCCAAAAACAAGCAACGACATAAAGCAGATCTGCCGTTTAGCGTCTGCTTCAACTTTCCAATCAATTAAACTTAGCCCACGGGGCGGTGGTACTGGAACTAATGGCCAGTCTTTAACCGAAGGTATCGTTGTCGACCTATCTAAGTTTATGAATAAGGTTATTGAACTTAACGTTGAAGAGCGTTGGGTTAGGGTGGAAACCGGCATCGTAAAAGACCAACTCAACAGCATGTTAAAAGAGCATGGTTTGTTTTTTTCACCTGATTTGTCTACCAGTAATCGCGCTACTTTAGGTGGTATGATCAACACCGATGCCTCTGGTCAAGGTTCAATGGTTTACGGTAAAACCAGCGACCATGTTATAGGCTTAAAAGCCGTTTTGGCCAGTGGCGAAGAAATTGACACTGACCCTGTTAGGGTTGATCACTTAGATCAGCAACGAGAGTCCTTAACTGATATTTATGCTGCAGTTAAGCACGCCTGTGTTGATATGCGCTCGCTTGTTGAAGAGAAGTTTCCGAAACTTAATCGCTTTTTAACTGGCTATGATCTAAAAAATGCCTATTCACCTGAAGAAGATAGTGTGGATCTGACCCGTATTTTGTGTGGGTCGGAAGGTTCGTTGGCGTTCATCACTGAGGCTAAACTGGACTTAACCCCCATCCCCAAGTTTAGAACCTTAGTCACAGTTAAATACGACTCTTTTCAGTCGGCATTACGCCATGCTCCTAGCCTAGTTGCTGCGCAAGCCTTATCGGTTGAAACTATCGATTCAAAGGTACTTAACCTCGCGCAACAAGACGTTGTTTGGGACAGCGTTAGAGAGTTAATTAGTGATGTACCCGAGCAAGAAATGCAGGGCATCAACATTGTTGAATTTGCCGAAAATGATGAAGCCATTCAACAACAAAAAATCAGTAATCTTATTGAGACCTTATCGGAAACGGGAGTTACCGAACTAGGTGTTATTGGTTTCCAAAGTTGTGATGACTTAACCAGCATTAATGCCATCTACAACATGCGTAAGAAGGCAGTTGGTTTATTAGGCAATACGGCAGGTAGTGCTAAGCCGGTAGCCTTTGCCGAAGATACCTGTGTACCACCAGAGAACTTAGCTGACTTTATCGTAGAGTTTAGAGAGTTACTTGATGGTAAAGGTTTGCATTACGGTATGTTTGGCCACGTAGACTCAGGCGTATTACATGTTCGTCCAGCCTTAGACTTATGCGACCCTGAACAAGAAATCCTTATGCGTGAGATCTCGGATCAAGTGGTAGCACTTACCGCCAAGTACAAAGGATTAATGTGGGGCGAGCACGGAAAGGGCTTCCGCTCTGAATATGGTCCTGAGTTTTTTGGTCAAGAACTGTTCTCTGAGCTTCGGAAAATTAAAGCTGCTTTCGATCCTTACAACCAAATAAACCCGGGGAAGATTTGCACGCCTTTGCATAGCGAAGAGCAACTAGTCTCTGTTGATGGAACAAAACGCGGTGCTTATGACCGTGAAATAGCCATTGAGGTACGTGACAGCTTTAAAAATGCAATGGAATGTAATGGCAACGGGCTTTGCTTTAACTATGATACCAGTAGTCCAATGTGCCCTTCATTTAAAGCTACCGGAGACCGCAGATACTCGCCAAAAGGCCGGGCTGGCTTAATGCGCGAATGGCTTCGTCAATTAGCAGCTTTAAAAGTTGATCCGCTAGCTCAAGAGCAAAAGCTAAACTCTAGGTTCATTTCTCCAGACAGTATTTTGCTAAAAATTAGAAATAGCATTGCTAAATCTAAAGGTGAGTATGACTACAGCCACGAAGTATATGATGCGATGCAAACTTGTTTAGCGTGCAAAGCTTGTACAACTGGGTGTCCAATTAAAGTAGATGTACCTACTTTTCGTTCTCGCTTTTTAAATGTTTACCATGGGCGTTACCTACGACCGCTTAAAGATTATTTTGTCGCTTACGTAGAGAGTTACGCGCCTTTAATGGCCAAAGCGCCGCGTTTATTTAATGCCGCGATGGCTCCTAAGTGGGCAAGCATAGCGGTAGAAAAAACCATCGGCATGGTCGATATACCTACATTAAGCTTTCCTACATTGGCGCAACGATTGCCAGAAAGCTTAACCACCAAGTATGACTACAAAGCCTTACAAAGTTTAAGCGAAGAACAAAAACAAAAAACGGTATTGGTAGTTCAAGACCCTTTTACCAGTTTTTACGAAGCAGAGTTGGTTGAAGACTTTGTTAAGTTAGCGAAAAAGTTAGGGTTAAATCCTGTGCTGTTACCGTTTAAACCTAATGGTAAGCCACAGCATATTAAAGGCTTTTTGAGTAAGTTTAATAAATCTGCGCAAACAAGTGCCGCGTTTCTAAACCAAGTTAGCGAACTAGGTATAAAAATGGTTGGGGTCGAGCCTGCTTTAGTACTTTGTTACCGCGATGAGTATCAACACGCGCTTGGCGATTCAAGAGGTGATTTCAATGTGTTGGTGGTGCAAGAGTGGCTCGATTCATTAGATGAAAGTCTATTCGAGAACCAACAAGTGAATGATAAGGATACCTGGTATCTATTTGGTCATTGTACCGAAAAAGCTTTAAAAGCAGATGCATTTAAGCAATGGCAGCAAGTGTTCAAACGCTTTGGCGGTAAGTTAGAAGATGTCGCTGTAGGTTGTTGTGGCATGGCCGGTACTTACGGACATGATGCTAAGCAGTTAGCCACTTCTAAAGCAATTTATGAGTTGAGCTGGAAGCAAAAAATGGCAAGCTTACCAACAGAGCGTTGTATGGTTACAGGCTATTCTTGCCGAAGCCAAGTAAAACGCTTAGAAAGTGAAAAACCAAAGCATCCGTTACAAGTGTTGTTGAGTATGTTGCCTTGAGTATCTGGAATATGCCAATGAGCTTGGCTGGATTGAATAAGATGGGCGAGGGCAATATGCTCGCCTATCTGGATATCGAGTTTACTGAAATTGGTGAAGAGTATCTTGTTGCTAAAATGCCTGTTACAGCCAAAGTTAAACAGCCAATGGGCTTATTGCATGGCGGCGCAAACGTGGTGCTAGCAGAAAGCCTTGCCAGCTGTGCTTCATATTGCGTCGCTGGCAAAGACGCTATGGTAGTTGGCGTCGAAATTAATGCCAATCACTTAAAAGCTGTTAGGCACGGTGAAGTGCTCGCTACTGCATCGCCAATAAAGCTAGGCAAAACTTTGCATGTATGGCAAATAGATATCCACCAAAAATCTGATTTGGTATGTAGCTCTCGACTTACCGTAATGGTTAAATCTAAATCAATTTAAGTGAAATTCTCGCCTAAAAATTGATCTCACCACAAGCAAATAACGATATTTGCTAACAATCTGAACTTTATAGAATTTCGTAGTCTAATTTAGCTCAAATATTTTGATGATTAGCCTTTATAGGTCTAACGTTGAATAAGTATTGGTAAATTAACTTAGGGATCTCTATGTCGTTTAGAACGTCCAGTGTATTAAGTGTTATAGCTTTTAGCAGTTTTTTGCTTGTTGGCTGTAATAAAGACCCCATTGAATCAACAGTAAACCATCTAAGACCGGTTAAGGTAAAACAAATAGAGATTGGCGACGGCGCACGGGTAAGAACGTTACCTGGAGAAACCTTTGCCTCAGATACAGCTATATTGTCGTTTCAAGTCGCAGGCAGATTGGACGAAATATTGGTAAGGCCTGGCGATGCAGTAAAAGCTGGTCAGCCCTTAGCAAGATTAGACCCTGCGATGTACAACCAAGAGTTAGAAGTAGCTAAGGCGAATTACTATCTCGCAAAGGTTCTATTCGACCGAGCAAATCAACTGGTTGACCGGGGTGTTATTTCTCGTAGCGACTTCGACCGAGCTAAAAGTGAATACACCATCAGCCAAGCGGCCTTAGATAAAGCCGAAGTTAATTTGAGCTATACCCAAGTTTTAGCACCTTACGATGGCCTAATAGCCAGCAAATACGCTGAGCAATTTGAATTTGTTTATGAAAAACAAAAGGTACTAAGTTTACAAACAGAGTCCACCGTTGACGTAAACTTTCAGCTACCTGAAAGTTTGATTGGAAACTTTCAAGATGCTAGGCGTAAAGGCGAGCCGCAACCAATTATTAGTGTGCAGTTCCAAGGTCGAGAGCAGTGGTATCAAGCTAGGTTAAAAGAGCTATCAACAGTCGCAGACTCATCAACAGGTAGTTATACCATTGTTGTCACTTTACCTATTCCCGAAGAACTTAATATTTTTCCTGGCATGGCCACCAATGTTCAAATTAAATCAACGGGCCAGAGCCGCTCTAAACTTGTGCGCGCACCAGCCGGCAGCTTAGTTGAAGAAGATGGTAAAAACTTTGTATTTGTTTGGGATGACCAAAAGCAAACCGTAACTAAAACCCAAGTTGAGTTAGAAGACGATGCTATTACGTCAGGTTTAAATGATGGTGATTGGCTTGTTATTGCGGGCGCGTCAGAGCTTAGTGATGGGCAACCTGCGGTTAAGTGGGTTAAGGAACGAGGACTATAAAATGCAGTTTAAACAAAAACTTTTAAGTGGTTTATTGGCCTCGCTGTTAATGGGTTGTGGTTCAGACAAAGCAGTAGAAGAATCTTCGCAAGTTGTCGATGTATTCAAACTACCAGAAACTTCAAACTCGGTAGACCGAAACTTTAATGGTATTGCTCGTGCGCATGATTTAGTCGATTTGTCTTTTCGTGTAGACGGGGAAATTAAAACCATTCCAGTTAAAAAAGGACAGCCTGTCAAAAAAGGCGACTTACTCGCAGAGTTAGACAAACGCGATTACCAAATTGTGGTCGACGACCGCCAAGCTAGATTAACGTTAACTAAGCAACAATTTGAACGCGCAAAAGCCTTACTTGAGCAAAAGCTATTATCACAAAGCGAATACGACAAAATGCGCGCCGAATACTTGGTTGCCTCAGCAGATTACAAAAAAGCCAAACTGATGCTCGATTACACCGAGCTGAAAGCGCCGTTTGATGGCGTTGTTGGTGATGTGTTTGCAGATTCATTTGTGAATGTTCAGCCAGGTTCAGCGGTACTCAGTATGCATAAAGTTGATTACGTTGAAGTGGATGTTGAGCTACCAGATATGATTATTTCCGTAGCTAAGCTTGGTAAAAGGCGAATTTCTGAAATAGATATAGCCGTAGGGTTTGAAGCATTTCCCGAGAAAGAGTTTAAAGGCTTACCTTACGAGTTGAACCTTGAGAAAAATAGCGCAAGTAGAAGTTACATAGCAACCATGTTGGTTCCTTATGATCCCAATTACGCAGTGCTAGAAGGCATGCAAGCTAAGGTCTCTATTGATTTGGCAGATATGACCTATACCTATAATCGCGATCACTTGGTTCCTTTGGCGGCAGTGATAATGCCAGATGGTTCCACGATTAGTCAGCAACGTCCCGTAGTGTGGCGTTATAAAGACGATCAAACTGTAGAAATGCAGGAGGTCGTTATCGGCACCATAGCAGGCGATATGATAGAGATTGAACAAGGCTTAGAAGACGGCGATACCATTGTTTCTTTAGGTGCAAATCGTTTAGTAGAAGGTCAAAAAGTAGTGTTAAAGAAGGATAACCAATGAATATTGCAGGCTATTTCGTAAAAAACTCAATAATCAGTTGGATGTTTACGCTTATCCTTCTCATTGGAGGTATTTTGTCCTTTACTGGCTTAGGGCAGTTAGAAGATCCACCGTTTACTATTAAAGATGCTGTGGTTGTTACTATGTACCCAGGGGCTACCTCTACTGAAGTAGAAGAGGAAGTGACTTACCCGGTAGAAAAAGCCATCCAAGCATTACCTTATGTAGATGACATTGTGTCTTTAAGCACGCCAGGTATGTCGCAAATTACGGTTACCATGAAGAGGACTTATGGTCCCGACGAACTACCGCAAATCTGGGATGAGCTGCGTCGTAAAGTTGGTGATATGGCACCTCAGTTACCGCCAGGCGTATCTGCACCATTAGTTAATGACGATTTTGGTGATGTATACGGCATTATGTATATGGTGTCTGGAGAAGACTACGACTACAAAGATATTCAAGATTATGTTGATTACGTTCGTCGAGAAATAGAACTAGTTCCTGGCGTTGGTAAAGTAACTTTAGCTGGCGCGCAAACCGAGCAAGTGTTTATAGAGATCTCGGTGCAAAAGATGGCAACTTTCAACCTTGATCCTGCTTTAATTACCAGTTTGCTAAATTCACAAAACATGGTTACTTCAGCAGGCAATATTAAAATTGCAGGAGACCAACTAACGCTTCGTCCAACAGGTTCGTTTAAATCTGTAGAAGAACTTGGTGACCTGATTATACCGGGAACAACAGGTAACAAGCTTATCTATTTAAAAGATGTAGCTACCATTACCCGTGGCTACGAAGAAGTTCCAAGTAATTTGGTTAGCTTTAATCAAAACCAAGCCATCAACATCGGCGTGTCGTTTACCAGTGGAGTTAACGTTGTAGAAGTTGGTAAAGCGATTGAAGCTAAGTTGCAAGAAATCGACTACGCACGTCCAGCCGGTATGACCACTGATTCAATGTATAACCAGCCTCAAGAAGTCGATAAATCCGTAAGCTCTTTTGTTTGGAACCTTATTTTAGCGGTAGCGATTGTGGTGGTTGTGCTTTTAGTCTTTATGGGGCTTAAAAGCGGTATTCTGATTGGACTAATTTTGTTCTTAACCTGCTTAGGAACATTTATTTTAATGAAGCAAGCGGAGATTGAACTACAACGGATTTCCCTTGGGGCATTAATCATCGCGCTTGGAATGTTAGTCGACAACGCCATTGTTGTTGTCGAAGGCATACTAATGGGGCGTAAAAAAGGTTTAAGTACCTTAAAGGCGTCTCAAGAAATTGTAGGGCAAACCATGTGGCCGTTGCTAGGCGCAACGATTATCGCCATTACCGCCTTTGCTCCAATTGGCTTATCTCCAGATTCTACCGGTGAATTTGCGGCATCGTTGTTCTACGTATTGTTGTTCTCGTTGTTTTTGTCTTGGATTACCGCGATTACCATTACTCCATTTTTTGCCCAGTTGTTCTTTGGCAAAGAAGGCGATAAGCAAGTTGAAGGTGAAGACAGTGACCCTTACAAAGGAGCATTCTTTAATACCTACAAAGTGTTATTAGATTTTTGTTTACGCTTCAAATGGCCCACCGTAATTGTAATCGTTGTGCTTTTTGTTATGTCTATTGTGGGCTTTGGTTACGTAAAACAATCATTCTTCCCACCATCCTCTACACCGATATTTTTAATCGATGTTTGGATGCCAGAAGGTACAGATATTAGAGAAACACGAGAAGCGGTTTCAGAGATGGAACAAATGGCGCGAGATACAAACGCAGTTGAATTTGTGTCATCTACGGTAGGCAAGGGCTTTCAACGCTTTATGTTGACCTACTCACCAGAGAAAAACTATGGTGCATTTGCCCAAATAGCAGTACGTACAACCACTTCAGAAACTGCTGCGGCAGCTATGTCGTCGCTACGTAAAGGGGTTGAACAGCAGTTTCCTCAGGCGCAGTTTAAGTTCAAGAATTTAGAAATTGGACCATCAACAGATGCCAAGATAGAAGCACGCGTACTAGGGGCCGATCCTGATGTATTGCGCTCAATTTCGGCAGACATTCAAAAGATCTTCAATGACACTCCAGGTACTGTGAATGTTCGCCATGACTGGCGTGACCGCGTTAAATACATAGAACCTAACTTTAACGAAACTCAGGCAAGACGCTTAGGTATCAACAAGTCTGATGTTGACCAAACCTTAGAATTTGCTTTTGCCGGATTAAGTTTTGGTCTATACCGCGAAGGGACAAACTTAATGCCAATCGTAGGTCGTTTGCCTGATGAAGAGCGTGTTGATATTGATTCTTTGGATAGCCTGCGTATTTGGAGCCCAACGTTAAATAGCTATATTCCTATTCAGCAAGTAGTGAACGGCTTTAGTGTTAAGTTTGAAGACCCTATTATTCAACGCCGCGATAAAAAGCGTACCTTAACCATATTTGCGGATGCAGACTTTGAATATGACATCCTTCCAGCTGAATTGTTTTCTATCGTAAAACCTCAGGTAGAAGCTTTAGATTTGCCTCCAGGTTATGAGTTGCAATGGGGCGGTGAATACGAGTCTTCGGGCGATGCACAAGAAGCTTTATTTGCATCTTTACCGATGGGCTATTTAATCATGTTCTTGATTACGGTATTCCTGTTTAATTCGGTTAAAAAGCCATTAGTGATTTGGTGTTGTGTACCTTTGGCATTAATTGGAATTACCTCTGGCTTGCTGTTCCTAGGAAAACCATTTGGTTTTATGGCATTACTTGGAATGCTGAGCTTATCGGGCATGCTGCTTAAAAACGGCATTGTACTGCTCGATCAAATCAGTGCAGATATAGCCGCTGGTAAAGAGGTTTACCAAGCTGTATTTGAATCTACCGTAAGCAGGGTTAGGCCGGTATGTATGGCCGCAGTAACAACCATTTTAGGTGTAGCACCATTGATCTCGGATGTGTTCTTCGAGTCTATGGCAGCGGTAGTAATGTTTGGTTTAGGTGTAGCAACCGTTCTTACTTTGCTGATCGTTCCGGTATTGTACGTTATCTTCTTTAACGTGAAGTATCGCGACTATAAAGAGTTTTAAACCTTCTAAAGGTAAATACTAAAAAAAGAGTTGCCTTGGCAACTCTTTTTTTAACCACACAATCCCATCACATACCTAACAAAGGGTTTTGCTTCTTCTAAATCAAAGTAGCCATCCTTTTTACGTGTTGTTCTTAAGTATTGATATGTAGCCACAATTACCTTCATTACTTTTTCATTTTCTACGCTTAAATCGTGTTGCTCAGCTGCCGCCAAGGTAAGCTCAACTGCTTTTTCAAGCGCTTCCATATCAACTACTTCTGCTTTTCGGTATTGATAGCCTTCACCGGTAGCTAACCATTCAAGTGAACAATTGGCTTTTTGTGCGATTTGATTAGCTTTAGACAGACTTGGCTCAGAGCCTTTTAAGTATTTCCTGATTAGGCTCTCATTTAATTCTACTTTTCGGGCAAAGCCGCTAACGCTTTGTTCACCCATTAATTCTTTTAGGCGATCGGAAAACTCGTTCAATCGAATACCCTTGTTTGCTTCGTACCAAAGTACGATAAAACTAGCACTATTGTATTGAATGTGTCCAGTAAACTTGCAGAATACTCACTTCATTAAATCGAACTAAGGTATGTAAATGGACAGCGTGAATGGAAAGGTTGCAATAGTAACAGGTGGTGGCAGCGGTATAGGTTTGGCAATTGCAAAAGCCTTAGCGGAGCAGGGCGCTAAAGTTGTCATTAGCTCGAGAGATTTAACCAAGCTTGAGCAAACGGTAAGCAAGCTAAAAAATGATTATGGGTTAAGCGTTCATTGCTATGCTGCTGACATCCGCATCAAACAACAAGTACAGGCGCTAAAAGACTTCGTAATAGCTCAGTTTGGCCGTGTAGATATTTTGGTAAACAACAGTGGACTAGGTGTTGGCGAAACTATTGAACATTGTAGTGAAGAAGACTGGGACTTGGTTGTAGACACCTGTACCAAAGGCACTTTTTTAATGAGCCAATCAGTATTGCCAAACATGAAATCTAATCAAGGTGGCTTTATCCTTAATATTGCTTCGCAAGCAGCTAAAAATGGCTATGCCAATGCTGGACCTTACTGCGCAGCAAAATTCGCAGTGCTCGGATTAGCTGCAGCATTACAAGAAGAAGTAAGAGAGCACGGCATTAGAGTACATAGCTTGTGTCCAGGCTTGGTACAGGTACCTGCTCCTGAGTGTGAATCGGACATAAAGCCTGGGTGGTTACAAGTAAGTGATTTAGCCGAATCAGCATTGTTCGTGCTTAAACAACCGGCAAGGGTTCACCTAGAAAATATTGGCTTGTATGGATTTTAACTAAGGGCTGGCTGCTGATTAAGCGGCGTTTGCTTGTATATTATAAAGAATTGGTTGCGGGAGCCGGATTTGAACCAACGACCTTCGGGTTATGAGCCCGACGAGCTACCAGACTGCTCCATCCCGCGTCCGGTCTTAACTAAAGTAGTTAAGTGATTTGAATAGTTAGTTGGCTTAGCTATTCGAACTAAGCAATTCTTAAATAAAGAATTGGTTGCGGGAGCCGGATTTGAACCAACGACCTTCGGGTTATGAGCCCGACGAGCTACCAGACTGCTCCATCCCGCGTCCGGTCTTAACTAAAGTAGTTAAGTGATTTGAATAGTTAGTTGGCTTAGCTATTCGAACTAAGCAATTCTTAAATAAAGAATTGGTTGCGGGAGCCGGATTTGAACCAACGACCTTCGGGTTATGAGCCCGACGAGCTACCAGACTGCTCCATCCCGCGTCCGGTCTTAACTAAAGTAGTTAAGTGATTTGAATAGTTAGTTGGCTTAGCTATTCGAACTAAGCAATTCTTAAATAAAGAATTGGTTGCGGGAGCCGGATTTGAACCAACGACCTTCGGGTTATGAGCCCGACGAGCTACCAGACTGCTCCATCCCGCGTCCGTTATTGCGGAGCGCATAGTACGCACAGAGTAGTGATAATACAAGAGATTATTTGTTTTAATTATCCAAGTGCCGATTATTTATCCGAATGAGGCTTTTACTACTGATCCTTAGCAAAACAGGTATAATCCACGGGTTAAATAAATAGAGTATCGAAATGGCAGATTTTTTCGCTTCGACCGCTAAAGGTTTAGAAAGCTTATGTTTAGATGAAATTACCGCGCTGGGTGCAGAAAACTGCAAACAAACAGTAGCCGGTGTTAGCTTTAGTTGTGACTGGCCAACCGCCTACAAAATTTGTATGTGGTCACGTGTTGCCTCTCGCATATTGTTGCGCTTAGTAGAGACTCAAGCAGAAAATGTTGATGAGCTATATGAAGCTGCCTATTTAGTACGTTGGAATAAGTACTTTAGCGTAGACCAAACATTCTCTGTGCATTGTAGTGGAACAAACCACTATATAGACAATAGCCAGTTTGGTGCGCTTAAAGTAAAAGATGCCATCGTTGATCAATTTAATAAGCTGAAAGGCGTTCGCCCCAATGTGGCTAAAACCGACGAAGACGCGCGAATAGTGGTTCGTTTAGCGGGTAAACATTTAGCCATTTCAATTGATTTATCTGGCGCAGCCCTTCACAGACGTGGTTATCGTTTAGAACAGGGTGAAGCACCAGTCAGAGAAAACCTTGCAGCGGCCTTAGCGGTTCGTAGCAACTGGCAAGAAAAATATCTGATTGATCCAATGTGTGGTTCCGGGACAATTTTGATTGAAGCGGCTATGCAAGCAGCCGACATTGCCCCTGGTTTAAACCGACAATTTGGCTTTGAGCGCTTACGCAACTTTGCGTCTTCTGCTTGGCAAGATATTCGAAACGATGCCAAAGCCAGAGCCCAATATGGCTTAGCAAATTGTAAGCAACGTCTAATCGGCTACGATATTGATCGTCGCATGGTGACCTTAGCTAAATCGAATATTGAGCGCGCTGGGCTTGGTGACATTATTTCAGTACATGTTCATGATGCTGCGAATCTGCCAGCCGCGCCTAGTGAGCCCGGACTTATTTTGTCTAATCCGCCTTATGGTGAACGTCTCGGCGAACTAACTAAGCTTATCGGCTTATTCTTATCCTTTGGTGCGAGCGTACGCGAAAACTATCCTGGCTGGCGCTTGTCGCTATTTACCGCCGCTCCAGAACTTCTCGACTATCTGCGCTTGCGTAGTGACAAGCAATATAAGTTTTTAAATGGTGCACTTAACTGTGTGCTGAAAATCTACCAAATTGGTGAAGGTGGGCAGGGCACGCAACGTAAATATGCGGAAGACTTTGTAAACCGATTGCTTAAAAACAAGAAAAAGCTGCAGAAATGGATCAAGCGAGACAACATAACTTGTTACCGCTTATATGATGCAGACTTACCCGAATACAATGTGGCTGTAGATTGCTACGACGACTATGTGATTGTACAAGAGTATCGAGCTCCAAAGAGTATTGAACCCGCAAAAGCGCGTCGTCGTTTAATGGATTTGCTAACCGGGCTTTTACAAAGTGATTTAGTAGCTAACGATAAGTTAGTAATTAAACAACGTGCTCAACAAAAAGGGCGCCAGCAATATGAACGCAATAGCGACGAAAAAGAGCGTTTTGTTGTTCAAGAATATGGCGCTCAGTTTTACGTCAATCTTACCGATTATTTAGATACTGGTTTGTTTTTGGATCATCGGAACATGCGGCATTACATTCAACAACATAGCCAAAGTAAAAAGGTTCTCAATCTTTTCGCTTACACGGGCTCAGCTTCGGTTCATGCAGCGCTTGGTGGGGCTTCTAAAGTTACAACTGTAGATATGTCTAATACCTATTTAAACTGGGCAAAAGATAACTTTAGATTAAACCAGCTTCCGATTAGCAAACATGAGTTTATTCGTGCTGATTGTATGGCTTGGCTGAAAACACAAATATCACAACGTTGGGATTTGATTTTTCTCGATCCGCCTACTTTTTCAAATTCAAAAAAGATGGATGAAGTGTTTGATATACAAAAAGATCACGTTGATTTGTTGGGCTCGGTTTCGCGCTTGCTTAATCCGGGCGGACAGTTGATTTTCTCAAACAATAGACGCCAATTCAAAATGGATATAGAAGCCTTAGCAAAGCTGGGGCTTAAAGTTAAGAACATTTCAAGTCAGTCTTTATCGCCTGATTTTGAACGTAATAAACAAATTCATAATTGTTGGATGATACACAAGGAATAGTTGTATGACTTGGGTTTTATATAGTACTGATGGTTGCCATCTTTGCGAAGATGCTCGTGCGTTAATTTTAGCTAACCCCAATATTAATGAGCTAAAAGAACAAGACATAATCGAAGACGAGTCTTTAGTCGAGCAATACCGTTATAGCATTCCTGTGTTGTGTCACGAACCCAGTCAACAAAGAATTAACTGGCCTTTTGACGCGAGCCAGTTAGAACAATTTATAGAGAGTTGTGCGTGTTAGTAAACTTACAAGACGCTTTTTTGGCATATGGCGACACGCCACTGTTAAACAAAGCAAATGTGCAAATAAACAAAGCTGAACGAGTATGTCTAGTTGGCCGTAATGGTGCTGGCAAGAGCACTTTGTTGCAAGTGATCGAAGGCGCTATTCAGTTAGACTCAGGCCAACGTCAACTAGTTAATGACGTTGTCATCACCCGATTACAGCAAGATCCACCTGAGGCGAGTGAGCAACGTATTTTTGATTACGTCGCTGAAGGCAAACCACATATCGGTAAATTGCTCAGCGAGTTTCACCACTTAACGTCGAATATCAATGAAAACTCCAGTGAACGCGAATTAAAACGTATGCAACAAATACAGCATGAGATAGATGTTGTAGACGGCTGGAAATTTGATAACGAAATTCAACAAGTTCTCACAACCATGAAGCTAGATGGAGAAGCTCCTTTGCAAGGCCTATCCGGTGGTTGGCTAAGAAAGGTTGCGTTAGCAAAAGCGTTGGCAGGTGATCCAGATATTTTGCTGCTTGATGAACCGACTAACCATTTGGATATTAATACCATCAAATGGCTAGAAGAGTTTTTGCTTAATTTTAAAGGCCCTATTGTGTTTATTAGTCACGATAGGGCTTTTATTCGTAAAATCGCCACCAGAATTGTAGACATAGACCGTGGTGTGCTTACCTCCTGGCCCGGCAACTACGATGCCTACTTAGATGGTAAAGCAGAGTGGCTACGTGTTGAAGAAGAGCAAAATGCTTTGTTCGATAAACGTTTGGCTGAAGAAGAGGCTTGGATTCGTCAAGGTATTAAAGCGCGTAGAACCCGTAATGAAGGGCGAGTTAGAGCGCTTAAAGCTATGCGTAATGAACGCAGTGAACGCGTTAATCGCCAAGGTACTACCAATATGCAAATCGACGATGGTTTGCGTTCAGGAAAGATTGTATTTGAAGCCGAACAATTAAGTTTCGGTTACCCTGATGATGCTTATCCTATTATTTCTCCGCTAGATTTACTGGTAATGCGAGGCGACAAAATTGCCTTGGTTGGAGGCAATGGCTGTGGAAAATCAACCCTTATCAAGTTGTTACTTGAGCAGTTAACTCCAAGCTCAGGCAAGCTAAAAATAGGGACTAATCTCAATGTTGCTTATTTCGATCAGTATCGCCAAGAGCTAGACCCAGAAAAAACCTTGCTAGATAATTTAGCTGGCGGTAAACAAGAAATTGAAATCAACGGTAATAAACGCCATGTAATGGGGTACCTACAAGACTTTTTATTTCACCCTAAACGCGCATTTACTCCGGTTAAAGCGCTTTCTGGTGGCGAAAAAAATCGACTCATGTTGGCAAAATTATTCTTGAAACCAGCCAATTTGTTGGTTTTAGATGAACCAACCAACGATTTGGATGTCGAAACGCTGGAGTTACTAGAAGAGTTGGTAAGCCAATATCCAGGAACAGTGTTATTGGTTAGCCATGACAGAAGCTTTATCGACAATACAGCAAGTCATGTTTGGTTCTTTGATGGAAACAGTAATGTAGACAGCTATGTAGGCGGATATTCTGAAGTAGCAGATTACATAGAAAACCGGCAAAAAGCGCCTGTTGTAAAAGCTGTTGAGAAAACTGATTCTAGTCAGCGAGCCCAAAAACAATCGAAGAAGTTGTCATATAAATTGAAACTGGAACTTGACCAGCTACCCGAAAAATTGGAAGCTGCCGAGGCGCAAGTAGAAGAATTACAAAGTAAAGTAAATGAACCTGAGTTCTTTAATTTAGAACAAGACGTCGTTCAAAATACTTTAAATGATTTAGCCAAAGCAGAGCAGAGTTTAGAAGACCTGTTTATGCGCTGGGAAGAATTGGAAGAACTAAAAAATTCATGAAGAAGTCTATGATGAAACGCTCTTTAGCAATGGCATTCGCGCCTTTAGTATTGTCTGCTAGCTTTGCTCAAGCAGCACAAACCGAATCCTATTATCTTATAGAAGAAATTCCACTAGAAACCAGTAACGGACTTGTCGAAGCTAATGGTGACCTAGTTGTTACTGCCGCAAGTAATGATGGGGAGTATGTAGCGGGTAGTGCTCAAACTTTTAGAAGTGCTTTTCGCTTTTACGACTTTTCCGACAGAACCACTTTTGACTATGGCTGCCAGTACGCTAGCGAAGTATGTGACTTGTTCTTCTACGGAGATAATAGTTTTTACGATACCTATCGTAAACGCTTAAGAGAACAAAGAACCGTTTTGTACCAATCTAATGTGCTCTCTTTCTTAGCCAATCGAAATATTAGTGGGATGCATACCGATGGCAAGAACCTGCCGCCGTTGCCTACTTGGGATACCATTAACGAAAAACTTTATGTTTTCGATGATATTGCTAACAGTGACTACACAACTGATACACGAGTGAATGATATCAATAGTGAATTAGGTTGGGCTGTAGGCTACGACTCAGCGCCATTTAGCAATCCTAATGGTGGAAATTATACAAGGGACTTTATTCAACGTGGGTTTGCTTTGCGCTTAAGCGACCAAGCTAAAGTTACTTTGCTACCAACAGCCTTTAACAACAGTAGTGGCGAGCAAGAAGATGATAAAGGTGGGTTATCATCAGGCTTACAAATTATCGAAAAAGATGGCCGTACCCTTGTTATTGGCATAGGTAGTGTCAGTTATTCCAATAGCGACAGCTTTGGTGAGTGTCAAACAGGTAACCGAGAAAACTACTACCGTTGTTCAGGTTTTGATACTCAAGCATGGGTATGGGACATTACAGACGCAATAGATGGAGAGCAAGTAGTTGGGCAACAACTAGTTGAAGGCTACGTTCGTTCTCGTTATGGCAATGCTCCAGATTTTAACTTGGTAAAAGATGCCAATAACGAGATATTAGTAGGTATATCTTCAGATGATGTCTATGACAGCACTAACGGTTCACGTGGCCGCGCTACTTACTATACCGACAATGGTGATGGTACTTATAGTCTAAATAAAATACCAAATATTCGGATTGATGGTGATAATGACAAGTTTGAAGACTCCGTATCCCATACTTGGGCAAATTCAGTAAACGACGCCAACTTAATTGTCGGTAATTTGCGATACGTAGAAGTTAAATCACGTAACCGTCCGGTAGAAGGTTTTGTATATGATGGTGATGAAAATTCAGAAACATACCAAGAGGTAAATTGGCCATTACGTAACAAACCATTTTCTGGTGCTAACAGCGAATTCAGCGATATCAATAATAGCGGTTTAATCGTAGGTTGGCGAGATGGGGATAGTGAAGAACAGCCAGCTTATAATGGTACTACACGTAGACAAACGGGTATCTTATTAGATTACAATCGTTACCTAGAAGGTAACAAGACATACACCTGGACGCTTAATCAATTAACCTGTTATGAGCAAGACGGAACGCCACAGATACCGCTGTACCGGTTCGAGTTTGCAACTCATATTAATGATGAAGGTGAAATATTTGCCAACGGTTATCACTATGAAAGTGCTGAAGAGTTTATTAATGGAGTAAATCCTCGTGCGGTGTTACTTAAATTGGTAAGAAACCCTGCGGTGACAGATATAGATGACTTAGCAACTTGCCCGCAAATAGAAGAAGTGAAGTATGAACGTAAAGGGGCTTCTAGCTTGTGGTTAGGCTTACTGCTCTTACCTGTTGTTTTTGTGAGGCGTTTCATAAAAAGATAAATTGTCTTTTTAGTGCAACAAAAATATCAATTAGTTAGCGAATACTTAAAAATTTAGTTTTTGATCTTTTAAAAACGATAAGCGATAGTAGATCAGGAGTCCAAGTGGGCTCCTGATTTGTTTTCTGATCTTGATGAGGAAGAAGTCTATGAAAAGACAAAAACGCGATCGTTTAGAAAGAGCGCATGCCAAAGGTTATCAAGCAGGGTTATCAGGAAGGTCTAAAGAGACCTGTCCGTATGGTGGAGCAGACGCAAGAGGTCATTGGTACGGTGGGTGGCGTGAGGCTGTTGAAGAACGCGTTTCAGGATTAGACAATAACTAAATAAAAAAAGCCCTATAAATAGGGCTTTTTAATATCAGCGTATTAGGAGTACTAAAAAGTTGAAGTGTCGGTAAACAAACCTACTTTCAAATCATTTGCTGAGTAAATCTGACGACCATCTACCTCTACAATGCCATCCGCAATACCCATAACTAATTTACGCATAATTACACGCTTCATCTGAATGCGGTAGGTGACTTTCTTAGCTGTAGGTAATACTTGGCCAGTGAATTTAACTTCGCCAACACCCAAAGCTCGCCCTTTACCCGGACCGCCACTCCAACCTAAGAAAAATCCAACAAGCTGCCACATTGCGTCTAAGCCTAAGCAACCAGGCATTACCGGGTCGCCAGGGAAGTGACAGTCAAAAAACCATAAATCAGGGTTAATGTCTAACTCAGCAACGATTTCGCCGTTGCCAAACTCACCACCTTCGTGGGTGATTTTTAGAATGCGGTCCATCATTAGCATGTTTGGTGCGGGTAACTTACTGTTTCCTTCACCGAATAAAAGGCCTTGGCTGCAATCAAGCAATTCTTGGCGTTCATAGCTAGTTTTACCTAGTTCTTTTTGCGAAACCTGAGTCATGAATTATACCTTTAAAAAATTTGCCGATACTTTAGCTAACACGTGTAAGCTAAACAAGTCCGATGTCCGAAAATTTCGCTAAAACTTGAATAAGTCAGATACTTTCTTCAAAAGCCAGCGAATTAAACCAGGTTCATCGTTTGGTAGATTGATTAATTTGTTAATTTTTCCGTAAACACTTTCTTCATCGAGTAGGTCGCCAGCAGGCAGATTGAACAAATAGGGCACCGCTTGGCTAATGGTAGAAACAGCAAAAATGCTTAGTTGTTTTTGCTCAGCCGCGTTTAAAACCTCTTGCGAAAGATTCAGTTGATTAAGGTTGGCTTCCGGTATTACTACCCGGATAGGCTGGTTAGTTTTAACAAGTTGGGCAACCCTTAAATAACCTTCGATCTTTTCGTTTATGCCACCCACGGCTAACACATTGCCTTTTTGATCTAAGGCGCCGGTTACTGCGGTATTTTGCTGAATGGGAAGCTTTGAGATAGCGCTTAGTAAAGCCAAGGCTGATGCGAGAGAAGCGCTGTCACCATCTATTTCATGATAAGACTGTTCAAATACTACGTTGCCGGAATAAGGGAAATGATGCTCAGAGGCAAACAATTGATTTAGAAAGCCATGAATGATCATCATTGATTTAGCGTGAACATTCCCTGCTAGTTCTGCTTTTCTTTCTATATCGTTAAAGTCGCCGTCACCTTGAAACACATTTGCAGTTATTCTGATGGGTTCACCAAATGATAAACCTAAGCCAGCGAAGTCGATAACCGATAAACCATTTATTTGGCCAACTTGCTCACCACTTAAACAAATGTTGGTTTGTTTTTCTCTATAGGAGAGATCACTAAACTTTTGCTGGTTGTTAACGTTATGGTTTAAGTGTTTTAGAGCTTGGGTAAAGCCTTGACTGTTTGCTGCAAATTGATTGAGTTGTAGTGACAGAAGTAGCGTAATTATTTCTTGTACATCTAGACTTAAATATTGTTGATGCTCGCAAAGCTTAGCTGCGTAGTTCAAAACGCATTCGTAGAGCTCCGGTGTTAAGCTGGATAAGCCGCGTTGATCTAACTCACCATTTAAGTGGCTCAAATACAAATTGATGTTGGTTGAGCTTGCTTCTACTTCTAATGGCAGTTCTGTTTCTAAAAGCCCTAGGTTTTTTATACTTGGGTCGAGCTCATATAAATCGGCAATGGCATTGGCATTACCAATAAGTACTAACTTGGTCGTTACCGACAAATGTTGAGGTTGGCTAGTTAGCTTTTCACCTTGCAATTTATCCCACGAAAAAATTGAGGTAGTTAAACTAGCTTTTAGTTCAAACCAAAGCTTTGCTTCTGCAAGAATATCTTCAGCATTTAACACCAGTATCCCGGAAGCTGAATGATGAATAGCCCCTAAATTTACCTCAACCAAATCTGCATTATGAGTTGCTGGTTGAGCAAGATATTGGCCAAAAATAGTTGCTCTAGTGAATTCGTAACAATAATTTAATGTTGGCTTATTAAGCCAAGTCTTATAGAACTTTTGAATCGTGGTGAAAGAAGGTAACTCAACAAGGTATTCAAATAGTTGTTTGATGATATTTAATACTTGCTCAGGAACCTGCGCTTGGTTAAGTCCTTTTAGAATTTTGCTAAGGGAGTCGGATTGAGACTCTTCCATAAACGTTAATTCTTCACCTATCTCTTTGGCTAAAAGTTCTGAGCCAAAATCTTTGTTTAGCAAATCTTCAATCTGCAGCATAGTTTGCTCAAAAGCTTGTTGGGCTTTTTGTGAAAGCTCAACACAATAAGGGCGCTGTGGCTGGGTAAGGTTAAATATTAAGGCGTAAGCTTTTTGCTCAATATTAAGGTCTTTAGCAAAGTCTGCGAGTACTGAATGCAAATTGAAAAAACTAGGGGCCTGACAAACCATAACTTGTTGATGATTATTGGCGTGAGTAAAGTGGTCAAAACTAGATTTTGCTATAGGTAATAAACTCGACCACTGAATGTCGTTAGTTGGGTTTATGTTCTCTAGCGAAAAGTTAGGTTTTAGTTTTTCAATGCTTAGGGCTGATTCAGTCAATTCGTATTCCGGTGTTAAACGTGCAATGTGTAATTAAAACAGTTTGTTAGCTCTATAGAACAATAGCTGCTATCCAACCAAAAACCAACAGTGGTAGGTTGAAGTGCAAAAATGTGGGTACAACGGTGTCCCATATGTGGTCATGCTGGCCGTCACTATTTAAGCCTGCAGTCGGGCCTAGTGTAGAGTCTGAAGCTGGCGAGCCTGCATCTCCAAGTGCTGCTGATGTTCCTACCAAGGCAACTGTTGCTAACTCAGAGAAACCTAGCGAGAGAGCTAGCGGAACGTATATAGCGGCAATTATGGGAATGGTTGAAAATGATGAACCTATTCCCATAGTAATTAGTAATCCCATTAGCAACAACATTGCTGCAGCAAATGCCTTGTTATCACCAAGTATACTTTGAGCACTATTTACTAGTTCTGGTACGCCACCAGTAGCTTTCATTACGCCGGCAAAACCATTTGCTGCAATCATAATGAATCCAATTAAGGCCATTAATTTAACGCCTTCAACAAACAAGTCTTGGCTATTCTGAGGTTTTAAGCCTGACGCGGTAGTGAGCAGTAGGAAGCCGGCTAAAGCGCCCATAATGATCGACTCAGTATAAACGTTTACCACTAAGGCAACGATTATAATGGTGATATTCAAAACGGTTTTTAGGGGGCTAGTTTGTATTTCGCTCGAGGGTTGATCACTAGTATTGATCGTTGTTTGGTAAGTTCTTGGCTGCCGATAAGAAAAAAATATGGCTGTAAGTAGACCTAACACCATTCCTAGGGCTGGTATTGTCATAGCAATGGGTAACTGGCTTTTATCAATCGTTAAGCCCGCCGACAAAATATTGCCATGTAACAGTTGGTTTAAAAATATGCTGCCAAAGCCATAAGGTAGCCACATATAAGTGGTGACTAAACCAAAAGTGATACAGCATGCAATGATTCGCCTATCCATATTTAGTTGATTGAATACAGCGATTAAGGGCGGGATTAATATTGGAATAAAGGCGATATGCACTGGAACCAAGTTTTGCGAGCTTACTGCCATTAATATTATGGCGCCAAGCATCATCCACTTCACCAAAGAAAGGTGCTGATCTTTATGCAAATTTACTAAACGTACAATCTTGTTAGCAATCATATCGGTTAAGCCGCTTCTGGCAATGGCAACAGCAAACGCACCAAGAAGAGCATAACTTAAAGCGATATTAGCGCCATCTCCTAAACCGGCCTCAAAAGCGGCTATAGTTTCCGTCAAGCTTAAATCGGATAAAAGCCCGCCAATAATTCCACTTATCGATAAAGCTAATACTACATTTACACGCAGTAAACTTAGTACCAACATTAAGCAAACCGCCAATACAACAGGATTAGTAATCATCGATTATTGATTCTCATCTTGATCTGGTTTTGGTAGGGGCCAACCGCCTAGGTTCTTCCACTTGTTAACAATCAGGCAAAACAGCTCTGCTGTTTTTTGCGCGTCGTATAGTGCTGAGTGTGCTTCTTCGTTGCTAAACTCTAAGCCAGCTTCTTTACATGCCTTGGCTAAAACAGTTTGGCCTAAGGCTAGGGCACTAATACTGGTAGTATCAAAGCTCACAAAAGGATGGAAAGGATTACGCTTAATATTACAGCGCTCTACTGCTGCGTTAAAAAAGCCCATATCAAAGGCTGCATTGTGAGCCACCATTACAGCCCGGTTACAGCCATGGGCTTTTAATGCTTTACGTATTGGCTTAAACATCTCTTTCAGCGCAAAGTCTTCGCTTACTGCGCCACGTGAAGGGTTATTAGGATCTATTCCGGTAAACTCTAAAGCGGCTTGTTCTAGGTTAGCGCCTTCAAAAGGCTCAACGTTAAACTGTAAGCTTTCTAGAACATAAAGTTCGCCTTGTTCGTTAAAGCTAAGCAAGCAAGCTGCAATTTCTAGTAACGCATCTGTTTTAGCGTTAAAGCCAGCTGTTTCTATGTCGATAACTACAGGATAGTAGCCGCGAAATCGACTAGACATTAATTCGGTCGTGAGTTCAGTAATGGTCATAATGTGGGTAACTAATATTAGAAGCGCGCATTATTACAAAAGCCGCAAAGAATCGCTAATTTGCTTTAAAGATTATCGCTTAGATGCCGATAATTTATGGAGAAGAGAGGATTTCTGCTAATGAAACATTACTTATTGCTGCCTTTGGCATTAAGCGCAATGTCTGCTCAAGCAAACGTGCGCAATTATTCAGCATCGCTAGACGACTCAACTTGGGTTGTGTCAAATAAAACGCCTATTGAATGTAGAATGGATCATTTCATTCCGTCTTTTGGTGTGGCGAGTTTCATTAGTCGCTCATCAAAAGACGTAAATCTAGATTTCTATTTGGATATGTATAGGATTTCCGCAGAAACTCACCAAGTCTCATTACGAAGTGTTCCACCGAAATGGAAGCCAGGTGCAAGCTCTAAGCGTATTAGCGAATTATCCTTTTATCAGCAATTTGATGGTTACGTAAATGCCCAGCCAGCGTGGCAAATGCTGAGTGAGTTGGAAGACGGTAACGTACCTACTTTTTACTTTAATGACTGGTACGCCAGCAATAATACAACAGCTGTGGGCATCTCTTCGATCAACTTTAAAACCCAATACAACGACTTTTTAAAATGTGTAGGGCGCTTACTTCCGTACTCGTTTGACGATATTGCTTTTACGGTTTTAACCTATCAATCGAATAGCAATGAATTAACCCCGCGTTCAAAGAAACGTTTGCAACTTATTGGTGATTACGTAAAACATGACCCAGAGATAGATGTAGTGTTGGTTGATGCCTACACCGACAGTTACGGGGGTAAGTGGATTAACCAAGAACTTTCGGAAAAGCGCGCTAACATGGTTAAAGATTACTTTAAGTCTGGCGGGCTAGATGAAAGTGTCATTGAGGTGGCCGGACATGGTGAGCGCAGGCACGTTGCCCGTAACGACAACACCATGGGCAGAGAACGAAACCGAAGAGTGGTTATCTCGTTAGGCAAAGATTTGCTATAAAAAACAAAGGTAGAGCAACTTGCTCTACCTTTTTCGTTTTTCTTTAGAACGGCGCACTTCTGTCACGCACCCCAGAAGGTATACTCCAACGCTCCCTAGCAGAAACTGGATTTTGTTGCTTGCTGGCATACGGCGTTTGCATTTGGTCGCCATATAACCAAAGCACCATGTTAGAACGTTCACCGCTTCGTATTGCTTGTGAAGCATGAGGTACATTGCCACGATGAATCATCGCTGTACCCGGTTCGAAAGAAAGTCTTTTAATACTTCCGGTAATAGGATCATAAAAATCAACTTCTGAGCCCGTAAGTTTTTCATCGGACAAGTTCATATTAATATTCATTGTTACCGATGAAGCGTCGGTATGAAGCCTTAATGAAGTGTCCATTCCTGCTTGCCACTGAATAGAAAAACCAAATGTTTGGCTGTCATATCCGTATACTTCAGGGAACAACAGGCGAGCGATTGGACGCATATACTTATCGAGTAGTTTGCGGTAAAACGCCTGAAAACTAGGGGCAGCAAGGTAGCCTTCAGAGCGTTCGTCAAGCATAGCCCCATGCCTATTTAGCACTATTCCATAAGGTGGCTTTAAAGGAATGCCTGCTGTAGCTACGCCATCTAGGTAGTGGCGTAATTCAATAAGTTTTTCAGGCTTAAAAAACTGTGCGGTGTATACACCTGGGGCTGCTTCTTGCCACAAATCTTTAACTAGGTTTTCCGTTGATGGGTCATCCCAAGCTGAGTTTACTGCGCTTTGTAGTTTTTCATCTATTAGAGTTTCACTAGCCTCAAGTAACGAGCCATTGCTTGAGGTTTCCCACTCTTTCCATGCACTAACTAGTAGTTGTTGGTTACTATTCCAGAAGGTGTTTACAGAAGGGGAACGTGCAAGCATTTCTTGTCTAGAGGGTAGGGTTAAAGCTTGGGCTTGTTCTAATTGACTGCTTACGTTTACAGCTGCATTGTTCATTTATGCTCTCCTGGTTTTGCAACCGGGAGTTCCCGAATTGCTTAAGAGCAAACTTATTATGATTCGCTATTTTGATAAATGGGCATTCAATTGAATCAGTATTTACATTTTATTAAGAATCTCAGCAGGCATTGCTGTAAATGCCAATAAACTCGCTTTACTCAATTTATCTAAGGTACTGATATATAGCAGCTATTAGCTAGCTTCTTTCCTTAATCGATTTTATCTTTAAATTCACATAAGTCTTCGATAATACACGAGCCGCAACGAGGCTTTCGTGCAACACAGGTATAGCGGCCATGCAAAATTAGCCAGTGGTGCACATCTACTTTAAATTCCTTTGGCACTACCTTTAGTAATTTCTCTTCGACCAGATCAACATTTTTCCCCATGGCGAATTTGGTGCGGTTAGAAACCCGAAATATATGTGTATCTACTGCGATAGTTGGCCAGCCAAAGGCAGTATTTAGTACTACGTTGGCTGTTTTTCTGCCAACGCCTGGCAATGCTTCTAAGGCTTCTCGGCTTTCTGGAACCTCTCCACTGTGTTGTTCAATCAAGATCTTGCAGGTTTTTATTAAGTTCTCTGCTTTAGAGTTAAACAAGCCAATCGTTTTTATGTAAGTTTTAAGCTCGTCTACCCCTAAGTCAAAAATAGCTTGAGGGGTATTAGCAACTGGATAAAGCTTGTCGGTAGCTTTGTTCACCGATACGTCGGTGGCCTGAGCAGATAACAATACAGCAGCAAGCAGCTCGAATGGACTAGAGAAGTTTAGTTCTGTAGTTGGATGTGGGTTGTTATCTCTAAGTCGTGTTAGGATTTCTAATCTTTTCTGTTTATTCATGCGCTTTGAGTATTGTTTGAAAGGGTTTCTGACGCAGCTTGTTTGGTTTTAGCTCGGTTATCTATGACATTTTTAAAAGCGATGATAAAGCCCATCACCAAAAATGCACCCGGCGGAAGTATTGCAACCAAAAAGTGTTCGTTAAAATCAACGATTTGAACATATAAAAAAGACGACCATTCGCCTAACAGCAATTCAATTCCGTAAAACAAGCTGCCATTTCCTAAAAGCTCTCTAATTGCGCCTACTGCAACAAGTACCAAACCAAAACCAATTCCCATCATTAATCCATCGAACGCAGCTGGCTTAACACTGTTACGTGCAGCAAATGCCTCGGCTCTACCGATGATGATGCAGTTGGTCACTATGAGCGGAATGAATATTCCTAGGTTTTGGTACAAGCCGTAGGTATAAGCATTCATTAACAGTTGTATGCAGGTAACAAAGGATGCAATAACCATAACAAATACGGGAATGCGGATCTCTTTAGCTACCCATTTACGAATGAGTGATACCGTTGTGTTTGAGGCTATCAGTACCAGCATGGTGGCAACACCCAGACCAAGAGCATTGGTTACCGTCGAGGTAACCGCGAGAAGAGGGCACAAGCCGAGCAATTGAACTAAACCAGGATTGTTTTTCCAAAGGCCTTGCCAAGCTAATTGTTTATATTCGCTCATCAAATAACTCCTTTAACAATCCGTCGCATTGTCATTAATGCTTTGTTGATTTGTGGCGTGATAAATCAACACGTTTTTCACCGCTTTAATGACAGCACGTGGCGTTATTGTAGCGCCAGTAAAGGCGTCAAACTGACCACCGTCTTTTTTTACAGCCCAACGCGGATCTTTGTCGTCCATTAAACGTTGTCCATTAAACTGGTAAATCCAATCTGATTTTCTGGTTTCAACTTTATCACCTAAGCCTGGTGTTTCGTTATGCTGTACAACACGCACACCGCTAATAGTTGAGTCTGCATTTAAACCAACTAGCAGGCGAATTTCTCCGCTGTAACCATCTGGTGCTATGGTTTGATACACGAAAGCCGCTGTTTCTTGGTTTAATTCAATTAGCCGGATGGTTTGGTCTTTATCGTTACCTAAAAACTGTGGCTCGTTAACTACTATGCATCGTTGCTGGTAAGCACTATTGGCTACCTCTTCCGATAAGACTTCATTAGTTGACCTAATCAGCTGCGCTTTAACCTGTTGTTCAATTCTTGGCTCTGTAAAGTAATTAACGATAACCACTAACAAGGTGCATGCAAAGGCGAATAGGGCCAACATCCCCGCGTTTTTAGTCATTGATTGGCGTTTAGTTGTCATTACTATTTCCCTCGCCGTAACCATAAACTCGGGGCTTGGTGAAGTGATCTATCATTGGCACTGCCATATTTGTGAGTAATACAGCAAATGCGATTGCATCTGGATAGCCGCCATAATTTCGAATAACAAATACCAATAACGCAACCAAGCTTGCGTAAATAACCCTACCTAGGTTGCTCGTTGCTGCGCTTACCGGGTCGGTCAATATGAAAAATGCGCCAATCATGGTTGCGCCGGAAAACAGCTGCAGCAGCACTGGAATTGAATGATCAGGGTTGATGGCTGCAGAAAGTAGGCTCAAAACGAATAGGGTGGTCAAAAAAGCCAAAGGGATATGCCAGCGAATCACCTTTAAGTAGATAAGCGCAAGACCTCCTGCTAAGTAGGCTAAATTAATCCATTGCCAGCCAATTCCTGCAAAACTACTGTAAATCTCATGGCTTGATATTTCATTGGATGTGAAACCTAAAGTAAGTTGTGTTTTCATTTCATCAAGCGGTGTGGCGATGGTATGGCCATCGATGCTGGCAATTTGTTTAATGCTAAAGCCGTCTACGGTAAACCCACTAAAAATGAGCGATAAACCATCGATGCTAGATAAGCTTTCAACTAACAGGCTTTGTGGAGGCATCCAGCTTGTCATCGTTACTGGAAAAGACACTAACAAAAGCACGTAGGCAGCCATAGCAGGGTTAAAAATATTATGCCCAAGACCGCCATATAAATGCTTAACTACCACAATCGCAAAGAAACTGCCAATAAGCGCAATCCACCAGGGGGCATAGGCCGGAAGTGCCAAACCAATCAAAATGCCAGTAACTAGCGCGCTGTTATCACTTAAGGTTGGCCAAATAGGTCGCTTACGTAATATAAGCACTAAGGTTTCACTTAGCACCGCAACCATAGATGCCAGTAATACTTGGGTTATGGTGCCTATTCCAAAATGAAAGCTTTGAACTAATAAACCTGGCAAAAGACAAAGAATCACCCAAAACATCAATGTTTTTGTTTTTAAGGGCTTTCTAACGAAAGGTGAGCTTTTTATGTTAGTGCTATTCATTGGTATCTTTCTCTTCGCGCTGTTGTTCTGCTAGTTTTTTAGCTTTAGCGCGAGCAACTGCTGCGGCGACCGCAGGGTTAACTTTTTTGGCTGGCTTATCTGGGCTTGCGGGCGCTTCAGTTGCGGCCTCCGCTTTCTTATTAGCCTTAGCTTTTGCAACCGCTGCTGCGATGGCCTTAGCCTTAGCGGTGTTGTTACTAGTAGTACTATCTTGAGTATTTTGTTGAACCGATTGCTCACTAGCAAGAGGGGCCTCAATAGCTTCACCATCTTGAATGTTTACCTTACCAGCATCAACAGACGCGTCCGCTGCTAGCGCGGCTTTTTTTGCTTTAGCTCTGGCTATTGCTGCGGCAACAGCAGGGTTTGCTGAAGATTTAGCCGCAGGCTTATCTAGATTGTTGTTGGCTTGATCCGCACTTGCCTCTTGGCTAGCTAGTTTTTTTGCTTTAGCCCGTGCGACAGCGCCGGCTACGGCGGGATTAGTGGCGGTTGTTGGTTCCGATTGTTGCTGAGCTTGTGCTTTTTTCGCCTTAGCTCTAGCAACGGCAGCAGCCACAGCTGGATTACTAGATTCAATTGTGTTGTCTTCAGCGGTAGTTTCGTTATCTTGATTTTGTTGTTTTTTGGCTTTAGCGCGCGCGATAGCCGCTGCTACTGCAGGGTTTGCTCTAGGCTTAGACTCGCTTATCGCCCCACTGTTATCTGTTTCTTTTTTAGCTTTAGCCCGTGCGATGGCGGCTGCGACTGCCGGGTTAGCGCTGGCTTTAGTCTCATTGGCTTCTTTTTGAGCTCTTCGCTCAGCTTTGCGAGCTTCTCTAGCAGCTATGGCCGCTTGGTTATCTGGTACCCATTCACCAGTCTCGTCTTGTTTTGCTGCTGGACTGGCGGCCTGTTTGTTTTTGACTCTTGCTAAGGCCGCTGCGACAGGATCCGTTTTATTTTGCTTAGCGCTGTCTTCTGCTTGAGCTTGTCTACGCAAAGCGGCCTGTTGGTGTTTCGCTTTACGTTCTAGTTTGTCTTTTTCTAAACGAGCTTGGCGTGCATCGAAGCGTTGTTTGGCTATATCGGCTTCTTTTTGTGCGATGTCTTCGCTGCGTATTTTAGCTTTTGCTGTTCGGTAGTGTTGTACCAAAGAGATTTCGCTTGGGCAAACAAAGGCGCAGGCTCCGCATTCAATGCAGTCCATTATATTGAAATCGCGCGCTTTGTTTAGTTCGTCCCCTTTAGCGTACCAATATAACTGCTGAGGTAGTAAACCCATCGGGCAGGCTTGAGCACATTCACCGCAACGTATACACGGTGATTCGTTTTCAGCTGCCATCGGATTGTTAACAATCAGACAGTTAGTTGTTTTTACTACCGGTGCTTGGTTGCTAGGGAGCATGAAGCCCATCATCGAACCGCCCATAATGGTTGGCGTGTTAGGCTCACCCTGTAGCTTTTTGTTGATCACATCGCTTACTGCTGTGCCAATTGGCACCCAGTAATTGCTAGGACTAGTGACCAGATCACCGGCAAGGGTGACAACTCTAGAAATTAGCGGTTCGCCTAGCATTACAGCTTGATGTACAGCGTAGGCAGTACCTACATTTTGCACCAGCATGCCTAGGTCAATAGGTAGCTGGTTAGCTTTAACTTCTTTTCCTGTAAGCACTTGGATGAGCTGCTTTTCACCACCAGAGGGATATTTGGTAGGGATGCTTCGAATGATGATATCTTGATTGCCAACCGCTTCTAACGCTTTAATGGCTTTAGGTTTATCATCTTCGACGGCAACTATGGTAAGCGTTGGCTTGAGTACTTTTTGCAGTAAGGCCACACCACCGATAATTTCCGCTGCATAGTTCTGCATTAAGCAATCGTCAGCCGAAATATAGGGCTCGCATTCGGCGCCATTTATAATCAGTACGTCTAAAGGCTTATGCGGAGTAATCTTCAAAGCAGTAGGGAAGCCAGCGCCGCCCATGCCGGATATCCCTGATAAATGAACGCGTTGGCAAATAGCTTCGGGGTTTAATTCTTCATCACTCAGGGGGCTAGGCCATTGTGCGTCTTGTTGCTCTTTGTCTACTTGAATGACGACACTTAATTCAGGAATGGCTGAAGCATGCGCAGAAATTCTTGGTTCAATCGCAATGATTTCACCCGAAAGGGAAGCATGGACTGGTGGCGCTTGAAAGAATTGAGATTCGGTTAAGGCTTGTCCGCGCAATACTTTATCACCAACTTTTACGAGTAGTTTGCCCGCGCTGCCAATATGCTGTTGAACAGGTATGCTTAACTCGTTAGGCAAGTTGATTAGTTCAGGCTTACCACAGTTGATATCCTGCTTATTGGTTTCTGGGTGGACACCACCTTGGTAGTTCCAAGTAAAACCTTGTTTAATTTTGTCTAACCACGCCACCATCTATTTTTGTTCCTCGATGATTGCGACATCTATTTGGTTCAATTTCCAATCCCAGTTTTTGGTTGTTGTTGGTATTGGGCGCATTTCAATACAATCGGTTGGGCAGGGCGCCACACATAGCTCGCACCCGGTACATTCTTTAGTAATAACCGTATGCATATGTTTATTTGCGCCCATAATGGCATCTACAGGGCAAGCTTGAATGCATTTGGTACAACCGATACACGCATCTTCTACGATGTAGGCCACTTTCTTACGGTCATCTTCTTTTACGGCTGACTCATCCAGAGGGATCGCTTCAACGCCTAGCAATTCTGCTAGTTTTACTACAGTCTCTTCGCCGCCTGGTGGGCATTTGTTTATTGCTTCGCCGTTGGCTATGGCTTCAGCGTAGGGCCGACAACCAGGATGACCACATTGTCCGCACTGTGTTTGAGGTAGCAGTGCTTCCACTTGATCGGCAATGGGGTTGCCTTCAACTTTATATTTGATTGCTGCATAACCCAGTATTCCACCAAATACCAAGGCTAGAAGGGTGATGGCAATAAGTGCTTCTAACATCTAAACATACTACTTAATTAATCCAGTAAAACCGACAAAGGCTAAAGACATAAGCCCTGCTGTGATCATGGCGATCGCCGCGCCTTTAAAAGGTAGAGGGATATCTGCTACCACAAGGCGTTCACGCATTGCTGAGAACAAAATTAACACTAGCGAGAAGCCAGCTGCTGCACCAAAACCATAGATAATTGATTCAAATAGATCATGCTGCTCATTAATGTTTAGTAGCGCCACACCTAATACTGCACAGTTAGAGGTGATAAGAGGCAGGTAAATGCCTAATACACGGTGCAGTGCAGGGCTGGCTTTTTGCACAAACATCTCGGTGAACTGAACCACAACGGCAATAACCAAAATAAAACTCATGGTGCGCAGATAAACAATATCTAGTGGCAACAATATGTATTGTTCTACTAAATAGGAGCTCATTGACGCAAGGGTAAGCACAAAAGTGGTTGCTAAGGCCATGCCGATGGCGGTTTCTACTTTGCTGGACACCCCCATAAATGGGCATAAACCCAAGAACTTAACCAGCACAAAATTGTTAACCAGTACGGTACTGATTAATAACAACAAATATTCAGTCATTTAAATAAGATGCAGCGGAACGAGCCGCTATTATCCTTGTTTGTGGTGCGTATAACAACCGTGACTTCAATGTGGAAAAGGCGCTAAAAATTTGCTGTGAGTTGTGAATCATTTTTGAGCGGTTAAATTTACTTTTTACCCTTCGGTTGATCTCGATCATTTGTATTTGTTTTATCCTTAAAATCTCTCGACTACTATATCTAGTGGGATCTAAAATCCTTAACCACAATATATGGATAACCATCACATTGGATGCTTTTTTGAGCGTTTCTTTGTTAGAAGCCTTTAGTGGCGCGGGTTCCACAGTTTTTTATTTAATGAGTGAGTGAAATTGGAGCGTAAATCGTGAAAACAGTCGTGATAAAACGAGACGGAAGCCGTGTACCTTACGACGCAAAGCGGATTGTTGATGCAGTGCTAAAAGCAGCTGAAGCTTTAGGTGTTAAGGACAACCTAGTTGCATTGCAAATTGCCCAACAAGTAACAGAACAGTTTTTGAACTTACCTGAAGTAGATATCAACGATATTCAATCATCTGTTGAAAACTACTTAATGGAAAGTGATAACAAGACTTTAGCACGTGCTTACATTGAATATCGTCACGACCGCGACGTTGCTCGTGAAAAGCGCAGTGTGTTAAATGCTGAGATCCGTGGTTTGGTTGAACAAAGCAATGCCGCGTTACTTAACGAAAATGCGAATAAAGACAGTAAGGTTATTCCTACTCAACGCGATTTGTTAGCGGGCATTGTTGCAAAACACTACGCTAAAACTCATTTGCTTCCGCGAGATGTAGTAAAAGCCCACGAAACTGGCGAAATTCATTTTCATGATTTAGATTACGCACCATTTTTCCCAATGTTTAACTGCATGCTTATCGACTTAGAAGGCATGTTAACCGGCGGCTTTAAGATGGGTAATGCTGAAATTGAAACCCCAAAATCAATTTCAACAGCAACTGCAGTAACAGCCCAGATCATCGCTCAGGTTGCCAGCCATATTTACGGTGGCACGACGATTAACCGCATCGACGAGATTTTGTCCCCTTACGTCACTAAAAGCCATGAAAAACACTTAGCTACTGCCAAAAAATGGCAAATAGCCGACGCCGAAGCTTACGCTAAAGCGCAAACCGAAAAAGAATGTCATGATGCATTCCAGTCTTTAGAGTATGAAGTAAATACCTTACACACTGCGAATGGGCAAACGCCATTTGTTACCTTTGGTTTTGGCTTAGGCTCTTGCTGGGCCTCGCGATTAATTCAGCGTTCAATCTTAGAGAACCGTATTGCCGGATTAGGTAAAAATGCCAAAACGGCGGTATTCCCTAAACTGGTATTTGCCATTAAAGACGGCTTAAACCATAAGAAAGAAGACCCTAGTTACGATATCAAGCAGTTAGCTTTGGAATGTGCGTCAAAACGCATGTACCCAGATATTTTAAACTACGACAAAGTTGTTGAAGTAACGGGCTCGTTTAAAACACCTATGGGTTGTCGTAGTTTCTTAGGTCACTACCAAGAAGAAGGTAAAGACATTCACGATGGTCGTAATAACCTTGGTGTAGTGAGCTTAAATTTACCTCGCATTGCTATTGAAGCTAAAGGTGATGAACAACGTTTCTTCGAACTACTTGAACAACGTTTAAGTGTTGCGAAACATGGTTTAGATAGCCGCATCTCTCGCCTTAAAGGCGTTAAAGCCAAAGTCGCCCCAATCTTGTACATGGAAGGCGCTTGTGGCGTTCGGTTAAATGCCGAAGACGATGTATCTAAAATCTTCGAAAATGGTCGTGCGTCAATTTCTTTGGGTTACATCGGTTTGCATGAGACTGTGAACGCGCTATACGGAAACAGTGAACACGTTTACGACAATAAACAGTTACAACAAAAAGCTATTGGTATTGTTACTGCACTAAAACAAGCTACTTTACGTTGGGAAAAAGAAAGTGGTTACGCCTTTAGTTTATACAGCACTCCAAGTGAAAACCTATGTGATCGCTTCTGCCGTTTAGACGCCAAAAAGTTTGGTGTAATCGAGGGCGTAACAGATAAAGGTTACTACACCAATAGTTTCCACTTAGATGTAGAAAAGAAGGTAAACCCCTTCGACAAAATAGATTTTGAACAGCCTTATCCTTCAGTAACTAGTGGCGGCTTTATTTGTTACGGTGAATACCCAAATATGCAGCACAATACTGAGGCCTTAGAGGATGTTTGGGATTATAGCTATAGTCGCGTTCCGTATTATGGTACAAATACGCCAATTGACGAATGTTACGAATGTGACTTCACTGGCGAGTTTAACTGCACCAGTAAAGGCTTTGAGTGTCCTTCTTGTGGTAATACCGAATCCAGTAAGGTGTCTGTTACTCGACGAGTATGTGGCTATTTGGGTAGCCCTGATGCCCGACCTTTTAACTATGGTAAGCAAGAAGAAGTTAAACGCCGAGTGAAACATCTGTAAATGAACTATTTGAGTTACCATTCGGTCGACGTAGTTAACGGGCAAGGTACGCGCTGTACCTTGTTTGTTGCTGGTTGCGAGCATCAATGTCGAGGTTGTTATAACCAGAAATCTTGGCGCTGTGATTCTGGTCACCCGTATACTGATGACTTAGAACAACAGATTATCAATGATTTGAACGATTCTAGGATTCGACGTAAAGGGCTTAGCTTGAGTGGTGGAGATCCACTACATCCAAATAATCTAGACGCTGTACAACGATTAGTTGAACGCGTAAGAAAAGAGTGCGCAAGCAAAGATATTTGGATGTGGACAGGCTATAAACTTCAAGAATTAAACCCGCAACAGCAGGCAATTGTTAAACAAGTTGATACCTTAATTGACGGTAAATTTGAACAAGAGCTGGCCGATCCTAAGTTACAATGGCGAGGCAGTAGTAATCAAATTATTCACTGCCAACCTCTGCAGTAGTTAAGCAATAAGCTCAGGGCGAGATATTAAATAGCCCTGCAAGCTATCAACATACATAGATTCAAGTAGCTGTTTTTGCTCTAAGGTTTCAACACCTTGAGCAATTACTTGGCAACCTAAACGATGCGATACCTCTACCAGCATACTCACGAATTGTTGATTGGCTTTGTCACTTTCTAGTGCTTGCACTAAATCGCTACTTATCTTCACATAGTTAGGCTTGAGCTCTTTAAATAATTTAAACGAGCCAATACCGTTACCAAAATCTGAAATTGCAGTGTGGCAACTGTTTCGGCGAAGTACTTCAAACAACTTTCTGGCGTTGCTCAAGTGCATATCCAAAATTTCTTCTTCTAGCTCAAAAACCACCCGAGATTTTAAATTAGGGTAGGTGAGTAGCTGTTGGGTTAGCCATGAACAAAAATCTGGGTCGGTTAAGATAAGTTTACTTAGGTTTATCCCCCAGCGGTATTCAGCGTTTTGCCCTGAGATGGTATGCAAGATGTAACCAATTGTTGCTTTTTCTAGCTCTAATATCATGCCCAGGCGTTGTGCCATTACCATGGTTGTTTCGGTAGGAAGCTGTTGGTTATTGTCACTTAGGAAGCGAATGAATACTTCATGGTACGCCGGCATGGTGCGATGTAACGATTGGATGGCTTGTGAAGCTAGGCGGAAGTTATTTTTGTTAATAAGCGAGCTAATAGTTGAGTGCCATTGAAGTTCACTACTTTCTAATGTTTCGTCATCTTCAAGCACTATTTCCCAACCATTGGGAGATAGGCTTTGGGCAATAGCTAAGGCTGCATCAGCACGAGCAATCACTCGTTCAATGGAGTCACCACTTTTAAGTTCAGTTACGCCGGTATAGGCTGCGCTTTGCATTTGCTTACCGTTACTGTACTCGTTTAGTGAGCTTTTTAGTCCCTGAGCGACTTGGCTAACCCGACTAGCCGGGAATTTAGGCAATACCAGGGCAAACTCGGCTCCCAAAAGTCTAAATAAGCTGCTTGATGAATAATCTTTGCGATTAACATCAATGATCTTTGCGATATCTCTAATGTAGTCATCGCCAGCTTGGTGACCACGTGCTTTATTGATTTCTTCAAGTTGCGAAGCTCTAACCAAAAACAAAACCGTATCTTTAGGTGTTGTCTTTAACATTTCCTGCATTTTTTGGCGGAACGAGTGCCGATTAAATTGGCCAGTTAATGGGTCTAGGGCAACTTGCTTCTCTAGTTGTTGAATTGCATGTTTTTGTTGGCGGATTTGCTGAGTAAACTGCTGTTTCTGATCCTTGATTAACTCGCCAACTGCACCGAGTACCGGCTTTTCATCAACTAGTCGATCTGCATTAACCAGCTTTTTGAGCTTACTTTTAACCCTAGACATAGCACGAATATAAAGAAGGCTCGTTAACATGTAGCCCATTGCACAAAGCGCTGCGATGGTTAGGTAGAGGCGCAAGTATCCGTCACTAACAAATTCAAATGAGGGTTTAAAGTTAACTTGGAACTTATCTACCGCAATGGTTTGCATTGACGTTTTACTAGGTTCGGCTAAGTCAACTAACCAGTGCTGCGGCGCACCAACCAATGCCAAAGTATTATCAACAGCTAACTGTGTAGAGATAAAACTAAGTTGGTGTTGATCACGTAAAGTCGCTAGATACTCTTGATTGAGCTGGTCAATTCTGGTCAATTGCAGAGAGAGCAGGGAGTTAATCTGCTGATTTTCACGGGCCAGATCAAGTTTAAACAACTGTACATGAACACCCACCAGCGCAATCCATAGCGCGATAAATAAAAAAGCATTTACAACAAAAAATGTTCTAAGGCCTTTCATATCCTACCTGTTTAATAAATCAGCGATCTCTAATAATGATACATGCAAACATTAGACTTATCTATCAGATGCTTAGGATTAAGTAATATATTTAGTGATTAACAAATATCGGAAAGGGTATAACAGGAAGTGATAAAAATGTGGCTCCCCAGGTTGGGCTTGAACCAACGACACATGGATTAACAGTCCACCGCTCTACCAACTGAGCTACTGGGGAATTATAAGGCTTACTAGATAAAAGGAGTGGCTCCCCAAGTTGGGCTTGAACCAACGACACATGGATTAACAGTCCACCGCTCTACCAACTGAGCTATTGGGGAATCGTAAGGTATATCTAGTTATATGATTGGCTCCCCAAGTTGGGCTTGAACCAACGACACATGGATTAACAGTCCACCGCTCTACCAACTGAGCTATTGGGGAATCATATAAGGTATCGACCTATTGTAATCAAGATTGGCTCCCCAAGTTGGGCTTGAACCAACGACACATGGATTAACAGTCCACCGCTCTACCAACTGAGCTATTGGGGAATCTTGATTTATCACTTAGCAAAGGAGATTTGGCTCCCCAAGTTGGGCTTGAACCAACGACACATGGATTAACAGTCCACCGCTCTACCAACTGAGCTATTGGGGAATCGCTTTGCTTAAGTGCGGGGCGCATAGTAATAATTGCCCCTATAAGTGTCAACTAATTCTACGTCAAAAATGACAATTTCTGTTTGTTTGCTCAACTTACATCCAGTTGTTGCAAACTACAGATCGAAACTTGTTCAGCTGGTATAAAAAATGCGCAGATAATTAACATTCATAAAAACACATTTCTTTATAGCTAAGCTTGATTGCCTAATAATTATGCACAATATGTAAAAGCCTTTGGTGCTGGTAGTTAGCGTGACTTATCCACTGATTTTGTGGATAACTGTGTGCATTAAAAGTCGCTTATGGGCTACAGCCCACTAGATACCTAGCACGAGCCTAAATTTGATCTACATCTGTTTTTCATTTAGTCATTATTATTCAAAGACTTATTTAATTATTGGTGTAAAAGCTCAATTTTTAACCTATAAAAAAAGTTGTTGCTTTTACAAAAAAAATGTTGTGCATTACTTTTCGTTACAATCTTCTTACTGTGCACAATTTAGGGTTATCTGCTATCGATTTTCTGTTTGCGATATTCTCTGCTAAACAACGCTAATTTTCTGTAGAAGACTAATACGCCTTTTTGTTATCGCTAGGTTTTGCGTAGAATGGACCAATGATAAAACTTTCAGATGATTGGTAGTAGAGCAGTGAAAAAACCATTTGATCTAGTATCGGAATACAAACCGGCAGGGGATCAGCCAACGGCTATTTCAAGTCTAATAGAAGGCTTAGAAGATGGGCTTGCTCATCAAACGCTACTAGGGGTTACCGGTTCTGGCAAAACATTTACAGTAGCGAATGTGATCGCAGAGCAAAATCGGCCAACTATAGTTTTAGCGCCAAACAAAACTTTAGCCGCCCAGCTTTATAGCGAAATGAAAGAGTTTTTCCCTAATAATGCGGTAGAGTTTTTTGTTTCTTACTATGACTACTATCAGCCTGAAGCCTATGTGCCGACCACTGACACATTCATAGAGAAAGACGCATCAGTTAACTCTCACATCGAACAAATGCGGCTGTCTGCGACTAAGGCCTTATTAGAGCGACGAGACGTAGTATTAGTAGCCTCTGTGTCGGCCATTTACGGTTTAGGTGATCCTCAGTCCTATTTACAAATGATGTTGCACCTAAGTGTTGGCGATATGATTGACCAACGCGCCATTCTTCGCCGACTGGCTGAACTACAATATTCGCGTAATGATGCTGCGTTCCAGCGTTCTACCTTCAGAGTTCGCGGAGACGTGATTGACGTATTTCCAGCAGAGTCTGATAAGAATGCTGTAAGAATTGAATTGTTCGATGGCGAAGTAGAGCGGCTTAGCAGCTTTGACCCATTAACTGGGGCTGAAGAGGCGGTTATGGCAAGGGTGACTATTTTCCCTAAGACCCACTATGTAACGCCGCGAGAAACCATTCTTAATGCAATCTCCTCAATTAAAGAAGAGTTAAACGAGCGTAAAAAACAGCTGTTAGATGCTAACAAGTTAATAGAAGAGCAGCGAATTTCCCAGCGTACATTGTTCGATATCGAAATGATGAACGAACTAGGGTATTGCTCTGGGATCGAAAACTATTCTCGATACTTATCAACTCGCGCCCCAGGCGAGCCGCCACCAACATTATTAGATTATTTACCTGCCGACGGTATCCTTATCATCGACGAATCACACGTAACCGTGCCTCAAATTGGCGCGATGTATAAAGGTGACCGCTCGCGCAAAGAAAATTTGGTTAACTACGGATTCCGTTTACCTTCTGCCTTGGATAATCGGCCTCTTAAGTTTGAAGAGTTTGAGCAAATCGCACCACAAACCATATTTGTATCAGCTACGCCAAGTAATTATGAGTTAGAAAAAACCAACCAAGAATTTGTTGAGCAAGTTGTTAGGCCCACAGGTTTACTAGACCCAGAAATAGAAGTTCGCCCAGTAAATACTCAAGTCGACGATTTGTTGTCAGAAATTCGTATACGCACGGCAATCGATGAACGGGTATTGGTGACCACGCTTACCAAAAGAATGGCCGAAGATCTAAGTGAATACCTCACTGAGCATCAAGTTAAAGTGCGTTACCTGCACTCGGATATTGATACCGTAGAACGGGTAGAGATCATTCGTGATTTGCGTATGGGAGTATTTGACGTGCTTGTGGGCATTAACTTGTTACGAGAAGGCCTCGATATGCCTGAAGTATCGCTGGTAGCCATACTGGATGCTGACAAAGAAGGCTTCCTTCGCTCAGAGCGCTCTTTAATTCAAACCATTGGCCGAGCGGCGCGTCATCCTCAAGGTAAAGCGATTCTTTATGGCGATAAGATTACAGGCTCTATGGAACGGGCAATTGGTGAAAATAATCGACGCAGAGAAATCCAGCATCAGTTCAACCTTGATAACGGTATAGTTCCGCAAAAACTCAACAAGAAAGTGGTTGATATTAGTAACTTTGGGAAGAGTAAAGTACTTCAAGCGGCAGAGCCTAAAACTAAGTACGCAGCACTTACGCCTGAAATTATGTTGAAGAATATTGCGCAACTAGAAAAGCAAATGATCAATCACGCAAAAGAGTTAGAATTTGAACAGGCTGCAGCGGTAAGAGATGAAATAAATGAGTTGCAAGAGCAACTGGTAAAAATGAGTTAGCTGCAATAAGCCATAAAAAAAGCCGCTGTATTTACAGCGGCTTTTTTATAGAACTAATCTTAGTTTGCTGCAGCGATAATCGCGCCAAACTCTTCAGCCATTAGAGAAGCACCGCCAACTAGCGCGCCATCAATGTCTGGTTGAGAGAAAAGCTCTTTAGCCGTAGCAGCTTTAACACTACCACCGTAAAGAATTTGAACTTTTTCAGCAACAGTTGCGCTTTGCGCTGCTAACCAGCTACGAATGTGAGCGTGAATAGCTTGAGCTTGCTCAGAAGTAGCAGATTTACCAGTACCGATAGCCCAAACAGGCTCGTATGCGATAACAGCATTTTCTAATGCTTCAACACCACAAAGGTCGATAACAGCTTTAAGTTGAGTTTCAACTACAGCTTCTGTTTTACCTGCTTCGTTTTCTTCAAGAGTTTCACCAATACATAGTACAGGTACTAGTTGATTTTCTTGAATCGCTTTGAATTTAGCAGCAACTACAGCATCAGTTTCATTGTGGTACTGACGACGCTCGCTGTGGCCCACTAGGTTGTAAGTACAACCAAATTCTTTCAACATTACTGGAGAGTTTTCACCAGTGAATGCACCAGAGGTGTTTACACTTGCATCTTGTGCACCGTAAGCGATTGGAGCATCACCCACTAAGGCTTCAACTTGACCTAAAAATACTACTGGTGGGCAAATTGCAGTTTGCACGTTAGTAGCTGCTTTAGCTGGTTCGATTAAGCCATTTACTAATGCGGTAACAGAATCTTTAGTACCGTTTAGTTTCCAGTTACCCATTACAAGAGGTGTTCTCATTGTGCGTCTCTCCTTTAAATAAATTGGCTCGATTATAGTGAATAAATTACAAAAACGTAGTGTTTCCGCAAAATTATCTGCCTAAAACTGTAAATTGCTGATCTAAAACAAACGATTAAGAAAAATAAGTACGTATTTTTTGCCACCAAATCCCAAGTTTTTCGTGCCATACAGCGTCATATCTATGAATAAAGCGCGCATCGGGCAAAAACTCATAAAGCCGTTGTTCTCCCTGAACTTCTTTGCCAAGGTAATCAGTAGGTACAGGGCTTATATTGCTTGAATACTTGTTGAAATGCTGCAATGCACGTTTCATATGAGTAGCGCTAGTCACCAACGCGGTAGGGCGCTGTCCTATGTACGTAGCAATAACGGCTGCTTCTTGCTCGGTATCTTTAGCTTTAGGAATAGTAATAATGTTGGCAGGAGGAATGTTGGCTTGCCTTGCTACTTTTTCCATGAGCTCAGCATTGCTGTTTGGATCGCTGCCGCCATAGCCCGATACAATTAAACGGCTCTGGGGGTTAACTAAACTTAACTCAATCCCTTTAGTGATACGCGCAAACGATGAGCGACTAAGCTGCTCAGTAGGCGAGAGCATTGGATCACTGATATGACCACCACCTAATACCACGACAAAGTCGAAACTATCGACAAGCTGGCTTGGCGCTTTTAATTCTCGTTCATTTACTAGTAACTGTTGATTTACCCACCAAGGGTTGCTGGTAACCAACAATATCGCCAAAGCAGGGACTAAAGTCGCTGCAGCGCGGTAGGGACGTTTTGTTATGCCAAAATAAAAAGAGAGCAACAAAAAGAACAACGAAATGTTAAACGGCATCAGTAGCGAGCCTAACCATTTTTTTACGATAAAACCTAAACTTAAATCCATATAGTGGTTTCTCTCATAAGCCTTACAGGCATCTTAATTGATTGCACTCTTCGGTGGAATCACAGACCTTAAAAATTACCAAAAATAGCGGCTTAATCCAAATTAATGCGTTAAATCAAAATTTTCCCGAAATTTTTTTCTGTGACTAAAGACAGGTTTAGCGACTTAAGGTAATCTTCGCACCATACAGGTATGTAATTAGCAGTGAGGAAAATATGTTTGAGCGCGTATCCGCAGCCCCCGCAGATCCAATCTTGGGATTAACCGAAGCTTTTAAAGCTGACGCCCGTCCTAACAAAATCAATCTTGGTGTTGGCATTTACAAGAATGAAGCAGGTCAAACCCCGGTTTTAGCTACCGTTAAAATCGCCGAAAAACGTCTTTTAGAAAACGAAGCCACCAAATCTTACCTAAGTATCGAAGGTAACCCGGCTTACGGAAAAGAAGTTCAAAAGTTACTTTTTGGTGAAGACAGTGAAATCGTAGCTAGCCAACGCGGATTTACCGCTCAATCTCCTGGTGGAACTGGCGCTCTGCATAACGCGGCTGAATTTGCTTACAACCATTTGGGTGTACGTACTGTTTGGGTAAGCAACCCAACGTGGGCTAACCACGGTAACATCTTTAAAGCGCTTGGCTTAGAAGTTAAAGCATACGACTACTACAATGCTGAAACTAAAGACCTCGACTTTGACGCAATGGTGACGTCTTTAGAGCAAGTTGCTGAAGGTGACTTGGTGCTATTTCACGGTTGTTGTCACAACCCAACGGGTATCGACCCCACTCAAGCACAATGGGAACAGCTAGCCAACTTAACTGCAGCTAAAAAAGCACTGCCTTTGTTCGATTTTGCTTACCAAGGTTTTGCGACCGGCGTTGAAGAAGATGCAGCGGGTTTACGTATCTTCGCTAAACAGATTAAAGAGCTACTTGTAGCCAGTTCTTTCTCTAAGAACTTTGGTTTATACAACGAACGTGTTGGTGCATTTACCTTAGTTGCGGCTGATAAAGAGCAAGGTGCAACAGCTTTTAGCCAAGTTAAAGCTGGTATTCGTGCAAACTACTCAAACCCACCGTCACATGGTGCTGCGGTAGTAACCACTATTTTGCAAGATGCTGAGTTAAAAGCGCAATGGGTAGCAGAAGTAGCTGAAATGCGTGACCGTATTAAAGAAATGCGCGATTTGTTCGTAGCAACTTTAGCCGCTAAAGGCGCAACTGGTGATTACAGCTTTATTCAACGCCAAAACGGTATGTTCTCATTCTCTGGTTTATCGAAAGAGCAAGTACAAACCTTAAAAGAAGAACATGGCGTATACATCGTTGGTTCAGGTCGCATTAGCGTAGCCGGTATGACTAAAGACAACATGGAAGCGCTTTGTGCTGCTATTGCCGCAGTAGTATAAGCACTGATTTAAATACAAAAAAAGGGTTAAACGTTTCTCGTTTAACCCTTTTTTATTTAGCTTTTTAGGCTTCTGATTTAACCAACAACAATATTCCTACCTTTGTTCTTCGCTTTATAAAGCGCGTTGTCTGCATCCTTTATCACTTCTTCGGCATTGGCGTGATGATTTGCTTTCTCTGCTACACCAATACTTACAGTAATTTGAACGGTATTTTTAGGTTTGGCTTCTTCGTTTCGAGCGGTTTTGTCACCTTTATCACGGCTGGTTTTATCCCTAATTGCAAACGGGGTTTCTGAGATAATTTCACGAATGTCATCTAAAAACGCAATAGCATGGTCAAGCTTCTTACCTTTAAATAATACGGTGAATTCTTCACCGCCGTAGCGAAATACTTGGCCACCACCTTCAATTTGATCGAGTTTAGATGCCACCATAGCTAACACGTCATCTCCAACGTCGTGACCATAGGTGTCGTTAAACTTTTTAAAGTGATCAATGTCTACCATCGCTAGGCTGTAATTTTTTGACATACCAGCGAGTTTTTCAAAAAGCATCCGTCTACCAAGTAAGCCAGTTAACTCATCACGATAAGCCAGCTCATGAGAGGCTCTAAATCCCGCATAAAGCATGATGAGCATAGACGCGGTGAAAAATACCGAAGAGATAGCTTCACGGTCTAAAAACATCAGCGGAAATAAACTGGCGACAAAGCTAAAAAATAACCCAATGGTTAAACTTGTAGACTTATACGCCCAGCGAAAAAAAGCCGCGACAATACAAACTACAGACAAGCCAAGTGCAGATAAGCTCATGACTAAACCTTCTCTAGGTCTAGGTTCAAACCATTCGGTAATAAACTCTGCGGTGTCGGCAACAAAAAAGTTAAGAGCTAGCGATATGCTCGCCATTTGTACTAACAAAAAAACATAAATGGCGATTGCTCTTGCAGTAGTACTGCCATTTTCATTAATGAACTGATTCAATACCAAGTTAATCGGGATGAACAAACACACTGCTGTAAAAGCAAATTTTGCTTCCGGAATACTTAGTGGTTGCTGTAGGTAACTGGCGATAAGCCAGTAGCTAAAGGTGTTTACAATCACCACTGCAATAAGTTGTCGGCGGTTAAATTGCAGCGCTAACATTGCGGTAATTGCTGCTAAACCGTAGGGCATCCAATAAATAATATCTTGAGTATTTGCCGATAAAGATGAATGCCAAATAAGCAATGCACTCGCTATCGATAAGATGATTACAGGAGGCAGTATGTTTTGGCTTGTAAGTCTACTTTCCATAGATTTCAAGTGATTGAGTTTGAATCGATTTTATCGAACTATTACTAGTTTTTGAATCAATAACGAAGCAATAACGCGCTTAGCCTCTAAGTTTTCTTCAGCAACTGCATAATAGTCTTTGATATTATGCAGTTGCTGTTCTAATTTTAGTGTAACTAAGAATAATGGAGCAGGGCATGAGTGACTTTCTTTTCATCGATGATATCGACGAGCCTTCAGAAGAAGTTACCAGACCAACATGGAAGTTACTGGTCATAGATGATGAAGCCGAAATTCATTCTGTAACACGATTAGTATTGTCTGATGTGGAGATTGATGGTTATAAGCTCGAGTTTTTATCAGCATACAGTGCTGAAGAAGCGCAACGAATGTTTGAAGAACATAACGATATTGCCATCGCACTTGTAGACGTAGTAATGGAAACCGATCATGCAGGTTTAGAACTGGTTAGGTGGATTCGAGAAACAAAAGAAAATCATGCAACACGCCTAATTTTGCGAACCGGACAGCCAGGCCAAGCACCAGAAGAGTCTGTAATCAAAGACTACGATATCAACGATTACAAAAGTAAAACCGAGTTAACAGCCACTAAGCTAAAAACCATTACCTATTCAGCCATTCGATCCTACCGAGATATTTTGTTTATTGAGCGTCACCGTCAAGGCTTGATGCAGGTAATAGAATCCACATCCTTGGTACTTAAAAGTAAAACCTTGTACCACTTTGGTTCAGCGGTGCTAAAACAACTAGTAGAGCTTTTCCAATTAGAAAGCTCAGCCATGTACATTACAACGCTTACCGAAGATGTACTGCGCCATCAATCTTTTAACGTGCTAGCTGCTACTGGTGACTTTGTTACCAATGAGCATAACGAATATAATTTCGACCAAAGTAAAATCCCCGAAGATGTAAAACAACTGCTAAAACGTGCTTTGGATGAAAAGAAAACGCTGGTTACTGAAAACTGTTATGTAGGCTTTTATCCAACAGATAGCCGCAGCGTTAGCCTATTGTACGTGCAACATGAAAACCCCTTAGACGATATTGAAAAAGGCTTACTTGAAGTTTTCGCCACCAACATTGCACTTACTTTCGAAAACCTCACCATTAAAGAAGAAATTCAAGATACCCAAAAAGAGCTGATATTCATTATTGGTGATGCCATTGAGCAACGCAGTAAAGAAACCGGTTCTCATGTAAAACGAGTATCGTTAATTTGTGAGTTAATGGCCAAAAAGCTCGATTTTGACCCCGAGTTTGTAGAAGCGTTTAAACACGCAGCACCGCTACATGATTTGGGAAAAATTGCGATTCCAGAGTCGATATTACATAAGCCTGGCAAGTTAGATGCCGAGGAATGGAAGATTATGCAAACTCACGCTCAAGTGGGTTACGACTTATTGGCCGATTCCAATAAAATCATTGCGCGTTTGGGGGCAGAGATTTCTTTGTGTCACCATGAGAAATGGGACGGTAGTGGATACCCCCGTCAGCTGGCTGGAGAAGACATTCCGTTAGTTGGTCGTATCATGGCCATCACTGATGTATTTGATGCCTTAGGCTCTAAACGCTCTTACAAAGAGCCGTGGAGTAATGACGAAATCAAGCAATTCATTATTGAGCAAAAAGGCAAGCATTTTGACCCGCAACTGGTTGATATTCTTGTAAATGACTTTGATGAATTCCTCGAAATAAGAAACGCTTACCCCGACTAAGTTTTTTATTGAGTTTTATCCTTAAAAGGCGCATTCTCACAGCATTATTCAGCTAAGTTCACTGCTTAGCATTACTTTTGAGAAGGGCCTTCTTTTGGCACTTAAACCTACTATTTATAAATTGCGAATATCTCTATCGGATTTAAACCGCAATTACTACGACACAATTAATCTCACTATTGCGCAGCATCCTTCAGAAACCCTAGAGCGGATGATGGCGCGTACAATGGCTTTTTGCTTGAATGCCGAAGCAGAATTAGAGTTTACCAAAGGACTTAGTGAAGTAGAGCAACCCGACATTTGGCAAAAATCCCTAGAAGGTGACACCTTACTGTGGATTGATGTTGGCGAACCAAGCCCAGAGCGAATTAAAAAAGCAAGCAGATCGGCTAAACGCGCCAAGGTGTATAGCTTTAACTCAAAATCCGATACGTGGTGGCAACAAACAGAAAATAAAATCAACCTGTTGGACGCAGAAGTATGGCAGTTGAGTTGGGATGAAATGGTTACATTAGCCAGCTTTACTCAACGCACCATGGATATGTCAGTCACTATTACCGAAGAATCTGCTTATGTAACCAGTGATGAAAACGAAATTGAGATTCACTGGAAGAACTTAAAGTAGTTTTTGAATAAAGGAAGCTTAGGCTTCCTTCTTAGCCGCAACACTTTTTAAACTTTTTACCACTTCCACAACTACACGGGTCATTACGTTTAGGCGTTTTTTCAACTACTTTGGTTGCTGGCTTGGCGATCAATAGCTCTAACTGCTCAGTGTTTTCTTCAGCTTCGGAATCTACAGTAACGTTTATCGCAATCCCATACTCAGCAGCACGCAGTTGAAGTTCCTCTTTACGTTTTTCAGTGCTCACCAACAACGGCAAAGGGTTTTCTTCAGTTCCAATTTTTACATCACGCTTTGTGTTAAAGCCGAAGCTTTCATGTTTCGGTTTTTTCTCGATACGACCTTTAAAAAAGAACTTAGACATGAATGTACTCCTAGATAAAAATAATTAGAGCAGGCTTATACAGCAATATTTTACACAAATAAACTAAAACGGGACTTGTAGGGTCGTAATGAGGGCATCGCAGAAATAAGATCAAAAAAAAGCCACTTAATAAAAGTGGCAATACAAAGGCAAAACATATTCAACCAAATATTTAGGGTTGGGAGTGGCCATAGCCAACCACTCTCAAGTTGAACAGAACGCGAGAACTAGTCGTTGTAACGATTAGTTAAGTAAATTAAAGCACTTACTCGGCGATTTGGTTACTGTCAATGTTAACAGTTTGACAAAGTCCGGTGTTCAAGCTACCTATAATTTAGTTTGTTAATTAGCTATGTAATGATCAACGGAATCGATGCAGTGTCTGCGGTTCAAAATTTAATTTCTCATTCATCGAATACCCGAGCTTAGACTTGGCTAAACTCAACAACGATGAGTTTAAAGGTTTTCAATATCATCTAAGCAATGCTTAGCTTTATTAAGCACCTCTATGCGTTGTTGCTCAGACTTTTTAAGCCATGAGCTAAACACCATTTTGGTTCTTGGATTGTTTCCCATCTTGTGCTGATGTTTGTCCATAAAGTGCCAATACAAGGAGTTTACGGGGCAAGCTTCGTCTTCAGTGGTTTTATTCACCTTGTATATGCAGTTGGAGCAGTAATCACTCATTTTGTTAATATAGTTACCACTCGCAGCATAGGCTTTAGAGCCCACAATGCCACCATCTGCAAACTGACTCATCCCACGAGTGTTGGGCATTTCGACCCATTCAATAGCGTCGATATAGATCCCTAAATACCAATCGTCGACAAGGGTAGGGTCTACGCCAGCCAATAAACAAAAATTTCCTGTAACCATTAGGCGTTGTATATGGTGGGCGTAAGCGTAGTCTAGCGATTGCTTGATAGCATGCCGCAAACAATTCATTTTAGTGTCGCCAGTCCAAAACCAACTTGGTAACTGTCGTTTAGCTTCTAAAGCATTTAGCGATGCGTACTCGGGCATGTTTGCCCAATACACACCTCGTATAAATTCGCGCCAACCGATAACTTGACGAACAAAGCCTTCAATCTGGCTGATATCAATCCTGCCTTCGCTTCGTTCAAACGCGTCGATTGCCGTTTTTACTACGTATTGAGGACTAATTATTTTTGCGTTTAAGGCAAAAGAAATCCGCGAATGGTACAAGCTCCATCCATTATCTTTTCCTAATAGAGACAACTTACCAGTCATTGAGTCTTGGAATTGTCCAAAACGAGGTAAACACTGCTCGCAGAAAAAACTTAGCAATTGAGTCGCTTGTTTTCGGTTAACTGGCCAAAGTAGTTGGGTATCAGCGTGTCCTATTGTATCTATCTTATGTTTATCAATTCTCTCAAGAATGCTGGTAACGTCATTTGAAAATAGCAAAGGCGCAGGAACATTAGCTAAATCGTCGGGCTTGAGTTTATTTCGATTATTCGCGTCATAATTCCATTTACCGCCAAGCGGTACATCCTTGTCCATCAGTACATCAAAACGACGTCGCAACTTTCGATAAAAGTTTTCCAAACGATGACTTTTACTCGCTTGAAAATATTTGTCAATTTCCTCATCCGGCAAGTAAAAGTGTTCAGTGCTGTAAGCAATAGAACTTAAAGGTTGAGACTCACTAAAGTTTGCTAGCTGTTCTCTTAACCTATATTCGTCAGGCAGTTGATATTCAAAACGTTGAATACTGTAGCTTTCTATTAGGTGGTCTAGTAGTGCAGGCAAATCTTTAAAGGGCTTAGTATCGTCCAAAGTTAAATGAGCAACTTGATGACCAGCGGTCTGCAAAGCAAATGCAAACTGCTGCATTGCGGCAAAAAAGGCGGCTATCTTTTGTCTATGGTGCACTGTATAGCAGGCTTCTTGGTGTAACTCTGCAATTAGGTAGAGCGTTTGCTCATCTTGCTGTTTAAACCAACTATGGCTGGCATTTAGTTGGTCTCCTAATATTAAACGTAAGGTTTTATAGCTTTTTTTAGCCTGTAAAGTCATGGATGTACTCGTTTTTAGTTTGATGTTTGTTGCCAGCACAGCGTTTAGAACAATACTTAACCTGAGCCCAATCGCGTTGCCACTTTTTTCGCCAGCTAAACGAACGCATACATACCGGGCAAACCTTTCGCGGAAGCTGTGACTTATTCATCTATTCGCCCCTATGTTTTGCTGCAACTTTACGCCGTTTACCGTAAACACTTTGGTTGTTGAGTCTTAAACACGTGTAAGGTGTAACGAATAAGCCATTAGGAAAGTTCACTCAAACACTCTAAGTGGCTAATTAGTGGCAAGTTGCCTTCTAGTTGATATTAGGCGATGAAGCGCCTGACCAGTGCATTTGCAAGTTTCATGGGGGAAAGAATAGCCAGCAGTAGAACTACTGGCTAAGGTGTTTTAGTTAAAGGTAGGTTCTATCTTAATAGCAGCTACATCAACCAAATTAATTGCACTGGCGCGCGTATCGGTAAAGGTACTATTGGCATTTTAGTAACTCATGTTGTAAAAATCGTGCAGTGATAAGGTGTAAGTTCCGACCTCAAGATCCGCAACTAGAGGCGTAGAGTAGACTAGTGGTTTAGTGTTATTTGCGGTGCGAGCATGTGGCATTTGTACAACGCCTTGCGCAACAATGTCTGCATCGCTATTTGTAATAACCATCCACTTCACCGCATTGGTCACACCTAAGTTAATTGCATTGTGGTCATTGTGATACTTAAGCTGAATATTGTAGTGGCCATTTACAGCAATTTGCAGGTTACTAAGGGCTAAGCTGTCGTTTGTCTTTCCCCATTGGCTTAAATAAGCCTGGGTAATTTCTGTATCAGCTGGGCTTACTTCAACGTTGCTAACCAGCCTTGCGTCATCTACGTTAATCTCTTGGCTTGCTGCGTAACATAGTGGCGCGCTGCGATGCGATATATTGCCAGAGCTGGTAAATACAGCCTCGGCACTATAACAAGCTGCTACACCTTGCTGCGGGGAAACACTATCTTTGTATTCTCCTAAGACTTGGTTACTGGCTATCATTTCTCCATTTCGGTAAATACGGTAAGTGCTTGCAGTATTGTTTTGATTATCGCTGATCTCCACAGCCAACAAACCATCATCTAAAAATACCCGTTCAATCATTGGCTCTATAGGTGCGAATACTGCTGGGTTTACACTATCTAAAGGCTCAGCGCTAACCATTGTGATATCGCTACTCCCGGCATCAAGATCAGCAAGGTTGATCACGATGTTATTGATGTCTGCCAATGCACTCCAATCTATCGTCGTACCCGAGTTTACCCCGTTTAAGCTGACAGTTTGCACAGGGTAATAGCCGCTATCTTGGCTTGCTGTTGGCAAGTTGATTTGCAGATTAATGGTATGGCCACGAAGGGTTAGCCCTTCTAAATTAATGGTACTGCTGTCGGCAAACATATCTCTTCGTAGTTTACTGGTGATAAAGGGTTTAAGGGTTAAACCGTCTTCACTAGTATGCACGCCAAATACACTGTCTATTACCATTCCTAGGTATGCACCAACCGACCAAAGCTGCCGGGTGGAGTTAATCACCGGACCAGACAAACCTGGATTATTAATATCCAATAAGTTGGGTTTTAAGCTTAACCACTCAAGGTTTTCCATGTTAGAAATGTTGAGTGAGGCTGCTCGTATTAAGGTATCGTAAGCGGCGTCAGCAACCGCAACATTATCAGTTGCAATTGCTGCCTTTAAGCCATAAGCCGTTACAAATGGCCAAACCGCTCGGTTATGGTAAATCGCGATATTTGGTTGTTGGGGGAAAATAACCGGTGCGCCTAAATCACCATGCGGATAATTGGCCACAACACTTGCAGCGCGTGTTTCGTCGGCAATGCCGCTTTCTACAGCTAATGCTTGTCCTAACCAATCAAACTTATATAGCGGCGCAGTATCTTGATGTCCGGCAATAATACTGCTGTACAAGCCTTTGTCTGCTAGCCAAAATTCTTGGTTGATGGCGATTTTTAACGCATTGGCCCAAGATTGATACTTTACTGCTTCTGCGCTGTTGCCTAGCTCGTTCGCTAAAGATTCTGTCAGTCGCATTGCTTTATAATGCAACACGTTGGTAGATAAAGCCTTGCTGCTACCCAAGCTAGCGATGTCGTTTACTATCCAACTTGCATAGCTTTGTTCACGCCAATCTAAGAACGACTGTTCGCCTCGGTACAAACCATCTTGCTCATCAAATGCTGCTACTCGGTCATTTTCTAAGGTATTCACTAAGGCCGAATAGGCTTTAGCAACAAAGGTGCTACGGGCATCTCCAGTTAAGTTGTGTAACAGTTTTTCGGCTCCTAAGGCCCAAGCTACTCTATCGGTACTAATAGGCCAACTGCCACCGGTGCCGGTGTCTTGGACTATTTGTAATCCATCATTAGAGCCTTTAGCAAAATTAGGTTTACTAAGCCCTTCACGATAAGGAGAAAGCTTAAATTCTAATGAATTTTGAACTCGCTGCGGGTCAACTAAAGCTAAACCTAGGTTAGCTGCGTAGGATAAGTCTCGTGTCCAAACATAATGCCATTTAGCACCTGTTTCAAAGCAATTACAGTCAATGGCTTCGCCACCGTTATAGTTGTCGTCCACAATCTCACTAACACTATTTTGAACTGTCTCGTTGATAGCCAAAGCAAACAGGGCATCAAAGGCAATATTACCTGTGCGTGTCTTTGCATGGTCAGCTAGTTCTTTATAAACAACGTAGTTGTTACCTGGGTCTCGTAAGTCTTGAGTGGTAGATTGGGCGTATTCTCGGAGCTCGTCACTGGCAGTTTTAACCGAGAACTTAGCTTTACTTGTATCATCATCTAATACATTGTCATAAACCAATTCAGTGCTTAACTCATGGTCTAAATGGGGATCAATCGTTACATCACCACTGCCATCGGTTTCGGTAACTGTAAATATCAAAGCAGAGGGTTGGCTGGCATCAATATTAAACTGGTAGTAGCCCGTTTCGGTTACAAAAAAGCTGCTGTTAGGCCCGCCATCACTAAGGGTATAACTCTCATCTAGCATCGCTACAACCGCGTTATCCGCGTCCAGTACCCATTCGCTAGACCAGTCGGCATAGGCAATTTTGAACTCGTGATTACCCGGCGAAATTTGTTTAGTAAGCTGGTATTTATTGTCACCTAAGTATTTAAGTTCATCGTCGCTAGTCCAGCCGTTAAAGCCGCCACGCACATAGATCTTTTGTGCTAAAGGTGGAATATCTTCGCTATAGCTAAATACCGGACTGTTTAAATCATCTCCTACTTTTAGTACAAAATCGTATATGCCTGCGCTATTTAACACCAAAGCCATATTGGCAGCAGCTTCACCGGTAACTAGGGGGTATTCAGTTTCAGCACTAAGTTGAGTAAGCTGATCAATGTCGGCGGTAAAGGTTGTTTCCAAGGTCCAGTTTTCGTCAGCCACTTTAAACTCATGTACGCCAGCAGCAAACTCTGTGTTGTCTAAACGGTATATGTCGCTGTCATAAACAAGTTGGAATTGCTCTTCAGCTGACCAACCACTAAAACTTCCTTTCAGATATAAGGGCACGGAGTAGGGGGCTAGGCTTACGCAAGCTGTACCTTCCGCGTTTGGCGTTTGAGTATCAGGACAGTTTAACGTTTCGTCATCAGACAAGCAGCCATTCAATATTAATACAGACGCAAGACTTACTAAGCCTTTGCCCATAATTGGTAAAGTCTTCATTCAATTTTCCCACTTTAGCTATTGATTTAATGTCTTTTTTCTAATGAAAAAGTACATGTAAGGTACAAAACCTTAATGATAAGTATATCGATAGCGAATGTGAGGAAAGTGAAGCGCTTCACGATTCCTTGTTGACTCAAAACTCATTTGGCTTTTTGTGAAGCAATGGATAACGAGCAACACCTATGGTTAAACTCGATGGATAAGCTGATGATTTAGCCGCACAAGCTCCCTAATCTTGCAAAATATTCAAATACTTAAACACGGTAACTGGACTAAACTTATTATTGTTTTTATAAACAGCATTGGTCGAAATAGTCTATTTATCAAAGGGATTCAAAATGACAGATTTAGACATCAATAAAGCGCTTGGCAAGTTAGTAGAGAAAGTTGACCAAGTAGAAGGTATCGTTGTTGAGCAAGGCACCGCCAAAGCTTGGCAAGCATTAGACAAAGGCGCTAAAAAGCTTCTTAGTAAGATTGGTGTTGATGCCGCTGAGTTAAAAAACCTTTTTGCTTTTATCGATCAAGTTTCGGCAGATCCTTCACTAACCTTAGACCTTGAAGAATGGCAAGTCCCCCTCGGCTCTGCGCTATCCGTAAAAGGCCGAGTAGGGGGGCACTTAATTATCGACATAGTGCTACCGAGCGATGCTGAACAATATAGCGATTTTAAGCAAGCCAATATGGCCACGGTTGCCATTGACCAGCAGCTGCAAATAGAAAGTGGTGTAAGCATAAATCTGCCAGTTAAATTGCTTAACATCTCTAGTAACGCAGAAGGCCACCTTAAATGGCAGGTAAAAGTAGTTTGTGCAGTTGCTCACGATCAAAAGTTAATCCGCTTTTTAGGGCAACTAGCTAAAGAAGCGCTACCGCTGTTTTCTCTAGAGTCCTTATCTAATGTTATTAATGCGCAGTATTCCAGCCATGCAATTCAGGGCGTAGTTATTCAACAAAATAGAGCGCTATCTGCCTCCGCCACAGCAACTTTGGGTCATATTTGGAGTGTATCTGGTAACAACAATTTACTAGATGTAAAAGTTAACGCCAGTGCTGGTGCTTCATTCAAAGCCAGTTACGCGTTTAGCGGAGACTTTAAGCTGGTAATAAAACCGGCTGATATTGGCGTTCAAATAAAGCTTTATCAACTAACCAACAGCACCAAACAAGCTGGGCTTAGCTTAGATGCATTAATAGAACTGCATGGCCTAGACAAAGTTGCAGAAACCTACTTAGCAGCGCCGTTAGAGAAACTAGAGGGCGAGGCTGCACAGCTACAAACTTTGTTAGAACGTTATAAAGAACCTGGCACCTGGTTACTACAAAACATTGATGAGCATTTTGCTCAAGCAATTAGCAACGAAGATTGGAAAGACATCGCCTTATTGTTGGCCGATGGTGACAGTGAGGGATTAGCAAGCCAGCTAGGAGAAACGGTAAAAGATAAGCTGGAGCTAGCCCTAACCACCCAACCGTTAGAGTGGTTGAGCAAACCCGATGAAACCTCTCAAAAAATTAGTGACTACTTACAACAAAATACCTTTCTAACGCCTGCTTTATCAAAGCGCTTAAAACTAGATGATTTACTTACAAAAAACTGCATCAAAGCTAAACAAAAGTTGGTAAAAGAAATAGCCGCTATAGCCGACAAATCTCAGGGTAATGTCGCGCCCTTACTAGCCCCGCTTAAACAACTAAAACAGGCAAAAACAGAGTTAAAAGATCACTTAAACAAGCAACAGTTGGCTTCAACTTTAAATGACTGCGTAACTCGTTGGTTAGAGCAATACAATAAAGCACGTACCACCTTTAGCCAAGCCATTAAAAAGGCAGGTGAATTACAATTAGGCTTATCGGTTTACGGCTCTAGTAGAAAAGATAACGGCGAACAAGCCATGTTAAGTTTTAAGCTAATAGACGCCAGCGCTACAGAATGCCAAGATTTGTATCAAGACCTACTTCTAGGCAAACCTATAAATCTAGATTCACTTCAATTAATGGAGCGTGATGGCCAGCTTAGTGATTTATCAGGCTGGTTAGTTAGCAGCAGCAAAATAAAAAAAGAAATTGGCCTTAAACTTAACCTAGGAGACAACTTCCAGTTTTCTCAGCAAAGCCTTATAGAGAAAGTCGCCAGGGCCAAAGTAGACCATACCGGTCAATTACTGGAATTAACTGGCGAAAGCGTAATAAGACACCAATCAAAAACGCTTAAAGAAAGTAGAACTGCTGAGTTTGTAAGTGCATTTGATGTACTCGCAGCCTTAAAGTTTGGCGCCAGCCCCAACATCGGTATTGGTTTAAGCTTTGAAGACAAAGGCGTAATGACCCCAAAAGAAATGGAACAGTTTTTAGCGCCGTTAAGCAATACTTCGTTTCCACTAATAGACCAAACAAGTTACTTATTAGCTTTACAGCAATTTAATCTGCTTTACCAAAGCCAGAGCTTGTCTCGTTCAATCATCGAATGCCAGTTAAATTTAGATGCCAATGATATCCATGCGCTGGCAGCAGCAAATGAAACTGACATAGAAGCCAGTGCCATCGAGTTACTTTGTAATATGACCTTGTCAGTTAACGAAAGAGGGCAAATAGCCCACGAAAGTAAAATTGCAGAGCAGAGCAAAGCCCAACTAAACGCTTTTCTCGATGCCAGCTTAACCAGTTCTGCGCCAAGCAGTGCGCAATCATCATTCAAACAATTACAGCAACGTGTAAAAGACATACTGGCTAATGCACATCGTTTATCAACATTTATTGGTATCTATCGGAAGCTAAGCAAGCAAATAGAAAACCTGCAGACTAACGACACAAAAGCCTATATAAAGCTAGTTAACCAAGCCAATGATGAGCTCGTTGCTACAATGAAGTCATTCATTAAAGTACAAGGTTGGTTTAGCGGTTTGTTTAGCGAAGCAATTCCTAAAAGTACAATTATTTTGTTAATTGTACTAGCGAAATACTTAGGTAGGGATGAACCCTTATTAACGCCAGTTATTTCTTACGATAGCAATGGCAAAACCCAAGTGCTTTAGTCGTTAAGCCGTGCACATACGCAATCAGTGCACGGCAGTTAAATGTAGCAGTCTTAAAACTATGTTCAAGCTCCAAGAAAGCCTTTAATCCGATCGCCAAAGGCGCGATAAACGTCTTTATCTGTCCAATACAAAGTATGGCTCCACGGTGTATTACCGCTAATGGGGCCGCCGACACTCACGCACTGGTCAATAACAAATTGGTAGCTGGGGCCAAGCTCTTTTAGCGGCCAGCCTAGCCAATCATCGCCATCAAAATAGTTTAACCAACTAAACTCGATGCTCGGCTTAGTAAAGCACTCGCGTGTTTCTAAGCCGCCTAAAAATAGGGGAATATTGCATCCTGTTGTGAATAGCAGTTTTACTCTATTCCCCTTTAGGTAGGCTAACTTATCGTCGTCGATGTTTTGTAAAAAGTCGTTGTGATTTTTGTCCCATACCTTGGCCTCGTTTCTATTTAGGGCATCCCAAAAGTAGTTAGAAATAACTTGGGCCCCGAGGCTATGGCAAATAATCACTACAGGAACATTGGTGTTAAAACCACATTCGTTCATACCCTTAAAAAAGGCAGCTTGTACGGCTTTAATAATCTCCATGTAATCGTCGGTTTGCCTGCGTCCTGCTACTTCCAGACTAGTAGCATCTGAAAACGAGTTCATAAAAAACCGTCGACCTAGGTTTGATAAGGTACTAAATCGATTGTGGTAGGTTTGCCAAATATCGTTAATCAATTGGTCTTGTGGCGCTTGTAATGCCGAGTAATATTTTACTCGCTGCAACGACACTTTATTCATTACATCGCTGCCAAGATACTCAGTGAGTTTTTCTTCTAAGCCATCGGCAAAGTTAGGTTTTCTTTGTCCCATTCCATGTACGGCTAAAACGATAAGCTCTTTCATAACAGTGTCCTTATTAGGTGTATAGAAAGACAAATACGGCAAAAGGTTACTGAAGAAACCATTCAGAAAAGCAGGCCCTTAAAATATTTTAGTTCATTAAACAGCTAATGACATTTTCAACGATAAAACTATGGTTTTTATCAATATATACAAGCGACTACACGCAGCCCTTATGTAGTCTACCTATGAAGTCATTGCACATTAATTGAGCAATCTAAATGCAATAAATTGGTCATAAATCCATCACTTTTCCATCACTGAAGGATAATGATTGTTGGTAACTATCTAATTTACATTCCTGTAAATTACAAAAAGTTTGGTGAACTAAAATGATTAATTGGATTAAGAAAATAGGCATGGTAGCCGCTTTAGTTCTTGCGTGTGCCTCACAAGCAAATGCAGAAACAGTTAAGCTAGCAGTAACAGATTTAGTAGGTCTTGAAGAGCTTCAGCGTGAATTTGGCGCTTTTAAAGAAACACTATCTAAAGCCACAGGTTACGACATCGAGTTTTTACCTGTTACTAACCGTACAGCAGCTGTAGAGGCGCTACGTTTCAATAAAGTCGACTTTGTACTTACCGGCCCAGCCGAATACGTGGTTATGCAGAAACGCTCAAAGGCTAAAATTGTAGCTGGTTTTTCTCGCCCAGATTACTTTGCAGTAATCATTACTATGGCCGACAGCCCATACACTAACGCAGAGTCTCTAAAAGGAACCAAAATTGGTTTAGGTTCGGTGGGTTCTACCTCTAAACACCTTGGTCCTATTCAAGCACTTGCAGATGCCGGCCTAAACCCAGCAAACGATGTTGATGTAATTAATACCAAGGTTCCAGTTTTGTGGGAGTCATTGAAGAAGGGTGACGTAGCAGCAATTGGAATCAACCACTTAAAGTTTATCTCGCTACGTAACAAAGAGATTGAAAAAGGTGGCTTACAACCTGGAGAGTTTCGCGTTGTTGCACGTGGGCCAGATTTACCAAACGACGTATTAATGGCCGGCAGCCATGTAGACGACACAATGTTAGAAACCATGAAAAAGGCTTTTGTTGATCATTCAGAGGACCTGGTTGCCGCAATCTTAACCGGTGAAGACAACCAAAAGTACGCAGGCATGCGCTTTCTAACCGGCATTAAAGACAGTGATTACAACTACGTACGAGCAATGTACGCCACTGCGGGTTACCCAGAATACTCAGACTTTATTGGCGATTAGTCTATATGAGCAATTACGCCGCTGAGCCGACTACACTAGCCGATGCTAGTGTATCGGCAACTTCACGCCTGCTCCAAGTGAGCGGGCTGACTAAAAGCTTTGACAATAGCAGCACTCCCATTTTTTCTGATGTTAGCTTTTCCATTTTTGCTTCACAGTCGGTTGCGCTTATCGGCTCCAACGGGGCAGGCAAAAGTACCTTATTGCGCTGTTGTTTAAGATTAATCGAACCCGATGCTGGTTCAATTGTTCTTGATGGCGAAACCATAGATAAAAAATCGGGTCGTCACTTAAGTAAAGCCAGAAACAAAGTGGGTTTTGTGTTCCAAAAACACTGCTTGGTTCCTCGTTTGTCTGCGTTAAGTAATGTGCTGCATGGCAACTTAGCCTATAGCCAAGGCCCGAGAAACTGGCTACAAGGCCTAGCTAAACAAGAAGCGCGAGAGCGTGCAATGGATTGCCTTAAGCAAGTTGGTTTAGCTTACCTTGCAAATAAACGCTGCGACCAACTGTCTGGCGGACAATCTCAACGAGTAGCGGTTGCACGGGCGCTAATGCAGCAACCCTCTATTTTGTTTGCCGACGAACCCACCGCCAGCTTAGATCCTCAATCGGCGCAAGAGATTATGGAGTTGTTTAAGGGCTTGGTGAAAAACCAAGGCCTAACTTTGTTTTTTGTCTCCCACAACATCGAACACGCGCTTAAATACGCCGACCGAGTTCTTGGTTTGCAAGAGCGGAAGTTGTCATTAGACAGTGCAACCCACACGCAAAGTCTACAAAGTTTGCGAGCTTTTTATGGATAAGCAAAAAGAAAATGGCTTAATGAATAACGCAATTAATGGCCAAACAACCTTAGACACGCCGATGCGGTTTGAGCGCCCCAGCATAATAACCCAGGTGTTATTTGCTTTATTTGTGCTGTTCTTTCTATGGTCTACCTCCAGTGCCGGCTTGTCGATAAGCGAGTTAGTATCCGGCTTACCTAACATGGCAACAATTGGTGGTGAAATGATCCCGCCAGCCACCGATCGCGCTTGGCCAATGGCAAATGCCATCTTAGTTACCTTTCAAATGGCTCTTGTAGGTACTGTAATAGGTATTGCGCTTAGTATTCCTGTTGCTATTTTGGCAGCGCGCAACGCTTCGCCGCATCCTATTGTGCGCCATGTTACTCGCTCGGTAGTCAGCTTTTTTCGAACCGTTCCAGATTTAGCATGGGCACTGGTTTTTGCGCCCGCTTTTTTGCCGAGTCGATGGAAGAAGTAGACCCTGGTCCATCTGAAGCATTAGCGTCAATTGGCGCAAATCCCATCGACCGAATCGCCGTTGTTTTAATACCGGGCGCAATGCCTAGTTTTATAAACATTAGTCTGTTTTCTTTGGAAAAAGCGGTGCGCTCGTCGGTGGTTTTAGGCTTAGTTGGCGCAGGTGGAATAGGCGCCGAGTTAGCGGTTTCCATGGAAATGTTTCGCTACGACCAAGCAGCAATGATCGTGTTAATGATTTTTGTATTGGTGTTTGCCGTAGAGCAGTTTTCCTCCTCAACCCGCAATCGACTATTACGCCAAAGCAAATAAATACCTAACGCCAAGCAACAAGGCCTTGGCGACCCTAAGTAAATGAAATTGAGATAGCAAAAAGTAATGGATGATAAAAACGTAGTTATCGAAAACGTCATGTTGTTAAGCGAACAAGGTTGGAGCGATCCTACCTGTGTATCTATTCAAAATGGAAAGATAAGCGCAATAGGGCAAGTGGCCGCAAATACTCACACCCCCCATATCGATGCGCATGGCCAATACATGTTACCCGGCATTATCGATTTACACGGTGATGCCTTTGAACGGCACATAGCGCCCAGAGCAGGAACCCATTTCCCTTTAGAGCTAGCCTTAGCCGCTAACGATGCAAGCCTTGTGGCAAGTGGAATCACCACCTTTTATTACAGCATTACCGATGGTTTTGAGCCGGGCCCTCGCAGTCGCGATACGGTGCGCGAGTTACTGCAAACGCTTGAGACTTTAATGCCACGCTTTAGCTGCCAAGCGCGCATTCACATTCGCCACGAGAAAGTAAACGTAGAAAAGCATGAAGAATTAGTTGATTGGATCTTAAGTGGCCGTATTCATCTTTTGTCGCTAAATGACCACTTACCACCACTAAACAATGAGCGCAAAATTCAACGTTACCTCGCCGGTATGCGCAGGCGTGTGTCTATGTCGGTAGAAGACATTAATCAGTTTTTGTTAAACCTTCAGCAACATCGAGAACTGGGCGAGCAACAGACGCAAGCCTTAGCAGAAATAGCAGCTAAGCAAGGCATTTCGCTTGCCTCCCACGATGACGAAACCTTAGAAGAAGTAGCCAAGTCTATTTCTTTAGGCGTTTCTATTGCCGAGTTCCCGATGTCGGAACTGGCCGCTAGAGAATGCCAAAAAGGGGGAGCGGCGGTGCTAATGGGTTCTCCCAATCTAGTGCGCGGCGGTTCTCACGTAGGGGCGATTAGTGTTAAAGAAGCAATCAAGCATGGAGTCGTAGACATACTGTGTAGCGACTACCACTATCCAAGCTTATTTAGTGCACCTTTTACTGCACTAGACACCAATAACTTGTCGCTGTACAAGGCCTGGAAGTTAGTCAGCGAAAACCCAGCTAAAGCCGCAGGGCTACGGGATACCAAAGGTAAGATAGAACTAGGCTACGATGCCGACTTTATTCTGCTTAGCGACTTAGATGGCTCACCGTTGTCTATTTCCTCCACTTGGGTTAAAGGCGCGCGAGTGTTTGCTAAAGCCAACAAACTAAAGGGCGTTTGTTAGTAAGCTAATTTTTGATTAATTGAAACTAAAAAGCTCAAGGTTAGCCTTGAGCTTTTTATTATGTAAAGCCGTACGCTAAGCTCAAAACCACCAAAAAGAAAAGTGCTACCAAGCGGAAAACTAGCCGTAAGAAACGGTTTTAGTTGTTAAAATAAGAAAGCCCGCAATAGCGAGTAAATACCAATCTAAGACACTGTATATCAGGTTTATTTGTGTTAGCGTTTGATTTGTCATTAATGAAACGAGCTTAAAGATGGAATACGGAACAAGTGTCATTGAGTTAGATAAAAAGTGGGACCTAGAAGACTTCACAATCTTAACCAAAGAGTATCAGCAACTTTACGGGTTCTTTCATACTTTAATTCAAGTCGAAAATGGCTCATTTAGTGAGCTAGAGTTTGAGAAAATGCCTTGGCTCGGTGGAGCGAGTGTTGTTAATTTCTTTGGTGCAATGGGAAAGTACGTTCACCCACATTACAAGCCAACCGTAAAAAGAATCCAGTATGCTTCTCCCGGCTTTATAGAATTATCGTTACTTGTAGAGCCCGCGAAGGATATTGCTATCTTAGTAGGCACAATAGCTAGCTCTTTTACTGCGGTTGCTGCAACCTATAGATTTATCCACGGCCAATATCAAAAACGTCAACTAACTCAACTCAAAATGAGCGAGTTAGAAGTCTCTCAACAACATGAGCAAATTGATTTCGTCAAAACTTCAGTCAATGAATTTCATCGTTCGCTAAATCTCAAACGTCAACAGGCCGAAGCTTTAGATAAACTCTCTAACTACGACCAGTTAGTTCAACTAAAAATGCTCCTTGCACTTTATCGACGCGCTAAGCCAATAGCCAAACTACAAGTAGATAAAAAAGTAAATCTAAGTCAAAAACACAATGATGAAAAATAGACTCACTTTATTAGCGATTTTTTGTTGCTTAGTTTTAATATCTGTTCCGACTGGACTGTACATCTATAAATTTGGTATCGGTTTATGGAGCAGGCATGAGGACTGGGCTCGAATGGGAAGTTTTTTTGGAGGGGTTGTAGGACCTCTAATAACGGGGTTTTCATTGATCTTTTTAGGCTTACAGCTTAAAGCTCAGTTAGTTCAGCGGAAAATGGAGCTTACTGATAAAAAAAGTTCTCATTACGAAAAAGATATAAGCGCACTGATTCCTAAATTAGCCTTATCACTAGAGACTATGGACTACAAGGCTGGCCTCCGTTTTACAAACTTAATGTACGAAAAGCACCTTGAAGCTGGTGAGGATAAAAAAGCCAAACAATTATTAGAGGATTTTGTGGAATCATTTTTTCAAAACTTCAATATTTGGGCTTCGATTGATAACAATTATCGAGAACTGGCTAAGATTGATTACCAAAGGTATAGAGCGCTTACGTTTTACATACTTATTGAGTGTGAATTAGAAGATTTGTACCACCTCAATTTAATAACTAATAGATTTGAAGAAACAAACGAAGTGCTCTGTACGCAGCTTTAATCATTTTTATGCCGATAATATATTTACCGGCACGAGTAGACTTCCATTACTTAAATGAAACGACCTTTGAATTAGATTGCTCCTCGACAATCCAGTCGGGGACTTTTGCTGGTCTACGATTATTTCTGAGCTTACTCATACTGCGGTAAATCAAAAGCTGTGCATATTGCTTTTAGCTGCTCTAGTTTCAAATGTTGGCCGTTAGTTCAAAAGACCTGTTAGAAATCCACAAAGTTCCTCAACCAGCTCAGTAGAAAAGGGCACTTGCTTGGGTATTGTGTCAGCTTACCTTACAACTCTGCTTAAGGCGATTTTTAAACTGGCGTGTTTTCATAGCCTTAACTATTGGTCGTGGTATTGCATCCCGCTTCAAATTGACAATTGTGTCAACTGGCATGTGCCAGTCAATTTTTGCATAAAAAGGGAATCGCATGAAATCTATTAAAATGCTGTCTGCATTGGTTTTAATAGCAAGCTCGTTTACTGCAAACGCCACTTTTATTAGTGGAGATTACACCCTGAAAAATGGTAAGCAAGTAGCACTGCAAGGGCTAGAATGGATGCCGCTTACTTACTCGCAAAGTTATTCTCGTTTATACGTTGAGGCCGATGACGGATGGATTGATCGCTTTGGCAATCAATGGCAACAAAATGATTGGCGCTACGCCACTCGTGCCGAAACGGCCACCTTACTTAACTCGTTGTGGGGTGGTAATTACCTTGGTTTTTCTAACGACAATTTTGCGGGTGCAACCTGGTTTATTGACCAACTAGGCGGGCTAAGCATAGATACTACACTTGGCCATAATCGAGTAGATCTTAAATTAACTAACGACGTTTGGCTTAACTATGACGTATCGCAGTTTTTGTTTGGTGAAGATCTAGAGTGTTCCGATGAACTTCGATTAAGCTGCATTGGAGAAGTAGGCATTGCAGATGGATTTTATGATTCTATGGTAACCCGCAATATTCACACAGGATATGGCGTTTACATGCAAGCTTGGACTCCCTTAGGTTATTTTGATGACCTCTCCGGGGTAGATGCAGGCTTAAATAGTAACAACCGGGTTCGCTCTAAAAGCAACAGCAGTTCTATGCTTGGTTCGTTACTGGTAAGGCAACCCGCGATAGCCCAAGTACCAGAGCCAACAACCTTAGTATTGCTGGCTTTCGTTTTACTCGGTGTTTGGCTTAAACGCGCTAGTCATTAAGCTAATGCTTTTAGCTAACAGCTAGTTTTAGTCAATTGATTATTACTGTGTTTTAACTAGCCGCTCATGTAGAGCGGCTAGTGTTTTAGCTAGAGACTAAACCGTTTTCTCTGCAGTATTTAAAACAACTGGCTTTTTGTTGGCCTTAAACAGTTTACAAATGAGCACAAAGAACAAGGGCGCAAAGTAGATAACCAACAATGTTGCCGCCATTATCCCGCCCATTACCGAAGTACCAATAGCATTACGCGCATTTGCTCCAGCGCCAGTACTTATTACTAAGGGCAATACACCTAAGCCAAATGCCAGTGAGGTCATAATGATAGGGCGCAAACGCATTTCACAGGCTTGCACGGTGGCATCTAACAAATTCACGCCTTTGTCGTAGAGCTCTTTAGCAAACTCTACAATTAAAATGGCATTTTTAGCGGTGAGGCCAATGGTGGTTAACACGCCTACTTGGAAGTAAACGTCGTTCTCTAGGCCGCGCAACATAATAGCCGCCAAAGCCCCCAGTAAGCCAAGCGGAACAACCAGAATAATTGCAATTGGAATGCTCCAGCTTTCGTATAGTGCTGCTAAACAAAGGAATACCATTAAAATTGAGATGGCGTACAGAATAGGGGCTTGGTCACCCGCTTCAATTTCTTGATATGACATACCGGTCCAACTTACTTGTACATCGTTAGATATTTCTGCTGCTAAACGATTAACTTCGTCCATTGCTTCGCCGGTGCTGTAACCTTCGGCCGCTTCGCCTACAATTTCTACCGCAGGATTACCGTTATAACGTTGCAGCTGCGGTGAGCCTTTGCCCCAGTGTGATGTACTAAATGCAGAGATGGGCACCATTTCGTTTTGGTTATTGCGAATAAACCATAAATCGAGATCTTCGGGTGTCATACGGTATTGTGCGTCTGCTTGAATATATACCTTTTTGGAGCGTCCTCGGTCGATAAAATCGTTAACGTAAGAGGAAGCCCAAGCAATAGATAAAGACTGGTTAATATCGTTAATTTCTAGGCCCAGCACTTTGGCTTTTTCGTAGTCTACGTCTAGGAACAGCTGTGCGTTATCTTCTAGGCCATTTGGTCGTGTATTCTGAAGCACAGGGCTTTGCGCAATTGCACCTAGTAATTGATTGCGCACCTCGATTAGTTTGTCGTGGCCTAACGCGCCTACGTCTTCTAAGTAAAAGTTAAAACCGGTAGCTGTGCCTAACTCTCTAATTGGCGGGCTACTAAAGGCAAATATTTGCGCGTTTTTGTAAGTAGAAAAATGGCCCATTGCGCGGCCAATAATGGCATCGACATCGGTACCGAGTGCGGTTCGCTCAGACCAATCTTTCAAACCAATAAAAGCCATACCCGCGTTTTGACCAGAACCTGAAAAGTTGAAACCCGACACTGTGAATATGTGATTAACCGTATCCGATTCATTTTGTTCAAAATAGTCTTTTACATCCAGCATCGCTTCTTGAGTTTTTTGTAAGGTTGTTCCGGTGGGCGTGGTTACCATTACCATAAAGTCGCCTTGGTCTTCGTTCGGCAAGAACGAGCTAGGCAGCGAGTGATATAAATACGCAGTACCAGCAAATAGCAGCAGATAAATGAATACAAAGCGAAGAGGGCGCTGCAATGTGTGTTTAACCGATCCTCGGTATGCCGAAGATACTTTGTTGAAGCCTTGGTTAAATAACGCAAAGAATTTATTACTCTCGGTTCTATCAACCGGCTTAAGTAAGGTTGCGCAAAGCACAGGCGTAAGCACCAAGGCTACAATTACCGATAACACCATGGCCGATACAATGGTTAACGAGAACTGCTGGTAAATAACTCCGGTTGAGCCCGACATAAAGGCCATTGGAACAAACACCACCGACAAGACCATGGTAATGCCGATAAGCGCGCTGGTTATTTGCCCCATCGATTTTTTGGTAGCCTCTAGCGGCGACAACTTCTCGTCGTGCATTAGGCGTTCTACGTTTTCTACGACTACGATAGCGTCATCTACCAGCAAACCAATTGCCAACACCATGCCAAACATTGTGAGTGTGTTAATAGAGAAACCTAATAACGACATCACTGCAAATGTACCTAGCAATACTACGGGTACTGCAATGGTAGGAATCAAGGTTGCTCTAAAGTTTTGTAAAAACAGCAGCATAACAAAGAACACGAGGGCTACTGCTTCGAATAGTGTTTTTACTACTTCGCTAATTGAAATACGGATAAATAGGTTGTTATCTGTTGATTTAACTAGCGCTAAACCTTCTGGAAAGCCCTTAGAAAGTTGCTGAAGTTTCTCGTCTACCGCGGTTTGCGTATCAAGCGAATTAGCCCCGGTTGCTAGGGTAATTGCAATGCCCGATGCCTCTTGCCCCATATAAGCAGGAATAGTTGAGGAGTTTTCGCTGGCTAACTCTACACGTGCGATGTCTTTAAGTTTGATCTGCGAACCATCGCTATCAACCTTAATCAAAATGTCTTCAAACTGGTCGACGCTAGTTAGCAAGCTTTGCGCAGTGATACTGGCGTTGATCAACTGAGAGTCTAGAGCTGGTGTGCCACCCAGTTGCCCAACAGTTACTTGGCTGTTTTGCACGGATACAGCATTAGATACATCAACTGGGGTTAGGCTATAGCTATTAAGTTTGGCAGGATCTAACCAAATACGCATCGCATAAGATGGTCCAAAAACAGTTACGCTACCAACCCCATTAACTCGGCTAACAATGTCTTTAATGTTGGAATTTGCATAGTCTTGAATATCACCCGCACTCATGCTGCCGTCGGGTGAGTAGAGGTTGGTGACCGACATAAAACCAGAGGTACTTTTTGTTACCGAGGTGCCTTGGTTTTGTACTGCACTAGGCAGGCGATTACTCACTTGTTGCAGGCTATTTTGAACCTGAACTTGAGCAATATCTGGATCGGTTTCGGCACTAAAGGTAAGCGTAATACTTGCGCTACCCGAAGAATCACTTTTAGACGACATGTAGAGTAGGTTATCTAAGCCGGTCATGCCTTGTTCAATAACCTGAGTAACGCTGTCTTCAATTGTTTTTGCTGATGCACCTGGGTAAGACGCTGATATTGTTACTGCAGGAGGCGCAATAGTTGGATACTGAGCAACGGGCAGGGTAAAGATAGCTGCAAGCCCGGCTAACATAGTAACGATTGCAATTACCCACGCAAAAATTGACCTATTAATAAAGAAATTGGATAAAGACATGATTTACCCCTGTACGTCTGCGTGAGTGCTTAGCGAAGTGCTATCAACAACAACATCGATGCTATTTCTCATGTTAAGTATGTTGTTTATTACCACTAAGTCGCCACTAGCCAAGCCTTGCTTAACCACCCAACCGTTACCCACTTCGTTGCCAAGTTCTACTGACTTCTTAACTGTTTTGTTGTCTTGGCCCACCACAAATACCGAAGGCTCACCTGATTGGCTTCTTACAACTGCTGATTGAGGCACTACCAAGTAGTCACGCGCTTCAGGCATAGATATATGAGCACGAACATACATGCCAGCCAATAAAGTGTTGTTTGAATTTGGGATAATAGCGCGCAAAGTTACCGTGCCAGTTGAGCCAGAGACTTGCGTATCGGCAAACTCTAGGTGTCCTATTTGTTCGTAAGCGCTGCCATCTTCAAGCGTTATAGAAACCGGGATCTCTTCTCGTTTGTCTTTAAAATCTGAGAAATCTTGTTTTAGTTTATGAATCGACAATGAAGATTGCTGCATGTCTACATATACGTTTGAGGTTTGAATAACGGTAGTTAAGTAGGAAGATTGCTCGGCGGTTAACAAGGAGCCTTCTGATACTTGAGAGAGTCCAACTTGACCAGAAATAGGCGCTTTAATCTGAGTGTAAGACAACTCAATATTTGCGTAATCTAGCGCTGCTTGTCGGATAGCGACTTCTGCTTGTGCTTCTTTATAAGCAGCATCTGCGTCATCGTAAAGCTGTTGGCTGGTAAGCTTCTTCTTTAGTAATTCTTGATAGCGAATAGCTGTTTTTCTAGCAGTTTCTTCGCTGGTTAGGGCTTTGGCTAACTGTGCTTGTGCGCTGTTAACGTTTGACTGATACACCGTTGGGTCGATTTGATAAAGCACATCACCGGTTTCTACTGTGAACCCTCAACATACAAACGGCTTTTCAGAATACCTGTTACTTGTGGCCGTACTTCGGCTTGTTTAAAAGCAGTAATACGACCGGGTAGTTCGGTAGTTAAACGTAATGTAGTAGGGGTTAGTTTGAGTACATCAACATGTGCTGGGCCAGCTTCTGGCCTTTGATTTGGAATGTTTTCTCCACAACCCAAGACTGTGAAAGAGAGTAAAAAACACAAGGTAAGCCTTAGTGTATTGGTGACATGCATATTGATACCTTTAACTGGAATTATTTGATCGTAAGTGGATAGCAAACAGTGTTTAGTTATTTTCGTTGCGAAGAAGCCTTAGCTGAATTAATATTGTTGCACCTGCAACTATAATTCGAGACTCTACCATCAAATAAGTTGCAGATACAACAATAAATAAGAGAAGGGTATGGCGCTGTTCCTGTATTAACGCTATTTTTTGGCTTTTAAACGCCCATACGCTGCTGATTTTTAACCAATTATGAGTCGCTCACTTATGACAACTTTGCCTAAAGAAAAAATTGAACACCAACCTATGTTTATTTGTGGAGCGGTTCACCGATTATTTAGAAACCGGGCGACAACATTACTGTCGAAGCAAAAGCTGATGACGCTAGAGATGTCTAGAGCCTTAGTGGCCGTTCAAGAAAATCAGCCTTTAAGCCAGCAACAACTAGCAGACATTGTTCAAAATGAAAGAAGCGCAACGAAGCGCATGGTGGACAATTTAGAAGAACGTGGCTACTTAACAACGTCTAAATCTGCGACTAATAAAAAACTAAAAATGTTAAACCTGACTAAGCTAGGTGAAGACGAACTTAAGAAGGTGAAATCCACAATCACCGATATTGAGAAGGAAGTTTTTGAGTGCCTAAGCAAGGAAGAGTACGAAGAGTTTTTGAGATTAATCCGCATCATTGGTGCTCACAACTTAGGCTAAGGATGAGTTAAAGCAGATTGATTTAAATGTAGAGGCGTTGGGTTGTGTTTTACAAGTTAAAGATGAGTTTATAGAAATGGCCAAAATTAAATTTGTAAGTTTTAACAAGGTAGAACCAGCGGATCTTCTACCTGTAGTTAATCAGTCAGCGTTGAGAACACATCTGGTAGATCATGAATATTTTGATTCCGTTAGCATCAAACAATGGATGATAGGTAAAGCTCAAACAGATTCGATAGCTGGCTGTCGTGTACGAGTTGTAAATATAGATGGAGTTGTCGCTGGCTGGTGTGGGATTCAACCAGACGATAATGGTTATGAAATAGCGATAGTTATTTCTAAAGAGTATTGGGGATTTGGCATATCAATATTCAATTCAATGATGTGTTGGGCCAAAGAGCTTGGGCATAAAGAAGTCGTGTTTCATTTACTAGAAACTCGACCTGAGTATAAGGCATTAAAAAGAATGGTCATTAAAGTTCAGAAAACAGAACTTTTAGATCGAAGCTTTACCACATATTTTATATCGGTAGATAAATGGTGTGCATATTAACCAAGCCTAGAAGTAACAGTAAGCATTGATCTCTAAAACTCGCAAGAACCGCCAATCTCAACTTGAATGACGTTTACCAATGCAAATCTAAAAGGGTTCTTTTACACACACCTTATTTAACATAATATATATTATGCGCCTTATGGGTGGTTTTTTAGCAATCCAAAGAAGTTTGCCTGTAATGCCGCGTAGAAATAGCAATTAATTTAAGTGATCCAAAGGCTTATGTTCAGCAGATTGATGGCGTTCTACGCGAGATGTGTGCAAATACTGAGACGTTGTATCAATACTGTCGTGTCCAGCATCGGCTTGTACATGTGACAATGGCCGACCCACTAAATTTATGTCGTGTGATATTCCGGTGTGTCTAATGCTGTGTGGCGTAAGTTGGCGTATCTCATTAGCGTCTTGCTTAAAGCCGTCTGCCTCGGCGAGCTTAGCTGCTTGTTCAATGAGTATGTAGATTTGCTCTCTTAATTGGCGAATACCAAGATTGGCATTAAGCAATCCACTATCTCTACCGCGGCCAGCTGCTCGGTGCCTTACAAACAATGGCGTTTTCTCATTGGGTGTTGGCAACGGCGTTAATTGTAAAAAGCGTCGATAACGTTGTAAGGCATCTAACAATTGCTTAGACACTGCAACGGTACGCTTTTTCCCACCTTTGCTACGCGGTATATAAAAGCCCCATACAGAGGTTTTAGTATCTCGTTTAAACTGTCCCATTATCGGCGAGAAGCCAGGTCTGGCAGCTACTTCGGATATTCGTAAATAGCAGCTATACATAAGGCTAACCAAAAACAAAACACGCTCGTTATCCTCTGGTGATTGTTTAGCAAGTTGATTAGCGGCGCTCATTACATAAGACCACTGTAAATCACTAAAGGATTTAATGTCTTCTAGATCTTCGCCACTAATAATGTGTTGGCTGCTAGCTTTAGATCTTCCGTTCTTCATTAAAGCCATGGCTGGGTTACGCTCTGTATATTCTTCATTGATTAGATAGGCATAGAACGAAGATAAAATCGCTAATTTGGTTTTTAAGGCTTTATCACTTATTTGATATGGCTGCTCAATACCATCTATTTTCTTGCCTAAAAACGGCCGCCATTGTGGATTTGGCACACGTTCTTTCAGCTGTTTATCGACAACAAACTGGGCAACATTTCGATAAGCGATTAACTCTAGCGGCGGCTTGCTGCAATAGTCTAAATACTTACTAAGTACCCGTCGTGTCACCATTGATAAGGAGATTTGCTCAACAGTATAAGCCCAGTGTAAAAAACTGGTGAGTTCGCTTCGGTAGGTTTTGTAATTGTTTTCACTATGACGCTGTTCTAACAACCAATCTACTGCGTATTCGTAAACAAATCCGGCATCGCTAACGGCGCTTAAGGTAACTTCTGACAGATGTTGGTTAACGATAGCATTGCCATCTTCAAGATATTGAATGGAATCGAACAGAGGAATGGCTGGAGGAAGTGTTAGCATGAACTTAGTTAAGCTACTGAATAGTAATGATATTATAACCCTAAATGCAATTGCCGATAAATAGCATTATCGGCATTAAAGCAGTAAATTGTTTACTCTACAAATGTAAAACCTAAGACAAACTTACTGCTATAATAAGCGATTGGCTAACAGGCCTTGAACGATGAATGCTCGATGGGAGCCTTAGGATTTACAATGAATTTAAAAAATGAACTTCAATCAATTCACAACAAATTAGACACGGCAAAGCGTAAGTTAGATGCCGCCCACGAACGTGGTGACACTGTGATGATTAATCAGTTCAATACTACGATTACTGCACTAACTAAAAAGCTTAAAAGTGTAAAAGCCCAGCAAACGAAGAAATTAAGTCAACAAGGCGGCGACGTTAAGTCCCTTCCCTTTAGCCGCGTGCTTACAAAAACAGAACAAGCAGATATGGGTAAGTTGAAGAAGTCGGTTAAAGGTTTGGTGGTAGTACACCCAATGACAGCCTTAGGCCGTGAAATGGGCATTACAGAAGTTACTGGATTTGCCCCAAAAGAGTTTTAATTGTTTGGGCAAAGTACTTGCTTTGCCCTACTCTTTTTAACGCTAATACTTAGCCACTAAGTTTGCTGGAATATGGCCTATAAACTTACCGCCTTTATAGATAAGCGTGTAGTTGTGATTGGCCACCAAATCTTCATAACGCTCTGTTGTTCCATCACTAAAAGTTATTTCTGCGCTTACTTTACTCAGCTTTCCTAAAGAAAAAACCAAAGGCAAACCGTCCCACCTTGCCCTTTGTTGATCAATGAGTTTTTCACCTTGGTATATCTTGACTATGGCATCAACCGCAAAGGGGTTGGGTTGCTTATAGCGAGGGTAAATATACAGGCTGTTCTGTTGATTTTGGCCAGTGTTTAAGAACACTTGCAACTGTTGGTTACTCGCCCCACCTATCACAATATCTTGGCGCAAATCGTTGTTTAAATCGGTGATAAACACTGGGTTGGAGTCCCAACCATTGAAGCTTAATACTTGTTTAAACTTGCCTTTTCCATCATTTTCCCACACCTTTCCATACTTTTTACGAGGATTAGAAAGTAGCAAATCTAAATCTCTGTCGTTGTCAAAATCCACTGCAAATACACGCACAAGATAAGGCGCACCAGCATTTAGCATCTTGCTTAGTGACGAGTTTTGCTTAACAAAACCTTTGTCTGTTTGTAGGTAAACGTCGCCTTTACCTTTTCCAGTTGTTATTAAGTCTTGGCGCTTATCACCGTTTAAATCTCCAACAAATATTGGCGTTGCGTATTCCGGCAGTTTGAGACGCTTATTTGATAATGAGTAGCCTTCCTTAGTGGCTAAGAAATACCAGCCTAAGTGATCACCGCCATAGCCGCCGTGACCAGCAACGATAATGTCACTTTGCTGATCGTTATTAAGATCAATGGGTGTAAGCATAGGACTTGGTATTGGCGAACGATTTATAAAGTGTTGGTAAGTGTTAGCTCGGAAAAAGCGGTTCTTTTTGTTATTGGCCTTAAAGTCTTGTTCAATTTGTTGATATTTAGCGGGCAATAAATGATTGTCGCTAGAGCTGTAGTTTTTATCGCGTTGAAATGTTTGTTGATCAGCTTGGTAATAGAATGCCCCCTTGCGCCCTGCATCTAAGTCTAAGTAGCCATCTTTATTTATGTCTAACACTGTTTTGGGATAAGACACTGGAGAAAAGGTTTCGTTAGGTGAAGCGACTTCGAATTCACCTTGCTTATTCAAGACATAAGGATTCTTTTTCTCATCAGAAAAGGCGGCTATATCAAGCCAACCGTCTCCATCAAAATCAAAAAACCATGGTTTGTCGTCGGCTCCTGGTAGCTTTTGGCTAGTGCTAAGGCTTTTAAATTCGAGAACGCCACTCGGTATTAATTGGTTAACTAAGAGCTTACCACCTGGAGTGCCGTGATGAGAGAGGTAGAGATCTACATCGCCATCGTTATCGTAGTCAAAGCCGCCTACTCCCCATGGCCACCAACCATGTGAGCCAAACTCGCCGCCTTGGGCTTTAAGTTCTTGTTTGTGCCATTGTTGTATGAGTGCATTAGCGTTAGTCGAAACGGCTTTAAACTCCAAGGCACTGGCGACCAAACTGGTTACAAATGAAGCTACAACTAAGATAAGTGTTACAAGTTGCATCATGCTAAGCCCTTAATAAAAAAGCCAGCTTATCGCTGGCTATTTAAAGTGTAGCTGTATTTCTTAGTTTAAATCGCTGTCTTGCCAAAACTTGGTGCCTTTAATAGTGGCTTCAAGTGACAGACCCGCTTCTGTTAACTGATAGATTTCTACATCACCAATTGCACCTTCGACCTCGGCTGAACCGCCTTTATCTCCAGCCGTTGCGGCCGCATCTGCTTGGGCGCCAAATAGCCATCCGCTTTCTACAAACTTGTCGAAGGCTTCTCGTGTTTTGAAGATCATTAAAGCCCTAAAATCTTTTACACCTAAACCAAAACCTACGCCAGCTTCGCCCATCTTCATATAGGTTTTCTTACCCGACGCATTATCCACTGCGATGCCAGTTCCACCGCCAGCTGAAATAACAAACAAATTAACGCCAACGTTACTAAATACAGCATAGCCAACACCGCTAGCCATTTTTCCTGATATATCAGGCTTTTCTTCCTTAAATTTAGCGATAGTCTCGTTGGCCGACTTATCGTATTCAGCCCGGTCTTCCTCTACACCGGCAAAGCTAAAACTACTTATAAACAATAAGGTGACACTTAAGGCTGTGAGTAGGTTCTTCATCGTAGTTCCTCGTATTAGAATAAAACTAATTTGAAAGTGGCAGTGCCACAGTGATTGTAGTGGTATTGTCTTTATCGCTGGTGCGCATACTTACTTCGCCATTTTGCGCATCGCTAAGCAAACTAACCGAGTAAGTGCCTAAGCCTGTGCCAGTATCTTTACCGGACGTGACGTATTTTTCCCAAAAGTTCTCTCTTATCGCCTCGGGCACTGCTCCTACATTCTCGGTAGTAACTTCGACCTTATTGTCTACAACGCTTATTGAAACAGACACTCTGCTTCGGCTGGGCGCTGCTTCGCAGGCATTTTTAAGCAGATTAAAGAATAGAGAGTAACTTAAGGATTCGTCGCCTAAGGCTAATACTTCGTTACCTGGATCTTCTTCTTCAGGCTCTAAGTACATAAGTAGTTGTTTGCTACTAAAAGTTTTCCTGACTACGGTTAACATTTTTTTAAGCATCAAGTGAACAGAAAACGGTTTAGCTTTTAGCTCAAAACGCCCCTGCTCAATTTTATATAACTCAGTGGATAGGTTAATCATGTTGAGTAACTGCATAGACAATTCGTCTATCATCACTGAGCTTTCGTTAATGCTAGCAGTTGCCTGACGATCGGTTTTGATTTGCTCTGCTAAGGCAACAATACCCGCAATTGGCCCTTTTAGATCGTGCCTTAGCAACTGATCGACACTATTTTTTAGCTTCTCTTTCTCGATAAGATTATCTAAGTCACTTTGTAGATGTTTATGGAGATCGACCGAACGCAGGTGATTGCGTACTCTAAGTTTAAGTAGCTCCGGTTGAATAGGCTTTGTGATATAGTCTATTGCGCCACCTTCAAGTCCTTTTGTTTGGTCACCTATCTCGGTTAAGGCGGTAACAAAAATAACCGGAATGTGTTGTGAATTTGGATGTTGACGGAGCTTTTCTAGCACTTCATAGCCATCCATTTCGGGCATCATTACATCTAGTAATATCAGATCTGGTGGCGTCTCAGAGCAACAAATCTCTAAGGCCTTTTTCCCAGTTTTAGTCAGCAGTACGCGGTAGTCATCGCGTAATAGACCGCCTAATAACGTGAGATTTTCTGGCGTATCGTCAACGACTAATACGGTGTTTTGTTTTGATTGGGCTAAAGGCGCTGCAGCCACAGGCTCTGGTATGGGTAGTTCTTCGAGTTCGGGCTCCTCGCTATTGGCTAAGGATTGGCGGTTTCTCACATCGCCTTTTGCTGCTTGTTGTAACCTAGACTGCAACAATGCAGTAGTGAAAGGCTTAATAATAAGGTCAGTTACGCCTTCGCTTATGGCTTCTGAGACTCTATCGCGCTCAGCTTCTGCGGTGATCATAATAAACGGTATGTGTCGCCATGTTTCTGATTGCCTAACTGTCTTAAGAAACTCGATACCACTCATCACCGGCATATTCCAATCAGACAAAATTAGGTCGATATGCCGTTTCTTCAATACATTTAGCGCTTGTGCGCCGTTCTCTGCTTGTATTACTTGGCCGATGCCAAAGCGACGTAATTGCTCGTAGGTGATTTTTCTTATTGGTGCCATATCGTCGACGATTAGCACTGTGAGTTTGTTGAGTTGCATGTAAAAGCGTATCCTTCGCGGCCAGCTAACTATTCTTCTAAAGACTCTTTAAATCGTTCTTTTACTTCGAGTATTTCGGGAAGTGCTTCTATAAATAATGGCACTAGCTTGGGGTCGAAATGAACTCCAGCCTCACTTTCCAAAAGCTCGATGGCCTTTTCTACAGGCCAGGCTTTTTTGTATGGGCGTTCGCAAGTGAGTGCGTCAAATACATCAGCAATAGCAACAATTCGCCCTTCAATAGGAATATCTTCTCCAGCAAGTCCATTGGGGTAACCTTTGCCGTTCCATTTTTCGTGGTGGGTTAATGCTACTGTTCTCGCAAGCTCCAGTAATTCTGAACTATCACCCTCTCCGAGAATTTCACCACCAATTACTGCATGGCTTTGCATAATTTCCCATTCTTCGGCGTCTAACTTTCCTGGTTTTTGCAATACACGATCGGGAATACCAATTTTGCCTATATCGTGCATGGGCGCTGCATTCATAAGTATGTCTGCATCTCTTTCGCTCATTCCTGCGGCTAAACCAAGAATACGCGAGTAGTAACTCATGCGAATAACATGCATGCCGGTTTCATTGTCTTTGTACTCTGCGGCTCTACCTAAACGCTGAATGATTTGTAAACGGGTGGTATTAATAACGTCGGTTTGCTCTTTTACCTTTCGGTCTAACTCTCGATTTTGATTGTACAAAGCAAGCTGGGTTTTCACCCTTACTTTTACTACCGGTGGGCTTACTGGCTTTGTGATGTAATCAACAGCACCTAGCTCTAGGCCTCTTAGTTCATCAGCGGGGCTTATTTTGGCGGTAACAAAAATAACTGGGATATGGCGAGTGCTTAAATCTTCTTTTAAACGGCGGCAAACCTCGAAGCCGTCGATGCCTGGCATCATAATATCTAGCAGTATTAAATCGGGTTTATTGGCTTTAGCAACTATCTTTAATGCCATATCGCCATTGCGTGCCACTTGCAGCTTGTAATCATTTCGCAGAATGCCTGCCAATACGTCGATGTTCTCTGGTGTATCGTCCACAATGAGAACAGTGGCCCTGTTTTCCATAAAATATCCTTGTTTACCAATCCATCGATAAAAATAGCTAGTAGTAACTATAGGCTTAAAATCAACAATTTAATAACAATGACGCTTAAAAAACATGCGTTTCATTAGATATACACGAATGTTTAGACTTAAGTCTAATTAGTGCCAACACTGAGCTAAAGCGCATCGCAAAATTCTAATGTTACGTAAAGCAGATTTTTGGTTACGCGAATGTAAATTATTGGCTCATAATTGATCTAGATCAATGCAGTTTGTTGATTGGAAAAGATTTGTTAAATATTTAGCGAAGATATGCAAATAACTAGTTTTTCAAACTGTTATTTGATCAGTCGATGAAGTATGATCGCGCCGTTAAGCTACTGGTTGTAGGCTCTATTCGTGCTAAACGTGAAAGTAGTTTAACAATTCGTTTCATGTTGTTGATGCCATTGCATCAAACTCGCTTAAACAAATAATAAATAGCAACGGAAGCATGTATTTATGAACCAAGCAGCTAGCACAGAGACTGATTACAACTACACGGTTGTTCGACAGTTCACTGTAATGACCATTGTTTGGGGTATAGTTGGCATGGGTGTTGGTGTATTAATTGCTGCGCAATTAATTTGGCCTGCACTTAACTTCGATACTCCTTGGCTAACTTATAGCCGGTTACGTCCCCTTCACACAAACGCCGTTATTTTTGCATTTGGTACCAGTGCATTAATGGCTTGTTCCTTCTACGTGGTACAGCGTACTTGTCAAACCCGATTGTTTGGTGGTCCACTCGCCTCCTTCGTATTCTGGGGTTGGAATTTGATTATCGTATCGGCTGCGATAACACTGCCTATGGGTTTCACTACTTCAAAAGAGTATGCGGAACTAGAATGGCCAATTGGCATTGCAATCGCGATTGTATGGGTGGCTTATGGAATAGTCTTCTTTGGCACCTTGGTCAAAAGAAAAACCTCGCATATCTATGTTGCTAACTGGTTCTTTGGTGCATTCATTATTACCGTTGCTGTATTGCACATTGTTAACAATGCGGCTATTCCGCTAACAATGACTAAGTCGTACTCGATTTACGCCGGTGCTGTAGATGCAATGGTGCAGTGGTGGTACGGACATAACGCGGTTGGCTTCCTGCTTACTGCTGGCTTCTTGGGTATGATGTACTACTTCGTACCAAAACAAGCTGGTCGCCCTGTATACAGTTACCGCTTGTCTATTGTTCACTTTTGGGCTCTAGTATCTATTTACATTTGGGCCGGCCCTCACCACTTACACTACACAGCATTGCCTGATTGGGCACAGTCTTTAGGTATGGTGATGTCTCTTATCCTATTCGCTCCTTCTTGGGGTGGTATGATCAACGGTATTATGACCTTGTCTGGTGCTTGGCATAAACTTCGTTACGACCCAATTCTACGTTTCCTAATTGTTTCTCTGTCCTTCTATGGTATGTCTACCTTCGAAGGCCCAATGATGGCAATTAAAACGGTTAACGCCTTATCTCACTACACGGACTGGACTGTTGGTCACGTTCACTCTGGTGCTTTAGGTTGGGTTGCTATGGTATCAATTGGTAGTGTTTACCACTTAATACCTGTGCTATTTGGCCAAGGCCGTATGTACAGCACTAAATTAATTAACACCCATTTCTGGCTAGCGACTATTGGTGTAGTTCTTTACATCGTAGCGATGTGGATCTCTGGTGTTATGCAAGGTTTGATGTGGCGTGCGGTAAACGAAGATGGCACCTTAACATATTCATTTGTTGAGTCGCTGCAAGCTTCTTACCCATTCTACTTTGTTCGCTTTATCGGTGGTGTGTTCTTCTTAACTGGTATGTTTGTTATGGCTTACAACGCATACAAAACCATTACTGCTGAGAAAGGCTCCCTAAAACCAATTGAACACGGACAGGAGGCATAACATGAAGCACGAGTTAATCGAAAAGAATGTTGGTTTACTGGCCATATTCATTGTTATCGCAATTAGTTTTGGTGGTTTAGTACAAATCACCCCACTAATTTTTCAACCTGAAACTACCGAGCCGGTAGATGGTTTAGTGCCTTACACTGCTCTAGAAATGGAAGGTCGTGATATTTACATCCGCGAAGGCTGTAGCAACTGTCATAGCCAAATGATTCGTCCATTCCGCGCAGAAACTGAACGTTATGGTCATTACTCGGTAGCTGGCGAAAGTGTTTGGGAACACCCGTTCTTATGGGGTTCTAAGCGTACCGGACCTGATCTAGCACGTGTTGGTCAACGTTATTCTGATGAATGGCATCGAGTGCACCTAATTAATCCACGCGATGTAGTACCTGAGTCAAACATGCCTGGTTTCCCTTGGTTAGAGGAAAACTTAGTAGATAGCTCATTAACAGGTAAGAAACTCGCGCTATTTAAAAACCATTTTGGCGTGCCTTATACCGATGCAGACATCGAAGGTGCAGAAGAAGCCGTTAAAGGCAAAACTGAAATGGAAGCTTTAATAGCCTACTTACAAGTGTTGGGTACAGCATTAAAATAAGGAGTTAGTTATGGACTTTGGTACATTTAGCGGCCTATATACAGCTTTCTTAATGGCGATTTTTGTAGGTATTTTTGCCTGGGCCTACAGTAAAAAACGCAAAAAGGATTTTGCTGAAGCTGCAAACTTGGTTTTTGCCGACGAGCCTGAAACTAGCCCGACAAAGGAATTTGAAGGAGCACAGAAAAAATGAGCACATTTTGGAGCGTGTGGATTACTGTAATAACCTTAGGCAGCATCGCAGGATGTTTCTTGTTGCTAAGGGCATGTAATAAGAACAACACCGGCGTAAAAGAAGGTGAATCAATGGGCCACGAGTTCGACGGAATTGAGGAGTTAAACAACCCTCTTCCGAAGTGGTGGTCTTATATGTTTATTATTACCATTGTTTTCTCGTTGGTTTATTTAGCAGCCTACCCTGGCTTAGGTAACTGGCAAGGTTTCCTTGGTTGGAAGAGCTCAGAAATGGGTATTAAGAGCATTGCAGAAGGTCAAGAGCGCGTAGCTGCTTACGACGGCAATGTTGCCAACCAATACCAAGGTGAACTTGATAAAGCTGATGCTAGATTTGGCGAAGTTTTCCGTCAAGTTGCGTACAACGAGTCTGGTGAATATCGAAGTGTAGAGGAGCTTTCTGAAGATCCAGCGGCGGTTAAAATTGGCCAACGTTTGTATCTACAAAACTGTTCGCAATGTCATGGTTCTTCGGCTCGAGGTGGCAAAGGCTTCCCTAACTTAACTGATGGTGATTGGTTATATGGTGGAAGTGGCGAAGCGATTAAAGCTAGCCTTATGCACGGTCGTCAAGGCCAAATGCCTGGTTGGGAAGCAGTATTAGGTGATGACGGTATTAAAGAAGTTACCGCCTATGTTCTAAGCTTATCTGGCCGTAAGGTTAACGATGTTGATGCCGCCAATGGTAAAAATCGTTTTGCAGTATGTGTAGCTTGTCACGGCGCTGACGGTACCGGTAATCAAACGCTTGGCGCACCTAACTTAACCAATGGTATTTGGTTATACGGTGGTTCACGCCGTGCAGTTGAAGAAACCCTTCGCTACGGTCGTAATGGTGTAATGCCAGCTTGGAAGGATATTCTAGGAGAAGATAAGATTCAGCTTATTTCCGCCTACGTATATCAGCTTTCTAAGAGCGAATAGACTTAAAATTTATAAAAAGCGACGCCTATGCGTCGCTTTTTTTTGTTATATTTAAGCCCCCCTTGTGAATGGAAGTATGCTGTTATGCAACAAGTTTGGTATAAACAATTTTGGCCGTGGTTTTTAATCGCGCTACCGATGGCTGCGGTAGTTGCAAGCCTGTTTACTTTTTATATAGCTGCTACAACCAACAACGATATGGTTGTTGAGTCTTACTATAAAAAAGGTAAAGCAATTAACGCTGACTTGTCGTTAATCGAAAAAGCTGAACAATTGGGGATCAAAGCAGCTGTTTCACCTGCCAACAATGGTTTGGTATTAGATATGGTTCTGCCTGACTCTCTAAAGAACCAACCACTTAAAATTGAATTAGCACATAAAACCCTCGCTAAAAATGACCGCAGTTATGTCGTTACTGCTGATGCAAATGGTCGCTACCGCTTTGGCGATGATTTAAATGAGTCTGGCCGCTGGTTTATTCGGATTAGTCCTATGGATGATTCCTGGAGACTGCAGGAAGCACTACAACTACCGCTTTACAACGCAGAAGAAATCGATGGCAAGTAATCAAGGCCTGTGTTTCCACTGTAACGAAGTTATTCCCAAAGGCGTAAATCTACATGTTTCAATTCTTGGTAGCTCTCAAGCGATGTGTTGCCAAGGTTGTGCTGCCGTTGCACAAACAATTATTGAAAGTGGCTTAGAAGATTATTATCAACATAGAACAGCTGCCGCCCCAAGTGCTCAAGGGTTAGTACCAGACGCCTTGGTCAAAATGTTAGAGTATGATGACGAAAGCGTTCAGCTAGAGTTTGTTGCACAAAATGAAAACAGCAAGGAAGTTTTACTCTCTATCGAAGGGATCGCCTGCGCTGCTTGTGCTTGGTTAATCGAAAAACAATTATCACATATTCCAGGTGTTCAAAAAATTCATGTTAACTCGACCACCCAGCGAGCTACGCTTGTGTGGGATGATAAGCAAGTAAAGTTAAGTCAATTACTACAAAGTATTCATAAGCTTGGCTATAACGCCAATCCCTTTCAAACAGATAAACAAGAAGAGATAGATCGAAAGCTATACCGCAGTCATTTACTTAAACTAGGTGTAGCCGGCCTAGCCACCATGCAAGTAATGATGTTTGCTATCGCCCTATATGGTGACTTATTTGAAGACATGGAGCTTATCTATCGAGATTACTTTCGCTGGGTGAGCTTAATTATGGCAACCCCAGTATTACTGTTCTCTGCACAGCCGTTTTATTTTGGCGCTTACCGAAGCCTTAAAGCTAAAACGCTAAATATGGATGTGCCTGTTTCTATTGCATTATTAGGCGCCTATAGTGCGTCGCTTTATGCCACGATAAACGGCACCGGTGAAGTTTATTTTGAATCGGTTTCCATGTTCACTTTTTTATTATTGCTCGGCCGGCTTCTTGAATTGCGAGCAAGACGCAAGGCCAGCGAAACCAGTTCAAATATGCTTAAGCTAGTGCCTAAGTTAGCCATGCGAATTGATGAGACCGGTCAGCAACAAAAGGTTGCGGCGAGCCAGCTTAAACAATCAGACATTATCGTGATTTTACCCGGCGAAGTAGTACCTGCCGATGGACAAGTTGTGTTTGGTGAAAGTGAATTTGATGAGTCTTCGCTTACCGGCGAATCATTGCCTATCACTAAGAAGCTAGGTGATACGGTTTTTGCCGGTACCATCAACCATGAACAAACCGTTCATTTAGAGGTTGAAGCAGTATCTCAAAACACCTTTATCGCCAATATCATGCGTTTGCAAGAGCAAGCTCAAAGCGAGAAACCTAAAATAGCAACAATAGCCGATAGCGTGGCTCGCTACTTTGTTTTTGGTTTGTTGGTGATTGCTGCACTTACCTACACCTACTGGCATTTTCACTCACCTGAAGATGCGTTCTGGATTACCTTGGCGGTTTTAGTTGCTACTTGTCCCTGCGCCTTATCTTTAGCAACCCCAGCAGCACTAACTGCAGCTACACACAAACTATCAAAAACAGGCTTATTGGTTAAACGGGGACACGTGTTAGAAAGTTTGGCCAAAGTTACGTCTGTTGTATCTGATAAAACAGGCACACTTACCGAGGGCAAGTTACAGATTAAACAAGTGAACTGCCTTGGCGATGTTAATGAAATAACAACTCTTAATCTGATTGGAGCTCTAGAAGCACAAAGCTCCCACCCCATTGCTAATGCCTTCAGCGAATACCAGAACTACGCTGCAACTAATATTGAGCACCATACTGGCTTAGGTTTAAGTGGAGAAGTAGACGGTAAAAAGTTGAAACTAGGTAAAGCTTCCTTTTGTGGTCAAGCTGCTGAACCAATAGCCGGAATGCTCGAATTGGTGTTGATGGTCGAAAATAAGTTGGCTGCTAGAGTTTATCTTTCAGATACCATCAAAAAAGACGCTGTTAGTTTTTCACAGGGCTTAAAGGCGCGAGATATTTCACTTTCAATGTTAACTGGGGATGACTCTGCACAAGTGGAATATGTTGCAAAACAGTTATATATCACTGACATTGCAAGCGGCGCTTTACCCCAACAAAAACTCGAAGTAGTTAAAACTAAAACGCAAAACTCCCCCCACCTATTAATGCTTGGTGATGGAGTAAACGACGGTCCGGTTTTGGCCGCCGCACCGCTATCAGTTGCTATGGGTTTGGGCACCGACATCGCTAAATCTAGTGCTGACGCTGTATTGTTGGGTAGCAAGCTTTCTACCTTGCTCACCGCCATGGATCTTGCCAAAAAGACTAAAAAGATTATTGCTCAAAACCTCGCATGGGCCTTAGGGTATAATGCCTTAATATTGCCCTTAGCAGTGGCTGGAATCGTTACTCCTTATATGGCTGCTATCGGTATGTCATTATCGTCTTTAGCGGTACTTACTAATTCCTTAAGGTTAAACAAGCAATGAGTATTATATTTGTCTTGATCCCCATCGCCCTGATCTTTGTATGTGTAGGAATTGGTATATTTTTTTGGGCTGTTAAAAGCGAACAATTTGAAGATTTAGACCGTCAAGGCATCAACATTTTGTTTGATGATAAGAACAAAACCAAACAAGACAATGATCCTACAGACTGATTTTGTAGCAGCCTTTATAACCGGTTTATTAGGCGCCACACACTGCATAGCAATGTGTGGTGGCATCGCATGCATATTAGGTTCTCGTGCTAATAGCTCTTCCAATAAACTTTTAGTAAGTTTCGGCTTTAACCTAGGTCGGATCCTAAGCTACTCTATTGCCGGCGCTATTGTTGCAGGTTCCATACAAGCAATTAGCCAAGTTCATCAATCGTTTTATATGCTAGTAGCTTTACAATGGTTCGCAGCAGTAATGCTCATTTTACTGGGCATCCACCTTACTCGATGGTGGTCAATTCTCACGCCAGTGGAACAACTTGGCAAAGGCTTGTGGTCAAAGGTACAACCCAAAGCAAGTAAGATGTTGGCACTGCAGCACCCAGCAGCCAGTTTACCGTTAGGCATGTTATGGGGTTGGCTACCTTGCGGTTTGGTTTATTCAACATTGGTATTAAGTGCTAGCCAAGCACATTGGCTAAACGGAGCGGGTGTGATGTTTAGTTTTGGTTTAGGTACGTTTAGTGTAATGCTGTTAGCTGTATTACTGGGCCAGCAACTAACTAAACTAATGACAAATCGCGTATTACAGGTTTGTTCAGGACTGAGTGTTTTGAGTTTAGGGATCTACCAAGTTGTTACATTGTTGTAGCAATAGATCTAGAAAATTTATTACATAAAGAGTAGAATTGCCTCGAACTCCTATAGCATAGTTTGAGTATGAGCATTAACCCAAAAGCTAGTCAAAGAATCCAAACTGGTGGTTGTGAAATTCACTGCCAAGATTGCAGTATCTCCCAGTTATGTATCCCTTTCTCTCTTAATGAGACAGAGCTAGATCGCTTAGATAGCATTATCGAGCGTAAAAAGCCTATTCAGAAAGGCGAAGAAATATTTGCTGCAGGCGATAAGCTAAAAAGCTTATATGCCATCCGCTCAGGTACAATTAAGTCCTACACCATTACCGAACAAGGTGATGAACAAATTACCGGTTTTCATTTAGCTGGCGACTTAGTTGGCTTTGATGCCATTAACAGCCAAGAGCACCCTAGTTTTGCCCAGGCACTTGAAACTTCGATGGTATGTGAAATTCCTTTCGACACCATGGACGAATTGTCTGCCACAATGCCTAAGTTACGCCGTCAAATGATGCGCTTAATGAGTAATGAGATTGTTGCAGACCAAGAAATGATTTTGCTACTAAGCAAAAAGAATGCAGAAGAACGTTTAGCTGCCTTTATTTACGGTTTATCACAACGCTTTTCGGAACGAGGTTTTTCTCCAAGAGAATTTCGTCTGACTATGACTCGTGGTGATATCGGTAATTATTTAGGGCTAACCGTAGAAACCATTTCCCGTTTACTTGGTCGTTTCCAAAAAGCAGATATGATTGCAGTAAAAGGTAAATACATTTCAATCACTGATCGTGATGCACTACGCCAACTAGCTGGTACTAAACAAAGCTAAGTACCTAATAACACTGACCTGATTTACATCAATCTATCGAAAGAAAACTAGGTCAGTGTTAACTATATCTAATTTATTCCTACCAAATTAAGCTAAAGTTAAGTAGCTATTCCAGAAGATTCTAGGAGCTGCTTTATGATTAAGTATCGTAATATTTTAGTGGTCATCGACCCTCTTCACGACACCCAGGCGGCCTTGTCTCGTGCTGTTTTTCTTGCGCAGAAAGAAGACAAAGCAAAAATCAAAGCTCTACTTACTATTTACGACTTTTCTTACGAGATGACATCTATGTTATCTGGAGAAGAGCGCGAAGCAATGCGTTCAGGAGTGATAGAAGAACGTAATGTTTGGCTAAATGAAGTAATTGCTGCAACAAACACTGCTGGGATAGAAATAGAAACCAAAGTAGTTTGGAACAATCGCTTATACGAAAGTGTCATTGAAGAAGTTCTCGACTTTGGCCACGACCTTGTTGTTAAAGCGACACACCCACACCCTACTTTACAGTCGATTATTTTTACCCCAAACGATTGGCATATTTTGCGTAAATGCCCCACTCCAGTGTTAATGGTAAAAGAACATGATTGGCCAACCGAAGGCAAAATTGTTGCTGCGATCCACGCAGGAGCAGAAGATGAAGAGCACCACAAATTAAACCAGCGAATCGCTAACGAAGCAAAAGACCTAAGTAAGTTGCTAGACGCAAATTTACATGTGGTAACAGCCTATCCTGCAGCACCGGTAAATATTGCGATAGAGCTGCCAGACTTTGATCCGCTTAAGTACAATAAGAACGTCATGGAGTTTCATAAAACCGCGCTTAACAAATTTGTTGAAGAACAATTTGAGCAAGTGGTCACCACACACCTTGAGGAAGGTTTACCTGACGATGTAATCCCTGAAGTAGCAAACGAGATAGATGCAGAAATTGTTATTTTGGGTACCTCAGGTAGAAGCGGGTTTAGTGCTGCACTTATTGGCAATACCGCTGAACACGTTATTGACCAATTAGACTGCGATTTATTGGCGCTTAAACCGCAAAATTTTGTCAGTCCTTTTCAAAAATAGATAAAGCTAAACTGACGTTAAACATTGCTTAAGCAAAGCGGGGTTATATAATAGCCCCGCTTTTTTATTGGGAACACACTATGTCAGTTACAGCAAAACAACAATACAACCACAACAAGCTACAAAAGCGAATTCGACGTCATGTTGGACAAGCTATTGCCGACTACAACATGATTGAAGATGGCGACAAAATAATGGTTTGTTTATCCGGTGGTAAAGACAGTTATGCAATGCTAGACATACTATTAAACCTACGCGCCCATGCTCCGATAAACTTTGATGTAGTTGCTGTCAATTTAGATCAAAAACAACCGGGTTTCCCAGAGCACATTTTGCCTGAATATCTAAAAGGCTTAGATATTGAATACAAAATCGTAGAAGAAGACACTTATTCGATAGTTAAAGACAAAATACCAGAAGGCAAAACAACTTGTTCACTGTGTTCGCGTTTGCGTAGGGGCATTTTGTATAGAACAGCCACTGAACTAGGAGCGACCAAAATCGCCTTAGGCCATCACCGAGACGACATATTAGAAACTTTATTTTTGAATATGTTCCATGGAGGCAAACTTAAAACCATGCCACCGAAGTTGGTTAGCGATGATGGCAAACATGTAGTTATTCGCCCTATGGCTTATTGTAAAGAAAGCGATATGGAAAAATATGCAGAGCTGAAATCCTTTCCAATCATTCCTTGTAACCTTTGTGGTTCCCAAGAAAACCTACAACGCCAAGCGATTAAGCAAATGCTTAACGATTGGGAAAGGCGTTTTCCCGGCCGAATCGAATCGATGTTTAGATCGGTACAAAATGTAGTTCCCTCACACCTACTCGACCATCAACAATTCGACTTTAAATCGATAAATCGAGATAGTGGAATCATTGATGGTGGTGATATTGGCTTTGATGCGCCAGAGTTAGAAGACCAGCCAAGCCAACAAAGCCAAGCTGGTATTGTGCAAGTTGTTGAGCTTTAACCTGCGATAATCGGTGTTCGGGTTGGCCAAATGTTTTGGTTAACCCTCATCATTTGCTGTAACTCTTCTACGTAAGCTTCGCCTCTTTCAGAGTAACTGCTCAGTTGAGTAGCTAGTTCCATTGCGTTTAGTTCTCCGCTAGAGCGTGCCAGATTTCGTTGTTGCTGGAAACCTTTGTAAGCTGGGTGGCTATTTAAGTTATTCATATAAACACTCACCGACTCATACACACTATCGAACTTTCTTACTTCGTGGTTAGCCCCATCGTTTCGATTTAAAGGAACTAATCCGCAGCCCTTCTTATAACACCATTGCCCAAATAAGTTATTTCCTTCACGGGCAAATCGCGACGTTCCCCAAGCTGATTCATTTGCTGCCTGTGCAAGCACCAAAGCTGGTGGAATAAGATCTACTTTAACTAATAAGTGTTGAATTTGGGATTGTTCATCCAGCGATGGGTCCACTCGATAGAGTTCTGTAAGCAGAGTTAGTGTCTGTTTTTGTTTCTTAGAAAGGCTTGAGCCCTTAGCTAACGTTGCAGCTATAGCTTCCACCTCAGAGCGTTGCTGTAATATCTTATTATTGCTTGCTTCAATTAGTGGAGTGATGAAGTCAGTAAAGCTTTGCTTTTTCTGTTGAACATTTTCAATTTCGTGCAGCGGAGGTAAGCTTTGTGACTGTGCTTGCTGCTCTGGGGATTGTTCACAAGCAACTAAAAAAACTGCTACCAATCCCGGTAAAATTATTCTTTTCAATTATTAACTCTTAGTTCTGAAGTGAGTTCACTAAGAAACTCGGGTACTAATTCGCTGGCTGGGCCGTAATAGCGTTCGCCAAATTCGCTTTGCATTTCCGAGGGCTCAAGGTTTAATTCTATAGTGCGCGCATCGTGACTTGCCGCTTCGTGAACAAAACCTCCTGCAGGAAATACATGACCAGATGTTCCGATCGCCATAAATATATCACAGTGGTTCAACTGGTGATAAATTCTATCTAAACCAATTGGCATTTCACCAAACCAAACTACATGAGGTCTAAGTCGCGTCGGAAACTGACAGCAAGTGCACAACACGTCGCTACCTAAGTCTTCCTTCCACACTGTTGTCTGGTTACTGACTGGGCAACGTGCTTTTAGTAGCTCTCCGTGCATATGTAACACATTCTTACTACCTGCACGTTCGTGTAAGTCATCGATATTTTGGGTGATAACTAACAATTCGATGTCTTGATGTTTTTCAAGTTCAGCTAAAGCAAAGTGGGCAGGATTTGGATGAACATTCCCTTCTTGTAGCTGTTTACGACGTAGATTATAAAACTGGTCAACAAAATCAGGAGAGCGTTGATAGGCTTCTGGTGTTGCTACGTCTTCTACTCGATGCTTTTCCCATAGGCCGTCAGAATCTCGAAATGTTTGGATGCCTGACTCAGCAGAAACACCGGCGCCGGTTAAAACAATGACATTTTTTTTCATATTCATCTTCTTTTCTTCAATTTCAGGTAGAAGCTACTATAAATATATAATAAGTCAGCATAAGACCCCATCCTACTTAAGTTGTAACACAGTATTTTACGCCTGCTTGTAACTAAGTGTTAACATACTAGCCAGTAGGAATTTCGACATAAAGTAGAATATCTAGTTTCTCCTTCCATACTACGTTTCAAAATCTAACTTTTGCGACATATCTCGCTTTTAGCACTTTTAAGGTAACTAAATCAGGGAATTATCGCTAGCTGTGCTAATCTTGATCTAGCGCAACAAAAACTTGATAAGCCAAAAACTTAAGCGGCTTGATACTATATTCATTTATATTGAATAGATTTGCGCTAGCGGTCAGTTATTCGGCATTCTACCGCGATTGCGGTGTTACAATAATGTTGACACCCAATATTTGAATGTTTATGTTGTTATTGGCTCAAATTAGCACTCAAGCAAATTTTTCGAGTGATATACCCCACAATAGAAGACAAACTGTACAGGGAAGAAAACATGTTAAAAAACACGCATATTAAAGCCGCAGTTGCTGCTGTTGCTCTAGCATTTGCTGCTAACGCAAGCGCTGCTGAAGGAACGTTAGACAATGTGAAAAGTAAAGGTTTCTTACAATGTGGCGTTAGTACTGGCTTACCAGGTTTCTCAAACCCAGATGCCGACGGCAACTGGCAAGGCCTTGATGTTGACGTATGTCGCGCAGTAGCTGCAGCCGTTTTAGGTGATGCATCTAAAGTTAAATACACTCCCCTTACTGCGAAAGAGCGCTTTACTGCACTTCAATCAGGCGAAATTGATATTCTTTCTCGTAACACTACTTGGACGCTAACACGCGATAGTTCATTAGGTTTGAACTTTGCTGGTGTGAACTATTATGACGGCCAAGGCTTTATGGTAAGTAAAGAGCTGGGTGTTTCTTCAGCTAAAGAATTAGACGGCGCTGCTGTTTGTATTCAATCAGGTACTACTACTGAACTTAACCTAGCGGATTACTTCCGTGAGCACGGCATGAAATACACTCCTGTTGTATTTGATACTTCAGACCAAACAGTTAAAGGTTTTGAAGCTGGCCGTTGTGACGTTCTTACTTCAGACCAATCTCAACTTTATGCACTGCGCATTAAACTAGCTAAGCCAGATAGCGCGATGGTATTGCCAGAAATCATTTCTAAAGAGCCTCTTGGCCCAGTTGTTCGTCAAGGTGACGACCAGTGGCTAAACATTGTTAAGTGGTCTCTATTTGCGATGATCAATGCTGAAGAGTATGGCTTAACTTCGGCTAACGCAGACGACATGCTTAAATCTACTAACCCTAACGTTCGTCGTATCTTAGGTTTAGAAGGTCCTAAGGGTAAAGGTTTAGGTCTAGATGACAAATGGGGCTACAACATTGTTAAGCAAGTAGGTAGCTACGGCGAGTCTTTTGAGAAAAATGTTGGTGCAGGTTCTCCTCTAGGTATTGCACGTGGTGTTAATGCCCTTTGGAACGACGGCGGCTTCCAATACGCTCCACCAATTCGTTAATTTCTACCTTATTAGAGCAGGGCTTGCCCTGCTCTCTTCGTTTTAATCCTACATTACTAGGTTACATTATATGGCTGCTCATCCTTCTTCAAAGGATAACTCAGCAAATAGTCTTCGTAAGATCTGGTTTGATCCCAACGTAAGAGCGCTAGTTTTCCAAATTATTGTCGTTATCGGTGTTATTGGCTTCTTCTATTACATCATCAGTAACGCGCTTTTCAACTTAGAACAACGTGGCATTACCACTGGTTTTGGTTTCATGAACCAAACTGCAGGGTTCGGCATTATTCAATCTTTAGTCGAATACGATGAAAGCCACACTTTTGGTCGAACTTTCGTTGTTGGACTACTAAATACAATTTTAATATCGATATTAGGTATCATTTTCGCCACCATCCTCGGATTTATTATGGGTGTGGCTCGTTTATCTAATAACTGGTTAATTTCTAAAGTTGCTACGGTTTACATTGAAACCATGCGCAACATTCCTTTGCTACTTCAAATATTTTTCTGGTACTTTGCGGTGCTTAGGGCTTTGCCAAGCCCTCGACAAAGTGCGCATATAGGCGAAGCGGTTTTCCTCAACGTACGTGGTTTATATATGCCAAGTCCGGTGATGGAAGCTGGGTCTAACATAGTAGTATTTGCTTTTATCGCTGCCATTATCGGTTCGTTCATTATCGCTAAGTGGGCTAAAAAGCGCCAAATGGCTACCGGTCAACCTTTTCCGGTTTTTTCGGTATCAGCAGGTCTAATTGTACTACTACCACTACTTGCATTTTTTGTAATGGGTATGCCTATTTCACTAGATTACCCAGCTTTAAAAGGTTTTAACTTCCAAGGTGGTATGGTTGTTATCCCAGAACTTGCAGCGTTGTTAGTTGCTTTAACAACCTATACAGCTGCGTTTATTGCTGAGATTGTTCGCTCAGGCATTTTGGCGGTTAGCAAAGGTCAAAGTGAAGCAGCTGAATCACTCGGTTTAACTCGAACGCAAGCCTTAAAATTGGTGATTATTCCGCAGGCTATGCGAGTCATTATTCCGCCACTCACCAGCCAGTATTTAAACCTTACTAAGAACTCATCATTAGCTACAGCTATTGGTTACCCTGATTTGGTCTCAGTGTTCATGGGCACAACTCTTAACCAAACTGGACAAGCTATTGAAGTTATCGCCTTAACCATGGCAGTTTACTTAACTATCAGTATTACAACTTCAATCTTGATGAACATTTACAACAAGAAAATGGCTTTAGTGGAGCGTTAATATGTCAGAGCATCAATTTAAACCTGATTTAGCTCCACCTAACCTTAGCGTAGGCTTTGTGGGTTGGCTAAAGAAAAATTTGTTTTCCTCATGGATAAACAGCTTTTTTACTCTGTTTATTCTTTATCTAATCGTTCCACCACTGGTATCCGCCATTCAATGGGTGTTCTTAGAAGCAGATTGGATAGGAGATAGCCGAGAGGCTTGTACCAGCGATGGCGCATGTTGGGTGTTTGTAGCAGATCGTTTCTCTCAGCTAATTTATGGCTTCTACCCTTCTGCAGAACGCTGGAGAGTAAATGTTGTCTTTGTTACTTTCCTGATTCTAATCGCGGCATTAGTCTATGAGAAAACACCTCATAAACCCAAAATCGCAATTTTTAGCTTAGTTATCTACCCAGTAATTGTATTTTTCTTGTTACTCGGTGATTCGTTCGGCTTACCTAAAGTAGAAACCCACCAATGGGGTGGTTTAATGCTTACTTTGGTATTAGCTATTGTAGGCATTGTAGCGGCCTTACCATTTGGTATTTTATTAGCGCTTGGCCGTCGTTCTCATATGCCGATAGTGCGAAGCTTTTGTACCATCTATATTGAGTTTTGGCGTGCGGTACCTCTAATCACCGTGTTGTTTATGGCCTCTGTAATGTTGCCACTGTTTGTAGGCTCTGAAGTAGACTTTAATAAGTTGCTACGTGCCATGATCGGTATCATCATGTTCCAATCAGCCTACATGGCCGAAGTTATTCGTGGTGGTCTACAAGCTATACCAAAAGGTCAGTACGAAGCCGGCGAAGCATTAAATTTAAGCTATTGGCAATCTATGGGCTTAATCATCTTGCCTCAGGCTTTAAAGATTACCATTCCTTCAATTGTTAATACCTTTATTGCGCTTTTCAAAGATACTAGTTTGGTATTGGTTATTGGATTATTCGATTTATTGGCTATTGGTCAATCTGCACTAGCAGATCCAGAATGGCTTGGTTTCTCTACAGAAATGTACGTATTTATCGCTTTTGTATTTTGGGTGTTCTGTTTCGGTATGTCTCGCTATTCGATTCATCTTGAGAAGAAACTACACACAGGACATTAATAAGGAAATTTTACATGACATCTAATCAAACAAACCCTGAAGTAGTTATTCAGCTCAAGGGAATGAACAAATGGTACGGTGAGTTTCACGTACTAAAAGACTTAGATCTTACCGTAGCCAAAGGCGAAAAAATTGTTATTTGTGGCCCTTCCGGTTCGGGCAAATCGACCATGATTCGCTGTATTAACCGCTTAGAAGAGCACCAAAAAGGCGACATCATTGTTAATGGCACCGAGCTACAGAGTGACCTAAAAAGTATTGAAACGGTGAGAAGTGATGTGGGGATGTGTTTCCAACACTTTAATCTATTCCCTCACCTAACCGTTTTACAAAACTGCTGCTTAGCGCCAATTTGGGTGAAAAAGATCCCTAAGGCAGAAGCAGAAGCCACAGCAATGAAATACTTAGAGCGGGTTAAAATCCCAGAGCAAGCTGATAAGTACCCTGGCCAGCTTTCAGGTGGTCAGCAGCAACGTGTGGCTATCGCTCGAAGCTTATGTATGAATCCATCTATTATGTTGTTTGATGAACCTACTTCGGCACTCGATCCTGAAATGGTTCGTGAAGTACTAGATGTAATGGTTGAACTGGCGAACGAAGGTATGACGATGCTTTGTGTAACTCACGAAATGGGCTTTGCTAAACAAGTTGCTGATCGTGTGATATTCATGGACAGAGGTGAAATCATTGAAGAAAACGAGCCGGTAGAATTCTTTGAAAATCCGCAGTCAGACAGAACGAAACTGTTCTTGAGTCAGATTCTTAATCACTAGAATCTGTGACTTTATAAATTAAAGTAAAAGAAAAGGAAGCCAACTGGCTTCCTTTTTTATGTCCTAAATATTCTATTTAGGTTCGGCGTTCTCTACCCTACTCTTGAGCTTTTGCCCAGGACGGAAGGTGACTACTCGACGCGCAGAGATGGGGATATCTTCACCCGTTTTCGGATTACGACCAGGGCGTTGATTTTTCTCCCTTAGGTCAAAGTTACCGAAACCGGAAATTTTGACTTGTTCCCCACTTTCCAAAGCCACCCGTATTTCTTCAAAAAAAGCTTCTACTACTTCTTTAGACTCTCTTTTGCTAAAGCCTAAGTTTTCAAATAAATTTTCTGCCAGGTCAGCTTTAGTTAATGCCATAACTAGTCCCTCAAGGATGCGTCAAACTCTGTACGTAACGCCTCTACAATGGTGTCAACTGTAGCGGCAATCTCTTTTTCTTCAAGGGTACGGCTTTGCTCTTGCAAGGTTAAACTGATAGCAATACTCTGCATATCGTCTGCAATGCCTTTCCCTTTGTATACATCGAATAAGTTTACGCCAACTAATTGATTTCCGCCAACTTTCTTAATGCAATTTAATAAATCGCTAGCTTTTACCTGTTGCGATACCAGTAAAGCAAGGTCGCGACGGTTTGCTGGGAACTTAGAAACTGGCTGGGCATCTGGCAATTTGCGTTGAGTAACGGCGTCTAATACCAATTCGAATACAAATATCTTACCGCTCAAGCCAAACGCTTTAAGATGCTGAGGATGCAAAGCACCAACGTAACCAACCACTTCTCCGTTGCGCAAAATGTTAGCAGCTTGGCCAGGATGTAAAGCTGGGTTTTGAGTAGCTTCAAAGCTAAAAGAGCCTGCATCAACGGTTTGTTGAATAAGCGCTTCTACATCACCTTTGATATCGAAGAAATCGAGTTCTCGTTCAGTGGTGTTCCAAGCTTCTTGATTAGCATTACCACTAATTACACCTGCAAGCATTGGAGTTTGGCTAACACCATTTTCGGCATTTTGGTCTGGAACAAAACGTAAACCCGACTCAAATACTCGAACACGAGATTGCTGGCGCTTTTGGTTGTAAGAAACCGTGTCTAACAACCCGGTCAACAAGCTTAAGCGCATTACCGACATTTCTACAGAAATTGGGTGTGGCAATACCATTGTTTCTTGCTGTGGGTGCAACAGTTGTTGACGTTTAGGATCAACAAAGCTGTAAGTCACTGCTTCTTGGTAGCCGCGGGCACAAAGTAGCTGACGCAACTTAGTTGCTGGCAGTTCAACCTCTTGATGTTGACTCATTTTTAATGAAGCAACTGGGGAAACATTTGGAATGTTGTTGTAACCGTAAATACGAGCAACTTCTTCGATTAGGTCTTCTTCGATGTCCATATCAAAACGATAGCTAGGTGCAGTCGCATCCCAACCTTGCTCTGTTTCTGTTACCGACATACCTAAGCGAGTGAGGATTCCACTAACTTGCTGTTTAGAAAAGCTATAACCGACAACTTTTTCCAACCGCGCGTGGCGTAGAGTAATTGTCTTCGCTTTAGGTAATTTAGTTTGGTCGCCAGACTCAACTACTGGGCCAACTTCGCCACCACAAATTTCAACAAGAAGTTGAGTTGCACGCTCAATAGCTTGGTTTTGTAGTTGGTAATCTACGCCTCGCTCATAACGGTGTGATGAGTCTGTATGCAAACCATACTGTCTCGCTCTACCGGTAATTGCTAATTTACTGAAGAAAGCACACTCTAAGAAAATGTCTTGGCTAGTTTCAGTTACACCAGTTTTCTCGCCACCAAAAATCCCCGCCATTGCAATTGGACCAGTTTGGTCACAAATAGCTAAGGTGTTTTCTTTAAGCTTAACTTCATTACCGTCGAGTAAAACCAGTTTTTCACCATCGTTAGCTAAACGTACATCAATAGAGCCTGTTAGTTTCGCTAAATCAAAGGCATGCATAGGTTGCCCTTGCTCAATTAACACGTAATTGGTGATATCTACAACTGGATCGATTGAGCGAATGCCACTGCGACGAAGGCGCTCTTGCATCCATAACGGTGTTGCTGCTTTTACGTCTACGCCTTTAATAACGCGACCTAAATAACGTGGGCATTGTTCGATAGCTTCAACATTTACCGTAAACGTATCGTTGATTGTTACTTCAGCGTTTTGCCATTGTGGCTCTGCTACGTCTAACTGATTTAGTACACCAACTTCTCGTGCTAAACCGCGTAGGCTTAAACAATCTGCGCGGTTAGGTGTTAAATCTACTTCAATGATTACATCATCTAACTTTAAGTAGTCACGTAAGTCGGCACCAATTGGAGCATCACTCGGCAATTCCATAATACCGTCGGATTCGTCACTGATGCCCAGTTCACTGTAGGCGCAAAGCATGCCATGAGAAGGTTGCCCACGTAACTTTGCTTTTTTGATTTTAAAGTCGCCCGGTAACACTGCACCAACAGTTGCAACGGCTACTTTTAGACCTTGTCGGCAGTTTGGAGCGCCACATACAATATCAAGTAACTCTTCAGCGCCAATATTGATTTTGGTAACACGAAGTTTATCTGCATCTGGATGTTGGCCACATTCAACCACTTCACCAATAACTACACCGTTAAAATCAGCCGCTACTGGCTCTATGCCATCAACTTCCAGGCCGGCCATAGTAATTTGTTCTGCTAACTCGTCGCGAGAATTGCTAGGGTTAACCCACTCTCTTAGCCAGGATTCACTAAATTTCATCTCAATTAACCCTTAATTAAATTGTTTTAAGAAACGTAAATCGTTTTCGAAGAATGAACGTAAATCGTTAACGCCATAGCGCAACATGGTTAAACGCTCTACACCCATGCCAAAGGCAAAGCCGGTATATTCTTCAGGGTCAATGTTTACTGCACGTAATACATTTGGGTGCACCATGCCGCAGCCCAAAACTTCTAACCAACCATTCTTACCTAATACATCCACTTCGGCTGATGTTTCGGTAAACGGGAAATATGAAGGACGAAAACGTACTTGCATGTCTTCTTCAAAGAAGTTTTGCAAGAAGTCGTACAACACACCTTTTAACTCGGTGAAGTTAACGTTTTTATCAACCATCAAGCCTTCAACTTGATGGAACATAGGAGTGTGTGTTTGGTCGTAGTCGTTACGGTATACACGTCCAGGAGAGATAATTCTAATTGGTGGTTTTTCCGTTTCCATGGTTCGGATTTGGACACCCGAGGTCTGAGTACGTAGTACCAGATTAGGATTAAAGTAGAACGTATCGTGGTCAGCACGCGCTGGGTGGTGCTCAGGAATGTTTAAGGCATCAAAGTTATGGAAACCATCTTCGATCTCCGGGCCAGACTTAACCTGGAACCCTAACTCGCCAAAAAACGTTTGAATACGTTCAATTGTTCGAGTTACTGGATGTAGACAACCAATTTCATCGGTACGGCCTGGTAGCGTTACATCAACAGTTTCCGCAGCCAATTTAGCGTTTAATTCTTGCTGAACCAATAATTCGCGCTTTTGATTCAATGCTTCTTGGATAGCTTGTTTAGCTTGGTTAATAAGTTGACCAGCTTGAGGACGCTCTTCAGGCGATAATTTGCCAAGTCCCTGTAGCTGTTTAGTCATTAACCCTTTTTTACCTAGGTATTCTACGCGAACGGTATCGAGTTCGTTAATCGCAGAAGCTGCTTCTATGTGAGTCTTCGCCTGATTGATTAGCGCATCAAGATCTAGCATGATTTCCTCATATTCCACCAAGGGAACGGCTGATTTTTAGTATTTAATAAGACCGGAAATAGTACTTTAATGAGTCGCTGATGGCTAGCGCGGAAGCTTGTTTACTAAGGATTTTTATAGGAGTTTGTTGGGTATTTGAGCAGACGCCAAAATGTAATGGAAGTTGATGCTTTAACTTGGTGGGATTAAGGCCAAATTTGTTGAAAAAATAGTAATAAAAAAGGGAGCCTAAGCTCCCTTTTCACAAACTTGATAAAACTTATAAAGCAGCTTTTGCTTTTTCTACCAATACTGTGAATGCTGCTTTATCAAAAACAGCAATATCAGCTAGGATCTTACGATCGATTTCGATAGATGCTTTTTTAAGTCCGTCAATGAAACGGCTGTAAGACAAACCATTTTGACGAGAAGCAGCATTGATACGTGCAATCCATAATTGACGGAATTGACGTTTACGCTGACGACGGTCACGGTAAGCGTATTGACCCGCTTTAATTACCGCTTGGAAGGCTACGCGATAAACACGTGAACGTGCTCCGTAGTAACCTTTGGCTTGTTTTAAGACTTTCTTATGACGTGCACGAGCTTGTACACCGCGTTTAACTCTGGCCATTCTTAATTTCCTCTAAACTTATGCGTACGGCAACATGCGAACAATTGATGCAACATCAGATGCAGCAATCATACCCTTCGGACGAAGGTGACGTTTTACCTTAGTACGGCGCTTAGTCAGGATGTGACGAAGACCAGCTTGTTTGTATTTAAAACCACCAGAAGCAGTTTTCTTAAAGCGCTTAGCTGCGCCTTTGTTCGATTTCATTTTTGGCATTTACATGCACTCCGCATTGCGAGTTTAACAACATATAACTAAAGGCGAACAAAAACAGCTTACTCGTTAAAGTAAGCTGCTTGTTACTTGGATGCCTTAGTTACTTCTTTTTAGGGCCTAACACCATAACAGCTTGGCGACCTTCCATTTTTGGAAAAGCTTCCACAACTGCTAGCTCTTCTAAATCACCTTTAATGCGATTTAAAAGATCAAAGCCTAAGCTTTGGTGTGCCATTTCACGACCACGGAAACGTAGCGTTACTTTAGCTTTATTACCCTCTTCTAGAAAGCGAACCAGGTTGCGTAGTTTTACCTGATAGTCGCCTTCGTCAGTTCCAGGTCGGAATTTAATTTCCTTAACCTGAATCTGTTTTTGCTTCTTCTTCTGTTCTTTTACAGATTTACTCTTTTCGTAAATGAACTTACCGTAATCCATGACCCGACAAACAGGTGGTTCAGCATTCGGACTAATTTCAACTAAATCAACGCCAGATTCTTCGGCAATGTTTAGCGCTTCATTCAAACTTACAATGCCGATGGACTCGCCATCTAAGCCATTAAGGCGTACTTCTTGAGCTTGAATTTCTTCATTTATCTTATGTGCTCTTGCAGCTTGTTGCTGACCACGTCTTCCGGTTTTTATAATTTATACCTCAATACAATTATTGTCACGATTGGTGATTTCTTGCTTAACTTGCTCAACAAACTTGTCTACTGCAAATTTGCCTAAGTCATCACCCTTACGAGTTCTAACCGCAACCTCATTACTTTCGACTTCTTTATCGCCGACAACTAACAAATAAGGAATACGCTTTAGAGTATGTTCACGGATTTTAAAGCCTATCTTCTCATTTCTCAAGTCCGCAATGGCTCTAATGCCCTGTTTATTTAATTTTTTTACTACTTGATGGACAAAATCAGCCTGTTTATCAGTAATATTCATGACAACAACCTGTCGAGGAGCTAACCAAGTTGGGAAGAAACCAGAATATTCCTCTGTCAAAATACCAATAAAGCGTTCAAGTGAACCTAAAATGGCGCGGTGAATCATTACCGGTACATGGCGCTCATTGTCTTCTCCAACAAATGAGGCAGACAAACGGCCTGGCATTGAGAAATCTAACTGAACAGTACCACATTGCCATGCTCTATCTAGGCAGTCGTGAAGAGTGAACTCAATTTTAGGGCCGTAAAACGCACCTTCTCCCGGCAAATAAGAAAATTCGATCCCTTTTGATGTTAATGCATCAGCCAAGGCTTTTTCAGATTTATCCCAAGTTTCGTCGTCACCTACTCGCTGCTCTGGGCGAGTAGAGAGTTTTACTTCAATTTCTTCAAAGCCGAAGGTTTTGTATGTTTCGTAAACCATGTCGATACACGAAGCAACTTCATCTTGAATTTGGTCTTCAGTACAGAAGATGTGCGCATCATCTTGGGTAAAGCCACGCACACGCATCAAACCATGTAATGAACCAGATGGCTCGTTACGGTGACAAGAACCAAACTCAGCCATGCGCAATGGAAGATCACGGTAAGACTTCAAACCTTGGTTAAAGATTTGAATATGACCCGGACAGTTCATCGGCTTAACAGCGTATTCACGGCTTTCTGACTGCGTAGTAAACATTGCGTCTGAATACTTATCCCAGTGCCCAGACTGCTCCCACAAACTACGATCCATAATTTGCGGTGCTTTTACTTCTTGATAATCGTACTTAGTTAACTGCTCACGTACATACGTTTCTAACTGACGGAAAATCGTCCAACCAGAGTCATGCCAGAACACCATACCTGGTGCTTCTTCTTGCATGTGGTAAAGGTCTAGCTGCTTACCAATTTTACGGTGGTCGCGCTTAGCGGCTTCTTCAAGACGTTTTAAGTATGCAGCTAGTTGTTTTTTATCTGCCCATGCGGTGCCATATACACGTTGCAACATTTTATTTTTGCTATCGCCACGCCAATATGCCCCAGCTACTTTCATCAATTTAAAATGATGACAGAACTTCATGTTAGGTACGTGTGGACCGCGACACATATCTACGTATTCTTCGTGATGGTAAAGCCCAGGAGTGGCACTTGCCTCAATACCTTCGATAATCTCGAGCTTGTATGGTTCTTCGCGTTGTTCGAATACCGCTTTTGCTTCCGCTAGAGGCACTGTCTTTTTAACTACATCGTAGTTAGTTTTAGCCAGTGCTTTCATACGTTTTTCGAGGTTTTCAATATCTTCTTGAGTAAGCGAATGCTCTAAATCGATATCGTAGTAAAAGCCATTATCAATAGTAGGACCAATAGCCATTTTAGTTTCTGGCCACATTTGTTTAATGGCATGACCCAATAAGTGAGCACAAGAGTGACGAATGATTTCTAAACCATCTTCGTCTTTAGCGGTGATAATCGCTACTTGAGCATCTTCAGATATAAGTTCACAGGCATCTACACGTTCGCCGTTTACACGGCCAGCAATACACGCTTTAGCTAAGCCTGGGCCGATATCGGCTGCGATATCCATAGTTGAAACTGGGTTTTCGAATTGACGTTGACTACCGTCAGGAAGAGTAATAACTGGCATATTTATCCTTGCTCATACAGTGGTGATGCCTACCAAACATCACATGATTTAGTCGATAAAATTGAGTACTAAATGCACTTAAAAGATGGGCAATATTAAAGGTCTGAGCAGATAACTTCAATAGCTTATGGTTTATTGATCTTGATACTCGTTGTTCTCACCAATTTGAACCATAATTAGACAGTGGACATATTGGAGTAGTTGTTATGAAAAACTATGTCGAAAAAATGATTTCTTGCCCAACCTGCGGTCACCATACTCCCCTTATTATGGATGCGAGTAACGGTGACCAAGACTTTTATGAAGACTGTCGAGTATGTTGTAACCCAATACATTGTCGTTTACAGGTTGATGAAAGCAACGATAAATTATTGGCCTTTGTAGACGCCGACGACGAACAGTACTTTTAACTTAACCAACGTTTTAAGTCACCGCTTACTGCTAAGTTTTTGATGGTATCAATCGCTGTCTGAGTCGCGCTGTCTATTTCAATATTCACTAAATCACCTAGTTGCTTGTCACCTAGGGTAGTAACCCGCAGGGTTTCGGGAATAATGTGCAGCCAGAACCCCTGCTCACTCAGTTTTCCAACCGTTAAGCTAGCGCCATCAACACACACAAAGCCCTTATAGATAACATAATCGCGCCACGCCTTATCTAAGGCTAGATGAATAGCTAAGTTGTTCACTGTTGGTAACAACTCAATTATTTTAGCAGTACTATGAATATGGCCAGAGACAAGGTGACCACCAATTTCGTCCCCTACCTTCGCTGCGCGTTCAATATTTACTAAATCCCCTTCTTTTATTGTGCCTAAGTTTGTTAGACTTAGCGTTTCTTGAATCAAGTCGAATTGAACACCTTGCTCGCTAATGTTTACCACCGTTAAACAGGTTCCGTTTACGGCCACACTAGCGCCTATTTTCAAGCCTTCGGTATCCGCTAAATCAACCCAGAGCTGCATGAATCCTGGTGATAACTCGACTTTGACTACTTTTCTTTTATTCTGAACAATTCCGGTGAACATGAAGCATTTTTTCCTGGGTTTTAAACAACGATTTTCCAAAGAGTGTTTTGCCATACTGCGGCTAGCAGGGCCAATTGTAGTTGCTCAACTTACCATAACCGGTATGAGTTTTGTTGATACGATTATGGCAGGCTCGGTAAGCCCTACCGATTTAGCCGCTGTGGCTGTTGCCGCTAGCTTTTTTAACCCAATTATTTTGTTACTACAAGGCATATTAATGGCTGTTACGCCTCTAGTTGCCTATCAAATTGGTGCAAAACAAGCTCATAAGGGCGGCAACATATTTCGCCAAGCATTGGTGATTTCGATGTTTCTTGCCGCTGCTGCTTGGGCCATTTTATGGTTTGCACCTAATGTATTTAACATTATGGATGTCGAAGAACAGTTAGTTGGTCTAACAAAGCAATACTTGTATTTTGTTAGTTTTGGATTACCTGCTTTTGCTTTATACCAGGTATTGCGAGGGGTTAACGAGGCCTGTTCGAACATAAAAGCCATTATGATCATTGGCATAATGGGCTTGCTAATAAACATCCCAATTAACTACATCTTTATTAATGGTTTGTTTGGCATGCCAAAACTCGGTGGCGCTGGCTGTGGTGTTGCCACGGCAATGGTTAATTGGTTTATGGCTGTAGCCATGCTGATTTACGCCACCAGAAGTAAAACCTTATTACCGCTTAACTTGTTTGAACGATATCAAGGGATTGATTGGCCAATCGTATCGCGAATATTCAAATTAGGTTTGCCAATTGGCGGCGCCATATTCTTTGAAGTAACGCTGTTCTCTATGATTGCTTTGCTGTTATCGCCACTTGGCGCAGACATTGTGGCAGCTCACCAGATAGCGCTTAACTTCACCTCAATGGTATTTATGTTGCCATTAAGCATTGGCATCGCGCTTACTATTCGTGTTGGCAATTTTATGGGTGAAAAGTCGCTAGATAAAGCTCAAGTATGCGCCTATAGCGGAATTATACTTTCAATTATTATTACCTTGTTTATAGCTACCGCAACTATCGTATTTCGTCACGACATTATCGCTTGGTACACAGAAAACACCACCGTAGCTGCCATTGCAGCCCCACTGTTCTTGTTAGCGGCCACCTATCAGCTATCAGATTCAATGCAGGTATGTTGTGCCGGTGCGCTTAGGGGGTACCAAGATACTCGTTTCATTTTAATCGTTACCCTAATTAGTTTTTGGCCAATTGGTTTAGGTGTTGGATCTATACTTACATTTACCGATTATTTAACCGAAGAGCCAATGGGAGTGATCGGTTTTTGGATAGCCATAGTACTAGCACTAACCGCCTGCGCTATTGGTTTGTGCTGGCGACTAATTTGGGCGAGCAATAACCCAGACAAACTTCACTTAATAAACAAGGAAGCATGAGCAAAAAACAGCTTGTTGTTTACTCATTATTAGCACTTGGTATAGGTGCATTTTCTTATGGGCTAATTTATTGGCAAAAGCCGCTTAGTGAGCGGCTTTTTCAAGACTATAGCTCTAGGTTAAACAGAGTGCTTTCCATTTCAATAAAGGCTCCGAAACAAACCCCTTCACTTCCGCAAATTTATTGGCGGGACTACTTAAAAAAAGAGCCAGAGTTATCACTATCACTGCTAGATAGCATTACCCTTAAACACTGCGGATTAGACCAACTGGTTTTCGAGAGAAATTCGAGCTTAGGTAAACATGCTAGTGCCGACTACACGCTGGTTTGGCATATTGATTTGATAACCGGGCTACAAACTTGCTTAGCCAACAACCACCTAGATGCTCAGCTAAAAGCCTCGCTACAGCACATACTCGATACAAAGCGTGCAGCAATTAATGTTTACTGGCACAACTTTTTGGTTAACGAGCTAAGCATTAGGCATTTGTGGTCTAGCCAACAAGCTATTGGCAAAAATCCGCTTCCTTCCTACCGCGCGCTTGCTACAAACTTAACAGAGTTGAGCCACATACATGGTGAGCTAGTCACCAGCCACAGCATAAACAAGAAACAACTTCTTCGGTTAAGTGAAAAGCTGCAAAAAGGAGTAACTATTTTGGCTCTCCTTCAAGAGCTTAATGCAACTAGTGCTTGGCTTAACAAGGTCACCATGGCACTAAATGCTCGTCAATTTTCCTGCCAAGAAAGCAAAGCTGATTACGATATCTTACGTAATATTCTAACTAAAGTTTATGCGGTAAAGGTGCAAGACTATCTTGCCGAGCTCGATCAAAGTGCCAATGCTGTTATAAATTCTTTGATTCCACTAATGCAGCAGTCACACGCCGAACTGTTAGCACGCGCAAGCGCTATACATATAGAATTTAAACAAGCTAACCGCAAACACGTAAAACAATGGAAGCAAATACTCGATAGCTGTACGTGAGTTTAAAGCAACATCTTTTCATGCTTTTGAATTTGTTTATGCTAATTACAGAAGCACTGTTTAATCATTGAACATTCAGTTCTCATAATCATTATCAGCAGTTGACGCATGCCTGCAGTTACAGTACCTTTCTCGCCGTAGGCTAAAACCTCACAATACAACCGTAGCTCAGTTGGTTAGAGCACCACCTTGACATGGTGGGGGTCGGTGGTTCGAATCCACTCGGTTGTACCAAAATCTAAAACGATATTCGCGTAGCTCAGTTGGTTAGAGCACTACCTTGACATGGTAGGGGTCGGTGGTTCAAATCCACTCGCGAATACCAACTCTTAATCGTCTCTACTCTTTTATTTTTCATACAGCCTTTAAGTAATGTTGCTGAGTTCGCGCTTGCGGTTCTAGGTTTAAATTGCTTAAGTAAGCTTGCTGACTTACCCGCCCTTGTTCTAAAAACACCATATAATCGGCTAAACGTTTAACCTCTTCTAAGTCGTGGCTTACATATACAACCGGAATCGAAAGCTGCTGGTGTAGTCTTTCCAAGTAGGGAATGATCTCTTGTTTTAGAGTGGCATCTAGTGCTGATAGCGGCTCGTCCATTAACAATAGCTTTGGTGAACTTAGCAAAGCTCTAGCAATTGCAACACGCTGGCGTTCTCCCCCCGATAAACAGCTGGGTCTGCGTGTTAATAAATGTGAAATACTCAATAATTCACAGGTATCGCTAATACTTACTTTTCGTTTTTCTGGACGTGTTAAGCGGTGACCAAACAACAAGTTTTGCTCTACATTTAGATGTGGAAATAAACTGGCTTCTTGGAATACATAGCCAATTTCTCTCTGATGAGTAGCAAGATAGATCCCTTGCTTATCATCTTGCCAAACCTCACCATTAACCGAAAAATAGCCGCCACTAAAACGATCTAAACCAGCCATTGCGCGTAAACACGAGGTTTTACCAGAACCCGAAGGTCCAAACAAAGCAGATACACCGGTTTGTGGCAAAGTAAGCTCAATGTTCAACGTAAAGTCATCACGCTGGCTGTGCAATTGCAATTCTAAGCACATAGTTTAAGCCTCTGTTTAGTAAAATCGTTCAAGCTGTAGATGATTAGCAAAGCAACAAATGAAAACACCAACATTCCGCCCGCTAACCAATGCGCTTGACCATATTCTAATGCCTCAACATGGTTATATATTTCTATCGACATCACTCGCGTTTCACCAGGAATATTGCCGCCGATCATAAGCACTACGCCAAACTCTCCAATGGTGTGGCAAAAGCCCAAAATAGCAGCGGCAAAAAATCCTGGTCTAGCAAGCGGAAAAGCGACTTTCCAAAACACTCGCCAAGGACTTGCACGTAATGTCATAGCTACTTCTAAGGGGCGTTTACCTATTGCTTCAAAAGCGTTTTGCATGGGCTGCACAACAAACGGCAATGTATGCACTACGCAGGCAATCACAATACCGGTGAAGGTGAATGGCAATCGCCCTACTCCTAGTTGCTCAGATAAGCTGCCTAAGGGGCCGTTTGGCCCAAGCAGCAGCAGTAGATAAAAACCCAATACAGTTGGCGGTAGCACTAGCGGCAACGCGAACATTGCACCTATTAATGACTTTAAAGACGATTGAGTTTGCGACATCCACCACGCCAAAGGCGTGGCAATAATCAATAACACCAAAGTAACAACACAGGCCAACTTAAGCGTTAGATAAACCACAGTTATATCGGGCATTTAGCACTCCTTTGCCATTTGGCTACTTAACGTCGTATCCAAAATCTCTAATTAGCTGCTTAGATTGTTCTGTTTGCAAATAAGCTAAAAATTGTTTTGCGGCCGCATTGTTACTGCCTTGCTTGAGTAACACTGCGTCTTGTTTAATTGGTGAGTACAGTTCATTTGGCACTAACCATACCGAGCCGCCATTTAACTGCTTATCAACGAGTACTTGGGATAACGCTACAAAACCCAGATCAACTGCGCCAGAACTAATTTGTTGGTAAGTTTGTCCAACAGATTGTCCCTCTACAAATTTGGGCTCAAGTTTGTTGTAAACGCCAAGATTTTTCATTACGCTAACCGCGGCAGCCCCATAGGGAGCCGTTTTGGGGTTACAAATAGCGATATGCTTTAATTCCTCTTTTAGTATTTCACCTTTGTCATCAACTAACTCTGGGTTGTTCGACCACAGCACCAAGGACCCCAGGGCATAGGTAAACTGGCTACTTGGCTCTGCCAATCTCTCTTCCAGTAGTAAACTAGGTCGTTGTTGGTCAGCAGCTAAAAACACTTCGAAAGGCGCACCATTTTTAATCTGTGCGTATAACTTACCCGTTGAACCAGCAGACACTTGAACGTGATGCCCGGTTTCTTTTTGGTAGTGTTCGACCAAGGCCAAAACAGGCTTATAGAAATTTGCGGCAACAGCAACTTTAATCTCTGCCGCTTGAACGCTTGTTACCTTTAGTGTTGCTACAACCAGTAAAACCCAACTAATACATAACTTGCTTAATGCTTTTTTCATTACTACTTCCTAGAGTTCAATAACTACAAATAATGACTGCGGATGCACTAAAAGAGACGGCTACTTGATACTGCTCTTTTATATCGAGTTGTTCCTCAAGTACGCTTGGAACAATAGCGGATAAGTTTTTTTGTTCGGCTAGCTGGACACTAATATCCAAGTTGTCTGGCCCCTTATTTATACGGCTAACCCGCCCTACAAATTGGTTAGTGTTACTTTTGGCGGTATCTGCACCTTTGCGAATGCTTACTTGAGAGGCCTTTATCAAGCACAATACTTCGCTTCCTAACGTAAGATTTAGCTCTTCTACAGATTCCATAGACAGTAAGGCGTTAACGGTTAGTTGGCGGCTTATTGCCACTTTAACCAAACAGTTAACTGATTTTTTATCAATCAACACAACTTGGCCAAGTAGTTGATTTCTTGCGCTGCAACGCAAACTCATACGGCGCATTAGTTGTCTAAATTCAACTACGTTTAGCTGCTCATCGCAGGGGTCGTTAATTTTCGGCTTCAATTGTTCAAAAGCTTGTTGATACTCAAGCTCTAAGGCTCGGTATAAACTTAACAGGCCGATTCCGTAATCGGTCAGCTGAGTTCCGCCTCCATGTTTACCGCCACTTTTTTTAATGACCAAAGGATGTTCAGATAAGTTGTTAATTGCATCTAGCGCATCCCAAGCTGCTTTATAAGACATAGGAATAGACTTAGCCGCTGCACTTAGAGAACCGTATTCAGTAATGGCCTCTAAAAGTTTTATTCGTTTATCACTAAGAAATGGGCCTAGCTCACTACAAAGCTTAATTTTTCCCATCAGTGGTTGGTTGGTATGATTAAGTTCTCTTAAGGTCATATTCGCACCTATACAACGCCTTTAGGCGCTCAGTTAAATTGAACAAATGCGAACTAAACGCACCGTTAGTTACCTTATTGCAAGCACGACGCCAACCAACAAATATCATTAAGAAGCCCGTTAACATTAGGGTTAAGCAACAAAGTAAGGTGACTAATAGCTGTAGCGAAGCTAACAAACTACGCTGTATTGTTGGGTATATAACGAAGGCCTAAAACAAAAAAAAGGGCTAATTAAATTAGCCCTTTGAAACAGTTTTAATCAACAAAGCATTCGGAATAGGATGAACATTCCTGACAACTTGGTGCTCTGCAAACGTAGTCCCCACCTTGCTGGCAAAGCTGACGGTAAAAGAAACGTTTCCAGCGCATGTTGTTAGTATTTTGCTGATGTAATAACGGAAAGTTGTACTTAAGTAATTCACCAAGTTCACTACGATTGCGCAGCCCTAAGCTATGCCAAAGATGCGATTGAGATAAACAGGCAGTGGCCACAATAATTGCCATTTGAAAGGCAAAAGGCACTTTGTCGTTGCAATGAGCAAATAGCAGCGCACTTAGCTCGTTGCGTTCTTGCATGCGTAGTTCAAATACTTCTTCTAGTACTTGAGCGCGTTTACGCAAACCCGCTTTAAAAGGCTGTTTCCACAAAAGCTCTTGTTTACTAATATCGTCACTAGCAATTGCCCGTTTTAAGTCCATATAACTGGCATTATCTAAGCCAAGACCATAAGGCAGTTCGGCTTGGCCGTTCAATTGGCTATGAATGATCAACTTAAACCAATTTCTATTGTGCATAGACATTGGCGGGCAAACCCGAGATAAAGCTTGTTGCCACTCTGTACCTATAAAACTAGTGGTTTCTTGAAGAGTTTGTATTTCCATAAACGCTCCTAACTTAAGGCAATAACGTTGGCTTCTTGGGGTAAACCAGTTAACGAACCCGGTGGATTTAACGCACAACCGTTTGCATCAACAATGGCGTTTTCAACAGGGCAGATTTGGGCACATTGAGCACCATTAACATTGTTTGCACACTCATCACAGCGGTGTGCAATTACCGCAAATTGTTTATCGCCACTGGTAATGGCTTTACTAGGGCAAACTTCTTTACAGGCATAACACGCTATACATGATTTAGTAATTGATAAGGCCATTAGCTACACTCCCCCATGCTACAGCTAGATTTGCTTGTGGTTGCCAGTTGCGCAGCTAACTGCTGTTGAAGGTCTTCAAGAGCGCCCCGTATATCCCGCAGGGCATAATCGGTGTTTGCTTTTACGTTCATTGCAGACAATTCCTGCTGCGGAGCATGGCCAATTCGACTACACAAGATTGTGTCGACGTGTTTTAGTTGGCTTAAATCTTTGACTGCGGAGTCATCGCACTGTTCACTGCCTTGGCAATACTGCTGCCAAGAAAAGTCATCTAACTGAGTAATCTCGTCTGCGCTTACTCGATACATAGAAAACTGCGTGGCGTGGCCAAAATGCTGATCAATCAAGCTCAAACTACTACTAGCAACAGCAACCTGTATCGACCTTGCTACCTGTGCTGGCTCACTATTCTCGAGCGCAGCCAAATCTATGTCTTGGCCTAACTTACCAACAGCGTCAGCGCGGCATTGCTGGCAATGAGTCATTTGCTGCATACTCTGACCAGCTTGCTCCCTAGCAAAGTTTAGCTCTTGCTTGGTGGGTTCTCGCTGACCCATTAAACCGAAGTAAGTACCGTGTACTGGATCAGAGATTAGCGGCATAATGTTGTGAATAAAGGCACCATATCTACCTAATTCTTTAGCCAGCGATTCAATATGAAAATCGTTGATCCCAGGGATCAATACCGTATTAACTTTTACCAGCATCCCCGCCTTGATAGCCGCTTCTAAACCCAGTAATTGGCGATCAATTAAAGTTTGCGCTGCTTCTCTACCCCTCAAGCGGCGTTGGTTGAAATACACCCAAGGGTATATACGTTGGCCAATATCAGCATCAATACAGTTAATGGTAATGGTTAAATGCCTAACGCCAGCATCGATCAGCGACTCAAGTTGATCAGCTAAGGCCAAACCATTAGTAGAAACACACAGATGAACTTCAGAACCGACTTTCTCGATGGCTTTTAAACTTGCGAAAGTAGCCTTAGGATTGGCCAAAGGATCTCCCGGCCCTGCAATACCTACCACTTGGGTTTCTGGAACATGCTGTTTAACTTTTACAAAACGCTTTACCGCAGCTGCTGGAGAAAGCAACTTAGAGACGACTCCGGGTCGGGTTTCATTACTGCAATCAAATTTTCGATTACAGTAATTACATTGAATATTACAAGCAGGCGCTACGGGTAAATGTATTCGGGCATACTGATGGCCTTCTTTTGAAAAGCACGGATGTTTTGCTACTAAAGCAGCTTGTTTACTGGCTTGTGCGCTTAACGGATTCTCTCCATTGGCTTGCTTAAGTGGTTGTATTGTCATGAAAAGCTTCCTTGTACACTACTATAAAGTAGCTATTGCAAGGGCCATTCCAAAAAACTTTTCTTTTAATTACAGTAACTTATTAACCAGTTGCTTGAAACGTGTGGGTTTAACTGTCGTGTTTGTTGGAAACACGACAGCCTTGCTAACATGTGTTTTTCACAAATTTGTTCATGCCTAGGTAGCCAAGGTGATAACAAATTTCATTTGGCAAAAACCATTTGTAAACTGTAATCGCTCTATTCCTAGAGGCGGTTTTTAGTAGGCCCGCTAAACTTAACGGGCCTTTTAGAAAACCATTGTCGATACAGTAGTAGTCTTGGTCCTGTTGGAAAGTGCTAACGAAGTGCCCAGAGTTTGAGGCTTTGCCAAAATCTCCCCAAGCTACAAACAAGAGTTTTGTTTCTAATAGGTCTAGGGCTTGTAAATGATGAAGAGCAAAAGCGGCTAGGTCATAACAAAATCCATGACCATCGCGCAAGGTTTCAGCCGGAGTTTTCCACCAGAAGCCATTTAAAGCGGCTTGCTTACGCTGTTGTTGATTTGTATAGCTAAGCCGCTGTTGCATAAACTGGCATAGGTCCGTTACATCGCTAAATGCCAGCTGTTCCATTAAAGCTGTCTAACGTTAATATTCATTACTTGAATACGATAAGCTATTTGCCTTGGTGTCATATTGAGTAGGCGAGCAGCTTTAGCTTGCACCCATCCAGCTTGCTCTAAGGCTGCAATAACTCGCTCCCTCTCGTCCATTTCCTGGCTTTCCAAGTTAACTTTTTCGATGCTTGGCCGTGGACTAATTTTAGGGCCATCTAAACCATCGATAACAATTAAATCTTGATCAATTACCCCACTTTCGCTCATCACCGATGCGCGTTCGAGCAGGTTCTCCAACTGACGAACATTACCGGGCCAGTCATAAGCCATCATCATACGAATGGCGCCATCGGTAAGCTGTAGCTTACGCCGTTGTTGTTTAGCCAGTTTTTCAATTAAAAACTCAGCTAAGTCGGGTAAGTCTTCAATCCTGTCACGCAGCGGTGGCGGGAACATAGGCATAACATTTAGTCGGTAATACAAATCTTCGCGAAAACGATCTTGCTTAACCTCTTCTTCTAGGTTTCGATTTGTTGCCGCCAAAATACGCACATCTACGTTAATGGTTTGGGTACTACCTACCCGCTCAAACTCACCTTCCTGTAATACTCGCAATAACTTGGCTTGAAAGGCTGAAGAAATTTCACCAATTTCATCTAAAAACAGAGTGCCACCATCAGCCATTTCAAAACGGCCTTTGCGCTGTTTTATCGCTCCGGTGAACGCGCCCTTTTCATGACCAAACAACTCAGACTCCAACAAGTTGTCGGGTAAGGCTGCGCAGTTTAATTTAATAAAAGGCCCAGTAGCTCTGGGCGAGTTGTAGTGAATAGCATTAGCAATAAGTTCTTTACCGGTGCCCGATTCACCGCGTATAAGTACCGTGCTATCCCATTTAGACACTAAGCGAATTTGCTCAAACACTCGGCGCATTACCCGAGAATGACCAACGATGTTGTCCATACTGTAGTTGCTTCTTACTTTGCGTCTTAACCTGTCGCGTTCAGCCTCCAATTGGTCAGTTTGTACGGCGACGTCTTTGGCAAGCAATACACTTTTTGCAATTAGGTTTGCGGTCATCTCCAAAAACCGGGTAAACAAAGCTAGTTTTTCTGGAGCATCTATTTGTGGTTGAGCAGCCAATACGCCTAATACTTCATTGGATTTCTTAATCGGTACCGCAATAAATGGTAAATCTAATGCGTACAAATCAAGTTTATCTGCAAAGCGTAAATCGTTAGACACCTTGCTTAAAACAATAGGCTGTTTCTGTGTTAACACCGTACCAACGATGCCCTCGCCTGGTCGATAACGAATGTTTTTAGCAACACTATCGTTGGCATGATTCGGCGTATGCACTGTATCGACGCTAAGCATTTGCTCGTTTTCGGCAATGAGCGCTAACATTGCGTGTTGTAACATGGCTTTGTCGTGCAACACTTGCAGCACTTTGTTTACACTTTGTTTGTAATCCAAGCTATTAGTTAATACGCTGCTTACGTCGTACAAAGCTGCCAAGTGTTGCTCGGCGATATGTGATTCGCGTTTTGTTGAATAGTCCATTATTCACCTCGCTTACGGCTACGAAGAGGAAGAACGATGCGAGCTTTACAGCCGCCTAATGAAGTTGATAAGTACTGAACGGTACCGCTGTGTTCACTCACTACTTGCTGCACAATGCTCAAACCAACACCACGACATCCGCTGTTATTGTTTGGTTTGGTACTGTAGAAGGGTTCAAACACCTTTAGCTGCAACTCTTTTTTAATGCCTGGCCCACTGTCTTCGACAGTGACTTCTATTTCGTCATCGACTAATTGGGTGCTACAAACAATTTCACGGCGTGTTTTCTTACCATAATCGATAGCTTCTATCGCATTATCTATAAGCTGTTTTAAGGCCACTCGAATACGAGAAGGCTGTCCAGTTAACGAAGGCAAGGTACCGTTTAAACTTAGTTGCATAGTAATGCTGCGATTTAGTAAACGGTCGCTGGATAACTCGGTCACTTCATGCACCAATTGATTAATGTTTACCGACTGGCTTGCCTCGTAGGGTTTACGCGGTAAGGCGCTTTCTAGTTGGGCAATTGCAGCATGGCCTGCTTCTAAACCAGCTTGCATTGCGGCTGTTCTGGCACAACTATTCGATACACCACAAAACATCTGTAAGGCTGAATCAATCATGTTGATTGGCCCTTGGATCTGATGAATTGCCGCATGCAGCGCCTCTTGCATACTATGTAAGGCTTCTGACTCTTCGGTGGAACGGCGCAACTCCGATAACTGTTGCTGAGCTTGACGGCGCCGTTCCTTGGTTACCTCACTTAAGGTAATAACCAAGTAGCGGCTAACTTTAGGTACAAAATAATCATCAACTTCAGACCCGCTGATATTCACAGTAGATACGCAACAGCTAAACCAGCGTTTACGCTTGCCCTTACCTACTTCAACATTAAAAGTCTGCCCTTCGTTAAACGAGCCATCAACTTCCTGTTTACCTTTTGACTGATTTAAAGCAATCGCTACCGGTTCATCGCTAAAATCACTGCGCAAGGTTTTGTAAGAAAGGTTATCTAGCACAACTTGATGACTTTGGTCGAGCAAGGCGATAGCAACAGGCGCTGTATTCAGCACTGCTTCAACCATTAACTTTTGATTAGCCGCTATAGTTTGTTGCTGATGACGTTCACTAATATCTCGATGAACACTCATATAGTGGGTAATATTGCCTTGCTGGTTACGTAAGCCGGTTATCGATAACTCTGCAAGATAGCGTTGACCATTTTTCTTCTTATTAACTAAACGCCCTTGCCAACTCCCTCCGCTACTTATGCAGCCCCATAGTCCTTGGTACACCTCCTTTGGCGTTGTTTTATAACTAAGTAAAGAATGGTTTTTTCCAATCAAATCCTTTTGCTCGTATCCGGTAATTTCGGCAAACCGCTTATTCACAAACATAAAGTTTGCGTTTAAATCACTTACCGACATAGCCATTGGCATTTGCTCTAACACACTAAAGCATTGCGATAGGATTTGGTTTTCACTTAATGGAGCAAGATCTTCAAAGGCCTGCTCTAAAGTAGATTTAAGTTCATTCATCATTCAATCAATCCTTTGCATTGCTGAGTTAATCGCTGAACATACAGCTACAATGCAAGCGGCATTCCTCCCTGCGACACTACGTGCCACAAGGGTCGGCTGAATAAACATTGTTTGATTTACAACAATTTTAACTAATCTATCAGTTAAAATTGTTGTGTTTGTCACCCTAAAACTGCCCTTAGAAACTCAGCCAACAAGCGACTAAAGCCCTGTATTACTCGGGTTCTTTCCCCAATATGGTTCATTTCACCAACTTGGTACATGCAATGCAGTACTGCCATTAGTAGTACAACTGTGTGGAGTATTTGATGGCCGACTACCTTCTCATTTTTATTAGCACTGCCGTGGTAAACAACGTGGTGTTAGGCAAGTTTCTTGGTTTGTGTCCGTTTATGGGGGTATCAAACAAAATCGATAGCGCCTTGGGTATGGGTTTAGCAACTACCTTTGTATTGTGCTTAGCGGCTATCGCCGCTTGGCTAATAGAAGCACTGCTACTTGCTCCCTTAGGCATTCAGGTTATGCGAATTTTGGTACTCATTTTGGTCATAGCTGCTGTGGTTCAACTTACCGAACTGATTATTCAAAAAAATAGCCCCGAGCTTTACCAAGCCTTAGGCATATTCCTGCCCCTTATTACCACCAACTGCGCCGTGTTAGGCGTTGCCTTACTGGTAGTTCAAAACAACATGAACTTTTTACAAACCCTTTGTTATGCCTTTGGTTCTGCTGCGGGTTTTAGCTTAGTGATCGTGTTATTTGCTGGCTTACGCCAACGCTTAAAACTAGCCAAAGTACCAGCAGCGTTTGCAGGCTTACCGATAGCATTTATTACCGCTGGATTACTGTCGATGGCCTTTTTAGGTTTTAGCGGCTTAGTGAACTAATAGGAGAAAGCCATGATTTTTATATCAATCATTTTACTAATCCTACTAGGAGCAAGCCTTGGAGCATTGCTGGGTTGGGCCTCTAAAGCACTTAAAGTAGAAGGTGATCCCCGAGTCGATGAACTCGAAGCCATGCTACCCGGTGGCCAATGTGGTCAATGTGGCGAACCAGGCTGTCGTCAAGCAGCAGAGGCCATGGTTAAAGGCAACTTGGCTCCTACCAGCTGCCCGCCAGGCGGAAATGGCCTTGCAGCCAGCATAGCCAACTTACTAGGCGTAGAAGTGAGTAACGATCCCGATGCTGTGCCTGTTGTGGCTTATATAGACGAAAGCCAATGCAGCGGCTGCACTCGCTGTTTTAAAGCCTGTCCCTTTGATGCCATTGTTGGCGCCAGTAAACAGATGCACACGGTCATTAGTCAGGTTTGTACTGGTTGTCGTTTGTGCGAGAAAGCTTGCCCGCAGGGATGTTTAAGCATGCAAGCCCAGCAAGTACAGCTTAATACTTGGCAATGGCCAAAACCTCAAACGGCTTAAGGAGTGACTATGTTTAATCTAAAACCTAAACCGTTTAGCGGTGGCGTTCACCCCAAGGGCTATAAAGAGCTTACCCAGCAACAAGACATTAGCAAAGGCTTTGTGCCAGACCGGGTGTACTTAGGTATGCAACAGCGCAACGGCTCCATGCTTAACAGCCTCGTAGCTGTTGGTGACACTGTAGTTAAAGGCCAACTTATCGCCCGTGGTAGTAACGACATGACGGTGCCTTTACACTCACCAGTAAATGGCACTGTAGTAGACATAAAGCCCTACTTAAGTAGCCACCCATCTGGAATAAAAAGCCAGACCTTGGTCATTGCCAATAACGGTGACAAGCACTGGGGTATTGATTACCCGCCAAGCGACTACCAAAAACTTAGCCATGAACAAATTGTTGAACGAGTCCTCGAAGCTGGCATTGTTGGCCTAGGTGGAGCAGGTTTTCCTACCGGGATAAAGCTTCGCTTAGCCCGTAAGTCAAAGGTACATACCTTGCTCATTAATGGTGGTGAATGTGAACCTTACTTAACCTGTGATGATCGCCTTATGCGCGAACAAGCTGCCGAGATCATCGCGGGGATTAAGGTAATGGCAAAAGCCATTGGCGCTACAAACTCCATTATTGCGATTGAAGATAACAAACCAGAGGCCATTAACGCCATTAAACAAGCGAGTGATGGCTTTAGTGGGACCAGCCTTAAAATTGTGCCCAGCCTTTACCCCATGGGCTCTGAGCGTCATTTAATTAAAGCGGTCACTGGTATTGCTATTGGTCCTGGGCAGTTAAGTACTGCTCAAGGCATATTGGTTCACAACGTTGCTACAGCTAAAGCGGTTTACCAAGCAGTGCGTTATCAGCGCCCCCTGATCGAACGCGTGATCACCGTATCAGGCGATGCCATCGAAGCTCCAGCCAATATCACCGTGCCCATTGGTAGCTTAGTATCACAAGTTATTGCGGAATGTGGCGGCCTAAAAGCCGAAGCGAAGAGAATGATCGCTGGTGGCCCAATGATGGGACAAGTATTGCCATCGCCCTTTGTGCCGATAGATAAAAGTGTCGGCGGTCTTTTAGCCTTAAGCGAAGAGCAAATTAACCAGCGGCAAAGCCAAGACTGCGTGCGCTGTGGTAACTGCGTAAAAGTATGCCCAATGGGCTTAATGCCCTTTCAAATGGCTGCGCATAGCAATAATGATGACTGGCAAGGCGCACAAGAATTTGGCTTAGACTCCTGCCTATTGTGTGGTGCGTGCAGTTACATTTGCCCTTCTAGCATTCCTCTCGTGCAGTATTTCCAGCACGCTAAATCAAACATCAACGCACAACGTAGCATGATGCAGAAATCAAACTTAGCCCGCCAACTTACCGAGGCACGTCAACAACGCTTAGCCCGCGAAGCAGCGGCAAAAAAAGCAGCCAAAGCAGCTAAACGTAAACGCCCTGCTCGTTCCCGCAGTACTCAAGGAGAAAGCTAATGGCTATAAACAACCCAATAGCAGCACCACATACCCACTCGGGCTTATCCACTACTAACATTATGTATTTGGTAGTGCTCGCTCTTAGTCCAGCGGCTTTATATGGGGTATGGATTTTTGGCTTGCCTGCTGCATTAGTCATTGTTAGTTGCTGCATTAGTGCATGGCTTAGCGAAATAGTTTGCCTGCAACTACAAGGTAAAAATTGGTTAAGCAGTATAGATGGTTCGTCACTGCTAACCGCGCTGCTACTGGCGATGAGTTTACCTGCCAGTACCCCTTGGTGGGTGGCCAGCTTTGGTTGCATATTTGCCATCGTGATTGGTAAACATGTTTACGGCGGTCTTGGCCATAACCCTTTTAATCCCGCCATGTTAGGTCGTGTAATGCTGTTAATCTGTTTTCCAATAGAGCTGACTAACTGGCAAGCTATTAGTATCCCAAGCGTTGGTTCTGACGGCTTAATATTTAGTCAACAATGGCTAGGCATAGACGGCGTAAGCTCGGCAACCCCTCTCGCTGATTTAAATCAAATCGTTGAATGGAAGGGGCTACTGTTTGGTGAACATGCTGGCAGCTTAGGAGAAACAAGCGCCTTGTTTATAGCCTTAGGCGGGCTGTTTTTAATTTGGCGCGGCATCATTCGCCCTTATATACCCTGCGCGTTGCTTCTTGGCTTAACTATTCCTGCAAGTATTGCGCACTGGCTGCACCCTCAAGACTTTGCCTCGGGATTAGCACATTTGCTTTCTGGTGGAGCCATGTTAGCGGCCTTTTTCATTGCTACCGATCTTGTCACCTCACCCACTAGCCCTCGAGGCCAAATACTGTTTGGTGCTGGTTGTGGCTTACTTATTTGGCTAATTCGTAGCTTTGGTAGCTACCCAGAAGGCGTAGCATTTGCGGTGCTAATCATGAATGCAGGTACACCAGTAATCGACCACTATTTGAGGCCAAAAATATTTGGCAGCCAATCATTATTTAAACGCAGCAAAGGAGCTTAATCATGACCTTACCTTGCGTTGAAAAACATATTAACAGCAGTATCTACCAATCTATTTCGTTAGCCGTTGCTGTGGGCCTCTCTAGCGCACTGTTGTTGGGTTTAAACACAATTACAGCGCCTGTAATCGCCCAGCGAGTAAACGAAGACAAGCTGGCGGCTATCGATTTAGTCATGCCAAGTTCTTACTACCAAAATGCCTTATTAGCTACAGAGCACCCTTTTGAAGTAGAGCAGCGAAGCTACACCGTTTACAACGCGCTAGACCAACAAGGCCAAACCAGCGGTTACGTAGTGCAAGTTACTGCCAAAGGCTACGCTGGCCCAATTAACTTATTAGTTGGTGTAGACGCATCTCTCGCTATCTTAGGCGTTCGTGTATTAAGCCATAGCGAAACACCCGGTCTTGGCGACAAAATTGAAGTAGCTAAACATCCTTGGATTTTAAGTTTTAACCAAAAAAGCCTGAGTAATACTTCAAAAAAGGCATGGGCCGTAAAAAAGGACGGTGGAGAGTTTGATCAATTTACCGGTGCTACCATTACGCCGCGCGCAGTCGTGAACGCAGTGCATCAAGCTTTAAAGGATTTAGAGTTAAAACAGGGAGAGAAGGCATGAGTAAATACAAAAACATCATTGCCGACGGTTTATGGAATAACAATGTGGTACTTGGCCAGTGTTTAGCTCTTTGTCCGTTGTTGGCGGTAACGTCTAGCGCGACCAACGGTTTAGGCCTTGGCTTAGCGAGTTTGGTGGTGATGGTAATGGCAAACTTGATCAGCGCCCTAAGCAAAAACTATGTTAGCCGTGCGGTGCGCATCCCAATAAACATTTTAATGATAGCCACCTTGGTAACCATTACCGATATGTTATTGAATGCTTGGGTTCATCCCCTACATAAAGTATTAGGCCTTTTTATTCCGCTTATTGTCACCAACTGCGCCATTTTGGGCCGAGTAGAATCCTTCGCCAGCAAACAGGCACCAGTACCTGCAATAATAGATGGTTTCGCAATGGGCATTGGTTTTACCTGGGTATTAGTGTTTTTAGGTGGTGTACGGGAGATTATCGGCTCAGGCACCTTATTTGCCGACGCCCACATATTGTTAGGCCCCGCTTTCAAAGCCATAGAGTTCACGATAATCCCTGATTACCGAGGGCTGCTGTTAGTAATTTTACCGCCTGGTGGATTTTTAGTTCTTGGTGGATTGCTTAGCCTGCATAGACTCATCCAGCAAAAACTAGAAAACAGAGCGAAACCAGCAGCAGTTTGCTCCGCCAAAGTTAGCGTTCAGCAATAGGAGGTTACTATGTTAGTGAGCATTGCCTACGCCACCCCTCAGCAGCAACTTTGCATTAATGTAGAAGTGGTAGAAGAAAGCAGCGTGATTAACGCCTTGCATCATTCAGGCATCTTAGATTTATGCCCGGAAATACAACTGGATAAACAAAAAGTCGGAGTATTCGGCAAATTTGTAACCTTAGAAAGTCAGTTGGTTGCAGGAGACCGAATAGAAGTTTATCGGCCTATCACATGGAAGCCGCCAATAGACGAGGATGAAGACGATGATGATTAAGCAACAGACCAGAGCCTAGATCTAAATCAAATAAGCAATAAGCTAACAACTTATTGCTTATTTGCTTCTATTCATCTGCTCGCTTCGTCTTAAAACAAACAATCTTCAACAATAGCTCTGTTGTATTTATAACAAAAACAATAAGCGAAAATCATAAGTCATTGTAATTGCGTAATATATTTAGTGGATTACATCTTGCATTAAGCTATATAAGCCAGCTATTTAAGGAGTACTATCATGGCAGATGTAGGAATCTTTTTTGGGACAGACACCGGAACAACACGAAAAATTGCTAAGCAAATTCATCAGCAATTAGGCGCTGATCTTAGCGACAAACCGCTGAATATTAATCGCGTTGATATCGACACCCTAAGCAGTTACAAAATGTTAATCCTAGGCACCCCAACTTTAGGCGAAGGCCAACTACCCGGACTAGCCGCAGATTGCCAAGCAGAAAGCTGGGACGAGTTTTTACCTCAATTAGAAGTTGCAGATTTCTCCGGCATAAAAGTCGCGTTGTTTGGTTTAGGCGACCAAGTAAACTACGCTAGCGAGTTTGTAGATGGATTAGGTGAGCTTTACGACGCCATCGCAGAAACCGGCGCAGATCTCGTTGGCGAATGGCCAGCAGAGGGCTACGAGTTTGATGATTCATCAGCCTTGTTAGACAACGGTAAATTTGCAGGGCTAGTGCTAGATAACGACAACCAGAGTGAGTTACATGCAGAACGAATGGCTGGTTGGCTAGAGCAGATAAAAGCAGAGTTTGGCGTTTAACCACTTACCTTCTTATAAAAAAGAGCGCTTAAGCGCTCTTTGTTTATTGCCTTATTGAAACTATACACCCTTATTATGTAAGGTTTTGCAGCCACATTGTTGGCATACTATGTAGCGGTCTAACAAATCTAAAGAGGCGCCAACCGCACTTGCAGTACCACCAAAAAAGCCTTCCATAAACGCTTTAAACTGTTCAGTTTTGCTAGTGCCATATTTAGACGGTTTTTGCTTCATTAACTCTTTGTGATAGGTCTCTTCACCACACTTTTTACAATACTGCTTAAATATACAACGCTTCCTTGTTTAATAATAATCAGTTCTCTATGCCAGTGGTCTTAATCGTATTGCACACCGCGATGCTTTAACCAACCGTCGATGTGGCGACCTGCAGGATCATGATGAGTCCAATGAATTACTCCACCCTTATTGTTCCATTCGTACTCACCGAAAAACTCTACCTTATCCCCTACTCTTAGGTTTTTGAGGCGCGGGGCTAAATCGATATTGTGAGCAACCAACAGGGTTTGGCCATTGTTTAACTTAAGAATAAATCGTTGATGGCGTGAACCCTGTTCGTCATCCGCTAATACTCTTACAACGTAACCTGAGCTATTAACCTGCAAATCACTGACTTTGTTCTTAAAAGCTGAGGCGATTTGCTGCTCACCACTTGCTAGTGCAAATAAACTAAAACAAGCTAAGCTCAGCAGCACAGCGAATTGATATAAAGTTTTAAAAGACATAGAGAATTTGTTCCTAAATAAGCCAAAACACTCAGTTAATAATTAATATTATCAATATAACTTATAAAGTTCATCAATTAACAATCACTAGTTGCCAGAAATTGGCTGACTAAGTCTTGGGATTAACTAGGGTCTGTTGATCTTTAATGTTGAAATTTTGTTCGAGATAAGCGGGCTTTAATCGCGGTAAGCACTTAGAAGCCTAGTGGGCTAAGCAATAAGGGCTTAACAAGGAGTAAAGTTCGCTTATCCGAACCTTTCAGGCAGCATTTTTTAGCCATTTATTCAGCGTTAGCGAGTGATTATTAAGCCCACTTAACTGCACACTCACTGCCTTGCCTAAATGGCTAAGAAATCGCTGCAAAAACCATCAGCGAAGATCAACAGGCCCTAGATTATTTATCTTTGGCAGCCGACACTAGAAATTGGCTTTTGGGATTAGATTCGAGATTTGTACTGTCTTCAACCACCAATGAACGGTCTTTTAAACCTATGCCAGTACATTTAGTTTTCATTGACTCGGTTAATAAGTAAAAGGCTTTATGGCTAGCCTCTTCATAACAAAGGCCTTCTGGGCGTATGTTGGAAATGCAGTTTCTGCTTGAATCTTTAGCGCCGCGTTTAGGGTTCCAAGTAATATAAATACCCATGCTGTCAGGCGATGTAAGGCCGGGACGCTCGCCAATTAAAATTAGGGTGATTTTAGCCTTTAGGCACTCACCTACATCATCTCCAACCGCCACACGCCCTTGTTTGACAATGATTAAAGGTGCTAAAGACCAAGGGTATTTATCATCCTTAGTTAACTTGGTCACCAAACTTTCTATCACTGGCGCAGCATGGTGTTGAATCGCGGTTGAAGAAAGCCCATCGGCTACAACAATAGCTAAGTCATACTCTTGACTACTTTTCTCTCGATGCTCTAGCAAACTTTGCCACGAGGCTTCGCAGAGTTGGCGGCCAAGATCGGGGCGCTGTAGATAGGTCATTCGATCATTAGCTTTGCTGCTTACTACCATGGGAGCATGTTTTGTATGCGTTTGAACAGCCGATGAAGCTTGTAGCTGCTCTATAAGACTTTCTACAGCTAAGGCCTTATGCACCGCGTCTATCGCACGAGCATGGTCCAGTTGAAAAGGTAGTAGCTGTTGAGTGGGAATACTGGTTCCAGCGCGTCCAAGCGCAATACGCGCCGACGTAAACTGCTTTAAAGCCTGCCAAGGATTTTCGGTAACTAAACCAATAGCCTTGCCGCTTGATGTTGTAGAAGGCTTACTCATAGTTCATTTTTCTCAACTAAGGAGATAGGCGAGCTAAATGCTTGGGCAAGATTTTGATTTAGTTGTACTTTCTCTACGTCACTAAATATATCCATGTTACTTAACCATGTCTCAAACTCTGGAGCAGGTTTTAAGCCGAGCACTTTGCGAGCATAAAGCGCATCGTGAAAGGAGGTAGTTTGATAATTAAGCATAATATCGTCAGAACCAGGAATGCCCATAATAAACGAGCAACCTGCCACCCCGAGCAATGTAAGCAAATTGTCCATGTCATTTTGATCGGCATAAGCATGGTTGGTGTAGCAAATGTCACATCCCATCGGTAGGCCAAGCAACTTGCCACAAAAGTGGTCTTCTAAACCAGCTCGAATTATTTGTTTACCATCAAACAGATATTCAGGGCCAATAAAGCCCACAACCGTATTCACCAAAAACGGATCGAAGTGGCGTGCTACTGCATAAGCCCTGGCTTCGCAGGTTTGCTGATCAACCCCAAAAAAAGCATTTGCCGATAACGACGTTCCCTGGCCGGTTTCAAAGTACATCACGTTATTGCCAACGGTTCCGCGCTTTAACGACAATGCGGCGTCTTGAGCTTCTTGTAGCACATTGAGATTCACACCAAAGGTGTCATTGGTGCCTTGTGTTCCGCCAATGGATTGAAAAACCAGATCAACAGGCGCGCCTTTATCTATGGTTTCTATGGTGTTTGTCACATGAGTCAATACACAAGACTGGGTTGGAATTTGATAATGCTGAATGACTTCGTCTAAAAAGTTTAGAAGCTTGATAGTTTGCGGAACATTATCAGTGGCTGGGTTAATACCTATTACGGCGTCACCATTGCCATACATTAAGCCATCAAAAATTGTCGCGGCAATGCCATCTAAAGAGTCTGTTGGGTGATTAGGCTGTAAACGAGTAGATAGTCGACTTTCTAATCCAACAGTGTTACGAAACGCCGTGATTACACGACACTTCTTCGCTACCAAGATTAAATCTTGGTTACGCATTATCTTGCTTACTGCTGCAACCATTTCTGGGCTAAGCCCAGGCCGGAGCGCCGCTAGTGCTTCGGCGTCTGCTTCGTCACTTAATAACCAATTGCGAAAATCCCCAACGGTCATATGTGCGATGGGCGCAAATGCCACGCTATCGTGGCTATCAATAATTAGCCGGGTAATCTCGTCAGTTTCATAGGGAACCAACACTTCGTTTAGAAAGGTTTTTAAAGGCAAGTTAGCTAATGTCATTTGCGCTACAACACGCTGCTCGGCAGTTTCTGCACTCACACCCGCAAGAATATCGCCCGAGCGCTCTGGAGTAGCCTTTGCCATTAGCTCGGCTAGTGAGCCAAAGTTGTATACGGTGTCCCCTTGTTGCCAGCGATACGCTGCCATAGCTATCCCTTTCGTTGTACTTTAAATAGCAGCAACAACGACTTACGCCGTTGCTGCTCAGGTTTGTTAGCTGTAGCGGTAAGGTCTACCTGCTTTTTCCATGTCAGCGTTGTATTTCTTAAAGATTTCTACAATCTTAGCCTTAGTTGGCGATTCTTTGGCGATTTCATCCCAGAATACATGAGCCTCTGCTTCAACCGTAGCCCATTCTTCATCAGGAATGGAAGTTAGCTTCATATCACTACCCTCAACTCGCAGTTTAGCTTCGCCACCCCAGTACCACCATTGACGGTAATAATGTGATGTATCTAAACATAGTCCTAGAAGCTCTTTAAGGTGATCAGGTAATGCATTGTAGCGATCCATATTGGCAAAGAATGAACCAATCCAAGCACCAGAAATATTGTTTGTTAAGAAGTAATCGGTAACCTTAGACCACCCCACGGTGTAGTCTTCGGTAATGCCCGACCAAGCAATACCGTCTAGTTCTCCCGTTTGCAGAGCCACCTCAACATCTTCCCAAGGGATAGATACCGGCACCACACCAAACTTAGCCAAGAAGCGACCAGCAGTTGGGAAGGTAAATACTCTTAACCCCTTAAGATCTTTAAGGCTAGTAATGGGCTTTTTAGTAGCAAAATGACAAGGATCCCAAGCACCTGCAGAAATGTGCTTAACACCTACTTTGGCGTACTCTTCTTTCCAAATTTTGTCTAAACCATATTGATTAAACAATACAGGAACATCTAGTGAATAACGGCTACCAAATGGGAAGTAACCGCCAAAGGTGGTTACTTCTGTAGGAGAAGCCATAGAGTCATCATCAGATTGAACCGCATCAATGATGCCTTTTTGCATGGCGCGAAATAGCTCGCCTGTTGGCACCAGCTGATCGGCAAAATAGAGCTCAATTTGCATCTCTTCACCGGCAATGCGGTTAAAGGCTTCAATGGCCGGTTTTATCACATGCTCAGCTAAAGCTGGACCTGCATAGGTTTGCATACGCCATTTAATCTTCGGGCTAGCGGCAAAGGTTTTGGCCGGAGCCAACATGGTACCCGCGGTAAGTGCAACAGCACTTGTTAAAAACTTACGTCTTGAGTTCATTGTTATCCCTCCAGTGGATTATTGCTAGCAGACCCTTGCCCGCCTTAAGGTAAATATTGGTTAATAAGCTTTTGAATAAGTTAAGTTTTACTTGCCATATACATAATCAGGAAGCCATAAAGCTAAACTTGGAAAAACCATCACTAGGATTAATGCAAAAACCATAATGCCGACAAATGGAACTACCGAACCGTAAATGTCACGCAGGCTAATTTGCGGCGGAGCCATAGCCCGCATTAAAAAGAGGTTGTAGCCAAAAGGCGGCGTCATATAAGCAATTTGCGAAGTCACGGTATAGAGAACGCCGTACCAAATAAGGTCAAAACCTAGTGCATTAACCAGAGGCACGTATAGCGGCGCGACAATCACCAACATAGCGGTGTCGTCTAAAAAGGTGCCCATCACCAAAAACGACAACTGCATTAAAATAAGAATCGCCCAAGGCCCAAGCCCTAGCTGCTCGGTAAACAGATGTTCAATGGATTTTACTGCGCCCAAGCCATCAAATATGGCCCCAAAACCAAGGGCAGCAAGAATGATCCACATAAACATACAGGAGATAGCCAAGGTGCTACGCACAGAGTTCTCAAATACCTGTTTGGTCATGCGCCGTTTGAGAATAGCGGCCAAGAATGCTGCCATTGCACCAATAGCCGAGCTTTCTACTAAGCTTGTCCACCCATTAACAAAAGGAATCATCATTGAGGCAAAGATGCCTAGGGGCAACAGCCCTGCCCTAAGTAGCCTTAGTTTTTCGGCCATAGGCACGTTACGTTCTTCCTCGCTTAACACCGGGCCTAAGCTGGGGTTAATCCGACAACGTACTGCAATATAGATAATGAACAGTGTTGCCATCACCAAACCCGGAATAATGCCGGCTAGCCACAGCTGACCTACTGGCTGGCGCGCAATCATCGCGTAAAGCACCAATACCACCGAGGGAGGCACTAATATGCCTAAAGACGAACCGGCCTGAATAACCCCGGTGACCATTTTTTTGTCGTAGTTACGCTTTAATAGCTCGGGTAGCGCAATGGTGGCACCTATCGCCATCCCTGCCACCGACAAGCCATTCATTGCCGATACCAGCACCATAAGCCCAATGGTACCAATGGCTAATCCACCGGGCATCGGCCCCATCCAAACATGAAACATTTTGTATAGGTCGTCGGCAATTTTTGATTCCGACAATACATAGCCCATAAAAATAAACATTGGCAGCGTAAGCATCGGGTACCAATTCATTAGCTTCATGCTGGCAATAAATGGAATTTCGGCGCCGCCGGTTCCCCAAAGTAATATGGCGGCAATTGAGGCTACCGCGCCTATTGCAGCAAATACACGTTGACCCGTTGCCATTAGCAACATCATCAACGAGAACATCATTGTTGCTATCATGCCGTAACTCATTTGATCTGAACTCCTCGAATAACTGCAATATCTTTAATTAATTGGGAAATGGCCTGCAAAATCATCATCACAAAACCGGTGCACATTAGTGCTTTAATAGGCCACAACAATGGGCGCCAAGCAGAGCGAGTTCGTTGGCTATATTCAAGGGAGTAAAGTGTGCTTTCTAAGCCACCGTATAGCAGTACGATTAAATAGAAAATCAAGAAGAAGATGGTGAATGCATCAACCCAAGCGCGTTTTTTAATTGACCAATTCCCGTAAAAAAGGTCCATGCGCACATTGGCATTTAGCTGCATCGCATAAGCGCTGCCAATAATGTAGTAAGCAACCATCATGAATTGCGCAGACTCTAAGGTCCAAAGAGACGGCATAAAGAAAGTTTTTGATACCGATGACCACATAAGCACGCCAACAATCAAAAATATTCCATACATCATTAAGCGACCAACTCTTCGATTGAACGCATCAACATATTTGACATAGGCGATAATAAAACTCGGCATTAACTTTCCTTTTTATACGAACACATGGGTAAAACCTTTTTCCCATTTACAGCTGTTAATACTTAAAGCAGTACAGCTGGCTAATTTTTACCCACGTCTAGGGTCCAAATATTCCAGCTATACATCGAAGAACATTTGCAAGAATTGGCCTTGTGATTCCCTGCTACCCAAAGGTTAAGTAGCCATATTCTCACCCACATTTATTAACAAATAAGGCAATATATTCTTAACATTTTAACTGGACCAGTTTTTGCTGCTTCTTGAATCAACAACTACAAGTAAGGTTCAGCAATAACTATTCCGAATAACTATCAATAATCGGCAATATTAAAAATATATATAAAACAACAAGATAATAGGCATATCGCCCTAAATTGGTTCAGAGTTTGAATCGAGGAAGATAAATATGGTGGCAAATACGCAAACAAACGGTGACTCATTGTTGTGCACAATTCACTCAAATGATGCAAATCATCAAGCGGCAAACTTAGTTAATTGGCAGCAAGAGTTTGATCAACTAAGCCAAGGTCGCTTTGTTGGCCAAATAAATGAAATTAACTTCCCGAATATTCATGTATTTCGCGAAGACACAAACCAAGAGCTAAGGCAGCAATGCCGTGTTGAAGAAGGAGGATTATGGATAGGTTTTAGTAGCAACCAAAAAAGTTGTCGAATTAACAACCAAACTACCCGCCATAGTCAGTTTTTATGCCGACCAGGTAGCCTAGACTTTGAATTGCTCACGCCCGAACACTTTTCTATTTATGGCTTGGTATTGCACAAAAGTTTATTCAGCCAATTAGAAGAACAACAAGATGAGCCAATTATTAGCCAAAGTTTTTATAGCCTGTGGCTAGATAATATCCCCGCCAATACCTTACAAACCTTTCAGCAATACCTATCACAACTGCTACAAACAGAAGGCAGTCGCTGGAGCAGCAACACCCAAGCGCTTATTTTAGAAGACGCAGTGCTTAACCTGCTTAGCCAAGCACAAAAACCCGCTGTAGTTAGCCACCCTGCGTTAGATCAACGCCAGCGCATTATGCAACGGGTTAAAAGCTATCTTACAGAATCTCGTCTTAAAAATCCTATTACCGTTAGCGAGCTATGTGCTGCAGTGCATGTTAGTCGCCGTACCCTGCAATATACCTTTAGCCAGTGCTGCGATATGACACCAAAACAATACATTCAGATAATTCGGCTAAACCAAGTTAGGCGAGCATTACTAAATAGCCAGCATCAACAAACCATTGCCGAAGTGGCATTTGATTATGGCTTTTTTCATTTAGGACAATTTTGCCGGGATTACAAAAGACTGTTTTGCGAAACGCCCAGCGAAACCAGACGCCGAGAGTTTGCTTAACCTTGTACTTTGCTAGAGCGTATATTGAGCGCAGTTTAACAAGCAAGCCCTGCCTTGGACTCTAGCTATTTTTAACGCTCCAATATGGGGCTGATAATGCTTGGCAAAACTCGTGTAGCGAAGCGGAACCGAGCTAAGCTTTAGCAGTCCCGATCTTTATTGGCAAGTTATATGTCTACTTGCAAATACCTGTCAGGGTTTTATACCCCAAATTAAGGATAAAAGGCTTATTAGTACCTTCATAATATTCCTGAATCCGCAAGTATGAAGAGTTATACGCCCCTTTGACACCTATAACTTCATGTGAAATCCACACAAGCTGGTATGCTTGTTCTTTACTTCCTGCATCAATAACTTGTTTTGTAGGGAATACACTGTTTTCTATTCCTTCGCCCAAAACAACACCAGTTTTTCGTTCAACACTGAACATGGAGCCAACATAAACTTTGTTTTCAAGCTTTAGTGTTCCGGTATCAGTTAAAACAAATTCGCTTTTCACTTCGCAGTGGTATGTAAAAGCTCCTGCCATGACAAAGCATGGAAAACAAAATAAAAGAGCTAAGAATTTTCTCATGACTTTCCTTGACATATAACGCCCAATTAAGGTGTGAAGCACGCTACCGCTACTCTTAATTTGACCACCGTAAACACTGAACTAAACCCAAGCTAAAAGCGCCAAGCGTGCTGAATCACTCATAAATTGATTGTTATGTTCGTTGCTCTTCAAACTCTCGGTACTTCTTCTCTTGAACGGTCGATAGATAAAGTGCTTTTTGGTAAATAGCATTGATCGCATTGTGCATTCGATCATACGCAGAATCACTATCTGGACCAAATGAAGTAAAGCGGTCAGATACTTTGAGAAAATCGTCTATTTTATGCTGTAAACCAGTATGGTCTAGACGATGTGCCAAAAAGTTTCGAATACTGTTTAATTTTATAAAACAATCCCATAGGGCGAGTGTTTCAGTACAGTCTGGGTCTGCGTATGCCTTACCAGCATTGATTAAACTATGGGTATCTTTAAAAACTTCTTTTAAAGCTTTTTGATTTGGAAAATGGTTGTGCACATAAGAGCGAATTTGCTGTTCGATTAATAAATGCCCCTTGAGAACCAGTAGTGTCAGATCACCATTGGAAGGAAGCAAAGTGTAAAATTTATCTAGATTTTCAAAGTACTCGTCTGTGTAAGTTAACAATAAATAGCTAAAATGCTTAATCTTTGCTTCATCGCCTTGGGCTTTCGCTTTTTCTAACTCTTCTTGCCAATGATATCGAGAACTGTTCATTTTTCCTCCTAGAACATAACGCCCTGTAAAGGGGTGAGCAACGCAATACCGAAACCACCGCACACCACCTTAATCACTTAAACCAACGAATAGAAAGTGCCTCGCGTTGCGAATCCTTCTTGAACAGTTTGTTATGCTTCTAACTCAGCGAGCATCTGAGTTTGTTCATAATCACCAGATTTATGTAACAATATTTTAGCTTGATGTTTTTCGAATATTTTAACGGCGTTGGCTCTTTCCTCGCCCTCAATCTCGTTTAACCATTGCTTTAAGTTTATGACATAAATAGATTTATCATCTTTTCCTTTAGTTAAGGTTAAATGATTAAAAGCTTTGCTAACAAAATCATGGCTGATTTCCTCTTCTAATTCTTTGATTAGAAAATAGGTGTCTGCATATAGCGGGTCTTTACCTGCACTAAAATGACCTTCCCACTCTAACCACTCATCTTCTCTACCGAGATGAGAATGTAACTTTCTAGCAAAGTTAGTATTTATGCCCTCAATATATAAATCGAATGCATGGGCATTTTTTAAATGGGCAACTTCATGAGCTAATTGACCTAAAAACATCTTAGAATTGGCACCTAATGTTAAATAAATAGCAAACTCGTTATCTCTTTCTGATATGGACTCGCATAAAGGACTATTTAACGTTCGAGCAATTAATGGGTCTATCGGTTGATGTTTTCTTAAATACACAGCCGTTGGCGTAGTCTTCCCATAAAGTTCATCTAAATATTTTTTGGACACTTCATAGTCATTTCTAACGCTTTCTTCTTCATATTCTTTATATTTTAGATACCACATATGGGCTCCTAATCTAACCTCGGAAGCATAACATTTGTATATTGCGCATGCGCGTTAACCTCATTAGACCAGTGAAAACGCGCATAGTTAATTCTTTGAATTTAATTAAAAAAATGAGAATAGGTTCAATACACTTTTGGGCAAAACGCGCATGCACAGTTAATAAACCTATTATCTAAAATGACACTAAGCTAAGTGTCTGATACTACGCTTGAAATTTTTCTTGCTCAAGTCTAAACGCGCACAGATAAATGTATTGGCAAGTTTCGCGCGAAATGAACAACACTGTACAAACACACAGTTCTGAATTTGTGTTACAGCTTTAAGACAAAGTTGAAGTACACAAGGTAATTGCTTTGAGAGATAAAAACTAAGAAGCTTGTTCTTTAAACTGTGGTACTCCGTCGGCTATCAGTTCCCAACTGGCTTTTGAATCCACATAAATGTGGCGGCTTAGTTTTATGTTTGGGTCTCCGTTTATGCAGCCTAAGGTTACACCATGCACTTCTTTTTGATATACACCTACTAAGGTAGAACCACATTTGCTGCAAAACTGTAAACCAAAACCCTGTTCTCCAATGTATAAAGTAAGCAAATTTTCGCCTCTTAGCCAAGAAAACTCGCCAGGTTTAACTAAGGCATAAGCAGAGGCTTGGGCACTAAAAGCTTTTCGGCATCGGGAACAATGGCAAGAGCGAGCATCGTGTAACTCGCCCTCTATTTGGTATTTAATTGCACCACAAAAGCATTCTCCGTTAATGGCCATGGGCGCTCCTAAATTATCGTAAAGTCACGGTTATTGGCGTGCGCTTACTGCTCGATTAGGCAAACAGCTCAATTAATTTAGCGACTTGCGTTATTGCCAACAAACCACCACACACTATAAGTGTAGTGCCGGTAGACGTGTCGTTACTAGATGCTGAATTACCTGCAGAACTTTTGCGATCTCTTAATACCTTGCCCCACACGACTAAGGCAACAGCACACAAGATAATAGTAAGATGTATGGCTAAGCTAGACAAAACCTCAGTTTCCACTCGGTATCCTTAACAGCAGTTATTGGCTAAAAATTTGAAGCCGCTTTGCTTTGATGAAAACGGCAGCGCCTTAGCTTAATGCCTTAGTCGGATATAGTAAAAGCTTAGCTGAACTTACTTGCCTGTGTCTTTGTTGACCAAAGGCGCAGAGGATATTTTGGTAGGTACTTTAACTTGTTGGTTAAGCGTGTCTTTTACCTCGCCTAACTCTAGTTCTTTCTCAATTTTGGTGGATACCTCTGCCATGCTGGTTTTAGCTTTGTTGTACCATGCGAATCCAGTGCGCAAGGCATTAGGTAGGCGTTGAGGGCCCAATATAACGAGGCCCAAAGCAGCAATAAGCACAATCTCTAAGGAGCCAACATCAAACATGTTTAGCTACCAAGTTGCTTGTTGTTGTCGCCCTGCTCTGCGCTTATTGGGCTACTCACATTTTGTTGCGCATTATCTTCGCTCATCGCTTGTTTAAAACCTTTAATGGTAGAGCCTAAATCCCCACCCAAGCCTCTTAAGCGTTTGGTTCCAAACAACAAGGCTACTATTATGGCGATAATTGCCAGTTGCCACACACTAATTCCAGCCATTTCTTCTTCCTTAAACTATTAATAAAACAGGCCCGTTTGGGCCTGTTATATGTTTCTAGAGTTAATTACACACCTAGCTCGCCACCGTCGGCTTTACGAATAGCCACAACCGATGCGCGAGGACGAAGATCCATGCCTACTGGCGTTTCTTCTGCTGCATTGTTGCTGTAAGGCCAGTTACCAGGATGCTGGATAGACACAAACATGGTGGTGTAATCTGGGCTTATGGTAAAACCGGTAACTTCACAGCCATTAGGGCCAACAAAGAAACGACGTAATTCGCCTTGGTTCTCGCTGTTAATGGTGTCTGCGTTACCGTCTGCGTCTTTAATCGCTGAAGGAACTACCGCTAGCATTTGATCGTTAGTGTAGCTGGTTACTTCATCGGCGCCGTTATCGGTTTGAATCCACAAGATACCGCGATTATCAAAGGCTAAGCCATCTGGGCTAGCAAACTGGTTAAACTCACTTAGGCCAGATAAGTTGGTGGCTTCGTCGCCGTCGGCTGGAGAGCCAAATACAAAGATGTCCCAAGTAAAGTCGGTAGCAGCTTCGCCCTCGTCCCAACGGATAACATGCCCAAACTTGTTGTTTAGGCGTGGGTTAGCAGGGTTAGTACCTGTGGTTTCATCACGGCGCGTATTATTGGTTAGGGTTAAGTAAACAGAACCAGTAATTGGGTCTACCGCACACCACTCTGGGCGGTCCATTTGAGTTGCACCAACCAAGTCTGCTGCACCGGCAGTGTTTAAAATAATAGCCGCTAGAGAGTCAAAGTGATCACCCAGCGTGCCGCCATCGGTGGTAGCCCCATCTAAGGTTAACGGCAACCAATGACCCACACCGTCGGCATCAAATTTAGCCACGTATAAGGTGCCTTCGTCCATGTACTTATTGCCCATGGCTAAACGGTCGCTAGCTTCTGCGTCTGCTGCATCCCAAACTGCAGTAGATACAAACTTGTACATGTATTCAAAACGCGAATCGTGACCAGAATAAAACACAATCGGCTTGCCAACTTCTAAGGTACCAAAGGTACAACCTTCGTGGCGGAATCGACCTAAAGCGGTACGTTTAACTGCGCGCGAATTAGCTGTGTAAGGGTCAATTTCTACAATGTAACCGTGGCCGTTAGCTTCGTTACGGTAGTCGTCCATGGCGCTTGCACCACTTGGTGTTACGTTAAAACGAGAGAACTCGTCTACACGCTCATCAGCGTGACCGGCTAGGGTTTCCCAACCATAACGCGCTGTGCCAGAGGTATCTAAACCAATTCGGTCTTGCTCTGCAGTGGTGGTACCTAAGTTGATGAAGTAACCAGGCCAGTTTTCTTCACACGTTAAGTAAGTGCCCCAAGGCGTGTAACCATTGCCACAGTTGTTTAAGGTACCGCGTGCTTGGCTGCCATCTGGCGAGAACGGTGTAACCAACAAGCTTGAGTTAGCTAATGGACCTGAAATGTCCATAACCGTTGCACCAGTGTAACGGCGGTTTAATGGATCACTTTCTACCATCATCCATTGACCGTCTTCCTGCAACTGAATACGAATAACACTTACACCGTGAGCGGCAATTTCTTTACGTACTTGATCAACGCTGCTGCGAATACCCGCGTCATCTCTGTCGCTGCCATTTTGATGCAAAGCATTTTGGTCGATGTACTCATGGTTTACTGCCAGTAAGCCATCGGTACCAGCGTCATTTAATGGGAAGAAATGTAAGCCATCGTGATGCATTCCCATAGAGTTGTTTTGATCAACGGCATCGTTAGTGCCGTCATCTTTCCAAGCTTCTGCCATAGCATTGATTGGCTGGCCCCATGGCGCAAGTACTTGAGCGGTGTAACCTTCAGGAACACTTACTGCGTCAATTTTTGAACCAGCAATAGAGTTGAAGTTTAAGCTAGCACTTGGAGCGGCAGCACCACCGCCATTAGTAGAGCTAGAAGAATTACAGCCAGCTAAACCAAAAGCACCAAAGGTAGCCATAGCGCTTAGGCCAAGACCACCTTTAAGAATTTTACGACGAGACATGCGAACATCTAATACTTCATCAAAGGTAGGGTTGTTACTTTTATTGAAGCGAGTTGGGTTAAATATTTCCTTGCTCATTTTCTTATATCCTAGTTGAGTACTCTCTTTTGTTGTGCGGATTAAGCTAAATGGCAATTGTTACATTCGAGTTAAGTTTAGATTTCAGTTCTAGTGAATTATGTAAGCATTAGGTGACCAACAAGTAGACAAAAAATGTGTAAACGGGAGACTTATACTACCTCTTAACGAGTAGACCAAGTTAAACAACACAATAGCCAATTACGCGACTGCACAATTAGCATGATTAACTATTGCTGACCAAATGCCTAAATTTTAATATTATTTTGATCAATAACTACGTGAGCATCTTGTCTACACAGGATTAGTTTAAATTTTCACCTTTACAAGCACGGCTTAACCAAACTCTCTGCTGCTGCTTTTGAGCATGTTCATAAAGGGATTGCTTAATTTTGGATTTTGCATCATCAAAACTCACCCGATGCTCCGGGTAATGCTGTTTACACCATAGTAAGTGGTAGCCCATGCCAGTGTAGATTGGTTGACTAAAGCTCTCGCTTGGCATGTTAAACAACACCTCATCTAGTTCGGGTAGCAATTGTTGCCTAGATACTAGCCCTAAATAACCGCCGTTCACTGCTGTTGGACATTCGGAGTGGCGCTCTGCCAGTTTCTCAAAGTTGGCGCTAGTAACTTTATTGGCCAAGCTTTGAATACGGGCTCTAGCCTGCTTTGGCTTATTCTCTTCAAACTGTTCATTAATGGTAAGCAAAATGTGGTGAGCAGCCCGGCGCTCTACTTGTAAAAACTTGTCGGGATGGCGCTGATAAAAAGCTAAGGCCTGCTGCTCTGTAACCTCGGGAATATCTTTGCTTATATAGGCAAGCACCGCTTCACTGCTAAGCTCGCTACGTAGCGCCTCGCGCAAGCCTGGTTCAGAAAGCTGATTGGCTAACAGCGCTTGTTCAAAAGCTGCCTCAGATTCAAAATTTTGCTTAATTAAGGCAATGGCTTTATCTAGTTGAGGTTCATCAACATACACCTTTTCTGCCTCTTTTGCCGCTAGCACCTTTTGTTGAATGCCAATGGTTTTGCTCACTACCCGGTTTAACTCTACTTGCTGCTCTTCACTAAGTTGATCAGTATTTAGATCAAACAACGCGATGCTGGTTTTCATTGTTATATAAGCGTGGCTGCTATCCAACATAGGCAGGCTCCTCTTCTTTTAAAGCTGCAAGTGCTCGCTCGGGTACTTCTACATCTAACTCACCGTATTGAATCCGGTAACAGGGGTCAGTTTTTGGTTTACGGCGTACTGCTAACACATCTACCACGCTGCCTTTTTTGGCAACAACTTCTCCCTGTTGAGACAAACTAAGTGTTAACGCTGCTTTGTCGCCATACTCAAACTGATTAGGTTGCCAAACTAACTCGGCATCTATTAGCTCATGCTCTTTGCAGCCAATGGTTAAGCCTCGATTAATAAACTGCACTTGATAAACAATTTGGTCTTGTAAGTAATATCCCGATTGGCGTACATAGCCAGTAGCGCCGCGGCGCACTAGCAAAGCGCCTTTTTTACAGCCTGGGAAACTACCGTCGTTACGAATATTTTCAACCACTCTTACTTTGCAGCCATATCCAAATTTTGCTGAGTTCATCTGCTATACCTCTTTATTAACAGCCTTCACAAGCGTCGCAACTAGGCACTTGATGTGCCAACACAACACCCTTTTCCAATAAACAATAGGCTTTGCTCACAGCAGCTTGGTATTCGCTATAACTGCTAGAAGCCTGTTTCGCCAATACTTGCTTGAGTAGGCGCATAAATAACACCCGTTTTACCCGAACTAATCCTGCTTGATAGTTAACGCCAAAGTAATTGAGAAAGTCTTCGGCACTGGCAAGCTCGTTGATGCCCGCAAGATCGGCAACTTGACTCTGGGCTTGATTCTCTTGCATCTACGCTCTCCTTAGCCTTAACGCTTAAATACACACGGCGTCTAAGTGCTGATTAATGCTCTGCCGATAAAAGCTCAATAGCTCTTTGGCATTAGGGCTACGTTTGTTAACTTCTGCCCATGCGCTTAAAACCGAACGTAATGCCTGACATTGAGCAAAATTGAGGGCAATGCCTAAATCTTGATAAACCGATTTAATGGCAGCCACACCAGAGTGTTTACCTAATACAACGCTGTGTTTTCGGCCGATAATCTCAGGCGCAAAAGCTTGGTAGTTATTGGGATCTTTAAGCAAGCCATCTACATGGATGCCAGACTCATGAGTAAATACCTGTTTGCCCACTATGCTCTTACTAAGTCCAAGCTTACGGCCAGAGGCCTTGGCAACTAACTCACAAATAGGGTTTAGGGATTTTAGATCTACTGCAGGTATCGCCTTATTACCGGCTAATTGGGTAACATTTAGCGCCATAAGCACTTCTTCTAAAGCGGCATTACCAGCCCTTTCTCCTAAACCAATTACCGTGGTATTCACCGAATCGGCGCCGGCTTTAACTGCAGCTAAGGTGTTCGCTGTTGCCATGCCTAAATCGTTATGCGCATGCATTTCAATTTGTAGGTCGCTGCGCTGCTTAAGGCTGCAAATAAACACTTCTGTAGCAAAAGGGTCTAACAAGCCCAGAGTGTCGGCAAAACGTATCCGCTGCGCACCAAAACCTTGGGCCTTCTCGGCAATAAGATATAATTCGTCTAAACTGGCGCGTGACGCGTCTTCCATGCCTACACAAACTTGTAGGCCAAGCGCTAAAGCCTGTTTAATGCCCCGCTCCAATTGGACAAAAAGCTGAGCAGTAGAAAGCTGCAGCTTAGATTCGCGTTGCTGCTTAGACGCTGGAATAGAGATGTCGATCAAATCTAAACCTAGGCCATTTGCCAGCGAAATATCATGCTGGTGTAAACGGCTCCAGCCCATGGTTTTTGCATGCGTTAGTTCATCGCATATCGCTTTAATCACTTCCCGTTCTGAGTCGCCCATTGCTGGCACGCCAACTTCAAGCTCAGTTATCCCTGCTTGCTCTAAACTGGTGGCAATGGCGAGTTTCTCTTCGCCATTAAAAGCCACCCCAGCGGTTTGCTCGCCATCACGTAAGGTGGTGTCATTGATGATCAGCATAGTAAATCCTTCTGTGGTAACACCTAGGCATAAACCGGACTAAAGCTTTCGCTCGCTGGCTGATTGCTAGTCACATCCCAATACGGCGATAACATGCGAAGCTTTTCAACAATCCCGGGCAGTACTGCAAGCACTTGGTCAACCATGGCTTCGGTAGTAAAGCGAGAAAGAGAGAAACGAATCGCGCCATGCGCCGCGGTATAAGGAATGTCCATTGCCCGCATTACATGGGATGGCTCTAACGAACCTGAAGTACACGCCGAACCGGAGGATGCGGCAATACCGTGTTGATCTAACATCAACAATATCGACTCGCCCTCGACAAATTCAAAAGCAATATTGCTGGTATTAGGTACGCGATGTTTTGGGTCGCCAGTAACAAAGCAATTAGGAACTCGCGCTAACAAGCCCATTTCTAGGCGATCACGCATCAGCTTTATGCGCGCAGAGTCTTGCTCTATCGATTGCATTGCTAGTTCGGCAGCTTTGCCTAAACCTACAATTCCGCTGCTATTCTCAGTGCCAGCTCGACGCCCTCGTTCTTGGTGGCCACCACGCAATAGCGGTCTAAACTTGGCGCCGCGGCGTAAATACAAAGCACCAATGCCCTTTGGCGCATGAAACTTGTGACCAGAAATAGACAATAGATCAATGCCACTATCGGCAACTTGGATAGGCAGCTTGCCAGCCACTTGTACTGCATCGGTATGAAAAACGATACCGTGTTGTTTAGCTAACTCGGCCATGCCTCGAATAGGAAACAAACTACCAGTTTCATTGTTTGCCCACATAAAGCTTGCAACGGCTACGTTTTCACTTAGTGCGGCTTTATAGGCTTCCATATCTAAACGGCCACGCTGATCCACGCCTATCCAATGAATGGTATAGCCTTTGCGCTCAAGCATTTGACACAACTGTAAGGTAGCGGGATGCTCGATAACTGACGTAACAATTTCTTTTCGCTTAGGGTAAGCCTCAACCGCTGAAAGGATGGCGGTTGCACTGGCCTCTGTTGCACAAGAGGTAAAGATCACCTCACTAGCATGGCTTGCGCCAATAAGCTTTTGAACCTGCTCCCTAGCCTGTTCAATCGCCTGACCAACTTGGCTGCCGAAACGATGTATAGAAGAAGGGTTGCCATAAAACTCGCTAAGAAAAGGTAGCATTTCTTGTAACACTGCTTGGTCCACTTGCGTGGTGGCGTTGTTATCTAAATACGCTAGCTCGGTTTCGGTGTTTAAAGAGGTTAAGTTACTCATGCTAGTGCTCCTTACGCTAAGCTAGCTGCGCCAACGGGATAAACGGTGATGGTTTCGCCAAGGGCTTGGCTGATCTTTTGCTCGATCATCGCAAGTGTTCCCGCAGACAAACCGCAGCCAGAACAGGCACCGGTTAAAGATACAAACACCATGTCATCATCTACATCAGATAGCTGAACATCGCCGCCATCGGCTTGCAGTTGCGGGCGAACTTGCTCCAGTGCTTGCTCAATAATTCTTATCCGCGCCACAATGCTGGTAGCAGCCACTGGGCTTGCTTTTGCTATTTCAGGCTCCGCCAGCGGCGCACCTAAGCATTCTTCTAATACCCACTCAATTTTTTCATGGCAGGCAGCACAGGCCCCGCCTGCTTTGGTGTAATTGATAACCTCGTCTAAAGTCTCTAGTTTGTTTTGCTCAACCACCCGCTTGATAAGCGCATCGTCGATGGCAAAACACTTACAAATCAATTCACCTTCTTCGTGTTCTTCCGCTACTTCTTCGCCGCGATATTGAGCAACAGCAGCATGCAAGGCTTCCATTCCCATTACTGAACAATGCATTTTTTCTGGCGGCAAACCATCTAGGTAATCGGCAATGTCTTGATTAGAAATGCTCATTGCTTGGTCGATGGTTCGGCCGATGATCATTTCAGTTAAAGCAGACGAAGAAGCAATAGCGCTGCCACAACCAAAGGTTTGAAAACCAGCATCTTCTATCACGTCACTATCGGGATTCACTTTAAGGCTTAAGCGTAAAGCGTCACCGCAGGAGATTGAACCCACATCGCCAATAGCGTTTGCATGGTCGACAGCTTTAGCATTTTTAGGTGTGAAGAAATGCTGTTTAACTTTTTCTGAATAATTCCACATACGCTACCCCACAATGTTATATAAATTGGTAGTGGCGATAACCCGTTGCTAAAGACACATGCTGCCTAAAACTGAGTGTTGATAAGCCATTGGGAACCTAGAACACAGCGTTTCTTGCTCATTGGCAGCAAACTCATCAACAACGGGTTATCTCCCAACTAAACTGTTGCAAGTGAAGTACCGGATAAGAAAACTTATATAAAGCACTGTATTTATTAGCTTATTTACTTTTTTAACAGCCAAAACCAGTGTGAGTTACATCACATTTAGGTAGCCTTGTAAGATTTGCGACATCACATTGTTGGGTTAAACGACAATTTGTAAACCAGCGTTCCGGTTTCAGGATACAAACAACTCTGGATTCGCTTTGCTTAATGCTAATTAGAAAGAAAAAGAGCTTACCGTTGCCGATAAGCTCTTTTTATTAACGCGTAATAATTACACCTATAGTTTATTCGTCAACGAGCTTCCAAGTGCGGATCCAATCAACCTTCATGGTGTTGTTGTTATCGTTAAGCAAGTCTGTTTTTTGCGGCAAACCACCTACCCAACTTGAGTCTTGGCTCCATAAGTCCCAAATAACAAACTGCTCTAGTGTAAACGGCTGTTGTGTAGTGACTTTATTAACCGGTTCACCATTTAGATAAAACTGTACAGTGTGTTCATCTTTCCACCATGCACCAAATACATGGTAATCATCTGTCCACAATACACCTTGTAAGGTGTTTTCATCTGACAAATCGGTACGGTTGTCTGAGTTGCCATGATTCCTTTCGGTTGAACCATTCTTAGCAATAAAGTACTGAGAGTTCATCTTCCACGGGAAATCTGGCTGACAATTACAGGTAGGAACCGGGTTAATTTCAATAATATCGATTTCGTCTCGATTATTTATATCGCCATTGTTTAACCAAAAAGTACTGTAGGCGGAGATATTGGCCACCTTAATGCGGCTCTCTGTGTACATAGGAAACTTAATTTTGGCAACTGAACGTACCCGTGAAGTTTCGAACCACTGATTAGGGCTATCAGCATTTAAGGTTGCTTGTATCCATAGATTACCATCCGACACACCTGAGTTTTTGTTCAACATGTTTACCGGAGTATTGCCATAGTTCCAGTTGGTTTTTATCCATTTAGCGCCATTCCAAAACTCAAACTCGTCGGACAAGCTTTCTACTTTTTCCCAGCGCTTGCCTAAAGGCGTTGTATTGTTAAACGATACGAAGCTTGGCAAGTTAGCATCAGCGGTATTTACATCTATTACTCCAGGAGAGTTTGGCTCACAACCAGTGTTATCAACGGTAACGCCAGGAGGTGTGTTAGGACATTGATCAACATCATTGCTGACACCGTCATTGTCATCATCAAGTTGCGATTGCGCACAGCCATCTTGATTTACAGGTTGGTTGGCTGGAGTGTTAGGGCATAAATCATTTACGTCGAGTACCCCATCGCCATCGCTATCTAGCAAAGGTGGATCAACCGGGTCTGTAGGCTCGCCTTGCCATTCCAATTTAAACGACGCTAAGTTCCACTGCCAGTCATTGCTACCCAGCGCGTGAATGCGTAACTTTTGCGTGCCGGCCGCTAAAGACACTTCGTTAGCAGCGCTAAGTTCAGTAAAATTGTCCCAGCCATAAGCAGGTACCGACGCTTGAGCGTAAGACACCCAGCTGCCATTTTCTAATACTAAAAGCTCAATCATTACGTTTGACGTAATCGCTGTTCCCACATTAAAAGTAACTAGGTACTTTCCTGCGCGATCAATATCTACGTTGTAGTCTACAAAGTCGCCGCTATTAATATAATTAATCGCTGACTGCCCGGCTACACTGTAGATACTTACTGGGCTTTGCTGATTATCATCAAAACTGCCACCTTGACTTACAAAGTCGGCGGCTTGAACTGTAATAGTGCCACTAGGATCGTTAGCAACATTTTCATCAAAGATAAAACGAAACTCTTGGTTAGGATGGTCGGCTAAGCAGGCCCATTGGTGGAACTCTGAGCCTTTTTCAGTATATGCACCCGCTACGTCGAGGCATTTACCGGTGGCACGATTTTTAAGTTTAAACCAGCCATTATTCATATCTTGCAGCGACCATTGCTGATTAACACTAGCATCTGCACACGTTAGTTGCTGAATACGCGCGCCGTTTGCAGAGTCACTATTCGCAACCTCTAAACACTTTTGGCTTGTTTTGGTTTTAATACTGTAAAAACCCTCGCCGCGCTCAACAAACTCAAGCCGTTGGTTGCTGTTGCTTTGTCCGCAAGTCCATTGGCTAAAACCAGAAAAATTAGCAGTGTTTCCCCCGGTCAAATCAATACACATTCCGCTATGTCGAATCTCAACATTGCGAAAATCTGCATTACTTACTGTAACGGCATGCACAGCATTGCTCGCCGAAAAAGCAAACGCCAAGGCAATGCCTAGCGAAAGATTATTTTTACGAATCATCATATATTCCATTATGTTTTGGCTAATCACATTTAGTTCAAAAACCGAACAGTAGCCTAGAAACAAAACAAATAGAAATAAAAAATTAGCCAATAAAAACAATTAATTAAATTACAAAATCACAATAATTGGTAAGCCATAAATAGTACTTAATAAAGCCATTTATAAAGTGAGGAGTAGATCATTTAAGTAAACATTTTCAAAAATATGTAGACCTAATTTAGCGTGAATAAAGAGGAAGTTTTTAAGTATTACATTAGTAATTATCTAAAAAATAATTTCGCTTAGTTGCTGATTAACAGCAAAGACCTAGCAGCGACAAGCATGCGCAAACAATAAACGGACTGGCAGTATTACGGTGTGGGTTTAAGCGATAGTTTGTTGCGTAGCTCAGAGGCTAAACCACGCGATAAGCGTCGACTTACTAGCAAGCCCAATACAAAACCCAAACAAGCAAAACCGGCACAGGCAATATCAAGTAAAGATGGTTCAAGAAAAAACAGTAATTGATTAGCGATCAGCGCAAAGCTAATTAAGCCAAGCAATGCAGGCATTAAAGCTGCCAAGATAGCTTTGAGTAGAAAGCTATCTTGGCAATTAAGGGTAATGTTTTGACCAATTTCTAAACCTTGAGTAGCAGAGAACTCCGCATTAAGTAGGTTTGGTGACTCTGGATTAACGGTTAAGCAACTACTCTTACTGGCGCACGAAGTACAAGCACTGGCGCGCTGCCCTTGCAACACAACCTTGCCTTTGTCGACACTAATTACCTGCATGCTTATCTGCGCCATAGCTACTACCTCTTTACACCAACGCACTAGCAGGCGTATGGGTATGACAATTTTTGGCGCAAACGGTAGAGCAAGCCGCGCAGCCGATACAATCGCCAGCGTTGGCTAATTCCATCACCATTACTACGTCGTCTTCATAATCGTCAAACGCTTCATCGTCTTCGTCAATTTCACGCTCAACTAGATCAAATACGTCACGAGGACATACTTTGTAGCAACGCCCACAGCCTATACAAGCATCTTGATCTAGCGCTGTTACAAATTGTGGCTCCCAGGGCGTTCCGTCGCGAGTTAAGCCCATGTATGTTTTATCACTCATTATTATTTCCTTATTTTGAAAGTTAATCTTGCCCTACCAGGGCTCGTCTAATAATTCGTTGAGACGTTGCTCTTGTTGTTGCGGGTCGAGGTTTTGGGAGTACATCCAAGGGAGGGGTTGATGCACAAACTGCAAATGAATGTCGCCTAACAACACGCTTAGCTCGGTGTCGCTATCAACCATTAAACTGCAAATCCCTTGCTGTTTAAGCAATTCATTTGCGCTATGGCCACAAGCATTGCTAAAAACAGCAGCGCAGCCAGCTAAGGCATCAATTCGTTGTTTTAAACGACCTTTGTCGTGACCTGGTTTTGCTTGGTCAAACTGTAGAGCCTCTAACAGTTGAATGTGGTGTTCGCCAAAGCCATACACCAAGAAGGTATGAGCACTGCCAAAATGCTGATCGACACAATGTTTACTTTCGCTGGCAAACGCTACTTTAAAAACATGTTCACGCTGCTGGCCACCTTCAATCACTCTTAGCTGTCTTTGCATCGCATTCATAGTTAACCCCTAGCTGCTTAAGGCTGGCTGAGTGCAGCTAGATGGTTCAAAGCGATAGCTACTTTTATGGGCTGGTACTTCATCTTGATGGCTTGCTTTAAGTAAATTAGCCATTGCAAACAAGCGTTGCCGCGCACCTTCATAGCCCACTTGCAAAATATCACTGTTACCAAACCGGTCGTGACAAGGAAATCCCGCGCGTAAAACAGGCGTAAGCGGTTCGCACATGTTGGCGCAGTGGGTATTACCTACAATCAGCTCACACTCATCAACACACAGTTCTAGATCCGACAAATCCCCTACCACCACACTGTTCGTTTTTAGCTGCGGTAAACTTGTCACATTAAGCGTGGTAACCACTCGCTCAACACTTGCTCCTACCTCAGAGAACACCTCGCAATAACCTGCAGCAAGGTCTGGCTCAAGTGCGATGGCCACTTTAGCGTCACTTAACAAAAAGTGGCTATCGAGTAAGGCATCTTGCAGCCGTTTACGCTGCCGAGTAATCCATTGTGGAACGGGTTTGTTAGACAGCTCGGAAAGTTTCATTACCAATTGGTCGGTCTGCTGCATGCCCATTCCTGTTCCCATGAATAAACTTGGTACCTGGTAATGCTTTTCTAGCACACTTGCAGCTGGCAGCATCGACTCACCAAACACCAAACTTGCTTTACTGTGAATACAACTAGCTAGCTGACTTAAACCAGTGCCACCTGTGGAAGTGACCGAAAAGTCATCATCGGCTAAGTGCCCGTCTAAAGAATCGCTGAGATTCGGTACTAACACCGGGTTAAAACCGAAGGCTTCACAATAGCGGGCTATTAACTCCAAATCGGCACTGGTTAAAGCACAGGACACAAAGACATTTAGTTGCTGAATGGTTGAATCGAGTTTTGGCACAGTTAGTTGCTTTTCAACTAATAACTGCTGCATGCAGGCTTCAATAGTACTGGCAAACCCACTTTGCATAGACCCGGTAAAATCTGGTGTATTTACGCTTACAATCCGCTTGTTCGAAAACTGAGGATGTTGCGTTTTAAACTCTCGCACAACCCTGGTTACATCGCAGCCCTGCATCTCGGTTAAACCTGTTGTCATCACTACGATAAGTGCAGCTTGGTGCTTTTCGCACAGCAATTTAAGTGCGCTTGATAAGTTGTCGTCACCGCCCATAACAGCTGCGATATGATCAATGGCGGTGTTTTGTAGCGGAATAGGTTCTCGGTAATGTTGTATCAAATACACTTTTGCGAACGCCCCGCAGCCCTGCGAGCCGTGCATTAAAGGAATTGAATTATCTAAACCCATACATGCCAATGTAGCGCCAGTGGCGGCACTAGTTTTTAAAGGTTGCTCAACCAATGCGCTGCGTTTAACTGATACTTTATTTGTCATACTACTTCTCCCCTACTGGCGCACTGCTGGTCCACGGCGGATTACTCGTCACTAACGGCCAAATGGCACTGTCTAAGGTACGGCAAAGCTCTTTAGCAAAAGTAAGCATGCCTTGATAACCCGCGTAGGCATGTTCACGTTCTTGATTAATATCTAGAAACGGCAGACGCGCTTTTAAGGCGGTATACATGTTACGCCCGCCGGCAATCATTAAATCGGCGTTATGTTGTTGAGCTACATTGAGTAGATTTCGGGCGCCGCCTTCATCTAGCATCAGCGCATCCTCACCCATGATTTGCTTAATTCTTGCTTTGTCTTCTGCTGTCGATTTCTTGGTTCCGGTAGCTACAACGCTAATACCTAGCTCTTGTAAGGCGGAAACGATAGACCAAGACTTAACACCACCGGTATACAGCAAAGCCTTCTTGCCTTTGAGACGTTCTATGTAAGGTTGTAGTTGTAGCCGGATCAACGCTTCTTGTTGAGCAATAAGCACTTCAGTTTCTCGGCTAACTTGAGGGTCATCCAACAACTCGGCGAAACTACGCAACGAAGCAGAGGTATCCTCAATGCCGTAAAAACTGCCTTCGAACCACGGAATGTTCCAGCGTTCTTGCAACATGCGCGCGACATTAATTTGCGCTCTGGAACACACCACCATGGCGACATCTGCCTGGTGCATGGTTTGTATTTCGTGAAAGCGAGTATCCCCCGACATACAACTTAATAATCGATAACCCAAACGTTCCAATAGCGGAGATACATGCCAAAATTCACCTGCAATATTGTATTCACCAATCAACACAATATCGTTCACCCGCCTTGTTGGATCGTGACGCATAAAAGGTTTCTCTGGCGGGTCTATGGTGCCCACCACCTGCTTAACCATCACTTCACCAGCTATCCGGTTACCTAGGTTTTTGCTGCCATAAAAGCCTGCAGCATCTACCGCTACAACTGGAATACTCCAACGGCTTTGAGCCAATTTACAAATAGCCTCTACATCGTTTCCTTCAAGAGCGGGTACACAAGTGACATATACAAAAACAGCTGGAGGGGAATGTTTTTCTATGACCGTTTTTATCGCGTGTAACAAACGCTTTTCGGCCCGACCCATAATCACGTCTTGCTCGTTTAAATCGGTAGTAAAACCCAAGCGAAATAGATTGCGGCCCGATGCACGTGTGCCTCGGTTGTTCCAGCTATTGCCCGCACAAGCTATAGGCCCATGAACAATATGGGCAACATCGGCAATCGGTAACAAGGTAATCTGCGCGCCATCAAAACTACAACCGCCTGCGGTTGCCCCGGGTACTGGCCTAGCACAGCCAGATTTTTCTCCAGTGTTATGCTCGCAAGCAGGTTCATCTAATAACTCAGCTATGTCGCTTCGCTTCATGCTTACACCTCACAACAACTATTTGGATCAATGATTAATTGTTGTATTGCAAAGCGTATTCCATAGGAGAATAGCGGTATTAGGGGCTTTGAACGGCAGATTCTTTGTCGTAATTACTACAAACCATAACGACTAGAACAATATGTGGGAAATAGTGCGACTTTGTCTAACTGAGTAAAATTGAAGGAGAGAGTCGCCCGAATATTAGGCGACTATCATAAGAAGATGTGGCTACCAACTAGTTTGTGTTACCCAAAAGAGGATTAAATAGAAAAGTCTTCAATAGAACCACTGCGCGTTACTACTTTATTGCGTCCAGTTTCTTTTGCTTCATAGAGGGCTTGATCAGCAATCGCGATCATTTTGTCCGCTAGCATTTCAAAATCACTGGGTAAACTGCTCTCATTAAAGCCGAGATAATAAGCACCAATAGATACAGTAATTGGATCTTCTGTTAACTCAATACTACCAATAGCCTTCATCACCCGACTAAATACCTTTGCACAACCGTTTAAATTGCTATTGGGCAACCAAATTAGGAATTCTTCTCCACCCAAACGAGCAACAAAGTCATAGTCTCTTAAGGAATTGCTAATTTGCTTCGCGGTTTCGACTAATGCTTTGTCACCAAGCTGATGACCGTAGGTATCATTGAGTTTTTTGAAGTGGTCAATATCCACAATCGCTAAGGTGCCCTCGCCGCCAGTTCGGCTTAACAAGTTCATACTTTTCTTTAGCTTTTTGTACATCCCACAGCGATTTGGTATCTCGGTTAAGCTGTCGTAGTTCGCTAATCGTTTTAGCTTTTGATTAAGTTTGTTTAGCTGCTCTTCTTGTTGCCTGCGAATCAGTTCTACTTCTATCCATGAAGCCATTAATTGCACCGCATCAATATCAATTTCCTGGAAATGACGAGGATAAGGAGCAGGACTAGAAAAATTTAAGGTTCCGTAGAGCTCACCATTTAAACGAATAGGCATACCAATGTAAGACTCTAAACCAAATGCTTTATAGGCCGGATGCCTAGCGTACATATCATGTTCACCAATGTATTCTAGCGCTACCGGTGCTTGCGCTTCACAGGTGATTCCACAGTATGTGGTATCCAAGGTAAAACGATCGCCAGCTTTGAGCTCAACAGCCTCTGGAGTGACGCAATATTGAACAACATAGTCGTTTCCCTGAATCTTGGACAAAATTGCGATATCCAAGTTAAAACGCTCTAAGCCCATTTGAAGCAGCGCCAGGATCTGCGCTTCAAAGCCTTCGTTATGTGCATTTGTCACTTGATACAAACGACGAATAACTTGTTCGCTGCTAGTGTTAGCCTGATTAAGACAGGTTGTCGACATGCATTAAGTCCTTTAAATATTGGATTAAAACAGTATTTACTAACAATAGTATAACTAGCTTATTTTCACATGAATAGCGTTAAAACTCGTTAAAAATTAGCCCACTAACAGTTCTCAATTAATGTTAGACCTACCTCACTCTATATGGCCACTTAACCAATGAGGCTTAATTTGGTTTAGAGCAAATTTTTACTATTTTGCTTGTTATAAACTACTGCAAACTTTAGAAAGGATCCGGTGATGAAACTATCGCTTTTTAACGTTAGTTTAGCGAGCCCCGTAACACAGTTATTTGAACAAGTATTTGCTGACTCCGAAGGCGCAGAAGAAGGCCAGTTAATAAAAGCTTTAGTCGCTGAAATGATAGAGACTACGCTAGAGCAAGATTTAATCGGCTTTGTAGCAAGCACAAACGAAGAGATGGCGGGTTGTATCTTTTTTAGTCGCATGTTGCTCGCATCTGACGACGTGGCGTTTATATTGTCTCCAGTAGCTATAGCTACCAAGCAGCAAGGCCAAGGTGTGGGCCAAAAGCTGATAAATTACGGTGTGGAGCAATTACGCAAGCTAGATGTAGATTTGTTAATCACTTATGGCGACCCAAACTTTTATGGCAAAGTTGGCTTTAAGCAAATTACTGAGAAACAGATCAAAGCACCATATAAGTTAAGCCACCCAGAAGGATGGTTAGCGCAAAGCCTGTCCAATCAAGAAATCCCCAATATTAAAGGGGCAAGCCAATGTGTTGCCGCACTTAATAAACAAAAGTACTGGTAAGCCAAAACCCAAGTTGCCAACTTGGGGTTGCATTGCTACTTAGCCAATTGACAACAAATACTAAGCCTTTAAAGTGCTTACTTTAGCTATTTAGCTCAACTAACTATCGGCAAGCTTTTCCAGTAAATGGTTTAGCTGTTTTTGTTCATCGCTACTTAATACCGACATAAACTGTTGTTCTTGATCATGTAGCTCAAGTGTTACTTGCTCAATAAGCTGCTTACCTTTGTTGCTCAACTTAACCAGCTTACTGCGTTTGTCTTCAGGATTGTCCACCCTTTCAACCAAACCTGCCTTGGTAACTCGATTCAATACTTTAGTAAGCCCGCCAGAGCTAAACAACATAGCACTGTATAACTCTGTAGGTGTTAAACAGTAAGGTGCTGGGTGTCGCCTTAAAGTGACCAAAATACCAAAATCAGCAGCTTGTAGCTGATGTTGACCTATCAACTGCTCCATTGCTTGGCTAAGCGCATGCTGGGTGCGAACCATTCGTAGTATCGCAGGAGTGATAGTGCTGTAGGCTTCTGGCCAGTTTTTTTGAGTGGAGCTTAAAATACTAGCGATGCTTTCTTGATGCTTCAATATTGGTTCTCGGTTAGTAAGCTACACTTTCAATATATCTTGCCAGAAAGATAAACTCCAGATAATATCTTTCCAGAAAGATAAATAGGTAAGCTTATGCAACAGAGAATATCCAAGAAGCTCATTATTTTATTGGCATCAGTGTTTGCTATAACGCCGTACGCCATCGATAGTTATTTACCAGCTATCCCGATTATTGCTACAGACTTTGGGGTTAATACCTCATTAGTGGCGATAACCGTAAGCATTTACGTATTTGGAATGGCTTTAGGGCAACTTATCGGCGGCCCTTTATCTGATAAATATGGTCGCAAACCAATAATGGTGATCGGTCTGCTTATCTTTGCTGTGTGTAGTGTATTTCTAGCCTTCGCAAACAATTTAGCCTTGTTTTGGTTATGGCGAATATTGCAATCAATAGGCGGTGGTATTGCTGTTGTAGGAGTACCAGCAGTAATTAGAGACAATGCCGAGGGCAAAGAGGCAGCAAAACTGTTTTCGTTAGTATGCTAATCATGATGATTGCCCCATCTATCGCCCCGTCTGTTGGAACTTTTATTCTGCAAGTCTCTAATTGGCATTGGATATTTATTAGTTCGGGGATATTTGCTTGTGTGGTTGCCATATGGGCAATTGCTGTTATGCCTAAACAAGCCAACACACAACATGGCCCAAGCAATAAGGTAAGTTTTATTGATGTGTTAAAGCACAAACATGCTCTTGGATATTTGATTTCCCAAGCGTTTGCCTACGGTGTATTGATGACATTTATTACAAATGCGCCGTTTGCTTATATCGTAAAGTTTGGGATCTCAGAAGAGCTGTTTTCAATGTTGTTTATTGCAAACGTGGTAGGCGTTGTGATTGTTAACCGTTATAACTCTTATCGTTTAAATCACTCTGAGCCTGAACACATGTTAGTGAGCTTTTTGGCCTTGCAATTTGTCGGAGCGACAGTGTTAGTTGCCTCAATCGTGTTCGCGCCCAACAACCTCTGGTTTGCGGCAAGTGGTTTTATTATTTGCATGGCTGCAACTGGCGGCACGATGTCTAATGCTAACGTATGTTTTTTGAAACACTTTGGTAAAGGCGCTGGCACCGCCCAGGCAGTATTAGGCGCTATTCAGTTCTTTGTTGGCGCAGCGATTAGCGCTGTAGCCGCTATGCTTTCGCACACTAGTCTGTGGCCAATGGTACTTACTATGCTTGCATCAACAACCATAGCCTTGGTTAGCGCCCATAAAGCTAACATCTTGAATCAAAAAGAGAAGGCTGAGCTTTGTTGTGCTAAATAGGTGAGCCTGCAGCGATTTCACTTAACAGCACTCTTGTTCAATTTTATAAAGTAACTCTAAAGCCTGAGTGTCTTCACAAACTTCGAAGTACTCATACAAAGGATTAGTTTGATTACCGATAAAATTAAGGTTATCTCGCTGCATTTTTGCTTGTTCTGCGCGTTTATCATGAAAGTAATTTAGCCATAGTTCGCCTCCTCTTTTTGCGTTTAAATGCTGTTCAAGCATGCTGATTAGGCGGTCTGCATTTTCATCACAATTGATGTTGCAAAAAGAGATATAGCGATCGGTAATATTACTGCTCATGATTAACTAACCTGTTTAAATAAGCTGCCTAATGCTGGCACTAGGCAGGACATAAGAATCTATTAAATAACTCACTCTTCGTGTAAAGCAATTACGACTCCAATAGCTAGATCAACGCTATTGGTTAATCTGGCGCAACTAGTACCTTTAGCCATTAAGAATAAATCAAAATAGCTAGCACTCATAAACGCTTCACGTTCAGCCATATCATCTTCACTGCACTCAATAATACGGATGCTTGGATGATGTTTTTTAAAACAACTAAGCTTTGCTTGGTAATCGTTTTTATCGGCCAAACTTGCCACTAACTTATCAATTAGGCTTTGGCTTAGCTCTTCGGTGGCAGCGTGATCTTCATGCCTACACCCGCAGCTATGCTCAGGTTTTGAGTCTTCTGACTGGTGGCTGTTACACTGACAACTAGATGAGTGTTTTGGGTTATGTAGCTGCTCTTCACCTTTGCAAGAACATTGCTTCGTCTCTGCTGTAACACCCGGCTCTATAGTAGACATGCTTCTGCCTCCTGCTTTTCTAGCAACTTAGCTAACCAACGGGGCGGACAATCCATCACTGTTTGCAAGCGTTCTAAGATGGATCTTGCGGCCTGAGGCGTAAGTTGTTTCAAGGGCAAAATATCAGCGCGGCTCACCCGAGCAGCAGCAGGCCCGCCTATCGACAAGGTGGCGAGTAATTGGCAGTCACCGATTAAGTCAATTAAGTAGCTAGTACGCGCATCGCCACTTAAATTTTCAATTACCGGCCGAACATCTACTAACTGAAAACCTTGAGCACTCACTTGATAAATAAGAAAACGCAAACAAGAGCCAAAGTGGCCGTCTATGCGCTCCAAGTTATTAGAACTTACAGCGAGTTGTACAATCGGTCCTTTTAGCAAGGTTTGCTCCGGTACTACTGGCGCTTCCATAGGACTGATTTGCTCTGAGCTTAATATTGCATGTAATTGATTTACTTGGCTGCGCTCTACATTGTAGCGAGAGCTTTGAAATACTTCGCGTAATACTTTAGGGCTTAAGGCTCTTAACTTTTTCTCGGTTAATGGTTCGCCGCAGTGACCCACCAGCAATGCTACAAACTGCTTTAGTTCAATATCTGGAATCGCTTTAGACGCCACAGCCAATCGCAGCGCTAAGTTATCGTTAATGTTTGATTTCATCGGTACTCCTTAGCGTATCAATCTCATCACCAGGACTAACGCATACTAAGCGCGTCTTGCACGAAAGGTTTTAGGTAAACTTGGCGCCGGGTTTACTGGCTCAATATAAAATTTGCTGCCGTCACTAAGTTCTATTTCCCCACCCCATTTATCTTGTTGATCAAACTGCAATGAGTAAATTGGCAACTCCAAATCTTTTTTTGCAATATAGGCTTGAAGCGCGCCAGAACTTTCTCGGCTAATAATTAGGTTTGGCATATATCTTCCTTAAGTGGCCGGGGCTACAGCCCCGGCCGGTCTTGTGGTGGGCAGTGATTAACGTACTAGGTCGAAGCCGTAGTCTGTTTTACCCATTTCACTGGTATCTTGATCAAGTTTTGCCAGCACTTCATTCACTAAGGTGGTAAGCATGTACATGCTGCCTTCGTAGCCTAGTGTGGTGTTGCGGTGTAAATGGTGGCGATCAAAGATCGGGAAGCCTAAGCGAATTAGTGGTACTTCAAACTCTTCACCTTTTGCTTTGGTATCACGCTGAATAAACTTGGCGTAAGAGTTACCAATCATAAAGTCAGGTTTATTGGTAAACACCAACGAGCGGAAGTGCCACAAGTCCTTGCCTACATGGATCTCGGCATTTGCAGTGCTTGGTGACTCAGCAATAAGCGCTTCCATTTTCTTACGCCAACGTTTAGCACCGTTGTTACATAAGATGTGTTTAACTTCACAACCCAATTCTTGTAAGAATTTAGTTAAACCCATTAGGTAATCTGGATCACCATAGATAGAGAAACTCACTCCGTGTAACCAAGTGTGTGAATCGGTCATCATGTCGACTAAACGACCACGCTCTGTGGCTAAGCTTTCTGGAATTTCTTTGCCAGTTAACTCGGCAATTTTAATAAGAAATTCGTCGGTCCAATCTAAGCCCATTGGAATTTGCAATGCAGGAACTTCATGTTTCCAAGTACCTTCCACAAACTTTTTGGTTTTAGTTAGCTGATCAGGCTGCAATAACACTGTTGTAATTGCGTTAGGTGCGTCTTCAAGCTCACTTAGCGGCGTACCACCAGCATACATGCGGTACTCACCATCAGCAGGTGTATCCAACACTTCTGATGGGTCACTAAGTAGGCTGTAATCCACTCCCATTTTTTGCATCATTTTGTGAATAACACGGTAGTTACCTAAGTAGGTTTCAAAACCTGGTATTAGGTTAATTTTGCCATTACTGCCTACCGTTTTATCGTCCATTTTGTTTAGGGTGAAATAGCGAGCAAAACCCTCAAACATCCCGTCCCAACCGGTTACATGGCTGCCTACAAAGCTCGGTGTATGAGCAAAAGGTGTAGGTAGTTCTTTAGGAATGTAGCCTTCTTCTTTGGCATTGCCGATAAAGGCGTTTAAGTCATCACCAATTACTTCTGCCATACAGGTTGTAGACACGGCAATAACTTCAGGCTTATACAATGCTAAAGAGTTTTGCAGACCATCAAACATGTTTTTCTGGCCGCCAAATACCGCTGCGTCTTCGGTCATCGAGTCTGATACACAGGCAACAGGCTCTTTGAAGTGGCGGTTAAAATAGGTACGGAAATAGGCTACACAACCCTGAGAACCATGCACATAAGGCAGGGTTTTCTCGAAACCTAGCGCACACAATACTGAACCTAGTGGTTGGCAGGCTTTGGCTGGGTCTACGGTTAGGGTTTTACGAGAAAAGTTAAGATCTTGGTATTCTTGGGTGGTGGTCCACTCAAATACTTCCTTGATCTTCTCGTCGCTGACACCTTCTTCATGATCGCTACGCTTCCGCGCCATCATGTCTTTATACTCTGGCTGTTCAAACAAGGGGTAGCCAGGTTTTATATCATCTACTTGTTGACTCATTGTATCTCTCCTTTCGCGCCACTCATCTGTGAACTACGAATTGAGTTAATTTTTTAAGCGCTATTGCACTCTTCCTGATCTTGCTAGTACTTAAGCGGCTGCTTTGGCACTCTTCCATGGTGGCGTTAACTTGTCCCAACAAGGGTTGTTTAAGGTCATGTCCATGTCGCGGGCAAAAATAGCGAAGCCATCAAAACCGTGGTACGGACCTGAGTAATCCCAGCTGTGCATTTGACGGAAAGGAATACCCATTTTTTGGAATATGTATTTCTCTTTAACACCCGCGCCTATCAAATCAGGCTTGAGTTTGTCGGCAAAAGCTTCTAGCTCGTAACCTGTTACGTCATCGTAAATTAGCGTGGCGTCTTTAACTTCAGGTACAGTTTTGCTGTAGTCATCGTTATGACCAAACTCATAACCAGCACCAACAATTTCCATACCTAAGTCTTCATAGGCACCAATTACATGGCGAGGACGCAAACCACCTACATAAAGCATCACTTTCTTGCCTTCTAAACGAGGGCGATACTTATCCACCACTGCTTGCCACTGCTCTTTGTATTTGGCGATAACTTCTTCAGCCTTAGCTTGAATTTTCTCGTCAAATTTAGCGGCGATAGCGCGCAATGACTCTTCACACTTGGTAGGACCGAACAAGTTGTACTCCATCCAAGGGATGCCATATTTCTCTTCCATATGACGACAGATGTAGTTCATTGAACGGTAACAGTGCACTAGGTTCATTTTCACTTTTGGCGTGTTCTCTAGCTCTGGTAATGTACCGTCACCAGACCACTGCGCCACCACTCGAAGACCAATTTCTTCTAACAAAATACGCGAAGACCAAGCGTCACCACCGATGTTGTAATCACCAATAATGGCTACATCGTAATCGCTTGTAGCGACTTCTTTATCTTCCGATTTATCCAGTACGTAATCACGTAGAGTATCGTTAGCAATGTGGTGACCAAGCGACTGACTCACGCCGCGGAAACCTTCACAACGAACTGGAACAATGGTTTTGCCAATCTCGGCGCCTTTGGTTTTAGCCACGGCTTCGATGTCATCACCAATTAGGCCAACCGGACATTCAGATTGAATCGAGATCCCTTTAGCTAATGGGAATAACATCTCAATTTCGTCTACCATGGTTGCTAGCTTTTTATCACCACCAAACACAATGTCACGCTCTTGGAAATCAGAGGTGAAGTTCATGGTGCCAAAGCTATTTACTCCGGTATAACCGGTATAATAGTTGCGACGACCGGCGCGCGAGTATTGACCACAACCCACTGGACCATGAGAGATATGCACCATATCTTTAATTGGCCCCCACACTACCCCTTTTGAACCTGCATAGGCACAACCGCGGGCAGTCATAACACCTGGAAGTGACTTACGGTTAGCAGTAATACAACTACCACCTTCGCTGTCGTTTGCACCTAGGTGTTTTTGGCGATCTTTTTTGGCTTTTTCTGGATAGACTTCTAACACTTCATCAATCAGTGCTTGAGTCTCTGCTTTTTTATCTGACATTGCTGCCTCCTATAGCATCAATTTACTCACTGAGATGAGTGATTAAGCTGTTGCTTCTTCAGCTACTTGACCAATAATTGATTCGTCTTCTTCATCCATGATGCCGAATTCCATCAACAACTCTTCTAGCTCATCCATAGTTACCGGCGTAGGCACTACAAACATTTTGTTGTCGATGATTTTCTTGGCTAGGGTGCGATATTCGTCTGCTTGATTACATTTAGGGTTGTATTCAATTACTGTCATACGACGAATTTCAGCTTGCTGTACAACGTTGTCACGCGGCACAAAGTGAATCATTTGAGTGCCAATTTTGGCTGCTAGCGCTTCAATTAACTCATCTTCACGGTCACATTTACGTGAGTTACAAATAAGACCGGCTAAACGAACACCACCAGTAGCAGCGTACTTACAGATACCTTTAGAAATGTTATTCGCTGCGTACATCGCCATCATTTCACCAGATACAACGATGTAGATTTCCTGAGCTTTGTTTTCACGAATAGGCATGGCGAAACCACCACACACCACGTCACCTAGTACGTCGTAAAATACAAAATCTAGTTCTTCTTCATATGCACCTTCTTCTTCTAAGAAGTTAATCGCTGTGATTACACCACGACCTGCACAACCAACACCTGGCTCTGGACCTCCAGACTCAACACAACGTACACCGCCGTAACCCACTTTAAGTACATCTTCTAATTCGATGTCTTCAACCGAACCCGCTTCCGCTGCCATTTCCATAATGGTGTTTTGCGCTTTTGCATGTAAAATTAGACGTGTTGAATCGGCTTTTGGGTCACAACCAATAATCATCACCTTTTTGCCCGCTTCCGCTAAAGCACCAACTAAGTTTTGAGTAGTGGTAGATTTACCAATACCGCCTTTTCCGTAAATTGCACATTGACGAATAGCCATAACATTTCTTCCTATTAGCTTGATAAACGGTTCCCACTGTAGCTATTGCCAGAACCGTTCCAAACTCCTGAAAACAAGATAAGCCATTGTATTTTCGATATTTATTACTAATCAACGGCAAGTTATTGAGTACACAAGACAAACAATTTAGGCTGCAAATGTAGGCTTTGTCGTAAACGATACGCACAACATCACTGCGTTTGTTAGTTGCTTAGACACAATTTAGAGGTATAAGAGGGCCAAGAATCTTTTTAGCAAACAGTAGATTTTTGAAATTAACATCAATCAACAGACAACAAGATGAAGCCTTCAAAGGCTTTCTTAAGTAATTAGTTTACAAATTGCTCAATGTTGAAAAATATGTGCTAAACATAATGTTAGACATATTTTGTTTACTGTAAGGGCTAAAGGATGAAGCCAGTTGTCTACGTTGACATCGAAGGTCAAATTTGGAAAGTCATGGGTGATGGACGTTGGCTCAAGGTAGAGCCAACTGAAATAATCGATAGCAGCATCCCCCTAGTCAAAAATCTAGTGAGTGATGCTGAACAAACCATAGCAGATAGCGAACTCGACTCCACAGAGACCAATAACAGCCAACAAGATAGTCCACCCTTGTACTCTGGGAATACTTCCCCCCTCAGCGGCGAGCAAGGTAGCCAAGGCGCGTCCTTTATCGTTCGTGTACAGCCCACATTAGATGAAACCCTCCCAGAAGCAGGCTTTAATACACAAGCGACAGAGCAAGCTGTAACAAATACCAATCAACAGGGTGCTCAAGCTGGCCAAATTCCCCCTTTAAGTAACCAAGCGCAATTAACAGTGAATATTGTTGATGGCGGAGATGGCTACGAAAACCAGTTTGAAGTTCCGGCTGTGCTAATTACCGGCGAGGCACCAGATGTAGAAGATGGTCGCATCGTAGTGATTACGCTTACCGATTCTGCTGCGCAAACGCTAACTGTAGAGGCTGTAGTAAGTAACAATAGCTACAGCTACCAAGATCTCGATGTTCAATCGCTAAATGAAGGACCGATTGATGTTTACGCTAGCGTGACAGATTACTTTGGGCAATTTGTCGATGCCAACGACTCAAGCATTAAAGATGTTACGGCTGTTATTGAAGCTGAAATAGATGGCCAGGGCGACAACTACGTAAACCAGTATGAGCAAGCGATTACTCCCTTATATGGAAACATAATCGGGATAGAGGACAATCAAGTGGTACTGGTGCAAGTTGTTGATGAGTCAGGCCAGCAACTCAATTTTACCAGCCAAGTGCTTAACAACAGCTGGAACATCGCCAGCGCCGATTTGACGGCCTTACAAGATGGCGTGTTAACCATTAACGTTAGCGCGGTAGACATAGCTGGAAATCCTGCTTCAGCTAGCTCTACAATCATTAAAGATACTCTCGCAAGCTTAACTGCCGATATAGATGGAGTTAACGACAACTATATAAATGCTATAGAGTCCCCTTCTACTTTACTATACGGCCAAGTTGCAGCCGTTGAAGATGGCCAAATAGTTAGTGTTACGGTTACAGACAATAAAGGTGAGCAGCTAAGCTTTCAAACCACGGTTAGTAATAATAGCTGGCAAATCAGTAATGCTGATTTAACACCTTTGGCGGAAGGTAGCTTAACCATTACCGCCAAGACCTCTGATATCGCGGGCAATCTAGCGAGTGCTAGCTCATCCATTGTTAAGGACACCTTAGCTAACATCAGCGCAAACATCGATGGCCAAGGCGACAATTATGTAAATGCCGTAGAAGTACCAGCCACACGGTTGTTTGGTGAAATAACTGATGTTGAAGATGGCCAGTTAGTTAATATTCAAATTACCGATATAAATGGTGCAAGCCTTAACCTACAAACTACTGTCACCAACGGACAGTGGTTAATACCTAGCAGCAATCTGAGTAACCTATCCGATGGGGAGCTTAACTTAAAAGCATCCACAAATGATATTGCAGGTAACTCTGTTTCCGCAACCACCAGCATCATCAAAGACACCCAAGCTTCAATTAGCGCTCGCTTTGAAGGAAATGGTGATAACGCGCTCAACCAAGCCGAAGTGGGGCAAAGCCTTTTAAAAGGGGAATTGGTTGATGTAGAAGATGGCCAGCCAGTAAACATTACCGTTACCGATAGCTTAGGCACAAGCTTACAATTTACCACTACCTCTTTAAATAACCATTGGCAAATTGTAGAAAACTTAAGTGGCTTGGCCGACGGTGAATTGCAGTTAACTGCTACAAGTACGGACGTTGCTGGCAACCCGGCATCGGCTACTAACGTAATCACCCTAGACACCAGCATCCCCACCATCGATATAGATACTCTAGATGGTTTTAGTATCTCTCAATTTAAAGCTGGCGTCCTCACCAGCCTTCAAGGAACTACAAGCGGCGTTGAACCCGGCCAACAAGTAAGCATAACTATTACAGATGGCCCCCGTACTGTTATTGCCCTAGCCACCGTTGATCAAAACGGTGATTGGCTAACTAACAATATAGATACCAGTGAACTAAATAAGTTGGCAAATTGGATACTAACAACCGAAGTAAGTGATGTCGCTGGAAACAGTACGCAAGATGCCTTACCGCTACTTGCTGAGCCCGACCCTCATAACCTATTGGAAACCGACTTATATCAAGCTGGTGTATTAGTCACAAACTCCAACGTTAATATTTTCGATGCTCAAGAGATCAAATTTTCCGAACAACAACCAGAACTGGTAAGTATCCAATCTGGCGGAAGTAACTTAACCATCTTTAACTCAGCCGACAATAAAGTACTCGAAGGCAGAACCACAGATACTAATGAGTTGGTGTTTAGATTTAGTGTATTGGCTGACAATTCCATTCAAACTCTAATTTACAAAGCCTTAGACAATACCCTTGATACCGATGAAACTTTCTTAACACCAGTAATCTCGGCCACTCAATATGATGCAGACGGCACAAGCGAAACCGTACTTACCCCGCTAGTAATTTTGGTTAAAGACTCGGTGCCGCAGCTTTTTAACGACTATGCCCAAGTTACCGAGGGTGATAGCGTTTTTGGTAATGTTATTGCCAACGACTATAGCTTGGATGGCGAGCTCAAGGTTAACCAAGTCACAGTTGATGGTGTGACTAAAGATGTTGGAATTGTGCCTGCGGTATTCATTACTGAGCAAGGGTATCTATTGGTTGATGACTCAGGTTATTGGTTATTTGTTGCTAACCGAAATTTAGATCATCAACAAGCACAAGAATTACGCTTTGATTATCAAGCTATCGACAGCTCCGGTGACACAGCCTCCGCGCACAATAACATTGTGATAAGCGATGGTTCACAAGGCAGCTTTGTTAATGATTTTAAATACAATACCGAAGGTAGTCTTAGTGACTCGCCCAACGTGTTCACAGAAAGCTTTACCATTAAACCAGGTAGCGACAACCCAGATCCTGATAGCCTTAAGTTTAGTGAAGCGACACTGGTTGATTTAGAATCATTAGCGCTGACTAGTGGTAATAGTTTAATAGACCTTAGCTACAGCCTGAGTGATGACGGCAAAACCATAAGCGCAGAAGTACCGTTTATTGGCTTGGTTTTTACTCTTAGTTTAAGCGCAAACGCGAATGGCGATGAGGTAAATGGCACTACAACGCTAACCATGTTTGATAGCATCAATCAGTTTAGTAGCAGTGATTTAAGCTTTATTAAGCTCACTATTTTGTCTAGCGACTTAGACGGCACCGCAAACGAACCTGGCTTAATTGACTGGGTACTAGCCGACGGGACTGACCCGCAATTAACCAATAATGAAAGCCTAAACTTAAGTGAAGCGGAGTTAAACTTAGGCACAGTTACAGCCAGTGGCAGTATAGATTTAACTATTGGTAGTGATGCGATTGACGAGTTGTTTTTCGATAATCAGCAAACGGCAATGACCAGTGGTGGAGAAAGCCTCTCATTTGCAGTGAGCCCTAGTGGCAATACCCTAACAGCCTATACTGATGACGTTAATGATCCAGTATTCACTATAGTCATTGACGATCTAACCGATGCTCATCAGAGTCAAACACTAGGCTATGAATTTTCTCTGTATAAAGGGCTAGACCAAAACAACGGTAGCCATTTCCCTATTAAGATAAATGTACGGGACAGCGATAATGACACCCAATCACTAGCGCTTGATATAACTGTAACTGACAGTGATGACATTGCGGTCACCGTAGGAGACTTACAAGTAAGCGAAACACCGCGTGATCCAGACACAACGCTCACTATCAATTCAACCGCCACAACCACCGTTTCGGTAACCGCTAATCAAGACCCAATAGAAAAGCTATTCCTTGATATCACCAACGGTAGCCCAGTTTTAGATAGCTTAGGCAATACCATCAGTCAAAATGGCCAAGCCTTAAGCTGGCAAGATAATGCTAATGGCACTTACGATGCTGTTTATGGCAATACAGTAGTATTCAGCCTTAGCTTACCCGACGACTTTGAGTTAGCCGCCAATAGTTCTATTGACGTAGAGTTAACATTTAACCTGTACAGCGCTATTGATCATTTGGATTCGTCGCAAGATCATACTCTGTCACTTAGCCTACCAATAACTGCCACCGATACCGATGGCACTAGCATTGCTGCTAGTTCAATAGTCACAATTTATGATGGTAGAGATCCCAAAATTGAAACCGCGGGGCAAATTGATGTAAATGAATCCGATTTAGCCAATGGCAACATTGCAAGTGGCATTTCTACAGTTAGCCCAACCATTAAAGTAAGCGCTGGTAGCGATGAGATCACAGACATTCTTTTAGATACAGCAGCATTTAATGCCTTAGGTATTCAATCTGGAAGAAGCCCTGTCAATCTAGCGGCTGCAAATAACGACGGTTGGTACATAGCAACAAACGATCTAGCAGAACCAATATTTCAGATAAAAATAAATACCGATGGCAGCACCGAATTTGAGCTTTACACAGCCTTAGATCATCCCGATGGGAATGGCGAAAACTTGCTAGCGCTAGATTTTGTCGCTACTGCTATAGACGCAGATAATGATGTTAGCGCAAGTACAAACTTTAGTGTCTCTGTTACCGATGATACGCCCCAAAGTGAAAACCGCAGCTTAGATTTGGTTGAAGGCGAAAGTTTTAGCACCCAGTTACTTAATGAAACAGTTAGCGGCAGCGACGGGGCTAGTATTGTTAGCTTCAATTATATGGGCACTAACTACGCTATAGCAGCGAACAGCTCTGTGACCATAGACTTACTAAATCCAAATTTGTTGAGCGAAGTTTACGGTGAACTAACCCTACACGCCAATGGCGAACTGGTTCTAACAACAGAATCCAATGTCACTGAATCTCCAGCATTGCTTGATTCCATTTCCTACGTAGTAGAAGACAATGACGGCGACCAGGTAACTAGCACAGCCACCTTAAACCTAGGCGATTCTCCAGGGGTAATTAGAACCGAAAACGCAGAAACAACAGAAGATAACAGCGTAACCTTGTCTATTGAAGTTCGTCCCGGCGATACCGACCAAAATGAAGCCGTTACCAATATTATTATCGACGAAACGTCGTTAAATGGCGGTAGCCTATTTTTTGGAAATACCTTATTGGTAGCTAGTGGTGGCTTGATTACCATCACCGATTTGCAGTTTAACGGCAATGTCGCTAAACCCAATGGAGTATTAAGCTATCAACCAGCCGAAAACGAGTCCAATACCACCAGCTCAGTATCCTTAGCGATTAGTTCTACCATTTCTACCCTTTCGGGTGACCGCGTGATCAGCAGCAATCTGGAGGTATCTGTTTTACCTGTAGCAGACACGCCAACTTGGAGTGGGTCATCACAATATACATACAACATGGTTGAAGACGACGATAGCAACCAAACCCTCGACATAACAGCTAACTTAGTCGATTCGATAGATGGTTCAGAAACTCTTAGCTATCAATTTGCAGATTTACCCGACGGGCTTCAACTTAGTTTAAATGGCAACCCGGTAACTGAAAACAAAAGTTATAACCAAAACCAACTAGACCAAATAACAGTAAAAGCCGATAACAACTTGGCAGGCCAATTCACCTTCACCTTAATTGCCATAGCAACCGAAGCTGGCAATGCATTTGCCGCTGCAAGCGACCAAACAGCTCAAACAAGCCAAACAGTAACGATTAATGTTCAACCAGAAGCTGATTTACCTAGCTTTTCGGTGAGGAACATTAAAGGTTTAGAAGATCAAGCCATTAACCTAAGTGACGTGATAGCAGGCCAACTAAATGATACCGATGGTTCCGAGACCTTAAGCTACAAAATTGTAGTGCAAGACGGCTGGCAAGTATCTGGTGGCTCTACAGTATTGAGCAGCCCAAACACCTACCTTGTGCAAGCTAATGAACTTGATGCTGGCATAGTGAGTTTAATACCCAAGCCAGATATAAGCTCCTTTACAGAGAGCTTAACGCTGAGTGTAACCGCAATTGCTAGCGAATCTACCATCGACGGTCTCGTTCCCTCTCCTGTCACTGCGGAAAGCTCTGCTCAAATCATCACAGTATCACTGACAGGTGTCGTTGATACCCCAACAGTAGCCGACGCAGGTGCCGGTAACTGGGCTATCGACCAAGCAAATAATGTAATAAGCAATCAAGCTAGCTTTAATGAAGATCAATTATTCGCCTTAGACTTTGAGTTCTCAACTTCAGACGATGACGCCTCAGAGAGCATCAACTTACTCATAACCAATCTGCCCGACAACATACGTTTAGTTGATAGCTTTGGTAATCCCTACTCATTAGAAGTGGTGGGGAAAGACCCAATAACAGGTGCAATATATCAAGTAAACAATAGCATTCTGTCACAGCTATTTGTGAAAACCGATGATGACTTTAGTGGTGAATTAAGCTTCGATATTAAAGCTATTTCTACTGAGCCCGATGGCGACAGCGGTGAATTTGAATACACCGTAAACATAGAAGTATCTCCGGTGGTGGATGAAAACGATGGTGCTAGTTTATTCACCCAAGCAGTAGAAGACCGAAATGTTTCATTAAATCTGATGCCTCCTTTAAGCGCAGATAGTGATGGTAGTGAAACTATCACTGCATACACCATCACTAGTTTACCCAGTGACTTACATTTATTTATCGATGGAGTCCCAGCATTGGTTCCGCCAGGAGGATTAGACTTAAGCACCTTGTTTGATCCAAACACCACTAACTTAGCCAACTTTTTGTCTAGCGGACAATTAACTATTCGAGCTGACGCTGATCTTAGTGGCGACTTTACTATTCCAATTAGTTACCAAATAGTTGATACCTCACCAACTGGCGCTACCGATACAAAAAACCTCACTGCAAATCTACAGATAGACGTGGCAGGCAGAGTTGAACTGGATACGCGTTTAGAGGCAATCACAAGCCCCTTAGAAAGCAACGACGGAAGCGCTATCTCACTCGATGGTAGCGTGCTTTTTGTTGATTCAGATTTAGATGGTTCTGAGTACTTAGACTACATAGAAATCGTTATCCCAGAAGGTGAATTCTTTCAAGTAGAACACCCCAACGGTGCAATCATGGGAGCCAATAACAACTGGATTATTCCAGCAAATGGATTAACCAATGATTCTGTGGCAGAAACCGCGGCAGACATTTTGGCTGGAGCAAGCTTATACAGCGCGCTGAATACTGTTCAAGTCACTATTACAGTTAGAGCAAGGGTTATAGACGATGAAGATGCGCGCTACATTTCAGCGCCACTGCAAGTTCAAGTAAGCGGTCATTCTGGTGGAGACACAGTACCTTGTACTCCTTCTGCTCCCGGAGATTTATCCAATTCAATCGTTGATGCTAACGAAGGGCAAGACATAGACGTAAGCGGCCATTTAAATGGCGATATCGCCAATGACCCTAGCGACGTGATTTCATTTTACATATCTGTAGACGATTTACCCGAAGGCGTGGAGCTAGAAGGTGCAGAAATATATCCGGAATACAATGCATTAGGAATCGTTACCGGCTATACAATTTCGGCTAGTGCCATCGAAACGATGACAATAACTGGCTTAGATGAAGATTACGCTGGCCAATTAGACATTCCTGTTACGGTGATCGTAACTGATACTTGTACTGGGGATAGCATCTCCGAGCAGCAAGCAATCAGTATTTTAGTACAGCCCATCGTCGACGACATATCCCTCACCATTAGTAACAACGTCATCCAAGAAGATACAAGTACAAATCTCAATATGGCTTTTGTTTTGGGCGACTCGAATATACCAGGTGAAGGTATAGAAACCGTGAATAGCTTAATCTTTACTGTTCCAGCTAATAGCAGTTTTATTGGTGACTCAGCAATTATAACTAATAACGGAGACGACACGTGGACAGTAATAGATCCATCTAGGTTAAATGAAATCGAGTTTAGACCACCCAACAATTTTAGTGGCCAACTTACTATCGACGTAGCAGCCAACATCACTGATTTAGCCGATGGCCTGCTGGATACCCAAACCAAAAACACCAGCTTAACGATAGAAGTTCAGCCAGTTGCCGATCAAGTTCTGCTAGCAGCCATTAACAACAGCGGAGATGAAGACAGCTATATTCAATTAGATGGTTTAGCCGCCCACCAAATAGACTTAGACGGCTCAGAAACTACGTCGTTAAGTATTCACGGCGTGCCAGAAGGAGCTGTACTCAGCTATTTTGATGGCAGTAACTATCAACTACTACAAAACAACGGTGCTGATGGCGGAAGCTTCAATGGCGCTCCAACGCATGCCTGGGGTATAGACAGTAGCCAGTTATCTGAAATCTACATACTGCCACCTCTCGATTTTAGCGGCGACATTCCGCTGATATTCGAAGCCATAAGCCTAGAAACTGCAAACAATGATTTTAAAGTAAGTACACAAGACTTTGTGGTGGGTGTTAATCCGGTCGGTGATGATAGCCAATTCTTCGAAGTGCCAGAAAGCTTAAGCTCTGACGAGGGCATAGCCATCGACATCCCACTTAATATAAGCAGTTTTGAAACTGATAGTAATGAACAGATATTGGTTGGCCTAGAGGTTAATAACAGTTCTGATGCTTCAGCTCTAACAGGGTTAGACCGCATTGTTATTAATGGTCAACAAGCGCATTTTGTTTATAACGGCTCAGGCTACATTGCTTCACTGCTTATTAATGCGGCTTCAGTGACAAGTTTACAACTGTATGCCGGAGACGCATTTGGCCACTTAGATGTAACACTTTTCTCCCAAACCAAAGATAGTGCATTTGTACTGGGTAGCGAAGTGAGTGATTTAGGCGATGTAACCACAGAAAATCTAACTATTAACATCAGCCCCCTGCCCGATCCTCCCATTGTAGAACTGCAGTATTCCCATATTTATGCTGAGCAAAGTGGCGATATTCCTCTTGGAATAAGTATGGATTTAATTAACCCAGCCGCTGGAGAGGAAGGCAAAATAACTATTTCCGGGATCCCCGACGGTATAGAAATAGCTGGCCAAGCGGGCAATAACGGCCAGCTAGAATTTATGATGAACGAAGTTGCAGATCTAGCAATTACAGGTGGCCATAACTCAGCAACCAATTTCACATTACTAATCGACAGTTCGGCAACGCTAGATGACAACAAAGCTGAAGGTATTAGCCAAGAACTCGAAATATCACTAAGCCCTGTTGGCGATAATACTTTAGATGGCGGAATTCAACAGGATCTAATTATTGGCGGTGCCGGTAACGACCTACTATCAGGCGGATTAAATAACGATGTTTTTGCTTTTAGAACAGAAGATCTTGGCAGCACCGGCAATCCAAATCTCGATACCATTAGCGATTTTAACGCAGCAGAAAAAGCAGATGCCATAGACCTGAGCAGTATTTTGCATGGCTTAGGTGTTAACAACGGAAGTAGCGCCGAAACATACATTCAGCTGAGCGAACAATCAGGCTCTACCTTATTAGAAATAAAACCTGACACCACAAACGTCACCCAAAGTATCCAGTTATCGGGCGTGAGTTTGGATGAACTTTACAAAGGCGACGCCAGCCTTGCAGACCAATCGGATTTACTTCAAAAAATGATTGATGACCAGAACCTAATAGTGAGTTAAAAACTACATGGATAAGCAGGATGCTTGGCTAGAAAGCATAGAGTGGCTATGCAAATATTTCGGTCTCCATTTTAATAAATCGGTGACTGTTAGAGGCTTACCGCTTGCAAACGGCAAGCTAGAAGCTGACTACTATGCACGAGCTTGTGTACAGGCGGGGCTTTCAGCCACACCGATTAAACTTATTCAACTTAAGCAATTTACCGGGCTATTGTTAGTGGTTGATAAACAGCAACAGTTACGCATTGTCTCTTCGATCACCAAAGAAGTAGTTATCTATCAAAACACCAACCAGCCCAGTAGCCAACAACAAGCTATCGCAGACTTTATGACAGAAGCTACCGAACAAGCTTGGTTGATCACCCCGCTACAAAACACCGATCAAAGGGTTGAACAACTACACCAAGGTAAAAAAACGCATTGGATTTATAAGGCTCTTGACCAAGCAAAACCGTGGTTTAGAGATTTACTGGTAGCGTCTATCTTCATCAATCTATTAGCCATGGTAGTTCCGTTGTTTACCATGAATGTTTACGACCGCGTGGTGCCAAACCAAGCTTTTAATACCCTATGGACACTTGCCATAGGCGTAACTATTGCGCTGATATTTGATTGGTTGCTACGTAAAGCGCGTAGCAACATCACCGACATGGCAGGCAAGCAAATAGATAACACCATCTCAGCTAGCATTATGGAGAAGGTATTAGGCATGCGTTTAGAAAACAAACCACAATCAGTGGGTGCGTTTTCTCGGCAAATACAAGACTTTGATAGTGTGAGAGATTTTTTTACCTCGGTAACTTTAGTCACCTTGGTTGACCTTCCTTTTACGCTTTTTTTCTTAGCCTTGATTGCATGGCTAGGAGGTCCAATGGTGTTTGTTCCATTAGCTGTATTAAGCGGTTTAATTGTCTTTAGTTTGATAATGAAAGCTAGAATCGCTGCCAGTATGGAACAAAGTGCAAAGCTCTCTACCCAACGACAGGCAGAGCTTTTTGAAAGCCTCACTACCCTTACCGAGCTCAAGCAATTTAACGCTGAAGGCGTCAATCAGCGGAAATGGGAGCAAACAACAAGCCAAATGGGCGACTGGCAAATTCGTTCTCGCCATCTAAGCAATCTAATCAGCCACTCAATAGTTACTAGCCAACAAGTTGTCACCATTGGGCTGGTGGTTATTGGTGTTTACCGTATCTCAGAGGGATTACTGAGTATGGGCGGATTAATCGCAATTGTAATGTTAAGCGGACGAGCAGCTGGTTCAATTAATCAGTTATCTATGCTTATTTTACGTTACCAACAATGCCGAGCAGCAATACAAGGGCTCGAGCAAGTGATGGCATTACCGCAAGAACATCAAGCAGAGCATAAAGTCCAAGCAAACAACTTTGAAGGTAAAATCAGTTTTGAAAAAGTGAGTTTTTGTTATCCAGAGCAAAATTTTAATGCCTTAAGTGACATTAACTTACAATTAATGCCTGGTGAGCGCTTAGGGCTAATTGGCAACGCGGGCTCTGGCAAGTCTAGCCTTATTTCATTAATGGCTAATCAATATGCACCTAGCTCTGGTCAAATCAGTTACCAAGATATCGATGCCTCATTGTGGGCACCAACAGTATTACGCCAACACATAGGCTGGTTAGGACAAGACCCGGTATTGGTGTTTGGCACGGTAATACAAAACATTTTGCTAGGTAGCACATCGCTAGATGAAGAAAAACTAACCTGGGCGATTCAACATTCTGGCTTACAGGCCCATTTAAGCAGAATGAGTAACGGACTCGAAAGCCAAGTGGGCGAACGCGGTATGTTGTTATCAGGAGGCCAGAGGCAAGCAGTTGCTCTAGCTAGAGCTTTATACCGTAAACCCAAACTACTGCTGCTAGACGAACCTGTCAGCGCCTTAGATAACAACAGCCAAAGTTTAGTGAAACACAGCTTAGCTAAACTCCCCCGCGACATGAGCATAGTCATAAGTTCGCACCAACAAAGTTTACTTAGTATTTGTGATCGGATCATCGTATTGGAAAGGGGCCATATCGTCGCCAATGATAAAGCCGATGTAATCCTAGGGCTTCAAAGTAAAAAACGTCACTCTGTTAGTGTGGTAAGGGAGGCCAAACATGACTAATCAACTTGCTTGGCAACAACAACGCTTAGCGCAACAATCTAGGCACATAATATGGCTTTGCGGATGCCTTATCATCTGCTTAGTTGTATGGGCTGCATTGGCTACTTTAGATGAAGTTATTGTGGGTAATGGCAAAGTAGTACCCTCATCTGCCATTAGCAAAATTCAAAGTTTAGAAGGCGGCATTGTTAAACAGCTATATGTAGAAGTGGGTGATCAAGTTAGCCAAGGCCAACATCTATTGTCTTTAGAAGACACCCGTTTTAGAGCGGCTTTTCAAGAGAGCGAACAACAACGTAGCACCCTGCTCGCTCAAGAAACTCGCCTCATAGCCGAGTTAGCCAGCGTTAATATAAACAATGCTAGCAACAATTGGACGAGCCAAGTGTTAGTCAAACCTCTTGAGTTAAGCTTTATTAACCAAAACCAACGGGCTCAAACTAATGCTACCGCCAACTACCAACAACGGATCCGCCAACTTAACGCGCAACTAGAAGAAGCAACTTTAGCAATAGAACAACAAACCCAAGCGCTTAACGAGGCGCTTGGCAATCAGCAAACTCTACAACACAGCTTAGCCGTAGTAGCGCAAGAAATATCAATGTTAGAAGACGTAGTTGCTAGCGGTGCTGTTGCAAAAGTCGAATTACTAAAACTACAACGCGACAAAATTCAGCTGGATGGGGATATCGCAAGCGCACAACTGATGGCCAGCAAACTAAAGGCTGCTATTAACGAAGCAATCTTAGAGCGCCGCAATATAGCCGTTGAATTCAGAACCAAAGCACAAGCACAGCTTAACGAAGTATCAGCAAAACTCGCTCAGTTAGATGAAAGTCAACACGCTGTTGCTGATCAACTAAATAGAACCAAGCTGGTTGCTCCCATAGACGGGACCGTTAAGGATATTCTTGTTAGGTCTGTCGGTGGCGTGATTCGCCCAGGTGAAGCAATAATGGAAATTGTCCCGAAAGATAGTCAATTGATAATTGAAACTAAAATTGCCCCTAAAGATATTGGCTTCATCCGGACAGGCTTGCCCGCCATGGTGAAGTTTACCGCCTTTGACTTTGTAGTGTACGGCGGCCAACAAGGAGTTGTGAGCTACGTTAGCCCAGATGCCCTTCAAGACGAAGATGGTAGCACCTATTACCAAGCCCATATTCAATTAGACCAAACAAACAACACTAACTTGCAAGTAATCCCCGGTATGCAAGCTATGGTGGACATACTAACCGGGGAGAAATCTGTATTGAGCTACTGGCTGAAACCTTTATTGCGGGCTAAAGCTAACGCTCTTCGTGAACCCTAACGGATGAGGAAAAGGAATGCGATCATCTGTAATAACCGCTGTTGCTTGCCTATTTAGCGCAAATGCCGCAGCGTTTTCACTAGAACAGTCGGTAGCTTACGCTATTGATTACAGCCCAGACATTGCTGGGCAATACGCACGCTTTCAATCTGTGTTGCGCGATGTAGACGGCGCTCAAGCAGACTATTTGCCACAACTTAATGTTTACGCCGCAGCTGGTTACGAAGACACCTACTATAACAGTGGTGTACAAATACCCAGCGACGAGCGAAACATGAACCGAACTGAGGTAGGTATTAAAGCGTCTCAATTACTATTTGACGGCTTAAAAACCAACGCCAATATATCTCGATTAAGTTTTGAGGCTGAATCAGAACGTTTATTGCTGTTATCAGACGCCGAAAACGTTGCATTAGATGTAATACGCGTTTATCTAAATACTTTAAAAGCTCAAACGGTATTAGAGTTAAGCCAGCGAAATGTTGTTGAGCATGAAGAAATTTATGACGATATTTTGGAGCGCACTCAAAAAGGTTTAAGTAGTAACTCAGACCTTGCACAAATATCCGCTCGTGTGGCTACTTCAAAAAGCTCGATGATTGCTGCAACCAATAACCTCTACGATTTGCGTACTCAATACACCCGCTTAGTCGGTAAAATTCCCGATAATCTGGTTAAACCACAATTCGATTATCAGCTTATTCCACCCAATAAAGAAATTGCCATTCAGCAAGGTATTGACGCGCACCCAGAAATCCAATCAGCAATGGCTGACATAGAAGCCGCTCACCAAGAAACTCGCCGAGAAAAAGGCAATTATTACCCAGAGTTTAATATCGAAGCAGTGGCCAATCGCAATGAAAACGTAGGTGGATTAAGAGGCCCTGATCGTGATGCTCGAATCATGCTTACCATGAGTTACGACATTTTTAGCGGTGGCAGAACCATAGCCAATACCGAAGCAGCAGCATGGCGTAGCGAACAAGCCAGAAATACCAGAATTCGCGCCCAACGCGAGGTTGTAGAAGGCACTACATTAGCTTGGCACGCCTACGAGCTTCTGGCTCAACAAAAACAGCTATTACAGGTAAATGTAGACGCAGCAAAAGCCGCAGAGCTGGGGTACATCGAGCAGTTTAATGTTGGAAGGCGCAGCTTGTTAGACGTATTAGATGCCAAGGTAGAAGTGTTTCTAGCCCGTAAAAATTATATAGAAACCGATTACGAACACACCCTAGCAGCTTATAGGATCTTAAATGCAATGGGACGATTAACATACGCGTTACGTGTTGAGTATCCCGAACAATGGCAAACAGGAGCGAACAATAAATGATTAAACTTATCGCAACTGTGTTTAGTGCCAGCTTACTAATAGCTTGCTCCCACCAACCAGACACTCGGCTAAGTCGCCACCAAATCGATGATCTACGAGATCACGACAACGACGGAGTCATCAACCAACGAGACAAGTGCCGAAACACTCAAGCTGGAACGATTGTCGACAACAATGGCTGTGCTGTTTGGCTTAGTCACCAAAACTATCTGGTTCAAAGTATTCTATTTGATCTGGATAGTGCTACTCTCAGGAGTGATCAAACAGAGACATTACAAAAAATTGCTCTTCAGCTTAAACAAAAGCCCACACTACAAGTTACCTTAATTGGCGATACCAGTAGTGAAGGTAGCGAAAATTACAATCACCAACTAGCCGTAAAGCGCACCAATGCCATTAGCCAAGCGCTGTTTAATAAAGGCATAAGCCCAGACCAAATACTGGTGCAAGAGTACTACCAAGAAACTGAATACACCGCAAAACTAGAACAGCGAAAGCGACGAGTAATAGCGGTGTTTAAAGAGCAACAATTGCAAGCCCAACAACAGTGGACCATATACAGCTCAGAACAAGGTACGAACCAACAAGGAGTTAAACAATGATTCTATCTCGTAGCGTACTTGTATCTGTTTGTTTTCTGTTTAGCTTTATTGCTCAGGCTAATAATCATCATCGCGTAATTGTAGAAAATGAGCTGGTAGAGCCAGTAAAAGAGCTAGTTAAACATGCCCAACTAAGCAAGCAACTTGGCATCATCAAAACTAATAATGTTGCGCACAGTTTTATTGAAAAGGTAAAGGCTACGTTGGCATTAGCTCTGAACGTTGGCTAGACAGCGACATGGCCGAGTTTGTTAGGCGTTATGGTTACCAACCCACCGAACTGTTTTTCAGTTCTGATGCAGCAGCAATATTAGTTCACCCAGAGAATCCGGTTAACGCCATAGATATGCGCTCTCTAGCAAGACTATTTGCTTGTAACGACACAAACATCTCATCAAGCTGGAATGCACTAAAACTGAGCTCCAGCGAGGATCAGATACAAACTTACGCAGGCTTAAACGAACTCAAGCAACACAAGAAGTTTACCGATCTCGTTGCCTGCAAAGGCGAACAACAAAGCTCTGTAAAGCAGCTTGAAGCAGCTCAACTTTTAGCTACCCTTAACCAACAGCCCAATGCTATCGCCTATACCCTATATCAAAGCAACTTCGACCAAGCAAAAGCCCTGCAGCTAATTGATGCCAGCGGCGACTATTTTGACCTAAACCACGAAACTATTTTGTCGGGTCGTTACCCCCTCGCCAACGTCTACTATATGTACGTAAATTTGGCACCTAGCGGCAGTTACCCTGCCCCCGCATTTAAACAGTTTGTTCAATATGTTCAGACTCAAGAAGCGCAACAAAGAATGCGCAAGTACGGTTTTATTCCGCTGCCAGAAGAAGCCATACAACGCAATTTAGTTACCCTAAATCAAGTAGAACCAGAAATAGCCGGAGGATACAAATAGATGCAGCGTTTAGCTTGAAGTAAGTTTCAATTAACCCAATAAAAAAGGCTTATCTTTCGATAAGCCTTTTTGCTGTAGCTTCTAAAACTTAGTTTATTTCTTTTCTAAGTTGCTCTACTTGATCAAGTGAACCTAAATCAGTGCCCTGCCTGCTAGCGGATGCAGCGCCACAAGCCAAGCCATAAGGTAAAGCCTGAGCTAATGATTCGCCTAAACTTAGGCGCCAAACCAACCCGGCCACCATAGAATCTCCGGCCCCAATTGGGTTAGCTTCAACAATACTCGGGCTGGTAAACTCGGCGCATTGCTGTTCATTTGCCATTAGCGCGCCTTTTTTACCCAGAGACACTACTAAGTTCTTAGGTCCCATGGCGAGTAAAGCTTGGGTCCAGCCTTGAGTTTGTTTTAACTCCTCGCTACTTAAACCCAATAGCTCTTGAGCTTCATCAAGGTTAGGTTTAACTAAGCTTGGCTGAGCCAAAATCCCTTCTCGCAGAGCCTCTCCACTGGTGTCTAATACCGCATGTGCGCCAGCATTTTCAATCAGTGTAATAAGCTCTGCATAAAAGTTAGCTCTTACGCCCTTAAGTAAACTGCCACCTAATACCCACCAGTCACCTGCGTGCAGGTTTTGTTTAACTTGGTCGACTAAGCTTTTTAGCTCTTCTGGGCTAACTTCTGGGCCCGCTTCATTCACCTTAATATGTCGCTTGTTCCCCGCTTCCACAACGGTAACGTTGGTGCGGGTTTCGCCTGCTATTTGAGTAAATTGGCTTTTAATATCCATTTTACTCAATTCGCTTGCTAGGCGTTGACCAGTAAAGCCACCAATAAAACCCATTGCGGTGCTTGTTACACCAAGGTTTTTAAGCATCCGAGATACATTAAAGCCCTTTCCACCGCAATCTAGGCGTGAGTGATTGGCACGACTTACACTATCAAAAGCAAACTCATCTATTTGCAGCTCTAAATCAGCAGCTGGATTTAGTGTTAATGTGTAAATCATTGTCATTCCTTATAAGTAAGCTTCGAACAAGGCTTTTTCGGCTGCAATGTTCCAGGTGTTACCTTTACCTAAGGCGTTTGCCACAGTAGGTAACTGTTCAGCTAGTTCATCTAAACCTAATAGCGGTAAATCTTCTAGTTGTGGGAAGATCAGGATCTTGCCTGGGTATTTAGCATCAATCATAGCTTCAATACCATCCTTAGCCACATTCATACCGCCAATAGCTGCTACACAAATGGCAGGAGCAATGTTACCCGCTACAGTGTTATCCATCACCACTGTTTGGTCTTCAATTGTTAAGCCTGAAGTACCCGTGTATTGGGCATTACTAAGGTAAACAGAACTAAAGTCTACCGGTGCCAAGGTGCCATTAGGAACACCAGCAAACAATACCAACATGCCGTCATCTTTCATAAAGGTAGCTGACTCGGCCATGATATCGGCATTTGGTACACACACCACTACGTCGTCGGCCAACTTGCCTTGACTATGAGACTCTACAAATTCTGGCAGGCTCACTGGGTTGTTAATTGGGTTGTAAGTGACCAATTCACAGTTGTTGCTTTCGGTTAAGCTAGCAAAACGCGCTTCAATTTCAGCTAAACGCTGGTCGTTAATGTCGGTCACAATCACTTGACGAGGACCGTCTTTAAGCTCAATTGCGCGCTGAACATGCATTTGACCCATTGGGCCACCGGCACCAACAAAAACAGCAAAGCCATCTTTTCTTAAATCACAGCGGTTGCGCTGCTCCCCGTAGGAGTCGGCGACATCTACACCATTATTACCAATAAAGGCAACGTAGTCGTAATGTAAACGGCCAACATCGGCATTTACTAAACCATCTACTGGTTTCTTACCGACCATATTCATGGTACCGCGACGGGCAACATGTTTAGCAATACTTGTTAGTTCATCGGCTGATTGTGGCGCTAGTACCACAATGTCATCAAAGCCTACGCCATCTGTAAACTCAGCAACTGCTTGTTCTAAGTTGCCGGCGTTAATGTCGTTGCGAATCAACACATTTTTAGCTTTGCTTTCTACCAAAAGACGAAAAGCTTCCGGTACGTTGCTAAGAATTACAGTGGCAGGAGCTTCTAAGCCTTTAGAAAAACCATAAGCTATTTGGTCATCGGCTTGGCCAGTGATCCACATTACACCGCCTTGTTTTGGCTCTAAGCGACGACGCTGGGTATAAGACGCCCAAACACATCCCCAAGGTTCAAGTAACGCTGCTTCAGCAAAACCTAATTCGTCAGACACTTTAAGCAAACATGAACCTGTATCAGTTTCTAATACTTCTGGCCCAATTAAGTGATACTGAGTTAAGCCGCCAGGAACCGTGTAACCGTAAGCGGTACTCTTACCATTTTGGTAAATATCTGGCTGCATCGCATAACGCTCACCCACTTTGTATTCACCACTAAGGCCTTCGCCCACTTTAACTACCGTGAGAGTGGCTTCATGGCCCAAACGCGTTGGTTCTTTGCGTAAATCTCGGTTGTACAGTTTAGGGTGCGAGCTACCTTGGTTAATTAACTTAACATCAGAAAAGCACAGGCCTACTGCGTCAACTCGTACTAGCAGTTGGTTATCTGCTGGTTCAGGTACATTGAATAGTTCTGGCTGATTATCTTTACCAATGTTTTCCACACCGGCGCCGTACATGTTCCAAGTGCTGGTGGTATTTGGTGTTGCTTGGTCTAGTTGTTGATATTTTTCGTATTGACTAGTCATCTTGATACCTACTCTTTATATTCTGTTTTCTACTAAATAAGATCATCATGGTTTTTGTACATCGCCATGACAGCTTCGGAGCTACACATTTGCAGGGCTTTTTCTGCTTTAGCCTGCAACTTGCTGTAAGACACCGAACGAATGATGTTTTTTACTGCTGGAACATTAGCTGGACTTACCGACAGCTCTTGAACCCCCATACCCACTAATAAACAAGCAATGTTAGGGTCGGCAGCCATGTTGCCGCACACCCCTACCCACTTACCGTTGGCAGTGGCTGCTTTAACGGTCATAGAAATTAACCTCAACAAACCTGGATGGTAGCTGTCAGCTTCACAGCACAACTCCGGGTTTAGTCTGTCCATCGCTAAGGTGTATTGGGTTAAATCGTTAGAACCGATAGAGAAGAAATCGACATGTTTAGCTAAGGTGTCGGCCACTAAAGCGGCAGATGGCACTTCAACCATAATGCCTAAGGGCAGTTCAGGTGCATTAAGTGACACACGAATTTTATCGGCCATTTCTTTGGCTTTGGTCCATTCAGACATTTTGGCGATCATTGGGAACATAATGTGGATCCCTGATTTACCAAATTGTTCTACTTGCCAAATTGCTGTGCGATAGATGGCTTCTAGTTGACGTTCAAACATGTCTTGGTGTTTAAACGATAAACGTACGCCACGAACCCCTAAAAACGGGTTATCTTCGTGCGGCATATCCATCCACGACACCGGTTTGTCACCACCAATATCCGCTGTTCTTACAACAAGTTGGCGATCGCCAAGCTCTTTCGCGATGCTTTTAAGTGCGTCTATCTGTTGCTCAATAGAAGGTTCTTCGCTTGAAGCTTCAAACAAAAACTCGGTTCTAAGTAAGCCTGCGCCTTCTCCGCCATTTTCCAAGATACTTGGTGCATCTTTAGGTTTAGCGATGTTACAAACTACCTCAATATGGCGGCCATCTTTAGTTACAGCAGGTTCATGTTGATGCTCTGCTTCGGCCAAACGCATTTGTAACCAAGTGTCGATGTTTTGGCTTGCTTGCTCTAGTGTTTCACTACTAGGGTTAATCACTACGCTAGCACTTTGCGGATCGACCACTGCCATTTGTTGGTCTGCCACTTCGCACAACTTGCCAGCGCCAACGCCAACCACTGCAGGAATACCCAAGCCGCGCGCTAAAATCGCCATATGACTGTTAGGTCCACCTAACTCGGTAGCAATGGCTTTTACCGCTTTGCCTTCTAAGCCAGCAGTTTGCGAAGGTGAAAGATCTTTTGCCAACAAAATGAACTCTTCATCAGGGAAACTTAGTGTTTCAGCTGAGGTAAGAATGGCGATAACACGCTGGCTTACATCATTTAGGTCGGCTATACGTGCCTTTAGTCGCTCGTCTTCAACTTTAGATAAAGCATCAATTTGTGACGTTAAGGCTTGTTGCCAAGACCAAGCAGCGCTGTTGCCTTGCTCTATGTATTGCAAGCATTCTTGATTTATGGCTTCGTCGCTTAGTAGCTGCTTTTGCGCTTTTAAAATAGCGGCCTCTTGTGGGGCTTTTTCTAACAGCTTGTTATGTAACTCGTCGCTTTGTTCAGCGGCTTTACTTAGCGCTTCTTGTAGTGCTTGCTTTTCATTACTTTCGCCACTGCCTTGCTGCTCAACATTAATGTTTGAGGCACGCAGTACAAATATAGGAGCAGCGGCAATGCCCGGTGAGGCTGCCATCCCCTGCAACACCGCATCACCAGTGGCATTGGCTAAAGCTGGCAAGCCCGCTAAAGGATTAAACTCTGCATTAGCGTTATCTTCTTCACTATCTAGGCCCGCTTTGATCATGTCTGCCAATAGCTGAACCGCTTGTTCGGCTTGCTCACCTTCGGCAGAAACAACTACTGAATCTCCCAATTTTGCGCCCATGGCCAATAATGCAGCCATAGATTTTGCATTGGCAGATTGCTCACCGTTTCGAATGCGGATTTGAGTATTGGCAAAACTGGCCGCTTGTTCACTAAGCAAACTTGCTGGGCGAGCATGCATACCCGCTTCATCCACAATGAGAGCACTTTGGCTAATAGCAAAATCATCTTCAACCACAGCCTCTGCCGAAGCACCAGCTCCTAATGCGTTAATAATGTCGAACTTATTGTCTGTAGATGCTAGTTGAGCAGACAAAGCCTCATCCATTACAACCGTAGTTAGGGTTTGTAAAAGACTAAGATGGTCTTCGCCTTTAGCTGCAATGCCGACAACAAGTTTCACACTATCGCCGTTGTCATTCCAACTGATCCCCTGGGGAATTTGCACAATAACCACACCACTTTGCGCAACTAGGGGTTTTGCTTCGTTAACGCCATGGGGAATAGCCACGCCGTTAATTAAATAGGTACTTACTTTGTTTTCTCTTGCTTGCAAAGCGTCAAAGTAATCGGCGTTTACTAAACCTAGTGCCAACATTTGTTCAGACACAAAACGCAATACTTGTTCTTTGCTATTAAAATTTTGATTTAGAAAGATTTGCTTAGTTTCCACCTGTAGCGAATCTGGCTCTTTTTTAGCAGCAACTGGCTGCTCAATAGTGGCTGACTGCACCAATTCTGGTTGAGAGGCAACCTCTGTCTCTTTCTCACTGGAAGCGAATAAACTTTTAAAAAAGGACATGCTTATCTCGTTTTGTTGATTTAGCAAAACACCTTGCCGCGTAGGCTGGGCAATTTGACGTAAATGGTTAATAAAGATGCGGCCTACAGCGATACTGCTGTGCTGTAGGCGCTACCTAATGAATGACTAAGCTTAGGCTTTAAGGCTTGCGACCAACTTGTCGTAGAAGCTTGCATCCATGAAGTTTCCGATGCTCACGTGACGGGCACTAGGTAACTTCTCTTTAGCTCTGGCGGACAACTCTTGTTGAGTAATTACAATGTCGGCATCATGCAAATCGTTGATGGCTGAATTGGTGACATTGATATCTAAGCCTGCATCTTTAATCTTGCCTCTTAGCACTGTGGCGCCCATGGCTGATGAGCCCATACCTGCATCACAAGCAACAACAATAGATTTCACTTCACCGCCGGCAGCGATTGAAGCGCTAGCACCTGCAGGGATTTGACCTTTTGATTCTGCTTTGTTGGCATCAACCGCTGCTTGCGCTGCTTCTAAGTCATCAGTCTCTGATGAGTCTCGACGAATAATCACCGATGCAACTAGGAATGAAGTTGTTGCTGCAACAGCAATGGAACCTAGGGTTAGCAAGATACCCATACCACCAGTAGACATAAGCACTAAGGCAAATACCGAACCTGGAGATGGTGGACCTACTAAGGCATTACCAGTAATCATATTGAAAGCAACGCCTGCCATACCACCAGCAATTACCGCGATGATTAAGCGTGGCTTCATTAAGATGTATGGGAAGTAAATTTCGTGGATACCACCAAAGAAGTGGATAATAGATGCACCATACGCTGATTTTTGAGCAGTACCTTTACCTACAACCATGTAGGCAAGCAAAATGCCTAAACCAGGACCAGGGTTAGTCTCGATAAGATAGAAAATAGAAGCGCCAACTTCAGCAGATTGCTCAGCACCAAGTGGAGTAAATACGCCGTGGTTAATTGCATTATTCAAGAACAAGATCTTAGCTGGCTCAACAATAATCGATACTAGCGGCAATAAAGAACGGTCTACAATCCAGCCCACACCATCGCCTAACGCGGTAGTTAGCACCGAAACCACAGGGCCAATAATCACATAAGCAACCATTGCCATGATCATACCGATGATCCCAAGCGAGAAGTTGTTTACCAACATCTCAAAACCCGGTTTAATTTTACCATGCACCCAAGTATCAAACTTAGAGATAGCAAGACCACCCAGCGGACCTACTATCATCGCGCCCATAAACATGGGGATGTCGGTTCCCACAATAACACCCATGGTGGTCACGGCACCGGCAACAGCTCCGCGATCTCCGCCGACAATTTTACCGCCGGTGTAACCAATCAGTAGAGGTAGTAAATACAAGATCATTGGTCCAACTAAGGCGGCCAAACTCTCGTTAGGTAACCACCCTGTTGGGATGAATAAAGCTGTAATTAAACCCCACGCGATAAATGCCCCGATATTTGGCATAACCATCGCACTCAAAAAACGTCCGATTGACTGAACGCCAACCTTTAAATTGTTAGCAGACATTAGTCTAACTCCTTATTCCTTTATGCTCGTAGTTGCTTTGAAATTTGACTCAAAGGCCAAGTTCAAGCTGTCGAGTATCACTCGCTCTTCATTTGTTGTTAGCCATAGTTCTATCATCGAAGGATCTGTCATTAATTGAGCAATCGACGAAAATACATATGACTGAGACTCTCTAAGCTTTTTTAAATTTTCTTTTAGAGGTACAGCAAGCAAGAAGATGATGCGAACATCCTCATCCTCTTCATTCCAGTAAAACTCATCACTCTTTACTCGAACGAAACACAACACCGGTTCATTGATGTGTTGGGTAATTACGTGGGGAATAGCAGTATGTTGCCCGGCAAATGTACTAACAATGTTCTCGCGTTTGATAATGTCGTTATATAAGCCGGTTGGGTCTGTGGTTTTGCGTAACAAAAACAATTGAGCACATATGCTGTATAAAGCTTCATCTTTAGACTCAGCTTCAAAGTCGAGCAATATGCTTTGTTTTGTTATCAGATCCTGATTCATTGTTATCCCTCGCATCACGTTAAACCGAGTATAGAAAGTGAAATTTATGTGTCAAAGAAGGTGATTAGATTTGACGTCATATAACGATTGGCTTTAACAAAACAGCAACACTCGCATTTTTATAGTCATAACTATTCATAGGCAATCATTTGTAATCAAAAACTCTGTGATCGGGGTAAAAGTTTTCAAATCGTAATCAACTACAATCTTTTTTAATCAAGAAGATTTCAAGAGTTTTCAAATGCCAGCCAAGCTTCGTCATAATAGAATTTTAGACCACCTCCAAGAGAATACTGTGGCCAGTGTTCAACAATTAGTAGAGCTTCTAGATTGCTCTCCTGCGACAGTTCGCCGCGACATTATCGACCTAGATACCCAAGGAAAATTAAAAAAGATACGTAACGGCGCCGAGAAGATACTCTCGCCCAATGTAGTTAGTTCACCCGGTATGGTGGGGTTTTATCCGAACATATCTGACTATGAAAACTATGAAGAGTCAGACCGCATTGCGCGTAAAGCAGTAGACTTGTGTGAAGTAAGAGACAACATTTTTGTTGGTGAAGGGCTGATCCCTTTCTTAATGGGGAAATATTTAACTGATACTCATGTGCATGTTTACTCTAACTACCTGCCTTTGCTTACTTATTTGATTTCACAGAGCTACCCTCACCTAGTTGTTTTGGGTGGACAGTACATTAAAAGCCAAAGCCTATTAGTCTCTCCAGATAACCATACTTCGTATCAGGGGCGCTATTTAATAGTAAGCGGCGACGGCCTTACCGAAGCGGGTTTAACTAAGTCTGCCTTACTTACCTTTATGGAAGAAAAGAAGATGCTGCAATACGCCGACAAGGTTGTCGCGATGGTATCGGCAGATAAAGTGGGCGTATTTGGAGGGTTATCGCTGTTTAGTTTAGATGAGATAGATATTGTGATTACCGGAGAAAACGCCGATAAGGCGATGATTGAACTGCTTCAAGAGAATAACATTCAAGTGTATTTAGTCTAAATATTACAGATAGTAAAAAGGGCGCTAATTGCGCCCTTTTCATTTATGCTTCGCTAGGTTTTATTCGATAAAACAAGGCATACAATACCGGAACAATCACTAGAGTTAACACTGTAGCAAAACCAAGACCGAACATAATGGTTACCGCCATTGAGCCAAAGAAGGCATCAAATACTAAAGGCATCATACCCAATATCGTGGTTAATGCTGCCATACTCACCGGCCTTACCCGGCTAATTGCGCTATCAACTACCGCTTGGTAAGGGTCTTTGCCTGAGTGAGTCTCAATGTTGATTTGATCCATTAATACAATGCCGTTTTTCAACACCATACCACTTAAACTCAACACGCCTAACAAAGCGGTAAAGCTAAATGCCGAGTTGGTTGCAAGTAGGCCAATCGCCACACCAATTACCGCCAACGGCACCGTGAGCCAAATAACAATAGGCTGGCGAATAGAGTTAAACAAAAACACCGTAATGATGAACATAAACAGATAACCCATTGGCAATGAGCTAAATAGTGCTTCCTGTGCATCGTTTGATGACTCGTACTCACCACCCCACTCTATCGAATAACCAACAGGTAAAGCGATAGCTTCAACTTGAGGACGTAAACGACCAAACAAACTAGCCGCAGTTTCATCGCCAAGGATGTCATGGTCTGCTAATACCGTTAGCGTGCGCTTGCGGTCCTGGCGTTGAATAAGCGGTTCAACCCAATCTAAGCTAATGTCATCCACTACTTGTTGAATAGGCACATAAGTTTGCAGCGCTGGGCTCCAAAGCTTTAGGTTTTGTACAGTGGAAAAATCAACCCGCTCTTCTTCTGGTAAACGAACAACAATTGGCAGCATCTCGGTGCCATCTCTAAACAAGCCGATAGCGCTTCCACCAAAGGCCATTTGTAAGGTGTCAGCCAAATCTTGTTTAGAAATACCTAAGCGGCGAGCTTGAGACTCATTAAACTGAGGCAGCAAGTCTTTAGTTCGTTCGCGCCAATCATGGCGAATATTTCGCGCTCCAGAGTCGGCATTAAAAATGTCCTCAACTTGAGTGGCTATATCTCTAAGTACTTGCGGATCAGAACCAATAATTCTCGCTTCAATCTTAGAGGCAGGTGATGGACCAATTTCCATTAATCGGAACTGGAAGCTCACTTGCCTAAAGGAATCACGCAAACTGGTATCAAGCTCGCGCATCAGATCTAGCATTTGTTCGCGGTCAACCACTCGAACTTGCAGCTGGGCAAACGCTTCGTAGCTTTTCTCTGGGCTGTAAGTAAGGCTAAAGCGTTGCAAGCCTTGACCAGTTGTAGAAGTAACAAACTCTACTTGCTCTTTGTCTAACAAAAAGTCTTCTACTTTTTGAACTTCCTTGTAGGTATCACGGATATCGGTGCCTTCTGGCATCCACATATCAACGTAGAACATTGGCGTATTTGATGGAGGAAAGAATGAGTTCTTTACTAGGCTAAAGCCGTAAAATGCTCCAGCTAACATCATTATCATCACTGCTACCGTTAGCATTCTAAAGCGCAAACAGAACTTCAATAAACGGCCAAACACAACAAATAGAACACCTTTGTAGGGATCATCATTGTTTTGTTGTTTCTCGCTGGTTTTAGACGACAACAATAAGTCAGCAAGAAAAGGCGTTAAGGTAATGGCGGTAATCCAGCTCAAAAAGAGTGAGAAACAAAGTACCCAAAACAGTGAGCCCATAAACTCACCCGTTGCATCGGGCGATAAGCCAATTGGTGCAAAGGCAACAATGGCAATCACCGTTGCGCCTAATAGCGGCCACTTAGTTTGTTCTACGATGTCTTTAGCGGCTTGGACTTTAGTTCGTCCTCGTTGCATGCCAACCAAAATACCTTCAACAACTACAATAGCATTGTCGACCAACATACCTAGCGCAATAATTAATGCGCCAAGCGAGATCCGTTGCAATTCAATGTCGTAGATACTCATCAATATGAAAGTACCCATCACTGTTAATAGCAACACAGCGCCAATGATCACTCCGCTGCGCAAGCCCATGGTAAACAACAGCACCACAATCACGATACCCACCGCTTCGGCCAAACTAAGCACAAAACCGTTAACCGACTGCTCAACTTCTTTGGCTTGATTGTAAAGCGTGTGAATCTTAATCCCAGCAGGTTTAATGTTTTCAAGCTCGGCTAAACGCGCGTCTACGGCCTCTCCCACCTTAACCACGTTAACCCCAGAGGAAAACGAAATACCTAGGTTTAGTGCAGGTTCGCCATTGTAATTAAGCAAGTTACTGGGTACTTCCTGCACATCACGGGTAACGGTAGCTACGTCTTTTAAGCGAATAAGATTTCCAGTATCGCGACCATGAATAATTAGGTTTTCAAAGGTTTCAATAGAATTTAATTCACCGGTTGGGCGTAATGTAAGCGTTTGGGAGTTAACAGTAACCTCACCTGCACTAATCACTGCATTTTGCTGGGCTAATAATCCAGCAACAGTGTTCATATCTAAGTTTAGCGCTGCCACTCGTTTAAGCGACATTTCTACAAATAATTGCTCTTGTTGGTCACCCGCTAAGCTAATTTTCCCAACGCCATCAACTACTTCTAGCTCGCGGGTTAAGTAATCAACATAGCGCTTTAGCTCAACGTAAGAATAGTTCTCACCGGTAACCATTAACATTACGCCATAAACATCACCAAAGTCGTCCATAACCTGAACAGGATTTACACCTGGCGGTAACGAGGGCTCCAGATCATTTACTTTACGTCTTAACTCGTCCCATATTTGCGGCAGTTCATCAGGACCATAGTCCATCTTCATGCTCACCATAATTTGCGACAAACCAGCCGATGAGGTGGAGGTTACCTTGTCTAAATAAGGCAACTGGCGAATCGCCTTTTCTAGAGGATAGGTCAGCTCTTCTTCTACTTCTGTAGATGTAGCTCCAGGGTAAGAGGTAATAACCATGGCATCTTTAACTGTAAAGGCGGGATCTTCCAAACGCCCAAGGTCAGCAAAAGACACTACGCCACCAACCGCCAGAATGACCAAAAACATCCAGCTTATAACTTTATTTTTTATCGAATATTCAGCAATAGTCACGCTTATTGCTCCTGAGATTTAGTGGTTACAGAAAGTCCATTTCTAAGCTTGGCTAAGCTTGAAACAATGATTTGGTCGCCTTGGCTTAAGCCTTCACTTACTAACACGCCTTTGGTATGTATTTGTGCTACTTGAACTTCAACCTTTTGGGCACGCCCTTCAGTCACTTTCCATACATAAAATTGTTGATCGTTATTGCCGGGATCTAATGCTGTCATAGGTAACAAGTATCCACTGCGCCCGACCAGGCCAGCCGCATCTAAATCAACATACATTGTGACAGAGGTTCCCGGCAAAATAGCTGGCTCGACTTGTGGCATACTCATCCATACTTCAAACGCTTGGGTCTCGGGATTAGGCTCCGAGGTATGCTCTAAAAAGGTAATTGGGTAAAGTGTATCGTTACCTGCATATTTAGCTTTAGGTTGGTAATTATAGTTACGTTCCGTTGGGTCTATTTGAGCAAGCAAGTTATCGGGCAACTGCAAGCGAACATAAACTAAATCATCTTGGTAAATAGATACTGCGGTCTCGCCAGGCGTTACTGTTTCAAAAGACTGCTTTGGCACTTCTGCAACTAGGCCTTCAAATGGTGCGCGTAACTGGCTGTATTTAAGCTGCGCTTTAGCCAACTGATAATCAACACCTGCCAACTCATAGTTAGCTTTAAGCACATCGTATTCTTCTTGAGACAATAAGCTTTTACCTACCAAGCCTTGAGCGCGGTTTAGCTGGCGCTCGGCTAGACTAAACGTTGCTTGGGCATCGTCTACTTGTTGTTTTAGCTTTCTATCATCAAGCTGAGCTAATAGTTGACCCTTTTTAACGTGTTGACCAGGCTTGAACGACATTTGTGTCAATTCGCCGGCAATACGAAATGATAAAGGCGTCAATTCTGCCGGCTCAACGCGGGCATTAAACTCTCGTTCCGGCTGAGCTGCTGACTCATTAATACTAATAGTTAATACTGATAAGGCATTATCGGTGACAGTTTCTACCGGCTCACTACAAGCTGAAAGCAATGTGGTAAGGGTTAGCGCAGCCAATGTATGGATTCTTAACAACATTCTAAATACCTCCTTCACGTTGCCAAGGCCGTATTATCTGGCCAGCATTTAACGATTTAGCGCCTGCAACTACAATGCTATCTCCGGCATCTAAACCTTTAATAACCAAACCTTGTTGATTTAGTTGTACGTCCACGGCTTCTATTCGCATTGTTTCAGGCACCACTCGCCACACTTGTGCTTGTTGCTCATCAATTTGGATGAAAGCACCTTTAGGTAAGGCTAAGCCGTTATCGGTTTCAGACTCATTACGCACATAAACCGCACCAGACATGCCAGGTAAGATGTTTAGGTGCTCTGGCCTTATGATGGTTAAGGTCACCGTATAACTATTGGTATCGGGATCAGGTTGGGTAGAGATCTCTTTAAACCGAGCGGGTAACTCGACACCTTTAAAGTTTCCTAAGGTCACCCATAGTTTTGCCTCACGTAGTTCAGCTAAATTCAGGCGCTCGGTAATGGTAACCGGTAGGTTAAAGACTAAGTCTAATTGCTCATCGCCCAACAAACTCAACACTGGCTGTTTTGCACCGGCAAACTGGAATTGCTTTGCGTAAGTTAGTGATACAACCCCAGAGAACGGCGCATGAAGCTTGGTGTAGGCTAAATCAGTGGCCGCTTGGTCCAAATTAGCTTGTGCTTCTGTGTAGGCAGTAAGAACTTGATCGTAGTTATCCTCAGAAATCAACTTCTTAGCAAATAACTGCTCAGATCTTGTACGACGAGCTTTTTCCAAATCAAATTGAGCTTTACGCGCATCAACAGCCAATTGAAAATCATGAGGGTCAAGAGCGGCAAGTAAATCCCCTTTATTTACAAACTGCCCCATTCTTACATTCAATTGCTGTATTTCACCTGATACTTGAAAGGCCAATTGAGCTCGGCTTGTTGCTTGAACCTGCGCTACAAAGTTGTAGTCAACAGCGTTGAACGTTTCTGGCACTTCCAATAACTTCACGGGTTTTACAATTTCAGTAACTGGCTCTGAGTGAGCGGGTTCGCAAGCTTGCAATACCAGCATCATCAGGCCCACAAAACTAAGCCGCTGCCAAACGGCTTTGTTTGTTAAATTTGTTCTCATTAGTTGCTCCAGTTGAACAAACAGTCATATATACTTTCCATGTGGAAAGTATATTGATCACTTGCTTGCCGATCAAGCTTTACTTTCCACATGGAAAGTAAAATCTGTGATAGACTACGCTTAGTTTAAAAAGCACTGTGAATTCGAGTTAAGTAATTATAGAAGATGACTGAAAAACGCACCGGACGACAAAGCGCCAAAGTAGCAGAAGAAACCCGCACTAAGATTTTAATCGCAGCCGCAGATCTTTTTGCCAGTAAAGGCTATGCCGTTGTATCACTGCGCGCGATTAGTGAACAAGCAGGTGTGTCTCATACCCTTATCCGCCATCATTTCGGCTCTAAGCTACAGATTTGGCAACATATATGTGACTGCATGCACCAGCAATTTTTAGCCTACGTAAACTTATTGGTTGCTGAGCAAGAACATGGCCTTTCTTGTCGTCATCAGTTGTTTGATTTGCTAATTAAGATCTTAGCTGCACTGCAAGTCGACCCTCAACCGGTTAGGCTGCTTAATGATGCAGTAAATAACGAACAAGAATTGTTTGAGTATTTCTTAGAAGAAGATGATCAAGTACGAAAGATTCTTGAAGACCTTGTGATTGAATGCCACAAGCAAGGATATGTAAAACACTTCAACATTGGCGAACTAAAATGGTTACTAACCATTTTTGCCACCTCCTCTTCAACCTTAGCGCCACTGTTAGCTAAACCCTACCCGGGTGAAACCGAAGAGTTTTGCCAACTAAAAAGCTGGCAAATGTTTAGCCGCTTGCTGGCTAGCCAACTCGATATTGATGAAAAAGATATTCCAAAACCGGAGAGACTAAGTGATTTAGTCATTGATGGCTCACCCTGCCCATTTAAAGCTCAGCGAGAAGCTATGGAAATGGCTTAAGATTGCCATGGCTAATCTGGAAAGATGACCTTATTCCACTCAGGAATGGGTGTGTTATAAGGGTTTAAACGCCAAGGCCTGGCTTTGGTTTTCTGCTCGATAATCTTGCAATACAAGCTAAGGTGATGAGTTTTATAGCCTTTGGCAAATTTAAAATTCTCTTGTTTGTCTTGAATCTCCATCCACACAATATCTGGACCGGCTGAAAGCTGACAACGGATTGGCCGATCAGTGTTTGAGGTGACGGTTGCTTTTAACTCTTCACCTTCAAAATGGGTGGTCAAGTTGCCAGGGTAAGCAAACACTAAACTTGGCCATAACAATATGGCCAATACCAATAAAGATGAGTGACGCGTTTTAGCTTGCATTTATTTGCTTCGTTTTTTCAACCAAGACACCAAACGGTTATTGGCCGCCCTAATTTCACCCAAGGTTTTTTCGTGCGCCGCAAAGTTTGTAGACTTTGGTACTGCCACCCGTTGCGCAGAATAAATACCTGTGTGACCGCTAAAGTAATAGGCAACAAAACAAGCTACCGCAAAATACAGTAGATGATCTGAGCCAAACAACTCAACACCCATAATGGTACAGGCTAACGGCGTATTGGTAGCAGCGGCAAACACTGCAATAAAGCCAATTGCTGCAAACAAATCTACTGGTGCGCCCATTATCCACGCCAAAGTGTTACCTAAGGTAGCCCCGATGAAAAACAATGGAGTTACTTCACCGCCTTTGAACCCAGCAGCAAGAGTGATTGCCGTTAGTAATAACTTAAGCATCCAGCTGTACCACTCTGCTCCTCCTTCGTTAAAGGCACTAATGATACTTACCCCGCCTTCTCGATAACTGTTAACTCCCAGGCCTATGTAGTCTTGATTGCCTATTAAACTCACAATACCAATGACTATCAGTCCACCAATTACTGCTATCAAATAAGGGTTCTTAAATACGTGTTTAAATATATCTTTAAGTACAAACACCGTTTCGCCAAACAGGTAACCAGTTATACCAAACGCTACAGCGGCGATAAGCACCTTACCTAACATGATCAAGTCAACATGAACCACATGCTCAAACAACATCACGTGTTCCAGAAAATCGATTTTGTATTGGGTATGAGGCGTGCCCCAAGCAGAACACACTAAGTCAGCCAATATCGCTGCAAATAAAGCAGGGATAACTGAATCAAAGCGGATCCTACCTACCGCCAATACTTCAATAGCAAAAATAGTGGCAGCAAGAGGCGTGCTAAATAAGGCGGAGAATCCAGCTGCTACACCTGCGCTAAGCAAAATCTGATAGTCTCGACCACTAAGTTTGAATAGCTTTCCGTATGCGGCACTACAAGCTCCGCCAATTTGAACGGCGGTTCCTTCGCGACCAGCAGAACCACCAAACAGATGCGTAACTACTGTGGAAATAAGTACCAAAGGCGCCATACGAGCAGGAATACCTGCACCAGGTTGATGGATCTCATCAATGATGAGATTGTTTCCTGATTCGGAGTTTTTTCCAAAGCGGCGATAGATAAAAACCACCACTACGCCCGCTAAAGGCAAGAAGTACAACAAGTAAGGATTATCGGCTCGGGTGTGGCTAGCATAATCGAGCAAATATAAAAACAAGGCGTTTAACGAACCCACCACAAAGGCCAAGGGGATTAGCAATAACAGCCACCTTAGTAAAACAAGTAAAGTGCTCGGGCTATTTGGCAAAGGGTGCGGCATTTTATTTCCTATAAAACGTTAATTACTTAAGCAATTTGGAAAGCGAGGCTATCACAAAACATTGCTTTTAATCATGACCTTAGATAACAACATAGCTAAGCAGCAAGCGCTTGTATAGCTTTAAAACAACAAAAAAAGCAGCGCTTAGTGAGCACTGCTTTAAGTTAACTTGTTTGAATTTGCTTTGAATTAACCGGCTAAAGATTTAAATAAGCGACAAAACTGCTGCATGCCTTCATCAACGATCTCATCCTCAATAGTTAGTGCTGGTAGAAAGCGAATCACATTCCCATAAAAACCACAGGCTAATAGTACAAGGCCATAATTTGCGGCATTGGCAATAAGCGCTTGAGTTAATGCAGTATTGGCGCGAGTTACATCGCCATCTTCGATGAGCTCCATGGCAATCATCGCCCCTGAAATTCGAATGTCGCCAATCAGGTCGGGAAATTGCTGCTGCAAGGAATGCAAATATTCACCAAACTGTTGGCCAATTTGATTAGCACGCGCCATCAAATTTTGCTCTTCAATCACATCAAGAACCGCTAAAGCCGCGCTACACGCTACCGGTGAGCCACCGTAGGTACCACCCAATCCGCCAGGTAAAGGAGCATCCATGATTGATGATTTCCCAACCACCGCCGACAAAGGAAAGCCGCCAGCAATGCCTTTTGCCATGGTAATCAAATCAGGCTCAACTTCGGCATACTCGCAATTAAACATTTTGCCGGTTCTTCCAAAACCTGTTTGGATTTCATCCATGATTAAAACGATACCGTGTTGGTCACAAAGCGCTCTAAGTGCCTGTAAGAATTCTTTAGGAGCAGGATAAAAACCACCCTCACCTTGGATAGGCTCAACGATTAATGCCGCTACATCTTCTGCAGCGATATCTACTTTAAAGATGTTGTTGAGTGCTTGCAGGCTTTGCTCACTGCTTATACCGTGCATTTGCATAGGGTACGGGGCGTGATAAATGTCTCCGGCAAAGGGGCCAAATTGATGTTTGTAAGGCGTAATTTTTCCGGTTAACGCCATAGTAAAATTTGTTCTACCATGGAAACCACCATTAAACGCAATAACCCCGCGACGCCCAGTAGCAGCGCGTGCGATTTTAACCGCATTTTCGACCGCTTCTGCCCCGGTGGTTACAAACATGGCCTTTTTATCGCTATCACCTGGCGCAATAGCTACAAGCTTTTCTGCTAAATCTACAGCGCTCTCGTAAGGATTAATCATTACACAAGTATGACTAAACTTATCCAGTTGCTGTTTTGCTGCTGCCACAACTTTTGGGTGGCTATGGCCGGTATTACATACAGCAATACCAGTGGCAAAATCTATATAGCGCTTACCTTCTACGTCCCACAGCTCTGCATTTAATGCTCGCTCAGCATAAACTGGATAAACATTGCCTTGGCCGCGTGCAATAACGCTTTGTTTTCTTTCTTGTAGTTGTTGGTTATTCATCCCTGTCTCCTATTGTTAGCTGTTTACGCCGCCCATACACAAATACTTAATCTCTGTGTAGTCATCTAAACCATAGTGCGAGCCTTCTCGCCCGTTACCCGATTGTTTAACGCCGCCAAAGGGTGCAGCTGCATTTGAGATAATCCCTTCGTTTATGCCCACCATGCCATATTCCAACGCTTCGCCAACACGCCAAACTCGACCAATATCTCTGGTATAAAAATAAGCTGCTAAGCCATATTCAGTATCATTGGCCAAGGCTATGGCTTGCTCTTCTGTATCAAACATAATTAGTGGTGCTACAGGGCCAAATATTTCATTTTTGGCAATCGGCATATCGTTGCTTACCTGAGTCATAATGGTGGGTTGATAAAACTGTTTACCCGCCTGATGAGCTTGCCCGCCATAAATAACCTTTGCGCCGGCTTTCTGTGAATCAACCACCAATTCATGCACGGCTTCTTTCGCTTGCTCACTTATCATTGGGCCTATATCGACATTTGATTGCATCCCATCACCCACTTTGAGTTTTGCTAGTGCCTCTGCCAGCTTTTCGCTAAATTGTTGATAAACACCCTTTTGAACCAGAAAGCGGTTAGCACACACACATGTTTGACCAGCATTTCGGTATTTTGAAGCTATTGCTCCTTGCACCGCTGCATCGATATCGGCGTCATCAAATACAATAAATGGCGCGTTTCCTCCTAACTCCATAGATACTTTTTTAACCGTACTCGCACATTGAGCTATCAACTGTTTGCCCACCGCCGTGGAGCCAGTAAAGGTAAACTTGGCCACATCTGGGCTTTCGGTTAGTAACTTGCCCATGCCCCTTGCATCTTCACCTACAACTACATTAAACACACCCGGAGGAATGCCGGCTTCTTCTGCCAATTGCGCCAACGCTAGCGCCGAGATTGGGGTAAGCTGAGCTGGACGAACCACAAAAGTACAACCTGCGGCTAAGGCTGCTGCAGCTTTTCGTGCAATCATGGCGTTAGGAAAATTCCAAGGCGTTACTGCAGCCACCACACCCACAGCTTGCTTAAGCACAACAATACGTTTGTCACCAGCTGGCGCTGGTATTACATCGCCGTAACAGCGTTTACCTTCTTCAGCAAACCAGTCTAAGAAAGCGGCACCATAAGCTATTTCTCCCTTTGCTTCTGCTAGGGGCTTACCTTGCTCTTGGGTGAGAATGCTCGCTAAATCGTCTTGATGCTGCATAATCAGTTGATACCATTTTCTCAGCAAATTGCCCCGCTCATTGGCTGATTTAGCAGCCCACGCCTTTTGAGCTGCCTTAGCGGCTTTAATTGCCAATTCAACACCTTGCAAGCCGCAGTCGTCTACCTCAAGCAAGCATTGCTGATTAGCCGGATTGCGTACTGAAAAACGCTGCTGAGAAGCATGCCAACAGCCATTGATGTAAGACTGTGTTTTTATCAAACTTGAGTATTGAATCGCTTCCATTTGTGCTCACTTCCCTTGTAACTTGTTTTAGTCCATTGAATACCAATCTAAAACGATGTTAAATATCAAACAATAAAACTTTAGTTTGGTATATATAAAACTATGTTAGATCCGTTATCCGGCAAACAGCTTAGTGAATATGATTTGCGCTTGTTAAGAGTATTTAAGGCAGTAGTTGAACATGGCGGCTTCGCAGCTGCCGAACATAGTTTAGGGATCACTCGTTCAACCATTAGTGTTCATATGTCTAGCCTTGAAAGCAGAATGAACATTAAGTTATGTGTTAGAGGCAGAGCCGGTTTTGCCCTTACCGAGCGAGGCCAGACTGTTTATCAGGCTTGCCTGCAGCTGTTTTCATCTATTCAAGAGTTTGCATCGCTGGTAGATAACTTGGGTAAACCTCTTACTGGCGAGCTTGTTATCCTTTATTCCGATCTGCTTGATCACAGGAGTATTGAAAACATAGCCAAGGCAGTGACTGCAATTAAACAGCAAGCACCAAGACTTTGTATATCACTTAACATGGAATCGGTAGCAAACATTGAGTCAGCCTTGATCAACAACCAAGCTCATGTTGGGTTTTACCCCGCTTACCGAAGCATTGACGGGCTTTTGAGTGAAGTAGTGTTTAGTGAATCTATATATTTGTGTGCCAGCAAGCAATCTCCGTTATTCGGCACTCTCGATGCTGATATAGATCCGGAGCTACTAGCTAAACATGCCGCGATTCACCCTAGTATTGAACTAAACCCTAAAGGACGAGCTCAACTTCAGCAACTTAACTTTGGCGCTAAGGGATACCAATTCGACAGCCGGTTAGCCCTAATACTATCTGGTGCTTACATTGGCTATTTACCCTTAAGTGAAGCGCAGCCCTATATTGACCAGCAAACCATTCGCTTAATAAAACCCAATGAATACAGTTATCCCTTTGAGCTTAGTTTGGTACATAAAGTTAACCCCAACGAAAAGCAGAAAGTTCAACTAGCCATGGATGCCCTGCAAACGCAATTTGTCACTCATTAAGCATTAGCCATAGCGACAAACCAAAGTGCCCAACTAAGACTATGCACCAGCCCGGCTATAATAGCGATAAACCAAAGCCATTTGGCGCTAACATCTGGCTGTCGAAATGACCGAATGAGCCGATAAACAGGAAACAATACCACCGCTATTAGCATTAAAGGCGGTACAATTTTTCCCATATTCGGACCAAAGCTGAAGACCATCAACGCACTAGTCAATCCGGAGAGCAACAGAAAAACGATTAAAGGCCTACGAAGGTTTGCTTTAAAAACTGCCACGAAAATTAAATAACCATAGGCAGGAATAAGCAAATACGGCATTAGCAGTATTTGCTCAATTGCTAATAATTGTGTTGGGAATAAGTGCCATAAATTCATTGTTTAAGACTAGCAAATCTTATTAGCAAAAGCGCCATCTCAAAGCAAAGCTTGGGTTCCATTAGCCTTTAACTGACAAGCTTAGCTAGCCTGCTTGTTCTGCATCGTAGCGATAATGGCTTCATCCGTAGAAAGCATGGCGGTTTTAGACATAATTCCGAGCTGAGCAATACTATCATCGGCTGATTCAAACACAATTCCTTGCTGAGCCGATACGCTACTACCTGCAACGGCGAGAATGGCAGACTTAACCGCACTACTGGCTCCAGTTGATACCTTCATTGCACAACCAGCTTTAGCGCCATCGCAAAACACCCCGGAAACATCTCCAACCATGGAGTTAATTGCACGATGAATTGCAGCCAACTTACCTCCCATCAACCAAGTGAGTGCTGCACTAGCGCCCATAGCAGCGGTGGTGGCAGCACACAAGGCTGACAATTTGTTTTGCTTCGACTTAACGTAAATAGCAACCAAGTGGCTTAGCATTAAAGCACGAACAAAAGCATCATCATCTAGCTGCTTTATTTCTGCATAAGCCACAACCGGCATGGTTGCAGCTATTCCTTGATTCCCGCTACCCGAGTTACTCATTGCCGCTTGTTGCGCTCCGCCCATTCGAGCATCTGATGCCGCCGCACCCAAACGCATTGCACGATTTATTAAATCATCGGCAAGTAGCCCCTGCTCTACTTGCGCTTGTAAACTAGCGCCTAGCGCTAAGCCATAGTTCCCCGACAACCCAGTCTCAGCTAACGCTCGGTTTAAGCTAGCGGCACGTTTAATAAAGGCAATCTGTGTAAGTGGCACGTTTTCAACAAAGTCTACGATCTGCTCTATTGAAAGCTTAATGTGGTTCGTTTCAGTGGTTTGAACACATTGTACAGCTTTGGCTTGCTGTACTACTGCTCCATTCTTTACGATGTATTCAAAACGGGTATGTGACTTTGCTATGCAAACCTCAACCTTATCTTGATTGCGACTAGCATTTACCACCGTATACAACACATCATCATTGCTTACCATTGATACACTAACTTGGCGTTTACTCAGCATTTGATTTGCCTTGCGAAGCGCTTCTTCCGAGATTGTCGCCAGTACTTCCAAACCTCTACTCGCATCTCCAGCTGTCGCACCTACAGCAGCAGCGATAGGTAAACCAGCCTTACTAGTGCCTGGTACAAATACTCCCATGCCATTCTTGTAAAGATTTGGAGTTACCTTAACTTGAATAGAGTCAGGTAAACCGCCAAGTAATTCCGCAGCTTTAGCGCTAGCAAGCGCAACAGTAACGGGTTCGGTGCAACCTAATGCAGGTACCACTTCAGATTGAACTAAGTCTATGTATTGTTGCCACTGTTTCATGGAATATCTCGGCTAAGTGCGTTTGATACAGCGTACAAATATGTTTGTAGAAAAGGTTGGCGCAGTTCTAATAGATAAGACGAATTTTAGATTAATTTTCTAATAGAAAGAAAATAATCGGAAAATACTTTCGTATATTTAAAAACAGGTGAGAAAGTGGCCCTAAAGCCACTTTAGAAATTTACCAATCAATACCCTGACGAGCTTTAATTCCTGATTCAAAAGCATGCTTAACATTTTTTACTTCAGAAATGGTGTCTGCAATATCAAGCACTTTGCGATGACATGCACGGCCAGTTACCACTACCGTTTGTTCTGCAGGTCGCTGCTTAATTGCTTCAACAACCTCTTCAACATCTAGGTAGTCATAACTTAACATGTAAGTAATCTCGTCCAACAACACCAAATAGATTGATGGATCAGCCAGCCACTGCTTACAACGTTGCCATACTTCTTGCGCAGCTTGGGTATCAAGTTCTCGGCTTTGAGTCTCCCAGGTAAACCCTGTTGCCATAGTGGCAAACTCTACTCCGTTGTTTTGCAGAAGGTTGCGTTCTCCGCATTCCCAGCCGCCTTTAATAAATTGCGCCACCGTTGCTTTGTAACCATGCCCAGTAGCACGCGCAACATTGCCAAAACCAGCCGTCGATTTACCCTTACCATTACCGGTAATAACCAGCACTAAGCCCTTTTCAATCTGTGCATCTTCAACTTTAGCATCCACACTTGCTTTCAACTTTTCCTGTCGTTGCTGATGCTTTTCTTGATCTTTACTCATCCCTGCTCTTTAGTCGTTACTGATTTGTTTTTAGTTTAGCTCGAGCCAAACCCAATAAACCAGTACTGTTTCGCTAGAATAGCGATAAACCTTTGGGTATAGTGCTTTCACGATAAAAAATGGAAGCCTTTATGCTTAAAGATAACCCTCTATTGGCTCAACTAAAGCAGCAAATTAGAGAGACCATTCCCACTGTTGAAGGTGTAGTAAAAGCTACTGAGAAGAACTTCGGTTTCCTTCAAACAGACAACAAAAAAAGCTATTTCATCTCTCCTCCAATGATGAAAAAGCTAATTCACGGCGATCGGATTAGCGCTGCTATTCGCGAAAATAACGGTAAAGAAGCAGCAGAGCCAGAAACACTAGTGGAAGCCGCTTTAGATACCTTTGTGGCCCGTGTAAAGTTTGTTGATAAACGCACTAAGCTGCAGGTTGACCATCCATTGATCAACCAGTTATTAAGTGCAAAAGTGATAAAAGATAGTGGATTCTCAATCAAACAAGGTGATTGGGTGTTAGCTAGACTGGTTAAACACGCACTTAAAGAACAACACTTCCAAGCCGAGATCTTCGAGTTTATCGCAGAAAGTGACGATAACTTTGCCCGATGGAAAGCCACTACTAAAAAGCACCAATTAGCTTGGGACCAGCCTGAACTCACTGAAGACCTGGCGATTATTGATCAAGAAGTTGAGCGTCGTGATCTAACCAACGAGTTGTTTTTCACTATCGACGGTGAAAATACCAAAGATATGGATGATGCAGTCTCAATCACGCGCGAAGCAGAACATTGGAAGCTAAAGGTCGCTATAGCGGATCCGAGTGCTTACATTAACAGTGAAAGCGAACTTGAAAAAGCAGCCAAACAACGAGCATTCACTTTGTACTTACCAGCACGCACTGTGCCGATGATGCCAAGTAAATTGGCTAACGAACATTGCTCGCTAGTAGCAGATCAAGTTCGTCCAGCCTTAGTATGTGAAATGCTGATTGGACTTGATGGTGAGTTACAAGAAAATGCTGAGTTTTACTTAGCCACTGTTCAGTCCAAACATCGCCTAAACTACAATCAGGTGTCGGACTTTATAGAGCAAAAAGCCACTGAACTCGAATCAAACGCTGAGCTAGCTGAAGCTTTACAACAACTTAACTTGTTTAGTGAGCAACGTAATCAATGGCGCGCAGAGAACACCTCGGTATTTGGCGATCAAGCAGACTACGAGTTTGTCTTAGATAATAAAGGTCAAGTTATCGATATTCTTCGCCAATCTCGTCGCAGTGCAAACCGCATGATTGAAGAAGCAATGGTGGCAGCCAACATTTGTGGCGGACGTTTCCTAGATGAAAAACTCGGCTTTGGGGTGTTTGCATGTCATTCTGGTTTTAAAGAAGAGAAGCTAGACGGGCTAGTAGAGCTATTGGCCAAGTTTGAGTTACCTGTAGAGCGAGAAAAGCTCAATGACCTCGACTACTTCTGCCAACTTAGAAGAACCATCGCAGCAACCGGCGATAAATGCTTAGATCAGTTGGTAAAACGCCACTTTAATTTTGGTGTTTACAATGAAAAGTGTTTGCCCCACTTTGGTTTAGGTGAAGCTAAATATGCGACTTGGACCTCTCCAATAAGAAAATACAGCGACCTGTTGAATCATCGCCTTATTAAATCAGTGATTAATGGTGAAACACCTACTTCACCATTATCTGAAGAGCTATCCGAACATCTAAGTGATAATCGCAAGAAGCAAAAGTTTGCTGAACGAGAAATGGCCAACTACTTGTATTGCGAGTATTTCGCAGAACAAGATCCAAATACATGTTTGTTGGCAGAAATTAGCAATATAAACCGTGGTGGCCTTAACATTCGTCTAGTTGACAGTGGTGCCTCGGCTTTTGTTCCAAAAACCAAGCTTGCGGGTAAAGATGAAGAACTCACCATCGAAAGTGAGTTGGGCCGTTTATCCACTAAAGACAAACAATATAGCGTGGGTGATACCATCTCTGTAAAGATTGTAGAAGTGAAAAAGCTACAACAATCGATCGTTGCGGCTCCCAGTTAGTAACGCTTCAAACCAATACAAAAAAGCCAGCGATTAGCTGGCTTTTTTTATCGATAACTAAATCTGTTTAGCTTGGATTACGAAGTTCTAAGTAATCAACCGCAATCTCTGCTGCTTCTGTTAAAAAAGCATCATCCAAATCAATATCTTTTGGCGCGTCTTCTAAGTCTTTAACAGGTTCCAGTTCAAGGCGAACTAAACGCTCATTTAAGCGAGCAAGTTGTTTCTGCTCTTTTTCATCGCGCTGAGAGAGCCTCGCTTTTTCATTAAGACTTACCGACTTCATATCTTTGTCTTTACGATAATCAGCTATATCACTAATGATGTATTGAAACTCTGGATCATTTGCAATGCGAGCCTGATGCTTTTTATCTAAAGCTTCAATATAAGGGCTAACATCGCCAAGCAACTTATAGTTAGCCGCTTTAATTTTATCCCAAGGCAAAGCATTATCTTCAACGCTCTCTCCCGTTTCTTCCGGCAACAAGGCAGAAGGATAAGAGATATCAGGAATTACACCGCGATGTTGAGTACTGCCACCGTTTATACGGTAAAACTTAGCAATGGTGTACTGAACGTGGCCAAGTTCATTTTCGTACAAGTCGTAAATTCGACCTAAACCGCGGTGCTGCTGTACAGTACCTTTACCGTAACTTTGCTCACCTATAACAATGGCTCTGCCATAATCTTGCAAGGCAGCGGCAAAAATTTCGGAAGCTGAAGCGCTGTAACGGTCGATTAAAATAACCATTGGGCCACTGTAAGTGACTGAATTGCTGGTATCGTTGTTTACCGTAATTCGACCAAGCTGATCGCGTACTTGCACAACCGGACCTTGTGGAATAAATAAACCGGTTAATGCAGTTGCTTCTGTTAATGCTCCACCGCCGTTGCCTCGTAAATCAACAATCAAAGAACTGATATTCTCTTCGTCTAATTTACGTAACTCTTTGCTGGCATCTTCACTCAAATTCACATAGAAACTAGGAACATTAAGCACCCCTACTTTCTTGCCTTCAATTTCTATTACTTCGCTTTTCGCGGCACGGTCTTCTAGGCGAACTTTGTCGCGAACGATATCAACGATTTTAGTTTTACCATCTACTTTGCCGCCTGATGCAAGTATCTCAAGGCGAACAGTAGTGCCTTTAGGACCTTTAATCAGATCAACTACGTCATCTAAGCGCCAACCAATAATATCAACGATTTCATCTTCACCTTGAGCAACACCAACAATTTTGTCTTCGGGACCTAATTGGTTGCTCAGCGCTGCAGGTCCACCAGGAACCAAACTTCGAATCACCGTGTACTCATCTTCGCCTTGCAGCACCGCACCAATGCCTTCTAATGAAAGATTCATTTCCATTTTGAAGCGTTCTGCAGTGCGGGGAGATAGGTAACTAGTATGTGGTTCGATGGCGCGAGAATAAGCGTTCATTGCAGTTTGGAAAACATCTTCACTGCCGGTTTGCACTAAACGTTTAATCGCACTGTTATAGCGCTTGGCTAATACTTCGACAATTTTGTCGTGTTCGCGACCTGCTAACTTTAAGTTTAGCGCATCGTATTTTACTTTTAAGCGCCACAGTTCTTTAATCTCAGCTTGGGTTTTAGGCCAATCAGCTTCGCTGCGATTAAATTGAAACTGTTCGTCTTTAGTAAAATCCATTGGCTCGTCGAGCACTTGTAAAGAGTAAACTAATTGCTGGTAGCGACGCTTAAGCGACAGGTCGAACATAGAATAAAGCGGTTCCAATCTACCTGCTGGTATGTCTTGATCTAGGCTGTAGCGATAACGTTCAAAGCGTAAGAAATCTTCTTCCAAAAACAAGCTACGATTGTAGTCAAGTTGCTGAATAAACTTATCGAAGATTTCGCTAGATAATTCATCGTCGAAAGGAACACTGCGGTAGTGAGAGCGGGTATATAAAGCACTAATTCTTTTTGCCGCTGTAGCATGTTGGCTTTGCTGGCTTAAAGTGGGTAGCGCATCTTGTCCTAATGTAGGCGTTTGAGCCAACAACAGAGTTGAGTAACTAAGCGTTAAAAAAAATAGCCACAGACGGCTCAAATATTTCATAGGCACCTATCTCACTACTAAATCAATTATGCAACGATATGTTCTGCTTTAACTTTAACTAACATACCGCTTTTAAGTGTAACAGCAATGCCATCTTTTGTTACTTCTGAGATCTGACCCGGCATTGGTGTTTTTCCAACCAATACACGAACTTCCTTCCCTGCAACTAAATCTTTACTGTCGATTTTTTCAATCGGCTTCTTCTCTGCTGCTGGTTTGCTGTCGCTAGTTTTAGGTTTACTAGTACGCTTAAAATCAGCTTTTGGTTTACGTGCAGCAGCTTTGTTTTTGTCAGCTTGAGCCTTTTTGTTAGCAAAGGCTTTATCTTTGCTTTCTTTTAAGGTCTTTTGTGCATGTTCTACATGCTCTTGTTCAATTTCTGCGCCCTCTACACCGTCTAAATCAACGCGTTTAGAGCCAACTTTTACGCCATGTAGGTAACGCCAGCTAGACGTATATTGACGCAGAGCAGAACGTAGTACGGTATTACTTACTTTCTCGTCTTCTTTTAGACGTTCAGCTAAGTCCTGAAAAATACCAATTTTAAGCGGCTTGGCTTCACCTTCTGTAGAAAAACAGTTTGGGAATTGTGTCGCCAAATATTGAATGACTTCTTTGCTATTTTTCAGTTTGTTAGTTTGTTCCATGATGACCTTTCTTATACATCTTTACTGGTACAGCGACAGGGCTGATTTCGGCTATTATAGTGAGCGTATATTGAAAAGCCATTAAAAATGCACATCACTTAGTTTATTTTCCAACACCTTAACTAAATACTCGATGCCAATTTGGTCACTTAGCTCGAATCGATTAAGACGCGGACTATCAATATCTACTACGCCAAACAGTTCACCATTAAGATATAAAGGCACTACGATTTCTGATTCGCTAGCACTATCACAAGCGATATGCCCCGGAAACTCATGCACATTTTCAACACGAAAGGTTTGCTGCTGCGCAAAAGCCGAACCACATACCCCTTTACCAACTTGTATTGAGGTACAGGCAGGTTTACCTTGAAACGGCCCCAAGAACAGCTGTTTTTTAGCTTTATCGGCCAAATAACACCCTACCCAATTAATCTCTTCTAACTCGAGCCATAATAGGGCAGAAAAATTAGCCAGATTAGAAATATAAGGTAAGTCTTTATCTAACAAAGCGTCTAGTTGTTTACCTAGTGTTAAATAACGCGAAGATACGTCTGTCACTGCATTATTCCTCGTCTTCAATCATCGATGCATCAAACTCCTGGCCTTTGAGCACTTGTTGCAGCGCATTTCGCTGGGAAGAAAGGTAAAAGCCTAAATTCTCGGCTTGTTGCTCGTTCATCTTAGGTTCTGCATGCTTTATCATTAATGTAAGCTGATCAGCTACGTCTAACATTTTGTCGTAATTGTCGGCTTCTTTTTTTGAACTAAAAGTCATTTTCTCTACACCGTTACGTTCGACGACATATTTAATAATTACAGCCACCGCTGCCTCCATTCACTGTTTTTATATACAGGGTAGTATGCACCATTCACTTTTAAACTACTAGTGACAAATTTTTACAGCATAGTTAGCCTGACTTAGCTAATATATACTGTATGAAATCTTCTGAGTTATCAAAGCTATCCATCTGCCCGAGTTGCGATTTGTTGGTCGACACCCAAGCACATTGTAGGGCTGGAAACGTATTAATATGCCCACGCTGCAAACACACACTCGCGCGGGGGCGTAGAGCCCGTTTCTCTAGCCAATTTGCCTTAGCGTTAACGTGCTTGATTATGGTTACGCTTGCTAACACTTACCCGCTGTTGAGCTTTACATTCCTTGGGATCCCCAGTTCAGCCAATATTCTGCGCGGCACCGTGTTGTTACTCGAAAACGGCTATTATTTGGTGGGCTTCAGCGTGGTACTGGCTAGTTTCATCGCACCAATTCTACTATTTAGCTTAATTTGTTATACCTCTTTGTCTTTAAGCAAAGGCTGGAAAGCTCCCTTTTTGGCAACAGCGCTGCATTTTCAAGACGATCTTATTCACTGGAGTATGATTGAAGTCTACATCGTTAGTTTTTTGGTAGCCTTGGTTAAACTAGTAGAATACGCCGATATCGATTTGGGCTATGGGCTTTGGTGTATCTGCATAACCTTGCTACTTTCTACCCGCCTAATTCAACGTATAGAGCCAGCGGAATACTGGGAGCGTTATGTACACATCCGCTAAACAGTTAGGCTTAAAACAATGCAGGCACTGCAAACTGTCAATGCCCGAAGAACAAAGCCACTGTCAGCGCTGCCATATGCGAGTGCATTCACGAACCCCTCAAAGCATGCAAAAATGTTGGGCTTTTATCATTGCCGCTACTGTTGGACTTTTCCCTGCGAACTTAATGCCAATAACCGTTTTAAGTACTCGCGGTGCTCCCCAATACGAAACTATTATGTCTGGCGTGATCAGCTTAATTAAAGACGATATGGTAGGGATTGCCATTGTGGTATTTGTCGCCAGCATTGTGGTGCCTGTAATGAAACTTGTCGGCTTGGTTGTTATTTTATTAAGCCTGCAATTTAATTTGAATCTGAACAATCGACAACGGATTGTTATCTATAGAATAATTGACATTATTGGTAAGTGGTCAATGCTCGATCTTTTTGTTCTGTCTATCATGATTGCAGTATTTGAACGAAATAATTTAGTAGGCGTGGAAGCAGGACCCGGCGCCACCGCATTTGGCGCAGTAGTATTGTTAACACTGTTCGCAGCAAAATCTTTTGATACAAGACTAATTTGGGATAAACAACTTGAATAACGCTAGTAAACCGGAACTTAAAAAAGAGAAGGTAATCTCCCCTATTTGGCTGTTGCCCATTTTGGCCGTGCTGTTAGGCGCTTGGCTACTATTCAAAGCTTGGTCTGAAGCAGGTGTGAAAATCAACATTGTGTTTGATAGCGCAAAAGGTATTACCGCTGGGCAAACTCAGTTGTTTTACCAAGGTCTAGATATTGGCGTAGTGAAAACGGTAGAACTTGCACCTAATTTAGAAGGCGTAATTGTAGTTGCAGAAGTTAAACGAGAAGCAGAGCAGTTACTAAAAGAAGATAGTCAATTCTGGCTAGTAACGCCCAAAGCGTCGATTACAGAGATTAGCGGTTTAGACGCGCTAGTATCTGGTAACTACATTGAACTAAACCCCGGCAAAGGTAAATTTAGTGATGACTTTGTTGCACTCAACGAACCTCCTAATATTATTAGGGGTAACGGTTTAAATGTACGCCTTACATCAAACGATTTAGGCTCTCTAAATATTGGCTCCCCTGTTTACTTCAAAAAAATAAAAGTAGGCGAGGTACAACGTTATCAATTAAATGATCAACACCATGTAGAATTTGATATTCAAATCAAACCGCAATTCTCTCATTTAGTGAAAATTGATACTCGGTTTTGGAATGTAAGTGGCTTCGAGGCTGATATCTCTCTCGATGGGATGCAAATCTCTAGTGAAAGCCTAGCCAGCGTGATTTCCGGTGGCGTCAGTTTTGATAGCCCCGTTCAATCTGCTATTGCAGATAAAGGACAAAACTTTACCCTCTATGACAACCTTAAAGACTCTCAACGTGGTAAAGCGATTCAAATCACCATGCAGCAACAACATGGTCTTGCAGCAAACCGCAGCAAGCTAGTTTATCGCGGCGCGGTAATAGGGTTTATCAATGATATTCAGAATACCGGAAGCCACGACCATTTTTTAGCAAAAGCCTTGGTCGAGCCTAAGTATGAAGATCTGTTTAACGATACAACCCAATTAGTTCTGATAAAGCCTGAAATAGGATTAAACGGAGTTAAAAATCTTGGTGCGCTAGTTGGTGCAAAGCAAATCGAAGTGGTTGCAGAGCAAGGTGAGCTTCAAACTGAGTTTACCCTTACAACATCACCAAAGCCTCCCGTTGGAAGTAAGTCCATCAGCTTTACCACTAAGAATGTTAAGGGTTTAGCAGTTAACAGTCCGATCGTTTACAACGGACTAACCATTGGTAAAGTGACTGAAATCAACTTAATAGATCGCAGCTTTGAGCTAAAAGCTTTTATTCAGCCTCAATATACCAAACTACTTACGCAAGGCAGCCGATTTTATAACCAAAGTCCGCTAGCTGTGGAAGCAGATCTAAATGGAATAAGTGTTGAAAGCAGCGGTTTGAGTGGTTTTATAAACTCCCCAATCATATTGATGCCCGGACATAGCAATACTCTCAGTAAGCAAAGTCAATATGCGCTGCATCACAACAAACAAGCAGCTCAGTTGTCTAAAGCAAAAATAGAGAAACCTTTATCGCTGCGCTTAAATACTGATTATTTAGGGTCATTAGGAGAAGGGGCGCCAGTTCTTTTTAGACGAGTACCGGTAGGAGAAGTTGAGCATTACAGTTTGTTAAAAGATGGCAGCATTGACCTAAAAATTAAGATTTTTGGCAACTATCGACACTTAGTAACGGATAACAGTCGATTCTGGCACGCATCAGGACTGGAAATTAAAGCCAGTTTAGATGGTTTATCAGTAAACAGTGAATCGCTTAAATCACTAGTTATGGGCGGTATCAGTTTTGATCACTTCGAAGAACTGGCTAAGGAGAGTATCCGAACTGTTCATAAAACTAAACAGGATGCAACTAAGCGTCATTTAGCAATTAGCCTAACAACTAACGATAGCCACGGCCTCTACAACAACATGCCGATTAAATATCAGGGGCAGCAAATTGGTAAAGTCACCAACATGCATTTCAATGATAGCCTTTCCGAACTGCAAGCAGATGCTGAGTTGGACTTCCCCTTTTATAGAAACTTCGCCCGCAGTGGCGCCTTATACTGGCAAGAAACAGCCTCTATCAGTCTATCCGAAGTAAAAAACCTAGATACCTTGGTAAAAGGGGATTTTATTAATGCCCTTCCAGGAAAAGGAAAGCCCTCACAACAGTTTGTTTTACAAAAACAAGCACCCAATACTGATACAAATGCTTTACATATTTGGCTTAGCAGTAGCCATTTTGGCTCATTAAAAGTCGGCAGCCCGGTACTTTACAAGCAATATCAAGTTGGTTTTGTTGATGATGCAAAACTTGCTATGGATGGCTCAAAAATCTTAGCTCGCCTGAACATAAACTCAGCATATCGCCACTTAGTGCGAGAAAATAGTGTCTTTTGGAATGCCTCGGGCGTAGATGTAAAACTTGGCCTAGGTGGCGCTAACATTCGTCTTGATTCAATGGAAACACTGTTAACTGGCGGCATTGCATTTGCGACGCCCGATGAAGAACCTACAGCTAAACCGGCCAAGGATCAGGATAAGTACGAACTACAGCCCATTTATGATGAAAAATGGTTACAATGGAGCCCTTCCATTGAGCCATAGAAAATCTGCATTTTGACCAAACCAATAAATTTTCCAGCTAAATTCATAGAGCGCATTGAGGAAGATCTTCCAAGCGACTTGAGTTTAGCTGGTTTCAAAGCTGTTTGTCAGCAGCCGATGCGCAGAAGCATCAGAGTAAATACACTTAAAATAAGCCTAGAGGCATTTTTAAGCTTAGCCAAAACCAATCAATGGCAACTTGAGCCCATACCTTGGTGCGAGACTGGCTTTTGGATTACCCGCGAAGATGAGAGCTTATCACTTGGTAATACCGCAGAACACCAAGCTGGTTTGTTCTACATTCAAGAAGCAAGTTCTATGCTGCCGGTAAGCGCCCTATTTCACTGCTTTCAAGCCGAAGAAGACTGTTTGTTGCTAGACGCAGCTTCCGCTCCGGGGTCAAAAACAACACAAATGGCAGCCATGCTTCAAGGTAAAGGAGCAATCGTAGCCAATGAGTTCTCTGCTAGTCGAGTTAAAGTGCTTAGTGCCAATTTGTTACGTTGTGGTGTAACTAATGCGGCCGTAACACACTTCAGTGCTGAAATTTTTGGTACTTGGATGAGCGAGCAGTTTGACGCTATTTTGCTAGATGCCCCCTGCTCTGGTGAAGGTACCTTACGCAAAGATCCTCAAGCTCTAGATAATTGGAGTGAACAGCATGTCTACGAAATTTCTCAGCTGCAAAGCACGTTACTAGAAAGCGCGCTACAAGCCCTAAAGCCTAATGGAGTATTGATTTACTCAACGTGCACCTTAAATCAACAAGAAAACCAGCAAGTGATTAGTCGTATTGCTACCCAATACCCCGATAGCTTTTCTACCATTAATCTCGAGCAACTTTTTGAGCACAGCCACAAAGCTATAACTAAAGAAGGCTATTTACACGTTTGGCCACAATACTATGATAGCGAGGGTTTCTTCGTAGCTGCACTGCGCAAAAACGCTGCAACCATCGATACACCAGCAATCAACAAACGAATAAAACCGTTTGCTTATCAAACTGCGACGAAAAAGCAGCAAGCATCAATTGCGCAGCATTTTAAATCTCAGTTTGGAATGACGCTCCCTAGCGACTACAGCATATTTACCAAAGCTAATGATTACTGGTTACTTCCAAACAGCTTTTTGCGTGTAAAAGATGAAATGCGATTTGAACGAGTTGGCCTCAAGTTAGCCGAAGAGTTTAAACATGGATTTAGAACAAGCCACGATGCAATTACTGCTCTTGGACACTTAGTTGCAAAAAACTGTATTGAACTAGAGCCCGAACAAGCCCATCACTTTTATCAAGGCAAAGATATTGTCTATCCAAATAACAACAAAGGCGAAGTGGCTCTAAGCTACCAAGGTTATGTTATTGGTTTAGGTAAATGGGTAAGAAACAAGATTAAGAACTCCTACCCTAGAGAGTTAGTGAAAGACAAGGGGCTTGGCTGAGCTTGCAAAGCACGCAACTCGGTCTACACTTAACAGACTATTAGCGCAAGGCTCTAACACAGAGCCATTCCCCTACGCTCCGCTCAGGGACTAGAGTGGAGCCGTTTTTTTCAAGGCTTTGCCAAACTAAACAAATCAAAAAAGTTTTGGGTAGTTTGTTCTGCAACTTCCTCTAAACTAATGCCTTTTATTTTTGCTAAACACTCAGCTACCTGCCGTGTATAAGCAGGTTGGTTTTCTTCTCCCCTAAACGGGATCGGCGCTAAGTATGGGCTATCTGTTTCAACCAAGATCCTATCTAAGGGAATTTGTTTAAAGGTTTGCTGCAACTCTTTTGCCGAGTTAAAGCTAATGATCCCTGAAGCAGATATATAAAAGCCCATTTCAATGGCGGCCTCTGCCATCTCTAAACTTTCAGTAAAGCAATGAAGTACCCCTTTACATTGCTCCGCCTTATGCTCCGACAGTAAACGCAAAGTATCTTCTCGTGCATCTCGGGTATGAATAATCAATGGTTTGTTATGCTTAACAGCTAACTTTATCTGCTCAATAAAGACTCTCTGCTGTAGCTCTTTATGTTCTTTCGCATAAAAATAATCCAAACCTGTTTCACCCACGGCAACTACTTTAGGGTGAGCCAAATAAACCTCCATTTTTTCAAGGTCAAACTCTTGGTCTTGAACATAAAGTGGATGCATACCACAAGAGGCAAACACTTGATCAAAGTGTTGCACTTTCTCCATCATGCTCGGAAACTTCTCAGGAGATATAGCCACAGCAAGGCAATAATCTACACCAGCATCTTTGGCTTTAGCTAAAGCATCCGCTACGTTTACATGCTTACCTTGATAATCAAGTCTGTCTAAATGGCAATGTGAATCTACTAACACGCGCGTTAATCCTTAAATCGTGTAAACAGCGGGTAAAGCTGTTGGCCAACATTTAGGCCCGGATATTCTTCTATCTGTTTGAGCAAATCGAGCCAGTCTTGATAGGCCAATTCAATAGTTTTGTCTTTAGTACTAACAACAGCAAACTGGGGAAAGTCATCTCTATTAGCCAGCCCTTTAGCTAAACTAAAGGATAAGGTTAAGCAATGACCTAGCCATTGTAAGTACAATGGCTGCTTGTGAACTAAATCAGCCAGTTTATTAGTTTTAGCTTGCACCATTAATTGATATTGATGAATAAACTGTTCTAGCTGAGTAAACTGCTGCTCGCGATAAAACTCTTTGATTTGTAAGGGAGAACCGTTACAGAATCGATAAATTAGAGCAAAGTTTTCGTCTACCCTAAGCTTTTGTTTTACCAACCATTGCTTCACCCAGTTTTGCTCTGGTGTCGCGATATTTAAAACTTGGCATCGACTCATTATTGTTGGCATCGCTTTAAACGGCAAATGGTTAACCAGGATAAAGTGAGTATCTGCCACAGGTTCTTCTAAGGTTTTTAACAAAGCATTGTTTGATGCCGTATTTAGCGCGCCGATATCGCTTATAATCGCCACTTTTGAAGAACCAAAACTACTAGTCTGGTTTGCCCACAAACTTAAAGCACGAATATCATCTACTTTAGGCTTTTCTTGTTCTAGCAAAAACAAACTGCCATGGGCGCCAGAGTCTATTAGCTGGCAACTATGGCACTGATTACAAGCTTGATGTTTTTGTTCGCTACATAAAATAGTTTTAGCAACAAACTTTGCTAGCTGCAGCTTACCTAAACCTTTTTCTCCACGAAGCAGCAGGCTTTGCGGAAAGCTATCTTCACTTAATTGATGTGATAATTGTTTCCATGCCTTACTTAACCAAGGAGAGCTCATCGTAAATACCGTTACAGTGTATTTAGGTAATTATTTAATGCAGCCTGAATATCACTAGCTACTTTGTCTATGCTTTGGCTTGCATCGACTTTCACGATATTGTCATTAGCCTCTGCTTGCGCAAGATAAACCGCTCTACTTCTTTCAAAAAAGCTTAAAGCTTGCTGCTCTATTCTGTCTAACTCGCCGCGTTCACGTGCTCTGCTTAAGCCTAAACCAGGTTCAATATCCAAGTATAAGGTTAAATCAGGCTCGAAACTTCCAATAGCAATCTGTTTAATCGCTTGTAGTTTATCTACGCCTAACTCTCTGCCACCACCTTGGTAAGCTTGTGAGCTTAAATCGTGGCGGTCACCTACCACCCATTTACCTTTACTTAAAGCGGGTTTAATACGTGTTTCCACCAGTTGAGCGCGGGCCGCATACATTAGTAACAACTCAGTGCTATCGGAAACCTGCTCACCATCAACACCTTGTTTTACTATCGTTCGTAAAGACTCGGCAATTGGCGTACCTCCAGGCTCTCGAGTATTTATGTACTCTATACCTTGTTGCTCTAACAAAGTTTGGATCGCGGCAACTGCGGTACTTTTTCCTGCACCCTCTAAGCCTTCAATAACTACAAATTTTCCACGCGTCATAATAACTATTTCTTAAGTATGTATTTTCTAACTGCGCGATTATGCTCAGCTAAGTTTTTAGAAAAGTAATGTTCACCACCACCCTTAGCGACAAAATAATAATAATTAGATTGCTCGGGGTTTAGCGCAGCGATAATGGCATCTTCACTAGCCATAGCGATGGGTGTTGGCGGAAGAGCTCGAATAACATAAGTATTGTAAGGCGTAGCTTCGCGTAAATCTTTACGGCGAATATTTCCGTCATACCGCTCTCCCATACCGTAAATTACAGTAGGGTCAGTTTGCAGGCGCATCCCCTTATTAAGGCGATTTACAAATACCGAAGCGATCCGAGGCCGTTCAAACTTAGCACCGGTTTCTTTTTCGATAATTGATGCGAGAATTAGTGCTTCATAAGGTGTTTTGAGTGGAACAGCTTGATTACGTTTATCCCATTGTTCGGCAACTACTTTATCTAATGCTAGCTTGGCGCGCTTGATGATGCTTTCTGCAGGCGTATTGTGAACAAAAAAGTAAGTTTCTGGTAATAACAGCCCTTCTAGCTTACTTTGTTCAATTTCAAGCAATTCAATTAACTCTTGTTCATTCTTAGTGCTAGGTTTAATCCCGTCAGTTTGGTTGAGCTTTTCCCAAAACTGGGCAAAGGTCTCACCTTCAATTAGGCTAACTTTAAACTGAACGACTTTTCCGCTCGCTAATATTTGGCTTAGCTGGGCATAACTAAGCTGCTCATCTAACTGATATAAGCCCTTTTTAATTTGACTGTGGTGAGGATGAAGTTTGAACCAAACTCGCAACCACCATGCATCTTGGTCTGCATTAGCAAATACCTGGTTGGCAACACGATAAATGTTAGTTCCCGAGCCTACCGACACCTGTTGAACCTCGGTTGCACGCGGCAGTTGCCATTGTTCAACTAAGTAATTATCAAACCACTTATATGAAAGGAAACCAGCAATTAAACAAAAAACAATAAAACCAAGTATTACTTTACGAAGCATTTTTCACCAAATTTTGGAACCAACGACAAACAGGAAAGCGCTCGTAATTGCGCTCATTAAAAGTATTAACTGGGGCAAACTGCAATACTGAGTTACTGACAAATATTTCATCAGCAGCGACTACATCTTCAATTTTAAACTTACCCAATTGGATCTGATAAGGAGAATGCTTCACGTTGTCTAGCAAAAACTGGCGTTGTACACCGGCAACCCCAGCACTATCTAGATCACTTGTATAAATCACTTTATCCTTAACCCAGAACAAGTTAGACGCAACCCCCTCAACCACCTGATCAAAAATATCACAACAAACTAAGTCGACAACCCCAGTTGAGTCTGCTTCTCTTTTTAGTAACACTTGTTCTAAGCGATTTAAGGTTTTAATTGATGAAAATGCACTACCACTTGCCAAGCGTTGCTTGGCAATCCCAATTGATATTCCACTATCTCTAAAGTTTATGTAGCTTTGCGGGAACTCAGAAATAGACATAAATACGCTTGGTTTAACACATTCTGGCAAGCCGTAGCCACGGCCACCCTCTCCGCGAGTAATGGTGACTTTTAGTACGGCATTGTTCGCTTTAGAAGCGTGCTTATCGGCATCTTTTTTGATAGTAACGAAATCAAGAGAAGGAAAGCCAAGCTGCAGTTGAGCGCGTTTTAAACGTTTTAGATGGTAATCCCAAAGCGTCAACTTTCCAGACTGCACCAGTATGGTTGTGAAAAAACCATCGCCGTAGTTTAAGCCTCGATCAAGCGTTGATAAATTAGCGTCTAGCAAACTCAACAATCCTAGATATAAAAAAGCCTGATGATAACATCAGGCTTCAATTAGCTATAGCGCAATACGCAGATTAGGCATCAATTTTCTTGAATACCAGAGATCCGTTAGTACCACCAAAACCAAATGAATTCGACAATGCGTAATCAATTTTAGTTTCACGGGCTTTGCCAACTACATAATCTAAATCACAACCTTCACTTGGGTTTTCCAAGTTAATGGTTGGAGGAGCAATTTGGTCGCGAATAGCCAAAATAGACACAATCGCTTCAACGGCGCCAGCTGCACCTAAAAGGTGACCAGTCATAGATTTTGTTGAGCTAACCAATACTTCTTTAGCATGTTCGCCAAATACAGACTTAACCGCTTGAGTCTCGGCAACGTCACCTGCTGGTGTTGAAGTGCCGTGAGCATTGATGTAGTCAATTTCTGAAGCATCGATACCTGCATCTTTAATAGCAGCAGCCATAGAACGAGCAGCACCATCACCGTCGGCTGGAGGCGACGTCATGTGGTATGCATCACCACTCATACCAAATCCAACCAGCTCGGCGTAAATTTTGGCACCACGCGCTTTAGCCGCTTCGTACTCTTCTAGTACAACAACACCTGCACCATCGCCCAATACAAAACCATCACGGTCTTGATCCCAAGGTCGGCTAGCTTTTGTTGGGTCATCGTTACGAGTAGATAGTGCTTTTGCAGCGCCAAAACCACCCATACCTAAATGCGTAGAGGCTTTTTCAGCACCGCCAGCTAACATTACACTAGCGTCACCATAGGCAATCATACGTGCTGCAAGGCCAATGGCGTGAGCACCAGTAGTACAGGCTGTAGTAACAGCGATGTTAGGGCCTTTTAGACCTTTCATTATTGAAAGGTGGCCAGCGACCATGTTGATAATGGTTGATGGCACAAAAAACGGACTGATTTTACGTGGTCCATTTTTTAAATAATTTTCGTGATTCTGTTCAATTAAGCCAAGACCACCAATGCCTGAGCCAATTGACACCCCAATGCTATCTGCATTTTCCTCGGTAACATCAATACCAGCATCATCAAAAGCCATTAGGCCAGCTGCAATTCCGTATTGAATAAACGCATCCATTTTGCGCGCGTCTTTTTTACTCATGAACTCTTCTACATTGAAGTCTTTAACCAAACCGGCAAAACGGGTTGGGAAAGCTTCGGTATCAAAGTGTTCGATAGGGCCAATGCCACTTTGACCAGCTTTAAGGGCTTGCCAAGTTAATTCAGCGGTATTACCTACTGGTGATAGTGCACCAATACCAGTAACAACGACTCTACGCTTAGTCACTGAAATGCCTCCAAGGGGGGATTTACTTATCTTAGGGGGATGCAAAATGGGCGACTGATGCCGCCCACTTTTTCATTAATCTTGATTATTTAGAACGTAATCAATTGCAGCTTGAACAGTAGTGATTTTCTCAGCTTCTTCATCAGGGATTTCAGTATCGAATTCTTCTTCTAAAGCCATAACCAATTCAACTGTATCCAAAGAGTCAGCACCTAAATCGTCAACGAATGAAGCTTCGTTTTTAACTTCGTCTTCGCTTACACCTAGTTGCTCGATGATGATTTTTTTAACACGTTCTTCAATTGCACTCATGACAATATTTTTCCTTAGTAAATACGCTTCTGCGTTGTTGCGATAGTGTATTCAAACCGAATTACTTTGCAAGTCTAACCGTAGTGGTCTAACCACGTTTTTCGTAGTTATTTTTATAAAAAACTTGCGATCTATCAATTTTTTGCACATTTTTTAAACCGCTGCTTAAACCATGTACATCCCGCCATTAACGTGAATAGTTTCACCAGTAATATAGGCAGCATCGTCGCTTGCTAAAAAAGCAACCGTTTTGGCGATTTCTTCAGCATCACCTAAACGCGCCATAGGCACCTGCGACAAGATAGCACCACGCTGATTATCGTCAAGTGCTCGCGTCATATCTGTTTCAATAAAACCAGGAGCAATCGCATTAACTGTGATCCCACGAGAAGCAACTTCGCGCGCCAATGAACGAGTAAAACCTAATACGCCTGCTTTGGCAGCAGAATAGTTAGCTTGTCCTGCGTTGCCCATGGTGCCAACAACAGAACCAATACTAATAATACGACCATTGCGCTTTTTCATCATTGCACGCAATACAGCTTTGCTTAAACGGAAAACAGACGTTAAGTTGGTATTGATAATATCTTCCCACTCGTCGTCTTTCATACGCATTAATAAGTTGTCGCGGGTAATACCGGCATTGTTCACAAGAATATCGATATCTCCATATTTAGCTTTGATATCAGCAAACAACTGAGCAATAGAATCGCTAGACGTTACGTCTAAGGCTAAACCAGTACCATTTTCGCCTAAATAAGCAGCAATGGCTTCGGCGCCCTTCTCTGAAGTAGCAGTTCCAATAACGGTGGCGCCGCGAGCAACTAAAGTTTCAGCAGTTGCACGACCAATACCACGACTTGCGCCAGTGACTAAGGCAACCTTACCTTGTAGAGACATTGAAAATTCCTCGTTACTTATTATCTAAAGCAGTTTTTATAGAAGTTGTATCATTAATTGCTGCTGCAACTAATGGCTTATGGATCCGCTTAACTAAGCCACTAAGTACTTTACCCGGGCCGCACTCATAAACAGTTTCGATACCGCGAGTGGCCATTGCTTCAACGGTTTCAGTCCAACGTACTGGGCTATATAGCTGCTTAATTAGTGCAAGCTTAATTGCTTTAGCATCTCGTTCAATTGCTACGTCTACGTTATTAATAACATCGAATTTTGGCTCAGAAAAAGAGATACCCTCAATGTACCCCGCCAGTTCATCAGCCGCAGGCTGCATCAAAGCACAGTGAGAAGGCACACTTACCGGCAATGGCAAGGCTCGCTTAGCACCTGCTTCTTTACACAATACGTTAGCTCGGTCTACAGCTTCTTTATGGCCCGCGATAACCACTTGACCAGGTGAGTTAAAGTTAACTGCTGTTACTACTTGGTCTTGGGCGGCTTTCTCACAAGCGTCAATAATTTCTTGATTGCCTAAGCCAATGATTGCAGACATTGCCCCCACTCCGGCCGGTACGGCTTTTTGCATTAACTGGCCGCGATATTCTACTAACTTAAGCGCATCAGCAAACTCTAACACTCCAGCACAAGTTAACGCTGAGTACTCGCCTAAACTGTGTCCTGCTAATACTGCGGGCGCGCTGCCCCCTAGCTCGTTCCATAAACGCCATAGAGCCACAGAGGCGGTTAATAATGCGGGTTGAGTACGGCTGGTTTCGTTTAACTCTTCAGCTGGGCCGTTGGCAACTAAACCTGCCAAATCATAACCTAGCACTTCAGAGGCTTGTTTAAAGGTATCAGCAACTACCGGATACTCACTAATAAGCTCGGCTAACATGCCAACGCTTTGTGAGCCTTGTCCTGGAAAAACAAATGCTAATTTACTCATCATCTATCCTAATAATTAAAATCTAACTAGGGCACTGCCCCACGCAAAACCACCACCAAATGCTTCTAGTAATACTAGCTGGCCTCGTTGAATACGCCCATCTGTTACTGCTTCGTCTAAAGCAATGGGGACGGAGGCAGCCGAAGTATTGCCATGCCTGTCTAAAGTAAGCACTACTTTATCAAGTGGCATAGCGAGTTTTTTGGCTGTAGCTTTAATAATTCTGAAATTAGCTTGGTGTGGCACTAACCAATCTAATTCTGTTTTTTCAATACCGTTTGCAGCTAAGGTTTCTGTGACAATTTCACTTAAACGGGTTACCGCTACTTTAAATACCTCATTTCCACTCATCGTCATGTAAGACTCCATTTCGGTGCCCGACATTCCACGTTGTGGATGAGGTAGTTTTAGCAAATCGCCATAACGGCCATCTGCATGAATATGGGTAGACAAAATGCCTGGTTCTTCGCTTGCGCCTAATAGAACGGCTCCGGCACCATCACCAAACAAAATAATGGTAGAGCGGTCGTCTGGATCGCACATATGTGAAAGCTTATCAGCGCCAATGACTAGTGCTTTTTTAACCAAGCCACTCTTTATATATTGGTCGGCAACACTTAAAGCATAGGTAAAGCCAGCGCAGGCCGCCGCAATATCAAAAGCGGGCACACCAGGGAGCTCTAACTTTGCTTGAACCTCACACGCAGCGGCAGGAAATGCATTCTCGCTTGAGGTGGTTGCTAGAATAATTAGGCCAATATCGTTTTTGTCGATATCTGCTCTTTTAATCGCTAACTCAGCCGCAAATGCGCCCATATCAGCAACAGACTCGTTATTACCTGCAATACGGCGTTCTTTGATACCGGTACGATCAGTAATCCATTGATCACTGGTTTCTACCATTTGCTCAAGATCTGAGTTAGTTCTTACATTTGTTGGCAGATAACTACCTGTAGATAATATTTTTGAGTACATAAAAGACTTAATGCTTATCAATTAATAAAGATTCAAGTTTGTCGGTAATACGACCTGGCACTTGCTGTTGTATCTCTGCGACGGCTTGGTGAATAGCTTGCAAAAATGCTTTTTCATCGGCATGTCCATGACTCTTAATTACAATGCCGCGCAATCCTAACAGACTCGCGCCATTATACTGGTCGGGGTTCAGTTGTTTTAGTTGAGATTTAAGACTCGGCAAAAACAGTTTGAGAATAAATCTAGCAAACCAGTTTACATCAAACTGTTTCTTTAGTTTTGCAAGTATAAGCTGGGAAACCCCTTCAGCAGTTTTGAGAGCAATATTGCCTACAAAACCATCACATACTATTACGTCAGCTTTACCACTAAATATCTGATTCCCCTCAACAAAGCCAATGTAATTAATCGCGCTTGAGTTTTCAAGAAGTTGCGCTGTTTGTTTTACAACGTCATTGCCCTTTATTTGTTCTTCACCAATATTCAACAATGCAACACGTGGTTTAGATAAGCCCCACACGCTTTCGGCTAAAGACGCTCCCATTACCGCAAACTGCATTAATACCTCTGAATCACAACTAGAGTTAGCGCCTAAATCTAGCAACAAACTACCCTGGCCGTTTTCTTCAGGTAAATGAGTCACTAACGCTGGGCGTTCTATACCAGGCAAAAGTTTTAGTACAACTTTGGCCATGGCCATTAAGGCACCGGTATTTCCTGCACTAACACAGGCATCAGCTTGCTGTTGGTGAACAAGATCTAGGGCTAAACGCATTGATGATTGTTTACGAGAACGTAAAGCGGTAATCGGTTTGTCGTTGGCAGAGACAACTTGGCTTGAATGTACAAACTCTAAGCGCGGATGCTGAGAAATTTGATGCTCTATTAACAGGGAGTTAATAAAGTGCTTGTCGCCAATTAAGGTAACATGCAAATGAGGGTAATAGTTAAGTGCCTGCGCAACGGCAGGCACTGTAACATGGGGGCCAACATCGCCCCCCATTGCATCAACTGCAATAGTAAGTTTTTGCAAAATGCAAAAATTTACTTGTTGATAACCTTGTTACCGCGGTAGTAACCGTCAGCAGTAACATGGTGACGACGGTGAAGCTCACCTGAAGTAGCGTCAGTTGTTAATGCAACATTGTTTTCGATAGCATCGTGTGAACGACGCATGCCACGTCTTGAACGTGTAACTTTACTTTTCTGAACAGCCATTGACCCAGTCTCCTAGTCTTTCTTTTTTAAACTTTGTAACACTGCAAACGGATTTGGTTTAGATTCTTCCTCTACAACGTCGATTTCACCAAATACTTGTTCGTTTTGCTGAACCTTACAATCCTCTAAAGAATGTTTAGGTATGATTGGCAACGCTAATAACAATTCGTCTTCAATCAACTCAGCTACTAAAAAGTAGTTGTCTTCATTTAGTTGCAGTGGTTCGTAATCTTCTGGTAACTCTTCCACTTGCGATTCATCGCAGACTGGCGAGTAAGTAAACTCAACATTAATAGCATAACTAAAAGTTTCACTACAACGTTGGCACTCTAACTCCACCTCAGTTAACGCTTTGCCTTGAACGACAACTAAACCTTGCGGATCAGTTCCAAAGCGCAACCAGACGTCTACATCACTATTCACTTTCAAGGTTGCATCGCTAAAACGAGGCAATCGTTTGATCTCGAGGAAGCCCTCATAATCTAACTTTCGCTTAGCCGTCTTAAACGGGTCAATCTCTACTGGTAATTTCACTTTTTGCATAAGGCGCGCATAATATAGTTACACTCAGTGATAGTCAAAACAATTTGTGCTTTTTTCCTGCCTTTAAAGCATCGCTATCGCTAAAGATTGCGTTTAAAATCAGCAGACTGTTAATTTTGGTTAAAAAACGATGAAAAATCGACTAATTCTTGCCTCTAGCTCTGCCTACAGAAAACAACTATTAGAAAAAGTTTGCCCAACATTTGATTGCTTCAATCCAGATATCGATGAATCACCAAAACCTAAAGAAACGCCAGAGTTGTTGGTATTACGTTTAGCCGAACAAAAAGCACTTGCAGGAAAAACGCAGTTTCCTAAAAATCTGATTATAGGTTCTGATCAGGTTTGCTGCATAAACGGAGAAATAGTTGGGAAACCCGGCAACCATCAAAATGCTGTTAAACAACTTAAAGCAGCTAGCGGACAAGCCATTACCTTTTATACAGGGCTCGCGCTATATAATAGTGAAACGCAACAGATGCAGAGTTTAATAGACACCTTCGAAGTTGGCTTTAGAGAGCTCTCCGACAGCCTCATTGAACGTTACCTGCAAATCGAACAACCCTACAACTGTGCTGGAAGCTTCAAAAGTGAAGGCTCTGGCATTGTGTTATTCAAGCACTTAAAAGGTGACGACCCGAACAGTTTGATTGGCCTTCCATTAATAAAACTATGCGGCTTATTAGAAAGCCAAGATTTTGAGCTATTAAGTTAGTAAAGATAAAAGGAGCTAAGCTCCTTTTATGTCAAACCCTACTACAGAGGATCAAGCTGATCACAAAAGCGTTGAAGACTTTCTTCTAACGGCGCGGTTAAATGCATCTCTTTTTGCGTAGCCGGGTGTTCAAAACGAATTTGCCATGCATGTAAAAACAAACGATTCAAACCTTTCGCTTCGGTAGCTGCCAAAAGTTCTTTATCTGTGTATTTGTCGTCACCAGCAATGCTATGACCTTCGTAAAGGCTGTGCACACGAATCTGATGCGTTCTACCAGTCACCGGACTGGCTTTCATCAGAGTCATGTCAGCGTATCTTCGTTCTATTCGATAACGAGTAAGCGAGGGTTTACCTTCTGCTTGATCAACAATCACCATTCTTTCACCTGACGACACAGCATTTTTACGTAATGGCGCGTCAACCGACCTAACCGATTTTGGCCATTGGCCATGCACTAAAGTTAGATAGTCTTTTTGAACAACCTTCTCTCGCAGCTGTCGATGCATGTCACGCAATGCACTGCGCTTTTTAGCAACAACCAATAATCCGGAGGTATCTCGGTCTATTCGGTGAACCAATTCTAGATAACGACAATCTTGACGTAACGAGCGCAGGGCTTCAATCACTCCAAAACTTAAACCACTGCCACCATGCACTGCCATCCCAGAAGGTTTATTCAGAACTAACAAGCAGTCGTCTTCATAAACTATTTGCTGTTCCAGTTGAACAACCTGATTGAGCTTGTTAGACGGCAAACCGGTTTCTTCCGAAACTCTAATTGGCGGAATTCTTACTACATCATCAGCCTGAACTTTGTATTCAGGTTTAACTCGCTTTTTGTTAACCCTAACCTCCCCTTTGCGCAAAATGCGATAAATACGACTTTTAGGTACCCCTTTTAGCCGTTTTAGTAGGAAGTTATCTATTCTTTGTCCAGCCTCGTCGTCACTAACCGTGACCATCTGAACTGCTTTATTTTCGGTATTCATAGCAAAAATTGTAACATGCTCATAAATAATTTGATGGAAAAATATAGCTTTGCTATATTTGTAAGGCTTAAAGTGCCCGTTTTTAAAGGTTTTCCTTATTTGGCACCGTATTCGAAGCCCATTAATTTGTAAATTTTGGTGCTATCGAAACTAAGAATTTTCATAGCAACCTGATAGGCAATCACAATTATTTGCCTTAAATCAAAGCTATATAGAATAGATTGTAAAGTTCGGCAAGCACAGTTTGCGGGACTCATATTTATACAAGCGCCAAAATGCGCCCTAAGGACTAGAGAAGCTAACCGCGAGGTTACCTAGACGCTCTGACAATAAACACAGGGTCTGGCCATTTAAGGCAGGTTAATTGCTGCCCATGAGGTTGTTTAAATCAAACAAACCCCAAGGCAACATAAATGAAAAGAATGTTAATTAATGCAATGCAGCTAGAAGAAATGCGCGTTGCATTGGTCGATGGCCAAAGGCTATACGATCTAGACATAGAAAGTCCTGGTCACGAACAGAAAAAAGCAAATATATACAAAGGCAAAATTACTCGCGTAGAGCCTAGTTTAGAAGCTGCATTTGTTGACTACGGCGCAGAGCGTCATGGCTTCCTTCCAATGAAGGAAATCGCTCGCGAATACTTCCCAGAAGGCTACGTCTATCAAGGACGTCCAAGCATCAAAGAAGTCGTTAAAGAAGGCCAAGAAGTCATCGTTCAGATCGATAAAGAAGAACGTGGCAACAAAGGCGCTGCACTAACTACTTTCATCAGCTTAGCCGGTAGTTATTTAGTATTAATGCCAAACAACCCTCGTGCAGGCGGTATTTCTCGTCGTATCGAAGGCGATGAACGCACACAGCTTAAAGAAGCGATGAATGGTCTAGAATTGCCTAACGGCATGGGGCTAATCGTTCGTACAGCTGGCGTGGGTAAATCGGCAGAAGAGCTTCAGTGGGACTTAAAAGTACTACTTAATCACTGGGGTGCAATTACCGATGCCGCAGAGTCTAAGCCAGCACCTTTCCTTATCCACCAAGAAAGCAACGTAATTGTTCGTGCAATTCGTGATTATTTACGTCGCGATGTTGGCGAGATCCTCATCGATAATAAAACTATCTATGAGCAAGCTAAAAAGCACATCGAACTGGTTCGTCCTGACTTCGTAAACCGTGTAAAACGTTACGAAGGCGAAGTGCCTATGTTCAACCACTACCAAATTGAATCGCAAATTGAATCTGCTTTCCAACGCGAAGTTCGTCTTCCATCGGGTGGTTCAATTGTTATCGATCCAACCGAAGCCTTAACCTCAATTGATATTAACTCGGCTCGCGCAACTAAGGGCGGAGACATTGAAGAAACTGCGCTTCAAACCAACCTAGAAGCATCAGACGAGATTGCTCGTCAACTTCGCTTGCGTGACTTAGGTGGTCTAGTAGTTATCGACTTCATCGATATGACGCCAGTTAAAAACCAGCGCGAAGTGGAAAACCGCTTCCGTGAAGCCGTTCGTCAAGATCGCGCTCGCGTTCAAGTAGGTCGCATTTCTCGCTTCGGCCTACTAGAAATGTCTCGTCAACGTTTACGTCCCTCATTAGGTGAATCGAGCACTCATATTTGTCCACGTTGTAATGGACAAGGTACTATTCGTGATAACGAGTCTCTAGCATTGTCTATCCTTCGTTTATTCGAAGAAGAAGCGCTAAAAGAAAATACCTCTGAAGTTCATGCTCAAGTTCCTGTGCCGGTAGCAGCTTACTTGCTTAACGAAAAGCGTGTAGCAATCAACAAGCTTGAGAAACGCCATACCGTTCGATTAGTGATCATTCCTAACCAACATATGGAAACACCTCACTACGACGTTACTCGTATTAGAAATGGTGAAGAGACTCAAGAGACTAGCTATCAGCTTACTGCTGAAAACCCATCTCCTGTTTATCAACCTAACCAAGTGGCTAAAGAAAAAATTGAAGCTGAGCAGCCAGTGTTGCAGGGCTTTAGTGCTCCTGCTGCGCCTAGCGCCCCAGCCAAAGCCGCTAAGCCTGTTAAGAGTGCTGCAGAGCCATCTTTAATCGCACGTATTGTTGCATTCTTTAGTGCAATGTTTGCTAGCGAAGAAAAGCCAGCACCAAAGAAACAAACACGCAGCAAGAACAATCAGCGTGATAAGCGTAATAATCGTCGCAATAATCAACGTAATGACAAACGCAACGACAAGCGCCAAGAACGCCCGGAGCGAAAAGAACGCAGTGATCGCAACGAAGGTTCTAATAGCAACCGCCGCCGCAAGGATCAGCGTAACAAACCAGCTAGAGATAAAGTTGAAAATGAGACTACTCAAAAAGCTAAGTCTCAAACCAAGCAACATGCTCCAAAAGAACAGCAAGTTAAAGAGCGTAGAGAACGTCGTAACTTGCGTAAGAAAGTAAGAGTAAAAGCTGAAAAAACCAACGAAGCAGTTGCAGAGCAAACTGCTGAACAGCCTGTTGCTGAAAAGCCTGTATCTAAAAAAGCTGAAGTAGCTTCTCCAAAAACTGAAGCTCCAGTGGCTAAAACGAGCGATAACTCGGAAACACCAAAGCCTAAACGTCGTCGTCGCTCATCGAGCAGCGCAGGCCGTAAACGCTTTAATGACTTGCCAAAAGCAGAGACTAACGCTCAAGAAGCGGCTATCGATTCTCGCTATCCAGAAGCAGAAGTGAAAGCTGAAGCTCCTTTAGTTGAAACTAAAGCTGAAGCTCCTGTTGCTGAAACTAAAGCTGAAGCTCCTGTTGCTGAAACTAAAGCTGAAGCTCCTGTTGCTGAAACTAAAGTAGAAGCGCCTGTTGCTGAAACTAAAGTAGAAGCGCCTGTTACTGAAACTAAAGTAGAAGCGCCTGTTGCTGAAACTAAAGCAGAAGCACCTGCAGTTGAAACTAAAGCTGAAGCTCCTGCAGTTGAAACTAAAGCAGAAGCACCTGCAGTTGAAACTAAAGCTGAAGCTCCTGTAGTTGAAACTAAAGCTGAAGCACCAGCAGTTGAAACTAAAGCTGAAGCTCCTGTAGTTGAAACTAAAGCTGAAGCAGCTGTAGTTGAAGCAAAAACGGAAGACATTAAGCTTGATGCGGTTAAAGCCGAAGTTAAACCTAAACGCAGTAATCGCGGTAAGCTAAAACCTAGCAAAGTTGAAGGTAAAGGTAACGCTTCAGCTGCTATGGCAAAACCAGCGCCTGTTGCTGCAACGCCTAGCCAGCCAGAAGAAGTAGTTAAAAAACCTTACGTACGTAAGCCCGTAACAGTTGGGTCACGACGTGTTCAATCTACTAGTTCTGGTACATCTGCGCAGAGCCCTATGAGCAAGCCAGAATTGTAGGTTGCAAATAAGTTGTACAAAAAAGGCCAGCAAATTGCTGGCCTTTTTATTTACTTAGGAATGACTAAACAAACCTAAGCTTTCACCCTTTCCACAATGCCATCACTTGCTTGCTCTATCATTGCTAAAACTTGCTTAAAGCCCTGCACACTGCCGTAATAGGGATCGGGCACTTCTTCCAGCTCTACCCCGCCAAAAGGTAAAATCAAGGCCAATTTATGCGCATATTGCTCAGGACAATGCTTATGTAAATAGCTTAGGTTTTTCTTATCGGATGCCAAAATCAAATCAAACTTAGCAAAGTCTTTATCTAATACTTTGCGTGAGCGAATACCTTTAAAACTGTAGCCCTTTTCTTCAGCAATTCTTACTGCACGAGGGTCAGGTTTATCACCTTTGTGATAATCCGTAGTGCCTGCTGAGTCAACTTTGATTTTCAGTTTTTGTTGTTTAAATTTGGCTCGCAGTACGGCTTCTGCAGTGGTTGAACGACAAATATTCCCCATACAAATAACCAGCACCGATTTAACACCGACAAGTTTTTTCACATATATCCCTTATAAAAAAGGCACCTAAAGTGCCTTTTACCATTTAGTTGAAGAAGCCGCCTAGGCTATCCAGCAGCTTCTTACTATCTTCATTGTCGCCCAAGGCTTTTTTAAGTTCCTTGTTAACCGCTTCTTTAGCTTGACCTTCAAACAATTTTTTCATGTCTAAATTAACTTTTGGCTCAGTCCAGCTACCCTTTACGTTAATCGGAATATCCAAGCCAGCTAAGTCATTTTTAGAACCTTGCCCTTCTAGGCTAGCAACCACTTTGGTAATAAAAGTGAAATCCAAGCTTTCATTAATCAGGTGAGTTTGACCAGTACCGTCAATGCGTAACAAAGGCGAAGACATTTGCATCTTATTTACCTTAGCTAAGGATTTACCTAAGGTTGAGTTTATCACCAACTCACTAAAATCTGTTTTTTGCTCTTGCTGCGCTTGCTGCTTATCACCGCCTTTAATAGTAGCCTTAGCGGAGCGAATCATCTGCGGAATGTTAACCCCATAGATAGCCCCATCGGTAAACGTAGCGTTTACTGGACCAGATATCTTCTTTTTAATTGCAGTAGGCGTTAAACCAGTGCCTTTAAGATCAAGATCCACATTTAGCCCGCCTGCAACAAAATCAAAGTCAACAGCGTCACTTAACAAGGGCCTCGCTTGAACCCCATTTAATCTAGCAGTCATCGAGTAACTAGCCACTGGCTTTTGGCCGTTAATCACCGCGTTACTCTCTAAGCGTCCATCGTACAAGTTTGCGCTTAACTCTTTTAAACGTAGAATTCCGTCTTTAATCTGAACTTGTTGTTTGATGTCCTCTATGTGGAGCTTCTGATGTTGTAATTTGTCTATTGTAAGAGTGCCGTCTAAATTGAGCGTTTTCAAAACGGTTAAATCAGGCTCTTGTTCTTGGCCAGGCGCTTCACTTGACGAATTTGCATCATCAGTTGTATTGCTACTTGCAGACGACTCACTAATAAAGTTGGAGGTATCGAGTAATGGAATATTTAAATCAAATTTGATACTAGGTATGTTATTTAGTACTACGCTGCTGGTACCTACTAATTGCGTTTTGCCATCAATATCTACTGCCAGTTTAGAAAGCTTTGCTGTTTTGCTTGCTACTGTGTAAGACAGCGCTAAATCAGTTTGAACATTCATTGCACCATTTGGAATAGCGCTGCCTTGTAAGTTCAAGCCGTTGCTAACATCGCTTAAGGCAATTCGGCTAAAGTCTTCGGCTATGAATAGCAAACCTGTTGCCTGTTGCTCTACCAACATTTCGCCATCATCAAACTTTAATGAAAGGCTAAAACCGTTATCTTCACCTAGTTCTAAACCGTCTAAAGTAAAGTTAACAGGGCCTAACTTTTGAGTTTTGTTTTGCGCTAAATCGATGAGTTCAACATTAGCATCAACAATTTCGATACCAGCTAATCGAACGTTCCACCCGGCAGCCGATGCGCCAGACGACTCTTCAGTACTTTTAGGTTCGCTTGAAGCAGGTTCGGCTTCTTTAGACTGGGTTAAGTCGTCAAGACTGGTTGTTCCATCTGCTTTAGTTTGATGGCGTAAAGTTAAACCTCGAACTGAGATATCCCCCACTTCAATGCTTTTACTAAACAAAGGCATCAAGGCCACTGACATTTCTGCTCCTGTGATACTAACAGTATCCCCTTCACCAAACTCAGGGTTGTCACGCAGGCGCAAGCTACCAAGTTCAAAGCCAATACTGGGGAAAAAGCGCCATGCTAAATCCCCATCAATCACTAATTCTCGTCCGGTTGATTCTTTGGTTTTCTCTACCAAAAGCGCTTTAATATCGTCGGTATTTACCATTGATACTGCGACGACAACACCGACAACCAATAAAACAATCAGGGCTGCGACAACATAGAGCAACTTTTTCATAATCTTCCCTATTTACAAAGCTGTTGAGTAAGTATGTGCTTAATTATTAATGATAAATTATAAATTAAAACTTATATTTTTATTAGTTAACTAGTCTGTTTTGGCAGTGTTTAGTTAATCCGCTAATTAGAGGCCAACAAGTCACGAATTTTAGCGTTAATAATATCGATAGCGATTCGATTTTTACCGCCTCTTGGAACAATCACATCAGCGTATTGCTTAGAGGGTTCTACAAATTGGAGAAACATAGGCCGAACGGTATTGTGATATTGAAACAACACTGAATCCAAAGTTCTGCCGCGTTCTTTTACATCCCTTTGGATTCTTCTTGCTAAACAAATATCTAAAGGTGTGTCTACAAAGATGCTGATATCCAACTGCTCACGAATTGCAGGATCGGTGAATAACAAAATCCCCTCTAATACGATGATTTTTGTAGGTGCTACCGTCTTGGTTTCTGCCATACGGTTATTAACTTTATAACTGTATTGGGGCTGTTCAATGGACTCACCGCTTTTAAGCTGCTTTAAATGCGCAACCAATAAATCATGATCCATAGACTTAGGATGGTCATAGTTAGTTTGCTTGCGCTGCTCAGGCGTTATATGGCTTTGGTCTTTGTAGTAACTATCTTCATTAATTACTGCAATGCAGCTATCACCTAGTTCGGTGCGAATATCGTTAACAATGGTTTGAGAAAATAAACTTTTACCAGAAGCCGACGCCCCAGAGATCCCAATTACTACGATATTATGATCTTGATTTTGCATAGAAATAACCTAGTTCTTTTGCCGCAATTATAGGTGCAATATACCCATTAGTCATTATGCGAATGGCGCCTAACATTATTTTTCAACTTAATTACCTATAAGTTATTCAGGCAAGCGTTAGGATACTAGGCATCACCTGCCGCTTAAGGTAATATTGGCACCCTTGAATTACCCGTTAATTGACTGAGCTAACAGTAGATCACATGACAAACGAACAACGTAAAATTCTGGTTACCAGTGCCTTACCTTATGCAAATGGTCCTATTCATTTAGGCCACTTACTCGAATACATACAAACAGATATTTGGGTTCGTTTCCAAAAGCTACGTGGTAACACGTGTACCTATGTATGTGCAGACGACGCGCACGGTACACCGATCATGCTGAAAGCTCAGCAGATGGGCATTACCCCTGAAGAAATGATTAACCAGGTTCACGTTGAACACAGTGCAGACTTTAACGAGTTCCACATCGAGTTTGATAACTATCATTCTACTCATAGCCCAGAAAACCAAGCGCTATCGGAAGATATTTACAACAAGCTTAATCAAGCGGGTCACATAAAAACTCGAACAATTTCTCAATTGTTTGATCCTGAGAAAAACATGTTTTTGCCGGATCGCTTCGTAAAAGGCACTTGCCCTAAATGTAAAAGCGAAGATCAAAACGGTGATAACTGTGATAACTGTGGTGCTACTTACAGCCCAACAGATTTACTGTCACCTAAGTCTGTAATCTCTGGTGCCGAACCCGTTCTTAAAGACTCAGAGCATTACTTCTTTGATCTACCTGCATTTCAAAACATGCTAAAAGACTGGACAATCTCTGGTTCGCTACAAGAAGAAATGTCTAACAAGCTTAACGAGTGGTTTGAGCAAGGCCTTCAGCAGTGGGATATTAGCCGTGACGCACCTTACTTTGGTTTTAAAATTCCAAATACAGAAGACAAATACTTTTATGTATGGCTAGATGCTCCGATTGGCTACATGGGCAGCTTTAAAAACCTGTGTGACAAGCGCGACGATTTAAACTTTGACGATTATTGGAACAAAGACTCTGACGCAGAGGTTTATCACTTTATCGGCAAAGACATTATCTATTTCCACAGCCTATTTTGGCCAGCAATGCTAGAAGGCGCAGGATTCCGCAAACCAAGCAGCGTGTATGCCCACGGTTATGTAACGGTAAATGGCGCAAAAATGTCTAAGTCACGCGGCACATTTATTAAGGCGCGCACTTATCTTGACCATTTAGACCCAGAGTACTTGCGTTACTACTATGCTGCTAAGTTAAATAACAGAATTGACGACTTAGATCTAAATTTAGAAGATTTTGCACAACGTGTTAATTCGGACTTAGTAGGCAAAGTGATTAACATTGCTAGCCGTACCGCTGGATTTATTAGTAAACGCTTTAACGCCACGCTGTCTCCAGTGGTAAGCAACCAAGCTTTATTAGACGAATTTGTCGCAGCTGAAGCAAACATCGCAGCTTTATACGAAGGCCGAGAGTTTGGTAAAGCAATGCGAGAAATTATGGCTTTAGCCGATAAAGCAAACCAATACATCGCAGAAGAAGCACCATGGCAGTTAGCCAAAAATGAAGAAACCTTAGAACGTGCTCACCAAGTATGTTCAATGGGGATTCATTTATTCCGTGTGTTAATCACTTACTTGAAGCCAGTGCTGCCAAAACTAGCAGACAAAGTTGAGCAGTTCTTAAATGTAGAGCTCAAATGGGCTGACATAAATAACACCTTGGTTAATCATGAAATCCAAAGCTTTAAAGCATTAATGCAGCGCATTGATATGAAGCACGTAGAGGCAATGGTTGATGCTTCTAAAGATAACTTGGTTAGCGCTACCGCAGCGGCAAAAGAAGAGAAGCCAGCAAGCAAAACTAACAGCGAGATTGAACCCATAGCTGATACCATCAGTTTCGATGAGTTCGCAAAAATAGATCTACGTATCGCTCGCATTGTTAAAGCAGAGCATGTAGAAAAAGCGGAAAAGCTACTTCGTCTTGAACTGGATATTGGTAGCGAAACTCGCCAAGTATTTGCAGGCATTAAGTCAGCTTACGCCCCAGAAGATCTCGAAGGTAAGCTAACCGTTATAGTAGCCAACCTAGCACCTCGTAAGATGCGCTTTGGAGAATCTCAGGGAATGGTTCTTGCTGCAGGCCCTGGTGGAAAAGACCTCTGGATTTTGAGCCCGGGAGAAGGTGCTCAACCGGGTATGCGAGTAATGTAAAACATAAAAAGGCGCTAATCAGCGCCTTTTTTAGTTCTAGTAAGTATTAAAACCTGAGTAACTAAGCTGTTCTATTGGTATCATCTTTAGCGTTTTAACTTCTTGCACCGCCGCATAAGGAGACGCTTGATGAAGATGAGACAGCAACTCAATAAGCTTGGCTTCTTCTCCTTCTGCGACGACTTCAACATCTCCAGAGTCTAAATTTTTTGCATAACCTACAAGATCTAATTTAAGGGCTTTAAGTTGAGTGTGATAACGGTACCCAACGCCCCGCACCTTCCCCTTAGCTAAAGCCTTTAAACAAAACACCAGCAGTTAGCCCAGTACTGGTTTTACTTCGTTTAGACCAGTAAATTCGAAGCCGATACTCTCAACTGGCATGTTCTCTAAGGGAACGCTACAGCGATCAAGGTCTAAACAAAAATAGCGTTGCAATTGATATTGCGCGTTAAGCTGCTCAACTTCATCAAAACCAAATTGACTAAGCGTCCAGCGTAGGCGTTCATCTCTACAATTACATATAAGGCTAAGTAGCGTGAATCCTTGATTTAACGCATAACAGCGGGCCCAATCAACCATTAGTTTAGCCAGCCCTTTTCCTGCAAAATCCCGGTTAACCGTAAGTTTGTGCATAAACAAGCTTTCACGCCTTACCTCGGCTTCTACCTCAATTGCACCACTACGATTATTTAGAATCATGGCTGCTACAGGTTTGCCTGCAATATATCCCATGTACATTTCATCTAAACGATGATTAGCAAGTAAAGAATGTGGAGTAATTTGATGAAATTTCCAAAGTGGTTCGCCTCTTGACTCGAACCAACTTGCTGCTTCCATCAGTAATTCGCAAAACTGATAAAGCTCAATACTTGATATAGAACGAACCACCAAATTAGGTGTCGCTTCGCTTGACATATCAACTCCCTTGATAAGTGTCTAAACTGTGACCGATGACCAATTGTGAACAACATATTACACAGATTACCTTTAAGTTAAAAGCATTGTTGGTGAAAACAAGCTCCTTATTTCAGCCTTACAAAGCAAGGCTTGCAGCACAAAAACTAAAATTAAACCTGTGATACAAACTTAATCACTAACATTGTGCCAACTTGCTGACAAAACTATACAAACTTCAACGAGATTAAAGAAAGTATCGCTGCTTTATAAATTGCCAAGAATCACTGATAAACAACCATATAAATGCGATAATCTTCAACTATATTCAAACTCATTACCCTATAGGAAGATACATGGATTGCTGTAGCCAACCAGGTCTAATGCCCATTGAACAAGCAAGGTCTTTATTACGCGATAGCGCTAGCCTAAAAACCCAAATACAGACCGTGAGTTTAGAAGATGCGCTAGGTAGAGTATTAGCAGAAGACATTGTGTCGCCTATTAATATTCCTCCCTTTGATAATAGCGCGATGGATGGTTACGCTATTTGTGCAGAACAACTACCTAACAATAAAACTCTTCCACTTAGTCACAAAGTGTTTGCTGGAGATACCCAGCAACTAGCCTTAGAATCTGGTCATTGCGTAAGAATTATGACCGGCGCGCCACTACCTCCCGGCTGTGATGCTGTAGAAATGCAAGAAAACACTGAAATTAACGCAGACAATGAACAACAGATCACATTTAACCAGCCAATCAACAAAGGCAAAAATGTTCGCTTAAAAGGAGAAGATGTTAAACAAGGACAAGTTGTTATCCCAGCGAAGACCCGCTTAAATTCAAGCCACATAGGTTTACTCGCCACGCTTGGTATTAACGAAATATCAGTTCAAAGCCTGCTAAAAGTGGCATTGTTTTCTAGCGGTGACGAACTAATCCAACCTGGCAAGACACTAAAGCATGGTCAAATATATGATAGTAATCGTTTTGCTATTCGCGCCCTACTCGCAAAGTTACCTGTTGAAATAATAGATTTAGGCGTTATTGCTGACGATAAACAACTGGTTACTGAAGCCTTTATAAAAGCAGACCAAGTTGCTGACATAGTCATTTGCAGCGGAGGAGTATCGGTAGGCGAAGCCGATTACACTAAATTGGTTTTAGATGAAATTGGCGACATAAATTTTTGGAAACTAGCAATTAAGCCCGGTAAACCTTTTGCTTACGGCAAATTGCCAAATTCATACTTTATTGGCCTGCCTGGCAACCCGGTTTCGGCTTATGTAACGTTCTACAAACTGGCAATGCTAGTAATAGCAAAAACGTGTGGATGGGACTACAAAGAGCCACTAGCAATACCGGCAAAGTCTTCACAAGATTTCAAAAAGTCACCGGGTAGAACAGACTACCAACGCGGATTTGCAAGTATCAGTGCCAGCGGCCAACTAGAAGTAAAATCTACCGGTGCTCAAGGTAGCGCTATTTTCACCAGCTTAACTGAGGCTAACTGTTTCGTAGTACTCGAACAAGATAGAGGCCGTGTAAGCGCCGGTGAAATGGTGACTATAGAAATGTTTGCCGAGCCAATTCTTTAGTTAGAATTGATTATGTAACTTAACTGCTTTGTGCATTAAAAATATCTGCTCTCCCATTTTTAATGCCAAAGCCTGTTGTGCTTGAGGAGAGATAGGCACTTTAAAAGCCACGCCTTCTAAACTCACTTCAACATAATAGGTACCAGCTAAAGAATTAACCGATAATACTTCGGCTTGCCACTGATTTTGAGCACTACAACTTTCTACAAATTGTTTAGACAACACAATGTTACTTGGTGAAATACTCACTAAATGAACACCTTCATCTAGCACTTCTGGGCTCTCGGCTAATATGTATTGCTGGCCCAGCTTAAACCAACGCCATCCCTCATCTGCCAAACGCTCACTACGCTCTACACTTAACACTATGGCTTGTTTAGCCTTACCGTTATATTGATTAATCAACTCAAGACTATTTCCAAGCGTAAGTGTTTTACTGTCTTCCATTAACAGCACCTTATCGCTAAAAAACACTAAGTCTTCTGGATTATGAGAAATAAGCAAGCTGCAGATGCCATGTTGCTTTAGCCACTTCTTTAATATTTTCAGCAAATTGGTAGCAGCTTTTCGATCTAAAGCTGAGAACGCTTCATCTAACAATAATACTTTAGGCTTGGTTGCTAATGCTCTTACCAGTGCGACTCGCTGGGCTTGTCCACCAGAAAGCTGTTGGGCATTTTTATTAAGAAGGTTTTCAACACCAAAACTCTCAACTAGATATGCTAAATCACTGGCACTCACTCTTTGTGACAATTTGATGTTTTTTGCCGCCGTTAAGTGAGGAAAAAGAAAACTTCCTTGAGTGACAAAAGCTATGGGTCGTTGATATGAGGCTAAACAGCTATTGCTATCAAACCATACTTGCTCTAAGTATTTAATATCACCAGTTTGAGGGTGCTCTAATCCAGCTAGTAAGCGCAACAAGCTGGTTTTGCCAATTCCGGACGGACCAAACACACCGGTAAGCAAAGGTAAGGAGCAGTCCTTTACACTTAACTCAAAATCTTCTCTTTGATAATGTAGATTAAAACTTAACACCCACACTCCCTACCCGTTTCTTAGCTCCAGTCACACCATAAGTGAGCAATAAAGCGAAAAATGAAATACCCAATAACACCAACGCTAAACGGTGGGCAGCGGCAAAATTAAGGCTCTCTACGTGATCAAACAGCGCAATCGCAATCACTTGGGTTTCTCCAGGGATATTTCCCCCGATCATTAACACTACCCCAAACTCTCCTAAGGTGTGTGCAAACCCCAATACCATCGCAACAATAAAGCCACTTTTTGCCAGTGGTAACTCCACAGACAACAACTGTTTCCACCTAGGCATTCTGAGCACTTTTGCGGCATCTAAAACTCCAGGCTCAATTTGTTTAAAAGCACTTTGAATGGGTTGAACGACAAAAGGTAAGGAATACAAACATGAGGCAAATACCAGCCCCGAAAAGCTAAAGGCCAATTGGCTACCGGTTATAGCCTGCCACCATTGCCCCAAAAAACTATTAGGCGCGAACCCAATCAGCAAATAGAAGCCCAACACTGTAGGAGGTAGAACAATAGGTAATGCTACGACCGCTTCAACAATATGCTTTAACCTGGACTGACTGCGCGCTAACCACCAAGCTAAAGGAGTGCCAAGTAGCAATAAGATTAAGCAACTAATCGTTGCAAGTTTTACAGAAAGGATAATGGCTTGGTATTCAGCATCGCTCATATTTTGGGTAACAAATATCCATTTTCAGTGATAATAGTTTGTGCGCTCTCGCTTAACAAGTAGTTATAAAATTCAATAGCTTGAGATTCATCACTAAGCAAGGCAACATGCTGAGCAACGCCCTTATGTAAGTCTTGCGGTACCAACCAATAAGACCCATTAAAATCAGTTTGAATTGAGCGAGCTACAAAGCCTGCAGCGACATTACCAGTAGAGATAAACTGAAACACTTGAGATACATTATTCGCTAACACTATTTTAGCATCATTATTTTTCTGTTTAGCTAACTGCTCGGCAGCCAAACCATAGGGTGCTAGTTTTGGGTTAGCGTAGGCGTACATCTGTTTCCAGTTATCCCATAAACTGCTATCTGTTACCTTATCGCCATTTTTATCTAAAAAGCTTGGAGCCCAAAACACCAGCTGGCCATACGCATAGGCCATTTGCTGGCGAGCTTTTCCTTCTTCTACTAGCTGTTTTGGCCGAATGTCATCAGCTGAGAAGAATAAATCGAAGGGTGCACCGTGACTTATTTGGTTATACAAAATACCAGTAGAAGCGCTAGATATTCGGTAGTTGAATTCAGTATGTTGGGTTTTAAAGTCTTCTGCCAATAGTTCTAAGGTTTGTTTAAAATTGGCAGCCACGGCAATGGTAACGGGCTTGGCGAAAGCAATTGAGCTAACAAAAACAGCAACTATACAAGCTAAACGGGCTACCATTTATCTTTCGCTTTAAGATCTGACTCACGAGCATCAAGCCATATATCACCGCCTAAAGTGCGCTCTTTTTTCCAAAAGGTAGCCTTAGTTTTAAGGTAATCCATTATGAAATGGCAGGCTTCAAAGGATGCTTCCCTATGAGCACTATTTACCCCAACAAAAACGATTTGGTCACTGACATCTAAATCCCCAACCCTATGCACAATACTTGCATCTTGGATTGGCCAGCGCGTTTTTGCTTCAGCGACAATTTTCTCCAACTGCACCTCGGTCATACCTGGGTAATGCTCCAGCTGGAGCCCCTTAACCTGTTGATCTAAGTTCATATCTCTAACTAGACCGACAAAAAATACGATAGCGCCAGCACTGGCTCGTTCTCGTAAACGTTGGTATTCCTCTCCAACGTCAAAATCTTCTAGCTGTACTTTAATCATTTAACCACCTGTAACAGGGGGGAAAAATGCAACTTCGTCACCGTTGTTTAGGGTTACAACTTGGCTTAGGTGGTTTTGGTTAACTGCCATCAAAATCGCCTCATCATTTAAGGCCAACCATTGCTCGCCTCTAGCAAGCAGCTTTTCCTTTAAGGTATTAGTATCGCTACCATCTACTAGCTCGACACTTATCGAGCTTTCGCCTAACTGCTCTTTTAAACGAGCGAAAAATAGTACTTTAATTATCATCTAAACATCCTGATTATTCGGCGCTAAACGAACCCGATTTTCCGCCATGCTTTTCTAGTAGCTTTACATCTTTAATAATGATGTCTTTTTGAATCGCTTTACACATATCATAAATGGTTAGCGCAGCTACGCTAGCAGCGGTTAACGCTTCCATCTCTACGCCGGTTTGGCCTTTTAGTTTAGCGGTGCTTACTACCGTAATAATGCCTGTTTTTTCATCTAAGCTTAAATCAACGGTAACCTTACTTAACATTAAGGGGTGGCATAGTGGAATCAACTCGGATGTTTTTTTAGCCGCTTGAATTCCAGCTATACGAGCACATGCAAACACATCCCCCTTGTGCTGTTCTCCATTTAGCAAGCTATCTACGGTTAGCTGATTAACTTGTACCAAAGCCTGCGCTTTAGCGATACGACTAGTCTCGGTCTTTTCTGAGACGTCCACCATAATCGCTTCACCAGAAGCATTAATATGAGTAAATTCACTCATTATTGTTGACCTATATGAGGCACAAAATTACAGGGTTTATGAGTGCTATTTAATTGCTCTAACAGGATTTTCTGCCATGCAGTTTTACAAGCGTTGGTTGACCCAGGAACACAAAAGATCACTGTTTTATTGGCAAACCCGCCTAATGCGCGACTTTGCACCGTAGAAGTTCCAATCTCGGTATAAGAAATATGGCGGAACAATTCTCCAAAACCTTCAATGTCTTTATCAAATAATACACTTACTGCTTCTGGAGTATTATCTCGTGCAGTAAAACCAGTGCCTCCGGTAGAAATAACACAATCTATTGACGGGTCAGCAATCCAGTTACTTAATATGGCTCTAATTTGATAAACATCGTCAATAACAATTTGTTTATCAGCAAGTTTGTGGCCGGCTTCTGTTAGAGCCTCGGCCAAATAACGCCCTGAAGTATCAGTATCTTCATTGCGTGTATCGGAAACGGTTAATACCGCGATGTTTAAGAAGGTTTGCGTATCGTTGGCCAGATGGCTCATTATGATTCTCCAACTTTATCTTGTATATGTTGCCACTGCTCGGGAGTATTGGTATTTACCATTGCAGGTGCTAATTCTTTTGGTATTTTAATTTCAGTGGCTTGAATAAGGTTTAAAAAAGCTTTTATTGACCTTTGCTTTGCCACTGGCAAAGACAGAACATCAGTTAAACAGGACAGGTTCTTGGCATTAGCTTCAACAATTATAGGGAAAACACTATCTGAGAAATAGTAATTGCCAGGTTCAGTTTGGTGTTGATTTATAATCACATCAAGAACTTGCATATTGAGTAGGGGCATATCAACAGGGATGAACAGGCAAAACCGCTGGTTAAGGGTTTGAAGGCATGAAAGTATGCCAGACAGTGGTCCTTTCGATTCACTAGAATCTTCGATATGACGAAACTCAGGATAGTTGCCACTCACATAACATTCGTTATTTAATGTCTCTTCAAGCAAGCTAAGCCTAGATTTAAGTAAACTACTCCCCTGCCACTGCAGCGCTGCTTTATCGCTTCCCATTCTCTGAGATTTGCCGCCAGCGAGAACAACTCCTGTTAACTTTACGAGGGAATTTGATTGCATTTGATTACAAGCTTGAACGACTTAGTAGGCTAATAATGCCTACTAAGCGTTTAGATGAAAAGATTTATCGTGCTAACTTATTGGTCTTTATCCCATTTGGACAAAACCGCTAAAGAAACCACTGCTACACCAATGAATCCCATTACAAAAATGGTTGGCATGGCTGCATAGCCCAAAACATGCCAAAAAACTGATTCCAAAGTACTCATGTGTTTTCCTTATTTTACTACCAGCCTTCAACACCACTCATATCCGGTAACCGGTGAGCAATGCCTTTGTGACAATCAACACAGGTCTTTTCCCCGCTAGCTAACGCATCTGAGTGTTGTGCAACACTACGAGGACGCTGCTCTGAGAAATCCATAAATTCAAACTCGTGACAGTTTCTACACTCTTGAGAATCATTTTGGCTCATACGATGCCATTCGCGCTCTGCTAGATATTTACGGCGCTCTTCAAATTTTTCTTGAGTGTTAATGGTACCCATAGCAAAGGCTACTAGTTCTTTACTTGCCTGAACCTTGCGTACAATTTTGTCAGTCCAGTTATGTGGAACGTGGCAATCTGAACAAATAGCGCGCACACCTGAACGGTTTGAATAGTGAATAGTTTCTTGTATTTCAGCTACGATTGGCGCGTGACAACCAGAACAGAACGCTTCGGTATTAGTTGCTTCCATGCCGGTGTTAAACGCACCCCAGAATAGAATACCGCCTGTAAAACCAAGCGCTAGCACAACACCCACAGCAGCTTTGCTGGGAGTACTGAGTTTGCGCCAAAATGCCTTCAATAACTTCATAATTTAGCCTCTGGTTAAACTAATGCTTAGCGTAAAGACTCTACGCGTTCGTATTCGTTTTCAATCAACGGGGCCGCTTCATTTTGAGGCACGTGGCATTGCAAACAGAAGTAACGGCGAGGAGACACATCCGCCAATACTTGCCCGTCGCGCGCTTCATAGTGAGTTACACTAATTTTAGTAGCACCACTTTCTCGGGCATTTTTCCAGCTATGACAAGATAAACACTTATTAGCGTTAAGGCTCATCTCGTAATGACGAATCTGGTGTGGGATCAACGGTGGTTGAAACACATAATCGGCATCATAGGGTTTGTCTTGTTCAACCACCGACTTTAAGCCAGCTGCTGAGTTTTGGGTATTTAGCTCGGTGTCGCCCCGCAGTGAAGCTACACCACCATTACTTACGTAGTCATTTGCGACTACTACTCCGCAAAGCAGTAAACTGCTTAATAGACCAGATAATAAAACTCGCATTTTCATAATACTCTCTCCGCCACCTTGGCAAATATTTTTAGCGAAGCATTGAAAGCGAGGGGCTTTCAATGCTTTTAATAGCGTTAAACCTTAGCTAACTTAACAGCACACTTCTTAAAGTCGGTTTCTTTAGAAAGCGGGTCTGTTGCATCTAGGGTCAATTTGTTGGTGAGCTGCTTGGCATCAAACCAAGGCATGTACACTAAACCCTTAGGTGGACGGTTACGGCCACGAGTTTCAATTCGTGATTTAACTTCACCGCGGCGTGATTGAATCATCACTTCATCACCACGTTTAAAACCACGTTGTTTTGCGTCTTCTGGATGGATAAACAATACCGCATCAGGGAACGCTCGATATAGCTCTGGAACTCGACGCGTCATAGAACCAGAGTGCCAATGTTCTAATACGCGACCAGTGCTTAACCACAGATCGTATTCTTCATCTGGAGATTCAGCCGCTGGCTCGTAAGGCGTAGCAATAATTAGTGCCTTGCCGTCCGGTTTACCGTAAAAGTTAACCTCTTCGCCTGCTTTTACATAAGGGTCAGAGCCTTCACGGAAACGCCAACGCGTTTCTTCGCCATTAACCACAGGCCAGCGTAAACCACGTACTTCATGGTAAGTATCAAATGGTGCTAGATCGTGGCCGTGATCGCGGCCAAACTCAGCGTATTCTTCAAATAAGCCTTTTTGAACGTAGAAACCAAAATCTTTTGCTTCGTCATTGAGCTCTGCGTTTACTTGTTCAACAGGGAATTGATCAACTACGCCATTACGGAACAAAATGTCGTATAAGGTTTTGCCTTTATATTCAGGCTTGTTAGCTAGTAACTCTGCAGGCCATACTTCTTCAACATTAAAGCGCTTAGAAAACTCAACCAATTGCCATAAGTCTGATCTCGCTTCACCCGGCGCAGACACTTGCTGATGCCAGAACTGCGTGCGACGTTCTGCGTTACCGTAAGCACCTTCTTTCTCAACCCACATTGCTGTTGGTAAAATAAGATCGGCTGCTTGGGCGGTAACTGTTGGGTATGGGTCAGATACCACGATAAAGTTTTCAGGATTGCGGTAACCAGGCAAACCCTCTTCATTTATATTTGGCGCGGCTTGCATGTTGTTATTACACATAACCCAGTAAGCGTTCAACTTGCCGTCTTTAAGCATACGGTTCTGCAATACCGCGTGGTAACCAGGTTTAGGCGGAATGGTTCCTTCTGGTAGCTTCCAAATGTCTTCTGCAATTTTGCGGTGTTTTGGATTAGCCACTACCATATCGGCTGGCAAGCGATGCGAGAAAGTACCCACTTCACGGGCGGTACCACATGCAGATGGCTGGCCAGTTAGTGAGAATGGGCTGTTGCCAGGCTCTGAGATTTTGCCGGTTAACAAGTGAATGTTGTACACCGAGTTATTTGCCCATACCCCACGAGTATGTTGGTTAAAGCCCATGGTCCAGTACGAAGTTACTTTAACATTTGGGTCGGCATAATCTTTCGCTAGCGCTTCCAGTTTCTCGGCAGGTACACCAGAAAGTTTCGCCACTGCTTCTACATTGTAGTCTTTCAAAAATTCGCGATATTCGTCGAAACTCATATCGGTCATTTTGCCTGAATCGGGGTTAGCCGCTGCTTTTTGTAATGGATGCTCTGGACGTAATCCATAACCAATATCTGTTTCACCGCGTTTGAAGTGAGTATGTTTGTTTACAAAGTCCCAATTAACTTTGTCATTCTCGATAATGTAATGCGCAATGTAGTTAAGAATTGCCAAATCGGTTTGTGGCGTAAACACCATTCCGTTATCGGCTAATTCAAAGCTGCGATGTTCAAAAGTAGACAATACGTGAACTTTAACGTGTGGCGCAGACAAGCGGCGATCGGTTAAGCGAGACCACAAAATTGGGTGCATTTCTGCCATGTTTGAGCCCCAAAGCACAAACGAATCGGCAGCTTCAAGGTCATCGTAACAGCCCATAGGCTCATCAATACCGAAAGTGCGCATAAAACCACCAACAGCCGAAGCCATACAGTGACGCGCATTAGGGTCGATGTTGTTAGTTAAAAAGCCAGCTTTATGTAGTTTAGCTGCAGCGTAACCTTCCCAAACGGTCCATTGGCCAGAGCCAAACATACCTACTGAAGTTGGGCCTTTATCGGCAAGTGCTTTTTTCCACTTCTCCGCCATAATGTCGAAGGCTTGATCCCAAGAAACCGGAGCAAATTCGCCATTTTTATCAAACTTGCCATCTTTCATACGTAATAAAGGCGTGGTTAAACGATCTTTACCGTACATAATTTTTGAAAGGAAGTAGCCTTTAATACAGTTAAGGCCTTTGTTTACTGGAGACTCGGGGTCGCCTTGTGTGGCAACAACTTTGCCGTTCTGAGAGCCAACTAAAACACTACAGCCAGTACCACAAAAACGACAAGGAGCTTTATCCCATTTCACTTTTGTTTCTTCTGACGAAGTAATTAAGTTGGTGGCACTTGCAGGTAAACTAATACCAGCAACGGTGGCTGCGGCACTTACCGCATTCGCTTTAACAAACTGTCGGCGAGTCCATTTCATGATACTTCCTCATTAGCTGATTCAAATTGGTGAAATACTAGGTTGCTGCTTAGTACCGCTTCCAATTTTCCGATGTCTTCTAGGGTGGTTACTATGTTATTGCGCGTCTGGCTTTCTATAGAAACAACGATTTTCCCCTCGGGGTTAAAACCATGTACTTCTAGTCCTTCCAGATCGCTAATTTGATCGATGACTTCTTTAATACGGTCTGGTTGGCACAACACCACCGCACTACTAATATGGTACTCTTCGTTCATCCAACTTCCTTTATCTCAATGGCATGGCTTGGACATACTGAAATACAAGCGCCGCAACTGTTGCAGTGCTCAGAATTAATTTGTACCTCTGCTTTTCCCGCTAGTAATGGCTTAATGCTAATGGCCCTTTGCTCACAGGTATCGCTACACGTTCGGCAATAAACACCGTTTTGTGCCAGACACTTAGAGGCATTAACGTCAACAGAATTAGACCAAGCAGGTTGCTGCTTCGGGTGAAACAAAGACTCGGGGCAAGACGTTGCACAGTCGTAACAAAATGTGCACTCACCTTTGGTGAAATCAACTGCTGGAAAACCGCCATTACCCTTAACAATAATCTGTTCAGGGCATGCTTTGACGCATTCTCCACATTGAGTACAGCCAGATTCAATAGACTGTTGTAACCAAGGTAGAGAGTGATGTTGTTTACTGCGAAGCGCTTTGTTAGTACTAAACATACGACGTTTAGACAGGTCTACAGACATCAATTTTCCTTACGAAATCAGGCTTTAACATTACTGGTAAAACCACCCTAAATTTCTTGGGGTTAAGCGTAAATTTTATTAACAATCAAAAACATACCCCTTAAGGGGTGTTTGCTCAAATGATTGATTTAGATCAAGTATAGTGCGTGATTTCTATCACGCACTAAAACTTATCCGCCTATTGATGCGAGATGTGGAGTAGCGCCGGTATTACCGTCGTGGAGGAAATGACTAACTTTTTTGGTTTGTAATGCGTCTTCAATACGCTTGCTTAATACGTCTATTTGAGAAGGGTTTTGCAGCAAATCGCGCAGCTCTATCCCCTCTTCACCAAACAAGCATAAATGTAGTTTGCCTTGTGACGAAACCCGTAGGCGATTACAGGTAGCACAAAAATCTTTGGAATACGGCATGATAAGGCCAATTTTGCCGGCGTAATCAGGGTGCTGAAAGACTTGAGCCGGGCCAGCGTTATGAGCTCGAATTTGCTGCTCCCAACCTTCGTTGAGTAGCAGTTGTTTAAATCCAGAGCCAGCAACATGATGTTTGTGGAAATAATCGGGCTGATCACCCATTTGCATTAACTCAATGAAACGGACTTCAACCGGGCGGTCTTTAATCCACTCCAAATACTTTCGAAAGTTTTGCTGGGCCATCTGCTTTATGAGCACAGCATTGAGTTTTACCGCAGTAAAGTCTTGCTCTAGTGCTGCATCAATTCCGGCCATCACTTTAGTGAAAGTTTTGGTACCGGTGATTAACTCAAACTGACGTGGATCTAAACTATCAACACTTACATTTACATGAGTAAGCCCCGCATCACGCCAGCGCTTAGCGTTATTCGCCAGCTTAAAGCCGTTGGTCGTCATCGCAAGTTGCTGAATGCCCGTAGTATTTGCGCATACTTCCATAATCTCGACTAAATCTTTTCTTAGGCTTGGTTCTCCGCCGGTAAGACGAATTTTGTTTGTGCCTAATTTTGCGAAGCATTCAGCAAGCTGAGCTATCTCAGATAAATTGAGATTACTATGGGGCGTTTCGCAATGATAACCATCAGGTAAGCAATAGTTACACTTGAAGTTACATTCGTCGGTAAGCGACAAACGCAAATAGAAAAATTTTCGGGAAAATGAATCCGATAACATAAATCAACCTTTCCAAATGCGGGAGGCAAAGTCATTTCTGCACTCTACCCTGCTTAGTCGATGCTAAGGGTCTAAACGCCATATCATTGTGACTTAGGTCGATTTAGACTTCGGTGATACTTTAATGCTAAGCAATAAATCTTAATTTGTTAAGTGCTTTCTTAAACGGTTACACTGGCTTTGTGATATTTGTCGGTTAACTTTATTGAATTAAAAGGACTTATTTTTGAAACGTTTTTTTGGCAAACGCTCCATAGGCACAGCGGTAATCCGCTTGTTAAGTGTGATGATGTTCCTTTTTGCCTTGGTAGCAATTGGTTCGTTGACCACCTTGGTAAACAGCCTTAATGATGCTGAAGCGATAAATATAGCTGGCTCTTTGCGTATGCAAAGTTACCGAATGGCACATGCTTTAAATGTTTACGACAAAGAAGTAGAACGTAAAATTCAACAATTTGAAACCTCGTTAAACAGTGATGCTTTAACTAAAGCCGCCGAGCAAGATGATGCAATTAACCAGCGCTACCAAAAAGTTAAACAACGCTGGGTACAACTAAAACCCTTTGTTATAGAAAAGAATATCGACGAACTTGACCGCCAAATTGTAGGATTTGTCGACCTAATCGACGAATTTGTGGCAGAAACCCAATATAACTCCGAAGCCAAAGTATTCTCACTAACCCTGCTTCAATTAATTGCCTTTGCCATCATCACTTTTATTGCCGTTTACACGCTTTGGTACATTCAAAAGAATATTTCCAAGCCCATTTATCGATTAGTAGAAGCAGCCAAGCAAGTGCAACAAGGTGACTTTAAAATCTCTGTGCCAACCCGTTACGCCAGCATCGAAATGGAAACCTTGGCAAAAGGCATTATGTCTATGTCACAAGACTTGGAGCACTCTTACCAAACACTTGAAAATCAAGTTAAAGCCAAAACCAAAGAGCTTCGACGCGCTAACCGCGATTTAAACTTTTTGTACAACCTAGAGCAAACGCTATTTAACAGTACTTTAAATGAGGAACACCTAGAGCAATCACTTAAGCTGCTCTGCGAAACCTTAGGTATTAAGGGCGCCAAGCTATACATCGATAAATTGGACATTGAGGTTGAATTACACCAACAAAATGTTCAGTTTGAAGAGCCAATATCCTTACAGCTAAATCAAGAGCAATATGGCTCTCTGCAGCTGCCTATGGTGCCCGAAGATAGAGCAACAATTGTTACCAGTTACTGCCGCACTATCACTAAAGTGCTGCGTTTCGAACAAAGCCTATTGCAAAAGCAAAAACTGCTGTTAATGGAAGAGCGCGCTACGATTGCTCGTGAGTTACACGACTCTTTAGCACAGTCTTTATCTTATTTAAAAATTCAAACTAGCCTGTTACAAAGGCAACTTAAGCAAAGCCCTTGCGATTGCCAACAAAGCTTTGAAATTAGTGAAGAAATACAATCAGTATTAAGCGCCGCTTACATACAGTTACGAGAGTTACTATCCACCTTCAGATTAACCATTAAAAACGCCCTACTGGTTGAATCACTACAAGTGTTGGTAGACGAATTAAATACCCAGCACTCTCAAGTCATAGAGCTTGAGACCAATATATCCAACGATATGGTGGAAGCAGATAAACAAATTCACATAATACAAATTGTTCGAGAAGCGATCATAAACGCTCTAAAACATGCTGACTGTGATAAAATTTGGGTTAAATGTATTGGTGACTCTGAGCTTATTTCTGTTGAAATAGCGGATAATGGCTTACAGGGTGGCAAACTAAAACAAGTTAATGACCATTACGGACTGCAAATAATGCAAGAACGAGCTCAGCGACTAGATGGAGATATTCGCTTTGAGCAATCGTTGTCCGGTGGTGTTTCGGTAAAACTAACCTTTCCTAGAAAGAGTAATTAAGGATCCTGCAAGCTATGAGCGACCCAATCAACATCCTTGTTGTAGATGACCACCCTTTAATGCGTAAAGGCATTGTGCAGTTTTTAAGCATTGAACCTGAGTTTAACGTAGTTGCTGAAGCTGGCAGTGGTGCTCAAGCTGTGGAGCTTTGTAGTGAGCTAGAACCCGATGTAGTGCTATTAGATTTAAACATGAAAGGATTATCAGGTTTAGATACTTTAAAGCTACTTCGTGAGAAACAAGTAAGCTCTACCATCATTATCCTCACCGTATCAGATTCGAAACAAGACGTTATTAAACTTATTAACGCAGGTGCAGACGGTTACTTGCTTAAAGATATGGAACCAGAGCAACTGCACGAGCAATTAAAACAGGCAGCCGCGGGCAAACAGGTATTAAGTGAAGAGCTTGTCCCCTTCCTTAGCTGCTTGCACGAAACCGACGAGTTTGCTGAAAAACTAGGAACAGTCACCAAGCGTGAATTACAAACGCTTAACGAAATAGCCAAAGGTGCCAGCAACCGCGAAGTAGCGTCTACTTTAAAAATTACCGAAGGTACGGTTAAAGTTCACGTGAAGAGTCTACTTCGTAAATTGAATGCTAAATCGCGAGTTGAATTAACCGTGATGTATCTTGAACATATAGCGTAAACGCATGAACAACACGCTACTGATGGGCGAAGCCAGTTGCCTTATTCTGGCAATGAGCTTCGCGATAAGAGCGATATTTTTACATGCTAAACGCCATCAAGATTGGTTCAATCCTCTGCGGATCTTCTTCAAGCCCGTCAACAATCTAAATGCCCATGAGTACTCGTTAATTAGATGGGCAGTTTACGCACTAGTAGTGTGTGTAAGCTTAGATGTTGTTAGACACTTGATATAAAAAAAGCGGCTTTACGCCGCTTTTCTTTGATTAACGCTTTTGCTTAAATTGCTTGTTAGTGAAGCGAGTGGCTGCAAAATTGCTGTTTTTTGCCCCTTTATAACCGCGGTTTCCTGCCCCACGACTTCCTCGCTTACTGTCTGCCGGCACCAAATGATGTAAGCCACCGCCAATTAATTTGGTAAGGCCCATATTGGTTAAACCTTCGCGGATGATTGGCCAGTTCTTCTCATCATGGTAACGCAGCAAAGCCTTATGTAAGCGGCGTTGACGGCCTTTCTTGGCTACCGATACACGTTCACTAGTATGGCTAACCTTATGCAGCGGATTTCGCTCGGTGTGATACATAGTAGTAGCGTTGGCTAAAGGCGATGGATAGAAGTTCTGCACTTGGTCCAATCGAAACTTGTTCTTCTTCAACCACAATGCCAGTGTCACCATGTCTTCATCTTTTGTGCCTGGGTGCGCCGAGATAAAATAAGGGATCAAGTACTGCTTTTTACCCGCTTCTTTCGAGTATTTATCAAACAGCTCTTTAAACTTATGATAAGTGCCCATACCCGGTTTCATCATCTTAGATAATGGGCCTTCTTCAGTATGCTCTGGCGCAATTTTAAGGTAGCCACCAACGTGGTGTAAGGCGAGTTCCTTAACGTAACGAGGGTCTTCAATGGCAAGGTCGTAACGCACACCAGAAGCGATTAGAATCTTTTTGATCCCTTCCACCTTTCGCGCCCTACGATACAGGTCGATAGTTGGTGTATGGTCGGTATCCATGTGATGACAAATAGTCGGATAAACACAAGACAAGCGGCGACAAGTTTCTTCGGCTTTTGGGCTTTTACAATTTAGTCGATACATATTGGCCGTTGGGCCACCTAAATCAGAAATAATGCCTGTAAATCCAGGGACTTGATCTCTGATCTGCTCGATCTCGTTGATGATGGAATCTTCTGAGCGGCTTTGAATAATTCGCCCTTCGTGCTCGGTAATTGAACAGAAAGTACAACCACCATAACAACCACGCATGATGTTTATTGAAAACTTAATCATGTCGTAGGCAGGGATCTTAGCTTTACCGTAACTTGGGTGCGGCACACGCTGATAAGGCAAACCAAACACGCCATCCATATCTTCAGTGCTTAACGGCAACGCAGGTGGGTTAAGCCAAACAATTCTATCACCATGGCGCTGAGCTAATGCTCGGGCACAGCCTGGATTAGTTTCTAAGTGGAAAATCCGAGAAGCATGGGCGTAAAGCACTTGGTTAACTTTAACTTGCTCAAACGCCGGCAAATTAATATATACGTTTTCCCAAGGGCGTTTCTTTTCCAATTGCACAACAATCGGTTTAGCTTGCTCGGCTTCTTTCGGGTCAACTGTCTCGGCCTCTTTACTCGAACAGCTTTCTTCTATTTCGGCATAAGGGCTAGGAATAGGGTCAATCTTTCCAGGCTTATCTAGATGGCTTGAATCTAAGCCACTCCAGCCGGGCAACGCTTCTTTACGAATAATCGCCGTTCCACGAACATCATTTAGTTCGCTAATTGCCTCACCTTGGCTAAGGCGGTGTGCAACTTCTACCAAAGGACGCTCAGCATTTCCGTAGATAAGCAGCTCTGCTTTTGCATCAAACAGTACCGAACGACGCACTTTATCAGACCAATAATCATAGTGGGCAATACGGCGTAAGCTTGCTTCTATTCCGCCAAGTACCACAGGCACATCTTTGTAGGCTTCTTTACAGCGTTGTGAGTATACAATTACGGCGCGATCGGGCCGTTTACCCCCTTCATTATTTGGTGTATAAGCATCGTCATGTCGTAGCTTTCTGTCTGCCGTGTAACGGTTGATCATCGAATCCATGTTGCCAGCAGTTACCCCAAAAAATAAATTGGGCTTGCCTAGTTTCATAAAGGCTTCTTTGCTGGTCCACTCTGGCTGAGCAATAATCCCAACCCTGAAGCCTTTGGCCTCTAACATACGGCCAATAACTGCCATGCCAAAGCTGGGATGATCAACGTAAGCGTCACCAGTTACCAAAATAATGTCACAGCTATCCCAACCTAAGGTTTTCATTTCCTTACGTGACATAGGTAAGAATGGCGCAGCAGCACGCTGACGATTCACGCAAGTTTCAGGTTTAAATAGAGTTGGCGCAGTTTGCATAAAAATTGGTCTCGTAAAATCAAGCGCGACATTATATACGTTATTTTAGTTGCTAGGAAACGGATTAACAGCAAGTTAACAATTACAGGCTCTAGCTCTGTAAACTCGCTAGCTAAATGACCACAAATAACCTAAAATTTCTTTTAATATTTAGCGAGTTACTTATTGAAGAAGCATATGGAATTGCAGCGACCTAGCGCTCACCTACTTTTAATATTTTTTCTAAGCCAACTGCTTTTTGCCTGCGCCCAGCACCCTTCTGACGAGCTAATTCATCAATATAAGCAGCCAAGCTACACCATTAAGCCCGGTGTCGAGTCCGAAAATCAATTCAAAGTAAATCAAATTACCCAATATCAACCAGGTAAAAATGGCATTGCGGTTCTGTCTGATGGCATAAGTGCCTTTGCAGCTAGAATTGCGTTAATTGAAGAAGCGCAACTAAGCATTGATGCGCAGTACTACATGATTAAAGAAGACATGACGGGAGCCATCTTCCTCGGCAACTTAATTGGGGCTGCTGACCGAGGAGTACGGGTTCGCCTGCTAATTGACGACATTAATACCTCCAATTATGACGATGTTCTCAAAGCCATGGCCTTGCATGACAATATCGAAGTAAGGGTCTTCAACCCATTTTATGACCGCACCTTTAGAGCAACCAACATGGTGGGTGACTTTGAGCGTTTAAATAACCGCATGCACAATAAATCGCTAACTATCGATGGCCTAATTACCGTAGTAGGCGGACGCAATATTGGCGATGAATACTTTAGCGCTAAAGATGATCTAGAGTTCTCTGATATCGATGCCATTGCCTTAGGGCCGATAGTCGATGAAGTAAATCAAGCCTTTGATCTCTATTGGAATAACATTCGAAGCTACCCCATTGAATCCTTAAATACCAAGCAAATAGATATACAAGCTCAATATCGCCGTTTAGAACAACAGATTTTTAAAAACAGTGTTAAGTCCTTTGTAGTTGCTCATTTGCGTTACGCAAAATTAATCGAAGATAAAACCTTTCGCGATTATCTATATTGGTGTGACGGCAGGCTACTAGTTGATCATCCCAATAAAGATGGCGACTTTGCTAGTGACGTATCTACAAATTTAGCCAGTGTACTTGAACAGTCAGAGCAAAGTATTTTACTTAGCTCTCCGTATTTTGTGCCCGGCGAAGAAGGTACCTCAGGCTTAATAGAACTTGCCCACAAAGGCATAGACGTAAGTGTGATTACCAATTCGCTTGCAGCAACCGATGTCGCAGCCGTTCACTCTGGTTACAAAAAGTATCGCAAACGCCTGGTAGAAGGGAATGTATTTCTTTATGAAGTAAAACCAGATGCAAAGCAAAAACAACGCTTAGCCTTTTTTGGCAAAGGTGCATCTAGGGCAAGTTTACATAGCAAAGTCTTTGTAATTGATGAAGAAAAACTCTTTATTGGCTCTTTTAATTGGGATCCACGCTCTATCAATCTAAATACAGAAATGGGCTTGTTACTCACCTGCCCCAATTTGGCATACCTTGTGTTTAACGCAGTGCATGACGAACTGCCATTTAAAAGCTATTTGCTAGAGCTAGATGACAAGCAACAATTAGAGTGGGTAGAAACATTTAGGGAGCAAGATGAAATACGCTACGATAGTGAGCCTAAAGCCAGCGGATGGCGAAAGTTTCAAGCTTGGATAGTTGGTCTTCTACCAATAGAAGACCAACTCTAGCAGGCTTAGTGGTGGTGACCACAGCCACCAGCAGCGTGAACATGGCCGTGAGCTAACTCTTCTTCTGTCGCTTTACGAACTTCGGTCACTTCAATAGAGAAAGCCAAATCGATTCCGGCTAATGGGTGGTTGCCATCAACAATGACTTCGTCTTCTTCCATGCCGATAATAATTACTGATTGCTCACCTTCGTCGGTAGTAGCACGAAACTGCATGCCTACTTCCACTTCAACATCACCAAACATACTCTTTGGCACAGCTTGAACAAGGTTATCGTTACGCTCGCCATAAGCATCTTCGGCAGCAATATCTGCATCAAACTTGTCGCCAACCTGCTTGCCAACTAGCGCTTGCTCTAAGCCAGGTACTAACTGACCATGGCCAACAATAATTGCCAAAGGCTCTTTGCCTTCGGAAGTATCAAGTTGTTCGCCATTAGCGGTTACAGTGTATTCAAAAACGGCAACGTCGTCTTTTGCAATGATCATTCAAGATTCCTTGGTTAAAAATAATGCAGAACTCTGCTAACTGGCCAATTCTAAAGCTTCAGAAACAAAATTACTATCTAGGATTCATTTAACAAAATAGTGCTAACTGGCAATTTTCGGCTCTTTGAAACCTTGTAAATGTGTTCAGTTTGATAAGAAACAAGCTATCGGGAATACCCACTAAAGATACGAATTCATGCCGCTTACCAAACACAGCCATGAAGTTATAGATTCAAGATCACCCAATCAGAATACGCTCTTTTGTCTAATGGCGACCACACTCTTTAGTGACTAAAAAAGGGGCTCACAGCCCCTTTTTTATAGTTACCACAACATTTGCTTATGCGTGAGCCGTTTGCGCTGCCACATCCATTTCAGCACGCGCGCGGGTCATGTAAGACTTCATCAGCAAAGACGCGATTAAGGCAATAACAAATACACCAGCAAAAATGTAGAGCGTCATCTCGTAACTGCCAGTTGTTGTTTTAACGTAAGCTGCGATCTGTGGGCCAGCCAAACCAGCCAGTGCCCAGGCGGTAAGCACATAGCCGTGAATCGCACTCAGCTCCTTAGTACCGAATAGATCTCCAATAAAGGCTGGCAGGGTTGCAAAGCCGCCACCGTAACAAGTTAGAATGGTATATAGAACAACCTGGAACAAAATGATGCTAGTAATGTTTGGCAGCAAACAGAAAGCAACTATTTGAATTAAGAAGAAAATCATATAGGTATTTGGGCGACCAAGTACATCGGATAGTGAAGCCCAAGCAATTCGACCTAGTCCGTTAAACAGCGACATTAAGCCAACCACACCAGCGGCCTCCGCCGGGCTTAATCCAATGCTCTCTTGAGCCAAGGGTGAGGCTGCGTAAATAACCGCAATGCCACAGGAAATGTTAATAAACATCATCACCCACAAGCCATAAAAGGGACCAGTTTTAACCGCTTCGTTGGCCGTTAGTTGGGTTAAATCCTCTACAACTTTCTTTTCACCTGACTCAACCGCAGCCTTCATTGCATCTGGCATCCAACCTTGTGGTGGCCGCTCTAAATAAGACGCAGAAGCAAACATGATAACTAGATATACAACTCCGGTGATCCACCAAGTGTAAGCAATACCATTGCCCTCAACCGTAAAGGTTTCAATAATAAAGTTAAACACCGGGCCTGCTACCATAGCGCCAAAGCCAAAGCCCATAATCGCTAAGCCAGTGGCAAGGCCACGACGATCTGGGAACCACTTAACGAGGGTAGATACGGGAGTAATATATCCAATCCCTAAACCTATACCGCCTAACACACCATAGCCGAGCCAAATTAGATAAAGGTTTTGAATATAGGCGCCAAAACCCGCAATTAACAAGCCACCACCGAAAAACGCAGCTGCGAGCATACCCGCTTTGCGCGGACCATTCTTCTCAACGAAATGCCCCATAATCGCTGCAGATAATCCGAGGAAGAAAATCGCAAAACTGAATGTCCAAGCAATTTCATTGTTGGTCGCTGACTCCAGCAGCTGACCTAGGGGTTTCTTAAATACGCTGAATGCGTATACCGAACCGATAGAGGCATGTAGCCCAACGGCAGATGCTGCGATAAGCCAACGGTTTTTCATTACCTACTCCTTGTAAGAACATTAAATCCATTTGTTGTCCTTATACTGTAGAACGCTAGATCTGAAGAACTTTTGACCTAAATCAGTTCGATTTACAGTCAAGCGCTTATTCAAGTCAGCTTAGTGACACAGTTCAAAAAACAGCCCGCAGCAAATGATAATATCACCAATAAGATCAACCGAACCTCACGATAAGAATAAAAACCTTTATTCCACTACAAACACGAAATAAACAAGCGCCGCACTTAGTGAGTAGTCATGCGCGCAAATAGCGTAGTTTTCTCTCCTTAATCTTGGCTCCTATTTGTTCTTTTGTTAATTCTATCTAGTCTTCCACTGGAGAGAAAAAGCAGAGTTAGAACTATTTTTATGGTCTCTAGACCAAAGCAAACCGCGTTTAACATGCATTTATCAGCGCCGCCAAATTTTGTAGCCATACAACTAACCAAAGACAACGAATAGTTCTGGCAACTTTTATCTAAAAATAAAAAGAGTACACTGTAGCCTTTGAAAAATGCTGTTGGTTACTCCATGGATCTGTCTACCCTACTCATCTTTATCCCTACCTTCTTCTTCGTTTCTATTTCACCTGGCATGTGTATGACGCTAGCGATGACTTTAGGCATGACCATTGGGCTGCGCCGTACCTTTTGGATGATGCTAGGTGAAATGGTAGGAGTAGGCATAGTTGCGGTGCTTGCAGTACTTGGTGTTGCTGCAATTATGCTGCGTTACCCGGATGTGTTTACCTTGTTAAAATGGCTTGGCGGCAGCTATCTAGGTTACTTAGGGATCCAAATGTGGCGCTCTCGCGGAAAGATGGCCATACCCGAAAAAATTGAACAGCAAGCGCAAGTTAGCCCTTGGCAATTAGCCACTCAGGGGCTGGTAACAGCAATAGCAAACCCTAAAGGTTGGGCCTTTATGATTTCACTGTTACCGCCTTTCATCCAAACGGACAAAGCCCTTCCCCTGCAACTGAGTGTATTGGTGGGCATAATTCTAATTTCTGAGTTTGTTTGTATGACTCTTTATGCAACCGGTGGAAAAACCTTACGGTTATTCTTAAACAAAAGCGGCAATGTACGCTTGTTAAACCGCATCTCCGGAACGCTCATGATTGGCGTGGGAATTTGGTTAGTATCCACCTAAGGTTTAAAAACCACTCCCTACTTGGAAATACACAGCGCTTTCCTCGCCGCTGTAGGCAAAATCCATCCCTAGGCGAAGACCATATCTTCGGGCGATTTGATAACGAAAGCCTGCGCCCACAGACTGTACACTTTCATCTGTAGCTAAATCACTTTCCTGTAGAGCTTGTCCAGCACCATAAAAAGCCGAGATCGTCCAACGGTGATCTATCGAGTAAGTAAGTTGTGATTGTAGAGTATGAATCTCGTCACCTTGATAACGATAGGCGGATACCCCTCGCAAGCCTACATAAGGTCGAGCTGTGGGTGATAAAAACAATTCATCAGAGCTAAAGAGCTGATAATTGCCAGCAAAAGCTAGGTTCCATTTGCTACCTAATGGAAGATACACTTCTCCGTCCACATTCAAATTTTGGTAGTCCCAATCGCTGCCAAATTTTTTATCGTAAATCATGTAATCCGCGTTTAGTTTATACCCCCTAGTTGGGTAAAAAATATTGTCTCTGGTGTCGTATTCGGCAATAAAACCTAGACCAGAAGTGATCGACTCATCCCCCCACACCTTGCCTAACAAGCCATTTAGCAGCTTATCCGCGTTAGAGTTACCAGTATCAAATGTTACCTTGCTTACACCTACAATTTGCTTAGCACCCAACATCAGAGGAGTATCAGCGATACGAAACTGAAGCTTTTGCAGGGCTAAAGCGCCCTCGGTTTTAGTGCCGATTTGCATGCTTTTAGTAAAATCGCCTAAAGACAGATCTTTATAAATATTCAGATTAGCTTTCCCTAAGCCCATTCCGCCGGTATAGCGGATTGAATCCTTCATCCATGAATGTCGATGTCCGGCAAAAGCAAACCAAGTACCATTCTCGGTGCCTGCTGCGCCCACTAAAGTAATTGCCGAGGGTATCAACTGCGCACCACCATCTAGTGATGACATTGCTAGCTTCTTACGGGCTATTTTTTCTTCTTCAGTTTCATGAAGAAATAGTCCCATAGCACCACCACCAGCGCCAACAGCAGGTTCAGTTATTAGAATAGGAATAGGCAAAAAGCCATAGGCATTCTCTGCAAGGTGATGGCCCAAATCAAACTGTCCATCAACTTCGTCAAAATATGAGGCAGTGCTATCGGTTGAATAAATGCTAATGCTAATAGACAAAGCCGACAGCGCCATCGCCACCCATGTAGTTTTCATTAATAACCTTTGTTTAATTACTTAGTTGTTTGCTTAACTCTAAAACTGACAAATTCAGCTTTGGAAGGAATTACGCTACTTTAAGCTTACTTTGGCGTAGTGCTAAATCTTGTTTGTAGGACTAAATCCGTCAAAGTAGTATCGATATAACTTATTGGATAGGTGCACTTTTTATGCTTAGTTGGAGAAAGTTACTTCACTCGTTAACATAGTTAAAACGCAATATATGCGAACCAAACAAAAGCGAGTTACACCCTGCGCTACAATATATAAATGTAAGCTCTTTTATGTCGATATTGCTTGTTTACTCATTATGGTGAAGCGAATGTTCAAGGAAACAAAGATTAACTGGCCAGATTACTATCATCCTCGAAACGCGCAAATTCATGTTAAAAATGCTGTGCCCAGCAAAGTCCCTGCAGAGCGAGTTTGGGCATGTTTGATTAAGGCGCCGTGTTGGCCAACCTGGAAGAATAAAGCGACCTCTGTGCAGCTGTTAAACGGTAACGGCTTAGAGTTAGAAAAAGGCACGGTCTTTCTTTGGAAAACTAAAAAGCTTCAATTCGAATGCACAGTGGTCGAATTTGTGCCTAACAAAAAAATCGCTTGGAAAGGCAAATCTGGCAGTATAGATATGTATCACGCTTGGAAGTTAGACTGCCAAGCAGACGGCTGTTCAATTATTACTGAGACAACCCAACGTAATGGAATAAGCTGGCTCACTAAGTTTTTTCTTCCCAAGCAAATTAATAGCTATCATCAACATTGGCTTGAAGAACTGCAACAACAAGCCCGTTAACTTAGAGATCGTAAACTAAACCCAGCGAGCGATATATCGCATCGCTTATTTTGCTCCCTGACGCCTTAATACGCTGTTGTTTTCCTTGCTGCCAAATAGTCTCTCCTTTCTCGGTCAATCCAAGTTGCCACAAATGGGTATCGCGATCTTGGAACAAATAGTCTTCTAACTGTTCAGCAAAGCCTTCTCCGCATAGGTACAAACCAAACTCGAGATTAAGATGATCGGAGCGCGGATCAAAATTAGAGGACCCAACATAACTGCACTGCTTATTCACAACCAACGCTTTTACGTGGTAATAATGCTTAGCGTGTCCTTTCTCTTTATCTGGAGCAAACTCATAGAGTTTAACGTCTTGTTGTAATAACTGTTTTCGATAGGGTGAATAATACGCTCCTACAAATGCTGAATCACTACCCGTTTTACCAGCAGTAATAGCCGTTACCTCTGCACCAGATTGCTTGAATCTTTGTATATCACTTTCTCCAACGGCTTTAGGTAATAAATACGGTGTAGATATAACTAGCTGGCCAATCTGCTTATGCTTCTGCTGAATAGTTTTAGACAAACGCTCTCGATGATAAGGTTGTTTGTCTTCAAGTTTATTAAGTGAATCAAACAAAGCGGTCGCTTCAACAGAAGTGTATTCTGGTTCAGCGATAGTCAACACACTGCCCGCAATCGCAGCTAGCTGCAATGGGTATTTGTTGGCAAGCTTGGTAAAACCCGCTAAAAAATAGTCGCGCTCTTCTGCCCTTGGTTTTCCCACTAAGGTCTGAACATCAACCGCACTCCCACTCTGAAACAACTGATTAAAGTTTTTCTCAAAGGCCGCTAACACAGCTCCTTTTACCAACAAGTCCAAATCGAAAAAGTTTGCTTTTTTACTGTATTCAAAATAACTATCACCGATATTGCGCCCACCAGTAATCATTAAATCACCATCCACTAGCAGTAGCTTTTCATGTAAGCGATGATTACGTTTGTTTTTATGGATCTGAAAATCAAACATGCGGCTAAACCAGCCCAGCTGACGCGCTTCAAAAGGATTAAAAATGCGTATTTCAATGTTTTGGTGAGCGGCCAATGTTCTTAACCACATATCATTAAATTCAAGTAGGTCATCAAGAACTAACTTTACTTTTACACCTCTGTCGGCAGCCATTCTCAGCTCTCGGTATAAGTAGGCACCGCTGAGATCGTGGTCCCAAGTAAAATACTCCAGCAATACGTAAGACTTAGCGTTTCGAACTGCCGCTATGCGATGAGCTAACGCCTCTTTCCCATTTGGTATTAAATAGACTTGAGCAGGCACAGTCTCGGGCTGCCAGTTACTGGTTAAGTCTTCAGCTATTGGCGGTGGTGCACTTGAGCACCCCGCTAACATACAAAATAATCCTAGTACCACCAACGACCTAATTTGCCAAAAGTTAGAAACTAGATTGGCTACACATTGATTAATAGAGTGCATAAGGAACCTAAATTTAAACGTGAAGATAGAGAACTTAAACGAGCATCCTTGCTCAACAATACTTAGAAACGGTAACCAACATTTAAGGTGGCAGCTGTGCGGTCTTTACCCACATTAATAATGCCAGTGACATTGAAGTTTTTGTCTAGCTCTTTATTAAAGCCAATGAGGCCAGCCCAACGTTGACTGCGAATACCTACGTTATAGTCCATTTCAATACCTTGGAAACGTACAGTACCTGTCATGTAGTCATCGTATCCTTGATATTCAGCACCAATAAACACTTGAGCTCGTTGTTGCTGAAACTGGTAACCAAGCATCGGTTGCGCGGTAAAAATACTGCCACCCCAATCATCTGCACCATTCATTTTGGTTTTGGTTACAGTGCCAGTTAGCGAGGCAAACAAGTTCTTATAACCGATAGACAAGGTGGTGCCTGCACCAAGTAAGTCATATTGAAGGTGAATTGGAACGTTAAAATCACCCGATGGAACGTAAATGTGTTCACCTAAACACTTGTCTCCAACCACCAGACCAATACATTGGTCGATCCCTTTAAAATGGGCTTGCACATCGGCATCTACGTTTAGCTTTCCTACCAAGCCAAATACATTCCAAAATGGCAAGATGTAGGCGTCTCCACGAAGGGTAAAGCTCTCGGTATTTACTACCGCATGAGTTTTTTCTGGGTCAAAGAAAGTTTCTAAAAGTGCTGGGCTTAAACCAAAAACACTAAAGCTGGTAAAATCGAAGTTAGTCTCTTGGCCACGGTAAGCCATAGAAAACCCATAGGGTTTTGGCAAGTCGATGCCCTTTCTACGTAACGTATCGCCAAAAAATGGAAGAACATTTTCTAATTTTACGTTTTCTTCGCGAACACGGGGATCAGACATCTCTGAAAGCAACTGCTGATCCTTAATAATGGCTCCCGCAGCATTGTCGTAAAACGCGACAGGTTTGATTTCCATGTCTAATTCGCAGGCATGGCCTTTACATATACCTGTTGCGTTTACCTCTTTGTGTTTAATAACGTACTCACCAGTATCTAGCACTTCAAGTTTAAGTACCTGGCGATACTTATTTACTCTTCCTAGATCGTGTTTGAACGGTTGATTATTGGTAATAACCATTTCTTTCACTAAACCGTTTCTTACCGTCATTTTCACTTGCATAAATCGGAAGAATGCTAAGTCTTGGGGCAAAGCAAACTTTGAATAGTTGAAACTCACCGTCGCACTACCGTCGTTATTCTGGTCAACCTGCAAAGAGCTTTTGTCGTAGGTACTCGCGTATTGGCGCAACTTGTATTCTGTCATCGCCAGCTTCTCGATTTCTTTTAATAAGCCCTTTCTGTGTTTTAGGCTTTCTTCTTTGTAACGAATGTTCAGATTCATGCGGCCTTTAAGGTCGGTACTATGGACCAAAAAGTACTCTGTTGTTTCGGTACCATGTTTTCCTGTAAAGCTTTTAGTTACGTGCTCAACAAAGTGCTCAGTTTGTCCTAGATCACTTAAGGCCAGGCCAGGAAGATGCTCAGGAATATTTAAATCGCGCAACTCGCTAAATTCATTTGCATTCTCTAAGTTAGAGGTGTCTTCGTGTTCCGCAAATGCGGTTGCAGAAAACATGAAACTAGATAGTAATGCTGCTTTAATCCAAGAGCGTGGTGTTGTGTTGTAAAGTGTTGTCATTACAGTTCCAAATTGAAAAACTCAAAAGGTTTATCAACGAAACGTATAAGCAAACGTCCCTATCTAACTATTACGTTAGGTCAACGAATTAATAGAGCTGGCAACGACTCCCCGCTCTGCTGATGGGCGTAGAATAAAAGAGGCAAGATTAAGGCGTTAATCAGTGATGATGGATCGAATCCTCAGTTTAATTATTAGCCTTATCCAATACCTGGCTAACTGAAAAACTTGTAGGTTTTAACAAAAGAGATAACGCCGGATAAGTAACTAGATAAAGACAAGATCACCCAACATCCTTGTTCGGATTAGATAATCAAAAGAGCTTCGATGAAGGCTGCAAAGACAGCACCACCAAAACGTAACCTAATAAGATTAATGCTAGCTAAGGGCCCTTTGCGGAATAGTGGTAATGAATAGAAGGTTATTGCAATACAGTCCGTTTACCAAGAGCAGAAAAGTGCATGCCAATTAACAATTGTTTTCGGCTCACTTGGCCTCAGCCAACATGTTTGTGCTAAAAAATGTATCTACAAAGTGAATAACAAAACGAACGATAATTAAGATTAGGCTCAGGAATAACAGCATCTGCAATGAGGCATTTATATCAAATACCGGCCTTAAGTGCTGAGCGTTCATCGTTAGTAATACTAGAAACTGGCCACCAAGGATCCGCATTGGTACTTGATTATCCTTTGGAAACAAACGCCAAACGGCAAATGTATTCACAAAGTAAAATGTCCCAAGCTGCCATGCATTGTCTAAAAGTGGTAAAACAAACACATACTGAGTAAGCACAACACAAGCCCAAACATAGACTAATCCTAATATCTTGTTGAGGTAGTGGTAAGGAAATTCGATAATGCTAAGGCCCATAGTTGCAGCAATGAGTGGAAACATAAATCCACCAGGCATAGGCAGAACTATCCATAACATCCAACTGACTAGGGTAACAACAACAAACTTAAGTGCACGTAAACGCCCCTCTGCTTGGCTAAGAAGAACTTGCTTCGGCAGTGTTTTAGGATCTTTTACCTCTGGCCACAACAAGCTAAAAACTAGTGAATAAACAACTACCCCTAATATCGTTTCTTGCACCCTAAGCACCGCAAGGCTGAAACTTAGCGATTGGCTTAAACCGCTCGCTAACGAGACGATCACTGCCACTATAAACGCCATCTTATAAACATAAGCGTATTTAGAGCGGGCAGACATGTAAGCGGCAGTGCCCCCCAATAAAAGCTCGCTTAGCAAAAACAGCTCCCGCTGCTGGCCGAATAAAGCCAATAGTGCAAACCCCAGCACTACACCACTGGCCGTGCCAATCACTCGCTGTCTTGCTTTATGTAATGCATGGCTAAAGCTTTCGGTGGTTGCCATTACTACCACCGCAATAGCTGCCCAATAGGGTTTCTCCCAGCCAAAGCTTAGCGCTAGTACAATGGTTAAACTTAGGCTAATGGCAACTTTAATCGCTTTTATGCTAGCTACGCTCATTAGCGGATACCTGCTTGTTAATCATAACTGAAGCTGTAGTCCCTACTCTTAACTGAACATTAGCTGGGAGCTCAGTCACGGTAATTTTAACCGGGAGCCGCTGTGCCAAGCGTATCCATTCAAAGTTAGGGTTAACACTTGGCAGCATATGAGTACTCGTGCTGCCGTCTGCTTGCGCTATGCCATAACCAATACTGCTTACTTTGCCTTTTAGTGGCATATCGGGGTAACTCATCAAAGTGATTTTAGCCATGTTACCTTGCTGCATAGCTTCTATATCCGTTTCTTTAAAGAAGCCTTCGATCCAAAAGCTAGATTCGTCAATTAATGCAACAACTGGTTGATTAGCGACTACATGAGCACCCTCAGCTAAATTGAAGTTGGTAATGTAACCATCTTTGCTGGCATACACTTTTGTAAAACTTAAATTAAGCTCAGCCCCCTTTAGCGCAGCAGACGCAGCTTTAACATTTGCTTGAGCGGATAGAACATCATTTTGCAAATTGTTTAATGTGATTACTGGTACCGAACCTGGAGTGCGTTTTTCTAGGGCGCTCATTCTCTGTTGTTCGTTATTAGCCCTGGCTAAAACTGCTTTTGCTTGGGCTAAATTTGCATTTGCTTGCTGGCTAGCCGTTTGATAGACGCTATCATCAATTTCAAACAACAACTCACCGCTTTTTACTCGCTGATTATCTGCTACATAAATTGCAACAACCGGCCCAGTAACACGAGGAGTAATCTCTACGATATTGGCTCTCACCAACGCATCACGAGTCCAAGGATTGGCAAGATAATGCTGGTACTTTAATCCTGCTAACGTAGCGGCAACAGCCACTAGCAATACAGTTAGTATTTTGGTTTTCATTTAAATTCCCTAATGTTTTATGCAGGAAAAACGTAACGGCTTAGCGCAACCGCGTATATCACCAACAGTGACAATTCAACTAACACAGGCGCATATAAATATTTCATCGCGCCTAAACGGCCAATTAGCACCATGGTCAAATTTGCCGCTACATAAGCAGCACCAAACGCAATAAGTAGCGGCGGAAAATAAATCTCCCCAGCTGCAATTTCTTTAGGTAAGTATTCTTGGAACATGGTTTTGCCTCGGCGTTAATCGATATACGCTGAGATTAAAATGTAAAAACGAAAAGAGTTAATCGCGAATGAAGGATCACATCCTCAAAACTAATAAAACTGGTTTGCAGCCGCACGTAAATACTCCATCATCTTTGAAGGGCAGCTCAAAGGTTCAAAAGCTTGTGACGAAAAATACACCGCAACATAGTCGCGCTTAGTATCGATATACATGCCTTGCCCAAAATAGCCTTGTAAGCAACGTGCCCCATCGTCATAAACCTTGTCAAAATTAAATGCATGCGACGCGCTGTTTCGCGCTAAGCCAGTTCGTTTTCTCATGTCATGCATAAGCTTGGCAGGCAATACTGGAGTATCGGTAATAATTGGCCAACTAGGACAAAGTAACATTGCTACGCGAGCTGCATCTTCTATCGAAGACAATATAAAGTCGTGACTTAGAGCGGTGCCATCTGGCGCTAAGGTCACCACCATCGGCGCTTCTGCTTTAATATTTCCCCAAATTCTGTTTTCAAAAATTTGTGTCCAAGGCAGCTGTTCAATTTCTTCGGCTATATAAGCTAAAACGGCTCGTGTTATTGGGCCAACCCCTTGTTCAGTGGCAGCTGCCTCCCCTCTTTCTCTTTTAATTTGTTTTACAATGTCGAGCCAGTTTTCTTGGTAACCGGTGTATGCATTTGGCCGGCCAAATTGAGCCGCTAAGAAACGAGACATATAGGAATTGGGGTCAAACATTGTCTGTTGAGTAGGAGTAATGTTTAAACCACTAGTACCATTGATCGCTTGACGAATGCTCACCCTGTCCCACTCGGTATTGCGAAACTCCGGAAGGTATACGCTTATAGATCTATCTATATCAATCTTCCCTTCATCAATAAACTGAGCAAACACCATACTAATTGCTAAACTCGATAGCCCCATCCATACATGGTTTTGCTCGGCTTTCATTCCTGGATAGAGCTCGAATACCACCTTACCAGCCTGAACAATAATTAAGCCTTGCACTCGGCTTTCCGGTAAAGAAACATAGTCGTTTAAACTACAAGTTTGGTTTTTACCTATTACTTCGCCTATTAATGGGTTAATTGACCGAGCAAGTCGATGATTAGATTCCGCTGGATTCACTAACGAGGACGGCAAAAAACGATTTAAATACGAGTTATAAATAAGTGCGTCGTTGCCCCCCATAACAAATTGCTTAGGGCTAAAGTTTTTGTGGGCGTGACGAATTTGCTCAAGTGAAAATCCCTGCAAGCTAGCTGATACAGGCAACAAAGGTTCTGCACCTTGATTAAGTATTTGCGCATACTTCTGTTCAATGTACCGAGCATCTGGTTGTTCAGCGATACGGATCGCCGTTGCCACTGCGCCAACGTTTGCCATTAAGGTGCCACGGGCAAGGCTCTGTTTAGTTTTCATGGGATAGCTCTTTTAAAACGGTAGGTGTTTATATTGCTACCTAGAATAGTGCTATGCTTTGCTCAGTGATAATCGGACTTGAAGGATCAAATCCACATGCATTTTAGTCTGGAACAACTTGCAGCATTTGTAGCGGTTTATGAAAAGGGCTCATTTAGTGAGGCAGCGGTTAAACTAAACAAACACAGAACCACCATTGGCCAAGTGATAACCAATCTAGAAGACCAACTGGCCGTTGAGCTGTTTGAGCGAATCGGCAGAAGCGCTAAACCTACCAGTGAAGGGCAACTTTTATATAGCTACGCCAAGGTAACAATAGAGCAAGCTAAATCCTTTAACAAAATGGCACTTAGCCTATCTTACGGGCAATTAGAGTGCCTAAATATTGCCTATACAAGTCTAATTCCCAGTGATGTATTAGTGAGTATTCGTCAGCTTTTATTAGAAAAATACCCGGCAATGAAAGTTAACTTTCTAATTAAAACCAAAGAAGAGGTTAAAGCAGGGATCGAAGATGATTCAATACAACTGGGCTTTGTAAATGTAGATCAACGCACCCCTATCACGAGTTTCGATATTACTTTCCTTTGTTACCTTACTTTTGGTCTATACACAGCTAAAAATAGCCCTCTGGCAGAATTACCAAACGACCAAATATTTGGTACTTTAAAGACCAGTAAACAGCTGATACTAAAAGCTTATTTAGATGATGAGATCTCTCAAAAAATTCTATTGTCATCTAATTACGAAGTTATTGAAGACTTCTCACTATTACTTAGCTTAGTTCAGCAAGGTGTGGGATGGTCATTATTGCCAAGGGTCACAATTGAAGACCTGGGCGATTTGTTACAACTACAAAAGCTTAACTTGAACGAAGTGAGAGATGATTTTCAGTTTCCTATTGCGCTTTGGGCACCGCGCGCTAAAGCGATAATGGAAATAAAGAAAGATGTAGAGTCACTGGTTGTTGCGTACATTAACGAACGAAGAGCTAGATAACGAGAACAAGCTATCTGGTGGCAAGGGCGAAGCAAGATGAACTTGTCTTCGCCTCATATTAACCATGCGAGCACGATTAGGGTAACTCTTTGTGCCACTGTTGCTGGTTAATTGCTTTCGTAAAACCGTAATGATAAAGCGCCAACATATAGTCTTCATCAAACATTTTTTTACTCTTTTTCTTCTCAGTAAAGTTTGCAGTAACGTAGGTGAATTTGGTGTCAAAGTTATGCTTTTCACTAAAATATAAAATTCGATACAAATCACCACGATTTTGATTAAGGGTTAAGCTTTGAACGCTGCGCCCAAGCAACTCTACACCTCTGTCCTTCAAATGTTGATAAGGTAGCTCTAGTCGACCATTACGCACCACATATATATTTGGTGAGCTGCTAATACCTAAAGATTCAGCCACTTTCTTATAGTCAAATCCTGCTGGGTCGGCAAACATTTGTGCACTAAGGCCGCCATCTACATGCATCTCTTCTAAACTTTCGCCACTAGCGTTTACTTCAATAAACTGCGGAGGAAAAATGCCGGGTATAGATGAGCTAGCACTTAGCACTTGATGAATCAGCTGATCCTTATTGGGATGATCACTTGCAGCAATTTGACCTAAGTTCCAAACAACTTGTCTACCAGAATCAAAATGAGTTGTACCTATAAACAAGCGCTTACCACTGTTATGTGTAGCAGCAATTTTCGCGATCATTTGCTCATCAAACGTTGCAGCAATAAACTCGTTTAAACCTTGCCCACTACTAACCCCATCTTTAAATACCGCATTTAAATAATTGCGCTTTGCCAAAATGCGCTTATCGCTAATACCTAACATGATGTTTTTCATAGTGACAATGTCGTCGCCACCTACAAATGCAAATGGCGCAATAAGAGCACCAGCACTTACCCCAGTGACCACGGAAAAATCAGGTAAGTTGCCGCTTTCATACATCCCATTAATAATGCCAGCACCATAGGCACCGTTTGCTCCTCCGCCAGATAAGGCAAGAATATTTAGCGAATTGGATGAGGTACGTAATACTGTTGTATTTGCGTCTTTGTCATATAGGAAATTTGGTGCCTCATTGCCCCAAAAGCGCAAGGGTTCACTCAATGATTGCTCGGCTATTAACGCTACTTGTTGATAGTTCCTTTCGGTTACACGCTTATCTAGCTCATGATGCGAACTACATGCACTTAACGCCAAAATAGCCAAAACAATCTGCACTAAGGTTTTTGTATTAAACATCGTCTCTACCTCAAGCTACTTTTGACGCAGCAAAGCTGTGGTGAGGCTCACTTAGCTGATCTTGTGCGTAAACAGTTTGCAGCTCCCACTCACCACATTGCCGAGTAGCCTCTAACACACCAAAACTCGCGTTGTTAGCATGCTCTAAAGCCATAATGGGTGGCCAACCTTTCAATAAGCCTCCGGTGAACAGCGCCGAGATAAGATCACCCACGCCCACAGGGGCTTTTTCAAACTCTAAATTAGGGCGTTTAACCAAATAGCAGCCACTTGAATCAGCCATCATCATGCAAAACTGCTGCTTTGATAAACTATGTAGGTGTTTAACCAACACCACTTTGGGTCCTTTTGTTAAAGCCTTCTGGCATGCCTTGATAGCTTCATTTAAGTTAGTTATTTCCATCCCTACAAAGCGGCTTAATTCAAATTGATTAGGCACTATCACACCTGCTTTTGGCATTACATGTTCAACCAAATACTCGCTAATACCTTCTGCTAAAATACAGCCTTTATCAGGGTCACCCATGACAGGGTCGCAAACGTATATCGCCTTTGGATTAACCTGTTTAACCATGTCTACGGCGGCAATTAATGAGGTTGCCTGAGCGGCATCGCCTAAATAACCAGATACAATAGCTTGGCATTGTTGTAACTGCCCTATTGCATCAATTCCCTTCACTAAATCAGAGATGGCATCTGCCGGAAAGCATTGGCCAGTCCACCCTTGAGCATATTGCGTATGATTAGAAAACTGCACTGTATGAACGGGCCAAACTTCAAAACCCATACGTTGCAGTGGAAACACCGCCGAGCTGTTTCCAGCATGGCCATAAACAACATGTGATTGAACAGAAATAATGCCTTTCATGATGCGACTTCTCTACTAGTTAAAATGGGAAGGCTGTGACACTGCCTTAAACTGAACTGGAATACCCAGCCCTATTTAGATACAGGCATATTATTAGAAGTGTTCGAGCAACGTTAATCAGCATTGATGGATCAAATCCTACCTATTCAATATATACCACCACTGCATATCCTCATTTTAGCCAACACAAGTTACCGCTCTAACGAAGTTGGCTTCTAGCGCATTTACGCGCTCACAAGACCTTAACCCTACGGCATAAGAGTTATAAAGTGATGAAGTGATGGATTCTGTGAAAAAGACTTAAGGTCACCAAGTTAGTGGCTGTAGTAATTCATACCAATAGTTAACTTGGCTAGGTAGAGGCTTAGGTAAATAACTAGCTTCAAATAACAATACTTGGTGGTTAAACCAAAACAAGCCAACCAATAAAGCAAGATACCCAAATCTCAAACTTATATTAGTTTTTTTTGTAAATGGTGAGCGTAGCAACGAGACTATTGGACCAAGATACACAGCAGCAAACCACGCGATAGAGCCTAGCGTAACAATGGCTAAGCGAAACATTGATAGATGGCTTTTCTGCATGGGTGCTTGCATTGCGATAAGCGAAAATTGTTCAGTTAAAGGCATAAAAAAGCCGGTAATCGCGCTCGCTAAAGCTAGATACATCAGTAAATCACCCACTACGAATAACCAATGGTCGCAAGCTCCTAACTCGTCCATCGTTGATGAACCAATAAAACAAATCAACGAAATAACCGATAAAGCAAGTGCTACAAATAACGCCATATCAGCTCTGATATGAATACCATGATTCACGCCAGGCAGCGCAATGCCACCATCAATATTGAATAAGGTCGAAATTTGAAAAGATACAATAGCGATGATAAAGCCCACAATCGTTAGGCGGGCTCGCATCACGTTAATTGCAATACGTATACCTGTAGGTTGTGTCATTAAAGGTACCTGTAGTCTTATGAGTAAAAAGCCTTAATAGCAAGCTGCTATTAAGGCTTTACAAATGATAAGTGCATGCTTAATCGTTAAGGGTTATGAGAACACCATGGCCATGTAACCTAAGATCAAGACTATTGCAGAGGTAAGCGCATAAGGTACTGGGTAAGCTACGGCAGCAATACCACTTTGCGAAATGTCCTGAATACCATTTAGCGCAGGCGTACTATTTCGTCCTCCAGCACAAGCTCCAGCTAATATGACCGGGTTCATCTTTCTAATGTAGTAACCGTAGAGCCAAGCTAAGAATGGTGGCACTAAAGCGCCTAACACACCTAGTACTGCTATCCAAAGCACGATAGTACCTTGGAATGAAGACATAATTTTAGGTCCAACTCCAGCAGCTAGAACCGCCACAAATAAGCTTAAACCAATGTCATTTAGGAAGGCTCTTGCCCCTTCACTAGTTGGGCCACCAAAATCTGGATTACGCGTACGCAACCAAGACACTAAAATCCCCATCAACATACAGCCAGCAGAAGTACCTAATGCAAATGGTATTCCGCCAATTTCAACACTAGCATGGCCAATCACAAAACCAATAAATAAGGCTAATGACATAAATGATACTTCGGTATAAGCACTTTCAACTATTGGTGTAGCTTTAAGCGATTTAGCTGCTTGTTCTACACACCATGCAGGACCAGCAAGGCGTAATACATCGCCTTTTTCTACAATGGTTTTAGGAAGATGTGGTATTGCCACACCAGCTCTAAACAACGACTTTAGATGTAAACCAAAACCAATCTTTCGGCCCACTTCTGTTAGCGTTTTTCCTGCAAACTCTGTTTTACCTACATGAATATCCGCAACTTCAATATCTACCATTCTGGCGCGAGGTTCCGAGACTTCTTTACCAACTTTTTCTTTGCCATTGAGTAATAGATTGTAATCGCCCAACACTCCAACAATATCGCCTAACTGTAAAGAAGGATCTTTTTCGGCATCAATCACTTCGTCACCGCGCACTACTTTTAGAATTGCTGCATGAGGATTCATTTTGAACAATTGGCTAACGGATTTGCCAACCAACTCTGCGTGTTCAACTTTATACGAGCGGATCTGCTTATCGGTGAACCCTAAAATAGATGTACCTGCTGTACCAGGTAGAGCACCACCATCTTCACCGCCACTAAATTCTTGTTCTGCTTTTTGGGCTTCAAGCACAGCATCTTTGCCAAACATCTTAGGTAAGTATTTAATCAACAAAATAATGAATATTGAAGATAATACGTAGCTAATGGCATAGCCTGCAGCCATATTGGCACCTACCGTATCAGCTGTTACACCTTCAGGTAATTGGAAAGCTCCGCTAGTTACTGCTGATTGAGCCACCCCCATTACAGCGGTCACTGTATAACTTCCCGAAATAATACCCGCCGCATAGCCAGGTCCTAGATCTAGCACTTTCACGCCAAAGAAAACGATTAAGAAGTTGGAGAAAACAACAATTAAACCAATAACTAAGAAGTCAACACCACCTCTTGCCAAGCCAGAAAAGAACTGAGGACCAACTCGCATACCTAAGGCATACATAAACAGCATCAGAAAAATATCTTCTACTAAGCCTGGGATATCATAGGTAATCCCATAAAGTGCACTAGAGGCCAGAGCAATTAATATACCTGTGACCAAAGTGCCCGCTGTAGCACCTAAATTGATTCCTCCAACGGTAATTCGGCCAATGGGGTATCCAATCGCTAAGGTTAAAAACAGATAAGCAAAAGGGTTACTCGCTAAATAACTTAAAGCCCAGGCGATACCGCTGGAAGCCTCTGATTCAATTGTTGAGGCATAAGCGTTACCAACAAACAGAGTTAATAAAAAACATAAGCCCAGTATAAGGCTTACAATGTATTTTGGAGGCGCAGCCAATACGCCCGTCAGTTTCGTTCGAACATTCATAATTAAAAACCACCTTCATTTAAGACAAAATAGAAGAAGTAAGCACTACTTCTTCTATTCCACTACTTCATAATGTGCCGATACTTAGCACTTGCCTGGCGACACTTTATGTAAGTCATGAAGTTTTGGAGGTGTAGCATTACCACCATGCTCTTCTAAATACTCGCAGGCCATTTCAATATCTTTGGCTAATATTTCCGCGGCATCGCGGTTTAAGTGAGGACGAACAACGATACGTAAACTGTTCACTTCCTGAGCATTAGCAGGCATAGAGTAAGCCGATAATATCCAGCCACGCTCACGGACTTTGTTTGAGATATCAAACTCGTTGTAGTTAGTCACTGATTCATCGAGTGTTAGCGCAACTACTGGTATACGCTGGGTTTCGTTCATTACTTTAAATTTACCGGTGGCTAACAAACGGTCACGCAAATACTCTGCATTTTCAACAGTTTGCTTCATGATGCGGGTGTAGCCATCTTTGCCTAAACGAATGAAGTTGTAGTATTGAGCCATAACCGTAGCAGAGCTCTTACTAAAGTTAAGCGTTGCTGTTGCGGCCTCGCCACCAAGGTAATTTACGTAGAAAACTAAATCTTCATTGAAAACGGCGCGCTCACGAAAGATTACCCATCCTAGTCCTGGAGGCACTAAACCAAATTTATGGCCAGAGGCATTAATAGATTGCACTCGTGGCAAACGGAAATCCCATTCATATTCTGGATATAAGAAAGGATTAACAAAGCCACCAGACGCCGCATCAATGTGCATTGGGATAGAAATACCTGTTTTTTCTTCGTAGGCATCTAACCAATCGTGAATAGCTTGAAAATCATCATCTTCACCGGTGAAAGTTTGACCAGCAATACCCACTACACAGATAGTGTTTTCATCAACGTACTCGTCAAGTTGCTCTGCAGTTAGTCGGTATTGACCAGGCTTTAAAGGAACAATACGAGGCTCTACATCGAAGTACTTAAGAAACTTTTTCCAAACAATCTGAACGTTACCGCCAGTTACCATATTTGGTCTTGAGGCATCTTTCCCCGCTTTTTCTCGAGCTTGGCGCCAGTTCCACTTGTGTGCTAATCCAGCCAACATGCATGCTTCTGATGAACCAATTGTTGCCGCTCCATAAGGTTCAACATCTTTAGGTCCATTCCATAAATCATGTAACCAATTAACACACTTTTCTTCAGTTGCTTTAGTGTGAGGATACATATCTGGATCTGCAAAGTTACGGAATGAACCGTCCTTAAAAATCTCAGCGGCTTCAGGCTCTACAAATGTAGTAACGAATGATGACAAATTAAGCATTGGGTTTGCATCGGTCCAACATTCACTTTTAACTAAAGCTGCCGCAGCACGGGCCGCCATACCTTGTTCAGGGAACTGCTGAGGAAGCTCAACATTAAACTGTTCATAAGGGCTTAAGTCTGCGTGTTTATCGTGTGTCATGGAATATCCTAAATATGATAACAATTAAAATATGTAGAACTCAGTTGTGTTGCTTAGCGCCAATTCAAAGTTATACGACGCCAAATAATCCGTATGAGTAATACGCTTTGCGTGTAACTGAAGCCAATCATAAAGAGGATTTAATAAACCTATTAATCAGGTTTGATGGATTGAATCATTCAAAAGAAGGAGGGAGGAAAGCAGCATTACAAAGTCGCACCCACATAATGAAACAGTAGAGGCGTCGATTCAAAAAGCGGTGCTCACAATTAAAGAACAATGCTTCCAAATGGTAGTGTTACAAACTTGTTTTACAGCGATATCAATCAATGCCAATGAACGATGTTGGATCGTTATCTCATTGTTTGCATTGGATATTAGAAAAGAAAAAAGACGCCCTTGGACGTCTTTAAACATGAAGATGGGACGGAGACCTCAGTGTTTAATTTGTAACCATCTGTATTGTATATAAATAAAAACTAAAACACCGTCAAAATATTACTTTAAGTATTACTTTTGGTATGGGCTGAGAGTCCTACACGCTTTCTAGGTTTTAAAAATACTACTGCTTAAAGTCTGCCGACTACATTCGGTCATTTTTAACATATAGATATGGTAAAGCATAGCTTGTCTATCCTCATCCATCGTTTCGTTTATAGTTTTTGTGCACTGATTCGTTTTAAAGTTGTTAAATCTAGCTTTCTACTACTGCGTTATCCCTACAACTCATACCTTGCTCCAATTAAGGCATTAGCTATTTAAAGTTATAGTTGGAATGCAGGAAGGGCTAATAACTATGTAGATTCATAATTGTTCGGCTTTCTCCGCAAATACGCAGCAGTTAAGGCATCAAGTACCACGTTCTCTATCATACATCCCTCATAGACTACTCAACAATATTGCGAGTATAGTGTTCCATCATTACAGCAAGGAACAGGTAGCTTTCGAGTGTTAGGATATAAATGACATCGCTGACAGTGCCTCGTACAGCCAATTCACGATTAAGCATATTAGCTAAAATAATATACGGTTAACCACAATAGTAGCCCTTTTATAAACTGTAACTAGGCACTATTTACTTTTATACCTGTCTAACGCATTCATCACAGGCCTTGGCTTCAGACAATTTGCGCTTTACCTAATCATTTTGGATATTACAATCATCGCTATCAATCCAGAATTTTTTGTGTGTCATATTAGCCTTTACCTACAACTTCTCCATTGATTTGTTGGCCGCTTAAAAATATCCCCTTGAGTGTCCCTACAAAGTTCGACACAACAGCCTAATGATAGCTACGAAATATCAACAACGGGTGCCGTTCTTAGACTCGCTTTTAAAGAACACTGCGGCTTCCTTTAACATACCCTTCTCTTGCTGCGTGCGTTTAAGTTCTCGCTTACCCTAGCGACTTCGGTCTGAAGATTTTACTCTTGAACTAGCTGTATATACTAAATAACCGTGCAGAATGTTGAATTAACAGCTTCTTGTTTGAACTATGTTGAATAGCATGTGCCTTTGGGGCATGAATTCAGCTTTTTAGTTAAATTACATTTTTCCCTATAAACGTGTCGAGTGCTAAAGCCTTACGATCTGTATCCAATCACCATATACGCAGATAAAAAAAAGCCAGTACCGAGTACTAGCCAAAAACAAACAAAAGCGAAACAATAATGTATCCCAAAATACCAAAGAAAATGTATCCTCCGCGTATCAAATAGACAAATATTCTGTTATGACGGCCTATTAGCGTTGGGCTGATAATATTGACTGGAGATGGATTTAAAAGCCATCATTAACAGTCTCAATCGGAAAGCTTAACGATAAGTTAGATACTTAAGTTTAACTTATCGTGACCATCAACAAACTACTATAGACTTTTAAAAAGAAATTGTTATGGTCAGGAATAAAATACGAAAATTTCATATATATCGATAGAGAAAAAATTACGACTAACCTTACCTAGGGTTTCACCGCACATTCGGAATACAAATGGAGCTAAGATAATATCGCAGACCCTATTTAAAAATAACTAATTAAAAAAGCAACCTAGAAGATATTTTAAAAATTAATAATAGAGTTAATGGATTTCCCGCCCTCACCACCAAATCGCTGTTTCAACGGATTGCATAAAACATTAGCAAACTAAACAAAGCCGCGTTCGTCGCCTCCCGACTCTCAGGTCCAATAGGGACTAGCTTAACCTACAGATAAAAGCTCATTATAACCAACCAATGAATGACAGATACACGCCCGATACAAAAGAGACCTGAAACTTTGGTATTTATGTTTAACTACGTGGTTAGCGCGCAACCAATTTAAGGCAGAAAAACAGTGTTCAAATTAAAAACATCAACTTCTCAACTATGCTTGTTCGTTTCATCTAATAGCACTCTTTTTTATATGGTCAGACCAATGCTCGTTAAAATATTGGAGCAACCTTTAATATACAAAACATCTGGAGTTGGTTTTAGAGAAAGGTTGGATTACATTCATTTCAACATAGATAGCAACCACAAAGTTAAACATCAAACACTAATTATAGATGCTGACTGCAAACAATCAAAAATATTTTTAAATCAACATTTCTTATCCGAATTCCATGCCAACGAGAAAATCGAAACTACGCTGGTGTTCATATGCGGTGAAATAACTGAAGAAGTTAAAGACATAAGCTCAGCATTCAATCATTCTCCAATTTTGTTAAAGCCATTTAATTATGAAACAGTTATGTCAGCCCTGTTGTCATCAAATGCTAAAGTTTGCAAACGAGCTATCAAAACTATAAATATACACAAACCTCGAGTGCTCTCTGGTTTAGACGTGTGCTACTTTTAGCTTAAGCCTTTCCTGAGTGATGAAATCAAAAGCATACAGCCATAAAATTAGTGGCGTCAAATTTTAAAATAGAATGAACGATTATTCAGCATTCACAGCTGACGATTTGGTTAGATATATCCACTGTTAGGTACTTTTTAAAGCCGCTTCTCATTAACTAAACGCCAGTATTGATAACCTAAGGCGCTCAATCGACAAGAGGTTGAGTTAATTGCTGCAAAGTACATGAACTCTGCATTGACAGGCACAACTAATCCTACGCTTTGATACTTTTGCAAATCTTTAAATATTTTAACATTAACAGGATCCGCACTTGATTCAGTATCTTCATACGATGGGTCCAATTTATGTTCAGAATCTGCCCTAGGGAAGTACTGTATAATTTTACGCAAGGTTTCAAATGGTACTTTAGGGGGTATGACTCGCAATGGGGAAAAGCTAGTAACATTTGTCTTGAAAATTGGGCGCTGATCCCATGCACCAAGAGCTTCATCAACATACGCATATAACGAGCCTGGTGTTATATTTCCTCGAATATCTGCTGCACCACCTTTCAATGCATCAATTAGAAGAGACGTAAATACACCGGCGCCATTTACTTCTAAAGCATATTCACTATCTCTACTGGCAGTTAAAACCGACATACCTTCAGCTAACTGAGCGGTACCATTACCTGATAAGCTAGGCGAACCCATTGCACCAGAGTGGCAACAATCGAAGATAATGACTTTGTTTCTTGCTTGCGATTGGTTTGCCAAGGCCAATATCTCGTCCATTGAAACGCCTTCGTCATATTTTTTAGCATCGGTTGTAACTAAGTAGCCCCCTGTACTTTTTATATAGCCATGCCCTGAAAAATAGAGCAAAACCATATCGCAATCTCCAGTAAATAGCTTTTCAATTGCTTCACGTAATACCGGCCTAGTGATGTCAGTGCTAGGGCACATAACCTTTCGAACCCCAAAGTTTGGTGAGCCGTCACCGTTCGACTCTAATACTGTTGCCAAAGTATTGGCGTCATTTACACAGCCTCCTAGCGGAGATGATGGGTAGTCATTTATTCCAATGATCAGTGCTTTTTTCATACGACCCTCTACTTGTTTTTACCTTCACCCATCATTTGATCGACCGCCGCCGCTATATCATCCCAATTCCATGCAATGGTTCGATTACGAGCCAAACCACTGGGGAGGTTACTTGTCGTATTTGCACCATCGACATATACCCCAAAAATAGGAACACTTTGATCCTTGGCCATAGTAATTTCTTTTGAAACCCCTGTAGCACTTGCCATAGTTTTACCGCTAAGCACGATAAGCATATTACACTTGCCAATTTTTCCTTTTATTAGGGCTTCCCATTGAGATTGGGGTAATGAAGACTTTGAAGACCAGTCTTCAATTGAGAATGGTGTTTTTGAGTTTTTCGATTGGCCTACGAATAAATTTTTCTGTGTAACATTATGGTCAAAATCGAAACTAATAAATGCTCTTGGGTCTGCCATTTTATACCTGCCTATTATTCACAATAAATAACCAATCTATCCAATTGATCTAAATTAATAAAACTCACGCAACCCTTATTGTATTCGGATGCAGTTATTACTATGAATTATACCGTTGGTAACCTCTTCGACGACCGGTATGACGTATCCCTAGAGTATCCACAGATACACTTATTTTATCATTTTCAGGTGATGATACGGCCAAGATACAACGCAGCATCTCACATTGCTTACTATTGCATTTATTTCTTTATACGAAAGAACCCTACAATAAGTAGTTGTTTGTCAGTTTGCGGCGTGCGTTTTATGGTGCAGTGCTTATTTTGGATTGTTGTCATTTTAGGGAGTGGATACTCCGAAACGGCTCACCGCTTTAGGCTAGAGTTCGTAGCGTATCACATTGTCCCATAGTTGTAGATTTGGTTGTTGTGTTGACCCAAGAATTAGAACCATTAGTAATTCTATTAGATATTATCACGTTGACTGTAGCATCTTGAATACCTAAATACACCCATCGGAGCGAAAGTATGAGTAAGTCACGTCGCCGAACGAAAGTTTGGTTTCATTTGCTGAATAAGCAGTGCAAAATCAATGATAAGCGTATCGCACAGTCACTGTGTACTACTTGCCGCCCTTAATTTAATCTGAAGAAACTCACTCTATTGGGCTCCTATGCTAGTTGCCGTAGAAGTCAAGAACACCAAACTGTGGACACCAAAAGACACACTCAATTAGGAGCTAACTCTTGGCCGTAAAACCTGAAGAACACAACTATATCGAGCACATAGAGTGCCTATCTCAATGCTTAGCTGAGCAATTAACCTCACTCCAAAAAGAAACATCCCAAAGCCGAGCCTACAAAATCACACTAACACAAAACTTAATGAAGGCTAGAGAAATCATATGGCAATTAATGTCAATAAAACAAACTATAGAAACACGCCAAAGTTTAGATATAAACGATAATCAAGTATGTACAGCGCCACTGCTACTAGCTTTACCCCCTCTCATCGCAACAAGCCATCAACTGTGTGACGCGTTGGGTGAACTAAAAATTGCCAAGCAGCCAGCTTTGCAAGCAAAGGTCCTAGCCCTGCAAAAGCAGTTTGATGAAGAGCAAGCTGAACTTGAAAAACGAATCAATTTGAGTCAATTTCTTAATTTAAGCTTACGTCACTTAACCTAATCCTCATTGTTATTGGATAATAAAGATGTTATTGCACCTACTTGAGTAGATGAACTTGAGTAGATGAACTTGTTTTATTGTTACGAAATTGTTGTGGTATTTTTCGAGCTAAAATCAATTGACGAACTCTTGGCTATCATAGGTGTAGTAAATCTCATTATGCGTACGATAGCCATAGCGTAAACAACGCTCTAATTACTTGTCGTAGTGTTTTTCGCCCCTATCCAGGGCTCTCATTTTTCTTATACAAAACCTGAGAATACGTCAACGCCGACACATCTACCCCAGTGCAACTTGGCTTTATCATAAAGCTCACTTCAGTACGGAGCGAGTAAATAGGGTTGCTATTACAGGGGCTAAATGAACTTATCTTCCGGGTAATGGGTTACAACTTAGAAACGCAATAGAACAGTGTCAATATAGAGGCAAGTCAACACTAATATGAATTAGAATGGCGATGTGTCTCTTTTCAGGAAGGACAATACATAATAAGATCACGTCTCAGACTCGTAGGCTCATGTTCACAGCTCAGGCAAAACAATAACTTAATCCCCCCCATCTAAGATCTGACACTGTACACAGTAATGCATCGCCGAGGTGACAATCGATATATCAAAACGATGTAGCTGGTAACTAGATAACATCTGCTATTGGAAAAAACTCAAATGGTCAGCCATAAAAAATAATACTGAAGGATATCAATTAGGAAATGGAGTATCTAGCCTCTAAACAACACTGTTAATTATAAGCTCTTGCAAGCACACCTTTGCCCTTATATAGATACTTACCAGCATCATTGCTGATGAATACCGACTCACCAGTTCGCAGCACTAATTGACTCTCAGTGGTAGAGATAGAGACCTCTCCATCAACACAAAACAAGATTTCAGCACTACGTAAGTATTGCTGGTTGCTCACTTCATCCACAAACAAGATATCAAAGCCGAAGTCGTCCACTGGGATCGGGAAACTCAGCTTATCTTCTTTCACTATGGGTTTGAGTTTAATACTTTCAATTTCCGTAGTTTCAAAACGAGTATTATCAATCAATTCAGGAACATCAATAAATTTGTGAGTCAGCCCACCGCGTAAAACGTTATCCGAATTTGCCATAATTTCTAATCCGGTTCCCTCAATATAAGCATGCGGCGTTTCGGCATGCAAAAACATAGCTTCTCCCGGAGCGAGCTCGACTGTATTTAACATCAGTGGTGAAAACAAACCAATATCATCAGCATAGTGCTGTTTAAAGCCTTTGCTGTACTGTAATGCTTCTCGCCCCAAAGCGGTCTTCGGTCGACGCTCATAAGCAGAATACAACTGCCCAAGGGCCAACTGTTTACGTTCACCATTTAGTGTCATCACTGCAATAAAAAACGCTTTCAAACCTTCGCTGCTAGGGGTGTTTTCCAACGCTAGAATTTCAGTGTAGAGCACGCTAATTTCAGCTTCTCTAAACAGCGCCACGATCTGTGATGTTGGACGGAAACCATTCATTGCTTTGTAAAAAGTCAAAGCATAAATAAGCTCTGGCTTATGGTTTGGGTCCTTGTAGTTACGATTAGACGCATCAAGGCTAATACCTAATTGGTTTTCTCGCGCGAAGCCAAGTTGAGCCTTTTTCTTGCTAGGGTGAACCTGTATCGATAGTGGTATTTCTGCTGCTAGCACTTTAAACAGATACGGCAGCTCACCAAACCTTGATTGTGTGTACTCACCAAACATTCCTTTGCTGTTTTGGCTCAATACGTCCGAAAGCAACTGTCCTGTTTCAGCCACTCTTGAGCAACCTCTAGGATGCGCCCCCATCCAAATTTCGGCTTGAGGTTGCCCATTAGGGTTTTTAATGCCAAACAGTTCGGAAATAGACTGCTTGCTACCCCACGGGTAGTGTTGGATAACATTATTTAATTTGAATAACGACATAATATTTCTTTGCATTACTGACAAGTAACCAAACGCGGTGATCACCGAAGCAGTCAGCTACTTGGTATTAAAGGTGGCACCCAACTTTAGCGTCGCGGCGATATTTCTAGCGGTACGAATCACGTTGCTATTGGCTTCGTTCAGCACTTTTTCAAGGCTTTGTGGAGAGCGAACAGTGGCAAACGTGCTATCAATCGTGTTGTACAACTCTTCAACTTCAGCCCCTAAAGAGCCTGCAATACCAATAACTGGTATCGAACTGGCTTTGGCACGTTTTGCAATGCCAAATGGCGTTTTACCTTGCAGAGTTTGATTGTCCATTTGGCCTTCACCAGTGATCACCAAATCCGCTTGCTCAATAACCTTATCTGCGTCTAACGCATCTAAAATCATCTCAATACCCGGCTTTATTTGAACATCAAATATCAACGATAACCCTAAAGGTGTTCCCCCTGCTGCGCCCACTCCTGAGCTTTCACTGCGTTCGACAAAGGTAATTGAACTCACCACCTTAGCAAAATGACTTAAACAACCATCTAGTTTTTCAACCAAGCCTTTAGATGCACCTTTCTGCGGGCCAAAAACTGCGCTTGCTCCATTCGCTCCAACCAGTGGATTGTCAACATCGCATGCAACAATGAACTCGACTTGTTTGCAACGAGGGTGAATATCAGACAATTCGATATGTTCAAGGGAAGCAAGCGCAGCTCCGCCTTTTAATAGTTCGTTACCGTCTCGGTCCAAAAATCGTCCGCCCAGAGCTTGTACAATACCTGCTCCGCCATCGTTGGTTGCACTGCCGCCTAGGCCCAACATAATTTTACTTACCCCCATATCTAGTGCTTCTCGGATAATCTCACCGGTGCCATAAGTGGTCGTTACCGCAGGATCACGTTCGCAAACATCGAGCAAATCCAAGCCAGATGCAGCCGCCACTTCAATCAGAGCGGTGTTCCCGTTGTCGACCAGCGCCCACTGTGCACTAACCTTCGAATCGACACTAGTCTCTAAAGGACCAGTAACGGACGAGATTCGCATTTCACCGGTTAACCCTTGCATCAGCACGTCAACTGTCCCCTCGCCCCCATCGGCGAGAGGAAAATGTACGTATTCGGCGTTAGGAAAAACCTGAGCGAAGCCTAGTTCAATGCAATCACAAACCTGCTTGGCTGTCAGTGACTCTTTAAATGAATCAGGTGCAATCACTATTTTGATAAAAGATACCCTCTCTAAAGTAGTAAGAACAAAAACGCTGAAATCAGTAGGCCGACTCCAAGAACTATTGGATAAGCAATTTGGCTAATGTCTTTTGCCATTTGTGACTCTTCTTGCTTCTGTTTCGCATCTGAAGTCGCTTCGCTTTCCGAATGGCTACCTTCATCGGTCTCGACTTGCTGAGTATTTTCATCTTGAGAGCTATCGTCCTCCGCACCAAACAATTTCATAATTTGTTGAGTCGAGTTGGCTGCTAATAGCTCATCTCGGAAATCATCATCAACAAGTGACGAGGTTAGTGTCGTCAATACTTCCATATGCGTGGAGCCTGCTTCCGCAGGCGGGATCGCTATCAAGAAGATCATATTGACAGGCTCATCACCGTCGATGCCTTGCCACATCAGTTCGTCTTTCAAAAAAGCACAGGCAAACACAGGCTCAATAACCGCTGGTGATTTACCATGCGGTACCGCTAGATATTCACCTAAAGCTGTCGGCCCCTCTTCCTCACGTAGCAATACGGCATCTAGGAACTGCTGCTTATAGGTTAATTTTCCTGCTTGGTCAATTTTATCTGTCAGTGCACAAATTGCTGCAAATCGGTCGTCGAACACTGCATCTAACGTGATTAAGCTTTCAGACGTTAAGTTAGATAATTTCATGTGTGATTCCTTATTGCACTTTAGTGATATGACTTTGCACTTGAGCAGAACAAGTTTGTTGTTTCAGCCAAACAAATTGATACGGTTTTAATATAAAGACACTCTCTAGAGCCTCACAACTAATCAGATCATATCCCCCTTCCTCTAGGCTCACCTTTTGTAAAGATTCACTTAAGTTCACTACAAATCTAATCGACTCCGCACCATCTCCTCGCTGTAGTGCAAATACCTTATCGCTAAGTTCTAAGATCTTTTGGCTAGAAAGTGGCGAAAATGCTGTTTGAGTCTTACGCAATTTGACCAATTCAGTCATCTGACCATATACTAGCTGCCGCAGAGATCCAGCTTCAGCAAGCTCGGCTTCCAATTCATCTAAGTCGAACTTCTTTCGGTTAATTCTGCGATTACAGCCCGACTCCAACAAGCCTTGAATATCGTTTTCACTGCCCAATAAGCTATGATAATAAATCGCTGGTACACCGATAAACGAAAGTAAAATAGATTGTGCGGCTAAGAACTTCTTCGCTTTAAAATCTTCGCTGTCTTCTGCATCAGTTAAAGCACTTAAGTAATTGATATTTAATTCGTAAGGCGATTGCGTGCCGTTACCATTGTTCTTGTAATTTACACGTCCGCCTTTTCGTTCGACCTGCTCACACATCAAAAGGCGGTCTTCGTTACTCAGAATACCTTCAGTTGGACGAACCCCCACTCCATCGTGACTAGCAAGGAAGTTAAAGTAAGTCGTCTTTCTACCTTGCTTTAACGACGTCATGGCTTCGTCGGTTAAGCCTTTCGCCCATTCAGTTAGTATTGAACTGTTTTGACTCATAAAGGCATGCAGAGTTAAAGGTGGCAGCGGGAACTGATACACCATGTGTGCTTCATTTCCCTGACCAAAATACGAAATATTTTCTTTGTGCGGTACGTTCGTTTCGGTTATTAGCAGTGTCCCAGGGATCACTTCGTCAAAAATGATTCTCCACAGTTGGATAGTTTGATGTGCTTCAGGAAGATGGATACAAGAGCTATTAAGTTCTTTCCAAATAAAGCCAATCGCATCCAAACGAATTGAGCGGCCACCGTTGGCGGCATACATCAGCAGAACATCGATAATTTCTAACAACACATTAGGGTTTCGGAAATTGATATCAATTTGATCATCCGAGAAAGTTGTCCATACATGGGTAGTCTCACCCGAAGCCTTACTAAACGATGTCAAGAGCGGTAATGCGCGGGGGCGCGTAACACACGAGTAGTCTAGGCTTGGGTCAGACTCAACAAAGTAATCTTGATATTGCTCATCACCAGCTAAATACGCTTGAAACCAATCACTGCTTTTCGATATATGATTGATAACGCAGTCGTACATCAAATCAAAGTTTTCGGACAAAGCGTTAAGGTGCTCCCAATCACCTAACCTTTCATCGATTTTTCGGTAATCAACCACGCTGAATCCGTCATCAGATGTATATGGGAACATTGGCAAAATATGAATATTGCTGATGGAGTCTTTTAAGTACTTATCAGCAAACGACTTCATGATACTTAAGGTTTTTTCACCGCCCCGAGAGAAGCTGTCACCATAAGTAATCAGGTATGACGTGGTTTCATCAACCCACTTTGAATACTTTGGCGCACTTGGTTTCCATTTTTCAATCAACACTAAGATTTCTTGCGTAATCGAATCAGCATCCGCTTCGCCATAAATGTCAGCAACTTTATTGAAGATTGTTTGTTCAATCATGTCTCGGTCCTTATTGAACAACGGCAAACGTTATACGTAAATCAATGCTGTTATTTGGCTTAACCACTGCGAGACAATTTTTCTTAGTACTAATAGAAGACTCTGGGTACGCTTTCAGCTGTTCTCGGTAATCAACCAGCTCGACTTGTTCAAACTGTTTGAACGCCGTTAGATCCAGTTCGATAGCTGAAAGCGTTGGGTTAAATAATCGAACGACCACTGCGTCTGTCTTATAGAACGAGTGCCCAATGCTCGATAGCTCAAGCGGTTGCTCTAGTGAAAATAGGCTGAATGACGCCAAACGCTCGCGAAAATCGAATCGGACTTGGAAACGCTCTAATCGGTTTTCAAAACTATTTAGTGCTTGCTTTTGGTAACTAAAAGGCGCGTCAAGATATTCTCTCTCTAGCATACGAATCGAGTCGTGTTTAGCATCTTCCGTTAAGGCCAAAGCAAAGCTAAATTGCATAGACTTTTGCAGCTGTGCATCCGAAGTATGAACCACAGTGTCGTTAATGCCGGAAGCTCGTCCCGGTCGCCAACCTAAATCATCTTTACCCAGCACTCCTGTCGACTTAAATAGAGTTAATGCTATTTTATCTGAGCCCTCTCCTTTGATAATTTGGAATTCTTTAAGCCCACTACCGTTAATCACTAATGCTTTATTTTGCTCAGCTAACGCCACTGCACCTTCCGTGATTTCGATGTCAATTGGACATTCACGGAATTTATGTTCCCACCCTTCAATTGACGGCTTTATTGGTCGCTCCATCAATGCAAATGGTTGAGTACTGATAGAGGTGTTGGATTGCACGTCAGAGTTAACCAATACACGAACTCGGTGGTCTTTCGCTTGGTTGATCGTTTTGATGTTCACTACTAGTTGCTCACGACCCTTGCTAAGCGTTAGATTTACCTCAAATACCGCCTGATGATCGTTCTGAGTTGCTATACGTGCGCTAAGATCGACAGGAATATCGAGTGTCGCACGCACCGTCATCACCTGCTCTGTTTCGCCGACCTGTGTTTCAACAAGCTCGATGGATTCGTTAAATAATGGGGTGTCACCTTGTAACGGCGAGAAGTCATATGAATCGCCATCATCCGCTTGTTCTTCGAACGTAAGAAGCTGAGGAATATTACGACCAGTTTCTTTATCGATTAATTGAAGCTGACCGCCATCGCACTTCAACATAAGTGATTCGTTTTCAATCGCAGTTTGTCTACGTACTTCCATTTGAACATTGTTCACATCGCTTGGCTGAACCTCATATATCTGATAACCCATTGCAGGTAAATCATTCACTAAAATGTTCAACTCGAATCGATAGTACGGCGAAATCGCGACCTCTTTCTCTCCGTCTTTAGTAACTTCAATGACTTTTCCGCCATCTAACATCTCACGCTTGATCACTTCGATAGAACAATGTCCATTAGCATCTGAAATTGCTATGTTTACATCTGAGCTAAAAACAACGGCTTTTACTAGACCTGTATATGCTTGAAGCTGTCCGTTAAAAAGTATCAACTCGCCGTCATGACAGCTGCTCGCGATTTCTTTAATCACCAAGTTATACAATCCATGGCAAATTTCTTGAGCTTGTTTTAGCCGGTGCATAATATCGACATTGGTGGCATCACTGTTACAACCACCAATACTGTCGTGTGCTTGACACTCAAGGAGCTTCTTCCAAGCAATATCGATAAGTTCGGTATACACAATAATGCCTTGCGCTTTTGCTATCGCAGTAACCACTTCAAGCTTCTTTATTAAGAACTGCTCCACATCAAAGTTGAGTTTTTTGATGTCATATCGCACTGAACCGATTGTTTTATGAATTCGCGCATAGCGTGGAGCTTTTAACTCACCGTAATAAGTTTCAAAGCTATCACTGTTGTCTCGCAATACATCCACAAACGCCTCCATCGATGATATGGCGTACACGTCTTGATCTGGGGAACGCTGCGTCGCGGTCTGGAGTGTGTTTGGAAGCTCTGGATCAATATTTACTTGATCGCCTCCCGATGGAATAAGCACTTCATCTAAGCCAGAAAGAGCCTTTATCTTCTCAACCATTGGGAAGATTTTTTTGTCCAAATGTTCCTCTGTTGCCACCATGTTTTTTGCGGCGCCATAGCCATAAACAAGGTTATAAGCGTAAATCTCGTCGCCACCAGCAGAACACCATTTAAAGTTAGAACGCTCTACCTGTTGGTCGTAATCAATCCCTCGCCAAAAGATGATATTGTCGATCCCCATGCCTTTAAATAGAGTCGGCATTTGAGCATTGTGACCAAAAGTGTCCGGCAAGTAGCCTACCCTCATGCTATGACCTAAGCCTTCGGCGATGTGCACACCATATTTAAGATTTCGGATGATCGATTCACCCGCAACATTGTAAGTATCTGTTTGGGTGTACCAAGGACCAATAAACAGCTTCTTATCAGAAACCAATGCTGCCAGACGTTCGCGCATATGCGGTAGGACTTTGAGGTAGTCCTCAACAATAGATGACTGTCCATCTAAGTGATAGCAACTATACCCTGACTGAGTTTCCAGCGTATCGATAACTTTTGTGAAGTTATACGTAGCTAAAACATCACTATCTTGTTGGGTAAAATACCACTCACGATCCCAGTGCGTATGTGGAACTACATGAATTTTAGCCATTAATTTGTCTCGACTTGTCTTAAATTTTTGTTAAAGAGTTAACCTAGTGAGGTATTAGTAGGGTGAGGATTAGTACATAGCAATAATGCAACTGCGATAAGTCCTGACCCAACAAACACAGATAAGGTGTAGCTAATTGGATCTGATGAAAGGAACCACCCCCATACAGCAGGTAATGGCAAACTTTGGAAAACGTTTAGGACAACCGCAAGTTGAGTACCAATGATTGAACCAAGAATCATAATTGGGATCATCTTAGGGTTCTTTAGAATAAACGGAATAGCGCCTTCTGAAATACCAATCATACCAAGCATTAAAGAGGTTTTCCCCACGGTTTGCTCTTCTGCAGAGAATACACGCTTGCGAAATTTACCATCTAGCATAGCCGCCAAGCCCACACCTATTGGCGGTATAACAATAGCTAGTTCACGAGCGATAAGATCGAAGCCTTCGCCCACTCCATTAAGGCCCAGCGCAACCGAACCGGCAGCTTTATTAATTGGACCACCTAAGTCAAAAGCAGTACCCGCCGCAATTACCATCGAGTAGATACCTCTCCCGGCATCGCCAGCCTCGGTAAATAAAGTGATCATCGCAAGGTTTAGAGCACCAAAAAAAGGGTTAACTACGTATTCCATGGTTAGCACCATCACTACCCCCGTTACAGCTGGTACAAACAACATCGTTTTGAGTGTTGTAAGATCAGTTCTTACTCGAATCGCTTCGTTTAGGTAGCGAACCAAGTAACCCACAAGAAAACCGATCGCAATAGCTCCAAAGAATCCAGATGGTGCCCACCCTTCTAAATCAAAAAATCTCTTATACGGTTCGTCGGTCATCAAACCGCCGATAAAAGCTGGAATGAGCGCAGGTTTTCCCGCGATAGAATAAGCAAGGTATCCCGCGAAGATCGGATACATGAACTTTATCGTCATAAAACCAAGCTTATCGAGCGTTTCAATTGGCGTCCCAGAGATATCAACAAACTCTCCAGTAATTTTCGCCACAGCCATCAATAAGCCACCAAGTACAACTACAGGCAGCATATAACTAATACCTGTCATGATGTGACCTATTACGATTTGGTAAACCGAACACTTTTCATTATTAACTTCAACAGAGTTGTCTGGCTTTTCTTTACCACGTAGAAAAACCGTCGGGAGTAAATCGTCGACTCGTTTAATCAGCTCTTGGGTACGGACAATCAGGGGATTTGCGTCATCAAAGCGCTCCATGTCCATAATTGGTACGTCGACAGCTAATACGACTCCGTCTGCAGTTGCGATATCATACGCAGTTAGTTTATTCTTAACACCATCACTACCTTGCGTTTCGACCTTAACTTCATAACCTTGCTTTTCAGCCCAACGTTGAATTTTTTCAGCTGCCATAAAGGTATGCGCAATCCCGGTGGGACAAGCGGTCACAGCAACCAACGTTTTATTACTCATGGTTTAGCTCTTTGTTATTATCAAGTAGTCTTAATTATATGAAGCGTAAATTTATGCTGACACTGTTTCATCGTACAACTGACGTATCACGGTACATCCGTGATTGAGGTCATGGTAATTCCCCCCATTTTCACGCCTAATATTGATAGTCTTTGATTAATAGCTGAGAACAATGAATACATTTCAAGGTATAGAGCGAGCTATTTATGAATACTTGATTGGGCATGCAAGTGAACTGCATGATATTTCCGCTAAGACCATTGCAAATAAAGCATTAACAACAACTACATCGGTAAACCGCGTTTGCAAAAAGATGGGCTATACAAGTTATACTGAATTACGATACAAATTATCGAATGAGCTCCGCAAAAATGTATCGACACCAGGCTGTCACATTAACCAACACCAAATAATCGAGGTTGCCAGAACATTAATACTTTCCCCTGTGGTGTATTTGTATTCTCGTGGCGCGTCCATTGTGAGCACGAACTACCTGTCTCGATTCTTATCACTGGCTAATATTCCTCACTTAGTAATAACAGACGTTCACCAACTTATCCGTGCCGAACAAGGTACTCTGCTATTGATTAGTAAATCGGGTGAAACCAACGCAGTTATAGAAATGGCACAAAACTCAAAACGTAAAGGGCTCAAGGTACTAGGGGTCAGTCACAGAGGCTCGACACTTGATCAAATTTGTCACTTAAACGTCGCGTTAGAAGAGCAAGTAGACGGCATATCTTTGTATGGTAGAGAGTCTCAAATTCACTCACTACAAATTATTGACCAACTAGGTAAAGAATTACTCTCCTTTTAATCCCTGCGATTTTTTTACAGCCATCAAATTACAAAAAGAGCAGCGTTTCCAGCTGCTTTTTTATTTTGACACGATATTACGCATAAGAATTATAACTAGAATCAACAAGCTTATAAGTTCATCACAAACCCTAAACGTACTGCATAGTCATTCTCTCGATTACCACTAGAATCCACATTCGTTTCATCGACAGAAACGAGTTCTATGTATGGCGTCCAAGTTTCATCAATCTTGTAGTTAACCATAACAGTGTGCTCCCAATAATCGTCACGACCTGTACCTTGGTCGACACCCTCTTGATAACGGTAACGAGGGTTATACATTAAGCCTATATCACCAAAGCTTTTCGATAGCCAGATATCAAACTGATTAGAAGCACCACGAGTCGTACCGCTACCATCTAAGTATTCTTTGCCATTTGCATCGTTCGACCAGTTGTAACGGTAGCGACCTGTTAAAAACACACCATTCTCAAAACTTGCCCCTAACTTAAAGTAAGGGCGATATTCCGTCCAGTTTGGAGCAGTAACCGTCACCAGACCTGGAGCCCAATACCACTGTTCATTGATTTCAAATTTGTAAGTAGCCTCAAACTCTTGGGCTGCAGCCTTTAGACCGTTTTTGTCTTCATCATTTGAATCATTACCAGCAAAATAACCATCATTATGTATCTGAGCAGCCTCAGCGCTAAAGTAAAACCCAGTATTAAAAGTGTGCATAAATTTGACGCGGCTATCTCGGATATCAGATGTAGTGTTATAACCAAAACGCACATCTAACTTGGTTTCTCCTGCAAAAGTAGGCATTGAAGTAAAAGCAATAAGAGTAGAATACAGCAAGACTTGAGTTTTCATTTTCAACCTTAGTATTTTTTTGAGAGACGAATTTTTACATCGCCTCCAATATAAAACTCAGGAATTCAATGAGTAAAAAGTATTATTATACATTCGATGTATCGCCATTCGACTTGAACATTGATCACATATATAACTATAAACACCTACATTCCATGACTAAGCAAAACAACCTATCTACGAACTTTGTTAAATCTTGTTTCTACACGTTTCCAAGAGTGTCGCTGTTATTTTCAAAAACCGGGCCTTTAAAGCGCGCATTGCGCTGAAGATACAAATACTTAGCTCCTTAGCGATCGTTCTACAACTAAATTCAGCGAGTCTCAACGCAGCTATAGGTTCTGTATTAACTAAAGTGTTTCACCCTTAAATACACCGCATTTTTGGTCAGAAAATGCCCTCAGTTTGCCTCACTCGACATAGATAAGCCAAATTGTTAAGTACCAGCGCAAACTAGTTTTAGTAGCAATTAATTAATAAGGCTTGAGCTATCTGCGGTAAAGACCAATGCTCCTTGTGGAAGAGCAACAACACATCTTTCGACAGAAACAGTTCTACGAGGGAGATTATATACCTTGTATCTCTAACTAAACGTGAAATGTCGTGAACTTAAATGAACAACGTGCTTGGTTCGGATGGTGCGCCAAAAAGCTATATAACTCATGTAACGACCTTAAGGTTAACCACTCTGCAACATTTGCTCGTGTATATCCGATATTTTGCACTTAAATACGCCGACTGTGTTCAATTGTCTATAGAGTAAATGAAACTCTCGTATTAAAAACGTCTGCCTCCTATTAAGTAAGGAGCTGACAAATATCGTCCATGGGTCTAAATAACCTTGTATATCAACTCCAAGTTCAATGTGCAGTTGTTCTAAGCTTTTGTTTTAGTTACTTGACGATCAGACATACCTAGCCTAACCATTTCGTTTAGCACACTGACACTTGCTATTATTTCAACCACATGGACGTTGTAATGACAATGTTCCCTTTGCTTCCCTACGAAACGGCCTGACCACTGTAATTTAACGAGCGGATAGAGATAGAAAAGTTTAATCAAGTTTTAGCAACAGCGCCAAAGAACACGTGCGAATTAACGCTAATCGACAGCATACGTATATACATTCATTATGGTTAAAACATGGTATATAGCCCACACTTGCTGTGAGCTATAAATAGTAAATACTGTTCGAAAAGAATACAGCTCGAATACTTATACAATTTTTAGGACTGGCGAAACCAACTCCTAAGTTTAATTTAAACTTCAGGTGTGAATCGTCAAATCTTTGTGATGTTTTCGATTATTCACTTATCATCTTTGTAAAAATCGAACATAGGGGACCCCTCTTCGAATAATAACTCACAGAGCGGATACATAACACCGTCTGAAGGTTCTATTTGGCTATTGCCTGTTGATAGATGAAAAACATAATCCTCTTTTGGCGGTGGGAGCAGCCAAGGAAATTCTGGCGCCCAGTACCAAAAGCCCACAGACCATTGATTAAAATCCATTTCATCTTTGAACTCAGCGTGCAAGCCCTCCTCTACATAGGAGTATGATGCCACCCTGCCTGATATACTCCCTGCGTAACCAGTTTCGCCTAAAAAGTGGCAAAAGTCTTTTGTGTCTTGTAAATTTAGGCGGACAACATTTTTTCCTGATTCTTCTAAATAACTGTCCTCCACATTAAACTCGTAATCTAAAAATAACATTTCAGATACCGAAAAGACTGGTAATGCACCAACTTTTACACGCCCGTGTTCTTCGTCTTCCTCCTCATGCGTAATAATCATTTGCTCCCAAGCACAGGGGAACCCTTGTTGCGCATCACATTCCCACCCAAACGTTATCTCACGTTCCCTGAAGGTTACGCCACCAAGGTGGCCTTCAATCAAATAACGTCCTGGAACTGTTGATGAAAGACGGAGGACCGACTGACCAGCCCTACTTGTCGGTTCCATTTTGCTCGGCAACGGAGAGGGGAACTCTGGAGTGAAGTCGAAAAGTTTTTCGAAACTTAACTCCACTTCTGCTCCCTCAACCAAATTCCCATGAGTATCTTCAGCCTGAGCCAAAACGTCTATATAATCCTTTCCATCTGGTACAGAAAACTTTTTTCGTACCCAAAATGAGGTTAAATAGGCAGTGCTTAAATCTCCAATAAATTCAAGTTCGACAGATACTGAGGGGGGGACAGGAAGAAAATCAGTTACTGAAGCACGAATACTAACAGTATTTGCTAAGGTTGAGGAAACTCCAAATATTGCGTAACCATCATTATCGGTTACCACTGATGACGGCGCCTCAGCCACTCCATCTAAGTCAATGTGAATAATTACGTCGCTCAAGGGCTTGCCTTCCAGATCACGTAATTCAACTACTACACTGGCGCTTTGGATACCGTCTGCTGGCACAGGTGAGTCGTCTTCTAAATGTATATTAATATCAACACTGCTAACTCCACTTACGCAAGTTAAATATACAGGCACTTTATATGACGTTTCATCTCCCCCCGTAATGGGCATTACAACATATTCACCGTTGTCATTGACCAAGTACTGAGAGCTTGTTGGCCAGTTATAGACGTTTGACGGATCTGCTTCAATCAGTATTTCCATTTCATAGACGGTAGGAACTCTTGCCCAACTATTGCAATAAGCTGCTCCCCCGTTATCAGTAAATCCAGCCATAAGAATAGAGGGAGTATAGCCGTGATCTATCAATATGTTCTGATACTCCACGCCAGCGTTAATAGCCTCTTGTAGGCTCATCGGGGCACTAAACGTATACCCCTCTTGCCTTATATCGCCCCATAACGGCTCGCGGTCTGGGGCAGAAACAAAGACCTCCGCAATGGCGGTGGCGTAGCCACCACGGTGGTCGTGCACGAAATAGCTAACATAGTGGGGGCCTGGTGTTGGAGCGGTGAAAGTAAATTAAGTGTTGTTAGTATTCTGTGGATCTGCAGAGGTGACTGTTGCCGTAATACTATCTACGCCTATGAGTTGTATCTCGCCATTGTCTGGATCGCTTACATAGTCAGCGACATCAATGGTGACCTCGACATTAGTCTCCACACTATCACTAAAGATAAAGTTTTCAGCCACAGGGACGTGGTTCAGTGTGTCGGATACCACTATGTCTAAAGTCCCCAATTTTACATCACCACCGTCAGGGCTTTCAAGCAGATACACTACGCGAGTCAGACCTTCATGGCCGACACTGTATGTGATAGTTGCGGTTTCACTGTCAGCTATCGCTATACCACTACCGAGTACTGTTGTATCTTCATGTAGTGAATACCCTTCGGGGTAATTTTCTTTAAGTGCGCCCGGAATATGAACCACCTCATCACCATCGCCTAGCGCTAATGCTAATGGTATGGGGGGGAGTTGTGCATGTCCCCCACCTTGAGAGGTTAAAACCAGAACATTGGCCTTATCACGACTTGGTGTTTGGCCTGGAGCAGCGAGAGCTTCTACTTCATAGATGTACTCGCACATTACAGGTCCTTGAATATCGGAAGTAAATATTAATCCGTCATTAGAGAGGGAAGGCTCAGAGCAAGAGCCTGAGCCTAATTGCTTTACAGAGAGCACTTCGACTAAGCTAACGTTACCGCCATGTCGAACCCAGGGGCTTAAATCAATGATCGTTGATTGCCCTCCTTGAACAGGAATTAGGCCACTTTGAGCCGAAATTGGAGCTTGATCGATAGGATAAGGGACATCATCGTTACATCCAAACAGAACAAAAACCATCACAAACAGTAGAACTCGCATAACTTCCCCCTCTAAAAATGGCCGAAAATAATACACAACAAAACGTCCCACATGGTATCTCAAGCGTCTCAACACCATTCAAGATATATCCTATTCGGTTAATCATAAGTGCCTAAATGAAAATACCACCGTTTAGGTTAAAGCGTTTGAAATGAACCAAGCTTAGTCAATCCTGAAAGTGAAAGCCGTCAAACCAGTTATTCATCCATATCGCTGCCTTGTCTTTTTTAGATTCGATAACCGATAGTCAGTCGCGCTATGTCAGCATCATTTTCATAACCTTTTTTATCAATCACTCTGGTTAAACTACCACCAATAAACCAACTTTGAGCATTACGCCAATGTGGGTAATAGTTCACCCCAATGGTGACAACTCCCTTCGTGTCGAAAGCACTTGTGTGCTCATACTTGTCTTGGGCAAAGTAAGGTCCCGCACCAAATCGTCCTTCAAGGTGGTTTCCTAGTGGAATAAAGCGCCAGAGTTGAGCGGCAATTCCGCGACGCTCAGTCCACCCACTATCACCACCCTCGTCTAACCAACCTAGTGACACAGCGTAATTATTTGAGAAACGATGAGCACCTTCAGCGCTGTAGCCCACAGTGGTTTCTGGACCGCCATGATTGATTTTAGTATTTGCTAACGACACCCACACTTCATTAATAAATCCGTTCCCACCTTGCTTAACTTGATTACTGCCATTAACGATATCAATACCAAAGCCCACTAAAAAGGAGTTACTGGTTGGCCTATCTGGAATTAGATAATTGTTCCATTGGCCCCGTATGTGGGCACCCGCTCCGATGTAATTAATGGGATATACCAAGGCTACAGTGCTAACTATGCCCAAACCTTTTTCGTTAAGTTCTACACCTTCGGCATTTCTAGTGGTATCAAATGAAAAGTAAGGACCACTACCAAGCTCTAATCTGGCTGCTTTAGTCAACATAGGGGTGTAAACCAATTGGGTAGAAAAACCATCTCGATGGTGGTTGTATGGGTGGCCCTCATTAGCATGCACAAAATCTAAACGGACACTGTCTTTCAAATACTGGCCAAAGCGTACATCAAATGAGCGGTGGTTTTGTTTCTTATCTTCTTTATCCACACCTTCAACGTTGGTGATGCCCGACCCCATGGTTAAAGCAAAATAGCTATTGCGAGGTTCTACTGACTGATAAGTAGATGACTTGTCTTGGGCCACAACACCTGTGCTAACTAAAGCCACTATTAAGGCTAATACTTGTAAACATTTTACGAGTTGCGCTCGTTGCCATGGTGAAAAAAGTGCAGTGCTGTTGATTGCAACCGCTGCAGTGCTGATAGTCATGAAATGGTTCCTAACTCGCTATTACCAGGCCAAACACCTAGCAACTAAATTTCGGGTAGCTTGTTATCCATGACACTGCTGATAGCCAACTTGGCTACCGTCTAAAATCCCTCTCTTAAATTTGCCTCCCCCCCCTTGATTAATTAATGATTATTCTTCAGGTGATTTATTTGATTCATGACTTAGAGAAAGCCAAATTTAGTGTTCCTCAATACCTTTAAATCTATAAGCCAAATAGCAAAGAGGACTTTATTGCTATTCCATTAGGGAGCTTAAGTTGTGACTTGGGACAGCTGCGCAATCAGCACGTTTATTTAGGTACTTCACGTGATGACTTGACCGTGGGTGACTTAGCCTTTGACGTGGGCTACCAGTATGACTTTGTCAATGGAACCCAAACTGACCTAGCATCTCCATTCCCCCGTAAACGTAAAAGTCGACTTTAAAAATACACACGGCATGGACAAACCAAAATTTTAGAAAGCTACGCTTGACTAATAAACAACTCAAAGCTGACCTTGCAGTGGCAAGGAATACCAACAACTACAGTGGGCACTTTCGGCCATTCAATCGCCACCATATTGGCTTTCAAATTCAAACCAACATCTCGTTAACGCAACAGGAAAGTAAGCACAGAGCATTACTTAGCGATCTCTTACTAAGTAATGCTTTTAAGCGTTTTTCTAAAGGAAAAGACTTAGCCCGCAACTCGACTAATTAAGACTGGGATTAAGATAATTGCAATTAACATAGCAGCAGTGAAATTAGTTTGATTCATAGAGACTCCTACCAAAACGAAACCAATTCATTATCCTACGCGAGCATAAACCCGTAAAGAAATAAGAGAAATTCAAATTTGCATCAACAAATCAGCCTCTGTAATTAGAGGCTGATTTACCAAAAGCTTATGCAAATAAACCAATAAGGCCATTAATGATTAGGGCATTGGCTATATCAATAAAGAAACCACACACCAAAGGTACGATAATAAAGGCCTTGTGCGCTGCGCCATGTTGTTGAGTTACCGCTGTCATATTCACAATCGCAGTAGCCGTTGAGCCTAGGGTAATACCGCCGAAACCCGAACTGATGACCGCGGCTTCATAGTCTTTACCCATAAGCTTAAATACGATAAACACAGTGAAGCTTATCGAAAGCACCAGTTGAGCAAACATCACTATGCCGATGAAACCAATAGAACTCACCAACTGCCAAAGCTGCAAGCCCATCAAGGCCATGGTTAAGAACATACCCAAACAGATATCAGAGATAAGGCTTAAACCTTTACTGGCGTTCTCATCCATTTTCTTTTTAAGAACGAGGCTCTTAAAGTTTCCTATGCCGATACCTGCAATCAGGCAAGACACGAATAGTGGGACGTTAAGACCAGCTTCTTGCAGTACTAAATCCAGCATGTAACCTAATATCATACTGATATTCAAAAACAGCCAAGCATACAGGTAACCAAAGTGGTCCAAATGAACAGACTGTTCATGATGAACACCAATATCTAGCTCATCCCCTTCAACAGCTTTTAATTGATTACGATTGATCAAATACTTAGCAATTGGACCACCAATCAAACACGCGGCAATCAAGCCAACGGTATTGCTGGCAATGCCTAACTCTGCAGCCCCCTCTATACCCATTTCTTCAAAGGTAGGCGCCCAAGCCATGGTCGTCCCTACTCCACCAATCAAAGATATTGAGCCAGAAAGCAGGCCAACAATAGGTTCCAGGCCGAACATAGTGGCCACGCCTAAACCAATGCCGTTTTGGAGCACGATGTAGATAACCGCCAAAAGGGTTAGCACCAACAAGGGCTTGCCACCAGAGACGAGCGTTTTAAAATCGGCCTTAAGGCCAATGCCCGCAAAGAAGTACAGCAGCAGGTAGTCACGTAACTCTAGGTCGAATTGCAGTTGAATATTTGCCAAATAGTAAAGCAGCGCTACACCCGTTGCGCAGACAAAACCACCAATCACTGGTTCTGGGATACTGTAATTACGTAACACAGCAAATTTTGCAGTGGCCCATTTACCTACAAATAACAACATAATTGCCAAAGTGAAGGTAAGAAAGCCTTCTATTTCAATAACATTCATTCTTTATTCCTTCCCTTAACGCCGACAAGGCGCTAAATAATAAGGCCCACTCAGCTAACCGCAATGTGCGCCCTACTTTTGTTCATGTCTTATTTTCTAATTGTTCTACCGCTTACTCTGCTGTCTGATCAGCGGCGGGAGAGTTGGCTTAAATACGGAATATCAAAGAACAAAGGTATCACCACTAAAGTAAGCAACGTTGCAAAAAACCAAACAATATAAATACCTGAATGCCAATAAGAAATTACACAACAGATAGTAGGTATTAATGGTGTTACCGACAATTTAGGGCTAGCTATGTCGACAGTCAGTTACACACCCAAAAGTCGGCGACACCTTCTGCACCAAGTATAATAGAAATCTACGAGTTAAAACTAAAACTTAAGCGAATCAAAGATGACAGCCTCATCCTAAAAAAGTAGTCGCTATCTTAATACCAGAAATTAACGAGCAAACCCTCTCCACCAAGAACAACAGCGAGACCACTTTGGGCTACAATAGACGCCACTTCAACAGAGTACCAGTCAACTTCTGCCACTCACCCAAACAACACTAAGAAGGCCACAAGCAATAGAAACACTCGAACTAAAAATAGAGTCATCATAAGTAACAGCCCTTTAAACCCCAAAGTCATACCAATGCGCTACAAAAACCACAGGTGTAAGAACAAAAAAAAGCCGGTACAAAATACCGGCCCAAATAATCACACAATTAACCACTCGCAAAGTAATGATACTCACAAACCTCCACAGACATGTATCCTTTAAGTATCACAACAGGCAACTATTCAGTAGCAACAACCATCTAAGAGACAACGTAAAACATTGAAGATAAGTTTGCTGTTAAAAGTCACCATTCCCCTATCCTCAATGACAAAGCCCAATAAGAGTTAAGAGCCATATGCTTTTAGTGCTCCGTGTCAAAACAATGGCAAGCGCTTCGAAACAGATAGTTATGGTCAAGGAACTTAATTAGTTGGTTTGAGCATGGATACCTATGGGAAAACACGACGATTAAACCTCTTAATAGTTTCCCGCATAATTAAACCATAAAGTGGGACTGATATAATATTGAAGGTGTAAATATGAATGAATTAAGACTGTAGCATTCAACTAGATTTAGCCAACCGTTATAAAGTCCAAGGTATTTGTAGGTCAGCTTTCGATAGTGATACCCCACAGTTATGTTTAAGTGGTCTATGTCGATTCAAATAACTAACTATATATTAAGTCATTACACGTGCAGCCTCGGCGATATTTTTTACATTTAACCCTTAGCATCCACACTATTTTGACGCTACGAACAACTATACTGTTAAAAACGTAGATATCACTTGGTTTAGGGGGCGCTCTCGATTTGGGTACTTATCGGGGTTAGGGTCGTTGGTGCTATCACCCCAGAAGAAAGAGCATATAGCTTGGGGTACAGAGGCACAACCGAGCCCCTCTGAAAATTCTTTTTTAAATTAAACGAAGTCCGGAGACAGTAATACCCACTTGCCTCGCACTGCTGAAACAATACGTCAATATTCTTACTATTAAATAAGCTGTATGTGAGCTGGCACAATAGTTCCACTGTTACTGTAAGGTTATATCATAACCATTATTAGGTAGGAAAATTACTAACACAGACCCACCAACATATACATCTGAGCGCCAATAAGAAATTACCCAACAGATGGTAAATATTCGCGACATTGCCTTCAATTTTAATACAAGACTCTATCAAAGACATTGTAACCTCAAAAGTATTGGGCTGCCGCTCAGTTTCGCTGGCAGCTAAATATCATCCTTCGTAGCACCTACGATTTAGATACCAACACTCTCAATTAATTACCGCTAAATATAGTCGTGCTCTGACAGCCCAGAATGTCAGAACACTTATGTGAATACAAGCCTGGCTCATTTAGCCTTGGGCATGTCTCCATCAATACAACTCAAAAACTGATGACTGTCTTCATCGTTCAAATGCCAATCACCAACATTGTCACCCTCCAACAAGTATGAGTTTGAAGCCGGCATGTACGCATCGTAGGTCCAGTAAAAACTGTCTTCGTCGGCAATCCACCGGTGATTGAATTTGTGCTGCTCATACCTATAATTCCACTGCAGCTTCCTCGCCTCCTCGATGTCAGGGACCTTCCAACTACGACTGCCAAGATAATTGACACTATTTAAAGCTTCACAATATTTATGTGTATAGCCATTACTCATTGTTACTTTAACAGCACCTGCTGCAGAACTAGATTGATACTCAATTCCTAGACGGTCGGCTTCTTTGTAATGCAGAGGAGGCAAAGTCTCTACCCATATAAAGACTGCAAAATCCCCCGCACACCCTTCCCCTCTGCCATCCAAAAAACGGCAGAAGAAAGTTGTAGTGGCCTCCAGATCAGTTGAACCTAAAGATGCAGTAATATCCACACCCCCCCCCCTGAATTCTTCAGAGGAATACAGGGTCACGTCCCCCCTCCCTTTACCAGCAGCCCCCGACGCCACAGAATAAGGCCCGTTACCGGAACCTGAGTAATGCATATCCACATCCACTCCCTCCACTGGATTTCCATAAGCATCGACCACCTCAACCTCAAACGTGTTTACCATAACACCATCTGCAGAAGCCTCGTCCTCTATAATTTCAAGCCCTGCCAACTCGGCGGTTGATTTATCACCAATGAATTCAACAACAACCGACACTGACTCTGGGTCGGATTCACCCTCTGCTAATGATGCAGTTATTTTGACATCGTTAGCAACGGTTGAGCGAAGCTCAAACGTTGCTTGTCCATTTTCATTGCTGACGACTGATGAAGGAGCATCGGCCTCACCTTCTTGCTCGATATTAATGACGACACCCGGTACAACTCTGCCAGCGATATCGCTCACCTGAATTCTGACCCGAGTTCTTGCAACTCCGTCTGCAACGACAGTTGAACCATCTACGGTATAGATATTCAACCGAAGGATGCCAACACCGGTTACACAGGTTAAGTATGCAGGGGACACATAGGGAGCTACCCGGCCATCCATAGACATGGTCTGAATTAAATTATTCTTTAATACGAGGTAATGCGCGCCAGCTGGCCAGTTATGGACTATTGATGGATCAGTTTCAACTAATTCATTCATTTCGGACTCTGTGGGAATTCTTGCAAAGCTATTGCAATAATTCTCTCCGCCTACATCGCTGAACGCAGCCATAAGCACATAAGGGGTGTAGTCTTTTTCGACCCAAAAATTCTGAAAATCCACCTCCCCTTCAAGTGCGCCCCGCACTGTCATTGGGGCGCTAAATGTTAAGCCTTGCACTTCAATATCCCCCCACAAAGGCTCATGCTCCGCGGGGAACACGTGAACCTCGACAATTGCAGTAGCGTAGCCACCATAGTGGTCATGCACTAAATAGCTAACATAGTGGAGACCCGGTGTTGGTGCGATAAAAGAAAACTGTGTGCTGCTGTTTTCTGGGTCTACCGAGATGACAGTGGCTGTAATGCTCTCCACTCCCACGAGCTGGACCACCTTGTCATCGGGGCCCACATACTCAGACACATCTATAACAACCTCCACATCAACTTCCACCCCTTCATCAACGACAAAGTTATCAGCGACAGGTGCGTGATTGAGAGTATCAGACACGGCAATATCCAAAGTCCCTAGCTTGACACTACCTCCGTCCGGACTTTCTAGTATATACACCACCCGAGTATACCCTTCATCATCAATGGTGTAGGTGATATTTCCAGCTTCCTCATCTGCTACTGCAATACCACTTCCCAATACAGTGGTATCTTCATGTAACGAATATCCTTCGGGGTAATTTTCATCAAGCGCTTCTTCGATATTCACGACTTCATCATCATCACCTATGGACAAAGCCAGCGAAATTGGAGGCAGCTGAGCCCCACCTTCAGAGGTAACAACCAGCAGATTGGCATCGTCACGACTCGGAATCTGTCCCGGCGCAGCAACACTTTCAACTTGGTAGCTGTACTCACACATCACTGCCCCCTCGATACGCGAGACGAAAGTGAGACCGTCAGACAAAACTGGCTGACCACATTCTCCAGAGCCCGATTGATTCACAGGAGTTACACCAATAAGTTTGGCACCATCTCCATGCTGAACCCAAGGACTTAAATCGATGAGCGAGTCCTCACCCCCTAGGACAGTAACAAGACCACTTTGGGCTACAATAGGAACCACATCAACTGGATGCGTATCAACATCTTCCACACACCCAAACAACATCAATGAGGCAAAAAGCAATATGAACACACGAACTAAAAATAAAGAAACCATAAATAAACGCACTAAAAATACCAGACTAAATAATTAAACTACCAACCACTTACAAATATATACTCCCCCCCCCCTCAACATGTATCCACTAAGTATCACAAGGGGCAACTTTTCAGCTGTAACGACCACCTAAGGGACAACGTAAAACATTGAGGAGAAGCTTGCACTTATGAATGAATTAAGACTGTAGCATTCAACTAGATTTAGCCAACCGTTATAAAGTCCAAGGTATTTGTAGGCCAGCTTTCGATAGTGATACCCCACAGTTATGTTTAAGTGGTCTATGTCGATTCAAATAACTAACTATATATTAAGTCATTACACGTGCAGCCTCGGCGATATTTTTTACATTTAACCCTTAGCATCCACACTATTTTGACGCCACGAACAACTATACTGTTAAAAACGTAGATATCACTTGGTTTAGGGGGCGCTCTCGATTTGGGTGCTTATCGGGGTTAGGGTCGTTGGTGCCATCACCCCAGAAGAAAGAGCATATAGCTTGGGGTAAAGAGGCACAACCGAGCCCCTCTGAAAATTCTTTTTTAAATTAAACGAAGTCCGGAGACAGTAATGCCCACTTGCCTCGCACTGCTGAAACAAGACGTCAATATTTTTACTATTAAATAAGCAGTATGTGAGCTGGCACAATAGTTCCACTGTTACTAGAAGGTCATATTATAATCATTATTAGATAGGAAAATTAATTTCAACGTTAATGGTCATTTTCAGCAACTATCTTTTTGATATTTGTCCCCTTTCGGACACTTTGGCACTTGCGATGACAAGCATCAAATCACTAATAAACCCTGATAACCCCTTGGAATGAGACCTAATCATTCCAAGCTCGAACTCAACACCAAAGGGAACAGCGAAGCCTTCTACATTAGCGTACATTGAGCTAGCGTACGTTGGAACATCAGGCACCACCCCGACACGATTAAAAGCTCGAGGGAGACGAGCAATACCGCGACACAAGCTACTAGTCATACTGGTACCAAAACCGCATCTTGGCACCATGTGACAAAACCCCATATTTTTGATTTCGAACTTAGGTTCATCGTTACGACAATCATCAAAGTGAACACCTGAATGAATGCCATTAGCATTTTCACGAACGCCAAATAATGCCTCTAATGCGTTGGCTTTATTCCCATGGCGTTGAACCGCTTTTCTATCTATAATAAAAAGACGACTTCCAATATACAGTTCAAAAACTGGCGCTAATCTAGGGTCACACTTTATAGCCGCTTGCACAATGTAACCAGATTGCATTGTCGTAATGGCAAATAACATACGATTCTTTCCACATATAAACGCAATCAAATCAGCCAACAAACGAGAATCAATTAAATTTACGCAGCCACTACCAGCCTTGGCTACAGTTGACTCTTTTTCATCTTTAAGTCCCAATTCATTATAAGTATGCTCCTTAGTTAACGTCAAATCAAAATCAAATGACACCCAACACAACGCAACTTTTTCACGTAGTCACCTCCCTAAACAATAAAGCAACACAGTGACACAAAAAGAAGCCCCTGTGTATCCGAAACGCATCAACCCAAGCTAATCTCTTGCCTCTTTGTGCAAGGTCATTTTTCAACACCAACTCTATTGCTGCAAAATGACTTATCGAAAGCCCAGCTCTCGAAAACAAACCATTCGAAACTGCTTTCGAACAAAAAAGAGGGACAGTGTAATAAGTACCTATATATTTACGTCAATTCTAATCTCGAAAAATTTCTTCTATTTTCATCCGTTAAGCGTACAACTTGGTAAGTTGCAGCAACCTCGAGGTTCTTGACTAAGCACTTATTACCCAAACAACGTTAAGAATTGTCTTTACGTGATTTACCCTTGGATTTAAAAACTTATAAGTGACGAGGTATGCCCCCCCCCTATTTACACCACGCTAAATATAGAAGCATGCAGCCACTTAATAACACCGCATAAAAGACCACACCCTTAAACCAAATACTGCGGTAGTTATTAGCATAGAAACTGAATATTACTACACAGCAATTGCTATTTTTAATTCGAAGGTGCGTTCATACAAGGTAATGCAACGGCCTTATATTGAGATAGATGCTAGCAAGGACAACTTGCTAAGTTACTCGCCCCCCCTATCAACAAGCACCTCCGACGCGGATTGAACTATACCAACCTCCCCAAAACGTCATTAGAATGTAGTTTTAGATGATGATATGACAGAATAATTGATTCATATGCTTACTACGGCACCCAACAGAGGCTCCATTAATGATGTTTTAGTCAACCAAGGAACAGGTAAGACCTGAGAAACCCCGACACTTTCATGGTAAAAATGTAACTTAACTATAGAAGGTAAAACCATGACCAAAGGCACACGCTACTCAGCGGAATTCTAACAAGAAGCCGTTAACCAAATCACAGTTCACGGCTACCCCGTTGCCGATGTCGCAGAGCGTTTAGGCATAAGCACTAAAGCCTTGTATAACTGGATGCGTACCTACGCAAAACCTCCTAAACGACGCATTCAAGAGCAAGACCTTCAGGCTGAAGTCGCTAAGCTTAAGCGAGAACTTAAACACACACAGCAAGAGAGGGACATATTAAAGGAAGCCGCCGCGCTCTTTGCAAACGAGTCAAAGAACGCTACCCGTTCATAAAATCTCGTAGCAATCAATACCCGTTCGGCTGCTGTGTCGGGCTTTTCAGGTGCACCCTAGGGTTATTATGACTGGCTTAAGCAGCCACTAAGCCAACGAGAAAGTGCAGATAAAAAACACATGGGTCAGATAAAACAGTTCTGGATTGATAGCAGCGGTCATTACGGTTATCGCAATATTCATAAGGATTTACTTGAAGCTCGCATTACCTGTGGCAAAGACCGAGTGCTGCAATTAATGCGTCAAGCAGGGTTAAAAGCACAGCGTGACTATAAGTCACCAAAGGGCTGTTATGGTGGTAAACCAGACATCATTGCAGCCAATACGCTTAATCGTGAAATTGCAGTAGAGGAGCCTAATCAATGGTGGGTTAGCGATATTACTTATATCCATACCCAGGAAGGCTCCTGTTTCTTGCTGTAGTGATGGATTTCCACGCTCGCAACATTATTGGGTGGCCTATAGTTGAACGTATGACAGAAGGCTTGGTGCCTTAACTGCTGCGTATTGGCGGCGAAAGCCGAACAATACGGTGAACCTACATACTGATCAGGGCTCTCAATATTCCAGCCGCAACTTTAGAAAGCTACTGGCTGAATTGGATATAAAACCCATTATGAGCCGTAGGGGAAATTGTTGGGATAACGCAGTGGCAGAAAGTTTCTTTAGTAACTTAAACGCAAAACTAAGTACAAAACGAGAGATGAGGCTAGACAAGCTATTTTCCACTAATTCGAAATGTTCTACAATCCGAAACGTCGATATACTAACAATGACCGAATGTCTCCTGCGGACTTCGAGCAGCGGTATTTTGAGAGCCTAGAAAGTGTCTAGGATTCTCAAGCCTTACCAATCATAACCATTATTAGATAAGAACATTAATAGCAAAGACCCACCAACATATATATCTGAGCCCCAATAAGAAATTACCCAACAGATGGTAAATATTCGAGATATTCCCGACAATTTTAATACAGAAAGACATTACAAACTCAAAATCATTAGGCTGCCGCTCAGTTTCGCTGACAGCTAAATATCATCCTTCGTAGCACCTGCGATTTAGATACCAACACTCTCAATTAATTACCGCTAAATATAGTCGCGCTCTAACAGCCCAGAATACGGAATGTCAGAACACTTACGCGAATATAAGCCTAACTACTTCACAAAACAACTCAGAAGCAACGGAGTGTCCCGGGGGCGATAGTGACCCGTTATGTCAGACAATGTGTGTGTTACTTTCCCCGACCCATGATCGGTATGAGTCCAGTACCTCTGGTCAATCCACTGCTTATCATTAAAAAGGTGACGTTCATGTTCATTAGTATAAGCCCTCCATATGGGCACCCATTCAGAGGAATAAGGACGCCCCCAGGAATCATGACCAAGATAATTGACGTCACGTAAAGCTTTACAATATTTATCTGAATAGACATCCCAAGCAACTTCAACAAGTCCATCAAGTGTATCTTGATACTCAATTTCTAGAAGCTCGGCTTCTTTTACGCTCAGAGGAGGCAAATACGTTCGATTTTCCAAAAAAACCGCACCATCCCCCGCACACCGTTCCCCTCTATCACCAATAAAACGGCAGAGGAAAGTTGTAGTGGCCTCTTCAACATCTGAACCTAAAGATGCAGTAATATCCACAACCCCCCCCCTGAATTCTTCAGAGGAATACAGGGTCACGTCTCCGTTCGCTTTACCAGCATCCCCCGTCGTCAGAATACGAGCCCCCTCCCCCGATGAGTAACTCATTGTCACATCCACCCCCGACACGGGATTATCAAGAGCGTCGATCACCTCAACCTCTAACGTGTTTGCCATAACACCATCAGCAGAGCCTTCGTCCTCTATAATGCTAAGCCTTACTAACTCGGCGGTTGATTTATCACCAATAAATTTAACAACAACAGACACTGACTCAGGATCAGATTCCCCCTCAGCTAATGATGCAGTTATTTTAACATCGTTAGCAACGGTTGAGCGGAGCTCAAACATTCCTTGTCCATTATCATCAGTGGTGACTGATGAAGGGGCGTCGGCCTCACCTTCTTGGTCAATATTAATAACAACACCTGGTAAAGCCAATCCGTCGCTACTTTTCGCCCAAATGCTGATCCGAGTCCTTTGTACTCCGTCTGCAACGACAGTTGAACCATCTACGACTTCGATATCCAACGTAACGAGAGTGGTACCGCTTACACAGGTTAAATATGCAGGGGACACATAGGGAGTTACCCGGCCATCCATAGACATGGTGTTAATTTCATCATTGCTTAATACGAGGTAATGCTCGCCAGCTGGCCATTTATGGACTATTGATGGATCAGTTTCAATTAATTTATTCATTTCGGACTCTGTGGGAATTCTTGCAAAGCTATTGCAATAATTCTCTCCGCCTACATCGCTGAACGCAGCCATAAGCACATAGGGGCTGTAGCCTTTGTCTATCCGAGCATTCTGAAAAACCACCTCCCCTTCAAGTGCGTCCCGCACTGTCATTGGGGCGCTAAATGTTAAGCCTTGCACTTCAATATCCCCCCACAAAGGCTCATGCTCCGCGGGGATCACGTGAACCTCGACAATTGCAGTAGCGTAGCCACCATAGTGGTCATGCACTAAATAGCTAACATAGTGGAGACCTGGTGTTGGTGCGATAAAAGAAAACTGTGTGTTGCTGGTGTTGTCTGGGTCTGCCGAGGTGACAGTGGCTGTAATGCTCTCCACTCCCACGAGCTGGACCACCTGGTCATCGGGGCCCACATGCTCAGACACATCTATAATAACCGCCACATCAACTTCCACCCCTTCATCAACGACAAAGTTATCAGCGACAGGTGGGTGATTGAGAGTATCAGACACGGCAATATCCAAAGTCCCTAGCTTGACACTGCCTCCCTCCGGACTTTCTAGTATATACACCACGCGAGTATACCCTTCATTACCAATGGTGTAGGTGATATTTCCGGTTTCCCCATCTGCTACTGCAATACCACTTCCCAATACAGTGGTATCTTCATGTAACGAATATCCTTCGGGGTAATTTTCATCAAGCGCCTCTTCGATATTCACGACTTCATCATCATCACCTATGGACAAAGCCAACAGAATTGGAGGCAGCTGAGCCCCTTCTTCAGAGGTAACAACCAGCAGATTGGCACCGTCGCGACTCGGAATCTGTCCCGGTGCAGCAAGACTTTCAACTTGGTAGCTGTACTCACACATCACAGCCCCCTCAACGCGCAAGGTGAACGTGAGTCCGTCAGACAAAACAGGCTGACTACATTCTCCTGAGCCCGATTGATTCACAGGAGTTACACCAATAAGCTTGGCTCCGCCTCCATGCTGAACCCAAGGACTTAAATCGATGAGCGAGTCCTCGCCGCCAACAATATTAACAAGACCACTTTGGGCTGCAATAGGGGTCACTTCAACAGGAGAAGTATCAACATCTTCCACACACCCAAACAACATTAATGAGGTGACAAGTAATAAAAACACGCGGACTAACAAAACGCTCATCATAAATAACAACCCTAAAAATCAAACAGCAGAAAAAACAACTGACTGAATCTTTTACTTTAGATTAGCCGCCCACCAAAAATGTACCCTCTATGTATCACGAGAGGGAGGTGACCTCGCTAAAACAATCAATTAGGGTAAGTATGTAGATTTAGGGAAAGAGTCCTAATGAAAACAAGAGTACTAAAATGTCGAAGCTCCTACCATTAACGAGTGAGTGAGTGCTTTATCATGAACAGTGATACTACGTACGCATGCTCAGATTTAAAGTGACTTTACCTTTCGAAAATCGTAGATTTTTCAGCTCACAAGGTTATGGTAGAGGGTTTATTGTAAGGCCTTACGGTTAGCAAGCAACAAAGGCATTAAGAATGGTACTTAAAAAGAACCAGCGCAGTGTACTGCCGGAACTAATTTAGCAAATTTCCCTTTATTCCTTTTGCCAAAAGTAGAGCTTGCTCAAAATCATACTCAAGCAAGCATCTTTGAATATCCTGTAACAGAGGGTGTTCATCGTCAGGCAGTTTCGAAAATAGCTCCTGACATACAATTACAGCTTCTATATCTGCGCTTTCCATTAAATCTATTAGCAAATTTAAGTTAACCGATTGATATTTAGGACTTAAGTCAGACTCAACAGCATCTCGCTCCTGCAGCAGCTTAGAAAAATGAACTTGTAAACCTGGTATCTCTGCAAGCACTTTAGACAACTCGTTGAGTGTGCGTGTTAAAGTGTCATTAATCTGTTCGGCTAAGTTAAGCTCACAAGCCTTCTCTAAAGCAGCACTTTGATGAAACAACAAGCTTGCGCCAATCGTTCCTGCGACGCCTTTAAGGCTATGCGCTATACGCTGCTGTTCTTGAATACTCCCTGCTTCCAAAAAGTCTTGCTCAAACCCCCAAAAGCTGCGCTCAAACCGCGTTAATATTTTACTATACAAAGCTGTGCTGTTGTTACATGTGGCAATACCTTCTTTTATTTTCAGAACTTTAGTTTCTACCGGGCTTATTTTTGATGGTGCCGTTTGGCGATGCTGCACTTTTGCTTTGCTATTCTTAGGCTTTATCCACTTAGCCATCGTTTTAAACATTTTTTCCACATTGAGCGGTTTGCCAATCAAGTCGTTCATACCGCACGCTAGGGCTTTTTCTTTATCTTGAGTGGTCACGTTAGCGGTCATAGCAAGAATTGGAAGTTGAGCATATTTAGGGTTCGACCTAATTTTCATGGTTGCTTCATAGCCATCCATGTCAGGCATTTGACCGTCCATCAAAATACCGTCGAACTCATGTAATTCTAGCATTGCGATTGCTTGAAGACCGTTTTCAACTACAACCAACTCAATGCCTTGTTCGCCAAGTAGCTCAATAGCCAACTCTTGATTAATATCATTATCTTCTGCCAACAACAGTTTGGCACCGCTTAACGGTTTGGCGACCTGGTCAATAACGCTTGTGTCCACAAACGACAAACGCTCTGTTTGATTAGATATACTAAAGACTTTAAGTATCGACACATACAAACTTGAGGGTGTTAATGGTTTACGTAATACATCGCTCACTTCAAGTTGAGCTTCACTATAAACCAAATGAAGATTCTCATTGCCAGTCATAGATGTAATCACTATTTTCGGTGGCCGGGTATCAGCCAGAAAAGCTGATAATCTGCTTATCCGCTCTTTAGAGTATGACTCTTCGCCCCACGATACAAACAGCAAATCAATATTATTCTGTTTAATCAACTGAAAAGCAGAATTGCTATCACTGCAGGTTAATACCCTGAAGTTCATTGAACTCAGCATATTAGTCATTGCAATTTGGGAAGAAGGGTTATCATCTATAACCATCAGGGTTATGTCCTTTAACATATCTGGGACACTAAGCTGGTCATTACTATCCTCAATTTCTACGGGCAAACAAAAGCTAAACTCAGTTCCTTGTTGGTAAGCGCTTTCGACGTATATGCGACCTCCCATCATCTCAACTAGGCTTTTACTAATAACCAACCCTAGCCCTGTACCACCAAATTTGCGAGTAGTGGAACTGTCAGCTTGAACAAACGCAGAGAACAAACCGTCTAATTGAACTTCGGTCATGCCAATACCGCTATCTTTGACCGAAAATAACAACTCAGTAGATTCGGAGTCGGCATCCCGCAGCTTTATAGAAATGGTAACCTCACCGGAACATGTAAATTTAATTGCGTTACTAACTAAATTAAGCAGCACTTGCTTTATCCGAAGAGGATCGCCAATTAACCCCTTAGGAATAGCCGCGCTCATATCAATAACTAACTCTAATCCCTTTTCATTTGCCTTCGGCGACATAATGTCGCTCACATCCTTTATGACTAGCTCTAAATCAAAGCTAATGTTCTCAAGTTCCAGCTTTCGAGCTTCGATTTTAGAGAAATCGAGAATGTCATTAATGATGCCTAGTAACGCTTCTGCAGCACGATGAATGTTGTTCACGTAACCATATTGACTTTTATTTAGCTTCGACTTTAAGGCCAAGTGACTCATACCGATAATGGCATTCATAGGGGTGCGTATCTCATGGCTCATATTCGCCAAAAAAGTTGATTTAGCTTGATTAGCTTGCTCAGATTTATCTTTAGCAATGCTCAATTCGGTAGCAAGGTTTTCAATAGCCGATTGAGACTTGCGTATAAAGACTGCCAACAAACCAATTGCAACAGCGAATACCACACCTAACAGCAGAAGCAAGCGTGATAAGCCACGGGCACTTTGCATATCGTTGAAACGTAACTCTCTCGTATCTTGTAGTAGGCTATCTGCTTTTTGTGCAGCCTCAATCATATCGCTAGATACCTCAAACACACCTAAGCTTACACGCTCGACTGCTTTAAAGTTTTCTAGATAATTAGACACCTCAGGCACAAAACTAGCGAAGGCTAAAATTTCGTCATCTTCAATGAGTGATAACTGCAACTTCTTCGCCCGGCTTAATAAGCTATCAAGATCAGAAATAACCGAACGGGCGTAAACCTTTTTTGCTTCTAAGGTATTGGATAAAGCTAAGTCTCGGTCCGATTGCCTTGCATTGGTGAGGCGGTTCAACAAACTGTCGATATCTTTACTAATTTTCAACCGCTCGCTCATTAACTCTTGGGTAGACTCTATTTGCCTTCGTTTTTTTACCAGTACTTCTTGCTCGCTATCACGCAAGGCAAAAGCGGCGTTAATAAGATTACTAGAACGTAGATCTAAGGTGCTAACAATTGTCTTACGTTGCTCTAACGATCCTGCTTTTACAATTCTCTCAAGTTTACCTAGTTCATCTAGATAGATCTTTGTGGCTTGCGACATGTCGCCCAATAGTTGCTTACTATTTTCATTTTCAATGCTGGCTTTTAGTAACTCTGTAATATTAGCGATTTTGTTAACCGCATTACGGGCGTTAATCAACTCTTGGGGGTTTTGGTTAAGTAAATAGCTTTTTTCATGCACTTTAGCAATTTCGGCAGGAATGATGATGTTGTAAGTTTTGTTTGCGTTATTGATCACTCTCGTCACTTCCGCACGCAGTTGTTTAATTTTCTTACTATAAAAGTCAATATACTTTTCTTGTAAATGCTGGAGAGATAAAGCACTTGATGAGGCTTGCACAGCTGCAATAACCATTTGTTCACGCGCTGCCAACCTTTCTTTAATTAAGTCTACATATTGAGTGAAGCCATAACGGTAATCGTCTATTGCTTTGGGTAGCTTACTTAAATTTCCCTGATTATTTACATCAGTACCATTTTCCACAAAACTGATAGCTAACTCGGATGCTTCTTTAACTTTACCTAGACCTTCTTCGGCAGCTACAAAATCATGATCCCTAGTGAAAATAAGCTCTTTTAAGCGCGCTTGCTCTAGCTTACTAACTAATTCACCAGCGGAAACATATCGTTCTACGGCAAAAAAGAGCTGAGCTATACTAAAAGCACCGACCACAATAACAATAAAAAGTAAGCTAATTCCCCCTGCAAACCCCCAAAAAATAGGCTTACTTTGTTTAATTCCTTTTATTGACATAAACTGATATCCCTTTAGTTAGTGTTCAACGAGGCCTGCTTTATGAAGCTTTATCTACACTTTGTCTGAGGAGGCTAAAAAAATATCCACATTGATTTCTTGCACTGAAAAGCTATATAACAAAATGGTTAGAAGGTTTTCACGCAAGAGTCCAGCCACTTTTAAAAACACATACCGAAGCCTTGCTACAACTTATCCTTTAAATACATAACCGACTACGTATACGCAGCAGCTCAATAGCTTGCTTGAGGCAATGTTCGTTAGTTATTTCGAAATATCAACGCACCATAGCAACCTGCTTAACCAAACTTCTATTTGTTCGGGTTATTAATCTTCACACAAAAACACAATGATTGGATTCTCAATGTATTGTCAGCTTCATTGCCATTTGAGCTCTCTGTTTTCGTGTCATAACCATCGCTTACTCTAACACCAATAGACCTAATTGGTTTACCACGCCACACCGCCAATTTCCATGACAAAGATCAAGAAAGGCACAACAAAACAGCACAACCAAGAACTGCGATTCAAAGCATTCCCCTTGAGCAACTCCGCTAGTCAATACACTTAATCTCTAACCTAACAGGGTCACAACATTGACATCTCAAAGTCAGTTAGTCAAATAGCTCTAATTCTTAGCTCACCAATCAAAAATAGTTCTTCATCTACACAAAAAATATATAATTCTAATTACATAATGCTTGCAAGACATTAAGAAGATTATTCCTGTTTCCGTAAATCCTAGATACCTGGGTTAACGAGAATTCGTACGCTTTAAGCTTGCCAATAAAATTTTAATTATCGACGGTTTAGTTTACGATACCCCTTAGACTCAAGGTTTTGGTGTGAGGTTTATAAATGAAAAAAGTACCCATTTACAGTTTTTTGGTTTGTTGCATGGCTGTTTGTGTTCTTTTTTTATTGGCTGTGGCCTACTCGTACACTTTGCTAAGTAACGCTAAAAAGGAAGAAGATTCTGCAAAAATCGCTTACAGCGCTTTAGATAGAAAACTAGATGAAATAATGAGGAGAAGGTTAGAGCAAAACAAAATAGTTTTAAATCACATTGCTGACCATAGCAACATTGATATTGCAGCTTATAATCTACACGGTGTTTTAATCGACAAATTAATTAAAGAATTCACAGATAGTCAAAAACTTGGCCAGCTTGGACTCGAGGAAGGCTCAAACGCGCAGTTGTTGTTGGAGCTGCAAAGGAATATTGCTCAACACATAACTAACGATGGTTTGAATTCCCCCTTAAGCAAGCAAACTCAAGACTACATTAGAGACAAAGCGCAACAGTTTTTTGAAGTAAGTGTTAATATCAAAATATCAATCGGGCTCGCTAATCAAAATACAACTAAGGCTTTATCCAAAAGGTATGACTCTTTATTTCAATTCGTTGCATTTCTTAGCATTATGGTCATGGCCCTTTTCATAATAGCATTCTTCTTTTTCATTAAAAGTATTAGCGTCCCGTTAACATATATTGTTTCTTGCATGAAGGGATTAAAACATACAGACAAAACCCACCCTTTGATCGCCGAAATCGCTGTACTTAAAAACACCTACAACTCATTATTGGAGAACAATAAAAAACTTGAGCTCGAGTTAATTGCGCGCGCTGAAGAGGCAGAAAAATTAACGGATAAAGCAGCTAATGCAAACAAAGCCAAAGGTTTTTTTATTGCAATAGTTTGCCATGAACTAAGAAACTGCCTAAACGTTGTAAGCGGAACCATCCCCTTGCTGGGTAGTAAGTGTGACCAAGATTTAATAAATGACCTTAACTTAGCTAGCAACATGATGATGTCGATAGTTAACGATGTTTTAGATTACTCAAAAATATCAGAGCGGAAATTAGCTGTAGTCTTTAATCGGGTTGACATGGCGGACCTTTGTGAAGCGTTAATCAATAAAAGCAAAGGATACATGGGAAGCAGTGAGAACGTGAGGTATTTATTTTTAATAAAAGGCAGTGTTCCAACTAGTTTATACACTGATAAATATCGTTTGTTACAGATTATAAACAACGTTGTTTCCAACTCATTCAAGTTTACAGTTAATGGGTTCGTAAAGGTTCGGGTGAAAACTGCAGGTGCGTATATTCAATGGACTATTGCAGATACCGGCCGAGGAATGAGCAATGAGTCAATCCATACGGTTTTTCAGCCGTATGAGCAAGTAGTACAAATGGATTCTAAAATTGGTTCCGGACTTGGTATGGCTATCGTAGTCGAACTGGTGAGGTCGTTAAAGGGTACAGTAAAAATAAAAAGCAGCTTAGGCCGTGGAACAGTGGTCAGGTTGAGGTTTATTAACCAAGAACCTCAAAAATACTCGTTCACCTTGACGGAAACAATTCGAATAATTTGTGAGAATAGAGATATTTATAGTGAGGTAAAAGAGCAGTTGATAAATAGTCAGCGCTTATTTCACCCATCGTTAAATATTCAAGAAGAAAGTTGTGGCCTTGTTTTAAAAGTATATCCGGGGCAATTTGCTGGGCAAGAGTATCGAACACTAATGTTAGTGTCACCAAACAATAGTGGTGAAGAAAAAGCTGTCTGGCCTATGAACCCTATCGTATTTTTGCGAACGCTAGTTCAACCTCGCCCCACCTTAATAAGCAAAAGAAAGACAGAACCTCAACCTACCTTGAGCTCTAAAGCGAAAAGAAAAATACTAATTGCTGAAGATATTGACTTAAATAGACGCTTACTAGAAAGAGGGTTTAAGCAATCTGCTTTACATGTGACCTTTGCTTGTGATGGGATAGAGGCAATAGAATTAGCTAAAAATACGTATTTTGACTGCATTTTAATGGATGTTAACATGCCGCACCTAAACGGACTTGAGGCCACAAAAATAATTAGAAGCTTAGACGGATACGAAAAAGTTCCTATCTATGCTTTGACTGGTAATGCGACGAACGATGACATCAACAAGGCTCTAGATGCTGGAATGGACAAGGTGTTAATTAAACCAATTAAACCATCAGAATTACTACGACTATTAGTATAAATTGAGTAGTCTATTTATCTAATAACAACCTAAAACATCTCTTTAATTGACTAAACTTGGAGTGTGGCGTCAATATATACGAACAAACTCAAAGTTGGAATCTAGATTTGAGCGCTAGCCTGAATGGGTTTAGTCCAGGCAATACAACAAGGGCATAAGAATGACACACGAAATCAAGCAGGCCATTTAGTTTTCCTACCAATCACTCAGGCTAAAGTCCATTATCCAGATTAAGTCAAAGGGATAACCAGGAGTACCGATAATTGAAGATGAATTGATAAAAACAATCTAAATCATTGAGTATTACATCACAAATGCAAAAGAAAAAGCACGCTCAAACAAGCGCGCTTTATTAAGACCATTAGTAATCAATTACAAATTGCTTCACCAACTAAAACCCAAACATCTGATGATTCACTTGGCTCAGCGCCTTGAGTCCACCATTTCGCTTCCCAGCGTTTACCGTTGTGGTCCACTTCATCTCCACCGTTATAAATTGCAGCTGCGGCCCACGGCAACTCAATGTTAGATTCAAGTTTCCACATTTCAGCAGTTGGAGTAGGCTCGTCGTTTTGAGTCCACCAATTAGCCGTGTAAACTAAACCGTTGTAGCTCACAGTTTCTCCTGCTGTATAGATAGCGGCTGCATCCCACAGTGGATGCTTATCGGCGTTGTCATCCCTATCTTCACACTCTTCTGGGATTAAGCGCTCAGCAACTTCAACTATTTTAGTGTCTGTAGAACTAACACCAAACACATCAGTAGCTGTCAATGTTACAGTATAAAAGCCAGCGGAATCAGCACGAAATGATGCTTCGTGGCCGCGAACATCATCAACTGCAACATTTTCTCCATTAACGGTTACCTGCCAGTTCAAACTTAGTTCATCTGGGAGTTCGTCTGTTGATATAGACATCAATTCAACAATATCACCAGATACGATTTCACCAGAAGACTGAACATTGAACTTAGCATCAGGGGCTTTATTCATATCAGCGTTACCGATAACTTTACTTGTTGCAGACATTGCATCACTATTACCAAATTGATTTGTAACCTCAATGTCAGCCAAAACATCGTACTCAGGCCTATTTGGAAGTGCATTTGCATCAACGATAACCGTAGCTCGGTCTGTGCCAGAAGCTAAATCTAAATCGCTAGGAAAAATGGTCCAAGAGTAAGATAGATTATTATCGAGCTCGTCAGACGCGTGAACAGTGAACGCAAACTCTTCACCAGAACCTATCTTGTAAGTATCTCTGTGAACAACATCAACTATTTCGGGAATAGTTTCGTTCACTTTTAATATGTACTCCATTGTGTCTGATGACGAGCTATTATCCGCAAATGTAACTTCAACTTTAAAGATCGCAACAACATGGTCAACTACAGCTTCGTGATCTACAGCAAAAAATGAACTTAGTCCCTTATCTGTGATAACAATGCTATTGCCGATACTCGATTCCTCTAATGTCCAAATTACACTTTTAACAACAACGTCCTCTGAACCGTTGAGCTCCGCTGATAATTCGTAGATGCCACCTTCAGCATACTTAGCTTCTGTGTCGCTTACAGAAACTGATGGGACATTCGTGCCATCAAATAGGTTAGTTAACTCTTTACACTCCGCGTCAGAAGTAATATTAACTCCACAGCTATAGATCAAGTTTTCCATTTCAAATACTTGTTCTTTAACCTCATAACCTAAACCTTCACGAGCAGCGTTAAGCATTAGACCTTCATCATGGTCAACCATCCAATTGAAAATACCACCTAAATTGTGCTTATTAACATACTGAGCTTTCGCAAATACAGAGCGAGGTGTATCAATTGATACAAATAACTGATTAGTTTCGTTGTATACAAAGTCAGCATTAGAAACAGCATCGGTATAAAGATCGAAGCCATTTTTGCCTTTCATCTTTTCAGATGAACCAATTGTTACAAAGTTTTCAAAAAAATCGTTTACAGTAGTAACCGCAGCCTCAAAAGTACCAGCTGTATCAGAGACTGAGCGAAAATCACCCTGCAGTGGACTAGCTTGCACGCTACCTTCTACAATGGCATTACGAGAATAGTTCGCGTAACCAAGTTGAATATTTTTAGAAGGAACGCCAAGGTCATTGATCATGTACTGGATAGCTTTATCAGCAGACCACTTAGAATCATCAGACGAATATAGATTTGTGTGATGGTTTAAAGTGGTATCCCATTGCCCAAAAAAGTCGTAGGTCATCAAGTGGATATTGTCAACACCCGCATCAACTAAATCTTTTAGTTTGGCAGCATCTATCTTATCGTGTGGGGCTCCGGAAGCGATAGCAATAGCAACATCTTCACGTCCAATCTTGTCTAGTTCGGCACGAAGCTCCGAGATGAAGTCTCGATAATTACTAGCATCGTTAACAGGATCGAACACGTTCTCAGGAGCACCTTGGATACCAGGGTATTCCCAGTCGATATCTAATTGACCTATAAAAGGATAAGCTCGAACGAAATCAACCAAGCTATTTAGAAATATAGTTCGGTTTTCTGGCTTAACAGCGTCTGATGCTATGTTTGATAAAGACCAACCAAAGATACTGATACCAATACGAGTACCTTTATCTTCATGCAGCTTCTTCATTACACCTAGTAAACCGTTCGGGTTTGGAGATTTCCAAGTTAAGTCAGGTTGCCATGACATGTCCATGTTTGGGAATTGCTTTTCTATATCCGCATATGTGTCAGTAGTGCTGAGTTCAAATTTTTCAAGACCGAATTGAGCACAGCTATTGATAAGTCCCTGGACACCACCAATAACCGAAGGATCACCAATTTCAGTACCGCACAAGCCGAAAAAAGACAAAATAACAGTGTCATATTTTGATAGCTCGTCTAAATCGGGGACATAGCCTTGTTGATAATGAGTCCAGTTTGATAAGTACCCTGTAACTCCGGGCAACTCATTGTTAGGTTTATATGCATTGGAGTAAAGTTTTGTTTTAGCGTGATCAACCTTAACGTTAGAAAGCCCAGTAGCAGGCATAGAATGAACTCCAGTTGAAATAAAAAAAGCACTAGCAATCATAAATAATTGAGGCGTTCCAATGTTATCAAAACGAATTAACATTTTTCAGTTTTCCTTTTTGTTATAGTAAATATTACTGTCATTACACACTTAATCATAGAACATTAATTAAAGTTACAAACACTGAGATTAACAGTTAAATTAGAGCCTATCCTCCTTATCCACATTTAAATATGAAAGTATGTCATTTATTGCTTTAATCGTTTCTTGCCTTGTAAAGTAAGCACTGGGTGTATCTAAAAATCGTTCACGGTCATGATAGGCAAACGGAATAGTTAACAAACGCCCGTCAAGGTCAATGGATACCCTAATAATTTTACCCCAGTGCCTTTCGTCATACTTTATATTGGTAACGCTAATACCAACCACAGCAGTATCATTTATAAACAACTCTTCACAGGGGGGAACGGATTTGGTCCCAGTCATAGAAGGGAGGTCATATTTACCTACCCCTTCAGAACTCCGTGGATACGTGATAGTAAATATTGAAGTTTCGTTTGCGTAATGAAATTCGCTGATAACATATTCTAAAGGAGAGTTTCCAATACGAACGACGCTTCCGACGACGACCGCAATCGGCTCAAAATCTATTATTAGATTGTTAACTTCAAACTCTTGGCAACTTTCACCAACACCATTGTAATTTACATTCTCACTTTTAAAGAGAATGCTATCAAAATCAGATAAAGATAAAGATAACAAAAAAATAGCAAGAAACACGCCAGCCATAATGTCTAAAACTCCCTTTTTATTTAATCTTGATAATTACATCATCCCCCAACCCCCCCCCCCAAGTGTATCCAAGGCGTATCTCAAGGAATGGTTAAATATTTAGTTACTCGCAACTAAAAAACACACTTATCCTTCAAGAAGCACAACTTTAAGGAACGCAAAAATATTAGGATTAATATGAGGTGATAAGTGATAAGTGATAAGTGATAAGTGATAAGTGATAAGTGATAAGTGATAAGTGATAAAGTTTACGAAATTAAAATCCAAGTACAACTTTTACCGGGAAGATGACTGCGTCAAAGTTCTATTTTTTAATAAAAAATGTTCAAAATACATCCATTTTCATTTAAAGTAACATCGTATATAAAGAGGCTTTAGTTATAAGAAAAACTCCTAGCAGGTTAAATAATGCATAGACTTATTGATGAGCAACAAAGTTTTTGGGTGGAACTTTGCGAGTGCGACTATGATTTCGCTATAGAAATCAGGCAAGCCTATAGTACTAATGCAAAAAAACAATTGGCTGACTTAAAGTCGCTAGAGGAAAACATCGCAAGTGACAAACTTTATGAAGCACAGGCCGACTCACTACATAAGTTAGCGGGTAGTATTAAACTGATGGGATTTGTGACTGCTGGCCAACACCTTGGAGCCATCGAGAGTGAATTAAAACTACTCCGACTACCCTTAACTCCTCACTCGGTCTCACTTGTGGAATCCCAACTATCAATTGTACAAGGACTTATAGACTCCGCAATATGCGCCAGAGAGTCCAAATAACTTAACACTTGAAACTAATTTGAAAAGTAATTACAGAAGCTCACCTGCCCCCCTCTTTCTAAAATCTGAAGTTCAATGTGAATTTGGTTCCGAAGGTAACTTAGGGGAATGACAGCGCTAAAGCACGCCACTCATCGCTTTTTAATAACACAATAGTGCATTGCTGCCCCCTAGAATGCATCACCTCTTTTAACTGTCAAATAGCCCTTATTTCCGGAACATAGCCTAGAGATAAGGAAAACTCGTTGCAAGAAAGCCTGATACAAATAAACCAACCGTTGTTAACTAGATCCCGTCGAAAAAGTCAAGATTAGATACATCTTTGTATATATATGAAGGAATTTGATGAACAGAGAGTTCTGCGATCACTTTGAGTGACTAGCTCAGTCATCGCTTAATTCCATTTAGGATAAAACTTTGGAACTAGCGAGCGAGCCCTGGAGTGTCCGTTTGTAATCTAGTTAAACCGTTTCATATGAATAGACAGCGAAAAAACTAAATAATGATTATTTATGTTGCCATAAGTACTTCTAAAACAAATTGTACTTAGTTATAAAGAGCCACTCAGGAAAAAGTTAGTAATCAAACACACCTATGGGTTACTTTTCTAACTGAATGATACCTTAAGGATGCATTTTTTCTGAGCTTGAAGGTATATTATCTTCTTATATAAATCAAAGGATTTTTACCGATGACAGCTAATGAAAAAAATTTAGAGGAAAAAACCGTTAGGGAAGATAGTTGCCCACTAACTCGCGAAGAAATTGATTACATACTTGATATTTACTTCTGTAAACTTCCGGGGAATACGAGCAGTAAATCAACAGGAACACAATAAAATTCGAGCAAAGTATTTTCCTTCCCGATAGCGCACTTCCCACCTTGACTTACCCTGCCCTAAGCTAATATAAGAGGGCAAGACAGCTGAGCCCCCCCTAAAAAAACAGAACCGAATCAACTATCGGCAAACTATCAAATTTCAACAAAAAGACTTAAACAAAAACTTGCAAAAACAACAGTCGTAGGCAACGCTAAATAGTAACAAGGACGTATCACAGGTGAAATATGACTGTACAGAACAAGATAATAACGCTACTACCATTAATATTTTTAGTGTTCCAATCAGCTGCACATGGTAAACCAGCCACAAGCACATTCAAATGGAAAGGAAAAATACCAATAAGCACTACACAGCTAACCTACTTAAAGCTCAAAGATGCAAATACTAAATTATTGAGTGGTAAAGCCTCGTTCGAGGAAAAAAGCGGACTACAATTAAAAGGTATAGCAGGCCCTAACGGCAAATTTTACATTCTAATGCAACCAAAAGTATAAAGTTAGTTGATGATAGGAAGAATCAATACTTCATCAGCATAAATCAAATTAAGATCTCGTGAGCCTTCAACCAACATTGGGTTAAAATGGATAATTGCATCCAGACTTAGACAGTATTCTCGAGCAATATGGGATAATGTAGCCCCCTTGTTAACGAAAAATGCTTGGGTTTCCAGCTCGTCAAGCCCTTCTGTTCGAATATTAGAACAATGAGAATAATCATCGAAGCAACGGCCAGAAATAATATTAGTGAGCCTTCGAGGGGCCTGCAGCATAGCTTGCGTTGCAGGAGTTGTATTGCTGCATTGCTCTGTGTCTTGAACTGCTATTTTCGATTGAGCACTTTCTTCAGGATCCAAATAATCATCATCAATCCCCCCTCCTGCATCACTATTGACCGGTATTGAGTTCGAACTGTATACTTCAGGACCACCACTTAACCTATATTGTAGCCCCAAATTAAAACCATATAGATCCCCCTGTTGACCACTAATAGGTTTTTTATACCACCTATATCCAAAATCAAAAGACCAATTATCAGACAACTGATATAACGCTCCCAAACCAGCAAAAAGTCGTTCACCAGCATGACGATACCCTACATCACTATATAAATAATAGTTATCATCTAAAAAAAGTCTCGGTCGAATATACAGTTCAGGTGAAATATTAATATCTCGATTTAAGGCTAAACCACTGACGCCAAAGCCTAAATATAAGCTATCATCCAAAGACAACATAGCTGCTCCCGCTCCGTTAGCCCCAAATTCTCGGTCTGTTTTCCCTATATATCCACCTACTGATCCTCGAACATACCAAGAGTCATTAGATACCTCCCCAAAACAATTGCTGCTCAAGATAAAGAATAAAACTAAAATTTTCTTCATGGTCATAGCTCAGGTTCAAATATCAATACAAAGTAATCGCTATATTCACCTATCTCCAATTCAGAATGGGTGGTATCATAAGAAGCGTGAACTTTAAAGGAAACTAAATCCGTATCTGAGCCGCGAACAACGGTTGAATACTTGGAAACCCTCCCATCCTTTACCAGCTCATTATCAACGCAACCCACACAATAAATACTATAAGGCAGAGGCACGCGACTGGGCCCAAGTAGTTCATAATTTCTATCTCTTGCATGATTCAAAGAAACTCTCACCCCCTCTGTAAACCAGCCCTTAGCTTTGACATCGTACTCCGTTGCCCCCCATACTCTATCTGCATGAAAGTCATAATTGGCTTCGATAATTCCGAGCCCATCGATGGAAACACTAGAAATGAAAGATGGAACATAATTAAATACAAATGATACCGAACTTGTTAAGTCTCGTTTTGAAGTAACACCACCAACATCAAAAAGATATGAAAAGGTAAAGCTTGCAGTTCCACGGTAAACACCTTCAGGTTTTCCGTCAAAAGCCTTTAGTACATTGCTATTAGCCACATCAATGATAGGTCTAAAAAATGCGAATGGCGTTACTGAACGCTCTGTATTTAACTGATAGCTAGTAAAGCACGCCCTGCCTTTAGCTATTGCCACTGGGCTAGAATAATTGCCTTCACACGCCCCCCCCGGAGAAGGCGCTGCAATACTGCCAGCCCCTCCTACATGGTACTCAACTCCCACAAAATCAACAGGCACATCAACCGAACTTGAACCGCTAGAGACGGTCACATAACTTGGTAATGCGCCTACAAAAGCACCGGGGGTCCAACTTGTCGTTGGAGCCAAGTTGCTAGTAGGCTGCCAAAAAGAAGGCACCAAGCCATTTCCAGACTCTAATGCCGTTCTCCATTGCAAATTACCTCCATAGATGTCTGCCTCCAGTGAAAATGCAAATACAAAGGGACTAAACAACCACAAAATAGAACCAACACATTTTTTCATCGAGTTACTCACGCTCTATTATTTGGGTATGCGAAATAGGACGTCCATGTAATTTAGCTGACACTTCCAGTTTCTCCTTTTGAACCTCCTCCCGCAGTTTCAACTTGAGCGAGCGCCCCCCAAGTAGAGTTGCATTTTGAATACACGACGAACTAGGGCCATTGCTACCACAACCATCGATTTTTAGGGTTAGGTATGAGTCTGCCTTATTATGAAGATAAAGAGTGTCATCTTTATAACTAGCTTCATAATCGATCCTTGCATTCTCAGTTGGCACAATAAATAACGGTGCAAAACCGACTGCCATTTGAACGGTTTTGCTTTCATCTGTCGGCGATTCAACATACGGAGTAGGAACAAAAGCCAACTGAAACACGTGATCCTTCGACAAGTCACAATCAGGTAGACAAGAGAGTGAAACCTTAATATCTTTTTCAAATCCTGGGGCAATAACAGTCCGAGCAGGCCGAACCTCTATTTTCCACTCTTCCACATTGTTTCGCGTATAAGCATTTTTGTGAATTTCACCTTCATCGTCTATATGAAGCTCATGCATTCCAACGTTTAAAAATATTCTCTCATCTGTAGTGTTTTTAATTGTAAAAACCCCTTCGCCATTAGAGTTAGCAACATTAAGCATGCTGCTAATTTCGATGGCAGTGGCATTCATAGCAAACAAGAAAAAAAACATTATCAAGCTAATTTTAAGGTTCATAAACTTCATCGAGACCCTCTATTACTGTGGCTAAAAAATCATCTTCAGTGCCCGTCATAACTATATATACGTCCATACCTATTAGGGCTTCAAATTGCTCTGTCGTAAGATTAGCGTTCAAAATAAAACTATATACATAATCACCTAATTGTATTGATTTGACGTCAAAACCATAGTTTTGATAAACCCGTTCCATTTCTAGATACTCAGGCCCCTGAACATGTCTTCCCAAATATAGAATAGCTCCAAACATGTCACGTTTATCTTTAATACTGCCGCTATCTATCGCTAAGCTCAGTTTATTTACATCCGACTCGTCAATACCTGGCAGGCAGTAACCTCTATGAACATCGCTCAATCCACTTTCCTCCCATAAGCACAACCCTTGGGTAGAAATAACCTCGTAATTTTTGCCTGGTCGATAATTGATCCTATAAACTCCATCCTGAGATAAGCGTTCAACAGATACACAATCAGGACCCACACATTCCGCATACTGAATTGGGTTTCCAAACAAATCGTCTAGAATAAGCATCTGGCTATCAAGTGTACTAATCGACGCATTCACATAAACCAATGAGCCCGGATGCGAGAAGTGCTGTTTTGTTTCTGACAACACTTCAACGTTATTACCACTAGCATCAAAAGAGAAACCGAATTCTTTGTATGAAGTTAAGGGTACGACTTTTAACTTATCTGTTTCCACATCAGCATTTTGTTTATAGCGACCACTCTCTGTCATCGAAACACTTAAGGTTTTACTTTCGGCCTTTGCCTCGAAATTAGATTCAGCTTGAACTAATGCATAACTTTGAGATTGAACGTTTGAAAATGAAATACCATTTCTTGAAATGATTTGACCACTAGACACAGTGCCAGATATATTCCTTTCGCCGGTATCGTCCGTATAAACATAAGCATTACCATTTAAATGATCAGTGTTACCAGACAACGTCGCGCTAACATCTGCCATAACCGAGCGATCGCCATAGATATGCCCTCCGGCTTCTACACTGCCATACCACCGTCCAAACTGGTTGTCACCTTTAACATAATTACTTGCGCGGTCGAATCCGTCTTCAGTATGGTAAATACCAAAACGGGTAGATATTCCTCCCCCCCCTAAAGGCATACTCCAAGTTAACGCTAGTCGGTAATCATTTCTAATTAGCTTTGATATCGAGTAATCTGCGTTAACACCTAACGTTCCGTAAGGCATAATTTTGCTTATACCTGCAGAAATTGACCAAGTAGAATCTTCGTAACTATAATCCTGCTCAGAATCGGGGTATTGATAATCATAGTAATTAGCACGTACAAAAGTACTACTTCCATATAACTGACCAGAAACACCAATCCCGATATCCGTATAGTTCGCTTCCCCATAAAGGTGCTCAGATAAATTGTATGAACTCTGGTCCCGTCGAGAAGAGTAGTATCTAGCATCCACAAAAAAAGGAGCGTAGCGTAAGTTAACCTGGTGATGATAATCACCATTTGAAAAGTGACTATGCACAAAATCAATACCGAACCGGCTGCCTTTCACATAATTTCCGCCCACTTGGTACAGTTGCTGTTGATTACTTAACACTGATGCACCTCCCAGCAATAAAGAATCCATTAACCGATAAGCAAAAGCACCGCGCGCGGCATAGACTGATTCTTTATCATATCGATCACTAAAGTCGGATATACCCTCGAGCCGGCCAGCACCGACCACATAATCAAAACTGCCACTAGGCAAGCTAAAAGAGCTATTATTTGCCACTTGTCTGCTGTCACTCACTACAATTTGTTCCGCGACTTTAACCAATAAAGTAATATCGTATGTGCCCCTAGGTAGGTCCTCGTAACTAATGAATTGTTGTCCCTCACTTACAATTTTGGACAAGATCAAACGATCATCCCGATAAACCTCCAGCTGCCCAAGTTGAGGCGAGTAAAAATAAATACGCTGCTGACTTTTCTCTCCACCTTTAATTAAATTTCGACTTGAACCGACAAAAACACCATCAAAGTTAAAGTTACCACCAGAATTAAATAAGTCGGTGGAGTTAAAAGAAAAATCATACTTATTTACTCCGCCTTGTATACGGTAACCATCGAAATCAGCGTCATATATAGCAGTGTAAGTTTCAAAAGAAGAAGAGCTTCCTCCCACTTCCGTATCGAACAAAAAATGCCCTAAAGGTAAACCAACAGTCGTCAAGTTAGATAATGTTCCGGTGCTAACGTTATCGAAATTTGAGTACCCATATAAGTTTGCCCAGTTAATAATGGCATAGCCTGACGCATAAGCTTCATAATGCTCTTGTTCATAATTAGGTGTTTCAATAAATGACACAGCAGGGACTATTTTTAAAGATTGATTATCATAATCAAAAATGTATTTTGCCGTATCGTCATTTGCAGACAGCACACAACTCGATAGGTTAACTTTACATTCTCTATCAGTTGAAACACCAGCTACTAGATTACCCAAAATAAGTTCTTGACCTGATACTGATATGTTATTAGCTTCAAGATAGTCAACAACAAGTTGGTAATCACTCGTATCAGGCACAACTCGCATGACATCAACATTAGATAATGTCCCAATCTTCACGTAATCATTAACACCCGCAATAGAAATTTTAACTTCTTTGGGATGTATAGAAAAAAGCGCCTCAAAGCCCTCAGGGTATCCTTCATTCCCATATACTCGAACACTTAACATATGCAAAAACACCAGAGAAACGATTCGAAAATTCATATAACCAAACTAACTTCAATGGCCACTATTCCAGAACAATCCTGCTTATAAGACTTTTGGCTAATTGCAGGATAACTCAATCTGATTAAATGTCTGGACCAACGCGTCCCATCATCATCGACAGTTTGAAAAGGTGTATTCTCCCCTTCATCCCCTTTCTGCATAAGTTCACCATCCAAGAAAAAATCCACAAACAACGGTTCTACATTTTCAACATATCTAGAGGCATCATGACTAACCGCGATAGGATTACACTGATGCTTAGATTCTGATAACGTTATAGCGTACTCTTCTGCTATAGCTTCTTTGGGGCTAGCCAGAGAGAATGGAATATTCACATCACCAAAAGTGCCTTTTTCATCTTGATATACAGCCGCAAAAACATACTTATCCGCAATAATCTTAAGGGCATCGCTATCATGATTACCAATTATCACTGTTTTTACTCCTACCGTTTTATGTATAGGTGCAGCACTAGCAATCGCTCCTACGAACAACAAAGGAAGAAAGAATTTATTTACCGCTATCAACGGGCATCCCCTTCGATATCAAAAGACAGCTGACAAAGAATCAGCTGCCGATAATTAAGCAATATATCTTACAGAGCGTCGGGAGTTGGAGCTCCAGCCGGGTTGGTAATTAGAATTGTCGGTTGTAATACGACTTCACTTCCCGGACTCCCGCTAAATTCCGATCCTTGTGCAACTAGAGTCACAGAACTAATACCGCTGTGCGACGCTGGGTCTTCGCCGACTGCCATTTTATTGCCGTTAATTTCAACAGCCACGCCGTCGTCATCCTCATTAACAGGTTGCAACAAACCACCATCGACCGCCATGTAGAAACTCGACAACTCATAATCATAGGAGTCTGCCGGCACCTCTTCATCGACAGATACAACATCAAAGCTTATTACCGATGAGCTAACAAGCTTTACACTTCCGCTTTCATCCACCGAAAAAGTAACAAGACCATCATTAAACCCGACCCCTCCAACGTTCTTAATGAACCAACTATCTCCAGCTGAGTATTCAGGGACAACTCCGGCCCACTGAAAACCAGCTGTGGGCTGGTTAGCCAACGCGGAACCTGATGTAAACAACGCAGCTAGAAAGCCTAAACTTAAACACTTTTTGTTCATAAATATCCTTAATAAAGTGAATTTAAAAATCACAACAAATGTACGCCCAATCACCGCGGCGTGTGTATCAAAAACGTATCATACAAGAAGCGATATACTGAAGGTTGCAATAAAATGAACTCAAGTTCGACACTACGGACTAGGCCTGATAGCACCTAAGACTGTCAATAATAGAAATATAACTTCGCTGTAGAAAGATAAAATCAAGGTCAAAGGAACACTCTATTCAGCAAAGGTAAAACAAGAAGCGGTTAATCCGGTCACTATTCGAAGCCATCCTGCTGCGGTTGTCGCAAAGCTCCACGGTTAAGTACCCAAACGCCATATAACTAAACCCATTAAACAGCGCTCTCAAAAAGTTCTAGACTTACAATACAGAGGCTTAAGCACACAGGAACCTAGACACATCAAAAACACCTGCCCTTTGAGCGATAGTTATTAAAGAATCTACAAGATATTTAAGAATCCAAAGCCCTAAACACAGAGGGAAGAGCAAGTGACAGGCAGGTCAGGAGTTCTATCCCCGCAGAAAGACTAGCAATATCCAACTTTAACTCGCACAGGGCGCCAAACATCAACCACGATACAACAGTGGTATCCCAGCCTTTATGATCATCAGCCACTACAGGTTCTGCAGCATAAAACATGAGTAAAGCCAACTGTATTCCAGCATCACAAAGGATAAGCACAAGACCAGGTTTTTTTTACACTCCCAGACCGCCGATAGAAGAAGTTAGCGATTGAAGCAAACTAATACCTGAAGTGAATTACTGCACCTAAAAATTTGTCATCGTCCCTTACCGCTGCAGGCATGCGAACGTGGCTGGATGTTCTAAAATAAACCGATGCATTAACTATTTCACTTCCGCTAATCGCATTCATACCTTTAGCTATAGAATCCACTGGGTCTAAAAAAAATAGCGATATATTTCCTGCGAGAGCTGAACCGAAAACCTTACCTCCACCCTCAATTATTTTCAGCTCTTGATGATGCGCCCATTCCCCATATAACCAACCACCTATGGGAGTCACTATTAAATCCTGAATAGAAGGGACTTCGGCGAAAGCTTCTATGCCATATTCCCAATAGAATGTACTCATAAGAGCACTATACAAAAAAGAGTTAAATTGATCATAACCACTTTTTCTTGCCACTTGGTAGTACACTCCACCAAAATAAGGATGCCCAATATAATTTATCGCCCAGTGATCATTATCCCAAACTGGCCCTTGCTTGACATTGTCCCGCCAGTTCCTTGCCATATTCCCTTTTCCCAACTCTGACTTATCCCAATTGGTTACAGATTCCGGCATCAAATATAGGGCCCCTGCTGCACCTAACCCTAGGCCAAACAGCAATTTCGTTTGTGACCATAAGCGTTCCGAATTACCTCCTTTATCCCCACTAAATAACGTAACTTCAATCCGATCTTGACTACTGTCATAACAACAACCATAACTATCAAACATTACAAATACAGAACAAACAATCACAAGATACCGTTTCAACTACCTTATTCCCCGCAAATAACTCCCCATACCCACAATTGGATGCTCAAACTTTACTTTGAAAGGAATTACATTCAATTGTTTATGCAAGTTTGATGCTAAACTACCAAAGCCACCAAACTTGTATCTGCGGTGTAACCCCACATTTAGAAAAACAATCGTTAATTTATTAGTGTGTCCCCACACTCAATTCAAAAATTAAATACTAACTACCGAAGTTATCAAACATTTAGTAATTGCATACCGTTAAAGGATAGTTCTTAGTACGATGTTTATTAGTACAATAGTTCTCCTAGTTTGTTTATGGAGTTCTCCTTAGCAAGACTGTATGACACCTCTAATGTATAATTCATAAACAATTACGAGTCGCCAGCAGGATACATTTAGGATACACCGGCCGACAGCGGAACAGCTATTGTGACATGTCATACAGGCGCAAATGGTTAAGGGTAGCTGTTGACGAATATTCAGTTGAATGGTCGGACTTATAAGATTATTGACTCAGGTAAAGGACATACAGTAGTTTTTTTAGCTTTAGGCATGTGGAATTTAAAAGAAATTAAAAGAGAGATAACTAGAATGCATTGGTTAAACCCAGAAAGAGTGATTTATTTCAAAATTAAAAACAATACACTCAAACGACAAAAACAAAAAGATATCGCACTCCTAGTCTCTGATGTTCGATTGTATCTAGACATTCAGTGGATAAGTCATTTTTCAGTCATCGTCGCACCAGAACTAACCAGCATAAAAAATAGAATACTAAATAACTTTCCTAGAGATTTTCAGTGTCCCCCCCAAAAAAAGTTTGATAAACATGCCGTCTGAGCATTTTTATGTAATTGTCGTTAGATGCCAGCGAGAACTCAGAGCCTAGTTGTTGATTAATTTTAGAGCTTACTCCTCCACTTTAAACTACTATATATAGTAGAATTACCATTGGGTATTGTGTATTTGAAATAGCTGTGTAAGGGGTCAATTGCCATACACGAGCATAGAATTAATATTCCGTTGATCTAGTTATTCAGTAGTAACTACTTAAATGGACTTTTTTTGCTTGGATGTTTTTCAGGATTTGAAACAAAATTATCAATAATAGGTCGTATATGCCAAAACGATTGTTACTAGTGGAAGATGACTTATTCTCTTCTCGATTAATCGCTTCGTATTTCGAGAGCCGAGGCTACATAGTTGAATGCGTCTTCGATTCTGGCGCAGCCATTCGTTCCTCTGTGTGTACCCCACCTGACTGTATAGTTCTGGATATCAATTTGCCCACAATGTCAGGTATCAAATTATTCTCCGAACTAAGGCGCCTTCACACCTGCCCGGTCGTTTTTTATACTTCTGAAGCTAAGGCATCTGTGGAGTTAGATGTGCTAACAATGGGAGGAGATGACTTTATAACAAAAAATCGGGGCGTGCCGATCCTATTTAACAGGGTAGAACGCTTGTTAGTTGCGAAGGTGGAAAGAAACAGTGAAACGTCTAAAGTGGTAACGGTAAACGGATTACAGGTTAATCTAAGTCTTAATGAATGTAGTTTTCAAGGAAAGACAATAAGGATTCAATTACAAGAGGCTCAAATGCTTTACTATATTTTGATGAACGAAGGTCAAGCAGTGAATAGAGACGAACTATCTTTCGTGACTAAAGGTTATTCTTATGATGGGTGGACTAGAAGTATCGACTTGGCGCTTAGCCGACTACGTAAAAAACTATTACAGATTGGCGTAGATAAAGAGTGCATTAAAACAATACGGGGTAAAGGCTATTGTTTTCGAAGTGACCGTTTATCCTCTGCGGCTTGCTCTAACTAGCTAAGGAAAGTTTGAAGAATGTAAAATAGTTTGGTATCGCTCCTAAAACTCTTCATGTTGAAAGTGTAACCTCGCTATAAATATGACCAAGGACACGCGCTATTCAGGAGAGTCAAGACAATAAGCGGACGCTATATGCTCGTAACATTCCATAGAAATTACTGATGTAGCGCTATGACAACAAGGTTATTAAGTAATACAAAAAAAGGAAAAGCAAACTAATTTCCACCGCAGCGTATTATCCTACAACCTAAAACGCCAACACACTAATAATGACCTTATATCCACTGCGATTTTAATTAATAGTATTTCAAGATTCAAAAAACCAATTAGAAATCTGGGCCTTACCAGTACATAAGTTATTCAGTATTGAATAACTGTTATACCTAAAAGCTATTTGAGTCCGGTTAAAATAGAAACTTATAAAGGAAGTAAATAAGTCCCGCATCCAATTGGAATTGATATCTTACCATATAAAATCTATTAGCATTATGATAGGAGCAATCATATGAATAAGTTAAAACTAGCTACAGCTGTTGGTATTGTAGGCATAACATCTAGTGTATCTGCTGCCTACCCGACAACATCATCCTGTTTATACAGACCAGCAACTACTTAATGCCATTGCGCATGATATTGCCGTTACCGCAAACCACATTATAGACCAGGTGGGTTGGGATACATTTATGGATATAACTGAGTTGGCGGGCTATAATATCCAATTTATAGTTCGTCCTAATCGTGACACAATTTATTCCAATTTCGACAGATACAGCTTCAGTCTATGTACGCATTTTAGTCAACGGTGAAGATGACTTTCCCAAAGCACAAGCTATCCAGAAATCAATGAAAATGACAGCTGTCAATACAAGTGGTCGAACAGACCGTTTACCTTTATTGCTTACTAAAGAAAAAGAGTATTCAAAATACATTCAGCAACATATTGTAAAGTTAACTGCAGCTGGGTTGAACTCTTCCGATCTATTTAGCTACAGAGCTAATGCCAATTCCATACCTTTGCTTTATCGAGCGATAGGTGTAGCCTCAGGCAAGGTGCTTTGCCGGAAGATCAAGCTGTCTATCTGGCATCAACTCACGACTCTGATGGAGAACTTTTAGATTCATCAACGAATTACCGTGCAATAGTAATCGATGCCCCTGTTGAACATTTTTGGTCAGTCACCGTATACGACGGCTATGGTCGGTTGATGGATTTAAGTGCACACAATACTAACAGCGAATTCGCTGCCCATAAAGCTGATGGCTCAACTGAAGTAAACTTTAGATCCGACTGATATAACAATTATGAAAACTGTATTCCAACCGATGGGCAGTTTAATGTCATTTGGCGGCTTTATGGCCCTCAAACTGCATTTTTTGATAGAACGTGGACCTTACCAACTTTAGAGGTCGTTAACTAATGAATAAACCTAAACGTTTTTCTGCAGCAGTCGCTTATTTTTCAGCTTCAGCTTTCGCACAAGATGTAATTCCCGTCAATATAGGCAATTATATTCGCGCGGAAACAGATATAATGATTAAGGCTAACTTAGTGATGTTTGGTGATAAAAAAGGCGGAGAAATAATTCACCTTCGCCAACCAACTCCCCCTGAGCAACAACCGGTTATTCGTATGAACAGAGATACGATATACTCAGCGATTGTTATCGATTTATCTTCACCAGCAACTATTACATTACCCAAGGTAGATTGGCATTATCAAAGTATGATGGTGACTTCTCAAGACCATTACACAACCGCATTTGCAAAACCAGGAGAGTATGTTTTAAGAAAAGAAGATATTGGAAGTCGATACGCATTTGTAGCTTTTAGAACACTAGTTAATGGCGGAGTACGAGACTTAGAGTTAGCCCATAAAGCTCAAGATGCAATAGTAATTGATACGCCATATATTCAAAGCGATTTGGAGTTACCAAATTGGAATAAAGATCAAGTAGAAGCAATTCGTAGCAGCATCAATACTATTGCTACATTAGGCTTTTCTGCTGAATTAGCCTTTGGTACTCCAGAACAAGTCGAACCAATTGCACACTTAATTGGCATTGCTGCTGGTTGGGGGGCATGCCAAAAGCTTCGGCAATGTAGGACATTAATACTGTCGAACAAAATAATGGCTCAACACCACATAGCGTGACTATCAAGGACTTCCCTGTTAACGCATTCTGGTCATATACTGTATACGACAAGAAAGGGTATATGTACAAAGATGTTAACTTGAATAATATCAATAATCTAAATGCTGAAATGAATACAGATGGTTCGATAACGATTCATTTTGGCGCGTGTGAAGATGGACGAGTCAATTGCTTACACATAGGTGAAGGTTGGAGCTATACTCTAAGAATGTATGAGCCTCAAGATGTGCTGTTAAATGGGGAGTATAAGTGGGCAAAGCCAACATTAGTAAACTAAACTATTATTGGTCGCCCCCTCAGATGGGACGCAAGCAAATTTATTGGCTATGAAGCTAAATGGTCTTTGCCACTTAAAGTCAATAAGCTACAAACCAGATTATCGCTCCGCAGGAGCGCCTCTTCACATTACTATTCTAGCTGCATGAACAAATCGTTCTATTAGTTCTGTAAATCTTCCCAAGTTTCGCCCATGAGCAAAACCTTTAGAGGCAACGACAACAGATAACTAACATGAAATCATGTCACAAGGTTCTTATGCTTGATATCGAGTTAAGCACCGCATATAGCTCAATTGCTTTACTAAGTTCGACTGACTCTAGGTCTTAACAATCATCTTATTAACCATGCAACTCAATAATAAGTATCCATAAAAATCGTTTTCGAATTAAAGTGTGAATGAGCCTAGCATTGATGGCGGCGACGCATCATTACTTTCCTTTCGCCACAGAAGCGCTCACCACAAATCAACCTAACAACATACCCCAAGTCAGCTAACCAAATAAATCTAATACTTCACCCGATAATGGAAAAAACCTGTCATTGTAACTCCCTAGAAGCCCTTCTCTATCCCTTATAGCTTTATGTATATGTGATGGCGTGAGTGTAACTCCTGATGACTCATCTAACTCTAAGGTTTCTGGGTTTACTGGAATTGGAGAAAACTTATTATTCGTGGCCCCTATAACTTTATTACCTACCATCTCCTTGCTCCACACCATCATACTACTTGTAAGCCAATGATCTTTCCCATTGTCGGTGTTATACCAAGGTGTGCGACCAAAATCCGAGCTAAACACCAAAGTAGTATTACTCGCTAGATTCAATCGCTCAAGCTCTGAAATCATATAATTAGCCACCTCAAAATAACTCATGAGTGCGTTATTATGGTGAACATCATGATCTCCATGGGTGTCAAAGCCTCCGATTTGAACTTGTGCCGTACATGTTAATCCTGCAGCTATAGCCGCTGCAGCGATTTCTACCTGTCCCATGGTCCCATCTGACACGTTATTTGGCAGGTAATCTAATAGTAAATCGATTTCATCACTACCAGCATGTGCGTCTAAAAACTCCAACACGCCTTCTTTTTCTGCTCCAGGTAAGCTCCCCTCAACAACATCAACCATATTTTCCGCATGCTTATTATTTATGAAGTCTGTTAAGTCTTCGGATAAATACGGGCTCTTTTCAACAAGCTTATATAAATCATCAACTTTATTAATTCGTGTTGCATTAACTAAGCCACCAGTTTGCCCATACCCACTACCTAAGTAATACGTCATCACTAATTCTTTATACTCTGCTGCTATAAACGCTGGCAACACAGGGTAAGCAGGTGAAGGACTCCCAGACATAGAAGTATACACTCCTATACTGTGACTGTTCGTCCCGTGGTCAACGCCATTGAAAACCCTCAAATTTCCATAGTGATTGTTAAAAAAGTCCTCCATATGATTAATCCCCGTATAGGAAGGATCAAGTAAAGGTGCATAGCGAATATTCCCCGCTTGCTTTATCGACGATACAGGATAATTATTTATGACCCCTCTATTCGCATCATCATCGTAATAAATGTCACCTTTCGGATCACAAATTGATGTTGGATCCCAGCCACCATGTCCGTAGATATAAATATAGTTACGTTGTCCTAAGCTACTCCCTGCCGCCATACTAAAAGGGGCGAATTTCAAGGCCACTCCAGTTAATGCTAGTGCTTTAATGAATGCTCTTCTGTCCATGATATCTCATCCTTAATTAATGATAGTAAAAACGCTGATCTCTTAATAAGTACGTCAATACAGCCATCCAAGCACGGGTATAGTGCTCTCTGTCAACCTTTAAGTAAGGCTTTTCAACATCGTCGCGATCTTCATAATCTAACATGCCCTGAAACTGCCCTGGTCTACATTCACTATCTACATTATTGTCCGAGCTAAGGTTTTCTAGTGCATACAAATAAACATCATAGGCCCTTTGCACCTCATTAGAGTATGCATGAGCAGGAACACCATAAAGGCCATAATACATATCACTAATAACTTGTTTCACTAAGCTCTCCACCTCCGTACGCGCAGCTTGTGGTTGCATATTTCTAGGCGTTAACAAGCTAGACTCACTTATAGGATACAAACCTAAATAATCAATATGGGGAGCTCGCGTGTCTTCATCGTTAACTAGCGAAACAGTGTTATCACCTTCATTGAGGCTCACTTTCACCAATGCAGTTTGTCGCCATGCGTTCCAACTATCAGTAATAGGAAAGTCTAAGCTTGGGGCAACCACTTCACCATTCACTAGTAGCACCATTTTTCTTTCATTGTTCTGATTGGAGTAATTAATGAATAGGTGAAATTCCTGTTCAGCTCCTACTGACACGTTCCAATCAACGCGAGACGCTTCTCCCGACGTGTTAGACTGCACAATGTAACCTTCACCATATTCATTTTCACGCCCACTGGCTAACGACGCTTCCCCAGAAAGCTCAGCAAGAGAGGCATCAAAGCGTAAAGCCGTAGTCAGAACTAAGTTAGGCTCAATCATCTCAAACATGAACCTTCGTTCGGGCGCTCTAAAGAAGTCTAAAGGAACGGCTTGACACGCCATATCATGAGCGAACTGATTTTGCACAGTAGCACCGATCCCATTAAGGTTATGGAGTGGAGTTAGAACTTCATAATGGTCAACACCGCCATAAAGAGTGGCAAATTTTTGATCTGACCATTTCAACCACTGATAATCTTCTCTACGAGACCATGGTTTGCCAAGCACCACTTCTGCTTTACGGTTCAAATCATCAGGTGACAACAATCGACTACTTCCCCCTACCTTATCAGTACCTAAGGTATACTCGCTAAATATCAGTTCTTTAGCTAATTCTCTGATATCAAAGCCCGAATTCACAAATGACTTACTAAGAGTTTCAATATCCATTTGTTGTCTGTAGTAATGCTGTACTTGTGTTTCCTCTTCATTTTTTGATAAAGGTGGATGTAAAGGGTGACCGGTAATCCCTTCAAATAGCACTTTCACAACAGAACGTGCAAATCTAGGATCTTCAACAACTCGTTCCACCAACCAACGAAGGGGTTGCTCGGTATAGTAGGGTGCTTCCTCTCCGTTAAACCCGACCGGTAAGATCCCAGAGCTATCCCAAAGATCTGGAGTCACAACCTGCGAATATACAGGGCCCCGACTATCACTAGGATCTTTCGTCCAATGTTTAAAAGCGGACGCAACGGGATCCATGACGATATGGCAGCCTGTACAAGCAGGGTTTTCTAATGTCGGGTTCTCTCCCGCTAAATCCTCATCTGTTGGGCGGTCACCTCCAAAGCCCATAATATCGGTATCAACAAATAGTTTATAAAATTCTGTTGAACGCTGCCGATTAACGTTAGTACTGGTCGTAGGGAAATACCCCATGAAGCTCACTGTCGAAAGTACCCCAGTATGCTCAATACCAAATCTAAACACCTTATAATCTTCAGGATCCCATGGGTATTCGTCATATTCAGGGTAATCTAAACGATTAAACTCCATACTGCCGGCAACAGCATATTGCTCAGCTGAAAAATAGTTTATGACGGTATAGTCCGCGGTAAGTATTTCAGTAAAAGGCAAATTGTTATCAACAACATGCTTTATCAGCCGACCAGCTTCTTGAGCTATAGCCTCTTTGGTTTGATCACGTAAATAATTTTGAAGTGGCCCACTAGGTTCCGCTAAAGCATACCAATCTCTATCACCCCGATCTGAAAAGCCGTGAGTACTAGAGAAGTTACGAGACATGACATGAGGGCTAGGTAAACCAACGAAATGTAAAGCGTCATCATATATCGTCATAATTCTAGTCGAGAAATACTCACTATTAACAAGATCGTCAACCAAGCTATTTAGTACCTTAGCCCCCTCTTCATCAATTAACGCCTTCTCCTCTTCAGTTGGAAGTCGATTAGCTATATTTAGCGCAACCTTGTAAAAGAAACGACCCGCCCGGTCATCAGGGACTTCAACGTTCAACGCCGAATCACTCGCAGGAGGCGGCTCTGTTGGAGGAAGATCGGGATCCAAAAATGTATCCCTCATCCATTCCGTCATCACATTAGAACATTCGATGTCACAACCATTGATATTTGCGGGTGGCATTGTGCGAGCAATATATTCCTCAATATCGTCGCGACTTAATGCTGACAGAATAGGAACCTGGCCATTACCATCATCGCCATGACAACTACTACAGTTATGCATATCCCATAAGCCTTCACCCCCGATTTCTCCAGGAGGAAGGTCAGGTGGTGGCTCAATGGCTTTTTCCGGCATTTTTCCTACTGCAGGAGTTGTATACAAAGCCAGTATTTCTGAATGACTAAGCGCGCGGGTATAAACCCTAACTTCGTCTAAGTCAGCTTCAGTTCTAAAGAATTGAAAACTCGTCAATGGCTCTGGCGTAGCACGATGCGTACCACTTTCTATAGCGACCCCATTTCTATAAAGAGTTGCCTCCCCATCAGCCTCTCGTCTATACACAAAGTGCTGCCATTCATTCAAAATAAACGTTCCCACTTCAGTCTCGAACCGACTACCAGAACCAGTGACTCCTATGATCATTTGAGACTCATTACGACCTTGCGCAAAAAATGAGCCCCAATCATCCTCACCAAGTTTGTACTGGTTATGTAAATGACTTGAATGAGGGTAAATCCAATAGGAAACAGTAAAACCTTTATCTAACTCCACCGCCTCACCGAAATCAGAAACTAACTGACTATCCACACCACCAAAACTGTCTGAAGGCCCACCCTCTTGTCTGAATATCATTTCAGAGACATTACCATCCCGATCATTGTGGGAGTCATCTGTCAGTATAAGATAGTCTGGGGTATCAAATGACCAATGTAATATTAATCCTTCTGTTGACACGTCCTTAGCTGGCAGCGTTGTCACCTCTACCGTCACTATATCTGAATACGCAACTTCATTATCATCATTAAAAGAGGCTATTCTTAAATCAATCTCCCCGCCATACTCAGCACTGAAGGTCAGTGAGAATTGCTCTAAATCAACATCTTCTACTTTTAACCATTTTAAATCATTATAACGGAGCTGAACTTGCTGATTAGTTACACCTTCCATGCCCTCTTTATAAAGCCAAGCAAGATCAATAACGGTTACGTCCACTGTCGCTTCAGTGATACTCGCAACAGGCACATCACCCTCTTTAGGGTCGTCAAGAGGAGGTGGGTCAAATTCTAACCAGCGATTTGTCCATAGTTCTATGCCCACCTGGTCAGAACATACATCATCACAATGCAACGGCATACCCTCAATGTAGCCTTTAAGTGCCTCAAACCCGTTATCAAACCACTTATTCGCTACGTCTTCAGTCCCTAACCCCTCGCTGTTTTGGCCATGGCAACTAGAACACGGTCCGTTGAGCATCGTATCCCCAACATTATCATGCACATCAAAAGCCCACGTCACAGTATGTGAAGGCTCTTGACTTGTTAAGCTCAAATCTTCAGTCAAAGGCTCGGGAATGCCCCCGTACTGATAACCAAATGTAAGTTTATAGTCACCGAAAGGGGCCTCGACAGTTTTCACTTCGCCCCAATTTAAAAGTACTTCTTCTTGATAAGAAGTATATGTTGAATTATTAAATCGGCTTTCTGTTTGTAGCGTAACTTTTACCTGCTCACTATCAATCTGCTCAGGTTTGCTTGGCGCCTGAAAAACAAACGCCCCACTACCTTCATCCTGTTGATAGTCCCAGGTGAGTGATGCACTTCCGTGGCTACCTCCAACAGATACCGATTGAGTAGCAGGCTGTGGCTGCCAATTAGCTAAACGGTTTAGTTTTAAAGTATAACTTCCATCTTCTAAACCATAGAAAACCAGATCGGGACTTTCCCATGACAAATAAATAGGCCAAATGATGCCATTGCTATCAATTAGCTCTCCAGACATCATCGTCTCCCGTAGGCTATCATCAGGAATAGATGGAGCGAGCAGCGTTAAGCTTGTACTGCCGATGTCATTGTCATCATAACTAAGTTGGTATATGACATCAGCTTTATCATCACTGACCAGCACGGAACCGTCGGATAGCGTTAACAACTCCATAGGGCGACCAATACATGCATCTGTTAAACAGGTATAATCTTCAACTTCATCGATGTTTTGCATCCAACCAGTGGCTAACGGTCTTTCATGTAATACCTGATTAAATTCATTTACAGTTATCATCCTTACTTCTAAAGCAGGACGAATATCTCGATGCCCATTACCGTGAGTTGCATATAGTAGTTGGCTATTACTTTCGATACTGGTTGGGAAAATGGGGGAAAAATGGATACCAAGAGGCGCACTATTTGACTCAACTTCAAACGCCGGAGCTCGATAATCTTGGGGGTTAATGTCTTCAAGCGGAATATCCGTTAATACGCTGCCCGGAGGAATTGGGCTAAGAGGCCCATCTTCTACTTCACTTTCTAAAATACCGATAGTGTCCCGACCAAATACATATGGTGCTCCAAAGTGCTCACCCTCTGCATCAACCCAATTGATTTCATCAGGATTGATCATCCCCTGACGATTATTGTCTGTAAACCATATTTTCCCTGTAACAGGATGCCAATCAAACCCAACGGAATTACGAATCCCACGCGCTAATATTGTTTCCTCTTGAGTATCTAGGTCTATTTTAAGTAACGTACCGTAACGTTCATCAGGTGTGACACATACGTTGCAAGGGATCCCTATAGCGGTGTATAAAGCGTCATCATCTTTATCAAAAGAATTGAACTTAATAGGGTGCTTTTGATGCCAAGATCTAAAATCATCCTCTAAGGGGAAAGTAGAGCCATCTGCAGGGTATGTGTATATTTTTACAGGTTCAGGTAAGTGTTTATAATTCTCATCGATATTATCTATTTTATAAATACCACCAACCGTAGAGTAATACAGAACACCATCTCGATAAGCAACGCCATGAGGCTCTTCCATACCTGAAGCTACGATATATTTAGCCTCGTGAGCATCAAGAGGAATAGCGTATATCATGCCCGCAGAGGGGTCGCTATCTATAGGTATAGCTGACGAACCAACATAAATAACGCCGTCTCCTTCAACCATCTGACGGGGCTGAAAAATACCATCATTAAATATCTCTAGGCTCATTCCGGCAAGTGTTGATATCTGCTCTAATGGTAAGGCATCCCTAAACTCTACGCTAACAGCAACACTATTAGAGTCTTCTAGGTTTAATAATTGAGGCATAAACCTTGGCATAAACTCATGCGGACTATTGACGGTCAATTGATAGAGTCCGCTTTCTAGCCCTGTCACTTCAACAGTTTCGCCCCAACGACCAGTGAAAGGGTGATACCTCCCATTAGCGTATAGTTGACCAGTGATAACCGCGTTTGCGCTTGATTCTGGAGCAGATGGGAAGGTGATACTTACAGTGCCCTCGCCATTGTTTGGTGGAGCACCTCCGGGGTTATCAAACAGCCACTTAATTTCAGAAGCATCGAGTTGGCGCTCGTAAACACGAAGCTCATCTACCAAACCATTTATATTACTAGTGAGCTTCGCATTGCCCACAAAAAAATCTGTCCAACTATTAGGCACTTCGACTGTTTGGTCGATAACAAATTCGCCATTAAAATAAACAGAAACACCTTCATCGTAGTAGGTGACAGCGATGTGTGACCAAGCATCAAGCGTAAGCCTTGCCTCATTGGGAATTTTTCCAGGAAGAATCTTTGTTGCTGAAGACGTTCCGGTATAATAGCTCCCCCCTTTATTCAAATGAAAAGCAAACTGTCCCCAACCAGCGCCGATATTGTTATTGTAATTTTCAAATGTTTTAGGCTTTAACCAAAAAGAAACCGTAAAAGCTTCTGTTTCCCACCCAGAAAAATTCGATTTTAAATATGCAGATGAATCCTTTATCGATATAGCATTACCGGATACACCTTCTTCAAAAGACAGTGATTCTCCAATAACATCGGCATGCCTACCATAAGGGGAAAGATCTTCAACTCGCCCCCCAGATATTCCCTCCATTGGAAGGTATAACGCTAGATCATTCTCTAACGCAATCGAGGCCGTTTCACTGCTATCCCCACAAGAGAATACCCCCAAAACAACAAAACCCGATAATAATACGCGCAATCCCTTATGCATATAGCACTCCTAGCCACTAATTTATTACCTATCCATAAAGTTATAGAACCAATAATAAAAAGAGCAGCATTTGGAAATTGATATAGATCAAGGAATATTTAATTAGGCTACCTCAGAGATATTAATAAAAACGAGTATTTCTGAATAATTTCAATCAACTCAAACAATTAGCCCTTTAATTGATAAATGATTCATTATAATAATAACAACATCATTTATAATTAATTTGATCAGTAAAAATACAGCAATAGCTTTAAAAAACCTTGCTCAGGAATTAACTAAACTTATTCGATTTGAAAACAATGCACTATCGGTGACATGAAGGCGGGAATCTAGGGTCACGCTTATGAATTTAATTAATCTGAACCACCATAGCAAAGTCACAATCAATCAACCAATATCGCTTACATAAAGGCTAGGCCACCATCCTAAATATTAAATAGGCCCGTAGCACCACCTCCCAATATCGATATTTTCGATCGCCAATACCCATGCGTCAAAAAAACTCTTATAAACCGACTGAGTTCCACCACCCTGACACACCAAACCAAACAAATTAATTAAAAGTTTTTACATACGCACTTATATAATACCTAAAAACCCAAGTCACAAGAAATAAAGAAGCCTCCCCCTATATCAACTTGATGGTTATACAAACCATCTCCTAGGTAAACTTATACTCCCCCCTTAGAGTTAAATAATCACACATTCACTTCACCCAACGAGGTTTCACCACAACCAATTAAGTTAAAGGGTAATTTATAACGACAACTTTTTGAATCCAACTTTCCTAATTGTTTTAGAAGGCCTTTACTTAATGAACATTCAATACATACTTGAATTTGACGCAACTAGCCCCCCTTCAACTAACAAGCTTATCAATCCTCAAGTAAGACACACCATGCGCCGCTTCAATACTCATTTAGGCGATATGCATAGGCAAATGAGAAGAAAGCGCTCCAAACAGACTCCTCGGTCACTTCTCACAAAAAACACAAAAACATGTAAATAACACCCAAAAAACTTCAGGATCAGAAAGCTATTAAGGCAAGTAAACTAGAGATAACCGACTTCATGATACTCACAGGCACCAACTGATTACTAAGACCCACTATTTTCAAAGAAAAGCTATTTAGTATAGAGTGTGGACAGTTCAGTAACCAAAAACCAACTAAACCATAACAAAAAAGTGCAGTTTTATCATAAGATATAGCACCAGCATCAAGTACATTATAAGCATACAAAAACAGTATAGAATAAATAGTAAACATAAGAACAAGTTAAACATTCAGCGCTCAACAGGCGCCCACATCAATTCATTGACCAACCTCGAAGAAATATTCTTTTCAACATAGCCATAGTGCCAACTATGCCTTAACAAATTACACAAGACCTTACAACCATCAAAAGCTCCATATAAACATTAAGCAATTTATTTTTTAGCGTGCAAGTTCACAAAACAAAACCAATTACAAATTAAAAAAGCGAGAGCATGCCTACAAAGCTTTATAATAACATCCATTTCACAATAGCGAGCCCTCTCGTAATTCGCAGAAGCTTTCACTCTAACTTAAATGAAATATTAAATTACATAAACAATTAAAAATTTAGAACAAAGGGGTTAGAACACATAGCAAAAGAAGTCTTTGCGAAGGTTAAGTATATTTTCGCTGAAGAACGGGAGGCAAGTAGCACCAAACATACTAGATAGTAGTTAAAGTTCGTAAGGCCAAATTAAAATATAGACAACGAAACCCACTTAAATCCGAACACGTAAGCACTATAATTGACTGTTAAAAACAGGTGATATTAGTTTGCATAATTACTCAAAAATCGCCGACTTACGACAAGTTTATTTCATACAGCAAAAAAATGCGCCATAAGTAACCATAATGTTCCAGCAAACCACACACTTTCCAATCAGCAATTTTTTGCTAATATGATGATGGTTTATAAATTTACTGAACTTGGGCTTAAATAGAGGAGGCTCTGCAGCTTATCAAGGTAAACTCTTCCTCTTAACTAAATTAATGTTATCTCAACTAGTCCAGCCAATATTACTATCCTAGTATTAGTAAACAGCATTAACTAGTAACGCTCAACTTGAATGTTGAATTATTATGTAATTTAAACTGGGATTAACAGGTAAACTGTCAACTAATCTTGGACTTAACAGAGGTGGCAAAACGAATGGGTGACCAGCTAACAAATTTGGACTTGAACCTAATGAAACTGCTAAAGGTTGTCGTAGAGACTCAAAACACCCATAAAGCAGCAGAAATACTAGGTATATCCCAACCCACCGTTAGCCGAGGAGTAAGTAAGCTACGAGACACCTTTGGTGAACAACTCTTTTTACGAAAGGCCCACAGCATTGAGCCCTCAGAGCTAGCAATAAAGCTAGCAGAAGCTGCAGATGAAATGCTAACTCCAATTTCTAAGGTGATAGAATCATATAGTCGCTTCACCCCTCAACAGTTTACAGGCAAGGTATCCTTAGCCGTAAATACCTATTTATTGGAGGTATTTGCGGAGCGGTTAATTCAAGAACTATCAAGCTTACTACCTAATGCCACATTTGAGTTAGACTACTGGCAAGCCCAATCACTAAGTGAGTTACTGAAAGGGAAAATAGATTATGTAATTCAAGTATCAAATTACGTATTTCCGCAAGATGTGTACACTCGAACAATAAAACAAGTAGAGATGGGAGTTGTCGCGAGGAAAGACCATCCTATTCTAAGTCAAAGCAGTAATTGGGACTCCCTTCACTCACTGCCAATTGTTCAGCTTTACTTGCCCGATATAAATTATAAAAAAAGTGCCCTACATGACCTCTATAAATCCAAGGGATTCGAGGCGAAAGTCATATTAAAAACACATAGTTTGAAAGCTGCCTTATACACTTTAAGAAATAGCAATGCCATCTGCTACTCTAGCAGCTACATTAGCAATCTAGATAAAGAACTAAGTGTTTACTCACTTCCTCAGTTAACAAAACATCATAGCAAGGTGGACATTATTGGCGCATATTTGCAAACTAGAAGAGGGTATCCGTTAAATCAATTTTTGCATCAAATGCTACAACATTTTTTTGCTCAAGCTGAATAAACTTCAAATAATTTAACCCAAAATAAAAACCTTCACCTTTAGCAAACGCTCAAATGAAATAAACCAGTAACACCCCCAAAAGAGGGTGTTACTACAGAGTACATATACGTTATTTATAAGCGCGTATCAGATACCCACTCTGGGGTTAAGCCCTCAGTCGGCGCTGGAGCATATGTCGGAGTAGCATCAGGCGCAGAGGGTGTTGACCAAACCAATTGGTCTGTTCTCGCCATCCGAGTTACCACTTGTTCTTTAGTCACATTAATCACCATTAAATCCTGCGCAATAGCGACAGGTCCAGAATAGGTCTCCGCCAACCCCTTAAATGCGGCATCAATAGTGTCGTCATTAGTGAAGAAATGAGTCCCCACTCCCAGGACGGGCTGCGCTATGTTAAAAACTTTGCCCAACTCACGAGCAGAGGTGTGCTTATCTATCACTTTTTCTGCCACTTCTATAGGCATATTGTTTTTCTTAGAAAACGTTGGAGCATCAATGAAAAGCTCATGAATAAACACATCGACACCTTTAGCCATTTCAGCCTCATGACGGGTTGGTTCGCTATCGCCAGTGAAGGCCATAGATAAACCGTTCCACTCTAATCGGTAACCCACAGAACCAACAAGAATATGATCAACAGGGAATGCATATATTTTCACTTCATTTTCAGCATATACTAACTGCTTAGGTTGTTTAGGGCTAAATTTTGCGTAATCAAATTCATGAGCTTCTATCTGCATTCCCTCTCTAGCAGCTATACCGGTTTTGCTTAACAGATGCCATGCAGCCGCCTGCTCTACATGCCCAATAAAGTGATTGAGCCCCAACTCCGGTGTATGCCCAGAAGAGCCCCACACCTTAAGCGGGGTGTTTCTCCCCCACCCCATAGAATCCCACAAATTAAATATGCCACCTACGTGGTCAAGGTGTAGGTGAGTTACAAAGACTTTGTCTAAGGAATCATGAGGTAAGCCTAAGCTCCAAAGGGCTGGCACAGTACCACCACCAATATCAAAAATAAAATTATCACCATTACCTAGCTCGACTAACCAACTAGTAGATGCTTGACCCATTCGAACGAGAGGGTTACCTGAACCTATAGTTGTAATCCTCATTTCATCTGGCGCTATAGCTTCATGCCCCGCTATGAAATGTTTAGAATATTGGCGATGCTCGCCCTCGACCTTTTTAACGATTTCATGTTTGGTTAAAGGCTCGCCACACAACGGAACAGGGTAACCTGCTTCAGTATAAGAACATTCTCTAGGAAACTGATAATCAACCGGCGACTTTGCCGATACGGGTGCGACAATCGCTGAGCATAGCGCTAACGGTATCAATCTAAACATAAATTTCATACTTACTCCAAACAACATTGAATCATCCATGAACGTTCATCAATATACAGTTAATATAGTAGCAATATCATCCCCACCAAAAGAATGAACTGGTATGTATTTCAGAAATTCACATTTTTCAGTAGCACTATGATACGAGAATAAGATAACTTTGAGTCAAAGGAAAAATGCGTTATAGCGCATCAATGAACTAATTAACGTTGTGGGGTTTCAGGCAAAGAGCTTTCCTTGATACCTGAGCTTAAATAATTGGGGCGGAAACGGCTGCTTAAAAATAACAGCAAAATTAAGGTAGGTAATTTAGTTTGGCTTATCGCCACGCACGATGAACAAACCAAACAATTTTTTCTGAGCAAGTTACCCAGATTGCAAATTGTTCCTGTGAGGCCAAGCAAATCAAAGAATTAGAATATGAAGCCGTCGACCATTTCTCGTTAAGACTATGGCATGGCACGACTATTAGCCGCCACTGATAGTGTAACGTTCTTAATCCACCATCAATCATGCCCGGCTCTCAAATGTTATTGGATATAGAGAAAGAAACTGTGATTGACAAATAGGTGCCGCGGAAAACTTTACCAACCAGCATTCAATATTAAAAGTGAACAAATAGAGAAAATGACATGGACTACTTATTATACAAACCGGAACATAAAGAAAACCTAGTCAGACTGTTTAAAGACACATTCACAGACTCAGAAGGTAAAGACGAAGGAGTATTACTTGCTAAACTTGTCTCTGACTTTCTTAGTCATCCAGCAAAAGCGGAAGACCTATATGTGTTTATTGCCACGAATGATAACAAGCGTATTGTCGGCAGTATTATCTTCTCCAGATTATATTTTCCAAGCGATGAAAACGTCGTTATGTTAGCGCCAGTTGCTGTTTCAACGGACTATCATGGGCAAGGTATTGGTCAAGAGCTGATCCGTTTTGGCCTAGAAACACTGAGAATTAAAGGTGTTACTACTGTCATTACCTACGGCGACATCAACTTTTACGCTAAAGTTGGCTTTACCCACATTAGTCAAGAGATTATCTTACCTCCGTTGACATTGTCATACCCAGAAGGTTGGATTGCACAATCGCTGGTAGGTGAAACAGTTTTTCCGATAGATGGAAAACCAACCTGTGCGGGAGCACTTAACAACCCTATTTACTGGTAAGAAGGGCTACAAGTGGACCATCATTATCTTTATTGCCACTGTTTACTCTCCATTAATTTAGTAACCTTTAAAACCTGAAGTTGCCAATAACGATACCAGGGACATTTCAGCCGCAGAGCCACAGCTAGATCTCACATGCTAAGGCTTTAGGGTCGGTGGATGTTTGTGCCGATACCTGTAGTTACTACAATGAATACCGAGCGAAACTTTCGCTTTCTTTACAAGTTGCTAGATAGCGAATACCTTTGATGGAGTTCAGCATCAAGAGAAAGCACTATTTTTTAGAATGAGGTCATCCTCTTCGAATCGCTTTAGCTTAATCTTATGCTCAAGTTCTAGGATATTAACTTGGTCTGGTGTAAAAGGGATTACAGATAAGAGAGTTTACCGTTACGCTTTCATCGACAGGAGGTCACAAACCTACACTCTCAGCAACATAATGGCGATGAAATAGCCACTAAAAAAGGTAGGCAAATTCACTGCACTATTTTTCTACCTTCGTATCCCCGACATAATGTTCATGAATCAAGTTCCTCATAGCCATAAGCGCCTTCCATTACTCTAACTTCAGATTTTATACTTTCTAAAGCCCCTAGTAACTTTAGATCCCACGCAACTCAAATAATTATGTGAAAGCAGACTCTAATCTATTGAGTGACGCATAAACTCTTGCGCCTTTAAACTCCGCTGGAATATCGGTCATGACATGACTTATTACAATAGGAGTTATCATTTCACCAGCAACACCACTCGGGGGGGTCCCTACAAGATCAAATTCAAAAAAGCCATCAGATGGGGGGGTTATGTATACATGTGGTACTAGCTTGGTGTTTGTCCACCCAAGTGTCGATGCACTGCCAAATACCACTATGCTTAATTGAGTGGGGAAATTCTTCAACAAGGTCAATTCTACACCATTGACCTCAAGTAGTTTAGCTTCCATCTATCCGCTTACCATACCATCGCGCAGTTTCACCTCTCGGCGAATTTGCGTCATGCTTGTTTGTAATATAACTGATAAATATACCACAAAATCAATTGGAGCATCTCCCCTTTGTTTTCAACCCATGTTGTTTCGAGAGACTTCACTTGAATACGATAAAACGAATGTCCATCAGACTTGACTACATCAGTTTTCAAGCCATGATCTATTATCGGCAACAGTACTTCCCAACCATCTTGAAGTAACCAAGTGGCGGTTTTAGATTCGTAAGACAAACTCTTCGAGTGGCGAATGATTTCAGTTGCAGGTGTACAAATTTAGAAGGCATAACGGTATCCAATATAAAATTGATGCCGAATTCAGCTAAGGCGTGCTGAATTCGGACAGGGCCGCTTTATCGCAGTTTCCCAATTTAATATCACTATACCGCCGCATTGCGTGTATCGAGCAGTATAGGCAGCATTGCCCTGACGTCTCCAGTATTGAACTCGGTCATTAAACTACTGTCAGGCCGTTACCAGCCGTGATGAAATGAATCCTAAACTTAACCAAAAACCTAGTAAGAAGCAGCCAGCTAGTTAAGTTATAGTCCATCACCGCCTACCTCAATAGTAGGTTATTGAAGATTTCTATTTGAACTAGAATCCTAACCCATTATTTTTATTAACAATTTCAACGACCTAATTTGGCACTCTCAATTAACGGTACGCTGTAACTGCGAGAGGCCTCAAATACTGACCTGTCAGTGACAAACAAATGACATATCAGTATTTGCCACTGACGATTAATAAGCAAGAGTATGGAAGTTAATTGAGCGAAATAGCTTCGTCCGTGGCAGTTTTTTAGAAAGGTTTTGACTACTCAGAGGCTATGCTTTTGTAAGTAGCTAAGCGTTACTGAACCAAACTGTTGATTAAAGACAATTTAGAATTATCAGCAGCATTGTAGACAACGCATTGCGCTTTGATTGACTGATAATGCTTAGTTCGTAAGAGATATGTTTGCTTGGGTTTTGATGTTTAATTTGGGTTTCAAACTCCTGTAGACCAATACATTCGATATCCTCACCGTCACTTAAAATAGTAACTTTTACTCGCTCATTCCCTAGCAGTTCTTCTAGCATTTTGATCGCTTGTTCAAGTTTGTGTTTTTGAGTAAACACCCACACATGCTTTTTGCTAGTTAAACAATCACGTAGTAAACACAGCCCAACTTTAGCCAACTGATTCACCCGATACCCAGTAAGTGTATATAAGTTAAACAGACATGCCTGAAGAGATTTCTTGTCCTCTTCAGTTAACTTTAATTCCGCAACGTTCTGCCTAAGAGTGTTGGGGTATTGGTGATACAACTCGCCAACCCGACTTTCAATGTCGAGGTATTCTTCACTAGCACTGCATCTTTTCTTAAAGCCTCGCCCCAGCACCTGGCACAACGTTAAAAGCCTATTTTGATGGTTAGATAAAGCATCGTGATTTTCAGTAAACGGCCGCCCAGAAGCGCGGTATATAACTTCAGAATATGATTTTAATGCCTCGATAACGTTGGTTCTCAGCTTGGTAGGGCTAATCATTGCCGGATTTGAAGGCGTAACCAAAGATTGGATCCTAAACCCTTTCATTGGTTTGATTCGGTCAATACCCAGAATCCTTCTAACGGCTTGTTTCGATATTGGTTGTAGCAACGATTCGGCACAGCGCCAATGAACAAAATTGAAGGTATGGGTATAGTTCAACACACTAGTCGCGACATGTTTATGGCCAAGTTGCACCGAGCATTGCTTATAGCGGCCATCCGGACTAACGCTAGTGGCTTCGGGTAACGACCTTTGTGGTACATTCAACTCGCGAGCAATCTCTGGTGCAAATATGACTAACGTTGGCTCACTTATATTGGTATGACGTATACAATGTGCTCCTTGGTTGTAACCATTGCTAATCTCTTGAATACAATTCGCAAGATACTGAGATAAACGCTGCACGCCTAGTTGATGAGGGTTATGTTGTACACCCCATACGCTATCTTTAGGCGCAGCTAACGATACCAGGCTGGACACCGCACAAACAAATGCCAATCCGTGACAATCAACGAGAAAGGTTCTTCGGCTACTGGTCGTTTTAGGACAATGTCGGATATCGATGAGTGTAGTGAAGTCTGTGTTGACCGCGACATCCTGGCTTTGTAGCTTAGCTACTTCACCAATGCGCACTCCAGCCTGCCTCATTAAAGCAACCATTGCCGCTACCTCCGGCTTTTGTGCTAGAGCACGCAGAATTCGAATTTGGGTTTCAGGGGTAATTAAGCTTGCTCTCACCACATGCACTAATCTAAACCCTGACCTTGCGCCTTCAAGACATTCGAATATAAATTGCTGCGTTCTTTTTTTTGCGCTATCAGCTGCTGAAATGTTAGGTAAATCTTTCGCTAACGTTTCCCCTAGGGATTGCAGTGATTCTTCATCTACGTCTAAGCGGCCTCTATCAACCAGCAATGTTAATGTAGGGATAACCTCGCCTAAATACTGTATGGTGGATTGCACATTGATTTTCTTTTTCTCAAGCTTAGCTAGGCACCAACTGGCCACCATCATACCCGGCCAAGAGTGCTCACCTTCCAGCCAACACATGACAATTTTTGCTGCCTTTGCGACTTGCCCTTTGTTTAAAGGTTTCAGTTGTTTTACTAGCAAGTTGTAATCGTCGCAGTTCGCCCAATTCTTTGTATTGTTACTGTCTAGGGTGGTTTCATTATAAGGCATGCTGTGGTTGCCGCTGACATAAGCGCGAAAACGTTGATGATTAAGTCCTACCGTCGGCATCACTCCAATCAATGTTGACCGTATAATATGTGTTATTGGCGTATCTGGGATAGTGGTCCAACTGAGTAAAGCATCTTCAACGACTTGCTGAAACGTCACGCCATCGATTTGCAGTAGGTGTGTACATCGAGCCCACGTTAGCGGAGGCCTATCGCTATATATTTGGCTTGAATAGTACCTAGACAGCAACAAGCCGGTTAATGTATCCACCAACCAATTACACTGCAACACGACGCCTCCCTGGCTCGGGTTGTATGCGTTGGCAAGATAGTTGAATTGCCCTGGCAATAGACAATATTCTATCCACAAAAATGGTTCACAATAAACGGGGGCGGCTTTACCTTGGATTTCGTTCATCAACGCTATCCAGTCTGGCTCTCGCAAAACCCCGCCATTAATAACCAAACTCAAGCCAATAAGTGCGTGTTCCTGCTCTTGGCTTAAGAACCGACTATTTACCCATTCATTGAATTTTTTATGATATTCACTCATTGATCAGTTTAAGCAGTAAGGCATTAATAGCATTAGCTATTTTCTGAATAATCATTGGGCAATGAGCAACATTGTCATGGTCTACAAACGCAGCAACATCATGGGATGGAAACTGCCGATATAGGTAATTAATAATGGTTTTTCGCGGCCAGTCGCTGTTCACCGACTTTCCATCAAATAAGTGCTGATTAAGCTCTCTCATAGTAAATAGAGATGGAGAAGCGACGTCGTTATAGCTAAATAGTAGCGGTTGTTGACTGCTTAACACTAACTTTATGAAAGGCACATGAGCACGAGCTTCTAGATGTAACACGTATTGCTGAAGCGCTGTGCGCAACAGCGAACAGACCGGCAATTGACGAAAGGATTTAACGTACTTTTTGTTTGGTAAACTGATTATCTGGTAACGCGCATCATAGACATTCAACATCAGTGCTTTCTTGATTAGATGACGCGAGCATGTGCTGAGATGAAAGATTAGACAAACCCAATGAGCATAAGCATTATGAAGTACAAGGTAATGACGATGACTTGTACATTGTTGATATTGTTCTTTTGCAAATAAAACGTCATCAACGCAGCGCTGTAGGATATCTTTTAGTGACTCTATCGCTACAATCCCATCGCTGCCACTATACCCATTTTCAATAGCAGGGGCTGGCTTAACGTGTTCGCTAGCAAGAGAGACACAACAGGAATCTAATAGGGCTAATACGGCCAAGAGGTGAGATTTATAAAAAAAACCGACAGACTCGATACAATAATGCGAATGCGTCTTTCCCGCTTTAACTAATATGCCCTCTCCTGTTTGATACAACATTTGTCTAACGGCAACAGCAAGCCGCGTTGGCGTGACAAAACGCAGAAGCCCAGCATCTTTTAAAACTCGATTCGCAGCCTTCATTAGCTCATTTACCGACCAGTTCTGCCTTAAATCTAGTTTTAGCTGACTGCCAACCAATACTGGCAGGTAATAGCTCACAGATTTGGCGCTGGGAATAAAATACGGGAGGTCCGAGTCAATACCTAAATCCGGAAGCTGGTTTGCGACTTGAAGCTCAAATGACTGTCCCGCCTCACCGCCGCATAACGTTAAATTAAAAGTATCTAATTGATGCAGCGTTAGTCCCGTCAGCAAAGAAGTTGCAAACATACCGGTGCCGGATAGGTTTGTACGGTTTTGGAGTACTTCGATAGTAAAAAAAACAGCTTCACGTATTAAATCTGTGTGGAGTTTGTGCTGGCAATTATTCATCGTTAGCCACCTCACCATCTTTTAGTTTAGCTGTATCAAGCATTTCACCTAGTGGTGGGCCCGCAGGTTCTTTTGGCTTGGAGTCATCAGTGGCTTCTAGAGTTGATTGTTCGACATTAAATAACTTGCCCACACATACCCGAAGAGCATTTTCATGGCATAGCAAATACCTCAGCAAGATAGTATCAACCCCCTTCTCTTCACCTGTTTTACAATTTCTGTAAATCGTCGATAAAGAAATACTAGTTAGGTTCGCTATAAACTCTTTGTTGAAAGATTGACCAAATACGCTAGCTAACACTTCTTCGCCTAATGCTATTTGAAAAAATTTGTATAGTGTCAAGATAATTTTTTGTCGATTTCTAATTTCATGCAGATTCAGAAATGACTCAAGTTGAATGCGTATAAAGTCCGCTACAAATCGGTATCCATTGATTTCAATATCATCTTCGATAAGCTTAGTAACTATTTGTAGGCCGTTCGCTTCGGCAAATGCAATATCGATAACTGGCACTTCTAATGCCAAATCAATTTTGGTTTGGGTTTTGGTTATCTTGGTAGCATTCAATTTGACTATCAGAGAACTAGGCCGCTCGAGCGTAAGCGGAAGTTCATTTGCGATCTTGTACAAACAATTTTGTAATTCATTTCCGTGCAGAGCGACAGTTTTAGTTTCTAAATTCTTAGATGGGAAGGATATGTCAGTGCTTACAATTTTTTTCATGTTACTTATTCTCACAATGTGTGTGAGTATGTAGCGTAACTTTGAAAAATAAAAAACCAGTTGATAACACTTTTATACGTCTAATATAAGAATATTAAACTGCATGTTCGGTTAATCAAACCCATGCAGTTCAATAGTTACTTCAGCTAGTAGCTGAAACGCCATTTACCTCACTTGCGGGTGTCTATTTAGTTCAGCCTTACTCTTAACAGACAAAACAATGGCTAACTCTTTTAATATCTCCTCATCAGTTGAACTATCCAGAGAAAGGATGTATCTCGCGGGTAGTCTATAGATGACCAACGGTTGCAACATCGTTGCAATTGCAATAGCTGCTTCTTCATCTCCATCTAACCAAGCGCATATTAACGCCACTTCTAAGTTATTAAACATTGGTTTCTCCTCTAGTTGTCAATGCAAGAGGATTACAACAGACGCGGAATTTCTGACAAATGAGGCACAATGAACCGGTTAATACAGTTCCAAATAGTTATAAAGTGTAAATTCCTAAAAGAACTCGCGAATAATTGAAATTTGTTGCCTTAGAATGTTTCGCCATGGAAGCACCACACGACGCTTCAAACAGCAGGAAGGGGAAACAGAAAATATTCTTTAAGAATATCTTTAAAAGTAAGCGATTTGAATTTCAGATTTACCCTACCAGTAGAGGTCCGTTCATTGAGAGCTCTGTTATGCGTTTCATCACTCTAAAAGAAGTACTGAAAAAATTAAGTATCAGCCGTTCCGCTTTGTATCTAAAAATCCAAACTAAACAAATGCCGCAACCCATAAAACTCGGTGCCAGAAGAGTTGCCTGGCTAGAACACGAGATTGATGAAGTGATTGCTATATTAGCCAACGGGCGATCAAGTGACGACATTCAGCGCCTAGTCGAAAACCAGATTAACACCCGCAAGGAAATGCTAATAAAAATGGGCTTAGACCAAAGCTAAACAAGTGACGTTTATCGCGTTGATGAGATTTTTGGTCTCTAAATTAGCGTTTAGTAAGAACACCATGACAAGTCAGTTGATTAGATGTGAAGCAATAGCTACGTTGCTAAGCAGCTCCATTTAGTTAGTTGCTTGTTCCAAGTCTTCTAAAGAACCTCTATTGACAATACTTTAATGTGCCATACCTAGAAAAGTTTACATTCGCAACTCAAAAGTGGACAGAAATCAGTTTGAATCAATTGTCAAAATCTCCTCGATTAATAACTTTATGTATCTTGACCCAACTAAAACGACACTAAATTTGAAAACAAATAACAAATACACAAAGGGTAAGGTTTGCTCACCCTGTCTTCTCAAATAATTTATTAAGCCGCATACCAGCCATCAGCCAATACTTCTGCCTGCTCTAGTACAAGCTTAATCGCTTCTTCAGCTGCATCTGGAGGGTACTTCCAGCGGCGTAGCAACCGACGAACGAGGTTACGCATACGCGCGCGTACACTGTCGCGCTTTTGCCAATCGACTGTGGCAGAGCTTCGCAATTGCCGCGTTAACTCAATGGCTAGTTTGCGCAAATTGTCATCACCCAATTCGCGTACTGAGGCTTCGTTCTCTACCAGTGCTCGGTAGAAGGCAATTTCATCGACTGACAAGTTAAGCTTATCGAGCAGCTCTGCATCCCCTTGCATCTCTTTTGCCCACTGAATTAGCTCTTCAATAACTTGTGCCGTTTCAATGCTACGGTTATGGTACTTTTGCAGTGTTGCCATAATACGTTCAGAGTACTTTTTCTCTTGTACGACATCATTCTTCATGCGAGCTTTCACTTCATCACGTAGCAGCTTTTCAAGCAGCTCTACCGCAAGGTTCTTCTCTTTCAAGTTCTTAACGTCTTCTAAAAACTCTTCAGAAAGAAGCCCAATATTCGGCTTGTCAAGGCCAACCATAGAGAAGATATCATCGACACCATCAGCGACTACTGCATTGTTTAGGATTTGCTTTAGTGCTGTATTTCGTTCTTCATCCGTGCGCTTTTTGTCTACCGTAGAATGCTTGATAAAAGCCGCCTTGATCGCAGAGTAAAAGGCAATTTCGTTCTTATAACCGTGAGTTTCATCCATGGTGCTACACAGTGAAAATGCTTTAGCCAAAGCTGCCATCACATCGAGAAATCGCCTCTTTCCGTCTCTGACTTGTTGTCCGTTGGCGTCAGTATGAGACAAGCCTGACAAATGGTTTACTGCTCCCGGTAACAAGCGCAAAGCATCCGTTTCAAAGTCTGCGCGGTAGTTGTTGAATACCTTTTTATCAACAGGTGTTGCAAACATCCCTCTGATGATATCAACCTTCTCCATCAACACTGCAAACGCTTCTGCCGTATCAATGGTGGGCTGCCCCTTACCTTGGCTGTTGGTGTAGGTTTTCAATGCATTTTTAAGCTCATTCGCAATACCAATGTAGTCGACCACCAAACCGCCAGGCTTATCTTTAAATACTCGGTTAACGCGAGCAATAGCCTGCATAAGGTTATGCCCCTTCATTGGTTTGTCGATGTACATGGTGTGACAACTAGGCGCATCAAAGCCCGTTAACCACATATCACGCACAATCACTAATTGCAGCTCATCATCAGTATCTTTATAACGCTTCTCGAAGAGTTTCTTCGTTTTCTTGTCATGAATATGAGGCTGCATCTTCTCTTTATCTGATGCGCTACCTGTCATCACAATCTTAATTGTTCCTTTATCTGTATCTGGGTGATGCCATTCAGGCTTTATCGCGACAATAGCATTATATAAATCAACACAGATTTCGCGGCTCATGGCCACAATTATCGCTTTACCGGGGAAGGTTGAGGTGCGAGTGGTAATATGTTGCACTAGGTCTTTAGCCACTTGCTCAATTCGCGGTTCCGCGCCGACTAACTTTTCCAGTGCGGCCCATTGTGACTTTGCTTTCTCGCGGTCCGCGGTTTCTTCATCTTCACCAATTTCCTCTTCAACTTTGTCGTTAAGTTGCTCGATGTCATCTTGGTTGATATCAAGTTTAGCTAGACGAGATTCATAGTAAATTGGAACCGTTGCACCATCATCAACGGCATCTTGAATATCGTAGATAGAGACATACTCACCGAACACTCCTCGCGTGTCTTTATCATCCATCGAGATAGGTGTGCCGGTAAAGCCAATAAACGAAGCGTTAGGTAAAGCATCACGCAGATATTTGGCATAGCCATAAACGAATTTGTACCCCGTGACCGTACCGCTCTTGTCCCTCACCTCAACCATTTTTGATTTATTGCCATATTGGCTTCGGTGCGCTTCGTCAGACACCACTACAATATTGCTACGTTCAGACAATCTAGGGTGCTCTGTTTCTTCGTCTAATAAGGCAAACTTTTGGATAGTGGTAAAGATGATGCCGCCAGACTGGCGATTAAGTAGCAGCTCGCGCAATGTATCTCGATCATCTGCTTGTCGGGGTATCTGTTTTAAGGTTTCTTGTGCCATTCCAAAGGTATTGTATAGCTGGCCGTCTAAGTCATTTCGGTCAGTGACAACCACGATTGTTGGGTTATTCATTGAGGCTTGCTGTAATAACTTACTAGCATAGCAAACCATAGAGATGCTTTTTCCACTACCTTGTGTATGCCAAACAACCCCTGCCTTACCACTGCCTTGTTTAATCTTTTCTAATGCAGGGATCGTACTTTTAAGGAAGTTACCTGAGGTATTGGCGGCACGAACCGTCGCCTCAACAGCTGCTCTTACAGCGTGGAACTGGTGATAGCCTGCAATCTTCTTAATGATCTTGTCGTTGTCAGTTTCAAACAACGCAAAGTAGCGGATGTAATCAAGCAATAGTTCTTGTTTGAAAAATCCCTTAACCATTGTTTCTAGCTCCCAATCAAAGAGCCGCCTATCCAATTCATTTTCAATTGCTTTCCACGGTAGATATCTTTCTTTATTCGCAGTTAATGAGCCAACCTTTGCAGTCACCCCGTCGCTGATCACTAATGCCTCATTGAAAACAAACAGATCTGAAATCTCATCTTTGTAGGTTTGAAGTTGATTAAAGGCATTCCAAATATCGGCATGCTCATCTGCTGGATTTTTCAATTCAATGACAGAGATGGGTAGTCCGTTAATGAACACAACGACATCAGGGCGACGGTTTCCTTTTGTACCTGTAATCGTGAACTGATTCACGATAAGAAATTCATTATTATCGGGATTAATGAAATCCATTAACTGAGCATGTGTATGCTTCGTTTTGGATTCGCCATCTTCAACAGCAGTGTATTCGACAGGCACTCCTTCAATCACAAACTTGTGGAAGGCGCGGTTGTTTTTAATCAGAATTAGCGTCTCGGGCAAAGATACCGTGTTAACCACATCATTCAGTGCCTCTATCGGAAGCTCTGGATTGATGATTGCTAATTGGTTTAATAGCCTCTGCTTTAAAACAACTTGATGGTAATCGTCACGCTCTGGAGAATCGCCATCAGGGGCAATGTCATAGCCATTTCTATAAAGGTAACCTTGGTCAGTAAACCACCTAAGGCATTGTTGCTCTAACTGGTCTTCAGTGATCATTAAGCCTTGCCCTTGTTATTTTTATTTATTCCATGCGCTCTGAATCAATCGCCCAGTTTGGTTATAAATTCCGACTTGCTCGATATAATGATGAAAGTCACTATTCTCAGTCACAATCCGATTTGCAGACTGCCAGTCAACGTTACTTTTTTCCTGAGCTGGGATCAGGATCTAGCTATCAAATAATGATTCAGTATTTAGAATGACGACCCCTATACCATGCAAACTGGATAACATTTGCAACTCGCCTTCAACGTCACTGTTCAAGCCCGTCGCAACTAAGTAACCCAGATTGGCCCAGCTAGAATTCGAGACAGCTTGAAAGAAATACTTCCTAACGTTCCCTTTTGTTAGATGTTTCTTCACTTCAAAAGACCAAAGCCTCACCGAGCTGTGATTACCACTTCTAACACAGCTTCGGACAATGTCATCCCAACCTTGATCGAGAGGCTCTAAAGCTACAATATCAGGGTGAAGCCAATGGTTACCGCCGTTACCGTGTGCGTTTTTCGACTTTCGCTCGTCAATGCGTTGGCAGTACAAGCCAAGATCTTTACTCAAGTATTTTACAAGCATTGGGTAGAGATCGTGCTCACTGTAACTACCTGATGCTAAAGGCGAATCAAGGCCTACCTCATCCCCCTCACCTTTACTCGGTGCTATTACCTGTGGCTGTTCTTCTAGCAGAGGGTGCTCTTCCCAGTAATATATGCGCGGTCTAGGTTTATCCCTTGTGACCACGTTATAGCAAATACTCTTCGCTCTTTGTGTTGTGTCGCCACCAATTTCAGTTGCTAATTGCGCAATCAACTTTTCTTCAGTGTTATAGCGGGGATTGGTTTGCTTTTCTGCAATTTCTTGTGGGTATCGAAATAGGAACTCTTTGGCTAAATCCCGGGCAGTAAACTTTTTCTCAGGATGCGCTTTAAGCGTCTCGATAAGCATTTCTACGCGGGTTGCCATTAACTAGCCTCAGCCCATTGTTGAGTAAGTGCTAAGTCAATTTCGCCGGAAACCAATTTAGGAAGTAGCGTGTTGCGTAATGATTCCAAAGTTTCATTCTGTGCTCTATTTTGAGGGATCAACTGGTAAAACTTATCTACGATAGAGGAAAAAGCTTCACGCAGCTCAACTGGTGGTACAGCCATTTCCCAGTTCATAATTGCTGTCTTATCACCTCGCGGCATTTTTGCGCCTTTCGAGGTTCTAGTCATGTAATCAAAGAATGTATCTTGATAGAGCAAGTTCATCAGGTATGAGTCTGTATTTTCACTAACTGATTCAAAACCAAGAACATCATTGGAACGACCACCACTTCCCTCAGCCAACCAGATCTTCTTAAAGTAAGGACGGATGTTTGAAACTAAGATGTCTCCCGACTTATATGCTGCGACAGTTTTAGCTGTTGGAAGCTTAGATGCAGCGCTTACACCTTTCTTTTCAGCGAGCATATTCTCTGTAGAGATGTAACTCTCTAGTGTAATTGAGTCGTTGTTAGCTCTTGCTGAACAGTATTTTGCGACGTCACTCAGTGTGCCGACATCCCAGCTTTCAGGAATTAAACCTAGCTCAGACTCAACTAGCTTTTCTGGGAATAGCGAAGCAGTAGCCGAATCCATACCCTCTGGTAGCTCACCATTCATCTTGGTTTTTACTGGATCGAAGTCAACAAACCATGACTTAAAGATGGCTTGTGCCATTTATTCAAGGGTTTGGTTAGTTTGATTGTTGTTCTCTATTTTTGAGTCAAAAGCGCTAAGTATCGACGCAATTCTCTTTTGAGTAGTTTCTGATGGAACTGATAATTCTACTTCTTTTAAACTACTACCACTTATTTCTTTAAAGGTAGAACCCGTCGCTCTAGCCTGTAATTCTGGTACTAGAGTTTTCAGTAAGTAGTAAAAAAAAACTGGATCATATCCATCTTTCAAGATTAAGCTTTTAAAACCTTGATTGGTCGACAACTCTTGATCTGCAATTGCTACATACCCTATTGGGGCTCGACTCGTTAATAAAACCGTTCCTTTTGGTAACAACTTGGCACTAGACTTATTCAGACCAAGGTCTGTGATGTTTCTTTCTCCAGAGGATATTCTTTTGGATTTATAACCTGATAGATCTTTTGGGGTGATCCAAGAAACATCCCCTCCATAATATTCCTCTACTTTAGAAGATGGAGTACCACCACCGACAACTTTTGCTACGTTTCCAATCGTCGTTCTTTCCAAACTAAAGCTCATAACCCAACCCCGCTAGGTTCTTCTTGATCTCGGCTTCTAAGGTTGTGGACTCAGTAAACTGTTCACTTAGCTTTGAAGTCAGCGTTGCCATCTTTTCAGCAAAAGGAACACCATCATCCTCTTCCTCAGTAACGCCAACATAACGACCCGGAGTTAGTACAAAATCATGCTTAGTGATTTCTTCAAGGGTTGCTGATTTACAGAAACCTGCCTGATCTTCATAAGCTAAGCCATGAACTTCTTCACCTGTTTTCCAAGCATGAAATAAATCGGCTACTTTCTTGATATCATCAAAGCTGAAATCACGTAATACACGCTCTTTCATGAAACCAAGGTTACGCGCATCGATAAACAGCACTTCACCCTTACGTCCACGTAGCTTACGACCTGCCTTATCAACGCGAGGGTTCTTATTCTTAGTTAAGAACCAGATACAAGCAGGGATCTGGGTGTTGGTAAACAGTTGACCGGGAAGTGCTACCATACTTTCAATCAAGTCATTCTCGATTAACGCCTGACGAATAGTGCCCTCGTTGTTGGTCGTTGAACTCATCGATCCATTTGCTAACAGAAGCGCCTGAGAGCCTTCAGGAGCAAGGTGATGAAGCATGTGCTGCATCCACGCGAAGTTAGCGTTACCTGATGGCGGTTGGCCGTATTTGAAGCGAGGATCGTTATCATCAACTCCCGTATTCCACTCTTTCATGTTGAATGGAGGGTTAGCCATGATGAAATCAGCACGAAGGTCTGGATGCTGTACGTTGGTGTAGGTACTCGCAGGCTCTTTACCGAAGTCGTAATCAAGACCACGAATTGCCATGTTCATCGCCGCTAGTTGCCAAGTTATGTGATTGTACTCTTGACCGTAAATAGAGATCTTCTGCTTCTGGGTTAGAGCATCAACCTTCTTTTCATTCGCATGGCGCTCAATGAACTTCTCTGATTGTACAAAGAAACCGCCAGAACCCATTGCAGGGTCGTACACACGACCTTCAAAAGGTTCTATCATTTCAACAATAAGCGTTACGATGGATGCTGGCGTGTAGAATTGACCGCCTTTTTTACCTTCAGCAAGCGCAAACTGACCCAGCATGTATTCGTATACGTGACCAAGGATGTCTTTACTGTTTAGATCGGCATGAACAAACGGAATGGTGGCGATTAAGTTGATAAGCTCATTCAGCTTGGCTTGGTCAATTTTTAATGAAGAGTATGACTTGTTAAGTACACCTTTCAATTTGGGGTTATCGCGCTCGATACCTTCAAGTGCATTATCAATTAAATGACCAACAGAAGTGATTTTCTTAGTCACTGTCTTGTTATTTGAGCCATTAATCTCAAGTTCTGCACCACCAATAACCAATGGGCCATTGTCTTGCAGGAACTGCCAACGAGATTCTGTTGGCAGCCAAAACACGTTTTTCTCTGTGTAGAAATCACGTTGTTCAAGCTCGATGGCAATCTCATCTCGTAGCTCTTCTTCCGAGAAGTTAGCAGGATCTAAATAGTATTCGTGCTCTGGATTATCAAGGTCAGCTTTAATTTCATCCTGACGCAGTTTAAACGCATCAGAGACGTATTTAACAAAGATTAATCCTAACACTGCGTGCTTGTATTGCGCTGCATCTAGCGTTGAGCGCAGCTTGTCTGCTGCATTCCAAAGCTTACCTTCAAGCTCTTTCAAATACGGTTGTTCTGTTTGATTCATTGATGATGCTCTTAACCTAGAATATTAAGTAGGTTAGCCAAACACCCGTTGCACCGCGTGTCTCGAATGTATCGAGCAGCGTGCCTGCAATGCTCAATTAATTCTGGAAGCTTATTTCAGGACTTATCTCAAGTTTATTTTATATTTAGATATCACAATTTTAAGTAGCGGCGTTTCTGATTACAAAGCGACTAAATGTCGTTAGTAATATTTCATTGCTTAACGCCTTGTCAGACAGACATTCTTTTACGGTAGAGTTTATTTTATATTCAATCGCTTAATTCTATAGCTTTTACAGTTCCAGCCTATTTACAGCAAGCTTATTCAACTTTTCTATCCAAGCGACCTAATTTTATTTCAAGTGAAATTGACAATTGGTGTTGATGCTAAATATCTCGAATTGTCGTGTAGCATGGTGAAAGGTGTTGATGTTGAGCCTCTTTTAGAAAGTATGTCCCTAAATCGCCCCTCTAAAATACAAGCTAATTGATTGAAACTGACAGGCACCAATTCCAAATTGGGTAACTGTCAGATCAGGTCTTAGCTAGTACAACTTAACTAGGCAACAAAATATTCATATTATAACTTTTACCTTTGCTAAGTTGCGCTTACAGCTTTCTGATGGCGTCAACGTCGATTTCGCGAGTTGTCCAATCTAAATCGACTTCGCCACGAATAATAACTTTATCTTCTGGTGTGATATCTTGGCCCATCCAGACATCGCTGTCGATTTCAATCTGTATTTCGCCAGTTTGATCTTTGAACAGGTACATGTCATTGCCTAGCGATTTTACAATGTTACCTGTAAGCTCAACGTAGCTGTCATCTCTTGCCTCAAGTGCGGCTGAAACCGTGTTGATGCCTTGTGCTTGTGGGCCGTTAAATGCGGCGAATACTGTGTTTGAATTTAACAATAGAACAGAAGCGAACAATACTTTTTTCATGTTTGTATTCTTTATGTATGTTGTTAAAGTGGCTGAAACATTGAATGAGACCATATTCGCAAAGCTGATATTTGGAGTTCGCGCCCAAGGTCAATTGCAGCAAACTTATATACTCGGAATCAATTCCTCCAACAACTTTGAAATCTTTTTCTCATGCACCAGCATATTGGTTACTCCGTTGAGCCAGTGTTGTCACAATGACGACAAAATAGTAGCCTCATGCCTTAAAATCTAATAGCGTCAATATGTAACTGTAATGTATCGGTGAGTACTTTACGGGAAGGCATGCCTCGTGTAGTCAGCTTACTTCATGGCTTTTCTGCCAGGGTGCGGTGGTGGTATTTGTTGCCACTCTGTCAACTTACCGGACCGGATGACTTTAGATCAGTTTATTCCTGCGGGACACCTGGGCACTTTCGTATAGCTTTCTTTACTTGCAATACAATGGTAACCAGGCAATCAAGCTGATGCGTTACACGACGGGGGAGGATAAAGTGCGGTCCGATTGGTCGGTTTAGTGGGGCACTCCATATTGCAAGCATTCCGACTCGTTTATGTCCCTTAGAAAGCTTTCACTCACAATCCTACACTCTAAACGAATAACTTCTAAGAATAGGTCAACAGGCCCTTTGGTTGGGCTTATTTGTAATATTTAATACGAAGCTCACAAAACAGTCAAAAGTCATTTTTAGAGATGACCTTTGTCAGATTATGAATAACTGCTTTTAAATCAAATTGTTAAGGGAATGTTATGATTAGATTACGTAAAAATGTTGCACCTGTTTTAATAGCATGCTGCGCAATTAGTAGTATGAATGTACAAGCTTTCTCCGGGGATTTAAAAAAATGGAAGATCACTATTCCTGACAGTGAATATGATTTTTACGGCTCAGGTAGTAAGACAAAAGCAGCTGAGCTTGCGCCTGAGCGATGTGATTCGACCCCTCTTCCCTTTGATGCCAGTACCCCTATCATCGGAAGTACAGGTGTAGTCTTTTTTGATATGCAAAATGATCAAGCGCATTTCCGTGCCGATTTGGGTGGCGGCGTGACGACACCAAATACAAGCTATATAAGAGCTGAACTGAGAGAGTTGTTTAACGTTGATTATGACACGAGTAACCCTTGCTCAACATCAACGGCAGAGACATCGTGGCAAATTGTCGATGCTGCGACGCAAACTCACACACACACGCTATCAAGCATTTTAACGGTGGCAGAGCATCCTGAGAGTAATGTCATTGACGATTTACCCAAAGTGATCGTAGGCCAAGTTCATGGTTGGGAAATAAAGCAAGCTTTAGTAAAAATGCAATGGGAAGGCTCGGAGCGTCCAGTCAGAGCGATCCTCAACCAAAACTTCTTTAAAGATAACATTGAGTGTACTGATGACTTAGCAGAAAAAACGGGCTGTGATAAATGGCCGTTTAGTGTTGAGTTGGGCACTTACGAAAAGGGAGAGGAATGGAGATATGACATCACGATTGACTCAGATGGCATCTACTTAATGACTCAAGACTCAAATGGTCAGCAAAAGGTTGAGTATGATATGAAGTGGGGAGAAGAGTTTCTAGATAAGGACGGCAATCGAGTCACACTGGTTACCGATTGGACCGATGACGATGTAGCCTTCTACTTTAAGGCTGGAATTTATCCACAAATTAGACCAGATACAGCGTTTTCAGGGCAGCGTTTTGATGTGGGCTTTTCTCAAATCAACCTTTTCCACCGATAATTTACGTGCATAATAGTCAGCCACGTTAACATAAATGCCAGCGATGCCATGCTGGCATATTTCTTTTCTAATTTTTCGAATCTGGTTGATACTTCCCTATAATGTTTAATTTTAGCAAAAGCACTCTCAACTAAATGATCAATTTCAGGACAGCTTTGGCTCTGTAGTAGCTTAATAGTTCCATTGATGTGGTCATTGTCAATATGAGTGACAATTACAGAGTCGATCTTGTCTTTGCCAACAATATTAGATTCCCAGTTAGAAAAAGACGGCGCTGTGCCGCCGTCAATCAAGACAAATCCGGATTGGCTTTCGATAGAGATACAGTCTCCATTCTAAACTTTGTGCATTATAACTTTTAGCATTTTTGTGAATAACCTCTATTACTTAGCAATCAATACACAACTCACATCAACTGTCAAAATCATCAGTTGTGTACCATAAGGAGCATAAATTAGAGATTGATTTCAGTCGTATGAGGGATGAATTGAGCTGTCAAATATTTGGTAGGCCTGAATGGTAAAACCTGCGGTTAGAATAAACAACGCAGGTACACATAAGCTTATAGTATGGCTAAATTCGACTCAGCACTACATAGCCGCAAGCGGCTCTAAGCCGTTTCGGGGCATAAACGTTTTAACAATTATAAAAATAAGCTAATTCAATTTTTCAATACCAGCTCTAGCAACACGCAAAGTGACTAAGGTTTATCCTATCAAGGTGTATTACCCCTGAAGTAGCATTGCTAAAGTACCAAAGTGAAAATAGGAACACTGGTGGCAAGCTTTAGTGCATTGACCACACGTATGCCTGCTACCCACGACAAATAATTTGCAGAATAGCAGCCACTTAAACTTGCAATTAATTAACTATACCACTAGTCACAAAAAATTTAGTTCGACACCAACTTTAAATCATTACCAGAATTGCTTACGCTATAGCTACCAAAACTTGATTTCTCAATATGCCGACTCCACCAGTCCATCATTTTCTTGCGACTTTCTAGATAATCTGTTCGATTGTAGGCACTACGTATCTTATCTTTGTCAGCATGAGCTAAGGCTGCCTCTATAACATCTGCATCAAAGCGCTGCTCATTGAGAGTTGTGCTTGCTAAAGCCCTTAAACCGTGTGCTGTAGTTCTATCTTTAAAGCCCATACGCCCTAAAGCTTTGTTTGCGGTTTCTGAATCTACTGGCTTTCTGGGATTCCGGGGAGATGGAAATACGTACTCCCTATGTCCACTAAAAGGTCGTAAAGCTTCAAGAATAGATAAGGTTTGTTGTGTTAGGGGAATAATATGCTCGCGTTTCATTTTCATTCGTTCTGCAGGGATAACCCAAATACCACGTTCTACATCTATTTCAGCCCAACGGGCACCAGAAGCCTCGCTTGGCCTAGTCATAGTGTGAAGTTGCCACTCAATCAAAAAACGCGTTACCCGATGCATATTGGCTGTGGCTACAGTTTTAATAAGTTCATGCAGTTCTTCAGGTTTTAGAGCCTTCATGTGGATGACTTTGTGCCTTCTAAAAACCTCTCTAATTCCAACTAAAGGATTCGAGTGAATTAAACCACTATTAACTGCGAAGTTCATAATTTCATTCATCAACTGAGCAGTTCGCTTTACCGTTTCATATAAACCTTTTTGTTCAGTAGGTTTTGGTGCAGCTATTGCCATGGGCGCGGTTAATTTAGACACAGGAATGCTGCCGAGTTTAGGAAATGCGTATAATTCTAACTTGCGCCAATTATCATGGAGTGTTTTTTCTTTTAGACTTCCTACTTTAGAGTCTTTCCACAAAACGGCCACACGTGAAAAGCTAGCACATTGTTCAGCTATTACCTGCGCTTTTCTTTCTGCTTTAACTAATTGGGGATCAATGCCCTCTGACACAAGTTTTCTAGCTTGCAACGCTTTATCTCTTGCTTCAGCTAAAGATACATCAGGGTAAGTGCCAAATGAGAGATAGGTGACCTTTTCTTGAGCCGGCCTTTTGTATCGAAACTGCCAAGACTTAGTGCCACCTGGCCGGACACAGAGATACAAATTACCTCCATCAGATAATCGGTATACACCTGCTTTTCCTTTGGCTGTTTGAACTTCTTTTACCGTTAGCTTTTTAGCCATATTCGCCCCCAAAAGTAATACTTTCAGTTCACTACATTTTGCAAAAATAACAAGTATTACTTTTCACCTTAAAATCACATTAATTCAGCAACTTAATCTCATTGAGATAGCGCCAAATAACACATCAAAGTAATAAGTTTTTCACGTACAAAAGTAATACTAGCATCAATTAATGTAGACAAGTATTACTACTGGTATTACTTAAAGTAGTGGATTTAAGTGGACGTCACTGGATAACAATGGATGCTAAAACATTGAATTAATTATGCATAAGAAAAGAAAAAAGACGCCCTAGGACGTCTTTAAACTTGAAGATGGCGGTGACGGAGAGATTCGAACTCTCGAAGGGTTGCCCCTTACACACTTTCCAGGCGTGCTCCTTCAGCCACTCGGACACGTCACCTTAATTGATTTATTGCGCTTAGCAATAATGAGGCGCTAGATTACGGATCACTTATGTTTGGGTCAATAACTTTTTGGCCAAATACTGGCAACTGCCGAGTTCTTAAACAATTTTTGCTGACTCAAACAAAAAAAGAAGCCGAAGCTTCTTTTTCATTAAACAACTGTTAGGCCTAGATACGGTAGCCGTTACTTTGACGTAAGTAAGCAGCTGCACCCTGCAAGCCTGGTTGTTCTTCAGTAATGATGTAAACAGGCACTTTAGCCACAAATTCTACAAAACGCCCTTTATCTTCAAAACGCTTGCGGAACTCACTGTTATTAAAGAAATCCATAAAGCGTGTAATGATGCCGCCAGCGATGTATACGCCGCCAAAAGTGGACATGTTAAGCGCCAAGTTACCGCCAAACGAGCCTAAAGCACGACAGAACACTTCCATTGCTTCTACACACACTGGACAGCTGCCGTCTAAACCGCGAGAAGTTACATCTGAAGGCTCAAAGTTTTCTGCTGTTTTACCATGCATATCCATTAAGCCTTGGTAAATGTTTACTAGGCCGGGACCGGAAAGTAGGCGCTCTGCCGAAACATGGCCCAGACGTTTTTGCAAAAAGGCTAAAACATGTGCTTCTTTTTCATCATTTGCGGCAAACTCTACATGGCCGCCCTCACCCGGAATACATACATATTCGCTGTCGTGGTGAATTAAGTGGGCCACACCTAGACCAGTACCTGGACCGTATACTGCGATTGGTGCGCCTGTTTTAGCTTCGCCACCGCCCACTTGGATTTTTTGCTCATCAGTCAGTGTTGGGATCGACATAGCGATGCCAGTGTAATCATTAATTACGTGGAAACCTTCAAAGCCTAATTGTTCTTGTACTTCTTTCTTAGAGAAGGCCCAGCTGTGATTGGTCATCGCGATCCAATCTTTGTCGGTAGGACAAGCAATGGCAACACAAGCTTGAGTTACAGTCTCTTGCTGCTCTTTAAGGTACAGGGAAATCACATCAGCGATGCTTGGGTAGTCAGCACATAAATACTTTTTTAAACGCCCTATTTCACCTGTTTTAAGTTCAACAAGTGCTAAACGAATATTTGTACCACCTACGTCGGCAATTAAACCAAAACCGGCCATTTTGTTTTCCTTCATACCAAGTTCAAAAAATAGAAAAATATTATTACGCATCCTAACAAACTCAGATTAAGATGGCTGTACTATATTTATGTTGTCGAATTTTACCGCTTTTGTTCTGAAATTTCGTTAGTAAATTACTAATTGCATACTCATTTTCAAAGATATTAGACCTAGCTCAAACTATAAAATCCCTCTCTGGTCTATGATTGCTCATAATTCAGCTTGTTTTACTAAATTGTCTGTGTAATTGTATGATATATAATTTTGTTGAAAAATTATTACATTTGACAACGTCGACATAACAAATGCGCTAAAAATAACGGATATTATGAATACGCTTGAAAAAATTACTAAAAATTTAGAAAACTTCAGCAAATCAGAACGTAAGGTTGCTGAGGTAATTATCGCCTCCCCTCAAACGGCGATTCATTCAAGTATTGCTGCATTAGCAAAACTCGCTGACGTAAGTGAACCGACAGTAAACCGCTTTTGTCGGCGCTTAGACACTAAAGGTTTTCCAGATTTTAAATTGCACTTGGCTCAAAGCTTAGCTAACGGCACGCCTTACGTTAACCGTCATGTTGACGAGGAAGATGGCCCGGAAGCGTATACATCTAAGATTTTCGAATCGTCTATGGCGAGCCTCGAAGCAGCAAAAAACAGTTTAGACCCTAATGCAGTAAATCGCGCAGTAGATTTATTGACCCAAGCCAAGAAAATTTCGTTCTTTGGTCTAGGCGCTTCTGCATCGGTTGCTCAAGACGCATTAAACAAGTTCTTCCGTTTTAATGTGCCAGTTAGTTACTTTGACGATGTAGTGATGATGCGCATGAGCTGCATTGTGGCTACCGAAGAAGATGTGATTATTTTGATTTCGCATACTGGCCGCACTAAAGCGATGATTGATATCGCGGTACTTGCTCAACAGAATGACTCAACGGTTATTGGCATTACCAGTAAAGACTCTCCGCTGGCCAAAGAATGTAACCTTGTATTGTCTATGGATGTACCAGAAGACACAGACGTTTACATGCCTATGGCATCACGCATTGCGCAAATGGCACTGATTGACGTATTGGCTACCGGCTTTACCCTACGCCGAGGCGAAAAATTCCGAGAGAATCTACGTAAAGTTAAGCAAAGCCTTAAAGACTCGCGCACTGATAAATCATTGTAGAATGTCTACTAGGAGCCAGCGAAAGCTGGCTTTCTTGTGCCTGTTTATGGGCATTTTCGTTTAACGCTCTCCAGCACCATTAGCGTTAAACAGTTCCGCACTAAGTATTCTATTACCCGCTCGATACGTTAACTACAGCATCCCTTATTAGTTGTGTTCAAACCACTAAACCTAGCGCGTAAAATACACAAGATAACTCTGATAACCACCTAAGTCTTACATCTACGCTATTAGACTTCTTTTAAGATTAACTGTTAGATATCAGGCAATAAAAAAGGATGCTTAAAGCATCCTTTTTCTGCAATCTGCTGAAACGCTAAGCTACGTTAACTTCTGACTCTATAGGTGCATTTTTCGCTTCTAATACACCAGGTTCAAAGTGATCAACTTGAATAGCTTGGTAACGCAACTTATCTGCTTCTAGCAAGTTACTTGCTTCTTCTTTAGAAAGAATGTCTTGTGCTAGAGCTTTTTCAACAATCTCAGCTAGGGCAACTTTACGCGGTAACTGGCCAGCTTTTTGCGCCTTAGCAATTTTGCGCTCTAAAGGACGAACCTTATACATAGCTAAGAATGCTTGCTCAATAATCGCTACTGCGTCACCTTCGCCGCCAGTGGTTACACACAAGTGACTTAAGCGTTCGCGTGCAGCTCCTGGCGTCATCATGGTTTCACAAATTTGGTGACTTATTTGATCATCGGCCAACTTAAAGCGATTGCCATAAGGGAAGACAACAGTTTTAAGCACACGAGCGACAACTCGGTTTGAGAAATTTTGGAAGAAGCCTTCAAAAGCAACGCCAACCTCATGCAAGTTACGCTCAACTGCCCACTTAACAAAAGGTAGATCTTCTGCTGGACGGCCTTGATCTTCATAATGCTTTAAGGTGGCAGAAGCTAGATAAAGATTACTTAACACATCACCTAAACGGGCAGAGATACGCTCTTTACGTTTAAGATCGCCACCTAGAATTAGCATAGACATATCGGCACATAGCGCTAAACCTCGGCTCATTCTTGTTAACTGGCGATAATAAACCGCAGTGTCGCCTGATACTGGGCTTGAGTTAAACGCAGCACCAGTTAAGCCTTGGAATAAACTACCCGCAAAGTTGCCAACACCAAAACCAATGTGTTTTAGAAGCAAACTATCAAATTCTGCCAAACCTGCTTCTTCATCAGGATTTGCCGCAGCCTGTAGCTCTTTAAGTACATATGGATGACAACGAGTTGCTCCTTGACCAAAGATCATCAAGTTACGGGTTAGAATATTTGCGCCTTCAACGGTAATTGCCACTGGTACACCGTTATAGGCGTGGCCAAGATAATTCATGGCACCTAACTGAATTGCACGCCCAGAGTGAATATCCATGGCGTCGTCTAATACTGTACGCGCCATTTCGGTCATGTGATATTTAGCAATAGCAGTAACAATGGCTGGGCTTTGATCTAAATCTAAAGCGCCTGCAGTTAAACGACGAGCCGCTTCTAACTGGTAAGTCATGCCACCTATTCGAGCAAGCGCTTCTTCTACCCCTTCAAAACGACCAATTGATAAGCCAAATTGCTTACGAACGTAAGCGTATGCACTGGTTGTACGCGAGCTCATATGGCCCACAGCGGTGCCAAGGGCTGGCAAAGAAATACCGCGACCAGCAGATAAACATTCAACCAACATACGCCAGCCTTTACCCACGTAATCAGCGCCGCCGATAATCCAATCTAGCGGGATAAATACATCTTCACCAAAAGTAGGGCCATTCATAAATGCCAAACCTAGTGGGAAGTGACGATCACCAGTGCGAACACCAGGGTGGTCGGCAGGAATAAGCGCACAAGTAATACCTAACTCTTCTTGATCACCTAACAGGCCTTCTGGGTCATAAAGTTTAAACGCCAAACCCACTACGGTAGCTACCGGAGCTAAGGTAATGTAACGCTTGTTCCAGTTTAAACGAATACCAACCACTTCTTCGCCGTTAAACTCACCTTTACAAATTATGCCTTTATCGGGAATAGCACCTGCATCAGAGCCAGCTTCTGGACCGGTTAAAGCGAAACAAGGAACATGAGTACCGTCAGCTAATCCTGGCAACCAATGATCTTTTTGCTCTTGAGTACCATAGTGAAGCAACAACTCACCAGGGCCTAAGGAGTTAGGAACCATTACAGTTACAGCCGCAGACAAACTGCGAGTAGCGATGGTGCTTACGATGGTTGAGTTGGCAATGGCCGAGAACTCTCTGCCACCGTAAGATTTAGGAATAATAAGTGCGAAGAAACCTTCGGCTTTTAAGTAGTCCCATACTTGCTGTGGTAGATCACGTTGATTTTGCACAATATCAAAGTCATCCAGCATGTCTAAAAGCGTGGCCACTTGAACATCCATAAAGGCTTGTTCGTCTTCACTTAAAGTAGCTTTTGGATAATTGTGCAGTTTGTTCCAATCTGGCTTGCCGCCAAACAATTCGCCATCCCACCATACAGAACCGGCTTCCATCGCCTCTTTCTCGGTTTGAGATAAGGGAGGAAGAATTTTCTTAAACACTTTAAAAGCAGGTCGAGTTACCAGCTTTTTACGCGTATCGGGTATGCACAACAGCACCACCGCGGCGGTTATTAACATTAACAAAATAGTCATGGTCAAATCCTTATTTCACGTACTTTATAGTTTTTATTGTTTAGGTTGGCGCACCCACACCGGCTGCCAAATAGGGGATTACTTTTCTGATTAATCCTTCGGTATTTAAATCTTCATTAAAGTCGGCGCTGGCAATATCTTTTAGGGCTGTGCTCGATGCCATGGTGAACACCACTGTTCCTAAGGTAAAATGCAAACGCCAAAATATATCGCTGTCAGATAACTCTGGATAAGCTAACCTCACCGCCTCTTGAAAACGGCTGAGTACTTCTCCAAAGTGATGAGTAATAAATTTACGTAGGTGCCCTTGGCTGTCGGTATACCCTCGTCCTAATAATAGTAGGAACATTGCGGTACCGTGTTTCTTCACTTGGTTCATTTCAAGCAAGGGGTCAATAAACGAAGAGAACACTTGGTCAAGATTAGGCGGTGTATCACCTTCTATATGTTCTAACATGGCTTTGTCTACCAAGGGCATAAATTGCTCTAGGTAGCGCATAAGAACGGCTTGGATAAGTTCTTTTTTAGAACCAAAATGGTAATTTACCGAGGCAAGATTAACCTCAGCATGAGAAGTAATTAACCTCAACGAGGTATCGGCAAATCCTCGTTCAGCGAATAAACGTTCAGCTGCATCGAGGATCTTACTTTTAGTTCCTTGTCTCACTATGACACCTTAAAAATAAAACACCTGTTTAAAATCTACGTTTAAGGCCTTCAGATGTCAATCATTCGCTAGGCATAATTTGCGGGTGAAACTAAAAACGAGAACTGAGCTCGGATTTTTTTAAGAAAAAAATGAAGATTTTTGAAACTTTATCGAAAACGCTGGGTCTTAATCTATGCCACTGCAATTAAATACTTAAATTGAACGCCCAGCGCCCCCTGTAGCTGGGCTTTTTTTTGCCTGCTATTTACAACGCGTCTTTAACACTTAAATAAGCAAATACACGATTTACTGCGTAATTCACACCTTCTGGTTTAATGGCTATTTGGCGGCGTCCCATATCGTCGGTCTCGACTTGAGCGAAGGCTTGCAGACTTACTTGCCACATTTTGTAATTAGACTGGGCGGTATACAAACTCATCATTAAGGTAGCACGTTGAAAGTCTTGGTTGCCGTCATCCGCCAATCCTGGCGATACCCCAAACAAAGTCATCAATTGTTCATCACTTAATTTTTGACTGGTAGGCAATGCAAAAGCCATCCAGTAATCGCAGCTATCATCAGCTTGAGATAAATAGTGAATACCTAAGTCTTCAAATTTTTGAGCAAAGGCTTCATGAAACGCATCATAAGCATGCACATCAGAGCGTTGGGGGTTTCGCAAGGCTTCTTCTAGCAATGGATGACCACATACTGTTTGTTGTTTAAACACAGTAAAACCGGGCTCTGCACTAACAATAATGGTATCGCGATATTGTTGTTCTTTGCGCTGAGTTTGCTCTTCTTCAACTACCGTTGTGCAGGCGCTAGCCAATAGTGTCAAGGCGCTAGCCAAGATAAGCTGTTTCATAAATTTAACCTGTTAAAACAATGTATTGATATAATTAACTAATTTCTAGAAAAAAGCACGTAACTGTTACAAGCGCTGTTGTAGACAAGCCACATACCAAGAAGTTTCCTTAAGCTGATAACAATATGCAGCCTAGAGTTCGTTTAAAACGTAGCAGCCTAATTTTCGACAGTAACTTAAGGCAAATCTTAGTTAGTTTTGGTAAGTCTCTCGCTAGTGACTAGCGAGCTAATTTTACATAGCTGCAACCTAATCTTTCACTAAAAAAATCAAAAAAATAAATAACTTTTTTGAAGCTAACAAAATCAAGACCTAAGCCGCGCCATGCCTAGCACTAACAAAAAGCCACTTAATATAAAATTGTAAAAACCTTTGCTCTATTGTTGATATTTTTTCACAACTCACGAAATTTTTTCTTTAGTAATGCGGTTTCCTTAGCTACAACTAAGTGAACAAGTTGTACTTAACACGACACAATTTGATAAAGGAAATATTATGAAAGGTTCAAACATTGCAATCGCTACAGCAGTAACTGGTTTAATCGCATTGGGTACTCTTACCGCCACTCCAGCTGTTGCTGCAGGTAAAGAGAAATGTTACGGCGTAGCCAAAGCGGGCAAAAATGACTGTGCTACCAAAAATAGCTCATGTGCCGGCACAGCGACAGCTGACAACCAATCAGACGCTTTTGTTGTATTACCAAAAGGCTTATGTGACAAACTAGCTGGTGGTAGCAAACAATCTAGCTAATTTGTAACTGCCGAACCAGCTAAACTTGGTTCGGCAGCCTCCCTACTCCCTCGCTTAAACGAACACCACTATGACAAAAAAACAATACGGGCTTGGTTTGCGCTCAGCTTATGCAGAACAGTTGCTAAACAAACACCAGCAATTGGATTGGCTAGAGATACACGCTGAGAACTACTTCAACCCTCACTCATACGATTATCATTTACTTAAGCAAATCGCTGAGCACAGTCCTATTAGTGTGCACGGGGTTGGTTTGTCGTTAGGGTCCTTCGATGCATTAAGCAAAACACATTTAGAGAAACTAAAAGCATTAATTGATGATGTTAATCCTTTTATCGTCTCTGAGCATTTGAGCTGGAGCAGCATTAACGGGCGTTTTTATAACGACCTACTGCCCCTACCTTACACGGAAGAGTGCTTACAGGTATTTATAGAACACGTTAACCAAGCACAAGATTTTTTGGGGCGACAACTGCTTATCGAAAATCCTTCGGCGTATTTGGCCTATCATGAAAGCCACATTCATGAGCCAGAGTTTTTGAACCGATTAGTTGAGACCACTGGCTGTGGTTTGCTGTTAGACATTAACAATGTTTATGTCAGTGGACATAACCTAGGTTGGGATAACCAAGAATACTTAGAGACACTAAATCTAGCTGCAGTTAAAGAGATCCACTTAGCGGGTTATACCGAAAAACAACTCGACAACAAAACAGTGCTTATTGATAGTCATAATCAAAAAGTTAGTGAGCCGGTATGGCAACTGTATCGCCAATTTCAGCAATACTATGCCAATAGCATCCCCACTCTTATTGAATGGGACAGCGATTTTCCATCCTTAGAGGTGCTCATTGAAGAAGTGGCACAAGCTAAACATATTGATCTTGCTATAAGCGAGGTGAACTGTGCTTAAACAATTACAACAAGAGTTTTCTGGCTCACTAAATCAAACAGATACCAGCCTTGAATCTCGCTTAGCCAATATCGCATTAAGCGCTGAAGACTCGATACAAATCTACCAAAATAACTATGTGCTAAGCCTTAGCGAAGCTTTGAGTGCCAGTTACCCAACAGTGCAAAAGCTAGTGGGTGAAGAATACTTTAAGTTTGTCGCTAAAAACTTCATTTTGCAGCATGGTCATAATCAAGGTGACCTCAACCTCTTTGGCTTAGGTTTTAATCAGTTCTTACAACAACAAGACGCACTATCTACACTACCCTATTTAGCAGATATCGCGCTGCTAGATTGGCAAATTGAACAGACGGCTGGACAACCATTAACAAACCAGCTTTTCACTGTAGAAGTTCTCCAATCGATACCAGCAGAGCAATTAGGTGATGCAGTGCTGCACTTAGCGCCTCATCAGTCTTTACTGGCTAGCCAATACCCTGTTTTTTCTATCTACCAAATGGTTCAAGCAAACCAAGTTGAAGCCATCGAGTTAGATGAACAAGATTTTGTACTGTTTACTAAGCAAGCTAATTTTGAAGTTCAACTAGAGCAAATATCCCCGCTTAGTTATGCGTTTCTTAGCCATTGCCAGCAACTACGTCCATTAGGTGAGCTGCCTCAACACTGTTTGGCAGAATTAGAAACCCTCCTTGGCGAATCTATTCAATTACAACGTTTATCCCATTTTAGTTTTGCATCAGAGATAGGAGAGTCAAATGATGCCACTTTATAATATCTACCTAAAAGCCGTAGAGATGATGCAGTTTCTGCTTATCCCTCTATTACTCACGTTTACTCGAATATGGGTAGCCATTGTATTTTTCCGCTCAGGTTATTTAAAACTTACCAGCTGGGATTCAACGCTTTATCTATTTGAACTTGAGTACCAAGTGCCAATTTTACCTTGGGAGCTAGCAGCCTATCTAGGAACTGCAGCCGAGCTAATTTTGCCGGTATTTCTGGTACTAGGCTTGTTTACCCGTATTTTTGCTTTGAAGTTGTTCTTGTTTAATATCATCGCTGTAGTGTCTTACCCAGTACTTTGGCCCGGTGGTTTTTACGACCACCAGCTATGGGGCTTAATGATATTAATTAATGTTATTTGGGGAGCGGGTCCATTTTCTGCCGATTACCTGTTAAACAAAAAAATGGCACAAAAAAAAGCGGCCTAAGCCGCTTTCATTAGGGTTTGTTGATCTTCCGAGCTGATTATTGCAGCGATAAATCAACAGACCCTAAGAAAAACTAAATATATTACTTGCTTAGTTTTGCATCTAGTTCTTCAATTTTAGCCTTCCAAATTGCTGGTCCTTGCTGGTGAGCAGAGTTACCGTCGGCATCAACTGCTACAGTAACCGGCATATCTTCTACTTCAAACTCATAGATTGCTTCCATACCTAAATCTTCGAAAGCCACTACTTTGGCATTCTTAATCGCTTTAGATACCAAGTAAGCAGCACCACCTACCGCCATTAAATAAACCGACTGATGTTTAGCAATAGAATCCACCGTTGCAGGGCCACGTTCCGCTTTACCAATCATGCCCATTAAACCCGTCTCTTCAAGCATCATGTCTGTGAACTTGTCCATACGAGTAGACGTTGTAGGGCCCGCTGGACCAACTGCTTCGTCTCGTACTGCGTCTACCGGACCTACGTAGTAAATAAATCGGCCATTAAAATCTACGCCATTAGGGAATGGTTTACCCTGCTCTAGATACTCTTTAATACGCTTATGGGCTGCATCGCGACCAGTAAGAATTTTGCCGTTAAGCAATACTGTTTCACCCATTTTCCAGGTGGCTACTTCTTCTTTGGTCACTTTATTTACATCTACCCGGCGAACATTATCACCAACATCCCAAGTGATCTCTGGCCAGTCTTCAAGCTTAGGTGGCGTTAATACCGCTGGGCCGCTACCGTCTAAATGAAAATGCGCATGACGTGTTGCTGCACAATTGGGGATCATTACAACCGGTTTAGAAGCCGCGTGAGTTGGGCAAGATTTAACTTTTACATCAAGCACCGTAGTTAAACCGCCAAGGCCCTGAGCACCTATACCCAGTTTGTTAATGCCGTCCATCAACTCTAAGCGTAGTTCTTCGTCGGCATTATCTGCGCCTTTAGCGATGAGGTCTTGAATATCAACCGGATCCATTAGCGATTCTTTAGCCATTACTGCAGCTTTTTCTGCAGTGCCGCCAATACCAATGCCTACCATGCCCGGTGGACACCAACCAGCACCCATTGTTGGTAAGGTTTTTAGTACCCACTCTGCAACAGAATCAGATGGATTTAGCATTACCATCTTAGATTTGTTTTCACTGCCGCCACCTTTGGCTGCAACCATAATCTCGACTTTGTCACCTGCTACTAAGTCTATGTGGACTACCGCGGGAGTATTGTCTTTGGTGTTTTTACGTGCCCCGTTAGGGTCAGCAACAATAGAAGCACGTAAAGGGTTATCTGGGTTGGTATAAGCTCTACGAACCCCTTCATCAACCATTTCTTGAACTGTGAGATCACTGTCCCATTGAACATTCATCCCTACTTTTACAAACGCAGTGATAATGCCGGTATCCTGACAGATAGGACGCAAACCTTGAGCACACATGCGTGAGTTAATTAAGATTTGGGCGATGGCATCTTTGGCAGCAATACTCTGTTCTTTTTCGTACGCTTCCGCCATTGCGGTGACAAAATCGAGGGGATGGTAGTAAGAAATGAATTGCAGCGATTCTGCGACACTGTCAATAAAGTCCTGTTTACGGATGATGGTCATAAAGTCTCCACGTTTCCTTATTATTGCCTTTTATTATCAACAGCTTTTATCGGGGCTGTTGCTACGGCTGTTAGGGTTGTTGTCGTTATCCTTCAGCGCCTATGATACCCTTGCGTCTCAAAGCCTGCTATAACCTAAAGCTAAGTTTTTACAATTTATCTACATCTTCAATTCTGAATAGTGAATGGTCACGCAAAACTACCTATATGATTGTTAGTAAAACTTTTTCTATTTCTCCAGTACAACTCTTCGAGCAACTAGCACAGCAAGACTGGTGTTGTTTTTTACAATCGGCTGCCGACTCTCACGAGAATAACCAGTTTGATATTTTAGTCGCCGATCCTATCGCCACTATTTCCTATAGCGATGGCACATCCAAAGTTAGGGTTGGCGAGCAGCACTACCAAAGCGAACAAGCACCCTTTGAGTTACTTGAATCTTTGCGCAAGCAACTGTTCCCCGAAGATCACGCCAGCACTTCAGAATTTCCCTTTGAAGGTGGTGCCTTAGGCTTGTGGTCTTACGATTTAGGTAGAAGCTTAGAAGTTTTACCAGAGCGCTTAGCCAAAGATTTAAGCACTCCAGATATGGCAGTAGGCTTTTATGATTGGGCACTTATTTTTGACCATCACGCAAAACGCACAACACTAATTCAATGGCATGAGATTGGCGACGACAAAGCGGCCCTTGAGCGTTTAAAGCAGCGTGAAATTTGGCTAAGCATTCAAACAAGCCAAGAGTTACCTAAGTTTGAACTAACCAGCGCCTGGCAAAGTAATATGGACCAAGCGGCCTACCATGAAAAATTTGAACAAGTACAAGAGTATTTGTTGAGTGGCGATTGCTACCAAATCAACCTGGCGCAGCGGTTTTGTGCAAGCTACCAAGGAACAGAAGCCGAAGCTTATCAGCGCCTTATTTCAGCTAACCAAGCGCCTTTCTCTGCGTTTATGCGTTTACCTAGCAGTTGTATTCTTAGTGTTTCTCCAGAGCGCTTTATTAGCTTAAAGAATGGTGAAATAGAAACTAAACCAATTAAAGGTACGCGCCCAAGAAGTACGGATAAGCAGCGTGATCAACAACTGGCTGACGAGTTACTCAGTGCCGAGAAAGACCAAGCCGAAAACCTCATGATTGTTGATTTGCTGCGTAACGATATTGGCCGGGTCGCAAGCCCTGGCTCCGTAGAAGTTCCCAAACTATTTGCCATCGAATCTTTCCCAGCGGTGCATCACTTGGTGAGCACAATCCGCGCAACACTTGCCCCAGACTACTCTGCAGAGCAACTTTTAGCGGCTTGTTTTCCAGGAGGTTCGATAACCGGAGCCCCTAAAATTCGGGCGATGCAAATTATTGAGGAGCTTGAAGAGAGCCGCCGCAGCGCTTATTGTGGTGCTATTGGTTATATATCAAGTAGTGGTGATATGGATACTAATATCACCATTCGCACCTTAGTGTGCGAAAATCAAAAAATATACAGTTGGGCTGGTGGCGGTGTTGTCACCGATTCCAAAGTTGACGCCGAATATCAAGAGACCTTCGATAAATTAAGTCGAATTCTTCCGGTACTCGAATAACCTAAGTTGGAGAAAACCGTTGTCCCAAAAAGAAACCACACATTTTTTACAACGCTTTCTCCTGCAACTCGCTAAACAAGATTCGCCTCGCAGCGCTAAACATGCCGCGGCGGTACTGTTACCAATTATCGCTCAACCAGGGCAAGCAGAACAAATAGTGCTCACTCAACGCAGCGCTCATCTGCGCCACCACCCTTCACAAATAAGTTTACCTGGTGGCAAACACGATCCCGAAGACATTAACCTTAGCCACACTGCGCTTAGGGAAACCTACGAAGAAATTGGCATTCATCCCACTGCGTTTACTATTCATGGTCAATTGCCAAAACAAACCACAGTAAGTAATTTTTCGGTACGCCCTTTTATAGCCACCACCAACCAAGCGTTGTCGTTTAAACTTAACTACGACGAAGTGGCTCAGGTAATGGTATTGCCACTACAGCCCTTTTTGCGACTAGATAATTACCACGGCTATTCCTTCAAACGCAGAGGAAAGCTCGAGGAAGTGTACTTTATAGAAGTAGAAAAACATGTGATATGGGGAGTCACCGCTAAAATATTGCGTGATTTCGCTTCTCATTGTTGCAGATAACTAAATATACTTATAATCTCAGAATTAACAACTTAGTGGCTTAAGCAGCTTTAGCTAGGATTAAACATGGTAAGTATATTTGACCTATTCTCAATAGGTATTGGGCCTTCCAGCTCTCACACTGTTGGACCAATGAAAGCAGCTAAGCTGTTTGCAGAGCGTTTAGACAGCAACGCTGAGCTAAATCGGGTTGATCACATTAAAGTAGAACTGTTTGGTTCATTAGGTGCAACAGGCAAAGGCCATGGCACAGGAAAGGCCGTTATCTTGGGCTTGTTGGGTGAGTCGCCCGAGTTAGTGGATATTGATACCGTTGATCAGATGCTGCTAAAGGTTGAGCAAACCGAAGAGTTATCGCTGTTAGCTAAGAAGACCATTAACTTTGCTAAAACAGGTGCCATTGTATTTCATCGTCGTAAGCAGCTACCAGCCCACAGTAATGCCTTAAGTTTTCATGCCTACCTAGACAATGGCAAACGCATCTCGGCCACCTATTACTCTATAGGCGGCGGTTACATTGTCGAAGAAGGCCAAGAAAACGATACATCGAGTCACAATTACCCCTACCCCTTCGAAAACGCCGAGAGCTTATTACAACGTTGCAAAGAAAGTGGCAAAAGCATTGCAGCCGTGGTCTCGGCCAATGAGCAAGTTCACTGTTCCACCCGAACCATCAGCCAATACACCCAACAAATTTGGCTTACAATGCAAGCATGTGTAAAACGCGGCATTAGTGAAGAAGGCATATTACCAGGCGGCTTAAAACTGGCTAGACGGGCACCAACTTTAAATCGACAGTTGGCTTCGCAGCGAAACTTAAGCTCAGATCCTTTAAATGTGATGGATTGGGTAAACCTGTATGCATTAGCGGTTAGTGAAGAAAATGCAGGCGGTGGCCGCGTAGTGACCGCACCAACCAACGGCGCTGCGGGTATTATTCCTGCGGTATTGCACTACTACCACAATCACGTTCAAGAACTTGATCAAGATTCAATCAATCAGTTTTTTCTAACCGCTACAGCCATTGGTTCTTTATATAAAACCAACGCATCTATTTCTGGTGCAGAGGTTGGCTGCCAAGGCGAAGTGGGCGTTGCCTGCTCGATGGCTGCAGCAGGCTTGGTGGCAATATTTGGTGGTAACCCCGAACAAATTGAAAACGCCGCCGAAATTGGCATAGAGCACAACCTTGGCTTAACCTGCGATCCCATCGGCGGTTTGGTGCAAGTTCCTTGCATTGAGCGTAATGCCATGGGCGCGCTTAAAGCGATAAATGCCGCTCGATTAGCATTAAGAGGCAGTGGTGAGCACAAAGTTTCTTTAGATAAAGCCATCAAAACCATGTGGGAAACTGGCTGCGATATGAAGAGCAAATACAAAGAAACTGCTCGTGGTGGCTTAGCAGTAAACATTATCGAATGTTAATTCACAGCTAAGTGTAAATATGCTGTTACTAGAGCTATCTCTTTGTTTTAGTAATAGTTAAGTGCAATCCACTTAAAATACCTATAACATTTAACCAACATTTACAGCCTGCACGACGCAGGCCGCTTGCATTCTTACAAATGGATTTGAAACTATGCTAAAACAGCTCCTGTCTGGGCTACTTTTGCTCGTCTTAAAAATCGTCTTACTGCCTTTTAAGCTAATTATTAAAGCCACTACCCGCTTGTTAAACTGGGTTTGGGGTTTAGTGAAAGCAATTTGGCAGGTTTGGCTAGCATTAGGACCACGTTGGTTACGCTACTCTTTTCTCGGCATTGCCTTGATCACAGCTGGATATTTAGGGCTAAAAGCTTTCCTCAAACCTAACCTAACCATAGAGACAGTGAATCAAGTTCACTACCTCAACAAAGGTTGGACCGACGAGCAACGCGAGCGTTTTTACTTTACCCCGCAAGGTACCGAGCTATTAGGGCTAGAGTATGATTGGTTCATCAACCTAGAGCTACCGCTTTCCAAAGATTTATTAACCAGCCCCGACAATATGCGCGGCTGGGGCTTTATTGTAACCCCTGGCCAGCAGCCTACCACCTTAAACCCTGGCAACCTTCCAGTAGGTTTAGGTCGGCACATTGACCCTAAATCCGGTAAAGAGCGCTTAGATCTTACCTGTGCCATGTGTCATACCGGTGAGCTTCACTACCAAGGTAACGCGCTGCGCATCGATGGTGGTCAGGCAGTGCAAAGTATTTCTAACGCCAAACGTGGAGAGTTTATTACTACCCTCGCCGCCTCTGTAGTCGCAACCCTCATCAATCCAAGTAAATGGAGCCGTTTTGCTGATCGCGTTGCAGGACAAGATCCTGCAACGCGTAACCAACTACGCAAACAAATTTGGGGCTTCTTAGGCAATATTAAGCAATTTGTATCGGGCGCTGGTGCTCCTAAGCTATATCCTGTTGAGGAAGGCCGCGGCCGAACAGACGCAGTAGGCCGAATAGCCAATGTGGTATTTGGCTACGATCTCGACGAACCCGCAAACTACCGTGTCGCTAATGCACCAGTTAGCTATCCCTTCCTTTGGGATATATGGCGTTTCGATTGGGTGCAATACACTGGCTTTACCAATCAAGCAATGGCAAGGAATGTGGGTGAAAGCCTAGGCGTATTAGCGCCAATCAAACTAGTGAATGATGAAGGTGAATTATTAACTAGCGAAGAGTTTGGTGAATCTGTCATTGATTTAGCCGGCATGCACTGCGTTGAAGGCACCTTACGCTCACTAGAGCCGCCGCGTTGGCCAGAAGCTATTCTAGGAAACATCGATACCCAGCTAGCCACCCAAGGTAAAGACTTATTCCTAGACCAATGTCAGGCTTGTCATGGACCGCATAAAGTCCAACCCTACCAATGGAAAGTAGCCAGCAAACCTGGTGAAAATCCAGACAAGCAAATAGATGTAAACTGGCAATGGGATATGGACGGAGACATTACTTTTGTTGGCCAACAAGCGGTACGCGAAGATTGGCGCGAAGTAATTTGGGCAATGCCTTGGGTTAAAACTTCGGTGATTGGCACTGACCCTACCGCTGCAGATAACTACATGGATCACCGCTACGATGGTAGCAAAATTATTCCAGGCTCGGCCCCAGTAAATGCAGGCGATGGCTTACAAATACTGCTTAATCGTTTAGTGCCAAAGCTTTACCAAGACAACAACATCGATAAAGCCTTGATTGCTGACTACGACGGTTTAAATGTACCTTTTAGAATCGCCAATATGCGTGCTTATAAACCGCGCCCATTACATGGAGTGTGGGCTACCCCACCATTTTTGCATAATGGTTCAGTGCCTACTTTGTATCACCTGTTATCGCCACTTCGCGAGCGACCAAAGCAATTTTATATTGGTAATCGTGAGTACAACCCTGACCATCTAGGTTTTATAACCGAACAACGCCCAGGTAGTTTTAAACACGATACCAGTATTAAGGGCAACGGTAACCAAGGGCATCTATTCACTGATATTGATATGCCGGGCCGAATCGGTCGTTTGCTTAGCATGCAGGAGCGTGCCGCTTTATTAGAATACTTGAAAGTAATGGGCAACCCCGAATTTAGCGACAAGCTTGGTGGAGACCCACTTGATTGGTCTAAATACACTCAAGCGCCACAGTTTGGCTCTGAACAGCAAGCTTGTTTAGACAGCTTTAACGCCGCGAAAAACAATCCAGCAAAGGTGCACTAAGATGAAAAAACTATTTACTAAATCACCTTTAGCCCTTTGTTTGCTTGGTTTAAGTTTTAATGCTGCTAATGCTAACGACTTATATAAAGAAATGGGCATTACCAAGCCAGAGCAAGAAGCCATTATGTCGGCGATTAACTCGGCGCGCGAAATATCTAAACGTGCAGAGCAATATAACGGTTTGCCCTATCGGCGGGACGCGCATGCCAAAGCAACCGGTTGTGCTAGAGCTACCTTCTCGGTAAATCCAGACATTCCAGAGCGTTTTAAAGCTGGGCTGTTTGCGCAAGAAAATCAGCAATATAAAGCTTGGATCCGTTTCTCCAATGGCGACATGCTAGTACAAGCTGATAGTAAAGGCGACGCGCGGGGAATGGCGGTAAAAGTAATGAACGTACCAGGTAAAGCCATTGCCCCCGAACTCGGCGAGAGTCATAACCAAGATTTCATTATGACCAATACTCCGGCATTTTTTAACCGCAACATTTTTGATTACGCAGACGACATGACTTACTTGGCGAAGTTTCAACGCACCAAGTGGTTTATTAGCTTGTTTCCACCACGTTTGCACCCCAAACAGTTTTATCGGGCAATTCAAACCGTGTCGTCGGTTATCAATACGCCACTTGAAGCACAGTATTTTTCTATGCTGCCCTACCGTTTAGGCAACAGCACCATTAAGTTTTCTACTAAACCTTGTGCCGGAATGACCTTCCCAAGCAAGGTAGATAAATCAGATCCTGATTATTTAAGCAATCAATTAGAAACTCAATTAGCAAACGGCGGAGCATGTTTTGAGTTTATGGTACAAGAAAAACTGCCGGGCTATTACATGCCGGTAGACGATGCTACCGCTATTTGGTCTGAGCAAGCCTCGCCATTCATCAGCATTGCAACGATTAACATTCCTCCACAGCATTTATATAGCGAGCAGCAACAGCAGTTTTGTGAAAATATATCGATGAATCCGTGGCGAGCAGTAGAAGGCTGGGAACCCTTAAGCAGCTTAAACAAAGCCCGACGTGTTGTTTATCAAGCGGTATCTAAATATCGTCATCAGCAAAACAAAGCAGCAACGCCAGAACCCAACTCATGGTGCTTAGCCAGCGAAGGAGAAGTTTGCGACCCTAACCAGGGTTTAGTGGTGAGCAAACCCACTTGGCCATTGCCGCGCTGTTTTGACGGTTACGCTAAACCGATTGATGGAGAAAGCTTAAACAGCAACTGTAAATAAAACTAAAAACCACGCTAAGCGTGGTTTTTTATTGCCGCTCTTTACCTCGCTATTACTGCATAACTATCTGGCCTTGCTTGTGGTCCCAGCACCAGTAATTATCTTGGCTAATGTTAACTCCACCTCGCCAAAAACTTAGCTGAGAAGAAAGTTCTTTAAGCATTGCGCCCTCAAGCGCCTTAAGCCCTGTATCGGTGATAGTATAACTAGCATCCATACTCCAGTGTTTGTCATCCTTGTTGTCAATTTTTACACAAGGTGGAGTTAAATGAGACAAACAGTAAAGCTCTTTGTTTAACCAAGCATCCCCAAGAAAAGGCGCATCTTCTAAGGTTTGCAAGTTCACAAATAGTCGCCCAAGTTTTATCTCAGAGTCTTCCATAATTTGTTGATAACGCTGATCCGCAACGAACTCTTCTTCACCCTGATATTGAGCTTGCTGACGAAGATTACTCTGCAAAATAGGCAACTCTTGCATTGGTTTAGCCAAAGACTCAAGAATGTGCAATTGCGTAAGACTTAACCCCTTATCTAGCCAAGGATACTCTTGGGCAAAACGCAGCAAAGCATTCGCCATAAATGGTAGTGGTGATAATGGTTCTAGGAGTAGATGATTGAGTTGCTCAGGCGTGTTGGCTACAAGTGCCTGCCATACCCTTTTGCCTAATTCTAATTGCTCAACACTAAGCGTTTGTCTGTTTGGATAAAGCGCTTCGAGCTGGCTAATCGAAAGGTTTCCTAGGCCATGGAAATAATCAAGCTCGGGATGCTCACCAATACAAATAATTCGAAATTGCTCGGTAAGTTCGGGATGTTTGGCTAAATGAAATAAACATTCAGCCAACTGCAATTGATCATAGAGATCGTGTTCAAACCACAACACAATCTCTTTATATTGGCTTAGCTTATCTAAAACAGCTTGACGCTGAACAAAATCATCTAAGATCTGCTGTTCACTAATCTCCATTGCAGGCAAAGGGCTGGGCAAACTTATTGTTTCATGAATGAAACTAGCTCGAGCTTTTAGATAAGCTTGTCCTTCTGCAGCAACAATTGGCCCATCATGCAATACGTCTCGCCAACACAGTACCTCACCTTGGACAATACTTGATTGCTTAAGCATGTCTCCCACGCTATCGCCGTTGATAATGTGTAATTGCATCAGCAGTTCCCTCGTTGAGTTTGCTCCAGCTTAACAAACTTCTATACGGGAACAAACGCCACTAAGCATCATTAAGTAGCGGGATTTCCAACTCTGGTTCTTTTACCTCAAGTTCCTGCTTAATTTCAGCATCCAAGCGCCAAATAGCCTGCCAAACTAAATCGGTAGTTGTAGCGGTATCATCTACCCCATGCACCAGCTTAATTTGATAATCCACATTGTCAGAGCCTATGCTAGCTACATCAATATAAACCCGATTAACGGCGTCAATAGCCATAAGGGCGGCTTCTATCCGCGGGATCACCTGCAAGGGTTCTAATTGTTTATTTACTGAGGCAGAAAAACCACCTGTCACAATCTGTCCACTGCTACTCACATTGTTTAAATTGGCGTTTGCCAAGGTATTGTTAGGGATAGAATAGAGTGTATTGTCAGCCGTTTTTACCTTAGTTGTACGCCAGTTCATGTCTATAACTTCGCCTACAATTGGCCCGCCATAGCCACCTAGACTAATCCAATCTCCAAGCTTAAACGGCTTCTCCAAGCTAATAGCAATGCCCGAGAAAATATTCACAAGGTTTGATTGCAAGGCTAAGCCCAGGATCATTGCAACCAAGCCAGACGTTGCTAGTAGGCTGGTTAGCTCTCGCTGGTATACAAAAGAGAGAATCGCAAATATCGCTCCAATGTAGGCCAAGCCACGAGTTAAATGGCGCATAATTCGTGGAACTTGGCGGCCGCTGCGCTTTTCTATGGGGTCCCAAAGCAGTACATCAATTAACAAAGCTAAGGTCGAAGCAAACAGTAGCCACCACAATACGTCGAAACAATTACTAGCAAACAGCTGGTTAGTATTAGGATAAGCTTGCGCTAACCAATCTAAAAACAAGGGCTCAGCGGAAGCTATAAACAAGGCGTATAAAAGCTTGTTCCCTAAGCCATAAGCTCTAGATAGCTGACCCAGTAATTTAAAGTCTAAAACCAATGCGTAAAGTAACCACGCCAATACACTGCTATAAAAGATTATCTGCTGCCACTGTGCAGGAATACGCCCCCTTAGGCTTAATACATTTTCTTGTACCGGCGTTAGAGAATTAAACCTAGAGAACTCCACGGCTTGTCTGTCTGAATGTAAATACTTGGGATCACCTAAACTGCGTTTACGTAAGGTATCTTGAAAAGACAAAGTGCTGCCTTGGCGCCACTGGCTGGTGTCAAATTGAACCTTGTGCTGGTTGGCTTGGTTTTTATGTAGGCTGGTTTGACCGAGCCCAACAATATCTGATACATAAATAAGCTCACTTCTTGGCAGCGTAGTATGCCTAAAACTTACGCCCAGTTGGTATTCTCCAAAGGCTGCTCTACCCGGTTTTGCATCTGCGAGAAAAGTGCCTTCAACCTGATAAAGCTGGTAGGTACTTTGGCTTGTAAAATTAGACTCTATTGGTTGTTGTAAGCCCAAATCGCCTACCGAGTTTAAAAACACAATATCTTCGGCTTTTACCCCAGGCGTGCTTCTAAACCAAAGCTTAAATTTGGCTTTGAAGGTCATATCTATGGTGGAAAACTCACTGATGTTTTGCATTTCAATGCCGGTATACACCACATCAGTTCGGCGCACCGCAAGATTTTCGTCATTAACATCTTGCAGCTGGATCGGCGCAGAAACAAAAGCCCCGCCACTAAACAAGCCCACTTGCATAGGGCGTAATACGTTGCCTTGTGAATCAAAATACAAAGAGTGGGTTAAACCCTGAACAGCATTATTGGGTGAATCAAAACCAGTTAAGTGGTTTTTTATCGCTGCTCTCTGGCTAGCTATATTAAGCTGGCTAAAGTCATCGGCCCCGCCCTCTTCACCGCTTGCTGCATCTATTGCAGCCGATACGATAGTTGCTGCATCATAATATGCGGCCGAAACACCACTTGGCTCATAACCAAAACCTTTATGAAAGCTTTGGTAAAACAGTTGAGTTGATTCACTGGCTACATCAAATAAGATAGGGCTAACGGCAAACACCCCATTAGTATAATAACCAGATACTTCTCTCTCTTGGCTTCGATGTTTAAAACGTTCGGGGAAACTTTGCTTACCAATAGAAGAACTGCCAATAAACAGCCAATTTGGATGTTGCTGCTTTAAATGGCTAACTAGCGTTTCACCTTCTACATCATGCACGGCTAAGAACACTGCTCCGGTGTGGCTAAACTCACTAATTTTTTGGCTTATTAGCTCGGCTTGTTTAGCGATGTCTCTTTTTAAATCCACCCCTAAACTCAGCGTTTGAATCGCTAGCAGTTCAGCTCTATTAAGAAAGGAATCTGCTAACGACTCGCCAAATTTATCTTGGCTATAGATTAATACCGCTTTGCCTTTAGCTAAGCTTGCAACGTAGTCGGCAACAAACTTACCTTGTAAATGGTTATCTGGAATAACCCTAAAAGCCCAGTCATTATTCTGGGTGATCTCAGTTGCAGTGGCTGAGCCCCCAACCATGGGCAAACCAGCACGTTGGTAAATACTGGCGGCCTTAATCGAGGTAGCCGATGCTCGGTGCCCTAATACGGCAACTACATTGTTAGTTGCAGCTAACTGCTTCGCAATTAGCTGTGCTTTGCTTTTGTCATTAGCATCATCGTATTGCTGAACAACAATGGCTACTTGGTTATCTTGCCGCTGGCTATTATGGAGATCAGCATAAAGTTGAGCACCGTGAACCATTGATAAACCTTTGTCGGCTTCATTACCCGACATTGGCCCAACCACCGCCAGTATTACACTATTTGTTCCACTGTCGCTTATCCACCGCTGCAAGTGCTCATAACTAGTAACTAAGGCGCTTGCGACAACACATAAACAAGCAAGCGCAAGTATGCGTCTACGTAAATTCCATCTAATAGCCAAAACAGTCTTCCTTAACGGTTTTATTCAAAGTAGTTATTGGTGGCGCGGGCAAAAGCTTCTAGTACTTTTGGCACTTTGATATCGCGAGCTTCAAGTGCTTGATGACGCAGAGCTACCACGTATTGTTTCGATATTGCCACTGGCATCTGTGACAAACTAGCGGGATCTTCCACTAAGCGAATAGCCCGCTCGAAAGCTATCTCTCCCTGCTCAAAAGGTGAAGCTCCAATCGAGAGCATGACCCCGTCTTCAGAGTTAAATGCATTGATACCAACAATCGGTAGCGTTGAATTTGCTTCGGTCCATTGCGCCACTTCTTCAGCAGAGACAAAGCTTTCGCTACCGTCACTAAACAGTTTACGGTAGCCGCCAACTAGCAAAAATTGGTACTTGCCGTTAAGTGATAGAACAGCTTGCTTCCACTGCTCGAAGGTTTTAACCCCAACATGTCCTTGGTACTCAAGTGGCGCCCACTCTTGTCTTGCTAGGTAACCCGCATCAAGCTTGGCCGAAGTTGAACTATCTGAGAGGTAAACGACACTCCCTTTCAAGCTGCCAAGTCTAGGCTGGCTTTCTACCAATAACCTTAATACTTCTTTAATTGCCGACACCGATTTACGTTCGAGTATGCCTGTCACATTGTCAGCATCCTGATAACCATAGGCTTCAAGCTCAGCATTTACCCCGGCAAACACAATCTGAATCGCTTCGTTGCCAATATAGTCGGTAGCAACTAAGCGCTGAGCATCGTCATCAATAACCAGTAATACATTGGGTTGGTAGTTATCGACTACCCGTTTAGCAACCGTTGCAGCGCGTTTCTTAGCGGCTTCGCTAGATTGATTTTTGGTATTCATGTAGTGATAGCGAATATCAACATTCATGTGGGCGCGCTTGGCTCTGTCTATGCCTTGGTTAACTGTGCGGGTCCAGGCATAGTCGGTTTCGTAGCTATGAAGAATGAGGATTCTTGGCCTTGAAGCCCCCTCCACGACTATCACGCCGATAGTGGCAACGAGAAAGCTCAGCATAATGACGCTTAACAATAACTTTTTCATTATATAAGCCCCATGCTCTGCCAATAAGGAATGCTGAGATAAACCGCTACAAGTTTAAACAGGTATATCAGTACATTCATTTTCATCAACTTGGCTTCATCATTACTCACAATGCCGGTGGTTAAACTTAAAAACTGCATGTAATAAGAAGCCTGGAACGGCCAAAAGAAGCTTTCTGAAAGGAACAATATTAGGAAACCAATCACCCAAGGATTCACCCCCACTTCTATGGAAGCAGGAATAAGTAAGGTAGCTAGAATAATCACCGTTGCATTGATTGGCAGTATTAAACGAATAAGACTCACGATAACAGCCAACAACACCACAAACAGTGCCAGGCTTTCTTGCATGTAAGCTGCCAACCAATAGATTTTTCCAGTAAGCCAGGTATCTAACTCTACTTGATGAATGATGTCGACCACACCAATTAGCGAGCCTAGGAATACAAGAAAACTCCAATCAATTTTGGTTCTAAATTGGTTGGGATCTAAAAAGCCAAACATCATCAAATAGAACAGTATGGCTAAGGCAACCCAAGCAACTTCGATACGGTGAATATTGGCAAATAGCAGAGCCGATATAAGCACGATTAGACCAAGAATTGACGACCACTCGGCAGGGTTTAGCGAACCAAGGGTTTTAAGCTGCTGCAGGCTTGTAGTTTTTGGCAGCTTTAGACTTTGCTTATTGCGATAAACCCAGCACAAAGAAACAGCGTAAAGCGCTAACAGCACCATGCCACAAACCAATGCCGCAAGTAGCCAATCTAGCCATTGAAAATACTGCTGAACTTGCTGTGGCAACATGCCTAGTACGATGAAGTTTACCGACTTACTACTAACAAAAATTGGAGACAATAAGCTTGCACCAAATAGCAAGCTGGCCTTTAACCTCGGTCCCTCTTGCTCACGCGCTTCTTTACTCGCACCACTCAACAAATCTTTTAAGAACGGCGCAACAATGGTTACCCTACCATTAACGGTAGGCACAACCGGTGTAAGCAATGCACCAACACTAAAAAAGCTGATGTTGTACCAAATTTTGGAAGCAGGACCGATTAACAGTAGATGCAACAACATGCGATAACTTAAACCCGATGAGCGGATTACCGCGCTCAAGCCAAGTATGCTCAAAGCCATAAAAAAGCTGTTGCTCGAGAAGCCGGAAAACGCCGACTCACTGGTGGTAATTCCCAGCAATACGGCACTTAATACAGCAAATAGCCCAGGCACATAATCTGGCAGCAAACGAAAGATCCACATTACCGAACAAATGCCAAGGATTGACGCAAAGTAGATTGCATCTTGATGCAATGGTTGCTGGCTAAGTATTAAACCCCAATAAATCATTAAAGGCGTGATTATCGCAAACAGCCAACCAATGATCTGGCGATAGCCTACTTCAATGTCATGTTTAGGGCTTAAGTCGACTTCAATATGCGTTTGCCCCGCAAGGCGAGAGTGGAAACTGTCGAGCAATGACTGCTTAAAACTACTGTAGGCTTCTAGGGTAAGTATCGCCGCCAAGGGTAAAACCACCAGCTCGGCACTCTCTACTACCTCAATATCGTAGATATAACTGCGCATACCTAGTGCCGACTCTTCACCGAAGAATCCACTAATAGGCCCCTTTACCTGATCTTTATTGGTGGTTTGTAGCTCACCTTCTAGTAAGTAATATAGGTTGTTCGCGTTTTCTCCCGAGCGGCAAACAACCTCACCAGGCACTAACTTCACAACTGTAATGTTTGCTAACAACCGAGCTAGGTCTTCTTTCTGGCAGTCAGAAAAAGCGGGGTTACTTTTTAAAAACTGACTTAAAACTTGTAGCTTTTCCGGCATAATCATCGGCAATACTGCTCCGTTGGGATAACAGCATGTACCTGATACTCCGCCCCCGGCGCAATAATGTATTCACTAGCACCTTGTTTAGATTGAAGGTTTCCCCAATCGTAGGTGTAACCTAAGCCTGTCCATGGAACACCTGCAGACTCTCGAAAGCTCTTGAAGTATAAAGCTTGGTAGAAGCCCGGATAATCGTTAATCCCCTTCACCTCATTGGCTATTTGGCTGGCATCTAACTTACAACTCTGGTCGTCAATTTCAGGGTCGACACAAGGCCTAAATAGATCTTCTGGCGCAACATACAACTCTACAAAAGCATCGTAATCCCAGCTTGGATCTAAACCTAGGTATTGCTTTAAACGCAGCTCAAGCTGGCTTTGCGAAACGGTTTCATTATCAGACAGGTACTTACTGCAGAACTGCTGAAGTTGCGGAGCGAGGCTCACCCATATGGGATAATTTGGATTGGTAGAACTGTGGGTATTTGGCAAAATGAATTTGTCGATGGCACCCTGGCTTTTCCAAGTGAGTACCAGCAGTTTGTCGCCTTGTTCATTCCATTTCAGCAGTTCGTTGTTAGCATTTACAGCAAACAAATTAGTGCTAACATCTTCAGGTTGAGGAAATGCAGCCTGCTTAACTGCTAAATCGTAGGCGGAGTTAGGTTGCTCGAGTGATTGGCTACAACCTGCCATAAGGCATACAGATAAGGTGCAAGCGAGTGCAGGAAAAGTGAATTGATTCAAAATATGTCCTTGTTTGAAAGCGGCAAATCCTTTGCCTTATAACCAAAAGCGAGATAACGCTTAAGGCTTAGCTCTTAACCAGCAATAGTTGCTAATTACTTGTTAATAACAATAAATTAGCTTTGGTAAGATTATATTGCTAATAGGAATATCACAAACATCAATAAAACACTGCTTTAAGGCTGTTTTTTGTAAAGGCAAGCTGTATCGCCACATGAACACCCTGCTAGACAGTTTAGCATTTTCATAACAAGGTCTTGTTTAAAGATTAAACTGGTTATACCAATATGATATAAAAGTATGGATGTTTGATAGAAATAAAACCTAGGAGGACTTGAAAAATGAGTAACATCAACGGAAGTTGCCTATGTGAAGCTGTGCGGTTTGAAGCCCAAGACAAGTTTCAGCAATTTCATCTCTGTCATTGCGATCAGTGTAAGAAAATGTCCGGTAGCGCACATGTCTCAAACCTATTTATTAGCCCGGAATTTTTCAAGTGGCTGGCTGGTGAAAACCTGGTCGCTAGATACGATGTTCCTAAGCGCAGTATAACTAACGCTTTTTGTAAGCAATGTGGTAGTGCAGTGCCCTATTTATCGAGTACTAAGCAGTGGGTAATTGTGCCGGCTGGCGGCCTAAACAATTGCCCTAGTTTAAAACCGCAAGACCATATTTTTACCAACGAGAAAGCTGAATGGTACAAAGATATTGATGAAATAGCTCAGTATCCTCATTTTCCAGATTAAGCTACGTTTGCCACGACGGCTTTATTGCGCCCACTATCTTTAGCTTCGTATAAAGCGTGGTCGGCTAAACTCATCAGCTGCTCTATATTTTCTTCTGATTGCATTAACGCAATACCAATGCTGGTGGTAAAACGTATTTGTACCACACCGGTATTCACATAAATCCGTTCAACTGCAGAACGTAAACGCTCTGCGGTATGTTTTGCAGTATCTAAATCAGCATATAAGGCTAAGCCAAATTCTTCCCCGCCTAAACGCCCTAATACATCACCATCACGAATTTCACTTTCTAAGGTACTGGCAAACTTCTTCAAAGCCTTATCACCAGCAGCATGGCCATGGTTATCGTTAATTTTCTTAAAGTGGTCAATATCGAACATCAACATGGTCATAGGATGTGAACGGTTACGGCAACTATCAAACATCGCCTCGGCCTTCGCCATAAAGCTACGTCGATTGTTTATGCCTGTTAGTGGATCGGTGCGAGCTTCACGCTCTGCCTCAGACTTAGCAACTTCAAGTGCATGAGTACGCTCAGACACCAATATTTCTAATTCTTGTTTAGCGCGCTCAAGTTGGCTGCGATAGCGCAGTTCGGCCTGCTCTTTTAGACGGCGCAATCTAAACAGGTGAATCCCCATAGCAACCATGATCACCATCATTTCACTGTATGAGGCTACAACCGGCCAGTAGTAAGTAACAAAGGTATGTTCAACAAGGCCTAAATCACGCAAAGCTTGGCTAAATAGCCCGACTATTAATACTGTCCAACCTAAGGTGTAAACAGCGGATTCTCTAGAGCCTTGGTACCAACGTATCAAACTGGCTATCGCTAACATCGGGTATAGCAATAAAGCAATGGTGATAAGCACCACCGAGAATACGGTTTCTCTGGTTAGAGCTGCTACAGCGAGTAAAGCCGCATTTAAGATCATAAAGCGTAAAACATAATCTAAACGAGGCGTATTCACTTTTGTTTGCAGGAATATGCGGGCAAAAATAACACCAGTCATTATCGACATTGCCCCAGTTAAGGACATGTAACTCCAATGGAAGTCTTCACGAATGAAGAACATATGAGTAAAACCCAATATAGTTGGCCATGTCGCCAATTTGGTAGCCGCATAGACAAAGTATGCGTAATAGGTTTTATCATTGGTGGCAATTCCGGTCACCAAGGAAATAATCGACATCAAGGCCAGACCGCCTACCAAAAAGGCAATACTACCTAGCTCAATACTCTGCACATAGTGCATTTTGTCTGGCTGCCAAATCCTTAAATCTGGGAATACAAAACCCTTTTCGTCAGAGCCAAAGCGAAAGTAAAACTGATGGGTTTCACCTGCTGCTAACTCTACTGGCACTACAAATCGTTGGTGACTGACTAAGCGCTCTGAAAAAGAATTATTTAAAGCGAGATCGGCAATTTCTAAAAAACTGGGATCATTGGTATTACGTTGATAAGCATTTAAGTAGATGAGTTGGTGGTCAACGTATTCTAAATTTAGAGTAATCGGTTTATCGCTATCATTGTGCAGATAGAAAACGCTCCAAAAAGCTCCTGGCTGTAAACCCGTGGAACCTTTACTCGGTAATCTGGAGAACTTATCTAAACGATAAGCAGCGATAGCATCAGCCAGATCAGCCTTGCCTTCTAAATCGTGCCATACCTGAAAATGCTCACCCAGCCTGACACCATCTTCTAAACCATTTACGTGCAACGCGCTTAAGCTCTCAGCTTGAGCAACAGAGAGAGTACAAACAGAAAACAAAACCAAGGCCAAAGCGAGTTGAGTTTTGCCTAAACAGCGCAAAAAATAATTAATCATGATGGTTTTACGTAGGCCGCCTTTCCTTGCGATATCGGAGTAGTTGTTAAATCTAATGTTCGTACAGCCCTGTAACAAAACATTAACCACTTATTAGAAGCTTAAAGATAAACACTAAGGAAGTCTACGAATCTACCTCTAATTAGTGAATTATCATCAAGTTGGGTACCAAATGTTACAATTTATCTGGCATTGCTAACCAAGAGCACTACTAACTGCACTAGCGCCAGAAGGGCTTATAAATCACAATTATAGTTAATTTTATTAACAATGGTTGGGGATGCGGCAAACAAAAAAGCAGCCAACTGGCTGCTTTAGAAGGAACAACTACATAACCGGTAAATCAATATTTTTAAACAGCTCTTCCACTTCATCGAGAGACTTGGCTTGCACTGCTCTATCAACAATATCTCGGGTTAAGTGTGGTGCAAATCGTTCAATAAAGTCGTACATGTAAGTACGTAAGAAAGTACCTTTTCTAAAGCAAATCTTAGTGGTACTTGCTCTAAATAAATGGCTAGCATCAATCGCTACCAAATCCTGATCTTGTTGCTTATCGATAGCCATACTCGCCAACACACCAACGCCAATTCCCATTCGAACATAGGTTTTTATCACATCGGCATCGGTTGCAGTGAAGACAATCTTTGGCACTTTACCAGCACGGCCAAAGGCATCATCTAAATCGGAGCGACCAGTAAAACCAAAAATGTAAGTAACAATGGAATGCTTAGCTAAATCGTTAATGGTAACGACTTCACCGTTTAAGTGTTTTTTCGCCAACTCATGTTCTTTGGGCACCAATATGCTGCGATTCCAATGATAACAAGGCAACATCACTAAATCGGAGAAAATATGCAGTGCCTCAGTGGCAATGGCAAAGTCTGCACTGCCCTTAGCCACTGCTTCATTTATCTGGTTAGGTGTACCCTGGTGCATGTTTAAAGAAACATTTGGGTAACGATGGATAAAACCTTGAATAACTTCGGGCAACGCATAACGCGCTTGAGTATGAGTAGTTGAGATATTAAGCGAGCCTTGGTCTGGGTGAGTATGCTGATTAGCGACCGCTTTAATACTTTCAACCTTGGCCATAATCTCATTGCTGATGCGAATGATTTCTTTGCCAGCAGGAGTTACTTGGCTAAGGTGCTTGCCGCTACGCTTGAATATCTGAACCCCTAGCTCATCCTCCAATAAACGAATTTGTTTACTAATACCGGGCTGCGAAGTATATAAACTCTCCGCAGTAGCCGACACATTGAGGTTGTTGTTTACTACTTCGACGATATAACGTAACTGCTGCAATTTCATGTAGTTGAATTCTCTGGCGCGAAAAAACTATAGCGCTAACTATCCGGTTAGCGAGTTCTTATTACATTTTTTCATAAGTATATAATCAATTACAGAGATATTGAAACGTCTTTATAACAGATATTTACTAAGCGCTAATCAGTTCAAATTTCTCACCAATTGTGCAGAGTTTTGTTTCAACAAACGCAAGGTTGCTCCAGCGCCCATTAAGGCAACTAACAAGGTGCCTAACAACGGCCCAAGTACCCACAACCCTAGATTAATGGAAGCGCCGATATCAAACACAAACACTTGCAATAGCACCAAAATAGTTTGGGCAGCACTGGCTGCAATAAATCCGGCTAAAAAGCCGAGTATGACAAATTCATAGATTACCGCATTACGCAGTAGCTTTGCGCTCGCGCCTAAGGTTCTCAGTATCACCGTTTGCCGTCTACGTTCTTCCAAAGAGCTTTGCACTTGAGCATACAACACTAAGCTGCTGGCAAGTAGCACGACTACTAACACAAGTCTGAGTGCTAACGCGACCTGATCAACCACCTGAGACAGTTGTTCAATCAAGGCTTTAACATTAATTAATACCAAAGTAGGAAAACGCGCCATGGTTTGCGCCATCCAAGCCGCTTTATCTTCGGGCAGATTAAACGACGTTAAATAGCCAGTCGGGAAGTCTTGCAGAATATCGGGACTCAGCAATACGTAAAAATTAGGCTGCATGGTATTCCAATCGATACTGCGTAAGCTTGTTACGGTAACCGTAAAACGACTGGCACCAATCATAAATTCAAGAGTATCGTTAAGCTTAATATCTAAGCGTTCGGCAAACTCCTCATCTACCGAAGCCTCACCGGTACTGCCAGCTTTAAGCCATTCACCTGCTACCAGCTCATTACGATAAGGCAGCTCCAGTACACTGCTTAAATTAAGTTCGCGACCAGCTCCTCGGCGTCGTGAAGAAGTCTTCTCTGAGTACTCCCCTTCTCGTTCTTGACTAACTGCTTCTTGGTTGATGGCAACCAGCCGACCTCGTAACATTGGGAACATAGTGGTGAGTTCGACACTTTCATCGGCAAAACGAGAAGCTAGCTCAGGCTTCTGCTGCTCGGAAATGTTATACATGAAGTGATTAGGCGCGCCTTCTGGAAGCTGTTGCTGCCACTCACTAATCAAATCTTGTTGGATAACCCACACTACCAACGCTAACTTGATGGCTACAGTAAAGCCAATAAGCTGAACCCTATTTTGCTTAGCTCTTTTATAAAGAGACGAAATCGCAATCTTCAAACTAAGGCTTTTCAGTTTCTCTGCTTGCTTCTTACTGCCCCAGAGCAGTAATTGACTCACAACCAACAACAGTGCCACCGCAATCAAGCCTACACCGAGCAAAATTGCACTCAAGGTAAATGAACCGCTATAAAGTAACAGTAAGGCAAATACACTCACTAGCATCCACAAGGCAATCCATATTGGTTTCACCACTGCATCATCACTGTTGCGGCGAATTACTCGCATAGGTGCAATGTTAAATAGCTGAGATAGCGTTGGCAGCGTAAACGCAACCCCACAAATCAAGCCACTGCCTGCAGCCATTAAGTAGGGCGCAGCACCAGCACTGGGTAAATCAATATTGAGTAACTTTTCAACATAATGGGTCACAGGCCATTGCACCAACGTGGCCAAAGCAATGCCCAGTACAATAGACACGAATACCACGGTAAACAGGTGTCCTAAATAAATGGTTCTGATCTGTGGCTTATTGGCACCAAGCACTTTAAACATTGCAACAGTGTCGTAGTGACGCTGGCAATATAAGCGACTAGCTACCGCAATGGCTGCACTGGCAAGTAAAATTCCGATAAGACCAGCTAATAGCAAAAATTGCTGGGCCCTTTGCAAGGCTCCCGCTAAAGGAGAGTTGCCACTACGTACCGTTACCAAGCGTTGGTTATCGGCAAGCTGTGGTGTTACCCAATTTTCGAAGGCATCGAGCTGGCTTTTGTCCCCAGCAAACATATAACGATAACCTAAACGACTACCAGGCTGCACAACTTCTGTTTGTGCAACATCGTTAATATTAATGATCACTCGCGGGGCGGTCATAAATACACTGAAGGGGGCATCAGGTTCGGTAACGATACGACCAGTCACTCGAAATTCTGCTTCGCCAATTTCGATGAAGTCGCCAATATCTATATCAAGTTGATAAAACAAACGTTCTGCAATCCAAGCCTCACCCTGAGGAATGCCCTTGGCGGACTCATTTGTTAAGCCATTTTTTTCTCGGCTTATTCTTAAACGCCCTTTAAGGGGATAGTCTGGGGATACAGATTTAACACTGGCGAGTACTAAGTTTTCGTTGCCATAAACCATAGAGGGAAACAACAACTGTTCAGCATAATCAAGCTGTAAAGACTCTGCTTGAACAGCCAAAGGTAAGTCAACGGGATGAGCACTGCGAACCACTCGGTCAGCCGCAATAAAGTCACCACTTTTGTTAAAGATGGCCTGCTCCATTCGGTCTGTTATGCTGGTAAACAACCACACCGAACTCACCGCCAGCACAATGGCGGCAGAAATAATGGTTAACTCACCGCGCTTTAGCTCAGCCTTAAATAAACGCCAAATTAAACTCTTCATCCTTGGCTCCTTAAGACTGAATAATACGACCAGCTTGTAATGTGATTTGTCTTAAGCAACGTGCCGCCAGTTTTTGCTCGTGAGTTACCAGTACCAAAGTGGTGCCTGCCTGTTGGTTTAGCTCAAACAGCAGATCTTCAATGATTTGACCGTTGTTATTGTCTAAGTTTGCCGAAGGCTCATCGGCAAACAGCACCTTAGGCTGACAAATAAACGCCCGTGCAATAGCTACTCTTTGCTGTTCGCCACCGGATAGCTGATTTGGATAATGATCGTGACGTTCAGCTAAACCCACTTTAGCCAGCCACTGCTCTGCGAGTTCTTTAGCATTAGGTAAACCCTTAAGCTCCGCAGGTAACATCACGTTTTCTAGCGCAGTTAGTGCCGGCACCAACAAAAATTGCTGAAAAACAAAGCCTACATTGTCGCGACGTAAGCTGGCGCGTTGCTCTTCATCAAGCGCAGCTAAGTTCTTTGAACAAAGCTCCACACTGCCCTGACTAGCACTGTCTAAGCCAGCCAAAATACTCAACAAAGTGGTTTTACCTGAGCCAGAGGCTCCAACAATTGCTAGGGATTCGCCCTGTTGCACAGTTAACTCAATATCATTCAGCAGATTTAAATTTCCACCCGGAGTTGCAACATGATGATTGAGTCCGCTGGCGTTTATGATTATGTTAGACGCTGAATCTGAATTAGCTGTTGGCATATAGTAGGTGCTCAAAAATGATGGTTAGACACAAAAATAAAGTTTTAACGCTAGTTACACTATCTGTTTTACTCTTTTTTACATTGAGTTCAAAGGCTTTTGCCAATACCAAGTCAATTCTTATCCTAGGTGACAGTTTAAGTGCTGGATATGGCATGCCAATAGAACAGGCTTGGGTTTCATTAACCCAGCAATACTACAACGAAACAGACCAAGCTATCGATCTCATTAATGCCAGTATAAGTGGCGAAACTACAGCAGGTGGTTTAAGACGATTACCTTCGTTGATTCAACAGCATAAGATCGACTGGTTATTGATTGAACTAGGCGGTAACGATGGTTTACAAGGACACCCTACTTCCAACATTGAAAACAATCTAAACGCGATTATTGCCTTGGCTAAACAAAACGACATCAAGATTGCGTTGATGCAAATTCGTATCCCGCCTAATTACGGCAAACGCTATCGCCAAGCTTTTGAGGGTTTGTACCCCAAAATTGCAGAGCAACAACAGATTAACTATCTACCGTTTTTTATTGAAGAAATAGCCACTAACTCGTCACTGATGCAAAACGATGGAATACATCCTAACCAACAAGCTCAACCGCTTATCAGTCAGAAAATGAGGGAACAACTAAAGGAGTTAGTGAACGCCGGCTAGCCGGTTTGGGCAAAGCCGTTAGCGTTTTGTAATAGCTGAGAAAGCGGAACAACCCGATCTTGCATAACTTTTATGGCTTCGAATTGGCTTAGCGATTTTCGCTCATCCAGTACTAAACCACCTTCAATCGTCATCAAGGTGTAAGTTTGCTCACTCACCTCTACCACTACGCAACGCGCTTGAGCGTTTTCGGTTTGCAATACTACTAGCTCGCCAATTTGTAAGAGGTTTTGATGAGTGCTCGCAGTACTAGTAAAAAACCAGCTTTGCGGCATTAAAGGTTTTAAGAACTGAGCTGAAGCAACAGCATTTAGACAAATCTGCACTTTAATCGGATCAGACCAATGAAAGGGTTCTAACTGCTCGAGAAATTGATAATAGAGCTGAGTGTGCTCGGTAGTAAACGGACCATCTTCTTGAGCATGTTGAACACAACGCTTTTTACACAACTTAGACACAAACAGCATATTTTCACCTAACTCAAGAGTCATTACTCCCTTGTTAGTATCAAATACCCAGTGCCATTGTTTATTAGGTTGAATTAACATTGCTAAAAAGAAAAACTGTCCATGTTGAGTTCACTTAATAAACAAATGTACTACGAGAACTCAACAAAGACAAATTAAACTAATTAAAATTTATACAGCCTTGGCTATTTGTTTAATTAATTCTGGGCCTTTATAAATAAAGCCACTATATATTTGAACTAATTTTACGCCGGCATCCATTTTTTCTTTAGCAGCCATCGCTGAATCAATTCCGCCAACACCAATAATTGGGATCTCAGATTTTAAGTAATGATCTAATTTTCTAATAACTTCAGTGGACTTTAATTGCAAAGGACGTCCACTTAAACCACCAGCTTCACTAGCGTGGTTCATCCCTTCTACCATTGAGCGCTCTAGCGTTGTATTAGTAGCAATTACACCATCGAGCTTATATTTTAATAAAGAGTCACTAATTTGTTCTATTTCAGCTTCTGATAAATCTGGCGCTATTTTGATCAATAAAGGAACATGTTTATTATATTGCTGAGAAAGTTGATCTTTACGCTCAGTTAGATCCTTTAATAGATCTTCTAATGCTTCACCATATTGAAGTGTGCGTAAACCAGGAGTATTTGGGCTAGAAATATTAACAGCAATATAAGAAGCATGTGGAAACGCTTTATTCATGCCGATTAAATAATCATCTTTACCCTTCTCTACCGGAGTATCAAAGTTTTTACCAATGTTGATCCCAAGGATCCCTTTATATTGGCTTTGCTCAACATTATTAATTAAATTGTCGATCCCTAAGTTATTAAAACCCATTCGGTTAATAATACCTTCGGCATCTAATACTCGGAAAATTCTTGGTTTATCGTTACCAGATTGCGGACGCGGTGTAACTGTACCAACTTCTACAAAACCAAAACCCATGGCATCAAAGGCTTGAATACACTCACCGTTTTTATCCAACCCTGCCGCTAAACCAACTGGATTAGGGAAAGTTAAGCCCATCAACTCTACCGGATTAGGCGCGATATTCTGGCGGTAAACACGATCTAATAAGGTTCCACCAGTGCGTTTGAACATCTCAATAGTAAGATCGTGTGCGCGTTCTGGATCAAGTTGAAAGATAAGTTTTCGAGCAAGTGGGTAATACATTTGAACTCCTAGTATAAGACCCCCGAAGATGCAGGGCTTCGGGGGCAGTATTTTATACTAATTTACGGAGCAGTTTAAATTTAATAGGTTCAATTCCCTCAATAAAACCGAAAATTTTGCAAACTCGTGGGTATTTCCGGTCTTAAAGTCAGCTAACATGTGATTCCAGCGGTCTAACAAAGGCTCGTGGGCTGCTAACCAGTCATCTAAGGGATCATTGCTTTCCATTTTACTGGCCCATTTCAAGGCGCTTACCGTTAACTGACGCTGTTGCCAATCAAGATCCTCTCTAAAGGAAGATCGAGCTAGTGCTTGCCAATGATTATCAACACTTTGTAGGTTGATTTGATCCAAGAACCAATGCAAACCAATGTTAGTCCCTAAGTTAAAGTACAGCTTAGCTACCGCTACAATATCTTGTTCGGCTTGCTCTGCTACTTCAGTTAAGTCTAACACTGAGTAAAGCGAGTTCATTTTAGCCATTGCACAAGCGATTTCTGCCGGTACTTGCTGGTCTTGCAGCTGTTTAGACTCATCGTTAACCAGCTTAACTTCTTCAGCGGCTAATACATCCATAAGATTCTTTTGCAGCTGTAAATAGCTAGGCTGATAGCGTTCTATTTGTTGAGCAATGCCCAGCGAGCGGTCACGCAAGGTTAAGAAACGACGAGTTGCACGGCGAATAATTCGGCGCAAGTTATCCATCATTTTCAGCTGTAGCTGAGCACTGATTTTGTTATCTAAACCTTCAATTTTTTCGTACAGTTCCCACACACCAAACACTTCGCAGGCTGTGACATAGCAGTTACAAATCTCAGCTGGGGTCGCTCCTGTTTCTTCAACTAAACGGGTAACAAAGTTAAAGCCTACATCGTCAACCACTTTGTTCGCTAAACGAGTGGCCACAATTTCTTGTTTTAGAGGGTGTTGATGCATCTCGGCTACGTAACGTTGCTGCAACAGCAAAGGGAAAGACGTGATGAGCGTTTGACTCAAATAAGGATCTTCAGTCACCTCTTCAACATTAAACCACTCTTTAAGTACCATCTTACCGTAGGCCACTAACACCGCTAACTCGGGACGCGTTAAACCTTGGCCATTAGATTGGCGCTCTATTAGCTCTTCGTCGCTAGGCAAAAACTCTAGGTTTCTATCAAGCAGATTGTCGCGCTCTAGAGCATGCATAAAGCGGATGACTTCTTTAACGGTAGCGGCGCCTAATTGCTCAGAAATACTAATAGACTGGCCCTGACGATAAGCGTTATCTAAAACAATCTCGCTAACGTTCTCGGTCATGTCCACCAGTAGTTTGTTACGTTGTTTCTCGGTTAAATCACCATTACTTACTAAGCCATTTAGTAAGATTTTAATGTTAACTTCGTTATCTGAACAATCTACGCCACCCACATTGTCAGTAAAGTCAGTATTTATTCGACCACCGTTAGATGCGATTTCAATTCGCCCTAATTGGGTGATACCCAAGTTACCTCCTTCACCAACAATCTTGGCTCCAAGCTGCTTACCGTTAACTCGCACTGCGTCATTAGCTCTATCACCAACCTCTGAGTCAGACTCTGAGCTTGCTTTAACGTATGTGCCAATCCCGCCATTCCAAAACAAGTCTACAGACGAGCACAAAATGAGTTTGATAAGCGCGTTAGGTGTAACACTCTTCTCTTTTGTATTTAGCAGTTTTTGGATTTGTGGTGTCAGTGAAATTGACTTAGCGCTACGAAGGAAAATACCACCACCTTCACTAATTAAGCTCTTATCGTAATCTGCCCAAGAAGAACGAGGTAGCTCAAACAAACGCTTACGTTCTTTGTAAGAAGAGGCAGAATCAGGAGTTGGGTCAATGATAATGTGCATATGGTTAAAAGCTGCCACTAGGCAGGTATGTTCGGATAACAACATACCATTACCAAATACATCGCCAGCCATGTCGCCCACAGCCACACAGGTAAAGTCTGTAGTTTGACAATCGATACCTATTTCACGGAAATGACGTTTAACCGACTCCCAGGCACCACGTGCGGTAATGCCCATGCCTTTATGATCGTATCCATTGCTGCCGCCGGAAGCAAAAGCATCTCCCATCCAAAATTGATATTCTTCACTCAGCTTATTGGCAATATCTGAGAAAGTAGCAGTACCTTTATCTGCCGCTACAACCAAATAAGGGTCGTCTTCATCACGACGAACCACTTGCTTAGGCGGAACAATCTCACCTTTTACGTTGTTGTCGGTAATGTCGAGTAAACCGCGAATAAAGGTGCGGTAACACTCTTTACCCTCTTCCAACCACGCATCTCTATCACTTGGGCTTGGCAGACGTTTACATACAAACCCACCTTTTGCTCCAACGGGCACGATTACTGTGTTTTTAACTTGCTGAGCTTTTACTAAACCTAGTACTTCGGTTCTAAAGTCTTCTCGTCGATCTGACCAACGCAAACCTCCGCGTGCCACTTTGCCGCCTCTTAAATGCACCCCTTCTACCCGTGGAGAGTAAACAAAAATCTCAAACATAGGCACCGGTTGTGGCATGTCTGATATTGCACTAGGGTTCATTTTGAAAGAGATATAATCTTTTACCTGCTTATCTTGATTCAGCTGGTAGAAGTTAGTTCTTAAGGTGGCCTTAATCATCTCTAAATAGCGACGAATGATTCGGTCGTCATCAAGGTTTTCTACCGCGTCTAACAGCGAAATTAACTTAGCTTCAATTTTCTCTTCAGTTTTATCTGAGCGTTTAAGACTTGGATTGAAACGACGACGGAATAGCTCTAACAGCAGAACCGATATATCTGGGTAGCTAGCAAAAGTTTCTTCAATGTAACTTTGACTAAAGTTGCTACCAATTTGCCGCATGTATTTTGCGTAAGCACGCAACAACGCAACATCTCGACCAGACGCCTGAGCAGCCAAGACTAAACGGTTAAAGCCATCATCTTCCAAACTACCAGACCAAATTTGTGCCAAAGCTTGCTGGAAATTGTCGCGATTCTTTTCAATATCTAGCTCTTTAGAAGCTACAAAGGTCATAGCAAAATCGAGCAGCCAATATACTTTTCCATCGCTAGTGGTCAATCGATAAGGCGTTTCACCTATTACTCGTAACCCCATGTTCTCTAACATGGGTAAAATATCAGACAGGTGCAAAGGCTCATTTAGGTGAAACAGCTTTAAACGAACGTGGTTGCTATCGATGTTTTCTTCCTGAGGTCGATAGAACAGCATGCCTAACTGATTTTCATCATCAAGATCTTCAAACTGAATAATATCGGCTACCGCAGAGCCCGGTAATACATTCTCTTTATAAGAACGAGGAAAAGCAGTTTGATATTTATTACTAAGCTGAATGGCCCGCTCTTCGCCAAAATTAGAAATAAGTGAATCTACTAAGCGGTCTTCCCAGGTTCTTGCGGCTTCAATAAGATTGGTTTGTAGGTCGCTCAAGTCAAACTCCTGATCGTTATTTTCTACACGCACCAAGTAATGGGTTCGCGCCATTGAACCTTCGGTGAAGTAAGTTGAGAACTCCACGTCTTCCTTAGACTTAAAATGCTCCTTAAGAATTTGCTGGCTATGGATCCGCAAAGCAGTGTTGTAGCGCTCTTTTGTGGTATACACCAAGCAAGAATAAAAGCGTCCGTATATATCCTTACGTACAAACAACTTCACCAAATCACGTTCTTGGATTTGCTCTACGCCTAAACCAATGTTGAGTAACTCTTCTTCGGTGGCCTGAATAAGCTCATCACGGGGATAAGTTTCCATGATGTTTAGTAAAGATTTATAAGCGTGAGAACCAGCAGGAAGATCCGAATTAACCATTATCTTCGCTAGCTTTTGGTTAATCAGTGGAATTTCTAGAGCACTACGGTTGTATATAGAAGAGGCATACAAACCAATGAAACGGTGCTCGCCAATCACTTTACCCTTTTTATCAAAAACTTTAACCCCAACATGGTCAATATAGGCTGGTCTATGTACCCGTGACTTATGGTTGCTCTTATTTAACACCAAAGGGACTTGGTTAGTGGCTAAATCTCGCCCTGCGGTGGTGTAAGAAGACAATGAGACAACTTGGCTGGTTACGTATTCTCGGTACAAACCTAAACTGCCAGTTTCATCAGGTATTAGCTGCAAATCGCCTTTTACTTGTTTAAGTGAATAGTGTCGATAGCCCATTAAGGTAAAGTTGTTATCCGACATCCAAGATAAAAAAGCGGTGCTTTGGGCCAAAGACTGATCGTCTTTTGCGCCACTGCTATTAGCCAATTCATCCGCCACCGACTTTAACTTTTTGAGCATCGGTTGCCAGTCATTCACCACTACATTAACTTCATCCAATACCGTGTTAAGTTCTTTATTTAGGCGTCGTAAGGCTTTTTCATCGCTCTGCCGGTCGATCTCAATCATGAATACTGTTTGATTGCCAAGCTGGGCATGCTCTACATCATGAACGGCCGTCACTTTGTTATTATCATCTCGATCTAAGCGCATCGGTTGATGCATTAACAAGTGAGTATTAATGCCACTACGCCCTAAAGCCATGCGGATGGAGTCAACCAGGAACGGCGAATCTGGCACCACTATCTCGATAATAGTATGGCTAGATTGCCAACCATGGCGGCTCAGTTCGGGGTTATAAACCTTAATGTGGCGTTCGCAGGTTGAAGTATGATTAAGGGCATTCCAAAGCCCTACTCCCACTCCATATAAATCACTGTCGCTGCGATTGGCTAAATCGTCACTGCCCATGCCTGAAAACAGTCGTGAGAGAAATTCTTCGGCCAAGGGAGCAGCCGTTTTATCCAGTTTTTGATTTACGATTTGATAGACTTTTTTAAGCAGTACGGAGGCATGTTGCTGCGCTCTTGTCATAACGCATTCCTTATCCTAGTAGAGTAATATTATTATTGTGTAAAACAATGGCTTATTGTTTATTTCAGTGTAGTTGGCTTTAGAAAATAATCGACAAAACAACCACTTTCACCTTACAAACAATTAAACCACGTTTTTACATATTTACAACATAGATGACTAGACTTTTTGAAGTGACAGAAATTTATTGTTGCTGTCAGTAGACAGGACAAAACGACCATTTATTCCGCTTCGGTCTAAAAAAGGCAAAAAGCGCAAAGCAGGGATCTGAATGCGCATGCCATTACTGTCGGTAGCAATAATAGAGCGGGCTGTTCCTCGGTATACCCGCTCAAACTCCTGATAAGAAATGTGAATATTAAAAAAGTACTGCTTCATTGCTCGATTGCACTTAGGCCTTAAGTTGTTGCAAGCCGTTTGTTACCTTTTCAAATAGATCTTTACTGAGGTCTTCCAGCTCAGCTAAGCGCTGCAACTGCTCAATAATGAGCGCTTTACGCTCATCATCCAGTTTAACTGTTTGGATCAGCGGGGTAATCAAACGCGATGCAACTTGCGGGTTTTGAGTATTTAGTACACACAAGATATCGGTTAAGTAGCGATAACCAGAACCATCTTTTGCGTGAAAGTGACGCGCATTGTTGTTAGCGAAGCTACCAATTAAAGAGCGTACTCGGTTAGGGTTTTCCATACTAAAACTTGGGTGTTCCGCCAAAGCTTTAACCCTCGCTAAACTGCCCTCTTTGGCATAACTGGCTTCTAAAGCAAACCACTTATCCATCACTAAGCCATCATGTTGCCAGTTTTGCTCGTAGTCTTTAAACATTGCATCACGCTTCTGAATACCGGCATTGTTAGCAGCCGACAGAGCAGCCAATTTATTAGTCATAGTTGGGCTATCAAAATAGGCTGCAGAAACTAACTCTGGCTGAGTATGCGCCACATACTGTAAACATGCGGCACGTAGCGAGCGCAAATTAATGTCATCATGGGCCAAGCTCTGTTTATCGGCTTTTGCACAAGCTTGCTCTAAGGCTGCAAATTGCTCAGGCAATGCGACAGCTAAACTATAAATGAAAAAGTCTCTAGCTTGAGCAATTGCATCAATATCTACTTGGACAAAACCATCAGCAATTTCATTCTCACCACTAATGGTAAGCAGCTCTGCCAATAAACCTTTATCAATCGAGGTATCTTCTAATAGCAGCTTAAAGGTATTAACAATCGCCTCTTCTAGCTGCAAATTGCTACCTGCTTGAACTTGCGCTACGGCTTGTTTCATCCACGCGCTAACAAGCTTTTGCATGCCGTCCCAGCGCGCAAAAGTATTGCTGGCATGGTTGATAATTAACAACAGTTGGTCTGTGCTGTATTCCATATTTAGTTTTACAGGGGCTGAGAACTCTTGCAGCATTACCAATGTAGGTTGCTCACTAATGCCTTCAAAGTGCCAGGTTTGTTGCTGCTGAGTAAGCTCTAATACTGGAGAAACTGCTTGCCCATTCATGCTAAGCGCTAAGGCTTCGCCATTGCTGCTTAACAACTCTACAGACACTGGAATATGCAATGCTTGTTTCTCGCTTTGTTCAGCGGTGGCTGGTGTATGCTGGTGAATGGTTAAGCTGTACTGTTGTTTTGCTTCATTGTATTCACTTTGAACTTTAAGCACTGGTGTGCCTGACTGACTGTACCAGCGTTTGAACAGACTTAAATCTTTGCCGCTAGCATCTTGCATCGCATTCACAAAATCATCGCAAGTTACCGCTTGGCCGTCGTGGCGCTCAACGTAGGTTTTAATTCCCGCTTGAAAACCCTCTTCGCCTAGCAAGGTATGCAGCATACGAATCACTTCCGAGCCTTTTTCATACACTGTTAAGGTGTAAAAGTTATTCATCTCAATCACCTTATCCGGGCGAATGGGATGCGCTATAGGCCCAGCATCTTCAGCAAATTGATGACTGCGTAATATCCGAACATTCTTAATTCTATTTACTGCTCGCGAGCCTAAATCAGAACTAAACTCTTGATCGCGAAAAACCGTTAAACCTTCTTTTAGCGATAACTGAAACCAATCTCGACAAGTAATACGGTTGCCGGTCCAGTTATGGAAGTATTCATGACCAATTACCGCTTCAATACCTAAAAAGTCGTTGTCTGTGGCGCTCTGTTTATTAGCTAATACATATTTAGAGTTAAATACGTTTAGGCCTTTGTTCTCCATTGCGCCCATGTTGAAGAAATCAACGGCGACTATCATATAAATATCAAGGTCGTACTCTAAGCCAAAGCGCTCTTCATCCCAATGCATTGCCGCTTTTAGCGAAGCCATGGCGTGTTCGGTACGATCTAAATTGCCTTTATCAACAAATAACTCTAACGCAATAGTTCTGCCCGATTGGGTAACAAAACTATCTTCTAACAAGTCAAAATCACCGGCAACCAAAGCAAATAAGTAGCTTGGTTTAGGGAATGGGTCTTGCCAGCTTACCCAGTGTTTTCCATTCGTTAGTTCACCTTGATCTACCTTGTTACCGTTCGATAGCAAAAACGGATATTGGGCTTTATCTGCAATAATTTTAGTGCTGTAAGTGGCCAACACGTCCGGTCGGTCTAAAAAGTAAGTGATTCGGCGAAAGCCCTCTGCTTCACACTGAGTACAAAAAGCATCTCCCGATTGATACAAACCTTCAAAGGCTTTATTTTCCTTAGGGTTAACTTGAGTCACTACTTCTAACTCAAAACGCGCTGGCAATTCACTAATAACTAACTGCCCTTCACTCACTTGATAAGCATCATGAGTTTGCTGATTAACTTTAATACTCAGCAGCTCCAGTTTTTCACCATCAAGCACTAGGTCGGTAATGTCATTTGTCTGCCTAACCACCGTTGATACAGCGATAACTTTGGTAGCACTAGGATCTAAATCGAACTCTAAGGCAACATTTTCAATAGTGTAATCAGGCGCTTGATAATCTGAACGGTACTTGGCTGTAGGTTGAGCTGATGAGTCGGCCATGACACTTCCTTATTTGAGAAAAGAGAAATACTTGTAAGCTGTTTTTATTGTAAAAGATAATAGTATGCGCAGCTAACGCTTTGTTGCTGCTTTAAAAACAAAAAAGCCGGCTTAAGCCGGCTTAAGCCGGCTTTTTAGATACGTTCAGCTTAAAAAGACAATAAGCCAATCGCATTTAAGAAAACTACCGCAATGGCAATTGGTGAGATAAAGCGAACGCTCTTCGAGAACATTTGGAAGGCTTGGCTCTCTAAGCCCATGCCTTGCTTCACTTTGTCAGCTTGAACAATCCAGCCAACAAATACCGCAATAAACAAGCCGCCTAAAGGCAGTAGAATATTAGCAGTAATGTAATCTAAAACTTCAAAGAAGTTTTTGCCCATTGGGCTTTCTTCAAACTGGAAGATTTCCCAGCCAGCAAATGAGCCAATAGTACCTAAGCTTAATAGCCAAACCGCACTACCAGAAACAACTGCAGCAACGTTACGGCGGAAACCTTTACGCTCTACTAAGTAAGCAGAAGTAGACTCAAGCAACGCCAAGGCTGAAGTAAAGGCAGCAACGGTTACCATTACGAAGAATACCGTAGAGATTACGCCACCTAGAGGCATCGTACCAAAGGCAATTGGCAATGATACAAACAGTAAACCAGGACCTGCGCTTGGCTCAATACCGTTGGCAAATACAATTGGGTAAATAGCTAAACCAGCCATTAGCGCCACAACGGTATCGGCAATTGCGATGTAAATAGAGGTTTTAGCAATTGAGGCACCTTCCGGAAGGTAAGCGCCATAAACCATCATAATGCCTGATGACAAACTCAAGGTGAAGAATGCATGACCCAGTGCCATAAGCACGCCATTAATCGTCAGCTTCGAGAAGTCTGGGCTGAACATAAAGCTAACTGCAGCGCCAAAATCACCGGTTACTGCTGCATAAATCATAATGATGGTTAGCAATACAAACAGTGCAGGCATTAGTAAAGTAACAATGCGCTCTAAACCTTTGGTTACGCCTTTAGCTAAAACAACTACAGTGCCCACAATTACCAAAGTAGCCCATAAAACAAGCTGCTTAGGATCAGAAGTTAATGCGTCGAATAAAGCGCCAATTTGTTTTGCGTCACCCGCTGCAGCGCTAATATCGCCACCCGCAGATTTGAATACATACGCAACTGCCCAACCGGCAATAACGATGTAAAAGCTTAATACCAAAAAGCCCGCTAATACGCCCATGCCACCAATAAATGCCCAGTTCTTAGAACGACCATTTTCTATAGCAACTTTAGCGACCGCGTTGGCAGGAGTAGAACGACCTTGTTTACCTAAGTAAACCTCGGCCATCATCACTGGGATACCAATGAATAAAATACAAAGAAGATAGACAAGAACAAAGGCACCACCGCCGTTCTCACCCATAATATAAGGGAATTTCCAAATGTTACCGAGGCCTACAGCTGCGCCGGTGGCAGCCAAAATGTAAGCAAAGTTACTTGACCAGCGATTACTCACCGAAGTGTTATTACTCATGATTTTCTCTTTTATATTGTGTTTGCTAATTGCGTCCATGATTTTAGGGCGCCAATATAAGCATAAACAAAGGGAAAATTACAGCCAAAATGAATCTTTATGCTGAAATTATGCGGTCTGTCGGCACAAGCAATCTACAAATAGCTCAACAACAAGTTAATCCACCTGAATAGTCATTCTGAACTATTGCATTAAACATCAATTAAACGCTTGCCATTGTTGCTCTAACCATTCCTTTTCATAGCGTAGTATGGGATGTAAGGTTTGTCTTTTCTTTACTGCAGTTGCTTCTTGTTCGTTTAAAGAAACCCCATTTGCCATCAATACAAATGGCCTTAACTGATCACCTTTTTCGATAAAGCCAACTAAGTTGACCACCCCATTTACATAACCACTTTTAGCCAGCACCTGCGCCTTTAAAGGCGCACGAGTAAGGCTACGGCGATACTTTAAGGTGCCGGTTTGTCCAGCAATAGGTAGGCGTTTAATTAAGGCTTGTAACTGTGGATCTGATTGCCATAACTGCATAATCTGATAAAGCAGGTTTGCACTAATCAGATTCTCTCTAGATAAGCCTGAACCATCGCGAATTTGTGCCCGGCTTAAATCAAGCCCCAAAGCACTTAATTGTTCAACGACAACTTTACTGGCTTGCTGATAGGTACCAGCGCGCTGCTGCTCTCTTGCTAAAGTTTTAAATACGCTATCTGCCGTTAAGTTGTCAGATTCAACCAGCATATACTCTAATAACTCAAGTAACGGCGCAGAAAGGTGATGAACGCTCTCATAATAAGGACTAAGTTGCTGCTGGTACGAAATGTTGCCTTTAAAGCTTAAGCCTGCTCTCACCAAGTTTCGCTTTAACTTCGTTGAAAAATAGCGCTGTTCATCGTTAATCGAAAAACGTAATGGCATCATGCTGCTATTCGCCTTTATACAACCTTGCAGCGAATACTGGTTATGATCACCTACACGCAGATTTTGCTCACAATCGGGATGATTTTGGCTCACAGTAATAATTTGATTGTCGATGTTGAGTAGACGGGAATCACTAATATGTAGGCGGCTTAACTGCCCTACCTTGCCCGGCTTTAAATTACCGTTAATACAGTTGTTATCAATATTTAAAGAGCTGGCTGGCGCAGCAAAACAAATACCGATGTCATTCCATACTTGCCCTTGGCTTCGGTTATGGCCTGTAAACTCGCTGTCATCAACTTGAATAGACGCGACTTTAGAACCAAAACGTGTTTTAGCTTTATTCAGCAATGTAACTAAATCTTGGCTGGTAAAACTCGGATCGCCGCGCATGTGTAAGCGAAGATGCATGCCTTTATCACTGGGTTTAATGCTCAACTTAGTGGTATAGCGGTAATCTTTACCTAGTTGCTTAAGGGCAACGGTTGCGGTTACTACTTTAAGAGTGCTGGCAGGAGTTAACAGTAAATCTGCATGTTGTGAGCTATCAGGGCTAACAAAACTGATCAAGGCACCAGGTGGCTCGACGATCGCATGTACAAAAAAGGGTGTAAGAACAATAGAAAGGAAAGCTGAAAATCTAACAATAGCCCGCATAGTTGCCAAACTCTAATATACAATATGCCGAGTATATAAAAAAAGGTGAACCTAAGTTCACCTTTTCTTTTGCTAAGTTAATCGCTTACTGAGCAATTAACTCTAAGCGCATCGCACGTTGGCGAACAAAGCTGCGTTTTAAGTGATTAAATGTCTTTTCAGGCATTCCACTTGGTAGCTCAACCGTTGAGTAGCTATCAAACAACTTAACACTACCAATGTAATCACTGCTAATGTTTGCTTCGTTAGCAATAGCACCAACAATATGCTTGGTTTGCACACCGTGTTCTTTACCTGCATCAACACGGTAAGTATTCATTTCCACGTCTGCGGTACGGCGTTTGCGTTTAGCGCCGCCTTCACCACGTTCGTTGCGCTCACCACGTTGACCGCGATGGTTGCGCTCGCCACGCTCACCGCGTTGGCCTCGGTGACCACGTTCTTTATCTTTGCTAAAGCGCGCTGAACGAGGCTCTGGATCAGCAGGCAATTTGAACGGACGCGCAGTTTGCGCTTGGAACAACAACGCAGTAGCGAGTTCAAGTTCGCTCATGCCTAGGTTGGTCACGAGTTCAGATGCAATGCTTTGATAATCTTCAAGCTTGGCATTTTCTACCGCTGCAGCCAGCTTGTCTTGGAAACTAGAAACACGCTTCTTCTCGATTTCTTCACGAGTAGGTAGCTGCATTTGCTCAATTTTATGACGAGTTACACGTTCAATATTGCGTAACAAACGTTGCTCGCGGTAACCAACAAACATGACTGCTTTACCACTACGTCCAGCACGACCAGTACGGCCAATACGGTGAACATAGGCTTCAGCATCGTAAGGAATATCAAAGTTAACCACTAAGCCAATGCGTTCTACATCTAAGCCACGTGCAGCTACATCGGTAGCTACAACAATGTCTAATTTGCCAGATTTTAAGCGTGTAATTGTACGCTCACGCATGCTTTGGTTCATATCACCGTTTAATGCGGCAACACTAAAGCCTTTTGCTTCTAGGCGTTCTGCAATATCGGTGGTAGACGTTTTAGTTCGAGCAAAAATAATTGAAGCGCTATCACAGTTAACTTCTAGAATGCGGGCCAACGCTTCTATCTTGTTTAAACCAGCAACATGCCAGTAGAACTGATCAATATTTGATACTGTTTGAGTTTTAGCCGCAATTTTTACTTCTTTTGGCTCAGACATGTAATTTTTGGTGATGTTTTTAATTGCCGGCGGCATAGTTGCCGAGAACAACGCTGTTTGGCGCTGCTTAGGCATATCACGCATAATGCGTTCTACATCGTCAATAAAGCCCATACGAAGCATTTCGTCAGCTTCGTCTAATACTAAGGCTTTAAGTTGGTCTAGTTTCAACTTACCGCGATCTAGGTGGTCGATAGTACGACCAGGCGTACCTACAACAATTTGCGGGCCACGACGTAGCTCTTTAATTTGCTGGCCGTAATCTGCACCGCCATAAATAGCCAATACACGTAAGCCAGGAATATTGCGGCTAAAATCTTTAATTGCATCAGCAACTTGGTTAGCTAGCTCGCGCGTTGGTGCAAGAACCAACATTTGCGGAGCATTAAGCTTTGGATCAAGTTTGGCAATTAAAGGAAGAGAAAACGCGGCCGTTTTACCGGTACCAGTTTGTGCCAAGCCAAGTACATCATGTCCTTCCAGCAGTAACGGAATGGTCTTTTCCTGAATCGGAGACGGCGTCTCAAATCCAATCTCGGAAATAGCGTTTAAAATCGTTTCAGGTAGAGCGAATTGCTCAAAACTTGAACTGCTGGATTCTGTCATATTTGGCCCACAATTATTTAAAGGATGCGCACTATACGCTTTTGATCACAAAAAGTCTCATTGATTTTAGCTTTTTATAGAAAAACATTGACCATCTTGATATGGACCAATAAAAAACCGCTCTAGTGAGCGGTTTGTTTTCTTAAGTATAGAAGAAATTTCTATTCTGCTTCAGGCGCTGGGTGCTTAGCTGCAGTTTCTTTAATTAAAGGTTGTAGTTCACCGCTGCGGAACATTTCCATTACGATGTCACAGCCACCGATTAACTCACCTTCAACCCATAGTTGTGGGAAGGTTGGCCAATCTGCGTAGTTTGGTAGCTCAGCGCGAATGTCTGGATTTTGTAGAATATCTACATAAGCAAAGTGCTCACCACACTGCATTACAGCTTCTACGGTTTGGGCAGAGAAACCACAGCTTGGGAATTTAGGCGAACCTTTCATGTAAAGTAGAATTGGGTTTTCAGCGATTTGCTGTTTGATTTTTTCAATCGTTTCCATTTTAAACTTCTCTAATTTTTGCACTAAGTCTATTCTAGGTGTTGGGCGTATCCTAGCAACAATAGTTGCCAATTTCACCACTTTGCTCTAGATCAATTTTTTTTAGTATTTTTGCTTTGCGTGATAAAGCACTAGTGCTAAACTCTTTTGTAAAGTTTTTACTATATAAAAGATTGCGCTAATAAAGCCAATTATTACAAGGAGAGAAACACATGGCATTTACATTACCTGAATTACCATACGCACAAGACGCACTTGAGCCACACATCTCAGCTGAGACTTTGTCTTTCCACTACAGTAAGCACCACAATACCTACGTAGTAAAACTAAACGGTTTAATTGAAGGCACTGACCTAGCAGAAAAAAGCTTAGAAGAGATCGTTAAGTCTTCTACTGGTGGCGTATTTAACAACGCAGCCCAAGTTTGGAACCACACCTTCTACTGGAACTGTTTAGCGCCAAATGCTGGTGGCCAACCAACTGGTGCTCTAGCTGCTGCTATCGAAGCAAGCTTCGGTTCTTTTGAAGAGTTCAAAGCTAAATTCACCGACAGCGCGATTAACAACTTTGGTTCTAGCTGGACTTGGTTAGTTAAAAACGCTGACGGTAGCCTAGCCATTGTTAACACTAGCAACGCTGCTACCCCACTTACAGATGAAGGCGTAACTCCGCTTCTTACCTGTGACCTATGGGAACACGCTTACTACATTGATTACCGCAATGTTCGCCCTGATTACCTAAATGCTTTCTGGGCATTAGTAAACTGGGAATTTGCGTCAGCTAACTTTGCGTAAAAGCTAGCGATGTAAAAAGGGCGCTTAATGCGCCCTTTTTTATGCTTTATGTTTAGGGCCTGTTGATCTTTGCTGATGGTTTTTACAGCAATTTATTAGCCATTTAGGCAAGGCAGTGAGAGTGAAGTTAAGTGGGCTTAATAATCACTCGCTAACGCTGAATAAATGGCTAAGAAATGCTGCCCGAAGGGTTCAGATAAGCGAACTTTACTCTTCGTTGAACACTTTTCACTTAGCCCACTAGGTTTCAAAGTGCTCGCCGCGATTAAAGCCCGCTTATCTTGAATAAAATTTCAACACCAAAGATCAACAGGCCCTAGCAACTTACTTGCTATCGCTATGACCTAAGTCCATCTCGGGTGCAATTTTGTCCCTTACCCGCTGCTTAAGAATTTTCGCCTCTGGAAATCCATTGTCGGCCTTTCGACACCAAATTAATTCACCATCCAGATAAATCTGAAAACGCCCACTTGAAGCAGGTTTAAGTGCGACTTCCGATAACTCATGCGAGAAGGTTGTTAACAGCTCTTGACTAAGCCAGGAAGCCCTTAATAACCAACCACATAAACTGCAGTAATATATTTCAACTTTGGGTAACACTGGGTCTTGCTGTTCCACTGCTGTTACTTCCTTTTTTGCAATTCACTAATATGGTTAAGTACCCGCTTCAATGATACTGGATATTTAGTACCTAATTGCTGGGCAAACAAAGACACCCTTAGCTCTTCAATCATCCAGCGCAGTTCTTGCCCTTCTTGGCTATAAACTGGCAACGCCAACTCTAGGTAACGCTCGGTAGCGGTTTCGATTTGTTGTAGCGCCAATCTATCTTTATGAGAATCGATGGCTAGTTTTTCTAAGCGTCGCTCAATGGCTTTTAGGTACCGCTGTAAATCACTTAAACGCTGCAGGCCCACTTCACGAACAAAACCTTTATGCACCAACGCATTTAGCTGTGCTTTAATATCGGCATGTGCCAATACTCTGTCGAAACCTACTTTACCTTTTAGCTGTTTGTTTATTTGGTAATGCAAACTCAATATTTGCTCCACTAACACTACCGCTTCTAAGGTTTCTGTAGCCAGCTCTGTGCGAACTTTATCGCACAATGCTTGAAATGCTTCAGCAGTGTTAACACTTTCAAGTTGAGAGTACTTGTCGATCACCGCTAAACAGCAGTCATCGAGCAATACATCCACGCGGCCAAAGGGATTAAAGTACAAGCCCAATTTGGCTTTATTTGGTAAATGTTGCTGCAAGTAACTTAAAGGTGAAGGAATATTTAGCTGTAACAATTTGCTTAAGCCGCGAGTTTGACTCCAACCCGCTTCTTCTTGTTTATCAAACAGCTTAAGTGCGACTGTTTTACCTTCATCCACCAAGGCTGGATAAGCGGTAATTTGATAACCTTGGCGCTGCTCTTCAATAAGCTCAGGCAACTCACCAAAACTCCACTCGGTAACTTTCGCCTGCTCAGCAAAAGAGCTTGGGGCAATTTCTGCAATGCTCTGCTCTACCTGATCTTGTAGTTTTTCTTGCAAGCTTTGATAAGAGCGACCTTGCGCAACCACTTTGCCTTGGTCGTTAATCACTTTGAAATTAACTTTAAGGTGATCGGCCACCGAATCTAGATTCCAAGCATCTTCGGGTATTTTTACTCCGGTCATTCTTAGCAGTTGTTTAGTCAGTACCTCTAACAAATTGCCCTCTGCATGCGGCACTGCTTGAACAAAGGCCTGCACATAGTTTGGAACCGGCACAAAATTGCGGCGAATAGGTTTAGGCAAGGATTTAATCAAGGCACTAATGAGTTCTTCGCGAAACGCTGGAATTTGCCATTCAAACCGAGTGAAATCTAATTGATTCAACAGCGCTAAAGGAATATGTGCACTTACGCCGTCGTCACTTTGGCCCGGTTCAAACACATAGCTTAAGGCTACAGAAACCTGTTCAAACTGCCACTGATCAGGATACTGCTTTTCAGTGATATGGCTTGCGTCATGCTGATAAAGCATTTGCTTAGAAAAGCTCAGTAAATCGGCCTGCTTGTTACTGGCCTCTTTCCACCAGCGATTAAAATGACTCGCCGAAACAATACCTTCTGGCAAACGCTCTGCATAAAAGTCATAGAGTACTTGGTCATCAACTCGCACATCTCGGCGACGTTGCTTTTGCTCTAAGGCTTCAGCATCATCAAGCAATAGCTGGTTTTGTTTGAAAAAAGCATGTTTTGCTGGCCACTGCCCCTCTACTAAAGCAGAGCGGATAAAGACCTCGCGGGCAACCATAGGATCAATTTTCCCATAGTTAACCAAGCGTTTGTTTACTAGCGCTACGCCGTATAAACGAACACTTTCGTAAGCCATTACAGCTTGCTGCTTAGTAGACCAATGAGGTTCGCTGTAAGACTTTTTAATTAAATGCCCTGCTTGATTTTCTAACCAAGCAGGCTGAATTTTAGCTACGCCTCTAGCAAATAGGCGGGACGTTTCAACGAGTTCGGCCGCAACCACCCATTTAGGTGGCTTTTTAGCCTGACTTGAGCCTGGGAACACCACAAAGCGTGCATTCCGCGCGCCTAAAAACTCTCGCTCTTTGTCTTTAAAACCCAGGTGGCTCAGCAAGCCAGCAGTTATTGCTTGGTGAATAGCATCGTAGTTAGCTTCATTTTGATTAACTGTGTAATCTAACTCTTTAACTACCGTAGATAACTGAAAAACCAAATCTTGCCATTCGCGAATGCGCATATAAGCCAAAAACTCTTGCTTACATTGTTTTCTAAACTGATTGCCTGATAAGGCTTTTTGTTGCTCTTGCAAATAACGCCAAAGCAACAAATAGCTGGAGAAGTCAGAGTCTTTATCGACAAAGCGAGCATGCTTTTGGTCAGCCGCTTGCTTACGATCATTGGGCCGCTCACGCGGATCTTGAATAGATAGCGCAGCACATATCACCATCATTTCTTGCACACAATCAAACTGCTTAGCGGCGACCATCATTCTGGCTAAACGCGGGTCGATAGGAAACTTAATCACCTCGCGGCCTAAGTTGCTTAGGCTCGGTTTGCCATGTTGCTGTTTTAGTGCACCAATTTCTTCTAGCAGATTTAAGCCGTCTTTAATATTGCGCTGATCGGGCATATCAATAAACGGGAAGTCTTCTAACTTACCTAGCCTTAATCCCAGCATCTGCAAAATAACTGAGGCCAAGTTAGTACGCAAAATTTCAGGATCAGTAAACTCTGCGCGCCCTGCAAAGTCTTCTTCACTATACAAGCGAATACAAATACCTTCGGCAACACGCCCACAACGGCCTTTACGTTGATTAGCACTGGCTTGAGAAATCGCCTCAATCGGTAAACGCTGTACCTTAGAGCGATAGCTGTAACGGCTAATCCGTGCAGTTCCTGGGTCGATAACATAGCGAATACCTGGCACGGTCAAGCTGGTTTCGGCAACGTTGGTGGCTAGAACGATACGTCGGCCACGATGAGATGAAAAAATCTTGTTTTGCTCGGCATTAGATAAGCGTGAGTAAAGTGGCAACACCTCGGTATCGCGCAGTTGGCGCTTTTGCAGATAGTCGGTAGCGTCACGAATCTCTCGCTCACCGTTCATAAAAATAAGAATGTCGCCAGGCTTTTCTCGATACAACTCATCTACAGCATCGGCTAAGCCTTCCAGTATGTCTTTGGTTTGCTCGCCTTCGTTTAGCGGCCTGTAACGTGTTTCTACCGGATAAGTACGTCCAGAAACTTCGATAACGGGGGCATCATTAAAGTGTTTAGAAAAACGTTGAGGATCAATGGTAGCGGAAGTAATGATGATCTTTAAATCGGGTCGCTTTGGCAATAGCTGCTTAAGTACACCTAAAATAAAATCAATGTTTAAGCTGCGCTCGTGGGCTTCATCGATAATCAATACTTCATACTGCGATAAAAACCGATCTTGCTGCATCTCTGCCAACAACATGCCATCGGTCATCAGTTTGATTAAGCTGTCATTCTTGATTTGATCGTTAAAGCGGATTTTGTAACCCACTAATTCACCAACCGGAGTGTTGAGTTCTTCAGCAATTCTCGCAGCCACACTACGCGCAGCCAAGCGACGAGGCTGGGTGTGGCCAATAAAACCGCGGCTTCCTAAACCTAGCTCTAAACAGATTTTAGGTATTTGGGTGGTTTTACCCGAGCCAGTTTCGCCCGCAATGATAACCACTTGATTATCGCGAACAGCTTCGTAAATAGTTTGCTTTTGCTCCGCAACCGGTAGGTGTTGAGGATATTCGATACTTGGGATTGAGGCTCGTCGGCGGCGGCTAAGCTCACTTGAGCGCTCAAGTGCTTGAGTGAACTTAAGTAACTGTGAGCTGTTGTTTTTTACATCATCTGCATTTAGCTTGCTAAGCTGGCGCTGAAGCCTAAAGCGGTCTTTAGCCAATGCCTGTGATATTTGTTGTTTGTAATTTGAGAGAGCCGACTGCAAGAAAAAAGCCTCGTAGGTTGCGTACGAGGCGCAAATGCTATCAACAATCCTTAAGAAAACAAGTCTAACTCACCTGCTTATAGCAACTATGTAGGTGTTTATCGATGCCAGCTAAGACCTCTTCACGAGTAATTAGGCCCAGTAGCTTGCCCTGCTCGATGACCGGATACATTTTAGGTTTTTGCATTAACATGCTTTGAGCAAGTTCTAAAATACTGGTTTCGGGGCCAACGCTTAGCACATCACTACGCATTAAATCTTCCACTAACGAAACCGTTTCACAATGATATGTAGCTTCAAGCAAGCTCTTTAAGCAGTCTTGCTCGGAGATCCAACCGATAACGTGCTTTTGTTCATCAATCACCGGAGCACCTAGCTGTTTATGCTCTAGCAAGCTATGTACAACTTCTGCGATGGGTTGTTTTGCGGTAAAGCAAACCGGGCGCATTAACATGTAATCGCGCACTTTGAGGTTCTCGGGCATAACCTTTACTCCTGCTAGTTGCCTTACTGTTAGCTTAGTTGGCGTAGTCGAATTACTCCAGCTAGCGCAAACAAGCAGGCATTTAAGCTATCAATGGCAAATTTCACCCATTTGGGTAATGGTGAGAATAATGGCCGAGGAGTAGTATTTATATCGACTGAGCTGCTAACTCAGTCATCGCGTTTAGTTACCTATTGCTGTGTACATCTTTACACAAATTTATGCAGGCCCTTTGTTATCCAATGCAAAGGGTCTTTTTTTGTCTTTAATTTCATAAGCTTGAATGAAATAAGCAGCTAATTTCACCCATTTGGGGAATGGTGAGAGAGCGAGTTCAAAGATAGTATTTAACACGACTGAGTTGCTAACTTAGTCACGCGTTTAGTTACCTATTGCTGTGTACAACCTTTACACAAATTTTACGCAGGCCCTTTTACTTATGTAAAAGGGCTTTTTTTTGCTTTGTTAAACAGAGATGTGTATGCAAGGCATTAAAATATATAAGAAATTTATTAACTTTTAAATTTCACCCATTTGGGTAATAGCCTGATCGGTCCAGCGTGGTTATTATTTATCTCGACTGAGTCGCTAACTTAGTCACGCGTTTAGTTACCTATTGCTGTGTAAACATTACACGATTATGCAAGCCCTTTGCTCTAGAGCAAAGGGCTCTTTTTTTGCCTATTTAACTTGCCAGTTTAAAGTTTCGTTAGCAAAGAATGGCACTAAGTTTTCATCATCAACTTTTACCGAACCAGGCACCTGCCAAGCTTCTTTGGTCAAAGTAATCGTATCTGTGTTTCTTGGTAGGCCATAAAAATCTGGGCCATTAAAGCTAGCAAAGGCTTCAAGTTTATCCAATATACCTAGCTGCTCAAAAATTTCGGCATACAATTCAATGGCGGCAGGTGCGCTGTAACAACCCGCACATCCACAGGCACTTTCTTTAGCCCCTTGAACATGAGGAGCCGAATCCGTTCCTAAAAATATCTTTTTGGTACCGCTAGCCACTGCTTGCTGTAAAGCTTTTTGGTGAGTTTGACGCTTAAGCACCGGCAGACAGTAGTTATGAGGACGTAAACCACCCGCTAGCAGGTGATTACGGTTGTACATCAAATGCTGTGGCGTAATGGTTGCAGCTACATTGTCTGGCGCATTCATTACAAATTCAGCCGCTTCGGCGGTAGTGATGTGTTCAAAGACAATTTTGAGATTAGGCAGTGAATCCACCAAACCACGCATGTGAGCGTCAATAAATGCTGCTTCTCTATCAAAGATATCGATATCAGCGTGAGTCACCTCGCCGTGAACTAACAGTAACAAACTATGTTTTGCCATTGCTTCAAATACCGGGCGAAGAGCGGCAACGTCGGTTACGCCATGGGCAGAGTTAGTTGTGGCATTGGCCGGATACAATTTACATGCTTTAACAATTCCACTTGCCGCAGCTTCTGCGATTATCTCAGGGGTCGTGGCATCGGTTAAATAAAGCGTCATCAATGGTTCAAACTGGCTTTGCTCAGGAAGCGCCTGTTTAATGCGCTGATAATAAGCTTGAGCATCAGCAACTTGAGTAACAGGTGGGGTTAGGTTAGGCATGATGATGGCTCGAGAAAAGTGCTTAGCGGTAGCATTTGCTGCTACCTCTAACATAGCGCCATCGCGCAAGTGAAGGTGCCAATCATCCGGTCTGGTAATGGTAAGTGTTTGAGTCACAACTATCCCCTAGGTATAAATAATTGGCGCAAAGTCTACCCGAACTTGGCGAGCAAGTCTTGCCACCCCAGGTAATAACTAGGCTTTTTTAGTCACTTGTTGCTGCATCTCTTGAACAATTTCTCCAGCGGCTTCGTAATCGTATTCCTCAATAAGCATTTGTAGTTTTTTCGCCTGTCCCGGGAAAGTTTGCAAAATACAGTCGTGGCTATCGAGATAATCGTTACTCTCGCCGTCAAAGTCATCAAGTAGTTGAGCCAACTGCAGCAAGTAACTCTGTAACTCTTCTTCACTTACACTTTGTGAAGCGCCCTCTTCTGCTACTTCAGTTATTTCAACTTGGGAGACAAACTCTTGTAAGCTTTGTTGAAGTGGTATTAGTTGCTTACCTAGCGCTTCAATACTGCTTGGCTGAACTGTATTTTCTTCGGCTTGTTGCTCTACAACCGCAGCTAGGTCGGACACCGCTTGCCCACCCAGCGTAGCCGTAACACCTTTTATGGTATGAGCAATTCGCTGCAATTCATCAATACGCTCTTCAGTATAAGCAGTATTTAGATCGTCCATAGGGGTGTTTTCTTCGTTGGCAAATTTGCCGATTAACTTCAAATATAAAACTTTGTTGTCAGCAGCATTCGCCAAGCCTGCTTCGGTATCTAAGCCATCAATCTCTGGCAACATTAGGTCTTGCTCATTGGCTACCTTAGCTGGTTGTCCACTTTGATTAACCGTAGTTGGAGAAGCGGGCGTAATCCATTTAGCCATCGTGCTAAACAAGCTATTCACATTAATTGGCTTAGGAATGTGGTCATTCATTCCTGCTTCAATCGCTTTCTCCCTATCCCCCGCCAAGGCATTTGCAGTAAGCGCAATAACCGGCAGCTCTTTTAGACCTAGCTGATAACGAATTACTTTGGTTGCGGTATACCCGTCCATCACCGGCATTTGGCAGTCCATCAGTACCCCATCAACCTTGTTTTCTTTTAGGTATTCAACTGCCTGTGAGCCATCATCACACACTGTGCAATTTAATCCGTTGGACCCGAGTAACTCGGTAATCAGCTCTTGGTTAACATCGTTATCTTCAGCGACCAAAATATTTGCTCCCTGTAACTGAGCAATATCTAAGTTAGCCCCCTGCTGCTGAGCTTCTCTACGTGTTTGTTCAAGCACCTCTATCTTACGTACCTGCACAATTGTATCGAACAAATGAGACGGCGTGACAGGCTTAGTTAACACCGCATCAATGTTAACTGCTTCTGCTTCTTTAGTGAGTTCGTCACGTCCAAATGCGGTCACCATTATTACGTCTAAGTCAAAACCCTGATCTTGAATATGCTGGACAGTTTGTACGCCATCCATATCTGGCATTTTCCAATCCATGAATACCATATCAAAGGGCGATGTTTCTGCATGTTCCTTAATCAGCGCTATGGCTTCGCTACCGCTAGAGGCCGATTCAACTTGTAAGCCAAAGCTCTCTAGCACTTGTTGATTAATATCTCGAGCATTAGCATTGTCATCCACAACCAAAGCTTTGAGGCTACTAAGTTGTGCTGAATTAGTATCGCGAAGTGTTTGCGCGTTTTCTTGAATCTGCATCGGCAATTCAAAGTAGAAGCAACTACCTTGGCCTAACTCGCTGCTTAAGGCTATTTTCCCGCCCATTAATTCAGTCAGTTTTAAACAAATCGCTAACCCTAAACCGGTACCACCGTGTTTACGCGTAGTTGAACTATCTGCTTGTGAAAAAGGTTTAAACAACTTAGCTTGCTGCTCTGGTGTCATACCAATACCGGTATCGCTAACCGAGAAGTACAACTGAACTTGTTTGTTGTCTTGTTGTTTTGCTTCTATTTTTACTACCACTACGCCTTGTTCAGTAAACTTAACCGCGTTATTACACAAGTTAACCAGTATCTGGGTTAGACGTAAGGGGTCACCAATTAATGCTGTTGGGATGCTAGGGTCAATATCAAACAACAACTCCAAACTTTTTTGCTCTGCACGTAATCCCACTAAATTAGCTAGGTTGTCGAGAATATCCTCTAAACGAAAGTCGATCTTTTCTATGTCCAGCTTACCCGCTTCAATCTTAGAAAAATCGAGAATGTCGTTGATGATGCCTAGCAAGGCTTCTGCCGAGCGGTGTACTTTGTCTATGTAATTACGTTGCTTATTGTCTAACTCTGTTTCTAGAGCCAAATAAGACATACCAATAATGGCGTTCATTGGAGTGCGGATCTCATGCGACATATTCGCTAAGAAATCACTTTTAGCTTGGTTGGCACTATCGGCTAAGGCTCGCGCTTCGTTAAGGGCTGCCTCTAACTTCTTGGTTTCTTCAATATCAACATGGATACCATTAATCCGCAACGGCTTACCGTGTTCGTCCAACTCAGACACTCGACCAATGGTTAAAATCCAACGATACTGGCCGTTTTTACAACGCAGGCGAATTTCATTTCGCAACACATCATTCTCACCCGCCAAGTGCTGCTCAAGTTTCTCATTGTTAGTAATAACATCGCTTGGATGAATCAACTTCATCCAGGTTGCGGTATCACCTTTTAGGCGTGCCCAAAGGCCATCGCCGTCTCTTAACTCACCTTTCGCGTAACCTAACATGCTTTCGTAAATGGCATTAACTTCAATGCGGTCTTCTTGTGGATAGTAATCCCACATGCCTAAACCCGCACCAGATGCTGCAGAATCTAAGCGTTCCTCACTTTCCCGCAGCTGCGCTTCAACCTGTTTTATTTCACTGATGTCAAAAATTGCACCATCTGAATAAGCAGGTCGTCCTTCCTCATCCATTGATACAAAGGCTTTTTGCAGCATGTGCTTAACTGTTCCAGAGGCATCAATAATGCGGAACTCTTGGGAAATAGCCCCACCCTTTTGATTGAGCTCTCTAGAGCGCGCGAGGCTCTCTTCTGCGTCATCAGGATGCACAAGTTCCTTGTAACGACGAACTGGATTTAAACCAACAAAATCGCTAATCGGGTAGCCCGTTTGCTCTTCAATTTGCTCGCTAATGTACAACCATTCTGGATACTCACCTTCTTTAAGGCGAATACGATAAACCACACACTGCAAGTTGTTGGTTAGGGTCCTAAATTGACGTTCACTATCGGCAAGTTTTTGTTGGGCTTTTCTTCGGGCGGTAATGTCTCGCACAACCCCGGTAAAATGGCGCTGCCCTTTTAAGAATACTTCTTTAACAGCCAGCTCCATGGGGAACTGCTCACCGTTTTTACGTAGGCCAAATACCTCTCGCTCATTACCAATCACCGAAGATTCTTTCTTGGGTTTATAGTCGGCCAGTATCCGGTCGTGTTGATCACCGATATCGCTTGGCATTAACATTTTTACGTTTTTGCCAATGACTTCTGCTTCGCTGTAGCCAAAAATTTGCTCTGCTGCGGGACTAAAACTGCGAACAATGCCAGATTGTTCAATCAAAATAATGCCATCGGCGATAGTATCTACAATGGTGCGGATCCGCTCTTCGTTGTCAGCCAAGGCTAAGCGCGCTTGATAACGTTCGGTCATGTCGATTAAAGAAACTTTAACCACATGAATATGCCCTTCTTCATCAAGACTAGGCACGATGTTTATACTCACCGTTTTTTTCTGGCCACTGGACGTAAAAATACTGAGCACTTCATCGTTAAAGCTGTGGCCAACAAAGGCGGCTGCTAGTAGCTCTTTAGATTTCTGACGTTGCTCTTGGTTCTCTGCAAAGTCATGGAAAGACAGTGCTTCAAACCCATCACGTTCTACTTCAATGAGTTCAGAAAAGCTTAAATTGTGTTGCAGAAAACGCCCCTCTTTATCCACCGAGGCGTAAGCAATTGGGGCAAACTCATAAAGATCCCAAAGGGTTTTTTCACGCTCTTGCAGTTCATAGGTGCGTTGCTCAACTTGCCGCTCTAACTCTTGCTTAGATTCACTAAGTCGCAAGTTAATTTTGCGCACTAAGGCAAATACCAACACAAACAAAATAATGCAGAAAGCTAGCGCTGAACCCAAAACTAACAACACCACATCACGAAACTGCAAATAACCTTGCATCACTTCTTCATGATCGATCTCTGACACCAAACCAACTTCCAGATCCTTATCCCAGTGCCACGCTCCTACTACCGATACACCTCGATAATCTAGATATCCTTTAAAGTTTGAGCCGCTAGATTTGGCAATAATCGCGTAGCCGCTTTCTGTCCAATCGGGTCGTTCACGGGTGTAACTAGGGACTTGCAATCGAATATTCAACACCGATGATTGGTCGGGCTCTAGCAAGCCCAAACGAACTAAATCATCTTCAAATTTACTCGGTGAGATCATGTAACCCGAGCGGCTAACAAGGTAGGTTTCACCCGTCTTACCAATTCGAGCTCCCTTGAGTAATTGAGCAAATTCGCGCTCTGGATCCATACGCAAAGTAAGAATGGCAACAACTAGTCCATCCCCATTTTTAATTGGAGCTGCAATAAACATGGTTGAATGGGCACTTTTAACGCTGTTTTGCAGCATGCCATCTAAGACAATTTCTGGACGAATCGGCGGAATAACCACTGTTTCGCCTTCAAATACCCGGTTAAGTAAATGTGGATAGTGACGTGTAATTACATTGATTTCGCCCAGGTTTTCGTCGCGCATAGAGGCAATATTAATGCGATCGCGTGAGATGATAAAAAAGCCTAGGTCATCAAACACAGTTCGATAGTTATCTACCGATTGACGCAAACTCTCTAAAGCAGGGTTAGCAAGAAGCCCTTCTTTGCTATGTTCAGATTCAATAAGTACATAAGAAAAATGCTGGAATGCTGGGTCTAAGGCAATAGCATCAACTTTTGATTGCCAGCCTTGCTTCCACTCATCAAGCCCGGCATCTGCAGTATCAAGCACTGAGCCAATAACTTCTTCTAATTGATTGAACTGATGATGCTTAAGTTGTTTTAATCCAATACTAGTGATTGCTGCAACAACGGCAACCGCAGCGCTACAGATGGCTAATATGACAAGAATGCTTTTCCTAGAACTGAGCAGTAAACTCACGCTCTCGAGATTGGTTTTGCGGAGTCGATTTAACAGCAGCAAAATTAAGCCTAACAAGGCAAATAGTACCCACAATAACTGCTCAACCGACATAATCCATCCTTGATAAGCCCATTAGCACGAGGCTGTTTAACTGAATAAATTAACTATAATGCTCAATGCAAACTAAATACAGAACTTCACTGTAAAAGCCAAAATTCGATTAGATTCAACCCAATAACAAATATTCTCTAAACAAAAACGTCTCCACTAATGTGAAGACGTATTTAGATTAATGCTAGTTACTTTGTTTAAGAAAGCAGATTTGCCTTACTCAAATAGCGAGTGTTAATTAAATGTCTCGCTAAAAAAGCTATCCATTGCTACAAAAGAACGGGCCGCCACTTTAGGGTGGTACTCTGCTTGTCCGGCTCTTTTTGCTGCTGGATTAGTAAACGAATGTACCGCACCGCCGTAAGCAACCAGTTGCCAATCAACATTTGCGGCGTTCATTTCTTTTTCAAAATTACTTACTTGCTCGGCTGGAACAAAGGGGTCAACGGCGCCATGCAATACTAAAATGGGTGCTTGGATATTTTTAGCATCCTCAGTATTTGGAGTATCTAAATTGCCATGAAATGACACTACTCCACCAAGCTCTTCACCAGCTCGCGCCAGTTCTAACACTGCACCACCGCCAAAACAAAATCCAATGGCCGCTACCTTTGAAGCATCTGCCGATTTAGGCAGGCTACTTTTCATTGCTTCTAAAGCAGCTTTGGTTCTCTCACGCAGCAATTGACGATCACTACGTAGAGCAGTGGCAGCTACCTTTGCTTCCTCGCCATTGGTTGGCCTAACATCGCTTCCATACACATCAGCCATCATTACCGCATAACCCATCTCGGCAATTTTTTTCGCTTTAGTTAATGAACCTTCGGTAGGGCCCATCCAGTTAGGGACCATTAATACTGCTGGTAGTCCTTGCTTGGTATCATCAAAGACCAAGGTGGACTCAAAGCTTTTGTCACCAATTGTATGAGTAACAGTTTGGCTTACCATTGCCGCATGAATATTAAAAGAAAGCGCCAAGCCAGCCAGTAAAGTAAAAGTTTTCATTGTATGTCCTTATAGTCGTGGTTACCTCAAGCATTACGCTCAGTGTAGTAGAAAAGTTTTCGAACACTGAAAATATGTATCTATAGAGAAGCGCTGCTAATTTATTCGCTGCTTCAAAATTAAACTAGCAACTTACTCTGGTAATAACAACTGGCTGTAAACTAAACAGTTAAGCCTTCAACTACCAAGAAGTTCACGCATTATGTGGTATGGTTATACGGGATAACGAACAAGCTATAAAAGACTAACTATTGCGATGAGTGACAACACTTTTTTATTTCACGACTACGAAACTTTTGGCGTACACCCTGGGCGAGACCGCCCTTGTCAGTTTGCTGCAATACGTACCGATTGGGACTTAAACCCAATAGGAAAGCCCATTGAGTTGTTTTGTCAGCCGCCTAATGATTACGTACCTCACCCTCAAGCTTGTTTGGTTACAGGTATTACTCCGCAATTAGCCATGAAAAAAGGCCTGATTGAAAGTGACTTCATAGAACGAATCAATAATGAGTTTAGTCAACCCGGTACCTGTGGTGTTGGCTATAACAGCATACGTTTTGATGATGAAGTTACCCGCTATACCCTATACCGTAACTTTCTCGACCCTTATGAACGTGAATGGAAGAATGGTAATTCTCGTTGGGATTTAATCGACATGGTTCGCGCGTGTTATGCGCTTAGACCAGAAGGTATTGAATGGCCAACTAATGACGATGGCTTAGTCAGCTTTAGGCTTGAATTGCTCACCGCCGCCAACGGTTTAAGCCATGCTAATGCCCACGATGCGGTATCAGATGTATACGCCACCATCGCCATGGCTAAGTTGATTAAAGATAAGCAGCCTAAGCTATTCAATTATTTGCTTAATCTTCGAAACAAAAAGTCCGTCGCTCAACAATTTGATCTACTCAACAACAAACCTTTGGTGCACATATCGGGAATGTTTGGCGCAGCACAAGGCTGTGCCTCTTGGGTGTTGCCTATTGCTTGGCATCCAATCAACAAAAACGCCATGATAGTGGTCGACTTAAACAAAGACGCCAGCGTTTTACTGTCACTAAGTGCAGAGGAAATCCACCAACGGCTGTATACCGCACGTAGTGAGTTGACTGCCGATGAACTGCCGATTCCGGTAAAACTTATTCACACCAATAAATGCCCAGTACTCGCCCCAGCTAGCACCTTAACGCCGGAACGAGCGGAAGAATTAGGCTTAAACCGAGCACAATGTCGTCAAAGTTTAGATTTATTAGCAAAAAACAAAGCTGAGGTTGAACAGAAGCTGTCGCAAGTATTTGCCATAGAACGTGAGTTTGACCAAGACAGTAACCCCGATACTGCCTTATACAACGGATTTATTGGCAACGCCGATAAAAACCTTATGCAAGTTTTACGCTCTAGCGATCCTAACTTGATTAGCAAACAGCAGTTTCAATTTGCTGATCCAAGGCTTAACCAATTAATCCTGCGTTACAAGGCGCGCAATTACCCCGAGTGTTTAAATGAAAGCGAATTGCAGCAATGGCAAGCGCATCGACAAGCCTCAATTACCGAGCAAGTTGCGCTGGTGTTTCCAGAGTTAGAAATGCTGATGAGTGAGTATCAAAATGATACTAATAAAATAAATATACTAAAAAGTCTATATAACTACATAGAAAACCTTTAAAACGTGAGCAAAAGACTATTTTATTTGGCTGCCTAAGTTATAATCAACACTGTTCAGGGAAGGTAAAGTAATACAAATGAAAATGCGTCAACACATCAAATGGTCGATAGCTACTACAGCAAGTCTTGCTGTTGCTGCGACGTTGTGTTTTTCGCCAAAGTGTTACGCCACCTATGAGTTGCAAAACCTCCGCCCTTCTTCGCTGCTGCGACTTAGTGCCGAGCAATTCGCCGTGTTAGGCGAAATCTTCGAAAAAACCTATCAAGATACCGACTTCTCGCCCACCCTAACTAATAGTTACTTTTCCGATTCTGAGCTTTACGACATGGTAGCTGTACCGGTGGTGCAAACACCATTTAACAGCTTTAGACTGGAGTTGTTTAGCCACATCTACGATCCAAAATACTCGGTGTACAACCAGTTACATGAAGACTCTGTCTACCATAACCTTGGTCAACGCCAAATGTCCTACTTGGTTGATAAAACTGATATTGCAGTTGGCTTAGGATTTGTGGCACCACTAAACGAACAAATGTCGATGCGAACTATTATTTCTAGCCACGATATCCCTGGCTATGGCGACAGTAATTTTTCAGTGGGCTTAGAATTTAAATACTAAACCCACCACTTCATTTACCCTTTATTTTCGAATACCACCGCGCTGTTTGGTGCTAAGCAAATGGTTAAACCCTTATCAGTTTGTTTACTAACAAAGCGTTTGTCTGCCCATAAAACCTGCCACTGCTGATCTAAACTTAGCTCTATATTCAAACTATTGTGCTCGTCCCAGTTAAACCAATATTGACGAACTAACTGCTGGTTTTGATATTGCTTAGCATGCTGCAAGCTAAAGTCAGCAAAACGGGCTGCGTCTGCTTGGTTTTTCTCTAGCACATTTAATACGCTAGCCTGCGCATCGTCTAGCTCTGTTAGGCGATCGCCAGAGAACACTAAACCGCTACTCGCCAATAAGCTCACTCGGTGCCAGTTGTAAGCGTCGTCATCGGTATGTTGGGTAGAAATATTATTTAAGGTCACACAATCAGGATCGTTATGCCATAAGCGCATATCTTGCCAATTGCGAAAGAAAGTCTCTTTAGCGATTTGCTTAAATCGCCCAATATTTCGCTCAACATCATCGGCAATACGCATCCCGTGCACAAGACCTAATGACGGCCACATTGGGGCATTACAGCCAAGAATATAGGCCTGCCCATCACAGGCTTTATTGATGGTTTCCATACCCATTCGGTAAGCTTCAATCCGAGTTTTATTGGGATCAGCACGATAACCTTTAGCCAATGTTCCCCAATAAATAGCGTCTAATTTAAAGTACTTCACTCCCCAGTGGTGGTACATATGGCTAAACACCTGGTGCAGATACTGGTTTACTTGCACTTGGGTAGTATCTAATACGTACCAAGGCGTACAGCGCCACCCGCCATAAGTTACTTCTTCTGCTGCCAAAGGCTGACCGTCTTGATCTTTCACAAACCACTCAGGATGTTGCTTATACAACCGAGACTCAGCTTGCGCAATAAAAGGTGCTACCCAAATGGCGGGCTCTTTCCCTTGCTCTCTAATTCGTTTGCATAAGCCTTCTACGCCACCACTAAAACGATCAGACGGATACAGCCAATCCCCCATAAACTCTTGGTAGCCATCATCAATCAACAAGTAATCTAAGTGATCATGTGGGCTAATAAGCTGTTGAAGATTTTCCTCAATATCCTCTGCGGATACATCAGCATAATAGTGATACCACGAGCACCAACCGTTCGGCTTACTCGGCCAGCTAAGCCGAGGATGATGCTGCTGTATTGCATCGGCAAATTGTTCTAATACGGCTTCGCGGCTCTCTCCGCTAGCCACAAATAAGCTTTCACTATTGATGTAATGGTGGGCAGGGATAGCAAGGGTATCGCTATCAATACCAATGACTAAACGGCCACTAGGGTATACCTTAAAATAACCACTAAAGCGGTGGCATGAACTAAACCCCAGTAAGGTGTAATATCCGTCACTTTCAATAAGTAGCTGATTATATGCAGTAAAGTGATCAGCATCTTCACTAAGCCGATACTCTCCTGCATCGGGGCAGCGACCAATCGCAGTGATGTTATTCGCAGTACCGGAGTTCTGCGCTAACATTTGAAAACCCTCACCATAAAACTTGGCATTGTCAGGTAATTGGCCGTCGAACAAATCAATTTGCCCTAAGCTCATGCTATGAGCAGACAAATTATCTACTCTTATCACACATTCCGCCCCACTCCATTGTGGCGTGTATAAAACTTGCTCATGTGGCGAGCTTAACTGCCACTGACGAACCAACCGAAGAACAGAATCAAGCTTTGAAAACACTTATCAACACCTTTAGTTACAATAAATTACGCGCTACACAGAAACAGCTAAAACAAAGATATATTTTAACTAAACACGAATTAGGCGGATTATAATCGAAGTCTTAGCAAAGTAATCAACATTTGTTGCTAGGTTCGACAAATTAAAGGGAACGATGAAATGTCAGAAAATACCCACGCAGACCTATCGCTAACTAACGCCCTCCAAACCGTATTGGCCAGCAAGCAACTGCCAAATATGCTCAATAGCCAACAAACCAAAACACTATGCAACATCCTAAGCTGTAACGTTATTGAGCTTGCAGAACGCATGCTACCTTTAGCAGCCAGTTTTTCATTTGCTCCCAAGTCTAATTTCCATGTAGGGGCTATTGCGGTTGATAAGCAACAACAGCTATTTTTAGGCGCTAACTATGAGTTGGAATATGGGCCACTAACCGGCAGTTTGCATGCGGAACAAAGTGCTATATTTAACGCACTTAGCCACCAAGCAGACGAACTCACCGATTTAGTGATTAATGCAGCACCATGTGGTTATTGTCGTCAGTTTATTAACGAGCTAGCTAACGCTGCGCAGTTAAAGGTGCGCTTTAATCAACAAAGCTATGACTTCCCTCAATTGCTTCCTCAATCTTTTGGACCAAACGATCTAGGCGTGCAAGCTCCACTGGCTAAACTTAAGCTTGATAAGGCCAGCCAAGCTCCCGATTTTGCTAAAGCCAGTTATGCCCCTTATACCCAAGTACAAAGCGCCATGTTTGCTTATCAAGGCGACAAAGTAATCGCTTGGAGCTGTTATCTAGAAAACGTAGCGTTTAATCCTTCTCTCTCGCCGCTTCTCACTTTATTATCTCAATTAACCCTTAATCACCTGAGCTTAAACAATGTTGAACGCTTCGAATTATGGGAACATAAAGACAATCGATTCAGCTTTAAGCAAGAATTACAAAATTTCGCGGAACATTCTCAAAAACCAATGGTCCATCATTACTATCCTTCAACTTAGGAGTATTTAAATGTTAGGAACTGCGCTAAGCGTTTCTGGAACTAAAGTGTTATTGCTCGGAGCAGGCGAACTTGGCAAAGAGGTTGCCATTGAATTACAACGTTATGGCGTTGAAATTATTGCGGTAGACCGTTACCCCAACGCTCCAGCGATGCACGTTGCGCATCGCAGTTATGTTATAGATATGCTAGATGGAGAGGCGCTAAAAGCCCTAATTCTTAAAGAACAACCACAGCATATTGTTCCCGAGATAGAAGCCATTGCCACCGACGCTTTGGTTGAATTAGAGCAACAAGGTTATGCGGTAACGCCAACTGCGCGCGCTACTCAACTCACCATGAATCGCGAAGGCATTCGTCGCTTAGCCGCCGAAACACTAGGTTTACCTACTTCTGCTTATCAATTTGCCGATAGCTTAGAAGAGTGCCAACAAGCCGTGGCAAACGTAGGTTTACCATGTGTACTCAAACCAGTGATGAGTTCTTCTGGTAAAGGACAATCAACCTTACGTAATAGCAACCAAGTTACCGCTGCGTGGGATTACTCGCAAGAAGGTGGCCGGGCTGGTGCGGGTCGCATTATTGTAGAAGGCTTTGTGGATTTTGATTACGAGATCACCTTGCTTACTGTAAGTGCCGTAGACGGTATTCATTTTTGTGCGCCAATTGGTCACCGCCAACAAGATGGCGATTACCGCGAATCATGGCAGCCACAAGCGATGTCAGAGCTTGCATTAGCGAAGTCACAAGAGGTCGCTCGTAAGATTGTTAGCGAGCTAGGTGGTTACGGTTTGTTCGGCGTTGAGCTATTTATTAAAGGCGACGAGGTGTTCTTTAGCGAAGTGTCGCCACGCCCGCATGATACCGGCATGGTAACCCTAATTTCTCAAGACTTATCTGAATTCGCTTTACATGCTAAAGCCATTCTTGGTTTGCCTATCAAACAAATCCATCAATTTGGTGCTAGCGCTTCAGCAGTGATCATGGGCGATGGCAAATCTCAAGACATTCGTTTTAGTGGCTTAGCCGAGGCTTTAGATACTAGCGATAGCCAGCTGCGTTTGTTCTCTAAACCAGACATTAATGGTCAGCGCCGTTTAGGGGTAGCCTTAAACCGTAGCGACAGCATTGAGCAAGCCGTAGATAACGCCAAGCAAGTAGCGGCAAATGTTAAGGTGACTTACTAGTAATGACGGCAGGGTCATTTGCTTTAAATGACGAAGAATTGGCGCTTCTATTAGCGCCAAGCTCAGCCCCTGTCTCTTCAAAATTACTTCGAGTATTGTGGTTTCAACAAACGCCAATTTGTAACACCTCCCCCATTGAACACATTTCTGTCCAACAAGTTGATGAATTACAGCTGCAGCTTCAGCAATCCAATGAATTTGACGCGATTGTTTTAAACTGTGCCAAATTGAATAGTGAGCAGCTAGCTTTACTTGCTGATTTACTTGAAGAGCAATCGCAGATCTCGGTATTTTTGATCGGTGAAATGCCCGCAATGTCATTTGACTTACCCGATTTTATCTACTGCTATAGCCAGCAGGAGTTAGATGAACAGTTTGCTCATTGGGGCGACAGCATTAACCGACAATACAAACAATGGGCTAACAATAAGTTCGTTTACTTATATAACCCTCGACCTACCGAACCATTGCGGCAACAAGTGCAGGAATTAGGTTTTAGCTTTTGTGAGTATTGGCAGCCGCAGCAGCAAGGTATTGCTCAGCAACTCCAACAGGCTAACTTAGTGATGCTGGCAGTCTACGATGATGATCCACATATCATTGATACCATAGAGCGTCTTGCGGCTATTTTGCACCGCCCTGGCTTAATACTGGTTTTTCAAGAGCAATCTAAGCTGAAAAACAGCATAATTTTGCTGGCAAAGCATTATGGTTTAAACCTATATACGTCGATCACGGTTGGGCAATTCAAAACCCAAATAGGCTACTTGAGCCGTCAATTTTTCCGCTTATATCGCCACAAGTTAAATCAACTTAGTCATGCCACTAAACATAGCCAGTATCTGATTCATGCAACGACAGACAACAGCTTAGTTGGCTACTGGGATTGGCCAACAAGCATTGAACAAGACGAGCAATTTAATGCCCCTGTTAATGCAGTATATTGGCACCACTTTAAGCAAGAGCTGAATCACCGTAATTTGACGCTAACGCAAATAGCCGATCATTACTCAGAAATGATGTTGGTGTTTAGCCCTGAACTGCCCATGGAAAATCTAACCAGCTTAGTGCGTATTAAACAACAAAACGTGCAACTAGCTTGGCAACCCAATTTAGTGGCTCAACTAATAAACAATTCCACAGTGTTGGACTTAATTGATGTGCTAGTGATTTCTTTGGATATGTGGATTTTGCTCAACGTAAATAATGACAATCGTGGATATTGGCAAACCATAAAACAGCGCTGCTTAGAGAAACAGGTGTCATTAGCGATATTAGGCGTGCAGCCTGAGCTTATTCAATATTGGCGGGATAAAGGATTTGATTTGTTAATTCACCGCGATGAAGCGGATTAAGTAGCCTAAGCAAATGCTTACTAGGCTACTTCGTAGTACTTAGGTGTAATAGATAATTCTTTATCAATGATGGTTTTTGCCATTCTGGCACATTTTCCACACTCAGAAGCAACGCCATTCTTTTTGCGTACATCAGCTAAGTTTTCACAGCCCTGTTGTACTGCTTCTTTAATTTGCTTATCAGTAATGCCGTGGCATAAACATACAAACATTGCTTCACCTCATCAATCACAATAAAGCAATTATATTGCGAACCATTATCATTCGCAATATCTTTTTAGGCTTATACCGGATTATCTACATCAATAAAGGTAACATCTAGGTCGTGAGTTTCTGCCAACCACTCCCCTAGAGCCTGCGCGCCATAACGTTCGGTAGCGTGGTGGCCAGCGGCAAAGTAATCAATGCCCATCTCACGCGCAGTATGTACGGTGTTTTCAGAGATTTCGCCACTAATAAATGCATCTAAGCCCTGCTCAGCAGCCAAACCAAGATAGGATTGACCACCACCAGTGCAGATACCTACTTTTTGAATGCTATGGCCATTAGCAATGTGCAAAGGTTTACGCTGCAGCACCTGCTCGATACGTTTGGCAAACTCTTCACCGGAAAGAGGCTCTTCTAACTTACCTACCATGGCTACGCTACGCGGATCCCACGCTTCCAGGCCGCGCTTTAAAGTAATGCCAAGGCGCTTAGCAAGCTGTGCATTATTGCCAAGCTCAGGATGTACATCTAAGGGTAAGTGGTAGCCATAAAGGTTAATATCGTGGTTTAACAAGGCTTGCAAGCGACGACGCTTCATACCGGTAACCACTGCAGCTTCGTTCTTCCAAAAGAAGCCGTGATGAACCAAGATAGCGTCGGCTTTATGCTCAATGGCTTGGTCAATTAAAGCTTGGCAAGCTGTAACACCAGTAACAACTCGCTTAACCTCTGCACGACCTTCTACTTGTAAGCCATTGGGACAGTAGTCTTTAAACTTAAAGCTTTCTAAGTGCTGGTTTAATATGTTTTCTAATCGGGTATTTTTCATTACATTAACTCACAATGGTTTGGCACATTGTAAGTAGCAGACCCAGCTTTAAACAAGCCTTATAGATTAGAACAAAACAAACTGGTTAATTTTGTCAGCTTGCTGCATCCAACTTGGACGGTCATTGCGCTTAATCCACTGGCGGTGTAATGCGCTATAGAAAGGCGCTCTTAGGCCGGCAAGGGCAACAAAAGGGAAAGAAACCAAACCCACTAAAAATAGTGCGATACGACGAACGATGATAATGCTGGTAGAAAATTGCTTACTCATTTCGAACACCTCAACTGGTTAGACCACTAAATAATAGCTAACATTTGGTAATAAAACTACAAAAACCGGTAAAACAGTCGAAATAAAAAGCAAAATATTTAAACAAGTGTAAATTAATAACAAAAGGGCAACATTTGTGAATAAAAAAGCATGGGAAAATGATCTGCACTGGTGTTTAAACGCGCCTGCTTTGCTGCCTCATGCCCTGCCTTTTATGGTTGACTCTACCTGGCAACAACAGTGGCAATGGACGCTTAAGGAGCATTTACCCCATATAGCTGAGCCACAGGCTAACTCTCGCTTAGGTTTATATTTTGAGCAATTGTGGCGGAGCTTAATTGAAGCACACCCAGAATGGCAGCTACTCGCCGATAATGTCGCTGTGCAACAACATGGGCGAACCCAAGGCGCTATCGATTTTTTGCTGGTAAACCATCAGCAGCAACAAATAGAGCACTGGGAGCTAGCGGTGAAGTTTTACCTAGCACGCAATGCTTCACCTTGCGCTTCTGATTACTTGGGGCCCAATCAACAAGACAGACTAAGCAATAAGCTCAGTAAATTACTGCTCAAGCAAATCCCTTTAGGTAAACACCCACAGATCCAAGCATTAGCCCAAAAATATGCTAACTACTCTTTTAAACAGCGCATTGTGTTACCCGGGTATTTGTTTAAATTGGGCAATGATAGCCCCCCCACTCCACAAAATTTGCATTGGTATAGCCTAACTCAATGGCAGGCAATGCAAGCTCAAGGGTGGTGTGTATTAGCTAAGCAGCAATGGCTTAGCCCTAACGCTTATTCACTAAGCAAAGCTGGTAGTGTAATAGATGTTTCACGAGGCCCTGTACAACTCTACTTACCAGAGCAAGCTAAGCAGCAGGAAAAGCGCATCTTTGTTTGCCCTGATGATTGGCTCACCAGGGCAAACAATATTAAGAGCTAGTTTTACTGTTCTTCAGATGAATACTCTCGCATCATCTCTTCAACGGTTTCAACCATATGTTTACTGCCACAAAAAAAGGGAACCCGCTGATGCAGCTCTTCTGGTTCAATATCCATAATACGAGTAAAGCCATCACTGGCCTTGCCCCCTGCCTGCTCAATCAAAAAGGCCATCGGATTACATTCATACAATAAACGTAACTTCCCTTTAGGTGCAGAAGCCGTTGAGGGGTAGATGTAAATTCCGCCTTTTAGCAAGTTGCGGTGAAAATCAGACACCAAAGATCCAATGTAACGCGAGGTATAAGGTCGATTGGTTTCTGGTTCAATTTCTTGGCAGTACTTTAAGTACTTCTTAACCCCAGTTGGAAACTTAAGGTAATTACCTTCATTGATTGAGTAAATTACCCCGTCATCAGGAATGGTCATATTCTCATGAGAAAGGTAAAACACCCCTAACGATGGATCACAGGTAAAACCATGTACCCCATGACCAGTGGTATATACCAGCATCGTCGATGAACCATATACCACATATCCTGCAGCAACTTGGCGATGACCCGGTTGCAAAAAGTCCTCTAATACTGCTGGCGCACCACAAGGGCTGATACGCTTATAAATTGAGAAAATGGTCCCAACCGACACATTTACGTCAATATTTGAGGAACCATCTAAAGGATCCATTAGCACAACGTATTTACTGTCGATAGAACGAGCACTGTCAAAACTAACAAACTCATCTTCTTCTTCGGAGGCTACGCCACATACCTCACCACGCGCTTCAAGCGCAGCTTTAAATTTCTCGTTCGCATATAAATCTAATTTTTGTTGCACTTCTCCTTGCACATTTTCTACGCCAGTAGCGCCGATAATATCAACTAACCCTGCTTTGTTGATCTCACGGTTAACTACTTTAGCGGCTAAACGAATAGCCCCTAATAGCTGAGTAAGCTCCCCTGTGGCATCGGGAAACTGGTGTTGTTTTTCTATTATGTATTCACCAAGAGTTATCATTTTAATCCCTATTTATTAGCACGCTTCCTATGAAAACCTTTTCAGCCTTCAATGTTATTTTGCAAGTATTTACGAAAAATTACTAGCACATCAGTTTAATTGTCATACATATAAAGCAAAAAAAACATTTGCAAAATCTCCAAACAAAGAATACTGTATATTCATACACTGTATAAAAACACAGTTAAACTTCGACATTGACTTAGAGCATGGAGCGAACAATGGCACAACAAATTGAACAACTGCTACAAAGCAACAAGGTATGGCAAGGCAGCCAATGGCAACACAGTCATCTTGACGTTCATTCAAGTGGCTTTGCACAACTCGACCAACAACTACCTAACCATGGTTGGCCACAAGGTGGCATCACCGAGGTGCTGTACGAAAAACATGGCATTGGCGAGTTACAATTATTGCTTCCTGCTCTAGCTAAGCTTAGTCAACAATCACGCTGGATTATTTGGGTTGCACCACCATTTATGCCTAATGCCCCTGCACTACAGCAGCATGGCGTAGATATTAGTAAAGTCATTGTTATTCGATCTGAGCAGTGTAGTGATGCCCTGTGGACCATTGAGCAAGCATTAAAAAGTGGCTCTTGTAGCGCAGTATTAGGCTGGTTAGACGGCTTAGATTTAAAAGCCAGCCGCCGCTTGCAGCTAGCAGCAGAACAAGGAGATTGCTTAAGTTATTTATTTAGACCGCTACAGCAACAACAGCAAAGCTCTAGCGCCAGCGTAAGAATGGCCTTGCACCCTAGCAAGTCACCAGAACACATTAACTACCATCTGCTAAAACGTCGTGGCGGCGCCCCGCTCTATGAGCAACACATTCCACGACTTAATTAGTGCCGATGCCTTTTATGCAAGTGCAACATGTATTGGATTTACCTTGATTTTCCCCAGCTCGCGTTGGACCTACTACAACGCGAGCACCCTAGCCAACAAGCCTTGGCAATACACCACAACAAGCAAATTATTCAGTTAAACCAAGTTGCACATAATTTGGGGGTGTATTTAGGCTGCTCACTCAATACGGCTTATCAGCTGGCACCTCAGCTCTGCTTATACCAACAAAGCGATTTATCTTGCGATGCTTACTTTATGGATTTAGCTCAACAGGCTTTGCACTATTGCGCTCAAGTCGCCACTCATCCCGATAATGGCTTATATATAAGTGGTGCCGGTATGCATACCATTTACCCTAAACCAGAGCAGCATGTGTCTAAGTTGGTACAACACTACCAGCAGCAACAGCTTAGCTTTCGGATTGCCCATGCCCATAGCGCGATAGCTGCCCGCTGGTTAGCACGTTCGCAAGATATCAAGCAAGCAGGATCAGGAATTACTCAGCTAGCAGATTTACCACTGAACTTTAGCGACTTACCCTATCACCAAATCACGGCTTTACAAGCGATGGGCTTATATACCATTAAACAGCTTAATGGTTTACCTCGGCCAGAGCTGCGTAAACGTTTAGGCGAAGATAGCCTAGCGTTACTCGATCAAGCCTATGGGCGATTAACGACTCCACTGCGCTTCATCACAGCACAAGCTCATTACCAACAACGTTTTCCTTTGTTAGCCGAAACCCACACAATTCAAGGTCTAATGTTTTCACTAAAACAAGCTTGCCAACATTTTCAGCAGTGGTTAAGACAACACCAGCTTTGCAGCAATATATTGGTCCTGCACTTAAATTTTAGAGATAAACCCAGCGAACAGATCATCTTAAAAAGTGCTCGTTTATTACAAACCAGCCAAGATTGGCTAGCACTATTTCGTTTAAAGTTGGAATCTACTCGCCTAGCAGCTGCGGTGATTGAATTTAGCCTAGATTGCCAAGCCCTTTATCCCCTTGGTCACCAAATCACCGGTTTGTTTGAACAACAGCAACCCATTGGTGATCGCTTGCTGTTTGACCAATTAAGTGTGCGTTTGGGCGAGCAAGCAATTAGCCGCTTAAGCTGCCAAGCAGATTTTCGCCCCGAATTCGCCAGCCAATATCAGCCTTTGTCTCAGCATGAGACGCTTAATTACCCCAAACAGTTTGCTCGCCCCTGCTGGTTACTGCCGCAGCTAAAACCCATCAATATTGAACATTACACCCTATTCTCTGAGCCCGAACGCATCGCTAGCGGGTGGTGGGATGAACAAAGCATTAACCGAGATTACTACATGGCGCAAAGTCCCAATCAAGGCCTGGCTTGGGTATGCCAAGAAAAACAACAGTGGTACCTGCACGGCTGGTTTGCCTAATGAATCACTCACTTTTCGCCGAGCTTAATGCCCAGAGTAACTTTAGTTTTTTATACGGCGCTTCACACCCAGAAGAAATGGTAGAGCAAGCTCAACGTTACGGCTATCAAGCCATTGCCATTACTGATGAATGCTCATTAAGTGGAGTTGTTCGAGCTCACCAAGCCGCCGAACCATTAGCCATTAAGCTTATTGTAGGTAGCCAGTTCACCACCGATGAACAATGCCAATTGGTGGTTCTGGCTAAAAATATTAAAGGTTATCAGCAACTTTGTCGCTTTATTACTCAAGCAAGAAAGCACAGTAAAAAAGGCAGTTATCAAGTCACACTACAACAATTTGATCAACGACTTAACCAATGCTTACTCTTGGTTAAAGCCACTCCTGCGCTACAAGCAATACACCTTAAACAGCTGCAGCAGCAATTATCTCAAAACCTCTATTTACTGTTACATAACGACTTATCTCAACCCACTAAAGTGCTAAATAGCTATCGGCAATTAGCCAAGCAACACGCAATACCCTGCCTTGCATCCATTAACCCACGCATGCACTTGGCTAATAGAAAGCGCTTAGCCGACATCCTTGATGCCATTCGCCAACACAGCACAGTGCAGCAAGCCGGTTTTTTATTAAGCAGTAATGCCGAACGTCGCCTATTACAGTGGCCTCATTTACAACAGCGCTACTCTAGTGACGAATTAGCCCTTAGCACTCAACTTGCTGCGCAATGTTGTTTTAGTCTTAATGAGATCCGCTACCAATATCCTAAAGACAATGTACCGGCGGGTTACAGCGCCCAGCAATATCTGCGAGAACTTGTTGAAACAGGCATACAACAGCGTTTTGGTGAGCAGCTTTCTGCTGAACTACGAGCGCAAATCGAACATGAGTTAAGCTTAATTAGCGAGCTCAATTACGAACACTACTTTCTCACTATTTACGATATTGTGGCCTACGCACGGCAGCAAAACATTCTCTGCCAAGGGCGAGGCTCTGCCGCCAACTCAGTAGTGTGTTATTGCTTGCATATTACCGAAGTTAACCCCAGCCAAGTGGGCTTACTGTTTGAGCGCTTTATTTCTAAAGAACGTAATGAGCCACCAGATATCGATGTCGATTTTGAACACCAGCGCCGCGAAGAAGTCATTCAATACATCTATCAAAAATATGGCCGTGACCGCGCTGCTTTAGCTGCCAGTATTGTCACCTACCGCACCCGCAGTGCAATTAACGAAATAGGCAAAGCCTTAGCTATTCCTGCGCATATACTACATGGCCTTAACCACAATATTGATTGGCGTGATGGCAGTAACTCAACCAGCCCAAAAATTGTTCAGGCTGGCCTATTGCCAGAAGCCAATGCACGCAATTTTGCTGAACTAGTGGAACAATTACGCGGCTTTCCTCGTCACTTGTCACAACATGTGGGCGGTTTTGTTATTGCCCAAGACAAGCTGTGTGACTTAGTCCCCATAGAAAATGCCGCCATGGCCGATCGCACTATCATCCAGTGGGATAAAGATGATTTAGAAGCGCTACATTTAATGAAAGTAGATGTACTGGCTTTGGGAATGTTAAGCGCCATTCGCCGCTGCCTTGCCAGCTTAAGCCAACGAGAACAACGCACCATTAGCCTTAGCGATATTCCACAAGATGATAGCGCCACTTACGACATGTTATGCAAAGGCGACAGTGTGGGCATTTTCCAGGTTGAATCTCGCGCACAAATGAGCATGTTGCCACGGCTAAAACCTCGCAACTATTATGATCTAGTGATAGAAGTAGCAATTGTTCGCCCCGGCCCAATTCAAGGCGATATGGTGCACCCTTACTTGCGCCGACGTAATGGCGAAGAGCCGGTAGATTACCCTAGCCCAGAAGTAGAAGCCGTATTAGCGCGCACCCTTGGTGTGCCGATTTTTCAAGAACAAGTGATTAAATTGGCCATGGTAGCAGCAGGATTTAGTGGCGGCGAAGCAGACCAACTGCGTCGCGCTATGGCCACTTGGAAGCGCAACGGCAAGCTAGCCTACTTTCGCGATAAACTCATCAACGGCATGCAACAGCGCGGCTACCCTGTCGCATTTGCTGAGCGTTTATTTTCGCAAATTCAAGGTTTTGGTGAATACGGTTTTCCCGAGTCTCATTCAGCCAGTTTCGCCTTACTGGTTTATATTTCATCTTGGCTAAAATGCCATGAGCCAGCGGCATTTTGCTGTTCACTACTTAATAGCCAACCCATGGGCTTTTATAGCCCTAGCCAATTAATTCAAGATATACAACGCCACGGAGTGAGTATTCTGCCCATCGACATTAACCAAAGCGATTGGAAACATAGCCTCGACTACAGCCAAGATCCTAAGGGCGCAATTAGATTAGGATTAAAACAAGTAAAAGGACTAAACAAACAAAAGTTTGCTCGCTTATTAGCAAATCGACCGAGCCAAGGTTTTAGCCAACTCAGTGAATTAACCCAGCAACTCGACAAAACCAGCTTAGAGTCTTTAGCCACTGCCGACGCTTTTGCCTGTTTAGCAGGGCATCGCCACCAAACCCGCTGGCAAATGAGCGGTACCGAGGCCCCCTTACCACTATTTGCTATGCCCAAAGAAGCACCGGTAAACTTAACGGCACCTAGCGAAATAGAAGATATTCGCCAAGACTACCACGCAACGCGGGTTAGTTTGCGCCGACATCCACTGCATTTACTGCGTGAACATCAGGCGCTAAAAAATTGTTACTCACAAGCGCAATTGCATCACTGTAAACACGGTCAGTTAGTTAAGGTGGCAGGTTTAGTGGTGGGTCGGCAACGGCCAGGATCTTCAGCCGATGTCACCTTCGTCACCTTAGAAGATGAAACGGGCAACAGCAATGTGATAGTCTGGTCAGCAACGGCTAAAGCGCAGCGCCAAGCTCTTATTTCTTCTCGTCTTCTAAAAGTACACGGACGATTAGAACGCTGCGATGAAGTGATACATATTATTGCAGGGAAGCTTGAAGACTGTTCGTGGTTACTCGCCGATTTATCGGTACGCTCGCGAGACTTTCGCTAAGCATGCGATAGATAAATAACAGCAAATAGGACAACAATGTTAGACCGTTACGCCATAAAAATTATAAAAGCACCATTAGATTACAGCGCTAAACAACTCGATAATGCCGGTTTAAGCGCCAATCAAATTACCCTTATTGGTTTTTTTATTGGTTTAAGCGCCATCCCTTTTCTCGCATTTCAGCAATACCATGTTGCCTTGGCGCTTATTTTACTCAACCGGACTTTTGATGGTTTAGATGGCGCATTAGCGCGCCGACAAGGTTGCAGTGATTTTGGCGGCTACCTCGACATTGTTTGCGACTTTATTTTTTACTCCGGCATTGTGTTAGGTTTTGCGCTAGCAGCTCCCGAGCAAAATGCCGTTGCGGCCAATGTACTTATTTGGACCTTTATGGGCACCGGTTCAAGCTTCTTAACCTTTGCGATTATGGCCGCTAAGCGCAACATTGATAACACAGTGTATCCGCATAAGTCTTTGTATTATTTAGGTGGCTTAACGGAAGGAACAGAAACTATCGCTACCTTTGTACTATTTTGTTTGTTCCCACAGTACTTCGCTAAGTTGGCATTTATATTTGCTGCTTTATGCAGCATTACCACGGTAACTCGCATACTGGCAGCTAAAGCCACATTTACCGACAACGGCGGCACAAACAACACCGCAGCGTAAACAAAAAACCGGTAATACTCTGTATTACCGGTGGCAACTTGCCAAACTAAGCGTCAAAACAATAACAGGCAGAAATTATCGTTCACCAAACGCTTAGCGGTTTATGTAACTTAACAGCGCGGCGAATCACTGCGCTAAGCCTTAGCGCAGCGCTACTCTGCAGCTAGGTTGTTATAGGCATTAATACTCATACCTGCGGTAAAACCACCATCTACCCCTATCGTTTGCCCGTTAACAAAGGCACAGTCGGGAGCGGCCAAAAAGTGAATAATGGCAGCAACCTCTTCCGGCTCGGCGATACGACCCAACGGCACTGCTTTATGCTCCATGCGGAGTTGAGGTTCACCACCTTCGGCTCGCGCCATTGGTGTATCCACCGAAGTTGGGCAGATGGCATTCACCCGAATATTTTGCTCACCTAATTCCAAGGCTGCGGTTTTAGTAATCCCCAATACCGCCCACTTAGAACTTACATAAGGGGCTAAGTAAGGCACGCCTTGCACACCCGCGGCAGAGGCAACATTTACAATGCTGCCGCCCTGGCTCATGTACTGTGTGGCGTGTTTAATGCCGTATACCACACCCATGGTGTTCACATTAAAATTGAAATCAAAGTCTTCTTTTTCAGACTCAAGCAAAGTGTTGTAGCCGCGATTAACCCCAGCGCAATTAACAACGATGTCGATTTTCCCGCATAAATCATTGGCGACAGCCATTAAGTTGCGAACGGAGTTCTCATCAGACACATCGGTTTTTACAAAAATGCCGCCAATACGTTCCGCAAATTCAATAGCATTTTTTCGCCCGGCAATCACTACTGTTGCACCCGCTTTTGCCATACGCTCGGCTGCTGCTGCACCAATACCAGAAGTGCCACCGGTAATTACCGCTACTTTACCGTCCAAATTAAATAGTTGATTCATCTTCTCACCTCTTATCGTTTGTGCAGCTCTATGCCGCCTTGAATAACGACAAGTTACCGATGTTGACCGCTTTAACAGAGTTACACACTGGAACCTTAGGTAAGTTACCTAAGCAAAAAGGCTTGAATACAGACACCGGTAAAAGTACTACAAAACCCCACGTCGCAAAGTGAATCAAACTTACCCAATCGGATAAATAACCAACTTATTCAGTAGTTTATATAAAATCTCAAATTTAAATGGAAAGTTGTAAATAAATGGCCAGCAAAAACTGCGAAATATAGGCACTAAAAAATAGCGAAATAGCTAAGATGGATTAAGCGAAAAATAAATGGCTGATTAGGTATTCAACTCTAACTCCACATAAAAAACCTTTTCTTTTGTAATACATGAAATTTATCGATAGGCACAAAAAAGCCTCGCACTGCGAGGCTTTTTTTAGATTATTTGACCTTAAGCTACATTTTCTTCTGGCAATCGGTGGTTGCTATTATTTAGCAATGCCAAGTTTGCTTCGCGGGCCTTTTCTGGGTCGCCAGCCATAATTGCTTGGTAAATAGCAGTATGCTCTGACATACAAGTTCCACCATCTTTTGACGAATGCTGGAAAAATCCAATGAACATTACCTGCAATACATTAGCAAAAGGAATATAAAAGCTGTTGCCAGTGGCTAAGTATACTGTGCGGTGAAACTGCAGATCTGTTTCTACCCATTCACTTTGGTCTTCACTCTTGGCTATTTCAACCATACGCTGATAATACTCAGACAATTTCATCCGCTGTTCAGCACTGGCATTAATAGCAGCTAACGCAGCAGCTTCTGGCTCTATAGCACGACGCAAGGCTAAAAACTCGGTGAGTGTATCGCTTGTTTCGCCCACACCAGACATCCAACTTAACAGTTGAGAATCTAACATATTCCAATGTTCACGACTTTTAACTCGTGTACCAATTTTGGGGCGAGATTCCAGCAAGCCTTTAGAGCTTAAGTGCTTAATTGCTTCACGCAAAGCAGTTCTGCTTACGCCGAATTGTTCACACAATTCCATCTCCGATGGAATAATACTGTCTTGAGGAAGCGCGCCAGACAAAATACTTTTGGCAATCTCCCTTGCTACTTGTAAGTGTAAACTGCGCGAAGCGCCTTCAATCATTGCAAATTCGTTAGCCATAGGTGTCCTTTTTACTATCCTATGAATTCATCCATTCATATTAATTTAGTGCAGCAATTTCGATGCTGCCCGACTAATGTATGCCTACGTTAACAGATTTAAAAATTTACACTACCCGAATAACGATAGTGTTTTGATATTACTGTACTTTTTTCAATACACCCTAGGCTAAAAACAGCCAAAAACTGTCGCCAATTACCGACACTCGACTATTTATCGAACAATAAATGTATTACAAATTGTGAGGTGGATTGCAGCCACCAAATTGGTATTTTGTTACATTTCGTTTATTCGAAATCCCCTCCCCTAATATTCGAACTATCATTTGAGAGTAATTTGATGGGATCCAGATAACGTTTTCAACTGGATTACATATAAAAGTGAGATCGGAATCGCAGTTAGACCTATATGTCATACAATAATGCCATAGTGCTTGTTAAGGTAAACGCATCTACTATGGAAGAGGAATAACAGAAATGGATTTAAACGTCCTGATTGTACTCATTTACTTTTGCTTTTTGATCGCCATTGGATGGATGTTCAGAACATTTACCAATAATACCAGCGACTACTTTCGTGGGGGCGGTAAAATGCTCTGGTGGATGGTAGGTGCAACCGCCTTTATGACCCAATTTAGCGCTTGGACTTTTACCGGCGCAGCAGGTAAAGCCTATAACGACGGTCTTGCCGTTGCCATTATCTTCGTAGCCAACGCCTTTGGTTACTTCATGAACTACGCCTACTTCGCTCCTAAGTTCCGCCAACTGCGCGTAGTAACGGTTATCCAAGCAATTCGCATGCGTTTTGGTAAGTATAACGAGCAAGTATTTACTTGGTCGGGTATGCCTAACAGTGTGGTATCTGCGGGTATCTGGTTAAACGGCTTAGCGATTATCGCTTCTGGTATCTTTGGTTTTGATATGACTTGGACCATTGTATTAACCGGTCTTGTCGTTCTAATCATGTCTGTTACCGGTGGCTCTTGGGCTGTTATCGCATCCGACTTTATGCAAATGGTTGTGATTATGGCAGTAACCGTAACCTGTTGTATTGTTGCCATTATTCACTCTGGTGGTGTTGGTAATATTCTAGATGAGTTCCCTCGTGACTTTGTTATCGGTGACAACCTTAACTACGTAAGCATCTTAACTATTTGGGCATTCTTCATCTTTGTTAAGCAGTTTAGCATTACCAATAACATGCTTAACTCTTACCGCTACCTTGCGGCTAAAGATTCAAAGAACGCTAAAAAAGCTGCTTTACTAGCTTGTTGTTTAATGACCTTAGGCCCTGTGATTTGGTTTATTCCACCATGGTTCTTAGCAGGTCAAGGCGTTGACTTAGCCGCTATGCACCCAGAAATGGGCAGTAAAGCCGCTGATGCCGCTTACCTAGCCTTTGTTGAACTATACATGCCAGCCGGTATGGTAGGTCTGCTTATTGCTGCAATGTTTGCAGCCACCATGAGCTCTATGGACTCAGGCCTAAACCGTAACTCTGGTATCTTTGTTAAAAACTTCTATGAACCAGTATTACGCCCACATGCTTCAGAAAAAGAACTAGTAGCAGTATCTAAAATCACCTCTACGGTATTTGGTATTCTTATTATTCTCTTCGCCCTATTCATTAACTCATTAAAAGGTTTGAGTTTATTTGATGCGATGATGTTTGCTGGTGCAATGCTAGGTTTCCCAATGACGATTCCTGCTTTCCTAGGCTTCTTTATCAAGAAAACGCCTGATTGGGCTGGCTGGGGCACCCTACTTGTTGGTGCTGGTGTGTCTTACATCGTAGGTTTTGTAATCGGACCTCAACATATTCAAGACTTGTTTGGCTTAGAACAAGAGCTTACTAACCGCGAATGGAAAGATCTTAAAGTAGCAATTGCCCTAATCGGTCACATTACTTTAACTGGCGGCTTCTTTGTAATGTCTCAACTGTTCTACAAAGGTTTGAGTGAAGAGCGTTCAAAAGACGTAGATAAATTCTTCAACAACTTGCACACACCATTAGTTAACGAATCTGCCGAACAAGAAGTGTTAGATAACAAACAACGTAGCATGTTAGGCAAATTAATCGCAGCAGCGGGTGCCTTTGTAATGTTGTTAGTTGTTCTTCCAAACAGCCTTGTTGACCGTTTAGTGTTCATCCTTTGTGGTGCCATTATTCTTGCGGTGGGTGTACTGCTTATTAAAGCAAACACCAGCAATAAGAAGCCACCTCTTAGCCAAGCTGTAGAAACCGAGTCTTAGTAAGACCTGTAGCAACAAGGAACTGACCATTCCTTCTTTTGCAGTGTTTAGGGTGTTGGCCTAAACACTGCCTTTTTGCTTTTAGCCTCCAACAAAAACAACAGGCTTTAAGCCCTCCTCTTTTAGGTAGATAAACAAAAAAGCTAAGCACAAAGTGCTTAGCTTTTTATTTGTAACAATTACCTTTACTCAAAGCTAAATTGCCAGCTGCACACCAACTCTATTGTCGACAGGCAAAGGTGTTTGGTCATTTTAGCTTAAATGAACCATTCTAAGTTTGTAACCCAACTCATTGCTGCCCCATAGTGAGTTAGTGCTGTTCACCAGAAATTTGGGGCCTGGCTATTTCTAGTAGAATCTAGAATGAGACTCCATCAGCAATTAATTCGACGGCCCTTATCTAGTTTGACTGGTTAGAACGCATGTCCTCCGAAGTAGATTATTAAGACTTGTTTTTAAACTAATTTCTCGCTGTTGCTAAAATTGCTTGCAGTAATCTTCGCCTTTGACTTACCATCACGATGATATGAAAGCTTTGTTTTTGATCTTTGTGTTTTGCTTACAAATGGTATCCGGCGTTTCTAGCGCTTCGGAGCATTCTTCGCATGCGCAAAAACATAGTGCCGATCAAGAAATAATGCAGATGACTATGGATTGCCATAATGATGGCAATATTCCTGACAATGAGAATAAATCTAAGCTGGATGACTTATGTAAGTTAGATTGTCAGTTGTCATTGTGTGCTGCAACGCCTGCATTCATATCTTCCAGCCTACACTTCATACCGCAGCCACAAAGTGCAGCGACCAGTTTTTACACTTTTAATCTCCACCCGTCTTTACAGGAACTACCCTTCAGACCCCCTCTTACTGTTTGATTTAGTTAACTATTTTTTAAATCAACAGTAAGGAAGAAATATGTTTATTCCCTCTTGCAAAGAGGTTGTGCTTGTCGTTGCGCTATCGACAAGTGCCACGGTGATAGCCGCCCCTTTAAATATTGAACGTGCAGTAGAGCTAGCGCTTAGTAGCGATCCCTCTGAGAATTTATATGCTCAGCGACAACAACAAATTGCTGCCATGGGTGTGCAGAGTGGTCAGCTAAAGGACCCTATGATCAGGTTAGGTCTCGCGAACCTACCCACTGATAGCTTCAAATTTGACCAAGACCCTATGACTCAGCTGAGTGTTGGGCTTGCCCAAGAGTTTAGCCGAGGCAATACCCGTGAGCTAAGCGGCCAGCGTTACCAAATATTGGAGCAGCAAACTGGCTATAAAGCTGCTGAGCGTCGCTTGGAACTTAGCCAGCAAATCCGACAAATGTGGTTAAGTGTGCGTTTCGCTAATACGGCACAACATCTTTTAGCCGAAAACAAGCAATTGTTCGCTCGCAATGTTGAGCACGTGCGTGGCCAGTTTGAATTGGGCTACAAGCAAAGCCAAGACCTGTTCCAAGCAGAGCTACAACTAAGTAAGTTTGATGAGCAGATCGCGGCCTTTTCCCAGCAAGAACAAGCCTATCGAGGACAGCTAGCAACGTGGCTTGGCGCTCAGGCTTATCAACCATTTGATAGCGCACTTCCGCAATGGGATGCCACCGCTAATTATGTAGAGCAAGCCAATACCGAACACTACACACTGCTGTCGCAGCACCCTCTGGTGTTGGTGAAACAAGCCGCCATTGACGAGGCTGAAAAACAAATCGAAATCGCCAATGAGGCCTACAAGCCCGCCTTTAAAGTCGAAGTCGGATATGGCCATCGAAACAGTCGTGATATGGATGGGAGTGCTCGTCCCGATTTGGTTTCTGGTTTTTTGTCTATGGACGTCCCATTGTTCACCGATAAACGTCAAGACCAGGCGGTTATTTCAGCTACACGTGGCAAGGGTGTGAAGCAAGCAGAACGCGACCTAGTGCTAAAAAACATGAATGGTAGGCTCAATGGTCAGGTTGCGCAGGTACAAAATCTTAACCTGCGTTTAGCTCGCTATCAGCAAACTTTGTTGCCACAAGCCAAAGCTAATACCCAAGCCGCTATCCAAGGTTATCAATCTAATACAGTGAGCTTTGATCTGGTGGTCAAGGCTTTCATGGATGAAACCGCCTTGCAGCTGGAGTTTGAACAGCTGCAAACCCAGCAATACCAATCCCTTGCTCAAGTTCGTTATTTTCAGGCCCTGTAGGAGTAGAACCGAATGAATAAATTTGTATTAAGCAGTCTATTTCTAGCCCTTGGCTTGGGCGGAGGTTACTTCGCAAATAGTTTGATACAGCACCAGCATAGTGCGGGCAGCCACGCTGACCTCAATACCTCGGGAGAAGCTGAGCCACTTTACTGGGTAGCACCAATGGACCCTAACTATCGCCGTGACAAGCCGGGCAAATCTCCTATGGGGATGGACCTGATCCCAGTTTTTGAGGAAAACCAATCAGCTAGCCAACCCGGCTTAGTCACCATCGATCCAAGTGTTGAGAATAACCTAGGTGTGAGAACTGCCAAGGTTGAGCTGAACAGTTTCGCCACAGCCATTGAAACTGTGGGCACACTAAACCTGAACGAAAATACCCAGTGGCAACTTAATAGCAGGGTTGCAGGTTGGGTTGAAAAGCTGGCGGTAAAAGCAGAGGGCGAGCGTGTTGATGCAGGCCAATACCTTATGTCTATTTACTCTCCGGAGTTGGTTAAGGCCCAAGATGACTTACTCAATGCCCTGAACATGGGTAATAAGCGTTTGATTGAGTCAGCTAAGACTCGACTCAATGTACTGGGCATGTCAGCTCAGCAAGTTAAGCGCGTGACCAATAAGCGTCGTAGCGAGCAGCTAATTGAACTATATGCCCCTAGCTCAGCTTACATCACTAAGCTTGGTGTTAGGGAAGGCGCTTACATTACCCCCACTACCACGCTAGTTGATGCCGGAGCCTTGGACAGCATTTGGTTAATCGGTGAATTATTCGAGTCGCAAGCAGGCTTAGTGGCGCAGGGTGACCGAGTAGAAATGCGTGTGGATAGCTACTCCGGACAAACCTGGCAAGGTCAAATTGACTACATCTATCCCAACCTTGACCCGCAAACTCGCACCCTGCGTGTTCGCATGGAGTTTGCCAATGACGACGAGCGGCTCAAACCAAATATGTATGCTCGAGTCAGTGTCTCCTCGGCACAAACCAGCCAAGTATTAACCATTCCTAGCGAAGCGGTGATTAGAGGCGGCCGCTTTGATCGCGTAGTAATGAAACGAGGCGCAGGAAAGTATCAAAGCGTACGAGTTGAAGTAGGTCGCGAAAGCCAGGGGCAAGTGGAAATACTTGATGGCTTGATGAGTGGTGACACTATCGTGACCAGTGCCCAATTTATGTTGGATTCTGAATCTAGCTTGAGCGCTGATTTCAGTCGCATTGGCCCCCCAGATCGGCATAGCGAGTCGGTAGTGGCAAGTGGTGTGGTAATGGCGGTAAAAGACGGAACCCTCACTATTGCCCATGAACCCGTACCTGAGTGGGAGTGGCCAGGTATGGTGATGGACTTTCCATTTGAACAGGCTGAAATTACCGAGCAGATCGTGCCGGGAAGAGAACTCAAATTTACCATTAACAAACAAGATAATCAGTTTCCCATTTCCAAGCTTGTTCCAGGTGACTTGAATCCTGATGCATTGAAGCAATCAGCGATGGGTCATGACCACAGCTCCATGGACCACTCTCAAATAGACCATGGCAGTATGGATCACAGCACGATGGACCATTCTCAAATGGACCACGGCAATATGGAACACAGCACGATGGACCATTCTCAAATGGATCACAGCAACATGGACCATTCACAGATGGGGCATCGTCCACAGCAAAATGCGGATATCGATACAAGCACCTTAGTGGATGAAGATTTGGATTGGCTGGATTTTGATGATGAAGAGGGAGAGCAGTAATGATCCCTAGTATTATTCGTTGGTCGATACACAATCGTTTTTTAGTCTTGGTCTCGACGCTCGCTATTTTGGTCTACGGTGGTTTCGCCATCAAAAATACGCCCGTCGACGCCATCCCGGACTTGTCAGATGTGCAGGTCATCATTAAGACCTCGTATCCAGGCCAAGCTCCACAGGTGGTTGAAGATCAGGTTACCTATCCCTTGACCACCGCCATGTTATCAGTACCGGGTGCGCAGACCGTGCGTGGCTACTCCTTCTTTGGTGATTCCTATGTCTACATCATTTTTGAAGATGGTACCGATATTTACTGGGCACGTTCGCGGGTACTAGAGTACTTATCGCAAGTCGCACCTAATTTGCCGGCAGCAGCAAAGCCCGCGCTAGGGCCTGATGCTACTGGGGTTGGCTGGGTATTTAGCTATGCCTTGGTCGATCGCACCGGTCAGCATGACCTTAGTCAGTTACGAAGTATTCAGGATTGGTTCTTGAAATACGAGCTGCAAACGGTTGCTGGTGTCAGTGAGGTAGCAACGGTCGGTGGAATGGTGAAGCAGTATCAGATAAGCATCGATCCCGATCGCTTGCGTGCCTACCAACTGAGCCTGCCGCAGCTAAAGAATGCGATTTCCCAAGGGAACCAAGAGACCGGCGCTAGCGTGATTGAAATGGGTGAAGCCGAGTACATGGTACGCAGTAGTGGCTACATCAGTTCGATCGAAGACTTGCAACAATTACCATTAAAGCTCAACCCACAAGGTACCCCCTTGCTACTGGGTGATGTTGCCGATATTCAAATAGGGCCACAGATGCGCCGAGGGCTCTCAGAGCTTGATGGCGAGGGCGAAGTGGTCGGTGGCGTAGTGGTGATGCGCTACGGGGAAAATGCCCAACAGGTGATTGCAGCTGTTAAAGACAAGCTAGACAGTTTGAGCACTTCACTGCCCGATGGCGTAGAAATTGTCACCACCTATGACCGCTCTGGCTTGATTGAACGTGCTGTAGAAAACCTCAAAGACAAATTGATTGAAGAGTTTGTTGTAGTGGTCTTAGTGTGTGCGGCCTTCCTGTTCCATATCCGCAGCTCACTGGTGGTATTGGTTAGTTTGCCCGTGGGGATCATTATCGCCTTCATCGTGATGAGTTGGCAGGGCATCAACGCCAACATCATGTCGTTGGGAGGCATCGCCATCGCCATTGGCGCGATGGTTGATGGAGCCATCGTAATGATTGAAAACGTGCACAAGCACATGGAGAAAACCGAGCTTACGGATGCCAACAGGTGGGAAGTGATTGGCAAAGCGGCTTCAGAGGTGGGGCCAGCTTTGTTCTTCTCATTGTTGATCATTACCTTCAGCTTCGTGCCAGTCTTTGCCTTGCATGGTCAAGAAGGCAAAATGTTCTCGCCTCTAGCCTATACCAAGACCTACGCCATGGCGGCAGCCGCTGGCTTGGCTATTACGCTAGTGCCGGTACTTATGGGGTACTTTATTCGCGGCAAGGTGCTTGCAGAGCATAAGAATCCATTAAACAGGCTGCTCATAGCCAGCTACAAGCCATTACTCAACCTCAGCTTAAAAGCGCCAGTGTTGGTATTGCTTATCGCTGTCGCCTTAATCGGTGTAGGTTTTTATCCGGTAAATAAGATTGGTAGTGAGTTTATCCCGCCATTGGACGAGGGTGACTTGATGTACATGCCAACCACTTATCCTGGGATTAGTATAGGCAAGGCGCGAGAAGTCTTACAACAGACCAATAAGCTGATCAAGACAGTGCCAGAAGTAGAAAGGGTATGGGGTAAAGTCGGTCGTGCCGAAACAGCTACAGATCCGGCACCTCTTACTATGATTGAGACTTTCATTACGCTTAAGCCTCGAGAGCAATGGCGAGAAGGGATGTCCACCGACAAACTGCGCCAAGAGCTTGATAACTTGGTGAACTTTCCTGGATTGACCAATGCCTGGGTAATGCCGATTAAAACCCGTATCGATATGCTTGCGACTGGGATCAAAACGCCTATTGGCATCAAAATATCAGGGGAAGACCTCAGTGTAATAGAAACCATTGGTAAAGATATCGAGGAAATCCTTGGCCAAGTTCCTGGCACCGCCTCTGCATACGCTGAGCGTGTTGCAGGTGGACGCTATGTAAAAGTAGATATCGACCGAATTGCAACTGCTCGCTATGGCCTCAACATCGCCGATGTGCAAGCCGTCGTTTCTACAGCAATTGGCGGGATGAATGTGTCTGAGACAGTGGAAGGCTTAGAGCGCTACCCAATCAACTTACGCTATCCCCAGCGTTACCGCGACAGCGTAGAGCAACTGAAACTATTGCCTGTGGTCACGCCAAGTGGACTGCGATTGACCCTTGGTGATGTGGCAGCGGTTTACGTTGAAGACGGGCCCCCGATGATTAAGACCGAAAACGCACGCCCTAATGGCTGGATCTTCGTTGATATTGAAGGCCGTGACTTAGGCAGCTACGTACAAGATGCTAAGCAGTACGTGCAAGAGCATCTAACTCTGCCAGCGGGCTATTCAGTCAGTTGGTCAGGGCAATATGAATACATGGAACGCGCAGAAGCCACCTTGAAAGTGGTGGTACCGGCAACACTCGCCATCATCATGTTGCTGTTGTACATGGCCTTTAGGCGAGTGGGTGAAGTGCTACTAATCCTAGGCACCTTGCCCTTAGCGATGATTGGCGGCGTTTGGCTCATGTACCTATTGGGTTACAACTTCTCCATCGCCGTTGGCGTGGGTTTCATCGCTCTAGCTGGGGTAGCTGTAGAAATTGGCGTCATCATGCTGATTTATCTTAATCAATCACTTGAAGAGACCTTGTCCAAAAACAGCATTATTACCAAGCAACAATTACGCATAGCCATTGTTGAAGGCGCTGGTTTGCGCGTACGACCGGTGATGATGACCGTAGCCACGGTGATCATAGGCCTGATTCCGATTATGTATGGTGAAGGCACCGGCTCCGAAGTAATGCAAAGAATTGCTGCAACGATGATCGGCGGTATGGCCTCAGCGGTGGTATTAACCCTGCTAGTGCTGCCCTCAGTTTATTACTTATGGAAGCGCGTATCTCTGCGCAAACTAATTAACGAATAACAATTAAGGAATATTTATTATGAAAAAACTAGCTTCAATATTTGTCGCATCCATCCTTACGCTTGTGAGCGTTACAGCCAATGCCCACAGTGAACACTGTAAAGACACCAAGCTTGGCTCGGTTATGGAGGACATGAAATCTGAGCTTAAAGCCTACGTTGATGCATTCAAAGGTGATGATAAGACAGCTATGCAGCAACATGCAGCACAACTGATTATTAATGCTAAAGAAGCCAAGCAACTGATCCCACTGAAATTGCAAGATAACGAACATCACATGGCTGAGCATGATGATCATATGGCAGAGATGGCTAACGTAGACCACTCGGATATGAACCATTCAAGTATGGATCACGGTAACATGCCAGATATGGAAGGTATGGACCACAATACCCATATGGCACATATGAGCTATATGAAAGGTATGGATGAACTGTTGGTGTTATTTGGCCAACTACAACAAGTTGATGACAAGAAACTCGTCAAAAACACCCTAATCGAAGTGAAGAAACACAGCAAACGAAGTCATAAAGAATTTCGTATGAGTTGTGATAAATAGCTATTTATTGGCCGTCATAAATTGGCGGCCTCGCGAGACTCCTAATGCGCCTAAAACAAAGAGTGAGAGGGTGATGATGAATGCTAAACAAAAAGTTTTGGTGTGGGACAGGTTTATTCGTTTTTATCACTGGCTGCAATTAGCTCTGCTAGTCGGCTTGTGGTTAAGTATGAAGTACGATGAAGTTGATTTGCACATGCAGCTAGGTTTGGCACTCTTGGCTTTGCTTCTGGTTCGTTTCATCTGGGGCTACTTTGGTAGTGAAACCGCGCTGTTTAAGTCACTACAGCTTCATCCTAAAGGTGCACTCGATGAACTTAAACAAGAATTGGGCGGCTCAGAAAGAATACATATTGGCCACTCTTACCTCGGTTCTTATATGGTGCTAGCTTTATGGATACTGCTGTTAATACAACTTCTATCAGGCTTGTTTAATTCTGATGACATTCTCTCTGATGGACCCTTATATGCCTATGTGGGCGAAGAATACTACGAATGGTTTAAAGCCCTCCATTCAAGTAACGTCGATTACTTATTTGCGCTTATCGCAATTCACATACTGGCGATTGGATACTTTTGCTTAAGGAAGCGTGGTTACTTGAGAGCTATGTTCAGTGGTTATAAGAATAAAGATATTGCAAGCAAACCTAACATCAAGCCTGGGCTTTGGCCGATATTGGCAGCTTGTCTGCTGATAGCATTGACCTTAGTTTTCTAAATCGTAAACAACTACAGAATGAAAAGACCTTGAGCGTGACTCAAATTAGCTGCTTTTTTGATCTAACTTATCATATAGATAAATTGGGTTTGCGAGAATAAGAGTGAGAACAGTTACTATTTCTTATTAGAATTCTTACTTACAGGGATGGTAAATAAGTTTATGGATCACCAACATCAAGCCGCTTTTGATATTAGCAGCCAAGCTCACCAACACGATTTTTCTCACCACACCAATCAAGGTGAACAGCGTACATTAATTGTATTAACGCTTACTGCCATTACCATGATAGTTGAAATTGTTGCTGGAACTTGGTTTGGCTCCATGGCTTTGCTTGCTGATGGATGGCACATGGGGACTCACGTTGCTGCATTCGCGATAACTATCTTCGTTTATCGATATGCTCGCAAGCACGTAAATAACCCCAAGTTCAGCTTTGGTACCGGAAAAGTCAGCTCGCTTGGAGGTTTTGCCAGCGCAATTGCTTTAGCGGTAGTTTCTCTTCTCATGATAATTGAGTCGATTACTCGCTTCTTCGAGCCACAAGCGATTGCCTTTAATCAAGCGATTTTAGTTGCGGTTATTGGCTTGTTAGTTAACTTAGTAAGTGCTTGGATTCTCAAAGATGATCATCATCATCACCATGATGAAGAACACAGCCACTCTCACCAAGATCACAATCTACGCGCAGCATATATGCACGTACTGGCCGACGCACTAACATCATTACTCGCTATATTGGCACTACTCGCTGGCAAATACGCTGGGCTTAATTGGTTAGACCCAGTAATGGGTATTGTGGGAGCTCTAGTTATAAGTAAATGGGCTTGGGGCTTAATATCATTAACAAGTAGCCACTTACTCGACCAACAGTGTCAAACCACCGAGAACCGTGTGCGTGAAGCTTTGAAAGACGAAGAGATAGAAATCACAGATTTGCATGTTTGGCACCTCGGAGAGAAGTCACTTAGCGCTGTAATCTCAATACGTAGCGAAGCACCTCGTTCGTTGATAGCCTATAAGCAGCTGTTACAACATATTCCCAAGCTGAGACATGTAAGTATCGAAGTTCATAAGTAGTACTCAAAGTTTTGCTTTAAAAGCTATAGAGCTGCCTATTTTCAACGAGTGCTAACTCGTTATTGTCCCAAAAACGCCTCAAATACTGTTCAAAGCTTATTGTCGCTTCCTTACTTTTAAGAGAATGACAACATCAAGAATGATCAAGCTTTAGCTTTGTAATGCAGATGAGATGACCAATGGGGCAGCCATTTACTGTGAAATTGTATTCCGGCAGCTAAAACTTAGTTCTTTACTAAAGCACTAATAACTTGCTGGGTTTGCGCATAAACACGTTTGCTTTGAGCAAGCAATAATTCGGCGGTGGCGACTGCATCTGCCAATGCATTGTGTCCTGGGTATTCTGGTAGCCCATAGCGTTTACGTACTGCAGCTAAACGATAATCCCCAGTTTTTTGACGATTTACATTCGCGAGTAAAGACTTTTCGATGCTTAAGGTATCAATCCATAACACTGGGAAGTGGCTATCTTGATAACGCTGCTGCAAATACGCTTCTATAAATTGTTGCTCCACGCAGCGACCGTGAACCAATAAAACTTTGTTGTGCATAGCTTTGAATAGCTTATCCATTGCCGCATCGAGGCTAATGCCCTGCTCTAACATTTCTGGCACTATTTGATTAATAACAGCGGTTTCGGCTTTTACCTGGGTGCCGCTATTTACGAAATAATGCTCTGCATCCTGCATATTGATCCGCAAGTTTTTCATTGGCACAAAACCGATGCTTAAGATTTGGTCTGTGCTGGGGTCTAAACCGGTGGTTTCTATATCAAAGGCTAAAAACTCTAGGTCTTTTATTAGCTCATTTTCTTTAGGTAGTTCAGACTTTAAAAGCTCAACGAGCTGCTTTGGTAACTGTGTAGAAGCTAAAGCCTTACTGCGCTGTTTAGTCAGTTTTGCTATGGGTTTAAAACGCTTAAACATAGCTAAAATTACTTCTCACTAAAACGCAGCTTGGCTGCATCTTGCAGATTACCAATAATTCTAAAGGCATCTTTTAAGTGTTCACGCTCAAAGTTACCAAAACTTTTAGGTGCGATGTAGTTGTCGGGCTGTTGCCCTTCTTTTAAGGCTTTTAGTTGATGGCGAAAACGTAACTGGGTAATAAAGCGGTAAGCACCTAACACATCTTTAAGGGCATCATCACTTAAAATATGCTGCTTGGCCGCTTGGTTAAAGCGTTGCTCGGTGCCAGTATCATCACAGTTTACCGCCAAGCCATAAATTCGGCCTAAATCGACAATCAGTAACAAAGCGTACTTTTTAATATCGAGCATTTCGCTGTGTTCGCCGCCTTTTTCTAACACCAAATTATTAAAAATACCCAGTGGCGGGTTAACCGAAACAGAGTCTGTCACTAAGGAGTTTAAAAAGGTTTTATTGTCATTTAACAAACTGTACAAATACTGCTGCAATTGCTCAGACAAGCTGCCATCACCATGTATACAACGCACTTCCATAAATACCGTGGCGTTAAGCAACATACTGTATTCTGGGTTAGAAACCCACTTACGGTAATACTCTTTCCACACATTAATTGGCTGACACCACTTAGGCGTAGCCGCCATAAATTTACCACTACACAACGGGTAACCACAGCTATCCATCGCATTGCACACGTACATGGCTAAGTGAGTAAAGTAGATTTTGTCTGATTTACTCACGCCTTCTGGCAAAATAATTGCGCTGTCTTGATCAGAGAGCATGTGCACTTCGTTACGGGCATGTGAGCCAGCAACCACCCAGGTATACGCACAAGGCGGTTTGCCAAGTTTTTGCTCAGCCATTTGAATAAGCCGGCGATTGTAAGCATCCATAATCATCGCCATTACGCGGCCGATTACTTCCACCCTCACTTTGCCTTCCACTAAGGCTTCAAAAATAGCTTGTCGCTCGGGAGTGAGCTTAGCTAGACCTTCTATGCTTTCGGTGTATTTGATCTTTTCAATAAGGAAAATCGCTTGTACCCGATGCTTTTGCACTAGGTGCGAGGTAGTAAGCAAGCCAAGTACCTGATTGTTTTCAACTACCGGTAAACTGCGAATATTGTGCTCCATCATTAACGAAGCAGCAGTAAGAATAAGGTCGTTAGGTTTGGTGGTAATGGCTGGTGTTGTCATCACCTCGCTGATAGGACAGCTTATGTCGTAGCCCTCTGCAATTACTCGCTTGGTCATATCTCGGTCGGTAATTAAGCCACTAATCACCCCATTTTGTTTGATTACAGCGGTTGATGAACGGCATTGCTCGCGCATTTCTTTAGCCACCGCTTGAATAGACATGTCACCAGTAACAACTGCCACCGTACCGCTAGCAACTTCTGAGACTTTTTTGAAAAACAACCCTTTTTCATTGTCTGACCACACCACATTAAGCGCCGACTGCAAGCGCACTCGCGCTTTTGAAGCAAAGCTATCCGCATATTCTGGATGCTCTTCTAGTAACTGAGTGAGTTGGCTGTGTGGCACCATGTATAACAAGGTGTTTTCTATCGCCGTAGCACTGTAACCGTCTAATGCATCTTTAAGTGGCGCTAAAAAAGTAAAACCAAATAAATCTTCCTCACCTAACTTTGAGCGTAAAACTCCATTGGGTTTACGCTGCTCCATTGCGCCAGTGCGAATAATGTACAAAAAACACTCTTGCTTCTCGCTGCCAAAGTTGATTTTTTCGCCACGCGCCAAATAGGTAATTTGTACCGACTCCCCGATTTGACGCTGCAATTTAGGTGGCAACAAATTAAAGGGATAAATTTGCGAGAGGAACTCAATAATATTTGGCAGTAGGGTTTGCGGCATGGTGATAACCTATAATCAGCAATAGTAGTATTATATTGCTATTTTGCGGAAATACTATGAGCTAACTTCAATATGTCGAGATATTAACCGCTTATAACTCACGGCCTAGAGCAACTATAGCTAAGATATTGCCAGCTTCACCAAGTCCTTTATCTTTTCTAGATCTTGCGAATCACTAAATGCTAGCTCTATCCATGCAGACCCTGCACTGCGTTTAGGATGGACAAGCGAGCGAACCGGCCTTACCAAACCCAACTTAGCAATGGTGTTTTTGCCTAGCTTTAGATCAAGTTCATCAGATTGATGAAAATGAGCAAACTCACATTCTTTATAGCGAAAACCATAAAAGCCGCCTTTGTCATTTGGCCAAAACACGCTATTCACACCTTGTTGAGCTTCTAACCAAAGGTGTAACTGTTGTTTTAAGCTTGATTGCTCCGCGATAAAGCGCCCTCCTTCTACCAGTAAAACAACAAGATTTAGCGATTTGCCTGCTCATGTTTTAACAGCCAATCTTTGCGGTGAATCCCACCACCATAACCGGTTAATTGACCGTTAGCGCCAACTACCCGATGACAGGGAATAATGATACTAATGCGATTCTGCCCATTTGCCGATGCCACAGCTCGCACGGCATTAGGAATTTGAAGATATTCGGCTTGCTGGCCGTAACTGCGCGTTTCGGCGTAAGGAATATCCATTAAGCCTTGCCAAACTCTTTGTCTAAACTCGGTGCTTGGGGTGTCTAGCGCCACGTCAAACTGTTTGCGCCTTCCCGCAAAGTACTCTGCAATTTCCTGTTGAACTTGGTCTAAGTGCGGATTATCTCCTGGCAAAATCACCGCTTTTAATCGCTTGGTAAGATCGGCAAACTCGGTTTCTAGCATGCGTCTATCGGTAAACTCCAATAAACAAAGCCCTTTATCAGTGGCGCAGGCATACATTGGCCCAATGGGCGTGGTGAAACGAACAATGTTGATAACCGCTTTGTTTTGTTCACTAGGCGCTCCGCCAAATACTTTTTTATAGCTGTCGTTAAAGCCACTCAAAGACTCATAACCGCTATCAAAGGCGCTATTGCTAACGGTATCGCCTTGCTGAATTTGGCTAAAAGCTGAGTTAATCCGCAACATCCGCTGGTACGCGTGAAAGGTAATGCCATGATGTTTCTTAAACCAACGGCGCACTTGCGCGGGATCTAAGCCTCTTTCACGCAAGTCACCATCTTGAATTCGCGTGAAGTTGTCTTGTTGAAGATCGTCCAATAACTGCTTAATACCTAAAGGTGCAGCATCTAGCGGCTGCATCGGTTTACACACCTTGCATGCACGATAACCGTGCTGTAATGCTTCTTGCACAGAGTCGTAGAAAACCACATTTTCAATTTTAGGTTTACGCGCCCTACAGCTAGGGCGACAAAAAATGCCGGTGGTTTTAACCGCGGTATAAAAGACGCCTTCATACTGAGCATCTTTGCGACTCATTGCTTGATACTTTTGCTGAAAACTTAGTGATTTCATAAACTTTTCACTACATAGAACAGACTTGGAACTACATTAGCAAGTTTGCTGAGCAGCGCTACCGAAAACTGAACAAGTATTTTTAACTAAAGTATAGGGCTAGCTTCACGTGGTGAAAACTAACCCTAAACACTAGCAAGATTACTAGGGCCTGTTGATCTTTGCTGATGGTTTTTGCAGCAATTTATTAGCCATTTAGGCAAGGCAGTGAGTGTGCAGTTAAGTGGGCTTAATAATCACTCGCTAACGCTGAATAAATGGCTAAGAAATGCTGCCCAAAGGGTTCGGATAAGCGAACTTTACTCTTTGTTAAGCACTTCTTGCTTAGCCCACTAAGCTTCTAAGTGCTCGTCGCGATTAAAGCCCGCTTATCTCGAACAAAATTTCAACACCAAAGATCTACAGACCCTAGACTAAATGCTGCTCAAAAAATGCAATAGTTCTGTTCCACGCCAGTTCGGCATTCTCTTCATCATAGCGGCCAGTAGAGTCATTATGGAAACCATGGTTAGCTTTTGAGTACATGTGCATTTCAAAATTAACCTTGTTGGCCAATAGGTCTTGCTCATACTCTGGCCACGTTGCGTTAACCCGCTTATCAAGTTCTGCTAATTGAATTTGTAATGGTGCTTTGATGTTGGCTCTAAGCTCTTTAGCCGCCGGCGTCCCATAAAATGGCACTCCAGCGTCAAGTTCACTACCCATTCGCGCTGCGAGCATATTTACTACATAACCTCCAAAGCAAAAGCCCACCGCGCCAAGTTTACCGTTGCTTGCATCATGTTTTTTTAGAAACTGAGCAGCAGCTAGAAAGTCCTGCTCAATTTTGCTGCGGTCTAATGACTTCTGCATGCTGCGCCCTTCATCATCATTGCCAGGGTATCCGCCTAAGCTATATAACGCGTCTGGGGCAAAGGCAATAAAGCCTTGTTTAGCTAAACGCCTTGCCACGTCTTTCACATAAGGATTAAGCCCTCGGTTTTCGTGAATAACCAATACCACGGGTGCTTTGCCCTCTAAATTTGCGGGCATAACAAGATACCCTCTACCCTCACCGTAACCCTGGGGGGAAGCAAAAGTTGCGAAGCTTGCTTTAATATCAGGATCGTTAAACGACACTTGTTCAGCCAGCGCGTAATTAGGAAGTAAAGCCGATGATAACACCGCCATTGAAAACCCAACTACCGCCAACTTAGACAAACGAGCTAAAAACGTTCGACGGTCAATAAGTCCGTGTGCATATTCGTCATACCAATCAAATGCTTCTTGAGGAATAGAATAGGTTTGTTGAGTTGGTAGCGCTTCCGTTTTCGATGAATCCATATCTAGCTCCTTACCTTTACCTTAATGAATGACTTTAGACCAAATAAATTGTCTTGAACTCACTTGGCTGAGTTTTTCAGCCCTTAACTAAACTGACTAAGCATAACAAACAGATTAGCCGCATGAGCATCATCAGTAAACTTCATGGACTAAACCCATGACAATACTGAAAATGTCTTAGTTGCTATATATTTAGTAACCCACCTAGCCACTCCACACAAGTAATATTCCTCACTTGCATCGCTCTCTTAGTTACCTCTGTTCGTTCACACTTGGCTCTCTCTTTGCGGTGTACAACAGTGAACTTCAAGGGGACTTACAGGCTCAGCTTATAAAAACGGCATAGTGCCAATTTAAGATCAGCGCTATTTTTATCGCCTCTCAACAAGCTTATTACTTTGTAGCCGCCCACATTTAAGAGCTTAAAATCGGGCCTAATCCAGTTTGATGTCTCAAATAATTAACGCGCTAATTGACCTTCTTTTTTTGAGAAGCATCATGAAAGTATTGTAGTACAATAACTCAAAAATCAAGCTATAGGTAAGCGAATGAAAATAAAAACTCTTGTTGTTATGATGCTTGGCGCACTAAGCACCAGCCTATCTGCGGCCACGACTACGCCAGCAGAAGTATTAGATCTATCTTGTTGGAAAGTAACCTTACCAGTGTCTTTGGACAATGGTGACCGCCCTACAGAGTTTAGCGAGAAAGAGATTGCTAAAGGCGCAATGCATGAAGATTACTTCTACGTAAACGAAGCCAAAGATGGTGTGGTTTTTCGCTCACCGATTCAAGGCATTAAAACCTCTAAAAATACCAAGTATGTTCGCTCAGAACTTCGTGAAATGATGCGCTGTGGTGATACTAGCCATAAAACAAAAGGCGTTAATGGCAACAACTGGGTATTTAGTCATAACGAGTCGGCTGACTCATTAAAAAATGCGGCAGGTGTAGACGGTAACTTAAAAGCCACCTTATCTGTCGATCACGTCACCTCTACCGGTGAAATTTGGCAACAAGGTCGAGTAATTATTGGCCAAATTCATGCCCCAGATGATGAGCCAGTTAAAATCTACTACCGCAAACTGCCTAACCATGAAACGGGTTCGGTATGGATTAGTCATGAGCCAAATGGTGGAGACGACATAATTTTTCCAATGATTGGTCCAACTAAGCCAAATTACTGGAAGCAAAAAGATAAAGATATTCCAAAGTCATACAATGATGGTATCGCCTTAGGTGAAAAATTTTCCTACGAGATTGATATTAATGGCTCTGACATGACTGTAACGATTAGCCGCGAAGGTAAGGCTGACGTTGTACAAAAGGTTGATATGCAGAACTCAGGCTACGGCTTGAAAGATCAGTGGATGTATTTTAAAGCTGGTGTTTATAACCAAAACCGCTCTGGCAACCCAGAGGACTATGTTCAAGCAACCTTCTACAGCTTAGATGTAAACCACGGCTCTGCTAAGTAGTTACCAACTAACCAAAACTAAAAACGCGTTGAAACAAGCTTCAACGCGTTTTTTTGTACCACCTAAACAGCCCACCTTTTGTCACTAAAAGCGTTTACCAACGCTAAAGCGGAATAGATCAGCATCATCTTGGTGACCCTTTCGATCAATCACTCGGCTAATGCTTACACCTAAGTAGCCATCTTCAAAAAATGACCAGCTAGGATAATAGTTAGCCCCAAAGCTAATAATTCCTTTTAAGTCGTAGGCACTAGTATGCTCAACTTTATCAAGCACAAAATAACCTCCACCACCCATTCGTCCTTCGAAACGCTTGCCTAAAGGAATCACCTTCCATAGCTGCGTTGAAATACCGCTGCGGTCGGTGGCGCCGTTGTAGCCCCCTTCGTCGATGTATCCTAGCGATAAAGCTAAATTATTATGAAATCGTTTTGCCAAATCAAAGCTGTATCCAACCTTTGTTTCTGGCCCACCATGATTAATTTTAGTATTGATAATCGACACCCAAGCATCATCAAACCATGAGTATCGCGTTTCCTTACGCTGATAATCGGAGTTATCAATATCCCAGCCCACTCCAATCAACAACGAGTTGCCATTAGGTCGTGCAGCCATAAGGTAGCTATTTAATTGCAAACGTAAGTGAGCGCTTTCGCTAAAGCGTTTTAAAGGATAGATAAACGCTAGAGTGCTCATCGCCCCTAGGCGTTTTTCGTTTAGCTCCAATCCTGTTTCATCAATAGTGGTGTCAAATGACATATACGGCCCAGCGCCAAGCTCTAAACGAAACCAGTCCGTTGGAACGTATACATAAGTGGCATGTGCGGAAAAACCATCTCGGTGATGATTATAAGGATGCCCTTCGTTGGCATGAATTAAGTCTACCCGCCAATTTTTATGAAAGTGCTGAGCAAAACGAATATCAAATGAGCGGAATTGTTGCTTCTTTTGCTCATCGCTTGCGCCATCATCTAAGTGCGTAATACCACTACCGCCAGTAATCGAGAAGTAGCTGTCAGCCTCTGGTTTAAGCAAAGTTTTAGCATGCAGTGTTGGAGAGACAAACACCGCAAGAGCGAATAGAACAGCAATAGAGAATTTAAACATGAGGACGACCAATAGCAGCTAAAGATATAAAATACAGCATCTTAGCCTACACCAAAGCTCATTATCATTGTCGCTAGAATACTGCATATATTAAACTTTGAAGCTTTTTGCTGATTTCGGTAGGTATAAGGGCAAACCGCCAGATCTTAGGCTGAATCAAGATGGAAAATTGTAATGATATATTTGTGTATTGGCATCGCTAGTTGCCTGCAAGCTAAAACCTAATTTAAGCAATAAGCGCTTTGAAGCTTGATTGTCGCCATCCAAACCTGCGACTAAACAGTGGTAAGGAGTCTGTTGTTTTGCCCAATCGATAAAACCACTTAACAATTCACTGGCAATGCCTTGTCGCCAGTAAGCCTCTCCCAATAAGTAGCCAATGTGAACAGTGCTTTTGCTTTGTTCATGTACAAACAAAAAGCCTATGGGTAGCGTTTGGTCTTTAAACGAAACGGCAAACAGCTGGCTTTCTGAACACACCGTGTTTAACCAGCGCAAGGCGTCCTTTTCATTGTTTATGTGCTGAAAATATGGCGGCAACGCCTCTACAACTGCTGGCCTTAGCAGTTCAACAATACGCGGTAACAAGCCAGCTTCTTGCTTGATAGCATGCTTATAGCAAACCTTGCTTACCTTCAATCGTTCAGTAGTAAAGCTCGATTCAGAACACACCTTCACCGCCCTCAATTTCCTACCTATAAATGGTGCCTAGCGTTTGTTAGGCGAAACGCATTCAGCAGCATACTGCGACTAAATGTAACTGAAACCACTGGCAAAGGCGACTACACTAGCAGGTGGACGCTATAGGGAGAGCCGAAGGGAATGAAGAGTTTATCTGCCACACTGGTGTTACTAGCTTCTTGCTGCACGGCACAAGCCCAATACAACCCGTGGGAACAAGCCACCAGCACCTATCAAGCCCCAGCTGCTGCAATTGGTAGCTACGCCAACGGCTGCCTAGCCGGGGCAAAAGCACTTCCCTTAGCTGGCGAAGGCTATCAAGTTATTCGCGCTCAACGTCATCGCTTTTATGGCCACCCAAGCCTTATCGCATTCATTAGTGATTACGCCAAACAACTGCGCAACCAAGGCATTAACAATATTTTGATAGCAGATATGTCGATGCCAAGAGGGGGCCAATTTAACTATGGGCATAGTAGCCACCAAATTGGCTTAGACGTGGACATTTGGTTACGACTAGAAGACGACTTACTGGTAACCAAACAACTAGCCAGCCCTTATGCGGTAAGTGTGGTAGACAAGAAAAATTTGGTCGTCAATAAAAATACTTGGAAAGACGAGCATAAAACCATGCTAAAAGTCGCTGCTCAAGACGAGCGGGTTGCGCGTATTTTTATTAACCCAATCATTAAACAACAACTGTGTGATGAACGCGAAACTGGTGATGAATGGCTACAAAAAATACGTCCTTGGTGGGGGCATAGCTCTCATATGCACGTGCGTTTAGTTTGCCCAGTGGGCGATACACAATGTAACAATCAAAAGCCAATAGCAAAGGGCCACGGTTGCGATGAACTAAGCTGGTGGAAAGAGCAGCTCGCCAAAACACCTACTTTTAGTAAACCTCAGAAACCGAAACCTTTAAAAACAAAACCACTTCCTTGCGAGCCCTTAATTAAGAGCTTGCAAGCAAAGCAACAAAACTAGCAAGCCTACTGTTTGGCTTGCTGTCTAAACTTAAATGTCGTTTACAAACCAGGCAGCATTCCGCCACCTACAGGCATCGCAACTCCAGTCACATAGCTGGCTGCCGGGCTGGCAAGATAACAAACGGTATCGGCAATTTCACTGGGCTCGGCTGGGCGCCCCATGGCAATAGTCGAATTTTCTAACTTTGCAGCTTCTTCGATGCTAATGCCTTCCGCTTCAGCAATGCCTTGATAAGCTTGCTGCAACATATCGGTTGCAATAGCGCCCGGGCACACCACGTTAACTCGCACACCTCTGTTGGCATATTCTAAAGCCAACTCTTTAGTCACCCCGACTAAAGCAAACTTAGTGGCGGTATAAGGATAAGGCATGCCCTGCAAGGCGCCTAAGCCCGCTAAAGAAGCAATGTTTACAATGGCACCCGAACCTTGACGCTCCATTTGTGGTAATACCGCTGCGCACATAGCCATAGTGCCTTTTACGTTTACTGCGTAGTTGGCATCCCAATCGCGGTTACTATTTTCTAGAAATACTGGCGAGCCAGCACCGATACCGGCATTATTTACTAATATGTCTACACTGCCGTAATGGTCAATGACCCGCTGTACTGCAGTATTAACTTCGGCTTGGTTGGCTACGTCTACTATTACCCCCATAGCCTCGGCGCCTTGCGCCTTAAGGTCGTCCACTACCTGCTGCAAACCTTCTGCTGAACTTGTTCGTCCAGTTAAGGCAATTTTAGCGCCTTGTTTAGCTAGTTTAAGTGCAATAGCACGGCCTAAACCTTTCATCTTTGTCGCGCCAGTAATAATGGCGACTTTACCCTTAAGTGTCATAGTAATCCTCTGATATCAATGTTGGTTTTGAGATAATCAATATTAGGGTCTGTTGATCTTTGCTGATGGTTTTTGCAGCAACTTATTAGCCATTTAGGCAAGGCAGTGAGTGTGCAGTTAAGTGGGCTTAATAATCACTCGCTAACGCGGAATAAATGGCTAAGAAATGCTGCCCGAAGGGTTCGGATAAGCGAACTTTACTCTTTGTTAAGCACTTCTTGCTTAGCCCACTAGGCTTCTAAGTGCTCGCCGCGATTAAAGCCCGCTTATCTCGAACAAAAATTCAACACCAAAGATCAACAGCCCCTAAGGACTTAAAACGAAGCGCTCCCTGCGCTCCTCAATCTATCCCTCGACTGTGCTTAAGTACTCGTACGAGATCTTGTGATTTGCTTATGCCATAACGTCTTGCTGAGTTAACTGCGCATACTCTTCACGTAATTTCGCTTCATTTAGCCCATACTTAGCCGCGGTTTTCTCGAAGAATGGAGCCCAGTGACTAGCCAACACTTCCACTTCTTCTGTTTGAGCCTTTAAGCTGTAATAACCTTTTTGACCTGGCATACGTGGTGCACCTTTACCTGGCAAAGGTTTTGCCCGCTGTACTGCCTGAGTAAAGCGGTCTGCTTTAGCTAATACCTCGCCTATTGGCCCGAAATGGCTAGGGTCAATAGCAATGTAGTAAGAGCCACCTACCGATGGTTTATCGGCATCACCGCTTAGGTAATCGGTTAGCGTTGGCATCTCTGGCGCTATAACCCCCAACGGATTAATAATGGCGCTAAGAGCTTCGTTCCAAAGGTTTAATGAATACAAACGCGGGTCTGTAAGATTCTGGTAACAAGATTGATCAAACACTCGACCATAGCCTTCTACAGGGCGCGCAAATGGCGCAAGGTCATTGCCTAATTCACCCGTTTGCGGGTCAATCACTGAGTCCTTCTTAACCTTGGTGCCCTGTAATACCGACTGTGCAGTGTCTGCGTCATACCATTCGCATAGTTTTACACTGGTCCAAACCGGCGCTTCGTTACCAGATGGTGCAATAGCATCGAAAGGAGGTACTGATAATACGTTAGCCATGCCACCATATGGCGAAGCCATCGGTACCGAGTTATTTGAGGTTTGAGCAAACATATTTTGCTCGTGAGCCATCCAAGCATAAGAGCCGTAGCTACCTGCATCGTTATGGTTACCGCCAAATACGATAGCGATCCCGTGTTTTTTAGCCTTAGCAATAGCAAGCTCGGCCATTTTAGTCACTGTCCAATAACCGCTAGAGCGCTTACCATCGACCACCGCCCAAGCATCTCCCTCACCAACCACTTCTGGCTCAGCCTTAATGTCTAATTCACCAGCTTGAAAGGTAAGGTCGATGGCTTCATAAACACCTAAACCTTGGTTTAGTTTGCCTTGGCGAATGCCGGTCATTAGTGCGCGAGATACCGCGTTTGCATGTTCTTCGCTGGCCCCGGTGGCTTGCCAAACTCGCTTCAAAGAAAACTCAATGAAGCCTGCATCTACTTTTTTGGTTTGAACTTGTGTGCTCATAATCTGTCTCTCTTATTGGCAATTAACAATGTGTACCTAGTTGACGAGAGCCAGTTTACTTAAAGCCCAAAAATCTCGAAGTTACACACTGGATCACTGAGAGAGTGACAAATAAAGCCAATTAATACAGCAAGTTAAGAGATCAACGTTCAAGGTAATTACGGGTAACAGCAAGTAACAACTGCTAGCCTTTATTAGCCACTATTTCTTCTTTGCTAAACTATTGTTAGCTAATAACTTTGTTAAGTTAGGCGCTATTTAAACGTGCAACAAAGTGGCAAACTATATGCGAATAATAAGTTAAAGGTGGTAAGCAGTGACTAACGGAAAAAATTTGGACTTAGGCAACCAACAACACCAAATACTGATCCGAGAACAATTGGAGCGCATAGTCGAGAGCAGTGTTTTCGAACAAAGCCCAAAAATGAAAGAACTGCTGAGCTACTTGGTTGACCAAACCTTGCAAGGCAACGGCGACCGCTTAAAGCAGTTCACTATTGCGATTGAGATTTTTGACCGTGACGCAGACTTTGACCACCAATCCGATCCCATTGTACGCATTCAAGCAGGCCGAGTGCGTCGCTCTCTCGACACCTATTATTTTACCGAAGGTGCCAACGACGCGCTTTATATCTCGGTGCCTAAAGGGCGTTATGTTCCTAGTTTTAAGTTACGAAGTGAACAAGATCTTAATCCTCAAGCTATTGCTCCTGTTGCAGAACCCGCAGAGATGGAAAGCCTAAGCCCAAGCATTACCGTACTGCCATTTTTATCTTTAGCCGACGACAACCAACAGCAGTTTTTTGCCGATGGTTTTGGCGAAGAGCTTGCCACCGAATTATCACGCTTTGATACGCTTAATGTGGTGTCGATGTATGCCATAAGTGATACCAGTTTTGATATAAACACTGCCGCCGACATCAACCAAATAGGCAAGCAGCTCAAGGTTTCCTTTATCACTAGCGGTACCATGCGCGCGTTAAGCAATCAAATGCGTATTCATGCTCGCCTATATCGCGCCGATACAGGACAACAAGTGTGGGCCGAGAAATACACCTGTGATATGTCAACCGATGATTTATTCGAAGCGCAAGATCAGATCATTGCCGAGATAGTGGCAGAATTGGCATCAAGTTTTGGTATTATTCACCGCGAAATTTACCAAAGCAGCAACCATAAAAAAGTTGAGCAATTATCCACTTACGAAGCCACCCTACGCTACCGCCACTATTTAATGACCTTAGGCAAAAAGCAATACCAACCGGCTTTGCAAGCACTGCAAAAAGCAACCCAACAAGAGCCAGAATATGCACTTGCTTGGGCAATGTTAGCCATTCTTTATTTTGATGCCGATAAGCTAGCCATGGCAGACATTGCTAATGCCAGTGAGCTAGGCTTTGAATGTGCCCGTAAAGCGGTAGAGCTAGATACCAATAATCAAGAATGCCAAATGGCCTTGGCCATGGGCTACTTAAGCCGCGGCGATCAAGCAGGCCTTATTGAAGCAGTAAATAAAGTTATTGCCCTTAACCCTAATGCCGCCTACCAAGTGGGCTTAGCCGGTTGGGCACTGTGTTTAGCTGGTGAGTTTAAACAAGGTAGAGAGTTGTTAGCTAATTCTAAGGCCTTAAATCCCTTTCGCCCACCTTGGTTTGCTTTGGCAGATATTCTTTACTTTTATGCAGAGCAAGACTTTGATCAGGCCTTTAAAGCCTTAGATCAATTCTCATTAAGTACCCTCTATTGGCAACCTCTACTGCGCTGTGTATTACATCTAGAAAAAGGTGAATTTGCCCAGGCTAAAGCCGCCTACCTAAAAGTACTTGAACTGTGCCCTGATTTTAAGCAACGACGCGAGCATTACTTAAGTGCTTATTTAGTTTGTCCAAATTTAAAGCAACAAGTTATTTCAGCAATAGATAAACTTTAAGAATACTCGAGCGGGGATTTCGTTATACTCCGCTCAATTTCTCCCAACACTGTAAGCATCAATGCGACTAGACAAGTTTATTTGCAAAAGCACTACGCTTGAGCTTGCTCATGCAAGATTGGCAATTAGCCAGGGACAGGTGTTAGTTAATCAGCAAACTGCAACAGATGCAGCAATGCAAGTACACGAGAACAACCACATAGAACTATTGGGTGAGCGCTTATTTGCCCGCCCCTCTCAGTATTTTATGATCCACAAACCGGCTGGGTGTATTTGCTCCAATAAAGACGAAGCCTATCCGTCAGTATTTAATGCTGTTGGGCTAAACCCAAATGAGCAACTGCATATTGCCGGACGTTTAGATGCCGATACTACCGGTTTGGTATTAGCTACTGACGATGGTAGGTGGTCATTCTCTATCACTCGGCCAGAGCAACGTTGCCCTAAGGTTTATAAAGTTACGTTAACTAAGCCCATAACTCACAATGCCATTGAGCAGCTCGAACGAGGCTTAGTTCTTCAAGGAGAAGCTAAAGCCACCCTACCCGCTATGGTTAATACTTTAAGCGCCACTGAAGTTGAATTAAGTATTTATGAAGGCAAATTTCATCAAGTAAAGCGAATGTTTGCGGCAACGGGCAACCGTGTTAAAGCCCTGCACCGACAACAAATTTCCGATATTGTATTGGACATTGCACCGGGAGAATGGCGAACACTAAACCAATCAGAAATAGACCGTTTTTCTTCAACTTAACCAATCTAGTTTCAGCTATTCAAATTAGCATAGTAATTTTGCCAATAAAAAAGGCACTTAAGCTAATAAGTGCCTTTACGTATTTAAGATGAAGCGCTAAACCTTAAAGCTTGCTGGTTGACTCCGAGTCATTAAAAGTAGCCCGTTGAATAGCCACTTTGGGTTTGCTTACTAAGCAAGTTAAACCAACCACTAAGGCAATAGCGCTAACCGCTGCCACTATGCTTGCGAGCGAGCTCCAACCAAAGCTATCGGCACTAATGCCACTGAGTACATTACCGCCAGCATAAGCACCGGCAATGGCAAACATTAATAGGCCTTGAGTCATCCCCGCACCGGCTCGAGAAGCTTTGGCTGCAATGGCTGGCTGCACCATATCTACCGCTGTCACTCCTTGTAGATAAACCAGATACAAACCTAAAGGTAGGTATGCCGCAAGTTGGCCAGCATATAAGGCAAGCCCAGCGAGACCTAGCATCACCACGACTTTAGCCACTACCGCCAGCAACCATACTCTCTCGCCACCTACTTTAGCCATGGCTTTACCCACTAAAAATAACAGCACCAAGCTAACTACCGCCGATACCGACAAGGCCATAGATGAAAGCGCAGCATCAACCTTAAATACCTCAGCCATATAGTTAGGAAACTGCCCGGTGATAACTCCTTGGCCAATCGATACAAAAAAGATAGCCAGCAAAATCAGACCAAAGCGAGAAAACACCACCTGCATGATTCCACCGGCTTCGCTTCCCTCATTGACTTGTTCTACTTTAATCCGCGCAGCGGCTTGTTTGTTGGTAGCAGCGGTTACTAGCAGCGCTAACAAAGGGATGAAGAACATGACTGCAAAGCGTAGCTCAAACGACACGCCAGCTTCGGTTAAGGCAGCTAAACCAATGCCAGCAAGCAACGAACCCACAATAGCAACCTGATTAAGCAAAGTAAGCTTGGAGGCTTCCTCTTCTGCTTCATAACCCCCGGAGACGATAAACGCCGGGTTAATCATCAGAAGGGAAGCTGAACCCAAACCTAAAAACACAGCGGCTAACAAATGCAGCATGAAATTGGCACCTGACAGCCCAAAAACCAGCGCAGCAATAGCAATCGCCGCTAAACCTATTAACTGCGCAGCTCGGTGCGCGCGATATCTATCTGCAAGCCCGCCTAGCACAGGTGCCAGCAAACCCGACAAGCCCAAAATACCCATAGCAATACCCACTTGCGTTGGACTGCCAGTTTTATCAAGAATAAAAGTGGGAATTAGAATAGGGATAAATACCAACTGGATAATGCCGTAGCATAAGTGCGCGGTATACCAAGCCTCTAAACCCCAACGTGGCTTATTCATAACGTACTCCTAAAACACAAAAGCAAAAGGCGACATTGCTGTCGCCCCATTTATTACAGGCTGGCTTTGCCAAAAGCTTGTGGCCATTGTGTTTTACGTTTTTCACCATTACGTTTAGCGGTGCAATCTGCTAACCAACAAAGCAGTTTCCAGCTAATGCCTGCAGCAATGTAACCATCACGTTTTGACATATCGTGTTGCGGCGTGTATTCCACCACATCAGCACCGACTAAGTTAATGTCGCCGTGTTTACGCAAGTAACGAATGATGTCCCACACTTGGCGCGACTTAAGACCAAAAGGTTCAATGGCTGAGTTAGACGTATTGTCGGTTGCATCTAGTGCATCCAAATCAAAGCTAAAGTAACAAGGGCCATTGCCTACTCGCTTCAAAATACGCTCGGCTATCTCGGTAGTGCCTAAATCAAACACATCGTCAGAGCTGTAAGTTTCTACGCCAAAGTTTTTAGCATGCCCCCCCACCAAGGCAGTCATTCGGCCACGAATACCCATGGTAATCATGCGCTCAGGATCTAAGTTCCCTTCGGCAAAGTTGCGAGTAAACTGGTTGCCTGAGTGATAGGGGTACTCAAAATCTGCGAAGGTAACTAAGTCATAATGCGCATCAAAGTGAATCAAACTTAATGGGCCAAACTTTTTGCCCAGGGCCGCGATAGGTGCATAGCTAGTGGTATGGTCGCCACCCCATGTAAAAGTAACGCAATCGTCTTCTAGTACAATTTTCTCGTACTCATCAACAATTTTTTGCACTTCGTCTTTCATATCGAACTGGCCGTAGGTATCAATATTGCCGTAATCGATAATACGCGCATTATCGAAAGGAATATCCCAGCCGCCGGTTGGGCTTGGCTCAATAGTTCCCATGGCATTTTTTGACAGTTCACGTAAGGCTTTTGGCCCATATTTATGCGAACTATTCATTGGAGCGGCTTTTTCTAAAGGTTGCCCAACAACAGCAATATCGGCATTTTGGGTGTCTCTAGAGAACGGGGCCATAAATGCACCCAAGTATTCTTTGTTCAGGTTACCTACCACCTCAAGACCTACACCGCCCATTTCACTAATGCGCACCAAGTGCTCCATTACTTCTTGGTCAATGCCATCAATGCTTTGCGAATTAAGCCACAAGTCTTGGTACTTTGCTAAACGCTCTGCAGGAATTGGCGGATGTTTTTTAAAAGTAGATGTAGTCATTGTTTTAGTCTCCGGTTTAAATCAGCGGCTAAGCCTTTAGCTAAGCGCTGTTTGTTTTGACGGAGCCATTGTGGATTTTTGAACAAACACAAAGAAGTAAGTTACTGGAGTAACACAGTGACAGGAGGTAACACGCGAAGCTCAAATTGGCAAGCAAAGGAGAAGAACTAATAAATAAAAAAAGAAACGAGGAAGTTTTCTTAGCTTTTCTCTGTCTAAATAGAGAGTTAAGAATTAGCTACAGATATAGTTAGACATCATAAAACTAAACTATGCTAAACAAATACAAGTTGAATTCAGAAGGAATAAGTTTGATAAATCTTATTAAATTAGTTACTTATAAGATTGGGTGGCAACCCTACCAGCCACATCCCGGCACTCGAGTCGTCTGCTGCGGTTGCTCCCTTCCGGGCCTGGCCGAGTTCACAGAGTGTCAATGCGGGAGGACCAATAGGGCCACCATAGATGAGCTTCCGAAGAAGCGAGGCTATTCTCGCTTAAGCCTTACGGTTTTGCAAACGCTAAAAACGCTTTTTAACCCTGCAAAGCGTTTGTTTGCTCAAGTTTTAATCCTTATTAGTTTAATTGCATCTCCATTGGCCTTGGCAGAATCTTTTGATCACTCGCAATGGGATGGTTTGCTAAAAGAATATGTTCATTGGCCGGTGGCTAATCAAGAAAGTCGCGTAGACTATGCCAACTTTGATCGACAAGAATTACAGGCTTATTTAGACAAATTGGCAAGCATTACGCAAAGTAAATTTGATGCTTGGTCTGATAACGAGCAACTGGCATTTCTAATTAATGCCTACAATGCTTATACCGTGCAGTACATTCTTAGCGCCTACCCTAACATTACTTCTATTCGCGATTTGGGTAACCTGTTTCAATCGCCCTGGAAGAAAAAACGCTTTATGCTGTTTGGTGAAAAAGTCAGTCTTGATCATATCGAACACGATTTAATTCGACCGGGTTACAATAATCCACACATTCATGCGGCGGTGGTGTGTGCTGCTATTAGCTGCCCTCCTCTGCAAAGCGTGGCATTTACTGGCGAAGCCGTTGAGCAACAACTCACCCAAGCGTTTAGAGAGTTTTTGCATAGCAACAAAAACTATTATGACAACGAAAAAGATCGGCTTTACCTCTCTTCAATCTTCAAATGGTACAAAGGTGACTTTGAAGGTGGCCTTAATAACTACTTGAGCCAGTATGCTGCAGATTTACGTATAAGCCCTGAGCAAGTTAAAAAGGCTAAAATATCTTACCTAGATTACGATTGGTCGTTAAACGACTATCGCTAATGACAGTGAATTGAAGATACAAAAAAGCCCGCTATTGCGGGCTTTTTTAATAGTGCTAAGCGCTTAGAACAAGCACTTAGATAGGTCGTACAACTCTTCGTTGAATGGGCGTTTCATGTTTTCAATACAATCGATGATGTCGTGATGAACCATCTTGTTGTTTTGAATACCGATACAACGTCCACCTTCGCCTTCTAGTAGAAGGTCTACCGCGTATGCACCCATACGGCTAGCCATTACGCGGTCACGACCGGTTGGTGTACCACCACGTTGAATGTGGCCAAGAATGGTTGCACGAGTTTCGCGACCAGTGGCCATTTCGATACCGGCAGCTAACTCATTCACGTTAGTGATGTGCTCGGTAATCGCAACAATAGCGTGTTTCTTACCTTTTTTCTGACCATCTTTAAGGCTGTTTAATAGCTCTTCACGATCAAAACCCTTTTCAGGAATAATCACGTATTCTGCACCACCGGCGATGCTAGCTTGCATGGCTAAGTCGCCACAGTAGCGACCCATGATTTCGATCACAGAAATACGGTTGTGTGAAGAAGAGGTATCACGAATACGGTCAATCGCGTCAATCACTACGTTTAGTGCAGTATCGAAACCGATGGTGTAATCAGTACCTGCAATATCGTTGTCGATAGTGCCTGGCAAACCAATACATGGGAAACCCATTTCAGTTAGCTTTTTAGCGCCCATGTAAGAACCGTCACCGCCCACGACTACAAGCGCTTCGATGCCGTGTTTCTTCATGTTCTCTACTGCTACTTCACGGGTAGCAAGTTCTTTAAATTCTGGGAATCGAGCTGAGCCCAAGAACGTACCACCACGGTTGATAACATCAGAAACGCTGTAACGATCCAACTTCTTAATGTTGTCTTCGTATAAGCCCATGTAACCGTCGTATACGCCGTATACTTCAATATCTTTAGATAACGCACTACGCACAACTGCACGTACCGCAGCATTCATACCAGGAGCGTCGCCGCCACTTGTTAAAACACCAATTTTCTTAACCATCATTCCCTCACAAAGCTGAACTGACCAAAACTTACGTAATAATTCAACAATTCCTTCGTGCCTGCCTTTTAATGCTTTTTTGCTTTTATTGGCTTAACTTGGCTGCACGAAACAACAAATATTCTTTTAACAGCACTAGAATCGGCGACTTCACAATTCCAACCCACTGTTTTTATGAGCGCGCATTTTGCCACGCAAAGGGTAAAAGTTTTATGACCCTAATCAGATAACGCCCACATTTTGAAACAAATTTTCATCCTTGTCCAAGTATAATCACAAGGCTTGCCCCCGATTATAGAAGGAATTTGGCTTTCTGCTTATTTTGAACAATTTAGCGGCAAACGGGCTCAAAACACAAAGTAAACACTTCACCTTTCCTTCACATTTGTGTAACATTGCGCCCTCAAACTTGTGCCGACCATAAGGTCATAAGTTTGATCATCGTATATATAGGGAATCCCATGAAGACTGATCTTCAATATGCTATCGAACGAAACGTAGCGACCAATCGCCGCGCTGTAGAGAACTACAACTTACTACGCCAACAAGAGCAAAACCTTGCAGCCGAAGCACTAGAGTTAGTATTAGACAGCGAAAGCTTAGGCAATAACTAATTTGCTTGCTGCACACATAAAAAAAGGGGCTAAAGCCCCTTTTTTAGTATTTATTTAGATTCGGCCACAGGCTCTATTGAGTGTAGCCCAGGCGATAAGTGAATAACTCCGCCGGCATCATTATCCAAAGATAGAATGTTGGTTTTACTGATGCGGTGTCGATAAATTTCACGCAGATATTTAATCGCATTTTCCACATTCTTAAAGTCCAAACGAATATCGTTAATCGATACAAACTTATCAGCTTCGCCAATTAGCTCTCGATATTTCTTCTCATACATTGGCTTAATAGCATACCAATTGGTATCTAAGATCTTGGCTGGGTTTTCAAACTCCCATAAGAACTCTTGTAACTCTTCTGGCTTAAACTCATCTTGGGTAATAAAGCGCAGTATTGCTTGGTCGATATCATCGTTATAACGATACTCTTCTTTAGCAAAACAACGTTTAATATAAGCAACCACCAAGGTCAAAAAGTCATCACTTAAACATGGGCTCTTGGCTACCAAAGTCGTTAAAGACAAGTTTGCTGAAGCGCCAATTACGAGAGCATAGCGCTTTAAGGTCGTGTTTGGGAACAGCTTATTAATATGCACTTTCAGCTTGTTTAAATCCATAAACGACAGCTTGTAGTCTTTTGGCAAAGAGATAATAGAAATTACCGACGAACAATGCTTGAAGAAGTGTAAGTCGTTTAGCTCTTCTGCATTGTATTGGCTGTCTTGATACTTCTTCAATGACTGCTTATAACGCTGCGATTCGATAGGTAAAATACTAATACCTTCAATAGCTTGAGTATCACGATTGAAGTGAGGTAAATCTATTGAGCGGAAAAACAACTCATCAATATCAACATCATCATTTACAGATTTGTTTACCACACTCTCTGCGTAAGCGACCGCTACAGGGCCAGCCATACTCATGAACAAATCGTTTGCATCTAAGCGTACGGTTTCTGAAATATCAATGCCTGCGCGACGGAAGTAGTTTTCATCGTAATCAGTGGTTACGGCTTGCGCGGTTAAGATATTGAATATTTGTTGAGAGATATACTGATTGGCATATTTCTCCATCGTGTTTACGTCAATATCTTTGCCATTATCGCTTTCTTCTTGCTCTACATAACGCATGATATCGTTAGAAATCAACATCATGGAGTTCCAAGGGCGAATCCGCTTCATCACATCTTCTGGCGTATCGTTACTTTCACGCTCTACGTTATACGAGAAATCCCACTCTTCAGAAAGGTACTTACATAACAAACGACCGGCGTTAATATGTAGTGCTTCAGACACCTCGATACTGCTACCCGAGATATTAGGCAGGATACAAATGCCTGAAGTGAAAATAGGTTCAAAAACAAAAGAATCGCGTTTATCGGGTTGATTAGATGGCGAAACTTGATAATCAAAGGTTTTACTTAGGTAAGAAAACTGCTGAGCAAGGCCAAACTCGGATGCCATGCCAGAACCCGTACCACCACCGGCACTAAATATATAGAAGTAAAGGCGCGATTGGTTAGCTTTAATGCCGCAAGAGTCGACCAAGTAAGAGTGAATGTGACGCCAATCTTCGTTTCTGAAGCTGGCAGTTTCCTTATTTAAAATAATCTTAGCTAAGTACTGGCCTAAAATTGGCGCGTTACCCGCGCCTCCGGCGTGTACTTCAGATAAGTCCATCAACTGGAGCTTCTTATATTCATCTAAAAACTTTTGGCGACCGGCTTGTGAGGAGTACTTAATACGCCCGGCAATGTCTTTATCTAAATCGCCTACCAGAACCACGGGTTCAATTAAAAATACTGGGTTGTCACCGTTACCGCTATCCAGTGGCAAATGATTTTTAATCCAACGCATCGGTTTAAATTCACGTTCCTGAGCGAGTTGGTCTTGGTACTCTAACTCGTTAAGGTAGTGATTACGGGAGTTGTATACCAAAGTGGCTACATCAAGTGCTATGTTTGATCCGCAGCGACCTAGGCCAATTAAGCAAACAGAGGGGAAGCTTTGTTCTAATAAGTCTTTTTCTTCAGACAAATTAGGAAAGATATTCTGTCTAACTTTGTCGAGGTTACCTAGAATTTTCTCTAGGCTACTCTCTGTGTAATACAAATGTTCTATAGGAAGAGAATCCTTCATAGTTCATCCTTGTCGTTAGTCTAGTAATTATTTTATTTTTATCCCTTCATCCTTGTTCATTCCCCGCTTAAAAGCAAGTTATTCAGCCCCTTAACAATGGTTATTGTGATAATAGTAAGTCGCTTACAAATCTATGCGTTCATACCACCAAAGAGCTAACAAATTTTAGCCAATAAAAAAGGCGCCCAAAGGCGCCTTATTGCATTAAGTTGAAAATTACCAACCGGTAACTTCACGCAATGCTTTACCAATATCGGCAAGGCTACGTACTGTTTTAACACCTGCATCTTCAAGAGCAGCAAACTTGTCTGCGGCAGTACCTTTACCGCCAGCGATAATGGCACCGGCGTGGCCCATACGCTTACCCGGAGGAGCAGTAACACCAGCAATGTAAGAAACTACAGGCTTGGTTACATTTTCTTTAATGTAAGCTGCTGCTTCTTCTTCTGCACTACCACCAATTTCACCAATCATTACGATTGCTTCAGTTTTTGGATCGTTTTGGAACATTTCCAAAATGTCGATGAAGTTAGAGCCTGGAATAGGGTCGCCGCCAATACCTACACAGCTAGACTGACCAAAACCTTCGTCGGTAGTTTGCTTAACAGCTTCGTACGTAAGTGTGCCTGAGCGAGACACAATACCAACTTTACCGGCTTTATGAATGTGGCCAGGCATAATACCAATCTTACATTCGTCAGGCGTAATAACACCCGGACAGTTAGGGCCAATCATACGTGCGCCAGCTTCATCCAATTTCACTTTAACTTCTAGCATATCCAAAGTTGGAATGCCTTCGGTAATAGTGATGATGATTTTGATGCCAGCTGAGATTGCTTCTAAAATAGCGTCTTTACAGAAAGGAGCTGGAACGTAAATCACTGTAGCGTCTGCGCCAGTAGCTTGAACCGCTTCACTTACGGTATTGAACACAGGAAGACCTAAGTGAGTCTGACCGCCTTTCCCAGGTGATACACCACCTACCATTTGCGTACCGTACTCAATAGCTTGCTCAGAGTGGAAAGTACCTTGACCACCTGTGAAGCCTTGACAGATCACTTTAGTATTTTTGTCGATTAGAATGCTCATTACTTGGCCTCCGCTGCTTTAACTACTTGCTCTGCAGCATCAGTTAAGCTGGTAGCTGCAATAATGTTAAGGCCTGACTCAGCCAAACGTTGGGTACCTAGCTCCGCATTGTTACCTTCAAGGCGAACAACAACGGGTACACTCACACCAACTTCTTCTACAGCGCCAATAATACCGTCGGCGATTAGGTCACAACGTACAATACCGCCAAAAATGTTTACCAATACGGCTTTTACTTTGTCGTCTGACAAAATAATCTTAAATGCTTCTGTAACACGTTCTTTGGTTGCGCCGCCACCAACATCTAGGAAGTTGGCCGGAGAACCGCCGTGTAGTTGAACGATATCCATAGTACCCATTGCTAGGCCGGCACCGTTAACCATACAACCAATGCTGCCATCGAGTGCTACGTAATTTAGCCCCCATTGTGCAGCATGTGCTTCACGCTCATCTTCCTGCGAAGGATCGTGCATTTCGCGTAGCTTAGGCTGACGGTACATCGCATTTGAATCGATGTTAATTTTACCGTCTAGGCAAACTAAATCACCGCTACCGGTAACCACTAGCGGGTTAATTTCTAAAAGCGCCAAATCGTGGTCAGTAAACATTTCTGCAAGACCAACAAAGATCTTAGTGAATTGACGAATTTGAGCGCCTTCAAGGCCTAATTTAAACGCTAACTCACGCGCTTGATAAGCTTGCGGACCTACTAAGGGGTCAATAGCCATTTGGTGAATCAACTCTGGCGTTTCTTCGGCAACCTTTTCGATTTCCATGCCGCCTTCAGTTGATGCCATAAATACAACGCGACGCGTTGCACGATCGACAACCGCGCCTAAGTAAAGCTCGTTAGCGATGTCAGAAGCTTCTTCTACCAAGATTTTTGATACAGGTTGGCCGTTAGCATCGGTTTGATAAGTGACTAAGTTTTTGCCTAACCATTGTTGAGCAAATGCCTTAATTTCTTCTTTATCAGACGTTACTTTTACGCCGCCAGCTTTACCGCGTCCACCTGCGTGAACTTGAGTTTTTACTACCCATGTAGAGCCAGGGATTTTGCCCGCAGCTTCAGCTGCTTCTTGTGGGGTATCACAGGCGTAACCTTCTGGCACTGGCAAGCCATAGTCGGCAAATAATTGCTTGGCCTGATATTCATGCAAATTCATGATGTTCTATCCATAGTGTTAGGGGATACATTAGAGGTGCTGAACACCTTTCCGAATAAGGGCCTGAAAACCAGGCCCAATACAAACTTTTATTACACGTCGAGCAATAAGCGTGTTGGGTCTTCGAGTAACTCTTTAATGGTTACTAAGAAACCAACCGACTCTTTTCCATCTACCAAGCGGTGGTCATAAGACAACGCTAAGTACATCATTGGTAAAATTTCTACCTGGCCGTTCACTGCCATTGGGCGGTCTTGAATTTTGTGCATGCCCAAAATAGCGCTTTGTGGGGGGTTAATAATTGGCGTAGACATTAACGAGCCAAATACACCACCGTTAGTAATTGTAAAGTTACCACCGGTTAATTCTTCAACGGTTAACTTACCATCACGACCTTTAATAGCCAGCTCACGGATGCCTTTTTCGATATCAGCAACGCTTAGCAAATCACAGTCACGCAGTACCGGCGTTACCAAGCCACGAGGCGTTGATACAGCGATGCTTACGTCGAAGTAATTGTGGTAAACAATTTCATCACCGTCGATAGACGCGTTAACTTCTGGGAAGCGTTTTAACGCTTCAACAACTGCTTTTACGTAAAAAGACATAAAGCCTAAACGAATATCATGACGCTTTTCAAATACCTCTTGATATTGCTTACGCAAAGTCATAATTGGCTTCATGTTGACTTCATTGAAGGTTGTTAACATTGCAGTGGTATTTTTAGCTTCCAACAAACGCTCAGCAACACGCTTGCGTAAACGCGTCATAGCGACACGCTTTTCACTACGCGAAGATAGCGGCGCTTGTGGCGCAGCGGCTTCGGCTTTAGCTTCTTTGGCAGCTGCTGCAGGTTTAGCAATATGTGCTTCTACATCTTCTTTGGTTATACGACCATTTGGACCAGAGCCTTTAATTGCAGAGGCATCAATACCCTTCTCTGCCACTAAACGACGAACAGAAGGAGATAACTCTTCGCCGCTATCAGCTTTATCGTTGCCTGCATCTGCAGCTTTAGTGCTAACTTCTTCGCCAGCAACTGCGCCTGCTTTCATCTTACCGATAACTTGCTGAGCAAGTACCGTTTCACCTTCTGCTTCAACAATCTCTTCAAGCACGCCAGCTTCCAATGCGGGCACTTCAAGTACAACTTTATCTGTCTCAATATCAACAATTACTTCATCACGCTCTACTGCGTCACCAGGCTGCTTGTGCCAAGTGGCAATTGTTGCATCAGCTACTGATTCAGGTAGGTCTGGCACTTTAATTTCAATGCTCATTAAGGCTTCCTTTATTCTTTTTTATTCAACTGTCAACGCATCAGTAACTAGAGCGCGTTGTTGTTTTAAGTGAAGGGACATATACCCAACCGCAGGTGACGCAGATGCTGGTCGACCAGCATAACGCAATTCTGCTCCGGCAGGGATTACAGATTTAAAGTGATGCTGGCTACTATACCAAGCACCTTGGTTAAGCGGCTCTTCCTGACACCAAACAAATCTTTCTACATGTTGATATTGTTCAAAAATTTGTTTCACGTCTTGGTCGGGGAACGGATACAACTGCTCAATACGTACCAAAGCAACATCAGTTTGTTCATTTTTACGGCGTTGCTCAAGCAAGTCGTAATAAACTTTGCCTGAACACATTACTACTTGGCGAACCTGAGCTGGGTCGATATCGTCTAATTCACCGATAGCATTTTGGAACTGGCCTTCCGCTAACTCTTCTAAACTAGACACCGCTAGAGGATGACGAAGTAACGACTTAGGCGACATTACCACTAACGGGCGACGCATAGGGCGAACCTGTTGGCGTCGCAACATATGGTAAACCTGGGCAGGTGTAGATGGCACACATACTTGCATGTTGTGTTCTGCACACAATTGCAAATAACGCTCTAAACGAGCCGATGAGTGCTCTGGACCTTGACCTTCGTAACCATGTGGAAGCAACATCACAAGGCCACACATACGGCCCCACTTTTGCTCGCCAGATGATAAGAATTGGTCGATTACCACTTGGGCACCGTTAGCAAAATCACCAAACTGCGCTTCCCAAATAACCAAAGTAGAAGGCTCTGCAGTTGTGTAACCATATTCAAAAGCCAGAACTGCTTCTTCAGATAATACTGAGTCAAACAAGGCTAAGTGCCCTTGCTCTTCAGCCAAGTTCTTAAGAGGCACATAGGTTGAAGCATCGGTCTGATTGTGTAATACAGCATGACGGTGGAAGAAAGTACCACGGCCAGAGTCTTGCCCGGTAATACGGATATTTTGCTTCTCGTCAAGCAAGCTTGCGTAAGCTAAATTTTCTGCAAAACCCCAATCGAGTGGTTTTTCACCTAAGGCCATTAAGCGACGATCATCGTTAATTTTCTTAACTCGAGGGTGCAGCTTATGTTCTTCTGGTAGCTTGGTTAGCCTTTCACCAAGATCTTGAATAGCTTCAACGGGTAACGAAGAATCGTATTCCATATCCCATTCATGACCAAGGTATGGTCGCCAATCAACACTGTGCTCAGTCATTGGGCGCCATTCTTCAACAACACAATCACCATTATCTAGTTGATCACGGTAGCCATTAACCAACGCAGTGGCCTCGGCGCTATCTAATTGACCGCGCTCAACTAACACATCCGCGTAAAATTTACGTGGCGTTGGATGCTTCTTAATTTTTTGGTACATCAAAGGCTGAGTTGCATTAGGCTCATCGGCTTCGTTGTGACCATGGCGGCGGTAACATACCAAATCAATAACTACATCACGCTTAAAGGTATTGCGGTAGTCCAGCGCCATTCGGCTAACAAAAGCAACCGCTTCTGGGTCGTCGCCATTTACGTGGAATATTGGCGCCTGCACCATTTTTGCAATATCGGTACAGTATTGGGTTGAGCGAGTATCACGCGGATTGGAGGTGGTGAAACCTACTTGGTTATTCACCACAATTCGCACTGTGCCGCCAACTTTAAAGCCACGAGCTTGTGACATATTAAAGGTTTCTTGCACTACACCTTGTCCAGCAATAGCTGAGTCACCGTGGATGGTAATTGGTAAACAGTTCTCACCCGCGCGACGATCTTGTCGAGCACGAACTGAGCCCATCACTACAGGGTTTACAATTTCTAAATGCGATGGGTTAAAGGCTAACGACATATGTACATTGCCACCAGGAGTAGCAAAGTCTGAACTAAAGCCTTGGTGGTATTTAACGTCACCAGTGCCCCAAGTGTCGTCGTGTTTACCGGCAAACTCATCAAACAATTCTGATGGGTTTTTACCCAATACATTTACCAGTACGTTTAAGCGACCGCGGTGAGCCATGCCCACAACAACCTCTTTAGTACCTTGAATACCTGCCGAGCGAACAATCTCTTTAAGCATTACCAGCAAGCTATCGCCACCTTCCAACGAGAAGCGTTTTGCCCCTGGGAATTTAGCACCTAGGTATTTTTCTAAACCCTCTGCTGCTGTTAGGCTTTTAAGAAAGCGAATTCGGTCTTCTTGTGTAAAGTCGCCCTGCCCTTCAACAGACTCTAAGCGGCTTTGAATCCAACGTTTTTCGTCAGTATCGGTAATGTGCATGTATTCAGCACCGATAGAGCCACAGTAGGTTTTTAATAAAGACTTATGTAAATCTTTAAGTGCCATGGTTTCTTTACCAATGGCATACGAACCTACGTTAAACGTTTCTTCAAAGTCTGCACTATCTAAGGCGTGAAACTCTGGAGATAGGTCGGCTACGCGTTCTTGTTGCCATAAACCTAAAGGATCCAGTTGCGCATGCTGATGTCCGCGAAAGCGGTAAGCATTAATTAACTGCAATACTTTAACTTGTTTGGCACCGTGTTGAGGGTCTTCAACCGGAGAACTAAAACGAGAGGTATCTTTCGCTAAACGGCGAAAGTAGTCACGAATAGGAGCGTGAGGGGTATCTTCAGATGTACCTTCCACAGCTGGAAGCTCAGCGAACACTTCCTGCCATTGTTCAGATACAGAAGAAGGATCTTCTAAATATGCCTCATAGAGGTCTTCCACATAGGTCGAATTAGCACCAGCTAAATGCGAGGACTCTAGCCAGGCCTTCATTACGCCATTTTGCATTTAAACGCTATCCCTTTATTTTCTACGTCACTGTATGACTTTATAGGGGTTTATAAAAAAATAGCCATCCTACCGAAGTAAAATGGCTATTTAGAACCAGCTAATTATAAAAATTAACTTTTTGCTAAACAGCCCGTTTTATCAGCATCGACTTAATATGGCCGATAGCTTTTGTCGGGTTTAATCCTTTAGGACAAACACTTACACAGTTCATAATGCCATGACAGCGGAATACGCTAAAGGCATCGTCTAATTCTGCAAGACGTTCATCAGTAGCCGTATCTCGGCTATCTGCTAACCAACGATATGCTGCCAATAGGCCAGCAGGGCCAACAAATTTCTCTGGGTTCCACCAGAAAGAAGGACAAGACGTTGAACAACATGCACATAGGATACACTCATACATTCCGTCTAACTTTTCGCGCTCTTCTGGGCTCTGCAAGTTTTCACGAGCAGGTGGAATTTGTTCATCATTGATTAAGAATGGCTTAATACGCGCATAGTTATCGTAAAACTGCCCCATATCAACCACGAGGTCGCGTACTACAGGCAAGCCTGGCAGCGGGCGAATAACAATATCGCCTTTACCTAACAAGTCTGACAAAGGAGTCACACAAGCTAAGCCGTTTTTACCATTCATATTAATGCCGTCGGAACCACAAACGCCTTCACGACATGAACGTCGAAAAGCAATGCTAGGGTCTTGTTCTTTAAGCAAAATCAATGCATCTAGTACCATCATATCAGAGCCCTCTGGGACCTCAAGCTGATATGACTTCATATTTGGTTTTGTGTCCGTATCCGGGTTGTAGCGGTACAGAGAAAAATTAACGTTCATTACCGCCTCCTTAATATGTGCGAACTTTAGGTTCGAAAGCTTCACGTAGGTTTGGTGACATATTCACCTCACGACGCCCCATGGTCTCGCTAGCTGGATCAAACAGTGAATGGCACAGCCATTGTGCGTCATCACGATCTGGGTAATCGAAGCGACTATGCGCGCCACGACTTTCAGTGCGAAAGTTTGCAGCATGGGCTGTAGCAATTGCTGTTGCCATTAAGTTGTCTAATTCTAAGCACTCTACACGCTGAGTATTAAAGTCTTTCGACTTATCATCCAAACGGGCGTTAGCTAAACGTTTGCGAATAACTTGTAACTCTTCTAGGCCTTTAGCCATAGACTCGCCTTCGCGGAACACCGAGAAGTTAAGCTGCATACATTGTTGGAGGTCTTTACGAATTTGAACTGGGTCTTCACCGTCTGAAGTCGAATTTTCCCAACGATTATAACGAGCCATGGCAGCATCTAATTCTGCTTCTGTAGCATCTGCCATATCGATATCATCGTTTAGGTATTCACCTAAGAATTTACCTGCAGCTCGACCAAACACAACCAAATCAAGTAATGAGTTACCGCCTAAGCGGTTGGCGCCGTGTACCGATACACAAGCAATTTCACCCACAGCAAACAAGCCGTTAATGATTTCGTCTTCGCCTTTCTCATTTTGTGTAACAGCTTGGCCGTTTACATTACAAGGCACACCACCCATTTGGTAGTGACAAGTAGGAATAACAGGAATCGGTTCTTTAACAGGATCTACATGCGCAAATGTCCGAGACAGCTCACAAATACCCGGTAAGCGGCTCTCTAGAACTTCTTCACCTAGATGATCCATTTTAAGTTTGATGTGTGGGCCCCAAGGTCCATCACATCCACGGCCTTCGCGGATTTCAGTCATCATTGAACGCGCAACAACATCACGGCCAGCCAAGTCTTTAGCATTTGGAGCGTAACGCTCCATAAAGCGTTCGCCGTCTTTATTTAACAAGTAACCACCTTCGCCACGACAGCCTTCGGTCACTAGTACACCGGCACCAGCGATACCGGTTGGGTGGAATTGCCACATTTCCATATCTTGGATTGGTACACCAGCACGCAACGCCATGCCCACGCCATCACCAGTATTGATATGCGCATTGGTGGTTGAGGCAAAAATACGCCCTGCTCCGCCAGTAGCTAATACGGTTGCTTTAGCTTTAAAGTAAACCACTTCGCCACTGTCGATATCCATTGCAGTACAACCTACAACATCACCATCAGCATTTTTTACTAAATCTAAGGCATACCACTCAGAGAATATAGTGGTCTTCTTTTTAACGTTTTGCTGATACAGCGTATGTAACAAAGCATGGCCGGTACGGTCTGCAGCAGCAGCAGTACGAGCAGCCTGCTCACCGCCAAACTCTTTAGACTGTCCACCAAATGGGCGTTGGTAGATTGAGCCATTATCAAAACGAGAAAACGGTAAACCCATCTTTTCAAGTTCAATAATAACTTCAGGACCTACATTACACATGTATTCAATGGCATCTTGGTCACCAATGTAGTCCGACCCTTTAACGGTATCGTACATGTGCCACTGCCAGTTATCCTTGTGTGAATTACCTAACGCAACCGTAATACCACCCTGAGCAGATACAGTGTGAGAACGGGTTGGAAATACTTTTGAAATTAGAGCGCAAGATTTGCCCTCTTCAGAAATCTGTAAAGCAGCACGCATTCCCGCGCCGCCAGCACCGATTACAACGGCGTCAAACTCTCGAATAGAAATTGCCACTCGACTTACCCCCAAATAACAAACAGGCCGGTCGCTACGTAAATTAGCGCCAGAACTGTTAAAGAAAACTGTAAACCAACACGCAATGCTGTGCATTTCACGTAGTCAGTTAACACTTGCCATAAACCAATCCAGGCATGGATCAGCATCGATAAAAGTGCAAGTAAGGTGAATACTTTGGTTGGAAGCCAAGCAAAAAATCCACTCCAAGACTGATATGTCACATCGTTAAATGCGAAGAAGCCAAGTAAGTAGATTGTATATAGGGTTAAAATAATGGCGGTTGCGCGGATGAGCAAAAAGTCATGTACACCGCTACGGCCAAAAGTTGCAGCATTAGTTACCATACGATTACTCCCATTAGTACTGCCAGTACAGCAGTGATAATGAATGAGATTTTAGCGCTAGATGACGCACTATCTAGCTCTTCCCAATAGCCCATGTCCATGATCAAGTGACGTATTCCGCCAACAATGTGATACATCAACGCGGTAAGGCTTGCCCATATGATTAACTTCACCAAGAAGTTATCCATAATAGATTGCACATTCGAAAAACCTTCTGCTGATTGAAGGGATTCAGCAAGTAGGCCTAACAAAATAGCCAAAGCGAAAAAGGTAATCACACCGGAAACACGATGCAAGATGGACGCAATTGCGGTAATGGGAAATCTGATGGTTTGTAGGTCGAGGTTTACTGGTCTTTGTTTTGTTTTCACGATTCTCTGCCCACTCAGGTCCTTGAGTATTATTATGGTTATAAAGTGAGGCTCTGGACAGAGCAGCGAGTTGCGATAATGTTAATTTTGTGAACTTAAGGCCTAAATTAAGACTAAAGTATAAAAACTCACATTTATATTGCGCAAAAAATGCTCGGACTAGCGCCATACTTCGAGGAAAGTATAACGCCCACATTATACAAATACAATTAACATTTCCTTCATTTAGCTAATTTAGCGCAACGAAACAGTCAACTTAATTCGAAAATTTAACATAAACGCTATAAGTCACCATATTTCACAACCAGAGCCAATTGACATTTGACCTTGTTCTAGGTGAGAATGTGCTGCGCTTTGTATCCAAAAAACAATACAATTAGAACAAGCAAGGGAGACGTGCTATGGCTGACAATAAAGCCACCCTAACGCTGCCAGGCCAAGAGGCATACGAGATGCCGATTATGTCTGGTACAGCAGGACATGACGTAATTGATGTTCGTACACTAGGAAAAAAAGGATATTTCACTTTTGATCCAGGTTTCTTAGCGACAGCTTCATGTGAATCAAAAATCACTTACATCGATGGTGAGCAAGGTATTTTGTTACACCGAGGTTACTCAATCGAGGACCTAGCAAAACACGCTGATTACCTTGAAGTTTGTTACATTCTTTTGTTCGGCGAACGACCAAACGTTGAACAATACGAAAACTTCAAAACCACTGTTACACGCCATACAATGGTGCACGAACAGCTAATCCACTTTTTCCAAGGTTTCCGTCGTGATTCGCACCCTATGGCGATCATGGTAGGTGTAGTGGGTGCATTATCTGCCTTCTACCACGACTCGATGGATATCTCTAATGAGCGCCATCGCGAAATTGCAGCTTATCGGTTAATTTCTAAGATGCCTACTTTAGCCGCAATGAGCTACAAGTATTCTGCTGGCCAACCGTTTGTATACCCTCGCAACGATTTAAGCTACGCAGCAAACTTCTTAAATATGATGTTCTCAGTGCCAACCGAAGAATATAAGGTTAGCCCTGTAGTTGAACGCGCAATGGACCGTATCTTTACGTTGCATGCTGATCACGAACAAAATGCTTCCACTTCAACAGTGCGTTTAGCAGGCTCTTCTGGTGCTAACCCGTTTGCATGTATTGCTGCTGGTATTGCTTGTTTGTGGGGGCCTGCTCATGGTGGTGCCAACGAAGCATGTCTAACAATGTTAGAAGAAATTGGCTCAGTAGACCGTATTCCAGAGTTTATTGAACGTGCTAAAGACAAAAATGACCCATTCCGCTTAATGGGCTTTGGTCACCGCGTTTACAAAAACTACGATCCACGCGCAACAGTAATGCGTGAGAGCTGTCATGAAGTGCTCAACGAATTAAACATCGATGATCCACTACTAGACGTAGCAATGGAATTAGAACGCATCGCGCTTTCTGACCCTTATTTCAAAGAGAAAAAACTATTCCCGAATGTAGATTTCTACTCAGGTATTGTTCTTAAGGCAATTGGTATTCCAGTAAGTATGTTTACTGTAATCTTTGCGTTATCTCGTACAGTTGGCTGGATAGCTCACTGGAAAGAAATGATGGAAGAAGAGACCCAACGCATCGGTCGTCCACGTCAGTTATACACTGGCGAACCGCACCGTCCGTTCAAGTAACACTTCTTACATAGCGCCATAAAAAAACCGAAGCACTTGCTTCGGTTTTTTATTAACTCTTCACCTATCCGCTAAGCAGGCTTATTGCCAAATTGATAACTACCGTTGGCAAGGAATTGGGCAACTTCGGTGCGCTTTTTAGCGACTAACAACGCTCCGTCATCCATGAACAAAAAGTTTTTCCAGCAACGCTTAAATACCGACCAAGTGGTTTCAATAACGTTTCGTTGATCATTGCAATAATAAACCACTGTATTATCTTGCCAGTTTAAGTGGGTCAATAGCTCCTCAGGTAAAGCAAGTTGCTCGCTATCCCATACAGCTTCCCAGTTACCCTGCCCAGTCCAAGTTTCTAGATTGAAGGCCCAATCACCCTTACGAAAAAAATCTGGGTGATCAACTTGTTTACTCACAAAGTCTTTCCATAACAAACTCGCTCGAGGCTCTGTCATAGGTTTAATTGCAGCGCTGTCTTCACTGCTAATGGGTAGATCAGCCCGTCTAAAGATCCAAGCTTTTTTGTGCTCACTTAAGGGAATGTAATTCATATTTTCTCTATAACGATTTGGCGTACTCACGCAAATAAAGCGCGAACTTTTTCTAAGTCTTCTGGAGTATCTACACCATGAGCGGGTGTTTCTATTGCTCTTGCCATCTTGATTTTATAACCATGCCAGAGAACGCGTAACTGCTCTAGTTTTTCCATCTTCTCAATGGGAGACGGACTAAGTTGCAAATACTCACCGACAAAATGCGCGCGATAGGCGTATATACCTATATGCCTTGAATACAGCTCACATTGCCAATCTCCATCTCGCTCGTGCGGCACTGCTGAGCGGCTGAAATACAAGGCGTGGTCGTCTTTATCACACACAACTTTAACAACGTTAGGATCATGAATGTCTGTATCCTCATGTATAGGCACAGACAAACTTGCCATTTTTACTTCAGGCGCATCTTCGAGTAAGCCAGCGACTTGAGAAATAACCGCTGGTGGGATCAACGGCTCATCACCTTGCACATTAACCACAATTGTATCGCTCGAGAATGCCAACTTTTCACACACTTCCGCCAAACGCTCAGTACCTGATTCGTGAGAAGCGGCGGTGAGCACAACTTCAGCACCAAAACCATCTGCAACATCGACAATACGTTGATCATCAGTTGCAATAACCACACGTTCTGCGCCTGATTTACAGGCCTGCTGATAGACTCTTTCAATCATCGTTTTACCCGCAATATCTTGCAGTGGCTTAGCCGGTAAACGGGTAGACTGATAACGTGCTGGAATAACCACTACAAATTTCATTGCGGTAACTCGTTGGCTGACATTTCTCTGGCTTCATTAACTAAAAGAACCGGAATGGCATCTTTAATGGGATAGGCTAAACGGTCAAACTTACACACTAATTCATTATTAGGTTTGTCGTAATGCAGCTTGCCTTTACATAAGGGGCAAGCAACAATTTCTAATAAATTATGTTCAACTGACATGAATTTTTTCCTGTAACAATGAGAAAAATTGCTGATAAAACGCATCAGGCAGCACACTATCCACGGGTAAATAATACCACTCATCACCGGCTGTATGACGATATTTAATCGCATCCTTTTCTGTCATGATTATACGTTTCTCAAACAACTCTTTATGCTGTTCTTCACTAAGGTGCTTGTGATCATCTAAGCTGACTTGCTTCTTACAAGCAAAGCCTAAAACTGCAAGTGAATCAAAAAAGCGCGGTGGATTGCCAATTCCAGCAATAGCCGCATCAAACTCAGTAACATCCTTCACTTGTTGCTGATCGCTTACGCGGCGCAAACCGCTGGCCCGTAACTGCAATAAATGACTATTGGCATTAAACAGCGGCTCCCCATTGCTCACAATCAAATCGACCGCTGAAAGCCTAGAGGCTGTTTCTCGTAAAGGACCCGCGGGTAAACACAAACCGTTACCTAAACCTCGCTGAGCATCAATGACCGCAATTTCTATATCGCGTTGCAAGGCATAGTGCTGCATTCCGTCGTCGCAAATAATCAGATCACTCCCCTGCTCAACAGCAGTTTTGCACGCTGCACTGCGATTTGGGTCTACGATCACTAGGCACTGAGTTCGCTGATAAATAAGCAGAGGTTCATCACCACACTCTGCAGACTGGCTAGTCGAGCTAACAACAAAAGGATAATAAGGCGCTTTACCGCCATAACCACGGCTAACAACTGCGGGCTTGAAACCCCGCTGCTTTGCCGCTTCAACCAGCGCTAATACAACTGGAGTCTTGCCATTTCCACCCACACTAATGTTACCCACAATGGCAACTGGGACCGGTGGGCGATAACTACTAAACCAAGACAGCTTAAAAGCTAAACGGCGAGCACTAGCAACTAAGTAAAATAAGCCGCTAAGCGGCAGCAACAAACCAATTTTTATCCAATGTTGCTGCTTAGCTTGATACCAAAACTTCACTGCTTACTTTTCACCAAATTGAATTTGATGCAGCTGGTAGTAGTCACCCTGATTAGCCATTAACTCAGCATGACTACCCTGCTCAACCACAACACCTTCATCAAGAACAACAATCATGTCTGCGTTTTCAATGGTTGATAAGCGGTGAGCAATCACAATGGCAGTTCTATCAGAACAAACTCTGTCAATTGCTTGCTGAATTTTACGCTCTGACTCAGTATCAAGCGCCGAGGTAGCCTCATCTAAAATCAGAACTGGTGCATCTTTTAGTAAGGCACGAGCAATTGCAATGCGCTGACGTTGGCCGCCAGAAAGCATCACACCTTTCTCACCAATAACAGTATCAAAGCCATCTTCAAACTTTTCTACGAAGCTGGTTACATTTGCCATTTCAGCCACTCGCTCAATCTCTTCTCGACTGGCGTTTTCATTGGCATAACCAATATTTTCGGCAATGGTACCGCTAAACAGGTGAACAGTTTGCGATACTTGAGCAAACTGCTCACGTAAGTTCTTAAGTTGGTAATCTTGAACAGGAATATCATCTAGCAATACTTGTCCAGATTGCACTTCGTAAAACTTAGGCAACAAGCCTGCGATAGTTGACTTACCACTGCCAGAGCGCCCTACTAAAGCAACGGTTTGCCCAGCTTCTATGTTTAAGTTAATGCCTTTAAGTACAATCTCATTTTTGGTGGGATACTTGAACTCAACATTCTCTAAATTGATTTTACCTTTAGCACGTTTAGTAACGTGGCTACCAGTATCAGTTTCAGTGTCCATATCCATAACGGTAAATAAGCTAGTACAAGCAGCCATCGCTCTTTGCACATCATTATTTAACTGGGTAATTACTCTTAATGGTTTTAGCAACATCATCATAGAGGTAACAATAATGGTAAAGGTACCTGGACTAAGTTCTGCCACCAGCTCAGGTGATGATGCGGCAAACAATACAATAGACAAGCCAATAGAAGCGATAAACTGTACCGCAGGGTTGGCAATAGCACTTACAGTAGCCATTTTCATTTGCTGGCGACGAATCATGTTACTTGCACTATTAAATCTTGCTTCTTCTTTAGGCTGCCCACCGAATGAAAGAATTTCTTTATGGCCATTGAGCATTTGTTCACTGGTAGTGGTAACGTTACCTACAGCGTGTTGTAAGTTAGTGCTAATCTTACGAAATCGGCGACTAACCAAGTTGATTGCGTAACCCACTGGTGGACCAATTACAAAAAAGATTAACGACAATTGCCAGCTGTTGTAAAACATAAGAATCAACAAACCAATGATGGTGGCACTTTCTCTCACTAAATTCACCAAACTTGCAGTGGCAGCTGTGCTCACTTGGTTAGAGTCATAAGTGATTTTTGAAATGAGTGTACCTGTGGGGTTTTTATCAAAAAACGATACTGGCATTAACATCAAATGATTAAATATCTGACGTTGAATTTTCATCACCAGGTGACCACCAACCCAAGACATACCGTAGCTACTGGCAAAACCACAAATACCACGCAACAATACAATGCCTAAAACAAAGATTGGCATGTAAGTTAACACTGCCGGGTTTTTACCGGACAAACCTTCATCGATCAGCGGCTTGATTGAGTAAACAAAAAGCGTATCTACGGCGCCGTAACCTATCATGCCAATAATGGCGACAATCAAACCAATTTTACGGTCTTTCACGTAGCTTAATAAACGGAGAAAATTAGCTTTTGTATTCGTAGCTGTATCTGGAATCATAAGAACAGAGTTATTCCATCGGAAAAATTGCCTTAGTTTAGCGGTTTATAGCCAAATCACCAACTGATGATTTGCTGGTACCACGGACTCGTTTTTAAATGTCTATACGGATAAACTTGGTATGAATGGTCATCAATTTCAAGTTTTATTGCTCCATCTCGCCCCGTTATATACTGCTCCCTATCAGCGTAACGCGCTAACACCGATTGATGCGGGAAACCAAATCGATTAAACGCCCCACTACTATGAATTACTACTTCTGGATTTAGCGCATGAATAAAGCTAGCCGAAGATGAACTATTGCTACCATGATGGGGACTTAACATGATATTCACCTGCTTTAAGCCAGCATTTAGTAATTGTTGTTCAGCCAATTGTTCAATATCACCAGTCAGCAACACGCTCGTTTGGCTGTCACCGAGCTTCAAGACGCAAGACCCATTGTTTCCATAGCCAAGGTCGGCTAAGTAGAAATCTAGTTGCAGCTTTCCCCACATCCGCTTACCTTGGCAAAATGTTTCTGGCAAGCGTTTGTCTCGGCCATAATATTGCTTGGCTTGTGGGTAAGTCAGCTCTAAAACTTCTCTCCCACCTGCGTGGTCATTATCTCCATGACTAATTATTATGCTATCAACATGCTGAACTCTTAGCTCCGCAATAAGAGGGACTATCACACTCTCTGCGTAACTAAAACCGCTGCGAAACCTTGGCCCAGTGTCATAGATTATCGCTTCACCTCGATGAGTAACCACCACGGCAAGCCCCTGCCCTACATCTAGTACATATACTTGCCAACTATCTTTAGACTGGCTTAAGCGATCGCTACTAGGTAACAATAAAAGTAACAACAAAACCCAATACAAACGGTTATGGTAAAACCTCAGTAATAGTGCACATAGTGGGAGGATTAGTAGTAAACCAATAACAATCGACGACGAGCTTAAACTCACCGACAAATTGCTATTCAGCCACTCAAGCGAGTTATAAAGGTACGAAAATAGCCAATCAACAAACTGCGCCAAATAAGGTGCTAAATGACTGTCAGCTGCAAAAAACAAAATGAGTAACAATAAGGCTGGCACGATCACCAAACTAAATAGCGGCACAGCAACGAGATTAAGCAGCAACGCTGAACTAGGCACTAATCCAAACAACAACACCTGCAGTGGCATCATCAATAAACCGATAGCCAGCTGAATTAATACAAGCATTGCCAGCTTATTTCTTGGGCCTAACCACAAGCAGAGTAATACAATAGCGACAGCAAGATAGGACAACCAAAAACCACTGTTATAAACACTAAACGGCCATATAAGCAGAATGAGTAGTGCACTAAACATTAAGCCAAAGACAACTGTTCTGCGGCTACCTAATAATATAAATAGCATCGAGCAGCTATACATTAGCAATGCTCGCATCATTGATAACTGCCAATTGGCCAGCCAACAAAATGCGATACAACATACCAAGCTAATCAAAATTGGCATCGCCTGTTGATTAACCCTAAACGCGATACTCACAAGCCTAGCTAACAACCACGACCCAAAAGCCACAATCCCTAAATGCAATCCGGACAATACAAACAAATGACCTAAGCCAGATTGCTGATATAGCTGCTTATGTTGCTGCGAGAGAAGCCGTTTATCGCCCGTCATTAGCGCCAACATCTCACCGGAATATTGATAGTTTCGCAGTGACATGACTAACTTTGTTAACCAAGCTTCCCGATATGAAGGTTCGCTTTCCAATAGCTCATAACTAATCAGTTTTCCGCGCCCAATAATTGAATTAGCAACTAACCACCTTGCATAATTAAATCCTGCCGGGTTGATACTGGCAAAGGCAGGTTTCAGCTTAACCTCGCCAACAATTTCCTGACCGGCCTGAAGTGGCACAAAATCCTTTGTTGAACGAGAATGATAGAGGGTAAGTTTTGGCTGCCACCAAGCTATACTGGTATGGCTATCTAATTGATGTAGTTCTACAGTAATTTTTTGCCAGTATTGATTATTATCAACTGCCAAGATCTCGCCAATTATGCTAAAGTTGGCCGTTTTTTGTTGGATGCTAACAATCCATGACTGATAATACAGCGCATGGCTCGTCATCCAACACACGCCAAATATGAAGCCAGCAGCCCAGAGCTTTCTTTTCCAAAGCGAAGCCACAAGTGCAACGAAGCTAACATATAGGAGTGGTAAGCTAAGTAGGTTCGGCCAGAATAGCGATGAAGTCATTGCTAGCAAACTTGCTAGTAAAAAGGCATTCATATGTCATAAGAAGTTTATTATCAATAACAAACTATATGCCAAAAAAAACGATACAACGATTTATTCCTAAAACTGAAGATCTAAAAGCAAGCAAACATCTAAAATTTTTTGGTGATTGGCTACACAACCCTAATTTGTGGCACCTTAACCGGCGCTCAGCTGCGGGCGCATTTGCCATAGGTTTGTTTGTGGCTTTTATTCCGCTGCCATCGCAAATGATTATTGCAGCAGCTTTAGCCATTATGTTTAAGGTAAACCTGCCTTTATCGGTTGCCTTAGTTTGGATATCCAACCCGTTTACTATCCCGGCTATCTTTTATTTTTGTTATTTAGTTGGAACGGGGATCTTAGGTCAACCGGTAGCCGACTACCATTTAGAGCTAACTTGGCATGGCCTAGAACATCTCATCGCCACCATTGGCCCAGCCTTTTTACTAGGCAGCCTTGTTAACGGTATTGTTTTTTCTGTGTGTGGTTATTTTGCGATTAACGCATTGTGGCGTTACTCAGTTAGGCGTCGCTACCGCAAACGCAGATAGATGTCCAAAACAAAAAAAGGAGCCTTACAGCTCCTTTTTTGTTGATGTGGCATTAACCTAATTCTTGAGCAGGCTTAACTCGAGTCGCCTGCCAAGCTGGCCATATAGTGGCTAACATACTTAATACTAGCGCCGCCACAACGACTGCTATAACGTCTGTCCAAATAAGCTCAACGGGAAGAAAGTCGATAAAGTAAATATCGGCAGAGAGCAAACTATGCCCTATTAGGTCTTCAATCAACGCAACTAATTTAGGCAAACCAAAACTACCTAACACGCCTAACAATGCCCCCCACGCACAACCTAAAACCCCGTTATATGAGCCGTATACGATAAAGCTCTTCAATAAGGTTTGGTCGCTCGCGCCCATGGTTTTTAAAATAGCAATGTCACCACGTTTTTCGCTTACCGCCAAAATCAAGGTGGATACGATATTGAAACTAGCCACAGCCACTATCAATAACATTATCGCGTACATAATGGTGCGAACTAACTGAATGTCTTGGTAGAGATAACCATGTTGGCGGATCCAACTCTTAATATAAACCAGTTGGGGAAAGTTCTTTGCCACAGAACGCACCACTTGGTCTGCTTGTAAGGGATCTGCAACCTTCAAGCTAATCCCAGAAACGCCGTCTTGCCAGTTCATCAATTGTTGGGCAAATGCCAAATTAATAAAGGCCAGCTGATTATCCAGTTGTCCCCCAGCCTTCATCAAGCCGACAACCTTAACCCGAACCCGCTGCGGTGAACTTAAACGGTTTTGTTGATTAGCTTTAGGCAACAACAAAGTAACCTGCTCGCCTTCGGTTACATCAAGCAGTTTAGCGATACCCGAACCCAAAACAATTTGCGGCTGGTTACTTGCCAAGGCTTGCCAAGCGCTATCCCCAACATATTGATGAAGGTTAGTTACATTCTTTTCCAAGTTTGGATCGATACCCTTTAGCGACAAAGCTTTCATTTGTTTGCCTTTTTGCACCAGTGCGCTAAAGCTAACATACGGAGCTGCGCCCTGTACCTTAGTATGGTCCATAGCAGTAGTTAACAGCTGCTGATGATCGCTCAAGGGAGAGTTTACTGCCTCTAGCTCACCATGGCTTACAATCGCTAAAAAGCGGTCGCGCAACTCTCGCTCAAAGCCATTCATGACCGAAAGGCCAATGATTAAAACGGCTACTCCCAACACAATGCCTAAAGTAGAAGAGGCTGAGATAAACGAAATAAATCCATTACTATTTTTGGCTCGGTGATAACGCAAGCCTATAAAAAATGACAAAGGCAAACGCATGCTATTCGCCCTTGCTCACAAAGTTTCCGTCTTGCATATATGCTTGGCGGGCAAACTTAGCTGCTAAAGCTAAATCATGGGTAACCACAACAAACGCTGTATTTAAATCTCGGTTCAGTTCCAAAATAAGCTGATAAATAGATTCTGTACTTTGACTATCTAAATTTCCGGTGGGCTCATCGGCTAGCACCAGGCTAGGCTCATTAACCAAGGCGCGAGCGATAGCCGTGCGCTGGCGTTCGCCTCCCGATAACTCAGATGGTCGGTGCTCTAAGCGATGGCCTAAACCAACTCTCTCCAATAAGGCTTGCGCTTTTTGCATAGCGGTCTTTTTTGCCATTCCCGCAATCAACAGGGGCATTGCAACATTCTCTATGGCCGAAAACTCACCTAATAAGTGGTGAAATTGGTAGATAAATCCAAGCTTTTGGTTACGTAACCCAGCTAATTGCTTGCTACTTAAACCGTCGATAGCTTGTCCATCGATACTCACCGTGCCCTTGTTGGCTTCATCTAATCCACCAAGGATATGCAACAAGGTACTTTTACCAGAGCCCGAGCTACCTACAATAGCCACTGCTTCACCAGCACTCACTTCAAAATCAACGCCATGAAGCACTTCTGTAGATTGATTGCCGTCTTGGTAAGTTTTATATATTTCTTTCGCCACTAAAACGGGCTGAGCATTAATCTCATTCATAACGAAGTGCCTCTGCAGGGTGGATTTTGCTGGCGCGCCAAGCAGGATAAATCGTCGCAACAATGCTTAACAACATGGCAGCAACGGTGATGAAGATAATTTGCTCACTGCGTTGCAATACAGGTAAACCTGCACCACCAAAGTTGGCCGCAAAGTTAAGGCCAATTGCAGACATAACACTATTAATGTTGGAACTAAGCCACCAGCCGCTTAAGGCTCCAACGGCTGCGCCAATGCAACCGCTCCAGGCTCCTTGCATAACAAACACCATTACTACCTTATCGCGCGATAAACCTAAGGTTTGCAAAATGGCCACATCGCTGCGCTTTTCCCCTACCATCATCACCAAACTCGACAGTATGTTAAACGCGGCTACCGCGATAATTAGGCAAAACAGCATGCCCATCATGTTTTTTTCCATTTTAACCGCGGCAAATAATTCGCCATAAAAGCGCCGCCAATCTTGAAACTCAACATTGTGCTGATTAAGGCTAGCGGCAATGTTTTCTATTTGGAACGGATCATCAAGGAATACTCGCTGTTGGCTCACAGCGGAAAGCGGAGAACGCAATAGGCGCGCGCTATCTTCTATATTGAGTAAAATAAATTGTTTGTCGACTTCAGCGGCAAACTCAAATATTCCTGAAACAACAAAATTGCGTTGTGAAGGCATTTCTCCTAATGGGGTATATACCAGTCTGTCGGTAGCCAGCAGCCTTATGGTGTCACCTAAGCGCACACCCAGAGCATTAGCCGTACCAATACCTATCACTACGTTGTAACTGCCTGCTTGCAGGCTATCTAGATCACCAATCAGCATCTTTTCACGCAGCAGCGCTGCATCTTTTTGTTGCTCGATATCGATGCCCTGCATCATCGCTGCATGCAAGTTACTGCTACTTTGCAGTACAACTTCACTCAGTACTAATGGTGCGGTAGCTAACGAGGACAAGTTATTAGGCAAGGTTTGCTGGTTAGCAATAGTAAGATGAGGAACTAAATTGAGGATGCGTTGCTTTAACTGGTTTTCAAAACCATTCATTACCGAAATAACCGTAATAAGCGCAGCTACCCCTAATGTAATGCCTAAAGTAGAAAACCAACTCACAAACGACGCAAAACGTTGCTGTTTGGCTCCTCGCGAGAACCGCCATGCTATAAAGCCAATTAATTTCATTGAAGCAACGAACATCCCTAGGCACAAAAAAACGCGCTAATCATACCGCGCGGCACTAAGGCCAACAAGTCACAACTCTTGCTTAATCACATAAAAAACAAAGATATTCAGATTATTTGCAATCCGCTACGCAACTTGTTGTAATTTCGCCTTCAACTACGCTTTAAGCATGGTCTATTTGACAACTCGCCGCACGGCGCTTCTGGGAATGTATGCAGGAACAACAATATTTTAGAGTTACTCATCAACTTAATGTAAACCTTGAGTTAATTGAGCCAAATGACTTACCTCAGACAAAAGCAGCATTTGAAGCCAGCATTCCTGAGCCCTTTACCCTGGCTAACCCAGGACAGCATCATTCTCTGCTCGGTTTGCGCGCAATTAAACAACTGGGCGAAGCAGGCGAACAGCTTTTATCTTATTTGCACGCTCAAGAACAAAAGCTAAACCGAGTGTTAAGTTACGTGCTAGTACAACAAGACAGCCCTGAACACCGTACGCTCAGTCATCAATTTGGCGGCTCAGAAATCCATTGTTTCTGGCCACAAGCCTTGCAACAAGGGCAAGCAGTAAAGCTGAAGATTTTTCTGCCAGAAGAGTCCACTGCCGTGTATTGCTATGGTGAAATACAGCAAAGCAAAGCCATTGCTCATCGCAGTGAACACTTGGTAGAAATAAACTATACCTTGATCCGAGATGAAGATGTTGAAGCACTGGTTAGAGCCAGCTTACATATTCAAAGCCAGCAGCTAAAAGCCCGAGCAGATGCTCGCCAACAAGCCGAAAAATAAGAGTTCTCAGTGTTACTAAATTTACCCTGCCCAGTTGATGCTGGCGACCAAAAGCAAGTAAGCAACTTACCCGGTAGCGCGCTTGCTTTTGTTATTCAAGAATACATCGCTCAACTTGATGCGCCCATCGTGATTTTAACTGAAGATACTCGTAGCGCACTGCAAATAGAGCGAGAGGTAAACGGCTTAAAACCCCAGCGTGCCTTGCATTTGCTACCCGACTGGGAAACCTTGCCTTACGACACCTTTTCGCCGCACCAAGATATTGTATCGCAACGTATTTTAAGCCTTAATCAGCTTAGTCACGATAAAAACAGTGTGCTTATTGCGCCCATAGCTACCTGGCTGCAACGTTGTGCGCCGACTGAATTTTTAGCCAAGCACAGCTTGCAGCTTAAGGTGGGTCAAAGCTTAAACCTCAATGCCTTTAAAGAGCGTTTAGTTAGCGCTGGTTATCAGCATGTTGACCAAGTAATGGAGCACGGCGAGTTTGCTCTTCGCGGAAGCTTGCTAGACCTCTTTCCCATGGGTAGCAATCTGCCTTTTCGCTTAGACTTTTTTGATGATGAACTAGACAGCATTCGCGAGTTCGATCCCGATACGCAGCGCAGTGCAGAGCAGCGCAAAAGCATTACCTTGTTACCTGCGCACGAGTTCCCGACCGATGCAAGCGGTATAGAAACCTTCCGCCAACAGTGGCGCGACCGTTTTGAGCCAAGCCGAGATGCGGGCTCCATCTATCAACAAGTCACCAAAGGCATAATGCCAGCAGGCATTGAGTATTATCTACCGTTATTTCATGCTCACACCGAAAGTTTAACCGACCAATTAGCCACCAACACGGTGATTCTTAAAGTCGGTGATTTGGATCATGCCGGTAAGCAATTTTGGAGTGAGTTGACTGACCGTTATGAAAATCGACGCTACGACAAAGCGCGCCCGATCTTACCGCCAGACGAGTTATACCAAAGCACCGAGCAATGCTTTAAAGAACTAAAACAGTTTGCAGGAGTAAAACTGCATAAAGGCCCGGCCCGTAATAGCCAAGGTAAACTGAATCTAGATGCCCACGCGCTGCCAGACTTAAGCGTAAATCACCGTTTGAACTTGCCTTTGCAAGCGCTAAGTCATTACCTAGAGCATCACCCAAAACCTAAGACCTGCTTTATTGCCGAAACAGAAGGCCGTCGAGAAGCCCTCAAAAACTTGCTAAGCCCGCTTAAGCTGCGCATCAAAGATGTTGCCAGTATCAGTGAATTTTTGGCAAGTAAAGACAGCTTAGCCATGGTGGTTGCTCCATTAGACAAGGGCTTTGAACTAAAAGATCCCAATATTCAGCTAATTAGTGAAGTGGATTTACTTGGCGATAAAGTACGAGCGAAGCAACGTAAAGCCTCAAGTAAAACACTTAACCCTGATGTACTTATTCGCAACTTAGCTGAGCTAAGCATTGGCCAGCCAGTGGTACACATAGAACACGGGGTTGGCCGCTATCATGGTTTAAGTAGCTTTGAAAATGGCGGTATTAAAACTGAGTTTTTAACCCTAGAGTATGCCAACGAAGCCAAGCTTTACGTGCCGGTAAATGCCCTGCATTTAATTAGTCGCTACTCTGGCGCTAACGACGAAACAGCGCCTCTGCATAAACTAGGTAATGACCAGTGGCAAAAAGCCAAAGCCAAAGCTGCTGAGAAAATTCGCGACGTTGCCGCCGAGTTACTAGAAGTTTACGCAAAACGCGCCGCCAAACCCGGCTTTGGTTATGAGCTAGATGACGCCGCCTACCAACAATTTGCTGCCGATTTCCCATTTGAAGAAACCGATGACCAACAACAGGCCATTGGCGCAACCTTGCAAGATATGCAAACACCTAACGCCATGGACCGCTTAGTGTGTGGAGATGTAGGTTTTGGTAAAACAGAAGTTGCCATGCGCGCAGCATTTGTTGCCGTAAATGCTGGCAAACAAGTCGCCGTATTAGTGCCAACCACCCTATTGGCCCAGCAACACTTCGACAACTTTAGCGATCGTTTTGCCAATTGGCCGATAGAAGTCGCTTCCTTATCTCGCTTTAAAACCACCAAAGAACAAAATGCGGTCTTAAAGGATCTTGCTGCAGGCAAAGTGGATGTAATTATTGGTACCCATAAACTGCTTAGCAAGGATGTAAAATTTGCTGATTTAGGTTTGTTGGTCATCGACGAAGAACACCGCTTTGGGGTGCGCCAAAAAGAACAGATTAAAGCGATGCGTGCTAATGTCGATATTCTTACTCTTACCGCTACGCCAATTCCTCGAACCTTAAACATGGCAATGAGTGGCATGCGTGATTTATCGATTATCGCGACTCCACCGGCGAAGCGCTTGGCTGTAAAAACCTTTGTTCGCCAGCACGACGCCGCGCTAATTAAAGAAGCAATTAGTCGTGAAGTGATGCGCGGCGGTCAAGTTTACTTCTTGCATAACAAAGTCGAAACCATCGAACGTGTAGCTCAAGAGCTTAAAGAATGGTTACCACAAGCGCGAATTACCGTGGCTCATGGTCAAATGCGTGAGCGCGAACTTGAACGAATCATGGGTGACTTCCACCACCAACGCTTTAATGTACTGGTGTGTACCACTATCATTGAAACTGGCATCGACATACCTAGTGCCAACACCATCATTATTAACCGCGCCGATAATTTTGGTTTAGCTCAGTTGCACCAGTTACGTGGTCGTGTTGGCCGCTCGCACCACCAAGCCTATGCGTATTTGCTAACGCCACCACCTAAGTTGATCACCAAAGATGCAAAAAAACGTTTAGATGCCATATCGCAGCTAGAAGATTTAGGTGCCGGCTTTACCCTTGCTACTCACGATTTAGAAATTCGTGGTGCGGGTGAATTATTAGGTGATGACCAAAGCGGACAAATTGAAGCGGTAGGCTTCACCCTTTACATGGAAATGTTAGATAGAGCTGTCACGGCACTAAAAAATGGTCAAGACCTAAATTGGGACTTAAGCCAGAACGACCAATGTGAAGTAGAACTGCGCTTACCCGCTTTGCTGCCCGATGATTACATTTTTGACGTAACTACGCGCTTAACCATGTACAAGCGCATCGCTAACTGCGCCAATCAAGCAGAAATGCGAGAGCTACAAGTTGAGTTAATTGACCGCTTTGGCTTATTACCTGAGCAGGCAAAAAATCTATTTGAAGTTCAAAATCTCAAAATTGAAGCCGAACAACTAGGCATTAAACGTATTGAAGCAGGGCCTAAAGGTGGCCAAGTTGAGTTTGCCGAAACCACAAAAGTTAATGCCGCTTTTCTAGTAAGCCTGTTACAATCACAGCCAGCTATTTATCGCCTAGAAGGTGCCAACAAACTTAAGTTTGCGGTACCTAGCGATAGCCCAGAACAGCGATTAAGCTTAATCGAATCATTATTGGAGCAATTTACTGCCAATGCGACTAACTCTTAAACATGCCCTGCAGCTAGGTAGCTTAGCTGCAGTAAGCTTTACCAGCCTATCTAGTTTTGCTCAAGAGCCTCGCTGGTTTGACATTGAAGTTATCTTTTTCAAACGTAACGTAAGTGTTGAAAGTAGCCAAGAGTATTGGCCGCAACCACAAAGCCTTAATGCCAACACGAGTGAGCCTTTACTGGCACCACTATTTGGTTGCAGCGAAGAACAAGAGCCTTGTATTGCGCCACGTTTTGATAAGCTACCAGTAAGCATTGATGGTAGAGGCTGGCCGATAAGCGGCGCCACTAAACGCCAAATGCTAAGTAAAGAGCAGCTTGAGCTAAACGATGAGTTTGCGAAACTCACCCAGCATGCAGCGTTCACGCCCTTATTACACCTAGGCTGGCGAGAAATAGTTGCTCCTCGCAATCGCGCTAAGCATTACCAAGTACAAGCCGGTGAAGACTTCTCTACTCGTTTTAATGATGAAGGAGGTTTACTTGGCTCTTTAACTTTCTCTGATGAGCAATATGCGCAAGAAAGCCAAAGTTTCGACTTAGCCGCTGAAAATATTTCGTTGTTTGATGAACCCGACTCAGCAGTTGGCGCTTTTGATATTGAACCAGAGCCAGCGCCAGCTATTTGGGAACTGGAAGGCGGAATTCGTGTATACCTGCAGCACTACCTGTATATCGAAAGCGAGTTATTGCTAAAACGCCCTGTTGAAGTAGAGCTGTTGCTGAACGAACCAGAACCTCTGCTTGAGCAACCCGCTGAATTACCACAGCAAGAAACTGTTATCGCTGAAGAAAGTACTGTAGAAGTTCCTGCCAATGTTGCTGTTGCTGAAGTTGTTGTACCTAGTGAAGAGCAACAGGTGGTTGTGCTGAGCGCAGACGCAGAGACAACAGAGACAACAGAGCAAGGTAGCTTAATTAGTGAATACCACACAGAAGAGCAGCTACACAGCTTTAAGTTCGATCAAAAACGTCGTGTACGTTCTGGCGAGATTCACTACTTTGACCACCCGTTAATGGGCATGCTGATTCAGATTCGTCGTAGCCCGGAAGAGCAAACTAACGCTTCTGTCGATACTGAGCAAGCACCTATAACCGATGCTCAAGCGGAATCAAATCCTATCATTGAGGCTGAGCAAGCGAATGTAAATGAAGCATCAGAGCTTAATAGCGACCAGCAAAACAGCTCTGTTACACCCGCTTCTTAAGTACATTTGTGTTACTTGCTAATCAACCCAGCGTGCTATTTGCTTGCGCGCTGTTAAGCAGAACCTGGTTATTACTGGCCATTGCCGCCAGCTCTCGACAAACCGGCGACAAAATACTGGGTCTACTCTACCCTGACCATTTTTGGTTTTACGTTGGCTTGGCAATGGGCGCTTTGCCGCTCACTCGATTGATCTTTCCGAAACTTTGGCAAAAGCTCTCCATTAGGAGTCAACTTTGGGGCATTTTAGTTCTATTATTCAGCGACATAGCCATTCAGATTCACTCTATTAATTTAAACTATTGGCGCTTTGAAACGCTTAATGCCGTTACTTTGTGGATAAGCTTAATGATGAGCTTTATTGTGTTCAAATCCGCTTTAGACAAACATCCTTCGCATTAAATCTAGTTAATTAAGACCAGTTAATAAAACCAAGAGCCTAACTCGTTACCTTTAGATTAAAGGTGCCATTTAACAAAATAAAAAAGCAGCCCTGAGGCTGCTTTTTTATTTAATCATCAAACCTACACGTTTAGTGCAACTTAAGCTTAGGCCTTAATACTTGGTTTATGCGCCCAACTAACATCATCAAGCCGGTTTTCATGTAACCATGTAAGGCGATTTGGTGCATGCGATATAAGGAAATATACATTATCCGAGCGATGCGCCCTTCAATCATCATCGAGCCCTGCATCAAGTTACCCATTAACGAGCCAACGGTTGAATAGCGGCTAAGTGATACTAATGAGCCGTGATCTTTATATTCAAACTCTAACAGTGGTTTTTCTTCTATTTGACGCACGATGTTTTTAAACACCAATGTTGCCATTTGATGGGCCGATTGAGCACGTGGCGGTACAAAGCCATCTTCGCCCATGGCGCAACTAGCACAATCACCAATTGCATAAACGTTGCTATCGCGAGAGGTTTGCAGAGTTGGCCTTACCACTAACTGATTAATGCGGTTAGTCTCTAATCCACCTAAGTCCTTCATAAACTCGGGGCATTTAATGCCAGCAGCCCAAACCATAATATCGGCTTTAATTAGCTCACCATCTTTGGTGGTTAAACCCTCAGGTGTTGCTTCTGTCACCATGGTTTTGGTGCGAACATCCACACCCATTTTTTGTAGCTCTGAATGAGCTGAACTAGAAATGCGCACTGGTAATGCAGGTAGAATTTTTTCCCCGGCCTCCACCAAGGTAACCGCCAAACTAGAGTGACTTAGATTAGGTACACCGTAAGCTCGAAGCTGATCTAAGGCGTTATGGAGCTCAGCTGAAAGTTCTACACCGGTTGCCCCTGCACCTACAATGGCAACACGTACTTTTTCGCCATTTTGCGCTTCGTCATTTTGTGAGTACTGTAAGAAACGATTAAGCATGCGACGGTGGAATAAATCAGCGCGACTTGGGTTATCGAGGAAAATACAATTGTCTTTAACACCTTTAGTATTAAAGTCATTGGAAACCGAGCCAATCGCCATTATCAAGTAGTCGTAGTTAAGTTGGCGAGCAGGCAATACTTCTTTACCTTCCTCAACCATTGGTTTTAGGGTCACTAATTGATCTTCACGATTTACGTCGTCAACTTCACCGAGTTGAAACTCAAAACCATGATTAGCAGCATGAGAGCGATAACTAAGCGCATCAATGCCGGCATCTAATGAACCAGTGGCTACTTCGTGTAACAGGGGTTTCCAAAGGTGAGTACGGTTTTTATCTACCAGCACTACACTCGCTTGGCCTTTTTTCCCTAGTTTACGCCCTAAACGTGTCGCTAGCTCTAAGCCACCGGCACCACCACCAACTACAACGATTCTAGTCATGCTTGCTTGTTTCCTTGTAACAACTTGAAGTGTTTTTGCTTTACCCAAAAGGCATTTAGTTGATTTTTTGTGCCTTGAACTGCTGGTGAAGCAGCGCTCATTATACGTAACTTGATAAAGATCACAAAAAGAGCGCAATAAAAAAGAGGGATTAAATCCCTCTTTTGACAAAAATATAAGCTTCTACAGGCTTGGTAAACGTTTTAAAGACTTAATCAACTGTAAGTGATGACTAATATCTTTAAACTTGTGACTTTGCTCTTTATCCCATACTACCTGGTAGTAATCTTTAAGCTCTTGTTCCGATACTTTGTTATCCAGAACTTCGTCGTTTTCCGACAGCACTACCGTACAATTGCCTTTATTCTTGGTTCTAAACTCGGATACACATTTAGAAGCAATATCAATGTACTCTTCTGGTCGCTCAATTCTGCCCTGCATGTTCACTTCTGGGTGTAAATTCGGGTTAAAAATCACCGAAGGAATACCACATAAAAAGCCAATGCGTTCGCTCCAATAGCCGCCTAATCCCACACCACAAATCACCACTTCTTCATCAGCACTTAACATGAGCTGTTTGTGCACTTCTTTTAGAAGATGGCTCATGTCATGCCTTGGGTGAATGGTACTGTAGCTAATTGGTCGCACGTCTGGATCGACAAATTGCAGCTGCAGCACTTTTTCGTGGTTACCCGGACTTGTTGAGTCAAAGCCGTGTAGATAAATAATCATCTCGCTTTACCTTCCTTAGAATCACACACTAAAAACAAGTGTATTTATAAACTGTTTGTTTCACTACTCATTTGCGCTATTTTCGCAGCGCGAGCGGCAATTTCTTTATACTGAGCTTGCGCTTCTAACTCAGACCAACTAAGTGGATATGCTTTGCCTACTAATCGCTCACCGGCGGGAACTTGAGTATGCTCTAGACCATCTAGCAAACTAATGCTTGCTTCTCGATCATTACAGGCGAGCAACAAATCGCAGCCAGCATTTAATGCCTGTTTAGCGCGAGCAACATGATCGCCCGCCACTGCTGCCCCCTTCATGCTTAAATCATCGCTAAATACTAGACCTTTAAAGGCCAGACTTTTGCGGAGAATTTGCTGCAACCAAATCTTAGAAAAACCAGCTGGCTTTTCGTCAACTTGCGAGTAAATAACATGCGCAGGCATCACCGCGTCCAGCTTATTCTGGGCTATTAGTGAGGCAAACACTTGCATATCTTGCTGTTGAATGTCGGCAAAAGAGCGGTTATCACGCGCCTCTAAATGATGAGTATCGGCTTTTACATTGCCATGACCAGGAAAGTGCTTACCGGTGGCTTTCATTCCTGCTACCGACATACCAGCGATAAATGCGCTGGCAAGCTGAGTAATCTGTTCAGGCTTGTCACTAAATGCCCGCTGGCCAATCACATCACTCACGCCATTAATATCTAACACGGGAGCAAAACTGATATCAATGTCGCAGGCTCGCAGCTCAACCGCCATTAACCAACCTAATTGCTTTGACCATTCAACGCTAGACAAATCTAGCTGATTGGCGGTGTTGGCAATTTGCCCCATTGCTGGAATGGCAGAAAACTGCTCTCTAAATCTTTGGACACGCCCACCTTCATGGTCAACAGCAATCAGTAAACGCTGCTTACTAGCCGCTCTTATGGTTCGTACTAGCTCTATTAATTGAGCTCGGTCTTGATAATTACGGCTAAATAAAATAACCCCAGCCACCAGAGGATGCTGGAGCATTTCAGCTTCTTCAGCACTCAGCTCTGTGCCAAGTAAATCGATAAAAAGTGGGCCCATTAATCACTACCAACCAAAAGTAGATTTAGTTTCGGCCTTACGGATCTCAGTCTCATCAGCCCATTCTACTAGGCCGGTTTTTAAATCCATTAATCGCATGGTCATTTTGTAATAAACGTCTTTAGTCTTTTTGTTGGTTTTTACGATACTCGCTAGGTTACCGTAGAGCATGTATTCAGCGCCGACCTGCTGACCAAATGCAATCGCTTTTGAGGGGTCAACTAAACCACCATCATTCTGAAAGTCGAGCTGCTCTCGCACTTCATTTACGCGGCTCATATCAACAAAACGAAATTTGCCAGATTGCAATAACTTGGTGCTGATGGAATCAGTTACCGATTCGGTATCGATGTGTTCAGTAGTTTTATTTTTGATCCGTTCAACAAACACAATCGGACGGTTATTGGCGGTGATTTCTGCTAACAAAGGAGATGAAATCATGGAGTCAGTCATTTCGCCAGCAATCTTTTGCAAATCAGTCGAGCCAAAAGCAACATCTACAGTTTCAACTTCTTGAGGGTCGCCATAGCTCACCTGAGTTGAACACCCAGTCAAGGTAAATGCCAGTACGGATGCTGCTAATACAAGTTTTTTCATGGGATATCTCTCTGTTATTCAACTTCTCTAACATAAATTTTGAAATGGTTAGCGTTGTGAACTAACGCCACCGATTGGACCTGAATTTGTTGCTTGCCGTGCAAGCTTAGCGGCGTCCATGCTGTTGTTGCGTTGTTCAATTGTACATTGTTACTGTCGTACCAATAAAAACGATACTGTAAATCTAAGTCACCTTTGTATAAAGATTGTATTGTGGCGACACCACGCAGGCGATCCATACCTTGGTGGGTTGCTGCATCAATAATGGTGAGCTTACGACCTAGATTAAGGTTATCTACTATTAACCATTGTTTACCATCAGGTTTGTCTGAGTCGGCTGCAATTCCAGAAGTATCAGTGGTGCACCCAACCAACAATGCACTTAGTAACAGCAAATATTTCATAGCTTTACCCTCTTCATAAGTTAAATACTTGAGCAGGAGCACCCAAATCATTGGTTAACACCAAGGTAACCCTTCTGGGCCTTAAAGTAATGCTTGTGGATGGTTCAATTAACCCCTCAAATTCTAGAGTATGTTCACCAGCAGGCAAAGCTTTAACGGCAATCTGTGCTAAAGCCGGTAAGGTTTGCCAACTACGAGTATCGGCTCTCTCTGAAGCAACATTGTAAATATTGACTAAGGCGTTCGCCCAATTTTCTTCGTCATCTGCTTTGTCTTTGTTCACTTCTCGCCTAAATTGGTCTTTGGTGATAACCCGCAAGATTTGCCGCAGTAATATGCCTGGTAAGTCTTGTTGCAACTGCTTAGCCGCTAAGTCATCAAACTGCACTAAACGCTCGGTAGCAAACCGCTCACCATTAACGGCTAGCTTTTGCGGAATGCTTACTTGGGCATTTCCCCTCATAATGGGCAGCGCTACCGTGTAGGTTTCCCAGCGATTATGGTTATAAAGTGGCAGTGTAAAACGGGCTTCTTGGCGAGCAGCAACAATTGATTGTTCATGAAGAACAATCAGCAACCCTTGTTGTTTACTTAAGGGAATTGCTTCTGCAGGGGTATATTCTTTATAGTCACTCATTGAAAGTTTCTTGCCAAGGCGCGCGACTTCGGCTTGTAAATAGCTATTGTTAGGCGCCAGTGCTAAGGCCTTTCGGTAATCGATATAAGCATCATCCGCTTGCCCCGCCGCCAAGTACAATGCAGCAGATAGAGCAAACGTTAAACCATTTTGAAAAGCATTATCCAGGGCTTTATTCTTGGAGTTTAGTTGCGGGTATTCTTGCATTAAATCGTCGTATTGTGCTGTGTAATCCCGTAATTGCTCTTCTAGGCTAATTGGTGCTTCTTGCATAGCTTGTTGTTGAATCATTGCCGCACGGCGTACCTCAATTAATGCAGACTCTAGGCCATTGCTATGCAAGTAATTTATCGCCTGATAATGATGCAACATAACCTGTTCATAAACAGGAATATGGTACTCAATAAAGTTATCGTTGGTCGCCAAGGCCGAAACATTCTGTAAACCCGTTGATAAACGGTACTCCGCTTGCTGAGATAACCACTGAAGTTGCTCGTCGACGGTAGTGAAATGTGCTTTGCTTTGTTCAAAATCGCCCGCTAAGTAACTCATCCGCCCCTTTTCTAGTTGCTTAAGGTAGTAGCTATTATCGCCTTGTTTACCTTCGGCCAATAAGTCCGAGGCTAGCTCAAATTTTCCTGAACCTAGTTGGTAACGGCTCGCACGCAATTGCTCGTCATAACTCACAAAAAGATCACTGAAAACTGCACTACTACAACCTAATAATACTATGCTAGAAAAAAATGCAGCCAAAAACACTCGCGGTTTATGCGAAAGAAAGTGATGAAACTGACGGTTTATTAACATGCACTTAAACATGCGAGGTACAAATGCCATTTGTCTAAGCTAAAACTCATGTGGATGAAGAACCTTCTTTATAAACTATTTTGCTATACAGGCCCAACCTAGCGGTAGATTATTTAGCAAAAAAGCGCCCTAGTTGTGTTTTATTTGAACGATTAGCTTTAGATAAAAGTTTAAAAGGTAAAGTCTTAGTTAAATCAGCCGCTAATATCAGTATAAAAGCGGCCTGCGCGAGTAGAGTTGTGATCTCTTACATAGTAAGAACAGCCAACACAGGGCATACTTTTAACAAAATAAAACAATATAAAAACTATAAATAGCTAACAAGATCGGTTGGTCGAGGAATTATGAAAAAAAAGTCACTGAACGTAGCCTCATCGCTCCAATTTTTTAAAAATATTTCTATTGTTCATCGAGTAAACATTGGTTTTGGCTTTCTGGTTTTAATGATGGTACTCACCAATGTATTGTCGTTACAAACTGGCAGTCGCTTTAACCAACAGCTTGATACCGTAACAGAAGAAGCCACTCCATTAGTGTTACAAAGTAGTCAATTTGCGGTAGATTTGCTCACTGCAGATAAATACTTTAAAGATGCTCTAACCTCTAGCGAAGCAGAGGTTATTAAAGCTAGTAGCGAAGCTTTTGAACAAAGTGAACTCGTTTTTATTTCTTCACTTGGCACTTTACGTTCAATGTCGGAAGGCAATAACGAGTTAGAATCTCGCCTAGACGCGCTTAATGCTCTGGACCAAAATTACTTCCAAGTAGCTAAACAGGTAATGAATGACAACATTAATTACTTGGAAGACTTACAATCGGTTAAGCGCAGTACCAACCAATTGTCGGTAATGCTACCGCAACTTAAGAAAAACCTATCAGATAAAGTAGCTGCACTGAACGATGATTACATTCGCTGGGCGGCTGAGAGCTTCTTGAACGCTATGGCCGTTATTGAGCTAAATACCTTAGAAGGCTTAAATACTAGCCAGTCTAAAAAAGTATCTGTAATCCTTAAGCGCAACAACAAGCTAATCAAAAACTTCTTGAGCGCCACCTCTGATCTAGAAGAAGAAATTCCTGAACTACGTAACGATATGGGCCATCAGATTGACCAGTTCGTTAAGGACTCGACCAAATCTGATGGTGTGTTAGCTGCTCACCTAAAGGTAACACAAGACAACGAAGCCATTGCTCAACGTGTAAGTGAGACCTCTGTTCAAATTACTGAAGCCATTAGCCAGCTTTCTAGTATTAACGACATTGCAAACGCTCAGGTAGACAATGCCTCAGAAAATGCCAACAAGATGTTGGAGTCTAGCCGCATTCAGCTAATTACTGCGATGGTAATAGTTATTCCATTAGCCTTATTGGTTGCTTGGAACGTTGCAAGTTCTATTAAACAACCACTTAACTTATTACTTAAGACCCTTAAAGCGGCAGCCGCCGGTGATATGACCGAAACTGTTAAGTACCAAAGTACCAACGAATTTGGCCAACTAGCTGATTCTGCCAACAGCATGATGGAGCAAATGCGCTCGGTTCTTAATGATATTAGCCAGGCCGCTGAAAGTCTCTCTAATGTATCTAACGGTAACTCCACTACCCTTAATACCGCCAAAGTTGAATTGGATAATCAACGCCAAGAAACAGCGTCTGTTGCAGCAGCTATGACGCAAATGGAGCAATCGGTTAGAGAAGTAGCCAAGAGCGCTAACATTACTTTAGAAAAAGTAATGGAAGTTGAAGAAGCTGCAAACTCTGGTCGACAAGTAATGAGCAACAACATTACGACTACTCACCAATTATCAGAAAAATTAGAACACAGTAGTTCGGTTATTGGTGAAGTTGACAGCATGAGTAACAGTATTGGTTCAATCTTAGATGTAATCAGAGGCATTGCCGATCAAACTAACTTGTTAGCCTTAAACGCCGCTATTGAAGCCGCTCGAGCCGGTGAGCAAGGTCGTGGGTTTGCAGTAGTTGCTGACGAAGTGCGAGTATTGGCGCAGAAAACCACCAACTCAACAACCGAAATTCAATCTATGATTGAAAACCTACAGAAAAGCGCTCAACGCGCAGTATCGGTTATGTCGGAGTGTTCTTCTGAAATGCAAGCTAGTATTTCTCAAAGCTCTGACGCTAACGGGGCAATGGAAGAAATCCAAGGCATTATTACTCAAATCTCTGATATGAGTAGCCAAATTGCCGCTGCAGCAGAACAACAGCAAGCCACCGGCGCTGAAATATCCAACAATCTTAACCGTATCTCAGATATTAGTGATGAGAACTACCAAAGCATTGAAATAGTGACCAGCACAAGTGAAGAGCTTGGTGAATTAGCAGGACAACAAGATTCACTAGTTAAACGCTTTACCCTGTAGATTGCGCTGCAATTAAAAAAGGCTCCTAAAGGAGCCTTTTTTATTAGCGATAAACCTCTGATATCGCCCCCTTTCCTACCCCTTCGTAAGCTATAACCTTCAAGCTATGTCCTTCCATCACCTTAGCGAGGGTAGACGCAATATACGCAGCTAAATTCTCGACGGTAGTCTCGCAGGGCAGAATGTCTGTTTCTTGTTTAGGGAGCACCAGTTCAAAAAAACCTTGCGGCGATTGATAGGCAAACGCGTAATGATCTTGCCAGGCTTGCTGCTGGTAAAAACTAATATCTTGCTGGCTAATTTCATCACTTTCGCTACCAAGGTAAATGTTGCGCCACTTCATCGCCCAACTGGTGGCTAAGTCAATGTCATACTCCCCATCTACCTGAATTTCGATAGTGGAACGATGCCCATGAGCAATACGCTGACAATTGCCATCGTGCTTTTTCAAGCCGTGGCTATAGTGATAATAAGGGCCATCGATAGATTCGTGTCTTAAGGTAATAGCCAGATCTTGAATATTCGCCGGCAGCTGCTCTAAAACTACATTTTTTACATACGCGGTTAAGGCTTCGTTACTCACCTCTACCGAGTCAATAAAGGTATACGCTTCGTCAGGGCAACGTAAATGAATGCTCTTTCCATGCGGTCGCATGAAGTCCAATTGGGTATAACCTTCGCCTGTTTTCACCTTACATAGAGGAGAGCGAATAGGCACCAACAGTTTGTGATCGACCTTTTCATCGATTAAACGTTTAATCAGCTTTTTAACTTGGCCAAAATCTAACAACATATCCATATCATTAAGTGAACCACCTAACTCTATGTCTACTAACCAACTCTCTCCCACTAAGCCACGATCAGGGCAAAGGTAGGTAGAGTCAATTACGGTTAAATCTTTTACAAATAATTTCATAGTGCTGCTCATAAACGCGAATGCGGCTCATTATAACGGTAAGCGCATAGAATAGTCATCGCCTCAATGCTCTCTAATCCAAACAGCGTAGATCTATGATATGGTTAAACTATGTCATAGAAACGATAGATATCGATGTGGACCCTATAGCACCGGAACTTCTCAAGCAGTTTAATGCCCTTCCTTGTCAAACCGAAGTGCATCTACAAATACCCACTCCTACAAAGCCGTTGCGTTTAAGAAGTCGCTTAATTGGTATTGAGCCAGGAATGTGTGTGATTTTATCTCGCGGAATAGACCAAAATTGGGAAGCAGCTAGAGATTTAATTCGAGAAGGTCAGTCTATTGTTGTTCGTATTGTAAACGAAGGTGACCCAAACGCTACAATATTTGCCTATCGCGGCTCTATTTCTAAGCTAATGAGCAGTGTTGGCCGCTGGGTAGTGCTGGATTATCCGCGCAACGTGCAAAAAATCAGTTTGCGCCAACACAGTCGCTTACCTATTTCCTTGTCTTGCAATATGCGCAGTAGCGCTGATAGCCAAGAATCCTTTAGTGGTTTGCTTAAAGACTTGTCCTTAAATGGCGGTGGCTTTGTGTCTAGCCCTATTCCGCTGCCGTTAACCAAACAAGTATTTACGCTAGAATTACCAATAGAAGGCCAAGACCCTTTAGCGATAACCGCGAGTATCTGCAATCAGCATTTAGAACAACGCTCACCAGAAAAAGTGCATTACGGTTTAAGTTTTGATGCCGACGACAACCTTAAGCAAAAATTTATTGAGAGTGCACTTTTAGAAATTGTGCAACGAGAAAACAAAACCCCCGGTTAAGCCAGAGTAAGCACTATTTAAGGCACAAAAAAAGCGACCCGAGGGTCGCTTTTGAATTAACGGTCAACTTCTAGTCTTTGTTGTACTTGGCAGTACGCGGGAACGCAATGCCATTGCTATCAAACAAGTAACAAGCTTTAGTTGGCAGACCTACACGTAGTTCATCGCCATTTTTACTTGGGAATTCACTGCGTGCTTTAAAGGTGAAATCAAAGCCTTTAACGTCCATATAAACGTAAGACTCTGAACCTAGGTGTTCAGCAACTACTACTGTACCTGTAATGAAGTTCTCTGCATGAGCATGGGTATCTTCTACCAAGTGCTCAGGACGGCAACCAAGCTCAATTAAATCACCTACGCTTGCACGGCTAGTATCTACCGCAGCAGTGATAACATCACCAGTCACTAACTTAACTTTACTTTCGTGCTCACCAGTTTCTACGATTTCGCCTTCGATGAAGTTCATTTTTGGCGAACCAATAAAGCCAGCAACAAACTTGTTAGCTGGGTTATGGTAAAGCTCTAACGGAGAACCATATTGCTCCAAGTTAGTCGCAGCATTAGGGTCTAGTGGGCTAAGTACCACAATCTTATCAGCTAAGGTCATCGCTTCCACTTGGTCGTGGGTAACGTAGATGATAGTTGATTGCAGTTCTTTGTGCAGTTTAGCAATCTCGATACGCATCTTCACACGAAGTGCTGCATCAAGGTTAGATAGTGGTTCATCAAATAGGAATACGCCTGGTTGCTGTACAATACAACGACCAATAGCAACACGTTGACGCTGACCACCACTTAACTCTTTTGGCTTACGGTCTAGAAGAGGATCTAGACCTAGAATGTCAGAAGCATTATCTACTCGAGTTTTAATAGTGTCTTTATCAACCTTTTTCAATTTAAGGCCGAAAGACATGTTTTCGCGTAAATCCATGTGTGGGTATAGTGCGTAAGACTGGAACACCATACCTACGTTACGTTCTACTGGCGGTACGTCATTCATGAACTTACTACCAATGTTAAGCTCACCACTAGTAATATCTTCTAAGCCAGCAATCATACGTAGCAACGTTGACTTACCACAACCTGATGGACCAACAAATACAACAAACTCGCCATCTTTAATATCTAGGTTAATATCACGCAAGGTATCTTGGTGAATTGCCGGATCGTAGTTTTTACGTACATTTTTTAGAATTACATCAGCCATTATTAGCTCCAAACTGAATAAAGCGTTTGCTTTACTCGCAATCAATCTTGTTTTGCGTAGCTACACCAGTAGCTACGCCCAAATAATTTAACCTTTAACACCACCAGCTGTTAACCCGCCGACCAACCAACGTTGAGCCATTAGGAACACTAGCGTGATAGGGAATCCTGACAATACAGCTGCAGCGGCGAAATCGCCCCACAAGTAGTTTTGCGGATAGAGATATTGTTGAGCACCTACGGCGAGCGTGAGCTTATCAACATCTTGCATCAACACAGACGCCATTGGTACTTCGGTAATTACACCAATGAATGCAAGAATGAACACTACTGCCAAAATAGGAACAGAAAGCGGTAACAATACCAATCTAAACGCTTGCCAAGGAGTTGCGCCATCAATAGCAGCAGACTCTTCTAAGGCCGGGTCAATAGTTTCGAAGTACCCTTTAATGGTCCACACGTGAAGTGCAATACCACCTAGGTAAGCAAAAATTAACCCGCCGTGAGTGTTTAGACCCAACCAAGGAATGTATTCACCAATCTTGTTGAACAAGGCGTAAATTGCTACCAAGGCCAATACAGATGGGAACATTTGGAAAATCAACATACCGTTAAGAATGGTTGCTTTACCTCTAAAGCGCATACGAGCAAACGCATAAGCACTAGTAGTAGATAGAGCCACGATTAGTAAGGCTGAGATACCCGCTACTTTAATCGAGTTCCATAACCAAGTTAGTACTGGGAATGGAGGCGGTGTTAATGAACCATCTGGGTTTACAACTGTAATCCCTAAGGCCAAGCGCCAGTGATCTAAAGTAGGGTTAGATGGAATCAATTCACCTACCGCAAAGTTACCAGTACGGAATGAAATTGTGATTACCATTAATAATGGGAAAATAATTAAACATAGAAACAAACATAGCACTACGTGAGTAGCTAGTTTTCTATATTTCAATGATTTAGGTTGAACCATTGCCATAGTAGCTTCTCCTTATGCCGTTTTATCAGCTTTAGTTAGTTTCAAGTTAATCAATGCTAGTGCACCAACCACTAAGAAAATTAGGGTTGCAATGGCACTTGCAAGACCATAATCCTGACCACCGTCACCTTGGAAGGCAATTCGGTAGGTGTAACTTACGAGTAAGTCGGTTGTACCAGCTGGTGTCGAAGCACCAATGATATCAGGACCACCGTTGGTCAATAACTGAATCAAAACAAAGTTGTTAAAGTTAAAAGCAAAAGAAGCCACCAATAATGGTGTTAGAGGTTTCATTAATAACGGAACAGTAATGTTGAAGAAGTTGTTAATTGGACCCGCACCGTCCATCGCAGAAGCTTCGTATAAGTCTTCTGGAATAGACTTAAGCATACCCAAACATAAAATCATCATGTAGGGGTAACCCAACCAAGTGTTAACGATCAAAATCATCGACTTGGCCATTACCGGGTCAGTAAACCAGTCTGGCTTGATGCCAAATAAGCCATTTAAGATTTCGTTAATCTCACCAAAGTTTTGGTTGAATAAACCTTTAAATACTAGGATTGAGATAAAGGCTGGAATTGCATAGGGGAGAATGAGTACTACGCGATAAATAGCGCGACCTTTTAGCTCTTCCCACTGAATTAGACAGGCTAAAACCATACCAATTGCTAAGGTAAATGCTACAGATGCAGCAGCAAAAATTACTGTCCAAATGAAGATTTCGATGAACGGTTCTTTAATACCTTTATCGGTAGCAACACGTTCAAAGTTTTTCCAACCTACGCCAACAGTAAAGCCAGGCGCTAAACGGTTACCAACAAACTCGCCATCACCATCAATGTACTGGTAGTAACCTGTTTCCATGTTTGGCAGCATAAGCTCGCCAGTCTGGTTGTTACGCAGAATAGAAGGGCCTGGTAAAATAGCGCCACTCTCTTTTAGCACTACTCCATCTTCAAGGCGTGTATATAAAGGCTTCATCGCAGAGAATTTGCGAAGGCCATTCATAACCAGTTCATCTTGATTAGGCGTAACTAATACGATGCTATTGAAGAACTGACGATGAGAGATAATTTCTTTAATTGGCGCTTTTTCACTAGAAGGTAAAGCCTCAACTTCTTGTAATTTAATTCGCTTAGTTGGCAGCGTTAATTTGCGAGCGCGAACATCGGCGTTAGACACTACTTCAACAGGACGAGTAACAAAATATTTGTCGTCTTGTGACAGCGCTAGAACATACTTACCTTCAGATTCTTGATGTAGCTGAAAGTTAAATGAACCGCCTTTCGCCATATAAGTCTTCTGGATATGTAACTGCTCTACCCGCTCAAGCGACAATAAGTTGGTGCCACTATAGTTGGTGAAAGCAATTCCAATGGTGTATGCCAGAGGGAAGATGATAAATACGACCATCCCCGCAATGCCGGGGAAGATATATCTGTGCGCATACATTTTTTTGCTTAAAAAAACGTAAACACCGGTAGAAACAACAACAAGGGTGAGCAATGCAAATGCATATTCACCACCTGCATACATCAAAACAATTGCATAGCCGTTAAGCAATACAATCGCCGTGATCAGCAGAAGTTTTAGCCAAGCATACTTGCCCTGCATAAAACCTGGAGACGCAGAAAGACCCATCTTATGTACAACCTTTGTATTTGACCGAAATTAATAAAGAGGAGGATAGACCAATATCCTCCTCCTGACCGAAATAATATGACCGTATTATTTCGCTATGCGACGCGCAGCGGCGTCTAGTGCTTTCTCTAGAGGTTGACGACCACTAGTGATGTTGGTTAGAGATGTTGCCATCGCAGACCAGAATTTACCCATTGCAGCTACGTTAGGCATTGGCTCACCATCTTGAGCGTTTGCGAAAGTTGCAGCGATGCGAGGGTCGCTTGAAAGCTCTTCCATGTACGACTTAAGTGCTACAGCACCTAGTGGTACATCGTCATTCACAGATTTCAAGCCTTCATTAGTAACAAGGTAGTTTTCTAGGAACTCTACCGCTAAGTCAGCGTTAGGTGACGCAGAGTTAACCGCACCTGCTAATACACCAACCATTGGCTTAGCTTTATTACCGTTGATAGTTGGAATGTAAGTTACACCGTAGTTGATGCCACTTTTTTCCATGTTATCCCAAGCCCAAGGACCGTTGATAACCATTGCTACTTCACCTTTGTTAAAGGCAGAGTCCATTACACCGTAGTCAGCGCCTTTTGGCATGTGACCATTTTCGATAAGATCTTTAATTACTTTAGCGCCCATTTTAGCGCCGTCAGTAGCTACACCAGTGTCTTTAACGTCGTAAGCACCGTTTTCGTATTTGAAGATGTAACCACCGTTCGCAGCCAGTAGAGGCCATGAGAAGTAAGTATTGTTGTAATCCCATAGGATAGCGTGCTTACCTGACTTCTGAAGCTCTGTATCTAGAGCTGGGATTTCTTCCCAAGTCTTAGGAGGGTTTGGCACTAAGTCTTTGTTGTAGATAAGACCTACCGCTTCAATAGCGATTGGGTAGCCGTATACTTTACCGTCGATAGTAACCGCGTTCCAAGCAAAGTCTTCTACTGCTGCTTTTTTCTCAGCACTTGGCTTAAGTTCAGTTAATAGACCTGCATCAACCCAGTCACCGAAACGGTCGTGAGCCCATAAGAAAATATCAGGGCCTGAACCAGTTGAAGCCGCTTGTTGGAATTTACCAGGGGCATCGTCTGGGTGTGCAACACTTACTTTAACACCAGTATCAGCTTCAAAGCGTTTACCTACTTCAGCTAAGCCGTTGTAGCCTTTATCACCATTTACCCAAATGGTTAATTGGCCTTCTTCAATTGCAGCAAAAGCATTAGATGCCATGCCTAAAGAAGCAACCGCAATAGCAGATGCAAGAATTGTCTTTTTCATTAGCCTTTCCTTAACTGTCGTTATGATTATTTTTGGGTCGCAAGAGTAACTTGCTGCGCTAGATTCTAGCTCATAAGGCTGGCTTAACACATGACTTAGCTCGCACTTTTGAAATTATACTACAAACCCCTAAACCGAGGTGCAGCCTGCCTCAAGAGGTGATTTAACCACCTAACAGTGGTAATAAAACAACATAATCACCAACAGATACACTTGAAAACCTTTCCATGTAGTAATTAAACTACAAAATTGAAACTGATAACCTTTTCAAGCAATCCAATTAACTTATTTGTTATTTTTCAACTGTTCTCTTAAGTTAGGTGGGATTCCAACGATCGTCAATGTATCTGTTGCTTCGTCGTAAAAAATGCGATCTCCTAACAATTTTTGTTCGAAACTTACCGACACCCCTTTCCCTTGACCAAAACATTTAGCCAGTTTTTTCAGTGCTGTTCGATCTGCTGGAAATTGTTCTTCAAGGGGGTAATTCTCAGCAGCAAACTGGTAGAAATCAACGTTCTCTTCGGCAGTTGGTAAAGCCTTAGCCAACTCCCCTACTACAATTTCTTCGCCATCTTTTAGCTGTTGTTCACAGTAAGACTTAACTTCATCTTTATAGGCAAGCTTTTCTTCTTTATCTAACTGAGTCGCTTGGCAGTAATCGTCAACAGCTTGCATAAGTACGGCATTTTGCATTTTGACATCCAAGCCATCGTCACAACCCAAGAACTCCACAAAGAAATCTGAAATTTTGCGCCCAGCTCTTCCTTTTACATAAGAAACATAACGCTGTGATTCAGGATTACGTTGCATATCAGTAATATCGATGCGTGCAGCAAGTTGCACAGAACTGGTTTCTAAATAGCGGCTAGCAGTAAGCTCTAAGCTATCGTCTACTGCAGGCGAGGTTTTATTTTCTAGCAACATGATAAGCAGGTACTCGCCAGCAACATGCTCATAGTTAGCCAGAAGCAATACACCTTGCTCTACAAAATCATATTTCTTTAGTTCTTCAACCAATACCGTGCCAGCATCAACACTGTATTTATGAAAATCAACGTCTTGGCTTAATAAGGCATCCAATTGTTGTTTAAAGGGGCTGTCATTTTCTTGGTTATAAAAGCCAAAGCCTTTAGCTGCTCTTCCACTATAGTTGAGATGTAAGCTCTCTATTAAGCTAAGCGCCTCTTCGCTATGAGCCATTTCTTCGGCTCGTGCTTGCAGCCCAATAGTGCCATCTTCAACTAGCTCTAGTGAATGTAAAATAAGGTGTTTTAAGGAAATGCTCATAGTCTCTTACTGTTAGTGTTTGCTGACAAGGTGGGGTATTATACGCGTCTTTATCAGCAAATTTGCAGAGAAGTAATGGCAATAGTTTCAAAATATTCCACAGAGCAGGTGGAACAATTACTTAATGATGTACTCAAAGTAGTCGACAATCACAATGTAACCACTGATTTGGCGCTAATGGTACTAGGCAATGCAGCTACCTGTATGATCAATCAGCGTGTTGCGCCAGAGCAAAGAAAAAAGCTCACCGAGGGCTTTGCCAAAGCATTAAAAAATTCGATTAACGACGCAAAATAAGCACACAAAAGGATTTCCTGTCTCGCAATGGTAAATAGCTCAAAACAGTACCGCGACAAAGTGTCTCAGCTTATAAGCTGGGGCCACTGGTTTTGTTTATCAAATATAATTTTGGCCTTAATTGTTGGCCTACGTTATCTGGTTCTGGCTACCCCACCGGAAACATTTTTAGGTCAAAGCTATTTAATTGTGAGTTGGTTAGGGCAATTTTCCTTTATTGCCTTTGTTATTTTCTTGCTTACCCTATTTCCACTCAGTTTTGTTATTCCTAGTAATCGCTCATTGCGTTTTGTTGGGGCGTTGTTCGCCACCATCGGATTAAGCTTACTGATTGTTGATACTGAGGTCTTTGCTACTTTTAATTTGCACCTAAATCCAGCTTTGTTGGAACTACTTGTAGATGAAGAGCAAAACAGCCAAGCCAATACACTTAACTTATTGTTTGTATCTGTACCCTTTATCTTTCTGTTAGAGCTTTGGCTCGCAAAACTGTGTTGGAAGTATTTACGCCGTTTAGAGCATAAACGCCTTGGTGGTCCAATTGCTGGTGTCTTATTCATCTGCTTTTTGTTAACTCACTTTGTGCACGCTTGGGCCGATGCGACAAACTACACCACCATTACTCGACAAAAGAATAACTACCCCTTGTTCTACCCGCTTACCGCGAGAAGCTTCCTACAAGAGCAAGGCATTTTTGATGTAGACGCCTACTACAAACAAATCAAAGCACAAGAACAAGAGCAGCAAGGACAACTTCGCTACCCTATCTCACCACTAAAATATGACCAAGTTGAACAACGCTACAATTTGATGCTGGTGGTAGTAGAAGGCTTGCGCTGGGATATGCTTAACCAACAAGCAATGCCAAATAGTTGGAAGCAAGCTAAACGCTCTAGCCAGTTTTTTAGTCACCACAGTGGCAGCAATAAACCGCAAGAAGGTTTATTTAGTTTGTTTTACGGAATCCCAACCAGTTATTGGCCGAGCTTTAAAACGGAAAGCCAAGGCTCTGTATTGGTGTCTGCACTGCAAGACAGCAACTATCAGATTGAATTGTTTAGTAGCCGTGGCTTAAACCTGCCAGAATTAGCAGGAACCAGCTTTAGCGCGCTTTCAAACCTCGATATGACTAAATGGCCAGGCGGAGCTGCGGGTGACGAGAAAGCCATACAAGAATGGCTAATCTGGCAGCAAAGCCAATATGCGCAACTTCCTTGGTTTAACTTTTTATATCTAAATGGCGTTGCTGCTTATGACAATGGCAGCGGTGAGACCATGAGCGAAGTGACACCTGAGTCCTTAAGCCAGCATTACTCAGATGCCGCCACAGTTGTGGACTCGCAACTGAACAAGGTTTACCAGCAACTTGCTCAAAGCGGCCAATTAGAGCGCACCATTTTAGTAGTAACATCCGACTACGGAAACGAGCTAAACGATGGTAATAGCAACTACTGGGGTAACAATAGCAACTTTAGCCGCTATCAAACTCAAGTGCCGTTATTTATATCTTGGCCAGATAAAAACCCATCACTATTGCACAGTGATACTAGCCATAACGATGTAGTGCCAACCTTGCTTGAAGAAATGCTTGCAGTGGCATCTAACAGCGCAAACTATAGCACTGGACAAAACTTATTTAAGAAGCGTAAGCGCGATTGGATATTAATAGGTAACCAAGAACAACAAGCTGTTGTTCAACGCAACCAGATTACTCTCTTTAATCAATCAGGTAGCTATCGGGTGTTAGATCGCGATCTAAAATCGAGCAACGCTCGTGTATCTGTGCCTATGTTGGTACAAGTATTAAACGACTTAAAGCGTTTTTATCAACCACAACAGTAATTTGTACATTGAATGAACACTTAAGCACAAAAACCAAAGTGGTGTATTGACAGCACTCTGATAGCTAAGTAAATTCATTGCTCAATTCGGAACGTAGCGCAGCCTGGTAGCGCACCGTCATGGGGTGTCGGGGGTCGGAGGTTCAAATCCTCTCGTTCCGACCAAATAGCAGCCCGTAGCTCAATGAGCTACGGGCTTTTTGTCACCTACAAAACGTCTGCTTTTGCTTGGGCCAATAAACGCTGTACAAGCTCAAACTATCCAAAGTAAAGCACTTTAGTTACCACCTTTCAAACCAACCTGCCGTCAAAAAGTGTCCAACCTGATGTCTCTTCAAACCCAGTAACAAAAACAATTAACATTCGCATTTGAATGATAATTATCAAGGTTACAAGCTAGCCATTCGCTTATAGTGCTAACAACAACCCAAGGTAAGGAAACCTAATGACATACAGCCTTTTGCTGCTCGCCCACCTCATCGCAGCAACTATTTGGACCGGCGGACATATCGTGCTTTGCTTGGTGATATTACCCAAAGTATTAAGAGCTAAATCACCAGAAATGCTGCTAGATTTTGAGCAAGCTTTTGAAAAGGTAGGAATGCCAGCGTTAATTATTCAAGTGATTACCGGGCTTTTGCTAGCTTACCATTGGCTCCCCGATGTGAGCCTTTGGTTTAGCATGAATAACCCAATAAGCCACGGCATTGCCGGTAAACTACTATTATTGGCTTTAACCTTTGGTTTAGCCTTAGATGCCAAATTGCGCGTTTTACCTAAACTATCCAGCAATAACTTGTGGGATATGGCCTTGCATATCATCGCTGTTACTTTTCTCAGTGTTGGCTTTGTTGCCCTTGGCCTTTCTTTCCGATTAGCTTGGTTTGCTTAAGCTTTTGTATCGGCAACTAAGGCTTCTAAATAGTTTAACCAGCGCTCGCTTTGCGAGCTTTGTTCAAGGTTATGCGCACGTTGAGCAGCAGCGTAAGCCTGTGAGTAATCTTTAGTCTCTAAGTAAATCTCAGCCAATAATAGCTGCGATTTAGCTTGTTGTTCTTGCGGATCAGCTAGTTTTAAAGCCTCAATAGCTTGAGTATATTGATTGCTCAATAACAACACCTGAGCATACTGCAGATTGTACTCTGGCTTATGCTCAGCAAGCAGTTGCCAATAGTTCGCTGACTTTTGCCATTCTCTTGCTTGCTGCCAAAGTTGCGCTTGGCGAAGTAATAGTGCCGCATCAGAATCCGCATCAGCCAGTTGCGCGTAACTCAAAGCTGCTTTTTCTGGCACTCTCAGATACGCATATAGCTGAGCTTTATGGCGTAACAAGCTCTCCCCTAAGGCTAATCCCGAACGCTCTGCAGAAACCAAGGTGGCTAAGGCTTTTTGATGTTGCTGGGTTTGGCTGTACAAAGCACTTAGTTGTTGCCACCAACGCAGCGTTTCTGGCTCTAACACCAGTAAAGCTTGATTGGTGATGATCGCCGCTTTTAACTGCTTTAACTGCACTTGAGCGATAAAACGCATACTTAGATTGTTTTTATCTAACACTTGCAGCTGTTCTAACGCGGCTAAATGATCTAACACCGCTTGCCAGTTTTGTTGTTGATAATTAGCGTAAGCTAAATTAGCGCGTAAATTAAGCGTTTGTGAGGGACTAATATCAAGCTCTAACTCCGGTTGCTGAACTTGAGTCAGCAATATCTCAAAATGGCTTAATGCCTCATCAATATGTTGCTCGCTAAGTAGTATTTCGGCCAGCATGTTTCGCGTTTCCCAAGCCTGTTGTGGGGGAAACGCTTGCAAGTTCACAGCCTCTACCAGTTTTGCTTTAGATAACGCTACCTGCTCGTCTTGCCAATAATAAATCCCCAACATTCTAGCTATGTAAGCTTGGTCATATTTAGCGCTGGGCTTGAGTTGTTCTAACTGAGAAATGGCTTTAGCGAGTTCGCCATCTTGTTGCAATTGAAATACTCGTTGCACCCGTTCTGCCGTATTCCGACTTAATTCTTGAGCAAATAGCGGCCCAGAACTTAGCCCGCAAAACATTAAAGTAGCCAATAAGATCCTAATCATCTGCAGCTGGGACCTCAAAATCAATAATAACAGTATGATCTGTAATTTTTGTAGCTTTACCATTTACCATTTGTGGTTGGTACTTCCATCGCGACAACGCTTTGTATGCTTCGCGTTCAAACACGCCTTTGGGTTTGGCATCTAAGACCTTAATATCTGTTACACGCCCAGCCTCATTGATAGTGATACTGAACTTCACATAGCCTTCAATATTACGTCGTTTAGCCCGCTCTGGATATTTAGGCTCTATCCGATGCAATGGCAAAATGTCTTGCTGTTGAACGTTGGCAACCATAGGTAAATTGGGTGCTGATAAGCTTAGTGCACTAACATTACTTTCAAAGTTAATGCTTGGCATCGCTAAAGTATTAAGTTGTTGGTCGTTACTAGACGCTTGCTCAGGTGCACTGGTAGCGCTTGAACTTGGCGCTTCCGGCATCGGTTCTGGCGGCTCAGGTAAGCGGCGCTGTCTACGCTGGGCAATGCTTTCAGGCTGTTGCAGCTGAATAAACAAATTCGGCTTCGCTGAATTATTTTCCGGCAAACTGCGTTGAAAATGCACCATAGAGTTCATCGCTACAAACAGACTAATAGCTAACAACACCGCTAAGGGGCTGATTAACAACAAACGCAGCATTATGGCGCCTCGGTGGCCAAAGCGATGTCTTGAATACCGGCAGCTTTAGCGCCATCCATCACTTTTACTACTGTGCCATTATAGGCATGTTTATCGGCCTGAATAACCAGCTTGGCGCTAGGTTGTTCTAACAGTAAATGCTCCAAATTAGCTTGAACTCGCTCTACGTCAATCATGCGTTGATCGATAAAGATCCGGTTTTGCGCATCCACTGCGACAAAAATTCCAGGGCTAGCTTGAGCAACCGCATTACTCGCCTGCGGCCTTTGCACTTCCATGCCCGACTCTCTAACAAATGAGCTAGTCACAATGAAGAAAATCAACATTATGAATACAATATCCAACATCGACGTAAGGTCGACTTGTGCTTCTTCGTGCTGTTGCCTGCGATGACCTAATCTCATCGACGACTCCTTAAAAGCTTTTCTAAATGTAGCTGTTTACGCTGGCTTAACCGCGATAAACGTGAATAGATAAACATGCTGGTAAGGGCTGCGACCATGCCAGCCATGGTAGGTAGTGTTGCTCTAGCAATGCCTGCTGCCATTAATCGCGGATCGGCATTACCTTGGCTAGCCATGGTATCAAATACCACGATCATCCCGGTTACCGTGCCCAGTAAACCTAACATTGGGCAAAGTGCCACCAGCAGTTTCAAGAGATTAAAATTTCTTTTCAAAGCGTTTTCTGCTTCGCTCAACCAAGCGTTACGCTGCCACAAGGCCAGCCAAGAATGCTGCTCTTCACGGGCATCCCAGCGAGACTTCCAGACGTTTTGCAAGCGCGGAAAATCCCACACTATAAACAGCAAACGCTCTAAACTAAGTAACCAAAAACCAGCTACCACGGCAACTAAGGCCCAAAGTACCGGCCCGCCCCGCAGCATAAACTCGTTAATATTGGCCCAGTCAGGTAGCTGGTTGATTAACTCAAGCAGCATTGTTACTTACGGCCTTTAAGCTATGGTTTGCCTCTGCCCGCTGAGCAACCAATCCCAAGCTTTGCTTCTCGAGTATGTTACGAATAGCCTCGGCTTGTGCATGCAATACATTGTGCGAGAACAACAAAGGCATGGCAGAAATAAGCCCAAGAACAGTTGTCACCAAGGCCGTCGAGATGCCACTTGCCATTACTTTTGGATCGGCATTGCCAAACTGAGTAATCACCTGGAACGTTTCAATCATTCCAGTTACTGTACCCAATAACCCCAACATTGGTGCTAGCGCTGCAAGTAATTTAATCATGCTTAACCCACGCTCTAGTTGCTGCTGCTCATCTACAATTTGTTCAAGTAAACGCAACTCTATTGCTTCTACAGCTTGGTCTTGGTCGGCTTTGTAAGCCTGTAATATTCGGCCTAAAGGATTGTCTTTTGGATTAGCAGGTTGCTTCAGCTGAGCCCTAATTTGACTGCGAATGATGAGTAAACGAACACCTCGATATAAGGCAATCAGCATTCCTAATGCAAACAATAGTGCGATAACTTTGCCCACTACCCCACCATGGGCAAAACGCTGAGCTAAAGTCGGTTGCTCGGCCAATTGTTGCAACAAACCTCCATGGCTTGGATCCAAGCTCACAAACTTGCCCGGTGCTTGCTGCAGTTCTGTGGCCGTAGGCGCTAATTCAGGCTGCACAATAAAAGACTTAGCTTGCTCACCACCCCAGCGAGCATAACCTTGCTCGTTAACCAAACCAAAACCGCCTAAACGCCAAAACCCCTGCTGCTGTAACTGCCCTTGATTATCAAAATAAGGCAATTGCAAGTGTTCGATACGGCCACTAGCTTGGATGGTGCTATCAAATGCTTGCCACAAACCTTCTAGTTCAGTCATAGAGGGCAGCGCGCGCGCTTGCTCTATTTGATCTAAGGTGGATAACACCTCTGGCTGATTTGCCACAAATGCGCTGGTTTGTAACTCTAGTTTGAGCTCTTTAGCGGCTTGCCTCACTACACCAAACAACTCGCCCAAACTACCCGACGCTAAATGTAGCTCGGTTTCTAATTCAGCTAGTTTTTTTTCATTGTCAGTGAAGCTATCACTTAAACTATCTGTATCCTTTTGTAAGGCATCACGCTCGGCCAATAAAGCTTGCTGGCGCGCTTTAAGCTGCGCTAGTTCTTGCTCAAAACCTTGCTCTCTTACTTGGTTATGCTGTAACTCTTGCTGCTTAGCTTGTTGCGTGGTGCTTAGTAAAGTTTCTTCTGCCAAAGCGGCGCTGTTACTTAAAGCGAGCAGTGTTATCAATACAAATGGTTTCATTGATTAGCCTCCGCACTTAGCGCCAGTGGCAGCACTAATAAACTCGGTGCTGCGACTTTATTCGCTACATCAAAGGCTAAGCCTACATTGCTATGTTGCTTACTTTCGATAACTTGCCATTGCTGGCTATTTTGATGCCACGCCCAATACTGTTGATGATCTAAACTACGCGCGACCAAGCTCACTCTGCCTAGATTTAACAGCTCTACTTGGCGTGGGCCATCAAGCTCAATTTGCGCTTCGTAGCTGCCTAATTTCAAGCCATAATCCAATTCAATTTGATAGGCTTCTAATATCCGACGATACTTTTCTGAGTCGCTAACATCCGCTTGACTCATTAGCGTATTTAACTTTGCTAAGCGCTGCTGGCGAGCCTCAGTGCGGATCGGCAAATCTTGCTCGTGAAACTGGGCTAACCCCTCGAGCATCTGATACATAAGTGGCACTACTCCCAAGCGAGTTGAACCAATTTCATTGAGTTGTTCGTGTAAACTATGCTGCTCACTTTGCTGGCTTTCAACTAAGCGACTAAGGTGATTTTTGTATACCTTTAGTTGGCTCACTTCTCGCTCAAGCGCTTGAATCTCTGACGCTAAGGCCAAAGCCTGATCACTCGATTGGTCGATACGTTGTTGACTGTGTTTTGCTTGGTCAACAATCTCGCCTTCAATCTTGCGTGCTTGATCTAACTGCTCGGCTTGCGAGCCAAAGGAAATGCTTGTCATCAAACTGGCTGTTAACAACAACCATTTGACTCGAAGTAGATAACTAAACATGAATACTTCCAATCGTTTAATAGAACCAGCACTGATTAAGCGCTGGCAGCAATAGTAATACGCGCCGAGTGTAGCGTAATTAATTCTCATTTTCATTGATTAAGCTCTGGCCTGTCGCTGACCACGCACCAATAAGGCGATAAAATAAATACCACCAATAATTGATACCAAGGTTCCAGCAGCCACTTGGCTAGGATAAAAAATCCATTGGCTTATCAAATCTGCAAAAGACAACAATAAAGCCCCTACCAAGGCAGACACAATAATCTGTTGTTTAGCTAAACGCGCCCCTAGCATTACCGCAACATGTGGCGCTAGCAAACCCACAAATGCTACCGGCCCCATGGTAGCAGTTACCATGGCACACAGTAAGGCTACTCCCAGTAACATCAGCACATAAGCTTTGGGTACAGCGAGGCCTCTTGCTTGTGCAAACGAGCGACCAGCCGAAATCAAACTTAGCCAAGGGTGTAATACATACAAACCTAAAATTACCACAAAGCTTACTGCAGCTAAGCGTAATGCGGCTTCTGGGCTAACCCGATAGGTAGAACCTGCCAACCAAGCCAAAATCTCGTATATCTCTTGCTGACCACTGGCTAATGCGAAGTGGACTAAGCCTTCAATCAATGCCGCTAACGCAATACCACACAGAACCAGTTTGGCCGGAGAAAACTGCCGATAAGTGCTAAACAAAAACAATAGGGCTAATACAATGGTACTGCCTAATATAGCCACCCAGGGGGATGCGCTAAAAATACTGGCACCAGTGATAACGGTTAAGCCTACCAAACTCATGGTGGCCCCAGCAGAAACCCCTAATATGTCTGGACTAGCTAGAGGGTTAAAAATTAAACGTTGTAATACACACCCAGCCACCGCGAGCGCTGCACCAGCGGATACTGCAGTTAACCAGCGAGGCCAGCGTAATAACCAGTTGAATGCATCTGGGATCGCTAAGCTCCAACTTCCTGCATTATGCTGTCCCAGTAAAGAAAGCAAAGCAATAAAAGCAATAATAAAAGCAGCCAAGCCATAATAACGATTACGCCAACGCAATCTTGATTGAGGTAAGCTTAAAGAAAGCTGATCTTGCGCGCGTAACTGCCGCTGGCATAGCACTATAAGTATTGGCGCACCAACCAGTGCTGCTGCAATACCACTATGCACAACATCACCAATTTGCTCACTTAAGGCATTGGCTAATAAATCGGTGAATACTAATAGCAATGCACCAATAATGCAGCTCAACCATAGTTCATTAGTGGTTGTTCTTGCGCCTACGCGCCGCGCGATATTAGGGCTAATTAACCCAACAAAACTAATCACCCCTACAGCAGTAATACTGGCCGCCACTAACCACACACCCACTACCGATAGCAGCAAAAACATTGGCACTACATTTAAACCACGTGCCGCTGCGCCTTGCTGGCCAAGTTTAAGTAAACTCAGGACCCGCGGGGCTAATAGAAAAATCAAAATTGCTGGCAACAAACGAGGTGCCAACCAAAGCGGCCAAAACCAATCATTTTGCTCTAAATCGCCTGCCCCCCAAATAAACAAGTTGCTAGCAAATTGCTCATTCAGCAAAATGATTGCGGTGGCCACCGCCCCTAAAACAATGTTTACCGCCATACCGGCCAGCACCACTGGCAAGCCACTAAGGTTGCGTATACCGACAATGGCGATGACCAAAAACATGGCAAACATTGCACCAATCATCGCGGCCGCCGCACTTAAATCGGCAATATCAAGCGGCACCCATAAGTTAAGCATCACCAAGGCTAGCCAAGCCCCTGAAGAGGTTCCCATAGTTAGTGGAGACAACAGAGGGTTTTGAGTGAGCTGCTGCATTAAGCTGCCCACTAAGCCTAAACTTGCCCCAACCATTAAGGCCATGGTCATACGTGGCAACAGTGAGTAAAGGTACGCAAAATCTATAAATTGTTCCGGCTCAACACCGCCAATCAATTGCCATTGCCGCTGAAAAGCTAAATCGCTACCAAACACTAAGCTTAATACCAAACCAAGCAGCAGCGCACCAAGCGAGATGGAATACGCTTTAATCATTGAGGTGATAGTTCCAGTAAGCTTTTCGTTAAGGCTCGTGCGTTATATAACACCGACATAGCGCCGCCATAACTCCAGGTAGCTGCAACACTGCTTACTCGTTGATGTTTCACAAAAGGCATTGCTTGCCACAACCTAGAATTATCTAAGGCTTGATGATGGGCAAAAGGTTCAAAATACAACACCATGCCCTGCTCTACTTGGGCAAGTTCGGTAATGCGTTTTTTGGCCACGCCCCATTGGCTGCCTCGCTCTGGCATGGCAGAGCGAATACCTAAACGATTGAGAGCATGCACCGGAATAGAGTTTTCATCATAAAGATAAACAGAGCTGGTGCTGGCAAAACGAATAGCAGCAACTTCTGGCAACTCTCCACCATAAGCCTTAAGCAGCTGCAGGGAGAGTGAATCTAATTCTTGTTGGGTATCTGCCAAGCGTTGCTGAGCAAACTCTGTTTTATTCAATAACTGAGCGATTCGAAGGTAGTTCTCTACCACCGCTTCAGCGTTTTTGTGTTTAGCGCTGTAGTTTTGATAGAACAGCACTGGTGCAATGGCCGATAAACGCGCCATAAGATCTTTTTGTGGAGAAGCAATAAGAATAACGTCGGGCTTGAGTTCAGCCAGTAACGACAAATTTGGCTCGGTGCGTGTACCAATATCCACCGCACCTTGCGGTACCTTGGGTTGTACTACCCATTCTTGATAGCCACCAATGTCAGACATGGCAATGGGTGTAACCCCCAACTCCAGCACTTGCTCGGCAACATCCCAGTTAAGCGCGGCAACTCTTTGCGGGTGCGCACTCAATTTATGGGTTCCGAGGCTATCTTCAACAATAATGTCTGCCTTAGCTGCAGCCGTAAATAAGCAAAAAATTAAACTAATACGAGTGAGTGCTACAAACATACTGTTGCCACCTTGGTGTGATCTTGAGGGTGCTCAAGCAACTTAATATTGCTGGCAAATAAATCGGATAGCGTCGCTTCATTCTCCAACAAGCTTTTAGGGCCAGAAAACACCACCTTGCCGTGTTTTAAGGCAATAACATTGGTGGCGTAGCGCAAGGCCAAATTAAGTTCGTGAATAATTACCACCATGCCCTTTTGAGTTTGTTTATTGAGCGATTGAAGCAGCTCCATAAGCTGGTATTGATGGCTAATGTCTAAGGCTGAAGTCGGCTCATCAAGTACCAACAATGGCGACTGCTGCGCCAATAACATCGCAATAAATGCGCGCTGGCGCTCGCCGCCACTTAGCTCATCGACAAAGCTGTCCCGATATTCAACTAAATCGGTTTGTTCAATGGCCTGCTCAATTGCCTGATAGTCTTGAGGCTGCCAGCGGCCAAAACTTCCACGCCATGGAAAACGCCCCAGCTTGCAAAGCTCATGTACTGTCATACCTGCAACTTGCGGTAGTTGCTGAGGAAGATAAGCCACCAATTGCGCTAACTCGCGCGCTTTATAGCTAGCTAAGGTTTTGTTGTTAAGGCTTATCTCACCGCTATCTGGCGAAAACTGCTGGGTTAACAGATTGACCAAGGTAGATTTACCAGAGCCATTATGTCCAAGCACTACGGTAAAGGCGGTGGGATCTATGCTTAGTTCATCAATAGACAATATGCTTCTATTATCACGCTCAACGTTTATTTTGCTTAATTGATACATCTTTACTGTTCTGCCTTTTATTTCGGCTCGCATGGGCAGCCAACACAATAACTCCCCTGCTGTTTTTTATAGTCCATACAACAACTCACCCTCGCAACTTGCAGGCTACCTTGTGGGTCTTCAAATAATGTTGCTCGGGGTTCAAGAGGCAGTGCTAAATCTTGCAACCAATGTTGAAATTCATGCTCGACAAGTTCGGGCTTAATCACTTGCTGGCTAGCTTTTGCTCCACGCAACATCATATCCAATACCCCATCGGCGATATTTCGATAAGCGGTACTAGGGCTGATCCGAGCTACTTGGCTAAAATCTTTTAGCAGCTGATCCAGCAAAACGCGTAGAGATTGTGCAATTGATTTACGTAGTAAAGCAGCAGACTCAAATTGCTGCCAAAGCGCTAACTCGTTAGCTTCAAAACGATAACCAAATACATTGCCTAAATGATAACTCTGACTCAAACGAGATAAATCGGGGCTGGCTTGCACTTGGTAACAAGCAATCAAGGCAAGGCTAATAGGTTGCCAAGCCAACATGCTCCAACTGCGACTTTGCCAGTAGATTTTGCCCGCTTCTGGATGCTGTAACTGCCAAAACTGATACAGTTCACCCATGCTATCTACAGAGCCTTCACGCACCCATTGTTCGGCCGAATCTACAGGACTCAGAAACTCAAAAGCTGCAACAGCAAATTGTTGCAGCATTTGGTTATAGTGTTTATCGCTATTTACCGTCATTACTACTCGGAGCTAGCAATAATTTGCTAGCTCCGTAACCCTTATTTAGAAGCCCATTTTTAGTCGAGCGACAACTCGACGTTCATCGTTTGACCAGCAGTTTAGTGTGTCATAACAACTGTAAGACTCTTTATCAAACAAGTTGGTTACTGCTAACGATACCGCAGAGCTTTCTAACCCGCTGCCTAAGCGGCCAAGGCCATAGTTAACTGAAACGTCTGCCACTGTGTAGCCGTCTACCGTGCTGCTATTGGCTGCATCAATTTGAGTTTCACCAATGTAGCGCACACCACCACCTAGGGTTAAGCCGTCTAAGCTGCCACCAAAGAAGTGATAATTTGCCCATAAGTTGGCTAGTTGATCAGGAACCCATACCGGCGTTTTACCTTCTAAGCCTGAGTTATCTTTAGTGATCTCAACATTTTGATAGGTATAACTTGCGGTAAGATCCAGATTAGGCGTTGCCCACCAGCGACCTTCCGCTTCAAAACCTTTCGATACCGATTCACCAACCTGAATTTGGTGATGCGGAGCACCATCTGGGTCTTGAGTTAAGGCACCTTCTTTAGTGATATGGAATGCTGCTAAGTTAAGCATTTGGCTCATATCTGCTGAGTTGTACTTAATACCGCCTTCCCATTGGCTGCCAGTTGAAGGCTCAAAGGCATTACCGTCTTTGTCTGTTCCCGGCGTTGGCTCAAAGCTGTCGGCGTAGTTAATGTATGGCGAAATACCATTATCAAACTCGTACAAACCACCTAAACGGTAAGAGGTATTGTTTTGATCCACGCTGTCGGTGTAGTCACCAGCTAGGTGGTAAACACTGTCACTTTTGTATTGGTCAAAGCGAGCACCAGCCATAACAATTAGGCGGTCGATACGCATTTGGTCTTGAATATACACACCAGTTTGAGTGGTTTTGTAACTGTTAACTTGGTTATAACCATCTGGATTACCTTTGATGTAATCGTAAACCTCATTAGGGTTTAGTTGGTTATTGTCTGGTGCATAAATATCAATGGATGTTGTTGCTCCATCGTAGTATGTCACCTCAGACTTTAGCTGCTGCCAATCAAAGCCAATCAATAAGCTATGCTCAACCATACCCGTGGTGAAGTTACCGTTTAATTGCGTATCGGTAGTCCAACCTTTAGAGCTTTCATCCGTTAGGTATGCACGGCGGTAAACAGTGCGCCCGTCAGTTGGCTCTAGACCTACATTGTAAGTATTGTGCTGCAGTGCTTTTGCGTCTAAGTAACGGATAGCGTGCAACAAGGTCCAATTACTGTTGAACTCATGGTTAATTTTAAAACCATATAAGCCAAACTCGCGTTCAAACTTGTTCCAGTTTTCGTCACCAGTGAATAAGTTTTTCGACAGCTTACCATTTGGATTGTCTAACACCGTGCCATAAGCTGGCATGGTGGTGTAAATACCCGCATGAGGATCGTTCTGATAATAAGCATTTAGGTTAACCAGCGTTTTATCGCTCACATGCCAATCAATCGACGGAGCGATAAGGTAACGCTCTTGCTGAGAAGTATCGGCCATTCCATCTTGTTTAGTCGCTTTACCCAAGAAACGGTAAGCAACATTGCTGTCACCTATTTGACCGCGCGAATCAACTGTCGCTTCTAGTAGGTTATGACTACCTGATGCTACGCTTACATCGGTAGCACGCTCCATAGTTGGGCGCTTAGCAATAAGGTTAACCATACCACCTGGCGGCATTGCGCCGTAAAGCACCGAAGTAGGTCCTTTAAATACTTCTACCTGTTCTACCGCAAAGGCGTCAATTTGTGGTTGTAGATTCCAAGCATTGTATTGCAGCTGTAAACCATCGTAGTAGTTTTGATAGTTAGTAAAACCACGAATATTGAATAGATCTAGGCGATTAACTGCCCCACCGCGCAATTGAGTGTGCACACCAGGGGTGTAGCGAAGTGCCTCTGAAACCGAGTTTACTCCGCGTAAATCTAAGGTTTCGCGATCAATGGTTGAAATTGACTGCGGTGTTTCTTCCGGCAACAGTGCTGTTTTAGTTGCCGTATTACGGTAAGTCTTTCCTAGTACCGTTAGCTTTTCGTCTGCTTGTTTTTCGCTAATGGCGGCTTCTTCAGCCAAAGCTGGTGCACTCATTACAGAGGCCACCAGCATCGCAATGGGAGTGATTTTAGTATTAAACATGATCCGTTTGTTATCTCTTGTTAACGCAAAGCTAAATGCTACTGATAATGATTCTCATTTATAATTCTATACAGATCACATTTTAAAAACTTAACAATTTGGTGCAAATAACAAGATTTTTTGCATTACTTACAGCGAGATTGACTTAAATCATCATTTTTGAATAGGTAGGAAGTATTCCATTGTCGCGCTTGGTGACTGCGGTTGGTAGTTCTCGGGATAACATTCTAGCTCGTAGCCATCTACCCCTTGGTATTCAGATTCTGGCAACCATTGATGAATAAACCAATCGATAGTGGCCACCAAATCTTGAATAAGTCCGGTGTGGCTAACAATGGCATACAACTGCTGTGGCACATTCCAGCACTGTAGCTGTTCAGAGGCTTCGCTTAATTGCTGGCTACCCGCCAAGTAATTAAGTTTACCGCTAGCGTGAATATTTAGGGTGTCTACTACACCGGTTAATCCTTCACTTTGCATCGGATACAGCTGATGGAAACTGCGCCATAAAGAAGGAACTTTTAGCTTAAAATCTGCTTGGGGGGTATACAAATTATCTATTTGCCCCGCCACACCGTAGACCTTAAATGCAGGGCGACTCTCTATGCGAACCTCTATCATTCGTTGAGTTTGGCTACGCGGATTGTCCATTAGCACCATTGGGGCACTAATACCTTGGCGGTCACCGCGGCGTTTATACGCGCCGGGAGCGAGCCCAAAATGCTGTTTAAAGGCACGGCTAAAGCTTACTTCAGAATTAAAGCCATATTGCAGTGCGATGTCGGTTACTCGCATTTTGCCATCAAGTAACTGCTCTGCCGCTCGGCTCAACTTTTGTTCACGAACATACTTAGCCAAGTTTTTATTGGTGAGTTCCTGAAAAATACGTTGCAGCTGCCAGCGCGACCAACAGCTTTGCGCGGCTAAATCATGCACACTCATGCTTTGCTCAATATTCTGATGAATAAAAGCAAGCAAGCTGTTTATGCGATTAAGCTGCGGGGACAGGCGCGACAATATAGTTCCTTATACATTACCGAATAACTGACTATTGGTTGCCTAAAGGTAATACGATTTGCCTAAGCATTTCAACAACTGCCTACTTTTAACTTATTTAATTATAATGGCACAAGATTTTTATCTACCCTTCTGTGGCCGAGGCATCATTCAATAATGACCAAAAACCAACACTTAGCCACAGCCTCTATGAATGATTAGCTTAAGCTTCTATTCGTTCATTATTTGCAACAATGCTTCCCACTAACGGGCATTACTCCCAACTCATCGCTATGTAAAACTTTAACCAAGTTTTGAATTGAAACGGCAGTTAACTGCCACTCATTAAGTGAAGTGAGCGAGAGCAAAAGTGCAGCGTTATTGTTGAAGCAGGCATAAGCGCTAACAGCAATTTGCTCACAGGGGAGGAATAATGAAAATACTCTTTAATTTGTATGCCTTAACATTGGCACTAATTGCTATTTTTTGTGCGGTATTAATGACCGAGCCAGGCCAAACCATTGGTGTACCCAGAGACTGGGTTTTACACTATTTCCGCTATATGCCTTACTTTTGGGCAGCGCAAGCCATCGCACTAGGCATTTTATGGTGGGCAAACAGCAAGGGAAAATATTGGAAGCCGATGTGGATGGCGCTGTCTACTGCAGGAGTCGCCGTTACCTTTTGGGCGCAATCTTATGCCATGCCAACGGCTTTTCCAACAGAGCAGTTTTCCGCGCAATACTACTCGGTAGAGCAAGCTGACAAACTGATTCCTGAAGAAGACTCTCGGGTATACGTTGTTGAGCTGGGTGAGCAAAGCTATATCTTCCCACGCTATCACTTACAAGTACCGCACGTGGCTGGCTTTGAGCAAGATGGCACCGAATATGCCGTTACCTACTGCGGATTATCAAACCTGCCAATGGTGGTGGAAACTGATTATGGCTTGGGTGAGTCAAACCTACAGGTATTAGGCCAAGTACATAACAACCTTGTGTTTAAAGACATCAACAATGGTACTGCCATTCAGCAAATCACCATGCAGTCTGAGTTTACCGAGCACCAAACATCTGTGCTTCCTAATACCCAAATGGAGTGGGAGACAGCCAAAGCCTTGTACCCAGATGCTCAGGTCTACATTTATGGAATGGAACGCTTAATTGACGAAGTATTGTTGGGTTTATTCGAACAACCACTTAAGAACCAACGTAACATTGAAAACCCAGATTTCATCTTTGATACCTTGAATTTGGACGATACTCGCTTAAATCCAAAACTAGAAGTATTTGGCTACGACAATGGCAGCGAGCAAATTGCTATCGACCCAGGCTTTGCTAGAAATAACAATGGCTTTACCTTTGAGTTTGGCGGAGAAACCTTACAAATAGAAACCGATGGCGAAATTGTAAAGCTGCTTAATAGTGAAGGTAAACAAGTTGCAACTCATAACGGTGTTCACTACGGTATTTGGACGCAGTTCTTCCCCAACACCCTAGTACTTAGCTAAAAGCTTATCGCAGATTAACAACTAATGGCCGCACTAGCGGCCTTTTTCCCATTAAACATTTTGCTTTTTGTGTTTTGGCACGAATGGCTAGTAAAGTGTCGTTATCGGAAAAGATTTTGTCCTTTTCGGCTAATAAACTGGCTACATAAAATAACTACAGCAGCTAGGAACACAACATGACTTTGCAAACAAATAACGTCGCTTTAATCACTGGTGCTTCAGGTGGCATAGGCAAACAATTTGCTTACTTACATGCAGCAAAAGGCGGCGATTTAGTTCTTGTAGCGAGAAGTAAACAAAGCCTAGAAACACTAAAACTAGAGCTGGAGAATCAATATAAAGTATCAGTGACAGTTATAGCCCAAGATCTAGCCAAGCCCGATGCAGCAAAAACATTGTTCGAGCACACCGAAAGTTTAGGTATTCAGGTCGATGTGCTAATCAATAACGCAGGTTTTGGTGGTCATGGTAAGTTTCACGAGCGCGACCTCGCCGCCGAACAAGCAATGATGCAATTAAACATGGTGACCTTAACCGAGCTTAGCCATTTTTACTTGCAAGGTATGGTAGCCAGAAACAGAGGCAAAGTTCTTAACGTTTCTTCAACAGCATCAATGCTACCGGGGCCTTTACAAGCGGTGTATTACGCCAGCAAAGCATATGTCACCTCTTTTTCTCAAGCACTTGCAGAAGAAGTTTCAGATACAAACGTTACCGTTACCGTGCTGTGTCCAGGAACAGTAAACACTGGTTTTGTCGAAGCCGGCAACCTACAAGGTGTAGATGCTTGGAAAAATGCAGCGAGTGCTGAATCAGTAGCAAAATGTGGCTATCAAGCCATGGAAAAGGGTCAACTATTAGTAATTAACGAGGCTAGCTTACATTTTATGCTCAACTGGATTATTCCATTATTGCCACGTAAATTAGTATTAAAGCTATCTCGCCAAGCAATGGAAAAGACCGCATAAGATAAATGCTTAGGCTTAGTAAATTTAGCTAAGCCTTCCATTATGGAGAAACAATGAAACCTGCTTCAAAATTTCCGCTTCACCAAGGTTGGCAAGTAATGCTCGCCGACTTTGGCATTTCACCCAGTGAACTACTTCGAATTGCTAAACTGCCTGCAGATTTATTCACTCGAGAAGGCGCAATGCTTACCAGTAGCGAATACTTTCGGTTTTGGAATAGTTTGGACCAACTAGTTGGCGACAGGGACATAGCGCTATGTTTTGCTGATAGTTTTTGTGTTGAAGCTTTTGACCCGCCTATCTTTGCCAGCTTATGCAGCCCCAACTTTAAAGTAGCCTTAATGCGCCTGCAGCGGTTTAAACCGCTAATCGCACCGTTAAAGCTTGAAATAGAAACCGACCAAGAGCTTATTCGCTTAAGCTTACAGCCCTTAGATAAACAACAAAGTCTGTGTCGAAGTTTAGTATTAATGGAAGCGGTGTTTTTTACTCAACTACTCCGTACCGCAACAAGAAGACATATTCAGCCTCTAAGCGTTACTTGCCCTAAAGGCATTACCGCCGGCCAACAATACCAAGCATATTTTGGTGTTGCTGTGAGCTCTGGAGAAACGCTCAGTTTAGCTTTTCGCACCAGTGATACAGAGCAAGCATTTCTCGCCGAAAACAATGGTATGTGGAACATCTTTGAGCCTGAACTAAAAAAACGCTTATCTCAGATAGAAAGCAATGTAGCTACCGAACAAAGGGTTAAAAGTGCCCTGCTGGAGCTCATTCCCAGTGGTCAGGTTTCAATAGAAAACGTTGCCAGCGAGTTAGCAATGAGTAAACGTACCCTACAACGAAAACTCAGTGCCGAGCAGGTTAATTACCAAGGGGTGTTAAATCAAACAAGGCAAGAGTTAGCCGAGTTTTACTTAAGTCGAACGGTTATTTCAAGTTCCGAAGTATCTTTCTTACTCGGGTTTCATGAAGCAACGTCTTTTTATCGCGCCTTTGCCGCATGGACAGGCAGAACCCCCGAGCAATACCGCGAAAAACACAGTCCGCGGCATTAGCAGTCATTGTTGGCTTATATAGCCGCAGGTTTATTCACATGCAGCGCTTCTACAATATAGCGCTGCTCTGCTCCGCCACTCAGTTGGTTGAAGGGATAACAGGTGATTAGAGTTAAGCGATTATCATCACTGGGCGCCATAAACTGGGTATCACTTTGATGAGCAATTTGTGTATTCACCACTTGGTAAAGCAGTATTTCACCGTTCTTGGCTTCTACTTGTAATAAATCACCTTTGTTTACTGCGGCTAAATTAGCAAAATGGGTATCACGGTGCCCAGCAATAACAGTATTACCTACTTCGCCAATAGGAGCTCCGCTTAACACTAAGCCAGGACCAAAAGCCAAGGTTCTGCCCGATGCGCCAGCTAATACATAAACCGATTCAACCTGATGCTTAAAACCAATACTTTCTTGTTTGGTTACAAAGCTAAGTTTTGCAACTGGATAGGTATCGGCCCAGTGCCAAGGTTTATGTATTTGTTGGTCATCTAAGGTTTGCTGCCAAGCTTGAGCAATTAAAAACTGCGCCAAATATGCCTTCGCTTGAATATAAGCGCCGTGACCTAGTACCAAAATGCCTAGCAAAAATAGACTACATGGCACTGGATGTTTAGCTAAAAAACTAATGCTCATAATGTTCCCCAAAAGCAGTAAATTGTGAAAAGTAGAGATTTGAGTAGCCACCAGCTTGGTTAGCTGGTGGCTCTCTAGCTGCGTTTATGGTTTGAACTTAACGAGCCCTGCTAAAGGCTTTTCTCTAAGCATTAACATGGCAGCAATTAGCAGAACTAAACCGAACAAAATGTGTAATCGGCTTGCGGTTGAGGTTTGAGGCAAAGCGGCAGGAGCCTGCCAACCATGCGGCATTCCGCCATCTATCTGCTTATCTAAAACAGGCAGGTTTGTTGGCCTAGCAGGCGTTACATCTACGGCAACCAAACTGGTTTGCGAGCTCACTAGGTGATACTTAAGCGCCAGGGCAAGGACTTGTTTTTCTACCCTCTCCTCATATAGGTAGCGATTGCTAAGCTCTAAGGCTGCGATATAGTGGCGCGCCCACAGTAAATCTAGGCCAGCTGCTGGCTGCTTGGTTTGCAAATTAAGACTACGTTGCCAAAATTGCCCGCCAATATTGCCACTTACCACTAATTGCGGATGCGCGCCGCTGGGTAACTTAAGGCTAAGCATCAAAGGTTGCCCTAGGTACAAATCGGGAATGCTGCTTGGCCAATACTCTGGCACGGTGCCATCACTAAAGGCGAGCTGAACATCACTCACTACGGGGTGTGCAATCTGTTTAAATAAGCGGGTGACCTGCTGTTTAACCTCGCTCTGCTTGCCAATATAGGTGAATGTACCCTTGCCTATCTCAGCAGCCCTCTGCATGAAATGAGAATTTGGCGCAGAGCCAATGCCTATGGTGAATAAGCGATTATCTGCCAGGCGATTATCGATTAGCTCGAACAATGACTGTTCATCACTCACTGCACCATCAGTAATAAAAATCACTTGGCGTAAGGCGTTCGAGGCTGCCTGTTTGGGGTCACTGAGCGCAACATTTAAAGCAGAAAACATCTCGGTGCCGCCATTAGCACTTAAGCCATTAATAAAGCGGCGCGCTTTGGCTTTATTGCTAGCATTGGCGCTAACTGCATTGTGCTTAAAACGACGATAGTTTGAATTAAACTCGATAATATTAAAGTAATCCCCTGCTGCTAATCCAGACAGGGCTTCATGCAAGGCCTCACGCGCTTGAATCATTGATTCTCCCGACATTGAGCCCGAGGTATCAATCACTAAAATCAATTCTCTGGGAATATCGATAATATCGGCAGGCTTGCCTTGTGGTGGCATCAGCATTAACAAGGCGTAATCGTCTTTGGCAGGCAATTGAGTGCTTGAGTGAGTTAAACCGGTTTGACTATACAAGGCTGCCTCTGGTCGACTGCCCACTATGGGTCGCCACTTTAAAACAAAGTCACGATTGGCTTTGCTATCGAGCAAGCTTATGTCGATGGTGCCGTCACTGCGAATGCTCTTTTCTATTGGGTGATAAAGGCTCTCTATGGTTTCGAGCTCAAAGCCACTATTTAGGGCTATATGCAAATCTACCTTGAGTGAGGGTTGGCTTCCAGCCTGCGCATATTGGCGAGCGCTATGGCGCAATAGCTGATAAGCCTGGTTAAATTCACTACTGTTATTTTCTTGTTGATATGGCTCCTGCAGCAAACTGGCTAAAGACAAAGGCATTTCGCTTTCATCGGCCAGCGTTCTTCTAACTTGGTCTTTGAAAATTTGCGGGCTGTAACGTGGATTCACCACCATAGGAAAACGTAAGCTAAATTCGCCATCTTCATAGCTGAGTTGCTGCTGATACGATATCTTCACCACCAAGCTTTGGTTTGGCCCTAAATTAGCTACTGCAGTGGTAAAAATATTTGGTCGCAGCTGCTCAAGCAAACTAGCGCGCTTGCCCTGCTTTTTGGCTGTGTCGAAAGTACGTTTGGCTTGTTTCTTTTCTTGAATCTGCCCTTCAATAACGCGCTCTCCTACCACCAGCTGCATCTGATCGACCGCGGCATTATTGGGTAAAGGAAACATATAAGTGCCGTTTACCCACTGCTCACTATCATTAACAAAAGTTTGGCTCAAAGTAACCCTATTGGTCATGCCAGAGACTTGCATGTTTACCTCTGTAGATAAAGGCAAACTGTACTGGCGCTGCCCGTTGCTATCGAAATACACCAAGCTGGCTTGCTCAGATTGTTCAACAACATCTCGCTCCGTGTGCAGTGCAGCTTGGCTGGGCGACACGAAGGCCGCCCATAATATGATGAATGCGCCGCCAAAAGAGACGCTATAGCAAAAGCGGGTACTGATTTTCAGTAGATCTATTTTCATAACGCTATCTCCTTTAGCTGCCATTACTACTGTGCGGCCAACATGCCTCGGTCAGACATCAGCTTTAAGGTGACTCGGCGGTCAAAGAAGTTGTTTTCTAAGTTAGCTTCGGCTTTTAAAGGAGCGGTGTCGCCAAAGGCTTTCGAATGCAGGCGCGACTCAGCAATACCGTTATTAATTAAGTAGCGGCGAACTTCAGCTAAACGTTGCTCCGATAAGGCTTGGTTATAACTAGAATCACCTTGACGATCGGCATAACCGGTAAGGTCGAGCTTTAAATCAGGCGCTAAACTCATGGCGTATACCACATCGTCAAGCTGTTGTTTAAAGTGAGGCTCAATCACCGACGAACCAGTTTTAAACTGCACATTCAAACCAATTGCTAACTCTTCAAGTTTTTGCTGTTGCGCCATTTTTAGCTGAGAGAGCTGAGCATTCACGCGGGCATGTTGCTGAGTAAGTGACTCTAACTGCTCACTGCGTTTTGCCAGTACTTCAATTTCTTGTTGCTGCTCGCCCAGTTGTTGTTGTTGGGCGGCTAACTCTTCTTCATCGGCGACCGATTTGCCTATCCAAACACCAGTAAAACCGCCAATAAATGCCCCAATTGGGCCACCTACTAAAGCGCCAACTGCCGCGCCAGAGCCAAAACCAATCATTTCGGTTTTGCCATTTCGCTCGCTTGCTTGAATCTGGTTGTTGGCCATTGTTTGAGTAGATAGGCTTAAGGTGCTGATTACGGTTAATGCAATTAGGTGCTTTTTCATGAGTATGTCCTTCTCAGTGTGTTTAATTTAATAGGCTTGCTTGTGCTTGCCCTTTCGATGAATCAATTAAACACCGCTGAAATGGCATTATAAGGCGGTAAAAATGGCAGTTCGCTTATCAATTGTGGCAACAAAATGGCAATTGCCCCGAAGCCCCCAAAGGCGCTTAAAAATAATGTATAGTCTATGCAAGTCAGCAGCTTAGAACTTAAGTATCAATATGAAACGAATTGCCATCGTAGAAGATGAAGCGGCGATCCGCGAAAACTACAAAGACGTATTGCAACAACAAGGCTACAGTGTGCAAGCCTATGCCAACCGGCCTACGGCACTGGCCGCTTTTAACACCCGCTTGCCCGATTTGGCGATTATTGATATTGGTTTAGAAGATGAAATAGACGGTGGCTTTTCCTTATGCCAATCACTGCGTGCTATGTCTAGCACCTTGCCGATTATTTTCTTGACCGCTCGCGATAGCGACTTTGATACGGTATGTGGCTTACGTCTAGGTGCCGACGATTACCTCACCAAAGATATTAGCTTCCCCCACTTAGTTGCCCGCATAGCAGCGTTATTTCGCCGCTCCGAGTTAGTCGGCGCAGCCCCAGAAGAGAACAACTTATTAGAACGAGGGCCCTTAGCCATTGATGGCAATCGCATGCAAGTAACCTGGGATCAGCGAACCATCGAGCTCACTGTGACTGAATTTTGGATGGTGCATGCTTTAGCCAAGCGTCCAGGACATGTGCGTAGCCGGCAAGAGCTAATGACCGAAGCAAAAATCTTTGTAGATGACAGCACTATTACGTCACATGTGAAACGGATCCGTAAAAAGTTTTTAGCCGCAGACCCAAATTTTGAGTGTATCGACACGGTGTACGGCATGGGTTACCGCTGGGATAGCCTTGCCTAATGCTACCTGTATTACCTATTGGCCTGCGCGCCAAAGTCACCATCTTGTCACTGTTTTTGTTGTGCCTGCCTTGGTTGGGCTATCAATATGTCTGGGAGATGGAAAAATACCTACGTTTAGGTCAGGAAAAAACTTTAGAAGGCACCACCCAAGCACTTGCTACTGCACTGCATGAGCGGCCAAAACTGTTTAACAGCCAAGCCAGCTTTTTAAGCCAAGTGCAAAAGGGCCGTGATTTATATGCTTACCCTTTGTCTGGCCCAATTCAGCTCGATGGCAAGCTCAACGATTGGCAAGAGTATCAGCATCGCATGCTGCGCTATGGCGAAGAACATATTATTTATCAAGCAGATCCCAATACCCCTTTAACTAGCGAATTTACTCACATGGTGGGTAAATTTGGCCGTTACCTTTACGCCTATTTTGAAGTGACCGATAGCGATGTGGTTTACCGAGGTAAAAACACCTTACGAGTAGATAATAACGACCATTTAGCGATTGCAACTTTAGCTCCAGACGGTCAGTTCCGCCGCTATATTGTTGCCACAACCGAAGATGGTTGGATCAACGCTTTTGAGCTACCGCTCGACCCCAACCAAACAACTCCCGTAACACCAGAGGTTAAAATTCAGGGGCAATGGCTAAAAACGGATAAAGGCTACAATATTGAGCTACGGATCCCTCTTAGCATGGTGGGCAGCAAGTTAGGCTTTTCTATCTATGATGTAAACCGCACGCCTAAGCGAGAATTGGTTTCAATTGTTGGTACCTCGGCCATTGATACAGTGGATAAGCTTGGTACAGTACTGGTCCCTTCTCCGGAAATAGAAAGCATTATTAAAGGCATGAGCCACAACAGCTCACGCATTTGGGTAGTTGATAAACATGGCCGCGTATTAGCTAAATCTGGCGACATTCGCAGCACCCAAAGCATTTGGGCTCGTAGCTTAAGCCCAATAAACAAAGAAAGCTGGTGGAACAAATTCACCAGCGAATACCTTCACCCTCTTTACTACAAGGTATTAACCAAACCGCCTCAGGATTTTGTTGACTCATTACAAGACTCAACCCAATTAGATGGCAGCCACATTAAGCAAGCATTAAGCGGAAAACCAGGCTCTACTTGGCGTTTAACCCCCGATGGGAGAGCCGTGGTATTGGCCGCTGCCAGCCCAATTTGGATAGACGATCAAGTGATGGGAGTGGTGATAGCGGAAGAAACAACCAACGGCATTCGTACCTTGCGTAATCGCGCTTTAGAGCGCTTGTTTAACATTATTTTGCTAGTGATGGGCGTGGGCACATTATCGCTATTTTTGTTTGCTTCCAGCATTTCTAGCCGCATTCGCAAACTACGAGACCAAGCAGAAAAAGCCATTGATAGCCAAGGAAGGGTTAAAGCCTCGCTGCAAGGCTCTAAAGACCGTGACGAAATTGGTGACCTTTCTCGTAGCTTCGCCAATATTGTTGGCCGTTTAGCGCAATATACCCATTATTTAGAGAATATGTCTTCGCGTCTATCTCACGAACTACGAACACCGGTTGCAGTAGTGCGTTCCTCGCTAGAGCACTTAAGTTTAAAAACGCATGATCAGGATACGCAAAAATACTTAGACCGGGCCCAAGAAGGGGTAAATCGCCTAAACATGATCCTCAACAACATGAGCGAAGCCACCCGTTTAGAGCAAAGTCTATCTCAAGCAGAAACCAGTGAATTTCCACTAAACAAGGTAGTCTCTGGTTGCATGCAAGGCTACCAGTACACTTACCCTGAACAGGCCTTCGACTGCGATATTAGCCCAAATACCATGTTGATAACCGGTGTACCAGAATACATCGCTCAGTTAATGGATAAATTAGTGGCCAATGCGATGGAATTTAGTCTTCCCGATAAGGCCATTAAAGTCAGTTTTCAGCAAGACAACAAAGATGCCGTATTACTAATAAGCAACCATGGGCCCACCCTTCCCGACAACATGGTGGAGCAGATTTTTGAATCAATGGTATCGATTCGCAGCCAACAAGCTCAACAAAAACCACATTTAGGTTTGGGCTTGTATATTGCTAGGTTAATAACAGAATTTCATGGTGGCACCATTAGTGCTCGCAATTTTACCGACAACAGCGGCGTGGAGTTTTGTGTGCGATTGCCTATTGAGTAATTACTTTAAGTTCTACTTAGCGCACATTTAGCAGAAATCTAGCAAGCTTAGTAACTCACTTTCTATACTTAAACGAATTGTTATTCGTAGAGTAGAACTATGCAGCGCTTGTTTACCCTTTTCTGTCTATATTGCTTTAGTTTATCTAGCTATGCCACGCTAGATAAACTGAGCTATTTAACAGAAGATGCCTACCCTATTAACTATCTTGACCAGCAAGGGCAAGCTCAGGGCTTCGCGGTTGAGCTATTAAAACTGATGTGGCAACAGATGGGGCATCCCGAGCAAGCAATTAAAGTGATGCCTTGGGAGCGCGCTTATTATTTATTAGAGCAGAAGCCAAACACAGTATTGTTTGCAACGGTTCTCACCGCCAAACGTAAACAATATTTTAAGTGGGTTTGCCCAATTGATACCGTTAGTGTTGTGCTGCTAGGCAAAGCAGATAGCACACCAAATATTCAGTCACTTGAGCAACTCAATGAGTTAAAGATTGGCGTTCTACGAGCCGATGTTGGCGAGCAACTGCTGCTGAACAATGAAGTTGACGATGCCAGTTTAATGCTCACCGACAGCTACCACCACCTAATAAAACTGCTAGTAGCCAATCGTGTTGACTTTATTGCCGGAACCGAGCAAACCATTCGGCACGCCGCCAAACAAAATAGCTATTCGCTAAGCAACTACGAAGTAAAATGGCTGCTTAACCAAGAACAGCTTTGTTATGCCTTTAATCAAGCCGTAGACGATACGGTGATTGAGCAATTTAAGCTTGCTTTAAAACAAGTAAAAGAAACCCATGCTTATCAAGAACTATTCGCCAACTATCTACAACAAAAGCTAAAGCCCTGAAAGCCTCATAACTACAAATACATCTTGCAGAGCTTTGCCATGATGACACAGTGCAGCTTAAGGAAATTAGCGCAATTTAAATCTAGGTAACTGGCTCACAAACCACTAAATTTCAAGGCAGTAATTACAGTAATCATTGTGATTAGTAGGCCTATTGTTTAGGCCGCTAAGCAAAGCTGTAATTAAGTTCACGCTTTATTAATAAGCACTTACGCAAATAACGATATATCATCAACATTGTGCGATTATTTAAATCGGTGAGCAAGTATCAAACAATGGCTTAGGCTTAATAGACGTTCATGTTGATACTGTATCTAGGGATAGCTAATACAATGCTAAGGCAGGGAGCCAATTTGCAATACTCGAGTATCCTAAAATATCTGCTAAAAAGTATATTGCCTTTATTTGCACTATTTGCAGCCTTAAGTCTTGCCGCTCAGGCTAGCAATAATGTATTAGTTATCCACTCTTACCATGCAGAGCATTTTTGGACAGGATACCTAAAAAAGGGCTTAGACAGCTCGTTCAAAGAAGATCAAGATACTCGATTATTCCACGAATACTTAGATGCTAAACGCTATCCACAAGGTGAGTTCAATCTAAGCTTTTTGAAGTATCTCAAGACCAAATATGCCAGCACTGAACTAGATGTTATTGTTATTTCCGATGACCCTGCTTTCAACTTAATCCGCCATCATCGAAACGAATTTTTTACTAGCACCCCCATCGTTTATTTAGGCATTAATCGAGTAACAGAAGACGTTCTCGATGCTCCAAATATGACCGGAGTATTTGAAAACCGCGATATTGCCAGCACCATCACCAGCATCAAAAGCCAAAGCGGAGTTGATGAGCTGGTGCTAATTGTTGACAAAAGTGCCACAGGCTTAGCGAACTTAGCCAAAGCGCGCACGGTGTTTGGTAAACCTGGTGCACCAAGTAATATTCATGTCATTGAAGAGTTATCTTTAGATGATATCAGCGAAGTATTCAGCCAGTTCTCCAGTAATGTGCCTGTTCTGTTACTAGGGCAACTCATCAACGCAAACCAAAACAATGCGCTACTAAGTTGGAACCAAGGCACCGAGCAGTTGGTTACTTGGACTAATAACCCGATTTACACCATTGCCATAACCACACTCAAGTATGGCGCGGTGGGAGCAGATGAGCTTGATGGCCGACAACATGCGATGCGCGCAGCCGAGCTAGTAAAACGCATTCTAAGCAACGAACCAATAGAAAGCATTGAGCCCATCACCTTAGCGCGTAGCCAGTGGGTATTTAACTGGGAGCAACTAAACGAACACAGTTTTAAACTCAATTCCCTGCCTGAAGACGCTTTAATCATCAACAAAGAAGAAACCTTTTACGAGAAATACAAGTTGATGGTTCGCCTAGTAGTGTCGGCATTTATTGTGAGCATTTTAATCATCATCTTACTCGCCGAGGTTATTCGTCGCGGCAGTATCACCCGTCATATCCTGGCGGAGAATGAGACCCGCTACCGAGATTTAGCCAATGCTGGTGCGAATGTATTCTGGGAAACAGATACCGAGCAACGCCTTAGTTATATATCTGGCGAAACCCAAGCTCTGTATGGACAAGAGCCCAATCAACTTATTGGTAAAACTTTGGCAGAGCTGTGCAAACACGATCCCAACATAAGCTTTCCGTGGCTTGAATATGAAGCAGCCCTCGCCTACCAGCAGCCCATCAACAACTTAACTTTTAAGCTAAAGCTCACCAGTAAAGACATAAAAATATTCCTGCTTAATGGTAAGCCAGTATTTGATAAACACGGCTTATACATTGGTTATCGTGGCATTAGCAAAGAAATTACTGAAGAACACCTGTTGAGTAAAAAGCTCGCTTATCAAGCCGCTTATGATGAATTAACAGGTTTAATCAATCGTTCTAGTTTTAATGAAAAGCTTAAAACTTATGTGCAGCAATCTCAGCAGCAAGCTGTTAGTGGCTTTTTATGCTTTCTAGATTTAGACCGATTTAAGTTGGTTAACGATACTGCAGGTCATCTTATCGGTGATGCAATGTTGGCAGAAGTTGCCACTGTAATTAAACGCTGTACCACTCACCAAGATATTGTTGGCCGCTTAGGCGGTGATGAGTTTGGTCTAATATTGCCAAATAAAAGCCTTAGCGATGCCCAACAATTGTGCGAAACAGTTATTGCACAAGTTGATAGCTACCGCTTTCACTGGAATCAACGGCTATTTAACGTAGGTGTGAGCATTGGCATGGTGCCGATTACTGGCGCATTAAACGACACCGAGTTACTTAGTAAAGCCGACCTATCTTGCTACAAAGCCAAAGAAGCCGGGCGTGGGCGGGTTTATGTTGCCAATCTAAACGATGATGAGCTGTTTAATGAAGAACAACAAATGGGCTACATCGCCAATGTTGCCCAAGCGATAGAGCAAAACCAATTCTACTTAGCCAAGCAAGTTATTGCGCCAATAGGCCAACAAAACAGCCACAAACATTATGAGATTTTAATCCGCTACCGCGATGAACAAGGTAAAACCATTCCTCCTAATTTGTTTATCCCTGCTGCAGAAAAACACAGCGTGATAACCATTATTGACCAGTGGGTTTTAAAAACGGTATTCGAGCGCTATCAGCAGTACTTTCCCGAAGGTGATACCGTGGTATCAATAAACCTATCGGGTCTTAGCTTAAGTAATGACGAATTTGTAAATCGGGTTAAAGAGCTCTTACTAAGCTCGCAAGTTAACCCTAGAAACATCTGCTTTGAGATAACCGAAACCGCAGCAATATCACAGCTCTCAAGGGCACTTGAGTTTATTCGAGAAATGAAAGCAATTGGGGTTCGCTTTGCTTTAGACGATTTTGGCAGTGGTGCTTCGTCATTTGGTTATTTAAAAAACCTACCGGTCGATTACCTAAAAATTGACGGCAGTTTGGTGGTCAACATTGTCAAACAACCTACCGACCGCGCCATTGTTGAGTCGATTAACGCCATTGCACATTTAATGAATATGAAAACCGTAGCTGAGTTTGTAGAAGATGCGGAAATTCACGCAGTGCTAGAAGAAATAGGCGTAGATTTTGTGCAAGGTTATGGCATTGGGAAACCTCAGCCTTGTGAGTAACTGGCAGATTTAGAAGGCGAGCAATGCTCGCCTTTAACTAGGGGCTGTTTATCTTTCAAGATGATTTTTGCAGCAATTTGTGGCTTCTTTATGCAAGGCAGAAGCTTTGATGTGTAGTGGGCCTACATGAGAAGCTGATAACACAGTAGAAATAAACCACAAATGCTGTCCGAAGGGTTCGGCTAAAATCGTTTTATGCTTTGTTAAGGCGAATTTACCTAGAACGCTAGGCTACACACGCCTTGCCGTGCCTAAAACGATTTTTTCGCGAACAAAATTTAACCGCGAAAGATAAACAGCCCCTAGTGTTTAATTAAATAAACCGTCGCCAAAACTTACGCTGAAATCTCGACACCATACACTAATGCCGGCTAGCTGATCTAACTGTTGGGCGTTGGCTAAGCTTAGCCTTAAGGTATCGTTGTTATACATCGGGCCATTAATAATATCGCCGATAGCAAAACCACCTTGGTTGTAATCGCTGCTTGGAGCACCATAAAATAGTACGTCTGGACCACCACCATCGTAATTGAACTCGGTGACTTCAATTGTACAATTATCGATGATCTCTACCCGCCCACTTACGTTGTGAGAAAGTGTGCTTAACATGGCAACTTGGCCAACTTTAGGGTGGTCGCTAGCATTACAACTAAAGCTTTGCGGCCCATTAATGCTCTCAACATAACTAGCAATGTCTACTAGTTCTTGGTCGCTGAGTCGCTGTTCACTCCAAAACGGCATATTGCCACCAGACAGGTTGGTGAAATAGTTGCTATTACTTGGCCCCGAATTACGTACCTTATTAGCCACTTGTTGGGCACTTAAGCCGCTGCCCACAAGCGTTCTTGCTAGCCCAGTCCCTCCGGCATCTTGACCGTGGCAAGTAGCACACGTTTGATTAAATAGAGCATGCCCAGCGCTTATATCCGCTGTACTAAAGTCACTAACGGCAGCAACCTGATTAAAGGCAATCTCTGTTGCATCACTACTATCGCTCAAGCCTGCTAAGTATTCTTCTAATGCCAACCAATCATTGCTGTCGCTAACATAAGGGCTTGCATCCATCCAATCGACTCGACAATTGTTTACCGCATCAATCACTTCACTAAACGTACCATTATAAAAGGCATTTCGGCGGGTTGCGTTTAACAAAGAATGCGCCGGCCGATGAAGTTTCTGCGCATCTAAGCCTTGCGCATTTTCACTGGTAGCATGACAAGTGCTACAAGAAAATTGATTACCGGCAGGATCCGCTTGGCTAAATAGCTGCGCGCCGGTTAAGGGCTGTGAAGGCGTTCCACCATCACTTCCTCCTCCACCCCCACAGGCAGCAAGTAAACACGCTAATAACAGCGTGGTGGACCATTTTAAAGTTGCTTGAAGTAGCATGGGCATTCCTTTGCTTTAATTATGTACTAACGCTAACAAAGCAAATTTCAAGCAACAAGCCGATTGGGCAAATGTTATCAAATTGTGATAATTAGCCACAAAAAAGTCGCCCTTAAGGCGACTTATAAACTGCGATAAAGCAAATCACTACAAGGCAGCGTTAAATCGCGCAAGGCCAGCGTCTAAATCGGCGATTAAATCGCTGGTATCTTCAAGGCCAATATGAACACGAATCAAGGTACCTTCGGCCTTCCATTGAGTAGCAGTGCGTAGCTTCTCTACCCCATTTACTCCCATGATCAAGCTTTCGTAACCGCCCCAAGAATAGCCCATCTTAAAATGCTCCATTCCATCTAATAGCGCGGTTAATGCCGCTTGATTGCCGCCTTTCATGACAAAGGAGAACAAACCACAAGAACCTTGAAAGTCACGTTCAAAAAACTCATTACCAGGGCAGCTTGCCAAAGCGGGATGGCGAACATGGTCAACATCATCACGCTGTGCTAACCAATTAGCCACTTCTAAGGCATTTTTTTGATGCTGTGCCAAACGCACACCCAAAGTACGCATTCCGCGCATTGCTAAATAGATATCGTCTGGCGAAGTGCACTGACCCAGTAAATAAGAGTTTTCGCGCAGTTGATCCCAACAACGTTGATTAGCCACCGCGGTGCCTAACATTACGTCTGAATGCCCCACAATGTACTTAGTGGCCGCTTGAATAGAAATATCGATGTCGAAATCAAAAGGACTAAAGTTAACCGGCGATGCCCAAGTATTATCTAACATCACCACGATATCTTGGTTAGCCGCTCGCGCTGCAGCTACAATCGCTGGAGAGTCTTGCACTTCCATGGTTAAAGAGCCTGGAGACTCCAAGAAAATCACTTTGGTATTGGCTTGAATTAACTCGCTGATAGCACCGCCTATCATTGGATCATAATAGGTGGTTTCTATGCCATAGCGGCTAAGCAATTTGTCGCAAAGGTCGCGAGTTGGTTCGTAGGCAGTATCCACCATGAGCAGATGGTCACCATGCTTCAAGAAAGACAACAGCGCACCACTAATTGCAGCCGTACCACAAGGATACAAAGCACAGCCTGCACCGCCTTCTATTTCCACCATGGCCTCTTGAAAGGCAAAGTGGGTTTGGGTGCCTCTACGTCCATAAAACAAGGTTTTATCATGACGTTTAGCGGTGGCTTGTTTCATCTCTTTAACGCTGTTAAATACAACGGTAGAACCACGAGATACCGGAGGGTTTACTAAGCCTTGAGTCCACTTTTTATCGCGACCAGCACTGACTATTTTGGTTGATTTTTTCATGGTAGTTAAATCCAGCTTGGTTTTTACAATACACTTAACCATGCATTGCGCACTGACTGATTGAAGCGCTATAACAAAAAACCAGCCCGTAGGCTGGTTTTTGGCATTCTACGAATTAGACACGAGGTGCTTTGTTTAGCTCATCTACTACCATGTCGCCAAAGGCGTCGGTATCGATAAGTTTTGCATCTTCACCTTTGGCTAGGTCTGGCGTACCGTAACCATTAGCAAACACCGACTTCATTGCGTGCCATAGGTTCTTCGCTTCTTGCTCCATACCAAAGCTCATTTCTAGCATTAATGCTACAGAGCCAATCATTGAGTATGGGTTAGCAATGTTTTTGCCCGCGATATCTGGAGCACTGCCATGAGAAGGTTCGTAGTAAGACTTCTCTGGACCAACACACGCTGAAGGCATAAGACCTAATGAACCTAAAATACCACCGCCCTGGTCACTTAAAATATCACCAAACATGTTTTCCATAACCATCACGTCAAATTGGCCTGGGTTTAAACATAAGTAAGTAGCCGCCGCATCAACCAAAATGTGCTTAACTTCTACATCTGGGTAGTCTACTGCTACTTCTTCTAGGATCTCATTCCACAACACGCTTGATTTAAGTACGTTACTTTTGTGAATGTTATGCAGCACTTTTTTACGACGCTGAGCAGTTTCAAAACCTACTTTTAGAATATCGCGAATTTGATCTTCGTCGTACTCAAGTACTTCACGAACATAACGCTTACCGTTATCGTCTTTACCTACTTCTTTCTCACCAAAGTACAAACCACCCACTAGCTCGCGGATAATCATAAGGTCAATACCTTCACCGATAACTTCAGGCTTAAGTGGCGAGAAGTGAGCTAATTCTTGAGGTAAGTACACTGGACGAAAGTTAGCATAGGTATTGTAACGACGACGTAAAGGCAGTAGCGCGCCGCGTTCTGGCTGCTCGTCTACTGGAATTTTTTTAGAATCTTCGTGGTTAAGGCCAATGGTGCCTTTTAAGATTGCGTCTGCTTCATCACAAATAGCGATGGTTTCAGCAGGGAAAGATTTACCCGTTTCGAAGTAGGCTACTGCACCAAATAGTGCTTCATTTAACTCAAATGCTACTTCAGGGTTACGCGCTTCAACTGCTTTTAATACTTTGACCGCTTGTTTCATTACTTCTGGGCCGATGCCGTCGCCGGCCAATAAGGCGATCTTATAAGTGTTCATTGTGTTTGCGTCTCCGTTGCATTAGTTTATTTTTTTGCTTGCCGCATCATAGCAAAACCAGCGCACGGGTAAACCACCGATCGCGTTTTCAAGGGCTATTTCGGGGCGGTTTTTACTAAAAGCTTTAATTTTGCAACGGGTTTGCTTAACACTCGAAACAAAGCAGTAAGCTGAAGACGAAATTACCAGTTTGCAGATATAGCTAGGTAGTCACCGAAAGCCTTAGCTTCGGTGACTAACGCTAACATACTAAAGTATGCTTAATTATCTAAGTCGGTTTTATTACGAATATTGTGTTCGCGTAGTTTGTTAGCGATGGCAGTATGAGACAGGCCTAACTTTTTCGCTAATAGTCGCGAGCTAGGGTGCTGAGGATAATGATAACTTAACAGCAGGTGTTCGAACTCACCCATGGCAGAGTGATAGTCTTGCTGCAACAAGCTCTCGATACTGACATTGTCTACCACTTTTTCATGATGATATTTAATGTCACTCACTTGCCACTTTTTCATGCTGCCAATATCTAAAGAGTCTTGCAGCACTTGATAAAGCTGAGGAATATTACCCGGCCAACTTAAAGAACTTAAGTAGCGCTTTACTTCTCGGCTTAGAGGTGGCGGAACTTCTTGGTGTTTAGCGTACTGAAAATCTAACCAAGATTGCGCTAATGGCACAATGTCTTCTTTTCGCTGGCGAAGTGGCGGAACATTAATGCTATTTTTAATTAGCGAGTAATAACAGTCGCCTCCCCATAGCGCGGCCAATTGCTCAGGCGTATAGCGGCTAGAAAACAGCAGGTGTTTAATCCCAAGCTGAGGCGCGCTTAAAGAACTAACCGCATCTTCAACTTCGCTGCTCTTTAGTTTTTCAATATTGCTTAACAACACCGTGTTAGGTTGTTCAGCAGCAATTTCTGCTAGTTGCTCAGACAAACTATATTCTTGGTTATGACAGCTCACCGCGTGAAAGCGCTCATCACTGCCCATCGAAAGCTCGTTTAACAATCGCGCTAAAAATCGCTTACCAACTCCTGCTTCTCCAAATAACAGTGTTGGCATTGGGTGTTCAACTAAACGTTTTAAGCTATTAAGAGCATTGCTGGTCTCATCGCTAGTTGCAACTAAACGCCCTTCACTAATCCCAAGTTCAATTTGCGATAAATCGAAGCTAGCCTCTAGCCAATGGGCAGACTTAAACAGCATGATCGCGCCGGGTAGATGCGAAAACAGTGCTGTTTCTGACAGCGGAATAATATCAGCCATGTAGACTCGGCCGCTCAGCTGAATTTCTACTAGCTCTCGCTTACCCGAGCCACTACCAAACCAACGTTGGACACTAAATCCACGCAAAAATTTGCTTATATCGCTGTTGGTAAGAGGATGAGGTGTATCACCGCAGGATTGCTCAAAAGCCTGATTAAACTGGCGAATTTCTCCAGATTTATCAATCAGCACCACTGGGTAAGGTACGTTGTCTAATAGAATTTGAACTTCTTTGTGTTCAACTTCAGAAGGCAAGGCCGACACAATACGTGCATCAGAAACACCATTGAGGCAACGAAATTCACTAAGCAATTGCTGTGTTAGAGGAAGCTCTAATTCGGTAAGGTGAAGAAACAAGTGCCCGGTGTCGACACTCTGCATGGCTTGTAGCGCTAAACCATGTTTAACTAAAACGCCGAGAACCGCGCTAAAAACTTCGGTGTTTTGTTGACAGTTTAACTCTATGCGCATGTTGTTGCCGCTTGCTCTTTTAGTGATGCAGACAGCAGCTGTAGGGCCTGTAAAAACTCACAGCAACACCACATACCTCCTTCTCCAACTATCCATACTAAACGCAAAAAGCACTCCTATTTCCCTATCGGACCAGTGAGTTAGACTGTCCAATTGTGTATATACTTCTTTAGTCTAACCAAAAAAGTAAGCTTAACCCAAGCGTCATTTAACATTCACTTGAGTTAATTTGAACTAGGTATTTGCAAGATGCGCTTGAATTAGAGGTTTTTAAACTGACTATGAAGCTCGAAATCTCGTGCTGTGACCACTTTTTCTACTTTGCGTAAACGCTGTTCGAAATCATCAAACTGGTGCTCTAGCTCGCTAACTGCTTGGCTAGGCGTTTCGCCACGTTGCCACACTTTTGACTTAATGGTTACTCCCTCATCCCCTCTTAAATTACTGGGGCGTTTATCCATAAACAACCACGCTGCACCATAGATAATAAAAAATAATCCGAGGTTAGTAATTGCCAAAGTCACAGCAATGATTCGAATTAACCATGTTTCGGCGCCAAGGCTGTGTGCTAAACCAGCACACACCCCTGCAATTTTTCCTTTTTGTGGGTCGCGATATAGCGGTTTATCAAACATTAGCGCTCCCTCCAATGCGGCACGCTTTCATCTAAAATATTCTCTAGAGCGTGAATGCGCGCTGACATATCTTTGGCTCGAGTAGCTAAAGCATTTAGCTGCTCGCGCTCTTGTTCACTAATTCCATGTTCTACCTGACGCTTACTCTTGTAATGTAAAATAAGCCACAGTGGGGCCACTATGGCCATAAACAAAATTAACGGCGTCACCAATACGGTAAGCATAAATTCTCCTATTTTTGCTCTAACTTGGCTTTAAGCTTGTCTAGCTCGTCGGCAATTTCAGCGTCAGCACTTAACTCAGCAAATTGCTTGTTTAAATCAGGGTTGTTATCGCCTTCCTTACCAAATACTTCTGCGCGCGCTTCAAGTTGATCGATCTTAGCTTGAAACTGTTCAAATTTTTCTCGCGTTTTTAACGCGCGTTCATTATCTAGCTGCTGTCTTACTGCATGGCGGTTTTTGGCTGTGGTTTGACGAGCTAATAAACCAGCTTGACGATTTCTTGATTCGCTTAGTTTAAGCTCTAGCTGCTCAATTTCTTGCTGCAACTGCAACAAACTATCATCCACTAAGCCTAGTTCTTTTTGCTGCTGCTTAATTGATTCTTGTAAGTGTTTTTTCTCAACTAATGCCAAGCGCGCTAAATCTTCTCGCTCGCGGCTTAAGGCAAGTTCAGCTTTAGCCTGCCAATCTTCAGCTTGCTCTTCTAAATGCTCAATTTTACGTATCAGCTGTTTTTTATCGGCCAATACTTTTGCAGTACTAGCACGCACTTCCACCAAGGTGTCTTCCATTTCTTGAATGATAAGGCGTAGCATCTTTTGCGGATCTTCAGCTTTATCCAACATGGTGCTGATGTTGGAGTTAATAATATCTGTTAAGCGGCTAAACATTCCCATGGGGGACTCCTAATAAGGTCGAATAAAGATCAATGTATGTTTTCGAGATAATTGTTTACAAGTAGCATGCCAAATTATCAAGCCACTGATATTTATGACTTTTATAGATAAATGACAAAACTCAACAATGACTATATAGTTATGTTAACCAACTTTTAGTCAGAGAGACCAAATGGATTCCCCTAGCCTATTAGGTAAGGCACCTAGTTTTTTGGAGGTGTTAGACAAGGTATCACTCTTAGCTCCGCTAAACCGACCAGTACTGGTTATTGGTGAAAGGGGCACCGGTAAAGAGCTGATTGCTGAACGCTTACATTTTTTGTCGGAGCGCTGGGACAAACACTATTTAAGCTTAAACTGCGCAAGCTTGAACCCAAACTTGATTGAGTCTGAGCTATTTGGGCATCAAGCCGGCGCATATACCGGGGCATCTCAGCAACGTATTGGCCGATTTGAACAAGCTGATAAAGGCACCTTGTTCTTGGATGAACTGGCCAACATGCCAAATGAAGTGCAAGAAAAGCTATTACGCACTATCGAATACAACAAAATTGAACGCCTTGGCAGTAATAAACCGATTGAGGTAGATGTTCGATTAGTGTGTGCCACTAACCAAGATCTGCCAGAGTTAGTGGAGCAAGGGGATTTTAGAGCTGATTTGCTAGACCGATTATCTTTCGCAGTGATTACCTTGCCACCACTACGCCACCGCGTTGAAGATATTCAACTATTAGCCGAGCATTTTGCTCACAAAATGGCCAGAGAACTCAATTTTTCCCAGGTCCCTAGTTTTAGCCCAACGGTGCTAACACAACTAAATGATTATTCTTGGCCTGGCAATATTCGTGAACTTAAAAACGTTGTAGAGCGAGCGGTGGTAGAGAACAGCGACAATCAGGGTTTAGTTGATGCCATAAACCTAGATCCTTTTGCTTCGCCATGGCGACCACTAAAGCAAACCCCACAAGATTCGCCGATTGGGTCCAAGCAGCTCGATTTTAATCAACAAGTCGCCGACTTTGAGAAGCAATTAATTAGTGAAACCTTAGCAAACCATCATTACAAACAAACAGCCAGCGCTAAAGCCTTACAGATCAGCTACCATCAACTAAGGGGTTTGATCAAAAAACATCACATTAATACACAAGGCTAAGCCTTTCATTGGTTGAGATAAGCAGATGGTTAATGGTAAATTATCAAGCAGTTATCAGGATATCAGCTTCTCATGAATGCATTCTCAATTGGCACAGTGATGTGTCTGGCTTTTTTGCTACTTGGCTGTGACCAGCAAAAAGACGTAAAAAAGCTTGGTTTAGTCTATTGTACCGAAACCGCACCGCATACTTTTAATCCACAACTTGAAAGCTCAATCAATGCGATTGCGGTGACATCGCGACACCTTTATGACCGCTTAGTTGAAGTTGATCCAATTACTCAGCAACTGGTTGGCGGTGTTGCTAATAACTGGCAGGTAAGCGAAGACGGGCTGCGTTATCGTTTCTATTTACGTCAAGGTATTCATTTTCATAAAACCGATTACTTTAGCCCATCGCGTAACTTAAATGCCGATGATGTGATGCTAAGCATTGAACGCATTCTATACCCCGAACATCCACTTTACATCTTGGCTAACGGCGATTATCCCTTTTTCAATAATATTGGCTTTGGCAGCAATATTCGTAAACTCACTAAGTTGTCTGATAGCAGTGTTGAATTTGAGTTAAAGCGGCCAGATGCAGCTTTTTTGGCAAACCTAGCTAGCGACTATGCAGTAATTCTTTCAGCTGAGTATGCCGATAAACTCAGCCAATCAAACCAACTTGGGCTGCTCGATCAACTGCCTATTGGCAGCGGGCCGTTTTATTACGTTAACCAGCGTAAAGACCACTTTATTCGATACTACCGCCATTGGTTACACTGGCGTGGTGCGCCGCCGATGCAGCAGTTGGTATTTGATATAACCCCAACCTCTTCTATTCGCTTAGCCAAGTTGCTAACTGGTCAATGCGATATTATGGCGCAGCCAGCAGCAAACCAGCTTGAAGTGCTTAAAGCCCGTGAAGAACTGTTGGTCTCCGTGCAGGCTGGACTCAATGTTTCTTACTTAGCATTCAATACTCAAAAGCCTCCTTTTGCCGACGTACGAATTCGCCGAAATGTAGCAGGGCTGGTAAATAAACAGCGGATTTTGGATTCGGTCTATTTATCAACTGCAGATATTGCCAATGGCGTTCTTTCTCCTTCTTCTTGGGCTTACCGCCATCAATCTCGCTCACCAGAGCAAGACCACTTGGTTTACCCCTACATTGAAAAAGCCAAGCAACAACCCATAGAGTTGTGGGTATTAAATGAGGCTAAAAGCTATAACCCACAACCACGAAAAACGGCTGAGTTAATCCGAAATGATTTGGTGAATGATGGCTATCAAGTCAACGTGCGTTTGTTAGATTGGCAAGTATTACGCCGTTATTTGCGCGCTCCAGAAGTAGACTACGATTTATTATTGGTTGGCTGGTCTACCGATAACAGTGACCCCGATGACTTTTTCAGACAGCAATTCTCATGTGATGCGGTAGAACAAGGGTATAATTTTAGCCGTTGGTGTAATGGCCACTTTGAACAGCTACTCAATGCTGCAACCGCTTCTCCGCGCCTTGCCGACCGAGTGAGAAACTATTACAAGATCCAAAAAATAATCGAACAAGATGTGCCTATTTTACCTTTAACCCATGCATTAAAAATGTATTCCTATAATGACAGCGTTCACGGTATTACTTGGAACCCATTTGGAGGCGTTTCGTTCAACAACGCCTATAGGAAGTAAGCCATGCTCCGATATTTGATTCGCCGCATTAACCTACTGGTGATTACTTTTTTAATCATCAACTTGATTGCTTTTATTTTTCAGCAGAATCAGAACTTATTAATTGAGTCCGATGATTTTTGGTTTAAACAATACGCATTGTTTGTTTTGCAAAACATCAATGGCGACTTGGGTGTATCGAGCATTAGCGGCAAACCAGTGTTTGATGAACTGGTAAGTTTTCTCCCCGCCACCTTAGAGCTTTGTTTTTCGGCTTTTTTGTTGTCGTTTATTATTGGGATCCCGCTGGGTACCTTAGCCGGAATTTACCATCAGCACTGGATTAGAAACCTAATTTTAAGTGTGACAATGGTGGGTTACAGCATTCCGGTCTTTTGGCTTGCGCTACTCTTAGTCATGAACTCCTCCCTAATGCTGGGATGGTTCCCCGTATCAGGGCGCTATGACTTGCTATTGGAAATTCCTCAAGTAACCGGTTTTGGCATTATTGACGTGATGTGGTTAGAGCCTCAAGCCCGCTGGCCAGCGCTTATGAGCATATTAAGCCACTTAGCTTTGCCAACCCTAGTACTGGCTGTGGTGCCCACTACAGAGGTTATTCGCCAGCTATCCAACTCTATGGCTAAAGTAATGAGTGAGAACTACATTAAAGCTGCCGCTACAAAGGGCTTGTCGAAATGGCAAATAGTCACTCGCCATGCCTTACACAACGCGCTCCCCCCTATTCTTCCTAGCTTAGGTTTGCAATTTGGCAACGTGCTAACTATGGCAATGGTGCTAGAAGTGGTATTTGCGTGGCCGGGCATTGGGCGTTGGTTAATTTCAAGCATTTATCAGCAAGACTACATTGCTATTCAAGGCGGCATGTTAGCTGTAGCAACCTTAGTGATTATCACCTTTGTTTTAACCGATTTGTTTACCGCACTCATCCACCCACTGCGTCGAAGAGAAGTTTATGCTCAGCACTAATGTATTTTCTGAAACGACTATTTCCAGTGCCTTGCAGCAGGTACTGATCCGTTTTAGAGATAACTCTGTTGCGATGGTTGGTTTTTGGGTGTTACTTGGCTTTTTAGTGCTGGCCTTGTTCGGGCCGCTGATTGCGCCCTACCCACTGGATTATCAAGGTGACAACTTATTACAACCTCCATCTTGGAATCAACAGGGCCATGTAGACAACTTTTTAGGCACTGATGACTTAGGCAGAGATCTACTCAGCCGCTTAATCTATGGTTGCCAATTAACCTTTGGTGGCGGCTTTATAGTAGTAACGCTTGCTGCTTTAATTGGTATTCCCGTAGGCATTCTTTCTGGCATGAGCCGTGGAATTAAATCGAGCGTGCTACACCACGTAATGGATACCGCGTTATCGATTCCTTCCCTGCTAATTGCAATTATGGTGGTGTCTTTTCTCGGAACCGGCTTAGAGAATACATTGATTGCGATTGCCCTAGCGCAGATCCCGCAGTTTATTCGCTTTACCTATATTGCCGTTTCAAGCGAAATTCAAAAGGAGTACATTACGGCGATTCGCCTAGATGGTGCTACTAACTACCGTATTTTGAAAAATGGAGTGCTCCCTAATATTGCTGACTCAATTGTCTTTCAAATTAGTCGCAGCTTTTCCTCATCACTTATCGATATTACCGCCCTTGGATTTATTGGCATTGGAGCTCAGGCGCCACTACCAGAATGGGGCGCCATGTTAGGTGGAAGTAAAGATTTACTCTTTTCTGCGCCTTGGACAGTGACCCTACCCGGCTTCGTCATCATGACCAGTATTCTTAGTGTGAATATGGTAGGTGAAGGTTTACGCCAAGCGATGATTCAAGGAGTCGACTAATGGCTTTACTAGATATTCGCAACCTAACTATTGAAATCAACACACCCGCAGGAATAGTTAAAGCGGTAGATCGAGTTAGCCTTACCATGGCAGAGGGCGAAATAAAGGCCTTAGTCGGTGAGTCTGGTTCAGGCAAAAGCTTAATTGCCAAAGCATTATTAGGGGTAACGAAACCCAGCTGGACCATCAAAGCCGACCGCATGCGCCTGGGTGACGTAGACCTAATGTCCTTAACTACCCGCCAACGGCGCAAAGTGCTAGGCCATGAAATTGCGATGATATTTCAAGAACCTAGCTCATGTTTAGACCCCTCGGAAGAGGTTGGTAAACAAATTGAGGAAGCCATTCCCTGCCACAATATTAAAGGTGGATTTTGGCGACGTTTCCAGTGGCGAAAAAAGCAAGCGCAAGCCTTACTGCATAAAGTAGGTGTTAAAGATCACCACAAGGTAATGCGCAGCTACCCTTATGAGCTATCGGATGGGCTTTGCCAAAAAGTTATGATTGCCATGGCCATTGCAGGGCAGCCTAAGTTATTAGTTGCCGATGAACCAACTACAGCCATGGAAGTAACCACAGCCAGCCAAATATTACGCTTATTACACAAACTAAATAAACTGAATAACACCGCCATTTTGTTGATTAGTCATGACTTAAACACACTGTCCGACTTAGCTGACACCATCAGCGTAATTTATTGCGGCCAAATGGTAGAAGTGGGTCGTTCTGATCAAGTGGTAGGAAGTTCTAGGCACCCTTATACCTCAGCTTTACTTAGCTCAGCACCACAATTTAATAAACCTTTTGAGCGCAAAGCGTTTTTACCTGGCCTACCCGGCTCAATTCCCGCTTTACAACACTTGCCGATTGGCTGTCGACTTGGCCCGCGTTGCCCAAAAGCGCAGCGAAAATGTGTTACTCAACCCAAACTTAAAAAGGTGAAAGGTCATCAATATGCTTGCCACTACCCTTTAAACTTAGAGAAAAAGGTAAGCAATAATGGCTAATTTGCTGCACGTAAAAAACTTATCTCAACACGTTTATGTTCATAAAGGTTGGTTGAGCAGACAACGTTTTGCAGCCATCGATGACATAAGTTTCGAGCTAAACATGGGTGAAAGCTTAGCGATAATTGGTGAGTCAGGTTCTGGTAAATCTAGCTTGGCAAAAGTATTGGCGGGCATCAACAAACCGAGTAACGGGGATATTTTTGTTAACGGCGAGGCTTTAAAGTTTGGCGACTACACCCGCAGGTGCCGCTTAATCAGAATGATATTTCAAGACCCAAATAGCTCGCTCAACCCGCGTTCTAACATCGGTCGAATTTTGTCTGCACCACTTATTCTAAATACAGCGCTGTCGCAACAAGAGCAGCAGCAAAAAGTAATTGCTACCTTAAAATTAGTGGGTTTATTAGAAGAGCATGCCGAGTTTTTCCCTAGTATGCTATCTAGTGGTCAGAAACAGCGTATTGCGGTTGCTAGAGCGTTAATTTTAAGCCCCAAAATCATTGTTATTGATGAAAGCATTGCGGCCCTTGATGTCTCGGTGAGAGCGCAAATCATTAACCTATTGCTAGAGCTTCAGCAACGATTTGCAATCAGCTATATCTTTGTATCCAATGACTTGGGGTTAGTTAGACATTTTTCTGACAAGGTACTGGTGATGCAGCAAGGCAAAGCCGTAGAGTTTAAGCATACCGAAGAGTTCTTCACTCAGCCCGAACACGAGCTGAGTCAACGACTGATAAATGCCTATCAAAATGCCTTTCGTAAGTAGCGAAAGGTATTAAGAATTACCTCGATACAGAATACTTTCTTGCGCCCCCACCACTTGTGACATAGAAAGAGAAGCATTAACTTCGCGCTCAATCATATCCATTAATGGCCTTAAGGTAATGGGCAAATCACTGCGGATCTTTTCAGCAGTAATATAGTATGGCGCGCGTTGTCCATGGTACTCAACAACAGGGCCAATTTGTTGAAATTTAATGCCCAACAGCGCGGTGCTTCGAGCTAAGCGAGGCTCCATCATCACATAAGCATGTTTGATATTATGGCGCTCTACCAACACTGTAGCGGCTAGATACATACTGGCGGTGATAAAAGGAAAGCAGCGCAACTCTTCTTCATAGAGCTCGTTGATGTTAATCCCGCCCACCGCTGAGTCTTTAAATTTGTCGGCTTTACGTCGTCTAAATGTTGCTCTTAATGCTAAACGGGAAATTTCACAAACGTCTTCTCGAGCAAAATTTTGCGGATGTAATTCCTCATCGGTAATAGCACCTTCGCAATATTTTTCCAGAGGTAGTAATTGCTCGCCTGACGGGGCCACAACTCGTACGGTACTAGCGTAGGTATTTGAAGACTTGTGTCGCACTAAGCAATAATCAGAGTAATCGTCAAATTCATCGCGTTCAACTTTTTGCGGGTTAACCGGCTCAAAGCCTAACTCTTCACAATAAACATCGTGACGAAGGTGATAGACACTTTCTACATCTTCGTCGCTGAGCGCAACAAGTGGATGAAAATAGGTTTCATAATGCTTGGCAATCTCTGCAGCTTTCTTTTTAGCAGCATGCTGGGTGGTTTTACTGGTGGGTAAACCAACCACCTTTCCTTTAATGCTGGTCGGCAATATTTTACTTTTCAAAAGCTTAACCCTTATTCCCTTAAGTGTCTTGAGTCTTATTTTTTTATCGCGTTATGTTATTGATACTACCTAAATAAGATAATGTATAGTTCTTTTGATAATAAATTTACATCGCCTAAGATAGTGTCTATAAACTAACGACACAATAAAACTTAATTCCTCCCTATTTAACTGCTCTGATCAGCTAGGCTAAATGCAACTTTAGCGGTAAACATGCTAGAATCACTGCATTTTTTAGCGCTATAACATTCATGTATTCAGCGCCTTATTATCGGACACCTTAAAGGAATTAGTATGATCATCAAACCCAAGATCCGAGGCTTTATCTGTACCACCACTCACCCGGTAGGCTGTGCGGCTAATGTACAAGAGCAAATCGATTACACCAAACAGCAAGGCAAAGTAAGCAATGGTCCTAAGCGAGTATTGGTGGTTGGTTCTTCAAGCGGATATGGTTTGTCATCGCGCATCGCGGCAGCTTTTGGTAGCGATGCCGCAACTATTGGCGTGTTTTTCGAAAAACCAGCCACTGAAAAGAAACCTGGTACTGCTGGTTGGTACAATGCTGCTGCATTTGACCAAAAAGCGCATGAAGCCGGCCTTTATGCTAAAAGTATCAATGGTGACGCATTCTCACATCAAGCAAAACAAGCCGCTGTTGACTTAATTAAACAAGATCTTGGACAGATTGACCTTGTAGTTTACTCGCTAGCCTCTCCAGTTCGTAAATTACCTGACAGCGGAGAACTGATTCGCTCTAGCTTAAAACCTATCGGTGAAACTTATACAGCAACAGCTGTTGATACCAATAAAGATACCATTATCGAAGCAAGCGTTGAGCCTGCAACCGAGCAAGAAATCGCTGATACGGTAACGGTAATGGGTGGTGAAGACTGGGAGCTTTGGATTAAATCCTTAGATGAAGCCGGCGTGCTAGCGGAAGGTTGTAAAACCGTTGCCTACAGTTACATTGGCACCGCGCTAACTTGGCCAATCTATTGGGATGGTGCCTTAGGTAAAGCGAAAATGGACCTAGATCGCGCTGCAACAGCTCTTAATGAAAAACTAAGCAGTAAGCAAGGCTCAGCCAACGTTGCAGTGCTTAAGAGTGTTGTTACCCAAGCAAGTTCCGCAATTCCTGTGATGCCTTTATACATCTCGATGGTTTTCAAAATCATGAAAGAACAAGGTCTGCACGAAGGCTGTATGGAGCAAATCTATCGTTTATTCAATGAACGTTTGTACCTAGAAGGTGAACAAGCTCCTGTAGATGAGCAGAATCGTCTGCGTTTAGATGATTGGGAATTACGTGAAGATATTCAACAAGCTTGTGTTGACCTATGGCCACAAATTACCACCGAGAACCTGAAAGAACATACTGACTATGAATACTATAAAGCGGAGTTTTTGAAGCTATTTGGCTTCGGCGTTGAAGGTGTTGATTACGAAGAAGATGTTGCAACAGCAGTGCCGTTTGAAGTAGTAACCTTAGACTAATAACTAGCTTAACAACCACAAAAGCCCTTAACAGTTGCTGTTAAGGGCTTTTTTAATTAATTCTTTGATAACGAATACGCCCTGCTCTTGGCAAGTATGCATCCAATGTTTGACCATCTTTTGAAATGCGGTATTCAATCACTTTATCCGCTGAGGTCACCACCACGCGATTACCATTTATCTTGTATTTGGTCGCTACCCGGCTGCCAGATTTAACTTGGCCATCCTCTGAGAATACAAGGCGTTCTTTCTTGCCATAAAAATCATGCTCTGCTTCCCAAGTACCTACAATAGGATTTACTTTAAGCTCAGGCTCTATGCCAACCAACTCTGGATAAGCAAAGTAAACAAAAGACGTCACGCCTAAACCGATACCAAGAAGTGCTATAAGCAGCACAATGGATTTCTTCACATTGTTCTCCAAAACTAAAAAAGGACGTAAAACGTCCTTTTTTCAGTATCTTACGTAAGCACTAAGCTTACAACAAGTTTTGGATTTCTGCTTTGCTTTTTAAGACATCAATCAATACTTGATAACTAGCTTCAGTTTTAACATTGCTAAGTTGTTGTAACCATTGATTAGTTTCATTGGCATCAACGGTTTCTGCTTCGTTAACTGCTGTTAATTGAATAACCAGTTGGTCACCGCTCATAGTTGTAATGCGACTCGCCACTTTTTGCTCAGAAGGTTTTGCCATCATAAATAAATGACGTACCACTTGAGGCTCAAAGTCTTGGCTATCACGAGCTACCTTAAACTTAGAATCTAGTTTAAGTTGCTGCTCATACAACAAAGCATCTATGCCTTCACCACTTTCAAGCGCAGCAATTAGGCTATCTGCATAATCTTGTGCGGCCTTTGTTGAACGAGATTGAGTAAGTGCAGTGTTAATTTGTGCTTTAACCTCTTCATAAGGTTTTACTTCTGAAGCTTGGTGAGCCATAACACGAACAACAATTGAACTGTTGTCTGACAACTGGATTGCATCACTATTTAAGCCTTCAGCGATGAAGTCTAAGTTAAATAGTTGATTAATTACCTGAGGCTCGCCTAAGGCACCATTGGCACTAGCGCGAGTTAAACCTTTAACAGTTTCAACTTCTAAGCCCGTTTCGCTAGCAACATCAGCTAATGAATCAGGAATTTCGAAGGATACTTCAGCAAGACGCTGAGCTTGCTCATAGAACGCATCTTGTGCTTGTTCTTGTTGCAGGCGCTGACTAATTTGCTCTTTCACTTCTTCTAAAGGTTGTGCTTGAGATTCTTGAACATCCAGCAATTTAATCAGGTGATAACCAAACTCAGTTTTAACAACTTCACTTACGTCACCGCTATTAACAAGTGCGAATGAAGCTGCATCGAACTCAGGAGCCATTACGCCACTTTCAAACCAATCTAGTTCACCACCTTCCTGACCACTAAAAGTATCTTCAGATTCAGCAGCGGCTAGCGTCGCAAATTCTTCACCTTGATTGATCTTAGCTAACAGCTCTTCAGCTTTAGCTTCATCAGCAACCAAAATATGGGCAACTTTACGCTTCTCTGGTTGTGAATAAGTTAACTGATTTGCATCGTAAAATTGTTGAATGTCTTCTTCGCTAACTTCTATGCTTGCAGCAATTTTCTCGGCATCAACTACGATGTACTCAACATCTACCGACTCTTCAGTGCGGAAAGTGTTTTTACGTTCTTCGTAGTAAGCCAGTAAGTCTTCTTCGCTTGGCGCTTCTTGGTTGGCAAACTGAGCAACTGGAACCGTAACATAGCGCACGTCACGAGTTTGTTGATTTAGCTTAACCAGCAACTCAGCTTCACTTGGTAGCGCAAACTCACTACCTAACAAAGCTTGCTGCAATTGACGACGGGTTAAGTCGTTGCGAATCATATCGCGAAATTGAGCAGGTTGGAGGTTGGCGCGGTAAAGAACAGCTAAGTAACGCTCGTTATCAAAACGACCATCAACTTGGAATTCTTGCATGCCTAAAATTTGTGATTTAACTTGCGCGTCGCTTACGCGTAAACCATAGCTTTCTGCAGCTTGGTCTAACAAGCGCTCACCAATCATTCGGTCTAATACGTTGCTTCTAAACTGGGCCATGTAGCTTGGGTCAGCGGCTAGTTGATTAAACGCAGCACCAAACTGGCTTTCTAAGCGGGCACGCTCGTTTTGATAAGCTTGATCAAACTCTGCACGGCTAATGGACTCACCATTAACTTCAGCGGCTAATTGCTCACTAGGGCTTGCGATGTAGCTACCTACACCAGCCAGAGCGAAAGATAATATGACCAAACCTAGGATGATTTTGGCTACCGGACCTTGGCTTCCTTCACGGAGCTTTTCCAACATGCTTAATTACTCTTTACCACATTAAATAATGAAAAAGCGCATCGAATGGATGCGCCTTTGACAGATCGCAATTGCGTCTGACAGTTAGTTTACAGCGTCTTTTAACGCTTTACCTGCTTTAAACGACGGTACGTTAGCAGCGGCAATTTGGATCTCTGCACCAGTCTGAGGGTTACGACCAGTACGGGCTGAACGTTCTTTAACTTGGAAAGTACCAAAACCTACCAAAGCAACGTTGTCGCCTTCTTTAAGTGTATCTGAAATCGCGTCAATGAAAGAATCCAGCGCACGACCTGCAGCGGCCTTAGAAATGTCAGCGCCTTCAGCGATTTTGTCTACGAGTTGAGCTTTATTCACAATTGGTTCCCCTTGTTGTTATTCCTTTTCTTCTCACCGCAGGGAAGCTTCCCTAATAATCGCGGCTCAGAATGAGGTTCGTCAGTCTACATTTAGTTAAAATATACCATCAATATTATTATCAACGGCTTCCTTGCCAGCCTTAGGCTATAGCCCTTGAACAAGGCTGGCAAGTACTATTTCACCATTGAATATCGTTTATTTGCATTGACTCAAGCTTTTACTTCAAAGCCTTCAGGATTTTGCTCTAAAGCCGCTTCCAGAACCTGCTCAATCCAGCGAACTGGAATGATTTTAAGGTCGCCAATAACATTTTCTGGTATATCTTCTAAATCACGTTCATTTTCTTGTGGAATAAGAACGGTTTTAATTCCGCCACGATGCGCAGCCAATAGCTTCTCTTTCAAGCCACCAATCGGCAATACTTCACCACGTAAGGTAATTTCACCGGTCATCGCGACTTCAGCTTTTACCGGATTACCGGTTAGGCTAGAAACTAATGCGGTACACATTGCAATACCGGCACTTGGGCCATCTTTTGGTGTTGCACCTTCCGGTACGTGTACGTGAATATCACGTTTCTCATAGAAATCTCTGTTAATGCGCCACTTATCCGCGCGAGCTCTAACCACAGTCATGGCTGCTTGAATAGACTCTTGCATCACATCACCAAGAGAACCGGTATAGCTAAGTTTACCTTTTCCTGGCACCGATGCTGTTTCGATAGTTAACAAGTCACCGCCCACTTCAGTCCAAGCAAGGCCTGTTACCATACCAACACGGTTGTTCTCATCGGCTTTGCCATAATCACAACGCTGCACACCAAGGTACTCACTGAGGTTATCTTGGCGTATCTCTACTTTCTTGGTGTCTTTGCTTAGCAAAATTTCTTTCACTGCTTTGCGACACAACTTTGAGATTTCACGCTCTAAGCTACGCACACCAGCTTCACGGGTGTAGTAACGAATAATGCCAATGATAGCGCTGTCTTCGATAACTATTTCATGCTCTTTCAAACCATTGCGCTTGATCTGTTTGCTAATTAAGTGCTGTTTAGCAATATTTAGTTTTTCGTCTTCGGTATAGCCCGATAAACGAATCACTTCCATACGGTCAAGCAATGGACCAGGAATATTCATTGAGTTTGAGGTAGCAACAAACATTACATCTGATAAGTCGTAATCGACTTCAAGGTAATGATCGTTAAAGCTATTGTTTTGCTCTGGGTCTAATACTTCTAACAATGCAGAGGCAGGGTCGCCGCGCATATCAGACGCCATCTTGTCAATTTCATCAAGCAAGAACAGCGGGTTTTTCACCGCCACTTTAGACATTTTTTGAATCAGCTTACCCGGCATTGAACCAATATACGTTCTACGGTGCCCGCGAATCTCAGCTTCATCACGCACGCCACCTAAGGCCATACGTACGTACTTACGTCCAGTTGATTTGGCGATAGATTGGCCCAGTGAAGTTTTACCTACACCTGGAGGACCTACCAAACAAAGGATAGGACCTTTAAGTTTGTTGACTCGGCTTTGCACTGCCAAGTATTCCAAAATACGTTCTTTTACTTTCTCTAAACCGTAGTGGTCTTGATTAAGCACCTGCTCGGCTTTGGCTAAATCACGCTTCACTTTCGAGCGTTTAACCCAAGGAACACTAAGCATCCAATCAACATAGCCGCGCACCACTGTAGCTTCTGCCGACATTGGCGACATCATTTTAAGCTTGTTGAGTTCGGCAAGCGTTTTCTCTTTTGCCTCTTCAGGCATTTTGGCTTCATCGATGCGTTGAGAAAGCTGCTCAAATTCGTCTTGACCATCTTCAGACTCACCCAATTCTTTTTGGATAGCCTTCATTTGTTCGTTTAAGTAATACTCACGCTGGCTTTTTTCCATTTGCTTTTTTACACGTCCACGGATCTTTTTCTCAACGTGTAGCAAATCGATTTCGGACTCCATCATTGCCATTAGGTATTCAAGGCGTTCTGGAATACTGGCGATTTCAAGCACCGACTGTTTGTCTTCTAACTTGAGCGGCATGTGAGCAGCCATAGTATCGGCTAAACGCGCCGCATCATCGATGCCAGAAACAGAAGTAAGCACCTCAGGCGGAATCTTCTTGTTTAGCTTGATGTAGCCTTCAAATTGGCTTATGGCAGAGCGCACCATTACTTCTTGCTCTTTTTCATCGGGCTGTGCAGATACTACATACTCAGCAGCAGCCACATAGTATTCTTCTTGAACAATTTGCTCGAGCTTAGCGCGCTGACTACCTTCTACCAGTACTTTAACGGTACCATCAGGCAGCTTAAGTAATTGAAGAATATTAGCAACGGTACCTACTGTGTATAGGTCATCAACCTGTGGGTCGTCATTGCTTGCGTCCTTTTGAGCCACCAGCAGTACTTGCTTGTCTTGGCTCATTGCACTTTCTAAGCAACGGATAGATTTTTCACGACCAACAAACAATGGAATAACCATGTGCGGATATACCACCACGTCGCGCAGCGGTAATACGGGAATTTCGAAACGTTCTGAACGCTCTAAGGTCATGTCGTCCTCTTTACCTTAGCTAATAATCTCTATCAGCAATATATTGGGTCAAACTTGGTGGTTTCAATTAGTTACGCAGAATAATTCAAAAAAAACTTCTGACTGTTGTTTTTTCATACAATAAATTAACGTAGTCGACGCCTCACTGTACCTCGAACTTTGCCCGCCATACCAATTAAGCTTTGTCTGGTATGGCAATGACATAAAGCGACAGCAAGGGCATCAGCAGCGTCTGCTTGTGGGCTTGCCGACAAGTTTAGAAGTTGGGTCACCATGTGTTGAACTTGTGATTTATCTGCAGCTCCGGTTCCTACCACTGCTTGTTTTATTTGCCGTGCCGAGTACTCTGCCACAGGCAAATTTTGGCTTACCGCGGATACAATCGCCGCACCACGAGCTTGACCAAGCTTTAACGCAGAATCAGCATTCTTGGCCATAAAAACTTGTTCTATGGCAAACTCGTCGGGCGAGAATTGAGTGATAATTTCACTCACTCCAGCATGGATTTGTTTTAACCTGAGCGGTAGGGCTTTTTCATTGGTGCGAATACAACCACTACCCAAATACTCTATTCGCCCATGGGCTTGTTTAACAAGTCCGTATCCGGTGATCCGCGAGCCGGGATCAATGCCTAAAATAATCTTCACGGTTAATTAAAGCTGCGCTGCAACATCATCGGATATCTCGCCGTTGTGATAGACCTCTTGAACATCGTCATCATCTTCTAGCATGTCTATTAGCCGCAGCAGCTTAGGTGCAGTGTTTGCGTCTAGCTCGGCGTGTGTTGATGCAACCATGGTAACCTCAGAGTTAATAGCCACGATACCAGAGGCATCTAGAGCATCTTTAACTCCGCCAAACTCCTCTGGGCTCGTATACACATCAACGCTTCCATCATTATGGCTGAGTACATCATCAGCACCAGCTTCCAAAGCCAGTTCCATAATTGCGTCTTCGTCACTGCCTGCTGGGTAAGATATCACCCCTTTCTTTTCAAAAAGATATGAAACACTACCATCAGTGCCAAGGTTGCCACCACTTTTGGAAAAAGCATGTCGAACACTTGATACGGTGCGATTGCGATTATCAGTCATTGTTTCCACTAAAACCGCGGTCCCTCCAGGCCCATAGCCTTCGTAGATAACAGTTTCCAACTGTTGTCCGTCGAGTTCACCAGCACCTCGTTGTACTGCACGATTAATGGTGTCGCGCGTCATATTGTTCGACAAAGACTTATCAATAGCGGCACGAAGTCTAGGGTTAGCATCGGGATCAGAGCCTCCCTCTCTAGCAGCTACTGTTAGCTCTCGAATAAACTTAGTAAACACTTTACCGCGTTTAGCATCTTGAGCAGCTTTACGGTGCTTAATATTGGCCCATTTACTGTGACCCGCCATCGAATTCCCCTAAGTTTGGTTTAGCCAAGATGATAAACGCTAAGAATATGACAAGCCTAGGATTAATTAATTGAACAATGATCTAGCTCGATAAAGAGCTTTAAGACTGAAGACATAGACATGAAACAAACTAATCGGCCGTTTTAGCTGAAAGCACAAACCACATAAAGTGTAATGTCATTCATATATATTACATAATTATGAGATAACATTTAACTTAAGAAACACCCTTTCTATTGATAATTCTAATAAAAATAATAACAAGCCAAGACTTCCTGTTGGATATTTAAACAATGCTAAACAAAAAATCATTTAGCTTAACTTATTGAAAAAATTAGCCTATATTTAAAGACATAATCTTTAACACAATAGTTATGAGCTAACCACGGAAGGCTATGATTGTAATTTATTGGCGCAAATTATCTCAGTTTTTAAAACGGCAGGCGATTGCTGTAAAAATTGTTGCGTTATTCTCTTTAGTCAGCATTAGCATACCCATTCATGCCGAGGTGTGGCTACTTACTCACTCAAGCCAACAGGCTGAGCTAAGTGCTAAGCAGATCCGTGCCATTTTCTCACTAAGACAAAAAAACTGGCCTGATGGTCAAATCATCGAACTGGTCGTTATGGATGACAACAACGAGTTACATAAACAGTTTTGTTTAGACGCACTCAAATTGTTTCCCTATCAGCTAACCCGAATTTGGGAACGCCAAATTTACACGGGTACCGCTATTGCTCCAACCATCGTGAACTCTGAACAAGAAATGTTAGACACCATAAAAAATAATCCCAACGCTATTGGATACACCAGCCAAGAGGTGAGCAATGAAGAACTTCATTCTACTATTGTTGACTAGCTTAAGCGTTGTCATTTTTCCCGCTCAGGCTAAAGGTAAACTCTCTTGGGGCGGCTTTGTGTCTGCCAGTTATATCGACGTAAACGCAAACAATTATTACGGTTATAACTCTGGTGATAGTGGCCCATTGTTCGAAGCAGGTCTTCGAGGCTTTTGGTATATCAACCCAAATTGGTCTGTTTCAGGATTAGTGATTGCCCAAGAGAGCGGCGATTGGTTCGAATCTGGTTTAGATGTAGATTATTTAAGCCTTAACTACAAAGTTCCTACAAACGAAGACTGGGAAGTTGGCTTTAAGTTTGGCCGTTTCAAAATTTCCAACGGAATTTATGGTGAAACCCGAGACGTGCCTTTTACTCGCCCCAGTATTGTACTGCCGCTATCGGTTTACCCGCACATCCTTAAAGAACAGAGTTTAAGGGCCGATGGCGTAAGGCTAGATTTAGACTATTTCACGCTAAGTGGCCAACAATACACATTCGCGGCATCCATTGGTAAAGAAGCCTTTGATGAAAGCTTTAGTCGGCGCTTTTTTGGGCAAGACCAAGGGGGCACTTTTGAAAGTGAGTGGAATAGTTCAATACACTTTTCAGCTCGCCCCAACGCCAATTGGTACTTGGGCCTAGAGTATCGTCGTTTAAAAATGCACTTAAAAGACTCGATAGATTTAGCGCCACCGGCTAGTCCGGTGCGTTTACCCTTCGATTTTACTATTGATACCGACCAATACATTGCTTCGCTGCAGTATTCGCAACAGCGCTACGAGCTAACGGGTGAATTTACCATGCGACGTGGTGGTACTTATGCTGAAGGAAAAAACGATGCAGCTAAACCCTTAGCGCCAATTTTTGATGGCAGTATCGATATGAATGCCTATTATCTGCAGGGTATTTTCATTGTAAATCAGCAGTGGAATTTGCTCGCTCGCTACGACAACAGCCATTTTATCGATGATGACATTGAAACCAACTTACGCGATCTCGAAGATTTTACCATTGGAGCAACGTGGAATTTCCATCGCAATTTTCAGCTAAAACTGGAACACCATTGGTTTGTAGGTACCTCAATGCTTCCCCCTGTTCGAGACCTAAACCCCACTCGAACTAACAATCCTGAACGGTATTGGCGCTTGTTTGCAATGCAACTAAGTTACCGCTTTTGATATTTCACTCTATGCTTAGTAAGTAAGCAATTAATTAGTCACTTATTGCCTTATGCTAAATCAATGGAATAGCCAATGAAGTTAAGCAAGTTCCCCTTGGTGGATCTAAAAAATCGCTACGTTAGCGTGCGACTAAAACTCACTTTGGTGCTCATTCTCGCGGCGGGCATTGTTGTCTCTATTTTTGGTTTAACCGCAATGGAGCACTATCAAAAACAACAAGCCCAATTAAAATTAAGCTATTTAGATAACTACGCTTTAGAATTCAACGACCAAATAGAACGCTTAAGCGATAGCATCACATACATTTTTGAAGCTCAAACCCTTCTGAGCCAAGCAGAAAGCATGCAAGACCTGGAACGTTACCTCAATAGGCAGTTACCAGATTTACAATGGTTAATGCCAATTGCTAACGGTTGTACGGTATTTGCCATAGATAATTATGCCTGTAGCGTACTTGACTCTCCTCCACCCAAAGAACTACTTGAACAAGTCACTTTGCGCTCTAAACCAATGCGCCTCATCGAATGTTTCGAAGTATGTCATTTATGGATTTCCCTGCCAATTAGAACCCGCAACGCAGAGCAAGGGGTTTTAGCCTTTCAACTCGAATTGGCAGATGCCTTAATTAACGTAACTCAACGCGATGATATTGAGCTGGCGATAGTCGATTTAGACCGCCCCTTATACAAAAGCATATTGTTAGCTACCAATACTCAGGTATTAAGCCAGCAATGGTTCGACAGCGCCATAGAGTATCGGCATCACGACAATATGGAGTTTAAAGTAGAATATAAAACCATTGTTGGTAAGCTCTACCCTATTAAAGACAGTTCAAATAGTACCCTTAAGTTGGTGATACTTAAGGATTGGAGCGAACAAGTTTTCTTACAAACTCGCTTCGAAAACCAGCTAACTATGCTGCTATTGTTTACTATGGCCCTGGCCATTGCGATTGGCCTTTTGCTGATGCGCCGCCCACTGAGTAACCTGCGCTACCACACCGCCAGCTTACCGACTATTTTAGAGAACGAAAGCTACAAGCCACAAAACAAGTTACACCTATTTAATGATGAATTTGATTCCCTAGACCACATATCTATAGAGCTTGCCAACAGCTTTTCAGAAATGCGTTCAAGCATCGCGGCTAATACCAAAGTTCTTGAGAAAATGGCCATGGAAGATCCACTCACAGAGTTGCCTAATCGAACGGCTTTTTTGAAGCAACTTAGTGAAGCATTAGAAGAAGCCGCTAAGCAAGGCGAAGAGCTCAGCCTGATTTACATTGATCTCGACAACTTTAAGACCATTAACAATACCTTAGGCCATGACTTTGGTGATTTACTATTAGTACAAGTGGCCAAGCGCATTATGCGACTCAGTCAATTCGCTTCAAGTACGTTCCGACTTGGCGGCGATGAGTTCACTCTACTTATCAATCAAAAAGACAAAGACAGCGTATTGGGCTTTGCTTATAGCTTGGCCCAAGAGATATCTCGCGACATTACTATTTCCGGCATTTCGATGAAGGTAACACTAAGTATCGGTATTGCCACCGCCAAGCAAGCCGAATACGAGCCGCAGCTATTAGTAAAATATGCTGACTTAGCCATGTATTCTTCAAAACGTAAAGGTAGGAACTGCTGCACCCATTTTGATATTGAATTGGCTCGCCAGAACGACATGGTGTTCACCATCGAGAACCAATTTCAAAATGCCATGAGTAACAATGAACTAGAACTCTACTTGCAACCGCAAGTGTCTATGCAACACCAGCGAGTCACCGGCTTTGAATTACTGCTCCGCTGGAATCATCCTACTCAAGGCCTTATGAATCCCGGCCAGTTCCTCGATACAGTTGAATCCGGCCGCCACATACTGCCGTTGGGTTACTGGGTAATCGACAAATCTTTAGCCTTGCTTGAAGAGCTTACAAGCAAGGGCTACGAAGAGTTAACCATTGCCTTCAATATCAGTGGCCGACAATTTGAAGATAAACACTTCGCTCAAAAACTCATCAGCAAATTTAAAACCGTAAACGTAGGTAGTAATTACCTAGAACTTGAAATTACCGAAAGTGTTGCAGTACAAAGCTACCAGCAAGTTAAATCCCAACTCAACGAGATCAGAGCCGCGGGTATTCGCGTAGCCTTTGATGACTTTGGTAAAGGCTTTACTTCACTCAGCTACTTAAGCAATCTAGCCTGTGACAAAATTAAGTTTGACCGTGAGTTTGGCCATAACGCCATTACCTCTGTGTCTACCCAAAATATTGTATTAAGTATGCGTACGCTAATGGACACTCTCGATTACGAGATATTGGTAGAGGGAGTAGAGACTCTAGAGCATGCCAATTGGCTAAAGAAAAATGGCTTTGACAAAGTACAAGGTTACTTCTTTGGTCGACCACAAACTAAGCAAGAAGCTTTGGCCTTTTATCAGCAATGTAACGAGAAAGGCGCATTATTGGATAAGGATGGCAATGTTTTGCACTTGCATCCCTTGTTCAAAATCCCTCAAACGCCGAGTCACTCTAGTCACAGTAGTTAACTGGTTTTTAAGGGTTAATCGATACAAAAAAGGCGAGCTAAATGCTCGCCTTTTTTACTTTGCTTAAAACTACTCAGGCAGTTTTACATTTAATGCTAACTCTTCGAGAGCTACCGGGTTAGCTGCACTAGGTGCACTAGTTAGCGGACAAGCTGCTGTGGCAGTTTTAGGGAAAGCCATCACGTCACGAATTGAGCTTGCACCAGTCATTAACATCACTAAGCGGTCTAAACCAAAGGCTAAGCCCGCATGTGGTGGAGCACCATATTGTAGAGCTTCTAACAAGAAACCAAACTTTTCTTGTGCTTCTTCATCACTAATGCCTAACACTTTAAAGGCTGCGGCTTGCATATCTTGTTTGTGAATACGCACACTACCACCACCAAGCTCACAGCCATTTAGCACCATATCATAGGCATTCGATAATACACCTGCTGGAGACGCGGCCAATTGCTCGGCCGATACACCAGCTACTGGAGCGGTGAATGGGTGGTGAATCGCGTGGAATTGACCATCCACCTCTTCAAACATTGGGAAATCTACAACCCAAAGCGGCTTCCACTCATCAGATACTAAGCCTAAGTCTTCACCCACTTTCAAACGAAGTGCGCCCATCGCTTCACATACAACGTTAGCTTTATCTGCGCCAAACAAAATTAAATCACCATCTTGCGCACCACTGCGCTCAACAATGCCTTTGGCAACCTCTTCGTTTAAGAACTTAAGAATAGGAGATTGTAAGCCCTCAACACCTGCAGCTAAGTCATTCACCTTCATCCAGGCAAGACCTTTAGCCCCATAAATCCCAACATATTTGCCGTAATCATCAATTTGCTTACGAGAAAGAGTTGCGCCACCCGGTACACGTAATACCGCTACACGGCCTTTTTCGTCATTTGCAGGGCCTGAAAATACTTTAAACTCAACATCTTTAAGTAAGTCAGCAACGTCTACCAACTGCATAGGGTTTCGTAAATCAGGCTTGTCTGAACCGTACAAACGCATTGCTTCTGCGTAAGTCATTTGCGGGAACTCACCAAGATCTATGTCTAACATCGAAACAAACAGCTCACGAACCATTTGCTCGGTAACAGCCATTACTTCGTCTGAGCTCATGAATGAAGTTTCAATATCAATCTGCGTAAATTCAGGTTGGCGATCAGCACGTAAATCTTCATCACGGAAACATTTTACGATTTGGTAGTAACGATCCATGCCCGACATCATTAGCAATTGCTTAAAGATTTGCGGTGATTGAGGCAAGGCAAAAAACTGGCCTTTGTGAGTACGGCTTGGCACCAAGTAATCACGCGCACCTTCTGGCGTAGCTTTAGTAAGAATTGGCGTCTCAATATCTAAGAAGCCATTGTCTTCCATAAAACGACGAACAAAGCCGGTTACTTTGGCGCGAAACACCATACGCTCGCTCATTTCAGGGCGACGTAAATCTAAGTAGCGGTATTTTAAGCGCTGCTCTTCCGAGTTGTCTTGATTGCTATCTAATGGCAATGGTGCTGAGCGGTTTAAAATCTCAAGCTCTAAACCTAACAACTCAACTTCACCAGTACGCATATCGCTATTTATCTGGCTATCTGGACGAGCACGCACACGACCTTTTAGTCGAACACAAAACTCATTACGCAAGCTATTTGCTGTGCTAAATACGTCTTCACGATCGGGATCAAACACCACTTGCACAATGCCTTCACGGTCACGTAAATCGATGAAGATTACACCGCCCAAATCACGGCGTCGATTTATCCAACCCACTAAATTTATTTCTTGATCAACTAGCTCTTTGGTTACTTGTCCACAGTAAACAGTGCGCATTTGGCCTTTCCCGTTTTACGTTTTAAAATTTCAGCGAATAATCATCTTGAGCAAAGCACTTGTTAGCTTTGTTCAGTGAAAGGGCGATAGTATAAAGGAAAGCGACTACAAATAAGAATAGTGATAGAGCAATAAATCTAGCGAAGGACTTAAATTTGCCAAAGACAAGCAGGAATTTGCTGGTTACAATAGCTCGCTTTACGATTATTAGCGCTTAATTCACACACGTTTTCTACGAGACTCCGCCATGCAAGGCAAAGATAAACTTTTCTCTCAACCCATTACTCAGCTGGGCGAATTTAAATTTGATGATCAAGTTGCGGAAGTATTCCCCGACATGATTCAACGTTCTGTGCCTGGTTACAGCAACATCATTTCCACCATTGGACACTTAACTGAACAGTTCCACCAGCCTAATAGCAAGCTGTATGATTTAGGCTGTTCTTTAGGCGCAGCCACACTTGCGATGCGCCGAGCGGTAAAACAAGAAAACGTAGAGATTATTGCCGTAGATAACTCACCTGCCATGGTTGAGCGCTGCCAAAAACATTTAGATGCTTTTCGTGGGTCTGTGCCAGTTGCCGTTATCTGCGAGGATATTTGCGATATTGAAATAAGTGAGGCGTCTGTAGTAGTACTTAACTTCACTCTGCAGTTTGTTTCCCAAGAGCAACGTTTAACTTTGCTGAAAAAAATCCACAAAGGCATGAAGGTTGGCGGAATATTGATTGTGAGTGAAAAATTTCACTTTAGCCAAGCAAGTATTCAAGGCTTAATTAGCGAACTTCATCTAGATTTCAAACGAGCCAATGGCTACAGCGAATTGGAAATCAGCCAAAAACGCAGCTCTTTAGACAATGTATTGGTACCAGATACCATAGAGCAACATAAACAACGTTTTGCCGACGCAGGTTTTTCGGCCAGTGAACTTTGGTTTCAATGTTTTAATTTTGGCTCATTGGTAGCCATTAAATAACTTGGATCTAGTTAGCCAAGCCTGCTCTTAAATAAAGGCAGGCTTTAGTTATCATGCCGTTAACTCGCCAACAAGGCTGAGATTTTATCTGCAAAAGGTTGCAGGCTTTCATTGTCCACCATGTTTCTAGCATGGCTACGCGCTTCGGCTAAAGAGCCAGGAATAATATGGAAATGAATATGAGGAACCGTTTGCCCTGCAGCTGCGCCATTAAATTGCACTAAACTCACGCCTTCAGCGTCCATAGCCTGCTTAACCGCTTTAGCCACTTTTTTCACCGTTTTAATGGTGGCAGCAGCGGCGTCATCAGACAGCTCGAGTAAGGTCTCGGCCGCTTCTTTAGGAATAACTAAGGTGTGGCCATCTGCTTGCGGCATAATATCCATAAACGCCAAGGTGTGTTCATCTTCATAAACTTTTAAGCAACTCATTTCACCACGTAAGATTTTAGCGAAGATATTGTTGGTATCGTAACTCATAGTCTTTATTCCTAAATATTTTATATAGTTAGCAAGGTACTAAAGGAAGTGTAAGGCATTATTGCACACCTAAATCTTCTAACAAGTAAGCTTGGTCAAAATACCGTTCGCCAACAAAGCTTATTGCATGGTCACCAAAGCGACGCAAACTGCCCGGTTGCTTTACTCCCATTGGCCAAAAAAACCAACGCTCCAAGCGTTGCGAGCCATGAACATAGCCCTGCCTATCAAATACGCTTTTTGTCAGTTCAGCTTTAGCCAATAAATTTAATTGTTGCCAAGCTAAAGACTGGTATTCAATGGTTTTCAGCTCAGTGTTTTCTTCCGCCGGAGCTAATCCCACAATTTGATGCGTATCGGCACTAATGCTAATTCGCATTTTAGTTTGAGCATCCACCCTATGCATCAATACTGGCTCTTGGGCACTATATTGCACAGCTTGATAGGGTTGGCCATTTGGCAGCATGAGGGTATACCAGCAGCCACAAAGATGAATACTATCGTAAGCTAGTATCTCTAACTGAGGTGTTAAGTGAATACGAAAAATAACTGCATCGTGCTGCCCTGCCACCCAATCAACAGCGCTAAGCTTAGGGCGTTGTTTAAACCACAGAACATAATTAAGTTGAATGGTGGTTTGCTGCTGATATCTGCCATAGCTAATAAGTGAAAAGCTAGTGGCTGTATCGGTATCTACTTGCAACTGTTGGCCCTGCCAAACCGGCTTACCTGGCAGGTTATCGTGACTCGAATTTTCTATTAGCCACTGTGGCGCAAATTTATTCAGCAAGCGCTGAACTTGCTGCTCATTGCTTAACTGCCCTAAGTGATTAAGGTTTAATGGCGTTGCCAAGCCATGTTTAAGCGGTTTTGGGATATAAAGGACTGCTTGGTCTTGCTTAAACCCAGAATAGGCTTTTAGTGACGCTTGCTGCCAATGCGCTTGTAAGCTCTGCTGCTCTTTTTTAACGGCGCTAGCAAATACTTTAGAGCTAATAGGATAAATGCCAAAAAATTTTGCGGTATCTGAGTAATCATCATCTGGTAATAAGCGATTAAGCAGTTCTGCGCTTTGCGCTGCTTGAGCTAAATATTGCTGTTTAGCTTGCGCCACACAGCTTTCAATAAAAGTATTTTGTGAATACTCTGGATAACGTTGCTTCCATTCACCCATTTGTTGACTGGTTAGGTTCTGCCACTCTAGCAATAAACCCGTTTTAGCAGCATCGCTCATATAGCTGATAAGATCTTGCTGACCAATATTTGAGCCACTATCTCGCTCACTAATAAAGCTGTAAATAAACCGGTCGTAGCGCAAGCCAGGGTGCTTGGGTATACGTTTGGCATTGAGCGTTCCAACCTCGCTGCTAAGCAAATGGTCTAAGTCAGTTAAGGCCCCTTCGCAAGAATACCGCTCAGGCTTAGTGCTACAAGCTTGCATCAGCAAGATACCGAAAATTAATAGCCAATGCTTTAAAGCATTATTATCACCACTCATGAAAAACGACCTATTCCTTTAATTCGTTTAACGACAATTAAGCTTATTTCACCGTAGCAACTAAGTACATGCTAAACAATTTGCCAGAGGAAATATTCCTGTAACAAAAGCTTCATAAAATCCAATTTTTGCTTATTACATTAAGAATGATGACAGCAATAATAGAAGTATTTACCACCTTTCTTCGCTTGGGTTTAGTCAGTTTTGGTGGCCCAGCTGCGCATATTGGCTTTTTTAAACAAGAGTTTGTTGATAACCGAAACTGGATGAGCCAGCAAGAATATGCAAACTTGGTTGCTTTAAGCCAGTTCCTACCCGGCCCAGGCTCTTCGCAAGTGGGTTTTGCTATAGGTTTGCGCCGAGCCGGAAAGCTAGGTGCAATAGCGGCTTTTATTGGCTTTACCCTGCCCTCAGCAGCCCTCATGACAGCCTTGGCTCTAGCGGCAAGCTATAGCAATAATAATCCCTTAGTGTTGGGGCTAATCGCAGGTTTAAAAATTGCTGCTTTGGTTGTTGTAGTGGATGCTGTTCGCCAAATGTACGGTCAGTTTTGTAGTAATTTATATTTAAGCAGTACTTGTTTTATCACTGCTTCTGTTTTGTTACTGCTTCCAAACTTGAGTACTCAATTACTGTGTTTGGCTATTGCGGCAATTGCCGGTTTGTTCTTACACAAGAAACTACTCGCGCTTAAGCCCTTAGAACCCAAACAAAATAAACCATCCGGCTCCATTAAACTGCCTTATTTAGTGGTATTTGGTGCTTTGCTTTTACTGGCCTTTTTAGACCTGCCACAGCTAGCGGCAAGCTTTAGTCAATTTTATCAAGCAGGCAGTTGGGTATTTGGTGGTGGTCATGTTGTTCTGCCATTGCTACAACAAACCTTGGTTAACGAAGTAAACCAAGAACAGTTTTTAACCGCCTATGCCGCAGCCCAAGCGGTGCCAGGCCCAATGTTCACCATTGCGAGTTACCTTGGGGCGATAGTCGGTGAACAAAGCCCTATGGTTTATGCCTTAGTTGCCACAATAGCAATTTTTCTACCGGGTTTTCTGTTGGTTTTGGCCTTTGTTGATGTCTGGCAAGCCCTAGCCAATCAGGCTAAGTTCTCTGCTGCAATGCAAATGGTGAACGCGGCAGTGGTTGGTTTACTTGTTGCAGCGCTATATCAACCTATTTTCACCAGCGCTATCCACTCTAACTTAGAAGTAGTATTAGCCCTGTTAGGTTTTTGCTTGTTGCGAGTGTTTAAATTGCCGCTGTATGTAATGTTAATTTGCCTTGGCGGCGCAGGGTTAGTATTTTTGAGTTAAACCAAAAAGGCCTGCTTTCGCAGGCCTTTTATAATGAAACACCTATATTTTAAACGCGCCCACTTCTTTATGTAACTTGTCAGCGATTTCATCTAGTTCGGTCGCCCGCTGCGAGCTACCAGCAGCTTGTTCAGCGAGCTCTAAAGATGCATCTTGAATACCTTGAGTATTGCGCCCAACCTCTTCGGTGACCGCTCTTTGTTCCTCAGCAGCACTAGAGATCTGCGTGGCCATATCACTAATGTGGGTAATTGAGTTAGTAATATTCTCCAGCATTTCTGCAGCTTTAGTAGCTTCTTCAACGCTTATTTTTACTAACTGCTGACTTTCGTCCATGGTTTGAACAGTGCTATGGGTATTGCCCTGCAAACGCTCTAACATCGCTTTAATTTCTTCAGTTGAACTTTGTGTACGTTGCGACAAATTACGTACCTCATCAGCAACAACGGCAAATCCGCGCCCTTGCTCGCCGGCGCGTGCAGCCTCAATAGCAGCATTTAACGCCAATAAGTTGGTTTGTTCAGCAATACCCTGAATCGTCGATAAAATGTCGCTAATTTCCTGGGTATTTCGCTCTAGCTCTTGCACGGTTTCAGCCGCACCATCTAGCTGACCTGCCAAACTATTCACTTGCTGTTGGTTTCGTCCAATTAATACTTTACCTTGTTCACAAGAATCTGCAGATTCACGTGCCGCTTCAGCTGTTTGTTCAGCATTGTTTGCTACTTCATTGGCTGTAGCAGCCATCTCATTAACAGCGGTTGCTACTTGAGTCACTTCAGCTTGCTGGCGTTCAATCTGCAAGTTAGATTCACTGGTTGAATTATTAGTAAGCGCCGCCGCTTGCTGCAATCGATCTGCGTCTTGGGCGATATCTTTCATCAGATCATGTAATTGATCGATAAAACGGTCAACGCCATCTGCTAGCGCGCCTATCTCATCATTACGCTGCATGTTAATTCGCTTGGTTAAATCGCCGTCACCCGATGAGAGCTCACTAATTGCCTCGCCTAAAACTTCAATTGGTTTCAACATCGCAGAAATCACTTTAAGCATTACCACAGCAATGATGACAAAAAGAATGACCGCAAAAATCACCGAACTTTGCACCATGGCCTGAACGGGCGCCAATGCTAATTTCTTGTCATAAACAAACATCAAGTACCATTCGATACCTTCAATTGGGCTTATACTTACAAAGCTATCTTTGCCGCTAACTTGTAAATCACTCAATTCGGCTGTGCGGGCAACTTGCTCAATAAAACTCGCACTAAGCTCAGGAGACAACTCTGTAGCTTTCTTAAGCACCATATTGTTATCACTATGAATCACCACTAAACCTTGCTGGTCAACAATCACCGGATAAACTTGTTCGCTGGCTAGGTTTAACACGCGCTGAGTCACCACATCTAAACCTAAATCGCCAGCGTAAACGCCGCCACTGACTCTTTGCGCTACCGATATAACCATTTGACCAGAGGTTGCATCGACATAAGGGTCTGAGACAAACGAACCATTAGCCTGCGCCCCCTTATACCAAGGCCGGGTTCTTGGATCGTATCCGTCTGGCAGGGTTTCGTTCGGGTCATGCATGGTCATTTCACCTTGACTACTGCCAAAGTAAAAATAAATGAAATCGCCACTTTGCTTGGCTTGTACTAAATCAGATACAAAACTTGAAGAATTGGGGTCCGAAGACATCCCTCTTGCAATCGCAAGTTTAGAGTCGAACCACAGGCTTACTTGGTCGGTAGCTGCTTGAGCTAACTGCTTTGCATCTCCCGCAATATCTAAACGTGTTTCTTGAGATAAGGTTCTTGCTTGGAACCAAGCTTGCACACCACTTAACACCGCTAACAGGATTAAGATTGTTAAGATTAAACGTTGTTTAATCGATAAATTACCCATCAATTACCCCTTGCCAGCTTCCTGCTGTATTTATTGTTGACCATTTGTCTTGTTACTTAGAATTTGTGCTAGCATCATTGTGTTCACACTAACCCTATGTATTTAATTATGATTTTTATAGAAAAAGTTTTAGCGTCAGTTGTGTTGCTTAGCTTTAGCGTTCAAGTTCAGGCCACTGTGCAAGTGGAGCAACTGGATTATGACTCACTGCTCATCAATGATTGTTCTCAGTCTGCTGTCACCATCAGCGCTACTCAGTCATCGGTGATGACTCGGCTTGAGACGCTTTCAGCTAAAGCGCGCTCTACAATTAATGATAGTATCTTGGTGGCTACTCTTCCCTCTTTAAATATCGACGCACAGCAACAAAACTATAGAACTTATTCACCTAACAACAAAAAGATAAACTTCAATTCAAGTAAAAGTGCTCACTTCCCCATATCTTACGCTTGGCAAGAGCAAAGTTTTGAATGGTTTAGCGCTTATAATTCTAACCAAAGCCAGCTAAAACCGGCCCCCTACTTAGCACTTGCCCGATATCAAGGGCAAACGCTGGCACTAGCAAGTATCAGTAGCCATGATAACCAACAGCTACTTAGCGCTTTAAGTGATGATTTCATCGCTCAACGCAGCCCTTTAGTTTTATTTGTTAGAACGCACGAGCCGCTAAATAACTCCGCTATCAAGGCATTTCACCAGCTGGGCATGCGCCTTCACTTTAAAGATCAACTCATCATCGCAAGCAAAGCTATAGATGCCTGTGATAGCGGCAACTGGAGAGATGAAAACGGGCATAGTGTAAATTGGATAAAAATCGATAAGGTGAATTAGAACAATTAGTGAACAAATGCCCATTTTAGCCAAGTATCTTTAGCGCTTTATCACCAATAAGCGCTAAAGCTTGCTACAATTAGCGGTATATACCTACGTAATATCAAGCTCTTGTAACCAATGATAGACTTCTCTGACTTTTACCAATTAATTGCCAAAAACCGCCTTAAGCATTGGCTTTATACACTGCCAGCACAATTAGGTGACTGGCAAAAAGAACATGCTCATGGCGACTTCCCACGCTGGCAGCGTGTGCTTAATAAATTTCCCCAACAAACAACTGCTCACATAGAACTTAAAGATAAAGTCAGTATTGGTAAAGCCGAAGAAATGCCTGAAGGTGAGCGTAAAAAAATTGAGAGTTTACTGCGCCACTTACACCCTTGGCGTAAAGGCCCATTTGATGTTTATGGGATTAATATCGACACAGAATGGCGTTCCGATTGGAAGTGGGAGCGCATCCGTAATCATATCTCTCCACTTAAACATCGCTATGTATTAGACGTGGGTTGTGGCAGCGGTTATCACATGTGGCGAATGCTAGGAGATGATGCAGAGTTTGTAGTAGGCATCGATCCTTCCACCCTATTCCTTATGCAATTTGAAGCCATTCGCAATTTTGCCAACAATGACCAACGCGTTCACTTATTGCCTTTAGGTATTCAAGAGCTCCCTAAACTACGCGCCTTTGATACGGTATTTTCGATGGGAGTGCTTTATCATCGCCGCTCGCCAATGGACCACCTTATTCAGTTAAAAGAACAACTACACAAAGGCGGAGAATTAGTACTTGAAACCTTGGTTGTAGATGGCGATGAAAACCAAGTGCTCGTGCCTGCTGGCCGGTACGGAAAAATGCCCAATGTTTGGTTTTTGCCCAGTACCGCAGCCTTAAAATTATGGCTAGAAAAAGTTGGCTTTGTTGATGTACGAATTGTCGATATTGATGTTACTTCAACCAAGGAACAAAGAAGTACCTCATGGATGACTCACGAGTCACTCGAAGACTACTTAGACCCAAATGATAATTCGAAAACTGTAGAAGGGCTACCGGCTCCCAAACGTGCTGTTTTAATTGCAATTAATCCAGACTAAACAGTTTTCATACGCTATGCTAAAACAAACACTTAAACCGCAGTTTTTACTTTTGCCTAATGGATTTGAACTATGAAAAAGCTTTCGATAATTTCATTGTCTCTTGCACTTACCGCTTGTGCGAGCCAACAAGCCTCTCAATCTAACGACCAAACTCTGGAACAACTATCAGCGCTTTCGGCTCAGCAGGCTTCAGTGTTAAGCCAATGCGAGTCGATTTCTGAGCAACTAGCAGCTCAACAGCAACGTTTTGATCAGCTTGAAGATAAAGTGGTGGCAATAGCCCCAGTGCCAGTTGCAACCTCCAAATCAACCCCGCAGAGCTGCAGCAAGCAAACAAGCTACAAGCTTGGCAACAAAACCGTGTTAGGTGAATCTGAATGGGTAAGTTTAGAAGGGCAAAAAAATGCCTTCCAAGCACGTATTGATACTGGTGCGGCAACATCATCACTTAACGCCACCAACATTGTGAAATTTGAACGTGATGGTAAGAACTGGGTACGCTTTAACATGCGCCACAATACCCTTGATAGCGATATTATTGTGGAGCGCCCTGTAGTGCGCACTGCAGAAGTTACTCAATCATCAACCAACAAAGTGGATAAACGCCCAGTTGTTTCGATGTTAGTTAAGTTAGGTCCAATTTCAGAAAAGACCCAATTTACCCTAACCGACCGCAACCACCTTAGTTACCCAGTGCTACTAGGACGTAGCTTTCTAAAAGATATAAGTGTGGTAGATATAAGCCAAAAGTTTACCCAAGCGAAGCCGACATTTAAGGATTAATGCCCATGAGTTCTCGCAACATATTTTACTTTATTGTCACCCTGTGCATGCTGATAGGAATAAGCATGACACTCTACCGCCATGTTCAATTTGAAGTGCCTTGGTTTCCTGGCGAAAAGCGCCAGATTTGGTCAATTGAAGCCAAGGTAGAATTTGACGCCAAAGGCGAAAGCGTTGAAGCAGTGCTTGCTTTACCATTAACCCAACGTGGCTATACACGTATTCATGAATCGACAGCGTCATTAGCTTATGGCTTATCTTTTGTAAACGACCAAGATAACCCCCGCGCCATCTGGACTAAGCGCACAGCCGACGGCCATCAAGAGATGTACTATAAAGTAGACTTCTTGGTAGACCCGAAAGCAGCAGATATTTATCAGCCGAAAATGCCTGATACACCGTTTACCGAATATCCAGAACCCTACTTCACCGCTGCTAATCACTTAGCTAAGCAAGCCGAAGAAGTGTCAGCTGATGCCTATAGCTTTACTCGCGAGCTCATTAAAGCTCTAACCGGTGAAACTGCCAGTAAAAGCCAAAATACCGGTTTAATTTTAGATTACAAACCTAAAAACCGTTTAGTGGTAGACCTACTAAATAATGCCGATGTTCCTGCGCGTATTGTTCGAGGCTTACAGCTAGAAGATGGCCGCCGCCGTCAAGGCATTACTGAATACATTCAGGTTTTTAAAGACGAAAATGACTGGCAGATTTTTGATTTAGCAACCGGAACTCAAGGCCGGCCAGACAACACCCTATTGTGGGAATACAATGGCAATAGCTTGCTAGAAGTTGTTGGTGGTAAAGACTCACAAGTGACCTTCTCTATGTTACTGGTTGAGCAAAGTGCCCAATCAGCCGTTGCCCCTAAAATTAGCGAAGCTGATTTTCTTAACTTCTCTATTGATAGCTTACCTTTAGAAGAACAAGCGCTATTTAAAGGCATTTTGCTTATTCCAATTGGCGTATTAATGGTGGTTTTGCTACGTGTACTTGTTGGCCTTAAAACCTCGGGTACCTTTATGCCAGTGCTAATCGCCATGGCATTTATGCAAACCTCACTAATGACTGGTTTAATCGGATTCCTACTGGTAGTTGGAACAGGCCTAGTGATTCGTGGCTACCTATCCCACCTAAACTTACTCTTAGTCTCGCGAATATCCGCGGTAATTATTACGGTGATCGGTATTATCTCTATCTTCAGCGTAATGAGTTTTAAAGTAGGCTTAACGGAAGGTTTGAAAATCACCTTCTTCCCAATGATTATTCTTTCCTGGACCATCGAACGAATGTCGGTACTGTGGGAAGAAGAAGGCCCTAAAGAAGTAGTTATGCAGGGTGGCGGTAGTTTACTAGTAGCCGTTCTCGCTTTCCTAGCGATGAACAACGAATACGTTCGCCACTTAACCTTTAACTTCATGGGCATTCAATTCATTGTACTAGGTATTATTTTGATTCTTGGTAACTACACTGGATACCGCCTATTAGAACTACGTCGCTTTAAGCCTCTCGCGGATAAGGAGGGCTAATGCTTAGTCAATTCACTAGCCCTTTTAAACTTGCCCGCAAGGGCATCATGGGGATGAACCAGCGCAATACTGGCTATATAGCCCGGTACAACCCGCGTAAGCTTTATCCACTAGTCGACAATAAACTTAAAACCAAGATTATTGCTCAGCGAGATGATGTCACCATACCAGCACTTATTGGCGTAGTGCGCACTCAACATGATATTCAATCAATCATTCCCTTACTGCACAAACACCCTGGCTTTGTGATAAAGCCAGCTAAAGGCTCTGGTGGTAAAGGTATATTGGTTATTACTAAGCAAGAATCTGGGGTGTTTTTTAAACCCAGTGGAGCTCCAGCTCATGAAGAAGATGTGAAGCGTCATTGCTCAAACATCTTAGCCGGTTTGTTCTCACTTGGCGGCAGCCCCGATGTTGCAGTAATTGAAGCACTAATTGAGTTTGACTCTTGTTTTGATGGGTTTAGCTTTGAAGGTGTGCCAGATGTTCGGGTAATCGTTTTTCAGGGTTACCCGGTGATGGCAATGATGCGCCTGTCTACAGCAGCTTCAGACGGTAAGGCTAATCTACACCAAGGCGCTGTAGGTGTTGGTATCGATATCGGTTCTGGGCGAGCTTTACATGCAGTTCAATTTGATAGACCGATAGAAAAACACCCTGATACAGACCGACCGCTAAAAGAATTAGTGGTTCCTCATTGGCAGCGCTTGCTTGAACTCGCATCTAGTTGTTATGAGATGTCGGGGATGGGTTATTTGGGTACCGACATGGTATTGGATAAATCGAATGGCCCAATGCTATTAGAACTTAATGCCCGACCAGGCCTGGCTATCCAAATAGCCAATGGCGAAGGTATTTTGCCTCGTCTTAAACTTGTAGAAAAGATCATTGCCGAAGGTATTGAACGCAATCCGCTCGAGCGAGTTGAGTTCAGTAAAACTGAATTTTCTAGGTAGATTTGCACGTAAGACTAAAACAAAAAAAGCACCCATAATGGGTGCTTTTTTATTCTAGAGCAATATCAAAAGTATTAGCTACCTTCGTTATGCAACTCTAGGTTTGCTACTTCTTCGTGAGCCTGAACAGCCTTTGCATCATTGTTGCGTAGCTGATCCAAATAGTTCAAGTAGTCTTGGTCAATATCGTTAGTTACATATTTCCCATTGAATACTGAGGTTTCAAAAGTTTGGATCTCAGGATTACTTTCACGACAAGCCACAATTAGGTCTTCTAAGTCTTGGAAAATAAGACCGTCAGCACCAATCAACTGGCAAATTTCGTCAACTTCGCGGCCATGAGCAACCAACTCGTTAGCCGAAGGCATATCAATACCATATACGTTCGGGAAACGGATTTCAGGAGACGCTGAAGCAAAGTAAACTTTGTTTGCACCTGCTTCACGAGCCATTTCAATAATCTGCTCAGAAGTAGTACCACGAACAATCGAGTCGTCAACTAACAGTACGTTTTTGCCTTTAAACTCTACATCAATCGCGTTCAATTTACGGCGAACCGATTTACGACGCTGAGTTTGCCCCGGCATAATAAAGGTACGGCCAATATAGCGGTTTTTAACGAAACCTTGGCGATACGGTAAATCAAGATGCATGGCAATTTGTAAAGCCGTGTCACAGGATGTCTCAGGAATTGGGATCACTACATCAATATCTAAATCATCCCATTCTCGAGCAATTTTCTCGCCTAACTTGGTGCCCATGTTAACCCGAGCGCCATATACCGAAATTTTATCGATGATTGAATCAGGGCGAGCAAAGTATACATATTCAAAAATACACGGGTTGTGAGCCGCATTTTCAGCACATTGCTGAGTAAATAACTGACCATCTTCAGTTACGTACACCGCTTCACCTGGCGCTACGCTGCGCACAAACTCAAAACCAACTGCATCAAGTGCAACACTTTCTGATGCCACCATGTATTCCATTTTCTCTGGATTTTCATCGCTGGTTTTCTTACCCAGTACCAAAGGACGAATACCGTTAGGGTCACGGAATGCCACCATACCTTGGCCAATGATTAACGCTGCTACGGCGTAAGCACCACGAATTTTCTTGTGTACACGGCTAACCGCGGTGAACACTTGTTTTTCGCATAACTCATCTTCCACAATGCTATCTAGCTCATGGGCTAGTACATTAAGCAGCACTTCTGAATCAGAAGTAGTGTTGATGTGACGTCGAGCGCGCTTAGCCATCTCTTCGCGTAACTCTTTAGCATTGGTTAAGTTGCCATTGTGTGCCAAGGCTAAACCAAAAGGAGAGTTAACATAAAAAGGCTGAGCTTCTGCTGCGCTAGAGCTACCTGCGGTTGGATAACGCACGTGACCAATACCCAAATTACCACGTAAACGCTGCATGTGTTTAACTTCAAACACATCTCTTACCAATCCGTTGGCTTTGCGTTGTTTAAACATACCTTCGGTAATAGTAACGATACCCGCAGCATCCTGACCACGATGCTGTAAAACTGTTAGCGCATCATAAATCGCTTGGTTAACGGGACTAGCACCGACAATGCCGACAATACCACACATGAAGCTTTTCCTTATTAAGATTGGTAGTTATGTAAAAAACTAGAAGAATCTTTTAAAAACTCAAAAAACCATTGAACAATCACGGTGAATTCGGGAATCAATAACGACCCTTTCCACCATGAGGATTCTGGAAAACCGGTAAACGACAATACAAACAGCAAAGCGCTTACCACTAATGCCCCTCGGATAGCCCCAAAACAGATCCCCAGTACCCTATCGGTACCGGTTAAACCCGTTGAGTTGACCAAGTGACTAAATAAGTAATTAACCAGCGCACCAAGTACAAGGGTGGCTATAAACAGCAAAACAATGGCTACGCCACTGCGATAATAGGGATTTTCAATGAGAGTGAAGTAACTGGATAGATCGTGATAAAACTGCGATGCGATGAAAAAAGCCGCTACCCAAGAGACCAGCGACAGGGCCTCTTTAACGAAGCCGCGAACCAAGCTAATTAATGCCGACAATACTATTACGCCGATGATGACGTAGTCTACCCAAGCCATAAATTTTCTACTTGTTGAAAAACGCTGCGAATTCTACCAGAAACAAAAATAAAATGCGTGCTTGTATTTTTTCATACTTACTTAAACAAAGGATCAAACTCGCGAATTTTTCCGCTTAAGCCTGTGAGTTCCTTCAATTTACCTTGTTGCTGTTCTAATGTTTTTTTAGATACATTTGGCCCCACAAACACCCTGTTTAGCTCCCCTTCTACAGCGGGCTCTGGATATGAGTGAGCTTGAAAACCGGCTTCTCTTAGCTTTGCAACCAAACGCGTAACATTTTGAGAGTTTTTAAATGTGCCCAGTTGAACAATATAGGCCGGCTTAGCAAATTCAAGCTGTGGTGCATCCACTGGCTCAGTGGCTGGCTTTGTTTCACTAACTGTCGAAGTGCTCGTTGCCTGTTCTGAACTAGCTTCTTGCTCGGTGCTACTTTCATCATCTGCAATATCAGTAGCGACCAATTCTTGCTCATTGGGCAAGTCGATAAGCAGAGGGGGGAGTGAGTCAACTTTTGGCGCAAAAGGGATCGCATTGAACTCTTCTTCAACTCGCGTTTTTTTTCCATCAAGAATATCAGGAATAATGATTACTCCCAACGCGACCAAGAAGATGGTGCCCACTAAGCGGTTTTTAAACTGTGCAGTCAATGTGAACTCTCTGCTGTTGCTGAAGAAGACAATTCTAATATCTCAGCCACGGTAAAAAAAGAACCAAACACAATTAACATGGTGTTATCGTCTAATAGTTTGAGGGCAGCAAAATAAGCCTGAGCCAATTGCGGGTAACGAGTTAAGCTTGCTTGAGAAGCTAAGCAACTCGCCAATGCACTACCGTCGTCACCACGAGGTCCAGCTAAACCGCTAATATGCCACTGATCTACCATGCCAACTAAAGGCTGTACCGACTGTTGCATATCTTTATCACCCAGCATCGCGCACAGCGCAATAATTTTTCGGCCATTAGCTAGCGAGGGTAATTGAGAGGATAAGTAATTAGCAGACTGCGGATTATGTGCCACATCTACCACGACCAATGGCTTGTCAGAAATGACTTGCAAGCGACCAGCAAGCTGCCACTCTTTGATTGCTTTAGACAAATCGGCGCTAGGTATTTCAAGCCCCAAGTGTTCTAATGTAGCAATAGCAGTGCCCGCATTCACTAAAGGCAAACGGGGATAAGGCAGACCTTGGTAGTTCAATTTTACGCCATGATAAGCCCAGCTATCCGCCTCTTTTTCCAGTTGATATTCTTTCCCAGCGGCTAGTTGATTACAGTTGAGTTGTGCCGAACATTCCAAAACACTGGAAACTATATTGCAGTCCCCTACTACCACTTTACCGTTTTCACGAAATATACCAGCTTTCTCGCGACCAATTTGCTGTATGTCGTCACCCAACCAATCTACATGGTCAACTGCAACGGTTGTAACCACACTCACATCAGGCTCGACAATATTGGTAGCATCTAAACGTCCGCCTAAGCCGACTTCTAAAATGACATAATCCAAAGGCTGCTGGGTAAACATCCAAACGGCAGCAAGCGTACCAAACTCAAAATAACTTAAACTGGTTTCTTGGCGAAGCTCTTCAATGGCAGAAAATGACTGGCAAAATGCATCGGCTTCGGGCAGTTGACCGTTTATTCTGACTCGCTCTCGATAATCCAGGATATGTGGTGAGCTATAAACAGCGACTTGATACCCTTGCGCAACCAAAATCTGTTCAAGTAGCGCGCAGGTAGACCCTTTACCATTAGTGCCAGCCACCGTAATCACCGTAGCATCTAAATGGCGTAGTTTTGCGTGCTCAGCCACTTTGGCAACCCGCTCTAAACCTAAATCAATCGCGCTATGATGCTGGGCTTCTAAATAACAAAGCCAGTCTGCAAGAGACCGGCTTTGAGTTTCTTTCTTAGACGACATATTATTCTTTTTCGTTGGCAGAAATAGTCGGTCCTAAATCTTCATCAGCATCGATAGGCTCAACCAACACCTCGGTATCCGTGCTTACAATGCCCATCATTTTTGAAGCCATTCCAGCAATGCGGTCACGCATGTTACGGCGGTCAATAATGATGTCGATAGCGCCTTTCTCGAGCAAAAACTCACTGCGCTGGAATCCTTCAGGTAGTTTCTCGCGAACGGTTTGTTCAATAACGCGAGGACCAGCAAAACCAATTAAGGCTTTTGGCTCGGCAATATTAATATCACCCAGCATTGCAAAGCTGGCAGATACACCGCCCATGGTCGGATCCGTAAGCACTGAGAAATAAGGTAAACCTTTTTCACGCATTTTAGCCAACGCCGCCGAGGTCTTCGCCATTTGCATTAGCGAGAACAAGGCTTCTTGCATGCGTGCACCACCACTGGCAGAAAAACAAATCAAGGCGCGGTTTTCTGCTAAGCACTTATCTACCGCGGCTACAAAGCGTGCACCCACTACCGAGCCCATAGAGCCACCCATATAGGCAAACTCAAAGGCACAGGCCACTACAGGCAAACCCTTCAGCTCACCTTTCATTACTACTAATGCGTCTTTTTCACCAGTATTGCGCTGAGCGCTGGCAATACGGTCTTTGTATTTTTTGCTGTCTTTAAACTTAAGCTTATCGCGAGGCTCTAGCTCTGCCGCTAATTCTTCACGACCATCTTGGTCTAAGAAGGCTTCTAAGCGGTCACGAGCACCAATCCGCATATGGTGGTCACACTTGGGACAAACATTGTGGTTACGTTCTACCTCTGCACGGTATAAAGTTTGCTCACAGGAAGCACACTTGGTCCATACACCTTCTGGAATATTGCGTCGCTTACCAGAAGCACTTTTACTTTTCGGAAGAATTTTCTCTAACCAACTCATCGGGAACCTTACTTCTCAATAGGCGATAAAATCGCCGTGATAACAGAATGCATTGAATGGCGGCAATTAAACCACAATTGGCCAAAATATTTTACATAAAACTGGTCTAACCCTTCATTATCGTACAGTTTTTTTTAACTTGCTGGCAAAAACAACGGTCCGATGGGCAAATTTGGTAAATCAAATTCTTCGGGATAATCAACTTGCACCAAATACAAACCAGCAGCTTTGGCAGTGGCTGCAGCTTGAGCGCGATCTTTTACTGCCAATAACTCAGCAATCCATTCTACTGGTCGCTCTTGCTGGCCTACTTTCAATAAACTACCAACAATATTTCTAACCATGTGATGCACAAAAGCATTGGCTTTAATGTCCACCACTACATAATCGTTGTAGCGGCTCACTTTTAGATGTTCAACTCGGCGGAATGGACTGCGGCTTTGACACTGCACAGCACGAAAAGAGGTGAAGTCTTGTTCCCCAAGCAGCGCTTGCCCTGCTTGTTCCATCAACTCTATATCTAGCGGCTGATGATAAAAGCTCAAGCCTTGATTAAGGATTGCAGGGCGAAATCGGCTGTTATAGATAACGTAGCGATAGCGACGGGCAGTAGCGCTAAAACGCGCATGAAATTGGTCGCTAACCGGTTTAGCCCAGCGCACGGCAACATTTTTTGGCATGTTAGCATTTACGCCTAATGTCCAAGCCGCCATTTTGCGCTCAACGGGCGAATCAAAATGCACCACTTGTCCGGTTGCATGGACGCCGGCATCGGTTCTACCTGCACATTGAACCTCGATCGGGCTATTAGCCACGATAGATAGGCTAGATTCTAATTCTTGCTGGATTGATTGAACGTCTCGTTGGCGTTGCCAACCAAAATATCCGGCACCATCATATTCGATGCCTAAAGCGATGCGCATAAATTACCACTGATTGTATCTTTGGCGGCTATGATAAAAAAATGACAGCACAAAGTCACCGCTTTATCAGCACCCTCTGTTGAATAGCAGATACAAAAAAGGCAGTGATAAGATCACTGCCTTTTTCCGTATAACTAAGTTTTAGCTAAAGCGAGAAAGTAACTCCTCGGCTTCTTTTTTCAAACTTTTATCTTCGCTAATTAGCACTTCTTGAAGAATTTTCTTAGCGCCGTCTTGATCGTCGATCTCCAAATAGGCTCTCGCTAAATCAAGCTTGGAAGCCATTTCGGCATTTGCGTCAACATCAACGGCAGGTTGCTCTTGCGGCAACACGTCTGGGAACGAATCAAGCTCTACGTCTAGGCTCGGGCTGTCGTATGGATCGGCTTCGTCGGTACTGTCTTCGTCTGCATCATTTAGAAGCATATCGATGTCGACAAATTCTCGTTCTTCGATGTCGCTACGAGAAGGAAGTTCATCTTGTTCAGTTGCTTCAGCATTTTCATTGAAAGCATCTGAACCAAAACTGGCAAACATGCTATCAATGTCATCATCAGAAACTTCATCTTCTTTATCTTCCGTATCGTCACTAAGCGAATCTGTGGATAGCTCAGGCGTCTCTTCCTCAGCCAGAGGCTCGAGCGCTAGGTCTTCAAGCTCGCTTTCAAAATCACCGATATCGGTAACGTTATCGGCAACTGCTTCAGCAGCTTCCTCCGCAGCCTCAATAGATGGATCTTCAAGTTCCAGTTCGGTTAAATCAACAAAGTCATCATCTAGGTCAAAGGCTTCTGGCTCTTCGACAGCAGAAGTTTCAGACTCTGCAGCGTCACTTACTTCTTCAGCAGCACTTAATGCTGCTAAGTCAGCGGCAGCGTCTTCAAGCGTTCCTGACTCACCGTCTAAATTCTCAAACTCATCTTCTAGGCTAGCAGTTGGGTCTTCAAGCGTAGTTAACTCGTCTTCGTCTAGTTCTGCTGATAAATCAATGTTGTCTAAATCGACTTTTTCTTGCTCACTAACTTCCGATAACTCAGCTTCCATTTCTTGCTGCTGTTTTAGCGCATCTTCAAATGAAAGTTCATCGTCATCAGCCGGGCCTTCTTCGCTCACTTCAAACAAGTCTTCCTCGTCGTCCATGGCTAAGGCAGCGGCAAGGTCATCGGCGCTAATTACCGCATCAGGATCTTCTTCCGCTGAGCCTTCTTCCTCAAGTGCATCATCTAACGATGGAACAAGGTCGTCAGATTCAAAGGCATCTAAAGCCGCCATTTCACTGTCGTCTAAAGAAATCTCACTAATCGGGTCAGCTTCTTCTTGCGCAGCAGCAAAGTCTTCAAAGCTAGCTTCTTCAATTTCGGGCTCTAAATCATCGGTATCATCTTCAAACGATTCAGGCTCTGGGATCGTTTCATCTACACTTAGATCTGGCTCATCTTCTTCAAACTGACTATTTAAGTCTTCGGTTTGTTCATCTTCAGGCTCTAAGTTGTCGCTAAATAGCTGTGAAAACTCATCATTTTCATCATCCATCATATTGATGGTTGATTCAGCCATTTCCTTATCTTGCTCTTCTAGCTCTTTTTTGGCCTTACGTCTAAACAGCAAGGTAATCACTAGTGCAATAAGCAGAATTGGAATAAAAATCACTAAGCCAATATTTAAAGGTGAAGAAAAGAAGCCCGAGCTGCTTTCTTTGTCCATCTCACTGGCGTCAATTTTTGGTTTTTCTAGCAGTTGCAATATTTGAGTTTGATTGCGACGGTTTTCGTTTAACTCTTCACGAATACTGGCTAGCTCATCGCTTAGCTCTTGAATGCGCATTTTCATGCGATGGTTTACTTCAGCCAAACCTACCATCTGCTGGCTAGATTCATCCATTTGCTGTTTTAGTACATCAAATTCTTGACGTTTTAACTGCTCTAGCTCGTCAATTCTCGTTTCTAGGCGATCACGTAAGGAGTCTAAATCTTTTTGGGTTTTTTCTAAGGCTCCTGTATCTGCCATTGGGCGAGCGGGAGTAACCGCTTTAGGCGTAGCAACTGGCGTAGTCGTTGTAGTAGTTTGTGCTGCCGGTTTATTACCCACCACTTTAGTGGTTTTCTTCGGCGCTAAGGCTCTTACCGCAGCTTGATGGTTAACCGCTTGCGCTTCTTCAAGCGTAGGAAGCGAAAGATAGCTACCATTGATAATGGAATTAATATTGCCGTTATTAAAGGCTTGAGGGTTTTTATTCAATATTGCGAACATCATTTGATACACGCTGATTGAACGGGAAGGACGATTTAAACTCGCAATAGCCCATAAAGTGTCATTGCTGCGCACCGGCCCATATGTTTGTTGTTCAGGTTCACCAACAACTTCGTCTGGCCCCACTAACTCAACATAAAAGGTACCCGTTTCTTGTGCGATGGCTGTACTGAGAGTTGAAAATGATAAAACAGCCGACAATGCAACGAGGGAAATCTTCCGCCCCATAGTTTTTCCTTGTTTTCTTCCTGGAGACTGAATCGCTTCAATCCTTTGTTATTGCTTTAATATAACCAGCTAACAATCAGCGATCTAGCGAAACAACTAACAGTTTACGCCTAGATCGCATTTTACTACGCTTTTCCTCAACTAGAGTTATCGGCGCATTGACAATTATCTAAACATAAATCGCTTAAATATATTGTTTTATTAAAGTTTCTGCGATTAAAGCGGCGTTCGCTACCACACCTGATTGCGGGTTATTGGCCATTAAAGTTAAGTTAACACCATTTTCTGTATTTGGATTTTGGCGTAAACGGCTTAGAACTACCGATTCGCTGTTTGCAATGTTACTTACCGGCGTAACCAGTTCATCTTCTACCAGTTCAAAAGCTTGGTGGTTCGTTAACCATTCTTTAATGCTTAGCAAATCTAAGGAATAGGTTCCGTACAAATGCAGTGACAAAGTATCACCGTAGAATACCGGAACATGTTGCGCGCTTACATTGATGCTAAGCTCAGGAGACTGCAACATGGCTCGACACTGTTCACTTAACTCAGCCTCAAATTGGTTAGCACCCAGCAACACTTCCTCGCCCTGCTCTGGCAATAGGTTAAACGCAAGTTGTTGAGCAAACAGTTTAGGCTCAACCGGCAAACCGTTTAGCAAACGCGCTGTTTGTCCTGCTAGCTCATCAACACCCGGCTTACCTTTATTCGCCGCGCTCAGCATAGCATTTACTTCTACTCGTTCTAACTCAACATCTTGTTGGATTATGTGCAGTAGCAAGGCTAGTTGTCCGGCTAAACTACTTGGGCAATTTAACCAACGCTCAGACAAACCTTCAGCCACTTGCTCAGGGTTAACCGCGGCATGCACCCATGAGTAAGCCTCTTTGTTGGCATGCACCATGTCGATAATCACACAACCAAGTTGGCGGGCCTGTTCAGCTATATCAACGGCTGCTTCTTCACTAGAGAGCAACCAAGCTACACTCACTTCCGACCAATTAACTAACTGTGCTTCAGCAATTTCAAGGCTTTGACCTTGCCACTTTAAGCGACTTTCCTGCTCTTCTTCGTCGAGCTCTTCTGCTACGTCGATGTTTAAAGGGAAAATCTGCGCAGCAGGAAACTCTCGTTGCTCTAGTAGGCTTAGCAACTGCTGACTTTGCTCACTTTCTGCACCGATAATTGCGACATTATGAAACTGTTGCATTACTTGTTCTCTTGAATGTTAAAGCCAAGCGCACCTAGGTTTGCTTGCTTATGTTGATTAACCACCTGCAAGGCAGAAAACTCTCTGCGTTGCGGATAAAATTTGCGGAGCTTATCAAACCCTGAAGGGCTTGCTCCATGCTGGCGAAAACGGCGATCGTCAGCAAAAATGTTGTAAACCAGTTGGGTCAATTTTGTTAGCTGAGAATCACTTAACTCCCCTTTGAGGGTAATCTGCGAAAACTCAGGCTCAGGTAACAGCTGCTCACTTAAATCGTTAGCTTCAATCTTTAATGCTTGGCACATGGCTTGGTACACCATACTGGTGCCACGCATTTTCCCCTCTAAGCTATAACCAGCAATATGCGGAGTGGCAATAAAGGCATGCTTCACTAACGGCTCAAGTATAGTGGGTTCACCTTCCCATACGTCCAATACCAATAGCGGTGATTGCCCTTGCGCTGCAAGTTCTAGCAAGGCTTGGTTATCTATGACCTCCCCACGACAAGCATTAACCAAAATCTGCTCTGGTGTGAGTTTGCTAAGAACCTGTTGATTAAACAGATGATATGTGGGGTGCTTACCCGTAGCAGTAGATGGTACGTGTAAACTAATAACGTTGGCACCAAGCACCTGCTCAAAGCTTACCGAATTATCGAGAGCTCCTTGCTCAGCAAGTGGTGGATCATAAAGCATTACTTGCATACCTAAAGCTGCAGCACGCTTTGCCACTTGTGAACCGGTGTTTCCGGCACCAACAATCGCAATGGTTTTTCCCGCTAGTGATTGCTGGCGATACTCAGTGGCTGCTAACAAAGCAGTTGCTACATACTCCCCTACAGCAATCGCATTGCAGCCTGGGGCGCTAGCAAAAGCAATGCCTCGCTCAGCTAAATAGTTTTGCTCTACATGTTCGATGCCAATGGTGGCGGTACCAACAAACTTTAATTTGTTAGCTTGAGCAAGGAGCTGCTGATTTACCTTGGTCACTGAGCGAACTAATAAGGCGTCAGCATCAACTAACTGCTGCGGCTGCATAGTTCGGCCATCTACAGCCACAACTTCACCGTGTTGACTTAAAATTTGTTGAGCAAAGGGAATATTTTCGTCGACAACTATCTTCATTGCGTATGCTATTGGAGGCTACCTAATTTTTGAGGTGGGCAATCTTACCACGCGTTATAAATTCCATAAAAAAAAAGCTGCCTAAAGGCAGCTTTTTTCAAACAAATTTGATTTAGTCTTGGAAACGTTCGATTACAAGCGTGGCGTTAGTACCACCAAAACCAAAGCTGTTAGACATTACGCGATTTAACTTCGCGCTCTTGGCTTCATTAGCCACAATGTTCAAACCTTCGGCTTTTTCATCCAAGGTATTGATGTTAATGCTTGGTGCAACGAAGTCATTTTCCATCATCAGCAAAGAGTAAATTGCTTCGTGAACCCCTGCCGCGCCTAATGCATGACCAGTCATCGCTTTAGTTGCGCTAATTAATGGGCTGTTGCCACCAAACACTTCTTGAATTGCACCCAACTCTTTCACATCGCCTACCGGCGTTGAAGTACCGTGGGTATTTACGTAATCAATGTCACCTTCTAGCCCTTGCATAGCTTGACGCATACAACGCACTGCGCCCTCACCAGATGGCGCAACCATATCGTAACCATCAGACGTTGCACCATAACCCACTACTTCACCGTAGATTTTGGCACCACGTGCAAGCGCATGCTCAAGCTCCTCAACCACAACCATGCCGCCGCCGCCAGAGATAACAAAACCATCTCGGTCTGCATCATAAGTACGTGAGGCAAGCTCTGGGTTGTCGTTGTATTTAGTCGACAATGCGCCCATAGCATCAAATTCCATGGCTAGGGTCCAGTGAAGCTCTTCACCGCCACCAGCAAAAACAACGTCTTGCTTGCCTAATTGAATAAGCTCTAAAGCGTGGCCAATACAGTGAGCACTGGTTGCACAAGCGCTGCTAATTGAATAGTTTACGCCTTTGATTTTGAACGGTGTCGCTAAGCAAGCAGAAGTGGTGCTCGACATGGTTCTAGGTACCATGTAAGGACCAACACGACGCACGCCTTTGGCGCGCAAAATATCAGCCGCTTCTACTTGGTTTTTAGACGACGCACCGCCAGAGCCAACAACTAAACCGGTACGCTCGTTTGATACTAAGTCTTCAGCTAGCTTGGCATCTTCAATAGCTTGTTGCATTGAAAGGTAAGAAAATGCTGCAGCGTCGCCCATGAAACGCATGGTTTTGCGATCAACATGCTCAGCTGGGTTAATTTTTAAATCACCCCATACTTGGCTACGTAAGTTTTGCTCGGCAAACTCAGGTGAATGGGTAATTCCCGATTTACCTGCTTGTAAGGATGCTAATACTTCTTCTTTATTGTTACCGATACTAGATATAATGCCTAGCCCGGTGATAACTGCTCTTTTCATCAGATGGTCTCACGGGTTGTATTTGCTGCTATGTTACCGATTTTGCAGCCTAATCTGGTCGGATGAGAGTACACGTGTACGCTTAAATTTTCTAGTAAAACTCGAGGTAAAGTTTTGTCTTCATCGGATAATGTGAATAACACCACAACAGCCACGATTCATTGGAATCCAGAAGGTACCCCTGTGGCTACCGATTACGACGATGTCTATTTTTCTGTAGACAATGGTTTGGCCGAAAGTCGTTACGTTTTTATTGAACAAAATCAACTCACTGAGCGCTGGCAAAACCATCAAAGTCCTAGCTACGTTATCGCCGAGACAGGCTTTGGCACTGGCTTAAACTTTTTGGCGGCATGGCAGCATTACCAGCAATTTCTCGAAACAAACCCCGATACGGCGTTAACTCGACTACATTTTATTAGCTTTGAAAAGCACCCTTTATCACTAAACGATCTAAGCCAAGCCCTAAAACAATGGCCTGAACTTAAAGAGTTCAGTGACCAGCTAATTGCATTCTACCCTCAAATTATGACGCCAGGATGTCATCGAATTGCCTTTCGCCACCCGGTACCCATTACCTTAGACATTTGGATCGGCGATGTGCACCACAATCTGCCAGAAGTCCCGAACATCAGCGGAGGCTTGGTTAACTCTTGGTTTTTAGATGGCTTCGCTCCCAGCAAAAATCCTGATATGTGGACACAAAAATTATTTGAGGGCATGGCTGTACTTTCGGCTGAAGATGCTTCCTTAGCCACCTTTACCGCAGCAGGCTTTGTGAGAAGAGGTTTGATTGAAGTAGGCTTTGATACGCAAAAAGCAAAAGGTTTTGGCCGAAAGCGTGACATGTTAGTGGGCCGTTTTAAACAGCAAACAGCGCCTCAAAGCCTAAACTCCCGACTATACAGCCGCAATGGGATTAGAGCGGGAGAAGACATCGCAATTATTGGCGCGGGCATTGCTGGTGTTAGCCTCGCCTATGCTTTAGTTAAACGTGGAATAAACGTTAGTTTATATGAAAAAAACAGCGCTGCTGCTTTAGAGGCCTCCGGCAACCGACAAGGCGCAGTGTATCCTTTACTTAGCCCTAACCAACCTCACGTTAGTGAGTTTTTTCAGCATGCCTTTAATTATCATCATCAAGTGTTGGCGGAATTGGCACAACAGCAGTTAGAAGTTGAACACGATTACTGCGGCCTATTGCAATTGGCATATAACGAAAAGTCTCAAGCAAAGAATCTCAATATTGCTCAAGCTGGCTACCCTAAAAACTTGGTTTACCCGGTAGATAAGGCTACCGCTAGCGAGCTGGCTGGCGTGAGTTTAGATGATGAAGCTTTGTTTTACCCTCACGCAGGCTGGGTGAATGCAAAACAATGTGTGCAAACCATTCTAAAAGCAGCGGAGCAATCTGGTCTGTTAAGTGTGCACTACGAGCATGAGTTAAGCGAGTTTGAACTAGAGAACCAAGACTGTAGACTACATTTTGGCTCACAGGTAAAACAACATAACAATATAGTTTTCTGTCAGTCTCACCATCTATTGAATTTGCCCCAAGCGGAGCAGCTTCCCATCACCCCTGTGCGTGGGCAAGTCAGCCATATCGAAACAACGCCTCAACTAAGTAAGCTCAGTAAAGTATTGTGTTACGAAGGTTACTTAACACCTGCCAATCAACAGCAACATTGCATTGGTGCCAGTTACATTCGCAATGATTTAAGCCTTGAGCTAAAAGCCAACGAAGCAGAGAGCAACTTAAAGGCAATTAGAAAGTGTCAGCCCCAACCGTGGAATGAGCAACTAAAGCTGGCAAATATACCAGGCCGAGCAGCAACCCGCTGCGCAGTGCGCGACCATTTTCCATTGATAGGCCAATTGCCAAATTTGGAGCAATTGTTTAGTGAGCAATACCAACGGCAATGGCAAGAGGTGAATCCTCCAAGTTATGGTGGAGTATTTGTTGCTATTGGTTTTGGTTCAAGAGGAATATGCAGCGCACCATTTGCTACGGAGTTGTTAGCCGCTCAACTGTGTAACGAACCGATACCACTTAAGCAAAGTACTTTAAATTGCGTTCATCCACATCGTTTTTGGAACCGACGTTTAGTAAAAAACCGCCCTTTAGCCTTAAATTATCGTGAGTTCAAAAATAGATCTGCGTGTTGAATCAACGTTCTAATTGGCCAAGCTAACAAAATAGTCTTGGCCCAAATTGCTGATAACTTAAGGTATTGTTAAACCTAAAGACTCGCCATGGCGTGTTTGACGCTGATACGTACGAACCTTTTGTTGTGCGCTAGCTAAAGCCGCTCTGCCTTTGGCATTAATTAGTGCTTCTAGTTTGTCGCACTCAGTTGCACTTAAGCCTTGAGTTTGCTGAATAAAGCGGTCAACACTTTGTTCTATTAAACGGGTGATTTTTTGGTGGTACTGCTGAGCAGCTGCAATATAGCCAATCCAAGATTGTTGGGCTGCGAAATCTGCATTACTTTGGCTTATCCAACGAGGCATCACTAAATCAGCACTTAGCTGTAACTCCGGTTGGAGGGCCTCGCAACGGTCGTTACGAATTTGCACCTTAGGTGTCCAATTCATTCGATATTGCGCAGCAATACTGTAACGATTTCCTTGTTTTTGGGGACCTTGCGCTTTCAGCTGATTACGTAATTGGTTTAAATCATGAGCGCTAACATCATAATACTCTATACTACTTTGCACCGAGGCAGACTGTGCGCATACAGAAAACAGTATACAAACGGCCACTACTCCTTGCCTGATCCATCTTGCTGGTTTCACTTTAGTTCCTCTAAAAGTCCACTTCCGTTTACTAGCTTTAAAGCTAATTAATAGATTTATTTTTATATTTTGACCCTGCAGCATAACAGACAGTCAGCACAAGTTTGAAACTTTAACTAATAATCAATAACTTCTCGACTAAACTTATCTTTACACCGAACTACAGAACAGTTTTTGTGAATCACCTCAAAGCGCGGCATACAAATCTCTGTTTTTTATCAATTGAGACTTAGCAAGGTTGGCATTTAGCTTCATACTGTCAGCATACAAGGAGAGTTAATAGTAAATTATGTCGTTACCAATTCTCATATGCGATGACTCCAACCTCGCAAGAAAGCAAATGGCCCGCAGCCTTCCACCTGGCTGGGATGTAGAGATAAGCTTCGCCAAACATGGCCAAGAAGGGGTTGACTTGATCCGTCAAGGTAAAGGAGACGTGGTTTTCCTCGATCTCAACATGCCAGTAATGGACGGATATGAAGTACTAGAAGAAGTGCAGAAGAACGATTTACCGGCACTGATTATTGTGGTGTCTGGCGATGTTCAACCCGAAGCCTATACCCGAGTTAAACAACTTGGTGCCCTCGACTTCATTAAAAAGCCTACGAACAAAGCTAAAATTGGTGAAATCTTGGTTGCCTACGGCATTGTTGAATCGCAGCAACTGCTTGAACTTGAAAACGACTTAGCCGCTTTAGATAAAATGCCGGCACCGGTCAACGATACACTTTCACCGAAAATTGTCGATTTTAGGGACCACTACCAAGAGATTGCCAACGTAGCGATGGGACGAGCTGCCGACTTACTAGCGCGCTTACTCGATGCATTTATCGTTTTACCTATCCCTAACGTTAATATTCTTGAAACCAGTGAATTGCATATGGCGCTGACTTCGGTTGAAGAAAACGAAGCAATGTCGGCGGTTTGCCAAGGCTTTATTGGCTCTGGTATCGCCGGAGAAGCGCTGCTTTTGTTCCACGATTCTAGTTTCGCTGATATGTCTAAGCTTATGAATTATCAAGGCGAATTAGATGACAATGGGCAACTAGAAGTGCTAATGGACATTGCCAACATTCTTATCGGTGCTTGCCTGAAGGGAGTATCCGACCAACTAGATGTTGGCTTTTCACAAGGCCACCCCGTGGTATTGGGACAACATTGTAATATCGGCGACTTAATAAACAGTAATACCCAACGCTGGCAAAAAACTTTGGCAATTGAAATCAACTACACTATTGAAAAGCACAACATTCAATGTGACTTATTATTGCTGATTACTGAAGATTCACTGCCAACTCTAAATAACAAAATTTCTTACTTATTTGAGCACCAATGAGCCAACATCAAAATGAAATGAACGAGTTCCACTGGATGCTGGACATGATACAAACTATCGATGTCGGACTAGTGGTGCTCGATAAAGACTACCAAGTACAAGTGTGGAACAACTTCATGGAAACTCACAGTGGCTTGCGTCCCGACCAAGCCCAAGGTAAAAAGCTGTTCTCGCTATTTCCGCAGCTTCCAGAAGATTGGCTGCGCCACAAAATTGATTCGGTGTTTTTTCTAAAGAACCGTGCATTTACCACTTGGGAACAGCGGCCGCACGTATTCCCCTTTAAAAACTATCGCCCAATCACCGGTACGGTAGATTTTATGTACCAAAACATCACCATCATTCCGCTTACGTCATTAACCGGTATCGTTACCCATATTAGTTTAATTATTTATGATGTTACCGATAACGCAGTGAATAAACTTGAAGCGCAAAAGGTCAATGAAGAGCTAAAAATACTAAGCCGTACCGACAAACTCACTCAGTTATACAACCGAGGATACTGGCAAGACAGATTAGAACAAGAGTTTAATCGCTTTGTACGAAACACCGCGCCTAGCTCTCTAGTGATGTTTGATATTGACCACTTTAAACAAGTGAATGATACCTACGGTCATCCGGCTGGCGATAAAATCATTACTTTAGTGGGTGATACCTTACGCAAGGTTATGCGTAAAACTGATATTGCAGGGCGTTATGGCGGCGAAGAATTTGGCGTTATTTTAACCGATACCGATTCGGAGCATGCCAAAATATTTTGTGAACGTTTACGAACCGCTATTGAGGCCTTAAAACCAGTAGTAGATGGGGTGGAAATTCCATTTACTGTGAGCTTGGGAGTGGCAGAGCTAGATGATCAAACTGCCAGTGCTAAAGACTGGTTAGCGAATACCGACCAAGCCTTGTATCAAAGTAAACACAACGGTCGAAACCAAACCAGTCTGTTTGCTCATAAAGCACCTGATTAATACTCAGGAAAACAAACTAAAAAAGCAAAGCCGAAGCTTTGCTTTTTTGATTCTTTACTTAATCACTTAGGCTACAGCAGAAACAACTTGCTGTTGACTATCAGCAAACGAAATAGCATCGCGCCATAAAGCCTCTACCTGCGATTGCATAGTTTCGTCTGTTTCACCGTCAAAGTGAGCATCCAACAAGGCAATATGCATTTGTGATTTTAAGCAATGCACCATTGGGCGACCGCTTAATTCAGTTAGTGTTGCAACAACCCCAAGATGATCACTTAGGTATTGAATAACATTTTTTGGTGGAGCATTTAGATTAGTGTCGTGGCTGTTCAGGTAAGTCTGCAGCAGGGTGACATAATTCTTGAGCATCGGTAACCTCATTTTCAGGGTTCGATACTCGATACATAATATAATCTCGGTAACCAGTAATTACCTTGATGCTTCCAGATAAATTCTTATCTAGTTCTGTATCGCCAGTATCAACAATCAACGGGCGTCCATGCAAAGATTTAAGTTTAGTTTTTGTTGCTACAACTACAATGTTTTCCCGGCCAAGCTTGCGAATAACCGCTGGGCTTAGTTGTTGATTGCCACGGCCAAATAAATGTCCCTGACCACCAATGGGTGTAATCAATAGCTTAGTTTGTACGTCGCTTATTCTATTAATCAGCTCAGCTTCGGTCAAATCCTCTTGGACGATTTGGTGATCTTTAACCAAATCTACTCCTAGAAGAGTATTAGGCAGTGATAACTCCTGCATAATAGCGGCTACAGTGGAGCCTGATCCTGCGATAAACTGCTCATCTTCTAACAACTCTATCACTTCGGCGGCAATATCCTGCAAAACTAGCTCTTCAGATTCAATACCACCTTGCTTAACCGACTGAACATAACGCAATTCATCAGGCACGAGCATCTCGCCAAAACACTTAGCACGCACTCTTCCTTGGCGAAAAGCTTGTTCATCAATATCCATTACATCGGCGCTTTTAAGGCTTAGCATTTCGCCTTTAACTAGCTTCTCAATAACAATGCCACTAGCAGCGGGCGTAACGCCATAAACGCCAGAATGAATCTTACAACCAGCAGGAATACCTAAACACTTAGTTCCCTCGCCCACAGCACTAAGCACGTCTCGAGCGGTACCATCTCCGCCCGCAAAAATGAGTAGCTCTACACCAAGCTTAGCCAGCTGCTGCGAGGCTTGTTGAGTATCAAGCGCATCTGAGGGTTGATTAGCTTGATAAATCACTTCATGAGGCAACGATAGCTTTTGACACAAGTCTTCACCCATTTCGCCAGACGCGGTGTAAACAATAAACGCTTGTTGAACTTGGCTTAGCGCCTGCAAAGCTTGCTCAGCGCGCAAGTTGGCTTTTTTTGTTGCACCCTTAGCAAGTGCCTGTTCACTCACCCCATCAGAGCCTTTTAGCGCTACGCTACCCCCAACACCAGCAATGGGATTTACAATCAAACCCAATTTAATCATTTGCAACCTCAACCAATGCTTGGTTTGCCTTGTTTAACACAGTAATGAATTTTTGAGCCCTTGCCGGGAAGCCTTGCTGCAAATATAGCTGATACTGTTCCTCAACCGCAGCAGCAAATGCGTGGCGGTCACTTTGAAAGCCAGATAAATTATCAACACTCACTTGAAAAGTACGTCCTGCAGCACGCGCTAGACCACACTCCACGGCTTGTGGCTTATATTCCACTTTTTCAAAATCCAATTGCTGCTGTTGGTTTCGCCCATCGGCCTTATACCAATATCCATAATCTTCTAACTGTCGGCGCTGCTCACCGGCAATGCACCAATGAGCAATCTCGTGTAAGGCACTGGCATAAAAACCATGAGCAAACACTATTTGGTGCTTAACCCTGCCTTCACCTGCTGGTAGATAAATCGGCTCATCTTCTCCGGCAACTAGCTCAGTATTTAAATCATCAAAGGTTTCATTAAACAGCAAAATAAGCTGCTTTACGTCATCCAGCATCGCTATTCTCTAGTTCCCGCTATGCTATAAAAAAGCCCCTAAATGCAACATTTAAGGGCTTACTGTTAATGGCTATATGCCTAACGCAGGATCGGCGTTTCTGTCGCTACAGCGCCGTTTTGGCCGCGCTGGCGTAAACAATGATCCATTAACACAATTGCTAACATTGCTTCAGCAATCGGTACTGCGCGAATACCAACACATGGGTCGTGGCGCCCTTTGGTCACAACTTCTACCGGCTTGCCATATTTATCAATAGTTTGCCCGGGTACGGTAATACTTGAAGTGGGTTTTAAGGCAATATGTGCAACCACATCTTGACCTGACGAAATGCCCCCCAACACACCACCGGCATGGTTAGAACTAAAGCCTTCAGGCGTCATTTCATCGCGATGCTCACTACCACGTTGGTTAACTACCGCAAAACCATCACCAATTTCTACCGCTTTAACTGCGTTAATGCCCATTAATGCATGCGCAATATCAGCATCTAAACGATCAAATACTGGCTCACCTAAGCCAACTGGAACTTGCTTAGCAACAATACTTAAACGCGCGCCAATTGAATCACCTTCTTTTTTCAGCGCTCGCATAAACTCATCAAGCTCTTCCAACTTGCTTTCGTCTGGAAAGAAAAACGGGTTCTGCTCAATTTGAGAAAAGTCGATATTCTCAGCTTTTACTGGCCCGAGTTCACTTAAGTAACCGTGGATCTCTACACCGTGATGTTGCTTCAAATATTCTTTAGCGATTACACCCGCCGCTACCCGCATAGCGGTTTCACGCGCAGAGGAGCGACCACCACCACGGTAATCTCGGGTACCGTACTTTTGATGATAGGTGTAGTCTGCATGGCCTGGGCGGAACATATCTTTAATATTAGAGTAGTCTTTTGAACGCTGATCGGTGTTCTCAATCATTAAGCCAATCGAGGTACCGGTAGTCTTTCCTTCAAATACACCTGCAAGAATTTTAACTTGGTCAGGTTCACGACGTTGGGTGGTATAGCGTGATGTACCCGGTCTACGACGATCCAAATCTTTTTGAATCATTGCTTCGTTAATTTCTAGTCCCGGTGGACACCCATCAATAATACAACCCAGTGCAACACCGTGGCTTTCACCAAAGGTTGTTACGCGAAAGAGCTGGCCAATGCTGTTTCCTGCCATTAATTCTATCCTTACTGTTCAAATTGCGAGCGGCAAGCAAGCAATTGCTCGCGGCTAATAATAAATACTCCGTGCCCGCCGTTGGTGAACTCTATCCATGTAAACGGAACATCGGGAAACTGTTGCTGCATATGCACTTGGCTATTGCCAATTTCTACAATTAACAAACCATTTGGAGTTAAGTGATCTGCGGCATCAGCCAAAATCTTTTTAGTTAACTCTAAACCATCAAAACCCGATGCCAAGCCTAACTCAGGCTCATGCATAAACTCATCTGGCAAGTTACTCATGTCTTCAGCATCAACATAGGGTGGATTGCTGACAATTAGATCATAAGTATGTCCTTTCAGCTCATTTAAGCCATCAGACAAAATAGGCGTAACTTGTTGCTCTAAGCCATGCCCTTGAATATTAATCTCGGCTACTGCTAGGGCGTCTTCCGAAATATCAACCGCATCTACTTCTGCTTCGGGGAAAGCATAAGCACAACCAATAGCTATACAAGCGCTGCCCGTGCATAAATCTAGTATCCGCTTAGGCTCTTCTACCAACCACGGCGAGAATTGGGTTTCAATAAGTTCAGCAAAAGGAGAACGAGGCACAAGCACTCTTTCGTCCACGTAAAATTCTAAACCAGCAAACCATGCTTTATTGGTTAAGTAAGCCACAGGCAGGCGCTCTTGAACACGCTTAACCACCAGCTCAACCAATAAACTACGTTCTTGACGAGTTAAACGCGCATGCCTTACCTCTGGATCAACGTCCAATGGTAAATGAAGACTAGGCAAAATAAGTTGTACAGCTTCGTCCCAAGCGTTGTCAGTTCCATGACCATAGAAAACGCCAGAAGCATTAAATCGACTCACCGCCCAGCGGATCATATCTTGAATAGTATGTAACTCATCGATTGCTTCTTCGATAAATATCTTTTCCAATTTGGCCTCCAGATTAAGTACAATCACCCACTATATGGCTTCAGGCACAACTGATAATAAAAGATGAAAAAACCAACTGACGAAGATTTCGCTGCTTTCAAAGAAGCGCTCAAAGGCGTTCGCCAGATAAAACAAGATAAAATAAGTCTTGAGCCCACTCGAATCAAGCAAAAAAGCCAACAAAGGGAAAAACAGCAACATGCGGCCTTAAATAATAGCCAATTCTTCTTTTCTGATGAGTATCACCCTTTGCTACCAGACGAAGGGCCAATGCGGTGGCAAAGTGATGAATGCGATCCCTATGAGCTAAAAAAGCTCCGTCGTGGAGATTATTCCCCTGAGATTTTGCTCGACTTACACGGCCTTACTCAGCTCCAAGCAAAACAAGAAATTGCCGCGTTAATCATTGAGTGCAAGCAACAGCACTACCACGTTGCTTCTATAATGCATGGCCATGGTCAACAAATCCTCAAAACTAAAGTACCGCAATGGTTAGCGCAACATCCGGAAGTACTCGCCTTTCATCAGGCTCCCAAAATACACGGCGGCTCTAGTGCGTTGTTAGTGTTAATTAGTTCTCCAAACTAAAAAACCACTCCGAAGAGTGGTTTCTACTTTCTAAACAAAGCCTATTGTTAAGCGGCTTTATTCTTAAATTCGTCGATGTGTTGGTTCACTTCTGCCACTGTTTGCCGGTGTTTAGTGGTTTTGTGATTTGCCAAAGTTTCTAATTTACCATTTTTAAACTCGTATGCCCCTCGTCCTTGAATATACAAGCGTCCTTTAAAAAACGCTTTAACGTAACGGGCAATTTTAACTGGAGAATAACGGGAAAATATTTTCATTCATTATGTCCACTGCTGTTTTGACAAAACGAATACTACTAGGAGATATTGGCGAATTCTAAGGAAATCGGCAGCAATTCACTGTTCCGCGAAGAAGATCTCAAAAGCACAAAAAACTGGGAACCTTTGAGATTTAGAGCAATACACCAACAGGAAACAGCTAACCGGTTGATAAGTTTGTTTTACTACAAGCTTATCGGGTGTTGCAGTGAGATAAAGCTGTTTTCTTGCCCTACTTGCAACTCAGCAACAGCCGCAGTACTAAATAACGGAGCACCAGCTTCAGCCACTAGGCCTTCAACAATAAAGCCCACTAACGGCAAATGAGATACCACTAGCAAATTACCTTGAGGTTGCTCTAAAGCAAGTTCGTTAATTAAGCTCACCACGGCTACTTCATCGCCAGAAGGCGTTAGCTCGTTTAATTCGATCACTTTAACCGCTTCCGGTAAGCTTTTAGCCAAGCGCTGCCATGTTTGCTGGGCACGCAAATATGGGCTCACTAATACATAATCTAATTGTGCTAGTTTATCCGCTAAATACGCCCCCATTTTACCTACTTCATTTAAGCCAGATTGGTTTAGTGCTCGCTCACTATCGCTAGCAGCGAACATTTCGGCTTCACCATGACGCATGATAAATACTTGCATAAAAGGGCTCTTCTTAATTAATTGAGACGTGTTAAACGTCTAAGCTTACTAATTTTGGCTGCTAATTTAATTGATATGCCACAAAACATCCATCAGAGTTTGCAAGACCAAGTTAAGCGACTGATAATCATACTATCGCCATAAACAAGGAATGTTGCCTTGCGCACTAGCCCTAACGATCCAAAACAATATCGTTACATAACTTTAGACAATGGTCTTAAGGTCTTGTTAGTACAAGATGAAACAGCGCAAAAGTCTGCTGCTTCTCTCGCGGTGAATATTGGCCATTTTAACGATCCCAAGAATCGTGAAGGTTTGGCTCACTTTTTAGAACATATGCTTTTTTTGGGAACAGATTCTTATCCTAAAGCAGGTGAATACCAAAGTTTTATAAACCGCCATGGCGGTAGCAATAACGCGTGGACAGGCACCGAACACACCAATTACTATTTCGATATTGATAACGACTGGTTTGACGAAGCGCTTGACCGTTTTAGCCAGTTTTTCATCTGCCCGTGTTTTAACCCAGAGCTGGTTGAGCGTGAACGACAAGCGGTTAACTCTGAGTACCAACTAAAAATAAAAGACGATGTACGCCGCATTTACCAAGTGCATAAAGAAACGGTAAATCCCGATCATCCCTTTAGTCAGTTTTCTGTAGGTAGCTTAGATACCCTAAGTGATGGTGAAACATCGATTAGAGACGACCTAATCGCCTTTTATCAACAGCACTACTCGGCCGATTTAATGTCGCTAGCAGTGCTTAGCCCCCACGAGCTTGACCAAAATGAAGCCCACGTGCGGCAACTCTTTTCCGCTGTTCCAAAAGTTGCTGTAAATAAGCCAAAAATAGCCCCCTTTTATTTACCTGAGAACCTGGCATTAGAAACCCATATTCAGCCGGTTAAAGATCTGAAAAAGCTCACTTTATCTTTTGGCTTTGGCGACATGGATTCACTTTATCGACAAAAGCCTCTCACTTATATTGCGCATATTTTAGGCTATGAAGGGCCCGGTAGCCTAGTGGCTCTATTGCGCCATGCTGGTTTAATTAACTCTATGGCTGCGGGTGGCGGAGTCAGTGGCAGCAATTTTAAGGATTTTTGCATTAGCTACTCCTTAACCGATGAAGGTTTAAACTGTATTGACTCAATCATCGACGCGAGCTTCAGTTACTTGGAAATGATTCGCCAACATGGTTTACAAGCTTGGCGCTACAGCGAAAAACAGCAAGTATTTGAACGAGCCTTCCTTTATCAGGAAAAATCACGGGCTATCGACTTAGTCTCTCACTTAGCCATTAACTTACAGCATTATCCCGCAGACGATGTTATCTATGGCGATTACGCCATGGAGAACTACGACCAAGCTCTTATCTCGCAATGCTTAAAACAAATTGTCCCAGAGAGAATGCGTATTACTTTGGTATCACCCAATGTTAAGGGAGATAAAATAGCTAAGTGGTACCACACCCCCTATTCGGTAAAACACATTGAACCTGAGCGTATCAAACGCTGGCAATCACCAGGTGAGTTAGAAAGTTTGCAACTACCGGCCAGCAATCCATTTTTGTCTTTTAACCAATCGCCGTTGGTTGAGCCACAAGAACAAGAAGCTGAACCTAGATTGCTGTTTGATAAACCAGGCTTTCGCTTATGGTTTAGCAATGAACCAGAATTTAGAGTTCCTAAAGGGCATTTGTATGTGTCTGTAGATTCAAAACATGCGGTAGCTTCAGTGCGCAACATTGTTTGCACGCGCTTAATGGTAGAGTTGATGCTAGATCATCTCAGCGAGATGACTTACCAAGCCGAGATTGCGGGCATGTCTTACCAGCTTTATGCCCATCAAGGTGGCTACACCTTGCACCTGTCTGGATTTAGTGACAAACAAATCTTGCTACTCAAGATGATCATGAATAACCGCTTATTTGGTCATTTTGAGCGTAAGCGCTTTGGCATAATTAAGCAGCAGTTAGCAAAACACTGGCAAAACCAGATGCAAGTTAAACCTATTTCACAACTGTTTAGCGAGCTAACCTCGTTGTTGCAACCGAACAACCCGCCGCCTAGCGCCTTACTCGAAGAGCTAGAAGACGTTCAATTAGAAGAGCTGCCCGACTTTGTGGCCAAGCTATATCAAAACATTCATATAGAAATGTTGGCTTACGGCAATTGGTCGGAACCAACAATTGAAGAGCTGGGTGAGTTTATTCAGCAAGAAATATCTCCAGATACCAGCCCTTCAAAGGAAACACCAAGAAAGCTTATTAGCATTAAAGATCAGGGAAGCTTGTTATACGAAATTAATTGTCAGCAAAATGACTCGGCGCTAATGATTTATTACCAAAGCCGAGACTTAAGCCCTGAGAGCATTGCCTTGTTTACCCTAAGTAACCACATTATGACCTCAACCTTCTTCAATGAGTTACGCACCAAGCAGCAGCTAGGTTACATTGTGGGAACGGGCAACTTGCCGCTTAATCGCCACCCCGGCATTATTTTCTATGTGCAATCACCACATGGGCAACCGCAAACACTGCTCGATGCCATTAACGACTTTTTGGATGAGTTCCCGGTGCTGATGTTTGAGCTAAGTGACGCGCAATGGCAACAAAGTAAACAAGGGCTAATAGCCCAAATACTAGAGCGCGAAAGCAATATGCGAACCCGTGCTCAGCGTTTTTGGGTAAGCATCGGCAACAAAGATTTGACCTTCAATCAGCGCCAGCGTGCAGCGGAATGCATTGAACGGCTTGAGCGGGTGGACCTCGTCCGATTTATGATGAGCTTAAAAAGCAAGCAGCGAGACCGGGTTATCGTATACAACCATGGAGCAAGTGAGCAGCAAGCAGAGCCTTTAAATACCCACCATTTAGAGACAGTGCGAGTAGTTAAAAGCCGTAGTGAGTTTCAGAGTGATTCAGCAATTTATTGTTATAACTAGAAGAGATAAGAAACTAAAAACAGTGAAGGCTGAATTAAGCCTTCATTCGGCTATCGTTAAAACCTTGGCTGCGCTTTACGTTAAGCTTTTGATGCGTCCAGAGCAGTGGCATACACAGTGGCCCAAACAATAAGCCCACCAATGTCCAACGCCATCGCGGCAAAGAAAACTTAATAGCTTCTACGTAGAAAAATAGCCCAAAACAGACTGACAACAACAAAACGAAAAACATACTACTCGCTCTAATACAGACAGGGTGAAGATGTTAACAGAAATGTCTTAATTACACTAAAGCCAAGGCGAATTATTCACCTTGGCTTTTGTTATGCTTACTTTACAATTTAAGCGTAATAGCTTTGACCTTTATCAGCCATTGCAATCAAGGCTTCGCAAGGTTTAAAACGCTCACCGTAGCTTGATTCCATCGCTTGTAGTTCTTTCACCAAGTTAGCAATACCAATGCTATCCATAGCGCGGAATGGACCACCTAAGAAAGGTGGGAAGCCAATACCGAAAATAGCGCCTAAATCACCATCTCGAGCACTGCGTATAACACCTTCATCTAAACAGCGCGCTGCTTCATTAAGCATCATATAAACACAACGCTTAGACAGGGTAGCAGCATCGAGTGAGGTTTTAGGTTTAACACCCAGTACTGAGTACACCTTTTCATCAACTTGCTTAGCTTTGGCTTTTTTACCTTTGCCGTAGAGATAGAAACCTCGACCGTTTTTCTTACCTAAGCGCTTATCATCGATAAGTTTGGCAAATGCATCTGGCGCTTTAAAACGCTCACCTAGCTCAGCTTCGAGAATCGGAGCAATTTTAGAACCTACATCGATGCCTACTTCGTCAAGCAAGGTCATTGGGCCAACCGGGAAGCCGTAATCTAGTAGCGTTTTATCTAAATGTTCAATGCTCTGCCCTTCTAGCAACAACATGGCGGCTTCATTCATGTAAGGCGCAAGAATACGGTTTACGTAAAAGCCTGCGCCATCTTTCACTACAATTGCAGTTTTACCTTGCTTACGAGCAAACTCTACTGTATCGGCAATGGTTTGCTCATTAGTGCCAGCATGCGGAATAATTTCAGCCAAAGGCATTTTTTCTACTGGACTAAAGTAATGCAGACCAATCACTTGCTCTGGGCGCTCAGCTTTAGCCGCTATTTGCCCAATAGGCAATGAAGAGGTATTGCTGGCAAAAATCGTTTTATGATTACAATTGGCTTCAATATCAGCCACCATTTGTTGCTTAAGCGCTAAATCTTCAAATACTGCTTCCACCACAATTTGGCTATTTTGCATGCCAACAAAATCTGTTCCGCCGGTAATGTTGTTCATTTGCTGCTGCAACTGGGCATTAGTGATAAACCGGCGTTTACGCTTTTTATCTAACAACTTATAGGCGTAATTTAGGCCGCCTAACACACCCTTTTCGCTAATATCTTTAATACGAACTTGTGCTTTAGCTTTGGTCGCCGACACAAAAGCAATGCCCGCTCCCATTAAACCACCACCTAAAACAGCAACTTGATTAATTTTTTGTGGCGACACGCCTTCAAACAAGCTTTCTTTTTTCAGTTCATTCGACGCAAAAAACAAGCCGCGCAAGGCAGCTGACTCAGGGCTTTTCACTAAGTTGGCAAAACGCTTGGCTTCTTCTTGATATGCGGCCTCGGTGTTTTTCTCAATCCCTGCTTTAACACAGGCAATGATCTCGTTAGGCGCTGGGTAATTGCCACGCGTTTTGCTCATGGTTTGCTTGGTTACCTGAGAAAACAACACATTGCGACCAACCGGGTTACCTTCCAATAACTTTGAAATGGTACTTAGTTTAGGTTTTGGTTTACGTTTAGCTTTGCCTGCATACTTCTTGGCAACATCTAGCAGTACGCTGTTTGGTACCATTTCATCCACTAAGCCACTTTTTAGGGCTTGCTTGGGGCGTAACTGTTTGCCAGTAAGCATCATCTCTAAAGCTTGTTGAATACCAACCAGCTTTGGTAAGCGTTGAGTACCACCGCCACCGGGTAACAGACCAAGCTGCACTTCGGGCAAGCCTAGGCTGGTTTTATCATCGTTACTACATACTCGATAATCACAGGCTAAAGCAACTTCTAAGCCACCGCCTAAGCATGGGCCATGAATAGCAGCGATAACCGGAAACGGTAGCTTAGCTAAGCGGGCGAAAACTTTGTGTCCGTCTTGTGAGAGCTTTTGCGCATCGGCGGCTGTATCACAGCTGTCCAACATACCAATATCAGCGCCAGCAATAAACGAATCAGCCTTTCCGCTGTAAACCACCATACCAGTAAGTTGAGACTGAGAAGCTAAGTCATCCAATATGGCATCCAGCTCGGGGCCAAATTCGGCTTTTAAGGTGTTCATGGTTTCACCATGTACATCAATTTTTAGCAGCGCAATATTCTGTTCAATCGTTAAGGTGAAAGTTTGCTGTTCCATTATTCAACCTCCAAAACCATTGCCGCGCCCAAACCACCTGCCGCACAGGCAGTGGTTAAACCTAAACCACCACCGCGACGACGAAGCTCGTTAAGCATTTGCGTAATCATTCGCGCACCAGTAGCGGCAAACGGGTGACCATAAGCAATTGAGCTACCCATTACGTTAAACTTCTCCATGTCAATTTCGCCCAAGGCTTTATCTCGGCCAATAGACTTAGCAAATTCGTCACTGGCAAACATTTTAACGTTAGCTAGGGTTTGAGCTGCAAAGGCTTCGTGCATTTCAATTAAGTCTAAATCTTGCAAACCAATACCTGCGCGGTCTAAAGCAATTGGGGTTGCATAAGAAGGCCCCATTAACATGTCTTCCCATACATCGATGCCAGCAAAGGCATAACTCTTTATGTAACCTAGAATAGGTAAACCTTGCTCTTTGGCTTTGTCTTCTCGCATAAGTAACACCGCTGCGGCACCATCGGTAAGCGGTGTAGCGTTAGCGGCAGTTACCGAACCATGCTTGCGGTCGAATACGGGTTTTAGTTTGGCCAGTTTCTCTTCACTTGAGTCACCGCGCACATTATTGTCACGGCTGATAGAGGTTTTAAAAGGCTCTGGGTAAGCGGTCATTACTTCGTCGTCCAACTTACCTTCTTCCCAAGCCTGATGCGCTAAGCGGTGTGAACGTGCAGCTAACTTGTCTTGGTCGGCGCGTTTAATGCCATGCGTTTTGGCCATTTGCTCAGCGGTTTGTCCCATGGAAATACCGGTTGAGTACTCAGCAACTGCAGGAGGAACTGGCGCTAAGTCTTTAATTCTTAGCTTTTTAATAATGTTCCAACGCTGCCCTGCACTGCGGGCTTTAGACAGCTCAAGTAAACTGCGAGCTAGCTTTTTGCTCACTCCAATAGGTAACACTGAAGATGAATCTGCACCACCAGCAATACCACAATCAATTGTGCCAGCCATAATGGACTCAACCACGTTAACCGTTGCTTGAAAACTAGTAGCACAAGCCCTAGAAACACTATATGCATCAGTAGACACATCTAATGGAGTACCCAAAACAATTTCACGGGCAATGTTTGGCGCTGCAGGCATTTGTACCACTTGACCAAATACCAGTTGTTGAATCTCTTTCACGTCTAGATCTACACGCTTAATTAATTCATTAACCACCATTTTCCCAAGATCTACGGCTGGTACATCATGATAGGCTGTGGCTTGACGCGCAAATGGAGTACGCAAACCCGCAACTACTGCTATGCGTGCGCCATTCGCCGTTTGTAAAGATTGTTGTTGGTGCATTCAATTTATCCTTAACGAGTTAAGAGGTCAGACCTCATAAGCTTTATATTAACCATTTCTTCACATAATTCAAACAAGCGATTAAAACTAGTAGTAAGCCGTCAAATTTAAAGGAAATTTTTTGAGCCTAACTGAAGAGTGTTTTATCATCCGCATGCGATGAACAATTCAGAGGATCAAATGAGTAACAACACACTATCGGCCATTAGAGATTACCTTAACCAAAGCATAGTTGGCCAAACTGAATTTATTAATCAATTACTTATCGCTTTATTAGCCGACGGGCACATATTAGTAGAGGGTCCTCCAGGCCTTGCTAAGACCCGAGCGGTAAAAGCACTATCGGAATGTATAGAAGGTGATTTTCATCGAGTCCAGTTCACCCCAGACTTATTACCTGCAGATTTAACCGGTACCGATGTGTTTCACCCAGAGACTGCCAGCTTTAGCTTTCAGAAAGGGCCTATTTTTCACAACTTAGTATTGGCGGACGAAATTAACCGTGCCCCTGCTAAAGTGCAATCGGCTTTACTTGAAGCCATGGCCGAGCAGCAAATCACGGTAGGTAGCAACAGCTATAAACTGCCCAAACTGTTTATGGTAATGGCTACTCAAAACCCGATAGAGCAAGAAGGTACTTACCCACTTCCAGAAGCGCAACTAGACCGCTTTATGTTTAAGCTGTGTTTGAACTACCCTGATGCAGAAAACGAACTCAAAATTCTGCAACTTACTGAACGTGAAGCCAAGCAAGTGCACTTACGTCAGCCAGAACCGCTCACTCAACAAAAGCTATTTGCTCTACGCAGAGCGATTATGGAAGTTCACATCGCACCTCAGCTTAACCAATACATTGTTGATTTAGTGGTGGCTACTCGACAACCAGAGCGCTACACCGACGAATTTAGTCAGTGGTTAGAGTTTGGTGCAAGCCCACGTGCCAGCATTTCATTAGCCCGCGCCGCTCGCGCCAAAGCTTGGCTTGATGGTCGAGACTTTGTAAGCCCAGAAGATATCCAACAATTGGCTTATCCGGTATTGCGCCATCGCTTATTGCTTAGCTACCAAGCGCAAGCCAAAGGGATTCAAGCCGATGCGGTTATCCAACGTTTACTTGAATTGGTGGCCTTTGCCTAATGGATACCATTAGTCGCCAATCGCCGGTAAGTTTACAGATTGAACAGTTGATTGAAGCGCGTGCTATTCATTTAAACATGCCTCCCTGGCGCCAAGTGAGTAGTAGCCGTCATGGAAATCGCTTAAGCAAAGTTCGAGGACGAGGCATGGAGTTTGACGAAGTGCGTCATTATCAACCAGGAGATGACATTCGTTGCATCGACTGGCGAGTAACGGCGCGTACCGGTAAAACTCATACCAAGTTGTTTCGAGAAGACCGCGAGCATCCAGTGTTTATCTTTCTAGATTTATCACACTCAATGTATTTTGGCAGCGGTGACAAACTCAAGTCGGTATTCGCGAGTGAGCTGGCGGCCTGTTTAGGTTGGAATGCTCAACAATTGGGTGAGCGCGTGGCCTTAACTCTGCATTTAGGTGAGCAAGCCCACAACCAAAAACCAGCAGCCAGTAAAACCCATTGGTTAGCCCAGCTACAAAGCATCGTTGATGTGCACAATCAACAATTTGCCGCCTTAAGTGAGCAGCAACTGCAGGACTCGTCGCCAACTCACAATCTAGAGACTTTATGCCAGTTAGTAAAAACCGGCTACCAAGTGCATTTAATTAGCGACTTTTACCATTTTGACAAAGCAGCTTCCTTACATTTGCAGCGCTTAGCTAGCCATAACCAAGTGTTTGCTTGGCAAATTAGCGATCCTTTGGAGCAACAACTGCCCAAAGCGCATACCGCAATGCAACTGCAAGTAAGCAACGGCAATAGCGAGGGATATTTGCAGCCAGATAACAAAGCGTTTAGGCAGCAATTTAAGCGTTTGGCCAATCTGCGCCAACAACAGATTGAGCAAATGCTGCAACAAGCTCGCATTCCTCATCAGCATTTTTCAACAGCCTTAGAGTGGCAGGACTATGCCTGAGCAAACTAATCCTCTAGTTGATTTAAAAGACATCATTTTACCCACAACTTACGAAACCGCCCTACCCGCCATTGGTTGGTGGCTACTTGGTGTACTGGTCATACTTTCACTTAGCTTGCTGCTATTTGCAGCTTGGCGTTTTTGGTATTTAGATAAACCTCGACGTGAAGCATTGCTTAAGCTCAAGCAACAACCAGCCACCTTGGCTGAGCTCAACGTATTAATGAAGCGCTTGGCCTTGAGTTATTACCCACGTCAACAAGTCGCTTCGCTAAATGGTCAAGCATGGTTAGCCTTTTTAGACAGTACTTCACGGAGAAACCAAGCTGCATTCTCAGAGCTACAAGATACTTGGCAGCAAGCCTTGTACTCAGCTACCCCATCGGATTCTGCCCAGCAATGTATTCAACTTGGCGAACAGTGGATTAAACAGCTAAGACCGCCGCTAAGTATGGCCAGCTTATTTGGCTTTGGTAGGCATCAGCAAAACACCAAACAACACTTGAATGGCAAAAATAAGGGAGGCCGCGATGTTTGAGTTTGTCTGGCCTTACGTATTTGTGCTTGTTCCTGTGCTTTGGTTGGTAGAAAAATTCAGCCAAGCCAAGCAACAACAAAGCGAAGTATTATTAAACAGCAGTTTGCCTTTTACCCAACAGCAAGCTGCTTTGGAAAAAACCAATAGCCCACTAAAAATTGGCCTTAAATGGTTAGTTTGGATTTTGTGCATTACTGCTTTAGCACGTCCAGTATGGCTAGACGACGAAGTCCAAGGCTTAAATGAGCAAGGCCGCGATTTATTATTATCGGTTGATATGTCGGGCAGTATGCAAATCAAAGATATGCAACTTGATGGTGAAGCGGTAGACCGGCTAACAGCCCTTAAGTTTTTGCTTAGCGAATTTATTGAACAACGCCGCGGCGACCGTTTAGGCATGATTTTATTTGCCGACCATGCCTATTTAGCCAGCCCACTAAGCTTTGATTTAGACAGCTTGCTAATTCAAGTAAAAGAGCTAGTACACGGTTTAGTTGGCGACAGAACCGCTATTGGTGAAGGCATCGGTCTAGGTATTAAACAACTAATGAACCACCCAGCAGAGCAGCGGATCCTTATTCTACTTACCGATGGCCAAAATACTTCTGGCTCGGTTGACCCGATGCAAGCCGCAGAGATGGCAGCCAAGAATCAAGTGGTGATTTACACCATTGGTGTGGGCGCCGACGAGCTTTACCAACAAACTTTATTTGGCGCACGTAAGATAAACCCGTCGCAAGACCTCGACGAAGGCGCGTTGATAAAAATAGCTGAAATGACTGGTGGTCAATATTACCGAGCACGCAGCACCGAAGATCTTTCGAAAATTTACCAAGAGATAAATGCCTTAAATCCAATCTCAGAAGCTCAGCAGTTCTACCGCCCGCAATACGAGTTGTATTATTGGCCCTTGGCGTTAGCAACCTTGCTATTAGTGGCTAGTTTAGCCAGCCCGATGCTAATGCGCCGTTTTAATCAGGAGGCAAGCAATGTTTGATATAAGCTTATTGCGTCCAGAATGGCTATTGCTTAGCCCACTTTTATTACTGCTGTTGTTTAAAAAGCAGCAGCGCGAGCAATCTGCTTGGAGCAAACTACTTAGCCCAGGCATTGCTAAATATTTGGTAGATTCTCCAAAACAAAGCAAACGCTCCCAATGGTCTTTAGCCGCCTTACTGGCTCTGATTTTAATAGCCTTAAGTGGCCCAAGCATTATTAGTGACAACGTACCACTCTACCGCGAAGGCTCTGCCCGTGTGTTAATTATGGACATGTCCTACTCGATGCGAGCGCGAGATGTAAAACCTGATAGAGTTGAACTGGCGAAGTACAAAGCACTAGATTTACTCGAGCAATGGAAAGATGGTGAAACCGCACTTATTGCTTATGCGGGCGACGCATTTGTACTTAGCCCCTTAAGTAGCGATACCAATACGCTTGCCAACCTAGTTCCCCACCTAAAACCAGAGTTAATGCCCGCTCATGGTTCGGCCCTTAATCTCGCCATTGAGCAAGCTGCCGAATTAATAAAACAAGCAGGCTACGCGCAAGGCGATGTAGTAGTGATTGGGGACGGACTTACAGAACAGCAAATGCAGTTAAGCTTAAGTAGCTTGCAACAACATAATTTACGTTTTTCTATGTTGGCCTTAGGCACCGAAGAAGGAGCGCCCATTCCTCTAGAAGATGGCAGCATGCTAAAAGACCAATACGGCAGCATTGTTATTGCCAAGCTAGAAGCAGATAACTTCCTGCCACTTTGCCAAAACACCGGCGGTATTTGCCAACTGATTAGTGCTGATAATAGCGATATTGAGAAACTAAGCTCCTTACGCAGCCGCAATTTTGATAGCGAACAACAAAGCAATCAACAAGCGCAGGTGAGAAAAGATATTGGCTTTTATCTGCTGCCTTTTATTTTGTTGATGCTACTAAATAGCGTACGCCGGGCAGAGCTATTGCTAGTTAGTTTATGTGTTAGTATTTTTGCCCTACCGAAGCCCGCTCTGGCTAACTCGGTGTGGACAAATCAAGCTCAACAAGCACAACAAGCTTTTGAAGAAGAACGCTATGGCGAAGCTGCTGAATTATTTACCGATCCAAATTGGAAAGCTTCGTCCCACTTTAAGGCTGGAAACTACGAACAAGCCAAAGAATTATTTTCTCAAGATACCAGCGCTGAAGGTTGGTACAACAAAGGCCTTGCTTCGACGATGCTTGGAGAATATGACGAAGCCATAGCAGCCTACGATGAAGCTCTCAAATTAAAGCCTGACTTTGAAAAGGCGAAAATCAACAAAGAAATCACAGAAAAGCTGAAACAACAGCAACAGCAAAATCAACAGCAATCGGGTCAACAGCAAGACTCTGAGGATTCTGATGAGCAATCAGAGTCAGACTCGTCTCAACAACAAGGTGACCAACAGCAGGACGATTCCCAAGCAGAAGAGAATCAAGACCAACAATCGCCTTCTGAGCAACAATCCGAGCAAGAGTCTGAACAGCAACAACAGGCGCAAGCCGGCGAAGAACAGTCAAATGAAGAACAAGAGCCTGAGCAAAGCGCGCAAGCCAATAACTCGCAAGGTGAACCGAGTGACCAAGAAGAGTTACAGAAATGGCTCGAGGATCTACCTAATGACCCAAGTTTGTTGCTTCGCAATAAAATGTACCTTGAATATCAAAAACGTCGTCGTCAGCCTAGTAATCAGGAGAACTGGTAAGTGAAAGCGCTTAGTGTAATTTTTATTCTTTTACTTAGCTTTAATGCTTATGCCACGACTAAAGTTACCGCTTCGGTTAGTCAAAATCCTGTGGCAGTTGGACAAGCCTTTACGCTAGAAATTGTGGCCGACGATACCTTGGCAGCCAGTGAATTTGACTCATCGGTATTGTTAAGGCAAAAGTTTGTAGTAGGCAGTACTTCAACTAGCCGCCAACACACCAGCATTAATGGTGAATCATCTACCCAAACTCGCTGGACCACAACCCTATTGGTGCGCGAAGAAGGGAATTACCTAATCCCTAGTTTTAATATTGGTGGGCAAAATACAACGCCTATACAACTTAAAGCCAAAACCATTGCAGCCATAGAGCCAAGTAAAGACCAGGTACGTATGGAAGTAAGCTTGGATAATGCTCAGGTTTACATTGGCCAGCCAGTAACCTATACCGCCAAGATTTGGGTAGCAAATAGCCTAGACCAAGCCAATATTATCGCGCCCAGCATGCTCGGCGCCAAAATAGAAAAGCTAGGTGACGACAAGCAAGATTTAGAAATAATTGATGGCAAACGTTATCGCACCCTTACCCGTCACTGGTTAGTCACCCCAGAAAAGGCCGGTGAATTTGAAGTAAAAGGGCCACGTTTAAGCGGCCTAGCCAACGACATCAACCGCCGAGCAAGGCCGGTAGACATTGCCGCGCAAACCTTGTCTTTAGAAGTAAAAGCGCCACCGGCAAGTTTTCCTGGTACGTGGCTACCCTCTAATGACTTATTGCTATATGAAGAAATTCAACCACTGCAAAGTGACTACCAACAAGGCCAAGCTTTTACCCGTATTATCAACTTAACCATTGCTGGAATAACCGAGGATCAACTGCCGGAAATTGATATTGATTACGGAGAAGATTTTCGAGTTTACCCAGAAGCATACCAAGACCGCACCATAGTTAAAGATGGAATAGTGTTTGCGCAGCGCAGTTTAAATGTTGCACTGATACCAGTAAACGAAGGCGAACTTACTCTCCCTGGCTGGTCACTACCTTGGTGGGATTTAAGCAAAGATCAACAAGCCAGTGCCGATATAACACCGCGAACCATTACCGTAGTGGCGGCTCCGGTAAATCAGCAGCTGCAATCGTTACCGAGCAATCAACAAGCTCTCCCAGAAGTGCAAGAAAAACCTAGCACCTCATTGTGGACTTGGTTTTTCGCCCTTGCATGGATAATTACCCTTGCGTTGTTGGTATGGGTGATAAAACGTAAAAGCAGCAATACCAAGCAAGAGGCTCAACTAGCGCCAGAAGCTAGCGCAGTAGATTTAGATGATGACTACTGGTCACAATTTGCTGCGGCCTGTAAAGCGGGCCAAAAGCTGCAAGCTGAGCAAGCATTAGCTAAGTGGATAAATAAACAGCAGCTAACTAGTAGCTTTGCCGCACTGCATAAAGAAATTAGCGCCGCGAACTGGGCGAGCGATGATAAAACAGACTTTGATTTACTCGCGTTTTTCCAGCAATGCCAAGCCTTAAAGAAGCAAGGCCAAGGCAAAAAAGAGCGAGAAGAAGGGCTCTCCTCGCTCAATCCTTAATATAAAAATACCGCTTAGCGATTTAAGCCTAATTGAAAGATTAGGCTTTCTGCTTGGCAGCAAAAAGTAAACGAAGCAGCCAGTTTAAACCCGCCTTCAACAGCGGTAACTTCGCTGCTAATCTCACAAGGATCAGACTCTGCCTTACGAGCTTTGTCTACTAAAGCGTTTAAACGGGCTTCGGCTTGTTGTTGCTCGGCAAACACTTCTTCAACTTGTGCTGTACATTCTTCGCCGTCGATAACCGCACCAACATCAACACAACAACAAGTTTTAGATTCTTCTAACTTAGTTTTCATCTATTTTCCTTTCATTTACAACAGGCCTTAGTTATAACTCTTCAATCTAAACCAAAGCGAAATCAGGTGTATAGTGTGTACCATAGACCAAATAAGGTCTCTTTGATGCGTATCATAACAGATTAGCCTTCGACGTTTTATCTAGGAAATTACATGGTTGTTGATTTTTTTCGAAAGAAAAACCAAACCGACTCGGTCATGTCGGATATGGAAGCAAAACAAAAACGTTATGAAGCCTTAGTACAGGCTTACAATAAGGATGTTTACCGTTACGCCTACTGGCTAGTAAAGGATAAGCATATCGCCGAAGACATAGTTCAAGAGACCTTTCTTAGAGCTTGGCGTTCACTCGACAGCCTTAAAGATGAAAAGGCAGCCAAAGCGTGGTTAATTACCATTTTGCGCCGAGAAAACGCCCGTCGCTTCGAGCGAAAACAGTTTAACTTGGTGGATATCGAGGATCATTCAGTTGCCGATGTAAATGCTACATCTACCGAGCAACAAATTGAAAATGAATGGTTACGCCGCCAAATAGATAAGCTGGCACCTGAATATAAAGAACCGCTGCTACTCCAAGTGATAGGTGGATTTAGCGGTGATGAGATTGCCGATATGTTAGAGCTAAATAAAAACACAGTAATGACACGGCTTTTTAGAGCAAGAAATCAGCTCAAAGAAGCCCTAGATAATGACCAAGAACGAGGACAAAGCAATGGATGAGCTAGAATTTCGCCGTCAATTGTATACCAATCCTCGAGAGCGTAGCGATACGCTTATACAGGAAGCAACGCGCACATCTAAAAATAAAAAACTGTATGGCGAGATGCAGCAGTTTGAGTGTAAGTTAGAGCAAGCACTAAACGTAGATGTGCCAGACGCACTTGCAGAGCGACTAATACTAAGCCAAAGCTTCGACGATTCACAACTGGAATACCGCCGCAAAACTCGAGTACATATTGCTATGGCTGCATCCATTGCTTTTGTAGTGGGTTTAAGTTTTAGCTTAGTTAATTGGCAACTGCCTACCAGGCAAGTAAATATGGGCCAAGTAGCTTTAGAACATGTTTATCACGAAATGCCTTATACCAGCGGTGTTGATGAACAACCAAGCCTGCAAACTATTAATGCTAAATTAGCCCGTTATGGTGCAAGCTTTGACCAACTTCCTGGCGAGGTTGTGTATGTTAACCACTGTGCTTATGCAGGTGCTCCAGCTTTTCATATGATTATGAAAGGAAAAATGGGCTCAAATATAAATGTGTTTGTAGTGCCTAAATCCACCGAGTTGCAAGCGGTTGAAAGCTTTGCCGATAAAAAGATGCACGGGATGGTTTCTAAACTATCTAATGCCAACCTTGTCGTGGTGGGTGAACGTAACGAACCTATTGAAAAAGCACTTGATACGCTCACCGCAGATTTAAATCAATCTATCTGATTTAATTAAAATAAAGTCAACTCCTATTGTCTTATCAATGGGAGTTGGTTTTTTTGTTTGTGAACTAGCAATAAAGCTCAACAATCCCGCTTGATGTTTCGAAACAATCATTTATATTTCTTAGCTCACCAAGATCAAACAAGTGTTTAACTTTTGTGCAGTAGCTCCAACTTTTGACACAAAGCATTAACAAACACTTAACAATTATTTTATTTACTCTTAATCTGGTCAGAGGTCAGCGCTCTTACTAAGACCCATACATAACTAAACGTTTAACCCCGTAATTAGAGAGGGAACGATGAAAATAAGGAAATTACCACTCGCGCTTCTTGCCGCGTCAGCTACATTTACTGCCGCCCATGTAAACGCAGCCGGTTTTCAACTAGTGGAACACTCTGCTTCGGGGCTAGGCCGCTCGTTTGCGGGTGAAGCTGCTATTGCCGACAACGCTGCCGTTATGGCACGCAACCCTGCTGCAATGTCGATGTTCGACACCATTGCGGTATCAGGTGCTTTAAGTTATATCGCGCCTGACGTTTACGTTAGAGGTAATACAGGCGTAGATTCAATAGACCAAGCCTTAACCAATAACGATGTAGTGCCTGGTGCAGCAGTACCGGCTGGCTATTTCATCCAACCTCTTAATGACAAGTGGGCCTGGGGTGTAGGCATGTTCTCAAACTTTGGTTTATCTACAGATTATCCAGAAGATTACGCAGCAGGGTCTCTTGCTGGCCAAACAGAGTTAATTACCTTAAACCTAAATCCAAACGTGTCGTACCGCATTAATGACCAATTTAGTATTGGTGCCGGTGTAAACGCTGTTTACGGCACCGCCAAATTGGTTCGTAACTTTGGAACCAATGACTCTGGCTTTCCAGAAAGCGGAACATCCGCTTCTTTAGAAGGTGACGGCTGGGGTTTTGGTTGGAACATTGGCGGTATGTGGGAAGTAAACAAAGACCACCGCTTTGGTATTAGCTACCGCTCTAAAGTTGACCTTAAGTTTAAAGGTGATTACCACTCAGACATTCCAGAAGAGCTAAGTGATAACCCTTACGGAACCGGCGGGCAAACCATTGATGGTGAGCTAACTCTAAATCTCCCAGATATTTTTGAAGTGTCTGGCTACAATCGCTTAAATGACGCCTTTGCTGTTCACTACAGTTATGTTTGGACTGGCTGGAGTACCTTTCAAGAAATTGACGCCACCTCAGAAGGCATTGGCAGCGTACTAAACAAACCAGAGCAATTTAGCGATTCTTACCGCGTTTCTTTTGGTGGAACTTGGTACCTAAACCCTGCTTGGGAATTACGTGCTGGTATGGCCTTTGACCAAAGTCCATCTCGCACCCATAAAACCATCAGTATTCCCGACAACGACCGCTACAACTACGGCATTGGTTTTACTTACCACTTGAGTGAAAAAGGCAACTTGGATGTTGGCTTTACTTACATCCAAGGTAAAGAAGGAGAGTTCGAAGAAGAGTTAGCTGATGGAACACCTGTCCCATTTGTATCAAAAGGTGATGCTTACATTGCCGCTATTCAATACAACCACAGCTTTTAAGTCTTAATGAGCAACCGGCAACACGCCGGTTGCTTGACCTAAGCTTAAGTTTCACCCACGCTTCAGTTATTCAACCACACGTACTGAGGGCAGCCATGGTAAATACCCCTACCCCCTATTCAATTAGCGAACTAGCCCAAGAATTTACCATAAGCACTCGCAGCATTCGCTTCTACGAAGACCAAGGCCTATTGCAGCCTGTTCGCGATGGCACTAAGCGGCTTTATTCCAAACACGACAAACTTCGACTCAAACTCATTTTACGCGGCAAACGATTAGGCTTTTCTTTAAAAGAGATAAAAGAGCTGTTCGATTTATATGACGCCAAGCTAAGCAGTAGCAAAGAGGTAACAGGATTAATTGACAGTATTAAACTAAGAAAGTTGAGTTTATTGCAGCAGTTAGAAGATATTCAAGTGGTGTTAATGGAGTTAAAATCAGCAGAGCGCCGCTGTAACGACGCTCTTAATAAGCTAACTAAAGATTAATGCTCCCCTGCATTACCTTGAATAAAGTGCTTGCGGCATAACGAAACATAACGCTCGTTGCCACCAATTTCAATTTGCTGCCCTTCACTCACTACCTGACCATGTTGGTCAATACGAGCATTAAAGTGGCCTTTATTGCCACACCAGCAAATGGTTTTAAGCTCTTCGAGCTTATCGGCTAAACACAGTAAATGGTAAGCACCTTCAAATAGCTCCCCCATAAAGTCTGTTTTTAAACCATAAACCATTACCGGTATGTGCAAGTCATCAACCACTCTAGCTAGTTGATACACTTGGTCTTTACGCAAAAACTGCCCTTCATCCACAATAACGACATCTTGCTTGTTTTGCTGATTTTTAGTGCTTACCAATTCAAACAAGTCCTGCTCTGCACAAAAGGTTTCAGCCTCTAAGGACAAACCTACTCGAGCTTTAATGGTACCCACACCATCGCGGGTATCCATTGCAGGGATTAGCGCCAAAGGATTCATACCGCGCTCTTGATAATTAAAATGAGCTTGAATAAGTTGAGTTGATTTTCCCGAATTCATAGCGGCATATTTAAAATGTAGTGAAGCCATTTACAGCGCAGTTCCTTGTTTATTTACTGTTTAGTGCCAAAGCTGAATTTTGCTGGCGATGGTACAAAGTTGCGATAGTAATGGCAAACAATAACAAACCAACGGCTAGTGAAGCGATCACACTTCCGGTCATTCCCATTACCAAGTAACAGCTAATGCTTATTTTGGCTACTAATAAAGCGTAAGGCAGCTGCGTGGCTACGTGGTCAATGTGGTGACAAGCTGCACCGGTAGATGACAAAATGGTGGTATCGGAGATAGGCGAACAATGATCGCCAAATACCGCACCCGCTAATACTGCAGACAACATAGGCAGTATTAAGCTCACATCACTGGCTACTGACATATCGGCAGCAATTGGCAACATAATGCCAAACGTGCCCCAGCTAGTACCAGTAGAGAAGGCCATTAAACCCGCTAATACAAATACTAACACCGGCAAAATAGCTGGGCTAATCGCACCATCTAATTTAGAAGCTAGGTACTTGCCGGTTTCCATATCGCCGATTACGCCACTAATAGACCAAGCAAACACCAAAATAAGAATGGCTGGGCTCATAGCCTTAATACCCACCCAAATGGCATGAGCAAGCTGAGACAAGCTAAGCTGTTGCTTAAATGCAAAACCCACGCTCACCAATAGGCCTATTACGCCACCGGCGACCAAAGACAGAGTCACATCGGTATTTTCTAATGCGGCTAACAAGCTAAAGGCTTGTCCTTCTTCCAATGCCGTAGCGCCTGTAACCACAAAGCTAGCAAATGTCACCAAGGTTAAAATAGCGATAGGTAATACTAAACCAAGCGGTGAGCCGTTATCGGCTTCAAAGTCATGGTTCACACTACCTGCGGGTATACCCTTGATCTCATCAAACAATTGCCCCTTCTCAGCGTTTCTCTCATGCTGCTTCATTGGACCAATATTAATATTGAAATAAGCAACCACTAAGGCCATTAGCAAAGCAAACACAGCGTAAAAGTTTAGTGGGATCATGGTGGCAAACGCTGCCAGCGGTGTGATGTCAGTGATATTGTGAGTAACCAACAAACCACCTACTAAGGCAATAATATAAGCCCCCCAACTCGATAAAGGCATAAGTACACACATTGGTGCAGCCGTTGAGTCAAGCAAGTAAGCAAGCTTGGCGCGCGATACGCCCACTTGGTCAGTAAGCGGACGCGCAACACTGCCCACCGCTAAACTGTGGAAATAGTCATCGACAAACACCACAAAGCTTAACAAAGCAGTGGTAACCGTAGCATGACGCTTGGTCTTAATCCGTTTCTTAGCCCATTCTGCAAAGGCTGTGGTTGCGCCAGTAGCAGTCATTAAGCTAGTCATGGCGCCTAGCAGCAGCAGGAAGATAATAATTTGCAGATTCCACCAGTTAGGCGCACCGTCATCCCACGCTAAGCCTGCTGCAAGCTGTGATAAATAAATGCCTGAATCTACAAAAGAAAAGTTACTGAGTAACAAAGCACCCGTGATGATGCCGCAGCTAAGTGCAATAATTACGCGTCTTGTTGCTAAGGCAACCAACAGCGCAATCACCGGTGGAAGAATAGATAAAAATGAATCGGTATAAGAAATGGTTTGCATGTTTTCTCTGTTTTTAAATTCAGAGAGCAAATTGAGTGACTAGAAGCCGATAGGCTTTCACTCTGTAGCTCTCCATAGTTGGACTATGACAGTGTCGTATCTATTAAATCCGACACCAGTAATTAGCCTTGATAATGCTAGTTACTTCGGCGCGGGCCCCTTTCATACAGAATCATTGGAATCACCCCACTCTGCACTACTTTTGACCAGCGCTCCTCTACAATATAGCGTTAAGCGCTGCATTATACCCAACAACGCGGCATATTCAACCAAAACCATTGAACAACTAAAACTAAAAGTAGCAACTAATACTGTTTATTTAAGTTTAGTTTATTGACAAGTTTTATTTAGTAATTAATATTTTGTAATAGATTAACCAATACTAATAAATAGATAGGATTAACATGAGCGATTTCGTTAAGGTATTTTTAAACGCAAGAAGTCTTAAAGCTGCTACAAAAGAATTATCAATTGAGCAATTAGAAGATAGCTACAATAAACTTAAAGTCATTTTAGATGAACGTTTCGCACAACAAGCTGAAGAAGAGAAACAACAGCAAGAAAAACGCGAGAAGCTAGAGAAATATAAAGCGTTACTCGAACAAGATGGTATCGACCCAAGTGAATTACTATCGATGATTGGTGACGCGCCAGTAAAAGAACGAAAAAAACGTCAACCACTGCCAGCTAAATACAAATTTGTTGATGAAAATGGTGAAGAAAAAACCTGGACAGGCCAAGGAAGAACACCTTCTCCGATCCAACGTGCAATTAAAAATGAAGGCAAAACTAAAGAAGATTTTCTTATCTAGTTATCATCTAAATTAAAAAAGGAGCCTTAAGGCTCCTTTTTTATTCCAGCAATATTAAGAGGCAAAACCATTTGGATTGCCTTGTTGCCAGCGCCAAGAGTCTTCGGCCATATCATCCAAACTTAATTCAGCCTGCCAAGATAACTCCTGTTTAGCTAAGCTAGGATCTGAATAACATGCTGCAATATCACCTGGGCGACGAGGTGCTATTTTATAAGCAATTGATTGTCCCGATACATTTTCAAACGCTGCAACCATTTCTAGTACACTATAACCTTGACCAGTTCCTAGGTTGTAAGTAACCAACCCAGCCTTAGCATCAAGTTTGTTTAGCGCTTTTAAGTGGCCTTTTGCCAGATCCACTACGTGAATGTAGTCACGAACTCCCGTACCATCTGTGGTATCGTAGTCGTCGCCAAATACACTTAACTCAGCTAAGCGCCCTACAGCCACCTGGGTAATGTAAGGTACTAGATTATTTGGAATACCGTTTGGATCTTCACCAATTAAACCTGACTTATGCGCCCCAACAGGGTTGAAATAACGCAATAAAGCAATATTCCAGCTATCATCAGATTTATATAGATCAGTCAGCATCTCTTCTACAATTAACTTAGAGCGCCCATAAGGATTGGTAGCACCAGTAGGAAAACTCTCCAAAATAGGTACTGTGTGCGGGTCGCCATATACAGTAGCAGAAGAGCTAAAGACTAAGTTTTTAACCTTATGCTCAGCCATTACTTCACATAAGGTTAAAGTTCCAGATACATTATTTTGATAATAATGTAGAGGAATAGTTGTCGATTCGCCAACTGCTTTTAAACCAGCAAAATGAATAACAGATTTAAACTTATGCTTAGAAAATACCGTGTTTAGCTCTGACTTATCCCGAATATCTACCTGATAAAATGTAGGGCGCTTTTGGCAAATTTTCTCAATTCTTTCGATTGATGCAGCATGAGAATTACAAAGGTTATCTACAATAACCACTTCTTCGCCTTGGTTTAATAATTCAACCACTGTGTGGCTACCTATATAACCTGCTCCACCCGTAACTAAAATAGTCATAATAATCCTTTATAAGATAATATATTTGGCTAGCTCTATAGGAGCTGCTATTCAATTCCAATAAACTTATGCGTTTGTAAAGACAAGCGCCAATTATTTTCAATACAAGCTTGAATACATAACTCGGTAGCTCTTTGCTGTTGACTAATGGGTTGCAAACACACCAATACATCCAAGTTACTAGTCATACCAGTTAATAAACTTTTTAAATTAGTTAAGTCTCGCTCACGGGCTACCGGGTGTTTAATCTCGTTTGCTCGGTGTAAGGCTTGTTCAATAACAACTTTACCGCCTTTCATATCAACTTTTGGAGAAACCGTTACCCATGTTTTGGCTGCGGCCTTTACTGGATAGGTGCCGCTAGTTTCAATTTGCACTGAATAACCAGCTGCAATTAAGACATTGGTAAGCTCATATAAATCGTAGATACATGGCTCACCACCGGTAATAACAATATGTTTCGCCTGATAGCGAGTTTTAAACTGCTCTAGGAGTTGATTAGGCGTGAGCATTGCCCAACGAGCAGTGTCTCCGCTGGCGCCAATAATTAGCTCGGGTTGCACACGGTCAGATTCTAAAACTTGCCAGGTATGTTTGGTATCGCACCAAGAACAACCAACATCACAGCCCTGTAAACGAACAAATATTGAGGGAACACCAGTATGAAAACCCTCCCCTTGGATGGTTTCAAACACTTCATTAACAGGTAAAGCAAGAGATGCCATTTGTATCCCAGATCATAATAAGCGAAAATCTAAGGCAGTATTAAAACATATTTTAAAGAGCAAATAATGAAAGAAAAAGCGGTAGTGATTTATTCAGGTGGAATGGACTCGTTCACAGTTCTCCATAAAACCTTGCAATTGGGCCTACAACCTTATGCTCTTAGCTTCAACTACGGTCAGCGCCACGTTAAAGAACTGGAATATGCTCAAAAGGTAACTGAACAGCTTGGTATCGAACATAAAATCGTAGATATCACTGCAATCAATCAACTGCTTGCAGGCTCCTCACTCACTTCTGACATTGATATTCCGGAAGGTGATTATCAAGAAGAATCGATGAAATCAACGGTTGTACCAAACCGCAATATGATTTTGCTGTCTCTGGCTATTGGCTACGCCGTGTCTATAGGTGCCAAAAAAGTATTCTATGGCGCGCATTCTGGCGACCATGCAATCTACCCCGATTGTCGCCCAGAGTTTGTGAAGAAGATGAATGACGTAAGCCTAATAGCTAACTACGAGGCCGTAGAAGTCATTAGTCCCTATCTAGAGCAATCGAAAATAGACATATTAAGCGATGGTTTAGCCATGGGTTTAGATTACGGTAAAACATGGACCTGTTATAACGGACGCGAGCAAGCCTGCGGAAAATGCGGAGCCTGCCAAGAACGTCTAGAAGCCTTTAAGCTAAACGCTGTTACAGACCCTCTAAGCTACGAATAAACATGCTCAAATATTTTGTGAGCCGATTTTGGTTCCTGCTTATTGTAATAAGCTGCTCGTGGTTTTTTCTTGCACATACCGAACTAATGAGTTGGAACAAACAGCTAATTAGTCAAGGAGAGTATTGGCGCATTGTGTCGGGTAACTTAAGCCACAATAACCTTATTCATTGGCTAATGAATGTTGCAACCTTGGTGCTGGTGTATTTTGTTTTTGATGACCGATTATCTAATCAGCACTTCATGTTGATTAGCATTAGCTTATGTTTACTAGGCGGTGGGCTATTATGGTTTGCTAAATATGATGAGTATGTAGGACTCTCGGGCTTAATCCATGGCTTAATAGCCTACGCGGCAATGGCTGATTTATTCACCGACAAGAAACGCGTCGGTGCCATCATATTGACAGGCTTAAGTGCGAAGCTACTCATGGAGCAATTATACGGCGGTGACCCGTGGGTAACGGATTTGATAGGCATCGATGTTGCTATCGATGCCCATCTATTATTTGCGGTACTTGGGATTAGCTTTGCTTTGCTGCTTTGGTGGCCGTTATGGCGAAGCTATAAGCTAAGCACTTAGCTCTGCGTTAATACTGCTTAGTACCTCTGCTGGTGAGTCGGCTTGAGTAATCGGCCGGCCTATAACCAAATAATCAGAGCCTGCAGTAACTGCCTCAACCGGCGTCATAATCCTGCGTTGATCGCCTTGCGCACTGCCTGTAGGTCTGATTCCTGGGGTTACCAGCGCAAATTCTTCACCAAGTAGCGATTTTAGCATTTTGGCTTCATGAGCTGAGCACACCACTCCATCCAAGCCAGATTGCTTAGTAAGTGTTGCCAAACGCTCTACTTGCTGCATTGGGCTCAGCTCAATACCCAACTCTAATAAATCAGATTGGTCCATACTGGTTAACACAGTTACCGCAATCAACTTAGGGCGTGTATCACCATAAGGTTCTAACGCAGCTTTTGCCGCTTCCATCATTCTACGGCCGCCACTGGCATGCACGTTAACCATCCATACACCTAACTCCGCAGCTGCGGCTACTGCTTTAGCAACTGTGTTAGGAATATCATGAAATTTTAGGTCTAAGAACACTTCAAAACCTTTGTTGTGAAGCTCCTTTACCAACTGAGGGCCGAACAAAGTGAACATTTCTTTACCCACTTTAAGACGACATGAGCCCGGCTCCAATTGCTCTACAAATGCCATACATTGATCGATATCTGCATAATCGAGGGCAACTAATACCTTTGGGTCTTGCATTGTTTCTACTCTCCGTCTAATCCCACTATTGGTTTAACTGTGCCCCAACTCTTACATGATGGACAATGCCAATATATAGAATGAGATGAAAAACCACAGCGTCGACACTGATAGTGAGGTTTAATCTTTAATTGTTGGGTAACTAAGCCACGCAAAACTTGCAGGCTTTGTTTAGCTTGACCTTCTTCAGCAGAAGCTAGATGAAGGCCCATTAAGTGATGAAATCCTTTCATGGTAGGGTTGCGTTTCAGCTCATCTACCAACAAATCCTGAGCTTGCTCTGCGCCGTGCGCCTCCCGATAAATAATCGAAAGCTCTACCACTACACTAGCAATACTTTTAATTGATAAGCAGTACTCTAAAAACTGCCGATAGTAATCGGGCTTTGCCAAATTATCACTACAGGTTTTGTATAGAGATAAAGCATCGGAGGCAAAGTCGATATCTTGCTCTGGGATCTTATTTAAATTTTTAAGTGCTGCTTTATAATCGCCTTCTGCATTTTGAATTTGGGCTAAATGCAAACTAGCTCGCACACACTTTTTGTCTGCGCTAAGCGCTTTTTTGAGTAAGGCTTGGCTTTTTGAAAGCTTCCCAGCAGTTTCTAACTCTTGTGCTTGCTCGCAATAAAAGTGCGCAATTTGACGATTAACATCACTCAGTTCTTTAGGGTCTATCTTTTTGGCCACAGCAATCGCTTGCGGCCATTCTCGAGTTTGTTGATAGATGCTGAGTAATTGTTTTAAGGCTAACTGGCGGTAATCTGGTTCTTCTTGCAATTCAATGAGCAAAGCTTCTGCTCTATCAAATAAGCCTGCGGCTAAATAATCTTTTGCTAACTGTTGTAGAGCGAGGTTCTTTTGGTCGATGTCGATGCCTTCACGGGCAATCAAGTTTTGGTGAATTCGAATAGCTCGGTCAACTTCACCACGCTGTCTAAATAAATTACCGAGTGCGAGATGGGTATCAATGGTTTCTGAATCTACTTGTAGCAGCTCTACAAACAGGTCTACTGCTTTATCAGATTGATTAGATAAAAGGAGATTTAAGCCTTCTACGTATTGCTTAGATACGTGATTTGCTTGCTGTTGCTGATTTTGCCTAACGCTGCGCTGCCCCATGTACCATCCATAAGCGGCAGCTACTGGTAACAACAAAAACAACAAGCCTAGCATTAACTATCCTTGACCGTCTCGTCTTGCAACTTATTTAGTTGTTTTTGCTGCTTAGCCAATCGACGCTTCAAGCCAGCACTTTCTAAACGAATTCGAGTATAAAAAGCCAACAAAAATAAAAGACAAGTAATAAAGCCAGCTATGAACAAACCAGCCATAAGCCATGACAAGCGCATATCCGACTCGGCAATAAGATAATTGACACTTACTACTTCATCATTTTGCGCGCCCACAGCAAGTGCAGTAACGAACAGTACAACTAATAACAGCGTTGAGAATATTGCTTTCACATAACCTCCCAGAGCCAAACAAAAGCTAGGGAAATTATGCAGCAATCACGTTAATTTAACCAGCCAAGATCACCTAATTGTAAAAGAAACAATACTATAGGCCAGCGTTTACGCGCTCTCGCAACTCTTTACCAGGTTTAAAGTGGGGAACATGCTTCCCAGACAACTCTACCTTTTCACCTGTTTTAGGATTTCGGCCCACTCGGGGTGCACGGAAGTGCAGTGAAAAACTACCAAAACCACGAATTTCAATTCTATCGCCTTCCTGTAATGAACAGGTCATTTGCTCAAGAATTTCTTTAATTGCCGACTCAATTTCTTTACTGGTAAATTGAATATGTTTACTAGCGAGTATTTCAATCAAATCAGATTTAGTCATGGATTCTCCAAGCCATTGATAAAGGGAACTAATACCAGTGTAGATAAAGAAATGGGGGGGAACAAGTCCCCCCCAATATTCAATCACATAAATCTAAAAAAAGATTTAAAGATTATTCGCCTTTAAGTGCAGATTTGAATGCATCAGCCATAGCGTTACCAATCTGAGCGTCTTCTTTCTTGTTCAGAGTAGCCATTGCTTCTTTCTCGTCCGCTTCATCTTTAGCACGGATAGAAAGGCTGATTACACGGTTCTTACGGTCAACACCAACGAACTTAGCTTCAAGTTGGTCGCCAACAGAAAGAACAAGTGATGCATCTTCAACACGGTCACGGCTAACATCGCCAGCACGTAAGTAACCTTCAACGCCACTTGCTAGTTCAACAGTTGCACCTTTAGCATCAACTTCAGTAACAGTACCGTTAACTAAAGCACCTTTCTTAAGGTCAGCTAGGTAGTTGTTGAACGGATCTTCAGCAAGCTGTTTAACACCTAGGCTAATGCGCTCACGTTCTGCGTCAACTTGTAGTACAACAGCTTCGATTTCGTCGCCTTTCTTAAAGTCGCGAACCGCTTCTTCACCTTGAGCATCCCAAGAGATGTCAGATAGGTGAACAAGACCGTCAATACCGCCGTCTAGGCCGATGAAGATACCGAAGTCAGTGATAGACTTGATCTTACCTGAAACTTTGTCGTTCTTATCATGAGTGCTAGCGAACAGCTCCCATGGGTTAACTTTACACTGTTTCAAACCAAGTGAGATACGACGACGTTCTTCGTCGATATCCAATACCATAACTTCAACAAGGTCACCCACGTTAACAACTTTAGATGGGTGGATGTTTTTGTTAGTCCAATCCATTTCAGAAACGTGAACTAGACCTTCAACACCGTCTTCGATTTCAACAAAACAACCGTAGTCAGTTAGGTTAGTTACGCGACCTTCAAGACGAGCACCTTCTGGGTAACGGTTAGCAATTGCTACCCATGGATCTTCACCCAGCTGCTTAAGACCTAGAGATACACGAGTGCGCTCACGGTCAAACTTAAGTACTTTAACGTTGATTTCGTCGCCAACATTAACAATTTCGCTTGGGTGCTTAACGCGTTTCCAAGCCATGTCAGTGATGTGTAGAAGACCGTCAACACCGCCAAGATCAACGAATGCACCGTAGTCAGTAAGGTTCTTAACGATACCTTTAACTTCTTGACCTTCTTGTAGGTTCTCAAGAAGTTGATCACGTTCAACACTGTTTTCAGTTTCGATAACAGCACGACGAGAAACAACTACGTTGTTACGTTTTTGATCTAGTTTGATAACTTTAAATTCAAGCTCTTTACCTTCTAGGTGAGCAGTATCGCGCACAGGGCGAACGTCAACTAGTGAACCAGGCAAGAATGCACGGATGGTGTTAACTTCAACTGTAAAGCCACCTTTAACTTTACCGTTAATGATACCAACAACCGTTGCTTGCTCTTCGTAAGCACTTTCAAGTTGGATCCACGCTTCGTGACGTTTCGCTTTTTCGCGAGAAAGAACAGTTTCACCGAAACCATCTTCTACAGCGTCTAACGCTACGTCTACTTGCGCGCCTACTTCAATTTCTAGTTCGCCAGCAGAGTTTTTGAACTGTTCTGCAGGGATAGCAGATTCTGACTTAAGGCCAGCGTCTACTAGAACCATACCGTTTTCGATACCTACTACAGTACCTTTAACAATCGAACCAGAACGGAATTCTAGGTCTTGAAGTGACTCTTCAAAGAGTTGAGCAAAAGATTCAGTCATTATTTAATTACACATATAAGAACGTCCACTTAGCAATCCGGCTAAATGGGGTTAATAATAAACACCTAATTCATCCTTGGTATAGGTGCGCCAAATCCCAGAGATTACTGGGTTAATTTACTGTCGATATAATCTATCGACATTTTCACCACTTCTTCAATAGAAAGTGATGTAGAATCAATAACTAACGCATCTTGAGCAGGAACTAAAGGCGCTACACTACGATTTCTATCGCGGTGGTCACGTTCTTCAATTTCGCTCAAAAGGTGGTCAAAACTAACACTAAAGCCTTTTTCTTGCAACTGATTATAGCGTCGCTGCGCCCGTTCTGCTGCACTTGCATCCAAAAAGATCTTCGCCGGAGCGTCAACAAAAACAACCGTTCCCATATCTCGCCCATCGGCAATCAAACCGGGCTCTTCTCGAAATGCGCGCTGGCGTCGTAATAAAGCTTCGCGCACTCGCGGAAATGCAGCAACTTTTGAGGCGGCATTGCCAGCTGTTTCTTTACGAATTTCTAGGGAAACATCTTCCCCTTCCAAAATGACTAAAGTATTGCCTTCTTTAGCTTCAAATCGCACATCAAGGTGAGCAGCTAAAAGACTTAACGCTTCTTCATTGTCTAAAGCTACTTCATGATGCAAAGCAGCTAAAGCCAAGACTCGATAAATGGCTCCGCTATCCAGAAGTTGCCATTGATAATGCTGAGCTAGCTTTTGGCATAAAGTGCCCTTACCAGAACCACTAGGCCCGTCAATTGTCACCACTGGAACGTTTTGAGTCATGAGTCCTCCATAATGTCCAAAGCAAAATGCGAGTTCTTATCGGGGGATAGATAAGAACTAAAAAATTCGGCGGCATTATACGTGAAAAGCCGACAATAAGCCTCACTAATTTATTAACAAAAAACAAAATAAACCGAACGCTTATCCCACTTTTAAACAAAAAGCAGTATATCATCTGGATATACTGCTTTTTGTTAATAGTGTCTGCTATTTTTTAGGCGGGAAGCTCTACACCAGAATCTTTGATGCGCGCCAACTTATAGCGGAGTGTTCTAGGACTAATACCCAACTTTTCCGCGACATCCTTACGCTTGCCATGACACGCTTTAAGCGTATCTAAAATGATTTGTTGTTCTTGTTGGCGTAACTCATTACCTAAAGGTTCATTTGCCAGTGAAGACTCAACCACGGGTTCAACCTGTAATGGCTCTAACTGATTTTCTATGACTAAGCAGTCACTATCAATCACGTTACCATTAGCTAGAATTAGCGCCCTTTGCATAACATTGTCTAGCTCGCGCACATTACCAGGCCAGGAGTGATTGAGTAATTTATGCTGCGCACTTAAGCTCAGCTCATAGTTTTGTGCACTATGGCGATTGAGCAAATGCGTAGCTAAAGGCAATACATCACCTTTACGCTGCTCTAGTGGTAGCCAGTTTAAAGGAAATACATTTAGGCGATAATACAAATCTTCTCTAAACTGCCCTAGCCTAACTATTTCTCGCATATCTCGGTTGCTGGTAGCAATCACGCGAACATCTAGCTTTATCATTTTACGACTACCCAAGCGCTCAACTTCGCGCTCTTGCAACACCCGCAGTAACTTCGCTTGTAAGCCAAGATCCATTTCACTGATTTCGTCTAGCAAAATAGTTCCGCCTTGCGCCTGCTCAAACTTACCAGGGCAAGCTTTAATAGCACCAGTAAAGGCACCTTTCTCATAACCAAACAACGTTGCTTCGAGCATATTTTCGGGGATAGCAGCACAGTTTATAGCAACAAACTCATGCTCTTTACGTGGTGAACAGTCGTGAATATAACGTGACAATACCTCTTTACCTGCACCACTTGGCCCGCTAATCAATACCGACGCCTCAGACGCTGCAACTTTCTGGCTCAACTTTAATAACGCTTCGGTAGAAGCATCGCCATAAACAGGTTCGCGTTTTTCTACCTTAATAGAAGGTGCATAGCGGCCAACCTGGTTTAGCAATACTTCTGGTGAAAAAGGTTTTGATAGGTAGTCAATAGCACCATCACGCATTGCCGAAACAGCATCGTCAATTTTGGCGTAAGCGGTCATTAACAAAACCGGCGTTTGAGGCCATTTTTGTTTGATATTTTTAAGTAGACTTAAACCATCCATGCCACTCATTTGCACGTCACTCACCACTAGATCAACGGGTTCTTCCGCTAAGGCAATAAGTGCAGACTCTGCACTATCCGCTTGTTCACAGTGATATCCCGCTAATTGCAAGGTATCTACCAATGCTTCTCGCAGACCGGCATCATCTTCAACAATAAGGATTGTAGATTGACTCATGGTTATTGCCCTCCTACAGCAAGATCATGATGGTGTGCCTCAGGAAGTGGTAAACGCACTGTAAAACATGAGCCTTTTGAATTTGATTCAAGCTCAATGCTTCCGTGATGCGCCTTCACGACAGAGTTCACTACCGCTAAGCCTAAACCTGTTCCGTTTTGCTTAGTGGTATAAAAAGGTTCAAAAATCTTATGTTTATTCGCTTCATCTATCCCACCAGCGTGGTCTTCGACGCTAATGAAAAGCTCCTCACCAGAACAACTAATGTGTACTTTTAGTTCACTTCCCTTAGCACTTAACTGCGCGGCGTTTTCGACCAAATTAGATAAAGCAGACACCAAGGCATTAGCATTCACTAGAACTTCTGCATGTGGTGTACTTACTACGCAGGACAATTTAACCTGATGTTGACGCACGCAAGCCTCAGTAGCAGCTTGCAATTGTTCTATGATTTGCTGAGCACTGACCTGATTGACCACCATCCTTTCGCCACTTTTTGCAAACAACAGCATATCGTTCACTTGTGTTTCTAAGTCATTAAGGCGGTCCATCATTTTATTCTGAAAGTTATCGCGGGCATTATCCGACAAGGTTTTATTCGATAAATTCGATCCATACAGCATGGCAGCGGAAAGTGGTGTTCTAATTTGATGGGCTAGTGAGGCCACCATATTTCCTAACGCAGACATCCGCTGCAACTTGGCAACATTGGCTTGTAGTTGGCGGGTATGTGTCATATCGGTCAACACAATGAGCTGACCTTGAGTATCTTGCAAAGGCGAGAGACTTAGCTTTACCCGCCTGCCATCAAACAATGAGAGTTCGTGTCCATCGTCGGCCTTTGGCGAGAACAATCTTGGTACTGCCTCTAACCAACGTTGTTGCTCTATATCATCTCCCAGCAATTGCTTAGCCACCGGATTTGCCCTAGAGACAAAACCTTTATTATCAAGCAATACTAAGCCCGATGGCATAACGTCGAAAATCTGCGACAAGTTATGCTCAGATAAGCTGGTTGGCTGTTGTTGAAGTTGCACTGAGGGCATGAAATAAGCTCCGCGTCATAAAACCGTTAACAATGCTTATCAATCAATATTCGTGCCATATAAAAAAGGCTCTGAATTCAGAGCCTTAACATAAGATTAATGCGTTTAGCTATCTTTGTTCAAACCGTACTTACGCATTTTTTCAACCAAGGTTGTTCGCCGCATCCCCAGTTGTTCTGCCGCTCTAGCAACCACACCATCTTGTTGCTCAAGCGCTTGGCGAATTAAATCTACCTCTAGGTCAGCCAATAGCTCTTTTAGGTTAACTCCTTCATCAGGGAGCTGCTGTACCGCTCCCCAGCCTTCTTCATCGAGCTCCTGATCTTGCTCCCCATCAGGAAATAGCGCTTCGGGGCTTGGATCAGAAAATACCGAGGCATCTTCATCACTAAAAATAGCTAACAGCGCATCGCGTTCAGCCAGCTCAGGGCTGTAATTAGGCTCAAAGGTTTCGGCATCAATATGACGATACTTCGGCGGCAAATCGTTTACGTCGACAATTTGGTCAGGATGCAAAATGAGAAGGCGTTCAACTAAATTGGATAATTCACGTACGTTACCTGGCCATTGATGCTGCATTAAGGACTCAACTGCGCGTTGGGTAAACCTAACCACTGCCGAATGTTCGTCTTCATGGCGATTAACTAACTCTTGAAGCAGCAGAGGAATATCATCCTGGCGCTCTCGCAACGATGGCATTTCAATGGGGAATACGTTCAAGCGATAGTACAAATCTTCTCGAAACTTCTCTTGCTCAATCATCCGCTCTAGCTGGCGGTGCGTTGCCGCTACCACTCGCACATTTGCGGTAATCGCTTTACTTCCACCCACTCTCTCAAACTGACGCTCTTGCAGTACACGTAGTAATTTAACCTGCATAGGCATTGGCATGTCACCAATTTCGTCTAAGAACAGCGTGCCACCTTCGGCCAATTCAAAGCGGCCTTTGCGCATAGCAAAGGCGCCAGTAAATGCGCCTTTTTCATGGCCAAACAATTCACTTTCGAGTAAATCGGGAGGAATAGCACCACAGTTAATTGGCACAAATGGCCCTTCGCTGCGTACTGAATGGTCGTGAATAGCTTTAGCTACCACTTCTTTACCTGTACCCGATTCACCGAGAATAAGTACATTAGCCTCTTTAGTTGCCACCTGTTCAATCAAGTGACGTACTTCTTGAATAGCAATACCTTTACCAATCAAGTTCTGGCGTAAGCGCTCACTTTTAGCAGGGCTTGCTTTACCAGGTAGATGAGTTAAGTATGCGTCACAGTGATGTAGCAACTGAGTAAGCTGCTCATAATTAAAAGGCAGATCTAAATGGCCAATAAGGTTAGGTAACACCTCAACGGTGCTGCCCTCACCTACTGTTAAAAATGGACAATGAGGATGTTTAGCAATAATGCTTTGCACATCCTCTAACTGTTTACTGATTAGAACAACTTTATCTGCATTACTCGCCAAAGCACTTAGCTCGTCGGTATTGCATACGTTAAATTGTTGGCCAATAAAACCAAGTACCGTTTCTAGTTGCTTAGCTCTCTCTTGGTCACTTTCACAAACTAAAACGCTATTGGATGCTTGCATCCCTATCCCCTGCAAAAAATAAGCTACCTTGCGACAAACTTATGGCTAGTTACCCTATTAAATGATTGTAAACAGGCGTCAAAAATACGCAAGGCATAAGCCGTAAAAGCGACAAAAATATGACACTTGTTCAGTATTATGTGACAAGTACAGCCCCACCCACTCGGTAATTTGTGGATTGCGTAGAAGATTTGAACAAACAGTCAAGGAGTCTCTTGTTTAATAGATTAATTTGGATAGGCTTCTAGGTATAAGCTTTGCATAGAACAACTTAGATTAAAGTGTCTAACAACAATTAGTAGTGGAAACGGGAATAGCGGATGTTTAACAACAAACAAATATTGATTACGGGTGGTACCGGCTCATTTGGCAAAAAGTTTGTTAAGTTGCTTTTAAAAGAGTACCAACCCAAGCGCGTTATTATTTATTCCCGCGATGAACTAAAACAATATGAAATGCAGCAGGAGTTTAATCAACCCTGTATGCGCTATTTCATTGGTGATGTAAGAGACAAACAACGTATTACCATGGCAATGCGTGGCGTAGATTTTGTTGTTCACGCCGCAGCTCTAAAGCAAGTTCCAGCTGCTGAATACAATCCAATGGAGTGTATTAAAACAAACATCAATGGTGCCGAAAATGTTATCGACGCCGCACTATATAACAATGTAAAAAAAGTCATCGCTCTTTCTACAGACAAAGCAGCCAACCCCATCAACTTATACGGTGCCACTAAACTTGCATCCGATAAGTTATTTGTTGCGGCAAATAATATAGCTGGAGACCAAGATACCAGTTTTGCGGTTGTTCGTTACGGCAATGTCGTTGGTTCGCGTGGCAGCGTAGTTCCTTTCTTTCAACGACTAATAGATGAAGGTGCTGAGTCTTTACCAATTACTCATCAGGATATGACACGCTTTTGGATTACACTAGAACAAGGCGTACAGTTTGTAGTAGACAACTTTAATCGTATGCATGGTGGCGAGATTTATGTACCTAAGATACCCTCGGTTAAAATCGTAGACCTAGCAAAAGCAATGGCGCCACACTTGGCGACTCATATCATCGGCATTCGGCCAGGAGAAAAACTTCACGAAGTGATGTGTCCAGCGGATGACTCATACCATACCTTTGAGTTTGACGATCATTATGTGATTGCTCCGTCTATCTCCTTCAGTAGTCGCACTAATGATTTTCAAAAAAATGCATTAGGTGAAGGCGGTAAAAAGGTTGAGTTAGGAATGGAGTACAACTCTTTATCTAACCCTCATTATCTTACGATCGAGCAAATTAAAGAGCTTCGATAAGCATGAGCAGTCCAATTCATTACGGTAAGCAGCAAATTGACCAAGATGATGTTAAAGCGGTAGTCGATACACTCAATTCAGCGTTTCTCACCCAAGGACCTCAAGTTGCTCAATTTGAACAAGCCTTAGCAACCTACGTAGGTAGTGCGCACGCCATTGCCTGCAGCAATGGAACCGCAGCCCTGCATTTGGCTTGCTTAGCCTTAGGCGTTGGGCAAGGTGATACCGTCTGGACATCTGCTATTAGTTTCGTGGCGTCAGCCAACTGTGCGCTTTATTGCGGTGCAAATGTTAGCTTTATCGATATTGATACGAACACCGGCAATATTTCACTTGGCGCACTGGCCAACAAGTTACAGCGCGCCCACAAAACCAATTCACTTCCCAAAGCTATCGTTGTTGTTCATATAGCAGGGAACAGTTGCGACATGCAAGCTATACATAAGCTCTGCAAACCCTTAGGTATTAAACTGATAGAAGATGCCTGCCATGCTCTTGGTGCCAGTTATCAAGGAGCTAAAATAGGAAGTGGTAAATATAGTGACTGCTGCGTATTTAGCTTTCATCCAGTAAAAAGCATAACCAGCGCTGAAGGTGGGATGATTACCACTAATGATGCAAATTTAGCTAAACGCCTAAAACAGCTTGCATCCCACGGCATTACCAAAGAGTCGCAAGACCTTCAACAGCCCGGCCAACCTCAGTGGTATTACGAACAACAAATTTTAGGTTACAACTACAGATTGTCAGACCTGCAAGCTGCACTTGGTTTAAGTCAGTTGGCGAAACTCGATACTTTTATCGAACGTAGACAGCAAATATTCAATATCTACCAAGAAGCATTTAGTGCCCAAAACTTAAGCCTCCTTGAACAAAACAAGGAGGGGGAAAGTGCTCACCACCTCGTTGTGGTACTCATTCCAAACAACCAACGAGATATTGTGTATCAACAGTTAGCTGACAAAAACATTCATTGTCAGTTGCATTATATCCCTATTTATCGCCAGCCATATCACCGTATAAGTAATGCAGAGATAGAAAAATTTACTGGAGCTGAACAATACTTTAAGAGTGCCTTATCTCTGCCCGTGTATCCAGACTTAAGCCATCAACAGCAACAACGCGTGATTAATTCCTTGTTGGAGATTATTAATGAGTAAAAGCTTGTGTGTAATCCCAGCAAGGGGGGGAAGCAAACGTATCCCCAAAAAAAACATCCGGGATTTTTGTGGCAAGCCGATGATAGCTTGGTCTATCGAAGCAGCACTTCAAAGTAAGTTATTTAGTAAAATTGTCGTTTCTAGTGACAGCAAAGAGATCATTGATATAGCCAATCACTATGGCGCCGAGACCCCCTTTGTTCGACCACCCGAGCTATCCAACGACTATGTAGGTACGACCGATGTAGTTAGACATGCAGTTGAAACCTTAGACCCTGAAAGTAATAAGTTCTCAATTATTTGCTGTTTATACGCCACTGCTCCATTTGTGGAAGTAGAGGGTTTACAACAAGCAGCATCGAACTTATCTAAACCAGATTGCAGAACCAGCTTTTCAGCCTCTAGCTTTACCTTTCCAATACAGCGAGCAGTCAAGCTGGCAGGCAAAGGGGTCACTCCATTTCAACCTGAGATGATGGGCCAACGATCGCAAGACTTAGAGCCAGCCTACCATGATGCAGGACAGTTTTACTGGTGGACTCGCCAAGCGCTAAACGAAAATGCTGGTATGTTCTCTGCGAGCTCTTATCCGGTGATTCTGCCAAGAATGTTAACGCAAGATATTGATGACCAAGAAGACTGGGACATGGCACAGTTTTTGTTTAGTTATCTAAACAAAAACAAGTGTTAAATCTTTGTCGCACAGCTTAGCTAAAGTTATGACTTAGATTACCGATAACGATAAAGAGTAACTAGAATAAGGGGTTCTACCTATGGCACAGCAATTAAGAACAGAGCCGCTGTTAGTACAGTGCCCCTGCCTACCTGATAGGGAACTATTAAACTTTTATATTGATAGAATATATAAAGCTAAATGGATCACTAACAACGGGCAACTGGTTCAAGAGCTTGAACAAGCTCTAAGCGAATTTTTAGATGTGCCGTACTTGGTATTAACGGCCAATGGTACCTCAGCCTTACAGCTCGCATTAAAGCTTTATGATATTGACCAAGAAGTCATCACTACCCCATTTACTTTTGCCGCCACAGGGCAAGCAATTGATTGGGTAGGTGCTAAAGCTATTTTTGCAGATATCGACAACAAAAGCCTGTGTCTATCTCCTTCTAGTGCTGCCGAGAAAATCACCGAGAAAACCCAAGCCATACTGCCAGTAAATGTTTATGGTCGTACCGCTCACAATCAAGAATTTGAAAACCTCGCTAAACAACATGGTTTGAAGCTTATTTATGACGGGGCACAGAGCTTTGGCGCTCCAAGCCTTCACCAAAAGCTTGCTTTAAATAGTGGCGATGCTACCGCCTTAAGCTTTCACGCTACCAAAATATTCAATACTATCGAAGGTGGAGCACTAATACTTAAGAGCGAACAAGATTATATAAAGGCAAAATCGATGATTAATTTTGGTTTTGCAGCTGGTATGCCTGCGGCAACAGGCACTAACGCAAAAATGAATGAATTTGAAGCCGCGTTTGGCCTAGCTAACCTACAAACAGTAAATGCTCAAATCAAGAAACGAAAGTCTTTAACTGAAGAATATAAGAAACAACTAAGAGAATTAGAGTCTAGTCAAGTGATTCGCGTTATAAAATCACCTAACTATGCGTACATGCCGATTCAATTCTCAGACGAAGCATTTTTATTCAAGGCAGATGAGCTGCTGCAACAGCAAAATATTTTTGGCCGTCGCTATTTTCATCCCTTGCAACCAGGTTGCTACCCTTTAGTTTTACCTATCGCCAACTATGTATCAAATAAAGCTTTTTGCCTACCTCTTCACGGCGACATGAACAAAGAAGATGTTAAAGAAATTTGTAAGGTAATCCATTTAGCCATCAAGCAATTAACAAAGCACTCGCTACGCCTAGGGTAAGAAATGAACAAAGCACTTAGTGATCTTTATAACCACCAAAAATCTTGGATAAATGCAAACTCAGAAGTCGTAATCTTTGGAGCGGGTTCAAATGGTGTCAGAGTTAGAGAATATTTACAGCAACACAATGTTGAAGTGTTGTCTTACCTTGATAATGACCCGCAGAAGCAAGGACAAACCTTCGACAAACGAAATATACAACATGCAAGTAAAGCAAATATTCTATCGGCCCCAGCTATCGTCATTGCAAGCACCTGGCACTTCGACATAGCAAATCAACTGACAGAACAAGGCCATGAAAATTTCATCGATTTAAGCATTATTGGTCTAGCTAAAGAAACCATGATTGATGACCTCACAGCCAAGCTTAACTGGCTTGAAAGTCGATTAGCTGACCTTAGTTCAAAAGAAATTCTTACTCATATGGCAGGGTATCTAAGTAATACAGACAAACACTTCCCTATTTCAAAATTTGAACAATATTTACACCCTACGTTTAAGCTGATGCAAATTAATCAAGTTATAGATGGTGGTGCTTGGCATGGAGACACGGCTCTAAGGTTAATTGAAGTTCTAAACACCGATACAAGCATCCATAGCTTTGAACCAGAAGCAGACAATGTAGCTGCGGTAAAATTAGCTGTAAGCCAATATGCCAACCGCGTTAACATAGTATCAAAGGGCCTCTGGGATTCTAACACTACATTACGCTTTTCATCATCTTCTTTAACTCATAGTGCATCGTGCAATATTGATGAGTCGGGTGATATTGAAATTGAAGTCTGTACTATTGATGATTACTGTAAGCAGAATGACCTAAGGCCAGACCTAATAAAGCTTGATGTAGAAGGTGCTGATTATGCCGCTATCAAAGGCGCTCAAAATATAATTAAACACAATAAGCCAAAACTCGCAGTATGCCTATATCACGATTTTGATGATTTGTGGCGTATTCCTGAGTTGATTGATAGTATCAGGCCCGACTATAATTTCTATTTAGGCCATCACAACAACTCTTGGCATGAAACTGTACTATATTGCAACTGATGCCTAAAATAGCAATTATACAACCTTACTTGTGGCCTTATTTAGGCTACTTTCAAATTATAGATAAAGTAGACACATTTGTTTTATTCGACGACGTGTCCTTTATTAAGCGAGGCTGGATTAACCGGAATAATCTGTTGGTTAATAATCAGGCACACAGGTTCTCTATACCAGTTAAAAATGCTAGCCAAAACAGAAAAATCAACGAACATGCATTCACTGGCGAATTCGCTAGCTTTCAAAAGTTATACGAGCAGAACTATAGACATAGCAAAAACTACCCATTAATACGAAACTATTTAACTGAATGCATCAACTTTCAAAGCTTAAATGTTGCAGAATTCATCCACAACTCCATTGAATTATTAAAACCGATACTGGAGATTAAAACTGACATCATTCTCAGCTCCACACTAGATTACTCAAGACAAGCAACAGCCAGTGAAAAAATCATCAGCATATGTAACACTCTTAGAGCAAACGAATATATAAACCCAATAGGAGGAATTAATCTTTACGACAAAAAACAATTTAATAAACAAGGTATAAAGCTGAAATTTCTTGCTCCTGAACTAGTAAAATATAAGCAACAATCTGAAGGATTTACGCCTGCCCTATCAATTCTTGACTTTGTATCTAACGCTGTCGACCCTAGAATCAGGTTTACCTATGGAAGATAATAAACGCTCGCTTCGATTCAAGCGCAACAGTAATTTGGAAGAATCTATTCAAGCATTAAGTGAAATTCTTTCGCTTATTCCGAGACCAGTAGAGAATAATCAAAATCATCCTATTATCTTTGTACTTGGCGGACTTAGGTCTGGAACTACTCTACTAACTCAATACCTATACTCCACAAAATCGATCTACACTCCAAATAATTTCCTATCTAGGTTTTATTCCAACCCTTTGGTTGGTGCAAAGATACAAAAGATACTTTTTGATGAAAATTACCGCTTTGGGAATGAGTTTGACGACCTTCCCACTTTTAAAAACTCTAACTTTAAATCCGAAAATGGTAAAACACATGGGGCTTTATCCCCTAATGAGTTTTGGTATTTTTGGAGAAGATTTGTGACTGATAATGACTACTCCCTCACTCAAAATCAACTAACAAACAAGCTAATAAACTCAAGCTTTAAAGATGAACTAATTGCTCTTTCCAATGAATTAAACACACCTCTAGTCTTAAAAGCAATGAACCTAAACCATAACTTTTTACCTTTGCTAGATGTTTTTAAGAAAAGTTTTTTCGTCTATGTTCGTAGAGATATTTACAGCCAAACTAACTCAATAATAAACGCTAGAATCCGCCAATATGGCGACTCTAAAACGTGGTACTCGTTTCCAATCCCTTACTTTGAAAAGATAGCTAAGGAGCCTATTGCCACTCAGGCAGCTTTTCAAGCACTAATCATAAATAGAAATATTGAAACTCAGTTAAGTCAAATACCAAAAGAGAACTTTATTCAAATAGATTATGAAAAATTTTGTCAGGAGCCTCGCTGGCTAGTAGACAAACTAGCAGCACAACTTAAAATGAAGTATGACTTTGAACTTGAAATAAACACAAGCGATCTTGAGCAAATTTTTAATGAGAGCCGACTATCACCTAGCAGCTATAACAAACTAGCCCCATCGATAAAAAGAGCAAAAGAAATATTAGCAAAGTGTAATTAGCATCAGAAAAACTCTTTCTTTAGCTGCTGGAAAAGGTGTCTATTTTCATAAACGTATTGATGTTTATCGCTAAAAAAAAAGTGGCTATCCACACTTGAATCTATTGCATCCAAAAAAAACTGTTCTTCACCTAAGCACAAGAAGTACATCGCAGCAGAAAAATAAGCATGACTAAGACCTTGCTTTATGGTTTCGTTATTTGCGCCGCAATTTGTACTTAAATTTATACTTGTTACTATATCTTGCAATGAACCTAATCTTCTAGTAACAATATTGTTCTTTGATGTTCTACTATGGGGATGGATTCTGTACCCACCAAGAACTTTATCAATTCTTCCGGCCTTCCAACCATCACGACAATTTTGAATGTGAGAATAATAATCCCTAATCGCATTTAGCTGCCGAGACTGCAGCCTAAAGTCATCAACATCAAATAGCTTCTTACGAAACACTTTTGAGCTATGTACTAAAAAGTTACCATATTTCACCAAATGATCAATATTGGCTTTTTCAGGCACAAACTTCTGATTGTAGAATTTAGAGAAAAACGTACTACTAACTAAATCTTTCTCAATAATTTCCATATCATGATACACAAAACCAACATCCTCATGACAATCTAGGTAATTAACACAGTCTTTTAACTTTCCTGGATAAAAAAGGTCATCAGCATCTAATCTAGCTATATACTCACCTTTAGAACGTTCTATTAAAGATGGGTAGTTATTTCTACCATTGCTATTTTTATATTGATAGCATTTAGAAACTAATGATGGGTATCTTTCCACATACTGTTCAATTATTTTTCTGGTACCATCTGTAGAAGCATCATCACCAATAATAACTTCAAATTTAAAATCAACATCTTGATTTAATACACTATCAATTGCTTCACGAATGAATCGTTCTGAGTTGTAAGCAACGATAAGCACCGAAAGTTTTAAGTTACTTTTATTACCTTCCACTAATAGCCCCACTTAAAATTGATAGAATTTCTTTTTTATCATATCTGTATATTGGACTGTCGTAGCTTTTAGTGCTGGCTTTTTGTTTTTCTCAATAATGAGTAACTCAGCAACATTTGAAATATCGAAGACTTCTCCAACTATCGGGTAGCCAAGCAACTCCATTTCAACTCTACATATACTTTCGACCATCGATATTTCTGTTTCACTCAAACATCTTAAATATTTACCTTTATTGTCCTTTATCAATGGTTTAGAAAGATTTGACCACGAGCTTTGCTTTGTAGAGTTTAGTTTAACGATAGGGTCTAAATAAAAAGTATCGAGCACTTGCTCTTCCCAAGAGAACCCTAAAAAGCTCAACACTCTTGATAGTTCTTTTTCCGGCTCAGTAATAAGATCTTCATATTTTATTGACACGACTTTCTCTGGGAATGAGGACGCAAACTTCAACCACTCCAATTGTTCCTTCTGCCACCTCATTGCTGCACAGCAAACCTCTCCTTCAAACGCTAAGTTTCTTTTCCATGATAGCGCCATATCTCTTGGGTCTCGTACTAAGTGTACAAACTTTGATTTTGGGAAATGAGCTAGTATGAAAGCAAAATACTCATACATTCGATTTTCTTTGATGAACAGACTCGCCTTTTTATTCACATCCATCTCTTCCATTAAAAGAGCTTTTACAAATTCGATAGGAGACACCTTACCGTCACCTAGAGATAAACATGATTTATCCTTCGCCCAGCGAGAGAATTCACTATTCCTTAAACTACTCAATAAGCCATTTGCTTCTAGCCAGTGCTTTTGTAAACTGAATTTGTGATAGTTATTCGCTAGAGGGTGAATTAGGTGCTTAGGTGCAGGACCACAGATTTTTGAATGGGAACCAAGCAACTTAACAAGTAAATTACCACCAGATCGCTCAGAAGCTGCTAAAAAGTTGAAAGCATTCGCTGTATCAGTCACATCATCACCCTTCGACTATTTAAAGCAATAATATCCATACCATCCCAAACCCAATCTAAGCTTAATGCTTGGCCAGGTTTTACATAACGGTCTGCCGCTATTTTGGATTGAATTACGGGCAACTTTTCAGCACTAGTTAACACGACGCATGTTTGCGCGATAAGTCCAATTGAGGGACTATATGCACCTATGGCTGGATATTCTTTTACAAATACATTCCCATTTTGGGCGCTCTGGTGATGCAACTGCTCGTTTAAAGAGGCCCAATGAAAATACAATTCATTGCACTTTAACGATTTTTGAAGATTGTTAGCCATTGCAATATATTGGCTGCTTACCAATTGTTCATTTGCCGAGTAATGCTCTTTATTCACGATAGATTTAACGGCTTTACCCAGTGACTCGAAGAAATGTTGCTGCATGTTCAGCGAGCCAAACCAATAAATAAACGATGGAGATGAACACGCTTTTTGTGAAAAACTAATGATGTCGTTCGTCAGTTTTTCTGCGTATTCGACCAGTTTAGCTTGATCCAGTGACAACAAGTAATCACCGTCGATTACAGCGACTGAATAACGATCGCAAAAGCGTAACTCTGCGGTATGAGCCGGTGTACTGTAGTGAGTGAACTGTTGAATAGTTTTGTCACCGCCCCACAACACTCTTACATCAGCTATTTTAGACAACTCTGAATTGATTTCATCGCTACGTTGATATCGAATAAACCTTGTGGCTTGGCTAATTTTTTGATGCTTTTTTTGTTCAAAAAGCTCACCTAAAATACTCATTAATCGCTGCTGCTCTTGATTCAATGAACTTGATAAGCGAACGATAGAAAAATTACCGGCTAGCAAGCTACACAACCATGAGAAGATTGCAGTACTTGCCACATTTGACGGGCTAATATGAAAACTTAAACCTCTAGGCCGATAGCTACCAACGTAGTTATTACGCAAAGCTTTCAGCTGACTCGGTCTTAGAAAAAAGCCTAAGGCTGCTAAATTAGGCAACTCGTTTGCCTCTTTCAGTAGACACGTAGAAAAGGCTTCAATGAAGGCAAGGCATTCGGGATCAAAAAAGCTTATCGGTTCTTCGGCAAACCCTTGCCAACTGCAATGCCCAGCCTCAAAATTAATACCATTTATTGGAAAGTGTCGCTGCATCCCCGCACCTCCGCTTTTGGCAATCGGCCTAACACTTCAAAGTAGCGCCCTTTTCTCCCGCAGGCACAATCATCTTGACCTAAAATCCTACCGATATCTTCAGTCAAAATTGTGTGCCCTGGATAGCTATTCGGTAACGCCGACATCACTTGAATAAGCCCGCTGTCTCCATGTTGTTGTTGCTTTAAATTTTCGATAGAGCGTATCATCACATCGGCATATACTGGTGCATGTAAATGCCCTTGTTCACACTCTACAAAAATACTGCCTGTTTGTTCTACCATGCCGTAAAAATTATGAACTTTCACATCGCCTAAACATGCATGAACTTGAGCGTTAAATGTATTACGATCTACAGCCTTGTCTTGTAGTTTCTTCCAACCTCCGCTGTGCAACAAAACACCTTGTTTAAACGGTAAGCTACGCTCTTGCTTACGCAGTACTTCAACAAAATGCTGCCACACCATAAAGGTAAAACCAAAGATGAGTACAGGTCCTGTTTGATGTTTCTCATAAAAAGATTGAACACTTGGCCAGTCTATTTGCATGTTTTCATCTAATGCGTAGCAGTGGTCATAACCTAAAAAGGATAAGCCCTGTACGCCGGCGCCACGCGCGGAGTAGCCCTGTTTATTTTTAGTAAGCCCCTGATGATCAATAATTAACATAGGTAAACGCTTAGCGCCCAACCAATGCTTCATGATATTAACTAATACTCTTGATTGCTGACTGGCTGTGGCCCTATCTAGTACCACTTGAGAAACGACTTGTGAGGTAGTGCCTGATGAACTCATGACTTTAAATTCTTGTTCAGGGCTTACACTACTGAGGCGCATTAGTTTAAATAGGCGAACAGCCAAGGGAGTTAAGTCGCTATAATCGTCAACCAATATATTTGTATGATTGGCTGTTAGCAACTTACGGTAGGCTTCACAATGCACATAATGTCGAGCATTTAGCCGGTTTAACTCTGCCAATAACAATGCTTGTTTCTTGCTTTGTTCAAGTTGGTAGATGGGCGCGTCAAGTAAGCAACTATTCACTAGCAAGCTCCAACATTTTTGCGAGATCAGGTTTACCATTTTGATTATATAGAGGCTTAGCAAGACTATAGTGAGAAACTAATGTTGGGTGTATACCCTTTTGCCTCAGAAATGCTTGGCTTTGTTCTTGATTACAACCCTTGCCGAAAATAACCACTAAGCGATCATCTTCACCGCTACAAAATAACCAATCCGCTTCTAGGCTCTGTTTTAGGCCAGTTTCTAATTCATCTAAGCTAAAACGAATACCTCGAAGCTTAATAATACGTTTAATTCTACCCACAATGTAGTAACGCTTATTTAAGCAATAAGCTAAGTCTCCAGTCGCTAACTGCTGCATTTCGGCTAAATCAGGTTTACATAAATCTGCTAATGTCTTGGCGTAACCCAGCATAACATTGGGTCCGCGGTATATTAATTCGCCCACATTGTCTTGCTGTTGATGAGTTAGCTTGGGGGTTGAAGGCTTTAACATAAGCTCTCCGCCGGGGATAGCTTGACCAATCGAACCTGGATATACCTCTAAATCTTGATTATCGATATAAGCCATACGAGCTGTTGCTTCTGTTTGGCCATACATAACGAAAAATCGCTTTTGATTGTTTTTAGCGAACGCACTGAGTTGATTAATCGTTTTTTCAGCTAATTTGCCACCCGCTTGAGTCAAGGTGGTGATAGAGTCTGGCAATACACGCTCTAAACGTAATTTAAGTAACATCTCATAACTAAAAGGAACACCAGCAAAACTAGTAGCACGGTGTTGTTTGGCTTGCTGCCAAAGCTGCTTTGATAGTAAGTCTGCGGGACCAAGCACCATAGATGCCCCTGCGACTAAATGAGAATTAAGTACCGATAAGCCATAAGAATAATAAAAGGGCAAACTCGATAATGCTCGCTCTTCAGAGCTTATATCAAGGTATTCAACAATAGACTTAGCGTTACTTTCAATATTTTGTTTGGATAACATCACTAATTTTGGTGAACCGGTGCTACCTGAGGTAGACAATAAAACTGCTATTTTGGTATTTAATGCATGCTGCTCAGTGCATATGCTAGTGCACTCTATGCCTTGTTCTAATGCCACGACATGCAAGTTAACTTCATAACGAAGAAGTAAATCATCTACATCTGCTGTAGGTGCTGCCAATATAACCGGAAGATTGTGATGTAAGCAGGTAATATAAACGACTACAGCGTTAATGCTTGTGTCTAGCTGCAATAAAACTAAAGGCCGGGTTATTGGTGTAACTCGCGATAGACTCTCGAACATATCAGCGACTTGTACAAGCAATTGCTTATAGCTTAAGTTTTCATGTAAGCCGTAGAATGCGATCTGCTCTTTGGCCTTTAAATTCATAAATGCAGGCCCCCATCGACATTTATAATTTGCCCTGTGACATATTCTGCTTGAGACAAAAATACAACCACTTGCGCGACCTCATCAGGGTGACCGATTCTCTTTAAATCGACTTTATTGATGGTAGACTCACGTTCTTCTTCGCTTAGTTCGTTTAATAAGGGAGTATCTATAATACCAGGCCGAACTGCGTTGACTCTAATACCAACTGGTGCTAACTCTCTTGCTAAGGACTTAGTAAGCCCTTCTACTGCAGCTTTGCTGGCCGCATAAACCGATTGTCCCTTCGCACCTTGCTCAGCAACGGCAGAACCAACATTGATGATCGCTCCTTTACGTTGTCGCATCATTAATTTGCTTGCGTACTGGCTTAGCCAGACTGGCGATAAGCTATTTATTTTAAACAGCTTCTCAACTACTTCAGGCTTTGTCATTATTAATGCTTGAGGCAACATTACACCAGCCGAGTTAACCAACACATCTAAACGCTTTGTTATCTTTACTAGCTGAGAAAAAAGCGTTCTCACATTAAGCTCATCGCTAACATCAACACTGAAATAATGAACTTCTTGTTCATTAGAACTTGGCAATGAATCACTCAAAAGCTCAAGTTTAGCCTTATCTCGCGCAACCAGTAACAGGCTATAGCCCAAATGATAGTATTGCTTAGCACAAGAGGCTCCAATACCGCTACTTGCTCCACTAATGAGTACCCACTTGTTAACGAGATCCTTAGTCAAAACTAATTCCGTGTTTAATTAGCAACTGCTTACAAATCGCAACGCTGCTCATGTCTATAATATCATCAGTATCAAACATCACATCAAATTGAGCTTCCAGTTCAGCAACCAGCAACATGTGCGCTGTTGAGTCCCACTCTGGAATAGTATTGTATTTAAGATCATCAACAACAGACGTTGCTGGGATCTCTAAGGCTTGAGTGTAAGCATTCACGAGTTTTTCTTGATTGTTCATAGTATTACCTTATAAAACGAGCAAGTTGTTGACGCTGCGTAGTATACCAACTTGCTTGCAACTTCATATCTACGTAGTTGCCGCTTTCAAGGCCTTTTTGTTGGTAGCCTAGCTTTTGGTTAAAGCGAATTGCCGCTTGATTACTAATTAGAACCTGGGCCTCAATCACATTCGCGTTTAATACGTCAAATGCGTAATCTAATTGTGCCATTGCCATCAAAAAGCTTAAAAATGAGCCTCGATACTTTGGCTCTCCCATATATAATCCGGCCTCATAAACACCTTTGTTTACAAGTTTTAAATTTACATAGCCAATAGCGTTATTGCAGTATTCAGCAACAAAGTGCTTATGTTTAGTCTGTTCAGAAATGTGGGTATACCACGCCAGTTGCTGCTTAGTTGATATCTCAGAGTTATTACACATATTTAAGCGTATGGCAGGATCGTTCCTCCACTGGCGCAGCATTTCTAAATCACTTGGCATAATATCGCGTAACAATACATTGGCAGACTCAAATCTTTCCACTTATCTCCTCCATAGCGTCAACAATACGTTGGGCACCGAATGCATCAACGGTTTGATAAGCTAATTGGTGCATTTTCAGTAAGTCACTCGTTAACAATTGTTGAAGTAACGAAGTCATTCTTTGCTCTACATCATTTTGGGTAGCATCAAAGGCAAAACACCAGCCAGCGTCTACTAAAGCAGTAGCAGCTTTAGTTTGGTTATCGGCGACTATAGCAAATACTGAAGGCACGCCCTGTGTTGCTAGTTCGAACATAGTTGAGCCAGCTGCACCGATAGCAAATTTAGCTCTCCCCATAAGCTCAACCATTTGCGCTGCGTTTAAATTACGTAATATAGACACACCGTTAAGTAACTCATCTGATTCATCCAGCTTCATTGCATCAGTCACAACCAATTCAATTGAGCTTATATTTAAGTACTTAAGCTGCCGAATTGCTTTCAAGCTCAAATTGGCCACATCAGCCCCACCAAAGCTAATTAAAACCGATTCACGTTGCGTATATTGTGAAGGCTCTTCCATAAACTCTGGTCTTAATAAAACATACGACAAACCACAGAGAAGTTTAGCGGCAGAAAATTGCCGCTGATAAAAATCTAGGAACTGCTCTCCTGCTGGGCTAACCAGCAGAGAGCTATTTAAAGGAAGGCTTAAAGCGAGATCATCAATATGGCCCAAATACTTGGCCACTTGATTGAATACTAGGCATTGTGACTCTGTAAACTGATAACCATCAACAAATAACCAGTCGGGCTTGCAGTTCATCGACTCAGACAGTAATTCTGTATCATCACTTATATACTTGATAGTAATCGATGCTGGCACTTCAATTGATACTGGAGTATTAGTGAATATACTTACATTAAAACCTTTCGCTACTGCAGCATCTGCTAAGGCTAGCATCCTAACTAAGTGTCCATAGCCAATGGTAGAGTTAGCTTCAGTACGGATCCATAAACGCATTTAAGCAAAAAGCTCCCAACTTAACGGCGTTCCTTCTTCTAAATTGCATCTAGCGGTCTTACCAACAACCTTATCCCAATATTTAGGAGGAAGACCTAAACCTGGCCGAACTACTTTTAAATTATCCGCTGTAAACTGCTCACCCGCTTTAATTGTACTACTAATATAAATTGAACGTCGATAGCGTTTTGATTTAACCTCGGCCTCAGTGCCCCCATAACAAACCTGCCCAAGTGCTCGTTTTGCCGTGTTACATTCTTTTACTAAACTACTTAACTCTAAAGGCTCTAGCGAAAATGCTGCATCAACCCCTCCAGCATTTCTATCAAGTACAAAGTGTTTTTCAATAACACAAGCTCCTAAGCTCATACTTGCAACGCTCGCTCCTATTCCCAAAGTATGATCTGACAATCCAACCAAGCAGTTAAAGCTCTGTTGCATGTGAGGAATAGTTGCTAGGTTAGTATTCTCAGCTGATGCAGGGTAAGTACTCGTGCACTTTAAGAGAATAATTTGTTGATTGCCTTGTGCCCGTATCGTTTGTACAGCCTCATCTATTTCAGCAAGGCTCGCCATGCCAGTGGAAAGAATAACCGGCTTACCTTTTTTTGCTATGTATTCAATAAGTGGCAAATCATTATTTTCAAAAGACGCTATTTTGTAGCAAGGTACATTTAACCCTTCAAGCATATCTACTGCGGCTTTATCAAATGGAGAGCTAAACGCAACCAAACCCAGAGATTCCGCATAACTAAACAAAGCTTCATGCCAATCATAAGGTGTAGCAGCTTCACCGTAGAGCTCGTGTAAACTTTTACCTTGCCACAAATTGTCACTCTCAGTGATAACAAAACCTTCTTTATTTGAGTTTAAGGTCATGCTATCAGCGGTATAGCTTTGCAGTTTTATTGCATCGACTCCAGCTGCTGCCGCCTGTTTTATCATTTCCTTAGCGATAGCAAAGTCTTGCTGATGATTGCCCGATAGTTCGGCAATAATAAAAGGCTTATCTTTGCTGGATATGGTTTTACCAGCAATCGTAATTACTTGCATTGTTATAATCTTGCGAAGGTTGCTTTACTTAGACACTAGCAAGAACCACACCCAAAAAACATTACTTTTTTGACAGATTTCGACAGTGGCGTCATTCTTGCTTTTTAATTCACTAAGCTTCGGTTAAGGTTAAAATAAAGAATTTAAGAGGACCCATCTAATGGACGCAAAAGAGTTTACCGAGTTGATGCAAAATTCAGCTAAAGACGCTGTGCTTTTTGCAAAAGAAGAATATCAGATTGAGCTCGACTTTAGCTTAAACAGCATCGCTGATATCGACAAAATAATTGCCCAACTAAGCATTCAAGCTCTCGATGATAAGGCGTTATTCACCTACTCCTTTTTACTCGGCTCTTATTTGGGTGAGGTATATATACAATCTTACAATGGGCATTGGCTTTATGAAGAAGAGACCGAGGATGAGCCACCGCAAACTTTTGTTGTAGATGGCGATAAAACTTTTGCTTTTCCCAGTAAAATATACCACTCGCTGGTAGGAACCGAAGAACATTCAATAAACGAATACTTTGAGAAAATAGCTGAACAAACAAGCGTTCAATAGAGCAGCAGTTTAATAATCCGCCATTACAAGGCGGATTATTCACTTATCCTTTCGCTTGGCGCTCCCAAGTTACTTTTTGAGTGGTTACATCCCACGCATCAAAGCTATCAACATAATAATCCCTGGCGTCTTCAATGTACTTACGCCAAATCTCTTTCCCTTCTTTAAAGCGCCCAATACAAAGCTCTTCATCTTCTGATGAGAAAGCCAAACGAGTAAGATAAGTCAAACAAAAGGAGGCTGCTCCTCGCATCAACGCAAAAAATAGCGAGTGTTTATTTGCAGAGCTCTGCTGTACAAAACTAAATTGGGTGTTCAGCAAATTTAGTATATCTTGCCAGTTCTCTGTTGTTGCATCTAAAGTATCAAGAAAATGCTCACAATTATCAACAAACTCTTGCTGTTGATACTGTTCAGAGAATAGTTGATACCAAGTATTGGTTTCAGCGGTGTATGCGTGTCGCTTTAACAAGGTTTTTAACGCAATTTTATCAATACTTTCGCTCAGAATAATGTTTTCACTTAATAATGCTTGTGTACCACTAATATGCGCACCATCACTACAATTAAATACATCCACATCGGCGTACTCAGCAATGGCTTCTTCCATCACCTCACGAGCAAAGCGAAACTCATATTTTGTGCCAACCCATTCTCGAAAGTTGCCTTTGGTCCTTATTCCGGTTCCATGCTTAGCGTAATTGTACAATTCTTTCCCGGATTTTTCGTGAAAGTAAGCAGAGTGCTTACTATGATGCTGACTTGGATCCTTGAAGCCTAAGTCAATTCCAAACATGAAGATTTGCTTAAAGCCAAGCTTTAAGGCGTAAGCTAGGGCACTATTTGACACCGTAGGGTAAGAATACAGAATATCCTCTAAATCTTTAGTCCCTTTAATCGTATCTTGATACATCAGAGTGGCGGCTTCACCACGCTTAAAACATATGAATGCTTGATTAAACATTGAAACAACGTCAGGGTGAACGCCGTTTACGCTAAGCAAGTCGATACCTTTAACCCACTCTGGATCATTTACCTGCTCAATCCACTCAACTGTTGCTCTTGTTTGTTCAACTTCTGCGTGAAAATCAGGTTTAATACCCAGTTTGTAAAGCGTTTTTAAACAAGTGCCGCAGGAGATAATAATTGCATGATCTTGATGCTGTTTTAAGTGCTCAATATTGTCATCTAGCGAAGGGCCATTGCCCACGATAAACACTGGTGTATTCGATAGAGCAGCTGCCACCTTAGTACCTTTGTCCTTCTTAAGGTGATAGCAGTTTCTTTTAAATGCTTCATTTGTATGAGAGATATTAAACATTGCATGGTCAAAGTACTCACCAATGTTCATTAACACCCTAAATTGCTCTCGGGTACTGCGGATTGCTTCGTCCATAATACGATGGAAGTAGCTCACATAGAAAAAAGTATATGACAGAATGTTTATACCTTGCTGCTGAAGCCGGGTATGTAAATCATTAAACATGTTGTTGCCATCATCACCAATATTTAGGTAGATATTTTGCTCATTGTCTTCAACTTTTTCTAATATCGCGCTCCAATCGGTCAACAGCAAAGAAGCAGTAAAGTAATCAATGTTGGGCTCGTACAAAATGAAGTAATCGACATCATGGCCAAGCATGATAGATTCTATTTGATACCCTGTGCCGCAGCCATACATAATGAAAGAAGGCAAACGCTTGGGTAATTGAGTTCTAGATTCCTGCGGCAGAGCAGACACTAACTCTTTAAGCTCATCTGAACGCTTGTAATGAATATATGGGCTTGGCTTACGAAGGCTCTTACGAGCATCCAGAGTCTCTAACTTTGGGTTAGAACTATAGTAGTCAAAGTAAAGCTGGCTTTCCTCTTTAGGGCTGTTGTTAAACAAGCAAACCCCATAGTCCGTGTCCAGCAAATTTACTTCACCGTTAGGCATTACAAAGGGAATCCAACGCTGTTGTTGATAAGTTAAGCACTGCGAGTAGATGTCAGGCATTCTCTCAGCGAAGGCAAGCAAGTTACGCTCTCTGCGAGAATCAAGTTCTTCAGACAGCAGGTCTATTTCCAGCTCAGATTTATCACTGCCAAGATAGCTATTCAGCCCAAAGCAGCACTCAAAATCTCTATCTTCATCTTCACTTGGCCAACGAATTTTATCAATGTTCGAGAAGCTTAAACTGCGTGTAGCAAAGCCAAACTCTAGGGCATTAAAAGGAGCGTAATTGTAGTGTTTAAATAAGAAAAACGTAGATTGGTCTGACTCTTCTTGCCACTGCTGCAAAGATTGCAACATTTGTTGGTCGGTTTCACCCGTTATTAAGGTCAGCTTACAGTCTTGATTTTGTATATAATTAACAACTCTCAGCCAATTGGCACTGTATAAGGAGTCTGCTAACAGATCCCACTCGGGCTCGATTAATAATACTCGCTTCCAAGCCTTCATCTGCAACAATCGATCGATATGCAAACCTAAACCACAGCCCAAAATGACCAGACAATCAGACTGTTCATCAACCCCACAATACTGAGATTCTATGCCGGGATATACATTTTCAATTGTGCCAAAAACATCTTTCTTCGGTATATCAGCAAGCTGGTTCTCAGTATCGACCAACAAACCTCTATGTTGAAAGTCAGCCAATTGCTGATTAACTTGAATCGTGGGAGAAATATCATAAAGAGCGCGACCTTTAGTTACGTTTACTATATTAAGGTGCTTCTTTCGAGTAATAAAAGGTGAGTATTGAGCCGGAGGGTGACGGTGTAACTTCTCAGCTAACTCAGGGGAGTATTGCGCCAATGCATTAAGATTAATTTGAAACTTTCGTTTGATGACTGGTGTCACTGTGGCTTCTATTTTTTGTTGAATTTCATCATCGCCACTAATTTGAAAATCAATATTTCTTAGCATTTTGTTCCCTAAAAAGAATAAGCTAGCTATATACCATAGGCCTTTTTAATTTTTTCACTTCGCTTAATTGCACCAAGCTTAAGCGAGACATCATCTTTACCTTTTTCACACACCGTTACAACAGCTTGCATAATCTGCAAATGTTTTTTGAGATCTTCAGTTTGAGAGTTTGATAAAGAATCGGCACTAGAGCAAAGGTCTTTCAGAAGAGTCTCGTGCTGAGAGAGCAAAGCTTCCAGCACAGAGACAGCAGATGCCTCTTTTAAGAGCTCACCTTGAATGGTTGTTAACAAGTGTTCAGCTTGAAGTAAACTCTTAGTAAAGTTTAACGCGGTAGCCATCTACTCGCCGCGCATCTGATAAGCTTGCTGTTTATCAGCTTCGGGGATTTGATCCCATGCAGATTTAATTGGCAGCATAAGTTCGATCACTTCTTCAACGATTGCAGCGTCATTCGCTATAGATGCTTCAGACAACCTAGTGAGCATGAACTCATAGAGGTCATTTAAGTTTCCAGCTATGTCACCGCCACGCTCAAAATCCAGCGTGTTTTTTAGCGAGGTGATGATAGAGGTTGCTTTTGCTAATGGTTTGCCTTTATTTTGATAATCAGCGCGCTCAATACAGCCTTTTGCAACAGCAAGGTTTTCTAATGCTGTTTGCATCAAAATCTGAGTAATTCGATGAGGATCAGCGGTCGCAACTTGGTCTTTTACCCCCACCTGACGATACTGATTAATGCCTTTTTGATACATACTTTTTCCGTTAACCTAATTGGCCTAAAACGTATTGCATTTGGCTATTAAGACTACCCATTGTCACATCAAAAGCGGTGTATTTTGAGCGTAACGTAGACTCATAAGAAGCCATCCGCTCCTCAAAATCTAACATTTGACGCTCCAAATCTTTCTTCTGACTTTTAACAGAGTCTTCTCGGGTAGCTAATACACCACCAGACTGCTCATAGCTTTTCACCGTAGACAAAAAGCTGTCAGCCACACCACCGTCCATTGCAAAAAGCTCGCCAACACCATCTAGATTAGAGTTAATGGCTTTCTTAAACTCGGTTTCGTCAAGCGTTAACAGGCCATCTTCATCCATTTCTATACCAATGCCATAAAGAGTTCGCATTCCTGGAGCAGCGTCATCGTAACCATTGGTAGAAAGGCCGCCTAGGCTGTAGCGTAAAGTCCTAAACATCGGGTCACCGCTCAACTCTTTGCGATTACTGTTATCATCGCCCTCAGAAACACCGGTTGCTTTAGTATGCTTATCAATTTCTTTAATTACATTATTGTAGGCATCAATAAATGCTCTAACGTTTGCAACAGATTCCTCTTCACTGGGCTGAATATCAAGATCGACTGCGGATGACGTCACTTTATTGACGTTTATCGAAACACCTGAAATAACATTTTCAAAGGTATTTGTCGAACTAGTCGCTTCGATACCATCAATGGTGATCCTAGCCGAAGACGCATCGGTAACGTCCATCTTGCCACCAGCATTGGTAAAGTTATCTAACTCGGCATTCGCCCCAGTATTTGTCACCAACAGAGTATTTCCATCACCTGTTTCATCTGAGGTCATAGACAACCTTATTTCTGAGCCAGTATCAATTAAGTTTGCTGACACACCAAAATTATCTTCGTGATCATTAATTTGCTCACGTAATTGTTTAAGTGTTGTACCTGCAGCAACGTCAAGCACCATAGACTCACCACTTGCTGTGGAAAAAGTTAATTGTCCATCGGTAGTTGCTACAACATCATCTTCAGAGGTATAGAGAGGTGTTCCACCATTAGCTGTGGCATCAATTGATGTTAAAGATGAACCTTTAGCAAGTTCTTGAACCTCAATGGCGTAGTTACCATTTGTGGCGCTATTGGCTAGGTCAACAGAAAAAGACTCATTGCCTTCACTTTCATTAGTGGTAGCGGTGCGAGGAAAAAAGGTATCTTGGTTTTGGGCTTTTTCAAGAATCTTATGGAATTCACTAAGCGTTGACTTAATACTACCGACGGCAGACAAAGTGACCTCAAGTGTAGTTTTAGTCTTTTCAAAGCGAGCATCTTTACCAGCTCGCTCAGCATTAATTGACACCTCAATTAATGCTTCTAAATCTAAACCACTACCAATACCTGCTGCTGTTATTCCAGTCATGGGTCTTTACCTACAAATAATTTAGACCAACTGATCAACAAACAAGCCTGTAGTTTGACCAATCGCATCTTGAAATTTTCTTAATCGTTCTTCTAATTGGCGATACTCCTCTGTAGGAATTTCGCGAATTAACTCATCAGTACTTCGATTGAGTACTGAAGTAAAAAATTGCCCATCTCTTTCGTCTACAACAAACTTTACATCTCTATCTTGCACTTCGAGCAACTGGTTAAGCGAGGCAACAACATCTTCAACTTGAGATTTGTCTTCGTCTTGACGTTCCTCTTTCTCAGCTTGTTGTTGAGCTTTGGCCTTTTCTTGCTCTTTTTGAAGCGATAACTGTGCCACTTCCATCTTGTCAGCAGCACTTAAGTTTTGCTCCTGACTTTTCTGAAGGTTAGTTGTAACCGTTGAGGTGGATATTGAACTAACATTACTATCCATATTCCAGACTCCTTAAACAAAGCAAGCCACACCTATACAGTATAAGTGTGGCTGCGTATTTCTTCACTATTATTAACGATTAAACTAGAGCTAACGCAGCCTGTGGGCGTTGGTTTGCTTGAGCAAGAATCGAAGTACTAGTTTGTTGAAGAATTTGAGCTTTCGTTAAGTCCGCTGTTTCTTTAGCAAAGTCAGTATCTTTAATTCGAGAACGAGCACCAGAGATATTCTCTGAAATGTTAGACAAGTTACGAATTGTAGATTGGAAACGGTTTTGAACCGCACCCAACGATGCTCGCTCTGAGTCAACTAACTTAATCGCAGAATCTAAAGCAGCCATCGCTGCACTTGCTCCACCAGTAGTTGACACAGACAAAGAAGCTAAACCTAAGCCAGACGCACCCCAGCCACCTGAGCGAGAAATGTTTACGCTGATGTTTTGACCAGCGTTAGCACCAACTAAGAATGCCGCAGAATAACCGCCATCAAGAAGGTTAACCCCACCAAACTGTGTAGTGGTAGCAACACGGCTCATTTCAAGCTTAAGTTGAGAAACTTCTGCTTGTAACGCTGCACGGTCACTAGAGTTATTAATACCATCTTGAGATTGAACCGCTAACACACGCATACGCTGCATCATGTTAGTTAACTCGTCCATTGCACCTTCAGCAGTTTGTGCCACTGAGATACCATCTTGAGCATTCATCACAGCACGGTCTAGACCCTGAATTTGCGATGTCATACGGTTTGAGATTTGTAGACCTGCAGCATCATCTTTTGCGCTGTTAATTCTGAAACCAGAACTTAAGCGTTGATACGCAGTATCTAGTGCGTTGCCTGAGCTTGCTAGCTGGCGTTGTGCGTTCAATGACGACACATTGGTGTTGACAACTAATGCCATATTTTGAGCCTCCTAAGAAATTGTTCATCCTGATTGAACTATGTCAGGACGACCAAAACCATTTGTTAGTTGTTGAACCCCTGGTCTATGAACCGTAAACCAAGACAACTTTGAAATGGACCAAAGTTTTAATAACTTCATATTTGTTAGCGGCAATGGAGGAAAAAGCTTTAGAAAAAAAGAGGAAAAAAGCGGAATTTTTTTGCCGCTTTTACGGCAAGCCTTGTAAACACTGGCTTTAAGCGCCAGAAAAAACTTCTGAACTCCGTTAAAAAACGGTATATTTACGTTAATTGAGCAATAATTAAACGCCAAATTATTGCCACTAATTATTGGCACGCACATTGCTTTATTACATTCGCAGCCTGAACCGCTGCGAAAAAAAGGCCAAGTGAGTATGCATCACTTGACCGTATCGCTCGAAACGATAGGAGATTGAGAGCGAAACTAAAGCGCTACTTATTATTGGTATGGAATTGAGCCTCCTAAGAGTACTAATAGCGCTACTGCAGTCTGAGGACGGTGGATTGAACCCCCACCGTCCTTTCTTTTTTTATTATCCAAGTAGAGACAGTGCAGCCTGAGGACGTTGGTTTGCTTGAGCCAAAATAGTTGTCGAGGTTTGCTGAATAATCTGGTTACGTGTTAGTTCAGCAGTCTCTTTCGCAAAGTCTGTATCTTTAATTCGTGAACGTGCTGCCGTTACATTTTCAGAAATGTTAGACAAGTTACGAATAGTTGATTGGAATCGGTTTTGAACCGCACCAAGCTCCGCACGTTTACCATCAATTTGCTTAATTGCAGAGTCAATAGCTGTCATAGCTGCACTTGCGCCACCAACTGTAGATACCGACAATGCACCCAAACCTAAACCAGATGTACCCCACCCTCCAGTACGAGAGATATTTACACTGATGTTTTGACCTGCATTTGCACCAACCAAGAAACTCGCCGAAAAAGTACCATCAAGTACATTCACGCCACCAAATTGAGTGGTTGTAGCAATTCGGCTCATTTCAGCTTTAAGTTGAGAAACCTCTTGCTGCAATGCAATACGGTCATCTGAGTTGTTAATACCATCTTGTGATTGGATGGCTAATACACGGATGCGCTGTAAAGAGTTAGTAATTTCATCCATCGCACCTTCAGCTGTTTGCGCCAATGAAATACCATCTTGAGCATTCATTACTGCACGATCCAGACCTTGAATTTGCGAAGTCATACGGTTTGAAATTTGAAGACCAGCGGCATCATCCTTTGCACTGTTAATACGCAAACCAGATGATAAACGTTGGAATGAAGTGTCTAATGACCAACCAGACTGCGTAAGTTGGCGTTGAGCGTTAATAGACGACACATTAGTATTTACGTATAAAGCCATGATATTTCTCCTATCTATACCTTAACCATTTATAGGTTGTATTAGTTGTCAGTTATTTTATGTTTCTGACTTACCCTATATAACGGCAGCGCTTCAATATTCTTTAGCAATTATTTAAATTTTATTTTCAGCTACAAAAGCATCAAATGAAAAAGGTTGCTTCAATATTGAAGCAACCTTTATAACGGCAGCAATGAAATAAACTTTAGTGTTATAGGTAATTAAATAAAGATAATTGGCTAATGCGGCTATAAGAGGAGTAGGAGGTGTTTAAAGCAAGCTCTGCTTTTTGCAGGTTACTTACCGCTTCAGCAAAGTCAACTTCGCTAATGGAGGCCCTTGATTGCTGGTTGATGATATCCATTGATGAGGATGCATTCCTTACAGATTCTAAAGAGTTTCCCCTCGCACCAATAGAGCCCAAGGTTAAGTTTACGCTTTCTAAAGCGTTATCAAGGCCCACCAGGAAATCACTTTGAGCTTCGACGTAATCTCCTTGAGGTAGTGAAGTATCTTCTAGCGCGATAATAAAATCGCTCAGCATATTAAGTACATTATCTTTTTCTGGAGGGGCTAACTCAAACTGTTCGTTTGATGGCGCAGCACCAGTAACTGTAATATCAATCCCATTAAAGTTAATTGCTTCACCAGGAGTGTAATTCCCCGTAACAGGAGGAACTAAAGAGGTACCAGTATTATCTAATACTTCATAAGTATCGGGTGCACCCGCCGTTGTTTGAACTTGATAAGTATTATTAGCTAGCGTTATCGGGTCATAATTTAGCTTATGGAAACTATCATAAGCCTTTTGATCATTTATTGTTGTTGATATATTTGCAGTTAAATCATTTGTCACAAACCGTTTAAATACATTATCAAATACTTCTTGCCCTGTATCATTACTTTGAATATATACTGAAGAAGATACTTTTAATTCATTTACGCCCGCATCACCTTGGTAGTTATAATTTGTGCCATCAAACACATAAGGCTTTTTCTGAGTTTGAAAGCCCGAAAATACGTAACTACCATCAGCGTTTTGACTGTTCATAAAATCTAGCATTTGGTTTTGAATCTGACGTAACTCCTGTGCGAGCGAAGCTCGTTCAGTGTCGCCATTAATACCATCACCAGATTGAACCCCCAATACTCTTGCTCGCTGCATGGCATTGATCATCCCGTCCAAGGTTGACTCTTCAAAGTTAAGCGCGTTTTCCAACAAGGTGCCATTCTTTAAATGCTGCTCCGTTAAGGTTATTTCCGTGGTCAAAAACATGGTTTTACTCATGTCTGAAGGACCGTCTGCAGCGGTTAGCAACTTCTTATTAGTGATAAGGTGTTGGTTCATCTTCTCAACTTGCTGCTGAGAGTTGAGCACACCATTTAGTGAGTTTTGATACAAGTTAATACTGGAAACTCGCATAATTTATTACCTCACTGAGCTTAATAGAGTTTGAAAGGTTTCTTGCGCGGCACTAATCACTTGAGCAGAGGCAGCGTAAGCTTGCTGGAAGCGAATCAAATTAGACGCCTCTTCATCTAAATTAACACCGGATATAGAATTATGACGCTGGGTACTTTGCTCTAACAAAGAGTTCGCCGCCGATGCCGCCACCCTCGCCTCACTAGTCTTGCCACCAACAAAACTTACCACGCTGGCATAAGCATCGTTCATCGTCATTTTGTTGTCGCCACTGGTGGCTAAACTTTTACGTACCAAATCTTGCTGCTGCAAATCAACGAGACGCAACGCATTGTAGTTATCATTAAAACCATCGGTATTGTAACCCATGGTGAATACATCACCTTCTTGTACGTCACCATCTATGTTTATTTCGTAGCCTGGCGTTAATGCAGGCACTGCGTTTGAAAACAGCTGTTGACCGGCACTGGCAGCAGGAGCGGTGGCCATTAATACGCCCAAACCGTCATAAATTTCGTAATCGCCTACGGCATTGATGCGCACTTCGGCGGGGCCATTTACGTCATATCCACCAGGTGAGGTAAAATCTGACGTTGTAGGGTCTGTGTCATAAATAGAATCAATAGAAACCGTTGCATTTCCGCGGTTATTAAGCTCCCGCTCAACACGTATTGGCGAGGCTAAAGCAAGTTTCTCTGGTTGGCTCATACTCACTGTCATTGAAGCAGCAGCGTCTCGCACCGGTTGAACAAGGTGTCGGTCTCCAGCAGCAAAGGGGCCAGAAGAGAAATCCCAATCCATACCATCAAGTTGAAAATTAGTTGGTGGGATAGTTCCTGCTATTGCCGCATCAATGGGTTGGTCACCATCATAGCGCTGAACTTCAAAGGTTGTCGCTGAAGTAAAGGTAACTCGATAATCATAAGGAGTAACTTCGCTACCACTGCCAGCAATAAAACTTCCGCTTATAGTGCCAGCAGCAGTATTGGTAGAAAACTCCTTACCATTAAAAGTTGGTAAGGTGAAAATGTCACCACCAATATCACCATTTAAGTCCATACCCAATCTATTTTGAGTATTAAACGCATCTGTCATTGCTATCGACAACTGACCTAGTTGGTTACGACTAGTATCTAAAGTGGTTTTACGGTATTCCATTAAACCACCAATGGTACCGCCAATATCCTCTCGACCAATGATGCGTGTAGAGCCTGCTAGGCTCAACGTCATCTCTTTTTGAGTACTATCTGGATCGCCATCAACAATAGAAAGCTGAGTATGGTCATCTTGCAATACTAAGGCTTGGCCTGAGCGCATAAATACCAGAGTTGAGCCATCATCTTGAACAATGGTATTGATATCTATCAGTTCAGCCAATTCTTTAATCGCTTGATCTCGTTTATCAGACAAGATTGCATTATTGCCGTCCAGTGGGCTGCCACCGGCCGCCACAATTTCTTTGTTAATCTCAGCTATGTTAGTAATCAGTGCATTGGCTTCATCAGCCTTCTCAACGATATCTTGGCTGATATTTTTCTCTTGAACTTGATATTGTTCGTTTAGAGTGCGGTAGCGGTCAGTCAAGGCATGGAATTGAGACAATGCTAGCTCTCGAGTCGAAAGTGCAGTGGGATTATCAGTTGTTGCATGCAGCTGAGTAAAAGTATCGTCAAACTTGCTACTTAAGGATAGTGAGTCATCACTAAGGATTGCATCAATGTGGCTCACCGACTCAAGGTAGGCGTTACGGTTAGCGAATGTAGAAGTATCACGAAACATTTGCGCTTGCGCAAAACCATTTAACACTCGCTCAGTATAACCTTCGCGAACGCCGCCTAAGGTATCGGCGGTGTAAAAAGTGCGCTGTAAGCTGTAACCAGGAGTATTAACATTGGCAATATTGTTACCAGTGGTCATCAATAAACGTTGATGCGCGGCAACCCCAGAAGAGCCAATAGTAAGTAGGTCGTTCATTGCCATAGCTTAGTTACTCCCCTTCAACCGCTTGTTGACTAAATTCCGCAAAATGTTTGCCGTCTAAAATCTGGCCAATCTTATTGGCATATTGAGGATCGGTAGCATAACCAGCGGCTTGTAATTCTTTAGCGTACTGCTTTGCGTCCATTCCGTTAGCCAAAGCTTGCTGGTAACGCGGCCCTTCTACAAACGATAAGTAGTCTTTAACACTCTCTTCAAATGAGTCATATGAGCGAAAGGCAGCTCGTTCTTGATTGGCTTGACCATTTCTATACTCTAAAGTGTTCACTACTGCCTTATCTCCCTGCCAGCGATTATCTGCTTTTATCCCGAATAGGTTGTGGCTACTTGAACCGTCACTATTTGCGATAACCTTTTTACCCCAACCCGACTCAAGCGCAGCCTGTGCAACAATTGCCATCGGTTCAATGCCTTTGTCAGCGGCCAACTTTTTGGCAACTGGTAAGATTGCTTGAATAAACTCTCCAGGAGAGGCAAAACTTTGCCGACTTATTGCCGCTGCTTCCTCAGCTTTTTCACTAACGGCAGCGCTGGCATTATCTTTTTCTAAAGTTTTGCTACTTACGGCCGTTACACTAGTCGATTGAGCAATATTCTTGCCAGTTGTATCTGAGGCATTTAAAGAACGCTGTTGAAGATCAATATTTTGACCACCACGCAATACAGATGCTGGCGTAACATTGGCTGCAGCGGGGTCGAGCTGGGCCACGATTAAATCGGCAAGCCCTAAGGCACCAGAAGAAGATAATTCCAATGCCATTTGGTTATCATGCATATCTCGGTAAGTTTGCGTGTGGCGATTATTTAAAGGCGTATCACTTTCAAACAATTCATTACTCTTACGCATCTGTTTCATCAACATCTGCATAAACAAAGACTCAAACTGACTGGCAACTTGTTTAAGTGCCTTGTTCGGATCTTTTTGAGCAGCACTTCTTAGCTCATCTAAACTGGCTAAGTCGTGATAATTTGCTGATTGTTTGACTGCGTCCATTGCCATGTTAAATCACCAACAGCTCGCCTTGAATAGCACCAGCTTGTTTTAGCGCTTCTAAAATAGAGACTAAGTCACCAGGAGCAACCCCTACCCGATTAACAGCACGCACTAAGTCGTCAAGCGATGCGCCGGGGTCAAAGTTGAACATTCTAGAGTCTTCTTCCGTTGCTTCAATTGTGCTCACGGTAGTTTCTACCGTCTCTCCGTTAGAGAATGCATTAGGCTGAGAAATTAACGGGGTTTCTGCAATTTTAACGGTTAAACCACCGTGAGTAATCGCAGCAGGTAACAAGCGAACGTCTTTACCAATAACAATGGTACCAGTTCGCGAGTTAACAATAATTTTGGCTGACTCTGAGGCAGGTTCAAAGGTTAAGTTTTCTAAAGTAGATAAGTAAGCAACGCGCTGTCCTGGGTCTCGTGGAGCGAATACTTGTACAGAGGCGGCGTCCATTGGCGTAGCAGTATTGGGACCTACTAAGCCATTAATGGTATCAGCTAAACGTTTTGCTGTAGTGAAGTCCGAACGCTTAAGGTTAAAGGTGATCGTATCGCCGCTCATAAACGGTGAAGGCACCGAGCGCTCTACAATAGCGCCGTTAGGAATACGACCAACCGTTGGTGTATTCGAAATAACTTTTGAGCCATCAGCCCCCTCTGCGCCAAAACCACCTACAATTAAACTCCCCTGAGCCAAGGCATATACTTCGCCGTCGGCACCTTTTAAAAAGGTTTGAATTAAACTTCCGCCACGTAAGCTTTTCGCTTCACCAATGGCAGACACGGTAATGTCGATAGTTTGGCCGGGCTTAACAAAAGCGGGTAATTCGGCATGTACAGCCACAGGCGCAACGTTCTTAATTTTTAGGTTAGTACCCGGAGGAACCGTAATCCCAAAGTTGCGTAGCATTGTTGCAAAAGACTGCTTGGCAAAATCACTATTTTTTTCACCAGTACCAGGCAAACCTACCACTAAGCCATATCCGGTTAATTGGTTAGAACGCACACCGGCAATGTTTGCTACGTCTTTAACACGTGCTGCATTTACCGAATTTGCAACTAAGCATAAACCCAAGCTCAAGATTACAATGCTTCGTTTAAACATAAGATTACTCCTAAAACTCAGGGCTTAGAATGGCCAAACAGGACCATTAAAGAATTTGGATAACCATCCCTGATTAGTGGTATTAGCAAAATCGCCGGTACCACCATATTGAATACGTGCATTAGCAATGCGTAAGGATGTAATAGAGTTATCTGGTGCTACATCTTCAGGGCGTATAATGCCCGTTAAGCGAATATACTCATTACCATTATTCAACATTAGCCATTTTTCGCCGCTAATTATTAGATTGCCGTTGGCCAATACTTGAACAACATTAACCGAAATATTGCCATTTAAGCTGTTACTTTGAGCAGCGTCGGCTTCACCTGTAAAATCACTACTTTGGCTTAAACCAAGTTCTATTGGATTACCGTTAATTGTAGCTACACCACCAGGTACTGTGATTTGGTTTAGATTTAAGTTCTTGTCTTTAGCCAGCTCGTTACTGGCTGATTTGCTAGCCTGAGTACGCTCAGCTAGGGTCACCACAATAATGTCACCAATCCGATGGGCTTTTTTATCTGAATACAGATTATTGGCGCCATTTTCGGTGAATAGTGAACCCGTAATTCTTGCTTCTACGGCCACGTCTTCTGGATATACCGGCGCAAACTCAGGATCATCTGGCACTACGGCGGTGTTTACGCTGGCACAGCCCGCCATCGCCATACAGGTTGCTACTACCATTAGTTTATTCATGAGCAATCCCTCTCTCTAAACTTTGATTACAGTTGTTGCGTTGCGAAGGTCAACATTTGGTCTACGGTTGAAATTACCTTTGAATTCATCTCGTAAACCCGTTGCGCCTCAATTAAGTTAACCAGCTCCTCGGTCACATTCACGTTGGATGTTTCTAAAGAACCTTGGCGAATTGCGCCTAAACCATTCTCTGATGCAATACCATTTTGAGGAGCACCACTAGCACCTGTTTCCAAATACAAGTTTTGACCACGAGGCTCTAATCCAGAAGGATTAACAAAGTCAGTAATGGTAATTTGGCCAATAACTTGGCTGTCGGTTTGTCCAGGTAAGCGAACACTTACCTCGCCGTCTTCACCTACGGTAAAGCTCTGTGCATCTTCTGGTACTTGAATTTCTGGCTGTAAGGGGTAGCCAGACCCAGGCGTCACAATTGTGCCTTCATCATTAAGACCAAATTGGCCATTACGGGTGTAAGCTGTTGTACCGTCGGGCATCAAAATTTCGAAGAAACCACGCCCATCAATCATTAAATCAAAAGCGTTATCGGTAGTTTGCACATTACCTTGGTCATGGTTTTTTTGAGTGGCAATAACTTTAGCACCGGCACCAATCATTAAGCCCGATGGCATTGTCGTGTTCTGAGACGAACGGCCACCTGGTTGGTTAATCGTTTGGTAAAGCAGGTCTTCAAATACTGCGCGACTTTTTTTGTAACCGACAGTACTGGCATTGGCTAAATTGTTTGAAATAACCGATACGTTGGTTTGTTGGGCATCTAAGCCAGTTTTACTGATCCATAATGCGGGATGCATAATACGCTCCTTATACCTAGCTTAATCGCAACAAGTTGTTGGTTGCTTTTTCGTTTTCTTCAGCGGTTTTCATCATTTTTATTTGCATTTCAAATTGACGTTGCATGCTGATCATATGTGTCATTTCTTGCACTGGGTTCACGTTACTGCCCTCCAGCGCTCCCTTAACCAACTCAACGGTGGCATCGGGCTGATAAGGTTGACCATTAGTGGCACGAAATAAACCGTCATCGCCTTTAGTTAACTCGCCAGCAAAAGGATTGCTTAGCTTAATACGGTTAACTTCTTCCAAGGCATCGGCAGGTGCGCCTTCTGGTCTAATCTCGATGGTGCCATCTTCGTTAATTTCTAGCTTTTCAACAGGTAGGGGAATAATAATTGGCGCGTCTTGATTACCTAATACGGGTTGCCCTTGCATGGTTTGTAAAACACCAGCGGCTGAAATGGTAAAGTTACCATTTCGAGACAACGCTTCATTACCATCCTTGTCTTGGACCGAAACCCAACCTTCACCTTTAATCGCCACATCTAGATCCCTACCAGTGGTTTTTAACAGACCATCGGTAAAGTTTTGAGTTGGGCGCTCGGTCATAGCAAATACCCGAGATGGCATGCCCGGGCCGAAAGCCTGCATAGAGCGTGCATTCTCTAAATCGGCTTTAAAGCCTGTGGTATTTGCATTTGCAAGGTTGTTACCACGTACCGCGAGCGAGTGCATGTTTTGTTTTGCACCGGTCATCGATATATAAAGTAGTTGGTCCATGTCTATTTCCTACGTCAATTAGCTGACTCAAAGGAAACAAAGCAATTAGAATGCCAGAAGATAAAAAACGAGAAACAAGAAGAAAAAAGGTAATTAAATCAATAAAATAAAAAGGCAGCCAAGGCTGCCTTTTTGATCAAATGCTAGTTGGCTATTAACGTATCTGAATAATAGTTTGCTGTAGCGTTGAGTTAACTTCTAAGGCACGAGAGTTAGCCTGGAAGTTACGCTGAGCACTAATCAAATTAACCAATTGTTCCGTTAAGTTAACGTTAGCTTGTTCTAAAGAAGCAGAGTTGATTTTACCGAAAGTCCCCGAGTTACCTTCACCGGCAATCGCTTCACCACTTAACTGGGTTTGCTGCCATGAAGTATCACCGATTTGCGCTAAACCTTGGTTATTGGCAAATTTAGCAACCGACACTTTAGCAATATTGGTTGTTTGCCCATTACTGTATGAGGCAACAACCAAACCATCTGGGCCAATATCAATACCTGTCAATTTACCAACGGTAGAACCATCTTGCGACAAACTAGATACTTCAAAGGCTGAGTTGTACTGAGTTGGGCCATTTAGATTAAAAGTAATGGTTTGCGTTGGATCTACAGAACCCGTTACCGGATCCCATACACCACCTGGGCCGTTTGGTGGAGCAGTACCAAGCGCTACAGTCTCAATAATAAGTGGCGCTGTAGATGCTAATGCACCGGTATTATCAAAAGTTAAAGTCGCTGATGCAGGGATATTTGGATTTGGGTTACCCGCGTTAGGGGTATTAGCTGTACCACCTGCAACATCTACTGGCATACCGTCAATGTATATCAACTTGTGCCATGTGTTAGCCGTGGTGTCATCTTTAATAAAGAAGGTCTCAGCAACATGCGAGCCACCTTGCGAATCATACACCGTCACCGAAGTGGCAGACGTGTAGGTATTGCTGTCGGTTGGGTCGAAATCGCCTATATCGTGAGTAGTGCCGCTCGACGGCAAGTTAAAGCTCATATCAACTTGGCTAGTCATGGTAGGGTTACCTACTTCAGCACTAATTTGAATTGCGCTGGTTGCAGCCATACTCACCGCTGAAGGCGTGCCGCTGTTGTTCACGGTATAACCTTGTAGGTATTGACCTTGCGAGTTAACAATAAAGTTATCAGCGTTTAACTTAAACGCACCCGCACGAGTAAACTCTCGTGTTTGAGTGGTTAAGTCTGATGCGGTAACAAAAAAGCCTTCGCCACTGATCGCCATATCTAAGGCATTCTGGGTAAAGTTAAGACTACCTTGGTGGAATTGCTGAGCTACATCTACAGTTTTAACACCATTACCAACTGCGGTACGAGCATTTGAGAAAATCGATGTTGCATACACATCGGCAAACTCAGCACGCGACTCTTTAAAACCAATGGTGTTGACGTTAGCAATATTGTTCGCCGTTACGTCAAGATCCTTTTGCGAGGCATTGATGCCGCTTAGAGCGATATTAAATGACATCTCTCAATCTCCTATCGTTTTACTATTCTTTGTTAGGCCTTGGCTACTTCAAGAACATCGCTCATTGCAATGCCACCTAAGCCTTCTAAATTGACGACTACGCCAGATGCGCCACCTGCTAAGCTCACGCTACCTACGCTTGCATATGTTGCGGTGGGTAAACTGATCTCTTTACCGCCCTGAACACCATTAACTTTAATGTTGTACTTACCTTCTGGCATTGGATTCCCATTGGAATCGGTGCCGTCCCAAGAGAATGGCATGTTGCCACTTCCCTCACCTAAATCGATAACTTTGACGACTTCACCCGCCGCGTTTTCGACCGAAACTTTTACATTGGTTGTTGCTGCACCAGTTACCGCTACACCATCAAAACCAGTACCACCGTTATGTCCGTAATCTAACGGGACTAACACTTTCTGGCCCACTAAAGTTGACGCCTGCAAGGCAGCCGATGAATTCATGATCGAGTTCATGGTGTCAAACTTAGTACCAAGCTCAGCAATCCCCTCGGAAGTCTGAAAGCTTGCCATTTGCGCAATCATCTCGGCGTTATCAACGGGTTTACTGGGATCTTGATACTGCAACTGAGTAGTAAGGAGTGAGAAGAAGTCTTCTTGCCCCAACGACTGATTGTTATTGCTCTCTGGAACAACCGACTCCGGTTGCCAATAATTATTTTGTAACGGATCAATAGTAGACACTGGCTACTCCTTAACTTTTACCCAGATTGAGCGTGCTATTTAGCATTTGCTTAGCGGCTTCAGTTACTTGAACATTGGCCTGATAAGAGCGAGAAGCACTCATCATGTCGGCCATTTCTTCAATAACGTTGACGTTTGGCTTGAAGATATACCCTTCTTCATTAGCCATTGGGTGTTCTGGGTAATACTCTTTACGTAACGGAGCATCTGATTCAACTATGCCCGCTACTTTAACTTGTGCAGATTCAACTTGTGCTTGAGATGCTTTATTTAACTCAGCCTCAAACACTGGTTTTCTTGCTCGATACGTTTGATCGATACTTGAACTAATACTGTCGGCATTGGCTAGATTACTGGCAGTGGTATTTAAACGTACCGACTGCGCTTTCATGGCCGAAGCTGAAATATCAAAAACATTAAAAAAGCTCATTATTGACCTCCCTTAATTGCATTACGTAAGCCACTAAACTTGCTTGAAAGAAAGTTAATACCTGCTTGATATTCCAGACCATTTTGCATAAATGCAGCTTTCTCTTTTTGTACATCAACGGTATTACCGTCACCGGTGTCTGGTTGGTCTGGCACTTGAAAACCTAGTTCGGCAAACTGGCTGTTACCGCCGCTGATGTGGCGCTCATTAGTGATGTGCATTCCGCCGCCCTGCTTACTTTTAGCGGCAGCAAAAGCTTTATTAAAATCTATATCTCGTGCTTTATAGTTAGGTGTATCAGCATTAGCAATGTTACTTGCAATCACTTCAGAACGGCGGGCTCTTACACCTACAGTATGCTGATGAACGCCTAATGCTTTATCAAATGTTATTGCCATATACACCTCGTTACACTTCCACGAAGAATATTTAGCAAGAGCTGTGCCAGAGTTTTTTTGACGCTTTTTGTTCAGCTAACTAAGGAACTTAGTTGTATTGGTATGCTAGATAACAGTGGCAGGGTGATGCTAGCGGCAAGTAAAGCGGCAACTATTGCCATATACTGCCGCTTCGGGTTTAGCTTATTTTAGTTGATAAACAATGCCGGGATGGCAACGCAACATATTAAAACGATCGGTCAGGCCGGTAATAGACTCAGAGGCACCCAACATTAAATATCCATTAGGGTTTAATGCTTGAGCAAACTGATTAAGGATCTTCGATTTCACATCAGCGTTAAAGTAAATCAAAACATTACGACAAAAAATGATATCGAATTTACCCATTAAAGCGTAACTATCTAAGAGATTAAGCGGCCTGAAGCTTACATTTTTACGCACTTTATCATTAACTCGAAATCTGCCGTCGGTAGTCGCTTCAAAAAACTGACGCTTACGCTCCGGCGATAAACCGCGCGCCAAAGCTAAAGTGTCATACTCACCACGCTTACAATGCTCGAGCATTGACGGTGATATATCAGTCCCCACTACCTGCACCCCCATGGGTAAGGTTCCTGGCCGTTTAGCTTGGTACTCCAGGGAAGTCATCATAATAGAGTAAGGCTCTTGGCCTGAGGAGCTCGCCGCTGACCAAATCTTCACTGGCCGAGATAGCTTTGTGAACTCAGGCAAGAGTTTGTCACCGAGCAATTGAAATGGATAAGTATCCCTAAACCACAGAGTCTCATTAGTGGTCATGGCGTCAACCACGGCCGCACGTAAATCACGCTCACGTAGGCTCATGGCTTTTTGAACTAGCTCGGTAAGGCTCGCTACAGAGTACTGAGCCATTAAAGGCGATAAACGGCTCTTTACTAAGTATTGCTTGTTATCACCTAATACAATTCCGCACTGCTTTTCTAGAAAGCCACAAAACTGTTTATACACATCATCTGTTATGGTTCTCAATGCATCCACACTCTATAAAGATTGACGAACAGCGGCAGCTAATTCATCTGGATTAAATTTAGCAATAAAGGCGTTAGCGCCAACTTTATTTACCATAGCTTGGTTGAATACACCACTTAAGGAGGTGTGTAAAATTATGTGCAGACCTTTTAAATCTGGATGAGAACGTACTTCCGCGGTTAAGGTGTAACCATCCATTTCTGGCATTTCAATATCAGAAATCACCAGCGCTATTTGATCGGTAATTGGACCATCTTTAGCCATAGTGGTTAACAGTTCGAGGGCTTCTCGTCCATCTTGGCAAAGTAAGGCTTCTACCCCTAAGGAGGTTACCGCGCGCTTAACTTGATTTCGCGCCACCGAAGAATCGTCAACCACCAATACTTTTTTGTCTATTTGAACGTTTGCGGCTGCTTCTTCAACAATCTCTTTACTTACAGTGGTATCAACCGGAGAAATTTCATCGAGAATCTTTTCAACGTCTAAAATAGAAACTAGCTCTTTTTCAACCTCTGTTACCGCTGTCAGGTAGTTGAACTTACCCGCCCCTTTTGGCGGCGGCAAAATGTCTTCCCAATTCATATTTACAATACGCTCGACCGATCCTACCAAAAAGCCCTGCACTGAGCGGTTGTACTCTGAAATGATGATGAAACACTTGGTTACATCTTCTATTGGACGCCCGCCTGTGGCTGAACTTAAATCAATGACCGAAATAGTTTGGCCACGAATATGTGCCACACCTCGGATAACAGGATTTAGTTTAGGCAGCGCGGTAAGTGGCGGACACTGTAAGACTTCTTTTACTTTAAATACATTAATGCCATAGCGCTGAGACCCATTTAACCTGAATAACAACAACTCTAAGCGATTCTGTCCTACTAGCTGCGTACGCTGGTTTACCGAATCTAAAATACCCGCCATATACTTATCACTCCTTAGAAAGGGGCATCAACCTTGCTTAACCCCTGTATACTATCGCTTAATCTAACTTAATTGTCGTTTTTTTGACACCAAGAGGCTTAACATCGACTTGTTAAGCATAGACAAAAAAGCCAATTGTTACTTTGCTTTATCGGTATCATATCGGAAATGTTGATAAAAATTGCTGCTTCACTCGTATTATTTTGTTTTAGTCTTACTGCTCACACTAGTGAGCTGCACTCGCAGCTTGAAAAAGCAGCAGTAGATTTTGTTTATTCGCAGATAACTCACGACAATAGTCAAAAAATTGAGCTAACCGCTAATCAATTAGATGAGCGAATCGCGATCCCCGACTGTTCAACGCCTTATCGTTACAGTTTAGCCAATGGTGAAGTACGCAGAAACACCAGTGTATTAGTTACGTGTGATGAACACGCAAACTGGCGCCTCTATATCCCAGTACGCAAACAAGTATTGCTTGCCGTGGTAGTAGCAGCCTCCCCCATCCAGGAAGGGGCAGCCTTAACTAACGCGCAACTTACCACTAATTTTTTGCCCGAGAATCGCTTACGCGGCAGTTACTTCACAGAGCTAGAGCTCTTAGTTGGTGCTAAACTTAGACGAGCAATGCGTAAAGACCAAATTATAACTGGGCGCGATATTTGCATAGTTTGCAAAGGTGATGCTGTTACCATCTCCGCCAATGCAGGTGGGCTGAATGTAACAACCCAAGGTACCGCTTTGTCTAGTGGCACTATCGGTGATACCATTCGGGTTAGAAATAATCAGTCTCAGCGTCTGGTCACCGGCCGAGTAAAAGCGATTGGAATAGTTGAGGTAAAACTTTAATTTTTTTCTAAAGTTTTATCAAAGCAAGCCGATAGCTTTATTGAATACGAAAAATTGATTAACTGTGGGGCGCCATTATGGCTTTAAATATTAACAACTTAGGTGGAAACCGTCCTAGTCAACTAGACTCAAATCGAGTTGCTGACAAAGGCACAAAAGAAAGCGCTGAACAACGTTCAACCGCTGGTTCTGCTGCAGCCCAGGATTCAGTTATGCTTACAAACGAAGCACAACAACTAAACCGTATTCAGCAGAATTTGCTCAGTGATTCAGATAGCAGAAGCTCGAAGCTCGAATCAATCAAGCAAGCGGTGGCCGATGGTACTTATCAAGTAGATGCCAATAAAGTTGCACAGAAAATGGGTGACTTTGAAAGTGAGTTTAATAAAGCGCTTGGATAATTAGCCTATGATCGCCCCACTACTGAATACTCAAGAGCAGCAACTCACCTTGCTGCTTTCTCTTTTGGAGCAAGAAAAAGTTGCTCTTGAACAAGACGATACTATTGCTCTTTATGCTGTTGCTGAGCAAAAAGAACAAGCACTGGCGCTAATAGCGAGTGCCGATGAAGAGATCGCAGCGTCTTCCAATAAAGAACAGCTGAATTCAGATCCTCAATTTGTTCAACAAGTAGATACCATCAAAAGTTTGCTGACCCAATGCCAAGAACGCAATCAGCTAAATGGCGAAATAATTAAAGCCGGCAATGAAAAAGTCAAACAGCTAAGTGCCGTAATTGACCAACTGCAAAACCAAAATGCGTCTACCTATGACAAACTAGGTAAAAAGCACAGTTCACAACGAATGGGTAAAGGCTTTAAAGCTTAAGTTACCCCTCGCTTCCAGAAACTACATAATCCAAATTAACTGGGCATTAAGCTGTTCACCTTAGCTAATTGAATTTGAACTTCTGAATGCTCTACTGTTGTTAATGGAAAAAATGTTGCTTGTAGTAGTTACATATTCAAAAACAACAAAACCCCAGCCAAGGCTAGGGTTTTGCGTATAACAGTAATAGACGAAATTAACTAACCACGCTCCCCCATCGGCATCTTAGTTTTACTGGCCTGCTTACGCGACTCGATAATCATTACCCCATCTCGCTTAACTGGCGCAGGTACTTTGCTTTGATACACCTCATTCGGAATAAGCTCTTGAGCAGAAGCAACCACGACTTTTGATTGAGCGCCAACGATCCGAGCGTTAACCAAAATACCTTTATTTGATTTGCTAAAAGTACCTACGAGCAAGTATTCAATGGGTAAACGCTTAGATAACTCTTTTACGTTGCGGCTATATACAAAGTCCCCTTCTGGGGTAATGCGAATAAAACCAGTGGTTTTATAATCAATTACCGAAAAGCCACTTTGTTGCATTTCGTAAACAAAGCTTTCGGCTAGCTGCATGCCAAATAAATCAGTGGTGCGAAGGTTATCTAAAGGAACAAACGAAGCCACGCCAATAGGCGTATCGGCATTCACATAGTGAGAGCTTGAGACTAGGCGTTGCGACATTAGATTTACATAATCGGTCAGTGAGTGCTGAACATCAGGGTCACTCATATCTGGGCTGGCAGGGTTAAGCGAACGGCTTTGCATTCCACTTAAAAACAACTGCCCGTTCTCATCTACAACACCTTCCATGTAGTGAGCGTTGTGAGTATGTGCGGCGTGATGCTTTGAGCCATCGTACACCACCACTTTTTGCATTGATGGGGAACTAGAGCACCCCACCAGCATTGAAGTAGCCAAGGCTACTAAAGATATACCTTTCATGTCGCTTCCTTAATCGTCTATTACGCTTTAAGTATCGGCCAGAAAGGTAAAATCTTTACTAAAAATGAACGGTTTTTTGACTCTCAAGATGGCGAGTTGGCGCCATAGACATAGTAACGCGGTACACCTCTCTGAAATCAAGTTGCAACTCAGTGACATATACATCGTCAACCGCGTAGGCATTAATCACCTTAGCACCACGAATTACCCCAGCAACCGAGGCGGCTAAACGCTCGTTACCAAGCACCATATCGCTGACTGTTGCGGTACTATCGATATGTTGGCCATACACTTGCTCAGAAAGCTCTCGGTAAGCGTCCAGCTTAGAGGCTTTCATTGCGCGTAATTGTTTAGCGCTCATGTCTGCGCCACGTTGCTGACTAATAGGCGCATAACCAACGGCATTAACCACGGTAAAGTCACCCGGTGGCTCATAAGTCCATTCAACTTGTTTAACTTGGGTTGTTGGCGTACAAGCTAGCAACAACAAAACCGCCAAACTAATAAACCACGATCTAAAGTACAGATTGTTCATGACGCTGCAAGCTCCCATTTACACTAGTCACACGCGGTGAAGTTGCCCCCGCCATATTGGGGATAAATTGATAAGCAGCCGACACAACCGCTTGGCTAGATAGCTCAACTAAACGAAGATTCACATGCCTACCCGAAGTGGTTCGCTGAAAACTGCCAACCACCACGTAGGTAATTTCCATTTCAGTTCTCAGTAAATCTGCATCTCGCGATAAAGAAAATTCGCCGAAACCTGGGTCCATTTGCAAACGTCCAGTAAGGCGTGGCTCTACCATATTTACGCCTTCACGCGATAAAGCGGCAAACATTGCCTCTGCCACTTGCCGCCCAAATCCATCGCTCGATTGCAAGTTGTCTAAATCCACCACCGTGCTTATGGCCACAGAGTCAGTTTCAGTTAAATCCACGTCATCAGTTAGCTGTTGAGACAGGTTGTCGACATGCACATACAAAGCGGCATCTTGCTGCTCTCGCGGCTCCACATAAGGATAATTAGAAACATGATGTAAACTGGTATTGCATCCTTGTAGCGTTACCAGCAAAATAAATAGTGTCGTATATCGCATATCAATCTCCTCCGACTTCCCTGTTCCAAGCAATAACCGTTCCAGTCAAAAAAATAGCGTTTTATTTTGGGTATAGTTATTGCTTACTCCGAAACATAGGAGGGCCTTATGAAACAGATAATTCTTTTAGTTGGGATGCTAATTAGCATGTCGACACAGGCAATATGGTACGAGGCTAAGGGCCAAGCCACCATCGTAAACAACGACTTTGAGCAAGCCAAAAGCTTAGCTACCCAAGATGCGGTTAAGCAGCTTCTGTTGTATTCGGGGGCGTCTGTTACCAGCATTAGCAAAGTCTCTGGCGGGCAACTCACCCTTGATCAAATTGAAGTGGTCTCTAAAGGCTCCTTACACAACCTAACCGTTTTAGACGAAGGTAATCATGGCCAACAGTACTATATAATTTTGCAGGCCGACGTATTCCCGGCTACCAGCCAGTGTAAAGCCAGTGGCTATAGCAAAAACATGTTGCTGCTCCCTCCCTTCTTAAAGCAGCAACATCAAGCGCGTGTGGGCCAACTACAAGAGCTATCACCAGCAGTTGAACAACGCACCTACGACATTGCTCGCCAAGTGGGTAATAAGTTCAACGTAAAGCCCCCACCAAAGTTACCTTTAAATTATTACAAGCCAGGAGAACATAACTACAAGGGCATTAAAGATGTTGCCGATCGTTATGGCGCACAATATTTGCTTGGCTTAGAAATAGAGAACATTTCGCTAGACCAAGTGCACAAGCCTAAATTTATTAACCTTAGTTATCCGCAACGTTACTTTGTGGTGAATGCCAGGGTATACAACGCCATTGATTTAGAAGAAATATACAACAAACGCTTTTCGGTAAACGCGCCATGGGAGTTTGACGCCAGAGAAGTGATATCCCCCCACTCTGCCGAGTTTTGGTTATCAGCCTATGGAGAAACGGTAAACGCGACCTTGCAACAAGTGGTTACCGAAGTAGATGCTCTACTGGCTTGCCAACCCCTACAAGGCAGCGTAGTGAAAGTACTGGGGCCAGATCGCTGGCAAATAAACCTAGGGAAAGCAAATCAGCTTAACCGCGGCATGTTGTTAAACTTGATTCATCAAAACTATCACTGGGGAAACTGGGACATTCCACGCCAAGAGCAAATAATAGCTGACAGCATGGTAAGAATTGAGCAAGTGTATCAAGAGAGTGCCATCGTGGTAGCGGTTGACCCAAGCATGACGGCAAACATTCAACTTGGTGACTTAGTAAGCAAACAGTAAGGCTTTGCTTTTCATAAAGTTAAAGCTGAGTATAATGTACCCGCACACTAAACTAGGTGTGCGCCTTACTTTAGTGTCCCCTTAGTTCAGCTGGATAGAACAAGGACCTCCTAAGTCTTAGACACAGGTTCGAATCCTGTAGGGGACGCCAGTATCTGCGTAACAAAGTATGCTCTAGCCCTCATTTATGTACATAACACCTTATTGCGACATAATTGATTTACAGCACACTTGGTTTTTTTCTATTGATATAGCTACGCAGCCTGCTTCGCAAACTCACTTTCCGCAGCTTTGCGGGCGGCGATAGCCTCTTCCTGCTTCTTAAAACACCCTAAATGCTTGCGTTTCCCTTCGACAATTATATGAGCCATCCATAGTGCATCTCGTTTGTGAAAACTTACACCCTTCATGTTCTTACCTCGTCAATCTATATTATTCGTGTCTTGAAAGCGGAACTAGCTCACTAAGTTGATAGCAGCGTTTTACCAGCCATTAGTAACTGGCAGATACTTAGATAACCGCACACTTGTTAGCAATGCATTTCACTTATTTGACGCTAAAGTCACCCACATAAAATAATTTAAAACTGTTACCGTAGTTCTTTCCCTGTTGGCTGCTAGTTACAATTTTCTTTTGGACACAAAAAAGCCGCCCTTGGGCGACTTCCTATCTAGCTATTTTCATCAGACTATCCTTCTGACAACACAGATATTACCACGCAGCCCTTTGCTCAACTATGTATAGTTCATATACGCTAGGTGAATCGCATAATGCAATGATATCAACCACCTAGCCTGAGTCGTTACACCTAACCTCCTATCGACTCACCCGCTGATTATTACCTTGCCCACCTTTTCACTTCCAGGAAACAAAAAAGCCTCGAACAAGTCGAGGCTTTTGCATGAACACTTAGAGGTTAAATAGCACCAGCCCCAGGCATTGCCTTACACACATAAATGCTTTCTTTTAGCCCTGTTAATGCTTGGTATTTCTGTTCAACCGCTTGGCACACATCATCCACTAAAGCAGGTGGTATCAAGGCAACAATACAACCACCAAAACCACCACCGGTCATGCGAACGCCGCCTTCTGCGCCAATCACTTGCTTAACAATGTCTACAAGACCATCTACTTCCGGCACGGTGATTTCGAAATCGTCACGCATAGAGGCATGAGACTGTTCCATTAGCACACTCAGTTTTGCCATATCGTTGGCTTTTAATGCTTCCGATGCAGCCAATGTACGGGCATTTTCGGTAATTACATGACGCGCACGTTTCGCCACAATAGGATCGAGGCTCGCCGAGTTCTCTGCAAACATCGCTTCACTAACATCACGTAAAGAACTTACCCCTAAACCTTTAGCGGCAGCTTCACATTGCTCACGACGAGTATTGTATTCACTATCTACCAAGCCACGTTTTTTGTTGCTATTAATAATAACAACCGCCATATCTTCTGGCATAGCAACCGCTTTGGTTTCTAATGAACGACAATCGATTAGCAAGGCGTGGTTTGCTTCACCTTCGGCTGAAATAAGTTGGTCCATAATGCCGCAGTTACAACCTACAAAGTTGTTTTCAGCTTCTTGTCCAATTAAGGCAAGTTGCTGTTGCGACACATCCAGTTCGTATAGCGTTTTAAACGTTTGACCAATAACCACTTCTAACGCGGCCGAAGAGCTTAAGCCCGCACCTTGTGGCACATTACCACTCACCGCAATATCGGCACCTGAAAAAGTGAAACCTTTATTCAGCAATACTGAAATAACTCCACGAATGTAGTTAACCCACATTAGGTCTTGGTCAAATTCTAAAGGTTGGCTTATATCAAACTCGTTAACTTGATTGCCGTAATCTACTGATACCACCCGCACAATACTGTCTGTACGTGGAGACGCAGCCACTACTGCTTGGTAATCAATAGCGCAAGGTAATACAAAACCATCGTTATAATCGGTATGTTCACCGATGAGGTTTACCCGTCCTGGCGCTTGTATCAGCTTTGCAGGTGCTTGCCCGGTCATTTCAGTAAAGGCACTAGCAACCTTATCAATGAGTTGTTGTTGGCGATCTGTCATTATCGGCTCCTTTACTGATCTTGTTCTTTGTAATGTACGTCACTTAGGTCACGAAGCTTTGCAGCCGCTTGTTCGGCGGTTAAGTCACGCTGGCTTTCTGCTAGCATTTCGTAGCCCACCATAAACTTGCGCACACTGGCGCTACGTAATAGCGGTGGGTAGAACAAGGCATGTAATTGCCAATGCTCTGTAGATGTGTCCCCTTCCTTAAAGAAAGGCGCATAATGCCAACCCATTGAGTAAGGGAATGAACACTTAAACAGGTTGTCATAGCGACTAGTCAACTTTTTAATGGCAAGAGACAAGTCGTCACGTTGCTCATCAGACAGTTCGCTCATTCGGCGAATATGCGCTTTAGGCAATAGCATCGTTTCAAACGGCCATGCAGCCCAATAAGGTACTACAGCCAGCCAGTGCTCTGTTTCAACTACCGTTCGTACACCATCAGCTTGTTCTTTTGCTGCATAGTCAACCAAAAGGTTGCTGCCGTGTTGCTGGTAATACTCTCGTAAATGCTTGTCTTTACGCTCAATCTCATTAGGTAAAAAGCTGTTGGCCCAAATTTGGCCATGAGGATGAGGCTGAGAACAGCCCATGGTTTCACCTTTATTCTCAAAAGCCTGAACCCAAAGGTAGTCTTTACCAAGTTCTTCGATTTGCTCATTCCAAGTGTCGATAACACCGCGAATAGCGGGTACCGAAAGCTCGGGTAAGGTTTTGCTATGGTCGGGAGAAAAACAAATCACTCGACTTAAACCACGAGCTTCCATACTGGTAAACAAGGGATCGGCTGACTTAGGCACGTCGGGCGAATCCGTCATCAATGCTGCGAAGTCATTTCCAAATACGTAAGTCCCCTTATAATCTGGATTTACATCGCCAGAAATTCGGGTATTACCTGCACACAAAAAACAGCCTTCGTCGTAGCTAGGAAGCTCGGCAGTAGACGGGGTTTCATCTTGGCCGCTCCACGGGCGCTTAGCACGATGCGGAGAAACTAAGATCCACTGTCCAGTTAACGGGTTGTACCGACGGTGCGGATGCTCTGTTGGGTCGAATTGAGTGTCTAACATGAGGTTTTCTTACTCCATAAAAAGCACCCACAAAAGTGCTTTCTGTTTTCTAAACTTTTACTGGTCGTAACCTTTAGGGTTATTTGACTGCCAATTCCAAGTATCAGCGGTCATGTCATCAATGCTGCGAGTGGCTTTCCAGCCTAAAACTTTTTCCGCTTTATCGGTGGCGGCCCAGCATTCAGCAATATCGCCATTACGGCGCGGGCAAATTTGGTAAGCGATATCTTTACCGCAAGCTGCGCTAAATGCTTTTACCATTTCAAGCACAGAGCTACCTTTACCAGTTCCGAGGTTGAAGATATGTAAACCGGCTTGCTCACCAATTTTGGTTAAGGCTGCAACGTGACCATCAGCTAAATCCATAACGTGAATGTAGTCGCGAACTCCAGTGCCATCGGGGGTTGGATAATCATCACCAAATACCGACAAACTCTCTCGGCGTCCTACTGCAACCTGCGCAATAAACGGCATTAAGTTATTTGGAATACCTTGAGGGTCTTCACCCATTAAGCCACTAGGATGAGCGCCAACAGGGTTAAAGTAACGCAGTAAGGTAACACTTAAATCTGGCGCTGCGAGTTGAATATCGCGGAAGCACTCTTCCACCATAAACTTGCTTCGGCCATAAGGGTTAGTCACATCACCGGTTGGAGTATCTTCGTTGATTGGCATAACACTTGGCTCGCCGTACACCGTAGCCGAAGAGCTAAATACAATGCTTTTGACACCCGCTTTACGCATCACATCTATTAGTACTAGCGAACCTGTTACGTTATTGTCGTAGTACTCATAAGGCTTCTCAACCGACTCACCTACTGCTTTTAAGCCAGCAAAATGAATGACAGAGTCGATATTGTGTTCGCTAAAAATCTTTTCTAGTACCGCGTGGTCTCGCACGTCACCTTGGTAGAAAGCAGGTTGTTGTTTGGTTAAGGTTTCGATTCGTGCAAGTACTTCACGTTTACTGTTACATAGGTTATCTAGAATAATGGGGGTTAAACCAGCATTAATCAGTTGTACACAAGTATGGCTGCCAATGTAGCCCATACCGCCTGTAACCAAGACCTTATTCATCACGTTCTCCAAAATCTGTACAGCTTATGCTGCACCCAGTTCTACAAAAAACTGCTTTAACAGCTTCGAATAAGTATATTGAAGCACGAAAGGGTAAACGTTTCCACTTTTAAATATAAAGTAATTTAATTATTGGCAATTTTTGCGATTTAGCACAAAATAAACAGCCTAGCATCGTCTTACAAGCACCAACAATCATAGCCTTGGGTAACCAACAGCAGCTGCGCCAAAACAGCTCACTAGCTCTGTCATTTAGCCACTTCAGCAATCTTTTAATATGTTTCTTTGTGGGCAATAGCCCTCACCAAGGGAAACTATTACCCTCAATAACTTATTGAAACACATTAAAGACAACGTTTACCTAACTATCAGGATAGCAGTAAATGACATAATTCGATTATGTTTCCTTTAGATACGAGCAGCCCCTAGCTTTTGTATAAAACTTGGCCATATAGCCAATTTGTCATATTGATATGCGGTAATTGCCCACAATTTCACTATAAAACCCAAATAATATTTCGGTTCTGTTTAGCTTACACTTGTTCGCTCAAATAAAACTACCTAGAATAGCCCCCCTAATTATGGCTATTCGCCCTCATCCTCATAAAGGTAATTACATGCAGCACATCGTTAACTTGCTTAGCCAACAAGCTGAGCAACAGTTAGATCAGGTTGCGCTAAAAATTTGGCGCAACCAAGCTTGGCAGTGTTTTACATGGAAGGATTTCTCGCAGCAATGGACGCAAGTAGCAAAAGGCTTAATTAAACTAGGTCATGAAGAACAGCAAGGCGTGGCAATTATGTCACCCAACATGCCTGAATGGACTATCACCGATTTAGGCGTTTTAGCGGCGCGCGGTTGTGTAGTGCCTATTTACCCAACCAACACGCTAGAGCAAAGCCAATACATTTTAGAGGATGCGGGCTGCAAAATATTATTTGTGGGCCTACAAGAGCAAATAGAGATAGGCTTAAAGCTGTTAGATGCAGGACAAATTGAAACACTGATTTGTTTTGAAGAAAGCCCTCTCACTCAACAAGAAAACGTATTGAGCTGGCAACAGCTACTTTGTTTAGGTGGAGCAGATGAAGCGCAAACGCTGTTATTGCGTCAACAAAACCAACAAATGAGTGACCTTGCGACTCTTATATACACCTCTGGCACTACTGGTGAACCCAAAGGTGTAATGCTTGACCACGCTAACTTTGCAGCGGCTTTTACCATGCATGACCAGCGCCTAGACGTAAGCTCTAACGATGTATCACTAAGCTTTTTACCGCTAAGTCACGTATTTGAGCGAGCTTGGACTTATTACATCTTATATCGTGGTGCGAGCAACATTTACCTAGAAGATCCAGCTCAAATACAAGAAGCGTTACCACGTAGCCAAGCAACCCTAATGTGCAGTGTGCCGCGCCTCTATGAAAAAATTCATGCTGCCGTTTTGCAGAAGGTTGCCGCGGCCCCCAAAACTAAACAAGTGCTATTTAATTGGGCCTTAAGCGTGGCTCAACAGCGATTGGCTGCAAAGCAAAGTAATCTAACACCTAGCCTGCTGCTAAAGGTACGCTATGCGCTTGCCAACAAACTTGTTCTTAAGAAACTTCGCGCAATATTTGGCCCAGCTCGGTTACTACCCTGCTCTGGGGCTAAATTGGCAGACGACATTAACAGCTTTTTTCAAAGCCTTGATATCCCCATTAACTATGGCTACGGCATGACTGAGTCTACCGCTACGGTATCTTGTTACAGCCAAACTAAAAAGACCATCGGCAGCATTGGTCAGCCTTTAGAAGCGCTACAAGTAAAAATCTCTGGGCAAGGAGAGATTTTAATTAAAGGTGACACCGTAATGCGTGGTTACTTTAATAAACCACAAGCCACTGCCGACACCATTGTAGATGGTTGGCTACATACCGGCGATGCAGGAAAGCTAGATGCGGAAGGTAACCTAGTGTTAACCGAACGAATTAAAGAGCTTATGAAAACCTCTGGAGGGAAATACATTGCCCCCCAGCGAGTAGAAGGCGCATTGATTCGCGAACCTTTATTTGAGCAGGTGGCCATTATTGCCGACGCACGCCATTTTGTTTCAGCCTTGATTGTTCCAGCTTTTGAAGCCCTCGAGCTACACGCTAAACAACTAGGTATTAAATGGCAGCATCGAAACGAACTGCTTGAGAATGCAGAAATCAAAAACCTTATTCAAGCTAGACTAAAGCAAGTACAAACCAACCTGGCTAGGTTTGAGCAAGTAAAACAGTTTACCTTACTGCCACGTGAATTTTGTATGAAACAAGGTGAGCTAACACCTACTTTAAAACTGCGACGAGCAGTGATTGAGAGCCGCTTTGCGGAGCAAATAAGCGCAATGTACGCAGAGCCGAAAACAGCTTAATGCTTCAAATAATAAAGGCGCTGTTAGCGCCTTTTTTATTTCCTAATCTTCCCAGTTATCGCGCATCTTTTTTATCACCGAATCACTTACATCATGAATATTGGGAAAACGGCCGTTACAACACTTTACTTCTAATACAGCTTTATACTTAAGCGCTAAGTCGCGATAAGCTTGCATCTCCCACTGTTTTACAAAAGTATTCGCCACCACCACATTATTGCCCAAGGCTAATTGCTGCTCGGTTTGTTGCTGGCACCATTGATGGGCCAGCCCAATATCTTCGGCACGATAATGATATGAGCCTTGTTTATCAACAAAGTACATATCGGCTTCTAGATGAACAGCATCTAAAGTGGCGGCTAAGGTAGACTTGCCGCTACCCGGTAAACCTCGAATTAAGGTAAGCGTTAGCGGCAGGCTGCTCAATTACGAAACAGCCTTAAGCTGTGGCTTATCTTGCTCTTGGCAATAGGCCAAAGGTGCTTGTTTTAATAATGCGATTACCGCTTTCTCGTCCATGGCTTCACACGCTTGGTTTAGCTCATCAAACAAAGCCATCAGCTCTGCCCAGGGCATAAAGCTCTCGTTAGCCGTAAGAATACGAGGATGATCGGTTGGTCGCTCATCATCGCCCACCAGTAACTCTTCATACAGCTTCTCGCCAGGGCGCAATCCGGTATATATAAGCTCAATATCACCATCAGGATTGGCTTCATCCCGCACTTCTAAACCAGAAAGGTGAACCATGCGTTTAGCAAGCTCAGCAATTTTCACTGGTTCGCCCATATCCAATACAAAAACCTCGCCGCCATTAGCCATTGATCCCGCCTGAATAACCAACTGAGCAGCCTCTGGAATTGTCATAAAGTAGCGAATAATGTCTGGGTGAGTAATGGTTAAGTCTTCGCCTTTACGAATTTGTTCTTTAAACAAAGGAATAACCGAACCAGACGAGCCCAATACATTACCAAAACGCACCATGCTAATGGTAGTTTCCGACTGGTGTTCAGCTAAGCTCTGCATTACTAGCTCTGCCAAACGTTTGGTTGCTCCCATTACATTGGTTGGTCTAACCGCTTTGTCGGTTGATACCAATACAAAGGTGCTTACCTTTGCTTTAATTGCGGCTTGGGCGATGTTGTAAGAACCAAACACATTGTTACATACACCTTCAACCACGTTTTGTTCAACTAAGGGCACATGTTTATAAGCAGCAGCGTGATACACCGTATCGACATTATTGGCCTGCATCATGGCACTTAAACGGGGTAAATGTTGAACTGAAATCATCAATGGTACTAGCTCAACGTTAAGTGCTAAGGCTTCACAACGTTTTATTAGTTCACGTTCAATTTCATATAAAGCCACTTCTGAGCGCTCAACAAGCAGCAAACGCTTGGGTCTATATTGGATGATTTGACGACAAAGCTCAGAACCAATAGAGCCACCAGCGCCACTTACCAGCACGGTTTTATGGCGAATAGAACTGTCCATTAAATGAGAATCAGGGCTTACTGCTTCGCGCCCCAATAAATCTTCAATTTCTACCTCTTTGATTTGGTCAACTTTAGCTTCACCGGTCACCAAATCATTTAGACGAGGAACCGTGAGTACTTCGGTATTTAAATCGGCAAGAGAAGTAAGAATTTCTGAACGACGCTTTTTACCAGCGTTTGGTATAGCCAATAGAACCTTGCTGACATGGAAGCGATGAATCAACATTGGTAATTGTTGAGGAGGATAAACGGTTAGCCCGTGAATCAAGGAATGACGCAGTTCTTTCTTATCATCAATAAATGCTACCGCCTGAAAATCATCCCCTTGGCCGATAGTTTGTAGTAACTGGCGACCACTGTCTCCAGCACCAAAAATAATTACATTTTGTTTAGTACTGTTTTCTATCCACACAAATAAGTAACGAATAGCAAAGCGCACTCCGCCACACATAATTATGCCAAAAGCTAAATAAATGAACGGGGCTGTACGAGGAATCACCGCTTGTAAGTAAAATGAGGTGACAATCATTAAAAGGGTGGCACTGGCAAAACTAAACAAGATTGCTTGTAAGTTCTTCTCATTGATATAACGAAGCACCGCCCGATAAAGGCCAAAATACCAAAAGCCCACCAGCGTTGTGACAATTACCGAGCCAAAAGTTATCCAGGTTGGCGTGTCAAAAAAGTAATGGTGGCTCTCAAAGCGTACCCAAAGTGCGCCCCAAAAAGCTAAACTTAAAAAGACTATGTCGAGCGAAAAAATCAGCGCAACTTTTTGTCGACGGCTTGGCCGCTCGAATAAACTCATCAAATTAAATTGCGGTAACATCTAAATTCCTTTTTAGACAAATCCAGTCAAACAGCTATCTCTGAAGATATACGGCTTAAGCAATCTTCAACAAGGTTGCATAAATACTGCATATCCTGCGTAGTAATGGTTGGGTGAACCATGAACATAATGGCTGTATCACTTAAGTGTTTAGCATTAGTTAATGGTCGTTGCGGCCTCACATCTAAGCCGTCAAACGACTTCTCTAAATACACTTCTCCGCAGCTACCTTGCATACAAGGCACTCCTGCTGCATTTAGTGCGTCAATTAATTGATCGCGACTTACTGTTTGTTGATTGCTATCAACAAACACATAAAACTTATAAAACGCATGTTGAATATGCTTGGGAGGCTGAGGAATTTTAATAAATGAAAATTCAGCTAGGCATTTAGCCAGCTGCAACGCATTAGCTTGACGCTGCTTTTGCCAATCGGCCATGCGAGTCAATTGAATGCGACCAATAGCAGCTTGCATCTCAGTCATCCGCCAATTGCTACCAATACTCTCGTGTAGCCAACGAAATCCTGGCGGGTGCGCTTTATTAAACACGGTATCGTAAGACTTACCATGGTCTTTATACGACCACATTTTTTCCCACAAATTCTTATCATTGGTGGTGACCATGCCACCTTCACCACCCGTGGTCATAATCTTATCTTGGCAAAATGACCAAGCAGCTACATCACCTAATCCACCCACTGGCTTACCGCGATAAAGAGCACCGTGGGCTTGCGCGCAATCTTCAATCACATACAAATCATGTTGTTTTGCAAGCTGATTGATTGTGTCCATCTCACAGGGCCAACCTGCAAGGTGCACACAAATAATGGCTTTAGTTGCTTTGCTAAGAACTGCATTTATGCTTTCTGCGGTGATATTTTGACTGGCTAAATCAACATCGGCAAAAACAGGTTTAGCGCCAACATTTACAATCGCGCTGGCCGAGGCAATAAAGGTTCGCGAGGTAACTATCACCTCATCGCCTGAGGTAACGCCTAAAGCACGCAGGGCTAGCTCTAACGCTAAGGTGCCATTTGCTACAGCGACTGCGTGGTTGGTTTCAGCCCAAGCAGCAAACTCTTTCTCAAAGGTTTTGCCTTGGGTACCAGTCCAATAGTTAACTTTATTTGATAGCAGTACATCACTTACAGCTTGAGCTTCCTGCTCTGTAAAGCTTGGCCAAGAAGGTAAATCTCGCATTTTTACTTTTTTTAGTCCTTTAAAACACCTTCCCTATATTGCTGTAAAACTACTCAATCTACAACTTTAGTAGTGTGAATTAAGGTGTTTTAGCTGGGTTACCGAACACTTTTTCAGCAGACTTCACATCTTTTACCACTACCGCGCCAGCCCCTACCAACACTCGCTCCTTAATGATAATTCCCTGAATAACGCAGCTGCCAATTCCTAACATACTTTCGTCTCCCACACTCACCTCTCCGGCGAGATGAACACCTGGGCAAACATGTACACAATCACCTAACTGAACATCGTGATCAACTGAGCTATTATGATTTATAATATTACCGATACCTAAACTAACCCCTACGCTTATTGTTGAATTAGCCATTACCACACTCCCCTCACCAAGTCGCGCCGAGGCACACACATGGGCTTTAGGGTGAATCAGTATCGGTAGTTTAAGGCCTAACCGTTGAAGCTGCTGTAAACGGCTCAAGCGTGTGGAATTATTGCCAATAGCAACGTGCACATCGTAATCGGTATTAGTGGTGAAAAAGCTGAGCATCTCTGCCCAACCGCCAATCACTTGGCAACCTTCGGCTTCGTCAAGCTCTTGCCAGCGCTCATCAAACAAACAAATAGTTTGATAACCCAACTGCTTAGCTAACTCCACAACAACTTTGGCGTGTCCTCCGGCTCCATAAATAGCTAATTTCATGATTCACTGTTCCCAGTAAATTTGCTCATAGTTGCCTCGCCTTCTGCGCTCACACCGTCTTTCACAAACACCTTTTTCACGGTAAGTATCAGTATTTTGATATCCAATATAAGGGAGCGGTTATTAACGTACCAAACGTCCAGCTCAAATTTCTCCTGCCAGCTTAATGCATTACGGCCATTAATTTGCGCCCAACCGGTTATCCCAGGTTTAACATCATGCCGCTTTGCCTGTTCAGGCGAGTACAGGGGCAAATACTCCATAAGCAATGGACGTGGCCCCACAAAGCTCATTTCACCTTTTACAATATTCCACAATTCTGGCAGTTCATCGGCGCTACTTGCTCGAAGAGCGCGGCCAAATGAGCCTAGTCGTTCTGCGTCGGAGAGTAAGTTACCTTGAGCATCTTTATCGTCGCGCATGCTGCGAAACTTAATCATATTAAACGCTTTACCGTGTAAACCAGGGCGCAGCTGAGTGAAAAAAATGGGCTTGCCAAGCTTTGAGGCTACCTGCCAGCAGAGCAACAAAAATAACGGAGACAATAACACCAACAAAATTGCCGCAGCGATCCGTTCAAAAAAGTAAAACACCTTGTCCTTAAACAACTAACTCTCTCCATCCATGTATTGCAAGATTTGTTGATTAACCAAACGAACGTCATAACGCTGCTCTGCTAGCTGACGGCTTTCAGCGGCTTGTTGAGTAAGCAGCTCAGGTTGCTCGAAATAACGTTTTAGAGCCTCAACTAATGAATCTACACTTTGTGGCTGCACTAAGTAACCATTCAACCCTTCGGTCACGGTTTCCCTGCAGCCTGGCGCATCAGTGGTGACAATTGCCCGACCACAACTCATTGCTTCCAAAACCGTTCGAGGCGTACCCTCACGGTAAGATGGCAGAACATAAACATGGCATTGAGCAATTAATCCTGCCACATCCTCTATTCGGCCGTGATACTTAACAGTACCTTCTTCAACCCAAGTATCTAAATCGGTTTGAGCAATCGCGCTCGGGTTATCATCAATCCAACCAGCCAAATGAAAAACACATTGGTAACCTTGCTGTTTAAGCTTTTGGGCAGCAGCGGCGTATTCTTCAACACCTTTATCTTTAAGCAGCCGAGCAATTAACAAAAAGTGTATTTGGGGCTGCTGGCGATCTAAAGCGGGTAAACTTAGCAGTGGGAAACGCGCTAAATTAATCCCAGAGCCGTTAATTAGCTTGGTTTTTTGCTCTGGTACTAAGCCCTTATCAACAAACAGCTTACGGTCATCTGGGTTTTGAAAAAACACCCCGTTTGAGTAGGCTAAGCCTGATTTATACAAAAGACTAACCAGGGAATGCAGCACTTTTTGTTTAGTTGTATTCTGCTGAGTAAATACGTAACCCAAGCCGGTAATCATCGAGTAAATACTTTTTACACCAGCGAAGCGCGCAGCAAGCGCTCCATAGATGACTGGCTTAATGGTATAAGCAAGCGTTTGCTGAGGTTTTAGTCTACGAATTAAACGAAACAACGACCACACACTGGCAGCATCTTTTAGTGGATTTAAACCAGTACGCTGCAAGGTATAAACATGCGGGGTAATACCAAGTTCAACCAGGGCTTTTTTCTGCTCTAGAGAAAAGTCTGGCGCTGCAATATGTACTTCTTTCCCCTGTTGCTGCATCGCTTTAAGCAAATCACCACGAAAGCTTAAAATGGAATCAGCAAAGCTGGCGATTACCAATACCCTACTTGAATTCAGTTTACTGCTCTTGCTTATTTTGGCCATCTAAGTATTCGGCTCCCCTTGCTTTGCCCCGGCGACATCCCGCAAAATATTAGCTAAAGTAACTTGCTGAACCTGCAAAGAATAATACTCCTCCACCGCCTTACGGCCGTTATTAGCATACCCTTCTCGCTTATCTTTGGACTCAAGCAAGGCGACCAATGCCTCTTGCCAAGACTCGGGAGTATCAGCCAATAAACCACTATTACTTTCAAGAACAATTTTTTCATTAACGCCTACAGGACTACCTACTACAGATACGCCACAAGCCATATATTGAATCAACTTATAACCACATTTGCCTTTTTCCCATGGACCATCTTTAAGCGGCATAATGCCGATATCTAGATTCTGAATAAACGGAACTTCACCGGCTTCGCTCCAAGGAAAAATTTCTAGGTTAGTGTTCGGCAGATTCGAAATGGCGTCCTCTGTCGCTCCCATTAAATGCAAACGAACAGAGTACTTTTGCGCAAGCCAAGCTAGCTGCTCTGCAATATCATATAAGTAGACTTGAGTGGTGGGGCTGCCTATCCAACCTATTACTAAAGACTGTTCTTCATTCTGTGCTTTAGTGTGATAACGCTGTAAATCTGGAACGGTAGGGATAATTGAAACCGCCCGCGCACCTGAAGATTTTGCATAATCAGCTAAGTGTTGATTACCAGCACTAACGTGGGAAGATAGTTGCATGACTTTACTGATTTTATGTTTAAGTAAAACTCTTACCAACCAATGCTTAGAAAGCTGATAATGGGAGTAGATAGCATCGTCATAATCAACAACATAAGAAATACGAAACAGTTTGAACAAACGCTCTATCAGCGCCGGACAGAAAGGAAACACCTCCTTTTCTATCCACACTAAATCGTAGCGAGCAGCACTAAACAATACTTTTAACCGTAACAAATAGCGGTTTAAAAAGCCTGTTCTTTTACCGGTGGCATATAGCTTATTCAGATAAGCGTTATCGTATAAGCTGTTTACCTCAACATTAATGCCTTGGCCCTCTAAGTAAGGAAGGTATTGTAGCGTTCTTAATCGCGAACTCGCTCCTTGAGAAGAGTACTTAGTTAACGCTAGCACCTTAATTATTTTACTCACTAGCTTGCCCAACTCCCCAAAGTATTAGTTTTTTATACGCGGAAAAGGTCTCTTTTATACTCTGAATATCGCCACGCATTAAAGCCTTTAACGACCGAACGATAGGTTCAAAGGCCAGCGACGCAAAAGCAACAAAACTCGCTTGAGCGTAGCCAAAGTGTTTATAAGCATATTGCAAGCGACTACGTAATGAATAAAACAAGCGGCTTGCTTTTACTTGGTCGGAGGTACCGCCTCCCAAGTGATAAGCACTAACATCTGATAGAAAATAACTTGAATAACCACTTTTAAGTGCTCTGTAAGCAAAATCAACTTCTTCATAATAAACAAAAAATCGCTCATCAAAACCTGACAATTCAGCAAACAGTTTCGCTCTCACGAAGTAAAATGCACCGATAACTTGGTCAACTTTTTGGTTACTTAAGTGGTCCCACTCCCTCATGGCCTGACCTAGCTTTGGCCAAGGCCTATCTAAGCCTAAAGAGTGAAAAAACAAGCCTAAAGGAGAGGCAGTTCTCGAGCAGCTTCTAGCAACCTGATTATGCTCATCCATTAATTTGACCCCACAAATGCCAACGTTTTGATTACTGGAGTGCTGCATAAAATCGACAACCCCGTTAAGCGTATCTTCGTATAACGCCGCATCGGGATTTAGAAAAAGTAAGTATTCAGCACTGCATTGCGCAACCCCTAAATTACAAGCCCTGGCAAAGCCTTTATTGGCAGTGAGTTGTTGTAAGTCTACTTCAGGGTAATCAGCTAAAAAGCGCAATGAGTCATCACTAGAGTGATTATCAACAACCACGATTTTTCCGAGATGTTCGCCACCAAACCTGATGATCGACTCAACACATTTTTCTAATAATTCTCTAGAGTTCCAATTTACGATAACGATATCTACAGCCAAAACCAGTCCTTAGTTTGCGCTTTTTTTAGTCAAGATAAGTGGCATAGCAAGCAATGCAAAAACAATGAGCCAAGAGGTAAGTAAGGATAAATACTGATCTTGGAACCATTGAATAAACAAAGCGTACACGCTAATTGAGTACGCAAGAATATACCCATAGCCTCCGCGTATTGCACCTTTGTATAAAACGGTATGAAAAACACCAAATACAAATTGTGAAATGAGTATGTAACTTAAGCCAAAGTCCAAATAATACGGATAAAAAACCGTATACACATTAGTTGCATGTGGAATGTATACGTAGTCTTTCACCAACTTAACTGGGTTCCATTCAAAACCTAACTTGGCTAACACAGCGTAAAACGTTCTAAATGTGTTTGAACCATAAGCTAAATCGGGCTGGGAGCTCAAAACAACATCTATTGCCGATACGCCACCGAGCAGATAAACATAAAGCGCTGAAAGAGCACCACCCGACCCTTCACCTACTTTCCCCATAATGGTTCCAATTAAAAAAAAGAAAACAAATATGAGGAAAAAACCACTAGCAAAAGCTTTTAAGCCAAATTTTTCGGGTTTAATAAACGAAAAAATGAACAGCAGAGTAATAACTAAAAGAAAAAAGTAAGTTCGTCCGGTACTCATTAGTACATAGAACAGCGCAACAGGAAGTATCAGTAAAAACCACTGTTTTCCTCGCTTGTTGCCAATATCTAAAGCAACAAGAAATAAGGCCGACAAAGCCACTAAGCTTAAATATCCCATCCAACCAAAGCTGCCACCAAAGGCTTCGTTATTTAAGCCGAGCCGAAGATTCATCATAAATGAATCGGTGGTGCCATGGGCGGCAATAGACCGAGCTCGATTAAACATTAATGGCGAAACCAAGGCTGCCATAACAAAGTAGCCAATATAAAATCGCCTAAAATACGGAACATCGTAACGACTCACAATGTCTTCGGTATTTCGGTGCTGAAACAAATAAGCAACAAGAATTGCGCCCCCGGTAAAGCAAACTAGAGAAAACAACACCACCGAGAGAACATGAGGTCCAGCAGGAAACAAACCATGCGGCACAAAGGTATGTAGCACTAAAATAGACGCCCACATAACGGAGTGAATAATGGCAGGTTGTCGAAAGTCTTTAAATACAACACTATTAAACACCACAAAGGAGCAGGCAATGACACACGCAATGACCGACAGTAAGCTAGGAAACATCTAAAGCATCTTCCGAATTAGCATTATGCTGTTTTGCCAAACTCAATGTTGCTAGAGACAACAGGCTTGTATCAAGAAGCACCCTAATTACCCAAGCAATAGCTGCCCCTACGATGCCCCACTGGCTAATAGAAAAATAGAGTAAACCGACAAAAATCGGCAGCTCAATGCAGTGCGCTAACGCAGTAATTTTAGTTTTACCGTTAGCGTGCAACCAAGCATATAACATTGCCCCTATCGCATTAAGGTAAACACCCACGCACATAATTTGGCCTACCAGAATTGAGCTATCATCAACAAACTGCCCCACCCATAGTCTTAATAGATAAGGCATTAACCAAAACAACAAGCCACACACAAAGGCCATACCGATAATTACGATGATTAACCAACGCTTAAAAACAGCGTTAGCTTGCAGCCTATCAGCCGTAAGCAGCCGACTAATAGTAGGAAAAGCAACTGAACTAATCGCTCCAACCACCACTAAAGATTGAACTGACACCTCATAAGGAATCACATAAAGCGTGACCGCAGAAGCCGACAACAAAATGCTAATAAAGAAGCGATCTACCTGAACCAGGAACGGCCCAATAACACTACTTAAAGTGACCCAACCGGAAAACGTAAAGAGTTCTCGTACTAAACTAAGCTCAAAAACAAATACTCGCTGCAAGTTAGCTTCATCCATTTGTTTATTAGCAAAAGCCCGATAAACAAAAAAAGCGACAAGCCGAGAAACGACCAAGCTAGCAATAAGAAAGCTTAGGTTCTGACTATACATAGAAACGATAAAAGGTAGGCCGAAATTTGCAGCGCCAAGCAGCATGCGAAGAACACTAATTCCCTTAAAGTTTAGATAAGCCTCGTTAACCCCCTTATAAGTGGCACTTAAGGCTTGCAACGGAATAGCTAATGCAAGTAAAGCAATCGACCATGTAAGTTCTTCATTAGTGACATCTTCGCGTGGAATGTACTCTTGTAAGCCAGCCGCTAAAAAGACGATCACAGCAAACAGAGAAATCACACTAAATATAGAGGTTAAAGTGAGAGCAGTAGATACCAAAGGAGAAATACATTGGTGCTGATTAGCACCAATGTAGCTTGCTACTTTTTGCGTGACAGCCCTTCCAATCCCTAAATCTAAAATACTGGCATAGCCAATGGCAGCCCAAGCAAGGGCTATAAACCCAAAGCGCTCTAGGCCAATACTTTCAATTAAACTTGGTATGGAAATCGCGGCGACGAGTAGCGGGAACAACAACCCAAGCATGTTCCAAAGAATATGAGTAACTTTCACGCCATTACCCATGTTGTTATATATCTAATAACCGATCCTTAGCTTTCTTCAGTATCCATACTGAATGTACTCATTAACAAACAAAACAAAATCTTAATGATTTCGCAGCACAAATGTACCACTGAACTCGGTTTAGCCCAATATTATGTTTCAGTTATTGCCTAAAAAATACCAAACCGTGAGCTAACATCAATTGAGTAAATTAACAGCTTTTCACTTACGCATAGTTTACTATTTAGAAAAGAGATCCCTAGTTACCACTGCGGTAAAACGCCTGGATAATCGAACGCTATTACACCAAGGACGTAAAATGGCCATAAGCTTACTAAAACAAATTATTCCGAACAAAAAGCTATTACTCAAGCTTGCCTCCGCTAGCTTTCTATCCATTAGCCTTTTTAACAATAGTGGCTGCGCAAATACCGCAGAAGGCGCTGGAACAGGCGCTTTGGCCGGCGCTGCTGGCGGTTTAGTCTCAGGCTTAATTTGGGACGGCGATCCTTTAGAATCGGCAGCGAGAGGCGCAGCGGTAGGTGCAGCATCAGGCGCTGCAGTAGGGGCAGTACAAGATGCTAAACAAAGCTCTGCAAAGGAAGCACCACAACAAACTACTCAAAACAGCACTAATCAACTACCCAGCAAAGGACAGCTTATTGCAGCGATTGGAGAACCAGCTGTTGACGGTATAGTTGCATTAGCTAAATGTGATTACTCTAGCGCTTTAAATAAAGCTCAGTTGTCAAAGGCCGCCAGCGAGCCACATTACCAAGAAGCTGGGGTGTGGCTAGAAGCGCTTAGCTATGCCGAAACAGGAGATGTTGATAAGTTAAATGCCAGTTATGCAGAGATTATCAAGCTGGACAAACAAGTGAGCAATGTACTAGAAGCTCAAACCGAACTGTCAGAAAGCTTAACTAAACTGAAACAGATTAGACTCGAACACAACCTTCCAGAAAGTTGTTCGTAGTTCTAATTGGTTCTTTAACAAGCTGAAACAATAGCTCTAAAAAGAATAATTTTGAAGCTAGCTTTAAAAATCTAAAGCTAACTATAAACAAAAAAGCTGTTGGAAGTTAAGTCCGATAAAGTACCTTAACCACATGCCAGCCGTGCTTAGTTTTTACTAGGTGCGGCACAAGTATTTCGCCACTAAAGCATACCTTGTCAAACTGCGGCACCATTTGTCCGCGCCGAAACTCACCTAAATCACCGCCCTTTTTTCCTGAAGGACAAGTAGAGTACTTTTTGGCTAAGGTTTGAAATTTCGCGCCCTTCTTAAGCTGCTTGATGATATCTTCAGCTTGCTCTTTATGTTTAACCAAAATATGTAAAGCTGCTGCCGTTCTAGCCAAAATAATGCTCTCTTTTAAAAAACCAACAATGTACCTAAATTCCCCTCGTCGATAAACCTTAATATAGCCAGTTAAGGATATTTGCCATGGCTAACTTCGGTTACAAAACAAACAAGCGAGCTAGAAAGCTAATACGATGCTTTCAGCATAAAAGCTCTAATGATAAGCTGTAACTCACTAACTGACCTAGGCAATGGAAATGCGCTTAAGTAAACTATTATTACTAGTCTTTTTAGCTCTTCAAATCCTCGGCTGCACCCAAGACTATAAGAGCGGTAAAGAGCTCATCGACATCGCCATTAACGGCCTACCCGACTCTCACCTAACAGAAGAAGAACGCCTTAATTTAGGGTTTGCAGCAATATACGTTAAGTATGGTCAGCACCCCAAAACCTATATTGCTTTAGCTAAAGCAATTGAAGATGAAAGAGTATGGGCAGCGAGTGATGGTATAACCATCGTCACCCGTCATGGTCAAATCGTACGTACCGATGGACTACCCTTCTCCAGCAGCGGCGTTTACTTCACTAAAGAAAACCCTTTTGAGGTTGGTTTGTTATCTACTAGCGAAGGTATCGATTATTTAGCTAAGCGGGACTTCATCAGTGCAGGCATGTTTGGCGTAACCAGTCATTCGCGCTTCTCCGTCAAAGAGTCATCCAGCCACTTTGTTGCTGGAAAAGAGCGGCAGCTACAAAAAGTCACCGAATATATACATATCCCCGACTTAGATTTTCAGGCTGAAAACCACTATTGGGTAGAACAAAACAATAATAAGCAAATCGTTTGGCGCTCCGAGCAACAACTAGGCCCAGACCAACCCAGATTGCTTTTGGAAAGCCTATTACCTTACTTCGATGACATTTAGTAAATAATGTGAACAACCAAGGAAGATCTAACCATGCGCATAAAGCGTAACGCCGCTTCAAAAAGTATTCTCCGATCTAGCAGCAAACTGTTTAGTCAAAGAGCTTTTGGCATCTGGTGCCTAATATTATTCGCAAGTTCCAGCTTCGCTAACGAAGCACAAGTAGCGGACAAACCAACCATTTCTGTCGTTGTTGAGCAAGGTCATTTACCAAGTAAAAGTTACTCCCTTGAGCAAGGAGCCCGCTTAAGTAACCTGCTCACGCAGATAAGCCTAAGCAAAAATGATTATTGGTATGCGACTGCGTGGTTAAGAAAAAACAACAAACTTAATTATCAGCAAAAGAAAACCGAGCTTACAGCACTGATATCCGAGCAGATTAAGCTTAAGAATAAACACCAACAGCAATGGGAGCTGGTACTAGAAAATGTATCAGCGATTAAACCCAGTGACCGCTTAGTAACACCGGTTCACCCAGATAGAGTGTTTGCCGACAAAAAATCAAACTTTCTGCTGCAAAACGGCGATACTTTGCTCATACCCTCTCGCCCTAACTTCGTGGCTATTGCTGGACTAACAAAACAATCCCAGCGGCCCCATAAAGCAACTCAAGATCTATTAAATTATCTTGAGAACAGCTCAGCGCTCCCTTTAGCGGACAATAGTTATGTTTGGCTGATTAAGCCCGATACAAGCATTGAAAAATTGCCCATAGCGTATTGGAATAAACGAGAGCCTAGGTTTATTGCCCCTGGCAGCACAATTTATGTGCCAGCAAAAGAGCAAACATTTAGTAACGATTACCAAGCCATCAATCAGCTCTACCTTGAGCTATTACAAAACCAGATAATAGGAACACGCCAAGGTGAGTAAGCAATTGAATAAGCGTTACGCCCAAAAACAACTCACACTAGCCGTGCTTGGAGCGCTTTGTTATCAAACCAATGCTATCGCCACACCAAGCCAGTCAGACTTTGGTGGCGTGGGACTAATGCAAATGCCTACCGCGCGCATGAGTCCAGAAGGTGAATTCGCTTTTAATGTAAATTACGTAGACCCTTATATTCGTGGCGCGATTGCAGTAACCCCCGTTCCTTGGTTCGAAGGCGTTATTCGTTATACAGCCGTTGAAAACCGTTTATATAGCCCCTACCCCGGCTACAGTGGTGATCAAAGTTATAAAGATAAAGGCTTCGACGCCAAATTTCGTTTATGGGAAGAGTCTTTCTACGTACCAGAGCTCGCAGTTGGTTTTCGTGATATTGGCGGAACCGGATTATTTGCTAGTGAGTACTTTGTAGCGAGTAAACGTTGGGGCGACTTAGATTTCACTCTCGGTTTAGGTTGGGGCTACTTATCCAATGGTAGCAGCTTAAGCAACCCATTGTGTAACATAACTGATGGTGCCTGTGAGAGACCAGGCAGAAAACCCGGAGACAACGGTGGAAAAATAGGAGCTGGCGATTTCTTTCGTGGCCCTAATGTCGGGGTTATTGCGGGCTTAGAGTACAGAACTCCTGTAGAAGGGCTGAGCTTAAAATTAGAATACGACCAAAACGATTATCAAAACGAAGCCCTAGACAACCAATTCACCCAAAGTTTTCCAGTAAACATAGGGGCAGTTTATCAGTGGGGGGATTACGTAAACCTTAACCTCGGTTACGAGCGTGGTAACACTCTAATGGCGGGGATAACGATTAGGACAAACTTTCAAACCGTACCGAATCAAATTAAACTAGACGCGCCACCCGAGCCCTTAGAGCAGCCAACCTTCAAGACGTCTGAGTATAACCCAGACGAACTTGCTAGCGCCTTATCAGATAATGCAGGCTTGGATGCCAGCCAAATCTTACTCAGTCAACAATCGGTCACAGTAACCGGTCAACAAAGCAAATATCGAGATAGAAAAGACGCGGATGATCGAATAGCTAGGGTATTAAATAATCGATTACCCGAGTCAGTGAGTGAATTTACGGTAATCGAAACCAATGAAAGCATACCGCTGTATCAAACAAGCCTTGACCGAGAGGCCTTTCTTACCAATGCTAACAATCAGCTTGAGCCAGGCGAAAGTGCCGAGTATGTAAATTCTAGTCCTGTAAAAGATCAGAAATTACAGGGTGAAGTAAGCACCACCGAAATAGAACGCACACCTTATAACGTTTCTCTCTACCCGGGGTTAACCCAGAGCTTTGGGAGCCCAGAGACATTTTACTTTTATGCCATTTCACTCCACTTAGCGGGTGAATATCAACTTACCGATAAGCTAAAACTAGATGGTATTGGCTCTTGGACCATTGCCAGTAACTACGACAAATTTAACTATACGGTTGATGACACAACAGGCGCTATCCCTCGCTCACGAACCTACATCAGGGAGTACTTAACAGCGAGTGACGTTGGTATTTCTAATCTTCAGCTCACCTATTTTGATAACTATGGCAAAAACCTTTATGCCCAGTATTACGGAGGTTATCTAGAGTTTATGTATGGCGGTGTGGGCGGCGAAGTACTCTACCGGCCATTTAATAGCTCAGTGGCTCTAGGCGTTGATTTAAACCGCGTAAAACAACGAGAATTTGATAGAAAATTTGGTTTTAGAGACTATGAGGTTACCACTGGTCACGCAGCATTATACTGGCAGAGCCCTTGGTACAACATTAATACTCAATTATCGGGTGGACAATACTTATCAGGTGATAGAGGCTTTACCGTAGACCTATCAAGAGAGTTTGACAATGGAACTATTGCCGGCATATTTTTTACCAAAACAAATGTGAGTGCTGAGGACTACGGCGAAGGGAGTTTTAATAAAGGATTTTACATAAAAATCCCATTCGACATGATGCTTACGCGCTCAAGCACCAAGTATGCTGCGTTTAACTGGACCCCTCTCACCCGTGATGGTGGTCAAAAGCTTATACGTAAATACAGCCTTTATGACATAACAAAACCTAAGAGTAAAAATAGCGTATCTACTCACTTTGAATAGATGACTTTTAAGCAACAAAAAAGGCGCAGTAGCGCCTTTTTTGTTGCTTAAGTCATAACGACCTTAATCGCTACCAAACAGATCGCGGGTATACACTTTATCAGCTACATCTTTAATATCATCTACCATACGGTTGGCGATAATTACATCACAGCTTTGTTTGAACTCTGCTAAATCGCGATACACCTTTGAGTGGAAAAACTCATCTTCTTCCATCACTGGTTCATAAATCACTACCTCAATACCCTTAGCTTTAATGCGTTTCATAATGCCTTGAATACTCGAGGCTCTAAAGTTATCGGAGCCGAACTTCATAATTAAGCGATATACCCCAACTCGCTCTGGGTTACGCTTTACAATTGATTCAGCGATAAAGTCTTTACGGGTAGTATTAGCATCCACAATTGCACCAATAATGTTATTAGGTACATCTTTATAGTTAGCCAGTAACTGCTTAGTATCTTTAGGTAAACAGTAACCACCATAGCCAAACGAAGGGTTGTTATAGTGATTACCTATACGCGGGTCTAAACCTACGCCTTCAATAATATGACGGCTATCTAACCCATGGGTTTCAGCATAAGTGTCTAACTCATTAAAGTAAGCTACACGAAGCGCTAAGTAAGTATTAGCAAACAATTTAATCGCTTCTGCCTCGGTAGAATCAGTAAGCAGTACATCGATGTCTTCTTTTACGGCACCTTCAACCAATAAATCGGCAAATACTTGCGCACGCTCAGACTCTTCCCCCACCACTATTCGAGAAGGGTGCAAATTATCATGAAGTGCTCTGCCCTCACGTAAAAATTCCGGTGAGAAAATAATGTTATCTACGCCAAACTTTTCACGTACAGATTTAGTGTACCCCACTGGCACGGTTGATTTAATCACCATCACCGCTTGCGGGTTTACTTCCAATACATCTGAAATCACAGCTTCAACAGATTTAGTATTAAAGTAGTTAGTCTCAGGATCATAGTCCGTAGGAGTGGAAATAATAACATAATCCGCATCTTGATAAGCCTGTTGCTTATCCAGCGTAGCGGTAAAGCTTAACGACTTATTCTCCAAAAAATCTTCAATTTCTGCATCTGCGATAGGTGATTGCTTGGTGTTAAGTAAAGCGATTTTTTCAGGAACAATATCCACAGCAACAACTTCGTGGTGCTGAGCAAGCAGCATCGCATTTGATAAGCCAACATAACCAGTGCCAGCAATAGCAACTTTCATAAACTTCCTTTTCCAAAAACTTGTTTAAATACAGTTCTAAATACTTATTTATTTTAAATAATAGTCTTTATACCACTCGACAAATCGTTCCACACCTTGCTGAATGCCCACTTTAGGCTTATAGCCAGTCGCTTCAAATAGCTCGGTAGTATCTGCCCAAGTGTTATAAACATCACCTGGCTGCATAGGCAAAAACACCTTATTTGCGTCTTTCCCTGTCGCCTTCTCTATGGCTCGAATAAAGTCCATTAACTTAACAGGTGCCCCGTTACCAATATTATACAAAGCATAAGGTGCGCTGCTTTGATTTGGCTCTTTATAAGAGCTACATACGGAACCACTTGGAATAAGAGCTTGGACTCGCATTACTCCTTCAACAATATCGTCGATATAGGTAAAGTCTCTTGAGAGGTCACCATTGTTGTAAACATCAATGGTGGTTCCTTCCAATATGGCTTTAGTGAACTTAAAGGGAGCCATATCCGGTCTTCCCCATGGACCATAAACCGTAAAGAATCTCAAGCCTGTAGTTGGTAAACCGAACAAGTGTGAATAGGTATGTGAGGTCAGCTCGTTAGCGCGTTTTGTGGCTGCATACAGTGAAACGGGATGGTCAACAGGATCTTTTACGGAGAAGGGCAACTTATTGTTCATGCCATAAACAGAGCTGCTTGAAGCATAAACCAAATGTTCAACATTGTATTTACTGCATCCTTCTAATATATCTATATGCCCAGCGAGATTTGCATCCGCATATCGATGTGGATTCTCTAAAGAATACCTAACCCCTGCTTGTGCACCTAAATGGATAACTCGTTGAAACTGTTGCTCGGCGAACAATTGATCAATGGCTTCTCGATCAAATAAATCGATAGTGTAGAAACTAAATAAAGAGTAGTTTTTTAAACGCTCTAATCGCGCTAGCTTTAAGTTAACATCATAATAATTATTTAGGTTATCTATTCCAACAACCTCATGCCCTTCTTCACATAAGCGCTTAGCAACATGAAAACCTATAAACCCAGCAGCACCGGTTACCAAATACTTCATAGCACCTTCAGTTAAAAATAAAGCTAGTTGATACAACTAGCTTTATTCAAAAATCCAATTACAGAAACGAGAACCGTTAGTCTACTCGATTAACGTTCAACTATAAAACTGATTGAGCCTGCTAACAAAAGCATCAAGCTGCACTTTAGGTAATTTGTTAATCCCAGCAGCAGCTTTTCTGCCTCCGCCAGTTACAAACTCACTGCACACCTCATCAGCACCAGTTTTATTTTTAAGGGGAGCTCGTACACTAATAAGGTAAGTATCATCTCCACTGTCACTCACTACCGCATGTGCCTTGTTTGGATGCTGATTAGCTAGGTAATTACCAAATACCCCACTTACGCGTCGACTCCACTGCTGGTTTGGCAACAAGTAAACTTCTGAGGCATCCGTATTAGCGATACACTCAGCTGCTTCCGCCTTAGTCATATCTTGCTGATAAGCTTGTTGTAGCAACGCAAAAGGTGAGTTGTCAGCTGCTATTGCGTCAAATGGGTTTTGATAAGGCAACAACATTTCAAATAATGTTGCCGGTGGTATATGCAAATCACTTACAGTAGCACCATAGCCATTATAATTAATTAAAGTACCAAACTCCTTTAATTGTTCTCGCTGAGAAGTGCTTAATTTAGCGGCATCTGCTAGCTGTTCGGCCTTCGCTATCAAATTATCGCCATAGGCGGCAGTAATCGCCCACAAATGAAACCTTCCGTTTAAGTAAGCGTCCACAAGAAGCGCAGTACAAACATTCGGGTCCATATCAATATGAGCATCTAACAAATCATGTTTAGGTATTTCACCGGGGCGATGATGGTCAAAGTATTGAACAGTAGCTCCAGCCTCTAAAGCTTGTACCAACCCTTTAATGTTTTTTTCCATTGAGATATCTAACACTGTGACATCGCAATCAGCAGTGTATTTAAGCGCTTTCATTAATTGAATATCACGCTTAACACCAGTTACAAGTTGGCTGTCTCTTGGCTCAGCTAAGCGTAGCTGCAGTAAGGCGATGATGCCGTCAGCATCTCCGTTAAATATATCTATATAATTCAAAACGTCTTCCTATTGAAGCAACAGTCGTTAGCTAATAATTCCTGATTGTTCTAGGGCAGCAATCACTTCGGCAGCACATTCTTCAATGGTTTTACCATCAGTTTTAACATGAATATCTGGACTAGTAGGGATTTCGTAAGCGGAGTCAATACCGGTAAAATGTTTTATCTCTCCAGCGCGCGCTTTTTTATACAGGCCCTTAGGGTCGCGCTGCTCACATACCTCGAGTGGTGTATCGATAAAGACTTCAAAAAACTCTCCGCCAGACAACTGATTACGCACCAAATCTCGGTCAGCTTTGAAAGGAGAAATAAAAGCGGTTGATACAACTAAACCAGCATCAACAAACAACTTAGCCACTTCACCAATGCGGCGAATGTTTTCTACCCGGTCTTTATCAGAAAAACCTAAATCACCATTTAAACCGTGGCGTACATTGTCACCATCTAATACATAGGTATGAACCTTTCTTTTATGTAATAAATGGTCAACAGCGTTAGCAACCGTAGACTTACCAGACCCACTTAAGCCGGTAAACCATAAAACACAGGGTTTATGTTGTTTCACTTCAGAACGAGCATCACGGCTTACACTATGAGCATGCCAAACAACATTTTCGCTTTTAGTATCCATAACAACCTCAAAAAATTAAAATTCAATCCCACTAAACGACTTGTATATATCTACGTCAAGGGAAACATAATAGGTACTAAGGTTAACACCACCAATGCATAAACTAATGCAACTGGGAAACCCACCTTCACAAAATCAATCAAACGGTAACGACCTGCGTTATACACCATTAAATTAGTCTGATAACCATAAGGGCTAACAAAACTAGCGCTAGCGCCAAATGCAACAATCATTGTAAAGGCCATAGGGTTAGCATCAACCGCTAAGGCAAAGCCATAAGCAATCGGGAACATCAACGCTGCGGCCGCATTATTGGTGACTAGTTCAGTGAGTAACCAAGTCAATAAATAAACAACAAATAACGACACCAAAATAAATCTAGGATCGCTAATGTGACCAAAAGCGTTTTCTAGTAACCCAACTAAGCCAGAATTATGTAGAGCCTGAGACAAAGTCAAGGCTGCCGCTACTATTAACCAAATTTCTTTTGGGAATCTGCGTAATATTTCGCTGGGTGTTAAACAACCTGTAAATAACAGTAAACCTAATAGCAGAAACATCACTTTAAAGAGTGGTACAACGCCAATGGCAGCTAATGCTACAGCCCCAAAAAAACCGCCAATTGAAACCCATTCTTTAAGACCACTTAAGCGACTCTCGGCTTCTACACCACTAACCAAAATAAAGTTTTTACTTAGGTTATTCCTATTTTTGTAATCACTACCCACCGCTAAGACCAGAAAGTCTCCGGCCTGCAGAACCGCATCACCGAGCTTTCCAGAAATTCTGTGCCCATCTCTACGGATAGCAACTACCGCAGCATCAAACTGTGCTCGAAATCCGGCACTTTTTAGGGTTTTACCACTTAACATGCTCTCAGGTCGAATCACAACTTCAGTAAGGTTAGAGCCAAGTAAACCATTAGAGTCAGCAAACATTTTTAAGCCCGAGAACTGACTAAGTTGCATTAACTTGGTAATATCACCACTAAATACCAAACGGTCACCTTCTTCGAGTATTTCATCCGGTGCTACAGGACTAATGAGCTTGTTTCGGCGGACAATTTCTACCAAAAACAGCGACTCTAAATGCCTTAAACCATTGTCTTCTACACTACGCCCTATTAACCCCGATTCAGCCTGAACTTTTGCATCAATAAAATAGCTATGAAAATCGATCTCTTCCATTTGGTGGTTAGGTAAAAAACGAGAACTAAACGCTAATGTTACCCCGCAGGCAATTACCGCAACTAATCCAATAATCGTAAAATCGAAGAAGCCTAATGATGCGCCACTGGTATCGATAAGTAAGCTATTAACGATAAGGTTAGTTGAAGTACCAATGAGTGTTAGTGTGCCGCCCAAAATTGCCGCATACGAAAGAGGAAGTAACAACTTACTTGGATTATGATTAGGATTATTACGTATAGGCGCCAATAAAGTCGCCACCACCGCAGTGTTATTCAGTGCCGCAGAAGCAAGCACTGTTACACTATACAACCGTAACCATGTCTCTTTTAACGAAGGCTTAATGATCGAGGATGCTACTAAGCGTAGTAAGCGCGTTTTTTCTAATGCAATAGAACACAGCATCAGCAACGCCAAAGTAAGCAAACCAGGGTTCGCGACACTATCGATGAGCTGTTCCGAAGACACCAGGTTACTGATGTACAAAAACAACATAACCCCACCAAATACTTTGGTCGGGTTATGTTGATAACGGATCAGTGCTGCGATGGTACTAGCAAACGTTGCTAGTACCAATAATGCTTGCCAAGACATTATTTTAGAAACTCACTCAAATCCTTTGCGTCCCAGTGTGGAAAATGTTTTCTAATTAAAGCATTTAACTCAACTTCAAAGGCCGAGAAGTGAGCATTAGACTTAGCTTCATCTAAAGAGCCTTTACCAGTAATCATACCCGCACCAACAGTTACATTATTGATTCTGTCGATAATGATAAATGAACCAGTCCCCTGTGCTTTAGTGTAGGCATCAAAGGCTACCTGCTGACTAAACTGCACCTGACAGTGACCAATCTCGTTAAGATTTAAGCGAACAGAGTCTTTGTGCTCTAAGGTATTCACATCAATTTGATAATCAATACTATCTACTGAGCCTGAAGTTGTCTTTGTAGCGAGTTTAAAGTCGTATTGCTTATTGGGAATCAATGGCTCTTCGGCCATCCATACGACGGTTGCCTCAACACTGCTAGCAACGACCGGTTGGTTGTTAGTATGCACCAACATATTACCGCGACTTGCATCGATCTCATCTTCTAAGGTGAGGGTAACAGCCATTGGCGCAAAAGCTTCTTCGAGCTCACCATCAAACGTAACTATCGATTTTACTTTAGAAACTTTACCAGAAGGCAAAGACATCACTTCGTCACCTTTACGTACTACGCCGGAGCTAATGGTTCCACAGAAGCCACGAAAATCTAAGTTAGGACGATTTACATACTGAACAGGGAAACGAAAGTCTTCAAAGTTTAGGCCTGAAGTGATAGGAGCAGTTTCTAACATTGCCATCAAAGTTTCACCGTGATACCAAGGGCTCAACTCACTGCGCTCTACAACATTGTCGCCATTAAGAGCCGAAATAGGCACAAACTTAATGCTATCAATATTTAGGTTTTCAGCAAACTTTTGATATTCCGCTTTAATTTCTTCAAAGCGCTCTTCGGCAAAATCAACGAGGTCCATTTTGTTAATGGCTACTACAACTTGCTTGATACCTAAGGACGAAACGATAAAGCTATGGCGACGAGTTTGAACTTGTACTCCATAGCGGGCGTCAATCATCACAATCGCTAATTCACAATTAGATGCACCCGTCGCCATATTACGAGTATATTGCTCGTGTCCTGGAGTATCAGCAATAATAAATTTACGCTTATCGGTAGAAAAGTAACGATAGGCAACATCAATAGTAATGCCTTGCTCACGCTCCGATTGCAAACCGTCTACTAATAAGGCTAAATCAAACTCCCCATCGGTAGTATTAAAGCGCTTAGAATCATTCTTGATAGTGGCTAACTGATCTTCAAAAATCATCTTTGAGTCGTGGAGAAGACGTCCAATTAAGGTACTTTTACCATCATCTACACTGCCACAGGTTAACAAGCGTAACAGTTGTTTTTGTTCGTGTTGGTGCAAATATTCTTCAATGTCTGAAGCAATTAAATCTGATTGGTGTGACATATTTTCCTCACTTTAAGTTAGCCTGATTTAGCTAACTTAGAGTCTAAATTCTAAATAGAGTTGTTAACAAAACCTTTGGATAAGATAGGCTAAAAATAGCCTTCCATTTTCTTCTTCTCCATGGAACCGGCGCTATCGTGGTCGATAACACGACCTTGACGCTCAGAGGTCTTAGTCAATAACATCTCTTGAATCACATCTTGTAGCGTGTCGGCTTCTGACTCCACTGCACCAGTTAGGGGGTAACAACCAAGGGTTCTAAAACGAACCATTTTGTGTTGAATTTCACTTTCTTCAACAGGCATACGGTCATCATCAACCATAATTAGAGTACCGTCACGCTCAACGACCGGGCGCTTTGCGGCAAGATACAGAGGTACAATCTCAATATTCTCTAGGTAAATATATTGCCAGATATCAAGCTCAGTCCAGTTAGATAAAGGGAATACACGAATACTTTCACCTTTATTAACTTTAGAATTATAAGTATTCCAAAGCTCCGGACGTTGTGATTTAGGATCCCAACGGTGATTTTTATCACGGAAAGAGTAAACACGCTCTTTAGCGCGAGACTTCTCTTCATCACGACGAGCACCACCAAAGGCGGCATCAAACTGATACTTGTCTAGCGCTTGTTTCAAACCCTGAGTTTTCATTACATCTGTATGGGTAGCACTACCATGAGTAAATGGGCCGATACCCATTTCTAAGCCTTCAGGATTTTTGTGAACGAGTAACTCGAAATCATATTTCTCAGCCATATGATCGCGAAATGCAATCATCTCTTTAAATTTCCAGTCCGTATCTACGTGTAACAACGGAAAAGGAATCTTACCTGGATAAAAAGCCTTGCGAGCTAAATGCAACATAACCGCTGAATCTTTACCTACGGAGTAAAGCATTACTGGGTTATCAAATTCTGCAGCAACTTCGCGGATAATATGAATACTCTCAGCCTCGAGAGCTTTGAGATGAGTTAAATTAAAATTGTCCATTAATGTTTAAGCTCTTTATTCCAATAAATCATTAAGAAATTAGTCACGCTTAGATTACGTGATTTCCTGTAAAACCTCTAGGTAGCGCGCTATAACTTTATTGACGCAGAAATAACGTTGCATTCTAAGGCGCCCTTTATCGCCCATGACTATTCGTTGGGCATGGCTTAGGTCAGCAATGTCATTAACCGCTAAAGCGAGAGAAGCGACGCTTTGTGGCTGACAGAGGTAACCTGTCTCACCATCTTCAACAGTTTCTCTGCACCCGACATTATCGGTGGTAATAATAGGCTTAGCCATAGCCGCAGCTTCTAATAGGCTGCGAGGTACTCCTTCACGATAGTAAGAAGGTAAAACAACACAGTCGCATTTCCCCACAATACTTGGCACATCATCGGAAGAGCCTAAATAATTGATAAAGCCCTTAGTATGCCAAGCGTTTACTTCATCCAAGCTGATTGAGTTAGGGCTAGATGGCTCAGGAATACCGAGCAGTTGAAACTCTACATCGTCTCTTCGACGCTTAACTGCTTCCGCAGTCTGCACGTATTCGCGAATACCTTTTTGGTTAAGTAGCCTAGCGACTAAAATAAAGCGAACCACGCCATCATTTGGAGCTTCAGTCGCACGAAACTTGTCCAAGTTTATTCCAGATCCAGGAATGCGACTGGTTTTAGCTGCAGTGACATAGTCGCCATCTATAAATATATTTCGATCGTCTTCATTTTGAAAAAGTACGTGATGGGCCTTAGGTTGACTATGTTTTAATAAGCCTCTCACCACCCGATTCAACAAATTGTCTGAGCTAAAACTAGTGCCTAAGCCAGTAATATTATTTATCACCGGAATATTTAAACTACTCGCAGCGATGGTGCTATACACATTTAGTTTTGGCGTATAGTTAAAAACTACAATTGGCGCGATAGAGCGATATAAGCGCTTAATTTGTAGCAAACTGGCAAAATCAACAAAAGGGTTTGTGCCGCGGCGACTTAGCTTAAGCCCGTGATGCTGAATTCCCATAGCCAACAGTTTGCTGGTATGTTCATCTAAAGGAGAAACTACATGAACCTGCCACCCCTCATCCATCAGGCGTTGCATTAAGCCTTGGTGAAAATTGTATAAGTACCAAGAAGTGTTTGCAGCAAATACACAGTTTTTTAAATATCTAGAGTCAGTCAAAGGTCACCCGACCATTTGCGTATACAAACTAATTTTCTCATTAATCGTTGCTCCTTCTGGCCTGAATCGCCTTGCAACTTTCATCAATGACAAAGACAGCTCCACATTTGTATCCTCTAGGGCAATAGCGGCATTCCTGAACAGGTCAATATCATTTTTTGTGATTTGTTTAAAGTCTTTACTTAAAAAAAGATCATAGGCAGACTTCACCTTTATTAATTTTACATTAGTCAATAATCTTTTAAGCGTTTCTATTTCGCTATCATCAGCATCTGCAATCAGTTTAAGTACGCTCTCAAAACGTTTTAATACAAATTTTTGTCCCTTTGCCTGAACATCATACAAAGAGTACTTATCAAAAAACGAACGCCTAAACTCATCGTAATTTCTAAACTCAGTATCTGCGATTTCAAACTGAAGACCATTCCTCTTGCCAAAATATCCAGTGCGATTATCTTTAAAAACTGAAGTTTTTTGCTTTACTGCTTTAGGTCGCCCACGACCTAATAAGGACACATATTCAGTTTCACTTCGATACATTCGATGCAAAACAAAATATGGTTTGAGGTTACCACACAATTCTGAAGAAAGGATTCGACCGTTATCTAAACCTTTAAATTTAAACTCCGAGTTATCAGCCAACCTATAAGCTGCATCTCCCGAATATATATTGTGCGCACTCAGACGAGCGTCTTTTAATCCAGTTGAGTAAAGAGATTTAACAAATCTTAGTTTTTTTCCTGAAATTACTTGTCTAAATGCCGGTAGAAATGCCTTAGATTCTGCGTATCCCTCAAACCACTCGAAGGAAATAACATTACCATCAATAGAATTGATACATTCCCCAATACTAGAATTAAAATCTTTTGGAGTCCAAAATTCATCAATGTCTAAACACAAAACATGTGTAACGCCATCAATATGCGCAGAGTCGTAAGCATGTTGATATATTCTTTCCTGAGGCTTAGGTAAGCCATCTTGGAAAAAAGAATCACCATTTAAAAACCTTACGCTTTCTAGATTAGCCATAGCGGCGCTGAGCTCTGACGTATTATCACTAGTGTTATTTACATAAACATCTATTAAATCAATGCCGAAATACAGGTGATGTGATATCCAATCACCCAGATATGCAGCTTCATCTTTAGCGATAGCGACTAGTTTAATTTTCATACTTTAAAACCTCAATGAACGCATTTAGAAGAGCTTAGTAAACCCAAATGTCACTATATTTTTTTTTAGACCACTCTGCTCTATCACGTACAAAGTCTCTAAATACATTCCTATTGGAGCCAGTGAAAAAGTTATCGATAGCGGCTAACTCCCCTTTAGTTACTAAAATACTATTTGCTGATTCAGTATCTCTTTTTCTATCGATTTCTTCTAAAACGCTATCTACTATTTCTTTATATTTTCCAGGTTGATTTACGTTCCTAGTTCTTTGTTGAATCAGAGAGAGTGAATCTATTGGTAGCGATTTGTTTATAACCGAGGTGGTTGAGCTACATTCTTTAAGCTTGAACAAACTAAGAAAACGATCAACGATATCTTTGTCATAATCTAATACGGTTACATTTTCTTTACCAAGCACCTTAGCCCATCGATTTAACTGAGTAAAATAATTGAACTTTTGAAAATTATTAATCGCAAGCTGGAAAAAGCTTGCTTTCAATCTAACCTGAGGATCCTTAATTAATTGATTATACAAAGATAAAAATACTTCAGACTGCTGCCGGATGGTGGCAATCACCTCAACTCTCTCGAATTTCTTTACCCAATTGTTAAATTTGGGGTTAGCCAAATAAAAAGGGGATAACTCAGATGAGATTAAAGCACTACAGCATTGCTCCGCTAACATTTCGTCATCAACAAGATCTAATACTTGCGGCACACTATACTTTGCAGGGTAGCCATGTATTGGTGAAAATGCTAAAGCAAAGTGGTGGTGGGCTTGATCATTCATTTGAAGGGTCTTTGAATACAAGATACCCTGTCTTGACAACTCTGAGAAATTTTCATTTAAATGATATTGAATTGCAGATGTTCCGGTTTTGGACCACCCAATATGTAAGTATAGGGTTTCATATTTCATTACGTTTCATTCACCTAAAAATGGAAAGCGACCAAAACTACTCACTAGCGGGCCCCATTTCATAATTTGTTGTTCATCTAAACCATCGACTGTAAACGGGTTATGCCAACCAGCTGCTTGCCATTTATCAATCGGGTTTAAGATATGCATATTCTGTAAACCAAAGTCACCGGGGATTTGAGCATCCGCTACAACATTGTCACCAATGTGAATAAAGCTATCTGCAGGTGCTACCAGGGTCTTAAGTTTCTTCCACATACTACCGTTATCTTTACGCAACCCAAGCTCGCTAGATACATATAACTGGTAGCCATGCGACAAGCCTACTTTTTTAAGCATTCGCGTTATTTGCGGTTCTGAGTAATAAGTATCGGATACCACCAGTACGTTTTTACCAGCCAAAATCAAATTATTGGCAATTTCGACCATTTCATCTTTTGACTCAATCATGTCTAGGTCAAAGGCAAACTCAAGCTCGGAATACTCTGCCGCAAGCTGTTCACTCCAGTTAAAGGTGCTAGCTAAAGCCTGATAGGTCTCCGCTATACTTACGTCACCTACAAAATTTTTCGCTTTTCTTACTTCAAACTCGGCGATATTTCGTTGCTTTACAAAATCTTTAGCGTTGCTTATTTTACCTTGCTCGCATAAGTAATTAGCCAATTTGAGTTTGGCATAATCAGGCACAAAGTACTTACGCTGTACTAAAGTATCAAAAACATCAAAAGAAATAGTAGAAAACGGTGCTAATTGATTAGCTATTCCTTCAGCTGTATTTACATAATTTGCAAGCACAAAAGATTGGTCATGCGTAAAGGCACCTAAAGGTGGATAATAAAATAGCTGTTTGTAACCATTTTTTTCTGCTAATAAGCCAATGCAACGCTCTAGAGCATGTAGTTCTGAGCCGTCGTTTGGTAAAGGCTCAGCAGGGAACTCTTCGTAACTAAAGTCTGCGTCAAATAGCTGCTTTAAGGCCTGCGGTTTTGCCCAAAACATACCGCCCACTGGGTAAGCCAAAAAATCACTCTCTAAAGACAAATCCCACTGCTTAACCCAACGGCTACTATGTGGTTTATTTTTTAGCCAATGGTTTACCCAATTTGGCATCATCCAAAAAGAGGTAGGGTAATAAATGCCACAATCAGGATCGTTGTCAAAATGAGCAAACATACGCTTAAGTACAGCTTTGTCCTTAAGCAAATACTCTCCTAAATAGTCAGCCCATTGGCGCTGTTCACGCCCAGAGTACAAAGACTTTTTAGAGTGCATATGACAAAGCAAATCGTAGTTAAGCAATTGTTTACCAAACTCCACTAACATAGGGCCAAAATTTCGCCCTCTGTTTGGTACTACTTCGGTAACTACTTTGTTAACCGTAGTTAGCTTAGACAATTGTTGCTGTGCTTTGGTGTCTATACCTTGTTTGCCCACACTAACAAATACGTCTATTTGCCCAGGGAAATCTACCAAACAACTAGCGTAGTAATCAATAAAATCTTCATAAAATACATGAAAGCAAAGCGCGATTTTTTTATCGGATTTTTTACTTATGGGCAACTGTTGTTCCATTTGGTCACTTGGCCGCCATTTAGGCGAAGCAGGCATAGATACCCTTCCCTCGCTGTGGCCATGTTTTAAATAGTGAGCAAGTGGGTTAATCCCAGCGTGATAGATATCTACATTACATTTTTGATAGATTTCAGTGTCAAAAGCGGGGCTAGGATTAACATTAGAAAACATTGACTTATGCAAGTAATCGGCGAATGCTAGCTCTTCAGTTACAAACTTAGAGCGCTGGTGATCGTTATACCAATCTAAATCGAAATGGCCATGTTGTTTAGCCAGAGCAAGCAAACCAAGCTCTGTTTTTCCTCGATATCTTATACGTGTTGGGATACTTCTTAGGTAATAGTTCGCACCACGAATACGCCTTTTTAATGAGCGTAAAATAGAAAAAAAAGAGGGGTATTGGTGCTTAATGTATGACTTAAAACTCATTATCGTAATCCGAAAAACTGTAGCGGATCGACGGTGCCGTTACCAGCAACATCATCGTCTATGGTGAACAAGGGCCATAAAGCTCTAGGTATCATATTAGGTTTAGCAACGTGTTGATTTAGGGTCTGCTCCACCTCGTTAGCTGTAAACGATACCTGATGCTTAGCGGCATGAATCACATAATCGATTGCGCCTTGCATAACTTGCTCTAATTCATGTATGTATTTTTGAGCATTAACCTTTCTGCCATAGTAGTACTCAAAATCACCATGAGGTAAAGGGCTATGACGTATATCCTGAAACTGGCCATTTGGGGACGTTAATAGGGCTTCCAAAAACATCGAACGGTCTAATGGTAGGTATCCATCACCCATGCTAACCGACTCTTTTAAATAGCCCTTCATTGCGGCTGTTTGGCCATATACGTAATTCAACCCGGGTTTTGAAGCAATTAAATAATGACCATTCGATGGCTTTTCAAGTAACAAACTAAGTAGCTTTTGAATTGTACCGGAGTACCCTAAATCAACAATATTTAATGTAGTCTGTTCGGTTAATCCTATGCTTTGTAAATAAGCAAGGTAGGCTGACTTAGTAGGGGCGATGATCTTACCCAACAGCTTAGCTTGAGAATTAAGTAGTTTACTCACCTTTTCGTAGTCATTAGGTAAACTAATAAAGGTAGTTTGTATCTTTTTATCGAAATACTGCTGAATAGTGGCATTACTAATCATAAAACGCGTACGCAATAAATCATAGAACGAGCCACTAAACTGCCCTTTCAGCGAGAACTCATAACTACGGTCATCATCTAGCAACAAGCGAAACATAAAGGCCCTCGAGGCCAACATAAAATGGCTTTTGCTGTTTTGGCCAATAGCTTGCTGGTACTCTTGGTACATTCTCTCTAAAAAGTAGCCTTCTCTTGCCAAGAAATACAACGGTTCTTTTTGTTGCGCTAATTGCTCACAAAAGAACACTCCTACAGGGCCCAAAAAGTTGGTGCCAAATTGCCGTAAACTAGCACCTCTCATTTTCGCTCCAATAAAATAAAACAATAAAAAAATGCATGGCCATTATTACTTGCCATTACTTTGAATTGACAAAATAGTATCTAGCTCCAATATGCTTGAAATAGTCGATATCGCAATTGATGATGGCTGAGATTGAAGAGGAGCAATCCAAATTGCATCAAGGCCCGCATTTACAGCACCTTCAACATCACATTGATGTGAATCTCCGACGTGAAGGACTTCATTACCAAAGCACCTAAAGTTATTAAGTAGCTTATTGAAAATAGTAGGGTGTGGCTTTTGATGTGGTTCTAAACCACCAACTAATACATAATCTACGAGAGCGTCCATTTCAACTCTCTCTAGTTTTGGTAGCTGTGAGAATGCAGGGCCATTAGTGATAACAGCGAGTAGGTATCCTTCTGTTCTAAGTTTTAGTAGAACATCTTTAGCACCAGCGAAAAAGTCAAAAGCTTTTAGTCGCTCTCTATCAAATGTGATTTGTAATAATTCGACTAACTGCTTATTAGGAGATATAACGCCATGTTGACGCAACAAAAAATCAAGTAAATTAAGTCTATATTGCGCCTCAGTACAATCAGCACTTAAAGTGGAGTAAAGTGGCTCTGGTAACTTTCTATAGACTCCTTCTAAATAATCATTCGAAAACCTAAAGGAGTCTACGACTAGTCCGCTATTCGAAATAACGTGCTCAAATGCGTCATACCCCTTAGCATTGGCTGAGTCGGTGTCACATAAAGTATGGTCTAAATCAAAAGATATAACTTTATACATTGAGTTACTTCTTCACCACACCAACTAATTTTCCAGCTTCCAGCACTAGCAGTCTATTTATCTTGTTATTTTCCATAATATTATATGCTTCAGCCATCAAGTCATACTGCTCTAGATAAAACGGTGAAGTTGACATTATTTCTCGAGAAGTCAATCTCGCAAAGTTTTCAAACTTCATATCTAGAGCTCGTCGTAAATCCCCATCAGAGATCAAGCCAATGACTAAGCCTCGATGATCAACAACTACGGCTAAACCTAATTGACCTTCAGTGATGATGGATATAACTTGTTTGATAGAAGCCCCTGCAGAAACAATGGGCAAGCTTTCTGTCACCATTTCATCTTTTACTCGGTGCAACAGCTTTTTACCTAAACTGCCTCCTGGATGAAACCTAGCAAAATTTTCCGGTTTAAAATTTCGAGCATCCATTAAAGAAACCGCGATTGCATCCCCCATAGCTAAGGTTGCGGTTGTCGAAGATGTAGGGGCAAGCTGCAAAGGGCAAGCTTCTTCAGGGACTGATATATTTAGATGGTAATGACTGCACTTAGCCAATGTAGAATTGGGGTTACCAGTTAATGAAATTAGCTTGTTTTTGTTTTCTCGCAAAAATGGAAGTAACTTTAATACTTCTTCAGTTTCTCCTGAATTTGAGATAGCCAAAAATACATCGTCTGGAGTAACCATACCCAAATCGCCATGGAAGGCTTCACCAGGGTGCATAAAAAAGCTAGGAGTACCTGTACTTGCAAGAGTAGCTGCAATTTTTTTCCCGACTATTCCTGATTTCCCCATACCGCAAATTACAGTGCGCCCAGACGTATTCAATATCGCATTTATCGACGAATCAAAGCTATCATCTATTAGCTTTTTCAAATTTAATAAAGCCTCGGCTTCTATATCGAAAACGCGATTGGCACTAGGTATATAAGACATTATTTAACACTCTTCAAAAAATTTTTTTATTGCGGTAAAGTCTTCGAGGGTATCTACTCCGTGTGGAGGGGCAGTGTCTACAACCCCTACTTGAATAGCCATTCCCGACTCTAGAGCTCTTAACTGTTCTAAAGATTCATGCTTTTCCAGATTCGACATTGGTAAAGATGCAATTCTCTTAAGGGACCGAACTCTATAAGCATAAAGGCCTATATGCCTGAAATAGGAATTTGAAGATATCGAGAAGGCACTATCTACACCAAAATCTTCCCTATTCCAAGGGATAGGAGCCCGACTAAAATACAAAGCCCTACCATTACTTGCCTTGACAACCTTAACAACATTTGGATTAAAAACGCTGGTTTGGTCTCTAATTTCACAACATAGTGTTGCTAGCCCTGCTTCTTCGTCTTTAACCAATAGCTCTACTACTTGTTTAATTAGCTCGTAGGGAATTAAAGGCTCATCGCCTTGCAAGTTAACAACGATATCATCCTTTCCGAATCCCATTATTGTTGCTGCTTCAGCTAAACGATCAGTACCACTTTCATGATCTGTACTGGTCAATACAGCCCTACCGCCAAACCTTTTAACTTCTTTAGCAATGTCAATATGGTCTGTTGCAACCATTATCGATTTGTAACCAGACTCTATCGCTCGCTGATAAACGTGCCAAATCATTGGCTTATCGTTCAGTTTCAATAAAGGTTTACCGGGTAACCTACTAGAAGAATATCTAGCAGGTATTACGACATGAACATTTTCCATCAACATCCCGTATCTAGAACTGGCATTGATTTTACGACATCATCCACGGCTTTTACTTGCTTCAGAAAATCTTCAAGTAACGCTAAAGGCAGTGCACTTGGGCCATCACATTTAGCATTCTTAGGGTCAGGGTGAGCTTCTAAGAAAAGGCCGGCTATTCTAGTTGCTACACCCGCTAACGCTAAATCAGTTACCTGTGAACGGCGCCCGCCTGACGCCTCAGCTGAGGAATCTCTAGTTTGAAGAGCATGTGTTACATCAAATATAATGGGTTTATCACCGCTAACTTTCTTCATAACCCCTATACCCAACATGTCAACAACCAAATTATCGTAGCCAAGCAGTGTACCTCGGTCACAAAGCATCACATTTTCATTGCCTGCTTCGGCAAACTTATCAACTATGTTTTTCATTTGCCCAGGGCTTAGAAATTGTGGCTTCTTAATGTTGATAGGCTTACCTGACTTAGCCAATGCAACAACTAAATCAGTTTGCCGAGCAAGAAACGCAGGTAATTGCAGCACATTAGCGACCTCCGCAACGGCTGGAACTTGCCAAGGTTCATGCACATCTGTAATAACGGGAATATCTAATTGAGATTTAATCTCTTGTAAGATACGCAAGCCATCATCGAGACCAGGCCCTCGATAAGAATGTATAGATGAGCGATTAGCTTTATCAAAAGAACCTTTGAATATTAATTGGATACCTAACTTATCAGTGACAACTTTATAATGCTCGGCAGTCCTCAAGGAAAAATCCAGTGATTCTAAAACATTAACTCCACCAAACAGCTGGATCGCACTCTCATTACTTAAATTTTTCACTAAATAGTCCCACTATTCATCTACTAAAACGCAACATTTCATTATATTGCCCTTTTACTTTGTTGGTATAACCAAAATCCTTGAGTTGTCCAAGGTACTCTGTTTTAAGACCAACTTCGTCAGCTAAATCAATATAAAACTGCCTTTCCTTTTTATAAAAAGGAAATCCTTTCCAAGCTTTAGAGTTATTATCTCCAAAAAGGGTATTAATATTCATAAAGCAAGAGCCATTTTCCTCTAACCTTCGAGAAATGGCAGTAAACAAGTCTTTAACTAGTTCATCAGTTAAATGATAAGAAAGCTGAAAAGCCCATATAAAATCAAATTTGCCTAACAAACACTCCCCAAAGTCTCCACTTACGACTAAATTGGGCTTCTTTTGATCAAGAGAGAAACGAGTAATCAATTCCCTTCCCATTTCAATTGCTTTCGGCCGAATGTCAACTCCTGTATATTTTCCAGCTTCCAAATAATCAACCATTCGAACCCCTCCCCTTAAAACACCACAACCTATGTCGAGGAAAGTTGACTGCGGAGTAATTCCCACTATTTGTGTAAAGAAATCCAATTGAAATTTCGAACTTTCGTTCCATACTCCAGGAGGCCCAACCATCTCCTCGAAAAGAGCTTCGGTATTCGAGTCCAATTTAAAGCTTTTCAATTTATCACCTTAAAATTAAAACTAAATCCAACAACTAACAAAGCGTAAACATATAACTGAGTTCATGAGAACTTTTTCCGATATCCTGTCAACTGAAATTCATCATGGCAGTAATCATTAATTAACTCATAAACCTCGGTGTCAAAATACGAGCTTCTATTTTCATCGTAAGTTCTATTTAAAAAGGGAAGCTGTGTATCAGAGTCTAAAAATGGCAAATCTTTAAGTGATTCTTGTACACTTTCGAACTTAATCACTTTGTCAAAGTCATTCTCAAAAAAAGGAGCCTGAGATTTAAGGATCAAATACTTAGATTTATTTAACGAATAAAATCTTTTTTTATTCATGACGACCCACCTCAAAAAAGATTTAAAGTCATTTTTCAATCCTACAAGTGACATGTCTTCCACAAAGCCTTTAACATCCCCTCTCTCAAGACAGCACGACAAATACAGAGAGAGCATTCTATCATAAGGCTCTCTAACTACGATAAACTTGTAAAAATCGACAAATTCTTCACCCAAAACATGTTTATGATCACCAACTCGTTCTCCGCCATAAAATTCTGACATCAAGAGTTTATAAAATGATCTAGTCCCTGTTTTAGGGGTTGCAAAAAAAACGAATCGTTGTTTTCTAGAAATTAACATAAAGCCTACTTCGCGTCGGGAAAATCGATAGCATATATAAGTGTCCTATCTAACACACAGTGTTTTTAAATTTTAGTCCTTTTATCCAACCAATTGTTCGCCTCACTCTCACTTCTATCTACACCTATAGCATTTCGATAACAATGTGCCAATAGCCTCATACAAGACTTAGAACCTAACTCAGCTCCTTTTAAAAAAAGTTTAAAAGCCAAGTCATGATTAACATCTATATCTTTACCTTGCAAATTCATTTCCCCCAAAAAGAAACAACTTTCTGGATCGTTGCTTTCGACGGCCTTCATAAAGTAGTATTCCGCCCCCAAACCAATTGCTTTCATGTTGTCTGGAGATGTCTCCAATATCAACTTACCTAGTTCTCGATTAGCTCTAACACTGCCCATTTCAGAAGCTTTTATTAATAACAAAAGAGCACCTAATAAGTCCTTATCGATGTATTTCCCTTCCAACTTAAGCAAAGCTAAACGAACTATTGGAATAACCTTATTATCCTTAGCCGCTGAATACAGATTGTTAATATAGTCTTTAGTAACTGCTTGAGTTTTAGTAGGGTCAACCTGATTCTGCTCAGTAAGTTTTCTAATATAGTCAAGCGAGTACTCTTTCTCAATAACTGGTTTTTCAGGCAAGGTCCAATCGGAATAACCAAATTTATCCATCACTGGTTTAAACGTTTCTTTAAGGTACAGGTCATCGCTTGTAAACCAATTTTTCCAATCACCGCTAACGCCTTTACGTTTTATCTTTGAGGTCCACCCAGTTAGCTCTCTTTCATTAACAACCTTAAGACCTAGATAGTTTGACAAACATGTAAGATTTCCAACCGCAAAATCTTCATAACGCAGTAAATGAATAGAGTTACTCTCGATGAATGCAGATAGGTTATAGTAAAGGTCAAGATGCTTATCCCAACTATGTTCTTCGCCAAAACTATTGAATAAGGCACTAAAAGAAATACTTTTAGGATCATTCTGTTTTCTTTCGAACAGATTAAGCACCGCATTATATTTAGCTCTATTTTTAGCTAAATTAGGGCTGTCAAATTTATACAAAAGAGAGCTAACCAAGTAATCTCTTGGGTCTCTTACTATTACAATAACCTTGTCAAATTCGTTTACTTGAAAATTTACTTCTCTTAACCGGCCAAACATTATCTTAGTCAAAGCATCCGGTTGCTGACTATTAGTAACATACTGCAGTTCGTTACTATTTTTAGGTTCAAAACTAGTTGTGGTGCCTACAGGCAAACAATTCTTTATAGACTCATATAGAGCTGTGGTACCAGTTTTAGGCATTCCAATTATTGCAACTTTCATCTTGTAATCTCTTTACAAATATTTTTTTAACGTATTCCAATATACTTTGGCCAAATCTTCTTCTCGTAAATATTTTTCAGCATACTCTATCACTCTTTTCTGAAAGCTACCTACTTCGGCGATAAAGGACTTATCAGTCATAAAGCCTATTACATCATCTATACAAGAAACAGAAAGCAGCGGCAAAGAAGGAATGTTCAAGGTGTTACAGTAGTCCTCAACAGAAAACAAGTCTGCCGCAGAAAACACAATACAGCCAGCTTTCATACCTTCGATAGCAGCTTGATGAATTAACCCGCTATTAACATCATCTATTACGAATGAATTGGACTTCATAGCCAACATTATTTCATCATGCGTGACCGTATCTCGCCCAAACATACTCTTAATCGTTTTCACCTTATATCCATTAAGGTATTTCTCAATAGAATTTAACTTTTCAGAGTCATCTTTAGAAAACTTATTGGACCATCTAAAGTTTGTAACACGGATGTGTGGGCAGAAGATAGATTTAGTGCGAACCGGGTCAATAAATGCTTTGCTATCTGGCACAATGTTAGGCACTGATACAGCATCATGTATAAATCGTGCATGGCCCTGAGAAACTACAAAAACCTCATCAAATTCATAGTCGTCTAAAATATCATATGTAAAATGCGGCCCTTCAAATGGTGGTGAATGAATTTGATAAATAACACTTACTTCACTTGATTTAGTAGCGAAAATCAAATCAATAATATTCCTATCCATCATATTGTGGATAACAATAACTTTGGCAAGCTTAATATGTGCACGCAAATATTCGCTACTATTCTCTAGGCACCCAAATGCACCTTCTTTTATACAAAACGCATTATGAACATAGTTTCTCTTGACCAACGACACAGTTTTTTGACCAGAAAAGTGTTCCATCCATGAAGCAATTCGACTAACCGTCCCTGCTACTGGTGTATCAGAAATAACTAAAATCATTACTTTCTCCAGCCATCACCCACTTCACTTTTAAACCTCTCTTTAAAGCCTGCTCCAAAAAGTCACTTTGAGATAGCCCCATAACATCAAAAAAGTATTTTAGTGACCGAGTATTTACCATAAGCATACAGTTACTTTGATTTACTTCTGACAATCGAAGAGCTCGTTTATTGGAAACAATGACTAAATCTTCTTGAAGCCGTTGTTGAACATAGTGCTGAGCGACCTTTTTAAATTCCTCAGAAACAACTCCAGAATGATAAGAAAAAATATTATCATCTACACAAAAAAATAAGTCTGAATAACCAGATATCGTACTCAATAATTTAACAATGTTAGTCGCATTAAGATTTGAACCTGGACTAATTCCTGAAACAAATAGAATGTTTCTTAGCAAACCATAAAAGTCAGACTTACTGCTATTTGAAAACCTTAAAGGTATAATATCTTGGTCAACTATACTTGGAGAACAAATGATCAACTCTCGAACCAACTCTTTTTCTGCTAGAAATATTATTTTTTGAGTAGATTTGAAAGTAGCGCGATGCTCTTTTATAAAACCACAAGTAACGAACGAGTAAGAAACGCCACTATTGTATGCCTTATCAAAATAACTTGGCGAAACACTTATGATTTTTTTCAGCTCTTTTTCTAACCAACCACCTCGAGAGTATACAACAACAACTCGCTTCCCCCCCACATTGAAAGGAAGTTTATTATTCGCTAATGAATCACCATTTTCTATGGTTTCGAAATAACTATCCAACTGCCAAATGGTTTCTCCGTTAAACAACAACTTAAATGATTTTACTTTGTCATTAAAAGCATCAAACAGACTAACGGAAAAACCAGTCCTAATAGTTGCATCAACCTTAAGATAATTACATACATCTTCTCGAACTTGAGTTATCGCACTGTTTAACGAAAATACCCTGCCACAATCAGATTTTAAGACTAATTCACCATTACACAAATTAACATTTGACCACCCATGGAATCGGTATTGCGATGCATAATCTATATGAAATAGATGCTTACTCATAAACTTCCCTACATAAAGTTAACATTTGAATTTTCTTCTAATGCTTTAAGCTTAATACCCGCAGCTCGAAAATAAGATAAGGTAGCTCTCAGATTTTTAAGTTGAGACAAAATAACAAATTCGGGTAACGAATTACTCCCATCAATTCTTTTGTAACTGTATGGGGGATGAAGCATAACTCCCGTAGTCGCTAATTCAATACAACGTGAATGATAAGCGTACTGTAAAGCTGTAAATAGAACGGAGCAGCCATGATACACTTCTCCAGATTTCAATGAGAAACCATCTCTACCGAGGGACTTGAATAAGTAGACATTTTTTCTAGGGAAAAAACGAGTGTCAATAGTATCAATTGAAACAATCACATTACAATGAATATTCCTAAGTTCGTTGGCACTTTTTAAAAAAAAACGCTGGTCGGTTGCAAATAATTTACTAACTTGTATCGACTCTTTTTCTAACCAAAAAATTGCATCATTTAAAGCCCAGACCTCTCCCTTAAAAGATCTAATATAATCAATATGATTCTTTGCAGAAGGAGCACTACCAACAATAATCACTTTCTTAGAATAGCTTGGTAAATCTCTAAAGCTTTTCAACAGCAAGTCACTTGAGACACCTAATGCTTCATCGTTTAATGATGACGAAGTATCAAAACAAAACTTAATAGTTTTATTGGCATCAATTTTCAAATCAAGATTTTCCGTTCCTTTATCTAGCCTTAACTCGAAGCCAAAATCTTTTTTACTTTCACTTTGGAGGAACTCAGCGACATCAGGCCTTTGATAAAAGAATATTTCACAACTTAGAGCTTCTAAGTTTTCTATATCTCTAACATCGCCGTTAGACCACCCAGTAATAACACAGTGGTTTTCATCAATATAAGCAGACTCTATCATTAGCTTATTGTTAGAACCGCAGTCCACATTCATAACTTCTCTAAATGGGATAGGAATGTCCTTTTCTTCTTTAGCACCATTTAAAGATACGACTGCACATGTCGTGATATTATTCAAAACTTTTTTATTTTTCACTACATCGAGACTCCATATACAAATTTTTCCACCACTGCTGATTATCTAAATACCAATCTAAAGTCTTAGCAAAACCAGTTTCAAAAGACTCTACGGGCACGTAACTTAATTCGTTATTCGTTTTAGTGGCGTCTATGGCGTAGCGACGATCGTGGCCAGCGCGATCTTCTACATAGGTAATTAACTTCTCTGCTTGGCCTGCAAGCGCTTTAGTTGCTAAAGGATAGCGTTTGGCTAATTCGGGATTTTGGGCAAATTTTAGATTCATTTGCTGACAAACTAAATTAACAATATCGATGTTGGCCCACTCATTGTTGCCGCCAATGTTATAGTTTTCTCCAACACGACCTTTGTTTAATACTAGCTCTATACCGCGAGCATGGTCTTCGACATATAACCAATCTCGAATTTGCTGACCATCACCATAAACAGGTAGCGGCTTGTCATGCAAAATATTGGTCACTATAAGTGGTATTAGCTTTTCTGGGAAATGATAAGGACCATAGTTGTTTGAGCAGTTAGAAGTAGTAACCTGTAAGCCATAGGTATGGTGGTAAGCACGCACTAAATGGTCGCTAGCTGCCTTTGAGGCAGAATAAGGCGAATTAGGCGCATAAGCGGTATCCTCAGTGAAGGCTGGGTCTGTCGCATTAAGTGTACCGTATACTTCGTCGGTACTCACATGGTGGAAGCGGTGTTCTATAACCGGCTTGCCGTTTACTGTAGGCAAATCTATCCATACGTTTTTGGCTGCTTTTAATAAACTATAGGTACCAATAATATTAGTTTCTATAAAGGCATCTGGCCCAGTAATTGAGCGATCAACATGAGATTCTGCGGCAAAATGTACTAAGGTATCGACGTTGTGATCAATTAATAGCTTTTCTACTAAATTAGTGTCACAAATATCACCTTTTACAAAAGCAAAATTATCATTTTCTTGTATAGGATCTAAGCTAGCCTTATTACCAGCGTAGGTTAAGGCATCGAGAACGACTACCTTATCTTGTGGGTTGTTGGCCAACCAATAATGTACGAAGTTAACCCCAATAAAGCCGGCACCGCCGGTTACTAACAAGCTTTTATTACTCATATTGTCCACTTTAAATCACTGCTTACCCGTAAGGTAGAAAAACTAAAATTCTCGTTGTCGAATCCAAATAAAAATGGTCCCACTAAACGCTATTTTTATATGCATCCATCATACTACTTAACTGCACCCGCCAGTGCTCGGTGCCAAGGTCTGACGCTTGCTCAGCGCTTTGCTTGTCAATCACACTAAACGAAGGGCGAGCAGCTGGTAAAGGGTAAGCAGACGCAGCAATAGGTTTAATTGGTATCGCTTTATCTAATAAACCCTTTTCTATTGCCAACTCTTGGATGGCTACCGCGAAATCATACCACGAGGCTACACCAGCATCTGTCCAATGGTAAATAGGCGTTTGGCCTTGCCATTGCGGGTCTACTGCCATGCTATTACTAGCTTGTTTAGCGGCCATTGCCCATAACCATAAGGCTAAACCTTTAGCCCAAGTTGGAGTACCCACTTGGTCATAAATAATACCTAGCTCTGATTTATCGGCCATTAATCGCAGCATGGTTTTTACAAAGTTGTTGCCATTTACCGAGTACACCCAAGCTGTACGCACAATTAAAGCTTGCTCACCAAGTACATCGTTTACCGCTATATCACCCGCTAATTTAGACTCACCATAAACGTTAATAGGCTTGGTTTGGTCATCTACTTGATAAGGTGTGGTTTTATCACCGGAGAATACAAAATCAGTCGATACGTGCATTAAGTACACGCCTTGCTGCTTACAAGCCTGAGCCACATATTTAGCACCTAACTCATTAACCGCATAGGCAGTAGATTTGTCTGTCTCGGCGTTATCCACAGCTGTATAAGCTGCAGCATTAATCACAATATCAGGCTTATGCAAGCTTACTGCTGATTGCACTGCTGCTAGCTGAGTAATATCAAGGTTTTCCAGTCCTAAACTGACCAACTCAACACCCTCAGGTTTGGTTTGTTCTAGCTCCCAAGCTAACTGGCCACCTTTACCGGTAACGAGAACTTTCATAAAAATCCTATTAAATATTAGTCAAACTCATTGTACGTAATGCTTGCATTACTATCGCAACAAGCACTAGAGTTTTGGCGCTTCGCCAAGTGGTAATCCATTTGCGTCTTTATCTGATATTAAAGGAGGTTGTCCGTTCACTAATGGCCAATCAATACCGATGCTAGGGTCATCCCATTTTATCGATACATCAAACTCTGGCGCGTAATAGTCGGTACACTTGTATACAAATTCGGCCTCTTCACTCGTTACATAAAAGCCGTGAGCAAAGCCAGCAGGTACCCATAGTTGGCGTTTATTCTCGGCAGATAGAAACAGCCCAACCCACTGCCCATAAGTGGGCGAATTAGCGCGGATGTCTACGGCGACGTCAAACACCTCTCCACTTACCACTCTTACCAATTTCCCTTGGGTTTGCTGCGTTTGATAATGCAAACCTCGTAAAATCCCCTGTTTAGACTTAGAGTGGTTGTCTTGCACCAACGGCTGCTTTGTACAGTGCTCTTCAAATAAACTTTGGCGAAAGGTTTCCATAAAAAAACCACGGTCATCACCAAACACGGTTGGCTCAATGATTTTTACGTCGGGTATCGATGTGTCTATAAATTTCATATTGATTCGCAATTTAACTAAATACTTTTTGTTCGGTAAGTGATTTAAGATACTGGCCGTAACCATTTTTAAGCATAGGCTCGGCTAACGCCAAGAGCTGGTCTTTGTTGATAAGGCCTTTACGGTAAGCGATTTCTTCTGGGCAACACACTTTCAAACCTTGCCGTTTTTCTAATACCGAAATAAAATGCGCGGCTTCTAGCAACGAATCGTGAGTACCGGTATCTAACCAAGCACTGCCTCGCCCCATAAGCTCAACACTTAGTTCACCTTTTTGTAAGTAAAGGTTATTAAGATCGGTAATTTCTAGCTCGCCTCGAGGTGATGGTTTTATGGATTTGGCCATTTCTACTACATGTTGGTCGTAAAAATATAAACCAGTTACCGCATAGTTTGATTTGGGAGCACTTGGCTTTTCTTCTATAGATACCGCTTTGCCATTATTATCGAAGTCAACTACGCCGTAACGTTCAGGATCATTTACATGGTACCCAAACACGCTGGCACCTGAGCTTTGCTGATTGGCTTTTTGTAGCGACGCACTTAAATCATGTCCATAAAAAATATTATCGCCTAGTACCAAACAAGCAGGAGCGCCGTTCAAGAACTCTTCACCTAATATAAAGGCTTGCGCTAAACCATCTGGCGATGGTTGTGCTACATAAGAAAAACTCACTCCCCATTGCTCGCCACTACCGAGTAACTCTTGAAAACGTGGTAATTCTTCTGGTGTTGCAATTACCAAAATGTCAGTAATTCCGGCTAACATAAGCGTAGAAATAGGGTAATAGATCATTGGCTTATCATAAACCGGCATAAGTTGCTTACTGATCACCTTAGTTAAGGGATACAAACGCGTACCAGAACCACCAGCAAGTATAATTCCTTTTCTATTCATTCGTTCCCCTGTTGATTATACCTAAATAGATTAAGTGGAGACATAAAACGCTTAGTAAAGAGCTAAGGCTAATTAAGCTCTTTAATGGTTGCATATATAATTTTCCCTGAACCAAATAACAGAAGCAATATAGCAGCCATCAAAGCCAAGTTATATATTACTTCTGGATACTTATTATCCTCTGGTTTAGTAGGTGTTTCTACGCGCACCAAGTATTTAAGTTGTCGGTATGCCTCAATGCGAGATTTTTCTAAAGAAATTTGCGAAGAGGTATAAGCAGCTAATGCCAACTCTAAATTAACCTTATACTCTGAAAACCGCGCTAACAACTGGCTGACGGATAGGCCTTCTGAATTGTCACTTATATGTTCACTACTACCCTGTTCAGTTAAGCGCTCTCTCTCTATTTCCAATTGTTGATATAATGCATCTAGCTTAGCTTGGGCCATTACTACCTGGGGTGCTTTTTCGCTCATCGTAGACTTTAGAGCCCTTAATTCAGCATGCATAGTTGCAATTTGACTCTCTATAGCGAAAGCGATCTGAGATAACGCCATCCCCTCTGCTTCTGGATCCAAAAGATTATATTGCTGTTGAAACTCCAGTAACTGCTTTTTTGCCAATTGTAATCTTGATTCTACTAGTTGGTGCTCACCTTCTATAAACTTGAGCTGAGCTTTTGCTAACTCATGCCCTATAGAGTTTATATACCATTCAGCTCTTTTCGCTATAGCTTGACTTAAATAGAAAGCAAACTCGGGGTCAAACGCCTTAACGTATACAGAAACGATTTGAGAAACATCATCAATCTCCACTCTGACTTGTTGTAAATAAAAGTCAAAATAGTCTTCCTTGCTGGAGTCACCGCTCAATCTACTGAACACATCAATATTAGATTGAGTGAAATGTGACTTTAACGATAACTCTCTCTCAAGATATTTGAGCATATCATTTGAGTAAATATAAGCTCTTACCAACTGAGGGTCACTGTTACTGCTACTTACTCCTAAACCGCTTAAAATTGCCATAGAAGCATCCATTGTCGCAGCACTATCAGGTTGCTGTACAATTAGCTGCATTTGGCTTTCATATTTTGGTGTAGCGTAAAAAACTTGATAAAAAGCAAACACCATCCAAGGGAGGATAACGAAAATACAAATAGGCATTTTAATAATACCCAGCATCACATTATTTAAACCTTTAAACTTCTCGGTGTTAATATTCTCTAGAGATTCTAAGTTAGTATTCAGCTTAAGGTTTGATTTTACTTCAGTTTTAGCGATTTCCTGATGAGAGGAACTGTTATCAACACTTTTTAAAACCGTTGTTTTCTCGCTTAGCTTTGGCTTCAACATGTGTGGATAAGATTTACGCATCTTTAGTCTTAAGTCACTGTATACTCTATTTATTTCATCTCCATCACTTTTTAAAGTTTTAGCTCTTTGAATTATCCTAAACGACAATGGTAGGTTCTTAACCTCTAACTCCAGAGCGCTATGCAGCAGGTACTGCGGGTTGTTCCATTGCGAGGTAGAACACTTTAGTTTAAACTCAACGTAACGCTCTTCCACTTTATTGCTCATCAAAGCTCCTGATAACACTCGATAGCACTTTCTAAATCATTATAAAAAGCTAATTGACCATTATTAAGTATTATTGCGCTATCGCAAAACTGCCTAATTTCTTTTAGATCGTGACTAACCATAATTACATTTGCATTTTCACTACGTCGTAATAACGCTTGTTTTGCTTTACGTTTAAACTTTGCATCACCAACAGACGTTGCTTCATCTATTAAATAAACGTCAAAATCTATAGATATACAACATGCGAAAGCTAATTTAGCTCGCATACCGCTAGAATAACTTTTAACTGGAAGGTCATATTTTTTTGCCAACTCTGCAAAGTTCCTTACTTTATTTTCATATTCTTTAAGGTTCTTCACCCCGTTAACTCTACCAATAAAACGAGTATTTTCTCTACCCGTCATTTCTGGATGGATTCCCGTAGATAGCGCTACCGGCCAAGATATACTTAAATCAGTAACTATCTTACCTTTGTTTGGGTATTCACTACCGGCCAACAAGCGAAAAAGAGTAGATTTACCAGCTCCATTGGCTCCCAAAATAGCAATATTGTGACCTGCAGGTATAGAAAAGTTGATTTGGTCAAAAATATATTGGTCACCAAGTTTCGATGGGTAAAACTTGGTAACATTATTTAAAGAGATCACCGGCTAATCGCCCTTTTCCAGCTGGCATGATAAATAGACAAAGAAAATGTAAAAGTAATTAAAGTTATCATAAGTAAAAAATTTATACTCACGCCTTTAGCTCCGAAGGAGTTATACGCCGACTGCCTCGAAAGCTCAATTGCATGTAATATTGGATTCCAATCAAAATACTTCCAATACTCTTTAGGCATATCTTGTAAACTAAAAAAAACACCAGATATAAAAAATAATGGTCTGGTTAATACCCCTTGAACCTTACCTACTTCTTTAACAAAGCATTTCATCACTCCAAAAACTAGGCCAATAGACACTGCGGTCAACCACAGCAACACTGCACACACAAGGAGCATCAATGGATTATCAACGCGTATGTCGATTCCCATCAAGTACATAATGACGTATATACATAGCGCTACACCCAGTTTCACTAAAAGTTCAAAAAATGAAATAGCGATAATTGAACTAATAGGTTGTACCTGTCTAAAGGCATATAGTGACTTATTTTTAGAAATAGCGTTCGAAGAAGAGCTGAAAGCTGTCAAAAAAAGTTGAACAAGTAACATCCCATACATCATAAAGGCAAAGGTAGGCATAGTATGGATTTCACCTCCATTTAGCCTTCCGCGGATAAATGACAACAAAAATATAAACGATACTGGTTCAATTAAAGCCCAACTGATTCCTATTTTATCACTAAACCGACTACGAATCTCTCGTACAAACAACGCAAATATGACATCTTTCCATACCGCTAAACGACTACGCTTAGTCACTGTGGCCATTAACCTAGTCCCCTTCCATTTAGGGCCACTGAGTCAGCTTCCTTAATCAGAAAAACTTGTGTAAAGTTACAAAGAATTGTCGGCATACTATTTAGTTCTTGTTCGATATTTGAACACACCTGCTGCTTTTGAACGAGGTCATTATCTAGTTTTTGCAGGCGCTGTGCAAAGCTGATATCGATTTCATCTGGTAACCATAAGGCTGAATGCTGATCTTTAGTATATGAGGGGATTTGCCCTACTGGCCTAACCAGTGGAATTAAGCCTTGTTGCATTGCCTCTAATACTATCATTGCCATACCTTCATTTTTTGAAGGAAGTATTAGATAGCTAAATTTCGCAAGCGTTTCTGGGACTTGTTGTGGTAGCAATGAATTATGATATTTAAGCTCACTCCCTAGGCCTAGGCTTTCTCCTAAGGCGACCAGTTCGGCTTTAACGCCTTCATCTGGCCCATATATATCAAGACTCCACGAATCATCCAACTGAAGCATAAAACTAAGTAACTTTATAGCGTCATCCAAACCTTTATTGCTGGCTATTCGACCAATAAACACCATGGACTGGGGCTGTTTTATAGCATTAACTTTATCGTGCGCTATGTAATGGTTAATGATATTGGCCGTTCGCTGAGTTTCTTTACTAAGAAACTCTTGACTCGCATTAGAATCAGCACAAATTTTGTCACACAGCTTTAACGATAGCTTTGAGCTAAAACGGTCTGCCCAGTGCTTAAACTTATTGTTATGAAATATAAAAGCAGTTGAAACACTGGTAAAAAACGCAACAAGCCATAACAAGGGCTGGCTGCGCCATAAAGAACAGATTAGCCATGTAGGCTCTACGCTTTTAACACGTTTAAAAGCCTTTATGTATGTGATTGGGCTAAAGCGTTTACCATCAATTACATGTAGCCTTTTACTTAGTACTTCTTCAGGTAAATGGTCAACTAGACTTTGATCAACTTGCTCTAAACACAAAAGGTGATACTCAATTGTACTTGGCAAGTTGTTCAGCAAATATAGTGCAGCGGACTCTACTCCACCTATTTTTATTTGCGGTAGTACATGCATAACCTTAACGGGCTTCAAAATTACTCACCAAGCGCAAGTAACGTTCCGCCACCTGTTCTTTTGCAAAGTTCTTTTCCAAAGCTTGCGATTGAACTATAACGTTCTTTTGTTCGCAATTAGCCCTTATCGCATCCACCAAACACTTCATGTTTCTAATTGGTACGATGGTCGCGCCTTCCGCGCCTTTCACCGCTTCCCTCACACCGCTACACGCTGTGGCAATTACAGCGGTTTTAAGTAGTAAGGCTTCGATGAGTACAGTGGGCAGCCCTTCATAATCAGAGGTTAGTACCAATACTTTTGCTTGCTGTATCAAAGGGTAAGGGTTGTTAACGTGCCCTATTAAATGAACTTTATGAGCGATATCAAGAGTAACGGCTAATCGCTCCAATCGTTGGCGCAAACGACCATCACCGGCAATAACTAAATGTTGGCTGACTCCAGCTTCCGCATATGCTTTTAATAAGCGGTCAAAACGTTTTTGTTTATCTAAACGGCCAACTGCTACTAGGTAATTTTTTGGCTGCAGACTTAGTGCTAAGGGAAGCAATTGTTCACCGGCTCTTAATCTAATATCTTCAGCATCTATAATGTTGGGAATGACTTCAATCATATTGTCAGCCACTTTCAACCTGCGCCGAACATCATTTTTAACAGATTTAGATACAGCCAACTTAGGCTTATTCTTTATCGCATTTGCCATTACCATCATATTAATCTTACTGGGTAACCACCACTTAGCTTTTAGTTGTAAGCTTTTTTTGTTGTGTAGCACCATATAACAAGGCAATTTTGATACGTTTGAATACAGTATTTTAGAGTAGTGGCAATGCAAAAAAACAACATCAACATTCTTACTTAATAGGGTCTGTTCTAGTTCAGCACTCTTTCGCTTGGCCTTAAGTTTATAAAACAGTAAACCACCTAAGCTATACTTAGCCATTCGTCGAACAACATTGGTTTTTTTATTACTATTTAGTAGGCCTTTAGTGGTGAGGCAGGTTAACGAAATTCCGTCTGGGATAGGCACATCTACAGGCTTAGAAACTATTATTTCTGATTCTATACCACGTAAACTTAACTCTTGGCACAAGTTAAAAACAGCTTTAGTTACACCATTGCCGTCGATACGATTTATGATGTGAACAACTTTCACTGTTTAGCACTCTCCGTTTCATTTGGGCTTTTAACAATTAATCGCAATAGGTCTTTAATTAAAGAGCCTTTCGCAGCAGCGTAATTATTATAATAGTTGTTGTGCCAATAGCTAATTATGCGTCGAAAGCCCTTCACGCGTTGCTGTTTCCCTTCCATTATAGATAGGCGAAACTCTTGAAAAGCTTTAACCCGTAAGACTAATTTACCCTGCTCACTTTGGCAATGTTCTGAGTCAATCAAGGCTTGGTATGCTCTCAATCTCATAAAAAACTCTGGAGGAAATTGACTACGCCAATAGCCAGTTAACGCTTTTCGTATTTTCGTTAGCTTACTATCATAAACCGCACCCAAAGCATTTTTTCCATGTTGACGGTATTTAATCAGTTTTTGTGGAATAAAACCTATCGCGTCAATCTGAGCTGCTTTTAAAGCAAGCCAAGCGTCATGTGGATATTCATCATAAAATGGGAATTGCTGGTGCGCAAACTCTTTGCTTAAGGCTACTGTAGCTCCCGTTACGATGTTGTGTCTTAGTAACACCGATAAGGCCTGCCCCGCTAGAAAGCGTTGTTGATTCAATTTTGAAAAGTGTACACATTGCCACAAGTTAGGTTGAATGGGCATAAGCTTACTATCAGTTCGGTAGGCGTCACTAAATACCAACTTTTTACTCGGGTTAGAAGATAAAAAGCTCACCTGCAACTCAGCTTTATTGTTTATCCAGTAATCATCCTGGTCACTAAGCAAAATATAATCGTAAGTGCATAAAGATATGGCTTGCTCGAAGTTTTTGATAAACCCCAAGTTATGCTTATTGATGTGAATTCGAACATCAATTAGCGGGTTTTTCTCAGAAAACTTACGTATAAGCTCCACAGTGTTATCTTCAGAGCTATCATCACAAACCACAATCTCTTTAGGAGAATGAGTTTGTATTGCAATACTATCCAATTGCTCCAAAACAAAATGTGCACCATTAAAAGTGCACATTGCTACTGAATAGTCCGCCAACATATTAGTCGCGAAGCACTACGTTTGCCGCAACAGCAATTTGATAGATGATTTGGGTAATATCTTTAACAGCTTGCATTGTTTTGGCCTCTACTTTAGGCATCACCAGAATTTGGTCTCCTGCGACTAAAGTCTGCTGCGGAGAAAAATCGATCATACCGTTAGCGTGTACCACGGCTATCCGGTCAACATCCGCCCTTTCGGTAAAGCCTCCCGCCCATGCAACGTAGTCCAACAACACGGCATTCTCATTAAACACTACAGCTTGTGGCATCAACACTTCACCGGCAACCTGAATCAAATCATTTTGAGCGGGGATTATAATTCGGTCGCCTTGCTCCAAACGGATGTTAGCGACCTTACCGTCTGATGCAAGAATCACCTTACCTAGAGGTTCAATCTGCCTTGCTCGTTCAACAAATTGAACAACGAGTTCTGCTTCTTTTTGTCTAATAACCGCCTCGCCGTCTGAAGAAGCTGGTGCTGTAAATACGCTTCGTTCCAAACGGCGTAAAGACTCTTCGATAAGCTCTTTCTGCTTCAGCGCAACGCTTTCACGCTGAATGTAAATTGATTTAATATCAGCCAAGTCGGTATCAACTGAAATATAATCGAGCAACTCGAGTAAACGCGCATCTTTGTTTACAGTGTAGAAAGATGGTCCCAAATAACTACCGGTTATCTGTACATCAACAACTTGAGGTCTAAGGTCATCATTAAAGGTTACCGTGTCACCATCTTTTAACTCATAGGCTTCAAATTGTTTGTAAGGTAAGTACACCGATACAGGCCCGCTTTCTCGGTTACCAGCGACGGCAACATGACTAATTTTAGCCATCGGTCGAGCGTAATCGATCAAGCGTTTACCTAAAGATACTTCGTCTAGCAACTCGAAGCGAAACGGGTAGCGTGCACCGCCTTCAACAGTAACAGTAGGCCCCTGCTCACCTACTAAAATCACGTCGTTGTCTTTGAATGTTATTTGCGGCAACACGCCATTTCGCAAAAAGTCATATAAATCTATATGCTGAATAGCTTTCCCGTTTCGAACCACTGTTACCTTTCTATAGCTGCCTCTTTCAGCATCAATGCCGCCAGTTCTATTTAAATAGAATAGTACGCTATCCGATGCCAAACCTGCGTACTGCCCAGGTCGAAGCACAGGCCCAGTAACAAATACGCTAACAGGTGTTGCGTTCAATAAATTGACGTATACATTTACATTATTGGTATAAACCGAACGTATTTTTTGAGCAACAACGTCGTTAACTTCGGTTGCTGGCACATCAGACACTTTAATTGGTCCAACCTCAGGTATAAAAATATTGCCTTGGTTATCTACAGTAGCAATATCTGCGTGACTAACAGCTCCCCATATCCATATGGATATCTTGTCACCAGCCGCGACAATATAGTCTTCATTAAGCCCGTCGCTTCGTTCTGCCTCAAAAGCGCCTGTGAATAAGTTGGCACCATAAGGAGGAGGGAGATCTTCTTCACCAACTGGGAGCTGAGTATTAGGAGAAGGACTATTAAAGCCCGACTGAACACCTGCTTGCTGGTTAGCAGGAATAGGGATTAATTCGTTAGATGAAGTACTAAATGAAAAGAAGGCGAATGCCAAACAGGAAAGAACTTTGATATTCATAAAAAGTTTGATGGTCACGCGATTAGTTTCCTAGGCGAAGATCGTAAGTCAAATTGGAAACAGTTGGAGCAGATAAATACCAAGCTGTTTCAGAAGGCTTTCGACAAGCTACTCTGATCTCTGCTGAGGAGTCTGAACCAACTTCGGTAGCTTCAAACCTTCGACAAACCTTACCACTAGCTGAATCATAAAGATCTAACAATGTAATGTTGTACTTAGAAATACTCAAATTTGAGAAACGCTCTGCTGAATCTAACTCTCCCCAGTACTGCTCTGGAATCAAATTTTTATCACGTTCTACAACATTCTCGACTAGCTGTCTACTTGCCACAGGTTGCTCAATGGGTTTAGTGCACCCAGAAAGAACAAGCGCAGTGGTTACAGCAATTAACCATTTTGACATATTCATTTTTATATTGTTTTGATAAAGCTAATGGTGCAGTTATACCACACTATTACTTTTAATTTGTCCAACGATAGCATTATATAAAATGAAGGCTAGCATAAAACTAGCGAACATTAACGGTTGAGGCACATTTAGGACGCAACCCAAGACACCGAGTCCTGCCATCACAAAAGCTAGAAAACTGACTATAGCAAGCACGGCTTTTTTACTAAAACCGGCGGCTAACAGGCGATGATGGATATGGCGATGGTCAGCTTCCAAAGGAGAGTGCCCAGCTTTCACTCTATGAATCATAACAGAGGCCATATCCATTAACGGTAACCCGACCAGCCATAAGGCAGCTGCTGGAGTGAAACTGGGGGAGCTTGTTTGCGTGCCACCAATTAACAACCACACAACACTGTAACCGATAAGCATTGCGCCAGCATCACCCAAAAATACTTTTGTTTTAAAAGGCGGGATCGTTAAATTCATCAACAAATAGGGAATTAGTGCAACAGCCAGAGCCATCGCCAACATCATATCGAAACTAATACCATTAGCGGAGAATAGAAAAGCCATCGACGCAAAAATAACCAGTGCTACACCGCCAACCAAACCATCTAAACCGTCTAACATATTAAACGAGTTTATGGCTCCTATTACCGCTAAGGCGGTCAAGGCATAACTAGCACTACCTAGATAGATATCTCCGGTACCGACTAAGTCACCTAAGTTGAACAAAAAATGTTCCATCTGCATACACAAAAACAGCGTGATGAACACTTGAGCAACGAGCTTAAACTTTGCAGATAGCCCATTTCTGTCATCGATGACGCCCAACAACACACACATCATGGCGCCTGAAAAATATGAAATACTATCAGAATCGAAGGGAACAAAAGCCAAGGTGCTGGCCGCCAAACCAAAAAAAACAGCGAGTCCACCAACGGCAGGTACTGGAGATTCGTGATTTTTTCTACTATCAGGTATGTCGTTTAAACCGACAGCTTCCGAAAAGGGTTTTAGAAAAACTAAAGCAAAAAAAGTAAGTACAGTTGTACCCAACATCAATAAAATAAGAGATTCCATGTTAAACCTTGACCAAAATTTAATACAACATGTTCATTTAGTTACTAGTACTGGGTTACGACTGCTTTACGCCAATATTTTATGCTTATTTTTATATTCATATTGATATCTTACTCTAAGGTTCCGGTAATCCATCACCGATTAGATCGACTATACGCTTCGATATAGTGTACTTATAGTACATCTATTTACATACATAAAGAAAGGAAATAAAGACCAATTAGTCAATTAATTTACTGGGAAGAGTTTTAGGTTGATGCGATCGTCGGCCAAGTTTTTAAAGCGTAAACTAAAGCCTATGTCTGACAGCTTTCCGGTGCTTTCTAAGTAATGGGCATCGGCGTTTAGACCTAAAGGCATTCCAGGATGAGCTGCATCAAAAGGAGTTGGTGCATCTAACAAACCCGCATTAGCAAACAATACTTGGTCATGCTCTATCACACCATACAAGCAGGCAACTGGTGCCCGTAGATCGGCTGCTTTAATAATACGGTTAAGCGTACTAAGGGCTTCGCTGGGTTGAAGCGCTGTCGGGTCATTAACCAAAAAGCGATTCCACATGTCTTGGAAAAAGCCATTTATAATGACTGCAGCAACCACTCCTTCATCACCTAATAAGCAAATATCAACCACCAAAAAACCTACATGATGCTCGTCAATTTGCTTAATAATGGGAAACAGAGATTGCCCTTTCAATCGGTAATGACAAAAGAACCCGATGATTTCTTGGGTATTCTCTGGAAGGATTTCATTCAAAACCATGCTCGCTTGAGCATCATTGGCTTTAAAGTGGGCTTTATGTTCATCGAACTCGGCAAATTCCATTTGCAGGCTGTGCTCGTTCGCCATTGAAAGGTTAGCAAGAATGGTGTCAGTTAACTCATTAAAATCGGTAAGCGGTTTAACTAAAAAGTCACTAGCACCGAGCTGCAATACCTTACGCAAATCGGCCATGGTGCTTTTACCGGAAATAACCACAACACTGCCGGGGAAGGTGTCTAAGCGTTGCAGCAGTTCCACCCCATTCATGCGCGGCATGATGAGGTCCATTAAAATAATATCGTAATGTTGTTGATTGATAGCATTAAGGGCTTCTTGTCCATCTCCTACAGCCCCAACCATTGCGCCTTTTTGAGTTAGAAACGCGAGCAACTGCTGACGAAACACCACTTCATCTTCTACAACTAAAATTGAGATCCCGTATAAAGGGTTATCGTCGCGCTCCAGCACTCTCTCCAAATATCCTTATTAATTAATACGTTAATAGCATTTAGGTGGTCTAATGTGTTGATAATATAAGCAAAGTAACTGCAACGCCAGCAAGCGTGTATAAAATTTATACCACACAAAGGTATGTAAAAAACCAAATCTGGGTTGGCAGCGCTAACACTAGCAGCAGAGGCCGTTAGGTGCGCTGAACGATACTACTTACAAGCATAGTTCAGCTTAATTAATAATCTTCTAACTCGTCTAAATAATCTTCTAAAGCTGAATCGATATCTTGTTTTGAGGATGTAGGCGGCTTACCGTTGTAGAAGCGATATAAGCGATACTGTAAGTAAGCATCTTTAACAAAGGTATAGCTGTCTAGCGAGTTATCCAATAGAGGTTCTTGCTCAATAACAGACGCACGTTTGTACAATCCGTCTAAGCCCCACTTAATCACCTGCTCGGCAAACGTTAAGTTGGTTAATGGCGATGCAAATGCGTCTACCCAGTCGCCAACTTCCTTACGTACGGTGGTTGGCCCAAGTACAGGCAACATTACATAAGGCCCTTCTGGCACCCCGTAGAATCCCATTACATCGCCGAATTCTTCAATGTCTCGCTGTACACCAGAGCGCCCCATTAGGTCGAAAATGCCAAAAATACCAAAGCTGGAGTTAAACAAAAATCGAACTAGATTATTAGAAGCACGTTCTACCTTGCCTTGCAGGAGGTGGTTAGCAAAACTAGCGGGCTCTTCCAAGTTACGAATAACGTTGTTTATGGCTTCGCGAATGCCAAAGGGTAAGTACTCGGCATATACATGTGTTACAGGACGATAAAGAGGTTTATCCAAATAATTATAGTTGAAGTTCCACATGCTTCGATTGAAGCCCTCGAAAGGATCGGAGAAGTCTTGATAAGGCTCATCAAAAGCCTCTACTTCATTAGCCATTGTGGTAGATGCAGTAGACAACATAACAGCAAACATCAAAAAAGCTGTAACTACTTTACGCACTCAGCCCCCCTTCCTTGGTCGGATACCTATCGCAAATCAACTCACCAAATAATTTGCGAATACAAATAAAAAAAGGTTGCTAAGCAACCTCTTTTTATTATGGCATCTATGTTAAGAGCTGAATAGTAAAAACTATTAACACTTACAATATTAATACATAATTACAGGGGAGTATCGATAAGCAAACTTATTGCTTGTTCTTCACCCTGAGAGATAGCAGAAGATTGCCCTTCCCAATCACCTTCAATGGTTTGTACATTGTTGTCGTAAGACAAGCGTGCGGTAATATAAAAATCGCCTTGCTGAGAAAGCTTAAGACCTTCCATCATGCTATCACTGTCAGACAAACTCACCGTTACAGGAAAACGCGGATGCGCTACTTTTTTGGCCGCTAAAGGCATTGGCGGGCCATTCACAGACTTCGCGAATACAAACAAGAAGCTTGAGCCTGGCACTTCCAACCCTTCTTTCACGTCTACAGTGATGCTGTAGCTAGGACCACTTGCTGGATTGTTTTCAACCACCGCCTGCTCAACGGCCGGGGTTTGTTCCGCAGCTGGCGCTTGCTGTTGAGCAATTTGCGCTTCGGCAAACTCAATACTTTGTTGCAGCATTTGATAACGCTCAGAGTCAGCATCAACCAAACTAAGCATTCTCTGCCAGCGATCAATAGCCAACTGAAACTGCTGTTGCTCAAGTGCCATAAAAGCATACAAGGACCAAAGCTCTAATTGACTAGAATCTTGCTGTAGGGCTAATACCAATAGTCGCTCAGCGCGCGCTTGTTCACTGGGTTCGCCACTGTAGAACAAAGATTGCGCATAAACAGCTATAATATTGGCACTTTTTGAATCGCGCATATAAGCTTGCTCTGCGGCATCGGTCATTATGTCTAAACGATTTAGAGCTTGGCCAACTTTAGCCAATAAAAACCAACCGCGTGTATCGCTGGGGTCATTATGTAACTTGGTACGCAAGCCTAAAGCGAACTCATTTAAGTCTTGTTCACTTACCTCACCACCTTGACCAAGTAACACCTTGTTACTCAGCTCTGGCATTTTTTGCACAATCGCCTGCCAGTCTTGAACCTTTTCAGCACTGCCTAGTTTGATATACATGCCAATGGAAATAGCCACCACAAAAACCACACCGGGAAGCGCAACCCAAGGGGAAATAGCACTACGTTTGGCATCTGCTTCTTCGGGAATATCATCCAACAAATTATGCTGAAGTTCGCTCACTAACACTGAGCTATCTTCCGCTAAGCCTTGCGCATTCTCTTGTTCAATTTCAATTAATCTATCTTTGTAGAGAGTTTTATTTAGTTCTGTTTGAGTCACCGAGCGACTGTCTCGTTGTCGCCACAAAGGCAATACAACAACCGCCACAGCCAACAGGGTTAAAACGGCAGCAGCCAACCAAAATACTGTCATTATTTCTCTTGCTCCGTTTGTTTAATTAGCTGCTCTAGGCGTTCTTGTTCAGCCACATCTAGCGCAGGTTTTGCGTCTTTTCTTCTTCGGGCTAGTCGCCACACAGTAAATCCACCAATCAATATAATTAATACCGGTGCTATCCAAAGGGTAAGCACCGCTGGAGTAAGTGGCGGGTCGTAGCGCACAAAGTTGCCATAGCGCGCTACCATATAATCCAATACTTCTTGTTTATCACTACCCGACTTCACCATTTGGTAGGTTTTCTCGCGTAAGTCTTGAGCAAGCCCAGCGTTAGAATCTGAGATGTTATTGTTTTGACATTTAGGGCAACGTAACTCACGTGTTAACTCTCGAAACAGCTCTTCTTGTTCTGGGTTATCAAACTCGAGAGCTGAAATCGCAGCGTTCGCCATTATAGGAAGGCTAAGTAACAGCACCGCTAAAAAGCTTTGAAAAGTTTTCATCATGATTAATCCAAACCAGCAAATATTGGCGCAAGCTCTGCTTGCCAATTACGCGCGTTTACATCACCCACATGGCGATAACGAATTACACCTTGGCTATCGATAAAATAGGTTTCTGGAGCACCATACACACCAAGATCTAATGCCAACAGGCCCTTACCATCGTACAAGTTCACTTGATAAGGGTTACCCAGTTGCTCCAACCACTTTATCGCTTTAATTCGATCGTCTTTGTAATTTAAGCCAACAATCTTAACGCCCTGTTCTGCCAAAGAATTCAAAAAGGTATGTTCTGCGCGACAGGTGGGGCACCAAGTAGCCCAAACATTTAGCAACAAGGGTTCACCCTTAAATATCGCAGCATCGTGTTGCTTATCTTGCTGATAAATATCTTGCAAAGTGAATTGCGGAACCGGCTTGCCTATTAATACCGACTCAAGCTCGGTAGCGTCACTGTACAAACCTCGGTATAAAAACACTGCCATAAACAAGAAGGCGATAAGAGGCAGTAAAAAATAAAAAATACGTTTATTCATTTAAGCCTCCTCTACCAAATCAGTGCTTTTACTACTTGCACCTTTTACAGGTGGCTTGCCACTTAACTGCTCTTGCTTAACTTTGAAACGATAGCGTTTATCCGACATGGCAAATATACCGCCAATTGCCATAATAATTGAGCCTAGCCAAATCCAGCGGATAAAGGGCTTGTAATATAGGCGCACTGCCCATGCTCCACCGGGAAGCTGCTCACCCATTGCTGCGTATAAGTCACGCCATAAGCCTGCATCAATGGCAGCTTCTGTCATCATGTTACGTTGTACCCGATAGAAACGTTTTTCTGCGCGTAAGGTTGTTGCTAAGTGCTCATCTTTATATACGTCAATCACCCCAACATGGCCTTCATAGTTTGGACCGACTAAAGGCTCAACCTGTTTGAAGTGAAAAGAGTAAGCAGCAAAGGTGACTGAATCACCAGGCTCTAAACGCAAGTCACGTTCAATACTGTAATGGCTGGTCAATGCAACGCCAATTACCGTTACCGCAAGACCTAAATGGCCAAGTACCATTGCCCAATGAGAACGACTAAGTACTTTTAAACCTTTGGTGAAACTGTGACGGTGAGTGGCACGCAAATATACTTCTAAAGCTGTACAGCTAATCACCCAAAATGATAAGGCAAGCGCCATGTAAGCCAAGGCGTAGAACTTCGGTGCTAGCATTACCAATAATGCAGCTGGCAGCAATAAACTAAACGCTGCTAAAGCCAGCAGCCAACCTTTAAGGGGGCGAACGTCTTGGCGCTTCCACCGCAGCAAAGGACCAATACCCAAAGCAATCGCAAAAGGCACAATCATCCAGCTAAACATTCGGTTAAAGAAGGCCTCACCAATTGAGATGCTGCCTAGGCCAATTTCTTTATGAATAAGCGGCAATAAAGTACCCAACAATACCACCACTAAGGCAGCCACTAGTAAGATGTTGTTGATTAACAAGAAGGTCTCGCGAGAAAACAAACTATAAGTTCCGCGACTTTTCACCTGTGAGCCACGAATAGCAAACAGCAATAAGGAGCCACCAATCACCACCAACAAGAAGCCTAAAATAAACAAGCCTCGAGCGGGGTCGCTCGCGAAGGCATGCACCGAGACCAATACGCCGGAGCGAACTAAAAAGGTTCCTAATAGGCTAAGAGAAAACGCCGATATAGCCAGCAACACTGTCCAGGATTTAAACACCCCTCGCTTTTCGGTTACCGCTAATGAATGCAGCAGCGCAGTACCTACTAGCCAAGGCATGAACGAGGCATTTTCTACTGGATCCCAGAACCACCAACCTCCCCAGCCTAATTCGTAGTATGCCCACCAACTTCCTAGTGAAATACCTAAGGTAAGGAAAATCCAAGCCGCCATTGTCCAAGGGCGAGACCATCGAGCCCAAGTGGAATCTAAACGTCCGGCCATTAGAGCAGCGATAGCAAAAGCAAAAGCCACTGAAAAGCCAACATAGCCCATATACAAAAGAGGTGGGTGGAAAATTAATCCTACATCTTGCAATAAAGGATTCAAATCTTGTCCATCAACTGGGAAAAATGGCAAAGTCCTATCGAAGGGATTTGAAGTAAGCAAGATGAACAGGTAAAAACCTACACATATCATACCCATTACCGCCACTACTCGCGCAACAGCGTCGAGTGGTAAGCCGCGACTGAACATTGCTACTGCAGCGCCCCACCCCGACAAAATCATTGCCCACAGCAATAATGAACCTTCGTGCGCTCCCCAAACAGCTGATAAGCGGTAGTAAACCGGTAACTGGCTGTTCGAGTTATTAGCCACATAAGCTACCGAGAAATCATTTATAGCAAATGAGTAGCTCAAGACCACAAAAGACAATGTGACGAAGGCAAACTGCGCTAGCGCTAAAGGTCGAGCAAGTTTCATTAATGAAACACTATTTTTACTCGCGCCCCATAGCGGGTATACACTTTGTAAAATAGCTAACGCACAAGAAAGAATTAATGCGTAATGTCCAAGTTCCGGGATCATAGTTACCGTCTCTAGTGTCCAGAGCCTTTAAGCTGGGCTTCTGTATATTCTGGTTTAAAGTGTTCCATACCTTCTAGTGCTTCAGCCACTTCCTGCGGCATGTATTCTTCGTCGTGTTTAGCGAGTACTTCGAAAGCATTTACGGTTGTAGCATTGGCTAATTCACCTTGAGCTACAATGCCTTGTCCTTCTCTAAATAAGTCTGGCAGAATGCCTTCATAGTTAATGGTTACAATACCACCGCCAGCATCACTCAGCTTAAAACTAACTTGCAAGCTAGTTTGCGAGCGCTCTACCGTACCTGGTAATACTAAGCCACCAATTCTTAAACGTTGGCCTACTTCGGGTTTAATCTCGTCTTTTCCTTTGCCATTTACCAGCTCGGAGGGAGTGTAAAATAGATCGATATTCTGTTGTAACGCAAACAGCAATAAGCCGATAGAAGCCCCCAAACCAATTACAATTGCTAGAACAATCGTTAAGCGTTTTTTACGTCTTGGGTTCATAAGCGTTCAGTTACCTCTTTTGCTGCTTCAACTCGTTGCTGTCGCGCAGATTGGCGCGCAACAGATTTAAAAATGGCATTTCGTTTAACAATACTGTCTATCACTATACCTACCATGGCTAGAGCGCTTACCCCAAACGCAAGCCACACATAAAAACCATAACCACCCATAGCAAAAAAATCTGCGACTGATTCAAATTGCATCGTGCTACCCCTTTGCTTGAATATGGCGTTGAATAAGTTGTTGTACCCATGGTCTACGTTGCTCGCGGCGCAACAGTTCAGTTCTAAAGCGAACCAAGCTCACCGCGCCAAGGAAAAATCCAAAGGCAAGAATATTTAGCAGTAAAGGCCATAGCATTCGAGAGTCGATAGAGGGTTTATCAAACTTGGTAATGGTTGCGCCCTGATGCAGGGTGTTCCACCACTCCACCGAGTAATGAATAATAGGCAAATTAATCACACCAACAATGCTGAGAATGCCCGCAGCGCGACCAGCCATGGTTTTATCTGAAAAAGCGTTATAAAGGGCAATAACCCCTAAATATAAAAACAGCAGTATTAACTCTGAAGTAAGGCGCGCATCCCATACCCACCAAGCTCCCCACATTGGTTTGCCCCAAGCAGCGCCGGTAAATAAGGCAACAAAAGTAAATACCGCGCCAACTGGCGCAACAGCTGCTACATACATATCGGCTTGTTTAATTTGCCAAACTAAACCAATAAAAGCTGCAATGGCCATTGATGAGTAAGCGCCCATCGACATAATTGCTGAAGGCACATGAATATAGATAATCCTAAAACTGTCGCCTTGTTGGTAATCGGCAGGAGCAAATAAAAGGCCCCACACTAAACCTACAGAAAAACACACAATGGCAAAAACACTAAACCAAGGAACAAATTTTCCTGCTAGGGTGTAACTCGCTTCAGGTTTTGCGTATGGATGTAACCATTTCCACATAATGGTATTTACTCTCTCGGTCTTATTCTAAATTTAGTTAATGCTTACTTTTAGCGCTGCAGCCGTAGCAAAAGGAGCTAAGGTGAGAGCAAGTAAGCTTATGGCGCCCATGATCGCTAAATGCCCAGCATAGGGCAAGCTTAATGACGCAGCTTCAATCGCAGATGTCGCAAAAATCAACACTGGAATATACAAAGGCAAAACTAACAAGCTAAGTAAAACGCCCCCTTTGCGTAAACCAACAGTTAAGGCGACCCCTACAGAACCAATCAAACTCAATACTGGAGTCCCTAGCACTAAGGTGTAAAAGGTAGCTTGGAAACTTTGCCATTCTAAAGACAGTAGCACTGCCAAAAGAGGCGAAAGCAATAAGATAGGCACACCTGTTATCAGCCAATGGGCAACGATTTTAGCCAAGGCTATCAAGGCTAGCGATGAGCCACTCATCAGCATTTGCTCTAAAGACCCATCTGCAAAATCATCTCGAAATAAACGCTCTAAAGACAATAACGAAGATAACAGCGCTGCCACCCACAAAATGCCCGGCGCTATTTTGGCCAACAACAAGGGCTCTGGCCCTACCGCTATGGGGAATAAGGTAATAACGATGAGAATAAACCACAGCGGATTAAGTACATCTGACTTTTGCCGAAAAGCGGCTAGAAGCTCACGCTTAACAACAGTAGTAAACGCATGCATTACAGCGCTTCCTCAAAGGCCGGCTTAATCTCTAAGATTCGATAATCGGAAGTAGGAATATTTAACTCTTGATGAGTCGTTAACAACACCATTCCTCCTTTTTGAGCATGTGACAAAATAACTTGTTCTAAATACGCGACGCCTTGTTTATCTATCGCGGTAAATGGTTCATCAAGGATCCACAATTTGCGCGCAACCAGCCACAACCTAGCCAGCCCTACTCGGCGCTGTTGTCCTGCTGAAAGATGAGCAACAGCTTCTTCTTCTAATCCTGCTAAACCTACACGGGTTAACAAAGCGTAAAGCTGTTCTTGCTCCATGCTTTCACCAGCCAATCCTAGATAAAAACGTAAGTTTTCTACTGCACTTAGTTCAGCCTTTACCCCAGCATGATGGCCTAGATAAAGACACTGTTGATGGTATTGCTCAGCCTGCTGAGAAATGGCTTCTTCTTGCCAAAAAATCTCTCCGCTTTCGGGGCGTGACAAGCCGGAAATCAATCGCAATAAACTGGTTTTACCGGCGCCATTTGGCCCGGCAACTTGCAAAATTTCACCCGGTGATAATGTGAAAGACAAGTCGTCGAACAATACTCGTTCTTCACGTACACAACACAGCCCATTAACCTTTAACATTCAACTATTTTCTTGCCCAACACACAGGCTAGGATGTTAACACAGCTAAGCCTAAAAACTAGATTGAGCATAAGGATTAACGCCATGTTTACAGCGCTTTGCAATACAAGTAACAAAAACATAGCCTGTTTGTATATTGCGGTATTTCAGTTGAGCGCTAACATGCTCTCGTAACTTATTTGAATAAATAAAGCCATAAATAGAATTGTAAAGGAAGCGAGGAAAAAACCAAGAATTTGAATCGGGCTAATGAGGTTAAACCATTGAGTGAAAACACGGAAGGCTAAGCAAAAGCGTTCTTTAGTTATAACCAGCTTAACTCACTTGCCCTTTCATTTTATTGCGTAAACTTAGCAGTAATTCAGCTTCAGCTTTTGGCAGCTCACACTCGCGCATAACTTCATCTAAATCTGCACCTAATTCAACCAGCTTTACCGCTCGAGTATACAATTTGCTGTCGGGATCTTGCGATTGGATTTGAGAGGTACGAAGGAAAGCCTGCTCTACTTGTTCACTTTGCCGTTCTAACTCACCCACCAGAGAGGCATTGGCTTGATGAATTTCTTGCAGTTGCTTTTCAACCACTCGATGTGACTGAAGAAGATTTTTGGTGACTACCTCTAAGCTTTGCATTTTTTGCTCATTGGCTTTCAATTGCTGTTGCGCCTTGTTGCTGAACCAAATAGCACCAACAAGGCAAACAACGGTTGCCACTAGGGCAATCAGATTAATCCAATCCATTTATAGTGAGCTTACTTCGTCCCACTCTTCATCAGAAAGCAGTTTATTTAGATCAACTAAGATGAGTAATTGTCCGTCGCGATTACTCACACCTTGGATAAACTTAGCGCTTTCTTCAGTACCCACATTTGGCGCGATATCAATCTCAGACGAGCGCAAGTAAACCACTTCTGCAACACTATCTACTAGGATGCCAATCACTTGAGATTCTGCTTCGATAATAACAATTCGAGAATTTTCTGTGATATCAGAAGACGGCAACCCAAAACGTGAACGGGTATCAATAACTGTAACCACGTTACCGCGCAAGTTAATAATACCTAGTACATAATTTGGCGCACCTGGTACTGGGGCAATTTCGGTATAACGCAATACTTCTTGTACCTGCATTACGTTGATGCCATAGGTTTCACTTTCTAGCTGAAAAGTCACCCATTGTAATACTTCATCTTCGGCAATATTTTCTGCGATGTTACGCTGCTCGCTCATCTGCGTGTCCTTTTTAGTATTCGTGAGTCCTATCGGATCTCGCAACTCATATTATTCAGTATATATCATATGTTATAAAACTAAATGGCAGATTTTCCTACCTTTTCAACTTGAGAAGCCTATCGGGCTCTCAGATTTTTAATGTCCTTCGATATCTACGCCATCTGCGAGCATTTGTTGGAGTTCTTCAACATGCAACAAGGCACACATTTTTTGCTTTACCATTCCGGCTAACCAAGGTCTTTGACCAGGCGTTGAACGCCATTTAACGTCATCTCGGTTAAGCCTCTCAGTGCCAAATAGTTTTTCACAGCTTAAGCCCCAAGCACTTTCACCTAACATCACTAAATACTTATAGTCTGGCTCAAATGGCTGGTTTGGCATCACCCATTTGGCAGTATCAACTACACTGAGCTTTTCTTCGCGTTCAATCATAATCCCAGAAAACCACTGAGGCTTACCAAACAACGGGCTCACTTCGGAGATTCGATGAATCCCTCCAAGTTGAGTGAGAGGCACGCCAAAAGTAACGCCTGCCACTTCAAAAAACAGCACCTGAAAATCGTTATCAGTGTCAATATTTTGCCATTCTGCGGCTGTTGGTTCTTCTTGTGGAGCAAGAGATGTTTCGGTTTCAACCTCAACTTCTTGCTCTTCTACCTGCTGCTCTAATTCTTCAACTTTTACCTCAACTTCAACCTCAGGCGCTTGTTCTGGCAACTCTTTAATGGGCAGCAATACCGGTTGCGCTTCTGCAACAGCAGCCACGCGCAGCTCGGCTTCTGCAAACAACTCTTCCAATGGTTTGGTTTGCGGCTCCATGTGTTGTGCTGCTTTTTCTTGAGTAGCTGGTTTTACTTCGGGAAGCTTTTCTGGCTCGGGCTCAGATTCAGTAAGTAATGAATCAAAGTAGTCACCTAGTGCTTCTTCCATCAACTTGTCACTGTTCATAATAGCCCCTGCTCATCGGTCATTTGCAGTAAATGCGCTAATAATGTTTGATAAGCAAAAACACCGCGACAGTTCTTAATATGATAAGAAGGCGGAGTGTGACGAAGGCTGGCGTCACGAAATTTAGTGTCGATAGGGATAACCGAATTCCAAATATTTTTGGGGTAAGTTTCTTGTAGTTCTTTAAGCGCTGCCAATGACGCTCTGGTGCGCTTATCATACATAGTTGGAACTACAGTGTAGCGCAAGGGGCCGGGGCAAGAGCGCTGCATAATAGCTAAAGTTTTAACCATTCGTTCTAAACCTTTAATTGCTAAGAACTCGGTTTGTACTGGCACTAACACCCTGTTACTAGCAGCTAAAGCGTTCACCATCATTACCCCTAATACTGGCGGGCAATCAATTAACACATGGTCATATTTATCTTCAACGCGAGATAAGATGCGTTTGAGAATTAGCCCCATACCTTCACGTTGACCTAGCACTTTATCTAACGTTGCTAAAGCCATACTGGCGGGGATAAGGTCGAGATTATCAAATGCTGTGGCCTGAATACTATGGGTAACCATCGCATCATCAATTTGGCTGTTTTGATAAAGCTCGTATAGGGTGCCTTGCACGCTATCAACATCAAAACCCAAATAACTGGTTAACGAAGCATGCGGATCGGTATCTAACAACAGAACGCGTTTACCCTGCTGCGCCAACAAACCGGCAAGCGAAATTACCGTAGTGGTTTTACCTACGCCACCTTTTTGATTGGCTACTGTCCAAACTTTCACTATTCTTCCTGCCTTGTTGTAAAACGTACCCCGCCGCCTTCTAAGGGCACAGCTAACATGGTTTCACTGTCTGGTTGTTTTTTCGGTTCTGCTTCCCCTTTTTCCGGTTCTTCAGGACTTACTTCAGCCTTTGGCTGCCATAAAGTTTTCGCTAAGGCGATAACGACTCGTCGGTTTTTACGATGACTCGTACTCGATTCATCGGGAGCAAACTCAGCGTAAGCTTCTAATGCCATTCTAGCAGGCGCTACTCCCCTAGCTTGCAACTCTCTTAAAACACGAGTTGCCCGCGCTGCAGATAACTCCCAATTGCTCGGGTAAAGCTCGCTATCAATACTGTCTTCATCAGTGTAACCACGAACACGAATATAGTTATCAACTTGACGTAACTTCTCTGCCAACACATCAATAACTTGTGCAGCAGGTTTGAGTAAGTACGCGCTGCCACTAGCAAAAAACAGCCGACTATCTAGCTCTATAGTGAGCCATTGTTCATCATAACTTATTACTATATCGTCGGTTTTTAGAAAATCTTTAAACTCTGTTGCCAGTTGTTCAGCCAGCTGAATAAATCCTTCATCGTCAGCATTGCTTTGATAATCGCTAGCTGCTGGAGTTGCTTCGACACGTTTAAAGACTTCTCCATCTAATATAGATTGTCCACCAGGTAAAATGCCGGCCTCTGAGGAACCTTCTAATTCGATAGCAGAAACTTCTTGATTTGAAACTTTATCAGTTTCGAAAAGTGAAATAGCTTGCTGCAATCGGGTTTGTAATTCGGGATATTCATTTTCATTAGCAATGGCCATGGCATACAAAACAACAAACAAGGCAAACATTAGCGTCATATAATCAGCGTAAGACACCAGCCAACGTTCGGTACTTGCGTTACGCTTTGCCTGCGTGGCGTAGCGATGACGCATATTAGCTGAGTTCCGTATTAAAGCTATGCAAGCGTCGTTGCACTTCCATACTATTGGCACCCTCTGCAATAGAGACTAAGCCGGCGAGAGTCATCTCTTGGTATATTGCTCGCTCTCCTGCTAAAGCACGAAGTTTGTTGGCAATGGGCAAAAACACAAAGTTAGCAAACCCTACCCCATAAATAGTAGCAACAAATGCCACGGCAATTCCTTGACCCAATTGCTCAGGGCTAGTTAAAAAGTCCATGGCTTGAATTAGCCCCAATACGGCCCCGAGAATGCCAACTGTTGGGCAATACCCACCCATTGCTTCAAATACCCCAGCTTGTTTTTCTAAGCGGTTTTGCTCAAGATCGATTATATCTTCTAGCGACTGTTTCAACTGCTCGGTTTCAGCTCCATCTATCAACATTTCTAAACCTAGTACACTAAAGGCATCGGCTTGTTGTCGATGTTTTTCTAATACCAGATAACCATCTTTGCGAACTGTATGAGACCAACTTAAAATTAGTTGAGTTTGCTTTTTAACATCTAGTTGTTGAGTTTGCCAAACTCGCGGAATGGATTTTATAGCTTGAACAAATTGAGAAGCTGGCGTTTGTAGCATGACCGCGCCAACTGTACCACCGACAACAATAATAAAAGCGTGCAAATTAACCAGATCTGAAAAGCTACCACCCGCTAAAGAATGACCTAAACCAACAGCAGAGAAGGCGATAAACACGCCAGCAATGCTAAGTTTATCCATTCCCTATTTCCGCTACAATCGCTTCACAAAAGCGATCAAGAGGTAGTTGTTCAGACGCTAAACCAGCACTAGCAACTGCTTGAGGCATACCATACACCACGCAACTGGCTTCATCTTGCGCCCAAATGGTAGAGCCCTGCTCTTTGAGTAAGCGCGAGCCATCTCTGCCATCGGCCCCCATACCAGTAAGTATCATCGCTAATACATTAGACTGGTGACTCTTTGCTAGAGAGGCAAAAGTAATATCAACACACGGTTTGTAATTTACTTTATCGTTACCATCAATGACCCGTAAACGACCGTAAGATCCGCGACCTTCCACCAACATTTGCTTTCCACCTGGTGCTAAATAAGCCCAACCAGGGCGTAACTCGTCACCGTCCTCTGCTTGTTTAACATTGATTCTCGACAAACTATTTAGTCGCTGAGCAAAAGCCGCAGTAAAAGTAGCTGGCATATGTTGAACCAATAGAATCGGTTTAGAAAACCCAGCAGGTATTTGAGTAAGAATGGTTTGTAGCGCAACGGGACCACCAGTGGAAGTGCCAATTGCCACTAACTTATAGCGTTTGCCAGAAGGCTTAAAACGGGCGGTAGCACGCTCTTTTGGTTGTGGGGCTGAAGTAGTTGGCGAAGCTTTTACTGCAGGTCTTGTAGCTGCGCTTGGCCGAACAGGAGTGCTTGGAGCCGGTGCGCTAACACTTCGACGAGCACTAACGCGGCGACGAGCAATAGCTTTAACCCGCTGCTGAAGAAGGCTAACTGCTTCTTCTCTATCACGAGCTATGTCTTCAAACTTTTTAGGAATAAAATCGAGAGCACCAGCTTCTAGGGCATCAAGAGTGGCCTTTGCGCCTTCGTGAGTTAGCGAAGAAAACATAAGCACCGGGGTGGGATTCTTCGCCATAATTTCACGAACGGCAGTGATACCATCCATTATCGGCATTTCGATATCCATGGTCACTACATCGGGTTTTAGACGAGCGACCATGTCGATGGCTTCACGGCCATTTTTTGCGGTATCGACCACTTCTAAAGAAGGGTCCGCGTTGATGATCTCGCTTACCCGGCGTCGGAAAAAGCTCGAATCATCAACTACAAGTACTTTTATTGCCATGTTAGATTCTTCTTAAAGGCTAGGCTTACATCTTACGAGCGTAGCGTTTCAACAGGCTTGGAATATCAAGAATTAAAGCAATACGGCCATCACTAGTGATTGTTGCACCAGCCATACCTGGAGTACCTTGCAATAATTGGTCTAATGCTTTGATCACCACTTCTTCTTGGCCAATCAGATTATCAACAACAAAACCAACTTGTTGTGGGCCAATTTGTACGATAACCACGTGCCCTTGAGAACTACGCTCTCCAGATTGACCATTTCGAATTAACCAGTCTTGTAAGTAAAATAGCGGAATTGCCTTGTCACGAACAATCACAGTTTCTTGGCCGTCAACTACGTTAGTTTTGGTAAGGTCTAGGTGGAAGATTTCATTCACGCTAGTTAATGGTAAAGCAAAAGTCTGCTTGCCAACGTCAACCATCAAGGTTGGCAAAATAGCCAAGGTTAGCGGTACTTTAATCTGTAGTGTAGTGCCTTGCCCCAACTGTGAATCAATATCAACTGAACCATTAAGTTGGGTAATGCTGGTTTTAACCACGTCCATGCCCACACCACGACCAGAGATGTCTGAAATTTCAGTCTTAGTAGAGAACCCTGGAGCAAAAATAAGACTATAAGCATCTTTATCAGGCATTCGAGCAGCGGCATCGGCATCAAGCACTCCGCGCTCAATCGCAATAGATTTTAGCTTATCGGCATTCATACCAGCGCCATCATCCTCGATTTTAAGCAAGATATGATCGCCCTCTTGTGAGGCTGATAGGCGAATAACACCGGTACGAGGTTTACCCGAAGCAACTCGATCGTCTGGCATCTCAATACCATGGTCAACAGAGTTTCGAACTAAGTGGACCAATGGATCGGCCAGCGCTTCAACTAAGTTTTTATCTAAGTCGGTATCTTCACCCACCAACTCGAGATTAATGTCTTTTTTCAAGCTTCGCGCTAAATCTCGAACTACTCGAGGGAAACGGCCAAACACTTTTTTGATTGGCTGCATGCGGGTTTTCATTACCGCACCTTGAAGATCAGCTGTCACCACATCCAAGTTAGCGGTGGCTTTAGACATATCCTCATCATTGCTATTAAGGCCCAAACTCACTAAGCGGTTACGCACCAATACCAACTCGCCAACCATATTCATAATATCGTCTAGAGTGCGGGTATCTACGCGAACTGTGGTTTCACCTTGAGGTACAGCTTGCTTGGCTGGCGCTTTTGCAGGCTCTTGTTTAGCTGGAGCGGCCTTAGCAGCAGGTTTGGCCGGTGCCGCTGGTTTAGCAGGCGCTTTAGGGCTAGCTTCAATTTTTGCAGCAGGCTTAGGCGCAGCTTTAGCTGCGGGCTTAGCTGGAGCGGCTTTAGTGTCAGGTGCTTTGCCTGCACCATGTAATTGGTCTAGCAGTTTCTCAAATTCATCATCACCAATTTCATCAGCATTTGAACTAGGCTTCGTTACTTCTGGCGTTTTAGGGGCAGCCGCTTGTCCAGCACCTGGCGCCTTAGAACCATGTAGTTCATCCAACAGTTTTTCAAATTCATCATCTGAAATATCACCATCACTGGCAGCTTTTTCAGCTGGAGCTGCGGGAGTAGGTTTTGGTGTTGCGGCAGCAGCAGGTGCAGCTGAGCCATGCAGCTCATCAAGCAAACGCTCAAACTCGTCGTCGGTAATTTCGTCAATGTTGCCGGCATCGGCGCTCGGAGCTACTGGCTCTGGCTCTGGCTCTGGCTCTGGCTCTGGCTCTGGCTCTGCAGCCACTTCGTCAGCAGATTCTGGGCGAGACAACTGATGTAAGCTTTCAATTAATTCAGGAGACGCAGGTGTTAAAGGCTCGCGTGCTTGAACTTGAGCGAACATATCATTAACTGAATCTAGCGCTTCAAGAATCACATCCATTAGCTCAGGCGATACACTCCTTCCACCGTTGCGCAAGGTGTCAAAAATATTCTCAGCTCCGTGACAAACATCAACCAGTTCGGTCAATGACAAGAAGCCTGCTCCACCTTTAACTGTATGGAAACCACGAAATATGGCATTTAACAAGTCACTGTCATCTGGACGTTTTTCTAAATCAACCAGCTGTTCAGACAGCTGCTCAAGGATCTCCGCCGCTTCTACGAGAAAGTCTTGTAAGATGTCTTCATCTACATCAAACGACATGCGCTACTCCCTTAAAATCCTAAACTAGACAACAAGTCATCAACATCATCTTGGTCGTTAACAACGTCGTCCCTTTGCTCTTTATTTAATATTGGCCCTTCGGCTTCGATAGCAGATTTAGTCACTTTTTTATTTTCTACTACTTCGGCATTCTCATTTCCAAACAAGGTAAGCATTTCAACCAGACTTTCTTCCACCTCTTGCACCAAGGTGATTACCTTACGAATCATCTGACCGGTTAAATCTTGGAAATCTTGAGCCATCAATATTTCGGTTAACATGCTACGTAGTTTATCGGCATTTGCTGAAGAACTATTAAGGAAAATATCGATTTGGTGACATAGCGCCTTAAATTGGCCGATTTCAATTCTTCGTTCCATCAAACTTTGCCATATAGGCATGATACTGTTGATTTCGTTAGTTAATTGATCGGCAATTGGAAGGCCAGACTCTACTGCGTCCATGGTTTTATTGGCCGCTTGATCGGTCATCTCTATCACATAGTTTAACCGCTCTTTAGCGTCTGGTATTTCTTGATTAGCTAACTCGTTAATTCGAATATCGAGTTTAAATTCATTTAAAGAGTCATGAAGCTGACGAGTGAGCTGCCCAACCTTATCAAATAGCAGGTTAGCTTTTGGAGCACAAAGCTCACTAACAAGTTGATTCGCCTCGGCGACATTTCCTTCTTCAAGTAGCGCAACCAAAGATTTGGCGTCGGCTAATGAAATAATCGGAGTATCTGTGCTCACGCATCTTCCTTTCTTATTGTAGTCTTTCGAAAATCTTATCTAGCTTCTCTTTTAGCGTGGCTGCAGTGAAAGGTTTAACAATATATCCATTTACGCCGGCTTGAGCAGCTTCGATAATCTGTTCACGTTTTGCTTCGGCAGTTACCATTAAAACAGGTAAGTGAGACAAACTTTCGTCGGCACGAATATTTTTCAGCAGGTCGATGCCTTCCATTCCAGGCATATTCCAATCAGTTACTACAAATTCGAAATCGCCGCCTTTAAGCATAGGTAATGCGGTATTTCCGTCATCGGCTTCATGAGTATTGTTGAAGCCAAGATCTCTAAGTAGGTTTTTAATAATCCTTCTCATCGTTGAAAAATCATCAACAACCAGAATTTTCATATTTTTATCCAAGGTACGTCCCCCAACAGGATGTTTTACAAGCCACTAAATAGGCCAAAAATTTATGTAATATAGATATTATGCCTTAATAAACACAATTTTAGTCCATCTTTTACAAGAAATGTAAGGATGAATTTCTCTATTGTGTCCAATCTCGCATTCGAGTTTTAACTCGAGCAAGCGCTTGACTATGAATTTGACTGACTCGGGACTCGCTTACGCTCAATACTTCACCAATTTCTTTTAGGTTAAGTTCTTCATCATAATAGAGGGACAAAACCAGTGCTTCTCTCTCTGGAAGACCTTTAATACATTCGGCAAGAGATTGTTGAAAGCGTTGATTGGCAAAACCTTCAAAGGGTCGGTTTAGCTCTCGACTTTCTTCACTTGATATGACGTCTTCACTCACACCTAGATCATCGATACCTAAAATGCGTCCGCAATTTACATCAGACAACATAGAGTGATACTCACTTAAGCTTACGCCAAGCTTTGCTGCAACCTCGGCGTCTTTTGCGTCACCGTTTTTTTCTTTCTCAACCTCAGCGATTGCATCACTAATGGCGCGGCTATTTTTATGTACCGAGCGTGGGACCCAATCGCCACGACGAATTTCGTCAAGCATAGAGCCACGAATGCGGATGCCAGCGTAGGTTTCGAAGCTAGCGCCTTTTGAGCCATCAAAGTTACGTGCGGCTTCGATTAAGCCAATCATTCCTGATTGGATCAAGTCATCAACAATCACGCTAGCCGGAAGCCTAGCCATTAGGTGATGGGCTATCCGTTTGACCAAGTTTGCATGGCGCTCCACCAAAACATTAGTGTCATTAGCGCTGGCATAAGCGGCAACTTTATTCACTAAGCTGTTCTCTATTTTTACGTTGTCCAAACTCGAGAAGGTTCTCGATGAAAAATTCTAAATGTCCACCTGCTTGTTCAGGAATTGGCCAAGTAGAAGCTTTACTTGCTAATGAGCGAAATGCCAAAGAAGCAGGAGACTTAGGATAGGCTTCTACCACTACTCGCTGCTTTCTTACGGCTAAGCGCACGTTATTGTCATAAGGAATACAAGATACCAATTCGAGTGTAGCATCCAAGAAGCGATCGGTAACTCGAGTAAGCTTAGCAAATAATTCTTGGCCTTCGCGTAAGCTACGCACCATATTTGCCACCACTTTAAATTTGTAGACACCGTGCTGGTTTGAAAGCAGCTTTATTAGCGCATAAGCATCGGTAATAGAGGTTGGCTCATCACACACCACCACTAATATGTCTTGTGACGCTTTGGCAAAACTTAGCACCATGTCGGAGATGCCCGCTGCAGTATCAACTAGCAACACATCAATAGGTGTTTTCATGCTGCTAAAAGCACGAATAAGTCCGGCGTGTTCCGCAGGACTAAGTTCCACCATTGATTGAGTACCAGAAGTAGCTGGTGCAATTAAGATCCCATTAGGCCCTTTAACTAATACTTCATCTAAGGTGCATTCACCGGATAAAACGTGAGAGAGGTTTTTAGTTACACGTAAGCCAAGCAGCACATCTACATTTGCTAGGCCTAAGTCGGCATCCAATACCATTACGCGCTTACCTTGCGCAGCCATGGCTATACCCATGTTAAGAGTAACGTTAGTTTTACCTACGCCCCCTTTGCCGCCAGTTACAGCGATGACTTTCACATTGTTTTTTTGTTGCATCATTCTTAAGCCGCTAGCTTGGTCAAATTCATTATCTTTAGAATACATCTGAAACCTTTTGTTGTTCGGTTTCACTAAACCAGAAATGTTGCTGGCTTTGCTTATCGATAACCGATAATGCTTGTTCTATTAATTGGGTAGGCGCAGCTACCGCAATATCTTCAGGCACTTGTTGGCCGTGAGTAACGTAACTTATTGGTAAGGCATGGCGCAAGGTTACATTTAACACTTCGCCTAAAGCCAAACTTTCATCTAATTTGGTAAGTATGGTACCAGCTAAGGGAATTCGCTGAAATTGGTTCACAGTTTCTTCAATTACCCGACGCTGCGCGTTGGCCGACATCACCAAATAGTTGCGAATGTTCACGCGGCTGTTTTTTACTAGCTTATCTAATTGTTCGTGTAAGCGAAGATCTCGTTGGCTCATGCCAGCGGTATCAATAAGTACCAACTTTTTGTCTTTAAACTGATAAAGCAACTGTGAAAGCTCTTCTTCATCATTGGCGACGCGTACGGCGCAGCCCATAATTTTGCCGTAAGTAGCAAGTTGTTCATGAGCACCAATACGGTAGGTATCTGTAGTAATCATCGCCACACTTTCGGCGCCATGGCGCATTGCAAACTGTGCTGCTAACTTGGCGATGGTGGTTGTTTTTCCTACACCCGTTGGGCCAAGCAACGCAATAGCCCCACCCTTTAACAAAATCTCATCTTGGCCAACCGGTAGTTGATTGACTAATAGTTCACGTAAATGCTGCCAGCCTTCTTGAACGCCGAGTTCTTCGGGAATGTATCCAGCTATTTGGTCAGCCATATCTTCATCAAAACCAACTAGCTGCAACTGCTTAATTAACATCGCGCGTACCGGCTCTTGGCGCTCTACTTCCTGCCACATTAGTCCAGATACTTGATGCTCAAGCAACTTGCGCATGGCGGCCATTTCTTTTTTAAGCTCACCAACTTCGTTGCCTGCAGCAGCTGATGCTGAGCTAGCTGGTTGTCCACCAAGAGACGTATTTGTTGGTTTATTTGATATGGAGCCTTGCTGCGCCCAACCTTGTTGTTGAGCTAAAGAGCGTGGCGCTTGAACGGTGCGAGGGCGCTGCTGTTGCTGCTTTTGCTGAGACTGTTGCAAGTTTTCTTGCTGACGCTTTTGATGGCGCTGCATAAAGTTGGTTAGGTTATCTTTCAAACTAGCATTTTCGTCAAAATCATGACTTGGATGCTGTTTTGTTGGCGCTTTTTTGGCAGCGCCTGCATTCATAGACGACAAATTGACGCTATCTTCAGGCAATTCTCTATCGCTTTTAGGTGCAGCTTGTTTAGCACTAGAAGGTTCAACCGCAGCAACAATTTCGATGCCACCGGTTACCTTTTTGTTAGACATGATAACCGCATCGCTGCCAAGTGTTTCCTTCACTTCGGCTAGTGCGGTTCGCATATCTTTTGCAAAAAAGCGTTTCATTTTCACTGTTCACCTTCCTTTTGCTAATTCGCTGAAGCTACTGCCCCACTGAACTCACAATTCGTATTTGTTTATCTTCTGGCACTTCTTGATAAGACAGAACCCTTAATGCAGGCATTGCTGTTTTAACAAATCGAGACATGCTTGAACGCAGTATGCCCGAGGTTAACAAGATAGCGGGTTGACCGGCCATTTCTTGGTTTTGACACGCCTCCGTTAATGATACCTGGAGTTTCTCTGCCAAACCTGGCTCCATACCTGCGCCATCGTTTCCTGCCGCTTGCATAGACTGATGCAATATCTGCTCCAAGTCTGGAGACAAAGTAATTACTGGAAGTTCGGCCTCGCTGCCAATCAACTCTTGAACGATTAAACGTTTTAACGAAATACGGCAGGCGGCGGTAAGAATATCGGGGTCTTGGCTCTTAGGCCCATATTCAACCAAGGTTTGAACAATGCTGCGAACATCACGAATAGGCACACCTTCATTAAGTAGGTTTTGCAGTACCTTAACCACCGTAGACAAAGTCATAGTGTCTGGCACTAAGCCTTCAACCAATTTAGGCAAGCTGCCGCCTAGCATATCAAGTAGATTTTGAACTTCTTCGTGTCCAAGTAGGCTGGCCGCATTGTTAGTAAGAAGCTGACTTAAATGGGTCGCAACAACCGTGGCGGAATCAACCACGGTGTAACCCAATGTTTGCGCATGTTCGCGCTGCTCGGTAGCTACCCAAGCTGCTTCTAAGCCAAAGGCAGGATCTGTGGTGGCTTGGCCTTCAATTTTACCAAATACTTGGCCAGGGTTAATGGCCATTTCGCGGTCGTGGAACACTTCCGACTCACCGTAAGTCACGCCCATTAATGTTATTCGATACTGATTAGGGCCTAAATCTAGGTTATCTCGAATATGTACAGCAGGCACCAGAAAACCCAAATCTTGCGATAACTTCTTACGCACACCTTTAATACGCGCCAATAATTCACCGCCTTGAGATTTATCCACCAAAGGAATTAAGCGATAGCCGACTTCAAGACCAATCACATCAACCGGTTGAACATCATCCCAACCTAGCTCTTTTGGCTCACTGCTCACATTAGAACTGGAAGAAGCAGGTTGTAATGCAGTCTCGGCAGCTTTCTTAGCATCGCCTTTATGTCGCATCCACGCAGCACCCAAACACACCGCTGCACAGCTCAGAAAAGCTAAGTGAGGCATGCCAGGCACAATGCCCATAATGAAAAGAATCGAGCCACAAATAATCATTACTCGTGGATCTTTGAACATTTGTAAGCTTACCTGCTCACCCATATCCGCTTCGGTATTTTGGCGAGTAACCACTAAGGCAGCAGCGATAGACAATAGTAAAGACGGGATTTGCGCAACTAAGCCATCACCAATGGTCAGTAAGGTGTATACCTCTGCAGCTTGAGCGAAGGTTAGGTCATGCTGGGCCACACCAATAATGAAACCGCCTAAGATATTGATGAATAAAATCAAAATGCCGGCTATGGCATCACCTTTAACAAACTTACTAGCACCATCCATTGAACCGTAAAAATCAGCTTCGTTGGTTACGTCAGCGCGGCGTTCACGGGCTTGTTCTTGGTCGATAATGCCAGCATTTAAGTCAGCATCAATCGCCATTTGCTTACCGGGCATGGCATCCAAGGTAAAGCGGGCACTTACTTCTGCGATACGGCCAGCACCTTTTGTTACCACGACAAAGTTGATAATCATCAAGATCAGGAATACCACCAAACCAACAGCGTAGTTCCCGCCAATAACCACTGAACCAAAAGCTTCAATTACATTACCAGCAGCATTTCCACCATTATGCCCTTCTAACAAAACAACTCGAGTAGAGGCAACGTTTAGGGCCAAACGTAATAAAGTAGCAATTAGCAACACGGTGGGAAACACCGCAAAATCTAGTGGGCGCTTAGTATAAACAGCAACCAATAACACCACTAAGGCAAGAGAGATATTGAAAGCAAACAGAATATCCAATAGCCATGCGGCCATTGGTAAAACCACCATGCCTAAAGTAGCTAGCACTACCATAGGCGTGCCAAAGCCCTTTATAACATTGACATCAACTTTTTTTAAATCTTGAAGCTTAAAGCTGGTGAGGCGATTGATGATTTCCATAAATGACGAAATACTGACTTCCTAACAACTGATGAAACGAGAAAAGCAATAACTGAGCCAACCACATAAAACACTCCAAGTAAGTGCTGAAACTGAGGTTAATATCTCAAATCATCTGGAATAGGTAGATCATCAACAACCGGTTTAGGACGCTTGCCTTTACCTTTGCGGTATTGCTCAAGCTGGAAAACAAAAGCAAGTACTTGCGCCACTGCAACGTACAAGCCTTCAGGAATATCGTGGCCAAGTTTAGTTGTATGATACAAAGAACGAGTTAAAGCAGGAGCTTGCATCACAGGTACATCGTAGTGACGCGCAATTTCGCGAATTTTCATAGCTACTTCATCTACCCCTTTAGCCACTACTTTTGGCGCTCCACTGCCATTGCTGTCGTATTTTAGCGCTACAGAGAAATGTGTTGGGTTGGTAACAACAACGTCCGCCTGAGGTACGTCGGCCATCATTCGACGAGCAGCCATTTCCATTTGTAAGCGGCGAATGCGTCCTTTTACTTCAGGGCTACCCTCCATGTTTTTATGCTCGTCTTTTACTTCTTGCTTAGACATTTTAAGCTGCTTGTTGTGATTCCAAATTTGATAAGGCACATCAATGATCACAATAATAATCAAGCTACAGACTAAAGCTAACAGCATCCATTGCAGCATATCCAAGGCATTAACAATTGAACCAGGGATAGACTGCATGCTAAGCGTAAGAATTTCAGCAAATTTCCATTGCAGGACAAACCATACTACCCCGGCAATCACCAACACTTTAGCGACGCTTTTGATGAACTCTACAAAAGCTTGAATGCCCAACATTCGTTTAAAGCCTTGAATGGGCGACATTTTACTGGCTTTTGGCCTAGCAGCCTCCCAGCTAAATGGCATGCCTCCTAATAGAGTATTGCCAATAAGCGCGGCTAAAGTAATAAAGCCCATGATCCATATCATTGGTTTAAACAATAACCAGCCCATAATGCCTAAGTTTTTTAGCATTAGGTTTACGTCAAAAACTTCTTCTCGGCTCATCACAAAAGCGGTTTGGAAAACCTTGACCATGGATTCCGCCAACATACCGCCAAAAACCATGATGGCTAAGGCTGCACTAATAAGTACCGCTGCGGTGCCCAACTCTTTAGAGCGGGCTACCTGCCCTTTATTACGGGCGTCTTCGAGTTTTTTCCCCGTGGGGTCTTCGGTTTTTTCTTGATCGTCGTCTGCCATAGTAACTAGGCCCTTGGTTTAACAACCAATCAGCAGCATGTCACATGCCAAGCTGCGGCCAACCTCCCACTGACGTTCAAAATGCGCTAAAAACCCACCAATGGTGAGCCAAAGAATGAATAAACCAAACAACATGCTTACCGCAAAACCAATACTAAAAATATTCAGTTGTGGGGCTGCTCTCGTCATAATACCGAAAGAAAAGTTTACCAGTAACATTGCAACAACAGAGGATATAGATAGCGCTAAAGCAGCTAAAAATAATTGTGAATACCAGCCTGCCAGTAATTGATAATCCAAACTACTTAAACCGTTCATACCCACCGGTAGCGTTTCAAAACTCATAGCAATTAACGTAATTAACTGCAAATGGCCGTCGATGGCCAGAAACAATAATGTTGCCAAAAGCAAATAGAATTGACCAACAACCGGCGTACTTTGCCCGTTATTGGGATCGACCATGGAGGCAAAACCCAAACTGGTTTGCATCGCAATAATTTGCCCGCCAACAACAAAGGTTTGCATTAATAATTGTGAAATAAATCCAATAGCAGCGCCAATAAGTACCTGCTGCAAAATAACGATAACAGCTTGAAAAGAGAAAACTTCTATTCCAGTTACTTCCGGCAAAATAGGCACTAAAGCAAATGTGATGGCTAAAGCTAGTAACAGTCTCACCCGAGTTGGTACTGATTTACCTCCAAAACTTGCTAATACCATCAGCATCGCAGCTACTCGAGTAAGTGCCCATAGATACTGACCAATCCAAGCCATCACTACACTGGCTGGAAACTCCATTAGCCAACAACCTGAGGAATCATATCCACCATGGTAAAAAACAACTCCATTAGTTTCTCAGTAAACCAATGACCAGCGACAATAAGCGCACCTAAGGTAACAAGTAGGCGGGGTAAAAAACTTAAGGTTTGTTCATTAATTGAGGTGGCGGCTTGGAAAATAGCAACGATTAGTCCAACCAACAAACTAGGAACAATGGCAGCAGACACCAATAGCATCACTTGGCCTAAAGCAAGGCGAAATACATCAACAAAGACTTCCGGTTCCATCTAAAGGCTCCTACGTCTATACGCCAAAACTATTTGCAAGTGTGCCCATCACCAAGCTCCATCCATCTACCAACACAAACAGCATTAGCTTAAATGGCAAAGATACAATCATTGGCGACAGCATCATCATACCCATTGCCATCAAGATACTGGCCACCACTAAGTCGATAACCAAGAAGGGAATGAATAACATGAAACCAATTTGGAAAGCGGTTTTAAGCTCTGAGGTAATAAAGGCTGGAATAAGTACATTGAAAGGTACCTCTTCCGGCGAACCCACTTCCACTTTGGCAATTTTAACAAAGGTTTCCAAATCCGTTAGCCGGGTTTGCGCCAACATGAACTCTTTGAGCGGCTCTTTGGCTTTTTCGAAAGCCTGCATCGAAGTAAGATCTTCACTTAAATATGGCTGAACAGCCTGAGTATTCACTTCATCGATTACCGGCGACATAATGAAAAAGGTCAAAAATAAAGCGATGCCAATAATTACTTGATTTGACGGGCTTTGTTGCAAACCCATGGCTTGCCTTAAGATAGACATCACCACCACAATGCGGGTGAAGGATGTCATCATAATCACTAACGCAGGCAAAAATGACAGCGCGGTCATCAAAGCTAAAACTTGTAGAGTGACCGAATACTCTTGTCCACCATCAGGATTAGTGGTCATAGTGATAGCCGGCAAAATACCTTCTTGAGCAAAACTGGGTGCAACAACACCAAGCAACAAACTTAGGCAAATAAGCAGCTTACTTTTCATTTTTAGCCAACAATCCTTGTAACTGTTTAGTAAATGAGCCACTCATCTTTTTCGGCTTGGCAACAATCGGTTTATCTAACTTATCCAAAAGGTTTATAGATTGAGTAGTAACACCAATTAAGTACTGCTGTTCACCAATTTCTACCACCATCACCCGCTCTCGCGTACCTAAAGCTAAGTTAGTGACCACTCTAGACTGGCCACCAGCAAACTGGCTAAGCCGAGTCTTCTTTAGTACCCATGCACAAACAAAAATAGTGACTAAGACTAAAGCCAAAGACATTACCCACGAAAGCAGTTCAACTTGGCTATTGGGAGGAGTAGTGGTTTCTTGTTCAGCTAAAGCTGGCAAACTAATGCCGGCTGCAATGATGAATGCGAGGACTTGTTGCATTACTTGAGCTTTTTAATACGTTCGGTTTGGCTAATAACGTCGGTAAGGCGAATACCAAACTTATCATTTACAACAACCACTTCACCATGCGCAATCAGTGTTCCATTAACAAGAACATCCAACGGTTCGCCGGCAACCCTATCTAGTTCTACCACTGAGCCTTGGTTAAGTTGTAACAGGTTACGGATGCTAATATTGCTGCGGCCTACTTCCATGGAAATAGTTACAGGAATGTCCATAATCGAATCAAGCTTACGTTGCTCTTCTTCGGTTATGGGTTTTGATTCATCGACAAAGTCTTCAAGCGGAGCAGGCTCGGCTTCGGCCATTGCTGCTGCCCACTCATCAGCCATATCATCTTGATCACTCATATTTTATCCTTATTACTTTACTCGTCGCCCGGTGATGAACGGCGGCTACTTACCACCATTTCAAGGTCACTCTTCACAGTGTCTGGACGTTTTAACTGAGTATCAATTTTCAGTGCCATTTTTTCTTTCTGTCTACCAAGTTTAACTCGGTAACTAGGTAAATCTTCTACATATAACATAGCAGTTTCAGGCATCTCAACCGGGATAATATCACCTGCTTTAAGATCCATTAACTGACGCAGCGTTACGTCAGTTTCTAACAATTTGGTATGTAAACCCACTGGCACATCCATGATTTCATCACTTAGTGCTGAGCTCCAACGCTGGTCAGTGTCTTGTTTATCACTTTGCACACCCGCATCTAAAAGCTCTCGAATCGGTTCCAACATTGAATACGGCATAGATATATGGAAGTCGCCACCGCCGCCATCCAGCTCAATATGAAATGAGCTAACAACAATCACTTCGGTGGGACTCACGATATTGGCCATTGCAGGGTTTACTTCTGAGTCCAAATAATCGAAGCCAACGTCCATTACTGGCGCCCAAGCTTCTACATAGTCTTCAAAAATAATTTTAAGCAGCATTTGAATAATGCGGCGCTCGGTAGGTGTAAACTCGCGGCCTTCAATTTTGGCATGATAACGCCCATCTCCACCGAAGAAGTTCTCTACCAAAATGAACACCAAACGTGCTTCCATGGTTACTAAAGCAGTACCTTTTAAAGGTCGAAAACGAACCATGTTTAAACTGGTAGGAACAAATAGCGTGTGAACGTATTCGCCAAACTTAATCATTTGCACGCCATTAATAGATACTTCCGCTGTGCGGCGCATCATATTAAATAGGCTAATTCGCATATGCCTAGCAAATCGTTCATTAACCAACTCAAGAGTTGGCATTCGTCCACGAACGATTCGATCTTGAGAAGAGAAGTCAAACTCCACCACACTGCCAGACATTTCTGGCTCTATGATGTCCTCTTCTATGTCATCAACACCATGTAATAGCGCATCGATCTCGTCTTGGCTTAATAAATCGCTCACGTTGGTCCTTTATTGCATTACAAAGCCGGTGAATAGGATTTTTTCTACCACTACTTTACCGGTTATCTCTTTTAATGCTTTTTGTGTCTCAGTTAACGAATTCTCGCGAATTTTGTCTTTGCCTTCTTGAGTTGATAAGTCTTCTACGGTTGCAGAGCTAAATACACTCAATAAGGTCCCTTCAATCAATGGAATATGAAGCTTGGCGGCTTCTTCATTGGCAGTACCACGAACCAATAATTGTACTTTAATTTGTACTAAGCGATCTCGGTGGTCGCCCACAATATTAAATACGAATGGTCTAGGCATACCTACATATAAGGCTGTATGAGTAACTGAAGACGTTGCTTCCTCTGCTGGTTCTGCTGCAGCTGGGGCTTCATCTGAGTCGCCGCCCATTAACAAAAAGCCAACCACACCACCAATCACCAATACGGCTACAATAGCGATGATGATAATTAGCTTCTTTTTACTGCTACCTTCACCATCTTCTACTTTTAATTCTGATTCTTCAGCCATCTACGTTCCCATGAAATTATCGCTAAACTGCTTTTATTATTACATAGTTAAGAGGCGCTTCAACAGCATCTCATAGAAATAAACTAGGCATAAAAGTCAATGCCATCACTGTTTGCATGATTCGCCAGCAATGCGCTCATGTCTTGCTCAGTAGTATCATCAACCAGTTCGCCGTTGGTCGATTGTCCACCAGCCGTTGTTTGGCCTCCACCTTGTTGAGAAGCGCTGCCTTGATTTTGTTGGCTAACCTGATTTTGCCCCAGTTCGATTCCCTGTTGCTGCAGCATTTCTCGTAAACGTGGCATTGTTTGTTCCAAAGCTTCACGCGCTTGCGGATTTTGTACTTGAATTTGTACCGAGACTTGTTGGTCTTGATTCATTTGCAAGCGAATTTGCATGCTTCCTAGCTCAGCAGGGTCTAAACGAATTTCGGCCTTTTGCATGCCCTGGCTCAACATGTATTGTACTCGTTGGTTTAACTCAGCTGGCGCTTGGTATTGCGCAGGATTTAAACGTTCATTGAACTGCGTTGCTTTGTCATTAACTTGCTGAGCTTGTTTTAGTACAGCTTCATTACTTCCCTGCTCTGCCCGAGCCACCACGTCGGCGCCCGAAGCAGCTCTAAAAATACTGTGGTGCTCTTGTGGTCGAGTAGCTTCAGCTTGGCTAGGTAATCCTTGTTGTTGGGTCTGTGACGATTGCTGTTCCTTATGCTCGGAGCCATTCTCACTGCTCGAATGCTTGCTACTCGCAGCAGCAATATTTGCGCTGGCAAGTTTATCGCTTTGCTGGGCAATATCTGCAGCGCTAACTTTACTGTTAACGGTAGTATTTGTGCCTTGCTGAACAACGACGCCAGCTTTAGGCTCGTCACTTACTTTACTAGTTTGCTGAGCTGCCACAGCTTCGCCGCTTAATTTAGCATTCAGCTCTTTCGCCTTCGCTTCCTCTTGGTCTAAATGAGATTTAGCCGTTGAATGATTAGCTTGAGCTTCACCTTGCAGTTTTGAGCGGTTTTGCTCTGCTAAAGATAAAGGTGTTTCTGATGTTTTGTCTTGAACGACGTTTAGGGGTTTATCCCCGAAAGCTTTCTCTTGTGTAGCATTAAAGGATTTATCCACGGGAGCTTTTTCTGTTTTGCTAGAAACTGCGGCCTCGGACTCTTTAGTCTTAGACGCTTTCTTTTCATCACTTTGACTAACAGTAGCATCAACTTTGTCTAATGGCGCTTTTTCATTAGCGCTTGAAGTCAAACGCTCACCCTCTTTAGCACTTAAGGTTTTGTTATGCTCACCCGCTAAAGTTGGAGCATTTTCTTTGGTAATTCGCTCATTGCTTGAGTCAAGCTTTTGGTCTTTATCAGCAACTTTTTTGGGGTCCACAGTTTCACCAGCTAGCTGTTGTTTATTGCTGCTTTGTTCCTGGCCAGCGGTGGTTTTATCAGTTGTTTCTGACTTAGTAGAGTTCAGGCCTTCTACTGCGGCTTCTTTTGAATTAGCTGTTTGAGCATTTTGTGAACCAGCAGTTGCTGCGATATCTACTTTAACGGGTTTAGCTGCAGCATCTTTCCCATCGCTGACCTGGCTACTGTCTTTAGCATCGCTCGAATGCGCTTTGCTTGCTTCTGCTTGAGTAGGCGGCAACTCTCTGCCGCTTTGTGCTGGTTGATTAACTAGCGTTTGCTTATCGGCAGCTAGCTTTTCGTCACTAACTGCTGTTTTCTCTTGTTTTGGGGCAAGATCACTATCAACAAACGACTGTTTTTGTTGGTTTTTACTAAGAGCTTCAGTGTCAACGAACTCGTCCTTACTAGACTCTTCAGCGATACTAATATCTTTACTATTATAGGATTTACTACCGTTAACTAGCTCTGTCTCAGCAGTTTTTTTAGATTCACCTTGGTTTTTATCTATACCATCGGCTGCTTGCTTGGCATTATCCAACTGTTTTAATAAATCACTAGGGCTTTGAGCTTTACCAGCTTCAGCATCGTCACTTGCGTTATTTTTCGAGCCGGAAAGCTGCTTTTCAATCGCTTGCTTTACTGGGCTATCAGCTTTCGGGAGATTTTCTAACTCTTTGACTAGTTTGGCAAAATCGTCACTTTTTTCAGAGGGACTAAGCGCTGCATTTCCTAGTGAAGAAAACTGTTTGGCATCGGCTGTGTCGGTTAACAGTAATTCCATATATTTGCTTACCCTTGCAATAAAAATATTTGTTTCGCGGCCCAAATATTGAAGGCGCGCTAGCATTATCTAAAATTCAAAGCATTAAACGTGCCGATTAGCTCGCTTGACCTCGAAGATGTGCATATAGCGCATATTCATCTAATAGTTTTTGCTCTTCACGTGCTTGTTTATGCTGTTTTTGTTTTACTTGTTTATCAATCAGCAATTCCATAGCTTTGCGCTTTGCTTGCACATCTAGCCATTGCTTGCGCTTCAACAACACGTTCTTTTTCACCTGTTCAATGCTTTTCCCCTGCTGAACGCTGGCTTGTTCAAGCTTTTGAATAAACAATTGATATTGATGAAAGCTGTCCGCATAAAAACCGTCAACTCCCTTGGCTAAAGCTTGCTCAAGATAGGAACGTCGGTAGTCTTCGAGATGTGCAAGTTGTGCTTCAAATTCGCTAAGTTGCTGTTGTGCTTCAGCCATGTCTCGGGCGGCGTCTTGCTCTTGTTCTTGCAAACGTTCCACCATTAAATATAAAGCTCGCCTTGCCATGCCCATCTCCTACTAAGCTAAACCTTAGTTGCTTATAATGGGCCTTGCGCGTTGATGTTAGCCATTTGCATGGTGCGTTCCATCCGCGTCAGACTTTCGTCATAAGCTACTACTTCTTTCATCTCTTGCTGCAAGAACTGGTCCATGTGCGGCTTCATAGCGATGGCTAAATCAATGCGTTTATCTGCGCCGCGTTGGTAGGCGCCAATAGCAATAAGGTCTTGGTTTTGCTGGTAAGAAGCATTCAGCGATTTTAGCTGGCGAGCCAGTTGCTGATGCCCTTCACTTGTCACCGCAGGCATTACCCGACTGATTGACTTTTCGATATCAACCGCGGGGTAATGGCCAGAGTCAGCTAACTCGCGCGACAATACTATATGTCCGTCAAGAATAGCTCGGGCAGCATCGGCAATCGGATCTTGTAAATCATCACCTTCAGTAAGCACGGTAAAAAAGGCGGTGATAGAACCTTGCCCTTCTCCGCCATTGCCAGCGCGCTCCACTAAACGAGGTAGCTTGGCAAAAACCGATGGTGGATAACCCTTGGTCGCTGGAGGCTCACCAATGGCTAATGCTATTTCACGCTGGGCTTGGGCGTAGCGGGTTAAAGAGTCCATTAGCAGCAAAACATTTAAGCCTTGATCGCGGAAGTACTCGGCAATGGTTAAAGTAGTGTCACAGCCCTTCAAGCGCATAAGCGGTGAAGCATCGGCAGGCGCAGCCACCACAACCGCCCGCTGGCGGCCTTCTTCACCTAATATCTCATCAATAAACTCTTTTACTTCTCGGCCACGTTCACCAATCAGACCTACAACAACGACATCAGCAGTAGTTCCTCGCGTCATCATGCCCATGAGTACACTTTTACCCACACCAGAGCCGGCAAATAGGCCCATTCGCTGACCCTGACCTACGGTAAGTACCGAATTAATCGAACGAACCCCAACATCCAATGGTTGTTTAATTGGCTTTCTTGCCATGGGGTTTAAACGCGCGGAGCTAAGGTTAGTGGTTTGCTTGCAATTAATATCACCCAATCCATCGAGTGGTTTGCCTACGCCGTCAATTACCCGGCCAAGTAACTCCATACCTACTGGAATACCGTGGTGTTCATGCATTGGAATAACCCGTGCGCCAGGCAGCACCCCGGTAAGCTGTTCACTGGGCATGAGGAAAAGCTTATCGCCAGAAAAACCCACTACTTCAGCTTCTAAAAAACCGTCAAGCGTTTCTACTGAGCAAAGTGAGCCTACTGGCGCGCGACAGCCAACGGCTTCTAAAGTGAGGCCAACCACCCGAGTCAATTTACCCGCAACCGTTGGTGCGTTGCGAACATGCTCAGTGTTATAAGCTTTAAGTCGTTGGCTCAGCGTCATCGTCTTGACCATTTTGGCGAATAAAAGACTGTAGGCTTTGTTTAATCACTTCATTCATATCCACAGATACCGAAGAAAGATCGTTTTCAATTAAACAGTCACCTTGCGTTAGGCTACCATCTGCTAATAATTGCCAGTTTTTCTTTTCTTGCGTTTCTGGAGGAAACACAGCTTGAATCACCGCCATGTCTTCTGGGTGTAGATGAATGCGAATATGTTGTTTTTGCAAAGGCAGCGCAGCTACTGCTTGCTTAACGGTTTTGGCGATTATGCTCGGGTTAGTCACCAGCTCCACTTGAACAATCTCTGCCGCAAGTTTTGTGGCTAGCTCTACCACTTGTTGCTCAACCTCTTCATCAATCTGTTTATTGGGCTGATGAAGCTGGTCGATAAGCCCTTGCCAACGGCTGCTTAACTGATCAATTTGTTGCTGCCCTTCGCTTAAACCTTGGCTTAAGCCCTCTTGATGGCCTTGTGCCTTACCTTGTTCCAAGCCTTCTTCGTGGCCGGTTAGCAAACCTTCTTTATGACCTTCCGCTTTACCTTCAGCTTTGCCCTCTTCATAGGCAGACTGTCGAAGCGCTTCAAGCTCCTCAATAGTCATCGGCTCAAATTGAATTTCAGGCTCTTCTTCAACGGGCTCTTCGTTGAACCACGCTGGCTTCATATTAAATACGTTGCTAGTAGGCTCTTCTTCAACATGGTGGGGATCGGTGAAGTCAGGGAGAGGCCACGCTATATCGTCTTCTGGCTCAGAGTCAGCCTGTTCATTACTTGGCTGTTCATTGGCTGGCTGGTCAGCTGCTATATTTTGCTGTTCTGCTGCATCGGCTAACATCGCGTCAATCGCTGCTTGTTCGTCGCTTACATCGCTACTTTGCTCTTCTGCTGCTGGCGCTTCACTGGCTGGTGAAGCGTCATTTTGCTCTAAAAGCGCAGCTATCTCATCTTCATCCATCATCTGGCTGGATGCTTCAATTGGAGCGTCTTGCGTGAGATCTTCGCTCTCTTGTTCTGGCGTTTTATCTTGGTCGCTCATGTTTATAAGAACTCATCTCCACCGCCGCCGCCAATCATAATTTCACCGGCTTCTGAGAGGCGTCGAGCAATCGACAGAATTTCTTTCTGGGCAGTTTCAACTTCACTAACCTTGATTGGTCCCATGGCTTCAAGGTCATCTTTAAGCATTTCTGCGGCACGTTTAGACATGTTATTGAAGATCTTGTCTTTCAGTGAATCGTCGGCACCTTTAAGTGCTTTTTGCAGTAACTCGCCCGGAACATCACGCAACAAGGTTTGAATACCACGGTCGTCGATATCCACCAAGTTCTCGAATACAAACATGAGATCTTGAATTTGTTGCGCCATCTCTTCGTCGCTTTCGCGAATAGAGTCCATCAACATGCCTTCCATGTTGGTATCTAAGAAGTTCATGATGTTTGCTGCAGCTTTCAGGCCGCCCATCTTGGCAGCTTGCGCACCAGCTTGACCAGCAAACTGTTTCTCCATAATTTCGTTCAATTCGGTTAGTGCCGCAGGCTGAACTTCTTCAAGATTGGCAATACGCATCATTAAGTCTAAGCGCACTTTATCTTGGAATTGCGACATGATTTCAGCAGATTGCTCAGCTTCTAAGTAAGACAAAACAATGGTTTGGATTTGCGGGTGTTCGTTTTGAATGATGTTAGCCACCTGGCGAGCATCCATCCATTTCAAGGAATCAAGACCTTTAGCGCCGCTACCCATGATGATTTGGTCAACTAGGCTAGACGCGCGATCTTCACCCAATGCCGCGGTTAAGGCATTACGTACGAAGTCTTGACTACCAATACCAATATTGGTGTATTTTTGGATATCATCAATAAACAAACGATGAACCGCAACCACTCGGTCGTGAGAAAAGTCTTCTAATGATGCCATTGCCATACCTAAACGCTGAACCTGCTTTGGCTCAAGGTGGCGGAAAATGGTAGCGGCATCGTCTTCATTGAGGCTCAGCATCAAAATCGCTGCGCGCTCAATACCACTCATATCACCGAGGACTTCCTCTGGATTTACTTCATCTTCATTTGGCATCGTTAATTACCCAATCTTTAATCACCATCGCCGCTAGGTCTGGCTCATTAGCTACTAGCGCACGTACCGCTTTTAGCATGTCTTCATCTTTATGTAAGTCTGGCAGTTTAAGCTGTCCATCGCGAATACCAAAGTCTACCTCAGTATTATCTGCCGAGATAAGCTGTAAATCATCGTCATTTTCGTAAGCAGCTAATGCTGCATCTAAATCAGTTTCGGCCTGCTCATCTTCTTCACCGCTAGATAGAATGCGATTCAGCATTGGGCGAACCACAGCAACAATCAATACAATTAATACCAGTACGCTGCCTGCTATCCGCATCGCTCGCCAGAACCACGCTTGTTCCCAAACCGGTAAATCAGCTTCAGTGAAAATTTCAGGGCGAGAGAACGGTACACTTACCACTTCTAAGGTATCGCCGCGGCTTAAGTTAAAACCTACACCACCTTGCAATAAACGACGAATGCTGGCTATTTGTTCAGCCGAGCGCGGCTCGCGGGTTGTTTCGCCACTGTCAGAAACTTGACTGTTGTAATCCAAAGCCACCGATACACTCAAGCGTCTCAAGGTTCCCACTTGAGAGCGAGTATGGCTGATGGTGGTATCTAGCTCATAGTTACGGGTAGATTCTTTATGGCTGCTGCCTGATTGAACTTGGTTGTTGGCAGCTCCTGCTTGCTCTGGAATTTCTGCTGGCAGTGGAGGTTGATTAGTTAACGCACCAGGGATGCCAATAGCGCCGGCACCAACGTTGTTATCTTCGATGGTGTATTCACTGCGCACAGCAGGCAAATCTGGATTAAAGCGTTTTTGAGTTTGTTCAACGGCAGTAAAATCAAGTGTTACATCTACTTCAGCTGTGTAGTTGCCCACGCCCACGATTGGGATCATGATGGCGTCAATTTTGTCTTTATATTCTTCTTCGCGCTTACGCTCCATCTCAAATTCTTTGCGAGTGCGTGAAGATAGCGGGTCTTGGCTACCCGAGTTTAATAAGCGGCCGTTTTGGTCGGTCACCGTAACGCGAGTAGGCACTAAGCCTTGAACTGCGGAGGCAACAATATCGACGATGGAGTCAATTTCTTCCTGCTTAAGGCCATTTCCGCCACGCAAGTTAACCACCACGGTAGCTGATGGCTTTTGCTCACGGCGGGCAAATACGTTGCTTTTAGGAATGGCTAGCAGCACTTGCGCCTTGTTCACCGATTTCATTTGCTCGATGGCGGTAGCTAACTGGCGCTCGCGGCTAAGCTTTAGTCGCTCGCCTTCTAAGCGTTGGCTCACACCAAAACCCATGTCATTTAGCAGGATTTGCTCACCGGCAGGCGCTGCTTCGGTAAGCCCAGAGCGGCGTAGCTTGAGTTTAATATCTTGATATTGCTCGGCATTCACTAATACAGTGTTGCCTTCAATAGTGTAAGGAATTTTTTGGGCGTCTAAGAAGTCGAGCGTCTCCACCAACTCGCTAGTGTTCATATTACCCAGCGGGCGCATCTCGGGCTCTTTAGCCCACATCAATAGGAAGACAGCCATTGCCAAACAAATAGCCAAAGCCAAAATCATGATGATTTGACGCAGCACGTCACCGTTGCTTAAAAATGATAAGGCAGAGCTTTGCTGCTCGGTAGCCTCTAAGCTATCACCTTCGCTATCTGAACCTAGTAGTGCCGGTTCTTGACTCATTGCGTTACTTCCTTCGCTAGCCACAATATTCTCCTAGCCACATTAAACCGGCATGGACATGATTTCTTTATAAGCATCAACTAGCTTATTTCTTACTTGAACCGTTGCATCAAAGGCGATGCTAGATTTTTGAGCGGCAATCATTACATCACCAATGCCTACACTGCGATCGCCTAAATCAAAGCGGGTTCGCAAGTCATTGGCATTAGATTGCAAGCCATTAACATTATTTATCGCGTCTTTTAGCAGGTTACCAAAATCGCTGTTTACCGAAGAGGTCGTTAACTGGCTGCTTGGCGTAGCAATGTCGTTGGCGATGCCGCCTGTTTTCATTTCGCCAGCCATTGATTGCAGTTCGCTAAATAGGTTTGCCGAATCTACTCTCATGATTTCCCTCTACCGCCAGATAAATGGCATTGTTCTTAAGATATACAGGGAAAAGCAAAAGCCGCGCCAAGATTAATTAACAACTAATCGAAGGTTCTCTTTTGTAGATGTTTTAGGCAGATAGTTCTTCACAAAGTCCGCCTCTGGCTGAGGCCTCGCAAAGAAATAGCCTTGCGCTTGCTCACAACCCATTACCGAAGCAAGGTTGGCTTGAACTTGAGTTTCAATACCCTCGATGAGAACTTGATACTTCATACTGCGGGCGATCATCACCATCGCTTTAACAATGTGTTGATCCGATAGATTATCTTCTAAGCCGCTAACAAAGGCGCGGTCGATTTTAAGTACTGTTACTGGCAAATGCTTAAGGTAAGCCATTGAAGAATAACCGGTACCAAAGTCGTCAATGGCAATACCAAAGCCTGCATCACGCATCCGCTGAATACTGGCTTTAGCTTCTGTTGGTTGTTCCATCATCGCCGACTCGGTGATCTCTATACAGATACGCTGTGGATTAACCTGCCACTGCTTGGCATAGTTGATCGCAATTTTCTCTGCATGACCCAGCGACACTGTGGCAGCAGAAAAGTTTACCGATAACTTAAAGCCTTCAGGTAGTTGGCTAGAGAAGCGCGCCATAAAGCGCATAGCATTTTGGAACACCCACTTATCTAGCTGCAGTACCAAACCGGTTTCTTCGGCAACCGGTACAAACTCATCGGGTGAGATGGCTCCGTCTTCGGTAAACCAACGCAACAATACTTCGGCACCAATCACTTTATTGGTTTTTAAACAGTATTGCGGCTGAAAGAATAAATCTAATTCGTTATTGCCAATAGCGCGACGCAACTTAGATTCTAAGGTGAGTTTTACTAAACCAGCTTGGCTTAAATCCGGTCGGTAACGGCAAACACTTACACCCGTTTTAACCGCGTGATTTAACGCGGTAAAGGTATTAGCTAACAAAGTATCGCTATGCAAGGCTTCACGCCTTGGATGGTAACTGCAGTAACCCACATGACAGCGAGTCAGCAATTGAAGTTGTTCTAAACGCAACCAACCGCGACAGCTTTGCACAATTTGCTTAGCGATTTCGATGACTTCTTTGTCTTTATTCACATTTGGCACAACCACTACAAAGTAATGGTGATACCAGTAGGCTAATTGTGCTTCAGGGTAATGCTTACGTAGGCTTTTTTGTACGCGCTTGGCATAGGCTTCTTTAGTGACTTCGCCTAAGCGCTGACCGAAGTTTTCAAATACTTCATTTTGCCTTGGGAAATCAAACATTAATACCGATAACGGGGTTGCATCATCTAACCAGTTGGTCAGTAAGCGGGTAATATGGCGACGATTAGGCAAGCTAGTTACTTCATCATGGTTTTTCCAATAATCAAGTTGCTCGCGCAGCTGTAAGGTTTTGTTATTGGCTTTTTTAAGATGCTGCCTTACTAATACAAAGGCGGAGGTCACTATCGAAAGCAACAACGATACACCGAGAAGCCACCAGTAAGAAAACTGCCCTGTTTGGCCGCTATTGGCCGCGTAAGCCTGCCAGCGTCGATAAGTCTGTTCGCTATAATCGGCCTCAAAAGACAGAATGCCGCGGTTCATTAAATCCACTAAAGGCTGCCAATCTTCTCGAATAGCAAAGCGGTGCAGCACGCCATGTTCAAGCTGAAACGCTTGCTGTAAGCGCCATTGAGGATGGGCACGTAAGTTAGCGGCCACTTCATCACTGCCCGCAAACAAAGCAACACTTTGCTGCTCCACCACCGATTGCAAGGCTTCAACCAAGCTTGCATAGACGATGATGTTTACATCGGGGTATTTGCTTAATAAGGCTTCGTGAGCACTACTCCCTGCAACCGTTGCTACGTTCTTACCAGCTAATTGTTTCATATTAGCGAAACGCGCTTGCTCTAGCGGATGAAATAACGCTAGTGGTTGAACCCAAGTGGTTAAGGTGTAATGAACAAAAGGGCTAAGACGGCGGTGCGAACTGGCGCTGCTAAGCATGTCCACTTGGCCATGTTGTAAGGCCATTATCGCATCGGTGATATTTGGATAAGCGGTGTACTTGAGTTTTAAACGGGTTTGAAAAGCCAGCTGATTTAGCGCTTCTACCGCGTAGCCTTGAGGAGTACCAGCCTGATCAATAGTCTCCAGCGGCAAACGGTCTGCCACAACAGCAACCCTGATTTCTGGATTATCTTCGAGCCATTGATATTCACTCGCATTGACTATATAGGCGTTCGCGCCTAACGACCAACAACAACCTACCACTAGCAACGTTAAGAATCTAACGAGGCACAACCGCAAACTATTTAGCTCCTAAAAAAACGCTCTGACCTGGCATTCGTTGCACCAAGTTCATAGTCCTGACAGCATACCAAAAAGCTAAGAAAAATAGTTGACCTGAGTGCAACTTAATTCACTAAAACTTAGTTTATTAAGCTCTTGAGTCACAATTTTCAAGAAAGTAAGCAAAATCATATATTGAGCTAGCTCAATTTTGCCCAATCAACGACTGATATTGCTCACTCCAAAGCAGCGCTTGAAGATTTAACTGCTCTACTTGGGTGTAGTCCATGCGCAGTTGTTCAGCTAAACGCTCAGTTTTATACCAGTGCCCTTCCTCATAAGATTTAATGGTCAGTAACATGGCTCTCAACATCGACGGCTGCTCTGAACACAAGGCGTCACGAATGTCCTGATCGAGCGGTAAGCTATACAGAACGTCTGTTAGAGGTTTATCTAAAATGGCATCAAGCAAGGAAAACAATCCACATAGAAACGCCGTTTCTTGCATGCTCGGTGATTTGCGCATCGCCACTAGTTCACAGAATCTAGCCCGATGCACCGACATACGCACCAGCTCGCGCGGCTTGTGGCTTACAGTCATGGCATTGGCTAATAATGCCACTAACTTTCGCAACTGATTATTGCCGATATACACCACGGCTTGCTTAATTGACGCGATGTCTTTGACAATTGGCAAACTTCCAGAATTAACAAAACGCAGTAGCTTGTAGGTTAATCCCGTATCACGTTCAAAATAGCGCACTACTTCATTAATGTTTACGTCTTCACGAGTAGCGGCATAGAACAAACGGGATATCATCAAATAGCTAGCATCAATGTCTTTCGCCACTTGCATTTCAGGCTGACAAAAGTAGTAACCTTGAAAGAAGTTAAAGCCCATTTCTTTCGCTTGTTGATATTCCGCTTGCGTTTCTACCTTTTCGGCCAATAATTTGATGTTTTTACGTGATTTTACGGCCCTAAATAGCGGTTCTAGTTGATCAAACGGCGTACGCTGTATATCAACCTTTATAAGCCGAACAAACTTTAAGTAAGGCTCCCATTCAGGCCGATAAACGAAGTCGTCAAAAGCTAGCCTATAACCACGATGAAACAAGGACTGACAACGCTTATATAGCTTCTCGCTGGGTTTGACATCTTCTAAAATTTCTATCACTACCTGCTTATTGGGTAGCAACTTTATCATTTCAGAATGAAGGCTTTCTTCAGGGAAATTGATTAAGGCTGGTTTGCCTTGAGTGATCGCATTCAAGCCGTCATTTAGCTGAGTGCGGATAATCAGCTTGGAGGTCGCTTCATGTGGATCAATGTCGGGAAAGACATTGTCTGGTCCATCCCTAAAAAGTAGCTCATAGGCTACTACCCGCTGCCGGCGATCGAGGATCGCCTGCCGCGCAGTATAAACATTCATAGTCCAGTTACCGTTTCTGCCGTACTTTATGATGTGGCTTTTTGCCTTTATATTAATAAGCTCAAACTTTTTGCTTGAGCCAAAGTACGGACGTAAAAAAAGAGTCACAAAAGTGACTCTTTTAAGACTAACTAAGTTACCAACACATTTCGATAGTTTTATTCGCTAAGTTGCTGCAAGCGCTCAAAATAATCAGGAAATGTTTTAGAAGTACACTTTGGATCGTTAATTGTTACTGGTGTATCGCTTAAGGCAACCAAAGAAAAACACATTGCCATGCGGTGGTCGTCGTAGGTATCAATCGCTGCGTGCTTCAAACTCGCCGGTGGAGTCACTTCGATAAAGTCGTGCCCTTCAGTTACTGTTGCACCCACTTTTTTAAGCTCGGTGGCCATAGCAGCTAGTCGGTCGGTTTCTTTTACTCGCCAGTTATAAACATTGCGAATGGCGGTAGTGCCTTTGGCAAACAGTGCAGTGGTAGCTATAGTCATCGCTGCATCAGGGATGTGGTTCATGTCCATATCTACTGCGCTTAGCTCACCGCTACGAGCGATAATGTAATCGTCGCCCCACTCTATATCGGCGCCCATTGCAGCCAATACATCAGCAAATAATACGTCGCCCTGCATAGACTTTTTGCCTACGCCAGTCACTTTTACTTCACCGCCTTTAATTGCACCAGCGGCAAGGAAGTAAGAAGCCGAAGACGCATCACCTTCAACTAAAAACTCGCCAGCTCCTTGATAGGTTTGCTGACCTTTAACGATAAAACGTTGGTAGTTATCGTTTTCAACTTCAACACCGAAGGCAGCCATCATCTTAAGAGTGATATCAATATAAGGCTTTGATACTAGCTCACCAACAATACTAATTTCTGTGTCTTGTTGGGCATACGGTGCAGCCATTAAAAAGGCCGTTAAGAACTGACTAGATACAGAACCGTCGATGTCGACCTTACCGCCAGCTAAGCCAGTGCCTTTAATACTTAAAGGAGGGTAGTTTTCATTCTTTAGGTAAGTGACGTCGGCTCCCACTTGGCGTAAGGCATCGACTAAGGCGCCAATTGGGCGCTCTTCCATGCGCGGTTCACCGGTTAAGGTAAACTCACCTTGGCTCAAACATAAGGCGGCACACAAAGGACGCATTGCCGTTCCAGCATTGCCTAAGAATAATTCTTCGGCTTGAGCGACCTTAAAAGCTCTGCCTAAACCAGTCACTGTGCAGCGACTACGATCTTCAGAAAGCTGATAATCTACACCAAGCTTTTTAAGTGCATTTAGCATGTGGCGAATGTCGTCGCTGTCGAGCAGGTTACTTAATACGGTTTCGCCTTCAGCCAGTGCTGCTAATAACAATGCACGATTTGATACGCTTTTTGAGCCAGGTAAATTAATTTCACCGTTGATACGAGAAATAGGCTGTAAAGTTAATTGTTCCATGAATCGAAATCTCTACTTAATTTGAGCCAATTAGCTGGCTTAAAGCTTTAATAAAAGTTTGGTTTTCTTGTTCGGTACCGATGCTTACACGCAGATAACCAGGCATCTGATATGGGCCCACCGGCCTAACTATCACGCCTTTATGGAGTAACTGCTGATAAAGCTCTTGAGCATCGCCACTTGGCGCTAAAAAGCTAATAAAATTCCCTTTTGAAGGAATATAGCTAATAGCATTTTGCTCAAAAAACTCGCTTAACAGCTGCAAACCTTGCTGATTCAACGCGATACTTTGCTGTAAATATTGCTGATCTTTTAGTGCAGCCACTGCCGCCACCAAGCTAAGGCTATTCACGTTAAACGGCTGACGCAAGCGGTTTAGTAAATCTGCAATCTCTGGGCTAGAAATAGCGTAACCAACTCGCAAGCCAGCTAAACCATAAGCCTTAGAAAAGGTGCGAGTAATCACTAGGTTGCTAAACTGCGCTAACCAGCTTGTTGAAGGAGCCTGCTCGTCTTCAGACAAATACTCGTAATAAGCCTCGTCTAAAACCACCACCACATTTTCTGGCACCTTTTGCATAAAGCCATATAGTGCATCACTGCTAAGAAAAGTACCTGTTGGGTTATTCGGATTAGCGATAAACACCAAACGGGTCTTATCAGTAATCGCTTCGGCCATGGCATCTAAATCGTGCCCCCAGTCTTTGGCTGGAACAACTACCGCTTTTGCGCCTATTGCTTGCGTCACAATTGGGTAAACAACAAAAGCATGTTGTGAGAACACTACTTCATGCTCGCTACTCACAAATACTCTAGCAATTAAATCCAATACATCATTTGAGCCATTGCCTAAGGTAAATTGCTCAGCAGCCAAACTGTATTTATCAGCCAGCGCTTGTTTTAAATAAAAGCCATTTGAATCTGGATAACGAGTTAGTTCACTGGTGGCTTTTTCAATTGCGGCCAAGGCCAGTGGGCTCATGCCCAGAGGGTTTTCGTTAGAGGCGAGCTTAACAATGTTACTAATGCCCAACTCACGTTCTAGCTCGTCGGTTGGTTTACCTGCTTGATAAGGGTGTAAACCTTGTATGCCTTGATTGGCTAAAGCATGAAAATCACACGTCATGAAAATTCCTTAGCGATTGCGCTGGGCAAAGTCAGCCATAAAGTCTACTAAGGCTTGCACGCCTTCAATTGGCATTGCATTGTAAATGCTTGCACGCATACCACCAACAATTCGGTGACCTTTTAAAGTCACCAATCCAGCGGCTGCAGACTCGGCTAAAAAGGCGGCATCCAGCTCGCTATTCGCTAACTGAAAAGGCACATTCATTTTAGAACGGTTTTCAGGAGCAACGTTATTTTGGTAGAAATCACTACTATCAATATATGAGTAAAGTAACTCGGCTTTAGCTGCATTTTTCTCAGCCATTGCAGTTAATCCACCCTGTTGCTTTAACCATTTAAACACCAAGCCAGCTAAATACCATGAATAGGTAGGCGGGGTATTAAACATGGAATCACTGCCCGCTAATAAGCTGTAGTTGAAGATATTTGGTGTTAATGGGTGAGCGTTATCGAGTAAATCGTCACGCACAATAGCAATCGCTAAACCCGAAGGGCCAATATTCTTTTGCGCGCCAGCGTAAATTAAACCGAACTTACTCACATCAATAGGTTGCGACAAAATCGTTGAAGAGAAGTCGCCGACTAATACCATGTCTCCCACATCGGGGATTTCATCAATGGCAATGCCCTCGATGGTTTCATTTGGACAGTAATGAACATAAGCGGCGTCTTTATCTAATTGCCACTCAGCGCTTGGCTTTACGCTGATTTGTCCTTGCTCATTGCTACTTAGCGCGTCAAATACACTCGCTTGGGCGTGCTTTTCACCCTCAGCTACTGCACCTTTAGACCACTGGCCAGTAGTGATAAAACTAATCGACTTTTTATCACCTAATAGGTTTAGCGGCGCAGCAGCAAATTGACCACGTCCACCACCTTGGCAAAACAGCACTTTGTAGTTATCTGGAATATTTAATAAATCGCGGAGATCTTGCTCGGCCTCGGCGGCCATAGCGATATATTCTTTACCACGGTGACTAACTTCCATCACCGATACACCTAGACCTTGCCAGTTACAAAACTCGGCTTGCGCCTGCTTCATTACCGCTTCAGGTAACATCGCAGGACCAGCACAAAAGTTATAGATTTTGTCCATGCTAAATCTCTTACTCTATGTTGTGTGCGACCACTTAAGTGGTTCATATAATCTATTTAAACTAAAACGAGCGGCTAAAAGCCGCCCGTTGTTTTATATGTTTAGCTTACTGCTGATCGGGCTCTGCCTCACCAGCATCGTCTGCAGTTGGTGCATCCTCGCTTGGTGCTGCATCACTTACCTCAGCCGCCTGCTCGCCTTCGGCTAGCTCTTCTAACTCGTCTTCTTCAATTTCATCGATACGCTGAAGGCCTACCACTTTCTCATCTTCAGAAGTACGGATTAAAGTAACACCTTGAGTATTACGACCCACTAGAGATACTTCATTTACTCGAGTACGCACCAAGGTGCCACCGTTGGTAATTAGCATCATTTCTTGCGCTTCCGTTACCTGAACCGCACCAACCACTAGGCCGTTACGCTCGCTCACCTTGATAGAAACAACACCTTTAGTTGCACGGCTCTTAGCTGGGTACTCATCAAGCTTGGTACGCTTACCGTAACCATTTTCTGTAGCGGTAAGAATATCACCGTCACCGGTTGGCACAATTAACGATACCACTTTCTGGCCAGCATCAAGTGAAATACCACGAACACCAGCAGCAGTACGACCCATTGGACGCAATGCCAATAACTCTTCACCAGTTTCTGGGTCTAGCTTCACCGCGCCAGTTTCACTATCACGTTGCTTCTCGTTAAAGCGAACCACTTTACCTGCATCAGAGAACAGCATAATTTCGTTATTACCGTTGGTAATATCTACGCCAATTAGTTTGTCATCATCATTAAGGTTAATAGCACGAATACCACTTGATAGCGGACGTTTAAATGCTGTTAGCGGTGTTTTCTTAACCGTACCGTTAGCGGTAGCAAACAAAATGAACTTGTCTTCTTCGTACTCACGTACTGGCAAGATAGCGGTAATGCGCTCATCTTCGGTTAACGGAAGTAAGTTAACAATTGGCTTACCACGCGCTTGACGACTCGCAAGCGGCAGTTGGTAAACCTTCATCCAGTAAACTTTACCTACCGTTGAGAAACACAGTACGGTATCGTGAGTATTGGCAACTAACAGTTTCTCGATGAAGTCTTCATTCTTCATCTTAGTTGCTGCTTTACCTTTACCACCACGGCGCTGAGATTCGTACTCTGTCAACGGTTGGTACTTAACGTAGCCTTCGTGAGATAGGGTTACTACCACGTCTTCTTCGTTAATTAAGTCTTCTAGAGAAATATCAGCACTGTTAGCAGAAATCTCGGTGCGACGCTCATCACCAAACTGCTCACGCACTTCGATAAGTTCGTCACGAATTACTTCCATCAAACGCTCAGGGCTATTTAAGATGTGGAGTAATTCGGCGATAAGTTCCAACAGGTCTTTGTATTCGCCAATGATTTTTTCATGTTCTAGACCGGTTAACTTGTGTAAACGTAAGTCTAGAATTGCTTGAGCTTGAATTGGTGTGATGAAGTATTGGCCATCACGAATACCAAATTCAGCTTCTAACCAATCTGGGCGAGCCGCGTCATCACCAGCACGCTCTAACATTGCTGATACTGCGCCTAAATCCCAACCTTTAGCCACTAATGCAGCTTTTGCTTCAGCAGGCGTTGGTGAGGTTTTGATTAGCTCAATAATCTCATCGATATTAGCTAGCGCAATGGCTAAGCCTTCAAGGATGTGGGCGCGATCGCGCGCTTTGCGCAATTCAAATACGGTTCGACGTGTAACCACTTCGCGGCGGTGGCGAATGAAACACTCGATCATTTCTTGCAGGTTGAATATCTTAGGCTGGCCGTTATCCAAGGCCACCATATTCATACCAAAAGATACCTGCATTTGCGTTTGTGAGTACAAGTTGTTTAGTACAACTTCACCCACTGCATCACGCTTAAGCTCAACCACAATACGCATACCGTCTTTATCAGACTCATCACGTAGAGCAGAAATACCTTCTAGTTTTTTATCTTTAACCAGCTCGGCCATCTTCTCGATTAAACGAGCTTTGTTCACCTGGTAAGGGATCTCGTGAACAATAATGGTTTCTTTACCGTTTTTCTCGGTAACCACTTCGGCTTTAGCACGAATAGAAACTTTGCCACGACCGGTTCGGTAAGCTTGAATAACACCAGCACGGCCGTTAATGATACCGGCAGTAGGGAAATCTGGCGCAGGAATAAATTCCATCAGCTCATCAATAGTGATGTCTGGGTTTTCAATCATTGCCAAACAACCGTTAACCACTTCGGTTAAGTTGTGTGGTGGAATGTTGGTCGCCATACCTACCGCAATACCAGAAGAACCGTTAACCAATAGGTTAGGAACTCGAGTTGGCAGTACTTCAGGGATTTGCTCTGTACCATCGTAGTTAGGTACGAAGTCTACGGTTTCTTTTTCTAAGTCGGCCAGTAAAGAGTGGGCTAACTTATCCATACGGATTTCGGTATAACGCATGGCCGCCGCAGAATCGCCGTCCACCGAACCAAAGTTACCTTGACCGTCTACCAACATGTAACGCAGCGAAAATGGCTGCGCCATGCGAACAATCGTATCGTAAACAGCACTATCACCATGTGGGTGATATTTACCAATTACGTCACCTACCACACGGGCAGATTTTTTATAGGGTTTATTCCAGTCGTTACCCAAAACATTCATTGCGTAAAGCACCCGGCGATGTACTGGTTTTAAACCATCACGTACATCTGGCAAGGCGCGCCCCACAATAACGCTCATGGCGTAATCAAGATATGAGCTCTTTAACTCATCCTCAATATTGACCGGCGTAATCTCTTTTGCAAGATCGCTCATAGACGACAAAATCCTTCGTTTTTATTGCTTTTTACAATTACTCAGCGTAATCGCAAACTTTACCATAAAATAACGGCCTTAACAGGCTTGATGTCGCTCTTTTCAGTTAGAAAAATGAAAAAACTCAAGAATTGAACAAAAGCTAGTGACTGCAATGAACAAGTTCTTATAATGCCTACAAATACTGACGTGGATTGACAAGTTTATGGAACACCCTCAAAGCAACGAAAATGTTGACCATCAAGAAATTGCACATTTTGCAGGCTTAGCCTCACGTTGGTGGGATAAACAAGGGGAATTCAAAACCCTTCACCAAATCAATCCACTGCGTTTAGATTACATTGAGCGCGGCGCGGCAGGTTTATTTGGCAAAAAAGTACTCGATGTAGGTTGCGGTGGTGGTATTTTAGCCGAAAGCATGGCGGTTCGCGGAGCCGACGTTACTGCTATTGATATGGGTAAAGAACAAATTGAAGTTGCCAAGCTACATGCTTTAGAAACTGGTAGCCAACTTAACTACTTACAAACCACGGCAGAAGCGCATGCCGAAGCACATCAAGCGCACTACGATGTAGTAACCTGCATGGAGATGATAGAACACGTACCGGACCCAGGTTCAGTGATAGCCGCTTGTGCCAGCATGGTTAAACCCGGCGGTAAAGTATTTGTCTCTACCATTAACCGAACGCCAAAAGCCTACCTTTATATGATTCTGGCTGCCGAGAAGTTACTAAAAATTGTACCCGATGGCACTCACCAACATGACAAATTCATCCGCCCTTCGGAGCTACTAGCATGGGCCGACCAAAGCAACTTACGTAGCGAAGCCATTAGTGGTGTTCAGTTCACCCCTATTATTGAAAGCTTTCGCTTAAGTCGAAACGTAGATGTTAACTACATGGTGCAACTAGCTAAACCGGAGCAATAATGAATAAGCAAGCGGCGGTATTGTTCGACCTTGATGGTACCTTACTTGATACTGCACCAGACTTAGGCGCTGCTGCTAACTATGTGCTTGAACAACACCAACAAGCGCCGCTCAGCTTAGCCCAAGCGCGTCAGCTTAGCTCTCACGGCGCTATCGGTTTGCTAAAAGCAGGCTTTGGCAGCACTTGGGAGCAGCAGCCCCAAGCTGAATTACGCCAACAATTGCTTGACTACTATGAGCAAAACATCTGCCAAGGCACCGATTTTTTCCCCGGTATTAAACAAGCATTACAATGGCTTAACCAACACCAGATTCCTTGGGGAGTTATTACCAATAAACCCGAGGGTTTAAGTAAGCAGTTACTTCGCTTCTTCCCTGAGTTTGAACAGTCTGACGTATTGGTTGGCGGTGATACACTGCCACTGCGTAAGCCCGACCCGGCACCCATGCTATTGGCTTGCCAAATCATAAAGGTTAAGCCTGAGAACTGCTTATATGTGGGCGATGCTGAACGCGATATTCAGGCGGGCAATAATACCAATATGACTACCCTACTGGCCCTTTGGGGTTATCTCTCTGAAGAAGACAAGGTTGAGCAATGGGCTGCAAATATTCACTGCCAAAAAAGTGAACAGCTCGAACAAACAATAATCGACTGGCTGGGCGATTTGTAAGCAAGTTCAAGTTTTATAAAAATAAATTTTTTGAGTAAAATTTTACGAAAAAAAACTTGCATTAATGCAAGCTTAGTCAGCTTATATAGATAGCTAGTTAGTAACTACTAACATAGCCAAGTTATTTGCAAGTTATACACAATATCTTCAACTTTGCCAAGACTTGCGAAAAAGCCAAAACCTCATTATCTTGTATCCATAAAATTTGAAAACACTATATCTAGTGGCTAAGGAAAAATAGCAGTACTAGATAAGCAGTAGCGAAATTAGGATAACAGGGCCTCCCCTTCATGAATAAAGATCTTCTGATAACCAAACGCAGCGGTAAACAAGAAGCGATCAACTTAGACAAGATTCACCGAGTGATAACTTGGGCCGCTAAAGGCCTTAAAAATGTCTCGGTATCGCAGGTAGAACTTAAGTCTCATATCCAGTTCTACGATGGCATGGCCACTAAAGATATTCATGAAACCATAATTAAGGCTGCGGCAGATTTAATCTCTCAAGAAACGCCAGACTACCAATTTTTGGCGGCGCGTTTAGCAGTATTCCATTTACGCAAAAAAGCCTATGGTCAATTTGAACCACCTAAACTTTACGACCACGTAGTAAAACAGTGTGAAGCTGGCCGCTACGACATGCATTTGCTTAAAGACTACAGCCCTGAAGAATTTGCCCAAATGGACGACTTTATCGACCATTGGCGCGACATGGACTTCTCATACGGCGCAGTTAAGCAACTTGAAGGAAAATACCTAGTACAAAACCGCGTTACAGGTGAGATTTTCGAGAGTGCCCAGTTCTTGTATATTTTGGTAGCAGCATGTTTATTTGCTCACTACGACAAATCGGTTCGTCTTGATTACATTCGTCGCTTTTATGATGCGACGTCTAAATTTAAGATCTCTTTACCTACGCCAATCATGTCGGGTGTGCGTACCCCAACTCGCCAGTTTAGCTCTTGTGTATTGATTGAGTGTGGCGACAGCTTAGAATCAATTAATGCCACTGCTTCTTCAATTGTAACTTACGTTTCTCAACGTGCGGGCATTGGTATTAACGCAGGTCGTATTCGCGCCTTAGGCAGTGAAATTCGCGGTGGTGAAGCCTTCCACACGGGTTGTATTCCGTTTTATAAGTATTTCCAAACAGCGGTTAAATGTTGCTCGCAAGGCGGCGTTCGCGGAGGTGCAGCCACTATTTTCTACCCGTTTTGGCACTTAGAAGTAGAATCACTTTTAGTTCTTAAAAACAACCGTGGTGTAGACGATAACCGAGTTCGTCACATGGACTACGGTGTGCAGCTTAACAAACTGATGTACCAACGCTTGGTAAAAGGTGAAAACATCACCCTATTCTCGCCAAGTGATGCTCCTGGGCTTTACGATGCCTTCTTTGAAGACCAGGATAAGTTTGAAAGCTTGTATGTGAAATACGAGCAAGACCCAAGCATCCGTAAAGAGCAAATTAAAGCTGTTGACCTATTCTCGTTGCTAATGCAAGAGCGCGCCTCAACGGGTCGTATCTACATTCAAAACGTAGACCACTGTAATACTCACAGCCCATTTGACCCAGCACAAGCACCGGTTCGCCAATCTAACCTATGTTTAGAGATTGCCTTACCAACTAAGCCGCTACAACACGTACATGATGAAAATGGCGAAATTGCCCTTTGTACGCTTTCAGCCTTTAACTTAGGCGCTATTGAAGACTTAAATGAGTTAGAAGAGCTGTCTGACCTTGCTGTTCGGGCTCTAGATAGCCTGCTAGATTATCAAGATTACCCAATCAAAGCCGCTAAGAAAGGCTCGGATGGCCGTCGTACCTTAGGAATAGGTGTTATCAACTACGCCTACTACCTAGCTAAAAATGGCACTAAGTACAGCGATGGCAGTGCCAACAACCTCACACACCGCACCTTTGAAGCAATTCAATACTGGTTGCTTAAAGCCTCTATGCGCTTAGCCAAAGAGCAAGGCGCTTGCCCAATGTTTAACGAGACGACCTACTCGAAAGGTGTATTGCCTATCGATACTTATAAACAGTCGTTAGACAAGCTTAGCGATGAACCTTTGCATTACGACTGGGAAGAGCTGCGTGAAGAGATTGTGACTCACGGTTTACGTAACTCAACGCTTTCTGCCTTAATGCCGTCAGAGACTTCTAGCCAGATTTCAAATGCAACTAACGGTATTGAGCCACCTCGCGGTTTTATTAGCGTTAAAGCCAGTAAAGACGGTATTTTGAAACAAGTTGTGCCAGAGTTTGAAGCACTTAAAGACAACTACGAATTACTGTGGGACATTCCTAGCAACGAAGGTTACTTGCAGCTAGTTGGCCTAATGCAGAAGTTTGTTGACCAAAGTATCTCGGCCAACACTAACTACGACCCAAGCCGTTATGAAGGTAACCGCGTTCCAATGAAAGCATTGATTGCCGACTTGCTAACCGCCTACAAATATGGGGTTAAAACGCTGTACTACCATAACACCCGCGACGGTGCTAGCGACCAACAAGACGACCTGAAGCCAGAGCCAGAAGATGATGATTGCGCTGGCGGAGCATGTAAGATTTAAGCCAAGTTTACGCGCTAAAGCGCATTAAGAAATTTTTAGGGAAAATGTAGATGAGCTACTCAATTTTTACTCAAAATGCCAACGATGCTACCAAAGAACCAATGTTCTTTGGTCAGCCTGTAAACGTGGCCCGTTATGACCAACAGCGTCATGAGATTTTTGAAAAACTAATCGAAAAACAACTGTCTTTCTTCTGGCGACCTGAGGAAGTAGACGTAAGCCGTGACCGTATTGACTACAACAAACTGCCGGCTCACGAACAGCATATTTTTATTAGTAACCTAAAGTACCAAACACTGCTTGATAGTATTCAAGGCCGCTCGCCTAACGTGGCGTTGTTACCACTAGTTAGTTTGCCAGAGTTAGAAACCTGGATTGAAACTTGGGCCTTTAGTGAAACCATTCACTCTCGCTCATACACCCACATTATTCGTAATGTAATGGGCAATCCTGGTGAAGTATTTGATGACATCATGGAAAATGAAGAGATCATCAAGCGCGCTAACGACATTGCCAGCTACTACGACGATCTGATTCAAGCCACCTCTATTTACCACCTGCATGGTGAAGGAGAGCATGAGGTTGATGGTGTTGTTCATAACATCACTGTGCGAGAGCTTAAGAAAAAACTATATCTTTGCTTAATGTCGGTAAACGTGCTTGAAGCGATTCGTTTCTACGTAAGCTTTGCCTGTTCATTTGCCTTTGCAGAGCGCGAGTTAATGGAAGGTAACGCCAAAATCATTAAGCTAATTGCCCGTGATGAAGCGCTGCATTTAACCGGTACTCAGCACATGATTAACCTAATGCGCGAAGGCAAAGACGATCCAGAAATGGCTGAAATTGCTGCCGAGTGTGAAGTAGACGCATGGCGCATGTTTACCGATGCCGCAGAGCAAGAAAAAGAATGGGCAAAATACCTCTTCAAAGATGGTTCGATGATTGGGTTAAATGAAGACATTCTTTGCCAATACGTTGAATACATTACCAATACCCGCATGCAAGCAGTTGGTTTGTTACCTTGCTTTGAAGATCGCAGCAATCCTATCCCTTGGATTAACTCTTGGTTGGTATCAGACAACGTACAAGTGGCACCACAAGAAGCGGAGATCAGCTCTTACTTAGTAGGGCAAATTGACTCTAGTATTGATATCGATGATTTCGAGGACTTTGAGCTGTAATGTCTCAAAAAGAAGGCCGCGTTATTGCAGGCGGAATAGAAGTGGTGGTTGATAGCCACCATAAAAGCATCTTAGAAGCGTATGAGCAAGCTGGCTTTACGCCGGAGTATCATTGCCGCGAGGGTGTATGCGGCGCCTGCAGAACCACCCTAGTAAAAGGCGAAGTGGAATATAGCCACACGCCTTTAGCTAACATTCCTAAAGGGCAAATTCTTAGCTGTTGCAGCAAGCCCAAAGGCACTGTTGAGTTGGCTGAACAACCTCCGTTCAAGCGCCAAATCGCCTAAAAGTAGTCCTTACATTGCTCCTTAACTACGCGATGTATGGACTATACTTTCAATAATCTCTTTAGTTTTTCGGCAAGTAACAGATAACTTAACTATCTGTGTTTTTCTTTGTCTTGTGAGGCCAACATGATCATTCGGCGTCAACCCTTAATAGCAATTAGTAGCAGCTTGTTGCTGCTTACCGCTGTGTTGATTGGCTGGAAGGTATTGAATCCGCCTGCGATTGGTGAAAACGCGATATGTCGCGCAGCTATCGCAACTCACTTTATGCAGCGCCAACTAGGACAAATTCAAGCACTACCCGACTACCCGCATCAATACGTAAGTGCCAGCCATTTAGGAGATGTCCCTAAATCTGTGGGCTGCCAAATTAGCGGCCAGCTCATCAGCATTAGTGAGCAACAACATGCGATAGCCAATTTGTACTTTGAACAAAAACGTAATCAAATTGCGATTATTGTGCCGCGACCAGCAGCACCTAGCCGAGTTAGGTTATTTACCCGCGAGCAGCTCACCTTTCACAAAGTACGTTTAGCTAAGCACGATTTAGCCACTGGCATTCATGAGATGTATGGCGAAGGTTTTGATACCAACCAAATTATTCAGCAAACTGTGGCGTTGCTTAAAGCCAACCATATTTGCGGCCAGTTGGAGCGCCAACAAAACTTAAGGTTATCACCGGTACCAGTTAACGATAGCTACATGAAGCAAGCGAGTATACTTACGCCTTATCTGATAAATATGGTGCAACGCTCGCCGCTTAATGTTGAAGAAATGCTTAAAACCAAACAACAAATAGCTGGCTTAGAACAGGGCTTCCAACAAAATACTCAAAGCTTGGTACAGTGGTTACAACAAACCGAAAGCAATACACCAATAGATAAACGCTTATTGGAATATCATTTGCGCGACTTACGCCGTGCCAATCCACGCTTATATTTGCCAAGTAACTGCTTGCAGGCTTACATTCACTCAGCAGAGCTAACCCAAACCCTATAAGTGTTAACAAATGTGTCTTAGCGCATGTTGTATTCGAGCATATTCGTTATACACTAGGGCTAATACTTTTGAGAGAGGATACATGCACGATGGTAACTGATAGTGAAGGTTACATTCAGTTAATTGGATTTTTAACAGATAACTTAGCGCTGTTTGAGCATACGCAAGCTCAGCAAAATCCCTTAACTATTTGCGACTATGTCTCTGAGCAACTATCAGAAAGCGTGATGTTGGTTTGTCGTCAACATGAGCATTTAGACAGTGAACATCGCTTTACTGTGATTCGCGAGATTGACGCAATCGTTAACGACTTAGAACAAGTTCTCTCAGGAGTGTGGATGTCTAGCCCCACCCAGCAACAACAGCAATTCATTGATGAGTTTGTTGGCTTAATCAAAAACATGTTTGATAACCAACTAATCGCTGTAGATCCTATTTAGCTGTTGGTTATTTATCACCGATAGCTTTAATACCATCGAGATGACTAAAACAGTGCTCCCGGGCTATATCTAAAAACGCTTCGATATAGGCGCTGTCTTGATGACTTTCATGGCGCGCCGCATACAAGTTTTGCCACAGTTTCCCATCCCCTAGCTCACGCGTCACAATGTAGCCTTTGTTTACATATTCAGTTAATGCCCAATTTGGCAATACAGCGACCCCGCGGCCACTGGCTACCAGCTGCATCATCATAATCGTCATATCCACTTTACGTACCGCTAAGGGTTCAACGCCGGCTGGGTCTAAAAACAGATTAAACAGATCTAAACGATGGGTATCTACTGGGTAAGAAATGAGCACTTGATTGGCAAAATCTTCTGCCTCTATTACCGGCTTGTCTACCAAAGGATGACTAGGGCTTAAAGCTAGGGTCGGCTGATAAGAGAACAGTGGAGAAAATACAATACCTTCACTAGGCTGAGGGTCTGAAGTAATAACTAAATCTAACTGACCTTGGGCAAGTTCAGGTAAAGGTTCAAAACTAAACCCGCTGCTGAAATCTAACTCAACATCTGGCCACAAACCTCGGTAATTATCGATAGCAGGCATCAACCAGTTAAAGCAACTATGACACTCAATGGCTAGGTGCAAACGCCCCGCTTGCCCACCAACTAAACGGGCCAGTTCACGCTCGGTATGTTGAACTTGCTCTAGCACACTATCTGCTAACTCTAACACCCGTAAGCCTGCCATAGTAAAACGCAAAGGCTTGGTTTTACGCACAAACAGCTTCGCCCCAATGCGCGATTCTAACTCTTTGAGCTGATGTGAAAGAGCCGATTGGGTTAAGCATAAACGCTGCGCAGCTACCACCAAAGAGCCGGTTTCTCTTAAGGCTTGTAAGGTTTTTAAGTGTTTGAGTTCTAACATAGTCTCGCAGTAGTCAATTATGTTGCGCCGTCAGTTTATCACCATCTAACGCGGTTCTGCGCTTTCATAATAAAAAATCCTGAAAAAGCGCAATTAGCTTGCCTAAACACTTGCATGCTACCGCAAAAAATAAGTTAATACGTTTATTGTAAAGGGACCCATAATCATCATGTATCAAATAGAGAAGTCACATAAGCTAGACAACGTATGTTACGACATCCGTGGTCCAGTGCTGAAACAAGCAAAACGCCTCGAAGAAGACGGCCACCGTGTTATCAAATTAAATATTGGCAACACTGCCGAATTTAATTTTGAAGCCCCTGAAGAAATTCTGGTAGATGTTATTCACAACCTACCTACCGCCCAAGGCTACTGTGACTCAAAAGGTTTATTCTCTGCCCGCAAAGCGGTGATGCATCATTATCAATTGCAAGGCTTACGCACTACTACCCTAGAAGATATCTATTTAGGTAACGGTGTGAGTGAGCTAATCGTAATGGCCATGCAAGCGCTACTTAATAATGGCGATGAAATGTTAGTGCCAGCTCCCGACTACCCATTGTGGACAGCCGCTGTAACACTATCTGGCGGTAACCCAGTACATTACGAATGTGATGAACAAGCAGGCTGGTTCCCAGACATTGAAGACATTCGCAGCAAAATTACTCCTCGCACCAAAGGCTTAGTGGTAATTAACCCTAACAACCCTACTGGCGCAGTTTATAGTAAAGAGTTGCTGCTAGAGTTAGTGGAGTTAGCGCGTCAGCATAATCTGATTTTATTTGCCGACGAGATCTATTCAAAAGTCATTTATGATGAAGCCCTGCACGTACCTTTATCTACTTTGTCAGACGACGTATTAACCCTCACCTTTAACGGTTTATCTAAGGCTTATCGAGTCTGTGGCTTCCGCTCGGGTTGGATGCTGGTGAGCGGCCCTAAACATCGCGCTAAAGATTACATAGATGGTTTAGACATGTTGGCCTCAATGCGCTTGTGTGCCAATGTGCCAGTTCAGCATGCCATTCAAACCGCCTTAGGTGGTTACCAAAGTATTAATGAGTTAATCGTACCAGGCGGTCGCTTGTATGAGCAGCGCAACCTAGCCTGGCAATTACTCAATGATATTCCCGGTGTAAGTTGTGTAAAACCGCAGGGCGCAATGTACTTGTTCCCTAAACTTGATGTGAAAAAATTCAACATTAAAGACGACCAACAGTTCGCCTTAGATTTACTGCAGCAAGAGAAAATTTTGGTGGTGCAAGGTACTGGTTTCAACTGGACCAAGCCAGATCACTTCCGCATTGTATTTTTGCCTCGCGAAGAAGAATTACGTGAAGCGATTGGCCGCATCGCCACTTTCTTAGATGGTTATCGCCAAGCCGACTAATGGCAACTCATTTCCAAACTCAATAAGGGTGCGTTAAGCACCCTTTTTATTGTGTTTAATTCAGCCAGATGCATTAGCTTAAGGTCATGTTATTTTTAGAAAATCTGTTGTAGTGTAGAGCTTGTACCAATCACATTAAGTAAGTGTTCAGAAATAACGCAGGAAAAATACTCGAGAATAAGGCAGAGTTTTTCGATAAGTAGTTATTCTACAATCAAAAATTCTAACGCAGTTATCGAGCATTTTAACCAGATAGAATAAACAGTTACTTAGTACGATTGGTATTAAGCAATTTGGGAGCGCGCAATGAGTGAACTAAGCCAACAAGCTGGAACAGCAAGATACGCCGAAGAGCAAAACCAACGACGTAACGATCATCGCAGCGTATGGCAGCGAGACAGAGCGCGAATTTTGCATTCCGCAGCCTTTCGTCGCCTGCAAAACAAAACCCAAGTCCTCAGCATAGGCAACAACGATTTCTACCGTACTCGCCTCACCCACTCACTTGAAGTGGCGCAAATTGGTACTGGTATTGTTGGCCATATTAGCGCTAACAATCAGCCACAAAATTGCGTATTGCCCGAGCTTAATCTTATCGAGAGCCTTTGCTTAGCTCACGACATTGGTCATCCGCCCTTTGGCCACGGCGGCGAGGTGGCGCTCAACTACATGATGCGTGACGACGGCGGTTTTGAGGGCAACGCACAAACTTTTCGTATTCTCACCAAGCTTGAACCGTATACTCGCGCAAATGGCATGAACCTTACTCGGCGAACTCTGTTAGGCATAATGAAGTACCCCTGCCTGCTCAGCCAATTGCAAAGAAACCCGCTACCACCAGTAGCTAAGAGCTTTCGTCAATTAAAAGTGGCGGACTGGGCGCCAGCTAAAGGTATCTATGATGACGACAAGCACCTCTACAACTGGGTGCTTGAAAGCTTAAGCCAAGCCGACAGAACCACCTTTGTTGGTAGCCGCAGCCTAGGCGATGCGCATCACCGTAAAAGTAACTACAAATCCCTAGATTGCTCGATAATGGAGCTAGCTGATGACATTGCTTATGGGGTGCATGATTTAGAAGACGCTATAGTGATGGGCATAGTTAGCCGACACGACTGGCAAGAACAGGTAGCCTCAGCCATTGCCGACATAAAAGATTGCTGGCTAGCAGATGAAATAGGCGGGCTGTCGGTGAAGTTATTTAGCCGACATCACTACGATCAAAAAGATGCTATTGGCAGCCTTGTGAACGGCTTTATCACCGCTATAAGCTTACAAGCGCAAACAAAATTTGAGGAACCTCAGCTGGACTATCAGGCTAAAATGGATCCTCCCATGGCGCAAGCGCTAGATGTATTAAAACGTTTTGTATTGCACTATGTGATTCAAACACCTGAGATAGAAATGGTTCGCTTTAAAGGCCAGCAAGTGGTTATGGAGTTATTTCAAGCTTTTGCCAGCGATCCAGAGCGTTTACTGCCCATCAATACTCGCAGCCGTTGGTTGCAAGCAGGTGAAGACAACGAAAGCCAAGCCAGGGTGATTGCAGACTACATCGCGGGCATGACAGACGACTATGCAAACCGTTTATTTCAAACACTTTTTTAGCAATAACCCACACAATTTGAAATAGCACTATCACTCTCAGTATATCTAGCATGTAACAAGTAACACTTGCAGCAGAAGATCGCTTATTTTGCAAAAAATACAGCGATTTTTTGTTAGTTTTTCTAGCTAGACAACAACTTTAATAAACCGTTTACAAAGCCGTTAATTAGCTTGATTTCCATCAAGCTCTTTTCTGGCTAACACACTAAATTTAAAGGAGAGAAAACAACAAGAGGTATCGTTATGATTAAAGTAGCCGACATCATGACCACCAACCCGCATACTGCTTTTGAGCAGACCACGCTTGAAGAAGCGATTAGCCTGTGTAACGAACACAAAATTCGCCATCTCCCTATAGTGGATAGTCAGCAACACCTTATTGGTTTGGTGAGTGAGCGAACCTTACTAGCCGCACAAGAATCAAACCTTAGCAAAACTTCCGAAGCTCAGCGCCGCGCACATGAACAACAAATAATGCTCAAACACATTATGTTGACCAAGTTGCATACCGTAGATGCAGCGGCAGGAGTTGGGCAAGCCGCTAAGCACATCGAACGGCATCGCATTGGCTGCCTGCCAGTAGTAGAAGGTAAGAAGCTGATCGGAATAATTACCGATACCGACTTTGTAGGTGTTGCAATATCATTGCTAGAAATGCTGGCAGAACAAGAGCCTTTAAGCCCTGACGCATAAGGTAATATTACAACAGTATTTCAGCATTAGCGTGACACACAGCTAAGTAAATTAGAAAAAACCTGTATATTTTAGTAAAAAAATTACAAAAACAGGTTGTTTTGTGAGCTTTGTCACGCTAAGATTAATCCATAAATTGCTTGGCGCTCTCATCCTATGGCGTCGCATTCAGCCGATACTGAATTTGTCGATTTATGGGGCCACTAATCGCCCCTGCTATTGTGCTCTTAGCGATAGCACGTATTAGTCATTCCTTATGTTTTTTTGTCCAGCCTTGAGCTGGATTTTTTTTGTCTGCAGTTCTTCCCACAGTCAATTTCAATTACCTTCACTTTTTTAACAAAAGCCAAACCAAGCCCACAGCAGCAGTGGTAAGCTATTGATTGCTACTACTCTCTCTAATCAAGCTTGTTAAGGATTTTAAAGCTATGATGTTTCGCCTTGCACCGCTGTTACTCACCTTGCTAGCAACTACCGCCCAAGCTTTCGATCAGGGAGAAACCATAAACATACCAATGACCGAGCAAGGTCTGCTGTGGAATAAGCAAATACAATTAGAAGCAACCTTATATAAACCTGCAGGAGAAGGCCCTTTTCCACTGGTCATCTTTAACCATGGTTCTACTGGACCCGGCGTCGTGGCCGACACGCTAACCATTAAGCCATGGGGATTTGGCGCTTACTTAAACAAGCGCAACATTGCTTTGCTAATACCAATGCGACGAGGCAGAGGCGCATCACAAGGCCGTTATAAAGAATCTTACAATTGCAGTGTAAACAGCGTTGAATCCGGTATTAACTACGCGTCCCAAAGCCTAGATGCCACCATGCAATACCTGCAGCAACAAACTTGGCTAGACCAAGAAAAAATTGTCATTAGTGGGCATTCCCGAGGAGGATTGTTGTCGGTAGTTTACGCAGCTAAACACCCTCAGAAGTTTAAAGGCGTAGTTAATTTTTCCGGCGGTTGGATGGGTGGCCAATGCCAAATCAAAACCCCACTTGCCAGTAATCAAGGCCTGTTTAGCCAGGCTGCTAACAACAACCCCTTGCCACACCTATTTATGTATGGCCGAAACGATCCTTATTACTCAGATAGTGAAATTGAAAGCTATGCTCAAGCTTTTGCGGAAGCCGGCGGGCAGATCGATTTTCAGTTTTATTCTCTGGGCTCATCAGCAAACGGCCACGCGCTATTTTATGAACATAGTGACTTCTGGATCGAAGGTTTTAAGCAATACATGCAGCAACTGGATTTAATGTAGCTAAAGCTGCCTAAGTGCCGCTGCCTAATATATGCTTAGTGAATGAACTATTTAGCTCACTTTCAGATTGCACAGCATACTAACACGTCTATTGTGGGCGCTTTTCTGGGCGACTTTGTAAAAGGACAAAACTGGCAGAGTTACCACAGCGAGGTGCAACTTGGCGTAAAGCTACACCGTAAAATAGATAGCTTTACCGATCAGCAAGTCAATCAACTGGGTTTAGCTCACTGTTTTCAAGCCAGTTTAAGGCGCTACTCAGGTATAGCTCTAGACGTGTATTTCGACTATTTGCTGAGTTTGCACTGGCAACAATTCTCTACCAACTCGCGCTCTGAGTTTATAAGCCAGTGTTATGAAGAACTTGAGCACTTTCCACTAACAGACAAAGCCAAACATACCGCCAGCCATATGCGTGAATATGATTGGTTGGAACAATACCAGCATCAAGACAGTGTTGCTGGCACCTTACGCGCTATTAGTCGGCGACTGCGCCGCCCGGCCAAGCTAGAGCTGCTGTACGAGGATATTCTTTGTCACTCTGCAGAACTTGATGCAGCATTTTTAGCGCTTTACCCCAAGGTGCTTCTACACGCTCAAGAATTTGTGAACAACTATCAGCCGAAATAAGTAACCCGAGCTCGGGATAATAAACTGGTATCTAGCGGCTATTTTTACTTATTTCGGTGTTGAAGCTACTTGCAATAGACCAGCTATTGGCGCGCAGCTTCGTCTTGAACTAAGTAAAACTATCTCGCAAGAAACATGAAGCTAGATTAAGTACTGGCTAGCAGAGTTATCGTCACTTCCTTATCCCGAGTTCAGGTTAAGTAGAAAAAGAGCAGCCCTTAGGCTGCTCAAATAGGTGTTACATAGCGTTTTTATTATTAGTGTCTAAATAGTAAACCTTAGCTAAATTGCTCTTCTTCGGTAGAACCCGTTAACGCGGTTACTGAAGATTGACCACCTTGAATCACGTTGGTTACTTGGTCAAAGTAGCCCGTGCCTACTTCTTGTTGGTGAGCAACGAAAGTGTAGCCTCGGTCAGCAGCTTGGAACTCTTTCTCTTGAACCATGTTAACGTAGTGCTTCATGCCCTCGCCCTGCGCATAGTTATGGGCAAGATCAAACATGTTGTACCACATGTTATGAATACCGGCTAAGGTGATGAACTGGTACTTATAACCCATGTCGCTAAGCTCTTGCTGGAACTTAGCAATGGTTTCATCATCTAGATTCTTACGCCAGTTAAATGATGGTGAACAGTTGTAAGCTAACAGCTGACCTGGGTGCTTAGCATGAATAGCTTCGGCAAATTTGCGAGCCTCTTCCAAGCAAGGTGTTGCCGTTTCACACCAGATTAAATCGGCGTACTCTGCATAAGCTAGGCCTCGGCTAATCGCTTGGTCGATACCCGCACGTACTTTGTAGAAGCCTTCAGCTGTGCGTTCGCCTTCTACGAATTCGGCATCGTAAGGGTCTACATCTGAGGTTAGCAAGTCTGCAGCGTTAGCATCTGTACGAGCAATCACCAAAGTAGGAACACCGGCAACGTCAGCCGCAAAGCGTGCTGCAACCAGTTTTTGCACCGCTTCTTGGGTTGGAACCAATACTTTTCCGCCCATGTGGCCACATTTTTTAACTGAAGCAAGTTGATCTTCAAAGTGAACACCAGCAGCACCCGCTTTGATCATGTTCTTCATTAATTCAAAGGCGTTTAGCACCCCGCCAAAACCCGCTTCTGCGTCGGCAACAATTGGTAAGAAGTAATCTAAGCCACCATTTGCAGGAGACAGACCATTGGCCCATTGAATTTGGTCGGCACGTTGGAAAGAGTTGTTAATACGCTCAACCACTTTAGGCACGGAATCTACAGGGTATAGCGATTGATCAGGGTACATACTAGAGGCAGAGTTATTATCGGCGGCAACCTGCCAACCTGATAAGTAGATAGCTTCGATGCCCGCTTTAGCTTGTTGAACGGCTTGGCCACCGGTTAAAGCGCCTAAACAGTTAACATAACCTTTTTTAGCTTGGCCGTTTACTAAGGTCCATAGCTTCTCGGCGCCACGTCGAGCAATGGTGTTTTCAGGGATAATAGAACCACGCAGTTTCACTACTTCTTCAGCAGTATAAGGACGCTTAACGCCTTTCCAGCGAGGGTTCTCTGCCCAGTCTTTTTCTAATGCTTGAATTTGCTGTTCTCTTGTTAATGTCATGTTCAATCCCTCTTAGACTCTATTCCTCGATACAAGTAGCTTGTATCACTCATTCACGTAGTTTTTTGGTACCGCTATTTGTGCGGTTACTCTTTAATTAATGCCAAGCAACACAGGCTTGGAAAATACAACTCGATACTTTTAACTTTTGCTTTTTTTGTCTAAAAGTACCGAGCTAAGTTTGGAGCGCCGTATCAGCATTATTGTTGCTTTTGACTGTGGCTTTTGCTCCTTGTCTAGCCTTGTTATTAAGCTCGTTGGCCACTGCTTATTAACCTGGTCGGCTTTATTTAGCTAAGTGTTCACCTGTTTGTAAATTGCCACTGTATCTAACGTAAATTGCGACCCAAACATGTAGCTTTTACGTAGCTGTAATTACAGTTACAAAAATAAAACAGCCTCAATGATAAACACCAAACCTTGTCTTAAACCGGAAAAACAATTAAACAACCGTTTAAAAACCTCCCCAAGACCCTGTTTTTTATAACACCGAGAAAAACAAAAGCAAAGCTTTATTTAAAGTATTAACTCTATTTTATTAACATATAGTCAACCTTTCGTTTACTACCTTTGTCGAAAAAAGAAATTTAATTACGTAATATAAATACAAGTTGACGAGCGAGTAACCCAAAACCCCGAAATAAATTAACGTTTACGTAAAGGTAAATTGATTAGCTAGGTCTCATAGAAGGACAATTAGACGAAAGTTACATTATATTTAATAAGCACTTACAGGCTGTTTTAAACAACAGTTTAAAATTATATTAACGGTGTTGTTTTCACCAACTAAGTAACTAATGATACATAAGCGGGAAAAGTTGTTATTAAACAGAAATGGATTTTTGAAGAGATCAGACCAGAGAAATGAAAAAAATTTAAATATTTTTCTCTAAAAACTAAAAAAGCTGGCCAATCGCCAGCTTTTTTATCACTTAAACCTTAGCCTTAAAGCAGCTTTTCCACTTCATCTCCGGCTAAATGGCGAATATCTTTACCTCTTACGAAGTAGATAATGTACTCAGCAATGTTTTGACAACGGTCGCCTACTCGCTCAATAGCACGTGCCGCGTTTAAGGCATCTAGCACTTGAGGAATAGAACGAGGGTCTTCCATCATATAAGTCATCAACTCACGAATAAGGCGCTCGTATTCTTTATCCACCTTTTTATCTTCTTGGTGAACACTCCACGCCATTTCTACATCCATACGTGCGAAACCATCTAACACGTCATGCAGCATTTTGGCGGTGTGCTGGCCCAAGTGCTCTAAGCTACTTAGAGACGCCTTAAGCGGTTTATCCATGTTTCGCTCAACCATACGGGCAATGCTTTCTGCTGCATCACCAATACGCTCTAAATCAGCAATGGTTTTAATAATCGCCATTACAATACGTAAGTCACTAGCTGCAGGTTGGCGCTTAGCAATAATGCGAGTGCACTCTTCATCAATAGCAACTTCAAAAGAGTTTACTTTGCTGTCGGTACTAATCACCTTGCTCACTAACTCTGCGTCAGGTCGGCTTAACAGGCTAAGGGCGTCGATCAGTTGTTGTTCAACTAAGCCACCCATTGCCATAATTTGGTTGCGCACATGATCCAGTTCAGCATTAAACTGACCAGATATGTGTTTGTTCATGTTTAACTTATCCATATCTTTTCCTCAGCGACGGTTGGGTTAACCGTAACGGCCTGTAATGTAATCTTCGGTTTGCTTCTTCGCTGGTGTTGTAAACAAGGTATTGGTATCAGCATATTCCACCATGTCGCCCATATACATAAAGGCTGTTTGGTCTGATACTCGCGCAGCTTGTTGCATGTTGTGAGTTACAATCACCACGGTGTAACGACTCTTAAGGTCGTTAATCAACTCTTCAATCGTCAATGTAGAAATTGGGTCAAGTGCTGATGTAGGTTCATCCAATAATAGCACTTCAGGCTCAATCGCAATGGCGCGAGCAATTACCAAACGCTGTTGCTGACCACCAGATAAACCAAAAGCATTCTCGTGTAAGCGGTCTTTTACCTCTTCCCATAAGGCTGCACCACGTAGTGAGCGTTCTACTGCTTCATCTAATACGCGACGATCTTTAATACCTTGCAGGCGTAAACCATATACTACATTCTCATAAATAGACTTTGGGAATGGGTTTGGACGCTGAAACACCATACCAACGTTACGACGTAGCGCGGCTACGTCTACGCTTTTATCGTAAATGTTTTGTCCGTGTAGCAAGATCTCTCCGCTAATCTTACAAATATCAACCAAGTCATTCATACGGTTAATACAGCGCAGTAAGGTTGATTTACCGCAGCCCGATGGGCCAATAAAGGCGGTAACTTGGCCCTTGGGGATCTTCATCGACACATCGAACAAAGCTTGTTTGTTGCCGTAGTAAAGATCCAAGTTCTTTACTTCCAATGCAGTTTGCTCTGCAGTTAAGTTAGCCAAATCTAATTTAGTATCTCGACTATTTTCTGTATTCAAAGAAATCATTTTTTTTCCTACAAATTGCCGTTAGCTTATTGGTCTAACGTTTTAAACTTTTCGCGTAAACGGTTACGGATTTGGATGGCTGCTAAGTTTAAGCCAATAATAACCGTTACCAATAAAAATGCCGTGGCGTACACCAAAGGTCGAGCTGCTTCTACGTTCGGGCTTTGGAAACCCACATCATAAATGTGGAAGCCTAAGTGCATGAACTTGCGCTCTAGGTGAATGAACGGGAAGTTGCCATCAAGCGGTAATGTTGGTGCTAGTTTCACTACACCGACTAACATCAATGGTGCTACTTCACCGGCTGCACGGGCTACCGCCAAAATAAGGCCAGTCATAATCGCCGGGCTCGCCATAGGAATAACAATACGCCACAGCGTTTCTGCTTTGGTAGCACCTAAAGCTAGAGAGCCTTGACGCACCGCACTAGGAATACGCGACAAACCTTCTTCGGTAGATACAATCACCACAGGTAAGGTAAGAATCGCCAAGGTTAGGGCTGCCCAAATTACACCAGGTGAGCCAAAGGTCGGCGTAGGTAGTGACTCTTGATAGAACAAGGAATCAATACTGCCACCTAGCATATAAACAAAGAAACCTAAGCCAAATACACCATAAACAATGGATGGAACACCTGCCAGGTTGATTACCGCAATGCGAATTAAACGGGTAAAGCTGTTATTGCCGGCATATTCGTGCAAGTAAATCGCGGCTACAACCCCTAAAGGCGTAACAATAACGGCCATCAACATCACCATGAATACCGTACCAAAGATAGCTGGGAATACCCCGCCCTCGGTATTAGCTTCACGTGGCTCAGACACAATAAATTTAACCGCTTGATGCCCCCAATGTGCTAGTTTTTGGAACCAGTTCATCTCATTTGGGAAGAACACATCCAATACATTATCCATTGGAATTGTCACCAACTCACCGCGCATATCACGGATAATCAGTTGGTCACGGCGTGCTTCATCACGGTAAGCAAATAGTTGCTTCTCAAGTACCAAGTAGTCTTGGTGCAATTGCTCGGCGTCGGCTTCAATACCAGCTAAGCGTTCAGGCGTTAGCTCATCAGCCAGCTCATACTTGCGCTGCTTTAAACGTAAACGCTCTAGGCTGTAGTTTATGCCACCAATATCATGACGCTGCAGCGAGTCGGCTTGATCAATAATGCCATTAGAGCGTTCTAACAACTCAAACAGCTTTTCGTGGTCAGCATCATCAGCAGCATTAATGGTGGTGTCACCTTTAACGATACCTTCAACGTAACCGTAAAAGTTACCGTTGGTGCGACGCTCAACTACTGCAATGCCTTCAGGCTGCTTTTTCGATAAGATTTCATTCTCGGTTAACCAACGAAAATCCAAGTTTACGTATTCACGGTTACCAGTCTTAATCAAAAAGCGCTCTACAAAGTCGCCATCTAAGCCTTCTAAATTTGCACCAGAGGCTTTTAAGCGCTCAATAGGCACAAGCTCGGTGTCATACAACTCGCCAATCACAGTTTGAGTTTCACCAAACTGTTTGACTTCCATTTCAAGTACAGGACTTGGCCAGAAATAGACCAGACCGCGTGTGGCAATTAATAGTAGCAACCCAATCACTGCTACTAAGCTTATGCTTACCGCACCCGCTGTCATCCATATCCACGGGTTACCTGATTTAAACCACTTATTCATCGGTTAGTTCCCATATCCCTATTTACAGCGAGCTGTATTTGTCGCGCAGACGTTGGCGCACAAATTCAGCAATGGTGTTAAATGCAAAGGTAAATACAAACAATACAAAGGCCGCTAAGAACAGCACTCGGTAATGTGAGCTTCCCACTTCTGACTCTGGCATCTCTACCGCAATGTTTGCCGACAAAGTACGCATGCCTTGGAAGATACTCCAATCCATTACTGGCGTATTACCGGTAGCCATAAGTACAATCATGGTTTCACCCACTGCGCGACCAAGGCCCATCATTACTGCCGAGAAAATACCCGGGCTAGCAGTTAAAATCACCACTTTAGTAAGGGTTTGCCAAGGCGTGGCCCCCAATGCTAAAGAGCCATTACTCAAATGCTTTGGCACCGAGAAAATCGCGTCTTCTGCAATAGAGAAAATCGTAGGAATAACCGCAAAGCCCATGGCTAAACCCACCACCATAGAGTTACGTTGGTCGAAGTTAATGCCTAGCTCGTTGGTTAGGTATAAACGTGCATCGCCGTCGAACATCCATTGCTCAAGTGCAGGGCTAATTTGGATACAGCCCCAGCCAATAAACAACACTACTGGAATAAGTACGATTGCATCCCAACCTTCTGGCAGCAACTGGCGTACTTTCTTCGGCATTTTTGACCAAGCAAAAGCAGTGAGCAAAAAGCCTACCGGTAGCAACAACATAATGGCAATTACGCCAGGTAAGTTGTCTTCAATTAATGGCGCTAACCATAAACCCGCCAAAAAGCCCAAAATTACCGTGGGTAAAGCTTCCATAATTTCTACGGTAGGCTTAACCACTTTGCGCAGTGGCGCTGACATAAAGTAAGCAGTGTAGATAGCCCCAGCTAAAGCAATAGGCGCTGCAAACAACATCGCGTAAAAAGCGGCTTTAATGGTACCAAAAGAAATTGGCACTAAGCTGAGCTTAGGCTCAAAGTCATCACTGGCTGAGGTTGACTGCCATACATATTGCGGCTCAGGGTAACCTTCGTACCAAATTTTGCTCCACAAGGCGCGCCACGTTACTTCTGGGTGCTCGTTATCTACGTGATAAAACTCAAGACCGTTTTCGGTCTCAGTGAGTAGACCACTGGCTCGCGGAGAGAAAGCTAAACTAAAGGCTTTAGCATCGGTCATTTCACGAACTAAACGGCCACCGCCGGTTGTGTGGAATAAGGTAATAGAGCCATCTTCCCCACTTACAGCAAAGCCCTTACGGAAGTACTCAACGCCAATTTCGTTTACTTTAGCGCCTGCATCAAATTCACGAATTTGCGTAAGCTTACGTACCCCATCTTTTGCAACATCAAACCACTGGCTTACTTTGCCATTGTCGTTTGCAACAATTAATGAACTTGCACCGGTTAGTAAGGCAATATCAGTGACATTGCTGTCGGTGCTATTAATAAAGTCCACTGAATTTAAGCGCACATTATCAATATCGGAGATATTGTAGTTAGCCAGCTGATTGCCGTTACGAATGTATAAACGGCGTAAGTCTGGCGTTACCAAAATTTGATCGATGTTACTTGGCAAGCTAGGAATATCGGCCGTCTCGGGCAGCCATTCCAAAGACTCACTAAACATGTCTTCTTCGGCTTCGTAACGAACCAACAAGCCTCGGCCATCGGCGGTAACTGCTGCCACCACTGCCGACTCTTCTTGACGCTCAAAAGCCAACTGCTCAATGGCTTGGCCTTGTGGGTCAATAACTAGCGCTTGCTCACCCATCGGGTAAGCAATGCTTGGCGTAATCAAACGCTTGTCGTTAGGGTAACTAATACCAAATTTAGGTGAAACTATGTAAGCCAAGCCATCACTGGTACCGTAAGCCACCAAACCTTGGTTTGGCACTGTGCGGTCTGACGCAGTAATGTCTGCTTCAACTTGATAGTCTTGAAACTCGCGCTGGCTATCGATTAGGTTAAAAAAGCTTAACTGCCCGTCTTCATTAAAGCGGTAGGCAATTTCGTTTTGCTCTTCAACACCAATAGCCACTGTGGCACTGCTATCTTGTAACGGAATCGTTTTAGATTTTTCTAAACTCGCTCCGTAGAAGATAGGTGCAACTACATATAATAAATAGAAGAAAATTAAGATCAGTGCTAATAGAACAACAATCCCGCCAGCACTTACGCTGTAGCGGGTTAGTCGGTCCTTAATTAGCCGCTGAGCACTACTATTAAATGACACTGACTGCGTCATATATCCCTCACAATTTAATAGGTCTGGCGAAAGTATATGGCAGTTTTATGACAGTATTGTTACAGGGTGAAATACTAAAAAAAAAGTCACAATTGGGTGGGATAAAAAACGCTCACCAACTATGATTAACAAGTGTATGTTACATTTGTATGTACCTAATATTACAAAGAAATTATATTGCATGCTTGGCTGGCTTTTTACCCAAGCGCAGCTTTTAGTAGCTTCCTAATTACTTAAAAGCTATGCATACTTTAAACCCTCGTAAACATCGCTAATAGTTTGCTGTCATAAAACTATTGTGCGCTAGGCTATGGAGTAACAAGATGAAACAACTCGTGGTAAGTGTAATTGGCAAAGACCGACCTGGTATCGTTGATCAATTATCCTCATTAGTCGTTCAACACCAAGGTAACTGGCTAGCCAGCAGCCTAACCGAACTTGCTGGTCAATTTGCCGGAATATTGCACTTAGAAGTTGATGAACAGCACCTCGACGCACTTAGCCATGATCTACTTAACCAAGAAAATCTTTTGGTAAATATTGCTGAGGGCGATAGCAGTAATAGTGAAGAACAACAGCAAGTAGCAATAACCGTTACCGCGAATGACCGTGTGGGCATTGTGCAAGAGGTGACTCAAGCGCTAAATACACTGGGCGTAAGCTTAAGCGAGATTAATACTCACGTTGCCAGTGCTCCCAACTGGGGAGGCCTAATATTTACCGCTAATCTCACAGTGCCATGCGCCGACGATGACCAACTGGGAGCAATTCAAGAGTCTTTAGAGTCACTAGCCGATGACCTGATGGTAGATATTGAACAAGACTAATCCCTTTTTAAGAAGTAAGAACTAAAGGTGAACAATGAGCGACAGTCTATATATAGAAAAAGAGTTAAGTTGGCTTTCGTTTAACCAACGGGTCTTGCAAGAAGCCCAAGACCATTCAGTACCAATTATCGAACGCGTTCGATTCTTAGGTATTTTTTCCAACAACCAAGATGAGTTTTATAAAGTAAGGGTTGCCGCCTTAAAGCGCCGTATCATCCTTAATGAACTTAAATCTAAAGATGATGGCTCAATCCAGCTACTCAATGACGTGCAGGCTAAGCTGGCAGAATTACAGCAAGATTTTGACGATACCTATCGCGAAATCATTCTCACTCTTGCTCGTCGAAACATCTTCTTAATTAATGAAGACCAGCTTAGCGACAACCACCAAAACTGGGTAAGAAAATACTTTAAAGACAAGGTACTGCGTCATATTACGCCGATCGTATTGACCAAACGTACCGACTTGGTTCGCTTTTTAAAAGACGAATACACCTACCTCGCGGTAGAAGTAAAAAAGGCAGATAAAGAAAGCCACCTATTGATTGAGATCCCAACCGACAGCCTACCGCGTTTTGTGGTACTGCCGCCCGATGGCTCAAAAACCCGTAAAACCTTAATCATTTTGGATAACATCATCCGCTTCTGTTTAGATGATTTGTTACGAGGGTTTTACGAATACGATTCTGTTGCGGCCTACTCAATCAAAATGACTCGAGATGCCGAGTACGATCTTACAGACGAAGTAGACCAAGGCCTGCTAGAAAAAATGTCTGAGGGTATTAAGCAGCGTTTAACCGCCGAACCAGTGCGCTTTGTTTACGATAGAGAAATGCCCAACAGCATGGTGAAGCGTTTAAGTAAAATGCTGCACATTTCTAAACTTGACCACAGCGTAAGTGGTAGCCGCTACCATAACTTTAAAGACTTTATTGGTTTCCCAAATGTGGGTAGAAAGTACTTAGAAAACCCTAAGCTGCCTGCTCTGAACTGCCGAGACTTCGACAGCTTTGATACGGTATTTAATGCCATTAGCGCGCGAGATATTCTACTCTACTACCCGTATCATAAATTCCGTTATATTTCGGAGTTTGTGCGCCAAGCGTCTTTTGACCCCAAAGTCACAAGCATCAAAATCAATATCTACCGTGTGGCGAAAAAGTCTCATCTGATGAACTCGTTGATTGATGCCGCTAACAACGGCAAACGAGTTACTGTGGTTATTGAACTACGCGCTCGTTTTGATGAGGGAGCCAACATTGGCTGGGCACAAATGCTCACCGATGCTGGTGTAAAAGTTGTCTTTGGTGTTCCTTCGCTAAAAGTACATTCAAAGTTACTATTGGTAACCCGCAAAGAAGACGACCAACGGGTGTATTACAGCCATATTGGTACCGGAAACTTCCACGAAAAAACGGCTAAAATTTACACCGACTTTGCGCTGTTCACCAAAAACCAAGAAATTGGCCAAGAGGTGGAAAACGTATTTCGCTTTATCCAACAGCCCTATCGTCGTTTTAAGTTCCAACACCTTATTGTATCGCCCAACGATACACGCCGACGCTTGTTTAGCTTAATAGATTACGAAATCAATCAAGCTAACGCCGGCAACCCTGCGGCAATCACGATAAAAGTGAACAACTTAGTCGACAAAGGCGTAGTCACTCGCTTGTATGCGGCCAGTAAAGCTGGGGTTAAAATCCGTATGATTATTCGGGGTATGTGTTCATTAGTACCGGGGCTTGAAGGCAACAATGACAACATAAAAATCATCAGTATTGTTGACCGCTTCCTTGAACATCCGCGAGTATTCCACTTCCATCATAGCGGCGAAGATCAGGTTTATATTGCCTCTTTTGACTGGATGACCCGTAACATTGAAGAGCGTGTTGAAGTTGGCGTGCCAATCTACAACGATGAGCTAAAACAGCGGGTGATTGACCTGTTAGACCTACAGTTTGCTGACACCACCAAAGCGCGCATAATCGACGCCAAGCAGCAAAACCAGTATGTACAACGTGGTAACCGCCGTAAGATCCGCTCCCAAGTTTGGACTCACGATTACCTAAAGGCGATTGAATCTAAACCTCGCCGTAAAGTTGTTGAAGAAGACAATCCCTAAGCTTCTCGCTAAACAAAAGGCCGCTAATTAGCGGCCTTTTTTATTTAGGGAGGATCAGGCAAGCTTAGCGAGATGGCTCTAATTCGTGGCTCAATTGTGCTAAATATGCCTTCATAAACTGGCTGCGTTGCTCCGCTTCACGTTTAGCCGCGTCGGTATGCACAGTATCTGCAATATTTAGCAACTTAGTAAAAAAGTGGTCAATGGTATATTGGCTGTCATCCGGCTGCCGTGCCTCACACATTGGGTCTACATCACAATAAAGTGTACGTTGCAGGCTAGCACCTACTTGAATACAGCGACTAATACCTATGGCGCCTAGCGCGTCTATACGATCTGCATCTTGAACAATCTTTGCTTCAAGGCTTGTTGGCTTAATATCTGCGCTGTAACTATGGGCTTCTATTGCATGATGAATTTCACTTAAGTAATGAGTTGGGTAAGCAATTGACTTAAGAAAAGCAACTGCCTTATTTGCCGCTAAACTAGAAGCCTGCCTGCGCTGAGGGTGGTTTTTAGGCAGTGATACACAATCGTGTAACCAAGCGGCTGGAGCCACTACTTCAAGCTTGCCCTCTTCTTGTTTGCACAGGTAAGTAGCCAATTTAACGACCCGCTCAATATGGTCGATATCGTGGGCAGTATCACTGGTCTGCAGCCCCTGTAAAAACTGTCTGCAATGAATCTCTAATTGCTTAATCATAAAGCTCAGAATAAGAGGTTAGTTAATGGGCGTAAACTACCCAAAAGCCCATTTCGAGTCAAAAGCTACTAGACAAATTCTTCTCGGTTTCATCATCACTAAAGCAAGTAAAAGCCCGCTCAACTTTACGTGATTAAAGCAAGAAAAAGTGTTTACACAAATAATTTTATCATTCATTATTTAATGATAATCGATAAATAAACATCTTTTATCAGGAAAACTGCCTATATGGAGAAGCAAGGGTATGCAATCACTTGAAGCAATTAGTATCGTTGGTAAACGGATGCGACTAATGCTATGGGGCTTAGTTGCCTTAATTTTAATTTGTTTGGTGGGCTTCCCTAGCGAGCTGGGCTTAGATATTGAACCAATGAAACACAGCCCTTGGGTATTTAGTTTTCACACGGTTATGGAAATGCTGTTTGGTTATCCCGAACTTATCTTTGAGAACGGTCAAATCATCGACAATGACCTGCATTTTGCTCCCCCTGAACCACTGTCACTTACTATGCGCCTTGTTGCAGTGGCTATATTTTTCACCACTAGCCTCATTATGGCTTGTTTGATTTGGCAAATTGATCGTTTGTTCTTAGCCTACAGTAAAGGCAAGGTTTTCACTCAAGAAACCACTCGCAGTTTTCAATATATTGGCTGGGCATTAGTTGCGCTGTTTACAGTAAACAGTATTGCGAGCTATCTCATCGAGCAATTAGTGTTTCCTATGGAAATGCCGATTGGCTTGCCTTTCCCACCACCTCCAGAAGATTTATTTGGCTTTATGCCACCGCCGCCTCCAGAACACCTATTTGGCCTTATTCCACCGCCTCATGAATGGGTAAGCTTGGAGTATATACAGTTAGACTTCCCATTACTTCTAGCAGGCTTGTTTATGATTATGGTCGCCCACGTGATGAAGTTGGGCATGCAAATTCAAGCCGATGTTGACGCAACCATTTAGCAGGAGCGAGCAATGACGATAGTAATTAATCTAGACGTAATGCTAGCCAAAAGAAAAATGCGTTTGAACGATCTGTCAGACGCTGTGGGCATATCCGTTCAAAACTTATCGATTTTGAAAACAGGCCGCGCCAAAGCCATTAGGTTTTCAACACTAAGCGCAATTTGTCAGGTTTTAGAATGCCAACCTGGCGATTTACTCGAGTATCAGCCGGAGCAAGATGCTCGCTAATTCGATAAGACCAAACAGCAGAATTCAATAAAGTCACAAGGAACTAAACATGAACTACCGACTTAAACAAAACCTAAGACTGTTCGCACCTGTTCTTGCTTTTGCATTCTATTTTTCGGGTTTGCACGCAGAAGAAGTTCGCAATCTAGAAAGCTTAAGCGACCCGTTTGTAGTAGTAGATTATGATGCTTCGATCGCTAACTTACCGAGCGATAAACAAGCTCTTGCAAGAGACTGGCGAAAGCAAATGCTCGCGTTAGAACAGCAATTAGAAAACGCTGAAAACAACGATAAGCTCAAAGTAAACGTCACCTTCAATACACTTTATCAGCAGTTAGATCAGCTATTCGCTGATAACCAAACTGATTTGATAAAGGTAAATGTCCTAGCAAACTTAAGTAGCGAAGAACAATTACAAGCTTTGGAGCTATGGCGAGATATCCAACTTAAAGAGATAAATCTGCTAAGTCACAATTATAGTGAAACCGAAGAACAAGAATTGTACAAAAAATACGCGAAGCTAGACGCAATTTTAGCTTCTATTGATTAGTTAAACTATGATATTGCAATAGAAGGAATGTTCGATTAAACATCTTCTATTAGCCTCTAGCCAGCGTGAAATATAGCGATTGCTAAGATACACAAGCAATCGCTTATAAAGCTGCATGTCATTGTCCAAGCCCTCTTTTCACAAAGTCTTTACACTTTCTCACAAGTCAATTTCGTTATCTCACAAGACGTTGAATTTCTTCGCTTAGTTTGACCAGTTCTTGAGTTTTTACTATTCGATTTGACCTTAAAATTATATCAATCCAATACTAAGGCGTAACAAAAAATACACATTAGAATCACGTTGATAAACGTGCTCTTTAACGAGTGGTATGGTCACGCTACAGGAAATCATGTGTGACTAGTTCGTTGGTAACTTTAACGGAATAGGGACACCGAAATGAAAACTCCAATGTTAGCGCTAATATTAACCCTTAGCGCTTTACTCTTAACCGCTCCAAGCACGGTAAGTGCGGCAAGCATAGGCAAAACCATCTGCGATCCAGCAGCGGATTCCGGCAACGGGTATGGCTCTGGTTACTATGGCGGCCACTTTTATTCATGGTTTGAATTAAGCCAAAACAACATTAAAACCTGTGATGTAAAAATTGGTTTTTATAACGATGCCGGTCGCCACTATCGCGCTGAATGGAATATGGCAAAATCTTGGGGTGAAGATGCCATTGGCGGACTTGGCTGGGATAAAGGGGCGAGATATCGCAAGATTGGTTACAACGTTGGCGAGCTAACCAGTAACTCCAATATTCAAAAAGCCTTAGTAGCCCTATATGGTTGGTCATGTAGTGGCAGTACCTCGCAAGAATACTATGTTGTAGATACCTGGAAAGGGCCAGGCAAATTCGTACCTTGGGATGAAAACGCTGGCGCGCCGGCAAAAAGCAAAGGCACCGTTTACGCCAATAACGCCACTTACGATGTATACCTCGTAGACCGCAACGGCGCACAATATTGTGGCAGCGGAGAAAACCGAAGCTTCAAACAGTTTTGGAGCGTACGCCGTTCACCCACTGCCCACGGAAACAACCAAGAGCTAAATTTTGGCCCACATGCCAACCGCTGGGATAATTCCGATCTAGGCTTTAAAACAGACGGATTAGCCAACGGTTACCAGATCTTAGCCATTGAGGTGTTTGGCGATGCAAACATCAATCACAAAGGTGCTGTAGACCTATCGCTTTGGTTACGATAGTGCCTAACTAAACCTAAAACGAAGCTAAGTGTTGTGTAACGCTTAGCTTCGAAACGCATGGCAGGAAGCAATTATGAAGACTTATGGATGGGTACTCTCTTTAGCTGGCACCTTTATCGCGGGCTACCTCGTTGCTGTTATCTACCATCCAAAGCCGAGCACTGGGTCTTTCTCTCATGAAAACTCACAAACAGATTTAGCAACACTGGAAAAACCTGTAAATAGCAATGCTAAAAATACAGGTTTATTATTTAGAAATAGTAACTTAGATGATAATTTCGCCAATCAGCCTGTTAGCAAACCAGCACAGGTTCTCGTTAAACACACTCCAGATAACATAGAGCTAAGCAACAAAGCACAGAGTGAAGCTAAACCAAATAAAGCAGCGCAGTTTGATGCACTAAAGCACGCTATACAAAATAATCCTGCAAGCTTAGCGAACTCAATTGAGCAACTAGCCGCACTTAACGTAGACAACCCTGATTTTGATTTACTACTCTCAGCTATTCAAAGCAGCACTAACTCAGACAGTAAGCAAGCCTTGCTGGGCTTAGCAGAGCAGTACGCCATGCTAAGTGATGCCCAGTCTCAGCAGAAGTTTCTTTCGCTGCTAAGCAGCGCTTCGAACATTCAGTCTCCGCTGCTGGTACAAGGCTTAGTAGACCTAGCAACACTAGAACTAACTGATACAAAATCACGAATAGAAGCCTTAAGTTTGTTAAAGCCTTATCAAATCTCAGATCCAGAACGACAAGTAATTACGAGTGAATTGGCACAGCAAGTATTAACAGCCAATGCTGATGAAGCAGAAATGTTGCTATCTCAGCTCATGCGCTTTAGCCACAATCAACAGCGCACTGTTATTGCCAGTGACATGCTTTATAACAGTTCACAAGCAATCCAACTAGCAGTACTAAACAACATTAATAGCGGCAGCATTCCTGCAGCGAATGACTTGAAAACCAAGCTATTAGATATGGCCAGCGATCAACAAGATTCCTTGTGGTTTGAAGCACAACAAACCCTACTCACCTCTTTTGATTTAAGCCAACAAGAATACGCACGCCTTAGCGCTAACTAACTTAGCTTAAGCTTGGCGCGTTACTTTAATCAACATCGCGGTTTCTGGATCCATAATGGGTAACTGTAAGCCTAAGTTCATTAAACTCTCACCGCTAAGCAGACATGTTTTCTCAAGCCAGTTAGGAAATTTTTTCATCATGTGTTTAAAGTCTGGTTTATCCAATACTTCAACTTTATAAAGGGCTTGAGGCTGTAAGTTGATTAGCTTTAGTCTGCCCGGCAAAGTGTAAGCTGGCATAGACAACTGCACCGCCCAGTAAACGCCTTCGCCTTTATCTTGGTCTAACACGCCATAAGCTTGCCAGCTATCATCACTAGCATTTAGCTGATGAAAAGTGCCGGAATGCAGCAAGGGCCTCAGTGATTTATGTAAGGCAATATAGTGCGCAAACTGCTCTCGCTCTTTGGCATCAACTGCTACTGGGTCTAGCTCTACGCCCATATGGCCAACCAATGCGGTTAGCCCCCTAAACCCAATGCTATGTTGTCGATAGGTGGTATGGCTATGAGCAGGACCAATGTGTGAGCCCATCACTTCTGGTGGGAAAAAGTACAACATCGCTGGCTGCATAATTTGCCGCTCTAGCGCGTCATTGCTATCTGAGAGCCAGAATCGATGGCTGCGCTTTAGTACTTCGTAGTCAATGCGACCGCCGCCCGAGGAACAACTTTCGATTTCCAGCTCGGGGTGGCGTTTAGCCAATTCGTCCACCAAGGCATAAAAGGCTTGAGTTTGACCATGCACCGCCGCTTCACCTAGGTGGCTTGGTTGAACTAGCTCGCGGTTCATGTCCCACTTAATATAGGCAATAGCATACTCGCTTAACAGGCTATCTAAGCGCTCAAGCAAATAGGCAAACACCTGAGGATTTTGCAAATCGAGTACATATTGATAACGACCCGTTTTTTGTTGGTAACCGGCCTGCCCCAACACCCATTCAGGGTGTTTACGGTACAAATTTGAGTCAGGGTTAACCATCTCTGGCTCAAACCATAAACCAAACTCCATGCCGAGTGCATGCACATGGTTTATTACTTCTTCTAAGCCTTGCGGATACTTTTGGCGATCTAAAAACCAATCCCCCAAACCTGCTTTATCGTGCTCTCGACCAATAAACCAGCCATCATCAATAATAAAGCGCTCTACACCAATATCTGCTGCTAAGCTGGCCATTTGCTTAATGTAAGCAGGATCGTGGTCAAAATAGATCCCTTCCCAGGTGTTAAGGTGCACCGGTCTCGCTTTATCTGCTTCAGGAAAGCGAAGAATGTGACTACGCACATAATGGTGAAAGTTAGCGCTCATCGAGTTTAAGCCAGTGCTCGCGTAAGTCGCCATCAACTCTGGAGTTTGGTAACTTTCGCCTTTAGCCAAGCGAACTTCACCACTAAGCAATAACTCTTCGGCTTGTAACCAACGTCGCCCATCGGTTTTTACACCACTTTGTATACGGTGATTACCACTCCAAGCGAAATGAAAGCCAAACACTTCTCCCACTTGGTGAGAAAAACCTTTGTTGCCGATAATCGCTCCCGGAAAATACTGGTGTGAAGTACGCCCACGACGGTTTTCTTGGCTAATTATTCCCCGCTCCAAGGGCTGACGGTGTTGCTGAAACTCTTTAGTCCAGCGGCCATGTAATGATAACAGTTCATCACAATAGGCTGGCAAAGGCAGGGTCAGCGCCAAGCGCTGCAAATTATAATCTTGTTCGCCAAGGTTCGTTACCTTACTTTGCAAGGTAAGCACATCACTCGCCTCATCAAGGCTTACACTCAAGCTAAGCGCTAATTCTGCACGGCTATCTACCGCTTCTACAATTAACTTGCTATGACCTTCAAGGGTAGCGTTAGCGGTAAAGCTTGGGCACCAATCTTTACCGGCGCGGTTTCCCTCAAGGCCTGGGCTAGAGAACCACCCCTCACTGGCCTCTGGGCAAAGGGTTAACGGCACGTCTTCATCTAAGCTTGCTTCAGGCACCGGCCGGCTAATGGCATCCAGCAAGGCTTCATCAATTGAGCCATTAAGCTTTGCGCCCCAATAAATGATTTCTGGTAAGCTGTTGGTTTGCTTTAACAGCAAGCTACTGCTTCGCCCGAATAAATGAAACAAGCTCATAGCAACTATCCTTGTGCGGTAAAATCAATGTGGTAGCTAAAGTAGTTCTCTAGTACCTGATGTTTAGGGTGTACCGAAGGACTCCAAGAGTCATCTCCACCCACTCCTTGGTGGGCAACATCTAAATGTACAAACACACTGCCACTGTCTTTAAGCTGATAATTATGTGTTGCGTCGCTTAAGTCTTGCTGGCTAAAACGACTCGCTGTCATTTGCAAACTAGGTTGGCAGAGCAGCTCTAGATTCAACTGCTGTTCATGCTTAATAGACAACTGCCTGACCTCTCCCCTCCCGCCATTTTCGCTAGGGAAAATATAGGGGGTATGCAAGTTATCGACAGTTTCACTATAGCGGCTGACGGTAGCAGCGGCTAAACGGTCTCGGTAATTTTCATGTGGACCCAAACCAAACCACGACAACTCACTAAATTGTTTGTCTAGGCTTAAGCTCAGCCCTACCCTTGGCAGAGGCGGCAAGTAAGCTGCGGCGTTCACCTCACAATCAAAAGCTACCTTGTCGGCACTAATCACATAACGGTGTAACACCTTAAAAGCGGTTTTCTGTTGATGGCGATACTCGCTGCTGCATTCCACAAGCCAGCATCCGTTGCTAAGTTGAGAGAAATTAAAATCTAAAGCTTCACGTTTGAGTTGATGAAGTCCAGCGCTTTGCCAACGGGCAATCCACGAGTTGGGATCCATTTGGCTGGCTTCGCTTACTCCAATATCATTATCGAGCGGAGCACGGTAAAAATTATCAACCGGTGCAGCGGTAAACAACTGCTTTTCATTTACCGTCCAAGCTAGCCATTGCGCGCTAACACAATCAAATTCAAGCAGCTGCTTTGAGCTCTCAAAGCGTATTCTGCGATCTTGCTGCGTGCATTTAACTTCGGCTTTATTTATAGGTTTAGAGCTATTTAAACCACCGAAAGCTAACTTAAACTGTTGTTGTGCCAAACTATGGCCAGCAGGTGCCCAAGCAGTAGCCTGTTTCAATTTAATGTTTATAGTTAGCCAAAACTCACCACTAGTTTGAGTCGCTAAATCTTGCATAGCTGCCTTTGGCAAACACATTATTTGCTGCTCACCAGCTAGCAAGCTTAAGTTAAACTCGCCTTGGCTAAATAGCTCGCCATTACGTTCTATTCGCCACTCCCCTGCGGTGTTGCTACTGTCGTTTACTAAATGCTCATTGCTGATTAACACCTCGCCCTTGGCTAGATTTTCTGCACTTATCTGCCAGTATTGCTGTAAATACTTAATTTCATACAAACTAGGGTGTGGGCTGCGATCTGGGAAAATCAGCCCGTTAATACAAAACTGGCGATCATTAGGTTGGTCGCCAAAATCGCCCCCGTAGGCCCAGTAAGTTTCTCCAGAATCAGTTTGCTTGGTAATACCTTGGTCAACCCAGTCCCAAATAAAACCGCCCTGCAAGCGAGGATGCAAACGAAATGCTCGCCAGTATTCTTCAATACTTCCCAGGCTGTTGCCCATTGCATGGGCATACTCACACAAAATAAGCGGACGCTGTTCGTTAGGATCGGCAATATGTGCAGTAATCGCTCGCTTGGGGATCCCCTCTCCTGCGGTATCCCAATCTACCCGGGCATACATTGGGCACAAAATATCAGTAGCGGGAGTATCGGCCCCACCCCCTTCGTATTGAATCGGGCGACTTGGATCAGCTTGTTTCAACCAGCCATACATAGCATCGTGATTACAACCATAGCCAGACTCATTGCCTAAAGACCAAATAATGATCGACGGATGGTTTTTATCACGCGCTACCATGCGGGTTACTCGCTGCATGTAAGCATGCATCCACTGCGGATCGTCCGACAAACGTTTCATCGGAAACATACCATGGGTTTCTAGGTTGGTTTCATCAACTAACAATAATCCGTATTCATCACAGAGCTCATACCAACGTGGGTGATTAGGGTAATGCGCGGTGCGCACAGCATTAAAGTTGTTCTGCTTTAGCAACTTTATGTCTTGCAACATGCTGGCTTCGGTCATTACGTGGCCAAGCTTTGGGTCATGTTCGTGACGGTTTACCCCACGAATTAACACCGGCTTGCCGTTGAGTTTTAATAAACCATCGCTAATTTCTACGCAGCGAAAGCCCACCGAGCTTTGTTCCACTTCCAGTAAGTTTCCTTTAGCATCCAATAAACTTAAGACCGCTCGGTACAAATTAGGCTGTTCGTCACTCCACAGCTTAGGTTCAACAACATTGCTGCTTAAGAAGATGCGATCGGCAAAACCGCCTTTTTCATCCACCGCCAAATTGTTGGTGGATTCTCGCACTGGATTCGCGAATACCGAGCCATCACCGTCATAAAGCTGCAGCTCAACTTGGTAGCCGTCTAACTGCGCTAAACTAGCTCCAGCCAGTTGTACCTCGACTTGCAACTGCGCATCTCGATAACAAGCGTCTAGTTGGGTATTGATGCTAAAGTCTGCAATATGAACTTGCGGCTTAGCGTAAATGCTCACGTCACGAAAAATGCCGCTTAACCACCACATATCTTGATCTTCTAGGTAACTCCCATCACTCCAGCGATAAACAATCACACACAGTTGGTTGGTCCCTTCTTGTAAAAAAGGCCCAATATCAAATTCGCTGGCTAAACGGCTATCTTGTCCGTAACCCAGTAGTTGGCCATTTATAACTACGTGAAAAGCAGAGTTAACCCCATCAAAACGCAGGCGCACTTGCTTATTGGCCCAAGCAGCTTGGTAGTTAAACTCTGTACGATAAACCCCCGTAGGGTTATCACTAGGCACATAGGGAGGATTTACTTCGAAGGGGTAAATGACATTGGTATAAATGGCTTTATCAAAACCCTGTAACTGCCAATTGCCAGGCACAGCTATACTTTTCCAACTACCCTTGCTGCCAGCAATTAGCGCATCACTCAATTGCTCAGGCTGTTTGAGCAAACAAAAATTCCACTGCCCATTTAAACTGAGCTGATGCTCTGAGTGTTGCAGATTTAAGGCTGCATCTAAGCCACTATATGAAGCTAAAGGTACATGTGAGGGTAAGCGATTACGCTCAGTAACAGAGGGATTTCCCCAATCTTTTTGGGCTAACAGTGTGGCGCTTACTCGCGTCATTCTTATCTCCATAAACCAAGTAGTACAATGTAGGCGCTTGTTATCTAACTGCTAAGCCCTAACGGGCGGATATACCAATTGCAGTGATAACAAGTTTATTGGCTGATTTTAGTTGGCCTATCTCCGCAAAAATGAGAGCGTACTCACGAAAGCAGGAAAACGTTTACACAAAAGTAAATGAAATGTAACTACTAGCGAGTAGTTACATTTGGTTTAGTAGAAAAACAAAGCGTAAAGCGCTTAGGAAATTTGGGGATTTTTGCGTGCTAGTCGCGCACTAATCACCCCAATAACAGCAAGTATGAATATGCCAAAGGTACTTGGTTCATTGATACGCGTGATAGAAGGATCGGAAGGGTCTCGCGCCCAAACGTTTAAGTGCGATATAGCCTGGGCACTATTCCCATTCGGATTAAGAAAATCCCCAGTACTTAAACTACCAGATAGCTTATACGGGGTATTAAAGTTTAAACTTGAAGCGGGATAATCACTTAATTCCTGAGCAAAAATATCGATAAAGTCGAAGTCGTAAAGTATAAAACCATTACCCGCTTTTATAGAGAACACAAGGTGGTCGAAAGTCGCCTCACCTAACAACTGAGATACTTGGTCGATAATACTTGGATCGGTTTCTATAACCCAATCTACTGCCTTGCACTCGCCATTATCATCATCCACACAAGTAAACGTCATGTTTAGTAGAGCGTCGATATCAAGGAATAATCCGCCAGTAGTAATAGGCCCTGCCCGATCATAGTTCACCGCTAATTGGTCATTCTGCCCTATCGCGCCACCTACACTAGCCAAGTGAATCCAGCCAGGGTCATCGGCAATGCCTGCAGGAAAGTCATCCAAATTTTGCAGCTCTTCTGGCTCAATAAAAAACAAAGAGTCATCAGGCCCATACTTAGTATTGAGCAAGCCATCGTCTTTTTGACCAATATTCACCTGAGGGTCGTTCGCGTTGCCGTCATCATTTCCATCAAACACCAAACAAGCACTGGCAGAATAAGACGGATTGACGCCTCCCAACAATTCACTTGCCTCTCCTGATTCCATAATAGAGTTTAAGGTAGCACGAGAAGGGTCACACACTCCGCCCACCACGAAGCTTGTTACTGGTGTAGCCCAAAGGCTGAAGGAGGATAGAATGGCAAAGAAGCCGGCCACAATAGGCAAAGTTTTCATAAAACTAACGCTCTTTTTGGTATAGCCGATACTGATAACGATACCAATAAAGTCCCATTATTAGTGATATCTAAGTAAAAGCATAAACTAAGCCACCAGTTATAAGTAACCTCATTTCAATAACTTGAATTTTCTAATAAAAAATCAAATTATCAGCATGTAAAAAACCTGGACAGTTGTAACAACTATTTTACACTGATAATTTTATCTAATAATCAGTTACTTACTAATAAGATTTAGATAGAGCGAACACACTTCAATTGCTACACTGCGGCAAAGAATTGCAATAGGAAAAACAATGATCACCGTATACTACCTACAACAAACTCAGCTTGAGCAACTCAACGCTAAGCCCCTTCCAGAACATGTAAGAATTGAAGAAGTAAAAACCAATCAGGCTGAGCTAAGTCGCCAGTTTTATAGCGAAGTAGGAAAACTCTGGCAATGGAACGATAAGCTTGTGTGGACAGAGCAACAGTGGGCCGACTATACCCAGCCAGCAAACTTACGAACCTTTGGCGCCTATTCAGGTGAGCAATTTGTTGGTTACTTTGAGCTAAATAAACACCAAGATAACAGCGTAGAAATCATCTACTTTGGTCTAGATAAAGCATTCTTTGGCCAAGGCTTAGGCGGCGGTTTACTCAGCCAGTGCATTAAAACAGCATGGCAATGGCAACCAACACGTGTGTGGGTACACACCTGTGATTTAGACCACCCGGCAGCACTTGCTAACTATAAAGCTCGAGGTATGGCGCTTTATAAAACCGAGCTTGAAGAATAAAAATGGCGTTCATCTTAAATCGATGAACGCCAACTAATAAGCTTGGTTAAACTAAAGCTGTAGGTAGCTTAAATCTAGCCGCTCACCGTCTACTGGTGGGCACCAGTAATAAGCGGTGCTTAGTGGGCGGCTAAATTCAAACAAGCCATCTTCAATACCATCTTCACAGCCCAGCATACGTTTTAGCTGCGCCTCAAAAGGGTAAAAGCTGTTAGCAAAACACACAAAGTTTAAACCACAATCTTGCTGTTCTATCCAAGGTAAGCTGCGGCGTAACATAAAGGCTTCTGGAGTAAAGCTCTCTTGAGCTGTGCGACGTACGTGAGCTGAAGGTGGCGACTCTGGAAATTCCACATTGTCACTTTTGCGGCGACCGATAATATCATCTTGATGTTTGCTAGGCAGGCTATTGAAATGTTTAAGTTGATGTTGCCACTTTTGCACCGCTAGCATACTTGAACCAGCGATGCCCTTCTCGCCAGTTAAGGCAACCACTTGCTCTGCGTTGTCTTCTGGATTTTCGGCGCCATCTACATAACCCGATAAATCTCGTCCTTCTCGGTGACAAAAGCCATCTACTTGTTCGTTTAAACTAAAGCTTGGCACTAAAACATCTAACCACTCTTGCACACGCAGCATCACTTCACCAGGATCGCTGCCACTTGCTCGCAGCCATAAATCATCTTGGTTAGCTGGACTGGTGCGTTTTGGCCCTTGAATACTCTCGGCACTCTTTACACCTTCTACTACAGTGTTATTCATAGCGAGCAATGGCTGGCCAAAACCAATCACCGTATCTTCTGCTCGGTAAAGCGCTTGAATTTGACTTAAACAATCAGCTAGGGCCTCACGGTTAACGAGGCTAAAGCGCAAAAAACTAGCATGATGCTGTTGAGACTTAAGAATAAGAGGTTGAACTAACGACATAAAAATTTCTCATTTAACAATCACTGCCTAGCAGTATAAGTAATTTTGTCGGGAAGTAATTTGATACGGGGTAAAAAAAATTTTAAAACGAAAAATGCCTGATGCTTTTAAGCTATCAGGCATTTTAGAACATTTGACTCATAGTGTATTCTCGCTCAGTTGACTGTCACTCTCTCGGCATTGCGAAAGGCTAAGTGCTAAGCCCACATGTTCAAATGTGAGGATTAACGGTGTAGGTTGTTAGAATCTGTTGCTTTGTAATCCGCAGCTTTAGTGAAATAGTAAGTTGTATATAAAGAACCAAAGTAATCAAACATAGTGTTTCTCCTAGAAACCAAAAAGCGTGAACCAGCTCACAGAAAGAATAATAATGTGACACACATCACATTGCAAGCTTGTTTTAGAGTTTTTGCTAAAATAATTTGTTCAGGAAACGAACAAGACGGTAAGCGCGGGTAAAAGAATAAAAAATGCCTGAAGGAGCGAGCTCGTTTCAGGCACTGGGGTTAACTTGATTCATTACAATTATCTCTGCTGTCGTTTATCTTGCTCTAAGCACCCGAAACGAACATAAGTTGATAATGCTGAACCAATGATCGGATGAAGAACCATATATCCACCTTTAACGAGTCTTAACGGTGAATATCTTTGCGAGTTTCGCAATAAAAGTTGTAATCATCAGCTTTAGTAAAATAATACGACGAGTAAAGTGCGCCAAAGTAATCAAACATAATCTTTCTCCTAAGTATTTAATATCATTAGTGTCTCAAACCAAACGCGATCCAAGTCACACCTATAATTTAGTGTGACACGAATCACATTTCAAGTGACAATTTCATTAAAACCTAAGTTCACCTAGATATGTTGCTGAAAGGATTTTCACCGCTACTCAATCACTATAAATCACTAAATAAACTCTATTCTCAAAATTTACCACCAAAGCTAAAACGTCGCCGATTAGCGACAAAATATATATTATTCAGCAAGATAGCGAGAAATTGCCAATTCTAGCTGTTGTTGTTCTTGGCAATTACCACAATATTGTTCCAATCGTGCTAAGTTTTGCTCTGCTCGCGCTAACTCTTGCAGACTCAAGTACAGCTCTCCCGAATACTCTAAAGCGCCAAGATGAGAAGGTTTGATAGACAAGGCTTGTTGATAAGCATACAAAGCTTGCTGGTAGTGACCTTGCTTACGTAGGCTAAAGCCGAGTAGGTTCCATGCGTCGGCTGAACGGCGACCCTTTTTACTTTGCAGGTAGTCACTGAGCCATTCGCTAGCTTGAAGATAGTTTTGTTCACTAAGCATGGCCTCAGCAGCACTAAGCGGCTTACTGCTCTTTTGAGATTCATATCGACCACTTCCTGCAGCGTTCACTTGTGAAGCCAAAAACAGACCAAGCAGCAAAGTAACAAGTTTCATGGTTATTTCCTTATTTGTACCAATCGAACTAAATAACTGGTCATTCAATCTGCTTAGAAAACTCGATAACTGCGTTAGAATTTTTGATTGTAGAATAACTACTTATCGAAAAATCCTGTCTTATTCTCGAGTATTTTTCCTGCGCTATTTCTGATCACTTACTTAGTGTGATTGGTATTAGAGATGTATCTAGAGTACGGCGGCAAGGCCTGAGAAGTTCAACAGAGTTGCTTGAAGGTAGCGCTGATGGCGAGTTTTGGTGGAGACTTAAAAGCAAAAAACCCCGCCGCAGCGAGGTTTTATTATTAGCTACTCCAGATTATAGAGAGATACCTAATTTTTCTAGGTCAGCCATAACTACTTTTGAAGGTAGTGGTACGTAACCGTCTTTAGCAACAATTGTTTGACCTGTTTTAGACAGAATCATTTTTAGGAACTCACGCTCCATTGGTGCTAATGGCTTGTTAGGGTGCTTGTTAACGTAAACGTATAAGAAGCGAGATAGTGGGTACTTACCAGTAGCGGCGTTGTCTAAAGTAGCTTCAATGTAGTCGTTACCTTTCTTGGCAAGAGCAACAGCTTTAACACCAGAGGTTTTGTAACCGATACCTGAGTAACCGATAGCGTTCAAAGAAGAAGATACAGACTGAACAACCGAAGCAGAACCAGGCTGTTCGTTTACAGTGTTCTTGAAGTCACCCTTACAAAGTGCTTTCTTCTTGAAGTAACCGTAAGTACCAGATACTGAGTTACGGCCGAACAATTGAATGTCTTTATCAGCCCAAGAACCTTCTAGACCAACTTGGCTCCAACGGTCAGCAACTGCGTTCTCACCACACTTAAGAGTAGAAGAGAAGATAGCGTCAACTTGAGCAAGGTTTAAACCTTCGATTGGGTTGTCTTTGTGAACAAATACAGCCAATGCGTCGATAGCTACGCGAACTGGAGTTGGCTTGTAACCGAAGCGCTTTTCGAAAGCTTCTACTTCTTTGCTCTTCATTTGACGGCTCATTGGGCCGAACTGAGAAGTACCTTCAGTTAGAGCTGGAGGAGCAGTAGAAGAACCAGCAGCTTGAATTTGTACGTTTACGTTAGGGTATTCACGCTTAAATTCTTCAGCCCACAAAGTCATCATGTTGGCTAAAGTATCAGAACCTACAGATGAAAGGTTACCTGAAACACCAGTTGTTTTCTTGTATTCAGGAAGAGTGGCATCCAGGCCAGCTGCAAGTACGGTAGTTGTTACCAATGAGGCAGAAATAGCTACTGCACTAAGCAATTTTTTAAATGTCATCTTTATCTCCATAAATGACGCGTTGAGTTATTTTCGTCATGTAGTATTGGTGAATTCGATGACAATTATATTTCTGCAGTATGACAGTTATATGTCAGTCTATTATTTTCGTAAAAAAACTGTCTTTTTTGCCAAGCAATGAAAATAACTAATTGAATTAGCAGACAATTAACCACAGAAAATAATAGTGTTTTTTTGATAAAGCAGCTGGAAAAGCTCGGTAGATAGTCTACCGAGCTTTTAATTTTAAGGATTATAACCTTGGTGAGTATTACTCAAAGCATAAAAAGTGGCTTGCACGTAGTCGTCAACATCGCCAGATTTATTTTGATTGTATACCCCAGCTTTAAAGTACATATATTGGTCTGGGTCGTCGTAAGCGCTGTCGCTCATATCGTAGCTTGCAGAAACGTCAGCTTTACCCTCACGAATAATGGTAACGCTTAGGGTATTAGCGACAACTTTAATGCGATAGCTAAATTTCTCATCTAGCGCGATACCATCGGAGGGATTGCTCGCAGTATTACTTCTGCTACCTATCATCTCCACCCAATCATCATCAGATTGATTTCGCGACTCGTGAGCAAAATAGATAGCCCCTTTATCGTTGTTAGGCAACTTACGGTAATAAAGGCGGATCGGCTCATCATCATTAGCATGAATTTGACCAATGATTACTCGACCAATTTGATAATCTTCCCCGGTAGTTGTGACATGGTTTACCGCCAATGTGGCAAACAGTTCACCGTTCACTCCTCCCGCATTATTTTGCGCGCTGCTAGGCGCACTAGAAAATACCCAGTTGTTTTTATTTACACCTTGGGTACTTATGCTGGTATCACCACGTCGTAGCATTTCACGTAACTCGGTACGAACATAAGTAGTATTTGCGGAGGTTTTATAACCATAGATAGGGGTTTTGAATACCATGCCACCATCGGCTCCGGTATAAAAATACTCGCTGTTCTCATAACCGTTGTTTAGCTCAGACTCTTTAATCGAGTCTGCAGTGCCAGAGTTATCGGTATCAGTAGGTATGCTCAAATACCAATCTTGTAAGTCAAAGTTGCCTGATGGTGGTAAAGATGGGTTAAGGTCTTCAACCGGCTCGGTAATAACTTCGTCGTTGCAGCCTTCTGCAGTAACTTCAATGACACTGTTCCAATTACTCTCTGAGTTGCCGTTGCCGGTTAAGCGCAAGTATTGAACATTTTCAATTAATTCATCTGTTAGCGTAATCACTTCGGCACTACCGGTAGCTTTGTCAGACATTCCGCCTGTCACTACATCCTGCCACTGCAGATTATCGGTAGAAATTGCTAAATCATAATAGGCAAACCGACTGGTATTGTTCAGCCAATAAAGGTTAATACTCGTAACAATTGAAGGACTACTTAGGCTGTAAGTTATTTGCTTGCCAATCCCTTCCGACGACCAACGCGATTCGCTGTCATAGTTACCGTCGATAGAGTTCTCTGGCCCATAGCCTACTTTATGGTTTCCATCATCACTGGCTTGGCTAATACTGAGCACTTTAGGGCTAAAGCAACTTGGGTCTATTGGGTCTGTGGGTGGCTCAGGAGTCGTTGGCTCTTCGGGCGTACTTGGCTCATTGCCAGGATCAGCCACTCCAGCGGTTTCAGAAGAACCGCCACACCCCGCCAAAGATAACAGCAACACCAAGCCAAGGGGCTTTCCAATCAACTTCATATTAAGTATTGTCCATAACAACTTTAAATGTATTACAATACTATATTTACAAGATAAGATTGGCAATCTACTCGCTAAAGCAATTATCCAGCTTGTGAACCAGCTAAAAAAAGCGAGCATTTCTGCTCGCTTTTCGATTAAACACTCACCCACCCACTAAGAGGTAAAAGCAGCTGCTACTCCTCTTCTCTGTCGCCCTCTAAATCTAAGGCTAAGGTATAGGCGATGTAATACTTGTAAACGTTGGAGACATAACGCACTGTTTCTCTGCCAATAATACGCCCTGCTGCTATTTCCACATTGCCAAACCACAGGTTGGGATCTAAATTCATTTCTTTAGTGAGTCGGCGCATTTTGTTCATTTTAGTGGGCCCAGCATTGTAGGCCGCCCAAATGAGGGCCATGCGTTCACTGTCTTCAATGCCTTCTTCATTAATATAATGTGTACGCAACCAGGCCAAGTATTTAATTCCAGCCGCGATATTTTGTTCAGGATCGCTTAAATCGCTGTAGCCCATTTGTTTAGCCGTTGAAGGCAATAACTGCATAATACCGCGCGCCCCGCGATGGCTAACTTTGGTATTATCTAAGCCGGACTCCTGATAACCCTGGGCAACAATCGCTAGGTAATCAAAGTCGTATTCATTGGCATACTTTTTAAAGAAAGGCACATAACGGTTAAAACGCATTCGGTCTTCAGAGTTGGCTAAACGATTGATCCACGCAGTATGGTCGAAATAGCGATTAAGCAAAGTATTGCCTAGTAGACTTCCTTGTTTAACTTGCTTATTTACAAACTCTTGTAAGTTTTCTTGTAGCTTAGGATTAGTTTTACGTACCGCCCAGCCTAAGCTTTGATTGCGACTGGTTGTAAGTTGCTCATTGATCCGAATATCTTTAAACACCTTTTCCCACAAGTGTGCTTTGTAATCATCAATAATGGTATAAGGCATCACTCCCGCGTTCACCAGCTCCAAAATATCTTCAGACAACAAGTTACCATCGGCTTCTATTACTTTAATCGGTTTAACGCCGCGCATTTTTAAGGTGAAATTGAGGGCTTTTAAGTGCTCGGCATAACTGCTGCCATCCATCACGTAGACCTTTTTACCCGATAGTTCTTCCCAGCTTGTTACCTTAGGTGCATCTTTATTGCTCACTAATACTTCACTCACCCCTTCCGCATTACCTAAGGCGAAACGCAGTTGTTTCTCTCGCTCCGGGGTTGCGGTTAAAAAGGCGGCTACCACATCTCCTCTGCCCGCTTCTAAAGCAGGAATAAGTTGGTCAAAATGCACTGGCACGATTTTCACTTTGGTTTTTTCTACATCACGCCTGATGCCTTGATTGAGAAACTTCTCGTACAAATGCAGCAACTCGATTTGAATGCCAAGCGGCCGACCATCTGCCAAATGAAAATCTGACTTCCCGTAAGTCACCAAGGCACGAATAATTTTGCGCTCTTTAATTTCGGGTAGGTCACCAACAAAAGGTTCGCGAATATAAAAAGGAAATTGCAGTAAATCGCTACTCTCTGGAAGCTCCACCTCGTCTTCCACCGCTGCACTAGGCAAGACGAATAAGACGAGCCAAGCCATGCTCAGCATTAAGATAAAATTGCGTAAAAGACCCTGTAATTTCAAAGGAATACCATTACAAATCAAACTTATACTTCAGTATAAGCTCAATTGTTCAAAAAGTATCAGCAGAATTGAAAGCTGTGAAGCCAAACGTTTTGCTGGCTTCACCAAGAGGCTTATTGCTGGATAAACAGCTTACGAGGAATGATAAAACTAAAGGTACTGCCCTTGCTCACGCTGCTCTTAATTTTAAGCTGGCTATCATGATGTTGCAGTGCATGTTTAACAATAGATAAACCAAGGCCAGCACCACCAGTGTCGCGAGAGCGCGCTTTATCTACGCGATAGAAACGCTCGGTAAGACGTTGTAGGTGTTTACGTTCAATACCCGGGCCAGAGTCTTTAACCAAAAACAGCGCGCCCTGCGGAATCAGCGATAAACTCACATGGATCTCGCCGGGTTGCCCGCAATACTTAATGGCATTACTCACAAGGTTGCCACAAGCACTACGTAGCTGTTCACGATCACCTTTAATTTCTATATCAGGGGCGATGTCAAAACTAAAACTTAACTGTTTATCTTTTGCTAAACCAGCTACTTCAGCCTCTAGATTACCCACCATGCTCGAGAAGTTAATGGTCTCTTGATTATCTTCCACTGAGGCTGATTCAATTTTGGCCAGAGTAAGCAGCTGATTAACCAAGTTCTCCATTCGGCTACTTTGGTCCAACATGGTATTGCGCGCTTTGCCCCAAATCATTGGGTCAACTTCATCTTGGTCGAGCATTTCTAAATAACCACGCATTACCGTTAAAGGTGTGCGCAGTTCATGGCTAACATTAGATACAAAACGTTTGCGCATCTTTTCCAGTTTACGTAGCTGGCTCACATCTCGAATCACTAATAGCAACTGTTGTTGGCTATAGGGCATGGCACGAAATTCTAACCACACATTACTTTGCACAGGGCTAACTATTTCAAGAGGTTGATCGAAACGGGCTTTACGCAGGTAATTTACAAACTTGGGGGTACGAACAAGGTTGGTTAGGTGCTGCCCAGCATCGGCTGGCCACTTTAAACCAAGCATGCCTTGGGCTAACTGGTTACACCACAAAATGGCGCCATCTTGGTTAATCACTACAATGGCATCGGGTAAAGCTTCGGCGCCCAAACGAAAGTACTTCATCAATTGGGCTAGTTCTCGCTCACGGCCTAAACGGCGTTTAAGCATGTTATAAATGCCGTGGAACACCGGCTCCCAACTGCCAGAACCATGCGGAGGGGATAACTTTCGTTGGTTATATAACCAATCAAGCAATTTATGTTGTTGGGTGTACATCCATACAATATGTATGACCGCTGCCAACAAACACATTTCTAGGGTATAACCGGTAAACATACCCAGAACAAATAAAGGCGAGTACACCAAGGCCACTCGCCACAATACTCGTTGCCAAGAGAAAGGCACAAACATCCGTATTTACTTCACCCTAGTTGAAAAACGGTAACCGGAACCTCGTACAGTTTGAATTAAACGGTCATATCCTTGAAGGCCAATCGCTTTACGTAAGCGACGAATATGCACATCCACTGTTCGGTCTTCCACATACACGTTAGTACCCCAAACGTTGTTGAGCAACTGCTCACGACTATAAACACGCTCAGGGTGAGTCATAAAGAAGTGCAGTAGCTTAAACTCTGTTGGCCCCATATCCAAGGGTTCATTTTCAACGCTAACACGGTGAGAAACCGGATCAAGGCGTAAGCCTTGTACTTCAATGGTTTCTTCTAATGAAGTAGGTGATATACGGCGAATTACCGCTTTAACACGTGCCATTAACTCTTTAGGCGAGAAAGGCTTAGTTAAGTAATCATCTGCACCGGCTTCTAAACCTTGAACCTTGTCTTCTTCTTCGCCTTTTGCGGTCAACATAATAACCGGAATTTGACGAGTAAGATCGTGGCGACGCATGTGCTTAATAATTGAAATCCCACTGCCACCAGGCAACATCCAATCTAACAGAGCTAACTCTGGGTAAGGTTCTGTTAGTTTAGCTAAAGCTTGGTCATAGTCGGCGGCTTCAATCGGCTCATAACCATGCTGCTCTAATACAAAACATAGCATTTCGCGGATTGGAGCTTCATCTTCTACAACGAGTATCTTCCTGGGCATCTCATTCATCTCAATCTAAGAAACTGTGGCAATTATGCGACGTATTAATGACAGATTTATGACAAGCCTCAGTGTAAATCAAAGGCTTAAGTAAATATAGCACTTGCCATTTTGGTGCAAAGCAAGAGTATATTGTTCAGCCTGCACCACATAGGTTCAAAGCTTCCGCCTCTAGAAGCTAAACCAATGAATATTAAACCCTTAACAAACTATTGATAAATATGAGATTTACTAAGTCTTGATAAAAGTTTTTTGCCTTTGTGGCATTGCTCGTGCTTCGTCTTGTAGAAACTCATTCAGTTAAATTTAGGGGCAGCATGCAGTATTTCGCTAAGCAACTATCATCAACAGAGCTATACACCACCGCCAGTAGCTTACTGGTATTTACGGATTTAGATGGCACCTTGTTAGATCATGATAGTTATAGTTTTGAGGCTGCCGTACCCAGTTTAAACCAGTTAAAGCTTCTAAAAGTGCCGGTTATCTTTAATACCAGTAAAACCTTTATGGAAGTATTAGAGCTTCAGAAAAAGATGGCCTTACAACAGCCTTTTGCCATCGAAAACGGCTCAGCCGTTTGTATTCCAGCCGACAGCCCTATTCAACATGAGCAGCTCAGCCCTATTAATGTTGGCAAACAGCATTGGAAAATTAAGACCTTTGGCCCTAGCTACCCCGACATTTGCCAATACCTTAGTGTTTTGCGCCAACAGCACCATTTTCGCTTCCAAGGGTTTAATGATATGAACCTAAGCGAAGTACAGCTTAATACCGGTTTAGCAAAATACGATGCGCAATTGGCCAAGCAAAGAATGGCCTCAGAGCCACTACTTTGGAATGACAGCGATGCGCAACTAAAGGTGTTTACCGAGAAGCTTGCCGAACACAATTTAGCGGTAATAAAAGGGGGTCGCTTTTATCATGTAAAAGCCAAGTTTGATAAAGCCGACGCCATGCACTGGTTTAACAAAATATATAAAGACCATTTTCAGCGCAATTTTACCAACATAGCCCTAGGTGATAGCGATAACGACCTTAGTATGCTGGAACAAGCTGACATTCCAGTAGTGATTCCTCGCAAACACTCGCAAGCACTGGTAATTAACCACCCTAATTCTTGCCAAGCACCCCACCCCGGGCCGCATGGCTGGCATCAATCGATGCAACAAATTTTACATTCCTTACTTAATGGAGCATAACCATGGCTGATTTTTATCAAAACGGTATTGTGACTACCTTACATAACTTAACTGATCGTCCACTCGAAGAGTTAGAACAGGAGCTCATAGCGTTTTCAAAAGTTAGACCTATGAGTTTGGTTCTACCTTCGCTATTTTCGGAGCTAGAGCGCCCGGCATTGGCAACCATTGTTGAAGAGTTAGCTAAGGTGCCTTACCTAAGCGAAATCATCATTGGTTTAGATTGTGCCACCGAAGAGCAATTTGCTTACGCAAAAGAATACTTCTCGGGCTTACCGCAGCACGTACGTATTTTGTGGAACGACGGCCCTCGCCTGCGCGCCTTAGACGCCCAACTCGCGGAGCACAACTTAGCCCCTAAAGAACCCGGTAAAGGCAGAAACGTTTGGTATTGTTTTGGTTACGCGCTTGCGTCTGGAAAAAGCAAAGCAGTGGGTCTGCACGACTGTGACATTATCACCTACGACCGAAGCATGTTAGCTCGCCTAATGTACCCTGTAGCCAACCCTCTATTTAACTACGAGTTTTGTAAAGGTTTTTACGCCCGCCATGCCGACGGCAAACTAAATGGCCGCGTGGCCCGCTTACTAGTAACGCCACTATTAAAAGCCTTGAAGAAAATTGAAGGTTATGACGATTACTTAGAATACCTAGATAGCTTCCGTTACTCTTTAGCGGGTGAGTTTTCAATGCAGTCAGACGTATTAAATGACTTGCGTATTCCCTCAGACTGGGGTTTAGAGATAGGCGTATTATCTGAAATTTACCGCAATCACTCCACTAACCGAATTTGTCAGGTAGACATTGCGGATGTTTACGACCATAAACACCAAGACTTAAGCCTAGACAACTTAGACGCTGGCTTAGCTAAAATGGCCACCGATATTAGTAAAGCAGTGATCCGTAAACTAGCAACCCAAGGACATACATTCAGCCCCGGCAAACTACGTACACTAAAAGCAACTTACTACCGCATGGCCTTAGATTTCATTGAAAATTACCATGCAGACGCATTAATCAATGGTTTAACTCTAGATCGTCACTCGGAAGAAGACGCGGTAGAGCTGTTTTCTAAAGCAGTAATGCAAGCAGGTGAAACCTTCTTAGAAAATCCTTCAGCCACACCATTTATTCCAAGTTGGAACCGAGTACAAAGTGCAGCGCCAGACTTTTTAGAGCGTTTGTACGAAGCTGTTGAAGCTGATAACCGCTAGATTTTCAGATTAACTCTCACTAAAAAGCTTGTTCTTTGAACAAGCTTTTTTATTGCCCCGCATTCGTAAAAAGTCAATTTAACATCCTATCCCTTCTTACAATCGCTACAGATAAGCACAACGGAAGTAATGAATATGAATCGTAAACGAATGGCAGCAATGATCGTTTTTTTAGCCACCGTATTAGCGCTAGATTTTGAGATTATGGCTGAAGAATTACTAGACTCACGCAGTAGCCAAAGCTCGCAATTTGATCAGTAAAGTATAACGCCGCAGGGCAATAACAAGAGGGTTCGCAACTTGAGTAAACATCAAATCACCACTGATAGACCAACCATTGTAAATACCCTAACTAAGTTAAGCCCTGGCGCAATGGTCGACATTCAATTGTCGGCAAACAAGCAACTACGAATTAAAGCCAAATTGGTGGGTTATCAAGAAGGCGCTTACTTTGCCTTTTCTTTGCCTCAACATATTTATGCCCAGCAGCAAGACCATATGTTTGAAGGTAAAAGCTGTGTGATAAGAATGATCGTTGAGGGTGATGCAGGCCTGTGTGTCGCCTTTAAAACCAAGCTCATCACCATAAACAAAAAGCCACAAATTATGCTATTTGTTGAATACCCAGAGCAGATCGAGTTTATTCAGCTTCGCCATAAAAGCCGCATTAATACTCACCTACCAGTAGTAATTAGTGAGCAGCAAGCAGCCAGCGTTTCGGCTGAGGAAGCATCCAGCAATATGTTGGAAGGCGTAGTACTAGATTTGTCGGAGGGTGGCTGTCGCATAGAATTAGCAGCGCCATCTCAAAGCTTAAGTATGGTGTTTGTACAAATAATCTTACGTTTCCCACTCAACCCAGAAAAGCCAATAGTGTTAAACGGCACCATTAAAAGCCAGCAGCAAACCAGCGACAAATTGAGAGTGGGCATTCAATTTGATGCCAACAAACAGCTCAAAGCAGTATTCAACAAGCTTAATATGTTTAACCACCCTAGCTTGGCGGCCTAAAAAGCAGCAATGAACAGCGCTGCTAACTTAGCCTTTTTTGTCGTGAAGAAATTTATCTATTTGATAGATAACTTCTAATTGTTCTGCATTTCTCGACAATAGAGCATCCCACATTTTTAACATAGAAGCTTTTGCCGGAGGCTTAACGCCAGCCTCTCTCTGCCGCAGTAAGCGGCAATAGTTGCACCACACTAATATCCATGGCTTTTGCAATAGCACACATGTCTAACATGGTTAGTTGGCTGGTGCCTTCGCGATCTAATTTTGCGTAAACCGAGCTGGTAGGTAAATTCGCTTTATTTGCTAAGGTTTTTTTAGACCAAGCCAAGTTGGCCATTAAAAACTCTAAACGCTCTATTTGCATCCCACGTATTTGCGCATCCTTAAGCCCAAAAAACTCATACCCTTCGCTGTCTAAATCTGGCATTCCAAAATCCGTAATTTAGTTCTCTCAGCCTTCCAATATATAGAAAGTCCCTTTGTTAAGCTAACACCAAGCTACAAAACCAAAGCGCAGTAATGCTATCAATTATGAGGATAACAAAATGAGTGGACCAACAAAGTGTGGATTCAAACAAGGTTATTTATTCGCTTTTCATCCAGAACTAAAAGCTTCACTAATCATTAAACTACTATTTGCAGTAAGTGCATTACTATTGCTTAGCGCCTGTGAACCTAAAGGAGGCGTAGATTTGCGTAGTAAATGCAGCAGCAATTGCGATAGAAACGGCAATAACGGCCACATTCCCGCTCCACCAAAGGGAGCCACGTTAACCACTGCTGGAATCTATCGTGACCAAGCAAATGACCATGTAGCCACCATCGACCAAAATGGCAGAGTGTTGTTTTGGGATGACTACTCCCAAGACCGTGAACTTGAACAACGAGCGTTAGTACAACGAGTGGTGAGTCTTGAAACAGCTTACCTAGAAAACAAATCCTGCATGCTAGCTTATAACGGCAGCTTATCAGATCATCACTATAGCTTTAGCCAAGAAGACAGCAACTTACTATTTTCAAGTTCTTGCGGAGATGTAAGGTTCTACCGAAAAGCACTGTCACCGAGCCCTAAAACTAGCACTCAAATGTTCTCTGACTCACCACAAATGCTGTTTCACATTTCGGGTGAAAGCCTAGAGTTAAGCCAAACATTTGTTAGCAATATAGAAGGTGAAAAAGCCGAATTATCAGCCAATGGTTTCCTAAGCCTCCCTGCTCCCAATAACCATTGTGTTCAAGAGTTCTTAATAGATCATCTAGCACTTATTTTGCTGAGTAGCCCAAATTGCCAAGATACAGGTTTCGAATCAGGTATTTATAGCTATTAGTCGCTCATTTCTTCATAAGGCCAAGCCATAAAAACGCGCTTTAACAAGGCATAGACGCACCACATTGAGACGCGAGCACCACTAAAGACCACAAAGCAAGTACACAAAACAACCAAAGCGAACAGAAAACAAACAAAAGCATCAAAAATAAGCCCCATTTTAATGCAAGGCATTAATTTTGCTTAAAAAAGGCAAAAAATAATATAAATGGACTTAGACTCTATGCAATTAACACAACAAGAAAAACACTGGTTACCTATTTTTGGTAACAGCGGAAAGCTAGCTATGCGTAAAGCGAGCTGGTTAAACCGAAAACGAAAGCCACAACTAAAACAAACCTTTGAAAGCATCTCGAATACACGAGTAAAACTATTACAAGGCTGGGCCAATACCCAATGGGATTTTCTTCAAGATGCTATGTTTTATCTCGCCACCAAACCCTTAGAACAACAACCGGAAGTTCTGTCTCAGTTGCTAAGCCGCAATAGTGACTTCTCTGAACTGTTTATTGTTGATTCTCAAGGCAAGGTTAGCGCCAGTAGCTATAAGCCACATACCGGACAAATAGCTGCTAGCAAACAAGCCCTAGAGCAAGGCCTTAGCCAGCAATTTTTGCACGGCCCTTATCAAGATCCACGCACCCTAGCCCCTGGCCCGTCTAGCTCAAAATTTCATGACCAAGTTACCTTAATGTTCTACCAGCCTTTGGAGGTTAACGGTGAAGTAGTGGGCTGCTTATGTGGCCGAGTGCCTAACGATGTATTGGGTGATTTAATTCAGCGCGAAGCTGGTCACATATATAGTGAGTCGGGTGACAATTACATTTTCATGGTGGATGCTAATTTTGACCAGAGCATTAAGCCAGGTACCGCATTGTCTCGTTCACGCTTTGAAGACAATACCTTTTCTCATGGAGAAAACTTAAAATCTGGAGTGAGCACCGACTGGGGCACAGTAAAAGTAGCCAAACATACCGAGTTTGAAATTAGATTTACTGATCCAGCCACAAATGAGCTACACCCGGGCGTGAGAGAAACCATCAAAAATGGCAGTAACCTGTTTATCGATTACCCCGGTTATTCGGATTACCGACACATTCCGGTGATTGGTAAAGGCATTACCTTTCAGCTGCGCGGTTCGCTTGATCGTTGGGGCATGATGTGTGAAGCCGACCTTGAAGAAGTATATCGCCATCGTTCACTAAGCCATAAGTTAAGCAACAAATACTTAATAAGCTCACTGCTTAGCCTTGTACCTCCTCTATTAATTGCTCAACAATTCGCCCTTAGCATTAATCAACTAGCTGGGCTACTGGTGTTATTTTCTGCCCTTAGCTTCTTTGGTTTTAAACAAATCGTCGCTAAGCCATTGGCTAGACGTTTAGAAAACATGAGTGGGGTGATTCAAACCATTGCCGAAGGTGATGGCGACTTAAAACGTCGCTTAGATGCTAGTAAGTTTAAGCCCGACGAAACCGGTGATTTAGGCCGTTGGATTAACAGCTTTATTGATAACCTTGAAGGCGTTGTCGGCGGAATTATTTACGCCTCTAATGAGGTTAAACAAGTAAGCAGCTCTATGCTGCGTCGCTGTGGAGTGGTTGATAATTGTACTCAACAAACCTCTAATTCCATCGATTCGCTGCTTAACTTAGCGCAACACCAACAAACCGACATTGTTAAAGCCACTCAGTCTGCCGAAAACCTACAGCAAGTAATGACCGACATGGTTGAAAATGCCGAAACCGAGTACCAGCATGCCGTAGAAAATACTCAAGAAATCAAACGCATTGTTGAGGCTTCAGCTAAAAGCGTTAACCAAGTTAACGATGAAATGAAGCAAATCGAAGACATTGTGAAGCTAATTACCGAGATCACCGAGCAAACCAACTTACTGGCGCTAAATGCCGCCATTGAAGCTGCACGCGCCGGTGAACATGGTCGTGGCTTTTCGGTCGTAGCCGACGAAGTGAGAAATCTTGCCACGCGAACCTCAGACGCTGCCAAGCACATTGGCAACACCATGGGTAAACTGCGTGTTAAAACCGAAACGGCTGTCGATTACATGGAGCAAGGCGTTAAAAATGTTGACCAAAGCTCTGCCCTGCTGGACTCTGGCAGCCGTAGCGACGAACTACAACAAGCGGTCGAAAGTATGTTCACAACCATTAATATGATTGCTGGCAACAGTGAACGTCATAGCGAAACTGCCGAGCAGGCTCAAGTGACGACCTCTTCCTTAGAGCTATCATCTCAGCAACTAACTCGCCGAACCACGCTAGTGAAAAACTCAATTATTCGCCTGCATCAACTGGTTGAGCGCTTTGAAGTAACCAAAGCCGCATAAGCAACCATCATCCCTAAACTAAAAAACCAGCGCTTGGCGCTGGTTTTTTATTTAGCTAAATATTTTAAACTAAGCCCAAGCCTAGAACTTGTATTTAGCGCCAAAATAAAAGCTAGAGTAATCAACTGATAGACTATCTATATCTGCGGCAACATTTTTATAGCCTAGCGCTAAACCGAATCTGTTTGCATCGTAACCCGCTTCAAGACCGTAGGTAAAACCTAATCCATCATCTTCAGCTTTAATAGAGCCTTGGTCGTCTCTAACTTCAAGTTCTACGCTATATGAGCCTACACCGACCAATCCAGCTAGGTACAAACCACTATCTGAAAACTTGTAAGTAGGTTTTACATTTAACGACAAGCCTGAACCAGTTGTTTCCATGCTAAGACCATTATTACTCATCGTGTTGCTTCCCATATATAGGTATTCGATTTCGCCGTCGATAAGCCAACCGCCATCCAAATCGAAGCGCTTACCGAAAGCGAACGACGCCCCTAAATCAAGATCTTGGCTCAGAGCGTCAATGTCAATTGTACCGGTAGGACGTAAGTTTAGACCTACGTAAAAATCTCGAGGAGCATCAGATGCATTGGCGCCAAATGCCAACAAACTTAGGCCAATTAATGCTGCTTTTTTCATTGCATATCCTTATACATAAATTGCAGAAATCGTTTTGCGAAGCCTTAGCCCTTTAATACTTTAAAAGTAAAATAAGGCAAAAGAACAACGGCGGATTAAACAGCAAATTGGTGAACCAATCAAGAGTGAGATTTATCTTTTTGTAGACAAATCTCTCATCTTTGATAAAAGATTCAATAAAGCATAAAAACCATACAAAACAAACAAAAGGAATGAAAAAATCAAGCAAAACAATAGTAAACAAACAACTATTGGTATACCAATTTACAAATCTGGCACTAACCACAGCACCTGATAAGGCTTGAGCTTATACTCAGCCAGTATCACTTTTTCATCACTCAGTAAGTCTTCACATTCAGCTTGATAAGCCTGTGGTAGCTGCGCGTAGTGCTCTACTTGTTGTGGGTATTTGGTCAAATTAAACACGGCCAACAAGCCATTGCGCTTAGCGCCGTCGTCTGCAGTTCTTGGGGCATCGCCTCGCTGTAATACAAACAGGGCGTCACCACAGTCATAAACCCGCTGGGCAGCTTCAGGATGAAAAGCTGCAATAGTTTTACGTAAGGCCAGTAAATCGCGATAGCGCTGAAAAACCAGAGCTTGTGAGCTATGCTCTTGTGCCAATAGTTTCTCAAAATCTTGACGATCCCAGCGATGACGGTTAATTGAGCGAGTTCGACCAGTTTGCTCAACCAACGATTGGTCATTTTCGGTGGCGGTTAAGCTATGAATGTAAATGCCGGGAATACCTTGCAAGCTCAATAGCAGTTTTTGGCTACATAAAAAGCGCTCGACTTGCCATTGGTCTGATCCGGTACGTGTTCCTTGTAAAGCGTCAAATAAGGAGATGTTTAGCTCGTAAGGGTTTTGAGTACCATCTCCGTTAGACTTCATGCTTACAAAGCCACCAAAATTATGTACCGACTCAGCTAAGTCTGCAATTTCGTGTTTGGGAATGATCTGTTCAACCGCCCTCACCCCTATACCATCGTGCGACGCAACAAAGTTGAAGTAGTTACAGCCTTTTGGCAAAGCCACTAAATCCCTCGCCCACGCTGTTAAGTAATGGCCGTTACCGCGGTTTAAAGCATGCAGCAGCAAAGGAGGTAGCGCAAACTGGTAGACCATGTGGGCTTCGTCACCTTCACCAAAATAGCTAATGTTTTCTTGGTGAGGCACGTTCGTTTCGGTGATTAACACCATATTAGGGTCCAGCTGCTCCATCACCCAGCGCAGCAATTTAACAATGGCGTGGGTTTGTGGCAGGTGAATACAGTTAGTGCCGAGAATCTTCCATACAAAGGCCACAGCATCTAAACGAATAAAACGGGCACCATGCTTTAAATAGAACAAGAAAATATCCACAAAGGCTAACAGCACTTTAGGATTAGCAAAATTTAAATCTATTTGATCATCACTAAAGGTGGCCCAAACATGTTTTAAGCCTTGGCGGGTATAAACATCAACAATTAGCGGGCTAGTTCGTGGGCGGGTTACAGCACTGTAATCAAGCGTTGGATCCGATTCAACAAAGTAGTCCTGCCCCTCACCAGAGCCATTTACAAAATCATTAAACCATAAGCTTTGGCGTGAGCAGTGGTTCATTACTAAATCAAACATCAACTCAAAATCTTGATTTAACTTGGCTACATCGGTCCAATCACCAAGGCTGTAGTTAACTTGATAGTAGTCGATCACCGAAAAGCCATCATCGGAGCTAAAGGGGAAAAAAGGTAGAATATGCACCGAACTCACTAAGCCCGATAAGTACTCGCGTAAAAACTGATGCAAACTTTGTATAGGCATTAACTCATTGCTTAATACACTGTCACCATAGGTTATTAATATCACGTCTTGTTCAGACCAAGCTTGATAGCGAGGAAAGCCGGCTTTGCTTTGTTCAATCTTTTGGATGATGTCTTGGCTTAAATTGGGGTCTAAGGATGTTCCATATACTTGCTTAAGTAATAACTTGAGTTCTTCCATAAAGGCTCCCACCATGGCTTGCTTAGCGTTCTATTAATAAAGTATTTCCAATAACTATGCCAAGGCTAGCTAACTGGGTCGCTCGAGCACATTTAAAATTAAGCAATTGTTTTATATGAATAAACTGTGAAATAAATACCACCTGCTTTTTTTAGCTAGGAATAGACAACCCAAATAGCGCAATAGCAATGTGCCATTTTAACGCAGCATTTAGCTTGGCCCTCTTGATTTGCACCACCAAGGTGCATAGCCAATCATGCTCAAACTCAGTTAAATCAAAAATAAACCGATTATTTATAAACAAAACAATAATTTAGCTACTTTGTATCTATTCACGGCATCGCTCTTGCTCTAGTAATTACAGATACTAACCAACCAACATTCAACAAGATTGTACGGTTACAAGGAGTTCCAATGACCATGATTAAGAAATGTTTATTTCCCGTTGCAGGCTATGGCACCCGCTTTTTACCCGCTACCAAGTCTATGCCTAAAGAAATGTTGCCCATAGTAAACAAGCCTTTGGTTCAATACGGTGTAGAAGAAGCAGTAGCTGCAGACATGAGCGACATGGCCTTTATTACTGGCCGGGGTAAGCGCGCAATTGCCGACCACTTTGATATTAGTTATGAACTGGAAAACGAAATTGCTGGCACCAGCAAAGAAGAATACTTAAAAGAAATTCGTCACTTGGTCGACCACGTAGACTGTACCTTTACTCGCCAGAAGAAAATGATGGGCCTTGGCCACGCAGTATTGTGTGGTGAAACCTTAATTGGCCAAGAACCCTTCGGCGTTGTGCTAGCCGATGACTTGTGTTTTGGTGATGATGGCGGCGTACTGGCGCAAATGACCAAGCTTTACGAGCAATTCCGCTGCTCGATTATTGCAGTGATGGAAGTACCGCGAGAAGAAGCGCACAAATACGGGGTTATTGAAGGCGAAGCGCTGCGTGATGACTTATTCCGCGTAACCTCAATGGTAGAAAAGCCAGCCAAAGGTGAAGAACCATCAAACCTTGCTGTAATTGGCCGTTACATCTTAACGCCAGATATTTTCAGCCTTATTCGCGATACCAAGCCGGGTAAAAATGGCGAAATTCAACTTACCGACGCACTCCTTACCCAGGCCCAAAACGGCTGCGTAATGGCCTACAAATTTAAAGGTAAACGATTTGACTGCGGTAGTGTTGAAGGTTTTGTTGAAGCTACCAACTACTGCTTCGAGAACCTATACGGCAAGTAAGTGACTCACTGCGTCAGTTAAGCGACTGGCGCAGTATTTTCTACAAACATCGGCTGCGGGTTAAAACCCATATGTACTAAGGGGTAACCGGTGTAACGCTCTGGCCGCTTCCACAATACTTCGAAACGATGCCTTAAATAAAAGCTAAAGGCTTCGGCATTATCGGCAAACAAATGTAACTCTAATCGTGAACGTAAGCTCTTGGCCAACTCTAATAACTGCGAACCAATTCCCCTGCGCTGCCAGCACGGCGCAACAAACAGAGCAATAAGTTTGCTTTCTACCAAGGCTAAAAATCCACATACTTGGCCTTCTACTTCAGCCACCCACACTTCCGCTTTATATTGATACAAGCGCTGCAAAGCATCTTGGCGCTCCCACCAATACTTACTAGGTAGAAAATCATGGGCACGTAAACTGGCAGACAGCCAAATCTCGCCTATATCTTCGTAATCGTTCTGCTCTGCTTTTCGCAGGGTTAAACCTGCAGCATTAGTAAAAGAGTTCAATGAGTAAAACCATTACTGTTCATCCAGACCAACAGTATGGTAACTAACGAAAGATCTCGGTGTGAATTAGATCGAATTTTGTACGCTTTAAAACGATGAAGATCACAGCCTACTAACAAAAATGGCGCATTAACTAATCAAAAATTCTTAGCAAGACAATTACAGCAGACTAAAACTCTAGCGAAACAATACTCGTAGAATATCTGTTCAACTAGGATGATAATCAATAAATATCAACCACTTATTAAAAAGCCAACCATTAAACCTTAAATGTTTCTGTTTAAGAACCGAGATTTCTGGTATCGACTTCGATGAATAATGAGAGCAAAAAATCAGCAACTCGGAGTTATTGCGCTCGTTTAAAACTGCACACGCCTGTCGCACTTTGCAAGACTTGGCACTCGGTCACTAAGATCTGTTTTAGCTCGACACGTGCTCTCCGGAGGCGCGCTTTGGTCGCCGCTAAACTCAAGCCATTCTCTTTGGAGTATTGAGCTTGCGTCATGCCATTTAAATCGCAGAACTCAATAACATGCCGATGATGGCTGGAGAGTTTAGGTAAAACTCGAGGCAAGCAGCTTTGCAGCTGTCCCATTATCGGCAAGATCTTATCTACCGTTTCTAAGTCACCAATGTCTTCAATTTCAATCTTGCGGCGCCAATGATCGATAAACTGATTTTTGGTCATTTTAAACAGCCAAGATTTGCCATCTTTTAGTGAGCAAAAGCGCTCACTATTACGCATTGCTTTAAGAAAAACCTCTTGCATTATATCTTCTGTTTCATGCTGACTTTGCGTCTGCTTTAACAACCAGTTATAAAGCAGAGATTCAGATTGTTGCCACGCTTTCATTAAGCATTTCATTATCAAACCTTAGAGGAAAATTACGCAACAAGACGCTTAAAGCGATGTTTTGGAACTGAGTACTAGCCCAGCATCTGCTGAACCTGCTCAATTGTAGGAACAGAGCCTGCATGTTGGATAATACCATCCACTGCCACCGCCGGAGTAGTCATTACTCCTGCCTTCATGATATCTTCAAATCTTGTCACTTTCTCAACCTCTATTCGTAATCCAAGCTCTTGAGCGACTTGAGTAAGTCGTTCCGCAGTAACTACACAGTTTTTACAACCTGAACCATACACTTGAACTGTCTTCATTTATTTCACCATTTTGTTGTTAGTAATATGCATTGAATAGCCATCCCACTATTGAGATAGCAACAAATAAATAACCGGTTATCCAAGCCAATAAGCGGTATTGCATCACTTGTTTGAGCATCATGTATTCAGGCAAACTCACCGCGACAGCCCCCATGCAAAATGCCATTGTCGTTCCTAATGGCATGCCTTTGTCTATCAACGAGGCCATGATGGGCACTACTCCAGAAGCATTGGTATAAATAGGAATTGCACTGAGTGTTGCCAACGGCACTGTCCACCACTGCCCACCGGACAAGTTTTGCTCAAACCACTGAGCGGGTACAAAGCCGTGAATAAATGCGCCGATGCCCACACCTACAATTACCCACTTCCAAATGCGTTTTACAATTGTGCTTGTTTCATTCACTGCATATTGATGGCGCTGCTGATAGCTCAATGCAACATAGCTATTTTGGGTATTGGCTGAACAACCACTTTCATCTTGTAAATAAGCTTTAGCCAGAAACGGCTGAAGCCAACGATGGGCTTTCAATATGTCTAACAATAGGCCAGCCAAAACACCCAAACTTAATCCTATAACGACATACATGACTGTAAATCTGAGCCCAAGAATGCTTCCTAGCATGATGACTACAACCTCATTGATTAAAGGAGAAGTGATCAAAAAAGCTACGGTGATGCCAATAGGAATTCGCGCAGACACAAATCCCATAAAAAGCGGAATAGAACTACAAGAACAAAAAGGCGTAATAGCGCCAAACATGGCTCCGAGAACGTAACCAACTCCCCGATTTTTACCCTGTAGGTAATCTCGAACTTTCTCGGTACTCAGTGCTGCGCGGATAAAGGAGATGAAATAAATTAACACCACTAGTAGGCTCAAAATTTTTGTGGTGTCTTCAATGAAGAAATGCAGACCGATAGCTAGCGAAGAGTCAGGTTCCAAGCTCATAAGTGAAAATACTAAGTAATCCGCCAATCGTGTGAAAACTTCAAACATTCCTCTCCCCTAACAAAAATAATGTACCTCTATTAACGACACGAGTGAGTCAGCAAAAGGATACTTATTATTGTTAAGAAAGAGCTGTAAGGCCCCGAGGGTGGGAAACCTTATATCTCAAACGGGAAAGCAACTGGGCTTTTATTTAGATTATATCTATCGGTTTACCGGGATATAGCGGCCAAACACAGTTGGCCGCTAACGACAAAGAATAAAGCTCTCTTTACCTATAATATCTAATTAAAAAACACCATTTGAGTTAGCGATATCGCCGCCGCTAATAAGGGAATATACCCGCATGGAAAAATCTAGAGCTTGAATTGAATCCCAATGTTCAACGATTCGGCCCTCTTCAATACGCCAAGTATCGATGATATTCATCCCTTTTTGGTCGTTTCCCCTGTCTTCCTTCTCTAAGGTGGCATGAGAGTGAAAAATCACATAATCACCATCAACGTAGATATGTTTAACATCGTATGCATAGTCTGGGTAATCTTCGACAAACTCTTCAAGGAAACCAACCAGACCGGTTACTTTGTCAGGTAAGTTTCTGTTGTGCTGCACGTAGGCGCTGTCATTGTAGTTTTGCATAACGTAGTCGAAATTATGGTTATTCATAAGGTTTTGCACAAAGTCGCTTATTAACTCTGCATTGGCGAGCTCTTGTTCTGTCCAGCTAGCTTTCTTAAGTGAGGGTAAATCAATGATCAAAGTGTCTTTTGACTGGGCAAGTGCCATTGTGTTCACGAACAAAAGAATAAACGAACTAAGTACTTTAAACATGGTTGACTCCAATAGTTGTTGCGCTAAATAAGTATAGATTGATAACCATGGTAATTATTAGTAACCTACAAAACAAGAAGGCACTAAATGCTTAGTTAGGCAGTTTTTGGTAACCAGTACCTAGGTTGTGTAAATGGAAGGAGTGATTAAAGTGGTAGAAAAAGCAAAATCAACAAGACGCATTTTTTACAACGATGCGAGCTGCCCGGTGCGTAATGTTGTGGCACAAATCGGTGATAAATGGTCTCTGCTTATTCTCTTTGCCTTAGTCGATGGAGCAGATCGATTCAATGCGCTTAAATCAAGAGTAGAAGGTATTTCTCAACGAATGTTAACCCAAACTCTGCGAGATCTAGAGCGAGAAGGTTACGTGAATAGAACGGTATACCCTGAAGTACCAGTAAGAGTTGAATATGCGCTGACAACAATGGGTAAGGATCTGGTTAAGCCCTTATACAAGTTGGTATCTTGGGCTGACGAGCATCAAGAAGAAATTAATCGCGCCAGAAAAGAATATGATGACAACCGATAGCGATTCACACCGCTGTTAGCAGCTAAACCGGCCAGCGCTATGCACGCTGGCAAGTTTAAACCCTACTAATGAATAAGGGCTAGTTAACTTGGTATCTCAATAAAACTTGATTATCGAGAACCACGTTTGTTGACCAAATAAAGCTCGCTCCCGCGCCACTAAACTTGTCGATAAAGTTCATATACGCTTTTTTGTTGTTTACCCCAATTTCATCTTCTGAATACAAGCTCGCCTTTGGCCACGCACTCGCGTCAAATTCTTTATCCATCCAGTTACTTGGCGTTTCCCAATGCACGGCAAAAGCATCTTGCCCATCATCAGTGCCTTGCGTTGTGCAACTATCAGACAAGCGCTTGCCTGCAACTTCATTTAAGCAGCTAAGATCATATATTGGCGATGTGTAATAAGTTTGAGCTTGCCAATCTGCATTGGTGACAGTTCCGTCGCTAAAGCTAGCAATAAAACCACCATCGCCAGGGTGGAAAGCTTTACCTCGATTATTCTCGGAGCCTAGCCCTAGGTTCTCTTCCCAATCAATCACTTTAACGGCAATGGTGTAGGGTTTACTGACCTTAAATTTCACGATACTGGAGTTAAATGGTGTGAAAGGCACTGTATCAACGGCGATCAGCGTGCCATTAATATAGAGTTCAAAGTAGTTGTCAGCAAAAATATAGCCGGTTACTTCTTCTCCTTCGGGATCAACCACTACCACTGGAATAGAGTCTTGATCTACTTCAGCGATGCTTTTAGGAGTAATGTTGGCACACTCTTCATAAAGGTCGACAGCCTTAGCGGCAGTAGCATAGTTATTGCTCGCCGGGACCGTCCAAGATTTGCCCGTCGAATCAGTCACTTCACCTATACCAGCAACTCGACTCCGACCGTTTTTGCACTCAAAAATATTAGCTTCTATGGTTTTTGCAAAGCCTTGAGTTATGCTACCCGAGCCTCTGTAGTTGCTAGTGTCTTTAGCAATGGCGAAGGATGATATTAAAAGCAGTGTGATGAGCAGTGTTGCTGATGAAAACCTTGTATCTCGTTGAGCTCTATTGTTCATGTTTCCTGCCACGGTAGTGCATTGTGTTCATAAGCTTAGCCGCGAAGTGATTACTACACAAAGGGATAAAAACTAAAGGTAGAATATGAATAGAGAAACAACTTAATCTGTAAGTAACTAATACAATCCAAAGTAACAGCTTGTTTGTTGGTGTAGAACCAAAGCCTCAAATGGATTGGATACAGTCGATACCTCGCCTATTCACAAGGTATCGACACGGAAACTTTCTTTAAAGAAGAAACTAGCTAATAAGTTTGCGATTAAAACTTAAGGTAAGACGGTTATTGAAGTGATATCGCAAAAGCTTTCATATTGGCGAGTTTGTGCTTTTATTTTCACCTTATCATCACTACCCGCTAACTGTTCTAGCAATGCAGCATACTCATTATACTTAGGGTGTTCACTCAATAGATAAAGACCACCTTGACTTGCAGGGCAACTATTAATGCTTGGGGCCGGTAATACCGCAACCAGCAAACCTTGCTTTACTTCTTCTACACCGGCTATTCGCATTTGAGAGGGCAAATTAGCCAGCTCAGCCTGCGCTAGCGATGCCCACAATAGTGAGGCAACCACCATAACTTTTTTTATCATTTCACTCTCTCACAGTAAGGGGCTTGAATAATCTTGTTGAACCTTAGTTTACGCTTCGTTAGCCCAGAAAAGCTAAGCATTAACTGCGATTTTGCTAAAGGCTTCACAGCAAGCTCATTAAATAACAAATTTGTTCGCGAACTTCATTCAACACAAACACACTCAATCATTCTTTAACTATGTGGTTAGCATCAAAGCCCTCAAAAAAAACCGAAATCCCCACTGACAAGATAAGCAGTTTTGGTAGAATAGCGCCCCAAATTTATTAAAGAGCTATTCCGTTATGTGGTTTAAAAATCTAATGTTGTTTCGCATTACCAAAGAGCTAGAGCTCGAGCCAGAGAAGCTAGACGCTACTTTAGGCGAGCTAAGCTTTACCCCTTGCGGAAGCCAAGACTTAAGCAAATTTGGCTGGGTGCCCCCCATGGGTAAATTTGGCCAAAGCTTAACTCACGTTATCGGTAACGAATATCTAGTCTGCGCTAAAAAAGAAGAAAAGATGCTACCTGCATCGGTTATTCGCGATACTTTAGCCGACAAAATCGAGCTGATTGAACAAGAACAACAACGCCCGCTTAAAAAAGCCGAGAAAGACGCTCTTAAAGAAGAAATCGTGATGACCCTTCTACCTCGCGCATTCTCACGTACCAGCCTAACCTACGCTTGGGTAAGCCCAGACAACAACCTAATTGCGGTTGATGCCGGTAGTGCTAAAAAAGCAGAAGAAGTGATTTCTTTATTACGTAAATCTTTAGGCAGCCTGCCTGTTACACCCATTAAATTAGCTAATCAGGCTGACGTAACCATGACCGACTGGTTAAACGAAAAAGCCATTCCAGCCAACTTTGAGTTAGGTGAAGAAGCCGAGCTACGCAGTGCCCTAGAAGGTGGCGGTATTATTCGTTGTAAAGAACAAGATCTGTTTAGTGACGAAATCAAAGTGCACTTAGATGCCGATAAGTTTGTGACCAAGCTAGAGCTTACCTGGGCTGACTCAATTCGCTTTTTAATTAGCGAAGACATGAGCATTAAAGGGGTTAAGTTCACCGACACCATTACCGAGCAAAACGAAGACATCGATAAAAGTGATGTAGCAGCACGCTTTGATGCTGACTTTGCCCTAGCCAGTGGCGAACTCACTAAGATGATCCCCGATTTAATCGCAGCCTTAGGCGGCGAATTAACCAGCTAAGTCCTCACAGTTACTTACCTATTTCACCAACCATTAACATAGTTTCAGATACTTGCTAAAGGTTGGTGATTTTTTAAGCAAAACCATTGCAAGCCCCGCTCGCTACGCGTAAAATGCGCGCCCTTATTGTGCTGCTCGCAGCCTTCCTCAATGATTCGACTAAGACCCGGAGCTTTGATGTTTACACCTGAACTACTGTCACCTGCTGGCACCCTAAAAAACATGCGTTATGCCTTTGCCTATGGCGCCGATGCGGTATACGCGGGCCAACCCCGTTACTCTTTACGTGTACGTAATAACGAGTTTAACCACGAGAATCTTGCGCTAGCGATTAACGAAGCGCATGCGCAAGACAAAAAACTTTACGTGGTAAGCAATATTGCCCCGCATAACGCTAAGTTAAAAACTTACCTGCGTGATATTGAGCCAGTGATTGCCATGAAGCCAGACGCCTTGATTATGTCTGATCCAGGCATGATTATGATGGTGCGCGAAGCCTTCCCCGATCAAACTATTCATTTATCGGTTCAAGCCAACGCTATTAACTGGGCTACGGTTAAGTTTTGGCAGCAACAAGGTGTAGAGCGAGTGATTTTGTCACGCGAACTATCGCTAGACGAAATCGAAGAAATTCGTATGCAAGTGCCAGAAATGGAACTTGAAGTGTTTGTACATGGTGCACTATGCATGGCCTACTCTGGCCGCTGTTTGCTGTCGGGTTACATTAATAAGCGCGATCCAAACCAAGGCACTTGCACTAACTCGTGCCGCTGGAAATACAACGCACACGAAGCCAAGGAAAACGAAGTAGGCGATATTATCGCTGCCCAACCGCAAGTGGTTGAACCTACCCTGGGTGCAGGCGCGCCGAGCGACCAAGTATTCTTATTGCAAGAGCAAGGCCGCCCGAACGAGTACATGCCAGCCTTTGAAGATGAGCACGGCACTTACATCATGAACTCAAAAGACTTACGTGCTATTCAACACGTAGAGCGCTTAACTAAAATGGGTGTGCACTCACTTAAGATTGAAGGCCGAACTAAGTCTTTCTACTACTGTGCGCGTACAGCCCAAGTGTATCGCCAAGCGATTAACGATGCTGTAGCTGGCAAACCCTTCGACCCAAGCCTAATGGGCACGCTGGAAAACCTAGCACACCGCGGTTATACCGAGGGCTTCTTACGCCGCCATACCCATGATGAGTACCAAAACTACGACTATGGTTATTCGGTAAGCGATACCCAACAATTTGTGGGTGAAGTGGCAGGTCGCAACCAAGCAGGTCTTGCCGAAATCACCGTTAAAAACAAATTTGTGCTGGGTGATACGCTAGAGCTAATGACGCCACAAGGTAACCTTAACTTCAAACTAGAGCACCTAGAGAACAAAAAAGGTGAGCTAATTGACGATGCTAAAGGCAGCGGCCATACGGTATTTTTACCGGTTCCAGAAAATGTAGATTTAGAGCACGCACTTATAATGCGCAATCTTCAAACTGGCCAAGATACCCGCAACCCGCATCAAGCTTCAGAAGTTAAGGCGTAAACATGGCCTTGCTAATTAGCAAAAAATGCATCAACTGTGATATGTGCGAGCCAGAGTGCCCCAACCAGGCTATCTCTTACGACGGCATTATCACAGTGATTGATCCAGAGCGCTGCACCGAATGCAAAGGCCATTACGACCGCCCTACTTGCATTGATGTTTGCCCGATTGACTGCATTGCCGTAGACCCAGCGCATAAAGAAAGCGAAGAGCAACTTTACGATAAGTTTGTTGCCTTGCATGGCGACATGCTAATTGCCAAAGGCTCCGCTTAGCGCTTTAAAGCTCGATGCTAAAACTAACAAGCCGCAGCCACAAACTGCGGCTTTTGTTTATCAACTACGCAAAGCTAACGATAGGCTCGCGTAAACACTTCAGCCCTTAATCTGCTGCAAGGCTCAACTAATACCAATCGTACTAATTCTATCTGGTTAAAATACTGTGATGATATACAGAAACCTATGATTCCTACTTTCTACAAGTGATTGCATACTTTCATGCTGACATTTTTGTTACTTTTCGAGCTAGGTGGCTGATGTAGCATAGGAAAGATGATAACCTTGGTTTTATCAAATGTATGATAAGAGGAAAAATTCCGTGTTTAAACAAGGAAATTTTCCTATTAATAAACTGTTAGCGCTCATATAGGATTCAGGAGTTTAAATTTGAACTGGAAAGTAATACATGGCTTGTTTGAGGGGTTACTAGGGAAATGCTTATTAGTAATAGCGTTGGCAACGCCAATGTCATTTCTCGCAAAGGCTAATATTGATATAAGCCTTTTTTCTATCAGTTTAGTTGGCTCTCTTATTGTACTAGTTGGTTATATTTGGACTGCGGTCTCTACTCCTACATTAATTAAAAGTCATAAAAATGGTCACTGCTATGCAAAGGAGCTTGTAAATTTAGAAGAGTACTTAGATTCTGTATCTGAATTTAAAGTCCTTGAAGAATATAAAGATAAATTAAAAAATAATTATGATGGTTATTTCTATAAGCAGAATGATTTTAAAGATATAGACAGTACTATAAATGATATTGGTAAGAAACAGTCAATAAGGGCACTTGCAATTTTAAAGTTCAATCTAATAAATGAACTAAATTCATTCCAAAGGTGGTGTTTAAGCTTATTGTTTTTGGTAGGAAGTGTTTTAGTTTTCTTGCCACTGATTTATCGTATTTTTATTATTTTAGGGATTTAATTTTAATGTTTAATGATGTAGTAGGACGTTCCGTCTCAGATTGGTACCCAATCTTAAATTGGAATAAATTACCAAATTTTGGAAGTTGTCATACAAAATCATGTATGGAAGATTTCAGCAATAGTTATTATCGAGATGAACAAATTGTTACTTTGTACATTAATATCTGTGAAACTCTAAAAGGAAATTTTTCTTCAGCTAATGTAAGGCTAGCAGGAGATCCTGGAGCTGGTAAAACATCATTCTTATATGCAATAAAGAAGTTTAGTGAAACCGCTAAAGCTGAACATATACTATCCAAATTTTACTTTTATATTTTACATATAAATAAAGTTGATGATCTAGACAAAGAAGAAAATTATAAAAAAGAAATTATTTATCATGTTAAGAGAGCATGGAAAGAGTTTTATTTTAATTGTGGTCAGAGTGATCGCTACTTAAGGTTTAAAAATCAAGATTTAACAAATAAAGATCTCGTTAATAAATTGAGCGACTATTACAAAAATCACAAATCTGACTTTAATAAAATAATGGTGTTTGCTGTAGATGATGTTGACTTATTACCGGGAGATCATGTTAGCTCTATCGTTGATTTAGTTTTGAAAAATATAGAAATAGGCTCAGTTAAAAAATGGCTTGTGATTAGAAAGACTACTTTTGACAATTACTCTGCAAGTACAAAGAAGAAAATTGAACAGTTTTTTCCTGATCCTTATCAATATCCAAGCATTTCTTTATATAAAGTGGTTAAGTACCGAATAGAGAAAGCTTGCGTTGATAAAAAGTGTAAAACACCATTTTCCAAAGAATTATGTGACAACACTATAATGTCGATCTGTGAAGGAAATATGAGAGAAGGGTTATCTTTACTTAAATCAGTTTTAGAAGAGAATGGCCCTGGGGATTTCTCACACTCCGTCGATGAAAAAATAATACAAAATTATTTAGCAAAGTGTGCAGTTAAGACTCTTGCATCTTCACAAAAGTTAATTGATCTTCATGCAAACTTATTTAAATTATCTAACTTTCCAATAGCAGTAGATATCCTATTATGCACAAGGCAACATTCATCAATTGATATAGTCTTTGGTGGTGTTAATGATTGCTTGCTGAAAAGGAATGTTAATGCAGGGTATTTAGTTGGAGGTAAAGGGCATACATTTAAACTAATACAGTCAGATTTTAATGATGTATTAAAGCTTCTCATTGAACATGGGTTGATAATAAAGCCGGATAAAAACAGAATAAAATTAACAGAAAAAGGGGTTATTACTGCAAACTTTTGTAATGGAGACTTTTATTTTGATTACTGTTATGAAAAAAATAGACTTCATCTTGAAGATGATACTTATTGGCAATTGGCTAAAAGATCTTTAGACCATAAAGAAATTATGGATACATACCAAGTTTGGAAAAATAAGCGCTAACAAGGCAATGAAGTCGGATTCGTAACAGTTTGCTCGGTTCCGCTTCGCTCCACATTTTAGCAAACTATTACTCACCGCTTATTGCTGCGTTATATGTAAATGACTATGAATCGAGATCCGTATAAAACTTTTATTGGAGCAAAAGGCGTAGCATTTGCGTGGATAGGTTCAGTTCTTGGTCCACTTTTTGTCCTATCAACCTTCGGTGATTTTACTCATGCAAACACCTACATAGGATTGGTGTTTCTTTTAATCGTTGTGTTATCAATCCGAGATGGCTTTAAAGCTAAAAAACACGGTAAAAAATCTGACTTTTTAGCTCTAGCGATAATGCCTATTGCAATTCCTATTGGTTGTATCTTGTGGTTTTCACTTAGCCTTTAAATTCAGTAAGTTATATATAAAGGCCAATTGTGGCAGGGACGTAAAACGCTTGGCTTGCGCTCCTTCATGGCTAATTATAGCCAAGTATTTTCCGCCTCTTAGCGAGGCGTTATGTGTAAGTAGATATGAGTAATTTTCAAAAAGTTCACGATGAGCTGTTCAAAGAACATACCCAGCAATACGAGTATTTCACTCGGCTACTGCTATCGTTATCCGTTGGCTTTATCACTTTTACAACCGCGCTTAACAACGATGGATTCAGCTTATTATTCAAGGCCGCAATCTGTGCCCATGCAATTTCAATATTGCTCGGTGTTTGGCTTCAATTTATTCTCGTATATCGACCAATAAACGATCTCAATAAATATATAAAGCTTTCTGCTGCTAATCCTGCTGAGCAAAAATATATGGCTAGGTCTCCATCTAAAACGGAGCAGCTATGTTTCAATGGGCAGGTAAGTTGTTTTCTGTTAGCTTTCGTCTTAGTTGTAGTCGGAGTTCTAAATTAATAAAACACATAACAAACAGCACTCCGGCCCGTGTGCTGGGCGTTACTGCCAGGTTAAGTCATGTCGAAATCAATAGAAGTTCGAACAGCCAAATCAAGCGATGCTAATGATACGGCTACTATTTATCTTGAGTCTCGAAAAGAACTGGTTGCTTTTGCGCCAGTTGTCCACTCTGACGAAGAAGTTCATTCTTGGATTAAGGAACAGTTGATACCCCGTGGTGGAGTGCTTGTGGCTGAATTAGAGGGTAAATTAGTTGGTATGTGTTCCCTATCAGAAGCGGAGGAAGTTGACTGGATTGACAACTTGTACCTCAAGCCTTCTGAGGTTAGAAAAGGGATCGGCACGGCTCTTTTACGAGAAGCATTAGCTCGAGTTGGTAGACCATGCAGACTATATACTTTTCAGGAAAATCGAGCAGCGAGACAATTTTATGAAAAACAAGGGTTTGAAGCGATTGAATTTGGTGATGGCTCGGCGAACGAAGAGAACGTTCCCGATGTTTTATATGAACTTGTTTAGGGCGGTACACATCAAATAAAAAGGGCTCCACAAGGAGCCCTTTAGTTAGTTATAGATTGAGCTTATACATCGAAGCGATCGGCATTCATTACTTTAGTCCAAGCGGCAATAAAGTCTTTGGCGAACCTTTCTTTATTGTCGTCTTGAGCATAAAACTCAGCATAAGAACGCAGTACTGAGTTAGAACCGAACACCAAATCAACCCGTGTTGCTGTCCATTTAACCACTCCACTAACACGCTCGCAGATATCGTAAGAGTTTCTGCCCGTTGGCTTCCAGGTGTTAGCCATATCGGTAAGGTTTACGAAGAAATCATTGCTTAGTGTGCCAACCTTGTCGGTAAACACTCCCGCTTCAGAACCCGCATAATTGGTGCCTAATACTCGCAAACCACCAATTAGCACGGTCATTTCTGGCGCACTTAAGCCCATTAACTGAGCGCGGTCGAGCAGTAACTCTTCTGCAGTAACCACATAGTGCTTCGGCAAGTAGTTACGAAAACCGTCTGCTTGTGGCTCCAATACTTCAAAAGACTCTACATCGGTCATCTCTTGGCTTGCGTCACCTCTGCCAGCCGTAAACGGTACAGCCAAGTTTAAACCCGCTGCTTTAACGGCTTGTTCAACACCCACATTACCAGCAAGTACAATTACATCGGCAAGGCTTGCACCAGTATCTGCAGCAATTGCTTCCAATACACTTAATACTTTGGCCAGTTTTTCTGGCTCGTTAGCCTGCCAATCCTTTTGCGGAGCTAGGCGGATCCGCGCCCCATTGGCTCCACCACGTTTATCAGAGCCACGATAAGTACGGGCGCTATCCCATGCTGTAGCTACCAATTCAGCTACGCTTAGGCCGCTAGCAGCAATGCGTTGTTTTACTGCATCTACATCATAAGATGTTGAACCTGCAGGAATAGGATCTTGCCAAATAAGATCTTCGGCTGGAATATCTGGCCCGACATAAACAGACTTAGGCCCCATGTCGCGATGGGTTAATTTAAACCAAGCTCGCGCGAAGGTTTTAGAGAAGTACTCTGGGTCATTCTTAAAGCGCTCAGAAATCTTGCGATACTCTGGGTCTACTTTAAGCGCCATATCCGCGTCGGTCATTATTGGGTTATAACGAACACTTGGATCTTCAACATCGGTAGGTTTGTCTTGCTCTTTAATATCTACAGGTTCCCATTGAACAGCTCCTGCAGGGCTTTTTGATAACTGCCATTCATAACCAAACAGCAACTCAAAATAGCCGTTATCCCATTGGGTTGGATGGGTAGTCCAAGCACCTTCGATACCGCTAGTAACGGTATCTCTGCCGATGCCACGCTTGCTATGGTTATTCCAGCCTAAGCCTTGTTCCTCAATGCCAGCGCCTTCTGGCTCTGCACCCAACAAAGAAGCATCGCCGTTACCGTGACACTTACCTACGGTATGACCACCAGCAGTTAAGGCTACAGTTTCTTCGTCATTCATCGCCATACGTGCAAAAGTAGTACGCATGTCTTGAGCAGTTTTAAGTGGGTCTGGCTTACCATCTACGCCTTCTGGGTTTACATAGATCAAACCCATCATTACTGCAGCCAATGGGTTTTCTAAGTCGCGTTCACCGGAGTAACGAGACCCTTCTCCGCCACTTTCTGCTAGCCATTCTTTTTCAGCACCCCAATAAATGTCTTTTTCCGGGTGCCAAACATCTTCGCGTCCAAAAGCAAAACCAAAGGTTTCTAAGCCCATTGATTCATAAGCCATATTACCAGCTAGCAGCATTAAGTCGGCCCAGCTAAGCTTGTTGCCGTATTTCTTCTTGATTGGCCATAATAGGCGACGCGCCTTATCTAAATTGGCATTATCTGGCCAAGAATTTAACGGTGCAAAACGCTGGCTACCACTAGCACCGCCCCCGCGGCCATCTGCAACACGATAGGTTCCTGCCGAGTGCCAAGCCATACGAATCATCAAGCCACCATAATGCCCCCAATCTGCTGGCCACCAGTCTTGGCTGTCGGTCATTAGTGCTTTTAAGTCTTTTTTTAAGGCTTCTACATCAAGGGGTTTGAGCGCTTCGCGATAACTAAACGCCTCACCAAAAGGGTTGGTTTTAGTATCATGCTGATGAAGAATATCTAGGTTCAGTGACTTGGGCCACCAATTCATATTTGCCGCTTGCGGTGTAGTTGCTCCACCATGCATTACTGGGCACTTTCCACCAGAACTATCGTTGCTCATATTCATTCCTTAATTATCGCGTTTACATTGTTTTTGTATCGGCTTTACCAAAAGCCGTAGACTAATTTTCGACTCAAGATAAAGCGTATAACCTTATCGTTGAGCTAGCCAATTTGTATAAACTATCGCAGCAATAAGCGACAGTAACCATAGAAAAAATAAGGTTATTTGACGTTTTAACCCAAAACAATTACGAAGAACTAAGAACTTTACAAAACTTTACTTTGTGGTGAGTAATTAGAGCGCAGAAACAACAACTTTAGACCAAAACTTAAGCAACTGAGGCAGTTTAGAATATGCCTAAACTTGCCAACACGCTGGGTAAGCTTAACGCTAGTAACTTAACGCTAGAAACTAGGTGAGTGACTGGAAGTTAGACTGAAACAACAGGGCTATCAGGCTTAAACTTATAGCTAATAGTAAATCAAGCAACGTATCTATGTTGCTTAATCGGGAACAAGATATTCACTGAGCTAGTGTAGACATCAAGCTAATACATCAAGCTTTAAGGATTGAGTAAGATTAAATTCAGGCAAACAACGGCACAATAAGTGGACAAAGCATTGCGCTAAAAGTAGCACTGAGCACTAAAGCTAAGGCGCCATAAGCACCTTGCTGATGCCCCTCTTCAGCAATACGGGCTGTCCCCAAAGCGTGACAGGCCGTGCCCATGGCAATGCCCTGTGCTTTGCTCGAGTGCACACCACATAATTTAAGTACCGGAATACCTACCACCGCTCCCACTAAGCCAGTGATTAGCACTGCAATAGCCGTTAAAGCGGGCTCACCTGCCACTTGTTCACTAATTAGCACTGCAATAGGTGTAGTGACTGATTTGGGCGCGAGAGATGCCGCGATTTCAGGCGATGCCCCAACCACCAGCGCTAAGCCAACTGTAGTAGCAATAGCCACAACTGCCGCAACAACAATAGTAATAGCAATACGTGGTAGTTCTGCTTTTATATCGTATAACTGCTTATATAAAGGAACACCTAAGGCAACCACTGCCGGCTCTAGTAGCTTACTTAGCCACCCACTATATTGATTGTAATCATCAAAAGAGATGTCAAAAGCCAACAAACTAACCACCAATATGCTCAAGGTAATTAGAACGGGATTAAGCCAGGTAACCGAAAAACGTTGTTGTAGATGTTTTGCAGCAATGAACAATCCAATGGTTAGCGGCAGGTAAAGAAAATTCACCATTATTTTGCCTCCCCGTCTACAGATTGTGGCTGGGTGGCCTTAAGCTCATGCTTGTGCTCCCAGTGTTGGTAAGCTTTGCCAACAACTACCAGTAAAATCAGCGTCGCCAAAGCACAAGTAAGCAACATTGCAGGCAAAGCCTGTAATAAAGTTTCAATATGCTCTACTAAGCCAATACTAATAGGTACAAACAAAAGCGACATCCAGCGAACAAATTGATTAGCAGTTCGCTCTACCCAAGCCAGTTTAATCCAGCGAAACTGTAAGGCTATAGTTAACAGCAGCATACCCACAATGCTTGCAGGGAGAAGGTTTCCGCTAACTTCGCTTAACCAACGACCAGCCCACAACGCAGCGTAAATCACCGCTAATCCAGAGGCCATTTCTAGAACAACTGATTTCTGAAACTTTCTCATAACTCTTGTCGACTTTTGTTATTCAATGACGCTATTATGTAATAAAATTACAAAACAAGCTATCGTTAGCTAACATTGTTTTAGGAGACGCTATGAAGATTAGTTTTTTCAGCGCTAAGCGCTACGACCGCGAACATTTTGATGCCCAAAATACATCTTCAGCTTTTAGCATCGAGTATTTCGATACCGCCCTCTCGGCAAAAACTGCCCGCTTAGCCCATGGCGCTGATGCGGTATGTGCCTTTGTAAATGACGACTTGTCTGCCGCAACTTTAGAAGCCTTAGCCGAACACGGGATCCAACTTATACTGTTACGTTGTGCAGGCTTTAACAATGTTGATCTCGCCAAAGCAGAGCAACTAGGCATTACTGTTTCACGCGTACCGGCTTACTCGCCGGAAGCAGTGGCCGAACATGCCATCGCGTTGATGATGACCTTAAACCGCCGTATTCACAAAGCTTACCAACGCACCCGCGATGCCAACTTCTCGTTAGAAGGTTTAACCGGCATGAACATTTTTGGTAAAACCGCTGGAGTAATAGGCACCGGGAAAATCGGCTTAGCCACCGCGCGCATACTCAAGGGTTTTGGTTGCCGAGTCATTGCTTTTGACCCTTACCCAAATGACGCAGCCAAAGAGCTAGGTATAGAGTACGTAAGCATGGCAGAGCTACTGGCGCAATCAAACATTATTACCTTGCACTGCCCGCTTACCCCTGAGAATACTTACTTAATTGGTAAATCGGCCTTTAGTCAGATGAAAAAAGGCACTTTGCTGATTAATACCAGTCGCGGCAAACTGGTAGATTCCACGGCCTGTATTGAAGCACTAAAAGATGGGACATTAGGCGGCTTAGCTTTGGATGTGTATGAACATGAGAAAGAATTGTTCTTTGAAGATTTATCCGCCGAAGTCATTTTGGATGACGTATTCCGCCGCTTGTCAGCTTGTCACAACGTTATCTTTACTGGTCACCAAGCCTTTTTAACCCAAGAGGCCTTGCAAAGCATTGCTGATACTACCTTGCTAAACGCTAATGCATTTAGCCAAGGGCAACGTAACGGCAATGAAGTAACCGCTGAAGTGGTAGACAACAGCTAATCTAGATTTTGGTGAAATACCAATACAAACCATAAACTAAAGGCAGCATAAAAATGCTGCCTTTTTAGACTTTGAGTGGAATAGCTAGATCTTAACCTGCCGTGCGCTCACTTTTACGTTTTCCGCTATATATACACATGGCCAAGTTGTAGTCGTTGTAAGCCACCGCATTGCTTAAACGCACCCATTCTGGTACAAAGCCCCGCTAAAATAAAATTTGTAACTTTTTAATCTAAAAATAATGCCTAAGCTTCGATCATTCTCTATATTGATTGTTATTTGGACTATATTATTAGGCCAAGCAACAAGCTTTATCTCGTTCGCGGAAGCGCTACACGAAGCTGGTCATCATTCGCATTATTCCAGCACCGATACAGAGCAACACCAAAATGGTGAATGCCAATCACAATCGCTGCTGCATCAATGTGCGGTAGCCGCTGTAACAACACTTTTTACTACTAGCTTTGTTCCCGCTGCAACTACCTATGTAGCGCCGCCATTTAGTGCTTTTCATTCTTTATTTAAGCAACAGCAAACCATTCGCGCCCCGCCCACATTATTAAACAAAACAACCATCTCTTTAACCTAGAGCCTCAATCAAAAACTTAAATAAACCAAACTGCCAACTACACTTCACTATATGTAGCTTTGGCTGTTTGCTAGTGAACAGAAAAGATAAATGAACAAATCTGAAACATTAAGCCCTAAGCTGACTAAAACAAATAGACTGGCATCTATCGACATACTGCGTGGCTTAGTCATGCTGCTGATGCTGCTCGACCATATGCGCGAGCGTTTTTACTATCAGCATCGCATTACCGATCCCATTACCATTGAAGATACCGACACAGAGTTGTTTTTCACCCGTATTTTGGCCCATTTTTGCGCTCCCATATTTGTATTTTTAACCGGGGTTTCGGCCTGGCTTTACGCTAACCCAAATAACAAAGCACCACGCTCTGCTGCAGAATTTCTGCTAAAGCGTGGGTTATTTTTGGTGCTACTTGAAGTAACGCTGGTTAACTTCTCTTGGTTTGGTAATTACAACGCACTCTACCTTCAAGTTATTTGGGCGATAGGCATTAGCATGATTGCTTTAGCGCTGGCATCTCCACTTCCGAGATTTTGGATTGCGGCACTCGGTTTAACCATTGTCTTTGGACACAATGCCCTAACCGCAATTGAATTTTCATCTAATGAATGGGGCTACAGTTTATGGACCATTTTGCATGACCGAGGCCCGCTTTACAGCAGCGATACCTTCAGTGTTTTTGCTTCATACCCAGTATTGCCTTGGATTGGCGTTATTTTGCTAGGGTTCGCCTTAGGCCCAATATTCAGCGCTAAGGTCGAATCGAAAAAGCGCAAACAAGTGCTATTTGGCTTTTCTGCCGCTGCGTTATCACTACTTGTTCTGCTACGAGGGTTTAACATTTATGGAGAAACCTTACCTTGGCAAGCAGGTGCCAACGGTATTGAAACCATAATGTCGTTTTTAAACTTCACCAAATACCCACCGTCTTTGCACTTTATTCTGCTTACTGTAGGTATTGCCTTGGCCTTGCTTGCTTTGTTTGATACCTGGCAAAACAAGCTTAGCGATTGCCTCAAAACTTATGGCTCGGCACCGATGTTCTTTTACCTATTGCACTTATACCTGCTACTCATTGGTTATAAGTTGGTTATGTGGACCGTTGGTCCCAATGTAGACGGTTTGTTTGGCTTCGCCGCACTTTGGCAAGTATGGTTATTAACTGCGATATTAGCTGTTGTGTTGTACCTGCCTACTCGCACGTTCTCACGCTATAAGCACAGTAGCAACAAAGCTTGGATAAAGTACTTTTAACTCTTCTGCTCCCATAAACAATAAAGCCGACTTTTAGTCGGCTTTATACCCAATGCAGCTCCTTTTTGATTAAAACATACTATTGCCATTAGCACTGCCTTCTGGCACTTCTTGTATGCTGTCCCAATGCTCTACAATTTTGCCATTCTCATCAAAACGGAAAAAATCCATGGTGACGTATTGATCATTTCCCGGCCAAATTTGGTGAGTATGTAACGCCACCATGTCACCTTCGGCGATACAGCGTAAGAACTTAATTTGTTTGTTGGGATAGTCGCGCTGCATTTCATCAAAGTAGTCTATAAAGCCTTGCAAGCCATTTTTAACCAAAGGGTTATGCTGAATGTATTCGTCACCAACAAACATCTCTACGGCTTTGGCTGGCTCACCCAAATAAGCCATTTGATAAAATGCCACGGCATTAGCTTTATTCTGCTTTAATTGGCTGCCCATATCTTCTCCCAAGCAATCAAGTGATGTTATCTTAATAGTAGAACAAACCAGCCAGCATTAGCTTAACGCTTGGCTTGGATAAGACACTTCTAACACCAAACACTCTTGCTCACACGTAAATGGGCCATGAACCTCGCCGGGTGGACGGCTAGCGTAGTGGCCAGCTTCTAACCACAGGTCAAACGCCGCGTCATACAAACGGCCAGAGATAATGTAGATCTCCTCAGGATAAGTATGCGATTTAGCGCCAAAGGCTTGGGTATTTGCTCCAGCTTTAAAGCGAGTTAGGCGTGTATAGTCACCGGTGCTGTCATCTATGGCTAGGGTAAGCTGATGTAACTGCCCATCACTGCCCTCTATCTCTTCCCATTGATTAGCATTGTTTGTAGCTAATACATTCCAGTATTGCGCGGTGGTTTTCATTAGCATCCTTAACATTTAAGTACTTAATGAACATAAACTAAAAGATAGCGAGCTAATACAATTTCGCAATCAACATTTAGTGAATAACAGCCACCAAAACCAAATATTTAATTGAGGGTGTAGCTAGGGTCTGTAGATCTTTGCGGATGGTTTTTGCAGCAATTTATTAGCCATTTAGGCAAGGCAGTGAGTGAGCAGTTAAGTGGGCTTAATAATCACTCGCTAACGCTGAGTAAATGGCTAAGAAATGCTGCCCGAAGGGTTCGGGTAAGCGAACTTTACTCTTTGTTAAGCACTTCTTGCTTAGCTCACTAGGCTTCTAAGTGCTCGCCGCGATTAAAGCCCGCTTATCTCGAACAAAATTTCAACACCATAAATCAACAGACCCTAACCACTAATCCTCAAATAAAGCCAATAAAAAAAGCCTCTTAAAGAGGCTGTTTTTAAATCGTGCAACTACTGATAGCTAATCTCACCTTTATCATCATAATCGGCGGCATTAACTGGGCTTTGCTGCTCTAAGTATGCCTTAAGCACTTCGGCATCTACAAAGCCAGTATCAACAAAGCCACTATGGTCAGTGATTTTAGGATAACCATCACCGCCAGTAGCATTAAAGTTTGGGATCGTGAAACGGTACATACTGGCTTCATCTAAAGGTTTGCCTGCAATCACTACATCGCTCACCTCGCCATCAATTACTTTCATGCTAATGCCAGCAAATTGCGCGTAAGCACCGGTATCCACAGGCATAGCCGCAACTATCGATAAGTACTCCATCACTTCTGCACCATTCATATCAACATAGGTAATAGTGTTAGAAAAAGGCTGTACGGTAAGCACGTCTTTATAACTTATATCCCCTGCCTCAATCGAGGCTCGAACACCACCAGAGTTCATGACTGCAAAATCAGCATTTACGCGTTCTTTATGGGCAGACGCAATTAATCGGCCTAGATTGGTTTGGCCAAAGCGTACTTTGTCGCGGTCACCCACTAAGCGGCCGCTTAGTTCAGCAATCTTAACATTAAGCTGCGCTTGACCTTGTTCTTGGTAAGGGGTTAACAAAGCCAGTACTTCGGGATTGTGGGCAATTTCCTCTTGTACAAACACCCGCTGTTTTTTTCCGTCTACTTTGATTTTTTTCTTTAAGTTAACCGGGATGAGTTTGTAGCTGTCTAAAGTAAACTCGCCATTTTTAAAGGTGTAATCGGCGCGCCCTACATATTTACCCCATTCATAGGCTTGGACGATCCAAGTGCCATTTTGTTGATCGGGTTTACATTCATCACCTGGCTTAAAGGTTTGGGTGTACATGTTAGGGCCTTCCATGCACACCGGCTCTTGCGAGTGGCCACCTACAATTAAATCTAACTCACCTTCGTTAAGTGAGCGCGCTAAACTTACATCTCCCGGCGCATTAACGCCATGTTTAGCATTGGCATAGTGGCCCATATGAGTAACCGCAAACACCAAGTCGGGTTGGTGCTGCTGGTTAATCTCGGCAATCACTTTTTTAGCTTCTACTTTAGGATCTTCAAAGGCTAAATCCGCAACAGTATCTGGCAGTACCAGTTTATAGGTGTCTTCGGTAGTGAAACCTATCACCGCCACTTTCACGCCTTGCAAGTCAAACATTTGATAGGCTTGAAACTTACGCTCTCCAGTGGATTTTGAATAGATGTTGGCGGATAAGAATGGAAAGTTAGCCCACTGTTGCTGCTTAGCTAACACTTCTAGGCTGTTATCAAACTCGTGATTACCTATCGCCATGGCATCGTATCCCAACATATTCATGCCTTTGAAGTCTGGCTCGGCGTCTAATAAATCTGACTCAGGCACGCCAGTGTTAATGTCACCACCCGATAACAACAACACACTGCCCCCTTCGGCGGCCACTTCCTCTCGAATACTATCAATTAAGGTCTTCCGCGCAGCTAAGCCATATTCACCATATTTGTTGTGCCAAAAACGGCCATGATGATCGTTAGTATGTAGTACGGTGATTTTATAGCTTTGATCGACTTGCCAAGTTTGCTCAGGGCTAGAGCTACAGGCTGCGAGTAAGCCAGCCAACACAGAGGGAATAAATACGCGATAAATGAAAGGCTTCATCTTTCTTCCTTGATTCGATGGTTAGTAGGCTAATCATAGTTCAATAACAATCACTTACAAGCATAACAACCAGCATTAAAATGCCTAATTAGTGGCCTTATTTTGCATCTTAGCCAAAGGTGTTGATAACAAACATTTAAAAGATGAGAAACGTAAACTTGGCTTAGATCAAACAAACGCAAATGATAATAATTTACATTAAGGTTAAATAGTTATTTGAGTACAGCATGTCTACCATTGATCTCGCACCACCAAAGCAATTGCCCGAAGCATTAACCGGCCAAGCCAGCCCTTCTCCATTACAATTTGCCTTCACCAAAAAAACTGGCGCTCATGCAAACCATGGCAAGCGTGAGTCTTTAAATGGCGAGCAAGCACACCAGATGCTAAGCAAGCAATTAAGCCAAAGCGAAGCGAGTCAGTTACCTCGCGCTATTTACATTCACATTCCGTTTTGTCGAGTTCGTTGCACCTTTTGTAACTTCTTCCAATACGCCAGCAATCAACAGATGATAGATGATTATTTTACCCTGTTGGAACAAGAGCTGATTGCTAAATCTCGCTACCCTTGGACACAAGCAAGAAGCTTTGATGCAGTCTATGTAGGTGGTGGAACACCCACTGATTTAAGTCCAGAGCAACTTAACCAGCTTGGGCAACTTATTCATCGTTATTTTCCCTTAAACGACAGCTGTGAAGTAACCCTAGAGGGGAGATTAAATCGCTTTGACGATAACAAGTTTGAGGCAGCACTTGCCGGTGGTTTCAATCGTTTTTCTTTTGGTGTACAAAGCTTTAACTCCAAAGTTCGCCGTGCTGCTAAACGCCTTGATAAACGAGACTACATTGTAGAGCGCTTAAGCCAACTAACAGCCAGTAATCGCGCGACCATTGCGATAGACCTTATCTATGGTCTCCCCCACCAAACACCAGAGAACTGGCAACAAGACTTACAAGATGTATTAGATACAGGCGTGCACGGTGTAGATTTATATCAATTGCTTACCTTTGGTGGCAGCGGCTTACAACGCAATATTGATGCGGGCCGTGAAGCCGTTCCATTGAGCACCAGCGACAAAGCGTTAATGTACCAACAAGGGCATCAGTTCTTCGCCCAAAACGCTTTCCGACAGCTTAGTTATTGCCATTGGGCAAATGGAGAACAAGAACAGAGCCGCTATAACTCCTTAGCCAAACAGGGAGCCGAAATTTTGCCGATTGGCGCAGGAGCCGGTGGCAACATCAACGGTTACGCCTTAATGCAAACTCGAGATATAGATACTTGGCGCGCAGGCATAACAGAGAATAACTGGGCTTTTGAGCAGCTAAGTTTGCCGGCTAACAATGCCCAGCTAAAAGCAGCAATCACCAGTGCTTGTGATCAGGGGCTGATTGAAGCAGATAAACTTCCCCGTGGAAGAACGCTTTTTGAACATTGCCAACCCTTGTTTAAAGCTTGGCAAACAAATGGTTTAGTCAGTTTAACTGGCCAACAAGCCGCATTAACCATGGCGGGGCAATTTTGGTCGGTGAATTTAGCCAATGCCATGACCCAGTATTTGCAGATGTATCCTTTATCTAACGGCCAGTAAACTATTAATTTGTTACTAGCTTGTTATTAACCATTTAAGCTGCCAAGCTGTTTGTTCTAACATTTTACGAGTAGCAATATGTTTGGCACGGTAAGGACACTGTGGGCATTAATGGTAGTATTTGGGCACTTGTTTTGGCTTAGCGACTTCGGTCGCTTTGCAGTGTTTGGCTTCTACATTCTTAGTGGATATTTGATGACCTATGTAATGCAGCAGCGTTACGGTTATCAAGCTTCAGGCAAGAAGCGATTTGCCCTTAATCGATTTTTACGCCTTTATCCGGGGTATTGGTTTGCTTGCCTGTTAAGTTTGCTTTTGCTGCTGGCCTTTGATCGCTACTTTCCTCTAGCGGGCTTTTCAACCATTGCGATACCGAGCAATGCCGCTAGTTTGTTAGGTAACTTCACCATGGTTTACCCAAGTTGGCTACCCCACTCTATTACGCCACGTTTATCTCCAGCGGCATGGGCACTTACCGTAGAAATATTCTTCTATTGCGCCATTTGCTTGGGCATATCTAAAACCTTGCAGCGCAGCCTTATTTGGTTAGCCTTATCTATGCTGTATGTTGTTGCTAGCTACATCGGCGACCTATACTGGCATGCCCGTTACTTTTCCATTCCTGCAGGCTCATTGCCATTTTCCATTGGGGCCATTATCTATTTTGTCGTACAGCAAAATAAAGTGCCGATTAGCTGGCAAGTTATACTAAAAAAACCAGCATTAATACTGCTGGTTATGGTCAGTATTTCTGGTTTTACCGCATGGCAAATTAATCAAGGTTTGCACTTAATTACCGCTGAGATACTGTTTTATACGAATATGCTAATTAGTGCGATGCTAGTACTGAGTTTAGCCTTGGGGCATAGCCTACATAACAAAATATCTGCTGGCTTCGATAAGTTTGTTGGCGACTTTTCCTACCCTATTTACCTACTTCATTACCAAGCAAGCATCATCGCAAGTGTGCTGCTGTTAGGCGAAGTAAGTAAATTTAAACAACACTTCAGTTCAGCGGCCTTGCTGCTGGTAGGCCTAATACTGGTAGTGCTTTCGCTATTGGTTATCAAATGTATCGACCTACCCGTTGAGCGCTTACGCAAGTCAATTCGCGATAAAGCCAGCGGTCAATATAAAGCCGCTAACTAAACCACTTGATAGCCTTGTTTAGGCATTTTGCTGGCAATTAGAGCGAGGCTTAACACCACCACAAACGTGGCTGCGTTAGCGGGCGCTTGCAAGTTAAAATCAACACTTATGTGTATTAGCATGGCGGTAATGGCCATAAAGCAGCCTAAGGCAGTGCCTTTCATTAAGGGGTCGTTACGTTTTCGCAAGGTACGTAAGCAGCGATAGGCTACCCATAAAACCGCTGCTCCTAAAAGCAAAGTAACAGGCAAGCCCGACTCAATTGCGAACTGCAAATAGTCGTTATGAGTATGGTCGAAAAAAGCACTGATAGGCTGAGGTAAATAGGCTTGAAACACCGAATAAAAGCTGCCGGCACCACTGCCCCAAATCGGGAAATCTTTGAGCATATTCAACGCCCAATCAAAGATATAAATACGCCCTTCGTCTACCAATACCGTAGAGCTCAAACGCTCTCTTACCTTACTTAAGCCAAACAGTGAACTCACAATCAACATGTCGATAATAAGTATACTCACCATTAATATGGTAAGGCTTTTGGGTCGCTGCTTATAAAGCAACAACGCCAGTATGCCGCCAATGACAGTGGTTGCAAAAAACGCACTATTGCCCATGCGTGAACGCGACATTACCAAGCCGATAACCATAATAATCATGCACATGCGCACCAGCATTTTGGGGCTTAGGGCAGCTTCTAGCAAACCAGAGAGACGAGCCTGCCAAGTCTCTGCGCCCGTTAGTTTTAAGTCGGCGACAATCAGTGCTAAGCCCATCATTAAACTAAGTAACAAGTAATTAGCAAAGTGGTTTTTATAGATGTAAGAGCCGGTCGCCACTGGGCCAATATCGGTGCCAAAAACTGGGCTTTGATCAACATTCGTCAATAACAACATCGCCCCATAAAAGGCCTGAAAAGTACCACTTACCACAATGGCAATTAACACTGCACGAATACGTTCTGGGCGGTTCACTAGCAGCAAGGTATTCACTGCCAGCAGCAAATAACTCACACCTTTTAATAAGCTAATTTTACTTTGCTCTGGATCTAACGAGAGCGGTGCAAAGCCGTTGACGGCTTCGCCAGACAAACTAGCGACGGCGCGCAACTCAGCATTTTGCGGTGCAAGCCAAGCCAGTAAACTGGCAGGTAACGGCACTAATTGCAACAAAGTAAAAAATTGAAATATTGCCAACGCTGCTAATAACCACCAGCCAGGACGCAGATACTGCCAAGGAATTTTTGCTCTAAAACAGTAAGCCAAGCCAATACTTTGTAAGGCAATGATCAATTCCATTATTGACCATGCCCAAGGGCGATTACTGCCTAAAGGGATGGGTAACCAAACTAGTAAAAAGATAAAGCTGGCAAAGATTATCGCTTCTAATCTTCCCGTCGATACTCGCATAGTCGGCGCTTCCTTGTCATCTCTGGGCAAAGCCCGGAAAAATCTTGTGATTAAATTGCTGCTTGTTAGTGTTTGCCTAGCATTTGCGCTGGGTTATCCCATAGCAAACGTTTTGCGTGCTGCTCACTGCTTAGTAGGCTTATCTGTTCAAAGGCTTCACGTAAATCGGGGGTACGTTTTTCCAAGTCATGGGCATCACTAGCTACAATGTGAATCGAATCAGCCTTAAGTAAACTCTCTGCTATGTTCTGTGCTTGTTGGCGAAAGTGCCCCAAAAAAGAACCAGCAGTCACTTGAAACAAACACCCTAATTTGAGTAACTGAGAGAGCTGGTAAGGATTCTTCCAAATACCATGGTTACGCTCTGGATGAGCAATCATGACTTGAATATTGTTGCTGTGTAGCCAGCGCACTAAACTGGTTGTTCCCTGAGGGACACTGCCATGTGGTAACTCAAGTAACAACAAAGACTTATGTTTATACTCACCAATAAAAGGCAGCAAACCTTTTTGAGCCCACAGCATCACCTCTGGGCACAAATGCACCTCAGCTGCACTGCGAAGCTCGATGTCTAGTTCGCGCTGAGTGATTGCATGTTTAAGCGTGTTATAAGCAGCTTCAATGGTGGCTGGATTATTGTTGTAAATTCCTGGGTGCATATGTGGAGTAGCCACCATCACTTTGGTTCCGCTGGCTATTGCCATCTCTACCATTGCAATGGCTTGCTTTAGATTCTGTGCGCCGTCATCAATACCCGGCAATATATGACAATGCAAATCAATGAACATTTTCTTCTCCTGCTACTTGCCATACATGTGGTCGTCGCAAGCGCCAAACTAGAGCGCCCGCGCAAATTAACCCTGCATAATTAAAGCCCAAGTCGCCCCAGGAAAACTGTCGATGAGCAGAAAACAACTGCAGCCCTTCATCAACCGCAAACACTACGCACAACATTACAAATACCAATGGCAACTTAACTAGCTTTAAGCGGTACAACTTGTCACTCACAGCCATCATTACCAAGGTGCTAACAATAAATGCAGCACTAAAGTGCACCACGCTATCGCCACCCAACAAAATTTCTAACTCAACAAAAAACACACGATTGTTGCCTAGGCTCTTTAAGCTACTCGCCAGCAATAGCAAAAGCGCAACAATGCAGCAAGCAATACGCCAATATCGCTGTTTAGGTATTGGCACAAGCGACATAATCTATCCCGGCTAACAAATACAAAGCACAGGCGCGTTGTTTAAACTGCGGTTGCTTCATTGCTTGGCTTAATCCTTTATGCATAAAGGTGTGCTGTTCAATTTTAAGCAAGGCTTTAGCCACCGTTGTACGCTGCTCAATACTTAGCTCGGGCCACAAGCTTAAACCAATCTCTACATAGGCAAATAAAGTAACGGGGGCGTTCTCGCCCACCTTTGCGGCAAGCTCCAAATACGCCATCGCCTCTTGGCTACTGGCTTGGCGATAAAGAGCGTTTTTAGCTAAATCAACATAGGTATTTGGCCAAGTTGGCCTAAGTTCAGCGGAACGTAAATAGAACTGCTGAGCTTTAAGCAAGTTCTGCTTTTTTAACAGGGACTTATTCGCAGTATCGGGGCTAATAACTAAGCTGTAAAAGTTACTCCACTCTACTTGTTTGGCAGCCAATACCTGATAATGAGGGTGATTGGCTTGCCAAGCGAGCATGTCACGAGTGACGTGTTCGGCTACATCTAAATTAGTTTGTGTGAGTTGCTGATTAAGATCTTTCTGCCAACGTTGATGCCAAGCGCCAACCGCATAGCTGTTTGCATTGGCTAGACCATATTGCACTGCAACAACAGCCACCCATAGAGCGGTGCCTAATAGCCCAAATAAAAACAACTTATGCTTAACTTGGTTCATCAAGGATGCCCTCCCGCACATATATACATAGGCTAATCGACCGCTGCATATAGATCGGTTAATTGGGTATTTAAACGTTTAGCCTCGAAGCGGCTTACAAATACTTCACGACACTGCTGAGACATCGCGCTAAGCGTTGTTCTATCGAGTTGGCCAATAACTTTGGCAAGTGCATTGCTGTTACTGTTCTCAAACACGTAACCGGTGCTTCCCTCGGCAACTAGACTTGGCAAAGCACCTGCATCACTAACAACAACCGGCAAACCTTGGCGGAACGCTTCTATCACCACCAAACCAAAACCTTCCCAGCGCGAAGGCACAACTAGCGCATCAACACTAGCATAAAGCTCACGAAGTTGTTCTTGGCTACACCAACCATGTTGAATCACTCGACAATCGGAAACATTAAGCTGTTGTTTCGACACAACACTCGCGCCAGCAATGTGCAGCTCTACTTCGCTATCTACTTGGCGAATGGCTTCTATTAGCAGATCTACGCCTTTTTGTTTGTCTAAACGCCCTACAAACAATAGCTTTAACATGCCTTGGTTTTCGCTTCGCTGTATGTCTTGTTCCAAATCATCTAAAGCATTCTCAAACACCACCATTTTATGCTCAGGAATCTTTTGCAGGCGGGCACTTTCAAAATCATGATGAGAAATATTGATCACCGAGCTAACTCGATAGGCCAATACCTTTTCGATTTGTGAGAACAGCTTAGCCTTAATGCCGCTGTAACCATCAAAGCACCAGCCATGGGAACAATACACCACCTTACGCTGACTACGTTTAGTTATTAGACCCGGTATGCGACAAACCACACCCGCAAAAGTACTGTGGATATGAATCACGTCGGGGTCAAAATCGATAACAGCTTGCTTAAACAACTTAGCTAAACTTGCACATGAACCTAGGCTGCGGCTTGGCCGATCAAAGCAGCGATAAAAGGCCTTTAAGGGCGCGTCTTCGGCTACGTGTTGCTGCGGTGCTAACACCAAAATATTGTCTGTGCCGTAGCACTCTGCTTGGTAAGGGATAATGGTGTTTAAGTAAGTTTCTACGCCGCCTACCAAGGTTTCTGTTACATGTAATATCTTCATGATAACTGGCTCTCCGCTTGATACTGCTCTAAGCGTTGCAGCATATCTCTAAACTCTACATCCCAAGCATTTACTACTTTGTGACGAGCTTGAACAACTTGTTGCTGCAGCTCGGGCATATCGGCCAATCGAATGGTTTCGCTGTGTTTCTGCATGCCTTCGCGGCTAAAATCAAACAGCATTGAAGTGGGTAGCTTGACCGCTTCAACAAAGGCGCTCACTTTGCTGTCCCAGCTCATTACGGTAAACGGTACCGAAAAAGAAAAAGCACTAATTGCTGAGTGAAGCCTAGTAGCAAATACACATTGCGCCTGGCTAACTACTTTAACCAAATCATCGACTTGCTCTACGCTTACTACCTTTGCATCGGGCAAGCTGCTGGCAATGTCTTGCATATATTGCTGGTCTTCTTGGGCACCATTGGTATACAGCACAGGTAACAAACCAGCAGCCTTAACCTTAGCCACACACTGGCTGATCCATTGCTGGTAGTCTTGCTCGTTAAAACTCAGATCGTTGTCTGAATTAACCATTAATACCACCGGATTCACAATGTTAATGGCGGCGTATGCTTGTTTACTAAGATCGGAGTGTGACGCTTCACTGTAACTAAGGTTCAGATTCACAGCCGGGTCTATACTCACCACCACCTTGTCGGCAATCTGCGCGCCAAACAAGTAAGCAATATTGTCTTTACTGGCAGCATCGCGTACCGAAATATACAAACACTGCTTAGCCGCAAACAATCGCTTGAACAGCCATCGCCCTGGCCCAGACATCCGCTTAGCCACCCCAACATACACTACCGCGTAGTTGGTATTAGCGAAGTAGCAAAACAGTGATAGAAAATAAAGCTTAAGCGGGAAGTTAAGATAAACATCGCTAATGAGGTTACCGCCGCCCATCAACACTACATCCGCGGCCTTCACTTTACTCATCCAATTACGGTAGTTCTTAACAGCCACCAGCATACTATTGAGAGGGATGAATAGCTGGCGTACCCATTCAAAACGGCTCTTCAAGATCTTGTCTTTAATTGCGTTTTGCTGAGCACTACGCTCAAAGTTATGCCTTCCAGCAATATCTAAGGCCTCACTGGAGATATCATAATTTTCTAGCTTCCATGCCAGCGAATTATGAATTAATGCATCACCAAAATTATCACTATAAGGAACTGCAGCAATAAGGTAATGGGTGTCCTTTTTAGTCATCTAAGACTCCTTGTCGAGAACTACCAAAAATAAGTGAATAAGCGGGGAGTAAATAAATAGCTGCCGACAAAATATGCCTAAAGTAACTTCCCTGATCTGGCTCAAATAGCAGCAGTACAAACATATGAGAGCAAAACAAGGTAAGTAACAAGTCTCCCTGTTTACGCTTAATCATTTTTCCGCAAATCATCAACACGCCCACGCTAAACAACAGCAGTAACAGTTGATTGAGTCCTTGGGCAAAAATCAGCGGCAAGCTCAGCTGCAACAAGGCCCAGCCAAAATTAATAATAAAGGGCAAGCCACGTGCTACATCCACTAAATTGTCGAAAGCAGTTACGTTAAAACTCCCCTCTAACTTGGCGTAGTTATTGGAAATATCTCGCTGGCCTTGAGACATTTGATAAAAGGCATCAGGTAACAAAAAGGCTAAGCAAACAAAAAAGGCAAAAAAATACCAAGCAGGTTTAAAGCTTGCGAGCTTAAATGCTGTTCGATTAAGGCTATTGCGCATAGGAAAGCCTTTATCACTAAAATACTGCATGACATAGCCAGCGAGAAATACCCCTAGAATAAGAAAATAGTAGGAACGAACCTGCAGCGCGTAACTCACGTAAAGTACCACAACGCTAAAAATAAAGGCTTTACGGCTAAAATAAGTGGAGTAAAACACCAGCAGACAAAGCGCCATTACTATGGTTTCTTTGGCTGGCCAAATAACATTGAGCAGCATACTAGGCAGGGTAAATAAGCTCACTACCAATAGATCTTTAAGATTTATCACATACTTGGAAATAACCAGAAGCCACAAAAAGCCTATGGTAGCGGTGCTCAGCACAGCGCTTTCGCGTCCTAAAAAATAGAGTAATTCACGGGTAGCTAGGAAGGAGCCGTCTAGTTCAAAAAATACAAAGCGGCCTTCTATCTTCATTGCATCGTAGCCCCATTTCCAGGGCAAAAAGTCTTTACCAACGGTCATCAGCAATAACAGCATCAGCGACCAAAATAGTAGGTAGCAAACACCGAGTTTAGTGCGTTTAAACTCGACCATAGTGGCCACCTAAAGACTGACTATCGGCATAAATTAGAGAGACTAGCCAAGTAACTAGGTAACACGCTGCTAAACCAAGAGCGCCAGTTGATAAAGACAAAGCAAGGCCGGAGCAAAGCACACATACCAACACTGTTAGCACACAGTTGGTATATACCTGCTTGTCTGCCGAGAATTTCACAAAGATGTGGTAAACCGGACCAAAATACAAACGAACGCAGGCCGCTAAAGCAAACAGCGACCAAATTACCAAGGTGTTGGAATCTAAATCTGCAACAACATACACCACAACCACGGCCAGTGAAGAAACAATTAAGCCAGCCACGCTTAAGGGCACGCCGTCTTTACGGACTTTGAGATAGCTTTGTTTGATATCGTTTGAGGCTAAAATCTCCGGTACTTGCACGCTGTTGCGAATCGCCAAGATAAATACAAACAACTGGAAGATCCGCCCACCCCATGCAATAACGCCAGTATCGTATTCGCTAAGGGTATAACCGCTAATTAAGATGATGCCCCAAAACAATACGTACTCACTCAAAGTAAAAGCTAAAAACTTGGAGTCTTGTTTTAGACTCTGGCTAAGTTTTATGCCTTCGCTTTCATCTGATAGCTTAAAACCCCGCAGCAGCTTTTTATTACCAAACAGGCTAAATAGACAAAAGTAAGCAAGCAGACATGCGCTTAACACCACAAATACATCGTTAGTATTGCCCGACAAGGCCAGCAACAAGAAAATCAGCGAGCTGAAGACAAAAAACACACCCGCTTCAAACAAATAAGATCGGTAAAACTCTTTGATCACTCGGTGAGATAGAGACACCATTTGAATAATCGCAAAGCCAACAATATACAAAAAACAAAATACGATTATCTCAATGCTACTAAAGCTTAAGGGCACTACCACAATGGCTAGGCTTAAACTTAAAACCAGTGACAAGCGACACTTTTCAAACAACACTCGCGCCGCTTTATCAGTTTCACCTTGGCTTGATAAGTCGAAATAACGGCCAAAAAATGAATATTCAGATCCGTAACGGCCAATCACCAAAATTAAGTTAGCAATTGAAATAGCAAAGGAAACCTGACCAAAGCTGTCCATGCCATAAAGCCAAGTGATTACCGACGAAAACAAAATTAAGCCGGTCGCACTAAAAGCTCGCAGCAGGGTAATGCTGCCAAAGCGCTTAACTAAAGACTCTATGCGCCTTAGCCCACTCATGCGCTTACTCCGTATTCACGGTAGTAACCATAACGTGTTTCGTTCTTGGCGTTTACTCGGTTCAAGATAACCCCATCAACCACTACTTTGTGATTGATCATCTGCTGCAAGGTATGTTCAATTTGATTCACCTTGGTGCGCCCAGCATTTACCACCACAATGCTTGATTTGGTGATTTGACCAATAATCAAGGCATCACTTACCGCCGCAATTGGCGGGGTATCGATAATAATCTTGTCGTAATGCTCGCTGAGCTCTTCGATAAGTGCTTTAAATTTCGAACCCGCCAATAACTCTTGAGGATTAGCGGTTTGCATTCCCGCGGGCAATAAATCAAGGCCAGAGCGCTCGTGATGAACCACGCAATCATCTAACTCTGCATCCATCACTAACAAGTTACTTAAGCCTGGGTGAGCACGGTTAAGATTAAAGCGTTCACCCATCGAGGGTTTACGTAAATCACCGTCAATCAACAGGGTTTTTTCCATACCAGCCATCGCGATAGCTAAGTTTAAGGCAGTAGTGGTTTTACCTTCATTAGGCACCGAAGAGGTCACCGACAAAAGCTTACGCTGTTGGCTCATCATGTTCAGCATTACTGAGGTACGAATGCTGCGTACCGCTTCACTAAAGTTGAGCTGTTTCTCATCAAAGAACTGCTCTAGCGGCAAATTATCTTTATTAAAGCGAGAGCGTTTAACCAAAGGAATAACCCCAAGCGGAGTAAGACGTAGCTTGTCTTCAATGCCGCTGGCGCTTTCAATAGTATTGTTAAGTGATTGACTAAGCAGCGCCAGCACTATGGCAACAGCCAAACCAAAAGCGGCAGCCAGCACAATAATGATGCCTTTCTTTGGTTTCGCTGGAAATAATGGCGTAACAGCCCTGTCGGCAAAGCGCGCTACTGCAGCTTGAAAGTCACTAGTAGCAGTGGTTTCTTTTTGGCGCGTAACAAACAAATCATAGAGGTTTTGGTTACTGTCAACTTCACGCTTCAAGGCATCGTAAGTTGCCCGCTTAAGCGCAATATCTTGAAACTCGGCCTTTTTGTTTTCCATCTCGGTGCGGATCGCGTTTTCTTGAGCACGAGCACTACGCAACTCTTTTTCAACACCGGAAGCTAGGACTCTAAGCAACACTTCAGAGCGTTCTTTCACCGAAGCCAACTGAGCTTGCGCACGGATCATCTTGTCGTGTTTAGGACCATAGCGTTTGCTAAGCTCAGAAACCAATCGCTCTGCTTCAATTTGTGCCAAACGCACATCACGTAACTGCGGATGGTTAGAGATTGCCGTTACCGAAGAGAGCTCTGAAATAGCGGTATTTTTATTATCTTGCAGTAAGTAGTAAATAGACTCAGAAGCAGTGCGGCGATCTTGTGCATCGGCTAAACGGCGGCTTAAGTTGCCTAGCTCTGAGCTAGCTAAACTGTCAATACCGCTTACATCTACTAGTTGCTCACGCTGCAAAAAGTCACTCAAACGGCTCTGTGACTCTATCACCGCAGCTTGCAATACGCCGATTCGGTCAGCTAACCAGTTGGTGGCTTCTTGATTAGCAATAATGCGACTTTCACGGTTAGAGTTGATGTAAGTCTCCCCTACCGCGTTGGCAATTTTGGCGGCTAGTTTAGGATCCCTAGAATCAAAACTAATATTTACTAACTGGGTCTTTTTAACCGGATTAATGTGTAGATTACGCTGAAAGGTTTTCATTACTTTTTGGCGCGCAATCTCTTGCTGCTGCTCTAAATCTGGAAGCTCTTCTTCAGGCATAAAGCTTTGTATAAGTGGCACCGAGCGCAACAAACTTTTAAGGCCAGCGGCATTAAAGCCCTTACCATCGTTTGCGCCGTTAAACTCAGGGTTGTCATAGAGCTGAAATTCGTCAATCACTCGTTGAGCAATGCTTCGTGATTTAAGTAATTCGAACTGCGTGAGGTAATACTCTTGCTTGGAAGTGTCGATGCCAATCACATCATCAATCGACACCGCTTTACGCTGCTCAGCTTCAATCAGTAATACTGCGGTTGCCTGATAGGTTGGCTTAATCGCAAAAACCAACAATATGGCCAGCAAAACACTGATAAATGTAAAACCCAAAATCATCAGCCATCGCGACTTCAAAATCGACAAATATTGCATGATGTTAATAAACTCATCATCTGCATTATTGCCGTTGCGCATTAGAGCTGCATTATTCACTGTTGTTGTCATTAACTAAACACTTCCCTGTTAGCAAACTTACGGAGTATTACTGTTGGCACCCTTGCCGTAAAAGAAGCTAGGCCTTAAAAGAAACTGGCCTTAACCACAATAATGTCTCCCGGAGCGATGCGGTGCTTTAACGCAGCTTTCACTAAGTCATTAGTGCCATTTCCGGGAGTAATATTGATATTTGTTTTCGACGCTCGCTCTGTAAAACCACCCGCTAAGGCTATCGCTTTTTCAACCGTGAGACCGGGTTGGTAAGCGTAACCACCAGGGTGTTCTACCTCACCGTTAATAAAGATCTGTCGGTAGCCAATAATGTTTACCGCTACCTTAGGGTTAATCAGGTAATCACCGCGCAAACCCTGCTCAATATTATCTCTAAGTTGCTGGGCAGTAAGGTTATTAACTGGAATTCGCCCCAAGTAGGGATAGTCGATTTTGCCACTATTGGTCACTAGCAACTCCATCGACAAATCACTCTCGCCGTATACCACTATTTGGATGCGGTCACCTGCGCCTAAGCGGTAGCTTTGCTCTAGGTCATTGGCCTGAGAAGCAGCGCTAAATCCGCCCCACATCAACACCGTTATTAGCATATACCAGGCGTGTTTGGTGTTATACAATCTAGCCAAGAGAGAACCATCCCTATTCATCACAACTCCTTGAACAGCTTTACTTAGTAGGCAGTTTTACCTACAAATCCTTTAAAGATAGTGAGGAATACAATTTTGATATCCATCCAAAGCGTCCACACACGAATGTACTCAAGATCGTATTGCACCCGCTTTTCCATTTTTTCTAAGGTGTCAGTTTCACCACGGTAGCCATTGATTTGCGCCCAGCCAGTAATTCCAGGCTTCACTTTATGACGCAGCATGTAACGGTTAACGATTTGACGATATTCTTCATTGTGAGATACCGCATGAGGACGCGGCCCAACAATAGACATGCTGCCCATCAACACATTGAAGAATTGAGGTAACTCATCTAACGAAGTACGGCGAATAAAAGCACCAAACTTAGTGACTCGGGGATCGTTTTTAGTTGCTTGCTTCACAACAGCACCATTATCTTGGGTGCTCATTGAGCGAAACTTCCAAACGCGGATTTTCTTTCCATCCAGGCCATAGCGATCTTGCTTAAACAAGATGGGGCCAGGAGATGAGCGCTTAACACCAATAGCCACCGCCAATAAAATCGGGCTAATCAACATGATGATAATCGACGCCAATACAATATCTTGAATGCGTTTAACCAACATACTGCCGCCACGGAATGGGCTATCAAATACACTTACGGTTTGAATATCACCCAGCGAACTCCATCGTGAATGCAGCAAGTTGTAGGTAAAGAAATCTGGCACGATAAAAGTGGTTGTGGTGGTATCGGAAAGTTGTTGTAAATAACCAGTAATGCGGTCTTTGGCATGCATAGGCAACGCAATATACACATGGTCGACTTCACCACGTTTAGCCATTTCCAGCGCGGTATCAACCTTAGCTACTGGCCCTGTATAGCCACTGCTTTCTAAACGAGAAACATCCCTATCATCAAAAAAGCCAACAAATTGAATACCTAGCTCCTCTGAGTTTTCGAAGGTTTCTTTGAGTTGCACACCGTTTTGCGACACCCCGATAATGGCAGCGCGGCGAGTGTTATAACCAAAGCGACGCATTACCGCTAAACTCTCACGAAATACTAGGCGCCAAGCTATCAGCAACATTGGCGTGGCCACTACCCATGAACCCACCACCACTCGCGAGTAGGTAGCCGAGATTTTTAGGAAGTAATTAACCGCGAACAACAAGGCAATACTGATAATCCAAACCCATAGGTTAACCATCGCTTGTTCCTTTAGAGAAGAAACCCGCCACGAACGGTATAGGTTGAAGGATTCCGCTACGACCAAGTAGATGGCTGAGAGACCAACACCCATCAGCTGAAAGGCCAGATCGAAGGAACCATTTTTAAGCCAAGACAAGCCAGCTAAAACGGCAATAATGATAAATACATCTGAAATTCGGTAGACAACAGCGAGTTCAAATTCGTTAGAACGAACTACGCCATTTTGTTTCTGCATATCCATTGCACACCCCTAGTATCAAGCTTAAAAATTCCATGTATTGCTTGTATATCTCTGTATCTTACGGGTGGTTACTAAATCAAAATTTGGCGTTTACCGCTCTTAATTTTGATTCTTCATAAACAAAAAACTAACCTGACAAATATCACAAAATTTAATTGGTAATATAAATTAAAGGTGATACAAGCCTCAAAACAAGAAAAAACATTACTCATTTATAAGTAGCTGAATAGGGTTTGTCAACACAAAACAATGAACAAACTCAACTATTTTTTCGCTGAAAAGTTGACAGATTTTTTAGCAAAAACTGAGCTTAAGTAGAACCAATTTCATTTGTATTACGCTGGCGTTTCAATAAAAAGATCTAAGATGAGAAACAGAAGAATAACGGGGACAACTTAAGAAATTGATATTTTAGTTATTAATATCAGCAACTTAAGTATTGAGTATTGTCTAGGATATAAAACGAAAAAAGCCACGCTAAGCGTGGCTTTAAAAATGGCGGAGGAGGAGAGATTTGAACTCTCGAAGGGCTATTAACCCTTGCCGGTTTTCAAGACCGGTGCATTCGACCACTCTGCCACCCCTCCGCAGGGGTGTTGCTGCGATTAAAAAAACCATGCAGTGCATGGCTAAGTTAATATGGCGGAGGAGGAGAGATTTGAACTCTCGAAGGGCTATTAACCCTTGCCGGTTTTCAAGACCGGTGCATTCGACCACTCTGCCACCCCTCCGCAGCGGTGTGAATATTACGTTTATGATTTTCGAATGTAAAGACCCATTAAGTTTAACCGCTCGCAAATCAGACAATTATCCACAACTTTTTTAAGGCAAGATGATAAATTGTCCAAATCTATAAGCTTTGAGAAAAGCGATTACGCACTAATAGCCCTTTTTACAGCAAAAAACCAAGAACTTTACTCACCTAAAAAAGGATATCTCACACCTATTTGAGAACGAATTTCATCCATAATCTGCATGGTTTCAATACTCTCTTGCCAGCTCATCACTTCACTTTGTAATTTACCGGCAGCAACACAACTCATCACTTCTTCTATTTGGTACTCAAAGCCCGATGCACGAAATGGAAAGTCTTCAACTATATCTGGCTCACCATGCACACTCAGACAAGCTTGAGTCCCAACCCAGAACATACTCGGTACGCGGATATGCCCATTTGAACCCAAAATGGTGAAGCTGTTTTCTGTATTAGCCAAAAAGTTACAGGTAAATTGGCTAGCGCAATGGCCATAATTCATAATCACACTGCTGCGCTCGTCTACACCGGTGCTACCAACAAGGCCATCAGCTACAATTTTATTAGGTTTGCTTTGGGTAACAAACTGAGACATAGATACGTTATACACTCCCATGTCTAATAGGCTACCACCGGCTAACTCGCGGTTAAGCAAACGATCATCTTCATCACGTGGGATGTTAAAACCAAAACTGGAACTGATAAGTTTAATCTCACCAATTTTTTGCTGCTCAAGCCAAGATTTTACCTGTTGCCACGCAGGCTGAAAGCGCGTCCACAATGCTTCCATTAAGAACACATTATTGGCCTTTGCTAAGGCGACTAGCTCTTTAGTTTGCGCCGCGTTTACAGTGAGTGGTTTTTCACACAATACTGGCTTGCCTGCTTCTAGGCACATTTTAATACTGTCGAAATGAAACCGATGAGGGTTGGCAATATAGATAGCATCAACCTTGGGATCGTTTGCTAACTGTTTATAATCATCTAGCGCTATTTGGCCATCAAACTCATCAACAAAATCCTGCGCACGTTGAAGATTAGAACTAGCAACAGCATATAAAGTAGCTTGAGGAATAACCGCTAAGGCTTCAGCAAAGTTACGCGCAATACGACCAGGAGCAATGACTCCCCAATTAAACTGTTCTGTCATTTTATTTCTCTAAGGCGTTATCAATTGATTCATAGTAACCAGATTGAAAAGACATTCTAGTGAGATATTCAGAGACAATTCACTTCCAATTCAAACTGTGACCTGGCTCTAAACCTCGTTGATAACAATGAAATTATTCATAATGCACAACTAAAAATCACAAAGCTAACTCACTGGTTTGCTTACTGCTATGTCCAATATAAAACACTGCTGCCAACAAGCTAACTAAGGCCACTACCTGCCAAGCCATGGGCACGGGGCTTAACAATACAAGTGCTATTGCCGCTAGGGTAGCCCGCTCCCAATGCTTAAGCTGGCGCTTTTGCCAACCCTGCATAACCAAAGTAAAGGCATATAAACCCGGTAAAGCAAAAATAAACACCTGAAAAGCAGCTAGCCAGTCTCCTTGAGCAAGCGGCGTATAAGCAAACAATATCGGGATTATATAAAGGCCTTTGGCAATCTTCCATGAGGTAAAGCCCGTTGCCATTGGAGGAGATTTAGCGATCGCTGCAGCGGTAAAGGTACACAAACAAACTGGCGGGGTAACGTTACTGTCTTGAGAGAGCCAGAAAATGACTAAATGTGCCGCTAATAGCAGCATAGATAACTGATTCTCATCAAGTAGCATTGGCCGCAGTATTGCCATCATTTCATCAGGCATATCGTTTATTAATGCTTGGGCTTGGGCAACACTCATCGCACCTTGCTCTGGACTAACCCCAACCAACATTAGAATAGCTTGCACATCTGCACTCAGAGCACCAGAGCTTAAAGCGTTCACTAGCTCTACATTAGCCATTAATTGTAATAACGCCGGAGCAGACAAAGTAGCCAACACAATATAAGAAGCGGTTACTGGCAGGCCCATGCCTAGCACTAAAGATGCTACAGCAACCAGCAGCAGCGCCACCAGCAAACTCCCACCAGACCATTCGGTAATCATCAAGGAAAAAGTATTGCCGATACCAGCAGTGGCAATCACATTAACAATCAAACCTACTGAACATAACAGTACTGCGGTTACCACCATATTGCGCGAACCGAGCGCGAAGGCATCAGCAATTGCCGTTAGCCCCATTTTGTTTGGGGTAAACCATGAGCTCACAATCACCGCGATAATTGCAATAACAGCTGCGTAAGTCGGTGTGTAGCCCATTACCAGCAATACAATCAATAATGTCACCGGCACAATAAACGATAAGCCCTCACGCATCACCATAGGTAGTAAAGGAGGAGCTTGTTCCATAGTTCGGGTTAACCCCGCTTTGTAAGATTCAGTTCTTACATAAAAAACCAGCGATGCAAAATACAATATGGCCGGAAGAATACTCACCATCACAATGGTGCTATAAGGAATTTGCGTATAACTAGCCATGACAAAAGCCCCTGCCCCCATTATTGGCGGCACAATTTGCCCACCAGTAGAAGCCGATGCTTCTACCGCAGCTGCAAATCGCGGGCTAAAGCCTGCGTTTTTCATCAAGGGAATAGTCACTACGCCAGTAGACGCAGTGTTAGCAACAGCGCTGCCAGAAATAGTGCCAGTAAGTCCAGACGCAATAATGGCCACTATTCCTGGCCCGCCAACCAAGCGGCTAGCAATGCTTTTAGACAAATGAATAACAAAATCACCCGCGCCAGAGCGCAGCAAAAAAGCGCCGAACAGGATAAACATGAAGACAAAACTTGCAGAAATTCGTGCAATATTGCCAAAAATAGCATCATCGCCATAAATGCTTCTGAACAGCAGTGTCTCTAAGCTCAGCCCCTTGAACTGAAAGACCCCCGGTACAAAATTTCCCCACCAGGCGAGATAGGAGATGGCCGTTACAATTAAAATAGGAATCACCCAGCCTGTAGCTCGACGGGTCATATCAATTGCCCCCAAAATCACTAACGAGCCACATAACCAGTCTAAGGGGACTAAGCGCACACCTCGTTCATAAATGAGGTCTTCCGCGAACAATAGATATATCGCCGAAAAGGCAATGGCCAGCACCCACAATTTGTCCAGAATGGCCAAATGGCGCTGCGAACTTAATGGTTTTAATAAGCCACACAACAAAATAAAACCAGCAAAATGAAGAATGTTTTGCTGTAGCACGGCAATATCCGCAAAAATATTGAAGTAGACATGCGCCAAACTAATAATAATGCCTAAAACGTATATTAGAGGTACAGCACGAGTACCTTCAATTTCTTGGCGAATACTGTCAGGTACGGCATTCCATTGCATAGTGATGAATCCTGAGGAGAATAAAGGAGACCTAGACCCGAAGGCCTAGGTAAAAAAACTATTGAGCAACTAAGTTATCGGGAATGTTTAAACCTGCTTCACGGTAGTAACGTGCAGCACCGGGATGCAATGGAGCAGGTAAACCAGCTAATGCCTTATCTAAGGCCATTGCATTGGTCGCTTTATGAATAGCTTGTAAAAAGCCTAAGTTTTCATAAATAGTTTTGGTAAGCAAATAGACAAATTCCTCGTCTACATCTGCATGTACTGCCAAAAAGTTAGGCTGCGCCATGGTGTTCCAATCTTTATCAAGATTTGGATAAGTGCCCGCAGGGATAACATAACGCGTCCACAGACCTAAACCACCGTTAGCTTTTTCCATTTGCTCATCGGTTACATCTAATGGACTCACATCCTTTGCCGCTGCGGCAAACAGTTTGGTTACAGCCCCTGTTGGTGCGCCGGCAGGCGTATTAATAGCTTCTACTTGCCCATTTTGTAGCGCTTCTGCGGAAGGACCATAACCAGCAGAAAACAGCTCCATTTGTTTATCAATATCTACGCCTAAGTTACCTAACAAAAAGCGGTTAGAACCAATGGTGCCAGAGTTCTTTTTACCTAAAGCGACTTTTTTACCCGCTAATGCCATTAAGTCACTTAGATCACCATCTTTAGCATGCTCATTTTTAACCACAAACTGCTCTACGTTTTGCCACAACATGGTGATTGAACGTAAATGAGTTTGCTTACCTTCTTTCTCTAAAGGGCCACTGCCATTCACCGCATAAGAACCATATAAACCTTGAAGAATGGCAAATTGAGCTTCTTTATCACGTAGCAATTTAATATTTTCGCCCGAACCAGCTGAGTTTATAGCAGACACACTCACCTTGTGTTTTGGCTGAATTTTAACCTTAGTTAACGTTGCCAGCGCAACACCAACCGGATAGTAAGTACCGCCAGTACTGGCGGTAGCCAAAAGGTAGTTTGTCCCCGTGTCGGCCTGTACTGAAAAAGATAAAGCACTAGTGATTAGCGCAACCTTGCATAACCAATGACGCATGATGTTACTCTCCTTAGTAAACAGCCCTGCTAGCGCTAGAGCCAAACAAATAGCTAATTAGTCAATCATAATGATTTTATTGAATTTTCATCCTAGACACAGTTGCAAGCATTAACAAGTTATTAACAAGCCTAGTAAGACTAAAGTTGCAGCCTTAAGGCTTAATAGAAGTATTTTTGATAGAGCTGTTGAAAAGCTTCGGATTCTCTTACCTGCGCAAGTGCATGTTGAAACCTGGTTAATTGTTGCTGGCTAATTGAGCGATTGAAAGCAAAGCAGTAATCATTTTCAAACAGAGTGTATAAAGGCTTAAAGCTAGACTGATGCCCTTCCAAGCTTTGTTCAGTTAACGCCATCAAATCCACTCTTCGCAGCGCTAACAACTTAAAAGCTTGCTCAACACTCTTCACCGGCACCAGCTCAGCGGCAAAATCAGATTTAGTTAAAAATCCGTCAATAGCTTGTCCCTTCATAATCGCAATTTTTAAGTTTTCCGCATCCTTTAAAGAGCTGATCTCAAGCTTGCTATCACTTAAACCATAAAACTTTCCGCGACTCACGTTGATTGGGCACGCCCATTCAAACTTATTTTTGCGCGGTTCAGTTTTTATTGTTGAAAATAAAACGGTATAGGCTTGTTGTTGCAAGGTGGCGTAACCTCGCGTCCAAGGAACAATTTTCACCTTTGGCGCAGGACTATTTAGCTGGGCAAATATAAGTGCCAGTAATTCAACAGAAAAGCCAGCCGCCTGTCCGTCTTCAACATAGTTATAAGGGAAAAATTCTTCACTGTAATAGTCTAATTGCTCTAGCGTGCGAGCGCTTAGTTGGCTACAACAAAGCAGGCTAACGGTGAATACAACAAGTTTAAAACCTAGCAAATAAGGTCCTCCTCTTGAGATAAAGATTGAGTAAGTATCATGGCTTTCATTCACATTAAAGCGTCAACTATGGCGCTCACCAGCAACTACAAGTACACTTCTCTCTCACTTAATCGATAGAGTATTAACTTTTGCGTTTTTATCGACTGTGCTGCGCGGCGCTTATGGCTTGCTGCAGCTTTTCACTGTTTGCCAGCAATTGGTCTGAGTCGTCTTCGCTACCAGCGAGTAAACGGTCGATTAAACAAGTAATTAACACTTACCATAACGATAGTCTAAAGCGACTATTGCCGCTATTTGTAGCAGCAAAAGTGGATTACCCACCACAAAAAATCACCTTATTGGCCAGCAAGCGCTCGCGCAGATTAGAGTTATGGGCCGATTCTGGGGAGGGGTATAAGTACATTCATACCTATTGGATACGCCAAGCAAGCGGAACCGCGGGCCCCAAATTACGTGAAGGTGATTTACAGGTTCCAGAAGGTATCTATGAAATTGAAGGCTTAAACCCTAACAGTAAATTCCATTTGTCGATGAAGCTGAACTATCCCAATAGCTTTGATTTAGCCATGGCCAAAAAAGAGCAACGCCATCAACCCGGTTCCAATATATTTATTCACGGTAAAACATCCTCGGTTGGCTGTTTAGCTATGGGGGATCAAGCTATAGAAGATTTGTTTGTACTGGTTGAACGCATTGGACCAGGCAACAGCCAGGTTGTTATTGCCCCGCATGACCCAAGACTATTACCGCTGTTCCCGGTACCAGATCATCTTCCAGAGTGGACCGCCGAGCTATATCAACAAATTCAACAACAATTTGAACAATTTAAGTAATGCGTTAGGCTAGAGGAAAGTAATAACAACCAAGTGGGAGAAGCTGTAAATGCCAATCGTGCATATTCGCTCCTTAGCCTTACCCAACGCCATTGATATGCCTAGCCTACTAGATAAGCTGGCCAATGCTTTTGCCCAACAAGCCAAGATTCAACTAGAGCATATAAGCATAGAATGGAATTACATTCAGCCGGGCCACTATTTTGTAAACCAACAAGTTCATCACCAACAACAAGCTAATCAGCCGCCACTCATGGTTGAGCTGTTTATCCCCGATGTACATAGCGATAAGCGCCAACAACAACTTGTTAGTGTTTTAGCTAAGGTAATCCATCAACATAGCCATATTGCCTTAGATAACATTTTTGTCTCTCTGAGGGTGGCTCTATCAGGCAGCATTTTTGATAATGGACGCATTGTTACTTGGCCTAAGAAAGGCTAAGCAGCATGATGTTGCCCATTCTCGCGCGGTAAGCGAATAGTAAAACCCAAACCTTGAGGTTCAGCGTTAAAGGTTTCTACGCTACCTAGCAAGTGTTGATGAACCAAGTTGTATACTTGATTTAGGCCTAAACCCACATTGCCAGAACTGCGGCCGGTGGTATAAAAAGGATTGAATATTAGGTTTATATCTTCGTTAGATACGCCACTGCCATTATCTTGATAGTTAATTTCTACCATTTCTTGGTTAGCATCAATATCTACCTTCACATGTGGATAAGCATGGCTAGCAAAACCATGTTGAATGGAATTATCAATAAGGCAAGACAACACCAGCTCTAGCGCCCGTTGATTCACCAGCATACTTGGATTACTGCCAGAAACACTTAGTTGAACATGTAAATCGGTAAAGGGCTGCAAGAACATCTGCAACTGCTGCTCAAGCCAGGTTTTCAAATTAAGTCGTTGCAGACTTGAATCTATATCACTGCCTGCTAAGGCTTTAAAGGTATTCACTAGGGCCGCTGAGCGCTGTAAGCTACTCTCAAGTAACTGCCCTCCTTCAATACCTTGATCCAGCATAGCTTCCAGCTCTGAACGTGCTAAGGAGCCATCTTTAAGTTGCTGCCCTATGCTCTGGTAGTTACTGATTAATTGAGATGCTGCTGTAATGCCCACACCCAAAGGCGTATTAAGTTCATGAGCCATGCCCGCAACTAAGCCACCTAATGCGGCCATTTTTTCTTTTTCTACAAGCTCTAGCTGGGTATCGTTCAATTTCGCTAAAGTATGCTGCAAAGTATGATTAGCCTGCTCTAACTCTTGGGTTCGCTCTGCTACCCGTTGCTCTAACTGCTCCTGATCGCTGATAACTTTTGCTGCCATGCTTTTAAGCAAGCCCCCAACCTGATTAAACTCATCATAGGCCAGCGAGGGAACCTTGGTATCGTAGCGCCCTTCTGAGTAATTGCTTACCAAGCGGCTTAAATGCTCTAAGGGCTCAATAATTCTGCGCGTCATCGCTAAAGCAATAACGGCCACCAACACAAACACAACCAACAACACAATCACCACATTTGATTGGCGCTCCACCAGCAGCCCCCAAAGTGAGCGGCTTTGAGCACTCAATGATAGTGAGAGAGGCTCTGCCATTTGGCTTAAATCCAAATCTACATCTATGTAAAATCGTCTTTTAGGTGGCTCTCCCTTAGAGCCTTTGAACAGTAAGCGCTGTGAATGAAATAACTCTAAGGAGCCTTGCTGAGAAATTCGTGAAGCCGCTTCGCGCCAAATCGACTGCATAGGTACAAACACAACTAACGCGCCAACTTGCTGGCTATCTTGAATGGCGTTTAGATTTTTCTGCAACAGTGGCTGCATAAATAGCAGACCCGAATCGCTATCGATATCATCTATACCAGTCACCAGCTGAGCGAACTCAGAATCTTGATAAACTTCGATTAATGCTTCTTTGCTGCCTGCTTTTACTTGTTGATTTAAACGTTGAATCGCTGCGTAATGCACCCGCAAGTCTAATATCTCAGCCTGCAAAGGCGCGCCTTCAATAATTTGTCCTTCTAAGTCGACAATATAAATCGCGGAAGCCCAGCTATTTTGCTGAAGCACCTCACTAATAAGTTGGTTAGAGTGGAAGCCAAAAATGGCTGAAGTTGGTGTGAGCACTACATCATTAACTTGGGCTAGGCTTTGTAAATCAAGTAGCAACTGCCTTACTTGATACTGAATATTTTGCGCGATATTGTTGGCTTTTAGATACAAGGTTTGCGTAACAGCTTGTTGATCTTGTTCTGAAATTTGCTTAAGAAGAAAAGAACCAATGAGTATACTAGGCAATAAAGCCCCTAACAGAATACTAAGCGCTAATGTTGTTCTCAGCTGATTGGCTTTTATCATCATTGCTTTTGAGTCTGCCTATAATCTCTTTCAGCAAATTGCTGCATATACTCTCTAGCTTTAGCGGCATCCAGCACCCCTTTACTAAATAACTCAAAGCCTTTACGTAAGCCAAGCCAAGCACTGGCTTGCGCTGCTTCAGCCGACATTGGAACTGCTTGCTCTAACTGGGCTAGCATCGCAGCCTGATTAGGGTTTGATTGCTGTTTTATTTGATTAATTAAGTCGGCGTTTACCGGCAGGAATCGAGCCTCTTGGTATAAACGCTTTTGTACTTTTTCACTTTGTAAAAACTCACTCAATTCTTTCAGCGCAGCGGCTTTGTTAGAGCTTAAGCTTTTATCAGGAAAAACCAATACCAAGCTAGAAGAAAGTGGTTTAAAAGCGCTATTGCCAATGTTCGGGATTAAGGCAATGCCTAAATCATCTCCTAAGTGGTGCTCAAAGTCAGCCACCGCCCACTCGCCATTAATGGCGTACGCAACCTTTCCTTCGATAAAATCTTTGTAACCACAGTCGTAGGTACATTCGGCGCTCACTAAACTGCGTTTAGCCAAGCTCTTATAAAAATTAAGCGCGTCTTCCATAGGCGGCTCATCAAGCGTTACTTGCTTTCCACGCGTCATTCGGCCACCAAAAGTATTGTAGAACCCAGCGAACCAATACATCTCGGAGTAATTCCAACCGATGGTGGCAATACCTTGTTCATCTAGATGTCTTTTCTGCTCTAACAACTCTTGCCAAGAATTGGCGGGCTTCTCAACCAAACTGCGATTATAAAAAAGCATCAGGTGGTTACCCTGCAAAATCGGGATCCCGTGCAATTGCTCATCAATAGTGGCGGTAAATAACAGGGTGTCAGGTGTATTGGCTTCGATAAATTCGCGAGGGACGGCCGACAGCTTAGCTTGCTCTGCAATGCCAATGATATCGGAAGGAGCAAAAGCGACATCGGCAGCAGTGCCTTGCAAGACCGATTTAATCAGTGCCGGTTTTAAGCTTTCAGAAGTGATCTGATAAAGACTAACTTGATGCTGGCTTTGCGCTGAAAACTCATCCAGCAGCTCTTGAAAAATAGCTTTGCCTTGCTCTCTGTAATAAAGAAAGCTCAATTGCTCGGCGCTAGCGCTTCCCCACACTATTGCTAGCAACAGCAGCACAACTCGCATGCAACCTCCTTCTTCATCCACCCTGTTTTCAGTGTAGTTCAAAAGAACTAAGTTGCGCTGAAAACGCGTTTAGTATTCGGGAGATAGCATGCATTTAAGCCATTGAATTTTTAAAAATAAGGTCTACGCTACACGATATTCAGATACCATCGCCGCACCGTGCTTTAGCGGCTCGCTCATCCAGCTTGGTAGATCATCAATATCAAGGTTATCCAAGAGGTTTTTTAACTCTAAACCCAGCTCTGTATCACCTTCAATTTTTAAGCGGCGCTGAAAAAACAGCGTATCGGGATCTTCTTGACGCCCCATCATCAGCACAAAGTCATTGAGCTCGCCAGAGAAACTTACATCAACTTGCGGAGCATTGGCTTGCACTTTTAATCGCTCTTCATCAAAAGTGATATACCAGCTTGCGGCTAAATCACTCACGTTAAGCTTTAACCAACGCTGTTCTAAAAAGTCTAAATCACCTTCTTCTATCGCTTCAGCAAAACTTAATGCCAGTGCTTTTTCCATGGCTTTGCCTTGCAGCGCAAAGGGACACATTTTAACTGGCAAACTTAACAAACGTGGCATGTCTTTGACTAAAGATTGTTTTAAGCGAGTAAGCACTAAAGACCTCATAAAATTAACAAACAAAGCTGATAAGTGGCTCAGTTTACGCAGTTTTCCCTAGTGCAAAGCTGCGCTGAGTCAATATCCCATCTAACTAAGCCCAGTAGAATGACAAAAAATCTCGCGTTGAGGGAAATATGGAATTACTTTGCCCTGCTGGCTCCTTGCCTGCAGTTAAGGCGGCGGTGGATCATGGTGCCGATGCTATCTATATTGGCTTTAAAGATGCCACTAATGCCCGTCATTTTGCTGGTCTCAATTTTGATGGGAAAAAGCTCGATAAAGCAGTAGATTATTTAAAGCAACACCAACGTCAGCTACACATTGCAATCAATACCTTTGCTCACCCAGAGCAGCATCAATTGTGGTACTCGGCCATTGATAGAGCGGTAGAAATTGGTGCCGATGTGGTTATTTTGGCGGATATTGCTTTGTTAGAGTACGCCAAAAATACCTACCCAAATTTAACCGTTCATTTATCGGTTCAGGCTTCTGCCACCAATGCTTCGGCAATCGCATTTTATCAGCGAAACTTTAACGTTAAGCGAGTGGTATTACCGCGTGTTCTCTCTATTCACCAAGTTAAACAATTATCACGCGCTTGCCCAGATATGGAACTAGAAGTATTTGCCTTTGGTAGCCTATGTGTAATGGCAGAGGGGCGCTGCTACTTATCGTCTTATCTCACCGGCGAATCCCCCAACACGGTAGGTGCTTGTTCACCCGCCTCATTTGTTCGCTGGCAAGAGACTGAACAAGGCTTGGAATCTCGTTTAAACGATATACTTATCGACCGCTATGGGCCAAATGAAACAGCCGGTTACCCGACCCTATGTAAAGGCCGTTTTGATGTTGATGGGCAGCGCTATCATGCGCTCGAAGAACCTACTAGTTTAAATACCCTTGAATTACTGCCCGAGTTATTTGCCGCCAATATTTCTGCGGTAAAAATTGAAGGTCGCCAACGCAGCCCAGCCTACGTGGCTCAAGTCACCCAAGTATGGCGCGAAGCAATCGATAGCTACCAAGCGCAACCCGAACAGTACGCAGCTAAACAACAATGGATGAGCCAACTCGCTAAATTGTCTGAAGGTAGCCAAACTACATTGGGTGCTTATCACAAAGCTTGGCAATAACTATAGGTAGATTATGAAGTACTCACTTGGGCCAATCTTATATTATTGGCCAAACCAACAAATTGAAGAGTTTTACCATTTAGCCAAAGCCAGCAGTGCCGACATTGTCTATTTGGGCGAAACGGTGTGCAGTAAGCGCCGCAATATGAAAGCGCAAGATTGGATAGACCTAGGGCAACAATTGTCTCAAGCAGGCAAGCAAGTGGTTATTTCCACTATGGCTTTGCTAGAGGCCCCCTCAGAGATCCGCAACTTAAAGAAACTCATCGACAATGGTGATTTTACCATTGAAGCCAACGACTTTAGTGCGGTAGAAGAAGCCCATAAAGCGAAGCTGCCTTTTGTGTGCGGCCCAGCAATTAACATATATAACGCTTATGCCCTTAAAGTATTGCTCGACCAAGGCATGCAACGCTGGGTAATGCCGGTAGAGCTGTCTCGTGATTGGCTGCAAAAGTTGAGTAATGAATGCTTAGAGATGGGCATAAGAGAGCGCTTTGAAATAGAAGTATTTGCTTATGGCCACCTACCACTCGCCTACTCTGCTCGCTGCTTTACTGCGCAATCAGAAGGTAAGAGTAAGGACAACTGCGAAACATGTTGTATTAACTACCCAACAGGGCGAGTGGTAAATAGCCAAGAAGGTCAGCCATTATTTGTACTAAATGGTATTCAAACGCTTTCTGGTGAATGCTACGACTTAATTAATGACCAACAAAGCATGAAAGGGCTGGTTGATATTGTAAGAATAAGCCCTCTAGGTGAAGAAAGTATTGAGCACTTAGAAGCATTTCGCTTGAGAAGTAACACTATCGAGCATTTTCCAACGCCCGATAGTGTGAATGGATATTGGCATCAAATTGCTGGCATTCGCCAGCAAGATTAACCCAACTTGCGAGAGCCAGTTAAATTTGGCTCTCGTAACGATTTAGTTCAAACAAAGCCAAACGGTGCTCAACAAAGTCATACACGTTATTGGCCAATGAAAGCTTAAAGTAACTGCTTGCTAATTGTGGGTCGCCAGCACGCTGCGCTAACTTCGCCATATAGAAATACGCTTCACATAGTCGCTCGGCCAAGGCGCGGTTATCCCCTTGCACATCCATAGTGGTGCCTAGGAAAGTTTGCTGGTCAATCTCGCCAGCGTATAAACGCACAATCTGCCAACCCCAATCTTCATTGCGGTAAGTTTTTAAAGCTTCAACCAGTTCATTTTGGGCTTCAGGCTCCCCCGCCTCTAGCTGAATAAGGTAGCGCCATAGCACTCGGTATGGGTCGTTAGGCGCTTGGTCGGCATAATGATTTACATCGGCCATAGCAAGCTGAGGTTTGTTAGCGTAATTAAGTGCTATACCACGGTAGAAATAAGCAAAGCTATAATCCGGCGCCAGTTCAACGGCGGAGTCAAAGGCTTCAAAAGCGCTATCGAACTCTTCCGCTAGGGTAAAATACACACCCAAAAAGTTGTAGGCTTCAACAAAATCTGGCTTTAACTGAATTGCTCGATTAAAGTCAAAACGCGCTAAGGCGCGCAGGCCTACTCGGTCAAAAACAATACCGCGTTCGTAATACAATTGCGCCATTTGCTCTTGATTGTACTCACCAGAGTTAAGCATTTGCCCAAGGCGAGCCAAAGCAACTTCGGATTGATAATTAACTTGCAGAGGTTTTGCCAACACCACGGTTTGCGGAGCTTGACTCGAAGTGCTAGCACAAGCGCTAAGGTAACCAAACGTTACTAACATGCACCCTGTGCGCAAGGCTTTTATTAACATATCACTTCCATTTTTCTTCTAACTTGAGCCAAAGCAACGCTTACTTTGGCTCATCATTGTTATTAACCCTAACAAGAGTGCTGGCTTAGGGAAACCTAAACTTAGCATTATCGATAAAATTCTTATTTTGAGTGGGTATCTAGCTCAGCAAAGGACTTAACCAAATCATCCAAGGCTTTAATTTGAGTTAGGAACGGTTCTAACTTAGACAAAGGCAAGGCACTTGGACCATCACACTGCGCGTTGTCTGGATCAGGATGAGCTTCCAAGAACAGGCCCGCAAGACCAGTTGCCATGCCAGCTTTAGCTAACTCACCAACTTGCTCACGGCGACCACCCGATGCAGCACCCAGTGGATCACGGCATTGCAGAGCATGAGTCACATCAAAAATAACCGGTGAACCTTTGCTGACTTTTTTCATGGTGCCAAAACCTAAGGTATCTACCACAAGGTTATCGTAACCAAAGTTACTACCACGCTCACATAAAATGATTTTTTCGTTGCCACATTCAGCAAACTTATCAACGATATTGCCCATTTGCGAAGGGCTTAAAAACTGAGGTTTTTTAACGTTTACTACCGCACCGGTTTTTGCCATTGCTTCCACTAAGTCTGTTTGGCGCGCCAAAAATGCAGGTAGTTGAATAACATCAGCAACTTCGGCCACGGGTGCGGCTTGTGCCACTTCATGCACATCGGTGATAACAGGAATAGAGAACTGTTGTTTAATCTCTTCTAATAAACGCAGGCCCTGCTCCATGCCTGGACCACGATAAGAATGAATAGACGAGCGATTGGCTTTATCAAAAGACGCTTTAAAAACGTAGGGAATGCCTAGCTTGTTGGTCACTTCTACAAAGTGCTCGGCAATGCGCATTGCCAAGTCACGAGATTCCAATACATTCATACCAGCGAACAAGGTAAATGGCGCATCGTTAGCCACATTTATTTTGCCGATATTAACGATTTTTTGCTGCATGCTATTCCTCTTAATGCAAAATTGCGGGTTGCGAATCCATCGAGTGGATCTGCACCTTTAGTATCTTCGATAAGGGGTCATCGGGACACTGTTCAATAAAATATTCAAAGTCGTTAATTGCAACGTTGTTGCAATCTAACTGTTGATAAATAAAACCACGGTCGCGCATTTCATGCGGGTCGCCAGGCTTTAAGCGTAGTAATACTTGAGAAACCCGCAACGCTATTTCAAAGTCATCTTCACGTAAACAAGCACTCTTAAGCTCTGCCAACCAACGCTCGGTCATTTGTGCTGAAGAAATAGGTTCTAAGTCATCTTGTGATAAACGAGCCAGATTACCTTTATGACCTCGATGAATAACTTCTAGCTGCGCTAAGCTGCACTCTTCACCATTACAGGCATCAAAATACACAAAGCGCTGCGACATTTTAAAAGCGAGAATAGTTTGGGCGGGAAACTCAATAGCGTGGCATTCAATATCCAATTTTCGGGCAAAGTAATGCAATAACATCGCAAGGCTGGTTGCATTGCCGCAGCGTCGACTAAGCGACTCACCAATCAATAAATTTTGACTGTGATAGTAAGCTTGCCAATCACTGGTAAAGCCTAAGTCGACATAAAACAGCTTTTTAAGCTGTTCAAAGCGCAGCTCAACCTTCTCTTCGAGAGGATTAAGTTTGAGCCAATCTAACCATAGTCGATGCAAGGTTTTACGCACCAGCACCATAGGCTGCCCAGAGATTTCTTCTTCAATACCTAAAATTCGAAAAATCACTCAAGCTTTTCCTTTACAATCTTGTACTAACAATACACCAGGTGTATTGCCTTATTCTTTAATACGGCCACCGCTAACGCGATCCATACCGCCATAGTCTTGCTCGGTAAACACCTCATCAAACCCTTTGGCAGCGAGCAGCTGCTGCACTGCATTCTTTTGGTCGAAACCGTGCTCTAGCAATAACCAACCACCGGCTTTTAAATAGCTTGGCGCCTGACTCACAATATGTTCGATATCAGCTAAACCATGCTGCTCTGCGGTTAATGCTGAGCTTGGCTCAAAGCGCACATCGCCCTGCGACAAATGTGGATCAGCCGGGTCGATATAAGGCGGATTACTCACCACTAAATCAAACTTCTGCCCCGCAAAAGGGCTAAACCAAGATCCTTGTTTAACCTGAACCCGCGATAAACCTAACTCACTAGCATTGTACTTAGCCAAGTTTACTGCATCTTCATGCAGGTCGCTGGCAAATACTTCCGCTTTTGGTAGTTCGCTAGCTAAGGCCAGCGCTATTGCTCCAGTGCCGGTTCCTAGGTCAACTATATGGGTATCGGCGTGGTTAAGCACTTTCTTTAGTGCTTGCTCAACTAAAACTTCGGTATCTGGGCGCGGGATCAAAGTTGCAGGTGACACTTTTAACGATAAAGACCAAAACTCTCGCTCACCAATAATGTAAGCCACGGGTTCACCGGCCACGCGTTTAGTCACTAGCGTTTGGTAAAGCTGCCATTGCTCTGCACTTAAGGCCCTTTCGGGCCAAGTGAGCAAATAGGTTTGGTTGCATTGCAATACATGTTGCAGAATAACCTTGGCATCAACCTTAGGGGATTCTCCACCTGCAAGTTGCTGCTTGGCCCATTGCTGAGCCTCAACAATGCTGGGCAACTTAGCCTTCACCTTCTGCTAAAGCAGCAAGTTGGTCGGCTTGGTACTCTTGCAAGATTGGGTCAAGCAAGGCCAGTAACTCACCTTCAAGGATGTCGTTTAAGCGGTACAAGGTTAAGTTGATGCGGTGGTCGCTCACGCGCCCTTGCGGATAGTTATAGGTACGAATACGCTCACTACGGTCACCACTGGCTACTAACTCGCGGCGCATACCGGTTTCTTCTGCGCGGCGTTTTTCGTCTTCTGCAGCTTGTAAACGAGATGACAATACCGACATCGCTTTAGCGCGGTTTTTATGTTGCGAACGTTCTTCCTGACACTCCACTACTACGCCACTTGGAATGTGGGTAATACGAATTGCTGAGTCAGTTTTGTTTACGTGCTGACCACCCGCGCCCGATGCACGGAAAGTATCAACCCGCAGATCACCGGGGTTAATCTCAATTTGTTCGGCTTCTGGAATTTCTGGCATGATTACCACGGTACAAGCCGAGGTATGAATACGCCCTTGCGATTCAGTTTCAGGTACGCGTTGTACGCGGTGACCACCTGACTCAAACTTCATCAAACGGTATACGTCTTCACCATCAATCTTAGCAATAAGCTCTTTGTAACCACCCTGCTCGCTCTCGTTACACGACATAATAGTCATGCGCCAGCCTTGGCTCTCAGAGAACTTGCTGTACATTCTAAATAGGTTCCCAGCAAAAATGGCAGCTTCATCACCACCTGCACCGGCACGAATTTCTAAGAAAACACTGCGCGAATCGTTAGGGTCGCGAGGTAACAACAATAGCTGAAGCTCTTCCGACAAGGTCTCCATGCTTTGTTTAGCTTCGTCAATTTCCATCTCAGCCATTTCACGCATTTCAGGATCGTCGTCCTGTAGCATTTCGTTTGCTGACTCTAAATTCTCTTGGGCTTGTTGGTAGGCAGTAAAACAATTTACCACTTCTTCAAGCTGAGAGTATTCTTTGGTTAATCCGCGAAACTTGTCTTGGTCAGAAATAATGTCTGGCTCGCCCAGCAAAACCTGAACTTCTTGATAACGCTCTTGCAAGGTTTCAAGTTTGGATAAAATTGACGCTTTCATGCTTTCTCTCTGTTAAACGCAATACCTCGCTTGCTAATGCTAGCAACGAAGTATCGACCACAATCGGGTTATTTTCTTAGGCCAATGGCCTCTCGTATTACCGCAAGCTCTTCAAGTCGGCCATCACGGCCTGCTTTATTAATGGCTTCGGTAGGAGCGTGAATAAGTTTGTTGGTTAGCTGAAACGCAGTTTCGCGGATCACCGTAGTGGGATCTTTACCATTTGCCAAAGACTCAAGGGCCTTTTCAACAGCAGCGTCGCGAACGCGTTCGCTATGGCTACGATAATCTCGAATGGTGGTAACCGACTCTAACGAGCGCAACCAACCCATAAAGTCTTCACTCTGCGTTTCGACTATAAACTCAGCTTGTTCAGCTGCTTCTCGGCGTGACGCAATGTTTTGTTCAACAATACCTTGCAAGTCATCCACCGTATACAGGTAAGCATCGCGCAGCTCACCCACTTGTTCTTCTATATCTCTTGGTACCGCTATATCCACCAAAAACATCGGTTGAAAGCGACGTTTCTTAAGTGCTGTTTCAACCATGCCTTTACCAATAATCGGTAACGGGCTAGCGGTGGAGCTAATCACAATATCGGATTCGGCTAAGTGATTAGGTATTTCGTTTAGGGTTATCACTTCGGCGCCAAACCGGTCAGCCAAAGTTTTAGCCCGCGAGACAGTGCGGTTAGCCACCATTAGTTTGTTTACGCCTTGGTCTACAAGGTGTTTAGCAACCAGTTCTATGGTTTCACCAGCTCCCACCAACAATACTTTTGAGTCACTTAAATCATCAAAAATCTGTTTGGCTAAACTTACCGCGGCAAAAGCCACCGACACTGCATTTACCCCAATATCGGTATCTGTTCTCACTTGTTTAGCAACAGAAAAAGCGCGTTGGAAAAAACGCTCCAATACGCTACCCACAGACCCCGCTTCACGAGATTCGGTATAGGCTTGTTTTATTTGCCCCAGAATTTGCGGCTCACCTAAAATCAACGAATCCAAACCACTTGCCACCCTCATTAAATGAGCCACCGCTTGCTGCTGTTGGTATTTATAAAGGCAAGGTAATACTTCTTGCTGATTTAAGCCCTTATAGCTAATCAACCATTGCACAACATCATCGCAACTTACTTCACCTAAGTTGCAATAAAGCTCGGTACGATTACAGGTTGATACGATCACCATCTCCACACCAAGCTGAGTACCAGCATGGCTTAAAGCTTGGTTAACCTGTTCTGGACTAAACGCGACTTTTTCACGCAAGCCAACGGGAGCCGATTTGTGATTGATTCCTAAGACTTGCAGAGTCATCGTAGTGGGGCTTTGTTGCGCCTTTTCCTAATGGGGTAAAAAAGCAAATTGTACGGGAATATAGGGCTAAATAAAAGAAACTCGCACGTTAAGCCGCGCCTGATTAGCTAAAATTTATAGCCTAAAGCGACACATCTTTGCTTTTAAGCAATTTACAGCCGCTACCTTGAACTTTTATACTGCAAAAAAACAATCGGAATTGCTGTGCGTCATCTAGCTGCTCTATTCATTTTGGTACTTGGCCTTAGCGCATGTACTTCTCCCCCGCCCATTACTACGCAAAACAGTGAATGGGGCCAGCACCTAAGCGAACTTCAACAGATAAAAAATTGGCAACTTAGCGGCAAAATAGCCTTTATTAATGACAATGAAAGACAAGCCGCCAACCTATTCTGGCAACAAAACAACAATAAAAGTGTACTGCGTATTAATGGGCCACTTGGCATGCAAGGTATCGAGTTGCACTACCAGCCAGGCAAAGTATGGGTAAAAACCAAAGATGAAGAGTACCAAGGCAGCGATGCGCAATTGTTAGTTTACCGTTTAACCGGTTGGCAAGTACCGGTAGAACAACTGCCCTCTTGGTTGCTTGGCATTCCAACTCAAAATGATTACCAGCTTAATGCTCAAAACCGTTTAGCCGAATTCACCACCAAAGAGCAATGGCAGATTGATTACTTAAACTATGGGCAATATAACCAACATACCCTGCCCCGTCAGCTTACACTTCGCTCGGCCGACAACCTACTAAAACTGAATATTCACAAATGGCAAATTAATGACTCAACACCCCATTAGCGGTCCATGGCTCTCACCAGCTAAGTTAAACCTGTTTCTATACATCACAGGTCAGCGCGACAATGGCTACCATGATTTACAAACCCTGTTTCAATTTATTGGCTGTTGTGACCAGCTTTATTTTCAGTTAACAGACGATGGCGTAATTAACTTAGAAAGCCAACTAGATTTCCCGGCCGAAGATAACTTAATTGTAAAAGCAGCGCGTTTGCTACAGCAACACTGCGCTGTTAGCCGAGGCGCCAATATTAAACTAGACAAACAACTGCCCATGGGCGGAGGTATTGGTGGTGGCTCTTCAAATGCTGCAACGGCTCTATTGGTGCTAAACCGCTTATGGCAATGCGAATTGAGCTTAACCGAATTAGCCCAGCTAGGTTTGCAACTTGGCGCCGATGTGCCTATTTTTATTCATGGCCATAGTGCATTTGCCGAAGGTGTAGGAGAGCAAGTTCAAGCAGTAAACATTGATGAGCCTTGGTACGTTGTTTTGCATCCCGATGTACATGTTTCTACGCAAAGTGTATTTGGGCACCCAGAGTTGCCAAGAAACACGCCTAAAAGAACATGGCAGCAGCTTTTAAACGATAATTGGCAAAATGATTGCCAAGAAATTGTGGCTAAAGTTTATCCGGAGGTTGCACAAGCTCTTAGCTGGTTGGTAGAATACGCGCCGTCGAGGATGACAGGAACAGGTTCATGTGTTTTTGCCGCCTTTGCAACAGAGCGTGAAGCCTTGTCAGTGCTGAATAAACGCCCTAAAAACATTTCTGGTTTTGTGTGTAAAGCCTGTAACCAATCGCCGCTTCATCGGCAGTTGGCTAACGAAAAAACACTCTTAAACACAGCAGGTTTTTAAGAAATTTCATTCTTTCAAACTTAAAAAACGTAACGCTCTTTTGACCCGATAAATCTGAGGTTTCCATCGTGCCAGACATGAAACTCTTCGCCGGTAACGCCACACCCGAACTTGCCCAGCGTATTGCTGACCGCCTCTATACCACCCTAGGTGATATTTCAGTAGGTAGATTCAGTGATGGCGAGATTAGTGTACAAATCAATGAAAACGTTCGTGGTGGAGACATCTTTGTTGTCCAATCCACTTGCGCTCCAACAAACGACAACGTGATGGAGCTGATTGTTATCGTTGATGCTCTACGTCGTGCCTCTGCGGGTCGTATTACTGCAGTAATTCCTTACTTTGGCTACGCTCGTCAAGACCGTCGCCCACGCAGCGCGCGTGTGCCAATTACCGCAAAAGTAGTGGCAGATTTCCTATCAAGTGTAGGTGTTGACCGCGTACTAACTGTTGACCTTCATGCTGAGCAAATTCAAGGCTTTTTCGACGTACCAGTTGATAACGCTTTTGGTAGCCCAGTATTGCTGCAAGACATGCTAGACAAAAACCTAGAGTCTCCAGTAGTTGTATCACCAGACATCGGCGGTGTTGTACGTGCGCGTGCAGTAGCTAAAATGCTAAACGACAGCGACTTAGCGATTATAGACAAACGTCGTCCTCGTGCTAACGTTGCTCAAGTTATGAACATTATTGGCGATGTTGATGGCCGTGACTGCATCATGGTTGATGACATGATCGATACTGGTGGCACACTTTGTCAGGCAGCAGCAGCACTAAAAGCAAAAGGCGCTAAGCGCGTATTTGCTTATGCTACTCACCCAGTATTTTCTGGCAATGCTGCAAACAACATTACCGAATCAGCACTAGATGAAGTGATTATCACTGACTCTATTCCGCTAACTGAAGAAATGCGTAATGTTGAGAAAGTTCGTCAATTGTCGCTTGCACCAATGCTAGCAGAAGCTATTCGTCGCGTAAGTAACGAAGAGTCTATCTCTGCAATGTTCTAAGTAGCATTAGATAAAGAATCTTAAAAAGCGCGGTAATGTGAATTACCGCGCTTTTTTATTGGCTTTCAAAAACGCCAATGGTAGAATGCCGCGCCTTTTGAATTGAAGTGGCCAAGTGTTACTCACTTTAACGCTGATTCAACGAGGTACTGGTTAGAGTTTGGTCGCGAAACTTTAGCCTCATTTTATTATTTGGAGAAACACAATGTCTAACATTAAACTTGACGCTGAACTGCGTACAGACCTAGGGAAAGGTGCGAGCCGCCGCCTACGTCACGAAGAAAAAGTTCCTGCTATCGTTTACGGTGCTGGTCAACAACCTGTATCAATCACTCTTGAGCAACGTCACGTGATGAAAGCTCAAGAAGCTGAAGCATTTTACTCAAGCATCATTACTTTAAGTGTTGCTGGTGAAGCAGTAGACGTATTAGTAAAAGACATGCAGCGTCATGCATACAAGCCACGTGTTCAACACATCGATTTCCAACGTGTTGATAACACTAAAGCTATCCACAAAGCTGTACCTCTGCACTTCCTAAACGAAGATTCTGCAGAAGCAGTTAAAAACGGTGGTAAAGTACATCACTTAGCTACTGAGATCGAAGTTAGCTGTCTAGCTAAAGATCTACCTGAGTACATTGAAGTGGACGTAGCTAACCTAGAACTAGGTAGCTCACTACACATTTCAGATATCGCTCTACCTGAAGGCGTTACCTCTGTTGAGTTAGCTAAAGGTGAAGATCACGACCAAGCAGTAGTATCTATTACTACTCCTAAGGGTACATCTGAAGAAGCTTCTGATTCTGATTCTGAAGAAGAAGCTACTGAAGAATAGTGATAAACGATATTCGTTTACTCGTGGGCCTGGGTAATCCAGGCCCCGAATATGCAGCCACCCGCCATAACGCTGGCGCATGGTTAGTCACTCAGCTAGCCAACAATCATCACGTCCAACTAAAACCAGATAGCAAACATTTCGGATTAACCGGCCGCATTCAAATGGCGGGTCAAGAAATGCGTTTGTTAATTCCTACAACGTTTATGAATCTTAGTGGCAAGTCTGTCGCTTCTTTAGCCAAATTCTATCGCATTGAACTTGAGCAGATTATGGTTGCTCATGATGAACTCGATTTACCACCTGGCGTAGCTCGCTTTAAAAAAGGTGGTGGGCATGGCGGCCACAATGGCCTGCGCGATATCATCAGCAAATTTGGCAACAATAAAGATTTTCATCGTTTACGGATAGGTATTGGACACCCCGGTCATAAAGACCGTGTTTCTGGGTTTGTTCTAGGTAAAGCGCCTAAAAACGAACAACTACTGATTGATGATGCAATTGATGAGGCGGTACGCAGTACCGATGTTTTGCTTAAAGATGGTTTAAGCAAAGCAATGAATCGATTACACAGTTACAAAGCGGGCTAAGCCCCTTACACAAATAGGTATTATTATGGGATTTAAATGTGGCATCGTTGGTTTGCCAAACGTAGGCAAGTCGACCCTTTTTAACGCTCTGACGCAAGCCGGCATTGAAGCTGCTAACTTTCCATTTTGTACTATCGAGCCAAACACCGGCGTAGTACCGGTTCCTGATGAGCGCCTAGACGCCTTAGCAGCCATTGTTAACCCACAGCGCATTCTTCCAACCACTATGGAATTTGTGGACATTGCAGGTTTGGTTGCCGGCGCTTCTAAAGGTGAAGGCTTAGGTAATAAATTCTTAGCTAATATTCGTGAAACCGACGCGATTGGCCATGTTGTTCGTTGTTTTGAAAACGACAACATCGTTCACGTATCTGGCAAGGTTGATCCTGCAGAAGACATCGACACCATTAACACCGAGTTAGCGATATCTGATTTAGATACCTGTGAAAAAGCGCAAATCCGCGTTGCTAAGAAAGCCAAAGGTGGCGATAAAGATGCCAAATTTGAAGCAGAAGTATTAGTAAAAGTACAAGCGCATTTAGAAGCTGACTTAATGCTACGTAGTTTAGAGCTAAGCAAAGAAGAAAAAGCAGCCATTGCTTACATGAACTTCTTAACTGCTAAGCCAACCATGTACATTGCAAACGTAAATGACGATGGTTTCGAGAACAATCCTTACTTAGACAAAGTGAAAGAGATTGCAGCAAGCGAAAACGCAGTAGTAGTAGCCGTTTGTGCTGAAATTGAAGGCGAAATTGCCGAGCTAGACGCCGAAGAAAAAGCTGAGTTCATGGAAGAAATGGGCCTAGAAGAACCAGGTCTAAACCGGGTAATTCGCGCGGGTTACGAGCTACTAGACTTACAAACCTACTTTACTGCGGGTGTAAAAGAAGTTCGCGCTTGGACCGTACCCGTGGGTGCTACAGGCCCGCAAGCAGCCGGTAAAATCCATACCGATTTTGAGAAAGGCTATATTCGCGCAGAAGTGGTTGGTTACGACGACTACATTGAGCACCAAGGTGAAGCCGGCGCTAAAACAGCCGGTAAATGGCGCCAAGAAGGTAAAACTTACGTAGTAAAAGACGGTGATGTGATTCACTTCTTATTTAACGTATAAACCTTATCTGTAAACCCAAAAAGCCAACGTTAAGTTGGCTTTTTTGTATCTGCAACTCAGGTTTAGCTAAAAGGCTTTTAACAGTTTAACCGCCACTCACACCAAATTAAGCTCTAAACAAAAGCGTTAAAGCATCTTCAAAAGATAGTTTCAAGACATATTTACTCTATTGTTAGCAACAGTTTATTAGCGTGTCTTAAAAACCTATTAAGCCAAAGCGAGCAAGTAACAGTCAATTGCGCACAAAGCAAACAGCAGAAATGAGTAAACTAAGTGCATCGCGTACACAAACTGCGCAAACAAACTTTTTTGCCGTTTTTTGGCAAAAAAACGGTTGACGCTGTTGGGTCTCATCAGCATAATACGCCCCGTTCTCAACGCAAAGCGTAGAAAACAAGGCTATGTAGCTCAGCTGGTTAGAGCACAGCACTCATAATGCTGGGGTCGCAGGTTCAAGTCCCGCCATAGCCACCATTACTGTATACTGCTAAAGTTACAGTAAGAAATTTGCGGAAGTGGCGGAATTGGTAGACGCGCTAGATTTAGGTTCTAGTATCGCAAGGTGTGAGAGTTCAAGTCTCTCCTTCCGCACCATTCTTCTTTTAAGAAGAAACCAATAGTAAGACCCTGCAGGGATATCGCCAAGCGGTAAGGCAGCGGCTTTTGATGCCGCCATTCGTTGGTTCAAATCCAGCTATCCCTGCCACATTTTAAGGCTTGAGTTTAGTAACTTGAGTTAAGCAGCAAGAACCATGATTCTTGGTTGCAGTCTAAACCTTAGGTTTAGACACTCGAAACATCGGTAAGCTTGTTTCGAAAAGTTTCTGCAGGGATATCGCCAAGCGGTAAGGCAGCGGCTTTTGATGCCGCCATTCGTTGGTTCAAATCCAGCTATCCCTGCCACTTTTATTGTGCTCAGGTTTACCTGAGAATGCAGTAACTGAATAGGGCAATGTGCCCAGGTAAGACAGTAAAAGCTATGTTGTTGACTAGTATTTGCTTGCCCTGCCGATAAATTTGTAAGTTCACATTGTGAAATTGCAGATGGCTATGTAGCTCAGCTGGTTAGAGCACAGCACTCATAATGCTGGGGTCGCAGGTTCAAGTCCCGCCATAGCCACCATTAGTTTTAAGAAGTATTTCGTGCGGGAGTGGCGGAATTGGTAGACGCGCTAGATTTAGGTTCTAGTATCGCAAGGTGTGAGAGTTCAAGTCTCTCCTTCCGCACCATTCTTCTCTAATGAAGAATCCAGTTCAAAGAGTTTTGTAGGGATATCGCCAAGCGGTAAGGCAGCGGCTTTTGATGCCGCCATTCGTTGGTTCAAATCCAGCTATCCCTGCCACCTTAAAAGGCCTGCTTTTTAGCAGGCCTTTTTTCTTTCTGAATATAATTTGTGTGAAGTATTTTAACTGGTCGACTCTTGACAGAAGAATAGACAATTTATCTAAAGGTGTCAGACTTATACTACGTTTTCACTTAATAGTTATATTGCACTTATGGAAGAAGACAAGCCGAGCGAGTACGTTTTAAACTTTTTTAAAGAGCGCCATCTGGAGCAAATCCGACGAAGAGAGTCATTTCTTTCTTCTGTAGGAGTTATAGTAAATGGATTAGCACTTGCTGGAGCAGTGTTGGCCTTTCTACTAAATTCATATACACCAAGTAACAACATCGATTACAACAGCCTTTTTTGGTTTTCTCTTTTAGTATCTTCCTGCCTTTACGGTCTTTCTATCTATCAGTTATACAAATCATTTAGAGTTCCTCGCCTAGAAGATATTGAAACTTCAGACTGTTGGCTAAGTTACTACAAAGAACTGGTAGCTGAAAATCAAGGCCACACGACTCCAAAAAGTTTAGCTAGCAACCTGTTTGCAGAAAATATTATTTCTACATACTCCGAAGCCGAAAAGTTGAACACATGTAGCAATGATTTGAAAGGAAAACACTTAGAATGGAGTCAGTTGTTTTTATTAGCTACACTAGCAGCAAGTTCTATTATTTATGCAATTCAAAAAATTGCCATTTATGTGTAGGAGTCACAAGATGATTTATAATAATTTGCGCTGCTCGGCTCAGGCCCCAGGAACTAGACCGAGACCAGCACCAATCCCTAATAGAAAACGCCCCACTCCAGACCAGCTACCAGATAGAATGTGAGGCAATTTACGCTTTAGTTATAAATCACCTAAAGCATATTTAAGTGCCCAGTCTTTTACTGGGCCCGCCTGTTGTACGCTTTTAATCGCAAGCTTTCGAATGGCCTGCAACGGCGGTAAACTATTTGAGAACATTAAGTAAAACAAATCCATACCGCTTTGCATAAGGTGATTATCGGGCTTACGGCGCACTTCAAAGCGGCGTAATGCCTTTTGTTTATCCGCCATGTCATAGCGCTCGAATTGTTCCAACAAGCACTTCACGTCGCGGTAACCAAGGTTTACCCCCTGCCCTGCCAATGGGTTAATAGTATGAGCGGCATCGCCAATCACCACTGCGCTATGTTTTACATAACGATCTACGTGGCGTCGAGTTAACGGAAAACTTGCGCTATCTAGTATTTCAATATCGCCCGGTAAAGCTGGAAACTCTGATTCGATGCGTTGCTTTAGCTGCGCTTTGTTAAGCTGCTTGAGGCCTTGAATAGTGGCTTTAGCGTCATACCAAATAAGGGCAGCGTGTTGATCTGCCAGTGGTAACAACGCTCGAGGGCCAGTAGGATAAAACTGTTGCCAAGTAGCCGTTTGCTGAGGAGCATCTAGCTTAACGTTAATGGCAAAGCAATCATGGCGATAATCCCAAGCGCTAATGCCTAAACCAAGCTGCTGGCGCATTTGAGAATTTGCGCCGTCTGCGACTACCATCAAGCCTGCACTTACCGCACTCCCATCAACATTAAGCTCTACACCTTGCGCGGTATTACTAACAAGCTGTACTTGCTTAACGATATTACGTGTTACGCCGACCTGCTCGTTGGCTTGCCATAAACCTAATTGGATAATGCGATTTTCTAGCATAAAACCTAATTCGGGCAAATCCAGTTGGGCTGAATCAAAAATCAGCTTGTCTTTGGGGTCTTCCCACACTTGCAGTTGTTGGTAGGGGCACAAGCGCATAGCGCTAATGTGCGGCCAAGCTTGCAAGCGCTTAAGTAAATTAACGCTGGCTTGGCTAATTGCGCTTACACGCAAGTCTATCGGCTGATTAGTGTCAAAAGCTTTGGGCTCAAAAGACTCCAACATCAATACCGATAAGCCCTGCAAGGCAAAGCCTTGCGCACTAGCCGCGCCAATCATACCGCCGCCAATTACCACAACATCAAATTTTTCCATGGTATTTCAATTTGTTCTCACTATTTTCTGCAGTGTAACCTGAAGCGATAAATGGATGCGAATCTAGAAATAATAATTTGAGCGACTAAGCCCGCATAACAGCGCGCGGATGTTTTTTAACCTTTTTCTGGTAAACACCGTTATTGTTACTAGCAAGGCTTGCTATAAACCAGTAAAATACGCCTCCTTTTTTAACGATGTAATGATGAGTAAAACGATGGGAAATAAGCTGCATATAAAAACTTGGGGCTGCCAAATGAACGAGTACGATTCCTCGAAAATGGCCGACCTACTCGATGCAACCCATGGTTTTCAGCTTACTGAAGAAGCTGACGATGCCGACGTACTGTTGCTAAACACTTGTTCTATTCGCGAAAAAGCGCAGGAAAAAGTATTTCACCAGTTAGGTCGCTGGAAAACTCTCAAGAATAAGAAACCAAACTTAGTGATTGGTGTAGGCGGCTGTGTAGCCTCACAAGAAGGCAAAGCCATTCGTGAGCGCGCTCCTTACGTAGATATTGTGTTTGGCCCGCAAACCCTGCACCGCTTGCCGGAAATGATCAAACAAGTGAAAGGCGGCGAGAAATCGGTAGTAGACGTAAGCTTCCCAGAAATTGAAAAGTTTGACCGTTTACCAGAGCCTCGAGCCGAAGGCGCAACCGCGTTTGTATCAATTATGGAAGGCTGTAGTAAATATTGTACCTTCTGTGTTGTGCCGTATACCCGTGGCGAAGAAGTAAGCCGCCCGCTTGATGATGTTCTATACGAAATTGCCTCGTTAGCCGAACAAGGGGTACGTGAAGTAAACCTGCTTGGTCAAAACGTTAATGCCTACCGTGGCCTTACTCACGACGACAACATTTGTACTTTTGCCGAACTACTACGTTATGTTGCTAGCATTAACGGCATCGACCGTATTCGCTTTACCACTAGCCACCCTATCGAATTTACCGACGATATTGTTGAGGTATATGCCGATACCCCTGAGCTAGTGAGCTTTTTACACCTACCTGTACAAAGTGGTGCCGACCGCATTCTTAACTTAATGAAGCGTGGCCACACTGCCATTGAGTACAAGTCAATTATTCGTAAGTTACGTAAAGCGCGCCCAGACATCGAAATTAGCTCTGACTTCATTGTTGGCTACCCTGGCGAAACCCAAGATGATTTTGCCGATACCATGAAGCTTATCGAGCAAGTTAACTTTGATATGAGCTTTAGCTTTGTTTACAGCGCACGCCCAGGTACGCCAGCGGCAGACTTACCAGACGACGTAAGTGAAGAAGAAAAGAAACAACGCTTATATATTTTGCAAGAGCGCATTAACCAACAAGCGATGCAAGTTAGCCGCCGTATGCTAGATACCGAGCAACGCATTTTGGTTGAAGGCCCTTCGAAGAAAAACCCAATGGAATTGCGTGGCCGTACCGAAAATAACCGCGTAGTGAACTTTGAAGGCAGCCATGACGTTATAGGTCAATTCGTTGATGTGAAAATTGTTGATGTGTTTGCTCACTCTTTACGTGGTGAATTGCTAAGAACAGAACAACAAATGGAGTTGCGTAATGACGTTGCCCCTGCCACTATTATCGACAAAACCGATGGGCAAGCTGACCACCTAGGTGTGGCGAGCTTTACGCCTTAGTCACCGATACGCTTTTAAGGAGTTGAGGCTGGCTACCATAGCCAGCCCGAAAACAATTTGAGTAATAAAATCAATTCTATTGAAATACATCTAGAGCCAGCCTCTAGCCCTCGCCTTGCCCAACTTTGCGGCCCACTTGATGACAACTTAAAGCAACTTGAACGCCGTTTAGGTGTAGAAATTAGTTACCGCAGTAACAACTTCCAAATTACTGGCCGCCATGGCATGTGTTTGATTGCCGGTAGCATTTTGCGTTCGCTATATGTTGAAACCGCGCCGCTAAAAGGTGGAGATATTCCAGAGCTAAGCCCAGAAAAAGTCCACTTAGCGATTCAAGAGAGCCACGCACTCGAGCAAGACGAAGAAAATACTCAGCACTACGGTAAAGAATTAAACATTAAAACCAAACGAGGTGTAATTAAGCCGCGTACGTCAAACCAAGCAAGCTATATTGGTAACATGCTTGGCCACGACGTAACCTTTGGTATTGGCCCTGCAGGTACCGGTAAAACCTATCTAGCAGTAGCTTGTGCAGTTGACGCCCTAGAGCGCCAAGAGGTACGCCGTATTTTGCTTACTCGCCCAGCGGTAGAAGCCGGAGAAAAACTGGGTTTTTTACCCGGTGACTTAAGCCAAAAAGTCGACCCTTACCTACGACCACTTTACGATGCCCTATTTGAAATGCTCGGCTTTGAAAAAGTAGAGCGCTTAATAGAACGCAATGTTATTGAAGTTGCTCCTTTAGCTTACATGCGTGGCCGTACTTTAAATGATGCCTACATCATTCTCGATGAAAGCCAGAATACCACGGTAGAACAAATGAAAATGTTCTTAACCCGTATTGGCTTTAACTCGCGTGCGGTGATTACCGGTGATATCACTCAAATTGATTTACCACGTCATCAAAAATCTGGCCTACGCCATGCCATTGAAGTACTGAGTGAAGTGCCAGCACTAAGCTTTAATTTCTTCCAAGCCGCTGACGTGGTTCGACACCCCATTGTCGCCGCCATTGTAGAAGCTTACGAAGAGCAAGATGAGCGTGACCGCATTGCCGAAGAAAAACAAAAGCAACGCCGCGAAGCTGCGCAAAAACTTAGCCAAAGTGGCGGAGAATAAACATGGCGGTTGTTGATTTACAAATCGCCACGGGTGATGAAGAAAATCTGCCAAGCATCAGTGCATTTGAAGCATGGTTGCATGCAACTTTGGTAGAACAAGACCATGATAGCGAAATTACTGTTCGCATTGTTGACGAAGCCGAAAGCCAAGCGTTAAATTCTCAATACCGTCATAAAGATAAACCAACCAACGTGTTATCTTTCCCATTTGAAGCGCCTCCGGGAGTAAGTTTGCCACTATTAGGTGACTTAGTGATATGTCGTCAAGTGGTAGAACGTGAAGCCGAAGAACAGGGAAAACCGGTGTTTGATCACTGGGCACACATGGTTGTACATGGAAGCCTTCATCTGCTAGGTTATGATCATATCGAGGATCAAGAAGCAGAAGAAATGGAAGCACTAGAAATAGCAGTGCTTACCAAATTAGGTATTAGTAACCCTTACTAATACCTGTTGAATAACTAACTAGGTAAAAAAAGAAAGATATGAGCGACGACAACCCTCACTCTAGCAACGGTTCTGCTAAGAAAGGCTGGATAGATAAAATTGTTCAGCTGGTACAAGGAGAGCCAAAAAGCAAAGAGGAATTGGTAGAAGTAATACAAGACGCCAATCAACGAGAACTGATCGACCAAAATACCCGAGAGATGATTGAAGGTGTGCTTGATGTATCAAGCCAGCGTGTAAGAGACATCATGATCCCTCGCTCGCAAATGGTAACCTTAGATGTTAGCCAAACCATTGCACAGATTTTACCCACGCTAACCGAAGCGCGTCACTCTCGCTTTCCGGTTATCAACGAAGACAAAGACCACATTGAAGGCGTACTTCTCGCCAAAGATCTGCTCAAGTTCGCTTTTACCGAAGAAGCATCAACCACGCCCCTTAGCGAAGTGATTCGCCCAGCAGTTGTAGTGCCAGAAAGTAAACGCATCGACAAACTGCTAAAAGAGTTTCGCAGCGAACGCTACCACATGGCCATTGTGGTTGATGAGTTTGGTGGTGTATCCGGTCTGGTGACCATTGAAGACATACTCGAAATTATTGTGGGTGATATCGAAGACGAGTTTGCCAACGAAGAAGCCCTACAAGATGATATTCGCCGCATTAATGATAAAACCTTTGCGGTAAATGCCCTCACCGACATCGAAGATTTTAACCAATACTTTGGTTGCGAATTTAGCGACGAAGAAGTGGATACGATTGGTGGAATGGTGACTCACGCCTTTGGCCATTTACCTGGCCGGGGGGAATCAATTGAAATTGAAGGCTACCGCTTTAAGGTTCGCACCGCCGACCGCCGCCGCTTAGTGCAGCTACAGGTGAGCATACCAGAAGAGAAAGCCTTGCAATTAAGCATTCAAGAATAAATGAAACAAGTATTAACACCGCGGCTACGTTTGTTAGCCGCTTTTGTTTGTGGCCTTATCGCCCCCTTCGCCTTTGCTCCTTATGGCCTCTGGCCACTGATGCCTCTCTCACTATTAGGTTTATTGCTACTGTTAAAGCCAGAGCAGTCGGGCTTTAAACTGGGCTTTTGCTATGGCTTAGGCTGGTTTGGCTATGGCATTCACTGGGTGCACGTAAGCATGGCCGAGTTTGGCGGCATGCCTTTGATAGTTAGCCTTGCACTTATGGCGCTATTGGTTGCCTACCTTGCCCTGTACCCTGCCTTTTCCTGTTGGCTCGCAAACAAATGGCAAGGGCCGCGCCGGCTTACATTTTTCTTGCTGTGGTTTCCCGCCTGCTGGTTACTAGGTGAATGGTTGCGCAGCTGGGTGTTAACGGGCTTTCCTTGGTTGCAACCTGGTTACAGTCAAATAGATTCGCCATTATCAACTATTGCACCAGTGCTTGGTCTTTATGGCGTAACTTGGCTAGTGTTGTTAAGTGCAGCATCAGCTGCACTTATCTTGGTTAACGAGGGAAAGGTTCGCTGGGTCGCTTGCCTAACAATTGCCTTACCGCTGGTGCTGGGATTAACCTTTAAAGGTGTAAGCTGGACCCAAGCTCAGGACTCACTAAAAGTCGCATTGGTACAAGGCAATGTGCCTCTAGATATAAAATGGTTACCACAACATCGTGCAGCAAGCCTTGTTATGTACCAACAAGAAACCGCCGCGATAGACAATGCCGATGTAATAGTCTGGCCCGAATCCGCTATCGCAGCCTTGGAATATGAAGTCATTGATTTCTTACATGACTTAGACGGCCAATTACTTAATAAACAACAAGCCTTAATCACTGGTGTTATTGCTCACGATTTACAAAACAACCAGTATTACAACGCGCTAATAACACTTGGCCAGCAAACAGAAGAAGCAGGTGCAAGCTCTGCCTATTACTACGAAAACCCTAATCGCTACTATAAAAATCACTTATTACCGATAGGCGAATTTGTGCCTTTTGAGCAATTGCTGCGCCCCTTAGCGCCGTTTTTCAATTTGCCAATGTCTTCGTTTAATCGCGGGGATACTATGCAGCAGAACTTGGAAGTAAAAGGACATCAATGGCTAGCGGCAATTTGCTATGAAATCGCTTTTGGTGAATTGCTAAGACCACAATTTACGCCAGAGACCGACGCGATTATAACGGTCAGCAACGATGCTTGGTTTGGCACCTCTATTGGGCCACAGCAGCATTTAGAGATTGCCCAAATGCGCGCCTTAGAATTTGGCCGTCCAGTAGTGCGCTCCACCAATACTGGGGTAACCGCAATAATCGACCGCTTTGGCAATATTCAGCAGCGTGCGCCTGAGTATCAACAGCTAACACTCACCGATGATGTTACCCCTGCTACAGGGATAACACCTTATCAACGCTTTGGGCTATGGCCTGTCGCGTTAATCGTGTTACTTGGTTTAGCCTCTGGCTTGGTGCAACGGATCCGCCAGCGAAAGCTGCAACCTGCTGCCAACGATTAAACTAAGCATCAAAGCGCTGGCGTGATACCAATCACACTAAGTAAGTGAACATAAATAACGCAGGAAAAATACTCGAGAATAAGGCAGAATTTTTCGATAAGTAGTTATTCTACAATCAAAAATTCTAACGCAGTTATCGAGTATTTTAACCAGATAGAATGAACCGTTACTTAGTACGATTGGTATAACAAGCGCTTTGAGTTATCTCAAGCCTGCTGCTCACTAATAGGATGACGATAAAATCGCTTACCTTGGCAATGTTCGCAGCTACTAATAATGGTTGGGTGCCACAGTGCGGTTTTATCACCACATTCAGCGCACTCTATAACCCCTAAACCAATTAGCTCGCCGCTTTGATACACGCCTTGATGTTGCAGATCACCAATCAACTCATGCCACTCTACTTGGCTTTGGTCACTTAACTTAGCCAGCCAATACCATATGCTTTCTTTAAGCAGTGCCATTCCAGGGCTTTCGTCATAAGCGCGCTGGTAATCGGTTTTCCAGTCGCTTAAATCTCGACGAACGTAGTTAGCAATAAGCTGCCATTCATCTTGGCTTAAATCACTAGCAGCTTGTAAATACTCTTGCGTGGTATCAATTAGCTTAGACAGCTCTTCTTGACCCACTTCCCCACTTTCTTGAATGCGTTTTTCAAGGTCTTCCACAAAGGCTTGATAGGCTTTTACTCGCTTTGGCATAACTCACCCACAGTCTAAAGTGCATTTACATTATTAAGCATAGACCTTTTGTTTCACTGCAAATGTGCGCTAGCTATTGTTGTCGGCAGGCGGACTCGGTATCCTATGCGGATCGAGTATGGTAGCAATAGGTTGCCTAATCCAAATTTGGTTCATTCTGGAAGATTCCATCAATGCAAGAGCAATACAATCCGCGTGATATTGAAACCAAAGTGCAACAGCACTGGGAGCAAGCGCAAACCTTTAAAGTTGTTGAACAGCCGGGTAAAGAGAAGTTTTACTGTCTGTCTATGTTCCCATACCCAAGCGGTCGCCTGCATATGGGTCACGTGCGCAACTACACCATTGGTGATGTAGTCTCTCGCTACCAGCGCATGCAAGGTAAAAACGTTATGCAACCAATGGGTTGGGATGCATTTGGTCTTCCAGCAGAAAACGCAGCGATTAACAACAATACTGCGCCAGCTAAATGGACCTACGAGAATATCGAATATATGAAAACTCAGCTAAAGCAGTTGGGTTTTGGCTACGACTGGGATCGTGAACTGGCAACCTGTAAGCCAGATTACTACCGTTGGGAGCAGTGGTTCTTCACTAAGCTTTACGAAAAAGGCTTAGTTTACAAAAAAATGGCTACGGTAAACTGGGATCCAGTAGACCAAACAGTATTAGCCAACGAACAAGTTATTGATGGCCGAGGCTGGCGTTCTGGTGCTTTAGTAGAGCAAAAAGAAATCCCACAGTGGTTTATTAAAATCACCGATTACGCACAAGAGTTACTTGATGATCTCGACCAACTAGATGATTGGCCAGAGCAAGTAAAAACCATGCAGCGTAACTGGATTGGCCGCTCTGAAGGCGTAGAAATGCAGTTTGGTTTAGAGAACAGCGACGAGCAGTTCTCTATTTACACCACCCGCCCAGACACCGTAATGGGTGTAACCTACGTTGGCGTAGCTGCGCAACATCCACTTGCTTTAGAAGCCGCTAAAACTAACCCAGAATTAGCCGCCTTCATCGAAGAGTGCAAAAACAACAAAGTGGCCGAAGCCGATATGGCGACCATGGAGAAGAAAGGCATGGCTACTGGCCTAAATGCCGTTCATCCTCTAACGGGTAAGCTAGTACCAATTTGGGTCGCTAACTTTGTATTAATGGGTTATGGCTCTGGTGCAGTAATGGCTGTGCCAGCACACGACCAACGTGATTTCGAATTTGCTCAAGCTTACGGTTTAGACATTGTAGGTGTGATTAAGCCAAGCGATGCTGAGCTAGACTTATCAGAGCAAGCATTCACCGAGAAAGGCGTATTGTTTAACTCGGGTGAATTTGACGGCTTGGAATTTAAAGCCGCCTTTGATGCCGTTGCAGCCAAACTTGAATCCATTGGCAAAGGTAACAAACAAGTTAACTTCCGCCTACGCGATTGGGGCGTAAGCCGCCAGCGTTACTGGGGTACGCCAATCCCAATGCTAAACCTAGCTAACGGTGATGTTGTGCCAGTGCCAGAAGACCAACTACCCGTTGTTCTTCCAGAAGATGTGGTGATGAATGGCGTAACCTCGCCAATTAAAGCCGATCCAGAGTGGGCAAAAACTGAATTTGAAGGTCAAGAAGCCTTCCACGAAACCGATACTTTCGATACCTTCATGGAATCTAGCTGGTACTACGCACGTTACTGTAGTGCTAACAACGAAGACATGATGCTAGACCCAGAGCAAGCAAACTACTGGTTGCCGGTTGATCAATACATTGGTGGTATCGAGCACGCGATTTTGCACCTACTTTACGCCCGCTTCTTCCACAAACTGTTGCGCGATACAGGCTTAGTGGATTCAGACGAACCGTTTAAACGCTTGCTTACTCAAGGCATGGTATTAGCCGACGCCTTCTACTACGAAGACGAGAAGGGCGGTAAGGTTTGGGTTTCTCCAGTAGATGCTATCACCGAGAAAGACGAAAAAGGCCGTATTACCAGTGCTAAAACTGCCGATGGCAAAGCACTTGTTTACGCCGGCATGAGTAAAATGTCGAAATCGAAAAACAACGGTATCGACCCACAGGTAATGGTAGACAAATACGGTGCGGACACTGTGCGCTTGTTTATGATGTTTGCCGCTCCTGCCGAGCAAACACTTGAGTGGCAAGACAGCGCAGTAGAAGGCTCATTACGTTTCCTACGCCGTGTTTGGAAACTTGCCTACGACCACGTTAATGCTGGCGAAACACCAGAGCTTGATGTTGCAAGCTTGAGCACAGCCCAAAAAGATCTACGTCGTGAAGTGCATAAAACCATTGCTAAAGTGAGTGATGATGTTGGTCGTCGTCAAACCTTTAACACTGCTATTGCAGCGATTATGGAGTTGATGAACAAACTCACTAAAGCTGATCAAAGTGATGCCAATAACCGCGCAGTAACCCGTGAAGCGATTAATGCAGTGGTACTAATGCTATCGCCTATTACGCCGCACATCTGTGACCAGTTATGGACACTACTAGGCAACGAAGGTGACATTGATACAGCAGCTTGGCCAAGTGCAGATGAAAAAGCCATGGTAGAAGACAGCAAACTCATTGTTGTGCAAGTAAACGGCAAGCTACGCGCTAAACTTACTGTGGCTGCAGATGCAGACCAAGAGGCAGTTCAAGCGCTGGCAATGGGCGACGAAAATGTCGCTAAGTTTGTTGACGGAAAAACCGTACGCAAAGTGATTTATGTTGCAGGTAAACTGCTTAACATTGTTGCTAACTAAGTTATACGGCGGGCTAACACCCGCCGTTTTTTACTACGAGAAAGCATGACTTTAACAACCATTCGTTTCGCCGTTATTGCCTTAGCCATTAGCCTAATTTCGGCCTGTGGTTTTGCACCACGTGGCAGCTATTTGTTAGATGAGAAACTCACTCAAATCTACGTATCTTCAAGTGATGAATTTAGCCCACTAGTTCGTGAGCTAAAACGTCAACTAGCGCAAAACAATGTCGCAGTATTTGAATTTCCTGAAAGTGGCATTCCAACCCTGCACCTAAGAGGCGAAGATATTAGCAAGCGCACGCTGTCGTTATTCGAAAACGGTCAGGTCGCAGAATACGAGTTAAGTTATCAAGTGGGCGGTTACTTGCAAATTGCCGACCAAGGCAACTTCCCGATTAATGTGCAACTCCACCGAGACTTCCAAGATAACCCCTTAGCAGCACTAGCAAAACAACGAGAGCGGGAGCTATTGTACGACGAGTTACGGGTAATGGCTGCCGACCAAATTATGCGTCAATTGGCTACGGTTAGTTGGTAATATGCGCATCTACGCTGACCGCTTGTCACAGCAAAATGCCGCAAACTACAGCTGCTATTTAATAGCAGGTGAAGAACCGCTGATTAAGATTGAAACTATCGACAGCATTCGCCAACAATTACAACAACAAGGTTTGGCTGAAGAACGCTTAAAGTTCACCTTTGATGCAGACTTTCAATGGCCAGATATTTTTGATGCAATGTCTGAGCTGTCGCTGTTTAGCCAATATCGTTTAATTGAACTGCAACTTGATCGGGTACCCGACAAAGCCATTCAAAATCAGCTTGATGAACTACTACAGTTGCTCAACCCTGAGACTCGATTTTTACTCAGCGTGCCTAAGTTAACCAAAGCCAATGAAAAGCAAAATTGGTACAAGCTTTTTGACCAACAAGGCTTAGTGGTAATGATTTATCCACCAGAAGGTGGACAATTACACGCTTGGGTAAGGCAACGTTTAAGCCAACAGCAACTGCCCGCCGATAACGACCTAATAGCCTTATTACTGCATTATTACGAAGGGAACTTACTCGCGCTTAGCCAGGCAATATCAACCATTGCATTACGCTGGGGGCAGCAACTTCCTTCGTTAAAAGAAATTGAAGCGGGCTTGTCACATGCCAATCATTTCTCGAGTTTTCAATTGGTCGATGCCCTATTAGGCGGTGACTTTCAGCGCAGCTTATTAATCATTAAGCAGCTGCAGCTTGAAGGCGAAGAGCCAACCTTAATCAATTGGGGCCTAGACAAAGAGTTTAAGTTACTACAGCTTTTGCAAGAGCAGCCCTCTAGCCACCATTCCAGTTTATTTAAACAGCATGGCGTTTGGAATAAGCGCCAAGGCTTAGTCAGTAGCGCAGCAAAACGCTATAGCCCACAACAAGTTAACGCTGCGCGTATGCAAGTTGCCGAAATAGACAAGGCCATTAAGCAATTTACCGGTGACCATGCTTGGCACCAATTAGAACGCTTAGTATTTGAACTGGCATCACCTACGGTTAAACATGCTTAAGCTGTTTTTTGGCGGCTCATTTGACCCTATTCACCTTGGACACGTTATCAGTGCTCAGCAATTGCTAGCTGCCACCAAAGCTACCGACATAACACTACTTCCCAATGCCTTATCACCGCTTAAAGAGAAGCAATTTAGTACCGCGCAACATCGCCAACAATTGCTAGAGCTAGCACTCAGTGATTATCCTCAGCTTAAGCTAGACTGGCGCGAAGTTGCTAGAGGTGGCCACTCTTATACCTGCGATACCCTTAAACAACTCGCTAATGAATACCCAAATCAGCCGCTTGGCTTTGTGATGGGTTTAGATTCGTTCAATCATTTAGATAAATGGCGTGAATGGCAAACGCTTTGCGACTACGCTCATCTGATCGTGATTGCCCGTCCCGGTTACCACTTACAAGTCTCAGAGCAGCTAAACCAATGGCTTGAAACCAAGTTATGCAAAGATGTTAGTGAGCTAAGCGCTCACAACAATGGCAAAGTATACTTTTGTCAGCTGCAAGAAATGGATATGTCTTCGAGCGAGATCCGCCAGCACTTGCAAAACCAAGCAAACCTAGACTTACTGAAAAATCAGTTATCTGAAAAAGTCCTTAGCTATATTCTTCAACATAAGCTTTACGGCGCTTAACCTAGCCAGACAGAGCGTGATATACTTATCTTTTAAGCCAAATTTGGGGTTCTTTTGTTGCAAAACCAACAACTGATCGATTTTGTAGTAGACAAAATTGAAGATATGAAAGGTCGAGATATTCAAAATCTAGACGTAAGCCAACTCTCTAACGTGACCGATACCATGATAATTTGTAGTGGTAATTCTAAGCGTCATGTTAAATCCATCGCCGACAATGTAGTTAAAGAAGCCAAGCAAGTTGAACTTGAAGTGATTGGCATCGAAGGCATGGACGAATCAGAGTGGGTATTGGTTGATCTAGGTGATGTGGTATTGCACGTAATGCAAGACAGCGCTCGCGACTTTTACCAACTTGAAAAACTATGGGCACCCGCTGTTTCTGAGTCTAAAGCCGGATGAAAATACAGTTAGTGGCTGTAGGCACTAAAATGCCTGCTTGGGTTGAGACGGCCTATCAAGAGTATGCGCGTCGCTTTCCTAAAGATATGCCACTAGAGCTGGTTGAAGTAAAAGCCGGGAACCGCGGTAAAAATGCCGACATAAAGCGCATTCTTGATAAAGAAGGTGAGGCCACCTTAGCGGTTATACCTAAAGGCAACCGTGTTGTAACTCTAGAGGTTACCGGTAAAGCTTGGACCACACCGCAGCTCGCGAAGCAACTAGACAACTGGAAAATGGACGGCCGCGATGTAAGCCTGTTAATTGGTGGCCCGGAAGGTTTAGCCCCAAGTTGCACCAACATTGCCGAACAACGCTGGTCGCTATCGGCACTCACTTTGCCCCACCCAATGGTGAGAGTTATCGTTGCCGAGACTCTCTATCGCGCGTGGAGTGTTACGGCTAACCACCCTTATCACAGAGAATAAACGCTAAAGTATGGCAAGACAGCGCGTCGCAATGCGAGACCACTCGGCTGAATCACGGTTGTTTAACCGTCGTTCATTGGTGGCTATTTTAGGTACCTTTGCGCTTATTTGTGTATTGCTGGGCAACCTTTATTATCTGCAATTTGAACAGCACGAAACCTACACCACTCGCTCTAACGACAACCGCATTAAAGTTTTGCCTATCGCCCCTCCCCGCGGCTTGGTTTACGATAGGAATGGGGTATTACTGGCAGAAAACCGCCCCAACTTTAGTTTAGAGATCATCCCAGAGAATGTAGACGACCTCGACCAAATGATCGCCGAGCTAAGTGAATTATTAGCGCTCAGCGAAAACGATGTTGAGCGATTCCAGCAAAACCGCAAACACACACGTCGCTTTAAACCAGTAGTGCTTAAGTCGCAACTTACTGAGCAACAAGTGGCCATGTTTAGCGTGCAACAGCACAAATTTCATGGCGCCAGCATCGATGCCAGCTTAATTCGCTTCTACCCCTATGGCGACAGCCTCACCCACTTGTTGGGCTATGTTGCGCGCATTAACGCAAAAGACTTAGAGCGGCTAGAGAAAGAAAACAAACTGGCCGAGTACGATGCAACGCGCACTATCGGCAAACAAGGTATCGAGCGCTACTACGAAGAAATTCTGCATGGCAGTGTTGGTTATCAAGAAGTTGAAGTGAATAACCGTGGCCGAATTATTCGTACCATGAAGATTGTTCCACCTATTCCAGGTAAAGATCTCTACCTAAACGTAGACATTCGCTTGCAACTAGAAGCTCAAAGGTTGCTGGCAGGACGCCGTGGTTCAGCGGTTCTTCTAGATGCCAAAACCAGTGGCGTACTAGCCATGGTATCTAGCCCAAGTTATGACCCTAACCTGTTTGTAAATGGCATTAGCAGCAAAAATTACAACAAGCTGCTTAACTCTACCGACCGCCCGCTCATTAACCGAGCCACCAAAGGCGTTTACCCCCCAGCTTCTACGGTTAAGCCACTGTTAGCTGTAATGGGATTAGAGCTGGGTAAAATCACTGTTGAGCAACGCATGTGGGACCCAGGTTGGTTCCAAATTCCTAATACCAAACGCCGCTTCCGTGACTGGAAGCGCTGGGGACATGGTTGGGTTGACGTTTACAAAGCCATTGAACAAAGCGTAGATACTTACTTTTACAAACTGGCTTACGAAACTGGCATCGATGAAATGCATGCCTACATGAGCAAGTTTGGTTTTGGTAAATACACTGGCATTGATATTCATGAAGAAAGCCGCGCCAACATGCCTAGCCGTGAATGGAAACGTGCTCGCTACCGCCAACCCTGGTGGCAAGGTGACACCATTTCTGTTGGCATTGGCCAAGGCTATTGGACCACCACCCCTATACAGCTCGCTCAGGCCACCAATATTTTGGTAAACAAAGGTAAAATTATTACCCCACGTATTTTAAAAAGCGTCGGCGATGCCAACTCACACATTGGCTTGCCGCCGCAAATTCAAGCGCCTATTGCCTTAAACAGTGATAAAAACTGGCAGGTTGCTTTAGATGGTATGTACGGCGTAATCAACAAAAGTAACGGTACCGCGCGTAAAGCTTTTGAAGACACCACTTATGTCGCTGCTGGTAAATCGGGCACTGCGCAAGTTGTAGGCATCGCTGAAGATGCAGAATACGATGCCGAAAGCCTTAAAGAACAACACCGCGATAACGCGATGTTTGTCGCCTATGCGCCCTTCGAAAAACCCGAGATTGTTGCCTCAGTGGTTGTAGAAAATGCCGGTGGTGGTAGCTCCAATGCAGCGCCGGTTATTCGCGAGTTATTTGATAGTTATTTTGAAACCAAGGAAACCTTTTAAGCATGGGCAACTATAGCCAAGAGCAGAAAAACTCTTTGTGGTGGCGACTGCACCTAGATTGGCCTTTATTGCTTGGTTTAGTGTTATTAATGGGCTTGGGCATGTTTGTTTTATACAGTGCCAGCGGCGAGAGCATGGCGATGCTAAATCGCCAACTGGTGCGCATTGCCTTAGCGACTGTAGTGATGTTTGTACTGGCGCAAGTTCCCCCCGACGTATATTTGCGTTGGGCGCCCTTCTTCTTTTTCTCCGGTTTGTTGATGCTATTGGCGGTGCTGATAGTGGGTGATGTGGGTAAAGGTGCCCAGCGTTGGTTAGACCTCGGTTTTATCCGTTTCCAACCATCTGAAATTATGAAGCTAGCCGTGCCCCTCATGGTCGCGCGTTATATTAGTCAGCACCCTCTTCCACCTAGCTTCAAACACTTACTGATTGGTGCCACCATTGCAATTACGCCAACCTTGCTTATCACTAAGCAGCCCGATTTAGGAACATCTTTACTGGTTGCGGCCTCTGGGATTTTTGCCTTGTTCTTAGCCGGAATGAGCTGGCGATTAGTGGGCGCAGCGGGTGCAGCGATTGCCGCCTTTATTCCTTTGCTATGGTTCTTCTTAATGCGCGACTACCAGCGCCAACGAGTGCTTACTTTACTTAATCCAGAAAGTGACCCCCTAGGCGCGGGATACCACATTATTCAATCTAAAATTGCTATTGGCTCTGGTGGCTTCGCCGGTAAAGGCTGGCTGCAAGGCACTCAATCTCAATTAGACTTTTTGCCAGAGCGGCATACCGACTTTATTTTTGCGGTATTTGCCGAAGAGTTTGGCTTTTTAGGCGTAGTGCTGTTGATGTGTTTGTATTTCTACATCATTGGTCGCGGCTTGTTTATTGCTACTCAGGCACAAACAGCTTTTGGCCGCTTGTTAGCTGGTTGCATTATTTTAACCTTCTTCGTTTATATCTTTGTAAACATTGGCATGGTGAGCGGTTTACTACCCGTGGTAGGTGTTCCGCTTCCTTTAGTGAGCTATGGCGGCACATCGATAGTGACACTGATGGCAGGTTTTGGCATTCTGATGTCTGTTCATACTCACAAACGGCTTTATGCCCAATAAGGATTGCTATGCGCTTATGTTGTTGCTTATTACTTGCTCTGTCTCAAATCTGGTCATTTTCTGCCTTGGCCAACACCGAACAGCAGCAACGTATTGAAGCATTAAGCCAAGAACTTGATATTCCGCTCGAGAGCTTAGAAAAAGCCGCCGAGCAAGCCACCTATCAGCAAGCGGTAATCGATGCAATTACTCGCCCATGGGAAGCTAAACCTTGGCACCTTTACCGCGATTTATTCCTTACCGAAGAACGTTTAGCAGCTGGCTTAGCCTTTTGGCAAGAGCACCAAGAAACCATAGAGCGCGCTGAAAAAGAGTTTAAGGTTCCAGCACAAATAATAGTTGCCATTATTGGCGTAGAGACCTACTACGGGCGACACAAAGGGACTTACCCAGTCATTGATGCCTTGTATACTTTAGGTTTCCATTACCCTAAACGCGGCCAGTTTTTTAGCAAAGAGTTCGCGTATTACATTCGTTTAGCAGAACAACAAGGCTGGGCCTTAGACGAAGTTAAAGGTTCGTACGCTGGCGCAATGGGTTTTGGTCAATTTATCCCTTCTAGCTATATCCATTACGGCGTAGATTTTGATAACGATGGCAAAGTAGACATGCTAAACAACCCAGTTGATGCCATAGGCAGCGTAGCTAACTACTTTGCTAAACACCGTTGGCAATTAGGCAAACCCGTAGTGCATGCCGCTGAGTCAAACACTACACAAGCCAAACCATGGTTAAGCAAAAAGTTAGAAATTAATAATACTTGGCAAGAGCTGTCTCAAGCGGGAATTAAAACCGAAGCGAGCTTAACAAATAACACCCCCGTTAAACTGCTAGAGCTGGAAGAAGCTGATGGCCACAGTTATTGGTTAGCCGAACATAACTTCTATGTGATTACTCGCTATAACCGTAGCCCGCTTTATGCCATGGCCGTGTATCAATTTAGTGAGCAACTACGAAAGGCTCAGGCGCAAACTAATGCCAAGTAAATTTAAACGCCTTGTCACCGTTTACTTAAGCAGTGTTGCCTTAGCAGCACTGCTTAGTGCTTGTAGCTCTTCACCAAGCGATCAGCGCTATGGGATGAGTAATGACAAGGCACCCGATTCAGCTCCAGAGCTAGATCATATCGAAAACCCCATCCCACGTTTTGAACCATACAGCCGCCAAGGCAACCGTGACTACACAGTACGTGGGAAAAGCTATCAAGTATGGCGCGATATAGAGCTGCACGAAGTTGAAGGGGAAGCGTCCTGGTACGGCAAAAAGTTTCATGGTCACCTCACATCCAACGGTGAGATTTACGACATGTATAGTATGTCGGCTGCCCACAAAAACTTGCCACTGCCTAGCTATGTAGAAGTTACCAACTTAAGCAATAACAAAACCGTTATTGTGCGAGTTAATGACCGTGGTCCTTTTCACCAAAAACGCATCATCGATTTATCCTATGCTGCGGCTTACAAGCTCGACATGCTGAAATCTGGTACAGCCAAAGTTAAAATTAGGCTGTTGCGTTTTGACAATGATAAAACCGCCACAAAGCCTCAGCCGGGTGCTCAACAATATTATGTTCAACTGCTCGCCAGTAAAAATCAGCAGGTATTAGAGCAACATCAGCAACAGTTACAAGCTGAAGGTTTAAGCACTCAATTAGTTACCGAGAATGGCTGGCAGAAACTGCGATTGGGCCCCTATTATGATGTATTAAGCGCCGAGAAGTACTTGGCAAACATGCGTAAAGGTCCCTATAAAGACGCTTATATCATTAATCTAAAAGCAAACTAGTGGATTTAGAGCAGGATACTAACAAACTGCCGAAAAGTTTTGTTATAGTGTTTGCCGTCCGTGTTTATTGACTAACAAGCCAAAGAGCCAACCATGATAAAAAATGTATTTCAGCGTGTTAGCTGCGCCTCTGCGCTTCTGATTGCAAGTAGTATGAGCGTAGCTTATGCCGCTCCTCAAGTTATCCCTAATGCTCCTATTGTTTCAGCCAAAGCCTACTACTTAGTAGATTTTGACTCAGGCCGAGTACTTGCTGCCGAAAATGAAGAAGACAGCCTAGCGCCAGCCAGCTTAACCAAAATCATGACCAGCTACATCATTGGTAAAGAAATCAAATCGGGCAAGCTTGACCCTAATGGCATGGTAACCATTAGCGAAAAAGCTTGGTCGAAGAATTTCCCAGATTCTTCAAAAATGTTTATCGAAGTAGGCAAACAAGTCAAAGTTGCTGACTTAAACCGCGGCATCATTATTCAATCAGGTAACGACGCCTGCGTAGCCATGGCAGAACATATTGCCGGCAGCGAAGACTCATTCACCAGCTTAATGAATTCTTGGGCTGGCCACTTAGGCATGGTAAATACTCACTTCGCTAACAGCCACGGTCTAGACAGCACCGAGCAATATACCACTGCTAAAGATATGGCCATTTTGGCCACGGCGATGATCCGTGATGTGCCAGATGAGTACGCCATTTACAAAGAGAAATCATTCACTTTTAACGGCATTACTCAGCACAACCGCAACACACTACTATGGGATAAAAGCCTAAATGTAGATGGCATGAAAACTGGCCATACTAGCAAGGCCGGTTATAGCTTAGTTTCTTCAGCTACCAACCAAGACATGCGTCTAGTAGCGGTAGTTATGGGAACTAACTCTGCGAAAGCCCGTGCAGCCGAGAGTAAAAAGCTACTTAACTGGGGCTTTAGATTTTTCGAAACCGTTAAGCCTTATAAAGCTGGCGACAGCTTTGTAGAACAAACTGTATGGATGGCCGACCAAGACACGGTATCTTTAGGTGTTAACCAAGATATCGCCCTTACCCTACCGCGCGGCCAAGCAAGTCAGCTTCAAGCAAGCTTTGAACTAAAAGAAGAACTAAAAGCGCCATTAAGCCAAGGTCAAACTGTAGGCTCTGTGTATTTCCAAGTAGGTGAAGAAGATGTTGCCGAGTACCCATTAGTTGTTCTGCAAGAAGTAGAACAAGGTGGGATCTTCAAACGTTTACTGGATTACATTAAGTTGTTCTTTGCGTCTTTATTTAGTTAAGCAATAAGACCAATGCATAAACTCTAAGCCAATTGGCGGAAATTTTAGGCAAAGCTCACAAAAACGCGTTAGAATAACGCGTTTTTTATTTCTAGCTCGACCAAAAATCGCGGCTTAAATCAGTATTCTTAGGTCAGAAATGCAAACTAAATTTGATGAATATTTAGAGTTCCCATGTGATTTTACTTTTAAAATCATGGGCGTAAACAACAACACTTTAGAAGATGAAGTATTAAGTGTTATTCAAGGTTTAGCGCCGGGTGATTACAGCCCTAAAACGCGTCCAAGCAGTAAAGGCAATTACAAATCAATTACCTTGGTGGTTAAAGTTACCAGCAAACAACACATTGAGAGCCTTTACACCCAAATTGGTGCCATTGAAGACGTACGCCACGTACTATAATGCCTGAGCAAAACCGCTTAATCATTCGCCAACTAGGCCTTCAAGACTATTCAAGCATCTTGCAAGCTATGCGTGATTTTACTGATCAACGCAGCGCTGAGCAGGATGACGAATTGTGGCTGGTAGAACACCAGCCAGTGTTTACTCAAGGCCAGGCAGGTAAAGCGGAACACCTACTAGCCAGTAGCGACATTCCGGTGGTGCAAGCAGATAGAGGCGGTCAGGTCACTTACCATGGTCCTGGCCAACTAGTGGCTTACCCCTTGCTCAACTTGCGTCGCCGTAAACTTGGTGTTCGCGACTTAGTTACCATTATCGAACAAAGCATCATCGAAACCCTTAGTCATTATAAGATTGAGGCTTTTGCCAAAAAAGACGCACCTGGAGTGTATGTAGACCAAAAGAAAATAGCCTCTTTAGGTTTACGTATTCGCAAAGGCTGCTCTTTCCACGGTTTAGCATTAAACGTAGACATGGACCTAAGTCCGTTTTTGCAAATTAACCCCTGTGGTTATGCCGGTTTAGAAATGGCACAAATTAGCGACTATGTTGCTAGCCCAAACATTAGTCAGGTTTCCGAACACCTTAGCACGGTGTTAGTGAAGCAGCTGGCTTATAGCAGTACAGAACATCAACAAGGACTACCCACACTATGAGTGCAAAAAAAGTGCGTATGGAGCCCGGAGTAAAACTTCGCGATGCCGACAAAATGGCATTTATTCCAGTGAAGGTAATACCCTCGGAAAAGGAAACCATGTTACGTAAGCCAGATTGGATGCGTATTAAACTTCCTTCTGATAGCACTCGAATCAATGAAATTAAAAGTGCTATGCGCAAGCATAATTTGCACTCGGTATGTGAAGAAGCATCTTGCCCTAACTTAGCAGAGTGTTTTAACCACGGTACTGCTACCTTTATGATTATGGGTGACATTTGTACTCGCCGTTGCCCATTCTGCGATGTTGGCCACGGTAAGCCCTTAGCACTAGATGCCGAAGAACCTGCCAAGTTAGCTGCCACCATTGCCGACATGAAGCTAAAATATGTGGTAATTACCTCGGTAGACCGCGACGACTTACGTGATGGCGGTGCCGCCCACTTTGCTGAGTGTGTGAGTGAAATTCGCCAACGCAGCCCACATATTCAAATAGAAACCTTGGTACCTGATTTTAAAGGCCGTATGGATCGCGCTTTAGAAATCTTAGACAAAAACCCACCAGATGTTTTTAACCATAACTTAGAAACAGCTCCAGGTTTATACAAGCAAGTTCGCCCTGGTTCAGATTACCAATGGTCATTAACGCTGCTAAAGCGTTTCAAAGAACTACACCCCAATGTACCGACTAAATCTGGCTTAATGATGGGGCTTGGAGAAACCAATGAAGAGATCCTGCAGGTTATGCGAGATTTACGCGAACACGGCGTAACCATGCTAACGCTTGGCCAATACTTGCAACCTAGCCGTCATCACCTACCGGTAGCGCGTTACGTGCCGCCAGAAGAGTTTGATGAACTAAAAGAAAAAGCAGAGGCCATGGGCTTTACTCACGCGGCTTGTGGGCCATTAGTGCGCTCAAGCTACCACGCTGACTTACAAGCCAAAGGCGAAGAAGTGAAGTAAGCTTAGTTAAATCAGTTCCCTCTTCATTAAAAAACCAGCAATTACATGCTGGTTTTTTATTGCCTTGCGCTTAATACAACAAACTAGAACTGGTAGTTAAACAATACACCAAAGAAATGAACTGCCGCCTCATAATCACCTTTTAACGAGCTTTCCGCAGCTGAGCCTTCGAATAAGGTGTAATCAATACTTGGGGTGCCGCCGTAGTAGTACTCGTAATACATTTGCATCCGCCAATTTTGGTTAATCTTGTAGCTAGCACCAAGCCCAAGTTTCCATAACTCTCCGGTAGGCACATCTGGGTATTGTAAGCTCGGATCATCTTGCGGTGATGTCTCGTAATATACACCACTTTCTAAGCGCCACTGCTGGTTTAAGGGGTAATGCATACCAACACTGGCAGAAAAGGTGTCTTGCCATTCTCGCGCGATGCCTGCTTCACGATTAGCCAGCGAAATAGCTGTTTCAGACACTTTGCTAAAATCGCTCCAGCCTAAACTCCATAATAAAGCAGGTTTGCTTTCAAGTTGGTGATAACCACTAACAATGGCCACAGCTGGCATAATAATGTTAATGGATGAAGAACTGCTGCGATTGTCAGAGCTAATATCACCATCCATATCGTGGTTTAACTCAGAGCGGTAAGTAAAGCCGATACGATTGTCGTCATTAAATTTATAGAGGCTGCTAAGGGTGTAACCAAACTCGACACTGCTACCTTCTGCCGAAACTGAAGGTAAAAAGGAATCGGAGTGACCTGCAAAGTTTTGTTCTAATACACCATATTCAGCAACCAAGCCTAAACCTATCGACCAGTCATCTTTCACTTGGTAAGCAATGCTAGGATTAAACTGTACAGTGGTTAACTGTGCATCTTGTAGCAATAGTGAACCAGCGAAATTCGGCCCATAATCAATAATGGAACCGCCGGCAGATGCTATAGCTAAACCAACAGACCAACTATCGTTAAGCGGAGTAACGGCATACATAGATCCCACTGGCATCGCAGTACCAGCTTTCGAAGATGATTCCCCACCCGCAAACACGCCAGTTGAACCATTGTCGGTATAGTTAATGTTAGACACCATACCCTGCACATTAAATGCAAGTGTGGTGGTGTTAAGTTCCGTCATTGCAGCAGGGTTAGCAAAAGCAGTTTCAGCACCTTCGGCAACGGCTTGAGCCCCTGCACCAGCAGTGCTAATGCTCATCATGCCAAGTTCGGGGAACATGTAAGCGCCCGCATAAGCTTTTCCAAATAAGAAGGAAGCACTTACTAGCAGCAACATTTTGATTGTATTCATGAATAACCTAAGTTCAGCACTAAGCAAAATTAACGCTGTAAAAAATAATAAGTGGGGAATGGAACGTGTGTTGTACGCCCTCACAATGGGCGTACTTTTAAACAGGTATTACATCGCGTTTAAGTAAGACTTATAAGAATGCAGGCGCACGGTAGCCGCACCAATAACATCAATAAAGCCAAAGAATGGATGCGGTTTATTAGCCGAAATCCACGCCGAACCCGTAGCGCCAATAGGAATGACTTTACCTTCGGGTTCAACAATTTCTAATATTACCGTTCGGCCATGCGAGCTGGCGTTTGCTCCCACATGTTGGCGAACACTTTGCGGGCCCTGCATTGGAGAGACCGCTGACTCTCCGGTACCTGCAGTAAGGCTGTGAACTCTAGCTCGGAAAATCTCGCCTGGATAAGCATCCACATAAAACTCGGCAAACTGCCCTACCTCAACGTAACGATAGGTTTGATCCGGAATACGCATTTCCATAAATTTACGACCAGTATCGTATATATGCATATTGCCTACGCGGCTTCCATCGGCCACATTAACCACTGCTACTTGGCCATCAAAAGGCGCACGAATTGTTTTCCTTTCCTGTTCAAACTCAGTTTTTTTAGCGTCTGCATGTAGCGAAGCGAGTGCCGAATTAGCAATACGTAATTGCGAATGGTAGTACTCAACCTCACGCTGTTTGAAAATCTCTGGTGATTTTTTAGCCCTAGCCACATCACGCTTTAACTGGGCAATAGCCTCTTCTTGTTTAACAATAGACGCCTTAATCTTCTCTAACTCGGCACTCGAGGTTGTGTCGATAAGGGTGTAAATCACCTCACCTTGTTTAACGTATTGATTATGCTCTACATGAATCTTATCGATTTGTTCGCGCAATAGCGGCGACAATACCGAATGCGGAGCTTTAACCGTTGATGAGTAACTTAAATCTACCGGCGCCCATAGGCGAGAAAGCACGCCTAGCAATACCAAGATCATCAGTCCACCAGATACAATCCGAAACGCGCTTTTTAATGTCCATTTAATCGCCCCAGTAGAAACTAAAATCCACATAATTAGGATGTAAGGAATCATTACCTCTTTCATTGCTTAGGCCTCTGAATGTTCGGATGGGCGACGAGGAGAATGCGCTTTTTGTCTGCCATTACTAATAATCTTGCTAATCGACGCGCCAATATGTGCCCAGTTAGCAAAAGCAATAATGATGGCTAACACCCACCAAGCCTTATGCAGAAATAGGCCACATAACGACAAAGCAAAAACTAATTGAATATGTGCACTTTTTTTCTCATGCGCTTTATGCACTGCTACTTCGTGTAATTCCCATAGCAAATAAGCAACAAAACCCACTAAGGCGATAGTGACTGCAAACAGGTACCCACTAAAATACTCAGAGTTAAATAACACCATCATGGTTTGATTAGGTGTGTTGCTGTAGATGCTCATGTCGATGTCTTTAGAATTGATCGTTCCCATTGGGGCTAACAAATAAGCACCACCCAGCATCACCAACATGAAACAGGTAAATTTAACTAACACCATGAAGATGATGCGGATCTTAGAAATAATCGTGCGAAGTAGGCGCATAAAGCCCTCCTCAAAATAAAGTTGAAAGCCGCTAGCAATGTTCAGAAAACCTTGCCTGCGCCTTATTGTTTAAGCCCTAGCTAAAAACAGCGATGCAAACCAACGCTCTAGTTGCGCCACATCCTCGGCGTTGCCATTTATGGCAATCAAACCTTGAGCGTGCGCCTGCTGCCAACTTAGCGCTCCTGATGCAAGTGCGTCTAATACATCCAGCTCGGTGATCACCAGCAACTCTTGTTGACTAGGTCGGGTATCACGCCCCACTATCTTCAGCTTTGGCTCAAGCAAAATTTGTCGATAGTGCCCTTTAATTGCTTCAAATAAGCTAAAACTAATTTTGTCTGGATTAGCTTTAGCTAAGCGACGCATAAACAAATAAAGCCGAAATTGCTCAGGCTTATTAGCATTGCCTAAAGCGTCACGCATTCTCGCGTTTACAACACTTTCAACTACCGCTAAAGAGCCAGGTTCGGTCTGTAAATACAAACCGGTACTCTGGTGAAGGCCACATGCAGATACTGCGATTGGGATAATGACCAAAAGATAGCTAAACAATCTAAACATCTGAGTCCCCTCAAAAGAGGGGCCGCTAGGGGCCCCTTACCAGCTTTGCTTAGCGTACAATTAGCATTAAGTCTTGTGGGCGAGTTGCTTGGTCAAAGTAGCTCATGAATAAACCGAAGTCTTTAATGCTGCCTTCTGCAAAACTAAAGCTGCCTGTTTCCATATTGCGGGCGATAACTTGCAGTGCATTTGGTCCAGCCATGAGTATTTGGTTAAGCACTGCACGAGATGTGTTGATCTGCACATTAGCATCAGTTAGCACTTCTTCATGTAACTGAGCAATACCATTGCGGATCTCAATAGTGAAAGACTCACCAGTATCAGCAAAGCTGTAGCTCATAGACATGTTCACATCTATGGTTTTTTCAGCAATTAAGGTAGCGGTCATCATGTCAAAGATTTGCTTGCTTGGTAGCGCCGTTAATACGTCAACCGAGGCAAAACTAATTAGGTTAGAGAAATCACGCTCTCCCTCTAGCTCAGCTGCAGCATTAAGAGCCCAGTTACGCCAATTAATGTTTACTTGCTCAGCAGACCAGGCTTTATAAGCATCGGCCTTAAGCTGGCGTGCCTGCATATCATCTTTATTCACGGTAATTGGGTACGATAGGATCTCTGCGGCAAAAGTGTAGTTTTTGGCTTCAATTGCCGCTTTTGCTGTGTTGATAATGTTGTCACGTCCGCCCATTAGCTCAACAAAAGCCTTAGCGCGTTGCTGATAAGCCATCGGTTCTAGTTGCCAAGGATCAGCTTCAAAGAAGCCCACATAGCCAACGTAAATCTGACGAACAGCATGCGCAACGGTGCCGTAGTGCTCGCCTAACCAAGGATGCTCTGCTAGATGCTTAGGTAACTTCACCACTTCAACTAATTCGTCAGGTGTTAATCCTTTATTCATGTAACGAATAGTTTGGTCATGGGTATATTGAATCGCATCTCGATAAGCCGTTAAAACGTTAGCTACTGCTGCTTTACCTTCAACTGGACGGCCATGTGAGTTGATCATGATTTCAGTATCAAACTGACGCATCACATCAATACCTTTAAACCACATTGCTGGGTCGCGGAACTTAGTACCACGAATAGTGTGTAAGTTAGGGAAGTTCTCGCCTTGTAATACTTCCGCCGCATGCAGGATTTTTTGCTCGGGTAGGTAAACAACCACTTCGTCTTTAGTCTCAGAAGGTACGTTTACAATTTGCATGTGCACGCCAGCAATAGTGATATCTAAGGTAGCGTTGGCCGCAATTAGTGTATTAGGCTCAATAAAAGAAATAGCGCCCTGCATAAAGCGCGGACCAAGACCATCGTTTACGGTACCGTGTTCGCCCTCTTCAACATGCTTTGCGCCAGTGTATGAAGTACGGTGACCAAACAAGGTACCAAGGTTAGATGACCAGTTTGCTACCGCATCGGTTAGGCCGTCTTGAGCAATAATTTTAACTGCACCAGAGCTTACCTCTTCATCGCTAACCCAAGCTCGCACACCAGAGATGTGGTCAATATGATTGTGCGAGTAAATTATTGCTTTCACAGGCTTAGTGGTGATTTTTCTAAATTGCTGTTTAACCGACTCAGCTATCTCCACAGACTCACCTGGATCAACAATGATGATGCCATCATCACCTTCAATCATAACTGGTGTATCAATACCAAATCCGTAGCCTAGGTAAACATTGTGGTCTACCTGAATGATGGCTTGATCCATCTTGCGGCTATGCTTGGTTAATGTGGGGTGAACATGCTCAGATTCTGCCGTGTAAGCTAAAGTCTCACCGGTTTTAGACAATACCTTGATTCGCTCACCTTTACCCCAGAACAGGTTTGATGAATGCTCAATCAACACGCCGTCGTTATAGCGAGCATCTAAATCAATATTTTGGTATTGGCTTGCTGCACTCGTTTGCAGTTCTTGTCCTACGCTAGAGCTAGCTTCGATTACGGGTGTTGCTTGGGTATATCCCGCTACAAACAAAGTACTAGAAATGGCTAGTGGCAGTAACACCTGCTTACATCGATTTGTCATAGTTCAACCTTAAAGCCTTACAATTATGAAATTGCAGCCACTTTATTTATATCTGGAGCATTAAAAAATAGGCTGATATGATTTCAAACTATCGTAAATACGATAATTACTTATAAGAGCTTTAGCACTAGCGTTAAATACGGTGAGCAAAATGCACAACGATATCCCCAAATACAATTTGCTGGCGGCATTTGCAGCGGTAATGGAGCATGGCAGTTTGAGCAAGGCAGCAGAGCACCTAAATACAAATCAGTCGACCATTTCTACTATGCTAGGGCGCCTAAAAATTGAGGTACAGCAGGAACTGTTTATTCGCAGTGGTCGCGGCGTTGCCCCCACCAATTATTCGGTAAACCTTTACGCGCAAATTCAAGAGCCGCTGCAGCAACTTAATTCGGTGTTCCACTCCTTTGGGCAGTTTGACGCTGCTCAGTCAAAACGAAATTTTGTAATAACCGCTCCCGAGCACTTACAGTGGGTATTGCTCGATCAGTTTGCCAAGCTGCCCAATAAAAACATCAGCCTCGAAGTGTTCGACCAACCGGTATACGAAGAAAACATATACGACGCTTTAATCACGCAAGAATACGACCTAATGATTGATATTCTGCCGCCCAAAGAGCCAAGCTTGAATAGCCAGAAACTCTATGACGGCGACTTTGTGGTGGTATGTAGCCAAGACCATCCTAGGATTCAAGGCAGCTTATCTGAAGCGCAGTATATGCAAGAAGAGCACGCAGTATTAGAAAGAAAACGACAACACCTTTACACCATGAGCCACTATACCAATATTGATTTAAGCAAACGGCGAGTGGCTTACCATGGTGGTTCGCTGTTTAGCAATATTATGATGTGTAGCCAATCACACTACCTGTCTGCTGTGCCTCTATCCATGGCGTTACAGTTTGAAGAACGGCTACAGCTGCAGGTTTTTAGACCACCATTCGAATTTAAACCTGTGTCCAATTACCTTATTTGGCCTAAAAAAGTTACTCAAGATCCCGCAAATACTTGGCTAAGAAATGAGTTGATTAACATAGCTAATAAAATTGAAGAATATATGCAGGAAAATTTTCAATAAGTGCCCAAGACTTGGTTTATAAACTGACGCTTGGCAAAAGATAAATCTATTAGCAGCACAATAAAAAAGAGAGCCTTAAGGCTCTCTTTTTAAATACTTATTCAACTAGTTTGGTGAAGCCGTTAAACCACCACCACCAGCACCGCCACCGTTACCCGGTAAGCTAGGCACAAAGTCTGGCAAACCAGCACTAGCTAACAAGTTAGCTGTAGTAATAGGCGTTCCAGCACTAATCGCTGCAAACAAATCGTTTGGAGACAGCGTTGGTGCTGCAGGCGCATCGGCCGCAACGGCATAGGTACTAGAAAGCAACAAAGCTGCTGTCAAAGTCCGTTTTACGTAAACCATAATTGGCTCCTTCTGTTACAACGTCGAACAAAATATAAACTACATATAAAAACAGCTATTAACAAGATTAATTAAATGAAAATTCAATGACCTTGTAAGCCGCTATAGTTTATTTAGCGAAAAATGAACCGCGCATTCTTCTGCCCACAATGGCAAGTAAACCAAATAGCACTAAGGCATAACTTGCTGGTTCTGGAACTGAAAATTGCTTACCGCCAATTACACTTCCTTCAACTGCAGCAACCACTGTCCAAGCGCCACTTTCTACTAGGCCGTCGTCAAACAAACTGCTATCACTCCATACAGCAAGAACATCAAAGGTAGGCTGCCAAGCTTCGATTTGATCCCAAGAGTAAGGGTTATAGTTTTGCCACACTAAATTAGCGCCATTAAACCAGTAAAACTCGAGGTCCAATAGGCCATTTAAGTAGCCGCCAGTACCTTCATCGGTAGTTTCATCTAACATATCAAGATCAAGCATAAATGCCGCTCGAATGTCAGAGCCTGCGTCAAACACGCTTTGAGCAACAGGAACGTTAGGAAAAGCAGTCGGATCACTAAAAGGTGTTGGAAAATCACCTAAATAGGTTTCCACTCCCGGTGCTTGCGCTGGGTTGTCGCTAGTTAACATTACCGTTGCATTTGCCGACATCGCCATAAACAATGTCGTTAAGGTTAATAGTAGTGCTTTCATTGCTCAGATCCTTTGCTGTTATTAAAAGGTATTCCTTTAACGCACTAGATTCTTTGCAAGTACTAAGCCAAATCTATAGAAAGACTAATAAAATAATTAAGACTATGTTTTATAAAGATTTTATTTTTAATACCCCGAAACCACAAAGTGATACAGATCACACAAAGTGTAAGCTATATCGACAAACTAAACCTTTATCAAAGCGCTTCTAGCCTAGGTTTATATGACAATTTGTGGTGGTAGCGGCTAGGCGAGGCGCTATATGTCTATACATCCGCTGTTTCTAAAAGTTCTGGTATTTGTCTTTAAGCAAGTAAAAAACACCAGCATTTAAAATGATGAAATTTTTCTACAGAATATTACGTCGAAAATTTAATCAACCGCAAAATACCACTCAATAAATGATGTTTTTATGATGTTTTAATGAAAGCGCTATTCATCATAAATATGGTCATAACAGCGCTAGATCCTAACCAAAGAATAAAGTGTAAAGAAATCCGACACCAAAAAACATCAGCAAAAACAACTGGAATTAGTGCTCATCGGCATTTAAAGCGAGCGGCTTTAGTCAGACAACAAAAGGCAAAAGCCGAATTAATGGAGTTAAGGTACTTTGGTAGTAGTGTTTCTTGATGAAATAAAAAGGCAGCCAACGAGGCTGCCTTGTGGCTAAACCAGATTGCATTTATCTCGTTTAATTACCAATTAAAGCTGGAATGCCAGGGAGCTGCCCCACCATCGCTAGCGAACCCACACAAATCACAAAGGCAATACCTGGAATAAGGTACTTATCTTTAGCTGATAGTTCTTTAGCGCGCTCGTGGTCGCCAATTAAGCCCATGTTATCCAGCAGCATGGTAGTGGCCCAGCCAAACACTGGGTTAACAAAGGCACAGGCAAAAATACAAATACCGGCACTTAAAGAATCTTTGTGCTTGTGAATCATTTGCATGCCTGCTTCAAGCAAAGGTAAGAATACCCCTACAATTAAAGCAACACGTAGCACTGGCTCCCACATGGCTAAGTCCATTGGATAACCAAGTACCGATGCCAATACACACAAGATACCGGTTAGCAAAGCCCCACCAGGAATCGGGCGCTTAGCAATAGCAGCAGGGATCATGTAGGTTCCCCACGATGAGGCTAAGTTACCTCCGCCCAATAATGCACCCACACCCTGACGCACAGATGCACCCACCATGGTGTCATCCACATCCATTAACACGCCTTTGGCTTCTTTCGGGTAGTTAAGTTCTTGGAATACACGGTGACCTAAATAGTCTGGAGACCACATAGCTACCGCTAGCAATGCAAAAGGAATAACCGCAATGAAGTGCTGAAGATTAGGCCAACCTAATTGCCAACCTGTATCTTCACCCCACCAGTAAAACGGACTGAAATGTGGTAGGCCAGGTGCGGTAGTAAAGGCAAAATCTGCTCCACATACATAGGCAACAATACCTGCTAAGGCTGAACAAAGCGGAATAGCTAACCAACGTTTACCTACTTTTGCTAAATAGGCATACACTAAAACGGTAACGCCAATCACCGCAAAAGATATGTAACCTTGGTCACCGGCAGATGCCCAGGCTTCGGTTTTGTTAATTTGACCAATTAAACCCACAGCCCCCAGGTAAATCAGCAAGCCCCCTCTTACCCCTACCCCGGTGAGCGTCATTAACTTTGAGCCCCCCTTGGTATAAGCCAAAATCAAACCAAACACACACACCATTAAACCCAGCGCTAGCGGGTGTCCTCCTGCGGCAGCAATCAAGGGAATGAGCGGTATCATAGGCCCATGAGTACCGGCCAAATTGGCATTAGGGTTTAAAATAGCAGAGAACAAAATCACAAATAACGCGCCGGCAATAAGCAACTCGTAACGTACGTTTTCGGCAACAAACTCTGGCGATAAACCAAACTGTGCGGCAAACGCGGCAACCATTGCGGTTACCATTACAACTTTACCAATGGTGGCGGCTAGCGCTGGTACCCAATCTTCAATTTCAATACTGTAATCTCGAAGCGGTAAATGGATACCCCAACGGCGAAAACTCATAATTTTGAGATCGTGGTTCAAAAATTCTTCACGGTTGTCGAATTCCTGCGCTTTTCGGCGCATATCTCTATAGAATGTCTTGTTCTTACTAGACATGTTTTTACTTCCTATGTAATTGCGGGGGCCATTGCGCATTAACTTCCATTTATGCTCTGTATGTTAACCTTCGGCTAACACGAGACGACATCCCAGACGCTACAGAACACCTAGTAAGCAGGTGCCTAAAAGCTGAGAGCTAAAGCCACATATTTTCCCGCAGGCTGAAAAAAGGGTACGATACGCGCCCTTAGTAACTGGTACTGGAAAATTTGTCTTAGTATAAGACAATAAAGTTTGATGATTTTTTGATTTAGATTACTTTTCATGCAAGTTAACTGCTTTTTATTTTACCCTTTCATCGATATGCTAATTCTCTACTAATTGTTATGCTGAACTTAGTTCAACCAACTGATTACGATGAAAATTTCCGAGCACGCCCAGCGCACAGAACAGCTATTTGGCATACGAGCAGAAGACATCCATAAATGGATTGACGGCTTTTTCGACCACGACGGATTTGATCACTACCTACGTGAAGGCAAGCTAGACCAATACGACCCTTACGACCATCGCCGGTTTAGGCACTGCAAAGAAGCACTTCAAGAAGCCTACCAAGAGTTCGATGGCAAGTACTCTCGCCAGCAAATTAAGAACGTTGTCGAAACCCATATTAAAGATGACTACGACGGCTACCTGCCTTCTCGAGCTGATTTTGAGAACGGTACGTTTACCGCCAAATACCACGACGCCACCCACAATGAAGAACTGAGCGCAGTATTAGATGCCAAAGAGCTAGCGGAATATTTTGATGGCCTACGTGATAACGAAGCTAATCAACAAGGTTTTATTGGCAGCTTTGCTTTTCGCATTGTACTGCCCACCATTTTGGCCATTATATTATTTGTAAGTGCGGTTGCTTTGGTGATTATCCCGCTGGTAGAAGACTCGATGATGGGTCAAAAACAGCAAATGATCAAAGAGCTCACTTCCTCGGCCATTAGCATTGTCGACAGTTACGTAGCGCGAGAACAAAACGGAGAACTAAGCCTAAGCCAAGCACAGGCGAAAGCGGCCAATGAGCTAAAAGCGATGCGCTATGGTGATGAAAACAAAGATTACTTCTTCATCACCGACATGCATCCACGAATGATCATGCATCCCTACCGTAAAGACTTAAAAGGCCAAGATCTCACTCATTACTCAGATAATGAAAACAAAAGTGGCAAACACATTTTTGTTGAGTTCACCAAGCTGGTTAAAGCCAACCATGAAGGCTACTTAGAATACCTCTGGCAATGGAAGGATGATGCCAACAAAACAGCGCCCAAACTTAGCTACGTGCAAGCAGTGGAAGAGTGGCAATGGATAGTGGGAACCGGTGTCTATTTTGACGATGTACAAAAAGAAATCGATAAACTAGAACAAACACTGTTTACCACATTCTTCCTCATTACCCTTGGGCTTAGCGCCATAATGAGCTACATCATTGGCCAAAGCCGAACCATCGAGAACCGGAAAAAGCGCGCCGAAGTCGCTCTGCACGAAGCCAAAGATCGTTATAGAGCCTTGGTTGAATCATCTAACGAAGGTTACATTCTAGAAGCCGACGGCGATATTCTTTACTCAAACAACCGGCTACATCGTATGCTGGGTTACAGCGACTCAGAGCTTCAAAGCCCCAATATTTGGCAGCAGCTGTTTCCCGCCAACGCCAAAAACACCCCTTTATTGCAACATTTAGATGGACTGTTCAAACACATCGCCGAGCCTGCGGAGTTTGAAGCTTGCTTAAGTACCAAAAGCGGCAAACAGCTAGATATAATTGTTAGCTCGTCAAAGATATTCTTTTCTGAAAAACAGGGTCATGTGATTTCTTTCCGCCCAATAACCCGAAAGATTTATGGCGGCGCCTATGGCCTGGTAAAACAAGTCAGCGATTACCAAGTGCTAAACAGTCGCGTGGTCGAAGATATTGCACTTAGCGATAGCCAAGGTAGCGTGGTAGAAACCCTCAATCAACTGCCAGACTTAGTGCGCGAGATGATTGATGCAGGCTCTCGCCCTGATAATCTTCGCCGCGCCATTGGCAGTGCCTACGATGCGGCCATCTGCCGATTTATAGAGCTAAGTATTCAAGAGTTGGGAAAGCCGCCGGTCTCCTTTTCCTTTATTTCCTTTGGCAGCAATGCTCGTCACGACATGACGCTGTTTTCAGACCAAGACAATGCCATTGTATTTGAGACGCCCAAAGATCCAAGCAAACTTAAACAAACCAGACGCTACTTTTTGCATCTGGCAGAGCGGGTTTGTGGCCTACTCAACCAAGCCGGTTACCCCTATTGCGATGGTTTGATTATGGCCACCAACCACCAATGGTGCCTAAGCCTAGATGAGTGGACTGCAAACTTTAGCGCTTGGATTAATCACGCCAAGCCTGATTCTATATTAGAGCTAAATGTGTTTTTTGATATACGCGCGACTTATGGAAAAAAGCAGCTGGTCGATAGCATCCAACAGCATATTCAAACAACGGTGCAAAACCAGCCGCAGTTTCTAGCCACCTACGCCAAAAACTGCCTATCTTACAAAGTGCCGCTCACTAGCTTTAAGCAAATCAAAACCGAGAATATCGACGGCGTAGAGTCAGTTAATCTAAAAGCCTGTTTACGCCCCATGGAAATTTTTTGCCGAATTTACGCACTCAAGCACGATATTCGCGAAGCAAACACCATGACAAGGCTTAAGCAGCTAGCCGCCAAACAGGAAATCGACGCCATGAGCTTTCGCGAAATGGTCTACATTTTCGACCATATTTGGCAGCTGCGCTTTATGAACCAAATCGTGGAATACACAGATTTGCGTAAGGTAAATGATGTGCTGGCCTTGGCAGATTTAACCGAGCTAGAGCAACAAAATCTGCGTAACGTATTGAAAAGAATTAGCTTATTTCACGAAAAAATCAGTCAAGATTTTCTTACAAATTGATAATTTGTGTCAGTATTATGAGTGCAATCATATTTTTAAGCGGGTTACGGAGAAGCGAATGAAGCTCAGAAATATGAAATACGAAATACTTGTTGTACTTTTTCTTGTTACTTTTAGTGTATTCCCCAACAATGACCTTAAAATGCAACAAGCTAAGTATGCTGCAGCTGAATCTTTTTTTGAAGAATTTGAATGGGCTAGACACTACTTACAGAGCAATTCGGGTAATGACTCCACAGGAGAATATATCTTTTATGTGGCAGTTATTGATATTAAAAGATGCATCAAATATGACAACTGTGATAACTCAAATCTAGACAATATTGTTCTTAATTTGGAGCATTCGGCAAGAAAAGGATTCCCGCTGGCTGTAGCTTTACTTGAGCATTGCTTTAGAGATGGCTTTCTTGTCTCAGAAGTAGACCTCGATAAGGCAAATAAATACCTTAACATTTATGATGCGAACCCAATTGAAAGTAATGAGGCTAACGACATATCCCTTGTTCAGAGGGCATTGTTTACAATGTTATTGAAAAATATTAAAAGAAAATAAAACGAAGCAAAGTTAAAAAGCATGAATAGTTTCGTAGGGTTTGCTCAGATTTTTACTTAATTTATTAAAATATTTCTAAACCCAACGCAATTTCACATTTAACCGGTTCAAGATCTGGAGGATATTCATCTGTATGATGAATTCCAATAAATTTCATTGATTCTAAATCTATGTGTACTACCATAACATCGAACACTTGGTCTCCATCATTATTATTTTCAACATCGATTACTAACTTAACTATGTTATTCTTCAGTTTTTTTTCAGCATAGGAGGTCATAACTCTTGTCTTAGAGTCGTATTCTCTGCTCAATACACCTGACGATATCACCTCAATAACTACTCCAATTGAAGCATTAGGAAAAACTTCATAATAGTTATTTGCTAATAGCTCTAGATCCCAAGCAGCTAACGTTTTCTGTATACTTTCATGATTTTCACCTATTCTGTCGGCATAATAATAAAAATTATTAAGAAACTTTAAATTCTCGTTTGAACAACCATTATGATTATTGGAGAAAGCCGATGTACTAGTTAACAGTATCAGAAATGTTATACAAAATAATTTAAACTTCAAAATATAACCCCACACTAGCAAGCCCTTAAACTCAAATGTTTCTCATTTTAGTTAGAATAAATCAAAAAATATTCGACACCTTCTTTTTTTATGGCGAATATTTTATCTTTTTTAGTTCTATTCATTAATATATAAGTGCGCCTAAACTCTTCTACAGAGTATAGTTTTTCTGAATGCGCCATATAGAAGCACGCTGAAAATTCATATTCGAAACTAGTTCCAATAGACTCAGTGTCAACCTCAACAACCTTATAATCTGAGTACCAACTCGGCCCTAATATAGATTTAGCTTCGAAGTTAGAATTGCTCAAAGAGTTCATACAATGAATTTGATCAAAATTTGCGATTATATAAGCTCGGTCACCCAGACTCTTTGAGCTCACAAGCTGAAATAAACAAGCAATAGTCACTCCCAAAATAAATGCAGTTATAGCTACTATCTTCTCCCTGTTTCCCACGCATACCTCGCTTTCACTATGCCACTACAACCTGATCTTTCATAATTCTTGAGTCATAATCTATATGGTTTCAATATTAGGTGTACTCACCAACTAACTCACTATTGTCATAAGTATGCTTATCTAGAGAGTATCGTATCTTATGAATATCTATCACTCCAACGTTTCCAACGTCCATCAAGTAAATATACAACCAAAACTAACCTCGCTATCGCCGTAATCCTAAATCAGAGCTGTTTAAATCGAGGTCAGTGACAAGTATTTCAAACTACACTTGGCAGCTAAGCTTTATGGATCAAATTGTGGAATACACCGATTTGCGTAAAGTAAATGAGAAACCAACAATACTCAACTCTGGCAATTACTAAATTTACACAGCTGCTTTTACCATATTTGTTTGCCTTGGCCAGACTAAGCTGATGCAACGCAAACTATCCAGATTTCACAGTCTTTTGCGGAAAATCACAGTATAAGCCCCCAGCCCTTTGCACTAGCCTGAATACATCGTTTGGCTTAGCACGTATTTAAAAGCCCTATGAACAGTGATTACAATTAGAACAAAGGTAACAAAGCATATTATGACTATGAATACTTTTACCACCCACCGTAATACCCTAATGAAAACGGTGAAAACCTTGGCGCTTTGCGCCTTGCCTTTAGGTTTGGCCTCTTGCGCGGCTCCCGTTGAGCAATCATCAGCTCCAGCAACGAAGCAAAGCAATACTAGCACCAGCAATATTAGTGCTCCTGGGGCATTTTATTCTGGAGAATACCGCAATGCCTTTGTTGAGCTAGGTATCGCTTCACCAGAACAAGTGAATAAGAAAGTACAAGATACTTACCAGCAGCTGTTTTACTCTGATTCTCGCAGTGAAAGCGGCAAAGCGGTGTTTTTCCCGGTTGGTGACGACATGGGCTTCATTAAAGATATTGGTAGCAACGATATTCGCTCGGAAGGTATGTCTTACGGCATGATGATCGCCGTGCAGATGGACGACCAAGAGATGTTCAATAAGCTTTGGAAGTTCTCTAAAACTTACATGCAACACCATGAAGGCTGGTACAAAGATTACTTTGCTTGGCATTTAAGACCAGAAGCGCCGTTTGCCAAAATGGATAACAACCCTGCGCCAGACGGCGAGCTATACTTCGCCATGGCCTTATTCTTTGCAGAAAACCGCTGGGGTGCCGGCGAAGGTATTTTCCAATATAGCGATGAAGCTAACGTAATTCTGCAAGCCATGGTTAACAAAGAAGAAACTGACTCGCAGGTTCCTATGTTTAACCGCGATGAAAAACAAATCCTATTTGTTACCGAGAAAAGCTTAGGTTTATACACCGATCCGTCTTATCACGTGGCTGCTTTTTATGAGCTACTGGGCCGTTGGGCAGATGAAGACCAACAACTATGGCTTGATGCCGCACAAGTAAGCCGCGATTACTTGTATAACGCAGCTCACCCAGAAACAGGCTTGTACTCTGAATACGCTGCTTTTGATGGAACTCCACAAAAAACCTCGTTTAACGATATTAGCCATAAATCTGGTTACGATGCGTTCCGCGTAATTGGTAACATTGCCATGGACTACCATTGGTTTAACGATGACCCTCGCCAAACCGAGCTAGCTGACCGTTTAATTTCGTTCTATGCCGACGAGTACAAACGTAAAGGTCAAAACTTTGCAGTACATGAAATGGGCGGAAAGGTTGCATCTGAATGGGGCAGCTCTGGCCAAAACGCGATGAACGGCACCGCTGCTTTAATAACCGATAGCCAAGAAGCCAAAGAGTTCACCGAACGTTTGTGGAAACAAGCTACGCCAACCGGTAAGTGGCGTTACTACGACGGCTTATTGCACATGTTTGCAGTACTGCAAATGTCAGGTGAATATAAGATTTACGGCCCAACAGACGCAAATCAGTAAACAACCACCTTAAAAAACCAAAGAGAGCCTAGGCTCTCTTTTTTAATGTTTAAGTTTTAGTTGGCGTAACTTGCGATACAAGGTATTGCGGCTAATACCTAGCAGTTTGGCACTTTTAGTCACGTTACCTTGGCAATGCTGATAAACCTGAGCGATGTTTTGCTCAATGGTTTGCTGCAGCTCTGCTTGTTCACAGTTTTGCTCCGGCGGGCTGGTTAAGGCCAGTTGCTGTTGCAACGATTCGGGTAAATCAGCACTGCGTAGCAAGGCTTGCTGCTCGGTCATTAAACAAGCCACTTGCATAAAATTATCTAGCTCACGTAAATTACCCGGCCAAGTATACGCCAGCATTTTACTAAACAAGCGCTGCTCTATATCTTGTTTATGCTCGCAATAGCGTTGGTGAAGCTTATTAATGAGCAAGCCAATGTCGCTGCGCTCTCGCAGCGCTGGCAGGCTTATCTGCAAGCCTTTTAAGCGATAGTAAAGATCTTCTCTAAACAAGCCTTCACTCACCCTTTGCTGCAAATTAACATGCGTTGCTGCAACCACTTGAATGTCTACCTTATAGGCCTGATTGCCTCCCACTGGCACTACTTCTCGCTCTTGCAGCACCCGCAATAAACGCGCTTGGGCAGCCAAAGGCATTTCACCAATTTCATCTAAAAACAAAAAACCACCATCGGCTTGACGAATTTTCCCCACAAAACCCTTGGGGTTGGCTCCAGTAAATGCGCCAGCTTGATAACCAAACAGCTCAGCTTCCACCAGTTCATTTGGCAAGGCTGCGCAATTTACGGCTTGTAAGGCCTTGCTCGCTCGTTGGCTTTGTTGGTGCAGCTGTTTTACAAAACGCTCTTTACCTACACCAGTTTCACCTAAAATGAGCAGCGGAATTGATTTACTCACCACCTTGCAAGCTTGCCACCAAGCGGTATTAACCCGAGGGTCACGAGACTCACTCTTACTAGAAATGCCTTTACTAATGATTGGCCTTGCTTTTAAAGACTTAGTTTGCAGATGAAGCTTTGCCTTATCTGCCAACTGAGCTTGCTGCCAATCCTCACCAAAGTGACTGGCCAAGGCTTCGCCTATATGTAACTTGTCCACCAACTGACGCGCCATTGGGTTTAAGCCTAATACCTTGCCTTCGCTATCAGCCACCACAATGCCTTGCCAACCAGAGTTGAGCAAATGCGGCTGCGCGGCAAGATCAACCCGATAATGGCTCTCGGGCAACTGGCATAACAAGGCTGTTTCAACTTGCTGGGCCAGGCTAGCAGCAAGCAACATGGTTTGTTGAGTATGCCGTTGTTGCTCACTGGTGATATCTAATATAGCAAGCATTTCGCCCTTCGGACTAAAGATTGGGCAAGCGCTGCAACTCATAAAGCGATGCTGTTGAATAAAGTGCTGCTCGCCAATTACCGATACTGCTTGCCCAGTGGCAATAGCGGTACCAATCGCATTAGTGCCTTTATATTGCTCTAACCAATTCACCCCAGTCTCTAGCGCAATAGTTGCCAACTTATCGTTGTAGCGTTTCACTCCCCAATGGTGAATAAGGTAACCGTCTACATCCGACAAAATGAGCCTGCTCGAACTATGTGCCATAACTTGCTAAAACAAGGGATAGGCGTAGCGCTCTACCAATGAAATCAACGCTTGTTGTCGATGGTGACGCTCTGCCAACTCGGTTTTAGCCAAGCGTAAAACCTGAGGAGCGACTTGCTCTTGCAGGCCGGCATCTTGGCTACGTAACCAAGATGCATTAATAGAGCTAGGAAGTTGTAGCTTGTTGGTCATTGCAGTGTTCCATAGTGAGACAATGTAACTGTGCCAAAAAGTAACAGTGTGACAAGCCTATTAAGCCGGCTAGTTTTCGCTACTCACACTGTGCAAAATTGTTTGTGTGAATAATCATAGTTTTACATTTTGTTAACAACAAGTTTCTACGCAATGGCTTAGCACTTGCTATGTAAAGCGCAGGCGTGTCACGAAACGCGCTCACAAGAAACATATTGATAACAAAACAAAAAGGAATTGACTATGGTTTACGTACAGCCAGGTACCGAAGGTTCGTTAATCACTTTTAAAGAGCAATACAACAACTTTATTGGCGGCGAATGGGTAGCGCCAGTAAACGGCCAGTACTTTGATAACCCTTCTCCGGTTAATGGTGAGGTTTATTGCCAAGTGGCCCGCTCAGACGCTGACGATATCGGTCTTGCTTTAGATGCTGCCCATGCAGCCAAAGAAAGCTGGGGAAGTACTTCAGTTACCGAGCGTTCAAATATGTTGCTGCGCATTGCCGATAGAATTGAACAGAACCTTGAGTATTTGGCCGTGGCCGAAGCCTGGGAAAATGGCAAAGCGATCCGCGAAACGCTCAATGCCGACCTGCCTCTTGTGGTTGATCACTTCCGCTATTTTGCTGGCTGTATTCGGGCTCAAGAAGGCGGTGCAGCCGACTTAGATGCCAGCACTGTGAGTTATCACTTCCCCGAGCCACTAGGCGTTGTGGGTCAAATTATCCCTTGGAATTTCCCAATGCTAATGGCGGCCTGGAAACTCGGCCCAGCCTTAGCAGCAGGTAATTGTGTGGTGCTTAAACCCGCCGAGCAAACTCCTGCCTCCATTATGGTATTAATGGAGTTAATCGAAAACCTTATTCCAAAAGGCGTGGTGAACATAGTAAACGGATTTGGTGAAGAGGCTGGCCAAGCCTTAGCCATTAGCCCTCGCATTGCTAAGCTTGCGTTTACCGGATCTACCGAAATTGGCCAACACATTCTTAAATGCGCGGCAGATTCACTGATTCCTTCCACTGTAGAGCTAGGAGGTAAATCGCCCAATGTGATATTTGCCGATGTAATGGACCACGAAGATGAGTATTTAGATAAAGTGATTGAAGGTCTACTTCTAGCCTTTTTCAACCAAGGCGAGGTATGTACTTGCCCATCACGCGCACTAATTCAGGAATCTATTTACGATAAGTTTATGCAGCGGGTATTAGAGCGAGTAAAAACCATTAAGCAAGGTGATCCTTTAGATATTAATACCCAAGTTGGCGCTCAGGTTTCTAAAGGGCAGTTAGACAGAATCATGAGTTATTTAGAGATAGGCAAAAACGAAGGCGCCGAGGTATTAACCGGAGGTGTCACCGCCGCGTTACCGGGTGAGCACAATAACGGCTATTACGTTAGCCCTACTATCTTAAAAGGCACTAATGACATGCGAGTATTTCAGGAAGAAATATTCGGCCCGGTCATCTCTGTTACCACCTTTAAAGATGAAGCAGAAGCACTGGCCATTGCTAACGATAGCGAATATGGCCTTGGCGCAGGAGTATGGACGCGTGACATGAACTTAGCACAGCGTATGGGACGAAAAATTGAAGCGGGTCGAGTATGGATAAACTGCTACCATGCCTACCCTGCCCATGCTGCGTTTGGCGGCTACAAGCGCTCGGGCATTGGTAGAGAAACGCACCAAGTGGCGATTTCTCATTATCAAAATACCAAAAACCTACTAGTGAGTTACGACGTTAACCCACTGGGCTTCTTTTAAGCTTTAACAGTCAGCCATAAAAAAGAGAGCATTAGCTCTCTTTTTAATTGCTACCTTAATGACTAACAATACCTAAGCAGGTTGGCCAGTGGCAGCTAGTACTACTTCACGAATACACACGTTTTGCGGCTGGCCATAAGCGTAAGCGACAGCGTCTGCAATGTTTTGGGTATTAAGCACGCCACCCATTTCTTCTTTCCATACTTCATAACCATCTTTAATCTCTTGGCTGGTTGTATGGCTAAGTAATTCGGTTTCTACTGCGCCTGGGGCGATTACGGTTACCCGTACGTTATCTCCTGCCACTTCTTCGCGAATGTTTTCACTTACCGCATGAACCGCAAACTTGGTACCGCAATACGCAGCATGGCTAGGAAAGGTTTTACGCCCGGCAATTGAACTCACGTTGATAATAGTGCCTTGCTGGCGCTGCTTCATACCTGCTAATACCAAGTGAATACCATTAAGTAAGCCCATAACGTTTACGTCCAACATGGTTTTCCACTCGCTAGGTGCTTGCTCGTGAGCTGCACCTAATAACATGACTCCGGCATTGTTTAACAACATATCTACTGGGCCATACAAGGCTTCGGCATCTTTAATTGCTTGCTCAAAGTCGGCAAGCTCGGTCACATCAACTTTACGACAAAGGGTATTTGGCAGGTTTAGCGCTTCCAATCGCTCAATACGACGCGCTACCAATAACAACGGATGACCCGCAGCCGATAAGGTTTTTGCACATGCTTCGCCAATTCCAGAACTGGCACCAGTAATAACAACTAAAGGCTTAGACATAAGATTCTCCAATACATAAATAACCCACCACAAGGCGCTACATTTGCGCTTGCTGCTTTATTGGCGCTAACTATAGTTCTGCTATATATAGGTGTAAAATATCGATTTCCTTTGGTTGTTATAGGCAATAATTATGGATGCGCGTTTACTAAGATCCTTTGTGGCAGTTTTTGAAGAGCGTTCGATGACAGCCGCCGCCGAGCGTTGTTATGTCTCTCAGCCATCACTATCTTCGGCCATTAAACAACTTGAGTCAGAGTTAGGAGTTCAGCTATTTATTCGCCACAAGCGCGGGGTTGATTTAACCGACCAAGCTCATCACCTTTACCCGATGGCCGTTCAAACGCTAGGTCAACTCAAGCGCATGTCTAATCTGTTTGCTGAGCAACCGGCCAGCCTGCCGATTAAACTGGCCAATTTTGACGACCTAAGCCCTAGCTTGCTGGCGGAGTTTATTCAGCACTGTAAAAGCCAACAGCCATTGTTTAACTTTGAGCTACTCGATCACCAAGATAAAAGCGCTCAGGCCAGGCTAACTCTTGATGTGTTTAAACAAGAAGACGAGCTATTCATTCCACTTTGGCAAGAGGATTACGTACTGTGCGTACCTCGCCAACACCCGCTCGCGCAGCAAAACCAGGTAGAGATTGCAGCTTTAAACAACTACAACTTTATTGAATGTGTAGTATGTGAAGCCCACCAACAAACCTTGAGTTTGCTGGCTTCACAAGGCTTTGCAGTTAACTTGGTCGCCAAAGCGCAACATAAAACCCAAGTTAAACATTTGGTAAATGCAGGCATTGGCATCTCTTTTTTACCTAAAGGCGTGCTCGAAACAGCGCCGCAACTACAGCAAGTAAAGCTGCTAGCACCTCGTATGTACCGCAGCATTGGTTTATGCATAAAAGCCAGTGCCAGTGCTAAACCTGCGCTAGCCGCATTAATTGATGCGGCAAACTCATGGCCAAACAACAACTAAACGAGCTAATAGCTATCCGCCAACTGGTAAACCCGCAAACTACTCACCATTGATGCAAAGTCATCACCCAAATATTTGATAGTTTGCGGCTGATTAGCCAACAAAGTAATGCTTGAATCGGAAAAGCGCCCCGGAGCATCACTTTCTAAATGAACAAAAAACGCCGGTTTATCTGCTAATAATATAATGGTTCTAGTACTTTCATCCACCGCGCAAGAGACCTTAGCCTTGGCTAAAGGTAAGTTCTTGTAGGTATCCCCTACCCAAGTATTTTGAACGCGAGAACCTTCACATGTGAGTGAAACAATCAAAAAGCCTTGCGTACGCCACTCATCAAGTTGAGCTTTAGCACATTGCCACGCTGATACATTGGCATCTGGCTCAAGGCTTAACGCCAACTGCTCGCTAAATTCCACCTTGCCTTGCCAGTTAACTCGCTGGAGATACACCTTAATAGACTTGGTTTTAGGGCTGTCGTTAATTATCCGCAGTTCTAAACCCTGCTCATCCTCTATGAAACTCGGGTACTGCGGAGCAAAAAAGCGCTTGGCGTGATAGTGCAACTGCTTCCAGCGGCCGCTATATTCGATGCTCGACCACGAGCTTACCGGCCAATTATCATTAAGCTGCCAATACAGCATTCCTCTACATTGGGGACTATTAGCTCGCCAAAAATCACAGGCCGTTTTTATCGCAAGTGCTTGTTGCACTTGGCTCAAATAAAGCATTTGCTCAAAGCTTGCCGGAAAGCGGAACATCCGCGTAAACATCTCGGTAATAATACTATTACCACTAGGGTTCTTTTGGTGCGCTTCAAAAGTGGGTGAGCAAATATTCCAGTCATCTTCGGGCACAAAGCTTTTCACCTCCGCCAATGACGGCCAAGATTGATAGCCCAACTCAGAGCAAAAACGTGGCTTAATTTGTTGGTAAGCAGAAAAGGATTTACCCGAATGCCAAACATCCCAAAAGTGCATATCGCCTTTACTATCATCATGCCATGCATCGCCATAATCTAATGCGCCATTACAGGGCGAACTGGGCCAGAATACCCGGCTAGCATCGTGCTGCTCCACCGTCTGTTGAATAGCGCGATTAAGCCTGTCGTAATTCACCACATAACGTTCTCGATTAGCTTTGGACTCTGGGTACCAGTTAATTGCACCAATCACTTCGTTGTCGCCGCACCACAGCACAATACAGCTATGGTCACGTAAACGTTGAATTTGGTCGCTTAACTCAAGCTGCACGCTTGCCACAAACTCATCGGTAGATGGATACAATGAACAGGCAAACATCATGTCTTGCCACACCATTAAGCCTAACTCATCACACAGTTGATAAAACTCATCAGCCTCGTACTGGCCGCCGCCCCAAACCCGCAGCATGTTCATGTTGGCGGTTTTTGCATCAGTTAATAACTGGCGATAACGCTCGGCTGTTTGCCTCGATGGCATCGCATCAAGCGGGATCCAGTTAGCGCCTTTGGCGGTAATGGGGCAATCGTTAATCACAAAGGTCATGGCAGAACCATAGCTATCGGCTCGCGTATCTAGCTCTAGCTTTCGCAAGCCAATTTTTTTCTCAATAAGCTGCTCAGCCAACTTAACTTGCAGCGAATATAAAGGCTGCTCTCCATAACCTGCGGGCCACCATAGCTGTGGCTCCGCAATGTGGAATCGGGCCTCTGTAATGGATGATTCAGTTGAGGGCTGTATTTGCAAGGCATGCTCTGCAAATTGAATATCAATTGGTGAGCGGCAAGATGAGTCATGACTAACCTTAACCAACACATCCACACTGTTGTCATGCCACTGCTGCTCAACTTGCACAGCTAACAATCGAGCTTGGTTGGTGAACTTAATTTCCACTGGGTCGTAGATACCATTCACCATCAAGCAAATTCCCCAATCCCAGCCAGCGTGGCACTGCGACTTGCGTAAACTGTTCATATAAGGGATTTGGTTGTTGCCCATGGAAGAAGGGACGGCAAAGGGTAAAGTACTAGCTCGTTGCTTTGCGGCTAAATCAGAACGAGAAAACCGCACTTGCAGCTGATTACTGCCAGCCTTTAAATAAGGCTTAATATTGAAAGACCACAAACGAAACATATTGTCGCATTGCGCGACTAAATGCTGGTTAATATAGATATCGGCAACGGTATCGACACGACCTAAATGTAAATCGATAAAGTCACTGTCTAGCTGCTCAGCACTTAACTCAAAGCGGCTAGATAGCACCCAGTTAGCCTGGCTCACCCACCGAACATCTGCTTCATTGCAGGCTTGGTAAGGATCAGCGATTAACCCCGCCTCAAGCAAAGCAGAATGGTTATCACCGGGAATCTGGCAAGCTACCTTAATCTCTGGGTATTCTGGAGAACTTAACAGCCAAGCTTGGTTTAGGAATATCTGCGTCATTTAAGCACTCACTAAGCATTACAACATAAGATTTATAAGCAGCCTACGTAGTGCAGATATCAGGAACAAGAGATAGAGAAATGCTTTGTGGAAGGTATCAAAAATTACCGGTGTTGGCTGATAGAGTTTCAAGAGAGTTGTCATAGGGTTATAGCATTTTTATAACTTTGTGCTTATAACTTCACCCACAAAAACACTGCGCTTATACAACAACTTGCAGCTACTGCTTTCTAAAGGTACTTGCACTTTCTTATGCTGACTCTTTTGTTATTTTGTCGCTAAGAAGCTGATATAGATAATAAAAAATGATAGCCTAATTCACATAAAGTTTATAAACAGAAGAAATAATGGAAAACGAAACAAACTGTAAGGCCTGTTATGGGCTTGTAAATACTAAAGCCAAGTACTGCCCTCATTGTAGAACACCACAAAACAGGCTTTCTGCATTCAAACAATACTTACCATTAATTATTATATTTTTAATAATCTTTTTCAGTGTAACGTTTGTTAAATCAACAAATAATAATGAGTATCAACCACCAGTCTCCTTTGTAGACCATAAAGATGAAATTATAGTGAAATCATCAGAGTTAAGTTTCAGTGATTGTGGAGACTGCAAAAAGAAAATAAATACTGTGACAATAGGCATGATTGAAAATTCATCGCAATACGGATGGGAAAACTTTCAAATTGAAGTTCGCTTTTTCAATACTGAAGGAAAATTAATAGATTCTGTCTCTGATTCAATTTATGGGCTAGCTGTTCAACCCAATAGTGAAGTGAGTTTTCGTGTATTTGAGCGAGCAGCAAAGCCTCAAGAAGAGTATTCATCACATAAAGTGTATATCAATGATGCCAGCAATATTTCAGATTACTACTAATGCATCCAACAAAGACAAGCAGCCGCTGTTGGCGGCATTAATGCTTTATTCCAAACAGAGAGCAATCCAAAGCGCCTTTAGATTCATTAAAACCTACAACCTAGCCGCCAACTTCTTGGGCGTATCAAACAAGCGTAAACAGGCACTGTTCTCGCTCCAATTCTGCCACTCTAAATCAGCCTCAATCACCGCTAGGCTTGCGGTAGGGAACCTAATTAAGTCTTCGCCCGTTAAGTAGTTAACTAAGTCTTCTAAGGCTGGGTTATGCCCTACTAGCGCAATTTGGTTTGTTTGCTTGGGCAAGCTTTGTATATGTACCAGCAAATCTGCCCAGCGAAATGTATATAGGCTGTTTTCACAAGAGATTTGAAGGTCGACCTCTACCTCACTGCCTTTAATGTATTGGCTGCGCTGTGCCAACCAATATTCGCAGGTTTGCTGGGCTCGCAGTGCTGGTGAGTAATGCACAGATTCAAGCTGAGAAAACTGGCTAGCGTAGTGGCTTGCCATAAGCTTTGCGGCCTTGTGGCCGCGCTCTGCTAGGGGGCGTTGTCTATCACTTAAGCTTGGGTCGTCCCAACTGGATTTAGCATGGCGAATTAACCAAAGTTGGCGAGACATACGCATACTCCTGCATCCTAAAAACAAAAAAGCCTGCAAAGCAGGCTTTTAGCAAAAGTGAATTAAAACTTAAGGGCGAGCTAACATATCGCCAATACCAATCCACTTGTAAGAGGTTAACTCTTCTAAGCCCATTGGGCCGCGAGCATGCAGCTTTTGGGTAGATACTGCCACTTCGGCACCTAAACCAAATTGCGCGCCATCGGTGAAACGGGTTGAAGCATTAACGTAAACAGCAGCAGAGCCAGCAGCATTAACAAAACGCTCTACGGCATTTAAGTTATTCGACAAAATTGCGTCTGAATGGCTAGCATTATGCGTACGCATGTGAGCAATTGCTTCTTCCACATCGGCAACCACTTTTACACCCAAGGTGTAGCTTAGCCATTCTGTATCAAAATCACCTTCGCCTGCCGCTTGTAAATCTTGTGCATTTGCCAAGCCAGCCATGGCGCTTTCGGTAGCCACTAACTTAACCGAGGCTTTATTCATGCGTTCCGCTAGCATTGGCAATAACTCGGCTGCTACGTTTTGGTCAACTAACAGGCTGTCTAAGGCATTACATGCCGATGGGCGCTGCACCTTAGAGTTTTCAATTACATCTAGTGCTGCTGCTAAATCTACCGAGTTATCAACGTAAATATGACTAATGCCAAAGCCGCCGATAATCACCGGAATGGTACTATTCTCCTGACACATCTTGTGTAGCCCAGCGCCGCCACGAGGAATAATCATATCCACGTATTCGTCTAAACGAAGCAGCTCTGCCACCAGTTCACGATCAGGCTTTTCGATGTATTGAACCGCAGCCGCTGGTAATCCACTTTGCTCTAAAGCTGATTGAATAACAGCAACTAAGGCCATGTTTGAGTGGAAGGTCTCTTTACCGCCACGCAAAATGCTGGCATTACCAGTTTTTAAACATAACGCTGCGATATCAATCGTTACGTTAGGGCGAGCTTCATAAATAACCCCTACTACGCCAAGCGGCACACGGCGGCGCGATAAGCGCAGGCCATTTTCTAATACGCGGCAATCCATTTCGCTACCAATAGGATCGTTAAGCGAAATAACGTTGCGAACATCGCTAGCAATACCTGCTAGTCGCTCACTGTTTAGCATTAAGCGATCGAGTAATGCTTCAGATAAACCCGATTGGCGAGCAGCGTCTAAATCAATTTTGTTAGCCGCTAAAATGCTCTCTTGCTGAGCTTCAAGCTGATCAGCAATTGCCGCCAAGGCTGCGTTTTTTTGGCTAGTACTTAAGGTGGCCAAATCAAAGCTGGCTTGTTTAGCCTGTTGACCAAGTGTTTGTAAGCTCATCTAACAATTCCTATTTTAAAACTAAATCGTCACGGTGCACCGCAACTGATCCGTAGCCATAACCCAGAGTTTTATCAATTTGCTCTGAATGTAGCCCTTTAATTAAATTCATATCTTTAGCCGGATAGCGGCAAATTCCGCGGGCAATCTCTACACCTTGTGAATTTACAATGCGTACAACATCTCCGCGATTAAACTCGCCGTTAATAGCGATAATCCCTTTAGGCAGCAAACTAGAACCACGCTCTACTACTGCTTTACATGCGCCGTCATCCAATACTAACTCGCCATGTGGAGGAGGCCCAGCCAAAATCCATTGTTTGCGATTTTCCAGCGGGCTATTGGTTGGCGGGAAACGAGTGCCAACACTTTTTCCTTCACTTAAGCGGGTGATTACGTTCTCACTGTGGCCTGCGGCTATTACTACTTCAATGCCTGCTCTACCGGCTATTTCGGCGGCTTGCAGTTTAGTTGCCATACCACCAGTACCCAAACCGCTTACACTATCGCCCGCTAAAGAGCGAATAGAGGCATCAATCTCGGCCACTTCTTCAATGAGTTTTGCATCCGGGTTATTACGCGGATCGGCAGTAAACAGACCAGGTTGGTCGGTTAGTAACAATAGTTTGTCTGCTTCGCCTAAAATAGCCGCTAGCGCCGACAAGTTGTCGTTATCACCAACTTTAATTTCTGCAGTAGCTACCGCGTCATTTTCGTTGATGATAGGCACAATACCGTGATTAAGTAGCGCTTTAAGCATGTCTTTAGCGTTAAGAAAACGCTCACGGTCCTCTAAATCGGCGCGGGTTAACAGCATTTGGCCTACATGAATATCGTAGATGCTAAATAGGCTTTCCCATACTTGAATGAGTCGGCTTTGCCCCACTGCAGCAAGCATTTGCTTATTAGCAATGGTGGGCGCGATATTGCCATGGGTTAGCGATAAGTGCTCGCGACCGGCGGCAATGGCTCCAGAAGTAACCACAATAAGTTGATGACCCGCCTTTCGCAGCAGCGCGCATTGGCGTACCAGCTCTATCATATGGGCGCGATCAAGTTTAGACGTGCCGCTGGTTAACACACTAGTGCCTAACTTAACGACGATGGTTTGCTTCGACATGCTATTTTACTATTCCAACTCGGCTAAAATGCAAAGCGAGTATTCTACCTGATATTAAACCGACGCACAGAGCCTGTGCGCCATTTTTTTGCGGAACTCTTCGGCTTACGCTGCCGGGAGAGCTAAATTGGGGGACAAAGAGGGGGCAGCGCTTAGGTCTAACTCCAACTTTTGCAGAGTATCCAGCAGCTTTTGATAAAACACCTCTAGTGACTGTTGCACTTCTGTTTGGTGTTTACTTGGAATGGTACCTTCCTGCCATTCGCCTTGCTTGTCGTATAAACCAAACCAGTAGTGATATTCAAAACTGTCTTCGTTTACCCGCAATTCAAACCACCAGCCATAAAACTCGCGTTCATCAGCTGCAGGTTTAGAGCTTACACAAGAGGCAAGGCAATCAAAAAAGTACATTTCTTTGCTGCTGTGTTCTTTACGAAAATACGGACCCATGGCCGTAAATCTCGATGTTAACTTTCCATGGCTTGGCCAAGTCACTTCCATGCGCTTAATCTCTCCACAGTAGGACAATAGTTTGTATAACGTACCGTATGTCCATAATGACCACAATTAAGCTAAATCACAATTGCTTTTGTAGCCAATGCGTGACCTTAGTGAAGATCTGATTGTAATTTTGTAGTGAATCAAGCTCTTTCAGCACTTCAACCTTGCAATTTGGCGAAGCCATACTAAGCAAAGAAACATCGGTTTCTGGGCATATTGCGTCATTTTTACGGCCAACCACAAACATTGGCAACTTTGTTCTTGGCCCGCCAAGTATGCCCTGAGTTTTCAAGGACAAAGGCATACAGCGATAATAGAGCCCTTCAGTATTTGAGGCATTCACGCCACTGCGATTAGCTAAACAATCTTGATACATTTGCGGTAAGTTATTAAATCGCTGGATATCACTAAATAACCTATCTACTGGTGCGCCAATCGTTACCACTGCGCGCAAACGCTCGGCGGCAACAAAAGCTAAGCGAGCAGCTACGTTACCGGCAAAGCGATAACCCAGCATGGCAACACGCGCATCATCGACCCAGGGCACCTTTGGCAAGTGATCTAATATAGCCAAGTGAATACGGCTGCTATCTTGTTGCAGCTTCCAGTTAAGACAATGCCCCGCTCCTGGCATGTCTACGGTTAACATGGCAATACCTGCAGGCGCTAAAAAGCGTTCAAAAAACGGGTAAAGCTCAGTTTGAATAGTGTCTAAACCGCCACTCACCATCACCACTGGTTTTACCGAGTCGGTATCTGGAAGATGCAAATAACAAGCAACTTGTTTACCGTCTATCGGTACGTTTATGGTTTTACATTCATATTTACTTTGCTCTGTAGCAGCCATTAAATTGCTGTGAGCTAAAGCATGAGCAGAAGCAACTAAATCATCGCCCTTAAAATGTGGGTAGGCAGCAATAGTAGCGCTATAGCTAGCGAGTAAGAATTCTTGATAGGCTTTATCTCGCTGACCATTTTGCTCGGCATCTTTAGCTGAAATTTGGTGTTTAACTGCACGTTGCATCCATTCGTAGTTCCAGTTGCCCGGCTGGTAACCGCCAATGGTATCGAGCAACTCGCTAGTGCGCGGCTTATCGCACATTGCGATATCTGCAAACAGGCTTTCGGTTTCGATAGGATCTAAGCCTAACCAAGCCCAGTATTCTCTGCGCAAGATACGGTACCAGTTGCGACCTTCTTCTTGGCCTACAGCGCTTAATTGAGCCGCGCTCGAATTAGACACGGTGGATGTTTCCACCACATTAATACGAGGTTTAAACAATACTTCCGACAGATTTTCTTTCAAAACAACCTACTCACTTGCTTATCAACTTATAAAATATATCACAAAAAAAAGCCGCCACTATGTGACGGCTTAGGATGCATTCTAAATGACTAAGCTTTAAAAGAACGCAAACTTAAGTACAAATACAGCAGCCAGTACCCAAACACTTAGTGGTACTTCTTTGTAACGGCCAGCTAGTAACTTAATAACCGCGTAAGAGATAAAGCCTAATGCAATACCGTCTGCGATAGAGAAAGACAATGGCATTAAGATAGCCACAATCGCTGCTGGAGCCGCTTCAGTAAGGTCGGTCCAATCTACGTTAATTAAGCCCGACAGCATTAAAGTACATACATAGAACAGTGCACCAGCTGTCGCGTAAGCCGGGATCATACCCGCCAGCGGCGAGAACAATAGAGCAAGAATAAACAAAACGCCCACAACCACAGCAGTTAAGCCAGTACGGCCACCGGCTTCAACACCAGCGCCACTTTCGATGTAAGAAGTTGTACTTGAAGTACCTAATAGAGAACCGGCGATAGTAGCGCTAGAGTCAGCCATCAATGCTTTTTTAAGATTAGGTAAAAGGCCTTTCTCATCAAGTAAGTTTCCGCGCTGGGCAACTGCAGTTAAGGTACCAGCGGTATCGAACAAATCTACAAACAAGAAGGCAAAAATAACGCTAATCATGGTGACATCTAAGGCCCCCATAATATCTAACTGCAAGAAGGTAGGCGCTGGGTTTGGTGGCATAGAAACAATACCGCCATATTGAGTGTAACCCAATACAATAGACAGTACCGTAATCGCCAAAATAGAAATTAATACACCGCCTTTTACCTTACGGTATTCAAGACCAATGATTAAAAAGAAACCTAAAGCAGCCAGAATCATCTGGTGCGGGTTTTCTTTGCCTAAACTTACTAAGGTAGCTGGGTTATCAACCACAATACCTGCATTTTTAAGCGCAATAAAACCAAGGAATAAACCAATACCTGCAGCAATACCTACACGTAAAGTTTGTGGAATCGAGTTAATAATCCACTCACGCACTTTAAATAGGCTTAGCAAAATGAAGATAACACCCGACAAGAACACCGCACCTAAAGCAACCTGCCATGTGTGGCCCATGCCTAGTACAACGCCATAGGTGAAAAAGGCATTTAAGCCCATGCCTGGCGCTTGAGCAATTGGGTAGTTAGCGTACAAGCCCATAATGAAACAGCCAATGGCCGCAGCCAAACAGGTTGCAACAAAAACTGCACCTTGATCCATCTCGGTGGCAGCAAGCATGCTAGGGTTAACAAAGATAATGTAGGCCATGGTTAAGAAGGTGGTTAAACCTGCAATGACCTCTGTGCGCACATTGGTTCCGTGCTCTTTTAGCTTAAATAGTTTCTCTAACATAACGGCGTATGTTCCTTGGACAGACAGTTGGTTATTTTGGGCCACTAACAGGCATTCCATTATGCTGCTAGCAGAAATCGCGAGGCATTATATTCATCCCAAATCTAAGAAGCTACCTGATGATGCAACCAACCTGCGCTAGATCAGCAAAAAAAGCTAAAATCACCAACTCATAACGTTAATATGCTTCGAAATGCGGTAATTATTTAGTTTATATGGGAATTTTGATGCTTTCTTGATAGTGATTATCATGCTAGCCACTAGTAACAAAACCATTAGTTAAAGAGGTGGCTTATTGCGCCCAAACAATTATTCCACCAAGAAGCACATTAACAGACTTATATTCACAGTTTTGAGCTGATAGAGTTCTATTAATTCTAGTAATACAGTTTAAAAGGTGGCTTTGTGTCTACACTATCTTCTCTACATCCCCAGGGTTTATGGCAACACTTCGAAACAATGTGTTCTATCCCTCACCCCTCTAAGCACGAACAAGCAATGATTGACTGGGTAATGGGTTTAGCTGCCGAACACCAACTTGAACATTTTCAAGATGAAGTGGGCAACGTAATTATTAAAAAACCTGCCACCGCAGGCATGGAAGATCGCCAAGGCGTAATACTACAAGCTCACCTAGACATGGTGCCGCAAGCCAATAATGATACCCAACACGACTTTACCAAAGATCCTATTCGCCCTTATATCGATGGCGAATGGGTTACCGCTGAAGGCACAACGCTGGGCGCAGATAACGGCATTGGCGGCTCATCTATATTGGCCATTTTAACCAGTAACGACATCCCTCACGGCCCTATTGAAGCCTTATTTACCATTGATGAAGAAGCGGGTATGACTGGCGCCTTTGGTCTGCAAGCTGGTGTGCTTGAAGGTAAACTGCTAATCAACACCGACTCAGAACAAGAAGGTGAAGTTTACATGGGCTGTGCCGGTGGCGGCGATACCAACGTGAGCTTCCCTCTTGAGTACCAAGCAACTCAAAGCAATCAATTAGCCATTGAATTAAGCGTTAAAGGCCTAAAAGGCGGTCACTCGGGTTGCGACATTGATACTGGCCGCGCCAATGCCAACAAATTATTAGTGCGTTTACTGGCAGCCATGCAACAGCAAGGCATTGAGCCAATCATTTGCGAAATACAAGGCGGAAGCCTACGCAATGCGATTCCTCGCGAAGCCAGCTGTAAATTGGTATTTAACGCAGCAAAACACGCTGAGCTTGAGCAAGTTATCGAAGCACAAACCCTCGAGATAGTTGACGAGTTTGGCCTAGTTGAAACAACTTTAAGCATTACCAGCCAGCAGGTTGCTACTCCAGAGACAAGCTTGAACACTAGCTTATCTCAACAAATTATCGCCAGCTTAAATGCCTGCACCAACGGCGTGGTAAGCATGAGTCAAACGGTTACCGGTGTAGTAGAAACCTCACTTAACCTTGGCGTAATTAGCCAAACAGAATCAACCATTGATGCAAAAATATTAGTGCGTTCGCTCATCGATTCAAGCCGTTTACAAGTTGAAGCAAGCTTGGCGTCATTGTTCAGCTTAACCAACGCTGAGATTAGCCACACTGGCGCCTACCCAGGCTGGAAACCAGAAGCTAACTCGGTAATGAAAAACGTCGTTCAGCAAAGCTACCAAGAGCTATTTGGCAAGTGCCCAAATGTGATGGTTATTCATGCGGGCTTAGAGTGTGGTTTATTTAAAAGTGCTTACCCAGAATGGGACATGGCTTCTTTTGGCCCTACCATTAAGTTCCCACATAGCCCTGATGAGAAAGTAGAAATTGCCGCTGTAGAAAAATACTGGCAACTACTACTCAGTGTGCTGAAAAACATCCCAACTAATTAGTATATTCTGTTTAAGAAGGCAAACTGGTTTCTGTGCCAGTTTGCCTTATATATCAAAGCTCTCCGCCAGCGAGTTATAATTCCAAAACTCTGTTTATTAAATTATTAATATTACCCTCAACAAGACGGCTAGCTGTGCTAATATCGCAGCCTTTATTTTTTAGTGTAAACATTGATTTAGAAGGAACTAACAATGGCTGAAACCAATGCCAGTGCAGAAAAAGCCCTAGATAGCCTAAACAAGCTTAAAAAAGGTGGATTTCAATTTAACTTTAAGTTTGTTTTCATTTTGCTAGCCCTCGCGGGATTAGGCTACACCTTAAGTAACTCATTTTTCTATGCAGAACCGGGTTACATATACCACGTTAGAACTGTTACCGGTAATGAAGCAGTAGTCACTGAAGTTGGTTATAAGTTTTATCCTTTTGGCCGTTACAACTCATGGAAGAGAGCAATGACCGTGCAGTCTTTATCGGGTGCTGCTACAAACTCTATCCGCGCGGAAAAAGACTCTGACAACTCCTCAGCTAGCCTACCGCCAATGAGCATTATGTTCTTAGACCAAGTAGACGCTCATGCCGAAGCCACCGTGCGTTTTTCGATTCCTGCCGACCATGAATCTTTCTTAAAACTGGCCCATGAGTTTAGATCGCCGGAAAACTTATTACGTACCGCACTGATACCAGCCTTTAAAGAAACCTTGCAAGCAAATGCTTCATTAATGGCAGCCGAAGAATACTATGCAGGCGGAAGAACTGAATTCAACTCAGAGTTTGAAAACCAAATGAGTAGCGGTATTTTCTTAGTTAAACGTGAAGAAATCACCATACACTCAAAACAGTCTACAGGCACTGCCAACGCCGCTCTGGGCACCGACCAAGAAGAATATGGTGACGATAGCAAAACAGTATTTGTGGTGAACAAAGTACTAGATACAAACGGCTTACCGATGCGTAAGTCGCAGCGCTTCACCGATTTTGGCGTAACGGTAGTATCAGCATTAGTGACCGATATGCGCCCGAATGCCAAGTTTATTGAGCGTATGCAGCTCAAACAAAAAGCCTCAGCTGACCGAGCCATTGCTCGCGAGCAGCGAGTTCAAGAGGAAGAGCAACGACTACTCGCCATTGCTCGTGGTGAACGTGAAGTCGCAGAGCGTCAAGCTCAAGCAAAGGTTGAGCAGATTCAAAAAACCACCGAAGCGCAAACCGACAAACAGCTTGCTATCACCAATGCAGAGAAACTAAAGGCTCAGGCAGAGATCTCTAAAGAAACGGCTGAAATCGACCTAGAAAAAGCCCGTATCGAAGCTGAAACCAAACGAACCTTGGCAGAAGCAGAAGCCTATCAAAAACGGGTAATTCTTGAAGCGGATAACGCCTTAGCTCAGAAACTAGAAGCGGAAGTAAAGATTCAAGCGCTTTGGGCAGAAGCCTTTGCAAAACGTAACGTACCTACAAACGTTTTTGGCGCAGGCAGTCAATCAGGAACACCCTCAGGCAGCGACGCTGAAACGCGAGCATTTATGCAAATGTTAACTTTAGATGCAGCTAAACGACTTAGTTATGACCGAGACCTAACTAAGTAGTTAACTCTAAAGGCAAAACCAGTTGTGGTGACTGGTTTTGCTGCTCATAAGCCAAACCAATATGCAAACCAATTAGCCGCACCGCCTTTCCCTTTCCTCTAGCAAGAGCCTCTTCAAACAACTCCAATAATGCCGACTCATCAATATGCTGACACTGTTGCTCTTTAGTCGTTTGTTGAAAATCTGCAAATTTTACCTTCACCCCTAGCTTATTCATCTTGGCTTGCTTTAAGTGCTTTTCACTGCGCCGCCTAAGCTCAGGCAGCAAGGCTAACAAGCGCTCTACCAAAATAGCTTGGTTACCTTCGTCTTTAGCAAAGGTGCGCTCTACTGCCACCGATTTTCGCTTACGGTCGTTGCTTACAGCGCGCTCGTCTACCCCCTGACAACGCAGCCACAACATCTCGCCAAACTTACCAAATAGCTGCTTTAACTTGTCTTTATCTGCACGGCGTACATCACCGCCGGTATACAAACCTTGATGATGCAGCTTCTCAATACTCACCTTGCCAACACCTGAGATTTTTTCGAGCGCTAGGGTCTCGATAAACTCACTGACTTGCTGCGGTTTAATAACATATACACCATTGGGTTTATTTAAATCTGAAGCGATTTTGGCTAAAAACTTCACAGGCGCCACACCAGCAGAAGCTGTTAGACCTGTTTTAGCAAAAATATCTTGGCGGATTTGTTCAGCGATGAGTGTGGCCGAGCCTTTGCAGGCCTCACTATTACTTACATCTAGGTAAGCTTCATCCAAAGACAGCGGCTCTATAGCATCGGCGTATTCATGAAAAATGCCTTGTACTTGTTTACTCACTTCTTGGTAAACCTGCATGCGTGGAGGCACCAATACTAAATGCGGACAAAGCTGCAAGGCTTTATGGGTTGGCATAGCTGAGCGAACACCATATTCACGCGCAAGGTAGTTACAAGTAGTCAACACCCCGCGACCGCTGCGCATGCCACCTACAGCCAAAGGAACATTGGCTAGCTCTGGTTGGTCTCGCATTTCAACAGCCGCATAAAAACAGTCCATATCAACATGGATTATTTTACGTTGTATTGGCTGTAAATCTGCCACAGCTATCGCCTCAAAACTGTATATAAACACAGTATGCGATATTTTACTAAAAATTCAAAGTAACAGAGCCACTTTGCTTTAAAGCAAAGTGGCTCTGTTTGGTAAACAATTGAGTTGTGTTATTGCGGCTTTTTAAGGAATAAATTAGACAAGGTAAACTGATCGGGAATACCCGTTTGCGGAATGCCGATGTCTTTTTGATACTTAACAAATACTTCCACATCCAATGGGGTAAATACTGAGCCATCAACCGCAGTATTGTAATACCCTAAAAACTTTAAACGCTGCTTAGCTCGCTGCAAAATCTCTACATAATAATAAGAGTTTGCATCGGCCACAGAGACCTGCACTAACGGGCTCTCTTTTTCTAAGCGAATTGGAAACACCGTTTTAATTAAGCTATTTACTGCATCTAAGTACTTAATATCGGGGTTAGCTTTACAATGACGCTGCAGTAATGCCAACAACAACTCGGTAGTTTGCCAAGGCACAACATCATAGTTTGAGGGCTGAAATTGATTGTAAGAAGTCACGTAACCTTCTAACCAACCACCATAAAGTAAGTAATCAGAATTTTTCTGTTGAGCGCTTTGAGTAAAGTCACTACAGCTTTTTCTTGCGGCGCCTTTTGCCGCAAATTTACCAGAATCGTCAGCAGCCAATGCACTGCCACTAATAAACACCGCAATCGACCAAACAACTATCAGTATATGTTTCATGACACCCCAAAAAGATTAAAGCCTAAGTTTTCACTTAGGCTTTTAAAAACAATACTATTTATAATAAGCACTGAGCTTTTTTCGTCCAGCCCAAAATGCCATAACTAGACCAAACATAAATAAAGTTGGCGACTCTGGCACGCTGTTGTTATCTGGCACAAATACCGTAACGGGTAACTGCGACACTTGGAAGCTGCCCGTTTCGACAAAAGACAAACCGGTAACAAATGCCAGCGGACTGGTAGGATCCAAGCCAAGATCTAAGTTAATGCCGCTTAAGGTGAAGGTACTTACAGGGTCAAAGTTGATACCAAACTCAAACGTTTCTCCTGCTGCTAATGCAATTTGCTGCAATACTCCTTCAAACAAAAACTCAATCACGTAACCGTCCGGGTCATTCACCGAAGCTAATGAAGGCGCGGTAACTGAAGCAAACATACCATCAGTAGAGTAGACATAACCAGCCGCTACATCAGGGTCGATCCAAATCGTTTCACCACTTTGTACCTCGGGTAGGTCAAATACAAAGGCACCATTTTCATCAGTAGGGTTACTCGGATCCGGCAAAATCGGCACAAATTCAGATTCGCCTAATTCACCAAAGCTACTTAAGAAGATAGTCGTGTCTAACACGCTATCGCCGGCATCAGCCAAAATGAAAGTAAAGGTGTTTACCCCTGGTTGAACTGGCGCATCAAAACGCAACTGCGGATTGCCGTTTGGTGCGAGTACGCCATCAAGTTCAGTACCTCGAATGTCACTCATATCTGGATGGTCAATATTGATAGGTAACAAAGGGTCACCTGCGCTAGAACCGGTAGGTAAGGCTCCTGCGATATTCTCACCATTTAGAAATAAGCCAAAGCCATCGGTGACAGTACCACCAACATACTCCGGCCACTCTTCAGAGCCAAATACCCCGAAAAAAGTCAATGTGGTAGGATCGACTGAATTTACAGTGAAGCTAATATCTAACTGCACCGGATCAAAATGGCCTTGAATACCCGTTAAAGGGGTTAACATTGCGTTTTGCTCAGCAGTTGCTGCAGTGTCAAAACTTCCGGTAAACCCACTGTCAGTATTTGGCCCATCCTCATACGATTTAACTAAACCAGAGCTAAGAACCACTCCGCCTTCCGAGGGAATACCATATACGCCAGACTCATTGGTGAAAGTACCAGCTTGCCCAAGACCAGATTGAGACAAAGTCGCCGAATTGATAACAATACTTGAATCAGGAACTAACAAAGATTCAGCTAGCTCCATTGCATCAAAACTTTCGGTAATAACGATAGCAGAGGCCATAGGCGCATAGAGCGTTCCAATCGCTAACGAAACCAGCGAGGCCTGCAAAACTTTTTTGTTCATGACAGCTTCCCTTCCTTAAATAACGAGTGAACTTAAAAGTCTATTTAGTGAGCAAAAAGCACGCCAGCTGAAAACATAAAGATAAGGCAATGATAAATATATAAATAGTTTTTATAGCAGCTAAGTTTTTGGGTTGATTGTAAATAAAACTGACAGATTCATTTATAATATAATTACACTTTAACTCATGACTCGGTGGTTAAGGTCAGGTAGCGAAAACGTAGCCCGTTTTTTGCTGAACACCCTAGCTACCAAGCCTTTGCTTGAGTACTATTGCTAGATTAAATAGGCAAAAGGAAGCTCAAGCAGTGAATGATGCTCGTGTTAGTCAATTAAGTGTTTATCCGATTAAATCAACCGCAGGTATTCATCTAAATCATGCCTTTGTTGAAGAGCATGGCTTAGCCTTTGACCGGCGCTTTGTGGTTTGCCAACCGGATGGCAAACAAATTACCGCACGTACTCACCCAAAATTGGCTCAAGTTCATGCTGCGCTTACCCAAACAGGTTTGCAGCTAAGAGCCAAAAACATGCCAAACTTGGCGATACAATATGCCGAGTTCTCTAGTCACTACCAAGAGATAATGATTTGGAAAGATACAGTGCAAGCCCAGCATTGCAGTGAATCTTACGACCAATGGTTTAGTCGCTATTTGGGGGAAAAATGCCATTTAGTATTTTTTGGTGAACATTCATCTCGTTTGGTAAAACAGCGTGAAAGCCAAGTCGCCTTTGCCGATGGTTACCCACTGTTACTGATCTCAGAAGCATCACTCGAAGACTTGAACCTGCGCTCTACCACCAAGCACAGCATGGAACAATTTCGCCCTAACTTAGTGGTTAAAAATACTGAAGCCTTTGCCGAAGACGGCTGGAAGCGCTTTAAGATTGGTGAAGTAGAATTTGAAGTGCAAAACCCTTGCTCACGTTGTGTATTTACCACTCTTGACCAGCGCACAGGTGAGTTTGATGCCAACAAAGAACCACTTAGTACTCTAGCTAAGTATCGCCAAGGTGAAGACGGCAATCTTTATTTTGGGCAGAATGTCATCGCGCTTAACAGCGGAAATATTAGCTTATACGACCCAGTAGAAGTGCTTGAAACTCGCACACCAGAGCGTTACCCGGAAAACGTAAATAAACGAAGCCAAACTTCCCCAGACAAACAGCAGTGGCAACAAGGAGAGGCACTTGAATTACGTTGTTTAGCTGTAAAACAAGAAACTCACGATGTAAAAACCTTTATCTTTGAGGCCCCCGAGCAAACCTTGAGTGAATATTTGCCTGGCCAATATATAGGCTTCGAGTTTGAAGTTGACGGAAAGCCACTGCGCCGCAACTACACGCTTTCTAGCTCTCCTACTCGCCCACAACGCTTAGCCATTACCGTTAAACGGGTGCTTGATGGCCAAGTGTCTAACTGGCTTCATGATACCCTCAAGCCAAACATGAGCTTAAAAGCCCATGCTCCCGATGGCGATTTTCATGTTAAGCAAAGCAGCAACGCCAAATTACTTTTACTCTCCGCCGGTAGCGGTATTACCCCTATGTTGTCGATGATGCGCTATTTAAGTGATCTGAATATCGACAGAGATATTGTGTTTTTGCATAGTGCTCATAGTGAAAATGACCTGATTGCTGAGCAAGAACTAGCGCTACTTAGCCAAAACTTTAGTCACTGCAGTATCCGCTATACACTCACCCAACAAGCCCCTGAAAACTGGCAAGGCTATCAAGGTCGTCTAAACCGAGGCATGTTGATGGATGTAGCTGATTTAGAACAACGCGCTGTTTATGTATGTGGCCCACAGACCTTTATGCAAAGCGCTAAAGAACAACTGTTAGCCTTAGGTTTACATGAAGACGATTATTACGAAGAGAGCTTTGGTCATCACCCTACCACGAGTTCAGAGACTAAAGCGCTGAATATTTTATTCGACAGTTGGGATACCTACCTTCAAGGCAACAATCAGCAAAACTTATTAGAGCAAGCAGAACAAGCAGGCCTAAACTTACCTTACTCTTGTCGTGGCGGTTTTTGTGGTAGCTGCAAGGTTAAGCTGCAAAGTGGTGAAGTTGAAGTATTAGAAGATAACGGATTAACCGACGATGAAAAACAACAAGGCTATATCTTGAGTTGTAGCTGTATTCCCAAAGGGGATGTCTGCATTACTCAGGATTAGCAAAAATCTAATCATTATTAAACTAACAGGAAGACAATATGAAGTTTCTTCACACCATGGTTCGAGTTAAAGATCTCGACGAGTCCATGCGATTTTACTGCGATTTACTTGGCATGAGCGAAGTGCGTCGTTACGAAAGCGAACAAGGGCGATTTTCTCTCATCTATTTGGCTGCCGATGAAGACATTGAGCGAGTAAAAGCCGAAAACGCACCTTGCTTAGAGTTAACTTACAACTGGCCAGATGAAGATGGCCAACAGGAAAACTACACCGGCGGTCGTAACTTTGGTCACATTGCGGTGTCGGTAGAAGACATTTACGGCTTGTGCCAGAAACTGCAAAATGCCGGTGTAACCATTAACCGCCCACCAAGAGACGGCCACATGGCATTTATCGTTTCTCCAGATGGGATCTCTGTAGAACTCTTACAACAAGGTGAATCTCTGCCTCCACAAGAGCCTTGGGCATCTATGCCAAGCACTGGTTCTTGGTAAGAATTAAGGCCTTAAATAACAACTTGTAAACTTGGCGATACGGAATAAAAAACTGTATCGCCCATTAGATTTGACCAGAGAGTCAAATAATTATAGGAAAGCGAGAGTAAAATTTGATAAACTGCTTACAATTGTAAACACATTGTGAAGCCGCATTAATGGATGAAAGCGACAAGATTATCGCCGAACTGCGCGAGCAAAATCGGCATCTACAATCCCAACTCGATGACACTAAAAACCTTCTTAATATTGCCCTAAACGACAGCGGACTTGTGCTTTGGGAGCAGGATATTCCTAGTGGTAGGCTTAGTCTTTACAATTGTGAATACGGAAAAATTTGTGGCATTTCAGCTTCTGAGCAAGAAGCACTCTACGAAAATTGGAAATCTAACCTTCACCCCGAAGACAAAGAGCTAGCTATTAATGCTTTTGAGTCAATGATCCACGGGCATAGTAATGAATACAATATTGAATATCGCATGGTGCATCAAGATGGTAGTACTCGCTGGATTAAAGACCGCGGCACCATTCAAGAGTATGATCACGACAATAACCCACTTCGAGTGATTGGCACGCATATCGATGTCACTCAACTGCGCGTAGACCAACACCGCTTATCTAAGTTGGCCCACCATGACACCCTAACGGGTTTACTAAACCGCCATGCATTTGAAACGGAGTTCAACCGATTTTGCCAAACCATAGATGCCAACGGCGGCACCTTAATATTTGTCGATTTAGATCAATTCAAGCCAATTAACGACCAGTATGGCCATACTGCGGGCGATCACATACTAAAAGCTTGTGCTAAACGTATCCAAGATAGCTGTCCTGAAAAAGCAAAGGCAGGGCGCATTGGCGGCGATGAGTTTGCCATACTGCTGCCCTTTAGTGATACCGAGCAGCTAGAGCAACAGGCTAGAACATTGCTCGATAGTTTCAACCAAACTCATAGTTTTAATCATATTGAAGTTTCGGTGAGCCTAAGCATAGGTATGTGCAGCTTTCACCGTCACAACGAAGAATTTAACCAAATTCTCCATCGCGCAGACCAAGCCATGTACCAAGTTAAACATAATGGCAAAAACAACTACGCACTGTGGAAGGCCCCTACTCCAAAGTAGCTATTTATACCAATCGTACTAAGTATCTGTTCATCCTATCTGGTCAAAATACTCGATAACTGCCTTATTTCTGCTCACTTACTTAGAGTGACTGGTATTATTAAAACTACTCAACCAACGCTGAATTTGCAGCTTTCGCAGTGAAAACAAGCCAGCAACCACCACTAAATAAAGCACCGGTTCTAACCACCCCGACTTTAATGACCACCAAAAGTGAACCAGAACAAGCAAGGTTATAGGATAAACTAAGCCATGCAATTGCAACCAACGACGCCCTAGTTTTTGTTGTAAGGCTTTAAGCGAAGTAATGCTCATTGCTAGCAATACCACAAAGGCAACCATGCCCAACCAAATGTAAGGTCGTTGGATATTCTCCTGCCAAAATAGCTGCCAATCTAAACCTAAATCAATCACCAAGTAAGCCGCTAAATGCAACAGTGCATAAACGAACACATAAAGCCCAATTAAGCGCCGATAGCCTAATAAGCTAGGCAATTTAAACTTGCGTGACACAGGCGCTAAACACAGCGTAATGAGCAAAATGTTTAATGCACTGTTCGCTAGGTAATGAATAATAGCCTGAACGGGGTCTCCTCCCCACCAGCCATTAACGACCGCTAAAACACAATAAAACAACGGGCATAATAACAGCAGGTGCAATAGGCCTTTTAGTTGCCAACGATAGCTGGCAAGCGTTTTGTTTATAGCTTTACTCACCTAATCACCATTAGAAGTAGCGGGTTAAATCCATGTTTTTGTATAAGTGGGCAACCTGCTCACCATAACCATTGAACATTTCGGTATCGATACGCTTGCGTCCCAATAAACCCGCGTCATCAATTCTACGTTCAGACGCTTGGCTCCATCGAGGATGGTCGACCTTGGGATTTACATTGGCATTAAAGCCATACTCATGGGGTGAAAGGATATTCCAAGTGGTGGGCGGCTCTACATCGGTAAAGCGAATTCGCACTATCGACTTAATGCTCTTAAACCCGTACTTCCAAGGCAGAACTAAGCGCAATGGCGCACCGTTTTGCGCAGGTAAGGTTTTGCCATACATGCCTACTGCCATAAAGCTTAAAGGGTTCATCGCTTCATCTAAACGCAAGCCTTCTACATAGGGATAATTAATGCCGCCACCTACAAACCGGCTCTTCTGACCTGGCATTTGTTCTGGATCGTACAGCGTTTCAAAAGCAACATAACGCGCCGATGACAAAGGTTTAACTTGTTTGAGCAAATCACTCAAAGAAAAGCCTACCCAAGGAATAACCATCGACCAAGCTTCTACACAACGTAAACGGTAAATACGTTGCTCTAAAGCCATTTTAGCCATTACGTCATCTAAATCTAAGGTCAGTGGTTTTTCCACCAAACCATCGATGGTGAAAGACCAAGGGTTAGGATTAAACTGGCGGCTGTTCTTAACGGGGTCATCTTTTGCAGTGCCAAACTCATAAAAATTATTATGGCTAATGGCTTTTGCCTCTGGCGTTAAGGCATCGTTATGCAAAGGGGGAATATCGGTTTTATTGAGAGCGCGCCGCACTATTGCTGCTGGCTCTTCGTCGTCACCACCAAACCAAGAGGCAGCCTGCCCCGTAGCTGGAAGCAAACTAGCAGCTCCTGCAACGCCAAAACCTTTGATAATATTGCGGCGCTGCTTAAACAGCGCTTCAGGGGTAACAGCCGACTCGGGCTCTTCCCAATCACGTTTAAATTTCAACCACATAGCATCTCCTTTTTATAACAGACCACACTAGTGCCAAATAAATTTCGTGAAACTCGCCGCTGTTAAACTAATTCAGCTACAGGATTCTATCGGCACTATCAATGCGTTTTAAGTGCTGATACTCACCTAATACTGGCGAGCCGGTTAAGTACCGACGCAACATATCCATAGCAACGGCGGTAGACATAATACGTACTACCGAGCGACTTCGATTACTAAGTAATAGTTGCTGACTAATACATTTATCGCCTTCTGCTAAGGTAAAACAAACGGTACCTACCGGCTTTTCCTCACTACCGCCACTTGGCCCTGCTATGCCAGTGACCGACAAAGCAATATCTGCCTCGCTATGTTTAAGTGCGCCTAGAGCCATTGCTTGGCTGGTTTCAATTGATACTGCGCCATATTGCTCAATAGTTGCTGCTGGCACCCCAATGCTTTGCTGCTTTGCCTGATTACTGTAAGTAACAAAGCCGCGATCTAAGTAGGCAGAGCTTCCCGCAACCGCAATCAGCTCTGCAGCTAACATCCCGCCAGTGCAAGATTCAGCTAAGGCCAGCTTTTTGCCCTGCGCTTTCATCAACTGTTGCAGGTACAAGGCCCAATTGCCTTGATCTTCGGTAAATACATGGTCGGCTAACTCGTTGCGAACGACTTGGCTTAATTGCTCATATTGAGGAGCCTCTCGCGGATAAAACAGCTTAACTTCAATACTTGGACGCGCTGAGCGATACCCCAGATGAACACCTTCTGGTAGCGCTAAATCGTTAAAGCGATCACTAAGTGAAGACTCAGACAAACCAAAGGTATAAAAGCGCTTAACCTTGGCTTGCGCATTGGGTGCCGCGGCGATTAGCTGTGGAAACCACTGTTCTTTGAGCATTCGCTTAAACTCGCTAGGCACGCCCGGGGTAAAGATAAGTTTTGCCCCAGCATGTTCCACTATAAAGCCACATGCTGTGCCTATAGGGTTATCCACTAACACTGCGCCCTTGGGTAACATGGCTTGCTTGATATTACTTTCAGGCATTTTAGTGTTTTGTGCCACATACCAAGCTTCAAGCTGCTTTAGCCAATCTTGGTTAAGCTCAAGCTCACAAGCGGTTAACCGCGCTGCGGCTTCAGCGCTCAAGTCATCGCTGGTTGGACCTAAGCCACCATTAACTAATACCCAGTCGCTGCGCTCAGCCGCTTGCTGCAACGCATCAACAATATCATTCATGTTATCTGCCACCGTTTGGCGACGACTAAAGCTTAAACCGAGCTCATTTAACTCTTGGCCACACCAAGCAGCATTGGTATCGGCGATATCACCTTGTAATACTTCGTCACCAGTACTCAGCATTTCAATTTTCATAGCATTGGGGCCCTTATTGTCCTGCGTAAAACTGTTTAATTGCGGTTATCAGAGTATCTATATCTTGTTTGTTCACATTTAAATGGGTAACAAATCGCATTGGCGTGCCAGCGGTCATCAAAATCCCTTGTTCAGCTAATGCAGCGGCCAAAGCGCTAGACTGCTGCTTTAGACAAGTGGCATATACAATATTAGTTTGCACAAGGCTTGGCTCACAACTTAGCTCCTCAATAGTTGCAAGTTGCTCGGCTAGATAAAGAGCGTTGCTATGGTCATCGGCTAAACGCTGTACATTGTTTTCTAAAACATATTGTCCAGCAGCTGCAATAATACCCGCTTGACGCATCCCGCCACCCAACATTTTTCTTAATCGAGTTGCTCGAGCAATAAGCTCTTCGCTGCCCAGCAATAAAGAGCCAATGGGTGCGCCAAGTCCTTTAGATAAACAAATTGTAAAACTGTCGAAAGGGTCAACAAGTTTTCGTTCATCTTCACCGCTTTTAACTATCGCATTAAAAATGCGTGCGCCATCCAAATGCAAAGCCAGGTTATTTTGCTCAACAAAAGGACGTAGCGTAGCTAAATAATCCATTGGCAATACTTTTCCACCAATGGTGTTTTCCAGCGATAACAAACGACTTTTAGCAAAGTGGAAATCATCGGATTTAATAGCGGCTTTTACTTTATCTAAATTAAGGCTGCCATCGCCTTCGTTTTCAATAGGCTGAGGCTGAACGCTGCCAAGTACTGCCGCACCGCCTCCTTCGTATTTATAGTTGTGAGCATTTTGCCCACAAATATACTCATCTCCACGTTGGCAATGGGCCATTATCGCCAGTAAATTGGCCTGAGTACCAGAACTACAAAATAACGCAGCTTGTTTGCCCATGCGCTCTGCAGCATAGCTTTGCAGATGATTTACTGTTGGGTCATCCCCATAAACATCGTCACCTACTGGAGCAGCACTCATTAACTGGCGCATCGCTTGGCTAGGCTGGGTTACAGTATCACTTCTAAAATCGCTCATTATTCTGCCTCTTCGATATTGTCCTGCAACCATGCCATAGGGTCAGGATAGGTAAATTGAAAATTTAGGCTGGCTTTAAGTTTGTTATTGGCAATAACCTTGTTACTTGCTGTTCCATCAACAAAGTTGGGAGCCGCTAAGCCTAACTGCTCTGCTGCTAGTTGGTAGAAAGTTTGCTTAGTGGGATGAAGATCTGCGCTGGCATTAAAGGTCTCTCCCCAACAATCGCGCTTAATAATTTGGCTGATGATCTCAATACAATCGCTGCGATGGATAATATTAATCGGGCTACTAGGGCCACTCACCGTTTTACCCGAGAGAAAACGTCCTGGTTTACGTTGCCCGCCCACTAAACCTGAAAAACGCAATATCGAAGCATCAAAATCAGCATCATTGATTAGCTCATCTTCAATCTGCTTTAAAGCCTTACCGGAGGTAGCCTCTGGTAGCCGTGGGCTAGACTCATCCACCACGCCCTGCATAGGGCCATATACAGAAGTAGACGAAACAAACAGCACCTTTTTCAGCCCTTGGCGTTTGGCGGCTGCGAGCAAATTACTTATTTGCGCAATATGAAATTCAGCAGTGTTGGTTTTACGCCCAGGTGGAATATTGATGATCAGCAAATCGCTATTCAGTAAAGCGTCAATGTTGTTTGAATCAAGCTGCGGGTTTAGTTCTAGGCGGTAAGCTTCTATGCCTGCGGCCCTAAGCTCTGCCAGCTCTTCAGTGTGTCGCTTAGAGCCAAGCACATAATAGCCTTGCTCTAGCAATGACTTTGCCAACGGCATCCCTAACCAACCACAACCTACAATACTAATTCGCTTAATCACTGGGCTTCCTTCTGTGCCTTAGATTTGCATAGTATACCTATCTAGCTATGTGGCTGTTCACTATTAAAAATAAAAATATGGCGGTAAGCCAATTGGCTATAAAAACGGGAGAGTTCAGCATTAATTGTTTGCATCTTCGAATAGAGGGAGCATTCAATAGTGGCTGTTATGGAAAGGTTGAAAAATCAGCTTCGCCAAAACGCAGACAAAAAAAACGACCTAATAAATTAGGTCGTAACAGCAAGTTTTTAGAATTGTTGATACCTAGAAAAGGCTAAGTAATTCAAACAACCCTATACAGCGGGAAAGTTTCAATTAAGTCATCTCAAACTCAATCTTCAAATGCGGCTAACAGTTGCACTCGATGTGAAAACGATACCAGAAAACCTTTTCAAGACAAGTCATAAAAAAGGCTGCAAGCAGCCTTAATTATTATTTTTTGAATTGGATCACGATTTATCGCTAGCGGAGTCGCGAACGATCAATTCTGGATGAAATTTTAGATCCATAACATTTGGTCCCATTTCGTCGTCTTTCGACTCCAAAATGTCAATCGCTAACTGAGCAGCACGTTTGCCCATGTCTTCAATTGGGTAGCGAACCGTGGTTAGTTTAGGGTGAACAAAACGCGCGTAGTGGTTGTCATCGTAACCCACTACAGAGATTTGCCCTGGAATATCATAACCTTTGTCACGCAGTGCTGATAATGCACCTGCCACCATAGAGTCGTTGTAACCCACAATGGCGCTAAACTCTACGCCGCGCTCTAGCAACTTATCAACGGCTTGACTGCCACCTACTTCGTCGGGATAAGCACGCGCAATTAATTGCTCGTTAAGCAGACCAGAGCTCTCTTCCATTGCTTGGCGATAGCCAGATAAACGCTCGACGCCATCAGCAAATGACAAGTCATCGGTGGTGATAAACGCAATATCTTTATGGCCTTTTTCTAACAAGAATGACGTCGCTTTATAACAACCTTCATGGTTATCTAAATACACACAACGGTTTTCAAAACCAGGCACTAAACGGTTAATGAAAATAAATGGCGTATCACAATCGGCCACTTCACGTAGCTCTTCATCACTTAATGCCATTGAGTGAACAATTACTGCATCACATTGGCGTTGCAATAAAATATCGATGGCATGGCGTTCTTTTTCTGCACTATGGTGACCAGACATCACAATAGTGTATTTATCAGACTCATCAACAACTTCTTCAATGCCTTTCATCATTTGCACGAAGAATGGACCACCACCTAAATCACCAACAATCAAGCCAATGCAATCTGAGCGTTTGCTCACTAAAGCCTGGGCAAAGCTGTTAGGGCGATAATGCAGTTCTTCCATCGCTCTGAGTACGGCCTCTCGTTTCTCCGGGGCAACCTGGGCAGTATTGTTAATAACACGGGATACTGTCGAAATAGATACATTCGCCAACTGAGAAACGTCTTTAATTGTGGCCAAATTACTTACCCTCTTTTCGTCTGCTAAGCAGAATTAAACCTGAAACTCGAACAAGGCAAAACTATATCAAGCCAAAGCAAAACTTGATAGTGAAACCGTGCTACAGAGTGTAAACTATGATCTTTAGTCAGTTATGCTATTTTCACCCTTTTATGCAAATTTTGTTTGTTGCATCAATTAATTAAGCAAATCAATTATGTCACTCTTAAGTAAAATACGCTGCGCGCTAACCTTAGGCCAAGGGGTGCTGCTTTCCCCACCAGAACCAAAAGGAAATGAAGATCCTTTTGAGCTATTTGGCGATTGGTTTAAACAAGCAGAGAACTCGGGCATTGTATTGCCTGAATCTATGACCATTTCTTCAGTAGGTCCCGATGGCCGCCCTTCAGCCAGAGTAGTGTTACTCAAAGTCTTTAACGAGCAGGGCTTTGTTTTTTATACCAATTATGGCAGTAGAAAAGGCCAAGAGTTAGAAAATCACCCACTTGCTTGCCTCACTTTTCATTGGAATATCCTACAGCGCCAAGTACGAATAGAAGGCCGCGTGGAACGCGTTAGCCCTAAAGAGTCAGAAGAATACTTTCATAGTCGGGGCCGAGGTAGTCAAATTGGCGCTTGGGCGAGCCATCAAAGCCAAGTTATCGCAAACCGCGAAGTGCTAGAGCAACAAGTAACGCAATACAAACAGCAGTTTGCTGACAAAACGGTGCCATTGCCAGAGTTTTGGGGTGGTTATCGAGTCATCCCCGACACGATTGAGTTCTGGCAAGGAAAAGCCGACCGTCTACACGATCGCTTTCGCTATACCAGTGATGCCAAAGGTTGGAAGATAGACCGCCTTAGCCCTTAGATTTGCCGTATTGGTAGCCCAGTTCGTTTGGGGTAAGAAACGGCGTAAGTTGCTGCTTACGCCGATACTGGTATACCACCTGATAAGCCAGCACACTTTGTACGTAGTGGCGGGTTTCTTTAAAAGGAATAGACTCGACCCATACGTCGGCAGGCACATCACCACGCTCCTTCAACCAGCGATTCACCCGGTGTGGCCCAGCGTTGTATGCAGCTGCGGCAAGAATTCGATTCCCTTGATAGCGATTAAGTAAACCATCGAAGTAAGCACTGCCTAAGCGTATATTATCTTCGGGTTCGAACAATTGGCTTCGCGAGCGATAACGGAAACCGATTTTTCGTGCGGTTTCTTTGGCTGTGGCTGGCATTAGCTGCATTAAACCGCGCGCCCCTACCGAGCTTTGAGCCAAGGGATACATAGCACTCTCTTGACGAGCTACTGCATAAAGTAGGCTTGCCTCAACCTGTCGTTTATTAGCAAAGTACTCAAACTCTTTAGCAAAGCTTAGAGGGAAACGCATTTCCAACTGATCCCACTGCTTTGCAACAATAGAGGCTTGAACCGCCAAATCTTGCCAATCATTGTTTAGGGCTAATACACCTAAATCAAGCTGCCGCAATAAACTTGAACGACGTAACAAGGTATCCCACTCGGTTCGGGCAGAGTAATACTCGCCTAAGGCAAGTAGTTCAGTGACTTTAAGCACCACTGGATGTTGGTTGAGCTGTTTCAGAGTATCGTCGCTAGTGATATGACGCTGCTCTCCCAGTTGATAAGGTTGCTGCAAAAACTGCGCAGATAAAAAGCCATGATAGCTTCTTTCTTTAGCCAGCAGCTCTAAGGTAGGTTGCGCGCGTTCTTTCTGCCCTAAAGCCACCAATGAACGAGCTTGCCAGTAGGTCCAGCGCTCTTGCTTTTGCTTTGCTTCAGGAAGACGGGCAATCCACAAGCCTATTTGGTCCCATTGCTGCTCTGCTATAGCTAGGCGAATTCGACGTTCAATTGTCGCTGTATCAGGATTAAGGCGTAACTGCCGATCTGACCATTTCAATAGCTCTGGGCTTTTGTCACTAATCACTTTGCGGATCAGATAGCGTTCAACATTAAGGTATAAGGCGTCTGATTTAGCCAGTACTTTCGACCAACGCTCAATATGCTCAACGGCTGACTCTAAGTCTGAGCGAGCTAAACGCTTAATTGCTAGTAAAGCGACTTCTTGATGGCGGCTAGATTGGTTTAATTTTAACTTACCGGAACTTAGCACCGCCATAGGCTTAACATAAGCATCCGCTAATAACTTGGCATCAGCTTTTTTAGAATCAGATAAGGACTTAGCAACATATTTCATTAAACCGGGCTTACTGGCTTGAAAACTCAACAGCATTCGTTGCCAACGTAGTTGGTCGCTAATATTTCCAGCTTTCTGCCAACTGTCAAATAAGGGGTCGCAGGCTTTGGGGCGAGAACGCCCATGTACCCATAGTTTCTCGGCGCCTTGCCAAGCTTGACTAGCATCGCCCACTTTAAGTTGAGCGAAATAGTGGTGGCACTGCAAATCAATACTATTGGGTAGCTTTGGATAAAACTCCAGGTAACTTTGCCACTGTTTACGCCTCGCTAATTCCAACAAAAAGCGGCGCTGCAAAGCATTGCTTAAGTAAGATTGAGGATTGTCTAAAATAAACTGTTCTACTTGCTGACGTGAAGCCTTACGCAATTGACCACGCAACTGGTAGTACTGCAAATGATCCACCAAGGGGTAAGCGCCAAGCTTTTCAATAGACTTTTCTGCCTGCGCCCATTTATCGGCACGTTGCAGTTTTCTTATATCTTTATAAGACTGCTGTTGGGGGCTTAACTCTGCAGCATGAGCCATGCCCAAGCTGCCACACACCAAACAAACCAGTACTCGCCAAAACCGCTTGAGCATTACTAATGGCGCCCTATTAAAAGAAACTACTGATATTTAGATTAACGCAGCATTGATTAATCGGCGAGTATAATCTTGCTTTGCATCAGAAAAAATTTGCTCGGTTTCGCCCTGCTCCACCAACTGCCCGTGTTGCATCACCATCACCCGATGACACAAGGCGCGAATAACCGCTAAATCGTGGCTAATGAACAGATAGCTAAGGTTATATTTTACTTGAAGTTTTTTAAGCAACTCCAGTAACTGCTTTTGTACCGTACTGTCTAAAGCTGATGTAGGCTCGTCTAAAATGAGCACTTCAGGCTTCAATACCAATGCTCGCGCTAATGAAATCCGCTGACGTTGCCCGCCTGAGAATTCGTGTGGATAACGATGCATAGTTTCGGGCTCTAGGCCAACATCTTGCAAAGCTTCAGAAACGCGTTGCTTAAGCTGCTGCTCGTTAAGCGAAAAGTGCAAACTTAAACCTTCGCCAATAATCTGTAGCACCGACATACGAGGACTTAAACTTGAGAAGGGATCTTGAAACACAATTTGCATAAAACGACGCAGCGGTCGCATCTGTTTTACCCCATAGTCATGAATAAACTCACGCTTAAACGCAATTTCACCTTCGCTATCAATTAGCCTTAGTACCGCTTGGGCCAAGGTACTCTTACCTGAGCCACTTTCACCTACAATCCCCAGTGTTTCACCGCGTTTTAGATGAAAGTCGATGCTGTTAACCGCCTTTATATGATCAACCGTACGCTGCAAAAAGCCGCGCTTAATCGGAAACCATACTTTTAGCTTACTGGCTTCAAGTAACAGCTCTTGTTTAGCTGCTGGAAGCTGCTCACGCACGGGTTCAGAATCTAACAATACCTTTGTATACGCATGTTGCGGAGCGGCAAATAGTTGCTGGCAAGCGTTTAACTCTACCAACTCACCAGCCTTCATTACTGCGACTCGGTCGGCATAGTTACGCACAACATTTAAATCGTGAGTAATAAGCAAAATTGCCATGCCTAGTTTTTGTTGTAACTCTTTCAAAAGCTCCAAAATTTGCAGTTGAATTGTGACATCTAAGGCAGTGGTGGGCTCGTCGGCAATAAGTAGCTTTGGCTCAGTGGCTAAGGCCATAGCAATCATTACCCGTTGCCTTTGCCCACCAGAAAGCTCATGAGGAAAGCTATTCAAGCGTTTTTCTGGCTCAACAATGCCCACCAGATTCAATAACTCTAACACCCTTTCGCGTGCCTGTTGTTTATGCATGCCTCGGTGTACACACAATACTTCGCTTATTTGTTTTTCAACACTATGAAGAGGATTAAGCGAGGTAAGAGGCTCTTGGAATATCATTGCGATTTGGTCGCCACGTAAGGCCTGCAGCAGTTTTTTAGGTTGGTTTAGCACCGACTTCTGCTGCAGCAAAATCTCGCCCTTAACCTCGGCTTTATCGCCCAGCAAAGACAATACCGACAGCGCAGTCACCGATTTCCCGGAACCACTCTCCCCCACCAAGGCTAAGATCTCACCAGCATAGACATCAAAACTAACTTGCTTTACTACCGGCTCTGGCAAACCAAAACAAACAGATAGCTGTTTTACTTCTAATAACTTGTTCATTGTCAGCTACCTACACTCGTTTTCTAGGGTCGAAAGCATCACGAGCTGCTTCACCAATAAATACCAACAACACTAAGATAATCGACATGGAAAAGAATGCAGTTATCCCTAACCAAGGCGCTTGCAGATTGTTCTTTCCTTGCGCCACCATTTCACCTAACGAAGGCGAGCCCGGCGGCAAACCAAAGCCTAGATAATCCAAACCAGTTAGCGCGGTAAGCCCACCAATAAAGATAAACGGCATAAAGGTTAACGTAGCAATCATCGCATTGGGCAGTATATGTCGTGCCATTATCGCTCTGTCGCCTACCCCTAAGGCACGAGCCGCTTTTACATACTCTAAATTACGGCCTCGCAAAAACTCGGCACGTACTACATCAACCAAACTCATCCAACTGAATAGCAGCAAAATGCCGAGTAGCCACCAAAAGTTTGGCTGTACCAAACTGGATAAAATAATCAGCAAAAACATTTGCGGCATGCCCGACCAAATCTCAATGAAGCGCTGACCAAACAAATCCACACGGCCGCCAAAGTAGCCTTGCATAGCACCTACCGCTACACCAATCACCGAACTGCTAATCGCCAGAACTAAAGCAAACAATACCGACAAACGAAAGCCATATAATAAACGCGAAAAAACATCTCGGCCTTGGTCATCGGTACCTAACCAGTTAACACCAGTAGGCGGAGAAGGCGATGGCACATTAAGATTGTAATTTATGGTTCCGTAAGAAAAACGCACCGGTGGCCACAACATCCAACCACCTTGCTCTGTAATCAGCTCTTGAATGTAGGGGTCCGAATAATCAGCCGCTAAATCGAAGTCTCCCCCAAAATCTAGCTCAGTGTATTCACTCACTACCGGCATCATCCATTGCTGCTGGTAGCGAATTAACACGGGTTTATCATTAGCAATAAATTCAGCAAATAAGCTAGTGAAAAACAGCAATATAAATAGCCAAAAACTCCAGTAGCCACGACGATTAGCTTTAAACTGCAACCAACGACGCTGATTTAGAGGGCTGGCTTTGGCGCGCTTCCATTGAGCGACAACTCCCATGCTACTGCCTCCCCTCAAAGTTAATTCGAGGGTCAATCATGGTATAGGTAATATCACTTATTAGCTTAAGAACTAAACCAATTAACGTTGACATATACAAGGTACCAAACACCACGGGGTAATCACGATTAACCACCGCCTCAAAGCCCAGTAAACCCAAGCCATCGAGAGAGAAAATAACTTCGATCATAAATGAGCCAGTTAAGAAAATACTGATTAAGGTTGCAGGTAAACTCGAGATAACCAGTAACATCGCATTACGAAAAACATGGCCGTAAAGTACCCGATTTTCAGTTAAGCCCTTAGCCCTAGCGGTAAGCACATATTGCTTATTAATCTCGTCCAAAAAAGAGTTTTTAGTCAGCATCGTTAAGGTAGCAAAACTACTAATTACCATGGCTGTCACAGGTAGCGTGAGGTGCCAAAAGTAATCACCCACTTTTCCTAGCAAGCTTAGTTCGTCCCAGTTACTAGACGTTAAACCGCGCAACGGGAACCAATCCCAATAACTACCACCAGCAAAAAGCACAATCAGCATAATCGCAAATAAGAAATTGGGAATGGCAAAACCAATGGTAACCGCTGTTGAACTCCAAATATCAAAGCGGCTGCCGTGTTGCACCGCTTTGCGGATGCCTAATGGAATGGAGATCCCGTAGACTAATAAAGTGGTCCATAAGCCCAAGGAAATAGACACCGGCATCTTTTCTAGAATTAAATCAACGACAGAGCTGTCACGATAAAAACTGTCACCAAAATCGAAACGAAGGTAGTTACCTAGCATCTCAAAATAGCGCTCGTGTAAGGGTTTATCAAAACCATACAATTGCTCTAGCTCTTCAACCAGCTCAGGTGGTAGACCTTGTGCTCCGCGATACTGGCTAGAGTTCCCGCCATTATTAGATTGAATAATCTCTGTATCTACACCAGAATCAACGCGGCGGGTAGCTGAGGTATCAATGCCCTGTATCTTAGCAATGGCTTGCTCAACCGGCCCACCCGGCGCAGATTGAATAATAATGAAATTAAGAGTCATGATCCCCAGCAAAGTGGGGATCATCAATAATAAACGTCGAAGAATGTAGCTAGTCATTGGGTAACTATTCAACCCACCAGCTATCTAAACCCAGCGCATATTTAGGGTTACGCTCAGGTCGTTTAAGTTTATCCCAATAGGCCACTCGCCAAGCATTTAAGTGCCATTGCGGCACTACGTAGTACGACCACAATAATACTCGGTCTAAGGCACGGGTTGCATCAATCAAGGCCTGACGATCCTCGGCAGCAATTACCGCTTCAATCAACGAGTCGATAACCGGGCTATTTACACCAATGATATTGCGAGACCCAGTATGCTCAGCCGCTTTACTTCCCCAAAAGTCACGCTGTTCATTACCCGGAGATGACGACTGACCAAAACTGCCAACCACCATATCAAAATCAAAGTTCTGCACGCGATTCACATACTGAGATACATCAACTACGCGAACTTCGGTGCTAATGCCAATTTTTTGTAGGTTGCGCGTGTAAGGTAATACGATGCGCTCAAAACTCTTTTGGTATAGCAAAAACTCAATGTGCATTTGCTTGCTATTGGCATCTAGCAGCTTGCCTTTGTTTAAACTCCAACCCGCCTCTTTTAGCAGCGCTAAAGCTTCACGCATTTGCGGACGAATATTACCGTCGCCACGGGTTTTCTCTAAAGTAAATTCTTTAGTGAATACCTCTGACGGTAGTTGTTTTTTAAAAGGCTCTAACAACGCCAACTCACCACCTTCTGGTAAGCCCGTAGATGCTAACTCTGAAGCAGCAAAATAGCTGTTCGTGCGTTTGTATGCCCCGTAAAAAAGTTGCTCGTTAGTCCATTCAAAATCAAACAATAAACCAATCGCTTTGCGCACTTCAGTTTGCTTAAACAAATCACGACGGGTGTTAAATACAAAGCCCTGCATGCCTTGAGGATTTTCGTTACTCAAGGTATCGGTATGTACTTTGCCGCTATCAAACATTGGGCCGGTATATGCGGTAGCCCAATCTTTAGCACTGGTTTCGATGCGGTAATCAATTCGGCCCGATTTAAAAGCTTCTAGCGCCACTGACGAATCTCGGTAGTACTCATATTTAATCTCAGCAAAATTATGACGCCCGCGATTAATCGGTAAATCCTTAGCCCAATAATCTTTAACCAACTGATAACTCACTGAACGGCCAGTATCAAACTCACCCAATTCATATGGGCCAGAACCAAGCGGGATGGTTAAATCGGCTTTAGAAAAGTCATGATTTTGCCAAAAGTGCTTAGGCAAAATCGGCAGTTGACCCAAGATTAGAGGTAACTCGCGATTGGTGCCATCGGCAAAGGTAAAACGCACACTCGATGCTGACTCGGCTTTTACCTCTTTAATGCTGCCGTAATAAGCGCGGTAGAATGGCGCGCCTTTTTCTATCAATAAATTAAAGGTGAATACAACATCTTCTGCAGTGACAGGTTTGCCATCATGAAAGCGTGCTTCTGGGCGAAGATTAAAACGAACCCAAGATCGATCTTCTGGTAAATCAATACTCTCGGCCAGCAAACCGTATTGAGCGAATGCTTCATCATCATTGCTGGTTAACAAAGTGTCGTATATTTGACCAACACCTGCGGCAGAATTGCCTTTAACGATGAAGGGGTTAAAAGTATCGAAAGTGCCTTGTGCTTCATGGGTCACACTACCCTGCTTGGGCGCATTAACATTCACATAAGGAAGGTGGCTAAAATCTGCAGCTAAGGCAGGTTCACCGTGCATCACTAGGGCGTGGGAGCGAACAAAATCTTCGGCATGAGCTACGTTTAAAACCAAAAGTGCAAAAGCCGATAACAGCCATTTCATGATACGCGGTTCCTTATTGAGTGAGTCGAATCATCGACTTAACTAATATCTAGCTCTAGTTATAACCGACTCGAAAGCAAAAGATAAAGGGCTATTAGCCAAATTTGCTCTGAAAACGCTGAATATATCTCTCCAAGGCTTTAGCAGTAATCGCTTTGCTGGATAAATAACCTTGATAGAAGGTACACCCTTGCTGTTTAAGAAAGGCTAATTGCTGACGCGTTTCAACGCCTTCAGCGGTAACAGTAAAGCCTAAATGGTTGGCCATCGCCAATACTGCATCAACAATGGCCATGTCTCGGCTATCACGTGGAATATCACGAATAAACGAGCGGTCGATTTTTAGTTCATCCACTGGCAAGCGCTTCAAATAACTTAAAGACGAGTACCCGGCACCAAAGTCATCAATGGAAAAACGCAGCCCCATTTCCTTTAGCTGCTCCATTTTTCGGATAGTGTCTTCTGCGTGGCCTAGCACCACCGATTCAGTAATTTCTAAATTAAGCATCGCGCCATCAATGCTGTAGCGCGTCATGAGCTCTTCTACTCGGTCGACAAATTCAGGATGATGAAACTGCTTAGCACTAACATTCACAGATAGTTCTGGCAACAGTAAACCCTTTTGCTGCCAATGCGCCATGTGTTTACAGCTTTGCTCTAATACCCACATACCAATATCAATGATCAAGTCTGACTCTTCGGCAATAGGAATAAACTCGGTGGGTGAAACCAAGCCTTTACCTTCAGGTTGCCAGCGCACTAAGGCCTCTGCGCCGACTAACTCGCCAGTAGATACCATATGCTGCGGCTGGTAATAAAGCAGCAACTCGTCGTTGGCCAAGGCTCCACGTAATGCGTTATGTAGCTTTAAACGTTTATCGGCCTGTTTTTGCATACCATCATCAAAAAAGATAACGGTACGTCGGCCGGCTGACTTTGCTTGATACATCGCTGTATCAGCCTGCTTCAATAAGTCTTCAGCGGTTTGCCCCTTACCAGGGAACAAGGTTATGCCTACGCTGGCACCAATATGCAGCGACTGACCATCAAAGGGATAAGGAGAGGAAATAGTTTGGATTAAGCGTTTACCTACAATATTGGCTTGTTGCTCGGCGTGTGGAGGGCTTTCTCCTAAATCGGCCAGCAGCAAAACAAACTCATCACCACCTAAGCGAGCCAGCACGTCTCCTTCACGAATAAGCTCTTGCAAACGCTTAGCTACCTGCTGCAATACCCAGTCGCCTGCAGCATGCCCTAATGAGTCATTAATGTTTTTAAAATGATCTAAGTCGATAAACAGCAAAGCGCCAATGGCATGCTGCTTTTTAGCACGTGAAAAGCAAAGGCTAAGTTCTTCACGCAGCTTTCGACGATTGGGCAAACCAGTAAGCTCATCAAAATAAGCCAAATGTTGAATTTGCTGCTCTGTGGCTTTGTTTGCCGATATGTCTTGTAGACACACTACATAATGGGTCAACGAGTCTAAATCATTGTGAACAGCAGTGATGGTTTCTTGCTGTGTGTAACGTTGGCCGTTTTTACGCTGGCGCTCTACCTCGCCTTTACGCCTAACCGTGCCATCTACTTCTTCAATAAATACTGGGCTTGGATTGCCCAGCACTTCTGTGAGTTCTTGTCCCAGTACTTCATGTTGTTGATAACCGGTAATTTGGCTAAACGCCTTATTAACTTTAACGATGCGATAATTTACGTCGGTAATAATAAGCCCTTCATTACTCTCAAAGGCGATCGCCGACAGGCTCAAGGCTTCTCGTTGTTGTTGAACCTCAAATTCGCTACTTAAACGTTCAAAGAATGGGGCTAACAGTTGTTCGAGCAGAGCATGATCAAACTTTGCCTGACTAAAACTAAACGCAATATAGCCAATTACCCGCTGTTGCTGAACTATTTGCTGTGCCCAGAAACCTTGTAACGGTTGCTGGATCTCAGGTTGGGTGCTCGCATAATCAGGATAGGCTTGTTGCAGATTATCAATATTTACAACCCGCCTAGCGCGTATTTCAGCCAGCAGGTTAGCTGAGGCAGGGCTTAGCTTTCCACCAATAAACTGGCCTTCTCGCCAATAGCGAATACAAGGAAGGCTGGGGGTTCGAGAATCGAAGTGAGCAATATAGCCTTCACAAGCACCAACTTGCAGCGCCAATCTGCTAATGAGCTCATCAAAAAAGCCTTCGCTAGGCTTAGCAGCTAAGGCAAGCGCGAGCTCGGTAAGTGCAGTGGAGGTTTCAGAAGACGACGCGGGGGAATTCACAACGCTGATTGTAGGTTGAATATTGTCCATAGTGGTCAACAATGAAGCAAGGCATCCTTTGGCTTATGACTAATTAAAAACTAATTGCTAACACCAAGCGCTTGTTATTCACTCCAATGTGCCCAAGTTCGCCATAACATTCAAGCGATTTTCGGTAATTTATAGTACTTTTCGCTAAGCAATCACATTCACAAGCTCAGCCAATTTAACCCTTAAGAAATAGTGATCTAGATCTGGTTTTTTATTTATGAAAGTCGTATTCTGGAGTTGAAATAATTACTAGATAGTCTTTGGGAGGCTTATGATTATTGATATTACCAGCAAGACAATTTCTATTACCCCAACCATTCGCGAGCACATTGCCGCGCGCTTTAAGAAACTGGAAAAAAACCAAATTCCGCTCATATCACCAAAAGTGATTATCACCACCGACAATAAAAAGGTAAAAGTAGAAGCGAAGATCAATCTGCCAAACGGACAACTGTTTGCCAGCGATGAACATCAAGACCTGAGCGTTGCCATTAACAATTTAGGGCAAAAACTTGAACGCCAGTTACACCGCTTCCAAGATAAGCCTAATGCGCACCGCGCTAGCCGCTCTGGAAAAGATTTCTTACGTTCGCCGAGTGAAGTAGACGACGGCGAGCCTAGCTCCGAGGATGAACAAGCCGCATAAAGGCTAAATAAAGAGTAATACCAAGCAACTAATCGCTTGGTATTACTTGACTTTCCCCTGATTGCTTTTTAGTCTGACGTCATGAAAATATTCAACACCCGATTTTTGTTTGGTTTCTTTTTTACTCCACCCTTTTAGGGAGGCGGACGGAATTGGTGTAAAAACGAAAACACACAGAATCCATAAAGCCTCCTTCTTAGGAGGCTTTTTTGTTAACAGGGAATACAACAGATGGCAGACTTAGAGCAGATCCGAACAAAAATAACAGCGCTCGACCAATCATTATTAACACTGCTGACTGAGCGTCGCCAACTCAGTGTTGAAGTAGCAAAAAGTAAAATAGAAAACCCCAAAGCGATTCGCGACCAAGAACGTGAACAGTTACTGCTGGTTAAACTAATAAATAAAGGCAGAGAATTAGGCTTAGACGCCCACTATGTGACTCAGCTTTATCACACCATCATCGAAGACTCGGTGTTATCGCAACAAGCATTTCTGCAAGGTATCACCAATCCAGATATTCATGCGCAAGCGGTAAGAGTGGCATTTTTAGGTAACAAAGGCTCTTACAGTAATATTGCAACTCATCAATACTTCTCGCGTTATAAAAAGCAAATTGTTGAATTTGGCTGCAGTGCATTCCAAGACATTGTTGATACCGTGGAATCTGGTCAAGCTGACTACGGCATGTTGCCTATAGAAAACACCAGTTCTGGCAGTATTAATGAGGTATACGATGTATTGCAGCACACCAGTTTGTCGATTGTTGGTGAACTATCAATACCTATTGACCACTGTATTTTGGCTCATCCAAAAGCCAAACTAGAGCAAATTACTACCTTGTATGCTCACCCTCAACCTTATGCTCAGTGCTGCCTTTATTTGCGTACTTTAGCTAATACCCGAGTAGATTTTGTAGATAGCTCTTCCAAAGCAATGGAAGTGGTTGCCGGAGGCGACGATTTAACCGTTGGTGCTATTGGCAGCAAAGTGGGCGGTGAAATGTATGGTTTGCAAGCCTTGAAAACCGATATTGCCAATCAACAACAAAACTACACTCGCTTCATTGTTGTTTCTCGCAAACCGGTTGAAGTTGCTGAGCAAGTGCCAGCGAGAACGACTTTTATTATGTCAACAGCACAGCAAGCAGGTTCGTTGGTAGAAGCGCTGTTGGTATTGCGCGAGCACGATATAAACATGAGCAAACTGGAGTCTCGCCCAGTACAAGGCAATCCTTGGGAAGAAATGTTTTATGTGGATGTATCCGCCAATGTTAAGTCTAGTCAAATGCAATCGGCACTGGCAGAGCTAACGCGCCTTACCCGCTATATTAAGGTGCTTGGCTGCTACCCAAGTGAAAATGTTGACCCTACGCTTATTCCACTAGAAGCCTTAGCCAACAAAGACAAAAATAAAGGTGGCGAACCAAGCTTAATTAGCACCGTACAAGAAGATGGTGCGCTCTCTAGCCGTTCACACAAGGCTAGTGCTACGGTAGTACGTGTTGGCGATGTTAAAATTGGTGATGGTGGCTTTGTTACCTTTGCTGGCCCCAGTGCAGTAGAGTCTGAACAACAAATCATAAACTGTGCAGGAGCGGCCAAAGAAAGTGGTGCAGCAGTACTTGCCGCAGGTTGCTTTAAACCACGCAGTTCACCTTATAGCTTCCAAGGTTTAGGTGAAGAAGGCCTAAGTTATTTAAACGCCGCGGGTAAAAAGTACAAGCTTCCTACAATGACCGAAGTAAGCTCGGTTGATCAGGTTGTTACTTTAGCGGCTAAAGCAGACATACTGCACGTTCGCTCGCGCCACATGAAAAACTTTAACCTGTTAAAAGAACTGGGCAAGTCTACTCGCCCTATTCTTTTAGAGCGCAACAACATGGCCTCTATTGATGAGTGGTTGCATGCCGCAGACTACATTTTGGCGCAGGGCAACCAACAGGTAATTTTATGTGAAGCAGGCGTTAGAACGCTTGAAGGCAAGAATAAAATCACCTTGGACTTAGGCGCGATTAGCTTGTTGCGCCAACGAACCCACCTACCGATTGTGGTAAACCCAGGTGAAGCAGTAGACGAGCTAAGCGCAGTGGCGCCTATGGCCAAAGCCGCCAAATTATTAGGTGCCGATGGTATTGTACTTTGTGCTCACCCATCGCCAAGTGATGCCAGTGTAGATGCTGATAAATCATTAGATTTTAAACAACTACAACACTTGATGAGTGAACTTTACTAAGAGTTGTGCACAAAAAGCCCAGTAGCTAAAAGCTGGGCTTTATATTGAAGACCTCGTCACTTTAATTGTTTAGTCAATATATGCATGGCTGTTGTGACGGGGTAATTACCCAGTGTTAATTGGCATTGGTAACCCTGCTTCTCATAAAATGGTTTTGCTTGAAAACTAAAAGTATCAACGTGGGCATGTAAACAGCCTCGGCTTATAGCATAGTCTTCTATTTCAGCCAATAATCTACTTGCTATCTTTTGCTTTCGACAGACCTCGCTAACCCAAAGCAGTTTTATCATCAGCCACTCACCCAAAATTTCGGCAGTAATACCAGCTAGCTTTTGCTTATTGTCATCGTACACAAATAACGCCACCGTTTGCTCTTGAATATCTCCAAGAAAGACTTGATTAAAACTAAGCAATTCGGCCCTTAATGCTTCGATGTCCTTTTGGGAAGGGTCTTCTTTCAATTCAAATATCAACGCTAAGCCCCTCTAAAAAAATATGCCGCTAGGCTGGCGGCAAACTAAATAAGCCATTTTAGCACCGTTTTAATAGCAAAAAGCCCAGCAAATCGCTGGGCTTTTTTACATTAAATAAGTGTTTAGAAACGTCCTGGTCCGCGACCGCCGCCAAATCCGCCCATACCACCTGGAGGCATCATGCCTTTCATTTGGCTCATCATTTTACGCATGCCGCCTTTACCGGACATTTTCTTCATCATTTTTTGCATCTGAGTGAACTGCTTAAGCAGCTTGTTCACATCTTGGATCTGGGTACCAGAACCAGCAGCAATACGGCGCTTACGTGAGCCTTTAATAATATCGGGGCGTTGGCGCTCGCCCGGCGTCATAGAGTTGATGATCGCTTCCATTTGGTTAGTAAGCTTATCATTCATTTGATCTTTAACACTGTCGGGAACTTGCCCCATGCCAGGCAACTTATCCATCATGCCCATCATGCCGCCCATGCTTTTCATCTGCACTAATTGCTCACGGAAGTCTTCTAAATCGAAGCCTTTACCTTTTTGAACTTTCTTAGCCAGCTTCTGCGCTTGGTCTTTATCAACTTTGCGCTCTACCTCTTCGATAAGAGAAAGCACGTCGCCCATGCCTAAGATACGTGAGGCTATGCGGTCTGGGTGGAAAGGTTCTAGAGCATCGGTTTTCTCACCCACACCCATAAATTTAATTGGCTTACCAGTAATGTGACGAATAGATAAAGCGGCACCGCCGCGCGCGTCACCATCGGTTTTAGTTAAAATCACGCCGGTAAGTGGCAGAGCTTCGTTAAAGGCTTGAGCGGTATTTGCCGCATCTTGACCAGTCATCGCATCTACAACAAACAAGGTTTCTACTGGCTCAACCGCCTGATGAAGCGCTTTAATTTCGTCCATCATGTCTTCATCAACATGTAAACGACCCGCGGTATCTACAAGTAGTACGTCCGCAAATTGAGTTCTGGCTTCGGCGATAGCACCGTTAACGATATCAACCGGATTTTGCTTTTCGTTACTTGGGAAGAAAATAGCGTCAACTTCTGTAGCTAGAGTCTCTAGCTGTTTAATCGCAGCGGGACGATAAATATCGGCGCTCACAACCATTACTTTTTTCTTTTCGCGCTCTTTAAGGTATTTAGCTAGCTTAGCAACAGAGGTGGTTTTACCCGCACCTTGTAAACCAGCCATCATTACTACTGCCGGAGGCTGGGCTGCCAAATTAAGACTTTCGTTAGATTCGCCCATGGCTGATTCCAGCTCTTGCTGAACAATCTTAACGAATACTTGACCAGGGCTAAGGCTCTTATTTACTTCTTGGCCTAGAGCACGTTCTTTTACTTTTTTAACAAACTCGCGAACTACGGGTAAGGCAACATCCGCTTCCAACAAGGCCATACGCACTTCGCGCAAAGTATCTTTAATGTTGTCATCGGTTAGTCGGCCGCGGCCGCTGATATTTTTTAACGTTTTCGAGAGTCGATCAGATAAGTTTTCAAACATGCTTTTTCCTGTTGATCATATAGCGAGCACTGTTTAGCCGCCACATTATACCGAAGCGCCGATATTCTAAAAGCTAATTCTAGCCCTGACTGTTTAGGGCGAGTATACTGAACCCAAACAATCATATAGTTAGCTTCAAATCATGAATGTATTGGTACTTCCTACCACCGTTTTTTATCTGTTAGCCGCTTACGTATGTATAAGTGGTTTACTGAATAAACAAAGCGGAGCCAACAAATGGCTATGGCTCAGCGCTGGCTGCGCAATGCTATTGCATGGCATTTGGGAAGTAGAGCATTTATTTTTGGCGCAAGGCCAAGATTTAAGCATCTTTAATGTAGCGGGTTTAGTCAGCTTGCTGATTGCTCTCACCGTTACCGCTTTAGTTAAACCATTCAAACTATGGTTTATTTTGCCGGTGGTGTACCTATTTTCCATTGTGAGCATGTTGTTAGCGGTAATGATCCCAAGTGACTACATCATTCATCTGGAGTTAAAACCGCAAGTGCTGATCCATATCAGCGTTGCCTTAGCCGCCTTTACCGTTCTCATGATTGCAAGCTTGTATGCCTTGCAGATGGCTTACTTAGACTGGACCTTAAAACGCCACAAGCCTGGGGCAATTCACCCTGCAATGCCCTCTTTAATGAGCATTGAGAAACAGTTATTCACCTTGATTCGGGTTGGGCTCATACTGCTTAGCGTGTCGTTATTAAGCGGCTTTGTATTTTTAACCGACTTTTTTGCCAATGGCCGTGGCCATAAAGCAATATTCAGCTTAATTGCTTGGTTTATCTACTCAAGCCTTCTTTGGGGACACCACTACCGAGGCTGGCGTGGGAAAATGGTCGTGATCATGACGGTAATTGGTTCAATCTTGCTTAGTTTGGCCTATTTTGGCTCACGCTTTGTTAAGGAAATCATCCTCAACTAAAATGAGACCTTGACAGCCCTTTGGGGCTGCATATAAATTAGCCCTGTTATATTAATCAAGGACTCTCCTGTTTGGACGACATATCTACGAGTAGCTTACTGCTACTTCTCGTGTTCCTCATAATTTGCTCTGCTTTCTTTTCTAGCTCCGAAACTGGCATGATGTCGCTTAACCGCTACCGCCTGCGGCATTTAGTTAATACTAAACATAAAGCAGCTAGCCGAGTAGACAAACTGCTAGACCGCCCCGACCGATTAATTGGATTAATCTTAATTGGCAATAATCTCGTTAATATTTTTGCCTCGGCCATCGCCACCATTATTGGTTTGCGACTGTTCGGCGATGTAGGGGTAGCTATCGCTACGCTTGCTCTTACTTTTGTCATTTTGATTTTTGCTGAAGTAACGCCCAAAACCATGGCTGCGCTTTATCCGGAAAAGATTGCCTTCCCCGCTTCAATATTACTACGCCCATTAATGAAACTATTGTTCCCATTTATTTGGGCTACCAATGGCGTCACTAATGGTCTGTTGCGTTTATTAGGGGTAAACCCCACAAACAAAGATGATGAAGCGCTAAATCCTGAAGAACTGCGTACCGTAGTTGACCAAGCGGGCACACTTATCCCTAAGCGTCACCAAGACATGCTGCTAAGCATTTTAGACCTAGAGAAAGTGACGGTTGACGACATCATGATCCCGCGCAACGAAATTGCCGCCATCGATATCAACGATGATTGGGACAGTATTCTTCGCCAGCTCACTCAAAGTACTCACACCAAAATTTTGTTATTTCGCGACACCATTGATGATTCGGTAGGCTTTGTCCACTCACGTGACTCGCTGCGACTATTATCTCGAGAGCAGTTTGATAAAACCTCGATGCTACGTGCCGCCAAAGAGATTTACTTCATCCCCGAGGGCACCCCGTTAAATGTGCAGCTATTGAAGTTTCAGCGCCGTAAAGAGCGTATTGGACTTATCGTGGATGAATACGGCGACATTCAAGGCTTGGTGACGTTAGAGGATATTTTAGAGGAAATTGTTGGCGACTTTACCACTAGCATTGCCCCGGACCCTAGTGATGAAATCCATCCACAAATTGATGGCAGCTATTTGATCGATGGTGCTGTAAATATTCGAGACTTGAATAAAGAAATGAGCTGGAGTTTACCCATCGATGGTCCTAAAACGCTAAATGGCCTGATTGTGGAACACTTAGAAGACATTCCCGAAGCTAACTTATGTTTACGTTTAGCGGGTTACCCCATCGAAATAGTCGAGATAGAAAACAACACTGTAAGCTTGGCCCGAGTCATTCCAGCGTTTTACAGCAAGCCTAAGAAGTAAACTCCCCCATTAAAAATACAAAAAAGCCAGCTAAGAGCTGGCTTTTTTAGTGCGAAATACGACTTAAAGCTTACCAAGAATCTCGTCAGATAATCCCAGTTCATCATTTTTGTTTACGCTAATACCACGTTCGATAATGCTAGTAGCAATGCTCTTAGCTTCGTCTAAAGAGTGCATAGCATAAGTACCACATTGGTATTCATTGAGCTCTGGAATGTCATTTTGATTAGCTACAGCGAGTACATCATGCATAGAGGCTAACCAAGCGTCGGCAACTTGTTGCTCGCTAGGGCTGCCAATTAAGCTCATGTAAAAACCAGTGCGGCAACCCATTGGCGAAATATCGATGATTTCTACATCAGCAGAATTTAAATGCTCACGCATAAAGCCGGCATAAAGGTGCTCTAAGGTATGAATACCTTTCTCAGATAAAATCTCTTCGTTAGGCACGCAGTAGCGTAAATCAAATACAGTAATAGTGTCTTTGCTAGGCGTAGACATGGTTTTGGCAACGCGAACCGCTGGCGCATGCATGCGGGTGTGGTCTACGGTAAAACTATCTAATAAAGGCATGATTTTCTCTCTTCATATCTCAGCGTAGCTGAGACTCATTATTTGGGTGTATTTAAGCAAAGAATAGTCGCCATAGCCAGCTACTATCTAGATCGTCTTTGCACTTATTATACTGGGCAGCATAGCGTTTCGATCGCTGGTCTACTGTACCCGCTACCTTCACCAACCATTGTTTCTGGTGATAAGTACCGCGTTTATAACCGCCCCAGCCTTCGTGATAGTTTAAGTACTGATTACGCGCATCCCACTTCGATACTCCGTTTATTTTATGGGTTTTGTTGGTAAACCAGCCCATAAAGTCGATAGCATCGTCGAAGTTAGTTCGTGACGACCAAGAGTTGCCAGTTTCACGCACGTAGTCATCCCAGGTCATTGTTTTAGCTTGGCTATAGCCATAAGCGCTACTCGCACGGCCTACAGGAATAAACCCAAACCAATATTGCATTGGTGGACGAGCATTATGCTTGAAGCTGGATTCTTGATACATCATCGCCATAGGAACATGCACTGGCGTGCCCCATTTCTTGTTCATCTTCTTCGCTGATTTATACCAATCGCGTTTTTCTTCAAAAATGCTACATAGGTTCTCAGGATCTTTAGGCGGCGCACTGCTGCATCCCGCCAATACGCCTAAACCCAAAACTACCATGGCTACTTTAGCCCACTGAACAAGCGATACATCCCTACTTATTGGCATTCTCAAAATACTTCGTTAAAAAGTGATCAAAATCGAGGTCATCACTAGCTTCTATTGCTTGTTGCTCAGCAAAGCTTTGTTCAGCCATCGCGCTAAAGTCTTGATCTTGCCAGTTATTAGGCTTATGACCAAGCATCTCTTCGCGATATTGTGCAGCCCATTGCAAGCCCAAGCTGCTGTTGTCTACCGATTGTGATTTTAACAAACGCAAAAAACGTGAAGAGTATGTATTGTCATTAGCAACATCGGCTATCGCTTGCTCTAGCGATACACTAAAGTCCGGCTCAGCACGCTGAGTATCAAGCAGTTGCGCGGCTTGTTGCATCTTAGCTAGCAGACTTTCGATATGTGCTGGCAAGCTTTGTTCTTCACCGGCAATGGTGAGTGACAATTCAGGGTTACGCCCTTCAATAGCCACAGCATTAAAGTTGTCACGACAAGCTTGTAACTCCTCTTTGCACATTTCAGGTGAGTCCATCAAAACGCAGGCCAGCAACAAACTATCTATCACTCGCACCTGCGCCTCGGTTACACCTACAGCATCAAAAGGGTTAACATCTAGCGCTCTAATTTCGATGTATTCAATACCATCTTGAGCTAGAGCTTGAGAAGGAGTTTGACCAGACTTAGCAACACGCTTGGCCCGAATAGGCGCATACAACTCATTTTCTATCTGCAATATATTGGCGTTTAGCTGACGATATTCACCATCAACTTTAACCCCAATCTTGGCAAACTCTTCAGAATGAGAACTCACCGCTTTGCGAACGCTTTGTACGTACTCACTAACGCTGTTGTAGTTAATATCTAGCTCATGTTGGGCTGAACTGGTGTAACCCAAGTCACTCAAACGCAATGAAGTGGCGTAAGGTAAATAAAGTGTACCTTTAGCCATTTTCTCAAAAGCGAGTTGGCTCTCGCCAGCGTTCATGAATGAACCACATAGCGCCGGTGAGGCTCCATAAAGATAAGCCACCATCCAACCATAGCGATAAAAGTTACGAATTAAAGCCATGTAACGTTGTGAGATGTACTCAGAAAGCGGCTGTTGGTCGCCATCAACTTTTTGTAGTTGCTGCCAAAAGCTTTGCGGCAAAGAGAAGTTATAGTGCACACCAGAGATCACCTGCATAGCGCTGCCATAACGATGACGTAGCCCCTGGCGATAAGCATGTTTCATCTTACCAATATTTGATTGGCCGTAATCCGCTAACACAATGTCTTGCTCATCACCAATGTAACAAGGCATGCTCAAAGGCCACAAGCGTTGTCCATCAAGCTGCTTTAGTGTTTCATGGTGAATATCGGTGAGTCGAGACAGCACCTGTTCTACGCTGTCAGAAACCGGAGTAATAAACTCTAATAAGGTTTCTGCGTAATCGGTGGTAATTAGAGGATGAGTAAGCGCTGAGCCTAATGCTTTAGGATGGCCATTAGGTGCTAACTTTCCCTGTTCGCAAATGCGTAAAGCTTCACGTTCAATACCGCGTTTAATGCCAAGCACTCCGGTATCTGCCATTGCTGCGCTCAATTGCGTCAGCCGAGTAGTAAACTGTTGAGTCAAGTTGAACTCACTATCATGTTAAAACGCGTAATGTGGCAAAGCATAGCGAGATCGCCCGTATTTTGCCACCACTGTGCGTTGCTACGTTACAATGCAAGTTCTTGAACTGGCATACCTATTTTCTTTAACTCTGGTAAAAGCTGCTGTTTATCACCCACTACCACCACTATCATTTCTTCTGGTGAGAAGTACTTCGCCGCCAATCGCTGTAATTCAGCTTGGCTAATAGTGGCGGTAATTTGATTCTGAGTGGCTACAAATTCTGGCCCCAAATCAAAGGCCAACATTTGCATCAAAAATGAAGCTTTCTGCGATGGTGTTGCGTAGGCTAGGGCCTCTTGCTGAGAAACTGCGCTGCGCATGTATGAAAGTTCTTCATCGCTTGGGCCACTTTTTGAGTAAGCTTCCAGCTCCGCCAACAACTCTTGAATGGCCGATGCGGTGGCATCTTGTCGCACATCGGTTGAGATAACAAAGCTACCGCTATCTTTAAAACCGCCAAATCCACTACTTACGCCATAGGTATAACCTTTGTCTTCACGTAAGTTCATGTTAATTCGACTATTGAAGTTGCCGCCAAAATTAAAATTCATCAAGTTAGCTTTAAAATACTCACCGGTAGCATCGTAAGGCATCGCTAAACGGCCAATCCGAATCACCGACTGCACTGCACCCGGCTTATCGAGCAGGTAAATGGTGTTGTTGTCCGCAGAAGGTTTCGCCGTTAAATGAGCAGCCTTACTCGCCTCACCTTGCCATTTTTGTTGTAAAGGCTGCAATGCCTGTTCAATCTCTGCTTGCTTGAGGTTGCTCACAGCAACCAGCTGGCTGCCGTTTGGTTGGTAATGCTGCTGCCAAAACTGCTTCACATCTTCTAGGGTGAGTTCAGCGACGCTATCGCGGCTTCCCCAACTAGAAGTTGCTAGGCGACTTCCTTCACCAAAAAACAAACTTTGACTGGCGATACTGGCTAGCCAATTTGGCTGATTAAATTTTTGCTCAATACTTTGCAGGTGGCGCGCTTTTTCACGCTCGAACTCTGCGCTATTAAACGCGGGGGTTAATAAGCGCTGCTGCAAAATATCCAGAACCTGAGGCAAGTTCTCGGTTAATGAAGACAGACTAATATTTTGGCTGTATAACCCGCCACTAAAGCTAACTGACGCGCCCAGCTCTGTAAGTTGATCTGATATCTCAGCGGCGTTGGATTGCTGGGTGCTTTGCATTAACATTTGCGCAGTGAGCTTAGCCAAACCTTCTTTGCCTTTGTGCTCTGAAATACTGCCGCCGGGTAATCTGAACTGCAGGGTAACTGTAGGCGTTGGCTGCTCTGAGGTGCCTAATACCTGCAAGCCATTAGTTAACTCTGCATGCCATAATTCCGGTAACTTAACAGCCACAGCAGGGCCAGAAGGCGGCTCTACACTACGGTCAAAGTTATCTTTCACTTCGCGCAGTGCTAGCTCACTGTCATCAATGTGCTGCTGCTCGGGCAGAGTGCGTGGAGCGGGTGTAAAGTTGTCTTCGCTAGCAATTAACTGAGTTTGCCCTCTTGGTACCACACTCATCACCACCCTAGGCTTACCTATGATGTAATGCTGATAAGCCTCTTGAACCTGTTGATCGTTTACATTTTGAAACTGTTGCAGTACTTCACTTATGTATAAAGGCTGTTCAAAGAAGGTTTCGCCAAAGGCCAGCTGAGTGACCACATCAGAGACACTTTCTAAACTGTAAATGGTAGAGGCTTTAAGCGATGAGCGAACGCGTTGTAAATCTTCTGCGCTGACTCCGCGCTTTGCAAAATCGTTAATGGCTTGGTCAACATCTTGCTCCAGCTGGGCCAATGTTAAGCCAGCTTGCGGGTTAGCACGCACGTAAATCGACAATGTACAGGCCATTTCGCGGCAATAATGCGAGCTGCCCGCAGACAAGGCTTTACCTGATTCAACCAATGATTGATGTAATAACGAGCTTTTGCCACCACCTAAAATCTCAGAAAACATGTCTAAGGCGACTTCGTCTTCAGCACCGGCATACACCGTGGGATAGCTGATATAGAGCAAAGGGATATGGATACGGTCTTCTAAAGAAATATAGCGAGTTTCACTAAGCTTGGCTGGGCTTGGAGTAATTTGGGGAATTTCAGGGCCACTGGGAATACCACCAAAATACTTGTTTATCCACTCTAAGGTTTGCAACTCATCAATATCACCACCAATGCTTAACACGGCATTGTTTGGCCCATACCAGCGAAGGAAAAATGCCTTTAAGTCATTTACATCTACCCGATTTAAATCTTCTATATAACCGATGGGTTGCCATGAGTATGGGTGTTCTCGAGGATAAAGTGCTTCGTCTACCCTCTCTGACAATAAACCGTAGGGGGCATTGTCGACTCGCTGTGCACGTTCATTTTTTACGGTATCGCGCTGGATTTCGAATTTTTTCTGGCTTACCGCTTCGAGTAAAAAGCCCATTCGATCGGCCTCTAACCACAGTACTTTCTCAAGCTGATTAGCTGGAACAGTTTGGTAGTAATTGGTGCGATCTTTTGTAGTAGAACCATTCATGGTTCCGCCCGCTTCATTAATAATGCGAAAGTGCTCTTGGTCTCCGACATGCTTAGAGCCCTGGAACATCATGTGTTCAAAGAAGTGGGCAAAGCCCGATTTACCCGGCTCTTCGCGATTAGAGCCAACATGATAAGTAATATCTACATGGGCTAAAGGCGCATTATCATCTTGATAGAGCAATACTGTTAAGCCATTAGCTAAGCGATACTTTTTGTAAGCTATCTGGATGTCGCTATTATTGGCCTGTGAGGTTTCGACTAACTCCACCCCTTTGGGTAGCTCAACTGAAGAGTTAGGGTCTATCTGAGTACAAGCAGCTAACCACAGAATGCTAAGCACACTTAACCATCTAAGCACTATATTGACCTCTCTAATCATTTATTAAATATTCACAACTGCGTTGCCTAATGCCAACAGCAAAGCGTAACGAATCGCTTTGCCAATAAGCATCGCAATAGTGCTTTGCCAAACAGGAAGCTTAGCCGCGCCCGCAACAAAACAAAGCGCATCGCCAATTACCGGAGCCCAGCTCATGAGTAAACTCCAGGCTCCGTATTTGACCAACCAAGGCTTAGCCTTGGCTTGTTCGTTCAAGTTAGGTAACCAACTAAAATGCCTATTACCAAAGTAAAAAGCGCCCCAGCCCATCGCAAAGGTAACCAAGCCACCTAGGGTATTGCCTAAGGTAGCTACCACTAACAAGCTAAGCCACTGTTCAGGAATTTGGCTAGCTAAACCCAGCAACACAACTTCTGAGCTACCGGGTAACAAGGTAGCCGATACAAAGGCGCTAAAAAAAATAAAACAACTAACAATAGAACCGCCTAATCAACAAAATAATTCGCTGGCCACAAGTTTCTTACATCAACCACCGCCATCCCTGCGGCTTTAGCAGCCTCTATGCCGGCATCAGCATCTTCAAATACCAAACATGCTTGCGGTTCTACTTGCATCAATTCTGCACACTTTAAGAAGGTGTCAGGAGCAGGTTTATGGGCAGCTACGAGATCGGCACCAACAATCGCCTGTAACTTGTCAGCTATACCTAATTTACTGAGTATCATCTCGGCTTGTTGCTGGCTTGCACCAGTCCCTACCGCCATCAGCTTTTCACCTAGAAAATGCTCATACACTTTAATTAAAGGTGTTGGCTGTATTTCACTATTCACTAGTTTGTGATAACACTGCTCTTTAGCATCCGCCACTTTGTTAACATCTATCCCCTCTATATGGGCATCCGCAAGCAAGTTTTCAACTGTTTGTAGGGTTGGCATACCGCTCATCGCCAGCATTTGCTCAGAGGTAAAAGGAATGGAAAACTGATCGAGAGCAGACTGCCACGCGTTTTGATGATGTTGCATGGAGTCAATCAAGGTTCCATCCATGTCAAAAATGAAAGCGGCATAGTTTTGGTAATCTTGGAAGTTCATAATCTACTCTGTATGCGGTCGGACTGAACAGCAGCCGATGTAGCCTGCATCATACCAATTAGCGGCGATTTAACTAGAATATTTTATTAAGCGTGGTAACACGGGAAACCAGCAATGAAAGTTAGTTGAGTGAAAACGAGTAATCTGTGTGAAGCATAGCGAAGTTAATGATTAGCTTATACCAATCGTACTAAGCAGCTGTTCATTCTATCTGGTTAAAATGCTCGATAACTATGTTTGGATTTTTGATTGTAGAATAACTACTTATCGAAAAATCCTGCTTTATTCTCGAGTATTTTTCCTGTGTTATTTCTGATCACTTACTTAGTGTGATTGGTATTACTTCAATTTGTAAGTAATGAAGGTAAACTAAAAGTTCTTCAATTACTTAAGTGACCCAGTAGGTACAATTATGGTGCGATTTTTCTTGTTGCCCTTGTTATTAACCATTTTATGGACACTGTTTCTATTCCACCACGGCTTAAGCTTTAAACAAGGTTTAAAAGGCTACTATTGGATTATTGGAATTAGCAGCGCATTGATCTGCTTTTTCTCATTACTGATTTGGCTAACCCATTAGCTAGACATAAAAAAAGCTTGCCGAGGCAAGCTTTTTATTTAGCACTTGTGTATTAACCAACTAAAGACAACAATACACCCGCAGCTACAGCACTACCCAGTACCCCAGCAACGTTTGGCCCCATTGCATGCATCAACAAGAAGTTATGAGGGTTTGACTCTAAACCAACCTTGTTTACTACACGTGCAGCCATTGGCACCGCAGATACACCAGCAGCACCAATTAGTGGGTTAATTTTACCGCCACTTAAACGGCTCATTAGCTTAGCCATTAAAACACCAGAAGCAGTACCAATACCAAATGCCACTGCACCTAAGCCAAGAATACCTAAGGTTTCTACGGTTAAGAACTTATCAGCAGATAACTTAGAGCCGACCGCTAAACCTAAGAAAATGGTTACCACGTTAATTAGCTCGTTTTGCGCAGTTTTGCTTAAACGGTCAACTACCCCACTTTCACGCATTAGGTTACCTAAACAGAACATACCTACTAAAGGCGTTGCTGCTGGCAAGAACAAAATGGTTAAGCCAAGCACTGCGATAGGGAAAACAATCTTTTCTCGCACGCTTACTGGGCGCAATTGCTCCATTTGAATTTCGCGTTCTTCTTTAGAGGTTAAGGCCTTCATAATCGGCGGCTGAATAATTGGAACCAGCGCCATGTATGAATAAGCGGCTACCGCAATCGCACCTAATAAATCGGGTGCAAGTTTTGAGGCAAGGAAGATAGCCGTCGGACCATCTGCACCACCAATAATGGCAATCGCAGAAGCATCAGCCAGCGTGAAATCAAAACCTGGGATCATGTTTAATAAAATTGCGCCAAATAGCGTTGCAAAAATACCAAACTGAGCCGCTGCACCTAGCAATAACATCCTTGGGTTTGCGATAAGCGCACCAAAGTCAGTTAATGCACCCACACCCATAAAGATAAGTAGTGGGAAAACGCCGGTTTCAATTCCTACATGGTAAACGTAGTAAAGCAAACCACCTTCATCGTTAAACCCGGCATTTGGAATATTGGCCAGCACCGCACCAAAACCAATGGGTAACAATAACAAAGGCTCAAATTTACGCACAATTGCCAAATACAGCAGTAGTAAACCTACTGCCATCATTACTAATTGTGCAGGTTCGAAGTTAGCTAGGCCGGTTTCCAGCCATAGCTTAGTAATTCCTTCCACGTTCTCGCTCCCTTACGCGATGCTAAGCAGGACTTCACCCACTGCAACCGCATCACCTTCTCTAACTAATACCTCGTCAACAACCCCGGTTTTAGCGGAACGGATTTCGGTTTCCATTTTCATTGCTTCCATAATCAGCAATACATCGCCCTCTTGCACATTGGCACCAGGCTTAGCGAGAACTTTAAAAATGTTACCCGCTAAAGGAGCTGGTAGCGCTTCGCCTTTGCCACTGGCAGCTGGTGCTGCTGGAGTGGCCGCAGCTGGCGCCGAGCTTGCTACTGGTGTTACGCCATCAATAGAACCTTCTGGGCCAACATCTACGGTGTACAGCTGACCGTCTACTCGCACCGAGTAAGTTTCTACTGCGCCAGCTTTAGCAGGAGCCGCTACTTTTACGTCATCAGCGCTTGGTACTGGCTCGAAGGCATCAGGGTTGCCACGATTCTCTAGGAACTTAAGGCCAATTTGTGGGAACAATGCGTAGGTTAAGGCATCGTCAATTTTGTCTTCAGCTAGAGCAAAGCCTTTTTCTTTGGCTAGTTGCTCAACTTCTGTTTCAAGACGCTCCATCTCCGCTTGCAGCAAATCAGCAGGACGACAGGTAATGGCTTCGGCGCCATCAAGAACACGCGCTTGTAACTCTGCATTCAGCTCACCAGGCGCTTTACCGTATTGACCACTTAAGATACCTGAGGTCTCTTTGGTAATCGTTTTGTAACGCTCACCAGTTAAAACGTTAAGCACTGCCTGGCTGCCTACAATTTGCGAAGTAGGTGTTACCAGTGGGATGTAACCTAAGTCTTTACGTACTTTAGGTATCTCTAGTAACACTTCATCAAGTTTATCTGCAGCGCCTTGCTCTTTAAGCTGGCCTTCCATGTTGGTTAACATGCCACCAGGTACTTGCGCGATAAGAATGCGTGAATCAACACCTTTAAGGCTGCCTTCGAACTTAGCGTACTTTTTACGTACTTCACGGAAGTAAGCGGCAATAGATTCCAGTTTAGTTAGGTCTAAGCCAGTATCGCGCTCTGTACCTTCTAGCATCGCTACAATGGTCTCTGTTGGGCTGTGACCATAAGTACAGCTCATTGAAGAGATGGCGGTATCAATGATGTCTACGCCTGCTTCAATGGCCTTTATGTGGGTCGGTAAGCTTAAACCCGTAGTTGCATGACAATGCAGAGCAATTTCCACATCTGTTTCAGCTTTAAGGCGCTTAATCAAGGTTTCAGCTTCATAGGGCTTTAATAAGCCTGACATATCCTTAATTGCAATTGAGTGACAACCAATGTCTTCTAAACGCTTAGCTAAGTCTACCCAGTTATCCGTGGTGTGAATTGGGCTAGTAGTGTAAGAAATCGTACCTTGAGCGTGTGCGCCGCAATCAAGAGCAGCTTTTACCGCCGTTTGGAAGTTTCGTGGATCGTTCATCGCATCGAAGATACGGAATACGTCCATACCGTTTTTAACCGCTCGCTCAACAAAGCGTTCAACTACGTCATCGGCGTAGTGACGGTAGCCTAGCAGATTTTGGCCACGCAACAGCATTTGCTGTTTAGTATTTGGCATGGCTTTTTTCAGCTCACGCAAACGCTCCCATGGATCTTCACCAAGGTAACGAATACAAGCGTCAAAGGTTGCGCCGCCCCATGTTTCTAAAGACCAATAACCAATTTGGTCGAGTTGCTCAGCAATAGGCAACATATCTTCAATACGAAGACGGGTTGCTAATAATGATTGATGCGCGTCGCGCAATACAACATCGGTTAATGCAAGTGGTTTAGACATTGCGTTAAATCCTCTTTTAGTTATTGGGCCTTCCGGTACTGTTGAACAGCTGCTGATATAGCGGCTACTACAGTGGCGTTATTGGCAGGTTGGGGAGTTGGAGACGAGGTTTGCGTTGGTTCCGCTACTTCAGCTAGCGGTGGCGCTAGCTTAGCTAAGCCATTTACCGCAACAATAAGTAGCGATAAAAAAGCGAATACGGCGATCATCCCGACCCCCATTAACGTTGCTGCTTCCACTAACAGCTCAGTCAAATCCATCATATTATTAATCCACATCCTTTGAGATTGGCGTAAGAATTACATGCTAAACAACAAAAATCAAACTTGATTTTTGAATAATTATTCAAAACCTTGGTATTGTTAACTTTATTTTGCCAATGACAAAATTCGCAATTATACGCCACATCGCTCATTACACAGCTTAAACCGCCAAACGATAACATTTAGTTAACAACTGATTTACAGCTGTACGACAGCATAATTCATTAACTAATCTAGCAGCTTAGCTACCTCAAAAGTAGTAATGGTGATCACAAGAGATGCAATTTTAAGATGAATAAGAGGTGAATAGTGATCTAGGGCGTGAAAGAGAATAAAAAGAAAGAGAGAAAATGGCGCGCGTGGAAGGATTCGAACCTCCGACCGCCTGGTTCGTAGCCAGGTACTCTATCCAGCTGAGCTACACGCGCGTGGGTTATGAAACAAAGCCTAGAAGAGAATGGGCAATGCATCAAATAAAAACAGAAAATGGCGCGCGTGGAAGGATTCGAACCTCCGACCGCCTGGTTCGTAGCCAGGTACTCTATCCAGCTGAGCTACACGCGCGTTGAAATCGATGGCGGTGAGGGAGGGATTCGAACCCTCGATAGGGCTACAAACCCTATACTCCCTTAGCAGGGGAGCGCCTTCGGCCACTCGGCCACCTCACCTCGATTTCCTTCAGCAAGCTCGCCCAAGGGCAAACTTAAGAAAAATGGCGCGCGTGGAAGGATTCGAACCTCCGACCGCCTGGTTCGTAGCCAGGTACTCTATCCAGCTGAGCTACACGCGCGTGGGTTATGAAACAAAGCCTAGAAGAGAATGGGCAATGCATCAAATAAAAACAGAAAATGGCGCGCGTGGAAGGATTCGAACCTCCGACCGCCTGGTTCGTAGCCAGGTACTCTATCCAGCTGAGCTACACGCGCGTGGGTTATGAAACAAAGCCTAGAAGAGAATGGGCAATGCATCAAATAAAAACAGAAAATGGCGCGCGTGGAAGGATTCGAACCTCCGACCGCCTGGTTCGTAGCCAGGTACTCTATCCAGCTGAGCTACACGCGCGTGGGTTATGAAACAAAGCCTAGAAGAGAATGGGCAATGCATCAAATAAAAACAGAAAATGGCGCGCGTGGAAGGATTCGAACCTCCGACCGCCTGGTTCGTAGCCAGGTACTCTATCCAGCTGAGCTACACGCGCGTTGAAATCGATGGCGGTGAGGGAGGGATTCGAACCCTCGATAGGGCTACAAACCCTATACTCCCTTAGCAGGGGAGCGCCTTCGGCCACTCGGCCACCTCACCGCGATTTCGGATGCAGATATTACTGCTTCCAAAAATATAGTCAAACCTTTTTTGTCACTTTTCTTTTGTTCGTTCAGCTTTCGAACAGTTGGCTATGTATTTGTTTAGCAACTGACTACAAAGCAAACGTTCTGGCAATTGCGAGGTGAATTTGTGGCCGCTGCTCATCAACATCAAAAGCCTAAAAAAACAAAAGGAAGCCAGAGGCTTCCTAAAGATAAATCTTGGCAATGTAAGGCTTGCTTAGGCGCCGGCACTTTTCTCTGCTTGAATGCGCATGTAGATCTCTTCACGGTGCACAGATACTTCTTTTGGTGCGTTTACGCCGATACGTACTTGGTTACCTTTAACACCTAATACAGTTACGGTTACTTCATCCCCAATCATTAACGTTTCGCCTACACGGCGCGTCAAAATTAGCATTCATTATCTCCTTAAATTCATATTCTTGTTCTTTAGCGACTTATCTAAGCTGTTATTTTTCTGCTATTAAGCGTATAGACTAGCTTGTTTAAGCCAAAGAGTCATTATTATTGCTCTAGGTTATATGCACTATGCAAAGCACGTACAGCCAACTCTAAATACTTTTCGTCTACTACAACCGACACTTTGATTTCAGAAGTCGAGATAAGTTGCATATTAATGCCCTCGTCTCCTAAGGTTTCAAACATGGTTTTAGCAACACCAGGGTGGTTCATCATGCCCACCCCAACGATAGAAATTTTTGCCAAGGAATCTTTACCTTGAACTTCACGAGCGCCTAGTTTGCTAGAGGTTTCTTCTAGTAACTCTTTTGCTCGCTTGTAATCATTACGGTGAACGGTAAAGGTAAAATCTGCCGTATTATCGCCCATCGAGTTCTGAATGATCATATCAACGTCAATATTAGCATCACCAATGGGTGCCAAAATTGATGCGGCAACGGAAGGTTTATCTGGTACACCCAAAATAGTTAAACTTGCTTCATCACGATTAAATGCGATGCCTGATATTACGGGTGACTCCATTTTATTTCCCTCATAACTAATTAAGGTGCCATTACCTTCAGTAAAACTCGATAGAACACGCAACGGCACATTATATTTGCCGGCAAACTCAACAGCGCGGATCTGTAAAACTTTTGCGCCTAAACTGGCCATTTCGAGCATTTCTTCAAAAGTAATGCTCTCTAAACGGCGAGCTTTAGGCTCTACCCGTGGGTCAGTGGTGTAAACACCATCAACATCGGTGTATATCTGACACTCATCGGCTTTAAGCGCGGCGGCAATAGCCACTGCGGTAGTGTCTGAACCACCACGACCCAAAGTAGTAATGTAGTTGTCTGGACCCCTACCTTGGAAGCCAGCAATCACCACCACTTTATTGTCTTTCAAGTGTGCGTGAATATTGTGATCGTCAATATCAGTAATACGCGCTTTACCATGCGCATTATCGGTATGCATGCGGATCTGGTCGCCAGTCATAGAAATCGCATCACAACCTTTCTTCTGCAGTGCGATACTCAGCAAGGCAATAGTGACTTGCTCGCCGGTAGATACCAATACGTCTTTTTCACGCTCACTGGCGTTTTCATCAATCTCTTGGGCCAAGCCTAATAAACGGTTGGTTTCACCAGACATTGCTGAAAGGACAACCACGATGTCATCGCCCGCTTCTTTACAGCGAATAACGCGATCAGCTACGGCTTGGATACGCTCTAAAGTACCTACCGAAGTGCCGCCATATTTTTGAACAATTAGTGCCACTTGCTTTCCTTTTTCTCTAACACTTAATGTATAACTATTTAAAGCTTCTCAACAAGCCACTCTTTCACTTCAGCTAGCGCTTTAGGTAAACCATCTGGATTTGAACCACCAGCTTGTGCCATATCAGGACGGCCGCCACCCTTACCACCAACACATTGAGCAGCGATATTCACCATCTCACCCGCTTTAACGCGACCAGTAAGATCTTTAGTTACACCAGCAACCAAGCTAACTTTTCCGTCGTTTACAGTGCCTAGTAAAATTACGCCGCTTTCAAGCTTAACTTTGAGCTCATCAACGCTACTACGCAGTGCTTTACCTTCTGCGCCATCGATTAAAGCAATCAATACTTTCACACCATTAATGGTTTGTATTTGATCTGCAGCATCATTACTGGCAGCACTAGCTAACTTAGCTTTTAGCTGAGTCACTTCTTTCTCGAGCATTTTGTTGCGATCAACTAACTGAATCACTTTCTCACCAATATTAAATTGGTCGCCTTTAACCAAGTTAGCAGCTTTTTCTGTTTCTTCGGCTAGGCGGTGAATCAAGTCGATAGCAAATTGACCGGTTACCGCTTCAATACGACGAACCCCTGCAGCAATACCTGCTTCACTAGTGATTTTAAAGAAACCTATATCACCAGTGTGGTTTACGTGAGTTCCCCCACATAGCTCAGTTGAGAAATCACCCATGCTAACAACACGCACGTCGTCATCATATTTCTCACCAAATAAGGCCATCGCACCAGCCTGCTTAGCTTCATCAAGATTCATTACCTTGGTCTCAACAGGCAGGTTGCGACGAATTTGTTGGTTTACTAAGTGCTCAACTTGGCGTAACGAGCGCATAGACACACCTTCAAAGTGTGAAAAATCGAAACGTAAGCGCGCCGCTTCTACCAAAGAACCTTTCTGAGTTACGTGCTCACCTAAAGTTTGACGCAATGCAGCGTGCAATAGGTGTGTTACCGAGTGGTTTAGCGCAGTATTCCAGCGACGACGAGAATCAACTTTAGCTTGCACCTGCTGCTGAACATTTAAGTCACCACCTTGCAGGTAACCTTTATGTACAAAAGCCTTGCCCACTTTTAAAGTGTCTTGCACAACAAAGCTTCCGCCTTGGTACATCAACTCGCCAGCATCGCCAGCTTGACCTCCTGACTCGGCGTAAAACGGTGTTTTATCTAACACGATAATAGCTTGGTCACCGCCGGTAAGAGACGATTGAGGCTCGCCATCTTTATACATTTCAACAATCTTAACGTCTGCTTCTAAGCGTTGGTAACCAAGGAACTCAGTCGCGCTGTCAATAATTAGATTGTCGTTGTAGTCGGTACCAAAGTTACTGGCTTGCTTCGCTCGCTCACGTTGTGCTTGCATGGCCGCTTCAAACTCGGCCTCATCTACACTTAACTCTCGCTCACGGGCGATATCAGCGGTTAAATCTGCTGGAAAGCCATAAGTGTCATAAAGCTTAAACACCAAGTCACCTGGAATAACCGAACCTTCCAATTCGCTAAGTGCTTCGTCCAAAATTAGCAAACCACGGTCAAGGGTTTTGGCAAACTGTTCTTCTTCTAGCTTAAGAACACGCTCAATAACCGGTAACTGAGTTTGTAGCTCTGGGTAGGCTTCACCCATTTCAGCGATTAGTGCTGGTAATAATTTATAAAAGAAAGCTTCAGTAGCACCCAGCTTATTACCATGTCGAACCGCTCGACGAATAATACGGCGAAGTACGTAACCCCGGCCTTCATTAGCTGGCATAACGCCATCAGCGATTAAGAAGCCACATGAACGAATATGGTCGGCAATTACCCGCAACGATTTGTTTTCCAAATCATTGGTGCCAATAATTTTGGCAGCTGCGGCAATCAAGTTCTGGAAAATATCAATTTCATAGTTAGAGTGTACGCCTTGCAAAATGGCGGCGATTCGCTCTAAGCCCATACCGGTATCAACCGATGGGTTTGGTAAGGGCTCCATTGTTCCGTCGGCTTGGCGGTTGAACTGCATGAATACTACGTTCCAAATCTCAATGAAACGGTCGCCATCTTCTTCAGGACTTCCTGGAGGACCGCCCCAGATATGTTCACCGTGGTCGTAAAAGATTTCGGTACAAGGACCACAAGGCCCAGTGTCACCCATTTGCCAAAAGTTATCTGACTCAAACTTTTTCTCTGGAGACTTATCGCCGATACGAATGATGCGATCTTTAGGCACACCAATTTTGTTAGCCCACAAATCAAAGGCTTCATCATCGGTTTGGTAAACGGTGACTAAAAGCTTCTCTTTAGGTAACTTAACAACTTCAGTTAAAAACTCCCATGCATAGCCAATGGCTTCTTCTTTGAAGTAATCACCAAAGCTGAAGTTACCTAGCATTTCAAAGAAAGTATGGTGACGCGCCGTATAGCCTACGTTTTCTAAATCATTGTGCTTACCGCCTGCTCGCACACAACGTTGTGAGCTAGTGGCTCGGCTGTAATTTCGCTTATCAATGCCAAGAAATACGTCTTTGAACTGATTCATACCCGCATTGGTAAATAGTAAGGTAGGATCGTCGTGAGGGACTAATGAACTACTGGCAACTACTTGGTGATTTTTGCTGTTAAAGAAGCTTAAAAATGCATTTCTTACTTCAGCTGAAGTCATCTTCATGAAACTCTTTCCTGGGGGTTTGTAGCAACTCGACATAGCGGTGAAACCTAAAGTTTCCCGTCGATAAGCGCTAAAAAAGGTGAAACCGTTATTAATCGCGACAATATATCACGCAGACCTTTGCAGGCAAAGTGTTCGAGGCTTATTGCTGTTGTAGTTCGCTATACAAGATATTGATTAGTTCGAAATCGAAGCCTCGTCGAAACAAGTAGGCTGTACATTTTTGCTTTTGCATTCGGTCGCTGGGTAAACCTTGCTTAAATTTCTTGTTAAAACAAAGTTCGATGGCTTGGTACCAATCCCAGTCATCCTGTTCCAAAACTTCAATCGCTAAATCGCCGCTAATACCTTTGGTTTGCAAATACTGCTTAATATAGTTTTTGCCGTAGCCTCTGCTAACCCTAGCGCGGGTTAACGATGCAGCATAACTTCTATCATCTAACCAAGCATTTTGTTGCGCGTACTCTAGAGCATCACTAACTTCGTCATCTTGGTAGCCTTTTTGCCGCAGTTTTTGCAACAGCTGCTGTTGGCTATAAGAGCGTCTTGATAGCAAATCGATGGTGGTATGTAAGGCACTACGATTAGTCATAACAAAAAGGAGCCCTTAGGCTCCTTTATCTCGCTTATGCTTCTTGATCTACTGGAGCTTCAGCGGCAGGCTCTTGCTCTTCGAGCTCAATCTTATTTAACAGGTTGTTACGAATCGTCATCTCAATTTCTTGAGCAACTTCTGGATGCTCTTTTAAGTAGGTTGAAGCGTTTGCTTTACCTTGACCTATTTTATTGCCTTTGTAAGAGAACCAAGCACCGGCTTTATCAACCAACTTCTCTTTAACACCTAGGTCAACCAGCTCACCGTAGCGGTTAAAACCTTCACCATACATAATCTGGAATTCAGCCTGTTTAAACGGTGGTGCAATTTTGTTTTTAACCACTTTAACGCGAGTTTCGTTACCAACAACTTCATCGCCAGCTTTAACTGCGCCGATGCGGCGAATATCTAAACGAACCGATGCGTAGAATTTAAGTGCGTTACCACCGGTAGTAGTTTCAGGGTTACCAAACATTACACCAATCTTCATACGAATTTGGTTAATGAAGATACACATACAGTTAGTTTGCTTAAGGGTACCGGTTAGCTTACGTAATGCTTGAGACATCAAACGCGCTTGCAGACCAACGTGGCTATCGCCCATGTCGCCTTCAATTTCTGCTTTTGGTGTTAAGGCTGCCACCGAGTCAATAACAATCATATCTACAGCGCCTGAGCGGGCTAACATATCGGTAATTTCTAGAGCTTGCTCACCAGTATCTGGTTGAGATACCAATAGGTTGTCTACGTCTACACCTAGCTTTTTTGCATAGATAGGGTCTAAAGCATGCTCCGCGTCAACAAAGGCACATACTTTACCCACTTTTTGGGCTTGCGCGATAGCTTCTAAAGTAAGTGTGGTTTTACCAGAACTTTCAGGACCATAGATTTCAATCACACGGCCCATTGGCAAGCCACCCGCACCCAAAGCAATATCAATTGATAAAGAACCAGTAGAAATGGTTTCAATATCCATGGTACGGTTATCACCAAGCTTCATGATTGAGCCTTTACCAAATTGCTTCTCAATTTGGCCTAGGGCCGCAGCTAATGCCTTTTGTTTGTTCTGATCCATATCGCCCTCGTTAGGTGCTTTTAACTATCTTGTTGAACAGTAGTATACTGGGTATTCATACAGTATCAAGTTTATTCCATAAAATTCCTAAAAGAGTTTTGCCTAATTAGCTGGCAGCTTTTATCCTTGCAGCTTCGTTCAACTAAATAGCCAATAATTCGATTACGCTGATGACTGAAACAAACCTAGAAAAACATACGCCGATGATGCGCCAGTACCTTAATCTAAAGGCGCAACACCCCGATATTCTGCTGTTCTATCGGATGGGCGATTTCTATGAGTTGTTTTATGAGGATGCAAAACGCGCATCTGAACTAATGGATATTTCGCTAACCAAACGTGGGCAATCTGCCGGTACGCCAATTCCCATGGCCGGTATTCCCTATCATGCAGCTGAAAACTATCTTTCACGACTAGTACAATTAGGCGAGTCAGTCGCGATTTGTGAACAGATTGGCGACCCAGCTACCAGTAAGGGGCCGGTCGAACGCAAAGTAGTTAGAATCATCACCCCTGGTACAGTCAGTGACGAAGCACTACTGGAGGAAAAGCAAGACAACTTATTAGTTAGCGTCGTGAATCAACAGGAACAAATAGGTCTTGCTTATCTGGATATTGCCAGTGGTCGCTTCGTTATCAATCAGCTTAATGGCGAAGATCAGCTACAAGCCGAACTACAGAGACTAAACCCAGCCGAGTTACTCTACCCCGATGATTTTGAATTTTACCCAAGTTTGCAAAGCTACAAGGGCTTGCGCCGACGCGGTGAGTGGGAGTTTGATTTAGCCACAGCGGAAAAAGTGCTAAACCAGCAATTTGGTACTCGTCATCTAGATGGTTTTGGCGTGAGTGAATATCCCCTCGCCCTGTCGGCAGCGGGTTGCTTATTGCAATATGTACAGGATACCCAGCGCACCGCATTGCCACATATCAATGCAATTATCATTGAAAGCCAAAGCCAGTTTATTCAGTTAGATGCTGCTAGTCGTAAGAACTTAGAGCTTACTCGAAACTTAGCCGGCACATATGACAATACTCTCAGCGCCATTTTAGATCGCAGCGCCACCGCCATGGGTAGCCGTTTGCTCAACCGCTGGATCCATCAACCGTTGAGCAATCAGCAAGAAGTTGTCGCTCGCCAAGATTGTATTGCCGAGATCTTAAGTGCTGACCTCTATCCACAACTTCAAAGCATTCTTAAATCCATAGGTGACATTGAGCGTATTTTAGCGCGTTTAGCATTGCGCTCTGCTCGTCCTCGGGATCTTGCTCGCTTACGCAATGCTTTTGACCAACTGCCCGAGCTGCAAAGTTATTTACTTAACTGCCAAGCGCTAGCCCCTTTAGCTAAAAACATCGGTGAGTTCCCAGATACCCTCACACTGCTACAAAATGCAATTATCGATAATCCTCCAGTACTCATTCGAGATGGTGGGGTTATTGCACCAGGCTACAATAAAGAGCTTGATGAGTGGCGTAACTTAAGTGACGGGGCTACTCAGTTTTTAAGTGATATAGAACAGCGTGAGCGTGAACAAACTGGCATCGCTAATCTAAAAATTGGCTATAACAAAGTGCATGGCTTTTATATTGAAGTTAGTCGAGCCCATGCAGAACAAGTTCCAGAGCACTATATTCGCCGTCAAACTTTAAAGAATATGGAGCGCTACATCATCCCTGAGCTTAAAGAGCACGAAGAAAAAGTGCTTTCTAGTCAAGGTAAAGCGCTAGCCCTTGAAAAACAGTTATACGAGCAACTACTCGACCTGTTAATGCCAGAGCTAAGCAAAATGCAACAAAGTGCTCAAGCCATTGCTCAACTAGATGTTTTAGCTTGTTTGGCAGAAAGAGCCGAAAGCCTAAACTATTCTCGCCCAAGCTTTGTGAAAAACTCAGGTATCAGTATCCAAGGCGGTCGTCACCCGGTTGTAGAGCATGTAAATGAAACGCCATTTATTGCCAACCCAGTTCAGCTAAACAAAAAGCGCCAGCTATTAATAGTTACAGGCCCTAACATGGGTGGTAAATCGACTTATATGCGCCAAACAGCACTTATCTGTTTGATGGCTTACATGGGAAGTTATGTTCCGGCTGATAGCGCAGAGCTTGGACCAATAGATAAGATTTTCACTCGTATTGGTGCGTCTGATGATCTAGCAAGTGGTCGTTCTACCTTTATGGTCGAGATGACTGAAACTGCAAATATATTGCATAACGCCACTGCCAATAGCCTAGTACTGATGGATGAAATTGGCCGAGGAACAAGCACTTATGATGGTATGTCATTAGCTTGGGCCGTAGCGCAGGCATTAGCTAAACTTAAATCACAAACTCTTTTTGCTACTCACTATTTTGAGTTAACTCAGCTTCCAGAATTGTTGGAAGGGGTAACTAATGTGTATTTAGACGCGGTTGAACATCAGGATACCATCGCATTTATGCATCAAGTACAAGATGGCGCGGCGAGTAAAAGCTATGGCTTGCAAGTTGCTGCTCTTGCCGGCATTCCAAAAGCAGTTATTAACCAAGCGAAACGAAAGCTCAAACAACTTGAGGCGATTGAGCCTACTGGCTCAAATGCAGTGAGTGGAGACTTAGCTGCTCAGTTAAACATGGACTTGGGCGAACCAGAGCCTCACCCGGTTATTGAGCAGCTTAAACAGCTTGACCCCAACGAACTATCTCCCAAAGCGGCTTTAGACTTATTGTTTAAACTAAAACAGCAGAGCCATTAAACTACATGTTCATTCAACAACTAAAAAAGGAAGCCTAAGCTTCCTTTTTATTATCTAATATATCTTTATCTACACTTTAAACAGCGAATCTATAGATAGATTCTGTAGAGAAAGTATGTCACGTAAGCGACGTAGCGCTTCAACCTGAATTTGTCTAACACGCTCGCGTGTTAAGCCTATCTCACGGCCCACATCTTCAAGAGTAGATGCTTCATAACCTAGTAAACCAAAGCGACGTGCTAATACTTCGCGTTGTTTGCTATTTAGCTCACCTAACCAACCAACGATACTATTTTTCATATCGTCGTCTTGGGTGCGGTGTTCAGGTCCGTGGTCATTCTCATCTGAAATGATATCAAGCAAGGCTTTGTCATTATCCCCACCGATAGGTGTATCAACTGAGCTGATGCGTTCGTTTAGACGTAACATCTTAGTGACATCTTCAACCGGACGATCTAGCGTTTCAGCAATCTCCTCGGCGGTTGGTTCGTGATCTAAACGGTGTGCTAATTCACGTGCTGTACGTAAATATACATTTAGTTCTTTCACCACATGAATCGGTAATCGAATAGTTCGAGTTTGATTCATAATTGCTCGTTCGATGGTTTGACGAATCCACCATGTAGCATAGGTGGAGAATCGGAAACCACGCTCCGGGTCAAATTTTTCCACTGCTCGAATCAACCCAAGGTTCCCTTCCTCGATTAAATCTAGCAGTGCTAAACCACGATTATTGTAGCGGCGAGCAATTTTTACCACCAAGCGAAGATTACTTTCAATCATCCTTTTACGCGCGGCTTCATCACCTCTAAGGGCGCGGCGGGCATATAGCACTTCTTCTTCGGCGGTAAGTAGTGGAGAGAAACCAATTTCGCCAAGATAGAGCTGAGTAGCATCTAAACTCTTGGAAACATCGGCTTGCATGATGTCATCTTTATCAGATTTTTTATCAACAGTTTGATTCTTTGAATTTTCTGTTGAAACGCTTTTAAGTTTTACAGCAGTTTTTACTTGGGTCATAGCATAACCTCCCTGAACAAGACCTGATTGCTGTTATTGTTATATGCAATCTAGGCTAGAGTGCCGGTAGATACTTAGCTGGATCTACTGACTTTCCTTTGAAACGGATCTCAAAATGTAATCGCGTATCTGTTGTTCCTGTATCGCCCATATCGGCGATATGTTGCCCTACTACTACTTGCTGTTTTTCTTTGACACGTAAACGACTGTTATGAGCGTAAGCACTTAAATAATCATCATTGTGTTTTATTATTATTAGTTTTCCGTAACCCCGTAATGCACTACCTGCATACACCACTCGACCCGGTGCTGAAGCTACGATTTTTTGGCCTTGCTTACCGCGAATATCTAGGCCTTTATTACCATTCTCTTTGTTAGAGAAACCCTTGATAATCTTGCCTTTTGTTGGCCAAACCCAGCCTTTGACGGGACCGGTTTGAGCCTTCACGGTAACTTTCGGCGAGTTTTTAGCGTATGCCTTTGTTGACGTTGATTCAAGTTCTTTTGACGATTTATTAACATCTTTAACTTGCGGCTTCACAGTTTTATGCTTATTGGTTTTAGCTTTACTGGTTTTAACACTGCTAGCTTTCAGATTTATAGTTTGACCAACATATATTGTGTATGGAGGCGGAATATTATTTCTTTTTGCTAATTGTTCGGGGTCGATCCCAGCCCGCCAAGCAATCGAGTACAGTGTTTCGCCCTTTTTTACTTTATAACTGGAGCTATTTAGGACACCTCGAGTCTCTTCGTTATAAGTTCCAGCATTAGTAACTGGCGCGGGGCCGCCTTCTCGACTACACCCTTGTAGCAAGCAAACGAGAAACACTAAGCCCAAATAACGCCAGTAATTCATAGTGTTAACGAAGCAACAAGTACGCTACCACAGCTAAAGCCACAACTGCCCAACCTAAAATCTCTACATATTTACGCAGTTGGGCTTCCATTTTTTCGCCGCCCCACATCATCAAGCCGGCCACCAAGTAGAAACGCATACCGCGCCCAACTAGAGATATAAGTAAAAAAGGAATAAATGCCATATTCAGAATACCGGCAGTTAAGGTGAAGACCTTGTATGGAACTGGGGTGAAGCTAGCCACAAAAATTACTAATACCCCCCACTTTTCAAACCATTCAAAAGCTACATCCATTTTATGTTGGTAGCCGACCGATTTAATCAGCGGCTCCACAAGAGGCTCGTAAAAAAACTGACCTAAGGCATAACCCAAAGCCGCCCCTAATACTGAAAAAATAGTCGCCAACATAGCAAAGCGTAACGCTTTATTAGGGCGAGATAGCGCCATAGGCGCTAGCATGACATCGACAGGAATAGGCCAAAAGATAGATTCTATAAAACTCATCCCTGAAAGATAACGTACAGCATGGCGGTGCTCAGACCACGTCATCACTCTATCGTATAAGGCACTAAAAATTTTCACGCTAATTCACCATTAATTAAAGGAACAAAACGAACGGGTTCAAGATTACGTTGGGTAAAACCTTGGGTTTGTTTTTCTACTAAGATAAGCGACTGTTGCTGCTGTTGCTCACCTACTGGAATAATCATTTGGCCACCTACACTCAATTGCTCAACTAACGCTTGAGGAATAGCTGCTGCAGCGGCAGTTACAATAATTGCATCGAATGGCCCTTTGCTTGCCCAACCTTGCCAACCATCGCCATGTTTTGTTGCAACATTATGTAAATCGAGCATTTTTAAGCGGCGTTTGGCTTGAAACTGCAACGTTTTAATCCGTTCAACTGAGTAAACCTGGTCGACTAAAGAAGCTAAAACCGCAGTTTGATAACCCGAGCCGGTGCCAATTTCGAGCACTTTTTTTGGCTGTGTTTGCAGCAATATTTCAGTCATTTTGGCCACAATATAAGGTTGAGATAAGGTTTGCCCTTGACCAATTGGCAGGGCGGTATTATCCCAAGCTTGATGTGCAAGCGCTTCATCAATGAAATACTGTCGGGGTAGTTTAGCGATAGCGTTCAAAACGGCTTGATTTTGTATACCGTGCTGACGTAGTTGATTCACCAATTTCACACTATTTGGGCTTTCGCCAAATTGCATTACCTTGCCTCCCAATCCTTGATCCATGTGTCTAGTTTGCCAATAAAGCTGTGGGCTGTCATATCTATTGTTAAAGGTGTTATTGATACATAGCCCTGAGCAACAGCGTGAAAGTCGGTGCCTTCACCTGCATCTTGCTTTTCTCCAGGTGGACCAAGCCAATAAATGTCGTGGCCACGTGGATCTTGTTGTTTAACCATCACTTCTGCACGATGCCGGCTGCCAGCCCGAGTTACCTTTACGCCCTTAATCTGCTCCATTGGCAAATCAGGAACGTTCACATTAAGAATTTGATTACTCGGTAAGGCATGCTCGCGCAGTTGCTTAATCAACTTTAAAGTTACTTCTGCAGCGGTTTGATAGTGCTTCCCTTCACTGCCTACTAACGATACAGCAATTGCTGGTAAACCCAAGTTTCTTCCTTCCATTGCTGCAGCAACGGTACCAGAATATAGTACGTCATCACCAAGGTTGGCTCCTGCGTTAATACCCGCCACCACGAGTTCTGGTAGCTCATCCACTAACTCGTTAATCGCCAGATGCACGCAATCTGTGGGCGTCCCCTTAACAGAGATAGTTTGTTCATCTAAGTGCACAATGCGTAAGGGATTTTCTAGAGTTAAAGAGTTACTGGCACCGCTACAATTGCGGTCTGGGGCAACCGTTAACACCGGCGCTAGTTGCTTTACGCACTGCGCTAAGCATTGAATGCCAGGTGCATGAATACCATCATCATTACTCACTAATATGGTCATGACCTTCACCTTGGCAATTTACTATTTCACGCAATATGCTTGTTGCGTAGTTTCCTGCACTTAGGTAGAAGCTCAGTACTAAGTCATTACCATCAAGCTTCGCGCTAAACTGTTGTGGTTTAAGAGCCAAAGCCCTGCGCTCCATCTTCAAACCTGCTTCATTTAAGCCTGTAATAATTTGAGGGTAGAGACTCAGTACGCTTTGCTCAAAACGCAAAGCATCCTCTAAGCAAGCTAACTCCCCCTTCCCAACCATAGGTGCAGAAAGCTCAATTTCGCCTTGCTGGAAACGCTCAACAATATCTGCATCAACTTGCTCAGCGACAAAATAAGCATTGCTGCTAGCAAATTTCATCACATCACCAGTTAGTACTTCAGAAAAATGCTGCTGCGCGATTCGCTCACTCACCGCTCGGTTGAACACTAAGCTACGCGCGGCCGAGAGGTAAATACTGCGTTTATCACGGTTTTTAATGCGCTTACCGGCAAACATAGCTAAAGCACTGTCAATATTGCTGGCGCCTCGTCCAAAACGCTGCGCTCCGAAGTAATTTGGCACTCCCGCTTTTGCAACTAACTCTGCGCGGATTAACGCATCTTTCGCATCTGATACATCACGCAAACGGATCTTAAAATTGTTTCCAGACAAGGCCCCGCGCTTTAGCTTTCGGTTATGCCGCTCAACGGCAACAACTTTTACCCCCTCGCCCAACTGCTCGGGTAACTCAACATTAGGCTTTCCCGGCAACTGAATACTAAACCATTGAGTCGTTACCGCGTGGCGATCCTTTAAACCCGCGTAGCTAATAACTTTAGGACTGACTTGGCAGGCATCGGCCAGCATTTTTACCACCCATGAAGTATTTTCACCGGTTTTTTCCACCTTCACCATCATGTGTTCACCATCGCCACTAAACTCAAAGGGCAATACTTCATCCACACAAAAATCAGCGGCTTGTTGTTTTAAGATACCGCTACTTTGTGGTTTACCATGGAGATAATTGAGCTGGTTAATTTGCTCTAAATAATCACTCACTTAGTTTTCTCCAGCAATACAACGGCGTGACTAGAGATGCCTTCTTTACGCCCTTCAAAACCAAGCTTTTCGGTTGTTGTGGCTTTTACATTAATTTGGCTTATGTCGGCCTGCAAGTCTTCTGCAATATTTAGCCGCATGGCTTCTATGTGCGGCGCCATCTTAGGTGCTTGGGCCACAATGGTTAAATCAAGATTTGCCAGTTTAAAGCCGCGCTCAAATATCTGCGCGACCACTTGGCGTAATAAAATTCGCGAGTCGATGCCGGCATATGCCTGATCATTGTCGGGGAAATGGTGACCGATATCGCCCAAGGCTAGTGCGCCCAACAAAGCGTCACATAAAGCATGAAGAGCAACATCGCCATCAGAGTGAGCAACAAATCCTTGCTCGTAAGGAATGGCAACACCAGCAACCATTAATGGGCCTTCTCCACCAAACTTGTGAACGTCAAAACCGTGGCCAATGCGAATACTCAATTATATTTCCTCTTCATTCTGTTGCTGGCTGATAAACCATTTTGCTAAGGCCAAATCTTCTGGGCAAGTCACTTTAATGTTATCGCTACGCCCTGTCACTAAGCTCACCGGGCAGTTCGCCCACTCCATAGCAGACGCTTCATCGGTAATCGCTGTGCCAGTTAACAAGGCATTTTGTATATTGTCCTTAAGCTGCTTAACCTTAAACATTTGTGGGGTTAATGCATGCCAAAGCTGTTCTCTAGATACCGTTTGGGCAATTTTGCCATCGGCACCGCGTTTCATCGTATCGCGAACTTGAGTGGCTAAAATACCACCACATTGCTGTTGCTCTACGGCGCTAATTAATTTGCTAATGTCACTTTGGGTAATACAAGGTCTGGCCGCATCATGGACTAAAATCCATTCATCTTGCTTAGCCGCCTTGAGCCCAGCTAACACAGAGTCAGCCCGCTCATCACCACCAACCACCGTATTAATGCGTCCGTCTTTGGCTAAGGGTAATTGGTTAAACCAAGTGTCCTTGGGGTGCAATACAATGATTAAATTTTTAATTGCAGGGTGGGATAAAAAGACCTTGGCGGTAGTTTCTAAAATGGTCTGCTCACCTAAACGCAAATACTGTTTAGGAAGCGAGGCTTGCATACGACTACCAATACCTGCGGCAGGTAACAGCGCAGTATATTGCTTGCATTCAGATTTCATGAAATGTTGATACTCGGAGCCACTTATTGTTCTATTTCGGAGGATGGAATTATGCGATAAAAAGTTTCACCCTGCTTAATCATGCCAAGTTCATTACGCGCATGCTCTTCTACCGCGTCTAAACCACTGCGTAGATCAGCTATTTCGGCGACTAACACCGAGTTTCTCTGCGCTAATTCTTGATTTGCTAAGTCATGCTTGGTGACCTCTTCACGCAGCGCGAAGTAGTCATTCAGCGAGTTTTTGCCAAACCACAGTTGATACTGCAACAGCAAAACAATCAATATCAGTAAAATCTTAAACGAACGCATGGTTCCTCCCTAACAGAGATAATCCCATAAAGCCGTTTGTTACTCCATAAGCAGCGTGTTATTTATCTAAATCCTAGGCAAAAAAAATCCCCGCTAGTGCGAGGATTTTTAAAGCTATCGGCTTAATTCAAAAGAATTACTGGCCTTTAACTTCTTTAAGACCGTTGTAAGGTGCTTTTGAACCTAGAGCTTCTTCGATACGTAGAAGTTGGTTGTACTTAGCAACACGGTCAGAACGGCTTAGTGAACCAGTTTTGATTTGGCCAGCAGCAGTACCAACAGCTAGGTCAGCGATAGTTGCATCTTCAGTCTCGCCTGAACGGTGAGAGATAACAGCAGTGAAGCCAGCGTCTTTAGCCATTTTAATTGCAGCCAAAGTTTCAGTTAAAGAACCGATTTGGTTGAATTTAATTAGGATAGAGTTAGCGATGCCGTTGTCGATACCACGCTTAAGGATCTTAGTGTTAGTTACGAACAAATCGTCACCAACTAATTGGATTTTGTCACCTAGAAGTTTAGTTTGGTGAGCAAAACCGTCCCAATCAGACTCGTCTAAGCCGTCTTCGATAGAAACGATTGGGTACTGTTCAGTAAGATCTTTAAGGAAGAAGTTGAACTCTTCTGAAGTGAATTTCTTACCTTCGCCTTTAAGGTCGTAGATGTTAGCTTCTTTGTCGTAGAATTCAGAAGCAGCACAATCCATAGCTAGAGTGATGTCTTTACCTAGCTCGTAACCCGCGCCAGCAACAGCTTCTTTAATTGCAGCAAGTGCAGCTTCGTTTGACTCTAGGTTTGGAGCGAAACCACCTTCGTCACCAACAGCAGTTGAGTGACCACCAGCTTTAAGAACTTTAGCTAGGCTGTGGAATACTTCAGCGCCCATACGTAGGCCTTCACGGAAGTTAGCAGCGCCAACTGGCTGAATCATAAATTCTTGGATGTCTACGCTGTTATCTGCGTGCTCACCACCGTTGATGATGTTCATCATTGGAAGAGGCATAGAGTAAACACCTGAAGTACCGTTTAGGTCAGCGATGTGAGCGTATAGTGGTACTTTCTTAGAAGCAGCAGCAGCTTTAGCAGCAGCTAGAGATACAGCTAGGATAGCGTTAGCACCAAAGTTAGCTTTGTTGTCAGTGCCGTCTAGGTCGATCATGATTTGGTCAAGCTCAGCTTGAGCCAATGCGTCTTTACCAGCAAGTGCTTCTGCGATTGGGCCGTTTACAGCTTCAACTGCTTTTAATACACCTTTGCCTAAGTAACGAGCTTTATCGCCGTCACGTAATTCTAGGGCTTCACGTGAACCAGTTGATGCGCCAGATGGAGCAGCAGCCATACCGATAGAACCGTCAGCTAGGTGTACTTCAGCTTCTACAGTTGGGTTACCGCGTGAATCCATGATTTCGCGACCAAGTACTTTTACGATATTAGACATTACTAATTTCCTCTATATAAATGAACTTCTAACTCTCTAAAAAACATTACTCGCTAATTGAGTCTAGCGAGCTTTATTAAATTCACCAGCTGCCTTTACAAAACCTGCAAACAACGGATGTCCATCGCGAGGCGTAGACGTGAATTCAGGGTGGAATTGTGCTGCCACAAACCAAGGGTGAGCTGGGTTTTCAATGATTTCTACTAACTTCTTATCCGAAGAAAGACCCGTTACCTGTAAGCCTTTCGCGGTAATTTTTGGCAATAAAGTATTGTTAACTTCGTAGCGATGGCGATGGCGCTCATAAATCTCTACGCTGCCATATAACTCTGCCACCTTAGACCCTTTGGTTAGATGACAAAGCTGCGAGCCAAGACGCATTGTGCCGCCTAGGTCAGAATCTACATCACGGGTTTCTACTTTACCGTCTTCATCAATCCACTCGGTAATTAAACCAACTACTGGGTGTTTTGATTTTGGGTCAAACTCACTTGAGTGGGCACCTTTTAGACCAGCGACGTTACGTGCATATTCAATTAACGCTACTTGCATGCCTAAACAAATACCCAAGTAAGGTACATTGTTCTCACGAGCATATTGTGCGGCCAAAATCTTGCCTTCTACGCCACGCTCGCCAAAGCCGCCTGGTACTAAAATCGCATCTAAGTCTTTTAGTACATCGGTGCCTTTTACTTCAAGATCTTGAGAATCTACATATTGAATCTTCACACTTAAACGGTTTTTAAGCCCGCCGTGTTTTAGCGCTTCATTAACTGATTTATAAGCATCAGGCAATTCAACATACTTACCCACCATACCAATAACAATCTCATTGGTTGGGTTAGCTTCTTCGTAAATAACTTGTTCCCATTCGCTCAAATCAGCTTCTTCGCAATCTATACCGAAACGTTCAGTCACTAGAGCGTCTAAGCCTTGAGACTTAAGCAATGCTGGAATTTTGTAGATGCTATCAACATCTTTTAAGGAGATTACCGCGCGATCTGGCACGTTAGTGAACAAGGCGATCTTAGCGCGCTCGTTAGCAGGAATTGCACGGTCGCTACGACAAATAAGAATATCAGGCTGAATACCAATAGAGCGCAACTCTTTAACTGAGTGCTGAGTAGGCTTAGTTTTTACTTCGCCAGCGGCACCTAAATATGGAACTAAAGTCAGATGCATGTACATGGCGCGTTCGCGGCCAATCTCGGTACCTAATTGACGAATAGCTTCTAAGAAAGGTTGCGATTCGATGTCACCCACGGTGCCACCAATTTCAACAATGGCTACATCTACACCTTCGCCGCCCGCCACAACACGCTCTTTAATTGCGTTAGTGATATGAGGGATCACCTGGATAGTTGCGCCTAAGTAATCACCACGACGTTCTTTAGCCAGTACATCAGAATAAACACGACCCGTAGTGAAGTTATTGCGCTTAGTCATTTTGTTACGAATGAAACGCTCGTAGTGACCCAAATCTAAGTCAGTTTCAGCGCCATCTTCGGTTACAAATACTTCGCCGTGTTGGATCGGGCTCATTGTGCCGGGATCAACGTTAATGTACGGGTCAAGCTTCATAATGGTCACTTTAAGACCGCGAGCTTCGAGGATCGCAGCTAATGATGCAGCGGCAATACCTTTACCCAAGGAGGATACTACGCCTCCAGTGACGAAAATGTACTTTGTTGTCATGTCTAACCTGAGAAGTTGGATGTGTTAAGGGCGTATCTGCGATACTTGGACGGGGACATAGTATAGCAAAGCCTCTTTAACACCACAATCAATGTCACTCTATCAAGACTAAGATTTAGTGGTTTTGTTGTAAATCAATTTTTGTAATTTTCTTTCACTTTATCCCACAGCGCATCCATCTCTGAAAGGCTCATATTTTCTAATTTTTTCCCCGAATCCCTTGCCAGCACTTCAACGCCTTGGAATCTACGGGTAAACTTTTGGTTAGCAGAACGTAGTAAGTCTTCTGCATCAAAATCACAAGCTCGGGCTAAATTTACGCAAGAAAACAACAAATCACCGATTTCTTCAGCAATATCTTGCTGGTTCTTCTCGGCAATGGCTTGCTTAACTTCCACCAACTCTTCTTCTACCTTATCGATAACAGGATCCACATCTGGCCAATCAAAACCCACATTAGCACAACGCTTTTGTAGTTTTTGCGCTCGGCTTAAAGCCGGAAGCGCCAAGGGCACATCGTCTAATACACTCACGCTGCTAGATTGCGCTTTACTGGCGCGCTCTTTGGCTTTTTCTGCTTCCCAATTAGCTTTAATGGCCGCTTCATTCTTAAAAGCTTGTTCAGTGAAAACATGGGGATGACGGCGAATAAGCTTCTCACAAATGCCATCCACCACATCGGCAAAATCAAAATCGCCCTGCTCTTTAGCAAACTGTGCGTAAAACACCACCTGAAATAGCACATCACCTAACTCAAGCTTCACTTCTGAAAAATCTGCTCGCTCTAAAGCTTGGTTAATTGCATCTGCCAGCTCGTAGGTTTCCTCAATGGCATAAGGAACAATACTTTGCCAATCTTGCTTTTGGTCCCAAGGGCAACCCGTTTCTGGGTCGCGCAGCTGCGTCATAATGCTTAACAGCGTCTCTATGCTATAAGGGCGTTGTGACATTGAAATGAAAATTCCTGAATAGTTAGCGTAAACGGCGCGCTTCGATAATATGGTTAAGCTGATTTATTTTGGCTAATACCCGCGATAAGGTTTCCAAGTTATAAATCTCTATTTCCATATCAATGGTAGCGGTTTGGCTTTTTACATCTGAGTGGCTTTGCATGCCCATCACATTCACTTTGTCGTTAGCCAACACCGTGGTGACATCACGTAACAAACCGCTTCTATCATTAGCAATAATGCGAATGGTTAAACTATAACTGCTGGCAGTATTGTCGCCCCATACCGCATCAATCACTCGCTCTGGTGTGCGACTCACTAACTCAGCAAGCTGTTCACAGTCGTGACTATGAATAGAAATACCACGCCCTTGGGTAATAAAGCCTTTAATACTGTCACCCGGTATAGGCTGACAACATTTAGCAATATGGGTCATCAGGTTGCCAACGCCATCTACTACGATGGAGTCTTTAGCCCGCTTTTTCTTTTGGCCGTGATGCTCTGCCTTTTTGGCAATGGTTTCTAATGCTTGGCGATCTTCTTCTTCTGCGGTTGGTTTATTGAGCGTGGCCTGCAAATGATGAATCAATTGGCTTAGTTTTACATCACCCGCACCAACAGCAGCCAGCAAATCTTCGAGATTTTTAACATTGAAACGCTCTACACACAGCTCAGCATCACTAAGTTTAAAACCATGTTTATGTAACTCTGCTTCAAGCAGCTCTTTACCGGCAACTTGGTTCTTGTCTTTGTCTTGTTTTTTAAACCAGGTCGCTATTTTATTGCGGGCACGCGAGGACTTCACATAGCCCAAATTAGGATTGAGCCAATCACGGCTGGGGCTAGATTCTTTTTGAGTAATAATCTCGACTTGCTCACCAGTGTGTAACTGGTATGTAAAGGGCACAATTCTGCCGCCAATTTTGGCGCCGATACAGCGGTGCCCCACTTGGCTATGCACATAGTAGGCAAAATCTAAAGGAGTAGAGCCCGCGGGCAAATCAATCACTTCACCGCTTGGGGTGAATACATATACCCGGTCGTCAAATACTTGAGAGCGAAGCTCCTCAAGCATGGCACCATTTTCGGCAATATCGTCTTGCCATGCTAATAGCTTACGCAACCACGCAATTTTGTCTTCGAAGTCATTGCGACCGCCGCTGCCACCCTCTTTATACTTCCAGTGTGCAGCCACGCCAAGCTCAGACTCTTCATGCATTTGCTTGGTTCTGATTTGAACCTCTATCGACTTACCTTCTGGTCCAATTACCACGGTGTGAATAGATTGGTAACCGTTCGGCTTTGGATTGGCAACATAGTCGTCAAATTCGCTAGGAATATGGTGCCACGAGGTATGTACTATGCCTAATATGGCGTAACAATCTTGCAGTTTTTCAGCCACAATCCTAATTGCACGCACGTCAAACAACTTATCGAAAGATAAGTCCTTTTTCTGCATTTTTCGCCAAATGCTGTAAATATGTTTTGGGCGACCATAAACTTGCGCATCAATGCCTGCAGCTTCAATATCTTGCTGCAACTTAGCCACAAAATCATCGATATACTGGGTTCTTGCGAGGCGTTTTTCATCTAGCTGCTTGGCAATCTGTTTGTAGGTGACCGGATGCAAGTAGCGAAAGGTAAAATCTTCTAACTCCCACTTTAATTGGCCTATCCCCAAACGGTTCGCTAGCGGAGCATAAATATCTTGGCTTTCTTTGGCCGCTAATACGCGGATCTCTTCCTCTTCATTTTTTACTTCTCGCAAAAAGCAAATACGCTCAGCCAACTTAATCACAATAGCGCGAACATCACCCACCATGGCCAGCAGCATCCGTCGCACATTATCTATTTGCCCAGATGACAGGCTTTTGTTTTGACCGGTTCTTAGCGCCTTCATTGCGTCCATTTGCGCCGCATCGTGACGCAACTTGATCACTTCATCACTAAATTGTGGGCTAAGTTTTTCTTCTGCGAGCAAACCAGCATCAACAAACGGAAATAACAACGCAGCTTCTAGGGTTGGCAAATCCATATTAAGGGTAACTAAGATTTCCACCATCTCCTTACCCTTGGTTAAACAACGATGGACTTGGTCTTTATCTGCTTCTAAAGCACGAAAGTAGTTGCTGGCGGCAAACAAGTGCTGTTGATCTTCTACCGCAATATCAAGGCTAGCAACCCACTGATTCTCATCAAATAAAAGTTGTTCATTTAGATGTGTTTCTCGTACCGAAACCATACAACAAAAATTCCTATATCAATGCTACCAACACCGGTTGCTCATCAACCATTAACGTTCAAATAAAGCCATTGTTTCTACATGTTCAGTGTGTGCGAACATGTCTACTAACGCCAACTTACTTAAGCGATAACCCGCCTGTTTAAGCACTTTGGCATCTCTGGCTAAGGTAGCAGGATTACATGAGACATATACTACGGTGCTTGGACTAAGCTTGGCAACCTGTGAAATGGCTAGTTTTGCTCCTGCTCGAGCAGGGTCGAGTAATACTTTATTGACCTTGGTTTTCTGCCAGGCTTTAGCGGTTTCAACTTGCTCTAAATCGCCACTAAATGCACTAATATTGCTTAAGCCATTTGCCTCAGCATTAACGAGCACTTGCTTAGTCATTGCTGTAACACCTTCAACCGCAATCACTTGTTGCGCCTTTTGCGCCAGAGCCAAGCTAAAATTACCAATGCCGGCATATAAATCCAGTATTTGGTCCTCTGCACAAGGCTGTAACCACTCTAAAGCTTTAGAAACCAGAGCTTGATTCATGACTTCATTCACTTGAATGAAGTCACCGGGTGTGAAGGCTAAGCGCAAATCCTGTTCAGCCAAATCGTAGTAAGCCTGCTCCCCCATCAAATAGCTCGATTGCTCATCGGTAGCGATGACTAGTGCTATGGAATGTTGCTGAGCAAAGCTGCGTAATTGCACTGCAATTTTATCGGAAGGCTGGTTACGAACACGGATCCGGCAAACAATTTGTGGCTGGCAGTCAATAAGCTCGATATGACCTAAATTGATAGACTTTGGCCATGTTTTTATTAATTGCTGAAGAGGCACCAGTAGAGCCGACAGCTGAGGCTTAAGCACAATGCATTCTGATATAGCCACAATGTCTTTACTGGACTTTTTACGAAAACCAAGCTGCCAACCACGCTGTTTATCAAACCAAGTACTCAAACGAGTAGCGCGTCGGTAATGCCAACCATCTCCACTTAATATTTCAAACTCGGGCAAGTCTTGATAACCAGACTGGCGGCTGATGAGCTCAGCTACCGCTTTTAGTTTGTAATCTCGCTGAGCCTGGGCCGACAAATACTGGGCACTACACCCACCACACTCTTGGTAGAACTGACAAGCAGGCTCGATGCGCTGGGGCGCATCATTTAAACGTTTAAGTAACTTAGCTGGGCCCGATTTAGCACTAGGCAATACATCAACCCGCTCTCCAGGCAACACCCCGTCAACAAAATAGGTTTTGCCTTGGTGTTTGACCACTCCGTTTAAATGGTGATCAAGCGCTAGAACTTGAGCGTCTCTAATTGCCTTTATCGAGGTAGGTTTTGCTTTTGCTTTAAAAAATTGGGCCATAGAAGAGACTTATTTACTCGGTGAATACAAAAAAGGACGGGCTTATGTCATCATAAGCGATTGGAACCATGTCATTTTCCCATAAGAAACGTTTATGACCAAGTATGGCTTACGCGCCCGCGTATATATTCTCACTATTATACCTACACTTTTTGTCGGTATCTTGTTGGCGAGCTACTTCACCTTTAACCGAAATCAGCAATTGGATAACTTTGTTATCGAGCAAGGTGTTAATGTTATTGAGCCTCTCGCCATAGCCAGTGAAGTTGGCCTAAGCCGTTATAACCGGGAAAAAGTAAAATCGCTGATTAGCGTTACTCATCGAAAGATGTCACCGTTAATTAAAAGTATTGCGGTGTACGATAAACACAACCAGCTTTTTGTAACCAGTAACTACCACCGCAATATTCGCTTGCTACAAAGCGATCCAGAACTACCGCTGCCGCAATCAACTCAGGTAGAAATTTACCCCAATCGAATTATTTTGCGTGCGCCAATCTGGGCTGAAGCCGAAGGTAGTTTTGCCGCCTTTAGTAACGGAAAACCAGAGCTGCTCGGTTACATCTCAATGCAGTACAACAAAGACCGCGCCTTACTGCTGCAGTTTAGGGATACCACGGTAGCGCTGTTTATTGTGTTATTTGGCGTACTCATTAGTGTGTTATTCGCCTTCCAATTAAGTAAGCAAGTTACCCAACCCATTACCAACATGGTGAACATTGTTGACCGGATCCGCCAAGGTCGCTTAGATGCCCGTGTTGATGGCAGTTACACCGGCGAGTTGGGGTTGCTGAAACACGGTATTAACTCCATGGCTAAATCGCTAGCCGAATATCATGAGGAAATGCACCAAAGTATTGACCAAGCCACGAGTGATTTGCGTGAAACGCTTGAACAGATTGAAATTCAAAACATTGAGTTAGATATTGCCAAAAAAGAGGCGCAACAAGGCGCTAAGGCGAAATCGGAATTTTTAGCCAACATGAGCCACGAGTTAAGAACTCCGTTAAATGGTGTCATTGGCTTTGCTCGTCAACTGCTTAAGACTCAGCTAAACAGTAATCAAGCCGACTACCTGCTCACCATTGAAAAGTCAGCCAACAATCTACTTGCCATCATTAATGACATTCTTGATTTCTCTAAATTAGAAGCAGGAAAACTCAAGCTCGAGCGCATTGATTTTAACTTCCGAGATACCATCAACGACGTGGTGACACTGCTAGCACCAAGTGCTCAAGATAAAAACTTAGAACTTAACCTACTGATAGAACCAAATGTGCCAGAAGGCTTACGTGGCGACCCACTGCGTTTACAACAAGTTTTCACTAACCTACTAGGCAATGCCATTAAGTTTACCCATCAGGGTGAAATTACCGTTGCGATTAGTTTAATCAAGCAACAAGGCCAGCAAGTTGTACTTAATGCTTCGGTGAAAGATACCGGCATTGGCATTTCTAAAGAGCAACAATCGCAATTGTTCCAGGCCTTTAAACAAGCAGATACCAGTATTAACCGCGAATACGGCGGCACCGGTTTGGGCTTAGTCATTACTCAAAAGCTGGTTCAACATATGGGTGGCGATATCAAACTAAGCTCCGAGCCTGAAAAAGGCGCAGTGTTTAGTTTCGATATTCACCTAGAACAAGCCAACATGGTACTGGGAGCCCCACTGCCATTAACCGCGCTAAGTCAGCTATCTGTGTTGCTATATGAACCGCACCAAGTCAGCCAGTCTGTGATTAGCGGTTTAGCCCAACAATGGCAATTGCCACTGCAAACCGCAACTGACGATGCTCAGTGGCAAAGTGCGATTAAAGACTTCTCGGGCACGGTAATCATTGGCCATAGCGACTGGCAAACACTCGAGCCCTTACAAAAGAAAATAGCCGAAGCGTTAGAGCGTAGCTCGGAAGTGATTGTATTAATCAATTCCAGCGATCCAGATATTCACCAACGGGTTATTGAAGCAGGCGCTAAACACTGCATGAGTAAGCCAATTAACCATCGCAAACTAGCGCAAGCATTAGTTGATGAGAAGATTGCTGTAAATGATGTTGTTACGCCAATGGCAAAAGTTTCCCGCTCGAAACTGGTGTTAAAGGTGCTAGCGGTAGATGACAACGCGGCAAACTTAAAACTTATATCAGCAATGCTGCATGAACTGGTTACCCAAGTTGATACCTGTACTAATGGCTTAGAAGCCATCACTAAAGCTGAAGAAGAAAGTTACGATCTCATCTTAATGGATATACAAATGCCGATTTTAGATGGCATTAGCGCTACCCAAAAAATTCGCCAGAACAGTAAAAATGAACAAACCCCAATTATCGCGGTTACTGCGCATGCTCTAGCGGGCGAAAAAGAGCAGTTGTTGGGGCAAGGTGTGGATGATTACCTAGCAAAACCCATAGATGAATCTTCACTAGAGAAGCTTATCCACCGCTGGCAACCCAATGCTAAATTGCTTAGCCGAGAAGACTTTGCCGCCACCTTGGATCAACCTAAAACTATTGAATTTGAAAATGCTAGCCTGTCTTGGAAACTAGCCATGCAACGCGCTAACAACAACCAAGCCTTAGCCATAGATATGTTTGTTATGTTGCAAGACAGCTTTGTAGAGATAGAAGAAGCAATTGAGCAGATACTGAATCAGCAAATCAATGCCGACGAATTTGTGCTGCTAGTTCATCGCTTCCGCGGAGGTTGTGCATACAGTGGTTGTAAGCGCTTAGAGTCACTTACAACCACCATCGAAGATAGCCTACGTCAGCACGGTGATGTTGCTCAGGTTGAGCCCGAATTGCTGGAATTAAGTGATGAAATTGAAAAGGTCAAACAGGCTGCCAAGCAGTTAAATCAGCAGCAACGCTAAGCTTCCAAGGTATTTGGAGCAAAATAAAAGCCGCTATTATGCGGCTTTTTTCTTTGGCAATCATTGTAAGCAAGCTAACTAAATATCTTGATTAGCTTCTTGCTCTTTAAGGAAGCGACCGGTTAATACTTGACCGCGATTACGATTACAGTACCAGTTATAAAATGGGTAGCTAACTAAACCAAATAAAGCTGTTACTAAAGCATTACTAAACGGCGAAATAATCATAGGCAATATCGCCTGAATAATGTTGCCACCATTCATTACCGTATAAATTAGTAATGCTAAACCAGCAATCACACCCACACCAAAACCTACCAAGGCTAATAATTTCATTAGACCAAACAGGTCTAACTGAACGCGATATCGTTCAACCAATGTTCTTCTCCTAATTAGCGCTCTAGCACCACGGTAGCTACCGCGTAGTCACGCTCATCACTAATACTAATAAACTGGCTGCTTACCTTAAGCTGCTCGCACAAGGCCATTGCAGCGCCGCTAAATACCAATTCAGGTTTACCAAATTGGTTATTGGACACTTCTATTTGTTGAAAACCAACACCTTTGGCAATTCCTGTTCCCAGCGCTTTTGCAGCTGCTTCTTTAGCAGCAAATCGTTTTGCTAAAAAACGCGCTGGGGCAGCATGCTGCTCAAACCGCGCAAATTCAGCTTCGGTTAATACCCGCTTAGCCAACGCATGCATTTGCTTGCTATTGGCTATTCGCTCTACTTGAACGATATCGGTACCTAAGCCTACTATCGCCACAATTTATGCTTCATCTTGGCGAGCTTGAACCATCAAGGTTTTCATTTCACGAACGGCGGCGTCCATACCAACCATTACTGCACGCGCAATAATCGCATGACCAATGTTAAGTTCAATAATTTCTGGCATAGCTGCAATTGGCAATACATTATGGTAATGCAAGCCATGACCAGCATTTACTTTTAAGCCTTTGTCTGCAGCATAACTGGCCGCAGCGGCAATCTTTTTCAGCTCAGCTTGCTGCTCGGCTTCATCTTCTGCATCGGCATAATGACCAGTATGCAGCTCAATAAATGGCGCGCCAGAAGCAATAGAAGCATCAATCTGCTCATCATCGGCATCGATAAATAGCGAAACTAAAATACCCGCGTCAGTCAGCTTAGTAACAGCTTCAGTGATCTTCTCAAGCTTGCCAACAACATCCAGACCACCTTCGGTGGTTAACTCTTCACGCTTTTCTGGCACCAAACACACAAAGTGAGGTTTGTGCTCGCAAGCAATGGCTACCATCTCGTCGGTAACAGCCATTTCTAGGTTTAAGCGGGTTTGCACTGTTTGACTCATGATAGCAACATCACGGTCAACAATATGACGACGGTCTTCTCTTAAATGAATGGTAATACCATCAGCGCCAGCCATCTCGGCAATACCAGCAGCAAGCACAGGATCTGGGTATGTCGTGCCGCGTGCTTGGCGAAGTGTGGCGATATGATCAACATTTACGCCTAATAAAATCTCACTCACAAATATTCCTTTTTCAACAAGGCCTTAATTGAAGGCTCTATTGGTAGTTTTAATTTGACTGAATAATTTGCGACTGGTCAACTCTCTGCCATTGAGCAGTTGGGCAATCACAATTCGACAAAACCTTTTGGCACATAATAAGTGTTGTGCTTGCTGTGGGTCAAAAGCTAATAACATAAGTATTTCCTGATAGCTAAATTCCACCTGCGAAAAGCGGCTGTTGCTCACCACAAAACCCTCATGTAATCGGTATTGATAGCTAAGACCTTGAGCGAATTCTTGCGGCTCGGCTAGGGCAAAACCCAACTCAGCCACCAGCAACAGCTCAAACTCGCGTAAACAGCCCTCTAAAGGCTGCTGTTTGGCTAAGGCCACTAAGCTGTCTTGATAATGATGATACAAGTTTGGATAAGCGGTATTTTCTTCCAGCAAGTAATAGAGCAGCTCATTAAGGTAAAGGGTGCTATAAAGATATTGTCCAAACAGCGGTAGCGCTAAATTACTGGCTTCAACCTGCTTAAAGTTACGTAAACTGCCTTTACCACTAAGCTCAACTAATAGAGGAACGCCGGGTTGCAATATGCCTCGCCACTTAGAGCGTTTCGCTCTAGCCCCGCGAGCCACAGCACTCACTTTGCCATATTCGAGGGTAAACAGCTGAACTAACAAACTGGTTTCTCGATATGGCCGCGTATGAATAACAAACGCGGGTGTGAGTGCCTGTTCAGGCAAGCTTATTCGTCTCCGTAACCTAGACTACGCAAAGCGCGTTCGTCGTCAGCCCAACCAGATTTAACTTTAACCCACATCTCCAAGAATACTTTGTTATCAAACAAACGCTCCATGTCTAGACGGGCTTCTTTACCGATGGTTTTTAACTTATCGCCTTTACTGCCAATAATCATGCGCTTTTGACTAGGGCGTTCTACCAAAATAAGTGCGTTAATTTGGTAAACACCGTTTTCTTGCATTTTGAACTGCTCAATTTCTACGGTGGTAGAATATGGTAGTTCTTGGCCAGTAAATCGCATCAACTTTTCACGCACAATTTCTGCCGCCATAAAGCGTGAAGAGCGATCGGTAATGTAATCTTCTGGGAAGAAGTGCACGTTCTCAGGCAAGGTTTGCTGTGCCCAATCACGCAGCTGTTCAACATTTTTCCCCTGCTTAGCGGAAATAGGCAGAATATGAGAAAAGTCGAATTTCTCCTGCATCATTTGCATGTGCGGAAACAGCTCTTCTTTTTCTTGTACGTTATCCACTTTGTTAATTGCCAATACAACTGGCACTTTCAAGTGGCGCAACTTGCCTAAAACCAACTCATCATCGGGGTTCCACTTGGTACCTTCAACCACAAAGATCACCATCGAAACATCGCCCAGCGAACTGGTAGCAGCTCGGTTCATTAAGCGGTTAATTGCCCGCTGTTCTTCAATGTGTAATCCCGGCGTATCAACAAAAATTGTTTGATAAATATCATCGGTATCAATGCCCAAAATACGGTGGCGCGTAGTTTGTGGCTTTTTAGATGTAATGCTTACCTTTTGGCCTAAAATAGCATTCAGTAAGGTCGATTTACCCACATTTGGACGACCAACAATGGCTACAAAGCCACAACGGGTATCATAGTTCATACTAAACGCTCCAATACCAGTTCAGCCGCCACTTGCTCGGCCTTGCGACGGCTAGTGCTAATCCCAATAACCGGCTTTTCCAAACCTTCTACTGAGCAGCTTACGGTAAATTGCTGATTATGAGCTTCGCCTTTAATTTCAACGACTTGATAATCAGGTAAGGCTTGCTTTCTAGACTGCAATATTTCTTGCAATCTAGTTTTAGGATCTTTCTGGCTAAGGCCTGGCTCAATGGTATTTAAGCGCTCTTTATACCAACGCAAAAGCATTTCTTTGGCGCTATCGTTACCACTATCTAAATATACTGCGCCGATAATAGCTTCAACGGCGTCTGCCAAAATTGACTCACGGCGAAAACCACCGCTTTTCAATTCACCAGGACCAAGCTTAATATATTCGCCTAATTCAAAACTACGCGCTAACTCTGCTAGGGTTTTCCCCTTTACTAAGGTTGAGCGCATGGGGCTTAAATCGCCTTCCGACACATCTGGAAAGCGGTGATACAGTTCGTCGGCAATTACCCAACTAAGCACTGCATCCCCTAAAAACTCGAGACGCTCGTTATGTACGCCACCAGCACTACGGTGAGTAAGTGCTAGGTGCAATAAACTATCATCTTTAAATGTATACCCTATAGCACGCTGCAAGCGTTCTGGGTTTGAGCTAATCATCATCTACCTACTTGATCGCGCCAATGCGATTAAATCGAACACCTGTGGGTATCCATCCCGGTAATACTGAATCTTCAGCACGCTCAAATTCAAAGCTAATCCATATTGCTACCGCTTTGCCCACTAAGTTGTGGTCTGAAACAAAGCCCCAATAACGACCGTCCTCACTATTATCTCTATTATCACCAAGCACAAAGTAATGCCCAGCTGGCACAATCCATTCATCTTCGGTTGTGCCGGGCTGTCTGAAGTAACGAGATACCAATTCACGCGCTGGAGGGAAGATCAAGACTTCATGTTCGACATCACCTAGCTGCTCCTGATATACATGGAGAGGCATTGAATTAATTTTAAAGCTCTCTGAATCTTCTAAACTCAAGGGAACAGTTTTAAGTTCTGGGCAAGGTTTAGCTTCACACTTAGGTTGAATAAACAGCTGCTTACCGCGATAAATAACTCTGTCACCCGGTAAACCAACAATGCGCTTAATGTAGTCAACTCGCGTATCAAGAGGAAATTTGAATACTGCAATATCACCACGTTCAGGCGAACCAGTTTCAACAATAGTGCTACGAGTAACAGGGTCTTTTAAGCCGTAAGCAAACTTTTCAACCAAGATAAAGTCGCCCACTAACAGTGTAGGCATCATCGAGCCGGATGGAATTTGGAAAGGCTCGTAAATAAACGAACGCAGCACCATCACAATCGCAATAACCGGAAACACCGAGCGACCATTCTCAATCCAACTTGGCGGTGTGGTTATCTTTTCTTCTGCATCGTTAGGCAAGTCGCCACCTGCAGCGGTGCGAGCATCCTGCAGTTTTAGTTCGCGCTGCTTTTCCCAGTGAAACTTATCTAAGGCCCAAATAATGCCCGTAACAAACGTAGCAATTACCAGAATTAGCGGAAATATTGTGGCCATGTTAATCCTTACCAATATGAAGTACGGCTAAAAACGCTTCTTGAGGCACTTCCACATTGCCTACTTGCTTCATACGTTTTTTACCTTCTTTCTGCTTCGCTAGCAGCTTCTTCTTACGACTTACGTCACCGCCATAACACTTGGCGATTACGTTCTTGCGAAGTTGTTTAACCGTAGAACGAGCAATAATGTGCATGCCTATAGATGCTTGAATCGCGATATCAAACATTTGGCGCGGAATAAGCTCTTTCATCTTATCAACTACCTGACGCCCGCGAGATTCAGAGTGATCTTTGTGAGTAATCAAGGCTAGTGCATCAACCCTATCACCATTAATCATGATATCTACACGCACCATGTTAGCAGCGTTAAAGTACTTGAAGTTGTAATCCAAAGACGCATACCCACGGCTAGTAGACTTAAGCTTATCGAAGAAATCTAATACTACTTCAGCCATTGGAATTTCGTAAGTTAAGGCAACTTGCTTACCGTGATAAGCCATGTTCTTTTGCAAGCCACGTTTCTCAACACACAGGGTAATTACATTACCCAAGTATTCTTGAGGTACTAAAATATTTACCTCGGCGATAGGCTCACGAATTTCAGCAATATTGTTGGTAGGCGGCAGTTTGGCTGGGCTATCAACATAAATAACTTCACCTTTGTTCATCTCTACTTCGTAGATTACGGTAGGTGCAGTGGTAATTAAATCAAGGTCGTATTCACGCTCTAAACGCTCTTGAATAATTTCCATGTGCAACATTCCTAAGAAGCCACAGCGGAAGCCAAAGCCCAGTGCAGTAGAGTTCTCTGGCTCATAAAACAATGATGAATCGTTAAGGCTTAACTTAGCAAGTGCATCACGGAAGTTTTCATACTCATCAGAACTGGTAGGAAACAAACCCGCGTATACCTGGGGTTTTACTTTTTTAAATCCAGGCAAGGCTTCGGTAGAGCCATTTTTTTGGGTAGTTAAGGTATCACCAACCGGTGCGCCCAAAATCTCTTTAATACCAGCGATTACGTAACCTACTTCACCGGTTTTTAATACTCCGGTATTGGTTTGTTTAGGAGTAAATATACCCACTTCGTTAATCACATGTGCTTGGCCCGTAGACATTACTGTCATGCGCTCGCCTGCTCTTAACTCACCGCTTTTAATACGTACTAGCGATACAACGCCTTGGTAGTTATCGAACCATGAATCAATAATTAGCGCTTGTAGCGGAGCCGTATCATCACCTTCTGGTGGCGGTACGTCACGCACAATGGTTTCTAATACATCTTCAATACCTAGGCCTGTTTTAGCTGAACAAACCGTTGCATCGGTGGCATCAATACCTACGATATCTTCAATTTCTTCCGCTACGCGGTCTGGATCTGCCTGTGGTAAATCAATTTTGTTTAGTACTGGAATAACTTCTAAGTCCATTTCCATAGCGGTATAACAGTTCGCTAAGGTTTGGGCTTCTACGCCTTGCGCAGCGTCAACAACCAGTAAAGCACCTTCACATGCCGCCAGTGAACGTGACACTTCATAAGTGAAGTCAACGTGTCCTGGGGTATCAATAAAGTTAAGCTGATAGGTTTCACCGTCTTTAGCGGTGTAATCCAAGGTTACACTTTGTGCTTTAATGGTAATTCCGCGTTCGCGCTCTAAGTCCATAGAGTCAAGAACCTGCGCTTCCATTTCGCGCGCGCTCAATCCACCACAGTGTTGAATCAGGCGATCAGATAAGGTCGATTTGCCATGGTCGATATGGGCAATAATCGAAAAGTTACGAATATTCTTATTTATCAAGAGCTTACCTATAAAAAAGTCATCTATACGCGAATTAGGATTCGCTTTTCTTAAAAATGCAGCAATCGCGCATTATATCGTTGACGCGGATACTACCACAATCCACTCAGAACCAAAAAAAATGCAGGCTTAAATTAGTAATTGTTTTGTATTCCCTAAAATCAAAAAACGCCCATTGCAGGGCGTTTTCTAAAAGAAGTTTATTGCTTAGTATGCATTTGGGGGCGATATCGTGGCTGCCGAGCAAAGTAACGAGTAAAGCCACGAACTAATAAAAAGCCTAGGGCTAAACCCAGTAAGGTGCAGATGGCGATAGCCCATTCACCCGCAAAGCCTTGCATAGTGACAAATTTACCGAATGCTGCGCCTATAATCAGCATGGCGATGGGAGCAAGATAAACAAGCAATGCACTTTGCAGCATATTTTTGGCGTTCAAGGCTAACTCTATCTGGTCCCCCACCTCAACCGTTTCGGTAAGCTTGACCTGAAGCTGATGAACCCGATTAGGAAAGGCTTTAGCTATGGCGCTATTTCCGCAATTGTCTGCACTGACGCAACTGCCACATGCACTTTTACTTACGCACTCAACTTTTGCGTAACCGCCACTTACCTCAACAACCTTGGCTGTTTCAATGATTAATGCGGAATTACTGAGCCGGCTCAATGGGCTTCTCGAAGTAAGGACCAATGGTTACTGAATCAGCCATTTTTGAGGCGGTTTCTGGTGGAATTTCACCAACAACGGTGATTTCTATGCCTTTACGTACAACGGTATGCAAGCTGGTCGCACCTTGGCGAACTAGTTGTTCACGTAAGGGGTTAGTCTTGCCAACGGCATTGGCATAAACCGAAATATCAAACAGGCCATCGCTAAGTTTTATGTAATCAACCGATTCTGATATCGCCGCCAAGGAATGCTGTTCTTTTTGGGCAACTTTCATCCCTTTAGGTGACCAACCCAAGCGCCAATTAATTTGGTGCTCTTGTTTATCTACCGATTCTTTACCCATTACAGTGCTAGGCAACTCTAAGCTGGCCAATTCAGTCATCCATTCACTGGGCTTTTCATATTCAGCCAACGTCACAGCCATATGCTGTTCGATCAATTCACCTGTTTGATCAACCACATCTAAACGCAAGGGTAAGTGAGATGCGTAATCAATCCATAGGTATAAACCGTACAAATCGGAAGACTTCGGCACTATGCGCATCACCTGTGCGGGTCGACCGGCAACGCGGCTTTTACCAGCAATCACTAAGTCAAAATTGCTTTGTAAATCTTCCAGTTTTACCGCCGCTAAATTGCCAAACATGCCGGGTAAACGACTTGAGGCCAAACTGTAAGGTGATTGCCCTGGTTCAAAAAACGCTACGGTACCTTCACGGTATACCGCTTCATTAGCAGGGCCGTTTAAGTAAACGCGATGGGCAACTTCTACCCCATTAACCACTCCGTGAATTAAGCGCACTGGCTCGATGTGCCCTTGGCGAACCACAATATAAGAGAGCTCATACTGACGCTGATGAAAAGCCTGTTGGTAATCGTGTAATAAACTCACCGCAGGGCTGGTTTGGCTAACTGAGGTAGCCGAGGCATCAGTGGTGGTTACGGGGAACTCTGCTGAAACAGAAAAAGATGCCAGTAATAAGATTACTGGCATCGAGATAGTTTTTAAGCGCATAGGCTAATTATTTACTCTACAATTCGTTGCTGGAAGCGATGGTCCTGTAAGTAGGCGCTAATACGCTTACGCTGCTCCATAATTTCAGCTTCACTTAGCTCACGAGGCTGAGGGTTAGACTGTAAGCTAACTGGTGCTACAGCTCCCCCCACCGGTACTGTGCTAAATACGGGTAAAGGTTGGTCAGCATCGTTGGCTTGATATGAATATTGCTGAACACCAATAATAGCGGCTACCGCTACCGATGCAGCAATTGCATATTGCCCAGCATATTTGAAGAATCGAACGACACGTACTGACGATTCCTTTTGTTCGGCCACCTGAGGTTTAGGGGCTACAATCGCTGGCTCTTGCTCCAAGGCAGCAGCTACACCACTAGCAATATCAATATCGATTTGCTTGGGAGTTTCTCCGCGAAGTACATCACCAATTAAGTGATAATTACTCCACTGCTCTGCATGCTCCGGCTCATTGGCTAACAGATCTAACAGTGCTGCGTCGGTTAATTCGTTATCAACCAGTGCGGATAACTGTTCTTTATTTGCCATATTAGTCATCAATCCCCAAAGTTACCTACTTAAAAGCGGTTGTATTCGCTTTTCAATTGCATCCCTTGCTCGGAAAATCCGTGATCTCACGGTCCCGACAGGACAATCCATTACATTGGCAATCTCTTCGTAGCTTAAACCATCTATCTCTCGAAGAGTAATTGCAGTGCGCAAATCATCAGGTAGTCCTTCCATTGTAGCAAAAACTACCTCTTTTATTTCTTCGGATAACAACAAAGTTTCTGGAGTGTCGGCTTCTTTCAAAGCATCTGCGCCATCATAGAACTCTGCTTCATCAGCATCCACATCATTTGCAGGCGGTCTACGACCTTGAGCAACAATGTGGTTTTTAGCAGTATTTACTGCAATTCGGTATAACCATGTATAAAACGCACTTTCTCCTCGAAAGTTTGGTAGTGCACGGTAAGCCTTAATAAACGCATCTTGCGTTACATCGGCTACATCCCCGTGATTCACAATATAGCGTGATATAAGGTTTGCTACCTTATGCTGATACTTTTGTACCAACAAATTAAATGCCGCCTTATCGCCACGTTGCGTTCTTTCGACCAACGTTTGATCTGTCCACTGTTCTGACATTTGTAACTACCGTCCTCCTAATGCTTGAGATTCGGTAGCTTTTTTGGCGGCACATCTCTTCAGACTGCTTGTTTTCAAAAAAGTTCTCTTCCAACCAAATAAAATTTTTGCGCCTCTGTGAGACACTGCAAACTTGCGTAAGTTTCAGTTAAACTAGCTTATACTCCAATTTTTCTTTTAACTACGTATAAGAGCGCATCTAATGGAATACACTAGCGATGTTCTAATAATAGGCAGTGGCGCTGCAGGCTTAACTATGGCCTTAAACTTAGCTGATTATGCCAAAGTCCACGTACTGAGCAAAGGACCTCTCAAAGAAGGTTCTACTTATTATGCTCAAGGAGGCATCGCTGCTGTATTTGATAAGAATGACAGCGTAGAAGAACATGTCAATGACACCTTAATCGCGGGTGATGGCTTATGTGACGAAGATGCAGTTAAATTTACCGCAGAAAACAGCAAGCAATGTATTGACTGGCTAATTAATCTAGGCGTTCCTTTTGACCAAGAAACCGCCACCAATGGCGAGGCCAAGTACCACCTAACCCGAGAAGGAGGGCACAGCCGCCGCCGTATTCTGCATGCCGCCGATGCCACCGGTAAAGCGGTACAAAAAACGTTAGTACGTGCGGTATTAAGCCACCCTAACATTACTTTGCTAGAGCGTTTCAACGCCGTTGATTTAATCACCGAAACTGACAACGAGCAGAAAAAAGTGGTTGGCGCCTATGTTTGGAACCGCAATAAAGAGCGAGTAGAGGTAGTTAAAGCCAAGTTTGTCGCAATGGCTACTGGCGGTGCAAGCAAGGTTTACCAATACACCAGTAACCCAGATGTAAGTAGCGGCGATGGCATTGCCATGGCTTGGCGTGCGGGCTGCCGGGTAGGCAATATGGAATTTAATCAGTTCCACCCAACCTGTTTATTTCACCCAGAAGCGCGAAACTTTTTGCTTACCGAAGCGCTGCGCGGCGAAGGCGCGTTACTAAAACGCCCTGATGGCAGCCGCTTTATGCCAGATTTTGACTCTCGTGAAGAGCTCGCTCCCCGAGATGTAGTAGCACGCGCTATCGATTATGAAATGAAACGACTAGGTGCAGATTGTGTCTACTTAGACATTAGCCACCGCGATGATGAGTTTATTGAACTGCACTTCCCTACTATCTTAAAGCGCTGTTTAGAGCTGGGGATCGACATTCGCAAACAAGCTATTCCGGTAGTTCCTGCGGCCCACTATACCTGTGGTGGTGTAGTCACCAACCTGCAAGGCGAAACCGACCTAGCCAACTTATACGCCATTGGTGAAGTGGCCTACACTGGCCTGCATGGCGCTAACCGCATGGCCAGCAACTCGCTGTTGGAATGTGTGGTATTCGCCCACGCGGCTAGTGAGCACATCAAGCAGCACTTAAACGAAGTGCAGTTATGTAACAGCATTCAGCCTTGGGATGACAGCCAAGTAAGCGACTCTGACGAAGAGGTCATCATTAACCACAATTGGCATGAACTGCGCTTATTTATGTGGGACTACGTAGGCATTGTTCGCACCAACAAACGCCTGCAGCGAGCAATGCGCCGCATTCACTTACTGCAGCAAGAAATATTTGAGTATTACTCAAACTTTAAAGTGGGTAATAACTTGTTGGAGCTGCGTAATTTGCTGCAAGTAGCAGAATTAATTGTTGGCTGTGCGATGCGCCGTCATGAAAGCCGCGGCCTTCACTACAACTTAGATTACCCAGATAAGTTGGATAAGATCAAACCAACCATTCTCGACCCCAATACCTTCTATCAAGAAGAAGATAGCGAAAGGTAATTATAAAAGGCTTACATAGGTAAGCCTTTTTTGTAGCCATAAGTTTGCTTATTTAAAGGCTTGCTTCCGCCTTAGGGAAATTAATTACAAAGCATAATTTGCGATAAATATGCTCTGGCAAGCTGTCGGCAAAAATCAGTTTACATTTAGGTTCATCTCGCTCAAATACAATCACCAGACAACAGCCAAATGCGACTCGAGAATAGTTTGACCATGTGCATTCAAGCTGTTCATCTTGTTGTTCAAAAACCATTTTGTCAGGGCTGAAATAGCCACTAGGCTGATAATGCCACCAATGGGAGACAAGCACGACACTGGTTAACAGACAAAAAACTATAAGCGGAAATAACTGAGGAAAGAGGCTTAAAACCAAGCCTTGGAAAAACACACTCGCAGCTATCAAGTACAAGTAGCTGCGTGAACGATGAGCTGAAAAGTTACACTTTGACACGCTTAAGGATATGCTCAACCATGGCCGCTAACGGTGCATCTTCACATTCTTTATGGCCCATAAACCAAGCGAATAAATCAGGATCGTCACAAGCTAGTAAACGTTTAAAGGTAAGCTTTTGCTCGTCGCTTAGTTCATCGTAGGCTTCATCAACAAAGGGCATAAACAAAACATCTAGCTCTAACATCCCACGACGGCAAGCCCATTTTAAACGTGATTTATTTTCCTGCATGTTGTTCCTTGTAGACATGAGTTACACTGGTCAGCATCAACTTATTTCGACTAAAAGCCTTATAAGTAGTGCTGTAAAAGTATTGACGAAGATACCATTTCAACAACAAAATTACACCCTTATAAGCTTGACTTAGCTCTCAACGGAAGCCGACTATGTCTCAACAAACTTTATGTACTCTTCCTCCATTATTGGTTCAACCTTTGGATCAATGGCACCTAGTTAGAGTAAGTGGCGAAGACGCCCAAAGTTATTTACAAGGCCAACTTAGCTGCGATGTAAATAGCCTGTTACCGGGCCAACAAAGCTTGGCTGCTCACTGTGACCCTACCGGAAAAATGTGGTCGGTATTACGTCTACTGCGCTTGGAGCAAGACTACCTTTACTTGCAACCAGCATCTTTAGCAGAGTCACAATTAAAAGAACTGAAAAAGTATGCGGTGTTTTCAAAGGTAAATATCGAAACCGAATCCACATTACATACGGTAGCGGTAATGGGAACCGAAGCACCTCACTATATTGCCGAGCAATTTGGTGAAGAAATTGCCAGCCATGGCGGCCTAATTGAGCAAGGTATTTGTGTCCATATTGACGGCCCGAAACGCCGCTACTTGGTGATCACAGAAGATAACAATTGGGGGGCAGATGCTCCTAACAGTGATCTTGATGCCAATGAGCTTTGGCGTGCCCTGCAGATTGTTTCTGGTTTACCCACCATTGAACAAGCAACTCAGCAGCAATTTATTCCTCAAGCGCTTAACTTGCAGCATTTAAACGCCTTAAGTTTTTCTAAGGGCTGTTATACCGGCCAAGAAACTATTGCTCGAGCCAAGTATCGCGGCGCAAATAAACGCGCTTCGTTACGTTTAGCGGGTCACGGTGCTACTTTGCCTAAAGCTGGAGATAGACTAGAACAGCAAATGGGTGACAACTGGCGCGGCAAAGGTACAGTATTGCAAGCAGTTCAGTTAGAACCGGGCTACGTAGAGCTATTGGCAGTGCTAAACAACGATACCGATGCAGAAGCTAAGTTTCGCTTAGCAGGCGATGAGCAAAGCTTGTATACCATCGCTCAACTGCCCTACAGCTTAGTAGACTAAACTAGTATTAAGCGCCTGTAGAGATTGCCTAGCCATGGAACTACACAAACTTGTTGATTCGCCCTGTATCAGGCAATGCACCCTTGACGGTGATGACGTTTGTGTTGGCTGCTTTCGCCACCTCGATGAGATTTGCGCTTGGAGTGGTTCTAACAATGCATCTCGAAAAGCGATTTTGCAGCGCTGTGAACAACGCCGCAAACTAGCGCCACAATGGCAATTTAGTCACAATATTGTTAAGCGCTAGAAAGCCAAACTATAGATACAAAAAAGCCGCAGAACATAGCTCTGCGGCTTTTATTTAACTATCTAATACTTAACCAAAATCGCCATTCACATAACCGCGAGTACGCTCATCCACTGGCGCATTAAATACTTGGTCGGTATCGCCATGCTCAACCAACTCGCCCATCCAAAAGAAGGCGGTTTTATCTGAAATACGCTTAGCTTGAGCCATTGAGTGCGTCACAATCACAATAGTGAACTTTTTACGCAACTCGTCCATCAACTCTTCAATCTTGTGAGTAGCAATAGGGTCTAAGGCACTGGTTGGCTCATCCATCAAAATCACGTCTGGTTGAATCGCAATGGTGCGCGCAATACACAAGCGCTGTTGTTGTCCACCAGATAAACCAAATGCAGGGCTATTTAAGCGGTCACTTACTTCATCCCATAAAGCTGCACTGCGTAGCGCTGTCTCTACCGTTTCATCTAGAATTTTTTTATTGCGAATACCTTGGGCTTTCAAGCCGTAAGCTACATTTTCATAAATGCTCATTGGGAACGGATTCGCTTTTTGGAATACCATGCCCACTTTCATCCGAAGCGCTGCAACATTGCGATCTTGATAAATGTCTTTGCCTTCGAGCTTTACGTCACCTTTAATGGTTACGTTCTCAATTAAATCGTTCATACGATTTAACGTTCGCAATAAAGTAGATTTACCACAGCCAGAAGGGCCAATTAACGCGGTAACTTTCTTTTCAGGGATCGGTAAGTTAATCCCTTTAAGGGCGTGAGTGTCACCGTAATGTAGGTCTAGTTGGTTAACGTCAAACTTATTCATATCAATCTCTTAGTAAGAAGCTTTGTTGAATCGGCTAGCGATCAGCTTAGTTGTTAGGTTAATAAGCAGTACTAAAACAATCAGTACTGTTGCAGTTGCATAAGCCTGATTCCATTCATGAACGGTGAACAACTCTTGAGTTAATTTGTATAAATGAACCGTTAAAGTTCTACCTGAATCCATCACTGATTCAGGGATGCGAGTTACCATACCCGCGGTTAAGAATACCGGTGCAGATTCACCAATAATTCGACCAGTACTTAGGATAACTGCGGTAACAATTCCCGGCATTGCCGACGGTAGTACTACACGCCAAATTGTGTAAATACGTGAGCTTCCCAAACCATAAGAGGCTTCGCGATAAGCTTGAGGCACCGCAATTAGCGCTTCTTCAGTGGTACGAATAATCACTGGCAAAATCAAAATAGCTAGCGTTAAGGCGCCCGACAAAATAGAGAACCCCAAACCTAAAGTAACTACAAAGAAGGTCATACCAAACAAACCGTAAATGATCGATGGTATGCCCGCTAGCGACTCAGTACAGAAGCGAATAACCTTAACTAATTTACTACCTGGCTTTGCATATTCGGTCAGGTATAAAGCGGTCGTAATGCCAATAGGTGCGGCAATTGCGATAGACAATCCAACCATGTAAATGGTTGAAACAATCATCGAGAAAATACCCGAGGTTTTGCCAACGGTTGTATAAGCAGAGCTAATAAACTCCCAGCTAACATGGCTTAAGCCGTTGCTTAAAATATGCCAAAGCATCCATACCAAGAATAAAATAGTCATGCCGGCTCCGCCCCAAATAAGGCTAAGCGCAATTCTGTCTTCAATACGGCGGCGCATTACTTCACCCTCTTACGATTTAATACCACTAAGCTGGTATTCAAAATCATCACAAATACCAATAAAACAATACCCGTTGAATACAAAGAGCTGGCGTGAATGCCAGTCGCATACGACATCTCTAATGCAATGTTGGCGGTAAGCGAACGGGCTGAATCTAACAATGAACCAGGCATAGCCGTTGAGTTACCCATCACCATAATAATTGCCATGGTTTCCCCAACTGCGCGAGCCACACCCAGTACTACGCCTGCCAAAATCCCCGAGCGAGCAGCTGGCAACATCACCTTAAAAATGGTGAACATGGGTGAAGCACCCAATGCGTATGAGCCTTCTTTATAGGTACGAGGAATAGCGCGAATAGACGTTTCTGCAATAGTGATTACGGTAGGTAAAATCATCACCGCCAAAACAATGATGGCTGCTAACAAAGTACTACCAGCAGGAACATTAAACGTTGATTCAATTGCCGGAACAATAATAACCAAACCAAAGAAACCATATACTACCGACGGAATGCCAGCTAGCAGCTCTACGGCAGGGCGAATGATATTTGCCAACCATTTCGGCGCAACTTCAGCTAAGAATATTGCCGTTAGTAAGGCTACTGGCACGCCAATAACTACCGCACCTAAGGCCGATACTACCGACGCAACAATCATGGCACCAATGCCATATAACGCTGGCGGATACCAATCTACACCAAGTAAGAAGTTGGTTAATCCGGCAAACTGAATGGCCGGTAAGCCCTCAAGCACCAAGAAGTAGCCAATAGTCGCCACCGATAGCACACCAATTAGTGCACTGACCAAAAACAGCAAGTTAAAGAAACGACCAACCCAGTCGACCTTTTGGGAAGACTGGCTAAGCGCTTCTAATAGCGCAGAATTTTTCAACTCAAATTCTTGAGTTGGAGCAGCAATCGTTTGATTCATTTTAAAATTATTCCAAAATCAACGTACAACAAAGAGGCATTAAACAATGCCTCTTTTCTTCGTTCCAAATGGGAAGCTTAATTAACTTCGATGTAGCCTTCTTCAGCAACAATCGCTTGACCATCAGTACCCATAATGAAATCTAGGAACTGTTGAGCTTCAGGAGCAGGCTGGTTGTTCACCAACAATACGAATGGACGTGCAATGCCGTAAGAGCCAGACTTGATGTTGTCTTTAGTCGCTGCGGCACCTTCAATAGATACAGCTGCTAGAGAGTCATCAACCGAACCTAAAGAGATGAAACCAATAGCGTAAGGGTTGTTAGCCACTAAAGTTTTAATTGCACCATTACCACTAGCAACCTGTGCACGTGGAGAGATAGCTGTAACAGTTACATCGTTGATTTTACGAGTTAGACCCATAATGTCTTCAAATGCACCACGAGTACCTGAACCTACTTCGCGAGTAACTGCAACGATAGGTTGGTCAGCGCCACCTACTTCTTTCCAGTTATTAATCTCACCCATGTAGATTTTTTTAACCTGCTCAATGCTTAAATCTTTTATTTCATTAGCATTGTTTACAGCTACTGCAATTCCGTCCATTGCCATAACAATTTCTTGAGTTACTTCATTCTTTTCAGAATCTTTAACATCACGAGAAGACATACCAATCATGCTAGTGCCTTCTTTAGCAGCACGAATACCTGCAGAAGAACCAGTACTTTGAACTTCAACAACGTCATGCTGAGTTGCTTGGTATTTTTCAGCTAATACTTCCATGATTCCTGATACCGAAGTAGAACCAGAAACGGTAACAGTGTTACTTGCAAACGCGCTAGTAGCAAACAACATAGAAGCAGCACTTAATGCCGTGATTAACTTGGTTTTCATAACATTTCTCTTTGCAATTAAAAATAACAATCAATTTGTCTAAGTCGGGATGCATTGAAACAATCAAATATGACAGATAGATTACAAAAAGAATTAATAGGAGATTTTTTGGATTTATTCTGAAGTTTTTATTTGGATTTTATATTTAAAGTGGTTTTTATGACTAAAATTTAACAAAAAAAGGGCGAACACAGCATTAGCAGTTCGCCCTAAGTATTAAGACCCGCGCCAGCTGCGCACCCTTCCGGTGTCTAAGTGGATAAAACCGCTAGCAGGGTAATAGCCCACGCCACCTAGTTTTAAATCAAGCGCATGTTGGTGTACCTTAGCTAGAGATTGCCCCTTAACTCGCAGATCCACGGCTTGTCCGGTCATATGAAAGCTTTTTCTGGCAACCCCACCACCATTTTTCCGCAACATCTCATTGGTTGCTGGTGAACGATAGCCAGAAATAATGTCAAAATGCACCTTTCCGCCCAAGCGATCTTGCAGCAAGGCCATTTGCATATATAAGGCCTTATCCATTTCGGTGGCTTCATTACGTCTAAAATCACGTAACAATTGGTCCAACTGCCCTACTTCCTTGTCTTGAAACTCACCACTTTTCCAAAAACATACCTCACAGCTTTCGTTGGTATGTAAGTTGGTCATGCTTAGAAAGCGCTCTCCCGGCAATTCCCTCGCAATACTAGAACTCGCATAGCTTTTTGGTATTCCAAGACCGACTAACCCAGCGCCTAACCCTAACAACAACGACCGCCGTTTTATATTTCGGTCTAACATCAACACTCACTCCAAATGGATCAAAAAACAATCAATTTGGTGAAAAATACCGACAAACAGCCTAAAAAGCAAACAAAGCTCTAGGTTTTAGTCATAGCATTTGGAAAAGGATCGTTTACAGATACCAGCTAGTAGTTTGTTTAAACTAGATTTTCTAGCTCGCTAAAAAAGAATCAACAGAGGCAAAATTATAAATATCTTTTCGATAATGCAGCCCGCCACTACCATCAAACCACGAGGTAAAATACACCAAGTAAACGGGTACTTTTTGTTTCAATGGAACCCATTTAGGCTCACCTTTAGCAATCAAACGCTGTTTATACTGTTCGCTATAACCCGCCTGTTTGAGCAAAGTCTCTGCTAGGTAATCAGCCGCCTCAACCCGCACGCAGCCGGAGCTAAAAGCCCGCTGTTGTTCAGAGAATAGTTCCGGAGAAGAAGTATCATGTAAATAAACCGCAAACTGATTATCAAAATGAAACTTGTAAGCACCTAGTGCGTTACCAGGCCCTGGGCGCTGGCGCATACGATAAGGAAAAGAGCCTGTGTCTTTAACTCGTGTCCAATCGATTTGCTCACTGGGCACGGCTTGTCCCTGATAGTCAAACAACTCAAAACGTTGCTGGTCAACGTAGGCTGGGTCACGACGCAGCTTAGGGATAATGTCTTTACGAACAATGGTTCTTGGCACGTTCCAATAAGGGTTTATCACCACACTACTTATTTCACTCACCAATAAAGGCGTAGCTCGTGAAGCTCTGCCAACTACCACTTTAGATTGAAAAACCTCACTGTCTTTATCTAGATAAGTCATCTGGTAAGCTGGCACATTAACCATAATACGCTGCTGATTAGAACTGAGCATAAAGCGCTCGAGTAACTGCTTACGCAGTAAATTTCTGGCCAACATTTTAGAGCGATTCACTGGCTTAAAGTTTAGCCAATACAGCGTATCGCTCCCTACTATGCCATCAGCCTTTAAACCATGCTGCGTTTGGAAACGCTTTAACGCAATTACAGTGTCTGCGTCCATAATATCTAATTGCAAATCAGCAAACTGATTAGCGATATCAAACTCAGCCAGACGCTGGCGAATTAAGGGTACCCGCCAGTCACGACTGTTTAAGCTAATCAGCGGTCCACTTGCAATATTCACTTGTTGTTTTCGCTGCTGTTGCACATTTAACCAATGCAAAATCTGCTGACGATAACGCAAACGCTCAATATTCAGTTCACCGCGCATACTACTTAACTGCTGATACAAATCTGCTCGGCTTAAGTGAGCCAGCCACGGTTCATCAATTAGTATCACCAAGGGCGTAGCAGTAATGCTGTTTAAGGCCATACTTTGGGCATAATCTAAACGCATTAACTGCTGGCAAAAAGCCATTAAGCCCAAAAAGGCATCGGTATATAAGGCTTCCCACTGTGGGTTATCGTTGTTTATCGCATTTATTTGCGCCAGCCAATCACTTAACTGTTTTGGCCCCCCCGCTAAACTAAACTCCAACAACATCCACTGTAGTTGGTCGCGGGTATTTCTCGCCTGAGGGTAGCCATACCAAAGTGAATCGGGATGAAAATATTGAATGGATTGTTGAAGATCTGGATAACGAACTTGGTAGTCTTCTGCCTTAAGTGCCAAGGCTGACTCTCTTCCCGCTTGAACTGGCCAACTTAAGCGACTTAATAAGCGCTCTCCTACACCTAATTCACGATTTGGAGAAGTATCTAAACCCTTAATAGCCGATTGCGAAATGTCAGTATCAAGATGAGTTTGATTGGCTTGTTTAAACACATTACTGGCTTGCTCGTTAGGCCCAAGCAAGCTTACCGCTGCATGAAGATGCAAACTAAAACAACTTACAAAAATGCCCAACAACAACCTGCTCACTGGCTACTCCAACACCAAACAACACCCTTTAAGCTTAGTGTCTAACTGGTATTGGCAGCACAAAAAAACATGACAATTTTATGTCACAATTTTAAGTTGTTGAGATCATTTAGAAAGAAGAGTCGGGCCCTGCTAAAAAGGCGATTTCTTCAGGGCTAGACTCTCTACCAAGTATTTGATTACGGTGTGGGTAGCGTCCAAAGCGCTCAATAATCACTTTATGCTTTAGCTCAAACTGATAGTTATTTTCTAACCCTGGTGCCTTAAACAACTGCTCTGCCTGCTGGTGAATAACTAAGGATTCACTATGCATATACGGCATATATAAAAAGCTGCGCTGGCTTAGATTAAGCTGTTGATCAAACCCTTTTGCTACGGCTTGCTGCGCGAGGCATAGCGCTAATGAATCGTTAGCAAAAGCACCCGCTTGACCACGATGAATATTTCTTGAGAACTGATCCAATATTATGATTTCAGCTAAGCTTGCTTGCGCTTGCTCACGCCAAGTAAATAACTCGCCACTGGCAGTTTGTTGCAACAAAGCAGAAAACTGATTACTTATGAGTTCATCAATCTTAGCGTCTACACTAAACCACTGTTGTGGGTTTAGCTGTTCAAACCAAAAATCTAAAACGTCTTGATAAGCCATACTTGCCTCTTTATTCACTGGCTAACAGCCGCAGTCACCTTGTAAGTTCCACTGGCATTGCTGGTAGTTTTCGAAAGTGGAAATTTGACTTATATACCCTACAACTTCACAGCCTTGCTCTCCCCAAGTACAGCCAGGGCGAACTTGATTTTCTACTGTTATGGCTGTCGCTTGGTAGCGAAAATTTTGAGCTAAACTCAATCCAGCTTGGGTTAACAAAGGGCTCTCTTTAGCTCCCCATAAACTCACTAATTTGCCTTCGCGCATCATAATGGGATGAGTTCCATCAAGAGCGGTTTGCAACACAATGTCTGGACGAATCGGAAGATTGGAAGGGAAATAGTAACTGCAACCACATCCCCATCGCTGTTCTGCCACTGGAATAGCTTGCAACTCACAGGAATAAGTAACACTACTTAGCATTGCTAATAACGCGGTGCAGAATCCAACCACAAACTTATTCATAACCATCCAAAGGCGTTAAGGTATAAGCGCAGCGACGCGAGCCAGCAACAATGTGTTCGGTGCGCTCTACCTCGCATTCGCTAAACAGTTTCTGCAGCATATCAAGTTCAGAGCGGCATAAACCTTGGCATTCAGTAGCAGCAATACAAATAGGGCAATGATCTTCAACAAACAAGTAAGCACTTTGCTGACGCTGCCAATTAGCCATGTAACCTTCTTGGCTACGCTTATTACTCAAAAGCTCTAACTTGTCGGCAATACTGGTAATGCCGTCCATCGCTTGCTGATAAGCACTAAAACTTTGTTGCTCACGATGACTAACCAATTGCTCTAAGCCAGATTCACCGAATACCTGCTTCACCGCACCAATTAGCTGAACACTTAAATCGCTGTGGCAATCAGGAAAGCGTCCATGGCCTTTATCGGTTAACTGCCAATATCGAGTAGGCCGACCTACTTTTACTTTTTTGTCGAAATGTTCAATTAGGCCATCACTTTCCAAACTTTGTAGATGCTGGCGAACGCCCATGGTTGTGATATCAAGCTGCTCGGCTAACATCTTTACCGTAAGCCCACCTTGGCTTTTTATTCGATACAAGATGTTATCTGTGGTTTTCATGCAATTGTCCTGCGCCTTTGTTAAGCACATTATTGTCATTGCTACCGGCTTTGTAAAGCTAGCACTTTATTAAGCTAACAAGCCACTTAGTGAATACTTTTGAAAACTTTAATTCTCAGAGCTTCTAATTGCTCAAGAGCTTCAGAAGCAGTAACTCTACCTTCCAAAAACTCCACCATTATATCCATAGCAGGCAATGCAAATTGTTTAGGGCTATCACGATCAAAAAACTGAGACACTCCTTTGGCGCTATTTAACAGCTGAGTGCCAGCTTGAATAAAACGATCTTCACTGCCCTTACTGTTAGACAAGGGATTAATTTTCCCCAATTGCTGATTAAGCTCGACTAAGGCGTCGCCCTTGGACAAGAAATCTAAAAACCAATAAGCGGCGATATTAGTTTTCGCTTGTGGGTGCGCCACAATGACATCAATAGGCGCTTCTTCATATAGCTTCTGCCCTTCAAGCACCGGCGGAAACGCCGCAAAGCCTAAATCATTACGCACTCTATCGGGCACGGTCGCGAGAAAGAAATTCCCCATTAACACTGCCGCGGCTTTTTCACGATACATTGCTGGTAGCGCTTGTTTCCAGCCCATTTCATCACTGTTTGGCACAAAACACTGAGCATCGATAGCTTGTTGCCAATAATTAAAGACCTGTACCACTCGCTTATCGGTGAACGCGATGTTCCCAGCCAGCAACTGTTGATGAAATGCCAAACCATTAATGCGCAAATTAAGGTAGTCAAACCAAGCAGCCACCGGCCATGCTTCTTTGCTACCAATGGTGACTAAGTGTTGTTGTTTGTTGGCAAAGCTTTGGCAACTCATCAGAAATTGCTGCCAACTAGTAAAGGTATCGGGTTGATAGCGAATCATCGACTGCCGATAATAAAAGCCCCACTGGTAGTAATTTATTGGTAAGGCGTAATAATGTTGCTGATACCGGGAAGCATGTTTAGCAGCCGAACTGAAAGTATTATCCCAATTGGCCTGTTGCCACCACGATGAGATATCGAGAATTAGGTCATTTTTAGCCAATGCTCTAAGCCGCTCACCACCAAACCAAAAAAACAGATCACCTTCGCCATCATTGCTCTTCATGATGTCTTCAATGTTCTTTTTGTAGTATTCGTTTTCGTAAACCTGAGTCCCCACCTCAACATGTGGGTAGGCAGTACTAAAACGTTCAATAAGCTGCTTGTAGGCTTGTCGCTGTTTGCCGCTACTGGGCATTAGTACCAAGGTGAGCGAGTATTGTTTATCTAGTTCATGCTTTGCATTAACTTGCCAAGAGCCAATGAGTAAAAACAAGAGCAAAAATAACTTTAGCCACTTAGACGAATGTTTCAAGGCGCCAATACTCCTTAAAGCCTGCTAGTTCAAACAATCTAATCATTAAGCAAAAGCAAGCGCGTTAGGCAGCACCAATTGTTAGCTTATTGCCATGGAAAATATTGATTTAACTATAGTTATAGCAGCTCTTTGGCACACAACAAGTTGCTTTAAACCAAACACACAAATTTACGAATATGACTTATTGGCACTCAACATATTCAATTTTCTGTAGAAACATCACAACTCAACTACGGTAAAGCAAATCAGTTTTCTTCACCCTATTTAATTCTTTCAGACAGAGACGTTTTTAAGGTGAAGTCATTGGGTTTAAGTGTTAACACTAGCTTTCCAAGAATACGATTACCATCAACAGCGCCGTATAAACGGCTGTCTGCTGAGTTATCCCTATTATCTCCGACAAAAAAGTAGGCATTATCAGGGATCACATAGGCGTCACTAAAAGAGTGAGAAACACCAATAGCTCTTTGTATTAAATAGCTATTATTGGCTAGCACTTCTTGGTAGGTTTCCGTATGAGTTGTGCCAGATACAAAGCTTACAGACAATTCTTCTCCGTTTAACTGTATATCGCTACCTTTAAAGCTAATTCTATCTCCTGGTAAGCCAATTAAGCGTGCAACGTGGGGCGCATCCATGTTTGGTGGGTAAAATGCGTAAACACTGCCTTTTAACATCAGTTCTGGCTTCACCTTGTCGTTATCTACAAAGATTACCCCGAAAGTACCATAAGTTCCGTAACCTTGCTTCTCCACCACAATGTAATCCCCAACCGATAAACTAGGATTCATGGACCTTGCGAGAATAGTAAAAGGTTCGTATAAAAACGCTCGAATCAAGGTGACCGATATCAACACCCCAGCGTGAATAGCGACTAAGCCCCACCATTTGGAAAACCATGCTCTAGGCAAGCAAATATTGTAATGCCTAACAATGAAGTAGCTATGAATAACAATAACTAACACCAGTCCTAATGTTAAATAGCTTGAAAAATACCAATCGACAATGGCAGTAAAAATTGACACGCACAAGTACAAGCTAAATAAGCCAAGGCGATTTAAGTAAAGAAATACAAAGGGTTGGACTATTACTCCTAATAGAAATGATATCCAAAATTTAGGCTTCCATTCCATTTAGGCTCCTTTAAGTTTTTTCGGAAGTATTTTTCAACAGATACCCTACCCGTTGGCCTAAATAACGCGCAGTTGCAACATCGCTTGGGTGAACCTGTCCATTACTTGATTGGGCTACTACACCCAGCTGACACCCTAAGCGATTTAACTCTCGTTGATCGTAACCACTAGCTAAGTCTAAACCTACCCACAACATACCATGTTGATTGGCGAGCGTTACTAGGTATTGCAAAGTACTGGTTTGATCACCATTTAACGCACTGCCGCAAGTAAAGCCAGCGGCCACTTTCCCTGCCCATTGTTGCTTACACCAAAGCTCACTGGTTGCGTCAGCAAAAGCCTTAAATTGTGCTGCTACTCCGCCCATGTAGGTGGGTGAACCGAAGATAATGGCATCACAATCGACAAGTTGTTCAAATACTTCAGGAGCACAAAAGCGCCCTTCTACTATTTGCTTACCTTGAATTTGAATACTGACAACTTCTATTGAATATGACCCAGCAAGACCAGCTTGTAGGGCTTTAGCTAAAGTGCCAGTTACATCGGTTTTAGTAAAATACACCACCGCAACTTTAAGTTTCTGTACTCTAGTCACAGTACTCCTCGACCTTAGCTTCAACCTGCTGCTGGCAGGTTTGCTTATAACGAATATCTATTTCATTAATTAAGTTGGTGTAAACCTCAAAGCTTTCTTCATAGCCTTTAAAGGCTAGGTCTGCATTACTTTTATTGCCTTCACTAACGCAGGCCTCATGCACCGAATACCACTGCTCCGCGGCTTTCTCGGCATTATCTAATACTGTGTTAAGAGGCACTTGGTTAATTAAAGCGAGTTGGCTTCGCTTATCAGTAAACAATTTACATACCTTGTCGCGAGGCATGTCATAGTCCCAAGAACATATTGCCACATACTGTTTACTCAAAGTTTGAATGTCTTGGTGTATACGCTGGTTGCTGCTGGAAGCTTCGGCAAAACCTTCTTTAGAACACACACTGGCAAAAGCTAATGTCGGTAAACAGCTTACGGCAATAGCAACAAGTAAATTTCTCATTTTCATCCTTAAAGCAGAGCTTCATTTCACACTTATATTTATTAGCAATAAACTAAAACTACGCAGCACTCCAATCAAAATGCCTAGGGCACCTTTCTAAGCATTCTATACCTTTGATTTGATAATGCTTTTCTTACAAGTGCAATAATTGCTTAAGATCGCATGTTCAATCGAGAAAAACATCAGTACAGCTCCAAAAAAATACTTTTTATCAAAAATATGCGCTGTATCTGCTGCTTACCTCAACACTACGATAACAAATATAAAAACTAGCCAAACTAAAAACCAAGTTCAGAGATACTAGGTTTAACGGTAGTATTTCCCGACCTTTCATGAACACAACAAGCAGAGTATTGAACTAGGTTAAAAGCATTAGTTAAAAATTATCGACCTGCCTTTGTATATTTTACAATTCATTATCTGGTCAACCAATATTACTTATGGTACTAATTAGTCATACGAACGAATCGTAATAATTATTCCTAAAAATCAGTAAATTAGTGAACCATACTAATAACTATGGCTAGCTTTATAGTAACTGATTTGGCTTGGGAGCAGCAGGAATACTAACAGGGATCTGTATCATGAAACTCAAAGTTGTAACCCGCACACTACTTGGTTTTGCTGTGCTACTTGCGTTGTTGTTGATTGTTGCGCTAATTGGCCAAATTAATATGCGACAACTAGAAAGCCAACTGGATCAAACCGTCAGCCGCTTAGCGCCAATGGCAGAGCAAGTGAATCAACTATCGGGATTATTGCTTAACTCGGCGCGCAAAGTTGGCTTACACAGCAATAGCCAAAACCGCCAACAAGCAGAGCAACTAGAACAGGAAGTTACCAGCCTATTTAGCAGCTACAGCCAACGTATTGAGTCCCTCTCTCTGTTAGCCCAACCTTACCCGCAAATAGTGAGCGGTTTAAGTCAATTAGACCAAGACCTTAATAGCATTAAAACCACCAGCCAAACGCAGTTAACCTTGGCCAACCAAGCGCAACAAGCACAACAGTTGTTAACCAATCAGCGTCAAAGCTTTAATCAAAAGTGGAAAAACTTTGCGGGTGATATGGAGTTTATGATTGAAATGGTAGAAGAGAATGCCGAATGGGTTGTAACCGGCATGCAAGCCGACATAGTGGCGTTTTCTGGCTCTCTTGAGAAACTGTTTTATGTTCAAAATGCCCAGCAGTTTGACTCTCAATTTAGTGTTGTATCTAGTTATTACAAATCTCTTCAGCAAAAGCAGGAACAATTGCTCAAGCTAGATCCAGCCAGTGGAAAGGAGTTAACCAGCTATTTCCAATTACTCAAACAAGCCTTTGCTAACAACGGCTTATTTAGCAATCTAAACAATCAGCAATTAGTTCTGAGTCGTCAAAACGAACAACTAGTGACGCTAAACCAACAAACAGACCAAGCCCTAAACTTACTCGACAATATCTCTGAGCAGCTAAGCCAAATCATTGCAGCCGCTCACCTACAAGCTCAACAAAGCTCAAGTTCTGCGCTATTGCAAACAGGGCTCGTGCTGCTTTTGTCAATTGCTATAACCCTCTTTGTAGCTTGGAACGTAAGCAGGCAAATTCGCTTACCGCTAGCAAATACCCTGGCTCAAATTAAACGCATGGTTGATGGCGACTTTAGAACAGTTGAAGGTGTAAATGCCCACGATGAATTTGGTCAAATAGCCACTCATTTACATGAGCTTAGTGCCCAAATGAATCAGGTAATTAGCCAAATGAGCAATAACGCAAAGCAACTTGCTGCCAGCGCCAAGAGCGGCTTAGCAACCAGTGAGCATTCACATAAAGTGATTCAAGAGCAACAAGATCAAAGCCAGCTCGTTGCCGTTGCGATAAGCCAAATGGAAGTGGGTGTTAACGAAGTATCAGAGCAAGCCCAACAAAGCCGTGACGACATTGGCCAAGTAAACCAACTTACTGGGCAAAGCCACCAAGCCGCGCAATCGACTTTAGCCACAACTAATCAACTACAAACCACCGTGGTAGATGCCAGCCAACAAGTGAGTGAGCTTAAACAACAAAGTGATGACATTAACCGTATCGTTGATGTTATCCAAGGCATAGCCGAGCAAACCAACTTATTAGCCTTAAACGCCGCCATCGAAGCTGCCCGCGCAGGCGAACAAGGCAGAGGTTTTGCGGTCGTTGCCGATGAGGTTAGAGGTTTAGCTACTCGAAGCCGCGAAGCCACGCAAGAAATTCTAACTATGATAGAGCAACTACAGAGCCGCGCTCAACACGCTATGGACATGATGGTACAAGGTGAAACCATGGTAGGCAGCTGTATAAACGAAGCCGAGCAAAGCTCTCAACAGCTAGAGCAAGTTGCTCAACTGCTAAGCGCTATTCAACAGCGTAGCGAGAACATTGCCAATAACGCCCAAGATAAACACACCGTGGCGGTACAAGTAGCTAACAACGTTGAGAAAATTGTCGAACTGAGCGAACTGGCCAACCGAGATGCTAACCAAAACCAGCAAATTAGCGATGCACTGCAGCAGCAATCTCAGCAACAGCTAAGCGAACTATCTCGGTTTAAGCTGGGATAAACAAACGGCTTTTACATAAACATAAAGCGGTAATCACACCGCTTCATGTTTAGCCTTATAAACCGAGTAGAACAGCGCCAAAGATAAACATACTCCAGCTGGTATCAATAAAGAGTAAAACGCCAAGTTAGCAAAGCCAAATGCCCCTAAAGTGCCACCGAGTATAAAACCTAGCACAATGAGTGAAAACAACAGTGCGCGCCGTTTATCAAATGGGTCACCGCGAAGAACAGCCCCCAACATAATCCCCAAATCGGTAAATATACCGGTAACGTGAGTGGTGCGGACAACCGCGCCACTGTAGGTAGTTGCCAAGGCATTTTGTAAACCACAAGCGGCGGATGCTAAGTAGATCCCATAAGAGAAATCACCGATTAATAGATAGCTAGCACCACAAAGAAACGTTGCCTCTAAGCAAAGTAAAGCGCTGTAATTACGCCCCAGCTTTAACGCTTCACCCCGTAAAAAGTAGCCAGAAATTGCAGCGCCCATAACAAAGCTAAACAACACGCCAAACAAATATAACAAGTCGTTAAAGCCAGCACTCATTGCTCCCGTGCCCAGCAAAGTGGCCGTTCCAGACAAATGGGAAACTGACTGGTGCTTAAATCCCAATAAGCCCACAGCGTTAATAAAACCCGCGTTCAACGCTAGCAAAAACGTTCCATATTCAACCCAGCGAGGTAACTTAGAGATCACAGCAATTCCTTGAACTTATACGCGTTTTTAATCCTTGCGAACAAAAGTTTACCAAACAACCAAGCGTTACCGAAGTAAGTAATAAGTGCCAGAGTAGTGACAACATAAGCAACACAAGCAAAACACTTCTGGTAACTCAGGGCTTGGCAAAAATAACGCTCTTAAAATCGATGAAGGTTAAAGAAACCCCTTCGCAAAATGGGCCTTAAACGATAATTCAAAGAGCCGAACAATCCAGTAGCAAACATTCATGGCTTTGATTGTTTAGACTAAAATCTAAACTTCACTATGCGCGATGCTTTTTGATGCCTTAACCTCAATACTGCCTCAGCTGTATTTCAGCTTTAACTAAAAAACTGTCTCAAATTTAAGACAACGCAAGCCTTTCACATTTATGAACTAAGCAATTTATTCGCTTGTAGCCTTTATTCTTAAGCCCACAGCTCACTTTAGAAAACACTGTCTCAAATTGGGGACATAACAATTGACAAAAATGAATATTTACCATTAAATATTCATCATCATTTATTTAAACAACAACACAAAGAAATGCAGAACTTGGTAAAAACCCCTCATTGAGACAGGCACGGGAATACATACAAATCATTAATAATAATGAAATAAAACGATAAAAACAGCCAATATAAGTCATAAGTTAATATCTATAACAAAGCTAAAATTGGTATAACCCTGTTAAAAAATCAATATCATCTCAAACACCTCCCGCGATCAGAATCACATATTTATGCAATAACACATGAAACAAACTCTAAATGTAGATTGTTTTTTATCCATTCAATGTTTTACATCACGCTGCCAGATTTGTTCATCAAAACAGCTATAGATATTTCTATTAATAAGTTTGATTCTTTAGCCCGAATTTATCGTCCGTTCTGTTGGCTAGGTGTTAACTCCCCTTGTAAAAAAACAACACGCTCAAACTAGCCAAGAGCTTGGCGATAGATTCCGTTTTTTTAGGCTGTATAAAAATCTGTTGCTAGATGATGCGGCTAGAAAGCCACACACGGCAACAGTGACCAATGTGTTTTAAAGGTGACAGCAATACCCTGTCGTTAGGGTTTATTTTTTGAAATGGAGTTTACAATGCAATTTGCTAAACGTTTAGGTTCGAACCATTTACGCGGTTCAAATCAAGCTACTGGGTTAATACGACGCTCTAAACTTACCGCCGCAATTGTTAGTGCCCTTGTTGGGGTTAGCTTTTCTGGTATCGCTAATGCGTCGGAATACGAAGATCGTTTTGCTGAAATTCGCGGTGAAATTTACGCACCAGAAAATGGTTATCTAAGTGCCGACGGTGGCCCTTACCACTCTATCGAAACTTTTATTATTGAAGCGCCAGATCACGGGCATGAATCAACCTCTGAAGCGTATTCTTACATTCTTTGGTTAGAAGCTGTTCACGGTAAACTAACCGGTGATTGGCAGCCGCTTATCGATGCCTGGGCTCTTATTGAAGACCACATTATTCCTACTTCGGAAATGCAGCCTACGGCCGATAAATACGCGAACGCTAAAGCGACTTATGTACCAGAAGGCCCGCTACCTTCTAGCTATCCCCTTCCACTAACTAACGGCGCAGCTGTAGGTGAAGACCCAATCAGTGCCGACCTAGCTTCAACCTACGGTACCTGGGACGTTTACGGTATGCACTGGTTGTTAGACATGGACAATGTCTACCAGTACGGTAATTTGGGAGACGGAACATCTACGCCTTCATACATCAACACCTTCCAACGTGGCGAACAAGAGTCGGTATGGGAAACGGTGCCACACCCTTCTTGGGAAGATTTTAGTTGGGGCGGTGAGTACGGCTTTTTAGACTTGTTTGTTAAAGAATCTCAAGCGCCTGCTAAGCAATGGCGTTACACCAATGCGCCAGATGCCGATGCTCGTGCAGTACAAGTGATGTACTGGGCATTGCAATGGATGAAAGAACGTGGACAAGATCCAGAAGTTGTTGCACCAGGTCTAATGGCTAAAGCAGCCAAAATGGGTGATTACCTGCGTTTGGCCATGTTTGACAAATACTTCAAGAAGATTGGTTCGCAAGATGCGCAGGGAAGCGCTGGCCAGGGTTACGACTCTGCTCACTACCTAATGTCTTGGTACTACTCTTGGGGTGGTCCTATTGACCCTTCAGCAAACTGGGCTTGGCGTATTGGTTCTAGCCACGTTCACTTTGCCTACCAAAACCCAATGGCGGCTTATGCACTCTCGCAAATTGCCGAGCTACAACCTAAAGCACCAAACTCAGTTCGAGATTGGGATATTGGCCTAGAGCGTTCTTTAGAATTTTTCCAATGGACACAGTCAGCTGAGGGCGCATTCTCTGGTGGTGCCACCAACAGTTGGAACGGAAAATACGATACCTACCCAGCAGACCGCGCTAACAATACCTTCTATGGTTTAGCCTACGACGAAAACCCAGTTTATGAAGATCCAGGTTCTGGCACTTGGTTCGGTTGGCAAACTTGGGGGGTTGAGCGGGTAGCTGAATACTACTTCATTACTGGCGAAGCACGCGCTAAAGCGATCCTAGATAAGTGGATTAGCTGGGTGCTAAACGCTACACCAGAAAAGGGCCTACCAGTTCTCGATTTTAGTGACAACGACGTAAAACTCGCTGCAACTTTAGCCTTTACGGGTGTTCCAGAGAAATGGGATCCTGCTAACCCTAAAGCCAATACAAACCTTCATGTTGAAGTAATAGACCACGGGCAAGATGTGGGTGTTGCGCACAACTTAGCTAAAACCCTTATGTACTACGCTGCAGCAGAACAGAAACACCAAGGTGAAGTTCATCAAGGTGCTAAAGATGCTGCACAAATGATTTTGGATCGTTTTTGGGCTAACCATCGCACAGATAAAGGTGTCTCGGCCCCTGAAACACGCAGCGACTATGCAGAACGCATCAACGAGCCAGTATTCTTCCCAGCAGGATGGAGCGGTAAAAATGCGGTTGGCGCAGACTTAAATGCCGACACCACATTCTCTAGCATGCGTCCTTTCTACAACGAATCAGATCCAGGATATCAAGAGCTGCAAAATGCTTTAGCTGAAGGTCGCGATCCAACATACACTTACCACCGTTACTGGGCCCAAGTAGATGTTGCAACTGCAAACGCCTTGTATGCTGAATTGTTCCCTGAGGCTGATTGTGCAGACGGATGCTCCCCAAGCGCTAAAGACATTGCAGTTAAAACTTCGGTAAACACTGCAACTAGCATTACCCTAGAAGGCAGTGACAACAATGGCACGGTAGAGTCTTACAACTACAGCCAAGCGAGCAACGGCACAGTAAGTGGCACAGGTAAACAAGTTACTTATACTCCGCAAAATGGCTTTGTAGGTGTTGATAGCTTTACTTACACAGTTACCGACAACGAGCAACTAAGCTCTGCCCCAGCTACGGTAACTATCACTGTTGAAGATCTAAACAGTAACTTGCCACCAGAAGCGTGTTTTACTGCTACACCAACTAGTGCAATGGTAGGCGATATCATTAGCTTTGACGCAAGCTGTGCAACAGACACTGATGGCGACACCTTAAGCTACAGCTGGGCCTTTGGCGACAACAGCAACGGCAGCGGTGCAAGCATTAAGCACAGTTATGCAGCCGCTGGCAGCTACGACGCAGTGTTAACAGTAAATGATGGCAAAGGTGGCGTAGATACTTCAAACGTAACTATCACCATTGAAGAGCCTGCTGGCAACCTGCCTCCGGAAGCTTGTTTTACCGCTACCCCAACCAGCGCTAATGTTGGCGACGCGATTAGCTTTAACGCTAACTGCTCAAACGATGCAGACGGAGATAACTTAAGCTATAGCTGGGCCTTTGGCGACAACAGCAATGGCAGCGGAGCTTCAACTCAACATAGCTACTCACAAGCGGGTAGCTACAATGCAGTACTAACAGTAGACGATGGTAAAGGTGGTGTAGATACCTCTAGCACTACTATCACTATTAGCGAAGCGCCGGTTTCTAGCGCTAGCTGTAAGTACGAAGTGCAAAACCACTGGAACGCTGGCTTTGTTGCAACCATAACCATTACTAACAACGGTAACGAAGTGATTGATGGTTGGGATGTTAACTGGAACTACGCCGACGGTTCGGTAATGAGCAACGGTTGGAACGCTAACTTTAGTGGTAGTAATCCATACTCTGCTAGCTCATTAAGCTGGAACTCACGCATCCAGCCAGGCCAATCAGTAAGTTTTGGTCTGCAAGGCAATAAAGCGGTATTTAACGGCCCTGCTCCTGTAGCAACCGTTACTGGCGCTGTGTGTAACTAAGATCCAATGTTCGTTTCATAATCCGTAAGTAAAGGAGGCCTAGGCCTCCTTTTTTCATGTTTAAAACCAACAGCATTAGCATTTCCTCCAAACTAGAACCCATTTCGCAATCTACTCACCTTGCTAAGCAACAGGCGATAAATCCAGATCTCATTTTTAGCCGCTCACCTTCTGAAACATCGGCCTAATATTTCTTAACACTCACTAAGTTTGTGCTGCTTTCACACATTCGATCATTATTATCAAATCACATAATAAAAATCAAAAAGCTGACTTATACCTTTATTCGCATGAGGGAATTATGTGATTAGTCAATACCGTAAGGGCAAGATTGCCGCAAAGACATTGCCAAAGAGCAAACGCTAGCAATTCTTACAAATAAATTGAATGAACATACATGCAAAGCAAAAGGTAAATAGCTAGCGAACGGAAAATTAGCTTACAGCACCAAGCTATGCGGTAACGAATCGTCGGCTATTGATGATACTCGCTCATCATAATGATGAGTTCTCATACGAAACGGAGATTCACATGTTTTTATCAAAAACATCCTGGACAAAGCCACAACAAACCACCGGCTTCTCAGGAAAAATCAAACACCACTCATTACGTTTATCAGTTATTGCCGCCCTTGCCAGTGCTGGTTTAAGTAGCATGGCTAATGCTGGTGTATATCAAGACCGCTTTACTGAACTACGTAATGAAATTTATAACCCTGCTAATGGTTATTTAAGTGCTGATGGAGGTCCTTACCACTCGGTAGAAACCTTTATTATTGAGGCCCCCGATCACGGCCACGAATCAACCTCGGAAGCTTATTCCTATATTCTTTGGTTAGAAGCAGTGCACGGTAAAATCACCGGTGATTGGCAACCCTTAATTGAAGCTTGGAGAATAATTGAAGAGCAGATTATTCCTACTTCAGAAATGCAGCCCACCGCAGCGAACTATGCCTCGGGTAAGGCAACTTATGTACCGGAAGGGCCGCTACCTTCTAGCTATCCTCTAGCGCTAGACTCTGGTGCAGCAGTGGGTGAAGACCCAATTAGCGCAGGACTTGCTGCAACTTATGGCACCTGGGATGTGTACGGCATGCACTGGTTGTTAGACATGGATAATACCTACAAATACGGCAACCTTGGCGATGGTGTTTCTACTCCTTCTTACATCAATACCTTCCAGCGAGGGGAACAAGAATCGGTGTGGGAAACTGTGCCTCACCCATCATGGGAAGAATTTAAATGGGGTGGAGAATATGGCTTTTTAGACCTATTTGTTTCTGAGCCGCAAGCCCCAGCCGCACAATGGCGCTACACCAATGCGCCCGACGCAGACGCGCGTGTAGTACAAGTGATGTATTGGGCCTTACAGTGGATGAAGGATCAAGGCGTAGACCCAGAAGTCGTTGCTCCAGGTTTAATGGCTAAAACCTCCAAAATGGGTGACTACTTGCGTTTGGCCATGTTTGACAAATACTTCAAAAAAATTGGCTCGCAAGATGAACAAGGTAGCGCAGGTGTAGGCTACGAGTCTGCGCACTATTTAATGTCTTGGTATTACTCTTGGGGCGGCCCAATTGATACCACTCAAAACTGGGGCTGGCGTATAGGCTCAAGCCATATTCACTACGCATATCAAAACCCGATGGCAGCGTATGCGCTATCGCAAATCCCCGAGCTAAAACCCCTGGCGCCTAACTCAGTAGAAGATTGGACCGTTGGTTTGGAGCGTTCTTTAGAATTTTTCCAATGGACCCAATCTGCAGAAGGTGCATTTTCTGGAGGAGCCACCAATAGTTGGAACGGCACGTATTCCACCTACCCAGTAGAGCGCCAAAATGCCACTTTCTATGGCATGGTTTACGATGAAAACCCCGTTTATGAAGACCCAGGTTCGGGCACATGGTTTGGTTGGCAAGCTTGGGGCACAGAGCGCGTAGCCGAGTATTACTACATAACTGGCGAAGCGCGCTCTAAAGCGATAATGGATAAATGGATAGGCTGGATTTTAGACAGCAATCCGGCCACTGGTTTAGCTGTGCTAGATTTTAGTAATGACGATGTAAAACTCGCTGCAGGCCTAGAGTTTAGTGGCTTACCAGAGAAATGGGACCCCGCTAACCCGGTAGCTAACAACAACTTACACGTTACAGTTACTTCGCAAAACCAAGATGTTGGTGTAGCACACAGTTTGGCTAAAGCCTTAATGTACTACGCCGCTGCTGAAGAGAAACACCAAGGCCAAGTACACCAAGGAGCGAAAGACGCCGCGCAAATGATCTTAGATCGTTTCTGGGCTAACCATCGCACCGATAAAGGTGTAGCAGCTCCCGAAAGTCGTGGCGATTACCGAGAAAGAATTAACGATTCGGTATACTTTCCTCCCGGTTGGAGTGGTGTAAACGGTGTAGGAGCAGAGCTAAATGCAGATACTACCTTTACTAGCATGCGCCCTTTCTACAACGACTCAGATCCTGGCTATGTAGAACTGCAAACAGCCATTAGCGAAGACCGCGACCCAAGCTATACTTACCACCGTTACTGGGCTCAAGTAGATGTTGCTACCGCCAACGCGCTATACGAAGATTTGTTCCCCATCATCTGTGATGCCAACTGCCCACCAACAGCCAAAGACCTAGAAGTTAGCGGCAATTTGGATACTCCACTTAGCATTACCCTTGAGGGTAGCGACAGTAACGGCAGCATTGTTAGTTATGCCTATACTCAGGCAGCTAATGGCTCTGTTACTGGAAACGGTCCACAAGTGACTTATACGCCAAATGCTGGATACATCGGCGTAGATAGCTTCACCTATACCGTTACCGACGATGAACAACTCACTTCAGAGCCTGCAACGGTAGCCATTACGGTAGAAGATCCCAATAGCAATCTTCCTCCAGAAGCCTGTTTTTCTGCTTCACCAAGCAGTGCATATGTTGGTGACCCAGTTACCTTTGACGCAACTTGCTCAAACGATGCAGACGGCGATACGCTTAGTTATACTTGGGCCTTTGGTGATAACGCAACGGCCACAGGCGAAACTACTAGCCATAGCTATACAACTGCAGGTACTTATACTGCCGAGCTAAGTGTTGATGATGGTAAAGGCGGAGTAGATACTAGCAGTAAAGTCATTACCGTAACCGAAGCTCCAGTAATCGCTAACTGCAGTTACTCTGTTGATAACGAGTGGAACTCTGGCTTTGTAGCTAGTATCACCATAAGCAACAATACTAACGCAGTCATTAACTCTTGGGATGTAAGCTGGAGTTATAACGAGGGTTCAAGCATGACCAGCGCTTGGAACGCCACTGTTAGTGGTACTAACCCTTACAGCGCAAGTTCACTGGCTTGGAATGGTCAAATTCAACCTGGCCAATCGGTAAGCTTTGGCTTGCAAGGTAGCAAAGGAGCGGCGAACCAACCAGCGCCAATCCCGGTAGTAAGCGGCGCAGTATGTAACTAACTAGCAGCTAGCTTGTAGCTTGATTTAAAAAGGAGGCGCAAGCCTCCTTTTCTAATACCTAAAAACTCATTTTAACTTAGTAATGAGTTAACGCATAAGCCAAAGAACGACCGCTACGGCAATCTTCTGGTGCAGTACCGTAACCAACTAATACGGGCGCATTAGTGGTTTTAGCCGACAATAGCATAGTAAAGAATCGCTCAGTCATAGCATCGTCCATCAGCGAATCCAGAATAAAATAATCTTGGTCACAAGGCGTGTTTGGATGGTCATTCAGCTTAAAATAGATGGTTTGATTATTGTAGATTTTTACCCATTGCACTGTTGACGTTACATTAGCGGTGTAGGCCGCACTCGAAGAAAATGAAATAGTTAAAAGAGCAATAAATGCGAAAATAGTTTTCATATGATTTCCTAGTTCAATCCATTGAATCACTTGTCGTTAACAACAAATGAATTATTTAGAGAGGTATTAAAAACATCTCTACTCCACGTTGAAGCTAGAAAAAATTAACTTTATATCAAACACTTATCAAGCACGAATTTCGCAAATTGACTTACTATTCTTAGTCTTAACCTACTAATACAGTTAAAATCCAATCTTGCTCAAGCTTTCTCGCATCGTTTCACCTGATTTTTGCAGAGCAGCTAACTCATCACTTTCAAGTGGTAGCTCAATCAACTTCTCAACCCCTTTTAAGCCAATACACGCCGGTAAACTAAGGGCTACATTGCTAAGTTGGTATTCGCCACTTAAACGCACCGATACTGGCAACACGGTTTTGCTGTCATCCAATATCGCTTCAACCAAACGTGCAATCACTACTCCTATTGCCAAGTTGGTGTAGCCCTTCCCTTCAATAATTTTGTAAGCCGCTTGCTTAACACTCTCAGCTAGCTCTTCTAATCGGCAAGCAGAATAGCTTACGCCAAATACCGTTTGTCCTTGAATAGCTAAGCCTCCAATGCTCACCGTCGACCATGCCGCCAACTCTGAATCGCCATGCTCACCTAAAATGTAACCATGCACCGATTGCGGATCGACTTGATACATTTCGCCCAACAATGTTTTTAAACGCGAAGTATCTAACATAGTGCCGGTGCCAATAATCCGATGTTTAGGGCGTTGGCTCAGCTCCTGCAACATAAACGTTAATACATCTACCGGATTGCTGGCCACCACCACAATGGCGCTAGGCGCATAGCGGTCGAGTTGAACAGCAATAGATTTAAATACTTTGGCATTGTTTTCTAACAACTCTAAGCGGCTCTCGCCCGATTTTTGTCCCACTCCTGCGGTAACAACAATAACTTGGCAACGGGCCAAGTCGGAGAACTCACCCGCACTAACTTGCATCCTGCCGGTTAAACCCTGCCCATGCATTAAATCTAAGGCTTCCCCTTCGGCTCTAGCCTTATTCATATCCACCAAAACCAGCTCTTCACAAGCTTCACGTAAATACAGAGCGTAAGCCCCTGCCACACCAACATTGCCTACACCTATAATGCCCACACTGCGCGTTCGATGTTCCATTAGTCATCCTTTACTCATTTTGGCGACCGCTAGCCGCATAATATGAAATGCATTAATAATGAATTAGTGATAGTGCTAAGTGTTACTTTTAGCAAGCCTTTAAACCAATCACTTGCGTGATAAAAGGTAACTGGGTAAGGTCGGCCTACGCCTTGTTTGAGAGTTAGTTATGTCCACTATTTTGTATTCTTTTCGCCGCTGCCCCTACGCCATGCGAGCGCGGTTAGCTATTGCAGTTAGCCAAACACCAGTAAAACTACGCGAAATAGTCCTCAAATATAAGCCGCCAGAAATGCTGGAAATATCCCCCAAAGGCACGGTTCCTGTTTTGCAATTAGCCAATGGCCAAGTCATAGAAGAAAGCTTTGAGATAATGCTGTGGGCACTTAAACAAAACGATCCCAAGGCTTGGCTCTCCCCTAATTACCAGCAGATGCTGGATTGGGTGCAGCGCAATGATGAGCAATTTAAGCCTTTATTAGATAAGTATAAATACGCAGTGCGTTTTCCGGAGCAAAGCCCTGAAGACTACCGCCAACAAGGTGAGGCATTTTTGCAAGAGCTTGAACAACAGCTTAGCCGCACTCCTTATCTAATGGGCGAACAGCAAAGCCTAGCAGATATGGCACTGCTGCCTTTTATTCGTCAATTTGCTTCGGTCGATCTAAGCTGGTTTGAACAAGCCCCCTATCCGCATTTGCAAGCGTGGTTAAAGCAGTTTATTGACTCAGCATTGTTTCGCTCAATTATGCAAAAACATCCCACATGGTTAGAGAGCGCCAGTGAAATCGATTTTCCTTAATCATAACTAAAAGTTCGGTAATTACCCCGTGATAGGGCGCCTATACTTGAAGTAAACCTAGTTGCAGTAAACTCAGCAGTTAGCTTTTAGCAAGTGCATTTCAGCAAGCAAACTGGAGAACACCAGATGTCGAATATCGTATATATCGCCCTAAGCCTTGATGGCTATATCGCCGACAAAGAGGGAGATATAGCTTGGCTAGAAAGTGTTGCGAACCCCGATGGCGGAGACTTAGGCTTCGGCGAGTTTATGGCGGGTATCGACGCTTTAGTTATGGGGCGAAATACCTTTGAAAAGGTTGTAAGCTTTGGCATTGATTGGCCCTACAACAAACCGGTAATGCTGCTGAGTAACAGCCTAAAGCAATTACCAGAAGGCTTTACTGGCGATGTACGTATTGTAAATGGCGAGCTTAAGCAGCTGGTATCATCGCTCAACCAACAGGGCTACCATAATTTATACATTGATGGCGGCATCACCATTCAACAGTTTTTGGCAAAAGAGCTGATTGATGAACTTATTCTTACTCGTTTCCCCATTTTGTTAGGCGGCGGAGCGCCGTTATTCGGGGAGCTACTGCAAAGCCAAAGCTTTAAGCACAAGCAAACCAAGGTCTTGCTAAACGAGCTAGTACAAAGCCACTATGTGCGCGCCTAAGGCACCAAAAGGCATAAAACTATCAGTAAGCTGTAAAAAGACCGCAATAACTGCTTTAATTAGAACAACACGGATGATTAAAAAGCAAACAAATATGGAGTAAATGTGCGCAGCTATTTTTATTACTTTGTTTATGTTTGCAAAACCATCATTGTGTTTGCATTGATAGCCCTGCCTACAAAAGCTGCCGAGCTCGTTACCCTATCTAGTGGAGAGTGGCCCCCTTTTACATCTAAGTCTTTAGCGCATCAAGGTTTCTATTCTGAAATAGTTCGTCAAGCTTTTGCCCTAGAAGATTATGAAGTGCAATATCAATTCTTACCTTGGGCTAGAGCCTATATGTATGTTGAACAGGGCAAGGTAGATGGCTCTTTAACATGGGCAAAAACCACCAGCAAAGAAAAAGCTGTGCTATTTAGTGAGCCGGTCTTTTGGCACAACAAAGTGTTTTTTCACTTAAGCCAGCAGCCCTTTAATTGGCACAATATAGACAGTTTAAAACAGCTAACAATAGGTGCAACAGAACAATATACTTACGGCTATGCCTTTGATCTAGCAGCTGAAAAAAGTGAATTAAAAGTAGAGTATGTTTCTTCTGATTTACTAAACCTTAAGAAACTTCTCGTCGGTAGAATTGACATATTTCCTTCCGATATTCATGTTGGCTATCAATTAATCAAGCAGTACTTTCCTGCAGAAAAAGCAGCTCTATTCACCCACCACCCTCAATCGGTGCAACAAACTTATACTCATGTAATTTTTTCAAAGAACAACCAACAACGGAGTAAACAATTGTTGGCTGCTTTTAATCGTGGACTTCAGAAACTAAAGCAATCTGGTGCCTATCAACAAATTATTGATGATGCTGCCTTACTTGAGCACAACTAACACGCCAAGCAGAGCCGCCTAGTTTCAATATCGGGGCTTATGCCATTAGCATCCGCCACCACATACCCGGTAAGGTGGTAAAACCCGCGGTATAGTGTTTTAGCTCTCCATTTTTAACCACCATCAAGGTTGGCGTTACCGAAATGCCCCATTGCCCGCCCAAGTTAGCTTGCGGATCGTTAATCACTGGGAACTGGTATTCATGATGTGTTAAATAAGCCTGTACCTTGGCTTGCTCGCCAGAACGCAATGCAACTGTCACTACATTGAAGTGCTTAGCCATGGTGTTTACCGCTGGGCTCACAAAATTACATACGCCACACCAAGATCCCCAAAAGTAAATCAATACTGGTTCATCTTTGCTTAGGTCCTTTAGATCTATTGCCTCACCACCTAGAGTAACTGCGCTTAAGTTGGGCAACTCACCTTCTGGTAAATCTTGTGAGCGCCAGAAATCCACACCTATACCTACCACAGTGACAAAAAGCACCATGCTGATGAGTTGCTTAAAAACAGACAACAACTTACTTAACATGAGCGTTCCTCCGCAAAAAAGGCAGGCTTGTTAACACTAAACAGCAAACTAGTTAGCGCAGGTTTTGCGACGATAAAAATTACAGAGTTCATAAATTCAATCCTGAAAAAGAGATGCATCACCGGCAGCTTGAGCAAGTGCTTGCTCAATTACCTGATGGCTTAAAATAACGGGGAGAGCGATACCATTTGGCGCAGCAGGGCCATAGACAATATTAAACGGCACGCCAAAACGTTGGTAACGCTGTAAGAAGGCACTTACCTCACTAGAGGGCTTAGTCCAATCACCTTTAACTAAATGCACGGTGTCTAGCTTTAGCCGGCTGTATGTTGGATCTTGAAGCAGCACCCCCACTTTATTTGCCTTACAGGTAATGCACCAATCAGCGGTCACATCAACCAACACGACTTTGCCTTGCGCCACTTGCTCGGCAATGTTGCTTTGTTGGAGAGGTTGCCAAACTAAATCACTAGGCAATACTTTTGCCCAGCGCTCACTCGTCATTGCGCCCACTAATGCAACGCCGCCACCAAGCAACATCAAGGCACTAAAACTTATCAGCAATGCTTTAGCGCCGTATTGTTTAAGCAGTACCCAAACAAAGGTCAGCACTACCACGGCAGTTACAAGTAACAACCCAACACCAGATAAAAAATTGGCCAGTAAACTTAACAGCCATAAGCAAGTTGCCAGCAACATCAAAGCAAAAACCAGCTTTACTTGCTTCATCCATTTACCTGGTTTGGGTAAAGCTTTTGCTAAGCTTGGAAATGCCGCTACTAACAGCCAAGGCAACGCCATGCCAAGCGCTAATGCGCTAAAGATGATGATTAGAGATAAGGGTTCTGCTCCCAGAGCAAACGCCACCGCGGTTCCCAAAAATGGCGCACTACAGGGCGTCGCTAAAAGAGTGGCAAACATCCCCTGTAAAAAGTGCCCGCCATAACTATTTCCGCCACTGCTTGCTAACCGCGTTTGCCAAGAAGCCGGCAGGCTTATTTCAAACGCTCCCAACATATTTAGCGCAAACAACGCAGTTACCAGCACCATAAAGCCGATAAACCAAGGTTGTTGAAATTGAATCCCCCACCCTACAGCCTGGCCGCTAACTTTAAGCAACATAACAAAGCCAGCCAAGATCCAAAATGACACAACAATGCCAGCTGCTGATGCTAAAAATTGGCTGCGAATTCGCCCTTGGTCGACACTAGCTGCAGTAATCACCGAGCCAAGCTTCATGCCCAATACCGGCAATACACAAGGCATAATATTGAGGATTAAACCACCCAATAGTGCAAACACTAATAACTTAGGCCAAGCGATTTCTTCTACACTTAGCTGCCCAGCAACAACCTTACTTTGGTACTCAACAGCCTGCTGCTTATCAAATATGGTTAAGTGCAATACTTTGTCGGTGAGCATCGGTTGCGCTAACCAGCTTTCAGCGCTAAAAACCGCGCTTACTTGCTTAGGCTGTAGGCTCAAATTAAGCAGTTTAAAGGTAGTTTCCGGGTCACCATCTACCACTAGTTGCGGCAACTGCCATTGATGTTCACCACGTAAGGTTACCTGCAATTGCTGCTTGGTTTCATCCCATACAAAGTCACTAGTGCCTGCTTCAGCAAGTGGCGGTACCGCCATGTTTGCTTTGTTGTATAAATACATCGCTTCACTGTCTGGGCGCAGCGCTTTTAAGTCCACATCAACGGCAAAAGGGTAATCAGTGAGAACACAAACATTGGTGCAAGTAGATAGGGTTAATACCCCGCTTATTCGGCCTGCCTGAGAGCTAGAATCAACTCTTAACAACAGTGGAAAATCCACAGCTTGTTGGTAGCCAAAGGTTTGCAAACCCAGCAATGAAAAACGCTCGGGCCGCGGCCACAACCACTCAAGTGATTGCACGCTGCTTGCCTCATCCCAACGAATACTGGGCGCAACGCCGCCTTCTCCTGGCGAGCGCCAGTAGGTTTTCCAATCGTCTTCTAACTTCACTTGCAACACAGCAGGCAAAAGCTTGGTTTGCTGATTAAACTCACCAGTAAGCATAAGCCGAACTTGCGCAGGTGGGTGTTGTTGATGAGTTAACCAGCCCGTGCTTTGGCTAAACGCCAAGCTCGGCGTTAAGCTCAATAACAACAGCCAAGGTAATAAATTTTTCAATATCATCTCCAATAAATAAACATTAACGCAAAAAGGTTGCCGTTAGTTTTTATTCTCGAAAATGACACACCGAGCGATACATTCGCCGAGGAGGCGGAATAGTAGGTTTAAGAAAGGTTTGAAAAGCGCTTAAGTGTGGCAGCACTACCAGCGCTAAAGCGGCAAATAGCACCACTACAAATACTTGCTCTAAGGTTTGAACGTATTGCTTAAGTAAATGTTCAGTAAAGTGACAGCTTTGCTCGTTTAATACCTGGCTGGAAAAGCTTTGTTCATCCGCTAAATGCGCACTGGGGCAAGAGACACTCAAGCCAAGGTTTTTTGCTAAACAGGTAGCTAATAGCACTGCCAGCAACAGTAAAGTAATTTTAGCTTTAAATGTAGTGTGCTTAAAAAACATGGCTTGGGATTAACAAAATGATGTTCATCTTTTACTGATACTCGCTAAAAATTACAAGTAATACCACCAAAAATTGATCAACAAAATGTAAGTAGGATAAGGACTAAAGTCCGAAATTATCGTAGTAGAACAAAATGTTATACAAGGGTGCAACTTAGCAAAACTTATTAGGTCGAAGCTTAACAACCAAAACACCTTGTAATCACTTTTATGACACCGACAACCGCTATTACTATTGTTCGCTATCCTGGCGCCTCTCAGGCCGCCATATTTGGCTTACAAGAAATGTTTTTGTTAGCCAACAGTACCTCTCAACAACAGCAATATAACCACCATATTGAATGTAATATTGTTGAGCATGGCGAACTAACGGCGCAAGCATCCTGCTTACAAGTAGTAATAGTGCCACCCAACATTAATCATGATTACTATCTCTCGCCAACTCCAGAGCTACTGCAATGGTTAAAGCTGCTGCATAAACAAGGTTGTATAGTAAGCTCGGCCTGTGCTGGCGCATTTATATTAGCTAAGGCAAATTTGTTAAACCAACGCCCAGTAACTACTCATTGGGCCTTAGCTGAAGACTTTGCTAAGCGCTTCCCTGATTGCCTACTGCGCAGTGAACAAATTCTTATTAACAATGGCGATATTATTACTGCTGGCGGTTTAATGTCGTGGGTTGATTTGGGTTTAGAGTTGGTTGCGCAATATACTCGGCCAAGCATCATGCGCCAATTGGGGAAAAGCCTAGTTGTAGACACAGGGCCGCGCGAACAACGTTACTACCAAAGCTTTAACCCAAACTTTGAACATGGCGACAACGACATCATTAAAGTGCAGCACTTTATACAAAGCCACTACCAGCAAAACATCAACGTGGCACTACTGTGTGAACAATGCTTTCTCACAGAGCGAACCTTATTAAGGCGTTTTGTTAAAGCTACTGGCCTAAAGCCTATACAGTATTTGCAAAAACTAAGGGTTCAAAAAGCCTGCGAACTACTTGAAACAAACCCGCAAAGTACTGAAGCCATTGCCCAACAAGTAGGTTATGAAGACGCCGGAGCGTTTAGAAAAGTATTTATAAAAATCATCGGCTTAAGCCCAAGGGACTTTCGCCGACGATTTACCAAGTAATGATATTAGGCTAGCTAAATTGGGCCACCTGTTGCTGCAGCTCTTGCGACAGCGTTTGCAATTGGGTGGCGCTACTGGCTGTTTGCGCCGCAGTATTTCGGCTATCACTGGTAAGATTGCTAATTTGCGAGGCATTAGCAGCAATTTCTTGCGATACCTGCGCTTGTTGCTCGGTAGTAGCAGCAATGGTTTCCGACTGGCTAGCAATACTGGTAACTTGCTCGGTAATGCCATTTAAGGCTTCACCAGTTTGCGCTGCATGCTCGGTAAAAAACTCACCGCGTTTCTGGCTTTCGCTCATCATGCTCACCGCATTGCTAGTGCTTGATTGCAACTTGGCGATAATGGTTTCCACTTCTTTAACCGATTCTTGAGTTCGTTGGGCAAGCGTTCTAACTTCATCTGCAACCACTGCAAATCCGCGCCCTTGCTCACCAGCTCGCGCCGCTTCAATAGCTGCATTAAGTGCTAATAAGTTAGTTTGGTCGGCAATATCGTTGATCATTTTAGTGACATCTTGAATGTTGTTACTTTCTTTACCCACTAACTCAATGGCCTCGGCTGAGGATTTTAATTGGTCATTAAGTAAATCAATCTCCCCCACCATTCGAGCGACCAGTTTTGCCCCTTGCTGGGTATTACCGTCGGCAGCGCGCACACTGCTAGCAATGTCTTCAACCTGTTCCGCTACCGACGCCGCAGAGGATGACATTTCCTCAATAGCCGCAGCTACTTGATCAACCTGCGCTTGCTGATTATCCAACTGGCCTAGGCTATGCTCCGCATCTTGATAAACACCGCTGGAGCGCTCTTGCAGAGCACTACTGGTGTTTCGAATACTTCCAACCAAGTCGTTTAGTTTACTGGCCATCTCTTTCGCGCCAGCACTTAACTGCTCAACTTCGTTGCTTGATTCTGCTCGGCCATCTTGAAAACTAACGCTAATTTCACCATTACCCATGCGCTGCATGTTTTCGCTTAATACTTCTAAGGGTTTAGTCATTTGTTTTAGTAACAAGGCCAAACCCAGTAATACAACTACCGCTACCGAAACCGAAACCGATACTAAAGCAATTAACACCAATAAATCGCGGCTAGCTTTAGTTATTTCACTAACAAAGGTGCCACCCAGTATTTTCCAATTCCAACCTGGTACTTCGGCAAATACCAAGTATTTTTCACCCACTACACCATTGTATTCGTAGGGATAAAACAAACGACCAGAAGGCTGCTTAAAGATTTCTTTAAATGGCTGATTACCGTCGTAGTCACGGCGATCAATAATTGATTCACCTGGTTTAATTTCTGGGTGTAATAAGTAGTTACCGAGTAAATGGCTAGCATCGTTGTCTACCACAATGGTGTAACCGGTATCGCCCCATTTAATTTGTGAAAGATTATCGAAGATTTCTTCTGTGGCTTGGTCGATAGGTACCCCAATAAAACTTAAGGCAGCTACTTTGCCCTGCTGGTTTTTTATCGGCTTATAGTAAGTGAGATAGTCTTTTCCAAATAAGGTAACTTTTGCATGAAAGGCTTGGCCACTTACCAAAGTGCTATAGCCAGGGTGATTTAAACCCAACTTAGTGCCAACTGCGCGTTGAGCTTGGCTATTCTTTAATGAGGTGCTCACCCGCACAAAATCGTCGCCAGAGGCACTAAACAAAGTAGCAACCGCGCCGGTATCGGCGGTAAAACGGTCCACATAGCGACTGTTATCAATCAGTGAGGCACCACGAATATGAACATCTTTAACGCTAAACTGCTCAAATTGAACAGTGCGTTCAGCCACTTCTACGCCACTCAAGTAGCCATTTCGAAACGTCGCTTCTAAATCCTGAGCTCGCTCTAAATAAGACGCAAATTGCCCTTCAACCATAGAAGCAACCGCTTTTACTTTTGATTCATGATCAGCCATCGCTTGTTCAAACAGCGCTTTGGAGGCTTTGTTATATACCAGCGCCGCCATTAAACCCAAACCTAACAAAATGATCAGGCCAATAACTAACTGCAACTGCAATGAGATACTGCGACTTTTAAACCCACTAATCATGCCAAACTCCCTTTCTTAAAATTGACTAAAAAGTCAACAATTCACTTACTAAAGCTAATTTAAGCAAAACAACTGGTCAAGTAAATATCACAAACGCATCACAAGAGCTTTCCTTGTTTTATATCAACAAGCGCTCTACACGGGCATTTTTTGTTAATAAGTGCAATATTTTATCGGCGAGAATGCTCACAAAAACGTTTATATGACAATTGCTTCACATAACGTTTTATTAACATATTTAAGGGAGTAAGAACCAAAGCAGCTGGATGCTACTTTGGCTAAGTAAGATAAAAGAATTAGTTAGCGGCTGCCTTGCTAATGCCCGCTAACGCACCAGCGATTTTACCAAACACCGGATCGCAACCAGCTACCTGGTGACGCTTAGCGAGATACTGAGGATCGTTATAAGAAATCCACACTTTCCCGGCTTCATCTTGCCAAATAAGTGCTTTTTGCGGCAAATCTAAAGCAATCAGCTGTTGGCACTTCATTAGAGGTGAACCGACTTTAGGGTTACCAAATATAATCAATTGAGTATCTCTAAGCTCAATACCCACTTTCTCTGCGCCATCAGAATGCTTAACTTGGTTAAACACTGTCATGCCTTTTTGCTCGAGTATGCTCAACATACGCTCTGCGGTTTGGTTTACATCATGCTGGCTGGCCACACTGATTACGCCATCACTAGCAGCATTTGCTACACCCGACATCATCAACAAGGTCGCGCTAACAAGCCCTCGTTTTATCGCTCTAACACTCAGCATAAAAACTCCTATTTTTCAGCAGAATAAGTAACTTACTATCTAACTATCTAACTAAGTTATCGCTTTCTAGCCAAGTCTAGTTCAATTATTAGCTTTATCACACTTGCTCTGTTGGTTGCTGCTAACTCAGGCTTTGAAGGCAAGATAAGATATTAAGTTGTTAGCTTAACGACCCATCTCATTTAGGTTCCCCACCATCGCCTTTGCTAGCTTCTCAAATTCCTCAATTTGTTGTTCACTGAGGTTTTGACACATTTGGCTTAGCACTTTGCTTTGGGTCTCTTCAATTAAGCTTGCCAGCGCTTGCCCCTCATCTGTGAGAGACAAGAGCTGGCTGCGTTTATCTTCTGGGTTGGCGGTTTTTCTCAGCCAATCTTTTTCAATCATTTCTTTTAGCAAACGGGCGATTTGCGCTTTATCGCGCGAGAAGTGATTAACAATGTTGTTAGCCGTGCAATGGTGGCTTGCGGCAATAAAACTTAAACAACTCACATGCATGGCATTTAAGCCTAGTTGTTGGGCTTTTAAGCCAGAGCGCATAGCAATTCGATATGCTTGAACCAGAGCAAAAACCGAATCAGAAATTGATTGCTGTTTCATAAGACCTCAAATAATAGTTGACTAAGTCTACCTTTAAAAATATAGTTGATTTTATCAACCTATTAAGCAATGTACAAGTCATTAGGAGTAACGATGAAGCCAAAAATGTATCCGGTTCAGGTATCACAGCTTATCCCACTTTCTCCTCACCTACTGCGGATTGTAGTAAAAGGCAGCAGTCTTAAAAGCTTTCCTGAATCTAAGGAAGGGGCACACGTGAAGGTGATATTGCCAAACAGCGATGGTTCAAAACCTAAAATGCGCTCCTACACCATTCGTTGGTTTAACTCGGCGAGCCAAGCAAAGCTAGGTGAGCACTTAAGCATTGCTGGCCCTGGGCAACTAAAGCTGACCCAGTTTAATCATCACAGTTATTTGCTACTAGGGGATATTACCTCGGTTAACGCCATTAATGGCTATGTGCCAAGGCTTAATCCACAAGCCGACCTTAGAGTAATAATCTCTGTTCCCACTCGCGCAGACATTATAGAGCTAGACTATCACGCTGCAGAGAACACCCACTGGTATGTTGAGGATGAAGCAACTATTAGCTTTGCAGAGCAAGTGCAAACAATCGCCGCAGGTATGGCTAGCGATAGTCACATATTTATGGGCTTAGAAGCCTCACAGATCCGCTCTTTACGGCCGATGTTGCAGCAAGACTTAGGTTTTGATCGCCTAAACACCTTTGCAGTAGGTTATTGGAAACAAGGCGTAGATGCTGATCGCTTTGGCGCACAAAAAAAAGCGGCTCCCTTATAGCCGCTTCCGTTTGCTCTATTGAAGTGATTCACTGAGCCTGCAAATTAATTACCAGTGCTTAGGGCGATTTACAGCTTTCTTCTAAGGTATTTGGCAAGCGGTAGATACGTGATGAATCAACGTCAAGCCCATCCCCCACTATCAGCCAGCCACTTTCAACAGTCACTAACTTCCATTGTATTTGTTGCCAACTTAACCAGCGTGGTGGCTGCGTAAGAGCTTGCTTAGCATCTTCTGGCAAAGTTTGGGCGAGTTGTAATTCCAACTGCTCAAATGAGTAAGCGCTTAGCGCTTGCTCCACACACTGCAGAACAGCATCGCTTACGGCTATAGCAACAGCATCAGACATCTCATCACTCGGCAAAGATGAGAATGCAGCTGGCTGCTCTTCAAGAGCGTAATGCTGTTCAGCAGACTTGGCAGCAAGCTCAGTTTGCCTTTGAATTGTTTCAGCCTGCATAGTTGGTTTTTGCATGGCCTTCTGTTTGGCTAACTCTCTGCGCTCTCGCTCAATTGCTTGGGTATCTAGCTCTCGCTTACGCAATAGCTTTTCTGCTAGTTGACGTTTTTGCTGGTCGAGCTCATCAGTCGCCAGCTCATTAGCCTGTTGCGACGGGCTAATTAACTGCACATTGCTTTGATAACTTATTTCACTGGGTGGCACACTAATTTCGGTAACCAACCACCAACCTAGCACTCCCACACAAGCCAAAGACGCAGCGCTCGCCCACCAAGGCGCAGCCGCCCAAGAATATGATTTAGCTTTACTATTTTGTTTTGCCTGCTGCTTAGCCAGATTTTGAATACGTTTATCTAGCAGTTCCGAGGGCTCAAATTGGTTTAGCGCTTGCTGATAAGCTTGATCAATTTGCTGATCGCTGGGCGCATTACCTTTAGGTGTATCAACCATGATGTTTCTCCCAGCACTCTCGCAATTGTTGATAAGCAACCCGTATACGACTTTTTATAGCATCAAAAGATGCATCAAGTACTTGGCTCATCTCGGCCACAGCAAGGCCCGATTGTTTTAGCATAAATACATCTTGTTGCTTACTAGGCAGTAACTCCACACAGCGTAATATCACTTGCTTATCAAGGCCTTGCTGATGCTCTTTCTCAGGGTTTGAAAGAGATTCCAACTCATCTAGTTCTTGTTCGTCGTTATGGTTTTGCTTGCCTTGCGAGCGCCAGTAATCGGCAATTCGGCGGCGTGTAATGGTATAAAGATAGCCTCGAAAGTGCGCGATATTTTGCTCGTCATCACTAGGTACCTTGTATTGGCTAGCTTGACTAATTATCGATTCCCAAACTTCTTGAAATACTTCGTTACAGGCAGCCTCTGCCATCTTTTGCCGAATAAAACCAAACAAGGGTTTGCGATAGCGTTGATAAAGCTGGTCAAACGCGGCTACGTCACCACGCTGACCATAATCAAGCATCAGTTGTTCATCACTGACTAAGCTCTTCATTGTTCGCATCAATCCTTGCGGGTAAGGTTACCGGTAATGGTTGCACTGCATACTCTAACTCTGGCAATTGCTGCGGCTGTGGCGTAACGGGCGATTGCAAGGCTAAGGTATTGGTTAATCGCGCTAATTTAACAAACTCTGCGCGATAACCAAACTTATCTTGTCCTTTTGCAGCATTAGCCCAATCAATAATTTGCTGATAAGCAAGCTCATCCAACTGCTCATTGGCACGTAGTTTTTGGCCAAAAGCTGCTACAGCAATCGCAAAGCGGTCGTCATTGTTAGCTTGCTCAAAATCAACCAAATCTTGGCTAAATACCCGCTGCGCATACTTTTCAGAAGCTTGCGATTGCGCTTTTTTGTAACGTACTCGTACTTCGGCCAGCGCTTCATTCACCTGTGGCTTAGCCATTTTATTTTGCTTCTGCTGCTGAAATACCAAAGGGTCAATTAAACCCGGTTTACCCACTGGGGTTATCTCGTAGATAGCCGTTACACTGTGCCCCGCTCCCATGTCGCCAGCATCTTTTTTGTCATTGTTAAAATCGACGCGCTCAAGTTGGCGATTCTCGTAACCCAGTAAACGGTATTCCGACACCATACGAGGATTAAACTCTACTTGAAACTTCACATCATGCGCCACCGTATGCAAGCTGCTACCTAATTGATCCACCAGCAGTTTTTGCGCCTCGTGCAAGGTATCAATATAACCGGCTACACCATTGCCATTATCAGCCAGTTGCTCCATTAAATGGTCGTTGTAATTGCCGGTACCAAAGCCAATGGTTGAGAATTGCACGCCTGCTTTGCGCTTTTGAGTAATACGATGTTTAAGCTCATCAATGTCGGTGATGCCTACATTAAGATCGCCGTCTGACATTAGATAAACATGGTTAATGCCGCCTTCAATAAAGCCTTGTTGTGCTTGGTTATAGGCCAACTCTATGCCAGCAGAACCATTAGTTGAACCACCCGCTTGTAAGCCGTTAATGGCCGCTACAATTTTGTGTTTATCTTTTACGCTAGTGGCAGGTAAAGCCACTCCTGTACCACTGGCATAGGTAACTATCGCCACATTGTCGCTGGCTTTTAGGTTATTAAGCATCAATAACATTGATTGCTTTAACAGAGGCAGCTTTTCTTGCGATTGCATCGAGCCGGATACATCCACCAAAAACACTACATTAGCCGCGGGGCGAATGCTGATATCGGCTTTATAAGCGCTTACGCCAATGCGAATTAGTTGATTGTTGCTGTTCCAAGGAGAAGCGGTAAGTAAGGTATCAATCGCAATAGGCTGCTCAATGCTCAGTGTGGCATCGTTGCCAGTCGCGTAATCGTAAGAAAAGTAGTTAATCAGCTCCTCTACACGCACCGCATCTTTTGGTGGAAGTTGGCCATTATTGATAAAACGGCGCATGTTGGCGTAGCTGGCGCTGTCGACATCGGCACTAAAAGTAGAAACCGGTTGTTCTGCCACGGCCACTACCGATAAATCGGAAAACTTTTGGTAGTTTTCGTTGTTGCCCTGCTCGTAGTAATACGAAGAGTCGGCAAGCCCCTGCGCCGCCGCAAAGTTAGATGTTCTTGCCATTTGCATTTGGCTAACTGCGCGCTTTTCTCGCTGATGCTTAGCGATGGGGTGCACTGCCTTTATAGATTGGTCTTGCTGCGGTCGTTGGGCTGGCTTGGTTTGCTTAACAGACTCATTCTGCTGTTGCGATTCTACTCGATCAACATTGGCCTGCTCATCAGCACTATATTGGCCACAGGCAACTAACGAAGAAAGGGTTAAGCCCACAAGCACTGCACGAGCAATAGGTGAATATGAAACATGTAACTTTTGCATTTTGAATACCTTGTTTAAATCAATCTCACACAGGTAATCGCAGCTAATAAAAAAACGAGGCTAAAAAAGTTTAACTTTTTTAGCCTCGTTAGTTTTTCTGTTTCTAGATAAGGCTACAAGCCTTAAAAAAGCTCAGCTTTATTCGCCCCACTTCCCCAATACAGGCTCAGTTTCAGAGCTTATTCTTTTGGCTTAGCAACAAAGCTATATATTTGCACACCCGAATCACGAAGAGCATCTAGCGCTACATCACTGGCCCAAAACTCCCCACCCTTGCCTGCGGGTATCCAACCTGTAAACAACTGGTGGGCTTTTAGGCTTTTACCATCATGTACGTATGACGATGGGATATGAACCTCTAAGTCCTCAGCTAAATCGTTATTCAGCACAAATACGCTTTCTAGCTCCAGCATATTTAGCTCTTCGGTACGGGCTTTTAACCGCTTACGTAAGTTGTCGTCTAGCTGTAAACTAATATAACCCTGTTCGTTATTAGCAATAATCACCATGCCGGTTTTAGACTCAGGAGACTTTTTGTCTTGTATTGTATCTAGCACCACATCAACCTTGTAGTTGGCAGTATATTCCAAACCTAGATCATCATTCGCCTGACACGACACCAGCTCATGGTTCTGCTTAAACAAATTGAACATCAATCCATTAGCTTCGGCCAAACCATCGCTTTCCACGCCCGTTTCGGGATGAAAACACCCATCCATTAAAGTGACATACATATTGGCACTAAGTACCTTGCCGTTGGAATCTGGGTTATTAATATCTGATGCATTTAGTTGGGTCACTAGCTCAGCCTTACAGCCAACTAACATTAATATTGGTAGCACTAGCAAGCATTTTAGATTCATAATTTGTCACTCTTTACTTAGGGTGCGCGCAGTGTAAGCAAGCACTATGAGAAAAATAGACAATTTACGAACTACCTACCCATTACCGCCACTAAAACACTACAACTCCTTAAGACAGAGAAACAGTAATCACCTAGTGAAATACCCTAGAAAATTAGCCATTTACCAAAATTTGTAGGGCTTAAGTGACTACTTTCTATGACTGACATTGAATTGTCTTATTAATGTCGCATATTTATCCGCGATCAAATATCAACAAAACATAAAAATATAGTATTCAGCAAAGTAGTGGCTAGGGTGTTGAAAAGTCTGGTTATTGAGACGGAGTGATTATGCCAATCACACCAAGTAAGTGACCATCAATAACGCCGTAAAAATACTCGAGAACAAGGCAGAGTTTTTCGATAAGTAGTTATTCTACAAACAAAAATTCTAACGCAGTTATCGAGTATTTTAACCAAATAGAATGAACAGTTACTTAGTACGATTGGTATTCGTTCAGGCAAGGCAATCAAGCACTAGCAACAAGTTATGGATGTTTAGGAGTAATAACTTAGATGACGGATCAACGCGTTAGGTTTGCCGACAGCGACAACCTTATATCAACCACCACAGCCGACAGCCACATTACCTATTGTAACGACAGCTTCTGCAAAGTAGCAGGTTACCAACAAGACGAATTACTAAATAAACCACACAATGTGATTCGCCATGCCGACATGCCCAAACCCGCTTTTGCCCAACTATGGCAACATATTCAAGCAGGTTCTAGCTGGATGGGATTAGTAAAAAACCGTTGCAAAGAGTCTGGCCACTACTGGGTATCGGCATTTGTTACTCCCATAATGGATAAAAATGGCGAAGTATTTGAATACCAATCAGTACGTACTCAGCCTAACGATGAGCAAATATCTCGGGCCAGCAAGCTTTACCAAAAACTCCAACAAGGCGAAGCAAAAGTAAGGCGACTGGCGCTTTGCAGCTGGCAGCAACTTGGCATCTTAGCCACCCTAGGTTGCTTGTTATTAACAGCTTTGGATGTGATTAGCTCAGCCACTTTACTGGCCACCGCCATTCCACTTTTGGTGATTAGTTTACTGCTTAGTATTAAGTTTAAAGCTAGGTTATCTGCGCTTAAGCAAATTGCCCAACAAAACTACCACAACCCCTTGATGGAAATGCCTTACACCGGCCACTGCGACGATTTATCTCCCATCGAGCTAGCCATGTTAATGAAAAAGGCAGAACTGCGCGCCGTAACTGCCCGCGCAAACGAAACCTCCGAGAGTATTCTAGATTCCGCCAAACAAGAAGTCGCTAACAGCCAAGCCATAGACGAAGAGCTAAGCGAACAGAGCAATGCCACCGACGCCATGGCGGTATCGGCCGAGGAAATGCTTGCCTCTATTGATGAAGTCTCGCAACAAGCTAAACAGAGCAGCGAGTTTACTCAAGATGCCAGCATAACTGCGATGCAAGGAGCAAAAACCATTGATGAAGCAGTTGCCACCGTTAACTCATTAAGCCAGCAATTAGACGACTCTCGGCAAGCCCTTGGCCAGCTATATAACGATGTAGAAAGCATCGAAACCATTTTGGGGATGATTCAAGGCATCGCCGAGCAAACCAACCTGCTGGCGCTAAATGCTGCCATTGAAGCTGCTCGAGCTGGTGAACACGGCCGAGGTTTTGCTGTGGTGGCCGACGAAGTGCGCGCGCTATCGGGTAAAACCAGCAGCTCGGTAGACGACATTCGAAGCAAAATAGAAGTACTACAAGCAACAGTAAACAAAACCGGAAACTTAATGGAGCAAGGCATAGCCGCTTCGGATTCCAGCGTAGCTAAATCGCAACAAAGCAAACAGGCTTTTCAAGCCATTGTTAACGATTTACATGCCATAGGTGAGCAAAGCACTAGCACATCACAGGCAATAGCCGAGCAAGTTCAGGTTACCCAAGGCATGACCGAACACGTACACCGAATGAAAGAAGCGGTGGACTCTACCAAAGTATTGTCCGACAGCTCGGTGGGCCGCACTCAAAAACTGGTAAGTAGCTTAGAAAGCTTACAGCGCTTGGTTAAACAGTTTAGCCAAGCCTAAGCACGCTTAAGTGCCAAGTACCTAAACGCTAAAACAAAACAGCCCGCAAAAGCGGGCTGTTTAACATCAATGAACTGTTTAGCTTAAATACTCGTTAACCAGTTATGCTGGTCTTGGGCTTTGCCCCATTGAATATCGTTAAGCGCTTGGCGCAACTTCAAGGTGGTTTCACCGGCTTCGCCATTACCAACGGTGTGTTCGTTACCGTTGTGGATAAGCGTACCTACTGGCGTTAATACCGCAGCAGTACCCGATAAAGCTGCTTCACAACCTGGCTTAGCTGCACGCTCTAATAGCTCGTCAACAGTAAGCTCACGCTCACTTACTTTTAAGCCCAAGTCACGCGCCAAGGTTAGAATAGAGTTACGTGTCACTCCGTGTAAAAAGCTACTGTCGAGCGCTTTAGTAATTAGCTCGTCGCCATCAATTAAAATAAAGTTGGCAGCGCCGGTTTCTTGCACGTCGCCACCCGGGCAAAACAGTACTTGGTCGGCATCTACTTCAGTGCGCGCTTGACTAATTGGCCCTAAAGCACTGGCGTAGTTACCGCCCGATTTAACCATACCCATGTGTGGCGCACAGCGCATGCCGTTTTCTTCTAGCAATAAGCGTAATGGCTTAGCACCTACCGCAAAGTAATCACCCACTGGCGATAGCAATACGTAGAGCAATGCCGAGCTAGTTGGCGCGGCCGCTTTACCAATGGCAGGCTCGGTGCCAATAAAGGTTGGGCGAATATACATAGATCCCGGAGCAGCTGGCACTTCATCGGCAAATTTTGCCACAATATCTTTAACCATTTGCTCTAATAATTCGGGTTTAAAAGCAGGTAAGCTTAGTAACTCAGCAGATTGCGCCATACGCTTAATGTTGGCGTCCATGCGAAAAATATGCACGCTACCATCTTCGTGACGAAAGGCTTTAAGCCCTTCAAAACAAGTGCTTGAGTAATGAAGTACGTGTGCGCCAGGGTGCAAGCTAATACTGTCAGACGAGACAATTTCACTATCACCCCATTGCTGATCTTCGTATTTTGCTAATGCCATTTGTGGCATAAAAACCGTACCAAAAGCTGCCATGTTGTGTTCCTACTTATGTTGGGGCTTAAAGCCCTATTCTTTATTTTGATTGTCTGTTCTTTAGCGAAGTAGAAAACTGGTGGGACTGAACGAGTTCGCGCTTTTATCAAACCGAGGTACCTGAACGACCAATGCCAATTTTTCCATAAACTGGATTCGCAGAATGGTAAAAGAGTATGTGGTCTTATGGCACTGCGATCAAGCTTAAGAAACCCTCAATCTGCAAATATTCTACAATAAATGTGTATGCAAAGAGATTTTGGCGGCCAACAAAGCAAATTTGTAAACTGGCTTTGCTTAAACTTTCCCATAGCCCGCCAGCAATCATTAAAAGGAAAAGCTAAGCCTTAACACAAAGATGAGCGCTAATTTTTACTTGTAGCTGTACTCGGTCAATCACAACTACCGCAAAGCCAATTATGATTCAGGCATCACCTAAAAATAGGCGATGCACTTTTTTGGTAACGCCCCGCATCAGCGGAAACTAAAAGCGTTTCGTGCGCAGCGAGGCTTTTAGTTTCCGCTGGATGCGTATGTTAGAACTCAAACATTTGCTACTCTATGATGCTATTGTGACTAAATCACTATACTTATACATCACATCCATATTCGACTTTAAGCGCTCTTCAATTTCTACTTTAGTCCACCAATCAGCTTCAAATTTTGGGTCGGAGCGAAGCTTCTCGAGAAGAGCAGTGTGATCAGAAGACAAAATTGAATTTGTAATCAGGAAATAACCATTGTAATCACCCAAGTACAAGGCCTCAAAAGCCCCCATACCTTTTGGAATGCCCAGAGTCTTTGATGTGAGTTTACATTGGACCAAAAACTTACTTATTTGTAATACCTGCTCACCTTCAAAAACTAGTTCGTCCTTAGGCTTATATTTCACTAGTTCTGCAACAATGTCCCTCCCTCTATCTGGCTGATTAGTTGGAGACACTTTACGCGTCCTTGAAACACGAGGTTCTCTTGAAAGTAACTCTAAGCAAAGCTCCTCGAAACGTTCAGGCTCCCCTTTGTCATCCCAAATCAGATTAGGATCATCATACAAATAGTCTATTTTTTTCTTCATCGTAGATAAGAACAATTTTCTTTCATCTAGAAACCGTTCAAACCCATAATCACCTTTTTTGATCGCCAACCAATCCCCGGAAATCATATATATATGACTATCAATAGCAAATTTTTGGACGTTTTCATTTGAAAGTGATGCTAATAGCTTGCTTATTTCATTTAAGTCACTGGCACCGAAACAATGCCTCAGCTCATTATTTTTAAGGTAAAATACATTTTCATCTTGTAACTCTGTGTAATTGTCTTCACTTTCGCATAAGTACTTCTTGAGCATGCCAATGCACAATGGCGACTTAATTAGTGATATTTTTTTACAATAGATTTGAGCATAAACCCAGTGAGGATTAATTCTCTGATTTACCCAAATTTCATCGGGGCTAACATTGATCTGGTTGGAGATTTTCTCTCTCAACTCGTTAAGTTCATCAGAATTATATTGAGGTAATGGTAGTTTAGAAGACTGACACCTATAAGGCAGGTAGAAGCTTAAATAATCTTGATATATTCCAATTATTTTATCAATTACTTTCAAACCAACGCTATCTTGGGTTATTACGGATAAATTAGGTTGTACAATTGTTGCGTAGCGACCATATAACTCCGATTCTATCTCTAAGACAGGGTTTCCAACATCCCAAAGTGAAACAGAATATCCGTTAGTTAAATTACACAAACCAAACATAAGAGATTGACAATCATGGAGGTCGGTTCGTTCCCCATCATATACCCAAGAGCTTGTCCTAAAAGCAAAGTAAGGCACGATTAAACCACTGCCGTCCAATTCAAATGCTAAATGAAAATCATTTTGATTGAAGTCTCCCACATCTAGGCGATTCTTATCTCTGACACTCAAGTACAAACCTAGATCACTAGTTTTATTACTCAAATGTTGATAAATCAATAGCTCGAAATTGTTTTGCTTGTCCTGTTTTTCAAGCTGTTCTTTAAACCACGATTTATTCATTTGTTTTCAATTTTCAAATAGTGCTATAGACATAATGATCTCCGGTGAAAGTGCCGACCTCCTACGTTTATCGTGGGTTAGTCAAACTAGAGCCACACTGTTGGATGCAAAGTCTTAACAGAACAGGAGATCGACACGTCTAAATCTAGCACGTTTTTCATTGGACTAGATGTTCACAAAGATACCACTGATGTCGCTTATTGTGTTGATAATTCAAGAGATGAGCATGTGTTCCATGGCACCATCCCCACCAACATTCTTTCTATCAACAAACTTATCAAAAAATACAAAGGCTTGGCTACTCATTAGTGTGTAGTTTATGAAGCTGGGCCGTGCAGATTTTGGCGGTATCGCCATTTAATTAAACACGGTATTGAACGCTGAGTATCCCGTTTCAGCTTAACTAGACGCTCACATCAAACAAAGCCGGTGAAAACTCTACATCTGAATTTTGTACTAAGGTAGGTGTGGTTAAACTTAGGCATCGCTCGATGCTGACTTGCACAAAACGTTGTGCTCCCGGATAAGGTTTTACCTGAGCCACATCCCAAATGATTGATGCCTTACCTTTAATCCAAAAACTACATCCGGTTTCAAAATCTGGTATGTACAAACCCACTCTTGGATCGGCCACTATATTGCCGAGGGTGTTGAATAAATTGTTGCCCGAAAAATCGGGGAACACCAAGCTTGGCATTTTACCGTTACTGCTCTTATCCACATCAATAAAACCCGGCTTACCGCCGCGGTGAGAGATATCGACTCCATCGCTGTCTTCACTATTTAGCGCGGCAGCTCTAGAGGCAATAAAAAAGGTGTCGCAATGCCTTAATACCTGCTCAAGCACTACATCATTTTCTGCCAGCTCGCGAAAGTCTGCCGCCTTAGGCACAAAAGCATGGTTAAACACACTTGGCTTTAACTCTCGCTTTTGAATGTACTTGGGACAATTGCCAAAACTTTGCTGTACCTCAAAACGCAGCGCTTGCTCACTTGAGTACGCAACCAAACCATTTACGCGGTTACGCCTACGAGTAGTAAACTCCAAGCCCAACAACCCTATGCTGTCGCCCACCGACAACTGAGCAACTTGCGCGTATTCGATTAGCGCTCTGGCCTCGATAGACAAGGTGGTAGCATTGGGCGAGCTAACAAAACCCTGCTCGCCCAAAATAGGAGTGGCCCAAGGGTGCCCTTGATTGTCTAACACGCCGGCATACAACAGAACTTGTTGGCTAAAAAACTCACGGTGCTGCTCGGGCATGTAGCTGCGAATAGCTTTATCACCAATGGCTTTAGCGATATCGGCCACGCCAATTCGTTGCTGCACGCTTAGCTCACCTTTGTGAAAAACAGTCATAAACTCACCCTCTCATGCTTTGGGCTTTAGCTACCACTGCCAAAGCCCCCTTTGCAACACCACCAACTCACCCGATCACCAACATCATTAAGCCTGAGCAATACACTTCGCCCTTGCTTTGCTATAAACCCAAGTCACTTAAACTTGGGTGATCATCTGGCCTGCGCCCTTGCGGCCAATGAAACAGACGCTCTTCTTCACTTATTGCTAGGTCATTTATGCTGGCATGACGGCTTTGCATTAAGCCATTTTCATCAAACTCCCAGTTTTCGTTGCCATAAGCGCGATACCATTGGCCAGCTTTGTCTTGCCACTCGTAGGCAAATCGCACCGCAATACGATTACCGCTATAGGCCCATAATTCTTTAATCAAACGGTAAGCTTGTTCTTTTTCCCACTTTTCGCTTAAAAACTGCTGAATTTGCTCGCGGCCCTTAATAAAGCTATCGCGGTTTCGCCACTGACTATCTTTGGTATAGGCTAAAGCCACTTTTTCTGGGTTGCGTGAATTCCAACCATCTTCAGCCATGCGCACTTTTAGTGCAGCTGTGTCGGCATTAAACGGCGGTAATGGAAGGCGTTGCTCTATGGTCATACTGTTTTCCTATGTTTGAGTGGTAATTCATTGAATGCGTTCTGTTTAAGCAATTTTTAGGCTAGCTCGGCGTTTGCATCGCTAAACGCCGAGCTATTTGCGTTAACTTAAACGGCTTCTTTTAAGGGTGTTTTTTGCATTGCAACAAATCCATCAAGCGCTTCTACATTCGCTAACCAGCGCAAAATATTTGGGTATGCATCTAACTCAACCTTGCCTTCTGGTGCATGAGCGATGTAGGAGTAACATGCTACGTCGGCAATACTGGCTCGCTCTCCCACCATCCACGCTTTGCCTTCAAGCAAATCATCAATAATCGACAGCATTTGGTGGCTGGCTTCAATTACTGCCTCTTGATCAAACTTGGCGCCAAACACAGTAATTAAACGAGCGCGAGCTGGCCCTTCGGCGAGGTTGCGCGCAGCTAGCGCTAACCATTGTTGAATTTGCGCTTGTTGTTCGCTGTTTTTCGGGTTCCAGCTCGGCGCATAGGTGTTGGCAAGATGAATGATAATGGCGATGGAATCTCGAATAACCAGGCCATCATCGTCAAGTACTGGTACTTGAGTAAAAGGGTTAATCGAGCGGAAAGCGTCTTGTTTGTGCTCTCCTTGCGCTAAGTTAACTGGAATTTTTTGATACTGCAGTTTTAGCAAAGCCAACATCAATCTCACTCGATGGGCGTGACCAGATAACTCGAAATCGTAAAGCTTTAACATAACCTTATCCTTAGTTGATTGAACATTCTTGGCTCAAAACCTGATGACTTCGCCCTAGCAAAGTAAACAAGTCTGTCTACTTGCCATTTAAATTAAGAGACAGGTCTGTCTATGTCAATAAAAATATCACCCCAAGAGCAGCTGAAAACTTGGATAGCCAGCTAATAAGTTGTTTTAAAAAGAGAATTTAAATTTGAAAAATTTGTGAACCAGAGAGTTTGCCGAATCAGGAGACAGAGCGGTATACTTAACACGAAGCAATCAGGAAACATTATGGCCAGTACTAAACGCGATTTACTTATCGACACCGCCCAAGGGCTGTTTTACCAACACGGTTTTAGAGCTACGGGTATTGATACCATTTTGGCTGAATCAGGTGTGGCAAAAAAAACCTTGTATAACCATTTTAAGTCGAAAGAAGATCTTATCGTTGCTTGCCTATATCGGCGTGATCAGCAGCTGTTAGAGCTTTTAGAAAACAGCATTGAACAGCTTGCTCCCCAGCAACAGTGCCAACCACAGTTTGCCCGCATCATGGCCTTTTTTGATGCCCTTGATAGTTGGATTAACTCAGATAACTTTTTTGGCTGCATGTTTATTAATGCCTCTGCCGAATACCACCAAGCGGATAATCCGGTACATATTGCCTGCACCGAACACAAAAATTTGGTGATAAAACTTATCGAACAACAGTTAAGTGAGTTAGCACTCACCCAACCTTTAGAGACTGCCAAACAGCTAGCTATTTTAGCCGACGGCGCGATAGTAGGCGCTCACACCACTAACGATTCGGCATCAGCAAAACACGCTAAAGCAGTGGCTGAAGTACTGTTAAACAGCTATGCCGAAGCGGCATAGCTATAGCGCAGGGCTAAGCTTGTAGATATTGCCGCTATCACCACTAAAATAGATGTTTCCTTGGCTATCGCTAAGTAGCGCGCGCACTCGTTCATTCAAGTCTTCAAGTAAACGCTCTTCGCCAACGGGCATACCGTTTTCATCCATAATGATGCGGTTAATATGCTGTAGCTTTAATGCACCGCTTAGTAAGTCACCTTGCCAAGCCGGAAAAGCAGCACCGGAGTAAAGCATTAATGAACCGGGCGCAATAGAAGGAACATACACTTTTAAGGGAGAATTTATGCCTTCTTTTATTTCTGATTCGCCTACCTTTAACGGCCCCCAGTATTCCTTACCATGAGAGGTGTTCGGCCAACCATAGTTAGCTCCTGCTTCAATAAAATTTAGCTCATCACCACCACGCGGGCCGTGCTCTATAGCCCATAGGCGCTGGTGCTTTGTATCATAAGCGAGGCCTTGAGGATTGCGGTGACCGTAACTATATATAGCGTCGGCTACTTTATTATTAGCTACAAAAGGGTTGTTGCTTGGTAGGCTACCATCAAGATTTATTCGAATGATGCTGGCTGCATGGTTAGCGGTATTCTGGCCATTGTCACGCTCTCCCCTATCACCAACAGAGAAATACAGATAAGAGTCATCGAACGCAATTCGACTGCCGTAATGACGATTAGTAGAACCCGCAGAGTCGGTAACGAGTACATCTTGCCAGTTACTCATCATCACTTGGCCAAATTCATTTTGCTTTATTTGCGCTTTGGCTAGGGTTGTTACGCCGCTGCCATTGAGTGGCTTACTGTAGGTAAAATAGAAGCTTCCATCGGGTCCACGTACAACATCTAATAATCCACCTTGACCCTGCGCCCAAATTGCCGGTAAACCTACAATACTCTTCCAGGCTTTCTTCCCTTGTTTAGCTTGAGTAAGGTTAACACTTACTAACTCACCATGGCGCAAAGTAACAATCAATGTATCGGCATTAAGCCAAGCCATGCCCCAAGGCACTCCTGGCAGTTGAGTGAGGACCTCTACTTGTAAGGTGTAATCTTGGCTGGTGTGTTGAGTAGGCTTCGCATTAAGTTCACCAATAAAAAGCATTGCTGCAAGTACACCACTCAAAAGCCACAAAAAACTTATACGATTACTTAGCTTGCTCATTAGTTTATCCCTACGCCGAACCAAATGGACAAGCTAACTATAAGCAAATTTAGAGGTTTTCTACAGTTTAATATCTGCTCATATAAGTTAGAGAATTCAAACAAGAAAGCCGACTAAGGTCGGCTTTCAAGACTACAATTTTTACCTATTTAGGTGTTTATAAAAACACACTTGGGATTTCGTTTGGATAGCGCTCTTGAGCTGGCTGGTTGTAATCGATGTCAGACACGCCCAATAAGTTAAGCACTTGGTACAGCGTTTTAGCTACATGACCAAAAGCGATACCAGCGTGGTGTGGATAGCGTTTCTCAACCAATACATGGCGGTAAAAACGTTGCATCTCAGGAATACCAAAGGCAGCAATTGCACCAAACGATTGCGGGTCGATATCTAAGATATCACCTTGAGCCACATAAGCACGAAGCTTGGTGTCGGCAGTTGACTGCAAGCGGAATAAAGTGACTTCGCCCGGTTTAATTTGTCCCTCCAAGGTACCGCGAGTGATATCCGGCTCTTTGCCTGGCTCCATTAAGCTATGCATAATTTTTTGAAAGCGTAGCTGTGAGTTTTTCATGCAGCTTGGCGCGGTGTTACCACAGTGGAATCCCATGAATAAATCTTTCGCCGTATAGTTACCCATTACCGCTGCGTTAGCCTCAACCATGTCTTGTGGCACAGTGTTGTTAATGTCTAACAAAGTGGCTGGGTGGTTAGTGGCACAGGTGATCATGTACTCAGACAAGGCACCATAAATATCCACTTCACAAGCAACCGGAATACCGCGCTGTGCTAAACGCGCATTTACGTAACATGGCACAAAACCAAAGAACTTCTCAAACGACGGCCAGCACTTATTGGCAAACACCCCAAAAGTAGACGCGCCCATATTTGCCGCATGAAAATCTAGCAAGGCAGCTTCATACTGAGCAAGCTTTGGTAACAAATCTGGGTATGGGTTGTTATCACCAAGTTCTGCTTCCATCTCGGCAACAATTTTAGGAATGTCGGCATGGCCTTCGGCAGCTTGATAGATATCCAGTAAATCAAGCTCACTGTTTTCCATGATCTCTACGCCAAGATCAAACAAGGCTTTAATAGGCGCATTACAAGCTACAAAATCTTGTGGACGCGGGCCAAACGAGAAAATCTTAAGCCCTTGTAAACCCAAAATTGTGCGAGAAACCGGTACAAAATCGCCAATCATGTTGGCTACTTCACTTGGCGTGCCAACTGGGTATTCTGGAATATGCACAGCCAAGTTACGCAAACCCGCACTGTAGGAAGCATTTAATACCCCGCAGTATGCATCGCCGCGCGCATCTTTAAGCCCCGCAGTGGCTTCTTCGGCGGCAGCTACAAACATAGTTGGGCCAGCGAATCGTTGCGCCATAATGCTTAGTGGTCCTTCTGGGCCAAAGTTGCCTAAGTAAATAACCAGTGAATTAATGCCTGCTTGCTCGGCTTCAGCTAAGGCTTTCACTACGTCGTTTTCATTTTCGATAATGGTTTGTAGCTCAACCACTTGAATGTCTTTTTCAGTACACGCTGCAGCCACTGCTTTGCGGCGCTGTTCAGACAATGAAAGTGGGAAACAATCGCGGCTAACCGCAACAATACCTAATTTTACTTGTGGGATATTTATCATCACTCGCTCCACGGGTGTTTGGTCTTTGACCTTGGTTTTAGCTTTTGTTTTATAGTTGCCCTAGTGTGAATGAGAGCGGTGCAGTAGATGAATTGATACGGATCAACAAAGGTTTCGCTTGCAAAATAACGAAATACTCTTATTAAAAAGCGTTAGTGAGGAAAGTGGTTTACGACATACCAGCAACAAATTTGTTAAGGCCAATTACGACGCCTAGCCACCTAAAAAATAAGCCTAGCCCAAAGACGATACTTATCTCTAAATGCTGTTTATTTGCTAATATTGGCGGGCAAAAAGTACGGTTATTTTAGCCGTTCAAATTGATTCAAGTACTCTGAGAAAAATAATGATTGTAGAAAATGTGCGTGCTGAAGATTACCCAGAAATGCTTAGTCTTTGGGAAGACTCGGTGAGAGTAACTCACGACTTTATTACAGAAGATGATATTGAGTTCTTTAAACCTATCATCCTTGAGCAGGCTTTTCCTGCTGTAACCCTGCGCTGCGTTAAAGATGCCAACGGTGCTATTATTGGTTTTATTGGCGCTAACGATGAAAAAATTGAAATGCTGTTTATTGCCAACTCTGCACGTGAGCAAGGCATTGGTAAGCTGTTGCTGCAATATGCTATCGACACCTTAAACTGCACTAAAGTAGATGTGAATGAACAAAATCCAGCTGCGGTAGGTTTCTATCAACACATGGGATTTAAGCTTGTATCTCGCTCCCCGCTTGATGACATGGGAAAGCCTTTCCCCATTTTGCACTTAAGCCTTTAACTCATAAACTCAAGAGCTAGTAACGCTCTGCAAATCCGAAAAGCCCCGAAGCAACTTTCCTTCGGGGCTTTTTAATTAAGCGCTTTGCTTATAAAGCAAACAAAATGTGTAGCGCGTAGCTAGCTACATCGTTAGCACAATTTTACCTAAGAATTTCTTCTCTAAGAAGGTGGTTTGCGCAGCCACTATCTCTTTTAATGGATAGGTATGCGCAACTAGCGGCGCGATATCTTCCCGCTCGATGTGAGCAATTAAATTACCAAAAACCTCCGGCTCTATCACCGTACAACCAAAGAAACTTAAGTCTTTTAAGTACAAGGTGCGAACGTCTAATTCCACCATGGCTCCGCCAATCGCGCCCGATACCGCGTAACGGCCTTTTGGCCTTAGAACCTCAAGCAACTGAGGGAACAAACTACCGGCAACTAGGTCAATGACTACGTCGACACTGTTCGCGGACATCACATCGCTAAGCTTGTCACTGCGCAGTACCACTTCATCAACACCAAGCTCTTCAATCATTTGCTGCTTGCTTGGGCTAGTGAGCGCAAGCACATACGCGCCACGTGCTTTAGCCAATTGAATGGCCGCCGAACCAACACCACCGGAAGCACCAGTAATTAGTACCTTGTCACCCTGTTTAACCTTAGCGCGGGTCAGTAAGTTTTCTGCAGTAGAGTAAGAGCAAGGAAACGACGCCAGCTCTGCATCACTATATTTACTGGTTATTTTGTAGGCATGGCTAGCAGCCACTTTGGTGTATTCGGCAAAGCCGCCATCACACTCCGAACCAAAATACCAAGCTTGCTCTAGCGCTTTGCCATTCGCTTCCCTTAAACAAGGCTCAATAAGTACCCGCTCTCCTACTCTACTTGCATCAACCTGCTCGCCTACCGCCACAATATAGCCACACACATCGGCACCTTGAATACGTGGAAACTGCAAAGCCTCACTCGACCAAGAGGCGTCATCGGCCTTGTCACTTTTCGAATACCAACCAATGCGGGTATTAATGTCGGTGTTGTTTACCCCAGCGGCCGCGACTTTAATTAATACATCACGTGCGCCAATAATTGGCATTGCTACATCACTGCGATAGCTCAGTTTATCGATATCTCCGTGACCGGTCATATGCACGGCACACATTACTTTTGGAAGAGTTGTCATTACGAATTACCTAAAAGTTGTTCTATAGTGAGTTGAGCAGCTTCAAAGCTGGGAGCACCAATTACCGGCCAAGCAGCGCTTACGCCCTCGTGTAACAAAAAGATCTGCATGGCTAGCGCTTCATCGCCACAGCACGTTTCAAACAGGGCTAACAAATCTTGCTTATGTTGCTTTACTGCTTCGCTAATTAAGGTGTTATCGGGATATGCTGCCAATGCGCTCATCGACATGCACCCGCTGGGTGCTTGAGATTGCATCCACTGTTCTAGTTGCCTAAATATTGCTAACAGATTGTCTTTTCGCGAGTTTGTTTGCTCAGCTGAAAGCAGCTCAATATAACGAGCATGTCTATGCTGCAAAGCGCCAATTACCATCGATTCTTTAGAAGGGTAATAACGGTATAAGGTTCGCAAGCTTACCCCAGAGGCTTTTTGCAACTTAGCCACACTAGGCTCGGTAAACCCATAGTCACTAAATGCCCGCTCAAGTTGTTCGGCAATTTGTTGTTCAAGCATTGACGTTCTCAAGTAGAGTGTTCATTCTACTTGCGATTGTAGAATGTTTATTCTACCTAGGTCAACTGATCGTTCGCAAAGCAATGACAAAAGATCAATTAAAGCGTAACAATCACGGCTCTAAGCATTAAAAAATCACACAAAAACAAGTAATTGAGAAAAACACGGAAGTGAAGTAAAGCACTAGAAAGTTTAAAAAATGAGCTACGGCTTAGGTTTGATCTTAAGAAGGTAAATGCTGGTTAAGTAGGAAATATAAGCCACAGTGCTAGTTACGCTGTGGCTTGAGGCAATAGAGGCTTATTTATAAAACGCTTCCACTTCGCCTTTAAGTTTAATGAGCATTGGCTGGCCAAAACGGTCTTTAGCTTTAGGTGAAGGGATTTTTACCCAACCTTCGCTAATACAGTATTCTTCAACGTCGGTGCGCTCTTTGCCATTAAGTTTAATGCCAATGTCGTGCTCAAAACACTCTGCAACATGGAAAGGGCTGCGAGGGTTGCCCGCAAGATGATCTGGCAAAGCAGGTTTAGCGTTGTTGTCGCTCATGTTAACTACCTGAAATACGTAAAAAGTGCGTCATTGTAGACAATGCCAGCGCTAGACTCAATAAATGCCACAAGCTAACGCGCAGAGTAGCCATTTACTTAACAACTGCCTATCCTAATTGGCTGTGGTAGCCTTTAATCCAACACGGCTGCCCTTTAACTTGCTAAGCAAATACCACTAGTGAGTTGTTTGCCAACGGCTTACTGGGCGTAACTCAAACCGTGTATTGGCATTGTAGTTATTGCACGAATAAAGATGATATTGGGTGAGTAAACCACCGTTGTTGGTATCCATACAAAAGCCATTACCACTGTTGCCGCCATTGCTACTATGTTTGTTGGTAAAGCTGCCATTTTGTTTAAGTAACCAACGCTCGCTGTCGCCACCATCACAAGTCCACAAGTGTAACTTGGCGCCATTTCTTGCACGTCCACCGTCAACGTCTACGCAGTAACTGGCATTTCCTTTAGGCCGTAACTGTGACTCGGCCGTATAAACAAACTGCTGGCTAGCAGTGTTGCGGCAGGTTTCGTTCACCAAGGCTGCACCTTTGCGATAACTACCGTCTTTAACCGCTAAACAGCGTTGTGACTGAGCGTTATAAAGCTGAAAAAAACCAGGAATAGATCGTCTAACACCCACTAGAGGAATACTATTGTTCCAAGTTGTGTGCTGCTGCGGAGTATTTTTCTCTCGATTGATAAACTGAACCCCATGCGCCACTGCGGCGTAGTTGTATTCAAAACTATCGGGTGCGGCTGGCGAGGTGCCCCACAAATGCATCATTTGTTTGTTATTTGCCACCTCGTTAGCTACCTCTTGGTAATGCTTGGTTTGAGCCATGTTGTTACAAATGAAACGTTGCGAATCATCACGAGAAATTCCGCTTAAACTACCACCTACTTTTACATGGTCAATGGTGCTGCCTTCGGGGCACATAAAACTTGCAGGGTAAACGCCGCGATTGTTCCACAGCCAATCCCAGCCAGAGCGAAAGTTTTGATTTTTGCTGCCAATTTTTCCGCCAGTTAACGCCACTACAATTTTGCCACGCATATCTTTAATGAGTGGCCACCCATAGGCATTGCTTAATGCTCTAACATTTTTGGCAGGCGAATTAGCAAGACTAGAATTAGCTTGCCTAGCCTTAGGCACTAGGTAGTTTTGTAAGTAATTAGAAAAGCGATATTGGTAAGATCCAAGATGGTTAGACATCCATTCATCTAACAATGCTACTTCGTCATGGTTCCAGGCGTTGGCAGGATCCCAGCTCACCTTCATGTCCACTAACACAACTACCGGAAAGTTTGGGTTATTTCTATCAATCCATTGCTTTATATCGTTAAAACAATCACCTAGGCGGGTATTACTGCCGCCAGAACAATTACGTTTACCTGGGCTACTAGAGTGAGAAACATAAGGACCTAGAGCCTCGTTCTCCCACTGTCCTCGATCGATGACATCCAGCTCTACCGCACCAAAACCGTAGTTCAACCAATCAGTTAACTGGTTGCTGTAGTCTTGAGTATTGTGCTGTTGCATGTAGTAAATGTCATTAAAACGATCTCGATTAGGATCGATTTGCGTCACTGAGGGCGCCGCCGCTAATAACCAAGAGCTGCTCAGCAAAAGCGCTAAACCAGTAATAGATTTAATCATGTGTTCATCCTTGCACTCGCGTTCAAAAAAGGAACACTAAATTACCTCTCAGATCATGACTGTTCGGTGAAGGCTAACCGAAACTTTTTTACCAATCGATGATGTTTTTCTTACCAAACATTTAAAAGCAGCGTGCATCGCCCAGTAAATAAGATACAGCAAGGCCTATAACCCTCAACATTTTCTCACGCTTTTATCTAACAAAACCAAGCCAGACCATAAGTTTCACATTGCTGTCATGCAATTGACATTTTCGCTGACTAATTTGGATAGCGAAAAATGAACGCGCGTGCAATCACACTATTTATTTTCAAAGGACGAGGAATACAGCATGTTTCAACGCTTACTTGTGGCAACAGCCCTAGCCAGTGCCACCTTTTGCAGTGCCGCTACAGAATTAGTTATTGCCGGTCGCGATAGTAGTTATGGGCAGGCCATGCAACACATTGTGGATGAATATCAAAAAGCCCACCCTAGCACCAATATCAAACTGGTTAAGCGCCCAAGCAAAGGTTTATACGAGAGCATTAGTTTGTCGATGCGCGAAAAAACCGGCAACTACGATGTGATTTTGATGGACGATACCTGGGCTCCAGAGTTCTTATCAAACAATTGGCTTACCGCTCTACCTAAAGAAGTTGAAGATAAAGACTTTATTCAAGCGCCCTTTGATATTGGCCGCTACCCTAACGCAAACAGCGCAGCGTACGCCATGCCTATGGTAGGCAATGTAGCTATGTTTGCCTGGAACAAAGCGGTATTTGATGCCAACAACATAGAAAAACCAAGCTCGTGGTCAGAAGTATTAGCCGCAGCAAAAAAAATAAACGCCAACAGCGCCAAAGATACTAACGGCATTGTATTTAGAGGGGTGAAAGGCAACCCAATTGTAACTGGCTTTTTACCTATTTTATGGGGATACGGCGCCGATGTAGTAGACGCTAACGGCCAAGCCAGCTTGAATACTCCTGAAGCCAAACAAGCTCTAACTGCCTTTTTAGCTATGAAACAATATGCACCACGTGGGGTTGACGTATACAACGCCGATGAGGTGCGCGACTCGCTACAAAAAGGCAGCGCCGCCATGGCAATTGAAGTATGGCCAGCATGGGTGCCTAATTTAGATAACCCAGAAATGTCTAATGTGGTGGGCGATATGGAAATTATGGCCCCACCAGCAGAAGTAGGTGCGCCGGCTCCTATGTTAGGAATTTGGCAACTGGCGATCCCAGCTGACGCCAAAAACAAAAGCGAAGCGGCAGCGTTCTTAAAATTTGCCACCAGCCCAGCAATTCAAAAGACCTTGGCGCTAGACTATGGCATCCCACCTACACGCGAAAGTATCTACAACGATGCTGAGGTTGTAAGCAAGTACCGTTGGTACCCGCAACAAGCTAAAGCGCTATCTACCGGCAAGGCTCGCCCACGTATTCATAACTGGGCAGAAGTAGAAAGCATCCTTGGTGACTTTTTACAAATGACCATGTTAGGCCAAATGACACCTGAGCAAGCTTTAGAGCAAGCTCAACGCCGCATTAGCCGTGTCATTAAAGTGTAAAACCCATCCATGATGTTTGGCTCTACCTTAGTAGAGCCAAGTTGGAGTGATTGAATGTTATTTGAGAATCGTAAACAGCTGACCGCACTGTTATTGCCATCCCTAACAATACTGGGGCTGTTGGCTGTTTACCCTATTGGCTCGGTAATGATTAACGCCTTTGGCAGCGTAGATTATCTAAGCAAACAATATCAGTTTGTTGGCTTAGCTAACTTTGTAGAATTGTTTGAAGATTTCTTTTTCATCGCCGCCATGAAAAACACCTTAGTTTTTACACTTGTAGCCTCTTCTGCTCAGGTACTACTTGGCTTATGGCTGGCGCTGCTATTTAACCAAAAATTCTCTGGCCGCCGCTTTGCTCTGCCCATTATCATTTACCCGATGATGATTTCTACGCTGGTATGTTCATCAATCTGGCGTTCCTGGTATCACTACGATTTTGGTCTTTTAAACAGTGCACTTGTAGCCATTGGCTTGCCAGCCCAAGAGTGGTTATTTAACCCCGATTTAGCGCTGTACGCCATTGCGCTAGTAGACACCTGGCAGTGGACCCCCATGGCCTTTTTAATCATATTGGCAGGCTTGCAATCTATCCCCAAAGACATTGGCGAAGCAGCTATGGTAGATGGTGCTAAAGGCTGGCGTGCCTTTACCTTTATCACACTGCCACTGATTCAAAAGCAGCTAATGTTGGCGTTTTTATTGCGCTCTATCGACGCTTTCAAACTCTTCGATAAAGTTTATGTCATGACGGGAGGAGGCCCAGGCAACGCCACCGAAACCCTTTCGATGTTTGTTTATAAATATGGTTTTCGTTTCTTTAACTTAGGTATGGCCAGTGCGGCAGCATTAGTCATGCTAGCCATCTCGTTATTAATGACCTTGTTTTACGCCCGCCGAGTAATGAAGGGAGGCAAACAATGAGCCGCTATTTACACCGTTTTTTTGTTTGGTCTGCGGTAGCTCTATTTATTCTGCCCATTGTTTGGATGTTTAGCACTGCCTTTAAATCGCCTGGCGAGATCTTCCATGCTGGAGCTAACTTAATTCCACAGCAAATCAGTCTTGCTTCTTTTCAAGCGCTGCTAAATGGAGAGCTGCCAATACTGGTGGCCAATACAGTATTTATTGCGCTTTCTGCCACCATGGTGTCGCTGTGCATTGCCTTTTTTGCAGCTTACGCGCTAGTACGTTATCGATTCCCAGCAAAGCTAGACAACCTATTTTTGCTGGCGGTGTTAGTAGTAAAAATGATGCCACCAATTGTAGTTGCAGTGCCGCTTTACTCTTTAATGAATGCCCTTGGGCTACTAAACAGTCAGTTAGGTTTGGTATTGGCTTATCAGGTTTATACCCTGCCATTTTGTATTTGGATGTTGCTGAGCTTTATTCGCGACATTCCCCTAGAAATTGAAGAAGCAGCCGCAATGGACGGAGCTCACTTGCTCAAACGTTTAGCCTTTGTGGTATTTCCCCTATGCGCACCTGGATTGGTTGCTACGGCTATTTTTGCCATGATTTTAGGCTGGAACGAGTTTCTCTTCTCGTTACTGTTTATTCATACCCCCGACAAATTCACCATCCCTTTATTTATCTCAAACTTTATGACCGAAGACGGCACCGCTTGGGGAGAACTAATGGCCATAGGCATTGTATCGTCGTTACCCATGCTGGCACTAGCAGGCTACATGCAGCGCTATTTGTTACGCGGTTTTTCCATGGGATTGAAATAGGACATCTACAAATGAAAACTCTAGAAATAAAACAAGTTGCTAAAGCCTATAACGGCCACACGGTTATCCCAGAGATAAACTTAAGCATTAATGATGGTGAATTTGTGGTGTTTGTTGGGCCCTCGGGCTGCGGAAAATCTACCCTGCTGCGCATGATTGCCGGCTTAGAGTCGATCACTAAAGGCAGCATTGCCCTTAATGGCAAAACCCTAAATGGCGTGCATCCATCCGCCAGAGAAGTGGCCATGGTGTTTCAATCCTATGCACTTTATCCACACTTGTCGGTAGAAAAAAACATGGCTTTTCCATTGCGTATGGCTGGCGTAAGCAAAAGTAAAACCAAGCAATTGGTAAACGAAACCGCCGAAAAACTGCAGCTAAGCCCGCTGCTAAAACGCTTGCCGGGGGCGTTATCTGGTGGGCAACGCCAACGGGTGGCAATTGGTCGCGCTATTGTGCGTGAGCCAGCTTTGTTTTTGTTTGATGAACCCTTGTCTAACCTAGATGCAAAACTTCGCAGCGAAATGCGGGTTTACTTAAAACAGCTGCATCAGCAACTAAAAACCACCATGATTTATGTTACTCATGATCAAGTAGAAGCGATGACTCTCGCCGATAAAATAGTAGTGCTTAACCAAGGTGAGATTGCCCAAATTGGCGCACCAGAAACACTCTATAACCAACCGGCCAATAAATTTGTCGCAGCCTTTATTGGCTCACCGGTGATGAACTTTATTCCACAAGATGCGTTTAACTCGCTGCTTAATCACATTAGCTTGCCTAGTAATACTCAATCGGTAGGTTTACGGCCAAACCAAGTAATTGTTGATAAACTGCACCCCGATTGCCATATGACCATCTCGGTGGTTGAGCCCTTAGGCCATGCTCGGCTTTATTACGGCGAGCTAGCAGGTAGCCAGTTTGTAGTGGAAAGCAGCGAACTCTATAACTGTGGCCAACAGCTGCCACTAAAACTGAGCGATTCAACACTGCACTTTTTTGATCACAATGAGCAACGTATTAACGCACTAGAGGTATCTAATGCCGCATAAGTTTAGTGCCGAAGTGATTGGCTGTGGAGACGCTTACGACGGCCAGCATACCAATGCGAGTTTGTTACTCAAACAAGACTGTTTTAGTTTGCTAATAGACTGCGGACCGTCGGTACCCAAGGCGCTATTTGCCAAGCAGATAACGCCAGAGCAAATTGACGCGGTGTATGTAACCCATAGTCACCCAGATCACTGCTTGGGCTTAACCAGTTTAATAAATTGGATGGATGCCCAAGGCCGTAAAAAGCCCATTTACATCATTGCCCAGCAATCCCAATGGGCAGTGCTAAAACCTTTAATTGAATTTGCTTATTGGCCGCATTCGCAGTTGGGTTTTCAAGTTATTTGGCAAGACAGCGCAACCACATCAACCATTGGTCCTTGGAGCATAAAAACTGCTGCGACTCGCCACGCAGTCAGCAATTTGAGTTTGCAACTAAGTAATACCGACCAACACCGCTTGTTTTATTCTGGCGACGGCCTGTTATCTGAGCAAGGCGAACAACTAGCGGCCCAATCAGACTGGGTATTTTTGGAATGTGAAACCTTAGAACACCACTCTAGCCATGGCTCTTGGCAAGATATTAAAGATTTACCTCGAAAAGCAAATAGCCTGTGGCGGCTTTATCACATAGACCCAAGCGTACGAGCTAGGTTGGCCAAACTAGTCCAAACAACCGCAAACATCCGTTTAGCCGAAGAGGGAACAGTGTTATGCAGCATCGAGCATCCAACAAACCAAGGAACTAGCCATGTCGCCTAACTCACTAGACCGAATATTAGCCAGCGCCTTACCCATAGCAAAACACGCCGGTGAATTAGCTATAGATTGGTTTAAGCGACGCGACGCATTACTTATAACCAGCAAAGGCCACCAAGACTGGGTAAGCCAAGCTGATCAAGAGGTAGAAAGCTACCTTCGCCAAGCCTTGTTTAACGCTTTTCCCCAGCATCAATTTTTAGGTGAAGAAAATGGTGGCCGCTACCAGCCCCCTTGTTGGGTGGTTGACCCTATCGACGGCACGACCAACTTTCTTTATGGCCAAGCCGACTTCGTAGTTAGCCTAGCCTTCGCCGATGAACAAGGGCCTGCTTTAGGCATTATTTTCGCCCCTGCCCTGCAGCGACTACTTTACGCAGTGCGAGACAAAGGTGCATTTGAAATAGTGGATGGAAAAGCTAAAGCACTAAAGCCGCGGGCGGCAGCCAAAGAACAATTGGTGGTTGGCTTAAATCTTAACTATCAATCAGGCATTCCCCAGCAATATATGGCGCATAGCCAAGCACTAATTAATGCAGGCCACCAAGTTAGGGTAAATGGTTCAGCTGCTTGGGGTTTAACTCAAGTTGCCACTGGCGAGTTAGATGCCTGCTACATGGGGGAAGTAAATATCTGGGATGCCATGGCTGCCCAAATTATCTGCCAAGAAGCCAATCTAAGCACCGCTCCTCATCTTATAGAGCAGCTGCATGGCCCTGTTTGGGCCTGGCCTAAAGATGCTGCGATTAGCGACTTACTAAGTATCGACAATCACAAGGAGCAAGCTCATCAATCAGTTAAATAAAAAAGTGACCGCATCTGATGTTGCCGCCCATTTAGGCTTATCACGTTCTGCGGTATCACGCGCTTTTACCGAAGGGGCCAGCATCAATCCAGCTAAGCGGGAAAAGATTTTGGCCACAGCCAAAGAATTAGGTTACCAGCCTAACTTTTTGGCCCGTACCTTAAGCACCCCAGCAACCCGTTCACGCTCCCATTTAGTTGCGATTTTGATAAGCGATTTCTCCAACCCTTTTCAATCGTTTCTATTTGAGGAGCTTTCCACTACTTTGCAGCTTAATGGCAAGCAACCCATGCTGTTAAATGTGAAACAAGCAGAAGACCTAGACGCCGCAATTTTACGTCTGTCAGGCTACCAAGTAGACGCCGTTATTGCGGTAATGGGCTCCCTACCAGCCGAAAGCTTTGCACAATGCCAAAAGCTCTCCTTGCCCTTAATTACACTGGGCCGAGCCGACCAACGCGGTCTTATTCCTTCGGTACAAACCGACAACGTAGAGGCTGGTCGTTTAGCTGCCCAGCACTTATTAACCCAAGGCTTAAACAAACTTGGTTTTGTGGCTGGGCGTAGCGATGGTCAAGCCTCGATTGAACGTTACCAAGGCTTTTGCGAAATCCTCAGCCAACGAGGTGCAACGCCACCAATTCGCTTAGATGCAGGGCGATATGGCTACAGCGCAGGTTTTGAGTTAGGCGTACGCTCTATAGACACGCTACGGGAATTAGAAGGTATTTTCTGCGCCTCTGATGCGCTGGCAATGGGCTTAATCGACAGTTGCCGTGAAGTAAGTAAAGTTGCGATTCCAGAAATGCTGCGAGTGGTAGGTTGCGACGATGTACCGCAAGCTTCTTGGCAAGGTTACCAGCTAAGCTCAATTGCTCAGCCGGTGCCAGAAATAGCCCAACAGGTTATGCAGCTATTGGAGAAAATGTGGCAGAAAGACGATGATATCCCAATAATGACTAGGTTGGCGCCAAGCTTAAAAGTACGTAGAACCTAGCCATAGGGTAAAAGTGGGTCTTTGTGCTATTCCATGCTCTGCTGAGAAAACGCAGCGGAGTTACCTGATGATGCTTTGGGCGCAAAAAAATCGCAGGCTTGACGATCAGCCATGGTTGGCTGTTCCCATGCTCCACAAAGATCTTTTTGGTTTTCACGTGTTCGGGTAAATTGCCTGCATTGTCCGCACTTGTTCATACTCTATTCCTTGAGGTTAAAACACCCCAAGAGGCTAAGTAATAAAGCGTTATAAGCTTTTGATATAAATCAATATACCCTTACTCAAGCAAGAGCGATTTAAGCGCCTTGCGAATAAGTGTGTCGGTTATTTCACTGCTTACTACACGTGCAGCTAACAAACCCAGTACACCGGCTAAGGCTAAGATCCAAATGGTTAAACCAAAGAGTAAATAGCTGCCACCAAGCAACAGCAACAATAAACCTAAACGCACTAAATGGGTAATTAGCGGAAATACAGGCAAAGAACTGGAAGCATTAATTTGCTCACAAGCCTGCTCTAACAAGTCAAACTGCTTATCTCTTTCTAGATGAGCAATTTCTTCGAAATAATCTATGTAAGGTTTAACGTCCATGTTTACTCTAGCGATAGGGGTATAGAACCCATTTTACAATAAACTACAAGGTTTATCGCCGCCTACGATTAATGTGTAAAAAGCAGTGTAGATGGTTACACTTGAGTAAAATTTTTACCAGCCTGTTGGTATCTAGTCACAGCCCAAACTAAGGTAAGCAAGGCAAAGAATTAAGCTTTGCCTTCTGCCATAAAATCACTTTTGAGTTTGATACAAAGCAGCTCGTTGCTCGAGCGAAAGCATGGTATTAGCGACTTTCTCAGCGGTGTCGGCAAGCAACTGGCTTTGCTCAATTAATACGGTATTTTTGTCTCTTATCTCATTAATACTTTGCTCTATCTGGTTACAAGCATCGGTTTGTTCGGTGGTGCTATTAGCTATTTGGGTATTCACATCGCGCATATCACTTACGCTCTGATTAATTTGAGAAAGAGTGCTACCGCCAGACTCAATTTTGGCTTTAGATTCATCGGAATACACCAACCCTTTTTGCATTGAATCCACCACCTGCGAAGCGTTAGTTTGCAAGGTATCGATGATTTGATTAACCTCTCCAGTCGATTGCTGGGTTCTAGCTGCCAATGCCCGCACTTCATCAGCCACTACCGCAAAACCGCGCCCTAACTCACCAGCGCGAGCGGCTTCAATGGCTGCATTTAAAGCCAGCAAATTGGTTTGTTCCGATATTGCTTTAATCACTTCGATAACTGCGTTAATTCCCTGCACATTTTCGTTAAGTTGGCTGGTATAAACTTCCGAATCGCTAAGCAAGCTATTTAGTGTTTGCGTAGCAGCTACCGATTCGTCTACATCTTTTGAACCAGACTGAATTTGCGTCTCTACTGATTCCGCCGCATTTGCCGCATTGCTCGCGTTATCAGACACGTTACGCGCCGAATGAGATAACTGCACAGAGGCGCTAGCGACAGAATCACTTTGCTGCATTTGCTGCATAACAATTTCTTTGGTTTCGCTACTTTGCTGGTTTAGCCCACTCACTAAATCATTTATATCCACAATAGATTGTTTTAAGTCGCTAAACAGCTCATTGAATTCGGTTATTAAAGTATTGAATGCAATCACCGTGGGGTGCTCAGTATTGCTGGTAATAGTGGCGGTAAGGTCTTTATTTTCGGCCAACTTATCGACGGCCAAAATAACCGAATTCGACACCTTCGCATCCTTAGCCATGTTGATCGCGTAAAAAATCAGTACCCCGCTTTCTACCACCACAAAAGCTGCATGCACAAAAGCCGTTCCCCAGGAACAACCGGTGCTATATAAAATCACTGGTATACCGCCCAAGCTCGCATCATTTAGCTGCAAAGCAGTAAACACCAAGTGATGTACTGCAATTAAGCCCGCTGCAGCCACCACCGGTAACCAATCTTTGTAGATCAATACAAACGCCAAGGCCGCAAATATATGAAAATGCATTTCTAATCGGCCCAGTTGGGCCTGAATCATTACCATGGAGTACACCATCAGCAACATGGCATTTATGCAAGAAGACAAACGAGTTCCGCGCATATACGTGTAGGTAAGCAAGGCAACAATAGAGATGAGCACCGACATGGTTAGCGCAAAAGAATGGCTTGCGTAACCAATAGGTACCAGCAGCCCTACTACCGGTAAATGAGCCAACAGAATATACAGCACCTGCTTGTCGGCTAGCTGTGCGGAGTTAGAAATCATAATAAATCACCTTGTTGCAATAACTTAAAATCGGTAACTACCTGGCTAATATCAAGGTTTTGCTGGGTATACACCAAGCTCACTTCACCTAAAGGATTAAGCAGGTACAAGTATGCTGAGTGATCAACAACTTGCTGGTCGAAACTGGTTGAGACGTAACCTGGAAAGCGTTGTGAAACCTCGATAGATTGCTGAAAATCAGCAACCTGACGAAACTCCACCTTGTTTAACATCGCTGAGCTAAAGGCCTGCTGAGGGGCAGACACGACTAAATCAATATACAAAAACTGGGCGGCCTGTAATGCCGCATCATCGGCTAAGGCTGCTAAATTGAGTAACTGGCGAGGGCAAGCTTGGCTACACCCCTGGAAGCCCAAAAACAAATAGGTATATTTGCCTTGGTAATCATTCAGCTCACCCTGCTGATTTAGCAAAATATTGTAAGCCTGAGCTTGGCTAAATTGCCCATAAAAATCGCCCGTTTGGGAAACTGGTTTTACAAATGGCAACGCAAAAGCAAACATGGCTGGGCAAACAAACAGCAAAAGTGCCCTAAATTTAACGAGATACTTGTTCATCATTTCAGCTTAGTTGCAGCCAGGCTAGTGACCCAGTTATCAGTAAGCGAGTTTTTGAACTGTCTCTCATTTTTTAGCGAGGCAATAGCCATGCGAATAAAGGCCATAGAGAAAAGAAAAAGCGAATGCCCAGCATTCGCTTGTTAATGGAGACGTCGATTTTAACTATCGCTGCCAAGCACCTGATGCATGAGCTTCCGCTGCATAGCTAGAGAATGATTTAGGTTTGCGCCCCAAAGCTTGCTCTACCCCCTTGCATAAATGGCTATTTCGACCATCCATTACCGACCCAAATAACTCCCTCATTAGCCATAGCATCTCTGCTGGCATGCCTTGGTTTTTTAGCGCTTCAACAAACTGGCTTACGCTAATTTCGATAAACTCAATGGGCTTATTTTGCGCTTGAGCAACTTGCGTCACGCAGTCGCGCAGGGTTAATAATTCGGGGCCCGTTACTTCAAACAAAGTATTTGCTAAAGCAGGTTTAGTTAAACAAGCTACTGCTACCTCGGCAATGTCGTCTACATCAACAAAAGGTTCGAGAACGTCTGCGGCAGGCAAAGCAACTTGCCCAGCTAAAACAGACTCTATTAAAAAGCCCTCGCTAAAGTTTTGCGAAAACCAACTGGCTCGCACTACATTCCACTTCAAACCGCTATTAATGAGTTGCTGCTCTGCCTGCTCGGCGCCTTGCTCACCTCTGCCCGATAACAACACTAGGTGTTTTATACCGGCTTTTTTAGCCTGTACGATAAACTCCGCAATGTGTTGTTTGGCGGCGGGAACCGCCAAATCGGGTTGGTAAGTTACGTAAGCAGACTCGCAACCCTGTATTGCCTCTAGCCAAGTATCTGGTTTGAGCCAATCAAAAGCTGGAGAGCTTGAGCGGGAAACACCGCGAGTACGTATGCCTTTAGCTTGCAGTAACGATTCTACGCGACGTCCGGTTTTACCTTTTGCGCCAATAATTAAGGTGGTTGCTGTCATCTTGTGCTCCTAAATATCTATTGAAGACCTAGTGTGTTAATCACCTATTTAGTATTTGATAAAGCAACTGGATGTTTAATACCCTTAAAGCTACAATTTTTAACTATTCGTCCAAATTAACGAGATTAAGGGCTATGTCCATCAATCCGGTATTTTTTCCTACTGCTAACGACCCTTTGGGAGAAACGCTGCATCAACTGCGGGTAGATGGCGGTTTATATTGTCGCTCGGTGTTGCGCGGGGACTGGTCTATCTCTATGCCGCTTTTGCCAGGCAAGTTGATGTTTCACATAGTGACTAAAGGCCAGTGCTGGTTGTGTATTAACAATCAAGCTCCGCAACAACTAAAACAAGGCAGCTTGGTATTAATACCGCACACACTTGGTCATACCTTAACGAGTAATCCTCAATTAAGCCCCACACCATTGTTTGAGTCTGGGGTAAAACGCCTAAGTGAGAGATACGAAACCTTAGAGATTAACCAAAGCGGCGAGTTAACAGAGGTAACCTGTGGTGTGCTCGGCTTCGACCAGCTGGCGGCGCAACAACTCATTAAGCAATTGCCGCCAGTATTAAGCCTGCACCAAAGTGAGTTAGAACATCCACAATGGCTTACCAGTACCCTTGACCTTATTACCGCTGAAGCGCAGCAACTTAAACCTGGCGGGGAAACCATCATTACCCACTTGGCCGATATTCTGGTGATACAGCTCATCCGCCATTGGCTTGAACAAGCGCCACAAGCCAGTGAAGGTTGGTTGGGAGCATTACGCGATAAACAAATAGGCATCGCCTTACGGGCGATTCACCACCAGCCAGAAAAAAGCTGGACAGTGGCAAGCCTAGCCCAAGAATGTGGTATGTCGCGCTCAGGGTTTTCTGCCCGCTTTAGCCAACTCATTGGCAACAGCGTTAAAAACTACCTCACTCAATGGCGAATGAACCTCGCTCATCAGCGCTTACAGCAACAGCATGTTCCGTTAATAGAACTGGCCGAAGAGCTCGGCTATAACTCTGAAGCGGCGTTTTCTCGAGCGTTTAAGCGTGTTATTGGTGTCTCTCCCGGTAAAGTGCTTTAACTAATTAAGGGGTTGTTGACTCTAGTATTACCTCACACTATCGCCAGAGATTAGGCAGGTTTACACATCTTTACACTGCAGCTGTTAGTTTAAAAAAAAGGAATTTTTAAGGTACTCGTCAGTGATGATAAAACAGTTTACGACTCAACTTGGTTTGGTACTTTTACTCAGTGCTTGTGGTGGCGGTGGTGAAACAAGCTCAAGTGGTGACAATGCAGAAGTTGCCCCTCCTATCACCGAGCCAGAATCGGCGCTAAACTTACCCGAAGCGCATTTTAATTACGCCAATATTGCCCTACCCACTCACTACACTGAAAACAACTTTCCGGCGCAATCTCAGTTTCAACATGCGGCCATCGAGTTTGACAATACACCAGTAGACAACCCCGTTACCGATGCTGGCGCCACCTTAGGCCGAGTACTGTTCTACGATAAAAAGCTAAGTGCCAACGGCACCACAGCCTGCGCATCTTGTCACTTAGCGGAACATGGCTTCTCAGACCCGCGAGTGCAAAGCATTGGTTTTGATGGCGAACTAACCCGCCGTCATTCAATGAGTATTGTTAACGCGCGTTTTTACTTTAGTGGCACGTTCTTTTGGGACGAACGAGCAGCAACTTTAGAAGAACAAGTGCTTATGCCATTTCAAGATCCGATAGAAATGGGGCTGATCCTCGCAGAGCTAGAAGAAATAGTTTCCAACCAAACTTACTACCCTGCACTGTTTAACGATGCCTTTGGTGATGAGAGCATTTCCAGTGACCGTATTGCTAAAGCCTTAGCCCAATTTGTAAGAAGCATGGTAAGTACTACTGCTAAATATGATGTAGCCAGAAGTGAGGTGCTATCACCACGTGTTGATTTCCCAGGTTTTAGCGCCCAAGAAAACCTAGGTAAAGATCTCTTCTTGTTACCGAGAGAAAATGAAAATGGAGATAGTGCCAATTGCGCAGGTTGCCATGTAAGTGAAGCATTTGTAGGCCCAATACCCAATGGCCCAGTACTTAGAACTACCGCTACGGTAAATGGACTAGATGCGATATCCACCGATGATTTAGGTATTGCAGAAACAACCGGCAATACCAACGACAGCGGAAAATTTAAAGCACCTTCACTGCGCAACATTGCTATTCGCCCGCCCTATATGCACGACGGCCGTTTTGCCAACTTAGAGCAAGTGATAGATCATTACAGCAACGGTATTCAACTACACCCAAACCTAAGAGCCCCACTGTTAGACTCAAATGGCCAAGCCTTCCAATTCAACTTTAATGAAGAGGAAAAGCAAGCTCTCATCGCCTTCTTAAATACCCTTACCGACCATGAGATGTTGGCCGATGAAAAATACAGTGACCCTTTTAATTAGGCACTAAATGTTTACATGGTGCGCATTGTAGATATAAGCATTCTGGTATTCACAACATCACTCACTGCTATATACTGCGCGCCCTTATTGATTGACAACTGCCTTGGTAAAACCACTTATCATACCAATGCGGCTAATGGAGATTTACCTTTGAAAAGATTCATTTCAGCTATCGCGCTTAGCGCCCTAATTTCTGCTCCTGCCTTTGCCGAATCCCCCGTAATGTTCTCAACTATTAACGGCTACAACGCGCCTGATTCAGATGCTGTTGGCGGCGTACGTTTATCAGTACTTCATGGTCAAGTAGACGAAGTAAGAGGTGTAGACTTCTCGGTATTAGGGATGTCTGAAACCAAGCGCACCACCGGCATTAACTTTGGGCTATTTTTTGGTGGCGCTAAAGTAACCGAAGAAATGAAAGGAGCATCTTTAGGTTTATTTAACTGGAATACCGGCTCAACTACCGGTGTTAACTTGGCAGCAGTAAACATTACTAACGATGTAAACGGCCTAAACTGGAGTGCGGTAAACGTATCAGAAGGTTACACCAAAGCAGACTTAGGCTTGGCCAGCATTTCAGAAAAGTCTAACTTCCAGTTGGGTATATTTAACATGACCAAAGAAATCGACGGCGTTCAAATTGGCTTAATCAACTGTGCCGACAATGGCTTCTTTAAGTGCTTCCCAATTTTAAATTTTGCTAAATAAACTCTGCAAAGCTTAATAGCCAAGATTAATCCTAGGCCAGCCTATTTGCTGGCCTTTTTATATCCGCAAATCTCACATCACAGAATACAATAATATTCTGTATTACTTGTATTCCAATCAGTAACATACACGCTTGTGTAAACTAAAAAATAAACCCCACTTGCCTAAGCACTAATCGCCTTAGGCTCGGATAACAGCCAGCATGTACTTACACTTAGGGATTAAGAAACGAAACGCCAAACGGATTGGCTACAGCCGAGATTACTGTAATTACTGTGAGAAACCAGTGATTGCCGAGCTGTGGCGTTATCGCGCTTGGCTAGGTTTGTTTTGGATCCCCATTTTACCGTTAAATAAAAGGCAGCATTGGCTTTGTAGCGAATGTAATAATCAAACCGATAGCCGCTACACCAACGGTTTAGTCTCAAAAGTGGTGATTTTGTTATTTTCGCTGATCGTAACCGGCTTACTATTTGACCCAGAAGCATCGCAACACAGTGACTATATTTGGTGGCTGCGTGGCTTAAGCTTTGCCATCAACATCTTATGCTTTGTTTGGTTGCTTAAACACAAAAAGCGCCCTAGCCACAAACAACGGCGAGCCAAGCTAGAACCACTAAAGGCTGCCCATTGCCACTTTTGCCAAGGCCCTTTGTACATTGGTTTAGAAACCCGCTGTGATGCCTGCCAACTAAAGGTTTATAAAACCGTTAAAGACGCAACAAAGTTAAGTGCTAAGCGCCCTTATTAAACCTGCTTAACAACACTTACAAAGTGACAATTGCTACACACTTCAAAGACTAAGCTTTGCTATTCTAAGCACTTGAAGTCATCGTTATATGAGCAGCACTATCAAGCTTATATTGGGCTTAATCACGCAGTACAAAATAGTTAGCGAAACGCTGGCTACAACCAAGGCTCAGCAATGCAAACGCAAACAAACAACCATGCGCACAACGCCACCCCAAACTCTGTGCAGCCAGAGACAAAAGCTAAAAACCTGCGCATTTTGTTTGAGTTAATTGCTTTTATTCGCCCCTATAAAGTTAAGGTGGCTGGGGCTTTACTAGCACTTATTTTTACTGCGTCACTCACCCTCTCGGTGGGTTACGGGGTGCGCATTTTAATTGATGAAGGCTTCGCCCAGCAGTCGCAACAAGAGCTGGGTAATGCCATTCAATTTATACTTATGGTCACCCTGCTCATTTCTATTGGCACCTTTTTCCGCTTTTATCTGGTCTCTTCGGTGGGAGAGCGAGTAAGCGCCGACATAAGGCTAGCAGTGTTTAATCACGTAATTACCTTGCACCCAAGCTACTTTGAAACCAACGGCAGCGGCGACATTATGTCGCGTATCACCACCGACACCACCTTACTGCAAAGTATTATTGGCTCGTCGTTTTCCATGGCTATGCGCAGTGCCTTAATGTGTGTGGGCGCAATAATCATGCTGTTTGCCACCAATATAAAGCTCACCCTTATTGTATTAGCCTCGGTGCCCTTTATCTTAGTTCCTATCCTGATTTACGGCCGACGTGTTAGAGCCCTCTCACGCCAAAGCCAAGACTCAATGGCCGATGTAGGCAGCTACGCAGGCGAAGCCATTGAGCAAATAAAAACGGTACAGAGTTACAGTAACGAAGCCCAAGAAAGCGCGCTATTTTCAAAAGAAGTAGAAAAAGCCTTTGAAGTAGGCAGACAGCGAGTTAAACAACGTGCCATCTTAATCTCTGGCGTTATCGTGATTGTATTTAGTGCCATTGCCGGCATGTTGTGGGTAGGCGGAAGCGATGTAATAAACGGCGTGATGTCGGCCGGAGATTTAGCCGCCTTTGTGTTTTATGCCATTATGGTTGCCTCTTCCTTAGCGACCATTTCAGAAGTATTAGGCGAATTACAACGCGCCGCAGGTGCCACCGAGCGCTTAATTGAAATTCTGCAAGTTAAAAGCCACATTACCGCACCTAGCCAAGACCTTGCCTCAGCTAACAGGTTAAACGCCGAAGTGGCCTTTAAAGATGTCACATTTCACTACCCTTCTAAGCCCGATATTGCAGCAACAGAGCAACTCACATTAAAGGCAGATAAAGGCAAAGTACTGGCACTAGTTGGGCCATCGGGCGCTGGTAAAACCACCCTGTTCGAATTGCTGCAACGCTTTTACGACCCGCAAATAGGCGAAGTAAGTTTAGGCGGCGTAAACATTCGCCAACTAGAACCTGCAGCGCTGCGCCAACACATGGCCTTAGTGCCACAACACCCAGCCCTGTTTAGCAGCGACGTATTCCACAACATTCGTTATGGCAATCCCGATGCCAGCGACGAACAAGTAATAGAAGCAGCTAAAAAAGCCCACGCTCATGAATTTATTATCCAATTGCCACAGGGCTATAACAGCTTTTTAGGCGAGCGAGGCGTGCGATTATCTGGTGGCCAACGCCAGCGCATTGCTATCGCTAGAGCTATATTAAAGAACCCAAGTATATTGTTACTAGACGAAGCCACCAGCGCCCTAGACAGCGAAAGCGAACACCACGTTCAGCAAGCCCTGCAAGAGTTAATGAATAAGCGAACTACCTTAATTATTGCTCATCGCCTCTCAACCATTCAGCACGCCGACAAAATCGCAGTAATGGACCAAGGCCGCTTGATTGATGTTGGCGATCACCAATCTCTGCTGCAAAGCTGCCCGCTATATCAACGCTTGGTAGAGTTGCAGTTTAAGCATCAACTGTAACTAAAATTAGCTAAGCCCTAGCCTTAGGAAAAACTTATAGGCTCACACAGTGTTATTGGTTTTAAGCCATTTTTAAGACTTTAGTGCGCTAAGTTTTACGTTTCTAGACTTGATGTGAACAAATTTCAAGCATACTATCAGCCACTTAAACTTATTGATAAAACGCACATTATATTAACTATGCATGCGGATTCGACTCAAAAGTGTATTGAGTCGTACTCGTTTATCTTCAATAAAATCTAATAATTAGTCGCGCGTGTTCTCACCTGTTTAAGGTGATAAACACGCTTGGGGCTACGTAAATGTAATTTGACTAAATTTAGGCTTTACGAATAGGGTTATTAATGAATCACTTGTCACCAAAATCACTTTTAGTAGTTGTTTCACTTCTATTTGTCGGCACTTCCTATGCTGAAGTATTCATGTGGACCGATAGCCAAGGTGTAGTTCACTTTGGGGGGCAGCCGCCTAGTGAAGGAACATCAGAAAATGTTGTCGTCGATGTTATAAAACCCTCATCAGTCGAGAGTAACGAGCCAAAAATCAAGCAAAAAGAAATTGTAATGTATGGAGTTAAATGGTGTGGGTACTGTGAAAAAGCTAGAGCTTATTTTAAGCAGGAAGGCCTTAAGTTTGTCGAGTATGACGTAGAGAGCCGCCCAAGTAAAATGCGTGAATTTAAGAAGCTAGGAGGAACCGGGTATCCTCTGATCTTAATAGGGAAAGATGAGCAGATGACTGGGTTTAGTGTCTCTCGTTTTGAGCGTATTTACAAAATATAAACGGTTTATTAGTTGTGCGCCTCTAGTGTTCAGACGCGATAAACGCGCATGCGCACTATACATATTTTAATCTACCAAGCCACTAAAAATATGATGGATAAAAGTCTGAGGAAGTAAATACTACAACTTAACTTTAACAAGGCTATTACTGTAGCTAGCCTGATCAATCAGTAAGCGCCAAGACTTAATTGACAATAACATCAAATAAAGGCATGTTGTTTTTTGACAGATTGCAGAAATGAATAAGCGTATTTTATGGATAAAAAATTCACCCAAGATGTTACCAATAACCATCAACTTGTTTACGTCTTAGAAAGTAATCAAGTTAAAGAATTTTATGAACAAGCAATCAAAAATCAGATTGTATCAGGAACTCGCACTGCTGCCGGGCTAACCGCTACTGGTAATGATCTAGTCACCCTTACAAAACTAATTAGAGATCTAGGTTTTTCAGGTAAAGTTTATGAAAAAGTAGTGAATGGAAAAGTCTACATTGTTTTTAAAGGCAGACCTGGTCAACGGCATATCTTTACTGCTGCCAGATATTTATCAACAAACACAAAAGTGGTCGACATGGCTGTCGGTAAAGCAGCGATTAAATCCTCTGCTAGAGCCGGGGCAAGACTAACATTCATTTTGACCGTACCTATTATTATTTTAGAACACCTACTAAAAGACCAATTTCTATTAAGTGAATTAGTTGCAGACCTAGCGGTTTCATTAGTCAAAGTTGGTATTTCGGCAATTGTGGGTGCAATCGCAGCTACTGCTGTTGGCACTGTAACGACTTTAGCTGCTGCTCCATTAGCAATTGCCATTTTTGTAGGTTTACTTGTTGGCTGGGGTCTTGATAAGTTAGATAGCAAATATGGAGTTACTCAAAAGCTAGCGGCTTTGTTACGAGAAATTGAAGACAAAACTCTGGGTGAAGTGAATAGGTCGATGTGGAAGCTCGAGAAAATATTACGTTGGCAAATTCTAAACAATCAACCGGTTGGAAAGGGAATTTTTTATTAATACACTCATGAAAAATACAAGAGCATTAAAAAGAAGCTTAGCTTTGTTATTCGCTGCGTTGGCTTCTTTCAATATAAATACTGTTATAGCGGCTAACTCTAGCGAGGTACATATTGGTTGCATGTTAATCAATGAAGCTTTTATTGATGGAGAACCTGCGGTTATACCTATACCAACCATAAGCTTATTAGCCAAAGCTGCGGGTGACTCTCAGTCAATTCTGCGTAACAAAGCGCTAAGCATCGAGATTAAAACTGCAGGGATATTAGAAACCAGCTTAAACAAGCCATTTGTAAGCCAGTTCCTTGCAGAAATAAATCACCAAGGCTTAATTACCACTGTTAAAAGTGCGCCAAGAAACAAAACAGATGATGATTTTTCCATTCATTTAAATCTAAGAAACGCTAAAGGAGAGCTTACTTTAGAGTGTTTAAGCCAATAAAAGTAAAGCGAATAAGCCTCAACTTATTCGCTTACTAACACTCGTCTCTCTACAAACTCACTTCATCTACCAAGTACAATATCGATTGATACACCACGCCGCTGTGTTGTGATAAGCCTATTTCGCAAGTTCGGCTGTTGCTGTAGCCGCGGCTGCAACCTTCTGGTACTTGCGCTTTTAGTGGGGCTAGCGCGGCTTGATTTAACTCGGGAGTGGTAAAGCCTTTGTCGCCTGCCCAGCCGCAGCAATAGATATGCTCAGGCAGTATCGCTTGCTTAGCACAGCGCTTGGCAATGCTTAACAATGGGTCGTGCATGTCCATTCGCCGTGAACTACAAGTTAGGTGCAGCATAACCGGTTCATCAAGTTGGGCAATCTCTAACTTGTCTAGCGCGTGCTGGTGAATAAAACCGATGGGTTCGTGAATATCCAGGTCACGCTCAAACTGTTCTTTACTGCGTTTAGCACAAGGGCTAGTGTCCATAAGTACTGGCCAACGGCCATGTTCACTTAACTGCCATATAGTGTCTTCTAATTGCTGTGATTTACTGCTAGCAAGATCAAACATGCCTTTACTGTGATAAGGCATCCCGCAACATAGCTCGTCACCATTACCGGGAATAAGCACTTCATAGCCAGCTTTTTCTAGCACACTGCAAGTCACTTCCAGCAAAGGGCGTGGGTCGATAGCATCAGCGGGCGGTGCCATAGTGCGCGAGGCACAAGACGGAATATACACCACCTTTTGTTTATGAAAGCGCGCTTGAGGTGGTTGATACTTGGCCCGACGCGGAAAACTAGGGTTCCAAGTAGGCACCTTACCCGCCGATACCTTAGTAATGCCTTTGCTAATAGCACCTAGGGCTTTGTCGCCCAGTATTTTATGGCCAAGCTCTGCGGTACCTAAACCTAAACGTGTCATTGTAGCGACGCTAGAAAAGTGCTCGGCAGTCCAACGGGCAATGTTTTGATGTTTAGCATAATGTTTTTCGCGCAGCTTACGCACCAAATCGCCGGTGTTAATGCCTACAGGACAACAGTCGGCACACAAACCTACTGCTGCACAAGTATCTACGCCTTGGTACTTAAAGTCTTTTTCTAGCTCGGCCAAACGCAGAGGTTTGTCGCCAGTTCGGCGTAATTCGCTTAATTCTCGGTACAGAACGATGCGTTGCCGCGGGCTTAAACTTAGGCTGCGCGAAGGGCAAACCGGTTCACAAAAACCGCATTCAATACATTTATCCACTAAGTCATCGGCGGCTGGCATCGGTTTTAAGTTTGCTAAGTGGGCTTGGCTGTCATCATTAAGAATAACGCCGGGATTAAGCAAACCTTGTGGGTCAAACAATTGCTTAATTTGTTGCATAAGTGCAATGCCTTCGGCGCCCCACTCTAGCTCAACAAAGGGTGCCATGTTGCGGCCAGTGCCATGTTCGGCTTTTAGAGAGCCTTGATATTTAACCGCCACCAGCTGGCTGACTTCATCCATAAAACGGCCATAACGTGCCACTTCATCCGGGTCTTCGAAGCCTTGGGTGAATACAAAATGCAGGTTACCAGCTAGCGCGTGGCCAAAAATAATCGCTTCGTGATAACCATGTTTGGTGAACAATGCTTGCAGCTCGTTCACGCCATTGGCTAGGCGCTCTACTGGAAAAGCCACATCTTCGATAATTACCGTTGTGCCGGTTTCTCGCACCGCGCCCACAGCAGGAAACATACCTTTGCGAATGGCCCACAAGGCAGCCGTTTCTGAAGATTTAGTGGTAAACGCAACCTCACCGATGCGGGGGAAATTAAGCAAACTGTCCATCACTTGCTGGCACAATTGGCTTAATTCATCGGCTTGGCTACCACGCGTTTCCACTAGTAAAGCGCAGGCTTGATTATCTAGGTCGGCGATAAACTTGGGCATACCCGCTTGGTTAGCCACTGATGCTAGCGCGCGGCCATCCATTAACTCAACTGCCGCAACCGCTTGCTTGGCTAATACTTCTACCGCTTTACAGGCCACATCACTATTTTCGAACACCAACAACGTTGAGGCTTTATGCGGATGCTCCACTACAGTGTTGTAGGTGAGCTCAGCGATAAAGGCCAAGGTACCCTCTGAGCCAATCATCAAGTGCTGCAAAATATCGAAGGGGTCGGTAAAGTCCACCAGCGCGTTTAAGCTATAACCCGTGGTGTTTTTTAGTCGATATTTATGGCGAATTTTGTCGGCTAAAGCGGTGTTTTGTTGGGTGGTTTGAGCCAACTCGCTCAGCTGATTTAACAAGCTAGCATGGCTTTGCTTAAAGGCCGCTACACTTTGTGGGTCAGCGGTATTAAGCACCGTTCCGTCGGTAAGTACCAAGGTAATTGATGCCATAGTGTGATAAGAGTTTTGAGCGGTGCCACAACACATGCCCGAGGCATTATTGGCCGCAATGCCACCAATTTTACAAGCATTAATCGAAGCTGGATCGGGGCCAATTTTTCGCTGAAAAGGGGCTAAATAACGGTTGGCGTCGGCGCCTATAACCCCTGGTTGCAGGCTAATTTTGTTGCCGTTATCCAATATTTGATGAGAGCGCCAATCATCACTAAGCAGAATAAGCACTGAATCACTGATCGCTTGCCCCGACAAACTGGTACCTGCAGCACGAAAGGTATAAGGCAGCTGCAAGTTTGCGCAGCTGGCCATTACTAATTGCAGTTGCTCTAAGGTGTTAACTTTAACCACCAGCTGCGGAATTAAGCGGTAAAAACTAGCGTCGGTTCCATAAGCTAAAGTTTGTGCTTCACTGGTCATTAGCTGCTCGGGAGCAAGCGTAAGTGACAAGTGCTCAAACAATTGTTGGTAAGGTCCGTCTAACTCGGTATGTATTTGAGTCATGTTTTTGGCTGCTCCACTGCTTCTGCTTGGTGTTAAAAATTGGTTTAATCTCGGCTACTCGCCACTTATCACAATCACAATTAGCTGGCAGGGGCCGTGTGCACCATAAGCTAAGGTTTGCTGAATATCGGCGGTTTTAGACGGCCCCGATATCAGCACTACGTTACTTGGCAATCCTTTATGCCAATGTTGCTCGCTGATTAATTGGCTAAGATTATCGACAATTTGGCTGGCTTTAATCACGGCCACATGACACGGCGCAATCAGCGATAAACTACGGGGCTCATCGGCACTGGGTTTAAGCACTAAAGTGCCGGTATCGGCAATGCCGGCTGCACAGCCAGTAAAAGTGACATCGGTACTATCAAACAAGGCAGTTTTAAGCTGCTCAAAAGGCTGCAAAAAGTGGTTTAGTTGTAAGTGTTCTGCAAGCGCTAAACTAAAAGCTTTGCTCCATTCGCCGTCTTCCCCACATAGCGCAGTTTGCCATTGGTGCTGTTGCTGTAACTCCAGCAAACAAGCTGATAATTGCTTAGCATTGTCTAGGATAATTACATCAGCATGGGCGGCCATTAAGCTTTGTTCAAAACGGGCTAAAGCCTGCTCTGGTGAAGAAGCCTGCCAGGCATTAGCACTGGTTTGGTTTATCGGTGCTAAGGCCGAAACTGCAGCCAAGCGCTGCATAATGTTTTGCTTGGCATTTGAGTTACTCACCGCCATTAGCGTGCTCCTCCAGTTGCTGAACGAGTTACCGACTTGCTAGCACGGCGCTTCATTGTTTGGTGAAAGGTTTGGCTGGCTAACTCAGGTTTATTACGACAACGCGTCCACTCTCCCATTGGCATAGGCAAATATTTGGCAAGCTTTACACCAACAGCCATAGCCCAATTGTAGATACTAGGATGAGTACTCAACCAAGCCCACATCCGCCACGCGGTGTGCTCTGTCCAACTAGCAGCGCTCGCTTGACCTTTCAAACTTGGCGTTTGCTCGGCAGCGGGCAGCTTTGCATCATGACGCAAGCGCTGCAACAAACTAGGAATGGGGATCTTAACCGGACACACTTCTTCACAGGCACCACACAAGCTTGAGGCGGTTACCAGGTCGCTGGTTTGCGCTAAACCCTGTAAATGGGGCGAAATTATTTTCCCAATAGGGCCTGGGTAAGTGGTGCCGTAGGCATGGCCACCAACACGGGTATAAACTGGGCAATGGTTCATACAGGCACCACAGCGAATACACTGCAGGGTTTTACGCAAGGCTTCGTCGGCATAGGCTTGTGAGCGACCATTATCGAGCAATACCAAATGCACTTCGTTTGGCCCGTCTCGCTCTGGCGCACGTCGTGGACCAGAGATCATATTGAAGTAAGTGGTAATATGCTGGCCAGTCGCCGAGCGAGTTAAAATGCTAAATAGTGGTGGCACATCACTTAAAAACTCCACCACCTTCTCAATACCAGTAACCGCAATATGCACTGGTGGCACGGTAGTGGTCATGCGGCCATTACCTTCATTTTCAACCAAACATAAGGTGCCCGTTTCAGCCACCGCAAAGTTCACCCCAGATATGCCCACTTCTGCTTGCTTAAACTTGGTGCGCAAGGCCTCGCGGCCGGTTTGGATTAACTTGTCTACCGATAAGGTGTAATCAAAGTCTTTAATATGTTGCTGAAATAAATCGGCTACTTGCTGCTTATTTTTGTGAATGGCCGGCATGATAATGTGAGAGGGCGTTTCTTTGGCCAGCTGCACAATGTACTCACCCATATCGCTCTCTACACATTCAATGCCTAGGCCTTCTAGATGTTGGTTAAGCTCGATCTCCTCTGTCACCATGGATTTGCCTTTAACGACCTTAGTAGCGCCTTGGCTTTGAATTAACTCGGCAATTAACTGTTGAGCTTGCTTGGCATCTTCGGCCCAATGCACTTGTATGCCATTGGCTTGGCAGTTTTTCTCTAACTGCTCTAGTAGCTGCGGTAACTTGCTTAAACAGCGCTGGCGAATGTTCTCGGCGTGTTCACGCAATTGTGCGAGCTCTTGCGGATCGCTAAACGCGTCTTTGCGCTTTTGTTGCAAATAATCCATGGCGCCGCGAAAGTTGCTGCGTAAGGTTTGATTGGCTAAGGCATCGCTAGCTTGTTGTTTAAACTGGCTCGCTTGGTAATGCTGTACACTCATGCTTTAGCTTCCTTGGTACGTTGCCATAAAAAGCTCGCGAGGTGCTGGCCGTTAAAGCGACTGGCTTCTCCTCGATAGGCCAAATGTCCATTAATGTTAGCTAAGCAGCCCCAATCGGCACTAACTAAATAGCTGGCACCAGAGCCTTGCAAATGCCTGGCTTTGTCTTCCACCATGGCTTGACTTATCTCGCTATGGCGCAGCGAGAAGCTGCCGCCAAAACCACAACATTCGCTTTCGTATTCGGCTTTTTTAAGTTCTACTTTATCCAGCTGAGACAGCAAAGCTTGCGAGCTGGCATGGATCCCCAACTCTCTTCGCCCACTGCATGAGGTGTGTAACACAACCGAGGTTAAGGCCCCTTGGTCGTGTAATTTTACCCGGCAAATATGGGCTAAAAATTCGCTAAACTCAAAAACTCGTTCAGCAAATGCTTCCGCTTGGTCGGCGTAAATATCATCATTAGCAAATAAGTGGGGATAGTGCTTAAACATCATTCCGGCACAAGAACCCGACATCACGACTATTGGATAATCTTCCGGAAATAGCCCCATTTGGCTTAAGGCAACGGTTTTTGCTTGTTCTTGGTAGCCAGAGGTATAGGCAGGTTGGCCACAGCAGCTTTGTTTTTCTACCCAAATAACCTCTACCCCTTCTCGTTCAATTAGTTCTATGGCGGCAAGGCCACCTTCGGGATCGAGCAGGTCTAGCAAACAAGTTGCGTAGAAATACACCTTACTGGGTTTGCTGGGGTATATCCTTAATCCCGTTTCACTCATCCCTTTCCCTTACTAATAAACAACCAGCTATAAAACAAGGTTTAGCTTTTCAGCTTTGATTTTAGTTAATCCTGCTCCGGCGGAAATCAGACCTTAGTGCAAGTAAACCGTGAAGTACCAAGCAAGCCTTAGCTAAAACCACACTTTTAATTAACATTTACTTTACACCCTGGTGATTTATCCATATATAGAAACAAAGAAATTAATTATTTCCAAAATATGCCAAATGTAGATGATTTGATTTTATTTGCCGACGTGGTTGAGCAAGGCTCGTTCTCTCGGGTTGCAGAACAGCGCGAGTTAACTAATTCGGTAGTGAGCAAGCGCGTGGCTCGTTTAGAACAACAACTGGCGGTACAACTGCTCTATCGCACTACCCGTAAACTCACACTCACCGAGGCCGGCCAAGCACTATATAGCCAAGCCAAACACATTGCGCTTAGTGCACAAGAAGCCTTTGCCGAAGTAGGTGAATATGGCGAAAGCCTAAGCGGCAAGATCCGCATTAGTGTGCCAACTATCTCGGGGGAACTGCTGCTTGCCGAAGCCTTAGCGGCATTTAGCGAACAACACCCAGAAATTAGCATTGAGATGTCGATGGATAATCGCTTTGTAGACTTGCTAGAAGATGGATTTGATTTGGTGATTCGCACCGGTAGCTTGCCTGACTCATCATTAATTGCCAGACATATCATCGACTCGCATTGGGTGGTGGTAGCCAGCCCAGCTTACTTAAAACAACATGGCACTCCCAAAGCCCCAGATGAGCTTAAACAACATCGCTGCCTAAGTTATAGCTATCAAGAAGGTGGCGCCGAAGACTGGTTATTTAAAGTGAAAGAGACCACTCAAGCCATTCGTATTAACAGCGGCTTTAGCACCAATAACGCGCGAGCATTACGCAAAACCGCGTTAGCTGGGCATGGTTTAATTTACGTACCACGCTGTTTGGTGTACCAAGATTTAGCCAAACAAGACTTACAAGAAGTGCTAACAGGCCAAGCTGCAAAGGTGCTAGGCATTTACGCCATGTATCCTTTTACCCGCCAGCAGCCGAAAAAAATCAAATTGCTGATTGAACATATTCGACAGCACTACCTAGCCATTTCGGAGTATTTTTAGGCATTAAACACAAAATGATCAAATAACAACCAGCGTTATTAAAATGCCCTCTATACTTTGCTTAAGCCAATAAAACGCTTGAGTAATAATGCCAACTCGATTGTTAATACTAAGCTTTTTGTTCACGCCTTTTTTCATTAATGCAGCGGCATTGATGAAAGTAGCCGTGCTCGACTACGACCTTGACTCCGGTGAAGATGAGCCCGGTTTAGATTATTTAGTAGAGGCCGCCGCGCAAATAGATATTGAGCTGGAACTTATCCCTCTGCCGGAAGCGCGCGCCCACCGCTTAGTGCAAAGTGGTGAGTTAGATGGCGAGGCTTTCCCCTACGAAATTCCTACCCGTGATTCCAGCCACATGATAAAAATAGATGTGCCCATCGAGAGCTCATCATTATGGATTTGGGTTCCGCGCGACCAAAACTGCGTGAATGACCCAAACCAGCTAAGTAACTTTAAGCCGGTAGGTTTAAATGGAATACCCTATTTTGATATCTTTTATCAATTATCAGAAATGGGGTTTGAGAAAGTATCTACCCCGCACATAATGGTGGAAATGCTTCGCCGCGGCCGCGCAGATTACTTCCCAGCAACCAAACGCTCCATAGAGTTCTTACTTGATGAAACCGATCAGGCGCTAATTAAACCTTGCTTTAATGAGCCCTTCATTACCATAACCAGCTACTTTTACTTGAATGAAAAACATCACGCAATTGCCGATTTGTTTCAACAAGAACTCGCCGAAGTAGTAAGCCTTCACCCCGACGATGACGACGATTAAACACTTAAGCTAAAGCGCTAATTCCTTTTAGAAAAACAAGTAAATACCGCGCAAGACTAGAGCCTAAGCAAAAGTACTGGTAGTGTTCGTTTAAGCAATCACTTAACCATGCAGGAGCTTAGGTTTTGAGCCGTTCTTCATTCCAACAGTTTCATTGGCAGTCTCAGCAGTTTGGCTGTGCCAGCAATGACATCGATAGATTCTATTCATTACTTCATGAACAAATGCAGCGTTTAGGCATGCAACAGCAAACACTTGGTAAAATTGAAAGCTACCCTGTTGATTTATATAGCTCTGCGGCGCCCAAGCAACATTTACCTAATATTCTTATTAGCGCGGGCTTTCATGGAGAAGAAGCAGCTGGACCATGGGGAATGCTAAAGTTTCTTAGCCAGCTTAACGATGATGTATTTCTATCTGTAAACCTAAGCCTATTGCCGCTAGTAAACCCTACTGGATTTAAAGCTGGACATCGCTTTAACCAATATGGCGAAAACCCCAATCGCGGTTTTGGAGTAGCCGATGGCACTGCGCTTGAAACCGAAGAAAGCTCTAAAGAAGGCAAGTTACTGATTAAGCAACAAGCGCAGCTAAAGGCATTAAGCAGTGACGGCATACTGACCTGCCACGAAGATGTATTGCAACACCACTGCTATGTGTATTCTTTTGAACCAGAGCAAGATGCAGGGCCTTTTAGCCTAGGTTTGCGAGATAGTTTAGCGCAGTACTTTAAGGTGGCCGAGGACAACAGCATTGACGGTTGCCCACTGGACAATGGTTTGATTCACAACCATTACGACAGCTCCTTTGAATCTTGCTTAGTGCGCATTGGCGCTAAACGCGGCGCGTGCAGCGAAACCCCTGCACTAGAAGATTTTGACCAGCGCATTAATGCTAACTGCGCTGTGATGCAAAAGTTTGTTATTTCAAGCCAATAACTAAATAGCCGCTAACTAGGGTCTGTTGATCTTTGCTGATGGTTTTTGCAGTTATTTATTAGCCATTTAGGCAAGGCAGTGAGTGTGCAGTTAAGTGGGCTTAATAATCACTCGCTAACGCTGAATAAATGGCTAAGAAATGCTGCCCGAAAGGTTCGGATAAGCGAACTTTACTCTTTGTTAAGCACTTCTTGCTTAGCCCACTAGGCTTCTAAGTGCCCGCCGCGATTAAAGCCCGCTTATCTCGAACAAAATTTCAACACCAAAGATCAACAGACCCTAGCCTCTGCTGGGGGATTGTTTTGTAGCTCAAGCTGCATTTCAATTACCCCATCTTCCAATTCAAACTTCACTTTAAAACCAAGGTGTTTGGCTAAACCCGCCATGCCGCGGTTTTGGATCATGGTCATGCCACTTAAGGTTTGGGTGCCCATTTGTTGATAGTAGCGAATCATCTTTTGCAGCAAGTGTTTACCTAAACCTTGGCCTTGCAAATCGCTTCTCACCACCATGGCAAACTCGGCATCTAAGTTGTCGGGATCGATGCTGGCGCGCACTACTCCTAGTATCATCCGGTCGTCTTCGGCTTGCTCATCTACCGCAATAAAGGCCATTTCTCTGGCGTAATCAATCTGAGTGAGCAAGGCCATTTCTTCATGGGTCATTTGCCCACGCGCGCCAAAGTAACGCTTGTAGCGATCTTCTTCGGTAAGTGATGAATCGAAAGCTAAGTGGTTAGGCTCGTCTTCAGGCAAAATCGGGCGAAGTAATACTTTGGTGCCACTTTTGGTCTGGCAATACTCTTCCAGCTCTTTGGGATAAGGGCGAATAGCAAGACGCTGGCTTGAGCGCTGATCGTTTTTTTGCAAACGCATATTCACGTCAAGCAAGGTTATGTTATCGCCAGCAGCCAGCACCGGATTAAGATCTAAGCGGGCAATCTCTGGGCAATCGATAATCAAGTTTGATAGCCGAGTTAACATGCTACAGAGCGCCTGCATTTTCAATCCGTTAGGCAAGCGCCTGTCTCGTATTTTTTCTGCTTTAAGTGCCGAAATAACTAAATAACGCGCCAAACTCATATTAAGTGGCGGAAGTGCCACCGCTGCATCTTGGGTTTCGTCCCACTCAGAGCCGCCTTCGCCCAAGAAAATAGCAGGGCCAAATACTGGGTCATTAATTACTGCCACACGCAGCTCTTGTGCGCCAGCAGTTAAGGCCATTCGTTGCAGGATCATGCCTTCAACCTTGGCTTGTGGATAGGCTTGCTTGACCCGGTCGAGCATAGATTCTGCGGCTATTTCTAGTTCATGCTGGTTATTAATATTTAAGCTCACCCCATGCACATCAGATTTGTGCAATATATCGGGCGACTGAATTTTTAAGGCTACCGGGTAGCCAATGGTGTCGGCGCAACTAATGGCTTCTTCAACATTGTGCACAAACCAAGTGTCAATGGTTTGCAAGCCATAGGCATGCAACAAGGGCTTGGCATCATGAGTTTCCAGCACAAAAATATCTTTAGCAATCGCTTGCTGGAGCAACTGTTTAGCACCTTGATCAACTAAGGTTTTGTCGGTAGTGCTGGGGGTTTCTGACAACAACTTTTGGTTGCGACGAAACTCAACCATATGCATAAATGCTCCCACAGCCCCTTCGGGGGTGCGGTAGGTAGGAATGCCTGCTTTAGTGAAGGCCAACCGACCAGAATAGGCGGTTTCTTCACCCATCCAATTGGTAAGTATATTGAGGCGACGCGCCTTGCTATCTTGCTTAATCACATTAATTAAAGCATCGGCGGTGGACTCTGCTCCCGCCAGCGCCGATGGTGCATGCATTAACAGCAATGCATCTGCTTCGCCTGAGCTTGCAACGATGTCTAAGGCTTTGGCATAACGGCTTGGGTCTGCGTCGCCAACAATATCTAAGGGGTTCTGCCCCGACCATGCGCTAGGTAGCACCTCAGACAGCTTAGCCAAAGTATCCTCCGAGAACTCTGCCAGTTTCCCCCCACGCTCCATCAAGGCATCAACCGCCAGCACCGCTGGTCCGCCGCCGTTACTCAAAATGGCCAAACGCTCACCTTGCAAAGGATTGGCGTAAGTCAGCGTTTCTACCGCAGCAAACAGCTCATGCAGGTCTTTTACGCGTAACATACCAGCACGCTTAAATGCCGCGTCGTAAACCGCGTCGTTACCCACTAGTCCGCCGGTATGCAGGGCTGCCGCTTGCGCGCCTAAGCGACTGCGGCCGGACTTAATCACCAATATGGCTTTGTTACGAGAGGCTGCTCGAGCCGCCGACATAAAGCGCTGGGTATCCTTCACCGAGTCGATATACAGCATAATCACTTGGGTTTTGGCATCTCTGGATAAGAAATCGAGCAGTTCGCCAAAGTCGATATCTAAGGCATCTCCCAATGAGATAAAGGAGGAGAAGCCAATGCCCTTGTTGTTTGCCCAATCGAGCACGGTTGTGCACACAGCAGCAGATTGCGACACAAAGGCTATCTTGCCTGGCTGGCTATTGGCGTGAGCGAATGAGGCATTTAATCCAATATTAGGTAGCATTAAGCCTAAGCTGTTTGGCCCTAAAATACGCATGCCGTAACGCTGGCCAAAGGCCAGAACCTGTTCAGCAATAGTTTGCTCTTGGCCGTCTAATTTAATATCTAAACCGCCGGCTGTAATAATCGCGGCTTTGCAGCCAAATTGGCCAAGCTTTTCCACAACCTCTGGCAAACGGCTAGCGTTTACACAAATAATGGCGAGGTCTGGGCGCTGAGGGAGCTTCTCGATACTGGGATAAGCCAGTACACCTAACACCGCTTTATATTTAGGGCTCACCGGCATAACGGGACCATTAAAGCCGGCGCTCATTAGGTTTTTCATTACCACATTGCCAGGGCGTGAGGCACGATTAGATGCACCAATAACCGCGATAGACTTTGGCGAAAACAAATCATGCAGCTTGCGTTGACTCATTAGCGGGATCTCTTTGGCTGAACTTAAGCAATTATGCTCAAGTGTAACGTGTATCGACTAAGACTAAAGTATTCATTGTTCACACAATTTACATCGCTAGACCAAGGTAGTAGTAGGCGTGAGCTGAATAATAAGAGTGACTAGGAGCCAGATAATCTAATTACCCACAAAAAATACGACTATTGAGCAACATTACAACTACAATTAATTCAAAGTCACCCTGGTTTTTTTAAGTCGCACCAGTTTTTTATACAAACAACTGGACAAAAAGCATTTTTTTTATTCATATCTTAAAGAAACCCTGCAATTTTAAGGAAGAAAGCATGCCGTTAACCTCTATTCGAGCAATTGACTACATGACCAAAAATCCGGTTACGGTTACCCCTTCAAACTCACTATTTGAAGCGATTGATATCATGATTACCGCCAAGGTTTCTGGCGCAACCGTCATCAACGAGCGACGTGAAGTAGTTGGTGTTATTTCTGAAATTGACTGCTTACAGGCCATTTTAAAAGGCACTTATCATGGGGAGATTGGTGGTTCAGTCGCTGATTACATGAGTGAAGAAGTAGATATTATTGGCACCGACATGGATATTCTTGCTGTTGCAGAAAAGTTGATTAAAGAGAAACGTCGCAGAATGCCAGTGGTGCAAAATGGCAAATTTATTGGTCAATACAGTATTCGAAGCATTCTTAATGCAGTGAAAGAATTTAATCTCAAATAACTAGTTCACTGTCTTTACTCACTAAAAAGGGCAGTTAAACTGCCCTTTTTTGCTCTTGGTAACCTACCGATTAGTGAACTTGATTAACCACCATTTGAGATTGCAAACCTTCTATCTCGGCAATAATTCCAGCAGTGTTCTCACTGTCTGGCACCATTAGATCAAGCTCGGCGGTAAATACACTCCCCCCAGCTTCAGGTACGCTCATTCTATGGCATTCAAGCTTGTTAACATTAACGCCATGCCCGACTAGCAAACGCGTAATATCGTTAATGAGGCCGGGGCGATCTTCTGCATCAATAACCAAACTTAATGATTCACTTTGAGATAAGTGGGCAGGTTTGCAGCCGTTAATGCTTAGGTGTAAGTCATCTACCGCTAGCAAGGCTTGCTGCAAGGCCTGAGTATTTTTTTGCGGAACCTGCACTTTGAAGATACAAGCCACTTGACCATCCAAATTTACAACCCGACTACTTAACCACTTTCCTTGATGAGAGTGGGTGATATCGGCCAAGCGATTTAGTGTACCCGGCTTATCCTCACCGGTGGCAGTAACTAAAAATAGATCGCTCATACATCTACCCCTTTATGCTAAAACCTAGTTTAAGTTTATACCACCCGGCGGCAAAGGGTGTGACGAGACGCAGGATTTGAGCGGGTTAGCAATAAAAGCTTGTAAAAATGCTAAGTGGGCAGAAAAATGCCTATTTTTTAATGAGTTTGCTTGGAACATCCAATAAAAAAGCCGACTTTCGTCGGCTCTATTTCATGCTTATTTGTTGCTATAAACACCGACATTTTTAAAACCAGCATCTTGCAAATACAAAGCTTGTAATTTGCTCATGACCCCACGGTCACAATACAGCATGTAATGCTTAGATTGGTCTAAATCGCCAAACTGAGTAGCTAACTTAAAGAATGGGATATGCTTAACTTCCACTTCTTCTAAACTAAAGGGCTGTTGCTCTTGTTCTTCTATGGAGCGAATATCTAAAACAACCGCTTCTTTATCTTGTGCTAGCTCTTCTTCGCTAAGCACTTCGGTCACTTGCTCGTCGGCTTCTTTGGTCACATCACGAATATCGGTAATGCGGCACTCTTCTACTACCTTATCCAAAATCGCAAAATCGAAGTTTTCTTCTTCGGCCAGTAGCTTAGACTCAACCGCTTTTACCGTTGGCTTGTTAGAAATAACACCACAGTACTCTGGCATAGTTTCGGCAAAATCGTTGGTGCCAATATGCTTAGCCGTATCAATAATATCTTGTTTATCGGTGGCAATTAGCGGGCGAAGAATCAAGGTTTCTGACACTCGGTCAATCATGCTTAAGTTAACCAAGGTTTGGCTAGATACTTGACCTACCGCTTCACCGGTTACCAATGCGGGAATATCTAAATGCTGAGCCACCTTAGACGCTGCTCGCACCATCATACGTTTGAGTACTACGCCCATTTGGCCGTTGTCTACTTTTTCAAGTATCTCGTTCACCACTGGATCAAAATCCACCGCAACAAACTTAACCCGGTGCGACGAACCGAAGCGCTTCCAGAGGTGATGAGCAACTTGCTTAACGCCTAGCTCATGAGCGCGACCACCTAAATTAAAGAAACAGTAGTGCACTTTTGCGCCACGCTTGATGAGTTGATAACTCGACACGCCCGAGTCAAAACCGCCAGAAATAAGCGACAATACACTTTCTTGTGTTGCGATTGGGAAACCGCCTAAACCTGGGTGCTTCTCTTGCACCAAATACATCACGTCGTCGGCGATTTCGATTTTCACCGTTACGTCAGGATTTTTTAAACGCACCCCATTGCTCTCACAATGTTGGTTTAAACCACCACCAACGTAACGCTCTACTTCAATAGATGAGAAATCGTGTTTGCCACTGCGCTTAACCCGCACACAAAAGGTTTTGTCTTTTAAACGATCTTTCCAAGCGTCAAAAGTTAACTCATAAATATTGTGTAAATCGGTGTAGCTATGTTGTTTCACTTCCAAGAAGTGCACGATACCCGGCGTAGAAGAAAGTGCTTGAATCAGCGCTTCGCGGTTCTCTTCGCTGTCGTTACGCGAAGTAACAACCATGCGATCCCAATCTAAACGCACTCGAATAGTTTCATCGATTGGACTAATTACATTGCGAATATTGCTTTGAAGAATTTTACTGAAGCGCTTACGAACCGGCTTACTCTTCATGGCAATTTCTGGAAATAGTTTAACGATGAACTTCATAACTCAAGGGCCTTGATAAATTTGGGCGCGAATTATACCGCGAGTTAAGGCAGCGAGCCAATATTGTTTAGTTTAGCTCGCCTTGGCAGGAATTTTGGGAAAAGTACAAATTGAGAAAATACAAAACTCGCTTAGCTCAGCGAAGCGAGTTGGCTGGTTTACTCTTCTCCAGAAACGGCAATCTCACCAGATTGAGAGGCCTTACCTTGCATAATGCCGATTTCTACGCGGCGGTTTCGACGGCGGTTCTCGATGGTATTGTTTTTCATCAAGGGTTGAGTATCTGCTAATCCGCTCACGATTAAGCGCTCTTCGGCAAAACCACGCACTTTAATGAGTTCATGAGCCACCGACACAGCACGCTGACTAGATAAATCCCAGTTAGAGCGATACAACTCTGACTCTGCTTGCTGATTATCGGTATGGCCAGACACAGTAACAATACCTGGAATGTCCTTAATCACCTCACCCACACGGCGAATAACCGGGCGAAACTTAGGTTGTAAAAAGGCAGATCCTGAAGGGAAAGCGCCCTTCTCTCGCACCCGAATAATAATTTGCTGACCAAGCGATTCCACCTCAATGGCGCCATCTTCAATTTGGTCACGCAACTGCTGAGCGATTCGTTTAGCCGTTTCATTTTGTTGGGCTTGGGTTTCGGACTGGCTTTGTGAAGACTGAGCTTGAGTTGCTGAGGCTCGGCCACCAGTTTGCTGGCCAGCGGCTTTTTGCTGACCACCGGCATCAGCTTCTTCACCATCATGAAACTCAAGCTTGGCCTGAGTCATATCAATGGTTTGCTGCATGATGGTTTCGATAGGTGTTGGCTCAGGGCGGCCCGGCCTAAACTCTTGCGCAATTACCGAGGTTCCTTTTGGAATGTCTTTTACTTCCAGTAGATTTTGCACACCAAAAGCATACTTCATTGAACCGGCAATTTGCTTAAACTTTAGTACGTCCATTTCCGAGAAAGCCAACAGCAATACAAAGAAGCACATCAACAGAGACATGAGATCGGCGAAGGTGCCCATCCATGCGGGCAGTCCTTCGGGGGGGCACTTGCAAGGTTCTTCCATACTACGCTACCTACTCGTCTGTTGTGCCTAGTGAGCGTTTGCCTTCTGGCAAGTAGTTTTTCAAAACACCCTCAATCACTCGCGGGTTCTGGCCATCTTGAATACCCAATACAGCATCCAAAATCAAACTACGGTTAAGCTTTTCTTCACCAGCACGCAACAGCAATTTTTCGCTAATAGGAATGGCCACCATGTTGGCGAGAATGGCACCATACAAAGTCGTTAACAAGGCTACCGCCATAGCAGGACCAATAGACTTAGGGTCATCCATGTTAGATAACATGGCTACCAGACCAATCAAGGTACCAATCATCCCCATGGCTGGTGCTACGTCACCTAAGGCTTTAAAAATACCGGCTCCAAATTCATGGCGCTCAGAGGTAAGCAAGATATCCTTTTCCATGGTGGCGCGCACGACGTCGGCATCATGGCCATCCACCAGCATATCGATACCTTTTTGCATAAAGGGGTTGGTGATCTCGGCTTCTTCTAGCGCCAAAAAGCCGCCTTTACGAGCGGCGTCGGCCATTTCTACAGAGCGCTCTATAAGATCGTCGGGCTTGTCGGCTTTAAACATAAAAGCCTTAGCCGCAATTTTAATCGCTCCCAAAAACTGACCTAGGTTGTATTTCATCAATACAACAAACAAGGAGCCACAAAAAACAATTAGTACCGAGGGAATGTCGATAAAAATCTCAATTCCGCCACCCATCACCATCGCCATAACAACAAAGGCGAAGGCGCCGATAATCCCAATCAGCGTTGCTAAATCCACTGCTTTTTCCTTTTAACCTGTAGCCTAGAGATTCTAATTAAACTAATACTAGTCTACTCGCAAAACAGAATCGAAGGTAATTTTGTGTTCTCATTTCAATATCTTGACCTACCAAGCTCTTCTATATTTATCGGCCAATATTAAAATACTTGAGTCGCAAGTTTGACCTACCCATACGGCTAAGGTAACTTTGCGCCAGAATACGCTTGATAGAGGCTCTAGCATGGTTGCAAAAAAACCAGAAAAGATGAAGTTTGAAGAAACCTTAAATGAACTTGAAGACATTGTTCAACAGCTTGAACAAGGTGAGCTAAGCCTAGAAGATTCTCTTAAGCAGTTTGAACGCGGCATCAGTTTAGCCAATGCTGGCCAAGCTAAATTGCAACAGGCTCAACAGCAAGTTGAGATACTTCGCCAAGGGCCAAATGGCGATTCACTAGAACCTTTAGTGCAGGAGCCTTCTGAGTGAATTCTAGTTTAGCTAGCACCATTGCTGACTACCAATCCCAAATAAACACCCATTTAGACAGTGTTTTAGCCAATCAAGTTGTTAATGACCCAAAGCTACTGGCAGCCATGCGTCACGGCCTATTGTTAGGCGGTAAGCGAGTGCGACCGCTGTTAGTTTATTTAGTTGGGCAATTAAACAAAGCGCCCAAAGATATACTTAATGCTGCGGCAGCGGCTGTAGAGTGCATTCACGCCTATTCGCTAATTCATGATGATTTACCCGCCATGGATGATGATGAACTGCGCCGTGGCCAGCCTACTTGCCATATTGCTTATGATGAAGCCACCGCAATACTAGCGGGTGACGCCTTACAAAGCCTCGCCTTTAGCTTAATTGCTGAAGCACCGGCCAGCGATGCCCAAAAGGTGGCCATGCTTAAAATACTAAGCCAAGCGGCTGGTTATAACGGCATGTGTGGTGGTCAGGCATTAGATATTGCGGCAACCAACCAACAGGTTAGCCTTGAACAACTAGAAAGAGTGCACCAACACAAAACCGGTGCCATTATCAAAGCAGCGGTAATGTTAGGCGCAGTTTGTAGCAAGATTGAACAAGCAAATGAGCAGCAGGCTTTAGCTCGTTATGCAGATGCGTTAGGCTTAGCCTTTCAAGTTCGTGATGACATTTTAGATATAATTAGTGATACCGACACTTTAGGTAAACCACAGGGCTCAGATCAGGCCCTAAATAAGAGCACTTACCCGAGTTTACTGGGCCTTGAAGGCGCCATAGAAAAAGCTGAAAACCTAGGCAAAGAAGCGCTTCAAGCCTTAGAGAGTTTGCCTTACAATAGTGAGTTGCTAGCCTTATTAGCTGATTATGTCGTACATCGAAACAACTAGTCGTCAACAATAAGAATAATGATAAGCATTTTATATGACACTGAATATTAAAGATTACCCTACACTTGCTCTGGCTGACTTGCCTCCGCAACTTCGCCAGCTTGAGCAACAACAGCTGCCTGAGCTGTGTGACGAACTTCGCCAATACCTTCTTAACAGTGTCAGCCAATCGAGTGGCCATTTAGCATCAGGTTTAGGTGCTGTTGAGCTAACGGTAGCCTTGCATTACGTATATAACACCCCGTTCGATAAACTGGTTTGGGACGTAGGCCACCAAGCTTATCCGCACAAAATTTTAACTGGTCGCCGTGAAAAAATGTCGACCATTCGCCAATTTAAAGGCTTGCACCCTTTCCCATGGCGCGGCGAAAGTGAATACGATGTACTCAGCGTAGGCCATTCAAGCACTTCTATTGGTGCCGCCTTAGGTATGGCTATTGCGGCTGAAAAAGAACAGCAAGGCCGTAAAGTGGTTGCTGTAATTGGTGATGGCGCAATGACCGCAGGCATGGCTTTTGAAGCACTAAACCATGCTGGTGCTATTCATAACGACATGTTAGTGATTCTTAATGACAACGAGATGTCGATTTCTGAGAACGTTGGCGCACTGAATAATTCTTTAGCCAATATTCTTTCTGGCTCTTTGTACTCGTCGCTACGTGAAGGCGGCAAAAAAGTACTGAGTGGCATGCCACCGATTAAAGAGCTCGCTCGCAGAGCGGAAGAACACCTTAAAGGCATGGTAGTGCCGGGTACTTTGTTTGAAGAATTTGGTTTTAATTACATTGGCCCAATTGATGGCCATGATGTGAAAGGCTTGGTGCGCACCTTAAGCAATATGCGCGACTTAAAAGGCCCGCAAATTCTGCATGTAATGACCAAAAAAGGTAAAGGTTACCTACCCGCAGAGCAAGATCCAATTGGTTATCACGGGGTGCCTAAATTTGACCCTAGCCAAGACAACTTGCCTAAAAGCAAAGGCGCAGCCCCTACATTTTCTAAAGTTTTTGGTGACTGGTTGTGCGACATGGCAGCCAAAGATAAAAAACTGATGGGAATTACACCCGCCATGCGCGAAGGCTCAGGCATGGTGCGTTTTTCTAAAGAGTTTCCAGATCAATACTTCGATGTGGCCATTGCCGAGCAGCATGCTGTAACCTTTGCTGCGGGCTTAGCAATTGCCGGTTACCAACCGGTTGTTGCGATTTACAGTACCTTTTTACAGCGCGCCTATGATCAACTAATTCACGATGTAGCAATTCAAAATTTACCGGTGTTGTTTGCCATTGACCGTGCTGGCATTGTTGGGGCCGATGGCCCAACTCACCAAGGTGCTTTTGATTTAAGCTACCTACGCACCGTGCCTAACTTAGTGATTATGGCACCAGCTAACGAAGACGAATGTAGGCAGATGCTCTACACCGGCCACTTGCATCAAGGCCCTGCAGCGGTGCGCTACCCGCGTGGTGGTGCCGATAATACACCGGTAAATAGCGAAATGACCGCTATGGAAATTGGTCAAGCTAGGGTCATTAGAGAAGGCAAGAAAATCGCCATTCTTAACTTTGGTAGTTTACTGTGTAAAGCCGCACCAGTGGCCGAGCAACTAGATGCGACCTTGGTTGATATGCGCTTTGTTAAGCCCTTAGACGAAGCGTGCATTAAAGCCTTGGTTGCCGAGCATGATGTGCTAGTAACAGTGGAAGAAAATGCAATACAAGGCGGCGCAGGTTCTGCAGTAAACGAATTCTTATTTGCTCAGCAGCTTAACCAAGTAAAAGTACTAAACATTGGCTTACCCGATAATTTTGTTGAGCAAGGTAGCCAAGAACAAATTTATGACTTACTCGGTTTAGATAGCAAAGGCATCCAACAAAAAATTGAACGTTTCTGCCAAGCTTAAGCTGCTAATCAAGCACCTGTAGCTGCTCGAACAATGGGAATGGACTAGCCCGATTCATATTCTTTATATCAATCCGCTGGTTCAAGGCCCAAATTTTTCGCTGCCAGTATAAGGGAACAAATACTGCTTCCTGATAGATTTGCTGCTCTAAGTACTGAATAATTTTAGCGCGTTTCTCCTCATCTAGCTCTTGCTCGCCGGCCAGAATAAGTTGGCTAATTTTATCATTTTGGTAGGCTTCACAAGGTCCCCCCTCATCGGTAATTGGTTCCCCCTCACTGAGAAACATCGCCCGCGCAATAGACAACACATTGCCCGCATCTCCCTGCCTACGTGTTAACACTAAGTCACTTGAACAACTATCCACTGCCAACTGGTAGTCTTGATCACTTAACCATTGCGGCTGCAAAGAAATATTCACCCGATCCAACATCGACACTAACTGTGAAACCACTTTAGATTGGTCACCAAATAATGACTCAGGTACAGCCATGGTTAATTTAAAGCCTTTTTCGTAACCCGCTTGCTGTAACAATTGATGCGCCAACAACAAGTTATAACGTGGCAACAGCTCGGCATTGTAACCGGCTTGCCCTGGTATGCTTAGCTGAGTAGAAGCCAAAGCATAAGGCCCTAACACCTCGGCCAAGCGAATATTATCGATGGCTAAGTTTAGCGCTTGGCGGACTCTACGATTATCTAAGGCTGGGTTACGCTGGTTTAATTCAATAGCTAACCACTTTAACCCTTCGGTTTGAATCACCGACAATTGCTTATCTTTATTGAGCAACTCTACGTAGTTCTCTGGCACGTGATCTACGATATCAACATCGCGAGAAAACAAGCTAGCCATGCGCATTTCAGCTTGTTTAATCGGCACCACTTTAATCCGTTGTACATTGCTACGATTAGTACGCCAGTAGCTTGAATGAATTTCAAACTCAGTAACAATACCCGGCACATAACGGCTTACTTTAAAAGGGCCAGTACCCGATACAGCAAAGGATGAGCTGGTGTTTTCTTCAGTGGTGTAAAACTGCTTATCTGCCGGAAAAATAAAACTTAAACGTTGAATCAACTCAGAAAAAGGCCGATAAGTACGAACTTCAAATTGCAGGGTATTAAGCGCCTTTAAGCTCTTAATAGGTGCAAACAACGCATGTAAATGAGCTTGCTGAGAAAGTTGTTGGAAGGTCCACTCTACGTCTTCGGCAGTGAGTGGATTACCAGAGTGAAACACTACGCCACTGCGTAATTCAAACTGAATCTGTGTGGGAGAAATAATTTTCCACTTGGTGATTAAACGTGGCGCAATACGCCCTTGTTGATCGAGTAAAAATAAGGGGTCGAACAACAAGTGATTAATAAAGTTACTATTGGCATCCAGTTCATCAACAAGTTGCTGCGGCTCGGCGTGAAAAGCGGTTCCCCAAACCAGAGTATTGGCCTTAGCTTGTTGCCAAGCGCCAAGGCTTACAAGCAACAACAAAGTAATAGGCAGGGATTTGATTTTCAACTTTGCTAACAACGCCAACGTCTTGAACCTTAAAACGATTAATGCTGCTAACTTACACGTGATGACGCAATAAAAAAAGCGGGACAAGCCCGCTTTTTGATTGGATAGCGTGCAAGTTAAGCGATTCGCCCTTCTTCTCGAGCAAAACACGCAACTTGCGCATTAGCTTCGCTTACCAAACTTGGCTGCTCTTTATTGCATCGCTCATTGGCATAACGACAACGTGCGTGGAAAGCACAACCTTTAGGTGGGTTAAGTGGCGAAGGCAGTTCACCTTCTAGCTTAATTTTCTCGCGGCGATGGCTAGAATCTAAGCGCGGCGTACTTGATAACAGCGCTTGAGTATAAGGATGCTTAGGATTAGCAAACAGCTCCTCACAAGAAGCATATTCTACCGCCTTGCCTAAGTACATCACCATCACTTCATCTGCAATGTGCTCTACAACCGATAAATCATGCGAAATGAAGATATAACTTAAGCCCATCTCATCTTGCAAATCCATCATCAGGTTTAGCACCTGCGCCTGCACAGACACGTCTAGCGCCGATACAGGCTCATCGGCTACCACAACCTTAGGGTCAAGCATCAAACCGCGTGCAATAGCGATACGTTGGCGCTGACCACCAGAGAACATGTGTGGGTAACGATCGTAATGCTCAGGGCGTAAGCCCACTTTGGCTAACATAGCTAAAGCTTTTTGCTTTCGCTCAGCCTTGCTCATATCGCTGTTAATCACCAAAGGTTCTTCGAGAATGGTCCCTACTTTTTTGCGCGGATTCAGCGAACCATAAGGGTTTTGGAAGATGATTTGGATCTTTTGACGCAAGGCTTTGGCGGCATCCTTACCCAAGCTAAGAATGTCTTTGCCATCAAAGCAAAGCTCACCTGCAGTGGGCGTTTCAATCATGGTTAGTACCCGAGCTAAGGTCGACTTACCGCAACCTGACTCACCAACCACTGCCAACGTTTTACCCTTCTCTAACTTAAAGCTCACACCATCTAAGGCTTTGACAGTAGCGTCTGGTTTAAACATACCGGCTTTTACGTGGTAATGCTTCTTAACCCCGTTTACCGCCAATACCGATTCTTGGGTAGTTTCTTCTGCTGGAGCAGCATCTAAAGCCGCTGCTTTCATAATGCTATCACTCATGCGCTTGGTCTCCCGCTTTCATCCAGTGGTGTAAAGCATCGCACTTGACGCATTCCTTCTCCCTGCATTGCAGGCTGTTCGTTTTGACAACGCTCGGTGGCATAAGGGCAACGCGGGTTTAACAAACAACCGATTGGTCGGTCAAACGCACCGGGCACTACACCAGGTAGTGCGTCTAAACGCTCTTTACCTGCCGATGATTCAGGCAGTGAACGGAGCAAGGCTTGGGTATAAGGATGTTTCGGCGTTGAGAAAATCTCTTCAGCTGGGCCGGTTTCTACCACTTGTCCTGCGTACATCACAATCACTCGGTGAGCAGACTCAGCCACTAATGCCAAATCGTGAGTAATCAGCACCAAGCCCATGTTTTTCTGCTTTTGTAAGTCCAGCAACAAATCGACGATTTGCGCTTGAATGGTTACATCTAAAGCCGTAGTTGGTTCATCAGCAATCAACAGTTTTGGATCGCAGGCTATCGCCATGGCAATCATCACCCGCTGGCTCATACCGCCCGATAACTGATGCGGATAGGTTTTTAAGCGCGATTCGGGATCTGGAATACCTACTTGCTCAAGTAATTCGATTACCCGTTTACGACGCCACTTTTTGTCACCGCTTTGATGAATTTTAAGGGCTTCGCTAATCTGGTATTCAACGGTATAACACGGGTTTAAGCTCGACATTGGCTCTTGGAAAATCATCGCGATCTCAGCACCGGTAATCGCGCGACGTTTATCCTCTGGCATGGCCAATAGATCTTGCCCTTCGAAATTAAGGGTGTCGGCAGTCACTTTTCCCGGGTAGTCAATCAACCCCATGATGGACAAAGAACTGACACTTTTGCCCGAGCCAGATTCGCCAACAATACCTACAATTTCACCCTTTTCTACGCTGTAACCTACTTGGTCCACCGCACGAAATGGATTATCTCCATCACCAAACTCAACAGTAAGGTTATTCACTTCTAATAAAGACACAAGGCTTCTCCTACTGCTTCAACTTGGGATCAAGGGCATCACGTAAACCGTCGCCCATTAAGTTAAAGGCTAATACCGTTAACAGAATCACAAGGCCTGGGAAGGTAACTACCCACCAAGCACGTTGCACAAACTGCAAGGCATCGGCTAACATGCTTCCCCATTCTGGCGTTGGCGGTTGAGCACCTAAACCTAGGAATCCCAGTGCAGCCATATCCAAAATAGCGTTAGAGAAGCCCAAGGTAGCCTGCACGATAAGTGGTGCAGTACAGTTAGGTAGAATTGTAATAAACATCAAACGCAATGAGCCAGCACCAGCAACCCGTGAAGAAATCACGTAATCTTTGTTCAACTCTGCGATGGTTGAGGCTCGGGTTAAACGCACATAGTGCGGCATAGATACAATGGCAATTGCCATCGCTGCGTTAAAAATGCTTGGACCTAAGATAGCCACAATTGCAATTGCCAATAACAGGCTTGGCATGGCCAACATAATGTCTACCGCGCGCATGATGATGGTTTCAACATAGCCACGGAAGAATCCAGCAATCAGCCCCAGAATAACGCCAATACCTAAGGACAGCGTGACCACTAGGCAACCAATAAACAATGATAGTTGCGCACCATGAATTAGACGCGACAAGATATCGCGACCAACATCGTCAGTTCCCAATAGGTGAGCGGTGGTACCACCCTCTACCCAAAACGGTGGTAGCAGCAAGGCATCACGATATTGTTCAATAGGAGAATGCGGCGCAATCACACTGGCTAATAAAGCCACCACAATCATTGTTGCGATAAATACCAAGCCAATCACAGCTCCGGTATTTTGACTAAAGTAGCCCCAAAATTCTTGTAACGGCGTTTGTACTTGTGGTCCAGTGGTGGCTGGAGTCGTTGTTTGTTCAGACATAATACACTCCTCCTTATTTGCCGTGACGGATCCGTGGGTTTACCACGCCGTAAAGAATATCGACAATCAAATTCACCACAATAATAATGGTAGCCACGATCAGAATGCCCCCTTGTACTACTGGGTAGTCACGTCGGCCAATAGATTCAATCAACCATTTACCAATGCCTGGCCAAGCAAAAATTGTTTCGGTAAGAATCGCACCCGATAACAAAATGCCCACCTGCAAACCAATTACTGTAATTACTGGAATAAGCGCATTACGCAAAGCGTGCACTACAATTACTCGCATTGGCGCCATGCCTTTTGAGCGAGCGGTACGAATGTAGTCTTCACCCAGCACTTCAAGCATAGATGAGCGGGTCATACGGGCGATCACTGCCATTGGAATGGTTCCCAGCACAATACTTGGTAAAACTAAGTGATGTAGTGCAGATAGAAACGCGCCGTCTTCATCGGAGAGCAGCGTGTCAATCAACATAAAACCGGTGACCTCATCAATCCAGAAGGTCACATCGAGCCGCCCGGACACTGGGGTTATCCCCAAATTCACCGAGAACACCAGCATTAACAGCAGAGCCCACCAGAATATGGGCATGGAATAGCCGGTGAGAGAAAAGGTCATGACCGAGTGGTCAAATAAGGAACCCCGTTTCACAGCAGCAATAATCCCGCAGGGCAAGCCTACTAATATCGCAAAGATTGCTGCGCAGGTAGCCAACTCTACAGTGGCAGGAAACAAGGTCATAAATTCTTCGGTTACAGGCGTCTTGGTGATTAATGAACGTCCAAGATCGCCACTCGCAATATTCTTCACATAATCAAAGTATTGGACCAACAACGGTTGGTCTAAGCCCAACTCGGCACGCAAGGCTGCGTGACGTTCAGGAGACACGCCCCTTTCACCTGCCATTACTTCTATTGGGTCGCCAGGAATCAAGCGGATCAAAGTAAAGGTTAAAAGAGTAATGCCGATGAAGGTGGGTATCACCAACATCAATTTTTTTATAATAAACTGGAACATAACTACAGCTCTGTGTCTGAAGGAAGGAAAGGGGCTGTTGCCAGCCCCTTAAGTATATTTATTTTAGCGACACGCCATAGAAGTGGTGACCACCTAATGGATCAATCTTAAAGCCTTGAACTTCTTTACGAACTGGCTTGTAAGCCACTGAGTGAGCAATTGTTACCCACGGAGCTTGTTCTTTAAAGATTAACTGTGCTTCTTCGTACAGTGGTGCACGTTCAGCTTGAACAGAAATCTGTTTAGCTTTAGTGATTACGTCGTTAAATGGCTTATGACACCACATAGCACGGTTACCACCACCAACAGCATCACAGCCTAGTAATACGCTTAGGAAGTTATCTGGGTCACCATTATCACCGGTCCAACCAAGTAACACGGTATCGTGCTCACCTTGCTTAGAACGCTTAAGGTATTCACCCCATTCGTAGCTAACGATTTCAGCTTGTACGCCTACTTTTGCCCAGTCAGCTTGAATCACTTCCGCCATACGACGTGCGTTAGGGTTGTAAGGACGCTGTACTGGCATTGCCCAAATGTTAGTCTTAAGATCGGTCACACCAGCTTCGGCCAATAAAGCTTTTGCTTTAACCGGATCGTAAGGGTAATCAACGGTATCTTCGTTGTAAGACCACATTGTTGGTGGGATTGGGTTTTTAGCAATTTTACCGCTACCCTGGAATACCGCATCAATAATCGCTTGCTTGTTAACCGCTAGGCTAAGAGCTTGGCGAACTTTAACGTTATCAAATGGTGCTTTTTGGGTATTAAATGCCAAGTAACCTACGTTTAAGCCTTCTTGGCTCATTAGGTTGATGTCAGCATCTTTTTGCATTTGCTCAACATCAGCTGGGTTTGGATAAGGCATTACGTGACACTCGCCAGCTTTAAGCTTGGCGTAACGTACTGATGCATCTGGTGTAATAGAGAATACCAAACGGTCAATCTTAGGCGCGCCTTGCCAGTAATCAGCATTACCTACGTAGCGAATAATTGAATCTTTTTGGTATTGTACTTTTTGGAAAGGACCAGTACCTACAGGGTCTAAGTCTAGTTTCTCTGGTGTACCGGCAGCTAACATCGCATCAGCTTGCTCAGCAGAGAAGATAGATGCAAAGTCCATCGCCATGTTTGCAATAAACGGAGCTTCAGGCTTGCTTAGTACAAACTTAACCGTGTAATCGTCAACTTTAACGATCTCTTTAACCAAGTCGTTCATACCCATACCGCTGTAGTACTCGTAAGAACCACCCGATACTTTATGGTAAGGATGCTCAGGGTCATCTTGGCGTTCAAAGGTGAACACTACGTCGTCAGCATTAAACTCGCGAGAAGGTTTGAAACCTTTTTTCTGACTGTGAAATTTTACGCCTTTGCGTAAATGAAAGGTGTACTCTAGGCCATCTTCAGAAACATCCCAAGACTCTGCCAACCCTGGAACAACATTGGTTGTACCTACTTCAAATTCAACCAAACGGTTAAAGATGGTCTTAGAAGACGCATCAAAAGTGGTTCCTGCTGTATATAAACTTGGGTTAAAACCTTCTGGACTGCCTTCTGAACAGAAGACAAATGTTTGCGCTTGAACGCCCACAGCTACCGCACTAGCTACAAGTGCAAGTGACAGCTTCGCCAATCCTTTCTTCATTATGATTCTCCGTGTGACATCTTGTCATGTATGCAACCGTTATGGCTGCATTTCCGGTGTGTTTGCGAATAGACTAATAATTATTGTTCTTGATAAATCTAGACCCTGCACTAGCAAATGTCGCTATTCAAACAACAATTGTGAACTGAGCAAGACTTAATCAAGCCTGATCCGCTTTTTACCCGTAATAAATTAGTATTTTTATCTGCCACTGTAAATAGCATAAACAGGATTTTATAATCCAAAAATCACAGAAGGCAGTGATAGTGATTAAGGATTCGATATAATGTCATATTTATGCAATGAAGAATAAGCTTATGCAAGGTTTGCATAAGCAGATTTAACTAAATTTAGGGGAGAACAAATCTGGCAAGCAGAGAGAATGCTCTGTTAAGCGAGGACAAACAGCACAACTTGCAAAGAAATAGCTGCAAACACACCGGCTAATACGTCATCTATCATTATACCAAAGCCACCGTGCACTTTTTTATCCAAAATTTTGATGGGCCAAGGCTTCAAAACATCAAAAAAGCGAAATAGTATAAAACCGAGTAGCACATTAAGGGGAGATAGCGGCACCATGAACATGGTAATCCAGTAGCCAACAAACTCATCCCACACAATCGCCCCGTGATCATGCACACCCATTGCATCACTTGCTTTTTGACAACACCAAACACCAAAAACAAAGCTTACTAGCAGTACTGCCACGTAGGCCCAAACAGGTAGTGGCGCTAGCAGTAAATACAAAGGAATAGCTGCTAAGGTACCAAAAGTACCCGGTGCTTTGGGGGCTAAGCCACTACCTAAGCCAAGTGCGCATAAGTGTAGAGGGTTCCGTAAGCTTAATTTGGCTAAAGCTTTATCCATTGCAGTTCTCGCTACTCGCTAGGATTAGTTGAAGTGATCCCACCCAGTGGGTTCGATTTGATAAGGTTTATCTTGATATTTTAGCTTTATCTCACCATGGCCAGGCGCTAACTGCCCGATACAAGTAAACTGAATTCCACTGAAAGATAAAGAAGTATCGACTGAGCCTTTATTAGATTCAGGCACAGTAAAGCATAGCTCGTAATCCTCGCCACCATTTAGTGCTAAGGCAATGCTTTGCTCTACACCAACGGCTTCATTCATGGTCTCTGAAAGTGGCAGGCTGTCTAGGTTTAGTACCGCCGAGCAGTGGCTCTTTCTGAGGATATGCTGTAGATCGTTGTATAGGCCGTCTGAAATATCAATGGTTGCAGAGGCTATATCACGCAAACCATAGCCAGCAAGCACTCTAGGTTGCGGGTAATAGTGCTGTTTTAGGCTTAGCTCTAACTGTTGAGGGTTTAAGCTGATTTTGTCTTGAAGATGCGCCAGTGCAAGACCAGAGTCACCAATATTGCCAGTAACATATACCCAGTCACCAGGCTTGGCTCCGTCTCTGCGCAAGGCTTTTCCTTCAGGTACTACGCCGTGAACCGTCACGGTAATACTTAAGGGACCTTTAGTGGTGTCACCACCAATTAAGGCAACATTGAAGTATTCAGCTAAGTCATGAAAGCCTTTGCTGAACTGGGCTAACCACGCTTCGTCAATTTCCGGCAAGGTGATCGCTAAGGTCACCCAACGCGGCTCTGCCCCCATGGCTGCCATGTCGCTTAAATTAACTGCAAGCGCTTTATGGCCAAGCGCTCGAGGTGGGATATCTGAGAAAAAATGTACGCCTTCTACCAAGGTGTCGGTAGAAATAGCAATTTGGTTATTCTCGGGAACAGTTACCAGCGCTGCATCATCACCTACACCCAGTAATACATCGGGGCGTGAAGCACTGCGCTGGAAGAACTTTTCGATGATATCAAATTCACCCAAAGGAGGCTGAGAAGACATGCAACTAAGACTTAAACTGCTGTAAACGTAGTACTTTATCTAGCACGCCATTAACAAACTTGTGGCTATCTTCAGCGGCAAATGACTTAGCTAATTCAATCGCTTCGTTAATTACAACTTTAGGTGGCACATCGCTCACCATTAATAGCTCGTAAACACCAATCAACAAAATTGCGTGTTCAACAATATCTAATTCTTCTAACTTACGAGAAAGCGAAGAGCTCATCGCTTCATCTAACTTTTCGCTGTTTGCTACTACGCCAGTCAGCAGAGTAGAAAAATAAGGAACATCGGCCTTACTCATGTCTTGTTCGGTTAGGAACTGATGTTCGATGTTAGCAACGCTGTCCTTGGTCACCTGCCATTGATAAATTGCTTGAGTAGCAAATTGCCTAGCTTTACGACGTGCAGCTGGTTTCACAGAGAATTCCTCAAATTAAACTTCTATCTGATCAACTAAGTTGATCATTTCCAAAGCGCTTAGGGCAGCTTCGGTACCTTTATTACCCATTTTAGTGCCAGCGCGTTCAATCGCTTGCTCGATAGACTCAGTAGTAAGCACGCCAAAAGTTACTGGAATATCAAATTCCATCATAACTTGAGCTAAACCTTTGTGGCATTCGTTAGCCACTAATTCAAAGTGGTAAGTGCCACCACGAATTACTGTACCTAAAGCAATAATAGCATCGTACTTTTTGCTTGCTGCAATGCGTTTAGCAGCCAGTGGGATCTCTACTGCGCCCGGTACACGAACAACTGTAATGTTGTCATCGCTAATACCACCTTGACGAGTTAGCGTATCCACAGCGCCTGATAACAAGCTCTCGTTAATAAAGCTGTTAAAACGAGCGATAACAATAGCCACTTTAGCGTTTGGTGTAGCTAAATTTGCTTCAATTACTTTCATACTTAATTCTGCCTTTTCTTTGAGTCCATCAAAAAAATCGCGCTATTCTAGCACAACTAATCTGCTAGGCCCTTAATAAAATAATTTCTCACTAATACTCGAGTTATTCTTGGTCGATATACTCAACCACTTCCAAACCGAAGCCAGATAATGCGTGATACCGCTTAGGTGAACTTAATAAACGCATTTTGCTTACACCTAGGTCAGCTAAAATTTGAGAGCCTACTCCAACAGTACGTGAAGCGCTGTGCGCTTGCTTTTGGGCTGGAGTCTCACCGCGATCTTGCAGAGCAAAGGCTTTAACTTGGTCAATCAAATTATCGGCCTTATCATCGGTACTAAGTAGCACCAGCACGCCATTTTCTTGAGCAATTTTTTCTAGCGCTTTATCCAGCGGCCAGCTCATCTTTCCAGCCCGGTCACTGCCTAATAAATCACTAAAAGTATTGTGTAAGTGCACACGTACCAGCGTGGCCTCATCTTCTTTTATCTCACCGGCTTGCATCACAAAGTGGACTTTTTCATCGATGGTATCGCGGTAGGTAATCAGCTTGAAATCACCGTGGCGGCTAGGCATTTTACATTCTGCTACTCGCTCAATAGTGGTTTCGTTGTTATTACGGTATTCGATGAGATCGGCGATAGTGCCCATCTTTAAGCCGTGTTCTTTACAAAACACCTCAAGATCAGGGCGACGCGCCATGGTGCCGTCTTGATTAAGGATCTCAACAATCACCGCTGCTGGTTCTCGACCAGCTAACCTTGCCAAATCAGTTCCTGCTTCAGTATGTCCAGCGCGAGTAAGTACCCCACCTTCTTGCGCCATTAGCGGGAAGATATGGCCAGGCATAACAATGTCACTAGGCTTAGCATCACGGGCAACGGCTGCTTGCACAGTACGCGAGCGATCTGCTGCAGAAATTCCGGTAGTCACGCCTTGCGATGCTTCAATAGATACCGTGAAGTTAGTAGCAAACTGCTCGGTATTTACATCCACCATCAGTGGCAACTTTAGTTGCTGACAGCGCTGTTTAGTCATGGGTAAACAAATCAATCCACGCCCATAGGTAGCCATAAAGTTAATGGCCTCTGGTGTTACCATATCAGCTGCCATGATGAGATCGCCTTCATTCTCTCGATCTTCATCATCCATTAGCACCACCATTTTTCCATGGCGTAAATCTTCAATAATTTCTTCGATACTGCTTAGTGACATAGCAAAACCTTTCTTACCTTTGGGGATAGTATTTATTGTTATTAGCGCATCTTGATTGGGCGAGCTATTTCATAAAGCCGTGCTGCGCCAAAAATGCAGTATTTATTTTTGAATCGTTAGTGTTCTCATCAGCATAGCCGATTAAACGCTCCACATAGCGAGCGATAACATCAACTTCTAAGTTAATTTTTTGCCCAGGCGACCAAGCACCAATGGTTGTTTGCTCGGCGGTATGGGGAATAATGGTTAAACGTAGCTGTTGCTGCTGTACTTCGTTCACCGTTAAGCTAATGCCATCTACGGTTACGGATCCTTTATGGGCTATGTAACGCGCCAGATCATTAGGCACCTTTAACCAAATATTAATCGCTCGTGCGCTGGGGCTAATGCTTACTACTTCTGCTAAGCCATCAACATGACCACTGACAATATGACCACCAAAGCGATTAGTCGCAAGCATGGCTTTTTCAAGGTTAACCTTGTCACCTTGTTTGCATTTAGCCAGCGAAGTTAAACTTAAAGTCTCGGTAGATACATCGGCGCAAAAGTGCTCATTGCTAAAGTCGACCACGGTTAAACATATACCATTTACCGCGATGCTATCGCCAAGTCTTACATCCGACATATCCAGGCCAGCACTGGCGATGTTTAATCGCACGTCACCACTGCGTTTTTCAATGCGAGAAATCTTGCCTAGGGCTTCAATTATTCCAGTAAACATTAATGTGCGCCCTGTGCTTGCGGGATCCAGATAGTTTTAATGTCGGGGCCAATTCGGCGAGTTTCAAGGCATTGCCAAGAATTTAACGCACTCATCGACTGATATCCCTCAAGCCCCACTAAACTGTGAGCATCGGCTCCCATCAATAAACCGGCTTGGTAACAGATAAGCTGATCAACTAAGTTAGCTTGAATCAGGGCTGCAGCAAAATTAGCTCCAGCTTCAACCCAGATATCATTTACTTCTGCTTCAGCTAGCTGCTGCATTAATTGCGGCAAAAAATTTGGCGTATCTTCAATCACCAGCTGTTTTGCGGCTGGCAGTTGCGTTTGTGATTGATGGCCAGCCAACCACAAAGACTCACTATTTTTATAAATATTAAAGTCTTGAGCTGCTTCTGCTAAGCGTTGTTTACGGTCAATAATCACCCGTAATGGCTGACGTAGCGGCGTTTCATCAAGTTGCTTTGCAAGGCTACCGAGCTCATTAAATCTCACGTTTAGGCTGGCATTATCGCGAATAACCGTAGTAGAGGTGGATAAAATAGCATGGCTAGCGGCCCGCTCTCGTTGCACATCGCTGCGAGAATGAGCGGAGGTAATCCACTTGCTTTCGCCATTGGCTAAGGCTGTTTTAGCGTCGATAGAACCAGCAAGTTTCAAGCGAACAAAAGGACGTTTACGCTCAACACGGCTCAAAAATCCGGGGTTAAGCGCACGCGCTGAATGCTCCATTAGACCGGTACGAACTTTAATGCCAGCCTCTTCAAGGCGCTTAATCCCGCGCCCAGCAACCTGTGGATTAGGGTCAACCATAGCAATCACTACTTCGGCCACTTGTTGCTCAACTAACATGGTGGCACAAGCTGGCGTTCTGCCTACGTGACTGCAGGGCTCAAGAGTGACATAACAGCTTGCCCCCTTTAGGCTAAAACCACGTTGCTTGGCATCCGCTGCGGCATTCACTTCAGCGTGCCCTTCACCGGCTTTACGGTGATAACCTTTACCAATAATCTGACCATCTTTTACTAATACACAACCCACATTAGGATTGGGTGCCGTGGTATACCTTCCGCGCTTGGCGAGAGCAATGGCCTTTGCCATAAACTGGCAATCTTGAACGCTAAAACTCACTTACTTTTCCAACTTAGCAATTTCGTCACTAAATTCTTTGATATCTTCAAAGGAGTGATAAACCGAAGCAAAACGCACGTAGGCCACTTTATCTAGGCCAATCAACTGTTCCATAACAATCTTGCCAATGAACTTTGTGGCAACTTCACGTTCGCCAGTCGCCCGCAGCTGCGACTTAATTTTGTTTACCGCTTGCTCTACTTGGTCAACGCTTACTGGGCGTTTTTCCAACGCACGCATCATACCAGCACGCATTTTCTCTTCGTTAAAAGGCTCTCTAATGCCATTGCCTTTAATCACTCGCGGCATTACCAACTCGGCCACTTCAAAAGAAGTGAAGCGCTCATGGCATTCTAAGCATTCACGACGCCTTCTTACTTGGTGGCCATCGGCAACCAAACGCGAGTCAATAACCTTGGTTTCATGAGCAGAACAAAATGGACAATGCATGGGCGATCCCTTATTCGAGTATCCGGCAATTTTATCTGCTAAACCGTCTGAGGTACAGGTTAGCTAAAGCGTAACTATCGAAAATGCCCACAATTCCTTTATTTAGGTAAGGCTTTGTTTAAATACAATGGCGCCAACTTAGTAAAGGAAGAAAAAATGAGAATTAGCTCTCAGTTTAACCACTGAGCCAAATACTTACTGTTTAGCCCTTAGCTTGTTAAGAGTCTGATTAGCTTAAAGTTAAGCTTGATATATAAGCAAATAGCGTTTGCGTAGTAACCAATTACTACCGCTTAGCTTACCGCTCAAGTTAGGCTGCACTAGAAATGTAAATAACTTGTTAAGGAAAGCGTCATGGCGAAGATACTGATTATTGCAGGTGATTTTGTTGAAGATTATGAGTTAATGGTGCCATTTCAAGCACTGCAAATGGTAGGTCACGAAGTTATCGCAACTTGCCCAGAGAAACGCATTGGCGAACAAATTAAAACCGCCATCCATGACTTTGAAGGCGATCAAACCTATACCGAAAAACCGGGGCACAACTTCACCCTAAATGGCAATTTTGCTGACATCGATACCGAGGAATTTGATGCGCTATTATTACCCGGCGGGCGTGCCCCGGAATACTTACGCTTAAATGCTAAGGTATTAGAAATAATTCAAGCCTTTGCCGCTAAGCAACAGCCGATAGCGGCAATATGCCATGGCGCACAGCTATTAACAGCGGCAGGTATTGCCTCAGGCAGACACATTTCTGCCTACCCGGCTTGTGCGCCTGAAGTGACAGCGGCTGGCGGCGACTATGCCGATATAGCCGTTGACCAAGCCCTTACCGATGGGAACTTGGTCACCGCACCAGCTTGGCCTGCTCACCCGCAATGGCTAGCGCAATTTAATAAGCTATTGGCTTAATACTAAATTGAAACGGCAAAAGTTGATTTTGTATACCATGATTAAACTTCGGTTTGATCATGGTGGGATTGCCAATGTGTGAAATTTATTCTGGCGCCGAAGCAGAACTGTTTGAGTTGAAGTCTCGGTCGGTGCGTTTAGATGGCGTAGTAACCAGTATTCGTTTGGAAGCGATATTTTGGCAACTGCTGGAGCAAATAGCCGAAGAGGCCAATCTTAGTTTGGCGGGCTTTTTAACGCAAATTTACCATGAGGTATTACAGCGAGAAGAAAAGGTAGGTAATTTTACATCTTTACTTAGAGTGGCCTGTACTACTCACCTTAATCAAGGCAAGCGCTTAACACTCACTAATCCTTCGCTTAAACAAGCGGAATCAGGCAATTCCATTGCCAAGGGATATCTTTAATCTGCAAACATTAAGAAATGATGAACAACATAAAGCTGCCCCAAATTACAAACTGCATAATCATTAATCGTTTTGCACTAGCCACAGGATTCATGTCCATGGTGATTCTCTCTCTTCTGCAATTACCCTTTAGCGCTGGTAATTTGACTTATCAATTAGGTCTTAAAAACTGAGCAATTTCAGTACCAACTGTCTAATTCTCAGGCTAAAACCCAGCCTATCCCTCCTTGGTTTGTGTTCCTATTCACATTTAGTCTTAATAATCCGTAGTTTAACTAGGGTCTGTTGATCTTTGGTGTTGAAGTTTTGTTCGAGATAAGCGGGCTTTAATCGCGGCGAGCACTTAGAAGCCTAGTGGGCTAAGCAAGAAGTGCTCAACAAAGAGTAAAGTTCGCTTATCCGAACCCTTCGGGCAGCATTTCTTAGCCATTTATTCAGCGTTAGCGAGTGATTATTAAGCCCACTTAACTGCACACTCACTGCCTTGCCTAAATGGCTAATAAATTGCTGCAAAAACCATCAGCAAAAATCAACAAACCCTAACAAACAAATACAAAAAAGGAGGCATAAAGCCTCCTTTCTTTTATCTCGTCAATCCCTGACGTTTACATGCTTACTTAAGCGTAGACCGGGAAACGCTGGCAAAGTTCTAACACTTGGCCTTTAACGCGCTCAATTACCGCTTCGTCTTGTAAATTATCTAATACATCACAAATCCAACCAGCTAACTCTTTAGAAGCAGCTACATCTAAGCCACGACGCGTAATTGCTGGAGTACCAATACGTAAACCACTGGTTACGAATGGAGAACGCGGATCGTTTGGAACCGAGTTTTTATTTACTGTGATGTTTGCACGGCCTAGTGCCGCGTCGGCATCTTTACCAGTAATGTCTTTGTCGATGAGATCAACCAAGAACAAGTGGTTTTCTGTACCGTTAGACACAATCTTGTAACCGCGCTCTTGCAGTACAGCTACCATAGCTTTGGCATTGTCTAATACGTTTTGCTGGTATTGCTTGAACTCTGGCTCCATCGCTTCTTTGAACGCTACCGCTTTTGCAGCAATAACATGCATCAAAGGACCGCCTTGACCACCTGGGAATACTGCAGAGTTAAGCTTCTTCTCTACCTCTTCGTTGGCGCGCGCCAAAATCAAACCACCACGTGGGCCAGCTAGTGTTTTGTGAGTAGTCGTTGTTACTACATCAGCAACTGGCACTGGGTTTGGATACAAGCCAGCAGCTACTAAACCAGCAATGTGCGCCATATCTACGAATAGGTAAGCACCTACTTCGTCTGCGATATCGCGGAAACGCTGCCAATCAACCACACCTGAGTATGCTGAGAAGCCAGCAATAATCATTTTAGGTTTGTGTTCTTTAGCTAAACGCTCAACTTCTGCGTAATCTAACTCGCCAGTTTCTGGGTTAATCCCGTACTGAACAGCGTTGTAGATTTTACCTGAGAAGCTAACGCTCGCACCGTGAGTTAAGTGACCACCATGAGCTAAGCTCATGCCTAGTACTGTGTCACCTGCTTTAAGCAAAGCCATAAAAACAGCTGAGTTAGCTTGTGAACCAGCATGTGGTTGCACGTTTGCGTAGTCGGCACCAAATAGTTGCTTGGCGCGCTCAATGGCTAGCACTTCTGCTTTATCTACATACTCACAACCACCATAGTAACGCTTACCAGGGTATCCTTCGGCGTACTTATTAGTAAGGTAAGAGCCTTGCGCTTCCATTACTCGTGGGCTGGCGTAGTTCTCAGAAGCAATCAGCTCAATATGCTCTTCTTGACGAACTTCTTCTTTAGTAATGGCTTGCCATAATTCGGCATCGTAATCGGCGATATTCATATCACGCTTTAACATCAGTATCTCCTGACTCTTTTGTTACATGTTGGTGGGTGATTTTTCGAAGGCGCATTCTAACCTGAGTCCTTTTCAGATCACAGCAAAATTTTTTACCATTAACGCTATTCAAATGAACAAATGTAACAATAAAACGCTAGCTGCCTTGGAAGCTGTAGTGTGCGTTTAGCCTATTAAATTTGCAATTTTCTCACTAGCTGCTTTGATCTTTATGAAATAAATTCACGTTAATTTAAGCATTACATCTCAGCCCAACAAAGGTTAAGATGATAATGATTATCATCTACAATTAGAGTTTATATTATGTCACTTCGCCTCTCAGGCCTCATTTTGTCACTTTTCTTTCTATCGGCTTGCAGCGCTACTCCACCTGTAGAGCAAGCAACGCCATCTGCAAATATTCAATTGCAGACTTACTATGACTACGCATTGTACAACCCAAACGACCAACAAATTGTTGAAAACACCCAATCACTTGCCAAGCAACTGGCTGATTCTCAGGTGATATTATTTGGCGAATACCATAGTCATCCCGCTATCCACTTAGCGCAACTACGTTTATTGGAAGCTCTATATCAGCAACAAAACCAAATTAGTTTATCGATGGAGCAATTTAATCGCAGCCAACAAGCTTTATTAGATAGCTACCTAGCCGACGAAATAGGTGAAGAATGGCTTATCAAACAAACCAAAGCCTGGGATAACTACCGCTCTGATTATCGGCCGCTAGTTGAATTCGCCAAAGATAAACAACTCAAGGTAGTTGCAGCCAATGCGCCTCGCGAGCATGTTCGCTGTATTGGTCAGCAAGGCTTAGGATATTTAGAGGGCTTAGAAGAATCTGAACGCAGCAAACTTGCCCAAGACTTTACAACCAACGATCCGGCCTACCAACAGCGACTGTTTGGCAACGCCCACCATGGCGATAGCGAACAAAGCAAAAATCACTTTTTTGCCATGTTAGCTTGGGACGAAACAATGGCAGAATCTATCGCTCTGCAACTGCAGTCTCAAACAACTCAACAGGTGATGCACACGGTGGGCAACTTTCACATTGAACAACGACAAGGCACCTACTCAAGAGTAGAACAACGCCTCGAAGGTAAAAAAGTTAGTTCTTTAGTGGCTATAAACCACAGTGAGTTTGTTGAGTTAAGCGAGCAACAAAAACAAGCATTGGGTGACTACTTAATTGTGGTAAAAAGCCTGCCTGTGCGATATCAAAACAAAGCCAATCAGCAAGCAGAATTTAAGCATATTAAGAAACAATCTAGTAAGCAGTGTAAAAGCGCTAACTAACAATTAGCTAGCTGTTATTTAAAATGTCTCTAGGCGACGACGCCCTTTGTTAAATAAATGTTAACAAATCAACTTAAATAACTGTATTCGCCTTATTTTTTTTTGGTTTTACTAACAAACGCTTGCAGCTTGCTCATATTGAGCCATAATCATACCAGCGGCTCACTCAATTGCAGTGAATAGCTTTGCTTAAACGAATCAACGATTGCTAACAATCGTTAGAATTGAATATAAAGGACGGACTTACCATGAATAAGTTTTTAGTTGCAGGCGCTATTGCTTCTACCATTTTACTAGCGGGTTGTTCTTCAAACACTACCGCTTTAGAAAACAACGTACAATCTCTAAGCGACAAAGTTGATGCACTATCAAACGAAGTTGCAGCTCTTCGTGCAGAGCAAAGCTCTTTGAGTGGCGACATTAAGTCAGCTCAAATGAGTGCTGACCAAGCTAAAGCTGAAGCGATGCGCGCTAACGAACGTATCGACAACATCGCATCTTCTTACACTAAGTAAGTTTAAAGCGATGTAAAAAAAGGTGATGCTAAGCATCACCTTTTTTTTATCCTCGATTTTCTCCTACCGACAAAGCAATGCCTTGCTGGTTTTTCAGCGCTTGATTCACCACCGACGAGTCAACTCCTGCTTGCGTAATAAACTTAATATCATCACGACTCAATTGTAAGGTAGTTGCTTGGGTCACTTCTTCTTCAGAGCGATTAAGCGGCTGGTGCACTTCTAACAAGTACTCCCCACTAGGTTCAAGCGAATGTTTAATCGATTGATTAATGATCCTCACTGGCGTTTTCAGATTAACCTGCGAAAACAGGTATTCGATATCGTCGGGAAACAAACGTATACAACCCGAGCTAACACGCAGGCCAACACCAAACTCTTTATTGGTGCCATGAATTAAATACTCACCATTACCGTAAGCCAAGCGCAAGGCATATTCACCCAGTGGATTTTCTGGCCCTGCCTGTACAACCGGTGGCAAAATAATCCCCTTAGCTGCATATTCATTACGAATATTTTGAGTAGGTGTCCAAGTAGGTTGCTCACGTTTTTGACTAATGTAAGTGCTCATCTCTGGCGTTTCGCGGCCAATTCGGCCAATGCCAATGGGTAACACATCTACTTCGGTGCTATTTGGTCGAAAATAGTACAAACGCAATTCCGCAAGATTTACCACCACCCCTTTGCGCTCCACATCGGGTAGCAAAATTTGAGTGGGAATAAGCAGCTCGGTATCTTCTTCTGGTAAGAAAGGGTCTACCCCTTTATTCGCCGCCATTACCGCTAAAAAACCTACACCATAACGCTCGGCGATAAGCGCAATAGTTTCGCCTTTTTGCACTCTGTGCCATTGGTTTCCGCCCAGCAGGCGACTACCATCTTCGGGTAAATCATAAGTTAAGGCTGAAACTGAAAATGCCATACATAAGGCAACACAGGTCAATAAAATCTGTTTCATTTAATCTGCAGTGTCAAATTGTGATGATTCCAACATACCACTATTACTTTAGAAATTCGACAAGCCCTGATGGCTATCTCTGTTAAAAACAAGCAGATAGTACCGCTTTATGCTGCTTCACTATGCAACATCAAAAAACCGCCGCATAAAGTGACTTACAAAGCTAGCTTCCATCTACGAAGCCAGTATCATAGCGGAAGATAAAATTAGCGAATTTGGGTGTATGCTTTAGCGACACAAAAATTCGAGTATAGACCCTTAAAGGAACGGCAAATGGCCCAATTTATTTATACGATGAACCGCGTTGGTAAAATCGTTCCCCCTAAAAAACATATTCTTAAAAACATTTCTTTAAGCTTTTTCCCTGGCGCTAAAATTGGCGTACTCGGTTTAAACGGCTCAGGTAAATCTACCCTACTACGCATTATGGCGGGTATTGATACCGATATTGAGGGTGAAGCACGTGCTAACCCAGGAACCAAAATTGGTTACCTTGCCCAAGAACCTCAAATGGACTTAGACAAAACGGTTCGCGAAGTGGTTGAAGAAGCAGTAGCGGTGGTAAAAAATGCCCAAACTCGCTTAGACCAAGTTTATGCCGAATACGCAGAGCCCGATGCAGACTTTGACGCCTTAGCTAAAGAGCAAGGTGAACTAGAAGCGATTTTAGCCACTCATGATGCACATAGTTTAGAGAATCAACTAGAGCGTGCAGCCGATGCCTTGCGCCTACCAGAATGGGACCAAAAAATTGAGAAGCTTTCTGGGGGTGAACGTCGCCGCGTAGCGCTGTGTCGCTTGTTGCTTGAAAAACCAGACATGCTCCTGCTAGACGAACCTACCAACCACTTAGATGCAGAGTCTGTAGCTTGGTTAGAGCGCTTCTTACATGATTATGAAGGTACTGTTGTGGCGGTAACCCACGACCGTTACTTCCTTGATAACGTAGCAGGCTGGATTTTAGAACTTGACCGCGGTGAAGGTATCCCTTGGGAAGGTAACTACTCTTCTTGGCTTGAACAAAAAGAAGATCGTTTGAACCAAGAAGCCTCTCAAGAAAAAGCTCGTATGAAATCAATTCAGAAAGAGCTGGAATGGGTTCGTTCAAATGCGAAAGGCCGTCAGAGTAAAAGTAAATCTCGTATGGCTCGCTTTGAAGAGCTTAATACTCAAAGCTTTCAAAGCCGAAATGAAACCAACGAGCTATTCATTCCAGCTGCGCAACGCCTAGGTGATAAGGTTATTGATGTTAACAACCTAAGCAAGGCTTATGATGGACGAGTACTAATTAATGACCTGTCATTTAGCATTCCTAAGGGAGCGATTGTAGGTATTATTGGTCCTAACGGCGCGGGTAAATCGACTCTATTTAAGATGATTACCGGAGCAGAAAAAGCAGACTCTGGTAGCGTAGAAGTTGGCGAAAGTGTTCAAATAGCTAGCGTGGATCAGTTCCGTGATGCGATGGATGATAAAGCCACCGTATGGCAAGAAGTATCTGGCGGTTCCGATATTCTAAAAATTGGTAATATCGAAGTACCAAGTCGCGCTTACGTCGGTCGATTCAACTTTAGAGGTGGTGACCAACAAAAACGCGTTGGGGAGCTATCGGGTGGTGAACGTGGCCGTTTGCATTTGGCTAAGTTACTTCAAACTGGTGGTAACGTACTGCTACTAGATGAACCAACCAACGACTTAGATGTTGAAACACTACGAGCGCTAGAAAATGCACTCTTGGAATTTGCTGGCTGTGCTATGGTTATCTCGCATGACCGTTGGTTCTTAGACCGTATCGCAACTCACATTCTAGATTACCGCGACGAAGGACAAGTTAACTTCCACGCAGGCAACTTTACCGAGTACGAAGCTTGGTTAAAAGAAACCATTGGTGAAGAAGCCGCTCAGCCTCATCGCATAAAATACAAACGTATTGGCTAAGTATGAGCGACAAAAAAGGCCACTTACGTGGCCTTTTTTATTCCTCCAAGGAGCTTAGCCCAAGCTCTCCAGTAATGCTTTAGCGTCTTCATACTCAGAGAATTGCTGATCTAATTCCACAGCTGCTTCTGCTTCCGCTTTAGCCTCGGCCTTGCGCCCCAACTTACTAAGAGCAAATGCCAAGTGATAGCGAATTGCGGCATCTGATGCGTTCATTGTGTAGGCTTCACGTAAGTAAACTAAACCCTGGTCAACATTGCCACGCTGTACTTCAATCCATCCAATAGTGTCCAAAATAGCGGCGTTTTTAGCACCCTGCTCTACTACCTGTGCGACAGTTTGATAAGCTTTATCTAAGTCTTGGCCAGAGTAAATATTTGCTAAATTATTCAAAATACCCGGATCTTGCTTTAATGCTGGCAAGGCGAGCAAGTCTTCATAGTGTTGTTGAGCTTTAACAAGCTGCTTATGGTGCAAATAGCTATCGGCCAAAATACGTTTATGCCAAGCCAACTCTGCAGCAGTAGTAACTAAACCTTCCATTTGTTGATGAAAAGCATCATCGGCAATGCCTTGTTTAGCCAGTTGATACAAACGCACTACCGCCTCTCGATTAAACGCATTCAACTCTACAGCTTTACTGTAATTTTGCTGAGCTTGTTCCTTTTGGCTTTTGCGCATTTGAATATCGCCTTGCAAGAGAAACAACTGGCTACTTTCACCAAATTTGTTGGCTAAATCTGCCACCGTCTTTTCCGCAGCTTCCAAGTCATTTTGTTCCAGTTCTACTTTAGTTAACAGGATCAAAGTTGACATATTTTCCGGTGCCAACTGGTGAGACTTTAATAGAGAGCTCTTAGCATTTGCTAACTGCTTGGCTTGGGCTTGCATTCTGGCTAAGCCTATTAACTTATTTGGCTGCTCTTTCCAAATACTGTCCAATAAACCTAAGGGGTAGTCTGCGTCTTCATATCGTTCTAATCGAATAAGAATTTCTGCATAAGCACTTAAGTAACGCTCATTCAAAATATACTCTCGATTTAGCTTCTCAACTTCGGCTAAGGCATTCGACCATTGTGCTGTTTGCATATACGTATCAAGTTTTAGCTCGCGTGCCTGGCGATTGTCTTGTTCGTATAGCAAAACTTTATCAAGCTGTTCAGTCGCTTCTAGATAGTTTTTTTGCTCAAGGTGAATGCGAGCAGCCAAAAGGTGACTTGGCGTGTGCTGTTTGTTTACGGCTAACAAGGTGTCTAAGATTTGTAGTGCTTCTTCAGTGCTGCCCTGCGCTCTCAAGACCACTGCTTTGTTAAAGCTAGCACCTACATTATTTGGGTTGTTTGCTAACACTTCATCAAGATAACGCAGTGCCAATTCTGCTTGTTTTGTCTTAATGTAATAAGCAGCAATTAAGTTTTGCGCATTGGCATTGTTTATGTTTCTGGCAATTAAACTCTCAATTACAGGGCTAGCTTGGTCAAACTTGTTCAGTTCTAAAGCTAATTCGCCTTTCAACTGTAACCACTTTATCGGCGCATTATCCTCGGTAAAAGGAAGCTCTTCCAACAGACTAAAGGCCCGCTCGGATTCACCACTTGCCCGAGCCAATTCAGCATCCAAAATCACCATGTAATTTGAGTCGCTATGGTAGGCTCTAATTTGCTCAAAAGCTTGTTGAGCCGCACGTAGCCTACCGGCATCAATGTACAAATATACTAACTGAACCGACAAGCCTAAGTCGCGAATAATGTAATCGAAGTTATCTTGCAAAAGTAACTGCAGCTTGTAGGACTCGTTATTACGAAGGTAAAGCTTAGACAGCATTCGGGTAGCCCCGAGATCACTGGGCTTTTGACGTAAGTACTGACTTAAGTACTGCTGGGCTTTTTCATCGTTTTCTAAAATAAATTCCGACGCGCCCTGAATAAATAGCAAAGTGTTTGCGTCTGTTAGCTCCTCAGTTTCTGCAGCAGAGACCTTTTGAGATAAATCTGCTAAGGCTCGCTCGGCCATTTCGGTATTGTCTTCACCGGCAAACAAAGTAGCGCCGATCAATATCGCTGTAGGATCATTGGGTGTTTGTTCTTGGATTATCTTTAAATAGCCTTTAGCTTGCTCAATCTGGTTAAGCTTAAGGTGAGTCATCACTAAGCTTCGCAAAATCTTTGGGTCTTGAGGATCAAGTCGATAAGCGGTTTGATAATGCTCCAAGGCAAGAGGTAAGTTGTTCTGACCCGCAGCTAAATCGCCTTTCAACAACCATGTTCTCTCATTATTTTTGGCTATTTGTAATGAACGCTCTATCCATTGCTCTGCAAGTACGTATTCTTTTTGTCTTAAATATAAAGTTGCTAAGGTATTCATCGCACTTGTCTTATTCGGCATAAGCTTAGTAGCTTGCTCAAATTCATTGCGCGCTAATTCTGGTTGAGCATTCTTTAAGTAAATTCGACCACGCAATAACTTCCACTCAAACAAACTCGGCTTAGAGAACTCATTAATTCGCTCTTCAAACGCAAGCAGTTCGTTAGTTTTCCCCTGCAACAGTAGGATATTGCCAAGCAGTGGTAATACCAAATTAATGTCGGCTCCTAAGACTAAGGCCTCTTCTAACTGTTTCTCAGCAGAACCTAAGTTATTTGCGTTAAAGTATACTTTGGCGAGCATTAGCTTTGAGGAAAGGTGTTCAGGATTAGCTTTTAGTGCATTTTTTAAATGGATGAAGGCTTCATTTTCTTCTCCACTATGAAAGGCTTTAACAGCGAGTTCGTACTCGTTAGCCTGCTGATCAGCAAAGCTAAGATTTGTTATACACAGTAAACACAGAGCTACTAAAAATTTGTTCATTATCAAAGCTAATTCCTTGTTGCTTCAAGGGCTAGTCAATTAAGCCTTAAACAGTATCTAATGAACAGATAGTAAAAAAAAGACAAAAAAATACGAAATACAGAGTATTTCGTATTTTTAATTAAACAGGAAAAGGAAGTATTGGTTTAAGCTTGGCGCTTTCTGCTACGTAATGCGATGCCAAATAAGCCAGCAGCAAACAGTAGTACAGTGCCTGGCTCTGGTACGCTGGTTACAGGTACTTGAGGGCTGTTAGTTGATACACCCGCCAACTTAAAGCCATCATTACCACTAGACCACCCTAAACTCCCGAAAATTGGATTATAAGCACCAATCAACCAATATTTTGAAGCAGCACTAGAATCAATAGCTTGGTATGCGAATTCGTCAGCGTTGCTTACTTCTGCTTCAGTGGTCCAACCCAATCCGGCTAAATCAGCCCAGGTATTGTTGTACAAAGCAGGAGCATCATTGCCAGAGTATGCTAATACTGATACATCAGCATGGCTTGATTGACTGTTAGTGCCATAGTCTTCGCTAGCCCAACCTAAGGTAAAGCCAGCTAGGTTAACTGCTTCATCAAAGCTTAGAAGCACCATGTCAAAGTCATTGCCATAGCTATCAATTGAGTGCTGAGGAGTACCGCTTTCATTATCGCGGTTGTAAGACATTAAACCCCAGTTACTGCTGTACGTAAGTTTAGTTGTTCTTAAGGTTGAATCCGCAGGACGCCCAGTATCAGACCAGCCTTGAACACTAAGGCCATCTAGGTCAAGCGTATTGCCATAACCGTTACGGTTGCCACCGTTTAATGTGCCGTCATCAAAATCCCAAACTTGCTCGGCAGAGAAAGCAGACAACGAAACCGCGCAACTTGCTACTAATAAAATTTGTTTAAACACAGTGCCCCCAAAATAGCAGTATGTATATCTTTAATATCACTGAGCAGATTAAAGCAAAAATTAAGCCAAGATAAATAACTCTTTATATACAGCAACTTAAATAATAGATTTAAATTATTATTGTCATATTGTAAAAAATACCGACAACAATTGCTGAGATTTTGCGCTTATTACTAATCAATACATCAAATAAGTGACAAAACTTCTATACGAAAGAGTAACATTTACGCTCAAAAAACACACTACCAATAGCGTTCTACCGTTACTTGTCCTGGCTTTCGTCGAAGGTTTTTCTTTAAGCCTTTATTCTCAAGTATGCTTTGAGCATCAGTGATCATTTGCGGATTGCCACACATGATCACCTGAGAGTCTTGTGCATTGAAACTAAGCCCTACTGCATCCTCTAGTTGATCCGCTTCCAGTGCAGCTGGAATCCTGGCTCTGAGTGCGCCGACGCAATCTTCTCTGGTTACCGTGGCTTGAAAGACAAATTTATCCGCTTGCTCATATAAGTACTTATCAACCAGCTCTTGATAAGCAATGTCCTTAGCTTTTCGTACACCGTAAACTAGCACAATTTTTTCGAACCGCTCCCAAGGCTCTGAAGTTTCTAACATTGAGAAAAATGGGCCTATTCCAGTGCCCGTTCCAATCAACCAAAGGTGCTTAGCGGGAGGGACTTCCTCTAGTACCATAAACCCAGCTGCTGCAGTTGAAACTTCGATGCTATCGCCAGCTTGCAACAAGTGTAGATTGGGTGACAGCAGCCCATCTTCCACTTTAATAGCCAGTATTTCTAAATATTCTGTGTTGGGAGGGTTAACCAGCGAGTAAGCTCGGGCAATACGCTTGTCGCCTCGTATTTCAGACAACTTGATAAACTGCCCCGCCACAAAAGGATCTATCTCTGCTTTAATGCGCAAGGAAAACAGTTCATCGTTCCAATCAATACGTTGAATTACTTTACCTTCAGTCCACATAGTTGCTCCTGTTGTAAAACGTCTTCACTCTTTTGACGCTATCACATCACCGTGGTGCTCTACAAAAATCAGTTCGCTAGTATCAAATCCAAGCTCTTTAGCTTGATGTACTAAATCGGTACGAATGGCGTGCGATAACTCGGGGCTTCTCGCTAACAACCACAAATAATCTCGGTTTGGCCCTGCCACTAGAGCATATTGATAGTCTTTTTCATCTAAAGCAAACACCACGTAAGCGCCGTAAAATGGCCTAAAGAATGACACTTTCAAGTGTGCAACATCAGGCTCACTAACAAACTGCGCTACACCTTCTGCTTCAAACCATTGGTGGTCTTGCTCGGAAAAGCCTTTATTAAGAACAGATACTTTACCGTCATCACGCAGGGTATAAGTCGCAGTAACGTGACTCATGCCGCGCTCAAATGAATGATCCAAGCGGGCAATCTCGTACCAAGTGCCTAAGTACTTATCTAGATTGAAATTCTGAACAGGTTCAATACCTTCAGGCTTAGAACTGCAAGCACTCAATGCTAACATAGCAATGATAATTAACACTTTTTGCATACTACCTTCCTATTGATTTGCCGCTATAAGATCTAAAACCACAATGCGGCTATGCAGCCTACTAAGGTCATCACAAACAAAAACCACTTAAGCGTATTAGCGGCAGCTTTTATGGCAAATTTAACCGCGTAATGTGCGCCAATGATGTAACCAATGGCCAATACCAACCCCGGTAGCCATAACACTTGGTCCCGTGCAATAAACACCACCAAGGCCACACTAGTAAAAGCAATGGTACATACTAATTTAAGCGCGTTAGCCCTGACTAAATCGTAGCGCAAACTCCCAGCCAACGCGGCGACCAAAATAAACCCCACCCCAGCTTGTACAAAGCCGCCGTAAAAACCGGCGATAGCCAAACTCCATTTAGCCGAGGGAGTATCTTTCATTTTACGCGCTTCAGTTCCTGCCTCGGGGGCAACAACACTAGGCTTAATCAGCATTAATGCAGCCATCGCCAGCATGGCGCCAAGCAACAAATATTTAATGATCCACGAAGGAGCATAAGAGGCCGCTACTGCGCCAACCAAACCACCCACTAAGGTTGGCCATAAGATCGGGGCGACATCATCAGTATCCAATTTACCGTGTTTTTTGAAGCCCAAGACACCAGTTAAACACTGTAAAAAAATACCCACCCTATTGGTTGCATTTGCAACCTCTGCTGGCATCCCCATTACCATTAACGCAGGAAGTGTTAGATTCGATCCCCCTCCCGCCAAGGTATTGATAACTCCAGCAAATAATCCTACTGTGAGTAACAACAATCCATGATAAATTGTGAAATCCATTTAGCGCCTCATTAGCCTTTTGGTAAGTTTGACCTTATCACTGACGCAAGCTTTATTCAGTAGCAGATTTTTATCTTTAGTCTAAGCTGAGATTTTTCTATGCCAGAATTAAGCTTAACGTTATATGGATATAAGTAGTAAAAGGAATGGTTCAGTGAACTACGATTACAGCATTATTGGTGGAGGCATCGTAGGTCTTGCCAGCGCTTTAGAACTGATTAAGCGAAAACCTAGCGCCAAAATAGTGCTACTAGAAAAAGAATCCTCACTTGCCTTTCATCAAACAGGCCATAACAGCGGCGTAATTCATGCTGGAGTTTACTACCAGCCAGGCTGCCTAAAAGCCGAATTCTGTAAGCAGGGTTTATTAGACACCATCAGCTTTTGCCAACAGCACGATATTCCCTACTTGCAATGCGGCAAGCTACTCGTGGCCACTAATCAACAAGAATTGAGTGATATGCAGGCGCTCGCCACACGCTGTGAGCAGAATGGCATTAAGGTAAAACCGCTTAACGCCAAACAACTGCAGGAAATAGAACCTAACATCGTTGGCTTAGGTGCTTTGCAAGTAAAAGACACCGGCATCGTTAGTTATCCTCAAATCTGCCAAAAACTGGCCGAGTTATTTCAACAAGCCGGCGGCGAAATTTTGCTGTCTCACCAAGTAACAGGATTGAGCGAACAAACCGATAAGATATTGATTGATACGCAGCATGGTCAAATCAGTAGCCAATACCTTATTGCCTGCGGAGGGCTGATGGCCGACCGCCTATGCAACATGCTTAAGCTAGATATCGACTTTCAAATTGTTCCTTATCGAGGCGAATACTATCAATTACAACCTCGTCATAACCAACTGATTAAACACCTTATTTACCCCATCCCTAATCCCGACTTGCCATTTTTAGGTGTTCATCTTACTAAGATGATAGATGGCAGTGTGACGGTAGGCCCCAACGCCGTACAAGGTTGGTCCAGAGAGGGTTACAACAAGGGGTCCTTTAACCTTGCCGACACCAAAGAAATGCTCGGTTTCAAGGGTTTTTGGAAAGTGGCTAAACAGCATTTTCGTAGCGGTCTCAGCGAAACCAAAGACTCCATGTTTAAATCAGGTTATCTGCAGCGGGTAAGAAAATACTGCCCTAGCTTAAACATTCATGACCTTCGCCCTTATCCTAGCGGCATTCGGGCTCAAGCAGTGTTAAGAGATGGAACCTTGGTTCACGACTTTTTATTTGCAAGCAGCCCGCGTAGCTTACACGTATGTAATGCGCCCTCACCCGCGGCCACTTCCGCTTTCCCTATTGGCAGGTATATTTGCGATAAGCTAGAGCAAGATTTAAGTCCATCGAAGTAAGTCACTAAGCTTAGGCTATTAACAAGGGTAGCCAATCGGCTGCTCTTTTTAGTTTAAGCCGCATTAAGCTTGGCTATCTCTTATCAACAAACTGAGCTTAAACACCTTATTGCGAAGCTTATAATTGTTATTTGCAACGCCACTTGCACTAAGCTATTTTCCCCCCTAGGCTAAAACGTCTAAGCAAGCAACAGCTTGGTTTCACTACTTACTAGGAAGTGCAAGATGATAGAACTAGGGCAAGTTATTCCAGACACCCCATTAGCCGAACTTAATCAACAAGGTATGCAGAATCACACCAGCCATGAGCTGTTTGCGGGCAAAAAGGTGGTTCTATTTGCAGTACCCGGTGCATTTACCCCCACTTGTTCTGAAGCCCACCTCCCCGGATACGTCGTATTGGCTGACGAAATAAAAGCCAAAGGCGTAGATCTTATTGCCTGTGTTTCAGTGAATGATGCCTTTGTTATGCAAGCATGGGGCGAAGCGCAAAACGCAGAAAATATACTGATGTTGGGCGATGGCGATGCCAGTTTTACTAAAGCACTAGGCTTAGATATGGACACCGCCAGTTTTGGCGGGGTACGTTCGCAGCGCTACGCAATGATAATTGATAACTTAACGGTTACTCAGCTAAATGTAGAACCACCTAAATCCTTTGAGGTGAGCAAGGCCGAACATGTTCTTAGTCAACTATAAACATCAATAAACTAGCAATGCTAAGTCGTCTAAATGCTCAACATCTAGTGGCAGTGCGATTTAGTATTGTTTTTATCTGCCTATTCTCACTGTCTCAAAGCTGTTTAGCCTTTGGCATGAAAGGGCATCAACTAATCGCTTATATTGCCCAGCAACAACTCGACCCGCAAAGCCAAAAACACATCGAACAAATACTTGATGGCAAGAGCATGGTAGTACTTGCAACATGGGCAGACTATGCGAGAAAACAAAAAGCTTGGAAGCACACAGGCCCCTGGCACTACATTAACATTCCCAAAGGGCAGTCACTTGAGCAAAGCCAGCGAAACTCCAAAGGAGATGTACTCAGCCAACTGGAGTATTTTGAACAGCAGCTGAAGCGGCCGAATATAAGTAAGTTAGAGCGCCAACAAGCCTTAAAGTTTTATATTCATTTTGTGGGTGATATCCATCAACCCTTGCATGTAGGTTACGCAAGCGACCGTGGCGGTAATAAGGTCTCAGTTAGTTGGTATGGAAAAAACTCAAATCTACACCGGGTGTGGGATAGCCAACTACTTGATAGTAACAAGCTGTCTTTGGGCAAATATGCCGAGCAACTTCAGCGCCAATATCCTAGCAACGACCAGCTTTTTCATTATGAAGAATGGCTAAATCAAAGCCGTGAACTATTACCGGCTGTTTATCAATTTGGCGATAAAAACTTATCCGATAACTACGCAAACCAACATCGCCCTACTTTAGAGCTACAAATTGTTCGTGCCGGCAAGCGCTTAGCCGACAAGCTAAATCATATATTTTATAACAAGCTATAGAAATGCTGAGCTCTAAGTGATCCTAATTGTTTGAGCAACGTTATACTCAATATAATGTGAAGGAGCTGACAGCATGAATAAATTTTCTAGCGACAAAATTTCTGTAGGTATTAGTAGCTGCTTATTAGGTGAAGAAGTGCGCTACGATGGCGGACACAAACAATCGCGCTTTTGTCGCATCGAATTAGCCAAGTATTTTGATTTTGAACCCACTTGCCCAGAAATGGCTATAGGCATGGGCACCCCAAGAAAAACCATTCGTTTAGTTCAGCAAGAAGACGTCATAAGCATTCAAGCCAGTGACGGCAGCTTTGATGTTACCGAAAAAATGCAACAATACGCTAAGCGTCGCTTACCACAACTTAGCCATCATAGCGGTTACGTTGTATGTGCAAAGTCTCCTAGCTGCGGTATGGAACGAGTCAGTGTTTATTCACCGGCTAAAAACAACGCCACCAAAGACGGTGTTGGGATATTTACTGCCGAATTAATGAAAGCTTATCCTTTATTGCCAGTTGAAGAAGACGGCCGATTAAATGACCCCGTACTGCGCGAAAACTTTGTTAATCGCGTGTTTGCTTATCACCAATGGAAAAAGCTTGAGCACGAAGGCTTTACCGTGGCTAAAGTGCAGGATTTTCACGCTAAATATAAATACTTATTGATGGCGCACCACCCTGCCAAATACTGCGAACTGGGCCCCTTATTAGCCAACATTAGCAGTAATCAAGACCTAGAAGGTTTCGCTAGTTATATCAAAGGTTTTATGGAGATTTTGAAACATAACTGCAGCCGCAAAAACCACTGTAATGTATTACAACACTTGCAGGGTTACTTTAAGCGAGAAATCACTGCCCAACAACGTGAAGAACTGGCCGAACGTATTCATGAATATCGCGAAGGTTTATTGCCTTTACTGGTGCCAATTAGCCTTATTCAGCACTACTTACGAGAACATCCGAACCACTATGTTGCGAAGCAAGCTTACCTAGCCCCTCACCCCAATGAACTAAAGCTACGTTACAGTTTATAAGGCTACTACTCCCATCTACTTAGAAACAAAGTCTTCTAGCTGCTGATGGCTTAAAAAGCCTGAAGCAGCGCCCGCTTCTCCAATTTTGTAAGATGCAAACACCATCGCCCGGCAGAGCGCCTTTTCAGGATTACTTTCTAACAGGTAGTAATGTAAAAAACATGAAAATAACGCATCACCAGCACCAATAGTATTAAGCACTGGTCGCGTTGTTGTAGCGGGAAAATGTTGAATGGAATTTGCCTGCTGGGTATACAGCAAAGCACCGTTGCTGCCTAATCCCATCACAATAACCGAGTTGTGATAGCGCTCTACCAACTGCCAAATAAACTGATGATAGTCACCACTTACCTGCTCGTCACTCAAAAACAGTACATCGGCCATGGCAAGAAATTGCTGGTTATATTCGTCTTCAATGTTACCTAAGGTATGTACATCGGTAGCAATCAGTTTGCCAACCTGCTTTGCCAGCTCTAGCATTGGTCGGGCAAAATTAATGTTACAAACAACCACTGCGTCGCTATGTAAAAGCTGTTTCTTAAAGCCTTGTTCCGAGTATCTGCGTTGCTGAATATCTTTAAGGTCTACATGAATTTGCCGCCGCCCCTCTGGGTCATACAAAATGACCGACTGTGGTGTATCTTGCATCGTTAACTCAAAACAAGGCTTCACTTTCGGTATTTGAGCTACGGCTTGTTGCACTTGTTCTCCTGCCATATCGGGTGCCAGCAGCGTGCATAAGTCAACCTCATCACCCAAGGTAGCAAGCGCTTTAGCCACATTAAATGCCACCCCAGACACACTGCTTTGAATACCGTCGAAAGGGTAAGTCACTGGATAATAGTGTTGAGGAAAGCCTTCAATTTTTAGGGTGGTCTCAATATTGACTAAACCCGCAACCAAAATACGTGTCATAAAGCTAACTCATTGAATATGCATGATGAATAACGCTAACACATCAATAAGTAACAACAAGCTTAAATGCTCGATAGAGCGACCCAAGTAATTTTTTGTTGCCTGCAGGCTTAATAAAAATCAGAAAGTTTTGCGTCTTTTAGTGAATTGCTTAGTCTTACTAAAAGTAATCAAAGATTCTTAACCTTGAGATCCAGTTTGTATGATATCTGAATGGCAAAACCACAAAGCCCAGCTTAGAAGCTATGTTAGCAAGCGGATAAATGACAGCCACGCTGTCGATGACATCTTGCAAGATGTTTACATCAAGGCCAGTAGCAATTTGCATCAACTTAAGTCAAAGGGCAGCTTAAAAGGCTGGTTATACCGTATCGCCCATAACACCATCATGGATTTTTATCGCCAGCAGAAACCCTATGAAGAATTACCTGAAGACTTGGTCGCAGAAGATCACGATAGCGGTAGTCTAGCCCGTAAAGAGTTAGCAGAGTGCCTGCGCCCTCTCATTGATGAACTGCCCGAAAAATACGGTACACCGCTTCGTTTAGCCGAGTTAGAAGGTTACTCACAACAAGGTATCGCAGAACAGCTAGGTTTATCACTCTCTGGCGCTAAAAGCCGAGTACAAAGAAGCCGAGTGAAATTTAGAGAACAAATGATGGCTTGCTGTGACTTTGAAGTGGGACAAGAGGGCATCACCGACTACTCCCCAAAAAAGACAAGCTCATCAAGTAAATGTTAAATGCTGTTTGTCTGCAACAAAGCGGTTAACAAACAAATAAATGCTCGTTCCCACGAGTACTTTGGAGAATACATGCCCAATACAACGCGCCCTATTATTTCAGCTCAAATGATCCAAGAAATAAGTGAATGGGCCATTATGCATGGCGTAGCTTTTCGTCAAGCTGATAACTCTGCCAGGCATTGTCCGTTTAGTATTGCGCCAATAACTATGCCGCATGAAGTATTCGAACGCCTACGTAGAGCCACATCTCTTATTACAAGGCTAATTAACAATGTGTCAGAAGATCACGACTTTCTTCAGTCGTCGCTCGCTAAAATGGCAAAAGCGGAGCCCTTTTTTGAACGTTTGTTAGCCCTGCACCACCAAGCCCATGGTGACGCAGCACATCGCTTATCACCTGCTAGAAAACCGCTGCTAATAATGCGTACCGATTTTATGGACGACCGACAACATGGTCCAAAAGTTATCGAGTTTAATGGTATTGCTGCAGGCATGGCGCCGTTTGGCCAACGCGCAACAGAGCTGCATGCTTTTATACAAAATCAATGGCCTCAGCTTTACCAAACCTACCTAGAAGATAAGCACGCCACACCAGCTGAAAACCAAGCAATTGAGCAGCTCGCCCTTGCGATCGCTAAAGCTGCCAACAGCATTAAAGCAAGCTTTGAATCAAACGCTCAAGCACCTTTAGACGGTTTAGCGAGTAAACCAACCTTCTTAATGGTGACACAAGAAAATGAAGACAATGTGTACGACCAACACCTTCTGGAACTAGCTTTACAGCAACAAGGGGTTCGCACCGTAAGGCGCACCTTCGAACAACTTAGTACCCAATTGTCCAGCGGCGATAATCAACGCCTACTGTTAAACGACGTAGGCGCTATTGATGTGGTATATCTTAGAGCCGGTTACCAATACGCTGACTACTACTCAACAACACGCAGCGAGAGTGTTTGCTGCCAAACCCTTAGCCAAACTAGGCTATTTATCGAGCAACACAAGGTGGCAGTGAACGCCACGTTTAGCCAGCAACTTGCCACCAGTAAAACTATGCAAATGCTCCTAACAACCATGCCAACAGAAGACTATGCGCGCTGGGGGTTAAACCTAGAAGATGCCAAGCTAATCAAATGTGTCTTAGCAGATATGAAGCCAATAAATCAAGCAACCATCGGCTGGTTTAATAGGCAGGCAAATAAGCAACAATGGGTACTAAAAAACCAAGGAGAAGGTGGTGGACATTGCGTTTTTGGTGAAGAAATAACTAATAAACTTCAACAGGTGGCTCCCCATGAATATGACGCTTGGGCTTTAATGCAGCGCTTATATCCACACGAACGCGAAGTCCCCACCATCGCAGTGCGTAATGGCACTCAAACCCAAGTCGACGATCTGGTAAGCGAGATAGGCTTATTTAGTGCTTATTACGATGAAGAACCAGCAACACCACTAAACGGATATGCTGGCTATCTTATTCGCAGTAAACCCGCGAGTGAGAACGAAGGCGGGATCCACAGCGGTAAAGGTATTTTAGATTCCTTGGTATTAAGTGATACATAAGCTAAAAACTTGCGTCTTTTTTGTTTAGGCTCCGTCCTAACATTATCAACCTAAATCGATGGAAAACTTAATGTTTCAAACCACCCCGAGCCACCATGATATTAGCGACAAATTCATTAAGCATGATAGTAAAATGCTAAAGCAAATTTATGGCAGCGACCAGCTGACACCTCATTGGATAGCCGATATGGATTTCCCCATTGCCTCTCCAATTAGCCAAGCTATGCAGCAATTAGTAAACCGTGAGCAATACTCTTACGAATTTGATTCACAAGCCGTATTTAAGGCGATTGCTCATTGGAATCAACAGCGCCACCAGCTTGACCTAAACCCTAATCATTTTGTGCAAGTTCCTGGGGTACTCAGCGCAATAGCATTGCTAATTCGCGACTTTACTCAAGAAGACGACGGCGTATTAATTCAAACTCCGGTGTACCACCAATTTCGCTGTTTAATTGAATCTGCCGGGCGCAGAGCTATAACTAGCCCGCTTATGCTCGAGGGAGATCGTTACCTATTTGATTACCAAGATTTTGAGCAACAGCTAAGCAGCGGAAAAGTACGCATGGTGTTGTTATGTAACCCTCATAATCCGGTAGGTAGAGTGTGGACTAAACAAGAGTTGCAACAGTTAGTTACCATTGCCAAAAAGTACCAGGTAATGATTATAAGTGATGAAGTTCATGCTGACATCGTGTTTGAAGGTGCAAAGTTCACCAGCATGGCCTCGTTAAACTACGACAACAGCCTCACCATTATTGGCTCCCCCGCTAAAAACTTTGGCTTAAATAGCATTGCTAATGGCTATATCTATAGTGATAACCAAGCCTTACGAGAAAAAATCAAAGCAAGCTCGGTGTCTATGTCACTCGACCACGGCAATGCATTTAGCTTGTATGCCACCATTGCCGCCTACCGACATGGCAAAGAGTGGTTCGAAGAGTTTTTGGCTTATACCCAAGAAGTAAGAAACTGGATTATGGCATTTATGGCCAAGGAACTCCCCCAAGTTAAAACTTTTTTACCAGAAGGTACCAATCAAATATGGTTTGATTTCTCCGGCTTAAACTTAGCCCCTGAGCAATTAAAAGAGCTATTAATCCAGCATGCTAAACTCGCACTAACACCTGGCACCTGGTTTGGTGAAATGAACGAAAATTTTTACCGGATGAACTTTGCCTCGCCGTTAGAAAAAGTCCAAGCGTCACTGCAGCAACTCGAAACATCAATTAACCAATATCGGTAATCATTTAGATAAAGGCAGAGGCCGAGCATTAAAATTGCCAAGATCTGCCTTTATGATGACTAAACAACCAAACTGGCAAACAGCTAGAGAGGAAAAGCACTAAGCGTTTAAATAGTATTTTCTTTTTTAGTTAAGAGCTTAGTGGTAGCTTTATTCGCATAAAAAAGACGCAAGATCACTTAGGAATAAAGATGGAAGAAAGCAAACTCTTCAAAAAAATATGGCGATTTAATGCCATCGTAATTATGTTAGTTGGAATTGTAGGTCTAGCGCTAAGCCTATTCGCTGCCATTACAATCTACCAAGACATTACACGTGATAGAAACGTAAGAAACATTGTTAATATTGAAGAAACACAGGAAGATAAAGAAAAGTGGCGGCTAGGAAATCTAATAAGCATTAATGGATCTAGCGTAATAATGGTCCCACTCTATTCAGAGCAAAATATAAGCACAGCGTCATACAGCAAGTCGGCATCGTCAACCAGAAACTACCTCTTCATTAATGTAGAAACAAATAGTAAGTATTGGTTATTTGATAAAAATGACTACTTGATAACAAGCATTCATCAGTTACCAAACACCTCTTATTCAGAGCAAACCAAAGAAACTAAAGCCATTCTTTATTACGTGGTTAAGTCGGACACTAATAACAATAATTCGTTAACATCATCTGATCTAAAAACAGTGGCTATATCGAAGCCAAATGGCCAAGAATACCTTGAATTACTAAAAGATATCGACTTTGTAAATGGGTACAAAACTGTCGGCAAGGACTCTGTAATCATCGTATTTCAACGCGACAATATCGCTTATTCGGCAACTATTAATTTAGACAATTTAACAATCTCTAACGAGGAGCCATTGCCTAGCATGGAGCCCAAGTAAAACCCATCTTCGTATAACAATTACGGTCACTCAACACTATATGCCAGCTACAAAAAAGCCCGCTAAGTTGCGGGCTAATCTGGCTAATGAAAAACGCTCACTATTCTTTGTCGTTTAACACTATGCCAGTTTTACTAATGGTGATTAAACCTTCTTTATAAAGCTTACCAATGGCTTTTTTAAAGGTACCTTTACTTACACCAAAAATAGCAGAAATGGCTTGCGGGGTACTTTTATCACTCAAGGCCAAGTAGCCTTGCTCTTCGCGAAGCTTAGCTAAAATGGTGTCGCCAATATCAATGGCTTTTTGTATGCCAATGGGCTCTAAACTTACGTCTAGCTTTTGGTCTTCTCGTACTTTTTGAATATAACCAGTACCAGCATAACCCGCGCGAATACGCTTAAACACTTGATCGTAATACAGTACGCCCCAGTGCTTGTTATTTACCACTGCTTTGTAACCTAGCTCGGTACGCCCAGCGACCAATAACTCAACTTTGTCGCCACGCTTATACTTGTGGTCTGACTTATCGATGTAACGATCAAGCTTGTTGCTGGCGGTAATGCGTTGCTCGTTGTCTAAGTAGACATACACTACGTAATGACGATCAACTTCCATTGGCTGCTGTTGCTCACCAAAAGGTAAGAACAAATCTTTGTCTAGGCCCCAATCGAGGAAGATGCCAACATCGTTAATGTCCTTCACCTGCAAGTTAGCGCATTCGCCTACTTGCACCAAAGGCTTCTGTAAAGTCGCTAATAGATTACCTTGGCTATCTCGGTAAACAAATACCTCTATTTGCTGACCAATGCTTAAATCAGCAGGCAGCTCTTTGCTTGGAAGCAAAACATCACCAAACTCGCCACCTTCTAGGTAGGCACCTAAGTCAGCCATTTCAATCACGGCTAGTTGATTAAGGCGTCCAATTTCTAGCATTTTATCTCTCTTTTCACATTCGATAAGCTCAGTGTGAGCCAATGCGCGAGTATAGCATGCAAAGGCCAAGATGCACTTGGCTTAATTGGCTTAGGCTGGTTTTAATGCGTTAACAATAGTAGAGACTTGCTGGCTTACATCCGATTCAATTTTAGTGGCTAATTTGTAGGCCGACTCTACTTGCGTTTTCACTGTGCTCATTTTGGAAGTGAAGCTACCTACATGCTCACTTTGTTCACGAATATACTCACTGGCTTGATGTGCCACTTGAGCAGAAGTTTCTGCTTGCTCACGTACCTGATGAGTGGTTTCCATAAGCTTAGAAGAAATAGCCTGCTGGTGTTCACTGGCTTCTTCTATTCCACCAATGTTTGACTCTAGGCTAGTCGAAGACTGTTTTAGCTGATTCAAAATACCGGTTATCTCTTCTAATGAAGTTTGGGTGCGCATTGATAGCGTTCTAACTTCATCTGCCACCACCGCAAAACCACGGCCATGTTCACCGGCCCGAGCCGATTCGATAGCTGCATTTAAAGCTAGAAGGTTGGTTTGCTCGGCAATGCTACGAATAACATCCAAAATTGCACTTACATCAGTTACCGCTTTAACCAAGGTAGCCAGTGATTCTCGCCCTTCGGTGACGGCGGTACTGGTGCGCTTACTGGCATTCATCACCTGTTCTACATTTTGCTGCGATTCGTTCATCGCGCTCTGGGTAGCGTTGGCATTGTGCTCTACATCGCTAGAAACCTGATTAAGCTGCTCTGTTAATGAACGCAGTTGTTCCATCAGCAATTGAGATTCAGCTACTTGGTGATCGGTTTGCTCTGAGGTTAAGTACACCTCACGTACCTGTTTAGTCACCGAATCGAGTGAATTAGATACAACAGATAGCTGCTTATTCTTAAGCTCTTCTAAGTCTTCTTGCTTTGCTAATAGCTGGTTGAAAAAGGTGGCAATTTCGCCAATCTCAGTATTATTTCGGCGTACTTTTAATCGCTCGATACTGCCGTTCTCAACCAGTGAGGCAAAGCCATTTCGCAGTTCACGAAGCGGTTTTAATACGGTGCTTTGCATCACAACTTGCATTACGATGGCAATTAGCAAAATTAAGCCCGCTACACTGTATAGGGTGATTTTAACCGTTTGAGTAACCCCATCTCGCTGCTTAATAACACCCTGCTCCGCTTGTGATATTTGCTGGGTAAGTAACTCAATGTCTGCCGCTAATGCGCTGCGTAATACCATCCGTTGTTCGATTAAAGCGTTAGTCGATTGCAGCTCTCTTGGGTAGCGCTGAGTTAAACTTACTAACTCGCTCTTTATCTCTTCGGCTAAATCGACAGCTTCTTCAGGGTCGCCTAAGGCAAACTCATCAACTTCAACTTCGCTCATCACCCCCAACAATGGTAAAGCATCAATTGCTTTCGCATGTTTGTTTACCCGCAAAAATGCATCGTCGTAAGCAGATTTGCTGTTAGCACTAGGGTCTGCAAAATAGCGGCTTCGCTGCATCGACAAGTTAACTAAAGCATTAAGAAGTTCTGTACCTTGTTGAATATAGTCACGTGAACTGGCTGCTTGCGCGCTTAAGCCGTAGTCAACGGTACTGTCTGCCCAACCAAGCATTTCACGCTCTGCATTTATCAACAAGCCTTGCTCATTACCGCTGAGTTTGCCCAGTGCTAAATAACGGTCTTGCAAGGCAATATGTAGCTGATTTAACAGCTCAGCCAAGCCAGGCAAATGCTGCTGATTGGAGCGCTCTACCAGTTCCAGCAGCAAACGCTCAGCTTCACTAAGCTCTAATGCGTTACCGGTATTTAAGTAATTGTTTACCTTAGCCACCAGCTGGCTATTAAATTGAGATTTAAGAGATTGATAATTTTGTAGCTGCTGATTGGAGCTCGACAACTCAACTAAAGAAAAATATAAGGCTGCAATTAACACCGCACTTACGGCAAATAATGCTATCGCAGATAGTCTAGAGAATCGTGATACTCGCATAAAAACTCCATTCGCAGATTGGCTAAAAATAGCTCTGCGGCAATCCCTAACAGGCCTATTAGGCGCTAATTTGGGCGAAGATTTTATGACTAAAATATGACAATAATATTACATTGATAACTGTGTTAAAAATAGCAAAGCATTTGATATATAAATGAAAATCAACAATTACAGCAACTTAACTACAATGTTATCGGTATACAAAGCTGTAACTCAAAGCGTTCATTTGGATCCAGAAATTGACATCGAGAATAGCGCACATAAGCAGGCGTATTACCTAAACGGTAACCACTATTGGGCAGCCATTGCATATAAAATTTATGCAATATTGGTAACAAATCCCCATATCCTCCAGCGGCATGTAAAGTTGCATGCATGCCTTCGGGAATCGTTAAGGCACTAACACCACCTCGACGCACTATTGGGCCGTCTACCGCTAAACAAGCGACATAGTGACAAAGCGGAGCCGGGACAATATCAGGATTAGAATGATACAAACCTAATAGCTTGTTTACTTGCCACTCCACGCCTTGGCTATCAGCCCAAACATGCAGTTTTTCATAGGCTTGACGAATAGAACGATCGTAGCCTTGGTGCCTAACATAAGCGACTGGTTGGGCAGGCAGGCGCTGCACCTTAACCTCAGGCATTTGCAGCGCCTTGGCATTTAGGATTCGCTGTTGTAAGTCATCGCTCCAATGCTGCTGGTAATTAGCTTGGCTAAACTTACTGTAACCATGGTTTCGCCATTGTGTAGGTGAGCAGGCAAAGTGCTTTTTAAAAGCTTGAGAAAACGACGCCGGTGACAAAAAACCACAACATTGTGATGCTTCTTGTATGGTGAGGCAGGGTGAAAACATTAATAAATTTGCACAACGCTCCAAACGCGCACGACGAATATACTCATTAACATTTTCGCCAGTCACTTGCTTAAAACAACGATGAAAGTGATATGGGGAATACGCTGCTACCTTAGCCAATTGCCTCGCATCTAAGGGCTCAGCGATATGTTGGTGAATATAGTAGAGGGCATCGTTGATTCGATTTACTCGCATTCCATCTGTGCTTAAAGACATTCGATACCTTAAAAACCCACCATCCGTTCCTCAAAATAGCACATATGGACAAGTCATTGCACATAAACGCTAAAGCATTGCCGCAGCAGCTTCTGCAATGATAGTCAGCAGTTTTTATAAAGTAGGTAAATGGCCATGTTAACGGTGAGCAAGCGAGTTAAACAAACTAAACCCTCTTATATACGCAATATTTTAAAGGTGACTCGGCAAGCTGATATGCTCTCTCTTGCCGGCGGTTTACCCGATGCAGAATTGTTTCCGCTAGATATTTTAACGCAGGCAGCTGATGAGTTGGCTCAATCACCTAGCATCTTTCAATATGGTGCCACCGAAGGCTTAACTGAGCTTCGCCAATGGCTACTTGAAGAAAATAGCACCGCAGAGGACGTATTAATTACCACTGGCTCACAACAAGCCTTGGATTTAATCGCTCGTAGTTACTTAAACCCAGGGGATAAAGTCTTGTGTGAAGCCCCCAGCTATTTAGGCGCTTTGCAGGTTTTTGATTTAGCAGAAGCCGAGATACATACCGTGATAGCCGAAGCTGACGGCCCCAATTTAGCCCAGCTAGAGCAACAGTTGGCTAACTACAAAATAAAGCTTTTTTATGCTGTGCCAGATTTTCAAAACCCTAGCGGCCACTGTTGGAGCCTTAGCAAACGAAAGGCCGTTGCTAGCCTACTAGCTAAATATAAAGTCGCGCTTATTGAAGACGCCCCTTACCGCCAACTTCGCTACCAAGGTGAGCCACTTCCCACGGTAAGCGAGCTGTCTAGTTATGCAGCTTTTCACCTCGGCTCTTTTTCAAAAATAGCCACACCTGGCATGCGCGTAGGCTATGTAAGGGCCAAACAAGCATTACTAGCACCGCTAATTAAAGTGAAACAAGCAAGCGATTTACATTCCGCTCAGCCCATGCAATTGATGCTATTAGCCACGGTTCGTCACCCTTCGTTTGCTGAGCACTTGGATAAGTTGACCAATACTTACCGAACTCGGCGAGACTACTTAGCAGAGCTTTTGCAGCAGCAACTTAGCGATAAACTAGAATTTAATGTCCCTCAAGGAGGCATGTTTATTTGGGCAAGACTCCCTCATCACAATGCAATGTCTTTAGCAGAGGCTGCATTAAAGCAAAAGGTAGCAATAGTACCGGGTGATGAGTTTTGGCCAAGCAAGCATACACCAGACTACCAAGCAATTAGACTAAACTTCACCGCCTTAACAGAGCCTCAGCTAGAGCAGGCAGTAAGCCGCTTAAAAAAGGCGCTGCAACAGTGTTCGCCTATCAAATAGAGCGCCTTTATTTCGCTTCAACTAATATCGATTCTTCACAAATGTGAGTGTCGATATAGCGGGCTTTTTTCTTTTCTTTTAGCTGATGTAAATCAACCAATACCAAGCCATCAATACACTGATTGAATTCTGGATCGACATTGAAATCGATGAACTGAACCCCACCAGCGTGACATAACTCGGTGTATTGCTTATAAAGCGTTGGCACTGCGGTACCCATTGCTGCCAATGCACTTTTTAGCTGAGCAAAATCAGCTTTATAATCATCACCGCTGAAAGACATATGAATGCTGTTTTTTATTTGCTTTGCCAGCTGGTAAGGCTGGCGCGAGCGCGCATAACTTTTGTTCGACGGAAAGTAAGTTTGATAAAAATGAATCAGCAAGTCTCTGCCAGCCTCTGGCATTGCGGCGCTAATGCTCACTGGGCCGAACAAGTATCGATAATGTGGATTGCGCGCTAAAAATGCGCCAATACCCAGCCACAGGTAGTCCAAGCTGCGTTTGCCCCAGTATTTCGGCTGCACAAAGCTGCGCCCTAACTCAATACCCGAAGCTAAAAAGTCACAGTTTTTCTCATCATATTCAAATAGTGATTGGCTATATAGCGCGCCAATTCCCTTATCTTCGATTAAGCGTTTAGTATCGGCAAAACGATAAGCTCCGGCAATTTCAAGTTGCTCTGCGTCCCACAATATAAGATGCATATAGTTTGCATCGTACTTATCGGTATCAGTGCGTCGACCGGTGCCCTCACCTACGGCGCGAAAGGCTAACTCTCGTAGGCGGCCAAGTTCAGACAAAACTAAAGGTTGAGAGTTTCCATAACAAATGCAAATCTGCTTTCCATCTGGCGTCTCGCCTATTTTCTCTAACTGCTTAATCGCCTTTTTTAAAGCAAGGCGCTGCTCGGGATGAGCAATCGCGGCCTCTGTTTGGAACAGGCCTTTTTTGTTACTGCCGATACGATAAAGGTGCTTTTTGATTAACTGAGCTTGGGTAGAACGATCTAGACCACTTAAACCAAAACTCTTTACTGGAATCTGCTCACCCACAACCATCGAGAACACTTTATTACGATGAAAGAACATCTCTTTTACCAATAGCAAAGTGGATAAAGGTCTATATACAAAAGAGCAAAAGTAAAACAACTTGCTGTTTTTAGCCTTTACGCAAATAGGCAATAAGGGAGTGTTGGTTTTCTTGGCTATGCTTACAAAACCCTTGGTCCACTTTCCGTCTTTTACCTTAACGCCCTTTAAACGAGAGACCTCACCGGCAGGAAAAATAATCACCGCCCCTTCTTCATCTAATAACGCTTTAATGGCATTAAGCTGCTTACGCTGGCTATTGCCTCGCATGTTATCTACTGGCAGTAATAAATCGTCAAGTGGCTTAATGGCGGAGAGAATTTCATTGGCAACAATTTTCACGTCTTTACGCACCTGGCTAACCAGATGTAGCAAAGCAAGGCCATCTATCGAACCTATTGGATGGTTAGCTACAATGAGCACTCGTCCTTCACTAGGAATGCGCTCTCGCTCATTCTGACTAACCCGATAACTAACATTAAGCTCAGTGAATACTTGATCGATAAAAGCCACCCCTTTCAAGTGAGGATGCTTTTCACCAAAGGCTTGGAATTCGTCTTCAAACAACACTTTAGAAAAAAACCATTTCGCCAAGGAATAACGACGCGGATGCTGTGCTAGGCTGGGGTAATGTTGATTGAGTACCTGCTGTGCTGAAATCATTGCTCTCTCCCTGTATTCGCCGTTAGGCTAGAAGCAGAAGATGACAAAGAAGCAACAATTTTGTGTCAGTTGCATGACACTCCCACACTTAGAAAGTGGATAAATAACAAGGACTGTTAAGTGCAATTAGGTAGCGAAAATCCACAAATCGTACTCTATCTCAATACCCAAATTCCCTCTCTGCCGAAGAATCATCAAGATTTAAAGGGCGCTGAACTAAGCCAGGCAATTCTAGAAAACAACAATAATAATTGGCGTAAAGTGCTAACTATCTTTGCCAAGCTTTGTGCACCTGATGAAGATTGGCGAAGTTATTTGCATCAAGATTTACTGCTTAAACAGCAAATTAACTTTAAGCAGGTTTTAGTCAAATCTGCGCAAATGCACGTGGTGGCGGGAAAAGCTAACTGGCAACGATTTGACACGGCAGTTGTAGAAAAAAGTGCCATAAATCAAAAAAAGTGGATTTATTTAAAGCCAAATATTTTGTTTACCCCTTACCCAGACTACCGACAATTCCCTAATAGCATGATTAGCGAATGTAGGGCGCATCTTCATCAAAGTTAAATAAAAATTTAGCTAGTCAACTGAATTATAATAAGTTTATTTTTTAAGCAGCGATATCAGAACTAAAACTAAGACTCAATTGATAAATCCAACAAAAACAAAGCCATAGCTGATTATTACGTCCTTAGCTAGCTGTTAGGTTTAACAGTTTAAAAACAGTGCGCACTGGATTTTACTCATAGCATCATCACTAAGGGAGAGATGCTAATGGACTTTGTTAACGGCGTTGCAGAACAACTTTCACCAACTACATTTCAACACCTAAACAACTACCGTCATCAAGTGTTTGTAGAAATGCTTGGCTGGGAACTCGATACCCCTGATGGCATAGAGCAAGACCAATTTGATCGCGATGACACCGTTTATGTTATCGCTAAAAACGAACAAGACCATATTAGCGGTTGCGCTCGTTTATTGCCGACCACCAAACCCTACCTACTGGAAGAAGTATTTCCAGAGCTATTGAATGGCCTTCCTTGTCCCAAGCAACACGACGTTTGGGAACTTTCGCGCTTTGCTGCAGTAGACTTTGATAATCATAACCAAGCGCCAACTCAACTTATGTCGAGTGAAGCTTTAGCCTTGCTCACCGCCTCAATCGAGTGCGCCAAAAAACAAGGTGCTAAGCGCTTAATCTCAGTCTCTCCGCTAGGTATAGAGCGAATGTTACGCAATGCAGGTTTTCGCTACCACCGTGCCGGTCCACCTAAAATTGTGAATGGCTACGCGCTGTTTGCCTGCTACATAGATATTGCTTAATTCATTACCATTGGCGACTCGCGGTAGCGATTTTTTATCGCTTCCGCCGTTGTTGCTTGCCAAGCCATCACTTCAATAGCCTCTAGCAACAACTCATCATTGCGACGCGGACTCACATCAAAGCCCTCTTCTTGCAACTGAATATTACTGCGTGGTAGGCCTTTTACTCGGCATTGCATCCGACCATTGTGCCATTGCCAATGCCAGTCCCACCCTAGGGTGATAGCGCACACATTTTCAAATAGCCATTCGGTATAGCCACTGAAAATAGCCTGTTCACTATTAAATTCTTCACTACTAATACTGTCTAAGCCAGAAATAATATGGCTAAAAGCGAGCACATTAAGCTGCTCAATTGACAACCTCACCAAACCATCACTGCAGGGAACAACCTGATAGCGATGTGATTCGATTACATTCTGTACACTTGCCTGTGTTTTCATAATTTTATTTTTTAATTATTTGAGCTTCCCCTCAATGAAAGCATTGTGAGGTCTAAGCATCAATTGTCAACATTAACAGTTGCGTTATACTGGTAATTCTACGGGAAAAATGATTATGCGCAGTATTTGCATAACTAGGAGAAGATAAAGCTGTCATGGAAGCTTGGTTAGAAGAACAGTTCTGTTTGTTGGAAACCCAAGGCTCTAGTGAGGCCTTTTTCCAAGAATTATCTAAAATCACCAACGCTTTAGGGTTTGACTTTTGTGCTTATGGCTTGCGAGTTCCTTATCCCTTGTCTGCTCCTCGCACCGAAATGCTCAATAACTACCCCACCATATGGCAGCATACCTACCAAGAGAAAAACTACTTGGCGGTTGATCCAACGGTGCACCATGGGATGACGTCCCAACTACCAATTGTGTGGAGTGACCAAGTGTTCTCCCAAACGCCAGAGCTAATGGAAGATGCCCGCGCCTTTGGCCTAGAATATGGCTGGGCGCAATCGTCTCGCCAAGCCAATGGCACAGTAGGTATGCTAACCCTAGCCCGCTCTTCAGAAATGCTAACGCCAGCCGAGCTAGTGCGTTATCGCTACCAGTTACTGTGGTTAACCCAAGTAACTCACCACGGTCTTGCATCTCGAATAACCGAAGAGAAGCTTGAGATGCCAGAATTAAGTTTACGAGAGCTAGAAATGTTGAAATGGACAGCCGATGGCAAAACTGCCGATGAAATAGCTACCATTCTCAATATCACCGCGCGCACAGTAAACTTTCACATCAGCCAGGCGATGCGTAAGTTAGATGTGGTGAATAAAACTGCCGCTACCGTTAAAGCGGCACTTATGGGGCTAATCTAAGCCCCAAAAAAAGCAGCTCAAACGTTAGAAATCAAAGTCTCAGGGCTAATATGCACTATAATCTAGCTGTCTCTCACCAGCCTTAACTAGCATGACTCTTGATTTAGATTTCCACTCCACTTTATACCTGATAGGCTTAATCGCAGTATTTGTTTTTGCGCTTACTGGCGCGCTGGCTGCGGCTAAGCGCGAGTTAGACATCCTTGCTTTTGTATTTGTTGGCATTGCCACAGGCATAGGCGGCGGTACTATTCGCGATTTATTGCTTAGAACTGATCAAATCTTCTGGATTGCCGATCCCAACTACCTCACGGTGTGTATTGTCGCTTCAGTAATGACCTATTTTTTTGCCCATTGGGTAATCAAAATCGACCGAATATTATTGTGGATGGATGCAGCGGGCATCGCCTTGTTTGCAGTATTAGGTACCAGTAAGGCCTTAAGTTACGAGGTAGCGCCGCTTATTGCTATTTTAATGGGGGTAATCAGCTCCACTTTAGGATCTGCAATTCGCGATTTAATGATACAAGTGAAGCTGGTGATTTTTGAGCCTGAAATATACGTAACGGCTTGTTTATTAGGAAGCTTGTCTTACGTAGTGCTAAGTCACTTTGGTATTAACGAGGTCTACAATATCTTGTTATCTAGTGCCGCAGCTTTTCTGTTACGGGTACTGGCTATAGAACTCGATTTAAGATTTCCCAGCTTCACACTTAGCAAGCTACAAAACCGGGAAATACGTAAACAACAACATAAATCTTAAGCGTGTTCACCAATAGCATTCACATGGAATACATGCTCTACATTGGCAATCGCCTCTAGCAACTCTGTGGTGGCTGGTGTTGCAATGTCCATCAAGGTGTAAGCGATATCATTGCGACTCTTGTTCAGCATATCAATCACGTTGATATCCATGTCTGAGAGCAAGGCTAATACATTACTTAGTACCTTGGGTACGTTGTCGTTGGCAAAGGCAATACGGTAGCCCTCAGTTCTGCTTAACTTAATGTTTGGAAAGTTAACCGAATTATGGATGTTGCCATTTTCCAAGAAATCAATTAATTGGCGTGCTGCCATTACGGCGCAGTTTTGCTCGGCTTCGTTAGTGCTTGCGCCTAGGTGTGGCAAACTAAGTACCTTAGGATGTTTTAGCAAAGCAAGGCTCGGAAAATCGCTAACATATTGAGATAACTGCTGTTTGGCTAAGGCGGTAAGCAAGGCATCTTCGTCTACAATGCTGCCTCGTGCAAAGTTGAGCAACACAGCACCTTGTTTGATAGATGCTAAGTTATCGCTATTAATTAAGCCTTGGGTATGCTTGTTAGCAGGCACATGAATAGTGACATAATCACTCGCAGCTAAAAGATCTTTTAGCTCATCAGCACACTCAACTTCTGAAGATAAGCGCCAAGCTGCTTGCACACTCAGTGCAGGATCAAAACCAACCACCTTCATGCCTAAACCAAGAGCAGCATGAGCCACCTCAGCACCAATAGCACCTAAGCCAACTACTCCTAGCGTTTTACCGGTGAGCTCAGAGCCAACAAAGCCTTTTTTCTCGGCTTCAACTTTAAGCTGTAAAGCTTTTGCATCCATATCTTCGCTCAAGCCTTCAATAAAGCTTAAACCGGCGGCGATGTTACGCGCACTTAGTAGCATTCCCCCCAAGACTAACTCTTTTACGGCGTTGGCATTGGCGCCAGGCGTATTAAACACAACGATGCCCTGCTCACTACAACGCTGGATGGGAATATTATTTACCCCCGCACCACAACGCGCTAAGGCTTTAACTTCACTTGGAAAATCGTAGTCATGTAAATTAGCGCTGCGGAGCATAATGGCATCTGGTGCCTCCTGCCCTTCAGCTACTTGGTAACGCTCCTTAAAACATGCCAAGCCTTGTTGGTGAATATTATTAATGGTCCGAATATTCGGCATACAGCTTCTCCCTAAACAACAATTACGGTGTTTTCGTGACAAACTGCAGCACGAAAATAGAATATTAAAATCTTTACAAACTTATAGGCACACCTGCTTATAAGCCCAAGCTAACCAAGGCATAAAGCGCTCTAGATCTTCTTTCTCTACAGTGGCGCCACACCAAATGCGCAAGCCTGCAGGAGCATCTCGATAAGCACCTATGTCAAAAGCAACCTGCTCTTGGTCTAACAGACCGATAATGGTTTTAACCTGATCAGCTGAAGCATCTAAAGTTAAACAAACACTGGTATTTGATAGGGTTTCAGGCTGCTTAGCCAAGAAGTTGATCCATGCGTTGTCGGCAACAAACTGTTTTATGACTTCGAGGTTTTGTTGGGATTTGCTGATGCTTGCCGAGACTCCGCCCAACGATTGAACCCATTTGAGGGCGTCGATATAGTCCGCCACACATAACATCGACGGCGTGTTAATCGTTTCGCCTTTGAATATACCTTCAATGAGTTTCCCTCCTTGGGTTAATCGAAATACTTTAGGCATTGGCCAGCTTGGTTGGTGGCTCTCTAATCGTGCTACTGCTCGTGGGCTAAGAATAATCACCCCGTGAGCACCCTCACCGCCCAGAGCTTTTTGCCAGCTGTAAGTCACAACATCAAGCTTTTCCCAAGGCATAGGCATGGCAAATACTGCAGAAGTAGCATCACAAATAGTTAAACCACTGCGTTGAGAGCTTATCCAATCACCATTTGGCACGGCTACACCAGAGGTAGTGCCGTTCCAAGTAAAAATACAATCATTATCAGGGTTAGCTTGGTTCATGTCTGGTAGCTGGCCGTAATCGCTGCTGTAGTGATTAACTTGCTCAAGCTTTAGCTGCTTGCTCACGTCGGTGAACCACCCTTTACCAAACGACTCCCAACTAAAAATATCTAGAGGCTTAGGGCCTAATAGCGACCACATCACCATTTCCATCGCCCCCGTGTCAGAGCCTGGAACAATACCCACTCGGTAACCTTCCGGTAACTCCAATAATTGCTCGGTAAGTTGAATCGCTTCGCCTAGTTGAGCTTTACCAATTTTACTGCGATGAGAGCGACCAAGCGCATCAATGTTCAGCTGGCTAAGCGCGTAGCCCGGACGTTTTGCACAAGGCCCAGATGAAAAGTTTGGGCAATTGGGTTTTAACTGCGGTTTCATTAACGATCCTTGTAAGTAGCTGCCTAACTAGGCAATTGAATAATAACTAAAAGCAGTATATGCGAGAGAGCTAGACCATAAAATGACCTGACACCAATTTTAAACGCTGGCGAAAACTTCAATACAAACAAAGGTAAATAGTCTAATTATCAAGATAATTGCAGAGCATATGTAGTGGTGAGCAACGCTTAAAACTAAATAGAGATACTAATCCCCCATATAACACTAAGGCCCAAATCCTTGACTTCATTTAAGACCTAAAGCTGGGTAGTATTTAACTAAGTCTCAACCTCAAAAAGCGAACATAGCTTGCCAGCCCTTACTTATTGCCCTCAATGTTCCAGTACTACATTCAAGCAAATCGATGTTAAACAATGGGCTTGCAAGCAATGCAAATTTAGCTACTTTCACAATATGGCCTCTACCGCTGGCGCCTTACTCATTTATAAAGGAGAACTATTACTAGTAGAGCGCGCCATTGATCCGAAAAAAGGCTACTGGGACTTACCGGGTGGATTCATCGAATATGGTGAAAGCTTAGAACAGGGCTTACAACGAGAGCTGAATGAAGAACTTGGGCTTGAACTAGCCACCGAAAAATTTAGCTACTTTGGCTCATTTGCTAATCAATATACCTACAACCAAGTGCTTTATCATACTTGCGATAGCTTTTTTGTTTACTTGCTAGACAGCAAAATATCACCACAAGCTAGAGATGATGTGGCAGGCTGGCAATGGCACAATCTAAAAAACCTTCCTTTAGACAAAATAGCTTTTACCTCGGTAAAGCAAGGACTTAAAAAACTTTCTCAACAAACCAACAATCCCATTTACAAATAAATCACATAAAGTTGATGTATAACATACCCTCTTAACCATATTTTTACTATGGTTAATTTGCTCAAAAAGCGAACAGCAAGAACTTCTAGCAGGAAGCAAAAAGAGGGTACAAATATGGATAACCATCCCCGTAGTTCTAGTGTTATTACCGCAATACTCACCTTGGCAGCGGCGCTGTGTTTAATACTGTCATTTTCAAGTAATGCGGAACCCAAAGCCTTAGTGCTAAAACCATTCAAGCAGCTCAGCCAAGAAAGCGCCGAGTGTGCCGGATGTCATAAAGACAAAAACCCATCAATTTATGCACAATGGGGCCGTTCGAAACACTACGGAGCTAACGTAGGGTGCTACGAATGTCACCAAGCAAACCCTGAAGACAAAGACGCCATCACTCACGAAGGCCACACTATCTCGGTGATTGTTTCACCTACCGACTGTGCTAATTGCCATACTCAAGAAGTTGACGAGTTCGCTAAAAGCCACCACGCAAAAGCTGGGCAAATCATCGGTTCGCTAGATAACTTCCTCGCAGAGGTAGTGGAAGGAGCGCTCACCTTTAATGGTCAGTCTCCCGCTGCGGTTAATGGCTGCTGGCAGTGCCACGGTTCAGAGGTGAAAGTGCTGGAAAACGGTGATTTAGACCCCACCACGTGGCCCAACACCGGCATTGGACGAATTAACCCAGATGGCTCGGTTGGCGCTTGTACTGCTTGTCACCAACGTCACGAGTTTTCGATGGTGCAAGCGCGCAGACCAGAAGCCTGTGGTAAGTGTCACCTAGGTCCAGACCACCCTCAAAAAGAGGTTTACGAAGAGTCTAAACACGGCATTAACTTCTACGCCAACGTTGATCGGATGAACCTCGACTCGGCCAAGTGGATTGTTGGTGAAGATTACGACGCCGCGCCAACGTGTGCCACTTGTCATATGTCAGCTACTCGCGAGCTGCCTGTTACCCATGATGTTGGCAACCGCATTTCATGGACATTGCGCCCAGCAATCTCGGAAAAAATTGATGCTAAAGCGAAGGCTCAAGGTAAAGAAGTTAAGTCTTGGGAAGCGCGCCGCGACGACATGAAGAACGTCTGTGAGTCTTGCCATACTAAGTCAATGATCGACAATTTCTACCAGCAATTTGATTCACTGGTTGTTTTATACAACGACAAATTTGCCCGTCCAGGTAAAGACTTAATGGATGTGTTAAAGAGTGAAAAAATGCTAACCGAAACAGGCTTTGATGAAGAGATAGAATGGACCTGGTTCTACTTATGGCACCACGAAGGACGCAGAGCCCGTCACGGCGCTGCCATGCAAGCACCAGACTACGTGCAATGGCACGGCATGTATGAAGTCGCAGAGCGCTTCTACATAGAGTTAGTTCCACAATTCCTAGAAGTGGTAGAAAAAGCCGAACACAACGGCAATACCGAAGGTGCAGAAAAAGCCCGCGCTGTTCTTGCCGAAATACTCGATCGCCCAGAGCACGCTTGGTTTAGTGGCAACGAACCAGAAGAAGTGAAAAAAGCCAGAAAAGAAGCACAAGCGGCCTTTAAAGCCCGTTACTTAAGCGAAAGCAAATAGCCACCGATGGGAGCAGTAATGCTCCCCTCTTTTAAAAGAGGATGCTGATATGACAAATAACCAGCAGAAGACTCGGTGGCAAAAGCTATGGGCTTGGCTTAAAAAGCCACTCATTGTTGGGATACCCATTGGTGTATTTGTATTAGTGTTAGGTTTGGCAACTGTGCAAGGCAGCTTAGTACTATCCAGTACTAACGAGTTTTGTTTTAGTTGCCACCTTAAAATGGACACCATTGTGCAAGAGTACAAGGCATCGAGTCACTACGGAGACGGCAGCAACATCGCCGCCACCTGTGCCGACTGCCACGTACCACACCCATACTTTGAAATGCTACAGGTAAAAATTGCTGCCACCGCCGATATTTATCACATGATGGTAGGCACCATAACCAAGGAGAATTTCGAAGAGCACCGGCCAGCCCTTGCTGAAACCGTTTGGCGTGATATGCAAGCCAATGACTCAGCCAACTGCCGACACTGCCACCAAGGTGACAACTTTGATTTAAGCAAACAACCACAGCGCGCGCGATTAAATCACCAGCAAATAGCCGCCCGCGGAGAAACCTGCGTAGACTGCCACCAAGGCTTAACCCACAAGCGGATAGTAATCGAATAAGACCTTTACTATTAAATATAAAGTCTTCAAAGTAACTGCTTTGAAGACTTTTGTTTTTCTACCCTTTACTCATCCGACCTCTCATGTTAAAAACTTGTAAAAAACCACAAAGTAAATTATGAATCACTACTTTCGTCTATTAAGCATGTTTATCCGCCATTGGTTTAGTGCCAAAACTCACCTAGATCCCACGGGAGATTTTGTTATTAAGCTACGTGCCTTACCCTTTGATTGCGATGCCAACATGCACCTTACTAACTCTCGCTACTTTAGCTTTGGTGATTTAGGGCGCATCGATATGATGTTAAAAACCAAACTGGGCTCGGTGGCACTTAAGAAACGCTGGTTAGGCGTAGTGAATGCACAGTCGGTGACTTATATTCGCCCAATTAAGCCTATGGCCAAGGTGGAGCTGCACAGCAAGCTATTAGGCTGGGATGAGAAGTATTGGTATTTTGAACACCGCTTTATTGGCAACAATACGTTGTACGCCACCATCTTAGTGCGAGGAGTATTTTTGAAAGGTAAAAAGCCAGTGCCAATGAGCGAGCTACTGTCGTTGGTGGACCATGACCATCCTTCTCCAGAGTTACCGATGCGGGTAGCTCACTGGAAGCAATTACTGTCGACTAAAAAGCAAGAATCTCCGGTGCTAAGCTAAATGTCTTGCTTTGCTGGAAATCTTTAAGCGATAAAATATCCGCTAATGGGTAATCAAAAAGTCGTTCTATCTGCCATAATTTAGATAGAACGGCGACTTGGTATACCAATGAATAAACACCCAAAGCCTATTTGGCTTACCGCTTTATTAATTCTCTTTGTTAGCTACATGGGCTTAACCCAAGCCCAAACCATTACCTTGGCCACCAGCAAATCCATTCCGCCTTACATCATCAAAGATCAGCAGTCTGGCATTCAGCTAGATATTATTAAGCAAGCTTTTAGCAATGCTGGCTATCAAGTACAGCAGGTTATTTTCACTTCTAATTTACGCGCAGAACGGATGCTAGAACAAAATGCCGTAGACGCCATTGTAAATGCCCCTAACAACGGCACACACGCTCACCTATCAGAGCCAGTTATCTTCTATCAAAATGTTGCTATTAGCCTGTCTGTTCGTCAGCTAAACATCCAATCCATTGATGACTTAACTAAGTTTCGCCTAATGGCTTTTCAAAATGCTAAGAAGTACCTTGGTGAACACTTTGCCAAAGCAACTGAGCAAGCTAAATTCTATACCGAGGTGGCTAACCAAAGTGCCCAATTAGAGCGTTTATACCGCGGACAAGTGGATGTGATTGTTTTAGATAAGCGGATATTCCACTATTTAAATCAGCAACTTATTGCCAAGCAACGCCCTACAGCGCCGGTGACCAAGCACCTCATTTTTCCAGAGTCACCGCGGCTATTGGGTTTTCATGACCCAGAGCTTCGCGACAAATTTAACGCAGGTCTGAAGCAGTTAAACGATCAAAAAGTAAAGCATTCGGAATGAACTAACTGGCTAAACCAGTGAAAATAGCCATTTTGTGTTACAAATTATATCAAGCAGCTATTTTCGACAGTTTTTACAAGAATAATTGGGCTCAACACTGATAACAAAAATTTAACAGCCCACTAATTGAGCAGCTTTAAAATAGTAGTAATGCCCACTTATTCAGGCCTACTAGCCGTTTAAGATCACTTTTTAGAAAAATCATCTTTTTTTTACTTAGCGAATAAAAGATTTAAGCCAAAACTGTCATAAATGACAGTTACATTCAGCATGAAAACGCTATCATAGACTTTCTATTACGCCCACGAGGAAATTTTCGATATGTCCGAAAACCGCTATTCCCACACTTCCAGTAATCGCTTAGTGAGACGTTCAGTTGCTTTGGTTCTTGCTGGAGGAAAAGGCACTCGTTTAAAAGAGTTAACCAACAAGGTTGCCAAGCCAGCTGTTTCTTTTGGTGGCAAATATAGAATTATTGATTTCACCCTATCAAACTGTATCAATTCAGGGGTGCGAAACATTGGGGTGCTTACGCAATACATGGCGCATGATTTGATCATGCACCTACAGTCAGGCTGGCAAATTCTTAACCCCGCCTTAAACGAGCGAGTTTCAATTATTCCTGCTCAACAACGAACCGGTGAAAACTGGTATCGTGGAACGGCTGACGCGGTATATCAGAACCTCGATATTATTGACCATGAGCATTATGACCGGGTGCTGATTCTAGGTGGCGACCATATCTACAAAATGGACTACTCTCGCATGATTAACTTCCATGCAGAGAACGATGCCGATGTTACCGTAGCTTGTATTCGTAAACCCTTATCTCAAGCCTCCTCTTTTGGCGTAATGGGCTTGGATGACCAAGGTAGAATCGTCGACTTTGAAGAAAAACCCGACCACCCTAAATCTGACCCCAACAACCCTGAAAAAGCACTGGTGTCTATGGGCATATACATCTTCAACATGGACGTATTAGACGATGAGCTGCGTAAGGGTTTATTAAAACCAGGCTACTCTCACGACTTTGGCCACAATGTTATTCCTAGTATGCTTAAAAACCGTAAGGTTTACGGCTATGTATTTGCTGACAAAGGCCACCCAGGACGTACCGCTTACTGGCGCGATGTGGGTGATATTGATGAGTACTTTGCAGCAAACATGGACTTGGTTGACCCTAACCCGGAACTGGACTTATACGATCGTGATTGGCCAATTATTACCGATCAAAAACAACGCCCCGGCGCTAAGTTTGTATTTAATGAAGAAAACCGCAGAGGCTATGCCACCGACTCTTTGCTTTCAGCAGGCACCATAGTATCGGGAGCTAAAGTGCATCGCTCGTTATTATCTTTAGATGTGCGGGTCGAAGAGCACTCTGAGCTAGAGCAGGTAATTGCACTTAATGGCTGCAGTATTGGCAAAAAATGTAAGATTAGAAAGGCAATTATTGCTGAAGACTGTGTCGTGCCAGATGGCACCGTAATTGGCTATGATGAAGCCGAAGATAAGCGCCGTTTTACCGTATCGGCCGGCGGCGTTATTTTAGTCTCTTGTGAAATGCTAAGTTGATTCAAAAAAGGGCTAGCTTGCTAGCCCTTTATTCTACCAACAAGGTATCGTCTGCTACCTTACAGTCCACTAACAACACCAAGTCTTTAGTTAAGTAGGTACTAAAGGTTTTACACATTTCTTTACTGCTAGAATCTCGATAGATTTTCGACAAAATTAGTTGTTGTGGCTTTACCGAATCCAAGGCGATTAAGGCGTGAAAATAGGGTCTAAAGCTCCAGTTAAAGCCGACAAAGTTGTCATCTTCTTCGATACCTAAGCCGGTCACTTCAAAGTTAGGAGAGACTTGAGTGCCATCAATACGGCACAAAAAGTATCGCAATATGCCCACACTCGCTAGCTGCTGCTCAAGACTTAAGGCATTGCCGCCATTTTGCAATTGGTGTTTAAGTGCCAGCACCGTGGTTTTTACCGAAACATTGTGTTTTACCGTTGCTAAAGAGCGCTGACTCTTACGCTTTAAATAACTGGCTAATAGGGTTTTAACTTTAGCTTGGCTAGATTGGGCAGATAGAAACTCCTTCTCGGCTTTATAAAACAACCAGCCCTGCATGTATCGCGCTCCGCACTCTACACCAAAGTGAAATTCCTGCTCGGTTTCCACGCCTTCACAAATCAGTTCACAGCCGGCACGCTGTACCAGTTCAGAAATGGACAACACCACATCTGCGGGCAAGCCTCCTTTGGTGGCGTCTTTAAACAAACGCATATCTAACTTAATGATATCGGGTTCGAGTGCGATAATTCGATCGATTTGTGAAGCCCCAGCGCCAAAGTCGTCAATCGCCACTTTTAAGCCAGCTTGATGGTACTCTTTCACCACTCGCTGCAAATTATCAATATTGCCGCTAGCCTCGGTGATTTCCATCACTACCCTGCTAGGGTCAATGCCTATTTTTTCGATCATCGAAATGGTGGGGGTGCAAATATCTTCAGGTAGCATGTCGACCCAGTCGGGCACAATGTTTAAGGTAAGAAAACCCTCTTGCTGAGATTTTGCAAACTGCTCTAAAGCCTGCTGTCTAACATAGCGATCTACTTGGCGACGATTGCTCAAAGAATACTGATGATCGGCAAACAGCTCTCCTGCGCTGGTAGGCTCTCCAGCGGGATTATTTCGGCGCGCCAAAGCTTCGTAACCGGCTATTTCCCCAGTAGGTAAATAAACAATCGGTTGATAATGTGGAAAGTAGCTAAGCGGGTTGAGTTGTGTCCGCTTAGCTGCCAATAAAGCTTGATTTAAGCTCACCACTTTTGAAGGGTTCTTAGTCAACGCTTGTGTTGTCCATATCAATACTACCAGTACATAGCCTAAAATTAATCACTAGCTTAACGCACAAAGTACGCCATAAAAACCTTAGCTACTCTATGGTTACAGTTTTAATCATTCGTTTTATCTCAGGAACACAAGATCCACAGTTGGTTCCGGCTTTACAGTGCTTGCCAACCTGTTCTGCACTTTCGCAAGCATGTTCGCTAATCACATCACTAATGGTCTGCTCCCGAACCTGATGACAAGAACAGACTATTTTACCTAGATCAGGAGCTGGGCTGGTGCCAGCCAGCACGCCACGGCGAATGTTGTCGGACATTGGTTGCTGCAACAACGACTCCAACCAAGAGCTTGCATTAAGCTCGCCTTTAGCCGCCACGCTAAAGCTAGAGAACAGCTCGCCCTCAATCACCAAAGCGCTGCGGAAGTTCTGTTTGATAGGGTCCGCAAAATCTAAGCTTTGCAGCTTGGTTTGCGACATTAAAAAGCCCTTTAACTTGGCTGCTAGTTCAACTGGGCTACTGCCATCTGCCAAGCGATATAAAAAGCCATCGGCCAAACCTTGTTTCACCCAATAATCCGCAGGTAAGGCTTGGCATTGCGCTTTTGTTAAAGGCTTAGCTGTGAGCAAAACCGCCTCACTGGCATATTCCCAAGCCGCCAATTTAACTGGCGTATACTTTGACTCAGGCTGACCAGAAAGAGGATCCACAGAGCTATCAACCAATTGGCTCACTAAGCCATCACTTGAATATTGTTCGGTCCAATGAATAGGCATAAATACGTGGCCGGACTTTTGCCCTTCACTTACTTGAATTCGCACTTTTAGCTGACCAACATTGCTAGATAAGCTCACTATGCTGTTATCACACAAACCTTGGTTAGCTGCATCTTGTGGATTCACTTCCAACAAAGGCTCTGAACTATGACTTGTTAACTGTGCAGCCAAACCGGTGCGTGTCATGGTGTGCCACTGATCTCGCATACGGCCAGTGTTTAATACCAAAGGAAAAGCATCGCTAGTCACTTGCTGGGTTGCTTGGTTTGTCACCGCAATAAGTTGTGCCTTACCAGAGGCGGTAGAGAAACGACCATCACTGAACAAACTACGATTATCGCTACCCTGTTTGCTTACAGGCCAACGCTGCGGCTCAATGGCATCAAAGGCTTGCTGGTCTTTGCCCGACAACTCACTAATGTTGAATAAACGCTCACCACTTTCTGCTAACAGGCCAGATAATGCTGCGTGCTCACTAAATATATCGGCAGAGCTGGTGTAAGAAAATGCTTCAGCAAACCCCATTTTTTGCGCTACTTGGCTTAATAAATACCAATCAGGTTTAGTATCACCTTGCGCCTCTACAAAGGCGCGCTGGCGAGACAACATTCGCTCCGAGTTAGTCACTGTGCCATCACGCTCTCCCCAGCCAGCGGCCGGTAACAGTACATCGGCATAACGGGTTGTATCGGTTTCGGCAATACAGTCTGACACCACTACCATTGGGCAAGACAACAACGCTTCGCGTATTTTTGCAGACTCAGGCAAACTCACCGCCGGGTTCGTGCCCATAATCCAAATAGCTTTAATCTCGCCTTTGGCAACTTTATCAAACAAATCAACGGCTTTATGGCCAGGCTTTTGGCTTAAGTTAGAAGTATTCCAAAAGCCCGCTAAGGCTTCTAAATGCTCCGGTTTGTAGTCTAAGTGGCCGGCTAATAGGTTAGATAAAGCGCCCACTTCGCGCCCGCCCATAGCATTAGGCTGACCGGTAATAGAAAATGCGCTAGCACCAAGCTTACCTAACTTACCTGTAGCTAAGTGGCTGTTAATAATCGCATTAACCTTGTCTACACCTTGGCTACTTTGATTTACGCCTTGGCTAAACACGGTCACACAACGCTCATTATTAGCAAACAACTGGAAGAAACGAAGTAGCGCTTCAGGCTCTAAGCCACAGGTTTTGGCTAAGGCAGCTAGATCACCAGCGTCTTCTACAGCACTTGTCACTGCAGCTTCAAAGCCCTCGGTAAACTGGGCGATGTAATCACTATCTAATTTTCCATGCTCACTTAGATAAGCTAATAAACCGTTAAATAAGGCTACATCGCTACCGCCATTTAGTGGCAGGTGTAAATCTGCAATGTCGCAGCTATCGGTTCTACGTGGGTCAATCACTACAACTTTTAAGTTTGGATTAGCTTGCTTAGCGCGCTTTAAACGTTGGTAAACAATTGGGTGACACCACGCCAGGTTAGACCCAACCAAGGTCACCAGCTGGGCATGTTCTAAATCTTCATAGCTACCCGGTACAATGTCTTCACCAAAGGCGCGTTTATGCCCAGCAACCGCAGACGACATACATAAACGAGAATTCGAATCGATGTTTGAACAACCAATAAAGCCTTTAATCAGTTTATTAGCAACGTAGTAGTCTTCAGTTAACAGTTGGCCCGAAACATAAAATGCTACCGATTCTGGGCCATGTTCAGCAATGGTTTGGCTGAAGCGAGAGGCTACATAACTTAATGCTTTATCTAAAGATTCTTGATGGCCTTTAATATAGGCATGCTCTAAACGGCCTTGTTTAATCACCGTTTCACCCAGCGCTGAGCCTTTAGAACATAACAAGCCTCGGTTGGCCGGATGGCTCGCATCACCGCGCACTTCTACCGCTCCATTACTTGCTACTTTTGCTTCAACGCCACAGCCCGTTCCACAATATGGGCAGGTGGTCTTAATCCATTGTTGTTGAGACACCACGTAAACTCCTCACCTTATTCTTTGCTGGGCTTTTATTGCCCGCATTTATGCTTAGATACAAAGCAAAAGGCGAACCAATAAAATCCCGCAAAAACCTATTACTTAAGGAGTATAAAAAATCGATAAATTGGCAGAAAAAGCCGAATTTTGAATGCTGAAACAAAATGGCGCACAAGCATGGTGCAAGATGTCCCGAAATTGGGCTTTATTGGAATAGCAGCAAGCATCTCTTTCCAGCTGTTTAAACCTCAATTCTTAAATAAGCAGATGCAAAGCGCGAAATGGGAAGCAATTAAACCAACCGCCTTTATTACAACAATGGCTAACAAGATATAAAACACAACACCAGAGCCTTAGCTCTGGTTTCTATGCTTAGTTTACAGCTGGAGAAAAGTAAGATTTTATCCAATCGTAAAGTACTTGTTGGTTAAACTCGGCAAAAGCGATTTGGCTAAAATCACCCGCGGGGTCTTGCTCTTTAAAAGCAAATTTATACAGCACTTGCTCTGGATTTTGATCATGTAAAATCACAATAATTCGCTTGCTGGTTTTTAAGCAATCGATGGTCATCACATCAGCCGGCACGCCATTTTTACGCATGTTACGACTAATGCCTATCACCGGATCGATTTGCGCAAAATCTTGCTGAATTCTTAAATGAGCAGCGTTCGCCATATCAGACAATTTTATTAAGCGCTGTTCACTTGGGCTATTTTCTGCGGTTTGATTTTCCATTTACTAACCTGCCCGTAGCGCCAAAATAGCGGGAATATTTAAGGCCTTGCTGTAAGCAACAAAAGCTTGTTTCTTCTCGGCAATGGCCACTATCGACATCCGATCAGCTAGCTCGTTGCCCTCTACCCCAACATGGCCATTTACATGCAATATTTGCAGTTTGTCTTTAAGCTGTTGGTAGCGTTCAAACATTTCCTGAATCAACTGCAGATTCTTAATTTCACCACTGGCTTTTTTCCAGCCTTTTTTCTTCCAGCCTGCTGCCCATTGAGTAATGCATTGAATGGAGTATTTTGAGTCACACAAAATCGCCACTCGCAAACCTTTATCCAGCTCTTGCTGGGCCATAATCATTGCTTGATTAAGGGCATTTAACTCTGCGGTATTGTTAGTGCCCATGGGGTTATATAAGCCATACCAAAGCTCGGCCAACTCTTCGTTGCGATACAAGGCTAAGCCCGAGCCAGCCTCTCCTGGGTTTGGCTCGCAGCCACCGTCGGTATAAATTTTCACTTCTGCGGCTAATTTATTGATCTCCGCAGCAGTATAAGTTTTCACCGTTTGCCCCGACGCTCGTTTACGTGCAGGCGCAGCACCAGAGGCTTTTACGCTAGCATTGGCCTTACCGCCAAAAGCAGCTTCAGCCTCTGCTAAAGTGGGGAAAGACTTGTAACGCGCGCCAGCAAACTTATCAATGCTGCGCTTACAAGTGGGCCAATCGTTAAAAATGCCGGTGTCTCGCCCTTGCCATACCACGTAGTACTTTTTAGCCATGTTTGAATCTCTTACTTATTTGCTGGCTAATATAACCAAGCAAGCGGCTGAACACGAAGGAAAACTTAGAATTTATCTAAGCGCGAATACTTAACTCAAACTGATTGCAAGTTATCAAGCAAAAACTGACTAAATACCGCCACCTTGTTTGGCATAAAAGCACGAGATGGATAAAGCAACCATATTGCACTATCGCTATTCGCTCCTGTCACTTGCCAATCGCTAAGTACCTGAACTAATTTGCCAGACTTAAGATCCTCGCGAACCGTCCAATCGGCCAACAACGCTAAGCCCATGTCATGGTTCACACACTCTTTAATTGCGGCGGCACTCGATAAACTAAGCGAAGGGGTGATTGCAATCTTTTGGCTAGTTTTACCTCGGCTAAATAACCACTGCTTATTTAGCTCGCGATAAGTAAAACCTATAAGGTTATGGTCAGTAACATCGAAAGGTTGTTGAATCTTAGCGCTCCGCTTGAGGTAAGCCGAACTCGCCACCAGTAAATAATTCACATCCAGTAGTTTACGAGCCACCAAGCTACTGTCGTTAAGTACCCCGTGGCGCAACACCAGATCGAATTGCTGAGCAATAAGGTCAACTCTAGAGTCGGACAAATCCAACTCCAATTGTATCTTGGGATAGGCTTGCTGAAACTTAGCCAATAGAGGTGCTAATACCAATTGGCCAAAGGAGCTGGATGCGCTCACTCGCAGTAACCCCGAGGGCTGCAAAGTTTCGCCTAAGGCCTCTTGCTGAGCTAAATCAAACTCTTCTAACAAAGGTTCCATACGCAAGTAATAGCGCTCGGCAGCTTGGGTTGGATTAAGTGTTCGAGTGGTTCGTTGGAACAAACGCAAGCCCAATTCCTCTTCTAAACCGGCAATAGTGCGAGAAATAGAAGACGCTGCTACATTGCGCTGCTTTGCCACTTCAGCAAAGCTTCTAGCCCGATAAACCGCCACAAAAATCTTCAGCTTAGCAATGTCCATTGGTGCAAAATCCGCATTAATGATTTGCATACAGCCTAGTTTATTGTGCATTTAGATCAACTTAATCTCACTAACTAGAAGCTTATGGAGATTAGTTGATGCAAAACACTACACACTTTTCAGGAAAAACCGCCCTCATCATGGGTGCGAGCCGTGGCATAGGCCTAGCAACAGCACAAGTACTCGCAAGCCTTGGTGCCAAAGTGGTGCTGGCAGCACGCAATGAGCAAGAAATCGGAAAACAAGCGCTACTCATTAAGCAACAGGGCGAAATTGCCGACGCCATCGCCTGCGATGTAAGCCAATATAGCTCGGTGCTTAATGCGGTCGACTACTGTTTGTCACTGCATGGACAAATCGACTTTCTAATTAACAATGCCGGGGTGATAGAGCCTTTAACAACACTAGTAGAAAGCGATCCTAGTTTATGGGGCTTAGCAGCCGACATAAACTACAAAGGGGTTTATCACGGCATGCGAGCAGTATTGCCACACATGATTAAGGCTAAATCTGGAGTCATTGTTAATCTTAGTTCTGGCGCAGCAAATAGCGCCCTCTGGGGCTGGAGCCACTACTGCTCGAGCAAAGCCGCCTGTCAAAAACTCACCGAAGTGGCACAACTAGAAGTAGCAGAACACCACATCCGTATAGTAGGTTTGTCACCTGGTACAGTGGCTACCGCCATGATGGCAAGCATCCGTGATTCACAAATTAACGCTGTAAGTAAACTCGATTGGAATAGCCATATTCCAGCCCAGTGGGCTGCCAAAGCAGTCGCGTTTTTGTGTGGGCCAGAAGGACAACAATTTGCGGGCAGCGACTTCTCGCTAAAATCGGAGCAAGCCAAGCGCTTAGTGGGTTTACTTGACTAAATAGCAAAAAAGGCCGCGAAAGCGGCCTTCTAAATTTCAACGAAAAAGTTGGTGTGAGACAAACTAGAACCTGCTTACTTAAGGCGGTGATACAGGGAGTCTTTAAGCTCTGCCCTATCATGTTTTAACTGGTGCATCGCCTCGTCATCTATTGGGCCGCCACGCAGCTCCAACACACGAATCTCTTTATCTAAGGCATTGTAGCGCTTAGTGTCTGCGGCAAACTTCTCATCGCTGCCCGTTAAGGCAGTAATCTTATCTAACAGTTCTGGAAACTCTTTTGCCAAAGAATGATCTTCACCTAACATAAAAACTCCTTCCCATTTAAACCCGATATGTTGTGTCAGCCTTAGCCAAATTTAGCTAGTTCTTAAAACTTAGCAAATCCCTTGTAAAACACCGTATTAATTTGTCAGTTAAACTAAATTTTTCTCATGATGAAAAATTTACTTGCCCAAACCAAATATATGAAATATCGTATATATGTTTTTACATATATTTGGTTACTACAATGTTATCTGTGTTGTTTTTATGTACCGCAAATGCTGCTCGCTCTCAGTTAGCCGAAGCCTTGGTTAACCAGCGTTACGCCGAGCACTTTGTGGCTTATAGTGCGGGCACTCAGCCTAAGGGTATCGACCCTCGCACCATTAAACATTTACAGGCTCAAGGTCTATCTAGCAGCGGCCTACGCAGCAAAACCATTACAGAGCTTGAGCAAGATATTCAACAACAAACTCAGCGCCCTGCTTTATTTAACTTCATCATTACTTTGTGTGACAGCGCTAAACAAGAATGCGCCTTACTGCCAAATGGCGAAGCGATTTTGCATTGGAATTTGCCCGATCCCGCTAGCGAACAAGGCATGGCCTTATTCGAACAGGTATTTAGCGAGTTAGAACTACGTTTAGCCGAATTTGTGCGTTTTAATCACAACCCACAAGCCGCACTGCAAATCGAAGCTATCGATGTATTTAAGCAGTTTAGCGACAATACTCGCTTACAAATTTTGATGCTGATAGAAGATGAGCAGCGCTTGAGCGTTAATCAGCTTTGTACTGCTCTAGAAGTAAGTCAACCAAAGGTATCGCGCCACCTAGCCTTACTGCGCGAATGTCAGTTGCTGTCTACCACGCGCCAAGGCCAGCAGGTGTTTTATCACCTAAATCCCTTATTACCAGAATGGGTGGCGCAAACGCTATCAACTACGCGAGTAGCCAACCCCAGTTATATAAACCAGCCGCTAGCACGCATTAGGCAGCAGGCTAATCCCCAATTAGTTAATCAAGATTAAGGTACTTTTATGTCTTCACATCCTATTTTTGCCGTTGATGTTAGTGACACAGCGCAACTACTGTTAACTCCTTGCCCAGGAACTAAAGGGGTAGATCTCTCTACCTCACTACAACAGCTTTGCTACAAAAATAGCCCGGCACTCATCACCTTAATGACCGAGCAAGAACTGGCCGATAACGACCTAAGTGATTTACCGAAAACTTCTGTCACCCACGACATGCAGTGGTTCCACCTGCCTTTAGCAGACGACACTGTGCCAGACGAAGCTTGGGAAGAGCAATTTCAAAGCGTGCTGCCGCGTTTTTTACAGCTACTAAACAATGGCATGAACTTAACCATTCATTGTAAAGGTGGCAGCGGCCGTACTGGCTTGCTAGCTGCTCGCATTATGCTAGCGCTAGGTTTTGATCTAGACGATGCCATCGCAAAAATTAAAGCAGTGCGCCCTAACGCATTCAGCGTGCCTGCTCAACAAACTTACTTTCAACAATTTGCCAAATAAGAGACTTAGTAATGACCATTAAAGTAGGAATTAACGGCTTTGGCCGTATTGGCCGCCTTGCCCTGCGCGCAGCTTACGACTGGCCAGAGTTAGAGTTTGTAATGATTAACGATGTGGCAGGCAATGCCGAAACACTAGGCCACTTGCTCGAGTTTGATTCTGTACAGGGGCGCTGGCACCACGGTGTTGAGCACAACGCCGATGGCATTGTTATCAACAACAAAACCATTAAGTGCTACCAAGAAAAAGACTTAAGCAAAGTAGATTGGTCGGGCTGTGATGTGGTACTAGAGTCTACCGGTGTTCACCGCTCTAAAGCCAAATTAGCACCTTACCTAGCCCAAGGCGTGAAACGTGTTGTGGTATCTGCGCCGGTTAAAGAAAACGGTGTAGCCAACATTGTTGTGGGTGTGAACGACGATATTTTTGATGCTAGCCAGCACCAAATTGTTACCGCCGCATCTTGTACCACCAACTGTTTGGCGCCAGTAATTAAGGTGATTCAACAGCACTTGGGCATTGAGTCTGGCTGCATGACCACCATCCATGATTTAACCAATACCCAAACCATTTTGGATGCACCGCATAAAGACTTACGCCGCGCCCGTGCTTGTGGCATGTCGTTAATACCTACTACTACTGGCAGTGCTAAAGCAATTTGCGATATTTTCCCAGAGCTAGACGGCAAGCTAAACGGCCACGCTGTACGCGTACCCTTAGCCAATGCGTCTCTTACCGACATGGTATTCACTCTAGAGCGTGATACTAGCGCTGAAGAAGTAAACAGCTTATTTAAACAAGCAGCCGAAGGCGAGCTAAAAGGCATTTTGGGTTACGAAGAAAAACCGCTAGTTTCTATTGACTACAAAGGTGACCAACGCTCTAGCATTGTAGATGCACAATCCACCATGATGGTGGGCAAACGCATGCTTAAAGTGTACGCCTGGTACGACAACGAAATGGGCTATGCAACCCGCACCAGCGAGCTTATTCGCAAAGTTGGTTTAGCAGATAAAGGCTAGGACCTGTTGAACCTTGCTGATGTTTTTTGCAGCAATTTATTCGCTATTTAGGCAAGGCAGTGAGTGTGAATTTAAGTGGGCTTAATAATCACTCGCTAACGCTGAATAAATGGCTAATAAATGCTGCCCGAAGGGTTCAGATAAGCGAACAAGATTTCAACTCCAAAGATCAACAGGCCCTAGACAAACATGATAAAAGCACTACCTCAACAACTTAAACAATACCTATTAGTTACTTTTAACTATTGGAACTTCACCATTACCGACGGTGCATTGCGCATGTTGGTAGTGCTGTATTTTCACCAGCTAGGTTATTCGGCGATTGCGATTGCCATGCTGTTCTTGTTTTACGAGTTTTTTGGGGTAGTGACCAATTTAATTGGTGGCTGGTTAGGGGCGCGGATTGGCCTTAACCACACCATGAACATTGGCTTGGCAATGCAAATTGTTGCCTTGTTGGCATTGGGTTTGCCCTCTGAGTTTTTATCTATTCCCTTAGTTATGGCGGCACAAGCCTTGTCGGGCATAGCTAAAGATCTAAATAAAATGAGCGCTAAAAGCTCCATTAAGGGCTTAGTGAGCGGTGACCAACAACATAGCCTGTACAAGTGGGTGGCCATTCTTACTGGCTCAAAAAACGCCCTAAAAGGCTTTGGCTTTTTTCTAGGTGGTGCGCTGCTTAACTTAATTGGCTTTCAGCTATCGATGCTGGCTATGGCGGCGGTATTGTTTGTGGTGCTGCTATTAAGCTTAAAACTGCTAGAAAAAGACTTGGGCAAAGCCAAGAGCAAACCTAAGTTCTCGCAAATATTTTCTAAAAGCCCACAAATCAATATTTTGGCAGCAGCCCGTTTATTCTTGTTTGCTGCCCGCGACGTATGGTTTGTCGTTGCCCTGCCAGTGTATTTAGGTGCCAGCTTAAACTGGTCGCACATCGAAACCGGCACCTTTATGGCCGCATGGGTCATCGCCTATGGCGTAGTGCAAGGCTTGGCTCCCAAAATCACCGGCAGCCAATCGGGCAAAGTGCCAGGACGAGGCGCAGCCTTACTCTGGGCATTATTGCTTAGCATTATTACCGGCATCCTCGCCTACTTAGTGCAACTTGGCTGGCAACCACAGGCCACCATAATCGTCGGTTTAATGCTATTTGGCATCGCCTTTGCCATTAACTCCTCACTGCACTCTTACTTAGTGGTGAGTTACGCCAGCGAAGATGGCGTATCCATGGATGTAGGCTTTTACTACATGGCCAATGCCATGGGCAGATTAGTGGGTACAGTGCTGTCGGGCGTAGTATTTCAAATGGCCGGACTTGCTGCCTGTTTATGGGTGAGTTTTGCGATGTTAGCGATATGCTGTGTGATTAGTGTGGCACTGCCAAAAGGTGGCGAGGGGCAAGTGAGTTAAACAAGATAAAAGCATGCATTTGCATGCTTGGGGCGTTTATAACTTGTGAGTTATAAGCCCCGTCCCGTGGTTAAGAAATGCACCCAATCCAGCCTATTTCTTTTCTTGGCTTCACGAGCCGCCTTATCATATGCGTAATCAACTTTTATGTGCTGCACCGACCAGCCTTCTTTATTATTTTCAACGATCGCATAAGTCGCATGATGGGAGAAACTTTCCATTGAATGAACGACCGGTTCATCGTCGGTATAAGCAGGTAGGCCAACACTCCCTGAGTTTACAATAAGCTGTTTTGTACTGGTTTTAACGGCCCGTGGTGTATGAGTATGACCACAAATAACAACGTCAGATTGAATGGTGCCGAGTAAGCTAACTATTTCGTTATCCGAACGAACAATTGCCCGACCACTATCAATGTTCTCTAAAAGGAAAGTTAAGTCATCATTGGGCGCGCCATGACAAAGAAAAACATGCTCATTGAGTTGCAGGTTGAAAGGCAAATTCCTCATCCATTTAAGCGGCTCAACATTAAGATCAGCAAGGATGAACCGCATTGTAGGGTTTGATGCGATCTCAACAGAGCTGGCTTCATATATCTGCCGATCTTGGTTGCCACGTACAGTAACAAGATCGTTTTCCATAAGAAGCTCAAAGGTAGATCTGGGAGCTATTGGTCCATAGAGAATATCACCGAGATTAACAACGACATCTGCGCCCCGCTTTCGAATATCAGCTAAAACAGCATCCAATGCATAAACATTGCTGTGAATATCTGATATGGCTGCTATTCGCACAAACTCTCCTGAAGTATTAACGTCCCAAACTCGGGGATACGCCTAAGGAAAAATCAAACGCCGTGAGGCGATTTGCTGGGTAAAGTTCGACACTTTTTCTAATTATGCTCAGAAGAGAGTATAAAGTTGAATATTGCCCCAATAGAATTGTGTCATTGACCAAGGCTCACTCGAAAATTTTTTTGCACTCACTGCAATGGTTAGAGGGCAACCTCCACTGCGCAGGATTTACTGCTTTGTAGATAACAGGCTCTCCACAATCTCCACATTTAAGGGTTAATACATACCAACAAAAATATACAAGCCCTACCATGCAAACCCAGTAAGTAATAGAAACTTTCTCTAAACCTCCTTCATAGGAGCCTGAATTACCAACGAACAGGTGAATAGCACAAAGGAAGACAAGGATGCCAACTCGAAAATAAAAACCTTTTTGCATTCCAGTAAATTCACTCATATTGATTCATAACTTCCAATTTGTTCAAGCCTACAAGATAACGAAACTCTATCTACAGCAAGTTAGTCATCATCAAGAAAACTAGCTGAATTATCATCCGACAAACTCAGCAAAAAGAGGACCTGATTTGCTGAGTTTACGTGTATGCCGCTAGCTACGAAAACCCTAAACTTATTTAAGCTTACAACGCTACTACACCGAGCATGTCCAGCACTGCTAATGGAATCATAATGACAGCCATCGACCCTAGAAGGCACAACAAACTTAAACCAAACACTTTCCAATTTGAATGAAACCGATATTGCTCAGAGTCTGCAATATCACTCTTGGTTAGCTGATATTTCTCTGCAATCATTCGAGCGGTAATAATATATACAACGGCAAATGGCGTACTTGGAAAGTTCTCCGGCAATATTGGAAGTAAAAACAACTGAGCGATAATTAGTACGATGCCTGAATACAAAGTTTTTCTTCTAGCATTGTCGTTTTCAAGAGCGCCAAAGTTAGCCATTAAGAAATAGATCAAGCCTATCGGGCCGCCCAATAGCGCCCCACATGCAGCTTGTGTAGGCGAATAAATTGCTATTTCAATTGCTTCATCTGCGATACCCATCGCCTGCGGTGAAGCAGAAACGTCGTTTTCCATTTTAGTTTATTCCTCAATCCATGAGTGTAAAAATATTTTAGTGCCACCTTGCAAGGTCAAGGCTATAGAGTGTAGTTAGACATGCAGCACTAAAAAACCGCGAACAATCATACGCTAACAACCTTTAAATTAATAACAGAAAGCTCAATAGATTTGTTTTTCCTTGATGTAAGCCTCTTCCCCTTCATTATCGCCGAGTCACGCAAGTGCCAAGCGATTAAGCCGAGCACTGTTTAAGCGTAGCGAGTTGCGCAGGCGCGTTTGGCACTGAGTAACGAGGAAATAAGATAATGCGGGGCAGCTTTTCTTTTGCTTCGTAAGCTTTAGCTGAACAAAGCTTAATGAAGTAGCCGAAAGGCGAAACCATCACCCTTTGTAGACAAACGAAACCAACAAAAAACGGGCCGCAGCCCGTTATAAGTTAAACCCTGTTTCACAACACTTAATTACTTAATTTATTGGTAAAAGTTGCGTTTGGCATTGGGTTCTCACCTAGCACTACTCGCTTGGCTACACCGGTATCAAACATATCAAAGCTGTAGCTTTCTACCGCAAAGGTATGAGCGCGATCTAACATCATGGTTTTGTTAGTGCGGTCGGTGAATACAGTCCAAAGCGTTGGGAAAGTTGCGTTATCGGCGTATGGGTCTTGCTGGTTGTAGCCAGAGAACGCTGCCGCTTGGGTGGCTTTCATTGAGATAAGCGCTTGCTGGCTATCGGTAACATTACGTTGGTATAAATCTTCGGTGCTTAGTTTGGCGCGCAAGCGACGGTCGGCTGCACGAATAGTGGCATTAGGCTCTACCTGTTCTTTATCTAGGTTTAAGTGAAAATCAAAGGCTGGGTCGTTGCTCATATAGCTAGCACCATGCTCGTTATACACTTTCATTTCACCGCCAATGTATTCCACAACTGCCACATCGCCCGATGCATCTACCAATTGAAAATGTACTGGCGGGTAAATAGCTTCGTCTTCATGACCTGGAATGCCGGTAATGCCTGTAGGAATTACCTCTACCGCTTTTAAACCTTCTAGCGCTTCGGCTACCGTAGCAAAGTTATCTAATACATAGTTTGGTACTTGCCCTGCATCGACGTTAGACACCTCGGCAGTGTCGTCTTGAAACTGCGTTCCCGCTGCCGTACCTAAATACAAGATGCGCGCTTCTAAGCCTTTTTCATTTATGCCTTCGGCAACAGTGCCATGAGTAAATGATTCAATTTTAATGGCTGCATATTTTGCTTTGCTGCTTACGCCGTCGGTTTTGCTGTAGCTATTTTCTATGCCGCGACCTTTGCCTACTACAGTAGCGTTGTCGTAACCGTTCCAGTCCATGGTGCGCATGGTAACTTGTGCTTCGCCATTGTGGTAAGCAGCTGTTGTGCATGCCTTAGCAGTTTGCATAATGCCGAAAGTAGAAGCTGCGATAGTAAGTGCGATAAGTGTCTTGTTCATAATGTTCACCTTTCTTAATCAGTATCTGTTGCGTTGATGGGTGTAGATTAACGGCAAAACAAAAAAAGCTTTAACCAGCACCTATCAGTATTGCTTACAGCTTATTAAAGCGAGAGAATGAACACCTGGGGAGTAATCAAGCTCAAAAATTGAGCTAAAGCAATGCATCAAAAATAAGGTAGTAATTTGTCAGTAGCCTTTCTCAGTGTTTGCTAAAGTTTAAATGAGTAATCTAATTGTTGTTGGTAATGACAAGTAACCAGTCGCTAGGGGCGAATAATGGTCGTTGATGAATCTTCATTCCAAAAAGTTAAAGATTTTGCACCACAGGCTTGGTCTATTAATTTACAAAACAACGACTTTACTTGCCCTCATCAACTTATTGCGATGCTGGGTTACCCTAGCCAATCGGTGCTCACCCTTTCTCAGCTATTTGCAGCCTTTGAGAAAACCCAATTATCTTTACTTAAAAAGCATATTCGCCAAGTTATCGATACGGGTAAGCCAATTATTCAAACCGCTATATTAAATGCCTACCAACATCGCTATATTGCTGAGATTGTAATCAATCCCCTACCCAAAAATGACAAAGTGATTACTGGTACCATTGAGTTAAAACAGTACTTTCTTACCAAACAGCAGGAACTCGCATTTTTAAAACGGGTTTTTGCTCAAGCTCATGAAGGCTTAATGATTGCCGATATCAATCACACCATATTGATGGTGAACGAGGCAATGTGTAATAACACTGGCTACCCAGAACATGAATTGTTGGGCCAACCCGCATCGATACTTAAAAGTGGCCGCTATACCAAACCGTTTTATCAAAAACTGTGGGGCCACGTAGACGAGAAAAAAATTTGGACCGGCGAGCTATTAGCAAAAACCAAACAAGGTGAGGTATACGCTCACGAAGCGCGCATTCAACGTATTGATTTACCTAATGAAGACCATGTTTATGTCTCATCTAGCCACCGCTTAGATACCTCTACCGATTTATGGGACGAAGACGATCCCAACGCCAACTCAAAAGTGCATGTTCCAGACAAAAACGCATTTAACAAAAAGCTAAATGCCGACTACAAGCAACTTAGCAACGAGGTCACCATAGTTGGCTTAGTATTTAGCGTTAGCCTTGCACAAGCCACCAGCACAATAACCCGCCAATGGTTGGTGGCACAGCGCTTTAGTCAGCTAAGCCAGCGTGGCCATTTAGGCATACTTAATGAAAAAATGTTTGCGGCTTATTGGGTTGTACCCAAGCAAATGGAAGACATTGAACAAACCTTAAAAAGCGCCCTCGCTGCGCTAGAAGGCCACAACAGTTATGAAGATATTGGCCTGTCGGCTACCGTACATGGCGGAGCCTCGGTGTTACAGATAGATGCGTCTTCGCCTTCGCAGATGTTGGCACATGCTAGCCAAGCGCTAATTGCTAACAGCCAAGGCAACGATTCTTCCTTGTATTATTATGACCGGCGCTTATCTAAGCGCTTTAACCGAAAAGCCACCTTAGCCACCCTACTAAGACAAGCCCTAGCGGCTAATCAAGTAGAAGCCTATTACCAACCCATTGTTGCATTACCCGAGCTAAAAATAGTTAAATTTGAAGCGCTATGCCGAGTTAAGTTAGACACCAAACTCCCCTACAGTGTGCAAGAGCTAATTGAAATAGCGGAAGAATATAACTGGATTGATCAAATAGACGCCGCGGTTACCAAACAAGCCTTACACGATTTACCACTGCTGCAACGCCACTACCACGACAACAACATTGGCATGTCGATTAATCGCTCGGTAGTTAATGATAGGGTTTCCCATTGTTGCTTGGCAGATACCTTAAATATTTTTGAAGCCAGTGATATTGATTTAAGCCTAATCACTTTAGAGCTTACCGAATCGGCTTATTTTGACGACTCTTATTACCACTCTGAATGGTTAGATAAGCTTAAAGCACATAACATTGCCATTGCCTTAGATGATTTTGGAACAGGCTATTCGTCGTTCTCTTATCTGCGGCAAATTCCGGTAAACATTGTGAAAATTGATCGCTCGTTTGTTTCTGGTTTAACCGAGGAATCTAACGAATTTTCGATGATCGACATGCTGTGCAAGCTTACCCACAAAATGGGAGGCAAGGTGATCGCCGAAGGCGTAGAAACCCAACAAGAGCTTTACCTATTATCCAAGTTAAATGTCGATATGCTGCAAGGTTATATTTTTAGTAAACCACGTAGCCTAGAGCAAACCTTAAGCTGCCATAACGACCCGGTTTATATGCCGCTGTCACAGCATTTGTATCACGACAATATTGTGAATGCGCAAACCATAATGCGTCGTGACTTTCCCAAAATTGGCCCCGACCAAAAGCTCAGCGTGGCGCTAGAAAAATTTGAACGGCATCAAACCAGACATTTATTGGTGATCGAACAAAGCCACTGTTTAGGCGTGCTGCAACAAAGCGATGTAAGCGCCGCCATTAGCCCATACCTCAATACCAAAGGTGAACAAAACCGCGACTTAATGACCTTAAATAAACGCGTCCATCAGGTAATGAGTAAAGATTTTCTGCAAGTAAGTTTAGAGACTTCATTCGATCAACTGTTTGAACAATTTGTTAATCAACCCTACACCGTAGTAGCAGTAACCGGCCCCAACGGCGTATGTTTAGGTTTAATATTGCTGGAAGACATGTTGCTAAAACACCGCGAGCACCAAAGCAGCCACTAAAACGTCTAGTTTTGTCAGCGAGTACTGCTTTAAGCACACGCTTTGCGGTAAACTTTTAGCCTAGTAATGATAATTGAGCAGTGGCCAACATGGACTATTTAGCGCTAAACAAAGCCGCTTGGGACAAACGTACCGAGCTTCACGTAGATTCTGATTTTTATGATGTAAATGGATTTCTCGCTGGGAACAGTTCGCTCAAGTCTATAGAGCGCGAGCTCATGGGCGATGTTAATGGTAAAAAGCTGTTACACCTGCAATGCCATTTTGGCTTAGACAGCTTATCTTGGGCGCGCTTGGGCGCCGAGGTTACCGCTGTTGATCTTTCTAGTGAGGCGATTAAGCGCGCTGAAGAACTGGCAGAAAAAACAGGCTTAAAGGCCGAGTTTATTTGTAGCGATGTATATGCTTTTGGCGACATTAATCAAACCACTTATGACTGGGTATTTGTATCTTACGGCGCGCTATGTTGGCTACCCGACATCACTCGCTGGGCTCAAGTAATTGCAAACAGCTTAAAACCCGGCGGCAAGCTTTGTTTAGCTGAGTTTCATCCGGTTCATGATTTAGTCAGTGGCTATGGTTACTTTCACCGTGATGAAGCAGATTTAGATGAAGAAGGCACTTATACCGAAAACGACAATGGCGAAGAGAGCCCAATGCTAACCTGGGGTCATCCCTTGTCTGATGTAGTAAATGCACTGATTCAAGCTGGCTTAAACATCGAGTTGCTAAACGAATACGATTACAGCCCATATAACTGTTTTGAAGATTTAACCGAGCGCGCTGCCGGCGAGTTTGTTTATGAACACGAGCACTATAACTCGCCACTAGTTTACGCCATTGTTGCCAGCAAAAAGTAAGTAACCTGAGCTCAGGATAATAAACTGGTTTCTAGCGGCTATTTTTACTTATTTCGGTGTTGAAGCTACTTGCAATAGACTAGCTATTGGCGCGCAGCTTCGTCTTGAACTAAGTAAAACTATCTCACCAGAAACATGAAGCTAGATTAAGTACTGGCTAGCAGAGTTATCGCCACTTCCTTATCCCGAGTTCAGGTTAAGTATAAAAACAAAAAAGGCGAGCCATGCAGCTCGCCTTTTCTATTACAATGTTGGCTGTTTAATCGTTGTCGCCAATGTTTACCCAAGTGCTGGTAATGTTACCTAGTTGGGCAGGACGAGCCGAGAACAAGTAAACCTTAAAGCGTTCGTCACCTTCTTTGCGCTTATCATCAACGATTTTTGCGCTCACCGTTTTAACGCCACTTTCACCTTCACTCCATTGTACACGTTGGAAAAACGGCGCGCGGTAGTCAAACCAATTAGCAGACGATGGCAATACCAATACCCACGCACTAACAGTAGTGCTGGCTTCACCATTTAACACCAGTGGGATGGTAATGTTGCCAGCAGACTCAGCAACGTTAATTTGCTCAAACTGCATGGCTACACTTAATGGCGTGTTGTCTTCAATAATCAGCTCAACTTGCGGCAAGGCTAAACTGGCCGCACCTTGCTCTATGCTTAACTGCAAATAGGCGCGCTCTGTTCCCTCTAAAAGCTCATCGGAGTACGCAGCAATATTTAGCTCTCGGCTGCTCATATCACCGTCAAGCCAAGTTAGTTCGCCACTTAGCAATGCTAAATCTTGCTCATCGGCTGAACCCGCAACTACTTGGTACTTAAGCACTACATCGCCAAAATCACCGGCTAAACGCTCTATCGTTAACGAGCCATTACTGCCTTCGGCAATGGTGAGTTCAGTCGCGGTGCTAATAGTGCCCGCACTGCGCATATCTAAAGCAATGATGACGGGATCATGATCCGATGCGCGATAAGCATGTGGCGCATAAAAGTTAGTAATTTGCGCGTCAGACTTATACTCGGTGTTGTAATCTAAACCGGTTGGTTCGTCGGCATTAATATGCCAATCGGTGGCATCTAGCACTCGCGATGCTAAGGCTGAATCGGCCAAGGCGTGGTCTAAACTACCTGCTTCTTCATCGTAGTAGTAGGAGTAACTGTTTGCTTCGAACAGTGGTACTAGGTTAGTAAAGCCAGCCGTTTCAAAGGCTAACATTGGGTCTTCTTTGGCATACGCGTTAAAGTCTCCCAACAACAATACCTGTTGTTTTTCGGCAAAAAACTGGCTCAGTGTTTGCGCCGCTAAAGTGCGTTGACCATTACAATTGCCCTGTCCATCTCCCATGTCTGGGTCGCCTAAGGCATTACAGCTACTGCCTTTAGACTTAAAGTGGTTAACTGCAACATAAAAACGCTCGCCGCCATCTACCATGCTAAATTGCTGCACTAAAGGAACACGGTGCTTAGCAGTAACGTCGTCAAAGGGATAAGCATTAATTAGCTGCGCATCACCATAAACCTGCACAACACTTGGCTGGTAGATTAAACCTACCGTGATCATATCGTTACCAATACGTTCACTTAAAGGCTTCACTACGGCGTAATGTTGCTGCTCGGGCAGCTGAACATTAACCGCATCAACTAAGTTTTGAATTGCGCTAGCCTCATCAAAACCGTTATTTTGCAGCTCCATCAAGCCTACTACATTGGCATTCATAGCAACCAAAGCCGACACCAATTTAGCCCGCTGACGTTCATATTCTTCAGCAGTATCCGCCCCACGAAAATCAGTCGCATTGTCGATGTCTAAATCAGTGAAAAAGTTAAGCACGTTAAAGCTTGCAACAGTTAAGTTGCCCAGCTCGTCTAGTTCTGGCTCGGTGGTTCTTGGATTCGCATCGATAAAGTTAGGTACTACCGTAGGCTGCACCCGAAACTGGCCGAAGCTGTAATTAATAACGCCTTCAACATTGCTCACTTGCGAACCAGCGCGCAGGCTGTTTAAGGCCGAGAAGTTAGGGAAGTAGGCTATATCATCGGGATTTTGCGAACTTAAACCATCATCCAATACCAATCGGTTAAGCTGGTTAGCTAGGGCTAAAGCTTCGGCTTCTGGCGTATTGGCTGGGTAAACCTGGGTAGACTTAAAGCGCTTACCTAAGGACAACACCGTTTCGCCATAGCGATTAAAGGTGTAGGCAGGCGTGGCGTGTAAGGTTTGTGGCAACACCACACGCATGCCTTCTAGGTGATAAAGATCCGCATCCACCAAGGGTAGGTTTAGACTGGTTGCGCTAGGCAGCGCTTCTTCGCCACACACAATTAAGCCGCTTACATCTTTAAGCTGATTACCGCCGCTATAAGTGGCTACAGTTGCTTTTACGCGTACTCGTTGGCCTAGCGAAACCTCATCTGCATAGTGGTAAACAAATATCCCTTCAGAAGTTTGAGGGTCTGCATCCCAGTTAGCATCGGCATGCTGTATAAAAAAGCCAGATAATTGATTGTTAGTAGCATCACCTTGGAAGTCACCCACGACAACAGCTTCAACCACCACTTCTTGGTCTAATAAACTGGCAGAACGAATGCTATTAATCGCAGTGCTTGTATCACCACATTGACCAATTTCTGAGATTGGAGGCTCAATTGGCCCGCCATCATTGTCACAAGCATCTTGGCCAATACAGCCTAGGCCATCGACGGTGTTTGTTGCGTAGTTGAACCAACGAGAAGAAATCACAAATTCTTGGCTGTTGTCGTTATCAGGGCTGCTTTCATCAAGGCGACGCAAGGTTTGATTTTGCGTTGAAGCACCGCCATCGGTCCAAGTTTGACGCACGCCAATTTGACCAACACGATCAAGCAATACATCGTTGGCAAACAGAGCTATTGCATCATCACCATTAAAGTTAACCACGCTTGACTCAATGCCCACACCAGGGGGAACTAGAGCATTGTCGTTATTGCCAATCACCGCATTGCTGTTCACAAATACTAAGGTTTCGCCTGGCGCTAAACTGCCACTTAACGCTTGGGTATTGGTGGCGGTGCTTGCTCCGTTGGAAAACAAGCGCAGCTGATAATCACCAGCGCTTAGATCGACCGTTTGATCACCATAGTTCGCAATTTCAATTGCCTTGTTAAAGCTACTACCTTCTATATATTCACTAATGAGTACATTCGCTTGCGCGCTAGTACCTAAGGCACATAGGCCCACTAACATAAAATTTCTGGGGTTCATATTACTCGTCCCTGAGACCATAAGAATGCCGCACACAGCGGCGCCATTAACTGGTCTAGCCTGACGAAACTTAATGACAAAAAAACATAAAAATGACGAACAAAATGTGACAACTCAGTGACAGTTTTTTGAAGTTAAAGCTCTAAATTTGCCTTAGGCTGAGTGATTAAACACTTTTGTTGTCGCAGAATTAATGAAGAAATTTAGACTTCAAAAACTACATATTGGCTCGAACAAATAGAAATGGCCACACCAGGCAAGGTTTAATAAAGTGGATGAACAGCGATAGCCTTACACCTTAGCAATCTTTAATTCGCCTTCGTCAGCATGCAGGTAACGCTGCGCCATAAATGCCACCGCCGACAGTGAGCAAACACTTACCAACACAATGCCCTGCCAGCCCCAAGCTGCAAAGAAGGGTTGCATTAATGCGCCGCCACTTGCCGCACCAATGTAATAACTAATGGTATAAAGAGCTGATGCGCTGGCCTTAGCTTGAGTGGCATGTTGGTTTACCCATGCGCTGGCTTGAGCATGGCAGAAAAAGAAGCCCATTGAAGAGACCACCATTGCCAATAACAACATCCATAGCTCGCCAAACAGACTTAATAAGCTGGCAATAGTCATCACCAATAAACCCAACACTATACAACGTTTACCGCCGTAACGTTGCGCAATTCGCCCGGCCGAGCTGGCAGTAAATGTGCCGCCTAAGTAACTAAGAAACAATAACGACGTAAGGCTAGCAGGCAGCGAAAATGGCGCTTCGGCCAAAATAAAAGTGAGGTAAGAGAACTGGTTTATGAACACCCCAAAACCGATGCCGCCCACTAAGTAAGCACATACTAACTGCGGGTTGCGCATATGCCGTTTATAGTTAGCGAGACTTTGACACAAGCGCCAGCGACCTAAGGTTTTAGCTTGTTCTACTGGCAGTAGCATTACTACTGCTAAGGCCATTAACAAGCTAAGCAAGGCAACTACCATAAACGACATCTGCCAAGAGCCTAGCAAGTCGGCACTCCAGTCCCCAAGTAAACGCCCTCCAATTCCACCTAAAGAGTTGGCCGCGATAAAAATACCCACCGCTTTAATCAAGGCTTGCGGATCTAATTGCTCTGCTAAGTAAGCAATCGCTACCGCAGGAACGCCAGCCAAACAAACACCCTGCAGAAAACGCAACACTACAATGGCATAAAACGATTGGGGGTGCGCCAAACCTATAAGTAAACTTAAAAAAGGGACTAATGCGATAGAGAACAGCAGGATCTTGCGCCGACCCACGGCATCAGACAAGGAGGCTAACAACAGTAAACCTAATGCCATGCCTAACATGGCTGCCGATAACATAGCACTGGCGGCCAACGCCGATACCTGATACTCGCTGGCAAACATAGGCAACAGCGGTTGCACCAAGTAAAGGTTAAAAAAGGTGACCAATGAAGCCGCAGACACTGCTGCGGTTACTTTCCAAAAGCCCTTACTGTTTTGCTGATACTGCATAGCCAACTCAATCAATAGCGATAACTTAATGCTATGCCTGCGCTACCAATAAATAAAATATATTAGTATTATCACTGTGATAACTTTTATTTATGGATATGCAAATGGAACTGCGACAACTGCGACAATTTGTAACGGTAGTAGAGTTAGCTAGTTTTACCGCCGCGGCTAAACACTTGGGCATTGCCCAGCCAGCCATTAGCGCTACCATAAAAAAGTTGGAACAGCAGCTCTCCATTCAATTGCTACAACGCAATGAGCGTAAAGTAAGCTTAAGCGCCGAAGGCCAAGTTCTTTATCAGCACGCAATACAATTGCTAAAACAAGCCGAAGATGCCGAACAAGCCATGCAATCTTTAAAAGGCTTAGAGAGCGGTACAGTCACCATTGGCATTCCTAGCATGATGGGCTCTTACTTCTTCCCGCCGTTACTCATGGGCTTTAAAAGCCTCTACCCACAACTAAATTTGTCGGTGATAGATACAGGTACCGAATTGGTGAGAAAAAAGCTACTGAATGGCGAATTAGATTTAGGCATTGTAGTCACCCACGATGTACCACCAGAGCTACATTGCGAACCAATTTACAAAGGAGAACTGCTAGCTTGTTGTAGCCAAGATAACCCGCTAAGCCAACAAAACAGTATTAGCCACCAAGAATTTTTGGACCATGAGTTGGTGCTATTTAGAGAGGGCTACTTTCACCACAAGGTGATAGAGCAAATAAGTCGTGAGCAGCAGCGGGTGCCGCAGGTCTCTTTTCAAACCAACTTAATACCTTTGATTAAATCGATAGTGGCACGAGATTTTGGCATCACCACCCTGCTTAGCATGGTGGTGCAACCGGGCGACGCCCTGCACTCATTAAGCTTTAATCCGCCGTTTTTTCTAGAACTAGGCTTAGCTTGGCGTCGCGACGCCTATATGTCTCGCGCCAATCAGCGCTTCAAAGATTTTGTATTAGAGAACTGTAAGCCAAATAGTGATGAGGGAATTAAGGCTAACTAAAGTTTCGTTCGATCATTGGGCGAATAACTAGCTCATCTATACTAGAGTTAGCACTTTGCTGCGCTAAGGTTAAGATAGCTTCCACCACATCATTCACAGCTAAGTACTCAGGTTTTTCAGCTTCCCGAAAAGGCGTATCTACCCCACCTGGATAAATTGAAGAGACCTTTACACCCTGCTCTCTCGCCTCTTTGCGAAATACTTTAGCTAAGGAATCAAAACCTGATTTTGAAGCAGTATAAGCAGCGATATTGGGATTAGAAAATAGACATACAGTAGACATTACATTGATCACCAGCCCACGCTGCTGAACCAACATAGACTGGTTGTACGCTTCCTTCATAAAAGTGAATGGTGCCAGAAAATTTACTTTTAACATCCAGTTTAAGTCTTCAATGTTAATTGCATTCACCGCGGCGCGAGCTGAATTTACCCCAGCATTGTTCACCAATACGTCTATTTCTCCAAGCTGCGCAATCGCTGATGAAACAAACCCACCAATTTGGCTAAACTCAGTAATATCAAATGCCTGATAATACATTTGCTCATTCCCAAAGGATAACTCAGCAATTAGCTGCTTTAATTTATCTGAGGAACGCCCGCAAAAAGACACTTTTGCGCCGCGCTTTAACAACGATTTAACCAGATGCTTTCCTATACCCGATGTGGCTCCGCTTACAACAAAGTGTTTGTTTTTTATGCTTTCCATCATTCTTTATCCGAATTCCTTAATTAAGTACTCTATTCATTTGCAACTTACAATTCTTATCAAGCAATAGTAATCATTGGCGATAAATAGGTAGCTAGTATGTCACTCACGGTACAAATGTAACACAATGCCTTTGAGGCTCTATACTGCTCGCTGCCAATCCTGTTTTTTATCGATATACTTAAGCCAGAAACCTAATCAAGGATGAATCTGTGTCTAACGAAACAAGCAAACAAAGCCCAATGCAGCAAAGGCTTTATGAGATAATTTTTGGTTATAACTCAAAAGCCGGTAAACGTTTTGACCTGCTGTTAGTCGTCGCTATTATCTCCAGCGTAAGCGTGGTTATTTTAGATTCGGTCAGTGAGTTTGAGCAGCTCTACCATACTTGGTTTATCGCCTTAGAGGTGGTATTTACTTTGTTTTTCACCCTTGAATATATCGCTCGCTTGTACTGTTCTCCCCAGCCCAAAGAGTACGCTAAAAGCTTTTATGGCATTGTTGATTTACTGGCTATTCTGCCTACCTATTTAGCGCTGCTTTACCCTGCCGCCCAAGTCATGCTGCTATTTCGTTTACTGCGTATATTACGAATTTTGCGGGTGCTTAAGTTAGTGCGCTATATGAGTGAGGCCAACGTGCTACTGCGCGCTTTAATGCTGGCAAGGCGCAAAATTTTGGTGTTCTTATTCTGTATCTGCTTAATTACCACCATTTATGGTGCCTTAATGTATGCCATTGAAGGGCCCGAAAACGGCTTTACCAGCATTCCTAAGAGCATCTATTGGGCGATTGTTACCATTACCACCGTGGGTTATGGCGATATATCCCCTGCCACACCATTAGGGCAAGCGCTGGCGGCCTTAGTCATGATAACCGGCTTTGCCATTATCACCGTGCCAACCGGCATTGTGGGCGCTGAGTTAGTAAACGAGATGCGCAGAGAACAGCGCGAACATCGTTGTTTGCATTGTGAGCGCGCGGGTCACGACCATGATGCAGACTACTGTAAACACTGCGGAGCCAGCCTATTAGAACAATCATGAAACTGTATTATTTGCCAATTATCCTACTAGGCTACACTGAACTAGCAAAACCTTAAAAGAACACCGAACAGGCAAGTTTATGGCAATAATAGTAGGGCATCGCGGCGCAGCAGGCAGCGCACCAGAAAACACTTTAGCAGGTTTAGACCGAGCTGCAGAGCTAGGTTTAAGCTGGGTCGAATTTGATACCTTTTTGGCAAACGACCACCAAGCTATCGTGTTCCACGATGAAAACTTAGACCGCTGCACCCACAGCAGCGGCAAAGTGGCTGAGCACAGCTTAGATCAATTGCTAACCATCGATGCTGGAGTTAAGTTTGCGCCAGAGTTTATTGGCCAACAAATCCCAAGCTTGCGCCAATATTTAATACACGCCAAACAATTAGGTTTGAAGCTAAATTTAGAGCTTAAGTATCACCAACAGCCCCGCCAACAGCTTGCCGAAGCGGTGCTAGAAGAGATTGAGCACTGTAATTTTCCTTTAAGCGATTTGCTGATATCCAGCTTCGATCATCAAATTTTGTTGTTTTTACATAAACATGCCAAACAATTAGAGCTCGCCCAGCTTTATGAAGCCCCTCCAGAAAACTGGCGACAACAACTCGCAGACATTGATGCCGTTGCTTGCCATTGTAATTATCAAAAGCTGAGTGTCGCTCAAGCTAAACAAATCAAACTGGCGGGTTATCGTTTGTCTACATACACTGTAAATGAGCCCACCGAAATCACCGCATTGTTACCATGGTTGGATATGGTTATTAGTGACTTTCCTGAGCGATTTTTATAGTCCCTAAGTGTGTGGAAAGTTTGCATACTTAATTCGCAGGAAGCGAGCCATGACGCCAGCAAACTTGTCACCTCAGCAGCAACTTAAAGAACGCATTCTCGATCAGGTATTGGCCTTTCTATTAGAGGGTGATTGGCAGCAAATTGAGATGAAGAACATCGCTAGCCAATGCGGTATTAGCGACGCCGAACTTAACGACTGTTTCCCTAACTTGCAATCGATTACTTCGGCGGTAAATAGCCGACTGACTCAAAACTTTATTCAACACCTAGATTTAAGTAGCCGAGAAAGCTTACGCCTCACTTGGTTAGACAGTTTGGAGTCTCCACGTTTTCGGGCGATTGTGCATTTGTTTATTGATGCGTCTCAGCAAAAAAGTGTGGCGTGGCGTTTAGCTAACGTTGGATGGAATCAGTTTACTAACCATGTGGCTAGCCATTTAGGCTATCAGGCCGTGAATCAAGATCTCCCCTGGCTGCTGGGGAAATCGATGCTCAAATTTATTAACCAACGTGGTCGCACATCACTTAAAAGCGTAGATAGCTAACTTTGCGGTTGTAGTAGGTCATCGCCAATCAGTGAGTAAATTGCCGCATGGCAGGGCTTGCCGTAATCCAATACTCGTGCACGAGCTAAGCATTCAAACTGAGCGCCGGCTTTTTCGGCAACGCGGCGGCTGGCAAAATTTTCTTCAGCAATCACCAACTCTAGTCGGTTTAGCTGCAAAGCATTAAAGGCATAATCAGCCATTAAACGCACGGCTTCGGTGGCGATGCCTTTTCCGCTGGCGCTGTCTTTTATCCAATAACCCAAGTTGGCGGCGCGGTAATTCCATTCAATACGATTAATGGCAATAGCGCCCAAAAACTCCCCACCTTGGCTAGCAAATATGCCCATATCAAAGGCAATGTTCTTGGCAATCGCAGCTTGGCTTAGCGCTAACCAAGAGCGACTTTCCTCTTCAGGGTAATCTTCTTCCATCCAATCTAGCCAACGACACCCGCTAATAGCCGTTTCGCGAACCGCCTCGGCATGGGCAACAGCATCGCTTGGTAGATAAGGGCGAATAAGAACGTGCTTGCCTCGCATGTTTAGCTCCTAATTTGGCGAGTAACTATAAACATAGGCTGCAAAACCTATCCACGACAAGGCTAGCAGCACCCAAGGCAAATACTCCGACTTGTTCGAACCTGCAGATTGTGGGCTTTCCTGTGCATCAACTTGCTTATCGCTTTGCTGGCGAGCTTGTTTTTTACGTGCTTTGTCGGCTTCACGCATTTTAGCTTTATGCTGCTTTTTGTATTGCTCAATGCCTTTTTGAATACCTGCCGATATTAATTTGGTTTGCTCTTTAGTTTGACCCGGCCGTTGATTAGCTTTTGCTATCGCATCTGCCGTTGTCACCGTTTCATCTGAGATTTTTTGTTTCTGCTGCTTTGCCACATTACCTCCTAGCGTAGAGTATTACTTTGAACTATCCCGCTACATAAGTCTAAAAGAACACGCAACTATCATAAAACAAAGACTTTTTTAAAGAGTAACTACCTTGATCATTTTTTTATAACAGCCTTCGGATTACACTAAGCAAATTTTTTTGTTCAGGGAGAAAGACGGATGAACACCCCACTACTTGGGGCACAAATGTTACTTGTTGCATTTGGCGCTACCACCTTAGTACCACTATTAACCGGAATAAGCCCCAACCTTGCGCTGTTGGGTGCGGGCATTGGTACCTTAATCTTTCAGTTTTGTACCAAGCGACAAATTCCTATTTTCCTAGGAAGTTCATTCGCCTTTATTGGTCCAATTATTTTGGGCACGCAACAATTTGGCTTACCCGCTACCTTAAGTGGCCTAATGGCTGCAGGCTTAATGTTCATTATTATTAGTGCCGTGGTAAAAGTACGTGGCGTCAAAGTGATTGAACGCTTTTTACCCCCAGTGGTAGTTGGCCCTGTAATTATGGTAATTGGCTTAGGCTTAGCGCCAGTTGCGGTAAACATGGCACTAGGTAAAACAGGTGATGGCTCAGCGGTTTTAGTAGAACAAGACATCGCATTGCTTATCTCTTTAGCCGCCTTGTTCACTACCATTGTGGTATCTATTTTTGCCAAAGGCATGCTTAAACTCATGCCAATTATTAGCGGCGTGGTGGTAGGTTATGTACTGAGCTTATTCTTTGGCTTAGTAGATTTTACTTCTGTAAGCCAAGCTGCTTGGTTTGCGATTCCAGAGTTTGTAACACCAGAGTTTAACTGGCAGGCCATCTTATTCATCGCGCCAATTGGCCTAATTGTTACCATCGAGCATTTTGGTGACATATTGGCAATCTCCAATGTTACTGGCAAAAACTTCGTAGAAAAGCCTGGTATTCACCGCTCATTATTGGGTGACGGTCTAGCTACTATGACAGCCGCCAGCTTTGGTGCACCACCGGTTGTAAGCTACGGCGAAGTAACCGGCGCGGTGAGCCTACTTAAAACCTACAACCCAGTGATTATGACTTGGGCTGCGGTATTTGCCATTGGCCTAGCTTTTGTGGGTAAAACCGGAGCCTTGTTGTTGTCGATTCCGGTACCGGTAATGGGCGGCATTATGTGTTTGTTATTTGGTGCTATTGCAGCCATTGGTTTAAACACCTTAATTAGCAAACAAGTTGATCTCTCTATTCCACGCAACTTGGTGATTGTATCTGTAACCCTGGTATTTGGTATTGGCGGCATGGCCGTTGGTGTAGGCGAGTTCACCCTTAAAGGTGTTGGTCTATGTGGCATTGTAGCTATTATTCTTAACTTGGTATTACCTCAAGAAGAGAAAGCAACAGAGGCTAAATAAGCTCACACACAAACTAAAAGGCCAGCTTTAAGCTGGCCTTTTTTGTTACTTGTTTACACCCTTAACTAAACATCGATAAATGGCTTTGGTTAAAGTTGCTAAGGCTTGGGAACAACTCAAGCACCTCACTATCACTTAATCCAAACCAACGGGCTAAGCTGGCAAAATATTGCTCATTGGCCACTTGTGGGATCATTCGACCGCCGCCCACATCATAAGCGCTGTCTAAGGCTTGCTCGATAACCGAGCCATAAATCTCGCCACCATTTACCGCTCCGCCCATCACAAGTTGATTACCAGCCCAGCCATGATCAGTGCCGTCGCCATTAGAACTTAGGGTTCTGCCAAAATCTGACATGGTGAAAGTAGTCACTTGATTAGATAAACCTAAGCTCGTCATCGCGCTGTCAAACTCAGCCATGGCTTGAGAAAGCTGCAGCAATAAAGCCGGGTGATTAACATTTTGATCATCGTGAGTATCAAAACCACCCATGCCTACAAAATAAACTTGTCGCCCTACACCAAATTGCGATTGCACAGATAAGGTTTTGGCAACGGCAAGCAATTGCATAGACAAGTCGTTGTCGCCAAATACACCGGTAAACTCTTCTGCGCTGCCAAGCACTTCATTTAACTGTTCGGTATTGCTAATCGAGGTGTCTAGTTTATCACTGTAGTTTTTCGCCAAAGGGTGGCTAGCGCGACTAAACATTTGCTCGAGTTGTTGCCTAAAATCTTGAGTACGTTGCGAAGTACTGTTGTAAGCATTCACTCGGGTAATACCCGATTTATTCATGGCAAAAGGAATCGCATTTGGGCCAGTTTGCCACAGGTTATTTCCAGATAAAGATATGTTTGAACCAAAGCTGTCATGTTGATTAAGCAGCTCTAAAATGCGCCCGCCCCAACCATAATTAATGCTTTCTTTTTCTCGACCTTGCATCCAGGTAGCTTGCTGGTCGTTATGTGAAAACAAATTGTTAGGTATAGCAGCACTTTTGGCTTTGTACTGCTCCAAGGTAATAGGAGCAACTAAACTCCCTACGCCAGAAACTACGGCAAGTTTTTGATTGTTAAACAAAGGTGCAATGGGTGATAACGCAGGGTTTAAACCAATTCCCCCATCTACCGCGGTAACAGGATCAATTGCAATCGAATCACTCACCGCCAGATTTTGGCGACTGTTTAAGTAAGCCGCTAAAGGATCACCTTGCTGAGGAATTAGCATATTGAAAGAGTCGTTGCCGCCTTTCAAAAAAATACATACTAAGGCTTTAAATCCATCGGCGCTGGCCGCGGGTGTCGCCAAACTTGTCATCGCTTTTAATTGCATACTACTGAGCGCCGCCATCGACACCCCACCTTTTAAGCACAGCGATAAAAACTCTCGCCTGTTTTTATAAGTCATCTCAGGCTCCTAAAGCTGAACTATGTAGTCGGGAGACACCGACACGGTAAACAACAAAAACGCAACTTGCTGATAAGGGGTCCAACTCGACCAAATATCTTGCACTTCGCGCAGAGTTTGGCGCTGGTCACTGCTCATGCTGCCGCTATAAAACAAAGTATCGTAGTATTCGAGCAACGCGTCTAAACCCTGTTGCTCAAGAATATCCACGTGAGCTTGCAGGCTCAGCATAATGCGTTTATCACTTGGCTCAGAAATCAGCTCTTTTATGTTCCATAGAAAGCCGCTGTACTGGTTATTAAACTGACCAATTAGCGCTGCGTCATTAGCAATTTGTAGCTCTGGTGCAACAATATCTAGCTCCAACAAATCGGCGGGTTGATAATCTGGCCTAAAGAAATTAAATACCGATGGCGATCCCAACGGGGTTTGTCCGTGGCTGTCGTTTAGCGACCAAGTGAAGTACCAATTAGCAGGGCTAGCGGCATCTAGTTCACGCCAGAACTGAACGGTTCGTAATAAAGGTTCGCGAATTTTTCCGTAGTAACTTATGACACCTGAGTTTTGCCTGGCTTCATCATCAAGCAAAATAGCGCTAACTACAGCCGCTAAATCACCGCGCTCTCCGCTGCCATTATCATCAAATACGTTGGCCACACGCTCTACATATTGTGGTGTAGGGTTAGACGTCACTAAACGTTGAATAAGCTGTTTAGAGATAAATGGCCCAACATTAGGGTGTTCAAACAGATTATCTAGCGCATCACGCATGTCATCTTCAGCGGTTTGCCCACCCGCTAGCACCACACCACTTAGCAGTGTTTTGTCTTTTTGCGAGTGATAATCAGGATAAGCTTCCATAGGGATAGTGAAATTACGGCTTGGTCGCTTCCAACGGGCGCTAGCACCAAAGGTCCAACCGGTGAAAACTCTCGCAAAACCTTCAATTTCTTCTTGCCCATAAGTGGCAATGCTATTGCCTTCACCATCACGTTTAACGCTACCATCTTGATTCAGCTCAGCTAAACCAATGGTAAACAACTGCATCACTTCTCGGGCGTAGTTTTCATCTGGGCGAATATTAAGTTCTTCGTCAGCTTTCTCGTTGCCTAAATGACTTAAATAAGTGCCCATTACTGGTGATAAGGTTACGTCTTCCAACAGCTCACGAAAATTACCAAAGGCATGGGTCAACAAAATATCTTGATAATGCGCCATGCCTTCGGGCTCGCCGCTCAAAGCAGTATTACTATCAGATACAACAAAAATCTCACTTAAAGCAAAAGCCACCCGCTGTCGCAGCTGGTCAGGAGCATTAATAGAGGCCTTCCACCACGCATCTATTCGGTTAATTTGGTTTGGCTCTTCACGGTCTGGGTAATTAGCCACTAAAGGGAGATGCTTGGTTATTGGCAACTGCATTTGTTCTGCTAACCACTCTTGCTCGCTAATACCTGTTGCGTCATCAATTTCACTGCCTTTAGGTCCTAAGGTGGCTTGATGCAGCAATCGCGCGGCTTGAGAGCTGCTCATTGCGTTTTGCACATCAAAACTCAAACGCTGGCGAGTCACTTGATCTTGGTCGTTAGTAATAGCAACTTCAAAAGTGTAAGTATCAGCGCTAAGGCTGGAATTGTTATCTGGAACAATTTCCAACTCTAAGCTGTCGCTTTGAACAAAGTTAATGCTAGGGCCCGATACTTGGCGCCATTCAACTTTACTAATGGTGCCTAAACCAGTTGCTTTCGCTCTTAGGCTTACAGGTTGCCCCTTGCGGGCGGTTTCAGTTAGCTCTACTTCTACATTGGGCTCTTGAGGCTTTGCAGGTCCAGACTCTGAGCCCCCGCCACCACAAGCAAACAATGACAAAAGCAAAGCAATACTAATTAGACTTCGCATTAACACGTCCATGTTATTAACAATTAAAAAATAAAGTGTCCAGAAATCGCACATGCAAATCAACAACTTACTAACATCTGGTTTTCATCACCTGTTAGCGCTACTTTACACCAACAATATGATTAATAAGCGCACAAGCCCCGCACTTTGCCCAAACTAGTCTACGGCGTGCTTAAAATGAGGGGAGGAAGCAATCGCTCAAAGAGGACCTTATCCAATAACTGAGCCCAGTTTAAGGGTTAAACTAAACCTTGCTGCGCAATTGCCAAGGTTTGCTCGAAGCTAGAACCAGCCAGCTTTTCTGATAATCGGCCTATAGCAACTAACGGGAGCCAACGCGCTAGCTGCAGTTCATCACGCTTGCTTAGCTGAAAATAATGCCGTTTGTAAGCCGCTACAAATTGCTGTTTTAGTTCAACATAAGCCTGTTGCTCAAAGCTATCTGCCGTGATCAAACTGGTCGCAATTAGCAACTCGGTACGGGCTACATCAGCTAAAGCCGGACCTTGAGTGGCATCAACCCAATCAATCACCATCAAGCCCTGATTAGATAGAATGACATTAGCAGGGTGGAAATCGCCATGGCAGAGCATGTTTTCCTGGGGGTAAGAATCTAGTTTCTCCAAAGCCTGTTGTCGCAAATCATGATCAACATCTGCGCGGTTCATTTTATCGCTAAGGCGCTGCTGGCTTAGCGGCAATGGACTAGCATCGTATTGATGAATAGTGGCATGTAGGCTTGCAAATTCGCAGGCCAAGTGAGGAGCGTCTTTAGGATATTGCTGTAAATAAGCGGCTAAACTTGGTCCTTTACAACGCTCAAACACTAGCCCTTGGCGCGAGCCTAACTGCAGCAAATCGATGGATTTGGGAGTGGGTATCCCTTGTAGATAAGCAAACTTTGCCTTGTTAAGCTCATTTTCGGCTTCGTCTGGAGGATAGCCATCAAAATACAGTTTTAGTACCTGTTTGTTTGATAAGGCAAATACCTCAGCGGTGTTACCACTGGCGATTTTTTTGAGGCGTTTTAGTGTAAGCACCTTTCCTCACACTATGCTGTTAGTTGTTCAAGCCTTAGTCGGCAAGATTTATTTCGTGAATACAACAGCATAAACATGCAACAGCTTAACAGCCCTAAACTTAATGGTTCAGACACTTTAATCACATTAAACGTGAGCTCGTAACTTACTCTTTCTTGGCCTATATATTCGTGCCAGCCAGGAAACACCATTGCGGTTTTACCACTGGCAGTAAGATGTAGAGCTTGGTCGTTAACCGTAACCAAACTTAAATCACTCAACTCAGCTTGTCGCACATCAAATATGTCCACCCAAATATCATCAATTGTGAATCGAGAAACAAAGTGAGTATGCCCATAAACTAAGGCTTCACTGGCTAAAATGGAAAAGCTTACCGATTGGATTTTGTGCTGCTCTTGAAGCTCCAACCACAGGTCTAAGATATCGCTATCGTCATAAGCGAGGCTGGCATAGTCAAAGCCCTCTGGGCGCAATCGGTCGTAGCCCATAGCCTCTAACTCATCGTCGTAGGCGGCGTTTAACTTTCGAAGAGGAGAGGTGGTAAACGTGCCTTTAATGGTATTTAAGCCCTTTTTTAGCGTTAAACTAGTAGGGTTCTGTAAGCTAAAATGACCATTAATAGCTTCATCGTATTGCAATACACCCGCCTGTATTGGTGCTACAACAAGCAGCATTAGCAGCCCTAATAAACATTTCATCGTCACTTCCTTGTTGTTCGAAAGCTTATGCCTAGGCACTAACCCTTCGACTTAGTTAATTGGTGCCTAATTGCTATGCACCATTGTTGGCTTATAGATAAAAACCATATCAACTATTTACATAATCATTATTAACGAAGATCAATAATAATTATCTGAATCAAACAACAAGGAATAAAGGCAGTTCTAAGCAATAAGCTAAGCACCACTTAATAACTTACACCCACAGCAGCACAACACAGCCAGCCGTTAAGAATGACATGGTGATATTAAAACGCTGCCGAGCGATAGGTGCACTTAACCAACGAGCAATAAACTTTCCAAAGCTCACCCAAATTGAACCAGTAACCGGATTCACCAAGAAAAACGTAAGAACTAAAGCCCAAATAGACTCCCAGTAAGCTTCACCCGGTAAGGCAAAACTGGCCACGACCGAAGAGGTCATCATCCACGCTTTAGGGTTTAAGTATTGAAAACCAAGTGACTCAAAAAAACTCAGCGGTTTTGCCATCTGCTGCTTAGCTAGCTGACTTTGACGCAAAATACGCAAAGCCAAATACAGCAAATAAGCACTACCTAATATTTTTAAGGTCCACTGCAAGCTTGGATACTGCTGAAATACCCAGCTAAGCCCCAAGCCCATTAATAAGATCATCGTGGCAATGCCAGTGGGTATACCTGCCATTTGCGGCACACTGCGCTTATAGCCAAAATTAGCACCCGAAAATGTTAACAGCATATTATTGGGCCCAGGAGTACCTGCCATTACAAAAGCAAATAACACCATTGATGAAAACAACGCGATATCCATACCGTCCTCCCAAGTTAAAATTGTATCGATACAATAAGCCGAAATGATTAAAAACCGTAGTTAACTCTCATTACTCACGCTAATATAGCAGCAACAAGAGATCAAAAGGTTTATTGTCATGATGACAATTTGGCAAGACTTAGATAGTAGCAATAACAAAGCGACTCAAATTGTTGAACAGATCCGCCTTCATGTTGAGCAACAGCAACTTAAACCTGGCGAAAAATTACCGCCTCAGCGACAACTGGCAGAGCACCTCGCTGTTACGGTAGGTACTATTAGCCGCGCTTACGCCCAAGCAGAACTGCAAGGTTTAATAGAATCGAAAACCGGCAGTGGCAGTTATGTAAAAAGCCCAACTAATTATCAGCAGCAATGGGGGAGCTTAAAGGGCAATAATCAGCATATTGAGCTTTGGCAAAACACCGCCTTTACCCAAGCGAGGGCGCAGCAGTTGGTGCCCTTGCTGCAAAACTATGCTCAAGCAGGAGAGCAGCTCGATCAGTTATTAGACAATGACCACAGCCAAAACTTGGTGGCGCAGCGCGAATCGGTGTGTGCTTGGCTTAATCAGAGCAGCAGTTGCTTTAAACCTGAACAACTTTTTTTTAGTTATGGTGCCCAGCATGGATTAAATCTATGTTTAATCGCCCTTGAGTTAGTCGGTGAACGGGTAATTTGCGAGGCCTTGTGTTATCCCGGCTTAATCACCCTTGCTAAACAATTAAAGATAGAGCTAAAAGGTGTTGCTTTAGATGAACAAGGCATTTGCCCAGATAGCCTGCTAAGCCATATCGAAAAGTATCATCCCAAAGCTTTATACCTTACGCCAACCCTGCAAAACCCTACTACTGCAATAATGTCCAAAGCCCGACGTCAGCAAATCATCGATATTTGTCGTGCGCATCAGGTGATTATTATTGAAGATGATGTATGTGGCTTACTGCCCGACCAACGCCCACCAGCCATGGTTGAAATGGCGCCGCAACAGGTTATTTACTTAAACAGTTTCTCTAAAGGCGCTTTTAAAGGCCTTAGGTTTGCTTACTTACACACACCAGCTCACTTGCAAACCGCCTTTAATAGCGCCATAAGGGGCAGTGTTTGGAATATTAGTCCTTTGCTGGTTGATGTGGCGATCCAGTGGATACAAGCCGGTTTTGCCGATAAAGCCCTAATAGAGCAACGACGCTTAATTGGCCAACGGGCCCAGCTACTTCACCACCATATGGCAGGTATGGATTATAGTTACCAAGAAGGCGGTTTACATTGCTGGCTGCGCTTACCCGCTAACTGGCGCTGCAGCCAGTTTGTTGCTGCAGCACAGCAACACGGTGTAGAGGTCGCTTCTGCAGAGCATTTTGTGGTAGATAATCAAGCTAGCCCTAACGCAGTGCGTTTATCTTTAGGCCAAGCTGAATCTAATCAACAGCTCGATCAAGGCTTAGCAATTTTAGCTAAACTGCTCAAAGCCACACCCGAGCCCAAACGGCAATTATTCTAAGCGACTAAATACCGATAAACTTGCATCTGCGCTAGTCTCTACCTAGACTAGCGCAATATTGCCAGCCTTGGCTGAGCCCTCATATTTCTTCAATGTCGAGACAACACTTTGTTAAGCTATCGCCACTCTTATCATGCAGGCAACTTTGCCGATGTACTTAAACACTTAGTGCAACAACGCATCATTTCTTACCTTACTCAAAAAGATAAACCCTTGTGTTACATCGACACCCACGCAGGTACTGGGGCTTATAGCCTAAATAGCCCAGAAGCTAAGAAAAAGAGTGAGTACGAAAACGGCATAGGTAAACTTTGGGATGCTGAAGACTTGCCCGAGTTGGTTAAAAACTACCTTAAGCTGGTTAATCAAATTCATCCAGAAAAAACTCGCCAGCACTACCCCGGTTCACCGTGGATAGCCAAAATGATGCTACGCCGTGAAGACCGCTTGTTTTTGCACGAGTTGCACCCAAGTGAACAAGCGCCATTAAACAGCTTATTCCAACGTGATCGCCGCGCCAAAATTCGCCAAGAAAATGGTCATCAAAGCCTTATCGGATTAATGCCACCCAAAGAGCGCCGTGGCTTAGTATTAATTGATCCATCTTACGAAGTTAAAGACGAATACCAAACGGTGGTTAAAACCTTAAAAGAAGCTCACAAACGCTTTGCCTCTGGTACCTATGCACTTTGGTATCCAGTGGTAGACCGCCACCGCATCGACAAACTAGAAAAGCAGCTAATCAACAGCGGCATTAGCAATATTCAATTGTTTGAATTAGGTATTCGCCACGACAGTGAAGAGTTTGGCATGACCGCCAGCGGGATGATCGTTATTAACCCACCGTGGACATTGATGAAAGAAATGCAAGAAGTACTGCCCTATTTAGCAGAAACCTTAGGCGAAGAAGGCGAAGGTAATTGGCGCGCCGAAGTACTGGTAGAAGAATAAGCAAATGCTGTGAGGTGGCACTACTGTGCCAGCTTATCTTTAGCTTACTTACAAAGACAATACTTAATCACCAAAAAAGATGATCGAACAACACACCGACATATCAGCATCTCAGGTAGTAAACATACCAATCATCGACAACCAAGAAGCGTTGACCAGCGCTGATGGCTATATTCTTTGTGGTCCGCCTCCAGAATCATTACAAACACAATGCAATTACAAACGGTTAAGAAGGCAAGTACTCAAAAAGCTATTAGATGTAGACGCTAGCCTACCTTCGGGCTTAAGACTAAGGCTCTATGAAGCTTATCGTTCGCCAGGTTTTCAACAACAGCTTTTTAACCAGCACATGCAAGATATAATAGAGATAGAGCCTAATCTCACTATGAAAAATAGCTATCAAAGAACTGCACAGCTCGTTGCTCCAAGCAGAAGCTTTGACGGAAAGCCTTTGTGTCCTCCGCACAGCACAGGAGGAGCAGTTGATATAGAGATCGTCGACAAGCAAGGGAAAGTCATCGATTTCGGCATGGAGATACAAGATTGGCGCACAGTGCCCAGTAAACTTTGCAGCAGCGACTATACGGGCATCTCCTCCCTCGCAAAAACCAATAGACGATTACTCCGATCTGCAATGTTACAAGCTGGCTTTGTAAATTACTCTCGAGAGTGGTGGCATTTTTCGTACGGCGACCAATACTGGGCCTATATGCAAAATAAACCTCACGCAATCTACGGGCGAATTGAATAAACCACTATCGCTCATTCCTGACACCCCCACTTTTAAACATCAATAAATTCAAAGCAGTACCCGGTAGAGTATTTAGCCCACGTGCATTCAATCAAAACTTTCGCGTAATTTAAAACATTGACCAAATTAAATTGTACAAATTAAACCCAACAAATAGTTGACTCAATCAACCAAATTAAATATAGCTGACATAATCAACCAGTTCAAATTTGGAAAAAGCCTTGAATGCACAAATGAACCCAGCACTAACTGCGGAACTTCAACCCAAAAGTCCTCCTTTGTTTCAAAAGGTATTGCTAGTAATGGCAATGATGACGGTGATGGGAGGCTCGTTAACTGGCGTAATGACTTACCTAAACCTAGGTTATAGCCCGTTATTTTTTGGCCAATGGCTATCGGCGTTTCTGTTAGCAGCTAGCACGATTATGCCTATTGGTTCTCTGCTGATGGCTGCAATCAGCAAAGCTGCCGAGAAATGCTTACCAAAGATGCAAGTACAGCAACGCAATATTGTGGTGGGTGTGGTAATGGCCGTAATTATGGAGTCTGGGCTGGCCTTTAGCACCACACTAAACAACCTAGGTTTAAGTAATGCCAATGACTTTTTAGCGAGTTGGTTACAAACACTATTAACAGCACTGCCCTTTGCACTGGTGTTAATTATCACCGTTTCATTAACCATAAAACCTAGAGTGGAACGCTTTTTAAAAAGCTAACAGCCAGACTCCGTTTGCCCGCTGCAGACCGTTCTGTAAATAAGCTAAACAAAATAGGAAACAATATGATGTCTACATTAAGAAAAGATAAACACTATCAAATCACTATTGAAGAATTAGCTAGCGATCAACAAACTGCTAGAACCTTGCAGTTTAACTACCAAGACCGAGAAGACTTATTCAATGCGGTCGAGCAAATAACTAAAGGTAGCGAGCTAGCAAATAATGATGCGAAAAGACTGGCAGTATCGTTGCGTTTATTAGGTCCGTTAATGATGCAGAACCGCAAACATCCCTTGTTTGCTACGTTTTTTCCTCAATTTAAAACCTTTATGCAGCAACTTAAATCAACGGTAAAACAAGCCAATAATGCTCACTAATTGCCATTAGCCATTGCCTAGCGGAAATCTCGTTAAACTATAAATATCTTTTGGTTGCGCGAGTTAAACCAGCAGCTTTTAAATTCTCATCTAGAATTTCTAAGCGTAGAGCCATAGCCTACAGAGAGACAAACCATGAAAATAGCCGTAACAGCAGCCAGCGGACAACTTGGAGCCGCCATTGTAAAAGCCACTGTAGCTTTAACATCCAAGCAAGATGTGATTGCCCTAGCACGCACCCCAAGTAAAGCTGAGCATTTAGGCGTAGAGGTTCGCGCAGGAGACTACAATCAGCCTGAACAACTGGAACAATCTCTGCAATCTGTAGACGTATTATTGTTGGTGTCTGGCATGGACGCCCCGGATAAACGCATTGGCCAACACCGCAATGTAATTAATGCGGCAAAAAAAGCGGGCGTGAAAAAAATTGTCTATACCAGTGTGCAAGGCGCTGAAGAAAACACCGCGCTTTCTCCCGTAATTCAAAGCAACCGCCAAACCGAGCAAGACCTAAAAGACAGTGGCTTAGCATGGGTTATTGGGCGCAACGGCATCTACATAGAACCAGATATTGAATACATCGAGAATTACAAAAAAGCAGGCACAATAACTAACTGCGCAGGCGATGGAAAATGTGGTTACACAAGCCGTGGCGAGCTAGGCTACGCCTACGCAAAAATGCTAAGCGAAGACAAACATAATGGGCAAACTTACAATTTACACGGACAATCGCTAACGCAGTACCAGCTGGCCGATTATTTAAACCAAGCCTTTGATACCGATTTAAGCTATCAGCCAATGAGCGTTGAAGACTATCGGAAAGACCGCATTGAAGAACTTGGTGAATTTATCGGAACCGTTATTGCCGGCATCTATCAAGGCATCGCCGAAGGAAAATCGGATAACCCTAGTCATTATGCGCAAGCAGCAGGTAGAGAACACATCAGCTGGCAAGATTATTTTAATAAGTTAAAGCGTTAAACGTGAGCGAGTAACCAGCGCTCTGTGCGCTGGTTTAGCTCAGCTAAACTGGGTTGATATTGCCAGTACCAAGCCAGATCTAGTAGCTCAACAGCAGCTTCTAACAACGTGAATTCAGCTTCGCTTAATTGAGAGGCTAGCACTAAATCTTGGCGCTGCTGCCTGCTTACTGGGCAACGTACTGCAACACTGGCAGCATCCCAGCCTTGCATAGAACTGGCAGCATATTCCCAATCCAATACAAACAATTGCTGCTTAGGGCTAAGTAGCAGGTTGTCTAAATGTAGATCATGATGATTAAAGGCGAGACCGCTTGGCCAAAGCTGTTCCTTGAGCCATGTCAAAGCGAGTAATCGAAAACGCTTCGCTTGAGCTGCGGTAATATCTCCCACATAACAGCTTAGGTAGTGGATCATATCAAACTTGGGTAAGCCTTCGCCTAAACGCGGCAAGCTAATGATTATCGACAATAGCTGTTGCCAAAGCACGTCAGAAAAACCACTTAAGTCACTAAGTACTTCACCAGATTGGTAACGATAGAGTAGAAACTGCCCCTTAAAACTCAGCGGGTGCAAATCAATAATCCACACTTGTCCTTTAAGCTGTTGTAATACTTCTCTTTCGCGTTGATAATCCAAGCCATAACAAGGCTGTTGTTGATTAAGTCGTAATACCAAGCGTTCGTGTTCGGTTGTTAATAACCAAGAATGCTGATGTCCACCCGCAATACGGTCTACTGTTAGAATGTTGCCCAAATGCTGTTGTAAATACGTGGCTATCGATTCTGGCAGTGGAGAGTTAGGCAAGGTGACGTCCGGCGGTGGTCTTAAATCTATTATCAAGGAGTGTAAGATGAAAAAATTGCTATGGCTAGCTTGCTGTACTCTTAGTGTATTTGGCTTAAATGCCCAAGCAAACAGCGAGCTAACGGTTTATACCTACCAAAGCTTTGTCTCTGACTGGGGACCAGGCCCAGCCTTAAGCAAAGCCTTTGAAGCTGAATGTAACTGCAGCATTAACTGGGTAGGTTTAGACGATGGCGTAGCCATTTTGAACCGCTTAAAGCTAGAGGGAAAACGCAATAAAGCTGATATTATTTTAGGTTTAGACACTAACCTTATCCCAGAAGCTGAAGCAATTGGTGCAGTGCAAGCTCATCAATTAACCCTTCCTAACTTGGCCATAGACTGGCAAGACAACAACTTTGTGCCTTATGACTACGGTTACTTCGCGTTTATTTACAATACCGAGTCATTAAAGAATAAACCTAGCTCAATGAAAGAACTGATTAATGAGTTTGATGGCACCATTCTTTACCAAGATCCGCGAACTAGCACTGTAGGCCAAGGCTTAATGCTCTGGCTAAAAGCGCTATATGGTGATGATACCGAGCAAGCTTGGAGCAAGTTAAAAGATAAAACGGTTACCGTAACCAAAGGCTGGAGCGAAGCTTACGGCATGTTCTTAAAAGGCGAAGCTGACTTAGTGCTAAGTTACACGACCTCCCCGGCTTACCACATGGTAGCCGAGCAAGAAAACCGCTACCAAGCGCTAGGGTTTAGTGAGGGGCACATGAGCCAAGTGGAAGTGGCTGCAATAAGTGCAACCAGCCAACAGGTTGAGCTGGCTCAGCAGTTTTTGGCTTTCTTGGTTAGCGCACCTGCTCAACAGGTTATTGCCACCACCAACTGGATGCTGCCAGTAAACCCAGAAGCTGAGCTGCCAGAAGCCTTCTCAACACTTGTAACACCAAAAGCCTTAAGCCTTGACCAAGCGACTGTTAGCCAACAGCGCAAAGCGTGGACGAAAGAATGGCGTAACACGGTTAGCCAATAATAAATGATGAAGAAACTGGCGGCCATTGCGGGTTATACCGCCAGTGCATTTCTTGCCTTGGTAATTTGCGCTGCCTTTTGGGGCCTTGCAGAGCAAACCAAGGAGTTAAGCTGGAGCGCGTTTAGCGACCCATATTTATGGCGAGTACTGCGCTTTAGCCTTTGGCAAGCTTTGCTGTCGGCATTGCTCGCCTGTGTTGGCGGTATATTGCTCGCTCGCGCTTGGTTTTATCTGCAACCCAAAAGCCTTAACTGGCAATTGCGCCTGGCAAACTTATGTTTTGTATGCCCGGTGATTTTGGTGGTGCTAGGCTGCGTTGGTAGCTTTGGCTTAAATGGTTTTTGGCAACATTTAGCCCCTTTTTCATGGAAGATATACGGCCTACCTGGCATTTTAATCGCACATACCTTTCTAAACATGCCGCTTATAGCGCGCTACTGTTATTTACAATACCAAGCCATACCTGCCAGCTATTGGCGCCAAGGCAAGCAACTTGGGTTCAGCCAATTTAGTTATTGGCGCTTAATCGAATGGCCAATGTTGCGCTCTCGCTTAGCAGGTTTGTTTGGCTTAGTGTTTTTATTGTGTTTTGGTAGCTTTACGATTGTGCTGGCACTAGGTGGTGGGCCGCAAAGTACAACTCTTGAGGTGGCGATCTATCAGGCGCTTCGCTACGATTTTGATCCCTTATTCGCACTTCAATGCGCCTTATTACAACTGCTTATAGCAACTAGCCTTGGCTGGTTATTACTTGGTCGAGAACAACAAGATAGTATTCGCCACCAACAAAGCTTAACTAGCATTCATCAACATTCCACCCTGTCACTTACCTGGCACCGGCTAATTATTACCAGCTACTATCTGTTTATAAGTTCAGTTGTCTTAGGTATGTTTAGCCCGCTGTTAGCGCTTAGCTGGCAAGCCTTACCTTGGCAGCAGTGGGTAGAAAGCAGCTTGTGGTCGTTAAACATTGCGCTGCAAAGTGTAGTTTGGGTATTAATATTGGGCAGCGCTCTATTGTGGCAATACAGCAGTAACTTAAGCCAAAACAAAGGCGCTAAAAGACACAAAGGCCAAGAGTTACTTGCGTCTGTGATGCTATTAGCACCAGCCATGGTGATTACCACCGGATTGTTTTTTCTACTGCTTAGCCGCACCGACATTAGCCGCTATACAGTTCCCTTAGTTGCGTTAATTAACGCTTTAATGAGCCTACCGTTTTATATGCGTAGCCTAAAACCGGCCCTCAACGACAGCGTAAAGCAATACGCCAAACTTAATCAAAGCTTAGACCTGCCAGCGCTTAGCCAAGTCCGTTTTATTTATTGGCCTTTAATGCGCAAACCCTTAAGTGTGGCGATTAGCTTGTGCATGGTTCTATCTTTGGGGGATATGGGAGTTATTGCGCTAATCGGCAGTGTAGATGTCACTACCCTGCCACTTCTTCTGTTTCAACAACTAAGTAGTTATCAATACGCCTTAGCCAGTGCCACAGGGCTAATCATGCTACTGCTATGCGGTGTTATATTTTACTTACTCGATATTAGCCTCGGACGAGACAATGCTGAACATATCTAAGCTACAGTGCCAACGCCATCACCAGCACTTTAGTTACTCTCTAGAAGTAAAGCCCGGTGAAGTGGTGGCCTTGTTGGGTGCCAGCGGCAGCGGAAAAAGCACCTTGCTGGAGCTTATCTCAGGGTTTGTTCAGGCTAGCTCGGGCAGTTTAAGCTGGCAAAATGAAGACTTGTTAACACTGCCGATCAATCAACGGCCGGTAACGTCGCTATTTCAGCAGCATAATTTATTTCACCACTTAAGCCTCAAGCAGAACATTGCTTTGGGTATTAGCCAACAGCTAAAGCTAAGCCCTAGCCAGCAACAACAAGTTACAGAAATTGCCAAAAACCTTGGCATCTCAGCAATTTTAGACAAACGCCCAGACCAAGTTTCTGGTGGCCAACAACAACGCGCCGCGCTAGCGCGCTGCTTAATTCGTCATCGCCCTATTCTATTGTTAGATGAACCCTTTAGTGCGCTTGATCCGATGTTACGTTTAGAGTGTTTAGAACTAGTTAAACAACTCGCTGAGCAATACCAGCTAGCTGTGTTGATGGTTACGCATCAATGGCAAGACGCATTGAGAGTTGCCCAGCGAGTGGCGTTTATTGAACAAGGCAAAACCCAGCAATTTGCTACCGTTGATGAACTGCAACAATCGCCGGCCAATCAACACATTGCTCACTACCTGGCCTGTAGCTAGATTTTTAGCTACTCAGCCTTCAGGACAGTAAAGTTTGTATTGATTCAGCCGATATAAGTCCAATAGTCATTTATGTACTTGGGTTAGAGCTCAGTTATGCAGGTTAATTACAATCTACAAGCCGCCTCGTTAGAATCTACCTATCAAGCTCGTCAGCGCATCGAGAGCACCGCCCCACGTCAAACCATTACCGAGTATACGGCGCAGCGCCAAATGACTAATCCAGGTACTGCGGTATTTGGTAATAACGATGTTCAACCCGGATTAACCGCCACTCAGCTACGTGACAGTGACGACGCCAAGCAAGCTAACCGTAAGGCAATTCGAGAAGCAATGGGGCGCAGTGTGGACCAATCGGCAACCCACATTCGTTTGTACTTTCAATATATGGAAGAAAAAGGCACCCGAGGCCCACAATTACTGGCTCGAGCCTAAGCGCTAATTGGCAAGCGCCAACTGATACTTACTCATTATTTTCTGCAATTCTCCCGACAAGCTTAACTGCTGCAAATACACATTTAGCTGTTCAATGGTGAGCGATGACTCATCGCGCACGAGAGCATGCAGGCTATATACTGGGCTAAAATTATCGACCAACTTAAGTGAGCTTAATAAACTAGGTCTTTGGCGAGTAAGTGGCAGGTAATAGCTTTCGTTAACCATGGCAAAATCTACCCGACGCTTTAACACCATTTTTATACAATTCATCACATGGGAACAGGTACTTACTGCGAACCCTTCATCTGATAAATGCTCACGCTGATGTAATTCATCAAACAACACCACGCTGTAATTATGCTCAGGCACAAACAGGCCATCTTGCTCATAATCATGCTGCTGGTGAGTGAGTAATAAGTTTCTGTCTAACACCAGAGGAAGGCTTTGTTGTACATTGAGCTGCTGCCAACCCCACTCTAGATTTTCAAATAGGATCAGCTCAAAGCGTTGCCGCGAGAATGCGGCATGGCGGTGGTGGCGTGAGGTGGAAACAAAGCGAAACGAATACTCATCTTGAAGATGATTGAGCGCCCTTAATATATCTAAGGTAACGCCGCTATAACGGTTGGTGGATATGTCGTGAATGACATAGGGCGGATAATCGTAACCGCCAACTTTAATCTCTATAAGTTGCTTAGCACTAGTAAACAGCGGGCACAATACTACCAAGCCCCATAGATACATCCTTGTTTGTAACATCTAGCACACCCCAAACAACCATCAAACAAATATAAAATAAACATGAGAGCCACTAAACAATCATCATGCAGAAATGCCTTATCCAACACACTTTTACTTAGCTAAGTACCAAAGTTAGCAGCCATCAACCAGCAACTAATTCTAAAAAATATATAAATACCAGTATTTAAAACCACAAAGTAGACAAAAAGGCTTGATAATTGCTTTGTATACAGCAATATCAATATTTTGACTCGCAGTTTGAGGACTTTTAAGTGAATAAAGCTTTGTTACCCAGTTTGGTTGCCACCCTTGTGTTAAGTGGCTGCGGAGGAGGTGACAGCTCACCTTCTACTCCGAGTACCCCTAAGTACAATTGGCAAATAATCCAATTGCATACTCTAAAAGAGAGCGATGTAAAATCGGGCTGTATTATTTATGGCACTTCAGAAAGCGATCCCAGCCGAGTAATTACCGCGTCGGTCGCTAATGCTGGATACAATGTTTTGTTCCACAACGCAGATGGTTCGATTATTGATGAACACACTATTCCAGCAATAGATGTTCCTAGCAGCGGCATTGTGTCCATTGATAGTGGCTTAGTGCCAGATGACGGCTATGTATCTTTGGAAGAGGTTGATAGCAATTTAAGCGGTAACCCAGACGTATACATGTTTAGTGTGGAAAAAGACCTGCTAAGCCACAAGGTGTTAAATGTACGCTCAGCGCAAACTGGCAGCGAGTGCTACAAGGGCAAAGACTACCGTTCAATCAGTGATACAGCCGATTCGGCAGCATTAACAGTACTTCAAGAAAGTGGCGTAAGTTACTACCAAACTAGCTATTCTGCGGATGCGGTATCGGGCAGAGAGATCGCCTCCCACATTCCGGTACTCTCGCCGCTTCCCGCCGCCCGAGATACTCTAGTTACCGCTTTTTACACCAGCAACAACAACCAACATACAGACCTAGCCTATTATGGCTTTATTGAACCTAGCTTTGTTTACGACACTGAAGACTACGATGAAATTGTAGCTGCTAGTTTGAGCAATCAAGATCTCATGCCAATGTATTGGCAAAGTGCCGCAAACCTAGATCTTGACGAAGGCAGCGCCATCTTGGCAATCCACAACAATCAAAGTTATCAATGGCAAACCCTTTATCATGATGTTGATGAGTTTACGATTGCCGCTAACTACAACGAGGTTAGCCACTGGTTAGGTTTATTCTCAGGCATCAGCAATGATAGCTCTTGGCAATTTGAGAGCGTAATGGCGATAGACGAGCAAGATAGTAACCTAGAGGTAAGTTTACCTGAGTTAGCGCCAATAACTGGTGTAGACATTCAGCAGCAATGCCCTAGCGCACTCGATAACGCTAAGTTCTGTATCGACAATGCTGGCAGCTTCTCTGAAGAGGACTTTGCCCTGCAACGCAGCCACATAAAAGTACTAACCAATAATAACCGCGCCTTCTATCAAAGTATTTATGCCCAGCCAAAAGCGCAGCAACCTCTTTTAGAGAGCAGCGCTATTGAACTATCTATTCAAGATCTTGAAGGCCTAGAACTGGCCTTAATAGATGGCGAATTAGCAAGCTCGCAACAAGATTACTTTATGGCTAAATACCTTGATAGTAGAGGCATCGCAGAAACAGGTCAGGGTGGCACCTTTAGTGATGCCAATGGTTTCATCATCACTCCCGATGACTACCAAGACCTGTATTTAGATATGCTGAAAAGCAGTACCACCGTGGTGCAGCAAGCTAAATAAAACATAGAGACGAGCTCCTACAGGCGATAAAGCTAGGAGCATTCTTGCCTTGGCCTAAGAAAGGCGCAGTGCTTCCACTGCGTCTAATCGATGGGCCAATAACGTGTCAACATTGTCACCGTGCTCTGGGTAATAAGCCCATCCCATTTTTAAACTGTCTAAGGCCACTCCCTCAAGCTGCCTTTGTAACTCACTACTAAGCTTACTGGCAACGGTGCTTACCGCTCCCCTGCTGGTGCCATACAATAAAGCGATTAATTCACCTTCTTTAAACTGGGCAATGCTGTCTGAACGGCGCAACTGTTCTTGCAAAACTTTAGCAACAATAGCGCAGACTAAAGAGCTATCATTGCTGGCATAATGCAAGGTGAGAATGGCAAAGGGCTCGTGATTACGTTGGCTTAAGCGCATGGCTTGAATCAGCAGTTCTCGAAACAAAGAGGCAGAAAGCAAACCGCTTTGCGGGTCACGCAGTTTAGCTTCGTCGTTTATCACTGGCATGGTTAAGGGCAATACACTCGTCAATAAATACTGCTGCTGTTGAATTTCAACTGGCATTCCGTGAATGCGTAACCACTCATCATCGCTGTGGCAATAGTGACAAAAAAAGGCTTGTTGGCTTTGCAGACTGGTATGTAAGGCTTGTTGAAAGGCAGCGCGACAACGTACGTCAATTCGTTCCAGCCATTGCTCTAGGCTAAGCTGCTCAGAACGACCATCTTGCCAGGGGTAGCGCACCGACACTTGGCCGTTATCAGGCTGCAGTAACCAATACCCACTATCGGCTTCTACAATGCCATGAAAAAAACTCACCAGATCTATTTCTGCCACTACTACGTCCCTGAAGTTTGCGTGATTATCAGTATAGCAGAGTTAAATCAGGGGCTTAGCTTAAGCGAGGGAAAGCGGTAGTTGAATAAACGCTAAGTAAATAAAAAGGCCGAGCAAGCTCGGCCTTATCAATAATTATATTATTACTAAATGAGTTCTAAGTTCTGCATCACATTGCGGATACGGGTCTTGGTTGACTCTGACAATTCAGTCACCGGCAAACGGCATTCTGCTTGGCATTTATTCAACAAAGACATCGCGTATTTAGCACCTGCAGGGCTAGGCTCGGCAAACATCGCTTGGTGCAAAGGAATCAACTTATCTTGAATCTCACTGGCTTTAGCGTAATCACCGTCTAGAGTGGCTTGTTGCATTTGAGCACACAGTTTTGGCGCTACATTGGCAGTAACCGAAATACAGCCTTGGCCACCACTCACGTTGTAAGATACTGCAGTGGCATCTTCACCACTTAACCAGCAAAAATCTTGCTCAATTAATTGGCGTTCAAACAATGGGCGAGATAAATCGCCAGTTGCATCTTTAACACCAACAATGCGTGGTAACTGCGCCAGCTTAGCAATAGTGCTAGGGCTTAAATCTACCACTGCGCGTGGTGGAATATTGTATAAAACAATGGGGATGTCGGTGGCATCGTGCAACATTTTAAAGTGTTGGAACAAGCCATCTTGATTTGGACGATTGTAATATCCCGCCACATGCAAGGTTGCATCGGCGCCAGCTTGTTGAGCAGCCTTAGTATATTCGATGGCTTCGATTGGGTTGTTTGAACCAGCACCAGCAATAACAGGCACTCGCCCTTTTGCCTGCTCTACCACCGCTTTAACTACAGCAATATGCTCATCGTGAGTTAAGGTTGGGCTTTCACCAGTTGTACCTACAGGCACAATACCGTGAGTACCTTGGCCAATATGCCACTCAACTAACTCGCGAATCGCTGCATAATCAACTTCACCTTCAATAAAGGGAGTAACCAACGCTACTATCGATCCTTTAAACATGCCCGCTCCATCACTTACTTCAAAAATAAAAAAACCCGGTCACAGTGGCCGGGTTCAAAAACGTTTTTTCGATTTAGTTACACCCAGCCGTTAACCACCCGCGTTTTAATTCGGGCCGTTTATACTTCTTCAATTCTAAAGAAAATGGCAACAAGGTGTTGTCCTTAACAATCAAAATTCTTGCTAGCTAGTTTCCTTAGCACGCGGTAAAAGTCAAGTAACCTGAAAAATAAATCCGCATAAGTTCTCATGAGATAGCCTTTTCCCTTAAAACTTTTTATTATTGCGGGCAACCACGCCCCAACCAAGCCAGATTATGAATACCTCTCCACACGCCACTAGCCAAGTTCTCGCTCGCCATGATGACCTGTTCTCTCAACAACATCTTGTAGTGGCTGGCCAGTTAGCAGATAACTACCCGTTGAACTTGTTGGAACAGGTGGCTTCGTTGCAGGTATGTTGTAGTCATTTTGGCCACCATCAATATTTTGCGAAGCAAGCAAACGGCAAGCTCTCCAGTCAATTTAGCGCAGCACCAAGTTTAGCCATCAACAGCAATGCTTTGCTGCTATTTATGCCTAAAGCCAAACAAGAAGCCGCCTATTTATTTGCCTGCATTTTGCCGCAGCTTGAAGTTGGCGCCGAGATATTTGTAGTGGGCGAAAACCGCGGCGGCGTAAAAAGTTGCGAAAAGCTGCTGGCGGAATTTGGTATTAAAGTAAAAAAAATCGACAGTGCACGCCGTTGTGGGCTCTATTTTGGCGTGCTCAATCAAGCTGCACCACAGTTTGATGCTAGCCAATGGCAAAACAGCTTTGAGGTAGCACTTCCTAATGCTTCACTTAAAGTAAAGTCCCTTCCTGGGGTATTTAATCATGGAAAACTCGATGAAGGCAGCCAAATGTTATTGGAGCACCTGCCCACTTTGCATGGCAGCGTGCTCGACTTTGGGTGTGGTGCGGGCATTATTGGTGCAAGCCAGGCCCTGTTACACAATGTAGACATAAGCCTGCTCGATGTGAGTGCATATGCCATTGCAAGCAGTAAGGCTACTCTGCAAGAAAATCAACTCACTGGAACGGTAATTGCTTCGGATGGTTTAAGCGAGGTGAAACAGCGCTTCGATTTTATTGTAAGCAATCCGCCTTTTCATGCTGGAATTGATACCCAATATGAAACCACCGAGAGGTTTCTTGCTCAAGCAAAACAGCACTTAAACGCCAACGGTGAACTGTGGTTAGTCGCCAATAGTTTCTTACAATACGAAGCACTAATAAAGCAGCACTTCTCCCGCTTTGAAAGTGTACTCGACAACAAAAAATTCAAGATTTTGCGTTGTTGTGTATAGAAAGAACTTTTTTTAATGTGGAATTACTAAAACCCAGTTTCTGCTATTTACATTAAGGTAAATATCTGGAAACTAAGCCGAGCCACTTTGAAAACGATTTCACGAAACTGACACAATTACAGAGGTACAAAGTCTCATGGCAGGAATTCTTACAATGATCCTCGCTGGTGGTGAAGGTACTCGCCTTTATCCACTCACCGATAGCCGCACCAAGCCAGCGGTTCCGTTTGGAGGAAGTTACAGGCTGATCGACTTTGCCTTAAATAACTTTGTTAACTCTGACTTCTTAAAAATCTACGTGCTAACTCAGTTTAAATCGCAATCGTTAAACATTCACTTGCGCCAAGCTTGGCACCTATCAGGTATTACCGATCGCTTTATTGATGCGGTTCCAGCGCAGATGCGAGTCGGCAAACGTTGGTACGACGGCACAGCGGATGCTATTTACCAAAATGCCCGCTTCATTGAAATTAACGAACCTGAGCATGTATGTATTTTTGGCAGCGACCATATCTACAAAATGGACGTACGCCAAATGGTAGATGAACACCGCCGCAAAGAGGCTGCACTTACTGTAGCGGCGATTAAAGTACCCAAAGAACAAGCCGATCAATTTGGCATTATTGAAGTAGATGAAGAGGGCCGCATGATAGGTTTTGAAGAAAAACCTAAAGTGAACCCTAAAACGATTCCTGGCGACCCTGACCACGTTCTTGCTTCTATGGGTAACTACGTATTTGAACGTAAAACCCTATTAGAAGCCTTATACGACGATGCCAAAGAAGACAGTTCAACCCACGATTTTGGCCACGACATCATTCCAAAGCTTTACCCTAAAGGAAAAGTATTTGCTTATGACTTCACCCAAAATACCATTCCTGGCGAAACGGTAAGTGGCTACTGGCGTGATGTAGGTACCCTAGATGCTTATTGGGCAGCCCACATGGACTTGTTAGATGAAGAACCACCATTCTCACTATATAACCCCAAGTTTCCACTACATACCCACTACCCACCGTTACCACCGGCCACATTTAAAGATGTTGGCGACAAAAAGGTCAGCGTTAGCCAATCACTAATTTCTGCTGGTAGCTTTATTTTGGGCTCAGAAGTTAACCGCAGTGTATTTGGTTTTAGAAGCCACGTACGTCCAGGTTCAGTAGTTAGCGAATCGGTGCTTATTGGTAATTGTAGAATTGGTGAAGGTTGTCAGATCCGCCGTACTATCATCGATAAAAACGCTGAAATTGCACCGGGCACTATTATTGGTGAGAACCTCGAGGAAGATCGCAAGCGCTTTACGGTATCCCCAGAAGGGATTGTTGTGATACCGAAAAACGCCAAGGTAGGCTTTTAAGCTACAAATTGCCTTGAAAACAAATAAGCAATTACTCTAATATTGTTTCACATAAGGCACCCTTCGGTGCCTTAATCGTTAAGGAGTGCTCTGTGACAGCCCATCCTGTCAAGATTCTGTTTGTAGCTTCTGAAGTAGAAAGCTTAGCTAAAACAGGTGGCTTAGCCGACGTTGCTAAAGCCTTACCGCTGGCTCTGAAGGAACATGGCCAAGACGTAAGAATTATTATGCCGTTTTATAAAACTATAAATCGTCATGATGAAGCCGAGAAAATTCTCGACCTTAGCCTTCAAACTAGCCATGGTTGCCAAGATATTGATTACGCAGTCTTCAAGCTGATGCTCGAAGATGTGCCCGTTTACTTAATTCAGCAAAATGACTATTTTGAGCGGGACCAATTGTACAGCGAAGGTGAGTTTGCCTACGATGACAACGGCGAACGCTTTACCTTCTTCTCTCGTGCAGTTTTCCAAGTGGCCGAAGCCCTTGAGTTTAAACCAGACATTTTCCATTGTAATGACTGGCACACTGCGCTTATACCTTACTTGCTCAAGCAAAAATTTGCTCATCACCCATTTTTCTGTAACAGCAAATCAGTACTTACTATCCATAATGCAGCCTTCCAAGGCATTTTTGAGAAGCACCAGTTCCAGCTTTTAGAAGGCTTAGCCGATGGCTTAGTTGATCAAATACTTGATGGCTATAACTGCATTAACTTGCTTAAAGCTGGCATTCGCTTTGCCGACAAAATCAATGCGGTAAGCCCAAACTACGCTCAGGAATTACTCACACGTTTAGGCTCACACGGCCTTTGTGACTATTTTGAGCAGCGCCGCAGCGATTTGGTAGGCATATTAAACGGTTGTGAATACTCCGACTGGGACCCAGCAACCGACAAGTATATTCCAACAAACTACTCTGCCGCTGATATGAGTGGTAAAGCTGTTTGTCGCCAAGAACTTCAAGTTGAAACAGATTTAGCCCAGCTAAACGTGCCAATTTTTGGCATGGTATGTCGCTTAACCGAGCAAAAAGGCTTTTACCTGTTGCTACCTGCCCTACAACAGTTTTTACGTCACAATGTACAAGTGGTGATAGTTGGCACTGGTGATAGCGGCATCGTGGCTGAGCTTGAGTCAATGCAAAAGCAATGGCCAGATAAACTGCGGTTTATTCATGCATATAGCAATGAAATGGCCCATTTAGTGGAAGCTGGCGCAGACTTCTTCTTAATGCCTTCGCTGTTTGAACCATGTGGCCTAAATCAAATGTACAGCCTAGCCTATGGCACCTTGCCGATTGTGCGTGGCGTTGGCGGCCTAAGAGACACGGTAAGCGATTACGATGAAGATGCAGAAAACGCCACCGGGCATATCTTCTATGATCCGGAGCCAGCCGATTTGCTAAACATTTTGCGCCGGGCCCTGTTACTTTATTTAGAACATCCGGAAGAGTTTCAGGCGATGCGCCATCGCGCAATGCTGTCTCGATTCCATTGGAAGGAGTCTGTTTGGCAATACGAAGCCTTGTATAATGACGCCTTAAATGTGAATCCGGTTCAACATCAATAAGATTAAACAGCTAGAGAGTGGCGACTCTGGCTTTTCTTATATAACCTGAATGTATACATTTACTTGAGGGAAAGATAATGCGCTTATCAGAGGAAATTCATAATTTTACTGAGTTCCTACTAGGTGAACAAATTCATGCCTTAGAGATCCATAAGCGCTGTGACCTAGATACTCTGCAAGATTTATGTTGCTTAGTGCTCAATCGTTTACCACCACGTTATATTCGTCATGACGTGGATGTACTAAGTGCAATTAGCGACGCAGAACGGGAACAATTGGTTGAAAAAACCAAAGTGGCAATTGAAGAAAGCCTAAAATTTCTAGAGCAAGATCGTCGCCAAGCACCACGCGATTAGTTATACCAATCACACTAACTCAGTGATCAGAAATAACGCAGGAAAAATACTCGAGAATAAGGCGGAATTTTTCGACAAGTAGATATTCTACAATCAAAAATTCTAACGCAGTTATCGAGTATTTTAACCAGATAGCATGAACCGTTACTTAGTACGATTGGTATTATTTAGGTAAACTTAGCTCTAGTTCGATCGACGTACAGCCCTTGGCGCAATAAACGCCGGGGGCTTTTTCTTGCCCAGGTAACACCACCGTCAAAGGCTGCTTACAATGCTCACACTGCTTAGCTTTGCCTGCCAATACTTGCTTAATTAAGTTTCGCTGCTGAGCATAGGCATTTGCACTGCGCTTATTGAGTTCTTTAAATTCCGACATAATTAATACTCTTTCATTACTCCCGCTACTGTAGAGCGTGAGCCCTAGGCTTACAATATCAAATTGACTTGCTTGGGCTATTTGCTAAAAACTTATGCAAGTTTTGGCCAAAGACACAACATATCAAACCCAATAAGACTAAGCCTGCAGCAAGCCATTCCAAGTGAGTTAAGCTCTCATCAAAGACTAGGTTGGCAGTCAACATTCCCACTACAGGCACCAACAGAGCAAAAGGTGTTACAGCAGCGGCGCTATACTTAGCCAGTAGATGCCCCCAAATTGCAAAAGCAAGTAAGGTAGAAATAAACCCGACATAAGCTAAAGCTAACCAAGTTGAAGTTTGAGCACTTACTAGCAACTGATAAGGCGTATTGGTTTCAAATAAATATGAAAAAGCCAACAAAGGTAAGGGAGGAATCAGACTCACCCACACCATAAAATGCAGCACATTAACGCCTTTCGCCTGCTTCATAAACAAGTTAGAAACGGCCCAAGACAAGGCCGCCAAAAGTAACAACAGCAAGCTTATCAAACTGAGATTTTCGGAGCTCAAGCCAAAAAACAGCGCAAAACCAAGGCTAGACAAGCTTATTCCCGCTAGCTGGTAAGTGGTAATTGTTTCTTTAAACCAAATAAAGCTGAGCAAAATTGTGAACATCACTTGTGCTTGCAATAGCAAGGACGACAAACCAGCCGATGCCCCAACCTGCATGGCCACAAACAGTAAGCTAAACTTGATCACTCCCAGAAACACGCCCACGGCGACTACGTTGCGCACCGCTGTTTTAGGAAAAGGTACAAAGAACACCGCAGGTATTGCCACAATGGCAAAACGCAAAGCAGAGAACAATACTGGTGGAAGCTCCGCTAAACCCAACTTAATTACTGAGAAGTTCACTCCCCAAATAGTGGCTACGATTAAGGCAAACAGAATATCAATAGGCTTCATAGTATCCAAGGGTGAAGACAGGAGTGCTTATCCAGCCTAACCGCAAGTGTTAAAAGCGTCAAAGCTGATTCAAGAACCCAACAACAAACCCCTTACCCTAACAACGAAGCTCCACCTCCCCAGCTGCAAGTTATAGCCACAGAAACACCTTTAAAGAGCGAAACAAAAACCAAGGTAATGAGTAAAAGAATATGAGAAGATGCCACCAATAGATAGAAGTGACCATTTTATGGCACCTATTGACGTAAAGTGTAAACAATGAGAATAGTAAATACGATGAAAGAATTTGATATTGGGTTTGTTCGGCTTAACTTCATTAAGCCCTTGCTCAATGGCTTATACGCAGAGTATGCGATTAAGCCCGACGATCTTGGCATTCCTTCGGCTTTGCTTGAAGAACCTCTCACACTTATCCCCATAAACATCGCCAATCGCTGGTTAGAGCAAGCCGAACACTTAAGCCAAGACCCACTTTTTATGCTTAAGCTTACCCCGTATATTGGTTTTGAAAATGTAGAACTGTTTAACAAATGGGTTTACCACACACCTGATTTTGTAGTGACATTTCGCCGTATTAACTATGGTTGTTCGATGCTACAGTCAGGTTGCTCATTGAGCGGGTTGCAGTCAGGAAATATTGTAAAATGGGCATACAATAACCCCTATGCAAGCCACCAAGCGCGCCTGCATGATAGCCTGCGTATGGCAATTATGATGTTCAACATGTTGCGTTATTACTTAGGTGAGGAGTTCACGCCTTTGCAAGTTAACCTAACTGGCCCAGCCGCAGAACTTAAACAACTGGAAGCATTTTTTGGCTGCAAGGTTAAACAAAGTAGTGCTCAAACCGAAGTATGGCTTAATGCTTCTGTCACCCATTTAGACGAAAATAGCCAGTGGGAGAGGCATGCTCCACTGCGCTTAAATGACGCTCAGCTCGATGAATACATTAATATTCCTCAGCCTCACGACACGGTTAAATCATTATATTCACTAATAAACTTTTCCCGCTATTACGGACGCCCGAACGTAGACTTTTTGGCCGACTGCTTGAGTATATCGCGTCAACAATTACAACGCCGCTTATTGGCCCATGGCTGGAATTTTTCAGCCATGACAGCCAACGTATTATGTAACGAAGCGGTACAGTATCTATTTAAGGGCTACGACATTAATAACATTGCCCAGCGTTTATCTTATAGCAATGAGCAAAGTTTTTGCCGCGCCTTTAAACGCTTACGTGGTGTAACACCTTATCAATATTTGCAAAAGCTTAAGGCTAAAACCTAACACCTACTCACGCCCTTCTTGGTGTTGCGGTAAGTTATCGCAAATATCGAACCAGTTAGCTTTATAAGCTACAAAGATATGTGCGTCTGGTTTTAGCTTTATGTCATTATCAAGAGTAGCCAAGCTAAACTCTATAAAACGGCCATCATCATTGGCGGGAGCAAAGCTTAAGCTTGAGCCACACTCACTGCAAAATTGTCTTACAGTGCCATTCTCAGCGGTGAATTTCTTTAAGTATTCCAAACCGCTTGTCCAGCGAAAGTTCTCGGTTTTAGCTTCACCGTAGGTTGCAAAAGCAGCCCCATGAAACTTTCTGCACATACTGCAATGACAATGCCCCATTCGAGGCTCAAGTTGCTCAACGTGATAACTCACTTTTCCACATAAACAACGCCCTGTCATTTTGCTCATAGCGAATTCCTTAACCAATAGTGGGAATGAATTATCACCTTACACTGATAATCCGCGTTTGTTGAGTCAGCAAAAATATGCCACCATCTGGACTTATAACCTTGACTTAATCGAATACGCTCATTTATAGGACTCTAGTTAATGTTGAAGATCATCAACAACAAGGACTTTTCAGACTTTAGCGACAAGGCTAAAGCAGCTCCACGCCAGCGCTGCCATCACAATTTACACGAAACCTTAGACGCAGGTGTGCAACGCTTGTTTATTGCTACAGAGCCCGATACCTACATGCGTCCGCACCGCCATAGTGAAGCCCACAAATGGGAACTATTTTTAGTGCTAAAAGGACAACTCGACTTACTAATATTTAATGAGCAAGGCGAAGTTACCGAGCGCCACAGTTTGTCACCAGAAACAAACCGAGCTATCGAAGTTCCACCTAATGTTTGGCATGGATATGCTTGTATGCAAGCTGGAACAGTCGGCCTAGAGATTAAAGAAGGCGCCTATGTGCCCACTCCCGCAGAAGATTTTGCGCCTTGGTCTCCAGCTGAAGGAGAAGACGGAGCAGATGAGTATCGCGAGTGGATGCGCAGTGCTCAAGTAAAGTAAGCAATTTGCTATGTTTAGCTGAGTATAAAGTGTACTTGGCTAAACAAAACACCTTATATTTTCAAGCGTTTATTCCGAATTGCTTTAAAAGCCGCTAATATCAAAATACTGTCATTAAATGTCTGATGAAGGAGCCACCACTTAATGCGCCTTTTAGTTGTTGTATTGTTAATAAGCTCTAGCCATAGCCTAGCGTTAGCAGCAGAAACCTCTCTTCCCGAGGCCGAGCAGACGCCCAACTCAATAACCGAACAATTTCAACAAGACTACTTTAGTGCACTAGATTTGGATGAAGACAAAGACTGGATTCAATTAGATTCTGGTGAAGTTATTCAAGGAGACTTAGAAGAGCTTTATCAAAAAGACGTGCTATTCGATAGCGATGAGTTAGGCGATCTAAACATTGATATTGACGATATTCAACGGCTACGCACTACCAAATGGTTTCAAGTAAATTTGCGCGGCTTAGGGGTAGTACGTGGCCGTTTAATGGTAGATAAAGATGGCGTAACCATCATTGGAAAAGACACCCATTATGCCTCGCGCCAAGACGTTATATCGGTGTACCGAGTAGCCGAACGAGAAGCCGATCGCTGGGAGAACAAAGCGACCTTAAGCGCCAATGTTGCCAGCGGGAATACCAATACCCTAGAGATAAACGGCAAGCTAAATAGTGAACGAAAAACGGCACTTAATCGCACAATTATTACTTATCTTGGGGTGATCTCAGAGTCGAATGATGAAACCACCGCACGCAATCACCGCGTTACCCTTTCTCACGATTTATATAAACACCACGATTGGTTCTTTCGCCCTATATTAGCTGATTTCTATCACGCACCATTAAAGAATATAAAGCTGCAAAGCCAATTGGCCTCGCAAGTGGGTTATATCGCAGTGGACGATGATGACAAAAAATGGGAGTTGTCTGTTGGTCCTTCATGGCAGCAAACCCGTTTTGAAGAAGTTACCGAAGGCAGTTCTAACAAAGAAAGCAGTATGGGTTTGTCTTTTGGTTCTAACTTCAAAATAGACATCACCAAAGACATTGAATTGACTCATGACTACCAAATGACCTTGTCGCAGAAAAAGACCGGTGGTTACCAACACCACAACCTACTTAATCTAGCCATTGATATCACCGACGATCTAGATTTAGACATCGACTTTATTTGGGATTACACCGAGTCGCCCACAGCAGACTCAGACGACATAACACCGGAAAAAAATGACTATCGCCTAGTGATTGGTATTGGCTTAGATTTTTAACAAAAAAAGCCTCTTAACAAAGAGGCTTTAGTAGCAAGTATCGAACTTTAAAGGGTTTTGGTATTTGTCTGACCTTCAGCAGCGGTAGCTTTAACACTGTTTGCATTTGTCTCATCGCGCAAACGCGCCATATTGCGAATATGTTCTACACAAAACTCTACTGAACGAGCAAGCTCACGCTTAAGCCCTTCACCACTTTCCAGTTCGACATAAGAAGGTCCTTGCTCAGTATCTGCATACTCAGGCATATTGTTACAAGCTTCTTCAGCAATAACGATTCCCTTTTCACGGTCGATAAGTCGAGCATGTACCTGATAACTCACACGATAATTGTCCCAGTCACTGGTGTAATATATAGAGCTCCAAGATAGGGTGCGAACATCAAGAATGTAGTCATAATCAGAGTACAACTCGATGATGTTAGGTAATTCAGGAATGGTTACTGATTTAGATTCATCATCCACCACCTTTACTTTATAGCTATCACTTAGGCCGCTGGCTAATTCACGTGCAATATCCAGAGCAGGGTCTTCAATTTGATTGTTTACAATCATGGCATTGCCTGAAGAAATAGCAGAAGCCAACCCCAATAAGCCAAACTGCACATTTGCGGCAGTTTGTGCAGCAAAATCAGGAAGCGCACTATAACGGGTATAAACGAGGCTCTTATCCGCTAAAGATAGAGACTCATTAGCATCTAATGGTTTGGTTTTTATCGTAGAACATGCCGTAAGAGACAACACAACTACTGCAAATATCAGTCGTAGTAACAAGATTTTAATCCTTTAAAAATTTAAGTATCCACTTCGCATACCAAGCTCAATCATGCAGCTTTGGTGCGGACAAAAGACTACCTAATTTAATCAAGGATTACATTACTTAAGCACCTGATTTTATTGTTTAATATCAAAATCATACAAAAAAAGCACCTATTAAGGTGCTTATTAATAATGAAAATGTTTACCCTATCGGGACTTAAACTCTCGACGCCATGCGTGTAATAATGGCTCGGTATAACCACTAGGTTGCTCACAACCTTTAAACACCAAATCTAGGGCGGCTTGATAGGCACAACTGGTAGCGACATTTCCTGCCATATTCAGATAGGCTGGGTCGCCACTGTTTTGTTCATCGACCAATGCGGCAATCACTTCAAAACGCTGCTTCACTAGCTCTTCACTCACAATATTGTGTTTTAACCAGTTTGCCACGTGCTGACTAGATATACGCAAGGTAGCGCGATCTTCCATTAAACCTACGCCATTAATATCTGGCACCTTAGAACAGCCAACCCCCTGCTCTACCCAGCGAACAACGTAACCAAGAATGCCTTGGATGTTGTTATCTAGTTCTGCAATAAGTTGCTGCTCAGTCCAAGCTATATCAGCCGCTAATGGCGGCGTTAATAAGTCATCTAAGTAGCGCTGACCATCACTACTTAGTGCCTCTAATAGTTGATTTTGAATACTCGATACATTTACCTGGTGATAATGCATCGCATGCAGCGTTGCCGCAGTGGGTGAAGGAACCCAGGCCGTGCTAGCGCCGCTTTCTGGATGAGCTTGTTTAGCCTGCATCATAGCTGCCATCATCTCGGGCATGGCCCACATACCTTTACCTATTTGTGCTTTGCCGTGCAAACCACAGGCAAGGCCAGCTTGAACGTTGTTAAGTTCATACGCTTTAATCCACACGCTTTCTTTTATATCACCTTTTGGCACCATAGCGCCGGCAGCCATGCTAGTGTGAATTTCATCCCCAGTTCTATCTAAGAAGCCAGTGTTAATGAATATTACTCGCTGATGAGCTTCTGCTATACACGCTTTTAAATTAACACTAGTGCGGCGTTCTTCATCCATTATGCCCAATTTAATGGTGTTAGCTGTGAGACCGATAAGCTCTTCAACGGCTGAAAAAATTTGATTACTAAACGCAACCTCTTCTGGGCCATGCATCTTAGGTTTAACAATGTAAATCGACCCTTCGCGGGAGTTGCGATAAGGGCTATTTCCAAGCAAGTCATGTTTAGCGATGAGGCTAGTAAACACGGCATCAAGTAAACCTTCTGGAACTTCATTGCCCTTGGCGTCTAACATTAGGTTGTTGGTCATCAGGTGACCCACGTTGCGAACAAACATTAACGAGCGTCCACTTAAGCTAAAGCCGTGGCCTTGGGTGTTAATGTATTGGCGGTTAGGCGCTAGCGAGCGAGTAATCTGTTTGCCGTTTTTAGTTAAGCTTTCATTCAATGTTCCGCACATTAAACCTAGCCAGTTTTTGTAAACTTCCACTTTATCTTCGGCGTCTACCGCGGCAATAGAGTCTTCACAATCCATAATGGTGGTAAGTGCTGACTCCAATACAATGTCTTTTACATTGGCACTGTCTTGTGCGCCAATTTGGTGTTCTTCATCAAACTGGATTTCAATATGTAGCCCATGGTGTTGCAATAAAATCGCCGAAGGCTGCTCAGCATCTCCTTGGTAGCCAGCAAGGTGAGAGGCTTCTTCCAAGGTGGTATTCGAACCGTCTTTAAGGCCAACCAATAAACCACCAGAAAGCACACTGTATTTGGTTGCATCAGCATGGCTGCCATGAGCTAAAGGGCAATGTTCATCAAGTAATGCGCGGCCATAAGCAATAACTGCTTCTCCGCGCGCAGGGTTATAGACGGATCCGGGGGCAAGCTCACCACTTTGCTCAATCACATCGGTACCATAGAGTGCATCATACAAACTACCCCAACGAGCGTTAGCAGCATTTAAGGCATAGCGAGCATTCATTACTGGTACCACTAACTGTGGGCCTGCTAATAGAGCTAGTTCACGGTCTACTTTTGATGTAGCAAGGCTAACTTGCTCAGGCGCTTTAACCAGATAATTAATATCTTGTAGAAACTGCTGGTAAGCTTGGGCATCGATGGGGGCTGGATGCTGCTGGTGCCATTGGTCAATTTGGCTTTGTAAGCTATCACGCTTGGCCAACAAATCTTGGTTTTTAGTAATGAAGTGATCTAAATAGGCTTCTAGCCCAGACCAAAAGCTGTCTTGCTCAACACCAGAGTTTGGCAAAACATCCTGATTAATAAACTGATAAAGCAAATTCGATACTTGGTAGTGTTCCAGCTGATGATAGCTAGATGCGTTATTAGTCGGTTTACTCATCAAACGTTCCTTTATTTTATAGTTATTATGTAGTTAACGAAGTTGAAACTTCGCTAATTGGTTCATGTTACCTTTAACAGTGTTGCAAGCCCGACGAGTAACTCGACGCGCAATAGATTTCAGATTAGCATCCCATACTCGGCCCATGAATAACAATTGGCCAAATGTAGCATTTGCAATCATACATCTCTTTGCTAGTATTTTTCAAACACTTGTTTGAATCCGTTTCTAACTTGCGTTTCAATCTGTAAATAACACCGCGCTAGCACAGCGTATAACCAAAATGGGGCAAGGACTTGCTAAGGTTTATCACTCGCTACTCTACTCAGCTATTAGCCAGCTGTGTTTTCATCGGCTTTGCGCTGCCTAACTTCTCTAATGCCTTACTGCCTTTTTTACCGGCGGTACTTTTTGCTTTAATGCTATTTACCATCGTAAGTTTGAACATCAAAACCTTAGTTAAAGACTTAGCGCAAACATCAATTTGGCTTTACGCAATTTGGCATACGCTTGGTTTAACCGCTTTGATCATGCTAATTGCTTGGTTTTTCAATGTTAGTAGCCAACTCTATTTAGCCATTGCAGCCACTTGCGCTACTGGCTCTCTGTTTGCCAGCCCTGCGATTGTTCGCTCGATAGGCTTAGATGCTCAACGCTGTATGGCCATGACAATTGCCTCTACCTTATTAATGCCTGGTGTATTACTGCTTAATAGTCATCTGTTTAGCCACTTTAGTCATAACCAGCAATTACAACTAGACATGCAGGTTTATGGCCAACGTTTAGCAATTTTTATCATATTACCTATTATTATCAGTTTGTTACTGCACAATCTGCTCAAGCAACAGCTGATCGACAAAGCACTTATTCAGATCCGGCCGGTAACCATAGTATTGGTGTTTTTTTTCCCCTTGGGCCTAATGGGAGCATTTCGCGAAGTGTATGACACCAGCCCAGCTGTTGCGTTAGAGTATTTAGCAATTGCCAGTGCTGCATGTTTCATTGCCTTTGTCGCCAGCTTTTTGTTGTACCTCAATAAAGGAAAAGATCTCGCCATAATTAGCGGAGTAACTGCCACTAATCGTAATGTTTTGCTCACCTATAGTATTACTGGTAGCTTTTTAGGGATTGAATACATGATTTATATGGGGGCGATCCAGCTACCCGTGTATTTGTTGCCAATGCTAGTAAAACTGACTTCACGCTCTCGCTAAACTAATCTTATAGGTAATCAAACAAGTTAGAGGTAATTATGAGTGAGCATGCACTAAGCCAACCAGCTATTCACTTAGCCTTAAAACACCTACCGAGTTGGCAGTACCAAGATAACTTTATCGTAAACTCTTATCGGTTTAAGAACTTTGTACAAGCCTTTGAATTTATGGGAAGAGTAGCTGATTACGCTGAGCAGCAAAACCATCATCCAGATTGGTCCAACTGCTATAACAAGGTAGATATTTCATTAACTACCCACGAATTAGGCGGAGTAAGTGAACGTGACTTTAAGTTGGCCACACTTATCGAAGACTTGTACCAACAGTACTATCTCACCAAGTAGGCAGCCCTATTTGATGAGATAGTAATAGATGCAATTAAAGTTTAGCGGCATCTACGGCTTTTATTTCTGGCCAATTCTGGTTGGCGTCCACAATCAATTCACCGGTGTTTTCTAACCAACGCTGCTGGACCTTTTTATCAAGGTTAAGGTAAAGCTTCCCATCGACAATTTTCCATGCTGTTGGGTCGGTATCAAACTTCTTCTCCATGGCTACGCCAAAAGCACAATAACCACCGTATTGAGGCGCGTACTTAGCAGGGTCAGCTTTAAATGCATCACGATTGTCTGCTGATGCAAAATGGTAGATAGCATTATTATGAGTGGCGGTATAACTATTGTTACCTTGGGTTGGCTGACCACTGACAAAGTAGGCAACTGGATCATAGCCCTTAATAGCTAAATCATTGGCGTCTACGCTCATACCCACATCGGCAGCAAAGCTAAAGCTACTAACAGCTAGGGAAGTGGCAAGTGCGCTGGTACGAATAATTGCTTTTAGTGTATTCATTTTCATTCTCCAAATAATAGTGTGCTAAGCGACAATGAAACATTAACGGCTAGCTCCGGTCTGTTGGGATACAATCGTTCAGCAATTAGTGCAAAAAGTACGGAATAACTAAAATGGACCAACTTTCTAGCCTACTCAGACAGTTTTCAATCAGCGCTGGTGTTTTTTATTCAGGGCAATTATGTGGCTTATCTGATGTAGCTACAGGTGACGAGCTTGTTGGACACATTCATGTATTGCGATCTGGCAGTTTAAGTATTCAAAGCAAGCAGCAACTGTTAAATGTAGTTGCACCAAGTTTAATTTTTTTCCCCCAACCGCAAGCCCATCGACTTATTGTGGATGAGCAACAGCCAGCAGAACTTGTGTGTGCCACTATTCGATATGACAATGCCAATCACAGTGCGCTAGCGAATGCCTTGCCAGAGCAAATTGTGCTATCGCTTAGTCAACATGCTCAATTTGCCCGCACTATAGAGTTGCTCTTTAGCGAAGCCTTTGAGACTGACCAGGGCTCGTTAGTGATAATGGACAAGTTAGTGGAAGTCCTCGTCACCTTATTACTACGCCACAGTATTAACCAACAAAACAAACACTCCGGCTTAATTGCCGGCTTATTGCACCCCAAACTATCGCTCGCCTTAGCGGCTTTACATAAGCAAACGGCTTTCGAGCACTCCGTTGATTGGCTAGCAGAACAAGCGGCTATGTCGCGCACTAGTTTTATTGAAAGCTTTAAGCAGACTATCGGCTGTTCGCCTGGCGACTATTTAGTTGAATGGAAAATCAACCAAGCCAAACAGCTGCTAAAACGTGGAAAACCAATTACTTGGGTTGCTTCGGAAGTGGGTTATCAAAGTGTATCTGGCTTCACTCGAGCATTTAGAGCCAACACGAATATGTCTCCTAAACAATGGTTAGATGAGCGTAGCTCTAGCAACTAGCTTAATAACTGCTTGATCTGGTTTTGCAGTTTAGGTACTAAGTCTTGCTCAAACCATGGATGCTTAGCAAACCAATGGCGATTGCGCGGTGAAGGATGAGGTAAAGGCCATATACCTTGGGATGCGTAATGCTGATAATTACCAACATTTTCGCTTAGCGTAGTTTTTGTATCTGTGGGCAAATAAAGAGCTTGGGCGTATTGGCCAATTAACAAAGTAAGCTCAACCTTGTTGAGCTGTTCGATGATTTGTTGATGCCAGGTATCAAAACACAGTTTTGGTGGCGGCAAGTCTCCCTGCTTGCCTTTACCAGGGTAACAAAAAGCCGAAGGTACAATAGCCACCGTTTCTGCATCATAAAATGTCTCTGGTTCTAGCCCCAACCATTGTCTTAAACGCTTTCCACTGGCGTCATCCCAAGGCACGCCACTTTTGTGCACTTTTATTCCGGGAGCTTGACCAATAATCAATATCTTTGAGTGAACACTAGCCTGCACCACTGGGCGTGGCTCAAGCTGTTTCTCACACAAACGACAAGCACTTACCTGCTCTAGTAATTGCCTAAGGCTTTTAGAACGATCTTCTTTGATCATAGATTCACGCATTAGGGACAAGGTATCCTAAATTTATCACCTAGCTCTTGAATTCTCTGCTCCAACTGATCAGACATTAACACTTTAGTACTACTCAGATTTTCTTTGAGCTGTTCAAGGTTGGTGGCACCAATGATATTGGCTCCCACAAAGCTACGCTGATTGACAAATGCCAAGGCTAACTGGGCAGGACTTAATTCAAATTCACGCGCTAAATCTACATAATGTTGAATCGCTTGTTGAGCTTCTGCGCCATAGCGAGCAAAACGCTTATATAAGGTGAGTCTTGCACCTTCGGGCCATTGATCATGCAAATACTTCCCAGTTAGTGCACCAAATGCTAATGGGGAATAGGCTAATAAAGGAATATTCTCGCGGTGCGACACTTCCGCTAAGGCAACTTCAAAGCTACGATTAAGCAAATTGTAAGGGTTCTGGATCGAGACGATCTTCGGCAAGTTATGCTTCTCTGCTAAATGAACATAACGCATTGCTCCCCATGGTGTTTCATTAGAGATCCCCAGGTAGCGAACCTTTCCCGAATTCACAAGATCAGCTAAGGCTTCAAGTGTTTCTATGATAGGCGTCTGATCAGCGCCTTCTTGATGCTGATAGTTTAACTGGCCAAAAAAGTTGGTTGCACGATCTGGCCAGTGCACTTGATAAAGATCAAGGTAATCGGTTTGTAATCGATTTAAAGAGTCTTCTAATGCTTGATGGATGCCATTCCATGTAAGCCGCATATCTTGACGGATGTAACCACCGCGATCTGATTTAGAAGGCGCAGCAACCTTTGAGGCTAATATCAGCTCATCTCTGCATTTTCGCCGTGTTAAGTAGTCGCCAATGATAGTCTCGGTGTCACCTTGGGTACTTTGTTGAGGTGGCACTGGGTACATTTCAGCTGTATCAATAAAATTAACCCCATGCGCCAAAGCGTAATCAAGTTGATCAAAAGCCTGATCACGAGAGTTTTGCTCTCCCCAAGTCATTGTTCCTAAGCAAATTTCGCTTACTCGTAAATTTGACTCTCCTAATTGACGATATTTCATCATGCAATCCTCATAAGGTCAGACAATTTCTTTTTGACGTAAAAAACAATTAGCAGCAAAAACTGGACATTTTTACTGCAAAAACCTGCAGCAATTGGAGCTAAGTCTATTTTTCTTTAAAATTTAACACCATATTGGTGATCTAGTTGCTACTTCTTTAATGTTTTTTTAGTTATTATGGGTTCATGCGACTTAAACAAGTTAATGGAGTAATTGTGCAAAGAGCATCCATATTTATATTACTTTTCTGGTGTATTAGTACAGTTGCCAGTGCAGATAGCGTAACTGTTCACTACAAGAGCATTAATAACAACTATGATGGTTGGGGTTTACATATCTGGGCCGGTGAAGAAATGGTGAATGGCAAACAAGTTGGTGCTAGAACCGACTTCCGTTTGCGTAAAGGCACCACCCCTGGCGACCCGTTAATGCCGAGCAAGTTTGACGACTTCGGTGTAGCCTTTACGATCCCTGTACGTAAAGATGCTAAACAATTCTCATACACGTTGACTAATGGTGAACTTCACCATATGAACGTTGAAGAATGGAAGTGGATCAAAAGCAAGCATGGTTTAGAGATTTGGATTGTAGAAAAAGATCCGAAGATATACACCGGCGTGCCAAGACAGTTTGCTAAAAGTGCTACAACGCAAACGGCAAAAACCACAACTACTTCAGCTAAGCCGAAAGCAGTACTGCCACCGCCAGTGCCTAAAGCTAAAGCAACAACCACTACAGCCAAGGTAGCAGCCAAGCCTAAACCTACGCCAAAACCGGTTGCGAAGAGTACAGGCCCAAGCCCAGAAATGACGCGTACTTTGAATTTGCTTAAGAACGATTTAAGCAAAAAGAATAAGACTATTAACAAGCTTCAGTCTGCGCTAAACGATACTCAAAAAATCAACCAGCGTTTACAAAACGACTTAAACAGCAAGTTGATTGACTACCAAGCCTTACTGCAACTTAACGACAAAATAAGCAACGAAAACCGCACATTAACTGCGTCTAACCAAAGCTTATATGCGCAAGTTGAACAGGCAGGTAGCAGCAATGCCGAAGCTCAGTTGTTAGAGCGAAATCAGCAGCTTGAAAAACAACTTGCTGGCGTTAACGAGCAAGTGCTTGGTTTACAGAAAACCATTGCTGAAAACACCGGTAACTCTGAGCAACAAAAACAGTTGCAAGAGCAATTTAACCAAATGCAAACGCAACGAGATGAGCTACGAGCAGACAACAACAAGTTAAGTGCTCATATTGTAGAGCTTGTACAACGCTCGGAAAATGCCGGCCAAGCCCAAGAATCAGGCATTGCTTGGTGGTTATTCGGCGCGGTAGTTGCGGTGCTAGTGGTATTAATTGGTCTAGTCTTCTTGGCAACCAGCAAGCGTTACAAAGATCTTCAGTTAGATATGGAAGATGCGCTTAAACGTAAAGAAGAAGAAATCAAAACCGAGAAAATTTACGCTGCAGCTGCTAATGAGAAGCTACGTAAGGTACTTCACGGTGAAGCGCAACAACGCAGTTGGGCGCCAGTACCAGATGGCTTACCAGAGAATCTCAAAAAAGATACTGCATAAAATAACAAGGCCAGCTCAGCTGGCCTTTTCTTTACCCTCAATAAAATTTAGCCATTGAGCTATCCTTCAGTTTTCCTTAGCATCGTCTTTAGTTACTCACTCGTGAAAGAGGCCTTTGTGGAACTACATATATTCGATTTAGATGAAACACTGATCGCTGGCGACAGCGGCGTGCTATGGCATCAATTTCTAGTACAAGAAGGAGTGGTTACCCAAGCAGGTTTTCTTGAGCAAGACGCTGCAATGATGCAGCAATATGCTTTAGGCGAGCTAGCTTTAGAGCAATACATATCTTTCAGTTTAACTCCGATAAAACACCTTAGTAGTGAGCAAGTTGACCGCTTAGTAAGTCAGTTTGTTCGCCAGCAAGTTAATCGTATTGTCTACCCGCAAGGCCAAGCATTAATCTCTCAGTTAAAGCAAAGCCATGAAGTACTTATAATCTCTGCTACAGTTAGCTTTATCGTTAACCAGGTTGCGCAATTACTAGGTGTTAAACATCATTTGGGGGTTGATTTACATGCCGAGCAGGGAAAGTACACAGAAAAAATACAAGGTGTTGCTAGCTTTCGAGAAGGTAAAGTCACACGGCTTGAGCAATGGCTCACTAGTCAGTCAAGGCAGTACTCATCAATCAGCTTTTACTCTGACTCAATTAACGACCAGCCCTTACTAGAGTATGTAGACAATGCATACACGGTTAACCCCTGCCCTAAGCTTAAACAGCTCGCTTTAGAGCGAAATTGGACGCAGTTTAGCTGGCAGCTCAGCTAATACCAATCGTACTAAGTAACAGTTCACTCTATCTGGTTAAAATACTCGATAACTGCGTTAGAATTTTTGATTGTAGAATAACTACTTATCGAAAAACCCTGTCTCATTCTTGAGTATTTTTCCTGCGTTTTTTTGAACACCTACTTAGTGTGATTGGTATAAAACAAAAAACGAGAGCAAGAGCTCTCGTTTTTATATCTGCTGAGCACAACTTTTACATTTGGCTTTGTAGGTAATTCTCTAAGCCAATTTTCTTAATTAAGCCTAACTGCTGCTCTAGCCAATAAGCGTGGTCCATCTCGGTATCATCAATCAGCGTTTGCAACATGTTACGCGTTACGTAATCTTGCTTAAGCTCGCAAAGGGCCATCGCTTCTTTTAGTAAAGCATCAACTTCGTACTCAACTTTTAAGTCATTCTCAAGCATACTTGGTACATCGCTACCAATACGCAAAGGCTCACGCTTACTTAAGTCTGGTGTTCCTTCTAAGAACAAAATACGTTGAATAAGCAAAGAGGCGTGACCTTTCTCATCATCAAACTCGTGGTCGATGCGCTCATATAACTTATTAAGGCCCCAGTCTTCATACATGCGTGAATGAATAAAGTACTGATCCATTGCCGTTAGTTCATTCATCAACAGGCGGTTTAGCACATCAATGACTTCATTATTACCTTTCATTAGTCATCTCCTTCGGTAATTTGAGCAGCTAAATAGTTTTCTAGGCCCATTTTTTCAATTTGATATTGTTGAGTTTCAATCCAATCAATGTGGTCTTCTTCGTAATCTAAGATTTCTTCTAACAAATCTCGACTAACGAAGTCTTTAGCTAGCTCACATTCGGCAATAGCTTGTTTAATGATTGGCAACTGCTCTAGCTGGAAGTCCATATCACATTGCAGCATTTCTTCGGTCGATTCACCAATGCGCAATACACCCAACATGTGGGCATGAGGTAAACCTTCTAGGAACAAAACTCGCTCCATTAATTTGTCGGCTTGCTTCATATCCTTAATCGATTTTTTATAATTACGCTCATTCAGCGCATCAAAACCCCAGTTTTTATACATTCTGGCATGTAAAAAATACTGGTTAATCGAAGTAAGTTCTGAAACTAACACCTTATTTAACAAAGCAATTATATTTGGTTCGGCTTTCATTACTGCGCTCCAAGCTGCCAATTTGAGGTATCGAAAAAGTATACACCCTAACTAAGCTCGCTGCATAATATATTTACATTTCATTAACTTACGATAAAAGGAATGACAACCATTATCATTAATATTTAAATTTGATGTGCGATTAAGTGACCAAAATTAAAATCGATTTACCGATCACACTCTTTAGTGATTGTTTAAAAAAACAGCAGTCAATATTGATCTAAAACAAGTTCTAAAATTCAGTGTTTACTCAACATTTAGTATAATTACATTGAATCAAACTCCAGGGATGGCTAAACACAAGTGAGGTCACTATGTTCTTTGGATTCTTAAAAACACTCTCAAAAGCTAGCCTTATCGCAATCTCTGTATTTGTCATTTTGCTTTGTCTAAAGCTGTCATCTCAATTCGCTATAGACCTTTTCCAAGCAGCACTTTAGTCATGCGTAAACTAATGGCGGCTCAACTCTAAAGATCCTAATTGGCGCATTTGCTGGCGAATCCATGAGATTCGCTGGCTCATAAACGCACTGTTGGGGTTTGGTGAGTAGCGATATGGACTTGGCAGCAAGGCTGCCAAGCTTGCCGCCTGATGAGCACTAAGTTGTGATGAAGATAAAGCGAAGTAATGCTGACTAGCGGCCTCTACCCCGTAGATACCAGGACCAAACTCGGCAATATTTAGGTAAATCTCGATTATTCTGGATTTAGGTAGGTTCAACTCCAACAGCCCTGCAAAGCCAGCCTCTACTGCCTTTCGCCAATAACTCTGACTAGGCCACAACCACAGATTCTTGGCAGTTTGTTGAGTAATAGTACTACCGCCCCTTAATCGCCCGCCTTGTTGATTGCTCTTATACGCTTTCCAGATAGCTAAAAAGTCTACGCCATAGTGCGACAAAAACCGCTGATCTTCAGCGGCAACCACCGCCAAAGGCATTGATTTATTGATCTTAGCTAATGGTATCCATTGGTGCTGTATTTGCTCAGGGTAAGAAACTGGGGGGAACCAAGCACGGTGTATGCGCCAAGACCAAATTGGTGGGTCTATCCAACGCAAGGCTAACACCATTAACTCAGCAAACAGAGCAAGTAGCAGAAAGCCTTTTAGTAAATAGAGCAAAAAACGTTTAATCAACGACGTAAACAATCATATTTGTGATGCTTCAACCTTAAGATAAGCTAAGCTTTATTGCTAGCTTCTCTAGTCTCTTTAACTATTCCGGTGGCTTCATTGCGAGAAAAAAGGTAGTGGACGATCAAGCCTAAACTTAGGCCCCAAAACGCGCTGGCAATGCCAAACAAGTTGACTGATGAAGCGGTTACCAAAAAAGTAATTGCGGCCGCCTCTCTTCCCTTTTTGCAGGTTAAAGCAGTTGATAAACTGTTTGCGATGGTACTAATCAGCGCTAAACCAGCAATAGCCACCACCAACTCTTGGGGAAAAGCGGCAAACAAACTCACCACCGTTGCTCCCATCAAGCCCACCAGTAGATAAAACACTCCGGCCCATATCGAGGCATAGTAGCGTTTTGTGGGTTCTTCATCAGCCTCTTTGCCCATGCAAATTGCAGCAGTAATGGCCGCCAAGTTAAAAGCAAAGCCTCCAAATGGCGCTAGCAGCATCCCGGCGACGCCTGTCCAAGATATCAGTGGAGAAATTGCAGGCCGATATCCGTTGCCATGCAAGGCAGCAATACCAGGCATATTTTGTGAGGCCATGGTGACCACAAACAAAGGCAAACCTACACCCAAGATTGCTTGCCATGAGAAAGCTGGGCTAATCCACATCGGCATAGCTAGCTCTAAAGTCACCGACGATAACTCCAGTAAACCCAAGTAATAAGCTGCTGTAATGCCTACCACTAAGGTAATCAGCATAACGTAGCGTGGGGCATATAATTTGCCGATTAGGTAGCAGGCCACCATACTGGATACCAATATCAATTGGCTCTCTAGTGATTGAAACAACTGCAAACTAAATTGCAATAACACTCCAGCTAACATCGCAGCGGCCACTGATTGCGGGATCCAACGGATCAACTTATCCATCAACCCACTTAAACCCACTAAAGTTATTAATAGCGAGCTAAACAAAAACGCACCAATCGCTTGATTAACCGAAAGCCCAGATAAGCTAGTCACTAGCAGTGCAGCACCAGGCGTAGACCAAGCAGTAAGAATCGGCTTTTTGTGATACCAAGAAAAGCCGATGCTCGTCGCCCCCATCCCAATACCTAAAGCCCACAACCATGAACCAATTTGCTGTTCGCTTGCTCCTGCCGAAGCAGCAGCTTGAAACACAATAACTGCTGAGCTGGTATAGCCCACTAATACTGCGATAAAACCAGCCGACACTCGAGATAAAACAAACCAGTCACGCATAGCTACTCCTTGACTTAACTGTAAACTCCCAATCACACCGTGCGCTATAACGCACGCACTAGACAAGCCTAGCACTTGTGCGCTATAACGTACAAGACTAATTTTCAACAAGTAGGTTATTTTGCTGGCCTTAAATCAATATCTCGCTGCAGCGCTCAAACAGCAGCGTAAAGACAAACAGTGGAGTTTAGACACCACAGCCAAACAAACCGGTGTGAGTAAAGCCATGTTAGGACAAATAGAACGTGGTGAATCTAGCCCCACTATTGCCACACTGTGGAAAATAGCAGGAGGTTTTAATACTTCCTTATCAACCTTTTTAGAGCCAGAACTTGCAGAACAGGCCCAGCCAGAAATTCGCAGCGCAGATCAACTTCGCCAACAACCCGCCAGCGATGACATGCTTGTAGCAATTTTATTCCCTTACGATGAAAAGTATGGCTTTGAGATGTACGAACTTACCTTGTTAGAGAGCTATCAGCGAGTATCTGAGCCCCACGAAGCTGGAGTGAGTGAACATGTCATTGTGACCAGTGGGGAGATGGAAGTATTGGCAAATGGGCAATGGAATAAACTCAGCCAAGGACAAGCGTTGCGCTTTGCCGGCGATAAGCCACATGGCTACAGAAACTTAAACAAGCAAGCGGCGGTGTTTCATTGCTTAATTCACTATTCTCGCAACAAATCTCTGTAGAACTAAATTCAAGGCTTGAAACGAAAAAAGCCTGCTAAATTTAGCAGGCTTTTTAAAGATGGTGCCCGGAGGCGGAATCGAACCACCGACACGAGGATTTTCAATCCTCTGCTCTACCGACTGAGCTATCCGGGCAACGGCGGCTATTAAACGTTTTTAGCCGAAACAAGTCAACCGCTTTTTCGCAATAATGGTTCGAGTGCTTACAAAGCGAGCAAACTAAATAAAAAATCAGCACTTTTAATAGAGCCTTTATCTACAGCAGCTTCAGCGCTAATCAATCGCATTAAATTACTCGGTATTTACATCCCTTCACTCAGTGAACTAAACAGTAATAGCAGATGGCATAATCACTTAAAGCAGCACATTTTAACCTGTCGCCAATCAACGACATAATTTAGCGCTTTATTTACAATCACTTAAATAAGACATAAAAAACCATGGCAATGTCGATACTTGACCTTGCAAGGCTTGCCTATAAGCAGTGATTGTTATAATGTAACGCTCAAATTTTGTGGGTGTATTTCGCTCATCAGCTAAGTTCTATTTCGGTAAAGCATGTCTACAGCCAATTATATACAACGTGTCAGTGACTACTGTAACCAAAATAAGCTTAAGTTCACGCCAAATCGTGCAGCAGTGTTGGCTATTCTTCATCAACATCAACAAGCGCTTAGCGCTTACGATATTTTGGCTAAGCTGCAACAACAGCAACAAAATACCAAGCCTCCAACGGTATATCGGGCTTTAGATTTCCTACTGCAATATCACTTCATTCAACATATTGAATCAAGTAGCCGTTACATCATTGGCCACCAGCATGCCCCATTTACTCCACAACCCTTGCTTATTTGCACCGACTGTAAATCTGTCACTCAAATAAGCTTGTCTGAATCATTAAAAATTGAATTGGACCAGTTTGCCGGGCAGCAAGGCTTTAGATTGCATTCGCAAAGTTACGAATTCCAAGGGCTTTGCTCTGGTTGCCAACAAGGGCAAGTGTCGTGAATAGCACCACGAACCAGCAAAAGTCGCTCACTAGTATTAATACAATAACAGCTGCGTTAAGACAGCGTTTATTAGGTAAAAGATTGTATGTTTAACAGTAAAACTCGTTTGTTTGGTCGCCCTAGCAGGCTTCCCAACAAACATTGGCAGCTCATTATTGCCTGCGGTGTACTCGTGGGCATTGCCAGTATTTGGCCTAGCTCCAAACAAGTAAGTACCAGCAGCCGTCAGCTTATCGAACTGCCGCAAAACGACTTTAAGTCAGAGTCCGATGGCATCACTTTTAGTCTGGCTAGTCGCTCCAATGAAGCCATCGATATAGTAAAGCAGAATACCCAAGATGAGCCCAGTGCCGAGCAGTTTAGGCAAGCTGCTGAATCGCCAGTTGTGGCGAAGCCAAACACCAACGAGCCGACACTCGCAGCTGCAAAAACAGAGCCTGAACAAGCTGAGGTTGGAGGCGAACGCAGTTATCAATACACTATTGAGAAGGGCGATACTCTAGGTAAAATTTTCACCCGCTTTAACATCGACCAAACCACTATGTATCAAGTACTAGAGGCGGATATTTCGGTACTAGCTTTAGATACCTTAAGTCCCGGTCATGATCTTACCTTTACCATCGACCACGACCAACAACAGTTAATGGCCCTACAACTTGCCTTTAATCCAGCGCAAAAAATCATCTTTAAGCGTGTAGATGCAAGCAGCTTCGAATACGAAACCATTAATATTGAAGGGCAATGGCAGAAGCAAGCCATAGCAGGCACCATTGAAGGTAGCTTTTATGTATCAGCCCGAAAAGCTGGCTTAAGCCCAAGTGAAGTAGAGCAAGTAGCGCAAATGTTTAAAGACAAACTGCGTTTTTCTCGTGACTTTAGAGCGGGCGATGTATTCCAAGTTGTACGTAATCGCCAATACATCGATGACGAACTCACCGGTCAAAGTGAAATTAGTGCGGTGCGTATTTTTAACCGAGGCAACGAATACAGTGCTTATTTGTTTAGCAATGGTAACTACTATGACAAAGATGGCGAAAGCCTAGCACGCGCCTTTATGCGAGTACCGCTTAAAGGGGCTCACCGGGTCACCTCTGGTTTTAACCCACGTCGCAAGCACCCAATTACCAGACGTATCTCGCCACATAACGGTGCCGATTTCGGCGTAGCTATTGGCACCCCGGTATTGGCCGCAGGTGATGGCGTAGTGACTAGAGTTGAGAATCACCCTTATGCGGGTAAATACATCGTGATTCAACACGGCGGTAAATATCGCTCACGTTACCTACATTTAAACAAATTTAAAGTTCGCAAAGGGCAACGAGTAACGCGTGGTCAAGTGATTGCAGATTCTGGCAATACCGGCCGCTCAACCGGACCGCACTTGCATTACGAGTTCCATATTAACGGCCGAGCGGTTAATCCAATGACCGCAAAAATCCCCCTCGCCTCTGCCATTGATAAACAAGAGCGTGCCGAGTTCGACCAGCTGGTTAGCAATATGAATGATTTGATTGCGGCAGGCTAAACCACTTCGCTTCCCCCTTTAAAAACGGACCTTAATTGGTCCGTTTTACTTTTCTTTACGTTTTATTACAGATTGCTGGCAATCAAAAGAGGCTATTCGCGGTCTAATAACATGTACAGCTTGTTAGGGGTATTTTATGAACCGACTTACATTGGTGTTGTTGCTGCTTATTCCAGTGTTGCTCTCAATCTCTATTGCCAGTCAATTACACAAAGGTGTGGCGCTAAATTCATCGCTATTTTCTTCGCAAACTGATTTGCCAGAAAGCCATAACACCCAGCCAATACTAGCTAGCAAGGATAATAGCTAGCTCAACACTAAACATGCTAGTTTTTGAATAAAGCAGTGGTGCCTACTGTTCCTTATTAACACTTCTCACAATGTCAGTTTTACCCTCATTGTTGTCATTTATGACTCTGTTAGCCAACCAGCACCAATCCGATAATAGCCTCACTGATTAAACGCAATTATATTAAAAGGCTAACAATTATGACCACTGCCCTGTTAATCATTGATCTACAAAATGACTATTTCCCTGAAGGCAAATACCCGCTTTGGAATACCTCAAAATGCTTGCAGAACATTCAATCTGCGATAGCAAAGGCTACAGAGCAACAGATGGAGCTTATTCATATTCAACACATTGCCGACCCAGCATTGGGGCTCGCCCCGTTTTTCAATCAAGGCTCAAGCGGCGCAGAAATTCACCCAGAGATCTTAGCGGCAGCTCCACAAGGCAAAGTGATAGTCAAAAGATTTGCCGACAGTTTCGAGCAAACCGAACTTAATGCTTACCTGCAACAGCGTGGTATAAACAAGCTGCTGATGTGCGGCATGATGACCCCAAACTGTGTTACTCACACAGCCTTATCGAAAGCAGCAGAGGCTTATGAAGTATCCATTTTGGCGGATTGCAGCACCACGGTAGATGAAATGTTACACAACATTGCCTTACATGCCTTGTCTACCCGAGTTCCACTATTAAGCCTTGAGCAAGCTTTTTAAGTTGCGGCTACGTGAAGACTTAGTCATAAAATAATATGGTAGCGCCGCTCTCGGCGCTGCCTACCAAACGCCTAAAGGGATTAAATAGCTCTCTGCCACACCCCTCATTTTGTTTGTTTTTGCTGTCGGCGACAGGCTCTCGTTGCAGTAGTTCTTGCTCGGAAACTTGGCAGTCGATGCGTCCTTTAATCGCATCTAAGTAGATCATGTCACCGTCTTGTACTTTGGCCAGCAAACCGCCTTTGGCCGTTTCTGGACTTAGATGCAACGCGGCAGGAATTTTGCCTGATGCGCCCGACAAGCGACCATCGGTAAGCAGTGCCACCTTAAAACCTTGTTTTTGCAAGTTGCCCAATACTGGCATCAATTTATGTAGCTCTGGCATTCCATTGGCTGCAGGACCGTTATAACGCACCACTACTACAATGTCTTGGTCAAGCTGACCTTGTTGATACGCTTCTACCACTTTGTGCTGACAATCAAATACCTTGGCTGGCGCACAAATAACTTGATGCTCAGCCTTAACTGCACTGGTTTTTATTACAGCCCGCCCCAAGTTGCCGCTTAATACCTGCAAGCCGCCACTGCGATTAAACTGTTTTCCGTCTGCTGCAATCACATGATTATTGTTGCTGGCCTGTGCTGGCCCCCACTTTAGCTCTTCGCCTACTAAACCAGGTGACTGTAAGTAATCACTTAGCTTTCCATAGAGAGTAGTGGCATCCATATGCAGCAAGTCTCGTTGCGCTAACAAACGCAGTAAACTAGGCACTCCACCAGCTTGCTCAAAGGCATTAATATCTGCTGGGCCATTAGGGTACATACTAGAAAGTTGCGGCACTACCTCGGCAAGCAGCGCAAAATCATCCCAATTAATGATAATGCCGGCACAACGGGCAATCGCTATCATATGTAAGGTGTGATTAGTGCTGCCTCCAGAAGCCAACAAAGCCACTAAACCATTAACAATGGCTCTCTCATCGATAACTTGATAGAGCGGGCGATAAGCTGAGCCTCCGCGAGTAATTCCCACCATGTGACTAAGTAAATGTTGATTAAGCTTGTCTCTAAGTGCGGTATTCACATTAACAAAGGCGCTACCCGGTAGCATTAAACCCATGGTTTCAAATACCAGCTGATTAGTATTGGCAGTACCATAAAAAGTGCAGGTGCCGGGCGCATGGTAGGCTTTGTTTTCCATCTGCTGTAGCGCCGCTTTATCCACTTCTCCGGCTGCATGCTGTTGGCGAACCGCCACCTTTTCATCATTGCTAATACCACTTGGCATTGGCCCGCTGGGCATAAAAGCAGTTGGCAGGTGACCAAAAGACAAAGCTCCCATCAACTGCCCTGGGGCAATTTTGTCGCAAACCCCTAATAAGACGCAGGCATCAAACCCTTGATGGCTCAAACCAATGGCAGTGCTTTGGGCAATAAGGTCACGTGAATACAGCGATAAATCCATGCCCTCTTGGCCTTGAGTAACGCCATCACACATCGCAGGCACTCCACCAGCAACTTGCGCGCTATGGCCAAGTTCAGCCATTTTTTGCTGAATCAACTGAGGGTATTGAGCGTAGGGCTGATGAGCACTTAACATATCGTTGTAGGCAGTAATAATAGCCAGATTTACTTTGGTAAAATCTAGCAAACGGTCTTTTTGTTGCTGACCACAGGCAGCAATGGCATGGGCTAAGTTACCACAGCTTAAATGCGCCCTTGCATTCCCCTGCTCTGCTTGTTTCTCCATTCTTTGAACATAAGCGCTGCGCAAGCCTTGGCTGCGCGCAATAATGTTTTGGGTAACTTGTTTGATAGTGGGATTCATTTCAACCTCAATTAAGCGCAGGCTTGCGACTAATACTATTAATACAACGTGCTAGTACCTGCTCTAGGTTAGCGTCAATTTCAATCGGAATTACATCAGCTTCAGCAGCAGAAGGGGCTTCTAAGGTGGCAAATTGGCTAGCTAATAAGTGCTGTGGCATAAAATGATTACTGCGCCGCTCTAGCCTTTGCTGAATTAGAGTTTGTTCACCTTTTAAGTAGATAAACACCACTTTATTGCTTACTTGGCGCAATAGATCTCGGTAAGATTTCTTTAGGGCAGAACAAACAATAACTACCGTTTTTCGTTGCTGGCTAATAGCATCAGCTTTAGTCACTATGCTCGCTAGCCAAGGCTTACGGTCCTCATCATTTAGCGCAAGGCCACTGCGCATCTTTTCTATGTTGCTTTGAGGGTGTAGTGTATCTCCGTCAATAAACTCAGCTTGCAGGTAGTTTGCCAGCCCCTCACCAATGCTAGATTTGCCACAGCCGGAAACCCCCATAACGTAATAAACTGTGCCCTGTTCAGCATTCATACTAAGGCACTCTCAGCAACGGCTTGGCTGGCCTTGTCTTCTAGCGCCTGTATTACCCTTATCTGATACCGCTCGCCAGCCACAAAACCACTAAGCAGCAATTTACCATCGGCCTGCTGAGTAATGGTGAGCTTAGCTTCATCAGCACTCAATAGCTGTTTTGCACTTATAGGCTTGGCACTGCCTCCTCTAACTTGTTGGTATTGGATATGGAAGGTTGCCCCTCTAAACTCTCGAACCACCGAGGCTTTAGGCCAATCACTTGGCAGCTGCGGCAGAAGTAGCAAGCCCTGTGGCGAACCCCGTAGGCCAAATTGCTGCTCAACCACTAATTGGTAGTACCAAGCGCAAGTACCAGTATTAAATAAGTTGCTAGAGCGCCCTGCGGTGCGTGGGTATTGGTAATAAGCGCCGCGATAATAGTTAGGCAAATAAATCGGCAATTGCCCACGCACTTTTAATTCGTCAGCGGCATTGCTTGGCAGCATTTTGCGCAATACATTAAATGCCCGCTCCCCTTCTTCACTGGCATACAAAGAAGCCGCGTAAAACGCTGCTGCATGGTTATACACCGAGCCATTCTCGGCACTGCCCGGCCACTTTTGAGTGACTCGACCAACATCATCGCGCATTTCGGTAAAGGCAGGCGCACTCATCATTACTCCAAACGGCGTGTCTAACTGCTCATCAATGGCCTGCAGCATCTGCGTTTTTTGCTCATTACTGGCAGCCCCACATAACATTGCCCAGCTCTGGGCATTAAGAAAGATTCGCCCTTCCTTATCGCTGCTTATGCCAAATAACTTCCCTGCATCGGTAATGCCGCGCCCATACCATGCACCATCCCAAAAATAGTGATTAATGCGCTGATTCAATTGTTCTGCATATTGGCTAAAGGCTTGAGCTAAGGCGGGTTCGCCTAGGTGCTCACACACTGGCACCCACAGTTGCAAGGCATAAGAAATGGCTTCGGCCAACCAACCCGACACGCCCTTGCCCTGATAGCCCACCATGTTCATTGGGTCGCACCAATCTCCCTGGGCGATATAAGGCAAACCGCGTTCATCTTTGGCCTCACATAAAAATTGCATCGCCTTGCTCACATGCTCAAATACACTTTGCTCGAGTGGATTATCTGCCCAACAAAGCCTAAGTTGTAGCAAGCTATAGTCGTTGGTTTCTTGAAGATAGGCGTTTAAAACAATGGCTAGCCAAACCGGATGGTCGGTATGCGGCACTTGATTAATGTACTTAAGCTCTGCCTGTTCGCTTAATAAAATGCCGTCTGGCATCTCACCGGAGAACTTTTGCTGTTTAAGTGCGGTTAGCAATGCCTGTTTACAGGCTTCTAGTTTGAGGTAAACCATGCCCATGGCATCTTGCAGGTAGTTACGGGTTTGAGGATCGGTCGTTAAACGCTGACTATCACCATGATAAAACACCTGCCTAGGCAGCCAATGGTTAACAAAGTGATTAAACTGCTGATCGGGCGTCTCTATGGAAATACAGCCTTTGGCCTGAGCAAAATAAGCTTGGCTAGCTTGGCGTTGTGGCTCTAGCTCGGCGTACAAATACTGCTGGTTGAGTTGCTTAATTTCGGCCTTATCTTTAGCTGGCCCAAAACTAAGATTAAGCACATCGCTGCCCTTGGCCGGTAGATTGTATTGAAACTGCATAATCGCCGCTGGCAGCTCATAATGCGCTTCGCCATTATTTAAGTTTCCACCGTGCTGCAAAGCACTGGGGTTATGTAAACCGCCCTCTCCTTCAAAAGCCTGTTGCGAAACTTCATAGAAATCTGGCAGTCGGCTGGCAGACAAAAAGGTAAGATCTTTGAAGTGCTGATTTTTGAAATAATCAGTTACTTTTTGGTAGGGAGTAATACTGCTGCAAACAATCGCATTAAGCTCAGCATCGTATTGCCCGCCCATATTCATCCACGAGGCATAACCCACTGGGAAGTAGGGTATTAAAGAAATATCTCGGCGTTGCGAGCTTAGGTTTCGCAAAGTGACTTGCCAGCTCTCTAGCACTGCATCAACTGCAAGACTAAGCCTTATGCTTAGTTCTATATCAAGCTTTTCTACCACCCAGCGAATGTCAGCCAAACCCGGCTCAAAAGCAAAGCGATCTAAGTCCACTTTCATTGGCTCGTAGGGAGCAGAGAACATCTCGCCAGTTTGATTATCTCGCAAGTAGAAAAAACGCCCAGGATGATGACTAAAATAAGGCTGCTCCGGCTGCATAAAGCTTTGCGCAGCTAAATTGGGCACATGAGCATATTTACGAGGTTCGGGATCCATATATTGGCTAACCGCAAAGCCACGACAGTTCATGTGCAACATCATTTTTTTGTTCCACAAATAAGCCGCGCTGTTTGGTGCTATACAAGGGTCTTCTAAGTGATAACGTGTTCCATCTTCTATAAACTTCGCCATAAGCTTAGCCTTCTTTAATCTTAAGATACGGGGATGCTTGGGTGCTCGCTCGCGCAATAAAACGCGGCTCAGCCACGCTGGGAATAGTGAGTGTTAAGTCGTAAGCTAAATTGAGTACTTGCCTGCTAGCGGCTGTCGCCATTTGTTTGATGGGAATGGCAATCGTGCTAAGAGGTGGTGAGGCAACTGCGGCAAAATCAACATCATCGTAGCCCAATACAGAAACCTGCTGCGGCACCTTTATGCCAGCCCCCTGCAAGATTGATAAAGCCACTAAAGCAACTTTGTCACTACCACAAAACAGTGCATCAAAAGGCAGTTGTTTATCCAGTAGCTGCTGCACTGCAAACTGGCTAGTGGCAAAATCAAAGCTTCCTTCAATACACAATTCCGGGTTAATCGGCCGGCCTTGGCGAGCTAGTTCATCCACAAAACCTTGCTGGCGCTGCTGCGCATCTTGGGCACTTAAACGGCCACTTATACAAGCTATGTTCTTATGGCCTAGCGCCAACAAGCTGTTTGCCGCCAAACAGCCACCTGCATAATGATCAACACTAAAAGACTGCTTAGACAATAAATCGGTGGAGTGATTAATAAATACCAGCGGCGGGTAATTAGCTTGAGCAATCAGTAGATCTGAAATGGCGATTTCTGGGCACACCATCAGCACCCCATCGCAATCACGATTAATTAAATAGTCTAAGTGCTGCAGATATTCTTCATTACTGTTTGCTTCTTCAGCATTGGCAATAATCAGGTGTTTGTCGTGCAGGCGCAGCTCAAACTCTATAGCTTGTAATATGTGCTGATAAAAAGGACCGGACAATGAGGGTAACCAAACACCGATAATGTTGGAGCGCTGGGTAGATAAAGCCCGAGCAAGGCTGTTCGGCCGGTAGTTAAGCTGCTGCATGGCTTCGCTTACCTTTTGTTCAGCCTTGGCAGACACGCCACCCTTGCCAGCTAAGCAGCGAGATACGGTTCCCACACCTACTTGCGCCAACTTAGCCACATCTTTAATCGTTGCCATCGTTTCCAATATTGCTAACCCGCTGTAACACCAGCATGGTCGCCAAAGCTTAGATGCTCAAGCTTTAAACAAGTAAAACGGAACCGATTCCAAATTACTATGAAACACAGATTGAATTAACTCTTTAGTTTCACAGCCGCTCATCAAAACGCTGACAAATTGCCAACAACAAAAGCTCGCGTAGTTGCGTTCAAACAACTACTTTATACAATGCTTGCTAATGCTGAATAGGAACAGTTTGAATGATTACTTTGTATGGCTCGCCACGCACTCGCTCTTTGCGCGTATCGTGGATGCTGGAAGAGTTACAACTTGAATGGAATTATCACTACCTTAACCTTCAAGCCGGTGAACACCGCAGCGAAGAATACTTAAGTATTAATCCCTGCGGTAAAGTGCCTGCATTAAAAGATGGCGAGCTAGTCTTTAACGAATCTGCCGCTATTTGCCTTTATTTAGCCGAGAAATACGGCCCGCACTTTTTGCCCTCCCCAGGCAGCGACCAAGCTGCCCTGCACCACCGCTGGGTAAGCTTTACCATTTGTGAATTAGAACAAGCCTTGTGGAACATGGGCAAACATCGCTTTGCTTTACCTGAAGAACTGCGCGTGCCAGAGATGCTAGAAACCGCCACTTGGGAATTTAATAAAGCGACTGCCATTGCCGAGCTTTGGGTTCCTGAAGAAGGTTATTTATTGGGCGAACAGTTTACTGTTGCCGATATACTGCTGTGCCACACCTTAAACTGGGCAATGGCGTTTCAGCAGCAACTTCCCACAAAACTCATGGCCTACCGCAAACGCACCAGCCAGCGCTCGGCACTCAACACCGGCCTAGAGAAAGAAATGAATGGCAAAGCCATGAGTAAACTCTAGGGACTGTTTATCTTTCGCAGTTAGTTTTGTTCGTGAAAGATAAACAGCCCCTAGACCACCAGACAAAATTCACTCACTAAATAGCCAAGCTTCTGCTTGGCTTTTTCATCGCCTAATAAACCGAGTAAACCTGCCAACGAGTAATAAAGCCAGACTATACTTGGGTTTTGCTAAGCATGGCGCTTATAATGCGCGGCATTAATCATTAGGAAGCAGAACATGAGCGGCATCATCACCCTTAAGGCCAAGCGCGACAAAGCTTTGTTACGTCGTCACCCTTGGATTTTTTCAAACGGCATTCATAAAGTATCGGGCAAGCCACTTTCTGGCGAAACCGTAGAAGTTTACAGCGCCGAAGGGAAATATCTGGCTACTGCTGCCTACTCGCCAGAATCGCAAATTAGAGCTCGAGTTTGGAGCTTTGAACAACAGCAAGAGATTGATAAACAGTTTTTTATTGACCGCTTAGAAGATGCCCAAGCGGCTCGACAAATTCTCGGTGAGTTTGCCGATACTAACGCTTATCGTTTAGTTGCTGGTGAAAACGATGGCCTACCAGGCATCACCATTGATCGCTATGCAAATGTATTGGTATTACAGCTACTAAGTGCTGGTGCAGAGTTTCAGCGCGCCAACCTTATTGAAGCGCTAAAACATAGCTTTCCAGATGATGTTATCTACGAGCGCTCAGACGTAGATGTTCGCAAAAAAGAAGGTTTAGCTCCTCAACAAGGGCTGATTCATGGTGAGCTACCAACTCAACCAATGGAAATAAAAGAAAACGGTTTGCGCCTACTCATTAACGTAGAAACCGGCCATAAAACCGGTTATTACCTTGATCAACGCAATAACCGCAAACTGGTTGGCCTGCTCGCCAAAGGCAAAAAAATACTTAACTGTTTTTGTTACACCGGCGGCTTTGGCACCTATGCCCTCGCCGGCGGCGCTAAAAAGGTGGTCAACGTAGATGTCTCTGACGCCGCGTTAGAGATAGCCGCCAAAAACGTTGAGTTAAATGACTTAGACGCTAGCAAAATAACCCAGCTAAACGCCGATGTATTTAAGCAACTGCGCGCCTACCGCGATTGCGATGAGCAATTCGACATGATAGTGCTAGACCCACCAAAATTTGTTGATAGTAAAGCCAGCTTAAATCGCGCCAGCCGAGGTTACAAAGACATCAACATGCTTGCTATGCAGATGTTACGTCCTGGTGGAATATTGCTGACTTACTCCTGTTCTGGCCTTATGCCAACTAGCTTGTTCCAAAAAATCGTGGCCGATGCAGCCATTGATGCCAAACGAGAAATGCAGTTTCTTAAAACCCTAGAGCAAGCCGAAGATCACCCAGTTGGTGGCCCCTACCCAGAAGGTCACTACCTAAAAGGCTTTTTGTGTAGAGTTAAATAACTCTGCACTCTTAACGCATCAAAGACGCTGCTTTTGCAGCGTTTTTTTATTCTATCAACATATCTCGCTAAGCAAGTCTCACTAGCCATATTTCGCTACAAACGCTGACATATCGGCCACGGCTTAAACAAGAAGACGACAGTTCTATACAAAAGATTTAGCGTATTAGTTTCATAATAATAATCACTAACTTAATGTAAGGCAGCTAAACGCTTAACAAGGGACATTAAAGCATGAGCAGATCAACGGTTTATCGCTATGGTTTGTTACTCCTCATCATTGGGGTGGTATTTTCCTGCTTAGATGATTCACCTCAAGTTAATGAAAAGAAAATTAGTTTCCCCTCTGGTGAGCTTAAGATAAGTGGCTCACTAATTACTCCCACCGATCTTCCAGGCCCTTACCCAGTTGTTGTGCTAGTACACGGCGACGGTGCGATGCCTTATGATGCCTATGGCTATTACAAACCCATATGGACCGAGTTTGCTAAACGAGGCATTGCTACTTTAAGTTGGGATAAACCCGGTGTTGGTGGCTCAAGTGGAAACTGGTTAGAGCATTCTATGGAAGAGCGAGCGGAGATTGTAAGAAATGCAATAAGCTACCTACGCACGCAAAATGCCGTTATCGACCAGCAACACATCGGTTTAATGGGCTTTAGTCAAGCTGGCTGGGTACTGCCTAAAATAAGCAATCAACAGCATCAGGTTGATTTCGCTGTGTTTGTAGGCACCGCGATTAACTGGTTGCGCCAAGGCCAATACCATCGCAGCATCAATAATGGTACTGGCAGTAATCCAGAATTCTATAAAACGCTACCTGATTCCTTGCTCACTCAAGCAGTAAAACAAAACTTGTCTTTCGCGGCTTACCAAAGCGCACACCAAGATATGCTCACAAGCGATCCCAACTATAATGAGGGCTTGTTTAACGATGAAGCTCGTTACGGTTTTATCGCAAAAAACTGGATGAATGACGCAAGCTCAGAGTTAAGCCAAATAGACATTCCTATTCTCGCAGCTTTTGGACAAGACGATCTTAATGTTGATATCAACGATAGCATTTACCATTATCGCCAAGCCTTCGCCCACAACGATCCGGAGCTGCTAAGCATTAAGCAGTTTTCTGGAGCCAGTCATGGGCTATTGCAGTCCTGGTTTTGGAATACTCAAAGCCCCGGAATCGCGCATATCTTAATGATTGAGTTTTTTGGCAAAAGCATGTTTGCCGACAACTCGCTTGACCAAATTGCGACTTGGGTGGAGCGCCAAGTCCAACACTAGCGATTTAAGTCACTAGGCCTTAATCGCTGCATGCGAAGTCTCATGATCAGCATTAAATTAAATCACTTTAAATACAACACGCTCATTGTCTTCAATATCTTCTATTTCGAGGATCACCCCAGAACTATCGCGACTCAGCAGCGACGCTTTTAGGGTTGCCAAGCTATCGGCGTCATCGGAGAAATAAGCAGCCAATTTAGGCGGTAAACATTTAAATAGAGTTTTTGCGATGTATATGGGCAAATTGACCGAGTCAGAAAGGCTTCCGGTATCTAGCTGATAAGTTTCGATTCTTAATTTTTTCATACAGTCGCTTCCTTAGTGACTAACTACCATTGCTAACTAAAGCAATATCCATAAGAGACTTGAAATTAAACCATCCACAAGCCCTAGTGATAAAAAAATCACTAACAACTCTATAATAGTCAAAGTTTTTATGAGCAGCTTGAAATGTATGAAACTAATTGCAGTGTTTACCTATTGCTATACAGGCACCAGCAAAGATAGGAACTCTCTCAACCATAACTAGAGTAACTAGATAAACTCTGTTTTTAAGAAAGCACTTAATACATCAGAGGCGGAGACAATGCCAACACAGGCCGAACCTTCGGTAACAATAAGGTGATGGATCTTTTCATAACTCATAATTTCTGCGGCTTGCTGAATACTAATATCAGGCGCAACCTCTATCACCCGATGTGTACACAATTCCCAAGCATGTTCCAACTTTGGATTAGCGCGCTGGGTACTAAAGTGCACTAAATCACTCGCACTAATTACGCCAAAAATGGCGCCATCAGGGCTAAAGACTGGAACGCAACAAAGCTTGTTGTCATCTAATACTTGGCATACTTTTTCAATCGAATCGTCCAGCGCAACTCCGATTACATTGGTTTCCATGAAACTGCTAATTTGAGTGCTCATTAGATGCCTCCTTAGCATTTAGTTCTCAAACCTAAAGGTTATTGATACTTTAATCATAGTTGGAATTAGTACATTAAGTGGCCACTCTAGCGCAAATGAGGCTCTAGCTTGTTGAAGATCAATATTGCTTAAACGAGCAAACACTAAGTCTGGCGATTAGACTTGGTTATGCGGGTGAGCAGCCAGTGGTAACTAAGCTCCCTTATTTACCCCAACCACTAGCACCAAAGTGATTTTACTCTGGTAAGTTATTCCAAAGCTTTACGCAGTAATAGATGGGCATGTGATCGGTAAAACTAATTTTGCTGTCGGCTTGCCACTGTTTAAGGTTATCTCGCCATTCTTTAAATGACTCAAGTAAGTGCTGGTTTATCTCGGTAAGATCAACACTCAAACTCTTACGGCGTTGTTCTTGAGCTTTAAAAGTATTAACAATAAGCGCTTTATACTCGGTAGGGCTCTTTTCCGGTCGTTGGTAATCTATTTGCTGATTACTGTGAATGTAAACCAGCTCGCCAACATCCTCAAAACCAAAGCTTATCGCGGGCAAATTAGGCGGTAACATCGGGATAGGATCTTTGGCGTGTTCTACTCGCCAAATAGGCCGGTGATTAATCTGCTCAATAAATTGTTGATTACCGACTCTGGGAGAACCATAAATATATAAACCCGTTGCTTGTGGCACTTTAGCAAAACATAAGCTTGCTAAAGCACCACCCAAGCTATGTCCGGTAAGCCAAATAGGGCGGTCTGGGAAGTCTACTATCTGCTGCTCAATAAACTGCTGTAAGCCTTGCTCGCCACTCCAAACTTCGTCGAGCGCTTTGGCAAAACCTTGATGTACTTTTCCACCCTCTGCAAAAGCTACAGGCATGCTGTCTAAGTCTGTTTTTAACTCGTATAAGGCAGACAAAGATTTAAGCTCTGTGCCGCGAAAGGCAATAATTAAGGCTTCATCATTACCAGCAGCCATGCATTCTGTGCCGGTGCCCTCAAAAAAAGTAAACTGCTCAAAGCCAGCTAGTTTAAAAGCCATTCGAGCAAAACCTGGGTGACAATAAGCAAGCAGTGAACATTCGGCCAACCACCAAGCATTTACCTCTGAGAACTCGGTATTGTTGGGCTGAAACGGATATTGATTAGCGCCTTCAAAATAAAGGTAATTCATATCAGGCGGAACAATGTCGTAGTATTTGGCGTCGGGGATTGGCTTCTTCATGGCTAAAACTGCTACTGTTAAGCGAACGATTAGCTTAACGCATTTACTAGGGGCTGTTGACCTTTCGAGCTGATTTTTGCGGCTTATATGTACAAGGCAAAAGCTTTAATGTGTAGCGAGCCTAGATGACAAGCCGGAAACGCATTAGAAATAAGCCACAAACGCTGCCCGAAGGCTTAGGCTTAGGCTTAGGCTTAGGCTAAAACAGTAACACTCGCCTAGTTTTGATTTACAAATGCAAGTTAAGCGGTGGCTATCCGTGTATAAAACCTAGCTAACAATGAAATTGGAGAACAAGTAATGGCAATGATTGCTGGCAAAACTCGCCTTATAGCAACAATGGCTTTGAGCTCATTATTGTTAGCATGTGTACCTACCATTCAAACCGTTTACCTCACACCACAAGTGCAAGGGACGGTCATGTTATTTTCCCCAGGTGAGAGCGCTAACTTTAGCCCTTTAAGCGGTATTGCTGCTTACTACCCTTCTGCACCGGAAGCGGCGACACAATCCAATCAGCAAGGTGAATTTCTATTGGAGGCAAGCAGTACAGTGGAAGCCAGTTTATTGATGCCAGGACACTCATTAAATTACTACCCAGTAACAGTACAAGCCGAAACATTTAGTTATACAGTGTTAGCGCAAGCCTCAACTAAGATGCTAGATCTAGAAACTGTTAAGCTAAGCAGTGTAGTTGTTAGCGATGAACTCGACGGTAAACAGCTGTTGGCTGATTCTGGCCCAAACGCACTTAAGTACTGTAATCTGAATTCTGTTAAACAGCTGCGCAGAGAGCAAGCTGTTCATCAACTGCTCAAACAATACTATCCAGCGACAGAGCAACTTGAACAGCCCGTGCTTAGCTATATCAAAGACCAACAGCAACAAACCTTAATGTGGTTAGAATACGTAAAGCGCTCATGCAATTGGGAGGATGAAGACGGCTACCCTCGCTACCGTGATATGAAAGACGCCCGCGAGTACTTTGCTGAACTAGAAACAAGCTTGCTCAACCAAAGCGCCAAGTAAAAACAAAAAACGCTGCTTATAGTAAGCAGCGTTTTTATTTAGTTCGGGGGAAAATTAAAGCGCAACATCTACTTGCACAGGGCAATGATCAGAGCCCATAACATCATTCAAAATGTCAGCATCACTAACTTGAGCTGCAAAGGCTTCACTCACCAAGAAGTAATCAATTCTCCAGCCAATGTTTCGGCCACGAGCGCCAGCTCGGTAACTCCACCAGCTGTATTTAACCTCATCCTGTTTCTTTAAGCGGAAGGTATCAACAAAACCAGCGGCGGTTAAATTATCAATGCCGTCAATTTCTGCCTGCATATAGCCAGCGCTTTTGTTGTAGTTAGGTTTTGGACGAGCCAAATCAATATCTTTATGGGCTACGTTTAAGTCGCCACATACCAACACCGGTTTGCGAGCCTCTAAAGCTTTTAGATAAGCGAGGAAATCGGCGTCCCATTGCTGGCGGTAATCAAGACGTTTTAACTCACTACCAGAGTTAGGGGTATATACGGTGACCAAAATAAACTCGGCGTATTCGGCCGCAATTACCCGCCCCTCTTGGTCGTGCTCCTCAATACCCATGTCATATTCAACATTTAGCGGCTTCTCTTTAGTTAAAATGGCAGTACCTGAGTAACCTTTTTTAACCGCCGAGTTGCTGTAAATATGGTATCCCTCTAGCTCACTTAGGGCTTCAAGCACTTGATCATCTTGTGCTTTGGTTTCTTGTAAACACAGCACATCGGTTTGCATTGATTCTAGCGAAGCCATGAAGTCTTTCTTCATCACTGCTCTAATGCCATTTACGTTCCACGATACTAAACGCATTCGCCCTTCCTTAAGAGAGTAAAGTGTAATATTCAAGCCCAAGCCTTGCTCAGGCTGAAGCAAATTAGTGCTTCATTGTAGAGGCTAAAACCAAGGAAAAACACCCTTAAACACTAGGGGCTAAGATTAATACTCAAATACCAAACTGATAGAATCCTGCTTGATTCCTCTCATCTAAATGAAACTTTCATCAATTACTTGTTAACTTACACCTACACTAAGCTAATAGAAGGGCTTACTTTGAGTTAGTTTCTGAAAATTAATGCTTATTAAGGTACAGTAGGCATACAAAATCGCATGGACGTTGTGCTAAATGAGGATGAATGACTACCAACAAAGATAAATACAGTATTGATAATACCGATTACACTGTCGGACAAGATAATGTTCAAAAATGGGGCTTTGATGTACATAACCCAGTTTTTGGCATAAGCGCGTCTTTAATCGGTGTGTTCCTAATAGCCATACTGCTGGTTGATCCAGACGTATCAAAAGCCGCATTAGATGGAATAAAGTGGCAAATTATCGGCGCATTTGATGGCTTATTCATGTGGTCAGCCAACATATTTGTGCTGTTCTGCTTAGCAATGGTGGTATCCCCCTTCGGCAAAATACGCCTAGGAGGTGAAAACGCCAAAACCGATTACTCAATGATGTCGTGGATAGCCATGCTATTTGCCGCAGGCATGGGCATTGGACTTATGTTTTGGGGCGTAGCTGAGCCTGTTGCTTACTTTACAGGCTGGTACGAAACACCACTAAATGTTACTGCCAATACGCCAGAAGCAGCTAAATTAGCGCTTGGCGCCACCATGTTCCACTGGGGCTTACACCCTTGGGCCATTTACGGTGTGGTGTCTCTATCACTAGCCTTTTTTGCCTTTAACAAAGGCCTACCGTTATCTATGCGCTCGGTGTTTTACCCAATTTTGGGTGATCGCACTTGGGGTTGGCCTGGACACGTTGTAGATATTCTTGCAGTACTTGCCACGCTGTTTGGCCTAGCAACCTCTTTAGGTTTAGGCGCGCAACAAGCCGCCAGTGGTTTCCACCATGTATTTGGTGCAGATAACGGCTTACTGCTACAAATAGGCATCATTTTCTTGGTGACACTATTAGCGGTGGTATCGGTAGTTCGTGGTATTGACGGCGGCGTGAAAGTTATTAGTAACGTAAACATGTTGCTAGCGGCAGCCTTGGTAGTATTTGTTGCCTTAGTCACCTTTGCGGTTTCTATGGGCACAGTGCCAACCACCGTTATGGGCTACATCGAAAACATTATTCCACTAAGTAACCCTGTTGGTCGTGAAGACTCAGCATGGATGCACGGCTGGACAGTGTTCTACTGGGCTTGGTGGATTTCTTGGTCACCATTTGTAGGCATGTTCATTGCGCGTATTTCACGTGGCCGTACTATCCGTGAGTTTATCATTGCCGTGCTAATCGTACCTACGGTAGTAACCACTCTATGGATGTCGGTATTTGGTGGCGTTGCGATTGATCAAATCGTCAACAAAGTGGGAACCTTAGGCGCCGACGGCTTAACCGAAGTGCCTTTAGCTATGTTCCAAATGTTTGATGCCTTGCCAATGGGCAGCATCTTATCTTTACTAGCGATCGTTTTAGTATTGGTATTCTTTGTAACCTCTTCAGACTCTGGTTCATTGGTTATCGATAGCATTACCTCTGGCGGTAAAGTGGATGCTCCGGTTCCTCAGCGCGTATTCTGGGCGACCATTGAAGGCGCAATTGCTGCCGCGCTGGTTTGGGTTGGCGGCACCGAAGCTATTCAAGCATTACAGGCGGGCGCCATTTCTACGGCCTTGCCATTCACCATCATATTGCTGGTGATGTGTGTAAGCTTGTTAATGGGTCTACGTACCGAAAAACGCAGTTAAGACTTTCTAAGCCTTAACAACTAAAAGCCGAGTAAGCCTACGCTACTCGGCTTTTTTACAACCACAGTTTGTTGATGGGGGTATCGGGACTAAAGTGATAATGGATCTGCGCTTGCAGCAATTCGGCGGTGGCAATGGCGTCGGTAAGTGCATCATGCGGCGGGTAAACCGGCAAATTATAACGACTACGAGTATTAGCCAGCCGAATAGATGTGGGTTTCGGTTTTCTTAGCAAATCTATGAGCTTTTTAGGTTGAGCGGCTAACATGTCGGCTTCAATTTGCATGGTATCCACCAACGGGAAAATAATACCTTCATTAATCAAGCTGCGTAGCGTGTGATGCAAAAAATCTCGTTCAATTCTGCGATAGTGTACAACCACTACCTTACCTGCCAGCTCATCTAGTAGCTGCTCTAAAATCCGCAGCAAACTGGGCGCGCCCTTTAAATCAGAATGGGTAATGCCGTGAATCACAATAGAGTCTTCTTTTAGTTTATCCTCTGGGGTAACAAACCAATGTTTTGCTTCTCTACAGGCAATTCGTTGCAGCGTAAATGGCACCAAACCAATGCTAATAATGCTGTTTTTCTTTGCATCTAAACCGGTGGTTTCAAAATCTAAAGCAACAAACTCAATGTCTTTGAGTTTGGTATCAGCATGATAAGTGCTGGCGTTATAAAAGCTGCTCAAACGCTTATCTTTGCTCTCTAAGGCTTTAATCTTAAAGAAGGCTTTCCAATTAAGAATTTCTTGCTGATTAAGGTTCGGCATTAGCTGTTCTGCATACTGTTAGCGGTGTAACGAAACTTGAGAAAGTTTTGCGCGCTGCTTAATACCAAAAAGGCATCTTTAAGATTTCGCCTCTCAAAGTCAGACATGTTTTCCGGCTCAATATTATTATCAGGTTCTTGGTTGGCTTCTATGTCCAAGGCTTGGTGGCGAATCCGCACTAAAGAAATAAACTCCATCGCATGTTGTAAGTCTTTACCTTTTGAAGGCGGCAAAATTCCCGCCTCAATAATGTCTTCTAAGCGGTCAAAAGAGTTCTGAGACTGCGAGCCAATAGCCAAACCATGTACCCGTATAAGATCCGCCAGCGGCGCTGTACCGCGTCGTTTTAGGTTAATTGAGTTTTTATGGCGGCCATCTTTTTCCATCACAAAATCTTTAAAAAAGCCCAAGGGTGGCGTGCGATTTAAGGCGTTTCTGGCTAAGCAGGCCAGAAAACGGTTGTTCTTTTTGGCCTTGCGAAGAATAAAGGCATTTAGCTGCTCAGCCCATTTGGGTCTGCCATATACGCCGTTAAGGTCAAAGAAAATAGAACAGTTAAGCAATGCTTGCGGGTTAGGATTATCAATCCAATCGGCGAAACATTCTTCCCATTGGCTTTGCGTTTTGCGGTACTCCGGATTTGTTGCCATTATGTCGCCGCTGCAATAGGTATAACCGCAAGCAGCCAAACCATCACATACGTAGCGCGCAAGCTCTTCAAAATACTTCCCGTGCTCCACTTCTACATATTGGTTATCTAGAATAATCGCGTTGTCTTGGTCGGTCACAATCAGCTGTTCATCTCTCGCCATCGAACCTAAAGCCAAAAAGCAATAAGGTACGGGCGGAGGTCCTAGCTTTTCTTCCGCTAATTCCAATAAGCGCTGCTTAAAGCTGCGGCCAATTTCCGACATGGCTCGCCCCACCATGTGTGAATTGGCATCTTCGTTAATCATCCTTACAAAACAATCTTTAAGTTGATGCGATAGCAGCACTAAATCATCGATACTGTTTTGCTGAAAAATACTGCTCACAATCAACAAGCTATTTTGCGACTCGTAACGAATAATATCGCTAACTTCAATTAAACCAATTGGTTGTTTGTTCTTTAAAATAGGCAGGTGATGCACGTTGTAACGCAACATCAGCAACATGGCTTCGAATATATAAGCATTGTGATCTAAAGAAATAAGCTCGGTAGACATTACCTCAACGACCTGAGTCTCTACATCTAAACCTTGGGCAATGACTTTGGCGCAAAGATCACGCTGAGTAATAATGCCAACAAAGCTTTCACCACCCTCGTCAGACAAATTGGGGTCATTAATCAAGGCGGCTGAAACATTCTCTTCAGACATCATTTTGGCTACATCTTGAATTGAGGTAGTCGACGCTAACATCACCGGTTCGCTACTAAGAATAGTTTTAACCTTTGATGTGGTTAAGGAGTTGGCGTCATCACTGTTATCTTCAACCGCTTGTTGTAAACGAATAGTACCTTCAACTTCCACAAAGTCGGCAAATACATCGTAACGCTCGCAGAACTCCTCAAAGATGTTTTCGGGAATACAATATAGCAGTGTGTCTTTAATCGCCTTGGCAGGGAAACGGACCTTGTTGTTGGTTAACAAGCCCATTTGTCCAAACACCCCGCCCTGATCTAAGCGGTTATATAACTCGCCGGTGCGGCGGTAAATTTCCACCACCCCGCTGCGTATCATAAAGAGATCATGAATGTTATCGCCAAACTCGATAATCATATTGCCTGCGCGGTAATAAGATATCTCAACACTTTTTGCGACTTCGATAATTGCTTCTTCGGGCAATTGGTCAAAGGGAGGGTATTGGCTAATAAAATTGCGAACTTCGAGTAGCTCTACGTCCATTAATCTCTCGGTGTAGAAGATAGTTTGAGTGGTTGGTGTCTAGTATATGGTATCTACCCGATAGTTGCAGTGCAGCAAAGTAATTCTGGGTAGCATTATTACTAAATATTCGCTATCGCACCACCGCCAAGCAAGATGGCAAAGCCTTGGTAACAAACGGATTTAAGAGTGTTGTGATTAGCTGGTTTCCCCCTCCCTCAGCAAGGCCTGTATTAAGCGCCATCCCGACAGTTTAAAGAGCATAAACCTTTATATTTTCAATAAGTAATTACCGAAACAACTTGCCATGGCGTTTTGCTGGAACAAGCAAAACGCCATAGCTTAAGCACTTATAAAATAATGCCGGCAAACACAAAGCCGAGTATCACCGAACTGGTAATAGTAGCGACACCTGGCACAAAGAAGGGATGGTTAAATACCCATTTCCCAATACGGGTAGAACCGGTGTCATCCATTTCTACGGCCGCTAATAAGGTTGGGTAAGTAGGCAATACAAACAGCGCACTTACTGCTGCAAACGAAGCAATGGCCGCTTCTGGACTAACACCTAACATAAAGGCCGAAGGCATTAAGGCTGCCGTGGTTGCCGCTTGTGAGTACAGCAACATACTGGCGAAAAATAGAATAAGCGCCAACATCCACGGATGATCTTCTAACAAACCACCCGACAAGGCTTTAATTTCATCTAAATGGCCTGATACAAAGGTATCGCCCAGCCACGCTACACCCAATACACAAATACAAGCACTCATGCCCGATTTAAAGGTTGCGGCATTAAGCACTTCACCAGTATCAATTTTACAAAACAGTGCAATGGCAGTGGCCGCAGTTAGCATAAACACCATGATTGCTTCGTTACGTGGCAAGCTTGGGTTTTCAATTAAACCAACCGCATCACTAATCGCCGTTGCGTAAAACACTACCGCTACAATAGCCACTAAAAATATAAGAACTGAGCGCTTAGCACTGGCCGGTAAAGCTTTACCTTGTTTATCTCGCTGACTCACTAAACCGTGGTCTAAACGTTCTTGATAGATTGGGTCATCTTTAAGCTCTTTACCCATAAACTGGGCAACAAAGGCTCCTACCATACAAGCTAAAAACGTGGCAGGAATACAAATAAGTAGCAGGCTAATATAGCCAACGCCTTTGTCTTCTAACATGCCGCTCATCAGTACCACAGCCGCCGAAATCGGCGATGCTGTAATGGCGATTTGCGAGGCAACAACTGCAATGCTTAAAGGGCGTGATGGGCGAATGCCCTGCTCTTTAGCCACTTCTGCAATTACTGGAAGGGTAGAAAATGCCGTATGCCCAGTACCGGCAAACAAGGTCATAATGTAGGTAACAATCGGCGCAAGAAAGGTAACTTGCTTAGGGTTACTTCGTAGTACCCGCTCCGCAATATTCACCAAATATTGCAAACCACCAGCTACTTGCATTGCAGCAATGGCTGCAATCACCGACATAATAATTAGGATCACTTCAATAGGAATAGTGCCGGGGCTCATACCCAAGCCAAGAGTAAGCACCAATACCCCTAAACCACCCGCAAAACCAATTCCAATGCCACCTAAGCGCGCACCTAAAAATATGGCTGCTAATACCACCAGCAACTCTATCGTGATCATAATTCCTCCCAAGCTCTAATTGCGACGCACTTTACGTGAAAGCCAACGCCAACAATAGATGATTAAATCAAACTAACGGCAAAAATCAGACAAATAAACCCAAAAATACAAAATTAGCAGAACTTAAACCCATTCAAAATGTAAGGGAAATATCATTTGTTTTTAACCTATATGCAGCATTTGTTAGTAAGACTAGCACTAATTATGTCTATGTATTGATTAAATTTTTGACAAAACAATGATAGAAATTTGCCATGAAAATCCTAACAGCGAACAAAGTAAACAACTGTTAAAAGCCCAAGCCGATTCCTTAATGAAATTAACTGGAAACAGCGCGGTTGAATGTTTTAATGAAAGTGAGTTCTTAGCTGAAGATGCAGTATTTCTATTAGTTAAACGTAAGGGTGTAGCCCTCGCCTGCGGTGGTTTTAGGTATCTACAACCAGGTATTTGTGAAATGAAGCGAATTTACTCGCATCAGGCTGGATTGGGTAAGGTCATTTTGCAAGCGCTAGAGCAGTACGCTGTAACCCTGGGTTATCAACAAATTAATTTAGCCACCCGTAACTCAAACACTCAAGCCATCCAGTTTTACGCTAAACACGGCTACCGAGCTATCTCGCCTTTTGGTGTTTATTGCCACCATCCTCATTATTTAAGTTTGGCTAAATCACTCGCCAATGCTGAGCAGACGCTAGGCATAAAAAAAGCGCAGCTTAGTCGCTGCGCTTAATCAATATTACTCACCTATCAGCTAATGCGGTTAATCAGCTTTCTTAGCTCACGCATTGGCGTTGGCTCATCATCAAAGAAGTTTTGCATTCTTAACAAGGTTAACCCATCGTAGCCAGGTGCGCGCGTTAACGCACGCGCCATTTGCTTCCAACCCTGCTCGCCATATAACTCACCGGCAAGTGCATTTTCACCCATCAGTGATACTTGGCATTCGTCTGCTGCATCGGCCATCCAGTCCACTAAATCAGCTGCACGCGAATAACCTTCATAGTCTTTGTTTATCATTTCTAAACAAGTGAAATGAATCGCGGCACGCGCTTGCTTGCCTTCTGGCAACAAGGCTTTAAGCAAACCTAAGTACTCTTGCTGGTTATTGCTGCTTAAGGTTGGGTGCACTGCAATTAAGCCAGCGGTAATCTCGGCAGCACGTGGCAGCTCGGGATCGCTTACAACCCAGTGAATCCCCGGAATTTTAATGCCAATAGGCACTTGGCCAAATGAATCATCGTCAAACACACTCAGTGCATTTTCAAAAATGCGTCGACCATGAGCAACCAAGGCTTTGTGATACCAGGTTAAAAACTCCCGCGCCCACGCATTATGGATGTAGCGCTTGTGGCTAAATAACCAATCTGCATCTGGAATTTCGGCTTGCTCGAAGCTTTCCCAAGTAAAACCGAAACTGCCATTAAGTGCTGCAATACTGTGATACTTCTCTTTTAAATAACGTAACCAGTCTTGTTTTGCTAAGCGGCTATAACACTGCAAGGTGCCACGGTTAGGATAATTGCCCCAATCGTGGGCGTTGTAACTTGGATAACGCAGCTCTCCTGCAGGGCCAAGGCTTACGTTGATTTCATCCATTAAGCCAGCTTGGTTAATGTAATGCTGTTTAAAGGCTTCCATAAAGCGCTGGTAATAAGGCATCACAAACTCATCGGCCCATAACGATACATACTCCATAGAAGCATCGCCGGTTTCCGATACATATTGCAGATCTTGCACCGAGTTAAGCTGATCGTTACTTTCCAGCAAACGGCCCCACAACCAAAGGGGAATGGCTTGCATAAAGTCATCGTTCACATTGCCACCCGCCTGGTGGAACGACAAAATAGGTACCCATTGCAAACCTAAACGCTTAAGCAGGCTTACTACGCGGTCGTAATAACTCCAGTCAAACTTGCCAGGTTTGTCTCCTTCAACCAAGCCCCACCAAATATCGGTAGAAATGGCGGTAACGCCAATACTACGAAGCTGGCGTAATTGCGCCTCAAACTGTTTCCAGTTTTCTTCATCCAGCAATTGCTTTTGGTTGGCCACTTTAAGATGCAAAGGCCCCATTACCCGGAACTGCTTTTTGCCCAATTGCTTAGTTTCGGCAATTTGATACTTAAACTTATTAAGTTGCGACAAACGCCCTTTAACAATGGCCTGCTCATTTAACTGAGACATATCGTTAAAGATCCAGCCTTCAAACCCGCTACCGTGTAATACCGAGTGATAAAGCTGATCCCAGCCAGGATGGCTAGCCAAGGCCTGTGGCTGAGAGTTTTGTACCAAGGCCGGTATTTTTAACTTACGCATTGCAGTAAGTAAGGCTTGATTAACGCGAGTTGCATGGCTTGATTCGGCGCCGCTGGCCACAATCAACAAACGACCGCCAGCTTGCACATGCCAATACTCTAGCTGAGCGATTTGGTAATCAAGCAATTGTGGGCGGTCTAACCACGGCTGCGGATTAATCCCGGTTAAACAACCCAGCCACGGATGATCGCTTGCGGTAAGCTCTGGCATAGGAATGGTTAAACACAACTGGCTGTGTGACCATGCATCGGTAAACTGCTGCTCAGCGACTGCCAACACATTACCCACATAAGCTTGCCAATTACTGGCATACCATGCATTAAACTCTTTAAAACAGGTATTGCTTGTTTTGTTCTTGTAACAACGGCTTAGCGTTTCGGCCAATTGTTCTTGCCAAGGTGTATCGCCATTTAGCTCCCACAAACTCAACCAAGCTTGTTGCGAGCCATATTGCTGTTGCATGTCTTCGGCTAAAGCAGCCAAGGCAGTTGGGCTAAAGCTTTGATAGATAGGTTGACCATCACGTTCCCCCCAAGGAATACATGCCTCACCATTAGGCCCTAAGCCCAGCAGCAAGGCATCACAACGCGGCGCAAACTCAGCCATGTGCTGTGCAAAACAGCCCATCCAGTGGCTAAACATTTCCACCAAACCAGCCTCAGCCCATAAACTTGGGCTTTGGGTATTGTCGCGACCATACTGGTTTACATACTTAATCGCATCGGCAGTTTGAGTTTTGGGTAATGCCGCCAGCATAGAGCCCCAAAACCAATCAGGAAGACGTTGTTCTGTGCCTTGCTGAGTATCGGAAGAAAAGAACAACTGGTATTGCAGCTTAAAGCCATGCGACACCAAATGCGCAGACAAGCGCTTAAGAGACGCCCAGCACTCTGCCTGATCTAATTGCTCGGCACTAAACGGTGCTATGTAGCGCCAATGCACTGGCACTACCAAAGCATCTACACCATTTTGGCGTAGATTACGAAGTTGTGGAGATAAGCTCTGAAGCTGAGCTTGATTACATGAAGCGGCATACTCAGCCAATGGTAAAGAACCCTTTACCCAAGCTTTGCGTGCTGAAATTGGATTAGCCATGTTTAGCTTACTCTAAAAAAACTGTGCTAGTTATCCCTAGTCCGCGTCTTAACAGCAAGGCTGCAAAGCTTTTCAGCTGAACAAAAGGAGATCGAGATCACATTACATATTGGCTGTAGTGTAGCCTAAGTGCTTAATTTACCAAATTGATCTGGCTTAAAAGTCACTCCGTAAAGTTAAAAAACCTGCACTTTTGCTAAAGCCAACGTCGAACATTGCGGCAATATTGCAGGTATTGTTCATTAAATTGCTGCGTAAGTAGCTTTTCTTCAGGCTTTATTTGTAAACGATTGATAAGCAGCACAAACACTACGCAACTTAATAAGCTTAACCCCGCCTGCAAATGCAAACACCAGGCCGTTAACAGTAGCAGCAAACTTAAATACATTGGATTACGGCTATAACGATAAAGCCCTTCCACGACTAAATGCTTACTGCGTTCCGGATGATGAGGATTGATAGTTGTGTGTTTTCGAGCAAAACCAATCAGGCTAGTTACTGCGATAAATGCCGCCAAAAACACCAAAGGCCACTGCAGCTTTACCAAGCCCAATGGCAGTATTAGCCAACTCCACTGCGTACTTAACTGCGCCAAGCCGTAAGCTATAGCTACACATAACAATAGCCAAAGGGGAGGTGGAACCAACAGTTCTAAGCGTTTAAGCACTAAGCCTCTCTAATTAGTTATCGGCGTTATCAGATTTTTCCACTTGCTGATAAATATAGTGCCCTCGGCCAGTAATTGCAGTATGAAATAGATTCTGGAAAGGAAACAAGCGCTTTTTAAGGTAATAAGTAAAACCTGCAAACAGTGCACTTAAGGCTACATTTATCAGCCCTTCTAGCTGAAAAATGTAAGGCAAGCTTTGATAGATTGAATAGCCTGAAAACACCATCAGCAGTAAATAGCCATTGGCAGCATTTTTGTAAATCATAAAGATAATTAACAAGGGAACTAAGGCCGGCATCAGTAAGGCCATTAACAACTGGGCACTCACTTGTTCTGCAGCCATAAGGCCAAACACCAATTTACTCAGCACCATAAACTGCAATACCGCCAACAAAAACGCTTTCTGCTTAGAATATTGCTGCAAAGTACCGGGCTCTGGAATAGACGCCAAGGCTTTAGTTACTTTTCGCAGATTCCACTGCTGCTGCTCTGCATGTTCGTAGACTTGTTGTTTGTTTAGCCCTTGAGCTAGTAATTGATCAACTTGTTTCATTGCACCTCCGTAAAGGCTCACTTTACCTTAGTAAGCAAATTAGCGACATCTTCAGGCGCACAAATAGCAATTAGCATAAGCAACAAAACAGATCAGATAATCAGCCAAAGATCCTTAGTATGAATGACCTACAGCTAAGCAAAATTTAGCGCTTTACTCTTGATTATCGCCAAACTTATTCACATAAGCGCAAGTTATTAACATTTAATCGTTCTACGCAACCAAATCATCTAGAAAATCGAAAAGCCTTAGATTGAGAAAAAACACAATATGCTATTGAGTTATGACCATTTTACAGTGCTTGTCTCTTCAACAAGCTGCTGTGATATCGATCAGCTTGCTTACGCTAACAGCATAAAAGTGACAATTATTGAACATTCCTGCGAAAAAACGCACTTAGACTAGTACAGCACTATCAGTAGCTTAGCTTACATATTTGCGATTTAGGTCAATATAGGCTTAGTTTTTTAGCCATTACATTCTTAAAACAAGGCTCATGAAACGTTCTATTTTTGTATTTATTTTAACTAACAGAAAAATGTCAACGCCACGAAACAAAGAAGCAGTAAAAAAGAATTTTTTACTAATTTTAGGTGACATTATTGACGCTAAAAGCCGATCCGCTGCAAGCCACTAACTTCACCGGGTAGAGAATTTTATCCACAGCTTTGTGCACTGTTTCTGTGGGAAAAGCTGTTTGGATTATTCTGCTTATTTCAGTGAAATATATTGCGCTGACGTATATAGGCAGTTGTTACTCTCATTGACAAGTAAAAAATCAACTAAGGCTTCTATTTTTATTTGTTAACTAAGTCTTGTCATCCACATAAATCTAATCTCCCGCGCCAACGCTGGGCTGCGCGTAAGATCTAAAGAGGATCGCTAAAAATTATGATAGATCTTTTTGTTCATCATTTTTTGTCACCAAATTTTCACAATTGAATGAAATAATAAGCAGTCGCCCAAGTTGTTGGCTCACAATCATTAAATTGCTTTGCCACTGAATCAAGTCAACGTAAACTAATCACCACAGACTCATCACATTTGGTTGCCTGTTGTTTAAACCATCTCCGGTACAGTTGGTACATTTTCAGCGTAAGAAAATCTACGTAAAGCGAGATGATTTGCTGCACCCGCAGTTTTCTGGCAACAAAGCACGTAAGTTCTACCACTTCTTAAATCACCCGCAACCGGGCGTAAGCACACTAGTAGGAAGTGGATCTGCGCAAGCTAACTCGCTGTATTCTTTAGCTGCGTTAGCGCAACTTAAACAATGGAAATGCGAGTTCTACGTTGACCATATCCCCAGCTGGCTAAAACAAAATCCTTGCGGCAACTATCAAGCAGCGCTAGAGCTAGGCGCACGGATCATTGAGGTAAGTAGTTTACATCGTCAGCAGCAAGCTAACTTAGACAGCTTTATGCAAACCATTGTTAAACCAAGCTTATCGCCGCAACAACTATTTATCCCTGAAGGTGGCCGCTGTGAATATGCGCGCGAAGGGGTGGTCACGCTAGCGGAAGAAATTGAACAGTGGCAGCATCAAAACCAAATTGGCCGTCTAAACATAATGCTGCCAGCAGGCACCGGCACTACGGCCTTATTTTTAAGTGAATACTTTAGCCAAATGAATCCCTGTATAAAAGTATATAGCTGCGCCTGTGTAGGCGATGAAGACTATCTAAGCCTGCAATTTACCCAACTTAATAGCAATACCGCCACTCACCCGATTATTCTGCCGCGAACCAAGAAGTATCACTTTGGTAAGTTATATCGCGAACACTACCAAACTTGGCTGGCGCTCAAGCAGCAAACCAAGCTTGAATTTGAGCTTCTCTACGACCCAATTGGCTGGCAATGTTTAATGCGCTTTCTTGAAGAACAAACGGATGAAACCCCAACCTTATATATTCACCAAGGTGGTTTATTGGGTAATCAAAGCATGCTGCCACGTTACAAACGTAAATACCCCGATTTAACTTAACGCCAATCTAGCCAATAACTGTAAGGAAATTCTTCAGACAAACTCACTGTTTCTTGATAGTGAGGACTAGGGCTATTTAAGCATTCGGTGCCATGAAATTCGGGCTCGGCCCAGCCGGTATTTTCGTCTAAATATTCGCGGCTATAACCCCAGCGGCCACAAGACAAAATGGTGTCGTAGCTTTGGTCTCGTTGGCACACCACGCAGGTTTCAAACTCCACCATTATATCTTGGCCCTCTTTACCCAAAGCATCAGAGACAAACGGGGTGTCGTAAATGGCTAAGGTAGACGCTCTCGTAGGAGGTTCATTCCATGGCTTATCGAGCGTATCGGCTGGGGTTTGATGTACGCCAGCGCCGTGTTCTAAGGGAAAAGCATCGTAAAAAGGCTCAACAAAGCTAGCTGGCGCATCAATTTGAGCCCTGCGTTCATCGCCTAATAAACGGCGATTGGTGGTGCGAATTTGTAACATGCGATATTGGTTACACTGGGCTTGGTTAGCTAACTCTAACTCGCCTAAGCGATTAGCAAATAGGTGGATTTCTAGCCCCACCCCAGTGGCGTTATCTCGCGGAATATAAGACGCTTGCTGGCGACTGCTGTGATACCAAGCTTCCGAAAAGACCAATACGCCTAGCGTTTGCTGTTGGTAGGTAACTGGACACACTTTACCCACCCATAACTCTTCAGCGACTAAAACTGAACTTAAGCTGCAATAGCTCAGTGTTATCCATAAGCAAGCTCGCGTCATAAGCCATCCCCGCTATCACTATCATGCAAATGTCATTTAAGTGTAGTCGCTATGCCACAAGCTAAAAGTAAGGGCCGGGTTTTAAATCGATGCAAGCACTATAATATAGGGCTTAGTGCTAGCGTTCTTGAATCGCTTTAGGTAGGTAACTCTCTACAATATCTTGAATTTCGCCACTCTCGAGAAGCTGTTGTACGCTCAGTTCAATGTCTTGCAAAATTTGCTCAGCATTGTCTGTATTCGGGGCGATAGAAATAGTGATGTATGATTTCGCAGACGTTAAATAAGCAGGCTGAGCAAGCTCTATTTCCATCTCTTGTGCTAGATTCGAAATAATCCCAAGATTACCCGCAAAGCCATCTATTCTCCCTGCTTCTAACAGCTTAAGTGCCTGTGAGTATGTTTGCGCCGACAATATAGTCACTTGTCCCTGCTCTGCTGCATCATACAGTTTTAGCCCATAAACCTTGCTAGCTCCCCTTAACGAGGCCACCCTTTTACCCTCAAAGTTATCCCAGGTAAATGGCTTATCCGCAATGCTGACCACTGCCGTTTGAAAACTGGCTACAGCAATTGGCTGGTGAATCGATTGGTCAAACTTTTTGTTAGGAAACAAGCAAGAAATAACCACTCCTTGTTCGTTATGCAGCAGCTCATTTACAATTCGTGGATAAGGAACCACATTCACTTCGACATCATCTAACTTTAAGCGCTGAGCAACCAGCTTAAGTATATCGACATAATAACCTTTCGGCTCACCGCCTTCTTTAAAGCCAGCAGGTTTAGAATTCAAGGCATAAAAACGATAGAACTCGCCTGAATGCTTTGCGCTCAAACAGCTGCTACAGCTAAAAATAATTATGGCTATCATAACCTTAAGTGCCATAGGCTAATTATGTCCGTCACATTTGGGATAAGTAAGTAAAGCGACAGCAAGGCTTATCTGTCAAGTTAGCCTAGGGTAGATATTTTTGACAAATGACTTAGTTTTCCTCAGAAAACAATGGCAAGCTGATAAAATCTCGTAATAGGACTCACTAATGACTCAAATTACCCCGCGTAAATTACAACAAGCCGTTGAAGCTAATATCATCAGCCAGCAACAAGCAGAAAACTTGCTCAGTTTCTTAGAGTTGCCATCAAGCACTACGGCTCAATTCAACTTTAGTCATTTACTTTATTACTTTGGTGGATTAATCGCCATTGGCGCTATGACCCTGTTTATGAACTTAGCGTGGGAAGGTTTTGGAGGCTGGGGCATCGTTAGCATTAGCCTAGTATATGCAGTATTGGCACTACTTCTTTGCCAACGTTTTAAACGCCAAGGCCATATTATTCCTGCCGGCTTATCTGCCACTTTTGTGATTTGCCTTACACCTTTGGCGGTATATGGCTTGCAACAAGCGATGGGTTGGTGGCCTAACTCTAGCCAATATCACGACTATCACCGCTATGTTCAATGGCATTGGCTATATATGGAAATCGCCACCCTAATCGTTGGTTTAATTCTATGCTGGCGCTACCGTTATCCCTTTATGTTAATGCCGTTGGCCGTTACCCTTTGGTATATGAGCATGGACATCGCCGCCATGTTAGCAGGCGAGCGACCCGATTTTCAGTTACGAAGTTTAGTTTCACTATATTTTGGTTTAGCCATGATTTTGCTGGCCTTTTGGGTTGATCTACGCAGTCGTCACAGCGCCGATTTCGCATTTTGGTTATATATCTTTGGCGTACTCACATTTTGGTGTGGCTTAAGCTTTCAAGAATCCAATAGTGAGTGGGCAAAGTTTTTGTACTTTCTCACTAACCTAGCCATGATGCTGGCTGGGGTTATTCTGGCCCGCCGCGTATTTGTGGTTTTTGCTGCCATGGGCTGCTTTTACTATTTTTACCACCTTGCCGATCAAGTATTTAAAGACAGTTGGCTATTTCCAATTTCGCTAACGCTGATTGGATTAGCGATGGTCTACCTGGGTATTTTCTGGCAGAAACATCAAGACACAATTAGCCAGCGATTACGCGGGTATTTACCCTTGGCCATGCAAGAACTGCTGGCCAATAAAATTCATTAAGCGCTGTTAAGGTGGTGGTTTGGCTGAACGCCCTTCAAGCTCTCTAGGGACTGTTGAACTTTGGTGTTGAAATTTTGTTCGAGATAAGCGGGCTTTAATCGCGGCGAGCACTTAGAAGCCTAGTGGGCTAAGCAAAAAGTGCTTAACAAAGAGTAAAGTCCGCTTATCCGAACCCTTCGGGCAGCATTTCTTAGCCATTTATTCAGCGTTAGCGAGTGATTATTAAGCCCACTTAACTGCACACTCACTGCCTTGCCTAAATGGCTAATAAATTGCTGCATAAACCATCAGCAAAGATCAACAGACCCTAGTCATTATGTATGATCAACTAAGCAGGAAAACATGAAGAAATCAAAAGCCACACTCAAAATTGTAAAAAAAATTAACATCCACACAAAATTCACTTTGTTTGCCTACAATTAGAACTTATAACTTAGCCTATATGGCTTTGTTTTATATAAGCTAATTATCAGTAAGTTGTTTGATACGGACGGTAACGATGAATGTTAAGAGTTTGAGATTTAAGTATTCGGTAATTTTTGCTGTGAATGCTTTGTTATTAATTTTGGTATCGCTGATTGGTTTCAATGTTGGTAAAAGTACCTACAGCAGTTTACTCACCGTAGAAGAAAACATCTTACCCGCTCTGGCTGCGGTACTAAATGCCGATCGAGATCTTTACCAAGCTAGAGTGGCCGAGCTAGAAGCACTAGAGGCTCCAAGCTCAGCGCTAGCGGGCTTAATGGATGATTACCAAGAAAATGCTGAGCAAGCGCATCAGCGCATGCAAAAATTTAAAGAACTGTTAAGCGACTCCCCCGAAGCTACCCAAAGCTTGCAAAGCTTTGAACAAAGATTTAATCAATGGAAAAAACCGAGTACCGAAGTATTTGCCTTGATTAAAAACGGCCAAAGAAAACAAGCCATTGAGTTAAGTGCAAACCAAAGTGTGCAAAATTTTGAAAGCCTGCGAGAGCTTTACGACATAGCCACCGGCGCAGCTGAGAAGCTGGCCGATGATATCGAGCAGCAATCCTCTGCCGATGTAACCAGTCAACTCAGCATGTTAGGAGTCGTGGCAAGCATTGCCGTAGTGCTGTCTATTTTGTTGGCTTACTTTGGACCTAAAATTCTAGTTGATTCCATTACTCGCATTACCGCCCGAATTAATGACATTTCTCAAGGCGATGGCGACTTAACTCAACGCCTAGAAGTACAACGTAATGATGAAATAGGCGAGCTAGCCACCAGCTTTAACCAATTTGTAGATTTGCTAGAAGGCTTAATTGGCAATGTAAACAAATTCTCGGTAGAGCTTAACCAGTCTATCGCTGGCATTGCGCAAAAATCTGAGCAAACAACCGAAGTAAGTAAAGAGCAAAACCAATCGGTAGAAATGATTGCTACAGCGGTGACACAAATGGCAGCAGCCATTAGAGAAGTGGCCAATAATGCCAACCACGCTGCCGAAGAAATCAATACAGTGAATAGCCAAACCGAGCAAGGACAAAACGTTACCAAAGAATCGGTAGAACACATTAGTTTACTCTCAAACACTGTTCAAGAAGCGGCCAATGTAGTTGAGAACCTATCGCAAGATTCCGACCGCATCGCCTCAGTATTAGATGTTATTCGCGGGATTGCCGAGCAAACCAACTTACTCGCTTTAAACGCCGCCATTGAAGCAGCGCGCGCTGGCGAACAAGGCCGCGGATTTGCCGTGGTAGCCGATGAAGTAAGAAGCCTCGCCAGTAAAACTCAACAATCTACCGAAGACATTCAAAAAATGATTGAAGCCTTACAAAGCGGTGTAACCCAAGCAGTAGATGCCATTAATAAAGGCTCCACAGTTGCCGAAGGCACCGTTGATTTAGCCGGACAAACCTTAGAAGCGCTTAATCAGATCTTAGAGTCTACCTCTAAGGTGAGCGAGGTTTCGGTCTCAACCGCCACCTCAACCGAAGAGCAAAGCCATGTAACCGAAGACATTGACCGCAACCTTACAGAGCTAGCCGATAAAACCCGCATTAACTTGGAAAACTCCAGTGACTCTTTAGCTGCTGCGCAATTAGCAATAGAGAAAGCGGAACAACTAAACCAACAACTTAGCCGCTTTAAAGTATCGGTTTAGTTAAGTAAGTAACCGGAGTTATCCATCAAAGAGTAAGCAGCAATGCTTGCTCTTTTTTATTGCTATCTAACCTAAACTTGGGATTTGTAAGTGACAATAACCCCTGCAGGCCAGTACTTAATCTAGCCTCATGTTTCTGGTGAGATAGTTTGATTTATTTATATAGCTGTTGGTAGTTGGGTAGGTGCTCAAGCCAAAATGGTGGAGTACCAATATATTGCTGCACAGCACCAATAAACTCTTTCACTAACACCGTTTGCTTGCGATGTGGATACACCGCATAGATACCAGTATCCATGGTAGAAATTTGATAGTTGGTAAGCAGTGGCACTAAACCTAAGGTTTCGGTGGATGCCTCAAGATTAAACAAGTCAATCATGCTGTAACCTAAACCATCACACACCGCGCCCATTAAGGCTCTAACATCACTCACTTTATAATTACCATGCATGCGATAGCTTTGGTTGGGTTCACCATGTGGAGTTGCACCTAGTTTGATATGATCGAGCACTCGCTCGCCATTGCTATACACAACTGCGGGTAATGCCAATAATTGTTCTGGCGTTTCGGGCATACCGTGCTGCTCAACAAAGCTTTTAGAAGCAACCAAAGCAAAGTGAGTGTTTGCTAACTTTTTTGCAATCAAGTTAGACGCATTTAACTTACCAATGCGAAATGCTAAATCATAATGGTCGGCAATTATGTCTGAGCGACGATCTTCCAATACCATGCTAATTTTTACCTGTGGGTATTGCTTCATAAACTGCGAGACCACCGGTTGTAAGTATTGCTGGCCAAAAAATATTGGCGCGACAATTCTTAAGGTGCCCTTAGGCTCCAGTTGGTAAGAATCAGCAATAATCTGAATGTCGCCCAAGGTATCTAACAACTGCAAGGCTTTATCGAAAATCTCTTCACCAGCTGGAGTTAAGGAAAAGGAACGGGTAGAACGATTAAGTAGCTGCACGCCAAGTTCAGTTTCTAGCTTTTTAATCTGCTTAGAGAGCAAAGAATTATCCATATTGTGCAAGGCAGCAGCTTTAACAAATGAGCCTTGTTGCACAACATCAACAAACAAAGACAATTGCTTGGTATTCGACATTCCCTCTCCTTAACACAAAATTTTGACTAGACCGCACATCCACTTACAAGCACTCACTTACAAGCACTTACTCAAACAAACTGGCGCTTGCCAACATACCCTATCTGGCCTATTTACCCTAGAGCAACAACTCAGCTAGGCCGCACAATGGCGCAAACACACACCGCTGTACTTGCACAGAAACAACCTTTGAACAATTCCATCCAGATGCCTTTGTCAGTGTATGTCATTTCCAAAAATACAAAATCGCCAGTAAGTCGCGACAGTACTTACCGCTAGCAATTTTATACTTTGTTCATTGTAAATCATTAAGCGATTAAGCCCCGTTTCAACAATAGATGCCAAGGAGCTTTTGTGAAAAAACTGGCGATTAAACCCATCTTAATGGCGATAGGCTTATTAGTACTCTCGTTAGCCACCATTGTAATTTTAGAGCCGCAAGCAATAGAAGATGCTCCCGCGAAGGTTGATTATCTACCACTTAGCGCGTTAGTGGTAAGCCCCACTAGTTATCAACCCAAACTGTTATTAAGCGGCATTAGCAAAGCCCGTTGGTTTAACCAACTTAAAGCCCAAAGCAGTGGCCAAATTATTAACTTTGATGAGCAGTTAACTCCCGGCAGCTTAGTCTCTAAACAACAACTGTTGCTTAAAGTCGACCCCATTCATTTGCAAGCCGAACTTAGCGCTGCCTTAAGCCAAATAAAGCTAGCCGAACTTAACTACCAGCGAGAAAAGCACGAACAAACCGTTGCGCTTAGTATGTTATCTAATACAGCCAGTTCGGCCTTTGCTCGACGCGAACCTCAATTGGCAGCAGCCAAAGCAGAGCTAGCCCAAGCCAGAAGCAGCTACCAAAGTATTCAGCAACGCCTGCGCGATAGCCAAGTAGATGCGCCGTTTAACGCCATCATCATCAATAGCTACGTTAGCCCTAAGCAGCAACTAGATGTTGGTGATCCACTGTTTGATATAGCCTCAAGCGAAAGCATCGACATTACCTTGCCAGTGTCAGAGCTGCACTGGTCGCGGATTCAAGCCAGCTTAGCCGAGCCGCAAATCACCGTTATCGACCGCCAAAATAAAACTTGGCCCGCCAGCGTGCGTTATATTGCGCCACAAGTAGATGCCACCACTCGCCAACGGCAAGTGGTGTTAAGTGTGGCTAAGCCCTATCAAAGCAAACCTCGGCTATTGCCCGAGCAACAAGTAAACATTCAAGTCAGTTTAAGTGTGCAATCTACAGTAGCAAAGCTGCCAATGAGCGCATTAACCAAAGATGGCGAAGTATGGACCATCGACAGCAAGCAACAATTGCAGCTTGAGCAAGTAACTATTCTGGATGAAAACGAAAGCACAGTATGGCTAAAGTTTGTCAATCAGCCGGAGCAAACTCGCAACGTAGTAGTTTATCCCCTGCCCTCATTGCTACCGGGATTGCGCGTTAAGCCAAGCTTTGTGCAGGAGAGCCAATTATGAGACAGCTAAGCCATTGGTTTTTGCATAATAGCGTCGCGGCAAACCTCCTTATGCTGGCAATTATTGTGGCGGGTATGCTCTCGCTTAGCCATTTAAGGGTTGAATCCTTTCCGCAAATTGCGCCGTCGAGTTTGGTTATTAGCGTTGCCTATCCCGGTGGAACCGCCGAACAAATTGACCAAAGCGTTACCCAGCGTATCGAGCAAGCTATTGGCGATTTAACTGGCATTAAACAAATAGTGAGCGAATCTTCAGCCGGTTTTTCTCAAGTAAGAGTACGTAAAACCTCTGGTACCGATTTAAACCGTTTAATAGAAGATGTTCGCAATCGAGTAAATGCCATTGCTAACTTTCCGGTACAGGCAGAAAGCCCGCAAATAAGCCGTGATGAATACACCAACCTTGCGGCATTTGTGATTATCTCCGCCCCTCGGCCCGACCAACAATTGCAGCCGATTGCTCGCCAAGTAGAGCTAGCCCTGAAGAAGCACCCCAAAATAGCCAAAGTTAGCAATTGGGGGGCGCGTATGCCCCTCATTGTTATTGAGCCCAAATTAGAACAGCTTAAAAACTACCGGCTGAGCTTAGAAGAACTGTCGGCACGCATTGAACAAATGTCGATAGAAACCCGCAGCGGTGAACTAAAAAGCGCGCGCGGCCGCATGGTGTTGCGCGGCGATGGCTACGCCGACAATCTGCAAGAACTCAAACAGCTAGGCATTTTATCTAGCCCAACCGGCAGCGTAACCCTGGGTGATTTAGCCCATGTTTATCGCGATTACGAAGCCAGCGGTTCAATTGTGCGTAATAACGGCGAGTCTGCCATTGCCCTGCTCATTAGCACCAGCCAACAAGACAACTTACTCGAAGTAAGCCAAGCGGTTAAACAAGTACTTGCCCAACAAGCAGAGCGTTTACCCAATGATGTAAGCCTATCCACCATGGCCGACATGGCGCCCTATATTGAGGACCAACTCAGCCGTTTAGCAGACAACGCCTGGCAAGGTTTACTGATTGTGTTAATTCTGCTGGGCATATTCTTAGAGCTAAAAGTGGCAATTTGGGTAGCGATGGGTATTCCGGTCGCTATCGCGGGTACCTTTGCTGCCATGGGTTTTATGAATTACAGCATTAACGATATCACCCTATTCGGCATTATTTTGGTATTAGGAATTTTAGTCGACGACGCCGTAGTGGTGGGCGAAAGCATTCACGAACAACGCAGTAAAAGTAAACAAGCGCTAAAGGCTACCTGGCGCGGCTTAGAGTCGGTCTCTGTTGCTACGGTATTTGGCGCACTTACCACCATTGCTGCATTTTCGCCGATGTTATGGATAGATAACGAGCTAGCCAAATTACTCGCCAGTTTCTCAGCGGTAGTTATTTTTGCGCTGATATTTTCCCTAATCGAAAGTAAATTGATTCTGCCGGCCCATTTAGCGGCAATTCGCTACCCTTCAATTACCGATAAACCATCAGTATCGTGGTTTCGCCGAATACAACAGCTGGCTCAAGCTGGGCTCAATCGCTTTAGCCAAAGAATCTATAGCCCCATATTGAGCAAAGCCATCGATAACAAAACCGCTACCCTCATTAGCTTTTTTGCCTTAGTGCTTTTAGCTTACGGCTTTTGGTCTACTGGGCTTATTCGTAGTGCTATTTTCCCAGAAATTCCTGGCCGATATATCAGTGCCAACGTAAGTTTGGAAGACGGCGCTCCACTGCCCCTGCAACAAAAAACCTTGTTTAAGTTAGAACAAAGCGCACTACAACTAAACCAGCAAGTTCAAGAGCAGTATCAATTACAGCAGCAACCCATTAGCAACCTACTCATTTGGTCAGACGGTTACGGCTCGATAGAAGCCACCTTAGAAATTAGTAATGAAGCGCTTAGCAACTTGCCAAACAACTTATTACTTAATCAGTGGCGCGAACTTAACGGCAGCATAGAAGGGGCTTACTCCAGTGAGTTTACCGCCGACGATGAACCAGCGGGCGGCACCAGCCTAGCCATTAGCGCAGAAGATCGCCAACTTGCAGTATTAGCCGCTACCGCACTAAGCGAACAAGTTAGTCGCCTAGCAGGCGCGCAAGATGTGCGCTACGATGCACGTGGCGGTAGCCAGCAATTGCGCATAGAGTTAAACGACTTTGGCCGCCAACTAGGCTTAACTCAACGACAACTAGCGCTATTTGCCGGCGGCGCCTTTGGCGAGCGTGAAATCCACCGTTTATTGCAACAAGGCCAAGAAACCAAAGTTATCGTGCGTTATAACCACAGCCAAAAAACCACTACCCAACAGCTTCTCGCCACGCCGATATTTTTAGAAAACGGCGAATCATTAATGCTGGGCGACGTCGCTAAGCTGCGTTTTGAGCAACACGCAGAAGTGCTCTATCGACGCAATCAAGAGCAAGTGGTTAATTTATACTGGCGCCAAGACCGCGGCGTTCAATCACCCGAAGAGGTGCTAGCCAAGCTACAACCTATTATCAAAGACATTGAACAACGCTACCCAGGGGTAAGCATAAACCCCGATGGCGAGTTTGAAGAACTAGGCGAGGTACAAGCAGGTTTTAAATCGGCCATGATCATGACCCTGCTGTTAATCTACATTTTATTGGCGGTGCCTTTAAAGTCTTATTGGCAGCCGCTCATCATTATGGCGGTTATCCCTTTTGGTTTTGCTGGCGCCATATTTGGCCACGGCATCATGGACTTGCCCTTAAGCATTTTGTCGATGTTTGGCATGATGGCCATGACCGGAATCGTGATTAACGATTCACTGGTACTCATTACCCGCTTCAACCAATATTACCGCGCTGGCATGCCCTTAAAACAAGCATTAATTAAAGCCGGCACTAGCCGCTTACGCGCAATATTTTTAACCACCATCACCACCGTGTGTGGCCTGCTTCCTTTATTGTTAGAAAGCGCCGAACAAGCCCAATACCTAAAACCAGCCGCCGTATCTTTGGTATTTGGCGAGCTATTTGCCACAGGCGTAACCTTGGTGACTATCCCTACTTTATTAGGAGTATTTACTCGCCGCGATGTAGTAAAACTCCCGGCAAAAGTGGCCGTGTTTAACTCTTAAATAAAAACAAATAAAGGCCGAGCTTTCGGCCTTTATTTGTTTAATGTAACCGCCGCAGCTATTGTACACAAAACCAACAAATGATAGTTCAACTATTAACCACAGGTGACTGATTTATTTACACTTTTTAATTACCAAATAAAACCAAGTAGAGTAAGCAGCTGAAATAAAATAGCTTTTTATTTAGGCTCGATTCATGCATAAAGCAGGCCGTGAAAGAATGAGTCTTTCAAGAATTAGATTACAAAGGAAGTAATATGAAGACCTTAAAGGCTGTTATAGTTGTATTAGCTATCTCATTTAGCGGATTTGCAAGTGCTGGGGTGATTGAATTTGAATACACAGGCACAGGCTCAGGTAGCATTGGTGGTCAAGCATTCACCGATAGCTTTTTTACCATTACAGAGTATTCCAATACAGATGATCTTCAATCTTGTAGCGCTACTTGTCGATACATTGATGCCATTAGCACCACGATTACTATTGATAACATTGGCGTGTTCGATTTTGTAAGTGGCACTCGAACTTTTGTTAATAACGGATTATTAGGCCTTTCTAGAGCAGGGCAATTCGGTTCGGACCTCTATTACGTTTTTGACATTGGCAGCTATGATCTATTATCGGCCCTCGATACTGTAGTCAAGAACGTATCATTTCTGCAATGGAACAGAACCCCTAGCATGATAACAAACGGCGGCACACTAATATTTAATGATGGTGACGCAACCGGAACGTTCCAAGCTAGATTAAACAGTCCTGCGACAGTTACCGAGCCTACTACTCTAGCCATCTTCGCCTTTGGATTAATGGGCTTAGCTGCACGTCGATTCAAAAAAGTTTAATAGAAAAATACCTCTAAAAGGCCGAGTTCTCGGCCTTTATTGGCTTAACTTAACGGCAGTGCCAAACACCATAATTTCTGAAGAACCGTCCATAATTGCACTGGTAGTAAAACGGATCCCCACCACCGCGTCAGCACCTTTGTTTTTGGCACTCTCCACCATGCGTTGAATCGCCACGTCACGTGCTTCGCTTAACATCTCGGTGTAACCACGAATTTCCCCACCAACAATGCTTTTAAAGCCCGCCATAATGTCGCGCCCAATGTGTTTAGACTGCACCACGCTGCCAGTCACCACGCCTAATACTTCGCGAGTAGGTTTTCCGGCTATTGATTCAGTAGTAGTAAAGATCATCTTGATTCCTTAGGTGGAGTGACTTGGTTTGTACTCTGGCATGATAGCTTAAAAGCAAAGCTTCCAGTACTTTCAGCCAGTGTTCTACAGACACAACCTCTATTGACCACTTTGTTATTTTTAACGCTAGACAACTGATGTAAACAAGGAAAAATGGTAAGCTATTTTTTGTAAAGGCGTTAACTAAAGAGGGAGTTATGTACAAGGAAGCTGATTTTAAACTGAGCCAAGAAGCGTTTAGCTTTAAAAAAGACTCATACCCTTTATCAAAAATAAATAATGTGAGAGTTAAAAAACTGAGTTTGCTCGATAATTTGGGGCAAATCATCTTTTGGCTATTTATCTTCTCTGGCGCAGTTTGGCTTGCAATTCCAAGCCTAGAAAGTTCACCAATTTGGTTAAAAGTTTTAGTCATCTCCTTAACGATTATAGGTTTGGTTTTTGGTCTGTATCGTTGTTCAAAATATGCGTTCCAAATTGAGTTTCGGCATATAGATGAAACAGGAGTTCAGTGGATAAATGTTGCCAGATTTTCCTCTAAATCTGACTATGCGTTATTTGAGCAACAATCGACAATACTGAAGGCTGCGTTCTTATGATATATAAATATCAACGGCAAACGCGCCTAAGTAACTCGCTTCGCTAAAACAGTGCTCAGCTTGAACACTTATCACTTCGGCGACACGGCGATAATGAAGGAAGTGAACAGGACGAATAAACACATACCTGCCCCTTTGTGTATTAGCTATAGAGTAAAAACTTTCGCCTGCGGCGACGTCATTAAGCTTCAACGAGCAAAGCTTAGCTAAGCAAAAGAAAACTCACCCTGCATCTTCTTAGATCCTCCGTTGCGCATTCACAAGGGAGTTGAAGTAACTCGCTACGCTCAAACAGACTTCAACTCTGCTCCCTTGTCCATTTGCGCTACTCGGCGAAGATGATGGGATTGAAAAGCACAATCTTGGCTATCGACAGTGTGAAACGTTTTTGCCCCATTCGGTGTTACAGCGCGCTTACAATTACTCTTAACAAACTTATGTACCCTTAATTTTTCTAGTTTTGTGGACAAAGCACTGTCGTTATACACAGATAAATTGTGATTCCTACTTTCTACAAAGGCTTGCATGCTTTTGTGCTGATTTTTTTGTTATTTTTCGAGCTAGGTGACTGATGTAGCTTAGGAAAGGTGATAGTCTGGATTCTATCAAATGTATGATAAGAGGAAAAACCCCTTGTTTAAACAAGGAATTTTTCCTCTTAATAAGCTGTTATGTTCTCGGAGTCACATGGAAAGTTTTGTAGTCGCAATCATTAGTTCAATTAGTAGTGTTAGCTTAATAGCTCTTATTACCTTTTTATGCAGAAACTGGTTGTTAGAAAGGCTTAAAGCTTCTGTAAAACATGAATATGATTTAAGGCTTGAAAGTTACAAATCTCAAATAACTAAGTGTGAAACAGCATACGAAGAAATCATTGTCGCTCTTTATGACATGATTAAGTATTTTAGGGTCCATAAAGAGGACTATGGTCAAGGTACTGGATTGTCAGATGAAAGAGAAAGAGAGTTACTTCAAAAATACATAGGTGCATCATCTTCACTAAGTAAAGCTACCGATATCGGTGCTTTTTATATATCGAAAGAATCTGTGGATATCCTTCAAAAGTTAAAAAGTCGAGAAATGTTAGATTATTATAACGAGCCTAAATTCGAGTTTTATGAGCAAGAGTACCAAGAGCATGATAAGGCGCTTAAAGAGCTTCTTATTTCTGCAAAGAAAGATTTAAAACGAACATAACAAGTCGCTAAAAGTGGACGCAAAACAGTTGGCTTGCGCTCATTCTTCGCTGATTTTAGCCAACTATTTGTGCGCCCGTTAGCGAGGCGTTATGCTATCAATTAGTGTAGGTGGGAATTACAAATGAGAACAATACGAGATAAGTCTCAAGAATCTTCTGTGTCTTTGGAACTTACGGAATCCGAATTGAGGTATTTGTTAGCATGTGGGAGCGGGCTTCTTTTAAATATCCCAGTGAATTCTCTGCCTACATATACGAACTATACAAAAGAACAGATACTTGAGTTTTCATCAAAAATTAGAAAGCTAATGGATGAAAACGATATATCAATATAGATTCGTCAAGGTTTTCGAGTCGAAGAGCTGAGGCGTGCTAAGCTAGCATAACAATGCCGTTATGGGCACTGCGCGCCCTGGGATGGCAACCACGACGCGGCGGAGCCGCTGTTGCCGCCCCATACGGCGGCGTTACGTTTCTCGTCAATATATGATTACATATGTTCGCTATCACTTTCTTTTTATCGAACATAGAATATCCGTTTTAAATGAATGAGTCTAATATGCGCTTTAAACATCTTTTATTACCTGCTATCTGCGTTGTGGCTGTATCTGGTTGCCAAAGCACAGGAAACTCTTCTTCCAATATTGAAATCTATGAACCAACTGAATTGGAAGTTCATTCTTTATACCCTTTCCAAGTTATCAAACAGCCAGAAACACCTAATGAAAGGCTTCAAGTAAACTCTCGTGGGAGTTCTTCTCTTGCGCTTTATTGCCTTTCAGGGGAAGTTGAGATAAAAGTCATAGGGGATATGGTATCTGTTGGTTCAAACGATACAAAACAATGGCCTAATCTAGGTTATATTCACAACGGAAACCATATCAACGTGGGGGTAGCTACTCAAAAGGCACCTGATGGTACGACAAATTACAGCTTTTCATTTACTACTGAGATCCTAGACTACTCAGAGCGGAATACCGTTAGTGGCAGTTATGGAACAATAGTACACCAACTAGCTTGGAACGATGAGAAGGATAGTAAGGGAATAATGTCCGGAAAGTGGACCATCCGATCACAAGGTTTCTACCACAATAATGAAATATCAAGTGCAGAACCTATTAACTCATATAAAAGTATCAAATGTACTGAGATGAGTGAAGCCAAAGTGATTGAGACAAAAGAGTTATTTTATCGTATGTCTGTTACACCAGAGCAAGCAAACTATATTAGCAAAAGCGAAACTTAACAAAGCATTGAAGAGTGATTCGCAACGCTTCCCGGTTTCGCTTCGCTCAACTAAAGCCAAGCGCCGCTCACACCTTAATGCGGCGTTAATACTAGGTATGTCTAGATTGGGTGACTCAAACATCAAAGGCATAAAAAAAGCTGCACCAATACTAGTGCAGCTACAGTCTAATAAGACCCAAGGTTTCAGCTTTCGCTGAGTGTGGAGAGAGTACTTACGTACAAGGGCAGCTAAGCCCCAACGGGTGTAAAACCCACGAGCAATTAAGCCCGCTTTTTATGCCCTTCCTTCAAGTGCACAAAATCGACATCGTCTAGGCCTTTAATATCAAAGGCTTGACCAAATCCTTTTACATAACGTCCTTTAATCGGTTCTAAAGCAAACAGGCTAAAGTCGGCTAGTTGGCGTAAGTTGCTAACAATTTCGCCGTGGCGCTGTTCGAGTAAATCAATCACTTGCTCTCGCGGTTCGTCGTCTACTTGCTTGGCAATAACGTCGTAACTTAGGCGTTTACGGGCATAAATTTGCTTAGTATCGGCTTCGTCGTCAATTAACATTACGGCGGCTTTGTTGTGAGCGCGCAAGTAATCGGCATGCTTGGAAATATCGCTAATTAAAATGTAAAACGCCCCTTGGTAACAAATAAATGGCGAGTACGAGCTATGTGGGAATTCATCTTCCCCCAGCGAGGCAATCAAAATACTCTGCTTGCTAGCAACAAACTCTGCTATTTCGGGGCCTAGGCGCGATGCCAAGCGTGCTTTTTTATCAATCATTACTGTTGGTTCTCTAGTTCCGTTAGTGCCATGTTTTGCTTTAGCAATTCAAAGCGTTCTACTTGTTCTGGCAACAATACGCGTTTGCGATCTCGCCCTAAATAAATCTTAAATATAGTGCTGCCATTATCATCAAAGAACTGAAAACAGTAACTTTGGGTGCCGCGCAAGGGCTTACTAATTAAGGCAATGCTAGCAATGTTGTCTAACTTTAAATGGCCATGTAAATGGCTTTGCTTATCCATTAAATTGTAATAACCGTGGCCTGGTTTACCACAAGGAAAGTTATCTTTTATTTCAAATACTGAACCAGCCACTTGAATGATGGTGGTCATTGGTCCCCAACTTGGGAGATCGTACATTAGCCATTGCAACTGCTCGTTAGGTAACCAACAGGCCCATTCTTCAGGCAGAACTTGTACAATTTCTGCTTCGCTGCATTGCGCTTTTTCTGCCAATTGAGCCACACTTAATTCGCTGTGCTGCTCTACTACTTCGGCTGGCGTTAAGGCCATTTAACTCTCCTATCTTGCTTGCTATTAGCGGCTTGTTTGGACAATAGGCCAAACTGCTTAACTGTTTGTCACCTTAACCTAGCAACAAATCAAATGCAAATCATTATCATTTGTATTTACTTATTTTTTATTTGCCAGTATCCTAGGCCCAATGTCGAGTTAATGGTGTAAGGGTAAAAGATGGGGAAGCTTAGTTTGGCCGTGCTAATTTCAGCGGCTATACATGGCTACTTTATGTATATGCAGCCCAACATCAAAGAGATGACACAAAGTAGTGGCGGCCAAACGGCAGCGCCAAGTTTAAGTGTTGTGGCAATAAATACCTCGGTGGTGGCAACAGAACAAGCTGAAACACCTTCAGAAGAGGCCTTAACCCCTGAGATTCCGCCACCAGTTAAACAATTAGCAAAACCTGAACCGGCAAGCGCCAAAACGCTAACAAACAAGCCTACACCTCGCCCAGTTGAGCAAAAAACAGCGGAAGTAAAACCTGTAGTAAAGGACACACCGAGTGAAAAACAGCCCCCTAAACCTAGAGAGCAAAATCAACTTGCCCAGCATAAACCGCCGCAGCCGGAGCAAGTTAAAAAGACGCCTACAGAACCCCTTAAACCCGCAGCAAAGCCTGATCCTAAGCGCAAGCCTGTTGAAGAGTTAGACACCGCTCAAGCAAGTGCTAGCCAAGTAAATAGTCAGGCGCAAACCGAGCAAGGTTTGTCTAAATTGCCGCGCATTAATACCCAGCCTCGCTTTGCTCAACCGCCAACAGCCCCAGTGTATCCACGGGTGGCTAAAAAACGCGGTTTAGAAGGCACAGTAATGGTAGAAGTTTGGTTAGACCCTACAGGTCGACAAACCAAACGTGAAATAAACAGTAGTTCGGGCGTAAAAAGCTTGGACAAAGCGGCATTAAAGGCGGTGAAGCGCTGGCAGTTTAAGGGCCTGATTGTAGATGGCCAAGCTCAAGCTTCGCGCGCGCTTATCCCTATTCGTTTCAATTTGAGTTAAGTTTATGCAAATAATATCTTCTGAACAGCTTGGTGCGCTAAGCAACATTTTAACTTCGGAGCAATTGGGCGACTTACGCTGGCCAATTGTACTTTGCTCGGTATTGGCCTGCGCCATCATCATTGAGCGCATCGCCAGTTTAGCCTTTACTCACATTGCTATTCACCAACGTAACTGGCTTAAACTTGCCACCCATTTACTTACCAGTAAAAAAGCCCCATGCAAAAATCAAAAGCAGTGCTTTTCGCAATCTCGCAGTTTGGCGCGCAAAGCCATTTGCTTGTTATTAGTACATAAAGATCAAGCTAAGAACCTACGTGAAGAAATCGCCGCAGTATGGTTACGCCAACAGCAGCAAAAGCTGGCTAGAGGTTTAAAAGCCTTACACATACTGGCCTTAATTAGCCCTTTGTTGGGCTTACTGGGCACGGTGCTGGGCTTAATAGAAATGTTTGATGCGCTAGCAGTAAGTGAGCAAGCCGTTAACCCTGCTATGTTATCGCAAGGTTTAGGCACGGCCATGTATACCACTGCCGCAGGCCTATTAGTTACAGTGCCGGCACTGGCTTTTGCTCATGGTTTAAGCCTTTGGAAAGACCGGATTATTCATGAATTAGAAACCACCATTAACCAGGCAAATCTAATGATTGAAGGGGTGAACACTCTCGCCGATGATGCTCGCACCTTGGCGGCATTTCAGCCTGAAGCGAAGACTAAAGAGTTAGAGCACGCGCCAGCATGATCCGCATCGAACAACAGCACAACAGCTTTAGCATGGTGCCCGACTTAACCGCCCTACTCGATATTATTTTTATTGTATTGGTGTTTTTGCTGCTCACTGCCAATAGCCGGGTTTACCAAATGGATATGGATTTACCCAGCACCAGCCAAGAGCAAAGCAGCGTAGCCAGTGAACCTGCCGAGCTGCAGCTTAGTTTGTTTCAAGAAAATCCCATTTGGGGCTTGGATGAGCAGCGTTATCAAACGTTTGCCGACTTTGAACAAGCCATAAAACAACAAACTAGTCAGCAAAGCGATCCCAGCGTGAGCTTAGCCAGCGAGCGCCAAGTGCCCGTTGAACACCTATTAAAAATGTTAGAGCTGCTACAACAGCTAGATATTAAAACCACCCAAATACTCATGGATAAGAACAATGATTAAGCGCCATCTCTCTCCGCTGTTTTCTGCCTGTTTAGGGCTAAGCCTTATTGCCAGCACAGCGCTGCAAGCTGAACCGCTAAAGCGCGTAGTAAGCGCTGGCGCTAACATCACTGAAATCATCATTGCCTTAGATGCTGAGCAACAGATTGTTGCGGTAGATTCTACCAGCCAGTTACCCAACAACCTTTCGCTGCCAGTAGTGGGCTACCATCGCCAACTTAGCGCCGAAGGTTTGTTAGCTCTTGCGCCCGACGCAGTAATTGGCAGTGATGAAATGGGCCCCGACAGCAGCCTTAATCAGCTGCAGCAAGCTGGCGTGCAGATCCACCGATTAAATAGCCAATCTACAGTTGCCAGCCTTGAACAGCGTATTGATGCCTTAGCCAAACTACTGGGTCACCCAGCCAAAGCCACGGAGTTGCATCAAAAGCTAAAACAACAGCTAACTCAGCTAGATGAATATTCACAATCGGCCAAGCCAATGAATACTCTGTTTTTTATGAGCCACGATGCGAAAAAGCTACTCACTGCGGGCAGCGATACAACTGCCAATAGCATTATGGAGCTAGCAGGTGCGGTAAACCTCGCCAAACCACATTTAAACAGCTACAAGCCGCTATCAGATGAAGCGATACTTTCTATGCAGCCAGAGCTCTTGTTGTTTAGCCAACGCAGCTTAGACAAATTGGGTGGTGTACAAGGTGTGTTAAGCAGTTTTCCGGTATTAGCTGCGACCCCTGCTGGAAAAACCAAGGCAATTTATGCGATTGATGGACATGCACTTATTGGTGGCTTAGGCTTGGCAAGCATAGATGAAGCGGTGCGCCTAAGCCAACGCTTGCAGTAAATCGTTAACCCCTTGCTGGCGAAGGCTTAAACCTTCGCCATTGTAATTACTAGGTTGTATTAATGTCTCTATTTTCTCAGCATTCGGCTAACCCCAATGCCTTGTTTTCAGGATGGCTACTGCCCGTAGCTTTGCTGGTATTGTTGGCCACCGCGCTGTTGTCGGTCACCCAAGGGCCAATGAGTATTCCGGTGAGTGATGCCTTAAGTGCCTTGCTGCCCTTTAACTTCGAAAGCGACGCACCGGCGCATTATCAACTAGTGGTAACGGGCATTCGTTTACCCCGCACCTTATTGTGCATTGCGGTTGGCGCCATATTGGCAATGTGTGGCGCGGTAATGCAAGGGCTATTTCGTAACCCCTTAGCCGACCCCGGCATTATTGGTGTGTCTAGCGGTAGTGCAGCGGGTGCAGCCATTGCGATTGTATTGCTGGGCTTGGTGAACTGGCAGCTGCCTGAATTTATTAGCGCTTTAGCGGTGCCACTGTTCGCCTTTATTGGCGGCTTTGTAACAACGGTATTGGTATATCGCCTAGGCACCACACCTAACGGTACTTCGGTAGTAATGATGCTATTAGCCGGTATCGCTGTTGGCGCATTATCTGGCGCAGGTATTGGCTTATTAAGCTATTTAGCCAATGACCAAATGCTACGTGATTTAAGCTTGTGGCAAATGGGGTCGTTAGCTGGCGCTACCTGGAGCAACATAGTATTAGCCTTTGTCACTTTAGCTATTTTGCTAGTGGTATTTATGCGCAAAGCCCAAGCCTTAAATGCTTTGCTGTTAGGCGAAGCCGAAGCGGGCCACTTGGGTATTCAAGTTCAAAAGCTTAAAAGCCAATTAATTTTCTTTACTGCGCTTGGCGTAGGCATAGCGGTATCGGTATCGGGTCTAATTGGTTTTGTGGGCTTGGTGGTTCCGCACTTAATTCGCATGCTGCTAGGGCCTAATCATCAACGCTTAATTCCCTACAGCGCATTATTGGGCGCAGCCTTATTGTTACTGGCTGATTTGCTTTCTCGCTTAGTGATAAGCCCTGCCGAGCTGCCTGTTGGCATTGTTACAGCCTTGGTTGGCGCACCGTTTTTCATCTTCTTGCTGTTACAACAGCGCCAGCGAATTGCGTAGGGTTTCTATGTCGTCTTTATCAAACAGTATTCAACTGCAAGGCTTAGATTTTTCGCTAGGCAACAAGCAGCTTTTTAAGCAACTTTCATTAAGCTTTGCCGCTGGCCAACACACTGCATTATTGGGTGCGAACGGTGCAGGTAAGAGCTCGCTACTAAAACTTATTTGTGGAGATCGCCAACAACAAGCCGGCGACATCCAAATTTTAGCTAAGCCGCGCAGCGAATGGGATAAACCCCAGTTAAGTCGCCATTTAGCCGTGTTGCCACAAAGCTCGGAACTTAGCTTTGCCTTTAGCGTGAGCGAAGTGGTTGGCTTGGGCTTAATAAACAGCCGCTTAAGTTATCAAGATCAGCAAAAGATTATTAAGAAACAGCTTGAGTTGATGGATATTTGGCACTACAAAGATACCCCCTATCCGCAGCTTTCTGGCGGTGAAAAGCAACGCGTGCATTACGCACGAGTGACTGCGCAGCTAGCCACCACGCCCATCGAACAGCAAATTCTATTGTTAGATGAACCCACCAGCGCCTTGGACTTAAGCCACCAGCAAGTGTTAATGGAACACGCAGAAAAGCTCAGCCAGCAAGGCGCTACAGTCATTAGCGTAGTGCACGACTTAAACCTTGCCTCTCGTTACTGCCAGCGCATATTGCTGTTAAAAGACGGTGAAATTTGCAGTGACGGAACGCCTGAACAAGTACTTAATCAAGCCAATATTAAGCATGTATTTGATTACCAAGCCGAGATAATGCGCCACCCAGAACAAGACTTTCCGGTGGTTATTTAGCAGCCCTGCTAGCTTTTATTTCGAAAGCTGGCTGGGCTGTAGCCAGTTAGTTGCTTAAAGCGTGCGCTAAAGTGGGCTTGGGAAGAAAATCCGGTTTGATAAGCCACTTCTGCCAAACTTAATTCGCCTGTAAGCAATAAGCTTTTAGCCCGTTCGATACGGCGCTGGCTTAGGTATTGATGAGGGCTTAACCCGCTGCTTTGTTTAAACATACGGGCAAAGTGATAGTCACTTAAACCCACCAAATGGGCTAACTGATTCAAGCTAAGTTTGTCGGCTAAATGTGCCTCTATAAACTCTTGGCAACGGGCAAGCTGAAACGGCGCAAGCCCCCCACTTAAGGTTGGTTCAGTTAACTGTTTAGTTAGGTAGTGTTTGCTTATATGGCCAAGCAGCAGTTGGCTAAGTTGATCCAAGGCTAAACGGTCGGCATCGTCTTGCCAATTAAGCTTAAGTAGCCACTGCTGAATAAGGCTGCTTACGGCGAGATCGTCTGCAAAAGTAAGATCTTGCACGTCAAAACCAGTACTGCTTTTATCCCAAATGTGCTCAATACTTTGGCTTAGATCTTTATCGCTAAAATATAAATGCACAAAGGCCAAATCGCCATCCACTTGCCAACGAGATTCATGACCAGCAGGCATTAAACAAAGTTTTCCCGGAGCACCGCCACTCACCAGTTCTGAGCCAATCAGCCGCTTAGTTTGATAACCACCAGCAAGGTAAACACTTAAGGTGTGATGCTCTGGGCGATGATAAGAAGTACGGTCATTTTGATTAGACCAACGGGCAAAACCTAACTGCTCGCCAAGGCTAACGCTATTATGTAACACTGCCCGCGCTTGATTAAGCCGTTCAAATACATGGCTACCTTGAATAAGGCGATGATCGGTTAAGTTGCTGCTCATACCACCTCCTTTTGGTGTAGCGCACTAGCTTAGAAAGTATCACCAACATTCCCACTTAAGCAAGCCTACTAATAACAGTAATTGCTTGCCTTAGATCAGATACTCAAATAAAATTGCCCCGATTACTATAAGCACTGAACCTGAACGCATATCAGGCTATGTAGCGCATTCTTAAAAACTCTTCTAAGCGCTGCCCTCCAAACCACACGGACGTAGACACTCTGCCTTTGCAAGCGGGGTGGTATTGGCGATCGTTGCTTAATTATTTACACGCAAAATTGAGACAAGTTCGTACATGAAACTATCTAATTTTCTGCCGGGATTTAGCGCTTTAATGCTATTGGCCCCCTTATTTAGCTTTGCAGAAAACTCACCGCAGCCCACTGACGAGAGTGAGCAATACCAGGCTTTTTTCCCCATTTGGGCGCAAGAGGCCATCGATTTGGGCCACAAACTGCCAAAGCCATATGGCTTTAGCATTAACTACATGAGCATGTCGCAGCCGCTAATTGTGGATAGCGTGGCCTTTTCTGGCCTTGGTAGCGCCATCGACAATCTGGTCGGTGTTAGTGGTAGCCACGCTATTCAAGACTCAGAAACCCTTACTCTGCGCGGAGATGTTTGGGTTTTACCCTTCATGAATGTATATGGGGTACTGGGGCAAACCAAAGGCAGCAGTGTTGCCAATGTTCAAGTAGATCTCGCCGGCATGCCTATCGGAGACCCCTTCGATTTTAGCTTAAACTTTAGCGGTATAACCTACGGTGCAGGCACAACAATAGTGGGCGGCGTGGGGAACTGGTTTGCTTTGCTTGATGTTAACTACACCAATACCGATCTCGATATTTTAGACGGAGAAATCAGCACCATTGTGGTCACCCCACGCGCAGGTTACCGCTGGGAAGTGGGCGGGCGTGATATTCAGGTTTGGGGCGGCGCGATGTATCAAAACGTTGAGCAAACCTTTAGCGGCAACCTAAACGACATTGGTATTAACTTGCCACCACCGCTGCCTAGTGGCGGTAAGTTTGTGGTTACACAACACCTAGAAGAAAAGTGGAATGCCTTAGTGGGCGGACAAATGTCGCTTACCGAGCATGTAGATGCTTTGCTGGAAGTAGGCTTTGGCAAACGCAGTAGCTTTATGCTTGGTCTAGGCTACCGCTTCTAATGCGCATAGTGAATGTGTTTCCCCGCTGGTTGCTCGGCTTGGCTTTACTGTTAAGCCTAAGCGGCTGTTCTGCCCTAGCGGTTAAAGAGCAGCTAGACGCCAAGCAACTGCAAAAAGCGCAGTTTACCGAAAGTGAACTCAGTTTGGCTGAAGGCGGTCAGCTGCGTTACTGGGTGGGCGGCCACGGTGAGCCATTAATATTGCTGCATGGCTTTGGCGGTACAGCCACCACAACCTGGTTGCCAATGATGCTAGAACTTAGCCAGCACTATCGAGTCATAGCCCCAGATTTAGCGTGGTTTGGTGACTCTTATAGTCAAGGCGATGCGAACATTAGCACCCAACGAGAAGCGGTTAATCAACTCTTGGCGCAATTGCGCGTAGAGCAATTTAATTTGGTAGGCATCTCCTATGGGGGGCTAGTCGCCTACGACATGATGGCGCAGCAAACAGGCATTAAAAAAGCGGTAATACTCTCTAGCCCAGGCACCTTTATCAGTGACCAAGAGCTGCTTGAACTTAGTCAGCGTTTTGAGCGAGAGCAGCCAGCCGATATTTTTGTACCCGAAAATCGCCAACAAATGCGCCATTTGCTAAAGGGCGTATTTAGTCATTTTCCACCGCTGCCCCACGCTATCGATGAGCAAATCTATCAGCGCTACTTTGCTCTATGGCAGGCTCAGAAACGCCAATTAATAGAAACCTTGCCCGAATACCGAGACCAACTCGCCCCACAAGTAGAACCACAAAAGATGCCACCTACCCTGGTTATTTGGGGAGAGAACGATCGAGTATTTCCCTTACAGCAAGGCAAACAATTGGCGCGCTATTTAGATGCCCCCATGATGGTGATATCAAACGCCCCGCATAACATTAGCAATGAACATCCCAGCACTGTTAGCCAAGCAATAACGCTTTTTATTGAATGAGAACCATGAACAAACTTTGCACAGCCAATACAACTAACAACGGCCGCTTAATTAACACGCTGGCTTTGTTAACTTTAATCGCCCTATTAGCTGGCTGTTCGAGCAATAATTGGCAGACTCGCAACCAACCAACAACGGAAGCGGTGCAAAGTGCGCTAAGCGAACAACCTGATTTACAGCTACTTAGCCAACAAACTCCTCAACAATTTAGCCTAGCCAGAATGCCAGAAGACGTAAGACCTTGCTGTGCTTTTGGCAACGCCCACAAGGTTAAAGTAGGCAGCATACAGGTACCTTTTTTCCGTTATGCCAATACCTTATCGCTGGATGAAATTGGCCCACACGCCTATGAAGCGGGCACCTGGAGCTTTCAACGTGGCGAGCCTAAAGGTCGCCGCAGCGGCGAAAACAATGGTCAACTTTATACCTTACGTGGCGGCTTTATCGACTTAGCCCATGTTCGCGATACAGCCGACAACACAGTAGCCTTGTTTCAGCGCATTTACCCACAGTTAGGCCAAGCATTTACCATTGAACTACCCGCGGAAATCGGCCCCAGAGAAATTCGCATTAAAGCCTTTAAGGTTGAGCATTTAAGCCACCAGCAACGCTGGGAGTTAGCCGCGCAATTAGCAGCGAGAATGGCGTATTCAATGGCCGAAGCACACGAAATTGCCCAATGGCATGGTTACCGTAGCTGGCGCCCATGGTCTGAAGAAGTATCGGCCTATTCGCCAGAGGATCTCTACTCAAACATGCTAGGTGCAAAAATTGGTTTAGCGTTGGTGGTTAACAACTTAAGCATGACCAGAGAGCTCTATAACCAGCACATGAGCCAATGGTTAAGCGCGTCCATAGCGCAGTTAGAGCCAGTATCAAAACAACAAACTAATGCCATGTTTGATGCCATAGACGGCCACTGGTGGGACTCAAATCAAGCGCTGCCCAGTAAGTTTATGCTACTAAAACGGCACTATCGCTTAGGCAAAGAACAGCATCCGTACTTAGTGCCCGAGCAGCTTGCTCAGCAAGATGCTACCTGGCCATTGCTTGAACCGCTGTTTGCCAAAACACCTAACCCGATGCCACTTTCGCTGCCCGCGATTGTCCATGGAGTTGATATGGCAGGAGTTTCCCAACAGTGGCTAGAAGTAGCCCCTAAGTACCAAGCAAGCTTTAGCCATATACCCATCCACCTTTGGCAAAACGGTTTTAGCAACCGCAAGTTTTTAGCAATATCAGTCTATAACCAGCTGCAAGATGAGTTAGAGTTGCAAGCCCATATTGGCGGCCAATTAAATGATTAAACTGGTTTATTTTATTGCCGCTGTAAGTGGCGGTGCCTTAGCTTCAGCAGATTTAGCCGAACAGCAGCAAAGCCAAGCCGATGGCAGCTTTATCGATAACATTCTAGAAAAGCTTGGTGCCGACGGCGGTTACGATAGCAGTAAAGCCATCGACTTTAGCGTACTGCCCGGTCCATTTTATAATCCAGAACTGTCTTTAGGAGTTGGCATTTCCGCCATTGGTTTATACCAAATTGGTGAAAGCGACCAAGTAAGCCAAACCTCTTCTTTGGTGATTAACGGCTTTGCTTCAATTAATGGCTCAATCGGCATGACCATCGATAACCGCAGCTTTTTCAAGGAAGACCAGTGGCGCCTTTATATTGATGCAGATATCGCCGACGCTCCCGATGTTTTCTACGGCGTGGGATATCAGCAAAACCATCAAGACAATAACCGCGTTGATTTTAATCATCGGGAATTTTCGTTACGCCCTATGTTACTTGGTCGCGTGGCTGACTCAGCCTTTATCGGCGCAGGCTTTGACTTTAGTTACGCGAAAGCCAGCGAGATCGACCCATCTCAAAGTGAAGTAGATAGCAGCATTCTTGAATCCAGTTCTAGTGCAGTGGGCCTTACTCTACAAGCGAATTACGACACCCGAGACATAGTACGTAATCCCTATGAAGGAAGATTATTGCAACTAGATGCTGGCTGGTATCACCCGCATATTGGTAGTAACGATAGCTTTCAAACCCTTAGCTTTAATTACAGCGAGTATTACCGTTTAGGCCCGCGAGATAGCGTGCTTGCTTGGCAATATAAAAGCCGCTTTAGCTATGGTGATGTGCCTTGGCACATGCTTTCTACCGTTGGTGGTGGCTCAGCCCTACGTGGCTATACCACAGGCAGATATCGCGACAAACAAATGATGATGAGCCAAATAGAGTATCGCTGGGATTTACCCAGACGGCACGGCTTAGTGTTTTGGCTAGGAGCCGGCGCAGTAGCCCCGACATTGGATGAATTTAGCAGCCAAGAAATACTGCCCAACGCTGGCTTTGGCTACCGCTTTGAAGTAAAAAGCCGAGTGAACTTGCGCTTAGACATGGGCTTTGGTGATGGTGAAAGCGGCTTCTACTTTAATGTAGATGAGGCTTTTTAAACCATAAAGGCATAACCACAAACGATTTACGATTAGGAATTGCTTTGCATTTGGTATAATGAATTTATACACTTCGCCCTCGCCATAAGCTGTAGTAATGGAGCGCTTAAATGAAATCAGCAGAAAAACTAAGTAGTATTCGCACTCGCGTCCCCTTTCAGGTGGGCCGACGTAGCGATATTCCTGCTGAAATGCTCTCATTTACCGACCTAAACAGCGACAAAGAACACGTTGCTTTGGTATTTAAAAATGCCGATAGCCAACAAACTACCCCTCTAGTGCGGATCCATTCAGAATGCCTAACCGGCGACGTATTTGGCTCATCTCGCTGTGATTGTGGCGAACAGCTAAACGAAGCTATCGAAAAAATGGCTGAGCAAGGCGGCGTTATTTTATATATGCGCCAAGAAGGCCGCGGCATTGGTCTGTACAACAAGCTAGATGCTTATGAACTACAGATTAAAGGCGTAGATACTTATTCGGCGAATAATCAATTGGGCTTTGATGACGATTTACGCGACTTTAGTGAAGCGGCACAAATGCTTAAAGCTATGGGTGTGTCGGAATTAAAGCTACTTAGCAATAACCCCAAAAAACAAGCCGCTTTAGAGCAAAATGGTATTGCGGTAAAAGAGCTGCAAAGCACCGGTGTATATCGAAAAGTAGATAACCACTACTACTTAGAAACTAAAGCCAACCGTGGCAAACACCGCTTAAAACTTACCAAAGACATGCAACCGTCTTAAAAAGCGCAATAATCTATAAAAACGACTAGCGCTGCGCAATAATCTGAAATACTTCCTAGCGACCACCTGAGACACTACGCTTTTAGTGACACCAGCAGGAGGCTGCAATGATAGGATTTATTTATTTCGCAACCGTATTTATATGGGGCACCACTTGGTTAGCCATTGCCTATCAAATTGGCGACGTGCCGATTGTCAACTCTATCATGTACCGCTTTGCCCTTGCCTCCTTGGTATTGGTGCTGTTTCTGCTTATTACCAAACGCCTACAAAGACTTAGCTTAAAACAACATGGCAGCTGCTTATTGCTGGGTTTATGTTTGTTTAGCTGTAATTTTATGCTGTTTTACCATGCTGCCCAATACATCCCAAGTGGCTTAATTTCAATAGTATTTTCCATCGCGACCATTATGAACATGGGCAATAGCTGGCTGTTTCATGGGCAAAAACCCAGCTTGCGTTTAATCTGCGGAGGCATATTGGGTATAAGCGGCATTATCCTGTTGTTTTACCCTGATATCAGCCATAGCGAAACCGCCAGCCAACAGTTGCTTGGTTTAGTAATGGCGCTAGCAGGAACCTACTGTTTCTCGCTGGGTAACATGCTCTCGGCCAAACAACAAAAACAAGGCTTATCGGTTCTCTCTGTCAACGCTTATGGCATGGCTTATGGCGCAGCACTGCTATTAGTTTGGGGCTTGTTAAGTGGCCAAGAATTTGGTTTTAGCACTGAGCCGCTGTACTTAGGTAGTTTGATATATCTGGCGATAATTGGCTCGGTATTAGGCTTTAGCTTTTATTTGGTATTAGTGGGGAAATTAGGCCCGCAAAAAGCCGCCTATGCCACTGTGCTTTTCCCAGTAGTGGCGCTAGGTTTATCAACCGTTTTCGAAGGCTACCAATGGACATTAGTAAGCTTAAGTGGCGTTGCAATAGTGTTACTTGGCAACTTACTGGTATTTACCAAAGCCAGCCCATGGCAAAAGTGGCGCTTAAAGCTCGCTAAAGTTGAATGAATGGACAACATTTTTGAGTATCCCTGCACTTTAGTAACATACAAATGTGAGCATTAGCAGAATACACCAATAGTATTATTAAATATCACTTACAAGTTGTTCTATACTGATTAAGTTATTAATTTGCAAGGATAGCTTTCATGCTCAAATCTATATCGATTCGTAAAAAACTCTTTGTTCTTCCTTTACTGCTAGCAGCAGCAATGATGGGTGAAGTAATCCTTGTAACAAGCTCTCTGCAACAAAACCATGACGACGCACAAATAGTAAATATTGCCGGTCGCCAACGCATGCTTACTAAGAAATATTCTGCTGAAGAGTTGCATAGAAGCTACTTAAAAGAACAAGAATTTCCAGGCATTCTTAGTGCCGACAACACGGTAAAGCTATATGAAGCTTCACTCAGTGCGTTAATGAGGGGCGGTCAAACCTACGCAGATTTAGGCCTCAAACAGCCTATAAACTTACCCGCTCCCAGTTACCAACCCTTCATCGACCAACTTCAACTCGTTGAACGTTTATGGAAACAACAATTAACTGCAGCACATAAACTGGAAAACGACCCTACAGGCGCCAATGCCAACGCTTTTTTGGAAATAAACCACAAGAGTATGGCGGCCATGAACAAAGCGGTACTCATTTACGCCGATTACGCAGAACTTAAACTAAACAACCTCGTTAATAACAGCATCGGGCTCGCAGTGATTATGGTGATTTTGGCCTCGCTAGTAGCTTGGATTGTCATTAGAGACACTACTCAGCCAATTAATCTATTAGTAGGAATTAGCCGAAAAATTAGTCGCGGTGATTTAAAGCCATCAGCTGAACTTACCCAAATTATCAGCAAAAATGAATTAGGCATGTTGGCGCACCACATCGAATTAATGCGTGAGTCGCTGCAAGAAGCATTAAACGAAATTCAACAGGCTTCTAGCAGCATTAACTTGTCGTCAAACCAGGTGTCAGAGTTATCTAGTCAAATTAGCCAAGCTAACCGCAACGAGCAACAACGCTTTAGCAATATGTATGAGAACTCTCAAACTCTTGAAGAATCCACCGCTCGCTTAAGCGAGATTGCCGCCGAAACCTTAACTATGGTGACCCAGTGTAACGAGTTATCCACTAACGCCTCAGCCTTAGTGGGCGAAAACATCACCATGATGACCACCACCTCGGAAGAAACAGTTAAAGCCAGCAGCTTTATTCAAGATCTAAGCAACACTGCTGAGCAAGTTTATGGCATTGTGGATGCTATTCGCGCCATTTCAGAACAAACCAACCTACTTGCACTAAATGCCGCCATCGAGGCCGCCAGAGCCGGTGAACAAGGCCGTGGATTTGCCGTAGTTGCCGACGAAGTACGCAGCCTTGCAGCCAGAACAGGAAGTTCCACCGATGAAATTGCCAAGTTAATTACCCAGCTTACCGAAGGGGTACAGCAAGTCGTTAATAGCATGGGAGAGGTAACAGAAAAGGTTGAGCTAAGCCGCGAAACCTCGAAGCAAACCGAACAAGGCATTCTCCAGGTAACAGATAAAATTCAATCTGTGGCGCAAGCGCAGCAAAGCATCGACGAACAAGTAGAACGCCAAAACCAGCAGCTAGACATTTTAAAAGAAACCCAACGAGAGCTGCAGGAAATTATCGAAGATAGCCACAATAAATCGGAAACCTCATCACTGGTTGCCGGGCAATTGGCGAGAGTATCTAGCAATGTCACCGACTTACTACAGCGCTTTTCTATCGAAGCGTCGCTTAAAGCAGAAACTAAACACGAAGACGAAAAACGCAGTCATCCACGCGTACCTACTGGCTTACATTTCTCACTAAGCCAAGGGCACTTAAAAACCCAAGGCTTAACCAAAGACATTAGTAAAGGTGGTGTAAAACTGGTTATTCCTGGCAGCATGCATTTAAACAACAAGCAATCAATTGTGCTCAATTTGGCTTACTTATATAAGGGAACCAACAAGCAATTTGATATAGCCGGCAAAGTGATGGATGAAACCAAAGACGAATCTGGAAAACTTCAGTTGCACATCCGTTTTGAACAAGCAAATACAGAGCAAAACAAAGCGTTAGACGAAATTTTTGAAGAGCATGGCCTGCAATCAAACTTCAATAACAACGGAACAAAACAGCGCTACCTAGACCCACACACCGATACAGTGCAATACAGCTCTTAGCTACTGCTAAACTAAAAAAGCCAAGCCTTACTGCAAATAGTAATGAGCTTGGCTTTTTCACATCTTAGGGAGTCTACAGCGCTAAAACGCTTAAGTGGTTATCCCACTGCCAAGCGGTTTGTTGGCGCTGCAATTTATTGCTTGGCTGAATAAGCTGGCCTTGCCCGGTTGAGGCGAACCACGAATGTTGGCTAGCTGCTAAGCCACATACATCGTCAATTTGCATAAGTTGCTCAAGGTCTCGGCTTTGTTCTGACCATACAGCCAACTTAGCACCGCGTGGAGAACTGGCGATAAGCTTGCCATTGCTGCTTACTATGCTGCCAATATATTGATTAAACAAAGCCCAATAATCGGCATCAGCATCCAGCGCTTGGCATTGCTCATTACCTTTGTGCGAGTATATGAGCGAGGTAACTTCTTGCTCAGGGTTTTGTCCTTGGCAAGCTAACCACACGGTATCGCTGGCTTTAGAATAACTTAGATGGCGAATACTTAACTGCGGGTTGTTGAGTTCTCGGCGTTGAAGCACTCTTCCGCTTCGGCTATCCAAATACAATAGAGCAGGCTTCATACTGTCGAGATTAAGCTTTTCTCGCCCCTGGGTATGAATACCCCCCACCGCAACCACCAAACGCTGCTGCGGCAATAACAGTAACTGGTGTGGGCCTAATCCGCCCAATGACCACTGAGCGCTTAAACTCCACCCGGAATCTAGCTGGCGATACACCAAAATCTGCCCTTCACTGCTAGCACTTAGCCCCGCGGTCACGTAAAGCTGTGTGGCATCTTCCGAAAAAACCGCATGCCCAAAAAAGTGCATACCTTGTGGCGGTGAAAGCTGCTGAATCACCTCACCAGACTCTGGCGAAAACAACATAATGTATTTGCCCGGTCGGCGAGCAACACAAGCGGCTAGAGCCTGCTTAGGTTTAGCTAAAGCAACATAGTGGCCCCGAGCAGGCAAAGCTAACTGGTAACGCAGTTCGCCTTGTATATTCATGGCTGCGACATAGTGTTTATCTACTTGCTTGGCACAAGCAATCAGTAAACTTTGCGGGCTTAGAACCGACTCATTGCTTAAGCCTTTTGCTAAGGCGGGTAAGCTTAAGCAACTAGCCGAAGCCCCAAAACCCAGCAGCTGAAATAACACCTGTCGGCGATTAAACTTAGTCGCCATCGTTATTGTTAAAGCCCAGCTCAATTGATAGAGCTTGAGGAATTTGGTTAGCAAACAAGCTATCCAGCTTGGCTAAGTGAGGTTCGGCTTGCTGCCAAACGGAAAGTTCGACTTTTTCATCACTGGGCTCTTGGCCTGGCAAAAGTGGTATTAAAGCACTAAATTGCTCACCCACCTGTTTTGCTAACTTACTGTCACTGCTGGCTAAAAACGGCGCTAGATCCTGCTGGTAACGCGTTTGCAATAAGCTTAACTGCTCGGCTAATAACTCAGCGCTAATGTTAGCTCGCCATGCCTCGCCTTGGTATGGGCGCAAGCGTTGGTGCTTGGCTGAATACATAGCGCGAAACTTTCGCAGCATAGTACTAGTTTGTAAGCGATAACTATTTAGCACATCACTGCGCAGCTGCTCTACTTTCAGCTTTTCCAATTCAGCGCTTTTTAGGCCACTACTCACTTGCTCAGTTGCACTCACATAACGGTTCACCGCACCCGGCAATAGTGAACAGCGTTGTTGGTCGCTTAAGGTTTCAAACAGTAAATACTCTTGAACCCGCAGATTACTGTGGGTATCGCTTAAAGGCATAGGCGCATTAGATAAAGCCGCCTTTACCTTGCGCCCAGTGGTATCTTTTTTGTCGGGCCAATAGCTAATCGCCCAATTGAGCTTAAGATCAACCAAAGGACCAAGGGCGCTAGACTGCAGCGGCAAATAGGCCAAATAGTTTTGCTTCCATAGCAATTGGCTAGCTAATAGAGCCTCTTGGCTAGGATCAGCACAGTAGCTCTCGATGTGTTGCTGGTAACTACGCGCTTGTTCAAGCAGCTGCGCGCTAACCTTAGCAATTGACAGCTTTTCTTGCTCAAGCCATTGCTGTTGAGAGGTTGTGGCGCTGGCATTAGCACAACTTAAGCCCAATACTCCCAGCAAGCCCATGGTTAGGCCACGCAAAAACTGCTTCTTCATACTTAGTCCTTACAATGAATTCACAAAAGCCACTAGCGCTTCGCGCTGCGACTGATTCAAGTTAGCAAAGGCTTGTTTTGTTGCTTCGGCTTCGCCGCCATGCCATACAATCGCTTCGGTAACATTACGCGCACGCCCATCATGTAATAGTTGGCTATGGCCATTTACCGTTTCGGTAAGCCCTACGCCCCATAGTGGAGGGGTTCGCCATTGCTGGCCATTAGCCAAATACTCGCCACGACCATCGGCCAAGTCTGGCCCCATATCGTGCAACAGCATATCGGTATACGGGTAAATAAGCTGCTCACTTAATGCCGGCAATTGTTCACGTTTTGCGGTGGTAAAACTGCGTTTGTGGCAACTGTCACAGTTAACTTGGCTAAACAGTTTATCACCTAATTCAACTTGTTCAGCATCCTTAATGCGGCGTTTAGGCACCGCTAAATGCTGGGTATAAAACTCAACAAAACCAAGCAGTTTATCACTGACTTCCGAACCATCTGGATCGACTCCAGAGGTGGCGCTTAAGCAGTCCTGTTGCGCAGCAGTACAGTGATCTTTAGTGAACATTAAACTGGTAATGCCAATGTCGCCGTTAAATGCTGCAGCGTTTTGCTGCATCAAGCTAGGCTGTCCTGCCTTCCAACCAAAGCGACCTAAATTAAAGGCTTGTAGTTGAGCGTCCCACACTTGGTTAGCCACACCACGAATACCGTCGTTATTGCTATCGTCAGGATCGGCATTGGCTAAAATGTCTTCGGCACTAATGCTTTCAAGTAAACCTAAACCTATCATCGGTGAAGCAATACGCGGAGAAAACATTGTATTGGGGTGCATCTCGCCATAGCCTAGCTGGTCAACAGTCAACTGTGGTTGGCGTAATACAATACTGCTGCCGTCGGCAAACTTAAAAGGCTTATCGGTATAGGCAAAGCGAACCCGCGCTTCTGCGGCAACACCGGGTATGGCTTGGTCTTGAATTTGCCCGCCATAAGTAGGCTCTGGCACTACGCCGTTTTGAGCTTCTAGGGCTTTTTGTTGCTCTGTTTCTGCAGGAATGCTAATCCGCACCAACATCGATACAGCATTACTTGCCCCAACCGGTGCAGGGTGGCCTCGACCATCTTTAATGTGGCAGTTTTGACAACCATTGGTATTAAACAAAGGACCTAAGCCATCTCGGGCGATAGTGGTAGCTGGAGCTACAACCCAAGGGTTACGGAAGAAGCTGTTACCAGTGCTAAAGTTAAGCCGACCTTCAAAACCTAAATTTGCAGCCGGCATAGAAAACGCGTTGGCATCAATTTGGGTCGTTGTGGTATCACCGCCCGGTTTTTTGGGGTTGGCTAACACCGCCGAACAAAACACCGCCGCTACAGCAATTATTATTGTTTTTGTTGGGTTAAATTTCACACTCACTCTCTCCATAGAATGGTACTTCAGAAAGCACAAAAGGGAGCCTAAGCTCCCTTAAATAAACAACCTATAATTAGAACTCGTGATCTGCAGTATCTGGGTTTAGGTTGTCGATGCCTAATACTTTGGCGCTAGCTTCAATAGCGCGGGTTTGTTCAACCAAGGCTAATATAGTGCCATTAATTAGTGCATGGCCATCACTATTGCTAGCAGCAATAAGTTGGTCGAAGTATACGCCTTGTTGCTCGGCGCTCGCTACCAATTTGGCTGTTTCTGCCATAGATTGCTCAAACATCTTCTTGTTGCTCTTTGCAACACTTGGGTCTTTTTGGGCAACTAACTCAGCTAAGCTTGGACCAGTTAAGGTTGAACCATCTAAACGCTCAAAGCTACCAAAGTAAACATTGCTAATACCTTGGTTATTGTAGAAGTGAGAGTTGTGCGTATTGTCGCTGAAGCAATCGTGCTCGTCTTCGGTTGAATTAGCTTCTAAGGCTACCTTCATACGCTCGCCAGCTAGCTCGCCTAAAGACAAGCTGCCCATGCCAAACATCATACGGCGTAGCGCTTGTTCACTTGGCTCTGCCACTAGCTGCTGTTGGTATTCTCCACCTTTAGCCCACTGCTTGCTCATCCAAGCCAAGTCATCAACTAATAGCTGAGTTACAGCGCTTAGATATGCAGCGCGGCGCTCACAATTACCGTTGGTACAAGCATTACCTTTTGCAAAATCGGTATAAGCGCGCTCACCTGCACCAGCTTTAGTGCCATGAAGATCTTGACCCCATAACAAAAATTCTACAGCGTGGTAGCCAGTAGCAACGTTAGCTTCTGAGCCCGCTAATTCATTTAAAGAAGCTAATAGCTCTGGGGTAATGTTGCTTAAATCAACCTTGTCTTCACCTACTTGCAGGCTAGTGTTGGCAACAATATTTGCCGTAGCGCCAGGGTTGCCAAGCTCGTATTGGTAATCGGCGGCAACGTAATCGATTAAGCCTTCATCTAAAGGCCAAGCATTAAGCTGCCCTTCCCAGTCGTCGACAATTGGGTTACCAAAACGAAATACTTCACTTTGCTGGTAATACACGCGAGCCACTTTCCAAGCGTCTTTCGCTGCTAATAAGCTTTTTTCTGAAGGCGCTTCAATAAGCTGCTGTGTTGCTTGCTGAAGCTGTAAAGCACTGGCGTGAGAATCACTAAACACTGCATGAGCTAACTCTGCATAATGCTCTACGACTTGATCTTGTTTTACTTCTGCAAACGATGCGTTTGCCAACAATACTGTTGAACCTACTACTACTTTAAATAAGCGCATTGCCATCCCCTTCAAAACACACATGACAATCATTCTCATTATCTTTATCATTGTTAATAAGTAAACAAAAATATGTCATTTTGTAAAAATTAATAAAAAGTAGCGCCATTTAACAAAGCACAAAATCACCATATTGATGTAATTAAGTTGTCATATAATTCTCGTTAAATACCCGCGCATGAGAAATTCAGCATCTGGTGAGTAGGAAAGGTTGCCAAGCCTTTATGAACTATTTGGCAACATTTCCCGTTCTAATGACTTAGTTCACACACTTAAATGAGGGTAAAAAAGAGTATGAGCACGCTTAATGGAAAGCAGTTTTGGAAAGCATTACGCAAAAAAGGAATCCCACCTTCGGTATTTGCGATGAAAGCCAATTGTTCGTTAAACAGTGTCTATAACTTGAAAGAGCGCAACCGAATCCCAGAAAAATTTGCGCTGGTACTAGATAGAATAAATTAAGACATTCTGGCGAGTTAATCAGTACCCAGATTAACTCGCTTACTAAAGTTGTGTCGCCAGCTATGCCCTTATCAGGCTAACTTCTTTAAGCTCAGCCTTGTTCTCAAAGCTAACTTACCGCTGATTAAACGGCTGCAGTTACCGACATCTCAACCAGTATCTCTTCTCGCGCCATATGGGCTTGCACACATGCTCGTGCAGGCGGAGTGACATCGGCTATCCAAGCGTCCCACACTTTATTCATTTCGGCAAAATCATCCATGGTGCGCACGTAAATAGTCACGCTCAGTAACTTCGACTTATCGGAACCAACCGTTGCCAACAGCTCTTCTACTTTTTCTATAGTGGTACGGGTTTGTTCGGCAATCCCTTGGCTGGTGTCTTTAGCCACTTGGCCACATAGATAAACGGTATTGTTATGCACCACTGCGCGACTCATTCGCGCTTTGCTCTCGAAATGTTGAATAGACATGTTTGCTCCTTATAAAAAAGGCTAGCATCGCTAGCCTTCACATTATTAAATCATAGCGCTTAACGCGCCAAAGACAGTGGATAGTTACGTTGTTCTGCTAACTGCTCCGCTAATGTTAACACCTGTTGATAGGCTAAACCCTGAGTACTCTGTAAGGTATTAAGATCGCCGCAAGCGGCAGGGCTAAGTAGGCCTAGCTCTCGTATGTTTTCAATAATTTGCTCGGCAGCACTTAAGGCCGAAGAGAACTTTACAATCTCGGTACGCGCATAGTGGGCTTTATCGAAGGAAACGCTAGCTGCGCGTAAACTTGGGTCACTACCTGGTATTTGCTGGGCACCAAATAAAGGCCGACCAGCCACCTTGGCATTGCTAAAGCTTGGTAAGTAGCGCGACATATGTTTTACCGCCTCGACAGTGCGTTGTTCTACTTCTTCAGCTTGCCAACCTTGGGTTAACTTGCGACTTAAGCTTGCATCTAGCTCTGGTTGGGCACTGCTTTCGCTGGAGCTAACCAAGCCGCCTTTAAACAAGGTTACGGTGTCGGTCATGCCATGCAGCTGAAACAAGCCATCGGGATAGGGAGTTAGCTGCGCCATACCATTGGGCGTACCGCGCTCTCCATGAACAATAAGCTCTGGCCAGCGCCCTTGTGGATTTGGCCAAGTAGCTAAATATGCAGCTTTAAACTCAACCATTCGGCTACGGCTTAGCTTGGCCATATCGTCAATACTGCCACTGCGATATCCACAAGCGTTAATGAGGTAATCCGCCTCTATGCTATGGCTACCCTGCGGACTGCTGTAATCCACCCGCCAACGCGGTGTAGCACCTGGCAGTAGCTCTATGTGCGTGACTTTAGACTGGGTAAACACTTGGCAATTGGGCAAGCGCTCACTGGCTAACTTAACCGTGGCGGCAATACGCAACAGGCTTAAGCCGTATTCCTGCACCTGTACAAAGGGAAACTTAAAGGCCGATAAATCTAAGTTTTTGGCAACCGGAATCATCCACTCGTCTGGGCTTTGTGGCTGAGCCACTAACTCTTGTTCGGCCAGTGCCTCTAATTGTTCGCGGCTGTAAAGGCGATAATAATCTTCGGCTGGGCCTAGTTTTTGATTGGCAGGGTCTTGTTCAATAAGTGCAGCGTAATGAGCTTGCACCTTGCGTAAACGGGGAAGTAATGCTTCTGGCTCACCGGGGTCATTAAGTGGCACACTAATAACCGTAGGGCGCTGGTTAACAGCGTGCGGAAATACCCGCAAGGTATGAATGGATTGCTCAAGCAGCTTTAAACACTGTTCATCGGAGATTTCTCGATACAGATTACCACCGGCATGTAAATGACAAGCTGGCGGCCCGTTCACTAAACTGGGCCCTGCTTCAAACAGGCTAACCTTGGCGCCAAGCTCAGCCAGCTTAAGGGCTGCTGCGCTGCCGGCAATTCCACCACCTACTACGGCGACTTGAGGCGAAACAGAAGAGGTCGCCGTCACTGGGTGCATTTGCATCACTAAAATTTCATCCGCTAAAGAAAAAAACTATAACGTGAATATTCTAACTGCCGATCAGTAACAATGAAACAGAATTTGCCCTAATAGAGCAGAGCTAAGCTACAGATAAATCGAGAAAAGAGGTTCGCATAGCCAAACAGGAGGTATTGAGGTTGAGAGAACTAAGGCCATGTGGTGGCCAGCTAAATATTACAATGAATACTCACTCTCTATGATTGGGCCGCATTCATAGAGTGAAGTTCAAGCCTTAGATGCACTAAAAATGCTAAGCACTAGCCCCGTTGAAAACAAGGCTGGAAAGGTATGAATAATTTCGAAGGGGTCCCTCAGGTTCTGGCCCCTTTTATTCTTTAATCTTATTCCCATCAGACTTTTCTCTATACAAAAGTAAGCTATAAACGATGGTAGTGATTAAATAAGACAAACCTAGAAAAATCCCCCCTAAATACAGTTCAAGCAACGTCATGCTTACGCCTAATAAAATAGCATACGCTCTAAATCTCGTGTTAAAACTAAAAAATAGCATTCCACACCAAAACGAAATTGAAGACCAAATAGTAACCTCCATAAATGAATTCAACTCAGATAGTGCGTCCATGTTCAGCCTGTAGCCTGAAGTTCCTTCTAGAAGGTATATTTGATTAAACTCCTCCCTAGTGAGGAACATAGCCCATCCAAATGCCTCTTTAAAATGCGAGTTTAGATCTGGAGCATAAAAACTAAACCCAAAAGCATAGGTGAAGTAGGAAACAACATAGCCCAACACAGCAACTAAAGCCTTTGCATTCATTATTTAAACTCCGGACAACTGCTGCCAAACCAAACACCTACTGAACGTTTTGTAATCAGTGTCAAGTGCTACTCACTCTGCCAAGACTGGCTTCCCGTTGGATGAGATTGATATTCACAATATCCGCCTGTTTTAATAATAAAAGGGGTTAATAAAAGGGAGCAGAGTCACTTTAATCTAGCTACCAAAATAATAGGACACCCATATAATATTATTTTGATGAATAGTAACCCTAAAGCCAAAGCTTTTAACTAACTCTTGGATTAATTGTGATAAAAAGCAAAAAAGGAAGTATGTGAAAAAAATTGATAGCGGCAGCTTATGAACAACGCAGAAACGAAAAGGCCAGCTAATTAGCTGGCCTTTAAAATTTGGCAGGGGCGGAGAGATTCGAACTCCCAACATTCGGATTTGGAATCCGATGTTAGATCCCGTAAATACGGCGTTTTACACGTATATTTCAGAAGATTAATATAAAAAAACACCCCTCTTAAGTGCTTGATTTATATAGAAGCAGTTTGTTCATCTTCTGAATAATCTCGCTCACTTATTGAGCAACATTTACGGGCAGAATACAAATCAGATACCATCCTACCGTTGAGTTAGAACTCAATGCGTTTTAGCCTCAAAATCTTGTATGAGGTTGTACAATGGCTCTAGTTAAGTGCGTCGAATGCAAAAGTAAGGTTTCAGGTAATGCCCAGTCTTGTCCCAAGTGTGGTGCCATAGACTTCAGGCCACCACTAAAGAGAAAAACTATATGTCTCATGACTTAATTTTAGTCAAACTTTCTGACGAGCAAATAACTCAAGCAAAAAATGAAAATGGTAAACGAACTCGCCCTACTCACGCTTTGCTATGTGGTAAATATGGCCAACTTGTTGGTACCTTTAAGCAGTTACAAAGCCGATATCAAATATGGAAAGATTATGTTGGTGTTTTGTTTGACGCAGCTTACGAATCGGATAGTGAGCACATAAAGGATTTGAAAAGTACACATGACATAATTGGCAAAATGGGCGTTGACTTAGATAACATCCGGAAATCAGAATTATACGATTACCAGAAGAAAATATTTAATGATTATAGCCATAGCGATAAAAGCAACGTCTATGTCTGTGACCAAAAACCAACACGAAGCCGATTAAGTTTTAAAAAATTAGCAGCATGGTTTTTACTGGGCACCATTATTATCTTGTTAATTGGTGAATTATTTTAACCTTTACAAAGCTAACCAAATCGGTTAGCTTTCTTTTTGAGGCGTCGAAACCTCTTACACAGCGGCATCCGCACCCGATAGAAATGCGGCTTTTTTGTACCTTTTTTTTAGGTGCAATCCCGATCTATGTCGGGAGGGAGACTAATACAATACCCTTTATTGGGAAATATGTCCGCGGTCGCTTTGGGCCGTTTCGAACCTCCTGACACCCATCAGCTCATGGGTTAATTCGAAAAAATCCAAAGGAGGTCTTAAATGACCAATCTAGTTAAACTCGCCAATTCAGGCACAGCAGTTACCACCTCGATAAATATCGCTGAAGGTGTGGGTAATCCACACAAATCAGTTATTCAACTAATACGCTCTAATGAGCCTGATTTAAGTGAGTTTGGCCCTATCGCATTTGAAATGCGGAAGGGTAAACCACTCCCCCAAGGCGGGTTTGGTAAAGCAACAGAATACGCCCTACTCAACGAGCAACAAGCTACCCTGCTGCTAACTTAATTGACAAACCCAACCAAATCAGTTAGCTTTCTTTTTGAGGCGTCGAAACCTCTCTACAAGCGGTAAGCAACCAACCCCGTTAGTGTTGGCTTTTTTATACCTGAAATTCAGGTAGTCCTAGCATAGTTGTAATGATTTCTATGTCGGGAGGGTGATAGCCATATAACACCTTCGGGAAAACCTATCCGCGGTTCTTGTAGACCGTTTCGAACCTCCTGACACCCATCAGTTTATGGGTTAATTCGGAAAAACTATAAGGAGGTCTTAAATGGCCAATCTAACCCATAACCTGTCTATGCATAGTCTAGATATATCCCAACTTGTTGAGTCACGTCATGACGATGTAAAGCGAAGCATAAAACGCTTGTCAGACCGCACTATCATTGAATTACCGCCAATGGCGGAAATTAAAACCACGACCAAACCCACTAAGGTTTATTTGTTTAATGGTGAACAAGGCAAACGTGATAGCTACGTTGTTGTCGCTCAGCTTTCACCTGAGTTTACCGCTAGGTTAGTTGACCGCTGGCAAGAGTTAGAACAAAAACAAACGTCTCCAGCCGAACTCTCCCGCATGGAAATACTCACCCTAGCTATGCAAGCAGAGCAAGAAAACCAACAGCTCAAACATAAAATAGAAGAAGATGCCCCCAAAGTAGCGTTTGCCAAACAGGTAGAAGTAGCACCCGATGCTATATCGGTTGCGCAAGCTGCAAAAATCCTCGGTACCGGCCAACGGCGCTTATTCGCAAAATTACGCGAGCTAAAGTGGGTAACTCGCCGGAACGAACCATACCAGGATAAAATAGAGGCAGGACTGTTAGACGTAAAGCTTGGCAGTTGGCAACATCCAGACCATGGATTAAAGCAATCTGTTACCGCCTTGATAACCGGCAAAGGGTTATCTAAGTTACAGTTGCTTCTCTCTATTCCAGCATCTAGCCCTCTTTTATCTTCAGCGCAAATGTCTGCGCATCAAATGGGGGAGAAGTAATGTCAAACTTAGAGATACAACTAATTGATACCGCGCAATTTGGCGTGGCTTGCACTAATGATTTTAGAACGCTTGTTATTGCTATACAGCGCTCTAAAAATCTAGATGAGGCTAAAGGGTTAGCCAGGATAGCGCAGCTATTTATCGAAGAAGCCTATGAGCAATTTAGTCAGGTTGGTAAGAGGTAGGTTAGACATATAAAAGCCCGTTAACTCGGGCTTAATGTGCTGGCCTTTTTTATGCCCATAGAAAACACTCTTACACTAGTGATACATAAGCACAGGTGCATACTCCACCAGCTGGCTGGTAGCCTGTAATGCCACAATTCTAGTTACAAGGAAAAGTTATGACCGATAACAACATTAGAAAATACATATCAAATGAATTTAAAGAAATTACTGCTATCTTTAAGCAAATTAGCAACTCAAAGTCTAAAGAAGAAGTAAAAAAGCTAGCATCATCAGGAATAGAAAGAATGGATAATTTGAAATTGGAATTAAAAAAAATCACCAATACACCGAATAAATAACCCTTTACAAAGCTAACCAAATCGGTTGGTTCCCATTCCTCAGCAGCCTTAAGTTAAGCCATCGCGACTTGCACTACTTTATACCATTGGTGAGTATTTTTCAGTATGATTACTGCGTACCTTGGAGCTTTATAATGAATAGAAACGTAAAAGAATTACCCAGAGCAAAAAAAAGACCTCATATAAAGGCAACTAAACATTTAGATTTAACAACCTTATCAGGCAAGCAAATCATTGTTTCTGAGACCAAGTTGGTACTGAGAACTCATCACTTAACGTTTAAAAAGTTGAGTGATATGTGATGAATATTATTCAATTTCCAGCCTCTAGAGTCTCAGAAATAAACGAGAGAATACTGACGAGCAGCCAGGGTGGGTTTGGTAAAGCCACAGAATACGCCCTACTCAACGAGCAACAAGCTACCCTGCTGCTAACTTAATTGACAAACCCAACCAAATCAGTTAGCTTTCTTTTCGAGGACTCAAAACCTCTCTACAAGCGGTACTCAACCAACCCCGTTAGCGTTGGCTTTTTTATACCTGAAATTCAGGTAGTCCTAGCATAGTTGTAATTATTTCTATGTCGGGAGGGCGATAGCTATATAACACCTTCGGGGAAACCTATCCGCGGTTCTTGTAGACCGTTTTGAGCCTCCCGACCCCCATTAGGGGTAATCTCAAAAGAACTATAAGGAGGTCTTAAATGGCCAATCTAACCCATAACCTGTCTATGCATAGTCTAGATATATCCCAACTTGTTGAGTCTAGACACGATAAAGTAAAACAATCAATCGAAAGACTCTCAGACCGCGCCACCATTGAATTACCCCCAATGGGGGAAATTAAAACCACGACCAAACCCACTAAGGTTTATCTGTTTAATGGTGAACAAGGCAAACGTGATAGCTACGTTGTTGTCGCTCAGCTTTCACCTGAGTTTACCGCTAGGTTAGTTGACCGCTGGCAAGAGTTAGAACAAAAACAAACGTCTCCAGCCGAACTATCCCGCATGGAAATACTCACCCTAGCTATGCAAGCAGAGCAAGAAAACCAACAGCTCAAATATAAAATAGAAGAAGATGCCCCCAAAGTGGCATTTGCTGAACAGGTAGAAGTAGCACCCGATGCTATATCGGTTGCGCAAGCTGCAAAAATCCTCGGTACCGGCCAACGGCGCTTATTCTCAAAATTACGCGAGCTAAAGTGGGTAACTCGCCGGAACGAACCATACCAGGATAAAATAGAGGCAGGACTGTTAGACGTAAAGCTTGGCAGTTGGCAACACCCAGACCATGGATTAAAGCAATCTGTTACCGCCTTGATAACCGGCAAAGGGTTATCTAAGTTACAGTTGCTTCTCTCTATTCCAGCATCTAGCCCTCTTTTCTCTTCAGCGCAAATGTCTGCGCATCAAATGGGGGAGAAGTAATGTCAAACTTAGAGATACAACTAATTGATACCGCGCAATTTGGCGTGGCTTGCACTAATGATTTTAGAACGCTTGTTATTGCTATACAGCGCTCTAAAAATCTAGATGAGGCTAAAGGGTTAGCCAGGATAGCACAGCTATTTATCGAAGAAGCCTATGAGCAATTTAATCAAGCTGGCAAGAGGTAGGTTAGACATGTAAAAGCCCGTTAACTCGGGCTTAATAGGCATATTTGTAGGTATTACTTTTTTATCACTTTGCTAAGAGCGAAGCCGCCTATGCCACCAATCAATATATCGAACACTTTTTCCGAATATTCGCCATAATCTAAAGTGATTGTTGCTATCAATAATGAAAACACAGTCAAAGTTAAAAGTATTTTCACCAAAAAATTAAGACTAATTTCCATCTTTATCTGCTCCCAAAAGACCTTTTTATTGGTTAAAGAGCCAAGCGGCACACTTCTTTCGAAAGCTGCTTACTCATTAAGACTTCTAACCTGGTGGGGGATGCATCACAAATAACTTGAATAGCTGCAATTTGAGCTCCCCAGTCGTTTTTGTGCCACTCCTTTACTTGCGCCTTTATCTCTGCATCAGAGCCTAAATCTTTAAACCCGTAACTGAGCACATCAAATGCATATTGGGTAGAGTATGTTTCCACTTTCTCTGATATCTCGGTTGTTTCCATAGCGGTGTAAACCACTAAGGAGATAATAAATACGTCTTTTAGCGTAACCTTTTGCTTTGATAGCTCAAATATACTCGCAATATTCATGTTTCCATGCCTTTTATTTTGAAATAAAAAAACTAAATCGGGCTCGACGTATATCAATTAAGTAAAGCCTTCTTCTAGTTGGCATAACTCACCCTTAAAACAGTGATTTATAGAGCTGTACAGCTTGGCGCATAAGCTTAGCTTTACCTTTGCCAACATCGGCACCAGTAGCGGCGGGTCTGCGTGAATAAGCTTGACGCTAGGCATTTAGTTCCCCCTGTAGCATTAATTGAATATCAGCGTGATAAAGATCATCAAGGCTAAAACTTTCCAGCGCCCCCCTGACGCGCTGGGAGGCGGCAACGATAGATAATGATGATTTGTGCTTGCGCGCCTTATCGAGCACCTTCTGGCAAAATCGCGTTTTGTCATCGTTGCAATATAGATCTATTACCGGGGTAGAAATTGAGCTATCACCTAACCACGCTTCAGCCTCTTGTTCCTGTGTTATCCAACTTTGGCGCTCAGCCTCTGAATATTTAGCCTGCGTGGGTTGGTAGAGGCTGTCAGTGTAGATTGATAATGCAGCTAACCGTTCATTGAGTATTTCAGCATGGACGCTTTCAACTGTTTTTATCCAGAAGTAGTTCTTTAAACTAGGGTCTATTTGTAGGTGCTCAAAATCAGGACGGTACGGGGCCCAACGCCCATCAGCAATAAAATCAGCATCCGCGGGTATTTCAATAATAAATGATTGTTTATGCCGTTTGGCTAGCGCATTAGCCGTATCAATATCAGGAACAATCACAATGGTATTCGCGCCGTCTTTAGTAATGGCCACTGCATTAATCATACTTAACCTCCCAAATATCAACGGTGCTTAAGGCATTAGCAGTATATATATATACAGGCTCGTTAGTGCCAAGCCCCACTGCATCGTTAAGGTCAATAAATGCTCCCTCGTCAACATGTTCGGCCGACCAGCCTATATCAAATGGCGTACGTAAAAACACATTGCCGTTATTAATGACGACGGCTACCATGCTATGGTGGGTAGCCTGTATAGCGTTATCATATCCTTTTACAAACGTTGGCGGAGTTTCAATGGCTTTTTCATACCAATTAAGCTTTGCGCGTAGATAATCTCTTAGGGAGTTAGCAACCAGAATATCCGAGCCGAACCTAATATAGCCAATTTGACCCTTTCGCTCCTGGTATGACGTCGCACGAATAATGTAATATTTATCCTGTCCATTACTTACCGCGAATCCATCGCCTACATTCCTACCGATGGTTTGACGCCCCAAATACTCCATGTTTGCGAAAGGGTGCTCAACCGGACTAGTGCCACTACCTGCACTATTTGCTGAACTGGTGATTAACGAATCGAACGACGTAAACTCAATATCATTACCGTCACACTCAATGGTCAGTTTTACCTCCAGCGGGGCCGATGGTAGGCCGTTTTTGCCGACTGTAACTAGATTATTCGAAATAAATTGGTCTTTGTCATTATTGCTCTCTTCAAGGGGTAAAATGCGTTCAGATATCAATAAGTCATCTGACGCGCGTCTTATTCTAAAGGTAACATTTCGCTCTGAGCCGGTATCAAAATCCAAAAATACACTGGTTAAAAAGTTGAACGATGCATTTATCTTCAACGTTACTGTGTTGGTCGTTTCATTGAACTCCAGCACATCCGTGTCAGTGCTATCGACAAGCACACTAAGTGGAACCGGCGTCTCTATTTGCGGTATTTCTGCAAATACAGGTGTATTTTCATTTTGTATCTGCCCTTGTGCGCTCGCAAGGTTTGCAATGGTTTCGGTGAGCGTAAGGATATTTTGAGAATTCTGATCTATCGATTGGGTATTACTGCTAATGTTATCCGTATTTTGCTGTATAGCTTGGCTATTGGATTGAATATCTTGCTCGTTTTGGTTTATTGCTTGGGAGTTGTTATCGATCGCTTCGATGTTACCCTCAATAGCTTGAGTGTTTTGCTGTATTGCTTCGGTGTTACCCTCAATAGCTTGAGTGTTATCTTCGATCCCCTGAGCATTATCGCCTATCGCATCTTCCAAGGGCTTTAAATAATCATTCCATGCAGAAGAAGCCCCCTCCACAGGGTCTATTGGTGTTGTGCCTGGCCCAGATACTTCAGCAGCTTGGTAAATACGGCCATCAGAACCACGAACAAACGCCCCAACTGGATAATCAATTAAGTTAGTCCAACCAAGAAGACCGGTTGTTTCAATGTCTTTTACTAGCTTAGTAGCTAAGTGAAATATTTGATTGAAAGAACCTGACTCAAGCGCGCGCTTGAAAGCCTGACCTGTAGCGGATTGGTTATCGGTTGTCTCTGTATTTCGATATGATGTGCCAGGTACTGCACCGCCTTCAGGGATGCTAATCTCTGCATCTTCCGCCCAAGGACGAAGAGTTTTGTAGTTTCTAGTGTTTGACATGATGGCTCCACCTAAGTAGTGATATATATAACTTTAAAATTTCCACCAGATGTTTTTGTTAATGTCAAAATAGGCGCAGTATAGTCATAAGAAAATCTATAATCTGTACCGTCATTATTATCGACATTGATAGAGCCGCTGGTTGTGTCTAAATACAAATGCCTCAACGGTAGAGTAACTTCTCTGGTCATGCTAAGTGCTCCTACGCCGATTTGAAACACATTCAACAAGGCATTTTCTGGCGAATCAGTAATAGTGCTTAGATTAATGGCGATAGTCGAAACATCATCTGAGCCTGGAATGATATTTACTGTAGTTCCTGTTTTTAACGCATCCAGTTTCTGTTGTAGGTAAAGCGGAACAACAGCAGAATCATTGTCCTCCCCAATTTCTACTTCAATCTGAGTCGATTTTCTCATCAAGCCTTTTGTCGTAAATGATGCATCTTGAATGTCATCTAGTTTCTGCACTTGGGCGTTACTTAGGTGGTTTCGCTCAGCACTAGAGCCGCCTTGTAGATTATCCAATGCATTATGATCTTTGGTTAACCCTTGAAGCTTTTGTAGTTCAGCTAAGGAAATATGATAGCGTTCATTAGCTACTCCACCCTGTATACTTTGCAATTCATTGTGAGGAGGAATATCTACAACCTGCTTCCAATAAGTTGGGTTTGCTGTTGGGTCTTTTCCCCCGCCAAAGTCTGGGCCACTATCTTGTAAGGCTTTGTAAAGCAGATTATTGCTACCAAATACCAGCGCATAGCCTTGGTCATAGTTTACTTTGTCAGACCATCCAAGTACGCCGGTGCGGTCTATTAACTCGGTCAGCGTGGTAAGTCGAAAGAGAATTTCATTGAATTCTTGAGACAATACTCGCTGCTCATAACGCCAACCATTGGCAATGTCATCAAGACCATTTACTGGATCTCGATAAGGCGTACCAGGTGTAGGCGGAACAGGAATACTCGTTTGAGCATTTTCAGCAAAAATGCCAGGGTTTTTATCATCGCGAACATTGGCCACTATTCAAAACCTCCAATAGAAACAGATAACAAACCCAAGTCAGGCCCAGCAGTATCATTGTCAGGCCTAAAGGCAGGGGTTGGTGCGAATTCAGCGCCGAGTATTCGGCAACCGGTTGGGATAGGTAAAAAGTATTGTCTATCAGATGCTTCATCATCGATGACGGAGAAAAGCAGCTCCAGATACTCTTCGGGAAACAACTGGGTAATAATCAAGTTAATGTCATCGTTACCTAGTTTTCTAATGCTAATTGGCGCATTAAATACAAGCCTAGTGAACTCGATGAGCTCAGGAATTGAGCCGTATTTAACATGGTTTTTAAAAATTTTAGATTTAATCAATGCTCGATATTCTTCATCATCGGCAGTCTCATCACCACCGACCTGACCTTCCAGCCATACAGGGCTACCATCAACCACTGTTGTTTCATCATCGAATGTTAGCCAAGGTCTAGCATCTCCCAGGGGAATACGGCGCTGACCAACAATCTGACCTATAACATCAAGTTGGTAGCCAACACCGTCCTCAATGGTTCTCGCGAGTAAAGCGTTTATATTTGTGTCATAAAGTTCTTGTGATTGCTTAATCAGGGCTTGGCGAAACGCCATCATGATTGGAGAACGTCGAAAAACTGCTAGATGATTTTCACAAGCCTCATCTTGTTGGTCTAGCTCATATTGAGAAAAATCAATAGGTCCAAATACCATCGTTACACCTCGATAGTAATATTGATATTCTCAGCCAGAAATCTTGGATAACTAAATACACCGATCGAAATATCATCTTGTCCAAAATCAACACCATCAGCAGATATTTCAAAGGCATTTACGCGATGCCCCGCAACAGAGTTAATCGGAGTAAATAGCCGCGTATAGATAACCGTTGATCCTGGACCAAATCCTATCTCTCTAAAACCCTCGAAAACATTAATCTCGGGTGCGCCACCGCGAGCATAAGCAATGATAGCTTGTCGAATAAGCTCATCACCGTTACTCGGGAAAATGTTTTGGTTGATAGCTAGCTCTAAATTGATGTAGATATCGACTGGCGCTGGCCTTGTAAAGAACACTAAATATGGTTCGTCTTGCGCATCATAGATAGTCACTAATTGCGTACCAAAGAACTCAATACCAGCCCCTGAACGCTGAAGTATGGTTGTAGCGATTTCCTCATCATCGCCACCAACAATAATTACAGCTTGAGTCTTAGCAGGTATCCCTCTAGCGTCTTCTGAAAGCGTGTTATTAATAAGAACGCGCACATAAGAAACATCGCGAAGGTTACTTAGATTGGCCCATACAGATTCAGCAGGAGCAGCCGCTGGGGCCAATGTTGAGCGACTTCTCCTAACTCTAAGCTCACTATCTGTTTCAATATTATTACCTAGGGAAACGGCTCCGTTATTACTCACCGTTTGCCATCCTGGCTGCGGTGTCACAATCTTATTTAATACTCCAGGCGCCACATCGACAGGACCTGTCACCGTGTTGGTAATTCCTACCTCAGCTTGACCAGTAACATCGAGCATGACCTCACTGTCAGTTATCCACTCTCGCGTTGAGAACTCATCAGCAATAATTTGTCCAGCAGGAATGATGGCCCCGGCACTACCTGTTAATACAGCCGTATCACTTGAGGCACTAGCCTCTTGTCGGCCAATACCATTAATTTGTACCAAACCCGATAAAGAAGGCCCAACCGCTAGTGATGGGTTGAACTGATCATAAATTAATTTGCTTGTTTCCCAGCAATCAGCAACCCCCACCAAAGGTACCTTGGCAATCTGCATTGCGGGGTCGTCACTGCTAAAGTCAGCGTCTAGACGTTCTCCACTACTAGGATCAGTTATCAGGGATAAGTCTTCTTCAGCTTCTTCGATAATATCAGCAAGTCTCTTACCTTCATAACCCTCATCGGTCACACCAAATGCCATAACAACTCCAAAAAAAAGCCCCGCGTTTGCGGGGCTGGTTAAATACTTAAACGAATTGGCTCTGATTGGCCTTGAATACTAATGTCTGAGTTGATAGTGAGCGCGCGCCGGTCTTTAGTGACAGACATAAGGTTTATCTTGTCGACTTCTATCACATCAAGGATTTCACGGCGCAAAATAGCAGATACCTCACCGGTGCCTAACTTTCCGCCAAGAATGCCGCCTTCACCATAATAAGGAACACCTTTAGTTATATCTAAAAACCACTCGCCGAACTCTGTTTGCAAGCGTACATAAACGCGATCAACTGCAGCATCACTGCCATTGGATATAACCAATCGACCGCCCTTTATCGAATAGTCATTGGTTGTTTGGTTAAGTAAAAATGAAAAGCTCATGATTCTGGTTTACCTGATCTGCCGGCAACATTGCCATTTAGGGAGTCTTTAAGTTCACCCTCTGGCTTGTGGTTGTGATCTTTACCCACATTCACTCCATCATGATTAAAATCACCACCATTTGAATCTAAGCTGCCATTAATCACCACGTTTGCGTTAATAGTTAGCAGACCATTGGTTAACTTGGTTGCGCCCGATCCCACCACTTGCTCTATCTCATTGCTTCGAACAGATAACCTTGTGGTACCGTCACTATTTCTGATCTCCACGGCGTCATTGTTATAGCTGTTAATACTGGCTAGCTGCGAGCATAGAGGTAAACAAAAGCAGTCACTCAAGTCATGGTGTCGAAGCTCTTTAAGTTCTGGCGGATCTTGCGGGCCATCGGTTATTTGCCAATTGTCCAAACCACGGTCTGAAACAACAAGTAAGCACTCGTCACCCAGTTTAAGGGGTACCGTTACACTTAAACCTAATGACTTTGAGCCCGTCAAATAAATCGGCACATTAGCAATCTTAGGCTCGCTTTCTGTTCTAGATCCGTTATTGCTACTCTTAATTAGCCGGCGAACGGCAGGAATCACATCGACACACCAGAATCGGCCATTTTTTTTAGGCTCAGAATCGACTATGCCAGGCACTGCAGTACGAAGTTTTGACGTAAAGCGAGACAGAGCCAAACGAAAAGCGTCTTCATCACTTTGGCTTATAGAGGTATCCGTCATGTTAGAAACACCTTACTGGTTAGGGTAGTATTCCAAGCGCTACCATGTGAGTCTCCAGTAATGACCATATCAAAGACTTTATATTGTCCAGATAAGTCTTCATCCACTGTTGGGTTCACCTCCACCACATCACCAGGAATAATGCGAGGATCTAAAATAGTAGACATTTCAATGCCTGTCTTTATCTGCTCTGGACCGTTTAAAATTGGATTAGCATTTAGCAAGATGTTATCTACGCGATAAACAAGGCCACGCGATTTATCATCATCAATAGCTTGAAATACTCCATCTTGGATTGACCAACTAAAACCATATTGGTCAGCAAGTCTGTTCAATAAATCTCTAGGGTTTCCCGCCAATGTTCGCCCCTTTGACGATAAAGAACCTGCTAGATTTATTCTGCCAGTTTCAACGCCCTCAATAGACTTAGCAATATCAGAAACAACAACAGAGAGCGGCTCAGCGCTTGAATAGGAGCGGCTATAATCTGCATTTAATAATGCCCCCCATCCATCTCTAAAGATTACAGTCGTATCTATTTCGGCATCTTTTCGCTCGTGGGTTACGTAGAGTACGCCTCCCTTGGCAATAAGCCTGATTTCCTCATCTTCATAGCCTCCCCATAACTCTATAGATAAGCTCTTTTGTCGCAGTGCATGGCGAGTTTCTGGAGAAAGGTTAGTGAAAACAACAGCACAATCATTAGGCGCACCTGTGATGGTTTTCTTAATACTGAAGCGGATCCTAATCTCATTGGTTTTGCCTGTGGTTTCAACCACCTTAGCACCCGCCCTTCCCTTACCAAGTAAGTCTTCAAAAGGGCCAATAAAGACTTGTATCTTTCTAATTCTAGCCACTGACTACCACCCGAGGAAACAGCAAATCAAAATCATAGTTAAGCGGTGGTGAGAAAAACAACTCTTCCGGCACTAGCGCTTCAAACTCTCCAGGTGCGAACCAATAAAAGCCAATATCTTCTAGGGAGTTTTCGCCAGTAGCATCCTTATCTAACCTAAACTGTCCGTATTGATGGGTTAGGGTTTTAGAGGCTTCTAGAAGATTTATAGCGCCCACCATATTGAGGCCTTCTGCAATAGGATCGCCATCATCAGTAAGAATATCCAGCACCCAAAACGCCATCACACGATTGTAATAGGTACGTAGCGTTAATACGTTATCACCCAAACTAATCTTCATTCTGCGGTCACCGGCAGAAGTTAGCGGTATTTTAGTTGCCATGTATCACCCTAAAAATCCTCTGGCTAGTTGCAATGCGGCTGAAGTATTGACCTCTTCACCATCAACGCGCCCAGCATGTATAGGAACTCCCAAACTGTCCAATACGGGATTATGCGGAATTTATTGGGATTAAGTGGGACGGAGCCAGAGATTACGGGGTGTAGAGGGACGCGCGGGGCTTCATTTGCGTGAACACCCCAAGTGTCCAAAAACATTAGTTTCTAAGTTTTTGGATCCGACAAAGTGAGGATAATTGTTAATTTAAAATGGGTCTTTAAAAAAGCTTTAAATTAACTTTTAGGAGGCTGAGTGTAATACCGACCTACAAATACAACTCGCCCAACAATCTCTATGTCTGCTTGATCTTGCTTCGTTAAGGATATGGTCCCATATAAAGAGTTATCGCTGATCAGGTTCCAAACACCCAGTGCATTCTGGAATCGCTTAACGTGTGTTTCTCCCATACTCGATAGAGCATATAGGTTGCCATCTGTTGGAGATGTGTCACTCCTGTCAATAACAACAATATCGCCATCACTTAGAGTTGGCTCCATTGAGTCACCTGTTATTGATATGGTCGCCAGCCCGCCACCTTTTAAGTGTTTGGTTGAAAGAACGTGCCTGCTAATGGCAAGTTCAGCAGCTCCTGTTTTAGAGTCTGGGTAAACGGTGTCCGTTCCATGTTCTCCATCTTTTTCATACGGAAGAATTGGGTGAAAAGTTGTTGAGAATGAATAGGATAGGTCTTTCACTATTTTTTCAAAAGCTTCATCGGAGAAGTTGTCGTTATAGTAAATATCGTTATTTGCCATCAATGCTTCACGGGTATACCTAGGGTACATCGAGAGGGTTTCTCTGAGTGTTTTCCATCGACTAGCAATTGTGTCGTAAACCTTAACCTTTCTTTGGTCAAGCTCACTCTTAATATCTTGGCTATCGGGGCAAAGAGACGCAATCATATAACCATTACTTAAGTGTGATGGTGCCGTATCAGACAGCTTACCTTGGCCTGTTAGAAGCCATGTTGCACTTATACCAAGGGCGTTTGATATTTGAATGATTTTTGATGCCGTAGGCTCCCCTCCTTGCAAATATCGCTTTAAACCAGATACCGATATTCCAACTTTTTTTGAAAAACCGGCGACGCTTCCCTCGCAATTAGCTAAGAACTCAATCCTCTTTTGTATCGTGCTGGCTCTTTCGAGTTGCCACTCCAAACCTGAAAGTCGGTTTCCAGTTAGATTTTTGTCATTCATATCTCATTAAACCTATTGATATTACAGTGGTTAGCTGTAAGAAATCTGCCCTCGAGCTCCAAATAAACCTGAAAGCGCCAGTAAAACTCTATAGAGCTTGATGAATCAATTTGGTCAAGCTAATCTTTAGAGACGCGGTGACTCTTTCGAGTAACCACGGGAAGTGAAAAGATTATAGGTGGTTTATATGAATGAAAAAAGCTTGCCTCCAATGACAGACAATAATGGAAACTGGAGAAGCGAATACATTTTGGCAGCTTTAAAAGCATCAGGTTGGAACTATGCAACGCTGGGCGTTGCTAATGGGCTTGGTAAAGCAACTCTTAGAAATGCCGTTAGAGCATGCTGGCCCAAAGGAGAAAAGATCATTGCTGATGCCATAGGTGTTGAGGCACAGACAATCTGGCCGAGCCGTTACAAGGGCGTAGTTGGGAGCGTTAAATGAGGTACTTTTCTGCATCGGAGTTAGTCGGCTTGCCAGGGCTCCCTTCTTCACGGCAAGGGCTTACAGCAATGGCAAAGCGGGAGGGGTGGAAGTTCAGAGCAAAGCAAGGCAAAGGTGGTGGTAAAGAGTATTGCTTTGAGTCCTTACCTATGAGTTGCCATCAAGCGCTATTCAAGAAAATAGGAGAGATTCTTGTTGATGGTGAGCCTCTTGGTATACCAAGACATGAGACTGACTACTGCGCTAGAACTTTGTGGCAAAAATGGGAGCAGGCTGGAGAAAAGGCTCAACACAAAGCGGAACATGATTTGCGAGTTGTTCGTTGCTGGCATGTGCTTAAAAGAGCGGGGCTAAAGAAAGGCCAAGCAACCGATGCTGTATCTCAAAAATATAGCTTATCAACCAAAACTATCAGCCGCCTACTTACTAAAATAGCACCTTTTGAAGAAAAAGATTGGTTGGCAGCACTAGTCAACACAAAAGCCATTGCAAATAGACGGAAAGCCATAAGTAACAGAGCAAGAATTCCTGACGAAGCGTGGGAGATATACAAAGCCGACTACCTACGCTCAGAACAACCGAGTCACGCAGCTTGCTACTACCGCTTAGAAGCGCTTGCCCCACAAAAGGGCTGGGAACTGCCGAGCAAGAAATGCTTCCGTCAGCGCCTATTGGCTACGGTATCGGAAGAAATGCGCATCCTAAAACGTGAAGGTGAGCACGCGCTGTTTCTCCGCTACGGCTCACAAACACGCACAGTGGAAGCTTTGTCGGCGATGAGCGCGCTAAATGGCGACGGTTATAAGCATAATGTCTTTGTGAGGTTTCCAAGTGGGGAGACTCGTCGCCCGGTGACGTGGTTTTGGCAAGACATTCGCACCCGCAAGATTGTCGGCTGGCGTACTGATATTTCCGAAAATATGGACTCTATTCGCTTATCGCTGCGTGATGTCATAGACCGTTACGGTATTCCTAAAAAAATCTCTATCGATAATACCCGTGCCGCCGCCAACAAGGACCTGACAGGCGGAGCAAGAAATCGTTATCGCTTCAAGGTAAAAGAAGACGACCCAGAAGGGCTGATTGTCGCACTTGGAATAGAAATTCACTGGACAACAGTTAACCTCGGCAAAGGCCATGGCCAAGCTAAACCGATAGAGCGCGCCTTTGGTGTGGGTGGCATGGATGAGTTTATCGATAAGCATCCGGCATTAGCGGGGGCTTATACCGGACCAAACCCGACAGCGAAGCCAGATAACTACGGCGAGCGGGTCATTCCCTTAGACGAGTTTCTAAAAGTCGTTGAGCAAGGCGTGCATTTGTTCAACTCCCGCGCTAACCGCGAAACAGAAATGTGCCAGGGGCGTATGTCGTTCAATGAAGCCTTTGAGCGGGACTACGCCAACGCGGTTGTTCGCATGGCAACGCCTGAACAAAAACGCATGTTCTTGCTCAGCGCTGAAACCGCCAAGGTGAGTAAGTTTGGGAAAATCCAACTTAAAGCGGGCGGAAAAATCCAAGAGCGTACGAACCAGTACTGCCATGATGCGCTTTTTCATTATATCGGTAAAAAGCTCATTATCCGCTTTGACCCGCAAAACCTGCACGGGTCGGTTCACTGCTACACCCTGCAAAACACGTACATCTGTGAAGCGGAGTGCGTTGAGCCATCCAGCTTCTATGACCGCGATGCGGCCAGAGAACAGAAGCGCCTGACAACTCGCAAGATGAAAAACGCCAAAGAGCTTGCCGCTGCTCAAACCCGCTTGAATGAACTCGATGTGGCCGCCCAAATGAGCCAGCTGAAAATTGAAGACGAAGAGCTGCCACCGCCAGCAGCAAGTGCATTAGTGCACGTGAAGCAAGGCAACACTGTAGCGCAAGTCAGCGCTGAATCACTCGAAGATGAACAACACTACGAAGCGGCCTTTGCCAAGAGAGTTTCGCTATTGATGGCCGAAAAACGCAGAAATGAAATTTAGATAACTAAAGTTGAGCTGAAACTGTAGTCACCTTAAGTGTTGACAACTATATTAATATAACCTAGTTTTAAATAGCGTCAGCAAAATCTGGCGTCGGGATTGATACCCCGTGTAAAATCAAAGGAGCACATACCACGCTCCGTTCTTCATTGCGTGGCTTTTTGTGTTCAGCGTTCGCACACCTAAGTTTATGGTGAGGCGAGTGGGGCTGCCTGCGGGCAGGCCGGTTTTCCTTTGGTTCCGGTAGTATCAACTCTGCTCGTCTCACCGCCATTAGAGATTGATACCTCCGGCGGTGGGTTGTTAATACCCAACCAAAGGAGGCAACATGCCTAAGCCAACAATTGTAGAGAACACCACCCTAGCCGCTACCGCTCGTTTATTGCCTAGCGACTATCAGTACAGCGAAGCCTTTAAAGCCCACTTCCCCGAGCAAGTTAACTATTTACTTCACCATCTGAAAGATCTTGTCGTCATAGCCCAGCGTGTTCCGGAGACTCAGAGCGCAAAAAACTCGAAGCAGTGGACGGAATGCCATGAAGCGCTGTTTTCAGCGTCAGTTGCAAGCCAGTCTATAGAGAGAATAAAACAAGCACTTAACAGTGAGCTATGTGGAGATGGGGACGCTGTTGCTCATGGGGTTGATAAGTTTGGTTTAACCTTGCAGCAAGAAAAGGCTCTAGCCATTCTACGAGCGACGCTACCCCATGAAGTGTTGCTTGCACTGGTTCAATCGGAGCGTGTCAACTATACACCTTCAAACAAAAACGCCTAAAACACCATTTTAAAGCACGTTAAAAAGGCGCAGCTATTATAGTTGCGCCTTTTTTGTTTTCCTTCCCCACGACCAGAGGAAGTAATCAGAAATTTAAATTCCAACTAGCTCGCCAATACGAAATAACCCAAGCGAGCGTTTACGCCATCATCAAAGAGCAGCGCGAAAAGAACAAAGCGCAAAATTAGCACAATTCATCAGCGCCATTCTAAGGCGCTGGAAACTATTTCTAGCGTGGTTGCTTGGGTCAAAAGTATTTAAACGCCTTACGGGCGATTTAAACGTGTTTTAAACAGGGTTAAAGCCCTCAGTTCAGCTTTAAAAGCCTATCAAAACCTAAGAAAAAGGACTAACGGATAATAGTGTGACTTTATCAGAAAACATTATTACGCTTTATTTCACGTTATTTGTTGGCATGTGTTAAGCGCATTTCGAGGTTATAGAAATGAAAAATAAACAAGCATTAATTGTGGCAGATTTAACCAGCTTTCTTGAGAATAGCGATTCTTGTCGCTGGTCGGGGCTTACTGGAGAAGTTTTTGAGGCTTTAAAGCAAGAACTGGTTGATGTAGATGAGAGTGGAGAAGTTGCCGCTCGCCTTGTGATGATGTTGAGCAAAAACTTTGGTGGCGCACAACTCTACTTTCCTCGTGCCACAGCTCTCAAGATTCACATTAGAAATAATGCAATTTGGCGCGACTTTAATGGAAAGAATATTACCCAGCTAGTTCGGGAATACGGACTATCTCAGCCAGCGGTTTATCGCATCATCCAACAGAAACGCAAAGAACACCAAACAACTCAAGAGGAGGGCTAAACATGCCCCTTATTGCACTGTGCCAAGAACTCCCCAAAGACAATACGGAGTGGGTTCAAATCTTACCAAGCGGCCCACAAATCAAAGGGCTGGATGGGCGCACCTTTTCACTATCCAATCCCGAGCTTATCGTTGAGGCGTTTAATGAGCGCGGTCTTCCATTGGTCGTTGATTATGAACATGGCTCTGAAGATGGCGAAGGGCCTGACGAGCAAGTAGCGGCAGGATGGATTGAAGAACTAGAAGTCAGAGACGACGGAGTTTGGGCAAAAGTAGAATGGACAGAAAAAGCCCAAAACCACATCTCCTCGAAAGAATACCGTTTTATCTCTCCAGCTTTCCTGCATACGGTTAGCGGCGAAATCAAGAGATTTAGCAGTGTTGGTTTAACCAACAAACCCAACTTGGTTATGACGGCGTTAAACTCAGAAGAAGCTGAAAACGGGCGCAACTGGGATGAGCTGTCTCTTGCGTTAGGCTCTGATGTTAATTCCCCAGAATCTGCGCTCAAAGCCTTAAACCGCGTCAAGTTGAACCAACAGAACGCCGAGAACGAAAAGCTGGTGAGCTCAGCAATGCAAAAAGGGGCTTTCCCCCCTTCTCAGCGTGAATTTATGCTCACCGCTTGTAATTCCCAAGGGGCTGAAAAGTTCAGTGCCTTTATTGCCGCAATGGGCAAACCTTTTGCACATCTGAAGAAGCCAATTAAACAATCTACCGCCTCTAAATCACCTCATTCCAAGCTAACACCATTGCAAAAAGCGGTGTGTCGTCAGGTGGACGTGTCTGAAGAGCTGTTTCTAAGTACCAATAAAGAGGATTAAACCAATGCCAGACCCGATTGATATTAACGACATTGTAATTGAATCAAGCAAAGCTTTTGCAGCCAAGTTTAACGAAGGGATGGCGGGACCCAACCCAGAGCATGAACTTATCGCAACGGTGCTTAAGTCAGCAGCTGGCGCTACAGGTTACGGCTTCTTGGGAGACTTTCCACGTCTTAAGGAATGGATTGGAGAGCGTCAGTTAAAAGACCTGGCGAAACACCAATACAACATTGTGAATAAACTCTTTGAATCATCTGTCAGAGTTGGTCGCGTTGACTATGAAGATAATGATTATGGTCGCTATGGTATTGTCTTCAAACAGATGGGTTATGATGCACGCATGCATCCCGACGAGCACATTTTCAGCTTGCTTAAGAACGGGTTTACAGAGCTTTGTTATGATGGGCAACCGTTCTTTGATACAGACCATCCCCTAGAAAAAGGTGGCACCGTTTCTAACGCCTATATTCCACCAAGTAACCCACAAGAAGGTTGGTATTTGCTTGATACGAGACGCCCAATCAAGCCTTTGATTTGGCAAGAACGTATCAAGCCAGAGCTTCAACGGGTTGATGATACCAATGATACGCATGTATTTACTTACGACGAATATCTTTTCGGTGTTCGGGCGCGTGGTAACGCTGGCTACTCCTTCTGGCAGTTGGCTGCTGGCTCTCAAGAGGAGCTCACGGCGGAGAACTTCACAAAAGTTTACGATGGGATGATGTCCCAGAAAGACAGTGAAGAAAAATCGCTAAAAATCAAACCGTCCATCTTAGTTGTTCCTGTAGGATTACGTGCTGCGGCTGAGGCTATATTGCTGCGAGAACGTTTAGATAATGGCGAAAGCAATACGAACTATAAGGCTGTTGAGCTTCTCGTATCTCAAGATCTATAGCTGAATTTTGTATCTTCTTCATTAATGGCTGCACAATATTGCGGCCATTTTTTTGGACACTTGGGGCGTTCCATTTGGACACTTGGGGCGTTGCGCTACACAGCATCAGTACTAGAGCTTGCGGTTTTCTTATAGCCATCTTCTAACCGGCCCTCAGGAATAGTGATCGTCGATAGTTGAATTTCATCAAATTGTTTGAACAGCACCGATGCAACCAAACGGCCTTGAAATGGTCCTGATTGTGTTGCGCGAACGTTGGCAATGACCATACTTTGATACAAGAAATGGCGCGTGACCACGTCATATAAATCGCGAGATAGATAAGCATTGCGCAGTGATTCATACAATCGAGCAGCCCTATCACCCAGCTCGTCACCATCATTATTTTGGTTTGACAGCTCAAAAGAGATGGTTACCTCATCGGGATTAAAAATGATATGGTCGCTGCGCCTGGCTCCAGTCTCCATGGCGAAATGAGAGACCTGCGAAGATAAATTGTGATCTTCACTGGTTACAACATCTGCTAAGTACTCTTGAATCTCACCGCCTTTGAATATCGCTGTGGCCATCAACCGCCCCCCAATGGCTCAGCGCCAAGCGCCGTTTGACTAAAGCCTGTACGGTTAACCACTTCTCTGCCAACCGCTGCCGAGTCCCCAGTTCCATTAACTGTCACATTTAGCTGGCGATTATCTGCAGCTTGGTTATTGGTGTTGGTGATGGTTGTTGCGGGAACGCCTGCCACCGGCGCAGCCTGATTTGTTTGCTGTGCTACTTGCGCCACACCATCAACAGCTTTGCTTAAGTCTTCATCACTACCAAAACCAAAAAAGGACTTTATTTTTCCGCCAATGTCAAAATCAACGATTTTCTTGAGTAAATCACCGAGGAACTTTTCAGCATAGGCAATTAAATCACCAAAGGCGGTTTTGAATGCTTTGGTGACATTACTGCCTAAATTCTTGGCTGCTTCCGCTAACCCTTTACCCGATAACAAGTCCTCAATAAATTGAAAAACTGAGGTGAATATATCTTTAAGAAAGCCTAAGTTCTTTTTAGCTTGTCCAATTAAGGCCTTCCAAAGCTCACCCCACTTGACCTTTCCAAAAATACCAACAATAAACGCAATTGTATCTTCCACCACTTTAGCAATAGCAGGAAAACTCTCAGCAAACTTACTGGCAAGATTGCCAATCACCGACTCCCCACCAGTAAACAGAGCCCATAAATCTTCAATAATGAGAATAAGCGCGGCAAGGACCAGCCCAATTTTGACAAATGGCAGCGCTGCAACAATAGCCGCTTTTGCGAGTACGCCTAATGCACCGGCTACCACCAAGGCAATCGCTCTAGTGGCATCAAGTTCGCCAGTAAACTCCGGCAGCAAGCCCAATAAGAAGCCGATAACATCGCTGACAATGCCAAAACCCATAGCAATGCCGCGCACAACTTGTTCAACACTGCTGGCAATGATTTCCTTGTTAGCAACAATAAAATCAGTCATGCCATTTGTTACTGCGCTAAGCTCTGGCAGCAGTCCAGCTGCAATAGCAAAAGCCACACCAAGCGCGGCTTTTTTTAAATTATAAAGTCCATCTTGAAAAGCGGCAGCATCCTTTTTGGTTTCCTCAGACATTACGATACCCAAAGCGCGCGCTTCCTCTCGAAGTGCAGCAATGCCATCACGACCTTCCGCAATCAGACGCAGCGTTCCTTGAGATAGCCCCAGCTGTTTACCTAACTGCAGCTGTTCGGTTCGGCTAAGCCCTTCCATACGCTCGGCCAAATCTTCTAGCATTTTGTCGGCAGGCCCAAGATTGCCAAATTCTTCAGCTAATTTGGATATGTCACCGCGCAGCTCAGCACTAGAGCCACCAACACGCTCCATTGCAAACTCTAGCTCTTGCAGTGACTCGTAAGTGATGTTGTTCTGGTCTGCAAATTTTCCCGCCTCATCAGCAGAAGCTGCAAAGCTAAGAACAAATGCGCTTATAAGACCCTGAGCAACCACAATGCCAGCGGCAAGCTTTTTAGCACTATCTTCCATGCCGCGCATGGATTTATTAAAGCCCTCTGACTCTCGCTTTACGCTAGGGTCGCTTTTAAGGCCGAGTAAGGTTATCAACTCATCGACGATCATGTTCTCTACTCGCTATTACATGCTGCTCCCAGCTTATCCAGTCTTGCAGCTCTAACATGTCGTGCATGTCGTAGATTTCCTGCCAGGTGTACTTCCAATCTTGGATATCTCGATAGGTCGCTAAGCCCGCTGTTACAACACGCCCGATAAGGTAAACGGCGTTCCAGCTATCTGGAATGGGTACGCCTTGCGGTCGCCTACCACTGTATATAAGCGGCTCGCGGGTTATCCGAAAAAAACTTTGACGTTGGCGCTGATGGCCCAGATGATTAATTGAAAGGTATTCTTTGGGTGTTCTTCTAAGTGTTTGTTTAGTTCATCTTCATCACCAAGCATTACCTGACCAGCCCAGACTTTTCCATGAATGGCTTCCTTGGCTAAGCTGTGAAGCTTTTCAGCATCAACCTTTGGTATTGAATCCGCCAAAACACCAATAAGCTTATCCATTGACTCTTGGTTTTTTGTGTCTTTGGCAAAGTCTTTGATGCCTTCAAGCCCCAGCTCACCACTAGCAACGATGGGGGCCAATGCCTGCGCCACCTTGGCAGCAAAAAGTGATTGCTGCATTGGAGGTAGCAACATAATTTTATATCGCTGTTTGTTGATCGTCTTCTCTTCAAACTTAGCCATTCCCACTCCTAAATGGTTTCAGTGATTTTTTCGATATTAAAAATAACGGTTTTGACTTGCTGAACCTTGCCACCTGTGGTGCTCTGACCAATGCTTTGGATTGAACACCCTTGCAGAGATACGGGCTCACCAACACCGGTCACCAATTGAATAGAAAACGTCTTTGCACGAAATGTCTTCTGGTTTCGCCAAAGTGTTTTTAACTGAATAAGGCTTGCAGAGCCTGGCTTATAGTCAACCTCAAGTTGTCCGGATTGGTCAGTAGAAAATGACGTGGTTGACTCATAAGTGCCAGTGGTAATGGCTGAGCCTTCCTCGTTGGGAATAAGGCGAATAGGATCGCCCTCAAAAAGCCCGACTTGCGGGATTAAATCTACAATTACAACCGTTAGTGCTTGGTTGTAATTACGCACTAAAACTGACATCGCTAACTCTCCTAATCCTGCGCAATAACATTGATAGAAATACTGTGGTTAGCACCAGCTAGCTGCAGGTTAATTTGCATCGGTGGACCAATACGAGAAGCGCGGTCTGCATCCGTTTGACCACTTAATTCACCTTGAATTATTTCATAAGCAGGGATCACAATAGTGCTGCTTGTGTCATCAGGATCGATGATTTCTCGGTCTGCTAGCGTGCCGTTGGTAACATAGCGCTCACACACAACCACTGCCGCATCGCGTTGAATCGCTTGGCCAGTTGGTGTTAATGGCACTTTTCCGTTGCGAAGATAGACGTTAAGCATGGCCACCTCTAACTCTTCAGTAAAGTTATCAAGGTTGATTAGGTCATCAATCCACCAATTGGGGTTAACCTGGTCACCATCGCGGAAGGTGCGCGAGTTACTGCCAATAAGCGTAAACGAGTTATAGCCCTTACTTTGCAGCGTGATCCACTGGGTTGTTGAAAGGCCAACAGTCGCAACACCTGGTAAATCTTTAAACTTGGCCGTGATAGCAGTGTTAGCACCGGCATAATCAACGCCCAGCATACGCGCCAAAATTGACACCTCAGGGTAATATTCAGCGTTATCGTGATAAGCTGGAGCAATAGTGCGCGTATAGCCATTTTGAAAAAGTACCGGCCCGATATCTGTTGAAGTATCCGCGTCCCATGCTAACGGGTCATTAGAAGTTAAACCTAAAATAGCACGGCGGGTTTCTGCCCACCCTGCTGCGTCGATGGCATCTTGAGAATCTCGGTAGGCTTCATCAAGTGTCCAAGCATAAACAAATTGACCGCTGCAACGGGCTGCATCTTCGATAAGTGAAAGCTCGGTAATAAAGTCAGTCGGCGCATAACCAATGACCACGGTACCGTCTACACCATTTAAAAAGCCATCACCAGATACATCGGTGCCGGTGGCAGGATCAACTGCATCCATTAATGAAACGGTAGAGTCATCACCCGCCGTTGGTGAAGTAATGATAAGCACTTCACCTTCTGCTTCAACGATGGTGTTAGCCACTTGAGATTGCAATGCAACCTCAACAGTTAGCGCGATGTCATCCAAGTCAGTATCACTTGAGAAATCAAGTCCGGTGATATCATAATTCGTGCCATCAATAGCAATGGCAAATGAGCCATCAGTTATCGCATTAAGCGCATCAACATTTACACTGCGGGTTTTCAAAAAGCCCGATTGAGGATCGCTAAAGGCTTGAGCCACCGCCATAGTTTTAGAGCGGTTTCGCTGAGAGAAGAACTCACGCCCTGCTTTCCATGGCTCAGAATTAAGACCAAAGTCGTCTTCAATGCCTTGAATGTTTTGATAATAACGGATACGGCCAGCGCCATGCGTCAGCGGACCAGTGTTAGAGACAAATACCAACACTGACAAGTCTGTAGCCTGTTCAGTTTGCGCTTTTGATACTTGTACAAACACATCAAGCGACCTAGGTAAAGACTTATTGCCACAGGCTACAATTTCAGAGATAGATGGCATTTTATGCCCTCCTAACAATTAGAGTCGACAGGCTGGTCTTTGTTGTAGACTTCGCCCTTGTCGGTTTCGTTTATGGATAAATTAAAGGTGTTTTGATACTCGCCAGTGAAATTTTCACGCAGCGTGGTGTGCAAAGTAAGTTTTGATTGCCAGCGCTGGCGCAGCGTACCAACTTCCAGCGCAGTTAAGTTGTTCGGTTCGGTAAACCCACCAAGGCCGCATAGCTTCCACAAGTCAAAGCTTCGGCCTGCCGACCAGGTTGAAGAAAGAATGCGGTTAATCACTTGATTGGAATTACCGCCAATAACTTCAAGAGTAACTTGAACAGAGTGTTGCTGGTAAATACTCTCTGTAAGACCATCTTCTGATAGCGTTGTCACAGGATGATCAAGTGGTTTAGTGTCGGTTATTTGAAAAGAACAATACGGATCCTTTGGCCTTGGCTGCTCATCATAACCAGCAGCAACAATTACTCGGCTAGTGACTAAGGCAAGCCAATCATGAAGAGCTTTTTCTAGCTCATCGAGTGTTGTCGACATCACGATGCCTCGTCAATATGTAACGATTAATGCCGCCAGTGTGTATTTCCCAGTTCTGTGTTTTCCAAAGCTTCCAAACATCACCAGCATGGCGAATGTAGGTTTGATTGGGTTCCTCTTTGTTGTTGGTCACATCATGCGCATACACCGCTGCATCTGTGTGCATTATCAGTGCACCATCACTCTCTGCACCATCTAGGTTAAGCGTTGCAATCTTATCGCCTGCTGGCTGTATAGTGGCCTTAATGAATCGGTCAGGTTCTTGGGTTGACATCCAGCGGCCTTTATCACGAACCCCTGTAATATCGAATGCGACAACCCGCGTAGCAAACAAATTATTGGCAATCCTAACAGGTAGTCTCATTTAGGCTTTCTCACAGCAAAATTAATCGATTGAACTAGCAACTTAGTATTAACAAGCGGATTGGCTGAGCCTTTTTTCTTTATGATGGTTGAAGCTGCATTAGGAGGCTCCTTTAAATCATTGATAGTTTGCTGCATAACATCAACTGCCGGCGGCCCCATTTGTTGCAAGATGTCAGCAATGCTAGCTTTCCCTTGGTTTAGCACTGGTATCAAAGATTCAGCTATAGGAGCGGTTTTCTCTATCATTGGCTCTGAAGATAAAGATATAAAAGGCCTAGCAGGTATGTTACGAGAAGGACTTCCAAAGTTATTCACCGTGGCCACTAGCAAAATAGACGTGCCGTCTTCATATTTAGCGGATGATCCTTCGCTGTTCACCGGTATCCCTACAGCCAATTGCTCTTGGCTTTCCATAGATTTAGTTAAACGCTTAAGCCATCCTGGATTAGTTCGCTTAATGCTTACCGGCATACCAACATCGCTTTTCTTAAGCATTGCTTGCGCAGCGCTAAGAATTGTTGACCGTAAGGTGTCTGCCAATACCACGCATCTTTAGCATTGCTGCTAGCCGATTGCGGTACAGTAAAACCAACAGAGAGACCGTCTGCACTGGCAGAGCTAACCACTCCCATTGGGCTACTTTCAACGACTCCATCATCATTGGTCGCACTGTTGGCCTGTCGATTTTGTGACAACGCCAAATTGTGCGCGACATAAGACAGTAAAGCCTTGGCATAACAGCGCCCCCAGGCTTGCTCCGATAAATGCTCGTCTGCATCGTCAATGTAGATTTGCACAACCTCGTCACCTATCGAGCTAAACTCAGGATATAGTGCACGAAATGTTGGTAAGTCGGCATTCATTAGCGCTTACTACGCTTAGTTGAAGCAGGTGCATCACTCTTAGGTGCATCCACTTCTGCTACCGAAGAGTCAAGAGTTAGACGCTCATCTAACTCTTGATTCAGCTCTTCTGGTGCGCCTTTGGATTCAGCGTTATCCAATGATTCTAATGAAACATCTTCTTTTTTCGCTTTAGTTTCACTGTCAGAAACCACCAAGCGGCGCTGAGTAATCAACGCTTGAATTGCTTTGTTGGTTTTCAGTTGATTCCAAATTTCATCTTCAATAGAAGCGTAGGCACCAGGCAATATGCTAACCGCTTTGCTTTTGTGGCCCTTATCATTTGACGTTTGCGGAACCACAAAAGTACGGCGCTGTTTATTAAGAACAACTGGCATGTTTTCCCCTTAAATACCGTCTAGGTAAAGCGATGAGATAGGTTGGCGAATGTGGTAAGGACCAAACTTGTATGAAGCAAACAAATCGGTTTCAAAACCACGATAGAACGGGTCGAGCATGGTGAAATCTTCTGGCATTGGCATCCAGTGATAATCTGCTCGAGTATCGGTAATGCGCATGCGGTCAGTACCGCCAGCACCAGCGGCTTCTAAGTGACGAAGCGGCTTGATGTTCAGCTCTTGGCCCGTTACTTGGGTGTACACATTGTTTTTCTTAATGTACTCAAGAATGGTGATAGAGGTGTTGTTATCAAGCCCTGTTTTCTTGGTAGATATCAGTGCGAATTGCTCAGGCGGAATTTCAACTTTATCAGGGATAAACGCTTGCTTTGAGCCCACCCAAACCGCTGAAATACCGTTGTTGATATCCGCTTCAATTTGCTCGGCATCTTTATTCGCCCACTCGGTACCCGAACCGGGATCAACAACCACCGAAGCAGGAATATTAGGGTGGTCAATATAGCCCGTATAATCTAAATCAGGAAAACCATAAAAGAATACCCGCTCAATATGGCGCTCGGTAGCTTCACGCATAATTACGCCATACTCGTTCAGTAGATTCATACCTTCATGACCAAACTGAATGGCGTTTAAGTCATCACGGTCAACGTGAGCGGAAATAGCTGAAGACTCCAGCGGCACAGTGACCTTGTTCATGCCTGCGCCAACAGTTGGAATATCTTTACCATGCGAAGCACGGAACGAGCCCACACCTCGACGGTCTTTTACTTTGTAAGATGCGCTGCGTGCCCCTACGTTAATTGAGCGGTCTACCGATGCCTCAGGGACACAAGTAGGCCATAAGATCTCAGGCATAACTACATCATAGGCCGCTGTTTTAATGTCCTCAAAGGCATTAACAACGATGCCGAAACCATCAATGCCGCTAGGATTTCCAGCGGTATAGGCATTGTTGAATTTCATAATTCTTACTCCGAATAGAAACAAAAAAGGGAGCCGATGCTCCCCGTGTTAGAGTTTGATACGCCCGACAGAGCCGGGGCTCGATGCTCCGTACCAAGAGAGGCCTGTTAGCTCGATAACACCAGCACCATCTGTGTTAGTAAAAGAGCCTACAGGTAGACTTGGTGCTTGCGTTTCATCTATAGACATGAACACGGGATCACCATGTGCAATGGCTACTGGAGTATTGGCACCAATAATCATTCCCGAGCCGCGCTCCGCAATAGTAATAAGCTGCTTAGCGGGTCGGTAAGTGGTATTTGTTTCATCATCAATAATGAAGCTTTGAGTGCGAACAACCATACCAACAAAATCAGCATCCACACTGCCAGACTCAGCCGCTTTAACCGGATAAGGGCTTCGAATGTGAGCGTAGCTAGGGTCACTGATATCGTAAGGATCGCCTTTTACGACACCTTCAGCCGGTACTACTCGCGTCTCATTGACATAAGTACGGACATTTTCGTTTTGTGCTGAACCAAAGTCTGCAATTTGACCAGGATAAAGAGCACCAAAAGTGTCGTATACCTGATCCTGAATAAAATCTAAGCTCATGGTTACGCTCCGTGATTACGCTTGATTGTGTGGGGTTTGGGCTGTTCGTTGTTAATCTGTAATGCTGTCGCGCCAGGAACAATCGATGCGACACCAGCAGTTTCTTCATAACTACGATATAGCCCTTGAATGAATGCGGGATCTTTGCGTTGCTCATCAGTCAGCTCGGGCAAAGAGTTTACCGCGCGAAAATTAGTCACTACGGCTTCTTTCAGCTCATTACCACGAAGACCATCAATGACTTTTAAATCGCCTTTGATAGCGTTCATGATTTTTTCAGCGCCAGCTTTTTCATTAGCCATACTTTCAGCTTCTTGCTGTATACGCTCAGGAGATAAAGCCGCTTCAAGCTGCTCTTTAGCGGCCTGTAGTTGTCCTTCAAGCTCGCCTTTTTGAGATTGTAGCTCGCTCATCTGAGCATTAATTGTTTCAAGCTGCGTCATGGCTTCTTGCAGTTTTGCGGGATCGGCCATGTTGCTCATTTTTTCTTTATGTTCGTCTTCGGCATTTTCTAGTACCCCGACATCTTCATTCGCAATGCGAACACTCTTGCCGTTTGAGAGCCTTACTTTTGTAAATTCCACGGCAGTTTCTCCTTCTTCGTTTTGGATCCGAACAGTACTCCCGCCGCGGCCTTTACCGATGGGCAATAGAGCAATATGATTAAACTTAAAATTGGTTTGTCGACCGTGATAGTCACGACCTCCTAAGGTTCGACCAAGCCCCCAATCCACATCTGACTCATAGCTACTAGAAAGATCTTGCAGCTTAAGAGGGTCATCATCCGGCAGCACAACGCGCTTCACCGTGTCTAAATCTGTAATCATGATGTCGGCGACAAGTTGATCGCCAACCAATTCAGGTATCCCGGTAACATGACCTACACTGTTTGTTGCATCAATGGTTTGCCATTCATGCCCAACAGTAAGTAAGCACCCCTCCAACGTTTCGATAGCACCAGGCTTGGAAAACTCGTTTTTATCCGCGTAAAGATAAATCGTGCTTCCAGTAACAATGGCTGCGGGGTATTCGGAAACCTCATCGAGCAAATAAGGCATTACAGAGTCTTCAATGACTACAGCCTTACAACGCAAAAAACCGGTTGTATCGTCAATCATCCAAGACTGATTGGTGAATCTAAACTTAAAGTTTTTCATACGAATTGTGCTTTTATCTTCTCTAAGTCAATAACGGGCCTAGCTGTGCAGCGACATAAAATAGGCTGTCCAGGGTGGCCATCATGCGGTGGTTTACTCCAGCTAAATCGCTTTCCTTCTCTTTTCCAGTGATTGCCGTGCTTGTCGTTGCCTTTTGGATATTGACCAGCCGGATTGCCGACTACGCGAATATCTTTAGAGTTAGACCAATCGTATTCATCAATGCCGTTTGAGCGCTGGCGAACTTCGTTAAGCGATGAAGCAAGCTTTGATGTTTGGTCTCTTGCGATTAGCTTTGCTTGAGTTCTAGATTTAGCCCCCATTTCAGCAATAGATTCAATCAGCGGTTTTTCTAGTGTTCCAGCAAAGGAGCTCTCAACGACTTGAGATATATCTGACCAATACTTAGCGCCGACTGATTCAATAAGCTCAACATTACGAATAATGCGTAGGTCAAGCTCACCTCTCACCTCTGGTTCGTCAGTAATAGAAGCCCAGTCAACACCAAACGCACTGGCAATCATTCGCTCAGTGCGGCGACGATGCTCATCACTAAAGCCATCAACAAATTGAGGCGCTAAACGCTTGGCGAGTTCATCAAATTGATGTTTTGACGCATTAACGGCTTTTGCTAGGTATGCACTAACCGCTGCTTTGCTTGCTCCCTGTTGCATCTGTTGAACTAACTGCGTAGCGGTTCCGCGCTGCAATTTCAACTGTTCCAGCATGCCTTTTCGATAGGCAACTTCTGCTGAGCGTGAAGGCTTTACAGGCTTACCAACTCTTACTTTTTTGCGGGCCTTAGACGGGTCAAGCGGCAAGATTATCATTAGCCAGCAACCTATTCATTTCGTCCAAGATATCTTGGTCATCTTCAACCACTATGGGCTTAATAATATCCAGCTCTTCTGCTTGCTTCTTCGCTTCGTCATCTGAAATAACACCTGAGTTCGACAAGGTTGTCACTGCAGTCGCGTTATTCACTCTGATAGTTGACTTCTCAAGCTCGCTACTTGTCCATAAAGGCTCAAACTCAATCTCAGGCATTTCAACACCCGCACTTTTTGCAGCGATAATTGCGTATTTTTGCAACTGCGGTTGTAAGTCCTGCTCGCGGTCGTTTTCGATGCGACCGTAATAGTTTTCTAAATCACTATCACCGGTGGCATTTAGCCCACCTGGTGATTGACCGATAAATCTAGTTGCTGGGATATCGGCACTGGCAGCTAACACTTGAAGGAACAGCAAGAGCAACTCAGGCACACTACCGAAGCTGGTAGGCCTGTTTTCTATGTCGGTCTTGCCATCTATACCACTATCGAGTACAGCGGCGCGATACATGCTAATTTGCTTTACAATCTCCCGAAGTTCAGCGTTGCGCTCCTCAGAAGCCTCACTACCGTCACCGCCATCCAGCTCCATTTTGGCGATAATAACGCTGGCCATATTCACCAGGTGAAAAGCCGCTTGTCGTGTTCCGGTCGCTCTGGTCAAATCATCAAGTATCGGCTCAAGTACCGAGCGCCCGAAGCCAATCTGATACGAGCCCCCTTTAGGTGACAGATATTTATCGTGCTGATAGCTAAGTGGGTGACCATCAAAAATAAGCAAGCGTGATTCGTGTATTTCCACGCCGTTAATTCTATATGTCTCCGGCTTACCGAAACGCGGGTCCAGCGCGTTATCACTCACAGTAACTCTGGTCACTCGATGCCGAGGAATAACATTAAGAAACTTTAAATCACCTTCCGATACGGTCTCAGGATGTAGCGGCTCCTCTGGTTTATCTTCGTTAGCTGCCACCCCCATGTAAATCACGCATCCCCCAAGCAAGCGCTCAATGGTTAGCGCGCGTTTGATTTTATCAAGTGTATCAAGGCGCTGATCTAACTTATCAAGCTTTTTGATTTGGTCTTTTTCAATGTCGGTATACTTCCACCCACCTCTCAGCATGTCATCAACGGGGATAGTGACAATCTTGTTTGCCTGCCAATCAGTGTAGAAGAGGTTGCTTACAGTCTGGTCTAGCGCCTGCTGCGAACGCGGCGGATTAGGAAGGTAGTCGCTACCTTGGTCCATGCAACCATCAGCGCCACTTGGACTACTGTAACGCGCATTATTAAACCGCTTTTTATTCAATTTTTTTTGCTGTCTATTGCTGCGTTGTCTTTTTTTTCTGGTCATTGCCCGCCGCCGTATCGACGCCAAATAGAATAAGCCATAGTCATGGCATCCACTTGGTCATCGTGTAAATGTGTGTCGTTGTCTGTGAAGCGTTCACATTCTTGAGTGAAACCATCCACCCATGGTGCATCATCCGGTAACCAGATATCACCATTCATAATGGGCCAAGTAGTCTCTTTAACTCGGGAAACTCTGTCTTTAGGAAAGCGAAATTGTTTAGGCTCCCAATCACGAGCACCTTTTACTCCACCCTCACCCTTTCGAAGCGTTTGTGTTAGCGATTTGCCACTTGCTTTAGCTTCAATATAAAGCCTTTTGGGTCTCCGCACGTTTGGGTTAGAAGTGTGCCTTTTCCAAAACTTACGACAGTTGATTACTAGATCAGGAAATTCCCACCAACCGCGTATTTGGTCCAACAAGTACATGCGGGTCTTACCCTCACAACCCCAGAACTGAATAACAGAAGGATCGTTACTGTCGTCTTTGGTGTAAGCAGTATCTGCTGTCATGAACAAGAAATTACACCGAGCAAATACTTCTTCATAGCTTAAGTAATACTGCCACCACTCAGACTTAATCATGCCACCACCGAGCGGCGATGGATCTTGCTGAATCTGGCCAGCAAAGTGCCACTTGTTTTTGCGCTTCATCGCGTGAAGCTCTTCAAGGGAGTGCTTGTCCGGGCAGAGCGCTTCCTCATGGTCGGTGTTCTCGTTGATAATACCAGTGAGCACTAAGCGCTCCCACTTGAACTCATCATCAGCAAACAACATGCCACAGAAATCCATTTCATGTATCCGCTGCATGATCACAATGACAGGCGTGTGGCGAGAGTTGCGCCGGGTCTTTATCGTTTCATCCCAGCGACGGTTAACCGCTTCTCGCTTTACATCGTAGTGAGCATCATCAGGCTTTAGCGGGTCATCGATAGAGATGTAGCCACTAAAAGTAAACTCACCGTCTTGGTATTCATCAGCACTACCTGCACCAAAGCCAGTAATACCACCACCCGCTTGGCGAGCTTTGAATGTGCCGCCGCCAGTGGTAGCCCAAGCTCCCTTACCATCCTTATGGGCCTTGGTCGCGCACTCAGGCCAAAGGTGAAGAAACTCTTCGCATTTAAGCACCTCTCGAATATCGTTCGAGTTATCCAGTGCGAGAGGCTCATCATAACTAAGGTGAATGTTTGCGCATGCAGGGTTATTAGCGTAACCCCATGCCGAGAATAGCTTGATAGCTAACTCGGTCTTGCCATACCTGGGCGGCATATTAATGATGAGGAACGTGAGCTCACCATTGAAAATAGCAATCAGCTTTTTGGCTATCTTCCTTAAATGCTTCCACCACTTGAGCTTCTTTTTCTTGCCGGACTTAACCCAAAAAAAGTAGGAGGCAAAAATATAAAAATCGGACTCAAGCAGTTGCCTTGCAATATTTGGTTTAGCCCACACCAGTTCATCGACAAGCTCAACATCAATCTTCATCTGACTTGATGGCGTTAGCTAGTGCCTGCAATCCTTTAGGGCTTAGTTCCTTAGTTGGCTTAGGGCTCATGCTTCCATCAGAGCTGGTGTGATCACGTTTTTCACTGAACGCTTGAACATCGATGTGCTTGCCAAGGAGCTCAAGGTTTTTGACTTTATCCGGCCACTTGATTTTCTTGAGTATGCCGGCGAACTTTCTTTCGTTGCCGGTACCGTCGTAAAGCTCAGAAACATCCATTCCCGATAGCGTGGTTCGCCAGACCTTTGGCCATAGATGCACAGCTAAGATATTGCTCTCATCATCCAAGATGTCGGCCACGTCCATTTGGTCTATTTCAACTAAGCGGCCAAGGATGTAATCAGCATTGATTTGGGTTCGTTCTGCCCTGGCTAGCTTTAGTTCAGATATCTTTTGCTGAATGTCAGGTTTTGACAGGTTCTCGCTTGCTGTTCTTCCTGCAGTCTTTTCACTGTATCCAGCCCGAATAGCGGCCTGCGTTGCATTTAGGTCAATTAGGTACTCCTGGCAGAACGCTTCTTGCTTTGGAGTTAATTTCTTTAATTTAGCTTCTTTCTGCATACCTAAACACCAATATTCACTTTTATAAGATAAAACCCCGAGGATTTACTACACCTGTTTGCATAAATATTCTTCTATATCGACAGTTGTAATTTTCCCACCAGTGTGAATATTGCGGGTTGAAGCATACGCCACAGCCTCAGCTGATGATTTTCCAAAATCCATTGCAGCAATGGCGTATGGAGCGCCTGACCCCAAAGCATCGCTGTGGTTAATAGGAAGCCATTCAGATATCCCGCTATCATTAAGATAAATGTAAAAAACCTGTCCTTTGCTATCCAGTAAAAACGCCGCTATATCCCAGTCCTGCAGATTACCCTTGATTTGACCGCCATTTTCAAGTCGAATAAAGTCTTCTGTCTGGGCGCGATTGCCACAAATAAACCACATGCCCTGCTCGTTCTCTCTGGTTTTGCTTGCTTCATCATGAACGATAATGCTATTTCCCTGAGTGGTGCGACCATCGACACTGATAGTCTTTTTTTTATAGTCATATGCAATAGTTGTCATGCGTTCCTTTTAAGCTCCCCAAAAATAAAAAATACACCTGAACACGCCGACTTGCAGTGCTTTAGCCATCATAACCACCAGCCACACGACACATGCCAGATACGCGATTAAAGCTATAACCTTGCCCGGTGTATCCATTATGGGGATAAGCTTTCTTGGTGAGCGTTGCTTAGTCATATTAGCTACTCGCTGCAATCAGAGCTGCCGCACCAAACGTAAGTGACGCAATAATCAATGCAGCAGCTTGCATTTTCCCAACTTGACCAGCATCTTTTTCGTTCATTTCTTACGCCTTTTTCTAAGCTCTTTTGCTATATCGGGCAAGCGCCACACCAATATCAACAAAGCAATTGAAAGTACTATTTCGTAAGGATTCATATACTCACTCAATATGATGAAAATCTCGGCAAAATCTGCCATAATATCCATGCAGTTACCTCTAGTATGGTTAGGGTGATTGTCATACCTCAGATGCTGGTTACATCGTGAGGCGATATAGAAAAAACCCTCGGTTGCCGCCGGGGGTTTTCTTTATCTGCTATTTGTTAAGCAGGCTTTCTATCATCGTCTTTTGCCTAGGCTTATCATCAATGGTGCTATGTCGGCTCATGGTTTCTCGTTTTAAGTCCCCAAAATAGGCTCTTACTACATAAGCAAAGGTACCGGTTAAGGTTATAAATAGAGCGCCAAGCTCTATGCCGTACTCCAATATGGCGGCGGGGCCATGCTTATAAGTAATAAAACCTAGTGATAGAACAAACGCTGCGGCCATTGCAATAAGCGCGTTCATGGCCTTGTTTACTATTTTGGCTCGCGTTTCTTGACCATCTGATTCACACATGGCTTTGTATCTCTCAGTACGACCGCGCTCTTCCTCAACCTGCAAGTTAATTTCAGCCAAGCTGATTTGTGATTGAAGCTCAGGTGGCATTGAATCGATAGCCCTTTGGGCCTGCTCTCCAGTGGCATTTTCTGGAAGCTTTTTATCTTTAGGCAAAAAAGCGTTAACTACGGTGAGCGCAGCAGCGCCGATAGGATTACTGGAAAGAATGCCTGCACCAACTTTGGTTAGCACGTCCAAAACTTTCATTTAATGTCTCTCAATGATCAGTGTGTGCACTTGGCGCTCAGGAAGCAGGGCAAGTAACTCTTTAAGTGCATCCCGAGAGCGCAACACTCCCCAGGTATCACGATGAAATTCTTTGCCAGGTGCGATACACCCATGGAGCTGCATAGGAAAGTTAGCAGCATGAATTAAGCAGTGGGTGCGCTGGCTTGGCCCCTCAAGCGTTACCCCTAGACTTTTAGCTTCAATAGATAAACAGTGCTTAAACTTCGGGGATTGGTGATGCTTTATGTGGTACTTGCCCGGAGGAATGCAGCTAATAAATGGCTCGTTGTTCATCCATTCCCGCTCGACCGTGACACAAATACGCTTACCAGCAAAAAACATCTCACCGAAACAACCAATACCAGGAATGTTTTTTGTCTTTAGATGTAATGTTTTGCTCATTATTTCCTCGGGCATAAAAAAACCCAGCGCAGAGGCTGGGTTGAGTTCATCGTCAATTTAGGCGGCTTACTTATGCATTAATGGGATGCCACCCCAAACTTATCCCTACCATACGGTCTCATGCGGGATGCGCTGCTATCACATGTATAAAAAAACCACCTCGAGGGTGGTCTTCCTAAATACAATGTCGTAGTAACTAAGTCGCAACTCTAGTTACTATATGAATTAGTATAATTCCTGTGCGCACAAGTGCAAGATATACCATGTAATGTTTTTGTATTTGCTATGAGATTTTCAGCAGAGACAAAAAAACCAGCTGCGAGCTGGTTTTTAACATTAAGTCAGCAACTTTTTATTTTTGTCGGGCATTGCATTTGTCCGCATCGTAATAGAAATCTAACCAGCCGCCGCTTGGCTGAACGCGGCTAGAATCGGCCCAGTAACCTACAATCCACCGCTTAGACAGATTAAATATTTTGTAAATATCGCGGTTGTTCTGTTGGGTATGCTCAACGGGAAAGCCCAACTCTTGGGCGAAGTGATACCAATCTAAAAACGAACCCTTAGCCACCTTAGAACCGTAAAGCTCATTGACTCGCGTTAATCGCATTTTGCGCAGCCTCCCTAGTGATATTCTCGACCTGTACTGTTTCACCCATTAATGAGTATTTCCTAGGACTTATTAACTTAACGACTACCACCAACACCCATAAGATAATTCATCGGGGTCGTGCGGCAATTTCAAAAGTTTATCTACTGAGCCAGAATACCAAAGCTTAAAGTTTTTCCTGCGAGCACCAAAAGGCGCAAGACTAATTAAAACCTCTTGTGCTTGTGCAACCATCGGATCTTGAACAGTTTTGCCTAGTTTAATTTGTTCGTGCAATAAAGGTACTAATGTTCGGTAAACCTCATCAGAACGCTTCTTTGTAGTTATTTGCTTAAACCCCAAGGATAGCATTGTGCCTAGAGGGGATGCGGAACCAAGAGCTTTAACTGTCCTCATAGCTGACATTATTCACACTCCATAATATGTAAAAAACCCAAAAGTCGGTTAAAAAGAAAAAAATCAAATCTATGGTGATATCGCTATCTTGATCCCAATAAACAACGATAGGTACTAACATGAAGTACAACGCAGTGAAGAGATACGTCACTCCTATTGTTTGGACCAACCTAGAGCTAAGGATATCTTTTCTGTAGGCCACCCCGAATAGCGACACTAAAGCAAAAAAGACTATTGGAAATTGTAATGATTCAAGCATTGGAAAAAATGATTCCATTACAACTTGCTCACTAGAAATTTTCATTAAGTAATCTTTGACAACGTGGCTAATCAACAATAACCAAAACAACACTTTTGCTGCATATACCATAAAACACCTAGTTCTAATTTAGTTTATATAAGCGCATCGATTTAATCTTTATATATTACAATCAGCAAGATAAAGAAATAAAGTGATAAACTAAACAATATTAGAATAGTTTTAAAAAGTCTTTATTAATTGATGTAATGACATCAACATTTGGTCAAACACTCACAGGCCGACACTAGAAGCGTTTATAACTGCTTTCAGGTGTATGGCCAGCGGTGGTACGGCCAATTAATTACTTCACCAGTTAGCCTTATTTGGGTAAACTGGTAAATGATTTAAAAGCTTGCAAGTTTTCAATGTCTCCTGATTTATATGAGAATCAAACCCTGCTTTTTGCAATCTGTTTAGGCTGTTTCGCTCAAAACACCAATCAATGACTGAGGCTTTACCACCACTTTTATAAAGCTCGTTTGCTTTATTTAGTCCTGAGACAAAAACCGCTGCCATAGTGCAACTAACAATCAAAAAAATTAAAATCCAAATATTATGGATCAACTTAGGTGACACGCCCACAAATTAGCAGCCTTATAAGTCAAAAAATATCAACTCACGTCTATTAGACCCAAGAAAAAAACACAATGTATATTCTTTACATATGATTTGTGTATGGTTTACGTATCAATCCTATTCTCTACTTTTATTAAAACAAGCCACTGGTATGTGAGAAAGCACCACGTGGTAGCCTTGGAGGATGACCTCTAGCCTTTACTTTTTCCTTACGTGACTCGTTGCTATATGGAGGTAACGTTTTTTAATTACCGTTTCAACTTTGAATGTCACTCAAATAACCTCGCATCCATCCACACCCCGTGCACTACAAAGTCAAATAGGCCAAGAGCTTAGCCTATTTGTTCTGGTTGTTACTGCACACTAGATGTGTAGTTAGTCACAAGGGCAAACCTCTGCCGCCAGACTAAAATCGTTAACCCACATCTCAGCGAGAAACTCACCTATCTTTGCGAGTTGTTTAGCATTATCTAAATTATCGCTCTGCATTATATTGGCCTTTTTTCCCATTATACCTCTAGCCTTTCCGGCCAATTATAAAAGCAGAAACCAAAGCAACCAAGCCACCTGAACCGATAACCCCACCCCATCCTGGGTGTCCCATATAAGTAATAAGTGCACTGGTTCCTAGCGTTGCCAACCCTATAATCAAAGCAAACACTTGACCTAGAATTGTTTCTCTTGATTTGGCTGCTAACTGTTCTCGCTCCATCTCCCTTTCGTGCTCAGCATCCTTTTCTGCCATATCTATAATTCTTTCCACACTTCCAGGGGAGAGTCTTTCTAAGCTTTCTAGGATCTCTGGAGGAGGAAGCGGGCTGCTGTATCTTTCATGGCGAGTTAAAAGCGCGGTTATTTCTATTAGCTGTTCTGGTTTGTCGGCTAGCTGCTCGATTACAGGGTTATCTATTCCCTCAAGAGCCTCTTTAATAGATAGGTCTTCGGTTTCCCGATCCGAGCCTTTTTTTGTCTTTTTGTTCTTCATATTCAATAATTTTATTGATTGCGCTAAGGGCTTTTAACTCTTTAATATCTTTAGCACTAAGCTTATCCACTGCCCGTAGCTCTTTTCCCACCACAACAGTATTGACCATCAATCGCCTGCTTACATTGCTCCAAGCAATCTCTGACGGGCTTTTTTTTGAAGCGCCCCGTTTAAAGTCGGTGTCAGGCCAAACCGATAAAGCCTGAATAAAGCTTTTCAGTAGGTTATTCATTGAAACACCCTCGTTGTTTAAATCACAGTCAATACAACTATGATTGTAGTCAATTCTGAAGCAAAGCGTTTATTTGATCAAATGATTTACACAAATATGCGCATTAAGCCCGGGTTAACGGGCTTTTACATGTCTAACCTACCTCTTGCCAGCTTGATTAAATTGCTCATAGGCTTCTTCGATAAATAGCTGTGCTATCCTGGCTAACCCTTTAGCCTCATCTAGATTTTTAGAGCGCTGTATAGCAATAACAAGCGTTCTAAAATCATTAGTGCAAGCCACGCCAAATTGCGCGGTATCAATTAGTTGTATCTCTAAGTTTGACATTACTTCTCCCCCATTTGATGCGCAGACATTTGCGCTGAAGAGAAAAGAGGGCTAGATGCTGGAATAGAGAGAAGCAACTGTAACTTAGATAACCCTTTGCCGGTTATTAAGGCGGTAACAGATTGCTTTAATCCATGGTCTGGATGTTGCCAACTGCCAAGCTTTACGTCTAACAGTCCTGCCTCTATTTTATCCTGGTATGGTTCGTTCCGGCGAGTTACCCACTTTAGCTCACGTAATTTTGAGAATAAGCGCCGTTGGCCGGTACCGAGGATTTTTGCAGCTTGCGCAACCGATATAGCATCAGGTGCCACTTCCACTTGTTCAGCAAATGCTACCTTGGGGGCATTTTCCTGCGCTTGTTTTTCTAGCGCTTCAACACGCTCTGCTTGTTCAGCTGCAAGGCGAAGTGCTTCTGGGAATGATTTGGGAGTGGCGGGCAGGTGTTGGTTTTCGAGCTCTTGCCAGCGCTTAATTATAGAGTTTCTTAGTTTCACGTTGTACCCACTAACCAGTGTCATTGTTAACTCTTGGTTAAGGTGTATTTCACGAATTCTATTTTGATTATCTTTTACATACATAAACCCCAAATCCAAATTTGGATTAGGTGTTAAGCTGGCTTTATCTTGAAGCCCTAACTCAGCAGCCATCGTCTTAAAATCTCGATGAATATGGCTAATTTGTTTACCTGTTAATTCGGCAATTTCTCGGCTAGACATGGTTAGCTGGTCAATGCTGGTGATTAAATTCATGAGATCACCCCCATCGGGGTAAATACTATATTTAGGAATAATATTGGCATGGTAGCCTCCTGTTGATGATAAAACTCACCGCAAAGAGGGTTCAATCTAATTGGCGGCGAGACGAGCGGGGTTGAACCTACCGACCAACAGGAGCCGGCCAGCCCGAAGGCTGCCCCACTCGCCCCGCCATAAACTGGAGGTGTGCGAGCGCTGAACACAAAAAACCACGCATACTGAAGATGGAGCGTGGTGTGTGCTCCTGTTGTGTTTCGGAGGTTCAATTCCGACATCTGATTTTGCAGATGTACACTCAGTATCTTTATTAATATTTTTAAGTCAAGTTTTATCTTTATTTTTCGACTAGCGATGAGATATAGGTAAAAGCTGGAGGTTTCTGGAAATGATTTGGGAGTGGTGGGTTGGTGTTGGTTTTCGAGCTCTTGCCAGCGGTCTACAAGTTTGGCTGTGAACTCTGGCGATAGTCTAGCCACTACAACATAAGAGTCTCGCCTCCCCTGCTCACCAGCAAAAATATAAACCTTAGGGGTAAGCTTATTAGCTGATTTGGGACCATCCGCCATTGGCGGTTGGTGTATGACACCACGCTCCACAAGCCTAGTGATGCTTCTTTTTACATCGTCATGGCGAGAACCGACTAGCTCAGAGATATCTAAACTAGACACACTTAAATCTTGGAATGCTACGAGTGAACTCATGACATTACCTCCTTTGAAAAGATTGTAATAATCTTGTCACCAGCCTCGTCAAAAACTGGTGGCAAGACGAGCAGGGTTGACGAACCGACCTCAAAGGGAGCCGGCCAACCCGAAGGTTGCCCCACTCGCCCCGCCATAAACTGGAGGTGTGCGAGCGCTGAACACAAAAAAACCACGCATACTGAAGATGGAGCGTGGTGTGTGCCCCTTTGATGATTTCGAGTCGTCAAACCCGACATCTGATTTTGCAGATGTACATTCAGCATAATAATCTCCCGTGTTTTTTGTCAAGTTTTATTTAAACAAGCCACTGGTATGTGAGAAAGCACCACGTGGCAGCCTTGGAGGATGACCTCTAGCCTTTACTTTTTCCTTGCATGGCTCGCTACGGTATGGAGTCAAAGTTCCCCAGCCACCAGCCATGTAAACAATCAAAGATCCAAGGCTTGAATAATCTCTATGGTGGCGATGTGCGGTACCGATGCCACGTCCAAAACGTTTTTTAATTACCGTTTCAATTTTGAATGTCACTCAAATAACCTCGCATCTATCCACACCTCTGCTGAGCGTAAAATGCTGTTTGCTTTATTAGTCCCACACTCAAAATGTTCGCTTATTTGCTTAACAGACATCATCATCACATAACGCATAACCAATGCCGTTTTCTCTTTCTCGTATCTGCAGCCCAATTTGGTTACCGCATTGTCTATCTCTAAAAACCACTCGTCGCTAATTTCTGGCGCTCGGTTACTTTCCTCTGGATAGCCAACATTTATAAAACGGCGAATAGGATTTTCACTAGGATAACCAACATGGTCTAATCCACTTCGAGCCTTAGCGCCCCAAGCTAGCAGCTCTCGACGCGTTTGTTCTATAGATTCAATCTGCATGCAGAAGCCCCTTCTCAACCAGTTTCATTTGCGTTTCTTGCAGTGCGCGTAACTGGTCTTGATGATCAACCTTGTTTGCGTCCAACTCCTGATGACACGAGTAACAAGCGTAAACTCCAAAAATATCAGGACTCTTTAAGCCAACACCGCGATAGTTAGACTGCAAATGACAAAACACCACGGTTTCATCATCCCTGCAGTGAGGACTTACTCGTAGGGAGCAATTTTCACCTCAGGCGCTTTCAGTGATTTTAATACTCTTAATCAATGTCACATCAAAACCTTATTAACTGCTCAACAACTCGGTCTAAATCTTCACGCGTATAGCTCGCTAACACCTTCTGCAGCAGTACGTTGCAACAGGCTCCGTACAACTGCTGAAACTCCTCCTCGTTCATACTCCCAAAGCTAATGCTTTTGGCCTCAGCTCTCACTTTCCCGTTGATATTGGCAACCATCTCGTAATAGCCTGCTGCAATAATTACGTCCTTGCGGAATCGGGTGAAATTCTTCTGTACTGGCAGGCCTTTGTACCGCCCTTCAAGAGGCTCAAACGCATCAAAGCCAATATTCAACATTGCAAAAAACTTCTTGTGAAATGCATAATTTCTTTTTTGAGTTAGCGATGCTGTAACCACCTTGCCTAAACCAATTATATTGAGTTTTTCCCTGTCACCTTCTGTAGCTGGAAATAGTGCGCCCTGGTGTTTAATTAGGTTTATATCCATGTATCACCCTAATACGGCTTTTGGCCGTATTTCTCCGAAAAGCTTCGCTGACGCTCTTGATCTCGATGCGGAGCATAGGCGTCTGGATTTTTCATGGGTTGGATTCGCCCCCCCATAAATCCAGCCAATGCGGTACCGGTATTTCCATGACGATTAAGTTGTACGCTTATTTCCATAGCGTTTAGGTTATTTTTGCAGTCGTCGTGATACACATCATCTCGATATAGACCAATCCAGTAATCACAATCTTGTTCTATCTGTCCTGTATCCCGGCTGTCTGCTGGTGTGGGTCGTTTATCATGGCGTTTTTCTAAGTTTCGGTTAAGTTGAGTTAGTAGAAATATCGGACAATTAAGTTCTTTAGCTAAAGCTTTTAAACCCTTTGTAATGGCACCGTAAGCCAAATCATTACGCTCGGCCTTTTCAGTTTTCATCAGCGTTAAGTAATCAACCGCGATCATGCCTATGTTGCCGCGCTGTCGCTTTAGTTTTCTAGCCTCAAAAGCAATCTCACGTAACGACTGCGCCGGCGTATCATCAATAAGAATATTAGGTGTAGCAAGATGGCCCATTGCAATAACCACTTTCCCCCAATCCTCATTTTTGACACCTCTTCGGTCATAAAAAACCGATGAGCTAACTCCCGAAGATTGGGAAAGCATACGCTCAGTAATTTCCACATCAGGCATTTCTAAACTAAAAAAAGCAGCGGGTTTATCCAGCTCAACACCAACATGCTCTAGAATTCGAATGATTAGCGCTGTCTTTCCCATTTTTGGTCGAGCGCCGATAACAACTAGCCCTTGGTCGATAATGCCTTTTGGGTGAAGTATTGCGTCAAGTTCTGCAATGCCCGTTGTTATACCGCGCCCCGCTTCAGGGTTCTTGATGCGCTCATCAATAGTGTCGATAACTTTACTAAGTATTTCAGGAAGTGGGCGCAGCCCTTTAGAAATGCTGTTCATTGTGGATTGTGTAACGGCTTCAAGCTCCGAATGAATAGCATCAATTCGTTCACGTAATGGGATATCTATTTGCGTCTGCGCAATTTCTAATGCGCTTGTTGTCGCTATAACTAGCTGTCGGTCCATGCTGCGACGTTTAACATTTTTGGCATAGCTTCTTAGATTAGCGGCACTTGGGGTGTTTTTAGTGATTTCGCCTAAGTAAGCAAACCCGCCAATATCCTCAAGCCCATTAGTTTTTTCTAAGTACTCACTCACGGTGACTAAATCTGCAACGCACTTCTGGCTGACCACACCACGTACAGCATGAAATATTGTTTGATGTTCTCGTTTATAAAAATCTAATGGCTGCAATTTAGCAATCACAGAGCGAGCAATATCACTCTGGCTGTCAATCATCAACGCTCCCAGCACTGACTGCTCAGACTCTAGGCTGTAAAGGGATGATGGGTTAAGCATGAAGGCGAACCTCGCAAATGCGCCCGTCTCGCGTTTTCTCCACAGTTTCAGGTCGCATTAGAAAATCAAAATCAGCACGCCAATTGCTGCCAGGCTGCATCCCAAAGTAAAACGGCTTAGCTGAATTTCTGAAGTCTTCCAAATAGGTTCTCATACGCTCTAGTGAACACCCCACCTCCTTCCAGCATTGCGCTGCCAGCCTTCTTCGCTTTTTAACGTAATTCGATGAACCTTCAAGAGTCCTAACCGATGGCAAGGTAGTTTTTTCGAAGATCTCGTTAAACATGTCAGCAATTTCTGAATAAGGAATTTTGTCTGGCTTGCTCGTCGAAGCGTTAGCGTCGACATTACAAGAGGGTTCATTGACTGATTCAAAAGAGTGACTGATTCCGGGTGACACAGGATCACCACCCCCTAGTGATCCTGTGTCACTATGTGGTGATCCTGTGTCACCACCCCCTAGTGACTTTTTGTCACCACCCTTATCAAGAGTTAGTAAATAAATATTTGAACTATTACCTTTTGGGCCCTTGCGCTTTTCAACCTCTAGAAAACCATCCTCTTCAAGCTTTTGGATATGACGCATAGCCGTTCGCCGTTCTATTTCACAGAGGTCAGCAATGTGCTTGTAACTTGGATAACACTCTCCGCTGTCATTTGCATTGTCTGCAAGCTTAAGAAGAACTAGTTTCCTAGTTGAATTCCCTACCTTTAATTCCATGGCCTTAACCATTAACTTCATACTCATGGCTAAACTCCAGTCGCAGATTTTGCGCGTTTAATAGCTACATGTGGGGCAATTCCTTTGCGTTGGAAATCGTTAACTAAGCACATAAAAATACGCTTACGGGCTGATTCTTTCCCTATCAGCCTTCCTTTGTGCATCCACTCCCCATTAATTAGCTGGGGATATTTGTCAAACTCATTTGTTCGTGGCATCATTACCTCGATTTTCTACAATTTGAGCCCTCGCAAGGCTCTTTTTTTGCCTAATGCTTTGCTGAATTTCTCGATTCAGCGAAAGCTTGCTCTATTTCATGATCTGAATAACCAAGCATTGATAAAGACTCCATCGCCACTTTCATTTGCGATTGAAAATCTTCTGAAAGCTTGTTCTCTAGCTCCACTTGTTTTTTTAACTGCTGCCAGTAGCCAATGGCATAACCAGTTATAAAAACCACCAGCCCAATACCAAAACCTACAAACGCTTCAAACATGCCTATATTCCTGCAACAGCAAGTGCGCCTGATGTGAGCAAATCAACCGCAGGTGCATTTATCGCCCCCTGGTCGAGTTTGCATATCAGTAATCCAGCCTCATTCATTAACCGGCTAGATGTTTGCCGAAGATTAAGCAGCCACCGTTCCGTTGGTCGCTCTCCTTTCGCGCGTTGCATAGCAGCTGCTGCTAATTCCCCTGATAGCTCGTTAACGCGCAGTGCTTTCTCACAAAGGTCAATAGAACCGGATGTTGTAGCAATAGGAATGGATGTTCGGCCAAGGTCAAGCAACAGGCCATCAACCAACGAGAAATCGTTAGTTACTCGAGTTAAGTCCAATAACTCATTCACCGTTAAATGATGAGTATCAACGCCTTGGTTGAGTTTGTTGCGCAAAACCGAAGGTCGTTTTTTCAAGAGTTTGGCTAAGCGGCTTAAGTCATAGCTCCGCCTAATCTGCAAAAACGCCATATCCAAACCAACGCGGTCACCAGGTGAAGCATCAATCGTGTTATTGGTCTGCATGATTAGCTAACCTCTTCACTAGGATATAGATCAGGCCTTAACTGGTGTCGGGTTACTTTGCCATCAGTGGCTTTCTCTAACTTGATTGCTAGATTTGCAGGCACTCTTTTTTGTGTGTTGATCCAATGCCAAACGGACCCCTGACGAGTTTCAAGTGCTCGAGCTGCACCATGCTGTCCGCCAAGTAGTTCCACAGCTTGTTTTAAAGCTAATAGTGGGTTTTCTTTTATAGTCACGATTCGTCCTCCCATAACGACTATATAAGTAGTTAAACCGGTAAGCAAGTGACCAATAAAAAAGTTATGCAACTTTGGTCGCAATAAGCTTCAATTACGGAATCTAAATATTTAAGGTTTTTTGATGTCGTCTATAGCAGAAAGATTTAAACAAGCAAGGGATGAGCAAGGCATGAGCCAATACGATTTGGCCGCTTGCGCTGGTGTTTCCCAGCAAACAGTTAACGCCATAGAACAGGGAAGAATTAGACGTCCGAGAAATATATTATCCTTAAGCAGATGCTTAAAATCCTCTCCCGACTGGCTAATCTACGGGTTCGAAATAGGAGAGAAAGAACCTGTAAAGTTTACAGCTGATCCACAAAGCATGATCGATGCAATCCCAAAGTCACTAAGCCAAGAAGCCAGAGAAGCCATGGCAATACTGATAAAGATGGACTCTCAAAGAAAGGATTCAGAGGTAGCAGCTATATTAACCTTCATCAAAAAGATTTCCGACTAATTCATCACAATTTTCCTGAAGAGATTTTCTCGCCGCACTTAATATAGTAAGCACGGCGTGATTATTGACATTTCCATTCTTGCGAATAAGTAAATATTCCGCACTTTCCAACATATCCGCACTATCAATAATAGTTTTTAGTTGTTCCTTCGCTTTACACACATCCATTTCATTAGCTCAATTGTTGCACAAATAGTAAGGCTATTAGTTTAGGCAAGGTTTATTTTGACTGCAAATTTTAAAGTTTATTTAAATTATCTTTAAAAGTGACTACTTAAGTAGTTGACAATCAAACTGGTCAGCTATAGATTTATGACTACCTAAGTAGTCACATGGATAGCAAAATGACAACAAGCCAATACCAAAAGCAACTCTGGAAACTACTGATTACCCGCCTAGATAGCATGAAAGCTACCACCCCAAAGGGCTTAGAGTTTGATGTAAAACTAGAGCAACCACTAAACGGCCAATTTATTGATGAGGTCGTTACATTTTCACTAACTCGAAAGAAATGCATTCTGCTTAATCGCCGCGTGTCTTGCCGTGACTTTTCAAATAGCGATAAAGGCCAAAAGCTACGCGGCGTTCTTAACGAAGAGCTCAATTTTGTAAGTGGTCAGTTCGTAAAGCAGAGGGGGCAAAACCTCATACTGGAAACCATATCCACTCCAGAGAAACCTTTTAACCAGGCTACTTCCCCACACGGTTTCAACAAGATTTTGGGAGCTTGATAAGTGGCCGAGAAAAATATTGACCAACTACTTCAGGCACCTTTTCCTGCTTGTGATATCGAATGGAAACCCCAAACCAGTGGTGTAACCAACGATAACAGAGCATGGGTGCTCGCCGTTCCTTACATCACCAACCGAGCAATACAAAAACGCCTTGACGATGTGTTTGGTGTAATGGGTTGGGAAAACAATTATCGCGAAGTGGCTAGCAAAAAAGGAGGGTTTCTTTGCGGTATTAAAATTAACCATGACGACAAAGAGGTCACCAAGTGGGACGGCGCAGAGTGCACAGATATCGAACCGCTAAAAGGTGGCATTTCAAATTCAATGAAGCGTGCCGCCGTACAGCTTGGCATAGGTCGGTACCTCTATGACCTGCCAGAGTTTTGGGCTCCGAAAGCGGAAGTTTGCCAAGGTAGAAATCATCCGCTAGGCAATGTGTTAACCAACAAAAAACTAGGTAAGAACATAGCCTGGCAAACACCAGAATTGCCTAACTGGGCGCTCCCCAAAGCTGACGCAACACCTTATGAGGATGCAATTATCAACGCCACCGATGCAGCCGGGCTCAGAAGGGTTTACAGCGAAGCCACCAGATTTGCAGCAATTAACCAAGACAAGAAGCTACACGATGAGTTTAAAGGGTTAATGCTACAACGCGCCGAAGAAATCAAGCAAGCAGCAGCTCAAACGGTAGAGGAGGACACCAACAAAGCTAAAGCGTGGGCAAATAAACAGGCAGGCGCTTATTCATTAATACCAAATGAAGCATCAATCAGGCAGGCCAATAAGGCCCACCTGGATGCACTTAGAACTATGTGTGAAGGCACTTATGTTAATCAAGAGGTGATTGCGACTCACCTAAACAAACACATGCAGCAAGCTATCGACGCCTTAGCTGCAAAAAACCAACACCAAGAGGCTTAAGTATGGCAGATATTATCACTATTGAAGGCGGTATTGAAATTCCACAATCCGATGTGATTAGTGTATTCAGCGACACCGCAAAGCTGCAACCCTATATCGACCGGGTACGCGACGAGGTTTCCACCGAAAAGATTGATTTAACTACCGATAAAAGCCGCAAGGCAATTGGTAGCCGAGCTCACAAAGTTAGCAAGATAAAAACAGCACTCACAAAAATTGGTAAAGACTCTGTAGCCGACCTTAAAAAACAAGTTTTAGAAGTAAATGCTGGGGTTAAGTATGCCGAAGAAAAGCTTAGTCAACTTCGCGATGAAACTAGAAAGCCGCTTACTGATTGGGAAAAAGAGAAAGAGCGCCTGGAAGAAATTGAGCACCAAAAAGAAGAAGCTCGAATTCAAGCAATTCAGGACGAAATAAACAACATCCGAAACTTTGCGGTGTTAGCTGGTAACGAATCGATTGAGCATATCGCAGGCCTTATCGAAGCTCTGGATACTATAGACCCATCGGAAGGGTTTGATGAATTTACGCAAGATGCGCTGGTTGCAATAGCTGAAACCAAGGGAGAGCTAGCGCAAGCTATGCAAGCCAAAATTACAGAAAGGCAGCAAGCAGAACAGCAAGCCCAGTTGCAAAAAGAACGCGAAGAAAATGAAAAGTTAAGGCGTGAATTGGCCGAGTTAAAAGCCAATGCTGCAGCGAGTAAAGCTCCACCAGAGGCCACCATAAATCAAACCGAGTCAAGGGCTGACCTACAAGCCACTCAGCAGAATGTAGACAACCTACAACGCCAAATAGACCAAGATAAACAATGTCTCGCTCATGCTGACGGTCAAGCCTACCACCAAGGCAAAAAAGAACTTGACGAAAACCAAGCTCGCCTAGATCGCATGAAAAGCACGCTGCCAAAACTAAACATACTGGCAGGCAAAAAACCACCAGCAGTGATTAACCAAGCATCGGTAACAGTGGAGTTTACCGAGTACCAGAAAGGTTACATCGACGCTCTAGAGCAATACGCACACTGGAAAGATGGCGTCATGTATGTAGGCACCGGTGGCAAAACACTAACTGAAGCGGTGAGTGAATTTATCGCCAGTAACAAAACCGTAGCTTAGCTAGGGAGTAACAGCATGCTTCAAGGAGAGTATTACCTACACGAGAACGGCTCACTTATTTACAAGCCTCATGGTGGTGTGGATGTCACCAGCACATTTGTTAAACGATGCTGGGCTGTATCGGAGCTAGGACAAACACCAAGAACGTTTATGTTTTGGCTTATCGATGCGTTTGAAGCAGGGGCCACTCGCGCAGAAATAGAGCGTGTAGCCGCTGCAAACAACTTAGATAATTACACACCAAATTGGCGAGATGAAGTGTTCAAAGTGGAGCCTCAATAATGCAATCAAACGAAGAAACAGAAAAGAAAATCAGCGAGCTTTTTTATTCAATTGTTCAGGCAAACCGCGAACACAAACAAGCCCTTGATAAAGTGCAGGAGCTACGCCGTAAGCTCACCAATGCCAAAGAGGGTGTATTTGATTCAGTTTCCGAAATCTGCAGCGGTGATAGCGAAATGATAACTGCAGTTAATAAAGCGCTGGGGCGTGGAGTTTGTTGTGGTGAGTTTTCAATCCATTTAAACGCCGAAGAAGACGGTATAGATATTTACCGCTCACCTGTGTTTGTTAACGAGATATTCGGTAAGAAAGAGCTTTAAACCAAAGAGGATCCAATGATGGAACGAGTAACTAATGTAGACGATTTTATTAGCGAACTTGGCGCTGGAATTTTTAAAGAAAAGTTGGCTCACATTCTCTCTCAATCAGCTATGGGTACCATTTTACATGGTGACAAAGCCAAGAAGGGAAAGGTAAGTATCGACTTTACATTTAAGCGTGTAGGTGACAATGACCAGGTAATTATTTCTCACAAGTTATCTCACATAACGCCAACCAAGCGCGGTAAACAATCAGAAGAAGATGTGACAGAAACACCTATGTTTGTTGGTAAAGGTGGCGTGTTAACCATCAACCAACCTAAGGAGGATTTGTCCGGTCAGTTTACCCTGCAAGAAGAAGGTATTCGTTCTGTAAAGTAACCGGCGAGCCTCAGCCGTAAATGAGGTAAAACCCAATATTAATCAACTAGAGAATTTTTAAATTATGGATAAATCAGCCGTACAACAAATCCAAGAAAGCGCAAATATTCCCGCAATTATTGAGCAGGTATCTAATGCGGGTGCAACTGTTCCTTCCGTTGTTATTCCAGATTCAATGAGTATTACATCCATTGAGAACAAAATGGAATTTGCAGCTCGCTATCGCCAAAGCTACAACACTCCAAGCATTACTGATTATGTGTCGTACTCGAAGAAGTTCGATCAAGACGGTGCCATTTGTTTTATTGACCCGGATAGAATGTTTGCTAAAACCATCTTTGACCTTGGCACCGATGTAAAACCTAAACATAAAGAGCACACTGGTAAGTTAACCCTAAAGAAAAGTGCTGCCTTTGCTGCACTGCTAGAAAAAGATGGTGAGAAACTACAGCAAAAATCAGCCGGAGAATTTTTGGAGGACTGGTCAGATTGTATCAGAGTGTTCTCCAAGAGTGGTGATCCCATGAATAGCGCTTTAGCTGTTCTATCCCTTCAAAACCTAACTATAGAATCAGCGCGAGAAGTTAACAGTAAAGTTGATGATTTCGGCGAACAAATGAGTGCAATGGAGCGTATTGAGGCCAAAAACCAAGATGAAATCCCCGCGGCCATTAAGTTTACATGTACTCCCTACCAAGGGCTATCTGAGCGAACGTTTGAAATGCGCGTTGGTATTTTAACGGGTTCAGACAAACCAGTTGTTGTATTTCGCATTCTTCGCCTTGAAGCGGAAATGGAGCTCATATCGGATGAATTCAAAGGCATTTTAGTCGAAGAGTTCAAAGACCAAACCCTAGAAACGTATATTGGCACTTGCGGTTAACAATCGAACTACCAGCGCCCTTGGGGCGCTTATTAAGAGCAAACTATGGAACCAGCACGCAAAGAAATCATTAACGGCACAGTGCTTTCAGAATTCTACTATGCCGGTCAAATCGTGGTGTATATCGACCACGAAAGAACAAGTATGAGTTTTAGTGAAGCTAAGGCTTATCTGATAGAGAAAGGAGAGCTAGGTTAATTATGAGCTACTCAAACCGAAAGAAGCGCACACGCAATTTCAAGCGCTGGGATAGTGAATCTAAACGGGGGCGTAAGAGACATTTTGAGCATAAAAAGGATAAAGCGCAGGCAGCGCAAAATCAATCAGCGTAGGCGTAAACATTGGAGTCAACAGAACGGGTAAGCGATGACAGCATTCACACTAGACATGCAAGTCAAGGCACTAGAAGTTATGGAGAACTTAAATCTCCACAACTGCGGTGTTTATGGTGTGTTCTACGGTGAAGAGTTAAACCTTATGTGCTGCTATACAGATGATAGCGGCGCTATGGTTCAAGAAGCTTTTCCTTTGCCCTTTGGTAGTGGAAAGGTGGTGCAAGTTCCAGCTGGTGATGGCTGGGTTAAAGAGCTAGCTAGGAGGCTAAGTTAACGATGAAAAACAAACTAGAAGACTTAAATGATCACCTGTTTGCCCAAATGGAAAGATTGGGTGATGAGAGCTTGTCTAAAGAAAGCTTGGAAAAGGAGATCAGCAGGACTAGAGCGATAACTGGCGTATCTAACGAGATTGTAAGCAATGCTAGGCTAGCTCTAGATGTGGAGAAATTTAAAGATGAGATAGGTTTGACACCTAAGGCTAAAGATATTCCTCAGATGCTAGAAAACAAATCCTCGGATGATGAGTCATGAATGTCAAATACACCCATGAAATGCTTGAATGGCTTTCGTTAAATAGAACCTTGGAAATAAACGATTACGCCAAGCAATTTAACATCGCTTTTAACTGCGATAAAACACCTGGTCAACTTCACTCATTAAGAAAGCGTAAAAAGTGGAAGACGGGTCGAAACGGTCAATTCAAGAAAGGCAATATTCCTTTACCCAATGCTAGACCTAAAGGGCCAAATAAAACTTCGTTTAAAAAAGGACTTACTCCACCAAAGTGGAGGAAAGTAGGAACAGAAGTTATAACCCCTGATGGATTTCGAAAAATAAAAGTAGCTGAGCCAAATAGTTGGAACTTAATTCACGTTAAAAATTGGGAAGAAGCCAACGGAAAGATACCACAAGGAATGGTTTTCCTATTTAAAGATGGAAACCAGCTTAACTGCGACATTAGCAACTTAGAATTAATAACTCGAGCAGAACACTTACGCTTAAATCAGCACAACTATAAACAAAGCTACGAAGAGTTAAGACCAACCATTCTTTGTATCGTCAAACTTGAATCTAAAGCTTTTAACCTGGCGAGTGGTAAATAGGTTCATGAACGCGCTGCATTTCTTGACAAATGATTATTTACGGGCGTATGCTTTCCTTGCAACTGCAAAATCAGTTGCCGGGCTCACAACCCCGAAGTTATCAACAGGAGCACATGACACGCTCCATAGTAAAGCGTGTTTTTTTGTGCTCGGCGTTCGCGCACCTTTCTTTTATGGTGAGGCGGGCGGGGCAGCCTTCGGGCTGGCCGGACTCCTGTTGACCGGTTGTTGTGACCCTGCTCGTCTTACCGCCAGAGAGATCACAACCTCCTGCGGTGAGTTTAAGCTCAATCAACAGGAGGCTGCCACTATGGCTACTACCCCTACCCCAGAAATATTTAAATTTCATCAAGACTACTCTGTTCGTATTGACATAAAAGATGGTGAACCATGGTTTTGCTTATCTGATGTTTGCGTTGTTTTGGATATAAAGAACCCTGCGCGAGTAGCAAAAGAAATGCTCGATTCAAAGGGTGTATGCTTAACGTATACCCTTACCGATGGAGGCAGACAGCAACTGGCTTTCATCAACGAGCCTAACCTCTACCGCGTTATTTTCCGCAGCCGTAAAAAAGAAGCTGAGCAATTCCAGAAATGGGTATTTGAAGAAGTACTGCCCCAAATACGCAAAACAGGTAAATACCTCCCCCAACCCGTCGAAACTATTTCAAATAGGCAATACTACGAGCTAAAAAAACAAGTGGACGCTATATCGCAAAACTTCCACTTTGCAGAGAAAGCTCGTTACGCCATTTGGCGAATCATTCGCAGCCACCTTAATGCTACTGGAGTGAAACAAATACCCGCTCACCAATACCAAGAATGTAAAAACATCCTATCTATAGCCAACCATAAAGCCAGCAAATGGCGAGCTACAGTTATCGCACAAGAAGAAGTTTATTTGCGCGAAAACTTAGGATTAACCCATAACAATTTGATTATTGAGCAGGTGTAACTATGAGCGCCCCTGCTCCTATTTTCGTCACAGACGGAAGACGGTATGAATACACAGGGTTCGCAGTGGGCGCTATGGTTCAAGAAGCTTTTCCACTACCAAATGGCAAAAGAAAAGCGGTGCAAGCTCCAGCGGGTGATGGCTGGATTGAAGAACTAGCTAAGAGATTAAGTTAATAATGAAAATTTTCCAAGTAGAGGTTAACCATGGCCGCAGAACTAGATTATGAATTCGTGCCAGATGACAAGCTAGTCGAATTTACGGGCTACTCTCGCCCAGCCGAACAAAGCAAGTTCTTAAGCCGACATGGAATTTTTAACACTCTCACCAGGGAAGGTAAGTGCCGCTTAACTTGGTACCACTTAAACCACCCTAACCTGACAACGCAACGAAGCTCAGCCAATGAGCCGGACTTTAGCAAGATCTGATGGTAGGTAAGCGCAAGAACAGCAAAGACAACAAGCTGCCTGTCCGGGTATACCGTGGGCGCTGTGCCTTTGAGTGGAAACCTAGAAGCGGCGGAACAGTTCGCCTGTGTGGGCTAGATGCCCCACTTTCTAAAGTGTGGCTCGAGTATGAGAATGTCACCAAAGACGAGACTGACAGGTCCACCTTTAAGTGGATGGCCAGAGCTTTTTTTGGATCCGCCGACTTTGATGAACTGGGTTCAAGAACTCAAAGAGACTACATACACCACTACAAAAAAGTCGGAGCAGTCTTTGACCGGACGCTAGTCAACAGCATTAAGCCAGAGCATATTCGAATATACATGGACAAGCGAGGCCTACAATCTCGAGTGCAGGCTAACCGAGAGCACGCCTTTATGAGCAAATGCTTCCGGTGGGGCTATGAGAGAGGCTTGTGCAAACTTAATCCTTGCCAAGGAGTAAAAAAGTACAAGGAATCATCGAGGACGCGCTACGTAACCGATGTGGAGTACGATGCGCTGTACAAGCACTGTGGTGATGACGTGGTGAGAGTCGCCATGGAGTTAGCATACCTTTGCTGCGCCAGGCGTGGTGACGTACTAGCAGCAAGGCGAAGCCAAGTGCTAGATGATGGCCTGTATATAGCTCAAGGCAAGACAGGAGTACAGCAGATAAAGTTGTGGTCACCAAGACTCAAGGCCGCCATAGCTTTATCAAAGCAGCTAACCAAGCCAGGATTAAACTCTCTTTTCATCGTGAGCAAGCCGGATGGCTCAGAATGGTCTGGAGATGGCTTTGCTGGTAGATGGCGCAAAGCTGTATCAAAAGTGAGGGAAGTTACAGGTATGCCTCTCGACTTTACTTATCACGACCTAAAAGGCAAAGGTATAAGTGACCTAGATGGAACTCTGCACGATAAACAAGTGATAGCCGGGCACAAAACGCCGGGACAAACGGCCGCTTACGATCGAAAAATCAAGCGTGTGCCTACCGTGGATGGACAGCGAAGTCGCTAATTTTCTTCTGAAAACATCTTCTGAAAGCGTTCTGAAGGTTTTTTTGAGGATTGAATAAGTCGTTGAAAAATTGGCAGGGGCGGAGAGATTCGAACTCCCAACATTCGGATTTGGAATCCGACGTTCTGCCATTGGAACTACGCCCCTGCAACGGAAGCGAATTATACATAAGCCAGTTTAAAGGTAAAGGGTTTATCGTGTGCTTTTGTTCAAGCGCACAAAGAACCAACAATTTGCAGATAAAACCCGCTAAAGCGTCGAAAATTCAAACAAAAATCCGCTTGTTTATTTTTTAACTCACGCACAGTTCTTTTTTTAGCATGTTGCAAAGTTGTTAAGCCAAGGGCAGCATCAAAGTGGACAGACCTGTTAAGGATAACAAGAGCTTAATTATGCTAAACCCAGTTGAGATATTTGCCAGTGTCTTTAAACCTAGAACAAAGGTTAAAGACGAACACCTACAAGCGGTAAAAACCTTGCTGTTTTACTTATTTTTTGGCTTATTAGTGGGAATATATAGCGCATTTAAATGGCAAAAATATGCCCATAGCGATCTTATAATAAGTTCCTTAGCTTTAATCGCTAGCACCCTACTCGCCAGCACTATGTTACGCGCTGGTTGGCACTACCTTGTAGTAGCCAATATTGCGCTAGCCGGCATGGCGCTGCATGCCATGAACATTGTTTATCAATCTGGGGGCTTATTGCACTCGCCGCATATCTTTTGGCTGCCTACCCTGTCCTTATTAAGCTATTTAGCAAGTAATCGTTTTTGGGGAAACCTTTGGACCGGTGTTTTATTTAGCATTGGCTTGGTAATGTTATGGGCCGACTACACGGGGATGCAGTTCCCGCAAATGCAATTACCTGCGCGTGCAAAGACCATTGAGCTATTCTCTGGTTTCTTACTGCCTTTAATATTGTTATGGCTAGGGCAAAACTATGCGCTAGGGCTGCGCGACCAAGCTTTTGAGCAAGCGAAGCAAGCGCAATTAAGTAATCAAGATATGATGCAGGCTTCAGAGCAATCCAAACTACAACTTCAACAGGTGGTTGAACACGCTAGTGATAGCTCTACACAATTGGTTAGCTCTGCCAGCGATATGTCGAACACCGTACAACAGATGAACAATAAAGCAGCTCAAATTGCCCAAAGCTCTGCCCACCAGCATCAATCTATTTCTCAAATTAATCAAAATTTGGCGCACATGGAACAGGTGTTAGCGCAAGCTAATCACTCAACGTCGCAACTATTATCGCTCTCGCAACAAGCTTCTGGCAATGCAGAACAAAGCGCTCTGGCGATTAATCAAACCGAACAGTCGATGCAAAAAATTCTTAGTAGTAACCAGCAAATAAACAGCGTCACCGACTTGATTAGCGACATTGCTAATAAAACCAATTTGTTAGCGTTAAATGCTGCTATTGAGGCTGCTAGAGCGGGTGAGCATGGCAGAGGTTTTTCTGTTGTGGCCGACCAAGTTCGCGAGCTTAGCCAGCGTAGTAGCCAGTCTACCCAACAAATTCGTGGTTTGTTGGAAACCTGTTCTGCCGACGTTCAGCAAGGTTATAAGGTGGTTGAGCAAAGCGGTGAAATTCTGCATAGCATCATTGGCTTGGTGCAGGATATTTCTGATGGAGTGGCTCAGATGGCTGCGGTAATGCAACAACAAGCAGAAACCGTAGCAGAAGTAATTAATGCCAGCTCAGAGGTGTCGAGCTTTAGTCAGCATAATTCACAGAGCAGTTCGGCATTATTAGACAATACCGAACAACTTACCGGCATTGCCACTCAATTAGAGGGCATGGCAGAGCAGCTTCATCAAACCGTAGCTCGCAGCGAGCTTTAACACTCTATAAAAACTCATACCAACAATAACTAAGTATGAGTTTTTGGTTTGATTGAATGCCGCTCTGGGCCGTTAAGCAGAAGGCTGAGCCGACATTTTAGCTTTTAAAAAGTCACTATGGCTAAGGTAGATTAGATCAGACACCTGGCGAATAAGTGCCTCTTCTTGCGGATCGATAACGCCGTCTGCGTAGGCCACCTTCCAAAGTGCTTCGGTAAACTGGTAACGCAATTGGTAGTCCAACTCTTTAACATGACGGGTGAAGTCAAATACCGAGATTGCTTGATTAGCTTGAGTTTGCGCCTGCAAAAATAAATTCTCAGCTTCTTTGTCATCTAGCTCAAAAAGCCGCTTTATTTTACGTAGTATCACCGCATTTTCGGCATTACTTTGTTGGTTATCGCTCTGGCTTAATTGCACTAGTAGGGTGGTTGCTGCGAGTTCTACATTGGGTAACTCACCCTCACTGCTAGTCTCTAGCGTGGCCTGTAAGAACTCTTTAAGGGCTTTAAGCATGCGCCTTCCTCTTTACACTCTTGAAGAAAAGCAGAATAAACTAGCCCAAGCAAAATGCCAAATAACCAACAAGCAAGCGTTAGAAATGAAAAAGCCCCGTCATTAGACGAGGCTTTAAAAGGATGGTGCCGATTGCCGGAGTCGAACTGGCGACCTACTGATTACAAGTCAGTTGCTCTACCAACTGAGCTAAATCGGCACACTGTTGGTACTGCTGATACGCTGTATCGAGCGAGCGCTATTAAACGGATTTTCACAGTGCTTGTCAACGGCCAGAGTGAAAAAATTTTTAATCCGCGCACAACTGCCAATTTAATAACCAATTAAGCTACTTTTTCAGCACTTAGTACTTGAGGCTCAGCAAGGTTAATCGATTCAAGTTCTACTGTCGTTTTCAAACGATCATCCCAGCGGCGTAATTGCAGCTGACCATCCATGGTTTCACACAATAAGGTGCAGTTTTCAATCCAATCACCATCGTTAGCATATACAACGCCCTGTTGCTCACTTAGCTCTGGGTGATGAATGTGACCACATATCACCACATCTACTCCTTGGCGTACTGCTTCATTCACCACCGCTTGGCGATAACGAGCGATAGCTTCAGTGGCTTTGGCAATTTTAGACTTGATATACCCCGCCAACGACCAATAGGGATAACCCAGCGCATGGCGAATTTTGCTCGAAGAGCGGTTTAGAAATAATAAGAAGTCGTATAAGTGATCGCCCAACTTGGCGTAAAAACGGCCAAAACAGACTTCTTCGTCGAACTGATCACCATGCACCATCAAAATTTGTTTACCGGTAATGCTGGTATAGCGGTAGTGTTTGCTCACTTTCACATCGGCGAGGTCCATGCCGTGATAAGCTTTAAACAGTTGGTCATGATTGCCGGGAATGTACACCAGTTCACAACCAGATTTAGCCAAACTCATCAAGTATTGCAGCACTTGGTTATGAGACTCTGGCCAATATACCCGGCGCTTTAACGCCCATACATCAACAATGTCTCCCACCAAAAAAATTCGCTTGGCTTTAGTTTGTTGTAATAGCTGCAGTAGCATTTCTGCCTTGCAATCTTTACAACCCAGGTGAATATCTGAAAGCCATAGGCTCTGATAGATCTGTTTTGTTGTCATTACTTACGCCACATCATCCCTGTTATGGCTAATCTAAAAGGCATATTTGACCAAAAAGTGACGCTTTGATGTCAAGACCATGACAGAATTATCATTGCTAAGCTAAGAGGCTTTGTTTAGTGTACTAAACTCAATTAGGCTAGTGAGAGTGCTTAGGCTTTAGTGGCGCTTAATCGAGTTAATTGGAATGCATAACCATCACGGAGTAGATAGTGAGATCTAATTCCCCACAACGCCCATTATCAATTGCCACCATTGGCGGCGGAAGCGGTCACTTTGTATTGTTATCGGCTCTTAGAGATGCAGATCACCTAGCGATTAGCGCCATTGTATCGATGACCGACAGTGGCGGAAGCACCGGCCGCCTGCGTGATGAACTCGGCATTTTGCCACCAGGGGATATTCTTAAATGTGTATTAGCCCTCTCTCCCTATCGAGAACTAGCCCGTAAGCTTTTGTTAAAACGCTTTACCAAAGGCAAGCGTTTGTCTGGTCATAGTGCCGGTAACATGCTACTTACCATGCTCTCGCAATACAGCGGATCTTTTTCGGAGGGTATTCAAGGCTTAGCGCAAATGCTCGACGTTGAAGGTGAGATTTTGCCGGTCACCATTGATAAGTCCACCTTAGTGGCGGAACTTACCAGTGGTGAACGTATTTTTGGTGAGAGTGCTATCGATTTGCCTCGCGGCGATCAACGAGAAAAAATAGCCAACGTATTTTTAGTTCCTCATCACGCTGAACAAGTGCGAGTTTACCCACCAGTGATTGAGCGCATCAACACAGTTGAGGCGATTGTATTAGGCCCAGGCGATCTGTTTACCAGCATTATTCCTAATTTGTTAGTACCGGGCGTTAAGGAAGCCATTAAGCGCAGCAAAGCTAAGCTTGTATATGTAAGCAACATTATGACTAAGTTTGGTGAGACGGACGGTTATAATTTAGAGCATTTCATTTCGGATTTAGAGCACTATTTGGGTCGACCTCTAGATGCTGTAGTGGTTAATAACCATATACCCAGTGACGAAATGATAGCTAGCTACAACCTGGAGCGCGCGCAAGTAGTAGCGGTTGATGATCTAGAGGCTATTGGTAACAAATATCAGCTAATTTATGCCGACTTAATTGATGAGGACAGCGACATAGTACGCCACGATTCAGAGAAACTTGCCAACGCCTTACTGCCCTACCTTAGTAGTTTAGACAGCCAAACCTTGTCGCTGGTAAAGGCTAGCGGAACTGAGGGTTAATATTGGCTCCGCCCGCTAAGGCTGAGTCAGGCATTCTGCGCATCAAATCATCCAGCTGAGTAAATACCGGACGTAATGACGGGTCGTATTTATCCTGCCAACGCCACTGCCACTCGTTGTCACCTTGGGTCCAACGTATCAGCTTTTCTGAACGGTGTTCTCCCGAGTATGGCGAAGCCAGTTGCTTGGGTACTTGCTGTAGTAGCGCATAAATATCTGAGCAAACCAACATCGACAGCTGTTGCACCGCTTCACTAGCATTGTCCTGCTTATGATAGGTTTGACGAATAGAATAGTGCAGATTTTCACAATCTACATTCACGGTTGTCATTCCATCAGGGCGATGGAACATGAAGCTTAGCTGATAAGAAGGAGCAGCTTTATCAAACAACGCTACCCAAGTGGTTGCGCCGCTTACTAGAACAATAACTGCGCCTAGTACAATACTTCCCCAATAGCGTGACTTTTTCGCCATAGCTTGCTCGCTCATTCCATGTGCCTATGGTTTATCAACAAAACGCAAAAACGCTTTATTTAGCCACCAATCTTTCTTTTCTCACTTTAAAGGTAGGGCAGATTTAATCGCTTGCAAAGCTCTTTTTTGATAATTAAATCAATTTAAAGAAGAGTGCCCTTGTGGATAAAATTGATTAGTTCAGTGAAAAGAGTTGCTTAGTAAAAAGCACCAGTTTGGGGCTAGAATATTTGCATTCGAAAAAACATAAAAAAAACTTTTTATACTGATATGACCACCCTTCTATTAATATTTGCTAAAATCGCCGCTCGCCGCATCATGCAAAGAAAGTGAGTTATGAATTTAAACCAATATTTTAGTCGCGAAGATCAACAGTTTGTATTTAGCAGACAACAAGCTTGTGATTTTGCCAAAGGCGTCGCCAACGACTTTAATGCCATTCACGATGCAGACTCTTCGCGTTTCTGTGTTCCTGGTGATTTGTTATTCTCAGTTATGCTAAACGAGCTTGGTTTAAGCCAAGACATGCAATTTACCTTTGCCGGCATGGTCACCGATGGCGTACCACTAAGTATTGAACAACAAGAACAACACTGCTTACTCGTAGATAACAACGGCAAAGAATATCTGCAATTAGAACGCAGCGGTGAAAACCTAAAAGATGCTGAGATTATTGGCGATATTATTGCTGACTATGTGCGTTTCTCTGGGCGTAACTTTCCGCACATATTAGTCCCCCTACTCGAAGAACAAGGCTTAATGCTGAATCGTAAGCGCCCACTAGTGATTTACGAAAACATGAGCCTACATTTCGAGCAATTGCCAACTCGCTCTCCACACTTAGAGTTTGTTGGCGGTGAGTTTATTCCCAATGGTAAACGTGGCGTAGCCTTGCTTAAATTTACAATCAGCGAAGATGGTAAAGTTATCGGCAAAGGTCAAAAACGCATGGTGCTGGGCAGCTTGCTTCCATACGAAAAAGCCGAAAGTGACATGCTAATTGATAACTACGAAGGGTGCCGCCAGGCCTTCTTAAAACGCCAACAAGCCTAAGCAACTAAAGCGCCAATCGGCGCTTTTATTTTATCTGCGATAAAGGCAAGGCTGTGTGGCTAAACACCTGCTGCAACACAAAGCTAGAGCGCACACCAGTAACACCTTCTATCCGAGTTAGTTTACCCAACAAAAACGCCTGATAATGCTCCATATCTCTTACCACAACTTTAAGCTGGTAATCTGCATCGGTGCCAGTAACTAATGCGCACTCCATCACTTCTTCATAGGCACTAATAATTTTTTGAAAATTTTCGAAGCGCTCTGGGGTATGCCTATCCATAGAGATATGAATATAAGCGGTTAGGCTTAGGTTGAGTTTTTTTTCGTTAAGTAAGGTTACGTGTTTAGCAATGAGCCCGGCATCTTCCAAGGCTTTTACCCGCCGTGAACATGGTGACGGAGATAAACCAACTTGCTCAGCTAACTCTAAATTGCTAATTCGCCCATTGTTCTGCATCAAATCTAAAATCTTTCTATCGGTGCGATCAAGGCGCATCACTTATCTCCAAATTTAAGCATCATTTCAATCTTGGTTTATTTCACCCTAAATACAACTAAACCACAACAATCATTGCCAACAAAATCTAAAAATACGCAATATAGACAAACACTCACCCTTTTATATTAAATATACTTATTACAGTGAAAAATACTCGGGAACGGCAACAAATATACCCATTTGCTAGCCAATAGTTTGCTCACCACGTTAACTAGCCCCACTCTAATCGGCATTTATCCTTTGCCAGTACAGAGAACAGTGAAACCCATCACTTAAGTATCCAAACTATCTAAAGGTGGCTTAGGCCACCTTTTTGTTTATTCTTTTGCCAGTTATTGTGCGCCATTTAATCGAAGCTCAATTATTTCATTTTTTTTACTGATTTCGGTTGACTTAAACCGGCAAAATTCGTTTAATAGCGCCCGTCGCCCGGATAGCTCAGTCGGTAGAGCAGAGGATTGAAAATCCTCGTGTCGGTGGTTCGATTCCGCCTCCGGGCACCAAACCTTAAAATGAAGACGTCCTAGGACGTCTTTTTTTTACCTGAAATTCAAGATAACCAGCTTCTGCGTCGGTTTACGGCTTAAACGAAAGCTTTGGGGCTTAGAATTGATGGTACATTAATGGGTACATTGTCATTATTCTGAATTGAACGGTGTACTAATAATGGCTAAACAAGTAAAACCTCTAACTGAATCCCAAATCAAAAATGCAAAGGGTAAAGAGAAAGAATACATTCTCAGCGATGGCTATGGTCTGCGATTACGCATCAAGCCTACCGGCACAAAAACGTGGTTATTGAACTATACTCATCCCATTTTGGGGAAGCGCGTTAATCTTACCCTTGGCACATATCCTTATACCACGCTTAAATTAGCACGTGACAAGCGCTTTGAAGCTAATGAACTTCTTGCTCAAGGCATAGATCCCAAACAATATAGAGACGAGCAACAGGCTCAGCAAAAGCTCGTGTTAATCAATACCCTTGAAAAAGTGGCATTGGAGTGGATAAAACTCAAACAAAACCGAGTTTCTGCCGACCATATCAAGACCATTGAGCGCTCTTTAGCCCTACATGTCTTTCCCAGTATTGGGGATATACCTATTACTGACATTACTCCGCAGTTGGTAATTCAGACCCTAAAGCCATTAGAACACAAGGGGAGTTTGGAAGTACTTCGCCGACTCTGTCAGCGACTTAACGAGGTGATGAAGTTTGCCTGTAACCATGGCTGGGTTAAATTTAACTGTCTGACAGATATCAAAGATGTGTTCCTACGTCCCAAAGTCGAGAATATGAAAACCCTTCGTCCTGAAGCGCTTCCTGAACTAATGAAAGCTCTGTCTCGTGCTCAGATTCAATTTACCACCCGCTGTTTAATTGAATGGCAGTTACACACTATGGTGAGACCCGGTGAAGCAGCCGGCACCTGTTGGGATGAAATCGACTGGGGGAAAGCCCTGTGGGTCATTCCGGCCCCTCGAATGAAAAAAAAGCGCAGTCATAGTGTGCCTTTAACCCCTCAGACATTGTCCTTACTCCACGAAATGAAAAAAATTACCGGTCACGGGGTTAGTGAGTTTGTCTTTGCCTCCTATAAAGATGCCTCCCGCCATTGTTGTAGTGAAACGGCTAACATGGCCATCAAGCGGATGGGATTCAAAGGACGTTTAGTTTCTCATGGTTTACGTGCACTGGCCAGTACCACACTCAATGAACAAGGCACCTTCAATGGCGACTTAGTGGAAGCGGCATTAGCCCACGGAGAAAGAAACAAAGTGCGAGCGGCCTACAACCGAAGTCAGTATATCGAACAACGCCGTCCGATGATGCGCTGGTGGAGTGACCATATTACTGCAGCGTCACACCCCACTTTCCAAGTCAGGGATAAAGTATAACTGATTAGGGGCTCTACTGAGCCCCTAATCAACAAATGTTCCGATAGTGCGTATTCTCATCCATAGCGCTCAGCGACCTCGGCAACGGGGTAACCGTGAACAATTATTTGATTAACGGTTTCTTGTTTGAATTCTGCTGAATACCGTGTGCCTTTGGCCATGGTTTTACCTTTTATGGTGAAGTTACATTTTTACCATAAAAAGTGTCGGGTGCTCTCAGGCCTTACCAATCTTTTGGATGAAATTAGATACTCAGGAAGCAGTATGAAGGCCCTCGCTCGCAATTCGCCTTATGAGTGCTTCAGATTCCAACACGCTAAACTGGACGACCTACTGCGAAACGAGAGAGGAAAGCGCTCTGTTGCCAATGCCTTGAGAAAACATGGTTTATCGCTGTAAGAGTATATAGCCCCCATTGATCAGGGGGCGAGGCAATCAAACACTCTTGACTAAGTATCTGTTTAATCGAGGCTTAATGTGGCGTATGAAAGGACATTTGAGGCTTATCAGTAGAACCAACTTTGATACTTCCGTTATTTTGAGTACTCTAACACTTATCAAACATGGCAGCCTTTTAAGCCAAGTTACTCTTAACTAATTAAAGCAAATTCTCTAAACACTATTTCCAAACAGCTCAACATGAAACGTTGATGATATTACAAACCCAAATAAGAAAGTAACCGCACCGGTAACAATATTCTAGTGGACGGGAATTTTCTTGTGAGTTTTGCTCGTCCTGAAGTAAGCGAAGCTAACTTTTACATCATTACGACGAAGTGGATTAATGAGAGTGGGGAGTACTTCATTACCTTGCACATTATCGAACGAGGCTACAGCGCTCACTATCTCATGAGTATCGGCATCAGAGGCCAAGTGCACCTTGCACCGCTTCTCCTTACTGCACTTACGGACTTTTCATTCCCTTTCACCGGAGGTCTTCTACCCTCTTGTATCAATCACTATATGCCTAGCAGCACCCGTACACCGCTGGCTGTAGTTGACCTCTACCGTCTTAGCTCGCTTGTTAATACAACTATAGTCCGGCGACTTGAGGCCAACATCCATCAGCTGAAATACCGAGTTAATAAACCCCTCGAGCGCCCGCAGAGGTAAGTTAAACACACCCTTAACCATGAGCGTGGTGCTGATGGCCGAGTCACTGTAAGCATTGCTACGACCCCGACGACCAAAAGGGTGTTGGTTGCACCATTACTTGAGAGCTACATCGTCCATAAAAAAAATTAGCGAACCTCCTTGACTTTAGGCGTGGTTATATTATATCCAGTTAGTAATTTTGTCCTTGGCTGTGCGCATGGTGCGATCTGATTGTAAAGTCAAGCGTTCAGATCGCAGATGGGCAAGATGGTTCAATTAGATTTAGGCAACAACGCTTCGAGTAGATTAAGTATTTTTCTGCGATCAAGCTTAGCTCGTGCGTCCACTATTTGTAATTCTCATTTAACGTGGGCCGGGAATATGTACTTGTGAACTCGCTCTCGCTGAATGGCAGCTCGCTCGCAGTCAATATTATCCAAAAATATCTGATGTTTCTGGTCGGAGGGATTACGCTCGACAGTCACTACAGCTAACCCTCGCTCTCGTACGAGAACGCTTTTGCGCGTGTATCCGATGATTCCCGCCCTCAAACACCAAAATCATTACCAGAAATTTTTCAAACTACTGTTGATTGCCTTGAGGCTACATGGCAAATGACATTTATTGACAAGAAAAACATTATATTTAAATCAAATTTTTCGCACCAACAGGTATCATCTTCATCTGCGCGAGAGCCTCACTGCAGTTATTTATCCTCTCGCATGCTGCAAAGTCAGAATTTTAAACCCAATTGTAACATTTCACTGATGGTAATAGATTTCTTTTACACAAAACATTCTTTTATTATTCATAGTGATGACCAGTATTTACCCCGGCTTGTTGCGCATCGTATCAATAGTGTTAGTATTAATTACGCCGTCGGCAGTAACTTTTATCAAATTATTTAAGGAAGCAAAATGAAATTTGAAAGCGAGCAATTTAAAAAAGAACAAGCATTTTTCAGAATTAGTGACACTGGCTTATTCTTTGATGAAGAAGTTATGGAAGAAGAGATTGAGAGCTCTTCGTTGGAGAATGAGCTAGAAGCTGACTCTGAATAAAGATTAGGGCGTATCATTACGCCCTTTTAAGTATATGCCTACAGTATCAAAGACAGTAAATGACAGCTTAAGGTTATGCCAGGAACTGCGAGTTAAGTGCAATAATCAGCACGAGATAAGCGATAACTGGTCCATGAACGCTTATATTTCTCGTTGCTTTGAACTTGAATATTTATCAATTTTTGAAGGTAACTTTAGCCACCAATCTATTTTCGAACTAAAGTCAGCAGAGAAACTTTATAAGTCAAACATAATACAGAGAGACTATAGAGCTAGACTACCACCGATAGATATAGATTTTGTAAAGACCTTGCTAAAAAGCATAAGTTTGGACCTAAAACATGTGCTTAGGCGTTCAAAACTGTCGATACACGAGCTTATCACATTAAAAAGTAAAGCTGACTTACCCTTAGAAGAGCTAATTGAAACAATATCAAAAGTGACTTTTGAAATATTCAAAGTTGAGATTTCATTAATAAGCGTTGGCATTAGAGAAATATCTATAAAATCAAACAAATTATTAATAAGAGTTGTTCATGGCGACCGAAACTCTTCATTACCCGTGGAGTATATTTCAAACCAGGGAAAAAGCTACGTGTTGATAATGATTAACTTTGACCCAACCAAGGATTATTTTAGTATACAGAATATGGTTTCTCTAGCCCATGAGGTTGGTCATGCCCTCAACTTTCATTATGAAAACTTAACAAAAAATAGGATTGTTTTAACATCTGATATAGAAATAGAAGATAGAGAAACTATACCTATGATGTTCGAGTGGATAGCCATTAGTTTATTTCAAAACAGTCTTATAGAGCAAGACATGCTAAATCTTTCTCTTAGCTATCTAAAATGTGAACTTCTTCATGAATGCTTGGAACTGGCTACTTCAATGCAATCGGAATGTAATTGTGACTATAGCAAAGCTAGAGCTTATGGAAGAGTTCGTTCCTTAAACTTTATAAAACTGGCAGATATCATATGACTGTTAGCAATAAACTAGACTCATGCCAGAGAACCAATCCAAAACTACTAAGCGACTACAACTCTATCTTGGCACTTAGTTATAACTATAGAACAGAACCTATGGTTGAAAATGTTAGTCACGTTCAGCACTACAGCAAAAAGCTAGACATGAAAATTTCAGTTCCAATTAGTGCCACTCCAGTTTGCATCAGCAACATAGGGGTAATAATTTGTGGTAGCGATGGCTTTATTAACATGTACTCTGAGGATCTGAGCGATATAAAATGGCGTCACAGGCTAAACTCAAGAATATACGCTACTCCAACAGTGCTTTTCAAGAAAAAGCAGATCATAGTTGGTGATGTTGATGGGACGGTAGTTGTTCTAGATTACGAAGGAAAACGTATCAGCAGGATAGCGAACGGTAAATGTATCTACAACAACATAGTCACTAACGAAGAAGAGACTATTGCTTACTTTAACACATTTGAAAGGAAACTGTACTGCGTTAGCATCGATAAGTTAGATGTTTTGTGGGTTGCTAATCTGCCCACTCCTTGGTTTAAGACGCAGGAATCATTCGCTGCAAATAGAGATCCATACGCTGCTCCAGTCATCACTGACCAAGGAACCATATTATCCGCTAATGGCAACAAAATATCAGCCTTTACAAAGAAAGGAATACGAGTATGGGAAATCGAACTACCAGCAATGATTAGGGCTACACCCGCTTTATGCTTTAGATCAAAAAGGGGAGTTGCGCCTTGTGTAAATGGCAAAGTTGTCGTCTTTGATTATGATCTAGGAAAAACCCTAATGATTGAAGACTTGCAGGGTAGGATCGTCAATAGCCCTGGATTATCTAATATGTCTTGTTGCGTTGGTGATCTTAGTGGCAATTTACTGTGCATTGACTTGAATGAACTGTCTGCCAAATGGAGAGTCAACGTTGGAGCGGGGCTAGATCATGGTTCTGTAACCTCAACACCTGCTGGCGACTTCGTTTTTATAACAGATCGTGGCAATGCCATTTGCTTGTCTTATGAAGATGGTAGTTTTATTTGGGAAAGTATGCAGACCATTGGCTTACCCAACCAATCGACTAAATTAAATCAAAGCTTAAACATTACTAACAATGGGAAAATGTATGCATCATCATATGATGGATACGTGTACTCATACATTTTTGAGGAGGAAAAATATGAAGCATACCCTGACTACAAATAATGAATTTTCAAATATGCTGATTAACATAGATTGTGGAAGTTTAGAGAAGTCTATCTTCACTAAGGTTTGTGAAAAATCTTTGGATGAACATGATATGTCCCGATTAGGATTACCTATTGGTCAAGTGTTTGAACCTAGTGTATTAAAAGAAATTTGCTTATACAATAACTTGGATCTTGAATCAGTACTCGACTTAAGCTTTGTTGCTACAAAACGCGCAACACAGTTAAAGAGTGAAATCTTAAACTGCGAAAAAAGAAATGATATTTATAAGATAAATGTCGCAGCTAAACTTTCATCTATGAGTCGGTTTAAACTATCTGATGAAATACTTAAAACCGTGTCTGAAAATGACGAACTTAATAATGATGGAGTTAAAGTCGAATTAAACTTCATCAAATTTCTGAACGCTAACAGAACCTCGAATTATGAAAGTGTTTCTTCAGCTGTTGAGTCGTTATTATGCATTGCTTCTACTAGAAGAATTAAACCTGACGCCGTCGCTAACGTATGTGCTCAAATTGTGGTTTGGTATTGCAAGTATAAGTACACTAGTTTCAATCCAATTAGCGAAAAATATTATAGAATAGCTACCTCTCTAGCAAATGATGTTTTCACTAATAGTCATCTATCTACAGAAAGTAAGTCATCTTGGTACAGAGCATTTGCAATGGTACCTGCTGCAAATAATGACCTCGTCGAAACCAGACGTATGATGGAAAGTGCTAAATCATTTGCATTGGACTCACTGAGCAAAAATAGCAGTCTAGAGAGTATCAACCTACTTAAAACATATTATGAGTCCACGATCAAAGAATGCATATACCTTTCAAAAGATTTTGAAAGAGCGGAAAATGCAATCGAAGATCTTATAAACCTAGATCCACATTGGTCACCATCACATAGTGAAGCTTCAGAGGTGTATTATGAAAAGGGTGATTATGAAAAAGCATTAGAACATATAAATATGGCCATTAAGATTGGACCTCCTTATTTAATGTACAACCTTTTCATTTTAGGTAAAGTTCATAGAAAAATGAATAGAAATGATTTAGCAGAAGCATGTTTTACTCATATTACTAACAATGATCCGTCAAACATTACAGTGAAAGAGTTATTGTCATAATAGTAAACTAGGTTGAACTTAGCGCCTTGTGCTAAGTTCAACAGTTAATTTTTGATTAGTTTGTGGAGTGATAGAACTAGATTTATGAAAAGTATTAAAGGCGTATACAGTTTTGCGCTGACTATGACCATGAGCGGATTTATATCAATCTCTTATGGTTTGACCGACATACTTATGGTCGCGCCTCTTGGAATAGAATATGTTTCAAATGTAGGCCTAGGAGAAACTATTTATCTTGCTTTATTAGTTCTAGGGATTGGAGCTGTAGACATATTCACATCCAAGTATTCAAAGCAAAACAATTTCGACAGCATTAGCTATTCGCTCCTTATTTATACAATATTAAATTTGCTCATCTGGTGGTTTATTTGCCTTACCATTACTGCATTTGTGCCTGTGTTTCTAGACCACTTTGGTTACGATTATGGCATGGTAAATGGCGTTTCTTCATATTTAAGCATAAGAGCATTGGGAATGTTTTTCCATTTTCCACTTCTTGTAACTCTTTCTGTACTTAGAATAGTTGGCGAAAAATCACTTACTGTAAAACTTTTGATTGCAGGCGCTATTTTGAACGCAACTTTAAATTATATTTTGCTATATAGTGAATTATTTTCCGATAATCTCTTGTCTCCCGAAGAGTTAATAGCATTGTCATCATTTATTACTGTAGGGATAACTTCTTTAGCTGCAGTGATTTGTAGTAAAAAACTTGTAAAAATAGACAATAGGAAAAATAGAAGTATACATCAACTAAAGGAAATGGTTGGAGCAAGCGCCAGCATAAGCTTCTGGAACTTGTCAGATTATTTAGTTTCAATAGTAGCACTACTGGTTTTAGCTAAAATCAACATGAACTTGTTACCGAGTATAGTATTGGCTTTTCGTGTAATGTCGACGTTTTATAGACTTCCTCAAGGATTTTGTGACGCATTACTACACTACTTTTCTCGTTATTCCTCAACAACTAAAGACTATGATTCCAGAGTTAACTTTTTAAAAAGATTTTATTACAACTCTCTCTGCTTCTGTCTTCCTATAATCTTATTAGTAGTAATATTTTCGGCGCTATATTGTCTCTTTTTTGTAAATGATAGCGAGTTCTCCGCGCAAGCATTTTTCCTGGTTGTATTGACACAGGCTTTGTTTTTCCCATTCTATTTGGCGCAACATTTTGCTTCGCAAGCGCTAATAGTTATAGACAGGCACTCTAGCGTTTCTAAGTTTTCATCAGCCACGTATTACTTGTTCTGTATTCCTCTTATTTTGTTGGTGGGATGGCTTTCTCTAGATTTCATCTTGATTGTTGTAATTGCTGAATTAGCATTAGTAATCAACTATTACTTGTTCGCTAAAGATTATAAAAGTGTTAGACCTACGTTAATTGAAACAGGTAATGCAGAGGGGCGAGATGTCTACTAACTCTGATAGAACACGTAACCCGAGATCCTCCACAGGGTTTGCGCGATTAGAGATCAGCAATGATACTGTTAGTACCAATTCAAAATATATTCTATTTGGAGTTGCTTCAGATGTGGGTGGTACTTATCCAGGCCAATCAATGAATGGGCCAAATTTGATAAGAGCAGCTTCAAAGAGTCTTTGCTGGCGAGATGGTAACCCTAGTTCAGTGTTTACGATGTCTAGGGAATACAGTCAAATATTTGAGAACAATCGGGTTGTTGATATAGGAAACATTCACCTTACATCAAATACTTCTTCAAGCGCAGTGGAAGAGCTCTATTGTCGTTTGAAAGAACTACCTAGCAATGCCGTTAGAGTTATGTTGGGGGGGGATCACTCGCTAACTTATGCAAATGTAGCCGATACATATGAACGAAGAAACAAAGGCTTTAAATATATTCACATAGATAGTCATTTGGATACTCAGTTAAAAGGAGATTATTCAAACGGAAAGCCTACTAAATTGCAAGAGATTAATCATAGCAACTTCGTTTCTCACTTGAGTTACAATATACCTAGCATCGAGTTTCTACATCTTGGGATAGATCACTTTCAATGTACTGAGCTCGGTAACATTTACGATGTAAAGAGATATCTAGGCGAAATGGGTACACAAGTATCGTCATTTGATTTGATGGTAAATGGATGTAAAGTTTTAGATGAACTATTGATAGAAGGAGAAGATATATATTTGAGCATCGACGTTGATTCTATCAACGCATGTTACATTTCGTGTACACCAATGCCTAGCGTTTCTGGAATAGATCTACATTTGTTAGTAAAAATAGTCTCTTATATTAAAAGCAAAGCAAATATTATAGGGTTTGACATAATGGAATTTGGATGCCCAAGAAATGCGGTTGATAGTAAGACCAAAAATGAGGCGACATTAATCTCTCAGTTAATTTCTTTTATTTTGGAATGAGAGAAGCAAAATCATGGAATATAATACTAACATACTGTCGGACGTTTTTGTCCAAGCTACAAGTTCTTCTTCGATAGTTTTTGATGGAAAAAATTTTTTTGTTAAGCATCATTCTATTCGCAAAGGGGCTAGTGTTACGGCACTACAAAAAGGCAATCTGTTTCATTCAGCTGCTAACGATACAGATGCTGATTCTATAAAACGCAACATCAGTGCATTAGGTATTAGTAAATTTTCCTTTGGCAGCTACAAAAGCCAGCAAGTAGTTAACTCTCCTCATTGCAACAAAAGCCTAATCGAAATAGCATCTAGGATAAAAGATATTCTTTGCTTTGGTATCGAGCCGAGTTGTCGGCTATTTGTAGACTTTGTATCTGATTATTATGTTGAAACATATAACAATGAAGAATCCAGAATAAGTAATTTAAACTATATCAACGTTATTTTTAAGTATCGTATATCTCTAAAGAGCACTTATAATAGTATAAGGTATTGTATACCAAGTTTTGATATAGATAAGGTAGATAAGCTAACCATGGAGCAGGCACGTCGAGTGTGTTTTCTCCGGAGTTCACCGCAAACTGCAAGTAGGCCAAACATTGAAGGTTACCCAGTCGTCATCGGGCCTGGATCTGGCGCTACAATATTTCACGAGTCTATTGGGCACCCTCTAGAGTACAACTTATCCATGGGAGTTTCTGAATCAACAAAAATGTCAATGGGCAAGATTATTGGTCCTAACACACTCAGTATCAACGACTGTGATATCGAGAAGGGATTTTGTGTTCACGAAGAAAAAGTCCCTATTGCAAAGATATCTCAAAGGACATTAGTAAAAAACGGCCGCCTCAAATCATATTTAACAGATAGATACTCCTCCGCGAAGTTCAATTTACCATATACAGCATCAGGAAGACGCTCTTCTTATTTGCATCCTTCGTCTCCAAGAATGGGAAGCACTTTCGTTGCAACGGGAGAGTTTAGCAAATCAGAAATTATAGGAACAGTTGAATTCGGTGTATACATAGGCGACGTCTCTAATGGCGAGTATAACCCAATTTCTGGCGATTACTCAGCGATAGGCTATAACTCATATCTTATCGAAAAGGGAGTCGTTACTAAAAGAATTTGTAATCTAAGAATTAGCGGGAAGTTGTTTGATATCACATCAAATATAGGAATGATTGGGAATGATTTAAAGTGGAAGTTTGGTATGTGCCATGGGATCAGCGGCACTATACTCACTTCTGTTGGTCAGCCAACCATAAAGTATGATTCATTAAAAGTTGAGTATGTATGACATGCAATTTTTTTGAGATGACCTCTGATGTTATCAATAGTGAGATCGCTAATAAATCTTTAAAATACTCCCTTTATCTTACCAAAGAAAAATTGTTCATTGCGGAGTTTGGTAGTTGCTCATTGTCAAAGTCAATTATTAAGAAAAATGGCATTTTGATATTGCAACTTAATGGCAAAAAATCTTGCGTTAGCTTTGACGCTGGTGATATTCATATAATAAAGTCTTCTGTAAATTTTGCGCTTGATCAACTGAATAGCGGCAATAGCATATTTCCTTACGAAATTTCAGATTATGGAAGGACTAACAAGGAATATACTGATATATCTAGTGTCGAACTATGCGATGTTACAAATATCCTTTTGGACTTTGTTAGCAACTTTGGCAACTCACTTAGTAAATGCTATTTAGATAATTCAAAAGCTACATATTCTCAGGTAACAACTCATTTGGAAAATAGCTTTGGTTCAGTAGGCAGCCACACGTATGAACATTTTTTTCTACAAGGATTACTACGTAGTTCAGTTAACTCTAGTTATTACTTAGGTGGGAGTTCCGCAACTACAATAAAGAGTTTAGATATAGATGGGTTGACTTCCTCATGCATCAACATCGCAGTTGATTACTCTAAGGCAGATAGTCTTGAAGTTGGTACGTATGACGTACTTTTCTCTTGTGACTGTCTAGATGAACTTTTTTCAAAGTTCATAGAGCGTCTTTATACACTGCCACAATCTAAACGAGATGCTTTAACTAAGGTTATTGGAAAACAGCCTCCCTTTAGAGTTGATTTCGTCGATTCCAGTGATGGCAACTTCACGAAGCCTTTGTTTGATATAACAGGCAGGAAATTAACCGATGTCTATGTTATAAAAAATGGCAGAATAAACACTTCCACCTTTCAACGACTAAGCGCATCTTTTTCAAATGGTTATTTGAAGAAAACGCCAAGAAATGGCTTTATCAAGCGTAACCTTTACTCTACATATTGCTCACAACCCGATCGATATCTTTTTATTAATCAAATACTGGCTTCGTCCTCTTCTTGTAATTTGTTAACAGGAGAATTTAGAGTTAGGGGAAGCGGGTTTGTTGTTTGTGGTGGAGTTGAGTTGTCTACTTTCTTTAATGAGCCGATATCAGGTAACTTCTTTAAGTTACTCTCCGAACTCGAGTTTTTGGGAGACAACGTATGTTCAAATTTTGAAAGTGACTTCTACTCTCCAAATTTGTTGCTTAGGGGAATTAATGTATGTTAGTACGTCAAGATAAAAGTAGGATTTTGGACTTCTCAAGCAACTGTAGTGAGGCACTTGACATATCAAGTATCATAAGTGACATAAATATTGACGAGCTTTATTTGAATGAATATCCTTTTGGGTTAGCAAGAAAATTAGAAAGTATGATACTCAACTCCTTTCAACATCTTCGAGTAAACGCTATGCTTTTTCCTGGGGGAAGCGAGGCAATTAGGTCTTTTTTAGTCGAGAATATTAGGTCAGATGACGAAGTTGTTTTGTCAAGTAACACTTTTTTTCTTTACGAACAGATACTAAATCATATAGGTGCCAGAATTGTTAGTGTTCCCTCTGACTTAGGAGAGGACAACATTTTGTCTTACGCAGAGGCTTCCAGCACACGTACTAAACTTGTAATCTTGTGCAACCCTAATAATCCAACAGGTCAACTTTTTAGTTTAGAAGATATGCGTAACTTACTGATAAACATTTCTTCTAATACATTGGTTTTAATTGACGAAGCATATATTGAGTTCGCAGCAAACAATGCAGCAACCTTTGCAGAAAAGTTATTTTCTGAACATACTAACGTAGTAGTAATACGAACTTTTTCTAAAGCTTACGGATTAGCGGGAATTAGACTTGGGTATCAATTAAGGCATGATGAATGCTTGTTAACAACCCCACATCTGACTCCATACGCCGGTATTTCTTCCATATCTTTAGCCATCGCGATTAGAATAATGGAGATTCCTAGTTTAATCACAACTCTAAAAAAACTGATTGATATTGAAAAGATAAAAATCTATAGATTTTTAGACGAATTAGGCATATTACATTTAAAATCAGAGGCAAATTTTGTTCTGTTTTATATGGGAAGCATGCAAATCGACTTTTGTAAGTTCGCATATCACAATTACCAAATAAAGGTACTGCCTTACATAGATTTAGGTAAAGATGGCTGGATTCGTTTGACTATAAAGTCTTCTGAACACAATGAAATTTTCAAAAATTCATTAAGGAGTTACTTGAATGATCTGTAAAGCTAACATGCTGAACAATACGCTTCCCTTCACTATCACTACTATGAACTTTGCTTTATGCGAAAAAGATTTTGTGACTTACCCTTCATTAGACACACAACTAAAAGCAAAGCTCTCGGAACTTCTATCGGTACCAGACAGATCAATCAGTTTAAGTCCAGGATCGACACTACTAATTAAAAGCTTTTTGCATGAATTATCGAGAACTCACAAAAGTTGTTTGATGCTCAAAGGCGCATACGAACTACCGCGCAAGATCATGAAGCATTTTGGAATAAAGCAGAAGTTTGTTGACCCTATGCTTTTTAATTCATTTAACTTTGATGATGCTTCGTTTGATATATTTTGGATCGATACTCCCAACAATCCAACAGGCTACTCCGTTCCACCTTCAAGCCTTGTCAAAGTGCTCGCTAAACTACCTCAGGAAGTAGTTAAGTTAGTAGACCTCGCATCTCTTGACTTTCGCTATGAAATTTCAAGTCAACACATTCAGCAAATGATAAGCTCTAGTTCCAATGTAGTAATCTTCAAAACTTTCTCTAAGGCTTTTGGTCTAGCTGGCTCCCCTATAGGGTACGCTATTTGTAGCAATGATATTGTAGAAAGAGTTAATAATTGTTTGCTACCTTTTTCGTTGCCTAACAGTTCAGTCAGAGCCGCTTTAGAAGTGTTAGAAAAAGGAGCCAAGAAGGCAAGGCTACTAATGGATTCAGAAACCGAATATTTAGCTGGCCAAATAGAAAGCTTAGGATTTAGCGTGCAAACTACAGATTCAAATTTTATTTTAGTAAACTTTGGAAATAAACTAAAAAATATAGGCTTATCACTAGCTGAACATAATATATTTATAATGCCTTTATCAAAATACGGAATCACAGATAAAGCACGGATCACAATTAGAAATCGCAAAGAAAATGATTACTTCCTATCATCTTTAAAATGTATATTGCAAAACCTGTAGATGAACACTCTAAACATTTAGTAGGACGCACCGTTACGTTACATCATATTTTCGTTAATAAAAGTTACAGCCATCTATCAAATTAACCAAGCATCTACTCCATATATAACGAATATATTCTATTAAATATCAATATATGCAGGGCGTAATCCGTAGCTGCAAGCACAAAAGGCATCACCCCACTCGCTTAATACTCAAGGATAGCAGAAACTGGTGTTTGATTTTAGTTAGCTTATCCGTACCACCAATACTGTACAACCTACTGACCTATACATAACCTGATACTCTAGAGTGAGACTTTTAACTAACCAAACAGACTGTATAGGAACTCCCAAACTGTCCAATACGGGATTATGCGGAATTTATTGGGATTAAGTGGGACGGAGCCAGAGATTACGGGGTGTAGAGGGACGCGCGGGGCTTCATTTGCGTGCCCCCCCCCCCAAGTGTCCAAAAACATTAGTTTCTAAGTTTTTGGATCCGACAAAGTGAGGATAATTGTTAATTTAAAATTGGTCTTTAAAAAAGCTTCAAATTAACTTTTAGGAGGCTGAGTATAATACCGACCTACAAATACAACTCGCCCAACAATCTCTATGTCTGCTTGATCTTGCTTCGTTAAGGATATGGTCCCATATAAAGAGTTATCGCTGATCAGGTTCCAAACACCCAGTGCATTCTGGAATCGCTTAACGTGTGTTTCTCCCATACTCGATAGAGCATATAGGTTGCCATCTGTTGGAGATGTGTCACTCCTGTCAATAACAACAATATCGCCATCACTTAGAGTTGGCTCCATTGAGTCACCTGTCATTGATATGGTCGCCAGCCCGCCACCTTTTAAGTGTTTGGTTGAAAGAACGTGCCTGCTAATGGCAAGTTCAGCAGCTCCTGTTTTAGAGTCTGGGTAAACGGTGTCCGTTCCATGTTCTCCATCTTTTTCATACAGAAGAATGGGGTGAAAAGTTGTTGAGAATGAATAGGATAGGTCTTTCACTATTTCTTCAAAAGCTTCATCGGAGAAGTTGTCGTTATAGTAAATATCGTTATTTGTCATCAATGCTTCACGGGTATACCTAGGGTACATCGAGAGGGCTTCTCTGAGTGTTTACCATCGACTAGCAATTGTGTCGTAAACCTTAACCTTTCTTTGGTCAAGCTCACTCTTAATATCTTGTCTATCGGGGCAAAGAGCCGCAATCATATAACCATTACTTAAGTGTGATGGTGCCGTATCAGACAGCTTACCTTGGCCTGTTAGAAGCCATGTTGCACTTATACCAAGGGCGTTTGATATTTGAATGATTTTTGATGCCGTAGGCTCCCCTCCTTGCAAATATCGCTTTAAACCAGATACCGATATTCCAACTTTTTTTGAAAAACCGGCGACGCTTCCCTCGCAATTAGCTAAGAACTCAATCCTCTTTTGTATCGTGCAGGCTCTTTCGAGTTGCCACTCCAAACCTGAAAGTCGGTTTCCAGTTAGATTTTTGTCATTCATATCTCATTAAACCTATTAATATTACAGGGATTAGCTGTAAGATATCTGCCCTTTAGCTCCAAATAAACCTGAAAGCGCCAGTAAAACTCTATAGAGCCTGATGAATCAATTTGGTCAAGCTAATCTTTAGAGACGCGGTGACTCTTTCGAGTAACCACGGGAAGTGAAAATATTATAGGTGGTTTATATGAATGAAAAAAGCTTGCCTCCAATGACAGACAATAATGGAAACTGGAGAAGCGAATACATTTTGGCAGCTTTAAAAGCATCAGGTTGGAACTATGCAACGCTGGGCGTTGCTAATGGGCTTGGTAAAGCAACTCTTAGAAATGCCGTTAGAGCATGCTGGCCCAAAGGAGAAAAGATCATTGCTGATGCCATAGGTGTTGAGGCACAGACAATCTGGCCGAGCCGTTACAAGGGCGTAGTTGGGAGCGTTAAATGAGGTACTTTTCTGCATCGGAGTTAGTCGGCTTGCCAGGGCTCCCTTCTTCACGGCAAGGGCTTACAGCAATGGCAAAGCGGGAGGGGTGGTAGTTCAGAGCAAAGCAAGGCAAAGGTGGTGGTAAAGAGTATTGCTTTGAGTTCTTACCTATGAGTTGTCATCAAGCGCTATTCAAGAAAATAGGAGTGATTCTTGTTGATGGTGAGCCTCTTGGTATACCAAGAAATGAGACTGACTACTGCGCTAGAACTTTGTGGCAAAAATGGGAGCAGGCTGGAGAAAAGGCTCAACACAAAGCGGAACATGATTTGCGAGTTGTTCGTTGCTGGCATGTGCTTAAAAGAGCGGGGCTAAAGAAAGACCAAGCAACCGATACTGTATCTCAAAAAAATATAGCTTATCAACCAAAACTATCAGCCGCCTACTTACTAAAATAGCACCTTTTGAAGAAAAAGATTGGTTGGCAGCACTAGTCAACACAAAAGCAATTGCAAATAGACGGAAAGCCATAAGTAACAGAGCAAGAATTCCTGACGAAGCGTGGGTGTAACGGTATGATTTAACTAGAGACTTCGTTAGAGGTAAAATTTATTTAACTAACGAGGTCAAAATGCCAAAGAAAAACTTAGCAGCAGGATTTAAACGTGAGTGTGCTGAGCTAGTAATTGTTCCTGGTTACAAACACAAAGATGCAGCCGCAGCGATGAACGTTGGATTATCGTCAATTCAGCGCTGGGTAAGCCAATATCGAAAAGAACAAAGTGGTGTTACGCCTAAAGCCAGTGCACTAACACCTGAGCAAATCCGCATCCAAGAACTAGAAAAACAAGTAAAGCAGCTAAAAAGTGATAACGCACTGTTAAAAAAAGCTTCAGCCTTTTTCGCTATGAAAATGAACAACGGCAGCAAGTAGCTGCCAAGCTGAAAAAGGCGGGAAGTAAGGTTCAGCAGATATGCCGTTGTTTATCGATACCGTTTAGCTCATTTTATCACCGAGCCAAACCAAAGCCTATTTGTGCTGAGCATGTTAAGCTTGGTGCAGCGATGAAGCAAATTCATGTTGATATGGATGCAACTTATGGCAAAGTCTGTATGCATGATGAGTTACAAGCATTAGGCTTTGATATTGGCCTTCATCGTGTTCGTACGTCTATGAAGCGATTGGGACTAGTTGCTAAACGACCTAAGCAGCATAAATATCCTGTAGGCGGTAAGCCTTCGGTTATTGCACCTATTCACTTAAATCGGCAGTCTAATCCTCAAAGCTTAAACAAGTTTTGGTCTGGCAATATTACCTATATTCGCACACAGCAAGGTTGGTTGTACTTAGCGGTGATTATGGATTTATGCTCACGCAAGGTGATCAGCTGGGCATTCTCGGACAAACCCAACAGTGAACTAACAACACGCGCATTACGTTCAGCCATAAGTAAAAGGCAGCCAACTGCTGGCGTGTTATTCCATTCAGATCAGGATGTGCAATATACGAGTGAGGCATTTCAGCGTTCATTAAATGAATATGGTTTAGTCTCAAGTATGAGTCGAGCAGGAAACTATTTAGATAATGCCGTTACTGAACGCTTTTTTCGTAGCTTAAAATCAGAGCGAATTAACTATCGTCGTTATCAGACAAGGAGTGAGGCAATGGTTGATATTATCGATTACATCGAACCGTTTTATAATCAGAAACGGCGACACTATAAGTTAGGAACCATCTCACCAGTAGAATATGAAACAAAACTAAGAAAAAGTGCCTAAAGAAGTCTCCAAGTTTATTTGACCATTACAATCTTGTTGCTTCTAAAGTAAATGTATAGTGCTCTTGATTATAATAGACATCGGAGGCTTCAAAAACCTGGCCTGATTCTAGGCGCGCAATGCTATGAGCACACAATACTGGCTCATCTCGTTTCAATCCCAATAGCGTGCGGACTTCTTCTGATGGCAGTTCGGCGCGAATACGTTTTTGACTACCGCCTACTTTTTGCCCTTTTTCGTTAAGGTAGTTGTATTTAGAGCTATTTAAATGGTGTGATTCTAAATCGGCAAACATCGGTTCCGCGAGCATATAAGAAGATTCAAATACAAAAGGAATCTCCCCCACCAAACGTAACCGCTTCATATACCAAACCCAGCTACCTGGCTCTAAACTAAGCTCTTGGACAATATGAGCAGGTGCTTCAACCTTCTCGAGATGCAGCAGCTTGTTACTAATAGGAGAATTAAGCGAGGTTGCAACTTCACTAGAGGTTAAGTGCTTATCCAATGGTAAAGCCACCTTAAGCTCTTGGGTTGGCTGACAAATAAATGTACCGCGCCCACGCTGCCTTTCAACCACACCTTGTCGGACTAAATAGTCGACCGCTTTTCGTGCTGTCATTCGTGACACTTGATATTGCGCAGCGAGGACAGTTTCTGATGGAATGGAATCTCCAGAATGTAAGACTCCTTGCTCAATCTGTTGCGTAAGAATGCGCTCTATTTGTAGATAGATAGGAACATGAGATTCTTTGTTTATCATGCATTTCCCCTTGTTTGAAGACAGCTTATTTTACCTTGCAGAGCTCGAGTATACAACTAGACAACCACTATGAATGAGAGTGTTGATTACAGTTAGCTCATTTCGGAATTGGCTGCACATGATAAATGGTTAGTGATTAATCTCTCAAAAAAAGCACAGCTGTATAGACAACTATACCTGGTGGTGATTTAATCGCCTCCACAATAACAACAGTGATGGTAAGGAGATATAACTCAATGAAACACTTAGGTTCTAAACTACAAGACCTAGGAAAAGCGCTGATGACGCCGATTTCGGTTATCGCAGCCGCGGGTATTTTCCTTGGTTTAGCCGCAGCCCTACAAAACCCAAATATAACTGGACAATCATTCAACCAACTTGAAGCTGTTCAGTTGATACTTGGGTTTATCCGAAAGATTGCCGGCTCACTATTCGACAACCTACCACTCTTCTTTGCGGTCGCCGCAGCTATCGGTTTAGCAAAACAAGAAAAACCAACCGCAGCATTTGCAGCAATTATTGGTTTTATCTCAATGCATGTAGGTGTGAACTACTCACTTCTTGCTCAAGGATTAACAGCAGAAACAACATCGGTTGCTTACCTTGTCTCGCAAGGCATAGATAAGACGGCAGCGATGATGTTTGCCGCTGAATTTGGTAACACGTTAGGTATCTTTTCTTACCACATGAGCGTACTCGGTGGTGTGATTGCAGGCCTTGTGACTGTTGCTCTGCACAACCGTTTTTACACCATTGTGTTACCGACTGCGATTAACTTCTTTGGTGGTCGTCGCTTTGTGCCAATAATTACCGTCCTTGTCCTACCTCTTGTTGGTGTTTCAATATCGCTAATTTGGCCAACCATTGGTTCAGCAATTGCAAAAATTGGTGAGTTCATTGGTCAATCAGGCAGTTTTGGTACTTTCCTGTTTGCCTTTTCTGAGCGCCTTCTAATTCCTACTGGCTTACACCATATCTTGAATGAAACGATACGCTTTACGCCTATCGGTGGTATTGCCAATGTAGATGGAGAAAGCGTTGTTGGTGCACTGAGCATTTTTAATTATGCTCTAACTCACCCTAGCAGCATTGACAACGAGATTGTCAGAGAAGCTACTCGCTTCCTTGCGCAAGGTAAGATCCCAGTGATGATGTTCGCTCTACCAGGTGCCGCGCTTGCAATGTACCACTGCGCCCGTGATGAACACAAAACACGTGTAAAAGCACTGGTTATCGCAGGTGCTCTAGCTTCCTTCACAACAGGTATCACCGAGCCATTGGAGTTCAGCTTTATCTTTGTTAGCCCACTTCTGTTTATCTTTCACGCCATCATGACGGGTTTATCTTTTGCCTTGATGCATGTCTTGGGTGTGATGATAGGTAACATGCAAGGTGGTGTCATTGACCTATTTGTATTCGGTGTTCTTGGCGGTGCGCAAACTCACTGGTGGTTCGCAGTACTACTCGGTGCTTGTTATTTTCCAATCTACTACTTTGTGTTCCGCACGGTGATCACTCGCTTCAATGTGGCGACACCAGGTCGTGAACAAGAAGAAACTAGCTCGGAAGCGGTTGGCAATACTTCAGAACAAGCAATACGAATCATCGAAGGTTTAGGTGGTTCAAGCAACATCCAGCTAGTTGATAATTGCTTTACTCGTTTACGTGTCAAAGTGAACGACATCAGCAAAGTTAAAGATAATTCTCTAAAAACAACTGGCGCCTCAGGTGTTAAGAGTGTAAGTGATGTGGACGTACAAGTTATCTACGGCCCACAAGTGGAAAGCATCGCCAATAATGTGAAAAATGCACTCGCCATTTAATCCATTTTAATTATCGTCCCTGTGTGACAGGGGCAATTTCTCAGATTTAATTTAAGGTAGAAGTAAGATGAAAAAAGCATTCAATATTGTACTTGTAGGTGGTGGTTCAACTTGGACCCCAGGTCTATTAAAAGCTCTATGTAAACGTAAAGGTACTTTCCCATTAAGCCGTGTAGTGATGTTTGATGTAAACGCTGAGCGCCAAGAAACTATCGGTGAATACGCCAAGCTACTTTTTTCTGAAGATTACCCAGAACTAGATCTTGAATACACGACTGATGTAAACGTCGCGTACAAAGATGTCGACTTCGTACTTTGTCAAATGCGTACTGGCGGTTATGAAATGCGTGAAAAAGACGAAAAGATCCCGTTATCTCTAGGCATTATCGGGCAAGAAACCTGTGGTCCTGGTGGCTTTGCTTATGGTATGCGCTCGATTGGTGATATGATCCAAATGGTTGAAGATGTACGTGAACGCTCACCACAAGCTTGGATCTTAAACTACACCAACCCAGCGGCAATCGTAGCCGACGCCCTAAAAAAACGCTTCCCACATGATGATAGAATCCTAAATATCTGTGACCAACCAGTGAACCTGCTTCGTTCATACGGCCGCCTATTAAATGTTGAGCCAAATGATTTTGATCCTGTGTATTTTGGTCTGAACCACTTTGGCTGGTTTACTCACCTATACAATCAACAAGGTGAAGATCTTGCACCTAAACTGAAAGCGTACATCGCAGAGAATGGCTTTATTCCTGTTGATGCAGAGCAGCGTGATCAATCTTGGTTAGACACTTACGCAGGGGTTGCTGATATGCTACGTGACTTCCCAGACTATTTGCCAAACACGTACCTACAATACTACCTATACCCAGAATACAAGCTATCTAAACTGAATCCTGAATTTACGCGTGCCAACGAAGTAATGAATGGTCGTGAAAAGCGTGTATTTGAAGAGTGTCGTCAAGCTGTTATCGATGGTACAACTAAAACATCAAACGTGGTACATAACGATGCGCACGGCGATATGATCGTTGAAGTAGCAGAGTCTATTGCGTATAACCAAAAACGTAAGTTTGTAGTGATCCTTGAGAACAACGGCCTAGTGGCAAACCTAGACGATGATGTTATGGTTGAGGTGACAGCTGAGCTTGGCCTCAATGGTCCTCGCCCATACGGTGTGGGTAAGGTCCCAATATTCTACAAAGGTCTGATTGAAAACCAATTCGCTTATGAGCGCCTCACTGTCGAAGCTTGGTTTGAAGGTTCATATACCAAGGCCTTGCAAGCACTAACACTAAACCGCACTGTTGGTGATGCGAAGAAAGCACGTAAAGTACTTGATGCACTAATTGAAGCGAATAAAGGTTACTGGCCTGAGCTTGCGTAATTAGCGATCAATACAGTCTTATATATTAGTCTAAAACAGTCCCCCTAAATGCTGTTTTAACCGCTCCAGCTCCCGGGTTACGTCAGTGGCTTGGGAGTTTAACTAAGGACATAAGGGAAAAAAGTGAAAATAGTTATAGCCCCTGACTCTTTTAAAGAATCACTATCGGCTAAACAGGTATGTGAAAGCATTGAAGCGGGTTTTTCTCAGGTGTTCCCTGATGCTGAGTATGTTCATCTGCCACTGGCTGACGGCGGTGAAGGTACAGTAGAGGTGCTGCTGCAAGAGCTGGAAGGCGAAGTGCGTCACTCTCAAGTTATGGGGCCTTTGGGTGAACCTATTATGGCTAGTTGGGCACTTTTAGACAATGCTCAAACGGCATTGATTGAGTTTGCCGCTGCATCTGGTCTAGACTTGATTACTTCAGAACATCGTAACCCTGCTATTGCCACCAGTTTTGGTACCGGTGAACTGATTAAAGAAGCCTTAAATCATGGTGTGACTAAGGTTATCTTGGGTTTAGGTGGCAGTGCAACCAATGATGCAGGCGCGGGTATCGCACAAGCGCTTGGTGCTAAACTACTTAATAATCAAGGTAATGAAATTATTAGTGGCGGCGCGGCACTCGCTGAAATAGCGACTGTTGACTTATCCTGCATCCACCCACGGAGCAAGGATGTTGAATTTGTAGTGGCGTGTGATGTAGCGAACCCACTAGTGGGCGAGAACGGTGCCAGTCACGTCTTCGGTCCGCAGAAAGGAGCTACACCAGAGATGGTTCTATCGCTCGATAGCGCAATTTCTCATTTTGCATCAGTGAGCTCTCGGCATACATTGGTTAATCACTCTGATTCCCAATGCTTTGGTGCCGCTGGAGGTTCGCCGATGGGGTTATCTTTGGTGTTTGATATTCAAATCAAACCAGGCATTGAAATGGTCTTAGATGTGCTAGAGGCAGACAAAGTACTAGAAGGTGCCGATCTAGTGATCACTGGCGAAGGTCAAATGGATAACCAAACTCTACAAGGTAAAACGCCTTTTGGTATAGCTAAGCTTGCACGAAGCAAAGGCATTCCAACCATTGGTATTGCAGGCTCTCTAGGTCATGAAATCGATAATTTATACAGCACCATCACAAGCACATTTGGTACCGTTCGTTCACCACAGTCTCTAGAACAAGTACTGAATGAGGCGAGTAAAAACCTGACTCGCATGGCCCGTAATATTGCTGCCACGCTTAAGCTTGGCGCCCAAATATTAGATTAAAGGATTCATCCTGTGAGCGCATAAAAGCGCTCATAGACAATATTATTCCGCACCATCAATACTGAACACCAAACTATGCGCCTTTCCATGCTTTTACTTATTCATAATTGCTAATGTTCTATTTCCTGAAACTGGTTTTTATCCATTTACCGTTATCGTCGACCGTCTTTTTTATGTGATCACCAATCGATTCTGTCGTATGTTCGCATTTCAGAGGGCTACGAAAGAAAATATGTCGTAGCTATGAGTCCTTATAAATAAAGGACTGAGAGCTCACATTGGACTTTTCGCTGAAATGGGCGCGAAACTCCAAGAAGCAAAAACTTCTTACTCAAGCAGTTAGATGACTACAGTTCGGTGAGCAAAATACTGAACTTATTACCCTGGTTATCTTTTGCTTTGAACCGGTATCAAGAAAGTGTCTTTGAGTTTCAAGCTCGTCGGCTGACCATGACTCTAATCGCAAGGGGCAGGGATGAGTCGCTGGCAATTGATGCATTCAGCAAGCCTTCCTAAAGAAAGAATACTGCCAATCGTCGACGACTTACTCGACTGGATAGCTACAGGAGCAAACATCAAATAAGGAATTTTATGAGAGCAACATTTTACAATGTGTGATGATGATGTGCGTATAGTTCATACAGATAAAATATTAGTACGAACAGGTGATTCATCTTACCGACCGTCGATTGAAGTTTGGTGCTCCCCCCCCTCAGCAGAAAAATAATTAATCAAAGAGCATTATCAGAAAGTTACGCTAATTGGCTAATTCTCTCAAGAAAGTTAGCCTCCGACAAACTCGGAACGATTCAACACACCTATTAGGAAACATGTGAAGATCAGGAGCGCTACTACGTCTTATGACCCAGAGCACACCACTTATCTTAAGTGGCGGAAACTTGGGATCAATGGTAGGAACTCATGGTCCAATCCAGTCCCGACTGCTTTGTGAGATTGCTGGGTAACGTAATACGCCTTAGTGGAGTGTGAGCTTTTCGAGTAACTACCTTTCTAGGCAAAGTAGCAACAGGCATGCCTGTTGCCATATTGGAAGACGGTGGCGGTACGAAGGTTGTCCCTTTAAATACTTTACCTCACCGTTCACAATACCATTGCTTAGCCAGGCACCTGAAAGTACAGTTTGTTCAGGTCGAACTGGTAGCCCCGCATGGCGCCATGGTTTTGAAGTCATGACAGAGCCCAGTAAACATCGATGCAGTTATTGACTAGCTCAACTCGGATTTCCGTTTGTCCTGCTCTTTTAGATAAGCTTGCTGTGCAAGCTCTGCTAACTGGTTAGATTGCGTATTTTCCCATTCAGCAATATGATGATTTAAATCTATAAACACACAGTGAGGTTTTATTAAAAAACTCCCGCCTAGGCCTAAGTAGTGAAATTTTTTACCAACTAATACGTGGGTAACATAGTTGCCATTAGCCACTACACCCGCCTTTCCATAAGGCACATAAATAACACTCACAAAAAATAACACTACGGCCAGTACTAGCAATAAAAGCACCATAGAAAAGCTAAAAAAAAGCACTGCCATAGTCAGCATACAAAACATCGCCAAACCAAATAATTCAACTTCATGCTGTTCCTTAATTCAGTGTTTAGTGGTTGTTGTTTTACCTAGCTTGAAGTGCCGGAGGCTAGCAAGCGTTCATCGGCTATTGATATCGTGTAGTCAGCATTCACTTTTAGGGTAATACTTTGTGTGTTAGCGACTAAACGTTTCAATTTTTCCAAGGTTGCTTCTGGGTATGCTGATTGATGGTAGCGCAGCGATACATACACTGGGTAAGGATAAAGCTTAGTAAATTTGAATATTACCAACCTCATACCACTGTCTACAGACTCGGTTCTCTCTTGGTGGTTTTTTATTTTTTTATACAGTTTGGTGGCAACTACCACCTTTCCATCTAATAAACTATCAACTTTAATGCTGGCGGGCTTATCTAAGGCATAAGAAGCAGGCCGGTTACTAAGCCACTTATCGTAGCCCTGCTCTAATGGAAGAATAATAAAGACGGCCCCCATGACACCAAATATGGCATAGTAACGATTCAAAGAATAAGGCTTTAGTACTAGATCTAAAGCATCAAAGTACTCTTTATTAGCTACAGGGTGTTGGGTAAAGTCTAACGAAATGGCATTAATCGCAACAGCATGAAACAACATGAAAAATACACTTATTAACCAAGCGTAAAATAGCGCCCTAAAAATAATTTTGGCCAAGATAAGCTAGCAACAGACAAGCTATCTCCTTGAGTCGCGCCCTTTAGATGTTGTTCTACTTTCCCTAGCGCGCTAAAACTTAAATTTGGAGCGTCCAATTCACTAAATGTTTTGAAATATTCTTTGTTTTTAGGGTTAACAAAGGTTTGGGAAAACTCGGAGTGATGTCCTAAATAGATAAGAGTTAAGGGCTTTTCTGTTAGTTTAATATACCCCTCTTGCACAAATCTAGCCGCCCCAAATACTAAACTAATGAACGTAAGCAATAAAAACAGATTTATTCCTACTACCAAGCCGCGATGTAGCTCAAAGGTATGCGAAAACCAGCTGATTAACAGCTTTACCATGCTAATGTGGTACAGGTGACTTACAAGTGCATGTAGGCCTAAACTGGTGATTGTTAGCCCTATGATTAAACTGAGTTTTAATGTCATGATTACTTTGTTTAATAAGCACTCCACTATTTAGAGTAGAGCGCTTAGCCTTATTAGCGGGTTAAAATCCCTTTACCGTTTTCACGTCGGAACATCATTGGGTAGCTTTTGTATGAGTCGTTTGAATTAGTGAAGCCGATTGCATTACTGTCGTTTCCAATTTTTAAACTGACGAGTTTATGATTGTCCTCTAAAGTTATTCCCACTCCACTTGGCTTTCTGTCGTCCAATGTCCAGTCAGGATCGTCGATACTATTTTGCATTCCATCGCGAAGAAGCTTTTCAAGACCGCCTTTCTCATAATAAAAGGCCGCATCTCCTTCACGGTTGCGCTCGGCATACATTGGCATGATAGAATCAACATCGTTAGCAGCCAGTGCATCTTGTACTTTTTTGTATTCAACAAATAAGTCTTTTATTGCTGCCTCGTAATCCTCATCATTCATTTCATAGTAGTCTGGCAAAGTATCACTGTTAAAAAATGCCCATAATGGCAGGCTGTTAGGGATTCTTACTTGTCGTTTATATCTCATCGCACCTTCATATCTAGTTTCAGCCGTTTTAGATATTTCCTCCAAGGTAATATCGCCACTCCCAGCCACCACTTGGTTATCATCTGCTAAGCGATATTGACCTGCTGCAAGGCTCTCTGACATTTCGGTTTCAGCTTTAAGTTGTTTGCTATCAAACATTAATAATGGCAAACGGTAACGCACCTCTGAGTTATCTTCATCTTCAATTAATAAAGCAACTTTTATAAATGCATTGGGCATAAATTCACCGCCCCGCTCAGGTGGCAGAATCACAAATTTAAACTCACTTTGCTCAGGGTGCATCCACTGATTAACGACGAGGTTTACTGTGGTTTGGTTTGCGGCTGTGAACTCTCTGATTGCAGCAGCACCATTTACATCTACTTGATAACCAAGCCCGTAAGCGCTCAACTCTATTTTAAATACTGGTTTATTCTGTAACACCTTATTTTCTCCTGAAAAACTGAGGCTTGATATTATGATAAGTACAATGGCTGCTAGGCCCAAAAAAACATATTTTTGTTTAAAGATTAACATTGTCTAATGTCGCCCCTTGCTTGGATTTGCCAGTGTCAAATATGGTAATTGGTTCTAGCAATATCTTCTCCCCTTTGACTTCTTTTTTGGCGCTCATATTTTCCATTCCCCATATACCGCGACTAGGCTTTTCTGTGTTATTTGTTTTGCTTTCAGTGTCTTCCACCATCACCTTAGCGTGATAGCTATACACCAATTTAATACCACTGAATACCGCCTTACCTGCCATAGAGGGCTTGTTGTCAATTTCCGTCGCGTAAGCAGAAAACAGTAAGCCAACACCTTGTGCGCCTTCGGCCCCCTCAGCCTTTATTTCACTGCCAATTTGCACGCTAATAATAAACACTTCTACTTTTGCGTCTGTTACCGCTTTTAGGCCGATACCGATACCCGCTTCGACTTTACTGGCGTCTGCGCCTTGAGTGGGCAAGCAACTGCCATCGGGTTTAAATTCCCAGCCAAGCAAAGAATCTACACGCCCATCCATTGTGAGCTCTATTTCTACATTGGCACTGGCTTTCACTTTACCGCTGGAGGACTCTATTCCGTCTTTAGCCGCTTTTCTTGCTTCTAAAATGGGGTCAGCTAGCTTACCGGGAAACACTTTCTTAATGACTGCGGTAATAACATCACAAGTAAAGTTGAAGCCAATGAGCGGCTCAAACTTAAGGTCTAGATGACCTTGCGGGCCAACATCTGGGCTAGCATCCCGCTCCGCAAGCTTTAATCCGCCACCGATACTGAGCTTAGGAGGGGTAAAGCCTGACTTAAAAGGTTCATAGCCATGGTCGTCATCGGCTTGGCCAACTAACGATTTCACTTGTTTAATAATATCGTTTAGTTGATTTAAAAAGTTAGAAAAGCTGTTGTCAGCCGATGCTGTTTCGAGTGACCAATCTGACGCCCCCATCTTTCCTTTTAATGAAGATGTCACTTCCCACTTATCGTTGTAACCTAGGGTTAATCGCCCATCCCATTGATAAGGGGCGTAAGCATGTACTTCTGCAGAAGGATGTCCAGAGCTGCAACTTTGAGCTTTCAGCTGATAGCTTTGATAAGTGCCATACCCATTACTTATAGAGCCAATAAAGTCTTTTACGTTGGCTATTTGCCTTCCATCGCTTGATGGTGCGTTTACTGTAAACTTAAAGTTAGGCGCTTTTCGGTTACGCCAATATCTGGCCCGGTTACATTGATGCTCGGACACGTTGAACTACCGTTGGCACAAGAGCCTTGCTGTTTAACGATGATGCTATCTTTACCTACTACGGCAAAGCGCATTTTAGGTTTGCCTGCCTGAGATTTTAGTACATCAAACTCATAGCCCCTGCTTGCGTGCTCACAGCTAATACCAAAGGCAGTTCGGGTACACTCAGGAGTTATGTCAGCCGCAGTTTTAGGATTTAACCCAGCGTTCGTTAAATTAGTGTAAGGGGCGCTTGTAGGGCTTTCAGGAGTACAAACTGAGCTGTCCCGCTGGAACACGGCCCGTGTAGCCGCCACGCCCCAGTGAGGGTTCAACTTTTCTTTGGGCTTTTTGAGTATCTGAAGCTTGCTCCACAGAAGAGGCAGCTATAGGGATGGCGCCAGTTGCGCTAGTTGGTGGGGTAGGAGCGAAGCTTTTACCCTTGGGCGCCTTCACTTCACCACTAACAATACCATTGCTTAACCAGTCAATTTTCTGTTGCTCACTTTTATGGCTAGCCATGTAATCGCCAGACACCTGGAAGTACAACTTGTTCAGGTCTAACAGGTAACCACACATGGCGCTATGGTTTTGAGGTAATGACTGAGCCCAGTAAATATCTATACTGTTATTAACCAGCTCACCTAGGTTTTCCGTGTGGCCTGCATGTCTTGGCAAAAACATATAAGATTGACCAAAAACATCCACTAACAATGTTCGATAAAACTTTGACTGCTCAAAAGGGTTAGCGCTTGGATGTATTATTACCTCCCAAATACGTCATCGATTTTACTGCCTTAAGCATGCGGCTCCTTGCTTTATCCGATAAAAATTGACTTGAAAGTCAATAAGGCGATGATGCTATCAGGCTAATAACAAGGGAGTCAATATGGATGTTGAAGTACGCTTGAAGCTTATCGCTAGTGATGAGAAAAATTTGCTAAAAATACGAATTCAGTTTGAGTCATTTACGGTTTGAAACATTTAATAGTGCAGAATGTATGGTACGCCCCGTTTTGCAAGTGAACAAACAAAATAACAGAGTTGGTTTGCGCTAATGTATTCAAAGTCTATTGAGACTTTCATTCGCCCCAGTTCTACGATGAGATCCGCGCCAGATAGTCCTCATAAATGAGAAAGCACTTTTACTACTGTTCTGCCCTTCAGGTTTTCAATCTGGTGGGCTAGCCGTTTTGTCATCTTGATTTATCATATGCAAATCTTGGTTATGCTTTTACTTCAAATGCTTTGTGAGAGTTAATCACTAACCACTCTACACGAGCCAATTTATTAGCTAATGCGACAACAGCAACGTTGAATGGTTTGCGGCACTTAAAATCAATAAGCCACGAACCGAAGTAACGCTCCGCAGAAGCATCCCTCCACAATACAGCTTTAGTTGCATGCACAAATAATTCTCTTAGTTCTTTGTTTCCTCGCTTCGATATACCCAACAATCGAGGTTTCCCTCCCGTTGTATATTGAAATGGCACTAACCCTATCCATGCTGCAAAGTTTCGTCCATTAGCAAAGTCTTTGGGTCACCTACAGAAGATAAGCAACACGAAGCTGTCATAGGGCCTACATCTGGTATCGTTTGAAGCAAGGCATATAGCTCATTCTTTTTATTGAGTTCGATTAATTTTGGGTCTTGGACAGCGATCTTTTCATTTAACTGGTTGTAATCGTCCAGTTGGTCACGAAGCTTAAGAATGAGCAGTGGTGGGACTATAGCCTCTTTGTCTACTAGCCACTGGAACAACTTTTCATATTGGCATGGCCACGAGGAAAGCTGATGCCACTACACCACTACAATTGCCGCCAATTCTTGATGTATTCCAATTATTAAGCCTTTAAACATCACCTTTCCAACAGCTTTTCTCTGAAGCCAACGGGGTCTTTACGCAGCGCCTCATAAAAACTAACAAAAGCCTTATATTTAGTAGTTAACATCAACCAATCGGCAAGCAAAGGAAAGGAAACAAAGCGGAGAAAAAGCCACTTGTATTCGTGCTTAAACAGCAAAAGAAGCAAAGAGTAACAGGCTAGCTGAAAGTATATATTCCAAAGATTGATTTTGGCCGCAATAGGCTTGCCACGAACAATCAGTATATTTGGCACTACAATGCACAAAGTCATTACTAATATGCATACAAGAAAAAAGGTTCCAAACTCCTTTGGAGTGAACTCCCCAACAAATTATTGTGCCAATAGAATCAACAGTGGGCATAGAACCCCCGCCCCAAACATAATGAACATAATTACCGCTATACCAACAACAAAGTTAAGTAAAGAGTTTTCATATTTATCAAACAAAGCTATCTAACATCAGGGCCTAACGACACGTCTTTGAAACTCCTTCCAAGCTACTTTAATACTCAATTAACGCAGAAGAAAACAACCCGCACATCAACAATAAGAAGCTAACGAGCATCAATTTGTAGGTTTTCTGAGTTTTTGCGTCAATAAGCTCTCTTTTTTCAAACAATCCGAACCTCTTAGCATGCCTGTTGCTCATGAATACCGTTCCGTATTGCAATACTCCTTGAACAGCTAAAAAAATGTTTAGTGAAAATACCTTCTGATCGTCTAATCGTTCTTCTATTTCAACTAAACTTGTGCTCATAAGTCTCGCAACGACCACTAGCCAAACAACAAAGCCTAAGCCGCTAAAAGCAAATAAAAATAGGAAAAATGTTTGTATTGATGACATATATAAACCTAAAGGAAACTTGAAGCATTAAAATCCTTGTAATACAGCAAGTTACCACTCCCTTTCATCTTATAAATTGATTCACCTAGTGCCTTACCTGGAGAGCTTAGAGCCTTTGCCCCAATAACTCCTCCAGCCCCTCCAGCTGCAATAGCGCACCAAAAAAAGCTTGTACCAGAGCTGGGTAAGCCAAAAATGATAGTGCATACTCCCCAAGTTGCTAATGAACCTCCACCAGCGCCTCCAAGGACACCACCAACGGCACCACCTGTCTCTACATACTTAGACTTATTACAAGCTTCTTTGTCATCTTGCTGACAAGCTTGAGCAATATTGGCGGTTGCTTCAACACCAGCAAGTGCGATCCCCAGATAGCCTACCCGTTTTAAGTTGCCAGCCGTTTTTGCAATTTGTTGGTATTGTTTACTCAGTTGAGGTATTGAGTCGGCAACGGTTCCAGCTTTTCGCCACTGGTGCACTATACTTTTTGTACTAAGCCCTAGGTTAGATTTTAGATTGCCAGCTAACAGGCCCGCTCCAATATTCGGTTGCGCGACCCGATTTAGCGCCTTATCTAAACGAGCTAGAAGTTGATTTCTTTTTACCAGAAATGCGGGTGACTTTAATTTTCCCTTAGCCTTCAAGTCGTTAACGTACAGATTGTCGATCTCTTTAAGGATAAGCTTGACTTGACTAACATGAGCATTCCAGATGTTATTACTGTTACCTAAGAGCAACCCATTGTATTTAGCAATATTTTCAATAGTTTGGTAGTGCTTAGCCAGCGTTTTTCTTTCTTCCTGACTCATGTTTTTTCTAATCTTTTCGATCTTCAGCGCTTCTTGATAAAAAAACTCTTCTTCAAGAGTACATTGATTAGAATTTGCTGGGCTGATTAAAACAACCTGTCCAACCTGAGCTACCCCACCAACAATATGACGAATAACACTGATAAAGTGCTGAATGGTGACCTCAGAGGGGGCTTGATACAATTTCGAAATAAGAGAGTCTAAAGATGTCAACTCTTCAACAACATGAAAAAGATATTCATCTTGTATATCAAGCTTTTGAGCAGTTCCCATAAAAATTGTTCCTTCAAGAGTTTATCTACTGAGCTTTCTATCATAAATGATGAAATATGTATAGACTCACCTAAAAGCTTGAATTAGATACATAAATCCTAAGCCAGAATTCAATCTACACTTTGCAGTCACAAACTTGAGAAGTACACCAATGTAGTGGTCAACTAAATTTGGCCACCCCGTTATAAGTTTTAAAGTATTGTTGCTCGGCTTTCGAGGGCGAAGTGCCCCCGTTATGCTGATGCGGCCTATGCCGATTGTAATAGCCAACAATGTACTGCGTTATTGAACTTGCTGCCTCAGTAAACTTCTTATACCCAACTCTTGGCATCCATTCTGTTTTGAAACTGCGAAAGAACCTCTCCATTGGGCTATTATCCCAACAATTACCTCGTCGACTTAAGCTCTGCCGTATACCATAACGCCAAAGCTGCTGCCTAAATGATTGGCTGGTATAGTGACAGCCTTGGTCACTATGAAATAACAGCTTACCTGGGCGTTGTCGGCTTTCAAACGCCATCCTTAATGCCTTTTTCGTTAGCTCACTATTGGGGCTGGAAGATGTGGTCCAGCCAACCGCCTTACGAGAATACAAATCGAGCACTACCGCAAGGTAAAGCCACTTTGAGCCTGTCCACACATACGTGACATCACCGCACCAAACTCGGTTTGGCGCTTCAGGATTGAATCGACGCTCTAACACGTTAGGAATACTCAAGTGCGCTTTTTCAGCTTTAGCGTATTTGTGAGTAGGTCATTGTCTGCTCACAAGCTGCTCTTGTTTCATTAATTTGTTCACCAACCATCTACTCACTTTAAAGCCTGATGTGGCCAGTAACGATACCAAGGTTCTTTCACCCGCAGAGCCACAGCTAACGCCAAACCAGCGTCTTAATTCAGCAATTAACTTCACTCGCTGAGGTTGTAGCGTAGGTGGGTGCTTATGCCAATATCTGTAGCTACTGCGATGGATGTTAAACAGGCGACATAACCGAGCGACACCCCAGCTCTCTTGAAGGTAGCTAACTAGCGAATACCTTTGATGGAGTCCTGCATCAAGAGAGCGGACGCCTTTTTTAGGATGAGGTTATCCTCTTCGAGTCGCTTAAGTTTTCGTTCAAGTTCACGAATTTTAACTTGGTCTGGTGTAAGAGGGGTTGCTGATGAGAGTTTGCCGTTACGCTCATCACGTAACTGACGGGCCCATTTATCTACAGTCGATTTACCAAGTCCTAGACTCTCGGCAACATCTCGAATGGTACGCCCTTCATCGACTATCTGTTGGGCCACTTCCAGTCGGAACTCAGGTGAATATGTTGGTCTTGTTCGTTTTGTCATAAATTCCCTACCTAATAATGGTGATGATATCACCTCTAATTAGGTGGCCAAATTCACTATGCCACTACAAACATTGCATTATTTTTATATCCAATTTGGGCCATTCGGCCATCTTCACCCAAGCCTAATCCTTCAGCAGTACGTTCAAATCCAAGTGCAACATCTTGCCCGACAGAATACATTCCTCTTCCTAACGCAGTCGACATATCTACAACACTATCAATAACAGACATCAAGCCTCCTTTTCACAAATATTTAATTATCGCAACTTTGCAAACTTAGCTACTTTAAAGGTCGCAAACTTACTGTGTATTTAAGAGCCATCAGGCATCAAAAACTCTAACAATCATATATTAACAACCCTCACATTAATAACAAAAAACTTAATAAATTTAATTTCCCTGATGGAAGTCTCTTCCCCTTCATTATCGCCGAGTCACGCAAGTGCCAAGCGATTAAGTCGAGCACTGTTTGAGTGTAGCGAGTAGTGCAGGTGCGCTTGGCACTGGGTGGCGACATGGGAGCCAATAATCAGCAGCGCAAAGGCTAAGCGCATCGCACAATCTGAGGTCTAGCCGCTTCCTCACTTCTGGCGCACCGCTTCCTCACTTTGTCGATTGCGCTACATTCGTTCACTATCAGAGACGGCAATGTATCGTTTCAAGCAACTGCTTAGCGACAAGTTGAGTTTACGTTGCTACAACGCCCAAGTCGGCGAAATAATGCTGGAGTGTTTACGTTGAATAAGATGAGCAGGCTAGGTATGCCTGCTCGTCAGTTAGTGGGGTAAACAGGTGGAAGTCCTGGGATTACTGCGTTCGTGGCTCTGAATTGATCAACAACGCCATTTAGATCTAGTTAGTTTTGCTTATCGCACCTCTAACAAGGTGTCGGGGATAATTAGAACGTTACACTCCCCACAACCCAGCCCACGACATAAAAAATGGCAGCACATGCTTTCCATGCGCTGCCACTGTTTAGCCTTACTTGTCAGCCCCAAGGACTTAGCGCAATGCGCTATAAGTGGGTTTTGCTGAGCTCTTTAAGTACAGGGGTAAGCTCACTTTGCACGCTGCTGCTGTCGCCGCCAAAGTTTTGACTCCCCCAGGTCACCACACTGCCATCTGCGCGAATGGCGGCAAAGGCATACCTTGTTGCCGCAATGTGTTGCACATCATAAAGCTCACTTTGCACGCTGCTGCTGTCGCCGCCATTGTAGCTATCCCCCCAGGTCACCACAGAGCCATTGGTGCGAATGGCAGCGAAGGCATAGTTTGTTGCCGCAATGTGTTGCACATCATAAAGCTCACTTTGCACGCTGCTGCTGTCGCCGCCATTGTCGCTATCCCCCCAGGTCACCACAGAGCCATCGGCGCGAATGGCGGCAAAGGCATACTTTGTTGCCGCAATGTGTTGCACATCATAAAGCTCACTTTGCACGCTGCTGCTGTCGCCGCCACTACCCCAGGTCACCACGGAGCCATCGGCGCGAATGGCGGCGAAGGCCCTGCCTGTCCCCGCAATGTCTTGCACATCATAAAGCTCACTTTGCACGCTGCTGCTGTCGCCGCCATGGAAGCTATCCCCCCAGGTCACCACGGAGCCATTATCGCGGATGGCGGCGAAGGCCTTGTCTGTCCCCGCAATGTGTTGCACGTCATAAAGCTCACTTTGCACGCTGCTGCTGTCGCCGCCATCGTTGTAATTCGCTCTCCCCCAGGTCACCACAAAGCCATCGGCGCGAATGGCAGCGAAGGCAGTGGCTGTTGCCGCAATGTGTTGCACATCATAAAGCTCACTTTGCACGCTGCTGCTGTCGCCGCCACTACCCCAGGCCACCACGGAGCCATCGGCGCGAATGGCGGCGAAGGCAGTGGTTGTTGCCGCAAAGTGTTGCACATCATAAAGCTCACTTTGCACGCTGCCGCTGTCGCCGCCATTGAAGCTATCCCCCCAGGTCACCACGGAGCCATTATCGCGGATGGCAGCGAAGGCCCCGGCTGTCCCTGCAATGTGTTGCACATCATAAAGCTCACTTTGCACGCTGCTGCTGTCGCCGCCTCTGTCCCTATCCCCCCAGGTCACCACGGAGCCATCTTTGCGGATGGCGGCGAAGGCAGGGTATGCCCCCGCAATCTCATGCACGCCTTCAAGTTCGCTGAGCGCGTGCCCTCGGGCGTACCGGCAGGCATTGCCGCCTTGCACGCCGGTGTTTTGCGCGGTGCAGTAACGGTTTTTCACGGTCACCTCCACGCCGAGAAGCTCAGACCAGTCGGCGGCGTTGGGGGTAAAGGTGTTGTCACTGCCCTTGCTTCGCGGAACGCCATTCACTTCGAATTGATAGGTGGTGCGTGCGCTATCACAATCCTGGCAGTCTACGCCTGCCTCAAGCTTGCCGCCCACCTTAGTAAGGGTGAAATCATTCAAGGTAGGGGCGGCGGGCGCATTGAGGTGAACGCGCACCTCACCCACCGCTGAGCTGCCACTGCTGTCCTCAACAATGTAATGCAGTATATCTTCACCGTGACTGATGTCTTTTGGGGTATAGGTGAAAGATTGCGCCCCCGGCGTGAAGTCCACCACACCTAGCTTTGCGCCAACCACGTTGGCTAGGCCCACCTCAAGCGGAGCACTGTTACTGATGTGTTGACTTAGGTCCACGCTCACCGCGCTCGCATCCATGTTTATGCTACCCAGGTCAAGGTCACCCGCAGTCACCGTCGATGACACCGCAATCGTTATCACGCCGCTGCTTTGTGCCAAGCCATCACTGACGGTGTAAGGGATACTCTGGGTGCGCACGACCCCATTGGGCCTGTAAGTGAGCACCAAGTCTTGCTGTGATAGCGTTGCCGGCGCGCTAACCGCCCCCACATCCGTTAAAAGCACAGCATCGCCATCGGGATCAGACACATGGGCAGCCAAATCGATGTCGATGGACGCATCCCCGGCATCCAAGGTGTAAGCGAGCGAGGGGGCACTAGGAGCTTGGTTCTCCAAGCTAACCGTCACGGTATTTTGCGCATACCCACCACGCCCATCGGTGACCACGTACCAGAACTGGTCTTTGGCAACTTGAGTACTGGCGCTGTAGCGAACGGTAAGGCCACCACTAACGGAAGCAGGATTGGCGCCAGCGTACACCTGGACGAGATAAAGGTCATCACCGTCAGCATCGCTTACCCAAGTACTCAGGTCCAACTCAAAGCCTTGCTCAGGTTGGTTGACTACATCTGTCAGGGTAAAGGTGAAGGCGCCCGCCTGCGCATCCGGTATTTGGTTGGGCGCAGAAGCATCGCTCACCGTAAACACCAGAGACGCTATCGCACTTCCGCCATTGCCATCATCCACCACGTACACCACGTCATCCACACCAATAAAGCCCGCGGGGTCATAAGTGATAATATGGCCTTTCACGCTCGCGCGTGTGGCATTGCCATAATACAGTGAAACGCTCAGTGGGTCATTATCCGCATCGGCCACCAAACCTTCGGCCATCAAGTCCACGGTGATAGCAGTGGCATTGTCCGTGGCGCGCATCGCATCACTTGCCGTGGGTGGGTTATTGCCCATAACCGGCTCTGGTGCCACGTGGACCACCACCGAACCCAGGGCGTAACCGCCACGCGCGGTTTCCGCAATATAACCCATGGAGTCAACCCCCACAAAGCCTGCGGGTGTATAGACCAGTTGTGAGCCTGATAAACTAAAGCGCGGGTTATCGCTCAGCATACGGAACGTGAGTGCCTCTCCCTCAGGGCTTGAAGCGTAATCGTGTAAATCCAAGCTATGTGTCAAATCATCATGCGCCATATCCAAACTGATGTTTCTGGCGTAGGGAGGAATCACATCGGCAGCATTGACAGACACCAGCACCTCGCCCATGGTTTCACTCTCTGGTGCCACCGCTTTATAGGTAACGCGCGCGCCACCAGGGCGCAGCGCCTTAAGCGTGATAGCCGTGTCCGTTGCGCCCTCGGCCGAAACGCTGTCGCCATCAACCCCTTGTACAGATAGTGACCATGGGCCCTCAGAGTTGACCACGTCACTCAAATCAACGGTAAGGACAACACCCTCTTCGAGCGCTACAGTGGTCGGTGTGGTGGTGATGGGAGGAGTCAGTTCCGGCACCGGGGTATCAAAAGTAAGGGTACCCTGTGCGGTGCGCCCAGCCTCGTCACGAACAACATAACTTACCGCATCTCTGCCGCCCAAGTTAGGCGCCTGATAGGCGAGCGTGGTTGGGCTGGTGATGCGCGCGCGGCCTGCCGCTTGGTGTAATCGCGCCAAGCCGGCATGATGCCCACCTTCAACTAGGGTGGAAATGTCAACAGTGGCCTCGTCGCCCGCGGCGATCATGACCACCTTATTGTTGGCCACCAAGTCACTACCCGGGGCATTCGCTGTCACCGACACATACGAAACAGCCACGCCGCCGTGTTCATCTATTACGCCGTATTGAGCAACTGCGCTCCCCTCATCAGAGGAAGCGTGGTACGACACGTGCATTCCATCAACGGAGAACTTTTCACTGTTACTCTCAAAAAACGCCAAAGACAAGACGTCGCCCTCTGTGGTACTGCTGTAGTCATGCAGGTCAATGTTGACCACTTCGCCGTGCAGGGCGTCTTTTATTACCGGAACTGCCGTCGGCGTAGGGTGCGCAGGGGCGGCTTCAGCGATCACCACGGTGAGCGATGAGCTCAGCTCATATTCACCATACTGTACCGTCCACGACAAGGTGTCGATCCCTACTGTATCCGCCTTCATGCGAATGCGTGATGCGTCCACGCTAACGTCGCTAACTAAACCCTTCTCGGGCTCACTCACGCCCACAAGGGTCCAGTCATCCCCCATCACAAACGGGGCAACATCAACGGTGAATGTGGCACCTTGATTAACCGGCGCGCTGATGGGGCTAAGCTTCTCTGTCGGTGCGGGCGATGGCGATGGCGATGGCGATGGCGAGTCTCCGCCGCCACAAGCGGCCAAGGTGGCCGCACCTAAGAGCAGCGCAGCCTTAGGCAAGCTGGAATGTTTCGAGTCTCGCATAAAAACCTCAGGATTAAACTAGTAAATAAAATTGAACCACCATAATTATGCAAAAGTCTGGCGCACGGCAGCGTATCCTAATGGTATCAGGACGCATAGAGCAAAAAAAACACTTACCGTCATCCATGAGGCAGTACGGCTTTACGTCACCAGGTCAATCTTACGTGCTTCTCCTTCGTAACAAAGTGTGGGTGAACAAGCAACTTCTGGTTGAATGCCAACAGAGCGCTCTGCTAAGCCTGCCCTGGATAAAACAAGTAAGGTAGCTAGGGCATTGCGTAAGCGCTCAACGTCAGGAGAGTTGCTTTGCAAAAAAATTAGAAAAACCCACCTATAGCGCATTGCGCTAAGTCCTTGGGGCTGACAAGTAAGGCTAAACAGTGGCAGCGCATGGAAAACATGTGCTGCCATTTTTTATGTCGTGGGCTGGATTCTCAGGCCTTACCAAAGCTTTAACCCATCACATTAGTGATTGTACTGTTGCAACGTCCGTTGAGATCTGGGTTATCAGATTCACACAGGAATAACTCGATCTCTAGTGTGGGTAATTCCTCTAACTGTTGTCGATAACTAAGGAACTCATCTACCACTTCAATATTTAACAAAGCTTCAACTTTCTTTTTGGATCTAAACGTATCTCATAGTCTTTAAGCAGCTTAATGTTCTTAAGCTTTATCTTAGTAATTTGCAGCATTAACAATGCCTTGTTCTTTTATGTGGAATTCGATAGGTGACTAGCCCAGCACTTGAGCTGTTAGGAGTTAACTGTTCGCAAAAGTGCATAAAGCGTTATGCGTAGGGAGCTAAAACACCATCCAGATAGCCCTGAGAAAATGTAGCCTTAACATTTCGATGTCTAATCGTACCTGCGTGACTATCAGGTAGAGATGTGTAGCCAATCTGAAGGCTCTGAGCTTTGAAAGTCTTAGGGGATAGCCTTGATTGTAGGCACGACCAGCATACTTATGTCTGCCATTGAACTTACTTTGGTCTTGAGGCAGACCCTTGAAATTAGGGGCATATCGATTTTGATCAACCTCACAACTTGGGAGTTAGTTCAATTTGGTTTAGGAAATGGCTCCGTTAGTGAGTTCGAAAATAGAAGAGCTTGGTTTTTTCCTGTTCATTAAAACATTTTTTTCACCAACGATGTTCAGAATTACCAACTCTTTTCAATATGGTAATTAAATGCTCTTTACTTACAGGCTTGGATATAACTCCATCCGCTCCGGAGTTTTTAGCTCTATCTAAATCTTCTGTTGTTGTGTTTGTAGTGGCATAGTGAATTTGGCCACCTGATTAGAGGTGATATGATCGCCTCACAACAATACAGGTGAACCATGACAAAACTTACCAGACCAACTTTCAGCCCCGAGTTTAAGCTTGAATCTGCACAGCTAGTTATAGACCAAGGCTATTCAGTTCGAGAAGCGGCTGAAGCGATGAATGTTGGTAAATCCACCATGAATAAGTGGGTTCGACAATTGCGTGAGGAGCGAGCTGGGAAAACACCTAAAGCGAGCCCACTGACGCTCGAACAAATTGAAATCCGAGAACTGAAAAAGAAGATTGCTCGCATTGAAGAACACAACGAAATATTAAAAAAGGCTACAGCTCTCTTGATGTCAGACTCGCTGAACAATTTTCGCTAGTCGAGAAACTCAGGAAGAGCTTCAGCGTGAAAACGCTGTGCCAAGTATTCAGTGTTAACCGAAGCAGTTATAAATATTGGCGTAATCGGCCAAATGACATTTCACCTGGGCGAGTTAAACTAGATGGTCTAGTTCGTGAAGCCCACGCAGCAAGCCATGGCTCGGCTGGTGCAAGAACCATTGCTGATATTGTTTCGACTCTAGGTGAAAAGCTTAGTCGCTATAGAGCAGCTCGAATCATAAAACGTCTTGGGCTTGTGGGTTGCCAGATGCCTAAGCACTCATACAAAAAGAGTGGCGAAGAGCATGTAGCTATTCCAAACCACCTTGAGCGGCAGTTTGTAGTGACCAGAGCCTAATCAAGTTTGGTGCGGTGATGTCACTTATATCTGGAAGGTAGCGCCTTCAATAAGAAGCCGAATATACGTACGCATCTTAACTTTTATTGAAATTGTCACTTTGTAAAAACGTGGATCCCATATACACTTTGGACATTTCCGAGATAGAACTTCAAGCCAATGTTCGTGAAGACAGATAAGTTAAAATATCGTAGCCGTCTAAAAGTATGAGAAACTCTGCTGTCGACGGACTATCAAACTTACTCGGAAACTACTATTTTTATGTTGTATCAACAAATGTGGAGGCTAAAGCTTGACCGTTTACCGCTGCATTGCAAGAATCAAAGGTGGTAATTAAGTCAGGCTATGAACAATAACCTTTAATCACTTAAACAGTTCGAAACCACTCGCTTTTTTCTCTCACATAGAAAATATTAAAACTATCAATTAATATGGATTTCTATAATGAAAACTGTTAATTTTCAGTCACAAAAGTAACAGACCGTGATGTCCCAGTATGACTTGGAAGTACACGGGCAAGACCTCCCGCTTTTAAGCACCTTAAATTTGATGCCCGCACCAATTGCGCACTAGACTATGGCTTAGACCCTTTTTTATTTAAGCGAGGCGCCGTTTGTTTATATCAACAAGCAGTCGTTATGTTAGCCAGCCTTAATTGCTACGACCAACAGCAAGTGATGAAAGAAATCTACCACATTACTAAGAACCCCAAGTCGGCCAGTAGCGTAAAGCACTCTCGTATCCCTTTTACGTTCTTATATCGTAGCCGCTACCCTTTTAAAAACTACCACTACTTAATTAAGTACAAGCAAAGCATGGCAACGGCCAATGTTGTATCACGTAACGAGTAATGAATACCCCCCTTATGATGGTCCGAAATCTCAGTCGGAGTTAGCGGCACTCGAAACACAATGGAAAGTTGATGAAAATGCTCGCCATCAAGTCAGCACTACTCATGCCGCGGTAAATGGTATGCTCAATGACTTTAAGAAATCAGCATGGTTAATGGGAGTGCACAGCCAAGCGGCCTACCCTGCCGACAAAGTACAAGAATATACCTTAGTGCATAATCCTACTGACGGCGCACTGTTAGATTTAGTAGAGTGTGTCTTTGATAAGCGTTTGGGTCGAAAATCTCACAATGCTCAACAGTTGGCAGCAGTGCTGCGCCAGTGTCAACAACAAGGTAAGGCGGTAAAGTGGACAGTACACAGCCAAGGCACCATTATATTTTGCGCCGCCCTTGAAGAGTTAATAAAGCGTGGCTGCCACTCCTTAAACAAACAACAGGTCGCTATTCATGGCTCTGGTGCTAAGCTAGAGCGCGTTAAACAAACCGCGAGCAAATTGGGTATGCACATCAACAACGTACGCAACAACCCCTTTGATTTCGTTCCTAACCTTGCAGGGCGTAATGATACGTCCGCCAGTGGTTTAAAACGTAGTATGCAATTTTTAGGGTTAACCTTTGGAGAAAGTGCCGGGGCCAGTCCGCATTCTTTACCTTACTTAGGCATAGAAACCTACCGTACCCAACTGCAAATACTGGGCAATACAAAACACCTCCCCATCGTCGATAATTACATTAAAAAGCATACAGGGACTAGCTAGTGGGATTGATTAAAAACCTTTACCGAGGCTACCGCTGGGGGCCAGATTTCAAGCAGGCGCAGCTATTATCATTTGTCATCGGTGAGCAAGTGCTACAGCTTAATTTACCAACAACTATCTACTCTGGTATAGAGCAGCCTCACCAGCCAATTTACGCCATCAATGACCCCGACTGGTTTTCCAAACACGCCAAACAGGATAGGCAGCATTTCTATGTGCATTTAGTGAGTAAGATTTGGCACTACGGCAATACCATCCCTTTACCCATCCCTGGCATCGATAACTCTGTTGGAAAAATAAACTTTACAGGGGCAATAAAACAGCTGTCAACCAATGGAGCTTTTGACACCTATGACTTAACACACCTTGGGCAACTAGAGGCATACATTAGAGAGTCTCACTTTTGGGCAAAACCAGAAAAAGGAAAAGGATGGCGAGGAAGTAATACCAAACTAAAGCAAAAGTGTATTGAGGAGTATCCTCCTCGTGGCTTCGCGGAGCCGTTTGACTCATTGGAGGCTTATATTGAATGGATGATTAATGTACATGGCTACCCGTCTATCAATCCAGAAGTTAAAGATGTTGGTGGTAAACGCTTTGCCTTTTACGTTGAAGGTCAGGGTAAAAGTCAGACAGACAGAGTTTACTGCCTACCTATTCATAAGGAGTATTATCTATGGCTGCGTTTTCGTCATGATTTAGAGACGGCTTCTGAAAAGGTACGCAAAGCAGCGTTGGTAGCTGAGGAACGTATTTTATCTGAAATGAGCATTGGCGAATTATTGCCAGAACAACGTGATGTATTGGAAGGCTAGTAATCAAATAATGTCAGAAAAAAATGTTGTTTTTAACACTCAGCTAATAGTCTTATTTGGCCTACACATACTAGAATAGTCTTGAAACCGCCAATGTCCCTAAACCCTATTTAATAGTTACTAGACAAAATCCTTCACTGTGGTAGTCAGTGCACACTATATCTATAACTGATTAATGGACAAAAACGTGTTTGAGCAGTCACTTCTGCAAAGGTGTTTCGGATTAGCGGAAGTATGGAACGGCGTTAGCATTATTAGCCGAAAACTGAAATATTTACGGTACAGCTTTCACCTTGGTTTGAAACGACTTGAACCTGTGTATATTGGCTTACTTCAGGACCTTTCTTTTCGAAAGTAAAGTGCCGAGGAATGCCCTTCATTGGCCCAGGATTTGGAGTTATGGTTAATTTAAGCAATAGTATGCTTGGATTAATACCCTGAACATCCGCCTCTTCAATTGTGACTTCAGTTTCAGCGGTATAAACCATAACTGAACCATGAACATACAAACCATTAGGTTGTTCTTTTAAGTTTACATTTGCGTTTAAAGCTAAGTTATATTCACTCGTAGTGGTCTCCTTTTATCCGATCCATATTCTTACGATTTCACCAGATTCGGACAACTCGATATTCACACGGTCTGGTATGAAGTCTTCAGTTAACATATCTCCCATCGTGTAAACCCTAGAAGGTTTTCCAATCAAGGTTGATATGGGGTTGTCGTTTACTTCGTTACTCATACTACTCTCCTTAGTTGTGATTGAATGCTAACATTTGTATAGGGCGCATGCGCGTTTATCACATTAGACCAATGAAAACGCGCGCAACTAATCATTTGAATTTAATGAAGAAACAACGATAAGGCTCAATACGTTTTCCGGCAAAACGCGCAAAGGTCAACCATTTTTACTAGGCAAAAACTGAAAACCTGAATAATACTGTATAGAAGCACAGTGGAAAGTACGCAACCCCTGCCAGTGATATAAATGTTTTTGCATCAATAGCACATAACAATTAGTTAACGGCACATACACCAGAAAGCAATTATAAACGCTATCTAGTGTCGGCCTGTGAGTGTTTGACCTATTATCGACAAAGAACAAGAATTGAAATTATAAACCGTTTGAGCGCTTTATTGCTTCATTTACACTACGATATAAGCGTTTAAGCATTTTGTTAAAAATATCTCTAATTGTCTTATAGGTTAGATCTTTTACTTCAGAACTAGCAGCGCCAGCAAATACCAGCATGTGACCGAGCAAGCCTTTTACTTGTGAAGCAGCAGTTTTACCCGCATCAGCAATTTTAACTAAAGCTTGAGCAATGAGATCATACAAGCTAACACCTATACTTATCGCCCCTTGGAGCGCGATGCCGACATAATGGCCTGTATCTTTAAGTAAAGTAATAAGCGCCGCACTTAAGCGGTCCACCCAATAGTTGCTATAACTAGCCTGGTAGCGCTTGTTGTAATCTAAGCGTACGGGGTGCAGATAATCACTTGCCGCTTTTTGCAAAGACCCCCAATCTTCTTTTTTTGCTGTGTTTAGATAACCAGGCACAGCTCCAGTCAAGGGATCCATGCCGTGAGCTTTATAGCAGATCCCATAACCACCGTCTAAGCGAAATTCAAAACCTTTATAGGGCGATTGAACAAAAGGCCAAAGCGGTACTTTAGGCACAGCGTCGGCCCCATGAGTACAGCGATAATTTTTATTTGTTCTATTGGTGTTTGCGCTAGCAAAACCAGACAAGCCAACCCGAGGCGCCCCAAAGGTATACAGTTGCACATTGCTAGTGTAAGAACTCGTTGCTACCCAATCAGCCGTAAGTGTCGCTAATGCGCCGCCCAAGCTATGCCCAACGCAATGAACTGCGCCCCTGTTTGGGCTCTGGCGCCATTCATCCAAAAACTTCTTAAGCTGTGGGCGTAATAACGAGAACGTGCGCTGAAATCCAGAATGTACTATTTGCCCGTTATCGCTTCCAGTTAACCCCACCTGGGCGTTTGTTGCCCAATCATGCCCTGAGGTTAATCTTGTTCCTCTAATGGCTATAATGGCGTCACCTTTGTATATGCCATCGCCATGACCTAAAGCAGCAAAGCCTGTTTGTTTGTTAAAAATATAACCCCCTGTTTTACTGTGCGCGTCGTTTTGAAATTTAAATCTCTTTTTCACATACGAGCTGAGGTCAACCTCTGGGTTTGACCCGCCTCTACCAATGGTGTATGCGAATAAAGCAAGCTCAGAGGCGAGTTTGGGAGAAAGCGCTGTCATGTTGACTCCTTAAATTAAACCGTTTATATCACCGTATTTATTTAGATTTTGAAGCTCGCCAAATTCTTCAAGGTCAGCGGCTTTTTTCTTTTCTATCTCTGAGCGTTCAGGCCAGCGACAAATACTTCCAACGCGCAGAGTAACTACTCCGCTAGGGTAGTCTGAGTGGATTATCTCGATTATTTCTTCTGAGTTGGCAATATCACAATTCAAAGCAGAGAGCATCTCTGTAAAGTAGGGGATATGCCTCACACCACGAGAGTTTGCATACCAAAGATAAATCTCATCATCTTCCGTTTGCCCAGGAGTATCAATACGAATACCTTGCCAAATAACATCCGTTCCAAATGGGCTGTTGGCATGGCGCGACTTCATGGTTAATTCAGGAAAGCTAAAGCGCCCGTCACTGCCTGTTGTGGTGTAGTCGTGTATTACGTCTGTAATATCGATAAACTCGTAGCTTCGTTTTAATTTAACACCGGCTAAGGGTTTACCATTTTCGGTGAGCTTTCCGCTCACAGGGGGGAAAAGTTCGACATGTTGTTTTTTAAACACTTTCGTCTCCGTTCCGCAGGCTACCAAAGCAACCGATAACAAGAAGCCTGGAAGTATACGCGGTAAAATTTTTTTAACGTTTTGCATCTATTCATGAACACAAAAAAAATGATGCGAGCATCTTACAATTAAAAAACAATTCTATCAATTACTCCTATCACCGCTTTTATAGCTATTGTGCTATGGTGATTTTTAAATCAATCAGTCCAGGGGAATATTTATTAATGGGTGAAACAGTACAGGTTGAGAATATCACCAGGGAGGCTGCGCAAAATGCGACTAACGCGAGTTAATGAGCTTTACGGCTCTAAGGTGGCTAAGGGTTCGTTTTTAGATTGGTATCACTTCGCGCAAGGGTTAGGTTTTCCCGTTGAGCATACTCAACAGAACAACCACGATATTTACAAAATATTTAACCGGTCTAAGCAGTGGTTGGTTGGTTACTGGGCCGATTCTTGCCGCGTTCAACCAAGCGGCGGCTGGTTAGATTTCTATTACGATGCGGATAAATGCGACAACCAACTAAATAAAAAAACTAACCGCCTACATTTTGAGGGGGCTACCGTTAACAAGAGCAAGCGCAGTTAAGCAGGATGGAGCCAAATATCAATCATCAACCTTAGAGTAAAACCCACAAAAATATACAGGATCGGAATTTTCAAAAATCAAGCCCTTTGCTGGCGCGGTATCCTCAAAATTTTTCCGAAACTGGGAGAGTTTAAGATCGGACTAAAATGACTGATAGCCATTTATTAACCGCCTACAGATTTATCTGCGGTTTTTTTGGTGGGTTAGTTGATTTGGGAGCGCACAGTAGTGCTAGACGCAAAAAACACGAATCCCCCCCCCCGAAAGGAGTATAGAGTAGAAACTATGTCTATTCGCGTGTGAGTGACAAGCCTTTACTGACAAGGCTTAGCAAGGCGATAGCCTCACTGCGTGAAACCATCACCCTGCCAAAAGGGTGTTTAGGGGAATGATGGTAAAGTAAAATAATAATGCCACTCCCGACGCTCGCGCAGCTCACTACTCGCTAGGCATTTATGATTTTTCTTGACCATCCACTGAAATACGTTTCTGGACAATTTCGAGTTACGGATGAACCGAATATTAGGAACCTAGAACGAATCTAAGATTCTCAGACCTTACTAGTCAGAGATGCAAAGAAAAAACTGGGGGTGAAGGTGCATATTTAAGTACTGCACGGGGCTTTATATTGATATTTGAATCATTATAATTTAGCGTACTTGCTTCTTCATTACGACAGGGATGTATTATGCCCCTTGAGCAACGGGTCTATCCTCACCCAACAAGACCGAGTAATCCTAATGCGCTAGAGCTGGCGATTTATCAGTTTGAGTTAAAAGCAAAGAAGTTTCATGATGCCAAGCTTGCTGGAGTCCCTACTTCTAGCGAAGAGGAAAAATGCTACTTGAAAAAATGACCCGAGATTATGAGCACTTAGAAGCTGAAAAAAGCCGAATCACTAGCCTCGTTATTGCTCAGGTTCTCGCACCGAAAGATACATCGTGGAAAGGAATTTAATGACGACTTATCAACTAAAAGCGCCGACGGGATCTTATGACGCGTTAGATCTTGATGACTTCACGTTAGCTGAGCAACTCGGTAATGAAGAGCTTGTTGAGACATTGATGTCAGCGTCAATGAATAACACGCCTTTGTCCCCTCTATGGCATGCAAACATTGCGTGCTCGTATTTTGGCAACGCGAAAGCTCAAGGCTATGACATTTCGATTTCTGGCAGTTTTTTGGTATTGAATCAAACAGCATTGAAGGTACTGAAACCACAACTTGAAAGCTTTGGCGAGTTTTTACCCATCAGTGTAGAAGGCAGCACCTACGAATTGTTCCACTGCTTAACCTTTGGCAAAGAGCTTAAATCACTCTTCTGTCTTACGCGCGACCTAGAAGGGGTTGAGGACGGCATTGATTCACTAATATTTGATGAAAGCGATGTGCAAGACAAGCTGATATTCAAGTCCAAGCTTCAAGGTGCCTCTGCGTTCTACTGTAACGATGCATTAAAGGCTTTACTTGGCGAGCATTCGTTATCAGGGATTACGTTTGATGAAGAGCTGTTAGAGCCTTTTTAACCGCCATCATTGGCTAAAGAATCTAGAACTAGTTTTGTGAATACGGTTATGTGGTAAGGCCTGAGAATCCTAGACACTTTCGAAGTTCTCATAATACTGTTGCTCCCATTCATAAGTCGAAATTGACCAATTTCGACTTAGCTCGGCTGGCTAACTTGAATGTGGACAAAAGCGTGTTTGGGTGATGACTTATTCAATGGTGTTTCGGATTAGCGAAAGTATGGAACAGTTGGTGTTAACGCTTTGCTAAGTGGCGCTGCCACCTAAATTTACCCAAGCCTGCAAAACTCCAAGCCGAGAATGCCACACGTTTGAGCGTCCGCTTAAGCAATTTGTTATGTGTTTTTACTTTCATCAAGTGCTTCAGGTGAAGGTGTTTGTATTTCTAGCCATGGATACTCAAAAACTTTATGTTGCTCTAAAGGAATATCTTTAGCAGCGATAAACCCAAGACCTGGTTCACCACTTTTATTAACAACGAGAGCTGTAAGAGCAGGTAATTTGTTTAAAAGGCAATACGACTGAATTGGCTCTAACAACTGCGCTAGCGCAAATTTAGGAACCCCGATTAAGTCCCCCACGATGCTGTAAGTTAATATCTGTCTATTCTTTGCAGCAAGACATAGCAATGGCCATATTTGAGCCGCTCTTTCATGACTTTTCATAATGTTTCATAATTTCCTTTTGTCATACATTTTATAAACCGGATATTATCACCTTTTCTAAGCTACATCAGCTAAAATAACAAAAATATCAGCACAAAAGAATGCAAGCCTTTATGGAAAAAGGGATCGTAATTTGTATGTGTATGATCACAGTACTTTGTCCACAAAAGTAGAAAGTTAAGGGGGCATAGGTTTATTAATAGCGGTTTTGAGGGAGCTATAACGCGTAATGGGGCAGAACAGAGCTAGCTACGATAGCCAACTCGCTGTTGGACATAAACGTGTTAGGAAAGTAATTTATGCTGTGATGTTTTGAGTAAATCCAAGATAGGAAAGGAATACTCTGTATTAACGCCGCGATACAGACTCGCTCTTAAACGCTTTATTATGTACAAATTTCAACTACTAAGAAAGTTTGCTATGATCGAAATAATCGCAACACCAATACTACTCCAAGCAACCTTCATTGATGTTTTAAAATTCCGGCTGTCTTCAATTGCAATAAATGATTTTTCAAACCGTTCTAAGTTACTCACACAGACCTTTCTAGCCCTTGAAAGAACTTTATAATTAATATCTTTAATACTAAGGTGAGCTAAATTTTCATGAGCATAAATTTCCAAATCACCAACAAAACCTTCGTCTAATTCTTCTAACTTTACACAATACTCTTTATGTTCTTCTCGAGCAGCTTGCAACTTAGGTCTTATTTTTCTACCCCAAAAACCTCGACTACAACTTATCAATTTTTCATGGCTTCTATTTATTGATTTAGAAACCTCCATATATTCATTGACTAGAGTATTAATATGAATATGTTTTCTTCCCATATGGACAAACCACCTAGTTTTTACTGTGAGTTGCTCACTATATTGTATATAACGGTTTATTAAGCATATCAGCTACCTAGCCCGAAAAATAACAAAAGAATCAATATAAAAGAATGCAAGCCTTTGTGGAAAGAAGGAATCACAGTTCACATGTGTATAATTACAGTGCTTTGTCCATAAAAGCAGAAACATTAAGAGTACCTAGATTTATTAGGGGTAGAACTGGAAGAGCTGTAACAAGGAACGGGACACAAACGAGTTGGAATGCTTGCAATATGGAGTGTCCCACTAAACCGACCAATCGCACCGCGCTTTATCCTCCCCCGTCGTGTAACGCATCAGCTTGATTGCCTGGTTACCATTGTATTGCAAGTAAAGAAAGCTATACGAAAGTGGCCAGGTGTCCCCCAGGAATAAACCAATCAAAGTTATCCGATCCGGTAAGTTGACAGAGTGGCAACGCGACAACAAATACCACCACCGCACCCTGGCAGAAAAGCCATGAAGTAAGCTGACTGCACGAGGCATGCCTTCCCGTAAAGTACTCACCGATACATTACAGTTACATATTGTACGCTATTAGATTTAAAGGCTTGAGGCTACTATTTTGTCGTCATTAAATTGCTAAAGACAAAGCAGTAACGATGGGACATATAAAGCGAGGTCATTTAAGTGAATCGATGTGTGTTATCCCTCCAAAAGCACTAAGAGACAAGATGGATGAAGTTTTACTTCCACTAATCAATCAAAGTCTTAACTTACGACTTCAGAGTAACCAGTTAGGCGGGCTACGTGACACCTTGCTTCCTAAATTGCTTTCCGGCGAAATTGACTTAGCACTCACTCAACAATGGGCAGAGGCTAGTTAATGGCAACTCGCGTAGAAATGCTTATCGAGACGCTTAAAGCGCATTCTGAGAAAAAGTTTACTGCTCGGGATTTAGCCAAAGAGTTCGTACTTCGATACCCAAAAGCTTTGGCTAAAGCATATTCATTGTGTAGCACCATGGATGAAACTCACGGTTATAAGAACGAAATTGCCTTTTACTCTGCGATCAAGGCGGCTTTTATCAAACATTCTACGGTAGACAAAAACGCACTGATGAAGAAAGAAATACAGCACTGAAGCAAATCCTAAACAATGCAGTAGTCGATGATATCTTCTCTATGGTTGGCCTTGACAAGCCGAATATTGGGCTTTTTTCTGAAGAGTTTTTAGAAGACGTTAAGAACCTGAAAGAGAAGAACCTTGCGGTAGAGCTGCTTGAAAAGCTGCTACGTGATGAAGTGAAAGCTCGCATGAAGATTGATGTCGTACAAGAGAAAAAGTACTCTGAACGTATTATGGCAACACTGTAAAAGTACCATAACCGTAGCATTGAAACGGCACAAGTTATTGAAGAGCTAATTCAGTGAGCAAAAGAGATGCAAGAGGATGCAGAGCTGCTCGATAAGCTTAACTTGTCAGTCGATGAAATTGCCTTCTACCGAGCACTGGTAGAGAACGAAGCCTCAGTACGTGAATTGGGTGATGACAATTTGCGCAAACTAGCCATTGAGTTAACGCGGCAATTGCGAAGCTCTGCCACAGTCGATTGGCAAAAGCGCGACAGTGTACGCGCGCGTATGCGTAACCTCGTTCGTCGGTTGCTACGCCGCTGGAAGTACCCTCCAGATGCAGCTGAAGAAGCGATTAAGCTTGTACTAGAGCAGGCAGAAGTATTGGCTGATGGCTGGTATGCGGCTTAATAAATTATTTGAGAAGACAGGGTGAGCAAACCTTACCCTTTGTGTATTTGTTATTTGTTATTTGTTATTTGTTATTTGTTATTTGTTATTTGTTATTTGTTTTCAAATCTAGTGTCGTTTTAGTTGGGTCAAGATACATAAAGTTATTAATCGAGGAGATTTTGGCAATCGATTCAAACTGATTTCTGTCCAAAAACGTGTTTGAGAATGATTAATCTTTAATGTCATACTTCAACCTTTGACTCACCTAACGTATCTACAAACGACCAAACTTTAGCCTACAAATTTAATTGTACATTATGAAAAGTAGTCGATTCTGATCAAGCTTTATTTTCCACCCACAGTTAGTTGGATAACTGCATCAAAGCTCGTACAAACAGCTTCGTAGGTTCATTAAAATAGCGCCTGCCCAACTTCTTCATTCGATACAAAAGCTTGTTTAACAAAATATCACCATGAGACTCTGTTGTAAGTTCAAAAACAGAACACTTCAGCCAGTGCATCGTTTGACAAGTGCGGTTTCGTTGCGGCCCCCTTTGGCTAGTAAATTGGAGGGATCGCCAGTATCAAAAAAGCTTTGTCGGCAACGTGATTATCGAATCCCCCCCATTCATGAGCTAAAGCCACGGAGCCTACGTTTTTTTTACTAACACAGGCCTTCGTGAGTCAAGAGCATAATGAGCTTGGGCTATTAGGTTTTCTCCGTGCCAAAAGCAAGTCGTAATTGCCCTCTAAGGCCAATTAGAACTCTACCTCTATTCTTCGATGAATATAGTATTGTGTGTCCGCGCCTCTCCACATTGATAAAGTCGTCTTCACTATTGAGAAATTGAGTACTTACACCTCGCTTGTTTCACTTAAAGGTTGTTTTCCGCGAATGAAGCAAGCCTCGAACGCACAACCCCATCAAGATAGACATTGGCACTACCATCAAACTCTTTAAATCTCTCGATGATGTAAGCTAGGCCAGAAGTTACCGGAGATAAATAATTACTATCTATTTGAGCTAGATTTCCGGAAATCACAAGCTTAGTGCCCTCGCCACAACGCGTAATAAGAGTTTTTAGCTGTGAAGCAGTTAAGTTCTGTGCTTCATCTACAAGAACAAACGCTCCAGTAATTGATCGTCCTCGCATAAAGTTTAGCGATTTAAACTGAAGGTTCGCCTTATCAACAATGTATTGCATCGAGTTTTGTGGTGACACATCATTTTTATGGAGGACCTCAAGAGTATCCGTTACAGCGCCAAGCCATGGCAGCATCTTCTCTTCTTCGGTTCCTGGAAGGAAACCTATAGATTCAGCTATTTCTGGCGTACTCCTGGTTACAATTATTTTCCCGAATAAGCCTTTCTCTATCGTCATTTCCAAAGCCGCGGCAAGGGCTAGAAATGTTTTCCCTGACCCAGCAGGGCCACTAAGCACAACCAAATCGATATCTGGGTCTAGTAAGCTGTCTAGAGCCATTCCTTGGTAAATATTCTTGGGGTGTACTCCCCAAGCGTGCTTTGCCATTAAGCGCTCGAACCCTATATCCAACAAATCTGTAGACTCTTCATGCGTCGCTATCACTCGCCCAGCAAAACTCTCAGTGTCATCAATTACATACTGGTTTACATATGATTGTCTTAAGATACTGGCATCAATCGTGTGAATCGTATCGCGGCCTTCTGTAGTACTTTTACAGTCTTGTACTCGCCCCCAAAAACTCCCCTCGAGCTCAATGAACCCTTTTGCAAGTAGTGCAATATCTTCGACAACTTTGTCTCGACGGTAGTCTTCGACATGGTTTAAGCCCGCTCCCTTAGCTTTCAGGCGCATATTGATGTCTTTTGTAACAAGTACTACTTCGTGAGGCGTATACTGGCGTTGTAGGAACAATGCACTGTTAATAATGACATTGTCTGGCCCATCCATTGGCATCCACTCAGACCCACTTGTATCTTTGAGTAGTTGATAGTCTGCAAATATAGAAAGGGTCCCTATCGTTCCGCTTCCCTCATGCTCGATTTCAACTCCTTCTTGTACTAGTTCAGGTGACGCCCCATTTATCAGCTTCTCTAGAGCATGGATGGCTAATCTAGCATCTCTTGAGACATCTTTTTTTCGATCTTTTATGTTATCTAGTTCCTCAAGCACCGTCATTGGAACAACTATTCTGTGTTCTTCAAATGCGTATACAGCTAAAGGGTCATGAAGTAGAACATTTGTATCAAGTACATAAATCTTACTGTTATCATCTTGCTGCAAACTACTCATGCTGCACCTCCTAATAAAACGTACAACGACGATCCTTCACCAGCGTGGTTCTGCACAGAAGTCCTTGCTACAATGGTATGTACATTATTATTCCTGAATTCATCCTTGACACCCGTTTTACCACAACCCGCTGGGCCAGTGAGAATCACCAAGTCAATATTAGGATCGAGCAAGGCATCAAACGCCATACCTTGATAGATGTTTTTGGGATGAACTCCCCAAGCATGTTTGGCCATCAAGCGCTCATAACCCAAGTCGAGCAATTCGACATTTTGCTCGTCTTTTTTAACTACTCGCGCCGCAAAGCTTTCGGTGTCATCGATGATGTATTGGTTTACATAACAAGGGCCGAGAATTTCGGCATCAATGACATGGTGGGTATCTCGCCCTTCTGAACTACTTTCACAATCTTTAACTCGCCCCCAAAAGCTGCCTTCTAACTCAGTGAAGCCTTTTGCTAGCAAGCGAATATCATCGATTAGTTGGTCGGTTCGATAGTCTTCTACACGCTCTAAGCCAGCGCCTTTTGCTTTTAGGCGCATATTAATGTCTTTAGTTACCAATACCACCTGACGAGGGGCATGCTTGTCTTGCAAATAAATAGCTGCGTTGATGATACGATTATCGGGCTCATCGGCAGTAAAGTTTTGTTGGTTCTTTTCAAGTGTATGATCTGCAAAAATCGATAACTTACCACTCACTTGGTTGTCAGCATCATTCTTAAGCTCTACACCATTTACAATCTGCTCTGGTGAGGCGGATGCAAATACATCTTCTAATGAGCGAATAGCCACTCGTGCATCTCTGCTAACGTCTTTTTGCCTATCTTTAATTCGGTCTAATTCTTCTAGGACAGTCATTGGAATAACGACGTCATGTTCTTGGAAAGAGTATATTGCGAGGGGTTCGTGCAGCAGCACGTTAGTGTCGAGAATGAACAGTTTACTTGGAGCGTTATTTTCCATATTTGCCCTCCATAGGCCAACAGGCGATGTGAGAAGTATTGCAAACGTTCAATCTCAGGCTAATTCATCCAGATCGGCTTTACAAACTTTTCCACACCATTAACCAACCGAGTGCCGATTTATTAATCAAATATAGAATTAAGGAAATCGGTTTAATGAAGAGATTTACCTGAAAGGAGAGCTATATGAGAATTGAGTTTAGAAGTAAACCGCAGGCAATAAAAAAGCCCTCATCATTAGACGAGGGCTTAGTATAGGAGCCTGGCGGAGACCTACTTTCACATGGGGAAGCCCCACACTATCATCGGCGCAGTTGCGTTTCACTTCTGAGTTCGGCATGGAGTCAGGTGGGTCCACAACGCTATTGCCACCAGGCAAAAACTGTTGTCTTTAACATTCGAAAAAGCTGAAACATCTCATGAGCACTAACAAGTATTCATGGTTTCTAAAATAAAGTATCTATAAGCAACACCCTTTAGGTGTTGTATGGTTAAGCCTCACGGGTAATTAGTACAAGTTAGCTCAATGCCTCACAGCACTTACACACCTTGCCTATCAACGTTGTAGTCTCCAACGGCCCTTCAGAGGACTTAAAGTCCTAGTGAGAATTAATCTCGAGGCCTGCTTCCCGCTTAGATGCTTTCAGCGGTTATCAGTTCCGAACGTAGCTACTGGGCAATGCTATTGGCATAACAACCCAAACACCAGCGGTTCGTCCACTCCGGTCCTCTCGTACTAGGAGCAGCTCCCCTCAATTCTCAAACGCCCACGGCAGATAGGGACCGAACTGTCTCACGACGTTCTAAACCCAGCTCGCGTACCACTTTAAATGGCGAACAGCCATACCCTTGGGACCGACTTCAGCCCCAGGATGTGATGAGCCGACATCGAGGTGCCAAACACCGCCGTCGATATGAACTCTTGGGCGGTATCAGCCTGTTATCCCCGGAGTACCTTTTATCCGTTGAGCGATGGCCCTTCCATACAGAACCACCGGATCACTATGACCTACTTTCGTACCTGCTCGACGTGTCTGTCTCGCAGTTAAGCTGGCTTATGCCATTGCACTAACCGTATGATGTCCGACCATACTTAGCCAACCTTCGTGCTCCTCCGTTACTCTTTGGGAGGAGACCGCCCCAGTCAAACTACCCACCAGACACTGTCCGCAATCCCGATAAGGGACCAACGTTAGAACATCAACACTACAAGGGTGGTATTTCAAGGTCGGCTCCACGTCATCTAGCGACAACGCTTCAAAGCCTCCCACCTATCCTACACATGTAGGGTCAATGTTCAGTGTCAAGCTGTAGTAAAGGTTCACGGGGTCTTTCCGTCTAGCCGCGGGTACACCGCATCTTCACGGCAATTTCAATTTCACTGAGTCTCGGGTGGAGACAGCTTGGCCATCATTACGCCATTCGTGCAGGTCGGAACTTACCCGACAAGGAATTTCGCTACCTTAGGACCGTTATAGTTACGGCCGCCGTTTACCGGGGCTTCGATCAATAGCTTCGCGCGAACGCTAACCACATCAATTAACCTTCCGGCACCGGGCAGGCGTCACACCGTATACGTCATCTTTCGATTTAGCACAGTGCTGTGTTTTTAATAAACAGTTGCAGCCAACTGGTATCTGCGACTCTCAGCAGCTTAGGGAGCAAGTCCCATCACCATCAAGAGCGTACCTTCTCCCGAAGTTACGGTACCATTTTGCCTAGTTCCTTCACCCGAGTTCTCTCAAGCGCCTTGGTATTCTCTACCCAACCACCTGTGTCGGTTTGGGGTACGGTTTCGTATAATCTGAAGCTTAGAGACTTTTCCTGGAAGCAGGGCATCAACCACTTCGTGTCCGTAGACACTCGTCATCAACTCTCAGCGTAATGTAAACCCGGATTTGCCTAAGTTTACCGCCTACTGCCTTTCACGTGGACAACCATCGCCACGCTGGCCTAGCCTTCTCCGTCCTCCCATCGCAATTATACGAAGTACAGGAATATTAACCTGTTTCCCATCGACTACACTTTTCAGTCTCGCCTTAGGGGCCGACTCACCCTGCCCTGATTAACATTGGACAGGAAACCTTGGTCTTTCGGCGAGGGGGCTTTTCACCCCCTTTATCGTTACTCATGTCAACATTCGCACTTCTGATACCTCCAGCAAACCTTACGATCCACCTTCAACGGCTTACAGAACGCTCCTCTACCGAGCATGCAAGCATGCTCCCGTAGCTTCGGTGGTATGTTTAGCCCCGTTACATCTTCCGCGCAGGCCGACTCGACCAGTGAGCTATTACGCTTTCTTTAAATGATGGCTGCTTCTAAGCCAACATCCTGGCTGTCTAAGCCTTCCCACATCGTTTCCCACTTAACATACACTTTGGGACCTTAGCTGACGGTCTGGGTTGTTTCCCTTTCCACGACGGACGTTAGCACCCGCCGTGTGTCTCCCGAGTAGTACTTGATGGTATTCGGAGTTTGCAAAGGGTTGGTAAGTCGGGATGACCCCCTAGCCTTAACAGTGCTCTACCCCCATCAGTATTCGCTCGAGGCGCTACCTAAATAGCTTTCGAGGAGAACCAGCTATCTCCCGGTTTGATTGGCCTTTCACCCCCAGCCACAAGTCATCCGCTAATTTTTCAACATTAGTCGGTTCGGTCCTCCAATTGGTGTTACCCAATCTTCAACCTGCCCATGGCTAGATCACCGGGTTTCGGGTCTAATCCCAGCAACTATGCGCGCAGTTAACACTCGGTTTCCCTACGGCTCCGCTATTCGCTTAACCTTGCTACTGAAATTAAGTCGTTGACCCATTATACAAAAGGTACGCAGTCACCCCACAAGGGGGCTCCCACTGCTTGTACGTATACGGTTTCAGGTTCTATTTCACTCCCCTCACAGGGGTTCTTTTCGCCTTTCCCTCACGGTACTGGTTCACTATCGGTCAGTCAGGAGTATTTAGCCTTGGAGGATGGTCCCCCCATATTCAGACAACATATCACGTGTGCCGTCCTACTCGATTTCACTTAAAGTAGATTTTCATGTACGGGGCTATCACCCTGTATCGCCATCCTTTCCAGAATGTTCCACTAATCACCTAAAAGCTTAAGGGCTAATCCGGGTTCGCTCGCCGCTACTACCAGAATCTCGGTTGATTTCTTTTCCTCCGGGTACTTAGATGTTTCAGTTCCCCGGGTTCGCCTCGCAACGCTATGTATTCACGTTACGATACTGCATAAAATGCAGTGGGTTTCCCCATTCGGAAATCTGTGTCTATAACGTCTTTTATCGACTTAACACAGCTTATCGCAGATTAACACGTCCTTCATCGCCTCTGACTGCCAAGGCATCCACCGTATACGCTTAGTCACTTAACCATACAACACCTAAATGTTGTCGCTTAAATCACTTGAATGGTCAGGCTGTATAAGTCCTGCCATTCGAGTACGATCACCTTATTTTTGAATACCAAGAACACTTGTTATTAAACTCATATTCTTGAGATATTTTTTATCAGCTTTTCCAAATTGTTAAAGAGCAATGGTCTCGAAGAAACCAAGAGAGAGAATGGTATCCCGTAGGGGATTTGAACCCCTGTTACCGCCGTGAAAGGGCGGTGTCCTAGGCCTCTAGACGAACGGGACACTGCAGTAGCTGTTCTCGTTGGTTCTACACCACACTAGAACTTCTCTCTTTTCTTTTTCATCAAGCAATCTGTGTGAACACGTCACAAAACCTAAGCATCATAATAAGGAGGTGATCCAGCCCCAGGTTCCCCTAGGGCTACCTTGTTACGACTTCACCCCAGTCATGAACCACAAAGTGGTGAGCGTCCTCCCGAAGGTTAAACTACCCACTTCTTTTGCAGCCCACTCCCATGGTGTGACGGGCGGTGTGTACAAGGCCCGGGAACGTATTCACCGTAGCATTCTGATCTACGATTACTAGCGATTCCGACTTCACGGAGTCGAGTTGCAGACTCCGATCCGGACTACGACATGCTTTTTGGGGTCCGCTTGCTCTCGCGAGTTCGCATCCCTCTGTACATGCCATTGTAGCACGTGTGTAGCCCTGCCCGTAAGGGCCATGATGACTTGACGTCGTCCCCACCTTCCTCCGGTTTATCACCGGCAGTCTCCCTAGAGTTCCCACCATTACGTGCTGGCAAATAAGGATAGGGGTTGCGCTCGTTGCGGGACTTAACCCAACATCTCACGACACGAGCTGACGACAGCCATGCAGCACCTGTATCTGAGTTCCCGAAGGCACCAAGGAATCTCTTCCAAGTTCTCAGTATGTCAAGGGCAGGTAAGGTTCTTCGCGTTGCATCGAATTAAACCACATGCTCCACCGCTTGTGCGGGCCCCCGTCAATTCATTTGAGTTTTAACCTTGCGGCCGTACTCCCCAGGCGGTCTACTTAATGCGTTAGCTGCGTTACCCACGAGTTAAACTCACAGACAACTAGTAGACATCGTTTACGGCGTGGACTACCAGGGTATCTAATCCTGTTTGCTCCCCACGCTTTCGTACATGAGCGTCAGTTTTTGTCCAGGTGGCCGCCTTCGCCACTGGTATTCCTTCAGATCTCTACGCATTTCACCGCTACACCTGAAATTCTACCACCCTCTACAAAACTCTAGCTTGCCAGTTCCAAATGCCATTCCCAGGTTGAGCCCGGGGATTTCACATCTGGCTTAACAAGCCGCCTGCGTACGCTTTACGCCCAGTAATTCCGATTAACGCTCGGACCCTCCGTATTACCGCGGCTGCTGGCACGGAGTTAGCCGGTCCTTCTTCTGTCGCTAACGTCAAAGATAGCAAGTATTAATTACTACCCCTTCCTCACGACTGAAAGTGCTTTACAACCCGAAGGCCTTCTTCACACACGCGGCATGGCTGCATCAGGCTTTCGCCCATTGTGCAATATTCCCCACTGCTGCCTCCCGTAGGAGTCTGGGCCGTGTCTCAGTCCCAGTGTGGCTGATCATCCTCTCAAACCAGCTAGGGATCGTCGCCTTGGTAAGCCATTACCTTACCAACTAGCTAATCCCACTTGGGCTAATCTTTACGCGAAAGGTGCCGAAGCATCCCCTCCTTTGGTCCGAAGACATTATGCGGTATTAGCAGTCGTTTCCAACTGTTGTCCCCCACGTAAAGGCATATTCCCAAGCATTACTCACCCGTCCGCCGCTCGTCAGCAAAGTAGCAAGCTACTCTCTGTTACCGCTCGACTTGCATGTGTTAAGCCTGCCGCCAGCGTTCAATCTGAGCCATGATCAAACTCTTCAATCAAAAGTTTTTTCGCTCAAAGTTAAAAACTGAAATTATTACTGTGTTTTACAGTGCAAGACTCCAGTTCACTTAAGCTTAATTTTTTCGCTTAAGGTCCTGTGAGTGCTCACACAGATTGCTTGATAAATTGTTAAAGAGCGTTGCTTCGTTGCCGAAGCGAGGTGCGCATTCTACGCTTTCCTCTGTGGCTGTCAACCGCTTTTTAATATTAATTAAGAAGAAGTTTTTCAACCGGTCAACTCAGCCCTAGGCCTTGCTAACCCTGACGTAGCCTTGCTTCACTTTAGCGCGCTGCGTGCCGTGTCAGTGGAGGTGCATTATAGGGAAACGTTTTGGTAAAGCAACAGTTATTTTGCTTTTTTGCCAATTATTGAAAGATAAAACCAAAACAGCATATTAATTAAGCAAAAAGGCGCCATTTAAGCGCCTTTTTTCTCATTAAGTACTATTTTGTTACTTTTCTACTTTATCTTCAGCTACCGGTTCAACGGATTGCTCATCGTCTTTATTCTGGTTCTCTGTTCGATGACAGTCTAGATCTTCTTCATCACCCACTACGTGTTTAAATTTGAGGTCCTTTACAGTGCGAACAGTGTAGATAGGTCCCGAAACAGCATAGGCGGCAAACAGTGTAAATAGGATAACTGCTGGTTTAACGGCAATAACAATAAACACCAAAACAATAAGCAGCACAGCAAAAAATGGTACACGGCCTTTTAAATCGATGCCTTTGAAACTGTGATAGCGGAAGTTACTCACCATTAATAGACCACTGATGACAGTAATAAAGCAGGCAACAAATTCTAAACTGTTACCAGAAAACTGTAGGTCTTGAGCAAACCAGACCATCCCAGCTATTAACGCGGCCGCAGCTGGACTAGCTAAACCTTGAAAAAAACGTTTATCCGCGATACCCACTTGAGTGTTAAAGCGGGCTAAGCGCAAGGCTGCACCTACTGTATAAACAAATGCTGCCAACCAGCCTATTTTGCCTAAATCGTGCAGTGCCCAATTATAAACCACCAGTGCAGGGGCAATACCAAAGGAAACCATATCGGCCATCGAGTCATACTCTGCACCAAAGGCACTCTCGGTATTTGTTAACCTAGCAACTCGTCCATCTACTCCATCAAAAATCATTGCAACAAAGATGGCGATAGCCGCTGCTTCAAATTGGTCGTTCATTGATGCTACTACTGCATAAAAGCCTGAAAACAGCCCTGCGGTGGTAAACAAATTGGGGAGTAAGAAGATACCTTTTTGGCGGGCACCTTCGCTAACTTTTTGCTCGGTCATTTAAATACTCTATAAAACAGCCTTAAAACTTTGGCTAAAAATAGCATAAGCCCCTAGTTGTTAATAGCAATTCAAAGACAAAAGCAGCGCAATGAACTATATCTTAGACATAAGAAATAAATATTGGGAGGAGTTCATTTTTTAGGTCGACTAAACGCACAAATTGGTAGTAACACTATGGACATAGAAAGATTGACTAAGCATTTGAGTTTAGACCCGCACCAAATTAGCCAATTTACTCAACTTGAACAACGATACAACAGTTTGATGGATGACTTATTTGGTTTTGAAGGTGATAGAAAACAAATGTGGAAAGCAATGCGAGAGTTGTTAAAAGAAAAAGACCAAGAGATTGCTAAGCTGCTTAGCGACAGCCAAACAAAAAGCTATCTCAACCTAAAACAACTCCAAAACCAACAACGTAAGCAAGCTAATTAGCTTGCTTACGCTTTACTTCTATTTAAAGGCTAATTGGCCATCTTCTAATTCGATACGAATGGTTTTTCCAGGTTCGATTTGTCCCGATAAAATGGCTTGCGCTAGGGGGTTTTCTAACTGTTGCTGAATAGCCCGCTTTAAAGGCCTTGCGCCATAGACAGGATCAAAGCCAGCTTGCCCTAACTTATCTAACACCGCATCGCTAAACTCCAACTTGTAACCTTTTTCCTCCAAACGTGGCACCAAACGCTGAACTTGTATTCCAGCAATTGTGCGGATTTGTTCGTGTGCTAATGGATGGAAAACCACTGACTCATCAATTCGGTTGATAAACTCAGGCCTAAATTGTTGAGCAAGCACGCCCATCAAGGCAGTTTTTATCTCCTGATGAGTCATCTCACCATGTCGCTCTTGAATAATGTCTGAGCCAAGGTTAGACGTCATGATGATGACTGCGTTGCGAAAATCTACCGTTCGCCCCTGCCCGTCGGTTAAGCGGCCATCGTCTAATACTTGCAGCAAAATGTTAAACACATCTGGATGAGCCTTTTCTACTTCATCAAGCAGTATAACCGAGTACGGTCTGCGCCTTACCGCTTCAGTTAAATAGCCGCCCTCTTCATAACCCACATAACCGGGAGGCGCCCCCACTAATCGAGCAACCGAGTGTTTCTCCATAAATTCCGACATGTCGATACGCACCATTGACTCTTCGGTATCAAACATAAATTCGGCGAGTGCTTTACATAGCTCTGTTTTACCCACACCAGTTGGCCCTAAAAACAAAAACGAGCCAATCGGGCGGTTCGGATCAGATAACCCCGCTCTGCTGCGGCGAATAGCATTGGATACTGCTTCTACGGCCTCGCCTTGGCCAATCACCCTATCATGCAGTTGCTGCTCCATACGCAACAACTTGTCGCGTTCGCCCTCCAGCATTCGATTAACTGGAATACCAGTCCAGCGCGACAAGACATCAGCAATTTCTGCATCACTCACCTTGTTACGCAACAAACTCATATCTTGCATTTCAGCTTGCGAGGCTAAATCTAACTGACGTTCCAATTCTGGAATTCGACCATATTGCAGCTCTGACATACGATTTAAATCGCCTGCTCGACGCGCAACGTCCATATCTAAACGAGCTTGTTCCAAATCGGCCTTAATATGCTGGGTGCCCGATAAAGCGGCTTTTTCGGCCTTCCAAACCTCGTCTAGTTCTTTAAATTTACTTTCTTTTTCGGCTAACTCTTCGTCCAGTAGGGCAAGTCGTTTAAGGCTGGCGCTATCGGCTTCTTTTTGCAGCGCTTGGCGCTCCAGCTTTAACTGAATGATTTTGCGCTCAAGTTTATCTAAGGCTTCAGGCTTAGAATCTATTTGCAGACGAATGCTTGAAGCCGCTTCGTCTATTAGGTCGATAGCTTTATCAGGTAACTGCCTATCGGAAATATAGCGATGTGACAAGCTGGCCGCCGCAACAATCGCAGGGTCAGTAATTTCAACCGAGTGGTGCAATTCATAACGCTCTTTTAAACCACGTAAAATCGCTATGGTGTCTTCAACGTTAGGCTCTTCCACCAGCACTTTTTGGAAGCGACGCTCAAGCGCTGCATCTTTTTCAATGTACTGACGATACTCGTTTAACGTTGTTGCGCCTACACAATGCAGTTCACCACGCGCCAAGGCAGGTTTAAGCATATTACCCGCATCCATCGCGCCATCGCCTTTACCGGCGCCAACCATAGTGTGCAACTCATCGATGAAAAGTATCACTTGTCCTTCTTCTTGAGAAAGCTCATTAAGCACTGCTTTTAAGCGCTCTTCAAACTCACCGCGATATTTAGCTCCCGCAACCAACGACCCCATATCAAGTGATAACACACGCTTGTTTTTTAGTCCTTCCGGCACTTCGTGGTTAATGATCCGCTGAGCCAAGCCTTCGGCAATCGCAGTTTTGCCCACTCCGGGCTCACCAATTAATACTGGGTTATTTTTGGTACGACGCTGCAATACCTGCACGGTGCGACGAATCTCGTCGTCACGGCCGATCACCGGGTCAAGTTTGCCTTGCTCGGCACGCTCGGTAAGATCTATGGTGTATTTTTCTAGTGCTTGGCGCTGGTCTTCGGCGTTAGGGTCATCAACTTTTTGGCCACCTCGAATTTTGGTAATGGCTTTTTCTATATTCTCTTTATTTGCGCCTAACTCACGCATAATATCGCCAAGCTTACCTTTGTCTTCAGTAACAGCTAAAAAGAAGATTTCTGATGAAATGAATTTATCTTTACGCTTTTGCGCCAACTTGTCACAAAGGTTAAGTAACACCACTAACTGGTTCGAAAGCTGTACTTCGCCACCAGTGCCTTCAACACGTGGCAACTGCTCTAGGGCTTGGGAAAGCTGAGAACGTAAGGCGCTGCCTTCAATTCCCGCTTCTACTAATAATGGCCTTAGCGAAGCGGCATCTTGATTTAGCATGGCCGACATTAAATGCACCGGTTCAATAAACTGGTGGTCGCGCCCCAATGCTAAAGATTGAGCGTCTGAAATCGCTAATTGAAATTTGCTTGTGAATCTATCTAGGCGCATGTCACACCTCCACATATATTAAGCTATTAATGAATATGTGGGATTAGATGTAAAAAAATTCAAGATAAATGGCATTAAAAAACCATCAAGACGATGGTTTTGTGAGCTTTATTGCTTTAGCTAAGCCAGATGGCTGCAGCCATTCGCCCGGTTTGGCCGTCACGCCGGTAAGAAAAGAAACGTGAGGCATTATTTAAAGTACAGCTCGCATCAGCATAAACATCATTCAAACCTAGCGCGCTAAGACGCTGCTTAGCCAATTGGTGGATATCGGCATAATACTTACCGCTATTTACGCTAGCCTTAAAAGCGCTGGCCAACTTTGAGTCTTTAGCAACAAATTGCTGATAAACTTCAGCACCTACTTCAAAGGCATCCGGGCCAATAGCTGGACCAAACCAAGCCATGATCTCACTAGGAGCAATGTTCATTGCTGCCACGGTATTTTCTAGCACGCCATCGAGCAAACCGCGCCACCCAGCGTGTGCCGCCGCCACTACCGTGCCTTGTTTATCACAAAAAAGTACTGGTAAACAATCTGCAGTCATGACTACACATACCGCATCTTGTTGCATCGCAAAGCTTGCATCGGCCTCAGCAAAACGCATGTTAGACTCACTGGCATTTACCACACGAGTGCTGTGAATTTGCTTTAGCCAGCAAACTTGCTGTGGCATACCTTGTTGGAAATGCTGCCGATTGCTCTGCACTGCGCTGGCGTCGTCCCCCACATGATCTCCCAGATTATAGGAATCATATGGAGCCAAGCTAGCGCCTGCTAAGCGGTCACTGTAAACCGCTTTTACATTTTTTGGGCAGGGCCAATCAACCAGCAATTTAGCCATGCTTAGCCTAAATCAGGATTGAGTTTATGATCGGCGCGCAAGGCATCGGCAATATCTAACATGTCTTGAGGAACCGGGGCGTGCCACTCCATCATTTCGCCCGTAATTGGGTGCTCTAAACGCAACATTACCGCATGCAGTGCTTGGCGCTGAAAACCACGCATAGCAGCAATCAACTCATCACTAGAGCCTTTAGGTAAACGCAAACGGCCGTAGGTTTGGTCACCTAAAAGTGAGTGTCCAATATGCGCCATGTGTACCCGAATTTGGTGAGTACGGCCTGTTTCCAAGCGCAAGCGGATACGCGTATGTTGACGGAACTTCTCCGCTACGCGGTAATGCGTTACAGCAGGTTTACCAGTAGCAACTACAGCCATATGAGTGCGCTTAGTTGGATGGCGACCAATCGGCTCTTCCACCAATCCACCAGCAGTCATTACCCCGGTAGCAATCGCTTCGTACTCACGGGTAACATGGCGAGCCTGAAGCGCTTCAACTAAATGAGTTTGCGCAGGTACGGTTTTAGCCACCACCATAAGCCCAGAGGTATCTTTATCTAAACGGTGCACAATACCGGCGCGAGCCACTTCGGCAATTGATGGATAACGATGCAATAAAGCATTGAGTACAGTGCCGCTGTTATTGCCAGCGCCAGGGTGCACCACCATGTTAATAGGCTTATTAATCACCAGAATATCGTCATCTTCATAAACGATATCGAGCTCAATATCTTCAGCTTGGGCTTCAACCACGTCTTCCAACACGGTATTTAATACAATTTCTTCCCCGCCAACTACCTTTTCCCTAGGCTTAACTTTAAGTTCGCCATCTAAACGAACACATTCGCCAAGGATCCATTCTTTGATCCGTGAACGGGAATAATCTGGAAACAACGCAGCTAACGCCTGATCGAGGCGAGCTCCAGCTAGCTCATCATCAACGATTGCTCGCAACTCTAAAGGTTGACTCATCTTAGGTTTTACCTCTAACAGGAAGGCCAAAACGGGCTATTGTAATCATTCCTAGCTTAAAGCATAGAAGAAAATGGTTTGTTAGATGCACCTCCCACTATATATGTCACTCGGTGATTGACGGTTTAAGTGGCATAGAGGATACTGTTTGCCCATTATTTGAGGTGTTTAACCTAATACTTTTCGACGTTGAGACGAGTATTGTTATTTGGTTATCACAGAAACAACAAAGACGATTTTTAGTCCATGATGCGCGTTTATAAGCAAACAATTTCAGTAATACTGCTCGGCTTGATGCTTGGAGCTTGTTCTTCGAATTCAAAAGAAAAGCCAAAGATCCCCGACAAACCAGCGTCGGAGCTATACGCTGAAGCCCAAACAGCAATCAACAATGGCGCGTTTACCGATGCAGTTGAGAACTTAGAAGCCTTAGATACGCGCTATCCTTTTGGTCCCTACTCTAATCAAGTACAGCTTGACCTTATCTACGTATATTACAAACGTAGTGATACAGCGATGGCTTTAGCTAGCACCGACCGTTTTATTCGCAATAACCCAACTCACAGTGAGTTAGATTACGTCTATTACATGCGCGGGCTTACTAATATGGCGGCAGACTACAACTTATTCCAAAGCGTTGTTGGTATTGATCGTTTTGACCGAGACCCAAGCTTTTCTCGCCAAGCCTTTAACGACTTTAAAACTTTGATTAATCGTTATCCGCACAGTGATTATGCTGCAGATGCCAAGCAGCGCATGGTTCACTTAAAAGATAACCTAGCCCGCTACGAAGTATCGGTGGCGCGTTACTACATTAAGCGTGAAGCGTATATTGGTGCGGTAAATCGCGCTCGCTATGTGATTGAGAACTTCTCTGATACACCATCTGCACGCGATGCACTTAAAGTGATGGAAGATGGCTACAAGGCTCTAGGCATTACTGATAAAGCGGAACAAACCGCATTAATACTTAGTGTGAATTAATATTGACTAAGCATTAAAAAAGGCGAGCTAATAGCTCGCCTTTTTTGTATCTGGGTACGCGTTAAATCGCATCTTCGTTTTCTTCACCAGTACGTATACGGATAACGCGGTCTACATCGCGAACAAAGATCTTACCATCGCCAATCTTGCCTGTTTGCGCGGTTTGCACAATGGCTTCAATACAACGCTCTAGATCATCTTTTTGAACGACTAGCTCTAGCTTCATTTTTGGCAAGAAGTCTACTTTGTACTCAGCGCCACGGTAAAGCTCAGTGTGGCCTTTTTGTCGACCAAAGCCTTTTACTTCGGTAACTGTCATACCCGTAATACCAATATCAGCTAAAGCTTCGCGAACATCATCCATTTTAAATGGCTTGATAATTGCCGTGACTTGCTTCATGTGTACTTCCTTTTATTTATCATTTTGTTGAGTATCTATGTCCTTACTTTAAGCCAAGCGCGCGCATGTGACAACGTTATACACTTAGCTTAATCAGGGAATTGGCTAAAAAACACCACTCGGCTCACGCAAAATCAATATCTTAGCTGAATTTCGCCGGCTTAAACGTCATCGCAAGAATCTTCAATTGAATCAATGGCTCACCTTTTTCAATCAGTCCTTGGCTTTATTCATCGAACTTACCACACACTTCGTACAAAAAATCCCTCTGTAGCTGCAGACCCGCCATAAGCGTATACACTTACAGTAAAGACTTGAGTTAAGAGTGCCTTAATTGACTAAGCAAACCGGATTCACCTTACTGGAATTAATGATAACCATTGCAATTGCGGTGGTATTACTCGGTATCGGCGTACCCAGTATGAACAGTTTGTTTCAGTCGATGGCAGCGGATGCATCAAGCAACCGGATGATGCGAGAAGTACGTTTTGCGCGCAGCCAAGCAATAAACCTTAATCAACGTGTAGTTGTTTGTGCCCTAAAGGCCAATGGCAGCGACTGTGGCGGAGAAGTGAATTCTGGTTTAACGGTATTTGCCGACGATAATAGCAACGGGAAACTAGATAGTGGTGAGAAAGTTCTACTGGCAGCGGAACCATTTACTAAGGCTGGCAATATCGACTTTAAAGGAGCAACAGATTCATTTTCTTTTCAGAGCGATGGTTTAATTGCCGGGGCTTCGGGAAGCCTCTACTTTTGTTCAAGTGATAATAGCTACATTGATGGCGTAGTTATCTCAAAAGGCGGCAATATTCGTTTTATCACCGATAGTGAAAAAAGCAGCTGCCCTATCTAAACACCCACCTTAATTAATATTCAAGTTCTGCAAATCGTACATTGGCAATATCACTGCTAAACTCACTGTTAAATTCAACACATTCAATCTGAGAAATACTGCCAAACTTTTGCGCACTAGCGGTGTGATTGGTATACCGCTGTTTAATTTCCGCTGTAATCTCTGCTATTGAATCTAGATCTTTAGGCGAAGCTATTACCACTTGATCATAACCTGTGGAGCCAGCCATGTAGCACTTAACGGTAATCGCCCAGCTTGAAGACATGGGCAAAATCAAACATAAGAAAATAGCTAAACCTTTCATAAGATCACCAACAATCAGCATTTGAATTTCCCGACGAATCCTCAGCAGACTTGCTGCCCTCATCATCGATAGAGAAAATTTTACAGTCGGTATCAGCACTAAGTTGAGTACCTAAAGCAGTCGCCTTAGCTGTAAATGTACTAGCCGCTGCAGAACTACTTAGCGTAATGGCATAATAGCCATTCTCGGTGTTATAAGAGCTCGCACCAGACGCAGCCAAGCTCAAGCTGGCAAGGTTAGCTGCATAACTCGCATTATCGGCGTAATACTGTTCTTGTAATACCGCTAAGGTGGCTAGTTCTTTTTTGGCCTCACTGCGCCGAGATTCGGCGACAAATGAAGTATAAGCAGGGTAAGCGACTGCCGCTAATATGGCGACAATAGCTACCGCAATCATGAGCTCCATTAAGGTGACACCGCGCATCGAGTGTTTCATTTAGCCCTCATCAAAATAGAAGTAAATTTGTTTTGGACTCATGTCCATATTGGCTTCTCTTGAGCCTTCCTTACACTCGCCGGCATTTTCACAAGTATGATCATTGTTTTCATCTTGATCATCAAACTCTAGCTCTTCACCAGGGTCACCACCAAAAACTCTTACCACAGACTCGCCTTGCTCATCCTCGCCAGAGTGAATAATCAAATCATCGGGTACTTTATTATCTACGTCATAGTAGCGACTGTTATTGATACTGGTACCTATGTGCATATCTACAGCATAAGTGCGACCTTTACCGATGGTGGGAATAGTACATGTTGCCGAGTTAGTGGTTTCTGGAATGAACGAAGTGAAATACAACTCACCACCTAATACCAAAGCCGCTCCCAAGGACTTTTCACCGTCCTCAACCAAGTTATATACCCAACCTTTAGAAGCACCCAGCGCAATGAGCTGTGTTTCAATGGCGGTTTCATCACTTAATGCACCAATAGGATCACTGGTAATGTTGTATAAATCATTAGAAACAATGGCTACTGGCTGAGCATCGTCGTCAAGCGCGCCAAAATCGGTAACTTGAACATTATAATCACGGAACATATAGAAGCGGTTGTCTACTCCGTTGGGATCTTTATCACTCACCGGTTTAGTTCTGTCACCCGTTCCGATTAATACGGCATCGTATGGAATTTGCTGAGAGTCAGTAATGGTTACTTGATCATCACCTTGTCCGGTAGTGATGCGAGTGAGCTTTTTCAGGTAGGTTCTTACAATAACCGGCTCGGTAAAAAACTTACGTTTATCGGTAACGACAGAGCTATCACTAATGCTCGCTAAAGCAGTCATTTTCCACTTGGATTGGGTGGCAGAAAACAAATCAACTCGCCATACTTGGCCTCCAGTATCGCCAAAGTACAAGCGATCAATATTCCCATCCCCATCACTATCTAAGGTCGCGACTTTAGCAGGAACGCTGTGAGTCAGGCGGTCGTCATCTCCCGGTGTAATGCTCCACACTAAACTGCCATCTAAAGCATCAACAATAAATACACCACGACCTCTATCATCATCACCAGGAGTGGCTAAATCTTGGTTGGTATCATAACCACCACCAAATATAACTACCGGATTACTATGGCCGGGTACGTAACCTACTGTAGGTTGAGACCAACTTTGTCCAAGCTCAGACATGCCGGTGCACGAACTATCAATCCGCCACAACATTTTGGGTAAGTCAGGCTTGGTAAGGTCCATCGCATAATAAGCATCTCCACCGCGGCGTAGCCCGGTAAACACCAGTACTTTGTCACCGCTGCTGTACTTGCCATCATTGTCGGCATCTTTGAGGAATACAGTTGGAGTGCCGTCTATCCCATATACATGTTGCGAGCTTGCTATGTTACTGCGCAAGGTAAGCTGCCTGCCTAATAGCTCATAGGGGAAAAATGCCCAGCTTTCTGTAACACTTGATCCGGTATCTTTGAACATATGCATAGCACCACCATTGGTACCAACTATGATTCTTATGTCCATGTCGTCGGGATCTGTGCTGTCCGCTGCTGCGCCACTGCGTAAACCGTAGTTAATGACTAAGGGACGAGAATGCAGCGGATCGCCCATTAAGTCACTGCGAATAGTAGTACTGGTATCTCCGTCATCATTATCTACATCAGTACCACGGATCCAACTTACATGATCAGCAATATCGTCTTCAACAACACCAAGTTGGTTAGCCAAATCGGCATTGCTACCCGCCTTTGTGACCAGATTGTTGGTAGTTAACGTGGTGAAGCTTCCGCTATCTGTTTGATTGAAATACACCATTCGAGCATCATTGCTGAGTAAGGTTTCAGATACCCCTCCTAGCTCTACGTTGTTACCGTCTTTGACTGAAGACCAAAATGTCTTGGCTTCGTCGATGATAGAACCATCTGCACCAATAGCAGGATTCCCATTTTGATCTGCCATGTAGCCTTCAGAAGACAGTTCCAGTTTTTTCAAATTGCCTCGCCAACGTGGATTAAGTGACGGCTTGAACATGGCGTAATAAACTCTATCTAGAGTACGAGTACGGTCAAAATTGTTGCTGGTTACAGCGGGAGAAACCAAAGAAGAACTCTCTTCATAGATTCCGATTAAGGCTTGACGAAAAGCCGCTTCTAAAGAAACGCCATCTTCGGCAGGATAAAAGCGTCCCTGAGCATTTTCGGCAGTAGCAGTTAACATTGCCGTACCGCCTTCGATAACATCTTCACCAAAACCAATAGTAGATATTTTTGCGTACTGCCTACCCGTCATGTTGGGGTTAATATCGTTGGTATTCATCCATTTAGATAACACAGGTAAATACGAGGTTTCGCTGCCAGTGCCAAAACCAACTGGATCCTTCCAAGTACAACCATTAACCGTGGTGGCATTATCACAACCAAATACATTGTCGGTATTAATTGGCAGATTTTTAACATTTTGATTTTCACCAGCATCAACACTCGGTGTGCCATCGGTGACGTAAATGATGTTGATTGAGCTATCGCATCCCACTTCATAGGGAGATATATACGTATTTGTTCCTCCGGAGGACGTCTCAATAGTTTTATCTCGATCGTTTTTCTCGTTGTTATTCCCCCTTTCTCCATAATCTACCGCTTCTCCAGCAAAGTAATGTTTGGCCTCCATTAGCGTCTCTACTAGCGGGGTTCCGCCATCGGCAGTGAGCTCTATAATATCTGATATAAGATCCTGATTATCATCCGAGGCTTGAATCCCCCGAATCACCCTGCCGCCATCGTTAGAGCGATTAAACACCATCAAGCCAAATTTAACCCCATTAATGGTACTTAACGCATTTTCCATTGCTTCTTGAGCAATTTCGATACGAGGTCGAGTAGTAGTTGCATCTGAGTGATGATACCAACGTAGATAATTAGCAGAGTAGAGCGTAATTAAGTAGCCATCATCAAATGAGTCCTTGGTGGTTTGCTCTGCATCGGTTTTATTTAGGGTATAAAAATCATCTGTGTTATTTGCTGCACCATTAATTGGGTAGCCCTGCGGTGCATCTACATAAGAGTTATTACTCTCGCGATATTGACCGGGGTTAATTGTGGAAACGACTTTATCCACAAAACTCCCGTCGGAAGCCTGCAGCTTTACCGTAAATGAGCGAGGGTCTCCTTCGTCATCCAGTAAACGACCATCACTAGCATCGCTACTAAGTTCATAGTCATCCATGCAATCAAGAACAGTATAGTTAGCACCATTATTCAGGCGAACATCGTCCCATGAGCCAGTACCACCTTGCACCCGGTGCTCACGAAAGTAACCAGTAAAAATACCGTTTTTAGCTAAGGCTTCATAAGATGCTGCGCAATTATTAATGTCCCAAATAAACCGCCGATCATCATTGGCACCGGTGGGAATATACGAGCCATCTACACCGTTAACCGTGAAATAGATGAAATCATTATCTAGGCTGTTTTGAGAGCTAACCGCAATAGGATAATCTTGGTAACTAATATCGCCATTACTGTCTCGGTTGTAGCCTTGGCGAGTAGTAATATTCCAAGCCATACTGCCCGAGGTATCAAATATAATTAACACCTTCGGGTCAGCCGAACTCAGGCTGTTAAAATCAAATAAAAATAGCTCTGTATCATCAGCCCAAACTGGAAGAGTTACTGCTGCGGAACACAACCATGCAAGCAGTCCCGACTTTAACCGACCGTTCATCTGCTCTCTCCTTGTTGCCTTGCCTGCAAGCTATGCAAGCGGCTTTACCGTTTTGGCTATAGCATCGGCTGCTCTATACCGGCAGCTATTGACGTTGAAGCTCGATTAGCCTTTCCATATGTTTTTGTTGCATCTACTCGTACGTAGCGACACTGCGTGATGGCGTTATTGCTACTGGCGGTAAAACTGCGCGCGCACACGCTGTCTACCGTATGAATCATGGTACCGTCAGCCCCGGTTACCATGGTTGACACAGCCATCGATGCGGCAGGTGCCATAGCGCCAATCACCCCTTGAAGATTAGGCTCAATAATTAACTCATTCATTTCACCTTCAAGTAAGTGCTCTGCCCCTACCCGGTCCCCCATAGCTGACACCACTTTTAGTCCTTGGTTAGCGCTACTTAACAATACCCCACCTAAAAAGCTTAAAATGAGCAAAAACAACATTGCCACAAATAGAGCTGCCCCTTGCTGGCTTTTGGCTTTATTTTGGCTAAGCAAAACAGTTCGTTGCATCAATACACCATGTTTCTTAGTGATACCACCGACTCAAATAAGGCCCGTCGATAATGATCGTTAGCAGCAGCGACAGTCAAATCGCCTAATTCGTAGCTATTCCCATTAGTATAGTTTTTATCCTCGGTTAAGGAGCGAACCAACAAAAATACTTTAGCGCCAATCACTCTGCCTTCACTCCATTGTTGAGGTGTCACGTTGTCTGAGGAGACAAAGTCATTCACCACACCATCTTGAGTGGTATCGGTATCAACTCCTAGCAATACGCGCATCCGCTCGATGCCTTCCACCAAGGGACCAGATCCCAAGATTTGCATACCGCTGTTATTATCCAGGTATAGCTGACGAAGCACCGGCAAACCTGACTGAGCGCTCACATCCAGATAGTAAACAATATGCTGGTATTCCCATATTTGCCTGCCAGGCATCACTGTCTCGGTAGGCCAAGGGTCTGTAGAGGTAAATATTTGGGCACTGGCCGCATTTGCTGCAAAGTAGTAGCGGTCAGAATCTAACTCCCCCGCAGATTGGATGGGTGAGCCAATCACTCTTTTGATGCCAATAACATCTGAATCTACAACCAAATTACTGCGGCTACTCACGCAACTATATTGGCCATTAAGAGAGTTTGAGCTATTTATCTGTCCTACAAACAAGGAGCTAAATCGGCCATCCACAGAGGGAAATGAACCTTCTGGCGTGCTACCAATCCAATCTATTGTGCAATCATTAGCTGCGGTAACATCGGTGGCTACTAGCTCAACGCCAGAGCCGCGAACCATTGGATTACCGGTATACTCCCCAAAAAAACCCACCATTCTTAAATCACGAGTAATCACGTGCATGGCTATTCTGCCACTCTCCATCAATTGCTCACTATGGTAGGTTGATTCGGTACTGCGCTGTGAAGCGACCAAAAAACTACTAATCCCTGCAGTTAAGAATAGTCCGATCACAATGGCGATTAGCCATTCAATAAGGGTAAAGCCCTGCTGAGAATGCCTAATCATGAGGCCACCCGCGTCGTTAGGGCCATTTTGCGGCGTTTATCTGACTGCGCTCCGCAGTTGGCAGTAACCGTATTACTACTGGTAATGCCACTAAAAGACTGCCTCGATAACCAAGTAACCACCACGGTAAGCTCTCCGTTAGCGCTTAACAATACGCAACCGTTTGGCTTAACTAAGCCGCCCTTAGCACCTGCAGCTTTGGCATAGAGACCATACTCCCAATGGTAAAGATCGTAATTCACTACATCGGCAAGGCTACAAGCGGTCATCAAACCACTATCCTCGGCGCAAGCGGGTTTTGATCTAGCCGTTTGACCATCACCTACGGTAACAGTGGCGGGGTTATTTGCTTGCCAAGCAATATGATTAAGGCGAACCCGCTCCACCATGTCTTCAGCTAAAATCATGGCAACGGTACGTTGATGGGTCTCGAAACTTGAGCGCTTGGCAACCGCTTGCATAGCAACAACCGCTAGCAAGCCTACCGCCAATATAAAAGAGGTGATAATAACTTCAATCAGAGTAAACCCTCTGATTTTTGAGTATTTTAGCTGCATCCCGACCTACCCATCCTTGATGCTTTGTGGCCTTCGATAGCGGAGCCTTCCGAAGCGAGCAATTAATTAGGGTATAGCGCAAAAAAGAAGGCTATGCCTTCTTTTTTGGTTTAGTTGAGAGATGACTCAGTTAGCTGGTTTGAGTAACTCTAAGCTCTGCGGGGACTTCAAAAATGGTGTTTTCTTCACGGCCAGGGTTTTCAACAACGGTTACTCCTCCCATCGCTTTTAAACCAGATACCACTTCTTGCACCAGCACCTCAGGGGCCGAAGCTCCAGCTGTAACACCAATGCGGCTATCAGCTTTAAACCATTGGCAATTAATGTCGCTAACGCCATCAATAAGGTAGGCAGCTGCACCTGACTTCTCAGCTTTTTCACGCAGTCGATTAGAGTTAGAAGAGTTTTTCGATCCTACTACCAATACCACGTCAGATTTTTCTGCCAAATCTTTCACCGCATCTTGGCGGTTCTGGGTGGCATAACAAATATCGTCTTTACGAGGCCCTTGAATTTCTGGAAAAGTCACACGTAATGCGTCGATGATCGCGGAGGTATCGTCAACCGACAGAGTAGTTTGAGTACAGTAAAACAACTGCTCAGGCTTCTTAACCTGCAGCTTAGCAACATCTTCTACGGTTTCTACCAAGTAAATACCACCGTCAGCGTTGTCGTATTGGCCCATAGTGCCATTAACTTCAGGGTGGCCATGGTGGCCAATCAAAATACACTCAATGCCTTTACGGCTGGCACGAGTAACTTCCATGTGCACTTTAGTTACGAGTGGGCAGGTAGCATCGAAGATTTTAAGATCACGTTGTTTGGCTTCTGCACGCACAGCTTGAGACACGCCGTGAGCGCTAAAGATACAAATACTGCCTTCTGGCACATCGCTAAGTTCATCAACAAACTCAGCACCACGTTTACGTAAACCATCTACTACATAGCGGTTGTGAACCACTTCATGGCGAACATAAATAGGCGCACCAAACATTTCTAAAGCACGTTCAACTATAGAAATAGCGCGGTCAACACCAGCGCAAAAACCGCGAGGATTAGCTAACAGTATTTCCACTATCGCTCCTTAATTAACCGCTAAAATTTCTACTTCGAAAATAACCGATTGACCAGCCAACGGATGATTAAAATCTACCGTCACTGAATCACCGGTTACTTCACGCACGATGCCCGGAATTTCACTGCCATCAGGCTGAGCAAACGCAATAATACTGCCTTCTTCGGCAGGTGCTTCATCACCAAACTTGCTACGCTCAAAGTACTTAATGTTATCTGGATTGCTTTGGCCAAAGGCTTGCTCGGCATTAAGCTCAAATTGGCTTTTATCGCCCGTTTTCAAACCCAATAAACACGCTTCAAAGCCTTCGGTTAGACTACCATCACCCATTACCAATTGAGCTGGCTTTGGATAGTTATAAGTACTTTCGGCAATCGATCCATCGCTTAACTTCAATACAAAATGAAGTTCTACTTTGCTTCCTTGCTGAATCATTTAGTTTCCTTGGCTTGCGGCGACAAAAAGCTATCTAACACTAACAATACCGCACCCACACAAATGGCTGAGTCTGCAACGTTAAAAGATGGCCAATGGTAACTGCCCACGTAAAAATCGAGGAAGTCGATAACATAGCCAAACACTACGCGGTCAAATACGTTACCAATTGCTCCACCTAATACTAAGGCGTAAGCAATGGCTGGCCACTTTTGCTCGGCGGGTGTTTTTTTCATCCACCACACCAGCAAACCACTCACAAAAAGCGCTATGGCAGTAAAAAACCAACGTTGCCAGCCACCGGCATCACTTAAAAAGCTAAAAGCAGCACCGTAGTTTCGAACCGAAACCAAATTAAAGAATGGCGTTACCGCTACCGACTCATATAAATCGAAGGTTTTAGCAATGGCAAACTTGGTAACTTGGTCAACAATGAATACCACCACACTTAACCACAACCAGCGTAAACCCGTGCTATTTGTTTTACTTACTACAGCGTCGTTATGCATAGCTACGAGACTCACCTTCACCCGCTACGTTAGTTACACAGCGACCACACAAGCTTGGGTGCTCAGCGTTTTGACCAACATCTTCGCGGTGGTGCCAACAGCGGTCACATTTTGCGGCTTCGGCTACTTCTACGGCAACTTTAAGGTTGTCCAACTCAGTAGCAGCGGCATTATCACCCGCTTCACTTAAAGCCTGTAAGCTTACATCTGAAGTTAACAATACAAAGCGTAACTCATCACCCAACTGGCTTAACACTTGCTCTAATTGGCTATCCACAAATAGTGTTACTTTAGCCTCTAAGGTGCCACCAATTTTCTTGTCGCGGCGTGCTTGTTCTAGGCTCTTATTCACTTCATCACGAATAGTGATCAATTGAGCCCAGAATGCATCATTCATTTTGCTATCTTGTGATAGCGCAGTTAAGCCTTCGTACCAAGCCTCAGTGAATACAAACTCACTACGTTCACCAGGTAATGCTTGCCAAATCTCGTCAGCGGTAAAGCTTAAGATAGGTGCAATCCAGCGGGTTAACGCTTCAGCGATGTGGAATAGTGCCGTTTGACAAGAGCGTCGCGCTAGGCCATCGGCTTTTGCGGTGTACTGACGATCTTTAATGATGTCTAAATAAAAACTACCTAGTTCAATTGAACAGAAGTGCATTAGCTTTTGATAAACAACGTGGAACTGGTATTGCTCGTACGCTTCTACAATTTCTTGTTGAACAGCGGCGGCTCGACCCACTACCCAGCGGTCAAGCTCTACCATGTCTTCACTTGCCACTAAATGCTGCTCAGGTTCAAACCCGGCTAAGTTAGCCAATAAGAAACGCGAGGTATTACGAATACGGCGATAAGCATCGGCGCTGCGTTTGAATACTTCGTCCGATACGCTCATTTCAGCGGTGTAGTTAGTAGATGCAATCCACAAACGTAAGATGTCTGAACCTAGTTTGTTCCAAACATCCTGCGGAGCGATACCATTACCTAATGATTTAGAGAATTTATGGCCATTAGCATCTACGGTAAAACCGTGAGTAAGTACTTGCTGGTAAGGCGCTTTGCCGTTAATTGCAGTAGCAATCATTAGTGATGACTGGAACCAACCGCGGTGTTGGTCAGAGCCTTCTAAGTACATATCTGCAGCTTTACCGTTAAACTCTTCACGCGCAGCAACCACACTTGAGTGAGTTGAACCAGAGTCAAACCATACATCTAGCGTGTCTTCTACTTTGCGGTACTGATCGGCTTCATCGCCCAGTAGTTCAGTCGCATCTAAATCCCACCAAGCCTGAATACCGCTTTGTTCAACACGTTTAGCGACGTCTTCCATCAACTCTACCGCACGAGGGTGCAATTCGTTAGTTTCGCGGTGCACAAACAATGCAATAGGTACGCCCCAAGTACGTTGGCGAGAGATACACCAATCTGGGCGATTCTCTACCATGCTTTCGATACGGCTTTGGCCCCAATCTGGGATCCACTGGGTTTTCTCGATTTCTTGCATCGCTTGCTTACGCAAACCATTTTGGTCCATGCTCACAAACCACTGCGGCGTAGCACGGAAAATAATAGGGGTTTTGTGGCGCCAGCAATGCGGGTAGCTATGACGGTAAGCATGGTGATGCAGCAGCGCGCCCGTTTCTTTAAGTTTTTCAACTACGTTGTCGTTAGCTTTAAATACATGCTGACCACCGAAAAATTCAGTATCGGCAAGGTAAACACCATTATCACCAACCGGGTTAGCCACTTCTAAATTGTACTTTTGGCCTACCGCGAAATCTTCTTGACCATGACCAGGAGCAGTGTGAACACAACCTGTACCTGATTCAGTAGTTACGTGGTCACCTAAAATAACCGGCACTTCAAAATCATAAAATGGGTGCTTAAGTTTAACTAACTCTAAGGCATCACCCTGGCAGTAACCTAAAGCATGGAAATGAGTTGCTCCAAAGCGCTCTACACACTCTTCCATTAGGTCGCGCGCCAGAATTAAACGCTCTTTGCCCGTTTCAGTTTCAATTTGAACTAACACATATTCAAGGTGAGCATTTAAGGCTACCGCACGGTTAGCAGGTAAAGTCCACGGCGTAGTGGTCCAAATAACTGCAGAGATTGGCCCTTCACCGGTCACGCCTTCAGGGTGATCAAATTTGGCTAATACTTCGGCTTCGTCAACAGCGGTAAAACGCACATCAATGGCAGGAGAGGTTTTATCTTCGTATTCAACTTCAGCTTCAGCAAGAGCACTGCCACAATCGGTACACCAGTGCACAGGTTTAGAACCTTGCAATAAGTGGCCATTATCGATGATTTTTGCCAAGGCACGGATAATGTTTGCTTCAGTATCGAAGTTCATGGTTAGGTAAGGGTTTTGCCAATCACCTAAAATACCCATGCGGATAAAGTCGTTGCGCTGACCATCAATTTGCTTAGCAGCGTAATCGCGACACTTTTGACGAAATTCAGCAGCGGTCACTTTTTTGCCCGGCTTGCCAACTTTCTTTTCTACTTGTAGCTCAATAGGTAAACCGTGGCAGTCCCAGCCAGGCACATAAGGAGAATCGTAGTCTGATAAAGTCTTCGACTTAATAATGATGTCTTTAAGCACCTTGTTAACCGCATGGCCAAGGTGAATGTTGCCGTTGGCGTATGGAGGGCCATCGTGCAAAATAAAGCTCTTCTTACCTTTTTTGGCCTGTCTAATTTGGCCGTACAGATCCTTTTCGCTCCAACGCTTAAGCATTGCAGGTTCGCGGTTGGCTAAATTACCACGCATCGGGAATTCAGTATCAGGTAGATTAAGAGTATCTTTATAGTCGCTCATCGAATCACTTTTCCAGTCAATTACTCTGCAAGGCCATAGTAGGCTTTTGCACGCTTAATATCGAGATTCACCTGAGCTTTAAGCGCATCAAGCGAATCAAATTTTTGTTCATCTCGTATTTTTAACTGCGGTTCAACCACTAATCGTTGGCCATACAGATTGGCGTCAAACTCAAACAAATGAGCTTCTACCAATAAATCTTTTCCTGCGGCGGTTGGCCGCCAGCCTATGTTAGCAATGCCTGAAAAGCGATGCTCTGGCTGATCTTGTATATAGGCTTTAACTGCAAACACCCCATGCAAGGGGCATACATGGCGGGCAACTTTTAAATTTGCCGTAGCAAAGCCCAATTGACGCCCCAACTTTTGGCCATGAATGACTTTGCCATTAAAGCTAAACTTTCTGCCTAGCAATTGAGCCACCGTTGAGAAATCGGCCTCGGCTAAATGCTGACGTAATAAGGTACTGCTCACTCGCTGCTGATTTAAGCAAAACGAATTGGTTGCTGTAAGCTCAAAACCGTACTGTTTTTTGGCTGCTTGTAAGCTTGCGAAATTACCTTCTCGGCCTTTACCAAAGTGGAAGTCATCTCCCACTGCTAGGTATTTTACTCCCAGCAATTCAACCAATAACTGGCGAACAAAATAGTCGGCACTTTGTTGAGCAAACTCATGACTAAAACGCACCACCAACAAGCGGTCTACACCTAAGCTTTTTAGTTGCTGATACTTATCGCGAAATCGGCTAATTCGAGCGGGTGCTTTATCTTTAGCAAACACCTCAAGCGGTTGTGGCTCAAAAATCATCACCACAGCGGGTAAACTCCGCTGGCGAGCCTGATCAACTAAACGCTTAATTACTTGTTGATGGCCTAAATGCACGCCATCAAAATTACCAATACTTAATGCACAGCCATAGTGACGCGCTTTAATGTTGCGTATTCCGCGAATTAACTCCATTCCCGCGCCTATTTCGTCAAAAACCGACGGATTATAGCTTGTTTAGTCCGCAGTTACAGCCCCGAAACTGCTTTTCAAGTGAGCTAATCTTATCCCCAAGCAAAATAGCAAAACCAAGTAGCTAATCACGGCCGCTGCTACACAGATTAAAAGTTGCCAAACACTGTCTATCCACGTCAACGCAAACCATTGTTCAGCAAGGGGAGAAAGCCACACAATGAGCCCCCCCATCAATGTCGATGCCACTAAAATTTTAACAATACATACCAAGGTAGGAGAACCGAGTTTGTAAACACCTTGTTTGTGTAAACCGCGATAAAGCAGGCTGGCATTAAGCAACGCCGATAAAGCTGTGGCAATAGCTAAACCAATATAACCATAAGGAATCGCGAAGATAAGATTAAAGCCCATGTTGCTTGCCATGGCGATAATGCCAATTTTCACCGGCGTTTTGGTATCTTGGCGCGAGTAATACCCTGGCGCTAACACTTTCACTAGCATGAAGAACAACAAGCCACCGCTATAAGCCATTAAGCTGTAGGAGGCGTTTAGCACATCTTGTTGATCAAAGGCGCCACGCATAAACAAGACTTGTAAAATAGGCTGACCAAGTAACGCCAAACCTACTGTGGCGGGTATGCCCAAAAAACACACCATGCGCACTGCCCAGTCCATGGTTTGCTGAAACTGCTGCGGGCTTTTATCAACATGACGCTGAGATAAGCTTGGCAAAATCACGGTTGCAATGGCAATGCCAAACAAACCTAGCGGAAATTCCAACAAGCGGTCGGAGTAGTACAGCCACGATATAGAGCCAGTGATTAGGAAACTGGCAATTAAGGTATCCAACAGCAAGTTTATTTGACTGACCGATACACCAAACAATGCAGGGATCATTAAGGTGCGAATTTTTACCACACCAGGATGTTTCCAGCCCCAACTTGGCTTTTGCAACAACTTAAGCCTAAACAAGAAAGGTAATTGAAATAGAAACTGAATTAGCCCGCCGAAGAAAACTCCCATGGCCAAGCCAACTTCAGGTTGTTCTAGGTTTGGGGATACAAATATCGCAAAACTAATCACTGCCACATTTAGCAATACAGGCGTGAATGCCGCCACGGCAAAACGACCAAAGGCGTTAAGAATAGCGCCCGATAATCCGGTAAAGGTGACAAACCATAAGTAGGGAAAAGTAATTTTAAGTAGAAAGGCCGACAGCTCAAACTTAGCAGCATCTGGGCCATCGTTTAACCACGATATAAACCAACCCGTGCCAAATAGTGCTGCAATTAAAGGCGAACCAATAATGCCAAACAAAGTAACTATGGTAACGGCTAAGCCCAGCGTACCGCTAACTTTGGCTATAAGCTCTCTGACTTCGTCTTCAGAACTCTTTTGCTTGTATTCGGTAAGTACCGGTACAAATGCTTGGGCAAACGCGCCCTCGGCGAATAAGCGGCGCAAAAAGTTAGGAATTTTGTTAGCAAAGAAAAATACGTCAGCAGCAACACCCGCTCCCATCAAATTAGCAATGACTACATCACGAGCCAAACCTAATATGCGGGAAATCAGGGTCATAGCGCTAACAATGGCGCCAGATTTTAACAAGGTTTTACTCAATGCACTGTCCTGTTGCTAAATTACACAAATTCCTCTGCCCTAACATTAAAAATGCTGGTAGAATCGCGGCACAGTTTAACCGCCTATAAAGATCGATGCTACGGTCATGACGTTTAGTTAGGTTTTCCTTGCTTTGATATTTATACTTGGTTAAAAATTGTTTGACATAAACATGAAAAACGGGCATATTCCACGGCCTTTAAATTCATAATTCCAAGACAAAGTTCAGGAGTTACACTTGGCTAATATTAAGTCAGCTAAAAAACGCGCTATCCAAGCTGAAAAGCGTCGTCAACATAACGCTAGCCGTCGCTCTATGATGCGCACTAATTTGAAAAAAGTTATTGCAGCTATCGAAGCAGGCGATAAAGAAGCAGCTACAGCAGCATACCAAGCAGCTCAACCTATTTTAGACCGTTACGCGTCTAAAGGTTTGATCAGCAAAAATAAAGCAGCTCGTCATAAGAGCCGCATTGTTGCAAAAATCAACGCACTTTAATTTAAAGCGCTTGATGAAAAAAACCGGCCTAAGCCGGTTTTTTTATGTCTGCTATTTAGTGCTAATTACTTACAGTAAAGCTCATGTAGCTTCCCTAGAACTGCTTTAGCCTCTTCACTAGCGATTGAGTAGTAAATGGTTTGAGACTCCTTACGCGTGCTCACAAGCTGATCTTTTCGCAACCATGTTAAATGCTGAGATAACGCAGACTGACTTAAAGTGACTCGTTGGTTCAGTTCTCCTACCGTTAACTCACCTTCCACTAAGTGGCATAAAATCATTAAGCGGCTTTCGTTTGCTAGCGCCTTTAACAATTTTAATGCAGGTTCAGCATTTTTTTGCATGTCTTGAATGTTCATCTTTCTACCTACTAACTCACTTAAGCCAAACTATACGTGAAATGGCTATAGCTCGCTAGGTTAAAGCTGAGCACATGTTTTTTGAGCAAAGCACAAAAAAGCCGCAATTAAGCGGCTTTAACGTCACTAAACCAATACCTTACTGAGCAATAATCCGATATTGCATCGTGGCATCATTCACTTCAACAATGTAGCTTCCAACAATACCAGTGAAAATATCGCCACCAGTTTGTTCTAGAGTGCCATCGTTGTTGTTGTCGCCATAGTTATTTGACCAGTCACCGTTTACGTCAAACTTAAAACGTTGATTGTTTTGGCCATCAAAGTCCACGCTAACTTGCCAAACATTGTTAGCAACTAAAGTCATAGCAGTAGTTTGCCATCCGTTAGCAGTACCACGAAAATACAACTGCTCAAAGTTAGCTGTAAAGTTAGCATTTGGATCAATCACCTCAACCACTACCGACGCTTGTGCAGTTTTACCGCCATCGTCAGTCACGGTTAAGCTAATACTGTGTGAACCCGCAGTATTGTAGGTTACTGTTGTGGTTTCACTCGTATCACCATTGCTCCATAAGTAACTGGCAATAACGCCATCACTATCACTTGAGCCCGCTGCACTATAGGTGATGCTTTGGCCTATATCTACTTGAGTTGCCGATGCACCAATAATTGCAGTAGGAGCTTGGTTAGCGTTAAGCTCGGTAATGCTGTAAGCCAAAGTTTGGTCATTCACTTCTATCAAGTAAGAACCCACCACATCAGTGAAGATATCCCCACCGGTTTGTTCTAGCACACCATCACTATTGGTATCACCGTAGTTCTGGGTCCAATCACCATTAACATCCAACTTAAAGCGTTGCTCTGCTTGACCATCAAATTCAACCACAACTTGCCAAGTATGATCAGCCACTAAGTCCATGGCAGTTGTCGCCCAACCATTGGCAGTACCACGGAAGTAAAGCTGATTAAAGTTCTTCGCTTTTTCATCACTTTCAACACTTAACACGGCTTCTGCTGTTGCAGTCGCACCTTCGTTGTCGGTAACGGTTAAGCTAATAGTTTGGCTGGCATCTACAACTACAGAGATAGAGCTGGTTGTTTCACCCGTGCTCCATAAATAGCTAGCAATAGAACCATCTTCATCACTAGAACCTGAACCATCTAAGTTTACTGTTGTTCCAGCAGCTACTGTTTGAGTAGCTGGAGAGATGGTTGCTACTGGCGCTTTATTTGGAATAACCGTTAGAGTTACCGAAGTAGTTGCGGTTTTCCCTTGATTGTCAGTTACCGTTAGGCTAATCGTTTGAGTCTCATTCACTGTAACGCTGATTGACTCACTAGATTCACCAGTGCTCCAGCTGTAACTAGCAATAGAGCCATCAGAATCACTTGAACCAGCACCGCTTAGCACAACCTGTGACCCTTTAGCCACTGACTGGCTTCCTGGGCTAATCGCGGCAACGGGTGCGTTGTTTCCGTCTAAACCGTCTGGAATACCTGCAGCAATTGCACCGCCGCTTACATTCCAACTACCCTCATCAATTTGATAGTTTTGACCGCCATTATTATCCCAAGCACCACTACAGTTATTCGTCACAAACTCCAGCTGGTTACCGTCTTCTAAATCTACGGTTAAGCTATACCAGTTGTCACCTAGGCTTTGCATTTCTTCACCTGGAGCTGTAGTCCACGTAACTGCGCCGTCTACGGTGTAATGCAAACATACCTTGCCCCAACCGTTGTTATCTTGGTAATACAAGGTACTCAACACAGATTGACCGATAATTCGGTAAGTCACGCTGGTAGAGTCTTTCTGACCAACACTGTCAGTAACAGTTACCGATATAGTGGTACGTTCGTTCAAAGTAACCGTAATCGACGGGCTGGTTTCACCAGTGCTCCATAAGTAGCTCGCGATTGGGCCTTCTTCGTCAGTTGAACCAGCAGCACTCAAAGTTACTACAGTGCCTAGTTCTACTTCGCCACCTGCGGCATTAATATGTGCCGTTGGTCGCTTATCACCTACTACAACATTGTCGGTGAAGAACATCGCTTCGCCAGCAATTGCGCCGTTCACGTCTTCAACGGTTTTACCGCCAACGCTACTAAACTGACCAGCACCTACGTAAACTTGTTGAATCTCAGAACGAGTTACGTTGCCTTTACTATCGGTTGCTTCAATGTAGTAATCCAACAGCTGCTCTTGGTATTGGTCAATGTAGGTGAAGTACATATTGCCGATTTTCTCAGCAGGCACCACTTCGAACATTTCTTTACCAGACGGCTGCCAATCTACACCATTCATGTCACCGTTTAAGTCACGCTCGGTCATGCTAAAGGTTTGCCATTCACCAACCCGTGAAGGATCGACATCAGGATCGCTAGCATGCGCGCTTGGGTCATAGAGCTTAAAGGTTTTATCGGTAGCGGTTGCCCACTTATCTTTGTGAACACGTACTTTAACCTTGATATCTTGAATACCGCTTACGTCATAACCGTAGGTGTAAATCGCAAACTTGGTATCGGCATATACCGTAGCCCAGCCTTCCGCTTTACTTGAGTTAGCACTACCAGGATTGTATGGGTAACGCTGTGGCCACCAAACCGAAGGACCCGTTTTGTCTTGAGCAAGGTTGGCTTCTACATAAGGGGTTGTAAAGTGTAATGACTGGTTAAACGAAATAGTAGGTTTAACCCCGTCATCAACGTTTTCATCGTAGTAACCAAAACCAGAATCGATTGAGGCCATAAGGAAGTACCAACCTAACTCCGCAGGGTTTGCACCGCCAGCATAGTTGTTGTTCGCATCACCTTTAACCGGGAAAGACATCATCCAAGGGTTAAGCTGGTTACCTGGGTAAGTTACCTCGTTATCACGCGCGGTAGTTGGGCTCCAGTAATTAGGATTATTGTCTAACCAAATCTGCTCAGCGGTTTTTGCATAGTTTTCGGCAGCTTGCAATAAAGCAAAGTTACGCTCTAGGTAGTGATAGCCTAACTCAAGCGATACCATGTGCTCACGAGTAGCCACAAAATCGGTGCCATTCACCGTATTAAAGTCTGCCATCTGACCACGCCAAACGCCCATTGGAATATGCCAGTGGTACCACGTAGGATCAGCTGATGAATCTCGTGTATCAATCCATGAGCCATCTTGTACGTGCACAATGTCGTCTTCTGGAATTGGATAAGCTTTTAGGTACTCGTCCACGCCCATACCACGCACCGAACTATCAGCATACGTAACATTACCCGAGTTAGCCCAAGTACCACCATCACCCGCTCGACCTGACGAGTTATCACCATCATGCGCAATGGTGAAATACTGAGTACGGCCTAAAGAGGCAGCGTCACCTTCAAAAGCTTTTAGTACGTCGGCAGTAATTGAGCCTTGGTAACCTTCTTCCCAAGAGCTAGCTTGCTCAACAGGAATACCGGCTACTTTATGCTGCTCACCAGTTTCTGGGTCAACGTATTGAACCCAGTGAGGAATCGAAGCAAACGGGAACTTGTTGTAAGTCACCTGTTGCTCATTGAACATATGTAACTCGGTCCAGGCACCTATGTCGCTAACATTTTGTAAATCTGCGCGGTTAGGTGGAGAAATCAGAGTATCTTTGCCGGGATCATTCAAGTAAGGGTAGTCACGCAAAGTACGTGAATAGTGCACGTTCCCAAGTACCGACCATTCAATACCTAACTTGGTAAGTACTGGAATAATCCGCTCTGAAAAACCAAGCTCTGTTGGGAAGAAACCTTTCGATGACTTAAATGAGTCACCTAAGAAGTAATCTTGCGCCAAAGTAACGTTTTGATAAATCAAATCTTTTAAGAAATAGTCATTACCCACCAATGGCCCCATAGTATGGTGGCCAGAAAAGTGAATCGTGTCTAAAGCGTTAAAACCACTGCTGGTTTTTGTACCGTTTTGGGTATCGCGCCAATAAGCGCCCCACCCTAAATTGTAACCATCCAAATTACCTAACTCGCCAAAACTCTGCACGTTGTTAATAACCGATGCCGACATGGTGACATGCGTTTGGCTTTGTGGATGATTACCATTGTTGTTTCTAGCCGTATCCATTGGCCAGCTTAAATAAGCGCCTTTTTTGGCATGATGCTGATAATAAGATACCAAGTCATCATGCGGCATCGGCGCACCGCTGCCAGGAATATAGAATGTGTAATTTGCTGGAGGGTTATTCTTAAGGTTAATAACTTGGCCGTCGTAGGTATAACGAATTGGATCACCTACTGCTAGACCTTCGTATTGGCTTACGTCGTAGTAAGGCCAAAAGTTTGGCATGTGATTATGATAAATATGAGTTGCCGCAATTTCCGCTTGCGCAGAGATCGACGCAGCCACCATACTTAAGGCGAACACCTTTTTCATGATTGCTTCCTTTCCCGCACTCGTAGCTCTCAAGCCACTAATACGCTTTACTCGCTGATAAAAATGCAGAAGCCAAACATGGGAAGTTTAGTGTTAACCGTATTTATATTGCCCTACTACCGTTTGTTTCTGCGCTCAGATGCTAAATAGCATCACTCGCCAAACACAGTTGAGATGATCTGGTTTAACGAGGCTTCTGTACAACAGCTCGATGAAAGGAGGCTTATTTTTGCTACCGCGACAAAGAGTTACCAGAAACATTTATTAGGTTAGTACTTGCTAACCCTTATTATTGTTTACACGCTGAACTTAAAGATAATTTTTGATATTTGCTTTAGCTCAGAATGATATGCTGTAATCTATGAAAGATAGCGTAGCGCTAACCCGATGAATAATTAAGCAACCAGAGCGGTAAACATGCGTCAGTTCAAACTAAATGCGTGGTCAAACCGTTTTTTTTGATATAAATCACAACAAGAAAGCTGATCTGCGAATAAACATAAAATCTACGCTAAATAGTTAAATATTATGAATCTTGCTACTTAGCCTTAGCGCTTATTTTGAATTGAAATTTAAAATAGCATCAACATTTTGCAACTGTTGCTCTCCAGAAAACAAAGGAGAAAAATCGCTGTTACAGAGCTGTTTAACAGAGGGGTGTTGAATCATTCGCTCAGCAAACAATACGTGATACTCCTCGGTTAAGTCGTGAGTAACCCCAAGCAAGCGAGTATTAGGGTTAGCCAAGATTTCTTCGGTATAAATGGCTGGAGCAACAAAAATACCATCAGTATATGCGCCAAACGCTTTCATTAGGGCGGCGTCATCAAACTCCCCGAGTACCGATACTTTTAGCCCCAGCTCATCAAACCAAGTCCATAATTTTCGCCCTAAAGAGCTGCGTCGTCCTGGTAATAATAAACTGCGCTGTTCTAAACATGCAGGAAATGGCAACAACGACATTGGCTCATTGGCAAAAAAAGCTATGCCACTCTCGCCTAGCTTTTTACTTAATACGCCATCTTGCTGCGCATTGTCTAAACCACAATCGGACAAAATCATATCGAGTTTATGTTCGGCCAGTTGAGATAACAACAATTCATGCGTTGACTCAACACAACGTAAGCGAATATTGCCGTCGGGTGGCACAGCTGACAACAAAATACGGCTCGCTAAACGCTTAGATAAAGCATCTGCAACCCCAACCTCAAACAGCAGTTTTTCTTGCTGAGAGTAATTCACAATATCTAGCATTTCGTAACTGAGGCTAAACATTCGGTCAGCATATTTGTAGACCAATTGGCCTAATTCGGTAGGAGTAATTTTTGGGCCACGGCGAATAAACAACTCTCCAGCTAAGCGCTGTTCTAATTGCTTAATTTGGCCTGTCACAGTTTGCGGAGTAAGGAATAATGCTTCTGCTGCAGCGGTTACAGAACCGCGCTTGTAGGTCATCCAGAAGTAGTAAAGGTGGTTGTAGTTTAAGTGTGACATGCCTTACCTAATAGCAAACCCCTTTACGGGGTTTGCTTAAACAGGGTACAGCCTTCACTTAATGGTTAAACCGAAGACGTACTCAATGTATTGGTTTTGCCTTGCTCTTGCTCAGCAATTTTTGCCGCCTCTTCACGGGTAGACCAATGAAGTAAACCATAGCCAATAAGGGCTGCAGTTACCGACCCCGCCAATATAGCTAATCGCGACAAGCCTATCAAATCCGTTTGCCCCGCAAAGGCTAACGACGAGATGAAAATAGACATGGTGAAACCAATACCACATAGCATTGAAGTCGCCAGCAATTGCATATTGTTGGATCCCTCAGGTAGCTTCGCCCAGCCAGCGCGTATAGCTAAACGGCTACAGGTGTAAATACCTAAAGGTTTGCCCACCAATAAACCAAGGATAACACCTAAAGCTAATGGGCTTTGGAAGCTCTCGAAGCTAATGCCGTCTAACGGAACACCAGCATTGGCAAAAGCAAAAATTGGCACAATGATAAAGCTAGAAGCTGGATGTAAAGCATGCTCTAACTTCTTAAGTGGTGACCCACCTACCTTAGCTTTAATAGGGATCATGAATCCTACAATTACACCGGCCAAAGTAGCATGAACGCCAGATTTAAGTACCGCGACCCAAAGCACTAGGCCAAGTAACATATATGCACTTAAGCCAGCGTGGCCTCGACGATTTAGCATCCATAAACCAATGGTAGCCGCAACCGCCCACACCAACGGCATAATCGCAACTTCACTGGTATAGAACAGCGCAATAACAACAATTACACCAAGGTCATCAGCAATAGCAAGAGCCAGTAAGAACACTTTTAAACTAGCTGGAACACGTTTGCCTAGTAAGGCCATAACGCCTAGTGCAAATGCAATATCAGTAGCAGCAGGAATAGCCCAACCTTTGGCTAGCTCTGCATCACCGATGTTAAATAGTAGGTAAACAGCAGCAGGCACAACCATGCCACCAATAGCGGCAACTACCGGCAATAACGCTCGCTCTTTAGACGACAACGCGCCTTCTACCATCTCGCGTTTTACTTCTAAGCCAATCACTAAGAAAAAGATGGCCATTAAGCCGTCGTTAATCCACAGCAATAATGGTTTATTAATATCTAGTTCCGCGATACGAACTTGAAACGGCGTATCAAGAAACGCGAAATATGCAGGAGACAACCACGCACTGTTTGCCATAAACAGTGCCACTACAGCGGCAAGCATTAGCAAGATACCGCCAGCAGCTTCCATTCTTAAAAAACGTTCAAGAAATGATTTCATAACAGCTCACTGAGAAAAATGAAGCCATTATTTTACTGAGTAGGAATTTAAAACATATTCACTTGTAATTGCGCTTACCATCGAAAAAACCGAGCATAAGTAAAACATACAAAGGTTTAAATATTAGATAATACAAATAGAAATAGACCGACTGAGCGCAATAGCAATCAGTCGGCTTACAATGCTTTACACCGAAAATGGGTAAGCGATAGGGTCGTGATATTGGTAATCAGTCACTTCAAAGTCGTCTAAGGTCACCCAGGTTTCAAGATCTTCTAGGCTCTTAATATCTGGATTAATATGTAACTTAGGTGCAGCAAACGGTTCACGCTTAAGCTGAACGTCTCTCATCAATTCCAACTGATCTTCATAGATGTGGGCATTAACAATTTTGTGGTAAGCCTTACCCGGTTTGTGGCCGGTAATTTGCGCCATCAAGGCCAAAAACGTGAACACTTGAATTTGGTTAAAATTTTGCCCCAGCGGTACATCGCACGAGCGCTGTGACGAAGTAAGGTAAAGCGTATCGCCCAATAAAGAAAAAGTATGAGTATGCATACATGGTCGTAAGCAGCCTAAGTGAAACTCACCCGGGTTATAGAACGACAAAATTTCTCCGCGATCATCAATGCCTTTTGATAGGTCATCGACAATCTTCTTCAGCTGATCAACCGACCCGCCTTCTGGCTTACGCCAAGAACGCCCCTGCACGCCGTAAACCCGCCCCATGTCGTTGTCGCCTTTACGTGCCGGATTGTTTAACCACGCTTCGTTCTCATTTGCATTAGCCAACCATGTAGGCGTGCCTAGCGCTTTAAAATCAGCCGCATTATCTAGGCCACGAATGTAACCCAGTAACTCGGCAATGGCGGCTTTCCAATAGCTTTTGCGTGTTGTAACTAATGGGAATTCATTGTTGGCAACATCGTATTCAAGATCAGCATTAATAATGGTTAAACAACGCTTACCGGTGCGTTCATTTTCAATCCAAGCGCCTTCATCAACAATGCGTTGGCATAGGTCTAAATACTGTTTCATGCGTTACTCTCTTTGGTGTTGCGTCGATAAGCCCAGCGAATAAATAAAACGCCAAATATAATCATAGGCAAAGACAAGATTTGTCCCATGCTCATGCCTAAACTTAACAAGCCTAAGTGGCTGTCTGGCTCTCGGAAAAATTCAATAATAAAGCGGAAACTACCGTAGCCTAACAAAAAGGCACCAGAGATAGCCCCCATTGGCGGCTTACGTTTGGCATAAACCAACAAAATAACCAGCAACAATAGGCCTTCTAGAGCAAACTCATAAAGCTGTGAAGGGTGTCTTGCTACCAGGCCACCTGTTGGGAACACCATTCCCCAAGGCATGTCGGTTGCGCGCCCCCACAGCTCGCCATTCATAAAATTACCTAAGCGTCCCGTGGCTAAACCAAATGGAATGAGTGGCGCAATAAAATCAGCTACGGTGAAAAAATGGCGTTTGGTTCGGCGCGCAAACCACATCATCGCCGCAATTACACCTAACAAGCCGCCATGGAACGACATTCCGCCGGTCCAAATTTTAAACAAATATAAAGGATCATCTAAAAACTGTGGGAATTGATAAAACAACACATAACCAATTCGGCCACCAATGATTACCCCTACAAATCCATAAAACAGCAAATCGCTCACTTCGGCGCGTGCCCAACCGCTGCCAGGCTTATCGGCCATACGGTTACCCAACCACATCGCAAATAAAAAGCCAAACAAATACATTAAACCGTACCAACGTACGTCCAATGGACCGATGCTAATCGCAATCGGATCAATTTCAGGAAATTGCAAAGGTGTAGACACGATAATTTGCTCTATTTAGGGAATAAAAAGAATGGGCATTTTGCAGTTAAATCAGCCATGAAACAAGCTCTGACTCATGGCAAATTCATTAATGTTTACTAACACGAACCAACTGCGACAAGTTCTGTTGCTGCAAATATTCATACAACAAGCTATATATCGCTGAACCACTTTGACTTTGTAGGATTTGCTCACGCAAAGCCGCTAATTCACTCAGGTTCACATGGCGTATTATGTATTTAATTTTAGCTAGGTTAAAACTAGACATACTTAAACGACGGTAACCTAAGGCTAATACCAACAAGGCCCCCACCGGTTCACCTGCTAACTCACCACAAAAACTAACGGGAGTATTGTGCAGATTAGCTTGTTCAATAATTTGATTTAATGCACGCACTACAGATGGGTGAAAAGTATCAAACAACTCTGCAACGCGGGTATTGTTTCGGTCTACTGCTAACAAGTACTGGGTTAAGTCGTTGCTGCCCACCGACCAAAAGTCCACTCGCTGGGCTAATTCTGGTAACAAAAATAATACCGAGGGTACTTCTAGCATCACCCCATGTTTAGGCCGCTCTGGTGGTTCGGTTAAATCTAATTCATCAACCACTTCCGCCCAAGCTTGCTCGAGCAAGCGCGAGGCTTCATCAACTTCATTAAGGCAACTGATCATCGGCAACATAATACATAAATTGCCACACTCAATAGCCGAGCGATACATCGCCCTTGCCTGTACCAAAAATATCTCGGGATGATCGAGAGTTAGGCGAATACCGCGCCAACCTAAAAATGGATTTTCTTCCACAATAGGAAAATAAGGAAGCTGTTTATCCCCACCCACATCAAGGGTGCGCATACACACTTCTTTACCGCGATAGCTGTTTAGAATATCGCGATAACGCGTATATTGTTCGTCTTCAGAAGGGAAGCGGTCCTGCATCAAAAATGGCACTTCGGTACGATACAAACCCACGCCATCGGCACCCGCATTAATCGCAATGTCGCTATCGGCACTAAGGCCAGCATTAATTAACATCTCGACGTTTTCACCGTCGATACTAACAGCGGGTTTATCTAAATCTTGCTGAACTAGACTATTTAGCTCGCTCTCTTGCGCCAATAAAGCGATGTATTCATCACGAACAATTTTGTCAGGCTCAACAAACAGTTCGCCGGAGTAACCATCTAAAATAAGCTCACAGCCGCGCAGCTTATTAACGTTAAAACTTAAGCCCATTAAGGCAGGAATGCCCATGGCGCGAGCTAAAATGGCTGCATGTGAGTTTGCAGCCCCACGCTGAGAAATAACCCCAGCCAAAAACTTACGCGGGATTTTTGCGAACATAGTAGCAGTAACTTCCTCAGCAACCACAATCACCGGCTCACTAGGAATAATTTCTGCGCTAGGGCCTAATTCCAAGGCATGCAGCAAACGTAAACCGACATCTTTTACATCCACCGCCCGCTCTTTTAAGTAGGGGTCGTTCATTTCTTCAAACTGCTGCACGTAGTGCTCAATCACTAAACGCAGTGCACCTTCAACCTGATAGCCTTCACTAATCTTGCGGCGAATATCGCCAGCTAAACTAGCATCAGCCAACATGTGTTGATAAACATCGAAGATGGAGGCGACATCTTTGGGCAACTGTTCAGACAGCTTAATCGCTAAACTATGAAATTCATCTCGAGTAATTTCCAAAGCAACATCGAAGCGCTGTAATTGGTGTTCGCTGTCCTCAGCTTTTTCTACAACTTGCTGCTCTAAGGCGCCGGTAGAGCGATTTATCCAAGCTTTGGCAATGGCGATCCCACTAGAGCTAGAGCCTGCTTTTATTGCTTCAGTCCACTTGTGCTTAGTAGGTTCTTGTAGCACCGTTTGAAAATCAGTATTGGCTAATACCCCGGCTAAATGTGCAGCCAGCGTTACTAAAAATGATTCTTCACTTTGATCAAAACTGCGGGTTTCGGACTGTTGTACGACTAATACTCCCAACACCTTTCGTTGGTGAGTAATTGGTGTACCAAGAAATGAAAAGAAACCGTCTTCTGCGGTTTCGGGTAAATACTTAAAATGAGGATTTAAACGCGCATCAGCTAAATTAATGGGCTCTTCGCGAACGGCTACTTGACCAACAACCCCTTCTCCCAAAGGCATCATTGCTTTACCCACAGCTTCACTGGCAAGGCCATGGGTTGCTCGCAGAACAAGATTTTGTTGCTGCGAGTCCATCACATACACCGAACAACAGTCGGTATGCATGGTAAGGCGAATCTTTTCGACAAGAATAGCTAAAGCACTGTCGAGAGTATCGGCATTGCTTACCTGTTCAACAATGGCGCGTAACTCTCCTAACACTTACTAAGCTCCTTTTCGCTTTTTATAACGCCGGCGTTTATCTTTGCCTTGGTGTTTCTCCGAGCGGTTAAACGGCATGGCTGCTGTTACAAACTCTTTTAATGCTCGGCGATAAACCTCCCGCTTAAAAGACACAACCTGCCTTACGGGATACCAGTAACTCACCCAACGCCAATCATCAAACTCTGGGTGGCCACAGCGATCAAATTTTATATTAGATTCTTTGCCCACTAAGCGGAGCAAAAACCACTTTTGTTTTTGTCCGATACAAACCGGCGGACTATCCCAACGAATTAAGCGCTTTGGTAATTTATAACGCAGCCAATGTCTGGTTGTTGCTACAATCTTTACATCTTGCGGCAACAAGCCGACCTCTTCATGTAACTCACGATACATCGCTTGTTCAGCAGACTCTCCCTCGTCCACGCCTCCCTGAGGGAACTGCCATGAATGTTGACCATATCTACGTGCCCATAAAACCTGACCACGCTGATTACAAATAACGATGCCTACGTTGGGACGATAACCATCCCCATCAATCACTGAAACAACCTTCAGCTAAAAAACTATAGATAAAGTGATTCTTTCACAGAATCACAAGCGCGGCAAATACGCCTATCACAAAGGGAATAAATTGTAATAATGCAGGCTTAATTAAAGTTATTCGACTTATCTGTGAGAAATCCTGTGCATAACTTGGGTTAAACCCCCTATAGACAAAATCACAGTTCAAAGCCGAACAAAAAACACACCAGCAACAAAACACAAAAACAAATAAAAACAATGATTTAAAAAACCATGATTTTAATAAGCGTTATTTTTGGCAAGTTAAAACTGTTTATAAGTCATAGCGTTTAAAAAACACACAGTTCTGATTTTTTAGGCAAACGGCTAATCTTTCTGACTAAAAATGAACCACTTTTGATTAAATCGTATAATTCTGTGCATAAAATATAAGTTAATAACAATGACAGATAGTTATCCCTATTATGTGTGGACAAAGCTGTTAGTAAGTGCACATTAGTTATGAATAAACCCCACCCCCCCCTAACAGAGCCCACACTTTCTAATAAAAACCTTTTTTAAACATAGTCTTAGCTATATTCACTTAAGCATTTAAGCTTTGCTGCAATTGTTGAACAGCTTCTATACAATAGTGTTTTTGTTGGCGCTAGGCATGCATGACAGCTAAACCACAAAGTGAAACAGAACTCTTCGAACGCGCTCAGTCTTTAGCCGGATTAAGCTTAGGCGAACTTGCACATCGTGAAGGATTTGCCATTCCAAAAGATCTAAAAAGAGAAAAAGGCTGGAGCGGTCAATTGCTCGAATGGTGCTTGGGCGCGAGTGCGGGCAGTAAACCTATCCAAGACTTTCCAGAGCTAGGCATAGAACTTAAAACCATTCCTATTGATGCTTCGGGCAAACCACTAGAAAGTACCTACGTGTGCATAACTCCTCTGTGCAATGTCACCGGATCAACTTGGCACAATAGCAATGTGTATAACAAGCTATCGCGGGTATTGTGGATCCCCATTTTAGCAGAGCGGCATATTCCTTTAGATCAGCGCGTTGTGGCCAATCCCATCCTGTGGAGCCCCAATCCCCAGCAAGAACAACTGCTCCGATCAGACTGGGAGGAAATCATGGAAATGATTACTTTTGGTCAAATAGAACAAATTACCGCGCGCCATGGTCAAGTGTTACAGTTACGCCCTAAAGCCGCTAATAACAAGGCTCGCACCAGCGCAATTGGTCCAAATGGCCAACTAATTCAAACCCTTCCTCGTGGTTATTACTTAAGAACAAAGTTCACCGCAGCCCTGCTTCAAGACTACTTTCAACTGTAAAAAAATTAATCAACTATTGACCAAGCTCTCACTTTTTTGAAAGAATCGATATTGGTCACATAGTATACGGATTTATATTATCTCTCGGAGGAGAAACCATGCCGTTGAAGAAGCAATACCTAAAATCGAAGCCAGAAGTAAAAGTTACCTTTGAAATTGAGAAGGAAGCCACTCAAGAAGCGGAGCAAATTTTCTTGCTAGCTGAGTTTAACGAATGGCAACCTATAGAACTTACTAAGCTAAAAAACGGTAAGTTCAAAGTAGTGGTAAACGTGCCAACAGATCAACAAAGCAGCTACCAGTTTAAATACAAACTTTGCTTGAGCGACGGTGCAGAAGCCTATGACAATGACTGGGCAGCAGACAGCTACCAGCCAAATGGCGTGGATGGTGACAACTCTGTACTTGAAGTGGCTTAAACCACAAACATAAAAAAAGCCCGCTACTGCGGGCTTTTTTATTCTCGAAGAAAAGGGCTTACTTAGCCAATTTTTCTTTAATACGTGCTTTCTTACCAGAAAGTTCACGCAAGTAGTAAAGCTTAGAACGACGAACGTCACCACGACGCTTAACAGTAATACTCTCAACTAGCGGGCTATGAGTTTGGAATGCACGCTCAACGCCTTCACCGCTTGAAATTTTACGTACAGTAAATGCAGAGTGTAAACCACGGTTACGCTTAGCAATTACTACACCTTCAAACGCCTGTAGACGCTCACGGTTACCTTCTTTTACTTTTACCTGAACTACAACTGTGTCACCAGGTGCGAACGCAGGTACGTCTTGCTTCAATTGCTCTTCTTCGAGCTGTTTAATGATATTGCTCATTACTATTTCCTAGAATTAACTGAATCTTTATTTACTATCCAAGGGCGTTTGCTCTTGGATAAACTCAGCAAGAATCTTTTCTTGCTTGTCAGTCAGAGCTAGATTCTCCAATAACTCCGGTCGCCTCAAGTAAGTTCGCCCAAGTGCCTGTTTGTAGCGCCATTCTTCAATTTTTTTATGGTTACCACTTAACAGTACCTCGGGTACTGTTTGCCCATCCAAAACTTCTGGACGAGTATAGTGTGGACAATCCAACAATCCATCAGAGAATGAATCCTGCTCAGCTGAAGCTTTATCCCCCAGAACTCCCGGAATTAACCGCGAGACGGCGTCTATCATATTCATTGCTGGCAGCTCACCACCACTTAACACATAATCACCAATCGACCATTCTTCATCAACTTCCGCTTGAATCAAGCGTTCGTCAATGCCTTCATAGCGACCAGCAACAATAATCAGCTTTTGCTGTTGAGCTAACTCTATTACTCCATCTTGCTTCAAGGTACGCCCTTGCGGTGACATATAAATCACCTTAACCCCATCACCAGCGGCCTGTTTAGCAGCATGAATCGCATCCCGTAAAGGTTGCACCATCATTAGCATGCCGGGGCCACCGCCGTAAGGTCGGTCGTCCACCGTACGATGTTTGTCATGAGTAAAATCACGAGGATTCCAACACTCAATCTTAATCAGGCCGCGTTTTACCGCACGCCCAGTTACACCGTACTCGCTTATGGCAGAAAACATTTCAGGAAATAGACTTACTATTCCCACCCACAATTGTGGTGTTTGCTCAGCCATAAAGGAACCTAGAAACTAGGGTCCCAATCAACAGTAATAGTTTGAGACTCGCGATCGACGTTATCAATTATCTGAGACTCTATGAACGGGATTAACCGTTCCTTTTTGCCAAAGGCATCTTTTAAATTGGCTTTCACAACCAAAACATCATTAGAGCCTGTTTCCATTAAATCGGTCACATGCCCGAAGTTATAGCCGCTACGATTAACCACTTGCATGCCCATTAGGTCACGCCAGTAATATTCATCTTCAGCAAGCTCCGGCAGAACTTCCGGCAAAGCCGCAATATCCATTCCGGTTAAACTCTGTGCTTGTTCTCTTACATCGTAGCCCTCAAGCTTAACGATGAAAGATTTGCTGTGTCGCCGCCATTCTGTCACTTCAATTGAAGTATATTCGCCAGAACGACCTATCAACCAAGGTTGATAGTTAAATACAGCTTCTGCATCTTCAGTGAATGAGTTAACTTTTAGCCATCCTTTAATACCGTAAACGGCACCGAGGCGACCCAGTACGATGGGCTGTTCTTTATTGCTCATCTTAACTCCACTAAAAAGGCTAAATTAAGCTGCTTTTGAATCTTTGATTAGCTTAGCTACACGGTTAGAAACCGCAGCGCCTTGGCCAACCCAGTGATCAATGCGGTCTTGTTCCAAGCGAATACGCTCTTCTTGACCTTTTGCGATCGGATTGAAAAAACCTAATTTTTCAATGAAGCGACCGTCACGTGAATTACGGCTATCAGTAACAACTACTTGATAGAATGGACGCTTCTTAGCGCCGCCACGTTGCAAACGAATGGTAACCATATCGTCCTCATACTAGTTAAAAAATTTAAGGTCCCAAAATGGGATCCCCGCTAATTGAAGCCGCGGAATTGTACTCCTTTTTCGCTTAATTGCAAGCTATAACCCGCTTTGGCGAGCATCTAAATTGCTAGCGCTTATCGGCGCTAAATGACCAATACTTTCAATGCTTGTTTTTACTGCTAAAAAAGCTAAGTGACTCAAGCGACTAACGCACGCTTTGACTTAGCTGCAAGCTTCTACCAACATAGGCACTTAACTCTACTAATTACAGAGCCATTTGTTTATGAAGTACCAATGGATATTGTTTGATGCCGATGAGACCTTGTTTCATTTTGACGCTTTTGCTGGCTTACAGTTAATGTTCTCTCGCTATGGGGTTAAATTTGAGCAACAAGACTATCAACATTACCAAACCCGCAACCTGCCCTTGTGGGAAGCCTATCAAGCCGGCCAGGTGAATGCTGAGCAGCTTCAACAGCAACGCTTTGAGCATTGGGCTAAGCAGCTTGAACAACACCCGCAAGCGCTCAATGACGCCTTCCTAGAGGCAATGGCAGACATATGTAGCCTATTACCTGGCGCTAAAGACTTGCTAGATGCACTTAAGAGCAAAGTGAAGATGGGCATTATTACCAACGGTTTTACCGCTTTGCAAAAAATCCGTTTAGAACGCACCGGTTTGAGCGGCTACTTCTCACCTTTGGTTATCTCTGAGCAAGTGGGCGTTGCAAAACCGCATAAAGATATATTTGAGCATGCCTTTGCTCAAATGCAGCAACCAGAGAAACATCGGGTATTAATGGTGGGAGACAATCCACATTCAGATATACAAGGTGGTATTAATGCGGGGATTAGAACTTGCTGGTTAAATCGCCACGGAGAAGAAAGGCCAGAGGGAATAGAGCCGCACTATGAGGTGAGTTCACTTAAGCAACTGCAAACCCTGTTAGAAGCCGCTTAGTTTGAGTTAATCCCAAAAAGTCGAAAGGGGCATTGCCCTTCAGCTTATGCCCCTTTCTAGTGTATGAACCTTTGCCTTTTTTCGGCCGTTCAACTTTTGCTTTAAATAACTGGCTGGTAACCAACGCCTTAATTGCATTGTCGTTAATTTGCCCACGACCGTGCTCATGCGCTAACAACTTAGCGACTTTTTTCTTAGCCATAATCTTTCTCTCATTTGCCCAGCAGCTCCTATAGCCACTTGGGGTGGCTAGTGTAAACCAAGTTAAGCCAAATACACACTGTATATTTTTTAAACATCGCAAATAAACAGCCCAACCAAGAAGCCAGCACTCGCCAGCTTCTTGGTTTACCCTATACCAGCTTAATGGCTAATCATCCAAGGCCGCATAGACGGGAACATTTTCTCGCCGTTAGCGGTATACAACAGCTTAGAACCACCGCGCTTAGTATGCTTACAGCCGCAGCCTTTTTTAAGCTTTTCGGCATTTTCGGCCCGCGTATCCACCGTTGAATGCTGCGGCTCATGCCGCGCTTTCTCATTACGCTCAATCGCCTGTTTGGTTTCGGCAGCCATATCCAATATCTCGGGAGGCAACACGATAACCCTAGCGGACAAAGCCTCACACTTGGGACACTTGGCAGGTTTAGCACTATCGGCCATGGTGACTAGTTCGTAGAACAAGCCATGTTCGGCACACTTATAGTCATAAACTGGCATAGCTCACCTCCTATTTATCCAAATCTGGAGCCAAAGGCATATCTACACTGCCATCTAAATACTTAGTTGGCCCATCAGCATTCGGCTTAATGTCAAACTCAAAGATATCGGTAGGTAACCACAACGTCGCACAGGAGTTAGGTACGTCCACTACCCCGCTTAAGTGGCCTTGCACTGGTGCAGTACCAAGCAACGAATAAGCCTGCGCGCCGCTATAACCAAATTTCTTGAGGTACTCAATGGCATTTAAACAGGCTTGGCGATAAGCCACGTTGGCATCCAAGTAGTGTTGCTTGCCATCTTCATCAACCGAGATACCTTCAAAGATTAGGTAGTCATCGTAGCGTGGCGTAATTGGACTTGGTTTAAAGATAGGGTTTTTAATCGCATACTTAGACATACCGTCTTTAATCAAATTAACCCTTAAGTGGATCCAGCCGGCCATTTCAATAGCACCACAGAAGGTGATTTCGCCATCACCTTGGCTAAAGTGTAAATCGCCTACCGACAAACCCGCGCCTTTTACATACACCGGGAAGTAGATTTTAGAACCACGCGATAAATCTTTAATGTCACAGTTACCGCCGTGCTCACGCGGCGGAACAGTTCTAGCACCTTCTTCGGCCGCTACTTTGGCATCATCGGGCTTCATTTTCCCCATGTGAGCAGTAGGTGCGTAAGGCAGTGCCGCTAACATTGGTACCCTCTCAGGGTCGGTATCAAATAATTCTTTCTCTCGGCGGTTCCACTCATCTAGCATCTTTTTATCGGGCAAGCAGCCAATCAGGCCGGGGTGAATCAGGCCCGCAAACTCAACACCGGGAATATGACGAGATTTAGTGAACATACCATTAAAGTCCCAAATCGATTTTTGCGCTTCAGGAAAATGCTCAGTTAAAAAGCCGCCACCATTTTGCTTAGAGAAGAAGCCGTTAAAGCCCCATTGTGAATCATCAAAGGTGCCAATATCTAAGATATCCACTTCTAATAAATCACCTGGCTCTGCTCCCTCTACCCCAACCGGCCCAGAAAGAAAGTGCACCTGAGACAAATCAACATCACGCACATCAGAGGCGTCGTCGTCGTTTTTGATTTGCCCGCCAGTCCAATCTACACATTCCAAAATGAAATCGTCCCCTGGCTTTACGGTAGCCGCCATAGGAATATCGGGGTGCCAGCGATTATGTAACTTCTCGTTTTCATACGCCGATTTGTTTAAGTCAATCTTGATAATTGTTTCTGCCATGGTCTTTCTCCTTGAATGTAAATTCCCCAGCAAGCTATACCGACAAGTACGCGGCCACTTGTTGTTCATCAACGTCATCGCGCTGTACGTCATGCACGATTTGTCCTTTTTCAATCACCAGTATTCGGTCCGCCACATCAAGGGCGAAGCTCAATACCTGTTCCGACACCACTATCGACAAACCACGCTGGTCGCGAATTTGTTTTAGGGTTTTTGCCATATCTTTAATAATTGAAGGTTGAATACCTTCAGTGGGCTCATCTAGTAGCAGTACGCTGGGGTTGCTCGCCAAAGCACGAGCAATCGCCAACTGTTGTTGCTGTCCGCCAGAAAGGTTGCCGCCTCGGCGGTGGCGCATTTCCCATAACACAGGGAAAATGCTGTATAAGTCATCGGGTACTTTGTTTTCACCAGAGCTGGTTAAGCCGGTTTCAATGTTTTCTTGCACCGTCATGGTGGAGAAAATCATCCGGCCCTGTGGCACAAAGCCCAAACCAGAAGCCACCCGCTGATGGCTCTTTTTCTCGGCTAAGGGCTCTCCATCTAAATTGGCTTCACCACTTTTGCTCGGAATCATGCCAATCAGCGATTTCATTAAAGTGGTTTTGCCCATGCCATTACGGCCAAGAATCGCCACAATCTCATTTTCTTTAAGGCTAAAATTCATGCCACTTATCACTTCGCTCTGGCCATAGGCCACGTGGTAATCTGTTAGTTCTAACATCACTTTCTCCTTAATGGCCTAGGTAAACTTCGACCACTTTAGGGTCGTTCTTCACCCGCTGCATCGAGCCCTCAGACAACACCTTTCCTTGGTGTAATACCGTCACTCGGTCGGCGATGTCTTCAACAAATTGCATGTCGTGTTCAATCACTAATACCGAGCGTTGCTTGGTAATGCTTTGCAGCAACTGCGCGGTTTGTTTGCGCTCGGCTACCGACATACCCGCCACCGGTTCGTCTAACATCAGCAGCTCTGGATCTTGAATAAGCAGCATGCCTATCTCTAACCACTGCTTTTGGCCATGGCTAAGCAAGTCAGCTTGGTCGTTAAGTTTGTCGCTAAGAAATACCATCTCGGCAATTTCCATGATCTTGGCGTGCACCGCTTCATCACGTTTAAAGGTCAAGGCTCCCCACACATTGCGACCGCGCGGGTAAGAGATTTCCAAGTTTTCAAAAACACTAAGATCTTCATAAATGGAAGGGTTTTGAAACTTACGCCCTACCCCGGCATGCACAATTTGGTGTTCTTTAAGCTTGGTAAGCTCCTTTTGTTTGAACTTAATCGAGCCATTGGTGGCTTTAGTTCGGCCACATATCAGATCCAATACCGTGGTTTTACCGGCGCCATTAGGGCCAATAATCACCCTAATCTCCTGCTCTTCAACGTATAGCGACAAGTCATCAACGGCCTTAAAGCCATCAAAAGACACGGTTAAACCTTCAACGCTGAGTACAAAATCTTTGTTCTTTGATGAATTAGGCTGGGGCATTTGGGCTCTCCTTTAGAGATGGCGAAGCACTATCTGCCTCAGGCTCTGCAGCCTGAACCGACTGCTTTGGCACATCGGGTTTGCTGGCTTTAGGTTTGAACACGCGCTTAAACCAAGGCTGAATGTAAGATTGATAGAGACCGGCTAAACCATCGGGAAAGGCTAACACCACACCAATGAATAGCGCGCCCATGGCAAATAACCACAATTGAGGGAAAGACTCAGAGAAAGTGGTTTTAGCGAGGTTTACCAGCAAAGTGCCATATACCGCACCAAGCAAAGATAAACGCCCACCTACGGCACAAAAAATCACCATTTCGATGGAAGGCACAATACCCACGAAGGAGGGCGACATAAAGCCCACTTGCAGGGTAAACATTGCCCCACCAATGGCAGCAAAGGCTGCACCAATACAAAAGATGAAGATTTTGAAACTGGCAACGTTATAACCAGAAAAGCGCACTCGATCTTCTTTCTCGCGCATCGCCACCAGCAGACGGCCTAGCTTACAACGCTTGATGTATAAGGCGGCAAACAGACAGCCGAACAGCAACACAGCATTAATGAAGTAGAGAAGGTACTGCGCCGACTCGGTGCGTATATCCCAACCTAAAAAGGTGCGTAAATCAGTAATGCCGTTTACCCCACCGGTATAGCCTTGCTGGCCAATGATCAAGATGGTGAGAATGGCAGCAATAGCCTGGGTAATAATGGCGAAGTACACCCCACCTACCCGGCGGGTAAACATAGCTACACCAATAATGAAGGCGAACAAAACTGGCACCGCAATCACCGCCACCAAGGTAAAGGCTAAGCTATCAAAGGGCTGCCAAAACCAGGGCAACTCGGTGAGCTGATTCCAATCCATAAAATCAGGAATGCCTGGCGTTGATTGAATCGCGGTGGCTTCGGGGCTTGAGGCTTCCAGCTTCAAGAACATCGCCATGCAATAACCACCTAAGCCAAAAAACACGCCTTGGCCTAGGCTTAAAATACCGCCACAACCCCAGCACAGCACTAAGCCAATCGCCACAAAGGCGTAGGTTAAATACTTGCCAATTAAGTTGAGTCGGAAAATATCTAAGGATAAAGGCAACACAATGAAAATAATCGCGGCCAACAGTAGATACTTCCACCAATCAACCTTACTGGTATTTTGTGCTGCAGTAGCACTAAGTTGAGATAACATCATCATTCTCCCTAACGACGAACCTTGAGCGAAAACAGACCTTGAGGGCGCAGCATTAAAATGCCTACCACGGTCAATAAGGTGAGAACTTTGGCCATCGAACCACTAAGGAAAAACTCCATGGTTGATTGCGCTTGTGAGATGGTAAAGGCTGATGCAACGGTGCCAAGCAAGCTTGACGCGCCACCAAATACCACCACTAAGAAGGTGTCTACAATATAGAGCTGCCCTGCTGTTGGGCCGGTAGAACCCACCATGGTAAAGGCCGAGCCCGCAATACCGGCAATGCCGCAACCTAAGGCAAAGGTGTAACGGTCAACCTTCTCGGTATTAATCCCTACGGCACCTGCCATTGCGCGGTTTTGCACCACTGCTCGGGTTTGTTTACCTAAGCGAGATTTTTGCATTAGCAAGTACACGCCAATGGTGATCATGATGGTTAATGCCATCACAAATATGCCGTTAATTGGCACTTCAATAATGTCGGTAATCGCATAAGAGCCCATTAACCAATCAGGTAAGCTCACTCCCACTTCTCGAGCGCCAAACACGGTGCGATAGAGCTGCTGCAAAATAAGGCTTAAACCCCAAGTAGCTAATAAGGTATCTAGTGGACGTTTGTACAAATGGCGAATCATCGCCCACTCCACCAGCGCACCCAGCGCTGCAGTGACAATAAACGCCAGCAGCATTGCCACAAAAAAGTAGCCATCAAACAAACCCGGAAGGTAATTGCTAAATAGCTGCGAAGTAAGGTAAGTAATGTAAGCACCTAGGATCATAAACTCGCCATGGGCCATATTAATTACGCCCATTTGACCGAATATAATGGCTAGACCTAGGGCCATAAGAACAAATACAGAAAACAAAATAAGACCGGCAAATCCCTGCATGGCGAAAATGGCGGTTAGCTCTGAGCTGGTATAATCGGCAAACATATTCAGTCCCTCTTAAAAGCTAGCGAAAGAACAAGTGGCCCAGCGAACTGAGCCACCTAAAGCGGTTACTGATAACCTTTAGGGAATGGGTTTGGTTCAATTAAGTCTGCGGTTTCATAAACGATGTCGTATTGACCATCAGCTTGAGCGTGACCAATTCGCGTTTTAGACCAAAGGTGATGGTTTTCGTGAACTTTCACATAACCTTCTGGCGCAGTGGTTAGCTCTAGGTTTGGCGAAGCAGCACGTACTTTGTCGATATCAAACGAGCCGGCTTTTTCTACCGCAGCTTTCCACAACCATGGGCCTAAGTAGGCAGCTTGGGTTACGTCGCCAATTACAATGTCGTCGCCCCAGCGCTTTTTAAAGGCTGCTACAAACTCTTCATTGTTTTGGTTGGTTAAGCTTTGGAAGTACTTCATAGCAGCGTAAGCACCTTGAATGTTTTCACCGCCAATCCCCAAGATCTCGTCTTCGGTTACCGAAATAGTTAGTACCAGTGGCTTCTCTTTGTTCATATCGATGCCCGCTGCTTTAAGCTGCTTGTAGAAGGCAACGTTAGAGCCACCTACTACAATGGCGTAAATCACATCAGGCTTTTTGAGTTTAATTTTGTTGATAACCGAGTTGAACTGAGTATGACCCAGTGGGTAGTACTCTTCGCCCACTACTTTTAAACCCAGTTTTTCAATGTGTTTGCGGGCAATTTTGTTAGAAGTACGTGGCCAAATGTAGTCAGAACCCAGTAAGAAGAAACTCTTGGCATCTTTGGTATCGGTTACCCAATCAATCCCTGCAATAATTTGCTGAGTAGCTTCTTGGCCGGTGTAAATGACGTTAGGAGATTGCTCTAAACCTTCGTAAAACGTTGGGTAGTAAAGCATGCCGTTATATTGCTCAAACACCGGCAATACCGCTTTACGAGAAGCAGAGGTCCAGCAGCCAAATACCGCCGCTGCTTTATCTTTAACTAATAACTTCTTCGATTTTTCGGCAAAGGTTGGCCAGTCACTGGCGCCATCTTCTTGAATATATTCAATTTGGCGCCCTAATACGCCGCCCATTGCGTTAATTTGCTCAATGGCTAGCATCTCGGCTTGCACCGAGCCAGTTTCACTAATGGCCATGGTGCCAGTTACCGAGTGCAGAATACCTACCTTCACCGTGTCGTCGGTTACGGCTAAGCCGGTAGTATTTACTTCAGCGGTGCTAGGCGCCGCAGCAAAGCTTAGTTGTGAAACCAGCATTGCGGCAGGCAAAGCCATCATTCCTTTTAACAGATTACGGCGTAGCGAATTGCTTAAGCCTGTTTTCTTGAGATTTTGCATAGTGGTATCCCTACTGAGTGTGTAAGACAAAGTGTCCGTACTTGGTGAATACCATGATGCGAAATTGCAAGGCTGAGCAAAATTCGCCGTTCACCCTAGCGACCTACGTCATTTGACGCATAGCGGTGAATAAGAGATTGATTTAGGGTCAAGATATTAAAGAGAGTGGCACATCGCTACCAACAAATAACTCAGTTAAACAAGCATAACAGTCTGATTTTAATAACCATTTTAACAAAAGGGTGATAAAGCCACGGCGCGAAAAATGCTTATAAAACCTGTGAATTCGCAAAGGAAGGCGTTTAAGGGATGAAAGACCAGCATGTATTTAAAGCCCGTAGAAACTATAACCGCTGGGTAGCCAACCAAACTTTAGAAGATTATGCGCTAAGGTTTACTTCTAAAAATGCCCGTAAGTGGTCGGTTGCACGCGTCTCCAATACCGCTTTGGGCGCAATCTCTTTTTTAGCCCTAGAAGCCATTGGTGGCGCACTAATCCTTAACTTTGGTTTCAACAATTCGTTAATTGCCATATTGCTGGTTTCGGCAATTATATTTTTCTGTGGGCTGCCTATTTCTTATTACGCAGCACGCTATGGCGTCGATATCGATTTGCTTACGCGCGGCGCGGGCTTTGGCTACATTGGCTCTACCATTACCTCTCTCATTTACGCCTCGTTTACCTTTATCTTTTTTGCCATTGAGGCGGCCATTATGGCCTCGGCTTTAGAGCTGTTATTTAACATTCCCTTAAGCATTGGCTACTTAATTAGTGCCATTGTGGTGATCCCTCTAGTAACACATGGGATCACCTTCATCAGCCGTTTTCAACTGTGGAGCCAACCCATATGGCTGGTACTACAGCTAGCTCCACTCATTTTTATTTTGTGGCATGAGTCCAGTGCAATTAACAACTGGCTACAGTTTGAAGGCAAGCTAGAGAGCGGTAATTCAGGTGAGTTTAACCTGCATTTATTTGGTGCAGCGTCGGGGATCCTTTTCTCGTTAATGGCGCAAATTGGAGAGCAAGTAGACTTCTTACGTTTTATGCCCGAGGCCAAGAAAAAACACCGAGCCTGTTGGTGGGTAGCCTTGTTATCGGCAGGTCCAGGTTGGATTATTGTTGGTGCACTTAAAATACTCTTAGGATCGTTTTTAGTGGTACTAGCCATTAATGCCGGAGTGGCCGAAGATGTGGCCGGAGATCCTATTCAAATGTATCAAGTGGCCTTTTCCTACATGGCCCAATCCCCACTGCTTGCGCTCTCCTTGGCGGGTATTTTTGTTTTGGTTTGTCAGCTTAAAATTAACGTAACTAACGCCTATGCTGGCTCTATCGCATGGTCAAACTTCTTCTCTCGCTTAACCCATAGCCACCCAGGTCGCGTAGTGTGGCTGGTATTTAACGTGATTATTGCCCTGCTGATTATGGAGCTAGGCATCTATGCCGCGTTAGAAGACATACTCGGCATTTACTCGAATGTGGCGGTTGCTTGGGTTGGCGCATTGGTAGCCGATTTAGTGATAAACAAACCCTTGGGTTATAGCCCCAAGCACATCGAGTTTAAACGCGCCCACCTCTACGACATTAACCCGGTTGGGGTTGGCTCCATGGTGATTGCATCTGTTTTAAGTATCTATTGTTATACCGGAAATGCCGGCGACACAGCCCAAGCACTGGCGCCTTACATCGGCTTAAGCACCGCTTTTGTGTGCTCTCCCATCATTGCCATTTTAACCAAAGGTCGCTACTACCTAGCTAGAGAGCCCAATCTACTGCAGGCCCACCAAGGGGAATGTACGGTTTGCCAAAATCACTTTGAAATTGAAGACCTTGCCAGCTGCCCAGCCTATGGCGGCGCAATATGCTCGCTATGTTGCACCCTGGATGCACGCTGCCATGATCAATGCAAAGAAAACGCCCGCTTTGGACAGCAATTAAGTCAATTTGTTAGCCTGGTACTTCCTAAAGCCGTGTCATCCTTAATGAATACTCGGCTGCTGAATTTCTCTGGCTTAATGGCGCTCATTGCCTTGCTCATTGCCAGCTTGTTTTACCTAGTCTATTCGCGGATCCCGGTTACCGAATTTGCCACTAAAGCGGCTGTTTCAGCAACCTTAAGCCACGTATTTTTCTTATTGATGATTATTGTTGGCGTACTGGTTTGGCTATTTGTTTTAGCCAACGACAGCCGCCAATTTGCATTAGATGAATCGCAGCGCCAAACCGAGTTACTTAGCCGCGAAATATCTGCCCACGAGGTGACCGACCAAGCCCTACAGCAAGCCAAAGAAACGGCCGAATCAGCCAACCAAGCTAAAAGCCGCTACCTCACTGGCATTAGTCATGAACTTCGCACCCCGCTTAACTCGGTGCTGGGTTACGCACAACTCTTAGAAAAATCGCCAAGTTTAGCGCCCGAGCATAGCGCCAAAGTCTCACTAATCAAACGCAGCGGAGAACATCTCGCCGATATAATTGAAGGCTTATTAGATATCTCGCGCATCGAAGCAGGCCGCATCGAATTACAACGTGACGAAGTGGCCATTGGTGAATTGCTGGATGACTTGGTAGATATGTTCAGCCTTCAAGCCAAAAGCAAAGGCATTTCCTTCGTTTACAATCCCAGCCCTTACCTGCCCAACTGGGTAACCGCAGACGAAACTCAATTGCGGCAAATACTCATCAACCTATTGTCCAACGCGGTTAAATTTACCCAACAAGGCTCAGTAACCTTAGACGTTTACTACCGTAATCAAGTCGCAGAATTCACCATTACCGACAGCGGCGTAGGCATTAGCGAACAAGATATCGAGCGAATATTCAAACCCTTTGAGCGAGTAGAGAAAAGGGACATACCCAGCTCTCCTGGCACTGGCTTAGGCTTAACCATTACTCAGTTGCTTACCGACATAATGGGTGGAAACATTAGTGTAAGCAGCGAGATTGGCAAAGGTAGCAGCTTCAAACTGAGCATCATGCTGGCTAGCTTAAACAAAGAGCAGCAGCCGCAATCTGTGCAAGCTCCAGTAAACTCTATCAAAGGCCCTAGCAAAACCGTAATGGTGGTAGACGATGACCCTAATCACCGTAACTTAGTATCAGAAATCCTCTCGCCACTGGGTTTTGTGGTTCATGAAGCCAACGATGCATTAGTTTGTTTAAGCAATACCTACTTAAGTGCCATTGATCTGTTTTTACTCGACATCTCAATGCCCGATATGAATGGCTGGCAACTACTTAAAAAACTTCGCAGCAATGGCATTAGTGTACCAATCATCATGGTGTCGGCCGATGCCACAGAAGCGCCTTATTTCAATGCTGCTGAAGAAATTCACGAGCCAGCGTTACACAATGACTACCTGGCTAAGCCCATGCGCGATAACGCGCTACTAGAAAAAGTTGCCAAAGCCTTAGCCATAGATTGGAACTACCAAAACACCAGCACGCAAAGCGCCTCGCCCGAGCCGCAAGCACTAAACATTCAACTAAACCAAAGCCAACGCGAACAGCTGCAAGAAATCGCCGAAATGGCGCAACTAGGCTTTGTACAAGGGATTGATAGACTAATAAAAAACCTAGAGAAAGACAGCGCGTTACACACCATTACTCGCGCCCTAAGAAAGGAATTAGAACAGTATCAATTTGCCAGTATTACCGCTTATTGTGAAAAGGTCGTAATCTAATGAACGCCACAAACTCAAAGGGACTAATCCTCGTTGTTGACGATGCTACCGAATCGGTGGCGATGCTTAACACCGCTTTAATTGAACAAGGCTACACCGTGTTAATTGCCATGGACGGGCAACAAGCACTCAACATTAGCCAACGCATTACTCCAGACTTAGTACTCATGGACGCATTAATGCCAAATATGGACGGTTTTGAAGCCTGTCAGCAACTTAAACAGAATACTCAACTTAGCGATATTCCAGTGATCTTTATGACCGGATTAAGCAGCAGTGAGTCGGTGGTTAAGGGGCTAGAATCTGGCGGGGTAGATTACATCAACAAACCAGTAAAACTTGATGAACTGTTTGCCCGGATAAAAGTACATATTAGCAATGCTCGCCTCACACGCAGTGCTCATGGCGCCCTAGATGAAATAGGCCAAGCTAGCTTTACCGCCAATAGCCGAGGCGAAATGATTTGGGTAAGCGCCAAAGCAAGCGAAACACTGGAATCACAAAAAGATTTACCCACCCCAGCAGCCGAGGTGATTAGCCCTCAACTTAAGCAGTGGCTAGCCCATACCCCAGCTAAACACAGCATGCTATCGCTTAAGAACCTCAACACAGCGTTGCAAGTTCGCTACTTGGGGCAATCGTCACCGGGTGAGCACTTACTTCGCTTGGTAAATAACGACGACCAAAGCCAGCGCGAGTCTTTGCGCCAGCGCTTCAGCTTAACCGAGCGCGAATCAGAAGTAGTGCTGTGGTTAGCTAGAGGCAAAACCAATCGAGAAATCGCGCAAATTTTAGACATGAGCCCACGTACCGTAAACAAACACCTTGAAGCGGTATTTACCAAACTAGCAGTAGAAAACAGAACCAGTGCAACGGCAGTGTGTTTGGCTCACTTAAACGACAGCTAACTTAAGCCTTGCGACTATTCGAACGCTTTAGCGCGCCTAAAATAGCCTAATTAGCCTTGCGCTAGGGCTCTCTATAACTGCTTTGTTGTAAACAAATGCAGACTACACACAGCAACTCTCTAGCAGCTAAATAGTCATTTTTGTGCACTTGAATTTTTAAAATCTCCCTGCCCGCACTACGCTTGCTAGGGTCTGTTGAACTTTCGCGGTTAAATTTTGTTCGAGATAAAATCGTTTTAGGCGCGGCAAGGGGTGTGCTGCCTAGTTATTCTAAGCTAATACTCCATAATAAAGCATAAAGCGGTTTTAGCCGAACCCTTCGGGCAGTGTTTGTGGCTCATTTATACTGCGTTATCGGCTACTCATGTAGCTTAGCTATACATCAAAGCGTCTGGCTGAATAAATAAGCCACAAACTGCTGCAAACATCAGCTCGAAAGATCCACAGACCCTAGTCAGCAAGGAGGCTTTATGAAGATTTCCCAAATCCGCATTGAGCAACAACCCGACCACGCTATTCTTCGGGCCGATTGCGCTGGCTTCGACTTATGGTACAAGTTCCCCGCCCCGCTACAGCCTCGCTTAAGTGCCGACCCATTTATTGCCGCTTGTTTACTGATTTGCATGGCAAAAAACCAAGACTTGCAGCTAGAAGACAGCGCAACCTACTCCCCTACCTTGCTACGCAACCTCGAACAGCTGCAGGACATTTTTGCTTATTGGCAAGACTACCTTGGCCACAACATGCACCATATTAAGATAAAGGGCGGCACCGCTAAGGAAGAGCCGTTACCTTGCAATGATAAAGTGTCGTTTTTCTCTGGAGGGGTCGACGGTTACCATACTTACCAACAAAACCAGCAAGACATCGATTACCTTCTATTTGCCAAAGGCATTGATATGCAGCTGTCTAGCGGCGAGCTTTACCAACAGGCCTTTGCGTGCAATCAACGGTATTTGGAGAAACACCACAAGCTACTTTATCCAATCGAAACTAACGTTAGATTTTTGGGTTACCACAACCAATTAAAATGGGGCGTATGTTTTGGTGGCGGCCTGTCCAGCATTGCGCTCGCCTTGGGGGTAAAGAAGTGTTTTATTGCCGCGGGATTAACCTACCAAAACAATGTTCCCGAAGGCTCTAACTACATTACCGACCATTTATGGAGTAATCACCACACCCAAATTGTCCATCATGGCGCCGAGGTGAGGCGTATCGACAAACTTAAACAACTCACTAAAGACCAAGACTTTTTAAAAATTTTAAGGGTTTGCTGGCACGACCATGGCTACAACTGTGGTGAATGTGAGAAATGTTTGCGAACTATGAGCAGCCTTCGCCTACTGGGAATAGAGACCGACTCCTTTCCCTCACTTAGCGACCAATTAGTTAAACATAAACTACGGGAACAAAAGCTTTATAACATTCACGATGTACAGTTTCTTGAGGAAAACCTCGACCAAGCCATTGCGGTAAACGACACAGTGATGATCGAAGCGCTGCAGCACATCAAACATGATTTTGATATGCGCGCTTTAATCAAACAAGCCGACGAACTTATCCTGCATGGCTATGCCCACAAGCTAAAACAATTATTCGTGCGGCATTAAAATCGATGAAAATCCACCAGCTCAACTTAGAAAAACATAACAATTACCACAAAATATCGGCCATGCTGGGACCTTTCCCGCTGTGGTTTAAAACCAGTAGTGAGTGCTTAATAGCCTGTAACGACGCTAGCCCGTTTTTGTGCTCGGCACTTATACCGGCTATGTTTTTGGGCGAAGACATAGAGATCGACCGCCGGTATTACGTATCGGCAAGCTTGTTAGAAAAACTGCCGCTTATTCAAACCATGATGCACGCTTGGAACCCCATTTTTAAGCGCATTAAGGTAAACGCTAATACCCAAACCTTTAAGCCATCAGCTAGCCAACTAGGCCACAGCGCCTTTTTCTCTGGCGGGGTAGATGGCACCTACAACCTAATTAAACACCAAGAGCAGTTAGACAATTTAGTGCTAATTAATGGCTTCGACTTCTCTATGCCCCAGCCAGCCTGGCAGCAGCTAGTCACCCGCTGCCAAAAAACCGCCAAGCTGTTTAACAAAAGGCTAATTTGCGTAGAAAGTAACTTAAAAGAGTTTACCGGTTGGACAAGCCTAGCCCGCTTTGCCAACTTTGGCGCGTCTTTGGCCAGTGTTAGCTTACTGCTCAACCCTAAAAGCATGGCAATTAGTGGCGCAGTTACCTACGATGCGATTAACCCTTCTAACAGCCACCCGTTGTTAGATCCCTTATGGTCGAGCGAGTCTTGCCAAATTTCACACCTTGGGTTAGAAGCCGACCGAGCAGCCAAAATAGCGCTCATCAAACACTACCCAGAAGCCCTAGACAACCTATGGGTATGCTGGGAAGACCCAAGCAGCAACTGTGGGCGCTGCTCCAAATGCCACCGCACCTACATGGCTCTGCAGCTCAATAACATTTCCCACTTTCAGTTCTCCCAAGAAGTCGAGTTTTCCGCACTAAGTAAACTCCGCCCCAAAAGCGACGAAGACCTCTCCTTTTACGAATACCTCTACCAACTGGCGATAAAGCAGCACAACCGCCAATTAAGCCAAGTACTACGTAAGATAATTTGGCGTTATCGCGCCAAAGCCTTTGCACGCGAAACCGACCGCCTGATATTGCACTCTGTTTGCAGCAAGTGGCGACAAAAGAAAATAGCCCAACATCAACTGGCCGACGTAAACGTATTTCCCAAATACAGTGACGCCATCCAACTAGAGCGCTTGCATCAGCGAATAAAGCAAAACCCCCGGTTTATCTCTAGCGCTAACATCGGCAGTGTTTTTGATTAAACGCATGCAACTTCGGCGGCACTGAGCAGCAACCATACTCCTGTTTACTCTTAGCTTTAGTAAGCTCAAACCAACAAAGTACTGTAATTTTACACATGTAAATTGCTTTTCCTTCTTTTCCCAAATGCATCCCACCTTTCTTAATGATGTATTTATTAATTTTAGAGCTATATGGCTGATGTAGTCTAGGAAAGGTGGTAATCTTGGATTTATCAAATGCGTGAAAAGAGGAAAAATTCCGTGTTTAAACAAGGAAATTTTCCTATTAATAAACTGTTAAATGGCAATTGAAGGTGAACAATGGATTACAATGATTATTACGATATAATTTTTGCTCCTATAGAAGAAAAGTATGGGAAACTTGACGAAGAAACCATGACTTCAATAATTGGTTTTTCCATGGGAGGCCCCGTATCTATGTCTTCAATAAACTCAAAGAGAGTATACGCTTCCTGCGAGCTATCTGTTTATCCTGAACAAAAAAAGTCAACAGACGGTTATAAGTTCGAGTTTTTGTCTACTGGGTATTTCAATGCTGAGACATGCCAGAATATATTTACTGCTCTAGGTAACTTATCTTTCAATGCACAATTAGGCAACGGGCATACGATTGATGTATCAGGTGTTGTTGGTGATGGCTCTGTTAGTTTAGTTAAGCTTTCTATGTTCAGTTGTTCTACATATTTGAATGAAAAAATCGCAATATACGAAGTAAGCCCGGCATAGCCATTTAACAAAGCGTTTAAGACAGATTCCCAACGCTCGGCATTTTTCATTCCATCGTTGGGTTTTGTGTTTAAGCTGGTATGGTTAGGCTTCGTGGTGGCGTTGCTCACTACTTAACGCGGCGTTAAATTTACAAGGAAAGACATGTACAACATCCTAGAAGAAACCAGAGACAAAGAATGGCTCGACGAGTGGGCTAGCATTACTGGTGACTTCGATCTAATTAAAGGCTACACCGATTTTGGTGATGTCTTCTTAATTAATTCAAGAACCAACGAGATAGGCGTTCTTCTAACGATGCAAAATGCTTTCGAACCGATGGGCTTTACTGATTGGGATAAGTTCTATCAGGAAGTATTAAGTAACGATGGCTTTCAAAGAGATGTAGTTGGCGCAGGGTTTCTTGAAAAGGTGAAAGAGCATTGCGGTGAACTTGCTGAGAACCAAGTTTACATTGCTACACCCTATCCATTTTTAGGTGGCTCTGGTGCAGCTGATACATATAAGCCTGGTGATGTTTGGGTGTATCTTTCAATATCAGCTCAATCATGGGCACAAATTTAACAAGCAAGGGCACCAACGCCACTGGTGGCTGGACGGCTCCGCCGCCGCTGCCTTGGGCGTTATGTGTATAAGGAAAAATAATGGGACAGCCTGCCTCTCAAGCAGCAGCCTTTTATAAGGATGTAAGTAAAAGCGGTAAGCTTTGGACATGTAAAGACGATGGAGGCAATCCAGCGCCGAAAACATCTTCCGGAAAAAGAGCAATGCCTTTTTGGTCTAGTTTATCTAGAGTTGAGAAGATCATTAAGAATGTTCCTGCCTATTCCAAGTTTGAGCCACAGGAAGTCTCTTGGGAAGACTTTGAAACTAAATGGGCACCTGACTTACAAGAGCATGGCTTGCTTATCGGAGTTAACTGGAGCGGCGCTAGAGCTACAGGGTATGATCTCGAACCAAATGATGTTTTAGCTAATGTTAATCACCAACGACATCAAAACACATAACAATGGTAGGCAGTCGACGCGAAAAAGCCCGCGCAACTGCTACAAACGTTATAAGTCTTGAGGAGTGAGATGGAATTCGAACAACTGCCCTTGCATGATGCTCAGCTAAGCGATGTTTGTGTTTGCTGGAAATCTCATTCCGTACGCATCACATTGAGCTGTTTCGTCAATTTTTCTCTTCCTGCTTCCCCATGCGAGTTATCCTTCAGTTCCGTCACTTCAGTCGACATTCCCATGAAATTCCCTTGGGGCGAATCAAACTCTGTGAACAACAGTTGGTTAGAAGGCTGCTCGTATCACATTGAAATGCAGAGTGGTGACGTTCTTAAAATTGATGCAGGTGAATATTCCTTTGAACAAAAAGACTTATAACAAGAAAAACCAGTGGGACAAGTTAAACAGCGCGGCTTTGCCGCTAACTTGCTCCCTGTTTTAGGCGTTAAGCGCCACCAATATTTAGTATCAAGGAGTGAATATGAGAGAAGTAATTATCACTGATCTGACCCGTTTTTCTACAGATGAAAATGTTTGTACAGCTGTTATTGATGTACAAACAGGTGAATGTCTCAGACCTATGCCATACCTGACGAGTGCAAACTGCAAAGAGCTAGGAATGCATCCAGGTGGTATCCTTAAGGGAAACCTGACACTTAATCCTGTCAGTGAAAATCCTCATGTAGAAGATGCTAGCTATTCAAATCTTCAATTTCATGGGCCTTGCAGTAGTGAAAAATTCCATCAGGTACTAGAGAATTCTCTTAGCCAATCAGTATCTGAAGGCTTCGGTGTTGATTTTAGTGAAAATCAAAAACATATTCCGCATGATCAGGTTGCTAATTGTTCGATAATTACAATTAAAATACCACCTCACCAACTGAGTATCATGAAGACCAATTTAAGCCAGGAAAAATAAAAGCATCTTTTACGGATAATAGTGGGCATAGATATAATTACCTATCTATCACCGATCGAGGATTCCACGATTATGCAAAAAAGCATCAAAATGATGGCAAACTATATGAAGTGACGAACTTAATCAGGAATCAGAATTTTGTTTATTTGAGGGTTGGATTAAGCAGAGTATGGAGTGTTGGAGACAGAAATGGATACTGGTTACAGGTAAATGGAATTTATACTTTCCCTCATTTTCACGAGGAGATTAGAACTTATGGGTAAAGAAATAGATATCTATACAATTGGTTTTACCAAAAAAAATGCTTCGACATTTTTCGGTTTTATTAAACAATCAGATGTTAAAACACTCATTGACGTTAGGCTTAATAATGTATCTCAATTAGCAGGGTTTGCTAAAAGAGATGATCTTAAGTTTTTCTTGAAAGAGCTTTGCGGAACCGATTATGTTCACTCACCAGAATTAGCCCCTACCAAGGACATGTTAAATGCCTACAAGAAAGGGGATATGCCTTGGGAAATTTACGAGGATAAATTTCTAAACCTGATGGGGCAGAGAAATATTGAGAAATCAATAAAGCCCGCATTACTTGATCATGGTTGTCTACTATGTAGCGAACATGAGCCTCATCTTTGTCATAGAAGGCTTGTAGTTGAATATCTCAATGAGCATTCAGATATAGATCTTAAAGTGAAGCACTTATTTTGACGGCAAATATTTTAATATTATATCCAAAACTTTTTAATTCCCACTCGAAGTTCATTCGAAAGGTCGAGAAAATTACGTCGAATCTCGAAGAATACGTTTTTATATACCCACAAGATCCTAGTGGATTTATTGATAAATATTGTCAAGAGTTTGGGGTGGCATGCAGAAAACAAGAACGCTGGGAAATGAGTGGTATTACACATGCTTTGATTTTTGATGATGGAGAAGAGTTTCCTGAAGAAACAATGAAACTAAAAGCTAGTGGGATACCAATTAGGCGAATCAAGATTTCGATTACACGCGTTATAAATATTAAGAGAGAAACAGAGTATCAAAAAGAAAAAAGTACCCCCCGATACGAATATATAGGCAGAGGTTCATATTGGGGGAATCCTTATTCTATGCATGAGGAAGGGGAAAGCCGAGATGAAGTTATTCGTAAATTTAAATATGACTTTGACTATGAAAAATTCCCAAATAAAGAAAAATCAGAAGTGTTTAAACTTAAAGGAAAAAGACTGGGCTGCTTTTGCAAGCCAGAAGCATGTCACGGCGATGTTTTAGCTGACTTTCTGAACTCGTGGGATGATGGCGAATAAGCGCTTAACAAAGCCGTCAAAAAGGACGTAAAAAGCTTGGCTTACGCTCCTATGTAGCAAGAATAAGCTTCGAAGCCCGACGGCAGAGGCTATCTTTTGCGAAGTAGAGGGATGGGATGTATATTCCGCTGGAATCAGCAACGATGCTGAAGTACACGTGGCCTTAGAAGACATCGAGTGGGCTGATTATATTTTTGTAATGGAAAACGCCCACAAGAAGAAGCTATCCAAGAAACTTGGCAACGCCATCAATGGGCAGCCGGTAATATCTTTGGGGATTCCAGATGATTATGAATATATGGACCAGGCATTAATCGATATACTGAAATCAAAAGTTCCGGCATATATTAAGTAAACACATAACAAGCCGCATAAACCGAAGCCAAACACTCTAGTTGCCTTGTGATTCGCTTCGCTCATTTTATCACAAAGCAACCTCGGAAATAAAAGCGGTCAGAGTCACTTTAAATACCTTTGCTTCCCTATCTAAGCTCTTCTTTCAAAAACAAGCGACCTACTATTCGAACCCAAACAATCACAAAAAGACCCAGCCATGGCTGGGTCTTTTGATTTACTGATTTGCTTATTGAGCGATTAAATCTTTATAAGCAATGGTTTTACCTTGTGGCTTCTCGTTGGCTAACTTGGCTTTTGGTGAGCCAGGTTGGTTTAGCCAGTAAGAGGCATCTTGCTTAGGATTAAGCTTAGGACCACACTCGCCTTGCGCACCGCTGCGCTCTAAGCGTGTTAACACTTTGTCTTGTGCGGCGGCTAGGCCGTCCATTGCTTGTTGCGGAGTTTTCTCACCACTGGCCGCTTCTGCCACATATTGCCACCAAAGCTGTGCCAGTTTTGGATAGTCTGGCACGTTGGTACCGGTTGGTGTCCATTGTACCCGCGCATCGCTGCGGTAGAATTCCACCAAACCACCTAATTTAGGTGCGGCGTCGGTCATGGCTTGTGAGTTAATGTCTGACTCACGTATAGGTGTTAAACCCACCAAGGTTTTCTTAAGCGATACTGATTTAGACACTACAAACTGGGCATACAACCAAGCGGCTTGGCGTCTGTCTAACGGGGTAGAGTTTAAGAACGTCCACGAGCCGGTATCTTGATAACCTAGCTTCATGCCCTCTTCCCAGTATGGGCCGCGCGGCGAAGGAGCCATGCGCCATTTTGGCGTGCCATCTTCATTCACTACCGGTAATCCGGGTTTGGTCATATCGGCGGTAAAGGCAGTGTACCAGAAGATTTGTTGGGCTACGCTACCTTGAGCCGGCACTGGGCCAGCTTCGCCAAAGGTCATACCTGGTGCTTCTGGTGGTGCGTATTTTTTAAGCCATTCTACGTATTTAGCTGTGGCATAAACGGCCGCCGGGCCATTGGTGGCACCACCACGTTCTACGCTTGAGCCAACAGGGTTACAGCCTTCTACCCGAATGCCCCATTCGTCTACCGGCACACCATTAGGAATGCCTTTGTCGCCCGCACCCGCCATAGATAGCCACGCATCGGTAAAGCGCCAACCTAGCGATGGATCTTTTTTGCCGTAATCCATGTGGCCGTAAACACGCTCGCCATCAATGGTTTTTACTTTTTCTGAGAAGAATTCGGCGATATCTTCATAGGCAGACCAGTTTAGCGGTACACCTAGCTCGTAACCGTATTCGGCTTTAAATTTCTCTTTTAGATCAGCGCGTTCAAACCAGTCGGCGCGGAACCAATATAAGTTAGCAAACTGTTGGTCTGGCAGCTGGTAGATTTTTCCATCTGGCCCAGTGGTAAAACTTAAACCAATAAAATCTTCTAGATCTAAGGTTGGCAGGGTTACGTCTTTACCCTCGCCTTTTATAAAGTCACTAATGGGTACTACTTTGCCGTAGCGAAAGTGGGTACCAATTAAGTCTGAATCGTTTACGTAGGCATCATAAATATTACGACCCGACTGCATTTGCGTTTGCAGTTTTTCTACTACATCGCCTTCTTGGATCAAATCATGATTAACCTTAATACCGGTTATCTCAAAAAATGCCTTGGCTAAGGTCTTACTTTCATATTCATGGGTGGTAATGGTTTCTGAGGCTACATTAATTTCCATACCACGAAATGGTTTTGCCGCTTCTGTAAACCATGCCATCTCATCCATTTGCTGCTGCTGGCTCAAGGTAGAAGGCGTAAACTCTTCTCCCACCCATTGTTTAGCGGCATCACTGTATTGATCTGCTAAGGCTAAGCTACTACATCCAGCAATGACCATTGCTACACTAAGGCGAGCTAGCTTAAACACTGATTTTTTGTTGTAGGGCATTTCTTCATTCCTTTTGTTTTTTAAAGTGCATGTTGTTTTTTGAGGCACCTCTTGATGCCTTTGCACATCCATTTTTGCTCTCGAGTTTTGTGTTGCTTACCCCCATCTCATTACGATAAACAGCCACACCACAGCTACCGCGAAGGGCAGCCAAATGCTTAGTTCGGTCATCCCGATAAAGCCAAGATGAATAAACGCACTGCTTAACAAGCCAATAAACAATCGATCGCCACGGGTAGTAGCTATCGGTAAAAAACCTTTTCGTGCCACGCAGGGGCTTTTTAGCTCCCAACAGGTCATCACAAACAAAATGCAGGCGATGCCGGTAAAAAATAATGCTGATGGAGTTGTCCATGCCATCCAATTCATGTTGTTTCTCCTATACCCGTCCGAGGGCAAAGCCCTTGGCTACGTGGTTTCTAACAAACCAAATTACTAATACACCCGGCAAAATAGTGAGCACACCCGCTGCCGCTAATACGCCCCAATCAATGCCCGAGGCACTCACTGTTCTGGTCATTACTGCGGCAATGGGTTTGGCGTCTACCGAGGTTAAGGTTCTGGCTAACAGCAGCTCTACCCAGCTGAACATGAAACAGAAGAAGGCGGTTACCCCAATACCCGAGCGAATAAGCGGAATAAAAATTTTGGCGAAGAAGCGAGGAAAGCTGTAACCGTCGATGTAGGCGGTTTCGTCTATCTCGCGTGGCACGCCCGACATAAAGCCTTCGAGGATCCACACCGCTAGCGGCACGTTAAACAAACAATGCGCGAGGGCCACAGCAATGTGGGTATCAAACAAACCTACCGATGAGTAAAGCTGGAAAAACGGCAGTAAAAATACCGCTGGCGGCGCCATTCGGTTAGTGAGCAACCAAAAGAACAGGTGTTTGTCGCCAATAAAACGAAAGCGCGAAAAGGCATAAGCTGCCGGCAGCGCTACCGCTAAGGTAATCACCATATTGAGTGACACGTAGTAAATCGAGTTCACATAACCCATGTACCAGCTGGCGTCGCTAAAAATGGTGGCATAGTTGGCAAAGGTAAAATGCTCTGGCCAAAAACTAAGCCCGCCGAGTATTTCTTGATTACTCTTAAACGACATAATCACCAGCCAATAAATCGGTAACAGCAGGAACAAGATATAGGCACTCATCCCTAGTGTTTTTTTCATATTCATAATTGCATCCTTTCGCAGTACTTACTTGCTGTCGTTATGAGTCATAGCGGTGTAAAACAGCCAGCTGACTAACAAAATGATTAAGAAATAAATGATCGAGAACGCCCCTGCTGGCCCAATATCAAACTGGCCTACCGCCATTTTGGTGAGGGTTTGGCTGAGGAAGGTGGTGGAGTTACCCGGCCCGCCACCAGTGAGCACAAAGGGCTCGGTGTAAATCATAAAGCTGTCCATAAAGCGCAGCAGTACGCCAATTAGCAATACGTTTTTAAGCTTGGGAAGCTGGATAAAACGAAATACAGCCCAGTTAGAAGCGCGGTCTATTCGCGCAGCTTGATAGTAGGCATCGGGAATAGCCCGTAAGCCGGAATAACACAGCAAGGCAACCAGCGATGTCCAATGCCATACATCCATTAGTAATACGGTGAACCACGCATCCATGGGGTTGGCGGCATAGTTGTAATCGATGCCTAGGCTATTAAGTGCCCAACCAAATAGGCCAATATCGGCGCGCCCAAAAATCTGCCAAATAGTACCTACAACATTTAGTGGCACCAGCAGTGGTAAGGCTAATACCAGCAAACACACTACCGAGCCGGGGCCACGGGAGGGCATCATTAAGGCCACCAAAATGCCTAAGGGAATTTCGATTAATAGCACCGAACCAGAGAAGATAAATTGGCGAATTAAGGAGTCGTGTAAACGGGTATCGTTAAGAATTTCGCGATACCATTCGGTGCCCACAAAGTAGCGGGTATTGGCATCAAAAATATCCTGTATTGAATAGTTCACCACGGTCATTAAGGGCACAATGGCGCTAAAGGCCACCAGCGCAAATACGGGCAGTACCAAGTACCACGCTTTATTGGTATAGGGTTTAATCATGATGTGCTTCCTTGGCGATCAAGTATTCGTCGATATAGAGCATCAACCATTGCTCGGGAAAACTGATATAGGCGGTTTGATGAGGGACTTTTTGGTCTTCTTGCAAGCGGGCTTTAATCACCTGCTCACCCAGTTTTAAACTTAGGATTTTGTAGGTGCCTAGGTCTTCAACAAACAGTACTTCTGCTTGGTAGGCATCGCCATTGGGTTTATCCCATACATGCACAAACTCGGGACGAATACCCACTTTTAAGTTGGTAGATTGGCTAGCATTAACCGCGTTTAGCTCGTGTTCATTTAAAGCAATACTTTGCTCACCAAAGCATACGCCCTGCTCGCAGCGTTCAACTTCCATTAAATTCATACCTGGGCTGCCAATAAAGTAGCCCACAAAGGTATGATTAGGCTGCTCGAACAGCTCTCGAGGGGTGCCAAACTGCACCACTTGGCCGTTGTACATCACCGCAATTTTGTCGGCAAAAGTAGAAGCTTCTAGCTGATCGTGGGTGACGTACACCATGGTGATATTAAACTGCTCATGAATTTGCTTGAGCTTGCGGCGCAGCTTCCATTTAAGGTGGGGATCGATAACCGTAAGTGGCTCATCAAACAAAATGGCCGATACGTCGTCACGCACTAAGCCGCGGCCCATCGAGACTTTCTGTTTTTCGTCGGCACTTAAGTTGGCGGCCTTTTTATTGAGTACCGAAGTGAGATCGAGGATCTCTGCAATTTCGCCCACTTTAGACTGCACTTTGGCTTTACTGGCGCCCATGTTGCGCAATGGAAAGGCCAAGTTATCGAACACCGTCATGGTGTCGTACACCACCGGAAACTGGAATACTTGGGCAATGTTGCGCTCTTGCGGAGGAATATCGTTTACTCTTACGCCATCAAACAAGACCTCTCCGTCTGAAGGTTCTAGCAAGCCTGAGATAATGTTTAATAAGGTGGACTTGCCGCAACCAGATGGACCCAGCAAGGCGTATGCACCGCCCTTTTGCCACACATGATTCATTTCGCGAATCGCATATTGGGGTTGTTCGGCCTGCTTGTCGTAACAATGCGCTAAAGACTTAAGTTGGATCTCAGCCATGATAATGATCCTCTATACGGCGGCTTGATGCTTGAATAAGCTCACCAGCATGGTCGAATACATGCAACTTATGGGTTGGCACATAAATTTTTATTTTTTCGTCAACGTGGTAGGAATGAACGCCGGAGAGATGCAGCACTAATTGGAAGTGCTCGTTACGCACGTGCAAAAAGGTTTCGGAGCCGGAGATTTCTGCTAGCTCAACTTGAACCGAAATCTCTAAATCGTCATCATTTTTGGGCAGTAAACTTAAATGGCTAGGGCGAATGCCAAACTGGTAGTTCCCTTCTCCCAAGGCTTTTAAGTCGGCATTTAGCGGGAAGTGCACTTTGTCATCAAAGGTCACTTCGGTGGCGCTCATTTTGCCAGCAATAAGGTTAATGGGCGGCTCGTTAAACAAAGCAGCTGCCGTAACATTGCAAGGCGAATGGTAGGTATCGGCCGTTGGGCCACTTTGAATCACCCTGCCTTCGTGCAAAATAGTGGTTGTGCCGCCTAAAGCGAGCGCTTCGTTAGGTTCGGTGGTGGCATACACCGCAATGGTATTGCGCTGAGCAAATAACTCGCGCATTTCTTGGCGCAGCTCTTCGCGTAACTTGTAATCTAAGTTCACCAAGGGCTCATCAAATAAAATGATGTCTGCATCTTTAATTAAGGCCCGCGCCATGGCGGTACGTTGCTGCTGTCCACCAGAGAGCTCCAAAGGCAAGCGAGACAAAAATGGCGTAATGCGTAGCATTTCGGCCGTTTCCATTACTCGCTTCTTAATGGTGGTTTCCGACTCATTGGCTAAGCGCAAAGGCGAGGCAATGTTGTCGTAAACGCTCATATTGGGGTAGTTAATAAACTGCTGATAGACCATCGATACATTGCGCTCTTGTACAGATACGCCGGTAACATCTAGGCCATTCATTAACACTCGGCCTGTATTAGGTTTATCTAATCCGGCCATTAGCCGCATTAAACTGGTTTTGCCTGATAAGGTGCGGCCCAGTAATACGTTAAACGAGCCGGGCTCAAAATTGAGATTGGCTTGGTTAATGTAATACTGGCCATCGACCATCCTTGTTACGTTTTCCAATGTCAGTGACATGGGCGGGGGCTCTCCTTATTGTTCTGTGCTGAACAATGTTCGCACTCTGTTCAAATTCGCAAATCTACGAAGCTTATTGCCAGAGTTATGCCAAGCTCATCAATAAATTTTAACTTATTGTTTTAATTAAACTTAACCAACACAACAGCATTTACTTTAATAAAAACATGTTCATTTAGTGTGATCAATGTGAACATTTTGTTAATCGATTTTGACCAATTAATGTTCGTATGCGAAAGTGCCTGCCTAACACTGTTCACAGCTAAACAATGTGATGCTGATTTAAGGATTGAGATGAGCGAAAAGTCACAGTGGTATATAGAGCATGAAGCCCTAATTAAGAGTTCTTGGCAGCGCTGTCGAGAATCTGGCTTAACCCATCATAGTGAGCCAAACGTAGAGCATAAATCTGCGGGGGATTTGTCATGCCTATTGGAACAGCATCATCAATTACTCGAAACAACCCACCACCAAGTACTGCCGTATTACGAGAACTTGTTAAGCAACAGCAATAGCCAAGTTATGCTGGCAGACCATCAAGGCTATGTATTAAAAAGTTGGGGGGAGCAACGCTTTAAACAGCAGCATCAAGAAATCTTCTCACCAGGCACTGGCTGGCAAGAACCAGTGCTAGGCACCAACGCCATTGGCACCGCCTTAAAAACCGGTAGCGTGGTGCAAATTCATCATGACGAGCACTTTTTAGTGGCCAACCGCTTTATGACCGGTTCTGCAGCACCCATTTATGGGGTTGATAGAGAGATGGTGGGAGTGATTGATATCTCTAGCGATACTTACCTGCCGGAATCTCATACCCTGGGCATGGTTAAGATCATGTCGCAAGCGGTTGAAAATCAGCTAATTATTTCGCACTTCAATAGTGAGCACTTTTTGCTGCGTTTTAATACCAGCCCGGAGAACATTGATAGCCAATGGTCGGCACTGATTGTATTTGATGAAACCGGCTTAGTGATTTCGGCCAATCGCCGTGCAGAACTAGTGTTAGCCACCGACTTAAAGCTGGTGAACATAAGCGAGCTATTTGAAGTAAGCGTTAACCAACTGATTAACCAGCCTGAGAGCTTTCAAGTTCCATTGATTACACGTCAGCAGTTTAGGGTGCATGGGGTTTTACATAAACCTAAGCAAGCAAAACCACGAGTATTAGATTTTAGAGCCTTGCTTAAGCCCGAGCAGAACAAGGCGCAACACATTTCTGAAAAACAAGCATTCTTGCTCGACGACCTTAATTTAGGTGACCCGGTAATGGCTAAGGCCGTGGCTCAAAGCAAACGCATTGTAGATAAAGAGATCCCCATTTTGATCCGCGGAGAAACAGGGGTAGGAAAAGAGGTGTTTGTAAAAGCCCTGCACCACTCAAGCCAGCGCAGCAAACAAAATATGGTAACGGTAAACTGTGCGGCGATTCCCCAAGAGTTGGTGGAATCGGAACTGTTTGGTTATGAAAAAGGCGCGTTTACTGGCTCTAGCAACAAAGGTTATATAGGGCTGATCCGCAAGGCAGATAAAGGCACCCTCTTTTTAGATGAAATTGGCGACATGCCCTTGAATGTACAAGCGCGCTTACTAAGAGTATTGCAGGAGCGCAAAGTAAACCCCTTGGGCAGTACCGAGTCTTATCCGGTAGATTTTAAGCTAGTGTCAGCGACTAACCGAAACTTAAAAGATGATGTAGAAGCAGGCAGTTTTCGCCAAGATTTATACTACCGCGTGAGCGGTTTAAACATCGAGCTACCAGCGCTTCGCCATCGGAGTGATCGCCAACACCTTATCCAATTTTTGCTAAATTACTATGCAGAAACACCGCAAGATGCCTTAATTACAGAACGTGCAATGCATAGCTTTTGCCAGCACCCTTGGCCAGGAAACATTCGCCAGCTAGTAAGTGTTATCCAAATTGCCCAAGCGATGTCTGATAACCAAGCCATCGACTTACAGCACCTTCCCGACGACTTTTTTGCCGACCTTGATGGCCAAACCACTAACGTAGAAGTATTTACTCCAAGCTCTTCGCAAACTAACCTAGAGCCTGAACAAGTTAAGCAGCCAAATAGTGATGACATAGTCGCGGTTTATCAGTCACTTTCTTGCAATATATCCAAGACAGCTCAACAGCTTGGTATCAGTCGCAATACGGTTTACAAGCGCTTACGAGAATCTGGTTACAAATAGCCTTAATCTCTAAGGATGCCGCTCTCACCACCTTTTAACTAAAGCATTAATATATAAAAGATTATATTAATATTATTTAACGCAAAACTAGCTTGTTAGCTAAAGCTTTCCACTTTTCCCTATGTCATATTCACCTCTTTAGAGGTATTCAGTAAATCGGGAACAAGCAATCTCGCACTTTCAAATACCCGCTAAGCCTTTGGCAATTTAACCCGTTCTAACTCACTGACAATTTAAGGAGTAAATAATGTCAGAAATACAAAATGCAGTCACCGAAGCGCCTCTATCTGCTAGCGATGAAGCCGCTAAAACCAGCGCATTAATTGGTTATGGTTTAATGATTCTAGGTTTGTTTACCGGCCTATTTTGGTTAGTAGGTGCTATTTGGGCCATGGTGAAAAAAGCGGATGCAGCAGGTACCCTGTTTGAGGATCACTACTCAAATATTATTAAAACCTTTTGGTGGGGTTTTGGCCTGTCGATTATTGGCTTTGTACTAGCATTTGTAATCGTAGGGTATTTTGTACTGTTAGGAGTTTGGATTTGGTCAATCTACCGAATCATTAAAGGCCTAGCGAAGATAACCTCTAACAAGTCGTACTACTAGCATACAAAAAAGGGAGCACAAGGCTCCCTTTTAAATCTGCTCACAGCTCTAGTTTAGAACATCCAATTGCACTTGATAGTTACAAGCGCCACCCTCTAGATCTAACCTATAACGGTCTTCCTTGTATTCGACCGCATCAATGTCATTCCAGTTAATGATACTAATACTTGGTGTTGCAGGCGCTATTGGGGTGATTTTTAAGTTACCCGCAATAATAGAACCGTCGGCTTGTACAATCGGCTCTTCTGGCAGGTTAATTTGCCAAATAGTAGAAACCGTGTCGGCTACAACACATTGGTCAGTGACCATAACTTGGTCAGCACTAAAACGAATCTCACGCTGCCACGAGGTAATTGAATCGTAGGCGGGATACACACCGGTTAGGTCCATATTGATGGTAGTAACATCACCATCAACCTGATGAGTCATACTGCCCTCGGTACCGCGCTTCTGCGGAATGATTTCTCCAGCCTCTTCAAAACGTAGGATGTTGTGCTGATCACTAAGTTGATGAATTCCGCTGTGTGACCAAATATTTTGGGTTACTGCTAAAAACTCATCTTTAAACAAAGTGAATGAGCCTTGGTCTTGATGAGCATGCGATTCATCGTAAATACCTGCAACGGCAGATAACCATGTTGCATCGGCATCCCAAGAGGAGCGAACAAACAGGTGGCCAGCGCTAGAAGAGTAATACAGCAAATCACTTGGCACTATTTGATTGAGCTCTTGCTGCAACAAAGTAGTATGCAGATTGAAGCCAAAACGCATTGGGTCAACGGAATTATTAGCTAACCACCAACTGCCACGCTTCGCTGCGTCACTGCCAATATTTAACGAGGCAGCACGCTGCATTAAGCTTTCGTGATAATCGAACAGTACCGGGAATGAGACCCGAGATTGGTCGCCGATAGGAGCAAAATGCGTTAAGTCTGGAGTAGTAGCGTGGATCCAGTAATCGATGGTTTGTTTTGTATGCAAAGACTCAAGTGATAGATCTTCGCCGGTAGAGTCTCGCCAAATGATGTACAGCTCAAATAGCTTACCCTGAGCTACTCCATAGCCAGTCCCTTCACGGCTACCACCACCAGCAAACTGCGCATAATACTCCACTAGCTTCGGCAGTTTGTCATCTCTGAGTAGATTGAGCCAAGTTTCGTTTTCGTCCACTAAACCCCAAGTCATGGTGGCCTTTAAGAAACTGAAGTGATAATTGTTGCCTGGATTAGTGGTTGCCCAGCCGCTCCATGGGAAGCTATTACCGCCCCACTGTGCATCTGCATGGTTCCACACATTCCAAATAGCCTGCTCGGCGTAGTTTTTCCAACGCGTTTTTTGGCTATCGCTAAGCAAGTCATAACCATAGTCGTAAACGTAAGCCAGCTCAGAGATAAAATCGCCTACGTAAAGATAAGAATCAAACGAAGTTTTTGGTTTGTCGTTTGCAGCAATCAGGGCTTCTGCCGCAACGACTTGCTCTTCTACATCTTCAATTGCTAACTCAATGTATTTTTTATCTTGAGTTAGGTAATACATGTAAACCGCATCGGTAGGCGAAAATCCATACCCCGGATTACCATCAACAGCTTGGTCGACCCAACTTGCAAAGCGGCTATAATCTTGCCCGGCAAAGCGTAAGTGTTCTATCGATGCCAGAGACAGTTTGTGGTTAGTGGCAGCTGGCGCTAATACTTCAACTTGAATGTCTGCTTGTTGGCCCTGCCAGCTGGCAGTGCAAATGGCTTGGCCAACCTGATTGGTGACTAGAAGCTGCTGAGCATCTACTGATACTACACTGCTATCGCAAGCCCACTGCACATCGCTTAGTGAAGCTTTCACAGAGCCATCACTATAGCTAGCGTTAACTTGTAAGCTTTGCTTCGATGCTAAAGGAATATCAATGGGTCCAGCAGGGTTAATGCTAATACTGCTTAAGGTAGCGGGAGCAGACACGACAACCTCAAGATCAGCACTCAGGTTTTGCCAAGTAACGCTGCACGTGGCTTGTCCTGCTTGTTCGGCGGTAAGTTGCTGGGCATTAATACTTACTACATTGCTATCACAAAGCCACTGCGCATCACTGCTCACTGCTTGTTGAGAGCCGTCATTAAAACTGGCGATAACTTCTAAAGCTTGTTGATCGTTAAGCGTTAGAGCAACCGGACTAACTGGGGAAATAGTAAGGCTTTCAGCAATAATCTCATCAGAGCGAACCGTAAAATCCACTACCAAACTCAATGACGACCAAGCAAGGCTGCAGTTTGCTTCACCTTCTGAATTTGCTGTCACATAACTAGATTCACTAATGCTTACTGCTTCAGAGTTACATTGCCAGTTAAGCTTGAATGGGGTGAGATTTCGAGTAACACCATTGTCGTAAACTAAGTCCAATTCCAATTGGCTAGTCGCGCCTTCGGCTAGGTTTGTTTCCCCTGCTCGCAGCACAATAGCTTGTGCCACAGCAGCCCCCCCCGTGTCTGGAGTTTGCTGTTGAGCAGATGGCTCATCTCCACCACCTCCACATGCCAAAAGTAACAGTGGCGAGCAAGCTAACGCAGCAACTCTAATACAATGTGCCAAAGGCTTGCTGATTTGAAAAATCATATAACTTCCCTGTTTACCTTTTATAACTAATGCTGTCGCCAACTATGACTCAACAATGTTAAATAATTGCTAACCAAGCCATCATGAATAATATGACTAGAGCTCTCTTGCCGCTCCAATAGCAACATTTAGCGAATCAAACATCAAACTTTGCTAAAAACAAATTATTAACAAAACACTCTAAACGTACCGAACAGTTGACGGAGTTTTTACTAAAAAACTTTCAGATGAACTGATAATCATTAGTGATTGCTTAATACCGCGTAATAACTAATGTTAAGGTGAACAGGGATGATATGAGAGATAAGTCAATAGCGCAAACCAAAGGTTTACGCCAGTGATGAAAATTTGATCTTGGTTATACCATAGCATCTATTGCAGCTTGCGCTAGAGCAGCATCGTCTTGCTCACTCATGCCGCTAATACCAATGGCGCCGATCACATTTCCATCTTGGTAAATCGGCACACCACCCTGAATACCGGTAAAACGAGGATCCGTCCAATAACCCATGTCTTTACCAGTTTCTTTTGCCCATGCTGCTAAGTTGGCTGTAGGTTGGCGATCACGCGCTGCGGTATACGCTTTGTTCTGGGCTAGTACAGCGGCATGAAAAGCCACATTGTTCATTCGAGAAAAGCTTACTAACTCGCCGTGAGCATCAACCACTGCAACTGCAATGCTCACTTGTTTTTCGTCAGCTAAACGTAAGGCTTGCACATTTAAAGCACTGGCTAATTCAAAGGTAATATCCATAAATAATCTCAAAAGTGATAGTTAAGTTATTCCAGAGTCTAGAAAGATTAGTGCTTAAAGCCAACGCTTAGGGCGCAAGTTTATCGCACTATAGTATGGAATGTAGTCATTTAATTCGTAACATAAAGGCTTTCTGTAGGCGGGTGATATTGCTAGCATGGTCTTTCTTCACATAGCAGGGACAACGATGAATAAAGTTGCACTCGTCACCGGTTCTAGTCGTGGCATTGGCGCTGCTACCGCTTTGCTGCTGGCGCAACAAGGCTATGCCGTTTGTATTAACTACAAACAAAACCAAGTAGCAGCTAACACGCTACTGAAGCAAATCCATGCCTTAGGTGTTCCTGCAATGGCTTATGCTGCTGATGTAAGCCAAGAGCAGCAAGTTGATAAGCTGTTCGCTGCCATTGACCAACAACTCGGCCCCATTACCGCCTTAGTTAACAATGCTGCCATGTTGCTACCACAAAGCTCGTTGGTAAATATGGACCAGAGCCGGATCAATCAGCTGCTCACGACTAACGTAACCAGTGCTTTTTTGTGCTGTAAATACGCCATTAAGCGCATGGGCAGCAGTTATGGTGGGGCTGGAGGGGCCATTGTTAATGTATCTTCAGCCGCAGCTCGCATAGGTTCTCCCTTCGAATACATCGATTATGCAGCCAGTAAAGGTGCCATTGATACTCTCACTAAAGGGCTTTCCTTAGAATTAGCCGAGCAAAAGATTAGAGTGAATGGGGTGCGGCCAGGCTTTATTGATACCGACATGCATGCCGATGGCGGCGAACCCAACCGAATTGAACGTGTCCGTAGTGCCATTCCCATGCAGCGCGCCGGTCAGCCCAGCGAAGTTGCCGAAGCCATTGCTTGGCTGCTCTCAGAACAAGCTTCTTATATCACGGGTAGTATTGTCGACGTTGCTGGCGGGCGATAAAACACTGAAATGCTAAGTGCTTAATAACACTAACAAGGACCATTAAATGGCCAAAGATCCTCGAATAATCGATAAACGCATTCCCCTCGTAATGGCTTTACTGATTGGCCTTTTTTGTTACTACACCTGGGCGCCTAATAGCCCTTTTAAACAGATAGAAAGCCTGTCTTTAGAACACGCCCTAGCGCATCAACAATCAGCTTTGGTTGAAGGCGATATTCTGGTTATTGGCACCACCAATAACCAGCAAGAGGTCTTAGCTAAAAGTGCTGAAGGCAATTTACTCACTATCAACTTCAATCAACAACCAACACCCACTATTGGTAGTTTTTGGCAGGTAAAAGGCAAGCTTAGCTGGCCCGAAAACGCCCCCTTACTCAAAGTTTCTCAAGCAAGTAACCCAACTAAACAATCAGCAGATTCACAATAAACTGCGCCAACGCAAAGTTGTATATAAGCATGTGCTTAATAATGGCTTAAGTCGTTATTAAAAAGGGCTATTTGATGACTCAGCAACAAGGAAAGTACCTATTATATGCCGTTATATGCATAGGTTTATTATTGGTGCTAGTGGGAGTAGCTTTAGCTATGTTCTCTAATATCAGCGTTTCCATGGGCGTAACTGGGGTACAAATAATCGCTGGTATCATCGGCTTAGGCTTGCTGTTAATGGTGCCCAGCAAAATTATCCTCACCCTAATACTGATGAAAGCAAAATCAAAAAGCTAAGCCCAGTTATCTATTGTTGATTTATAGGCTAGATCAGCGAGCAAACAACTCGACCATTGCCCGCAACTTGCCACTTTGTTCAGCCAACAGATGATTGGCTTCGCTAGTATGCTGGCAACGCTGCAAGGTTTGCTGAGTTTGCTGGCTAATGGCAGAAACATTGCCACCAATTTCACTGGCAACCGAAGCCTGCTCCTCAGTCGCATTGGCAATTTGACTAATGCGGCTACGAATTTCTTCCACTGTTTGGGTAATCTGCATAATTGCATCACCAGCATGGGCAGCTTGATCAACACTGCCCTGAGCCGCCTTGCTACCTTGTTGCATCACTTTCACCGCTCTTTCAGCCCCATTTTGTAGCGTTGCTACAATGCTTTGAATTTCTTCGGTAGAGCTTTGCGTGCGGCTAGCTAAGGTTCGTACTTCATCAGCCACCACCGCAAACCCTCGCCCCTGTTCACCCGCTCTAGCTGCCTCGATGGCAGCATTTAAAGCCAGTAAATTGGTTTGTTCGGCAATGCCTTGAATAACCGTTACAAAGGAGCCAATTTGCTCACTTTCTTGAGCTAGCGAAGCGATCACTTCGCTGGCGGTATCAATATCTTTAGCCAGCAGGTTTATTTGGGCGATGGTGTCATTAACTTCTTGGTGGCCTTGGCGCACCTGCTGATCCGCTTGGCTGGTTTGCTCCACGGTTTGCTGGACACTGGACGATACCTCTTCAACACTACTCGCCATTTGGCCAATGGCACTAGCGACTTGCTCAACCTCGTTTTGCTGCGAGTCCATATCGGTGTATACACCTTCGGTTGCGCTAGATGCCTGAGCCGCCACCTTATCCAGTTGCTGAGCAGAATCACTGACTCGCCAAATTAAGGTTTGTTGTTGGTGATCCAATAAAATATTGGCTAATTGCAATTGCCCTAGTTCATCGCAGCGCCCGGTGTAAATCCATTGCGCTACGGGATCATCTATAGTTTGTTTACTGCTGGCGGCTAAACTGCGGATCGACGCACTTAGCATAGTGGCTAACAACACGCTTAGCCCAATAATCACCATGGCTGCGATGAGCCCACTGCCAAAAGACAATAGCGAGTTAAATCGGCAAAATGCCAACACCAATAATCCAGGTAAGGCGAAACTTAAGCTATAGCGACTTAATATATTCATCCCGCGCTTCAAGCGGGAAATAGGTGCCTGACCTTGATTGATACGTTGATACAAACGATCAGCGCGTTTTACTGCCTCGGCATTAGGTTTTACCCTCACCGACTGGTAACCCTCTATCTCTCCTTTACTAGAGAGCATGGGAGTGACAAATGCATCGACCCAGTAATTATCACCGTTTTTGCAGCGATTATTCACAATCCCCATCCACGGCTTGCCGCTTTCAATTCGATCCCAAAGCATCTTAAAGGCCACTTTTGGCATTGCAGGATGGCGAACAATGTTATGTCCATGAGTCACCAGCTCATCGTTGCTATAACCGCTAATGTCTACAAAGTCTTGATTAGCGTAGGTAATTACGCCTCGAGGATCGGTAGTTGAAACGATGTGTTGATGCTCAACCATCTTGCGCTCGTTTCCAGTAAGAGAGGTTCCCCTAGGCATAAACAATCCTTTAATCACTAGCCGTGTGTTTGGCTTATTTTTAGTTGATGTGTTTATAAATTATTGACAACAAATAGATAACTCGCCAACAACAAACACTTAAAAAACATAACTTTTTGGATTATCTCTATTTGGACAAGCAACACAATATTAGGCTGTAGAAAATGCGAAGGATAGAGCAAAAACTTTAGAGCTAAGAATAAGCCCTAAAGTTTTAAAGATATTGGATTTAGTTAAATGTGCTGTTCAAGCCACTGCTGCATAGCTTGAGCTGGCAATGCCCCCGCTTGTTGGCTTAATAATTTGCCATTTTTGAACACCATTAAAGTAGGAATAGAGCGAATTTGATAACGCTGCGCTAGCGCTTGTTGCTCCTCGGTATTCACTTTTAAAAACTGTGCGCGATGAGCAAACTGCTGAGCAGCTTGCTGGTAGGCCGGTGCCATGCTTTTACAAGGGCCACACCACGATGCCCAAAAATCGACAACCACCGGTAACTGGCCACCAAGGTGCTTACTAAAGCTTGTTTCGGTAACATCAATCGGCTCACCACTAAATAAGGCTTGCTTACATTTGCCACATTTGGCTTGCTCAGCAACTCGCGCCACAGGTAAGCGATTGCCTGCTTGGCAACTAGGGCATACCACAATCAGTGATTCAGACATCTATCTACTCCTATAAGGTTTATAAGGGGGCTAAGTGTTCAACCATAAGTTGTACGCTCCGCCGCCCTCTAAATTCATTTACGTCCAGCTTATAAACCAGTTGCACATGCTTGAGGCTGGCATTTGGCCAAATGCTACGATCCACATTAAAAGCAATGGCATCCACTTCTTGGCTCATGCCCGGTAGCTTCACACTCATCTTTAAATGCTTTTCGCCCACAACTCGCTGCGCACAGAGCTCAAACTCACCGTCAAACAAAGGCTCGGGAAAACCTTGGCCCCAAGGTCCCGATTCACGCAGCATTTCGGCAAATTCCAACACCAATTGCTCTGGTGCTAATTCCCCGTCACTTAGTAAGGTGTGAGTGAGGCACTCTTCATCAATAAAATCTTTGGCGGTATTTTCTAAACAAGCTTGAAATTCGCTAAATCGCGATTGCGATAAGGACAAACCCGCAGCCATTGCATGGCCACCAAACTTAGCAATTAAACCAGGGTTTTGGGTATCTATACGTTCCAGTAAGTCACGAAGATGCACTCCAGCCACCGAGCGCCCCGAGCCTTTTACCTCGCCATTATCGCCATCAGCAAAAGCAAACACTGGGCGATAATATTTTTCTTTAATGCGTGAAGCCACTAGCCCTACTACGCCTTGATGCCAATCGGCCTGATACAAACACAGTGCTTTGGGCAGGCTTTGAGTATCTAAACTCAACTTGCTGACACTTTGCTGGGCCTCTTGCTGCATACTGGCTTCAATATCTTTGCGCTCACTATTCAAGCTATCCATTTCGCTGGCCAATTGACGGGCGTGATGAATATCGTCACTAAGCAAACAATGAATGCCTAAGCTCATATCGTCTAAGCGACCAACCGCGTTTAGGCGCGGACCAATTGCAAAACCTAAGTCACTGGCCACCATACCGGCTTTATTGCGGCCAGACACTTCAATAAGCGCTTGAATGCCGGGCCTACAGGCACCTGCTCGAATACGCTGCAGCCCTTGGTGCACTAAAATTCGGTTATTACTGTCTAGCGGCACTACATCGGCCACAGTACCTAGCGCTACCAAATCCAATAAACCAGCAATATTGGGCTCTACCAAGCCTTGCTGGGCAAAAAAATCTTGTTCACGCATTTTGCTGCGCAGCGCCATAAGCAAGTAAAAGGCTACACCTACGCCAGCCAGGTTTTTACTTGGAAAAGCGCAGGCCGACAGATTTGGATTAACAATAGCTGCCGCTTTGGGTAATTGCTCACCTGGCAAGTGGTGATCGGTGATAAGTACCGGAATACCAAGAGACTGCGCCTTATCAACGCCATTGATACTGGAAATGCCATTATCCACGGTAATAATAAGCTCAGCACCTTTGGCTGCGGCTAGCTCTACAATCTCTGGACTTAAGCCATAACCATACTCAAAACGGTTAGGCACTAAAAAATCTACAGACCGAAAGCCAAACTGCGGTAAGCCAGCCATCAATAGTGCAGTGCTGGTTGCACCATCAGCATCAAAGTCACCCACAATCAGGATCTTTTTTCGTTGCTGCAGATTGCTTATAAGTAAGTTGACCGCATCATCCATGCCTTGCAAACCTTGAAATGGCAAAAGAGCTTGAGCGCGCCGTTCAACATCGGCCGCGGTTTTTACTCCGCGTCGCACATACACTTGTTTTATCAGCTCTGGCCATTCGGCTGGTAGCGCTTGGGTATCGAGATTTTCGCGGCGGCGTAATAACACGTATTGGTTTCTCTAGGATGGTGAAATAAAAAAGGCTCCCCTTTTTAACAAAAGTAGGAGCCTATTTACAGCAGTGAAAGCTAGCTACGCTCTAAAAACTCTAACAAGGCAGCCGGTGGGCGATATCCCGGCAACATAGTGCCATCTTCTAGCACCATAGCTGGCGTACCACGAACACCGAACGCTTCGCCTAACTGGTACTGTTTAAGCACCGTGTTGTCGCAGCTGGCTTTAGCCACAGAGCTGCCGTTTTTAGCTGCACTCATGGCACCGGCTTTATCATCAGCACACCATACGCTTTGCATCTCACCATAAACGGGTGAATCTACTCCACCGCGTGGGAAGGCCAAGTAACGCACAGTAATGCCTAAATCGGTATAACCCGCTAAGGTTTCAACTTTTTGAGTTTGCTGGTTTTTTTCTTTGTAAGTGTACATTTCATTATGCAACTTGCGACAGTAACCACAGCTGGTATCGGTAAACACTGTCACAACGTATTTTTCATCTTTTGCTTTGAATACAATCATGTCGTTTTCAAAACTTGCTAACTGCTTAATTCGCACCTTAGCCATGCTTGCATCCGTTAGGTTCACTCGATTGACTAAATCAAATAAGCTGCCTTGAATTAAATAACGACCGTCTTGGCTCACATAAAACATGCCCTGGCTGGTGGCCACTTCATAAATACCAGCTAATGGCGTTTCGGCTACCGCATCTACTTTTACACCTAAACGCGCTTCAATCACTTGTTTGGTTTTTGTAGTATCCAATTTGTTGGTCATGTCTGCTTGAGCCACCTTGGTTTCAGGCTGCTCACTGGCATCGTCACTCCAGGCAGTGTTTAAGCTTAGGCCGAATAAACTCATCGACAACAATAAGGCCTTGGATAATTTCATTAAATTTTCTCCGAATTAGGGGTATACAAGCAGACCGTGCAAAGCTTGCAAAACTTACCGCCTATAGGCGGTAATTGCAAAAAATTTAGTTACAAACTGCTTAGTAGGTCGCCTAAGCGCGCGGGTGATGTTGCTGGTAAACACTGCGTAAACGCTCGTTTGCTACGTGGGTATAGATTTGAGTTGTAGACAAATCACTATGCCCCAATAACATTTGCACCACCCTTAAATCAGCGCCGTGATTAAGCAAATGAGTGGCAAAAGCATGACGTAAGGTATGCGGTGATAAGTGGTTGTTAATCCCTGCTAAGCTGGCATAGCGCTTAATGCGATGCCAAAAAGTTTGCCGGGTCATTTGGCTACCTCGAGAACTTGGAAATAATACATCGCTCTCTTGTTTTAGTAACAATGGTCTCGCTTGCTTTAAGTAGCGCTCTAATACATCTACCGCTTGCTCCCCCAAAGGAACTAAGCGCTCTTTACCACCTTTACCCACAACCCTTACTAAACCTTGGCGCAAGCTCACTTGCTCGATTTGCAGACTCACTAACTCCGTCACTCGCAGTCCAGTGGCATATAAAACCTCTAACATGGCTAAGTCACGATGCTGAATGGGATCATCCAACTGCGGCTCATTTAGCAAGGCTTCTACCTCGGCTTCGCTTAAGGTACCCGGTAGCTTTTTCTCTAATTTAGGTTGTGCTAACAGCGCGCAGGGATCATCTTCTCGGCTTTTTTCTTGAATTAAAAAGCGGTAAAAACGCTTCAATGTGGAAAGTTGTCTAGCCGCACTAGCTGGCTTTTGCCCTTGCTCATAGCGGTAAGCGATAAAGCCCTGCAAGTCTAAGGTTTCAGCTTGTTCTAGCGGGACTTCTTTCTGCAACAAAAAACTCGCTAGCTGGTTTAAATCATTGCGATAAGAATTAAGGGTATTCTCTGCAAGGCTGTGCTCAAACCACAACTGTTCAATAAAGCGATTAATGTGTGGATTATCAATCTCGCTGGCTTTAGGTTTGCTTTGCTTGCTTGGCATATTTCTCACTAATTAATCGGGCTAACACTTGGCTTATTGGTGTTAGTTAGCGCTTTTGATAAACTGCCCGCGCACACTGCAACGCTTAAGGAAGTTTTACATGCGCATTGGCCTGTTCTTTGGCTCGTCTACCTGTTACACCGAAATGGCAGCAGAGAAAATTCTCGCTGAATTTGCCGACCATGATATCGACATGTTCAATATTAAAGATTGCGACATAAGCCAAATGCACGACTATTCGCTGCTTATTCTTGGCATTTCTACTTGGGATTATGGCGAATTACAGGAAGATTGGGAAGCCGTATGGGATAACCTTGAAGGGCTTGATTTTAAGAATAAAACCATCGCACTGTTTGGCCTAGGTGACCAAGTGGGTTATAGCGAATGGTTTTTAGATGCTATGGGATTATTGTTTGAGCAACTGGCGCCCTCTGGCGCTAACTTTATTGGTTTTTGGCCAAATCAAGGTTATGAGTTTGAAGCCTCTAAAGCACTCACCGAAGACGGCGAATTCTTTTATGGCTTAGCGCTAGACGATGAACATCAATACGAATTAAGCGACCAGCGTATTCAACAATGGTGTGGCCAGTTAAAGCAGGAATTGGCCGAACTGCAACAGGCTTAACAAGCTTTAAACCGAGCCTGCTAATGCGACTTACTGACAATAAATCGCATTAGCATCTTTTGATTTACCTTAAACGTTTAACTCTTTAGTTAGCTTCTCTAATACCTCAACCTGCTCTAACAATGACTTGATTGCCTGATCAGAGCCTTGTACTAACTCAGTCACTAACACGGTTTGGTCGCGCAGCTGATGAGTATCATCCGAGATACCGGTCGCGACTACCCCTTGCTGTTCCGAGGCCGTGGCAATTTCTGAAATTTTTGCCGAAACCGTATCGGTACGCTGATGAATATCCGCGATGGTTTGATGCACTCCGCCCATCATTTCTTTACTGGTTTCACCACGTTGCACGCTTTCTTTAACCGTTGAGCTTAAACCAAGGCTGGTAGATTGTAGTTCTTCAATCATCGATTGAATCTCTACAGTGGCTTGCTGAGCACGCCCAGCGAGGCTGCGTACCTCGTCTGCCACAACTGCAAAACCGCGACCTTGCTCACCAGCTCGAGCCGCTTCAATGGCGGCATTTAATGCCAAAAGATTAGTTTGTTCAGAAATGGAGTTAATGGTGGTCACCACTGCACCAATGTCTTGAGTGCGCTTTTCCAGTTGAGTAACGGCATGTTCGGCGCGCTGTACGTCAGCCATTAATTGGTCGATGGCATCGACGGTAAGTTCTACTTTTTGCTGGCCTTCACTGGTGGCTTGATTCGCTTGGCCAGTTTGCTCTGCAGTGTCATTGGCATTAGCAGCCACGTTACGAATGGTTACTACCATTTGTTCAATGGCACTAGCCAAGGAATCTACCCGATCCTGCTGTTGCACACTTAGGCTGTTACATTGCTCGCTGGTTTGGTTGAGTTGATGGCAAAGATCTTTAACCATCGCGTTACTGGCATTGGTTTCACTCACCAGCTGGTGTTCTCGTTCCGCTACTTTATCGATAATAATGGCGATAGAGCTGAACTCATCTCGCACCGGAAGGTAGTTAAGTCGATTGGTTAAATCGCCCTTGGCTAACAAGTCCAATGCATTGTGAATTTGATACATTGCCCCGCCAATAAAGGTCATTACGTAGTAAAACAGTAAACCGGCAACAAACAATATCGCTGCAACGCTGGCGTATTGCAGCCCCGAAAACAGCGCAAATATTGACGTTTGCTGATGCTGAGGGCTTACTCGATTGCCACGTAATTCATAACCAGCTTTTGACAATACAGTACGCAGTTGCTCAGGTTCAGCCTGAATAACTTGGTTTACTAGTTGGGCTTGTTGCTGATCAAGCTGTTGCAAATGGTGCTCTACATTACTAGACACAATCAATAAGATCGCGAGCAATGCCAACATAGGAAAAGCGAACATAAGTAGAAACTTTTCCTGCAAGGTAAGGTGAATATTAAAGCGATCAATCCACCTAAATGGGACTTCTTTCATGACAAACTCCATTTTGCATTGCAACAATCGAACAATTAGCGGGCTATGGTATTGCGCGTGGCTGGGGAATACGAGGGATTGCGCGTCAAGATCTCAAGGAGAAAATCAAAAAAAACAGGTATTAACCTGTTATGTTGTTTTTACTAAAGAAAAGCAGCGCCAAACTGTTGTTGGCGCTGCTTAAACTTATACGGTTTCGGCTACTGTTTGCTTACTTGAGCGAGCAAATACACTAACCAATACTGCGGCTAGAGTAGGCAATAACCAAGCAAAACCTTGTGAGAAGCCCGGTAATACATTAAAGGCTTCCATGTTCACGCCAGTTGCTTTGATTGCGTCGAGCACGCCAAAAATAGCCGCTACACCAATAATTAATCGAGCCGCCATTTGAGGCCTATTAAACCAATCCACCAACAGATTAAAGGCAATCAATGCCACTGCTACCGGGTAAATACCAATAAGAATTGGAATAGAAACCACCAACAGCTGGTTCAAACCAATGTTAGCCACTAATGCACAGCAGGCGGCTGTAACAATAGCGGTAAGTTTATAAGAGAACTTGCTGTTATCACTCACATAAGTTGAGAACGACGAGATACCACCAATAGCCGTTGTGAAACAGGCCAAACTTACAATGGTAGATAACAATAATTGGCCTTTAGCGCCAAACAATACTGCTACGTAGGCAACAATAATTTCGCCACCATTTTGCGCCTCTGGCGCTACGCCGGTTGCGGTAGCACCTAAGTAAAACAGCACTACATAAAATAGGGTTAGGCCAATTGCCGCTATAATGCTGGCCTTAACCAAGTAGCCAAATTGCTCACCTTTACCGCTTACACCCTTACCGTTAAGCGCATCAATCATCAACACACCAAACATCAATGCTGCAAGTGCGTCCATAGTGTTGTAGCCGTCGATAAAACCTTGACCAAAAGGCATGTCAGCAAAGCCTTTTTGCGCTTCAGCAATCTCTGCAAAAGGATTACTAAATACACTTACACCGATAACCGCAATACAAATTACCAACAAAGGAGTGATTATTTTGCCAACAGTATCGATTAAACCGCCACGGCGTAAAATAAAAAACAAAGCCGCCACAAAATAGAACAACGAGTAAGCAATTAAAGTGAGTTGGCTAGCGCTTTCAACCAGCGGTACCAAGCCAAGCTCGTAAGCTACCAAACATGTACGGGGAATACCGAACATCGGAACTAATACCAAATAAATGGCAAGCGCAATAAAGTTGGCGACTTTACTGGGCAAATAACGACCTAAGTGAACAATACCCCCGCCGGCTTTAGCAATCGCTAATAAACCCAGTAAAGGTAAACCTACCGCAGTGGCCAGAAAGCCAAGCATCGACATCGCTAAATTGTCGCCAGCTAACATACCTGCCATAGGTGGAAAAATTAAATTACCTGCGCCTAAAAAAAAGGCAAAAACCATCATCCCTAAGCTGATTGTATTCCATGATCCAAGAGGTTTGGTCACGTGTTATCCCCGTTGTAGATTGCAATTGATTATATTTTTAAGCGGTGGAGTATATAGCATGGCTTTAAAACATAAAACCAGTGAATAAATCTACATAAAGGATAATTGATCCAACTCAACAGTAAACAAATCTACATTTTTAAGTACAATTCTCTACACAACTCAACATATTGTTCAGAGTAAGTTCTATCCTCCTGATAGATAAGGATTTGCTCTTGCTTAAGTGACAACGAAGCGTGTTGAGAGAAGCGCATCAAACTACGAATGGCTGGTTTATTGGGAAGTGATTGCACCTCAGCTTGATGTATTAAACACCAATTGTTGCTTAAGGCTTGCTGTTGCCACAACTCTGCTACATCACACGGTAGCACTAACGCTAATTCAGTGTTTGCATGGCATAACTTTTTCAAGGCAGCAAAAAACTGCTCGGCATTGAGCGAGCCACTGTGCCTAGCTAGCTGGCGCTTTTCATCGAATTGCTGTCCGGCAGGAAAATACGGCGGGTTAGAAACAATAAGATCATAGGCATAAGATGGTTGGTGAGTTTGCATACTGCTTAAAGTTACATTGATAGTATTTGCCCACGGAGAGTTCGCCACATTAGATTTAGCTTGCTCACAAGCATCAGCGTCAATATCAATGGCATCAATGCTGAGCTTGCCTTCACAGCGTTGAGCCATGATTAAGCTAATCAATCCTGTGCCTGTTCCTACATCCAATATGCGCTTCGCATTTGCCAGATTAAGCCACGCTGCTAATAAGATCCCGTCGGTACCCACCTTCATTGCGCATTGATCGTGCGCCACATGAAACCGCTTAAAGGTGAATCCAGGACGCTGATTATGATCGATCACTTCTTGCTTGCCTCTGTTTGGCGCTATACTATGCCGCGAATGTAAATGACCCGCGCTTTTGGTTCAAGTCGATGGCGCCTCACAACTTGGTAGATTTATGACCTTCGAAGACCTCGACCTAGACCCGCAGATCCTAGCTGCAGTAAGCGATATGAGCTTACAAAAAGCCACAACTATTCAGCAGCAAACCATTCCGGCCATGCTTGATGGTCGAGATGTACTGGCTTCTGCGCCTACTGGCACAGGCAAAACCCTAGGCTTTTTGCTGCCGGCGATTCAACATTTGTTGGACTACCCTCGCCGTAAAGCCGGGCCCGGTCGAGTATTAATTCTGACGCCTACCCGTGAGCTTGCCATGCAAGTCGCCGAACAGGCTCGTTTAGCAACAGCGCACACCAAACTCACTACCATCGATATCACAGGTGGGGTTAAATACGATGTTCACGCGGAACAGCTTAAAGGCAATATTGATATCGTGATCGCCACTCCTGGCCGCTTAATGGAGTACATCACCTATAAGGTGTTTGATACCCAAGCCATTGAGGTATTGATTCTAGACGAAGCCGACCGAATGTTAGACATGGGCTTTATCAAAGATATGGAAACAATTAGCGACGCTACCAGTGAGCGTAGTCAAACCGCGTTGTTTTCCGCCACTTTAGAAGGCTCAGGATTATTGCGATTTGCCGACAAGGTAATGCAAGACCCGGTACAAATTGAAGTTGAGCCACCTCGCCGTGAGCGCGCTAAGATTCTACAAATTTTGCACTTTTGTGATGATGCTGCCCATAAATACCAATTGTTGCGTCACTACCTGCTTAACGAAGAGATTGAGCGTTGTGTAGTATTTGTAAAAACCCGTGAGCGTCTATATGCCCTAGCGGAACAGTTACAAAGCGATGAGATTAAAGCATCTTATTTGCGTGGCGAAATGGCACAAGATAAACGCAACCAAGCCATGCAAGCCTTTAGAGAGGGCGAAGTAAACATACTCATCGCTACCGATGTGGCAGCCCGTGGCTTAGATGTACCTGAAATTAGTCATGTATTTAACTATGACATGCCACGCACGCCAGATGTTTATGTACACCGTATTGGCCGCACCGCCCGTGCTGGACGCAAAGGCATGGCTGTAAACCTGGTTGAAGCACATGATATGGGAGCGTTGGCCAAAGCAGAGCGTTATACCGAAGAACCAATTAAACGCCGAGTAATTGATGGCTTACGTCCAACTCACCGTGTTGCAGCGCCACCGGCTAAGAAGAAAAAACCTAAAACGGCGGAAGCTAAAAAAGCCGCTAAGAAAAAGGCTAAGGGTCGCGCGAAGAAGCTAGCTAAAAAAGCGAAGAAATAGCTAAGTAATAAAAATTAAAGCCACGCAATGCGTGGCTTTTTTGTGACTGTTATAACGTCGTATTAGTTATAAACTCGCACTTCTACACGGCGGTTATGCGCGCGACCTTCTTCGGTAGCGTTAGAAGCAATTGGCGCAGCAATGCCTTTGCCTTCTTCAACCGCTGCATCTCTGGTTACACCTGCAGCAAGTAAAGCAACTCCAACATTATGTGCACGGCGTTTGCTCAGCTCATAATTGTATTCGTCACTACCAATGTTGTCGGTATGACCCGCTACATCAATTTTTAAGTCATTTGCTATAACGGTTTTAGCGATACAATCAACTTTAGCTTGTTCATCAGCATCGTATTCGTCTTTGTTGAAGCCAAATAAGATATGTTCAAAGCCAACCACTTTGTCATCTTCAACCATGACATATTGTTCGCAAGACTCAGGAATTAGTACTGCAGCTGCGGCAGCAACCACGACCACCTCTTCTACAATCTCTTCCTCAACAACAACCACTTCTTCTACAACAACTTCTTCGACGATTTCACAACCGCGTTCGTCAACTATTGCGCCTGCTGGTGTATCGGGGCATTCATCAACGCTATTAGCCACACCATCACCGTCTCGGTCTGGGTTAGCACAAAGTAGAGCACCTACGATTCCCCCACCAACGGCACCACCGCCACCAGCAAGAAGACCTCCAAAGCCAGCGCCAATTGCTGGACAAATAATCCCTGCATCACCTTGAGGAGCATTAGAACACCCTGATAATGAAGCTGCGCCAACTAGCGCTAATACCACTGCAATCTTATTTTTCATATTATCTCCATATGGCCTAACTCGACTATTCATGTCGATTACCTTGAGTAAAAAATAAGTCACCTATTTACCAATCAAACCTATTCTAGGTAGGCTTTTTTGTGATATTGACAAGGCTGGAGCAAAAACTCAAGTGAATAAAAAGTTAAAAGCTTTACAGGCCCTTACTATAATTCGCCTAAAACCATCATATAGTTTTACTTTTCACTTACTCTCTATCTGTAGGTGAGCGAAGACGAATATCATGTGAAAACTCAAACTGTTGATGTGCAAAAAAGAGTTCATTCACGTCCAATGGCGCTTTAACCGACACCGAAGTATAGGGTTCTTCTACAATGAATCGACGGCGGTCCATCGAGCGAAGGGCAACAAATTCAACTTCTAAGTTGGCACTTTCTCCGGGCTTGAGATCTCGACGAAAGTTCAAACCCATAGAATCCCAAGCTTCATTATCTGGCCCCCAAGGTGCGGCATAGTCAGTCTTAATAATCTGTAAGTACGGGTTTAAAAAAACTATTTTAGCTTGGCGGGTACTTCGAATGGTTGGGGCGGTATTGAGCAAGGTAAATTTAACCGTGAACAGCTCACTCACATTAACATGTTGCCCATTGGTTTTAGTCACTTCAGCGCTTAGATAAAGATACTGTGAATAGTGCTCTAAGATTGTGTCTAACATATTAGCTTTCCTTACTGATAAGTGAAAAGCTAAGCCTAGTAAAGACGGTTTGTTTTAGTGGCTAAAGGCCTTAATCTCCCTCGATTGCGCCGTAAACAATTATGCGCATAAAAAAAGCCCCAACTAAGTGGGGCTTTCTCAGGCTGTAAACCACCTTAGGTCTTACGCCTCGTCACGTAAAAAGACCAAAGTGCTAGCATCCGAGCTAGCTTCATCAAAATAGTAACCTTGATAATCAAACTGGCTCAGTTGCTCTAAGCTGGTGACCTGCTTATCGAACATATAGCGAGCCATTAAGCCACGGGCTTTTTTGGCATAAAAGCTAATGATCTTATACTGACCGTTCTTTTGATCTTTAAACACTGGGGTAATAACCGTGCCATTTAAAAGCTTGGGTTTAACCGCTTTAAAGTACTCATAGGAGGCTAAGTTAACCAGAATATTGTCGCCCTGCTCGGCTAAGGCTTGATTTAGCTTATCGGTGATAATCTCGCCCCAAAACTGATACAAGTTTGCCCCTCTTTCATTGGCAAGCTTAATGCCCATTTCTAAGCGATAAGCCATCATCAAATCCATGGGACGCAACAAACCATAAAGACCGGACAGGATCCGCAAATGCTGCTGAGCATAGTCTAATTGCTCAGCGCTTAAGCTGGCTGCATCTAAACCCGTGTATACATCGCCTTTAAAGGCAAACACTGCTGGACGAGCCAAATCTTCTGGTAAGTCCTTGGTCCATTCAGCAAAACGGGCAGCGTTTAAGCCTGCCAACTTATCACTGATTTTCATTAAGCTAGCGATGTCGGCTGGGCTTAACTGCCTAGCCACATCGATTAGCTCGGCACTATGCTCAAGCAGCTCAGGGCGAGAAGATGAGTAACTCGCTAACTCAGAACTAAAATCCAAGGTTTTAGCTGGTGAAATAACCGCTAACATAATGCTCCTTTCAAGAGTTAAAAATCGACGGTAACACCGTCTAACATTCCGCTGTCTAAATTATTCGATTTTTCGGTGCCATGCAATTTAATCATCAAACGAAGATCGTTAGGTGAATCAGCATGGGCAATAGCTTCGGTATAGCCAATTACGCCACTTTCGAACAATTCAAACAAGCTTTGGTCGAAGGTTAACATGCCCTGTTCGCGGGATTTACTCATTAACTCTTTGAGCTTATGCATATCACCTTTACGAATTAGATCCGCGGCTAAAGGTGTATTAAGTAAAATTTCAAATACCCCGCGACGGCCATTGCCATCTTTGGTTGGCACTAACTGCTGAGCCACAATCGCACGTAGGTTGAATGATAAGTCAAAACACAGTTGGCGATGACGCTCTTCTGGCACTAAGTGCATAATCCGGTCGAGGGCTTGGTTAGCGTTGTTGGCGTGCAAGGTAGCCATACATAAGTGACCCGTTTCAGAGAATTGCAACGCAAATTCCATGGTCTCACGGGTACGGATCTCACCAATCAAAATCACATCGGGTGCTTGGCGCAATGAGTTCTTCAAGGCTTCATCAAACGACGGCGTGTCAATGCCCACTTCACGCTGGTTAACAATACAACCAGCATGTTTGTGCATAAATTCCACCGGGTCTTCAATGGTAAGAATATGCCCACTGGAATTGTGATTACGGTAATCGATCATACTGGCCTGAGTGGTTGACTTACCGGCACCGGTAGCACCAACAAACAAAATCAAACCACGTTTCGACATACCTACTTCTTTGAGAATTTGCGGCAACTGCAGCTGCTCAAAACTTGGAATATCAGTTTCAATACGACGAATTACCATGCTTGGCTGTTCGCGTTGATAAAAAGCACTCACACGGTAACGGCCCAAGCCTTGGCGAGCGATGGCAAAGTTTGCCTCACGACCAGTAACAAAGGCTTCTAGCTGAGCCTCTGTGCGAATGGCAGCTAGCATATCCATGACATGCTCTGGCATTAGTTTTTGCTCATTCAGCGGCATTAAACGGCCACTCACTTTAGCACTAGGCGGCACCCCAACCGATAGATATAAATCGGATGCTTTACGCTCCGACATATCGCTTAATAGCTCATCGAGTAACATAAACCCTCCTAGAAGTTATTCGGATCTGCAGCTTTAAGTTTAGCGTCTTCATACGACACCATGCCTTGGTTCACCAACTCTTTTAAGTTTTGATCTAAGGTCTGCATACCGTGCGCCATACCGGTTTGAATAACCGAGTACATTTGCGCCACTTTGTCTTCACGAATCAAGTTACGAATAGCTGGAATACCGGTCATGATTTCGTGAGCAGCCACTCGTCCGCCGCCCAGTTTTTTAAGCAGAGTTTGAGCAATTACCGCACGCAGCGACTCCGACAACATGGAACGTACCATGTCTTTTTCTGCTGCTGGGAATACGTCAATCACACGGTCAATGGTTTTAGCTGCTGAAGTGGTGTGCAAGGTGCCAAATACTAAGTGACCCGTTTCGGCTGCGGTTAGTGCTAAACGAATGGTTTCTAAGTCACGTAATTCACCAACCAGAATAATATCCGGGTCTTCACGAAGCGCTGAACGTAGCGCATTGTTAAAGCTGTGGGTATCGCGGTGCACTTCACGTTGGTTAATCAAACAGTTTTTGTTTTTGTGCACAAATTCTATCGGGTCTTCAATGGTAAGGATGTGCTCGTGACGCTGCTCATTAATGTAATCGATCATTGCCGCCAATGTGGTTGATTTACCTGAACCGGTTGGGCCAGTTACTAGCACTAAACCACGTGGGTGTTCGGCGATTTGCCTAAAAATAGCCGGTGCACCTAGTTGCTCTAAACTCAATACTTCTGAAGGAATGGTACGAAATACCGCTGCCGCGCCACGGCTTTGTTGGAAGGCATTCACACGAAAACGCGCTACACCGGGAACCTCAAACGAGAAGTCAATCTCGAGGTTTTCTTCATACTCTTTACGTTGCTTATCGTTCATAATGTCGTAGATCAGACTATGAACTTGTTTGTGCTCTAATGCCGGTACGTTAATTTTACGCACTTCGCCGTCTACCCGAATCATCGGTGGCAATTCTGCAGATAGGTGTAGATCCGACGCGTTATGTTTTACACTAAAGGCCAGTAATTCAGTAACATCCATTTAATTGTTTCCTCAATGTGAGTCTATGAGCAGTATTACCCAAGCACTTCAATTTGTTAACCAAGAAATTCAGCAAGCGTTAGCTAAAGCACATCGACCCGCTGATGCTGTTGATTTGTTAGCCGTTAGTAAAACCAAACCCTTGAGTGATATTGCCAGCGCCTATCAGGCGGGCCAACGCAGCTTTGGTGAAAACTATGTGCAAGAAGGCGTAGATAAAATCATCGAAAGCCAACAGCAAAGCTGGTTAAAAGAGCCCATAGAATGGCACTTTATTGGCCCCTTGCAGTCCAACAAAACTCGCCTTGTGGCGGAGCACTTTGATTGGATGCAAACCCTAGAGCGGGCCAAAATTGCCGATCGCTTAGCAGCGCAGCGCCCTAGCAACATGGCGCCCTTGCAAGTGTGTATTCAAGTCAATATTAGCCAAGAACCGGCTAAATCTGGAGTGTTACTGGAAGATGTAGATGCATTAGCTGCACACATTGCGAAACAGCCAGCCTTAACCTTGCGCGGTTTAATGGCCATTCCGCAAAAGCTTGAGCAAGGCCAAGAGCTGGCAGCTCAATTTGCTGCCATGCAACAAAAATTTAGCGAATTACAACAACAATATTCTAGTGTTGATACTCTTTCTATGGGGATGAGTGGCGACATGCAAATGGCAATCAATAACGGCAGTACCATGGTTAGGGTGGGCAGCGCGATATTTGGCCAACGAAACTAATACCAATCACACTAAGTAAGTGATCAGAAATAGCGCAGGAAAAATACTCGAGAATAAGACAGGATTTTTCGATAAGTAGTTATTCTACAATCAAAAATACTAACGCAATTATCGAGTATTTTAACCAGCTAGAATGAACAGTGTCTTAGTACGATTGGTATAAGAACAATAATAAGGAAAATTGAACATGACAGCTCGAATTGCGTTTATTGGCGGTGGTAACATGGCCAGCAGTTTGATTGGCGGCTTACTCGCTAATGGCGCAAACCCAAGCAACATTACCGCTAGTGATCCGAATACTGAGCAGCAGCAAAACCTTAAGCAGCAGTTTTCGGTAAATGTCACTGGCGATAACAATCAAGCCATTGCCCAAAGCGATGTGATTGTATTGGCGGTAAAACCGCAACTTATGGCAGTGGTTTGCCAAGCCATTGCCGAAGCAGGCAATGACTTAAACAGCAAACTGTTTGTCTCTATTGCTGCAGGAGTCAGCGTTAAACGCTTGAAAGGTTTACTGGGTGAGCAGGTTGCCATTGTGCGCACCATGCCTAATACTCCTGCATTGGTTGGCCGCGGTATGACGGGTTTATTTGCTCCAGCAGATGTAAGCAAAGAGCAAATTGCTAGCGCCGAGCAGCTAATGAAAGCTGTAGGTGAAACCTGCTGGGTGGCAAACGAAGATGATATCAACCATATCATCGCAGCTGCAGGCAGTGCCCCCGCTTACTTTTTCCTATTCATGGAAGCTATGCAGCAGCAGGCAGAGCAACTAGGCTTTAGCCCTGAACAAGCGCGAAGCTTGATTCAACAATCAGCTTTAGGCAGTGCCGAACTGGTTGCAGCTAATCCAGACCTTGATTTAGCGACACTTCGGGCCAATGTTACTTCTAAGGGAGGAACGACTGCCGAGGCGATTCGTGTTTTTGAAGAGCAAGGCTTACGTAAAGTAGTCGCCAATGCCATGGACGCCGCCGTTGAACGCGGACGCGAAATGGAAAGTTTGTTTTAAATTATTCTGAGGACCTTATGCAAGCGCTTAGTTACTTGATTGAAGTTGTATTCAACCTCTACTTGATGGTGGTTTTACTGCGTGTGTGGCTACAAATGGCGCGCGCCGATTTTTACAACCCGCTTAGCCAATTTGTGGTTAAAGCAACCAACCCCATTGTCGTTCCGCTACGCCGGGTTATCCCAGGATTCGCTGGAGTAGATTGGGCAGCAGTGTTCTTGGCATTAGTCATATCCTTTGCCAAATGGGCTATTTTAATGCAGCTACGTGGCGGTTTTGATTTAACTGCGGTAGCGATTCTGGCCTTGTTTAGCACCCTAAAAGAAGCAGGAATGTTGTTGTTCTGGGTGTTGTTACTGCGCGCTATCCTAAGCTGGGTAAGCCAAGGTCGCAGCCCAATAGAGTATGTATTAGGCCAATTAACTGAACCGCTACTTTCACCGATCCGCCGAATTCTTCCTTCCATGGGAGGATTGGATTTATCTGTATTGGTGCTATTTATTGCGCTTAACTTTCTTAATTTGTTAATCGCTGGTTGGGTGCCATTCTGGAGCTCTTTGTAATTGCCTAAGCCCGTTAGCTTTGATGACGTAAACCTGCTGTTGCAGGTTTACGTGCAACCCAAAGCCAGCCGTGATGCAATTATTGGCTTGCACGGTGAAGAGCTTAAAATCGCTATTACTGCTCCACCGGTTGATGGAAAAGCCAATCAGCACTTGAGCAAGTTTTTAGCGAAACAATGTAAAGTGGCCAAGTCCCAAATCTCTATCCTTCGCGGAGAACTAGGTCGCCACAAAACCATTAGCATTGCTCAGCCAAAACAAATCCCTGAGATAATCGCTGGTTTGCTGTAACTTTTATCGCGCAGAATCTTTCTATACTTAAACCATGCATGTAAAAAAGGTCGCCCTCATGAGTAAGTTTTTCTTGGTCAACTTGATCGCCAGCATAATGCTATTTTCTCTACCCAGTCAGGCGGAACAAAAAGCTCAACTGGGTAACTATGAAGTGCACTATGTGGCTTTTAACTCCACCTTTATTCCAGCAGAAGTCGCCAAAATTTACGGTTTGCAGCGTAGCCGATATAACGGCCTAATTAACATTACCGTGCTCGACAGCAAATCGGCTAACAAGGCTCCAGTTGCAGTTAACATATCAGGAACAGCGCGTAACTTAATTGGTAATCAAAAAAGCCTAGAGTTTAAAGAGATTCGTGAAGGCGAGTCGATTTACTACATTGCCGAATTACGTCACAGCAACGAAGAGACCTTTCGTTTCAAGCTCACTATTGATGACGGCAAAAGCCAACAGCTGCTAGAGTTTCAACAGAAGTTCTACGTAGATTAGGGGCTGTTAATCTTTGCTGATGGTTTTTACAGCAATTTATTAGCCATTTAAGCAAGGCAGTGAGTGTGAAATCGTTCGCTAACGCAGAATAAATGGCTAAGAAATGCTGCCCGAAGGGTTCAGATAAGCGAACTTTACTCTTTGTTGAACACTTCTCGCTTAGCCCACTAGGCTTCTAAGTGCTCGCCGCGATTAAAGCCCGCTTATCTCGAATAAAATTTCAACACCAAAGAGCAACAACCCCTAAACAATCTAAAATACCCAGCCTTAGCTGTTAGTTAAGGCTGTTTCAGCACAGCCCCTTCGATTAAACTACACCAGCCTCTTGTTACTCTAGGACTCAGTATGCAAAAAGTTGTACTTGCCACCGGCAACCCCGGCAAAGCGGCCGAGCTTTCGGAATTACTTAAACCACTAAACAAGCAAATTATTGCCCAAAGTGAGTTTGCCATAGAAGACGCCGCCGAGACTGGCACGACCTTTGTGGAAAATGCCATTATTAAAGCCCGCCACGCGGCTAAGATTACTGGGCTCGCTGCTATTGCTGACGACTCGGGTTTAGCCGTAGACTACTTAAATGGAGCTCCCGGTTTATACTCATCTCGCTACGCTGGCGAAGATGCTAATGACCATGACAACGTGCTCAAACTATTAGATGCAATGAAACAGGTACCGCCAGCCCAGCGCGGCGCAGAGTTTCACTGCGTATTGGTTTACTTGCGCCATGCCGATGATCCAGCGCCGCTAATTTGCCACGGTAAATGGCGCGGCAACATTACCGAAGAAATTCATGGTGCTGGCGGCTTTGGCTATGACCCGGTATTTTGGGTTGAACAACATCAAGCAACATCTGCTCAAATCAGCAAAGCAGAAAAAAACGCCCTTAGTCATCGCGGCATTGCGTTACGCCAATTGTTAGCGCAGATGGAAGCGCTAGCATGCTAAGGCTTAGCCCAGCACTTAGCCTTTATGTGCACGTGCCTTGGTGCGTGCAAAAATGCCCCTATTGCGATTTTAACTCCCATGGCCTCAAACAAGACTTACCTGAAGCCGATTACATACAAGCCCTGCTGGCCGATTTAGATGCCGACTTAGCCCGCTTTCCGGCCTTACATGGCCGAGCCTTGCACAGTATTTTTATAGGCGGAGGCACCCCTAGCCTGCTATCTGCCCAAGCTATCAGCGATTTATTGCAAGGCATCAAACAGCGCTTGGTTTTAGGCCCTGAGACCGAAGTAACCATGGAAGCCAACCCCGGTACCGCCGAGGCAGAGCGCTTCGCGGGTTATTTTCAAGCAGGGGTAAACCGCTTATCCATTGGCGTACAAAGCTTTCAAGCTGAGCACCTCACCAAGCTTGGCCGCATTCACAGTGGTGACGAGGCCATCAAAGCCTTTGAGTTCGCCCAGCAAGCCGGTTTTAAACGCATTAACCTTGATTTAATGCACGGCTTGCCAAATCAAAGCCTCGAGCAAGCAATGGGCGACTTGCAACAAGCATTTGCCCTTGGCCCAAGCCATTTATCTTGGTATCAACTAACGATTGAAGCCAATACCGCCTTTGCTTCTCGCCCTCCCAAACTGCCTAACGAGGATCTGTTATGGGATATTTATGAGCAAGGCCACCAGCTACTGCAACAAGCAGGCTTTGAGCAATACGAAGTCTCGGCCTACTGTAAAAATGGAGACCGCTCACAACACAATCTTAATTATTGGCGTTTTGGCGACTACATAGGCATTGGCTGTGGCGCACACGGCAAAATAAGCGACCTAACTCAACAAGCCATCATACGAACAGAAAAAGTTAAACACCCTAAGGGGTACTTAGCACCAGAGCGCGAGTTTATGTTTAAGCACTGGGCAGTGGAGCAAGATGATTTAGCCTTTGAGTATTTCTTAAACCGCTTACGTTTGTTTGAAGATATTCCCAAGACTGAGTTTATTAACTTAAGTGGTTTGCCGCTTAGCAAGCTTGACTCATCGCTTAAAGAGGCAAGGCAACAAGAGCTATTAGATGAACATGATCAGCATTGGGCGGTAACAAAAAAAGGCCGTTTATTTCTAAACGACCTTCTCAATTGCTTTACTGATTAAGCGGGTAATTAAGACTCGCGAGCGAATATCAAATCCCACACACCGTGGCCTAAGCGATGGCCGCGGTTTTCAAATTTAGTTAATGGGCGCCATTCTGGACGCGGCACATAGTCGTTAGTGTCTGAGGTATTGCTATAACCCGGTGCAGCTTGCATGACTTCTAACATGTGCTCGGCGTAGTTTTCCCAGTCTGTCGCCATGTGGAATACACCACCAATCTTCAGCTTCTTGCGTAGCACTTCAACAAACTCAAGTTGCACGATACGGCGTTTGTGGTGACGCGCTTTGTGCCATGGGTCAGGGAAAAATAGTTGAACAGTATCTAAACTATTGTCTGGAATACTGTCATTCAATATTTCTACTGCGTCGTGTTCAAATACGCGTAAGTTTATAATGCCCGCTTCAACAGCATCTGCCATACAAGCGCCAACTCCGGGGCGATGCACTTCAATACCAATAAAGTTGGTTTCTGGGGCCGCTGTGGCCATTTCTACTAAAGACGCTCCCATACCAAAACCAATTTCTAGTACGGTTTTTGCCTCGCGACCAAATACATCCGCCAGTGAGTAGTTGCTGGCTTGGTGGTCTAAGCCCATTTGCGGCCAAAACTCTGTTAATGCCTTTTCTTGGCGTTTAGTTAAACGGCCTTCGCGCTTAACAAAGCTGCGAATTTTACGAAGACGTTTATCTTCAACTTGCTCTTGAGAAGCCTCAGGTGCTTGGTTTTGGTCTTGCTCGCTCATGATATTTCCAGACTAGATATTGCAGGGACATTCTAAATGTAGAACAGGGCTGGCATTATCCAAAGTTCTCGCCGTTGTGCAAGCTTTGCACGCTAAAGCTTGCAATGTTTTGCAGCAAAAATCAGCTCGAAAGGTAAACAGCCCCTAGCGTTTATTTGGCGCTAGCGTCCCTACTCGCTCAATTAAACTTTTTTGCTGACTGAGGTTTACCGTTTTAATCACCACTCGCTTACCCGCCGGGTAATGGCTCAAGTTATTACCATTCACCCAATCAGCTTCTGGCCGAATAGGCCTAGAACAAAACCCGCCACCGCAATTTGGGCAAACATTAGCTAAAACGGTTTCCACACATTCTTTACAAAAAGTGCACTCAAAGGAGCAAATCATCGCGTTGGTTGCATTGGCTGCTAAGGGTGTTTCGCAGTGCTCGCAACAAGGTCTAAGTTCTAACATAGCGCCTCCTACTGTTAGGTTTCCTATAATAAACAGGTAATGATGTTAAAGCCCAAGCAAAGAGGGTTGATTATTCACAATGTTGGCTATCTCCAAACAAAACGGTTTTACCCTAATCGAGCTAGTGATGGTTATTGTGATTTTAGCCATATTAGGTGTAGTAGCATTACCGAAGTTCCTCAACTTACGCTTCGATAGTAAAGCTGCCACATTAGAAACTATTGGTGGAGCAATGAGAGAAGGCTTGCATTTGGTCTATAGTGAAGCAGCCTTGCAAAATAAAACTAATGGCAACAGCGAAATAGACTATTTGGGTACTCAACTTCCGGTTTACCAAGGCTATCCCGCGGTAGATGGCAGCGATAGTTTTCAGCAACTGAATACTCAAGTGCAAGCATGGTTGGATATAGATTCTGTGGCCTTACCTTCGATCATTGCCAATAATGATGCCGCTCCCTTTTTTGTGGACAAATCGACTGCATTGAATCGAATTTACATCTTCTTTTCTGATGATTTAGCCGATAAAAGTGTATTCTTTGATTGCCATGTTTTATATACCAACCAAGAGAATGGCAACGGCCCTAGCGTTACAGTTAAAACATCAGATTGTTGATCAAGCAACATTAATGGAATGTACTCAGCAAAAACATTTAGGATAATTTAATGACCTCCAAACCAAAATCTCGGCAGTTTAATGACCAAGAGTTTCATGGCGGTGATGCTCCACTCTACGAGGGCCAAGGCTATAGCTTTAAACAAGCACAGCATATGGCTACCGTAGTCTATCAACCTGCCCACCTTAATCCTTCAGCTCCCGCGGGTATGCAAGGCAAAGGACGTTTAGATGGCACCTGGATTTACAGTGAAGAGCCAGACAAAGCCGAAGGCATTTTAGCCAGTGGTATAGAACTGGTGATGGATTCAAGCCTAGAAGCCAATGGCAGTATCGGTTTGCATCAACATACTCATACCGAAGAGCTTTATTATCTGCTCAGTGGCGAGCTCGTTATTACCGTGGTTGAAGGAGAAGAGCAGCAGACCCAAACCCTTAAAGTTGGTGACTCCCACTGTATTCACCCTGGACAAAGTCACTTTGTGCAAGCTGGCTCTACTGGCGCTCGCTTTATTGTGGTTGCCGCCAAAGTTAACAATTAGGACTTCGTAAATTGCTTTTCAACAACACGCCCGCCGCCATTAACAGTGCAGCGATTATTGGCTGTAACTGGGGTTTAGTGCACTTAGGCGCTTTGCAGCAAAGCCAAGTAGAGGTTAAAGCCTTACTTGATTTAGACATAAACAAAGCCCAGCACCTAGCAAAGCAACATGGCATTGCTGCAGCTTGCAATAACATCAACCAACTACCGCCGGTAGATTTAGTGATTATTGCCAGCCCCGCAGTCTCGCATTTAACGCTTATCGAGCATTTTAAGAACACCGCCATCATTTGTGAAAAGCCACTAATGGGCTTAAGTGCAACCCAGCCCTTATCGAGCTGGCCGCAAAACCTATGGGTGAACTATGCCTTTAATTACTTAGCAAGCGCTCAGCTTATCAATAACTTGTTGGAGGCCGAGCAACCAGTTAAGGCGCACTTAAGCTCACAGGTAAACTTGCCGCTTAACTTTAACTCAGAACAGTGGTTTTTAGAGACAGCTAGCCATCCCCTATCTTGGTTATTGCATAAACTCGGCGAACCAAAGCAGCTCTCTTCTACAAAATGCCGGGGGCAGCATGACAATCAGCACTTGAGCTTAGAGCTTGCATGCAAGCAGCATCAGATTGAGGTGGATTTTAGTTTAGGTGGATCTCCGGGCATCTTTCATCAAATACGCTTAACGCAAGGCGACAATAACATTGAGTTGCAAGGCGAATATGTACCCGGTCAAGCTTGGCGTTTTGCGCCAGTGTTGTTAAATGGTGTAGCACAGAATGAAGGGGAGTTTCATCCGCAAGATTGTTGGTTACAAGCCAATCATCGCTCTACTTCCTCCATCATCGAGCACTTACGTGGCCACACCAGTAAACAGGCATTACTCGCTGCTGGCGGATTTAGCCCCAACAAAGCGCTTTGGTTAGAACAAAGCCTAGTAGCCACACAAAGATAGCGGTTGTTTCTTAGGCTTAAGCGCGGGAAAATAGCAGCAACTTTCATTATTTGAGCAAAGTGTGAAAAATGAAACTCGATAGTAAAGACAAGTTAATACTCGATTTGCTGCAACGAGACGTAAGCATCCCGCTCAACGACATCGCCGAACGGGTGGGTTTATCAGCAACCCCTTGCTGGCGTAGAGTGCAAAAGCTAGAGCAAGCAGGCTTTATTCGCCACAAGGTCGCCTTACTCGATAGAGCTAAACTCAACCTAGGCGTAACCGTGTTTGTAAGTGTGCGCACCTCGCAGCACGACCAACAATGGTTGGATCAATTCAAGCAAGCCATTCAAGATATTCCAGAGATCATTGAAGCTCACCGCATGAGTGGCAGTATCGACTACTTGTTGCAGGTTGTAGTACCTAGTATCGACGACTACGATAAAGTATATAAGCAACTGATCGAACGCTTAGCTTTTACCGATGTAAGCTCAGCCTTTTCTATGGAAGTCATGAAATCGACCACCTCGCTGCCAACCCACTATTTAAACTAAGCACTTTTAATGACCAACAATCTCGCAAACTTTTCCAACCGAGTGGTTACTTGGTATCACCAAGCTGGGCGTAAACACCTGCCTTGGCAGCAAGGCAAAACACCCTACAAAGTTTGGCTGTCGGAAATCATGCTGCAGCAAACTCAAGTGGCTACGGTTATTCCTTACTTTGAACGTTTTATGCAACGTTTCCCTACGGTGAGTGACTTAGCTAAAGCCGATACCGATGAAGTGCTGCACCTTTGGACCGGCCTCGGTTATTACGCACGAGCGCGTAATTTACACAAAGCAGCTAAAATGATTGCCGAGCAACATAATGGACGATTTCCCGAAGATATCGACCAAGTTATCACTCTACCAGGCATTGGCCGTTCAACCGCTGGCGCGGTATTGTCTTTATCCTTAGGACAACGCCATGCCATTTTAGATGGCAACGTAAAGCGAGTACTCGCTCGTCACCAAGCGATAGCAGGTTGGCCAGGTAAAAAGCTAGTGGAAAACCAACTATGGAAACTGGCCGAAACCAATACGCCAGAGCAACAAACTACCGAATACAATCAAGCAATGATGGATTTAGGCGCCATGGTCTGCACTCGCAGCAAACCTAGTTGCGAGGTTTGCCCTGTAGCCGAAGACTGCCAAGCGCTTAAGTATCAGCGTCAAGGCGACTTCCCCGGTAAAAAGCCAAAAAAAGTATTGCCAGAAAAACCCACTCAAATGCTGATTTTGCATTGGCAGCAGCAGTTTTTGCTCTATCAACGCCCCATGCAAGGGCTTTGGGGAGGCCTATATTGCTTCCCTGAAATTAACATTGAAGACAGCATTAGTGATTGGTTAAATCAGCATCAAATGAGCGCCGATGCCATTTATGAGCTCTCACCGCTAAGGCACACCTTTAGCCACTACCATTTAGACATTCAACCTTCGCTCATCGAGCTTAGCGAAGCGCCTAACTTACAAGTCATGGCAGACAATCAACAACTTTGGTATAACATGCAACAAGCACCCAAAGTTGGCTTAGCTGCCGTTACAGAAAAGCTGTTAAAAATAGCGCAACAAGCACTTTAATTTAGCCTTTGCCTCCCTTAGGCAAAGCAAGGAAAAAGGACCTATTATGGCTAGAACCGTATTTTGCCAACGTTTAAAAAAAGAAGCCGAAGGCTTAGATTTTCAACTGATTCCTGGTGATGTGGGCAAGCGCGTTTTTGACAACATCAGCAAAGAAGCCTGGACCGAGTGGCAGAAAAAACAAACCATGTTCATCAATGAGAAAAAGCTTAACTTGATGAATCAAGATGACCGCGAGCTACTGCAAGCAGAAATGGTTAAGTATCTGTTTGAAGACGGTGAAGTGGATATTGAAGGTTACACACCACCAAGCCAATAAACTCAGAGGCTAAACCCAAAAAAACAGAGCACCAGCTCTGTTTTTTTATTTCTAGTAATTAGGGTCTGTTGATCTTTGGTGTTGAAATGTTGTTCGAGATAAGCCGGTTTTAATCACGGCGAGCACTTAGAAGCCTAGTGGGCTAAGCAAGAAGTGCTTAACAAAGAGTAAAGTTCGCATATCCGAACCCTTCGGGCAGCATTTCTTAGCCATTTATTCAGCGTTAGCGAGTGTTTATTAAGCCCACTTAACCGCACACTCACAGCCTTGCCTAAATGGCTAAGAAACTGCTGCAAAAACCATCAGCAAAGATCAACAGACCTTACAGTTTAACGATTAGGCGGCACTTGAAAATAGGCATTTTCAGTGTCTTGGTAAGCGCTTAAATCCACTTCTTTACCTTGGTAGCTAAGCACTATCTGCGCTGGCTCACTAACAGTGACAGCAAATGGAGCTTGCCCCTGCCATTGCTGGTAAGTGCCAGCTTCTAAGGTTTGATTAACTAAAGTACGCTGCTGGCTATCCACAATACGCAGCTTAAGCTCACCATTCACCCGCACGCTAATAGTGGCAGGGCGATAATATTGGCGCGGATAGTCATGTGGATACCAATAGTCCCAAGGATCATCTAACCAATATATCGGTGGTGGTAGCACAATGATAGGTGGCAATATTTCTTCAGGTGGGATCACCTCTTCTGGCGGCGGAGCAATCGGTAGCTCCACCTCTGGCTGGTCAACTTCGGGCAATACTTCAGCGATTGGAGGCTCAGGCTCTAACTCAGGCAACTGTTCTGGTTCTGGAAAGTCAGGCTCAGGGAAATCTGGCTCTGGAAAGTCCATATCCATGTCCATGTCAAACTCATCTTCGGCGATAGCCGCCGTTGGCATTTGGCCAGCTATAACGAGCAAGATCACAGCGAGGTAGAGCTGTTTCAACATAATTCCCCCAAACATTAGTGAATTCTTTGTTAGCCTAGCCACTCCAGCCAGTAAAAGCTATTACCACCTTTTGCTAACTAGCCCCCACACACTTTTCTGGTAAGCTTAATTCTCACTCGACGAAGGACTGATGCTGTGGCTTGGCAAATCTTAAGTATTGTTGCACCACTAATTATTATTGTGGTGTTGGGTCTAATTTATGGCCGCAAACACCGACCCGACATTAGCGCTGCCAATCGCATGAATATGGAGATATTCTGCCCTGCCTTAATCTTCTCGGTGCTAGCAAATACCCAGTTAGAGCTAGCGGATTATAGCGAACTGCTACTAGCATCAATTTGGGTAGTGTTAGGTTCCGGCCTAGTATTGCTTCCTCTGATTAAGCCTTTAGGGTTAAAGGCGCGTACCTTTTTGCCACCAATGATGTTCAACAACGCCGGTAACTTGGGGCTACCACTGATTATTTTAGCCTTTGGCGAAGCAGCCATGCCGATTGCAGTGATTCTATTTGTGGTTGAAATGGTCTTACATTTTTCGGTAGGCCTGTACTTTATTGATACCAAAGCAAAATTACTTTCAACATTGCGCATTCCGGTGATTGTTGCTGCCATTGCCGGCATAGTTTGGGGAGCCTTAGATCTCTCGCTACCCAAAGTCATTGCCACGCCAATAGAAATGCTCGGACAAATATCGGTTCCGCTAATGCTATTTACCCTAGGAGTAAGATTAATCGATGTAGATTTAAAAGATTGGCGCATCGGTATGATTGGCGCTATCGCTTGCCCTCTTAGCGGCCTATTGTGTGCTTTCTTGGCCATTGCAATTTTGCCGCTCAACAGCTTGCAACAATCTTGCTTAATTTTGTTTGCAGCTTTACCGCCCGCCGTACTCAACTTTATCATTGCCGAACAGTATCAAATTGAACCGCAACGGGTAGCCTCCATTGTAATGCTGGGCAACATCGCCAGCTTAGTGTTTATCCCGTTAGCCTTATTGTGGGTATTACCTGCTAGTTAACTACAAGCTAAGCTGCGTTCTTTACCCCGCATTTACCGCTAAGTTATTCAAGGCAAATTAGAATTCCTGTCTAAGTCCACTATATTTATCTTAATACGCGCTCGCATAGTGGACTTAAAAATGAAAATAAGAACAAAGTTTTTGCTGTTGTTACTCGCAGGAGTGGTTATCCCAGTATTGGTGATTTCCATCATCACTGTTTGGAGCGTGCGCAATAGCGCTGAACTCAACTTTGAACAAAGAAGTACTGCAGAGCTCGGGCACATTGATACCACCTTTTCCATCTACCTAAACGGCCTAGCCGAAGATGCTAAATTTCTCGCTACCTCTAAAGTCATCCGACAACTGGACCATAGTGTAACCACCTACATGGGCAAACCCAGCACCATGATGACTCCAGATAAAATTGGCGGCGTAGAGCAAGAAGCCTTTCACTTTATGCGTGAATTTGGCGAAGCACGGCCCGACCTAGCCTATGTCTACTTAGCGATGGACCATGGTGGTTATATTCAATGGCCCTTAGGTAAAAACTCTGCCGATTACGACCCAAGAGTGCGGCCTTGGTACCCTTTATCTATAAACTCGACAACCCCGGTACGGATTCCCGCCTACCAAGATTTAATCTCTAAAACCCCCTTGGTGGACTACATGGTGCGTTTTGAAGGCGCCAAAGGAGCATTTGGTACTATTGGCGTAGATGTCACGCTAAGTAAACTCACAGACTTAATTAAAAAAGTGAAGTTTGGTGAACAGGGCTACATCATCATGATTGAAGACAGCAACACGATTTTGGCTGACCCATCAAGTGAAGAAAACCTGTTTAAAGCGATTGGCGACGTGGCAAGCTATCAGGCTATTCAAAGCGCATCGCCAGGCTTACACACCATAGAAAAAGACGGTGAAACGTGGTTAGCCAACGTGTATTTATCTCCTGATCTTAACTGGCGCTTTATTGGCTTTATGCCTGCCAGCGAAGTGTATCAACAAGCCAACTCGCTAATAACGCTGATAATAGGCGTTGCCATTTTGATGATGGTGGTATTTATCGCGATAGGCTTTACCTTGATGAACGTGATCACCAAACCGATGGTTACCATCACCGAAGGCCTAGAGGGTATCGCATCTGGTGAAGGCGACTTAACCCAGCGCTTAGATATCCAATCTAACGATGAATCGGGGCAAATGGCCAATGCCTTCAACCGCTTTGTTGAATCGATTAACTCACTGGTTGCCAGCATTAAAGGTAATAGTGAACAAGTAGATAACTCCGCGGCGCAAGCCAGTGAGCTGTCCAGCACCATGAAGCAAATTGCAGAGGGGCAATTAGCCGCTGTAGAACAAGTTTCAACGGCATTCCATGAAATGGTAGCCACCTCTAATGAAGTGGCGTCAAACTGTAGCCAAGCGGCTTCTAGCGCCGACGACAGCCAGCAACAGGTAGAAGAAGGTCATCAACTTATTCAAGATACGGTGCGCGCCGTTAGCCAACTAGAAACCACCTTGAATGAGTCCAATCAAGCCATGGATGAACTGTCGCAAGAATCAGCTAACATCACTGTAATCTTAGATACCATTCGCGGCATAGCTGAACAAACTAACTTGTTGGCCTTAAATGCCGCCATTGAAGCCGCCCGAGCGGGTGAGCAAGGCAGAGGATTTGCAGTAGTTGCAGACGAAGTGAGAACCCTGGCTGGCCGCACCGCAGAATCTACCGAAGAAATCGACAAACTATTGAGCAACTTGCGCCAACAAACTTCCAATGTAGCCACTAAGCTCTCTAGCAGTATTGAACACTCCACCACCTCGGTAACGGCCACCAACCAAACCAGCACAGTGTTTGAGGCTATATTGCAATCGGTACTTACCATTCGAGACATGGCCACGCAAATTGCAGCCTCAGCAGAAGAGCAGCACTTGGTAGCAGAAGAAATCAATCGCAACATCACCGATATTCATGACGGCTCTAGTCAAGCAAACGAGGTTTCTCAGCAACTAGAACAAAGCGCAACCGCTCTTAACTCTCTAGCGGGAAGCTTACAAGAAATGGTATCGCGATTTAAAACAAACTAACAAAACGGAAAATTTAAAAGCCCAAGCACTTTGCTTGGGCTTTTTGTTAGATAAATCTAGCGGTTCTCTAGGCGACTGTAATCCAACACGCCCGACTCCAAAGGCTCAGCTTGGAGATAGACTTGATGTAAGCGGTCACTAAATGGCCAAAACTCGTTGTTGGTTCTGCGAACTCCATAACGTTTCATAAATGCTTGATAGCCTTGTTCGTTATGCACTTGCACCAAAGTTTGTTGTAATTGTTTCAGCTCAGACTTTTCGACTTGCCAAAATGCACCAGGATAAGCCCCTACTAAGCCAGGCAAAACAGATATGGTGTCTTGATCTGGCAAACGGTTATTGTCTTCTAAGAACAAGCTAGAAATGTTGGTATGAGCGTTATGCCTCAATAGCGTGTAGTACTCAGGCTCATCTTTCTCTACGTCGTCAACTTGAATAAACACCACTTGCGGCAACAGCTTAATCGCCCCACCGCGCCAAGCACCTACTTGAATGGCAAAGTCAGTCACTTCTCGTGAATATTGCGGCCAGGTAATTTGATGTTTTTGGCTTAATACAGGCGCCAATTTCTCACCAATCATGTCAAACAACTGCTGTTTGTATGGCCCGTCTCCGCTATATTCCACTGCACTTTTAAAGAAAGCCTCTTGCGGGCGAGACTCAACAAATTCGATAATATTTTTGTCTGCACCTATATACCAGCTACGTAGTTCATCATAACGCATTTCAGCTGGTAAGAATGAGGCAAAACTGCCCTCACCTTCCATACGTAAAAAGTCCATGTATAAACGGGTTACTAATTGATGGCCCAAGTTTCCGTATGGGTCAAACCCAGCAACTAATAAGTAATGAATTCGCTCAAACAAGGAGTAATCAATAACCCAAGCGGTTTTTGGCTGCCTGCCTACGGTGCCTTTTACAACGCTGGCACTGTCAAAATGGCGGAAGATAGTAAGTGCGGCATTTTGGTTTACCCCGTCACCATCCCACAGTAAATCTAAATTGAGTATTGAGCTGTCTTTACTCAGCCATTGATTCACATGGTCGATACTCGCATCCATAAATTTGCGGTGACGCTTGGAGTAATTAAGCCAAGCACTAATTGGCAGCACATTACTTTGCTCAACCGATGGCATTCTTAAGTGGTCGCTCTGTTCAACTAAGAATTCTGCTTGCTCTTGTTCATAGCGATTATCGGGGTTGGCGAAATATACCCAGAAGTGGTCTTGAATAACATTTAAAGCCACCTGCCCGCGACAAACAGGCCCTTTCATAAAGCCCATAATAAAGGTTTCGGCATCATCCAACATAAAGCGATAACGACCGTTCACAGTAAGATCCTGAAAAGCCACAAAAGGATTACCCGCCACTCTAGGCTCGTAACTCGGTAAGCTGTCTACCTTGGTATCATCACCTAAAAACCACTCGGTCCAGCGCTGCTGGCGAGCCTTGTCTAAGCGATAAGGAATATGAGTTTTCACCACAATGGTTTCGCGCTCTGGAGCCAAGCGGTAATACACGCGGCCTACATCTGGGTCATCGTAAGGGCGACGGGTTGCTATTTCGTCAATGGGCGTACCTGGGGCGGTTCGAGAGCGCACCAGTTTAAAAAAGGCAGGGCGAGTATTTGGGTCATCACCAAAATACAAATGGGTAATGAACAAGTGTTCGTAAATATAACGCGCCATTAACTGCTCTTTGAGCGAGTCACCGTTTAGAAAAGCCTCCCAATAAACAACCTGCTCAGCAAGCTGATTATGTGCGCTTAAGTCATCGGCCATCGGCGCGCCGCTGGCTAGCCAAGCGCTTAGCGTATCAAACTCGGCATCGCTAATTGCCGGCAGCCCATAAGGCATTCCCCATTCAGGATGTGAAGCCTGCACCTTAGCGTAGCCTTCAATACCCACACACTGCTGGGCTCGATCTAAAGCAAAATCAAAGGCCTCGGGATCTAAGATCTCGTTACCGGGGTCTAGGTAATCGCGCTTTTGTTTTAAGGCTTGATACATTACCCCCGCTTCTAAGTTCGCTTGTTCGCTTTGAATACGCTCATTTAATACCGGGTTAAAACCTTTCTGACGCCACATTTGCGTAGACTTAGCATCAGTATATAGGCGGGTGGTTGGAGCGGCAGTCACTCTGCTGGCATTGTACACGCGCTCAGTAGTTACCCCGCGGTCAATCCCGGCTGCAGAAGTAAGTTTTAACTGGCAAGGCGCGTCGTAACAGGCATGACACATCACACAACGCTGGTCTAAAATTGGCTTTACCTCTGCAAGGAACTCTGCAGCAGGAGGATGAGTCTCTGAAAAAATTCGCGTTTGTACCGAGGCTTCGCCAAATTGTTGATCAAACTGATTAACAATTACGCTTGAACAACCTACTACAAACAGCAACCCCCAAAAAATACTAAAACGTCGAAACATAGCTCATCCCTGATACAGCCTTATCTTTACTATTAGGCGCTTAACAATAGCCTAAGTATATAACAACTAAGCAGCTTAGCGCGCTTTTAGATTGGCCAGCTAACACAAGCAAACGAGATACAGGTTTGTGGTTTTATTAGTAAAAAAACTGTTCAGCCGCGCTAATTGCAACGAGATAAAGCACAACAAGTGTCTGTTCATTTTTAGAAGTGACTGGCGCATTTAGCTACTTCCCTAGCCAGCTTTAAATTTTTGCCTTCCAACCTTCCAATCAACTGTCGAATAAAAAAAGCACAAAAATAACTTGCAAAGTAAATGATAATGATTATCATTTAGATATAGAAATAAACGAGGACAACACTATGATTAAAACATTAACTTTTGCCAGCATGCATTTCACTATCGCTTTTTTGGTCACTTGGTTATTAACTGGTGACATGATGATTGGCGGTTTGGTCGCCATAGTAGAGCCAGCAGTAAACAGTGTGGCTTACTTCTTTCACGAAAAAGCATGGACCAAATGGGGCTTCAACCGCCCTCAACCAGCCAAGGAGTATGCATGTTAGACCAACAACGTGTTCAACAAATGGATATCAATATTTTGGTAAGCATTGTAAACATGCAAATTAGAAATGAGTTCTCTAGCTTTACTGAACTATGCAGGTTTTACGAGCTAAATCAGAGCCAGTTGAGCCAACGCTTAGCGTCAGCAGGCTACCAATTGCAAGCTAAGCAACAGCAGTTTACCGCGGCCTAATCACCTACCCCGCTCTGCTCAACAAGGCGGATGGCTAGTCTAAATAAGCACTTAAAAAGAATAAGCAGCTTGGTAAATAGCTAAACTACTCTGCACTGGCATTCATCGCGCTATAAGCACGGTAGGCAAATACTAAAAAGAAAGCTTCGAGCACTTGCCCAAAGACTCGATTGACAAACACCCATATGCCATTGGCGTTATTGTCTAATAGCCAATGATGCACAGCCCAAACCGGTATCATTGTAACCCCTGCAACCACTATCACACCCGCTAGCAAAGGCCACTTATAGGCTTCGGTTTGCCGCCAACTTGCGCTAATTGCTTCCACGGGACTGCTTTTGTTTAGTACACAATGTAAATCTGCCACCAACAACCGACTAGCGATAACAATACCAGGCAATACAAAAAAGCTCAGGCCAAGCATTACCAAAGCAAAACAAATTGCTACTACTGTAAACAACAAAGGCCAAATACTTAACGACGCTTGAAAGCAGCGAGCAATTGACCAAGGTTGCTGTTGAAACTGAGCGCGCATGTACAAAATGATTGCACCTTGATAAACCGGCTGCATTAACAAACCTATTATCACAAACATCCAGTAATTTGCGGTAGAAGGCTCGCTAGGGTTTTGAACATATTGGCTTTGCAGTGCGGCAAAAGGAACAGCAAAGGGCAAAACCATTAATGCCAATTGAGTAAAATGCTGACGGTAAAAACGTAAGCTATCGGCCAACCAGTCCCATAAACCAACTATTGCCATACTGCTTTCACTACTCCTTTAAAACCGCCAACCAACACGTTTATACTAAACCAATGCACTGATGTAATTGATTTAGTGAGGCTATTGTCCAGTTTACATTTTCCAATGGCTGATATTCAGGTTCACAGCTCTTGCTTCTTTGCAGCCACACACTGCTCATCCCCGCTGCATTAGAGCCTTGAGCATCATTCACCAAGTTGTCTCCAACATAACAACATTGGCTAAGCTCAAGCTTGGCCAATTGCGCGGCTTGCTGAAAAATCTCTGCTTTAGGCTTAGCAACGCCAGCCGCTTCTGCGGTTAGAACAAACTCAAAATAATCGAACAAGCCAGCTGCATGTACTTTTCGCTGTTGCATATCTTCTGGCCCATTAGATACTAACGCTAGGCGCCAGCCTTGTTGCTTAAGCTGATCTAAACAAACCAAGGTATCGCCGTACAACACTGTTGCATCGATATATTGCTGCATGAAATATTCGAAAGCCTGCTCAGCAGCTTCAGCACTTAAACTCTTATCTTGCAATGCTTCGCGCGCTCGGGCTTGGCGCATTTCAGCAGCGCTAAGTTTACCTTGTAAAAAAGCTGGATAATGAAGTTTTAGCGCACGCTTCCAATGACTTAGGGCGTCATCAGCTTGCGAGGGCTTATATTTACCAAACAAAGCTTTAGCGGCGGTTTCGGTAGCAACTCCGTCATTCACTAAGGTGTCGTCTAAATCAAACATTAGCATCTTGGCTTGGATTGGTTTAATCATCGGTATTCCTTTTATTTTCAGTCAGATTAGCGACAGGAAATAAGAAGTCAACGATTGTTTACAGCAAGTCCTTCTGCCTTCCCCCCAAAAGCTAGTGATCTAATCGGCCAGTGCTAACGTTATATTGAGGCAAAACACAATTGGAAGGACTCATCATGAAAACTCAATCTGTTGGCCTAAGTGATGTTACCGTGCTTTTTTACCCAAGCGACAACCCTTATCAGCTGCAATCTATGCTGTTAAAAGATCAAGTTGTGAATTGCCAAGGCAGAGTGGTGATCCCCAGCAAACACAAGCAGGGAAAAATTATTGTTGCCGTTATAGCCGGCCAAGCCGACTTACTAAACTTACTCGGCGACCGATTTGATGTAAGCCCCTTGTCTGTAGCTTAAGATTTAGCAGCTGCGGTATCTTTAGAAGACACTGTATCCTCCAGATCAGCTTCCGCACACATATAAGCGCGACTAGAACAAAATGGCGTAAGCGGCACACTGGGCTCTAATGGCTGCTCTTGCTCGGCTAATTGACGTTGATGCTTGTTGGTGACTCTAGCCACAATATAAAAAGCCATTCGCAGTGCCAATAATCCAAATACAACCGTTCCTACTGCTTGACCACCCAACACGCCCAGCGGGCCGAACCACTGTCCACCTAGATAAACAAAAGGGATCGTGCCTAAAGTTGCTTTGCCAAAATTAAGCATGGTAGAGGTGCTTGGGTAACCAAGATTATTAAAGGCAGCGTTAGCCACAAACATCGCCCCATTAAATACAAAGCTAAAGCTTATCCAGGTACAGAAGAAGCCAATAACAGTGGCCGCTTCGCCACCCACACCAAACACATCCACAATGACGTTTTGCCCTAACAGTAGAATTAACGACACAGCAACAACAAACCCACCGTTAAACCAAAGCGCTTTGCTTAAGGCCTCATGTACTCTAGCGTAATTATTTGCACCAAAGTTTTGGCCAACAATAGGGCCAATAGCGCCAGATAACGAGAATATCATGCCAAATGCCACCGGCATTATACGTCCAACCACAGCCCAACCCGCTACGTAGGCATCACCAAAAATAGCAATAGAAGCAGTAACATAAGCATTGCCTAAAGGGGTGGCTACATTGGTCATCATGGCAGGAGCTGCCACCTTTAAGATAGCGCGCAGATCTTCCAACCACTTTTGCAAACTAAAGCCAGCAAACAACTGGTGCTTGTAGACCACTCCAGACAAGGCAACCCCTGCAACCACAAAGCGCGCAATAACCGAGGCAATAGCGGCACCAGGTAATCCAAGTCCAAGCGCAAATATGAATATAGGGTCGAGTACCGCATTTACCCCGCCGCCAGCCAAGGTAGACCACATCGCCCGTTTTGCATCACCTACCGAGCGCAGTGCAGCGCCACCACTCATGGCCAAACCAAGAATCGGTAGCGAAGGCAGCAAGATTCTTAAATACTGCACCGCAAGTTCATGGGTTCTGGCCTTAGCGCCAATCAAGCTCAACAGCTCTGGAGCAAAATACCAAGCCAAAGCGGCAAAAGCAGCGCTAATTAAAAAACCAGTAAATAAGATATTGGTGACTAACTGCTTAGCCCGCGCTTTATCTTGTTGGCCAATCGCTTTTGACACCAGGGCGGTCATCGCAATCGATAAGCCAATAGAAATTGAAGTGGTAAAAAATGCGATAGTTCCGGCGTAGCCTACCGCTGCAGCAAGCTCAGCCTCCCCCAGCAAGCTAATAAAAAACAGATCGGCTAAATCAACCAAAAACAACGCAGTTAAGCCAATGGCATTAGTGGAGGACATAACAACGATGTGGCGAAAAATATCACCAGACACGAACTTTGCCTTTGGCATAGAAACTCTCAAAACAACTGGGTAATTTCTAGTGTAGGCGCTAATTAAAACGAAGTCATTGGCGAAATAGCCCCTTAATTAAAGGGGCTATTGCTGGTTGAATTTAGCTAAAGCTAGCACGTAGCTCTTTGGTTGCTAATACCATGTTGTTTAAGGCTGCTTCAGTTTCCTGCCAATTACGGGTTTTTAAGCCACAATCTGGGTTTACCCATAAGCGTTGCAATGGGATCCATTGTGCTGCTTTATCAATCAACGCTTTAATATCATCGATGCTAGGAATGTTAGGCGAATGAATGTCGTAAACACCTGGGCCAATTTCATTTGGATACTCGAAATGCTCAAAGGCCTGCAACAAACTCATCGCCGAACGAGAAGTCTCAATGGTTAATACGTCGGCATCCAATGCGGCAACCGCCGGCATAATGTCATTAAACTCGCTGTAACACATGTGAGTATGGATCTGCGTTTCTGGCTTGGCGCTAGCGGCTGATAACTTAAAGGCCGATACCGCCCAGTTTAAATAATCATCCCATTGGCTGCGTTTAAGCGGCATACCTTCGCGAATAGCAGGTTCATCAATTTGAATAACTTGAATACCCGCTTGTTGCAGCTCGGCCACTTCGTCATTAAGCGCGATAGCGATTTGCTCGGCGATTTGGGCGCGGCTAATATCCTCTCGGGCGAAGCTCCACGTCAAAATAGTCACCGGGCCAGTTAACATGCCTTTTACCGGCTTGTTAGTTAAGGATTGCGCATAACTGCTCCATTCAATAGTAAGAGGTTTAGCGCGCTCGATGTCATCTACAATAATTGCTGGTTTTACACAACGCGAACCATAACTCTGCACCCAACCAAAGCGGCTAGCAATAAAGCCATCTAATAGCTCGGCAAAATACTCAACCATGTCGTTACGTTCGGCTTCACCATGCACTAACACATCCAAATCTAAGCGCTCTTGACGCTCAATCGCATCCTTAATATGTTGTGCAAGCGCAGCATCATAATCAGCTTGGCTTAGTTGTCCTGCTTTATATTCGCGACGCTGACGGCGAATTTCATTGGTTTGTGGAAATGAACCGATGGTAGTGGTTGGCAAGGGTGGCAATTGCAAACTTTGCTGCTGAATCTCTTGGCGCTGTGCAAAGCTTAAAGTACGCTCACGCTCAGCCGGGGTTAAGGCGCTAATTCGCTGCTGCAAGCTGGAGTTGTTTTTCTTGCTAAGGTTTTGCAAAGCAGCACTGTATTGGCGAGATAGCCGCAGGGCGTCAGCTTCACCGTTTAGCGCTTCATCCAGTATTTGCAGTTCAGATAGTTTTTGCTCCGCAAAAGCCAAACGATACTTAGCATCACCTAAGTCCGTTTCACTCTCTAGATCAAGCGGGCTGTGCAACAAAGAACAAGACGAAGCAAGCCACAAGCGCTCGCCTAAACGAACTTTAAGTGAGCTGTAGTTTTCGATAATCTCTGGCAAATTTGCTCGCCATACATTGCGACCATTAATTACACCGGCAGACAGTACCCACGCTTCAGGTAACCAAGTTAGTACTTGCTCAAGCTGTTGTGGAGCGGCAGATAAATCTAAATGCAGCCCGTCTACCGCCAATTGTTTAATCACCTCAGCATTGTCTAACACATCTGCAAAATAGCTGGTCAGAAGCAACTTAGTGGGACTTAGCTTTGTTTGATAAGCAGCTAACAATGCGTCTTGCCATTGCGAATCGAGCTCTAGTCCCAAAATAGGTTCGTCCACTTGAACCCACTCCACACCTAAATCAGCAATAGCTTGGAAGATTTCGCGGTAAACCGTTAACAACTGTGGCAATAACGACAAACGGTCAAAATCACTGGCTGCTTGGTCGTCATTTTTACCTAGATACAGGTAAGAAACAGGCCCCAAAATAACCGGCTTAACTGCATGACCTTGCTCAAATGCTTCGCGAATTTCATCGAACAGTTGCTGCCACTGTAGGCTAAATACACTGTCTTCAGAAAACTCCGGCACAATGTAATGGTAATTGGTGTTAAACCATTTGCTCATGTCTGATGCCGCATGATTACAGCCACAGCCCTGTTGGCCACGAGCAATTGCAAACATGCTATCTAGGTTAATTTGCTCAGACTGATGACGCTTAGGCAGGTTGCCTAACAATAATGAGGTATTTAGTACTTGGTCGTACCAAGCAAAGTCGCCTACGGTCACCCAAGCTTGACCGCTGTCTTTTTGCGCTTGCCAGTTTTGTTGGCGAATATTTTTGCCAACTTGTAATAACTCTTGCTGCGAAGAGTCACCACGCCAGTAGCTTTCTAAAGCAAATTTTAGTTCTCGTTGCTTACCAATTCTTGGGTAACCCAATACGTGAGTAGTGCTCATATCAATATCCTTTTAGCCGTCTAGATGTATAAATCCATATTGACCAGAGCGAGGCCTCAACACAATTGAAAAGCCATCAAGTTAAATTGAATTTCTCTCAACTCTGCTTAATCCAGTGAAAACTGGTCATACAGAATTAGAGCGCTCCCCCTACCTATATTGAAAAATATTCATGTTAAGCCATCTAACTTGGCACTTATATATACAAACAAAACTGAACTGCCTAAGCTGCAAATTCGCCCAAACACTTAAAGGAGCTAGCCAGATAAATGTTAGAGGTAAAGCATTTACGTTGCATTCAAGCTATTGCTGCTAGCTCTTCTTTAAAGTCAGCTGCTGCTAAGTTGTTTATTACAGATTCGGCGCTATCTCACCAGCTAAAAGACTTAGAGCAGCGCATCAATAGTCACCTAGTGTTAAGAAAGCAGCAGCCCTTGCAACTTACTCAACACGGCCAGCAACTGCTTAGTTTAGCCCAGCAGGTGCTGCCTTTAATTGAACAAACCGAGCAACAATTTAGCGCCGCCCAACAACAGCAAACACGTTTAAACATTAGTGTTGATTGTCATGCTTGTTTTCAATGGCTATTACCGGCTTTGCAGCGATTTCAGCAAACTTGGCCAGAAGTAAATAGCCATTTTTGCCAAGATAAAGACTATAACGGCCTGCCCTTGTTACAGCGCGGGGAAGCTGACATTCTGCTAACGTCTGAAGTAAGCCCAGAGGAGCAAATCCACTTTGAGCCTTTGTTTGAATATGAAATGGTACTTATTTGTCCACCTCAACACCGCTTAAGCAGCCAAGCGACAGTAAAAGCCTCCCAGCTGAGCCAAGAGACCATCATTAGTTACCCGGTAACGCCACAACGCTTAGACTTATATCGTTACATTCTTCAACCCAGCCAAGTAGCTGTAAAACAATGGAAACACGCCGATAACCCAGCCATGTTACTGCAAATGGTCGCAGCAGGAATGGGAGTGGCAGCGATGCCTTATTGGGCTGTAGAGCATTATGCACAACAACAATTTGTGCACTTATTGTCGTTTGAACAAGCCTTATGGCGTCCCATGTACGCAGCTTTTAGTAAAAACGCTCAATCAAGTACAGTGCTAAAAGATTTTGTTGAACTTATTTTGCAACAAGCACTCAGCCAACTAAAAGGCAGCAGAGCACTAAGCTTTAAGCAAAAATAAAGCGTCAATTTGATTTGACGGATCCGCCAAAAAGAGTTTACTTTTAATAACATAAGGAAAGCTCCCAGCTCGTATTTTAACTTTTTGGCATAGGTTTTTGCGATGGTGTCTGACTGGTCTCCAGCAGAGTTTACAGAAAGAAAAATGAGCCTTGTCATGCATTTGGCAGGTTTCATTCCTAGTGCTTATTTTTCAATTACTCATTTAGTTAATGGGGTATTTGGGTACGGCTTAGTTGTACTACCCTGCGCCTTGGCCATTTTAGTTTCACTATTCTTTCTATTCACCAAGCCGGAATCCAACCATTACAAAACTGCCGACGTATGGTTCTTATTGCTAGCCATTCCCCCGGTTTTATTAGCGCTAACTCAACCCAATATGCATGGCGAGTTTTTTGTTCCCGCATTAATTTTGGCCTGCTTTATCCACTTACCGCTGCAAATGGCAGAGCGCCTTGTATTGGCTGTAAGCATTCTGGCAATAATTCTTGGTGTTCATCACTTAGGTGTTCATCAAGGTATACGTTTTAGCATTGGCGTAGTGGCCTCACATATTTTTGCTTGGGGCTTAGCGCGGGTACTGGTAAAACAAAATAACGAACTCAAAGAACTCGCTTTTAAAGACTCCCTCACGCGTTGTTATAACCGCAGAGCCTTGTTTGATGAGCTGCTAAAAGCTACCCAACAACATAAACGCAGTGGCATAAAAGCTAGCATTATCCTTTTAGATTTAGACCATTTTAAAGCCATTAATGACCAACATGGCCATAATGTAGGCGATCAAATACTGGTGTGGTTTGCCCACTTTTTGCAACAAAACACCCGCGTTAACGACCGAGTATTTCGCTACGGAGGCGAAGAGTTTCTTATCATGTTGCATGATGCAGACTTTGATACTGCCTACCAAACTAGCGAGAAGCTCGTAGCTAAAATTTCTAGTTTATTAGCGCCTAACCAACTGTCGATTAGTTTTAGTGCAGGCATAGCTAGCATCAAAGAAAGTGAGAGTATTGATGATTGGATTGAACGGGCAGACCAAGGTTTATACCAAGCCAAGCAAGCGGGGAGAAAGCAAACTTGGCCCAGTCAATTTGAGCGTGTAGAAACCAGCTCACCAAAACAGCCTATTTAAACTCTTTGTTTAAATAGGCTAAACACCACTAGCGTTACTTTATAAGTAAAATTTTATTAGCTGATCTTGCTAAAGCGATAAGACTGGATCATTTTCTCTTCACTACCTTGCTGTGAGTAGGTTTCAACAATCCATAGCTGCGGGCTCACCACTCGTAACTCCATGCGCATATTAGCTGTACTAACTTGACTCAAAGGATAGTAGCTAAAACGATTCATCGCCGCTTGAAATTCCCCGGCATACACAACATCGCTCTCAAGATTTGACGCGCTCACACTTAACTGATGTCCCTGTTGCAGGTTATAACTTATCGTTGTGCTGGCTTGTAGTTCAAGTTGTTCACCTGCAACTTCTAGCTGCTCTAGCTCTACCGTAGCAGCGTCACTTTCCATCATTTTACCGCGAGCAAGCCCCTGCGCTTCGATGGTGCTACCATCAGGCTGAATCGCCCAAACGTTTACCTGCCATTGACCCAGTAATTTGTTCAAATGCTCACCTTGATTGGCCGTTGCATTGTCACCATTCATAATCACTGTGTTTGGTTGGGAGATGGCTTCTGCAGTTACGTCGGTTCGACGATTCTCTTGGCTATTCTCGTAATCGCGCATTGCACCACTGGCACCACCAGCCGCAGCACCAACAGCAGCACCTTTCACTGCCAACTCTGCATCTCCAGTCACCGCGCCCATAACCAAACCTACAACGGCTCCACCTACTGCACCTGTTTTCATTCCTTGGTTAGGATCTGGCTCACCATCCGTTGAGGCACAGCCAGCAAGCATGCTGCTTGCAAGTAAAACGACACTAATAGAGGTTCCGACTTTGTTCATTCAAGATTCTCGTGGTTGCTAAATAATCGGTCGCTAAGATAAATCAAAGCACCAGCTAGCATCAGAGCATGCAAAAAATATTTTTTTATAATCAATGCCTAGCAAGCCCCTTTGGGCGATTCAACAAGTACTGCTAAAATAAACCACATAATAACAATTACTTGAACACTCTATATGGCTAACTACAAGAGCATTGCCGATTATTTGCAGCAAAAACGTAACCAAGCAAACCTAACCCAAGAACAGCTTTGCCAAGTATTAGCGGCCTTTAGCCCAGAATTTAGTGAGCTTGATGCCTTGGCGGTGAGCCGTTGGGAGCGGGGAAAAGTAGAGCCAAGTTTAAATCGGCAGCTAGAAATTATTCGCTACTTTGGTGATGAAGCTTATAAGATTTTCACTTCCAGTAGCTTTAGCTCGAAAAACCTTCCTAGCAACCAAGCGATGAATAAAGTCCTTGAAGCTCGAGCCAAGTTTAAACACTACTTGGGAGCTCATCCCTATCTCCCTCAAAGAGAACTGAGCTTTGATCGCATAAGCCCACCCCACCCTTTAGCGGATCATAGTGCTCAACACCTGAGCAATTACATTGATAACCTCACCTTTGGCTATGAGCAGTGGGACAGCGCTTGGCTCGAGACGCTTCAAAACCATCCCGCAGCAGAGGTAAGTTACTATTTCTACCTCGGTCAACTCGCTGGGCATTGTTTTGCTCTCAAGATAAAATAGCCCTATTTTGAAAAGCTACTAGATAAAAGCTTAGATGAAACCGATGTATGCGAAGAAATGCTAGCCAACAACAATGAACCAGCCAGCTTATATATTTACTCCATTTACACAGGGCGAGTAAACGCCATCACTCAAGTTTACGAAAACTTGTTTAAAGCCTTCATTATGAATAAGTCGTTAAGCTATATAGGCATAAGAATTCGCCGCGACATTGCTTTTGTGATGTTAGAAAACGTACCACACTCCATCGAAACAATAGGTCCACCAAGTGACAACCGTAATCTAGGTATCAAACATAGAGGTAAGCGCTATCAGTACGTAACCTGTAGGATAGAACGACAAGCGCTATTTAATTCACCGGTATTTTTAAATATCTTAAGAAGTGATTAAGGAGTTATGAAGAGGCTATTGAATAGCCAAGCTCTCTTGTTCTTTGCGCCACAAACGATGTCCACAGGCTAGACAAACACACTCACGGCGGTGATCCATCAGGCTTTCCAAACCATACTCCCACGTTTGGTCGCTATCGCAATGGATACAACGAATCGTATTAGCATCTTCGGTTTTTTCAGGGTAACGAGTCTGATAGTCGTTTAGCGTGGGTAAACGAGCCCACACTCTTTGACTACTATCGCGGCGATTAAAAAACAGCACTACCGCACCCAGTAATATTAGTAACAGCTGAAACACACCACCTGCCTTGGTTTTTTTTAAGCTTAAGTTCTTAATACCGAACCCAATTTCTGCAACAGATCCTTGCTTAGAAAACATTTGAAATCAACCTACTTGTTAACAAAACCACCATTAACAGCGAAATGCCTGCGGCACAGCTGTTACATATTGTTTACGTTTCCATAACTGCGCATACTACAAGAACTTTGTTACGCTAAAACGACGTGACATGGAAATTTGCCACTGACCGCGTATATACTTATGCCCAGATTTTACAGGGCGCAGAAGGTAACAATAAGCTAATGAATAAGCTAGTAAAATTCTTCTCTATTACTCTTTCTATTTGCTGCCTGCTAGCAGCAGGAGCAATATTGAGCTTGCCGCATCTGCCAGATACCCCTCTAGGAATATCCATAAGTTATTTGAGCCTATTCTCTCCGCGCTGGTGGGCGATTTTACTGGCCCTTACGCCGATTTTGTTTATCCACCAGCTAGGCAAATGGCAGTACCTAAACTGGGCACTCTGCGCGGTGGTGTTTGTACAGTTTCAAGATCTTCAGCTTAAGTTGCCTCAGCAGCAAGCTAGCGCCATCACCATTTTGTCTTTAAACAACGGCAATGGCGCAAGCTCACCGCAAATTCGCAAGTTGGTGGCGGAGCTAAAACCCGACATTGTGTTTATGCAGGAATCAAAGCCTGAGCGGGTGCAGCAAGTCTTTGACGATAGTTGGTATAGCCACTGCGACCACCTTTGCACCGTAAGCAGAACGCCAATTGAACATCAAGGCAGTTTATCGCGTGAAACCTTTGGTGGATTCGGTAAATTTGCAGTGTTTTATCACACCACGATTGAAGGCAAAGAACTGAGTATCGCCAATATCCATATGGACACCCCAAGGCCAACCATTAACGCCTTAATCCATCGTAGTTTTGAGCCTGAAGCATTTAACAACTTGCACTTTGCTCGCAACATGCAAGCCTCTTTGGTGGCGTCTTGGGCTAAGCAGCAAACCAGCTATATAGCTGCTGGAGACTTTAATATGATGGTCCAGGAAAATCTTTATCAGCGGCATTTAGCCGGTCTAAACAATGGCATTGACCTAGTAGGCAGCGGAGTCAACTACACCAAATACACGTCATGGCACGGCGCAAGAATAGACCACGTATTAGCTTCAGAAGATCTTAGTTTTGCCAGCGCCAGGGTACTTGATTCAGTAGGCGGCGATCACCGCCCAATCACTGCAAGTTTAGCGCTACCTTAACAAGCTTTAGGCAGCTTTTTGCGGCTTGCGGTTTGGCGAACACCGCGCCGCAGACCATCTATTGCCAATAACACTAAGGCAAAAATGATCAACATATAAGTTGGCCACTGCTCAGGGCTTAAACGTTCACCAAGTAACCAACCCACGCTAAATACCAATACAGGTTCTAAATAACCCATTAAGCCAAACAAACTTAGAGGCAAATAGTTAGAAGCAAGTAAAAACAGTAACATAGGAATGGTACCCGCTACCCCCAGTCCGAGGTAATACAGCCAAGGGGCATAGTTGTACAGATTCGAGAGCTGGCTTTGCGCTTCGCTCACGCCTTCACCCATTAGCAAATAAGCACACGCAAGCGGCAATAGCATTAAGTTATCAATAGTAAAAGCAATATGGCTGGGCAAGGGATACTTACGCCGCAACATAAAATATAAGGGGTAGCCCAAGGCCACCAACAACACTATCCACGACAATCCATCAGCCATTACGTAAGCGTAAGCAACTCCTACAGCTGCAACTGTTACAGACACCCATTGCAGGCTACTAAGCTGCTCTTTATAAACAAACCGTCCCACTAATACCAATACCAAGGGCAACGAAAAATAACCCAGCGCAACCGGCAGCGTCTGGCCGTTGGCTGGCGCCCAAATAAACAACCAAAACTGCAAGCCAACTAATACAGCAGCCAGCATCAAGCGTGGCCAAGCTCGCCAATTAGCCATGTGCCGAATGAGTAAAGGTAGTTGCTTGAAACAAGCTAACCCCACAAACATTAGCAAACAGCTCCACACAATACGCTGAGCTGCTAGCCAGTTGCCGCTGTTTTCATTTAAAGGAAACTGATGGATATACCAAGGAAGAAAAGCAAACATGCACGAAGCCATTACCGAGCAAGCTAAACCAAAATAAAGACGGGAAGAATGAGAGGAAACTAGCGCCACAGCAGCCACTTAATCAATGAGTTAAACCCTGATTAAGCAGCAATTATGCTATGGCTGCAAGTTATTTGCGCAATTTTTAACTAGTGTAAAAGCTTGGTACTAGATGATTGAGCTGATACTTGATGGAATTGTGCTGTGGCAGCCATAGCTTGCCATTGGCTTTGCATTTTTTGATATGGGCTTAGGCCATTTTGACGCTGAGCGTAATCGTTTAGAATTACTCCCCAACGAAACTCATCCATTTGCTGGCTAGGTACTTTTCCTTCGCGTTTAGCCATTACTTGAACCAAATTTTTAAGCTTATCTAGCTGCGGCGCAACGGGATGGTTTACCCCATCGGTAACCAATACATTCTGAAAATCAGCCAACATATTCTTTTTCAAGGCTTCAATTTCTTCATCCTGTAAATCGGCTACGGCAATGGCCTCGGTCAATAAACGTAGCTGCCAAACTCGAGAAAAGTTTTGGTAATCACGCTTATTTAAATCAAAAAATAGCATTACGTAGCCACTGTTACGCTCCAATACTGCTAAGCATTCATGTGAATCTACAGCAAATGCGTGAGCACTCCAGCTATGACGAACAGAGGCGTTTTCAAGGGAAGGTAACTCACGAGGAAGCCAAGCTTGCACATCGTTACTGATCTGAATTTCTATCATAATTTGCTCATTGCTGATTCTAATAATCTTCAATGAGCAAAAACGATGCCAGCAAATAGCGTCAAATATTTGCTGGCTAGATGAACTCGACTATTTCAGCTCCAGTAAGACCTCACTTAAGGAGGCGCGAACCCTGTGTCCCAAGCGCTTGAGCTCGTCACTAGGTTGAATAAGATCCGGGATCTGATAGACCTGCATACCGGCTGCTACTGCAGCTCTAACTCCGTTTTCTGAGTCTTCAAAGGCTAAACACTTACTGGCGTCAATATTTAGCGACTTGGCGGCTTTTAAGAAAATTTCTGGGTGCGGTTTACTATTGCTCACCTGACACCCGGTAGAAACACTCTCAAAAAAATGCAGTAAGTCTGCATTTCCCAGCTTAGCTTCAGCGGTAGGTTTACCCGAAGAAGTGGCAACGGCTAATGGAACGCCTTGGCTTGTTAACCACTGCAACAAATCTACCACACCTTGTTTAATCGGTAATGCTTGATCAACAGCCAAGGCATGGTACTTATCCAACCAACAGTCACGCAGCCTTGGATAATCCAAGCCCTCGCCGTATCCCTCACAAATGGTCTTTTTTATTTGCTCGGCATTGGTGCCAATACAGCTAAGGTAAACCTGTTCTTTAAACGCTAAACCTAGCTCACTACAAGCTTGAGAAAAGGTATCGTAAGACACTTGCTCACTGTCGAGCAGCAAGCCGTCCATATCAAACACAGCAGCGCTAAAATGCATACAACTCTCCAGTAAAAACTAAGCCGCGTAACTCACGCTAAGCGGCTTACATATTAAAAGAATAAATGGGCCATTACCGCAATGATCGGCAAGGTGACTAAAGTACGAATCAAGAAGATAGCAAACAACTGCCACAGTTTAACTGGCAACTGGCTACCCATAATAATCGCGCCTACTTCCGACAAATAAATCAGCTGAGTTACCGATACCGCTGCGATAACAAAACGGGTTATATCGGCTTCAATAGACGCAGCAAGAATTGACGGAATAAACATATCGGCAAAACCTACCACTAAGGTTTCCGACGCTCTCGCTGCCTCTGGAAGCTGCAATAGCTCTAGCAAAGGAATGAATGGCTTACCTAAGAAACTAAAAATGGGAGTGTATTCTGCTACCACTAAGGCTACCGAGCCCACCGCCATAATCACCGGCAATACACCAAGCACCATGTCCAGTACATTATGCACACCTTGCTTGGCTAATTGTTTAGGGTGACTCGCTCGACCAGCTTGAACAAGTGCCAGCTGCCAAGCCCAAGTGATGGTGTTGTAACCAGCAGGAATAACTTCGTCATCTTGCTTGCGCTCACTACCATCAATAAATTGATCTTTAAAACCAGAAAGCGGCGGAAGTCGTGGCACAATAACCGCTGCAGCAAGACCTGCAATACACACAGTAAGATAGAAAGGAGCAAACATATGCTCAAGGTTAACTTGCGCTAATACCACCAAACTAAAGGTAATAGATACTGCAGAAAAGGTGGTGGCAATGACTACGCCTTCACGTTGGGTATAGTGTTTATCTTCATACTGCTTGTTAGTTAGCAAAATCCCTACGCTACCATCACCTAACCAAGACGCCATTGAATCTACTGCACTGCGACCTGGTAAACCGAACAGAGGACGCATGATTTTGCTCAACAAAGTGCCTACAAACTCTAACAAGCCAAAATTAAGCAATAGGGGTAATAACAAACCAGCAAAAATGAACACACTAAGTAAGGTAGGCAGTAAGTCACCTAAAATGAGGCCGCCAGTATCACCCGACCAAATAGCTTGAGGCCCCAATTCAAAAGCGCATACCAGCACCAGAACCCAACCCAACATTCTTACCACATACCAAGGTAGAGAAACCTGAAACAATGACGTTAGCAAGGCATTTTTGCCAAGCCAATTAGGCTTAGCAATTAGTGTATAGGTAGACATTAGGGCACTAAGGGTGATTAAACCAACCACTAGCCACAAGGCGCTATCACCTAAAGCTGCTACCAAGCTTTTTGCCATAATCGCCACCGGAATGGTAAACGAGCCATCGTAAGGCAACGGCAACATAAACAAGAAAATGCCCAATAATGAAGGTAATACAAACTTCCAAGCAGAACCTACTGCAGGATGGTTTGTTGGGGCATTAGGCATAGATGCTGGCTTGGCGTCTCGCATATAAAATCACTCTATTTGGTATATTCTGTAGTTATATTCACTAAGCGTGAATATATTTTCGCGCAAGAATACAAGCAAAAAACCAGCTAATCAAGATTTTTAAGCTACTAAAAGTCAAAACCAAAACATCATTAACTGGTTATCTTGATCATTATCAAAACTTACAACTAGCCAGTCAGCAATAAATTCTTAAACTGCGAGGAGCTTATTAGCTTACTTTTAAAAATCTTCGCCACGGTAACGGTACTCTGCTAACTGTGCAGCAGCCAAATAGTGCTTAATAAATAACTGCTTAGCACTGCTATTGTAGTGAAAGCGTACCGTGGTGCTGGTTTGCCACCGGCTGTCTTGCGCCCTGCGCCATAACACTTGGTCACCTTCAAGCTGGCAATAGTAGCTGTGGCTTTGGCCATTGTGCCTCACTCGCATTTGCATGAGCGATTGAGCGCTGCGGTAATTATCGACCATTTTTACATCCACGCCTTGCAAGCTGGCTATCGCGGCTTGGCAAACCTGCTCAGGCTTAAAGCCTCCCAAGTTTGGTTTAGCTATTACAAAGCCAGTAAACGCGGGCCACAACACCATGGCTAAAAAGAGCTTCTTCAAGCTAGTACCACCTTATCTATGAATGCCTTTAATAAACCATTGCTATCAGGCGTCTCTTGCGCGGCTGTTAACACTTGCTGCAAATGATTATCTCCTTGAGTGTAATGCTCACGAAACTGGCTTAAACGTTGAACTAAGATACTGCGATTTACCTCAGGGTGAAACTGGCTCGCCCAAAATGGTGCTGATGATACTTTTAATGCGTGCACACAGTGTTTTGTGAATGCTAAGGAAACACAGCCTTCAGGTAGACTTAAGGCACTATCTCGATGAACAGATACCGCCATAAAAGGATTGGGCAAACTACCGAACAATACATCCTCTTGAGCGTATTCGCTGAGTGAAATAGCTAAGGTGCCCATTTCAAAGTCACGCGCTTGATGAACAATCTTGCCCCCCAGAGCCAGCACCGCAAGTTGAAAACCAAAACAAGAAGCAAATGTGGGTAACTGTTGCTCAATACAGCGCAACAGTAGCTGCTGTATGGCTGTTACAAAAGGGTAGCCTTCCGGGTCAAGCACACTGGCTTCGCTAGAACCTCCAACCAACACTGCATCGATGCCCTGCAAATCGTAATCGCTACAATCAGGCGTATCAAAAACATTGAGAATTCTAAACTGCTCTACCGCTACGCCACAAAAGTGGCTAAAACTGGCTAATTCCTCGATGCGGGTATCGGTATCATCGCGGATCTGAATTAACAGAATAGTTAGTTGCTCACGTGACAGTTGCATAATTACCACTTAATATACTGATTAATAAGCTATAAAAACTCAGTCTTTGCCCCAGAACTACAAGGAGCCTAGGTGTTACTCAAGCTTTTATCGTTACTTATTCTTAGTTTTATCGCCCTCAGCTCGATACTGTTTTTCTTTATCGCCTGCATTATTTATGCGCTCACAGCAGCCTTTGATAAACGCCGACTATGGTTACACTACTTCACCTGCGCATGGGCTAGCCTGTATTTAATCATAGTGCCTCATTGGCAAGTAAGGCGTTTGGGTTTGCAACATATCGATAAAAAACAAGCTTATGTCATCGTATCCAATCATCAATCTGGATTAGATATTTTGTTGTCCTTTGCCCTTTTCATTCCCTTTAAATGGGTCTCAAAAATCGAGATGTTTAAAGTGCCATTTGTTGGTTGGAATATGTGGCTTAATCAATACATTGGACTTAACCGCGGTGATAAACACAGCATCAAGAATATGCTCCAGCAAGCAGAAAAACACCTTAAACAAGGTAGCTCGGTATATTTGTTTCCTGAAGGAAGCCGCTCTGCCGACGGCAAGTTAAAACCTTTTAAACTAGGTGCGTTTTCTTTAGCAAAACACGCAGAAGTAGCGATATTGCCCATTGCTATTCACGGCACTGCCGAAGCCTTACCTAAAAAAAGCTTACAGCTTACAGGCCATCACCCTATTTACATTCAGGTGCTACCCGCTATATCGGCTCAGCAAGTGGCGAAAATGGATGAACATTCTTTGGCGTCACACACTCAGCAAATAATCGCTAAAGCCTTAACGCAAACACCATCGACTTAGCTGCAAAATTTGCTTATTTACGCTAGGCTTAGGCTAAAGTACCCCGAATAAACAGGAACCCTGACATGCACGAGCGTCGCCAATTTTTGCGAGTTCTTTTTGACCGCCCCGCCTACCTAAACCATGGGGAGCAATCTTGGTCATGCCAACTGTTGGATTTATCGTTACAAGGTGCCTTGGTGACCTTGCCAAATGACTGGGACGAAGAGCTCACTCAGCTAACCTTAAGTTTTAGCTTGAGTGATGTTGCAGTAGAAGAACTTAGCATCACCATGGATGTAGAAGTTAAACACACACGCAATCAGCAAATCGGTTTACGTTGTTTGCACATTGATATCGAAAGCGCCAGCCACCTAAAACGACTAATTGAGTTAAACCTAGGTGATGACGACTTATTGCATCGCGAGTTAGAGCACTTAGTTGACCAACAGCAAGAAGCGGATTAAACCGCTTCTAAAGCTTCTGCCAACTTACTTACGGCAATCACCTCGAGCCCTGCTATTGCTTGCTTAGGTCGATTGCCCAAAGGCACTATAGCTCGCTTAAAGCCGTGTTTAGCGGCTTCGTTCAAACGTTCTTGGCCATTGCTTACTGGGCGTATCTCTCCCGACAAGCCCACTTCACCAAATACCACCAACTCTTGCGGCAATATTTGATTTCTAAAGCTAGAGACCATGGCCACCAATAAAGCTAAATCGGCGCCAGTTTCAGCAACCCGTACACCACCCACCACGTTGGTAAATACGTCTTGATCAGACATTTGTACACCAGCATGGCGATGCATTACCGCAAGCAGCATCGCCAAACGGTTTTGCTCAAGGCCTACAGCTACTCGCCTAGGATTCGCCATTTGGCTGTAATCAACCAATGCTTGGATCTCGACCAGTAGCGGACGAGTACCTTCCCACACTACCATCACGACCGAGCCAGGCGCGGCTTCTTGCCCTCGCGAAAGGAAAATGGCAGAAGGGTTAGACACTTCTCGCATGCCCTGTTCGGTCATGGCAAATACACCCAGCTCGTTAATCGCACCAAAACGGTTTTTGTTACCACGCAAGGTACGAAAGCGGCCATCGGCATCACCTTCTAACATGATGGAACAATCAATACAGTGCTCCAGAACTTTAGGCCCAGCTAACGAGCCGTCCTTGGTTACATGGCCCACCATAAACATGGCTATATTATGTTGCTTAGCAAAACGGGTTAACCAAGCCGCACTTTCTCGCACTTGGCTAACACCACCCGGTGCTGATTGAATATCAGCCATGTGCATAACCTGAATAGAGTCAATCACCATCATCTTTGGTTTAACTTCCAAAGCCACCTGGCCAATTTGCTCAACGCTGGTTTCGGCCAGTAACTTTAGCTTGTCTTTAGGCAAACCTAAGCGCTGCGCGCGCAAGGCGATTTGTTGCAAGGATTCCTCACCCGTTACGTAAAGTGTGTCCATGGTTTGCGCTAAGCCACACATGGTTTGCAACAACAAAGTACTTTTACCTGCGCCGGGGCTACCACCAATCAAAATGGCGCTACCAGGTACTACACCGCCGCCTAATACTCGGTCAAATTCTTTAAAGCCGGTGGAAAACCGCGGGAGCTCGGCAAGGTCAATGCTCTCTAAGGTTTGGACTTTGCCTGCGGTACTGCCGGCATAACCGGTGAAACGATCATTGCGTGAGGGTGCGGCACTCAAACGTACTTCGCTAATGGTATTCCACGCTTTACATTCACCACATTGTCCCTGCCAACGAGGGAAATCGGCACCACAGTCGTTACATACATAGGCCGTTTTCGCTTTTGCCATTAACCCTCCAAGCGGTCACATAATGCTAAAATAGTGTTAAAAGTACTTGCCTTGAATCTCTCTCAAGGCACAATCTTTGCTTTGATCTTGAAGATTGTAAAGATTGAGACAGAGTTTTGACAGTAAAACCAATGATTAAGGATTAATACCCAGCAACATGTCGGAAAGCAAGCACTACGCCTTAATAGAACGATTACTACCATTATTGGGAAGCAGCGACTTTAACCAAGTATTTAAGCGCGCAACTCAAGACCTTCCTAATAATGAAAGTTTCTTGCTCAAAATGGAAATGAATCGTCTATCCGCACCTTGCCAACGATTGGTAGACCTTCGAGGAAAAGTAGACGGCGAATGCCAAGAGTTTCACTACCAAGGTAAAACCCACTACCTCGATGACATCGCCATTAAGGTATTTAAACAGCAGCTAAAACTCTATAACCAACAATACACACTAGGCATCTACGAGAAACTGCAAACTACCGAGAACAACTTCAAGGTGATGCAGAAGAAAAATATTAGCCCGCAAGAAGCCGCTGCGCGGCGCCCCAAAAATATCATCGCTAGGGCCGTGCGTTTAGGCCACTATATCGGCAGAAGTGAAGAGCGCATGCACCTCACTGCACCACTGCGAATGGCGGGTGTAGACGGTGCGCTATTTGATGCTAAAACCTCCAACATGTCGGTATCTGGCCTGCGTGCTAAGGTCGATAGCCAGCGAGAGTTCTCTGTAGATGAACATTACTTCGTATATTTCACCGGCTTAGAAAAAGAGTTTGTAAACCGCGTATTAAGCGCTGGCACCGAATATAAAGTGGTCGGAATCGACCGCAAGGGTCAGCAGCAATGGGTAAGAATGATCGTGGTTGACCCAAGCGAAGAGTTTAATAACTTCTTCAAAAACTTTTTACGCTCCTATCGCGGGCGTTACAAAGTAGACGTCGACAACATTACAGCAGCAGTTATCACCAAAGGTTATGAACAATACTTAATGCCGCGTTTAAGCAGCGTGCCTTTGTATTTTAGCGGCCAAACGCCAGCAAGCCTGCGTTATGCCTTAGCCACGCAGAATAATCTCGACCTGCTCTCTTATTGGCGCGATGAAACTAACCACAGTCATTTATCTCAACTGTTTCATCCACCAAGGATGATGCGCTACCAAGCCTTAAGCAGCGGTGAAAGCCTGATCTATTGCTTTACTCATACTGCGAACAATCGCTTATTTTTCTACTCAGCCAGCAGCGAAGAGCTTGCCGAGCATCCAGAACTGCGCGATCTTTACTTCGCCTTTGGCTGTCGCAAACCCAGCTGGAAGGTATTCAAGTTTCAGTATCAACCTGCGCAAGCCAGCGATGCAGAGGTAAGCTCTCCTTTACCCAAAAAAGATTCGCCAATTGAACGAGAGCGTGTCGCCAAAGCTTTAGATGGATTAAGCATGGTTGGCTTGTTAAGTGATGTCACCAACCAGCATATCGATGAAAGCTACCAGCAAAATTACCCCTTGGACGGTAACCCCAACAAGCTGTCGCTGTTTAACCAGAGCAAGCAACCAATCAGCAAGTTTGAACAGGTAAATTACAAGTATTTACAGCTGCGTAAAGAAAATCGCTACCAATACCGCTCTTTGATAGAAGTAGAACATCAGGGTAGCAACGAAACCGGCTGGACCAGCGATTTCTCCATTAGTGGAATGAAAATAGAAGTAGAAACGCCACTAGAGTATAGCGTTGGAGACACAGTTTACTTGGCACTACCTCAGTTCCAAAAGCTGGTGAAGAGTTTCGAGCTGTCTCACTTAGCCTATGAGGTCACCAACTGTAATAACAGCCACACCATTTACAACTTAAAAGTCATCGAAGTAAAAGGCCAACAACACCAAGGCAGCGCCTTTTTCAAACAGCTTATCGACAACAACTTAGATAAGTTGCCAACCCTTCCCGAAGGCAAAGCCATTGCCGGTTTATCTGACGCACTACGACAAATCTTCTGTGCGCCGCTATTTTGCCGTGCCATGTTCATCCATAAAGTGCCTGGCGCTTTAGAGGTTAAGTGTGTGAATTACGGCACCTTCGCCCAAGCAAGCGATAACTGGTTAAACATTGATAGCAGTGCCCATACGGCCGACTTAAGTAAGTTTCTAGCCAGCGAAAACCTAGCGTCATTTCTCGCCACTCAATTGCGTAGTCATGCGCCTAGTGATAACCCAGAACACATTGAAGTAATTACCGTAACGGCGAGAAAGAACGACAAGTTATTATCGGTACGTTGCAGCAGCAATTTTAATTCTGTTCAGCAATTACGTGAGTTTGTTAGCCTAAGTTTAGGCCGCGGCAAGGTGCATGCTTTTAACCTGCAGTTATCACGGGTTGGCCGACCAGATACCGAATATATTCAACGCGAACTCGATTACATTAGCCATTATGCGATTCACCGCGCTAAGCAGTTAGAAGACGAGCTGTGGAGTGTTGCAGGGGTAATAGAAGTGACGGATGTAACCGAAGAGTTGATGCAGCGCTTTAACTTAAGCACTGCACCCCAGCCTTTAAAACTAAGCAGCTAGCATTTTAGCGGCGCGAAGAATACACACCGCGCCGTCTAAATCACTGTGTTTAATCGACATCTGCGCTTGTTGCTGCACTAGAGGCTTAGCATGAATGGCGACCCCAAAATCGGCCGCAGCTAGCATTTTAAGATCGTTTGCTCCATCACCAATCGCCATAGTTTGGCTGGCAGCATACTGCTGTTTAAGCTGCATCAAAATATCGGCTTTTGCCTGAGCATCAACCACCGGACCTAATACTTGGCCAGTTAAGGTGTCGTTTTCAATTTCTAAAACATTGGCTTGCACGTGGTCAAAACCTAAGTCTTGCTGCAAACGCTCAGCGAAATAAGTGAAGCCGCCTGAGGCAATCGCCACTTTCCAGCCAGCAGAGTGGATGGTGTCAATTAAACGCTGCAAACCAGGCATCAGCGGCATGTTATCGGCTACCTGCTTTAAGATGCTTTGTGGCGCATCTTTTAACAGCGCTACTCGGCTACGTAGGCTTTGTTCAAAGTCTAGCTCCCCGCGCATTGCCGCTGCCGTAACAGCGCTCACTTGTTCGCCAATATCGGCCAACACTGCAATCTCATCGATACATTCAATTTGAATAGTGGTGGAATCCATATCCATCAACACTACGCCTGGCTGGCTTAAATCTGGTAGCTGATCTAGTACCACCAAATCAAAGTTAAACTCAAGCCCCGCCAGCTTCTCCTTGCACCATTGGCTATCAGCTTGGCTTTGCAACAATACGCAAATGTTGCCCGCTTCTGGCATTAGCCCGCAAAAGTTCAAGGCGGTTGATTCATCAACCAAGGGACGCAATACAGCAAAGTCTGGTATCAGTAGTTCTTTGGCCCAAACCAAGATATAGGCACCAGTTAAAGCTTCGCGAGTTTCAACCAGCCCTTGTTCAGGACAAACCCGGTAGGGAAACTGCTTTAAAGCCACAGACCATTGGCTTAAAGATTGCGGTAAGCTTTCAAGACTATGTGGAGATTGCAAAACGAGATCCTTGTTTCTAAAAATTGCGGCGCATCAAGATAGCGTATTGCTTTTTGGTTTGGCAAGCACCTACAATGGCTTTAAGCATAAAAAAGAGGTTCGTGTGGCCAAATCTGCAGTAAGACGCTATCGAATTATTCAATTCACCCAATTGCTTCTCGCCATTGCGTGTTGTGTTTGGGTACTTTATTACTATGTGACCCTAAAGCACAATGGTGAGCAGTTAATTGAAAATCAAACCGAGAAACTGGCTCGCTCCCTTACCTCGTTAGCTGCTTTAAATGCCGCAGGCTATATTGGTGAAAATAGCCAAGCTGAGCTGAGCGAATTGGTTAATGCCTTAGTCAAAGAACATTTTGTAAAAGATGCCACCATCTATGACCATCAAGGTTTGCGTTTAGCCGAATCGCAACAAGCCTTACCGCTTTCACAGCTGTTACCTTTAGCAGGTCAAAGCCATACTCCCTTAGAGGGCTTAGGTCGTAGGCCTTACATTGCAGAGATTAGAGGTGAACAAGGTGAAAGCCTAGGCTACTTGCGTATTACCCTAGAGCATACAACCCTGCTGGCCGAAGCGAATACTTACATCACCAATGGCCAATCAAAAATCATGATTATGTTTTTGATGTCGATAAGCATTGGTTTTTTGTTAACACGGGTATTATCGAGGAAACGCCATCTTGCCACGCTGTTTAATATCAATAAGCGGGCTGAGCGAAAAGAAGCGAAAAAGGCCAAGAAACTTCTAGCAGACATTGCTGCTAGAAGCGATAACACTAAAGATAAAAGCCCAGCTTAAAGCAGCGACTCCAGGGTTAGAGTGATCATCTCGTTAAAGGTAGTTTGACGCTCTTCTGCGGTAGTTTGCTCACCACTGCGAATATGGTCAGAAATGGTTACAACACACAAAGCCGCTTTACCACACTCGGCAGCTACGCCGTATAAGCCCGCGGCTTCCATTTCTACCGCATAAACATTGTGTTTTTCCATTACATCGAACATATCAGGCTCTGGAGAATAGAAAAGATCGGCTGAGAAGATGTTACCTACTTTAGCGTCAATGCCTTGTGCTTTAGCGCTATCTACCGCTGCACGTAACAAGTCATAATTAGCAATAGCGGCAAAGTCGTGGCCTTTAAAACGGCTACGGTTTACTTTTGAGTCAGTACAGGCTCCCATTGCAATCACTACATCGCGTAATTTGATGTCGTTGCTTACAGCACCGGCACTACCTACACGGATAATGTTCTCAACACCGTATTGGGTGTACAGCTCATGAGCGTAAATAGAACAGCTTGGAATTCCCATGCCTGAACCCATTACCGATACACGCTTACCTTTATAAGTACCGGTGTAACCTAGCATGTTACGCACGCCAGTTACTTCAACTACGTCTTCTAAAAATGTCTCTGCAATGTGTTTTGCACGCAAGGGATCGCCCGGCATTAATACGGTTTCTGCAAAATCACCTGGTGCTGCATTGATATGTGGGGTTGCCATATAGTCTCCTAATTAAGTTTGTTCCAAGCAGCTAGCAACTTGCTGCTGCTCGTCATTGTTATTCTTGTAAAAAGCTAGTGCCGTACTCTAAAGCAGGCAGTTTCATGTAATCGGCGATGGTTTGGCCAATGTCGGCAAAGGTATCGCGTTTACCAACATTTTTAGCGGGTAAATTTTTGCCGTAGAAAATGACAGGAATATGTTCACGAGTATGATCACTGCCCGGCCAGGTTGGGTCACAACCGTGGTCTGCGGTAAGAATCACGATATCGTCCTCGCTAAGCTTATCCAGTAGTTCAGGTAAACGTTTATCGAAGTATTCCAGTGCAGCTGCATAACCAGGTACATCACGACGATGCCCATATGCTGAGTCGAAATCGACAAAGTTAGTGAAGATGATGCTGTTGTCTACTTGGCGATCCATTTCACTCAAGGTTAAATCAAACAAGCCTTCTAGGCCGGTTGCTTTTACCTTGCGAGTAATACCTTGCTGGGCATAAATATCGGCAATTTTACCAATGCTCACTACCTCACCGCCAGCTTCTGCCATGCGGTCTAACAAGGTGGGCGCTGGCGGCAATACCGATAAATCTCTGCGGTTACCGGTGCGGGCAAATTCTTTTGCGCTGTTGCCCACAAATGGACGCGCAATCACCCGGCCAATGTTGTAAGGGTCCACTAGCTCACGAGCAATTTCACACAGCTTAAGCAAACGCTCTAAACCAAATGTTTCTTCATGAGCGGCGATTTGAAATACACTGTCGGCAGAGGTGTAAAAAATCGGCTTACCGCTAGCCATATGTTCTTCACCTAAACGCTCCAGCACTTCGGTGCCCGATGCATGGCAATTACCAAGGTAGCCCGGTAAATCTGCACGCTTAACTAACTCGTCAAGCAAGCTTTGCGGGAAGCTATTTTCAGGCTCGCTAAAGTAGCCCCAATCAAACAATACTGGTACGCCAGCAATTTCCCAGTGACCACTTGGCGTGTCTTTACCGCTAGACATTTCGGCGGCATAACCATAGTTGCCAATAGGCTGAACCTGAGCGTCTAATCCTGGCGGAAATACTCCACCACTTTCGCCGCAGGCTTGGCCCAAACCTAATCGATTTAAGTTAGGAATTGTTAGCGGGCCACTACGGCCTTTATCGGCATTTCCTTGGGCACACTGCTCGGCAATGTGCAGCATGGTATTAGCACCTTGATCGCCAAACTTTTCGGCATCATCACTGGCACCAATGCCAAAGGAATCTAGCATTAATATAATTGCACGTTTCATAGGGGTCTCCTTAACAAGGACCAATACGCTGATAAACAGGGTTTACATCGGCCTGCGCTGAGCTAGGTTCGTCGAGTTTAATCGCCTGTTGAATTTGTTTTGCCGCTGCTTGCCAAGCATCTTCGTCGTTGGCATGCATCATCAACAAGTTTTGTCCCTTGTCTACCACATCGCCTAACTCTACTAGTTCACTAATGCCCACGCTGTGATCAATGGCGGCTCCCGGCACACTTCTACCGCCACCTAAGCCTACTACCGCCATGCCCAACTCTCGGCAATCTAGTTGCTTAACCATGCCGCTTTGTTTTGCGGCTACTGGCTTCACAACCTTAGCTTGAGGCAGGTAATGTTCGCTGCGCTCAACAAAATCACTTGGCCCACCTAAAGCACTCACCATTTTGGCAAAACGCTCTAGGGCTGCACCAGAGCTAATGCTAGCGGCAAGTTTACCCTCGGCCTCTTGTTGAGAGCTGGCTAAACCGCTAGATAGCAGCATTTCACTAGCTAAAGCCTTTGTTACCTGATGTAAGCGATGCGCTGAAGTATCACCTTTTAAATAACGCAAGGTTTCAGCAATTTCTACCGCGTTACCTGCGCTGGGTGCTAAAGGCTGGTTCATATCGGTTAACAAGGCGCAGCATTTAACTCCCGCAGCATTAGCCACTTCTACAATGCTTTCGGCCAAGGCTTTCGACTGGGCAAAGTTAGGCATAAATGCGCCACTGCCAGCTTTTACATCCATCACTAACGCTTCTAAGCCCGAGGCAAGTTTTTTGCTCAAGATAGAAGCTGTAATTAACGGGATAGACTCTACCGTAGCGGTCACATCACGAATGCCATATAAGCGTTTGTCGGCTGGAGCCAACTCACCGGTTTGGCCAATAATCGCAATACCCACATCCTTCACAATGCTTTCAAACTGCTGCGATGTGGGGCTGATAGAGTAATTAGGAATAGCTTCTAATTTGTCTAAGGTACCGCCAGTGTGGCCTAATCCACGCCCCGAAATCATCGGAACATGGCCACCACATGCAGCTACCATTGGCCCCAAGAGTAACGACGTTAAATCACCCACGCCACCAGTAGAATGTTTATCCACTACAGGCCCAGGCAAATTAAGATGATCCCAGTTAAGCACTTGCCCTGAATCACGCATTGCACAGGTTAGCGCGGTAGCCTCGGTACCATTCATACTGTTGAAGTAAACCGCCATGGCAAAAGCGCCAATTTGGCTATCACTTAGTTGGCCGTTGGTAATACCGTCAACCATAAACTGGATTTCTTCCAGCGACAGCGCTTGGCCATCACGTTTACGTCGAATAATTTCTTGGGGTAACAACATGAGCATTCCTTAACTCTTATCGAAGAATTAACTAATAACCAGCGCCAGCTTGAGCGTTCTCATCACCTGATATAGTGGCTTGCAATGCAGCCAATAAACTTGATGCGCCAAAACGGAAATGCGCTTGGCTTAACCAATCGTCGCCAAGTGTTTTAGTCGCAAGATCTAGGTAAATTTTCGCTTGTTCGGCACTTTTAACTCCACCTGCGGCTTTAAAGCCACAATCTGGGTTAAATTCAGCAATCGCTTTTAGCATGATTTCTGCCGCTTCTGGCGTGGCATTTACTGGTACTTTACCGGTAGAGGTTTTAATAAAGTCTGCGCCCGCTTTAATCGACAACTCACTGGCTTTAGCAATCAGTTCTGGGCTGTTTAATTCGCCACTTTCAATAATTACTTTCAGCTTTATCTCGCCACAGGCAGCTTTACAGGCTTTAACTAGATCAAAGCCCACTTGCTCATTGCCGGCCATTAAGGCACGCCATGGGAATACAACGTCTACTTCGTCTGCGCCATAGGCTACAGCAGCCTTCGTTTCAGCTACAGCCAACTCCACATCATCTTCACCTAAAGGGAAGTTAGTCACAGTAGCAATTTTCACATCACTAGCATCGTGTTCGGCCAATACCTTACGAGCAAATGGAATGAAGCGTGGATAAATACAAATAGCCGCAACTTGGCCTTGAGCCGATTTAGCTTGAGCACATAAAGCCGCCACACTCTCGCGAGTATCGTCATCGTTAAGAGTAGTGAGGTCCATTAAAGAAAGGGCTTGACGCGCCACAGCAGTAAGAGACTGAGACATAACTATTCCTCAAAGTTTAAGATTAAACCTAATGCCAGAGCAGCAATAGATTGAACTGAAATAGAGGCTTCTTGGCATATTGCCAAGAAGCCTTACTAGCTTATAGCAGGCTGAAGAAGAAACCAGCAAGTGCAGCACTCATTAAGTTAGCTAATGATGCAGCCGCTACAGCTTTAAGACCTAGGCGAGCAATATCACCACGGCGTGATGGCGCCATGCTACCTAAGCCACCTAATAAAATTGCAATTGATGATAGGTTAGCAAAACCACATAGTGCAAAAGTAACAATTACTTGAGTGTGCTCTGATAGTGTTTCGCGAATATCAACAAAGTTAATGTAAGCAACAAATTCGTTAACGATAAGCTTTTGACCAATAAAGCTACCCGCTTGAATGGCCTCTGCCCAAGGCACACCAATAATCCAAGCAACCGGTGCGAAGATGTAACCTAAAATAAGTTCAATGGTTAGGTCTTCAACACCAAACCAGCCACCGATGCCACCAACCATGCCGTTTAGCAACGCAATCAAACCAATGAAGGCAAGTAGCATTGCACCTACGTTAAGTGCTAAGTGCAAACCGGTAGAAGCACCACTTGCTGCAGCGTCGATAACGTTAGCTGGGCGATCTTCTTCGGCTAAAGTAGCGTCCATATCTTGCTCAGAAGCATTAGTTTCAGGCTTGATGATTTTAGCCATCAATAGGCCACCAGGTGCTGCCATAAATGAAGCAGCAATCAAGTACTTAAGCTCTACACCTAAACCCGCGTAACCCGCTAATACAGAACCTGCAACCGAAGCCAAACCACCAACCATAATGGCAAACAACTCAGACTCGCTCATTTTAGGAATGAAAGGTTTAACCACAATTGGCGCTTCGGTTTGACCAACAAAGATATTGGCAGTAGCAGACATAGACTCTGGGCGGCTAGTGCCTAATGCTTTTTGTAGAGCACCACCAATTACCAAGATGATCTTCTGCATAATGCCAAGGTAGTAAAGTACCGCGATGAGTGAAGAGAAGAATACAATAATAGGCAATACACGAATGGCAAATACAAAGCCAACACCGTTACCAAACATTGCATCAGTGCCTAAGCCACCAAACAAAAAGTTAATACCCGCTTGGGCACTGTCAATCACCGATTGAACACCACCTGAAACAGCAGCTAGCACGTCTTGGCCAAATGGAAGGTAAAGTACAAAGGCACCAAATCCAGCTTGGATAGCAAAAGCTCCCAATACGGTACGTTTGTTAATTCGTTTTTTGTTATCGGAAAGCAAGAATGCAATCCCCAGTAGCGCGAGTACGCCGACCAAGCTCATTACTGTACTGTTCATACGTGTCCCTAATGTTTAATTATATTTTTTGTGAAACTTACATCGTTTCTATCTTCTTGCCACCAGCACAAGAAGCCTTCTACAACGTGTCTGTTTAGTATTCCATTACATTCAACTATCTGATCAGGTAACTACCTTAATGCCGGCTGAGCTGCAATGGATTCTACTGCCGGCGATCATACCTAGGGTTTTTGGCCTAAATGATAACTAGATCAAATCTAATCGACTTATTAGCCGTTTCAGAGACCTTACTTACCAAATGTGTTTATGCCATACTTCTTCCTAAGGCGACTATCGATTCACAACCTTACTAAGCAAACTATAGGAAATATCAAATCTTATACCTAAACGATTAGCCAAGTTGCTTAACGAATTTGTTACGAAAAAAAACGTTCCAAGACATTTTGGTAGGCCATGCCTCCCAAATAGATACCCAAAATACCAATGATGCCCGATAGCACCGGCGGAGCAGGTAGTGGCAGTTTAATAGCACTAAAAACCACGCCAACCACCGCGCCAGTAATTAAGGCAATAATAACTTCGTACATTTTCTTTCGTCCTTTAAATACGTGGGAACTTGCTAAAGGCACAGCGCCATTGCTGTTTTGCCCCTCAGTTCATGGCTGGCAGTTTAAGTTTCTAAGTTGTTAAAAATCGTGAGACTGATCACGGGACAATAGTCAAAGATTAGTCAAACTAGAGTTAGTTACTAAATATGTTGAAAAGGAATACAAAGTGACAGCAGCACTTGAACCTGAAAAAGAACAAAAATTCGCCTACAGACAACGGTTTAACTGCTGTAAGAATTGCCGCTGCCCCAATTTTGGATTAACCGAAAGCTCAGACTATTTAGCCGAAAGTCATCAATTGGGTTATCCCGCTTTGCATTGCAAAGCGTGTGGTAGTTACCCGCCTCTCGTTGACAGCCACAGCGTAAACTTGATTGTTGAAGAACGCACCAAACTACACCTAAGCAAGGCCCCTTGTGGTTGCAGCAATTGCGAACCTGGCTTCTTCCTAGGCCCAACTACCGGCGTTAAACGCTACGGAAAAACCGGTGCTAACAGCCAACGTTACCAATGCCGAAAATGCCAAAGCGTCTTTACCCAAGTACACGTGAAAGGCAATGAACAACTGTGCCGTTTATTCAATTCTCTAAGCTTAGGCCACAGCCCACAGAAAATAATGCAGCAACTGAACATTGCGCCAAAAATCTATTACCAACTGCTACAGCGCCTATTTCACTGTTTACGGTTTTATTCGCGCCAGCAAGAGGTAATGGCTCTCAAACGCCAGTTTTTAGCGATTCATACCGAAAGCAATGTGCATGAGTTTTCCGAACAAAAACGTGTTTGGGCGCTGTGCTCTAGCGAGGCGCAATCAGGTTACGTATTGCTGCATACCCATAACCAAACGCAATTGCAGCTTAATGATTCGGTTTACTATCAGCAACAAGCGTCTACGAGGCTACCAGCACTGCAAGATAGTCCCATTGTAGAGGCCTTAAAGCGCCGTTATCAGCTTACTCTGAACCGTTATCACTTTGAAGATTTACACTACGGTCCCACCTCGCATCTGCGCGGTACTCAAATTATTCAACCGGCAATTTGTGCTTACGCACACTTTCAACTTTTATCCGGATTTACCCACAAAGTCGAACATTTTCACCACTATATCGAACACGAAAGCAGTATCCGCGGTGCCGCTCTTATGAGCTGTGTTGAACAAATACGAGAGAAATCTGCCGATGTGTATTACATCTATCAGCATCCTCGTACTCAATCAGATATGGGCGCTGCAGGTAACAAAGTAGGTTGGTGGAATGACCGCTGGTATCCAGCGCCTTTTGGTGCGTTTTGTGGCATTAGCTCAGGCCAGCAAGTCCCCGCTCCCATCGACTTACCTCGTCCGCAAGCTTGCCAGAACTTCTTTGAACACCTTGAGCAAAACATGTCGAAGCAGCTAAAAAGCGCCAGCTCGGTTGACGCCTTATTTGAAATTAATCGCGCCCTATTTAACTACGTCATCACCGACCAAAACGGAGAGACACCCGCCATGCGACTAGGCGCTAGTGAACAACCACTAAGTGGAACCACTCTAGTAAGTGCAGCCGTCGCCGCCGTTAATGCCGACCATATCGACAAATTTAAGGCTTAAACCTTAGTAGGCTTGCTAACTAGCTTAAGTATCTATTCGCCGGCAAAGCCATAGAGCTTTAAGATTCTATTCTTAAAACTTGTAGGCTGTTGTCCCATAGGCGCTGCTCAAGCTCTTGAGATGATTCGCTGCGCAGTGCTGCTAATTGCTCAAAAATAACTGAGAGATTAAGTGGCGTATTGTGCTGTTGTTGCATCTCAAACAAAGGCATATCTGGTGCGTCGGTTTCTAGCACTAAAGCATCTAGCGGTAGGCGCTTTAAGGCCTTGCGCGTTTTTTCCGAACGCGGCCAAGTAATGGTGCCACCTACGCCAATTTTAAAACCCAAATCAACAAAGCGGCTAGCTTGTACATAGCTGCCACTAAAACCGTGAATAATCCCACCTTGGTCAAACTGAGCTTGTTTGAGTAGATGAGCAACGCGATCATGCAGTCGCACCGAATGGATAAGTAAGGGCAAAGCTTGTTGTTGGGCCGCCTTTATTTGCCAATTAAAGGCAAACTCTTGATGGGCGTTGGTTTCGGGGAAACGACCGTCTAAACCACACTCTCCCCATGCACTAAGCCGCTCTCGATACTGTTGCACTATTTGGCCTAAAGCCTCTAGTTCGCCGAGCAATAACTCAGGTTCTCCCTGCAAGGCATTTTTATCTAAAAAGCATGGATGGTAACCCAGGGCAATTTTCAACATTTTTAGGGAAGATAGGTCGACTACGGTTTGCCAGTTTTCTGGGCCCACAGCAGGTACTACGCAGCCTTGTATATTGCAGCGTTTGAACTCTGCTAAGTAACTGGGTAAATCCTGCTTAAATGGCGCGAAGTCCAAGTGACAATGGGTATCAAACCAGGCCATTACTCGCCTTTGTCCTGTTTAGGGTGCTCTTGAGGAATGCAACTTCGACAAGGTTTGTCCAAACCATTTTTATGGAGCCAACTATCGTAACAAGCGATATAGTGGCGAAAAAGCCTGATTATTCGAGCAACCATAGACCACCTCTTCTGCTGAGCTTCATGTCACTTATAGCAATTTTACCCACATATATAGGTAATATGTCTTAAATAGCCAACAAATTAAGATAAATACTGAGAATAGCGTATTGAATTCAGTAATTCTTAATCCTACTCTACCAATGGATCACTGTATATAAAGAGTGGTTACAGGGAAAATAGTTAGTATTCGAAACGCGACACCGACAATATCTAGTAAGTCATGCTCGATGGTGCAACACATTCCCAATAGTAGATTACACTTAGTAAGTTTAAGTAGGTGTTTACTATCCTTGGATAAATGCACTTCATCAACAATGAATACATCGGCTGTGAGCTTCGCCATTTACGCAAGTGTACTGCTTGGGCCTGTTCCAGTAACGCTGACCGAACTAGATAAAATATTTCAATAAAAAACAGGGAGTTTGACGTGAAAACATTCACAACCAACCTTACAGCTGCAGCTTTAGCAGTTGCCTCTTTTAGTGCGTTAGCCGCTAAACCAGCCGTTGTTTATGATACTGCCGGCAAATTTGATAAATCATTCAATGAAGCTGTTTTTCGCAATGGCGTAGAAGTATTTAAAAAAGAAAAAGGCGTTGATGTACGCGAATTTGAACCACAGAATGAAGCGCAACGCGAACAAGGTTTACGCCGTTTAGCAGGTCGCGGATTCAGCCCAATTGTTGCGGTAGGCTTTAACATGGCATCAGCCGTTGAGAAAGTAGCAGCCGAATACCCTGATACTCAGTTCACCATTATCGACATGGTGATTGATAAACCCAACGTTCAATCGGTGGTATTTAAAGAACACGAAGGCTCTTTCTTAGTTGGCGCATTAGCAGCCAAGGTATCTAAAACCAATACCGTTGGTTTTGTAGGCGGTATGGATATCCCGCTTATTCGTAAATTTGCTTGTGGCTATGAGCAAGGTGCGGTTTATGCCAATGCCGACACCAAAGTACTGCAAAACATGACCGGCTCTACGCCAGCTGCTTTTGCCGATCCAGCTAAAGGCTCAGAGCTAGCTAAATCTCAGTTTTCTCAAGGTGCTGACGTTATCTATGCTGCAGCAGGCGGAACCGGTTTAGGTGTTTACCAAGCCGCTAAAGATGCAGGCAAATATGCCATTGGTGTTGATTCAAACCAAAACCACTTACAGCCAGGCACTATGTTGACCTCAATGGTTAAGAAAGTGGGCGCCGTTGCTTACAGCACTTGGGAAGAAGGCATGGACGGTACTTGGCAGCCAGGTATTAAAGCCTTAGGTCTTAAGGAAGATTCTGTTGATTGGGCGCAAGACGAGCACAATGCTTCATTAATCACTCCAGAATTGAAAGCATACGTAGACGGAATTAAAGCCGATATTATTTCTGGCAAAATTACTGTTCATGACTACATGTCGGACAACACCTGTAACTACTAAATGCTAAAAATACGCGCCAACCTCGAGTTGGCGTATTTTTACTGGCTAGAAATGGAAATCGAAATTGATTCACGCAGCTGATTTTGCCATTAAACTGGAAAAAATCGATAAGCGCTTTGGCAGCGTTCATGCCAATCGCAGTATCGACCTTGCCATTCCTAAAGGCACAATTCATGGAATTATTGGCGAAAATGGCGCCGGTAAATCCACCCTAATGAGTATTATTTACGGCTTCTATCATGCCGACTCTGGCTCTATGCAGGTACATGGCCAGCATTACCAACCACATAACTCTCAAGAAGCCATCAAGGCGGGTATTGGCATGGTGCACCAGCACTTCATGTTAGTGGATACCTTTACTGTGCTAGAAAACATCGTTCTTGGTGCAGAAGACGGCTGGAAGCTTGAAGACAGTTTAAGCGCAGCGCGTAAGAAGCTTAAGCAACTAGCCAAAGACTACGGTTTAGATGTGCCACTAGACGCTATAGTTGGTGAGCTAGCGGTAGGTTTGCAGCAACGTGTAGAGATCTTAAAAGCCTTATATCGTGGTGCCAAAATTCTCATTTTGGATGAACCCACAGGGGTACTCACGCCGCAAGAAGCCGATCACTTGTTTACCATTTTAGGTAAGTTACGTGAGCAAGGCACCACCATCATGATTATCACCCATAAGCTTCGTGAAGTATTAGCCATTACCGACAATGTATCGGTGATGCGACAGGGAGCAATGGTTGAACATGTAGTAACAGCTGAAACCAATCAAGAGCAACTTGCAGAGCTAATGGTAGGCCGCAAGGTATTGCTGCAAGTAGAGCGCGGTGAAGCGAAACCACAAGCGCCTTTAATTGAAGTGAACAAGCTTAGTTACATAGATAGTGCCGGTGTTAAACGCGTAAAAGATATCTCGTTTAATGTTCGCGCAGGAGAAATCGTGGGTATTGCTGGAGTATCCGGCAATGGTCAGTCAGAAATTCTTAGCTTATTAAGCGGCATTATCACCCCAAGCAGCGGCAGCATGACGTTAAACGGACATACCATTGACGCCGAAAGCCATTACAATCCGCGCAGCATTAGGTCCATTGGCGTAGGCCACATTCCTGAAGACCGACACAAGCAAGGGCTTATCAATAAATTTGCCGCCAAAGAAGCTTATATACTCGGTTATCACCACCTCGAGCAATACAACAAAGGGGTATTGCAAGACAAGCAAGCGATTGAACAGGGCTGTCAACAAAGCATGGAAAAGTGGGACGTTCGCCCAGCAGATACCAGCTTAAAAACCGCCAACTTCTCGGGAGGCAACCAACAAAAGTTGGTGATTGCTCGCGAGATGGAACAAGACCCAGACATTCTTCTGGTTGGCCAACCTACCCGTGGCGTAGACATTGGTGCTATCGAATACATTCACCAACAAATCATCCACTCGCGTGACGCAGGTAAAGCAGTATTGCTGGTCTCGGTTGAGTTAGATGAAATTGTCAACTTAGCCGATCGAATCATTGTGGTCTTTGATGGCGCGATTGTAGGTGAAGTTAGCGCTGAACAAGCGGATGAACAAACCTTAGGATTAATGATGGCCAACATAGTGCCAGAGCATATAAAAAACACCGCGCAGGGAGGTGAATTATGAGCCAAGCTCAGGTACCTGCATGGGTCAGCGTTGCCCTATTACCTGCAATCAACGTGTTTGCCGCATTTTTAGTGTCGGCCTTGCTGTTCATGTATATCGACATATCACCCATCGATGCGATTAAAGTGATGTGGACCGGCGCGTTTGGCTATGCCGAAGGCATTGGTTATACCTTGTATTACACCACTGGATTTATCTTTACCGGTTTAGCCGTGGCCATCGCCTTTCACGCTGGTTTATTTAATATTGGTGGCGAAGGTCAAGCCTATATTGGTGGCTTAGGGGTTGGTTTAGTCTGCTTAACCTTAGGCGAGTTTGCGCCTTGGTATGTGGTATTCCCTGTCGCCATTGTAGTGGGAGGTTTATTTGGTGCAGCTTGGGCGTTTATCCCTGCTTACTTACAAGCCAAGCGTGGTTCACACATCGTAATCACCACCATCATGTTCAACTTTATTGCAGCCTCATTAATGGCCTATTTACTGGTTGATATTCTTAAACCTGAGACCACAATGGCCACCGAAAGCCGAGTTTTTGCGGCGTCTTCTTGGCTACCAAAAATGCATGAAATGCTTAGCTGGGTGGGTGTGAGCATGTCTGCGAGCCCGCTCAATTTAAGCTTCATTTTCGCCTTACTGTGCTGTTTGTTGCTGTGGTTATTTATTTGGCATACGCGCTGGGGCTACGAAATACGCTCGGTAGGTTCTAACCCTAGCGCTGCCACTTATGCAGGTATTAGCTACGTTAAAATCGTGATTATTGCGATGCTGATATCAGGCATGCTGGCCGGCTTCTTTGGCCTTAACGTACTGCAAGGTGAACTACACCAAATCAAATTAAACTTTGTTGAAGGCTTTGGCTTTACCGGTATTGCTGTAGCACTGATGGGCCGCAACCACCCTCTCGGTGTATTACTCGCCAGCTTACTATTTGGTTTCTTATACCAAGGTGGCGCAGAGTTAAGTTTTGAGTACGGTGTAGACCGTAACATCGTTGTTGTTCTTCAAGGTTTGGTGATTCTATTCTCAGGCGCGTTAGAGCACATGTTTAAGCCATCACTTGAACGTACTTACCTCAAGCTTTTTGCTAAAAAAGCAAGCCCATCAGAAGGAGTCGCTTAAGATGTTTGAAACAATTATCTTAATGTTAGACGCCACCATACGGGTTGCGACGCCGCTTATCTTCGCTTCGCTGGCCGGTATGTTCTGTGAGCGCTCGGGTATTGTGAATATTGCCTTAGAAGGCAAGTTGCTCGCTGCAGCATTTGTTGGTGCTGCAACAGCGCATGTAACGGGCTCGGCTTGGTTAGGTTTACTAGCAGGTATTGGCATCTCGGTACTATTAGCGCTTTTACACGGCTTTGCCACCATCACTCACCGTGGTGATCATGTAGTAAGTGGTATGGCGATTAACATTTTAGCGGCTGGTTTAACGGTGACCCTTGGGCGTCACTGGTTTCACCAAGGCGGTCAAACCCCCGCCTTAAGTGGCGATGCCCGCTTCGCGCCTATTCAATTGCCGGGTGCTGAAGCAATGGCCGATGTGCCAGTGATTGGTTTGTTGTATTCAGAGCTGATTAGCGGCCACTCGGCCTTGGTGTATTTGCTAATCATAACCGTGCCTTTAGCGTGGTATGTAATGTTTAAAACCCGCTTTGGATTACGTTTACGAGCGGTGGGTGAATCACCAGCAGCGGTTGATACAGCGGGTATCTCAGTAGTGAGAATGCGTTACAGCGCGGTGATTATCTGTGGCTTACTGGTCGGCATTGGTGGCGTGTACTTGTCGGTGGCGCAAACTGCCCAGTTCATTCCCAACATGAGTGCCGGTAAAGGTTACATGGCGTTAGCTGCGTTGATTTTTGGCAAGTGGCGACCATTTACCGCATTGGCTGCATGTTTACTGTTTGGTTTCTTGGATGCCATGGCAATACGTTTACAAGGCGTCTCCATTGGCGACTTCGCGATTCCAGTGCAAGCCATTGAAGCGATACCATACGTACTTACCGTGTTCTTACTGGCAGGCTTTATCGGTAAAGCTATCGCGCCAAAAGCGATTGGTGTTCCTTACACCAAAGAGCGCGAATAGAACCTTACTACTAGCAACAAAAAAGGTCGCTTTATGCGACCTTTTTTTTATGGCGATAAAACTAGCTTAAAAGCGGCTTAGTGTTCGCGAGTTTGCATAAACTTAACGTCTGGGTAACGCTCGGTGGCGAGGTTTAAGTTAACCATTGTAGGCGCTAAATAAGTTAAGTTGTCGCCGCCATCTAAAGCTAAATTATCGTGAGCTTTCTTCTTAAACTCTTCAAACTTCTTAGAATCGTCGCTAGCGCACCAACGCGCAGTGGCAAGGCTAATGCCCTCGTAAACAGCTTCTACTTTATATTCAGTGCGTAAGCGATGTACCACCACATCAAACTGCAGCACACCTACTGCGCCAACAATTAGGTCATTGTTACGCATAGGGCGGAATAACTGCACAGCACCTTCTTCAGATAATTGAATCAATCCCTTAAGCAATTGCTTTTGCTTCAAAGGATCTTTTAGTCGAATACGGCGGAACATTTCCGGAGCAAAGTTAGGAATACCGGTAAACTTCATGGCTTGGCCTTGAGTAAAAGTATCCCCAATTTGAATGGTGCCGTGGTTGTGTAAACCGATAATGTCGCCAGCAATCGCTTTTTCAGCAGCGGCGCGGTCGCCTGCCATAAAGGTTACTGCATCAGAAATGCTTACATCTTTACCTAAGCGTACATGACGCATTTTCATGCCTTTATTGTATTCACCAGACACAATGCGCATAAAGGCAATACGGTCGCGGTGTTTAGGATCCATATTCGCTTGGATCTTAAATACAAAACCCGAGAAGCTATCATCAGAAGCGGTAACCTCACCTATATCAGTAGCACGTGGCTTAGGTGCTGGAGCCCAATTAGTTAGGCCTTCTAACATATGGTCTACACCAAAGTTACCCAGTGCGGTACCAAAATACACAGGTGTTAATTCACCGCTTAAAAACAGTTCAAGGTCAAACTCGTTAGACGCACCTAGCACCAGCTCAAGCTCATCACGCAAGGTTTCGGCAAGCTCATCGCCTACGGCGGCATCTATTTCGGGGTTATCTAAACCTCTGATGATTTGTTGGTCTTGAATGGTATGGCCTTTACCAGTTTGGTAAAGAATCACTTCATCTTTAAGAATGTGGTAAACACCTTTAAACAATTTACCGCAGCCAATTGGCCAAGTAATAGGTGCGCACATCATGTTAAGTTCGCTCTCTACTTCATCCATTACTTCCATTGGGTCACGAATATCGCGATCCAATTTGTTCATAAAGGTAACAATAGGCGTATCTCGTAGGCGAGTGACTTCCATTAATTTACGGGTACGATCTTCTACACCTTTCGCCGCGTCAATCACCATCAAACAGGAGTCAACTGCAGTTAGGGTACGGTAAGTATCTTCCGAGAAGTCTTCGTGTCCGGGAGTATCTAGTAGGTTAACAATACAATCGTTAAACGGGAACTGCATCACCGAGGTGGTAACCGAGATACCACGCTCTTTCTCCATTTCCATCCAGTCAGATTTAGCGTGGGTAGCGTTACCGCGACCTTTCACTGTACCGGCTTTTTGAATCGCGTTTCCGAATAACAATACTTTTTCAGTAATGGTGGTTTTACCCGCATCCGGGTGAGAGATAATTGCAAAGGTTCTTCGGCTAGCAATATCTTGCAAGAGTGAAGCGTTAGACATCGAATCAATTCTTCTAATTTGGTAACGCGAGGATGCAGCAAAGCGGCAATTTGGCCGAAACAGCACAATCACCCAGCGTTTAGTTAATCGTAATTGGCGGGTATTTTCGCCGATCTAGCTTTGATAAACAATCGGCGCTTTAGTTGCTATTGGAAAACCTTAGCTTTCGATAGCGAATCGGTAAGAGTTTTACGTGTACCTACTCAATTTAAAGGCGTGAATTACTCAATACAACAACTCCCTCTTTGTTAAACCAGCAAGCACTTTAGTATTAACTCCACTTATTACCTCAAAAGCAGCGATTAATTCGTCAGTATTCTTTACACCCAGTATTTATTGTTAATAAAAACAGTAAGAAAAGTGTTACTGGCCATGGACTTGCGAGTTTGGTAGAGTAATTGCCTAGAACTGGTCGAACCATTTATATCAAGGAAGATTGTTTTGAACCGCAAACATGTATTATTCGCCGTTGTAGGCTTACTTACCACTTTTGTTAGCCAAGCCAGTGTGATTACTTTTGATGAACTGGCCAACGGTGAAATTGTTAATGGTCAATACCAGTTAAGTCATGGTGTTAGCATAGATGGAACCAATGTACGTTTAGGCCAAAACAATTTGGCCGTCGCTTTTGATACCAGCCTTATCAATACTCAAGACCCAGATTTAGAGTCGCCTTTTAGCAATATTAACCAACCCAATTTAGGTATTGCTAATCCTGGCAATGTACTCATTATTCATGAGAACCCAAACTCGTGTAATGGCCTTATTTGTAACAACCCAGATGACGAAGGGCGTCGTCCTGCAGGTTACTTCACCATTAAATTCTCAAGTTCGGTATACCTTGAGAGTATCGACTTTTTTGACATTGAGCTGGCAGAGAATGGCTACACAGCACAAAATGCCATTCACTTGTTTGATGCGCAAAACAACGAAATTTTCCCAACTGATTTCTACACTCCGCATACCGGCGGCGACAATACTTGGGACCGCTTGGATTTTGCAGTAGCCGAGGTAGCCTCAATGCGTATTCACTTAAACGGCTCTGGCGCTATCGATAACATTCGCTTCTCGGTTCCCGAGCCTGGCAGCATTGCCCTATTTGCACTAGCCTGTTTTAGCTTGGTGGCAAGACGCTTTAAATAAAATCAAAAACGCCGCTTACCCTAAGCGGCGTTTTTAGTTAAACCTCATTCATTCGGCTTAAGCCAAGCCAACTTATGCACTAAGTAAAAACTGCCCACCACATACAAACCCACCATGCTTAACTGGAAGATACGCGCATAAAACTTAGTGGTTGCTAAGCCGCCATCACTGCCAATAGTACTGCCCAATATAATGATATAAGCCGATAGGCCAGCTGCTACTATCGCGCCTTTAGGATGCAGGTAAATAGCTTGGGCGATCAGCATAAAACTAAGGGTAATTAGCAGCGCCATAAAACTAAACTGCGGCACTGCAACCAATAAATTAAATACCAGCACAGCAATTAACCCACCTACAATGTTGGTGAAAATAATTCCTATACTGGCTTTTGCGCCTTTGGTTAACTCGGGGTTTTGCGCCAAAATAGCCACAAAAATAACCACCAGCAAATCACTGAGTTTATCAAAAGCAAAGAAGTAGATAATAAGTGGCAGTATAACGATGGTGCTAACCACTGCCTGACGGCAGGCATCTTGATGTTTTAGAATCGGCGCTTGCTGCTTTTCTGCTCCTTGATGGAAGTCGTCTTTCACTGGTATCAGCCAATGCACAAAGGCCACTATCAACAAGGCCAAAACAAAGGCCAGCATAAAGTCGACAACAAAACTGGACGCTGCTGCTCTGCTAGCACTGGCCAACATCGGCAATGCGATCAGCGCCACCAACAGAAATAGAACCACTAACTCATTTAAACCAGTACTGGCTCGGTAAAATACAAAAAACAAACACCAAGCAAGAATAATAAACAGCAGCAATGGATAAGGCTGGGCAATAAGCACAACCCCAAGCCCCACCAGAAAACAGCTTAATACCGCTAGCGCTAAGGTTTTAATTAAGGCCAAGTTTAACGGGGGCTTGCCAGGCAATAACAACTGAGCGGTAAAAATGGCAGTAACAAATGACATACTCCACTCTAGACTTACCGCCAGCACCAGTACCAAGGCACTCACTAAGCTAAAGCGCAACATATGCGCTTTTAGAGGATTAGCAAGCCGCGAGCTTAAGGCCTTAGTAGACATAAGAGAACCAGCTTTTAACCCTTAAGGCCAGCTTAGCCAACGCTTTCATAATGAAGGTGCCTTCGGTATATATCGTTACATCTGCTTGTGCACCAATTCGTCGTAAGCCATGGGCAGTATCATCAGAGAATTTGATTATTACCGGAAAGCGCTGCGGATCTCGCAACCAACCGGCGGTTTGCGGAATAGTAGGTAGCACACCTAAGTTGTTAGATTGACCATAATTAACTGCAAACCCAATTGACACCACCTCGCCTTTGAAGATTTTGCCTGGTGCAATATCTAGGGCTATTTCCACCAGGTCGCCCGCTTTAATATTGGCAATATTGTTTTCTCGCATGTAGGCCTCAATCCACACCTCTTTGGTGGTGACAAAAGTCATCAGCGGTTGGCCTTTATTGGCGTAATAACCAGCTTCTAGCTGTAAGTTAGTCACCCCTCCCTCAGAAGGCGCAACAATTACGGTTTTAGATAAATCCAAACGGGCTTTGCCCAACTTAGCTAAAGCGGATTGCAGCTTAGGGTTATCTTCGCCGCTCACCCCAAGATTTTGTTTAGCTTGCTCCAACTCTGCGTTGGCCTTGGCTACTGAAGCTTTAGCTTTGGCCACATCGCTGCGCGCTCTGTCAATGTTTTGCTGCGGCACTACATTTTGGTCTTCTACGGCAAACAAACGATTAGCATCGGTAAGAATCGCTTGATAAGAGGTGGATGCTTCAAGTAAGCGAGCTTGCGCAGCCGAAACGCCAGCAGTTCCTGCGCCAATTTCTTGCCCGGCTAACTCCAATGCAGCTTCGGCTTGCGTGACCGCCAGTACGTATTCTTCTTCGGCTACCTTGGCCAAAGGCTGGCCTTTTTCAACTAACTGGTTGTTCGTAACATTCACTTCAACCAGCTTGCCCGATACCGAGGCGGCAATCGGCACCACAAAACCAAATACTCGAGCATTGTCGGTATTGGGCGTCACTCTATCGCCCACGACATAAATAATAAAAACCAAAATACACAGAGCAAATACCAACAACGAACTTTTACGTAAAGGGTTGCTTGGCGCAGCTTCTGAGGCTTCATTTTGTTCAGACATCGTGTTTCTCTTATTTCCGTATTTATTTTACTTAAGGCTAATTTTTGTTTTGCTACTTATTCGTTAGCATCTGCCTGCTCTTGAGAATTTAGCTCTAACCATGCTACTAACAAGCGGTAACTAACTGCTAGAACTACTGCTCCTAAGAACAACCCAACAAAGCCAGACATTAGCATACCCCCTAAAGAACCTAACAAAATCACCAGCATGGGCACATCTACGCCGCGCCCCAGCAATAAAGGTTTGAGCACATTTTCACTAAAGCCCGCTAGTATGCTCCATACAGCAAAAATCCCAGCCACCACGGTGGACTCGTGGTTAAAAACATAAATAACCACCGGCAATACCACTAAAAAAGGCGGTAACTGGGCAATGGCTAAAATCAGCACCAATACCGACCATACAGCCGCCCCCGGTACGCCTACGGCAAAAAAGCCGATTGATAGCAAAGTAGCTTGAATAACCGCAACACCAAGCACGCCTTTTGCCACACTTTGAATAGTATTGCTGGCTAAATTGGTTAAGTAGCTACCATACTTACCTGCCAAGGCATTTGCTAACGATTGCGCTCCCAATACCGCTTTTTCACCGTTTGCCATAAATACTCCGGCAATAATTACCGAGAAGCAAAACATCAACAGGCCGCCAATAAGCCCACCAGCAAAACCAATCACCTTGCCAGCCACATCCCCCACTTGGCTTGCATAAGTACCTAAGTAGCGCTGCAAATCACTGGCAGCCAAGGACCACTGCGCATGAACTTTTTCGCCAATTAAGGGCCAAGATTTGATTGAATTAGAAGGAGGGGGAATTTCAAAGCTGCCCTGCTGAACTTGCTTACCTACAGCAGCTAAACTGTCGATTGCTGCAGTAGTCACCTTAACCCCAGGTACCAAAATTATGGCTAGAAACACCAGCACAATAATGGTGGCTGCTACACCACCTTTACCCACCACATTTTTGAGTTTTAAATACAGGGGGTTAAGCGCTACAGCCAAGATCATCGCCCAAATAACTGGGGTAATAAAGGGCCGCACAATGTCGATACACCATGCTGCTAGCAAAAATAGTAAACCTATTTTTATGGCGGCTTCCATTGCACCACGCTCAAAGGTTTTTTGATTCAACATATCCATGTTCTCTACGTTATTAAAGTGAACTGAAGTTGCTACCCTGCCACTTCAGTGATGCTAAATAGTATAGAGAATAAGCCAAGTAATTGTTTAGTTTATTAAAAACAATCTATAGATAATTTTGCTGATTTAAGCGCCAGCTTGTTACACAGTTTTGCCACTAAACTAGTGCCTGTTGACCTTTGGTGTTGAAATTTCGTTCGCTTATCTGCACCCTCCGGGCAGCATTTCTTAGCCATTTATTCAGCGTTAGCGAGCGATTATTGAGCCCTCTCAACTTCACGCTCACTGCCTTGCCTAAATGGCTAACAAATTGCTGCAAAACCACCAATAAAGATCAGCAGCCCCTAGTAATTCCTTTACTTAAAACTGCAAGCTTTGCTCCTCTCCCACATAAACTAGGGTTTGTCGCTGAATATCAAAAGCGCTAATTAAGTGAACATTAAAAGTACGTTGTTGCAACATACCCGCAAAACTGCCGCTGCGTTTGGCAATATGTAAACAGCGTTTACTGTTATCCCACTCAAACACAATTTCGCTATAGGCCCCTTGCTCATAGCGATAACTGTCGCCCTCATCTTCATACAAGCAAAAGCGGCCATCCTCACCCGCGTACACTTCAATGGTAAGCGGGTCACTCGGTAATTCATCGTGATACTGCACGTCAGGGCCATGTGGAATAATGGCTCCGGCTTTCACCAATAAGGGCATAATGTCGATAGGCGTGCCCATCGCAATAGTTTGCCCACCTTGATAACAATGCTTGTTCCAATAGTTATACCAAGCAAGGCCAGCAGGTAGCACCACCTCTCGCTCAGCTGGGTATAACTGCGTTTGCTGATGAGCAATGCCTGCATGATCCCAACTTAAGCTACACTTTGACGAACCTTGCCAATGCGCATACTCAACCACTAATTGATATTGTTGATTTGCCTTTAAATGACAACTGGCTTTATGGTTAAGCTGCACCTGAGTTTGCCAACTATCAATCAACAGCTTACCGTCTAAATAGAAACGCACCCCATCGTTAGCATGAATCAGCCAGTTGTACTCGCCATCGACCGGCGCGGTGAGCAGCCCTTGCCAACGTACGCTATAACCACTTAATGGCAAACCCGCTGGCGGGCCACCTGCCCAGTTGCCATCGATGCTTTCAACCACTTGCGTAGCAACCAGCTGTTTGAATTGATCATCAGAAAAGTGCTGTTCGCTAATACCTTGCAAGCCTTCCGCTGTGTGCAAATGCTCTGGAGCAATCAACTGTTGCTGCAAACTTTGTTGATGGAACATAGCTTGGGTAACTGGGCACACCATCAAACTGTCGCCAAACATAAACTGATCGCTAATGTTATGCAGCTGTGCTTGTTGCCTAAAATCAAAGGCCAACAAACGCATCATGGTGCCGCCATGCTCAGTAATATTCCATGCTTGTGAATAGATATAAGGCAATAGGCGATAACGTAATTTGTCGAACTTTAACAAGGCGTCAAAGGCCCAATCTCCCGGCTCGCCAAACTGATAGATTTCGCGCGGTGTATTGGCGCCGTGAGAGCGAAATAGCGGACAAAAAGCCCCATATTGGAACCAGCGAACATAGAGCTCTTTGTAGGCGTCATCGTCTACACCTTCTGGGAAGTTCGCACCAAAACCACTGGTAAAAAATCCACCGATATCGGTAGTCCAATAAGGTAGACCTGCGGCACACAAGTTTAAGCCTGCTGGGATTTGCTGACGCAATACTTGCCAAGTGGCGCTAATGTCTCCCGACCAACAAGCTGCGGCGTAACGTTGCTGACCTAAATAGCTGGAGCGACTAAGAGTGAAAACACGTTTGTCTTCTGCTCCTAGCAAAATTTGCTGGCGCTGCGCTTCATAAACTCCTCGCGTGGTCATTAAGGAATAACCATTTAGCACCTGCTTCCAAGAGCCTAACTCGGTATCACGTTGCTGATGGCAAAACTCCACGCCATCTTTTGGATTTTGGGTCGAGATAAACTCTGGCTCGGTGCCATCCATCCACAACGCATCAACTCCTAGATCCATTAATCCGGCTTTTAGGTGCTGCCAGTAAATATCACGCGCGCCTTGGCTATAAGCATCGTAAATATGGCCATCGGCCCAATGTTCGGTTTCAAATAAATAGCCATTTTCTAACAAAGCCTTAAACACTGGGCTGCCCTTGCCAACAATTGGCCAAATCGACACCATGAGTTTGAAGTGCATATCATGAAGTTGCGCAATGGTTGTGGCTGCATCGCCAAACACTTGCTCGTCGAACTGCATTGCGCTCCAGCCCAAATCTCCCCAGTATTTCCAATCTTGCACAATGTTATCGATGGGAATTTTTTTATCGCGGTAAGTTTTAGCAGTGGCAACTAGCTCGGCGGCATTTACGTAACGTTCTTTGCTTTGCCAGTAACCATAAGCCCAACGGCCAAACAGCGGTGCAGCGCCAGTAAGCTTTCGATAATGCTGAATCATTTGGTCAAATTCGGGGCCATAAATAACGTAAAACTCTATGCACTCTCCAGCGGCTGAGCTAAAACTAAAGCCCTCTCCTTGGCTAGTAAACTGGGTAAAAGCAAGTTGGTTCCATAGCACTGCATAACCTTTGGTGGATAGTAGCAAAGGGGCTGCTATACCTTTATTAGATTGGCAAATCTCGCGACTTTGCTCTTGGTAATTAAAGATCCCATCAGGATATTGGCCTAAGCCATAAAAAGCTTGTTCACCAGAGCTAACAAAGCGCTGACTAAGCGCACTATCATCACCTTGTTGCTTAAAAGCAGTTTGCGCTACGCGCAGCAGCTCGCCTTCGGCAGTGCTAATGCTCAAGCCGTTTTCGCTAAACGCTATACTCAAGTGCTCGCTACGCATTTGCTTGGCAGAACTATATTGCGCGTCAACCGTTGGTTGCGGCAACACCACCAGCTCACTTAGCATTTGCTGTTTGCTTAAACTCTCAGTATCAGGGGCAACCTTCACCCTAAGCGTATTTGGGTTAAGCAAGCTCAGTTCAACAAGCCCTTTACTTGGTTGGCCACCTTGAAGAATAGAGAAGGGAAATACTTGGCGCGACATACAATAAACCTAAGGTATACAGAGATATGCTTAAGTGTAAATCACCCAGTAAGATTTAGCGGTTTAGTAAAGCAGCAAACAAACTCAAATTAATCAATTTGGAGCACATAGCACAAAAGCGCTCTAAGTTGGCTTAGCTAAAAATACTACGCTAACCATTCGCGCGCCGACTCGGTAATGGCCACTACTGCTGGATTGGCAATTCTGCGCTCGGCAGTAATCGCAAAAAACTGCTCTCGCACGTCTTGGATGCTGCCAATTAATTCAACCCCATATTGATTCACCACTTCATCGGCAATGGCGGTCGGCACAATAAACGCCCCCACGCCGGCTTGGCCAAAGGTTTTCATCAATGCGCTGTCATCAAACTCACCCATAATTTGCGGGTGGATATTCTGCTTATCAAACCATTGCAATAGTCGTACATGCATAAGGTTTATTTCACTTGGAATCAGCAATGGCGCACCATCTAAGCAGGCCGGAAAGTTAACTTGTAGAGACTTAGCAATGCTTGGGCTGGCTACAAAACTTACCCCACTTTCCCCTAAAGCATGATTAAAACCACGCACGCCTAAACCAGGAGGCACTGGTCCATCCGCCAACACTAAATCCAAACGGTTTAGGGCTAGCTCTGCCAACAAACTCTCTAGGGTGTTTTCTTTACACAACATGCGTAAAGGCTCACCCATGTTGTAGGCCGGCTCTAACAGACGGTATGCAATGGTTTTGGGAACCACTTCGGCGATGCCCACTTTTAGCAATTGGGGGCGCTCTGCCGAACCTTGCCTTAGGCTATCTTCGAGTTCATCACCTAAAGTGAATATTTCGTCGGCGTAACTAAGAGCCAAACGGCCGGTTTCGGTTAGTTCTAAATTTCGACCCACTTTGCTAAATAATGCGCTGCCAAAATGCTGCTCTAACAAGCTTATCTGGCCGCTAATAGTTTGTGGCGTGATATGCAGTAATTCACTGGCTCGAGCAATACCGCCTTGCTTGGCAGCCACCCAAAAATAATGCAGATGTTTATAATTTATCACAGCAAACACTTCGTATTTTTCGAACTATAAGGAAAGTATATTCGAGTATACCTAAGTATAAAAGCCCATTAAGGTAGTGACTCGTGATTCAAAGTATTGATTCAGCTTAGGAGCAGACCATGCCAGGTAGTATGAAAATTGATATGCATTCACAACACTTTCCACTGAATGAACCACTGCAAGCCTACATCGAAAGACGGATTAACTTTGCACTTGGGTCGCAGTACAACAACATTATGCGCATTGCGGTCAAGCTGTCAGATAGCAAAGAGAGCAGCGGGGCAAACGGCAAGCGCTGCCAAATTTTGGTTAAGTTAGCTGGCCAAGCCGATGTGGTGATAGAAGACATTCAAGCTCAAATATATGTTGCTATAGACCGCGCAGCTAGCCGGGCCAGTCGCTCGGTAACTCGGCGTATAGCACGGGGGCGCAATAAGGCACTTCGGGCCCCCGACATTAGTGTTGCCGACTATTACAGCTTGAGCGATGAAGACGATAACGATCCACTAAATAGCGAATTTATAGAGTTCACCGAATACCCAACAAACACTGCTGAGGAAGGAGTGACAAGATGAACAATCACCCTATTAGCAATACCCCTAACCATGTTAACGAGAGCGTATTAGCCACCAATAAAGTTATTCGTAATACTTATGCCTTGCTCTCTATGACGCTTATGTTTAGTGGTGCTAGCGCGGCATTTTCTATGGCAATGAACCTGCCCCATCCCGGTATCATTATCACCTTGGTGGGCTACTTCGGCTTGCTGTTTGCCACCATGAAACTGCGCAATAGTGCTTGGGGCATAGTTTGCATTTTTGCTCTAACTGGCTTTATGGGCTTAACCCTTGGGCCAATCCTTACCGCTTACTTAAGCCTGCCAAATGGCGGCCTGATTGTTAGCCAAGCCATGGTAGCTACCGCGGTGATCTTCCTATCGCTATCTGCTTATGCCATTACCAGCAAAAAAGACTTTAGCTTTATGGGCGGCTTTTTAATGGTGGGCATTATTGTGGCTTTCTTTGCCGGTTTAGGCGCAATTTTCTTTGCCATTCCGGCGCTATCCTTAGGTGTATCGGCCATGTTCGTTCTGTTGATGTCGGGACTAATTTTGTATGAAACCAGCAACATCATTCATGGCGGAGAAACCAACTACATTATGGCTACAACCTCGTTGTTTGTTGCCATCTTCAATTTGTTCACTAGCTTGCTGCATATTCTTGGTTTTCTTAACGGAGAAGACTAGCTAAGCAAGAGGAGAAACTAGCATGATTAACAATTTACTTAACCAGTTTTTAGGTGCTTCTGGCGATGCTCCCAAAACCGCACAGCAAGGTGGTGGAGTATTGGGGGCAATTCCGGGTGGATTAGCCGGAGGCGCTGCAGCGGGTGGCTTAATGACCTTATTAGTAAGTAACAAATCCGCACGAAAATTTGCTGGCAAAGCGGCAACCTATGGCGGTGCAGCGGTACTGGGCGGCTTAGCTTATAGCGCTTTTAGTAACTGGAAAAAGCAATCTAGCTCTTCGCAAAACCACCATACTAGCCAAAAATTAGAGCAAATTGATCAATCCAGCTTTACAAGTACCGCCAATAACAACGATTTTCAGCTCACGATACTTAAAGCGATGATCGCATCCGCCAAGGCAGATGGGCACATTGACGAGCAAGAGCAACAACGGATATTTGAAGCGCTAGAACAAATGGAACTGAGCGAGCACGTGAAATCGACCTTGTATCAACTAATGCGCCAGCCTATTTCTATTGGCGAGTTGGCAAGTGAAGTAGAAACAATCGAGCAAAAATCTGAGCTCTATTTGGCCTCTTGCTTTGCTATCAACGTAGACAACGCAGCTGAGCAAGCACACTTAGATGGCCTAGCCTACGCTCTGCGCCTGCCCTTCGATTTAGCGGAGCAGCTTCAAAAGCAAGCCCATCAAGCCATACATGAGGCAGCCTAAGCATTCAATTTAGCAAACCGGCATGGATGCTGGTGCTAACTTATTCCTCAGGCATAAGCTAAAGAACTTATTGCTACAATTTGTTAAACTTGCCCAATCATTTAGTACAGGCACAAACTCGTGAACCGCAAAAAGAAAATCAACGAAACGCTGAAGAAAAAAGCCAAAAAAGCCAACGCTAAAAAGCAAAATAGCAACAAACCGCGCTATGTTTCAAAAGCTGAGCGCGCCGCTTTAGAAGCTGAGCAAGCAAACAGTGAACAGGCTGCAACTCCCCTCTCAGAAGAAAACAACGCCAAGCCTTAGCTCAACCTAAATATCTTTACTAAACAAGCAAATAGTGATGACAGCGCGGAACAAACTTTAGTAAGTTTCATCTGCAACTGAGAAATTCATTAATTATCATACAAGCATGAGAGAGCTCACATTAGTGATTTTTCGCAACGAATTTATCAAGTTTCGCAGTGCTCCCTAGATAAAAGGAGGGCTAAGGTAGCCTTAAGCTAAGAACGGTTTAAGGAGTGAGAAACATGCGCCAGCATGCGATTAAGACAGGAATTTTTAAAGTGGCGGCGCTTGCTGCTGCAATTTGCAGCTTACAAGTAAACGCTGCTCCGTTAAGAGATGTAGTAAAAGGTCAAGACACCTTCATCGGTGCGGCCTTAGAAACACGCCACCTTCAAGATAAGCAATTCGCCGAGACACTGGCTCGTGAATTCAATCAACTTACCCCAGAAAACGAAATGAAGTGGAGCTACTTGCAGCCAGAGCGTGGCAAGTTCACCTTCGATAAAGCTGACAAGCTGGTAGATTTCGCTCAAAAAAATAACATGATGGTTCGTGGCCACGCCTTAGTATGGCACATTCAAAACCCTGATTGGTTAGACAATGGCGACTTCTCTAAAGAAGAAATGCTAAAAATCATGGAAGAACACATTACCGCTGTAGTGAGTCACTACAAGGGTAAAGTGAAATACTGGGACGTAGTAAACGAAGCCTTAGATGATAACGGCGGCTGGCGTCCAACAATATGGTACAAAGCGCTAGGTGAAGACTATATTGCCAAAGCTTTTGAGTTTGCCCACAAAGCCGACCCTGATGCGATTTTGGTTTACAACGATTACTCTACCGAAGGTAAAACACCAAAAGCGAACGCAGCTTACCGCTTAGTGAAAAAACTGAAAGAGCAAGGTGTGCCTATTCACGGTATTGGTACTCAAGCCCACTTGGTAGTTGGCGTACAGCCTCGGGTTGCCGACATTGCTGCCAACATTGAGCGAATTCAAGAGCTTGGTTTAGAGTTCCACTTCACCGAAATTGATATTCGTATGCAAGATCCCGCTACTGACCGGATGTTGCAACAACAAGCCAACATGTATGAAGACTTAGCTAAGCTAACAGCTTACTACGATGAAGTTAACTTCTTCACTACTTGGGGTATTAGCGATAAATACAGCTGGATTCCGCACTGGTTTAAAGGTTACGACCACGGCTTAATGTTTGATAAGCAATACAAAGAAAAACCAGCTTACACAGCGGTTAATAAAGTATTTGCCGATAAAGCCGCAGGCAAATTTGATTGGGAGCCACCAGCACCATTAGCTGATACCGGACGCCGCTTCGAAGCCTTTATTAGTAACGAAGCGAAACAAGCAATGCCTCTAGATGGCGACATTGCCAAGTGGAACGACGCGGTATTCTACCCCTTCGCCTACAACCAATTAGGTGGCAAAGACCTAACCTTACCAGCAGAGAGCAACATCTCGGGGCGCTTTGCCTTACTTTATGATGACAACACCCTTTATGGGCGTGTAGAACGTAGAGACGACAAAACTGTTACCGGTAACAAAGCGCAGGTTTGGGAAAATGACTCTGTAGAGGTATTCCTAGGTTTTGGTGAAGAGTTTGCGCAAATTCGTGCGTTAGTTGGCGAAGAGTTTGCTCCTACAGCCTTCCAAGCTGATATCAAAAACTACTGGAGCGAAGATGGTACTGTTCTAGAGTTCTCAATTACGCCGAAGAAAACCAAAACTCTGTCGGGTACAACTTTAGGCTTTAACATTGCCTTAGCCGATAACGATGCTGGCCCAGAAGCTGGTCGTCACGCGCAGCTTTATCCGGTGCCTGGTACTAACAACGGCTGGCAAGGTCATGATTTTGGTGAAGTATTCTTTACTGCTCAAAACACTGAAATTAGCGATAAATTGAAAGGCCAAGTAGTTAGCTTTAAAGCCGAGCCAATTGAAGGCCTTGATGCCACTAGCGCTTTTGACCTATCAAAATGGGAAAATGTTTACCACTACCCGTTTGCCTTTAACCAGTTAAATACCCAAGACCAAACGCCGCCAAGCCAAGATATTATTCATGGTAGCTGGCGGGTAGCTTACTCTGGTAACACCTTGCATGGTGTTGTTCACCGCCATGACAACAAAACGGTGACCAGTGGCGATGATTGGCAAACCGACAACATTGAAATTTTCATTAAAGTTGGTGAAGAATTTGTGCAACTGCGCAGCATCGTGGGTCAAGATTTCCAGAAAAACACCTTCCCTGGTAAGCGTGTTGCCAAATGGAATGAAGATGGCACTATCATGCAATTCTCTATTGAACTGCCGGTAGACAGCTTAGCGGGTAAAACCATTGACTGGAACATTGCCCTAGCAGACAACGACGATGGACAATCTCGTAGTTCGCAGCTGTATCCAGTTCCTGGTAACAATACTGCATACCTAGGTGAGCAACTAACAATTCTAGAATTTGTTAAATAGCTAAGCTCTCCTGCAAAAAGCCTCGCATTTGCGAGGCTTTTTTTTAAGCAAATCGTCCAAGCTAGCCCTAGCTTGATTTATCAACAAACTAAAGCTTACTATTATTAGGCCGATAGCTAACTAAGTACGTTTATAAACAAATGCTTAGTTAATTCACCAAGGGGCAAGCGATGAGCTTTGAGCTATTCAAAAAAGTCTTCTTTACTTTGATATTGATAGCCTTAGGTGGCGCTGCTCTTAGTTACATTTTTATCTACCACGTTCATGGCCGCGGAGTGAGCGCCAAAGATGGCTGGCTATTTGATATTCAGGGCTACCATCAAGGCATTAGAGAATCAAAACTCACTGAAAAACCGCTGTTTTTGTATTTGCGCAGGCAAGCCTGCCAACGCTGTATCGCTTTTGAATATGACTATTTAAACAATCCTCAGATCAAACGGATGCTTGAAGACTATGTGAAAGTACAGGTGAACATTGATACCGACCGCACCCACGAGCGTTTTGCCGACCAGTTCAACCTTAATACCTACCCATCTTTGTTTGTAATGTTTGATCCTGAGCACCACGTTTCTAGCTATTTGGTTTTGGAAATGAATCAAATTTGGGTGGCACAAGATACCTTGCAAAAAGGAAACTTCATGCCACTTTCTGAAGCGAGCTTTAGTTTATCTGTGACCCGTGCGACAATATTGGCTCGAAAAGCAGCCAACATGGAAGAATCAAGCGGTGAAACGCCACCTTAACTCGCTACTCTCATATTCTCTTGTCTTAACATTGTGGTGTTTTAGCCTTAGTAGCCAAGCCAGTGAAATGGTTGACGGTTTAATGGATGACGATTGGGGCATCGCTTTTGGATTTAGAAATGCCACTATCCCCTTTCGCTCAGAAACCAATACCGTTGCTGATGTTATGCCGCTGCTATATTACCGAGGCGACCGAGTATATCTAGACGGCTTAGAAGCTGGCTACAAAATATGGAAAGAAGACGACTTTGATATCTCTGTTATGGGCCGATATCGCTTCTTCGACATTCCGTCAGAGTATCAAAACCAAATTCGCGGCGACGGCATTGATTACGGTGTTCGCAGCCAATGGCGCTTCAAACCCAATTATTCTTTTAACACCGAGTTATTAAGTGATGATTCCGGTAATTTTCACGGCAACTTAGGCCTTACTTGGCAGAAGCACTACAATCGCTGGTATCTAGCACCCTATGCCACCGCTCACCTTAAAAGCAGCGAGTACAATACCCGCTACTACGGCCTAGAGCTTTTTAAAACCCAAGCTGATGTGGATTTAAAAGCCGGTATCGATGTGCGCTACCACGTATGGCGAGACTTCTATCTAGTGGGTCGCTTAGGGGGTACTTATTACGGTAAAGAAGTACAAAACGTAGATATCATCGACAAAGATTTTCAATTCGAAAGCTTTTTGGGCATTAGCTTTTTCAACCAGCAGTATCAAACCACTGAAGGCGACTGGCCAAAAGGTTACTTGAGGGTATCTCATGCTTGGGCAACCCCTTCTAACTTAGGCGATATCATCCACTTTAAAGCCGAAAAAGATGAATATAACAACCAGTTAAGCTCGGTGTTTTATGGTCACCTACTCAGTGAAACCTTGCTCGGCTTCCCAATAGACGTTTACCTAACGCCAGGCTTGGCTTATCACCATAGCTCTGAGGTACAAGACCCGATCCTTGAGTATGTGATTGCCTTTAAGGCTTATTACACCTTCACTTGGCCAATTCGTTGGCGTTTTGGCGTAGCAGAGGGCCTCTCTTATGTCACCAATATTACCTATATCGAAGAAGTTGACTTAGCCGAAGAAGGTAAAGGTTATAATCCAAGCAAGTTGCTCAACTATTTAGACTTTTCTTTAGATGTAAACTTAGGTGACTTGTTTAAGAAGCCAGAAATGGAAAAAATGTGGCTGGGTTATAACATTCATCACCGCTCGGGTATCTTCGAGAACTCATCGCTATTTGGCAGAATTAAAGGTGGTAGTAATTATCAGGGTATTCACTTTCAGTGGCACTGGTAATGAGGGTTGCCGCAACATCGGTTGCGGCTAAAAAAGCCTAACAAAAACGTTGCATAATAAGGGCGTCTTCACGCCCTTTTTTATCACAGGGATAATAGCCCTTTCGGCGATCTATTTGCTCAAACTCAAAACGCAGATAGAGCTTTTGAGCACTCACATTGCTTTCTCTAACTTCCAGCAAAATCTGTTGCCATTGCTGCTCGTCTGCCATTTCTAACATTGCCCGCATAAGCTGGGTGCCTAAGCCCTTGCCTTGCTGTTCGGGCGTTACCGCAATATTGATTAATTCAGCCTCGCCGGCCACCACCCGCAAAATAATGTAAGCCAATAAGCAGTCGTCTTGCCAAAGGCCAAGGTTTCGATACAAACCACCAAAGTTACTGGTGAGTAAAGCACGGCTCCATGGGTGCGAATGTGCTTGTTGCTCTATGTTTAGCATCATCGGCACATCCATCACCGATAGAGGACTTAAGCTTGTTTTAAGATCTGAGCACATATCTGCTGCCATAAAATACGCTTAGCTTGTTTATCGCTAGCTAACTGCTGTGGGTCGCAAAACAAGATTTTAGAATGCTTAGGCGCAGTGCTCAAAGGATCGGCCCATAACACCCAAGTATCGATAGCTTCTGGAAAATGCGCAGCACTACAAATATGAATATCGGCCCACTCTAGCTTCATCGCCGCAACAATGCCTTTAAACAGCGCTAAATGCTGCTCTAAAACTGCAGACTCTATAATTAGCACTAACGGCCAAGACGGCGACGCTCGCAGAGTTTTGCTTACCGGTGTGGCCCGCTTGAGCCACACATCGATATCCATCTCTTGCAGGTATTGCCGCGCTTGTTTATCTATCATAATGAGCTTCTAAGTTGCTGAATATTAATCCGCTTAAGATTACTTTTTCTTTAGGCTTAAAGTAGCTTTATTCGCCCCTTGGCTACGCGCTTTTTTAAACTTATCATGCGCCTTGTTGCTTGCCGCTTTATTCACAAACACCGTTTTCTCGGTGGCTGTGGCTGCTGTGGTTTCTGGTGCGGTTTTACTTGAGTGGGCTACAGCTTGATTAATCTCGGCCATTTCTGCATCTGTTAAGTTACGCCATTGGCCAGGGCGAAGTTTATCTAAGTGCACATTCATAATACGGGTGCGCTTAAGCTTGGTAACTTCATAACCTAAGTACTCACACATACGACGAATTTGGCGGTTTAAGCCTTGAGTAAGCACAATGGTAAAGACAAACTTGCTGTTTACCTTCACCTTACAGGGCTTAGTCACGGTATCTAAAATAGGTACGCCACGTTGCATCCGCTCAACAAAGCGCTCGCTTAGGGGTTTATCTACCGTCACCACGTATTCTTTATCGTGAGCATTTTCGGCACGCAAAATCTTATTCACGATGTCGCCGTCACTAGTTAGAAAAATAAGCCCTTCAGAGGGTTTATCTAAACGGCCGATAGGGAAAATGCGCTGCTTGTGGCCAATGGCATCAATAATGTTGCCTTTAACATGGCGCTCTGTAGTACTGGTGATACCAATGGGCTTGTTGTAGGCAATATAAACACGATCAGATTTATTACTAGCGATAGCTTTTATCAGTTTACCGTCTACTGCAACCTTATCGCCCGGTTGAACTTTAGTCCCTAACTCAGGCTTTTGGCCATTAATGGTTACTCGCTGCTGTTCAATCAATTTATCGGCTTCACGACGGGAACAAAATCCCGAGTCACTGATAAATTTATTTAGACGTTTTTCGTTTGATGCGCTCACTACAAGGATCCACTAGCTAATTAACGCGCCTATTAAACCATAGAATAGCAAGCTCAATAAGCGCTTTTAGTACTAGCTCGCCATTTGCAGCGCCATTTCTCGGCCTTGGCCGCGGATTTTGTCGATAGACACATAAAAAGAGGAAGGCAATACCAACGCGCCAGAATTTGCATGGCTGGCAAAGTAATCAATTTTGGCAGCTTTGCTTTCCAAATGATCCCAATCTTGATGCAAGCGACAAGCAAAATTAAGCACCAAGGCACGTAGCGGTTCAATTTTAGCGGCATCAGGATTTACATGAAACTCGATGGTATCTACTAAGCGCGGGGCAAATTTCCAAGCGCGTGCTAGTTCGGCGCCCAGTTTTGCGGTGGTAGTGCCAAGGAGCTCTTGCTGCACAGCTTGGCGGTCTTCACCTTCTGCCACTCGAGCGGCCACCTGTTCGGCAACATCGGGCGCTAAAGTAAACACCATTAAATCGCCAATGTTATGCAAGATCCCCGCGGTGAACATTTCATTAGCATCGATACGCACTTTTTCGGCTATTTTGCTGGCAATGCTAGCAATCTCGAAGGTATCACTCCAATAGGTTTGCATATCAAGCTTAGGCACTCGGGGAAACGCACTAGTAAGCCAAGATACCACCACCATAGTTTTAAGCGGCGCAATGCCTAAACGAATCACCGCCTCATTAATCGAGGCAATGGTGCGGCTGCGACCAAAGTGAGCAGAGTTGGATAAACGCAATACTCGCGCACTAATCACTTGGTCCATGGATATCTTTTTTGCCAGCATGGCAAAATCACATTCAGGGTCGTTAAGCATGCTAACAAGCTCTTGAACCACACTGGAGACTTTGGGTAATTCATTCACACGGGATAGTAATTCTTGTTCGGTCATCCAACCCTCCTGCTAGAAAATACCGTCACTACGCTCATACCGCATCAAAGCAATGCCTTTTGCTTGTTTACACGCTTAGTTAAGCCAAGCTTAATACATAGTTCAAGCTAAACAAATAAATAACAACAATATCAGTATGATTTATAGGGGTAAAGAAAGGAATTGTCAGCAAACTCGCCAAATAGTGCCTGCCTTAGAACCTTGTTAGTAAACAGAAACTACAGTATTTATCGATAATATAAACCGCTAACTTATTTAGCTCGGTTTAACCCAGAATAATACCTTGCCTTTAATGCGCGAAGCACGCACAGGGCCCATATCAATAGTAGATACACTGCTAGGGTTTTCGCCGCGTAACCAAATAAAGCCATACTTGTCGATACAACCTATTCGTTTCACAATTAGACCAAACTTAGGGTGCAATACTTTAACTACATCACCCGCTTTAAAGTGCTTAGTCAGGTAATAACGGTGAAACATTACATAGCTGTTTTTAGGTAAAAGAGGAGACATGCTATCTCCTCTAATCTTGTTAATGCTTAAACCAAACAAGACAATTACGCCTTCAAATCCGGGTATACGATCTGCTGCGCTGGCGGATAGGGGCAAGCTGCCTTAAAGGTAGCCACACCTTTGCTTTGCCAAAAGATATCGGCAAATTGATTCACTTTATCAAGTAGCTCTAGGCAAGCACTTTTATCGATATTTTGCTTAGCCTTAGATGCTGCCAGCATAATACTGTGGCTAAGCTCATGTAGCTGCGGGTAAGCATCAAGCTGAGGCTGCTTGATGTAGTCTCCCCAAATCACCCTGATCTCTTCTTTTACTTTTAAACCGTGTTCCTCTTTTTGCGCGACTAGTCTGCCAAACTGGGCTTGTTCGTTAGCACTCAGTTCAGACTTAGCGTGTAGCTCTTCAAGCAAATCAACCATACGGATCATGGTTAATACCGCTAACTGAGCCGAAATAGGATCGTAGATTTTGCACGGAATATCGCAATGTGCAGACACCTTGTTAAAGCTAAACACTTCATCCAATCTTGCGAAAGCATTGTATAACATGCTTATCTCCTTATTTTTTTGATGCTGCTTTTTTACGTGTAATAAACAACAGGCCAGCCGCAACAAGAATCGGGGCTAACCATAGAAAGTGAACTAAGTTTGACCAACTAGATTGATGATCGTGACCAGCATGGGCAAACACCATACAAGGCAACAAGGCTGCACTTATTGCCAGTGTTTTTACGGCAAGATTTTTCATAAAAGTCCTTTTACATTTAGGGTTAGTGGTAGGTTCTTTGATCGCCATAAGCTAGCTCAAGTTGAGATTCAAGCTCGGCTAAACAGGCCTCACAGGGTGGATGTTCTTTGGCGAACTCAAGCAAAGGATTAAGCGTAAGTTTGATTGCCTTAAGCGCAATCAGCTGTAGGTCCTCATCACTTTGCTGATCTTGATAAATGCGTAACATCGACTGATGGGGAATAAACAAACAGCGTTGAGCATCTTCAAACTTGCCGGCACGGTTAAACAATTCAGCAAGGTTGTGATAAGCACAAATCCACCCTTGAATGGATTCGACGCAACGTGGATTTTTAACCAATCGCTCTTCAAGCAGAAAAATTGCGTCTTCGTAATAACGTTCGGCTTCAGGCCAGTTTTGTTGGTTAAAAAACTGATTGCCGATATTCATCATTCCTTGCCAAGTATTCACATTTCACCGCCAACAAATACAAATGAAAATCATTATCATTAAGATCTTTTAGCTTTGCAAATACTTTGTTTATAAGGGAGTGATTATTTTTTAGCTGAAATGCCACAGGCCATGTTTAGCGAATAGGCAAACGCCAAATATGGCTATTACATAGCGACATCACTATACAGAAGAGACAAACTGTTGCTAAACAGCAGCGACTGAGAACATCAACAGGCTTAGTAATACAGCCATTGCAACTAAGACAATCCATTGAAACTCTCGACTAATACCAAACATATATCCTCCAAAACCACTTGCCTTTCAAATGATATTGATTATCATTCCCAATATAGTTCAAGTGAATGTTTTATCTTCTTGATAATTATCAAGCGTGAGGTTTAGTTATGTCAGCGTCGATGATATCCATATTAAAAACCAAAGAAAAACAGCTATTTCTTGAAGGAAGAACTGAGCTTTATTGCAAAGCTGGCGACCTGCTATTTAGCCAAGGACAGTCAGCTAACCACGTGTATCGCATAGAAAAAGGTAAAGTGTCACTGTTTCGGCTAATGCCTAATGGCGATGAAAAACTGTTTAAAGTGTTCATGGCGGGGGATATTTTTGCCGAAGTTGCGTTATTTTTAAGCCCAAGAAAATACCCAATGAGTGCTCGTATAGAGCAAGACTCCATTCTCTCCTCTTTCTCTTATGAGCATGTCTTTAGAACGCTTCACCAATGCCCAGAGCTTTCGCTACGAATATTGGGTTTTATGGGCAACCGCATAGGCGATTTGATGAATACTATCGACATATTAACCCAGGTAAATGCTAATCAGCGTTTAGTGATGAAACTGGCAGAGATCTACAAGAAGCAGTATGTAAAAGAGAACCGAATTGCCCTGCCTTGCAGTAAAAAGCTGCTAGCATCTCAATTAGGCATGACGCCAGAAACCTTATCCAGAACCATAAAAAAACTTAAAACCGAGGGCCTAATTGAAGAAGTAGGCTCAAACCTGTTGCTGCCCGATATCCCATCACTATGTCGCTCGGTAAACTTAACTCAAGAGATGTTTAGTGCAGCTTAACTAAATAACCACAACTGCTAGACCTACTTAGCAGTAAGGAAAACCATGAAGCCGCTACAGTCCATTGAAATAAAAGCATTTATACCTAGTAAGGATTTTGAAACCTCCATCCAGTTTTACCAAACTATTGGTTTTACCATGGCTTCAAACGAGCAGGGTGTTGCCTACTTCCATCACCAAAATTGTTCTTTTTTACTGCAAAACTTTTACCAAAAGCAGTTATGCGACAACCTAATGCTGCATTTGCTGGTTAAAGACCTAGATCATTGGCATCAAACTATTAGCGACAAACTCTCTGGCTCGGGATTGGCTTTTAGCATCACGCCAATCAGTGAGCAACCATGGGGAATGCGAGATTTTTGCCTCACCGATCCCAGTGGAGTGCTGTGGCGTATTGGAGAAAACCAATAGAACCAAGCAACAAGTTAGGGCCTGTTGATCTTTGCTGATGGTTTTTACAGCAATTTATTAACCATTTAGGCAAGGCAGTGAGTGTGAAGTCAAGTTGGCTTAATAATCACTCGCTAACGCTGAATAAATGGCTAAGAAATGCTGCCCGAAGGGTTCAGATAAGCGAACTTTACTCTTCGTTGAACACTTTTCACTTAGCCCACTAGGTTTCAAAGTGCTCGCCGCGATTAAAGCCCGCTTATCTTGAATAAAATTTCAACACCAAAGATCAACAGGCCCTAGTAAGGAAATAAGGTGAAAATAAACAAAGAGTTAAAAACAGAAGCAGTAAATGAAGCTTTAGCTTGGTTACATTTAATTGATAATAGCCACTATGGAAAAGCCTACAAAGCAACAGCTGACTACTTTCGCTCACAAATTTCCTTAGATGAGCTCAGTAAACGCATTACACTGGTCAATCAGCAGGTGGGAGAAACCACCCGCCGAACCTTTAAGAGCGCGAATCATATTTGCAAGGTACCAAATGCACCGGTAGGTGACTATGTGGTCATAGAATTTGAGCTCGAAGCCGAATACTTGCAAAAGGTTATAGAAACAGTGACACCGGTGTTTGAGAACGGTCATTGGAAGGTTTGCGGCTATTACGTCTCTGCAGCTTAGCCAGCCTCTAGGTTCAACAAACACTTAAGAGCGAGCTTCGCCCTTAAGCATTATGCCAATAGCCAATAAAGCTTGAGAATCAATTCTCAGGGCTAATAGAGCAACACAGAGGATTTGCTATCGGCTCGCCAATTTCCGGTAATGGCCGCTGATCACTATCGCCATACCCAATCTTAAATCGCACCCGATTTACACAAATCTTTTCTATTTCTGGTTTAAATATATCAAACAGCTCAAAGCGTTGTTTTAGCTCTGGGTGACTAGCTTGATAACTAGCAAGCTCTTGGGCAAGCCAGCTATAAAACTGTTGTTCACTCACACCTAAACTGACCAACTTAGGCGAAACAAAGCGCAGCACCGTAACAAAGTGGCCAGTAATCAAATCATGGATCAAATAGTTAGCAGGCAAGCGAGTTAAGTTAGCTCTCACTTCGCTATCTAAGCTTTCAAGCTCGGGAAATGCTTGATCGATTAAGCGCAAATCACCATGAAAGTCTTTAATAATGCAACCAGCAGGTTGGTGTTTATCAAGTACCAAGGTAATGTTTTGCCCGTGGGCGACCAAGGCTACGCCATAGCGACACATTAAGTGATATAAAGACACTACCACGTGCTTAAACAGCTTACGCAGCCACGTTTCAGCACTAATCTCAGCTAAGCTGATCAGCGCAACAATCGCTGCTTCTCCGCCATTGTCTTGTTGCATTAGCGTAGCCATAGACATCGGCCGCTGCTGCTGCGGAATTACTGCTTCTGCGCGCTCTCGCCATATACAGCCCAGCATTTCTTTATAGCGGTAAGCCCCCGCCTGCAACTGTTGCTGCTGAGGATGAGGGCAAAATACGCCTGCCACCTCTTGTTGAACATACAGCCCGCACTCTACAAACAAAGCGTCTTGCTGGCTCAAGCCCGCTAACCATTCAGACAACTGTGGCCCCTGAGCAATAAACTGCCCGGGGATCCCTCGATAACAAGAAGTATTAAGAATGGTTAAGGCGGTTTTCACATCAAAAGCCAAGGCTGGGTTGTCGCTGCTTAGGGTGCGAATAGATTGCTGTGCTAGCCAGCAATCGGCTACTTCGCCCAAGTAAATCATCGAGCCTTCGGCTAAGTATTGCGCATATTGCACCTGAATAAAGCGCTCAAACTGCCATGGATGAACCGCCAAAACATAATGGGTATTCAGCCAATCATTAGGCAGTCTGGAATTCATAGAACTAAATGCTTGCTCACTCAAGGTTTGTTCAAGTAGGGCTGCTTGGCTTAAGCCAGGTTTAAAGCCTACCTGACAAAGCGTTTTATCTACGGCTAGGTAATGCAGCTTAATTGCGCTTGCCGATTCTGGCGCATAGCTCGCAAGCTCTTGGCTACCCCAGCCTAAACGCCCCTTGTTAGCAATGGCCTTAGGATGGGCGTCTAAATATGCTTGTCGCTGGGTTTCGTTAAGCAATACTAAATCGGTCGCATTGATGTTTTGTTGCTGCTCCCAACGCAGCACATCACTGTATAAGGTTTGTTGTATCTCTTCTAACAGCCCAGCCAAATTAATATCACTAATCTGAATTTGGCTTTGAATATCCAACAGTAATTCACTAGCAAGCGGGACACTTGCATCACTTAACTCGATACTTGATGGCTCAATAATAAACATGCCCCAGATAGTCTGCTTGGCGTTAAAACGCCAGTTACGGTTTGCCGTAGCCAGAACATATTGCAAAGTATCCGAGGGTTTAGCTTGCAGTTTACTAGCGTCTACTAGGCTAAATTGAAGCCGTTCTTCAAACTGTAATTCACTCAAAATTTTTGCGACCAAATGAGTATTGGCCAACTGCCACTGAGCTTGATTGAACATTACTTCTCCTAACCCCTTGTAAAACTAAGTTTATTTTTTGTTGCTATTTTTGTTAGCAATATATTGACATGAGCCACAAAAATAAACAATGATAATGCAAATTATTATCATTTGTATTTAAGTTGTAGTTTTGTTGTATCGCTGCTTACTCATTCTTTTGGGCTTAAACCAAACTTTGGTGCTGGCTTTTTTGCCAGAACTATCGAACTTACTCGGGTTTAGCCAAAGCGAAAAAGACTTAGGATTAGTCACCCTGATCTTAAACCTGAACCTAATCACTTATTGGTTTGGCGTGAAATTTTGGGGAAATAGACTTAGCCAATTAGGTCTTTGGACTAGCACCCGCATTGCTGTGGGCGGCTTCTTGGCAGCCAATGTATTATTTTGGCTAAGCCTTTTTGCCAGCGAGCAAACTTCGCTTCTGGTGGTTGGCGCAAGCCGTTTGTTGTTGGGTGTATTTAGCAGCGCTTTTGTTATTTTGGCTCACTGCCACCTTAGCGTGGTAAACAAAACTAACCTTGGGCAACTGGCCAAAACCAGCGGTGCCATTACCATTGGCAGGTTACTAGGGCCTAGTTTGGCCTTACTTCCTCTGGCCACAAATTGGCTTATGTTTAGCCCTATTTTACTGGTTTTACCTGCCTTGTTGTATTGCCTTAGCACCACCCCACCATGGTCTAGCGCTAAGCAACAGCAAACCCAAAATCACGCTATAACCCCATCTAAGTCTTGGCATTTTAAAAGTATTTTAAGCTTGGCGGTGCTAACCACTTCGCTAGTTAGCATTGTTCAATATTATATTCTTCCCCAGCTATTTAACTTTGGTTATCAAGGTGAACAAGCCAGCAAGGTATATGCCTCTCTACTGCTGTATTTAAGCGTGGCACTGATTGTTTATCAGTTCTTCTTACTGCCTGTAATCTCACGCTACGCGCGGCTTATTCCCAGCCTATTTTTACTTTTTCTTGGTAGCGGCGCCATGCTACTTAGCCTCTCGGTTGCCACTTGGTGGCTGTTATTGCTGGCATTAGCCCTGTTGGCTTTTGCCATTTCAGGCCTGCCAAGTTGGTATAGCCAACAAGCTTACCAAACCAATCCATCACTTTCGTTTAGAGCAAAACGAAGTGCCTATTTAGCCAGGGCTCACACCGCTGGCTACCTGCTAGGTACCGCAGTAGCGAGTATCAGTTTATTGCTGAGCATCCCCCTGCTCACCCCAATTTGGTTGTTCAGTTTGGCAATGATCGGATTGATCGTTCACCTAAACCGACAAGCTCAACTGCAAGCAACTCTTACGTAACAACAATAACTAAGGTTCAAGGAAGATAATGAACAAACTAAACACTTTAAGCACCAAATTAACACCACTAGCACTCGTGCTGTTTGCCAGTTGTGGCCATGCAGCCAATACCTTGGAAACAGTGGTAGTCACCGCCAACCGGGTGGATACCTCAATCTCAGATATCGCAGCCACCATGTGGGTGATTGAGCAAGAGCAATTGAACCGCGAAATAAACACCGGTGCCGACTTAAAAACGGCCTTAGGTCGTCTTATCCCTAGCTTTGATTTTGGTAACGAAGGGCGCACCAATTTTGGCCAAAACTTACGTGGTCGCTCTGCGCTGGTAATGATTGATGGCGTATCGCTTAACTCAACCCGCGCAATTAGCCGCCAGTTAGACAGCATAGACCCATTCAATATTGCTCACGTAGAAGTGCTATCGGGCGCTACATCGATATATGGCGCAGGCGCAGCGGGCGGTATTATCAACATCATCACCAAAAAAGCGACGCCAGATGAAACAAAAGTTGAGCTAAGAGTTGGCGGTTCTTCTGGTTTTAATAGCAGCGAGGATCTCAACAAGAACCTAGCATTAGCAGTATCTGGGGGTAGCGAAAAGCTACGAGGAAGACTGTCTGCAGCCTACGAAGGGCGCGGCGCATCCTACGACGCCAATGGCCAAATGATTTTGCCAGACATCACCCAAACCGATCTGCAATTTAATCAAAGCATCGACATCATGGGTAATCTTGAATTTGAACCCACCAGCGATCAGCTATTATCGCTTACAGGCCAATACTACAACAGCGAACAAGATACAGAGTACGGCACTTATTTGGGCCCTAACTTAGCCGGTATTTTTGGTGCACCAGAACTAATTAGCATACAAAAAGGCCTGCAACTAGAGGAGCAACCCGCTACCGAGCGTGTGCTAGTTAATGCGCAATACCGCCACAATAACTTGCTAAATCAAACCATGCTGGCCCAGGCGTATTACCGCAGCGAGTCGATGCAGTTTTATCCCTTCCCATCGATTTATCAAGTAACTGGCTCGCCGTTACCCGGTAATAGTTACCCCTTATACGGCGCGTCATTACAAGAAACCGATGTACTTGGCGCAAAACTACTGTTCACTAAAGGCTTTGATAGCCTGGAAATTAGCTACGGTATTGATGCCGAGTCTGAGTCTTTTTCTGCCAAGCAAAAAATCTTTGATACCAACACCGCGCTAGCCTCTGGCGGCATGAACTTTAAGCAAGTACAAACCCTGCAGCGCTACCCAGATATTGATACCCAAAAGCTGTCGGCTTTTGGCCAAGCAAACTGGGATATCAACCAAGATTGGAGTGTATCTGGCGGCCTACGTTACCAATACATTGAACATGAAGTAGGCGACAACGTAGGCGTATTGCAACAACACTTAGCAGGCATTGGCGCTTACGGCCCGATTTCACCTGATGCCATTAAAGGCGGAAAAACCGACTACAACGAGCTGCTGTTTAACCTAGGTGCAATTTATCGCATTAACGACCAACAGCAACTTTGGGCCAACTTTAGCCAAGGTTTCAACTTACCAGACCCGGCTAAATACTACGGCAATGGCACTTACAGTGGCACCTATGGAGACGGCCCAAACTTGGTTAACAGCATCAACGTTGCCGATAATCGCCTTGAAGGGGTTAAAACTAACTCACTCGAACTAGGTTGGCGTACCGCCCAACAAAACTACGATGTGCAACTAGCGGCTTACTATTCATTGTCGGATAAAACCACCTCTTACGATCGCAGCAACCTAGCAGTAGTTGTGAACGATGATGAACGACGCATCTACGGACTAGAAGGACAAGCCAACTACCTGTTCACCGAAAATTGGTACGGCGGTGTACAAGCGCATTTAATCAAAAGCCAAACTAAATCAGATGGCTCTTGGAGCGCACTAGCAGCCGAAGAAACCAGCCCATCTAATGCTGTACTGCGCGGTGGTTACGACAACTTTAACTATGGCGCCGAGCTGCAATGGCAAACTCTAGCTGACTACAGCGATGACAACGGCGGAGAGCTTAAGGGTTATTCGTTAGCTAACTTAAGTGCCTACTACGCCTTACCGATTGGCCAACTTAACTTTGGTATTCAAAACCTCTTCAACAAAGACTACGAAACCCTTTGGTCACAACGCGCGCAGATCCTTTACAGCAGCATTTCGGCACCAGAATTGTTTAGCTTTAAAGGCCAAGGCAGAACCTACGCACTTAGCTACAACGCTGAATTCTAGGGGATAGCGCTTGTTTACTTTTAATAATATTTCCCTCCAACTGGGGGGAAATACCATTCTCAAAAATATGAGTGGAACGATACAGCAAGGCGCGGTTACCGCGCTGATTGGTCCTAACGGCTCAGGCAAAAGCACCCTTTTGTCGGTGCTTTGTGGCTTGCAAGCCCCTTCCAGCGGGCAAGTGGAATTTGCTGGCCAAGCTTTACCAAGCTACAGCCGTGCTCAGCTAGCTAAAAAGCTAGCCCTGTTACCACAACGCAACCCCGTGCCTGCCACTTTAAATGTGGCCGACTTAGTGTGTTTTGGTCGTCACCCTCACCGTCCTTGGTACAAAAATATCTCTAACGACGATAAGGAAATCATTGATTGGGCGATGCAAGAAACTGGGGTTAAACATTATGCTCGGCAACTGCTTACCGATTTATCGGGTGGCGAATTACAGCGTGTTTGGTTAGCAATGGTACTTGCCCAAGATACCGAAGTATTAATGTTGGATGAACCAACCTCTTGGCTAGATATCTCTCACCAATTGAGCCTGCTTAAAATTGTTCGACGTTTGAACCGGAAATACCACAAAACCATTGTATGGGTACTCCACGATTTAAACCAAGCCGCGCAGTTTAGCGACCAAGCCATTCTGATAAATCATGGCCTCATTGTGAATAGTGGTGAGGCCAAACAGGTGATTAACGCCAAGGACGTAAGCGAAGTTTACCAAACACCGGTTACCAGCCACCAACTAGGGCAACAACAAATACTCTGGCCAGAGGAACAGCAATGATCCTGCTAGCAACTCGCCTGATGTTTTTAGCCATAACCTTACTAAGCACAACAGCGGCTCATGCCGCGGGCCAGCAAGTATGTTTAAGCAATTGCGTTAGCCTCGAGCAGCCTGCTGTGCGGGTAGTGGCACTTAATTGGTCTGCAACAGAAATGCTGCTGAGCTTAGATATTGTGCCAGTGGGAGTAACCTTAACTAAAGGCTACAAAAAGTGGCAAACCAACCACCCTGCACTGCCCGACTCGGTCACTGAAATAGGTCGTCGCCAAGAGCCAGATCTGGCCACTATCGCGAGGTTAAAGCCCGACTTAATTATCGGTTATGAATTTCGCCATCGCCGAATTTTAGACGCCTTAGAGCACATAGCTCCTACTTTGCTTTACCAGCAATTTCCCTCAGCTAAGCAAACTGATTTTAGTTACTTTGAGCAGTCGCAAAAGGTATTTAGTGGCATTGCTAAGTTAGTGAATAAAACTGAACTCGCCGATGCAACACTACAGCGTTTAAGCCTGCGCTTAGCCGAGCTAAAACAGCAACTTGCAGACCAAGGTTTAAGCAATAAACCAATTGCTTACGCCAAGTTTGTTGGCATGGGTTACGGCTTAAGAGTATTCACCGATAAAAGCCTGGCCGGTGCGATAAGCCAACAGCTAGGGCTCAATTATGTTTGGCAGCAAGGTTTACCGGGTAAAGACTTTATCCACTTGCAACTTGAACAACTACCAAAACTAAGCAACAGCCATTTGCTGCTTGCGGGTAACCAAGTAGACGGCGAGCGCATGATGCATTCACCGGTGTGGTCTTTATTGCCCTTTGTTGAGCAGAACCAGTTATCGGAAGTTGAACCTTTATTTAGTTTTGGCGGGCCACTGTCGTCGATAAAAATGGCTGAATCCTTTGCTAATTCACTACTAGATTGGCAGGAGCAACAAGGTGGTTAAATCTCTTTCTTCAAGCCTAGGTTTATTACTGTTACTGCTAAGCGCATACTATTTTAGCCGCCCCGCCATTGCACCGGTTGGTTTGGCAGACGCAATGCTGACTAACATTTGGCTACCTACCGCGCTGATGGCTTTATGCACTGGCGCACTGCTAGCAAGTTCTGGCTTCTTAATTCAAAACAGCTTAGATAACGACTTTGCCTCCCCATCTACTTTAGGAATTGCCGCTGGTGCGCTGCTTGGAGCAGTGCTAGTGCGGGTAATTGTGCCTGAGGCCAATCTACAACTGGTATGGGTGGGTGCCTTAGTGGGTGGCCTATTGCTGTCTTTAGCGGTATTAGCGGTTAGCCAGTTAATTGGTGGTGGCAAACTACCAGTAGTTTTAATTGGCATGGCGCTGGGTTTAAGCGCTGGCGCGCTCTCTTCGCTGTTTATGCTGTACTTCGAAAATCAAACCGATGGCTTGTTTTTGTGGGGCAGCGGCCAAGTACTGCAAACCAACCCAGAAGTACTAAAACAAACAACGCTACCCATGCTGGCATTTTTAGCCTTAAGTATTTTGGTCTTGCCTAAGCTGGCGCTATTTTTATTAGGCGATACCAATGCCGCAGCCTTGGGTTTAGCAGTTAAACCTTGGCGATGGACTATTTTGCTGCTCGCCATTGGCCAAGCTGCCTTGGCCACATCAATCGTTGGCATGATTGGCTTTGTGGGCTTAATGGCGCCTCACCTTACTCGCTTAGTATTAAGACTCGCTAAGGGCGAAAACAATCATGTCGCTTTACAATGGCTAGTCACCGTTATTATTGGTGCAGCCTTAGTATTAGCCGCAGAGTGGTGCTCGCGCAGCTTACTGTTTCTAGGGTATCGCTTACCAACTGGCGCTTTTACTGCCTTGCTTGGCGCACCTTACTTTGTATTCCTGCTCTTTCAACGCTCGGGTAAAGCACTTGCAGCCGTGGAAAGCCAAAACATCGGCTTAACACCAATCATTCATGCCCGACCTCGGGTGGTACTGGCTTCGCTTTGTGCTCTGCTTGGTTTAAGTTTGTTTTTTTGTTTGCGCAGCCCACAAGATGTAGGCGCAATATGGGTGAATCAACGGGTGCTGCTGGCGGGTTTAGGTGGTTTTGGCTTAGCCTGCGCAGGTACTTTGCTGCAAACCTTATTTAAAAACCCCATGGCCAGCCCAGATATTTCTGGTGTAAGTGCGGTGGCAGTATTACTGATTGCCGTGGTATTGGTGTACTTTCCAGCAGCGAATCAATGGCAGTTAACCCTCGCCGCGTTAGTAGGTGGAAGCTTGGTGATTGGCTTACTCTCTTGGGGCTTAAAACAGCAACTCAGTGTTGCCCAGCTAGCCTTATTTGGCATTGTAATTACTGCCTTTGCTGGCACCGCCACCCAGATTTTACTCACCTTTGGCAGCTCCACCGCCTCCGTCACCATGATGTGGTTAGCGGGCACCACCTATGGGGCAACCTTTGATCGAATCATCCCAATAGCTTCGGTTATCGCACTTTGCTTGGTTGCCATCATCCCGCTGTTAAGGCAGTTAGATTTAATGCCACTTGGCGAAGTTATTCCTAAAACCTTAGGCCTAGCATTGCAGCGCCAACGTTACTTGTTATTGGCTATTTCGGCGGTTCTCACTGCTATTTGTGTATCCAGTATTGGGGCGATTAGCTTTATCGGCTTATTAGCACCGCACTGTGTGCGGCTTTTAGGTTTATACCGCCACCAGCATCTATTACCCGCGTCGGGCATTACTGGTGCCATTTTATTGATATGGGCTGACCGCTTAGGCCGCGAATTAATGGCGCCTAACGAAATACCCGCTGGCCTTATGGTATCGGTTATCGGCTCCATCTACTTCATTTTACTCTTGCTTCTTAGCTACAGGAATCGCGTGTGAATACACTCCAACAATTTCTCAATCAACGTGTGTCTTACCACGTTCATGAGCTATCTTTGCCGGCGCCTAATACCCAGCAAATGACCGATATATTACAAGCGGCCATGAGCACTCCCGACCACGGAAAGCTAAAGCCATGGCACTTTTTAGTGATTAAGCAAACACGCATTGAGGAGCTAATTAGCTTGCTACAAACCGCATGGCAACAAAGCAATAGTGAGCTAGATCCACAGCGAGCGAAACGCCTTGCTAGCTACTTAAAACAAGCCCCCAGCATCGTATTGGTATCAGCCGAAATAAACGAGCCCAGCCCCATCTCCAAACAAGACCAAGTGTTCTCTGCAGCAGCCGCGTGCCAAATGATTTTGTTAGCTGCAGACGCTTTGGGGTTTGGCGGAGTTTGGTATAGCACTGATGCGGTCGAGCTACCTAATGTGCGCCAATTATTGGGCCTACAAAATAAGCACCAACCAGTAGGTTTTTTGGTGTTAGGTAGCCCAATAAGTAAAAGAGAAAAAGCCCGCGCGAATGTGAGCGACCACAGCTTCGAGTGGCTTGGCGCGGCAAACGTAAGCCCTTGGGGAGAAACTAAATCAGCCAATCAGGAGCGACTAAAATGAGTACCCATGCACTTTGTCAGCAGGCTTTTTTCAATAGCCTTTTGGCTGAAACCGCCAACAAACATCTCGAGGGAGAGTCGGTCTTTCTTCCTCTTTCTACTAAGGCCAGCTTGGAGTTAAAGCTACGTTACGTATCGCCCAGCTGGCGCCACCGTTATAGCGGCGAAATCATTTTGCATGAGGCGCAAAGCCAAAGCCCAATAAGCTTTAAGCAAGCTACTACGCTGGTTGTAAATGCTCTTTACCCTGAGTTAAGCGAAGACAAAAAAGCCTTATTCTTACAGCGGGTGCAAGACTCTAATTGCTACATAAACAGCGCCGAGCAGGCGCTGGCGGAGCGCTCTACGCTTACGCTAGACCAGTTTATTATGTCGGAACAAAGTTTAACTGGTGGCCACAGCATGCACCCTGCAGGTAAAAGCTGCGAGCCGCTTAACCAGCAAGAGAAAACCCAATATTTGCCAGAGTTTGCTGGCCAATTCTCGATAGAATGGTTTGCGGTACATAGCTCGCATTTAGTAGGCGAAAGTGAAATTGGCGACCTAAGCGAAAAGCTCAAGCAGCTGTATAGCAACAGCGTTAAGATCGCCAAAGAGCCGAACGAGATTCAATTTATCGATAAACAATGGGTGCCGTTTCCTATGCACCCCTTGCAAGCTAAAGCTTGGCGAGAAAGCCAGCAAGCTTTAAGCCTGAACGAAGTGGTAAAAGACTTAGCACTAAGCTCACCAGGCTGGACAGCCACCTCGTCTAGCCGTGCGATTTACCATCCACAACAAGCTTGGATGTTAAAGGTTTCATTACCGGTTAAGCTCACCAACTCTTTACGCCTATTAAGCAGCAAAGAAGCCAAACGAGGCATTCAATTTTCTCAACTACTTAATAGTGAGAACGGAGCAGAGTTACGCCAACGCTTGCCAAACAGCTACTTTATCGAAGAGCCGCTTTGGGCCAGCATTAACGACATAGATGGAGAGGTGTTAGATCTTCCGCTCATTAGTTTTAGAGAAAACCCCTTCCATAAATCCAATCAAGAGAAAAGCCAGTTAAACGCAGCCAATGTGTATTGTTTAGCCAGCATAAACCAAGTTAACGCCAGCCAAACCGAGCCGCAAATAGTTAGCTGGATTAAGCACTATGCCCAGCAACAGCAACTGTGCTTTGAGCACGCTGCACTGCGTTGGATGTCGACCTTTTGGGATAATGTAATCAAGCCACTGTGTATCGCACGTTCAGATTATGGCTTTGTATTGCTGGCCCACCAGCAAAATATCTTGGTCAAAATTGAAGATAATTTACCTACAGGCTCAGCCTTTAGGGATTGCCAAGGTATAGGCTTAACCAGCCAAGCATTAGCATTATTCAAAGAGCAACTTAGCGATGGCGCACCAGAGTACTTTATGGAAGCCGAGCAGGTTAATCCTTACCACGCTTACTATTTGATAGGAAATACCTTACTCAACACCATAGCTGCCATCGGAGCAGGCGATCTAATTAACGAAACCAAACTGTGGGATTTATGTCGCGACAAAATGAGTGAGCTTAGCGCCAGAAACCCGAAAGATAACTCTTTTTACAGCTATTTACTCAACTCATCAAACCTTCACTGGAAGCGCAATTTCTATTGCTTTTTAGCCGACCATAACGAGGCTACATTAGCTGACCCGAGCCAGATTTACTGCTCTATTTCAAATCCTTTTAAACAGCAAAAAGCTGAGCAATTAAGCTTTAAAAGCTTAGCCGGAGGCCGAACCCTGTGTTTCGCAGATGAACGCATCTCGGATAATGCCATTAAGTTCGAGATTCGAGAGAACGGGACAAGCCTAAGCCAAGGATTAATAGAAAAAGTAGGTGATTGGTGCCAACTCAGTTTTGAAGAAGATGATGCGCAGCTAAATGCAATTCATAAAACCGATGACTTACTATGGTGGAGTGCAGCTGAACATGGCTTGTTCCAACTTAACGTAGCTGCCTTGCAAAGTAACTACTACCCCAAAGCAGCCAAAGCATTAGTTGCGGAGTCTCAATATAAGGCTTTGAGTTTAAGCCAGTTTTTGCAGACTGCGCCACTATGGCGAGAGCAACAAGCAGCGCATCAGCCACAAACCTTAATGGCCACTAACGGCATAAAGCATCCTTCTCGCCCCAACAAACCAACCGGGCAAGTATTTACCCGCTATTTTTATCACCTTAAGCGACAAGTCACCTTTAGGGTGATAGACAAACAGCGAGATTTAAGCTGCTTTAACCGCTGGCACAACCACCCCATTATCTCACCGGTGTGGGAGTTAGAAGGCAGCCTTCAAAGCCACACTGAGTACCTAAGCAAAATGGAAGATGACGCCCATCAATATGCCGTAATTGGTGAATTTGACGGCATTCCCTTTGGTTATTTTGAGGTGTATTGGACGCCAGAAGACAGGTTAGGTCCGCATTATCAATGCCAAGATCACGACCGAGGAGTACACATACTGGTAGGCAATTTTAGCTTTAGAGGCGGCGTGTACTTTGATACTTGGGGCTCGGCCATTTTGCAGTACTGCTTTTTAGATGAGCCCAATACCCAACGAATCATGGGCGAGCCGCGTGCCGATAATCACCGCGTAGTTAGCATTACCGAAAGACTAGGTTTAGAAAAGCAATTCGAGTTTGATTTTCCTCACAAGCGAGCGGCGCTATTACAGTGCGACCGCGAGCGTTTTTTTACTCAATATGCGATTTAGGGATAGTAATATGAACACTCAAAAAGTAGATCTATTAGGCGTTGGTATTGGCCCCTTTAACCTTAGTATTGCCGCGCTTGCCAGCACTAAATCGGCCCTTTCCACTCTATTTTTGGAACGAAAGAAGGAGTTTGCGTGGCACCCTGGTTTGTTGCTTAACGACGCAAAAATGCAAACCTCTTACTTAAAAGATTTAGTTACTGGTATAGACCCAACCAACCCCTATAGTTTTTTAAACTACTTGGTGGAGCAGCATAAACTCTATCCATTTATTGCTTCCGGCCAATCGGTAATATCACGTTTAGAATTTTCCCACTACTTAAGCTGGGCGGCCCACAGCTTGGCTAATACCCGATTTGACCAAAACGTTCAGTCAATCGAGTTTGATGGTGACCTTTTTAGCATCGAGACTGACAATCAGTGTTATCAAAGTAAGCATTTGGTTGTAGGCACTGGCATGCAACCGCAAGTACCTGCGTTTTGCGAACCACACATAAGCAATAGCTGTTTTCATGCCAGTGAATTAGCGCTAAGAAAACCCAATTTAAGCGGTAAACGAGTAGCTATTATTGGTGGCGGGCAAACCGGTGCAGACGTATTCCAACACCTCTTCGACAATACCTTTGGTGAGGTAAAAGAGATTAACTGGATATCGCGCCGCTCTAACATAGAAGCCTTAGATGAAAGCTGCTTTACCGACCAGTACTTCATGCCAGATTACGTAGATGGATTTTACCAACTGGCACAGCAAACCAAGAACAGTGAAGTATCGCGACAGAAGCTAACCAGCGATGGCATCACCAATGATTGCCTACAAGGCATTTATCAACGCTTATATCACGACCGTTTTGTACTTAATAAACCGAGTTGGTGGTCTATTCAACCCAATCGTACCCTTATGTCTATGGCGCATTCAGAGCTTGGTTACAAGCTTCATTTAGAACATGGCCTAACCCACGACAATACTCAAATAAATGCCGATGTAGTGATTTTGTGCACCGGCTATAGCCGCGCTCTGCCGGCGTGTTTAAGTGAACTTGCCAAGCAAATCCCACTTAATCCACAAGGCCTACCCGAGCTATGCCCAGACTTTAGCGTGAAATGGCCTGGTGCAAATCGCAATCACATTTACATGGTTAACGCTGGCATTCATAGCCACGGCATTGCAGAGCCACAACTAAGCTTAGCCACTTGGCGTGCAGCCAAAATACTTAACCACGCCAGCGGCCAAAACCTCTACGATATTGAGCCCGCCGAGGCAGTCGTTGACTGGGGATTAAATGCTATAGAGCAAACCGACCAGCGTTTAGCTGCATTAGGTTCATAGTAATTAATTGCGGCTTCGGCCGCTTTATTTCCCTTCTGCAGCCCTCAAGTTACCGATCTAGAAACAAGCCTCCAAAAGTTCTGGAGGCTAGTATTTATGCGCTGAAACCACGGCAGTTATGAAGCATCTTTATAAGGGTTACGCGGGTCTTGCGTCCAGTTCATGTAAGGCTTCTCGGCCTCCTTTTGCTCCATCTTAATACACTGCTCTACTGGGCAGGTGATTTGGCATAAGTTGCAGCCAACGCATTTATCTTCAATTACTTCAAACGCAACACTGCCATCGGCGCGTTCTGTTTTATTGATGGCTTGGTGAGAGGTATCTTCACAGGCAATATAGCAGCGGCCGCAGCCAATACATTTGTCTTCGTCAATATCGGCTACAACCTTGTAGTTCATATTGAGATACTTCCAATCGGTAGTATTGGGAACAGCTAGGCCTTGGAAGTCAGTGATTTTTTCATAACCCTTGCTGTCCATCCAATTAGATAAGCCCGACTTCATTTCTTCAACAATTCTAAATCCGTAGATCATCGCTGCGGTACACACTTGCACCGAGCCCGACCCCAAAGAAATAAACTCTGCTGCATCGCGCCAATTACCGATACCACCAATCCCCGAGATGGGTAAGCCCGCGGTTTGCGGATCACGAGCAATCTCGCTCACCATGTTTAAGGCAATCGGCTTAACAGCTGGGCCACAATAGCCACCATGAGTACTTTTACCATCTACAATCGGTCTGGCGGCCATTTGGTCCAAATCAATACCAGTAATTGAATTTATGGTGTTAATCAGAGATACCGCGTCGGCGCCACCTCGTTTTGCCGCCTGAGCAGAAAAACGAATATCGGTAATGTTAGGTGTGAGTTTTACGATAACCGGCATGCTACTGTAGATTTTGCACCAACGAGTCACCATTTCTACGTACTCTGGCACTTGTCCTACCGCTGCGCCCATGCCTCGCTCGGGCATCCCATGAGGACAGCCAAAGTTAAGCTCTAAACCATCGGCTCCTGTTTGCTCAACTTGTTTTACAATTTTCTTCCAGGCTTCTTCTTCACAGGGCACCATTAGCGATACCACTAGTGCCCTATCTGGCCAGCTTTTTTTAACCGCTTCAATTTCACGTAAGTTAACTTCTAAGCTGCGATCGGTAATTAACTCGATATTGTTAAAGCCTGCCACTTCGCCATTGTGGTCGTAAATCGCCGAATAACGAGAGGAAACATTTACCGCCGCAGGGTCTTCGCCTAGTGTTTTCCACACCACTCCACCCCAGCCAGCTTCATAGGCTCGTTCCACATTGTAAGCCTTGTCTGTTGGCGGAGCAGACGCTAGCCAAAATGGGTTTGGAGATTTAATTCCTGCAAATTCTATTGATAAGTCAGCCATAATTTCACACCTCTACCGAATTAATATGTTGATGAATCGCTAAGGCAGCTAACTTGCCTTGCTGAACAGCTTCAACAGTAAGATCTTGTCCCTCTGCGGTGCAGTCGCCACCAGCAAACACACCATCTAGGCTGGTAACCTGCTGGCCTACGGTAGTGATTTTTCCGTTACTTAGGGTAGGAATTAGCTGCTCTTTTTCTGGGTAAGCAAATTTTTGCCCCACCGCTTTGAACACAGCAGAGCAAGCAATATCAAAGGTTTGGTCGCTATCTTTTAATTGCCCGTCTTCGCTATAGGTTTTCCTAAAGGTCATACTGCGTAGCACGCCATCATGGTCGAGATTAATCTTCTCGGGTTTGGCCCAGGTTTTTATTCTCACCTGATGATTTTTAGCAATTTGTTGTTCATGTTTGGTGGCGCTCATTTGCTCTTCACCACGGCGATAAACTAAGGTAACTTCTTCGGTGCCTAAACGTTTAAGCTGGCATGCCATGTCTATTGCGGTATTGCCCGCCCCAATAACCACTGCGCTTTCCGGCGGGATATCGAGTTGATTTAGGTCACTGGCTTGGCGCAACTCTCTAATAAAATCAACAGCATTAATCACTTGAGGATGTACTTCGTTCACCAACATTAATGACTGCACATCTTGTAGGCCCAAGGCCAAGAACACCGCATCAAACTTGTCTTTTAGTTGCTCTAGGCTGATGTCTTTTCCTAAAGCTGTTTCGGTATGTAAGGTAATACCGCCGATGCTTAATATAAAATCCACTTCTTTTTGGGCAAAGTTATCGGTGAGCTTATATTTGGCAATGCCATACTCATTTAAGCCACCCGCTTTGGATGCAGCTTCGAAGATTTCTACATCATTACCCAACATCGCTAAACGGTGAGCACAACTTAAACCAGCTGGCCCAGCCCCTACAACAGCTACGGTTTTTCCGGTGGCAGCTTCACGCTTAAAGGGATGACCAACAAATACTGCGTTGTCTGTCGCATGACGTTGCAATAGGCCAATCTTCACTGGAGCCTGTTCTTGTTCTTTGTTTCGAACACATGCTTGTTCACACAGAATTTCCGTTGGACACACCCGCGCACAGCTGCCACCCATAATGTTTTCTTGGTAAATGGTTTTGGCAGCGCCAGTTAAGTCATCAGCATGAATACTGGCAATAAAACTAGGAATGTTAATTTTTGAAGGGCAAGCGGTTATGCAAGGCGCGTCGTAGCAATAATAACAACGCGAACTTTCTATTCCGGCTTGGCGGGCACTTAACGCAGGGTTGATGTCCTTGAACATTTGATCAAGCGCTAGCTGCTGTTGCGAATAGCCTTGCGGCTTCTCCATACTCATCACCATGGGATCTCCTTATCTTTTTTATTACTGAGACGTGCATCTCTAGTTGTATAAAAATAAGGCAAAGCCCATGCCACCTCCTGACCGCGTGGTCAGAAGATCACTTTAAAACAATCAATATCATCATATCCATTTGTTTTTTATGGATAATTAAGCCACTTTCCAGCTAAAAATAACTTAGCACTATTACAACTGCTGCAATTACACGGTATGCTTTAGTTAGGCTACTTGCTCACTTTAAAGGCAAACAGCTACATAATAGTGCAATAAGTGCTCTTACATTGAGAAACCAATTAGTATGAAAACTCCGCTGCCAGGCAAAGCAAAACGCCGTAAGCTCGCCGATATCCGCAAAGACAACTTGAAGCAAATTTTAGAGGTAGCAGAAAAGCTATTTGCTCAAAATGGCTATAGCGCTACTACCATTGCAGCCATCGCAGCCGAAGCTAACTTACCCAAAGCAAATGTGCTCTATTACTTCAAAACTAAAGAGGCCTTATATAAGGGTGTTTTAAGCCAACTATTGGTGGTTTGGATGAGCCACATGGATGAGATGACAGCCGATAACCACCCCAAGCTGGCGCTACGCCAATACATACTGCAAAAAATGACGCTATCTAAAGAGCACCCAAATGCCTCTCGAATATTTGCTGCCGAAATCCTGCATGGTGCGCCTTACTTGCGTGAGCAATTAGCCACCGAGCTAAAACAACAGTTTGATAAAACCTGTCAGGTATTTAGGGAATGGATCGCCAAGCAGTGGATGGATCCCATCAACCCAGAGCACCTGCTATTTATGATTTGGTCGTCTACTCAGGCTTACGCCGATTATGCAATGCAAAGCAGTATGATGATGGATAAAGAGAAGTTGGAAGAAAGCGACTATGAGGAAGGCGTTGAGTTTCTCACACGCATGGTACTTAAAGGTTGTGGCGTTAAACTATTCTAATAAAACAATAGCTTAACACCACAACAAACTAACAGAGCAAGCAATATTACTCAGTACTCTGGCTAGCCTTTTTCGTTAATTTAAGTTCAAGCCAAATCACTTGCCAGCATCGTACTATCTTCACTAACTTGTTCAGCCATTGTCAGCATGGCATTTAATAATACCGAGCAGCCTGCTTCACATTCTTCTTGGGTCGTGCTCTCAATTTCGTTATGACTAATCCCATCTAGACAAGGAGTAAAAATCATTCCAGTAGGCGCAAAATCGGACACATAACAGGCGTCGTGTCCGGCACCGGCGATAATATCCATATGGCTGTACCCCAGTTTAGCCGTTGCGTTTCTTACTGCTTCGACACACGCTTTGTCAAAGTGGATAGGCTCATAATACCAAAACGGATCCAGCTCGATTGCTACTTCAGTTTGCGCGGCTAACTCAGCAACAAAATCACTCAGCTCTTTATCCATAGCACTTAGCTCTTCATCCAAGGGATGGCGTAAATCAATACTCATTTCAATTTTACCGGGAATGGTATTTCTAGAGTTGGGCGTAACATTAACAAAGCCTACGGTTCCACACCCCGGAGGGTGAGCTTTGGCAATGTCTTCTACCTTTTGAATGAGCTGAGTACTGGCCAACAGCGCATCTTTACGCAAGTGCATTGGAGTAGTACCAGCGTGTGACTCTCGACCCGTTAACGTAGCATTAAACCAGCGCTGCCCCTGACCTCCGGTCACTACGCCAATCTGTTTTTCTTCCGCCTCTAAATAGGGGCCTTGTTCAATATGCGTTTCGAAAAAGGCATGGAACTGTCTACCTGTTACTGGAACATCTCCGGCAAAGCCTATTCGCTGCAGCTCGTCACCTAAACGCAAACCATCAACATCACGACTGTCCAATATCTCTTGCAGACTAAAGCGACCAGACACCACCCCAGACCCCATCATTGCTGGTGCGAATCGCGAGCCTTCTTCATTAGTCCATACCGATATTTCAATAGGATGCTTGGTTTTAATGCCAAGATCATTGAGTGAGCGCACCACTTCTAAGCCGGATAGTACGCCGAAAACCCCATCAAATTTACCACCCGAAGGTTGAGTATCTAAGTGACTGCCTGTTCCAACAGGCGCTAAACTCATATCCTCACCGGGGCGTACACAAAATATGTTGCCAACCTGATCAACACTTACCGTACACCCGGCTTCTTCAGCCCACTTAATGTAAAGCTCACGACCTTGCTTATCGAGATCAGTTAAGGCTAAGCGCTTGCACCCCCCTTTGGCTGTGGCACCTATTTTTGCCATTTCCATTAAACTGTCCCACAAGCGGTCACTATTAATTTTAAAGCTACTCATCATGGCCTCCAATAACCAAACTACGCCTAGTACTAAGCAGTGAAGTAACAAATCAGTTCTATACGAGGTGGACACATGCAAACTACTGACCACGCGGACAGGATACAAACCATAAACACATAAGCCATTGATTTATTTAAATATAAATAAACCACATACAAATAGCATCAGTAAAAACCGTTAATTCCCGAGTAAATTGCTCAGTTTTTATGCACTAATATTGGGCTTAACCGCCCAGCCTTGAGGCGTTAGCCTTCTTTACCAAGCTCTACAAACACTGCCACTTTAAGCACTCAAGCCAAGTAAGTACGCGGCTTACAGCATACTCAAATACAACTTCTGTCCACATGGTCAGCAGTTTGCATAAGCATAGATACCTCAAAAGAGATAGGCGAACACCTCAAGCATGGTGTTGTCTTTAAGCAAGTCGAAATGGAGTTTGTGAGCCATGAGTTTATTAATAAAAGGTGGAAAGGTAGTAAACGCTGATCAAAGCATATTTGCCGACGTTTACTGTGAACACGGTTTGATTAAAGCAGTAGGCGAGAACCTAAGCGTTCCCGACGATGCCGAAGTCATCGACGCCAAAGGCAAGCTGGTGATGCCTGGAGGTATCGATCCGCACACTCACATGCAGCTTCCATTTATGGGAACAGTGGCAAGCGAAGACTTCTATAGCGGCACTGCTGCTGGCTTGGCCGGCGGCACCACTATGATTATCGACTTTGTGATCCCCAATCCTCAGCAACCCTTGATGGAAGCGTTTAATACTTGGAGAGATTGGGCATCGCGCTCGGTAGCTGACTACTCTTTCCACGTAGCGGTAACCTGGTGGGACGACAGCGTATACCAAGATATGGGCCTGTTAGTTAACGAACATGGAGTGAACAGCTTTAAACACTTTATGGCATATAAAAATGCCATTATGGCTGAAGACGAAACCTTGGTGAACAGTTTCAATCGCTGCTTAGAGTTAGGCGCTATGCCTACGGTTCATGCGGAAAATGGCGAGCTAGTCTACCACTTGCAACAAAAGCTACTTGAAGCTGGCATGACCGGCCCAGAAGCTCACCCCCTTTCTCGGCCTACCGAAGTAGAAGGCGAAGCCGCCAACAGGGCGATCCGTATCGCACAGTCTCTAGGCGTACCACTGTATTTAGTGCACGTTTCATGTAAAGAAGCGGTAGATGAAATAGCCAGAGCTCGCCATGAAGGCCAGCGGGTTTATGGTGAGTGTTTAGCCGGACATTTAGAGTTAGATGACAGCGTTTATCAAAGTACTGATTGGGCGACTGCCGCAGCTCATGTTATGAGCCCGCCTTTCCGACCTAAAGGTCACCAAGAGGTATTATGGAAAGCACTACAAGGTGGCACATTACAAACTACCGCTACTGACCACTGCTGTTTTTGCGCTGAGCAAAAAGCGGCAGGGAAAGATGACTTTAGCAAAATACCCAATGGCACTGCCGGCGTAGAAGACCGAATGATGGTGCTTTGGGATTCGGGCGTCAATCAAGGCCGTTTAAGCGAGCAAGAGTTTGTCGCGGTTACATCGACTAACTCGGCCCAAATATTCAATATTTACCCGCAGAAAGGCAGCATTGCTGCGGGCTCAGATGCCGACATCGTTATCTGGGATCCTCAGAAAAAACATACTCTCTCGGCCGCCACCCATAACCAGAAAATTGATTTTAATATCTTTGAAGGGCGCACTGTTACCGGCGCACCTCACATCACTATTAGCCAAGGTAAGGTGGTATTTAAAGATGGTCAGTTGTTTGTAGAGGAAGGAGCCGGGCGCTACATAAAACGACCCGCTTTCCCTTCTATTTTTGATGCCGTGGAAAAATTTAATAAGGCAAATACTCCAGTGCCAGTGCAGCGCTAATTATTTACCGAGTTAATAGCAAGATAGAGGGACAACAATGCTAGCAATTAAACAAGTCATGGATGAACAGACAATAGACCAAGCTGCTGAACTCAAACGTTCAATGATTTCGGTAGAAGATCTGTCGCTGGTGTTTACTACCAACGACGGGCCAGTAAATGCCCTTTCAAACATTAACTTGAATATTAACGAGGGCGACTTCGTTTCATTTATTGGCCCATCTGGCTGCGGTAAAACCACCCTATTGCGGGTAATTGCCGACTTAGAACAAGCCACTTCTGGCAGCATCAAAGTAGACGGTACTTCTCCTAAAGATGCCCGACTTAATCGACTTTATGGCTACGTGTTTCAAGCGCCCGGCCTGCTACCGTGGCGCACTATTCAACAAAATTGCGCCCTGCCAATGGAGATATCGGGTCAGTCTGGTGCTCATCAACAAAAGCAGATTGATAAAAACCTGAAAATGGTTGGCCTACAAGACTTTCACAACAAGTTTCCCTGGCAGCTATCTGGAGGCATGCAACAGCGCGCCTCAATAGCCCGTGCATTATGCATTAATCCGCAATTACTGCTAATGGATGAGCCCTTTGGAGCTCTAGATGAAATTACCCGTGACCACATGAACATGGAGTTACTACGCATCTGGCAGGAAACACAGAAAACCGTGGTATTTGTTACTCACTCTATCGACGAAGCGGTGCTTCTCTCCACCCATATCGTGGTGATGTCGCCGCGACCTGGGCGAATAGTAAAAGTGATTGAGAGCCCCTTGCCTAGGTTAAAAACACTGGCATTACGCGACCAAGCGGCTTTTCATCAATTGGCTGCCGAAATTCGTAACGCCCTAGCCAACGACCATGCCATTGATTAGATTCATGGGAGAGTAGTGATATGAAAAACCTCAACTTCCGCGCCAATTGGCTACCAGTCGTCAGCATGATTTTGGCCATTATTGGCATTTGGTATATCGCTGCCTTGCTGATGAATGGTAACCAGCTAATCAACCAGCTAGAACGGAAAAAACAACAGTGGACATACAGCCAAGTTATTAGCCAAGCCTATCAAGTAAAGCGCCCCATGCTACCGGCCCCACATCAAGTAGCCTTAGAGTTAAAAAAGTCGGTTTTTGATACGGCAATTAGCTCTAAGCGCTCCTTAGTTCACCATAGCTTAATCACCTTAAACTCCACCATGCTTGGTTTCTTATTGGGCTCTGTTGTAGGCATCGTGATTGCCATTGGCATCGTTCATAACAAGACCTTAGAAGCGAGTTTGATGCCTTGGATTATCGCTTCCCAAACCATTCCAATACTCGCTATTGCCCCGATTATTGTGGTGGTATTAGGCGCGCTTAATATCACCGGGGTATTACCTAAAGCGGTAATCTCTATGTACTTGTCTTTCTTCCCGGTCACCATTGGCATGGTAAAAGGCTTACGCGCCTCAGACACTTTGCATGTAGAACTTATGCACACCTATAATGCCAGCGCTCTGCAAACGTTTTGGAAACTTAGATGGTATTCGGCCCAGCCCTACTTATTTGCCAGTTTAAAAGTTGCTATTGCGGCCGCATTAGTAGGGGCCATTGTTGCCGAACTACCAACAGGTGCCCAAGGTGGTTTGGGCTCTCGCTTGTTAAGTGGCTCTTACTATGGCCAAACGCAACAAATTTGGGCAGCGCTGATCATGGCAGCACTGCTTGGCTCATTACTGGTATGGATAGTTAACCTAGCAGAAACCGCCTTGCTACAACGTCGCGGAGGGCTGAGCAATGCCTAAGTATGTTTTAACCATCGTTTACCTTAGCCTATTGGCAGGCCAACTAGCCTTAGTAAGCTCCAGTGAGCAAGGCTTCTATCAACAATCGCCAGCCTTGCTAATGCTGCTTGCTGTATCTGCTTATGCTGTTGCTGCCTTACTCAGTCAACTCACTCAACTGGCCGAAACTCGCCCTAGCTACGCTGCTGTTACTAAGGTACTAGTGCCTAGCTTGTTTGCCTTTATGCTACTGCTTACTTGGCAAAGCATAGTGGTAGGCTTTGCCGTCTCAGCCGTGTTGCTGCCAGCACCTAGCGATATTTTTTATAGTTTAACTAACAACTTACCGATGTTTTGGGCCGACTTTAAGCAAACTTATTTAAAGGCGGTTTTGGCGGGTTACTTCCTAGGTTGCAGCGCTGGATTCATAGTTGCTCAAGTGGCAGTAAAAAGCCGTTTTTTACGAGCAGGTTTAGTGCCATTGGGGAACTTTATGTCGGCGATCCCAATTGTTGGTATCGCGCCTATCATGGTGATGTGGTTTGGCTTTGACTGGCAATCAAAAGCGGCAGTGATTGTAGTTATGACATTTTTCCCAATGTTTATTAATACGCTTGCGGGTTTACAGTCAACCGACGCCATTCATAACGACCTCATGCATACCTACGCTGCTAACAAGTCACAGATTTTTATAAAAAGCCAACTACCACAGGCTTTGCCCTTCATTTTTAACGCCTTAAAACTCAACTCTACACTGGCACTCATTGGCGCAATTGTGGCTGAGTTTTTTGGCACACCTATCGTAGGTATGGGCTTTCGGATTTCTACTGAAGTAGGCCGAATGAACATGGATATGGTTTGGGCCACGATTGTTGTTGCAGCAATTGCGGGGTCCTTAAGTTACGGAGCCTTGGCTCTTTTAGAAAGGTCATTACTGTTTTGGCATCCCGCTTTTAGAGGAAGCCATAAGCGCTAATTTACACACTCAGGCATTGTTGCAATAAAGGGAATTAACTATGAATAAGAAACTGATTTCATTGGCATCAGGCGCTGCATTACTTGCAGCTAGTTTTGGTACATCTGCAGCAGAGAAGCTGACTTTACAGCTAAAGTGGGTAACTCAAGCTCAGTTTGCTGGATACTACGTAGCGCTAAACAAAGGTTTTTACCAAGATCAGGGAATTGATTTAACCATTAAACCAGGTGGGCCCGACATCGCCCCAGCACAAGTGCTTGCTGGTGGCGGAGCCGACGTAGTTGTCGACTGGCTACCTTCAGCACTAGCAACACGAGAAAAAGGCTTACCACTGGTTAACATAGGGCAGATTTATGGCAAATCGGGCATGATGTTAACCTGTTTGAAATCTAGCGGAATTTCTAGCCCTGCCGACTTTAAAGGCAAAACCTTAGGGGTGTGGTTTTTTGGTAACGAATACCCGTTCTTGAGCTGGATGTCTAAACTAGGCTACGACACAACGGGTGGCGAAGATGGAGTTACAGTTCTAAAACAAGGATTTAATGTAGACCCTATTTTCCAAGGCCAAGCAGACTGCGTTTCAACCATGACTTACAACGAATATGGCCAAGTGTTAGATGGCGGCTTAAGCAATGAAGAACTGATGCTGTTTAAGTATGAAGAAGAAGGCGTAGCTACTTTAGAAGACGGCTTGTATGTACTAGAAGACAGCTTAAAAGACAGTAAGAAACTGGCTACTTATGCCAAGTTTTTAAAAGCAACGATTCAAGGCTGGGAGTGGGCGGCAGCTAACCCTAAAGAAGCAGGCCTAATAGTATTGGATTACGATGATACTGGCGCTCAAACAGAGGAGCACCAAATTCGTATGGCTAACGAAGTAGCCAAATTACTGGCCAGCAGTGATAAAGGTATCGGCTACTTAGATCCTGCAGCCTTTGACCGCACAGTGAATGTTTTACTGGATAGTGATTCAACGCCGGTAATCACCAAGAAGCCGGAAGGCGCCTACACTCATGCAGTATTCGAAGCAGCGGCAAAACTATAAAGACATAGTCAGCTCTCGCTAATCCAAAGGCTGCTTAATGCAGCCTTTTAACTATCTGCTGGTAACGACTTCTCACTTATACCAATCACATTAAGTAAGTGATCAGAAATAACGCAGTTATCGAGTATTTTAACCAGATAGAATGAACAGTTACTTAGTACGATTGGTATTAAGACTTAAGTGTCCGCCCCGCCCTTCTAATCGGCCACATCAGCAGGCCGCCAAACAACAAAGCGGCCAATCCACTATAGGCTAATAATAATGGCTCTAAAGATATACCAGGTTTGAAGTTAGCGAGTACTTTTTCAAGCGTTTCCCAGCGCTGAGGGCTAAACATGTATTTGGCCTTTTGATAATAAGTGCCTTGCTCAAAGACGATAATGGCTTGGTTCAGCTCCTCGTATTCATACATGGTTTGCTGTTTTTGCTCGGCGTCTGTGCGCACCGCCAAGTTAGAGTTATTCTTAAAGTCATCAATCATCGCGTCAATGCTTGAGTAGTGGTGCAACTCGGCATTCTGTTGAAAGTTGTCCACTTGCTGTTGCAATACATCATGTTGGCCACTGACAAACTGCAAGTAATGATTGCTTAACAGCGGCAACTGCATAAAGCCCAACAACAGAACCGCAAACAAAACCTTGTCTAAGGTATTAACCAACAAACCGCGCCCTCTTAACAACCAATGCTAGACAAGAACAATAAGCGAAGTCATAGCTTACTTCAAAGCCATTGATTGATAACGCTCACGAATAAGCACGTGAAACAAGATTGCTTGTTTAAGCTATTTGATTGAAGTCCGATTGGGCTAAATGATGGCACACATAGGGAAAACGCCGGCATCAAAACGCAAAAAAGCCGTCACTAGGACGGCTTTTTCTAAATATGGTACCAGAGGCCGGACTTGAACCGGCACGCTATCACTAGCGGGGGATTTTGAATCCCCTATGTCTACCAATTTCATCACTCTGGCATTTGTTTACCCGCCTTGGCGAGTGATTGGCATTATAAGCTGCGTTTTTAGATTGGCAAGCGCTTTTTGTTTTAAAGCCCACTAAGTGTTTAAGAATTGTGCTAGCAGCCTGTTAGTGAAAGAAAGTCGATGATTTTGCTGCTCAGATTAATTCTCAGCCAGCCCAGATTTGCTACCATACAAGAAATTTCTGAGAGGCAACAAAACCATGGCTAACGCTAGCTCTACCACTTCACTGCCAACCGCAGGTTTCTTTCGTCGTTTAGGGGCTTATATTTACGATGCTTTAATGGCCATTGCTATTGGCATGGTAGCCACCATGCTTGGTTTAGCTGCAGTAGCAATAGGTACCAGCATAGGGCTTATTACGCTCCCTGAAGGGGTTGAACACTCTACTTACCTAGTTGGTCAAATTTGGTTTCAGGGCTTAATTTGGGGCAGCATAATCATGTTTTATATTTGGTTTTGGCATAACCATGGCCAAACCATTGGAATGCGAGCTTGGCGTTTACGGGTGCAAAATAAAGATGGCTCGAACATTTCTTACACCCAAGCACTGATTCGTTTATTTACTTCGGCTCTTGGGGTAGGAAATTTGATGGTAATAATCACCAAAGACAACACTGCTTTCCAAGATATTTGGGGCAGATGCCAAGTGGTGACCTTGCCTAAAAAGTAACGCTAGGTTCTACGATTAATCAAAAAGAACGCAATACCTAGTACGAGTACACTAGGTATTGAAGCACTAATGTAAGGATGTACTCCGTAAACTAAGCTCATTGAACCAAGCACCTGATCTAAGATGTAATAGCTAAAACCAGCCACCACACCCAACATGATTTTTGCTCCCATACTGGAGCTACGCAGTGGGCCAAATACAAACGACAAAGCTAAAAGCATCATAATACCGGTAAGTATCGGCATCATTAACTTACGCGCCAATGCTAGCTCGTAACGTGCTGGGTCTTGGCGGTTTTGCTTTAAGTAGCCAATGTAAGAGTACATGCCTGAGATAGACAGATCGTGAGGTTTAACGGTTACTACACTCAGTTTATCGGGAGTTAAGGTGCTGCTCCAGGGATAGTTCTCATAGCGAGTCTCAATAACCCCATCATCACTAAAGTCGATAACTTTGGCGTCTTTAATCAACCACCGGTTGGTATCATAAACTGCCTGATCACCTTCAACCTGCTGGTACAACTCTGCATCATCATTAAAGCGATAAATGGTGATATTGAATAGCTCTTTACTTTCTTGCACTTCGCCAATATTTACAAAGCTTTCACCATCTTTTGCCCACACACCACGCTGCACTGCAACCATGGCTCCGCCCGACATTTTACTTGAGCGCAATTCTTTAGCGGCCATGTCTGCGCGAGGAGCCACGTATTCACCCAACAACATCATCACAATCATCATCGGTACTGCAGTTTTTAAAACTGCTACCGCAATATTAAACCGTGATAAACCCGAGCTTTGCATGACAACCAATTCACTAGTGCTCGCTAAAGAGCCTAAGCCAATCAACGAGCCAAGCAGCGCAGCCATGGGAAAGAAGATTTCAAGCTCGCGAGGCACACTAAGTAATACATACCAAAGGGCATCGGCAATTTGGTAATCGCCTTGCCCCACGCTACCCAGCTGCTCGACAAATTTCACGATCATGCTCAAGCTTTGCAAAGTAACCAGTACTAGCAAGCTAGACATGATGATGGTGCGGCCTATATACCAATCAAGAATCCGAAACACAGGCCTTCCCTTTAACTTTTCCGCGAACTTTCAAATAATACTCACTGCGTATAAACAAATAGCTGAGTGAAATAAACAGCATTAAGGCATGTACCGACCACAAACCCACTTCTGGCGGTATTTTACCTTCTTCCAGCGCACTTCTTGCGGCGCTCAGCATTAGGTAATAACTTAGGTACAACAAAATAGCAGGCAGCAATTTGGCGTAACGGCCTTGGCGTGGATTAACTGCCGCTAAGGGCACCACCATTAAGGTTAAAATAGGAATTGTAAGCGGCAGAGAAATACGCCATTGCAACTCGGCAATTTGGGTTAGATCCTCGGAACCAATTAACTGTTTTGTGGGTAAAGACCACAAGCGGCGCTGCGATTGATTACCTTCTTGCTCACGTAAATAAACCCGATAACGCTCAAAATGCAGGATGCTGTAATCCAGTTCCTCAGGTGCTTGCTCATAACGTTTACCATTGCTTAGCACCATCCATTGAGAGCCATCGGTTCGCCGCTCAATGCCACCTTCTTCCGCCATTACCACTGAGGGGCGAGTATCGCTGCCCTCGGCAGGTGTATGCGCTACAAATACTTTTTCAAGATGTTGGCCTTTGTTTTCAATTTGCTCCACAAAGGTCACCACCCCGCCGCCCAAAGACTCAAAACGCCCTTGCACCAATACCGATATGCCGGCTTCGGCATCCATTTGGTCAAATAGCTGTTGCTCTAACTCATTGGTATATGGGCTTAAATACAAGGTGTTAAAACCTGCGGCCGCAGTAGACAGCAAACCCAGCACCATAGTATCGCGCAGCAACTGGGCGGTACTATAACCACAGGCTTGCAGCACCACCATTTCACTGTCTGCGTATAAACGGCCATGAGCCACCAAAACGCCGATAAACATACTTATTGGTAGGATAAGAATCAAAAAGGCAGGCATGTTCAATAACATGACCTTGGCGATAATTTCACCCGCAACGTTGCCTTCGGCGGCTTGAGATAAGACTCGAACAAATTTTTGCGAGGTAAAAATCAATAATAAAACAGCCAACACCGCCAATTGGGTTTTTGCTGTTTCTCTAAATAAGTAACGGAATATTAGCACTCAGTCATTCACTTCAAACATAGAGCTTTGCTGGTAATAGCAAAAAATTCAGATAAACTTTCTATTTTTTACAGTTTCACATAGCAATATGTGCCTGTATAGCTCATATTTATTTAAACAGTAGATAGAATCGGCCACCCGTTCTAGCAGGTTAGCTATCTTAACCCAGTTTTGGAGATTGTAGGAGTATTCATGGAGTTTAGCGTAAAAAGCGGTAGCCCGGAGAAGCAACGTAGTGCGTGTATAGTTGTAGGTGTGTACGAACCACGTCGTTTATCGCCCGTTGCCGAACAACTCGACAAAATTAGCGACGGCTATATTAGCGCCTTATTACGTCGCGGCGATTTAGAAGGCAAAGCTGGCCAAGTACTGTTATTGCATCATGTACCTAACGTATTAAGCGAGCGCGTATTATTAGTTGGCTGTGGTAAAGAGCGCGAACTAAACGAGCGCCAATACCGCCAAATCATTACTAAAACCATTAATACCCTAAACGAAACGGGTTCAATGGAAGCGGTATGTTTCTTACCAGAGTTGCATGTTAAGTCTCGCAATACCTATTGGAAAGTTCGCCAAGCAGTAGAAACCACTCAGGAAACGCTCTACAGCTTTGATATGCTGAAAAGCAATCGCGAAGAAACCCGTCGCCCACTGCGTAAAATTGTATTTAATGTGCCTACCCGTCGTGAGCTCACCATTGGTGAAAGCGCCGTTCAACACGGTTTAGCAGTAGCTCAAGGGGTTAAACACGCTAAAGACCTAGCCAACTTACCACCTAACATTTGTAACCCTGCTTATTTAGCTGAACAAGCTAAAGAGTTACAAAGCAACTACGACAACGTAAAAGTAACCACCTTAGGTGAAGCGCAAATGGCGGCACTTAAAATGGACTCATACTTGGCTGTAGGTCGTGGTTCAGATAACGAATCAATCATGAGTGTGATTGAGTACTGTGCACCAGGCTGCGAAGACCAAAAACCAATTGTATTGGTGGGCAAAGGGCTTACTTTTGACTCTGGCGGTATTTCACTAAAACCAGGCGCTGGCATGGATGAAATGAAATACGACATGGGCGGCGCTGCAGGTGTTTATGGCACCATGAAAGCACTGGCCGAATTACAACTACCGCTTAAAGTTACCGGCATTCTTGCCGGTTGTGAAAATATGCCTGGCGGCAACGCCTATCGCCCTGGTGATGTTATCACCACCATGTCGGGCATTACTGTAGAAGTACTAAATACCGACGCTGAAGGCCGCATGGTATTGTGTGATGTGCTCACCTATGTAGAGCGTTACGAGCCAGAGTTAGTGATTGATGTAGCCACCCTAACCGGTGCCTGTGTTATTGCGCTAGGCCATCACACAACTGGCTTAATGACGCCGCACAACCCACTTGCACACGACTTACTTAACTGTGCCGAGCAAAGTGGTGATAAAACCTGGCGACTACCTTTAGGCGAAGAGTATCAAGAGCAGCTAAACAGTAACTTTGCCGACATGGCCAATATTGGTGGTAAAACCGCAGGCTCTATTACTGCAGCTTGTTTCTTGTCGCGCTTTACTAAAAAGTACAACTGGGCTCACCTAGATATTGCCGGTACAGCTTGGAAGAGCGGCGGCGAAAAAGGCGCAACCGGTCGCCCAGTGCCATTGCTTACTCAATTCTTAATTAGCAAAACGGATCAAGAAATAGAAGAATAAGCCAATACGCTTATTCACTAAAAGGGAGCATTTGCTCCCTCTTTTCTTTTCTGGGCAAAATTTCTTGCTCAAAGGCCTAAAACTAAGCATTGCCGTGCATATTTCAAACAAGTAGTCTCTAGCGTATGAAAGCGAAATTTTATATCATGCCCGATTCTGTCATCACTGACAGCGAAGCGTTCGATAAAATAGTGTGCGATGTGCTTGCACAATACTATCGAAACGGGGAGCGCATACAGGTGTATACCTCTTCCAAGCAGCATGCAGAGCGGATTGACGAAGTGCTTTGGCAATTTGAAGCCGAGCAATTTGTGCCGCACAACCTCAGTGGTGAAGGCCCCCAAGGAGGGGCGCCTGTCGAAATATCGTGGCAGGCACCTAGGCAACGTCGCCAGTGTTTAGTGAACCTCACTGAAACGGCACCAGATTTTGCCAGAAATTTTCAACATATTATCGATTTTGTGCCAGCAGATGAAACCGGCAAGGCTGCGGCTAGAGAACGTTATCGAGTGTATCGCCAACAGGGTCTACAATTAGACACCGCAGCGTACACAAACCCAGAAATTATATAGAGTCAGTACATCCAATGGAAAAGACCTACAACCCAAGCGCAATTGAACAAGCGCTATATCAAGAATGGGAACAACAAGGCCACTTTAAGCCGCATGGCGACACCACTAAAGACGCCTACAGCATTATGATCCCACCGCCAAACGTCACTGGCAGCTTGCATATGGGACATGCGTTTCAAGACACCATTATGGATACCTTGATCCGCTACCAACGCATGCAAGGTAAAAACACCTTGTGGCAAGTGGGTACTGACCACGCCGGCATTGCAACCCAAATGGTGGTAGAGCGTAAAATTGCCGCAGAAGAAGGCAAAACCAAACACGACTATGGTCGTGAGGCTTTCATCGACAAAATTTGGGATTGGAAGGCAGAATCTGGCGGCACAATTACTAAGCAACTACGCCGTTTAGGTGCCTCGGTCGATTGGGAGCGAGAGCGCTTCACCATGGACGACGGCATGTCTAAAGCCGTAGAAGAAGCCTTTGTACGCCTTTACGAAGACGATCTTATCTACCGCGGTAAGCGCCTAGTTAACTGGGATCCAAAACTGCACACTGCTATTTCTGATCTTGAAGTTGAAAACAAAGAAAAGAAAGGCCACATGTGGCACCTGCGCTACCCGCTAGCCGATGGTGAAACCACCAGCGAAGGTAAAGATTATTTGGTGGTTGCCACTACCCGTCCAGAAACCATGTTAGGTGATACTGGTGTTGCGGTTAACCCAGAAGATCCTCGCTACAACGCCCTTATTGGCAAGTTCATCGAGCTACCATTAGTTGGTCGCCGCATTCCTATCGTAGGTGACGAACACGCCGATATGGAAAAAGGTACTGGTTGTGTAAAAATCACTCCCGCTCACGACTTTAATGACTGTGAAGTTGGCAAGCGCCACAAACTTCCGATGATCAACATTCTTACCTTGAATGCAGACATTCGTGACGCAGCCGAAGTATTCACTAGCAATGGTGAGCCATCAGAAGTTTATTCAACGGATATTCCGGCAGAGTTCCAAGGTTTAGAGCGCTTTGCAGCGCGTAAAGCCATTGTGGCCAAGTTTGACGAGTTAGGCCTGTTACAAGAAGTAGCCGACCACAACAACACTGTACCTTACGGTGACCGAGGCGGCGTAGTAATTGAGCCAATGCTGACCGACCAATGGTATGTACGTGCCGCGCCGCTAGCTAAAACCGCTACCGAATCAGTAGAAAATGGCGACATCAAATTTGTACCACAACAATACGAAAACATGTACTTCTCATGGATGCGCGACATTCAAGATTGGTGTATTTCACGCCAACTTTGGTGGGGCCACCGCATTCCCGCTTGGTACGATGAAAACGGCAAAGTGTATGTTGGTCGTAACGAAGCAGAAGTGCGTAGCAAACACAGCTTAGGTGACGAAGTAAGCCTACGCCAAGATGATGACGTACTAGATACTTGGTTCTCTTCAGGTCTATGGACATTTGCAACACAAGGCTGGCCAGAGAAAACGCCAAACCTTGCTACCTTCCACCCAAGTGATGTATTGGTAACCGGTTTTGACATCATCTTCTTCTGGGTAGCCAGAATGATAATGATGACCATGTACTTCATCAAAGACGAAAACAACAAGCCTCAAGTACCTTTTAAAACAGTATACGTAACGGGGCTTATTCGTGATGAGAATGGCGACAAGATGTCGAAGTCTAAGGGCAACGTACTTGACCCTCTAGACATGATTGACGGTATCGACTTAGAAAGCTTAGTAACTAAACGTTGTGGCAACATGATGCAGCCACAACTTGCCAAGAAAATCGAAAAAGATACTCGTAAAACTTTCGAAAATGGCATTGAAGCCCACGGTACCGACGCCTTACGTTTCACCCTAGCTGCTATGGCGACCACCGGTCGTGATATTAACTGGGACATGAACCGCCTTGAAGGTTACCGAAACTTCTGTAACAAGTTATGGAATGCCAGCCGCTACGTATTAATGAATACCGAAGAGCAAGACTGCGGTAAAGACGGCGGCGAAATGGAATTCTCTCTAGCAGACCGCTGGATCGAAGGCCAATATCAGCAAACCATCAAAGCTTACCGTGAAGCATTAGATACTTACCGCTTCGACATTGCTGCCCAGCTAATCTACGAATTCACCTGGAACCAGTTCTGTGGTTGGTACTTAGAACTAACTAAGCCAGTGCTGTTTAAAGGCAACGAAGTGCAGCAACGTGGTACTCGCTATACCTTGCTAAACATCTTAGAAAGCTTACTGCGTTTAATGCACCCAATCACGCCTTACATTACCGAAACTATTTGGCGTCAAGTTGCGCCATTGGCCGGTAAAGCACAGGCCAGTGATAGCATTATGCTGCAAAGCATTATGCTGCAAAGCATTCCAGAGTTTGATGCCTCACGTATTGATGAAGCCGCTGTAGCCGATTTAGAGTGGCTTAAACAATTTATTTTGGCGATTCGAAATATTCGCGGTGAGATGGACATTAGCCCTAACAAACCGCTTAACGTTCTGTTGAAAAACGCCTCAAGCGAAGACTTACGCCGCTTAAACGATAATGCACCGTTTTTGGCTTCTCTCGCTAAACTAGAAAGCACCACCGCATTGGCAGAAGGCGAAGCGGCTCCGGCCTCAGCAACTGCAATTTTAGGCGACATGGAGATACTTATCCCTATGGCTGGCCTAATCGATAAAGATGCAGAGCTAGCGCGTATTGGCAAGCAACTTGAGAAACTAGAAAAAGAGCTAACAAAAGTGTCTGGCAAGCTATCAAATCAAAAGTTTGTCGCCAATGCACCTGAGCAAGTTATTGCTAAAGAACGTGCCAAACTAGACGAAATGGAAAGTGCTAAGGCTAAGTTGGTGGCCCAGCAAGAGACCATCGCCGCCCTTTAGTTTGCAACTTATAAAAAAGTCCTCCAGTGGAGGACTTTTTTATTTGTGAAAGGATAAACAATGAACAAGAGTTTACTCACTAACTTAGCCACTTTGCTACTGGTAGCTGTAGGCTATTTTACTGCCAATGACTTAATCTTCTCGATTGGTTTGTTTGCTCTATCCGGCGCATTTACCAACTGGATAGCGGTGCATATGTTGTTTGAAAAAGTGCCCGGTTTATATGGCTCTGGGGTTATTCCAGCGCGCTTTGACGACTTTAAAGACGGCATCAAGCAGTTAATGTTGACCCAGTTTTTTACTGCAGAAAACATCGACCGTTTTCTTTCTGATGCGAGTGGAAAAGCGGTGCAATTAAATCTGCGCCCAGTGATTGATAAAACTGACTTTAGTCCCGCTTATCATGCCTTGGTAGATACTATCGAAAATTCATCTTTTGGCGGAATGCTAGCGATGGTTGGTGGCAAAGAAGCGCTAACGCCACTTGAGCAGCCTTTTGTAGAAAAACTCAAAGATGCTGTTATTGAAATTAGCCAAGATGAGCAGTTTAGCGAAGCACTCAGAGAAGAATTAGAGCAACCTGAACACCTAGGCGATGTGCAACAAAAAATCACCTTAATCATCGAACAGCGGCTTGCTGAGCTCACTCCGCAATTGGTTAAACAAATCATCCAAGAGATGATTCGCAAGCACCTAGGCTGGCTGGTCGTTTGGGGCGGTGTTTTTGGTGGAGTGTTTGGCCTAATACATGGCCTACTGTAAATTATTCTACAATCAAAAATGCTAACGCAGTTATCGAGTATTTTAACCAGATAGAATCAACAGGTACTTAGTACGATTGGTGTATCATCCAGCTAGTTGCTGCCAGCTAACTGTTTTCCTGCTATCAAGGCGTCTATCTCTCCGCTATCTAACATCGCTTGTAGTAAGTTTGAGATCTCTTGCTGACGCTCAACTAACGGTGACAGCTTTGAGATAGCCAAATAAACAGGACGCTGCGTTTGCTGGCGATAATCAGCATGTTTAAACCATGAAGCAATGCCCTGCTCTTTTAAGAAATAATCCCCTTCCACGCAAGACATCACCACGGCATCCACTCGCTGACCTTTGAGTAAACGAAACGCCGACAGGTCATCAATAACCTCATGTTTGCTCAGCCCGTGGTCTTGGTCGAAACGCTTGAAGTAAGCCACCTTGCTTTGTACCGCGATAGTCAAGGAGTACAAGTCTTGATAGCTATTTAGATCAAATTGGCTGTCACGTTTCAAGTAAAAACAATTACTTTGAAATCTTCGATAAGCAGGCTCCACAAACGTCATATACTGTTCGCGCTCAGCGTTTCTATACAGCCCAGTCATTACATCGCTTTCGCCCATCAGCATGTGCTTTAAGCAACGCTTCCAGCCACACCCTTTGGTATGTAATTGTAAATCCAGACGTGCACTTAAAACCTTAAGCAGCTCTATTTCTATCCCAGTCAAGCTGCCGTCGGATTCAATGGTTCGCCATGGCGGCCAATGCGCATTTGCGGTAGTGAGGGTTTGTTGTGCCCACGCTGGGTAGCTAAGCAGCAAACACAGAAAAATGCGCAACAAAGTCACAGCTAGTCCTTTAGGCTTATGTTGTTAATAGTGTAGTCAAAAAAAAAGGCGCTAAATGCGCCTTTTAATAATAAACAGTTAAAGCTTATTGCTCGTCTTCTTCACCCGATTCGAAGTAGGTGCCCCAACCATCGTAAATCACTTTATGTTTGTCAGCGATTTTGGCTAAGGTTTCTATATCTTCTTTAATCCCATCGGCTTCAAGAGAGGCTTCAACAATCACGTCGAAACACCATACTTTTCCGCCATCTTCTAATTCAGCTTCTTCGGCATCACTTACTTCAAAACCTGCTTTAAAAACGTCTACAGCAGCTTTTTCAAGCACTTTAAAGTCTTTACTAGCGATGTGATGCTCAATGGTATATTCGGCGTCAGGATCGCTGCCATCGGCCAACAACTCTTGGATAATCAGATCGGTTTCTTCTTGCCAATCACTGATAATTTGCTGCATGCTCATGCTTGCTCTCCCACCGCGGCTTGATTTAAATCGACTTGTTTTTTATGAACTTCTTGGTAATCGGCGGCTTCGCCACGCGCTTCCATGGTCAGCTCATAGATGCGTTGTTCCATAGTATCGTGCAACTGGCTAATTTCGGCACGTAAATTGTCTTTCCATTGGCTCACATCTATCGGCTTACCCACTTCTACAATCACTTTACCGTTATTCCACCGGTTCAGCTTTACTTGGCCGTGAGTAGACGAGCAGCAAATCGGTAACATTGGAACCTTAGCCTGCATAGCAAGATGAAAAGCACCGGTTTTAAAGGCTTGTAAACCGCGGCCGTAGCTACGTGTTCCCTCAGGGAACATCCATACCGAAAGATGGCGTTTATCGATAGCTTCGGCGGCTTGTTTAATCGTATCAGCGGCTTTGCTACGGCGGTCACGGTCAATAAGAATATTACCGGTGATCCAGTAAATTTGGCCAAAAAATGGAATTTTAGCCAAACTCTTTTTACCAATCGACACCACCCCTTTGCGCAACGCAAAAGGTAAGGTGAACATATCGTAGCTGTTTTGATGGTTGGCGATCCACACTGCCTTATCGGGAATATCATCGCTTAAATATCTAAGCTCTACTTCAATACCCACAAAGCGACCACATTTTGCGATAAGTACACCAATTTGATGCACCAAGTCGGGATGGCGAGGTCGCGTTAAACAGTACAAAATCACAAACGGAAATGCCGTCAGCATTACCAAGGCAATAAACAAAATTCGAATTACGGCTAACATGGCACCCCCATTAAAACAGCCCGCAGTATACGCGCTGTCATTTAGGTGAACAAGTGTAAGCTGAAAAACTTAATCTAAGCGTCATCTGTTGTTGACTCGTCATTTTCTAAGGCAGTGGCCTCAATTTCAATGCCATCAACACGTTGCAAACCACGCGGCAGTTTATTACCACGACGACCTCGCTCGCCACGGTAGTGATCTAAATCGCTTGGTTTTAGGGTAAGTTTGCGCTTACCGGCAAACAAGGTGACCGATGCATCGGCGGGCACCACTTGCAACAGGGTGACGTACTCTTCGCGATTCTTAACCCGCGCCGTTGGAATGCTTATTAGTTTATTACCTTTGCCTTTTGCCAACTCTGGCAGGCTAGTAAGTGGGAAAACTAACATGCGCCCTTCGTTGGAAATGGCTAAACAGCTATCGGTATCGTAACTGCGCACTTCAATAGGCGCGAGTACCTTGCTGCCGGCAGGCAGGTTTAAGTAAGCCTTACCATTTTTATTTTTGCTAAGCATGTCGGCATATTTGCCAATAAAGCCATAACCAGCATCCGAGGCAATTAAATAGCGCTGTTCATCATCGGCCATCACCACATGGCTAAACATTTCACCAGGTGCAGGATTAAAGCGCCCAGTTAAAGGCTCGCCCTGGCTACGTGCAGACGGCAGAGTATGCGAGTCTAGTGCGTAACTTCGCCCTGCGGTATCGAAGAATACTGCTTGTTGGTTACTTCGCCCACTAGCACTACCAAGGAAGCTATCGCCCGCTTTGTAGCTTAAGCCCTGCGCATCTACCTCGTGACCTTTTGCAGCTCTTGCCCAGCCTTTTTCCGATAAGACCACGGTAATGGCTTCGTTAGGCATGAGTTCTTTTTCGCTTAAGGCTTTAGCTTCTGAGCGTTCAACTAAAGGTGAACGACGCTCATCACCATAGGTTTCAGCATCGGCTATGAGTTCTTTCTTAAGCAATGTGCTCATACGACGCTCACTGCCTAATAGCTTTTCAAGCTTATCGCGCTCTTCAGCAAGTTCGGCTTGTTCGCCGCGAATTTTGATTTCTTCAAGTTTGGCAAGTTGGCGTAACTTGATTTCAAGAATCGCTTCCGCTTGTTTATTAGATAAACCAAAGCGTTCCATTAAGGCGGCTTTAGGTTCATCTTCGGTACGAATTATTTCAATCACTTCATCAATATTTAGGAAGGCAATCAACAAGCCATCCAAAATATGTAAGCGTGCCAGCACTTTATCAAGGCGATACTGGAGGCGGCGGCGCACTACATCACGGCGGTAGCGTAGCCACTCACTTAATATTTGCACTAAACCTTTCACTTGTGGGCGATTATCTAAGCCCAGCATGTTGAGGTTAACTCGGTAATTACGCTCCAAATCGGTTGACGCAAACAAGTGATTCATCAGCTGATCAACATCTACTCGGTTTGAGCGCGGAACCACTACGATACGGGTAGGATTTTCGTGGTCTGATTCATCACGTAAGTCCACCACCATTGGCAGCTTTTTAGCCTGCATTTGCGCGGCGACTTGCTCCAAGACTTTGGCACCAGACACTTGGTGTGGCAATGCCGTAATAACTACTTCACCATCTTCGGTATGAAATACTGCACGCATCTTCACCGAACCACGGCCAGTTTCGTAGATTTTACGAATGTCTTTGGCTGGCGTGATAATCTCAGCTTCGGTGGGGTAATCAGGTGCTTGAACGTGCTCTAATAAGTCTTCTAGTTGCGCTTTTGGGTTATCCAACAAATGCACACAAGCATTAGCGACTTCTTTCACATTATGTGGAGGAATATCGGTAGCCATGCCCACCGCAATGCCGGTAACACCATTTAGCAAAATGTGTGGCAAGCGCGCTGGCAGCGTCTTAGGCTCATTCATTGTGCCATCAAAGTTAGGGATCCAATCACAAGTTCCCTGACCTAACTCGCTCAGTAATACTTCTGAGAACTTAGATAGCTTGGCTTCGGTATAACGCATTGCAGCGAAGGATTTCGGGTCATCTGGAGCACCCCAGTTACCTTGCCCATCCACCAGAGGGTGGCGATAGGAGAATGGCTGAGCCATTAATACCATGGCTTCGTAACAGGCCGAGTCACCGTGTGGGTGATACTTACCCAGTACGTCACCCACGGTACGTGCCGACTTTTTGTATTTCGCATTGGCCGATAAACCTAGCTCCGACATAGCGTAAATAATGCGTCGTTGCACCGGTTTTAAGCCGTCACCAATATGCGGTAAGGCGCGATCCATAATGACGTACATGGAATAGTTTAAATACGCCTGCTCAGTAAAGTTACTCATTGATAGGCGTTCAACGCCTTCTAAACTGAGTTCATTGGCATCACTCATGCTTTAATAACCTTTTATGTTCCTTGCAAAGCTAGCACTGCTGATGCTTTGTCAAATTGCCAGAAATAGCGTGCGCTAGCTGGTTTACCGATGTAATAGCCTTGCGAGTAATCCACTCCCAAGTTGATAAGTTCGTTGTTTAATGCTTCTGACTCTACAAACTCGGCTACCGTTTTATGGCCAAGTTGATTGGCAATATCAACCAGGGCTTGAATAAATACTTTATCTTCATTCTGATTAAGAATTTCGCGGACAAATGAGCCGTCGATTTTTAGGTAATCAAAGGGCAAATGTTTCAACGAATGAAAAGATGAATAGCCTACACCAAAGTCGTCCAGCGCGATGGCGCAGCCTAAAGCTTTAAGGCGACGAATATGCTCCTCTGCTTGCTTCATGTTTGGCAGCGCGGCGGTTTCGGTAATTTCGAAGATAATCATATCACCAGCGATATTGCGGCTAACAAACTCGCGAGCAATGCGCGCAATCACCTTTTCGCTACAGAAAGAGCGTGCCGACAAGTTAATTGCAAGTTTATCGGTAAAGCCGTTACGCAGGTTAGTTTCCATTTGTTGTAGGGCTTGCTGTACTACCCACAAATCAATTTTATCAATTTGACCGTTTTTCTCAGCAGCCAAAATAAGCTGATAAGGCGAATGCAATTGCTCGTTTTCATCACGCACTCGCAATAGCACTTCGTAATGTTCAACCTTGTTGAGCTTGTTATTCATGATTGGCTGATAGTGCAGTTCTAGGCGGTCACGCTCAATGGCGTTTTGTGCTAAGTCTAACCAATAATGTTTTTTAGCCAGTTCAGTATCACTGTTCTCTGCTTGGAAGGTAACCACACAGTTTTTACCTAGCTCTTTTGCTTGGTTGTTACAAATGTCTGCCTTGGCCATTAAGTCTTCAAAGCCGTTGCCGTGCTCAGGGAAGGCAACAATGCCCACACAGGCTGACGCCGTATGAATAATGTTATGCCCTGGTACACTCACCTGCGCCAACATGCTAATGATTCGCTGAGCCACCACTTCAGAATAGGCAAGGCTGGTACCTTCCAAATAGATTGCAAACTCATCACCGCTAATACGCGCCAATAAAGTATCGTTTGGCAATAAGCGCTCCAAGCTTGAAGATACTTGGCGCAGCATTTCATCACCCGCGCCGTGACCACTGATGTCGTTTACATATTTGAAGTTATCAAGATCCACCATCAACAAACAGCCGTAACGCTTCTCTTTAACCATTTGAGTAATGACTCGCTCAAACTTACGGCGGTTAGGTAAATCGGTTAAGTTATCGTAATTGGCTACCCACTCTAGTTCTTCGGCGCGGCTTTTAAGCTGCTGCTCCAAAGCTTCTAGCTGGTAGGAAAGACGAATTAAGGTGTGATTAAGCTCATCAGATTCATCTTGTAAGAAACGCTTGCTGTTGCTTTCTAGGTTTCGACGAAACAGATTATGTGACGAGCGAGCTAATAAGGGCAGGTTATCAATGGTGCGGCGGATCCGCCTAAGTGATGGACTCAGTGCAAATACAACAATCGCGCCGGCAAAAAACAACGCGCCAATACCAAACAGTAAGTTGTTGTAATCGGCACGCTTAAGCTGATTTAGCTGAGTATTAATGTCGTTCACAATGGCGTAGTAAACAGGTTTTTGCTGACTGGTATTATTTACCTTAAAAGCATGCAGCTCGGTAAGGCCCATCTCAGTATTAAACTGCTCCACCCCATGTATTATATTTTCAGCGTTTAAACCTACTAATAAGTCTTGAACCATTTCCCGAAAAGCCGACTCTGCGTAAAGTAATTCAAGGCTATTATCGTCGTTAAGCTCAACCAAAAAGTGATGGCTGCCTTGGCTTGCTGGGAAAAGCTCCAGCAAACGTAAGGAGTCGATACTGTAGAAAATTCGATAGCTGCCCTGCTCTTCCATTTTATCGAGGTCAGTTGCGATGATAATGCGACAGCTTAAGGGACAATCGAGTATCCATTTTGCTTGCACGTCGTCGGGATCTTTTAGCATCCACTCTAGCGCTTTCTCGCTATGGGCAATGTAACCAAATTCGAATTTTAAACCCTCTAGAGGGTCTACCACTGCAATGCTACGCACTGGTAGTTCGGTATTAGCCCGTAGGTCTTGCCAGAAAGAATCGAATATCGCAGGGAGGTTTTCTTGTTGGTAAGAATCAAAACGATAAGACTGGCTTGAGGTTACGCCTTGTAAGCGCGCAAACACATCGCGATAGTATTTTTGCAACTGGTATTGTTGGTTGTCGATAACTTGCGCACGGCCAAGCTGGAAAAAGCTTTTTAAGTTGTCATGGTTGAAGCTGATTAAGCCCACCAAGGTCACTAACAAAACACCGCATAACAGCAGCAATGCTTTACTGGCTAAACCTAATCGCAAATCGCGCATGCTCAATCTGTTCCCTATACCAAGTCTGAGGCCATATCGCCTTTTGTTTCCAGCCATTGCTTGCGGTCGCCCGAGCGCTTCTTGGCTAACAACATGTCCATCAGCTGCACAGTAGCTTCTTCCTCTTCAACGGTAAGTTGAACTAGGCGGCGAGTATTTGGATCCATGGTGGTTTCACGCAGTTGCAAAGGGTTCATTTCACCCAAACCTTTAAAGCGCTGTACATTAACTTTACCGCGTTTTTTCTCGGCCTCAATGCGATCTAGTATGCCTTGCTTCTCATCTTCATCGAGTGCATAGAAAACTTCCTTACCCACATCAATTCGGTACAAAGGCGGCATAGCAACGTAAATATGCCCCTGCTCAACCAATGGTCGGAAGTGCATCATAAACAAGGCGCACAACAGCGTGGCAATGTGTAAGCCATCCGAGTCAGCATCCGCTAAAATACAGATTTTGCCGTAACGTAAGCCACTTAAGTCATTACTGTCTGGGTCAATACCAATAGCAACCGAGATATCGTGAACTTCTTGTGAACCCAATACTTCTGTCGCATCAACTTCCCAAGTGTTTAGGATTTTTCCGCGCAGTGGCATAACTGCCTGAAATTCACGTTCTCGAGCCTGCTTAGCACTACCGCCCGCAGAATCACCCTCCACTAAAAACAGTTCGCCAGTTAACGGATCTTGACTCGTACAATCGGTGAGCTTGCCGGGTAATGCCGGGCCAGAAGTGACCTTTTTACGAGCAATCTTTTTAGTTGAGCGAAGTCGACGCTGGGCATTACTAATGAACACTTCGGCCAATAGCTCTGCTTGATCGGTATGGGTATTCAGCCACAAACTAAAGGCATCTTTAACAATCCCTGAAACAAAGGCTGCTGATTGGCGCGAAGATAATCGCTCTTTAGTTTGTCCGGCAAATTGCGGATCTTGCATTTTTACCGACAAGACATAACAACAGCGATCCCATATATCATCAGGCGTTAGTTTTAAGCCTCGCGGTAAAATATTACGAAACTCACAGAACTCACGCATAGCATCAAGTAAACCTTGGCGTAAGCCGTTTACATGAGTACCACCTTGCGCTGTGGGAATAAGGTTTACATAGCTTTCGGTAATGCTTTCGCCACCTTCTGGCAACCAGCTTACTGCCCAGTCTACTGCTTCGTCTTTACTCGAAAATGCACCAGTGAAAGGATCTTCTGGCAGGCTTATGTAGTCTTTAAATGATTGGCTTAAATAGTCTTTTAGGCCGTCTTCAAAAAACCACTCGTCGTTTTGTTTGTTAACTTTATCGACAAATTTAATGTTTAAGCCAGGACAGAGTACCGCTTTAGCCCGCAGTAAATGACGTAAACGAGAGACTGAAAATTTAGGGCTATCAAAGTAGCTGGCTGTTGGCCAAAAACGTACTCGCGTTCCGGTATTGCGCTTGCCAACCGTACCCGTAACCGTTAGTTCTTGAACCTTATCGCCGTTTTCAAAGGCCATTTCAAATAGCTGGCTATCGCGGCGCACTTGAACTTCAACTCTCGAAGACAAGGCATTCACCACGGAAATACCCACACCATGCAAACCACCAGAGAACTGGTAGTTGTCGTTAGTAAACTTACCACCAGCATGTAATCGGGTGAAAATAAGCTCTACCCCGCTTACTTTTTCTTCTGGGTGAACATCGGTAGGCATACCACGGCCATCATCAATAACTTCGATGGACTGGTCTTCAAATAAGGTAACGGTAATTGCGCGCGCATGGCCAGCTAAGGCTTCATCGACACTGTTGTCGATAACTTCTTGGGCTAAGTGGTTGGGGCGAGTGGTATCGGTATACATGCCAGGGCGGCGTTTAACCGGGTCTAAACCACTTAATACTTCAATAGAGTCTGAATTATATTGATCAGCCATGATAGAAATTGTTACCTAAGTGCCAAAAAGTCGAGAATGGCAGCACAGTGATTTTCAAATCCTTGAAAACTGTGGTCGCCGCCTTCTTCAATGGTGAAAGTTGCTCCCTTATATTCTGTGACTGCTAAATTAAAGTCCAGCACTTCATCTGCGGTTTGTAGCATCACCCAAAGTCGCTGCTGACAACTTAATTGGCTTACTTCTAATTGCTTTAACTGCTCGATGTGCTGTTGTTCTAATTGATAATGCTGCTGAGTATAAGGGTTTTGTTGCTCGCCTAAATAGTCTTTTAACAGTTCATAGGGTTTAACTGCTGGATTAACCAGCACCGCTTTAGCTGTAGTTTGCTGAGCCACTCGGGTCGCTAAAAAGCCGCCCAAAGAACTACCCACTACACCGAGCTTTTTGCCACGGTGTTGATTGAGAATGTCTTCAATCTGCTGCCAAGCATCGTTGGGGTACCAAGCAAGTTGTGGGCATACCAGCTGAATTTGATCTTGATATGGTTCAAGATATTGAGCCATTGCTTGCGCTTTAGCCGAATTAGGAGAGCTATTAAATCCGTGTAAATACAATAATACTGAAGGTGGCTCCACTCAATAACCTTTCGATTTAGGATCAGGAAGAAAACTGCGCTCAGATAGACGCCGCAAGCGAGTAGCAATGCGTCCTTCAGCTGTTAATTGCAAGTAACGCCAACCAGGTTGCTGATGATCTAAGGCAAAATTAGCCGATAAAGGTAAAAACTGAATACAAGTACTGGGCGTTGCGATAAAAGCAATGCCGTCGAACTGGAACTCATAGTTTTGATGAACATGGCCAAAGATCACCCCACGAACATTTGGAAAATCAGCAATAACCGCAAAAAACTCATCAGCATTTTTAAGGTTGTGTTGATCTAACCATTTGCTGCCCACCGGAATCGCTTGATGGTGCATAGCAATCAACACATGTTTGTCGGGATACTCAGCCAAAGCTTCAGCTAGGTTGTCTAACTGGCGTTGACTCATAATTCCGTGAGGCTCACCTTCTAGCTGGGTATCCAACATAATGATTTGCCAATGCTCACTCACCAATTGCTTTGCAGCCAGCACCCCATGCTGCTCAAGCGTCAGCATGTTTTCTTGCATGTCATGATTACCCGGTAACCAAACACAAGGACGTTCTAACTCGGCAATTCGTTCGGCAAAACGTTGATAAGAGCGCTTGGTGTGATCTTGAGATAAGTCACCCGTTGCAAGAATATAATCGAAGGGAATATTGTCACTTTTAATGTTTTCTATGACTGCACTGAAACTGTCGTTGGTATTAACCCCCAACAAGCCAGTTTGCTCATCGGCAAACAAGTGCGTATCGGTAACCTGCAATAAGTGCACACTTCCGTCTGGTGCTGTGTTTATGTTTAATTTATTAAATGCCACAATTTTTTCTTGTAGTTTGCTTAAGCAAACTCAACTTTAATCCGCTGTTTTAAACAAAATACTAACCAGTCATTAAGAAACTGATTTGTTTGATGCTTTTCATCTTGATGATGCATCTTTTTATTCGGGTAATCATACCTTGGTTTAAGCTTATAAATCTGCTGACTAGCACACACTTCCGCCAACCGTGCATCGTGATACAAACGCACCAACAGCTGCGGCTGCAGGTAATTATAGGCTTGAGCACTGGCTTGCCTTATCTCGTAGAGCGCCGTGTAGCGAGTAAGTTCTTTGCTTTCCAGTAAATAATCTTCACCCAATTTGGGGATCAAACGTAAAATTTGTCCCACTTCAAGTGGCCCTGGAAATAAACGCGTCATCAAGCTGTAATTAGCAGCATAAAGCTGCATCAATTCGTCGAGATTGACTCGATAACGAGTGGGGCCAGTATTACTGGGCATCACCATCGCCATCATTTTGCCACTGCTGCCGTACCTTCTGCAAATTCAACTGCAACCACTGAATAGCAATAACCGCTGCTGCATTATCGATAATACCTTGCTGCACCCACTCAAAGGCCTGCTCACGACTCACCACTTTAACCAATATGTCTTCGTTTTCTTTATCTAGACCATGAACACCGCCCGCTTGGCTGGCATCCACTTCACCTATGTACAAATGAATACGTTCACTTAAGCCACCAGCGCCCGGCAAAAAACTGTTGCAAGAAAATACCCGATTTACGCTTAAGCCCGCCTCTTCTTCGGCTTCGCGCACTGCCACCTCTAAAGGTGGTTGGCCGCTGTCTAGCATGCCGGCAACAATTTCCAGTAACCAAGGGCTAGCGCCAGTTTCAATGGCGCCAATTCTAAACTGCTCCACCAACACCACTTGATCTAGCTTAGGGTCAAATAACAAAATACCGGCAGCGTGACCACGGTCCATCATTTCACGCTGAATCCAGTTACTCCAACCGCCTTGATACAAACGATGGCGCAGAGTATAGCGCTGCATCTTGAAGAAGCCTTGATATACATCTTCTACATCTTTGATTTCCACATCTTGATGAGAGAATTGACTACTATTTTGCAACTTTGTCATATTGACCAAAACTCCTTTTTGTAACGGTTGGTATAAAAATTGTCAGAACTTATTGATCAAACACAAGATTGACCGTAAATTTATGCTTTTTCTTTGTTATCTAGGTCTTACTCTAGAAATAAAGCTGGTATAGACTAGCATTAATTAAACTGTGGTAGTTTTAAACTATTAAGATTTAGTCTACACAAAGTAAATATCTATTCCCGAAATAACCTCGCTAACACAGCGACCAAAGGAAAGGCGTAATGAAGCTGAAAATCAAATCGTTAATATTAGCTTGTGGAATGAGCTCTTTAGCATTCCAAGCCCAAGCTGATGATTTATTGCAAATTTATCAACTCGCTCAAGAAAAAGATCCTGTAATTTTGCAAAGTAAAGCTCAGCGTGACATCGCCTTTGAGCAAATTACCGAATCTCGTGCATCACTGCTTCCACAAATTGGTTTTGGTGCCGGTGCTAAATACACTACTACCAGTAACGACACCATCGACAGCATTACCAACACCAATGCATCAGTTGGCCTTAGCCAGTCGCTTTACTCTAAAACCAACTGGACCAGCTTAAGCATCTCTGAAAAGAATGCGACACGTTCTGAAGCCGTATATGGTAATGACGTACAAAGCCTGATTATTCGTGTAAGTAATGCTTACTTCAATGTATTACGTGCCATGGACAACGTAAGCTTTGTAGAAGCTAACAAAACAGCCGTTGGTCGTCAGTTAGAGCAAACTAAACAACGCTTTAACGTTGGTCTTACAGCAATTACCGACGTACACGAAGCCCAAGCTGAATATGACCGTACCCTTGCCCAAGAAATTCAAGCGCGTAACGACCTATCTAACAGCTACGAAGACTTACGAGAGCTAACCGGTTTAGAGCACCGCGAGCTTAACATTCTTAATACCCAGCGTTTTGAGCCAAACCCGCTTGAGCAAGGCTCAGACTTTTGGTTAGCTACTGCGACCGACCGCAACCTAGAGCTAAACGCTCAGCGCATTAGTAAAGAGATTGCTCAAGAGCAAATCGAATTAGCACAAAGTGGTCACTTACCAACCCTAGACCTAACTGCAGGTATTGGTTATGACAATAACCAATACGGTAACGACGCCTATGATTCACTTCAAGGCGGTAGTTCAAATGCTGGTAATATTGGTCTTGAGTTCAACTGGCCTATCTACTTAGGTGGCAGCATTGATTCACAAGTACGACAAGCGCAGTTTAGCTACATCGCCTCTTCAGAAGCGCTAGAGCAAACCTTCCGCACAGTGCAAAGCACGGTTAACTCGGTAGTGAATAACGTAAGTGCCAGTATTGGTTCGGTTAAAGCCTTTGAGCAGACAGTAGTGTCTTCACAAAGCGCACTAGAAGCCACCGAAGCAGGCTTTGAAGTAGGTACTCGTACCATTGTTGACGTACAAGACGCCACACGTAACTTGTATTCTGCAAAAAGCGATTTAGCTAACGCCCGTTATGATTATATTCTTAACATGCTAGCGCTTAAACAAGCAGCCGGTACTTTAACTGAAGAAGACGTAGCCCTGGTTAACTCTGGCTTAATGCCTCCTCAGTAATATCTTTAGTAAAAATTCCGCAATAAAAAAGGCGCCAATTGGCGCCTTTTTTGAATCAACGACAAAACTAATCGATTTGATTTTGACGAATAGACTTAATGATTTCCGAAGTTGAACAACCATCTTCGAAATTAAGCACTCGCACTTCACCGCCATTGGCAATCACTTCTTGCCCACCAGCAATCTCTTCTGGCTTGTAATCGCCGCCTTTCACCAATAAGTCTGGCAATAAGTTTGCAATTAAACGCTGTGGCGTATCTTCACTAAAATCAACCACCCAATCAACCGCACCTAAACCAGCAAGCACCGCCATACGGCGATCGACACTATTTACCGGGCGCCCTTCACCTTTTAAGCGCTTAACAGAATCATCATTGTTTACTGCAACAATTAAACGGTCACCCAAAGTGCGTGCGTGATTAAGGTAAGACACATGACCGGCATGCAAAATATCGAAACAACCGTTGGTCATCACCACCGTTTCGCCGCGACGCTTAGCAGCCTCCAAAGCAAACTTAAGCTGTTGTTCACTTAGCACGCCAAAGCCAGTTTCCTGCGAACCATATACTGCGTTGGCAAGCTCAATGGTAGACACCGTAGACGTACCTAGTTTTCCAACCACAATGCCTGCAGCTGCATTGGCTAAGGCACAAGCATCGTCTAAGCTCGAGCCAGCTGCTAGAGAGCTAGCTAAAGTAGAAATCACCGTATCACCAGCACCGGTTACATCGTAAACCTCTTGTGCTAGCGCGGCTAAATGCAACTCTGGTTGGCCCTTACGGATAAGCGTCATACCGTGTTCACTGCGTGTCACCAGTAATGCTTCAAGGTCTAACTGCTCGATTAGAGCTTCGCCTTTGCTAATAATTTCGTCTTCATCTTTACAGTGACCAACCACCGCTTCAAACTCAGAAAAGTTAGGCGTGAGCAAAGTTGCACCGCGATATTTATCAAACGCACTGCCTTTTGGGTCAACCAAAACAGGGACACCGGCATCGCGTGCCAGAGCAATTAAATCGCCAACTTGGTTTAATGCGCCTTTATTGTAATCAGATAAAATAACCACTTGATGCTGCTTCACCTGTTCAGCAAAACTAGCGGTTAAGTCTTTACTATCTACTTCATGAAAATTTTCTTCAAAATCTAAACGAATTAATTGCTGGTGACGGCTCAGTACCCGTAGCTTGGTAATTGTTGGGTAATCAGCAAACTTAGTAAATTGGCACTCTACACCAACTGCAGCCAACTTGTTTTCTAAGGCAATGCCTGCTTCGTCTTCGCCGCTCATACCTAATAACGTAGAGCCTGCGCCTAAGGCCACGGCGTTTAAGGCTACGTTAGCCGCGCCGCCAGGGCGTTCTTCAATTTGTTCAACTTTAACCACTGGAACCGGGGCTTCAGGCGAGATGCGCCCGGTAGGTCCATGCCAATAGCGGTCTAACATTACATCGCCAACTACTAACACCTTAGCTTGGGCAAACTCAGGGAGGGTTATTCTCATTGTTCACTCTCATCGAAAAATAATTATTAACAGTTTATCATAGTTAAACTTATGGTCTGCGGCATAATCTCTTGATATCCAGTAGACTTTACACATTATTACAGTGACAAAGTAAAATATGGCGAAAATTTCATCACCCAAGCTTAACGCACAATCTTTTCACCCAAAGAACTGGGGGGCCTGGGTATTAATTGGCTTTATGTTCAGTATTAGTTTGCTGCCTTATCGCCTTCAGCATTACTTGGGTTTAGGCATTGGCCGTTTAGGCCGAGCATTGATGAAGTCACGTGTACATATTACCCGCCGCAATTTGGAAATTTGTTTTCCAAACAAAAGTGAAGCAGAGCGAGAGCAACTGGTTGAAGGCTGTTTTCGTCATTTAGGGCATTCGGTAGTGGATACCGCCAATGCTTGGTTTTGGCCACAATGGCGCTTTGCAAAACACTTTAAAGTAGAAGGCCTTGAACACCTAAAAAAAGCGCGTGAGCAACAAGGTGGGGTTTTATTAGTAAGTGCCCACTTCTGGACCTTAGAAAGCCATGCTCGCGCTTATGGCACGTTGGATCCCGGAGTTGGGATCTACCGGCCAAATAAAAATTCGGTTTATGAGTACTACCAATATCATGGTCGCACTAAGTCTAATAAATACTTGGTAGATCGTACCGATGTGCGCGGCATGATTAAAGCGCTGCGCCAAGACAACGCAGTGTGGTACGCACCTGATCATGACTACGGTACCCACGCCGCGGTATTTGTACCGTTTTTTGCTCAAGATAAAGCTGCCACTATTACCGGTACCGCTACCTTAGCTAAAGTGAAAAACGTGCAAGTATTGCCAACCTATGCACTACGTAATGAAGATGGCTCAGGCTTTACTTTGGTGATAGAACCAGCCCTAGATAACTACCCGCAAGGTGATGATGAACAAGATGCCCACACCATCAACCAAGTGGTGGAAAAAGCTATTCTACGTGCGCCCGAGCAATATATGTGGATCCACCGCCGCTTTAAGTCTCGCCCAGAAGGTGAAAAAGGCGTTTATTAACAATAAGGCGCTGGCTTTAACTTAAAAGCAGCGCCTTTTTTAAGCCTTAAAACCCTTGTTCAGTGCTAAGTAAACAACTGCCGCCAAGTATCGGTCACTACACTTAAATCTTGCTTAAACTCGGCTTTGTTGGCCAAACGTGGCAAACCTTGCAAACCACAGCGGTGACACTCATCGCGAATATCCAAGTAGCTTTGGCTTAGCCCCTGAGCTTGTTCAGGCTTTAATAAATCAAGCTCGGCACAGCTTTCAAATATTCTTACGTTGTCAGTCCATTTACTTAACTGAGGGTACTCTTGGGTATGCAGTAATACTAAGTATTGAGCAATGAACTCAATGTCTACCATACCGCCAGGAGATTGCTTGAGATCCAGAACGTCTTCTGTTTCTCGGCTTAAGTGTCCCTGCATTTTGCTGCGCATCTCTTGCACTTGTTTGGCTAGCTCTACCGCTTGGCGTGGCTGAGCCAAAATTTTATGGCGAACTTGGGCGAAACTCTCAGCGAGTTCTGCATCTCCATAAATTACTCTGGCACGCACTAGCGCTTGGTGCTCCCAGGTCCACGCTTCCTTCACTTGATATTGCTCAAAAGCTTCAATGGCGGAAACCAATAAACCAGAAGCACCAGAAGGACGTAAGCGCATATCCAATTCATACAGTACACCTGAGGCGGTGCGTGTATTGAACAGATGCATAATTCGCTGTGCCAGCTTTAGATAAAACTGCTTACTGTCGATTTGCTTTGGCCCATTGGTATAGGTGCTACTGTCGCTATTGTGCAAAAAGACTAAATCTAGATCGGAGCTATAACCTGTTTCAATACCACCAATTTTGCCGTAACCCACTACCGCAAAACCACGTTGTTGTTCACCTAAATGCTCTGGGTAACCATGGCGCTCAACCATCTGGCTCCAGGCTTGCTCAACCACCGCGTTTACTATCACTTCGGCTACCGCGGTTAAGTGATCACTCACTTTCATTAGCGGCAATGCACCAGCAATATCGGCAGCAGTAATACGTAACTGCTGAATTTGTTTGAACTGACGCAGCGCCTCCATTTGCTGTTCCATGTCATCGGGTGGAATACGCAACATAAACTCACGGAGCTGCTGGGCGTAACTGTCTTCGCTGGCCGGGTTGTACAGTAGCTTAGGATCGAGTAACTCATCCAAAAGAATAGGAAAGCTCGCCAGCTTTTGCGCCAACATGGCGCTGCCTGCGCAAAGCCTTAATAGTTGCTGCAACGAAGCTGGGTTTTCGGCTAACAGCTCTAGGTAAGCGGTTCTTGATAGAATCCGCTCAAGCAATACCATTACCCGCGGCAATACCAAACTGGTTTGAGGATGCTCAAACAGCTGCTGTAATAAACTTGGCATCATCCGCTCTAGGGTTTGGCGACCGCGCTGACCAATTTGGCGCTTCTCTACGGCGTGCATAAAGTGGTACATGGTTTCTACGCGAGCTTTTTGCTCTTCCTCGCTACAAACATGTTTGCTCATCAAGCTAGCAAGGGCTTCTCTATCAGCGCCGCAATGCCACAAATCATCATATTCTTGGCCTGCTTGATGCTCTTCTTGTTCCTCTTCACCAATGGCAGATTGGAAGCAGGCGTTTACCTGAGCAAGCCCTTGCTGCAATTGTTGGTAGAAACTCTCCCAATTGTCATGACCCATTACCCAAGCAACGCGCTGCTGGTCACCGCTTGTATCTGGTAGGGTTTGAGTTTGCTGATCATCTATTTGCTGCAGAATGTTTTCCACTTGGCGTAGATACAAATAGTGTTCGCGCAGCATCTTGGTTTGAGCTTCACTCAACTCACCGTGCTCACTTAACTGTGACAAAGCCTGCAGTAGTGAACGGGTTTGTAGCACCGGCTCGCGCCCACCACGAATAAGCTGGAAAGTTTGTACAATAAACTCAATTTCACGAATGCCGCCCGAGCCCAGTTTGATATTGTCGCGCAAGCCTTTGCGGCGAATTTCAGAGTTAATCATAGCCTTCATCGAGCGCAGTGCTTGAATAGCACTAAAGTCGATGTAGCGACGATAAACATAGGGCTTAAGCATGGCTTGAATATCTTGATCAAAGCGCAAGTCTTGGTTAATCACTCGCGCCTTAACCATGGCGTAGCGCTCCCAATCTCGGCCATGATGTTGATAATAATCTTCAAAGGCTGCGTAACTAACCGCCAAGGGACCAGATTCTCCAAATGGTCGCAAGCGCATGTCTACCCGAAATACAAAGCCATCTACAGTGGTTTGATCAATGAGTTGAATAAGCCGCTGCCCCATGCGAATAAAGAACTGCTGATTGGCAATGCTACGGCGGCCACCTTGGGTTTCTCCGTTCTCGGGAAAACAAAAAATCAAATCGATATCGGATGAAAAATTTAGCTCTCGCCCGCCCAACTTTCCCATGCCAATTACCACTAATGGCTGCGCGTTTCCTTCAGCATCACTGGGTGTACCAGACTCACCGCAACAGCGTTTGTACAACCATTGATTAGCACAATCTACGCAACTATCAGCCACAGCCGACACTTGGGCAAAGCTGTCTGTTACTGCTTGCTTAAGAAGTAAATCACGCCAAGCAATAAGCACCATTTGCATGCGGCGGAACTGACGCAATACCTTTTTGGCACCGTCGTCGGTAATTTGCTCGGCCAGTTCGGTACTTAACTGCTCACGCATTTGCTGTTCGTTTAAGGGCTGCTCTAACAATTGCTGTTGCCAAATATCAGAGAGAAGACTTGGCTGGCTAATGCAGCTTCGGGCGATAAAATCACTCAAAGCAAAGGCGGTTTTACTCTGCAACTGTTGTTGTGCATCTAGTTGCTCTAATAAATTTGGCGCTAACTCGATAAGGCGCTCCCAAGATTGCTCAGCAATAGTATAAAGCTCGCTAGGGACAGGAAGAGTACTTGGCATGATGAAGAAAACCCGAATCCAAAATTTGGCTTAATATCATCATGATTCATGCTTGAGCACAAGCTGGATCGCAGGGAGTGTAAGCCATATCAAACTGGTGATTAGCTGATAGCAAAAAACCAAGCAAAAATTGACTTCATCTGCCATTTTTAAGCACCAAAAACCGTTGTTTGATAAAATTGGCGTATAGTAAAATCAGCTGTTCTTATCCTTCGGAATTAATAAATGAAAACGCACATCAATGCCTTCGACTTAGTGATGCTGTTTCTGTCGCTAATAGCCATTGTGATTGTTAGCAGCTTGTTCTTTTACCCTGCAGATTCTCAACTTAAAGCCTTACTGATCAATCTAGATACGCTTATTTGCGTTGTATTTATTGTGCACTTTATTGTGAGTGCTGCTCGCAGCAAATCTCCGCTTGCCTATTGCAAACATCATTGGATAGACCTACTCGCGAGTATTCCTATGGTGGAGGCGCTGCGCCTATTGCGTTTTTTCCATGCGATAAAACTGATTAAAGCTTTAAGTGAGCAGCGGCACCTATTAGCGAGCTTAAAACATCGTCGAGTAGAATCCGCCGCGGCAACTGTTTTGTTCGGCTTACTGGTGATAATTCTGCTGGGTTCTATTGGCATACTGCTGGCCGAGCAAGACCAAGCAGGCAGCCAAATAAGTAGTGCAGGTGAAGCCTTGTGGTGGGCAATAGTGACAATATCTACCGTGGGTTATGGTGATTTTGTGCCGGTTACAGATGCTGGACGCATTATTGCTGGTGTGATGATTTTAACCGGCGTTGGCTTTTTTGGTGCGATATCTGGTTTGATGTCTACTTTTTTACTTCGTGGAAAATCTAATTCAGAGCATCAAATTCAGCAGTTGATCGTAGAGCAACAAAAAGAACATCAGCAACTCAAACAACAATTGAGCAATATTCAGCAGCAGTTGAGTGAACTACAAAAGAAGTCTCATTGAAGCGCGGTTTAATTAACTACCTCGCAGCTTAAGCCAAGCATGGGCTAGCGCTTCGTATGCCGCAGTATCTGCCTTGCCTATATGGCTAAGCCGCGGAATAAAGCTTTGCCAGGTGAAGCCAGCATGCCAGTTTTTCACCTGATAGTAAGTAGGAGCGGCAGTAGGATAAAGCCCCTGCATGGCAAATAGTCGCATCGCTCTTGGCATATGAGAAGCTTGAGTAACTAAGGTTAATTGGGTATTCGGGTAAAGTCTGGCAATGTTAGCAGCTTCTTCAGCAGTGTCTTTAAGCTGATAGCTACGAATTAATCGAGACTCAGGCACCCCTAACGACAAAGCCAGTTTGGCAAGCATATCGGCATGCTGTACTCCACTGCCTTCATTATCACCACCCGATAATAATATTTTCACTTGCGGTTGCTGGCGCCATAAACGAACCGCTTCAACAACTTTAACTGCGCCACAAGGCAGCACCTGACTAGATAGCGGCTGATTTTCATCTTGATAATGCAAACAGCCCAACACCACAATTATTTGCGTATCTGGTGGTAGAGAATGTAATCCGTTGTATTGTTTTTCCCAATAATAAAGAAGTGCGCCACTTACCGGATATAGGCTTAAACAAAACATCAGCAACAAACTAATTACGGCGCAGCTGCGGGCTAGTAGCTTATGACCTCGCAGTCCAAAAAAGAGAGCCAACAACAACAACAGCCATAGTGAGGTACTAGGCATAGCCAACACGGTGAGTAGTTTTTTTAAGGCGAAACCGTCCACGACTTACCAATACACCGCTTGTTGCAGCGCTTGCTGACGAGAAAACTCTAAGGCATCCAGTAAGGAGCGCTCTTTACGCTGCACCCACTTTTCAATGGCTTGCTGTAACTCTGCATCCAGCTCTGGCAATAGTTCTCGCATCGGCTTAAACAAACTCAGTTCTTCAATGCCCGATAGAATATCTACCCAAGGCAAGCGGAATTCTTGGCGCAGCTCTTGATCAAACAATTCACCTACACACATGCCCACCAGCAGGTTACGTCGCAATTTAGTGGCTTGTTTCATATAGGCATTACAATCAAGCTGAGGTTCAGCCAAAGGCGATTGTTGCAAGTAATCCCAACTAGTTTGCAACATTGCTTTGGCTAAATGCTGAATATTCTCTTTCTGTAGAGCTTGGCTGTGCTGCCATTTAGCTTGATAAAGCCAGCGGGTTATTTTTAACATCAAACTACAATAGCGGGCGCTATGCATTAATTGATAAACATCATCAGGTTGCGGCAAATCATCCTGACGCTGTTGCAGGGTTTTCAATAAAGAGCGTTGCTGAGGTAACTTCTTAATCAATGCACCTCGTTCAGCAGTCAGTTTATTTAAACTGGCGGCTTGGGTTAACCACGCAAACTGTTGGCGTAACCAACGTAATTCATTAAGCCAAGCGCATTCTACTAAATCGCGCTCACTAAACATTTTGCAGGCTTGAAACAACATTTGCACCGCTAGAGAGACTTGCTCCAAAGCAGCAAAACTTCGCTGCTCCACAAATAGCTGTTCGTGGTATTGCCAATGTTCGAGTGCACCAGCAAAAATTCGATTTAAGCATTCACTAGTACTATCAGCATCACTAAGTTTAACTGCGCTTAGGGTTTTAACTTGTTGTACATGAGCGGTAGCCAGCATATATCCACGCTGAGCTTTGCTAATGTTTGCTAAGCGTAAACCTTCTATTGAGGCAATGTCGCTGGCGAGTTCGAAAAGCTGGCTAATGTCGCCTTTAACAAACTCCAGCTCAATTTCGCATATGGCTTCGTGCTCGCTTCCTGCGGTAAGCGAACCTTGATCGAAAGCTACTTCAATTAGGGTATCGTTAGGCAAATCAACCAACCAAGTTTGTCTATCAAAGGTGGTAGTAAATAAAGGGCTTAGCTGATTATTAAGACTGGAAAGATCGGCGCCGGCTGGCCATTCAACTTCTTCAAATAAGGCTAATTGTGGTTGGTTAGATTGAAGCACACAATTGTATTCGGGACGCTGGTGTAAACCGCCTACACTTAATCCATCGGTTTTAATGGTTTGAACATTGTCGCCATCGCCACTGCGAATACGTAAGCCCATACCCCAACGCATCAGTTGGCGGTCATCAGTATCAAAATAAACACTGGTGAGGGTTTTCACTTCGGTTTGCAGCACACTATACTGATTGAGCCGAGCCAATAACACCGACGCGCATTGAGGTGTAGCTAAGAGCTTGATTTCAATTTCAGTGTTCATGGTTTATCCATGTAGGCTGATGCAGCGACCTGCTCCCTCTGTTCAGTTTTCATACAAAACCTTTGATTCAGCTCAAGTAAAAAGCAACAAATTGTAAGATAAATGCTTGCACTTAAGCTCCGCTACGTTACCATGCGCCTCGCAAAAAATATATCCTTTGCATAGCTAATTGGAACAGAGATTATGTCCGGAAATACAATTCTAGGTTTGTTCGCTAAATCGCCGATTAAACCTCTAGAAGAGCATATCAATGTAGTACACGAATGCTGTGAGGGTCTTGTACCTTTTTTTGAAGCAGTACTTAATAAAGATTGGAAAACTGCGGCAAAACGTCGTAGAGACATTTCAAACTTAGAAAAAGAAGCTGATCGCATGAAGCGTGAAATTCGCCTGAATCTACCTGGTGGTATTTTCATGCCTGTTGAACGTTCAGACGTACTCGAGCTGCTTACTCACCAAGATCGAATTGCCAATAAAGCAAAAGACATTTCAGGTCGCATGTTAGGCCGAAAGATGGAGTTACCACCTAAACTTGCTGAAATGTTCATGACTTACTTAGCGCGTTGTTTAGATGCAACTGGTAAAGCTAAAGAAGTAATCAACGAACTAGAAGATCTACTAGAAACAGGCTTTAAAGGCCGTGAAGTAGACCTAGTGAAAAAAATGGTACACGAACTCGATATTATCGAAGACGATACCGACGCACAGCAAATCAAAATTCGTCGAAAATTACAAAAGCTAGAGAAGAAACTAGATCCTATCGACGCAATGTTCCTATATTTCATCATTGAAGCTATCGGCGAACTAGCCGACCAAGCGCAGCGCGTTGGTGCTCGCTTAGAACTGATGATCTATCGCTAAACAAAGAAAATACTTAGGTAACTCCAATGGAAATTCTTGCAACTTACGGCACTACGCTGATTGTTATTGCGGCCGTTTTTGGCTTTGTTATGGCGTGGGGTATTGGTGCCAACGACGTAGCCAACGCTATGGGTACATCGGTAGGCTCTAACGCTATTACCATTAAACAAGCGATTATTATCGCGATGATCTTTGAATTTGCCGGTGCTTATTTGGCCGGTGGTGCGGTAACCAATACCGTACGTAAAGGCATCATTGATTCTGGCGCGTTTGTTAACACTCCCGAGCTATTAGTATTCGGTATGATTGCCGCGCTGCTTGCTGCTGGTACGTGGCTATTAATTGCCTCTTACAACGGCTGGCCAGTATCAACCACTCACTCTATTATTGGTGCCATTGTTGGTTTCGCCGCAGTAGGTGTAGGCACAGAAGCTGTAGAATGGGCCAAAGTCGGCGGCATTGTAGGCAGCTGGGTAATTACTCCCGCTATCTCTGGTGTATTTGCTTACTTAATCTTTGTGAGCGCCCAGAAGCTTATTTTTGAACATGACAATCCACTAGAAGCCGCTAAACGCTACGTGCCAGGTTACATGTTCTTAGCTGGCTTTATGATGGCGCTAGTAACCATCAAAAAGGGCCTTAAACACATTGGTTTAGAGCTAAGCAGTGTTGAAGGTTACGTTTGGGCCGTAGCCGTTGGCGTATTGGTTGCTATTGTAGGTAAGGTGATTATTAGCCGCCTAAAAATCGACCCTAAAGCCGACCGTCAAATGCACTACACCAACGTAGAAAAAGTATTTGCAGTACTAATGGTAATTACCGCTTGTTGTATGGCTTTTGCTCACGGTTCAAACGACGTAGCAAATGCTATCGGTCCATTGGCGGCAGTAGTTAGCGTAGTAAATAACAACGGTGAAATTGCCGCTAAAGCCTCACTAGCATGGTGGATTTTACCACTAGGTGGTTTAGGTATTGTGGCCGGTTTAGCCCTGTTTGGTCATCGCGTAATTGCCACTATTGGTAAAGGTATTACCCACCTTACACCTAGCCGTGGTTTTGCTGCTGAACTCGCTGCTGCAACAACAGTAGTCGTTGCCTCGGGTACTGGCTTGCCAATCTCTACCACTCAAACCCTAGTAGGTGCGGTGTTAGGTGTGGGTATGGCACGTGGTATTGCCGCGCTTAACCTCGGTGTAGTACGTAGTATTGTAGTATCTTGGGTAGTAACTCTGCCGGCCGGTGCAGCACTATCTATCGTGTTCTACTACATTATGTTGGCTATTTTTAACTAGTATCTCACTAAACTAGTTAACTTTACTCACATTAACAACGTTGCTGGTTGAGACTAGCAACGTTGTTTCGTACACTAACGGCGAAACTATTCTAAATAAAGAGATACGCCGTGATTGTCAGAACACTATCTGCTGCTTTTTTATCGCTTGCCCTCGCCTTCCCTGCTCTTGCTCAAACTCGTTACATCTCTGACGACTTATATGTCTTCATGCATTCTGGTCCTAGCAACCAATTTCGTATTGTAGGTAGCGTAAACGCGGGTACTAAAATCAATCAGGTTGAATACAACCAAGAAAACAAATACGCCAAAATTGTTTTAGAGAATGGCCGCGAAGGCTGGGTAGAAGCTAAATACCTTAATCGCTCTCCAGGCTTAGCTGCTCAATTAGAACAAGTTAAAAGCCAGTTAGAAAAAAGCCAAACTGCGCTTAAGCAGCAACAGCAAGACAGCGGTGCAGCCTCTGCCGAACAAGCTGAGCAAATTGATTCCCAGCAACAGCAAATTGAACAACTTCAGCTTACTAACGATCAGTTAAACGAACAGCTTACTCAAATTAGCCAGCAAAATAATGCCATCCAACATGAGTTAGACACCAAAGATGAAGCGGTGCAAATGCAGTGGTTTATGCGAGGCGCAGGTGTAGCGGGTATTGGTTTAATTCTAGGTATATTGCTGCCAATGATCCCTCGTCGTAAAAAGCGCGATAATCAGTGGATGTAACCGCTGTTATTTTTCCATTAAAAAAGGCGCTTAGTGCGCCTTTTTTGTTAGCCCCACTTTTTTGTTAACCCCAATCTGACAAAGCATTCAGTCGACATAAGTTACCTGCAACCCGCAGCACAATGTCATCAAGACGAATCGCCACCAACTCGATGTTCTTGGTAACAAAATCGCCTTCTACCAACTCTTTATCATTAAGGGTGACATAACGGCGGTTCGGGTCTGACGAAAATACGTGCGAGTTAAAGGTAATGGCTGGTACCAATTTTTGCACCTCTGGGTCGAGCGCTCCAACCATGGGTGCGTCGTCATAGGTACTTGGGTCAAACTCCGCGTCCCAGCTTAAGGTATTGGTTGCTTGTACAGCCGCTGCAAAGCGTTGCTCTAAGCCCTTTTCTTCTGCCGAGCTAGGCTTGGCAGGTGCCGACTGCTGCACTGGCACAGGCTTACTGGCCACCACAGTAGAGCGGTCGTTTGGCGTAGCCACTGGCTCTGGCGCTTGATACTGCGGAATAGGTGCATTTAATAAGGTTTCAAACTGCTTTTGGCGTAGTGCTAGCAAATCAACCTTTTCTAGCCCTTCTAATTGAGGCAAGGGCAACAGCTCAATCTCTAACTTAGGTTCAACCACCCGAGAGACCCGCATTATAGGTTTAGTTTCTAGCTCTTTAGTTACAGGCTGAACCGCAGCCTCCACTTTAGCTGGCGCGGTATCCTTGTTTGATTGCTGCCACAACCAAAAACCGCCAGCGCCTAAAGATAAGGTGAGAACCGAACTTAGCACTGCGGTTAATACTGGATTAACTGGCGAGGGCGCAACTAAAGCAACCGCTTCGTTTGGCTGACTACGGCGCTGTGCGTCTAAAATACTGGACATTAATTCAACTCCTGCAAGCGCGGTTGATCAACGTAAATCTGTTGGTTAAGACGTAATAAAGTAAATACACCAGCTATGCCATCGGCACTTAGGCGATTTTGCTGCTGGAACTGCTGCACTTGACGGCTTAACTGGGCATCAAAATTAAAAGTTTTGCGTGGACGCAGTCCTTGAATTAATGACAAGCTTTGCTCTAGCCAATAAACAGCTTCGCCTTGGTTGCCCTGTTTAAGCACCCCAGTAAAGCCTGGGGGTTGCTTCCAGAGTACTTGAAACTCGCCGTTCCAACGTTGGCCAAACCAAGATCGACTAACCATAATTGCGCGGTCACCCATCCATAGTTCTAATTTAGGCCCCCAATGGCGCACCACCGCATAAAAGTAATGACCGTCTTCTTCTAGCTCAACTACCGCGGGAAGGTTCACTTCTCGCAAAGCCCGCTCGCCGCCTGTAAGGTTTAAACAATATAGTTCTAAGCTTGTTACTAGGTTGCAGTTTGCTTGCGCATTCGCCACATCGTAACCCCAAGTACGCAACAATAATTGCCAAGAGCGCGCTGGCAAACTGTTGTTCGCTCGTAGTTGCTGCCACTCTTGCTTAATTGCTTGAATGTCATCTTCGCTTTGTTCCAGCACAGGGGCAGGCTCTACAGCAACAATCTCGGTTGGGCGCTCAACAACTGGCGCAGCTATCGGCTGGTTTTCTATTTCAACTGCTGGCGTTTGCTGCAAAATAAACCAAGCCGCCACGATCAAGCAGCCTAATAAAGCACCACTCAATACATAGTTAAGGTTAAAGCCTTGAGACTTAGGCTCGCCCAAGGCCACTTCTTCAATCGCTTGATTAAGCGCTTTTTTGTCTACCTGCATTTGGTCACGGCCGTAGGCAGCTAACAAAGCGCGGTCGCATAGCAAGTTAATCACCCGCGGAATGCCGTCTGCAGCCTTAAACAACTGCTTAATCACCGAGGGAGCAAATAGAGGGCGCTCACACCCCGCCACCATTAAGCGATGGCGCACGTAGGCTTCTACTTCATTTACGGTTAATGGCAGCAAGTGATAGCGAGCGGTAATACGCTGAGCCAATTGGCGTAAAACCGGTTGCTTAAGCTTTTGTTGCAGTTCGGGTTGGCCAATTAATACCACCCGCAATAACTTGCGTGTATCGGTTTCAAAATTGGTTAATAACCGTAATTGTTCGAGGACTTCTACCGACAAGTGCTGCGCTTCATCAATCAGCAGCATGGTGTTGCCACCTTGGAAGTGGTTCTCTAACAAACGCTGGCGAATCGCGTCGCCAAAGTCTTTTACGCTAAAAGAGTCACGGTCATATTCTATGCTCAGCTCATCACACACTGTGGCTAACAACTCTAGTTCGGTAAGGCTTGGGTTTAACACCAAGGCCACTTGGGTGTTTTCGGGCACTTGTTTAAGCAAGGCGCGCGACACCGTGGTTTTGCCGGTACCAACCTCACCAGTAAGCAACACAAAGCCACCAGTCTCGCCCAAACCAAAGGTAAGGTGAGCCAAGGCTTCTTTATGACGCTCGCTCATAAACAAGAAATCAGGGTTTGGCGCTATCGAAAAGGGACTTTCCTTTAAGCCAAAGTAATCCAAATACATTAAACCGCTATCCTTTCACCGATTATGGCTGCCACTTATATTACAAGTCGCAATCCAAGCCCTATTGAGCATTGATAGGTGTATAATACCCCCACGCAAGGCGTTTGTGGATATTAGTTAACGAGGAGTGATAAGTGGAAACCTATTTAGTCGGCGGAGCAGTACGAGATCAACTACTAGGTTTACAGGTAAAAGACCGCGATCACGTTGTGGTTGGCGCCACTCCCGAACAAATGCTACAACTTGGCTACAGCCAAGTAGGCAAAGATTTCCCAGTATTTTTGCATCCTCACAGCCAAGAAGAATATGCATTGGCGCGCACCGAACGCAAACAAGGCACAGGTTACACCGGCTTTAGTTGTGATTTCTCTGATGATATTCGCTTAGAAGACGACCTCTTACGACGCGACCTTACCGTAAATGCCATTGCCCGCTCAGAAAATGGTGAGCTAATTGACCCTTACGGTGGCCAACGCGACTTAGATGCGAAGCTACTACGCCATGTATCGCCCGCCTTTGTAGAAGATCCGTTGCGAGTATTACGAGTGGCCCGCTTTGCCGCGCGTTTCCATCACCTAGGATTTAAAGTTGCCGATGAAACCATCGAGTTAATGCGAGAAATTGCTCACTCGGGCGAATTAGCCAGCTTAACCCCAGAGCGTATTTGGCGAGAACTAGAAAAAGCGCTTGGCAGCCAATCACCACAAGTATTTTTTGCAGTATTGCGAGAAGCAGACGCACTGGCGGCCTTAATACCAGAACTGGATGATTTATTTGGAGTGCCAGCCAGTCCCAAATGGCACCCAGAAATAGACACCGGCATTCACACCTTAATGGTAATAGAGCAAAGTGCTAAACATGGTTATAGCAACCTAGTGCGCTTTGCAGCCTTGTGCCACGACTTTGGCAAAGCCTTAACCCCTGAAGAAAAGCTGCCTTCTCATCCAGGCCACGGGCCTAAGGGGGTAAAGCTAATCAAAGCCTTTTGCCAACGCATCAAAGTACCTAACGAGTACCGAGATTTAGCGCTACTTGTCGCTGAGCACCACATTACCATTCACAGCGCTTTGGAACTTCGTCCCGAAACCGTATTAAAGCTGTTTAACCGCTGCGATGCTTGGCGCAAACCAGAGCGTTTTACCCAAATACTAGAAGCTGGCGTGGCCGATATTCGTGGTCGTTTAGGTTTTGAACAAAACGATTACCCTGCTTACAACTATTTGCTATCGCAGCTCGAGGTAGCCAACAGCGTGAATATTCAAGCCATTGTGCAACAAGGTTATAAAGGTGAGGCGATTCGCGAACAGGTGCACCTAGCGCGGCTTAAGCTGATTAAGCAAGAAAAGCAGCGTTATTTACAACATCTTGAGCAATAAGCTGACTGAACAGTAACCAAGCCATGCAGTTCATTACAATAAAAAAGCACGCCCATTGGCGTGCTTTTTTTGTTCGAACTAAAGGCCGTTTAACTTAAGGCTAAAAAGGCAAACAAAGTAATACCCAGTAACATTCGGTAGATAACAAACGGCTTCATACCTACCTTGTTAACCCACTTAATAAACAAGTGAATACAAGAATAAGCACTGATAAACGACACCAATATACCCAGCGACATAGACGACCAGTCGATATCCACCGGATTATCAGCCATGTCTTTGCCCATAAGAACACAAGCGCCAACAATTACCGGAATAGACATTAAAAATGAAAAACGCGCCGCGGCTTCGCGGGTTAGGCCCAACATTAAGCCTGCTGTAATTGTTATACCACTCCGCGAAGTACCAGGAATAATCGCTATCGCTTGTGCAACACCCACAAACAGCGCTTGTTTCCAGCCAATTTTGTACTCGTCGTGCACTAACTTAGCTTGCGAATCGGCCCACCATAACAAAGCACCAAATACGATGGTGGTAGTTGCAATCACATACGCAGAGCGCAAATACTCTTCAATCAACGATTTAAACAAGCCGCCAAACAATACCGCAGGAATAGTGGCTAAGAGAATTAACCAAGCAAGCACAGCCTCGGGGCTACGATTACCAGTAAACGAGCTTAACCACGCTTTGAGCATGGCCCATACTTCTTTTCTAAAATAACCCAAAACGGCAAACAAACTGCCTACGTGCACCGCTACATCAAAGGCAATCCCCTGATCATCCCAACCAAAAATCTGCGAGGGCAAAATTAAATGGGCAGAGCTGGAAATAGGTAAAAACTCGGTCAAACCTTGGATCAAAGCCAAAAAAATGGTCTCAAATGTACTCATTCTTGGTTCCTTGCTGCTAAAAAATTAAAAGTTGAAACTCTCTACAAGAGTGAGCACTTGGCTACTATGATCAAAATCTTGCCATAGTTGCGTGTAAGTTTGATGAAGCGTTGGATGTACCAACTCGCCAGCAATATCTGCCAGCGGCTTTAATACAAAAGCACTTTTACTTATCTCGGCTCTGGGTAATACACAGGGTGAATCTACCACCAAGTGGTTATATAAAAGAATATCGATATCTAAGGTGCGTGACGAGTACTTTTGCGCATCCATTGCTCGGCCGTGTTCAAATTCAATCCGTTTAATCGTTTCAAACACCGCTTGTAAGGATAAAGGGCTAGTAAATTTAGCCACCAAATTGTAGAACTCGGGCCCATCAAAACCCAAGGCAGGGCTTTCATAAACTGGGCTTAAAGTTAACTCGCCAAATTGTGCGCGTAATGCAGCCACACCTTGTTGAATGTATTGCTCACGTTCAATGTTACTGCCAATGCCTACAAAAATATCGGCCATTACGAAGCGTAATCCTTTTGCTCACGTTCAATCTGCACACCCACGTTGCTAGCAAATGGAACGGCTCCGGGTTTATTGATAGTGACCTTAAGCCACGGCACAGAAAACTGCTGAATCACTAAGCTCGCCACTTTTTCAGCCACGGTTTCAACTAACTCATGAGCTTGCCCGGTAACGAGATCACTCACCGCTTGACTCACCGAGGCGTAATCAAGCGCTAGCGATAAATCATCATTTTGGGCGGCAGGTTTGTTATCCCACGCCATTTCTAAATCGATAAGCAACTTTTGCTTAATCTCTTTTTCCCACTCGTAAGCACCGATGGTGGCTAATACGGTGAGATCTTTAATAAATACTTTATCCATAGTTCTGGCTGCTGTGCTGCAAACGTGCTTATTAGCCTTAGCTAAAAAAACAGCGTATGATTTGACCTTTGAGAGAGCGCGATAATACCGCAATTCGGCAATTGGTGGAATGCTTCTAAGCTAATGGGTTTACTCGGTTTATTTTTTATTACGGCAGCTTATTTGCTGGGTTCTATATCCAGTGCCGTACTAATATGTCGAATTTACCGCTTACCCGACCCTCGCCAACACGGCTCAAACAACCCAGGTGCCACCAACGTTTACCGCATCGGCGGCAAAATTCCTGCAGCATTAGTATTAGTATGTGACCTATTAAAAGGCATGGTGCCAGTTTGGATGGGTTACTACGCGGGACTAGCACCAATAGTATTGGGATTTGTAGGTATAGCTGCATGCTTAGGCCACATGTACCCCATCTTCTTTCATTTTGAAGGTGGCAAAGGTGTCGCAACAGCCTTAGGTGGCGTACTGCCAATTGGCTTAGACTTAGCAGCTTTACTGATAGTAACTTGGATTATGACCTTAAAACTGCGCGGCTATTCATCGTTAGCTGCTATTGTGAGTGTAAGTTTAGCGCCTTTATACACTTGGTTAATCAAATCTGAATACACTCTCCCCGTAGCGATGCTAGCCTGCCTTATTATTATTCGCCACCAGGGCAACATTACCCGCCTGCGCAATCACACCGAAAGCAAAGTAGTCAATAAAGACCAATAAAAAAGCGCCTATTTAAGGCGCTTTTTAACATCTAAATCGCTTTAGCAGGCGGTAACTCATCAAGCGGCCAACGAGGCATCGCTTTTACTGATAAACCTTCGGTTTGGCCTGCTTTAAAACGCTGCATACCTGCGTAAGCAATCATAGCGCCATTGTCGGTACAAAACGCTGGCCGCGGGTAATACACTTTACCCCCACGCGATTCTAGTAACTCACCGAGCTGCTCTCGCAATGATTTATTGGCGCTTACACCACCGGCAATCACTAAGCGTTTTAAGCCAGTTTGCTTTAAGGCGCGACGACACTTAATGATTAAAGTTTCAACCAAGGCTTGTTGGAATGCTAAGGCAATATCTGCTTGGGTTTGTTCATCTTTGCCTTCGGCATCGATGGTGTTTTTAGCAAAGGTTTTAAGGCCGGAAAAGCTCATATCTAAACCAGGGCGATCAGTCATTGGCCTAGGAAAAGTAAAGCGGCCTGGTGTGCCCTTTTCAGCCAAACGGCTTAGCGCTGGGCCACCTGGATAATCTAAACCTAATAACTTGGCGGTTTTATCAAAGGCTTCTCCAGCTGCGTCATCAATAGATTCACCGAGAATTTGATATTCACCAATGCCGTCCACTTCTACTAATAGAGTGTGGCCACCGGAAACCAGCAAGGCTAAAAAAGGAAACTCTGGTGGGTTGTCTTCTAGCATTGGGGCTAACAAATGCCCTTCCATATGGTGAACCGGCACAGCAGGTTTGTTCCACGCCATCGCAATACTGCGCGCTGTTAGCGAGCCAACCAATAAAGCCCCTACTAAACCTGGGCCAGCGGTGTATGTTACTGCATCAATATCATCTGCCGTGCACTTGGCATTCGCCATCGCTTCTTTTATAAGAGGAATGGTTTTACGAATGTGGTCGCGCGAGGCCAACTCTGGTACTACTCCACCATAATCGGCATGTAATTTAACCTGACTGTAAAGAACGTCGGCCAATAAACCTTGTTGGTCATCATAAATGGCCACGCCCGTTTCATCACACGACGTTTCAATACCTAGTACACGCATAATCTTGCTTTTCCTGCTTAGTTACTGGCTTAAAAATAGGTGTTTTTAATGCTTAAGCCCGCTTAAAATCGCAGCTATATTACTTGCTAGCGGCTTATTTCACCAGAGGATTACAAATAGGCTTTACATTGCCCCCTAGTTCGGCTTAAAATTCCGCACCATTTTTAAACACTCAGGCTGATTTTTGTTCGGCCGTTAATAAACCGGAAGGTGATAGGCATATGCCAATCGTTAAAGTACGTGAAAACGAACCATTTGACGTAGCTCTACGTCGTTTCAAGCGCTCTTGCGAGAAAGCAGGTATTCTTTCTGAAGTTCGCCGTCGCGAGTTTTATGAAAAACCAACTACAGCTCGTAAACGTGCTAAAGCGTCTGCTGTTAAACGTCACGCTAAGAAATTGGCTCGTGAAAACGCACGTCGCGTTCGCTTGTACTAAGCGCTGTTAATAACCTATGTCATTAAAAGCAACCTTACAAGATGAGCAAAAAGCAGCAATGCGCGCCAAAGACAAGTTTCGTCTTGGCACACTGCGTATGTTGCTTGCGGCTGTTAAACAGGTAGAAATTGACGAGCGCATTACTTTAGATGATGACCAGATCCTGAGCATCATTGTTAAACAAGTAAAACAGCGTAAAGACGCAGCTGAACAATTTACAGCTGCCGAACGTCAAGACTTAGCTGATAAAGAACTTGCCGAGATTGAAATCTTGGAAGCGTTCCTTCCTCAAGCGCTCAGCGAACAAGAAGTAGCCTCGTTAATCGAAGCCGCTATTGCTCAAACAGGCGCTGCTGGAATGCAAGATATGGGTAAAGTGATGGGCATCCTGAAACCTCAGGTACAAGGCCGTGCAGACATGGGTGCTATTAGCGCCGCTGTCCGCAGTAAACTAGCCTAAGCTCGTCCCTTAGAATACTCGAACAAGCCGTGTTCTCATTGAGTTCACGGCTTGTTTGTTTTTAATTTTCGCTGAAGATGGTAGTGAATGGCTGGAAGAATACCGCAACAGTTTATCGATGATTTATTGGCTCGTACCGATATCGTAAGCCTTATCGACCAACGTGTGCGTTTAAAAAAAGCCGGCAAAAACTACTCAGCGTGCTGTCCTTTTCATAATGAAAAATCCCCCTCTTTTACCGTAAGCCAAGACAAACAGTTTTATCACTGCTTTGGTTGTGGTGCCCACGGCAATGCCATCAGCTTTTTAATGGAATACGACAAACTGGAGTTTGTAGATGCCATTGAAGACTTGGCCAGCCAAATGGGTGTGGAAGTAGAGCGAGAAAACAGCAACAACAGTAAATTTGATAAAGAAAAAAGCCAACAACAACGCCAAGCCAGTAAAGACTTATACGAACTGATTGGCCACGCCAGCCGCTTTTTTCAGCAGCAACTACGTACTAACCCCAACAAACAACAGGTTATCGACTACCTAAAAAGCCGTGGCTTAAGTGGCGAGGTGGTACAACGCTTCTCCATTGGTTATGCGCCCGATGAGTGGGATGCGCTAGGTAAAGCCCTTGGTGGCTCTAAGCAGGCCAGCCAACAACTTGTCGATGCCGGATTATCGATAGAAAACGACAAAGGCCGCCGCTACGATCGTTTTCGCGATAGAGTGATGTTTCCAATTCGTGATAAACGTGGTCGTTATATTGGCTTTGGCGGGCGAGTATTTGGCGACGGCACACCAAAGTATCTAAACTCACCAGAGACCAGCGTATTTCATAAAGGGCGTGAACTCTACGGCCTTTACGAAGTGCGCCAAGCGCATAAGCAAATACCACAAATACTAGTGGTAGAAGGCTATATGGATGTGGTGTCTTTAGCCCAATTTGAGATTGACTATGCGGTTGCCTCACTAGGTACCTCTACCACCCCAGAGCACCTACAAACGCTATTTAGAACCAGCAACCAAATTATTTGTTGCTACGATGGCGACCGTGCAGGCCGCGATGCAGCGTGGCGCGCCCTAGAAAATGCCCTACCGCATTTACGCGACAACGTAGAACTTAAGTTTATGTTTTTACCTGACGGGGAAGACCCAGACACTTTGGTTCGCCAAGAAGGTAAAGACGGCTTTGAACAACGCATGCACAAGGCCATGCCTTTATCACGCTTTATGTTTGAGCGTTTAAGCCAAGAAATCGACGTCACTACAGATGCGGGCAAAAGCCATTTAGCAGCCCGCGCCTCTGAGCTAATTAAGCCGGTCCAAGCTGAATTTTATCGCGAAATGCTCAAGGGCGAGTTGGCCAAATGGTTGCGCTGGGATAGTAACCGCTTAACTAAGTTTTTTGCCGCAAGCGACCCCAAGCCCCAAAACAAACAGGCCAACTCACTCAAAATCACCCCAATGCGAAAAGCTATTGCGATGATTTTGCAACGACCTGATATTGCTAATGAATTGCCGCCTTCAGAGCAGCTTAAGCAAGTTAACATTAAAGGCATGCCACTGTTATTAGCGCTCATTGGCGAAATACACAAAAAACCCGAGATAACCACTGGCCAGCTAATTGAACGCTGGCGCGAACAGCCTGAGCAAAAACATTTGAGTGCACTGGCAGGCTATAATTTAGAAATTGACGAATCAGGCTACCCAGACGAGTTGCAAGATATTATTGCCAGTTTTGTGGAGCAACTGCTGTTGCAGCGTTACGAGCAACTCAATGTTAAGTCACTGCAAGGTACACTTAGCGTAGAAGAGAAATACGAAATGCAGCAATTAGTAGTGGAATTAAAGCCTTAATTGGCTTGTTTAAGGAATAAACAAAAAGTTTTTGGTTAAATGCCCTTGATATAGAAATTTTAACCCATACTTGATATAATTCTTCGTTTGCGCTTGCAGCGCTTACGTTTATGGTTTTGCTAGCTTAATCTACTTCGGATGACATCTATGGAACAAACCCCACAGTCTCAACTCAAACTCCTTCTCGCAAAAGGTAAAGAGCAAGGCTACTTAACTTATGCAGAGGTAAACGACCATTTACCTGCTGATATCGTAGATTCCGATCAAGTTGAAGATATCATTCAAATGATCAACGACATGGGTATTCAGGTACATGAAAATGCACCCGATGCCGATGACTTATTGTTGGCCGAAAATACTACCGACGAAGACGCCGCCGAAGCGGCAGCCCAAGCACTTGCTACGGTAGAATCAGAATTAGGCCGCACCACCGACCCAGTGCGCATGTACATGCGTGAAATGGGTACCGTTGAACTACTTACCCGCGAAGGCGAAATCGACATTGCCAAGCGCATTGAAGAAGGTATTAACGAAGTTCAACGCAGTGTTTCTGAGTATCCAGAAACAATTTCTATCTTGCTTGAAATGTACGACCAGTACCAAGCAGAAGAACTAAAAATTAGCGATATTGTAAACAGCTTCATCGACGAAGACGAAGTAGCCGAAGCCGCACCAACAGCGACTCACATCGGCTCAGAGCTTGAAGAAAAAGATCTTGAAGACGAAGACGAAGATGAAGACGAGGAAGAAGAAGACACAGGTCTTGACCCAGAGTTGGTAAAAGAGCGCTTCGACACCTTACGTGAGCAGTACGAAAAAACTCACGCAGCTATCGAAAAGCACGGCCGTATGTCTGCCCGCGCCACTAAAGAGATTTTTGAGCTAAGCGAAATTTTCCATACTTTCCGCCTAGTACCAAAACTGTTCGACAAGCTAGTAGCCAGCATGCGTACCATGATGGAACGTGTGCGTACTCAAGAACGCCTAATTCTTAAGCTGTGTGTAGAGCAAGGCAAAATGCCAAAACAAGCATTTGTAAAAGCCTTCTCTAAAGACGAAACCAGTGAAGAATGGTTTAACGAGCACAAAACCTCTGCTAAAGATTACGCCCCCGCGTTAATGGAAGTAGACGAAGAAGTGCGCCGTTGTATCTTTAAACTAAAAAGTGTTGAAGAAGAAACTGGCTTAACCATTAATAACATTAAAGACATCAACCGTCGCATGAGCATTGGTGAAGCAAAAGCTCGCCGTGCTAAGAAAGAAATGGTTGAAGCTAACCTACGTTTGGTAATTTCTATTGCGAAGAAATACACCAACCGTGGTTTGCAATTCCTAGACCTTATCCAAGAAGGTAACATTGGCCTAATGAAGGCCGTAGATAAATTTGAATACCGTCGTGGTTACAAATTCTCTACTTACGCAACTTGGTGGATCCGTCAGGCAATTACTCGTTCTATTGCGGACCAGGCACGTACTATTCGTATTCCGGTTCACATGATCGAAACCATTAACAAGCTAAACCGTATTAGCCGTCAAATGCTTCAGGAAATGGGTCGCGAACCTACTCCAGAAGAGTTGGCAGAGCGTATGTTAATGCCAGAAGACAAGATCCGTAAGGTACTTAAAATTGCTAAAGAGCCAATCTCCATGGAAACACCAATCGGTGATGATGAAGATTCGCACTTAGGTGACTTTATTGAGGACACCACCCTGTCGATGCCAGTAGATGCAGCCACAGGCGAAAACCTCAAGTTTGCCACTCAAGAAGTACTAGCAGGTCTAACCCCGCGTGAAGCTAAAGTACTACGCATGCGTTTTGGTATTGGTATGAACACCGACCACACTTTAGAAGAAGTTGGCAAACAGTTTGACGTAACCCGTGAGCGTATTCGTCAGATTGAAGCCAAAGCACTGCGTAAGCTTCGTCACCCCTCTCGTTCTGAGCAGCTACGCAGCTTCTTAGACGAATAGGTGAGCTAAACGGCGAATAAATAAGCGCTTAGTTTCAAACGCATAGACAAGGCTGATATGATTTTTTATAATCCAGCCTCGTTGTTTGAGCTAAGCTCGCAACACCCAATTTGGCCCTTTAGCTCAGCTGGTTAGAGCACACGACTCATAATCGTTAGGTCCACAGTTCAAGTCTGTGAAGGGCCACCATATACAAAGGCGTAGAAGGTTAATAACCACTACGCCTTTTCTATTTCTGCTCTCTGTGTAGCAAATATGTAGCAGATTTCAGGCAAAAACCTGCTATCTCGCATACTTCTTAAAATTACTGAGTGAATTTACAACTGGGATAGGCTGAACAGCCAATAAACGCATTCCCTGCATTCTTACCACGCTTTGCAAATCGTTCTACCAACTCTGCCCCACATTTAGGACAAGACTCACCAGATTGCCTCTGACGGCTTTTTTCAGCCACCAGCTCACGAACATGTGCTTTATGGTTGAGTGACGTTCTAAGGCCTTTTTTAAGCTTCGACTCCTGAAGCTTAGCGGTGAGCGCTGCAACTTCTGGCTCAGTAAACTTACTCTCTTGCTTCGAACGAATGTAACGCAAGCAACCACGTATATGCGTTACGTTTTCGGGCATAGTCGTTTTAAAGGTGGAATCTCCCACAAAACACACTACCGAGAATAAATCTGTAGGCTTTAAATCAAGAGAAGATTCGAGAGCTTTTAGGTGCTTGTAGTTTTGGTGCAGTGGATTTTGAAACTTACTTCTGTAGCGATATATCTGCTGCGTCCATTGCTTTTGGCGCTCACTTCCAAAGATCCAGCCCTTCATATTCTTAGAGCTATTTGGGGCGGAAAACCGCCATATTAGCTTTGCTAGGACTGGCTATCAATAGGGAGAAGTGGGCGGGCAATTAGAAGTGATGGTGATGGCACTAGAGCGTGGATCAAAAAACACTGTTGTGGCTCTAGATAGAAGTATGACCTAGCAGAAAATGAGCCTTTATACCCAAAAGGCTCATAACAGCTGTAGCAATTAGTTGGTGAACAACTTGACTAACACTTGCTTGTTTTCAACGTCTTTTACCAACACGCCATTTGCCAATATGTCGGATTTAAATCGACATGCATCCTGCACTTTCATTGGCGTTCTTTCGATAAAGGTTGGGTTATCGGTGAGCTTTTTAACCGTTTCATCAATGAAGCCACTATCAATTTCGGCCAATGAATAACGAAATTCACAGTCTTTGGTAATTTGATCGATGTCTTGTTCACTGGAGAAAGTTAATACTGCGTCTACCCACCAATCGTCGCTTTTAGCCAACAACCCTTCTTGTTCACCACGAATAGTGCTTCCTGTAGCCCAATTCACAGACTCTAATTGCAAACCATCGAGGTTCATAAACCTTGCTAGTTCCTCTGCGCTTTCAGAGTACTCGATTGTACTCCTGGCGGTATTTTTACTATCACTCATATCATTACAACCTGTAGTTAAGCCAACAGCTAACAGAGAGCTGATTAAGATATTCCATTTCATTAGATTAAATTCCACACCATACGATTTTGTTTGGGTTGCCTATCCCGCTCAATCCAGCTCTTTTGCTTAGCCATGCTTTGTGCTTCTTTTGGTAACACCCCTTTCCAATTTACTGAGCGAACTAGTGTAGAAGTATTTAGGTAAGGATGGGCAAGCCTTACTTGAGTAAAACGTCCATTCTCACTATCGGGTATTCCAGTCCTAATGTCTTTCTGTCCTGGGTTAAAGTTGTACATGTCTTCAGCATGAAGCGTCATAATTAAATAGAAATGCGGAGTATTTTTTGTAACAGAAACATTAACCTTTCCCGTTAACCAAATAGTATGGGCTCCAATAGCCTTTTGCCAATTTTCGGTTTCAGGATAGGGAAATAACCCAGCGTCGGGAAAGCTAGACAAAGAAGCCCCGCATGGGATTGCTGGCCCAGTAACATTAAACTGGGTACGGCTTTGGTCTGCGATCCAAAGATCTATAACTCCGAGCTTAATATGGTTTATCGCATTGTTGAGTGTTGTTCTGCCGCTTCTATCACCAGATACATAGCGGTCATAAGCAAAAGTTCGATTGGCTCCCTGCCCACTCAAAAAGTGATTATAGGCTGCCAATGCGTCGACTAAATCTGGCCTAAATGTTTCACCGCCAGCGGTCATTGCTTTCCACTTTAACAAATTAGCCCTATCCCCTAAGGTTGGAGCAGCTTTAGGTAATACTAAATGTCCTTTGTCATGCATAATGCTAGGTCGAGAAGGAGGACCAATTTTATACAAGTAAGAACCTTTAAATGACGATTTTAAGGACTTAATTTGCTTAGGGATATCACTGGGGTTAAGGTCGGTACGCACTCGCTCCTGAGCTAACCTCCCTTGGCTAGGGTGTCCATTGTAGTTACGCTGAAAAGTGTCCAACGAAGCCATAATACTTCCATGCTGTCGAAATAAAAAATAAAGCTATCAATATCTTGATAATCTTTCAACACATTAATGACCAATAAGTCAATTAAAGGTTTATTGTTTGATTAATAAGCCCTAACTAGCCAACCGAACAATCAGCTAGAACCAGCTGAACTAGCACCATCTATAACCGCAGTGCAGCCGTCACTTTCTGTTGCTCATTACACAAATAACTCACCCGATAATAAGATGCCTCGAAGCCTGCTAGCGAAATAACCTGATTAGCCGGAATAACCTCTCCAGCAGTATTGGTGATCTCTTGTGCGAAGCTGACTGAATTAGCCACTTTTAAATTAGCAATAACTGGTTCAGGCAAACCGTGGCTTAAATCCACCGCTAAGGCCTTACCATCGAGGTACAAGGTTTTATGTTGAGCGCTTAAAATGTTGTGTTCGACCCTTACCCCACCCTCGGCAGCACAACTAAGTTTGAATATGCCGTAATGCTTAACCAAACCTACCAAGCCATGAATGTTCGATTTAAGCACTCCCGCACTAGTGAACAGTTCTTTATAGGTGATTTGCGCATTGTTACTAATGGTTTCGTTGGGTTGGTTTTTAACCCTAAAGCTGTTGTAGGCAAACAAGCTAGGAGACACAAGCAATGCGAACAAGCCCAGCCAAATAATCGATTTCAAAACCCACTCCTTGTAATGACCAATTTGTTGCATGTTGCTTCCCTAGTTGATAACGCTTAGTTCAGGCTATCAACCACTGAGCCTTGCTTTACTTAACGCAGCACATCCTTGTGCTTTATCTGGCGCTCTTTACACTTTAAAGCCCAATACCAGCTCATTTTGCTGATGGGCTAATTCGTCGAGCTTATTACTCACTTTGGCTACAAGCTTCATTGAGTGAGTATTGGAATCAGCAACGTTATTAATATCCTCCAAGCTACGAGCAATCATATTGGCGGTAGTCGTTTGCTCTTCAGCGGCATGAGCTATTTGATAGCTCATTTGGCTAATTTCGGCGATGCTGGTTTGAATATCATTCATGGCTTTATTAGCTTGCTCTGAATGCTCCACGCTGTTTTGCATTTCACTCACACAGCGTTGAATCACTGCGTTAGCATCTTCTGATTTATCTTGTAAACCTTGGATCATTTCTTCAATTTCGCTGGTTGCATCAGTGGTGCGTTTTGCCAACACTCTCACTTCGTCGGCCACTACCGAGAAGCCACGCCCCTGCTCACCCGCCCTAGCAGCTTCGATGGCGGCATTTAGCGCTAATAAGTTGGTTTGCATCGCTATTTGCTGAATTACGTCGAGAATAGAGCCAATGTCTACACTCATTTGCTGCACCGCAGAAACCGCGTCTACCGACTCATTAAGTTGACCAGATAGGGTATTAATAGTGGCTGTGTTGTTGCTCATTACTAAACTACCGGTGCGCACTGCAGACTCTACATCGCCCACCTTTTGCATCGAGCTTCTCGCACTTGCCTCTACATCTTTAACTGAGTGTTCCATTTCGGTCATGGCGGTCGCGACAGTTGCCGTTTGATGGCGCTGCTCGCCAAGGCGATCACTTGATTCCGACATAGCAGACTGGTTTTGCGCAGACACCTCGGCCAGGTTAGTAGAAGTTACTCCTAGCTTTTGCAAAATGCTCTGCAAGTGGCTCGCTAAGGTATTAATGTGCGCGCCCAATTGTTCAAATTCAATGAAACTGTGATTGTCCACTCGCTGGCGCATATCACCAGCGGTAAGCGCCTCTAAAGTTTGCAACATGCTGGCTAGTGGTTTGCGCACGTTACGAGAGAGGATCCACGCCAAAAATAGTAAGAAGGCACTCACCACGCCACCAATAACAAAAGCGTGTTGGTAACTGTCGCGGTAAATAGATTCGGCACTATCTATAGCGCTATCTTTGAGTACGTTAGCCGCTTGTCTAAACTCGCCTAAAATGGCTAGCGCGCTATCTATTTCTTCGGCCAGCACTGCGATATTTTGATACAGTAAGTTGCGTGATTTAACCGAGCGGTGATGTAAGTCTAATACCCCACCCTTTTTGCCTACGTCTTGAATAAACTGTTCAGTTGATTGGTCAAAATGCTGGCTAAGTTCGGGCAATTGTGTGGCCAGGCCTTGGTAAGAAAAGTTAAGCCTAGTAACACTTCGCTTATTGTTTTTGATTGCCTCGGCAATGGCTTTTACATCATCACTAGCCAAGGCATCTGAGGTAATGGTTTCGGTTTGTTTTAGTTTTTCAAAATAGCTTTTAGCCATTAGTTTTACGGCGAGATCATCTTGACTATTTACAAACTCGCTCATACCTAAGCGCAATTCGGTTTGTAGTTGTTGAAAACGGCGAGCGGTTATTCGGCGCTCACTTTGAGCAGAAAGTTGGTTACGGTAGTTAGCCATAGCCAGTTTAGATTCGGCAAAATAACGTTGCTCTAGTTCTTCTAATGCAAACAGTTGCTCAGTTAGTGAAGAACCTTTAGGTGTAGCTTGCTTAAGCTTTGCTAATGCAGCTAAAAAGGCTTGATGGTCTTGCTCAAATTTGTCGGCAAACTCTTGCTGTTTAGCATTGTTTTCTGTGGTAAGAAAATCTTTAAAGGTTTTATCGGCAATCAGCAAATTTACGCTGGTGAGGTTGGAATAGGTGACTAAAGGAAGAGCATCGGAGTTAACCATCAGCAGTTGCTGGTGAACCCGACTAGTGCCATTTAGCATTAAAACAACAGTAACAATAAACAGCGACACCATTACCGCAAAGCCTAAGTACATACGCCTTACCAACGAGGTATTACGGGCTTTTTTATTTGAGAACAATCTAATCATACATCACCAAGAATTTACTATGTTGACAATATCAATAACAACGACATAACTAATTACCAGTAAAATAAATACTCCTATCAAAACCATTATCTGACTCCTAAGTTGGCAAATAGTTAAAAAAGGACGAGACAAAAGCGCTACTAAATACAGTCCTACACAAACAGTATTCGTGGTTACTTAAGCTAGCGAGCTCTTGTTCAGCTCTCTATTGCTCGCTGCCTAGCTAACCGCGTTATTGCCTCGCCTACCCCAATAAAAAGGTAAAGAACGAAAGGAAACGTTTTGAACTAGCTAGAGCCTCTAGTTAAGTAGAGGCTCTAAAGGGTTTACCACCACACGTCGGCTTGGAAGCCTAAGATGAAGTCACTATCTGACTCACCCGATTCGTTAGTGTGGGTCCACGACTTAGGCAGATATGTAGCTAAGAAACGAATTTCTGGAGCAGGTCCCATACCGGTAGGTAAGATGAAGGTTGGCGCAACAGTAATTTTAGACTGGTTAGACGTAGCACCACTCCAGTTGTTGTGCACATAACCTAACTCACCTTGTACGTAGAAGTGGTCGCTTACAGGGAACGTTGGGCGAACCATTGCAGAAATCCAGTAGTCGTAACTACCTAGATCATTTTCGTGGTGGTCATTGTATTGACCTTGAATAGACGGGAAGAAGCCAATGCCATTATCTAAGGTGTAACCGCCCCACAGTAATAAACGGGCCGAGGTATCTTTCTCATCAACCATGGTTAACAAGCGGTTCGCGTCACCACCAGCAGACGCTGAACTCCAGGTCCAATCGGGGTGCTCACCTTGGAACTGCGAACCAGGATGGTAAGCGTTATAAGAAGTGATAGTACCTGCTAGCAAGTTGCCCGAACCTAAACCTTTACCTGCTTGAGCAATAATTTTAGAGAAGCCATTGCCAGGAATACCAAAGAAGCTATTAAGGGTATAAATAGCGGTTAAATCGTAGCCCGTTTCGGCCCACTCTTTGCCAACCATATCCCAGTTATCTGGCATGGTTTTATTGGCTAAAAAAATGAAAATCTCTAATGCACAAAGCTCACAAAACAGCCACAAACGGCTTAATGAGACAAAGACCAGTAAAAACACATTAAAAAACTTTCATTTTTAGTATAAATATTTAGCAAATAACATAATGTGACCGCCCCCACACAAAAAGAAAGCGCTTACTATTTGAATTTAAATGAATTAAATATATATAAATCAAAGAATTATATGAATAAAACCAAGCTAAGTGGAGATAGGTTAAGAATTTTGTAGCAAATTCACACTCTACGTTACCAGCGGGCGCAGTTAACTAGAGTGTGAAGAAGGTTATAACTAAACTTTACTGTGCTTTTACAGCCTTAACAAAAACCTCATTGGCATTCACTAAACCTGCTTGCTCAGCGTCTTTAACTATTTTTAGAGCTTTGTCATAGTTCCCATCGGCAACTGCTTGCTGAATAAGTTGCTCAAACATGGCCGCTACCTCTGGTTCTATGCTAGATATTTGCGTATTGCTACTGGCTGAGTTAGCGGAAATACTATCGACACTAGATTGACTAGGTTCTACCTTTACAGCGCTATTGCTAGTTGTAACTACCGCAGCTGCAGCAAGCGCATCAGCATTTTGCTTCTCTGCTGGGACATAATCAAAAGCGAGGCGAGCGGCGCCAATGGCAGTATGTGGTACAGGCTTGTTCATATGAATCTTCATATTTACATCCACCCTGCCTGTTTCTGCGGCCTTACTGTCTGGTGGGTTCAGCTTAGTTTGCTGCTGCATTGCTTCGGTGGTAGTAAACACCAATAGGTATTTCGCCTTTTGCTGGTCTCCGTAGCGGCTCGGCAGCAATATATTGCCGTAATAACGATCTACGCTAACAATAGAGCTGGGATCGTAGTTAATCGTAGTGTCGTCGAATAACTGCAAAGGTTGATGATCTTCATCAAGCACCAAAATCGATGGTACAAACACACTATTTACTATAGGGGCCGATACATCAATATTGGTTGCTCCTTGCGCATTAGGTAGCTCAAATGCCTTTACAAAGGAGCGCCCAGAGCTAAAGTTAAATACCGGGTCACTGGCCGTAATAGTAAAATCTAACTTGCCTGGCGCAGTAACTAATTGGTAATCAAGCTGCTTTAAAGATTCACAACATATTGCAGCTTGCTTTAAGGCTGCATAACCTTCTTCTGGCGCAATTTTCTGAATATCTTTGGTATCGTCAGTTCCGTAGTCAACAATCATGCTTTGATTATTACTACAAGCGGTCAAGGCTAACACTATACTTGCGGCCAAAATTGTTTTCATAACAGTTCCCTTTATCTCTAGCAATGCACGCCACACCGCGTGCTACGGGCCTTCCAGCCCTGCCACTTAGTACCTATAAATGTGTTCCGCTTAGCATTTTAGAGTAAAAATACCGACAAACTTCACGTTCAACACACCAAAGTAAGCGCTTTCTTTTTATCAATGTAATAATTCTGCTGCCAAATACAAGGCAAATATTAATCAATAACGCGTTTTGTGAGATGCCTACCAGATAGCATTACTGCGCTAAGCAATACCAGAGGTAACAAAAGTAATGAAGTATTGTCGACAAGAAATCTACTATCCCTTGTTGGTGGTATTCACCATTAGCCTTATGTTGTGGCAACAGTTTGGTATGAACATGTCGCTAAACTACCCGATTGATCAGCACTTTAATGCGACGGCACTTAACGATGACATAAATGGGGGGGCATCTGTTGGTACTCTTAAGGTTAACGATGCCAATGTCACTTTGCACTGCAAAACCGTAAACACTCATACCTTTCCATTTTGCAGTATGTTAATTCCACTTAAAGCCAAGCTAAAACAATATGCCGACTTATCTAAGTTTGACACTTTAACGATAGACTTAACCACCGTTGATCTAAGGCGCGACACTGTGCTGATTTACCTGCTCAATAATGAGCAAGACTTACCAAATGGTAATGGCAGAATCAGCCATACTCGCGCCAATATTCAAGCCATCAACCCAACCATTGGACGCGCTCAATATCAATTAGCGTTAAATCAGTTTTATGTGCCATCTTGGTGGGTATTTGCCAAACCCTACGGTATAGACACTGGTGCTAGGTTAGATAATGTAGAGTATTTACAAATTGCGACTGGCGACAATCGTTCACTTAAAGATTTAGAAATTACCCTGCATGCCTTTAGCTTTAGTGGTAAGTGGATAAACGCTAGAGATTTGTACTTTTTGCTGCTGTCGCTATGGATTGCCAGCATAGTGGTACATGCTATTTTCCTTACCGGAAAAATGCGCAATAAATACATAATATCGAAAAATCAAACTGAAGAGCTTAATAAAATCAATAGCTTTTTGAGCATTGAGCGCGATAAATATAAAACCATGGCAAAGCACGACCCCCTCACTAAATTGCTTAATCGAGCCGGCTTAAGTAGCACACTCTCCACATTGATGAGTGAGTTCTCCCATTCATCTAAAGCAGCCAGCTTAATCATGTTTGATATTGACCACTTTAAACAAATAAATGATCAACATGGTCATGATGTGGGAGACCAAGTATTAGTATCTATCAGTCAGCAAGTAGCAGAGGTTATTAGAGACCAAGATGTATTTGCCCGCTGGGGCGGTGAAGAGTTTGTGATTGTGTGTCCTAATACCCAGTTAAAAGGGGCCTGTGTCTTAGCCGAAAACATTAGATCACTTATCGCGAACAGCCCGCTAATAGAGCAACAACAAGTAACCAGCTCCTTTGGCGTTGCACAGCTAAACTCGGCCAACATTGATACTTGGTTTAAGCGTGCGGATGAAGCGCTATATAAGGCCAAAATGAATGGCCGAAACAAAATAGAATTTAGTTAAATATGATGCGAATACTCATACGGCCTTGGGCACAGCCAACACTCGCCACTGCACTATTGCTAGGTCTATTGCTGCCCTATGATGCTATGGCTGATAACCCACAAACCATTAGTTATCCTAAGTTCAGCCAACGCTCAGAATATTTTGAAAAAGTTCTGGCACTTGCCCTAGCCAAAACCGAACAAGAGTATGGCATTGCCAATCTTCAACCTTTTGAGCGAGAGCTAAGCAATGAGCGCTTGCGCCGCTATTTACAAGACAAGCAATACATAGACGTAATGTGGTCCACAGCCACTAAACAGCGTAATAAAACACTGCGCCCTGTTAAGTTCGACTTATTACAAGACCTTGGCCAATATCGCTTTTTGTTAGTACAAGCAGGCGATAGCAAGCGCTTTGAAAATATAAAGACTTTACGCCAACTTCGTCAATTTAGTGCAGGCTCTGGTACCTATTGGAGTGATACCAAAGTAATGCGTTACAACGGCATCGAGCCTGTTACTTCGGTAAACCATAGCTTATTACCTATGTTGGCCGCAGGCCGCTTTGAATACCTTTCACGCGGTGCGCATGAGGTATGGTCTGAGCTTGCAGCTCACACCAATCAGTTTGAATTACTGGATAACGTGGTTCTCAAGTACACTTGTCGATATTTTTTCTACGTGAATAAAGACAATATTGAGCTCGCAGAACGTTTAGAAAAAGGGCTTTATCTAGCTCTAAATGACGGCAGCTATAACCAGCTGTTTTTTAGTGAAAGCGACTTTAAGCAAGGCTGGGATAAACTCAACCAACTCGCTCCAGCAAGCATAATCACACTTAATCCGCCCGGCGAATAAACGAGCAAACCACACAACTAAAAAAGGAAGCCAAGGCTTCCTTTTTGTTAAGTTAGCTATGCAAGCTAGTAGAAGTAGATGTTGTCTAGATATACGCTATCACTGGTGGTACCCCAAAGCTGCACACCAAGTTGTGATAAACTGGCGGCGTCAAATGCACCGGGTTGAACCATATCTGCAAATACTAGCTCAACACTAATCCACTGCTCGGTTGCTACAGGTAGCATGGTATGGATAACCGGGCCACTGGCAGAGACAACCTGGAATACCGCTTGGCTAACACCACTGGTAGCATACATATCAAAGCGCAAGCCAGTCATGCCAGAAGCATTCACAACCCCATCTTGAATACCGTATTGAATGCCCGTTACGCCGCCTTCAACGCCATCTGGAATAATCTGCAAGCGAGCAACATTGTCACCTGCAATTTGTAGCTCACTATGGCTTGGCGCATTCCACCAATTATCAGACCAATAAGAAATTGGCTTATCTACCTGCAAACTATCACTGTATAAAACCAATACCTCATCATCACTCACGCTAGGAACGTTTGCCGCAACATTTGGTCCAGGGTTTTCTGCTGCCAGCACAATTTCTAGGCTGGCATCAGCTCCCAATAACTGCTGATTTTTTTGCGCAGCTCCGTAACCGCTAGCATCGGCTTTAACCTTGTGCTCACCTTCGGCAAGGCTAAGATAAGCCACACCACTGGCGTTAGTAGTTGCACTTTGCTCACCCACACTCACCTGTGCACCAGCAATGGCTTGAGAGGATTGGTTTACAACACTTACTGCTAACTCAAAGGTATTTGACTGGCCAGAGAAGTACAGGTTATCTAGGAACACTGCTTTACCCTGCTCTCCCCACAACTTAATGCCGGCCATAATTAACGTTGCAGGGTTTAATACGCCGTCACCGTCGCCATCAGCATCTTGCATTTCGGCAAAGGGAATTTGATAAGACACCCATTGCTCAGTTTGAGGAGAAATAACACAATACAAAGCTGAGCCATCGCTAGAAACTAAGTGGATCTCCATTTGGCTAATGCCCGCCTCTAAATACAAATCTAGGTTCATATTCACGTGAGAAGAGGCATCTACACTGCCATTTTCAATGCCAAACTCGATACCAGTAACACCGCCTTCTACGCCCAATCCAGCAATCTAATAACGGGCATAATTGTTATCATCGATCACACCTGGCGAGTAAAATGGCGCATTCCACCAGTTGGAGTTCCACACCGATATATATTGGTCTTCACTCAAGCTATCGCTAAAAATCACTACTGCTTCGTTGTCGGCTAAGGCTGGTGGCTGTGGTGCAGCGCTACTTGGTTGGCTAGTCACTAGCTCTTGGCTTAACATGTAAATATCTGTGAGCAACAAGCTATCACTGATGGTGCTATCAAAAATTAAGCCTAGCCAAGTTAGCTGGCTAAAGCCATAGGGCAGAGGAACTTCCATTTCTACCCAACCATCTTCTAATGGCGTGCCGCTGCTCAAGGCGTAAGCGACTTTAGATTCAGGATTGCTTGGCCCTTGCAATACCACCTCTACCGCAGTAAAGGAATTGGCTTTTATCTTAAATCTAAGGTGGGTATAAGCATCAATCGCTACCGCATTTTCAGGCTCATTCCCCCAGGCAATTGACGCTTTATTGCCCCAGGCGGTGCCACTGGTGATATTAACAACGCGACCCATACTTGCATCATCAAGGTCACTAATTACACTACCAGATCCCCAATTATCTCCCCAGTGTTCAATGTTATACGAGCTATCATTGTCGGAGTGAAAAACATATAAAGGCCCACTAACTGTTGGCAGCGCTTCTAAATTGATATTTAAGCTTAAGCCTTGCTCGCCAAGCTCTATAGATTGTTGGTGAGTTTGATAGCCAGCCAAACTCACGCTCAAGGAATAGCTACCAGCAGCTAGCTCAAAGCTAGAGTAACCTTGTTGATCACTTGTTTGAGCCTGCTCTGCAATGCTTACTTGAGCATCTGCTAATGGTAATTGGCTATTTGCATCCACTACCGTGACAGCAACTTGATAAGCGTTTTGTGGCTCGGGGTCTGTCTCGCTGCTGCCTCCACACCCCAGCATTAAGGCACAACATATTGCCAAAAAGTAAATTTTGAGCATTTCAATCATCACTAATATCCTTATTAATTTTAATAAATTTCAGGTGCAAAAGTGCCTACCCGATTGGGGACAGCAAGGCGAAAGGTAAAGCTTGGCTAAGCGCAAAAAGGCTTAGCCAAAAATGAAATAGCGCTTAAATCAGCGCTTATTTGAAGTGTTTACGACGAAAAACCAGCAGACCAGCTAAACCAAGCAAAGTTGCTAAGCCAAAGCTGCCACCACCCGAATCACCATCTGATTGACCATCAACAGGCTCACTGCTTGCTTGCACAGTAAAATCTAAACCATCGCGGGTGCTAAGTTGGCTATCAGCGTTATGCTCTAGGCTTACTTGCAGGGAGTAGCTGCCATCAAGCATTGACGCAGGGTCAAACTGCAAAGTGGTTCCCTGCATAATTGGACTAGGTAGTTCATCGGTTTGCCAATACAAACTGTAATTGTCGAGTGGCTCTTCACCCTGCTCAATGTTGGCAGTTACCGTAACCATGCCGGCAGCAGGGTCGACTAAGCGAGTATCATTACCTGCTTGAGTAAGGCTAAGTTCAACACTGGCTAAACTGTCGCTAGGCTCAGAATCATCGGCTCGGGGCGCATTCTCATCACAGTAGCTGGCGTCACTGCTATCGCTAAATTGGCAATGGGCAATGTAATCGACTTCCATAGTGGCAAGCGCTAAATTGGGATCGATAAAACCACCTAAATTGCCGCCCATAGCCAGATTAAGCAGTACAAACATAGGCTCTTGATATTGGTTGCAGCCACTAATATTCTGGCTAACTACCAAGGTCTCATCAACGTAAAAGTCTATTTTGTCTTCGCTCCACTCCATGGCGTATTTGTGCCAATTTAATACATCGCTACCACCGTTTGGATAAGTATAACGATGCTCTTCACCACAGCCTGATACATTAAAGAAGTTGGTAATATAGGTATTTGGCTCATTAGAAAACCATTCCCATACATCTATTTCACCTGCCCCAACATTTGGCCAATTTACATTATCGCCATCACCCTTTATTGGCTGCTCGGCAATGCGGTTTTCTAACATCCAAAACGCTGGCCAAGTACCCGCTTCTAGGTTGTGAAAACGGATCCTCGATTCAATACGACCATACAGAAACTCTCGTTTGTCTTTTGAATTTAAGCGCCCTGAGGTCCAGGTTTTTTGTTGACCGCCTAAAGTTGCACAGTTTTGAGTCTTTTTGCGGGCGATAATTTTTAAGCTACCTTCCGATACCTCATAGTTGCGCTCATCAGAGTAATCATCGTCGGTATAACATTGCACTTCGTTGTTATAGTTTGCTTGAGTTTGAGCGGTCCAATTGCTCCAATTTACCCGGCTACCATCAAAGGTGTCGATCCACTGTACTTCCCAGCCGGCTTGCGCCGATGAAGTAGCTGCAAAAAACAAACCAGCCAACAGCGTTGCTTTTTTAGCAACTGTAAAACGGCTTACTGCATCGTCTTGAGAAAACATCTTGCTTACTATCCTTGAGTTAAGCTGAGCCGTTTTGCTAGCCACGCAGATCGCAGCCGAGCAAAGGGCTAAATAAAAAAGGCGATGATCAAACAGGTTTAATCATCGCCTCTGGCTTACGCGCTAACGACTGGTACGCTAGCTAATGGTTAGAGGCGCTTTACTCCAACCAAGAAATGTTACGAATTTCTATGTTGCTTAAGGTTGGCGCACTGCCACCTGATTCAGCATAAAGATCCGCAATAGTGAACGGTGAGTTAACCACGCTAAGATCAGCAGCAGCAAAGTTAGAGAAGCTGCTTAAGCTAATAGTGTGTTCAACCCACTGGTCAGTTAGGGTGTAACCTTGGCCATCGTTAAAGCGAACCCAATGATTAGTGCCGCCCGAGGCCGTTGTTTGGAAACCAAGGTAGAAGCCATAAGCAGCATCGCCTTTAATTTCGAAAGTGATTTGGGTAGAGCTTGAAAGGTTACTAGTTTGTCCAGGAATACCTACGCCAGCTCCCCAACCCCAATCTTTGGCAGTAGCAGGATCTGAAGCAATGGTTAATACGCCAGTGGCATCATCGACACCAGCCCAAGCGGTAGCAGGGCTGTCCCAACCATAGGCAACCGCACCTTCGTATAAGGCAGTATTCAATACTACAAACTCACCTTCTTCAGGAGGGGTAACAACAGGTGCATAAGGAGGTGGTAAAATAGTCGCCATTAAAGTATCAAAGTCACCGCCAAAGCTAGCAGTAAACGACGATACATCACCGCGGGTTAAACCAGCGCTGTTTAAGGCCTCTACTTTATCCCAAGCTAGGTACTTAACATTGCCGTCAATATCAATTAAGCCAAAGTGTTTTTCTGAGTGGCCCGGGTTGCTTTCATCACCCTTCCATGGCTCGTCAAAGGCTTGGAAGAAAAACAGTGACGCACCAAAATCGTTAGAGAAAGTACGCATTGCATCATAAAATGCTTTTTGCTTGTACTCGTCGGCAGCTTGAGTGCCGCCGGCACCAAAGTTTTCATTTGAAACCGTAGACCAGCCCGTTTCACCGATGTGAATTTGCTTGCTCGAATCAATGGTATTGATAAAGTCTTGCGCCACTTTAATTTGTGACACGGTATGCAAGTAGGCTTTATCCATTGCTGAATCAACTTGCTCCTGCACGGTTAAATCTTGCTCGCTGGCAGGTACTTTCCAATCGGCAGAAAAAGTAGGGTCGTAAAGCGTGTCGTGGTGAGCGTAGGTATGTAAAGACACATAGTCTACTGCTTCAATCAATGCGATAAGATCTGCTTGTTCACCAATGTTGGCACTGTCGTCGATGCCTGCCCATACCGCATGGTTATCAGAACTGGTAATCCAAATATTGGCTACCGAAGGGTTCTCAGATTTCCATTGCTGTAAGTCGTTAACGTGACCAAGGATAATGCCAGGTACCACATGGTATTCCGCCCAATTAACCATTGCTTCATTACCCACCGCAATCACTTTGATGATTTCTGGGTAAGCTAAGGCAAGCTCTTTGGCTTTAGCCATTTCTAAAGCATTTTCAGGGTTCTCTTGATCGTGAATCACTGGTTGATCAGTCCATGAGTTTAGGGCATCAATCCATACCCCTAACTGCACGTACATTTCAAAAGATTCATCTTCGGCCATTAGCTCGGCAATGGCTTGTAATAGGTTCTCGGTATTGCTTTTACCATCAAGGCCAATGAAACCCTGAGTATTGTAGGTGCGGAGCATTTTTATGCCCATGGCCGATAAAATTTGCATGTCTTCTTTATGCATATCAACCGTAGGTACATTAACGCCACTTTCTCTTACTGTTGAACGCCAAGCACCATAAGAAATAGCCAAGTAATCGGGGTTACCCAAGATTACATCGCCGTTTAGAGCGCTAGGATAAACGCTACCAAGGCCAGGTTGAGGAGCAAGCTCGGTGCCTGTTCCTGGACCTGTGCCCGGATCACCCAAATCATTCAGTGGCTCATCGGCACAAGCCACCATTAATACCGACATGGCGGCCAGCAAAATTGATTTTAAACTACATATTTTCATCTTTTTTCCACCAGTTAAATTGAAACAATTAACCTGATACTTCCTTGAAAATGAGAATACGTTTAGCGCATTCTCGGTGACGAATAAATGCAGGGGCACTTAGCAAAATGCCCCTGCAATCTAAGCTTACGGTTGAGCGCTAAAGCTGATGTTGTCGAAATACATAACGGTATCAGCAGGGCGAACCTCTACGATGGGGTCATCAAAGTCTGGGAATACCACAATTTCAACCATATCTCCTTGTGCAGCAGCTGCGGCAAACTCTGGGTGCTGACTAAAATCAAAAGTCAGCTCTTCCCATTCACCCACCTTAGTATTGCTCGCAAGAATCTCTGCTCCCCATTGGTTAGCCGCTGCTAACTTAAGGCGTACTGCGCTGATTTTGTCTTTATAAACCATCATTTTCACAGTGCTGTTGCTAGCGTTAAGCTCAAAACCTTCTACTGATCTAGTCACTGTGCCAGCCCATGGTGCTCCCGCTGCGCGAGCGGTAATTTTGGCCACCGTAGCAGAGCCGTTAATGCCAGAAGTATCAGGGTTAGCAACAAACTCAATAACTGGGTTGTCGTCGTTTTCAAATACTTCCCAACTCAGTGTTTTGGTTTCGAAGTCTATGCCTTCATCAATGGTTACAGTGTTGTCATCACCAGCGATTGGCGCTTCGCTACCGCCAGTGGAAGAGACTTGAACGTTGTCGACTAAGTATTTAGAACCGATGCCTGTTCCCCATGCTGGAAAAATCATCACTACGTCAATAGCGCTTGGATCTAGTCCTGCATTTTGTAACTCCGCTAAGTCAAAGCTGTAGTGCTTCCAAGTATCTAGCTCTGGAAGCTCGGCTAAGCTCAGTTCAGCAAAGTTAGTTCCGCCGTTTGATTCAACTTTAAACTTCCAATCGGTTGCGCCACCTTCAGCGGTCAATTTCAAGTCAAAAGAGATAGACCCACCGTTTGCCCAAGCACTCGCATCAATAGGCGATCCGTTGGTAGCGCCGTGATCGGCACGGCTACTAAAGCCATTAACCTGTTCGCCAACTACTTCTAACTCGGTGGCTGCTCCATAGCTATCATCGCTATCGGTCACCACGGCTGGTGTGGTACCGCCACAACAATCCCAGGCGATCCAACTTGGGTTGGCGGCATCATTGAAAATTACCACTGAGTCACCTTCAGGCGGGTCAACTGGGTCAACTGGGTCAACTGGGTCAACTGGGTCAACTGGGTCAACTGGGTCAGTAGTGTCTTCTTGCTCTACAAAGGTCACGTCATCCCAGTAAAAAACTTTGTCTTCACTGGCTTCCACTAAGAAGTCGAAGAAAATTGATTTTTTGTTAAAGGTAAATTCTGGATTAAGTTGCTGGGTACCATCTGCAACATTGGTAAAGTCGAAGCTAAGTTTTTCCCAGGCAGACGCCACAGTAGTGTAAACAAGTACCTCGGCAGTTTGTGTATCGTCGTCTGCATTCTCTACTTTAAGCAGCACTGGTACGCCCGATTCTGGTGAATACACCCACACACTTATAATGCTGCGATCTTGGGTAATGGCTAAGGTGGCCGTATCGCCCAGTGTGGTGCCAGCCCAGTCTTCTGCAGCCGCTGCTTTGGTAGTTTTAATTACCGTAGCACTAGTGCTGTAAGCGGTAATGCCATTTAAGGCTGGATTAGCTGCGGCTAACTCGGTTACCGCACCACCAAAATCTGTCATGGGTAAATCTAATGATAGTTTTGTTCCGCTGTCAGCATCTGGGTTAGTTGGTTCTACCGGATCAACAGGGTCGGTGGTATTACCGTCTGCCACAAACTCTACATTGTCTACGCGGTAAACTGCGCCTTCACCTTCTCCCCAAGCTGGGTAGATTAAGATGTTATCAATGCTGCTTAGGTCTAAACCTTGGGTCGCTAAGTCTGCAAGGTTCACACTAACGTGCTGCCAAGTATCTAACACCGGCGCGGTGATCATTATTTCAACTTCTTCACCACCGGCGTCATTTTGAATGCCGCCATTACTTTCTAATTTTACCGCCCAGTTCACATCGCCTGGGCTGGCTGTCATTTTAAGGTCAAACTCCAAAGTACCAGTGCTTTCCATTGCACTTGCATCTAGAGCACCACGCTCACTATCACGTACAAAACCTAAAACCGCTGGCTGAGCATTAATCGCAAACTCGGTGACCATGCCGTAGTCACTAAGCTCAATTGGATTCGTTGGTGTGGTACCACCACAGCAGTCCCATGCAGGCCAATAAGGGTTCACTGCATCATTAAACACCAGCAGGTCGTTGCCTACTGGATCAGTTGGCTCAACTGGATCGGTAGGCTCTACTGGATTTGCGGGGGTTTCGCCATTTACTACTTCGTCAGCACAACCACTTAACGCAAGAGCCAAAGCGGCAGCTAATACCGTATTGGCCAGTTTGAATTTGCTATTTGTCACTGTCATTCCATGTGTCCTTGATAGTTATTAACATCATGTTTTAACTAAAAAACGGATTGTTTTTGGCCCCCAAAAAAGAAAGCGCTTACTTTTCATTGCTAAAAAAATGACTTTTCAGCCAGTGTTCTTGTCCATGAATTTGTTTAGAGCGCAATGCTACATCGCCATTACACGTATAAATAAACAACAGCTAACGGAATCTGTACAGCGTTACTGCAAGGCTTAATTAAAAATATTGAGGCTCATCACGAAAAGTAAGCGCTTTCAAAATATTATTCATACAAATCCTATGAAAAGCTTATCAAGATCCAACATGCATGACTTAAACTCCAAGAAAATCGTGTACTTTCCACTCATAAACACCCCTAATTAGGTAAAAATAGAGCTAAATGTGACCTGAGTAGAAAAATAACCGACTTTAGATTGCCTACATTTCGATTCTAAAATAGAGTGCCACAAAAGAAAGCGCTTTCTTTTTGGTTTTTAAGACTTATAGTGTGGGCCTTAAGGATTAATAAGAAAGCGTACCTAGCGAGAGTGCCGATAAAAAAGGATTATCTAATGCAGAGTAAAACGGTTTTATCTTCAATTATTTGCGGTTTAATGTTGTCATCAGGAAGCGCAATAGCCAGCGATGTTAAACAAGGCGGAACCCTTACCGTACCCATCATTGGTACTGGTTTTGTAGAAAACTACAACCCTTATACTTCTAAAGACTTATTACATGGTGTGATGTTTGAACCATTAATGGTCTTCAACAATATGACCGGTAACACTGAGTGGCGCCTGGCTAAATCAGCTGAATATTCCGACGATCTTAAAACCATTAAGCTCACCCTTCGTGATGGTTTAACATGGTCTGATGGCAGCCCTCTTACTGCTAAAGATGTAGCTTATAGCTTCACCATGACCAAAGAAAATGGTGCATTTGACCAACGGGGTATTTGGACCGAAGGCAACCTAATTAGCATTGAAGCAACGAATGAGACAACGGTAGAGTTTAAGTTAAACCAGGCTGATTCAACCTTTATCTGGAACCTAGAGAAATACCATATCATTCCAGAAAAGGTGTGGAGTAAAGTAAGTGACTTAACCACCTTCACAAACCCCAACCCTATTGGTAGCGGTCCAATGACCGAAGTGAAGTATATAAAAACCCAGCAAATGGAGTTGTGCCGCAACCCCAACTATTACCTGGAAGGTTTGCCTCACCTAGATTGTATTACCTACCGCTCTTACAACGATAACTCGCAAATCCAGCCCGCTTTAATGAAAGGCGAAATTGACTGGGGTTCAAACTTTATTGCTGATATCGACAATACCTTTGTTGCGGCAAGCCCAGAAAATCATCATTACTGGTACCCAGCAAACGATGCTATTCATTTATACGTAAATACAAAAGAAGCGCCTTTTAGCGATTTAGAATTACGTAAAGCCTTATCAATGGCTTTAGACCGTGAAGCGATTGTAGATATCGCGGCCTATGGTTACCCAACGGTTAACTTTAATGCCGGTGGTATTGGTGAACTATACAGCACTTATATTGATGCCGACGTTACCGCTAAGTACAAAGACTTAACCACTTACAACCCAGACAAAGCTAACCAAATGTTAGATGCAGCTGGCTATGTAGATAAAAGTGGCGATGGCTTCCGCCAAACCAAAGACGGTAAGCGCATCGAGTTTGATATTGAAGTAGTAAACGGCTGGACCGATTGGATCCAAGTAGTACAAATGGTTACCGAATACTTCGAAGAAGTAGGCATTAAAGCCAATGTGAAAACCGTTGATTGGGCAGTGTATGACTCGTCACTAAAAGACAGTAAATACAAAATGTCGATTAACTGGTCGCTAGTAGCTACCCACCCTATTTTGGCTTACCAAGATTACTACTCAAGTTCGCGCATTGGTAAAACGTGGCATGGTGGTCATGGTGTTCACTCACCAGAAATTGACGCCCTAATTGATGGCTTTGGCAAAACTAACGACACTGCAGAACAGGCCGACATCATCAAGCAGCTGCAAGTATTTAGCGCAGAGAACTTACCTTTCATTCCGCTATTTTCTAATCCAACTTGGTTCCAATACAACAGCTCCAAAATTGTTGGTTGGCCAAACGCAGAAAACCCATATGTACAGCCAGTATGGTACGACGGTGGTAAACGAGTGTTAATCATTAACAATCTTCACCTTAAGTAACACAACTGTAGAGAGCCACTGGTTGGCTCTCTTACTTTGGAAAATATTATGAGTTTTTTATTACGCCGACTGGGCTTTTACTTCACAGCCTTCTTGATCGCCATCTCCTTTAACTTTTTGTTACCCCGGTTAATGCCAGGCGATCCAGTTGACGCATTATTTGCAGCAGCTCAAGGCAGAATGGATCCCGCGCAAATGGACGCGGTAAGAGAAATGTATGGTTTTATGGATGGCTCGGTTTTTGAGCAATACATTGCCTACATTAAAAGTGTATTTACCTTGGATTTAGGTCCTTCAGTATTAATGTTCCCAGTGGGAGTAACTGAAGTGATAGGTATGGCCCTGCCGTGGACCATGTTCCTAGCCCTAGGTTCATTGATTGTAGCGCTAATTATTGGGGTATCAATTGGCACCTACGCTTCTTATAGACGTGAAGGTTTTTTTGGTCAGGTATTTCCGCCGGTACTCGCCTTTATTAGTAATTTCCCGTACATCGTAACCGCATTATTGCTGTTCTACTTTTTTGGTTTGCAGTTAGAGCTGCTGCCACTGGCTTATACCTACGACCCTACCTTAGAACCTGCTTTTAGTTGGGAGTTTATTGGTAGCGTACTTAAACACGCCATATTACCCATGGGGTCTATGGTTGTGGTAGGCATTGCCACCTGGGTTTTTAACATGCGTAACGCCATGATTAATGTGCTGGGTGAAGACTATGTGACGATGGCAGAAGCCAAAGGTCTATCGAGCTTTCGGGTAATGTATCGCTACGCTGGGCGTAACGCGATCTTACCGGTAGCTACCGCTATTGCCATGGCCATTGGTTTTTCATTTGCCGGCTCAATCATGACCGAGGTGGTGTTTAACTACCAAGGCTTAGGCAACATCTTGCTTAAAGGTATTGTGGCGCGCGACTACCCGCTTATTCAGGCTATTTTGCTCATTCTTGTTACTGCGGTACTTACTGCAAACTTCATCGCCGACTTGTTGTATGTCTGGCTTGATCCCCGTATTTCGAAGTAGGTTTTACTATGGAACATCATCACAACTCCGCTAAGTGGCGCCAAGTATTAGCCAAGTGTTTAGCCTTTTTTCATGGTAATCCACCGGCAATTATTGGCGGATTACTAGCTACAATTATTTTGCTCGGTGCACTATTTGCTCCAGCAATTGCAACACACGATCCACAAAAACGTGTATCCAGACCTCACCAAGCGCCAAGTGCCGAATACATTATGGGCACAACCCGTAACGGCCGCGACGTTTTTAGCCAAGTGCTTTATGGCGCGCGTAAGTCACTTACTGTTGCCATCACTGCTGGCATTATTGCCATGAGCATAGCGGTAGCCGTTGGCGTTAGCTCTGGTTACTTTGGAGGCAAAATTGACGAGTGGTTAAACTTCATCACCAATGTATTTTTGGTTTTTCCGCAACTGCCGCTATTGATTGTGTTGGCTGCCTTTCTTGGGCAGGTGGGCTCCTTAGTGATAACCGTGCTGCTGGGGGTCACCTCCTGGCCATGGGGCGCTAGGGTTATCAGAGCCCAAACCATGGCAATACGAAACAAAGAGTTCATCATTTCGGCCGAGGTAATGGGCGAATCCAAGCTGCGCATCATCTTAGTGGAAATTCTTCCTAACTTGGTTTCTATCGTATTTGGTGGCTTTTTGGGTACGGTGATTTACGCCATGGGCTCTGAGGCCGGTTTAGGCATATTAGGTTTAGGCGACGCCACCGAAGTTAGCTGGGGCTCTATGCTCTACTGGGCGCAAGTTTCTTCTTCTCTCTACACCGGCGCATGGTGGGAGATGTTAGTACCAGCCTTAGCTCTAGCCTTTACCGGTGGTGCGCTAGCGCTAATTAACATGTCAATTGACCAAGTAAGTAATCCAAAACTTAAAACTGGTCCGCACCTAAAAGTATGGAAAAAACTGCAAAAAGCAGCCAATCAACGTCGAGGTTTAGCATGAGCCAAGCATTACTAGAGATTAACAACCTAAGCGTTGACTATGTTTCACCCAATGGCATTGCTCGCGCGGTAAACAATGTAAGTTTAAGCATTGCCCCAGGCGAGACCCTTGGCCTAGCTGGTGAGTCGGGTTGCGGTAAAAGCACCCTCGCCTTCGCGATTTCCCGTTTACATAAAGCACCCGCGCTAATCCCTGAAGGAGAAATCCTTTATAAGGGCAAGGACGTGCTGAAAATGAACGATAAACAGCTACGGGCATTTCGCTGGAATGACACCTCGGTAGTATTCCAAAGTGCCATGAACTCACTTAACCCAGTAATCACCATTGGTGAACAGTTAACCGATGTTATTTGGGCTCACAAGCAAGTCAGCCTAAAACAGGCTAACGAAAAAGCCACTGAGTTGCTGTCGGTAGTGGGTATTCATGGCGACCGCTTAAAAAGCTTCCCTCACCAATTAAGTGGTGGCATGCGCCAACGCGTTGTTATCGCTATCGCCTTAGCGCTAGAGCCAAAGCTAATCATTATGGATGAACCAACCACTGCTCTAGACGTAGTGGTTGAACGAGAGATCCTTAATGAGCTTTACGATCTAAAAGAGAAGTTTGGCTTCTCGATTTTGTTCATTAGCCACGACTTAAGCTTAATGGGCGAAATAGCCGACCGTATTGGAGTTATGTACGCCGGTAACTTGATTGAAATTGGCGACGCCAAAACAGTATTTAACCAGCCTAGCCACCCTTATACCAAAGGTTTGGTTTCGTCGTTCCCAACCATTCATGGGCCAAAAGAGCGCTTATACGGGATCCCAGGCGACCCGGTAAACCTGCTCAAATTACCTAGCGGCTGTAACTTTCAAGCACGCTGTAACGATTGTGTAGAAAACTGTAAAAGCGATGAACCGATTTTGCGCGCACAAGCTAGCGGTGTTCATGCTGCTTGTCATATTTTGGAGGTTCAAAAATGAGCGTAGTAAGCGAAAATCAAACCGTACTTGCGGTAGAAAACTTAATTAAAGACTTTCCCATTGGTTTATCGTCTAACCCAAATAACCTAATGCGGGCAGTTAACGATGTATCTTTTGAGCTTAAAAAGGGCCAAGCCTTAGCGATTGTTGGTGAGTCTGGCTCCGGTAAAAGTACCGGTGCTCGGGTGCTAACACGCATCTATGAGAAAAATGGCGGTGACATCCTATTTAAGGGCCTGCCTTTGGATGAGTTTGTAAAACAACATGGTTCGCTAGAATATGCTCGCCAAGTACAAATGATCTTCCAAGACCCCTTTGGCTCACTTAACCCGGTACATTCAATCTACCACCATATTGCTCGCCCCTTGCTAATTCACAAACGCGCCAGCAAAAAAGAACTGCGCAACAAGGTTTACGAGTTGCTCGATTTAGTAGGCCTTTCGCCAGTAGTGGAAACCGCCGAGAAATACCCCCATGAGCTAAGTGGTGGTCAACGCCAGCGGGTTGCTATTGCCCGCGCACTAGCGGTTGACCCAGAAGTTATCTTAGCTGACGAGCCGATTTCGATGTTAGACGTATCGGTGCGCTTGGGCATTTTGAACCTTATGGCCGATTTAAAAGACAAACGTGGCATCAGTTTCATGTACATCACTCATGATATTGCTACCGCGCGCTACTTTGCAGAAAAGACTGCTGTTATGTACGTAGGCCACATGGTGGAATGGGGCAACAGTGACAAAGTAACCCAAACGCCCCAGCACCCTTACACCAAGCTATTACTGTCGGCGGTGCCAGAAGCAAGTAAAAGTGGCCACCGTGAACTAGGTGCCAAAAAGGGAGACATTCCTATGTGGCACCCTAATTCAGTGGGTTGCCCATTTTCCGCGCGTTGTCCAAATGCATTGGACAAGTGTAATCAAGCATTTCCAGAAGTGACTCAAATTGCCGACGATCACTTCATACGTTGTTTTAACGTTTAACAAGAATTTTTTTTGCGCTGCAAAGTAAGCGCTTACATGGATTTTAAGCTAATGAAAGAAGAAAACATGGATACATTAACAAAAGACATCACCGGAGAGTTTGTCTCTATTGATGGTGATAAATACTACCAAATCAAAAACGTCGATCAGATGGCCCCGTTTTTTATCAGTGTGGTTTCAGCCAGCGACCATTGGTTATTCATCTCTTCAACCGGTTGTTTATCGGCAGGGCGCATTCGCCCAGAGAACGCTTTGTTTCCCTATAAGTCTGTGGATTACATCCATGAGAATGCTGAAAACACCGGCAGCAAAACTATTGTAAAAGTAACGAGCGAAGCAGGCATCCAACAGTGGGAACCCTTCAATCAACACCACGATAGCTTGTACCAATTGCGTCGCAATATTTATAAAAACGTTGCGGGAGACAAAATCATCTTTGAAGAGCTCAACTTTGATTTAGGTTTAAGCTTTAAGTACCAATGGAGCAGCAGCGAAAAGTTTGGTTTTATTCGCCAAGCAACACTCACCAACACCACTCATAAAACCCGTGAAATTGAGCTAGTGGATGGCATTCAAAACTTACTGCCGTCGAATACGCCGTTCTCGATTATGCAAGGCAGCAGCGCCCTGCTTGATGCCTACAAATGGAATGAGCGCGAAGCCAACTCTAGCCTAGCCACTTACAGCTTATACGCTAAATTGAGCGACCGCGCAGAGCCTGCAGAATCACTGTTAGCAACTAGCGTATTCTCGCTAGCAGAAAACTGCCAATCAATTCTGCTGTCTAGCCAGCAGTTAGCTGCATTTCGCCGTGGCAGCTCAGTAGAAGATGAGCAACTAACACGAGGAGTAAGGGGCTCTTATTTCATTCATAAAAAGCTAACACTTGCCGCCGCTGCTCAGGATAGCTGGAGCATTGTCGCCGACGTTGACCAATCACACGCTCAGTTAGCAGAGTTGCAGCAGCAAATCAGCAAGCCGCAACAACTTGAGCAAGCGGTGATGGCATCGGTTGAACAAAACCACCAAGAACTGCTTAAGCTAATGGCGGGCAGCGATGCTTACCAAAAAACCGCAGAAGATGAGACCAGCGTACACCACTACGCCAACGTTTTATTTAACAACATGCGCGGCGGTGTAGTTGTTGACCAATATTGGGTAGAAAGTGCAGATTTTGTAAAAACCCTAAAAAATGCCAATACCCAAGTCGCACTAGACCAAGCAAGCTTTTTAGATAGCTTGCCAGCCAAGATTAACTACGACGAGCTATTATCCTTAGCCGCTAAACAAAATAGCCCGCAATTATTGCGTTTGTGCCACGAGTACTTACCGCTAACTTTTGGCCGTCGCCACGGCGACCCAAGCCGCCCTTGGAACCATTTCGAAATAAAGTTAAAAGATAACCAAGGCAATCGTTTATTGTCTTACCAAGGTAACTGGCGTGACATTTTCCAAAACTGGGAAGCACTAGGTGTAAGCTACCCAAGCTTTATTAAGAGCTTTATTGCCAAGTTTGTGAATGCCTCAACCATTGACGGCTACAACCCTTACCGCATAACTAAAGCAGGGGTAGATTGGGAGTTATTGGAATCTGACGACCCATGGAGCAACATTGGTTACTGGGGCGATCACCAAATCATTTATTTGCTTAAGTTTTTGGAGCAGTCAGACAAATACCAACCTGCAGAGCTAAAAGCCCTGCTAGATACAGAGATCTTTAGCTACGCCAATGTGCCTTACGAGATTTCTTCAGCAGAAGCTATTTTTGCCGACGCCAAAAACACCGTTGAATTTAACGAAAACAAACAGAAAATCATTGAAAGTCGCCAAAGCGTAATGGGCAGCGATGCTCGATTATTACTAGACCAGAACCAAGAAGTCTACTTAGCAAACTTGGCTGAAAAACTATTAGTTCCACTGCTCGCTAAGCTAGGAAACTTAGTGCTAGACGGCGGTATTTGGTTAAATACCCAACGCCCAGAATGGAACGATGCCAACAACGCGATTGTGGGTACAGGCTTGTCCATGGTAACCCTTTATTACATGCGTCGTTATGTTGCCTTTATGCAAAAACTATTTGCCGACAACAAGCAATACGCCATGTCTAAAGAGCTCGCCGAGTGGTTAAGTGCTAGCAGTAAAATTTTACAAGAGGCTAGCCAACTAGTAGCGGCCGCTCCGGTAAGCGAGATCCAACGTAACCAAGTATTACGTGATTTAGCCAAGGCAGCAGCAGATTATCGCCAGTATGTATACCAACATGGCTTCTCAGGCAAAGTAACCGTAAGCGCTGAAGACATTCAAGCGTTGCTTGCTCCAAGTCTAGAGATTATGGATAAGAGCATTGCCAGCAACTACCGTAACGACGGTTTGTACAACGCTTACAACATCATTAACTATAAACAAGATGAAGTGGCTGTAGATTACCTCTACCCAATGCTAGAAGGCCAAGTCGCGGTATTGTCTGCCGGAGTACTCACGCCAGACGAAGCCGTTCACTTGCTTGATAAGTTATATAACAGCAGCATGTTCCGCGCCGATCAAAACACCTTTATGTTATATCCCGATCGTGATTTAGCGGGCTTTGCCAACAAAAACCGAATCGTAGCTGCGCGTGTTGCGGGGAACCCTGCTCTGCAAATCATGCTTGAGAAAAACGACCCACGTATTGTTGAGCAAGATAACCAAGGCCACTACCATTTCAATGCAGATTTCGAAAATGCCGGCGCATTAGCGGCAGCCATCGCGGTTGCAAAAGCAGATTACCCAGAGATCGCCGACCAAGCTTGGCAAGACATTTTTGCCATTTATGAAGAAGTATTTAACCACCAAGCCTTTACTGGTCGCTCTGGCACCATGTTTGGCTATGAAGGCTTAGGTTCGATTTACTGGCATATGGTGTCTAAGTTATTGTTAGCGGTACAAGAGAACTACTTTGCCGCCTACAACCTTGACCCGCACTCCTTAGCAACTCAACAATTGGCTGAGTACTACTACAAAGTGCGTGCAGGCATTGGCTTTAACAAATCGCCAGAGGTGTATGGCGCCTTCCCAACCGACCCTTACTCGCATACTCCTAAACAAGCCGGTGCACAGCAACCAGGCATGACTGGGCAAGTGAAGGAAGAAATTCTCACCCGCTTTGGCGAGCTGGGTATTCTGGTAGAACAAGGTAAAATTAGTATCAAACCTTCACTACTTAAAAGCAGCGAGTTCTTAAGCGCTGCCGATGAATACCAATACATTGACCCACAAGGCAATACACAAAGCCTAGCACTAGAAGCAAAGCAATTAGCCTTCACCTATTGCCAAGTACCATTTATTTACGCCAGCACAGAGCAAAGCCAAGGCCAGCTTGTGGTGAGTTATAAAAATGGTGAACAGTGGTCAAGCGAGTCCTTAGAGATGAGCGAAGAACTCAGTAAGCAAATCTTTGAACGTAGCGGACAAGTGGCCAAGGTGTTTGTTTCGGTGCCAAGCCAAATGTTACTGAGCTAAACAAGAGGAAAAATAGTGAACAGCCACCTAGTAGAGGTGTCTGATTACAACGCGGCGGGATATGCTCCCGTCGTGGATTTTCAGACCTGGCGAGTCGCCATATTAAACTACATTGATGAGCTCGAAACTGAGCTCATCGACAACTTTCAGTGTCACTTAGCAACCGATGAAGTGTTTGTTTTACTTGAGGGAAAGTGCATTCTATTTTGCGCCGAAACCACTCAAGGAAAGCTCGGAGAGATTGTTGCAACCGACATGCAAGCCGGAAAGCTTTACAACATTAAGCAAGGGGTTTACCACACTCATACACTAAGCCAAGACGCCAAAGTGCTGATTGTAGAAAACCAAGATACTAACGATAACAACTCACCTAAAATCACCGTTTCTGGTGATATTCAGCAACAACTTAGCCACCTAAAAGCCCAGCTTTGGGGCAGCTAAAATCCTGTTTAATCACTTAGGCTATTGGCTAAGTGATTACCCTGCTTTATCGCTATTCAACTGCTTAACTGAGTTACGAATGATTAACTCTGGCGCTAACTTCTCAGTGACTTCGTGGGCTCTGTCATTGATTAAGGCAAGCACGCCTTGAGCAGCTTCGTAACTAAGCTGTTCGATAGGAAAACTAACCGTAGTTAAACGAGGACGGATGTGCTGGCTGTAAGTATCGTTATCAAAGCCAACAATTGAAATGTCTTCACCAATGGTTAACTTGGCATCACTACATACATTATAAACAGCTAATGCAATATTGTCGTTTTGACAAAAGATAGCGGTAAAGCCTTTATTGCGAGACATTAAACGCTGCACAGTTTCGTGATTACCTTCGTGATCAAAGCGGCCTTCAATCACTAAATTTGCATCATAGGCAATGCCCGCCTCGGCGAGGGCGTTGCGATAGCCCTGCAAGCGATCGCGGCTTTCCACTTTACTCATTTGCCCAGTGATGCAAGCCACCTTGGTATGGCCGCTATCGATTAAGTGCTTAGTCGCTAAATAGCCACCCAACTCATTATCAATCCAGATACAACGCCCTGCTAGCTCAGGAATATTGCGGTTTAAGATAATCGACGCAGGCGTATCTTCGGCAATCTTAATTAGTTCGTTGTCTGACAACTTGTCTGAGTGGATGATCAACCCATCAACCTTTTTCGAGGCCAAAAACTCAATCGAATCAACTTCTTTAGTTTTAGATTCTTGGCCACTGGTAACAATAAGGTGCAGACGTTCTTCACGAATAATGTTTTCAGTGTTGTGCATTAAGGGGCCAAAGTATGGACCATCTAAACTACCCACCAGCATGCCAATACTGTTTGAGCGATTAGACGCTAAAGCCTGGGCGAAAGTATTAGGTTTATAGCCGAGTTGTTCTATCGCATTAAACACTTTAACGCGATTTTTTTCCTTTACTGAAGAGTGACCGTTAATCGCTCTTGATACAGTAGCCTGAGACACTTTGGCCAGCTCAGACACTTCCTTTATTGTTATCAACTCATTAACCCTACTGTTCAATACCTGCTTTACTCATGCGCATAGCGCAATGCATGTTACTTTTTACTAAATATCGCCGCAGCTTGCTAGTAATATGAGCGGAAACGGCGATATAGCCAGCAAAGTAAACGCTAACAAAATAAACCTGCGCATATTTTGAACACATTATCACACACTCAACCAAGCCAAATGCTATCACCATACATGTTCACTCACTTCGTGTAGCTACACGTTTACTGAATAAGTCGACCGAAAGAAGGTTTTGCACTTACAGAACACCCAATAAAAAGAAAGCGCTTGCTAAAAAGTCGAACAAAAAAAAGAACAGCCCGCACCACGAAGCCAACTAAGCAAGCAAAACCAACACTATGCCAAACTCGCCCAAAACCCCTTTAAACACTAGGTTTTGTGAAGCAATACGCAAATATGAATGACAATTAAGCAGATCCCAAACGACGATATTTAAAGCAATACACACAAACGCTATAAAGAAAGCGCTTACAAAATGATTTTAGCTTAGCAAGGAAGAATAATGATGATTAAGCCGAGTTCTGTTGGAAAACTCTCAGCACTAGCGCTAGCCACCACACTTACAGCTTGTGGTTCCACTTCGTCTTCTTCAGACGGAAGTAGTGGCTTGGTTCAAACTAAACCAGCCAAACAAATTACTGGCGAGCCGGTTACTCCAAGTGACAAATGGAAACTGATTTGGAGCGACGAGTTTGAGGGTGATGAAATTGATACCCGCAAATGGGGCTTTGAAGAAAACTGTTGGGGTGGCGGCAACAACGAACAGCAGTGTTACACCAACCGCAAAGTAAATGCCTTTGTTGAAGACGGCAAACTTAACATTGTTGCCAAGAAAGGAAACTTCACAGGCCCTGACAATCCCGACGGTAAAAAAGGCTTAAACAAAACCCTTCCATTTACTTCTGCCCGTTTACGCACCCTAAACAAGAAAGAATGGAAATACGGTCGCTTTGAGATCCGCGCTAAGTTGCCATCGGGTCAAGGGACTTGGCCAGCTATTTGGATGCTACCGTCTGACTGGGTATATGGCGGCTGGGCTGCATCGGGTGAAATTGACATCATGGAAGCAGTAAACCTAAAAGCTAAATCTGATGAAACGGGCGCTATTGGCGAGCCTGAATCACGCATTCACGGCACCCTACACTTTGGTAAAAAATGGCCCGATAACGCCCACGTAGGCCAAGGTGTAAAATTGCCGAATGGTGCTAACCCAGCAGATGATTACCATACCTATGCTATTGAGTGGGAAGAAGGTGAAATTCGCTGGTACGTTGATAACTACCACTACGCAACACAAACTCACGAGGGCTGGTATAGCCAATATGAGAAAGATGGCATGCTGGTTAATGCAGAATCAGAAGCGCCGTTTAACCAAAAATTCCACTTACTGCTTAACCTTGCGGTAGGTGGTAACTGGGCAGCCAAGGCCAATGAAGGCGGCATTGATGAGTCAATCTTTCCACAGACCTTCTCGATTGATTCAGTAAAAGTATATCGCTGTACAGTAGACCGCTGGAAAGGCAAAGGTTGTGCTGCAAAATCTGACAATGCAGTGTTAGTTGCTGGCGTAAAACCACCAGCTATTTTGGCAGTAGATGATGCCTATGCAGATGGTCCACTATTAGACATTTACAGTGATAGTCTAAACAAGTCTCTAGCGTTTGAAAGCTACAACCCGGTAGACACAGTTAAGTATTCGGAAGTTGACGAAGCAAGTCGCGGTAAAGTGATTAAAGTGAGTAAGAGCAATGGGGCCGGCAATATTTACTTTAGAGCACCTCTTACCGATTTAAGCCACTGGCTAGAAAGCGGCCAACTCATCTTTGATATTAAAGTTGAAGAGCAAGCTAGCAACGCCAAACTACTGGTGAAACTCGATAGCGGTTGGCCCCACACCAGTGATGTTGAAGTACCATTACCAGCGTCCGGTGAATGGAAGGAAGTTCGCTTAAATATTAAAGATATTCTCGCTGGCGGAAATAGCCATGCAGCAGGTAAGAAAGCTGACATTGCTGCAATCAGCAATCTATTGGTATTTGAACCAAGCGACAAAATGACCTTCAAATTAGATAACATTCGATTTGAAAAAAAATAGCCATGTAAACTGGCACAAAAAAGGGGGGAGAAGCTTAGGCTTCTCCCCCCTTTTTACTTAATAGCACTCAAGCAATGTTAGCTGCCTACCTTCAGTTGGTCCCAGTAGAAAACTTGTTCTCCAGCTTCTGCTCCGCGTACACCGTAGTTAAAAAATAAAGTCACTTTGTTGTAGCGAGTATCACTCTGCCAACTTGGCGTGGCTTGGCTAAAGTCAAATATTAGCTGCTCCCACAGCCCTTGGCTTTGAGTAAGCACTTCAACTTCGGCAAAACTATCTGGCTGCTTACTGTCGGTTATCTTTAACCTTACTGGGGTTGCCACAGCAGGAGAGTACACCCACAAGCTCATGGTTGGCTTAAGCTCATCTAATTGGATAGCCTGGCTAAAACCGGCTCCCTCTCCTAAGCTGGTTCCCGCCCAACCAGCCGCATTGGCTGATTTACGAGTAAGCGCCACTCGGCTACGTTGCTTGCTAGGATCTTGGATTAGTTGACTATTATTGCCGCCGAAATCTGAGAAGTAGTAAGCCAAGCCACGTTGGCCAAAGTTAAAGGGCAAACTTGCTTCAGGGTACTCAAAGCGTAGTTTGTCAACTTGCAGATCCATACTGGCTGTTGGCTCGATAACAAACAGATTAACCACTTTGGTCAAATCTACCGACTTGCCAGACACTAAGCTGTTTCCACGAGCGGCTAGATCTGCCACGTTTATCCTCACTTCAGTCCACGTATCTAGCGCTGGTAACTCTACTTCATAATCGCTAGCATTAGGCCAGCCGCTATCCATTTTCACCAACAATTTAGCGCCTTTAGCATGACTAAGTAGCTTTAAATCAAAGATGAGTTGTCCACCCTCCTGCCAATGGTTCATGTTGGTTTCAGGTGCGGTCAAATGCACATTACCGGCTTTGCCTGCTTTACTAATCTCAATCACCTGCCCGCGGTAAGGATCCGCAGTTAGTCGATAGCGCATCGCATTTCTTGGGTCATAACTGTTCAACATTAAGCTGTAGTCCAGTTCATCATCAAATAAGCTAAATCGAGGCCCTTCTGCAAATTGCGTATCCACAGCTACTGTAATCGGAGGCCTAAAGCCTTCAACTAGGTTTGCTTCTTGCGGTACGCTATTGCAACCTTTGCCACTACTTCGCTCCACAGTGCACTGATATACCCGCACAAAGTCCACTTCTAATGCCTGCGGAAAAATATCACCATCTACGCCTGTGGCATTAGCGTTTTCAGCCCAAGAGCCGCCAACATCGAGGTTCAAGCCTAAGTAAAATGCTTGGTCAAAAGGAGCTGCTCCTTCGGCGGTAACCAAGTGACCATTGTTGCGGTATTGGCTATACCACTCATCTTGTCGCTGAGTTGCATAGTGCACATTATCGATAAACCAGCGGATCTCTCCTTCTTCCCACTCCACTGTGTATGTGTGAAAACCATCAGCCGGGTTAATGCCATTAGGCAACTGATAGTCTTTTCCAGAACGTAAATTTTCAGGCACCGCACGTCCATAATGCAAACTGCCATACAAACGGTCCTCTAAAGCAGAGCTATCAACTCCCTTAGCATCGCTAGGCGCTTTTAAGTTTACTGCCTCGACAATATCTATCTCGCCAGATGCGGGCCATTTCCCGTACTTTTCTTCAGTGGGTAACATCCAGATAGCAGGCCAGGTACCTTGTCCCTGTGGAAGTTTTGCGCGCACTTCAACTCGACCATAACGCCAATCGACCTTACCTTTAGTGCTCAGTTTTGCCGAGGTATAAGCTTGTGTTCTTGTAATTCGTTTATCACCACTGGGTAAGCTAGGCCCAGTAAAACTGCCCTTTTTTGCCAGCAGTTTTAAGCTACCGTCAGACACCTGTATATTGGCTTTTCGTTTGGTATAACATTGCTGGCTAGCGCCTCCACCACCCCAGCAATGTTCTTCTACATTCCATTTACGCTGGTCAATCTCATCGGCATCAAACTCATCATTCCATACCAATTGCCAATAGGCTTCCGGGCTGCCTATTGGCTGTGGTAAAGCCTCTGCCGATTGCTTAGCTTGCTCTGTAGATCCACAGGCAAGCAACAATAACGGCACAGGAAGCGCCGCCACCTTACAACAAAACTTAACATTCATTTTGTCATCCTTGTCTTGTTAATTTTGAAAGCGCTTTCTTTATAGCATTGTTGATATCGGCTTAAAACCATACAATCAACACTAGCCTAACCTCTCTGCATATATGCGAACAAACTCACACTTAACAACAACTTAAACAAAATACCGCCTTCCTAAAATAGAACAAACAAGAAAGAAGAAACTAACAATCAAGGCGAAGAAAAATAGAAAGCGCTTACTAAGTTAATTTTGTACCAAAACAAACACACTTTGCTTTAGCAAAACAAATACATTACGCATAGATTCGAAAAGGATGAGATTTAGAAGAAAGCCTTTAGGGAACGAGAGTCTAAATGTGAAAAGGCCTATTTAAACTGGCAAAGGCTGATGATTTTTTACTTCGCGTATAGCAAAGCTACTATCTAGCTGGCTTACCATAGTTAAGCGTTGTAGCTCCCTCACCCACTTTTCGTAGGCTGCTAAGTCTGCGGTTAATACTTGAAGCAAGTAATCAAAGGCGCCTGAGACAGTATGGCAACTGACCACTTCCGGCATGTCTTTTACTGCCGCTTCAAAGGCCATTACCGGTGCATCTTGGTGCTCCTTTAAACGAACGTGCACAAAGGTGGTAATTTGCAGGCCTAGCTTGGCCTTGTTGAGGTGAGCGCGATAAGCCTCAATATAGCCTTGCTGCTCGAGCAAGCGTAAACGCCTAGCTACAGGAGACGCCGACAAGCCTACCTGTTCCGCCAATTCTGCCGTGGTAAGCCGACAGTCACACTGAATCAAATGTAATAACTCTCGATCAACTTTATTCATCCCACACCACCAGCAATCAAAACCAACATTTATTTAAAGATTAGCAACTTGAGCTAACGATAAGGCTAAAATTCATTAATTAAGCCTCCTTTAACCAGTCATCATTAGCAACAATACCTTATCTCCATAAGGATATGAATCATGGCTACAACAAGCACCCCAGCAAGCTTAGCTAATTTACAGGTTATTCCGCTCTTATGCTCCCGCCAGCAAAGACGATCAGGCTTTATTGCAGCGATTGCAACCATTGTTATTTGGTCCACTTACTTTCTATCTTTGCGCAGTAGTGCTTTGTCACCGCTTAGCGTGCTTGAAATAAGCTTGTTTCGTTATGTCATTCCAGCAGTCCTACTATGCCCACTGTTGATAAAACGTTGGTCTAAAATCACTGAGGTAGCTTGGCCTTATTTGTTGGGAATGATTGCCGGAGCTGGACTGCCATTCTTCTTATGCTCCGCCATTGCAATGTCTTATACGCCCGTGGCTCAAGGCAGCACTCTTGTGCCAGGTGTTGCTCCACTTTTTGTTACAGCCATTGCGGTATTGGTATTTAAGCAGCCCTTTGAGCGTCATAAAAAAATAGGTTTGACCGCCATATTTATCGGAGTATTGCTGCTGCTAGCTAACAGCTTTAGCCAATCCAGCAGCCAACAGCTACTTGGTCAAGCAATGTTTTTATGCGCTAGCTTGTTGTGGGCAGTTTTTACTTTGTCTACCCGCCAAAGTGGCCTTAGCCCGCTAGAAACAGCAGCGGTAATTACCGTTCCTAATGCACTCATACTTATAATTTATACTTGGCTAACCCCAAACCATAACTGGGGTGCAGGGCACGTTCCTATTTCCGAGTTGCTCAGTCACATGCTGATTCAAGGTATTATTGTTGGGCTACTAGCAAGCTGTTGTTATAGCTTTGCCATTAGCCGCTTAGGCGCAGAGTTAAGCTCGGCCTTGGGCTCACTCACCCCAGTATTAGCATCGCTGCTGGCCTTTTGGCTGTTTGCTGAAAACCTCGACCCACTTACAATATTCGGTATTATAAGCACTGTCATTGGCGTTGTGATTGCCAGTGGATATAAGCCAAGCAAAGCGCCTGCTTTACACCTTAAGGAATAACCATGTTTGCTAACCTTCCAGCCGCAAAAGATGATCCTATTTTGTCATTAGGCTTAGCCTTTAAAGATGACCCTCGCAGCGACAAAATTGATCTAGGCATCGGAGTTTACCGTAACGAGCAAGGCGAAACACCGGTAATGAAAGCAGTAAGTATTGCTCAGCAGCGTTTACTGGATCAGCAAACCACTCAGGCCTATATCGGTTTAGCCGGAAACGCCAGTTACAACCAAGCCATGTTAGACTTATTGCTCAGCGGCACCGACTCATTTTCACGATCGATAGCCATGCAAACCCCAGGGGCCAGTGGCGCATTACGTTTACTGGCCGATCTTATCGCCAGTGCCAAACCAAACGCCAAAGTATGGCTGTCTAACCCCAGCTATGTGAACCACCAACCCATTATGCAAGCGGCAGGTTTGGATGTGGGCTTTTACCCCTATTTCGACCCTGTTAGCAAGCAAGTTGACGAGCCAGCGATGTTAGAGAAAATCGCTAAGCTAGGGCCCGATGACGTATTGCTATTACATGGTTGCTGTCACAACCCCACTGGCGCTGACATCTCTTTTTCTGCTTGGCAAAGCATTACTGAACTTGCACTCAAAAATGGCTTTTTGCCTTTTGTTGATTTGGCTTACCAAGGCTTTGGCCAAGGTTTACAAGCCCCAGAGCTGCTGATTGCCAGCTCTAACTCAAAAAGCTTCGGTTTGTATCGTGAACGCAGTGGTGTAGCCATAGTAGTGGGAGAAACCTTACAACAAACCACCAATGCCCGCGGAAAACTATTTGAGCTAGCACGTCGCAGCTACACCATGCCACCCAACTGGGGCGCAGCTATTGTGGCCGAGATCCTAAACGATGCTCAGCTAAGCCAACAATGGCAGCAAGAGCTAAATCAAATGAGCCAACGCATGCGTGATTTACGCCAATGCTTAGCGCAGGAGTTTGCCCTGCAATCCGGCAGCGATCGCTTTAGTTATCTAACCCAGCATCAAGGCATGTTTTCATTAACCGGGTTTAACCAGCTACAACTTGAGCAACTGCGCGAGCAGCACGCTATTTACATAGTGAGTGGTGGTAGAATAAACGTAGCAGGTTTAGCCAAAACCTTTATCCCGCGTTTAGTGGAGTCCTGTTTAGCGGTGGGTGTTTAAGGCTTTAGCAAACAGCGAATATCCACCAGCTATAAACGAAAAAGGCTAGCAAATTGCTAGCCTTTTTTATAAAGCAAAAAACTAAGCGGGAGATTTAGCCTTGGCTTTTAAGGCTAACTCCAACTTGTCATTGAGTGTTACGTTCGCTTGGCTAAGTTGACTAATATCTTGGTGCGCTTCAGCAATTTCTCGTTGTAGCTGACGATTAGCTAACTCACCGGCTTTTAGCTTGTCTTCCAGCTCGTTTAGTTGCCCCTGCAAGTTACCACTGTCAATTTGAGCATCAAGGATTTGCTCATCTAGCTGGCTCAAGGCTTGCTTAGTTAACGAGTGCCCTTGTTGCTCTTTTCGGTAGTTAGATTCGAGCGTTACCAATTGCTGCTTGAGCTCTTTAAGTTGATGCTCCTTATCCAATAAGCGGCTATCCGTATCTGCCATGCTATTGCTTAACTCAAGCTGAGAGTTAGCTGCTGCAAGTTGCTTACGAATTTGGTCTAACTCGGAAGTAGCTTCTAGGTATTTAGATTCTACTTTTTCTACTCGCTCACGCAGCTCTTGTTCTTGTTGCTGCGTTTTCTCTAGTTCTGGAAGTACTTGCTCTAGCTGAGCTTCTGCGCTTCGACTCACAGTATCTAAAGCCTGTTTATCACCACGCAACTCTTCTAGTTCTTGGTTCACAATCTGTTGTTGCTGAGTTAACTCTTGAATTGTTTGGGCATCTTCCAAACAACGCTGCTCTAATGCAATCAGCTTTTGAGAAAGCTCTTCTTCACGTTCCGCTGCGGCTGCTAATTCACTGCCATCGGCAGCTTGTTCTTGCAGCTCAGAATGAGCTTGCTTAGCTGCGGCTAACTCTTGGCTTAGTTGCTCGACTTGTTCTGCTAGTTGCTGCTGCTCTTCACGCTGTTGGTCACTTTGCTGCTGTAATGTTTGGCTTTGTGTATCCCGCTCTTGCAATTGTTTCTGCTGTTGTTCAAGACTTGTTTGTAGCTCTTGATTGGTGGCCTCTAAGCCTTGCTTAGTTTTCACCAAGCTAGTCATTCGCTCACTTACATCACAGTGTTCTTCGGTAAGCTGTTTGGTTAGCGCTAACTCTTTGTCTAGAGCTTCACTCATTTCTCCCAATTGCTTGCGCAAAGCCTGTTCCACTTCAGTTTGCTGTTGCTGGGCTTCTTTACCATTTTGCTGGTAAGCCTCTAGCTCTTGTTGATTCTCTTGTAGCTGCTGCTCAAGTTCTAGCTTTGCTACCTGCAAGGTCTGTAAGGTTTGTTGGTCATTTTCGGCTGCTTGTAGCTCAGCTTGAAGGCTTTGAACTTGTTGCTCAAGCTGTTGATACTGCTCCTGGTAGCTTTGAGTGCTTTGTTCACTATCATGTAGGGCTCGCTGCGCGTCTTTAAGCTGCTGAACCTGCTCTTCACTTTGCTGTTTAGACTTATCTAGCTCACCAAAAAGCTCGCTAGTTTTGGCGGCCGCTTGCTCTAATTTTTCACGCAGTTCTTGACACTCTTGCTCGGCACTTTTTTGTAGCTTTGCGGCTTCATCAAGTTGTTGGCGGTGCGCAACAATAAGGGCCTCGCGGCCTTCTTCCCAGCTTTGCTGTTTTTCTTGAGTAAGCCGTTCGATTCTTGCTTCTGTTGATTGCGCCAACTGCACAAACCAATCATTTAGTGAATTAGCGAAACCATTCGGCAATTGCGCAATGGCATGTTGCTGCTGATAAGTTTTAGTGAGCTGTTTTTGAGCACTGGCTTTAGCCTGCTCAATAAGCTGCTGAGAGGGGGGCTCTCCATTATGCTCGGTTAAAAAATCCACCAAGAATGCTTCATCAAATGAGCCGCCTTCAGCGAGCATTTGGTGAACCAAGAAATCTATATTTTCAGCGTCCATGACCTTTCCCTTTGAGCTTGTTCGCAACAAACCCAACACTGCTATGTTGGTGGCAATCATAACCACCTATCACTATTGATTAACGGCACTATACCAATCAGCCAATCTAAGGTGCAATCAACAGGCATTAAAACAGTTAAGGTAATCATACTATTGTGGTACTAACTGAGCTAAATCATGCTCAACCCGCAAAAAGCACGTCTTCAAAACAACTTAAAAGCGCAGCAATTATTTGTATTTACAAATCCATCACCTAATATTTAAGCTGAAAGGTTTATATTGAGTTATTCATTTAGAAATAAGATCAACAGTTAAGCTAAAGGTGACTCTATGGTGTTGGTATGACTGATAAAGATCTCATAAAGCAATTACAGGGCTTTCCTCTCGCCTGGCACTGGATTCGAAACAGCAGCCAAGTACATTGCGATAGACCTTTAATTGATGCCTTAGCTTACCCCAGCGAACAGCAATTAAGCTTAAAACAGCTAATTAGCCGTTTAGAAGCCGAGCAAATAACTTATTTGCAGCGGGCGATTTTTGATTCTCAGAACCAGCAACAAACTTTAGAGCTAAACCTGATTTTTAACATCAAAGGTAAACGCTATATTGGCCAAGTATTAATTTGGCGAGAACAAATAAACCAAGTAAACGGCTCCATCGAATTTATTCTGCCGTTACTGAGTAAAGCTGAAGAACGAGAGTTAATTCAAGAACACTTAAGCGCAGAACTCATTCCGGCGGTTATCTGCAATCAAAATGATACGATTATTTGGCTCAATCAAGCTGCTTGCACCTCGTTACAACAAACCAGTTACCAATTGCTTGCCAGTAAAGTGGTTCACTCCGATGCCGATGAAAACGGCAAGGTTAAGCACTACATTAAAAGCCTTGGTGGCCAGCGAGTACCGCTAGATGCTCGTTTAAAAAGCATCCATACTAACGCCCCTAAAAGACGCTTTACCCTTTATCAACTGGTTGCCGAATTAGCCCCTCAACAACAGCAGGTTTGGAATAGCGAAGCTAAATTTGCTCAACAACTGGCACTGGCTCAAAAGAAACTATCAAGGCAAGAAACGTTAATCGTTTTTGCGCTAAAACTAGAACATCAAAATGAAGAAGCAAGCCTACGCCTTAAACAGCTATTGCTGGGTAATTTAAAAAAACTCAACCAAGCCATATCAATAGGTTTTTTAGGCAAAGGAGCCATTTCTGGCTTCTTAAGTGCGCCCAAAAAGCTACAACTTATTCAGCAACGTTTAAATCAAGCTATCACCCAATTGTTGAAACCCAACGATCAAGCCAGCTTGGGGGCTATGCAAAGCCAAATGGGGGTATCGGTAATGGGTATCGATGCCAGCAATAGCCAACAGGCTATCAATCATGCACAAAAAGCAATGATAAACGCCGAGCCAAAACCGCTAGACCAACTTGCCCAACAAGCCAGCTTTTTTGACTCACGCCTAAACCAAGCTCGAGACAAGCTCAATCAATCTGCAATTCCGAAGAATAGTAAGCCAAGTAATAAAGGCGACCTATACATCGATCTTAGTGACTAATCTTAGCCGCACGCACTCTACTTTTGATGATCCTGAACCTACCAAATAGTTTGCTATCTAAATACGGCAACTTATTAAAAAAACTCACTTTATTTACCACATGGCGCTATGATTAAAGACATTAAGTGCTATAACAAATATAACTTTATTGAAAGAAAGGCCAATGATGAAATTTATTTCCAGAACTCTCATCTCTTTGCTGTGTATATTCGCTGCTCAATCTCACAGCTTAGCTACCTCTCTAGAACAAAGTCCTTTCTACAACAATGGACCGCATTACCATCTAGACGACAAACTGGTAATGGGTCGAATCGAGTTCATTTACTATGCTAATGTGGATTCGCTCAAGGGAGTGGGAGTACCCGCTAAAATTGACACAGGTGCCGATACCACCTCGATTCATGCACTTAACATTAGTATTCAAAGTAGCAACCCCAAATTTGCCGATTTACAAGGCGAAGCCTTACTTAAAAGCATCGCAGAAAGCTTTGGCGATCCAGATAGTGAATGGTGGCTAGACAGTTTTGATACGCCTGAGCGCAATATCAATGCCACAGTAAAGTTTGATTTAATTCACCCGCATACTGGTGAAGCCATTACTTTAGAACGACCACTTGCTAGGCTCAGTGGTATTCAAGGGCGCGGAGACCACGGCATACTCTACCGCCCGGTGATTGAGCTTGCTTTGTCGTCGGGTGATATTACGGTAAACACAGCGGTAAACCTTACCGATCGCAGCGCCTTCTCCTACCCCATCTTAATTGGCAAAACCTTTTTGCGAGAGCAAGCTTGGGTTGACTCGAGTTATGACTACTTGCAGCAAGAACCTGAAGCAAAAATCATCAGCAATAAAGAAACCGCCTATTTAGACGACCTTCCTTTAGCAATAAGTGTATCTTTGGCTAATCGACGCACCAGCCTAAATGCGGCGAATATAAAGGTAGATGAAGACAAGAAGCAAGTGAGCTTTGAGGCAGTAGGCAAAAACAACAAATCCAAAGCATATACGCTACCACTACTTAAAATGTTGAAAATTGGCGATAAACATCACCCAATGGTGAACATGCCTATTAGTATTGGCCAAGAACTAAAACATATAGAGTTACTACTGCGTGATCGTTCTAAACGCTCTACTCAGCTGCGTCTTGGCACCGAAGCACTAAACCAGTACTTCCTCATTGATTTAAGTGCTGAGTTTTTAGCTGATAAAGCGCTTAAATCTGCAATGGACTTTGCAAATAAGCCACCTTTAATGATGAGCCCAGAAGAGCGGATCACCATTGATGATGTTACTTTTAAAGCCGAACCCTCTTTTGCTGTTAATACTTTTCTAATGAGGGTGAAAAGCTTAAAAACGCTAGAACGAAGCGAGCAAAATAAACCAATAGCAGCGTTTTCAGCCACTGACATCTACAACAAGGTTTATGTATTTGAACAGCCCATTGACCGTAACATTGTTGTTGGTGAAGTTACTCGCCCAGTGATCACTCCCAAAATTGCCCTAGCAGGCAAAAACTACCAAACTGACATTGCACTAGAGCTAGCCAGTAAAGACGATCCTGAAGAGCTGCTCATCGGCGAGAGTTTTGCTGATGGCCCTGTATGGGTGAATACACGTACCAACAATATTTTTGATAAAAGAGCGGTAATTCGCGCTGGTTATGTAGAACAAGCTAAAGTAGAAGACTTATCGATTTCAGTAAAACTGGATACCGGTGCAGATGTCAGTTCGATGCATGCTGAGCAAGTAAAACGCTTTGATAAAAATGGCAAACCCATGGTGACGTTCACCTATCGCAATAGCGACGGTTTAGAGCAGGAGTTCACCCGAGAAGTGGTTGACGAAATGACCATTAAGGCGCGGGTAGGCGAAAAAGCCAACTCTCGTCCGGTTGTAATGATGGAAGTTAAACTAGGAAACGTAACAGAGACAGTACGGGTTAACTTGCAAAACCGAGAGAACTTTAGCTATAGCATGATTTTAGGTAAGAACTACTTACGTAATGGCTTTGTAGTAAGCAGCGACGGCCGTTTTATTCTTACCAAACAGCCATAACTTGCAGATTTAAAACGGCCCTTGGGGCCGTTTTTTTGTATTAACTAAAACTGATACTTGAGGCCAGTTTTATCCAAGGTTTTATAAATACCTCGCTGGCCTTTGGTGGTGGTTCCTTTCATTCCACCTTGGTCTCGTAGCTTCTGGCGAATTTCAAGCCATTCACTGCTTCCCCAACGAGAAGACTGCGACTTAAGTAGCTCAAATTCTTGATTTAAACGCTCTATCAATTCTTCGCCCTGGAAGAAAAAGCCCACTTCGTTATTGTAAAGTAACGAACGGAAATCAAGATTGGTAGTTCCTACAAAAGCTGACTCATCTACTACAATAAACTTCGCATGCAATTTGCCGTAATAGGTTCCCCCCCCCCAAAGACACCGCATCAGGTTTACCTAATTGATAAAAGAAAATTCGAGGGTGATTAACTAAGGCTTGCCATTCGGCTGATGCGATAAACTCTGGGTTATTTTCGTGTAAATCTAAATCAGACTCTAACCAGATTTGGCGCATCTCTTCACTCATTAAAATAGACGGCACAGTGTGCATATCAATCACTGCTTGAGTGAAGAAATTATCGCTACTTAGAACCGAGTTAGTAATGATTTCAATTTTGCGCTCAGGATCTTTATCCAACCACTCTAAGGCCGTATTTACATCTTCTTCTAACACCCCTTCATCTTTCAACAGATCAGACTGCAAAAACAGGTAGGGGGACACTACACGAATAGTCGTTAAGTCATTATCACCGTAAGCCGCGCGCGCCAAGATACCACTAATTGAATTAGCATTAGCCTTTTTGTTGGTACTGTAGTTGCTCACTAAATCCGTTGAGCTTAAGTTATCAAGTTCATGAGCAAAACGAGTATCAACCGGAGAGAACCCTTCCTGTAAATATTGGTCGATGGTTTGGTAGGCCACCGCAAACTCAACGTTCCCTTTAAGCTCAGCTAGCGAATCCAAAGACTGCTGCATCCTCGCGCTATAAGGAAATGTAATTGATAGGCGTTTATTGCCAGGCTTTGAGAACAGCACCGAGTAATAATACTCGCTTAGTTGTGCAGGAGAATTCTTTATATGAGCGTCAGCTAACGGACGAATAAGCACTTCTAAATCTTTAAAAGCATTAGGGTCAAGCTCACCATGATGATCTAAACCGTAGTAATGCAGCGAAACATTACGGCCACCGGTCATTACCCAGGCTTTATCTGGATAAGCACCATCAGCAATGAGTAGTTTATCGTGAGAGCGACGATTTGCGTCTGAACCAAACTGGGTGAGAGCATTAAACACTACCGCCTGAACACGTGCTCGATTGGTGGTAACTTCACCATTGCGGGCCTTAACAAAGCCGGCACTTTTAGCACACTCAATAAGGCCTTTTAGATCGCCATGTTCCATACTTAGCGAGCCCAAACTGTCGACCATAATGCGCACATCAACACCGCGCTTTACTGCCTCGCATAACGCTCCCAAAATGGCATCACCAGAAAGGTCGGGAGTAAATATATAGTAAGCAAGATCTACACTATGTTGCGCTTGTTCAATCAGGTGGACTTTAATGGCTAAACTTTGAATGGCCTCTTCGGTCGTAGAGCCAACAACTTTCACTGTTGCCGGTTGGCTAGGTAACTCAGATTCTGAGGCGAGTTTTAAATAGTCTTTTTCTAACTCATCTGCTGCACGCCAGCGCCTATCTTCTAGTTGTTGGCTTGTCCACGAGTCTTCAATCGCATAATCTGGAGCGGTAATTTGAGCCGAGCAGGCCTGCAGCATAAGTGCTACAAGTACCAAACATCCCTTTTTAGTCATTAGCAACATCCTGTTGTATCAAAACTTCAATTTAGCTAGCAAAAGCCGCGTTAACTTGCTTAGCAAGATTATACCCTAGTCCGGCAACTTAACACTGGCCGCTTCATCGCTTTAAAGAATACATAGAGCCTTAATAACTCGCTGTTTTTAAAAGCATAGGCTATTTTTATAAGAACATTTTTTAATCTTGAGAGACACCAATTAATGCGCCTTATGCTGGCATTGTTGCTATTGTTTAAAATCTTGCAAAGCCACAGCCTGCAGGCCGCTACCTATACTGTTTACAGCATCGATGCCCCACCACTTACCATGCTTGATGCGAAACAAGCTGGCATTGTAGGAGATGTGGTTATCGAAGCATTCACCCGCTTAGGACACCAAGTTTTACTGCAAGAAGTACCCTGGAAACGAGCCCAACGGATTACCCGCGAAGGCGAAAACATATTTATCATGCCTTTGGCTTTGCTACCTAGCCGCGAAGAGCACTTTACTTGGGTAGCTTATATAATGGATTTAGAGCGTAGCTTTGCCACCACTAAGCTGCGTATTAATGACTATCAACAAGCCAAAAAAACACTTAACAAGGTAGGGGTGGGTTTAGGTTCGGCGCAGGCTCAAATACTTAAAAACAAAAATTTTTTAGATAGCCAAATAGTGGAACTTAAAATAGGGCCAAGCACCGCCAAGATGCTGCAATTAGGCCGCATTGATGCTTGGTTTAATGGCACACCCGAGTCTATTTGGTATTGGAACCAGCTATTTCCCGAGCAGCCACTCATTATTGGCGATCCCGTTGTCACTAACTTGTTATTCTTAGCCGCTTCCAAAAATACCGATGTTAAGCTGGTTCAGCAAATCGCCATCCAGATCCAACTTTTACACGACGAAGGTTTTGTTGAAAAAACCAAACAGCGTTACTTAGCCCCACAGTAAGCAACAGCAATAAATGCTGCGCCACTTAAGGCTCATAAGATTTAGACTTATTGATCAAAGGAACAATGCTAGCTCCTTGTACCAATATAGAAAAAACCACTACTGTATAGGTCATCACCAAAATCATCTCACGTACATCGATGTTCTTTTCCGGCAATACCATTACGCCTGCAGGCACAGACATGGCCATAGCCAAAGCCAAACCACCACGTAATCCGCCCCAGGTTAAAATTGGTAGTGACATGGGGTTGTACTTTTTAAACAGTGAAAAACCTAAATAAGGAAGGGCAACGCTCACTAAACGGCTTAGCAATACCAAAGGGATGGCCAATAGCATTAACCACAAATCTTCTAGATGAAAAACAAAGCTGATCAACACCAAGCCAATCATCAAAAACAATAGGTTATTCAAGAACTCTTCAAGTACATGCCATAGGTGGTCAAAACTTTGTTTGCTGGCTTGAGTAAAATGCCGCTCGCGGGTGATATTACCGATATAAATACCTGCCACAACCATTGCTAAGGCACCAGACACGCCCAATTGCTCAGCAAATACAAAGCCAGCAGTAGGAATAGCCAAACTCACCAAGAGCTCCAATGAATCATCGTCGGTATGTTTAATTAAATAATTGGCAACGAAACCCAAAACAAAACCATAGATTATGCCACCACCAGCTTCTTGCAAAAACAACCAAGAAATAGCGGGAACACTCAAGGCTTCATGGGAGAAGGCAATGCCAAATACCGACACAAACATCACTAAACCAAAGCCATCGTTAAACAGAGACTCACCCTCCACTTGAATCGCGATTTGCTGAGGCGCATTCATTTTCTTCACAATAGCCAACACGGCGATGGGATCGGTGGGCGAAATAAGCGCGCCAAACAACAGGCAATAAATAAAATCCAAGGGTAAGCCAATGTAAGGCAATAAGCACCACAGCAAACCAGCCACTAAGAAACTCGATAACAAGGTTGAAAATAGCGCCAAAACAGCAATCTCCACCCCTTGGCTCGCTAAGTGTTTTAAGTTTATGCCTAAGCCACCAGCAAATAGCAGAAATCCCAACATGCCATGCAGCAACAGGTTCTGAAAGTTAATCGCATTAATAGACGCTATAAGCTGCGGAAAGCTTTTTAGTACACCAGTTTCTCCCAACAAGATCATTATCAAAGAAAGGACAATAGAGGCAGCGGTTATAGTAATGGTTGATTGCACCGACCCCACTCGGCTATTGATATAAGCAATCAGCATAGCCAAGGCAGCCAAGTAACAAAGACTGTAATAGGTTTCCAAGACTTAAGTCCCTTTAGCGGAGCAGTGAGTACTGCCAAGAAGATGTGCCTTTAGTATAGGCAACACCGCTACTAAAAGAGCAACGGTTTCCCCATGCGCAGCTACGCAAACAAAAGCTCTAACAGACGAAGCAATATTTCGAGAAATGAAAATATCCAGAGGTGAATGCCAATAGCCAACCAAAGGGTGTTGGCTATTGAAGTTTGAGCGGATTGCCTAGGGTTAAGCTTGCATGGCACGTAGTACTTCTAAGCAGGCGCCTATGGTGTGGTAGTCAATCTTTGCTCCGGGCCTTGCAACAAGTGGATCTTGTACCTGCCCTTCTCTACTTAATACTCGCCACCAAGGCTTATGTTGAGCCTCGCAGAAAAACTGCCAGCTATACTTCCACAGGCTGTCATAAGCGCTCCAATACTCCTGCTTGCCGGTTGCTGTTGCTAACAGCGCGGCGGCGGCAAAAGATTCAGCTTGAACCCAAAAGTATTTTTCATCATCACAAACACTGCCGTCTGGGGCTATTCCGTAATATAAGCCACCATATTGGTGATCCCAGGCTTTCTCCATGGCAAAGCCAAACAGTTTCTCTGCACAAGGGAGTAACCACCCAGCCTTATGATGACGAGATAACATCACCAACAATTTTGCCCATTCGGTTTGGTGGCCAGGCTGGAAGCCCCAAGGGCGATAAAGGTTTTTAGGATCGTCGCGATTAAAGTCCCAATCCACCTGCCAATCTGCTTGATAATGCTCCCAAATCAAACCGTCTGTGGTGTAGCCTTGGCGTAAACAAATGTTTTGTGCAATCGTGATAGCGCGATGCAAATAACGTTGTTCTTGAGTAGCCTCATACGCAGCAATCATCGCTTCACAAGCATGCATATTGGCATTTTGGCCACGATAATCGCTTAATTCGAGCCAGTCGGCACTGGCTTCATCGGCGTACAAGCCCCATTCTGCTTGCCAAAAGCGCTGTTCCATCAAATCAAAGGTAGCGGCTAACTGTTGTTTGGCACCTGCTCGCCCCAGCTTCACGGCGGCTGAATACATCAGCACTACAAATGCTAAACCATAACAAAGGTTACTTTTGTCTATTGGGCTATCATCATCAAGTACCCAATTGTAAGCTTGTCGTTGCGGGTCAAAATGCTGTTGCTCAACAAACTTAAAGCCATGTTCTGCCAGCTGCAAATACTCGGTATTATTATCCAATAAACCAACATGGGCGAATATGTAAGCGAGTCGTGTTGAGCTCACCAACTGCTTAAGGCCTTTTTCTTCGGCTTCCCCATTAGCGGCAATGGCTTGAAAATATCCGCCTTGCGGGTCAATGGCATGCTGCTGATAAAACTGACTAAGCGCACTTACATGCTGCTCTAAAAACTGAGAACTACGAAAAACCGGAAGCATGACTACTCCTTGCTTTGAATGAATGCGTGAATGTCTGCAGCGCTGGGTAAGGCGCTCCATGCACCGCGTTTGGTTACAGCTAGCGCCCCTGCGACCACTGCGGCTTGTAAGGCATCTAGCAGTGGAGTTTGTGAATCAATAGCCTGAGTTAACGACTCCCGCTTACAAATGTTTTGCTGCATAAGTGAAGCCAGCCAAGCCCCGGTAAAGGCATCCCCAGCCCCGGTGGTATCAACCACAGTAACCTTGGGTGTAGCAAGGCTTGTCTGCCAATTAGCCGTTAGGAGTTGCACATCTTTGGCACCATCGGTTAATAGGATAAGGCTTACCCCTCGCTCAAAAAGAAATGTCGCTAAATCATTTACCTGGCCAAGTTTACTAAGGTAATCCCACTCTTCTTGACTGAGCTTAAGCATATCGCTAGCCGCGGCCGTATCTATCACCCGCTGAAAAAGCTGCTCGGTGCTTGCCCAAAGCGGCAAGCGTATATTCACATCAAAGCTTATAAGCAAACCAGCTTGTTTAGCTGCAGACAAAATATTAGAGGTGGTTTCTGCAATATCATTTTCGGTAAGGGTATTAGAGCAAACATGTAAAATACCCTCCTCTTCTAGCACCTGTTGGGGGAAATCCTTTAGGCGCACTTTTAGATCTGCTGTATCACTGCGTTGAAAGCTAAAGCTGCGCTCTCCTTCTGCGTCCAAACTCACAAAGGCCATAGGAGTGGCGTAGAGTTTGCTGCTTAACAGGTAGTCACAATTTACCGCTTGGCGTACTAGGCAATCTCGCAGGTAGTGGCCTGCGGCATCGTCTCCCACTTGCCCTAGCATTAAGGCTTGATGGCCTAAGCCTGCAACGGCCACTGCTACATTAGCTGGCGCGCCACCAGGATATTGCCCATAAATAGGAATATCTATTTTACCTTGGCGTTGAAACTCCAAAGGGATCCAATCCACCAATACTTCACCAAAAGCGAGTAGGCGCGGCATAGTGTGTCCTCGTTGAGAATGGCTAGATAACGTTACACATAAAAATTGCAGACGTCAGCCGCTAAGGAAAAGATTGTGGCAGTTTCCGAAGATTTTCCGAGCGAGGTCACGAGCTGAAAAAACTCACGAAATGAAATAGCAGAAATGCGCGTTTAGTAAGAAATTTTCCCACGTAGCTGCTTGGTTTGGCCACGCTGCGTTTTTTTATCCATGCGGCGACGCTGAGAGCCATAAGTAGCCTTGGTTGGACGGCGTTTTTTTTGTACAACCACCGCGCTTAGGATCAACTCTTTTAAGCGTTGTAAGGCATCTTCTTTATTTCGTTCTTGAGTACGATGACTTTGCGCCTTAATGATTAATACACCGTCTTTACTTATGCGTTGATCGTTGAGCTTAAGCAAGCGCTCTTTATAAAATGCAGGCAAGCTTGAATGGGGAATATCAAAGCGTAAATGTACCGCGCTAGAGACTTTATTTACGTTTTGCCCGCCAGCACCTTGAGCACGAATAGCGCTAAGCTCAATTTCCCATTCACCTAAACTAACGGTATTAGATATTTCCAGCATAATTAATTAGTAGCCTGTGCGCCTAGAAGTGGTCATTGTAACAAACTGCAGCAAGGGGCAATACCAAAGTATCAAGCCTTAATGGCCACCAAATGTTGAACGGCTATTAGCGTTTTTGTGGCAGCAAACAAGCGGAGCTTTCACTAAGCATGAGTTCAAACTCATCATGAGGCAAGGGTTTAGCAAACCAGTAACCTTGGGCAAAATCACATCCAGCTTCACGCAGTAAGTTAGCTTGGTGCTCTGTTTCAATACCTTCTGCAATAACATGAATGCCCAGTTTATGCGCCATCACCACAATCGCTTTACACACAATTAAGTCATCACCGTCTTGCTCAAGGTTATGAATGAACATGCGATCAATCTTGAGATATTCAATATCAAATTTTTGCAGGTAAGCCAGTGAAGAATAACCGGTACCAAAGTCGTCTAAGGCTACCTCAACGCCAGCCTTGCTAAAGGCTAATAGCTTTTCATTCACTACTGGGCTGTTTTCCATCAGCAAACCTTCGGTAATTTCCATTACCACATCGGCGCTAGATAAACCCGCTTCCGACAATTCGTTTAGCCACTGATTAACATCGCACTCTGCTTCATAATATTGTTTGGGAGAAGTATTAATACTTAGTTGAATAGGGCTTAAGCCACGCTCTTTCCAGGCTTTTAGTTGAGCAACCGCGGTGCTAAATACCCAATTGCCAATTTCTACTACCACACCAGTTTCTTCAGCAACATGAATAAAGTCGCTAGGGCTAATCCAACCTTGGCTAGGGTGTAACCAGCGAACCAGGACTTCAGCCTTAAGCAGCTCTCCGGTATTCAAGTCCACAATTGGTTGGTAGTGTAAATGCAGCTGCTTTTTCGCTACCGCTTGGCGTAAATCGTTTGCTAACAAACGGCGTACTTGAGCCTGCTCCTGCAAGGATGCAGTGAAGTAACTTAAACGGTTACGCCCCTCTTGTTTGGCCACATACATTGCTTGGTCGGCATGTTTTAGAAGGTCGTCAATTTTCTCGCCATCATTTGGCGAAAACGCCACACCGATGCTGGTTGAAATATACACCCGCTCAATGCCAAGTTGGAACGGGGTGCTCAAGGTTTTAAGTACCGCCTCACCCAATTCCGCTACCCTGCTACCGTCACCGGATTCTTTGAGCAAGATAATAAACTCGTCGCCACCTAAGCGGGCGACATGTTCACCTTGCAATATACAATGCTGAATACGCTGAGCAGCAATTTGCAGCAACATATCGCCCATGTCGTGACCCAGAGTATCGTTAATGCCTTTAAATTGGTCTAAATCCAACAGCATTAAACTCACACGTTCGGTTTCTAAACGCGTGGCAAGAGCATCACTAAGAAGCCGATTGAGCATACGCCGATTAGGTAAGCCGGTAAGTGGGTCAAAGTTTGCTTGCTGCCATACTTGCTCTTCGGCCTTTTTACGCACCGCAACTTCTTTACTAAGAGCCGCAGTTCGCTGTTTAACTCGCTGTTCCAACAAAGTCCTGCTGGTATAAACCTCACCAGCCATGGCATTAAACTTGGCAATTAACGCGGCAATCTCAACCGGTATAAACCAGCGTTTAGGGTTTACAAACTTGCCCATCTCACCATGAGAAATACCTTGAGCAGTATCTACTACTTGGCTAATTGGCCGGACAATCATACAGGCCAAATACCAGCTAATTACGCCCACCACAAATACACATAACAGGCTAACAAAAAATGCATAGCGCTGCAGTTTTAAAGAGTAGGCCTGAAGCTCAGTGAGGGGTTGAGGAACAATAATCCCCCAGCCAGTATTTTCGACCTTGGCATAACCTGCGATCATGTCGGCTTGCAATGCGGGTGAATAAAACTCGCTCACACCAAAGTTGTTATCGCGCATCAACACGACTGGAGCTAAACCAGAAAGATCTTTCGCTCGAATACTCCACTGCTCGTTAGGGTGCGCTAAAACTCGCCCGTATTGATCAAAAATAGCCACATGTCCTAGCTCACCAAATCGCACTTCAGACTGACTTTCTAGCAGGTATTGGGTGCCCAAAGCGCCCATTAGGAAACGATCTTGGCCTTGGTAAACCGCTAAAAAGATGGTCGGCTGAGGCACCCCTTCTACCACTACCCCACTAAAATACACTTGGTTTTTGTTCGCTCGAGCTTGCTCCATAGCTACTTGAACCTGCGCTGGCACACTGTTGAAAATGCTTAAGGTTGATTCGCCATAAAAGAAGCGTTGGCCTCGCCCTTGCTGCCACTCAAACAAGGCGTATAAGTTTATTTCTTTAAGTAGTGGTGATAAGTCATTATGAAAATGTTCAAGGCTGATTTGCTGGTTAGCACTGCTAAAAATAGCCGCTGTATCGTTGGCATAACGAGCCAGTGCAGTACTTAGATTGCGCGCGATAAGTAAGTGCTTTTCATGCACTGTGGCGGTTTCATTTTGTTGAACTTGATGCTGAACCCAAGAGCTAACCATTAAGGTCGGCAGCAAAGCCGCAAACATGCAAATAACAAACAAAATATAACGTAGAGAGATCCGCCGATTCATCCTTGAGCCAGATATGTTAAAAAACAAACGCCGATTTTACATGATATTCATCCATATATGAGTTAATTTTTGCAAAAACAACGCTTAATTGAGCAAGCACTTTTAGCGCTATGTATTTATGCTTAACTTAAGTAGCTCACAGCCCAAAGATTTAAGGCACTTATTTAGTCTTTTGCAGATAAAATTTGGTTAAAACTATTCGCAGCTATGTGGCATCAAGCACCTCAAATAGCACCCTACATATGAATCAATAAATCTGATACATATTGAAAACTTAACAAAAGTGCAGTTATTAGCTAATTGAAACCCAGCTAAGTATTTTCTAATTGCTTACATTCAGTCAAATTCGCCCCATTCATCGCTTAACAAACCCTTTTGGGAGCTAAGCTAAACCGCAATAGCAGCCCTTAGGGCAAACCAGCACTTGCTCAAGCACTCTGTCAATCAAACATGAGAATACTTAAGCCAAAAGCCTCCTCCTTAACAAAGGAAAATAATCCTCAAAAAAACAAAAACTTAGATGAAACATCATTTTTTATGATACCAATAGAAATAGCCCCATACTGGCAGCACAATCGAAACAATCAGCCTACCTAGCGAACATTGATGTCGCCACAAAGCTCGCCAATGCACGCTTTACCGGCTAGCCATAAGCTAGTTAAACCATTGTTTTTATTAATCATAAACTCTGTCCCTTAGTTACCTCTATTGGAAAACAGCAAATTCAGTTTTAAGGTCTTACTTGTTAGCTAGGTAAGCGATAACTCAGTTTGTAAAAGATAATTAAAGAAGTAGGCTCTACAAGCAAAGCAGCATGAGTATAGGACAGTAGTTACGTTAACTACCTGTAAAATGGCGATTAAAGCTTGTTCTAAAAGCTGGATTTATTGATTTTCGCCCATAAAAAAGCAGCTGCGTAAGGGCAGCTGCTCATAAGAGTAATTTATATCAAGCTAGCATCACTAGCCTAGCGATAAAGCTTACGCGACTGATTCAGCCACCTCAGCTTGTGGCTCTTCTAACTTTACCGGGGCTCCTAAAGCTGGGCGTAGGGCTTTAAGTACTTGGTGACGTGTAACCACACCAACTAGTTTGCCACTATCTACTACTGGGAAAATCTTCGGACGGTAAACACTACTGTTACGTAAACGCTCTTCTAAAGGCTGGTGAGTAGAGCTTAACAAAACACCTGACTCAGATACTGGGTAAACTTGGGCAACATCAACACTCATGTACTCAGCTAATTTTAATAAGTTGTGATTAGGTGCCACGGTCATAATATCCTTTTGCATAATGCTTGCTACGGTTGTTGTACTTGGTTTGCTGTAATCTTCTAGCCACAGTTTTCTTAAAATTTCTAACTCTGAAACAAAGCCTTGTAGCTCGTTGTTTTCGTTTACCACAACCGCTCCAGATAACTCTTGAGCTACCAGCGCGTCACAAGCACTTGCAATGGTCATGTCAGGGCTAAGTGCATTGTCGGCAGGAGACATGATGTCAGCGACTGTAATTGTTTTTAAGTTTTGCATAGTAGGTTCTCCAACAGGACCAGAATATTGATTTGATAAAACAGAAAATTTAGGACGTACAGGCTCAAGCTGACTACCGCGGCTATATACCGACCAGTAACCCAAGCCTACAATCACTGCGCCGCCAATAATGTTGCCGATAGTGACTGGTATTAAATTGTGTGAGGCAAAATTAGCCCAAGTTAGGTGCTCAAATGCACTTGCTTGAACGCCAACTTGTGCCCAAAAGCTAGGTTCAGCCCAGGCTTTAATTGCAATGCCGAGCGGTACCATAAACATGTTTGCCACTACGTGTTCGAAGCCAGTACTAACAAACATGGCGACAGGCAATATCACCAAGGCAGCTTTAGCGGCACTGGTTTTAGCACTAAAGGTCATCCATACGGCTAAGCACACCAATAAGTTACATAACATGCCCAGCATCACCGCTTGCATAAAGCCATGTTCCAATTTGTGTTGCGCTATAGATAAAGCATTAAGCCCCCACTGACCGTGATCTAGCTGGTAAAGCTTTGCGCCACTCACCACCAGTACTAGCAGTAAGGCGCCAACAAAGTTGCCTAGGTATACTTTGCTCCAGTTAGCTAGCATGGCGCGTGTATTAAGCTGCCCATTGGCCCGCGGAATAATTGACAACACGCTACTAGTGAATAGCTCACCGCCACATACCACCAACATCACTAAACCTAAGCTAAAAGCCAAGCCACCAAGTAAGCGACTAACTCCCCAGCCCACTCCTGAAGATCCAGTAGTTACCGTAATGTAAAAAACAAAAGCTAAACCAATAAACACGCCAGCACTAAGCGCTAAACTCAAGGTTTTAGCAGTAGTATTAGTTGCCTTTTTATAAGCATACTGCTCGGCAAACTGGGTCATTTGATCGGGGCTTAGCGCGGCGGATGAAAGGCTCTCTTTAGGCTTTTCACTGCTTACTACTGTAGGAGCTGGCAATCGCTCCACTTGAATATGATTCATCTACACTAAAACCTGTAATAACAAGCAACTAGAGTCGCTAATGACTGAACGTGTTATTACAATATCGAGAAAGCATTGGGCTGGTAAGCGGATAATTTTTATGAGCTATATCAAAACTTCTTATAGCACCTATGTTTACTATACTTAGCAGCTAATACAGCCTCTTAAAAACATTTCTGGAGTAAGCGATGCGCTATTCTTTAAAGCAACTTACCGTATTTGAAGCCGTTGCAACCCACGGCAGCGTAAGTGCAGCCGCCGACAAGCTCGCGCTCACTCAGTCTGCCGCGAGCATGTCGTTGGCTCAGCTTGAAAAACTATTAGGAAAGCCACTATTTGATAGGCGCGGCAAGCGGATGGTGCTTAGCCAGTGGGGCCTGTGGCTGCGCCCAAAGGCCAAGCAATTACTGTTAGACGCCATGCAAATTGAAGAAGGGTTTGCCGAACAGCAGCTAGTAAGTGGCGAGCTGCAGCTGTGCGCTAGCCAAACCGCAGCAGAACACTTAATCCCGGATCTCATCAGTAATATTGATAATAACTTCCCGCAGCTACGCATTAGCTTTTCCGTAGAAAATACCGCTGAAGTGATTAATGGCTTAATTAACTACGATTACCAGCTAGGTGTGATTGAAGGGCGCTGCGACGATGACCGAATAGCCCACCAAGTATGGTGTAACGACCACTTGGTGATTGTGGCAGCCGCCCACCACCCTTACGCAAAATTAGAGCGGGTGAGTATTGCCCAGCTCGAGCAGGCTCGTTGGGTACTGCGCGAGCAAGGAGCAGGCACCCGGAGAGTGTTTGATAGTGCTATTCAAGGCACCATTGACTCGCTAAAGGTTCACCGGGAATACGAGCACGTGCCGGTGCTGCGCTCCTTAGTGGCCAACAATAGCTATTTAAGCTGCCTGCCTTACCTAGACGTAATAAAAGCTCTAGAGTTAGGTGAGCTGGTTAGGCTAAACGTACCAGAGCTAAATATTGAACGATCGTTATCTTTTGTATGGCGTAACGACACCCCCGAAAACCCACTTCGCGATTTAGTGATTACTGAAGCGAAGCGCATGTTCAAAGTCCACCATCGCGATATGTAACTAAAAGGCTTGCATATAAAAACAAAAGCACCTAGATTAAATGATAATGATTATCATTTAATCTAGGTGCTTTATGAATCGCTTATGTCTTTTGTCTAGCTTACTTAGCAGCAGTGCCATAGCAAATACAGTTCCCAGCTCTGAGAGCCTAAACCAATGGGAATCGCTGGCCGTGGCTTTATCACTGCTCGCTACAGCAGTATTTTGCTTATGGGTAATCCGCAAAATAAAAAAGGCGCTAAGCGCGCCCTCACCAAATAGCTTGCCTAGCCATTGGCCAACAGAGCCAGTTGCTAGAAAAACATCAATAACAATAGTATCGAGCTAGGCCAATAGCTTACATTAGCCAATGTTATATGCTGGTACCAAAATCCTCATAAACTTTCTGATATTGCTGTTGAGTGCGCTGCAAAGAAAACTCATCCAAAACCCGTTGCCGCCCTGCGCGACCAAATTCAATGAGTCGCTGCGGTTCAGCGAGTGCAGTTTGGATGATCTCTGCTAGCTTTTGGCTATCATCAAAATCAAATAACCAACCATTTTGCTGCTCTTGCACCAGCACTCCATTTCCGCCCACCTTGCTAGCAACCACTGCCCGCTTGTAGGCCAATGCCTCCATAATGGCCAAAGACATACCTTCGGTTCTTGACGTCATCGCCAGCAATTCGAAACAGTTATAGATTTTGCTGCGATCGCTTACCATTCCATGGAAAACGACTTCGGCATTAGCCAAATGCTGTTGGGTAAACTCTTGCAGCGGAGCCAACTGGTCGCCGGTGCCAAAAAAGTGCACTTCAACCTTTTGTTGTATATCACTAGGCAATAAGCGGATTGCTTCAAGCAAACTAATTTGGTGTTTAAGGCTTACTAAGCGCCCAACTGAGCCAATACGTAAACGCCCATCTTGCGGATGAGGAACAATATCTTTCTCCTCCGGCATGGCAATACCGTTATCAATTACCGAAGAATCTACATGCTCCCAACCGTGCTCTTCGTGAAAGATATGCTGACCCTCTTCCGAAACAAAACAAATGCTGTCGATAAATCGGCGGGCAAAGCGGTGCACTTTACGCCAACGATTAGTCGCTAATCGCGCTGCGCCATGGCGGGTATAAACAATTTTACGCTCTAAACAAAAAGGCAAGATAGGTAGGGACAACATAACTGCAGAAGGAGAATGCATGTGAATAATTGGGTGACGCCGATAAGCTTGCCACAAGCGCAATTGCACAAGACCTTTCATGCCGCGTATTACCGTCACTTTAATATTAAGCTCTTCAGCAACCGCCACAAGAGGGTCATCATGATGCCCCAGAGATATAATTTCAGGCTCCATTCCCTGAGCACGCTGTTCTACACATAAATCAATAACAAAGCGTTCTGCTCCTCCCACCTGTAAACTACTCACAACATGAGATATCTTTTTACTTAACGCGCTATTCACAATATCATTACTTATTTGACTATCCTTAGTGGCATTATGATAAGCCAGTTAGGGGTGAAGGATCACTCTCTAACTCAAAGAATTTGTTAATTTTTATCAAAGGGTTTAACAGAATGGATTCTTCATTGCGAGTACTTGAGGTGGTACAAAGCCTCGAGCGAGGCGGTCGCACAGTTAGATTCATTACCACCGTAGCTGGATTAAGAGACAACGGTGTGTTTGTGCTGCCGGTAAGTTTTAAAACGCCTCACAGTAACGATCAACAACCCGACCAGCTAGAAGTGCTACATACTAAGGCCTTTGACGGCCCTTGTATTTTCTACAACTTAGTCAGATTGATTAAAAAACACCGGATTAACTTAGTTCATTGCCACTGCGACCGCAGTATGATTTGGGCAGGTTTGGCAGCCAAAGTGTGCAATGTGCCTACTGTACTTACTTTTCATCGTTCAATTTTACGCTACTACCAAGAAAATCGAATAAATCGCATTTTAAGGCGCTTAGCCAACTGCTTTGTTGCAGTTTCCGAGCAACGCAGGCAGTTGCTTATGCAAAACCTGGGCTTAAGCGAACAACGCTGCTTAGCGAATCATGCGGGAGTCGATACCCAAATTGCTCCTTTACAACCTGCTCAAGCGCGCAAAAACCTGCAGCTTCCCGAAAATCAAATTATTTTGTTTAGTGCCGGCCACTTAGGGCGAATTAAAGGCCATCAAGATACACTAAAGGCATTTAAACTGTTGCCACAGCAGCAAAACTGCCAGTTATTTATAGCAGGCAGTGGCTCAAAAAAAGAGAGCAAAGCACTGCTGCGCTATCGCGATAAATTAGGACTGCAAGAACGGGTGCATTTCCTTGGGCAAATTAATAACACTGCTGAATGGATGGAGGCTGCAGACATTTTTGTGCAACCTTCGTTAGAAGAAGCCTTTGGTCTAGTATTTATCGAAGCGGGCTTGCGCCATACTCCTGTAGTGGCAACCCAGGTTGGTGGTATCCCCGATATTGTAATAGATGGTGAAACCGGCTTTTTAGTGCCAGCCGCAAAGCCAGAACAATTAGCAGCCACCATTTCTAAGCTAATTGATTCTGAAGCATTGCGCGAAAAACTTGGTGAGGCAGCAGAGCAGCGTGTTCGCTCACAGTTCGATACCCAGCATATGATTAATAATTATTTAGGTATTTTTAACCAACTTCTCAAGGAAGCTTAAGCGAGAGCAGCATGGACAAGAACTCGATAACCGTTGTAATTACCCCGCGAGACCGTTACTCAGGCATTATTAATTGTATTCGCAATTTATACCTATGCACCGAACAACGCTTTGAGCTAAAAGTCATCGACTTAGATTATCCGTCTTCACTTAAGCAAAAAATCGAAAAAGAGCTAGCTCAACACCATAATGCCGAACTGCTTAGCTATGGTTTAATCTCGCCAATTCAAGCGATGCAAAAAGTGAGACCTCTTATCGAAACAGAGTACGTAATGTTTCTTGATAATGACTCAAACGTAACGGCCAATTGGCTTCCACCGCTATTAGAGATAGCCAACAGTGATCCACAAATTGCGGTGGTAAACCCGGTAACACTCGAGAAAGAAGGTGTTGATAAAGGCGCAGAGTTACGTAATCACCTATTCACAAATGCAGTTCATACCATTGATTATCAAGGTGAAGATTATCTTATTGAACATAAGTCTTTTCGCCGCTCATTACCTGAGGAGCTTCCTCAAGGTATCCAAGAAAGTGAAATGTTCGAGCTACATGGCGTGCTGTTTAGCACTAAAGCCTTAAAAGACATTGAACTGCCAGATATGGTGATTCGCGAACACATCGATATAGGCATTCAACTTCGTCAAAAGGCTTACAAAATTGTCACTCAGCCTGAATCAATCATTATTTTTGATAATCTAGGCACCAGAATGGCTTGGTACGACATGAAGTTCTTCTTCTTCCGTTGGCACCCCAAATATACCGAAGCCTCCTCGCGCCTTTTTGAACAGCGCTGGGGATACCGTTTCTATTCCGAACAAGCGATGTACTTATGGGTATTTAGACGTAAGGTATTTTTATTTGCCCGTTGGTTATACGTTCCGGTGAATGGGGCAAATATGGCAGTGCGTATTGCCGCCAAGCTTCGCTCATATATTAAGCCTGTATGGGATCCCATCAAAGGTGTGGAGCAAAAAGCCTCCCCCGCTCCACTCAGTATGTTTTCTAAAGCCAAATAAAAAAAGCCCGGCATAAACCGGGCTTTTTTCTTTTTTGTAAATTCTTAGTCTAAAGAAACACTACCGTTTATATCCGAAGATTTGCTGTCATACAGTTTATGAGGAAATTGTTTTTCCAAATAGATTTGGTCAGACTGAGCGATGGAAGAAGAAAAGCGCAGCTTCATTTTTCCGTCACTGTTAATACCTTTAACCAAGCCAACAACCTTGCGGCCGCGCATCATTTGACGACAATCGTGAACGAAAGAGCTTGGCACATGACCTTTAACCACGGTGACTTTTCCGGAACGCAATTCACACACAAAGGTGTAATGAATATGCCTCAAACGGTACACCAAAACTGCTAAAGCAATAAAGCCAATCACTATGCTGATAGTCAAACGAACACTCCCTGTGTTTAGTTGCTAGCCGAGTAAAATCAAAGCGTTATTGAGCCTTGAAGTGAATAAACTCAACAAGGGTAATATTATGCGCTTCGTTTGACTAGGTTTAAGTTCAAAATTTTGATAGCAATCAGTAATTTATGCTTGTTTTGATAGCTTGATCAACAAAATATTTACAAACAACAACTTGAAAACATTTTCAATAATTTGACAAAAGCGAACAATAGTTAACTAGATAATTAAGTTAAACGTACAGAAAACCAGCTCATTAAGAGTGAAAAATAGGCGGGAGGAAAAGACTCGCTGCCATAGCTGACAGCGAGAACCTTAAACTTACTTCTTAATACCTTCGATCACTAAGTCCATTGCTACGGTCGTAGATTTAGGACCAAGGTTAGTAGGAATACCAAAGTCTTTCATTACTAATTCTGTTAAGCCAACAAAGCCAGCACGATAACCGCCCCATGGGTCTTTACCTTCACCCACTTTAGTCACATCAATCACGATGTCTTTTGTCACGCCACGCAGCGTAAGCTGACCATAAAGCTTGCCACCTTCATCACCATTCGCTTCATATTTGCTGCTGGTAAAGCTTGCTTCTGGGTATTGGTCTACCGCCAGAAAGTCTTTACTGCGAATGTGCTTGTCACGCTCAGCGTGATTAGAGTTCACCGAAGTAGCATCAATTTTAACGCTAACGGTAGTCGCCTCTGGCGCCGCTTGGTCGTAACTAAAGTCACCACTAAAGGTATCAAAGCGGCCTACTACAAAGCTGTAACCTAAATGGTTAACTTTAAAGTTAATTGAAGCATGTGCACCGCGAGTATCAATGGTGTAATCGGCAGCGCTAGCCGGTAAGGCTAAGCCCATAGTACTGGCTAACAATAATGCGGCTTTAAGTTGTGTATTCATTGTCTGTCCCTTTAGGTTATTTAGTCGACTTAAGCATTCGAACTAAGGTGTTATCTTTATCTATAAAGTGATGTTTTAGAGCAGCAAAAGCATGACCTGCAGCCAATACAATTAGTGCCCAAGCTAAAATCTCATGAATATCACCAGCCAGCTCTTCTTGCTGAGCAATACCGGTAATAGTGGCGGGAACCTCAAACCATTCAAACACTACAATGGCACGTCCATCGGCGGTAGAAATGAGGTAACCCGAAATCATTAAACAAAATAATAGTGCGTAAAGCAGCCAATGACCGACTTTAGCTCCCTGCTTTTCCCAAGCCTTATGGTTAGGTGGAGACTCTGGATGTGGATTCAACATTCTCCAAATCAGCCGGAATAGCATCAACATAAACAACAATATCCCAACACTTTTATGGATCATCGGGGCGGTTTGGTACCAACTAGAGTAATAGTTTAAATCAACCATAAATAACCCTAGCCCAAACAAAGCAAAAACACTTACTGCCACCAACCAATGGATAACGATGGCTACCCATCCATAAGTCTGTTTGGTATTGCGAATACTCACTCGGTCCCCTTAAATATCTTCTGATACTACGTCGATGAAACTAGCATCGCTTAAATCCACAATGAAAAAAATTGAATTTTATGTGAAAAATCATTCGAACAATTAGAAAGAAAACCGCTCAAAGTTTTACTTCTCTCTCAAAAAAGCAACAAAATATCAGCAAAAGATCTTAGTTTATTTGTACTTTTAGTCTTAAAGCATAGTGCTAAATAAAGCTTAAAAGCGCCTTAAAAACCAAGATTTAACCAGCCAAGTGGAAAGTTGCCTATGCGCCATGGCATAGCTTGTTTGCGGCAGGCTAACGTCACATTACAGTAATAAAATATTCATTTTACCTACTATACTTTTTACTGCACATTTTGCGTGTCTCGCAGCCGCGAGAAGAAATCACATTGGGCACAAAACACTAGGTATGTTGGGCCCAATAAAGTAAGGCTTGGAGTAGGCTTATGAAACGATCACGCTTTGATGATATGGATGAATGGGATGAAGAAGACCTGGTCCATAACGCAAAAAGTCATAAAAACCAGCGGGACAAAGCACGTGCTCGTCGCCGCATCGACGAATACAACGAGCGGAAACAATTAGAACGCTACATAGACGAAGACTATAACTAGTCACAGTAATCGCGGAGGGGGAAGTGTTGGCACTTCCCCCTTTTCTATTACCATCACAACAAGGTATTTAGCTATGCAAGCCATTATTCCCTACCTTAATTTTTCAGGTAAAGCCGAACAAGCTTTAGCTTTTTATCAGCACTGCTTTAAAGGCGACGTTATTGCATTAATGCGCTTTAGCGATAATCAAACCGACATGCCAATTCCCGATGAGTTATTGAATAAAGTGATGCATTGTCACTTCAAAGCCGGAGAACTGGAGTTTATGGCATCCGATGGTATGCCCGGAGAGCAGCTAAAAAGCGCGGGTAATATCGAGCTCAACTTAAACTTTTCAGACTTGGCCGAGCAACAACAGGTGTTCGAAAAACTCTCTGAAAACGGCAGCATCACCATGGGTTTACAAGATACGTTTTGGCAAGCGCGTTTTGCTAGAGTGTGCGACCAGTTTGGCATCAACTGGATGCTAAATTGCCCTCTTAACTAAAAAGTTGATGATGTTACTTACATGCCACGTTTGCGGAAAAACTGCGCGGGATCACCGAGGCTCTCTCTATACAACTCAAACGACTTCTCAGCAATTATCTCTCCTGCTAATTCAATGGTCATGCGCCAAGTTCCTAGCTTATTGCTAATAGGAGCCCAAATAGTATCACCTAAGTAAAAATCCCAATCGTTGCTGCGAATGTACTCCTCACCATCAAAAGGCGCCATAACCTCGCCATCTTCATCTGGGATGTTGGGGTGGTAGATGCAATAGCGAACCTTCTGGCCTTTGGCTTTCTTAATATTAATAATCAAGCCGAATTCAACATCTATTTGAGCTTCAACTTGAGTGGTAAATTGGCTAACCTGCGGCAGTGCTTTGGCATCGCTATCCCATTTATTGTAAATACCGTAACTGTGTAACTTAACTTGGGGTTTTGCCTTTACCATTGCTGTAAAACTCGCCTAATTGAATATCTAAACTCTCTATTTTACCTTAGACCTAGCTTTAGCTGCCATTACAATCCTTTCCCCCGCTTTACTTAAGGTGTAGGCTAAAAGCATAAATGAATCATAGCTTGGCCTTTAAGCCACCAGCAAAATTTTCTCAAGGATGAACCTATGAAAAAGCTACTGACAGCAGCCCTTGTTTTTGCCAGTTGTTCACTGCAAGCAGCGCCCATTAATGAATTGTTGGAGCTCAACGACAGTGAATTGCAAATGCAGATAATTCGTAACAATCTCAATCAAGCACTAATTCGTCAAAACCCTCCTTTAGAGAACTTTCGACCAGTACTGGACGAGTGGGCAAACACCTATCTGACTTGGGAAGAGATGAAACCAAAGATTGCTGAGGTTTATCTAAAACACTTTACAGATGAAGAGCTAGAGCAGCTAGTCGCATTTTATAAAACTCCGGTAGGCAAAAAGAGCCAAGAGCTAAACGCTACATTAATTCGTGAAAGCGCGCTGGCTAGCGCTTTGGTGGCTAAGGGGCATCACAAAAAACTTGAGGAAATGTTGCAGCAGGCCGCAGCCAAACAAAAACAACAAACAGGCAACTAAACGACGGCGTATCTTGTTGTAATGCCAGCATCAACAAGCTGGCATTACAATAGCAAGCTTTACGCTAATGCTTTATTAGCTTTTAAACGGCTTTGCAAAAAGTGTAATAACATGCCGTACAGCGGAACAAACAAAGCAAGATTAACCGCAAGTTTAAAGCCATAATCTACCCACGCTATCTCTACCCAATGTTCAGCCATAAAGGCGTCGCTGCTGGCATAAAAGGCCACCGCAAAGAATAAGAAAGTATCCACCAAGTTGCCAAACACACTTGAGCCCGCAGGCGCTACCCACCAGTGCTTAAGCTGGCGTAAACGGTCAAACACTTTTACATCCAATAGTTGACCTACCGAATAAGCCAAAAAGCTCGCCAAAGCAATACGCGCAACAAAGGCGTTCCAGGCTAACAAGCCGGCTAAACCTTGATATTCACCTTGATAAAACAGTACCGACACAATGTAGCTCACCACTAGGGCAGGCAACATTGCGGTGAAAATAATCTTTCTAGCTCTGCTTGCACCAAACAAGCGAACGGTAAGGTCGGTGGCTAGAAATATAAATGGGAAAGTAAACGCGCCCCAAGTGGTGTGAAAACCAAATATAGTGAAGGGCAATTGCACTAAATAATTACTAGCGGCAATAGTAACGATATGAAATAAAGCGAGAATAATAACACTGCGGCGCTCGGCCTCAGTTAATTGTAAAAACCACATTATAGAACTACCTATCTTTTTGTTAATTGGGGGTGAGAGAACCCAAGGGCGGCGGAGTATTCCACAACTATAAGCTAACTGCAATAGCTAAACGATTAGTCAAGAAATCATCGCTATTTGATTTTTTTGGTGATAACTAACAGTTTTTAAGCAAACACACCTCTCAAGGCTTCGCTCGCTGTCCGTTCTTAGTTAAACTGAGCTATTGCCCTGCCCGCGTTCAAGCCCAAGTGTGGTTTGTTGTTTGATTATGGCAGCAGCACTTGCTTCAGTGGTGAGTGCTACGTTTAGTTAATTTAAAAGGATGCACTTTGTCTGGCTTATTGCGGATCATCTTGATCGATACTCACCTAAAAGGTGTGGTAGAACTTAAACTCGACCAACACAGCAATATATGTGGAACTAACGCCTCAGGAAAAACCACATTACAGCGTCTTATTCCAGTATTTTATGGCGAATACCCCAGCCGCGTAGTGCCAAGTACCCGCGACAGTTTCGAGCGCTGGTACCTACCACGAGAAGCCAGCTACATCATCTACGAGTACCAGCAATACAATGGCCAAGTTGCCCAAGTAGTCTTGTCATCGGGTCGTGAAGACCAAGGGGTAAAATACCGCTTTATTGGTAAGCCTTTTGAACTAGAAGATTTTATCGACAAACAAGACGAGCAAGGTACTTGGTTTTTGGCTCCCGCTAAACTAGGCCAAAAACTCAAGAAGCAAGAATTCAACGGCGCTGCCCTAGCCACTACCCGCTTTCTTAATACCAGAGAATTTCGTGCAATTATTCAAAACGATCGCAGCTTACAAAATGCCGGCGACAGCGATTTGAAAGCTTTTGCTCGCCAGTTTTCTATGTGCGATCCAAAGCATGGCCTGCGCCACATTGAAAAACTGGCCAAAGCAGTGCACTCCAAAGAAGGCAAAATGGAAACCATCAAATCGATGATTGCCGCCATTTTGGAAGAAGAAGGCGTTACCTTAAAACCAACTTGGGTAGATGCCAATAAAGCGCAAGCGTGGATCCAAGAAACCCGTTTAATCCAGCAGTTCGAAGCGATTCGCCCTAAGTTCGTAAAACTAGAGCAAATCAACCAACAACTGCTTGGCAGCGAAGCTCAGTTAAACCAGCTAGATAAAAACCTACAAGGCGATGAAGCGGAGCTATTTTCCCAAAGTGAACATAGCCAACGCCAGCTTAACCAATTAAAACAACAGTTAAGCGAACTAGAGCAAGAGTGGCAGAATCAACGCGAACAGCTTAACCAAGCCGTCTCTAGTGCCAATGCCGATGTTTCTAGTTTCGACAAGCAACTTAACCACATCGAAGATGATTACCAAGCTTGGCAAGATAAAAATATCGAGCAAGCACTTAGCGCGGTTGAGCAGCTACCACTTTGGCGTGAGCAAGTGCGAGAAGTTAGCGAACGCCACCAGCTGCTCACCGAGCAACACAGCGATATTGAAGCCCACTTCAACCAACGCAAAAGCGAAATCAACGAGCAGCTAAACTCGGCATTAAACAAACTGCATAAAAACAAAGATCAGCTGCAGCAACAGCTCAACCAAGAGAAGCAACAGCAACAAGCTGAGCTAAATAACGAACAACAGCAGCAACAAAAGCAAATTAACCAGGTTGAGCAAAGCTTCCAACAACAGCAGCATAAAAATCAGCTAGAACTTGCGCAGCTAGAGGCCGGCACCCTACAAATGGGCTATACCGAAGAAGAAAGCCGCCAGCTTAATATCATGGATAATCGCCTCGACGAGGCCAACCAGCAGCAACAGTTGTTATCTGCGCAAGTTCGCCAACACAACGAACAATTGCACAGCCTAAAGCAGCAGCGCCAACAAGCCGACCAAACTTTAGCCACCGCAAGCCAACAATCTCGCCAGCTAGAACAAAAGCTAAGTGGGCTAAAAGACAGCCTGCAACCGGCCGATGGCAGCCTACTGGCGCACCTACGTAGCGAGCACCCACAGTGGGAGCAAAGCATTGGTAAGTTAATTAACCCTGAGCTACTCAATCGTCGTGATTTAAAACCTCATAGCGAAACCAACCATCAAAGCGTATTTGGTCTAGCCTTAGATTTAAAAGCCATCGATGCCCCAGAATGTGCCGCCACAGAAGAGCAAATCAAACAGCAGATTGAGCAAATTCAGCAAAGCTTTAACGAAGCGCAGAAACAACTTAAACAAGCCGAACTAGACTTAAGTGACGCCAACAAAGCCGTGCAGCAGCAAGATTTGTCAGTTGCCGAAGCTACAGCGGCTCACCACAACAGTGAAGATCAACTGAAACGTCTACAAGAAGAAAAACAACTACTCAAAGAAAGCTTTTCTAGTGCCCTTAAACAGCGCCAAAGCGTTGGACTAGAAAAACAAACTAAGCTGAAAACCTATTTAGACAATGCGCAAACACAGCATCAAGAATACCTAGACGAGTTACGCAAACAACACCAAGAAGCCAAGCTAGAAAAAATGGCCTGGTGGGAAGAAAAGATTGATGCATTAGCCTTGCAACTAAGCCAAGCTCAAGACGCCATTAGCAATCGCCAAAAACAAGCGAAAGAAGCGCTAAAACAGTCGGAACAATGGTATCGCGGCGAACTGCAGGCACAGGGCTTAGATGACCAGCTAATTGTTGATTTAGCCAAGCAAAAACGCCAACTTAATCAACAAATTCAAGACGCCGAGCAGTACCGTGATGAAGTAAGCGAATACAAAATTTGGCATCAACAAGTGTGGTTAAACCAAAAACCACAACTTAACGATGCCCTTGCCAATGCTCGCCAAGCACAAAGCAGTGCTAAGCAAGCCCTTAACGAGCAACTGGCTCACTTCAAACAGCAGCGCGATAGCCAGCAAGCTGAGCTCAGCAAGCTTAAACAAGAACTAGAACAGCTTCAGCAACAATACAGCCAAACTCAAAACCTGTTACGAAAAATCAAACAATTGGCTTTACCCAAGCAAAACCAAGCAGACCAAACAGCAGAAGCTGCCGGTACACCCGCCGAGCGAGCTCGCCAAGCTGAGCAGCAAATTGTGCAGCGTAACCAGCAGCTTGAGCAAGTAAATGAATCGGTTCGCCATTTTGATAGCCTATTAGCGCAACAAGCTGGCTCAGACCTAAGCGAAACTTGGGAGCGTTCGCGTGCCGCATGCCGGCGCACCAACGAAGAAGGTGAAAGCACCCTCGCCTATCGTGAGTTAGTGCCACACCTATCTGAACTGTTAAACGGTTTAGTGCCGCAAAAAGTACAAGGCCTAATCGACCACGGTCGCAACCTAGGCATGAGCATTAGCAGCTTCTACCAAAACTTAAGCGACATTGACCAACGAATTTTGAGCCAAAGCCGCCGTATTACCCGCGAAATTGGTGAAGACTTAAGCCTAGATGGCGTATCTGATTCAGCAGTAAAAATTCGCTCTAAGATTAGCGAACTAGAGTTTTGGGACGAACTAAAAACCTTTGTAGATAACTTCCAAGCTTGGCAGCAGCAAGGCTTTAATCAATTGCCCGACGAAGACTACGCCACCAGCATGCGGGTAGCACTAGACATTATTGGTCGCAGCGCACTTAAAGAAGGGGTATCTCGATTATTGCTGATTGAGCTAACCCTGCGCGAGGGCAATAGCGACCTAGTGATCCGCACCGACCGCCAGCTTAATGAATCCAGTAGCCACGGCATGGCCTACTTAATTTTGTGTAAGTTCTTATTGGCCTTTACCCGCTTATTGCGTGGTAATGCCGATACTTACATTCACTGGCCAATTGATGAATTAGGCACCTTGCACCAAAGCAATGTGAAAAAGATCTTTGATGCCTGTGACCATAACCAAATTCGCATACTGGGGGCTTTTCCTAACCCAGAATCTGAAGTATTAGACTTGTTCACCCACCGCTACATCATTAACCGTGACAAGCGCCAACTGCAGGTTGTGCAGCCGCGAATTAATCCTTTACAAGAAAAGCTAAAAGCAGCCCAAGCGGCAAAAGCCAGTACTAAACAAGCGGAGGCTGAGCTATGAGTAAGTTAAGCGCCACCGGCATGAGCGAAACCGGACGGATTTTAGAAGCCCTGTTAAGTGGCCAATTTATCTGCCAAGTGAGTGACGAAGATGGTTTTCACTTTTTAGCCGAAGAAGCTAACCGCGAGCGCATCGACAGCCACTTACATGTGCTTAATCGTCGCCTTGCCAGTGCTTGTGAAGGCGAACTGTATTTTTGCGCCTATCGCGAGCTAGGCGACAATGAACACAAAGTGATAAGCCAGCAATTTAGCGAAATTGCCGGCAGCTTACTGCCGCTCACCGAGTGGCTAATTCTCAGCCAAGAAGCACAAGGCCAAGATAGCCCCATTAGTGCCGGAGTAGCGCTGCGTTTAAGCGAGTTGCAAACCGTGGTGGAAGACACCCCAGCGCTGCGTGAACAACTGGCAAAAATATCTCAATACAAGTTGTTTGGCTCAACCAGTAGCCAAGTAGATGGTCAACTTAAGCAAGTGTTTAAGCGCCTCTGTGAACAAGGCTATTTAGTTCGACCAAACCAAGAAAAACAGATCTACATTGCCACAGCAAAAGTGGACTACATTTTTGAAGTCATTAGCTTTATTGATGAAGCCGAAGGTCTAGGTTTAGAACAACAAGCCATGGATGCCATTGGCCAGCAGGAGCCCTTACTGTGAACCAACATTTGCAACAAGCTGGCTTAAAGCTATTTAAGCTGCTTGCGCGTCATGGCGAAAGCCTGATGCATGCTTACGTTAACGGCAAGCTAGATGAAAGTAAGCTAGACAGTAAACAGATTGATGCCTTACTCAAAGCTGGTGTTATTTGGCGCCCATCCGCCGACGAAGGCTTGCATTTAAGCTCTAACCTGCGCTCATTATTGGAAGAAGCCTTAAGTGATACTCGTAATCGGCAAATTGATTCTAATGTTGGCTCGCGCTTAGAAACTATTAAAACCTTGGCAGCACACTACAAAGAAGCCTTACATATTGGCGATTTAGCCGCAGCCGACGTTTATCTCAGCGATTTAAGCGAACACAGCTACAGCCTCACCGAAAGCCTGCGCCATAGCTCGCGGGTATTGTGGAGCCGGATCAACAATGAGTTTGGTTATGTGCCTAGCTTAAGCGCCAAAATCCGTGAAAATGAATTAGCTCAGCAGCAAGTGAGCGAACTGCTCAATAGCCTCGCCTTATTAAACTTTGATACTTTGAGCCAAATAGCTGGCGATATTCGCGAGCTTCGCCGGATCTTGGTGTTGAACCTAAGCCAAGCGGTTTACGACTGCACCCAAGAGCTAGCCGTTGTGCAAACACGCCTACTCACCTTACTAGGCCGTTTTCGCGAGTTACGTGGTAAGTCTCGCCTGCTTAAAGGTTTGCAGCTATTTCATGCTCAGCATCCCGACTTCAGCCCGAAAGACCCAACGCAACAACTCGATGTAGCGAGCTTATTTAACCAAGCCCCTGCACTACTATCCAAGGCCAGTGTTGATATTCACAACAGCGAACATGAACACGACTTATTGCTATCGCTTAGCCAGCTCAAGTTGCAACGTCACACTAAAGTTAGCGAAAGCGACACCGAACATGCGGTTTCTCTAGAAGGCGCCGAAGAGTTTGCCCTGCAAGAGCAAAAAATTAAGCAAGACGTTGAAAACTACCTGTTGGGCGTAATAGAAAGTGCAGCGGGCCAAACGGCTTTAGAGTACTATCAAGAACAGCACTTAGAATGGGATGCCGAGGCTTGGTTATACCAAGTGTGGGGCAGCTACCATGCTCTGCCAGAAGAGCAGCGTGACTACTTTGCGCTAGACCCCATTGAAGACCCACACCCAATCTTTAGCGGCAACCGGATTGTTCGCGATTTACAGGTATGGTTGCGTTAATTCAGCCAACAAATGTGCTTAGCTAACTAAGCACATTCTTGCCGACTAAATAAGCAGTGCCTATATTTAATTACAAGCACTTACGTTTTACCTATAGAAATATTTGACTGACTAATTCATTATTTTAGAATATGCCAGTTGTTGGGCCGGTACGCATTAGAGAGTAAATATGAAAGTAGTTGATTTTATTAAGAAAAAGCGTGAAATGCTAGCCCAAAACCCATTTGAATTGAAAGATTGGCTATCGCCTGCCATTCGCGATCACTGGATTGAGTTTCTAAATAAAGCTCATGATAGTCAATTAGTTAACTGGGTAAGAGAACACCAATTAAGCTCCAATGGTGAGCAACAAGCCAGTTTTAAAGAAACCATAGAGTTACATCCAAAAGCTGAAGCCTTGTTAGAAGAGCTGTCGATGCAGCTGGGTGAAGAAATCCACATTGGCGACTGGCTCAATGTCACCCAAGAGCGAATTAATCAATTTGCCGATGTCACGAAAGATCACCAGTGGTTACACACCGATCCGCAGCGCGCCGCAGAAGAGTCACCGTTTAAAACCACTATTGCTCATGGTTTTTTAACCTTGTCCTTACTGCCAGCACTTACCGAAAGTGTTGACCCAGACAAACCGCTTTATCCATCGGCAAAAATGATGGTGAATTACGGCATCAACCAAGTTCGTTTCCCTTACCCGGTTAAGGTAAATAATCGAATTAGAGCCCGTACCCGCTTAACCAAGGTTGTACCAATTAAGCGAGGTTTAGAGCTAGTAAAAGAAATTACCGTCGAAATTGAAGGCTGTCGTCGCCCAGCTTGTGTGGTGGAATCGGTAGTTCGTCTCTATTTTTAGTCGCCACAACTCGCTATGATGGTTCACGTTAGGGTTTAGTTAAAGGAGCTTAACGTGAACACAGCGCATTCTCATTCCATCTCTGTTCAGCAGCATACTCATCAAAATAAACCTTCCTACCAGTATTTGCTGAGTCAGCCTAGCTCGCTAGATAGCGCTAAACATTACCCTTTAGTCCTGTTTCTGCATGGTCGTGGGGAAATAGGCGGTGAGATTGAAAAGCTACTCAATTTTGGCCCCAATAGCTACTTACAACAGCATCACCTAGACGCTATTTGTATTAGCCCACATGTGCCGGAAGGTCGCGACGGTTGGGCCATCGCAGAGCTGATCAGCTTGCTCGACCAAATAGAACAGCAGTTTTCCATCGATAAACAGCGAATATATTTAACGGGTTTAAGCATGGGCGGTTTTGGCGTTACCAATTTAGCCTTAGCACAGCCACAGCGCTTTGCTGCCTTAAGTATATTGGCGGCGGGAGATCCTAATCGCTTAGCGCCGTGGTCATTAAACTTGCCAGCTCGCCCCGTTTGCGAAGAGCTATACCAACGCCTTAACCAGCTACCAATTTGGTTAGCTCACGGCTTAAAAGACGAAGTAATCCCAGCAGATTTTTCTGTAGAGCTAGCGCATAAGCTTGGTCAAATGGAGCGGCAAGCTCAGCTACAAAGCACGTGGTATCCGCAGCATGAGCACAATATTTGGGACGACTTTTACGCCACTAGCAGTTTTTGGACCTGGCTATTCGAACAAACGAATCCAAGGCCAAAAAGTGAGCGGCAAAGTCTTCAAGATTTAAGTCATCTTGCTGGTGACTACGGTAATCAGCATGACTATGTCAGCATTAGTTATTGCGAAAAACAGGGGCTTAAGCTGCTTTGTAAAGACTTACAAGACAACGAGCTCAGCTTCACTCTTTATCCGGTGACCAAAGATCTACTGTTTTGTGAAATAGGTTGCTTACGCTTTATCGAGCAAGCCAAGCACACTCAGCTAGCCCTTACTCGCCTCACCCTACTCGATAAATTTGAGTTAGGTTAAACCGCTAACTAATTCGTTTTATGTAGCTCTCGCGCTGAATATCTAACACTTCAGCGCTAATACTTTTTACCATGGGCAATTCTGCACCGAGTCCCTCTACTAGCGCAGTGGTTAAGGCTAGCTTTTGCTCAGTCGTTCTTCCGGAAAGAATGTGCAAACGCAGATGTAAGAAGCTGTGATCGTCTAAACCACTTAATACATCTTGATAAGCAATGGCTCGTAGCTTAATTGCCGCGGGCTCAAATTCACCGCTATTTTTCAGTAAATTAAAAGCCTTAGCTAAAACCTCACTAATAGTAATTTGCTCACTCAAGTCTTGAGAATATTCAACAATACAATGCGGCATTTTCGGTACTTTACACTTGCTAAAAATTTAAGCTTTACGATAGAAAAATTTATTTAGTAATACAATTTATAAAAACCAAGGTTTTGTTGATCTAGATCACACCTATCAAGTATGCTCGCTCAGATAATGCACGGCCTTTGGAGCACTGTGCTTTTTTTAACCTTTTACTTGGAATCATCGACTATGAGCAATACTACTACCGCTAACCCAGCCCCACTTGGATTGATGGGTTTCGGTATGACTACCGTGTTACTAAACATTCACAATGCCGGATTTTTTCCAATTGATGCAATGATTTTGGCTATGGGCATTTTCTACGGTGGTTTATCTCAAGTAATTGTAGGGATTATGTGCTTCAAACGCGGTGATACTTTTGGTACTACTGCCTTTACCTCTTACGGCTTATTCTGGTTAACTCTAGTCGGTTTGTTGGTACTACCTAAAATGGGCTTAGCCGAGCCTAGCCCTCACACCTTTATGGGTTGGTACTTAGCACTTTGGGGCTTGTTCACTGCGTTCATGTTTGTGGGCTCATTACGTTACCCAACAGCTAAACAAGTAGTATTCGGCAGCTTGACCATTTTGTTTGCGCTATTGGCAATTCGCGATTTCACTGGCAGTGAATTGATTGGCACTATTGCTGGCTACGAAGGCATCTTCTGTGGTCTGTCAGCTATCTATTTTGCAATGGCCCAAGTACTTAATGCTGAATACGGCCGTACTATTTTGCCTGTTGGTCGTCCAATGAAGTTTGAAGACAACAGTGCGCCACTAAAAGTGGCTGCGTAAGCCTTAATTGCTTAACTAGCTTTGCCACCACATCTGGCTTTGCAGGTTGTGGATTGTCTTCTATAAGTGATTGAAGATCTTCAATATAAGCGTCTATCTTAGCTAAGATATGACGCTTTTGTTGTTTATTGGCCAGCGCTAATACTTCGCTCATGCCTTGTGCCCACAATTGCCGATTATGATAGAAACGTTCAGCTAAGCCCGGCGGCCAGAGTGATTCTGAATTCACCATCAATACATAAAATTCTTGCTCAAAATTTTCCGACTGATTTTGTCCACTTAAAGAATAAGCCAGATATTGCTGCCAGCGACTTTGCACGTTGTGCCAATCGGCGCGAGTATCAATTAGCTGCTTAGCCAGCTGCTCTATTACCAGCTGTTGTTTGGGAGATACATCGCCAAGCCAGCGCTCAACACTGTTAGAAATGTGTTCAATACGGTAATCATAATGGCTTTGTTGGCGGTCGCTATCTTCGCGTTGCTCGGCTAGCTTAGCCATAAAGTCTGATAGTTGCTGCGAAGAAGCAGTTTGTGCGAGCTGCGCTACATCAAGATACACATGACCAGCCAATACTCGATAATGCTCTTGCCAAGCGTCAACTTGCTCTAATAATTGTTGTTGGCTAATACCACTATTGATTTGAGCGTGAAACAGCTGAAGCTGAGCCAAGTATACCGGCAACTGTTCATTCCTGTGCCATACCAGCCAGCTTTTTAACATGGGCTTAAAAGCTGCTTTTTGCTCGCTGTTCATTTCAATGTAATCATCGATGTACCAGTAAGCCAGCCAGTTAAGGTTGTTATACACAAAGCGCATACCACAAGCGCTCAGTAAGCCGCTGAGTATCAATATCAGTATCCATCTAAAAGGCTTCGTTTGCATAACACCTCCTTTAATAAACAGACCCAAAGAACCGGAAATAGTTCTCACTCTGCAGCTATTTAATTATTAAGGCTTGTAAGATTAATTCAAGCGGAGTAGATTAGCCCTACTTGCAATGGTGGCGTGAAACCAAGCACGCAATGGATGGTTAATTGGTTGGTTTAACTAAGAAATTATTACTGGTATTAGCAGTTATTGCTGGCGCTTTTGGACTTGGCATCGGTGTAAGTTATTGGCAGCAACAACAGCTTGAAGCACTAGACTTTGAGCACTGCCAACAATTGCATAATGGTCGCTGTGAGTGGCAAGTTGATGAGCAAACATGGCAATTAACTTTACCTAGTGACCAACTTCCCGCCATGTTAAGCCAGCATCTTGAGTTAAACACCAACCAAGAAAACCCTCCAAGCCTAGAACTCCGTTTACAAGGGATAGAAATGTACATGGGGGAAATCAAGCTGCAGCTCGAGCCCAACGAACATGGTCACTATCAATCGGATATTTTGCTGCCAATTTGTAACACTGGAAAAATGCGCTGGCGAGCAGAAATTGTTTCTTTAGACCCCACCCAACCTGTTGCTCTTAGTTTTGAGGTAGATAGCCAATGAAATACCTAGCATGGATTGCTCTAATTATTGTTAGTGGATTAGCCGGAGTTATGAGTTTTCAATGGTTTTCTGCAGACTCTAGCCCTAAACAAGCGGCGGTAAGCAATAAAGTGATTGCTACCGTACCCACAAACTTGTTCAAAATTACCAGTAGTGACGGGCGCTTTACTGAACTGAACAACGATAAACAGCTCTATATTGCTTACTTTGGTTTTACCCACTGCCCAGACGTTTGCCCAACGTCTTTAGCGGTACTTAGCGCTGCGCTGCAGGGGATATCAGAGCCACAACGCCAGCAATTGCAAAGCTTGTTTGTGAGTGTTGACCCAAAACGTGATGGCCCAGAAACGGTTTCCACCTACGCAGGTTATTTTCACCCAGATATCGTTGGCTTAAGCCCGCAAGAAGGTCAGCTATTAGGCTTAACCCAAAGCTTGGGAGTATATTATAAGTATATAGATATTCCCGACTCACAACTGGAATACAGCGTTGACCACAACTCATTTTTTTATTTCTTAAATGCTCAAGGCGAGTTACTGGCAAAAGTACCACACACCCTAGACCCAGAGCCTTTAGTCACCAAAATTCAACAATTGCTTCCTCAATAAAATAAGGATTAACCATGCGCTCAATCTTGCTCGCTCTCAGTCTTTTATTTAGCGTTCACCTAGCAGCCAATGATGCCGCTATTACCGTTAACGACGCCTATGCGAGAGCCACTCCACCTAATGCGCCCACCAGCGCTATCTTCATGCAAATGAACAACAACAGTGAGCAAACGGTTAGCCTAGTATCGGCCAGCACGCCAGCAGCAGGTCGTGTGGAATTACACACCATGTTGATGGACGGTGATGTTATGCAAATGCGTCAAGTGGAAAAGATCGAGGTTCCTGCAGGTAAACAGGTAGAGCTAAAGCCGGGCGGTTTGCATTTAATGCTATTTGATTTAGCGAACAAATTTGCCGAAGGTGAAGAAGTGGAATTAACGCTGGTCTTTTCCGATGGCAGTCAGCAACAGCTCACAGTGCCAGTTAAAAAGGTGATGCACAAAATGAAGCACCATCACTAAAATTTCGACTATTTAAAGAGTTTATTGGGATTAAGTCTGCGCTTAATCCCATCTAATATTTGGCTATTCAGACAAGTATCTGTCTAAGGATATTCCGTAGTCACGCGCAGATACCGCACTTTCTATTTCTTCATGCGCATACTTACTTAGGTCTACTAACTTTACCTCAGTATGGGTGTTGGTTAGAGTATTAAACACTTGCTTAATCACAGGCTGTAGAGGCTTAAGCTCATTACGCTCAACCACTACGCCCAACTTACCCGATTTTAGTTTGACCAAGGTGCCGACTGGGTAGACACCCATGCAACGGATAAACTTTTCAACCAAGGCTTTATCAAACTGAGTACCAACTCCCGATAACAATATTCGGAACGCGGCCGTAGGCGGCATGCCACTTTTGTAAACTCGGTCTGCGGTTAGCGCATCGTAACAATCCACAATGTTGGCCATACGGGTATAAGCCGATAACTCATCGCCTTTTAACTGGTTTGGATAGCCCAGGCCATCCAAACGTTCGTGGTGATTACTGGCAATTTCAAGCATGATCTTGCTAATGCCTTCTTGCTCTTTAAGAATATTGTGGCTGTGCACCACATGCTCTCGCATAATCACAAACTCGTCGTCAGTTAACCGGCCAGGTTTGTGCAAGATCTCATCGGGAGTATTGATCTTACCAATATCATGTAACATTCCGCCCATTAGCAATTGCTTTTGCTTAGTCCGGTTCATACCAAGCGAACGGCCAAAATATGCCAGTAGCATCCCCACGTTAAGAGAGTGCTCCATCAAATACTTATCTTTGGCGCGAATTTTGGCCAAACACAACATGGCGTTACTTTGGTTTTCTAGGGAGTCAATTAAACCTTCAGCGGCTTTTTCCATTGGTTCAATGTCAATGGGTTCGCCTTGTTGTAGCTGCTTAAAATATTTGGTTTGTAAGCTTTTAGCTTCGTTAAACAGCTTTTTAGCAGCTTGCTTCTCGCTTTCACCGCTACGCTTCTTGGGTTTGCTACTTGAGCTGCTTATTTCGGTAGATTTTTGATCCGAGTCCTGTTCAGCAAATACGCTTCTGGACCAATCAACATTTACAACTTTTACCCCTTTATTCTTTAGAACTGTAACTTGCTTCGCCTGAGTAATACGCCCAGATTGAGCAATGCTGGTTTTGCCGGTTTGGCTGGTGATGGATACAACAAACATACCTTCTTTCAGGGCATCAATGTTGATGGTTCTTATATCGGCTTTAGGGCTTGTCATACGGCTTGGCAATCACTCATCCAAATTACGGCTAAAGGTAGAAAAACACTGCTTGAATAATACTAAAGCAATCAAAAAAAATAGCTTTCCTTAGAAGTGTAGATTGTTATCGCTATCAAAAAAGGGAAACGAAATGTAAATTTTTTCGAAAGTTTAATCAACTGCTAAATCTGCCAGTTCTAAGTATTCATTGGCTAGCACTTGAATTTTTTCCATATCTTTATCTGAGAACCCTTGTTTCTTTGGTTCTAAAGAGGAGAAATTAAGTGTTCCTATAATTTCGCCATGCTTGACTAAAGGAATGCCAATATAGCTTTCTAAATGCATAGCCTGATAACAAGGGTGTAAGCACATTTCGGTCATGGCGCCCACTTGGTGATAAGCCAATACCTTCTCCTGGCTTATCACATCAGCGCAATAGGTCATATCTACCGGAAACTCATCGCCAGCACGCACTAAATCAAGGCTAGAATAGGCCGCCAGCACTACGTAACGATTATCTTGGATATTGCTGATAATCCCTAGTTGCATGTCAAAGGCTTGAGCTGCATCCTTCAACCACTGTTGCACATCCATCGCTCACTCCAAAAAATTTCAAAAAAAGCTTATTAACAATAAGCTAATCTTAGCTTAGATTTGGTTGTTGTTTTAACAATGCTTAGTATACTTTGGTCCATGCAAACACTCGAGTTTTGGCGTTTAGGTATATTTGTTGGGCTGCTGGCCCTTTTTATGCTGCTAGAAATAGCTTGGCCACGGCACAAACGCAGTATTCCACGCTCCCAACGCTGGCCAGCCAACTTAGGGTTAGCCCTAGTGAATGGCTTATGTTTAAAACTGCTATTTCCTATCACCACTTTAGCGCTTGCTAGTTGGACACAACATCAGCAATGGGGCTTGTTTAATCAGCTAAACCTTAGCGCAGCCATTGCCGTACCTTTGTGCGTGATTTTGCTCGATCTGGCAATTTATTGGCAACATAGGTTATTTCACTCGCTGCCTTGGTTGTGGCGAATTCACCGTATGCATCATGTTGACCCAGACTATGATGTAAGCCTTGGATTACGTTTCCACCCTATCGAAATAGCCTTATCGATGCTGATAAAACTAAGCTTAATTACATTGCTTGGCGTGCCGGTATTGGCGGTGTTTTTATTTGAGGTGATACTAAATGGCATGGCGATGTTCAATCACAGCAATCTAAAGCTACCCTTAAAACTAGATGCATTTTTAAGAAAGTTGCTTGTCACTCCTGATATGCACCGAGTACATCATTCGCAAAGATATCATGAACATAATGCCAACTACGGCTTTAATCTAGCGGTTTGGGATAGATTGTTTCATAGTTATGTCGCTCAACCGCAAGATGGGCATAGCCAACTAAAATTTGGCCTAAGTCACTGGCCTAATGCTAAAGATAACCGCCAACTCAAAGGTTTATTAAGCCTGCCGTTTCGTTCACCGAGCAAATAAGCTAAAGCCAATCAGCAATAGCTTAATCAGCTCAAGTTAACAGCTCCTACATAACCAAAGCGTCACCAAAAAACCTTTTACAAAACTCCACTTGGTGAGAGTCTCGGTTCCTTGCTATATTTCAGCTCCGCGCGAATAAGGAAATAGAGATGTATAGCAGCTTATTGATGATTTTAGGGGCATTAGTTGTCGGTTACATGATTCCCGTAAAACATCCCTCGGCCTTGCTTGCTATTCGCCGACTAAGTAGCTGGATGCTATATCTGATTCTATTTCTGATGGGTTATGGCTTGGCCTTTATTGATAACCTTAGCCAAAACATTATTCAGCTATTTAGCCAAAGCGCTGTATTAGTGAGTTTATTGCTCACCTTCAACCTGAGTGCCTTGTACTTTGTGGGGCGCTATTTGGCGATGCCAGCCGCGGAACCTATCCACAAAAAAAGCAATAACAAGCTCGCGATGTTTAAAGAGCCTGCGTTGCTTATCGCGCTGTTGATAATCGGTTTAGTTTCGGGCTTGGCTTACCAGCAACAATTACCCGCTCAGTCAGTATTGGCCGAATACGCTCTTATTCTGCTAATTTTTTGTATTGGCATAGAGCTGCGAAGTGCCGGTATTAGTGTTCGCCAGATGCTACTTAATCGACGCGGCCTAATTATTGCTGTGGTGATGGTGCTTAGCTCCCTACCTGCAGGAGCTATTACCGCTTACTTGTTCGACCTACCACTAAACCTAGGTTTAGCCATGAGCAGTGGTTTTGGTTGGTATTCACTATCGGGCGCTTTGTTAAGTAAAGCAGCAACTCCTTTAATTGGTAGTACTGCCTTTTTTGCCGACTTAAGTCGCGAATTAATTATCCTGCTATTAATTCCGGTTTTAATGCAGCGCTCACCCGCAGCCACTATTGGTTATGCTGGCGCAACTGCCATGGACTTCTCCTTGCCTATGCTACAGCGGGCTGGCGGCAACCAACTAGTGCCGGTAGCCATTGCCAGCGGCTTTATTCTTAGCCTACTTTGCCCGGTAATGATTTTACTACTAGTCAACTTAGCCTAGTGATTGTTATTAAAGTCGGCAATGGCCTTGTCTAATAGCTTCAAATCTTCTGGGTAATCGTGACTAAGTTGGTGGATCCAGTCTTCAACGTTATCCCACCACGCCGGTAGTTCTGGCGATTGAATTTTGTTGGCTAAACGCTGGATCCTCGCTAAACCTATCGAGCCCGCAGCACCCTTGATTTTATGCGCCTCAGAGGCAATGCCATCCTGGTCTTTTGCAAACAAGTTACTCTCGAGTACTTTCATGTAATCAGGCATCACTTGCTTGAACAAATTGATGCTATCGTTAAGCACTTTTACCCCAATGGTCTCGCAAAACTGCTCAACTAAATCTAAATCTAAGATCGGCATAGAGCTGCGACTTAATGCCTGTTTAGGGTTTACTGCAGGCTCTGCTTCTGGCTCTTCACCTATCGCAAACACACTATTAAAACAATGTACTACCGCATTGCGATTAATCGGTTTATGAATAACATCAACCATGCCCGCTTTAGCAAATTCGCTTTTGCTGTTTACCACATTGGCGGTAAGGGCCACCAACGGTGGCAAATGCTGCTCGGCGAACTGCTCCTGCCAACGTTTGGCAATATCAAAGCCCGTCATATCCGGTAGCTGAATGTCTAATAAAACCAGGTCGAAATTATCTGGGTCAAATACTTCTAACGCCTGCTCACCGCTCATCGCCACCTCAACATAGTGACCCAATTTTTCGAGAAGCGCTTTAGCTATGGTGACGTTTAGCTCTACGTCTTCAACCAGCAGAATATCTAATGGAGGATGATCAATTTGTTCTGCTTCATCAGGAATAGCATCTAAGGTGACCTTTAGGGTAACGGTAAAACATGAGCCTTCACCCTCTTTGCTGCTCACGCTAATGTCACCACCCATTGCCCGAACTAGCTGGCGAGAGACCGACAAACCAATGCCGGTACCGGTTGCTGATTTACTGCCTTCTACTTGGTAGTACATGGCAAAAATCTCTTCTAACTGATCCTGAGGAATGCCTGGTCCGGTATCTTCAATCATCAATTCAAGTTGCACTTCTTGCTCAGACAAAGGCTCGGATTTTATGGTTAAAGCAACTTCGCCCTGCTCGGTAAACTTAACCGCGTTGTGGGTTAAATTCCAAAGCACTTGGCGCAGGCGCGTTGGGTCGCCCATGATGCTATTAGGGATAGGACCAATTTGCTCGAAACGAAAATCTAAGCCCTTACTTTGTAACTGCATTTCAGTAAGCGTTTCAATGTCGGTGACTAAGGCTTTAAAGTCCATTGGCTCTAGCGATACTGCAAAGCGGCGCCGGTCTAGCTTATCTAAGTCAATAATATCGTTGAAAATATTACCTAGGGTAGTCGCACTCAATAAGATGGTATTTACGTGTTTGCGCTGGTCATCATTAAGTGGGGTGTCTAATAACATTTGGCTTAAACCCACTACCCCATTAAGTGGTGTGCGCAACTCGTGGCTCAGCGTCGAGATAAACTGAGTTTTATCTCGATTGGCCTTCTCAATATTAGCTTGATGGCGCATTCTCTCGGTAATGTCTCGACCAAAACCTAATAGACCTAAGCGGTTACCATTACGCCCATAAAATGGCACCTTACGTAGTTCAAAAAACGCTTTGCGCCCATCGGGATACTCTAACCATTGCTCGTAGGTAAGTTGTTCATCGTTATCAAATACTTGGTGGTCGGTCTCAACAATTTTATCGGCAATATCTTCCGGGTAAACATCGTAGGGAGTAAGGCCAATAAGTTGCTTTTCAGAGCGCCCAACCAACTGCTCTAACGCTAAGTTACAACCGGAGAACTGGCCTTGCTCATTACGGTAATAAACCAAGTCGGGAGAGCTATCGATAAAACTACGCAACAAGGCAGAGTGTTCTTCTAGCTCTTGCTGCGCTTGCTGGCGTTGCCTTACTTCTTGTTCTAAGTTGGCCATGGCTTGGCCACGAGCAGCTTCGGCTTTCTCGCGCTCATCAATCTCATTATTTAGCTGGCTGATGTTGGCTTTAAGTTTATTAGTAAGCTGCAGGTCTCGAGAGCGCATTTTTTCAAGCTTACGGATCATCTTACTTAAGCGTTGGCGCGAGTCTTCAATTTGCTCTACTACCACCGACATAAAAAACACCGCCCACGGCGTAATAATTAAACCAAAAAACACCGAGCGAACTAAATCCACCGACGACACCTGGCCAGTAAGCGCGAAGGTAACACTCATTTGGATTGCCAAAGCCACTAAAATAATGGCGCTAGCTAAGCTTATGGTAAATTTAACTACGCCCAATCGAGATAATAAATGAACGTAATAGGTGGCAAGATTTTTCAGTGGCGTCATTAAGCCAGATTCCTTTTATAGCGCGAAGCAAGCTAAGCAAATGTTAGGGTCTGTTAATCTTTGCTGATGGTTTTTGCAGCAATTTCTTAGCCATTTAGGCAAGGCAGTGAGTGTACAGTTAAGTGGGCTTAACAATCACTCGCTAACGCTGAATAAATGGCTAAGAAATGGTGCCCGAAGGGTTCGGATAAGCGAACTTTACTCTTTGTTAAGCACTTCTTGCTTAGCCCACTAGGCTTCTAAGTGCTCGCCGCGATTAAAGCCCGCGTATCTCGAACAAAATTTCAACACCAAAGATCAACAGACCCTAGCTAATCCATAAAATATAGATGGTTAATATTAACCTAGCTTTTGTGGTATAACAGCCCATCTTTTTGTGTCATATAAATGCAATGAGCCCTAGCTCACGCATCCTGTTGTGGAGTACTAAGTGCATGTCTACTGCAATGCCTGACGTAGCAAACTCAAGCCGCGCCCAAACCGAAGGAAAACTCGATTGGGTAGGTATGAGCCAAATTGAAATGCCCATAATGCTGGCATTTGAAGCACAAGCAGCTAGCCGCGTGAGTGCTAACATTGAGGCCTTTGTCAGCTTAGATGACCCACAAGCCAAGGGCATTCATATGTCTCGTTTATATTTGATATTGGATCAATTATCTAACGAAGGCGTATTGGATTATGCTGGATTACACCGCGTTTTGGATCAGTTTATTGAAAGTCATCAAGATTTAAGTGAGCAAGCGCAGGTTCGCTTTAGCTTCGACTACCATTTGCGCCGTAAATCGCTGTTATCTGGCAAAACTGGTTGGAAGGCTTATCCTGTTGCAATCACTGCCACTCGTCACCAACAACAAACCACTATTGAGCTTGAAGTTGAGGTTCCGTACTCATCCACTTGCCCTTGCTCCGCCGCACTATCACGCCAGCTTATTCAGCAGGCCTTCAAACAACAATTTGCCGATGAGCAAGTTTCAAGTGAAGCGGTGCATCAATGGCTTGGCAGCAGTGAAGGCATTGTTGCTACCCCCCATAGCCAGCGTAGTATCGCTCAGCTAAAAGTTAAAATTGCCACTGAACATCAGGATATTCCCATTATCAGTTTGATTGATGAAGTGGAAAGTAGTTTAAAAACCCCAGTACAAGCCGCGGTTAAGCGCGAGGATGAACAAGAATTTGCTCGCCTCAATGGGCAAAACTTGATGTTCTGTGAAGATGCCGCTCGCCGTTTGCAGCACAGCTTGAATAACCGAGCAGACTTAGTTGATTTTTGGGTAAGGGTAAACCACCTAGAAAGCCTACACGCGCATGATGCTGTATGTGTTGTAACTAAAGGTATTGAGCAAGGTTACAGCGCCTAGCTAGGGCGCTGTTTTTGTATCCTCTATAGCGCTGTCTCCGGCGCTACAGTAGCGGGCTTTACCCTGATGTTTAGCACGATAAAGCTGTAAATCTGCCACCCTTACCAGTTCGCCATAATCCACACCTTGTTGAGGAATAACGCTGGCCACACCAATACTTACCGATACAAAGTCGCTCACATCTGAGAATTCATGAGGAATCTCTGCTTCTTTCATATTGCGCAACACGGTTTCGGCGATTTGCTTAGCACCTTCACAGCCAGTATTAGGTAGCAATATGGCAAACTCTTCACCGCCATAACGGGCCACTAAATCGGAGCCACGTTTCACTGAGCGACTGATTAACTTAGCCACTTGGCGCAAAGCTTCGTCGCCCTGTTGGTGGCCATAGTTATCGTTATATTGCTTGAAGCAGTCAATATCCAGCAATAACAAACTTAGCTCTACCCCTTCACGACGATGAGTTAGCCACAACTGCAATAATTTCTCATCAAAACTACGGCGGTTAGCTACTTGAGTTAGGCTGTCGATAAAGCTGAGTTCCTGTAACTGCATAATCGCGTCGGCCAATTGCTGCTCGGTGGCTTTACGCTCGGTAACATCACGAGTGATGAAGATAATGCCGCGCTCGCCACTCACATCATCAAAATAAGGGCCTTTAATCACCTCATACCAAATCTGGTGACCATCATCCAAGTACACTAATTCTTCATACCGGATCGGCTTGCCATCTTCTAAAATTTGACGGTTTTGCAACTGATGTTGTTCTAACTGTTCTTCACTAAGAACCTCGGTAAGGTGTTTGCCCAGCAACTCATCACTGGTAAAACCAAACATTTTGGCGAAAGGTTCGTTCCCGCCAACAAAGTTACCTTTATCATCAATAAAGCCCAATGGATCGGGGGTTGAGTTAAACACGGTGCGAATAAGGTTATTTTGCCGTCCCAACTCTTTCTCGGAGCTGATTCGGTTTTGGTTTTCATGTTCCAGTTTACGGTTAAGCTCGTGCCACTTGGTTACGTCGTAAGACACGTTAAGCACACCTGTCACTTCGTCTTGTTGGTTCTTAAGCGGATAGACATTGTTTTGCAGCAGGATTTGTCGGCTATCTGGCGCACTAAACCATTCGGTATGTTGGCAAGGCTCGCCCGCCAATACTTGGTCGTCATAGGTTTGGCTGCGCTCTAACTCATTACGGGTTAAAAAATCACTCAGCTTCTTACCGGCAAGCTCACCAGGCTTTAAGCCATGAAAGCCTGCCCATGCCTGATTACAGCCCAGCAAACGCTCATTAGCGTCTTTAAAGTAAATAAATTCTGGAATGGAATTAAGCACGTTAGCGAACAGTTTTTGCTCTTGCTCAATTCGATTTAAATAAGAATAACCTTGGGCGTTTTCGTAAGCATTAATGAACCAAACCTCTCGGCCATTATGCGCAGTTAAGCTAGCGTAAAGAAGCAAAACCCGAGTTTGCTGGGGGAAATTAACCAGCCAGTGAACACCTTCAATACTAGCCGAAGACTGATGGGGCTTTAGTAGTTCTAACAATTGCTCAAGGTGGGCAGAATCGAAGAACTGCCAATGTTTACCATTGTTAGCAAGCTGCAGTAACTCACAAACACGAGGATTAGCAAAAATAACCTGTTTGGCTTCTAGATCAATCATCAGTTGAGCAGCCGGCGACTTCACCATTGCCGCGCGCTGAGCACGCACCTTTCTGCGAGCTAAGGCCCACATAACAATAACAATGACTAGCAGTATGCTAAGTAATGCTATTGTTGCCTGCATCCAGACTGTTGGATAAAAGTTTTCGTGCATCGATTGTCCATTTTTTCTGCAACCGCTGCTACTTTACCTGATTATATGACATAAGAAAATAATCATTTACTAAACAAGCAATTAGCTCACATTTACTGCATCACATTCTAACTTAATGCGCTACCTTGGGGGCCATCAAAGGCCAACTTTTTGGCAATATCTGTGAGGGCTAACCACTTGTTTTGGCACCAATTTGGCGCCAGTAAAACCGGCGGCCGAGCATGGGCACTTACACGGTGATAAACCACATGTTCAGGGGTATGGCGAATAAGATTTACCGCTTGTTCAACGTAGTGCTGCTGGCTCATGGTATCTAGGCGGCCTGCTCGCCACGCTTTAGCCATGGTGCTGCCCTCAACCACATGTAAAGGATGCAACTTAATACCAGCAATATCTTCGGCAAGTACCGCCTTAAGTGATTGCATATAATGTTCAGGCTCTTCGCCCGGTAAACCCAAAATAAGATGGGCGCATACTTTTAAACCGTATTGGTGGGCACGGGCTACAGCCTTTTGAAATGCTGCAAAATCATGACCACGGTTTATTTTCTTTAAAGTTTCATCATGGGCAGTTTGCACACCTAGCTCTAGCCAAACTTCTTTACCTTGAGCCTGATACTCTGCCAGCATTTCTAACACCGCTTCGGGTACGCAATCAGGGCGGGTACCAATGCATAAACCCACCACAGACTCATCGGCTAAAGCTTGCTGATACATCCCACGTAAATATTCTACCTCGGCATAGGTGCTGGTATAGGCCTGAAAATAGGCTAAATAGCGGATGTCTTTATGCTTTAGCTCAGCCTTGCGTGCATCCAGCTGCTCGCCAATCGACATCATTTGCTGTTGCGGTTTAACAAAAGCATCTACGTTGCAAAAGGTACAGCCACCTTTACCAATACTGCCATCGCGATTTGGGCAGGTGAAATCACCATCAACACTTAGCTTGCGCACTCGCCCGCTAAAATGTTGCTTAATATGACGACCTAAGGTGTTTACATATAAATCTAGCTGCACAGCTTTCACTCTTAAATAAGGTGGGAAAAACCCAAAACGGCGGCTAGTTTACTGGCAGGAGCCAACTAGGTCTTAGTTGTAGATCAAGAGAGCACAAGATTTAAACATTAGATGATCAACAACAGTGCCCACAATTCCCCTTCAGCAAAGATAAACAGCACCTCTTGAAGCTGCTATACTGCGTGCCGCTAATATAGTCGCACCTAGGAATCAACATGAGCTCTCAAGCATTAATCGACGCAAACGACCGTCTAACCACTAAACAGCGTTATCAAAGCTTTATCGAACAAGCCCGTAAGGCCCAACAGGTTTGGACCTTAAGTGACGAACAGGGTTGTTTGATTATCGAAACCGGTGACGAAAAAGTATTACTGCTGTGGAGCGAGCAAGCACTTGCCGAACACTGGGCCAGTAAAGACCACGCAAACTTTAAAGCCCTAGCCATTAGTTTGAGTGACTTGACCGAGAAGTGGCTCCCAGGAATGGCCAACGATGGTTTTGACCTAGCAGTGGCTCCTAGCTTTGCCGGTGAAGGCACAATTGTTGCGCCCTTAGATCTTGCCGACGAGCTTAGCAGCGGAAAAATCAAGTAAGCCGAGTATTTACCGCGCTTAAGTCCACTAAGCAGTTTTTTTAGTAAGGACTTAAGTGTAGAATCTTCGGCTCGAAAATTGTTCATAGCGCCCAAACGGGTACAGAAATACATACAGGTTAAATTATGACGACAACGGTTAATCCATTATTAGAAGATTTGAAGGCGCGCGGCCTAGTTGCTCAATGCACTGCCGACGAAGAACTGGCCGAACACCTTTCTAGTGGAGCCCGCACCCTGTATTGTGGCTTTGACCCAACAGCCGACAGCCTGCACATTGGTAGCCTAGTGCCACTGCTTATGCTTAAGCGTTTCCAACAAGCTGGTCACAAGCCCTTGGCCTTGGTGGGTGGTGCAACCGGTTTAATTGGTGACCCAAGCTTTAAAGCCGCAGAGCGTAAACTAAACAGTGACGACGTAGTTACCGGCTGGGTAGGCAAACTGCAGAAGCAAGTTAGCCAATTTATTGAATTTGGCGACCAAGCAAATGCAGCCAAGGTAATTAACAACCTAGATTGGATTGGCAAAGTAAACGTGATTGATTTCATGCGTAACGTAGGTAAACACTTTAGCGTTAACGCCATGATCAAAAAAGAATCGGTAAAACAGCGTATCGACCGTGATGAGTCGGGTATCTCGTTCACCGAGTTCAGCTACATGTTGCTACAGTCTTACGACTTTGCCGAGCTTAGCGACAAAGAAAACACCACCTTACAAATTGGTGGCTCTGATCAGTGGGGTAACATCACTGGCGGTATCGACCTAGCTCGCCGCATGTATAGCAACAAAGTATATGGCCTAACAATGCCATTAGTGACCAAAGCCGACGGCACTAAGTTTGGTAAAACCGAAACGGGCACCATTTGGTTAGATCCTAAGCGCACCTCGCCTTACGCGTTCTACCAATTCTGGATTAACACGGCGGATGCCGACGTGTATTCGTTCTTGCGTTACTTCACCTTTATCGACGTAGCCGAAATTGCCGCCATTGAAGAGCGTGATAAAGTCGCCCAAGGTCGCCCAGAAGCGCAAGGTATTTTAGCCAAAGAAGTAACTCGTTTAGTGCATGGCGAAGAAGGCTTAGCCTCAGCAATGCGGATTACTCAAGCGCTATTCTCTGGCGACTTAGCCTCTCTCAGTGAGTCAGATTTAGAGCAGCTAGCCCAAGATGGTTTGCCTACCACTCAACTTGAACAAAGCGAAGCTGGTTTAGTTGAGCTACTTACAGCGAGTGAGTTGGCTAAATCAAATAAAATGGCGCGCGAATTTATTGGTAACGGCGCAGTGTCTGTAAACGGCGAAAAGCTAAACGACCCTCAGCTAACCCTGCAAGCCAGCGATGCCTTATACGGTAAGTATTCAGTAGTTAAGCGCGGTAAAAAATTATTCAGTTTGATCATTTGGGCTAAATAATTTTACTGTTAAGAGCAATCAGCCACGCTGATTGCTCGATTTATTCCCTTCAACACATTCTCCGCCGCCTCTGCTGTTGTTATCTGTCAGAAAAACCTTTTCTGAGTATCCCGATGTCGCTTCTTGTTGGCTTCAATCACCCTTCATAAACTCCTCATTGCACAGGTATTTTCCCTAGAAAGCTTTAACTCAAATCTAGCTGCATGCGATCTAGTCATCAACCAATTTAAATAAACGTTAACCAGTTTGCAGTTTGAGTTAAAAACTTCTGGCATAATTGGTTTACAAATTTTTACTGTATGAGCCAAAATGCTGTTTAGAAATACTCTATTACTTGCTGCCACTAGCCTGGTTTTTTCCCTTCAAGCTAAAGATTGGGCAGACTACGACGTACCTGCAGACCCTGGATTTGGAAATACTTGGGAGTTAATTGACGCCTTTTCTGACGATTTTAACTACCAAGGAAAAAACCAACAATTTAGTGAAAAATGGAACGACCATTACCACAATGCTTGGACTGGCCCAGGCTTAACCATATGGAGTTCTGAGCACTCTGATGTAGTAGACGGAAAGCTGGTAATTAAAGCCGCCAGAAAACCAGATACCGATAAGGTTCACCTAGGTGTAGTAACTTCTAAAACGCCAATCATCTACCCAGTGTACATGGAAGCCAAAATTAAAGTGGCTAACCAAGTGCTATCGTCTAACTTTTGGTTATTAAGTACCGATGACAAGCGCGAGCTAGATATACTGGAGATATACGGCAGCGATCGCGCCAACCACCACAAGCATTCTCGCCATGCTAATACCAACTACCATGTATTTATTCGTGACGAAGAAAGCAACGAAATTATCCGAGATATAGGTTCTCAACAGCATCACTTTTTACCAAACGAAGCGCCATATCGCGATAACTTTCATCGCTTTGGCGCATACTGGATAGATCCATGGAATGTCGAGTTTTACATTGATGGACGTTTAGTTCGTCGCTTAAACAAAACGTCACTTAAAGACCCAGAAAATCTTGGCCTAGACCGTGAGATGTTCATGATCATCGACATGGAAGATCACGACTGGCGCTCAAGTGTTGGTCACATCGCTAGCGATGAAGATTTAGCCGATGAAACTAGAAACAAGATGCTAGTGGATTGGGTACGTGTCTACGTGCCAGTAAAAGCCGATGCAAGCCAGCAGGAACTTGGCCCGGTAAAACTCCCGACCGATACAGCTGGTTTAAGCTTGCGCCACAGCACCAAGTGTTTTGAAATTAGAAACCCTCGCTCAGAAAAAGGCGCGCGTTATCGCCAAAGCTACTGCAGCCATCGTGGCCAACAGCAGAAGTTTACTTTTACCGAGCAAGTGAGTGAACAGGGCCAACAAGTCAGCATCAAAAACACCGCAAATGATTTTTGTGTTGCAGCACGAGAAGGCAAACAAGACTTACGCCAACAACGCTGTGATGAGCAATCGGCTGCCCAGTCTTGGCTATTATCAAACAAAGGCCACAATTGGTTCAGCATTAAAAACCTCGCCACTGGTGAATGCCTAGAAATGGCGAAAGGCTCTAAGAAAAATGGCAAAAACTTGTCATTGGGTGAATGTGATGGCTCAGAACATCAAAGCTTTAAATTCGTAAATTAATGGGAAGGCTAGCCGACCAGCTAGCCATTTACTTCGCTTAAACAATAGGTTGTTCATGAATAATTATCAGATGTACATCAATGGTAGCTGGCTAGATGCAAAATCAGGAGCACGCGCCGAGGTACTTAACCCTTCAACTGAAGAAGTTATCGCCACTGTCGCTAATGGCGATGAAACCGATGCTGAGCTAGCCATGAGCGCAGCAGTAGCAGCACAAAAGCAATGGCGTAAGCTACCTGCTCGCAAACGTGCTGAAAAACTGTATGAGTTAGTGGCAGAGATTAAAGCTAACCGTGACTTCTTAGCCGAGCTGCTTGTGCAAGAACAAGGTAAGTTACTAAAAGTGGCCCGCATGGAAGTGGACGTAACCTGCTCGTTTATTGAATACGCCTGCGAATGGGCTCGCCACATTGAAGGTGACATTGTTGAGTCTGACAACCCTGACGAGCACATTTGGATCCACAAGGTGCCGCGTGGTGTAGTGGTAGCGATTACAGCATGGAACTTTCCACTAGCGCTAGCTGGTCGCAAAATTGGCCCAGCCTTAGTGGCGGGTAATGCGATTATTGTTAAGCCAACTACCGAAACACCATTAGCAACACTTGAACTAGCAAAACTGGCCGACAAAGTTGGCTTGCCAAAAGGTTTGTTAAACGTAGTGACGGGCCCAGGTCGCTCTTTGGGCGATGCACTGGTTCGCCACCCAAAGACCGCCATGGTATCAATGACTGGAAGTACTCCAGCTGGCCAAGCCATTGTGCGGGCAGCCTCAGACAACCTCGCTCATGTACAACTAGAGCTAGGCGGCAAAGCGCCCTTTATCGTGCTCGACGACGCTAACATAGATGCGGCAGTAGACGCAGCGCTAAACTCTAAGTTCGATAACTGTGGTCAAGTATGTACTTGTAACGAACGTTTATATGTTCACGAAGCCATCTACACCGAGTTTATGGACAAATTGCTTGCCAAGGTGAAAGCCATAAAGGTTGGTGACCCAATGAACGAAGATAGCGACATGGGGCCCAAAGTAAGCGCTAAAGAGCTAGCCAATATGGAAGCCATGGTTGCTAAAGCCATAGAAGAGGGTGCCACCTTAGTCACTGGTGGTAAACGCTTAAGCGGCGAGGAGTTTGAAAAAGGCTACTGGTTTGAACCCACCGTGTTTACCGACGTAACCCAAGAGATGAGCCTCGTTCATGAAGAGATCTTTGGCCCTATTTTGCCCGTAGTTAAATTTACTGAGTTTGATGAAGTGATTAACTATGCCAACGACTCTGAGTACGGTTTGTCGGCGATGATCTTCACTGACCGAATCAAACTAGTGATGGACTTAGTAAACGACCTTGAATGCGGAGAGATATATGTAAACCGCGGTCATGGCGAGCAACATCAAGGCTTCCACAATGGCTACAAACTAAGTGGCTCCGGCGGTGAAGATGGCAAATATGGTTTTGAGCAATACCTAGAGAAGAAAACCTTCTACGTAGATTTCTCAAAATAACACTCTTTTCTTAGGAAGTGAGCAAGCAACTTATTAGCAGTGAGTTGCTTGCTACCCGCAGTTTTGAAAATGGAGACCGCAATACCCAATAGCAATAATAATTAAACGCAAATACCAAGGGGATACTATGCTCTATATCGGATTCTTTTTAAGCTTAGTAATGATCTATTTAGGCGTGTTAGAAATCATTCAGCGGCAACGTGAACACTCATAATTATGCCTCCGCTGCTTTAGGAACGTAGCCAACAACACCGCTATAAAAAGATTAGTGCGGGTTAAGAGCAAGATACTCACTCAACTAAATATTAAGGATAGTTGGACAAGCATTACCCTTCTCACTAATTTTACTCTAAACCCATGATATGCGATGCTTTAATGCGCTGGCATTACCATGGAAAATGGCTGAATGAATGTGATAGAAAACAACACCCTCGCAGTGATAGTTCCGCAAATTCAGCTACAACTTGGCTACCAAGTTGTTGAACTTGGCCACTCATACTTCACCACCCAAAGCTTGGTCTCAATTGAAGATTTTCATCACCTTGCAGATTTAATGGAAGGAAATATAGAAGGCCCGCTAAGCAGTCGATTTAGCCAAGAATATATGGCTTTAGCCGTATTAGGTGCTATTCACTATTGGCAACAAAGCAAGCAGTTAGAACCTGATGACCTAAATACCGCCAAGCACTTATCCACTAAGCTAGGCGACTATCTAAACTCGTTAAGCCAAAAACGAAAAGAGAGTGAAAATCTTTCACCACCAGCGCCAGATCAGGCCAATATAGGCGAATATTACTGCCTGTTTGAATTTGCCGATGGCTGGCAAATAAAAGTAGGTAAGTGCAGCTCAAAGCAAGCCTTCGGTATTTACTTTGTTTGCCCGCTAGTCTGCGATGTGGAGCCGCCGCTAGCGTATATGCTGCAACAGATTAATGCCCACACTCAAGCTCTCTCCATTGCCCCACTTAACGAAGCTGAAGTTAAACCGCGTTTGCGACAAGTACTTAGCAATTGGCTAGCACAATTTAGCCTGCAGCATCCTCAAGCACTGCAATCATATACGGAATGGGAGTTTGAAGAGCTGAGTCTCACCGAGCAAGCTTTGTGCGAAGTGTATTGCCAAGCACAGTCTTTGAAAGAGGCCCTCATCTAACTCGCTGCCTATTGGTTTGTTCGATGAAGTTACGCCTATTTTGATAACTTGATTAATATAATCGAACACTTTGTCTTAAAAAAGTCATAAATCTTACCTAAGCTGCTTGCAGTTAACCGCTTAAGTCGGTAACTATGGTTTATTATCAAACCAGTTGTTAGTTCCACTACGATTAAGGAATGCTATGCAAATTCGCCCTATTCATGAAGAAGACGCGGTTGACGTGGCCATGCTGGCAAAGCAGCTAGGCTACAACCCAACGGCACAAACTGTACTACCTAATATTCACGCTATTTTAGAAAACCCTGCCCACCAAGCCTTTGTTTACCTTAACGAGCAAGAGCAAATAGTAGGTTGGGTGCACGTATTTGTTGCCTTGCGTTTAGGCTCGCTACCCTTTGCCGAGATTAGCGGCATGGTGGTAGATCAAGACTCACAAAATCAAGGCATTGGCCGGGCACTTGTTAAACAATGCCGTCATTGGGCAACGAGCCGCGGCGTAGGCGAAATTAGAGTACGTTGTGACTCTACCCGCGAACAAGCAAATCAGTTTTACCAGCACATCAAATTTAAACAGCGTAAAACACAACGGGTGTTTGTGCGCGATCTGTAGCTGTTCCTTAAACTAGCTTATGGTAATATTCCGCTGATTTTTCCTTTTGATAAAGAGACGGTTATGACTACAGCTATTATTGGTGCAATGGAACAAGAAGTGGTAGCACTTCGCGAAATGATCGATAACTGTGATACCTATAGTTTTGCTGGTTGTGAATTTTATAGTGGTGAAATTAACCAGCACCCAGTAGTAGTAACCCGCTCAGGCATCGGCAAAGTAGCTGCCGCCATTGCCACTACCGTGTTACTGCAACGCTACCAGCCAACTCAAGTGATCAATACTGGCTCTGCCGGTGGTTTTGACCCCGCTTTAAAAGTAGGCGATGTGGTTATCTCTAACGAATTACGCTATCACGATGTAGACCTTACAGCCTTTAGTTACGAAATGGGCCAACTGCCTGCTAACCCAGCCGCCTATAAAGCTGACGCTAAGCTTATCGAGATTGCCGAACAGGCTGCTAAGCAGCTTTCAGGTCATCAAATTGTGCGTGGTCAAATCTGTACTGGCGATATTTTTATGGCTGACCCTGAACGTGTCGCTAAAGCCCGTGCCGACTTCCCAAATATGACCGCGGTAGAAATGGAAGGCGCCGCTATTGCGCAAGTTTGTCATCTCGCCAAAGTGCCATTTGTAGTGGTTAGAGCGCTGTCGGACATTGCAGGTAAAGAATCTCCATCGTCATTTGATGAATTCTTAGAAACAGCAGCCAAGCACTCTACTGCCTTGGTACTAGCCATGTTACAGAAGCTAACTGACTAATGGACGAAAGCTCCTGGCTGTGGCTTAGCCTCAGCCTGCCCTTTTTGGGTATTGCCTTAGAACGTTTAATACCAGGCCGCGGATTTGGTCAGGTAATGCTGCTAGTTCGTTGGTTTGCCGAGCAACTATCAATAAAAGTAAATCGCAGCGGCAATGGTCCTCGCCAGCAGCGCATTGCAGGCGGTTTGGCTTTACTGGCAATTTTACTGCCTCTAAGCCTAGGCTTAGCCTTGTTTAACCAACTTAATCCCCTCACCGTGTTAGTAGACAGTTTACTGCTACTTTGCTTGCTTCAATGGCAAGCCCCAATGCACAGTTATCATCGCATTACTCACCTTCTCAACAAACATTTGCACAAACCCGCCCGCAACATTTTACGCCCTTGGGTATTACGCGATTGCGAAAGTTTGTCTGCGGTTGGCGTGGCTAAAGCGTCTGCTGAAATGCTATTGCTTAGGCTAGCGGCCAATTGGTTTGGGGTGATTTTTTGGTTTATGTTGGCAGGCATTGTACCGGCCTTAATCTACCGCATCGTTACCGAGTTACACTTTGCTTGGAACCCTAAACTCGTGCAATTTCGCCAGTTTGGTCATACAGCAAGTCGCTTCTATCAGCTATTTAGCTACCTGCCCTTCCAACTATTAGCATTGATTATCTGTTGTTACGGCAAACTCTCTCGTAACAGGGCCGCGCTTAGTGAAGGCTTCCGTTGGCCTTATATCGGCAGCGGTAAGCTGATTAGCGTAAGCGCAAGTAGCTTACAAAGTGAGCTAGGTGGACCTCGCCATTACCAACAGCAAAAAGTTGAACAAGCCCGCTTTGGCCCAAGCCAGCAATACCCAGAAGCGGCTGAGTTAGACAGACTTGCCTTAAAACTCAATATGAGTGCGCTACTGTATCTACTTATTCTTAGTCCAATCTACCTTGCGCGTGTTATCTATCTTTAAGGCTAAAAGAGCCATTACCGTTAAGCTCATCGTCGTATTGTTAGCGACCTTTTTCAGCACTTCGCTTTACGCTAAACCGCAACGCATTATCTCCTTAGCCCCACATTTAACCGAGCAAGTTTACGCCCTAGGTGCCGGTGATAAACTGATTGCCACAGTAGATTATGCCGATTATCCAGAAGCCGCTAAAGCGCTGCCACGCATTGGCAATTATCAATACATTAGTCTCGAAAGCATCATTTCTTTAAAGCCCGATTTAGTTTTGGTCTGGCAACAAGGAAATCAGCGAGGTTTGTCGCAAAAACTACGCGCCTTAAACATTCAGGTATTTGTGTCTAAACCCAAACGGCTAGACACCCTACCTAAACAACTGGCAGAGCTGGGTAGTATTTTAGGTGAGCAAGAAACCGGACAACGCTTAAGCCAGTTTGCCGAGCAACAGCTAGCTCAATTGGCGCAGCAGTATCAATCTAAAAGCAAAGTGAGTGTGTTTTATCAGATGTGGCACACGCCGCTGCGTAGCATTTCTGCAAAAAGCTGGATTGATGATGGCATTCGCTTATGTGGCGGGGAAAATATTATGGCCGAAGCGGTGGCACCCTACCCATTGCTATCAGAAGAGTGGGTACTAGAAGCTGATCCTCAAGCCATTATTATTGCCCAATGGCAATTTGAACACTCTTGGAAGCAATGGCCACAGCTTCAAGCCGTGCAGCAACAACACATTTACCATCTAGACCCAGATAAGGCCCATCGCTTAACACTTCGAACTCTAGAGAGCCTAAAGCAACTTTGTAGCATGCTGGAAAAAAGCCGAAAAAAAACCCACCCAGATAAACTGAGTGGGACGAGAGCATATACGAGTGAAGAAAAATCTTCGATATAAGTAATGAAAGTGTTGTGCCAGTTTTAAGCAAGCTAAAGATCTTATAAAATTTTCGACAGACAACCCCCCCCCTAAAGAGGTATTTGATATTTTATGTCGCTTTACCTTTTTTTAGTCCCAAACAAACCAACAAATATGCTTTAGTCATTCGATAAGCCCTCGCACAAGCAAAAGTTACTGATTCAATCGCTTGCACTACTATTAATCAGCTTGCGCCAATTTGGTCAGCAACTGCTCTGTAGCCTATTTAGCTCACGGCTTACGCCGCTGAATCTGGCATTATTACTAGCATCTGGCTACAATCGCGGTAATCACTGTGTTTGTATGTTGGAAGTAGATTGCAAAGCTTATTACCTAAACGTCATCGTCGACTGTTGTTTGTTGCCATAATGCTGGTAATAGCCGCACTGCTCATCCCGAGTGAAAAAAAGTCGGTGAGTGCTAGCCAGCGACAAACTATCGATCTTTCGGCCAAGGCCAACAACATCCAAGAAGTGCGACCAACAGACTCCACCAGCACCAACGAGCCCAGCTTAGACAAGCTACAATCTACAGCCATTCAGCATGAGCAAGTAGAAGAGAAAACACCAGCTAGCCAACCCGCTGTTGAACAAGTAGCAGAGCTTTCTCCAAACCAAGCGGTTGAGCAAACAGAAGAGCAACACTTAGCCATAGATACTGCTGCTAAATCCCCTGCCGCAGCAGCTAATACAGCAAACGAAATCGCCCAAACTGTTGATGAATCAACTTCATTAGATCCGCAAACTAGCGCTACCGATAATACCGTAAAGGTCAGCGATGCCGCCGAGTTAATCGCGCAACTGCAGCAAGGCAAAGAACTTAACCTTGGTGTTCGTTATCCCCTGCAACTGGAGATAGAACCGCAACAAGCCCTCGAAGAACCCGAGCACTTCTACACCCTTAAACGCCAAACCGTTAAATCGGGTGACAGCATGGCGCTTATTTTCTCGCGGGTGGGTTTAAGTGCTCGTACTTTACACGACATCGACCAACTAGGCGGGGAAGCAAGAAAGCTGCGTACGGTTCACCCTGGCGATACGCTGGATTTTTATCTCGATGACCAAGATCGATTAATGGAGCTACATTATCCACAATCGAAACATCAAACACTGATTATTGAGCGAGATAAGCAAGATGGTTTCGCGGTAAAAGTCGATACCCAAGAGCTAGAAGTAAGAACTAATTTTGCCCAAGGCACCATCAATTCAAGCTTCTGGAATGCCGGTATTAGTGCTGAACTCAGTCAAGGGCAAATTATGGCGCTAGCCGCTATTTTTGGCTGGGATATCGATTTTGCTTTAGACATTCGTAAAGATGATAGCTTTATGGTGCTGTTTGAAGAGCACTACATCGACGGTCAATTTGCAGGAAACGGCGATATTATTGCCGCCGAGTTTATTAACCAAGGTGATGTATTTAGAGCGGTTCGTCACGAAGATGGCAACTATTACACCCCAGAAGGCCGCCCAATGCGTAAAGCCTTTTTGCGCGCGCCAGTTAACTTCAAATACATTAGCTCTAACTTTAACCCGCGCCGTTTACACCCAGTAACCGGCAGAGTGCGCGCTCACAACGGCATTGATTATGCGGCCAAAGTGGGAACGCCTGTGCAAGCTGCCGGCGATGGCAGGGTAACTAAATCGGGTTACAGCAAATACAACGGCAACTATGTGTTTATTCAGCACAGCAGCGCCTACGTCACCAAGTACTTACATTTGCATAAGCGCTACGTAAAAACTGGCCAGCGGGTTAAACAGGGCAAGAAAATTGGCACCGTTGGTGCGACAGGGCGAGTAACCGGTCCTCATTTACACTACGAATTTTTAGTGCACGGGGTACACAAAAACCCACGTACCGTGAAACTGCCTACATCTACGCCTTTAAAAGGTAAGCAAAAAGACATTTTCTTGCCGATTGCTAAGGCCAGAATCAAGCAGCTAGACAATACCAAGCGAGTATTGCTAGCCATGAATTAGGTAAATAAATGACAGACATTTATGTGGGCTTAATGTCGGGCACCAGCATGGACGGCGTAGACGCCGTGGTGGTTGATTTTAGCCCGCAAACACCTGCTCTGCTAGCCCATTGCCAACAGGCAATACCACAAACCTTACTTGAGCAACTACACGGTTTATGCAGCCCCGCAGCCAACGAACTAGCCACCATGGCAGAGGCTAGCGTGGCGGTTGCCCAGCTATTTGCAGCTACCGCAACTCAAGCTATTGCTCAGGCTAAACTCAAGGCTAGTGACATTGCTGTCATTGGCAGCCACGGGCAAACCATACGCCATTTTCCCGAGTTAGCCTTTAGCCTGCAAATTGGCAGCCCAAGCCACATTGCAGTACAAACCAACATTGATGTGGTGGCAGATTTTCGAAACAAAGATATGGCGCTAGGTGGCCAAGGAGCGCCGTTGGTACCAGCCTTTCATCAAGCAATATTCAGCCATGCTAATGAAGCTCGTTTTATTGTTAACATAGGTGGCATTGCCAATGTTACCCGCTTAGTTCCAGAGCAAAGCTTATTGGGGTATGACACCGGACCAGGCAATACTTTGTTAGATCAACACTTTAAACGTCATCACCCTAATGGCTCGGATTATGATGATAATGGTCAGTGGGGGAAAAGCGGCCGCTGCCAGCAAAACTTACTAGATCAAATGCTAGCAGATAAGTACTTTGCCTTAGCTGCCCCAAAAAGCACTGGTCGCGAGTATTTTCATTTAGCTTGGTTAGATAGCTTTCTTACACAGCCAGACTTTGCCCAAATAGCACCTGTAGATGTGCAATGTACCTTGCACCACCTAAGCGCTCAGAGTATTGCTCAAGAGTTATTTGATGCTGATAGGGGCAAGGTGTATCTATGTGGCGGCGGAGACAAAAATGGCTTTTTATTAGAATTGCTGACTAGGGCATTGCCTAAGTTAACACTCAGCCGCACCTCAGAATTAGGCATTCCAGAACAAGCCTTAGAAGCGATGGCTTTTGCTTGGTTAGCACGCTGTTTTAAACTACAACAAACTGGCAACGCCAGCTCGGTAACCGGAGCAAGTCGCCCAGCCATTCTTGGCGCCCTTTACCCCGCAAAATAAAAAAGGAGGGATAACATCCCTCCTTGATTCTTTGACAAGCTAGACTAACAGTCTGCAACTGCCTTGAGCTTTAAGCCCCCAAAAGCTCCTGCTCTTTCGCTTCTTCTATCGCAGCTTGTTTATCTTTGCGGCTAAACTTAGCGCCAAGCATTAACAAACACGGTGTAAGAATAAGGGTTAACAGTGTTGCGAAACTTAAGCCACCAGCAACCGCTGTAGCCAGTTGTGACCACCACTGAGAAGAAGGCGCACCTACTTCAAAGCTGCGCTCAAACACATCAATGTTCAGCTCCAATACCATGGGCATTAAGCCTAAGATGGTGGTAATAGTGGTTAACATTACTGGGCGTAAACGCTGTGCACCGGTACGCATAATAGCTTCTTGAGCAGCAATGCCTTGGCGACGCAGAACGTTGTAGGTATCAATCAACACAATGTTATTGTTCACCACGATCCCCGCTAAGGTAATTACCCCCAAACCGCTCATAATAATGCCAAATGCTTGCCCAGCGATTAACAAGCCAAGCAATACACCAATGGTTGAGAACAATACTGCCGAGAGTATTAACAAGGCTTGGTAAAAGCTATTGAATTGAGTGATAAGAATCAAACCCATCACAAATAGCGCCACCATAAACGCTCTGCCTAAAAACGCCATACTCTCTTGTTGGTCTTCATTTTGGCCACGCAGTTTAATATCAACCAAGGGATCAAGCTCAAGCTGCTTAAGTTGTTCTTGAATCTTAGGTAACTCAATACTTAAGTTTTGCCCCGCCGCTACATCGGCACTTACGGTTAGTACTTGGCGACCATCCACCTTGTTGATCACATCTTGTTTTGGTTTAGCTTCTAAGCTTACAAAATTAGTAATAGGTACTAAGCCATAAGCCGTTTTCACCCGTAACTCACTCAAGCGGCTAATACTGCGATTCTCTTCTGGAAAACGCACTCGGATCTCTAGCTCATCGTCTACATCATCGGGGCGATAATCACCAATATTTAGGCCATTAGTCACAAACTGTACGGTATTGCCTAGCAAAGTAACATCGGCGCCAAAACGAGCGGCTTTGGCACGGTCAACCTTAAGCTGCCACTCAATCCCGGGTTTGGTAGTAGAGTCCTCGGCATTAACAAAATGCGGGTTGTCATTCACCAACTCTCGAATTTTCTTGGCCATGGGTTCTAAGCGCTCGGGAAAACGAGAGCTCAACTCAAGCTGTAAATCTTTGCCTGCCGGCGGTCCCGCTTTGTCTTTACGAAACTCAATTTCTAAGCCGGCAATAGGCGCTAAGCGTGAACGCATGTCTTCAATAATTTCGTTAGCTGGTCGACGTTCATTCCAATCTTTAAGATTAACCCGAATATCCCCTAGCTGATCGCCACCTACTTTGGTGTACAAAGTATCGTAGTCTTCTAAATCAATGATGCGGCGCTCAACCTCAAGCATTACTTGTAGCTTTTCATCGGTAGAATAATCACCGTGCGAGCGAACGATAATGTTGTAACCCACTGGCTCTACTTCAGGAAAAAACTCGACCCCTTTACCAGCACTGGAATAAGCCATTATTACTGCAATCGCAATAACAATGCCCAAACCCAGCACCCGCAGCGGTGCATTTACTGCTTTGTGCAATACCCGTAAATACACACCGGTAAACCCGTCAAGGCCTTGCCATTCGCCTTTATCCGCTTTAATTAGTGCCTGTTGCTGCTTGGCAGTTAATTTACGTGGGCGACCAAAAATATTGCCCAAAGAAGGTACAAAGATTAACGCCATCACCAAGGAAGCACTTAAGGTCGCAATCAAAGTTAAGGGCAAGTAACCCATGAACTGCCCCACCATGCCTGGCCATGCCAATAAGGGAGCAAACGCCGCTAAGGTAGTTGCAGTTGATGCAATAATTGGCCACGACATGCGCTGTGAGGCCAGCGAGTATGCTTGATGGCGAGGAACGCCTTCGCTCATTTGCCTATCGGCAAACTCGGTAACCACAATGGCTCCGTCCACCAGCATTCCCACCGCCATAATCAGCGAAAACAACACCACCATGTTGATAGTAAGCCCGCCTAAAGACAGCATTAAAATACCAGCCAAAAATGAGCCGGGAATAGCTATTCCCACCAACAGAGATGAACGCACGCCCATTACCGCAATAATCACCACCACCACCAACAAGACTGCAGATAGAATGTTATTTTGCAGCTCTGACAGCATGGTGCGAATGTCTTTAGATTTGTCACCGGCGTAATCAATAATCACCGAATCTGGCCAAAATGCTTGTTCTTGAGCAATGAGCGTTTTTACCTGTTCAATGGTTTCAATCAGGTTTTCGCCGGGGCGTTTGCTCACTTCTAAAGAGATGGTGGGCTTACCGTTTACCCGCGCGTAAGTACTGGCATCTTTAAAGGTACGTCTGGCGGAGGCCACATCACCAAAGGTAACAATGCGATCACCATCTACCTTAATTGGCAGCTCAATAACATCCTTAACGTTCTCAAATACCGCAGGTACTTTTACCGCAAAACGGCCATTGCCGGTATCAAGTGTACCCGCTGTAACCAAACGGTTATTTCGGCTTACCAAGTTGTAGATATCGGCTTGGTCTAAACCGTAAGACTCCATCAAAAGCGGGTTTACCGTAATCTCCAAAAAGTCTTCACGGTCTCCACCAATGTTAACTTCTAATACCTGCTTCATGGTTTCCATTTGATCTTGCAGGTCTCGAGCAATCGTTAGTAAGGCACGTTGTGGCAAGTCACCCGACAACAACACCGTAATAGCAGGCTGTTCTGTGGCTAAGGTTACTTGATGCACCTCTGGCTCATCGCCACCGGCAGGCAGCTTAGGTTTGGCTTGATCCACCTTAGCCCGCACATCCGACAAGGCTTGGTCGATATCAACCCCAACAATAAACTCCAGCACCACCGAACCATGACCTTCACTGGCAGTGGCGGTCATTTCTTTAATGCCTTCTAAACCTTGTAATTCCTGCTCCATAGGGCGCAGTAACAAGCGCTCAGCATCTTGAGGCGAAATCCCATCGTGTGGGATCGATACGTAAATAACCGGGATCTCTACATCGGGATCCGATTCTTTAGGAATGTTGTTGTAGGTGATAATGCCGGCAACAAACAAGAACAGTAAAATAGACAGTACGGTTCGAGTTCGCGATAAAACGGCTTCAATAAAAGCGTGCATTATTCAGCCCTCTCTTGCGCTAACAACTCCGCTTTGGTGACAGGCTCAACCTTATCGCCTTCGCGCACAAAACCTTGGCCTAAAATAATCACATCGTTGTCACCACTAAAGCCAGATAACCAGGCACCGTCGGGATCTGAGCGCACTAAACTAGCAGGTACAAACTGCACTACATCATCCACAACGGTTTTAACCCCTAAATTACCTTCTTCATCTAAGGCTAATACTGCAGGGCTAACTTTAATTGCCTCTACCTCTTCAAGCGGGAAGCGCACACCGGCACTTACACCCGCCATCAACTGTTGTTTTCGATTATCTAGCAACACTTCTACTTTAAAGGTTCGGGTATTGGGATCAGACAAGGTAGCAATAAAGTCGATGGTCCCTTCAACTTCTTCTCCAGTAACCAAGTTTACGTAGGCTTTTTCACCCAAAGAAAGCTGCGAGATATCGCGCTCAGACACATCAGTACGCACCAATAGTTGCTGAGTATCGGCAAGCCTTAAGATGGGGTCACCAATACCTAGATAAGCACCCGCCTCAACAATATTTTCTTCAAAAATACCGTTGTATGGGGCTAATACCAGCGTGTTATCAATGGCTAAATTAAGCGATTTAACATTGGATTCTGCATCCACCAGCGCCGCCTTGGCCTCTGCTAAGCGCGCTTTACCTTGGAAACCTTGCTTGCTAAGAGCCTTAACCCCGGCATACTCAATGGTGCGTTGCTCTAACAAGGCTTCGGCACGCAGTAGCTGCGAACGTCGATCTTGAATATCTAAACGAGCAAGGGCTTGGCCCTTTTTAATTGGCCGACCTTCGGCAACCAAAAACTCCAACAAACGACCAGATACTTCGGCAGAGATAACACTTTGACGGCGCGCCTCTGTTTGTCCGTATAAATGTAAGCTGCGTTCAATGGTCTCGGCAGTGTAGGTTTTAACTTGCACGCGGGTTAGCTTGTGAGCGGCTTTCTCAGGTTCAGCCTTGGCTTCATCTGCATTAGTCATTTGACCAGAGAGCATCCAAAACACCACTACAGCAACAATAAAAATAGAAAGGATATATGGGCGAGCAGCAAAAAACTGTTTTACGGCAACAGACACAATCAAACACTCCCTGTCGATGATTCAAGTAAGTGAATCAGTATACAAGTTAGTGCAAACAATCTATATGCTTTGCCGAAGACTACTGACAAATTTGCTACAAAGCGTTAGCTAAGTATGAAAAATAACGAAGCCACCAGACGGTGGCTTACAAAAAGATACAATTGTATGGTGTTTTGCTAACCAGCTTAGATGCTAAATGATGAACCACAACCACAGGTTGTACTAGCATTAGGGTTGTTCACTAGGAAGCGTGAACCTTCTAGGCCGGAGGTGAAATCTACGATACCACCCACTAGATATTGCAAACTCATTGAGTCTACAACCATTGATACACCTTGTTTTTCTACTAAGGTATCACCTTCATTTACTTTTTCATCGAAGGTAAATCCGTAAGAAAAACCAGAACAACCACCGCCTGTGACATAGACACGCAACATTAGCGCTGGGTTCTCTTCTTCAGCAACTAGCTCTTTTACTCGCGACGCTGCGGCGTCGGTAAATTGAATTGGAAATGCGGCTTGTTCAGTTACAGCTTGTTCTGACACAATCTATTCCTTAAAAATGTTAACTGGCGCAGATTATCTAATACCCGAGTAATTTGTTCAAGTATTATCCTAAGAGGGTTTACCCATAGCCCTAAGCCATCACCAAGTGTTTATTCTACAGGCCAATTTTGTTTGTAAATAATCTCGGCTTTTTTGTTCCATTTATTGCCCTTAACTTTAGCGGTAAGCTCAATCCGCTCTGCTTTAAAGCCTTCGGGCAACTTAATGTCGGTATTCACTTCTTGAAAATAACGGAACTTAAACGCTAAAGGAGTGGCCTCACTTTGTAAGTCTGCCAAATTATATTGCGCTGGTTCTTGGTTCTGACTACCCACCACCACTAACTGCAGTTCCCCACTTAACCAACGCTTGTTTCGCGCTACTTGCATCAACAATACCTGCATTCGGTAATAGTTGGGGCTAAGCATGGGTTCAATGTTTAGTTGTTCAATTTTCATGCCGCCAGCTTGTTTTTCTGGGGCCATGATTTTTCTATACACCAACAGCTCTTCAGTTAAGGCAAGCTTTTGCTCGGTCAGTTGATTAATGCTTTGTTTTAACTGAGCTAACTCCGCCAAACTGGTATCTTGCTCTAGGCGCACCATCGATAAACGTTGTTGTAATACCGACTGGCTTTCAAGAGAGTTACTAAGCTGCTGTTTTAATTGGCTAATTAGTTGATCTTTTTCTTCAACAACAACCGATAAACCATACACACTGGTTAAAGCCAAGGCACCGATTAAACTTACAACTAACAACTTTGGCTTTGCCACTTTGTATACACCTGTCGCGAAAAGACGACAGTTTACCCAGATTTCCCCTCGGCAACAAACTACAGTTAGTTCTCTGCGATAGCACTAACTTTCTGCCGGTGAAACGAGTTAGATAACGTAGCCCAATTGTTTAGTTTAAATAGCTACAGCCTGCAAGCTGAACCAGCGCTCAAATGCAGCTTCTACGCATTATTACTTGGCTATAGATTATTTGTTATAGTGAGCGCAATTTACTGCCTTTGTGGCGCGTGACTCAGATTTTAAAGGATGCTTTATGTCTCGTTCAGAACAACTTTTTAGCCAAGCCCAGCAAACTATTCCTGGTGGCGTTAATTCACCAGTTCGTGCCTTTAATGGCGTAGGTGGAACACCGGTTTTCATTGAACGAGCCGACGGCGCACGCATCTATGATGCCGATGGCAACAGCTACATCGATTACGTGGGCTCATGGGGCCCAATGATTTTGGGTCATAACCACCCTGCGATTCACCAAGCTGTTGTTGATGCAGCCGCTAAAGGCTTGAGTTTTGGTGCGCCTACCGCTGCTGAAATCGATATGGCTAATCTAGTGTGCGAATTGGTGCCATCAATGGACCAAGTGCGTATGGTTAACTCGGGCACCGAAGCCACCATGAGCGCGATTCGCCTTGCTCGTGGCTACACCGGCCGTAACAAAATTCTTAAGTTTGAAGGTTGCTACCACGGCCATGCCGACTCATTGCTGGTTAAAGCGGGCTCTGGAGCATTAACCCTTGGCCAACCAAGCTCGCCGGGTATTCCAGCCGACTTTGCTCAACATACGCTTACTGCCACCTATAATGATTTAGCCTCGGTTGAAGCTTTATTTGCCGAATACCCAGAAGACATTGCTTGTATCATTGTGGAGCCAGTGGCAGGTAACATGAACTGTACCCCTCCTGTAGACGGCTTCTTACAAGGGCTACGCGCCATTTGTGATAAATACCAAGCGGTATTTATTATTGATGAAGTAATGACTGGCTTTCGAGTTTCATTAGGCGGAGCACAAGCTCATTATGGGGTAAAACCCGATCTAACTTGTTTAGGAAAAGTGATTGGCGGCGGCATGCCTGTAGGCGCTTTTGGTGGCAGCCAAAAAATTATGGATCACTTAGCGCCTGTTGGTCCGGTGTATCAAGCGGGTACTTTATCGGGTAACCCTATTGCTATGGCGGCTGGTCTAGCAGCACTTAATGCCCTAAAAGATCCTGCGGTTCATCAACACCTAAATGTAATCACTGAGCGCTTGGCCAAAGGCCTTAAAGCGGCGGCAGATCGCCAAGGCATTCCATTAACCGTTAATCAAGTAGGCGCAATGCTAGGCTTCTTTTTCACCGAAGAAAGCAGCGTGACTAACTTCGCCCAAGCTTGCGCCTGTGATGCAGAACGTTTCAAAAAGTTCTTCCACTTAATGCTGGAAGAAGGCGTTTACTTAGCCCCGTCAGCGTTTGAAGCATCATTCACTTCTTTTGCTCACAGCGAAGCAGATATTGATGCCACTATTGCTGCAGCAGAGCGTTGTTTTGCCAAGTTAAAATAAGCTGGATTGCCGCACTTGCCCAAGAGTGCGGCTTTACCTTAGCCATTCAATTTTTACTACCTGGCCGGTTTTTAGATACACCACGTATTTCTTGCCTTTAATGTTATAGAGCACACCTTCTAACTTATTGAAGTTATCGCCGCTTACTACTTCTTCATATTCAGGCTTGCCACAAGCACTAATTAACTCCAGCTTATCGGTACCCGAGCGTATCCAAGTGCCATTACAATTTATATTCGCCACTTCGGTGCCATTACCAGCTTGTACCCCAGCAGCAATAAAGCCTAACAACAAACAAATATGTTTTTTCATATCCCGACTCTTATTGATGATTTTAAAATTCACAAAATGAGTATAGTAAGCAATAACTTAGCGGGAAGAATTTTTTACTGAAGGTCGAGTCCAAAGAAAAACCATCACTGCTAACAGACATGTACCTGCGGCAATACGAGCAAACCAAGGGACCTCCATCCACAACATTAAACCCGCCGAAATAGCCACCATAAGGGTAGCACTGCACTTTGCTTTAAGGCTTACCACACCATGTTGCTGCCAATCATTTAATAAAGGACCAAAAGTGCGATGCTGCTCAAGCCAAGCAGCAAACCGAGGAGAGCTTTTAGAAAATAGAACCGCGGCTAATAAGATGAAAGGCGTAGTAGGCAGCAAAGGCAAAAAAATACCTACCGTGCCCAGCAATACCGCTAGCCATGCAATTAACAGGTAGAACACTTTCAGCATTAAACAAGCACCTTTAATAAGTAAGCAGATAGTTTACCCTGTGGCGCGATAAATAACTGCTAGTTATGACATGTAGCAAAATAAAATTAGACATCTAGACGGCTAAAGAATAAATTAACTCTGCCGCCGATTTAATCGCCAACTTGCGGGCGGCTAACAAATACCGCTAAAGCGCCTAAAGGCGCGGACTATTAATTAGGAGTTCGTCATGTTTGAAGCCGTCCAAAAAGAAACTGTTTTTCAAAGTAACACTGCCAGCAGCACTAGCAATAACGTTTATCGCTTTACCAGCAAGCGCAATAACCAGCTAAATCACCATCAGGCTGAACTAAGCCTCCCTGTAGAGTACTTTGAGCAAACCCAGTTTAGCGATCGCTGTCGTCCAGGTGCTTATGCTAATCGAACTAAGTAACTGTTCATTCTATCTAGTCAAAGTACTCGATAATTACGTTAGAATTTTTGATTGTAGAATAACAACTTGTCGAAAAATCCTGCCTTATTCTCGAGTATTTTTCCTGAGTTATTTCTGATCACTTACTGGGTGTGATTGGTATTAAACTCCCCATTAAAAAAGGCGATGTAAATCTACATCGCCTTTTTTAGTATTCTCAGTGCTTAACAAAAAGGTGATTGCACTTCGCCACGCAAGGCTTCACGCTGGCAGGTATGGCGGTCATTACCGCTAGTGCCTATTTGCACACTACCTTGCAAACTACTTGCTGGGGTAAATGAGGCTTGGCTAGCTGCGCTAAACATCAAGGCAGAACCAAACACTACACTCAATATTGCTGAACTTAATGCTTTCATCATTCTTCTCCTTCCCTAATTATTAACAAAATGGCGATTGAACTTCGCCGCGCAGCGCTTCACGCTGACAGGTATGACGGTCGATACCGCTAGTACCTATTTGCACGCTACCTTGCGCGCTATTTGCTGGGGTAAAAGAAGCCTGGCTTGCTGCACTAAACATTAAGGCTGAACCAAACACTACACTAACTAAACTGGTGGTTAACGCTTTCATCATCATTCTCCTAAAACTTATCTACTTAACAAAACGGCGACTGTACTTCGCCACGTAATGCTTCGCGTTGACAGGTATGACGGTCTATTCCACTGGTACCGATATTAGTGCTTCCTTGCGCCCCATTTAGGGGACCAACCGCCGCCTGACTCGCAGCGCTAAACATTAAGAACGAACCAAAAACTACGCTTAACATTGCTGACATAACGGCTTTCATTTTATTTCTCCTAGTAATGGCTTAACTCTGTATAGCCATGACCAAGAAGACCTAGCTGTCTACTAGGTTATTTCAAAGAAATTTAAATTTTTTTAGAAAAAAGTGAGAGAAAAAGGAAAAGTTACGGTTTTTCTAGCAGTTAGATACAGAAAAAATAAGACACGTGAGATTTAAATGCGGGGTAGAGATTAAGCGCTTAAGATTATTAAGCGCTTTTAAACAACTAAACAATCACTGAATGAAAGATTATTTAGCATTGTTGCGAGTTCGTTTATCGCTCGACTTACTTGGACAAAAACTCGCACCTGATGCACCTCTAAAACTTGAAACAGCCATAATATTTACCTCTACTACTTAAATTGTGAATGTGAAGTTCATCTGTTAACCACACAAATACTAAGGAGCAATAACGAGGCCAATTTTGATATCTTTTTTGATTAGACTAAAAATTCCAGTTTCAAGCTAATGAAAAGCCTACCAATAGTGAAAATATCTATAAAATACGCATGCATTTAGTTTTTTATAATGAAGCCAACAAAATGAGAAGTTGTTGCACAATGCGAATGCACTCACATGTGGCGCAAAACTGCGCCACATTGCAGCAAATGCTACATTATTTAGATTGGCCGTAGCGTTGATGTAAGGCTTGATACAAGTCGTCTTGAAAACTTAATGCCGAAGCATCTAAGTTAGCCATTAGCTCAACCAAATGCTCGTTATCTTCTCTGCCATCCCACACTTTGCGGTAAGTACCTTGTTTGTATCCATTATCTTGGCGGAAGAAATTAAGCACGTTTTTGCTCACGTATTGCTGATAAAGATCCAGCCAGCTCATCTTACAATCCACCAACAAAGCCGAGAACAAGCCAATACTGGTGCGTTTAGCGGCAGCTAAACCAATAAGCAATTCAAGCTTTTCTAATAAATTAAGCTGACTAAACTGCCATTGTTTGCCATCAAACTGCACAGTGCTTTGCTCAATATTCTCGAAAATGTAAGCTTGAGCGGGAGCATGTTCGCCATCTGATTGCAGCAGTAACTCAGACAATACAAAGTGCCAAATATCTACTAGCTCCATTTGTAGCTGTTCTAGGTCGCAGTCTTGTTTCTTCCACCACTTCCAACCGTGATGCTCAATAGCTTCTGCGCCTTCAATAACTACCGCACGCAAAAATGGCGAACGAGTAGTTAGCCACTCTGGGTTCACTTTGGCGTTCATGTTGTCTTGTAGCTGCAACATAATTTGCGCTTGGTTTGCTTGTAACATTCCAGATCCTTAATTAAATAAACTTTGTAGCCACGTTTTGGCCTTAGTTGCACTTTGTTGCACACAGCCTTCGGCTAATTCAGCTTGGCTGCTAGGTGCAGGCAGTAAGCTTGTTTCACCACAGCCGGCAGAAGTTGGATGCCCATTCGCTTTGGCAAAATGTACCCAGCTAAGATTATCGGGTTGCATGGCTCGTAGCGACTGTGGATACGAGGTTTTGAGATATGCCGCATACACTGGTAATGCCGCTGAAGAACCGGTAACTGCTGCGGGCTTATTGTCGTCTCGCCCAACCCAAACCGTAACAATCTCTCGCTGGTCTATGCCCACATACCAACTGTCGCGCAAATCGTTAGTGGTGCCCGTTTTGCCCGCCAAATCAACCTTAGGAATGCGCCACTTGAGCGAGCGCGCAGTGCCACTGCGAGTCACTTGGCTCATGCCATACAGCGTGAGAAAGTTGGCCATTTCAGACCAGCGGCGCTCTGCGTCATTATCAGCTTTATACAATACGTTGCCTTGACCGTCGTTCACTTGGTGCACGGCATAAAGTGGGCGATATTCACCGTCCCCACCTAGGGTTTGATAAAGCTGTGCCATTTGAAATGGCGACAGGCTTAAGCTTCCTAAAAGTATCGACGGATAAGGGCGAGTATTCTCCTCCAAGCCAGCCAACTTTAAGGTATCAACGACTGAATCGACCCCCACTTCAAGGCCTAAGCGCACCGTAGGTACGTTAAGTGACTCTGCCAAGGCACGTACTAACATCACAGGCTCACTAAAGCTCTTATCGTAGTTGTTAGGCTGCCAATTGGTGCCATCATCTAAAGGCACCGCCAAGGGGCTGTTTTCTAACAATTCACCTAATTGATGTCCTTGCTCTATCGCGGTGAGGTAGACAAAAGGTTTAACTAAGGAGCCAATTTGGCGGCGCGCATCCAATGCCCGGTTAAACCCTTGGTTATTCTTTTCTCTGCCGCCAATTAGCGCGCGGATCGCGCCAGTATGGCGTTCACTAATCACCATGGCTGTTTGCAATTGCTTTTTCGCCCCCTTGTCTAGCTGCTCTAAAACATTTTGCGCGGCGCTTTGAGCATGACGTTGTGATAGCGGGTCCAGCGTAGTAAATACCTTCACACCGTTGTAATTACGCCAGTTGTTAGCATGCTGCTGCAGCTCTCGGCGAACCAGCGATACAAAGCCTGGCGTTTTCTGATAGCCCATACTGCCACGCTTGCTCAAGCCTAATGGTTTTTTCACAGCCAGCTGATAACGCTCGGCCGACAATTCACCTTCTTCGGCTAGTATGCGTAAAACCAAGTCACGACGATTTATCGCGCGCTGTTCATGGCGCCATGGATCGTAATATGAAGGGCCTTTAATAATGGCCACTAACAAGGCCACTTGCTCCACCGATAAATCATTTACTGGGCGACCAAAATAGAAATAACTGGCGAGGCCAATACCATGCACCGCATTGCTACCATTTTGCCCAAGGTACACTTCGTTAAAGTAGCTCTCTAAAATCTCATCTTTGCTGTAACGAAAGTCTATTAATAGCGCCATGTAGGCTTCTTGCAACTTACGCCATAAGGTACGTTCGCGCGTTAAAAAGAAGTTTTTAGCCAACTGTTGAGTAATCGTGCTGCCGCCTTGTACCGTGCGTCCGGCACGCAAATTCACCACTAGAGCGCGAGCAATCGCCATGGGGGACACTCCGTCATGCTCATAAAACTGGCGATCTTCGGTAAGTATCAAGGCCTGCTTTAAGCTTGCTGGAATATCATTTAAAGGCACAAATAGCCGGTCTTCTTGCTCTGTCACATTCAGGCGTTCAAGCAATACTGGGTCAAGTCGGGTTTGAGCAATCTCTTCGCCGGTATCACGGTGCTGAATTTTAGCCAAACGTGAAGGGCTAAAAGTGAGCAGCATCGGCAACTCGGGCTCTACCCCGTCGGCAAACTCAAATTGGCGACGTACTACCTCAATTTTGGTTTCCGATACCGCATATTCACCACCACGTTTAGCGCGTTTTACTTTGCGATAATTTAGTAACGCCAACTCATCTTGCAGCTCTTTTCTGCTTAGGCGTAAACCAGGATAGAGCTGTAGCTCTCGGCCATACACCGCTGCCGGCAGTTGCCACTTATCGCCAGTAAAACGCTGCTGAATTTTACTGTCTAGTACCACACCCCAAGCAACCATAATGACAATGCCAACTAATGCTAGCTTCCAACTAATGCCCCACAAGCGTTTTCCCCATGAAGGCTTGGTATTTTTTTTGGCGCTTGAGCGCGGTTTAGTGGTCTTTTTAGCTGGAGTACGTTTACTTTTGCTAGCCGGCTTCTTTGCCGAGGCTTTTTTGGGGCTTGGCTTTTTGGCCGAGCTATCGGGCTTCTTGGGACTCATACTGCCTTACTGCTTAATCAAACCTTAGGGGATGGCCTGCAATAGATAATGCGAGAAAAAGGCAGGCCAAAAGTGCTTTTAGGATACTCCGACTAGCCCAATTTTTTAAGCACAAATATAAGCATGCTACGCAGATACTTATTTCTGGATAAACAAAAACGAAGCTAATAATTAAACGCGCCTCATAAGGCTGTTTAAACAACTCGCTGTTACACAACAAAAATCAGCTCAACCACTAAAGCTGCGATTATTTTTCTTTAAATCAGCTCGCTGTTAACATAGGCAAACTTTGGGTTGTAAAAGTTAAACGACGAATGGATAAGAAATCGCCTGCTGCTAACAAATACGCTGTGCCTGCGCTAGATAAAGGCTTAGATATTTTGGAATACATGGTTAGCCAAGAATTGCCAAAATCTCAAACCGAGATAGCCACAGCACTTGCTAGAGGCGCCAACGAAATCTATCGCGTATTGGTTGGTTTAGAAGCAAGAGGCTACTTAATTAGAGATGAGGTATCAGGCAAATACCGCGCCTCGTTAAAAATTTACAACCTGTCTCGCCGCATCTCTCCAATTGATAAAATGCGCCAGTGCGCCCTGCCGCACATGGAAGACTTGGCTTTTTCATCTGGTCACTCTTGCCATCTAAGCATGTTGTATCAAAGCCAAGCCATGGTGATAGTTCATGCTCAAAGCCACGATCCAGTGTCGATTAATATTGCCGAAGGTTCACTTTTTCCTACCAGCGCCACCGCCTCTGGACGCGTATTGCTGGCGAACAGTAAGCCCGATGTACAAGCAATGATTTTGGAGCGCGACCAGCACTACCAACAAATGAAAGCCGCGCAACGCAAACTGTTCATTCAGCAACTCGCTTTAATCAAGCAAAACGGAACCTACTCTGCTGCCAATGAGCTCACAAAAGGGGTATATGAATCTGCAGTATTGGTGGGAGAGCCAGAAGGCTTAGTGATCGCCTCTTTAGCCATAACGACGCTCAACTCAACTGCTACAGATGAGTACTCGGAAAGCTCAGAGCTAATAAGCAAAGCCCAAGCGACTGCCAAGCAGATCACTCAGCAATTGGGTTGTTAGTCGCTCGCTAAAACCACAGCGATGAAGGCTCACCGCTGTGGTTGTAACTTAGGCTTAAAAAGCCACATCTCTCTCACTAAGAACAGCTAATTTAAGCCCATGCCATATGCAAGCTTATTTAAACTCCCACATCTCTGGCCAGTAACGGTAAACACTGTGGCCATATTTATCTAGGCGCGCTTGTGCCTCGGCTAAATAGGCCAAACGTTGCTGTTTGGCGGTAAGCTGGTCACCCACTAACAAGCGGTAAGCATTGCTTGCTAAACTTTCTCCCTGTTGATTTTTTAGCGCCAATCTCACTTCAAATTCGCCGCTTGCATCGTTCGGTAAGCGCCATTCCAGCTCAGAAAATTTAGCCGAGCTGTCAGCCAGCACATCCAAGTTAATACAGTTGCTGGCACAAACCTGCCCTTGATAGACAACTTGCCACTCATAACTTAACTGCTGGTAGGCATGTTGGTAGTCATTCACTACCCACAAGCTGGCCGAAAATACTTCACCCGCTTGCCATCGGCGCTTTTCAAACTGCAAACTTGGTAGCAACGGTTGGTAGGTTCGTTTTAGATAATCAAAACTAATTTTCTTTTCACCATAAAAATCGACCACTCCCCACTTAATATCTGGCACGTGGGTAATAAAGTGACAAATTGCTACCCCGCTCATTTTTGGCTTACGGCGGCGATAGGTTTCTAGCGCAAATTGAATCACTGTCCCTTGGGCAATTTGTGTGGCTTCGACTGTAGAGGATCAATTGAAGTGGTAACCCGGGATTAGACGGAATTTATTGGAATTAAACGGGAAAAGCCCCTTACATAACGGGCTTCGTGGCGATCGACCATCGGCATACTCTCCGACGATTCGAAGTGGTAAAAAAGAGCCCGAAGCTAAAAATGGATCAGTAGAACTGGGAAAGACCCAGTAATTCACCAAGCATTTTAAAAGCTCTTTAAACTGACTTTAAGCGGCGCAGTCTTGGTCGCAGTCGTCCCCGCATTTGCATACATGGTCGCTAAGTTTGGCGGGGCTTGTTCGGTTTGACACTGGTTCAACCGCCCCTTGGTGCTTTCGAATTTTAGCAATAACTCTCACGGCTTCCCCAATTATGGATATTGATTCCAAATCAGAGCCCTTTAGATGTTTTGTTGAGTAGTCCGGGTTGTCGCTTCTAACGGTTAACACTCGAGTATCTGTATCAAAATCAAGACGCTTAACCATTACTTCATGATGAAACCTAAACACATAAATGCCGCCCTTAAGCGGTAACTGCTGGCCTATGTGTTCGGCAACAAGCATAAAGTCACCGTCGTAGAGGGTCGGCTCCATTGAGTCGCCACCGACAGACATTATAAATAGCTTTTGGCCATGTGTAACAACCCCTTTTAATAGCTCCGGTTCCATTGTCACCAATTGCTTATCAAGGTAATTCTCGACTACGCGGCCCGGCCCGGCGGAAGCGGCTATGTCATAGATAGGGATCATACCTTCCGATGATTCATCGCTAAATGATGAGCTTCGAACTTCTTCCCGAGTCTCTGACTCCCCTCCCCGTAGGTACGCCCGCGTATCTACGGGGAGGCTATCGAATGCGTACTCATGCAAGCGGCCCTTTACACCGGGAGGTTTTCGCCTTTTCCAATTTTCTTTTTTTGCTTTTTTCAGTATGGCGTTATCCGTCGCAGGGAGCCCGGGAGCCCCTACTAATTCCTTTAACGTAAACCAGTCTTTCATTCCGCTTAAACCTCAATTAAACGGAATCCTATCCGTTTAATTATTACCCCAGTAAAATCAACAATTTAGTCGAGATTATAAATTTTTTAAACGGAATCCCTTCCGTTTAGCTTCCGTTTAATCTATATTTAATTCCGTAGTTGTAACATTTAGCCGTTACAACCCTAAAAATAAACCAAAGAGGGTCGCACAAAGTGCCTACAATTAAAATAGTTAATAGCCATTCATGTACAGATTGGCACCCCGCCGACATAAAAGCAGCCTTAAATAAAAAAGGGTTGACATTACGGGATCTATCCAGAGAGCAAGGCTTAGCGCCCAACACTCTAAGTAATGTATTCCGCCTTAGATATCCCAAAGGCCAGCGAATTATTGCGCAAGCCTTAGGGGTTTCACCTGAGATTATCTGGCCTAGTCGCTACTAGGGGGGCTTATGTGGATTCAGCTATCCGGGCTCATAGGGCTTCCCGCATTGCCTCACACTCTGAGTGCTATACAAAAAAAATCCAAAGCTGAGGGGTGGGAAAGGCGTAAGGTTGGGGGAGTAAAAGGCCGCGCTTACGAATACCACATTGACTCACTGCCTAAAGAGTGCTTGCCCGCGCTGTTTAAAAAACTAGGTAAAGTGTTGGTTGATAACAAGGTGCTCGACTTGCCAAAGCCTCCCGTTGAAACTTATAGCAAAGAATCGTTTTGGTATAAGTGGGAACAAGGCGGTGAAAAGGCCCAAGCGAAAGCCTATAAGCGTCTCGAGCTTGTGAAAGCATGGCACGCACTTGTTAAGGCTGGCGCGCAAAAAGTAGAAAGCTACCTCGCCATAGCTAAGGAATACAACGTTGGCCGAAATACAGTGCTCAGAGCAGTTCAAGCGACCGCGGGCATTCACGAAGACGATTGGCTGGCCGCGCTAATTCCTACACACAACATTTCTAACAAACACTTAGGCCGCCGCCGCCGTGCTGATATCCCCGAGGAAGCGTGGGAGCTTTTCAAAGCCGATTACCTGCGCCCGGAAAAACCAAGTTATGCGGCCTGCTATTACCGCTTAGAAGCCCTTGCCCCCCAAAAAGGTTGGGTTCTGCCGCGCAAAAATTGTTTTCGCCAGCGCCTATTGGCGACAGTTTCAGCCGAAGCAATAACGCTTCACCGCGAAGGCGAGCACGCTTTAATGATGATGTACCCGCCACAGCAGCGCACCGTCTTTGATATCGAGGCCGCAAGCTGGATAAACGGCGATGGCTACAAGCACAACGTTTTTGTTAAGTGGCCGAATGGTGAAATCCGCCGCCCGGTGACGTGGTTCTGGCAAGATGTCCGCACCCGCAAGATCACCTCTTACCGCACCGATATAAGCGAAAATTCAGACACCATTCGCTTATCTTTACTCGATACCATCGAGCGCTACGGAATCCCCCAAGATGTCACCATCGATAACACCCGCGCAGCGGCCAATAAATGGCTTACGGGCGGCGTAGCTAACCGCTACCGCTTTAAAGTAAAAGCCGATGATCCAGTTGGATTAATCCCAACGCTGGGTATCAAGCTGCACTGGACAACGGTAATTTTAGGTAAGGGACACGGCCAAGCAAAACCTATAGAGCGCGCCTTTGGTAATGGCGGCTTAGAGGAGTTCGTGGATAAGCACCCGACACTGGCGGGCGCTTATACCGGGCCGAACCCATCCGCCAAGCCAGACAACTACGGCGAAACGGCGATCCCTTTAGCGCAGTTTTTGGAAATCTTAGAGCAAGGCGTACAGATGTATAACGCTCGCGCCAACCGCCAGACCGAGCTTTGCGGCGGGGTTATGTCATTCGATGAAGTGTTCGAACGTGATTATGCGCGCGCCACGGTGCGCACCGCAACCAATGAGCAAAAGCGTATGTTTTTACTCAGCGCGGAAACCGCAAAAGTGTCTAAGCAAGGCATGTTTACGCTTAAGGCGGGCGGCAAGATAGCGAACCAAGAAAACCGCTACCACTGCGACGAACTCTACCAGTACATAGGTAAAAAACTCATCATCCGCTTTGACCCGCAAAACTTACACGGCACGGTGCACTGTTACTCACTACATGGAACCTATATCGGCGAGGCCGAGTGCATGCACAAAGCAGGCTTCGGCGACCAAGCCGCCAGCCGTGAACAGCACCGCACCCGCCAGCAATTCACTAAGGCCAAGAAGGCCCAAGCAGCCGCAGAGAAGAAGCTCACCACTGCCGAACTGGCCGAGCAAATGCGCCAACTTGAAATTGACGACGAACAACTCCCACCGCCAGCAGCCAGCGCGCTGGTAACGATTCAACGCGGCAACACTTTAGCGCGAGCTGAAACCCAGCCGCAGCCCATCGAGCAAAACGACGAAGCGGCTTTTGCTAGTCGCGTAGCGCTAATGATGGCCGAAAAACGAAAAAACGAAATTTAACTGACGAGGTAATAAACCCATGGACAAAGTAACTACATTAAACCCTCACCAACGCACAGTAGATGCTGTTAATGAAGTAATAAAATCAGCAGCCATTACGGCTAACCAAGTGGCTAAAGAAGTGGGTTTAAGTCCCGCTGTTATCAGCGGCTTCTTGAAGGGCAGTTACGGTGGCAATAATGATGCTGTGAATAACAAGCTTAAGAACTGGCTAGAAGTTCGAGATAGTCGGCTTCAGCAAATCGTTAATCGGGGGTACGTCGAAACGCATAGCGGAAAGCAAATCCATACCGCTTTGCAATATGCTCATGCCGCAAGCTGTATCACCGTGGTATTCGGCATTAGTGGTGTGGGGAAAACCTTTGCTGCCCGCGAGTATGCCCGGTTAAACAACAACTGCTGGATGATTACCGCCAGCCCTTCGGCTAGCTCGCTTAGCGAGTGCTTGTATGAAATCGCCCTAGAGCTGGGTATGAGTGACGCCCCGCGCCGCAAGGGGCCGCTATGCCGCGCTCTTGCCCGCCGCCTCACTGATACCGGGGGCTTGTTAATTGTCGATGAGGCCGACCACTTAGGGTACGACGCGCTTGAAGAACTGCGCATCCTGCAAGAGAAAACCAACATTGGCTTAACCCTTATCGGAAATGACCGGGTGTATTCACAGCTTACCGGAGGTCGCCGCAGCGAAGAATTTGCCCGCCTATTTAGCCGCCTAGCGAAAAAAACCGGCTTGCACAAAACCAAGCAAAATGACGTCATTGCTATTGCTAAATCGTGGGGCATAGAAGGCAAAAAGGAACGTCAATTCATGCAAAAGGTCGCCGAGCGCCCCGGCGCGCTGCGTCTCTTAAACATGACGCTGCGTATTGCCGCCATCACAGCCTATGGACAAGAAAAGCCGATCACCCTTGACCACTTGCGAGCCGCCCTTGCGGATTTGGAGAGCTAAGTAATGAGCACTATTTTCGACCAACAAACCGCCTTTTCTACCATCCGAGGCTTCACTGATTCCGATGATGTATCCAAGGCGTTACTCGTTGAGCAAATCACCGGGGAGCGCGTGTTGTCGTTTGAAATCCGCTACGAAGGCGCGCCCGTGATTGAAGGAGTAGCGCTTGATGTGGAAAGCACCACCGCCCTGACTGAGGAAATCGATGATTGGCTGCGCGGCAAAGTGAACAGCGAGCCTGCTCAAAATCGCATCCTATGCGAAGACAGCGACAGCTGGCGCACGGTTTACCACGATATTCAAAGCCAAACCCTTAATGTCTTGGTGCTTGATATGAACACCAGCGTCGCCGCGCCGTTCTTGGGTTTCGATATGTTCAACGCACAAAACGCCGAAGATGACTATGGGCGCGCGGTACTGCTTAGCGCCGCCGAAGCACAGAAGCTTTGCGAAGAACTGTGCCTATGGCTTGAACAAATCAGCGAACAAGAGGAAGCCCCCCTTGAAATATAAAGACAAGTACGCCGCTGTAATGGCCTTAAAATTACGCGGCATTGAGGTATTAAGCATTGGCCAGCGCTGCATCTTTGTTGACTTGCCCAGCGCCGATTTACGCCGTGAAGCCGTCGATATTGTGGAGACAGCAAAAGGTGTATGCACCCACCTTAAAGCCGCGCCTTTTAATGGCTTTTGTGTCACTTGGAAGGAGACCGCATAAATGCGCCGTTTGTTTTTCTTTTTACGCCGCCGGAGTAAGGGCGGCACCAAACCCACCAAAGGAGGTCAGCAATGACTAAACACATCCCCGAAGGCTACCGCGAAAACGCAAACGGCTGCTTGGTTCCAGAAGACCAAATTAAGCCAATCGACCTACTGCGCGATGAGTTGGTGCTTTCCATTATTGAGAAAGCCCAAGCACTGCGCGAAGCCATGACCGCATTCAAGCTTGAAACCATGGGAGAGATAGCAGATTTTGTTGACCTGAGCGCGGCGGAATACAACGTCAAATTTGGCGGCAGTAAAGGCAATGTTCAGCTGCACTCTTTTAATGGGCGTTACCGCATAGCACGCGCGGTCAGCGAGCACAGAGTATTTGATGAGCGCATCCAAGCAGCTAAAACGTTGATTGATGAGTGCATCAAAAACTGGAGTGACGGCGCAGACTCGCGCTTGATGGCCATGGTCGACCATGCCTTTCGCACCAATAAGCAAGGCCGTATCGATATCAACCAAGTGTTAAGCCTTCGCTCTTTAGATATCAGCGACGAGAAATGGAAGCAGGCCATGGATGCCATTGCCGACGCTATACAAATTACGGGGTCTAGCCAATACCTGCGCATCTATGAACGCAATGAAAAAGACGGCGGCTATAAGCAGTTGCCGCTCGATATTAGCACGCTATAGGAGCGGATAATGAGCAACAAAGAACCCACGATAGACAAGATAGAAACCGCGCTTAAGGCATCATATGGAGCCACTGTCGCGTTACGTGTTGACGGGCGCAAGCTGATTATCCAACTCGCCGAAGTTAAGGAAAATCAACTTAATTATGTCGTTCACCTTGCCGCATCACTGCGTTGGGCTATAGGCCGCCCCAATCTTGAAGAATACGACCCGCTGACCCAAAAGGTATGGCGCAAACGCAGTCGGCAGCGCGCCACCCAAGCGCAGCGCCGGGATATTGAAAAAGCTATTGGCAAACGCCGCGCAAAAAAGGAATACCCGGAAGCGTATGAAACCGCGGAGTGGTACGAGCCGCTCTGGCCAACACTTGCACCGCTCATACGTGCACTTAAAGCGTGCGACAGCGTCGAGCTACTTCAAGACGGTCCAGAAGGCATAAGCGACGGCACCGCCTATTTTCTAACTAAACAAATGATTGACTGGGTATTCCCCCCAAAGGAGCGAAGCAATGCAAAACCTGTCTGAAAAAATCGCCGCTACTTGCTGTGGCACCACCGCTGAAAAGCAAGTTTTGATTAAAGAAGCACAAGAGCTAGAGCGACTCACGCAGTTTAAAGGCTGGGAAGAGCGCGAGGACTGCCTCGCGCTTAATTGTGGCCCCGATGACAACTTGAGCCAGTTATTGTTCGGTTTCTTAATGACGCGCCCTAAAGAGGAAACCGAAGGCGTCGCCATGTTTTTGTTTACACCTCTTTTGAAGTATTTAAACGAAGCACGCGCTCAAGATGGCTTAAAGCCGTTGCGTATTGAATACGCCGGAGAGGCGATTTGTTAGCTTGGTCGGTTAGCTCTTGATGAATGGTGGTAAGGCTTACAGTTTGCCCCGTTTCGGCGAGTTTAAGGACAACCTCGCCGATGTGGAACATATAGCCAGCCTTACTGTTAAGTTCCGCAGCCTTATTTTTAGCTTCTTCCATTTTTTGAATGATTGATTCGGTATCCACATTATTCTCCTTTGGTTGGAAATACAGCCCGAGGATAGAACGTAAAAAATAAAACGATCAATAGCGTTAATCACAACGTTACATGAGTGAGACATAGGAGGCTTATTATGCATACTCAGAAAAAAAATACCCCACGCAAGCGCCTGATAACCTTGCTGCACGTAGCTAAACAAAGCCTCGCACTTGATGAGGACATTTACCGCGCGATGCTATTTGATGCCACAGGCAAACGCTCAGCCGGGGATATGAGTGTGCGTGAGCTTGAAGTGGTATTGGAGTGCTTTAAAAATCGCGGGTTTAAACCTGTTTCAAAGCGCCCTAAAAAGCGCCGTCTAAGCCCTAAGAGCGGCAACGCGAAAAACCCAGTTATCGACAAGATAGTCGCGGTTTGGATCACCATGGCCAAACATGGCTTTTTGCGCGACGGTTCAGAGGCCGCACTAGACCTATACGTGCGGCGCATGACGCTAAGAAGCAAAGGTAAAGGCGTAGACAGCGCACGCTGGCTAGACGTTGACACCGCCGCGCCCGTGCTCGAAAGCCTCAAGCAATGGCACCGCCGCGTGATGATTGCCAAGTTAGAGCAGCAGTTGCCCCAATGGAACAGCGCGGGCCTGAGCTACCGCGAAGTGTTCGACATGTTCGAGCGGGAACACGCCCGCCAAGGAGCACAACATGACTAAGTCAGACCAAAACGCCCCACTTTTTAAAGAATTGCCCGAGTTGGACTTAGACCAAGTCAAAGGCGGCTCGGAGTCGTGCCGCTGGCCCTTGTTCACTTTGCAACTGTTCGCTCAATTGCGTGATAGCCTAAAAGACTTAAATGATGGTGATGAACGGGCGCTGGCTATCGTGCGGAAGTTTGCCCAAAATTTTGGTGGTGAGTCGCTTTACTTACCTAAGGCCAGCGCGCTAGAAAATCACTTCCGCAATTTTGCGGTCTGGAATGATTACACGGGAAATAATATCCATCTACTATGCCGCAAATACAAATTAAGCGAGCCAGCGCTTTACCGAATTATTGCTAACATGCGCGAGCTTGAAAAAAAACGCCGCCAACCCGATTTATTTTAATCTAACCGATGATAGTTCACTAACTTTCACCCAATCCCGCACACTCTGGAATAGGTCCATTGTTCAGAGTGTGTGATGCAATTTTCTTCTGCTTATTCCGACGCTTTTAGTTATGCCTTCGCCTTTGTTCTGGTTCAAGAAGGCGGCCACAGTGATCACCCCGACGACTTAGGCGGTGAAACTTACTTAGGACTTAGCCGAAAAGCCTTTCCTAAGCTTGATTTTTCGACTCTAACTAAAGAGAAAGCGGCCGCCATTTATCACCGCGACTACTGGCGCGCGGCCTATTGTCCCAAGCTGCCCGAAGCTATAGCACTCTGTGTATTTGATGGCGCAGTGCAGCACGGTGCAGTACGAGCGGTGACGCTATTGCAAGATGTGCTCGGTCTTAAACAAGACGGCATCATCGGCCCTCAGACCCAGCGAGCGGCCACCGAGTCTAACCAACAATGGCTGATCTCTCGTTACATTTTACGCCGCGCCCGACTCTATACTCGAATTTTGAGGAAGCGCCCCGAGCAAGTCGCATTTATTGAGGGCTGGTTTAATCGCTTGCGCGACCTGACCGATAGCGCTTGGCAAGTGAGCGATGGCTTTGTGAGGGCGCACTAATGACCACAATCGCATATCACCATGAGCACCAATCCATTAGCGTTGATGGTCGGCTAACTCAAGATAATTTCATTCTCACGGATGACCACGACAAAACAGCAAAAAACGAACAGGGGTTCTGGTTCTTTATGGGGGACATCATCTTCAAAGATGAGTTTGTATCTCTAGAGTCAGGGCAAGAAATGCCGTCGCATCGCGAAGACTCATCCGTTAGCTCAGAAGTCGGCGCGATTCTTGTCTCAGGAGGGATCGTCTATTCCGTTTACCTCCTTAATGGCCGCCAAAGAAGAGAGAGGCTATCGACTAATGAAGCTATAGGCTCCGGCTCATCGTATGCAATAGCTGCTATGGATTTCGGGAAAAACAGTAAAGAGGCGGTGAGGTACGCGGCACAAAGGGACAATAAAACAGGCCCCAACGTATCGACCTATAAAGTCACCAATGACAGCGTGAGGCCGTGCTAATGGGCCGCAACTGGCAGTGGAGCTATGACAAGGGACGCAAGCTGCGACTAGCCGCAGAGCACGCCCTTTTCAAACACGGCACCCCGATCCCAACAGCCCTACCGCTACATAGTCATGACGGCACGATGCAAAGTTATTTCAAGCAGGGGTGGCACTCTGTCACCCCTGTAGATATTTATCAACATAACCACCCAAAAGACAAAACAAGCGGGCCAAATGCTTGTAGACGGAGACTAATTAATGACTAGATTTTCAATTGCCGAGCGATGCAAGTCACCCAAGGTGGACCCTGATGCTTGATTTATTTTGTTTACTGACTTTCGTGCGGGCGCTTTTAATTTGCGGGGCATGGGCGGTATTCCACTGGACATGCCCCGCGCTTAGCACCCTTGCGATGGGCGGTTTGAGTGCATTATTTCTTTACCCAAACTGGGCCGCTATGAGTGGGGCTGCCGTGCTGTTTGCCCTGTTAGCGTTTTGTAAGTTCAAGTTCGACAGAAGGACGCGGGGCAATGTTTACCGAACTCGTTAACGCCGTAGGCGCACAAACCTTATGGGCCGCTTTTGTTGCCTCCGTTGCGCTGACTGCCGCCATTGTTAATTTATGGCTCAGCTCTCGCTTTGCCCGCAAAAGAGAGCTAGACGACATCAACAAGCGCGTAACCTCCATAGAGCACCAAATGGAGCGTTTGCCGGATAAGGACGAGATGCACGCGCTAAAAATAGAAGTGGAGCAACTACGCGGCGACATTAAAGGGTTCGCCGGAGAAATTCGCCCCCTAGCACATCAACTTAGCCTACTGTTTGAAAAAGAATTAAAGGAGTAAAAAGCCATGCCACTAAAAGATATTATTCAAGAAGACCGCCGCTTGGTTATCTTACGCGCGCTCGTTGAGATGGATGGCTTCGAGGCAAACGAGAGCATCATTGATCATTGCTTAGAGGTCTATGGCCATAACATGAGCCGAGACAGCGTAAAAACACAGATTAACTGGCTCAATGAACAAGGGCTTGTGACCCTTAGGGATATTGGCGGGTGCTTAATCGTGACATTAACAGGCCGCGGCCAAGACGTAGCAAACGGCGCGGCCACCGTACCCGGCGTCAAACGCCCACGCGCCGGGAGCTAATATGAGCAAGCGCAGCCGGAAAAGTAAGGTCGAACTATTGCCGCAGGAATTGCGAGACCGCGTCAATATGATGTTGCGCGGCGGCGAAATGCACCAGATAGAAATTGTTGATGCCATTAATCAGCTAATAGAACGCAAGGGCTTAAATGATGATTTAAAGCTGAGTAAAACAGGCTTTAATCGTTATGCCAAACGCATGGAAAAAATGGGCGCGCAAATCAAACAGGCTCGCCAAGTGGCCGAAGTGTGGAGCGCAAAGCTTGGCGAAGCGCCCGCGTCTGATTTAGGCAAGCTATTGCAAGAATTTGTGCGCACGATGGCTTTTGAAACTTCAATGCATTATATGGAGTCAGACGACCCCGTGCCGCCTAAAGCATTAGGCCAATTGGCGCTCGTATCACAACGCATTGAAGCCGCCGCCATGGCAAGCCATAAGGTCGAAAAAGAGCTGCGCGCAACGTTTGCCGAAGAGGCCGCCGAGGCAGTCGAAAAAATAGGGAACAGTCGCGGACTTACCGCCGATACCGTCGCTGAAATCAAGCGCGATATTTTCGGGTTAGGCCAATGATTGCGCATACTTTGGATTATTTAGGCGAGCTGGTGTTTCTATTGGTTTGTGTCGTGGAGCTAAGCCAAGCTCGCGCTCTGAACCAATGGCCGGGCCGAACAATTTACTTATTAGTTGTTGCCACAGCATTTGTCTATTTCTCTCTGCTACTGCCCGCTACCGCGGCGCTGATATTCTTAGCCGCGCTGGCCATTACTCACCTATGGGCCCAATTCAAACCGCCGCGGGGGGAATGATGGCCGAGCTCACCGAATTAGAAAAAATTAACAGCACCGCTAGTGCTAATGCAAACCTGCTCTATCAGTTCGACAAGAACGATATTTTATTGCCCTATCAAAAGCGCTGGATAGCTGATGAAAGCCCCTTAAAAATTGCAGAGAAATCACGGCGCACAGGGCTAACTTGGGGGCAAGCTGCCGATGACGCCCTCACCGCTGCAGCAGATGCCCGCGCCGGGGGCTGTGATGCGTTTTATGTGGGTTCGACCAAGGAGATGGCCCGCGAGTACATCGAAGCCGTTGCAACATGGGCGCGCGCCTTTGATATAGCCGCCGGGGATGTACAAGAGGATGTTTTAAAGGACGAAGACAAAGACATTTTGATCTATATGATCAACTTTTCCAGTGGCCATAAAGTCAAAGCACTATCGAGTAATCCATCCAATCTGCGAGGAATGCAGGGCAACGTCACCATTGATGAAGCCGCCTTTCACGACAAGCTCGCCGAAGTGTTAAAAGCGGCACTCGCGCTCACCATGTGGGGCTCTAAAGTGCGGCTGATTAGCACCCACAATGGTATTGAAAACCTATTCAACACTTTAATTAACGACAGCCGAGCGGGTAAAAAAGACTACAGCGTCCACACCCTAGACATTGAGCAGGCTTGCCGCGATGGCCTGTATAAGCGCATCTGTCAAATTAGCGGGCAGACATGGTCAGCCAGCGGCGAGCAAGCATGGCTAGCCGGGCTATTGAAAAACACCGCCACCGAAGAAGATGCCCGCGAGGAGTACTATTGTGAGCCCAAAAGTGGCGGCGGGGCTTATATTAGCCGGGGGCTTCGTGACCGGGCCGCCTGCTTAGAGGACGCGCCCGTGCTACGTTTCACCGGGGATACGCTATTCAACGCCGCCCCCGAGGGCGAGCGCTTCGCACACATGCAAGAATGGCTAGTCGATACCGTATTGCCTGAGCTGGAAAAGTTGCCGCAGAACTTGCGCCACGCCCTCGGCGAAGACTTTGCACGCTCGGGCGATTTAACCGTGTTTGCGCCCATCACTGTACATGTAAATACCCAGCGCTCGGTGCCGTTCCTGGTCGAACTAAAAAACGTCCCTTTTAAGCAGCAAGAGCAGGCGCTTTACTATATATGCGACCGCTTGCCTAAGCGTAACGGTATTGCCTTAGACGCGCGCGGCAACGGTCAATATTTAGCTGAGCAAGCAGGCTATAAATACGGCGAAGAAGTCGTCGAGGTGATGCTTAGCGTCAAATACTATCGCGAAAATATGCCGAGCTTTAAAAGCGCCTTTGAAGATAACGAGCTGCTACTGCCAAAGCATGAGGACGTTATCACCGACTTAGGCCAAATTAAAATATTGCGCGGCGTTCCCGGCATTGATGACAGCCGCACCAAGGGCGACGACGGGAATCAGCGACACGGCGACAGTGCCATCGCTATTTTTTTAGGGTTTATTGTCTCCAAGGCCGACTTGGTGCAATACGGCCTACATCGTATCAACGACAACAAAGCCAACCAAGACGCTAAGCGCCAAATGAAATGCACGCGCGGTTTTCGTGGCGGCGGAGGATTATTGTGAACACCATTATTGACCCAAGAACCGGGGAGCCTTTCAAAGCAGATAAAACCGCGCTAAGCGAAAATATTGCAAAAGCCTATACCACCTCAGTGCGCACGCCAGCGCCGAGTGCGTCCATTGCTACCGGATTAACCCCGGCCAAGCTTGCCAGCGTGCTTAGGTCCGTGATTGACGGCTCAAACGTCGAGGATTACATGATTTTGGCCGAAGAAATGGAGGAGCGAGAGCTGCATTACCGCAGCGTGCTATCGACGCGCAAGCTCTCCGTAGCCGGGCTGCCAATTGAAGTACACGCCGCCAGTGATGATGCGCGCGATGTGGAGCTAGCCGACGAAATACGCGAGCTAATGAAGAACCCACAAATCCCCGAGGTCAGCTTTGACTTATTGGATGGCCTCGGTAAAGGGCTAGGCGTAGTGCAGATCCTATGGAATACCTCAAACACTCCGTGGCTGCCGCTGGATTTTAAATGGGTAGACCCGCGTTTTTTAAAGCCCGACGATGAAACGCTCGAAGAAATTCTGCTCATTAGCGATGACAACATCGACGGCGAGCCCCTCGAGCCTTACAAATTCATGATCCACACGCCCCGTACTAAAAGTGGCAAGGTCTGGCGCAACGGCTTAGCCCGCTTAGTTGCCGTTATGTATATGCTAAAGAGCTTTACCTTGCGCGATTGGTGGGCCTTTGCTGAGGTATTCGGCATCCCGGTCAGGGTGGGGAAATACGGGCCAAACGCCAGCGAAGATGATATTCAAACGCTAGTAAGCGCCATCCGCACCATTGCCAGCGATGCGGGGGCGGCCATTCCTCAGTCGATGGAGATTGAGCTTATAGAGAGCGCCAAAGGCAACGGGGGCGATACGCTATTTCAAAACATGGCCCAGTGGTGCGATAAGCAAATATCAAAAGCGGTGCTGGGGCAAACCATGACCACTGAGGATGGCTCGAGCCGCGCACAGGCCAGCGTCCATAATGAGGTGCGCGAGGATATCATCGAGTGGGACGCGCGCCAGCTCGCTGCCACCTATAATGAATATTTAGTTAAGCCTTACATTTTGCTTAACTATGGCGAGCAGGATAAATACCCAAGCGTTGAAATTAAGCTGCCGAAACCGGAAGATTTAAAAGCGTTTGTCGATGCCATCAAGGAGATGGTCGACCGCGGCCTTCAGGTGCGCTCGCAAGACGTACTCGCTAAGTTTGGGCTGGCGCAAGCCGAGGAAGGCGACGACTTGCTGCGCCCCCTCAATCAACCGACAGAGTCGCTAGGGCTTAATGCGCGGCAAGGCCATAAATTACCACCTAAGCTGGCACTAAATAGGCGGGCCGATAACGTAGACAGCGAAGCTGAAATAGCCGCGATGGTCGATGAGGTTATGAGCGATTGGGTCGAGGTCGGTGGGGAATTTATAAACCCTATCCTCGAATTAGCGAAAAACGCAAAAAGCTATCAGGAACTGAGCGACGGCTTGGCCGGACTGCATCGCTCACTCGATACCCCGACTTTTCAAGAGCAGCTCGCGCTGTATTTGTTTAAATCACGCGGCTTAGGGGATGTGTCAGATGGCTAAGCGCATTGTTCCCAAAGAAGCGCTCGACTACTTCAACACGAAAAGCATCGAGCCAAGCTTTGATTACCGCGACGTTTGGCGCACTGAACACAATAACGCCTTTACTATCGCAAAAATGCTAGACGCTGACCTGCTGGCAGACGTTAAAGCGATGATAAGCGAAGCGATAGAAGGCGGCGTTGCTTACCGAGAGTTCGCAGGCGAGCTAGAGGCGCTGTTAGTTAGGCGCGGTTGGTGGGGCGTACAATTGATGGTCGATCCGCTAACTGATGAAGAGTACCCAGTACAACTGGGCAGCGAGCGCCGCATTCGCACGATTTATAAAACCAATATGCGCACCGCCCGCGCGGCGGGCCAATGGGACCGCATCGAGCGCAGCAAGGAGATTATGCCCTATCTCATTTATGACTTAGGGCCATCACGCGAGCACCGCGACGAGCACCCCAAATTGCGCAATACCTTACTGCTCGTAGATGACCCTTGGTGGGGCGACTACATGCCGCCCAACGGGTGGGGCTGTAATTGCTGGGTGCGCCAAGTGAGCGAATATGAAGCTGAGCAACTGCGCGCCCGCGACGATATCCGCACCAGCGCGCCAAACCTTGGTACGACAACGTGGAATAACAAGCGCACCGGGGAAGTGGAAGTGCTCCCGGTAGGCATCGAGCCGGGCTGGAATTACAACCCCGGCAAAGACCGACAAGCCAGCTATCAAACCGAACTAGCCAAAAAAGAAAGCAACCTTTCTAAAACCCTCTCTAAGCCCCTCTAAGGGGCTCTGCTATGCCATTGTATACCCTAAGTTCATTTAAACGCCTTACGGGCGATTTAAACGTGTTTTAAATCGGGTTTCATTGCTGGCCAGTATATGATTGTTGTAAGGTGATCGCGAAAGCGCCATTTTTGCCTCAGCGCTTTTTCCGCTTTTCCACTCCCTTAATTGTCTAACCGATGATAGTTCACCTCAGCCGCGCCAATGTTTCACTATGGGATCTCAAGCAACAGAGGTTCCCTAATGAAAAAAGATGTCGCGCTCGCGCTTTGTTTCAGTATCCCGGCCACTTATACACAGAAAGACACGGACCCGCTTTGGCTAATGATGCTCCCCGCCGGGGAGTTTGAAGGCGAAGACGGTCGCAGCTTTTCAAATAGCACCCCGCAAGCTGTGGTTGATGCCTTCACCAAGCCTCTACCTTTCGATGAAGAGCACGCCAGCGTGCTTAAGGCCGCTTTTGGAGACTCTGCCCATGCCACAGGCTGGCTGGAAGAGTTGGAAGTGCGCGACGGCGCAGTATGGGCTCGCGTGGAATTTAACAGCAATGGCGAATGGCTGATTAACTCTAAAGCCTACCGCTTCTATTCTCCCGCATTTTTGCACACAGCCGATGGCACTGTTATCAGCTTAGATAGTGCGGGCCTCACCAATAAACCGAACCTTGCAGATTTACCCGCCCTTAACCGGGCCCAATCCAATATGGAGAATGAAACCGTGCCGCTATCTAAAGCCATAGCCCAAGCTTTGGGCCTAACCGAATCCGCCACCGATGACGAAGCCGTAACGGCCATTGGTACCTTAAAAACGAATGCTGATCCCAAGCTCGCACTCAATAGCGCAGTGGCCAAAGGTGACTTTGTGCCAAAAGCAACACATCAGCTGGCGCTAAACCGCGCAACAACGGCTGAGGCCCGCTTGGCTGAAATCGACAAAGCCGATCAAGAGTCTATCGTCGATGAAGCTATTGAAGCAGGCAAAATTGCCCCCGCGAACCGCGACATGTACCTCGCAATTTGTAGTACCCAAACTGGCCGTGCTCAGTTTGCCGCTTACGTTGCCTCTGCCGCGCCCATCGTGGATAGCGAAACTAAATCCAAGGGCAAACCGCCCCAAGGCGATGGCAAGCTTGAGCCACACGAGCTGGCAATGTGCCGAAAAATGCACATTAAACCCGAGGAGTTTTTGAAGGCTAGACAAGCTCAAGAAGTTCTCGACAAACAGTAAGCCGGGTAACCTTTTTTCAACACCTAATCATAAGGACTTTTTACAATGGCAACAGAAGCGGAAGTATTAGAAGCGCTACAAGTCACCATGAGCGCGGCCTATACCCAAGGGCTTGATGCAGCCAGCCCTCAGTGGTCCATGGTCGCAAGCGAAGTGCCCAGCAGTGGTGCCTCGAACTATTACGGCTGGATGGCCGACATTCCCGGTATCAAGGAATGGATAGGCGACCGTCAATTAGCCGACCTCGGTAAATACGGCTACGCGGTCGAAAATAAGACGTGGGAAACCTCTATTAAAATTAAACGCGAAACCTACGAAGACGACCAAATCGGCATTTATAGCCCGATTGCCAAAAAGTTCGGTCAAGATGTGGCGCTATTCCCTGACGAGCTCAGTTATGGCCTGCTCAAACTAGGTTTTAGCGAGCTTTGTTTTGATGGTCAACCTTACTTTGACACCGACCACCCGAACGGCGCGCAGGGCGTTTATTCGAACATTGTTGGCGACCCCGCGGCGACAGGTCCAGCGTGGTTTTTACTTGACGGCTCGCAGATTTTAAAACCTATCATTTACCAAAACCGCCGTAAGTTTGTGTTTAAAAACATGAACCCTAATGAAGAATATTCCTGGTTCAACAATGAGTACGTCGCAGGCACCGACGGGCGCTGTAATGTGGGCTTTGGCCTGCCGCAAGTGTGCGTCGCCTCAAAAGAGCCACTAAACGCGGACACTTACGCCGCGGCGGTGAAAATGCTCGGCCAAATGAAAAAAACCTCAGGGGTCGCGTTAGGCATTAAGCACAGCCACTTAGTGGTGGGCCATGAGAACCGCGCAGCAGGTAAAGCCATTTTAAACACCATGTTGGCCAACGGCGGCGATACCAATATTTACTACCAAGACGCCGAGCTTGTCGTTAGCCCTTACTTAGACTAAAGCAACCACCATTAACCCCAGCGCGCATCGCCGCGCGCTTAAGGAACACCAATGACAGCACCTGCTAAACCCAAAACCGCGAAACCTAAAACCGCGGCGGCCAAGGCTAAAGCCGAAGAGATAGCAAAAGCGAAGGAGAAAGCCGAAGCCGTTGAAGCAGCAAAAGCTGAATCGGCCAAAGCGAAAACCGAAGACTCCGCCGCCCCTGCCACCTCAAAAGATGATTCAAACGGGGACAATAATGCATCAGCGACACCCGAACCGAAAAATAAAGACCAAGCGGCCACCACCGATGGGGACAAAGGCACTACCGCGGGGCAAACCGATAATGAGCCAGCGGCTCAAGCGCCACTTGAGAATACTCAAGCGGGTAAAATCCACGTGAATACTGATCCGCTGAAAAACGCATCTAAGCAAGACGCCCCACTGCTTAAGGTTAGCGCCAAGCGACCAGCTGGATTCTGGCGCTGTGCTATGCGCTTTGAGTACCGCAAGCAGCGCCTGCTTGCTGTAGTGGGTGATGGCGATGACGTTAATGTGCCAGCGGATGCAGCCCGCATTACCCCGCGCACCGCCAAGCGCTTACACGACGAGCCGAATCTCATTTGTGAGATGGTCGAGGAGTAGGTATGGGCTACGCCAGCAAACAAGATCTTTTAGACCGCGATGAAAGCTTCGTCTACAACACCGCTTATGACAAAGAAGAAGATTCGCTCGACGACGTGGCGATAAATCAGGCGCTCGAACAAGCCGACGAGGAAATCGACAGCTTTTTATCGCGCCGATTTGTACTGCCCTTGGAGACAGTACCGGGTCTGCTGAATAAGCAGGCTATTACTATTGCGTTTTACTGGTTAGCTGATAGGGACAACCAAGCTACAGAGCTAATCGAAAACCGTTACAAGAGCGCGCTCAAGGTACTAAAAGACATCGTTGAAAACCGCCGCGACTTAGGGCTGCCCACGATAGGTGCCCAGCCCGAAGGCGGTATTGGCAAAGCCACCCTAACCCAAGAAAACGATCGGCTGATGACCCGTAAAAACCTTGGCGGTGTGTTATGAGCGCCCGTGCAGATGTGGATTACGGCGACCTAAAAGAGCTGCAAGCTCGCATTGAGGCGCTCGCGACCAGCGAGAATAAGCAAGCCTTAATGGCCCAAGTCGGGGCAATCCATGAGTCGCAAGTGCGCCGTCGTATTGCGGACGAAAAAGCCGCTCCAGACGGCAGCGCTTGGGAGCCATGGTCTGAAGACTACGCCAAGACCCGCCACGGCGGGCAAAGCTTGCTACGAGGTGAAGGCGACTTGCTCGACTCTATCACCCACAGCAGCACCACTGATTCCGCCGCTATCGGCTCACCGCTAAGTTATGCGGGCGTGCATCAAGACGGCTTTAGCGGCGCGGTCAAAGTGGCGGCGCATTCGCGAATGATGACTCAAGCCTTCGGTAAAGCGCTAAAAGTGCCTAAGCGTGTAAACCTAGGCACACACTCGCGCTTTATGGCTACTCCCCAGCGTGAGTATTTGGGGTTAAGTCAAAGCAATGAACAAGAGCTATTAGCCGTTATCGGTGATTTTTGGAGGGACCGCTTATGAGCCGCCCGGATTTCAACATTGGCGGCTCAACCGTTGCCATCGCGTTATCAGTGGTGGACTACCTCAAGCCGCACTTAGAGGGCACAGAACGCGAGATTGATAAGGTCCACCGTGTTGAGCGCCACATTGGCCGCTTCGATTCTCAAGAAGACATTAAGCGCTTTATGTCCGGCAAGGACGGCGGCGTGCGCTTAAGCGTGCTACGCGTTGACGATATCCGGCTGGCCGCAGGGAGAGGCACTGTAGGCTTGGTGACTTTTGCCGCCTTCGTGTTCTGCTCTGATATGTACAGCTACGACCGTGATATCCGCTGCGAAGTTATCACGGGCCGCTTAGCGCAGCTGCTCTGGAAGCCTGAGGCCGGGGAAATACTGGGCGCGGAGAGAATGCCCGCCAACGTCAAAATGGAAAATCTTTACAGCAGCCGAGGTGACACCAAAGACGCCACAGGCGTGGCGATTTGGGCGGTGATGTGGCAGCAGGAATGGCTGCTCGATATTCCGCTCGATGAGGCCACGCTCGATGACTTTTTGCGGTTGCACTTAAAACAAATTCAGGCCGAAGACGGCCCGGTTCAGGACTCAACAATTAACGTGAGAGAAAACCATGATTAAAAAACTCCTTATCCCTAAAGCGGGGCTCGTGGTGCGTGACCTGCACGGCCGCCGCCTCCCCGTCAAAGGGGCGGTTAAAACGTTTTCCGCTTTTTGGCGTCGTCGGGTGAAAGACGGCGACGTAATAGCCCAACAACCACCTAAGCAGCCCAAAGCGGCCAAGTCGAAATCCGGCATTAAAGGGGATAACACATGAGCCAAATACCAGCCAACTTACGGGTACCACTCGTTTATATCGAAATAGACAACACCGGGGCCAGCCAAGGCTTAGCCGAGTTGCAGCAGCGTATTTTTATACCGGGTCTAGCCACAGGCGGCGGCGGTGCCATTGGTGAGCCCTACCGCGTGACCAGCGACGAGCAGGCCATAGAGCTATGGGGCGCAGATTCCATGCTGGCTGCAATGGTTAAAATGGCCCGCAAAGCTGACCCTTACACTGAAATGTGGGGCGTTGCATTGCCGCCCGCTGGCTCGGTCGCCAGTGAAGAAAACGCCATCAGCTTTGATGATGTGACTGTAGCAAGCGAATCGGGCGTGCTGCACCTTATGGTTGCGGGCGGGCCTCTCGATTATGTGGTTGATATTGGCGACACTGACAGCGACATAGCCGCAGGCATCGCTGCGCAAATCAATACAGGCGGCTATCCGGTTACAGCAGAAGCTACCGATGGCGATGTGACGCTCACTTGCCAATGGGCAGGTGAAACTGGAAACGATATCGACGTTTTGCTGAATTACTACCCCGGACAACAAACGCCGAGCGGCGTCAATATCTCAACAAAAGGCTTAAGCGGCGGCGCAGGAAATCCAGATATTAGCGACGCCATCGCCGCCATGGGGGATTTATGGTTTACCGCTATCGTGATGCCCTTCACCGATACCGCTAATATGAACACCCTGCGCGATGAACTGCTCGAGCGCTGGGGTCCGGTCAAAATGATTGAAGGTATAGCCTATTGTGCGTACCGAGGCACGCTGGCCGAAGCGGCAACCTTTGGCAACGCGCGCAATGATTTTTTATATACAACAATGGCGACCAACATCAGCCCGCAGCCCGCCTACCTTTGGGCAGCAAGCTACGCCGCCGCCGGAGCGCGCGAGCTAGGCGTTGACCCGGCAAGGCCGCTGCAGTTTGTCACCTTGCCCGGCATCTTGCCCGCCAATACCAGCGCGCGCTGGGAGCTGAACGAGCGCAACTTGCTGCTCTATGATGGCATGGCCACCCACACCGTGGGCGGCGGCGATGTGGTGCAAATTGAGCGCGAAATCAGCATGTACCAAACCAACGCCACAGGCGCGCCGGATGATAGTTATTTGGATATCACCACCCCTGCAACCTTGGGCTTTGTGCGACACGCCACCAAGGTGCGCATTCAGCGCGATTACCCGCGCCACAAGTTGGCTGATGATGGTACGGAGTTTGCGCCCGGACAACCTGTAGTCACACCGGAAATTATCCGTGACACCCTGCTGGATGTGTTCAAGCAATTAGAAGCGCGCGCGTTGGTGGAGAACTTCGACCAGTACAAAAACGACCTCATCGTTGAGCGTGATGGCAGTGACCGTAACGCGGTCAACGTGATTTCACACCCGGATTTGGTTAATCAATTCCGCAAATTGGCCATGGCCATTCAGTTCAAGCTCTAAGGGGGCGCTATGTCTAAGATCCTAGGCTCTGCCGTTATTCGTTATGACGGTATTCAATTTCACTCCAAACCCGGGGCAACGTTAGATCCCGGCGGTTTTGTTGGCCAAGCGCACACCGGGCCGGGGCGCGTATGGGGCACCTCGCGGCGCTGGGAGCCGGGCAAGCTAACCTTTGCCATCGCCGCACACCAAGATGTAAGCCTGCTAGCGCTGCGTAACATGACTGACGCCACCATTACCTTTAAGGGCGACAACGGCATGAGCTTTTTGTTGACCGAGTGCAGCGCTGGGGACGCCATCTCTATCAACGAAGAAAGTGGCGAAATCAACTGTGACTTTGTGTTCGTTGAGTGTGAGGAAACCTAGATAAGCCTCGCCTTTAAATTTGACCACGGCTACAAGCCCGGCAAAAGCGACGACGCACAAACCCACTTTGAGGTGGAGCTACGCGAGCTGACACAAGGCGACTTAATGGACGCCGCCACCGAGTCTGAGAGCATGCGCGCGGTCATGGAAGGCGGGCGCATGCGCTATGTGATGGCTCGCAGCGAGGAAATGTTTTCCGCGCTGCTCGTTGCTAAGCAGATTAAGCGTATCGGCACAGTGCAAGGCCCCTTTGACTTAGCCATGCTGCGCACTTTGCATGTAGACGATTGGTTGATGCTCACCGAGCAAATCAACGCCTTAGATGAAGCCGCACTGGAGGCGGCCTCTGAGCGGGGGCGAATGGATGAGGCAGGCGGCGGCGCTTGACCGCCTCTGCCTCTGGTTCGCCAGCCAATCTGGCCTTCCCCTAGACCAAGCGCAGCAGATGCCTATAACGGCACTCATGCTGCGCACTAAACGATTACAGCGAGTGTTAAATTCCAATGTCTAAAAAGCTGCAAACCTCTATCGTTATCGACCTACAAGGCAACTTGGCCAGCCAAGCCAAGAAGTATGGCCGCGCCTTTAACAGTATGGGCGCGCGAGCTAAAAAAAGCTTTGGGGTAGTCCATCGCTCAGCAGCAATGGCATCAAACGGACTTGATCGCATTGGCAACCGCTACGCCACCGCCGCCACCGCCTTTGTATCTGCGCACCTTATCAAAGGTGTTGCCGACTTTGACAAGCAAATGATCCGCTTAGGAACCAACGTCAACATTACCGCGGAAGAAGTCGAAGCGCTTAAACAGCTTGTGCAAGACGTTTCAAACGATAGCAACATCAATATTGACAGAGGAACGCTCACAGAAGCACTCGACACGTTTTTGGGGCGCACCGGGGATATTGAAGCGGCCCGCGACAACATCCACAACTTAGCGCTGTCGATTCAGGGCTTCGGCGCTGATGCTAAAGCCTCGGGCGAACTGATGGCCGCCATGTGGGAAAACGGCATTCGCAACGCTGAGCAAGTACAAAATCAGCTTGACCGCTTTTTCGCGCAATTCTCCAAGGGTTCGATATCCGTCAAAGAACTTGCCAACGAAGCGCCGCGCGTATTTGCGCAGTTGACGCAAGGTGGGCCGGAAGCCATGACCCAAATGGGCGCGCTGTTTCAAATTTTCGCTAAAACCAAAGGCTCCGCCTCAGAGGTAAGCACCAGCATTGAGGCGCTGTTCCGCACCTTTACTGATGCCAAAAAACAAGCTGATCTGCAAGCCAAAGGTATCCGCATTTTTGAAGACGACGGCCAGACCATGCGCGACCAGTTCGCCATCTTGGAGGACGTGCTGAACGCCACGCAGCACTTGGGCGATAAGCAGTTAACAGCCCTTAGCGAAAACGGGCTATTCGATGCCACCGCGCTCTCAGGCCTGCGCGCGCTGCTCGCACCGGAAAATCGAAAGCTCATGCAAGATATGATTTCAGGCAACGTCGAATACGGTATGACAGCCAAGGCAGCTGCGCGTAATGCGGGCAGTTTGGGCGCAGTAATCACGGGCATAAAGGGCACGCTCGAGCAAATGGCCGATGAGAACCTCAGTGGTCCGTTGCAAGAGTTTAGCGAATGGCTGCGCACACTGGATAAGGACGCAGTGCAAAGCGCGGCCAGTATGGCCGCATGGGCGGTTGGAGTGACTGCCGCGCTAGTGGTATTTAATAAAGCGGTGAAGACCGCCAAAAATGCCAAAAGTGTGTTCGATGCCGGGCGCGAAATCTTTACAGGAAAAGACGGCAAGCAAGGTAAAGGAGGCCCCGGCAATGTTCCCAGCGCCGTACAAAAAGTCTTTGTGGTAAACATGCCTATGGGCGGCATGGGCGGCGGAGGCGTTGACCGCAAAGGCGGCCGCCGTGGTAAAGGGCTGCCCCAGCGCAACACGCCGAGCCCAAACGCTAAAACCAATATACCAAGCTCCGCTCCGAGTAAAGCGCCCGGCAGGTTTACCAATATTCCCGGCAGTTTCGCTAACCTTCCCAGCTTGCCTCATGCGAGCAAGGTCGCACGAGGCGTGCCTATCGCGGGTACAGCGGTAAGCGGCTTGATGATCATGGATGCAGTAAACAATGGCACCGCCGAGGATGTGGGCCGCACCACTGGCTCATTGGGCGGCGGCGCAGGCGGCGCTGCAGCTGGCGCACTAATAGGCTCCATTGTGCCCGGTTTGGGAACCGCGATTGGCGGCCTGATAGGCGGAATACTTGGCTCACTGGGTGGCGAGTTTGTCGGCGGCAAAATTGGCAAACAATTTGTTGATGATGGGCAAGCGCCAGCTTCGACTGCCCCCGCATCGCCGCGCGCTCGTCGTGCAAAGCGCCTTCGTGAAGACGGCGCGAGCACGCCATCCGCTGAGCCAATGGGTGAGCTTGAGGTGACAATTGAGGACAAACGAACGCGGGTAAATTATCGCCCGCGCAATGAGGGCTTAGGCGTCACGGTTAACAGGGGGCCGACTTCATCGGCTATAGGGGGCTAATATGACCCCTTGGTATGACCTACAACGCGCCAGCTTTCGCGGCGTGATATTTAACGATAAAAGCATCACTGGCAAAAGTGGCCGCCGGGCTATCACGCACCAGTACCCCAAGCGTGAACAAGGTTGGACAGAGGACAACGGCGCGCTACTTGCCGAGTTTAGCGTCACCGCGGTCATTGTCGGCCACCGCTACCGTAGCGAATTAAATAGCCTATTAGACGCGCTCAACACGCCGGGCCCCGGTAAATTAGTTCACCCGCATTTTGGCGAGCGCAATATTCAGATTGGAGAAGTCAGCCACAAGCTATTTGCTAGCCACGGCGGCTATGCGGAGGTTAATTTTGAATGCTTCGATGCTGGTATTCAAAACGCGCCCGCGGCAGATGAGAGTACCGAGATAGCCCTTCAAAGCAGTGTTGATGATGGTTTAAATCAAGTTAATAACGACTTTGAAAACGAGTTTGACACTACCACGCTGCCTGACTACGACCAAGAAGACTTGGCACAGCAGGGGGGCGGCTACGTCGATGATATCACCGAGCTTTACCGACAAATGAGCGACCCGGCCTCAAACCTTGGCGATGTACTAGACCAAGCCGAGCGCTTTAAAACACGTTTGGGCGAGCTCTTAGCTAAGCCCGGCGAATTGGCCCGCGAGTACGCCAACCTTTTGTCACGTGCCGAAGACTTGGCTACCCGCCCGCCCGAAGAGTTGCAAGTGTACGATCAATTAACGCGCCGCTATGAGGGCAAACGGTATCAATACCAAGTAAAACGCGCCCGCGATTGGCAGCCCGGCGACACGCCGTCAGCCGTACCCGGTACAGCATTAGAAATAAAGCAACACCGACAAGCTGAAATGAACCACTTACTCGAAGCTCAGGTAGCTACATTTAACGCGGGAACGATTGTTAGAACCACGTTCACCGAGGCGAAATTGGCAACAGAAACAGTAAGCCGCCTAGATGAAAACCTCACCACGCAAGCGGTGACGGCGTCGAACTTAGGGCGGCGCAATAGTTGGCTAGCGCTGCGTGATGTTAGCGTCAAACTTCGCGCCGATATTAACAAGCGTGCTTTGCTTTTGCCGCAAGTGCGCACCATTACCGCGACTCAAACAGAGCCGCTGATTTTGATTGCTTACCGGGAAACCGGAGACGCTAAGCGGCGCGACGAATTAGTCGCGCGCAACCGTTTAGTTAACCCCGCTTTCGTTATGCCGGGTACCGCTTTGGAGATTGTGAATGAGTAATATTACTCTGCGTATTGATGGCGTAGATTACACGAACTGGTTAAGCGCTAGCGTTGATATGGACGTGCGCACCTTGGCGTGGGGTTTTAGCGCAAGTGTCACCACCCCGGTTGAGCAGCCCCAAGCCCTAGACGTCAAAAAAGGCGATCGGGTAGAAGTGCGCTATCAAGAGCATGTCGTGCTAACGGGCTATGTTGACGCAGTAAGCGCTTCGCACGATGCGCAAAATGTTAGCTTAAGCCTAAGCGGCCGCTCACTCACCGGACAGTTAACCGACAGCTCGGCCGTTTATGAGGGCGGTCAGTTTGATAATTTATCCTTGTCCCGCATCGCTGAAATATTGTGCGAGCCTTTCGGCATCGATGTGCAAAACATCATCCCGGAAGCGGGGCCGGGCATTTTACAGACGCAATATTTAGAGGATGCGCCTTTTGATGTGGTGCGCATCGAGCAAGGCGAAAGCGTGTTTGAATTGCTCGAGCGCTTGGCCCGCCAGCGCGGCGTACTGTTAACCACTAACGCACAAGGCGCGCTGGTTATCACTCGTGCAGGAACAACGCTGGTCACTCCAGCGCTGCGCCTAGGTGTCAATATTAAAGCCGCGAACGGTTTAGACGGCTTACAGCAGCGCGCAAGTCAATACATTATCAAAGGCTCAACCAATGGCGGGCTAAAATGGAACACTGACCAAGCCAGCGGTAATGCAATAGTGGTCTATGACCGTAGCGTGCCGCTTTATCGCCCGCGTATTGTGGTGTGTGAATCGGAGCTAAGCGCCGAAAATGCCCGCGCCCGTGGGCAGTGGCAACGCTGCCGGGATTTAGGTGAAGACGTTATCGAGAATACAACGGTAACGGGCTGGGATAATAGCGAGGGCTACTGGCAGCCCAATCGCCTAGTATACGTTGATAATCCACTGCTAGGCATTAACGGTGAGCGCCTGATTGTTGCGGTAACACTGACAGAAGGCGACGACGGGGAGTTGTGCGAGCTGACCACTCAACCGCCTGAGGCTTTAGTTATTACCGAAGAACAGGCTAGCGAGGAGGCCTTAGCGTGGCAAACGAACTCAACGCAATAGAGCGCCTACTCGCCCCCATCAAGCGCCGCTTGCGCTTAAGCCTTCGCCGCGCGCGGCTCTCTAGCGTGGACGACTCAAGCCCGCGCCAGCACTTAAAGGTGAATGTTTTCAGCGGCGAGCTGGCCGACAATATAGAACGCTTTCAAAACTACGGGCACACCAGCGTGCCACCGAAGGTATCAGAAGCGATTGTGGCAGCCCTTGGGGGCAACCTAGACCAACTCATCGCTCTAGCCGTTGAAGACAAGGACTGCCGCCCCGCCGGGTTAATAGAGGGTGACAGCTGCCTTTACCATTTAGAGGGCCATAATTTCAAACTCACAAAAGACGGCGTCGGCATACTAAGCCTTAAGCGCTTAATCATTGATGCCGAGCAAAGCGTCGTTATCAATACGCCGAGCTTTACCGTGAATGCGTCAACCGTTCATTTAAACGCCAGCGGTGAGTTAACAAGTAACACGCCAAAAGCGACCTTTACAGGTGAGGTATTCGCGCAAGAATTTGATGCGGACGGCATTAAGTACACCGCGCACTTCCACCGCGTGAACGGCTCGCCGACCACAGGGCCTCAATCATGACTATTAAATTAATTTATCACGCCAGCGGCGGTGACATTGACTTAGACAGCGCCGGGGTTATGCAGGAGGACGGCTGGTTTACGATGGTTTTTATCATGCTGTTTTCAGACCGCCGCGCCACTGAGGGCGACGAGATACCCGACCGCAGCGGTGACCGCCGAGGTTGGCCGGGCGACAGTTTTTTTCCATACCCGATAGGCTCGCGCTTGTGGCTACTTTCGCGTGAAAAGATTGTGCCCCGCGTGCAGTTTGAGGCCGAGGATTACGCCCGCGAAGCCTTGGAGCCACTACTTATTGAGAACATGGCCAGCGCGGTTGAGGTCAAAGGCAGTACTTGGCAGCCGCCCGGCCTTGAGGGCGCGCGCGAAAAATGGCTGCGCTTAGATATCACCATTACCAAGGCAGACGGTGAGCTGTTGCCTTACGGTTTTAGTTTACGATGGGAGGCGCAATAATGGCGTATATATCCCCAAGCCTTGAGGATTTGATCAAGCAAGGCGAGCAGGACATAGAGACACACTTAGATGGCAGCCAGCCCCGCTTGCCCTTCAGTGTCGAGCGCGCGATTAACTTTGCACAAAGCGCACTTGTCAAAGATTTACATGACCGTATTGATTATGTGTCGCGCCAAATTGTACCCGGCACAGAGAACAGCGATTCAACCATTATCTACAATGCCAACCGCCGCGGAATACAGCGCAAAAGCGCGACCAAAGCGCAAGGCTCGGTGTCTTTTGTCGCAGAAGTCGGCACAAACTTACCCGCAGGGCGTGAAATGCAACGCGGCGATGGCGTGATTTATATCACCCTGAGCAATACTCAAGAGTCGGGCGGCGTCATTGTCGCTGACGTCGAAGCGCAGCGCCCAAACAGCGAGAGCTACGACGGCAACGTTAGCGCCGGGGTAACCGTGAAACTTATTACCCCGGCTGATGGTATCGCATCAAGCGGTGAAACTATCGAGCCGGGCATTACTGGCGGGGTGAACGAGGAGCCCATAGAAGCGCTGCTCGAGCGTCTAATATTTCAAATGCGCTACCCGCCCCAAGGTGGCGCTGAATTTGACTATGTGCGCTGGGCGCTAGAGGTGCCGGGCGTGACTCGCGCTTGGACTTACCCCACATGGTACGGCCTCGGCACTGTCGGGTTAACGTTCGTCCGTGATTTTGACGATCCTAAATTCCCAAATGAGCAGCAAAAAGCAGAGGTTGAGGATTATATCTATCGCCACTTTGACCCCGCAACCAATGTTGAGGTAGGCCGTCCCATTACCGCCGAGCTCATTATGCTAGACCTTGTGCCTAAAGAGCTTGTGCTCACTATCGGCGGTGTTGATGACGCGACAGAGCGCGCGGCCATTGCACAAGAGCTAGCGCTGTTAGAGCTTCGCCTTATTGTTCCGGGTTACACCTTGCCGTTAACACAAGTGCAAGGGGCTATCACCCGCGCGGGCGTCTATGACTACACATTAGACCTAGGCGAGGACACCCCATCAAGTGCAACTGAACTAATTACCTTTGGGGATATCGTATGGGAATGAGTGCCACTGATTACCGCCAAATGGCGCAAAAGCTGCTGCCGCCGGGCTTCGCTTGGTCTCGCAATGAGGCGGACAATATCACCTATTTTTTACAGGGCTTAGCCGAATCACTGGCCCGCGCTGATAGCGATATTAGCGATATAGAAAAAGAAATTTACCCAGAATCGGCGCTAATCCTTATTGATGAATGGGAAGACGCGCTAGGCCTCCCCGAGTGCGGCCTAGGCGGCGACGATTTAGCCAAGCGCCGCTTAGATGCTTACGCCAAAGATACCGCCTATGGCGGCCTTAGCCAGTGGTACTTTGAAGACTTAGCAATGCGCGCGGGCTTTAACGTAGACATTGAGGAAGCGCGCGGGCACCACTGCGAGAGCAGCTGCGATGCGCCGCTTTACCACCCTTTATCGGGCCTCGCCCCAGTGGCCTATAGTGAGGCAACATTTACCCGTTGGGCCACCTGTAACAATTCCTGCTTAAGCCCCATCCGCTACTTTGGCGACGGACGGCTTGAGTGTCTTTTAAATACCTACAAACCCGCCGAGGGGCGGTTTGTATTTGCATATACGGAGGTGTAGAGATGCATCAAGTCGATAATGAAACAGCTGCAAGCGAACGCCCGCCTTTTGAAAGGGCAATTTCTCCGGGATGGTTTACTAAGGGGGGGCAAGCGCAAGCCGCCACCTACCCCGGCGCTGATTGGTTTAACATGATGCAGGCAGAAGCGATTAACCTAGTTGAAGCTGCTGGCTTAAGCCTTGACCGTGATGATGTGACCCAATGGGCTAAAGCGGTTGTAGCGATTGCTCAAAATGAGATTGGCGAGGGCGACTTCTTGCGAGCTAACCAAAACCTTATTGATGTAGCCAGTAAAGTTGAGGCTCGAGAAAACCTCGATGTACCGAGTAATGATGAGGTGACCGAGGCGCTCAATACGTTAGCCACAGCGTTCACCGCCGCCCTACAGGCTCACGTTGATGATGACAATCCACACCCGCAGTACACAACACAAAGTCAGGTTGACCAGAGTGTAAGTGAAGCGATTACCGAGCATAAAGGTGATGAAGACGCGCACAGCCAATATGAAAAAGAAGGCGTAGCAAGCAACTTAATTGATGAGCATAAATCAGAGCTTATCGCACATGATGCCAACAACTTGCGCGCAGGTACGCCGGGTTTGAGCGGTAATACCGTACAAGCGCAGCTCATCGAATTATTAGAACTGATCCAAGGGTTAACCCCATCAGATGAATTTGTTCGAAACTTAGGCTTAGCGGGTAATTATGCCGATGAGGGCAGCAACCGTGGACAAAATTTACCTGCTGTAGCTTCAATCAATATTAACTTTAGAACCGATGGCTCGCATGACGTGCTATTTCACAACGGCGAAGACTCGTCCGGGGCATATCTACAAACTCCAGACGATAATGCAGGTAGCAATTATGAGCTGTTATATACCAAAATATCGGGCAGCGATTTTGAGAGCGGCGCTCCCGCCGAAGGGGAGTGGCACGGCTTAGATAATGAAGCCTTGTTCAATTTTCACCTTTCGCGGTCAAGCAACGGTACGTCTACAAAAGACGGCTCATTTCTATTTCGTATTCGCAATAAAGCAACACTGCAAGAGGAGTCCCAATCAGTGGCGCTCGCGTTAAAAGTGGTGAGAAGTTACAACCCGGGGGAATAATAAATGCACCAAATAGACACTGAATTCACAGCCGCTGAAATGCCACCGTTTCAATCTGCACACTCGCCGGGCTGGTTTGTTAGCGGGGGGGCTGGCCAACGCCCAACAACCGTTGGTGCTGATTATCTGAACATGGTACAAGCCGAGTTTTTAAATATACTGGCGGCGGGAGGCCTGACACCTGATAAGGCGAAGTTAAACCAAATTTCATTGGCTATCCGCGCAATTGCATCATCGCAATCTGAAGAGAGCTTGGAGCTGCACATTGACGATGCCAACCCGCACTCGCAGTATGTTTTAGCAACGGATTACCAACAAGGTATTGATGATGCGATAACTAATCATAAGGCGGAAGCTGATCCACACGACCAATATGCAAAAAATGATGATGTGGCGGACGATATCAGCGATGCGATAACTAATCATAAGGCGGAAGCTGACCCACACGACCAATATGCAAAAAATGATGATGTGGCGGACGATATCAGCGATGCGATAGCTAATCATAAGGCAGATGATGATGCTCACTCACAGTACGCGCTTGCCAGTGCCGTTACATCAATAGCTACTGCCGCCGCAGCCTCGGAGGTGAACAAACACAAAGCGGAAAATGGGGCACATAGCGGCGCACGTATTAGCTTTGATAATGCAGGTACCAATATACCCGCAACAGACATAGAGGGGGCCGTTAAGCACGTAAATAATGAGGCCGCGGCAAATGCGCAAAATATTTTAACGCTTACCGAAACGGTTGCTAATTTGTCTAGTGCTTCTGGCCAAATACAAGGCGAAACAACGCCCATATTTGGTGAAATACCACAGGTTGAAACTGAGATCCCCTTTTCTATTCTCATTAATAGTACCGACCAAGGAGTATTTAGAATTGATGAGTCAGAAAATACGATAATCTTTGAGCAAGACACCAATTTTAATTTTTTAACCAGCGCCTTTCTTAGTTTTGACACAGGTAACCCTCGAGAGGTGATCTTTCGCATTCGCCGCGCGAGTGATGACCTGCTGATATCAGAGCGCCGATTGCCAATTGAAGAGAGCAACAATGATAAAGATCAGTTTATTTCGAATAATCTAGTTACAGTCGGCAAAAACGGCCTACCATCGGCCCCGCTGGAGGTAAAACTGACCATTGAGTGTGACGGTAATGATATTGAGTTTACGTCGTTCGATTCGTTAATCACCAGTTCAGCAAATAGTGCAGGTAGTGGCACTAGTCCGGTTGAGCACCCTTTCGCAAACATGGAGTATTTGGGGCGTCAAACCATCGGTAGGTATGTAGGCGATGGATTCGCGGTAAGTAATGGACAGGATAAATATTACATTATTCGTGCGACGTCATACCAGGAGCGAAAGGGTCAAATTGGCTATATTAGGTTCGGCTCGGATATTCTGGTTGCTAACTCCCTAAGAGATTATCTACGCGCAAAGCTTAATTGGCATGAAAAAGCCATTGAAACTCCGCCAACGTTTGTAAAAGGATATGATAGCGCTATACAGGCTACCCACCATAGCATGGTAGCCGTCGTCATTAATAACGGCAATGTGTTTTTACGTACGCCATTTGATATAGGCTGGTCGGCCGAACATGTTGACGAGGGAGCATTTATTGACCTTAACGATGCAGTGGGGCTTGGCACTAACGAGCCTGTATATATATATACTGCTAATGCCTTTAGCACCGTTGATATTTGGGAGGTTAAGTATGATTAATGCAGTGGCCATTGTTAAAGACGGCGCGAATACTATTGTGATTGTTCCTGATATTGATACGGCTAATGCGCTAGCCAAACGGCATAAACAATCATTTATTATTGAAATACCCGCGGATGCTGATTTTATTGCTGATGGGCGTTGGGCCCCGTACCGTCCTGATTTTGAGCACCTACAAATAGACCCTAGCTTAAAGAACTACTTCTGGATAAAAACAGTTGAAAGCGTCCATGCTGAAATACTCAATGAACGGTTAGCTGCATTATCAATCTACACTGACAGCCTCTACCAACCCTCGCAGGCTAAATATTCAGAGGCTGAGCGCCAAAGTTGGATAACACAGGAACGAGAGGCTGAAGCGTGGTTAGGTGATAGCTCAATTTCTACCCCGGTAATAGATCTATATTGCAACGATGACAAAACGCGATTTTGCCAGAAGGTGCTCGATAAGGCGCGCAAGCACAAATCATCATTATTTATCGTTGCCGCCTCCCAGCGCGTCAGGGGGGCGCTGGAAAGTTTTAGCCTTGATGATCTTTATCACGCTGATATTCAATTAATGCTACAGGGGGAACTAAATGCCTAGCGTCAAGCTTATTCACGCAGACCCGCCGCTACTGGTGCCGATGCCTTTTAGCAGACGCTACCGAGTAGAACGCCCCGTTCTAGTCAAATATAAAAACGCCCGGGGAGAGGCTAAATCGCTAGTCGTACCAGCGCACTTCATCACCGACGGAGCCAGCATTCCGCGCCCGTTTTGGTCGCTCATCGGCTCACCCTATCTCCCCGAATTTATCACCGCCGCTATCGTTCATGATTGGTGCTGCGAAAATAAGTGGGATGTCACCGAAATGAGCGACTTATTTTGGGTACTGCTGCACGATGCAGATGTCGGCAAAGGTAAGGCGAAGCTTATGCGCCAAGCTGTACAGCTCTATAAATCACTGTTTTAAGGATGAGTTATGCCAACAAAAACACCCGGAAAAAACGGATTCAAATATAAACCTAAATGGGGCGTGATTGTGATCTGTAAAGATGAACAAAAGCAAAAAAGCACTTACGCCAAGCTGGCCCGCATGGGCTACCGTTGTAAGGTGGTCACTGTATGAAAATTTGCATCCGCAAGCAGTGCCTAGAATCGAAGAGCTACCGGGCCGCTGCCGTTAAATCGCTGTTTAACGTTGAGAGCGGAGCAAGCTTTGAGCTTGACACCGATTTACCGATTGATGACCAGAACTGGCAGATTGGCGTCATTGTCGGTCCTAGCGGCAGCGGTAAAACCAGCATTGGTGAGGCGATATGGGAAGGTGTGCCCCCTTATACGCCCGTGTGGCCGCATAATAAGCCCATAATAGACGCTATCGCTCCTAAGCAATCAATCAACGCGGCTACAGCGGCACTTAGCCAAGTAGGACTCGGCAGCGTTCCGACATGGCTTAAACCTTTTGCAGTGCTATCTAATGGCGAGCAGTTCCGAGCCAATCTAGCGCGGCTTATCTGTGACGCTCCCAAGCGCGCCATCGTTGACGAGTTCAGCTCGGTTGTTGATAGGCAAATCGCACGTGTAGGAGCAAGTGCCTTTGCTAAAGGTTGGCGGCGCACAGACGGGCAAGTCGTGCTGCTAAGTTGCCACTATGACATATTGGATTGGGTAACCCCCTGCTGGGTATTTGATACCGCAACGGGCCAATTTACACGGGGGGTAGAAAGGCGCAGACCGCCGCTCGAGCTTAAAATCTATCAAACCGACTGGCGATTTTGGCCGCTATTTGAAAAACATCACTATTTAAAATTGCCCCCTATGATGTGCTCTACAAATTACATAGGGACCATTGATGGAGAGTTGGTAGCGCATGTCGCATTTTCAACTCGTCCCGGTCTCGTAGAGGCGAGAGCCTGCCGCTTGGTTATCATGCCTGAGTGGCAGGGCGCAGGCGTAGGGCTGCGTTTTCTTAATGCGGTGTGCGAGCTGTGGCTACGAGGAGAGAACCGTTACAACAAGCCGATGCCAACGTTATTTCACACCAGCCACCCCGGCCTTGCACATGTACTGCGTAAACAGCCTCAATGGACGCAAGTCAGCGCCAACCTATGGGGCGGCAACGCTTCGCGCAGGAACGCGATAAATAAAGGCAAGTACGGCGGCCATTTTAGATCAGTGCAAGGCTTTCGCTATTTGGGGGCTTCAAATGCCGCTTAAATCACCTTTAAAGGTTGTGTTAATTGGCCGCCACAAACTCGCTAACGAAGCTTATTTTGCGATCAAAGCGCTAGAGGGCGTGGCCATCACTAAGATAATACAGAGCAGTACTAAGTCCATCACCGCGGATACCATACCGCCCGATTGCGACTTGATAATCTGCGCGCATAACAGCGCTTATATAGAGCCGGGCGCGATAGCCAAATGCAAACTCGGTGCTATTTCTTATCACCCGTCACTCCTCCCGAGGCACAGAGGAGGTAGCGCGGTCGAGTGGGTTATTCGAATGCGCGAGCCAGTGACAGGTGGCACGGTCTATTGGATGGACCAAGGGCGCGACACGGGCCCGATTGCTAATCAGCGTCATTGCTTTGTAAAAGCCTCAGACACGGCCCGGACGCTTTGGTATAGGGAATTGCTGCCTCTAGGCGTTGATCTGCTTGTACAGACTGTGGAAGAGGTACAGCTGGGGATTTGTAGCCGCTTAGAACAGGATGAACAACACGCAACGTGGGAACCTTGTTTAAGCGTTTAGATCTCTCGTTGTGGGAAAAGTAGCGCTTACCATTTTAAGTGATCCGTTTTACCATTTCGATTCGCGCGCTACATCGACAAACTCTTCCAAAGAGCCCATTTTGTAGTCATTAAACACTTCAAAATTTAGGTTTTTAAGGATATCTATGTCTGCCCAATGGTAGGCCCAGCTAGGGCCCATCGGCCACAGTTCTTCTTCAGGGATAAACTTTTTAAGGCTTGGTATAGACGGCGCAGAAGCAGCGGTTAACTCTGGAATAATCGCGCAATCTAAGGCCGGGTAATACTCCTCCATAAACTCTGCCCCACCTTGATAGTAGTGTTCGTTAGCATGGATAGATTCATTCGGCTTAAAGCCCATATTTACTGCCGACTCTGAGCTAAGTGGTGATGCCAAACCATAAGGAACGTTAGTTTGGTCTGCTACCGCTTCGCCAATACGCTCCATTAAAGCTTTATTACCACTTTCTTCGTGAGCCCCTGAGAAAAAGACCTCTTCTCCGCCCATCCAAAAGATTTGCGACGGATGATTACGGCGCTGCTTAACGGTTTCGATGCACTCGTGTAATACCCCACTAATAAACTCAGGATCTTTAGGATAAGCCTGAGTCGCCAAAGTAAAGTTAGTCCAAACGGTGATACCTAGTTCATCACAAATGCGGTAAAAATCCGGTACTTCTGGTGGGTGCCAACCAAAGATACGCAAGTTGTTGATATTGGCTTGTTTTACCATGGCTAAGCGGTCTTCATATTTGCTTAGACTATTTTGACCGTATAGAAACGAAGGCTGACCTCCCCAACAAGCCGAACGTAAAAAATGCTTTTTGCCGTTGATAACAAAGGTCCATGGAAACTCGGCCTGCTCGCGCGAATAGCCCGGATTAAACGCCATGCTAACCTCACGTAAGCCTATCACTTCTGCGCAGCTGTCGACGGGAGAGTCATCAATTTGGACTTCCACCTGCAAACTATAAAGGTGTTGCTGTCCCATATCCCAAGGCCACCATAACTTGGCATCTTCAACCTTGATGGTGTGGCTAAAAGTGTTTATTCCGGGAGCCAACTGATGAACAGACTGTTGGTGTATTGTTTCGGTTTGACAGTTTCTGCCCGACAACTGTGAAAGCAAGGTAACTTGCTTAGGCTCCGAGCTATAATTCATGACTTCGTAACTGGCATCAACAAGCGCAGTGTTGCTATTCTCAAGTCGAACATCACTACGGATGCTTGATATTTTAAGCTGTTCAGATGCTACCACTCGCACTGGGCGCCAAATGCCAAATGGCACCAATCCAGAGAAATAGTCGCCCGAAAAGTTAACCTTTTTACCGCCACAATTTCGGTAATTTTTAGGTGGAGGATCAAGCTTAATCATCAGCATGTTGGCACCGCCACGCCAATCTTCAAAGCTAACCACATCACTTACGTCAAACTCAAAGGCAGAAAACATGCCTTCATGGCGCCCAAGGTGCGTGCCGTTTAGCCACACATCACAGCTATAATCTACACCCTCAAACTGCAGTACAATCTTTTTACCTTGCATCGATTCAGTAACCGCAAAACGATGGCAGTACCACCACTCATACTCGGCCACCCATTTAGCCCGATGCATATTGCGGCCAAAATACGGATCGGCAATTTCATTAGCACGCCAAAGATCGGTATAAACATCGCCAGGAACGGTCGCAAAATTCCAGCTAAAGTGCGTACCTTGATACTCAGCAGGTAACAAATGTAAGCCTTCTTTTATACCTTGACCGGGCCGCATTCGCTCCATCTGCCAACGGCAGCCGCTCAATTCAATCACTTCTCTAGTCACTTCGCCCTCAAACTTCAAATAGAAACAATACATTTATATATAAATATATTATTCACCAAGCAATAAGATCAATTGAAAAAATCGCCAAATATGATCCTGCTCTAAGTAAATAGCGGCGGGTCTTAAGAAAGACTTGGATTCAAATGATAATTAAAAGGAGTGCGCCAGCTAGCTGCTACAAAAAAAGGGCTCAGCAAAAGCTGGCCCCAAACAAGGAGAACAAAAACAGATAGATTTAATTAGCTATAGCGCTATTGGCTGCGGGCGCTTGTGACTTTGCGCTAAGCGTAAACATCGCTAACACCGTGGCAGCGGCGGCAAACAAACCAAAATAGATATAGCTCCAAGGGAAGCCATATTGGTCGTACATGCTGCCCATAACCGGTGATGCAATGGCGGTCATTACATTGTTAACCACCTGAAAACCAAACATATAAGTAAAGGAATTAACTTTTCTGTCGAACTGCTCGGCGGTGTACGCAAATACCGAAATAATGAGCATTGGATTCACAATACCAAATAGCAATTTAGCCACCAGCGCTAAGTAAAAGTTCTTTTCACCTAAGCCGGCGTAACCAATCATTAATAACACCGCAGAAATGCCCGCTGCAGTTAATACTAAACTGCCTTTTGCCCCAACCTTTTTAATGATAAATGGCACCGCCATACTGAAGAAAAACAAAAAGATCGCGGTTATGCCATCCATGCTAGAACTAAAGGAAATGCCTTCTTCTTGGGTGGGAAAGAAGCTTATAAAGTAACGAGTAAACTGGGTCATCGACGTCCAAAACACCACCGAAATGGTGCCTGCATAGGTCATAAAAGCCCACATTTTTGGCTGCTTAAGTAAAGTAATCACATCGGCTTTCTGGATCTTCTCTTGGGAAATAACCTCATTATCTAAGCCGTCTAAGTGGCGCACTTTAAGCAGCAAGGTACACAACAGCATGAGTACTGCAGAAACGCTGCACGCGTGGAAAATAAGATCTGGATTAATGTTATACAAAAAGCCAGCTAACACTGCTGACACGCCCCAAGCTGCAATGCCAAAACCATTCACAATACCAAAGTCACTGGCGTGGCAGCGAGCAAAGCGGTCACTGTAAGAAGCAATCACACCACTTCCTGCCTGAAACAGCATTCCCAAATACACAGAGCCAACCACAATACCAAGTGCAAAGGTTGCGTTGTTTGCCAACAAAGGACCATAGACATAAATATAGAACGGCCCAATGGCTAAACTCAGTACTGCAATAAAATAAATTAGGTGTTTTTTAAGCCCTAACTTATCCAATATGTAACCAAAGGCAGGTTTAAACAACACGGCTATGCCGGTTTGCAAACCAAACAACACTCCTATCTGCGAGCCATCAATACCCACGCGATCATTTAGCCAAACTGAAAACAACGATCCGGAGCTTAAAGACCAGAAAAAGTTGTAGAAGAAATACATTAGGCAGATTTTACCCATGGCAACGCGGTTACTATCGGTTTTCATCGAGACTCCATTTGCTTAGTCGCAACACAGTAAATACTGAATGCCGCGGTAAAATTGATGAAGTTGATACTGCCAATGATGTAAATAATCCAAGCATCCATTTACTGCACTTCCCTGCTCTGCAAACCCAACCTCAAGGATTCATTTGTAAATAAACTATTCATATATAAATATACAATCAACTGGCAAACGCTTAATTTATGATCTCTACCCCATCCCATAGGCAATATTGGCTTAATAAGAACTATAAGAGCAATAAAGTGCTCCCAAGGTGAAAGTCAATCCTAGTCAGCGAAGCTTACAAGAGCAGAGTAAAGAGAGGGTGGCACAAGCGCCAGACAACCTTGCCGCAGAATGCAGAGCTAGAAAAACCACTTCATGAGAAAAGCTAGGGGATAACCAAGCTAGTTTTGCCTCGCCGTCAGCGAGCTACCGCATAAAATTAGTACGCTGTAAACATTACACGGCGCGCAGTTCACAGCGCGTATTTTTGCCTGACGCTGTGGCGGGTTTATTGAACATGCTGCAAGCTAGGAGGTACATTTTCCCACAAAGAATCAGCCCTGGTTTTTTGATAGCCGTATTGGTACAGGCTGGTCATGTACTCTTTGGTAAAAGCTTCATCACTAATTTTAGAAAAATCATTATCAATATAGGCAAGCCTAAAGGTCATTTGATTGTGTTGAGCAAAGTGATAAATATGCTCTACATCGCCAATTCCTTGATTGCGGATGATAGTTGAAATGGAACGTAAGCCAATATCTGTAAGATTATTATTGGTGACTTGATAATGTGGTTTTAACAAGCCATTGCGAATGACAAAGACATGCTGAGGATTACGTTCAAAGGGTAGGTTATAGTAAGCCCATTGAGGCACCAAAAACACTTGCCGAGATACACCACCGTCTACGTGTAATTCTTCAAAGCGCTGCTGCCCATCGTCAATAACAATGCTTTTTGCTGGAAATGCACCAGGTACAGAACTACTAGCAATAATGATATTTTGAATCAGTGTGATGGCCTCGTCACTGCCTACTTGAGCAATCTTTCCCACATCCCACAAAGACATTTTTTCGTTATCCAGATTGGTTGTTCCAATAACCAATAAACGTCCTTTAGCCCGCTGCTCTGCTAACTGTTTAACAATGTCGGCATCAATGTAACTTCGTACTTGATCCTCAAAGCCTGCGGTATCAAGTACTGCTTCCCCACGCAGTAAGCTCCAAATGCTTTTAACCTGAAATAAACTGCTCATTGGCGTTTCGGTATAATAATTTTTTAGGGTTGAATCATAGTCACTGCCCAAATACGCAAAAACCGAGACAATCGCGCCGGTTGATACCCCAGTCACCAAGTCAAACTCCGGCCTATCACCGTTGGCCGTCCAAGCGTTTAAGACACCAGCCGAAAAGGCACCGTTTACTCCACCTCCCGACAACGCCAAGTGGTAAATGTCACTTCCCACACCGTTATTTCGCGCTCGGCTGTCGAGGATACTTTGATACTCTTGCTCAATATTATGCTCAGTAATTTCGGTGCTTTCGCCATCCCAATATCGCAACCCAGCGGTGGCTAATGGATACATTAACTCAGATTCTTGAGCAGCATTTCTCTCTGGTGAACTGCAGCCAACGACCATAAATAGCAGTAAAGCTAAGCAAAACCTTGAACGTATTGAAATAAGCGGGAGCGTAGACAAAGAAAAGCACTCCAATTGAAGTAAATGAATAGAATAATCGTAACAGAAAGCAAGACAAATAAATTTAGTTATTACTGTAAATAAGAGCTAGGGCTAACATCCATGCTCAGCCCAAACTGAGCAAATTAGAAACGGTAATCTACCGACATATAAACTTGCTGCGTATCGTTTATTTTAACTCCGTGCGATTGATAATCTTGGTCTAAGTAACGGTAAGCAAGTTCTGCACTCCAATTACTGTTGATGCGGTACATCACACCAGCTTGTCCACCCCATACAAATTCTGTGGAGCTTTGATTATTAATTTCGCTGTCTGCCGCACCAATAGAAGCACCAGCAAATACACTAAATTTCTCACTAACCGGATGGATGTAATCGTAAGATGCTAAAAAGGTATTTTGACTTAATTCATCCATGTAAGCATAAGTGCCCATCACACGGTGATTTTCGTTGATGATGGCACCACCACGCAATTGAAACGTTGCGTCATCATCTCCGCCAGTATATTCACCTTTGATATTGTCAGCTTGATAACCAACACCACCACCAACAAACCAATCTACATCTGCATTGGCTGCGTGAGCGCCTACAGAAACTGAAGAAATAATTAGTGCGCTCAATATAGTCTTTTTATTCATAGTATGTATTCTCGCCATTTGTAAAGAATCATCATTGGTTAACTCTATTAGATAACCAAACCGTATTAAGAAGTAACTCGTCCTTAATTACGCGTTAAGCAGCTCGCTGTTGATTGGCGACTGCCGGCACATAATACCGATACAAATTGTTTGGATATAGCATCGCCAACATCACAAACCGTCACGAATAACATTACAATATAGTGATTATAAAATGCTGAAGGTTTTACTTACTTGGATAAATTAAGCTGACGTTTAGTTTTATGAGTGGCTTGCGCACTAACCGGGTCATCAGGCCAAGGGTGACATGGGTAACGCCCTTTCATCTCTTTTTTAACTTCTACATAAGCAGACTGCCAAAAGCTGGCTAAATCTTGAGTAAGCTGCAAGGGCTTGCCACCAGGAGAGAGCAATTCTAAGGTAATAGCAACTTTATTGCCTAGCTGGGGAGACTGCGGTTGACCAAACATCTCCTGCAGTTTAATAGCCACAACCGGTGCTTGCCCTAGTTGGTAACGAATGGCCGCCCGGTTACCGGAAGGTGCTAAATAGTGGCTAGGCACTAAACTTTCGATTTGTTGCTGTTGCTGCCAATCTAGCCGCGACTTTAAGGCCGCCAACCAATCGATATTTTTAAGCTGCTGCCATGTTCTGCAACTCGCTAAGTGCATAGTTAGCCATTGCTCTGCATCCTCTAACAGCGCTTCTTCGCTAAAATCTGCCATCGCCAGTTCACTAAACCACTGTTGAGCACAACGTACCCGTTCAAGCCAAGCGCTGGCCTTATCGCCAATTGGCAACCAAGCAAAGCCTTTAACTCGAATCTGCTTAAGCCAAGCACTTACCACTTGTTCTGCTTCAAGCTGCTCAGCAGCTTTGGCACTTAGTACCAACTCTCCTAAACATTGCTGTTTCTCGGCAACGATTCGTTTAGCAGAATCAGACCACTGGCAATGTAACCTGCTAGTAAAGCGCTCTGCTTGTAAGGTTTTTAGTTGCGCTAAATCTAGCCGGCAAGCCAGCGCAACTTTGCCTTGATTTCGTCCCTCTGGCCAATATAGATCGCACACCACTAAGACATCACTTTTGCTCAATTGATGTTGCTGTTCGTCAAGCGCTAAACCAAAACCACCACTGCAGGTATAATTACGCCCTTGGCGCTTTAAGGCGATTCTGTCGGGAAACGCTTGGGCTAACAGCAAGCCATCCCAATGCTCCGCTACGCCCCCAGTCGCTTTAACCTTAAAGCGCTGCGCCAGTTGTTTTAATTGTTGCTGATATTGCTGCTTAGCCAGGCCTTTTAAGGCTGTAAATGCTTGGCTAAGTTGATCACTTTGATGTGAGTTATTGCTATCTAGCAAAGCCGCTAACTCACAAGCTCGCCACAACAATCCTTCAACATTGTGTTGCAACTGCCATTGCTGAGCTTGATCTAACATGGCTAGCATTCGAGGCCCAACACCACTGCTATTTAATTGCTCTGCACGTTCACTTAAACGCCCATCCTTTAGTAAGGCTAAATCACTCAACAATTGCTTGGCTTGCCCAAGGTGAGCGCTAGGAGGTATGTCCAGCCATTGCAATTCACTGGCATCGGCTCCCCAATGTAGGAGTTCAATCACCAAACGACTTAACTCACTGCGAGTGATCTCTGAGCTAGCAGCAAAGGGGCGATGATTTAACTGCTCTTCGCTGTAAGCGCGATAACAATGGCCAGCTTGTAAGCGCCCTGCTCGGCCGGCCCGTTGTATCGCCGATGCCTTACAAATCATTTTGGTTTGTAAGCGCGTGGTTCCACTATTGGCATGATAACTTGCTTGGCGCTCTAAACCGCTGTCTACCACACAACTAATGCCATCAATGGTTAAACTGGTTTCGGCAATATTGGTGGCTAGTACGATTTTATGTTTGCCGTCTTGCGCCGGACGAATAGCCGCTTGTTGCTCGGCTAAACTTAGCTTGCCGTAAAGGCTATGTAGCTGATACTCGGCCGACAATAATGGCCGCAAGTGCTGCTCAACATGGCGAATTTCAGCGTTACCCGGCAAAAACGCTAACACGCTGCCAGATTGCTCGGCCATGGCTTTTGCCACTAGCTGAGCAAAGCGCTCGCTCCATTGCCAATCACGTTTAATGGAGTGATAGCTATAAGTAATGGGAAAACTGCGACCTTGGCTTTCTAGTATCTGCGCCTCGGGCAATAGCTTGCTCAAGGCTTCACTTTCAAGCGTAGCCGACATAATCATTAGCTTTAACTCTGGGTTAAAAGCCTGCTGCACTTCTAGACTAAGCGCTAAACCCAAATCAGCATGAATGCTGCGCTCGTGAAATTCATCGAAGATCACCATCGCAACACCATCAAGCTCAGGATCTTGCTGAATCAAGCGGGTTAATATGCCTTCGGTTACCACTAATAATTGGGTCTGAGAAGAATGTCGCTTGTCACCGCGCATTTGGTAGCCAACTCGCTCCCCCACCGATTCGCCCAATTGGCTTGCCAAAAACTCTGCGATATTGCGCGCAGCTAAACGCCGTGGCTCCAGCAAAATAATTTTGCCTTTAAACTTTGCTTGTTGCAGTAACATTAGCGGTAATGCTGTCGACTTACCGGCTCCCGGTGGAGCGCACACTATAAACTGTTGTTTATTGCTCAAACTCGCCAATAAATCGGGGAATATCTGGGTAACAGGCAATTCGCTCAAAACCGCTCCATTATTGCAAACCACTAAATCCGGCTAGTGTACCCAAAGCGTGAGAGTGACCCAAGTAAACTTATTCTCCAGCTTAGCGCTTAAGTGTTAGCATGCATTCACTATTTACTCGCTTAACAACGCTGTATGTCATTTGAATCACCATTAAAAGCTGCCACCTTAATCAAACGCTATAAACGTTTTCTCGCCGATGTGGTGCTTGAAGACGGCAGTGAAACCACCATTTACTGTGCCAACACAGGCGCTATGACCGGTTGTGCCGAGCCTGGTAACACCGTTTGGTACAGTCAATCAAACAACCCTAAACGTAAGTACTCACTTAGCTGGGAGCTCAGCCAAACCAAAGATGGTGATACTATTTGTGTAAATACCGCCAAAGCAAACGAGTGGGTTGAACAAGCGATTAAACAAGACATTATTACCGAGCTAAGCGGCTATGCTCAGCTTCGCCGCGAAGTAAAATATGGGAGCGAAAACAGCCGCATCGATTTTTTGCTGGAAGACCCAAAGCGTGAAAAGTGCTACATAGAGGTGAAATCTTGTACCTTGCTGCAAAACGGTAAAGGCTATTTCCCAGATGCAGTAAGCACCCGCGGTCAAAAGCATTTACGAGAACTTATTGAAATGAAGCAACAAGGTCATCGCGCGATATTGTTGTTTGCCGTATTACACAGCGGAATAAATTCTGTTCAAGCTGCTGCTCACATCGACCCAACTTACGCAGAATTACTAGAATTAGCTAAGCAACAAGGGGTAGAAGTGCTGGCTTACAAAGCCAAACTAAACCCTCAGCAATGCAAGCTAGATCATGCCGTTCCGGTGTACTAGATCGGTCAGTGCTATACTGACTTGTACATTAATATTTACATGAAATTGAGCTAAGTTTGACTCATGGCAAACTGGAACATTTTGCAAATAACGGCTAGATGATAGGGATGACGGTGACATTTTTATGACAACATCAGCAAAACATTTACTACTTTAGAGGAGTGGTCAAAAAAACAGCAAACAGTTTAATTTCTTTTACCGAGCTTAGGCAGAATTGGCAAATTCATGGCAATTCATTTGCGGTACGTTAGCCTTTCTGCTATAGATACCCGCCTAATTTACATCCTCGACTGTTTAACGAAAAAAGTCGTACGGAATTTGGGAGAGAAGTATGCCAGACGGCAAAAAGAAAACACTAGGTGTGCTCTCTATCGCAGGGGTTGAACCATATCAAGCTCAGCCTGGCGAAGAGTACATGAACGATGCTCAGTTAGACCACTTCCGAACTATTCTTGAAGCGTGGCGCAACCAACTTCGTGAAGAAGTTGATCGCACTGTAACGCATATGAAAGACGAAGCGGCTAACTTCCCTGATCCAGTTGACCGCGCAGCGCAAGAGGAAGAATTCAGCCTTGAACTTCGTACTCGCGACCGCGAACGCAAGCTGATCAAGAAAATCGAGAAGACCTTACTTAAAATTGAAGATGACTTCGGTTTTTGTGATGCCTGTGGTGTGGAAATCGGCATTCGCCGTTTAGAAGCTAGACCAACAGCTGATCTGTGTATCGATTGCAAAACCTTAGCTGAGATCAAAGAGAAACAACTGGTCGGCTAGTTTTTGTTTAAAGCCAAGGCAGATAAGCTAATCACTCTATCTGCCTAGCTTTATATTGTAAGAATTTTACTATGAGCGCTAAGCCCTACGTAGGCCGTTTTGCCCCTTCCCCTTCAGGCCCATTACACTTAGGCTCTTTAGTTGCCGCCGTTGGCAGCTACCTTCAAGCTCGTCATCACCATGGTCAATGGTTAGTTCGCATTGAAGACATCGATCCACCGAGGGAACAACCCGGTGCGAGTAAACTCATCCTGCAACAACTAGAACAGTTTGGCCTACATTGGGATGGTGAAGTCTTATATCAAAGCCAGCGCCTAGAAGCATACCAAGATCAAATTAACCATTGGCTAAACCAAGACAGTGCTTACTTTTGCCAATGTACCCGCAAGCAAATAAAAGCTTCTGGCGGCTACTACCTTGGTACTTGTCGCAATCTACAGTTAACTGGCCAAGATCATGCTGTGCGATTACAAAGCGCGCGGGCCATTAAACAATTTGAAGATGTGGCTTACGGCACAGTATATATTCCAGCCGCCTTAGCCAAAGAAGACTTCATCATAAAACGCCGTGACGGCCTATATGCCTATAATCTGGCGGTGAGTTTAGATGACGCCGAACAAGGGATTACCGAAGTTGTAAGAGGTGCAGATTTAATTTTTACCACTGGTAGGCAGTTGGCCATTTTTGAGCTTTTAGCTAAACCGGCTCCAAATTATTTGCATCTTCCATTAGTGCTTGATGAAAGTGGCAATAAACTCAGTAAGCAAAACCACGCGCCTTCCATTTCGGGCAAGCAAAATCAGCAATTGCTGCTGCAAGCCTTAAGTTATTTAGGGCAAACGAGCGAAGCCGACTGGCTTGAACTAAGCTGTGAGCAAATACTAATCAAGGCTCTAGCAAATTGGCGGCTTTCTGTAGTACCAAAAATCTCACTAGACAGCCAGTGAATTAGTTGTATTTCTTTGTAAAAAAGCTATATTAGCGCCTTATTTTTCACCATGTAGATAATGCGCGCTCAAGGGGGCACCCATTTTACGCAAACTCGCCAAAGTATATAAGCGGATCATCAAGCCAAATAGCGCTGAACCAATAGGCTTGGAGCAACAGGTGATCCCTCGTGCTGAGCACAATATTTCTCGCCAAGACATCAGCGAAAACGCCCTTAAGGTGCTTTATCGCTTACACAAGTCGGGCTACAACGCTTATTTAGTGGGCGGTGGCGTGCGTGACTTATTGCTAGGCAAGCAACCTAAAGACTTTGACATTGCGACCAATGCTACCCCTGAGCAGATTAAAGCCTTATTCCGCAATTGTCGTTTAGTTGGCCGCCGTTTTCGTTTAGCGCACATTTTATTTGGCCGAGAAATCATTGAAGTAGCCACCTTCCGTGGCCATCATGACAGCGCCAATGCCAATACCGAATCAAAACGCAGTGAAGAAGGCATGTTACTGCGCGACAACGTGTACGGCAGCATCGATGAAGATGCAGAGCGTCGTGACTTCACCGTAAATGCGCTGTATTACAATATTGCCGACTTTTCCGTTGTCGATTTTGCTGGTGGTATAAATGATATTGCTGAGCGCCGCTTACAATTAATTGGTGATCCAGAAACGCGCTACCGTGAAGATCCAGTAAGGATGCTTCGAGCTGTGCGTTTTGCGGTAAAACTGGACTTTAGCATTGCGCCTGAAAGCTGTGACCCGATTGCTCAATATGGTCACCTACTGAAAGATATTCCCGCGGCGCGCCTATTTGAAGAATGTTTAAAGCTATTCTTAGGCGGCGATGGTAAATCTACCTTCAAAATGCTGGCCGATACTCAGCTGCTTTATCCACTATTCCCGCTGTTAAAACCCTTGTTACAACAATGGGATGAAGACGCACCAGAGCTACGCTTTATGCTCATGGCCTTAGCCAGCACCGATAAGCGGGTACGTGGCGACCAAAAAGTAACACCTGCCTTTGTATTTGCAGCACTGCTGTGGCCACTATTGGAAATAAAGAAAGACGAATTACTCATAGAGCTTTCTTTAGGAGAGCATGACGCATCGGCAATGGCGATGAACTGGTTGCTCGACCAACAGTGTAAGAGCGTAGCGATACCAAAACGCTTCACCACTGGCATTCGCGAAATATGGCAGCTACAGGCTCGCCTAGATCGTCGTTTTGGTAAACGTGCTTTCCAAACCTTTGGTCATCCGCGCTTTAGAGCTGCGTTCGACTTTTTAGAGTTGCGTGCTAAAGCCACTCAAGACAAACACCTTGGCGAGTTGGCCCAATGGTGGCAACAATGGCAACGCAGTAACGAGCAAGGCCGCAATACCATGGTTCGCGAGTTAAATAAAAACTCAGGCCGCAGCAAAAGCCGCCGTCGTCCGCGTAAGCCAAAAAAGACTGACAGTTAATAATGACCACTTGCTTCCTGGCCTTAGGCAGTAATTTAGTCAACCCGCTCCATCAAGCCATTGCAGCTAGGCGTGCTCTAGCTGCCTCGGCTGAACTCGATGTTGTTGCTAGCTCTTCACTGTATCAAAGCCGCCCAATGGGGCCACAAGATCAGCCAGACTATCTGAATGCAGTACTCCAGCTAGAAACTGATTTGGCACCACTCGACTTACTCGACCTTTGCCAAAAGATCGAATTAGAACAAGGTCGCGAACGTAAAGAACTACGTTGGGGCCCCAGGACTCTAGACCTCGATATATTGCTTTATGGCAAACAAATCATCGATACACCACGACTAACCGTGCCGCACTATGGAATGAAGCAGCGAGAGTTTGTATTATTACCGCTCGCTGAAATTGCCAATGATTTATGCTTACCAGACGGAAGTTTGGTGCAACAGTTAGCAGAATCTATCGACAGCAACGGCTTACAAGTTTTTAAATGCCCCCAAGAGTGGGCTTAAAGCTAATATTCACTAACAAATTTGCCTCGTAGTTTGAGGCAAACGGTAACGAACTATGAGCAGATTTACAGTTTCTCACTTACAAAAGTTTAAACAAAACAACGAGAAATTCTCCTGTATCACCGCTTACGATGCGAGCTTTGCAGCATTGTTTGATGAGTTAGGCATGCATATGCTGTTAATTGGTGATTCACTAGGCATGGTACTGCAAGGTCACAAAGATACCTTGGCAGTAAGCATTGATGATATTGCCTACCATACTCGCTGTGTTGCTCGTGGCACCGAAAAAACTATGATCGTAGCCGACATGCCTTTTATGTCTTATGCCACTCCAGAGCAAACTTACCAAAACGCCGCCAAGCTTATGCAAGCCGGTGCGCAAATGGTAAAAGTAGAAGGTGGAGAATGGTTAAGCCCTACCATTAAAGGCTTGGTTGAGCGCGGCGTACCCGTATGTGGTCACCTTGGTTTAACACCTCAATCTGTGCATTTGTTTGGTGGTTATAAAGTTCAAGGCCGCGGCGAGCAACAAGCGCAAGAGATGTTGCAGCATGCTAAGCAACTAGAAGCAGCCGGTGTTCAATTGTTGGTATTAGAATGCATTCCTACAGAACTCGCTAAACTCATCACGGAAGCCTTAAGTATTCCGGTAATTGGCATTGGCGCAGGTAACGTAACCGATGGCCAAATCCTCGTAATGCATGATGCCTTTGGCATTAGCAAGGGCCATATTCCTAAGTTTTCTAAAAACTTCTTAGCTGAAACTGGCGATATTCGCGGTGCAATTAGTCTCTATTTGGAGCAAGTTGCTTCAGGTGAGTTCCCAGGTGAAGCACAGAGTTTTAGTTAATGCTTAAAGTTGTAGAACAGCCGAGTGAATTACGCTCGGCCCTAGATGCCGCACGCCTAAAAGGTCGAAAAGTTGGCTTTGTTCCCACCATGGGCAACCTGCATGCTGGCCATATTGCGCTAGTTAAACAAGCCCAAAAAAGCTGCGATGTAGTGGTGGTGTCTATTTTTGTTAATCCGCTGCAATTTAACAACAGCAGTGATTTAGCCAACTACCCTCGCACCCTAGAACAAGATATTACAGCGCTAAACCAAGCTGGTGCTGATTTTGTATTTACCCCTAGCGCTGAAGTACTTTACCCAAATGGTTTGGAAGCAGAGACTAAAGTAACAGTGCCTGTTCTTTCAGACATTCTGGAAGGCGAATTACGCCCTGGTCATTTTGATGGCGTCTCGACTGTGGTTTGTAAGCTGTTTAATCTGGTGCAGCCACATTTGGCAGTATTTGGTGAAAAAGACTATCAGCAGCTCGCGCTTATTCGCAAGATGACCGCAGATCTGTTACTGCCGATTGAAATTGTTGGCCTTGCTACGGTAAGAGAAGCGAGTGGTTTAGCCATGAGCTCACGCAACAACCGCTTAAGCGGCGAGCAGCTGCAAACCGCGCCATTATTGGCAAAAGAGATGCGGAACATCGCATCACAGCTAAGCCATAGCAATCAAGCTGAACTTAGCAAAGCAGCCCAACAAACGCTGGAAAACAACGGATTTAAGTGCGACGGTATCGATATCGTAGACGCCGAAAGCCTAAGCCCCCTAACCCCCCAATCTCGCTCTGCTGTTATTCTAATGGCCGCCTTCCTCGGAGAAGTAAGGCTAATAGATAACTGCGTGATTGAACTACACTAATTTCGTCGATTAAAAGAGAGAACGTCAATGCAAACCACTATGCTAAAAGGCAAACTTCACCAAGCACGCGTAACCCATGCAGAGCTCAACTATGAAGGCTCTTGTGCTATCGACCAGGATGTTTTGGATCAAGCAGGTATTCTCGAATACGAGAAAATTGATATCTATAATATTGAGAATGGCGAGCGTTTTTCTACTTACGCAATCTCTGGTGAACGCGGCTCAAAAATCATCTCAGTAAATGGCGCAGCAGCACGTCGCGCAGCCGTGGGCGACCGAGTCATTATTTGTGCTTATGTTGGTATGAGCAACGAAGAAGCTAAGTCTCATAAACCTTCTTTGGTTTACCTAAACGAGAACAACGATATCGTTAGAACCAGCAAAGATATTCCAGTTCAATTAGCTTAGCACCAAAGCTGTGCAGGCTTTAAAATGGCGCACCATCTACGTGCGCCATTTTTGTACCTTTTGTCATAAAACAGCAAATAAATCCTTACATTTAACCTCGTAGCAACATCATCAAAATATCTCTCCAACAATAAAATCAAAACTAGCGATAAGTTTGCCTTATTAAGGACTTACCAAAGCTTTGGTTTGTTTTTTGCTGTAAAGAACTAAAGATTAAAGTTTGTAGCGCAGGGAGCGGTCGTGCTAAGTATTTATCTGGTATTGCTGGTGTTATTTGTCTTAGCATTAATACCTATTCCATCAATAGTATCAAGCCATCGTCGAGCTGATAATCAACAACAGATTGAACATACACAACTGCTTCAATCGCTCAATCATATGACAAGAAGACATTGGCGCATGCAGGCTCAGAAGCTCTCTGACCCACTGTTTTCGCCTGCTGAGCTAGATGGCACCAAAGAGCAAATTGAAGAAATAATGGTGTTGCTACAAGCCCAAAACAACTACCGCTACTGTGCCAAGGTAGAACAGATTGTTTTACATTGGCAAGCACTTGCCCACTGCCAAAACCTAAGCCAACTTCGCCACTATCATCAGCAAATATTGCAACTCACCCAACTGGCCACCAGCGACTCTTTTAAACAAAACACTCAAAAGGGAACAGTCTTTGCTTTGACTCCTAATAAGTAAATATGCGGATACGTATAAAGGAGTTTAAATGCGTAGTGCAGCCACTATTTTTTATAGCTTTCTGTTTGGTTTTTTAGTGCTTATAGGATTGAGCATTATTGACCTACAACAGCAGCAAAGCCTCGCTAACCTCGCTTTAGTCTGTTTAAGCCTGTGTTTAAGTGGCCTCACCTTAAGTGTGCTCAAACTGTTAATGCAACAAATTGAGCAACCAGACAAGGTACATAGCAAAGGCTTAGCCAGCTACCTGTTCCAAGATACTCGCCACCAGCAACTCGAGCTGCTAAGAGAACAGCAACGCCGAGTATTAGAACAGCAAGATGCCTTAGACGAAATCAGTCACTGCTCAAAAGAGTTGTCATTGCAGGCTCAGTCGGTAGCTTCGGGCGCGGTGCAACAAGCAGATGCTAGCCAAGCATCTGCCAGCGCAGTGGTAGAAATGAGTGAAAGTATTAAAGATGTTGCCGAGCAAGTTAAGCTGGTAGCGGAAGCCAGCTTTGAAGCCAAGCGCTTCTCGGAATTGGGCCAAGAGGCTGCTTTAGTTGCTCAACAAGGTACCGAAAAAATGGTGGCTAAAGGAGAAGTTAGCCTTGAGAAGGTCACCCAATTACACCAAAAATCGAACACCGTAAGCAGCATTTCAAAAACCATTGAAGAAATAGCTGAACAAACGAACTTATTGGCACTTAACGCCTCCATCGAAGCCGCTCGTGCCGGTGAGCATGGTCGCGGCTTTGCCATTGTGGCCAACGAAGTAAGAAATCTTGCTAACCGCAGTCATCAATCTGCCAACGAAATCAGCGACAGTATGCGTGAAGTACAACGCAACATTAATGAAGTGCTCGAGCACATCACTCAACTAACCACCCAAGCTCAAGAGATTCAAGACACTGTGGATAATTCACGCCAGCAACTTAAGCTGATTTACACCAAAAACCAAGAGCTTCAAGCCCAAACAGAAATGATAGCGAGCAACAGTGAACAACAACACGCGGCAACCATCGAGCTTTCTGCTCACATCAACCAAGTAGCAGACTCCGCCCGAGAGAACACCGCCAGTGCCGAGCAAAGCGCCGACATTGCCAAACACCTTAGCGTGTTAAGTCAGCAAGGAGCGTAATATGAATACTAGCGTTATTATTGCCACTAGCGTAATTAGCCTACTGCTAATATCAGTTGCTATCTCTTGGTTATTAGCCAAGCGTCGCACTCAGCAGCAGTACGCTGGCCTTGCAGCATTAAAGCAGCTAAAGAATTTAGTGGTATCGCTGCAAAAACATCGCGGCCTAAGTTGTGCCATTCTAAACGGCGACCAACAGCAATCTGCCGCATTAAATGCGCAACAAAAGCAAATTGTAAGCGCCCACCTTAGTTTAAGCGAAGACAGCTTTGTATCGCGCCAAGCTCGCTGGGATAGCTTTAATCAACACTGGCCAAGGCTACAGCAAAACTGGCCAAGCAATAACTTAGAAAACAATATTGCTCAACACAGTCTGATGATCAAAAACTTGCTGTTTTTGTCTCAAGACCTAGCCAGTTTTTACTGCTTATCTAGCCTAAGCAAGCAACATAAAAACATCGATTTTTTGTGGTTTGAACTGTTGGAAACAGCCGAGTCAATTGGTCAGGTAAGGGCGCTAGGCAGCGGTTTGGCAGCCGCCAAACAAAGCAGCAGTGTTGAGCGGATCCGTTTGGCCTTCTTGCACAACAAAATTGCCCAAATTGATTCGCAATCACTCAACCATTTTGCTCACAGCTTTATTCCCAATGACCCAGCTTATCAGCCTTTGTTGGAGCAACTGCTTGATACAATAGAGGTTGAGTTGATCAACAAGCCTCAGCCGACTATTTCGGTCAATGAATATTTTCAGCAGGCGAGTAAAGTACTGGAAGGGCTATACCAACTATTTGATGCTGGAATAGCCCATTTAGAAGCGCAGCAGCACGCTAAGCATTAGCTAGGCTAAGTGGCTACGCAGCTGCCAAAGCTGCTGGCCACTGTTTTGATACTTACGTTCAAAAGCAGTAATTGGTGTATCGGTTTTAAAGCTATTTAGCTGGCTTGAATGGCCAGCTAATTCTAACGCTACTTGGAACTCTTCCAAGTAAGTTTGCCAGTTACTGCGCAGTTCGAGTTGCCCACCAAGCTTAAGCAAATAAGGGAACACTGCACTGCCGTGCCAACGACGCTGCAAGTGTCGCGACTTCGGCCAAGGGTTCGGGTACAGGATGTAATGATGGCTAGGCTGCCATCCAGCTTCCACGGCCAAACGCCAAAAATCGTTTAAATCCACTTGCAATAACAAGTAGTTTTGCCCAGCTTGGTCAAAGTGCGCCTGGTGCTTAGTTAGCCGATGGGCAGATTTATCCATGCCAATCACCAGAGCATCAGGATGCAATTCAGCCAAGGCTGCAGTGCTCACACCCGTGCCACAGCAAGAATCAAACACCATAGGTCGCGCCGCCGCCTCTACCTGCTTTTCTAACTGCAAAAATGCTTCTAGAGTATGCTGGCGATAAGGCTTTTTGAACTCTTCATTAAGGTGGCGTTGTACCACCTTATTTAAGTTTTCGTGAATACCTTGCTGGTTAGAGCTAACGCTTCGAGAATTACCTTCCATTACGCTCTCAACCCGTAGCCGCGTTTGATCAAGACATACGCCCAGGTATACAAGATGGCGATAAAGCCCAAGATCATGCTAAATGATAAATACAGCGATACATCGGTTATGCCCAAGAAGCCAAACCGAAAGGCGTTAACCATGTAAACAATTGGGTTGATTTGGGAGACCCCTTGCCAAAACTCAGGCAATAAACTAATTGAATAGAATACCCCTCCCAAGTATGTAAGCGGCGTTAAGATAAAGGTAGGGATAATACTAATGTCATCAAAAGTATTGGCGTAAATCGCATTTATAAGCCCACCTAATGCAAACAGTATTGAAGTTAACAACACCGTGAGCATAATCGCGGCAACACTGTGTAGCTGCAGAGGAACAAAGAACAGCGATACCATTGTTACAATAAAGCCAACACATAAGCCACGAGCAACACCACCACCAACAAAACCAAAAATGATGATGTAGTTTGGTACCGGAGCTACGAGCAGCTCTTCAATGTTTCGCTGAAACTTACAGCTAAAAAACGAAGATGCCACATTGGAGTATGAGTTGGTAATCACCGACATCATAATCAAACCTGGAACAATAAATTCCATGTAGCTATAGCCACCCATTTGGCCAATTCGCGAACCAATCAAGTTGCCAAAAATAACAAAATACAGGCTCATGGTAATGGCAGGCGGTACCAAGGTTTGCACCCAAATGCGACCAAAACGAATGATTTCTTTGCTTAAAATGCTTTTTAAAGCGGTGCCATACAATGCGAGCTTCATGCTTGCCTCCCTTGAGCCACTAAGGTTACAAACAATTCTTCTAAACGGTTGGCTTTATTGCGCATGCTATGAACCACCACACCTGTTTCATCCAGCAAGCGAAACACTGCATTTAAGCCTTGGCTTTTTTCTACATCAACTTCCAAGGTGTGGTCGTCAACTAAACGTGATTCAAAACCCGCTAGCTCCACTGCTTGCTGGCGGCTTTCAATATCAAAAATAAAGGTTTCTAGGTTTAACTTTGAGAGAAGCTGCTTCATTGAGGTGTTTTCTACTAGCTCACCTTTATCGATAATACCAATATTGCGGCACAGCATTTCAGCTTCTTCTAGATAGTGAGTAGTTAAAATTATGGTTATGCCTTGGCTATTAAGCTGCTTTAAAAAATCCCACATTGAACGACGTAGCTCTATGTCTACACCGGCGGTAGGCTCATCCAAGATAAGCAACTTTGGCTCATGCATTAAGGCTCGCGCAATCATCAATCGGCGCTTCATACCGCCGGATAATTCGCGCGCTCGAGCATTGCGCTTTTCCCACAGGTCCAATTGGGCGAGGTACTTTTCTGCGCGCTGCATAGCAAGAGGCCGCGGCACGCCATAGTAACCTGCTTGATTCACCACAATTTGCAACACTGTTTCAAATTGGTTGAAGTTAAACTCTTGGGGAACAAGGCCAACATAAGACTTGGCCGCTTCCAAATCGGTATCAATGTCATGCCCAAAAATCTTAACCGAGCCAGCAGACTTATTTACCAAAGAGGTAATCACCCCAATAGAGGTCGACTTACCCGCTCCATTTGGGCCTAACAACGCAAAGAAATCTCCTTGCTCAACCACTAAATCGAAGCCTTTTACCGCTTGCACCCCACCGGGGTAGGTTTTCTTCAAACCTTGAATCGCTAACGCCTGCATAATCACAACTTAAATTAACAATAAAAAATGGGCCCTTAGGGCCCAATGATTAACCACTTAGTCTAGCGGTATCACTTTGCCCACATAGGGTAGATTGCGGTAGTACTGATCAAAATCAAGGCCATAGCCAATAACAAATTCGTCAGGAATAGTGAATCCAGCCCAATCAACAGGTACTTCAACTTCGCGGCGTGAAGGCTTATCTAGCAAAGTACAAATAGATACACTGTTTGGCTCACGCAAAGACAGCATTTCTCTCACTTTACTTAAGGTATTACCGGTATCGATGATATCTTCTACGATGATCACGTCGCAGCCTTTAATATCATCATCTAAATCTTTTAGTACGCGAACGTCTCGAGTACTTACCATGCTACTGCCGTAGCTTGATACCGTCATAAAATCGAGCGTTAAGCTACGATCAATTTTACGCGCCAAATCAGACAGAAAAATACAAGAGCCACGTAATAAGCCAACCAGTACCAATTTACGGTCAGATGAGAACTTTTGTTCAATCTCCTTACCAATTTCTGCTACTCGTTGAGCAATTTCCTGCTCGCTGATCATTTCTTCTACGCGATGTTTCATAATGTCGACCTATCAATTGGCTGAGTATCTCAGCAAAAACTTATCTAGCATGAATGAAAAAAGAAAAACAAATATACGAATTATCAATAAATTAACAAACAAATCATTAGTTGTTTATATCAATAGCTATTAATTAGCTTGTAAATACACTATGATTTAATTGAAAGGCATTCGCATGTCGTCGGTTCTTTTTCACTGAACGACACATTTTAGATGATTTTTCTCTGAAATGGTAAACAAGAAATGCCTCATAAAAAATAATAATTGAAATAACAAACGCGAGAACAAACTATGCAAACTAGCACCTTAAGACGCCGTACCCGGCTGTCACCAGAAGTTCGCCGTAAACAGCTCATGCAATGCGCTGTTGAAATTTTTGCCCGTCGTGGTATTGGTCGTGCAGGTCACGCCGAAATCGCTGAACTAGCAAACGTATCGGTAGCAACTGTTTTTAACTACTTTAATACCCGTGAAGACCTAGTGGATGCTGTTCTATCTGAGGTAGAGCAAACTATGTTAGGTTTGGTTGAGCAAACTTACCCAACTGATGAAAATGCGATTACTGCTATCCAGCATCATTTGTCAGCTTTGGTAGAACTGGCTTACAGCAACTCAGATGTGACTCACATTTGGCTAGAGTGGAGCTCTTCAGTACGTGAAGACGTATGGCCACGTTTTAGCGCTGTAATGGCTAAAATCAACCAACAAATTGGCGAGAGCATTCAATCGGGCTTCGATAGCAAAGAAATCAGTAGCGCGCTAAATGCTTTACAAGCTGCTCAAGCGATTAACGCAGGATTGTACCTAGCAGTACAAATGATTAATCGACCAGACAGCCCAGAGCGCCAAGAAGTTGTAGATTTCTTGAATGACTTTGTATTGTCACTACTGCGCCCACCGGGTAAATAAGTAGTAAGGGCCCTAAGGGCCCTTTTTTAATCCTTGATTGACGCACTAAGCTTAGTGTGTATACCTTCAAACCCGCCATTGCTCATTACCAAAATCTGATCACCTTCGGCCATCATTTCAGCTACTTGCTCAACTATCTCGGCAATACTGCTAGCAACTTTCGCCTGCTTAAGCGTGGCTGCTGTATTAGCAATGTATAGGTTGCTTTGATCTGGCTGATACAAAAACACCACGTCGGCCATTTGTAAACTCTCGGCTAAACGTTCTTGATGCACGCCCATTTTCATGGTGTTAGAGCGCGCCTCTAAAATTGCAATAATTCGCTGCTTTCCTACTTGGGCACGTAAACCCGCTAAAGTGCTACTAATTGCACTTGGATGATGGGCAAAGTCATCAAACAAACGAATACCATTTCGCTCAGCTAACAATTCGAGGCGTCGTTTAGGTGGTAAGAATTTTTGTAAGCTATCAATGGCAAGGCTAGGCAAAACCCCAACATGACGGGCTGCGGCAATTGCCATTAAGGCATTCTCAGCATTGTGCTGACCAATTAAATCCCAACTTAAAATACCTTGGGATTGACCATTTAATACTATATCCAGCTCGCTACAATCACTTTTATTAGCGTGCCACTGCCACGCTTCACCGTCTTCAGTTTGCTCCAGATCAGACCAACATCCTTGCTTAATAACCTGCTGAATTGCTACATTATTTTTTGGTGCGATAACTCGACCAGAAGCTGGAACTATTCTCATTAAGTGATGAAACTGTTTTTGAATTGCAGCCAAGTCGTCAAATATGTCTGCATGGTCAAACTCTAAGTTGTTTAACACCAAAGTGCGCGGTTGATAATGAACAAACTTGGAGCGTTTATCAAAAAATGCGCTGTCATACTCGTCTGCTTCCACCACAAAAAATGGCGTATCACCTAATCGAGCAGACCCTGAAAAGTTACGCGGAACGCCACCGATAAGGTAACCGGGCGCCATATCGTTATCTTCCAAAATCCACGCTAGCATACTTGCTGTAGTCGTTTTACCGTGTGTGCCTGCCACTGCCAACACCCACTTTTCGGGTAAAATATGCTGTTTAAGCCACTCTGGACCGGAGCAGTATTTGAGGCCTTTGTCTAAAACATATTCAACACAAGGGTTGCCCCGACTCATGGCGTTACCTACAACCACTAGATCAGGAGCAGGCTCCAATTGCTCAGGATCATAACCCTGAATAAGCTCTATACCTAAGGACTCCAATTGCGTGCTCATCGGTGGATATACGTTTAAATCACTGCCCGTTACACGCATTCCGGACTCACGTGCAAGCATCGCCAAACCACCCATAAAGGTGCCACAAATACCTAAAATATGAATATGCATAAATACAATATGTTTGAAAGCAAAAACCAGCGCCTAGAATAGCACTTAACGCCACAAATTATTGAAGCTAATGTGTATTTCTGCGGGTTGTTTCTGGATCAGGAATCTGGATATATAACTGCTGTTGCTGGTAACGGTATGGTCGATACCAATTTAAACCACATTGATAGTCGCCTGTTGCGTTAAAAACACAGCCTATGGGCAGCTCTCTTAACCATTGCAGCTGAGCTTGATTGCGCAACTGCTCTTGCCATAAATGTTGCTCTAGCAGCTCTTTTTGTAGCTCAAAGGCATCAACCTTGTTTGGGTCTGAGCTTTTTTGCACAATAATAGGGCCAGCAGTGGCAGAAAAAGCCAGCAGAAACATAGTAATAAAAGCGTATTTCAGTCGACGCATCATAAGTTTATCATCTACAATCTAAAGCCTTTAAAAGTTTAGGTGATTGCTCATGATTAAGCACGTTGTTATCGCATTTTTTACTCTTATTTTAATGGCCTGTAGCCAAACTCCAGAGTCAATGCTCAAGGTAGATGGTAGCTGTGAAGAACCTCGTCCACAGATTTGTACTATGGAGTATGACCCAGTATGTGGCGAAGTAAATGGTGAGTTGAAAGAGTACGGTAATGCCTGTTCTGCCTGTGGCGATCCTGAGATAAATACTTATCAAAAAGGCGCCTGCCCAAAGTAACAAATAATTAACAAAATTTAGCAAACTCGCCAATCAGTGCTATTTACTTAAGGTATAGCTAATTAGCACTGAGAGGCGATTATGAGTCGAACTGCTGCACTGGGCTTGCTTTATTTAAGCAGCTTACTTTTTAGTAATCAGTCTCTTAGCATTGCTGCCAATGAACAACTTGGTGACAATACATTCTATGGCGAATGGCAATGGTCTGATACCCAAGGTCAATATCAGCAGCTAAAACTGCATTTTTCTGAAGATTTAATTCATCAGTCTGAAGTAGAAACCTTTCGGTTAAGCTACAGTCTAACCTACCCATCACAGGCAATTAGCGCTTATTTAAGTCCACGCTTAGAACATGCTGTTGCAATGATTAACCAGTATGTCGACGACCCCGAAACCCGTTTAGATGACATCCTTCAAGCACTGCGTAGTGACAGTGACAGCCCCTCTTCAAAAATGCTGTGGGATGCCTATGAACAATATACTCACGATGCATTTCGTCACCTAGGGCTGCTGCCGTGCCTACATCCACAAGGGGCGCAGTACCCGTGCGTTCGCCCGAACTACTCACAGCTGTTTTATCAAAATCGCGACCGCGTAAATCCAATTATTGAGCACTTCACCCAGCAGGGAGATTTAAATAGATCACTTGCAGAAGCTCAAGCTTGGTTACTTACTATACCCAGTAAACAGGAGAACAATTACAGCTTTACTTCTCCGGTAGATGTATTAAAAGACAACCGAGCTGATAGCGATGAACGCGCTTTATTACTCGCGCTAGTATTAAGTGAACTGGCCCCCAACTATCCTTTGTATATGGTATATCCAGCAGACAGCGTTGGAAGTGCTTCACCGGCTTGGTTAACCATTGATGCCAGCAGCGGCATCGAGGGGCCTACAATAATCATTGGAGATAGCGCTCACACCCTTGTTTCAGGTTCGTCTGAGCTCATAAAAGAGATGTTGCTCGCAGAAGTACAATTGATTAGCGATGCCCTCTATTAAGATTTGTTGATTTTTTGTTATAAATGTTTCACACAGGTCTGACCTGATTAACTCAGCCAAGCATAAAGGATTACAACGTGAAGCATCTATTACTACTTTTAAGCCTACTACCAGCATGGGCGATGGCACTTAACGTAAATACTGGCGGCAACCTACCTAGCATTGATATTAATAACGCAGGGGAACTACAGCTTGCTGGCGACGATATCAGTTATAGCGCTTGGAGCACCCAACAACTTAACGGCAAGGTTATGCTTATTCAAGCAATGGCCGGACGAACTAGCGCTAAAGAACTCAATGCACCAATGATCGAAGCAGTAAAGCAAGCCAAATTTGGCGATGATGTTTACCAAACAGTAACCATAGTAAACCTAGATGACGCCATCTTTGGCACTTCTGGTTTTGTAAAAGGGAAACTAAAGAAAAACAAAAAAGCCTTTCCAAAAGCTAGCTTCGTACTAGATAAAAAAGGAGAGCTGTTTGAGCTATGGCAGCTAAAAGCAAAGTCTTCGGCCATTATTCTTCTTGATGCCAGCGGCACCGTTTTATTTGCTAAGGATGGAGAGTTAAATCAACAAGAAATCGAGCAGGTGATTGGTTTGATTGAGGCAAATATCTAACTTAAGCAACAGTGAAAAGTTGATAGGCGTAAACTTAATTACGCCTATTCGAACATCGTCATTAACACCAACAAGCTAACAACGTAGGCACTCATTAAAACAGTTAGAACTTTATGTCGTTTAGTCCATACGGTAAGGTTTTTTAACACAACCACCTCCCTTATCACCAGTTAACCTAAATTTAACACTTTTAACAATGATTGCAAACTTGCTTTATCGGTAAATCCTCAGTAAAAATGAGGCAGCGAGGAGTAATTCATGTCAGATAAGCCGATCACCGAGAACAAAAACAGCCAAGTTGAAAACAGTAAACTGCAATTAGCCAAAATAGCTAAGCAGCGCGGTTTAGATGCCCTATTACATAAAGAAAAAGCTGCTTCTACCTGGTCACAACGCGCTAAGGTAAGGACTACCGTTGAACTAGCTACGCAACAAAAAAACCTAGAAAGTATTTTTTACTTTGCCGCACAAAAAACCAGTGAACAAGACGTAGGCAGTGAACCCGACGCCGATTGGTTGACCGAGTTTTTGCACTTAGCTAGCAATACCCAAGTTAAATCAATGCAAATGTTGTGGGCCGATATTCTTAGCCAAGAGCTTGCTACTCCCGGTAGCTTTTCGGTTAAAGCACTGCGCACCTTAAAACTAATGACGCAACGTGAAGCAATGTGGTTTCAAACCGCCTGTGAATTAAGCTCTAGTGTTGGTGGAGAAACTAACAATAAGATCTTAACGGGCGTTGCAAGGCCAGCCAGTAATTTAGGTTTGGTACGAGCCAAATTAGACAAAATTAGCTTAGGCCAGCATCGCATGCCATATCACCATGTTTTGCAGTTAACTGACTTAGGGTTAGTTTTCGATAAAGAACTCGAGATCCGCCCTTCATCACATCACGACACACCATTGATACATGGACAAGCACATTATGCCTTAAAGCCTCGCTATAAAGGCGCTAGGCTGCTTTACCATCGCTTCACTCCGATCGGTGATGAGCTAGCTAAGCTGATTACCACTCAGCCTATAGCTTCTTATCAAGAGCATTTAGAACAACTGTTACATAACTATTTTGAGCTTCACTAAGCATTAAAACAAAAAACGCGGCTAAAGCCGCGTTTTGGTTTAACTCTGACAAATCTAAATACCGCTGCCAGCTACTTCTTCGTGTAAGCCACATTCTCGCTTCAAGCCGAAGAAGCGAGTATCTTCTTCACTCATCCCAGCTTGCAAGGGTTGTGAGGTTTGCACATCTCCAACCGACACATAGCCTTGTTCCCACAAAGGGTGATAAGGCAAGTTGTGATCTTTTAAGTAATAGTGCACATCTTTATTACTCCAATCGATAATGGGTAATATCTTGAAGGCACCATTTTGAATTTGCAGCACAGGTAAGTCTGAACGAGAAGACGACTGACTGCGACGCAAACCCGAGAACCAGCTCTTAACTTCTAGCTCTTTAAAAGCGCGCTGCATAGGCTCAACTTTATTCAAGGTGTTGTATTGCTTTAAGCCTTCAACACCTTGCTCCCAAAGCTTACCAAAACGCGCCTCTTGCCATGCGTTAGACTGCTTAGACTGATATACCTGTAAGTTCAGGTTTAGGCGTTCAGTTAGCTCATCAATAAAGCGGTATGTTTCAGGAAACAAGTAGCCTGTATCGGTAAGTATCACCGGAATATCTGGCTTAATTTGTGTCAACAGGTGCAAACTCACTGCAGCTTGAATACCAAAGCTTGAAGTAAGAACAACCTGCTTGGGCAAATTATCTAAAGCCCAAGCTACGCGTTGCTGTGCTGTCATCGACTCAAGTTCATTGTTTAAAGAAGATAACTCGGCATTTCTTAACTCAACTGGGAGCAACTGAAGTTGCTCCAAATCTAAGCTAGTCATGAAAATCCCTAACGCTTACTTTTACTTCAGCGACAATTCCAGCGCGAATTACAAAGTCACCAAAAGCTTCATCTTGCTCACGTTCTTTAGCCCAGCGAGCAATTAAGCCGTCTAATTCAGACAAGATTTCTTGCTCACCAATGCCCTCTAAATAGAGTTTTGGAATACGTGTTCCGCTTTGGTTACCACCTAGATATAAGTTGTACTTACCCGGTCCTTTACCCACCAAGCCTGCTTCGGCAAGCATTGCACGGCCACAACCGTTAGGACAGCCAGTTACTCGCAGAATAATGTGCTCATCGTTCATTGCGTGCTTAGCCAGCAATTGCTCTACATCGTCAACCAAACCAGGCAAGTAACGCTCAGCTTCTGCCATGGCTAATGGACATGTTGGAAACGCAACACAAGCCATAGAATTTAGACGCTGCGAACTGTGGCTGTCATCAATTAAGCCATGTTCACGTGCAAGCTTTTCTATTTTAGCTTTGTCTTTAGCTGCTACACCCGCAATAACTAAGTTTTGGTTAGCGGTCATGCGGAAATCACCTTTGTGAATTTCAGCAATTTTGGCAACGCCGGTTTTCAAGGCCTTTTCTGGGTAATCTAACAAGCGGCCGTTTTCAATAAATACGGTTAAGTGGTACTTACCATCAATGCCTTCAACCCAGCCAATTCGGTCACCGCGAGAGGTAAACTCGTAGGGGTGACTTGCTTCGAAATTAATGCCCGCGCGCTTTTCAACTTCTTGCTTAAAGGTATCGCTACCTACTCGGTCGAGCGTATATTTGGTTTTAGCATTTTTACGATTAACTCGGTTACCCCAGTCGCGCTGTGTAGTTACCACTGCCGCAGCTACATCTAAGGTTTTATCAAGAGGAACAAAACCAAAGTCATCGGCGCGACGCGGGTAAGTAGACTTATCACCGTGAGTCATCGCTAAGCCGCCGCCTACCAACACGTTAAAACCTACTAACTTGCCGTTATCAGCAATCGCAACAAAGTTAAGGTCGTTAGCATGCACGTCTATGTCATTGTGAGGAGGGATCACTACCGTAGTTTTAAACTTACGCGGTAAGTAATTAGAACCTAAAATAGGCTCCTCCTCGCCACCTTCAACCTTTTCACCATCTAGCCAAATCTCGGCGTACGCACGGGTTTTAGGTAATAGGTGCTCACTGATTTTAGTAGCCCACTCGTAAGCTTCTTGGTGCAGTTCAGATTCAACCGGATTACTGGTACATAATACGTTTCGGTTAACATCACCGGCGGTTGCAATAGAATCAATGCCAATACTGTTAAGTGTTTGGTGCATTAATTTAATGTTTGGCTTTAACACACCGTGAAACTGGAAAGTTTGACGCGTGGTTAAACGAATACTGCCATACATGGTGTGGTCGGTAGCAAACTTATCAATGGCCAACCACTGCTTAGGCTGAATAATCCCGCCAGGCATACGCGCACGTAACATTACATTGTGCAGCGGCTCTAGCTTTTGCTTGGTTCGCTCGGCACGAATATCACGGTCATCTTGCTGGTACATACCGTGGAAACGAATTAACTGAAAGTTATCTGCTGTAAATCCACCAGTGATGCGATCACTTAGGTCAGCTTCAATAGTGCCACGCAGGAAGTTACTCTCTCGCTTTAGGCGCTCATTATCTGACAACTTGCCTTCAACAATTAGATCCGAACTCATTAGTAAACATCCTTCTGGTAACGCTTAGCGCTGCGTAACTGTTTTAAATACTCTTCTGCTTGCTCAGGGCTTTGTTTGCCTTGCTCAGCTATAATATCGATAAGGGCCTGGTGAACATCTTTCGCCATGCGGTTTGCGTCACCACAAATGTATAGGTGGGCACCTTCTTCTAACCATTGGTAAACTTCTTCAGCATTTTCTCTTAAGCGGTCTTGTACATAGATTTTCTCTGCTTGGTCACGCGAGAATGCTACGTCTAGCTTACTTAACAAGCCTGATTTCAAGTAGCCTTGCCATTCGGTTTGATACAAGAAGTCTTGAGTAAAGGTTTGGTCACCAAAGAACAACCAGTTTTTGCCTTCAGCATCGCTGGCATCACGCTGTTGCATAAATGCGCGGAATGGCGCGATACCCGTACCAGGGCCAACCATAATTACTGGCGTATCAGGGTTGCTTGGCAAGCGGAAGTTGTCGTTATGCTCAACAAACACTTTAACTTGAGCGCCTTCTTCAGCACGAGCTCCTAGGAAGCCAGAAGCACCACCCAAACGCTGTTCATCGCCCTGTTGGTAGCTCACTACACCAACCGTTAAATGAACCTCTTCTTCTACTTCTGCTTGTGCAGAGGCAATAGAGTAAAGTCGCGGAGTAATTTTACGCAAAGCATCAACAAAATCTTGTGCAGCCACTTTGGCTTTTTTCTCTAGCAATACATCAATCACTTGATGATTAGCGGCGTACTCTCGCAGTTTGTCTTTATCGGCAACTACAGTTTGTAGTTTTTTGCTGGCAGACCAATTAGCCCAAGCTTCAACAAATGCGCCGCTGGTTTGAGTAATTTCTAACTTTTCAGTTAGTGCGTCGGCTAAGCTAAATTCTTGCTCGTCAATACTAACGGTTTGGTCTTCTTTTAGACCTAAACGCGCGATAATTTTGGCCACTAACTCACGGTCATTTTCAAACCATACACCTAAGGCATCACCGGCTTGGTATTGAATTCCTGAATCAGCTAAATCGATTTCAACATGGCGAACATCTTTCGCTGAATCACGACCAGTGATCTTCTGGCTTAAGCTCAACTCAGCAGCATAAGGGTTCTTTTTGTTGTATTGACTAGCTGCTGGAGCGTTTACCGGCAAGCTAACCACCGAGCCAGTCGCTTCTGCGCTTAAGGTTTGCTTAACTTCGGCTAATGCTTGCTCTGTCCAGCTTGCAGCGTCTTTGTCATAATCAACATCACAATCAACACGCTCACATACACGCTCTGCGCCTAAAGCCGCTAAACGCTCATCAAAATCTTTACCGGTTTGGCAGAAAAACTCATAACTTGAATCGCCTAAAGCCAATACGCTGTATTTCAAGTTATCCAGTTTAGGTGCTTTTTTAGAGGCTAAAAACTCGTGGAACTCGATAGCATCATCGGGTGGCTCGCCTTCACCATTCGTACTGGCAACAATCAACAAATGGGTTTCATTCTTCAAGCTTTTTGCTTTGTAATCAGCCACATTAACAACTTCGGCGTTAATGTCTTGAGCTTGAGCAGCAGCATGCAACTCTTCGGCAACACCTTTGGCATTACCCGTTTGAGAAGCATAAAGAATAGTTAGTTTGCCTGCAGGTTGTGCTTGCGCAAGCGGTGCCAATTGACCCGCGTTTTGTCCTACGCCCGCCAGGTAACCACTTACCCAGGCGAGTTGAGTTACCGACAGCTCAGCCGTAGCCTGTTGCAGCAGGCTAACCTGTTGCTCAGACAATGGACTAGCCAATGACGAAAGTTCCTTTAACAGCATTTTATCGCACCCTAGATTCACAATTGCAGCTAGTCTACCCAAGCACGACCTAAGACAATAAAGAATAAAACGGGATTTTTTATAACCGTAGGTAATATATGGTCACTTAGCAGCGAGCATTTCGTTCACAATTTGCACTATGTGACTGAACAACCAGCAATATCGGCAATTGTTATATAAGCTTATTTTATTCCCTTGGTTAATTGGTTCGCGATGGAACAGCGTTCAAAAAACAATATTCCCTTAAGGCAAAAGCTGTTGCTAGTGCTAGCTTGGTTGCTACTGTCATTGCTGGCGGGTGTCACTGCGCAATACCAAGCTAAGCAACAACAGCAAAGCCAACTACTTGAAGAAAGCCAACGTTTACAACGCAGTATTCAGCATGAGCTGGATAGATTTCGCAACTTCCCCAAGGTGCTGGCGATTCAGCAGCAACTGTCCGAGCCACTTAGTCTTAATGTTACCAGCCAGCGTCGTCACGCTCTTAACCTCTACCTGCAACATGTAAACGATCTACAAGGTAGTGATGTTACCTACTTACTCGACCCTAGCGGCACCACCTTGGCCTCGAGTAATTGGCAAAGTGCCCGCTCGTTTGTGGGTAGTAACTATAGCTACCGTCCCTATTTCCAAACCGCTATCTTAGGTAAATACGGGCAATACTTTGCCTTGGGCTCTCGCTCCGGCATTCGTGGTTATTACTTTTCTGCGCCAGTAAAAATACAACAACGGGTAGTTGGGGTAATAGTGGTTAAAGTCGCGCTAAACATTATTGATAAAAGCTGGCGAGACCCTAACTTTGAGTACCTACTCACCGACAAACACGGTGTGGTTTTTTATGCCTCGCAAGCTCACTGGCTTTACCGCAGCATTAAAGCCTTGCCAGAATCGTTGCGTCAGCAGCTAATTAACTCTCGCCAATATGGCGAACACCAGCTAAAGAATATGGCTCAAGATTTACGCCCAAACAGTATAAATTTGCCCAATTATGGTGGCCAACGAGTAGATTACATTAGCACCAACCGAGTATTGCCCACCGCCGGTTGGCGTTTATATGCTTTATCTAAAGACAGTGGTTATATTGGCGATATAGCTGAGGCGCTATTTTTAAGTTCGTTATTTTATCTTGGCTTGGTTTTGCTTTATTTATATTGGCGACAGCTACAACTAAGCCGTGCAATGCAAGCCCAGGCCAACCATCAATTAGAAGAAAGAGTTACGCAGCGCACCGCCGAGCTTACTCAAAGCAATCAACAATTACAGCAAGCTATTGATGACTATCGCCGCACCGCCAACACCCTTAAAAAAACTGAAGATGAACTGGTTCAAGCCGCTAAACTTGCCACCCTAGGCGAGCTCTCTGCGGGGATAAATCACGAACTAAACCAACCTTTAACGGCCATGCAAAGCTATGCCGAAAATGCTCTTCGCTTCCAACAAAAACAGCAACATGAGCAAGTGACTCACAACTTACAAGACATCATTAAGCTCACCTCTATGATGAGTAAAATGATTGCTAAATTTAAGATTTTCTCAAGGAAGTCCAGCGGACAAACCAGTGCAGTATCTAGCGCGGTTTCGATTAACGCTGCCCTATCTATTCTCGCCAACCGAATTGTCGCCAATAACATTAAAATTGAATTTAGCGGCCAAGATGAGCAATGGGTAAAAGCCGACGCCATTCAACTTGAGCAAGTACTGATAAACCTTATTAACAATGCCATTGACGCCCTAGAAGGTATTCAATCTCCCCTATTAGGCATTAGACAATATCAGCAAGACAACTGGCAGTGCATTGCTATTTGGGATAACGGGCCGATGTTGAGCGAGGAACAGCAGCAACGCATATTTGAGCCCTTTTTCACTACCAAAAAACAAGGCTTGGGTTTAGGCATGGCAATATCTAAACGTTTAATCGAGTCTTTTGAAGGCGAACTGAGCGTGAGTAACTTAGCAGATATTGGCCCTGAGTTTGTTATTCGTTTACGCACTCACACCCCACCCGCTAATAGTTAACACTAGAGGTAACTGTGTATACACCGGTAATAATCATTGATGACGACCCCGATATTTTGCGCTCTCTGGGACAAACTTTAGAGTTAGAAGACTACGAATGTCTGCGCTTTGAAAATGCCGAACAGGCTTTACGGCAAATTAAACCTACCTGGCCAGGCGTAATCATTTCAGACATCAATATGCCAGGTTTAAGCGGCTTAGAGATGATGCAACAAGCCCATCAAATTGATGCCGATTTACCGATTATTCTGCTTACCGGCCATGGTGACATATCTATGGCCATTAAGGCGATACGCGATGGTGCTTATGATTTCTTAGAGAAACCTTTTTCCACCAGCCACTTATTAGATGTTCTGCAAAGAGCTATAGAAAAACGCCGACTCACCTTAGAAAACCGCGAGTTAAAAGCGGAATTGGATGCTCAAAGTGGGCCAGGGCCACGGATACTTGGCTCTACGCCCGCAATAACCCGCATGCGCAAAATTCTTAGCCATATTAAAGATACCCCGGCAGATGTATTAATTCATGGTGAAACAGGCACCGGTAAAGAACTGGTTGCGCGCTTTTTACATGACCATAGCGTGCGCGCCAAACAGCCTTTTGTGGCAATCAACTGTGGTGCTGTGCCAGAAACAATGATTGAGAGCGAGTTATTTGGCCACGAAGCCGGCGCATTTACTGGAGCACAAAAAAAGCGCATTGGCAAAATTGCCTTTGCCAATCATGGCACCCTATTTCTCGACGAGATAGAGAGCATGCCAATGGCGCTGCAGATTAAGCTGCTACGGGTGTTGGAAGAGCGCAGCATAGAGCCATTAGGCAGCAACCAAGCAACTGTGCTTAATATTCGCGTTATTGCCGCCACCAAAAGTGATTTAAAAGATCTGGGCGAGCAAGGTGAGTTTCGCAGCGATTTGTATTACCGCTTAAACGTTGTTGAGGTGCACATACCCACTTTGCGTGAACGCGCTGAAGATATTCCATTACTATTGGAAAACTTTCTGCGGGTAGCTGCTGCTCGCTATCAGTTAAATAGCCCCGAAGTCTCGCCGTCACGTTTAGCCGAATTAGTTAACCATGACTGGCCCGGCAATGTTCGCGAGCTGCGTAATCTAGCTGAGCGTTGGGTATTAATGGGCGAAGATGCGGCATTTAGCGAGAGTCAAAACCACCAGCAGTCACTGAGTTTAATGGAACAGCTTTATCGTTTTGAACGTACCCTGCTGCAAGATGCACTACAGCGCCATAAAGGCCATTTAAAGACCGTGCAGGAAGAGCTACAAATCGGCCGTAAAACCCTTTACGAAAAGATGAAAAAGTATCAATTAGACAAGGGTGACTACAAAGAAGTCGAACCCGAGTAATGGGGTGAAACCGACCCATTTTCCATTATTAGATGGGGGCGAATCCCCCCATAACTTTAGCTGTAGATAGATTCACCGATTAAGAAAAAGTCAACTAATTCAGTTTATTCAACCACTTAGAATTAATCTAAAAACTTGGCTTGCAGCTTGCTCTAAGGTGTAGCGTTGTAAACAACCAACCCTACACAAGGAAGAATAAAATGAAGCTATTAGCAAGTACGCTCACCGCTTTAAGCATTGCATTTGCCAGCGCTGTAAATGCCGCCCCCATCGAGCTGAAATTCTCACATGTTGTTGCAGAAAATACTCCTAAAGGCCAAATGGCTTTAAAATTTAAAGAACTCGTCGACCAACGCTTACCCGGAAAAGTAGAAGTTAAGGTTTATCCAAACTCTCAGCTATACGGAGACGGGAAAGAGCTCGAAGCCCTGCTACTGGGCGATGTTGAGCTAATCTCACCTTCGCTATCTAAATTCAAAAAATACACTAAAAAACTACAAGTATTCGACCTTCCTTTCCTTTTCCAAGATATGGCGGCCGTTGAGCGCTTCCAAGCCAGCAGCGCCGGACAAGAGTTGTTGTCTTCACTTGAAAGTAAAGGCTTAGTAGGTTTAGGTTATTTACACAACGGCATGAAACAGCTATCGGCTAACGAGCCGCTTTACACCCCTGCCGATGCAAAAGGCAAAAAGTTCCGCATTATGTCTTCCGATGTATTAGCTGCTCAGTTTGAAGCCGTTGATGCAGTGCCACTTAAAAAGCCCTTTTCAGAGGTTTTTACCCTACTACAAACCCGCGCCATTGATGGCCAAGAAAATACCTGGTCCAACATTTACTCTAAAAAATTCTTTGAAGTACAAGCCAGCATTACTGAGTCAAACCACGGTGTATTGGATTACTTAATTGTTACTTCAGCCGAATTTTGGCATGAGCTACCGGACGACATACGCAGTGAGTTAAAGGCAGCTCTAGACGAAGCAGTTGCACACGGTAATCAAATAGCGGCTCAAAAAGCCGAGAAAGATAAGGCCAACATCATGGCTTCAAACCGTTCAGAAATCATTTCTCTAAGCCCAGAGCAACGTCAGCAATGGGTAGAAGCAATGAAACCTGTTTGGCAGCAATTCGAAAGTGAAATTGGCAAAAACATTATTGATGCTGCAGTAGCTGCTAACCAGTAAGTGAAGAAGCGCAGAGTCCCCTCGCTCTGCGCTCATTCATTGACTTACGCTCTTGGATAAGGACATCACATGAAGTTTGTTGCTTGGTTCCGCCGCTTTGAAGAAAACTTCATCGCATTATTGTTGGTGACCATGACGCTACTGGTATTTGTAGAAGTGATCATGCGTTTTGTATTCAACGCCGGCATTCATTGGGTACAAGAAGTCACCTTGTATTGCTCTGCATGGTTAGTACTACTGGGCGCGAGCTGGGGCGTACGAGAAGGCGCTCATATTGGCGTAGATGCCTTTGTTAAGGTGCTCCCCCCCAACCAACGCAAGTGGCTTACCTTAATAGCGCTAAGCCTATGTTTGTTTTATTGCTGCCTATTTATGTATGGCTCTTGGGTTTACCTAAGCAAGCTGCAGCGCATTGGCATTGAAATGGAAGACCTGCCCATAGAAAAGTGGAAAACCATGAGTGTGTTGTTCATAGGCTTTGTACTGTTGGTCATTCGCTTCCTAGAAGTGGGCTGGAAAGTATTAACCAACCAGCAAGATGGCTTTCACCTGGCCGATGAAGCCAAAGAAAGCATGCAACTCGCCGACGAACTAAAAAAACAATAAGCACTTGCGGCAAAGGAACTGACCATGACAACTTTTACTCTATTTACTCTACTGTTTGTATGCATGATTATTGGCATGCCTATCGCCATCGCGCTTGGCTTTGCTAGCATGACAACCATTCTATTGTTTTCTAACGACTCTTTAGCCTCAGTGGCCTTAAAGCTATTTGAAGCCACCTCTGAACACTACACGTTATTAGCCATCCCCTTCTTCATTTTGTCATCCGCCTTTTTATCCACAGGCGGTGTCGCGCGCAGGCTAATTAATTTTGCCATGGATAGTGTGGGGCATATTCGTGGCGGCCTAGCCATGGCCTCGGTATTGGCTTGTATGCTATTTGCGGCAGTATCTGGCTCTAGCCCTGCTACCGTAGCAGCCATTGGCTCTATTGTAATTGCGGGCATGGTGCGCTCTGGTTACCCAGAATCGCTGGCAGCCGGTGTGATTGCCAACGCCGGTACGCTTGGCATTTTGATCCCACCTTCGATTGTGATGCTAGTTTATGCCGCCGCTACCGAAGTATCGGCTTCGCGGATGTTTATGGCAGGGTTTATTCCTGGGATCATGATGGGCACCATTTTAATGATTGCCATTTATATTGTTGCGCGAGTAAAAAACTTGCCTGCTCAAGCCTATCCGGGTTGCAAAAAATGGGCGATTTCAGCACTTAAAGCCACTGGTGGCTTGATGCTGATTGTGATTGTTCTTGGTTCAATTTATGGCGGCGTAGCTAGCCCAACCGAGGCTGCATCGGTGGCAGCAATTTATGCTTTTTTAGTGTCGGTTTATGGCTATCGAGATATTGGCCCAATTAAACACCAAGCTTGGCAGAATGAAGGCGAAAGCATAGGCTCGGCGGTAGCCCGTAACTTAATGCTATTCCCAGTTAGCATCTTTAAGTCAGTTAGTGATCCAGAGGTTCGCCAAGTACTTAAAGACGCGGCAAAAGTGAGTATTATGCTGCTATTCATCATTGCTAATGCAATGTTGTTTGCGCATGTATTAACCACCGAGCGCATTCCTCACATGATTGCCGAGTCCATTGTGGCCTATGGTCTTCAGCCTTGGGCATTTTTGGTAGTAGTGAATATCTTGTTGCTGATTGCTGGTAACTTTATGGAGCCTTCCGCCATTTTGCTTATCATGGCGCCCATCTTGTTCCCTATTGCGACACAGCTGGGCATAGACCCCATTCACCTCGGGATCATTATGGTAGTGAATATGGAAATAGGAATGCTTACACCACCGGTTGGTTTAAACCTCTTTGTTACAGCGGGGATAACTGGAAAGAGCATGGGTTGGGTGATTAAGGCATGCTTACCTTGGTTAAGCTTATTATTGTTCTTCCTGATCTTAATTACTTACATACCGCAAATATCGCTATTTTTGCCGGAGTACTTCGACCGACTAAACGGCTATTAATCTCCCCTCCAAACAAGAAAAAGGCCTGCAAAATATAGCAGGCCTTTTTAGTTGTTTATGCTTTCTCCATGCGCCGCTGACGACGGCGCAATGCATCATTAAATCGGCGTTTGGCTACTTCTGTGCTTGGCTCTAGAGGTGGCACTTCTGCAGAGTTACCTTGCTCATCAACTGCTACCATCGTGAAGAAGCAAGAGTGAGTATGGCGTACAGTTTGCTCTTTAAGGTTTTTTGCAACTACTTTAATGCCAATTTCCATGGAAGTTCTGCCGGTGTAATTTACCGAAGCTAAAAAAGTAACAAACTCACCAATCTCTACCGGATTTTTGAACAACACTTGGTCTACCGATAGTGTTACCGCGTAATTCCCACAATATTGAATAGCTGTGGTATAGGCCACTTCATCCAATTTTTTTAGCATGGCTCCACCATGCATCTTACCGGAGAAATTGGCCATCTCTGGGGTGACCAATATATTCATTTCTGTTTGTGACTTGTCCATGTGGGGCCTAATTGAGTAACTACAACAAGCGGCTCTCGCCGCTTTACAAATAAACCGACTTTAATCAGTTTTTAAACCGTATTTATCAAGCAAAGAATACAAGGTTGGGCGAGTAACACCAAGCAGACCAGCGGTATTAGAAATATTGCCGTTGCTTAGCGCCAAAGCTTTATTAATTGCTTGCTTCTCGGCAGCTTCGCGTACATGGCGAAGATTTAGCGCCAGTTTAACTTGTTCTTCATCGCCAATCGGCAGGGCCAAGTCATCGGCGGTAATTTGCTTATTGTCGGCCATGATAACTGCCGACTTCACCTTATTTTGCAGCTCGCGAATATTGCCAGGCCAACGGTGATTGCTTAAAGCAGTAATAGCGTCATCACTAAAGTTATTAATATTACGCTGCATTTGCTTGTTATAATTTTGCAAGAAAGCACGTGCTAACAACACCACATCTTCACCGCGGTCGCGAAGCGGTGGGATATTAATGGTGATCTCACTGATTCGGTAAAATAAATCTTCACGAAACTCTTTTTGCTCAACCATGTTTTGCAAGTTTTGGTGGGTTGCACAAACAATTTTCACATCAACGGCGATTTCTTTACGTCCGCCTACTCGCTCAACCACTTTCTCTTGCAAGAAGCGAAGAATCTTAGCTTGTAACGGATACGGCATATCGCCGATTTCATCTAAAAATAAGGTACCGCCATTAGCACACTCAATCTTACCTTCGGTGGTTTTATGTGCCCCAGTAAACGCGCCTTTTTCAAAACCAAATAGCTCGCTTTCAAGCAAGTTTTCTGGGATAGAGGCACAGTTAATGGCGATAAAAGGCTTATCTGTACGTGGGCTTTGTTGGTGAATAGCGCGAGCAAGCACTTCTTTACCCGTACCACTTTCACCTAACAACAGTGTGGTTACCTCGGTAGGGGCAATGCGCTCCACCATGCGGCAAACTTTTTGAACTTGCGGAGAGTTACCCAAAAAGCCGTTGTTATCTAACGATGCCCCCTTCAGAGTCTCGTTTTCTAACTCTATATTGGCAACCCAAAAGGCTCTAGCGATAATCACCGACATGGTGTCATCATCAATCGGTTTTTGATAAAAGTCGTGTGCCCCCATGGCGATAGCGCTTAGGGCATTTTCTTTATCTTCGTTACCGGTAATAACAATAACTTTAAGCTTTGGGTTTAACTCCAGCATTTCTTTTAGCGTTGCCAAGCCTTCACTGGCATTGGCCTCATCTGGCGGTAAACCCAAATCTAAAGTCACCACTTTAGGCTCATAACGACGTAGAGCAGTGATGGCTTCCTTTCTATCACCAGCAATAATGACTTCGTAGTCACTAAAGCTCCACTTTAACTGTTTTTGAATACCGGGGTCGTCTTCAACAACCAGTAACGTTTCCATGTTATTTCTTCCATCAGCTTTGCTGGCGCATTAGGCCAGCTAAATTTTGTGAATGGGCAAGTACAACTTAAATAAGCTACCCTCGCCAACATTACTCGTAACTTGTATATGCCCACCAAGCTCTTCGACAAATCGCTTCGCGTCATAGGCGCCTACACCCATGCCAGCATTGCCCTTGGTAGTATCAAAGGGCTTAAATAAGCGTGTATCAATAAATTCTACGCTCATTCCTTCGCCATTGTCTTGTATTTCTATCAAACATTCATTGGCTTGCTTGCCAGCACGTATACTGATCAAGCCATCTTCTGCTGTAGCATCTTGCGCATTTTGCACTAGATGCGAAACCACATTTACAAAGCGCTCTTGGTCACCCACCAGTTCAAAGTTCTCACTTAAGCTGAACGCTAACTGCGGAATAGGCTTACTAATAGAACGCGATTGCGCAACCTGCTCAAGTGCCGCTTTTAGCTGAAAAGGTGCAACTACGGTATCAACTCGTTGCTTCTTACTAAGGTGTGCTACAACTTTAGCCAAACGATTGGCCGCAGAGTCTACCGTTTCAAACGCATCATCAATAAATTCAGGGTTATGTTTATGTTTAACTGCATTTTTCGACATCAGTTGCAACTGCGCTAAAACATTTTTAAGGTCATGCACCAGATAAGCAGACATGCGATTAAAGGTATCAAACTGTTGGCTTTCGGCCAACGCCAAGTTAGAACGGTGTAAATTAAGAAATACTGCCAGTTGGCGGCTAATCGCGCGCATCAAATCTCGGTCTTCCCAATTTACACTATGGATAGCAGAGGGCGCAGACAGCAAAATCACCCCTTTAAAGCCAGCACTGGTGCTCATTGGAATGACATAACAAAACTTTGTGATTTGCTGTAACTGGCTAGTGGAGACTTGAAAAGGCACCACACTGGTATCTTCTTTTAACTCTTCAATATCAACAATCCATTGGTGCTCGATGGCTTGCCCAGCCAAGTGGTCTAAACATAACTGAGCCTGAGAGTCATCATCTCGAATGTTATAAGTGGCTTTAACTACATACCGGCCGTTTTCTACGATAGCCAAGCCAGCATACTGACAATCGAAAGGCTGGTTAATTGCCTTAAGTGCAATGCTATAGGGCGAAACGCCATCTTCTTCAAGCACTGCTGCAAACTTCATCCACTCTTCACGGTATTCATATTTATTGGCGAAAAAATGTTTAGTGATTTGCACTTTTAAACGCTTGCGTAAGCGTTCAGATAAAAACAAACTCACTAGAATTAACGCGCTTAAGGCAAAGAAGCCATTTTGCGCCATGCTGCCCCAGTCACCACCAGCATACCTGATGTAATAACCGACTAAAGCCATTACCAGTAAGTAGCCGCCAGCCACCAATAACAGGGTACTGTGGTAAATGACATCACGTGATACATAGATTTTGGTCGACCAACGTTTGATTCTGCGCGCACTTAATAACACCAACGGCGCAGCTAAAATGGCAACAAATCCACGTAGGCTCCAAAAATCAAAAGAGATCCCTGAAGTAATTAAGGCATTGGCATATAGCGCAAAGTCGAAAGCAAACATGCCGCCTAAACCAAGGCACATAGGTTTAATAGTAGGACGAGCACTAACATCAATGCGTCGATATAACTGCTCTATTAACCACAGACCAATAACGGTTTGTGATAATTGCGTTACCAACCAAAACTGATTTAACTGAAGGCCGACTAAAGCAGTGCTTACTTGGAGACATGCGATAATGATCAGGCCAAGCAGCAAACCTTTTTTTCGCCAAGGACCGCGAACAAAATTACTAAGCTCGAAACGTGGAGCGATGGTGGCATAAAGCAATAGGAACCACAGTGCATTACGAAGGCTCTCGATACCAAACAAATAGCCAAGAGGAAGGGCAATCCACATTTGAGCAACCCCAGCGCTAGCCCAAAGCAGCGTGAAAAACACCACCAAGCTCAATGCTTGGCGCTGGAAGCCGCTTTGTTTAGTGGTGAGCAACAGTAAGCTGAATAGCAGGTACACCACCGCTGCAATGCTGTAGCCTAATAAACCAACAATAATACTCAAACGTGACCTTCCATTTCCAAGCTAGGCTTTGTGACAGCGGGTAATGAGAAATACTTAGCTATTTTCGCTTAACTCAACGATTTCTTTGCGCTTCTTCTCTATCATTTTATCTAGATAGCGAATGATTTTAATTTTTCGCAACACGACTTCTTCTAGATAGCTAGACACATCAAGTAGTTTTGCTTTTAACTGACTATCACCAATAGCAGCACTACCAATACTGGCATTAACACCGGTACCGTCTTCATATTGGCGCCCCAACACCGCATCAATATCCGAGACCCCCTGCTGTTCTGGCGTTCCTTGTAAAGAACCAGAAAGCTCACCACCCATCTCTTCAATAACTGCAGCTACGTCGGCTTGGCTAATTGCGTGTAAGTCTTCCAAAAACGCGTATAAAAACAGTCGGTCAGCAAAGATATTAATCTTTCGTGGAATACCTTTAGTAAAGTCAGCAATTTGCTGGAAAATATCATCATCTAACTTAGGGTTTTCATTCCAACCCACCTGCTTGAGGCGGTGCAATATATAACCTTGAGTTTGCTCTGCATCCAAGGGTTTTAGGTGACAAGAGGCGATAATCCGTTGCCTAAACTGCTCCATTTCAGGCAGTTCGATAATCGGTTTTAGCTCTTCCTGCCCAAGTAAGAAACTTTGAAAAAGAGGTTTGTCGTTGAGTTGAAAGTTAGACAGCATTCTCAGCTCTTCAACGGTTTCTGCTGGTAAATTCTGAGCTTCATCTACCACTAATAAGGCGCGTTTGCCTTGCTTATTTAAAGTAAGCAAATATTGTTCAAATCGCTTTAGAATATCGGCCTTGTTTAGGCCCTCAACATCAATACTAAACTGGGCTGCAACTAAGCGAACTAATTCGTCGGGGTTAAGTTTAGTTGTAGCAATTTGAGCAGCCACAATTGAGTCGTCCACCGAGGCTAATAAGCTTCTGGCGATGGTGGTTTTTCCGGTACCAATTGGCCCCGTTACAACAATGAAACCTTCACCTTGAGATAAGCCATAACGCAGATAAGACACCGCGCGATCATGGTGAGGGCTAGCAAAAAAAAACTTAGGGTCGGGGCTAAGCTTAAATGGTTTATCACTTAAGCCAAAAAATGATTCATACATACTTAAAACTGCTTAGTCGCGTTAATCGATACTCGGTTTTCGTCATAGGTTCTGCCCACTATATTGGAGCTACGATGAGTAAATTGGTAGCGGTAAGTGAGGAAGAACCCTTCGATGAGGTCTTGATTTAGTGACAGATCATAGCGACTGTACTTATCCACTTGGTCGATGCCATTGAGGCGATCAAATGTGTAGTGGTCGTAATCAAATGCAAAGGCAATGATCAGCTTACGACTTAACTTGTGGTCTAAGCTAATTCCGCCACCATAAGTTGTGTCTTTGACAAAATCCGTTACATCACGCAAACCTTCACGGGTTTGGTGGCGTAACTCAAAATCTAGCCCTGAGCGGCGAAGGTCTAAGCCAGTATTCCATCTAAAGGTTTTATCAAGCTTTTGCTCTTCCACACTATCACCTTCAACAAAGAAACGGCGATCGAAGCTTGTGGGCTCTTCAATGTAGCTAATGTCGGTACTAATACGGCGCTTTTGGTGGAAGAAGGTGAATTCATAGGCATCACCATAAAAACGCTTACTATATTCAAAGAACAATTTGGTGCGGCGATTCGGCTCGAGATTAACCGCAGCCCCCACATAATCTTCGTTTTTATCTTTATCTAGAGAAAAGTTATAGCTCAGTTCGAAGTAGCTTAAACGAGAGCGAAAGTAACGAACTGCGGGTCCCCAGCTTTCTGACTCTCCCACCTTTTCCGATGAGCTAACACCTTGCAAGTAACTCTCAGCATAGTAGCGAATAAAGGGGCTGAAGCCAGAACGTTGCTGCAAACCCAACTCACCTTTATATTTAATATTTTCAGTTTCTGAAGAGTTCCCCCGCGCTTCACGGCGAATGTAGCTAGAATCAATTAACCAAAATACTGAATTTACTTTTTGGCCATTTTTAAACAGCAGTGATGCGTCATAGTCGTTGTTATTACCACGGTCGTCTTCATAACGATACAAGCTACTGGCAACTCGAGCGTTTAGATCTACCCATTTACGGGGGTTTGATTGATAGTTTAAACCTAGGCCTAACTCGCTGCCTTGAATCAAGTCTCCAGAAATCACATCGGTAATAGCATTGCTACTTACCTCAGCAGGCAGAATATCAACAGATGCAACAGCATCTACACTAAAGCCAGATTTCCCCAGTTTTTTATCACCAGTAAAATCTAGCTCGTGATAAAGCTTATTTTTTTCGGAGTCGTAAGAGTGGTAGGTTTGCCTTGCCCGATAATCAAGGGAGAGTTCACCGTCTTTACCAATAACTTCAGAGACAATGCCCGCTGATAACACACCAATTTCACCAGACTCTGGCGCTTCTTCGGTAAGACCTGCATTATCGGTATAAACTAGCTCCGCACCGATTTCTGGGCGAAACTCTACCTCTGCGGCATTAACCGAGCTTGATATTCCAACAGCAATAACAAGCGCAACAACTGCTCTAGGCGCTGCGTTCTTCCTCATAACCATAGCCATATCCGTAGCCATATCCGTAAGTCCCTGTTTTGCCGTGTACTGCTTTATTCAATACATATCCGATCGCCAGCTCATCGCTAAATTGCGATACAGCAGATCTAATCGCAACGAGCTTAGTTCCATCTTGTTCAACTACCACCACTGCTTGCCCAATGAAGTTAGACAATACCACCGTTTCGTTTACCCCGAGTACCGGTGGGCTATCGAACAATACTACGCGGTCGGAATAACGGCTATTTAGCTCTTCAGTAAGAGAGCGCATTTTGTCACTGGCCAACAACTCATTGCTCAAGTGATGCGGCATTCCTGCCGGCATAATTCTTAAATTAGGTATATTGGTGTGATAGATAACATCAGCAATGTCATCAGTTTCACCTAATAGATACTCCATCAAGCCCATGTGTTGACCAATACCCAAGGTTTTACTCACAGTTGGCTTTAACACGTCAGAATCAATTAACAGTACTGTTTTATCCTTTTCCAAGGCTAAGCTCAGCGCTAAATTAATTGAAGTGAATGTTTTACCTTCCCCGGGGTTAGCACTAGTAACCATGATCAAGTTACTTTTATTTTTCGGTATTAGACCTGGCTCAAATGCATTCTTAATCAGCTTACGCTTAATGCTTCGGTACTCATCACTGAGCATTCTGGTTTCGCGAGAGCGAATATCTGACAGCATGCCTAAACGTTTTAACACTGCGGAATCTATTTGCAATACCGGTTTTTCACGCTTTTCTGTCGAGGGTTCACTACTAGCCGCAGCTTGGTTTGACTCAGCAGCTTCAGGCTGTTCACTACCCTCTTGCTTGGCTTGGGCTTGTTTAGCAAGCTTGCCCATTGCTTTTTCTATGGTACTCATAGCAATCCACCTAAACCGGTAATAATTTTACTGTGTAAGTTTGGCAATAGGTTGATCACCATAAAGCCAACAAAGCCACATAGTAAAACCGCGTTAGACAATACAAACACTCGCATCTTACGTTTTTCTACTTTCAACAAACCAGAGCTTTCTGTGGCAGATACCACTCCTAGAACAGGATAGCCAGTTTGCTGGTATAATTGCTGAATACTTGAAACCACTGGGTTCACTTGGCTAAAGGCCAGCGACAAACCAACCCCAACAGCTAGGGCAAAAATCAGCACCCCGGCAATTAATAGCGGACGTTTCGGACCAGAAGGTTCAATGGGAACCCTTGGAGCATCAATAACCCTAAACTTAATGTCGTCGGTAGTTTTGCCGGCACTTTGTGAAATAAGCGCGCTCTCTCTGCGCGATAACAAGTCTTCGTACTTAGACTTGGTAATTTCATAGTTACGGTTAAGCCCAGTAAGCTTTGCTTCTACGTCAGGCACCTGGCGTAGCTGCTCCTCTAAGTTATCGACTTTCTCTTTGTGTCTTTGCTCACGAACTTTAAGCGAAGCGACATCATTCTCAATTTGACTAACAGTAATCTTGAGATCTTGATAGATCACCGATTCCGAGGCGAGAGCTGCAGGCGTTTTTGCAGTAGTTAAGGCATTTTCTTTTTGCTTTTGCAAAGAAGCCAATTGACGCTGCACTTCCACCACATCAGGGTGACGCTCGGTATAGCGCAACAACAAGTCGTCTAAGCGCGTTTGCATTGCCAAAATACGATCATCAAACTCAGTTCGAACGCGCGCGGTTTGTTGGGAGGCCAATACCTCTTCACTAGCCAATTGCGCTCTGGCTGAGACCAATTTGGTTTCGGCCTCACTAAGTTGTAAGCGAGTCTCTTCTAACTGCTTTTTAACGTTCTCAAGATTACTGTAGTAAGTAGACTCTTTACCAGGCAAAAAGGCTGTGTATTCCTGCTTGAAAGAAGCTAGGCGTTTTTCCGCTTCAATCAGGCGCGTCTCATACTCTTCAATCTGCTGATTAATAAATGAGTTGGCGGTATCAGTATCTTGGCGCTTTTCACCTAGAGTATTCTCAACAAATACGTCCAATGCCGCTTGCACTACATCACGAACGTACTGTGGTGAGTCGGCTTCGAAACTAATGGTATAGAGATTTTCTCGACGCGTTTTGTCGATCTCGATAGTCTCTTTTAGGCTATCTAGCAATGCGTCATATTCAGTGCTGTTATTCACCCTAACGTCAGCATCACTAGCCCGAGCAATTTTTTCCAGATTGCTACGACTTAGCAAAGTTTTAACCATCATCGCTAACTCTTGACTGGGGTCAGTCTGAATGGCTAAACCTTTAAGTAGAGGCTGCAATAATGAGCGAGTATCTGCGTAAACCCGAGCCTCGGCAGTGTATTGATTTGGCATCAATGTCACAGCTATCCAGCCAATAGGGCAAATAATCCACAGTGCGATTAAAATATAACGGCGCTTTAACCATACCCCTCGCAGGTATTGCAGAAAGTCCTCAATTAAATCTTGCATTTATACGACTACTCCGACTAAAACCATGCTTCTGGGATAATGATAATATCACCAGGAAGAACGTCTACATTGGCTTCAATCTCACCGTCTTGAATCAATTTACCAACAAGTACTTTATATGAACGCTGCTCACCGCTAACCACTCGAACTAAGCGGGCGTTATCGCCATCAGCGTATTCTGTTAGACCTCCTACCTGAATCATCACATCCAGCAGCGTCATATCTTCGCGATAGTTAATTGCTTGAGGCTCGAAAGCTTCACCAATTACTCTAACCTGCTCGCTAAATGGTCCAATAAAGCCTTCAACAGTAACAGTTACGATCGGATCACGAATAAACTCCGCTAATTCTGATTCAATCAGACGAGCTAATTCAGTTGGTGTTTTACCCGATACCTCTAAGTCTTCAACTAGTGAGGTAGACACCATGCCGTCTGGACGCACAATGAAGGTGCCCGATATTTCAGGGTTACGCCATACAAAGATGTTGAGTTCATCACCTGGGCCAATCAGATACTTGTAATCAGCTGGGTTAGCAGTAAGCGACGGATGAACCGACGCGCCAGGTAAAGTAGGTAGGTTGTTCGAGCAAGCGGTTAGGAAAAGCCCTATCGCCATAAACGAGAGCAATTTAATTACTACTTGGTTGAGTTTTTTCATAGCACTGTCCATTTCGCTGAGAGTCCATCAAAATAACATTGATTGAGGTGGTCCTTTTTTCCATGATAGTGTGCGAGCGCGCATGTTGTAAATCTCTTGAGCTAAATAGTTTTAATATATCGACATTTATCTACTGGCTGTTGGAAATGTAAAGTGCAGGTAACAAACTTAGGTTTAACTAGCTGGGCACAAGTAACACCGATTTTTTGTGGCTCTGCGTTTAAATCTCGGTATACTGATTAGTCTTAAAACTATATTTAATATCTTGTTTCAAGGAAGAAGCGTGGCTGGTTCGAAATTTCATAATCTAGATCCCGGTAGTAGAGCGATCATTCTTGCCGAATTTTTGGTGCTCATCGGGGTTTTTGTCATTGGTGTTGAACTTCTCCGCTTTAGCGGCTTTGAAGGCATCCCCGCCTATGGCGAAGGAATACTGTTATTACACTGTTTGGCATTTACCTTCCCAATACAACTGTCAATATTGTCAGTTGGCTTATATAACCAAAAAATTCGTGAAACCTTTCGTGGAGTAATACGCCGTTTATTAGTAAGTATTGCCTTAGGTTATTTCATATCTTCGGTTATTTATGTACTTACGCCCTTAGATGTTCTTCCTGGTAATTTCCGCGAGCTGCTTTACGCCGCAGTCATGATGGGCTTAACCACTATTCGTTACTTTGCGCTTAAAATGCAATATGAGCATATGGGTCGCAAACGAATTTTGGTATTAGGAGCCGGTGAACGCGCCAGTATTATTGAAAAACGCATGCGCCGTAAATCTGACCGCGTAAGCTTTGAAATGGCCGGTTTCATTCGTATGCCCGGTGATTCTGATGACGGTATTCAACGCGAAACTATTCTCGAGCTTGATCAACCCTTAGAGTCATTTGTACTGGCCAACGGCGTAGAAGAAATTGTAATTGCAGCCGATGAGCGGCGCGCCAACTTGCCGGTAGATAGTTTATTTTTGTGTAAACTGCGTGGTGTTGAAATCACCGATATTATCGACTTCATCGAGCGCGAATCAGGGCAAATTGCTGTAAACCTTATTTATCCTTCATGGGTTATTTACAGCAATGGTTTCCATTCTACCAACTATTTACGTAGCTCTTTAGATTGGGTATGTAACACCTTCTTAGGCCTCATCGTATTGTTCCTCACTTGGCCATTGATGTTAATTACCGTCATCATGATTAAGTTAGAGGAAGGCATTCGAGCCCCCGTGCTCTACTCGCAAGAACGCATTGGTTTAAACGGTCAACCATTTAACATTTACAAGTTCCGCAGTATGCGCACCGACGCCGAAAAAGATGGGGCTAAATGGGCGCAAAAAGAAGACCCTCGAGTAACCAAAGTAGGTAACTTCATTCGTAAATACCGCGTCGATGAGCTGCCGCAAATTTATAACGTATTGGTAGGCGATATGGGTTTTGTAGGGCCCCGACCAGAGCGCCCTGCGTTTGTAAAAGAGTTGGTATTATCAATTCCTTATTACAACCAGCGCCACAACGTTAAACCAGGTTTAACTGGCTGGGCTCAGCTTAAGTACCCTTATGGAAGCACTGAAGCGGATGCACTTGAGAAGCTAAAGTTTGACCTTTACTACATCAAGCACCGAAGCTTCCTGCTCGACCTTTTGATATTGGTGCGTACCGCAGAGATTATTTTGTTCGGAAAAGGGCGTTAATCTTTGGTAGCAACAGAGTCAAGCAACAAACTAAACAACAGCGGCTTACTTCAAGCCGCTGTTGTTCTTGGTACTACCGCCTTAATTGCCTTGCTCTTTTGGCCGGTAGTATTAGATATTTGGCGCTATAGCTTTGATGATGGCACCTACTCGCATGCATTCTTGATCCCAATTGTTGCTCTGTATGTGCTTTACGATTGCCGTCAACAACTGCAGTTTCGTCAAGGTGCTAGCTTGTGGTTGGTATTGTTAATTGCCAGTTTAGCCATAGAGTTGCTGCTTTACTTAAGCCAAATTAGCTTGCCCGTTAGAGCGCTGTTACCCTTTGTTTTGCTATTTAGCTTATTGAGTATCTTCAAACACCACAAAAGCCTTTATGTGTATGCTTTGGTGCTCCTCTTTGCCACTCCGATTTGGGGCATTTTGTCACCACCTTTACAAAGCTTATCTACCACCGTTGTAGAGATGGTTATGGCCTATACCCATGTTCCTAGTTACTTTGAAGGAAATGTAGTGTCAATTCCTTCAGGGCAATTCGAAATAGCTAACGGCTGTAGTGGCTTACGCTACTTTATTACCTCTTTGTTTCTGTGTTTGTTATATATCTATTTCAATATTCGCAGTGTTAAAAATGCTTTAATCTTTTTTGCTATTTGCATGTTTGGTGCGTTAATCGTTAACTGGGTTCGGATCATCACAATCATTTTGATTGGCCATGAAACGCAGATGCAAAGCGAAATAATTTATGATCATAACAACCTTGGCTGGTATTTATATATCCCATACTTGTTATTAGCTTTTTATGTTGGTGGGAAGTTGTCCAGCGAGTTAGTAGCTCAAACCAAAGTAGAACAAACAGAAGGCCCTTCAGTTCGCGGTTTAGCCTTTGTTATTTTGGCGCAATTGATTTTTTCACCCAGCCTAATTGATTGGCCAGTATGGGATGCCAATAAACTAAACACCCAAGATACTAAAGCAACAACCAGTTACCACCAAGCCCTTCAAGTGGCTCAGTACCAGTCTGTTGAGCAACAAAGCCTTAGTGTTAATCAAGTAGAGCTCAATCATTGGGTGTTTTTGTTTAGCGGCTTAGGCTTAGACAATAAAGCCTCATTTTATTTAAATGAAGTAGTACCTGAGGATCTGCGAATTGATAGCTCAGAGACAGAACAAGCAATTAACTTCGTTTACTTCCGCTCTGCAGCCAACCGGCCTGGCGTGTTAGCTTATAGCTATGCAGGCGCTAAAGGCATGGTATCAAATCGTTTTGCTCTGCGAGCTCAACGTTTCAGCGAAATCCTCTCTGGGCAACGCCAAAGCGCAATTGTGGCCGCTTCTGCCTTGTGTGTCGACAACGACTGTCGTGAAGCCAAACAGGCGCTCTCGATGCAATTACTTAAATACCAAGACACCCAATTATTGTTTCAACAACCAGGTTAACGAGCCATTGCTGGCAAACCACCAGTTAAACTTTCTAAGAGGTTTTAGCGACCAGTTGGGGTTACTCATGGCTTTTTTCCCTTTCTTATCCATTGTGCCCTCACAGGTATTCAGCAATTCTTGAGCAAGCAGCTCTAGCAAGAATTCATCTTGTTGACGCTGTCGTTTTAGATACACCCCTTTGTAAACCATACCGGCTACATCGCAAGCATGTTGTCGCTCGGTCCATGAGTTTCTATCTTGAAAAATAGACTGCTTAAAAAATACCAAGTAATCCGGTATGTACAAAGTTTTACCTTTGTACTCCACCGTATATAAACCGTGATGTAGCAGCATGTCAGAAAAGTCGATAATCAATTCCGCTGCTCTTTGATCATCAGTCATCCAAAAGTAACGCCACAGTTGTTCTACCACCAATGCCGACATCCACGGAGAGCACACCATGTCTTTACTATTTTTATTGGAATGGGCTTTCAAACTGTGCTTTATACAACCACCTTGCCCCGGAGCGCTCACCCATAAGTCCTCGCGGATACCTTCAAGTAGCTGTTCTACCCGCTTAGAGGACTGCTCATCGCTATGTAACTCCCATTGGTTTAACGCCAAACTTAAAGCAACTGACAGATGACGTTCTGTCCAAAAGCCTAATTGAGTTGAATAGCGGGCTGGCCAAGCCAGTCCTTTTTGAGTCATTTTTTCAATAGCCAGCTTGGTCGACCGATATGGATAGAAAAGGTAGTCAATTAGCAGACCACCACTTAACATGTATTTGAGATCGGCCGAGCCTTTTAGTGCAAAATCACCATTGTCATCGAGCTGACTCATAAAAAACTGTGCTTGCTGGTGAGCTGTTTTCTTCCAACGTGGGTCTGCGGTCTTAAAATACAGCTGATAGAAGGTGAATGGTCGGTCATACAACCAGGGCGCTGCACTGTTAGTGGGTAATGTGGTTTTCTTGGCGGGATCTTTAGGTTTACTCACCTGCTCAATAATAGCTTCATCGGCACTGTAAGCCGCGTAACGCCAATAGGCATTGTCTAACCAACCCCAATCAATATTATTAGCGTTGTAAATTAGCGGGGAATACAGCGCCTTATTGAGCCAAGTTTCTGGGTAGTGCAGCTCTGCTAGCTGAGCTTCTTCAAAGCTTAGGGCTTGGTCCGGCTTCGCCAAACCTTCTCCCCAACTGAGCTCTACACTGCCTTGTTCCAAACCTTCAACTTTAAACAATACACCTCGATAGAATGCAGTGCTTTTCAGTTTTGGCCAAAGTAAATGGGCATGAGCGGTAAACTTAAGGCTTACCCCCTGCTGCTTCAGAGTAAAGCCCTGCTGTTCTGAGACTGTAAAATTAGGAAATGGAATAACGATGTAATGGAACTTATTCGTGCTGGGGAGAGTTTTAACATTTAGCTCAACACTTGCTTTTGCCACATTGCTAACAGCAGCCACCAAAAACAACAAACAAACAACTAACGGCCGCCAGACTATGCCTGAAGCATTAATAGCAAATCCTTGCATATTCCATATCCTCTATGTGAAAAAGGCGTTTACAATTGCTTATTCAGTTAAGTGCAAATGTACGGGTTGAGCAAGCCTAGTTAAGCTCGATGCTTGGTATTTAACTCCATAACTTGTACTTTCAGCGAATCAACTTCTTTATTGCCGTCTACTGAGATCCGCTTTAGTTGGTAAGCGCTCTGCGCATCTAGCTGAGTATTGATGCCATTCATAAAGGAGAATGCCAAACGGTAACCACACTCTTGTGCAAGCGCTTGGGTTTGCTCAGTAAAGCTGTCAGTTCGCCCTACTGGATAGGCAAGCATAGAAACCGCAGTACCCAGTTTGCTTTCGATGAAATCTCGCGATTGGGTTAACTCTTCGCACTGCTGCTCTAATGATAAGTGCGCTAAAATCGGATGGCTGCGTGTATGTGAGCCAATAGTCATTCCACCATCTGCCATTTCCTTTAGTTGCTGCCAGTTTGCAAACAAGCTATGTGAGCTGGGCATTGGAGGCGCTTTACACTCTGCTTTTAACATATCTAACTTCTCTTCCATGGAGAAACTATGGTCTTCCTTGAAGGCATAAAGCAGTTTACGGATATTCTGAGTTTGGTTTTTGCCACTTAAGTCTACAGCGTGGGACCAGTGTTTTAGTTTTAATGTATTAGACTGACAATGCTTAACTAGCCAAGCTACCTCGTCCCACCAGGCAAAAATGCCACCATTGGTGTATTCAGTCACCACAAAAAACACTGCGCTAAGCTGATGTTTTGTTAACAAAGGAAAGGCATGCTGGTAGCTATCAATATAGCCATCATCAAATGTGATTAACGCATAGGGTTTGGTGATGGCTTCACCCGAGTCAAGTAAAGCGATTAACGCGGCTTCATCTAATACTTCAAACTCTTGTTTATAAAACAGCAAATGTTGTTCAAATTGCTCTGCGGTACAGCTAAAAACGTTAGGGTCAAACTCACTAAAGCGTGCGTCGCCAATTCTATGATAATTAAATACATAAATGCCGGGCACGCGTTGCTGCCAGCGCTTTTGAGATACGCTACGCTTACCGAAAAAAAATTGCCGTATCTTGGCTTTATTCAGCATCCGTATGCTCATCTAAAGTTTTATAATTTGGCGCTTTAACTAGATAGTCTCGATACTGATTTGGGTTACCCGACTCACCAGCTTCGGCAGCTTTAGCCATGTTGTACATTTCACGCGCCGACACATAGTGCAATACGTAGTTTTCACCATCGTTATACTTGCTTTCCAAGTAACTACACATGTCATCGAAAGGTTTACCTAGCAAAGTGGGCATGTCTGCTTCTTGGGTACCATGGGTATGGATCTTAATGAAGCGCCACTCCGGTCGACCTTCGACATGAATATTTGCCTTAACCCACAAATCAACACGATCTTTGGTAGGCATCATGCTGGTGCGAATATCGGAGTTCTCGATTTGCGGGAAAATGCCTTTTTTACGCGCTTTCCAGTTAAGGTCTAGCGGGCCATTAATTAGCATTAAATCACCCCAAGCTTGGCCACCTACTTTGACCATTTTGCCAGTATCGTGTGACTTCGGCGCATGAGGATCGTCTTTGGCATAATAAATCGCGTTCACCGTTGCGGGTTGGGTAACACTCGGAGCAGACGGGAACGTATAATCAACAAAACAGCCGGTCTCTTTAAGCACAATAAGTTCGTCATTCACACCACACAATTTTCCATCCGGGTGCGAGTTATCTAAGGTCCAGTTGCCGTGAATAAATGCGTATTGTAGCTTGCCGGTCTCTTCACTACGTACAAAGGCGCCATGCTTCTCATGTAATAACTCGGTAAAGCCTTCCAAGGTTTTGCGCAAATTATCGCTGGTATCGTCGTCGTGGTGCAGATGAATTTCAATTTCACCAAAACCACGCGCACATATATCGGCTACCTTGGCTAGGTGCTCATAGCGATACTCTTCTTCTGGGTAGAAAAACGAATGTTTAGGGTGACAACCATCTGCATCTTGGTGTTTACCTGCCACTACTGGGTATTCATTAAACCAGCGGTCCACACGTGCGCGCTCTTGCTCAAGGCTAATGTTTTTACCCCACTGCGGCTCGTAGTGATCGACAAAACAAAACAACACGTGGGTTGGCCCTTCAAATTTAGCCTTGGCTCTAAACTTCTGTTTTAGGTAGTGAGGTAACCATAGGTGCATGTGCTTCTTTCGAATAATTAGGGTTACCGCTGCTGCGCCAACTAGCAGCAATACAATTAAAGCCAAAAAAATTATCACCGTGATGTCCTTTGCCATGTGCCTTGCACATTTTTAAACAAGAATGAGTAGAAGCCTTTTAATAAAGCCATATTCATAGATACAAAAAAAGTTAGAAACGCAATGCTGCCTGGTACGCTTTTACCCCGCTTACTGCGACTGTTCCCCCAAGCTGCCACCAAGTAGCCAGCCAATTGAACAGCCAACAAGCTGGCATACAAAGGCTTAGCCACCAGCATTAGGTTACACAGCAAGGCAATCAGCATTAAATGCGGGGTAAACCAGCGCAACACTTTATGGCTAAGGTAAGCAAAAAAGCGTGCACCTTGCAGTGGATTTAGAGCCCATAAACAACGAGTAAAAGCTTGGTAATTACCGGTACCAATACGAATTCGACGTTTTTCTTCATCGTGTAGTGAAGGTGCTACTTCTTCAAACGCTACCGCGTTTGGTTCATACAAAACCTTTTTCCCCGCCTTAGACACGTTCATCACAATCATGAAATCATCAACAATGGTGTTGGCAGGTAGCGCCTGATATAGGGGCTTAGCAATAGCGTAAATAGCGCCATTAGCCCCGAGTAGAGCACCTAAACGCGACTCATGAAACTTAAGCATTTGTTCATAACGCCAGTAGATACCGTCTTTGTTATCAGCTGATTCAGAATCAACTAAATGCAGCTCCCCACAAACCGCCCCAATGTCGTCACTATCAAAGTGCCTAACTAGGTTTTCGATAGCGTCCACTTCAAAATGGGTGTTGGCATCAGACATGACTAAAATCGGGTCTTCGGCCAATTCCACCAAGTCATTAAGTACATTTATTTTGCCGCGATTTTGCTCAAAGATATGGGCTTTAAAATTGCTCGCCTCCACGGCCTGCAAAATTTCTGCAGAACTATCGGTGCTGCCATCAGAGCCTATGTGAATGGTAAGTTTGTCTTTGGGGTAACTGAGTTGCAGTAAATTGTCTACCCGCTGCTGCAAACAACTCTCTTCATTATACGCGGCAATAATAATTGAAACAGACGGCCACTCTTTAGCTTCTAGTGAACGGCGTTCTCGGCGACGCCAGAGATAACGGGTATCTCGAACCGCTTGTTTAATACCGCTAATCATTAGCAGTACAACTGGATAAGCAGCATAACTGTAGCCAATTAAACCCACTGCCAACCAAAATAACAATTCCATTTACTGCTCCATCTCGGCTGACTTTCGGCGATATGCTTTAGCGGGAATACCTAACATGGTTGCGCCTTCTTCTGCAGATTTAGTTAACACAGCATTGGCGCCAACTTTTACCTGGTCAGCAACATCTAAATCACCAATAATTTTGGCGCCAGCACCGACAAAAAGCTCTGAGCCTAAACGCGGTGATTTGCCCTTTTCATCACCAATCACAACACCACTTTCTAAAGTAATGTTACTACCGCCCTTTACCTTAGAATTAATCACAATGCCTACAGGGTGCATAATCACAAAACCTGGGCCAAATTCCGCACCAGAACCAATCACGCAACCATTCATAAACTTATTCAGCCATTGGAAGAAATAGGCAAGCAAGCCCAAGTTGTGATTGGCGCACCAACGCATCCAACGATAAATAATGTTGGCACTAGAACCATCTGCCATCACAATCCTCAGCATGCTCACAGACGCGCCATCTAATCTGAAAATTTCTTGCTTACGACGAAAATCAGCTTTGATATTTTCCATCACTTCACCAAGGTTAATAGTTGTTCAGCATTATGACGCCACTGCCTTTCACGCTCGATATAAGCTCTAGCTTGCAGACCAACTTGCTGCTGCTGTTCCACTTGAGAAGAAAGGCTGAGCACCTTTTCTACACAAGATTCACGGTCGTTTGCTTTAAACAACCAACTGGTTTCGCCATCGGCTACAACTTCAGCAATAGGCGTAAAGTCAGGGGCAACCATACCTTTGCCCATAGCCATAAACTCAAACAGTTTCATCGGTGAGCCATAATCATTTGAGTCTGGCAAAATGCCGAAATCCATGGCAGACAAATAGGTCGGCACTTGGTCGTGAGCGACTCTTCCGGGCATAATAATTTGTTTCTCTGCCCCTGCATCAGCAATGCGTTGTTTAATACTTTGGTAACAAACGCCATCGCCCACCAACAATAAAACAATATTGGGATAATCTTTTAGGCGCTCAGCGATCAAATCAACAAACCAGTCGATACCGTGCCAATGTACAAAAGCACCCACGTAGCCAACAACAACTTTATCTTCTACCTCTAGCTTTTGGCGTAAGGCTAAAGCAGCAGCATCATCGATAATAAACTGATCTAAATCTGCAGCATTTGGCGAAATCACAGAGGGAGCAATATTAGGGTAAGCATCTTGAGCAACTTGCTGAAAACGACTAGAAATGAACACTAAACCAGTTGCGTTACTAAAAATCCATTTCTCAATTGAGCGAGCAAAACGTTGAAAAAATAGTTCACGAACACGATGCACTAAACAGGAGTCATTAATTTCCAACACAATCGGGATGTTATGGCGCTTTGCCCACCACACACTGGCAAACATGAACAATGAATAGCGCTCATAAACAAACTCTATTTGCTGCTCTTTAACCGCTTTACGTAAGCGCCACCAAGCCAACACATTAAAAGCTAGTTCAAACAGTTCAAACACAAATTCTGGGGTATGTTTGGTTAACTCAGCTAGGCGAGAAAATAAGCTCTTTTTAGCTGGCGGTTTAGCCGCTTGCTGCTGTTTCGGCGCTGCCAGCTCTTCTTCCGGATCAGCTCCAGGCAGAGATAAAATGCTTACCTTGTGGCCTAGTTCACGTAGACCTTTAACCACACCACGAATATGTACACCTTCGGCCCCTCGGCCACGTGTTCGGTGGTGGAACAAAATGTTCATTTAACTCAGCTCTCCAATGCTTTAAGTTCAAAACCTTGCGCTTGCCACTTAGGAATCAGTTCCGCTAGAGCGTCAATGCAAAGGTTGTTGTCATCATGAAATAGAATAATATCGCCTGCGCTTACTGGTTGCTGGTTAAAGCGTTTTATTAGTGTTGCACTAGGCTCTTTTTTGTAATCTAAGGAATCGCGACTCCAATGCACCGCAGTAATCCCACGCCGAATCAGATAAATCAGTAAAGAACTGCTCCAACGTCCTTGCGGGGAGCGGAATAAGCGACACGGTTGCTGAGTAAGGTTTTGAATAGCGTTGTTGGTCTGTTCTATCTGCAACTTGCGCTCAGCGGCACTGATATGATCAAAGCGAGGATGATTGTAAGAATGGTTGGCAAGGCTATGACCTTGCTCAGCAATTTGGCGTGTGAGCTCAGGAAACTTTTCTGCTCGCGCCCCTAATACAAAGAAAGTTGCTTTAGCTTGATGCTTAGCAAGCAGCGCCAATAAAGCGGCTGTGTACTCTGGATAAGGTCCATCATCAAAGGTTAAATAAAGCGCAGCCTCGCGTGGGCTTCTTTTAATCAGAAACCAACTATCAGGCAAAACTTTACTACGTATAAGATATTTGATCTTATTCAACATTAACTACAAATCCATTTGCGCCAATACTAAGAGCTTAAGCAAGCTTGTTAGTGTAACAAAATACCTGCTTAGCCCCAGCAAATTATTAACTTATCTTTTAAACTTCACCATTTTTCAACATTGCGAGAAATTGTTGTTGATTAAGCGACCAAGAAAACTGACTAGCATGCTGCTTAATCGCCTGTTTATCCCACTGTTTATCCAGTATCAGCTCTAGCCCTTCTGCCACCGCCGATGAACTCTTCGGCGGAATAAGCACGCCACAACAGCGAGTATCCATCACCTCGGGAATGCCCCCAACCTCAGTAGCTAATACCGGTGTGCCAGCCGCCATCGCTTCCAATACAACATTAGGCACCCCCTCTGCGTAGCTAGGCAGTGCGAGAAGTTCAGCATTGCCTATCCAAGCTGGTAGATCGGCGTGCGCAACAGAGCCCAAAAATGTCACTCGCTTTGTTAAGCCATCAACTTGCGCTTGTTGCTCAATGGTCGCTCGTTTGGCACCAGTACCAGCATAAACCAAGTTTAATGCCGGCTGTTTAGCGGCAATCTTAGCAAAGCCCTCATAGAGCTCTACAACGCCTTTGTCTGGCTTTAGGTTCCCTACATATAAGATGTAGTCTTGTGCTATTGGTTTGTCACTTTCACCACCAAATTTTTGATGATTGACGCCATTGTAGATAACAGAAACCTTGGATTGCTCTATTCCTAGTCGCTGCATTTCTTTAGCTAAAGCTTTCGATACTGACAAGATACCCAGTGCACTTTGACTGGCATTTTTTATTTGCTTTGCACGTGCGGGATCTTTTGCTAATTGGTTAATATCACTGCCATGTACCTTAAAGAAAAAGCGCGCTTTAAACAGTTTAGCTAACCAACTAGTTGCAACCGCTTCGGGGAAAGCCCAGCTTGCCATTAAGATTTTGACTTGCTTGCGTTTTAACCACAATCCAGAATGCGATAACAAAGACAAAAACATCATCACGCTATAAAAACGACGCCCCACTTTTGGTGTGTAAAAATACGGAGCGTAACGTAACTCTTCTGATTGCTTAATCTGCTTGCGATGTTTAAACCATTCAGGAAAGGCTACCGGAACTAACAGGCTTAACTGATACTCAGACTTTAACAATTCAAATTGCTGATGATTAAACTTAGCGCGATTCGGTTCCCAAGGGAGAGGGTATAAATTGGTGATGATCACCATTGCTGGCTTAGACTTCACAAATAGTTACCCTGTGTTTGCCGCTGGCTGTTAACGGAATATCATCCACTAACTCAAAATTAAGCATTAGTTCACCGTTGCTATATTTGTTTATTTCATCACTAATGGCTGTTTTATCTGCTTCGCTAAATTGCTCATTAGCTACAATTTTTAGAGTGACTTGTTCAAGTTGCTGTTGAACAACTTGAAAGCGCGAAATGCCGACAAACTCTTTAAATAAATGTGGGAACAACTCACCAGGAATACTGCCACCCGACGGCGTTTTTATAATGTCTAGCTTGCGCCCGTCAATGCTAGACATAATTGGCAAAGGGTTTCCACAACTGCAGGCCTGATGGTTAATTGTTGCGCGATCGCCATTTACATAACGAATCAAAGGCATCCCGTAGTTATAGAGATCGGTAACCAAGAGGTCACCGCTGGTCTCTGTTACCACCTGTCCTTGGCTATCGATTGTTTCTATCACTAAGTGGTCGATGTTCATGTGCAAATTACGTTGTTCTTGGCAATCTGCCGCCATCAACATAAATTCTCGACAGCCAAAAGTGTTGTACACCGGTGTTTTAAAAGCTTTCTCTATCTCTTCTCGTTGAAAGTCATGTAAAGGTTCAGCCCCAGTTAAAATAGTACTGGGTCGCCACACCTTTATTCCTTGATCGTTAATATAACGAGCCAGCTCATAAAGCGGGTTTACGTAAGACACCATAGCTGTTGGCTTATAGGCATTAATATCATCAACATACTCTTGTTTGTTACCTTGAGTCATAGCAAAAGAATTGAGCATTTTTCGATTATAGAAGCCGTGGTAAAGCGCATTTTTAATGGTTTTAAAGCGCGATGGCTGGCCTAAATCGGCTCCCCATAAGTACAAGGTTTTTTGGCCTAGCCCTGCGCCTAGCCAGCCATAACCCCGCCACATAACAGCTTCTCGGCGAGTATTACTGTTGAGATCCAGCTCAAAATGAAAAGGCTGTCCGGTAGAACCACCGGTGGACTTACGGATATTGTTTGGATGTTTGCTCGAAACAAACTCAGCATAGTGCTGCTTAATATCGTTTTTGGTGACTATCGGCAAAGCCTCAAAGTCACGCATGCTGCCAATATCACGCGGATCTTTAATTCCAGCTTCAGCCCAAACGCGAGGATAGTACTGAGTATTGTGGTAAGCATGCTGCAGCAGTTTTTGTAGCTCTTGCCATTGATGGGCTAACAGCTGCTCTTTAGTCCATGAAAGGCGTTGCTCATAAGCACCTAAGTGCTTTAACAAGTCTTTGCCTTTAACCGCCTCGTAGGCGGGCATTAAGCAGCTTCGTAAAAAAGATGGGTAAATGGCCATCGTTGACTTCCATATCCGTATGATAACTAATGTGTACAAGGCTCAAAGTATTGAACAGGCAAGTTGCTTACTCGCTTTTCTCAAGGCTGTTATTAACTACGTTCAATGAAACACCTTTGCTACTTACCCTAACATTTAAGTAAACAACAAACATCTACTACTGGGTTGGCGAGGTCTTCCATTAATCGAGCAATTCCTTTTACTTAGGCATTATAGTAACGCTAAACAGGCGTGAATTTAAACGCCAAGATTACTACTAATTTGTTGTTTTATACGTTAGCCTAATCAGCATTGAGCTTGGTGATGTAGTGTTAAGGAAAACGCGATATGGACATCGGTCCAGTTACTATTGTGGCGAAAGGCAGTGCGCTTGTTTATCAAGTGAATTTCGACCTAAAAGGAAGTCATCAACAACTTTGGTTTGAAGTTGACAACCTTGCCCAACAAGAACTGTCGAGTAGCGGTGACACTGCTTTAATGGCTTTATTACTTCCAGCAATGTTAGCCAATGAAAACATTCATGTTAAAGGTAGCGTTTCTGAGCGTTTACTATTTAGTTTAAATGGCGCTTACCAAACCATACTGACCCAAACCATTCCTTATTTGCAGCGAGTGAACATTACCGCCGAGCACTGCAATACACAAAGCTCGTCAGCTACCGGCGTTATCACTGGCTTTTCTGCGGGCGTAGATTCGTTTTGCACCATTACCGACTACTTTTCAAATAGCCCTCCTAAAGCGCTCAAGGTTACTCATCTACTTTACAATAATGTGGGTTCTCACGGGCCGGGAGAAGAACGCCTATTTCGCGAACGCTACCAACAATTAAAAGAAACAGCCGATACTTGGCAGCTTCCGTTCATTACTGTTAACTCAAATATGAATGACTTCTATGGCCGTAGTTTGGATTTTCAGTTAACTCACACTCTGCGAAATGCCGCTATCCCGATGTTGTTTCAACAATTCATTGGCCACTTTTTATATTCATCCGCCTACAGCTATCAAGATTTATTTGTTGGCGAGAGCTACGACATGGCATATAGCGACGCTTTTAGTATGCCGCTCTTGGCTACTGAAAGCTTGCAATGTCACTCGGTGGGTAGCGAGCACTCGCGCGTAGAAAAAACCCTGCGTATTAGTAGTAACCCAGATTCATACAAAGTATTAGATGTTTGCGTGAAAGGTGATAGAGCGGGCAATTGCTCACACTGCGATAAGTGTTTACGCACCCTGCTGACCTTAGATTTGGCCGGTAAACTTGAGCTATATAAAGACAACTTTGATTTAGCAGTTTACCAGCAACACAAACAAGCATTCATTAATGAAGTTCTAATTAGCAAAGACCCACTGCTAAAAGAAATAGTGGTTTGGGCTAAACAGCAGGGATATCGCTTTGCTGCTCATCACTACCTTTCGGCCACTATGTTGTTCCTCAAGCGTTCACCGGCCAAAGTCTTTTTGCTATTTAAAAACCAGCTAAAAAAACTGTTGTCTAGCTTAGGTTTATATCATCCCAAGCAATACCACTAATTTGTTCCTCGCGAGCCAAAAGCCTTAACATGACCAAAGATTCCAAGCTAAAAAATCAAGTTCTATCTTCCTTAAAATGGGTAGCCATGGGGAAAATTGTTACCCAAATACTGCGCTGGGCTATGACTTTTTGGGTCATTCGCTTATTAAGCCCAGACGACTATGGCCTGGTTGCTATGTCGGACGTACTGTTTGGTTTTCTTAACTTATTGCTAGGCTCCTTATTCGCTTCGTCAATTATTCAAGAGAAGAACTTAACTAAGCAAAGTTTAAAGCAGTTATTTGGCGCTATTATTGTTAGCCACCTCGGCTTTTTCGCGCTGCAGTATTCCTTAGCTGATGTGGCTGGCAGTTACTATAAATCAGACATAGTAAGCCAAATTTTAAAAGTAAACGCATGGTGTTTTATTATCTTAGCATTAGAGGTGATTCCCGCCGCCTTATTAGCTAAGAACATGGAGTTTAAGCGAGTATCGATTATTGCCGCTATCTCTAATATCGTAGCGGCAGTGTCAACCTTAGTGATGGCTTATTTAGGCTATGGATTTTGGTCTTTGGTCATTGGCGAAATAATCTTTATTGGCTTGCGAGCCGCGCTGACCTTTGCTGCCAAACCGATTAATTTTCTGCCTAGCTTTAAGATAAACGATATAACCGCCATGCTTAAATTTGGCGGTATGTTATCTATTCAATCGGTATTGTTTTATGTATTCATGCATATGGACGTAGCGATTGCCGGTAGGATAATGACGCCAACCGAGGTAGGCCTGTATGCCATTGGCTTGCAAGTAGCACTAATGCCGCAGAAAAAAATCATGCCCTTACTTCGACAAGTGGCCTTCCCTGCATTTTCTCAGATTCAAGATCAACCAAAGCTCATCGCCAACTATGTGCTGAAGGCACAGCGTTTATGCATTAGCTTAACCTTGCCCATTTTTTGGGGCTTGGCCTCGGTGACAGATTTGGTGATTCCGCTGCTACTGGGCGAAAAATGGTTAGGGGCGGTGATTCCTACCACCATCATGTTGATGATTATGCCACTTCGTTTTAGTGAAGAGTTATTTAATCCCGCACTAAAAAGCTTGAAGAAAGTGAACCACATGCTGGTGAACTTATGCTTTATGGTGGTGATCATGTTTATAAGCATAATGATCGCAGCTCGCTATGGTGCAACCGGCTTAGCTTTAGCTTGGTTGTGTGGATTTCCGATTGCCTACTTGATCGTAGCTTGGCGAAATAGCCAAACCTTAAATACGCAGTTCAGCCAATTTGTTAAGTTGCTGTTAGCCCCAATGTTGTCGGGCGCAGCAATGTTTGCGGTGGTTTATGGTGCTAAATCATTTATTGAAGCAGATATTGTAGTGGCGTTGCTGCTACAAATCATTTTGGGTGGGATAACTTACTTGGGCTTGATGCTGCTATTAGATAGGGCTTCTATTAAAGAAGTTCTTAGCATGCTTAAACGTAACGGCTAAAGTCTGTTGCACTTCTGCGGTTAAAGTACAACAGACCAAGCATGGCGTATGTTATTTAGAGCCCCGCAGCGGGCTCAGCGCGGCTTTAATAAGCGCTTTTATCATTAGCCAAACGGTAGCACCAGAAAACTTCAAGCTTAAAGACTGTGACAAAGCTTTAAAGGCAGCAAAGCATTGCTCATTCCATAACAAGTCTTTCCCCCAATCTAGGTAGATCTTGGCCTTCACTTTACCAACCAGCTCCCCCCAACTGGCGCTATTACTACCTTGTCGAGCTAAGAACGCATCTACAACATCAATGTTGTCTTGATAAGACGATAACAAACTGCCTAAGCTTCCCTCTATATCGGCTTTCCACACTAAGCTTTTTTGCAATAAACCGATTAGCCCTTGCTCTGCAATACGCAGGTACAGGTCGATATCCTCAGCGGTTTTTAAGTTTTCATCAAATAAGCCAACCTTATTAAGCACCTCTCGGCGTACCATAAATGAAGATGTCACCAAATAAGGATGTAAAAAGACTTGTTGTAAGTCCTTAGAGACTAGCTCCGGAGCTTGCTCACTTTGTTGGTTGAGGGTTTCTTCATCAGCCTTGTAGGACGTCTCGGTATAACAGGCCACCCAGTCAGGCTGGGCACGCATAGCGTTCACTTGATCCATCAACTTCTGCGGACGCCATAAGTCATCAGAATCGAGAAAGGCAACAAACTCCCCTGTTGCCGCTTGAATACCGGTATTTCTTGCCTTAGACGCGCCACCATTTTGCTGGCTAATTAACTGTATCTTTGCCCGATACTTATCCAAGCTCGCAACGGTATCATCTTTAGATCCATCATCTACAACAATGATTTCATAGTCATCAAAGCTTTGCGCCAAGATAGACTCGATGGCTTTGTCGATAAAAGCCGCCGAGTTATAGGCAGGAATGATAATGCTGACTGCAACTGTCATCGCTTATACCCTCCTGGTTAGCTACGCCTGTAAAGCGTCTAAGCTTTGATTAAGTCTAAGAATCAACTGGTTCTGGATAGCCTCACCACTTAACTCCCCTTGGGCGCTATTAGCAATAGCACTCAGTTGAGAACAAACTTCAGAACGAACCTTAGCGCTCGAGTTGCGCGGCTTGGGTTTATACCAACTTTTGCCAAAACCGACACTTTGTAGTTGGCGCTTCACTTCATCTTTAATGGCATTAACCGAGCTCGTGCCAGCACTATAAAAGTAGTTAGGCACACTTTCCGGTTGATACTGCATATCCACCGTTGATAGCCAATCCTGCCATTTAACCTGATTGACATGGTCACCCAAGATAACCGCCTTCCAAGGAAGGCGTAGCGCATCGGCAACAATAGCACCGTGCATCGCTTCTGTTAGCATCAATCGGCATTGCGCCATCTCTGCAAACACCTTGTCTACCGACCACTCAGGAGAAATAAACCTAAAGCCACAAGCTTCGGCAATATTCTCCCAGTCGGCACTACGACAACTCAAGTAATGCGGCATAAAGCCAATATCACCGTTTTCTTTATGAGTCGGCTCCATCACATTGCGCAGTAATAAGGCTGAATCTGTCACAACGGTACTAGGGTCAAGATCTAAAGCTTTAGCACTGTATGGTCCACGAACAGCGTGAACCTTCCACTTATCGGTAACCGCTGGCAGTTGACCATAGCCCACACCAGAGCCAACAATGTGTAAGGTTTTGTCATTGGGTAACCGGTGGTTCAACAAAGTACCAATGCCCACCAGCAACTCTGAAGAATCGTCATTAAAAAAGTCAGGAAGTAACTTGGGCCATAACCATGGGTTAAGGTCATCACCAAAATTGCCCACTTCATCCTTGTAGTAAAATAATTGCATTTTTAACCTAGTTAATCCTTTGCCTTCGGCCGTGTTCAGCCGAGTTATTCAATTTGTGGTGGCTATAAACCAACCTTTAAGGTCATGTAAACAGCAACGATTACCGCCCAGCTATAACCCATACATCGCCAAACCATTTTGGCTGAAAACATTTCTTCTAAATCTGGGCGCAACTTCATCAAGCGTAAATGACTAGCGGTTTGCATCCCCATAAAAATAAACATCAGCAGAGTGAACTGACGACTTAAGAAAAAGGCAGTCACCATAAAACCAATCATCGAATAAAATAACGCTTTATTCAGGTTAGCTTCTTCTTTGTACTGCTCTGATTTCTCTTCGCTTACTTCTAAGTCTTGCGGATCATCGTCGTTGGGATAACGATTGAATCGCTTCAAAATCGCGTAACCCACCAGCATATTAAGAATTAGCGCACCGCCCCATAGGCTATAGCCAGGCACACCTAATTCCGCAGCCACATGTACATAAGAGTTATGAGCCACTTTGCCGTGATGATCCATAAAGTTACCCATACCTACCCCAAAAACAGGGTTATGGATAAGCATTTGAATGCCATCGTACCAAGCGTCTAAGCGCCCAGCAGCAGAGGACTCAGTCGATGACAAGCCACCAAACGATGCCAATAAGGTGGCAGCAATTGGCGCGCTTAAACATGCAAATAAAATAAGCCGCGCACCAGCATTACTAATAAGGAAATACAAACCAATTACCGCAACAGAGCCCAGCAATGTGCCCCGAGACCCGGTCATATATACGCCGTAGCCAAACGCCACCAAAATAGCCAGCATTGCTATTTTTACAACAGCACCACCTCGACCAAAAAAGTAAGCGACAAAAGGCATATTCATTACCAAGAACATGCCTAAATCGTTAGGGTCACTAAAAAATCCAAGGTAAGTAATGCGCATCTCGTCACGGCCAACAGTAATACTGTCACCAATGCCAATGCCATACTTTCCGTTAAATGAGGCTTGTTGAATATGTCCGTTGTATACCATCACCAAGGCAGCAGCGATGCATATATACATGAGTAAGCGCTGCCTACCTGGGGTAGCGATTAACGCGCTGTAAAGGAAAAAAGGAATAATGGAGCTTACAAATAGGCGTTGCGCCTGAAAAATCCCCCCGGTACCCCAACCATTTAAAAATGCCGACATCATAATCAATGGCACTAAGCCCAGTAACAAATAGTGTTGAGGCTGCAGCTTTATTGGTCTTAAGGTAATCAAAGTAAAGCCAAAGGAAAGAATGGCAAATACCTTAATGATGATGAAATTAGCCGTTGATAGCGAAAATTCATGCGGCCGAATCAGCACCGCAATGCTATATAGGCAAAGGAAAAAGAAAGCCAAAGGTGCTGTTTTTTCCTTAATGGGTAAAGGCCTTCTACCTAGCGGTGTTACGTCTGCCGCTAAAGGATTTTGTCGACGAGCTTGAATAGTCTGATCCTCCATGGGGAATTAATCAGCGACAGATTAACCAAGTTGGTTTCGTCACATGAAAACTTTGCTTTATAGCTTTGCGCGGTGGCGCCCATCATAAAGTCATAAAGCACAGCTTTGCTGTTTAAAATACTCCATACATGAAGTGCGAATCCGGGTGAACATTGCGAAAACTGTTTTTCATCCCAGCCAGATTGATAGAAATGTAACTGCTGCTGTTCTAGCAAATAGAAGTTTAATGCTAAAGGTTGCTGCTTAATAAACACACCACTCATAGCGACTGAATCAGGGTGCTGCTGGCGAAACTGCTGATGAAATTGGCTAAAACGCTGATCGGAAAATGCACCAAGCTTGCCTTTGTTTTGCCACCTCGCCTGATGAAACGCCACCAAGCTTGGCCAATACTGTTCAATTTCAGAGCTTGTTAACCATCTAAACTCTGCCCCTCTCTCAGCTAAAGCTTTATCGGCTCTGCGCCACTGCGAGCGAGCATTTCGGCTAAGCTGCTTTATAGACCACGGCTTTACTTCTAAAGAATAGCGACGAGCCTCGGCAAGCTGAATGTTTGGCACACTATTAAACAGCTGATGCAAAAAGCTTTGCTCTATTGCCGCGCGAGCAACAAACACATCAAAGCTAATCTTAGACAGCCACGCTAACAAAACCTTTAAGGCCTCTGCCTGATAGTCTTGATTTAGCAGTATATCAGGGTATTCAGATGCTACCTCCGCGTGCTCAGGTTCTCCCTGACCAAGCAAAAATAGCTGCTTTATCCCCAACAGCTTAGCGCTGCGCCGTGTGTAAAAAGGCGCTAACACCACCAGCTTTTCATTGGCAAACCCAGCCATACAATAAAGCTCACAGTGCTTGTCCCAAAACTGATTAGTCCAATGTACTAACCAACCAGGACAGTTAAACATGTCTGCTTGGCATAACTGACTAAGGGCCTGCCACTGCTCTTGTATAGCAACAAGTTGGTCTAGTGAGCGAATTTCACGCCACTGTAAAGTATCGGCATCTCTCATTTAGATATGCTAAACAACCTCAGCAAATGGCTAAAATAAAGAAACCAGCATCAAGCTTACTGCTGGTTTCCACTATTTAATCTTTTCTTCCTTAAAAAGATCTTCAGCGCTGTCAATCTACGGCTTTAGTTCGCTTTAGATTGCTCAATATACCAAGGCATGGCGATAGCTAAGCCCTGACCAATAGTGAACTCTGGGGCATAACCTAACAATTGCTCAGCCTTACTAATGTCAGCGCGCGAATGACGTACATCACCAGCCCGAAAATCGCGATACTCCGGCTTAGCAGAGCGCACAACCCCGTACTTAGATAGGTTTTCACACAGTAAGTCATAGAGTTGAGTTAAGCTGGTTTGGTCATTCAGAGCTACATTGAATACTTCACTGCTTTCTAAACCGGCAGTTGCAGCCAAAATGTTCATTTGCACTACATTGTCAATGAAGCAAAAGTCTCTGCTGGTTTCACCATCGCCATTAATGAATACCTGCTCCTCGTCAATCAGTGCCGCTGTCCACTTAGGAATAACCGCCGCATATGCGCCATTTGGATCCTGGCGAGGACCAAACACGTTAAAGTAACGCAAGCCAATAGATGGGAAATTGTAAGTACGTTGAAATACTGAACTATATAGCTCGTTAACATACTTGGTCACGGCATAAGGCGATAAGGGATTGCCAATTTTATCTTCTACTTTAGGTAAATCTGGGTGATCGCCATAAGTTGAACTAGACGCGGCATAAACAAAGGCAGATACCTGTTGCTCTTTAGCTGCCTGCAACATATTCAAGTAACCAGAAATGTTTACTTCATTGGTGGTAATAGGGTCATTTATCGAGCGAGGAACCGAGCCAAGAGCTGCTTGGTGCAACACAAAATCAGCACCAGATAGAAACTCCTGACAAGTTGCTTGGTCTCGAATGTCGCCCTCTACAAAGCGAAATTGCTGCCATTGTTGCTCACTTACCAAACCTTTTACTTCGTCTAAGTTATGCTGATGCCCAGTGGCAAAGTTATCTAAACCAACTACCTTTTGGTTTAACTTTAATAAGGCTTCTAATAAGTTAGAGCCAATAAAACCCGCCACACCGGTAATTGCCCACACCTTCGGTTCGGCTTTTAGTTGCTCACACACTTGTTGAAAACGCTGCACGGTATCAGTCCCCATTACAAACGCAAATCACTGGCGCCAACTGGCAATAGATATTTAAGATCGTAAAGTACGTGGTCTTTTTTACCAAAGGCACGTATTTGTTCTACTGACATATCTTTAAACTGCTGGTGAGCAACCGCTAAAATGATTGCGTCGTAATTACCAGCCTGTGGGCTTTCTACTAAATCAATACCGTACTCTTCATGACATTCTTCTTTGTCTGCCCATGGGTCGTAGGTGTCGACTTGAACACCATAATCTGCAAACTCGTGAACAATATCGATAACTTTGGTATTTCGAATATCTGGGCAGTTTTCTTTAAAGGTTAAACCTAAAATCAAAATCTTACTTTCTACTACCGAGATATTACGTTTCACCATTGACTTAATGCACTGTGATACAACATAACGCCCCATATTGTCGTTAATTCTTCGACCTGCAAGAATCACTTCTGGACGGTAACCAATAGATTCAGCTTTATGCGTTAAGTAGTAAGGGTCGACACCAATACAGTGACCACCAACTAAGCCAGGGCGGAATGGTAAAAAGTTCCACTTAGTACCAGCGGCTTCTAGTACTGCTTCGGTATCAATATCTAAGCGATTAAAGATGAGCGCTAATTCGTTAATAAGCGCGATATTTACATCACGCTGAGTATTTTCAATAACTTTAGCCGCTTCTGCCACTTTAATGCTGCTAGCTTTGTGGGTGCCCACAACCACTATTTCAGCGTAAAGATCATCGACGATAGTGGCGATTTCTGGGGTTGAGCCAGAGGTGATTTTTTTAATTGTAGAAACACGGTGAGTCTTATCGCCTGGATTGATACGTTCAGGGCTGTAACCAACATAAAAGTCACTATTAAACTTAAGGCCCGAGTTCTTCTCTAAAACAGGCACACATTGCTCTTCGGTAGCACCTGGATACACCGTAGATTCGTAAATAACAATGTCATTAGGTTTAAGTACTTTGGCAACTGTTTCGCTGGCGCGTACCAAAGGTGTTAGATCTGGCTGTTTATGCTCAGTAATTGGAGTAGGAACGGTCACAATGAACACGTTACATTTTGCTAAGTCTTCAATGTTGCAGCTGTAAGACATATTGCCAGCAACGTCTTGTAGCTCTTGATTACTAACCTCTTGGGTAAGGTCTTCACCTTGCTGAAGCTCGGTCACTCGTCCTTGATTAATATCAAAACCAACCACACTGCGTTTTTTAGCAAACTCTACAGCCAACGGCAGGCCAACATAACCTAAACCAATTACGGCAATACTCACGTCCATGTATACATCCATTTAAATTTGAAAACAGTTTTCTAATGCTAATTAAACCGCATATTGGAACAGAAAGTAAGGGTCAAAATCCACATAAAAACAAAACACGCTACAAAGTAAGACATCGGGTTAATTAAGCTGTATTATTTTAATGTGATTTATCAATCCAACAAACAGGGAATAATATGAGTAATCATAGGTTTGGAATGAAGAAAATTCTGGCAGTTAGTGCCTTAACCATCGCATTAACTGCCTGTGGTGGGGACACCGCAGAACAGCACTTATCTAAGGCTACCGAATACTTAGCAAAAAATGATCAGAACGCTGCAATCATCGAACTAAAAAATGCCATAAAAAAAGATGCCTCATTGGCACAGGCACGCTTCAATTTGGGTGAAATTTACCTAGAACGTGGTAACTATCCAGCAGCAGAAAAAGAGCTACTTAGAGCCTTAGACTTAAACGCTGAAAAACAGCAACTCATTCCCCTACTAGCTAGAACCTATTTAAACCAAAATGAACCTGAGAAAATAGGCGAATTGATTACTCAAAATAGACCCTTTGAGGCTGAGCTAGAAACCGAATTACTGGCCATTCACGCTCTTTCGCTATTTAGAAATGGGCAATTTGATCCAGCTAAAACCACCTTGAATCAGGCCCAAGAGCTTGGCTTTGAAGGCACCTACTCGCGGATGGTAAAGGCCAGTATCTCTGCAGCAGATCAACAATTTGGGGCTGCCAACGAAACACTGGAACAACTAAGCCAAGAAGTACCAGACAACACAGACGTATGGTTGTTAAAAGGCCACCTTGCGTCTATGTCTAATGACACAGAAGTAGCAGTTGAGTCATATAGCAAAGCAGTGGAACTGGCCCCAGATGCTGCTCAGTTCACTTTGTATTTAGCACAGGCTTTGGTAAAAAATAAGCAATTTAGCGAAGCGGAGAAATACTTAGACAGTATTTTGAAAATCGCACCAAACCACATGCTTAGCAATCAACTTAAAGCTTATGTACGTTTTCAAGATGAAGATTTTGAGAATGCATTTACCTTATCAACTAAAGCCTTGCAAAGTGGTTCTCATAACACCGCTACCCAAATTGTTGCGGGTATCTCTGCTTACAAATTACAAAAGTACGAACAAGCCTTAACTCAACTAGAGCGAGTAATTACTAAAGATCCTCAGAATGCCCTGGCACAACGTTTATACGTAACCACTCAATTTAGGATTGGCCAATTAGACAACGCCTTCAATCAACTTAACCAAGCATCGGTTGCTGAGGGCCAAGACAGCGACTTTTTAAGCACAGTGAGCATGCAGCTCAACCGCTTAGGCCGCACCGAAGAAGCAGTACAAATTGCCGAAAAAGCAGCAAGTTCAGGAGGCTTATCAGAAAAAGCCAAACTGGGGTTACTTAAGCTTAAACAAAATGATTTAGATGGAATTGGCATACTCGAAGAGGTGCTAGCTGAAGATCCTGCTCATGCCCAAGCATTTTTAGGTTTACAAACTCATTACTTCCGCCAAGGAAAAGCTGATGAAGTGCTAAAGTCTCTGGATAGCTGGATAGATACTCACCCAGAAGATCAAAGTGTAAAACTATTTAAAGGTGCCATTCTTGAGCAGCAAGAGCGCTACGATGAAGCACTCGCAGCTTATCAATCAATATTAAAAGACCAACCTGATGACCTAGCAGCAAAACTATTTAGCTCATCGGTTTATGTGCAAAAAGGCGAAGTAGAGAAGGCCTATGAGATAACCTACGAGGTTAAAGCCGAGCAGCCCGAAAACTTACGTGTTTTTGAGTTTCTAATGAGTCACGCTTCACAGATAGAAAAGACTGAGGAGGTAAAGGCACTTCTTGATAAACAACTTGCCGAGGCTCCAGATTCTTCATTGTTGAAAGAACAGTTAGGCCGATACTATTTATTTACCCGAGAGTTTCCGAAAGCCATTGAATCTTTTGAGCAAATTGATGCTTTAACCCGCGAAGACAGAGTTTGGCAATTGATCGGTGATTTGTACCTAGAAACGGATAATCAAGAGAAGGCCATTTTAAGTTATCAAGCTTGGCTAGAAAACTCTCCTCTCTCGCTACCGGCGTATGTTAAGAACATCAACATCTTAGAATCTTCTGGTAACTTGAAAGAAGCCGTCGCCTTAAGCAATAGAGCAGTAAAACTATATAAAAATAACCAACGTTTATTGTTTGTTCATTCTGTATTGCAGCTAAAAGCGGGTGATGCCGTAGCCAGCCAAGATGCTCTAAACAACCTTGATGCGAATCAAATGAACACACCTGCGGTTTTGCAGCAGCAAGGTTACATTTATTTAGTTCAAGAAAACTGGCCTGCAGCAACGGATACTTTCAATAAACTATATAAAGCTTATCCAAGTACCCAAACTGCCAACCTGTTAATCAAATCATACAAAGAAGCAGATAAAATCGAGCAAGCCGTTGCTTTCATTAGACAAGCTATCGATGTTCATGGCGAAGCGGCAAAACCTCTTCAACTGCAACTTGCAGAGCTGCAAATGAAAGCTAACCCGCAGCAAGCAATTGAGGAGTACCAAGCGATCATTAAAGATCAGCCGGATAACTTTGTAGCCTGGAACAACCTCGCTTGGGTTTACCATGACTTAAACGAATTTGAAGTAGCCTTAACTTACGCCAAGCAAGCCCACGAACTAAAGCCGGATATACCACAGGTAAAAGACACCTACGGCTACATGTTACTTAAGTCAGGGAAAATAGTAGAAGCAACTAAAGCGCTTGAAGATAGTTACAAGCAAGATGCTAGTAACGAGGTAGGGTTGCACTTGGCAGAAGCACTAATTGCAAATAAGCAAACCAAAGAAGCTAAACAACTACTCGATGGATTAATAAATATTGAGCCAGAGTTAGCCAATAAAAAAGCTGAGCTAGAAGCTCAGCTAAATTAATCTATATTGCCCTAATAAGACCTTATTGGGGCAAGTATAAACCCTTAGATTCACACCATTTATGGCTCTCTCGTAAGGATATGTTCGGAGAGTCATTTTTATAGAAACTCGGTGAATACATTTTTTTAATATAGTCATCATTGTCATCATTGTTTCTAGCTGCTAGACAACCCTTTTCTACTTCTTTATCAATGTTACGCATTAAGACTTGAAAGCCTACCGGTAAAGTACGTGTAAGTGTTCCTGCACTAATGTAGTAAGGCGCGCGTAAGCCATGATACTCAATAGCTGGACCAAGCTGCTCAAACTTAATACCTAAAAAGCTCATACTTCTAGCAAGACGCGGCTCCATCATAACAAAGGCGTGATGGGTGCCAGCTCGCACAGCTAGAGCGGCAATAGACAAATACAAACCAATAGCTAAAAAAGGAAAGCAACGTAACTCTTCCTCAGAATAGGTTTGCTCATTGATCGCACCAGAGGCAGCACCATCAAAGTTATCCGCTTTACGACGTCGGAATTGTGGGCGAACCGCTAAACGCGATATTTCACAAATTTCGCTTCTAGCAAATTGCGAAGGGTGATATTTAGCACCTTCAATAGCATTAGAACAAAACTTCTCGATGGGCAGTAACTCATCTTTACTAGAAGGAGATACTATTCGCACACAGCCTGCATAGTTGGTACTAGGTTTGTGCTCGATTAAACAAAAGCGAGAGTATTCATCAAACTCATCTTGTTCCATACCGTTTTCACGGACTGGCTCAAAATTAAGTTCCTCACAGTATACGTCATGACGAATTCGAAATGCTTCTTGTACGGTATCGGTTTTATAAGCAACTACCGGGCGAAGATACTCTGCAAAGTGCTGAGCAATTAGCTTAGCTTCTCGCTTAACCAATAACGAAATGCCACCTCTCACAACAGCCCCAAGATAAGGGATACTTGCTAGGTTTTTCACATGTTTGTTTCGGATCATAAAGCGCTCTCAAAGCTTCAAACTTTCTAAACATAACATTTAGATTTTAGAAACAATTTAGAATTATAAAAGGCAGGCTTGCAGAAAAAACAAAGCGCAGAACTAGGCTGCGCTTTGGATGTACAATGCTAAAACTTAGCGACTTTTAATTAAGCATTATGCGCGGCGACGAACAGCTGCCAAGCCTAATAGACCTAATCCAAAGATAGCTAATGTTCCTGGCTCTGATACTTGTGCAGCAGAGATAGCGAAACCAGCTTTCAATTCGTTAGTTTTATCTTCTTCTGTAAGGAAGCCAATACAAGTTGCGTTTGGTCCACAATCAATATCACCTAATACTTCTAAACCTTGTAGGCGAGTAGTTAGGGTGTATACATAGTCATCGTAACCTGGAATTGGTAGTACGAAGCTATTTGTTAAGTAAATGTCATCACCCACTTCTGTGTATGTAACATCTGGACCCAACACGATAGTGAATAAGTCAGAACAGCCTTCTTGGTTAATACCGGCTTGTCCTACCAACTGAGTTGGCTCGTACTTACAAACATTGTTAGTTGGTGTGTTGTAGGTTTCTTCAAAAATCACACCGAACTGAAGTACAGGTGCTGGAGCTAATGGGAAAGCAACAGGTGCTGTAGGTGCAAGGAACAAACCATCAAACAATGTAGCTGCTACTAGAGTATCACCAGTTACACCCCAGTTTTCGTGTACAAGGCCAGTACCTTCTGAAAATGCTAGAGCACCAACACCATCTACAACACTGGTAGTCACAGTACCTGATTTAGAATCTTCAATATTCAAAGCACTTTTCTTAAGATCTGGGTTTTCAGCAGCGTACGGGTCACCCCAAGCAAGAGACTTAGGAAGCTCGCCACCAAAAAGTGGGTCAAAATCATCTAAAGTTTCGCCAGTTGCATCAATACCCGTTGGGTCAATTGAACCAGCATCAGAAGTCCACTGATCGAAACCAGCTTCGTTTAGGTAATCCCAGTCAGTGATAAGAGCAGCGTTAGCAGAGATGCTTGCAAAACCTAAGCTAGCCGCCAAGCATGTAAGTTTTAATTTGTTCATGTCACCCATCCATTTGGTCAGTACGATTCGAAATACAATTCATACAAAGCAATCTAGGTGCCAACTTTAAAAAACCTTTAAAAGCAGTAGCTTAAGAAATAACCAAATCATTGAAGTAAATAGGATGTAAAAATTACTGACACAAAAACCCATTATGTTTACCACCGTAAAAGATCCTTAAGATCCTTGTTCTAAAGCTTAATATATGAAGATTTCCCTTACTAAATCCAATTAACGATTTACCTTGGACCAACAAACAACATTCTGGTGTTAAGTTGCTAAGCACTATAAAGGTAGATGAGAAAGCAGAACCTTCGAACAAGACAGTTACGATTGAGAATTTGAGCTTTGGAAGTGAGAGTTTCTTGAAGGAAATAAAAAATTACTGCTGCGAAAGCGCAGCAGTAATTATATAAGAGCAGCTAATTAAGCGCGGCGACGAACAGAAGCCAAACCTAGCAAACCTAAGCCAAAGATAGCTAAAGTACCTGGCTCAGTTACTTGAGCAGCAGAAATAGCGAAAGCTGCCTTTAATTCGTTCTTCTGGTTTTCTTCAGTTAAGAAACCAATACATGTAGAGTCAGGACCACAATCTAGATTATCTAATACAGTTAAGCCTTGAAGACGAGTAGTTAAGGTATACACGTAATCGTCAAAACCAGGAATTGGTAGAATGAAGCTGTTCTGAAGGTAGATATCATCACCAACTTCAGTAAACGTAACTCCGTCATCTAGTACCAATGTGAATAAATCAGCACAACCAGCTTCATTAATGCCAGCTTTACCTACTTTAGTATCACCGTATTTACAGGTGTCATTAGTAGGAGTGTTGTACGTTTCTTCAAACAATACATCAAACTCAAGAACCGGCGCAGGAAGTGCTGGGCCAACAAAAGGAGCTAGAGGTTGCAGAAACAAGCCATCAAACAAAACTGCTGAAGACAAAGTATTGCCAGTTACACCCCAGTTTTCATGGGTAAGGCCTGTACCTGTTACGAAATCCAATGCACCAACACCGTCAACTACACTTGTACTTACTTGACCAGACTGAGCGTCGTCAATCTCAAGTGAACTTTTGATAAGTTGAGGGTTTACAGCGCCGTATGGTGTACCCCATGCAAGGCTTTTAGGTAACTCACCACCAAAAAGAGGATCAAACTCATCGGCTGTTGCGCCGCCGGTATCAATACCTAGTTGGCCAGCGTTTGAACTCCACTCTTTAAAACCCGCATCATTCGAGTAATTCCATTCAGTGATTAGTTCAGCGTTAGCAGAAATACTTGCAAATCCTAGGCCTGCAGCCAAGCAAGTAAGTTTCAATTTGTTCATTTCACCCATCCAATTTGGTAATAGCGTTTAGATATAAAGACCGCACATAAAGCAAAAATCGGGCCAAATATAATTAGTCAATATTAACAAAGAGTTACACCCTAAAAACAAATGGATCAATTATGATGTGTAAAACTTACTGACATAAAAAACGCTCAACTGTCTTCTTTTAAAACTATCTTTTTGGCTATCTTAAATACCATTCGCTGCAAGGGATTGCGATTACCCATTGGTCGCCACGTTTTCTTAAATCGATTTCGATAAGCATCAAAATGTAAGCCGTAAGGTGCGGTAATTAGATCTCCACGATTAAGTAGAATTTTTAAAACATACGTACCCGCTATACCACCACACATCTTTACCGCCATAGGCATCGATGGCCCTTTTTTGGCGTGGAAATCGGCTCGACTCGGGTCAACTAGATAAGGGCGCTGCAACATCGCGGGGGATAAACCAATTAAGAACTTAATATATTGCTCGTTTTCACTAGTGGCATCTTCAAATCGAAAATACTCTTCGTAACTCATACTGCCAGGCATAAAACACAAAAATGCACAGCCCATACCTAACGGTGCAGCAGTAACTAAGGGGATCTTTTTCTCTAAACACTTTTGAAAGACCAACTTTCGCGCAGCCAAGGCAAAAAAGTCTAGGCTATCTACATATACGTCCACACCTTCAAGGAATTCATCAACATTGTGCTCAAAAATACCTTCAGGGAAGGACTTCACCTCCGCTTCAGGGTTTATATCTAAGCAGATGTTTTCCATTACTTTTACTTTGTCTTGACCAACGGTAGACATAAACGCGCCAGCTTGACGATTAAAGTTGTGAACTTCATATTCGTCAAAATCAGAGATGTGAAACTTGCCAACCCCCAAGCGCGCCAAGGTAACAATGTGCTCACTACCAACGCCCCCGGCACCCGCCATTGCAACACGCTTTCCACGTAACACCTGTTGCTCTGCTTCCGTTACCCAACCGATATTCCGAGAAAACGCATCTTCGTAATTAAAACTCATAACTAGTTAGCCTTATAAGATTGACGACATCCATTCGCCTGCATATAACCACGAACAACATAGCAACTTGCTCTAATGCATAGTAAAAATTAAGATTAAAAGGTCATTCAAGGAAGAATATAGTATGAAACTCGTCTTCATCGTAATCCTAGCCTCTTTTTCATCTCTGTTTAGTGTAGAAGCTTCCAGCGCACTTGCAGACACAATAGAAAAAATCAAACCGTCTGTTGTAGGAATTGGCACCTACAATAAACTAAATTCTCCTAGAGCCAGCTTACGCGGTACCGGATTTGTTGTTGGCTCTCACCTTATCGCCACCAATGCACATGTGCTCCCAAAAAGCCTAAACCAACAACAGAACGAAAAATTAGTTGTATTTGTTGGCCAAGGTCGCTCGCCAGAACTACGTATTGCCAGCGTAGTTGCTAGCATTGAACAACACGATTTAGCCATACTAAAAATTGAAGGCAAAGCCCTAAAACCGCTAACGCTTTCAAACCAGAAAGTTCGCGAAGGAGAACTATATGCCTTCACGGGTTTCCCAATAGGCGCTGTATTAGGCCTATATCCAGTTACGCACCGCGGGATTATCTCAAGTATTACCCCCGTGGTTATACCGGCGAGAAATGCCAGCGAACTAAACCTTGCTCAATTAAAACGCCTCAAATCACCCTATAATATTTATCAACTTGATGCCACTGCCTATCCCGGTAATAGTGGCAGCCCCCTCTACCACCCAGAAACAGGCGAAGTTATCGCTATCATCAATAAAGTTTTCGTCAAAACGACTAAAGAAGCCGTGTTGGCTGACCCAAGCGCGATCAGTTATGCCATTCCGGTAATTCATCTAAAGCAACTTCTCAGCAGCCTGAAATAGTGTTTTGAAAACTTACGGATACAAAAAAACCCTTAAAAGTAAGGGCTTAACTAGTATTCGTACACTTCTAAGAAATCCTGCTTTTAAAAGGGAAAACAAAGACAAATTACACCAAAATAGGTACAGTTCAGTTTTAAATACATTAACTATCAATTAGATAGACAAACTGACCCTGAAGTGATTTCAACACAACAAAAGGTAAACGTTGAATTTATTATCGAATTTGAACGAATTTAGTGTTATTCAAGCAGTTTTCAACATTTCTGACAACGCTGTTTGACGCCTTTCTAGAGCACCTTGTTTGCTAGTGGCAAACCTAAAGTCCGACTCTTTTCCTATGATATGGACCCGACTTTCTGCTCGAGTCACCGCAGTGTAAAGCCAACTACGATCAAGCAACATACTACGTTCAAGTAATATGATTACATTAGCAGCTTGTGAACCTTGCAGCTTGTGCAACGTTAGTGCGTATGCAAGGTCAATGTATTCGAACAGTTGCCAATTAACCTCCAGTTGACGTTTGTTTCCCCCTCATCCAAGTCTTCCAGCTCAATTATGCAAGCATACTCTTCCGTTGCAACAGCGTTTGTTATCACACCCAGGGTGCCATTCTGCACATCATTTTTATAGCAAGTCAGAGTAATCACAACTGGATCACCTTCTCTTAATTCATAGCTTCCTTTTGTTATGGGCATATCGGTAAGGTCGAGAACCTTGCCTTTTGAATTAACAGCATCTTGTAGCTTGATGTTAGCAGCTCTTACTGTTGCGTTAGTTGACGCGACTATCATCGCATTGTCATATTCAGAATACGCTGTTACTGCGTCCTGTAACATGTCATTGCCTGACTCTTGGAAAGTAATATCAGAAGTGGTTAAAGAGGGTGGCTCCTTGCCATTACGAATATCATTGGAATATGCGGGAACCGTACTTGTAGCACCTTGTCGCTTAACTACATCAAGTTCGACATGATTAATAACACCAGACTTAATCACGTCATTCAAAATCAAACCCGCATTGATTGGCGGGAGCTGGTAGGGATCACCGATAAGCATGACCCTAGTCTTATCAGAAAACAAAGTCACCAATCGCCACATGGTGTATGCATCTAACATAGAGGCTTCATCGATCAATAGCACACTGTTTTCTGAAACACTTTCCTCACGAAGTAATCTAGCTATTGTCATGCAATCGATACCTATAGATTGCTGTAGCCGTCTAGCTGCTTTTCCTGAGAGTGCTACCGGGTAGATTCTAAAACCTAATTGTTGGTAGGCATCAACAATTAGCTTCGTTGTTGTGGTCTTTCCTGTTCCAGCACCTCCGCTGAGAGCAAATACATGGTTAGCCAATGCTGTTCTTACAGCTCGTTCCTGAGCATCTTCAAGCTTCCATCCATCTGGAATCGAATTAGTGAATGCCGCTTCCAGTTCACTTTGCCAATAACCTTGCCTCTTACTGAGCTTCTTGAATCGCTTGGCAATGGTTTTCTCGAAAATGTAGTTACCTGAGACGTAGTATTTGTCACCTTGTTTTACAAACCCGATAATATCGCCTGTTAGCAACTTAGATCTCTCAATTAAAGCGGCGTCATTGTTCAAGAGCTTTCGCAATACAGGTTCGATGTCACCCCAGTCTGCGACCGTATGGCCTCTGTCGCTCCATAGTCGCAGTGATTGTTCGATGATAGCCACAAGCCTTTTTTCATCTTCCGGTTGGATTCCGAAATGCTTTTGGGCGACTAAATCAACTTTGCTAAAACGCATCCCCAATGAAAACAAGCGGTACGGGTTCTTTTTCAAAAATCCAAGTGCATCGGTATCTGCGAACCTAAACAGCTGACGTTGCACCGGCTCCTCAATTTCCCACTCAACCAACTGGCTCGCATACTTCAAGTTGATATATTGCTTAAATCCTTCATAAAGCGCATTTACCGTATCATCACGCCTCAATACGGCTTTGATAGCTTCAAAGTTTGTTATTGAACGGTCATGTTCATATGGCATATTTCTATCAGTTTCTAGCATGCTGAATATACCACTTCGGAATTGATCCCATAAGAGCTGCGCTTTTACTTTGCCTATTCCAATAAACTCTTTTTCAGCACTCAGGAAGTTAACAAAGCCGGCACCGCTGTCAGGCATCACACACTTAAGCTTGGGCTGCATGAAACGCCAAACGTCAACATAACCACCAATGCTAACAGGCTGTTGCCGCACGCTGAAATTTTGCTCCTTTAACACCATCCATTGCTGACCCACTCTCGGTTGTATATTTAACTGGCTTTGGGTGGTCAGCAAGATGATTCTGTGTGCACCAGCTTTGTGGTTTACAAATACCGCACCTAATTGAACATTATCCGAGTGGTATTGATATATTCGAGTGATCCGAACCAAGAAGTTGCTATTACTCATTTCCACAGCCCCATTTCAATGAGTACTTCTTTAAATTCAGATAACTTCGCAACTTCTGCGGCGAGCTTTGCATTCTCAGCTTGCAAGCGGTGATTCACGCGCTTTAGGTCGCGAACCTTTGCACTGTCTTTGATGTCCTCATCGCTCGTATTCGCCACCTCAATGACTTCCCCCTCAAGAGAAAGGTTCTGTTTGCGCTCCTGATAGACTCCAGTTGTAGCAAGTTCTTGCTTAAGCGCTTCCAACATATCAAAGAGTTTTTTGTTTCTAGACTGCTTAAAAGCTGATGAATTAAAGCCAAGCTCATCCGCAATTTTTTTGGGACTTAAAGTGCTTCCATGCCAATAATCCAGCCAATTAGGAGGGTTCTTGGCTTTCATTTCAGAAACCCACGCGATAAAAAGATCCCTGTTTATCTGCCCTTTCTCTTTGCTCACTTACTTCCCCTGCAATCAACTTATCTATTTACACATACCGATGCTTCGCATCCAAAAAAGCCATGTTCTTTGTTACACCTTCACTTCGCCCCAAGGCCACTGTGGTTCAAACGGAGCACTAACTAACAGCAATATTTAAAAAAGGCTGTTCTGCTCCAGATCAGGTGCTGAATCTAGGTATCTATTGAGCGTAGGCCGGGATATTCCAAAGTGCTTGGCTACATCTGATTTCAGCACCGATGGATCTTGCAGCATCGATTTAGCCAACTTGACCTGTTTATCGCTTAGTTTCTGCTTTCTTCCGCCCTTTCGACCTCTTGCACGTGCCGCTTCAAGCCCAGCTTTGGTTCTTTCTACAATGATGTCTCTTTCAAACTCTGCGATAGCCCCAATCACGTTGAAAATGAGTTTTCCTGTCGACGTTGTGGTGTCGATACTTTCAGAAAGACTGATAAATTGAACTTCAGCCTCTTTGAAGCTATCAAGCAAGGCGATGAGGTCTTTGAGGCTACGACCCAGCCTGTCTAATTTGTAAACCACAACGGTGTCACCATTACGTATAATGTCTAACAGTCTGGTCAGCTCTGGCCTGTATTTACTCTTACCAGACTCCTTCTCAACCAGCACTTTTTCACAGCCTGCTTCTCGAAGCTTATCAACTTGATAATTGCAGTTTTGATCTGCGGTACTTACTCTCGCATAACCAATTTTCACGTAACACCCCCATCCGTTTGTGTTACGTAGAATAGTTTACGGGTTTATTTACGTCAATAAGATTGAATAAATTGAAATTGAGGGAGGGACAAGCGCGTAACGTAAACGTTCGTTAGCTTTCTTAGTTTCTAACTTGTTGTTACCCATTGTGTTTTAACGCTATTTTAAATGCACTTGAGTTAACCTACTTTTTCTTATGCCACAAAGTAATGTTGATTTGAAATAAGTAGCAATGTGGAGAGACTGAATGGCTAGAGCAATAAAAATATGTTTAGATAAATTAGGGTCTTGTTATTTCTATTTTTTCAACAACCTGTTAGATATCGGAGAAAGTGCGTGAAATTTATAGCAGTATCAGAAGATCCATTTCATGAGATTGAATATAGATCCGCTGGGAGAGGAGGAGAGATTCGTAAAGTTGTGCTTCCGTTTTATAAAGCGATTGTAGATGAGTTGCCGAAAGGGGTTTCTTCTTATGTTATTACTTCGGATCTTCAGGGGCGTGAACAAAATATAAAAACAAATAGACTTGTTGGTGAGGTAGTAGCAGAAGAGTTAAGCCTGTTATCTGAGTTAGGTGAAATTCCATCAATTGGTTTTGTTGCTTTAGCCGGAGATTTTTATGATCACCCTAATCTCCACAAAGTTGGCGGCACCGGCGACGTTACGGATGTTTGGAATGCATTCGCTAAAGAATTTAACTTGGTGGTTGGCGTGCTTGGAAATCACGATATCATACAAGAACAACATTTGGCTTCGAATACTATTGTACTCGACGGTAATAGTGACAATTGCTTGGGTGTGCGCATCGGAGGTGTTTCCGGTATTGTCGGGCGCAGTGGCAGAAATCAAAGAAAATCCCAGCAGGAATTTATGAGTGCTCTAGCAAAAGTTACAAACGTTAAAAACGACCTCATACTTTTACATCAGGGCCCCAAAGGTACTACAAATAGTCAGTTAGGTGACTCTGAAATCACAAACCACTTATTGTTAAAAAGTAAAGGAATCGTAGCTTTCGGTCATCGCCATTGGAGCAAGCCTTTTATCGAGATAGGTAAAAACCAAGTCCTCAATGTCGACAAAAGATTGTACCTAGTAACAACCGCTAATGCCTAACAAGCAAATCTTACGTAGCCACTTCATGAACTGAACAAAAGTTTCTTACGATTTCTGACAGATTGCGAGTCTTCGGATAAGATCCGTTAGGGATAACAAGTAGCTCAGGCGATAGCCCAGCTAGGCATCATCGCACATTTGTCATAATGCAATTATGAGACATTAAGTACAAATTCCCTATATCACTCTTAATCTATTGTAACGCTTATCAAAAGCAGTTGCTCCGCCTTCCATGATATTACAAACATGGTCCCTCACACTTTGTTCACATAAGCCACCTGACTCCAATATCTGAACTTGCCCTGCGTGAAAATGAAGAACATTTACAAACTCAGCATCACCATTAACAACAATATTAGGGTTATGCGTCACCATGATAATTTGCCTGCGCTTCTTATTCTCATGTATCTGAGACACAATCAGCTGGTAAATGAGAGCATTGTCTAAGTCATCTTCAGGCTGATCGACAATAATTGGATTATCACCATGACTAAGCAAAAAGGCTAAAATGGCTGCCGCTTTCTGGCCCGCAGAACCTTTTTCAATGTTCTCAAACTTACCTTTTTCTATGTCCTTAGCATATTCAACGACAAGTTGATCATCAGGCCACCAAGTTATTAATCGATCAAACATTTCAGGTTGTTGTGAAAGCTTTTGTGTAAGAGAAGTTTTCAAGCGACTATCGATTCGATATGGTGGTACATCGTCACCAGAAGCTAAGGATAGAGTCGCATCTTTTAACTTGCTGACCTCTTTTGCAATGCCCTTAAGGCTTAACTCCTTAGAAAGTAATTCATATAACAAGCTATTGGTTTGGTCATCCTGATAGATGGAAGTAGCAAAACTAGCCTCGATCCCAATGTGCTCTCTAAATTTTTTCTCTATCCTAACTGTGTTCGCAAACGGCAAAAGCTTCATTTTCACATAACGATTTTTGCCAATAACTTTCTTAATAAATTTTTGACGTTTTAACTGAAGCCTTCTTCTTAACACATACAGTTTTCTGAGTGACTTATCACACTGGTCTTGTCTGATATCTAGATTCGTTTGTACTGTTTCTAGATCTTCCAACTGAATGTTGATCTCATTGCGTTGAGTAAGCCAAGATTCATACTGCTCTGGGTTCAGCTCTTCCCCCTTTTCAGCATACTCTTGAACAACTTGTTCATACTGCTGTGTAGATTCTACACCTTTTAAATACCAACTTGATTTGCTGATTGCATCTTCTCGATCTTGTTCAGTTTTTGTAATTTGCTCTTTTAGCTTTTCCAGTTCTGTCTGAACAGAAACTAAATTCCCTTTGAATGCTGCCTGTATTTCTTCTAACTCTGCGACGTAATCAGGCTTGTCTTCACCTTCTTCTATGAGGCTAAGCTCCGCAAACTCCTCAGACAGCATGCCGTCGATAGAATCAACTAACCCAGAGGTACCAGCTGCCTTTTCAATTTTCTGTTTTTCAAGTGTAAAAGTTTGATAGGAATTAAAGATATCTTTATGGCCACCTTTTTCGAAGCTCTCGATATCGCTATTTAGGTCGTCCTTTTGTGATTCTAAGGTGCCTTTATTATCAAGCTGCTCCTGTAGCTGACGTACTTCCCGACAAAGCCCTAAAAACTTATTGAGCTCAGCATCTAACTGATACTTCCATGCCGAAAAATTAACTTCGTTTGAGCGATCAATAATTTCTAATAAGCTGTTCGTATTACTTGCCAGTGCATTGATTTGTTTTTGGCTGTATAAGCTTACATGAAAACGCTCTTCTGGCCGTCCGTTATCAAGGGACCAATCACCTGCTTGCAGTTTATTAATGTAGGGGACTGTACTGTGTTTCCAGATCGATTGGTATGCCTCATCTCTTCGTTGTAGCTCAACGCATATTTCAGTATCAGACTTCGTGACTCCCTCCCTAAAAGAGTGAACCTCTTCTTGGATCTGCTCAAGTTCTGCTACTTCATTTTCACGCCCTAATGCCAACCGAACAGACTCAATGAATGTCGATTTACCAGAGCCTCGGCCACCAATAACAGCATTAAATAGAGGGTGTAATTCAAATATCGACGGCTGACCAGGAATGCGACCACAATGACGCATTTGCGAAATATTCAATTTCTTTAAGAATAAATCTGGCGTCGCATTAGGATTATCGACACTATTATCGACACAAAAATCGTGGTCATGCAGAGCTAACTTCAATCCATCTATTGATAGCTGGCTCATTTTTATCCACGAACACCTCTTACCTAATCGACCACATTCATGGGCATCTGAGCCTTGAAGTTTTGCTAAGTGCACAGCCGCCTTTGACAGCTCTGGGTTAACCACATCGAGAAAAGCTAAATTGACAAACTCAGCGGCTTCAATCTCATTAAGCCATGACTCAATCTCATGATTGGTATTTGTTATTCCGTTTAACAGTCCTTTAGGCCCATCAATATGCGCTGGTATCGCTGCCCCACCCGCTTGCTTTACAATAGAGATAACCTTATCAACTGACTCAGTTGCACAGATCTCTTCAGCGTCACCATGCCCCTCAGTAATACCGCACTGACCTAGAACAGCTGCAATCTTTGCAGAATTACAGGAAGGATCGAAAATAGCCAAAATATGTACACGGGACTGGCCTGTACTCACTGTGATTTCGCACCCTGGAAATAAGTAAAGCGGTCGATACCATACCGCAGTCTTATCAAGTTCAGCGTAAGTTGCTTTTAGTCGGTCTATCCAATCACCCGACACATGGTCGGTGATAGCCACGCAGTCAACTTCTTCAGCCATTAAGGCTTTTAACCAATCGGTTTCAGTCTCTTCAGGCTTCTTGTAATCTGAAGATGCTGGCGTATGAGTATGAAAATCAAACTTATACCAACGGCTTCCTAAATATTCATTACTCATACTTCCTATTGCCTCTAAGACCAACTTTTTAACATTGTATCATGTTGTTTTTTTTGGTTTAATTTTTCGTTTTTTGCAGGTTAAAAATAGAATCGAAGCAAGCTGAGGGCGTTTTGTAAAATTAGTCTGGAATGAGTGGGGGCAGATCTTGACTTTTGCCCCACACATTAGCTTTCATTGTACAATTAAGAGGCTAGAGTAGCTTCGTTTCAGTCGGTACTGACACACTTTAGGGCACTTTCACCTTAGAAAGTGCTAAGTGAAACGGTTCTGGATAGAAACGCGCTAGAGCTCTAAAACGCTTCTGTCGGAATAGGAAGAGTATGTTGATGCTTTGGTCGTTTGTTATGCCTGTTCTCGATGGCGTTGTTGACGCCTCATGCTCTCCACCAATAGTTGAGCATAAGCTTGTAGAAACGGAAAAATTTCTTCGGCATGGAAGCGCGCATAGATTTGACCGTTATCCGTATCTTTGAAGTTAACAAAATTTACCAAGTGGTGTTGGTCGATTGATTCAACTTCGATGTCAAAATGAGCAATAGAATGCCTCATTTTAACAATGAGTTGACGTAATGTTGTTTGTACATCTGGCAAGTCTGAATGAATAATGCCCATATGTTGCTTAAACTGCATGGTCAAACGTTCACTTGGAATTGTATTAATCGCTCGTTCTTTGGGCATCACGATTAAGCCCAATAGGCAATTAAGCGCCAACGTATAGTTGAATTGTCGCTCAAATGGTTCATCAACGATCAACAGGTTATATTGTTCAATTAACTCAATAGTACGAACCACAAAATCTTGCTCGAAGTTTCTATAATTTCCCATGAGTACCCCTTACTCAATGATTAGGTATAATGACAAAGTTCACCCGACGAATACCGCATCGCGTTTTTTGGTTGGGTGGAGTGCCTTGTTATGAATTTCTTGGCGTAACGACATATTGGGATGGAATGTTGAGACTTTCATTTGTCTGAATTTCCTTCACCCTAACCTGATCGCCAGTGTCATTCAGGTTATTAAGTCGCAAGCCTACATATCGATAATTCCCATCACTTTCAGGTGAAGGCCTTCCCAATATCTATACAAAGCACGGTACTCATTTTCTACATCAAAATCCTTGGCGAGATAAAAAGCACATAATCTTGAAATACCAGAAAGCACAAACTCCCTACCATATGATTCTCTAACAACCCTGGTTAAATCGTTTAGTAAAGAAAGAGGATTGCCTTTTGTTTTTTCATACACCATCTTCCTGAAGTTTGAATTTGATGCTATCACCTCTAACTTCAATCTAACACCATCTACAGGGGCAAAAGCCTTCCAAAAATATTCTTCTTGCTCTGTTGTAAGATTAGAATCGGTAAATGATGCGTAGAAAATAATTTTCATTATCAGTGATTTGTATTTGGTTCCCCATTTTCATCTTTTTCCAGATAACCGCTAAGCCCATGGTTCTGACAAAAGGTTTCGATTTCGCCTTCATTGAACCTTTTGAGCAAGCTATAAAGGCGAAACTCGCCTAAATTTAAAATGGACCCGGCAGCATCTTTCGATGTGTAGTGGTAAACCGTCAGATAATCAATAGATGGCCAAACAAACGAATTAACGAGAGTCGTTTAATTGTTCCAAAGTGCATGGTTGATAATACGTAATAAGAGCCATATAATCCTCTATGTACTCAGCAATAGTTGCGACTTATTTTATAAGGGCTGGTATGCCGCTATGACTAACATAGTCCGAGACGGATTCTCTTGAATTGACAGTCACTTGGGATAGATTGAAGAGCTGCAACAGTTACTAAATTCTTCTATTGTTAAATGATTTCTGCGTTATTATCAACACTAAAAGTAGTTATTCGTGCCACGTCAACACCCGTTTCATTCTCCTTTGTCTTTCTAAATTAATATTCTGTTGCACTATGAAAGCCTCTCCCTGTGTCTTCGTAATTTTTGGTGGAATAGCAAGGCCACAGAGCTTGAGCTCTAGACATGAGGAAAAGTCAGCCGAAATGCAGATGCTTCAAATCATGGTCAATCTCGCTCTGGCTTGCTTTGTGGCAGATTCGAGTTTAGCTCCCTAGTTACACCAATGCCAAGTGGCTTTTACCCCGAAGCACGCGAGTCAAAACATCATTGGACAGAAACGTGTTTGGGTGGTCACTTATTCAAAGGTGTTTCGGATTAGCGGAAGTATGGACATTTGGAGTTAACGCAAAGTTTAGCAGCGAGTGTATTCGAGTCCACAACCAACCGCGAAGCGGTGATTTAGGGCTGTATTGCTACAGCGCTTTGTTATCTTGTATTTTGGTACGAATTTCAAGTTTATGCCTTCGTACTTCTACTATTTTATTGCCCATTAGTTTATGCCGAACAAGACGGTGCAAACCATCGAGTATGTAATAAGTGCCATTCTCAAAGATAAAGTCCATTGGATACTGAATGTCGGCTTTCTCCACTCGTTTTTTCTGGTGAGAATAGCAGTTCAAATTCTCCAATGCTTCATTTGGGCTGATATCGAAAAGCATACCCGCGTTTGGCCTCGAGCTCCAAAACGGGAGATCAAACATAAATTCAAATTCGCTTAATTCAACATCTTCAATCAGCGCAGACAACTCCCACACCTTTTTTACGTCCCAATTGAATGGAAGTATAAAACCCTCTAACTCTTTTGGAATATATTTGCTCATATTTTCAAGTTAACGCCCCAAGCAGCGATGCGCAGCATCCGACTGCCTTGGCTTGTTATGCCTTTACGTTCTCCTCAGTATCAGGATTCAAAGTGAGAATATACTCATCGAAGCAAACTAGGTTCACTTCTTTATCTTTACAAGAAATCCTCAATTCTTCTTCATCGAGGCTAGTGGCAAATATTACTTGACCACAATATTTCGAAGACTGAGCAGCCTTCGTAATCAAGTTTGTAAAGCTTACCTTACTTGCCTCATGCTGCCTTGGCTCATCAAAAACAACAAAACCACCATGCTTTACGCTGTCCTCGGCACCAGCTAGCTCCATAAGAGATAAAGTATAAGACCAAATAATCCTTATGTAATCACTAGCCGAAGTTTCGGCGACAATATCGTAGCCTTCCTGTTCAGGGCGTAGTGTTTGCTGTGAGACAGTTACAGAATTTACAGCAGAAGTTTTAAATCCAAATTCTTCAAGGTTGCTCTTTATCAAGCTTTCCAGCTTTCGTATTACCAAAGCTCTGTTAGCAACGCTCCTGCCCCTTTTTAGCTGTTTTAATGAGTCAGAAGTGGTAGTCCAAGAGGAATGTAAAGAGGTAGCTCTTTCATTAAGTTCGTCTTGGGTCTCCTTCAGCTTTTGGACATCTTTCAAAAGTGATTCGGCCTGAATTTTTTCTCTAAGAATTGTTTTTACTTCTCCATTAATATCTTCAAGATCGGAGCGGTGTGCTTCAATGCTTTCCCGCTCAACTTCCATCCTTGATAAGACAAGCTTATATTCGGATTTAAGATCCTGAAGTTGACGCAAACTCTTATCCCTAATGGAGGCGAAAAAATCTAGCTGGTTTTTTAAAAAAGCTATATTTTCATCAAGCGACATTGGACGTCTTTTGGTTGAGGTATTACCCAATGTGTCATACAAATCACTTTCACAAATAGGACATTTTTCAGTGTCGAGGTTATTGGATATATCGCTTCCAACACCTCTCAGTCTTTTAAGTTGTTGGTATTGGTCGTAGTCGTGCCGTAAAGTGGCCAGCTTACTCTCTGCATCTGAAATTGAAAGCATAGTAACTTCAATAGATCTTGAGCACTCTTCGGCTTGCCTTCTAAGAACACGTATCGCTGCAAGCTTGGAATTAAGCACTTCATCGCCTGGTGACTTTTGTGCTACATCTATAGCCAGCTTATCGATCAATCTTTTTAAAGATTTCTTTTGCTCATATACACTCACGAAAACATCGTTTTCGAGATAGCTGAACTCTATTCGAGGGAGCAAGTCCTTTGTATCTATGCTACCTAGTCTACTAACTTTGACCTCGTTAAAATCAGCAACACTTTCAGAAAAAGATTTAAGTCCATTCCAGTCGGACTCATAAGTCTCAATCTGGTGCTTTAACTTCGCGAGCTTTTTTTCATGCTCGAAGCTATCTATTCCTAGGCAAAACTCAGCGGCTGACTTTTTTAAGTTTTTAATACCGTAGTGTGTAGGGCTATTTGCCTGAATCTCTGACCAGCCGCGCTTCTGTTCGATAAAAAATAAAGGAAAAATACATTCTAAATACAGTTTTGTTTCTTTCCCTTCAAAAGTAACTACATTTGGGAGGGACCAACCAATGAAACTTGCTAGCCAGTTATGAAAACCTTTTTCACTAACAGCTGAGCCCACATTACCGGCGGATCCTAGGAAATAGTCGGAGGACTGATTATCGGTAACAACGGAAACTTTATTATCATCGCCTAAAATATCGCGATTCAATATAGCCGATTTACCATTGCTATTCTCGATGGATATAGAAACGGAAGAACGATTTACAAAATATGGGGTTTCTTCTGTTTTATTGTCGTAGATCACCTCGTATAAAGATTTCGGAAAAGGTCTCTTTCTACTGGGGCCAAGTATGGATTCAAGACCCAACCCATAAGCCACTGAATTGATGCAAGTAGACTTGCCTGAAGAGTTCTCTGCTCGAATAATATTCAATCCATCTTTAAATGGGATGGATGTTGAAAAACGACCACCATTAGTATTTACATAAATTTCAATTCTTCTAATTCTTAAACCGAGCATTACTTAATCCCACCTGTAAGACCCTTAACTTTATTATCGCTAAGCTTCTTCCCTAATTTCTTCAAGAAACAAACTTCCTCATCCATTATGTTATTTTCAACTAAAAGTGAAAATAACTCCTCACCACTCTCTGTGACAAAAATCCTGTCATTCTCCAAAGATAAGAATCCTTTAGCTATTGAAAGCTCAATAGCTTTAAAAGTGGCGGTATCAATAGAAACTAAAGGTACATTTTCCGACCGACTTAACAGGTAGTCTTCGTACTCTTGCCATCTATTTTTTCTTATTAACATCCAAACCAGGATATTAACTTTTTTCGAATTCAAATATTTTTTATCTCCTGAAACGACAGATACACATACTAAAATGAGGCAGATTCTCCACAATGGCCTCATTTCAATTGATACAGAATATGGCTTATCACTAACAATAGGCTTTACATTTAGCTCTTTATTCATGACTCAAAATCCATATAGCATTGAGCAAGCCATTTTGACAAATATCCAAAAGATAATGACTGAACATTTTTTTCTGACATAAACTCTGAATGCTTAGAAAACGCAGACTTATTACCATCTACGATGCTTTTAACGAACCCTTTATCTTTTGTTGAAAAGAATACGTCTTCTCTCATGTTCTCAAGCTGGGCACGAGCAGTGTCTTCAATCATTTCATATAGGTCTGGATGTCCTTCACGAAGCTGATCAAGAAACTTTTCTATCTGAATATACTTTGTAAAAACTTCATCTTGGAATCCCTCTGATCTTTCGCCCATTAAAGCCACTGATTTTCTAACTACATTCCCTGAAAATTCAGTATTCCCCTCCTTCCAGGCATCTTTTTCTACTTCACTAATGCTATGCAGAGGGATATCAATAGCTTTGTTATAAACTCCTTGTGCGTATAATTTCCCGTCAGGGTAGCTATCTGCTGTCTCTATTTTCACAAGAAACTCGTCATTATTGATATACGAAATATTCTCTGCGATTACTGCCCTTTTCTTAGTGTTGCAGTAACCTATTAAATCCTTAGATTTAAACTCAGGTGTGAGAAGAATCCATTGATGAACAGTAACATCATCAATCATTTTAGCTATTTTATTCTCGTAAGTTTTTAGCTTCTTAAGGTCTTCACGAATTTTTTTCTGAACTTTCCTTTTATAAGACGCCATATCAACGCCTTTATCAGGGCAGTAACACTGAAAGAGTGTCCCATCAATAGTATAAAACTCTAGTCCTAAGTCTCCGCCGTCTTCATCTGGGACAGACCAGAAATTTTTCGCGCCGTAATGTTGGCGCAACATTATTTCACAGAAAGCTTCCCATTCCTTTGGAGAAAGGTTGTCAACAAAACTGCTCATTCAGTATTCCTAAAATTCAATCTTTAGCTCACTTGCTTGGCATGACGCCGCATTAAGGTGTGAACAACGCGACCACTAAACCTAACCGTACAACCGTAAACACTGAACTCAACGATGGAATAAAAAATACCAAGCGTTGAGAATCACTCTTAAATGCTTTGTGTACGTCCAGCATGGGCATGAACTAATGAGGTGAAAGTCCTCTATAGGAAGGTCACCGTTTAATAACACTTTGATTATTAAACGCTAACTACTAGCGAATGGCAAGGGCGTTACCGTGAGGGAATGTCTGAAGGAAGCCGGACGCAAATCTGCGAGTTGATGAACAAAAACATCATATGAGGCGTAGGCTGGAGGCGAGTTGGCACAAGACAACGAAGCCATGTGATCTAACGGCCACCGTAAATGATGCAGCAGTGCAGAGACAGTGCATGTTCTTATCTGGGGAGATCTGCTTAACAGGCGATCGTTAAACTGACTAGTTTGGCCGCATGCAGGGTGTTGTGGGGGCTTCCGGCTACCCGATTAGCTGCCGCCCAGATTAATTCTAGCAGACTCTGTGATTTCCGTAGAAAGTAACCACATTAAGTCTGTAGCTTCTTCAATGTAATCAACCGATATGTCGATTTGAGAGTGATTCATAGTTAAGCCATTTGTATGCTCAATAAAGTCTGACTTTACTGCTTTACCACCATTGTGAACCCAATCAATTCGTACTAAGCGAACCTCATCATTTAGGCGTTTAAATGCATTTACAAACTGTTCAGTTGGCTCTGTAACAACCCCTAATGCTTTCAAACATGAAATGACATGAGCAAGGTCACTAGAATGTTTAGCACGTTTGATTATTCTTAGGTTTGGCTCAGCTCCAAGCTTAATTGCAAGCCTACTATAAAAAGTATTAATCTCGTTTTCGAACATCGACCAAGCGGTTAGCAACATTGATTGTCTTTGATACATGGGCATAGTTGATGTGAAGATTTCTTTAAAATCATACTCATCTTCTGTGATGCCAGCAATATGCTGTTTCTCTACTTCGACAATCTCCCCCTCATCGCCAGCCCACTGTTGAATGAAAACTTCATCAGTGTAAGTTTCAATGTGCTGGTCTATGTTTTCGACAAAACCATCAACAAATTCAAGTTGCTTTCGATTAAATGCTCGGAGTAGATTCAACTCTTCAGGCACGAAGAATAAATGCATATTTTTGAACATAATACCTCTAAATTTATTGTGGAACGTTTAGGCAGCTAACGCCGCACTAAGCGAAACCTAACCAACTGTTTTAGTTCCGTTTAAGTGCTTTGTTAGCAAGCTACACCGTTTTATTTACTAGTTCCGAAAATCTATTGTTCTTGATTTGCCATCTAGCTATTTCACCAAAATCACCGGGAAGATCTTTAAAAATATGTGCTGACCTTGGGCTTATAACAGGACTTTGCTCGGAAACTGGAACATCATATTTTATTAGTTCAGGTCTAAAGTTAAACCCCCAGTTTGAAATGGCTGAAAGTGACAAAGCAATATTTGTATTTTTAACTTTATTAAAGATACAAACTTGATTTTCGACAGACGTTCTTTCACCAAATGTAATTGATTTAATACACTCAATTGGAAGATCCAGCACACATATTGGATACTTAGGACTGTCATTGACTACTGTACAATCAGCGAGGCTTCTTGCAATTCTTACCTCTTCTTCATATTCCCAATCTTTCGGCTTAATGCATAATTCTGAAAGCCTTATCGGCTCTTCAGAGTTAGCAAAAAAGGAATAGTCTTTGATTGGCCTGTTTTTTCTATAATCAACTTCAAATAAACCTTGAAAAAATTCATGATCTCTATCGAATTCAATCATGACTCCAGCATACTCTTCAGCATAGTGTGACCACATAAGAATAGAGCTTGGATTTTTAGTTAGGCACAATATTCCGATTGAATTGTCTAAGTCACTCCGAATAGTTCTGGCAGTATCATCGTTACAAGTTGGAGATTTAAAGTCATAAGGCAGTTCTCCCACAGGAGGAACTCGTGCGGGGCTCATTAAGTCAAAGCGCATATCCAAATCTTGCTTGCCTAATCCCTCGGGGATATTTATTTCTGGTAATAGCTCAAACGGATCGTTAAACGCACTAGGCTGAGTAAGTCTAATATTACCTTCTAAAATTTTAAATAATGTATCAACTGAAACATATTTATATAGACTCATTGCACCTCCGATGCTACATGCTTGCAACGCCCGCATTTGCGGCTGGTTTGGAGCGCAGCGGAAAAACAGTCCGACAACATGCGCTTGTTATGTCATTCACTATCTAATTCTTGTACATGAGTATCTATTTTTTCAGCCAACTCACGACAACTTTTTACTAGCTCTTTAATACTTTCTACCGACACGGTGACAGGTTTTCCTTCCTTATCATAACCAGCGCGATGAACACAATCGTGCCTCAATCTTACTGCTCTAAATAGCCATGATATATCATCAAAATCACACGCAAGCACTTCAGCATACATTGGTTTTACCTTGCGCATATCATGGAAGATAATACCTTTTAAATATGTGGCAACTGTTGCCTTAATATTACTGTGCTGAGCATAAATCTCGTTAACTGTAAACTTGCGATTCCCAAACTCAGGATCAGTTTCGATCAGTTTTCTCGTTAACTTATCGGAGCTTGTGACACGATGAATAAATGTAGTTGATAGAAAGTGCTCCAGAGTAGAAACAACATGAGCATGCAGCATTACCAACAAACAAAATTGAGTGCTTTGCGTAGTTTCTATTTGAAGCATTGCGGGAATTTCAGCCAACTGCTTATTAAACATTTCCAGTTGCTCTGAATTAGCTAATTCCCACTCAAGCTCATCTTCCTCAGGGTCTTCCAAATCCCACTGAGATAAGCTCACAAATGAGCCTGAAGTAAGGCCATCTATTTTCGCCATGATAGACGGGTCGTTATCATCATCGAACCGAACAACATAGCCATAAAGCAATCCATCGTTGCTGTAATCACCCTCAATGTCGTAAGTGATCTGCTCTAATTCATCTTCAGTAATTCCAAGAAGATTAGCCAAATGACTATTCTTTTGTTCTTCAATTCGATCAAACCAGTAATCTTTAGTACTGCCCATCTATGTAACTCCCTACGGGGACATAACGCCGCGTTAAGCGGACTAAAATTGTGGGTTAAAATGTGTAGCAAAGCGAAACGTAACCCACTGTTTTAGTTCCGTTTAAACGCCTTGTTATATCTCGTCAAACTCGAACAATGCCAGTTCCCGGTGTTCTCAGTTCAGAAAGCCATTTTGTAATATTAGCTCCATTGACTTCTTCGATAGGGTAACCTCTTGCTTCGACAGTTTTTCTAGCACCGACGCTAAATTCAGATGTCGTAACTAGAAGTCCAATTTCGGCTCCTTCATGGAGTACATCTGTATATAAACCTTTAATAGTTAACTTTTCAATTTTGCTTTTATAGCGTTTACATTGAATTATAAATTTCGGAGATTCTTTATTATCAGGATGCCACACCCTCACATCTACCCCATCATCATTGCTTCCAGGACCAAGTTCAGCTTCATAGCCGAATTTAGTAAAACACTCAGCAGTTAACTCCTCAAATTTTCTCCAATGAATATCGTGTAACTTTTCGTTGTTAACTGATAAAAAATCAATGAACCTCTGATCAAAAAAACCAGTATTTTGTATCACTGGTTGATATTCATTAAAAAGAGCATTTAAATCAACTATATTATCCCATTCTTTAAAGCGTAAAGCTGAGTGCGGACTATATTTTTGTACTGCATCATTCGCCTCAATATATTTAATTATCGCTTTGAGTCCTTTACTCCCAAGCTTATCTTTCGCTTCATACATCATTGCTGTAGGGTCAAGAGACTTTCTATTTTCTTTGATAGCTTTTTTTGTTTCAATTCTGATGTTACGTGAGAAGATTTCTAGGACGGTAGTTACAAATTCCATACCCTCTGATATTTCAAACTCCCTCAGAGATTCAAAAACTTCATAATTTCCTTTAAATAATTTTTCGGTAGTACCAACTTTATGTAATAACTCATAATAAAGTGATTCATAGTCCTCCGAGCGAATTCTCAAACCAAATTTTTCAGAGTTTTGAATTTCATCCGCAAAGTGGGTTCCTGAGAGTAGATCACTCATATGCTCAACTGAAGCTGCGACACCTGACTTATACCCTAATAATTCATGTAAGTGGTCAGCGAAATCACCTTGTTTAAACCAAATTGAAGCCATACAGACACCTTAGAGATATAACGCTAAGTAGGCCGCACGTGCGACCTATCCCGTTTAATGAGCGCGCGGCCTATCACAAAAAACATGACGTTCATCACATTCGCTCATCAATTAATGATTTGATATTAACCCATTGTCTACCTTAGTTTTTTACTCGGTATCAATCAATCGTCGATCCATTTCTTTCATTGATTGCTTTGACAAAAGACGCAAACGAAACTAGAAACACTGTGCAAATAAACAGCCAAAAAGTGCGCAAACCTTGGAAGCTTAACCAATGGGTGGTTCCAGAAGCAATATAGGCTATCCGTAACTAGAGCACAGCGCCCAGAATTCTGCACGTAAGTGACCCCAAGCACAGCAAGCTAGTTGTAATTTGAGGCGGATATAGCTATTTTTAGTGAACGAAGTTAACGAGGGACTGGCTGGATGGTCGAAAAAACCAAGCAACTTGAACTACTTAATCAAAAACTCGCTTGGTACTTTTCTCAGCAAGAACTCGACTACATTCTTCCGGTTCTACTATCCTGGTCGAGCGACATCAATAACGCTCAAAACTGGTTCGAGTACGCCCCGTTACCACAGTGCGGCAATCTAACTCCGAGGCAACTGTGTGAGTCAGGACGGGCAAAAAATGTTGTCGAGTACATTCAAAGCGCTGAATATGCCGGGTATGCCTAAATAGCTTAGTCACGGCATGTATTAATTAATTAAAATTCATTTAAGAGTCTATTCTGAAGTCTTCTGATAGATTGCGACAATGCGAGCGCAGTTCGTTCCTTTGCTGCTCAGTGGTGTTCAATATATTTCATACTCATTGAAACAGGTCCTAAAGTATCGATTTGTGATAGCCCCCAAGACGGTATTTGCTCTTTTTCTATTGGAGTTGGTACCAATGCCCCTGGAGGCTCTTCGCCAAGCGCTGTACACAAGGGAAACTCGCTATATATATGAACCTTAAGGCGAGCTGCCGTCAGATATCTTAACCCTCCTTCTTGTAGATGATTTGACAAGACTAGAGCAAGTGTTTGACCGCTACACTGAGGCTTTAAGAGGTATTTTTCTGACAAAAGCTCGCGAGAGTAAAAGCAGGATGTTCAGGCGTGAATATATAACTTGGAGTAAAAACCAATAGATCCTTATCTTCACTATAATGGGTGACCACTCCTACAAGTGTTGCGTGTAAGGTAAGCGAAAGCGCCTCTACATCTCCCTCTTTTTTCATACATATTACTCATCTGGTAAATACCACTCCAATAGTCAGGTGAGTCTTGTTCTTCTACATTTCACATGACTTTATATGAACCTGCTTTATCAGTAATAAGTTGAAGTACCTGGTAAATTTTAGCACTAAGAAGCATAACGCTTTTCTAAGCACTTACCTTGCTAATCCCATCGATCACAATGCTTGCTACTCACTACACCAAGCCAATTTTTGGCTCGCCCAACGATTCGTTCACAGATTACTTTTGACTACCTGTAAGTAGCATATCAATTAGCGTGTCTTTTTCTGAGTCGCTTAACGATTCAAGCAAACAAACTAATCGCGCGCTTTTCTCTGAACTACAAAAAAAATAAGCGACAGGGACACCAAGCTCATCTGCCATGCGTTTCAGCGTGGTGTAGTCTGGCGTGTGCTTTCCTTGTTCATATTGATTCATTCGAGCACTAGCTGTGCCTGGCTCCATACCAAGCCTAATGCCAAGTTCCTTTTGACTAATGTCCTTAGCTTTCCTTGCTTGTTTAAGTCGCAGTGGTAACGGTGAGTTATTTTCTTTAGCCAAATTTGTGTCATAGATAGTTCCGATATAACTAAGATTGTCTTAGTTTTTACACATAAGGTATACTAAGGAATACTTAGCTTTCAAGAGAGAGCTTTCGATACTTAAGAGTATTAGTATTGAAGCCACAAATTAACTGGTTGTTAATTAAGTTCCTGGCTGTCTCATTGCGCAGAGAATACATAGTTTAGTTGAAGTGTGAGTTTGAAATGATACGTATAAATAGTGTTTTGCTTCAGGAGATTATTGATGAAGACAAGAAGCAATTTACAGTAAAGCAATTAAGAGATGTTTATCAAAAGTCAAATACCAAAGTCACCAACAAAAATGCTGGGCAGATGGTCCATAGAACATTGCGACGACTCGTTGCCAAAGAAATGCTGACAAAAGAAAACTGTGATGGGCAGCTTATCTATTCGAAGTCTGAGCACTTTGATACGAAGCTGCTGCGAGCAGAAGAGGTGAGGGGAGTTCGAGTGAAAACGGTGACTCAACAACATACTAAAGCCACAACAAGCTATGAAACTCAAATATACACCCTACGCCAAACTCTTAATCAATACCAAGTAGACCTTCTTAGTAGTATTGGCGAAGCAGAGGAGTTTAAGAGGCTTTGTGAGTCATTTCCTGAAGCGAAATCAAAACTATACCCTTATTACATGAATGCTCGTAATTGTAGTTCAGCGCTTACCGGTAGGATAAAAGCTTTAGAAGCTTGCATAGAGGAGTTGAGGTCTGCGTCATGAAATTACGAAAGTGGCAAATAGACTGCGTTCAACACGCTTTACAGCTCTATAACGAGCAACAACACTTTATGTGCCTTGCAACACCGGCAGCAGGAAAAACGTTAATGGCAGCTGAGCTATCACGTTGCTTGCTAAAGTCAAACAAGATTGACTTTATTCTGTGTTTTTCACCATCCGCAGAAGTTAGTAATAGTATCCGAGCCACGTTTTCAAAACGCCTAGGAAACGAATTTAACGGGATGATGGGCTCTATCGGAAATGCTTTAACTTATCAAAGTATGGCTTCACTTTCCCCAAGTTTCTGGAGGTTACTAAGCTCGCATCGAGTTATGGTAATCATGGATGAGGTGCATCATCTCAAAGGGCACGAGTTTGCAACTCCAAATGCGTGGGGGGAAGAAGTACTCACACACATTCAAAACAAAGCTGCTTACACACTGGCACTATCAGGTACCCCATGGCGCTCAGATAAAGCACCGATTGTGTTGTCTAAGTTTACTGAGCCAGATAATACTATTCATTGCGATTTTGTTTACGGACTTCATAATGCCATTGAAGACGGGGTTTGCAGAACTCCAAGAATTACGCTGGTTGATAACGACAATATACACTTAACTGAAGATATCGAGAGTCATACTTTTAACTCAATTTCAGCATTATTAGATGGCTCCTCGTTTAACTATTCTGCTCTACTTCATCATCCGGAGGTAATGCTCTACCTCCTTTCGCTTGGGGTGAATAAGTTGACGGAAACTCGAGCTTTAAGCCCAAACGCTGGAGGGTTGGTCGTAGCGACTTCTATTCAGCACGCTTTGCGACTATACGATATGCTGGTAAACGATTTTGGACAATCAGCATGTCTGGTGAACTCTCAAATGAAGCATCCATCATCAATTATTGAGCATTTTAGGTTTAACGATACACAATGGATAGTTAGCGTTGGCATGATAGCGGAGGGTACCGACATACCCCGACTACAGGTGTGTTGCCATCTAAGTCGCATAAAGACCGAAATGCACTATAGGCAAGTTCTTGGCAGAGTTCTGCGAGTTGATGACTCACGAAACAAAGTTGCTTGGTTATTTACTTTAGCAGAGCCCAGTTTGATTCAATTTGCGTACAATGTAGATACAGACTTGCCTGACGGAGGCTCTGTGGTGTTTGAACAAAATACGCAGTCAATCGACTTATCAATATCTTCGGGTAGTCAACATGCTAACAATCCCCAAAACTACGAGGATAAACCTGAATCATTCCATGTAGCCAATGAGGTGATTCTTAAGCTAGGGCCTAGAGAATTACAGTCTAAGCATTGTTGTGTTGAAGAGGAAGCTAACTATAACCTTGCGATGTTGGGTGACTTTAAGCAACAAATAGTACGATTATTTGGATAATCTAATCTACACAATACATAGCCAGATTATCTGTTTTTAGCCGGTAAGCCATCATCAATTGTAGAAGCTAACTTATTGAGATCAACGTTATCCATCCTCTGAAGATTGTGTTGCCATCGCGCAAACCTTTCGAGAAGCATGTCATTTTGACTGTTCAACCTTTTGCTTTCTGAGCTAAGTTTTTCATTTTCTTTTTCAAGCTTTTCGACTTGCTTTATCAACTCAGCAATCGTTGCGTCATCATTCCCTAGGTTCGACAGCAGGACACTCAATTTATCGGAGCTTTCGAACAATCGCTGCGCGTCTTCCACAGCTACCGATTTCTTTACTCTTAGCTCAGCTTTTTTCAAATCGAAAGCATGTTTGATTTCATCATGCTTTGGCAATGTGAAGCGCGAGGGCGGACGCTTCAAGCCAAGTTCTAACTGTAGTTTTTCAGCCAAAAGCTCGTAACTAAGCTTGCCAGTCCATCCGTCAATGATAGCAAGTATCGTTTCTTTGTTGTCTGTAACAAAAGCCATCTTTTACTCCTTCATATCCGACAACGCCAAAGTCGAAAGGTCTAGGCTTTGAATTGGGTTTCGCTCATCTATGTTTAAGGAACGCTTGACTGGCGATGGAGCTAGCTCGTCAGGAATTCTAACACAGACTCCATCAGGCCTTTTGGGGTCTTCAAGCAGAAAAATGACTGTTTTTATCTTCGATAAACGAAACCCTAGGGCCGTTACCCATCGGTCAGCACCAAAAACACCATCTCCAGCACTAGCTTTAGCATGATCTAATTGCTCCTCATACAGCGACTCAAGAGTTTTCAGCTCTTCAAGAGAGTGTGGCATCCCTTTTAAGCAGACGTGCTCGTTGCACACCTCACAGTCGCCATTCTTTATACATGGGCTTTCAGCGTAATTGTGAACACAGAAACCCAACCCTGTAAACTGAGCAACCCCCTCTCGATCCACGCCTAAAGCCTTTAGTGAGATGGGAAGGCCTAAGTCATGTAATACCATTGGTGGAGGCGGAGCTTCGGAGTTGTAGGGTGCCAGCATCTGACCGGCTTGCGAAACTGTCATGACCCCAGCCCCGATTGTCACGTGTCCAATTCGCTTAGTTAAACGAGATTTTTGCTCTTGGGTTCTGCCATCGTAAGCTTCGTTTTGTTTGATGTCCGCTCGTCCCGACCATTTTGCGATAAGCCAATCTTCTTCCCCAGCTAGCTTCAATTTGGTGTTTAACCAATGGCGGAATTGGTGGGAACTCAGCTTAAGAGGGGTTTCGTCTTCATCAGAGATACCAAGCTCGACAAAGATGGATTCTAAGCCTCTATCGTTTCCGATTGCATCACTCAGCGGACCGTGTCCGGTTAGCATCCAAGAAAAAGGTTTTGTGGCAAACTCTTTATGAAACTCATTATCCCGAACTAAAGTGATGCAGTCCCAAATTTTTACACCGCCATGGTTGGGGAAATCCGGCTTTTTATAATTATCATCAATAATAGAACGAAGATCTCTGTAACTAGGGAATCGGATGGTGATCCCTGTTGGCTTGTGGCCCACCTTAGTGACAACTTCATTGTCAGCGCGCAATGAATTCCCTTTAAGTAAATCTTTTTTCCAGTCCGACACTCCATTCAAACTATTAATTAGATTATTAAGCCATTGGGTTGAGACGTAGTATCTCCAATTAATCTCACAACCTCGTGAATCTTTTCCCGTTTTCATGGCCATGGCATTAGCGAACTGGCTGTAGGTCAAAGGCTGGTCTTGAGATGCATCACGGTCGCTAGGCAACATAAATACGTCAGAATTGTCATATGCAAACTTAGCAGCGGCTCGAGCAGGAGCAGAAATCTCAACTAACCTATCAAACGCCTGTCGCACAACATCCTCCAGTAGTCTCGGAACCCATTTTCGAACGGGATCGCCCCCTTTCGCAGGATTCCACATTAAGTACCAGCGACCTTTAGGACTTTTTTGTAGTGAGTTTACCGTCAGACCGTTCAACTCGATGCTTCTGCTAGGCTGGCACATTAGCATTACGCAAAGACTGCTAAAGTACTTTTGCCTAGGAGTCTCAGCTTTATGAAATGCATCTGCGACTTGCAGCATCTGAAAATCAGACGGACATTTGTCTTCATCCTCTTTGCGACTTTTTTCGTCCAGTTTTATTCTTGTGTCTGAAGGCCGAGGAAAAGGGTTCTTCCAGTCTTGTATATCCAGCTTGAATTTTTTGTCTTTAATGAACTTCAGTACCTTCTCAAGTGAAATAGCAATATTGCGCTTGACGCCTGCACTTAAACTACTGTTTTTAATCTGTTCTTCAACGCGATTAATCACCTCGTTATTGAGGCTCATGACATCAACTGAAGATAGTTCATTATTAGTAGCGTACTCTTCTAATGCTTGATATAACCAAACTAATGAGGAAGCCCAATTGGTTGAGTTTTTATAGTTGAGCGACTGTTGGTAGCGAACATATGCTTTCGCGAAGTCAGAAAAGGGGGGCTTGAATGGCGTGTATTTTGAATGGCTTTCACTATCTCCAAAAACAATTGTAAGCTTTTTACCCCGAGCTGTAATCCACGACCACTTGTCGCAGTCCCACCCTCTCTGGATGCCGTCTGGACTATCGAATTCAAGATCATTAAATAACGTCAGTTCATTTTTGGAGAATGCTATGAAATCATCATAATTCTTCTTAAATTCAAGCTCGTACTGGGGAGTGAATACCAAAACATTAGACATTTAATGCCCTTTCCTTTCCTAGTTCTTGCTTTCTTGCATTGCACTTTTGAATAACAGCTTTGATCGCGTTTATGCTGCGATTATGCCCCTGCAATACAAGCTCACTTGCTCCCATTTCACGCTTACGATCTCGTTTAGAAACGACACTTTTGAGCATTTCCGCATGAGGGCCATTTAACCAGGGTTGAAACTTATTGCAGGTGTAGCAATGAACGGAACCGTTAGCACAAAACCCAAATGTTCCGCAATTTCCTACAGGATTTCCACTGTCGTTATTAATTCTGCTACGGGGATCGTTGGCTCGAATGGCGTCTTTTTCACTATCTATAAGAGTGCCAGAAAATGCTTGTGCCAATGGAACCAAATCAGTCGCTAGTGCTTCATCAATTCTATCGGCCATTTCTTCATTAAATTCGGTATAGATGGTGACATTTTGAATATCTTCATGACCCAGTTCTTCGGCAATTGCATGAGCGCTGGCCCCTAACATTGCCATATTGGTTGCGTGGGTATAGCGGAACCGACGTGGATTGATATGTAAGTCGCCGTAACCCCCATCAACTTTAATTCGAGTTGTTTTCAAGGGGCAGAGTCTAGCCAATCGTTTTACCATTCCTCCAACTGAGGAACTAACTCCTCGCTGCCTTATACAGAATAAATCAGGAGTTTGCAGTTGTATTTGCTCAAATTCACTAAAACTACTGAGTTCAGATATATCTAGTTCACTGATAAATATAGGGATTTGCTTCTTCTGCTTAGGGGTGAGCCTTATGCCAAGCTGAGCTTCAACTGTTTTGATTGACTGCGTTGCCTGCGTACTCAGCACCAGCATTAAGTCTTCGCTCACATCTTGCTTGACTTTGAAAGAACCTCTAAAGGGTTCATCACGCTTTTTAGCATTGGGGATCTGTAAGTCAAAATGCTCAATACCAGCCTCTGACCTTGTGGTTAAATCGCCATAATACAAGTTCGCCAACTGGATCGGTCTGGCTCCCGTATACTGCAAGGCCATGATGAAAGCATAGTCAGTTAGTGAGATGAGCTTATCGGTGAAGGCATCGACATACCAAGAAACTAATTCGATTTGCTCTTCAAATGTGTAGGCACCACTATAAGGGCATCCAAGTGCTACCGCCTTGCCCTTTTCGTTACCCGATAGTTTGAGTGACGTGAGTAACTCAACGACCTTCTTATCAACGCCATTAATGTTTTTATCATGCCAGTCGAGTAAAAAAGCTCTGATACCACCAAGCTTATGTTCCATCTTTTTAGTCAAAGTACTCTTAAAATTAATGACATGTTGCTCGTTTACTTTGTTTGTCACACCAAAAGAAAATAGGTGGCGGCACGCTCGAAAGATATTCGACACGTAGGAAGATGAAAACTCAGAAGCATAGTCAGCTAAGGCAAGTCTATAGCTCTCTGCGAACTTAGGTGTTAGATGCAAAGGGTTTAACAGGCCAAGATTTAAACTTGTATTCGCATCTAGCTGCCAAATGTCACTATATACATCAAACTCATAGTTCGCTTTGCTAAGTCGCTTATCAGACTTTGGCTTGGTGCGTTTCGTCCCCCTGACCTTTTCTACATTAACGACCATAGATACCGCCTTCTACTTTGTGTTTCAACTTCGCATACATCTTTGTCCGGAACTCAGACGTTTGTTTCTTCAACGTTCTTTTTAAGTAAATTCGACCTGACTCTAGCGATGAATGCCCATTCAGCTCGGCTCGAATCTCAAGTTCACGTTGCTCTGTAATGATGTTGTCATTTGCATACAGCTTCGCTTCTTCCCTCTTTCCTTCAGTTTCTAAGCGCATAGCTTCTAGCTTGACGGTGGCATTAATCTCGTCAATACAGCTTGAAAGCTGATCGTTAAAGAAATGGCGATAAACGTGAGGTGTGATGCCCCAGAACCGCTCAGAGTTAACCTTTCGAATTCGATTAAAAACATCATTTACTGTTTGCTTAACAATTGGTTGCCCCGATTCGTGACTTCCAATTTTATCTTTATGAGAGACAAAAACAAAGGGATGCGTTCTCGCAGACTTCGTTTGTGAGCGACAGGATCTGACATAATAATTCAGTAAATCTCTCAGCTCTTTCGAAATAGGAAGCGTTCTAGAGAGTGTTTTTGCTGTTGGCTCGTCTAACCGAGGATCTTCTTTACTATTGTGTCTGCATATAACTGACAGAGTTGGTTGATCGGTTTCTGTTCCAATGTCACTAATCCTTAGCGCGATTAATTCACTACGCCGAAAGCCCGTTTCGTATAATGTTTGGACAATCAGGTAGTTTCGAAGCTTAATTACAGGATTACTAAACGGGTTATCTTTTGAGTTGATCTTCGCTACAGCAACAAAATCTTCGAATACTTCATCTGCAATACCTGACTTATCTAGTGACTGCGGTTGTCTTTTTAACCTTCCTCTAGGCATATCACTTTTAAGCCGTTTTTTCATCGCAGCAAGCGCATCAACCAATTGCGCAGCAGCAGGTTTGTTTTTGACTCGCTCCTCACCACAAAAATGAAGATATTCGGCAATATGTGCAACACGTGAGACATACTGTGATTTTGTTACTGTTGGCTTGTCCTGTGTTTTGGATAGATAAAAAGCAGCCATATCGACCACATCGGCTTTAGGCCGTTGTTTGAAAACCTTAGTCTGATATGCACAATGCTCCTTTAGGGCATTGATATCGTGGGTATTTGGTACTGTGCCAGCATAGATCTCATCGAGCAGATCTCTGCCGTTAATGCTTTCCCACGTTTTCAAATGTTTGATGGATTTTAGGTATTGCTCAATTGACGTTGCAGCTTTACGGGTTCTGAGCTTCTGTGTAACAAAGTGCGTTACCCAGAAATCGGGCAAACCGTCATCATCCAATAAAAACACGTAGCGTTCACCACTCTTAAACTTCTTTATTGCAATCCTCATAAACCCTACAAAATAAACATTATTATTTGTCCACTTATAATATAGAGGTAGCTCTTTAAAAATACACGTTATTTTTCACCTAAAACTAAAAAGACCGCTAACAGCGGCCTTTTATTGGGTATTTATCAACTTTTTAATATTTGTCTTTGTTCAGAACGGGATATCATCATCAAAGTCCATAGGAGGCTCATTAAACTGCTGAGTTGCCTGCTGTGGAGCTTGTTGAGGTGCCGGAGCAGGTTTAGGCTGTTGCTGATAACCACCTTGCTGAGGTGATTGCTGCTGTGGAGCTTGTTGCTGGAAACCACCTTGCTGAGCAGGGGCTGCTTGAGGCGCAGCTTGTTGTTGACCGCCCCAGTTACCTTGTTGCTGCGGAGCACCACCGCCCATGTTTTGCCCTTGGCCACCACCTTGACGTCCACCTAGCATTTGCATCACGCCATTAAAGCCCTGCACAACCACTTCGGTAGAGTAACGATCTTGACCACTTTGATCTTGCCACTTACGTGTTTGTAATTGACCTTCAATGTATACTTGCGAACCTTTCTTAAGGTACTCGCCTGCAACTTCGGCTAACTTGCCAAACAACACTACACGGTGCCATTCAGTACGCTCTTTTTGTTCACCACTTTGCTTGTCTCTCCAGCTTTCTGAAGTTGCAATAGTAATATTGGCGACGGCCCCTCCGTTTGGCATAAAACGAACTTCAGGATCTTGTCCTAAGTTACCAACCAAAATTACTTTATTAATGCCCCGAGTGGCCATGTATATCGCTCCTATGTTCTATCTGTTGTGGCGAGGAAGACCCGCTATCATACTAGGCTGCACGCACCAAATCCAATGCTCTAGCCAATTCAAATTCTTTTGTTTTAACTTTAAGGTAAACAGTATTGTCACTTGCAATAACAACTGCTTCTACAACCCCAGGTAAAACCTGCAGTTTTTCTAAAATACTAGCAGGTTGATCGGGAGATGATATCGTTAATGAATAACTTTTTATGCCACTTTGCGCACGCAATCCTAAACTCACGACGATCCAAATAATCAATAAAGCGATAGCAAACCAACTTACTAAACTTGCCCCGCCAGCCGTGTACAAAACGCCAGCACTAGAGCCACCTATAAATGCCCCCAAAAACTGACTAGTAGAAAATACACCAAGTGCAGCGCCTTTGTTGCCCGGAGGGCATAAATTAGAAATTAGCGCTGGTAAACTGGCTTCCAAATAATTAAAGCCAACAAAAAACACAGCCAAAATTACTCCCAACACCCAAATCGAGGAACCGTTAATCAATAACAAAGCGTTGGCAAATAACAACAAACTAATAGCAAATATGAAGAAAGCACGTTGCTGATTGCGCTTCGCTGCAATGATCAACAAGGGCACCATCAATACAAAAGAAATAAGAACAGCTGGCAAATACACTTGCCAATGATTTTCGGCATTTAGGCCTGCGTCAAGCAAACGAAACGGCATTACAACAAACAAAGCGGTAAGCACTAAGTGTAAGGTAAACACGCCCCAATCTAAACGCAGCAACTGAGGATGTTTAAGTAACTCAAGCATCTGTTTAGAGTTAGCACTTACTTCACCACTAGGCGCTTTAGAATCAGCACTTGGTACAGCAAACCGCACCACAAACATCGCGAACACGGATAACACAGCAATCAACCAAAACAGACCCGACAAGCCAAGATAAGCAGAGAGAATTGGCCCTAAAACCAGTGAGGCAGCAAACGATAAACCAATGCTAACACCAATAAAGGCCATTACTTTCGCACGCTGGGTTTCTCGGCTTAAGTCAGCAGCTAAGGCCATTACCGTGCTAGCGATAGCGCCCATGCCTTGCAAGGCACGCCCTAACGCGATTCCATAAATAGAATCAGCAGTAGCAGCCACTACTGAGCCAAGCGCAAAAATACTTAACCCCAGGAAGATAATCGGCTTACGGCCAACTTTGTCGGACAACCAACCCATGGGGATTTGAAACATTGCCTGGGTTAAACCATAGGCACCAATCGCGAAGCCCACCCACAAAGGCGAAAAGCCCACAAGCTCTTGGCCATAAACGGCTAATACTGGCATTAACATAAACAAACCGGCCATGCGCAAGGCAAATAACAAAGCCAATGAATAGGCTGCGCGCTTCTCTGTAGGGTTTAATCGTTCGTCTAGGTTCATAACCATCAAAAAATACGTCATTAAAGAACCGGCAATGCTATCACAAGCAGCAAGCCGCAAACCAGCGCAAGATGGTCAGCAAGTAATAAGTAAGCGCTCGGCTTTTCAACGGCGCATTTCAATAAATTATGTGTAATACTGGGCGATTTAGTGCAGCAGTGAACAGCTAACAATGGACAGTATTGATATTCGTGGTGCCCGCACCCACAACCTTAAGAACATTTCACTGACCCTCCCTCGCGATAAGCTAATTGTTATCACTGGCTTATCGGGATCTGGGAAATCTTCTCTCGCATTCGACACACTTTACGCAGAAGGCCAGCGACGCTATGTAGAGTCTCTTTCTGCTTATGCGCGCCAGTTCCTGTCATTAATGGAAAAGCCCGATGTTGATCATATCGAAGGTTTATCACCAGCTATTTCTATCGAGCAAAAATCAACATCTCACAACCCGCGCTCTACAGTGGGAACCATTACCGAAATTTACGACTATTTGCGCTTACTTTACGCTCGCGTAGGCGAGCCTCGCTGCCCTCATCATAACGAACCGCTAGCTGCACAAACCATTAGCCAAATGGTCGATAAGGTTTTTGAGGAGCCAGAAAACAGCAAACTGATGTTGTTGGCTCCGATAATACGAGATCGCAAAGGCGAGCATGTAAAAACTCTAGAAAACTTAGCGGCACAAGGTTTTATTCGAGCACGCATAGATGGAGAAGTGTGTGACTTAAGCGATCCTCCAGAGCTAGAGCTGCACAAAAAACATAATATTGAAGTGGTGATTGATCGCTTTAAAGTTCGCGCCAGTGAAGATTTAGCCCAACGTTTGGCCGAATCTTTTGAAACAGCCCTAGAGCTTGCCGAAGGCACTGCCATTTTAGTTGACATGGACAGCGGCGAAACTCGCCAACTGTTCTCGGCAAATTTTGCCTGCCCAATATGTGGCTACAGCATGACCGAACTAGAGCCAAGGATATTCTCCTTTAATAACCCAGCAGGGGCTTGCCAAACCTGTGATGGTTTAGGTGTGGATCAATTCTTCGACGATAAAAAGGTGATTGTAAATCCTGAGCTTAGTTTATCGGGCGGTGCCATCCGCGGTTGGGACAAACGCAACTTCTACTATTACCAAATGCTCAAGTCATTGGCAGCGCATTTCGAGTTTGACTTGGATATGGCCTTTCAAGACCTTAGCGACAAACACCAAAAAGTAATTTTGCATGGCTCGGGGCGCACCAGTATTGAATTCAAATACATGAACGATCGCGGTGACGTTACCGTGCGCAAACACCCTTTTGAAGGGATCATCCCCAATATGCGTCGCCGCTATAAAGAAACCGAATCAAACGCGGTGCGCGAAGAGTTGGCAAAATTTATTAGCAACCAAGAATGTCCAGGCTGTGGCGGCAGTCGGTTACGCGAAGAAGCTCGCAATGTATTTATTGGTAGTACTAACCTTCCGGAAGTGAGCTGTAAGTCCATTGGCGAAGCCATGGAGTTTTTTGAAGCGCTCAATCTAACAGGCCAACGAGCACAAATTGCTGACAAAATCCTAAAAGAGATTTGTGAGAGGCTTAAGTTTTTAATCAACGTGGGCCTCGATTACCTTTCGTTAGATCGCAGTGCCGACACATTGTCTGGCGGCGAAGCGCAGCGAATAAGACTCGCCAGCCAAATTGGCGCTGGTCTAGTCGGTGTTATGTATGTGCTTGACGAACCGTCTATAGGCTTACACCAACGCGATAACGAACGCCTACTCGCGACCCTCAATCACCTGCGAGATTTGGGCAATACCGTAATAGTGGTAGAACATGATGAAGATGCCATTCGAGCCGCAGACTATATCGTAGACATTGGCCCAGGCGCTGGTGTACATGGGGGAGAAGTTGTTGCTCAAGGCTCAATGCAACAAGTGATTGATACCCCAAGCTCACTTACTGGACAGTATTTATCTGGCAGTAAATCTATAGCAGTACCTAGCAAGCGACAAGAAGGCTCAGGCGATTACTTAAGCCTACTCGGCGCTAGTGGCAATAACCTCAAGAATGTAGATTTGCATATCCCGCTAGGCTTACTTACCTGCATAACAGGTGTATCGGGTAGCGGTAAATCTACCTTAATCAACGATACTTTATACAAAATTGCCCAAAAGGCGCTCAATGGTGCAGCTGGCGAAGATATCGCTCCACACAAATCGGTAAAAGGCCTCGATAAACTCGATAAAGTGGTTGATATAGACCAAAGCCCGATCGGTAGAACACCGCGTTCCAACCCCGCTACCTATACAGGGATCTTCACTCCTATTCGTGAACTGTTCGCCGCTACGCAAGAAGCCCGTTCAAGAGGTTACAAACCCGGTCGCTTTAGCTTTAACGTAAAAGGTGGCCGCTGTGAAGCCTGCCAAGGAGACGGCGTTATTAAAGTAGAGATGCATTTTTTGCCCGATGTGTATGTGCCCTGCGACGTATGTAAAAGCAAACGCTATAACCGCGAAACTTTAGAGATTAAGTATAAAGGCAAGAGTATTCATCAAATTTTGGAAATGACGGTAGAAGAAGCTCGACCATTCTTTGATGCTGTACCAGCCATAGCCAGAAAACTACAAACATTGATTGATGTTGGCCTTACCTACATCAAACTCGGTCAATCGGCTACAACCTTATCGGGCGGCGAAGCGCAGCGAGTTAAACTCGCTCGCGAACTTAGCAAGCGCGATACTGGCCAAACCCTTTATATTCTTGATGAACCAACCACAGGCCTTCACTTTCATGATATTGAGCTGCTGTTAGAGGTTATTCATCGCTTACGTGACCATGGTAATACTATTGTTGTAATTGAACACAACCTAGATGTCGTTAAAACCGCAGATTGGATTGTCGATCTGGGGCCAGAAGGGGGCAAAGGTGGCGGAGAAATTCTAGTTGCTGGCACTCCGGAAGATATCGTTAGTGAACAGCGCTCACATACCGCCCGATTCTTAAAACCAATGCTAGCCACTTAAATAGTAAAGCAGGTGCTCAACATTCAAGGATAAAGAATGCAGCTAAAGCTCAACCTAGAGCGTGCCTTTATATACATATTTACTGCAATGATGTTGCTAGGCATGCACTACTTTCAACACAACCAAGGTGGAACAGGCCTAGCCCTCCCCTTTAATTTAGTTGTTTGGTGCTTTGCTAGCATTCTTATCGGCCTTGGCCTTATTAAAGTAAGTCAATCCCAAACTTTGCGCTATAACAAAACACTTATAGGCTTAACTATTTGTGCCATTGGCTTATGGATCCCACTGCTTTATCCAAATGCTGAATTTGGCGCTTTTGCTTTAGATCGTTTAATCGGATTGGCAGCAGGTTTACTGCTTGTCTTCGCGATAGTTCAACTTGAAATAAGCCAAAAGCAATGGCACCTAATGATGTACGCTATTGTTGCAGCGGTTTTAATTGAGAGCCTTTATGCATTAACTCAAATGTACTTACTGACTGAAGGTAACTGGGTCGGATTCAATGTTAACTCAATTAGAGCAACCGGCATTTTCCAGCAACCGAATGTATTAGGAACCTTTGTTTTATTTGGCATTATTGCAACAATCTACCTACTCACGACTAGCGCTGCTGACAATGCTTTTTCTCAGGCCTTTATCTTTATAACTTGTACCCTTGCTGTATGGGCACTAGTGTTAAGCGATTCAAAAACTGCATTATGGTCTTTGTTAGTAGTAGTTATATTAAGCGCTCCTTATTTTAAGGCTCATACAAACAAGCACCAATACTACTTATTCTATATTTCTATTGTAGTTGGCTTATTCATACCAACGTTATTAAGCTTTAATGAGCCAGAAACCTTAAGAAGTGGCGTATTTGGTCCATCCGCAAATGTTAGATTAACGATGCTAAAAGTAAGTCTAACAATGTTACAGCAGTCTCCTTTCACTGGAGTGGGATACGGTGCTTTCGACTCAAACTATATGCTTACACAAAGCACTCTAAGTGACGCGGGCAAACTCAGCAGTTTAATGTTTAATGTTTCTCACCCTCATAACGAGTTAGCGCTTTGGGCCGCAGAAGGTGGCATGTTACCGCTTATTTTTCTAATGTGTGCATCTACAATTGTTTTACTCAAATGTTGCTCCAATAACTGGAGAAATGGACGTTTTTTTGTTGCGACTCTTTTTCCCGGTGCTTTTCATTGCTTAACTGAATTGCCATTTTATCATTCTGCGATTTTATGGATTTTGTTTTGTACATTTTTGGCTCTCATCATAAAAGCTAACAATATAAATGTTAGAAAATTTCCCGCTAAGTTCGCTCCTAAAGTATTCAGCCTACTCATTCCTTGCTTGACGCTTATGTTTATGCTGACCGGCTTACAAACGATACATAAAATTGTACGGTTTGAGCGTACGGGTAGTACAAATGCGACTCTGCTCGAAGAAGTAGTTAATCCTGTTCCTCTACAAACTCGCTACGAGTTCAATGTAATGTCATATAGGTTACATGCAGCGATCACTCTTAAACTTAAAAATGAACTTGAGGATTATCTAAAATGGTCTGAAAAGTTGCTTAAAAGGCAGCTACGCACCGAGCATTTTTATAATCGCTCAGTCGCTTTGCGAACCCTAGGTCTGAATGAACAAGCTAAAGCTAACGACAAACTAGCTAACGACATATATCCAAATACCCAACGCGTATCCTATAAGCTCATTTCCGCGACGAATGGCGGTGAAGAAACACTACGCAGGTATCTAGTGTGGAATAATGCTGAAATAGAAAAGAAACCATCGCCTCAGCTATATATTCACCAAATTAATGCCATGGTAAGACTTGGTGATATTAAACCTGCCGTAGAGGCAATGCTAAAAGCTAGGAGAAGATTTCCTGACCAAGTCACTCTTAATAGCGTACCAAACTTAAAGCCTTATATAAGAGTAAATACCGAGAATTAACCACTCAATTACGGGGCTGGTATCTTTTGCCCAGTGAAACGTAGCAAACACTGGCAGCCTTCCGTATTACACCTACTCAGCACATTTGATAGCCGCCGAGAAGCCTTGTATCGGCAAAAAGACCTAGATGCCAAAGGCATTGTGGCCAAAGACCGTGACGGCCAACAACGCTTCTTTCACTTAAGCGGCTTAGCAGTAGGCGTTACTCGCTGGACTGCTGTCTCTCAACTGAGTATCGATGAGTTAAGCGAGCGGGCGAGCCTTGCTAAAAAACACGCCAAGCGTAATCACTGGTCGACCTTGTATGTACAAGAGGGCGATGTCTGTGATGCGTTAGGTTAGTGCTGTTGATGAAACGACTGAGGCTTGAGTGGGTATATCTGGAAGACTTTTGTGAGATTATACCGCAGGCAATAAAAAAGCCCTCGTCATTAGACGAGGGCTTAGTATAGGAGCCTGGCGGTGGTCAGGTGCGCAGCATAGCTGCTTGTGCTTCGGCCTGAAAGCGCTTCGCCCTTTCCGAGCGACCTCCGCCCTACTTTTGAAAGCTGGCCACGCTAAACACAAACAAAAAGGGCTTCCCAATCGGGAAGCCCTTTTCGATAATGAGAGCCTGGCGGTGACCTACTTTCACATGGGGAAGCCCCACACTATCATCGGCGCAGTTGCGTTTCACTTCTGAGTTCGGCATGGAGTCAGGTGGGTCCACAACGCTATTGCCACCAGGCAAAAACTGTTGTCTTTAACATTCGAAAAAGCTGAAACATCTCATGAGCACTAACAAGTATTCATGGTTTCTAAAATAAAGTATCTATAAGCAACACCCTTTAGGTGTTGTATGGTTAAGCCTCACGGGTAATTAGTACAAGTTAGCTCAATGCCTCACAGCACTTACACACCTTGCCTATCAACGTTGTAGTCTCCAACGGCCCTTCAGAGGACTTAAAGTCCTAGTGAGAATTAATCTCGAGGCCTGCTTCCCGCTTAGATGCTTTCAGCGGTTATCAGTTCCGAACGTAGCTACTGGGCAATGCTATTGGCATAACAACCCAAACACCAGCGGTTCGTCCACTCCGGTCCTCTCGTACTAGGAGCAGCTCCCCTCAATTCTCAAACGCCCACGGCAGATAGGGACCGAACTGTCTCACGACGTTCTAAACCCAGCTCGCGTACCACTTTAAATGGCGAACAGCCATACCCTTGGGACCGACTTCAGCCCCAGGATGTGATGAGCCGACATCGAGGTGCCAAACACCGCCGTCGATATGAACTCTTGGGCGGTATCAGCCTGTTATCCCCGGAGTACCTTTTATCCGTTGAGCGATGGCCCTTCCATACAGAACCACCGGATCACTATGACCTACTTTCGTACCTGCTCGACGTGTCTGTCTCGCAGTTAAGCTGGCTTATGCCATTGCACTAACCGTATGATGTCCGACCATACTTAGCCAACCTTCGTGCTCCTCCGTTACTCTTTGGGAGGAGACCGCCCCAGTCAAACTACCCACCAGACACTGTCCGCAATCCCGATAAGGGACCAACGTTAGAACATCAACACTACAAGGGTGGTATTTCAAGGTCGGCTCCACGTCATCTAGCGACAACGCTTCAAAGCCTCCCACCTATCCTACACATGTAGGGTCAATGTTCAGTGTCAAGCTGTAGTAAAGGTTCACGGGGTCTTTCCGTCTAGCCGCGGGTACACCGCATCTTCACGGCAATTTCAATTTCACTGAGTCTCGGGTGGAGACAGCTTGGCCATCATTACGCCATTCGTGCAGGTCGGAACTTACCCGACAAGGAATTTCGCTACCTTAGGACCGTTATAGTTACGGCCGCCGTTTACCGGGGCTTCGATCAATAGCTTCGCGCGAACGCTAACCACATCAATTAACCTTCCGGCACCGGGCAGGCGTCACACCGTATACGTCATCTTTCGATTTAGCACAGTGCTGTGTTTTTAATAAACAGTTGCAGCCAACTGGTATCTGCGACTCTCAGCAGCTTAGGGAGCAAGTCCCATCACCATCAAGAGCGTACCTTCTCCCGAAGTTACGGTACCATTTTGCCTAGTTCCTTCACCCGAGTTCTCTCAAGCGCCTTGGTATTCTCTACCCAACCACCTGTGTCGGTTTGGGGTACGGTTTCGTATAATCTGAAGCTTAGAGACTTTTCCTGGAAGCAGGGCATCAACCACTTCGTGTCCGTAGACACTCGTCATCAACTCTCAGCGTAATGTAAACCCGGATTTGCCTAAGTTTACCGCCTACTGCCTTTCACGTGGACAACCATCGCCACGCTGGCCTAGCCTTCTCCGTCCTCCCATCGCAATTATACGAAGTACAGGAATATTAACCTGTTTCCCATCGACTACACTTTTCAGTCTCGCCTTAGGGGCCGACTCACCCTGCCCTGATTAACATTGGACAGGAAACCTTGGTCTTTCGGCGAGGGGGCTTTTCACCCCCTTTATCGTTACTCATGTCAACATTCGCACTTCTGATACCTCCAGCAAACCTTACGATCCACCTTCAACGGCTTACAGAACGCTCCTCTACCGAGCATGCAAGCATGCTCCCGTAGCTTCGGTGGTATGTTTAGCCCCGTTACATCTTCCGCGCAGGCCGACTCGACCAGTGAGCTATTACGCTTTCTTTAAATGATGGCTGCTTCTAAGCCAACATCCTGGCTGTCTAAGCCTTCCCACATCGTTTCCCACTTAACATACACTTTGGGACCTTAGCTGACGGTCTGGGTTGTTTCCCTTTCCACGACGGACGTTAGCACCCGCCGTGTGTCTCCCGAGTAGTACTTGATGGTATTCGGAGTTTGCAAAGGGTTGGTAAGTCGGGATGACCCCCTAGCCTTAACAGTGCTCTACCCCCATCAGTATTCGCTCGAGGCGCTACCTAAATAGCTTTCGAGGAGAACCAGCTATCTCCCGGTTTGATTGGCCTTTCACCCCCAGCCACAAGTCATCCGCTAATTTTTCAACATTAGTCGGTTCGGTCCTCCAATTGGTGTTACCCAATCTTCAACCTGCCCATGGCTAGATCACCGGGTTTCGGGTCTAATCCCAGCAACTATGCGCGCAGTTAACACTCGGTTTCCCTACGGCTCCGCTATTCGCTTAACCTTGCTACTGAAATTAAGTCGTTGACCCATTATACAAAAGGTACGCAGTCACCCCACAAGGGGGCTCCCACTGCTTGTACGTATACGGTTTCAGGTTCTATTTCACTCCCCTCACAGGGGTTCTTTTCGCCTTTCCCTCACGGTACTGGTTCACTATCGGTCAGTCAGGAGTATTTAGCCTTGGAGGATGGTCCCCCCATATTCAGACAACATATCACGTGTGCCGTCCTACTCGATTTCACTTAAAGTAGATTTTCATGTACGGGGCTATCACCCTGTATCGCCATCCTTTCCAGAATGTTCCACTAATCACCTAAAAGCTTAAGGGCTAATCCGGGTTCGCTCGCCGCTACTACCAGAATCTCGGTTGATTTCTTTTCCTCCGGGTACTTAGATGTTTCAGTTCCCCGGGTTCGCCTCGCAACGCTATGTATTCACGTTACGATACTGCATAAAATGCAGTGGGTTTCCCCATTCGGAAATCTGTGTCTATAACGTCTTTTATCGACTTAACACAGCTTATCGCAGATTAACACGTCCTTCATCGCCTCTGACTGCCAAGGCATCCACCGTATACGCTTAGTCACTTAACCATACAACACCTAAATGTTGTCGCTTAAATCACTTGAATGGTCAGGCTGTATAAGTCCTGCCATTCGAGTACGATCACCTTATTTTTGAATACCAAGAACACTTGTTATTAAACTCATATTCTTGAGATATTTTTTATCAGCTTTTCCAAATTGTTAAAGAGCAATGGTCTCGAAGAAACCAAAGCTAAGCACTATATAAACAAATGCTTAGCTTTGTATTCTCAAACCAAGAGAGAGAATGGTATCCCGTAGGGGATTTGAACCCCTGTTACCGCCGTGAAAGGGCGGTGTCCTAGGCCTCTAGACGAACGGGACACTGCAGTAGCTGTTCTCGTTGGTTCTACACCACACTAGAACTTCTCTCTTTTCTTTTTCATCAAGCAATCTGTGTGAACACGTCACAAAACCTAAGCATCATAATAAGGAGGTGATCCAGCCCCAGGTTCCCCTAGGGCTACCTTGTTACGACTTCACCCCAGTCATGAACCACAAAGTGGTGAGCGTCCTCCCGAAGGTTAAACTACCCACTTCTTTTGCAGCCCACTCCCATGGTGTGACGGGCGGTGTGTACAAGGCCCGGGAACGTATTCACCGTAGCATTCTGATCTACGATTACTAGCGATTCCGACTTCACGGAGTCGAGTTGCAGACTCCGATCCGGACTACGACATGCTTTTTGGGGTCCGCTTGCTCTCGCGAGTTCGCATCCCTCTGTACATGCCATTGTAGCACGTGTGTAGCCCTGCCCGTAAGGGCCATGATGACTTGACGTCGTCCCCACCTTCCTCCGGTTTATCACCGGCAGTCTCCCTAGAGTTCCCACCATTACGTGCTGGCAAATAAGGATAGGGGTTGCGCTCGTTGCGGGACTTAACCCAACATCTCACGACACGAGCTGACGACAGCCATGCAGCACCTGTATCTGAGTTCCCGAAGGCACCAAGGAATCTCTTCCAAGTTCTCAGTATGTCAAGGGCAGGTAAGGTTCTTCGCGTTGCATCGAATTAAACCACATGCTCCACCGCTTGTGCGGGCCCCCGTCAATTCATTTGAGTTTTAACCTTGCGGCCGTACTCCCCAGGCGGTCTACTTAATGCGTTAGCTGCGTTACCCACGAGTTAAACTCACAGACAACTAGTAGACATCGTTTACGGCGTGGACTACCAGGGTATCTAATCCTGTTTGCTCCCCACGCTTTCGTACATGAGCGTCAGTTTTTGTCCAGGTGGCCGCCTTCGCCACTGGTATTCCTTCAGATCTCTACGCATTTCACCGCTACACCTGAAATTCTACCACCCTCTACAAAACTCTAGCTTGCCAGTTCCAAATGCCATTCCCAGGTTGAGCCCGGGGATTTCACATCTGGCTTAACAAGCCGCCTGCGTACGCTTTACGCCCAGTAATTCCGATTAACGCTCGGACCCTCCGTATTACCGCGGCTGCTGGCACGGAGTTAGCCGGTCCTTCTTCTGTCGCTAACGTCAAAGATAGCAAGTATTAATTACTACCCCTTCCTCACGACTGAAAGTGCTTTACAACCCGAAGGCCTTCTTCACACACGCGGCATGGCTGCATCAGGCTTTCGCCCATTGTGCAATATTCCCCACTGCTGCCTCCCGTAGGAGTCTGGGCCGTGTCTCAGTCCCAGTGTGGCTGATCATCCTCTCAAACCAGCTAGGGATCGTCGCCTTGGTAAGCCATTACCTTACCAACTAGCTAATCCCACTTGGGCTAATCTTTACGCGAAAGGTGCCGAAGCATCCCCTCCTTTGGTCCGAAGACATTATGCGGTATTAGCAGTCGTTTCCAACTGTTGTCCCCCACGTAAAGGCATATTCCCAAGCATTACTCACCCGTCCGCCGCTCGTCAGCAAAGTAGCAAGCTACTCTCTGTTACCGCTCGACTTGCATGTGTTAAGCCTGCCGCCAGCGTTCAATCTGAGCCATGATCAAACTCTTCAATCAAAAGTTTTTTCGCTCAAAGTTAAAAACTGAAATTATTACTGTGTTTTACAGTGCAAGACTCCAGTTCACTTAAGCTTAATTTTTTCGTTTAAGGTCCTGTGAGTGCTCACACAGATTGCTTGATAAATTGTTAAAGAGCGTTGCTTCGCTGCCGAAGCGAGGTGCGCATTCTACGCTTTCCTCTGTGGCTGTCAACCGCTTTTTAATATTAATTAAGAAGAAGTTTTTCAACCGGCTAACTCAGCCCTAGGCCTTGCTAACCCTGACGTAGCCTTGCTTCACTTTAGCGCGCTGCGTGCCGTGTCAGTGGAGGTGCATTATAGGGATCGATTCCCGCGGCGCAAGCGTTTTTTGAAGAAAATCACAGAAACACGGTTAAGTGTTCAGATAGCAAACAAATTGCACCTTTTTTGACTGAATTCGCCAGATTTGAGCCCAATAACTATAGTTTAGTTTTAGTGCTTTATTATGGGCCTTAGCTACCTTGACCATATATATGTTGGTTTTGTTGTAATACTGGGTTTACTTCACCTGTGTATTGGATACCATAGCCGCCCTTTTTCCTGTGGAGTCTCTTGCTGATGTCATTTTCTATCGGCCAACGCTGGATCAGTGATTCAGAATCTGAGTTAGGTTTAGGTACCGTAGTTGCTATTGAAGGTAGGATGGTTACCTTGTTGTTCCCTGCTAGCGGTGAGAATCGCTTTTATGCCATGGCGGACGCACCAGTTACTCGAGTGGTATTTAATGTTGGTGATGACATAACCAGTACTGAAGATTGGTCGATGACCATCACTGAAGTTGAAGAGGCGGATGAGTTGATTATTTATCATGGCGTTCGTCACGATACTGAAGAAACAGTTCAGCTACGCGAAATGTTCTTAAGCCACTTCCTCAAGTTTAACAAACCTCAAGACCGACTTTTTGCTGGCCAAGTTGACCGCTTTGATAGTTTTGTTGTGCGTTACCAAACCTTAGTGAAACGCTTTGAGCAACAGCAGTCTGAGTTAAAAGGCTTAATGGGTGGTAAAGTTAGCCTAATTCCACACCAGCTTTATATCGCGAGCGAAGTGGGTCGACGTATTTCGCCTCGGGTATTGCTGTCTGATGAAGTAGGTTTAGGTAAAACAATTGAAGCAGGTTTAATTATCCATCAGCAGCTTATTGCAGGCTTAGCTAAACGAGTATTGATTATTGTGCCAGACGCGCTGCAATACCAGTGGCTAATAGAAATGCTGCGCCGCTTTAACATGCACTTTAGCTTGTTTGATGAAGACCGCTGCATTGAAGCTTATGCCGAAGCTGACAACCCTTTTGAAACCGAACAATTAGTATTGTGTAGCCTTAGCTTTTTACGCGGCAGCAAAAAACGTTTTGAACAAGTTGCAGAAGCTGATTGGGACTTGATGATTGTAGATGAAGCACATCACCTGCAATGGGATGAAGCAACACCAAGTCGGGAATACCAAATCATTGAAACACTGGCCAAACAAATTGCCGGCGTTCTACTACTTACAGCGACACCGGACCAACTTGGCCACCAAAGTCACTTTGCCCGCTTAAGGTTGCTCGATCCTGACCGCTTTTACGACTATCAAGCCTTTATAGATGAAGAGCAGCACTATCAACCGGTAGCGGAAGCTGCCCAGTCTTTGCTGGCCAGCAGTCCGCTAAGCACCGAGCAAGCTAATCAACTTAGTGAACTGTTAAGCGAAAATGATATTGAGCCTTTGCTCGCGCTCATAAATGACAGCGCTTCAAGTTATGAACAGCAACAACAGGCGCGTGAAGAATTACTGCAACATCTTTTAGATCGCCACGGCACAGGCCGAGTATTGTTTAGAAATACCCGCAGCGCGATTGAAGGATTTCCGATGCGCCAATTGGCTAGCTACCCTCTCAGCTTACCTAGCCAATATAAAACTGCATTAAAAGTACAACAAATGATGCAAGGCAGTAACGCTGGAGCGAACAATCAATTAATGTTCCCCGAAGAGCTCTACCAGCAATTTGAAGGTGAAAGCGAAGGGGAAGCCAGTTGGTGTAAGTTCGACCCACGTATCGACTGGTTAATTGGCTTTTTACTGGCGCACAAACAAAAGAAAGTGTTACTAATCTGCGCTAAAGCTGCTACGGCGCTAGCTATTGAAGATGCGGTACGGACTCGCGAAGGTATTCGCGGTACCGTGTTCCATGAAGACATGTCGTTAATTGAACGTGATAAAGCCGCAGCTTATTTCGCTCAAGACGAAGCCGGTGCGCAATTAATGGTGTGTTCAGAAATTGGCTCTGAAGGACGTAACTTCCAATTTGCTCACCATATCGTGTTATTTGATTTGCCAACGAACCCTGACCTCCTAGAGCAACGAATTGGTCGCCTGGATCGTATTGGCCAACAAAACGATATTCAAATTCATGTTCCTTATTTAGAAGGTACACCACAACAAACACTGTTACGTTGGTACCATGAGGGTTTAAACGCCTTTGAACAAACCTGTCCAGCAGGCTCAGCCATTTTTGCTGAATTTGGTGAAACCTTAACAAGCCTGCTTGGGCAAAATACGCCAGACGAAGCAGAACTAAACACACTAATAAAAGAAACAGCTAAGCGTTACCAAGAAGTAAAAGCCAAGTTAGATGCTGGTCGTGACCGCTTGTTAGAAATACACTCAAGTGGTGGCAACAAAGCTGCAGAGCTAATTGAGAAAATTCAAGCAGCAGAGCAAGACCCGCATTTTGTGACGTTTAGCCTACGTTTGTTCGATACCATCGGCATCAACCAAGATGACAAAGGCGAAAATGCCTTGGTATTGCATGCGAGTGATCAAATGCTAGTGCCGTCTATTAATGGCTTGCCGGAAGACGGTTGCACCATTACTTATGACCGAGACACAGCGCTTAGCCGAGACGAAATTCAACTTATGTCTTGGGAACACCCGCTGATTCAAAGCTGTATCGATACTATCTTGGGGGCCGACTTAGGCACAACGTCAGTAGCCTTACTCAAGAATCGCGCCTTACCAGTAGGTAGCTTATTTGTTGAAGGGATCTTTGTAGTAGAAACCAGCGCACCTGCCGAGTACCAAATTGAGCGATACTTGCCCGCTACACCGGTGCGTATTTTGCTGGATAAAAACGGCGGAAACTTGTCTGCCAATGTTGATTTTGAACAGTTCAATCAGCAGCTTTCTGCGGTTAACCGCCACTTAGCCGCTAAGTTGATTAGTGCTTCACAAACACAAATTCATCCTTTGCTTGCACAAGCCAATGAGCTCGCCCAACAACAATTAGCAACTATTGTTGAACAAGCCAGTGAGCATATGAAGCAAAGCTTAAATGGCGAGCTTGAACGCCTTGAAGCCTTAAGCGCAGTAAACCCAAGCATTCGTAAAGATGAATTAGATACCTTACGAAGCTTACGTGACAATGCTGGCGACTACCTACAGAAAGCCCAAGTAAAATTAGATGCGCTGCGGGTAATATTGGTTTCGCACAACTAGCAAATCGAGATTCTATTTTATTTAATAGCAGGCCTTAGCTTACACTAGGGCCTTATTTTTTAGAGCTGTACTGATGCCAGATTTTGTTTATCGCCCTCCAATGTCCCCCTACTTTAGTGTTGTTTACCAAGACGAAGCTGTAATTGTATTTAACAAAGCCAGTGGTTTACTGTCGGTACCTGGTCGGCTTGAGAAAGATAGCTTGTGGGATCGCGCTCAACGAGTTTGGCCAGACATTAAAGTTGTGCACCGCCTAGATATGGCAACCTCAGGGCTAATAGTTATGGCCTTAGGCAAGCCAACCCAAAGCCACTTGAGTCGTCAGTTTCAGCAACGACGCACCACTAAAACCTACTATGCAGAGATCTTTGGTCATCCAGAACAAGAGCAAGGCGAAGTAAACCTACCACTACGTTGTGATTGGCCTAATCGCCCCAAACAAATTGTAGATTTTGAACAAGGCAAAGACGCTTTAACACACTGGCAGATTATTGAGCAAAGGCCTCAAACAAGCTTAGTTGAACTTAAACCGATAACCGGACGAACCCACCAACTACGGGTGCATATGCAACAACTAGGCTGCCCCATTGTTGGCGATGGATTTTACGCATGCCAACAGTCAAAAGCGCTAAGCGAACGCTTACACCTTCATGCTGCCAAATTAGGTTTTTATCATCCAGAAACGGAGCAATTTATGGAATTTGAGTGTGCCCCGCCATTTTAGTTAAAGCAAAGCTGGGTATTGTCCGATACATTAAGCATATATCTCTCCAAGGAACCCAAACTGTGCAGCTTGCTAAGTATTGCTTTCTCTCCAGTTTATTAGCAATAAACTGCGCATTTGCAGAGATTCAGCCTCAAGATTTTAGCCATTGGCCAGTAAATGGGGAATTAAAACAGCTGGATGTAGAGCAACAACAATTTGTTAGTTTATGGCTAGAAGAAGAAACCCCGCAAAAACGTGGCACCATTATATTACTTCCCGATTGGGGGATATCACCAAGCGCTCCCAACAGTATTGATTCACTTCGCCAAGCTCTTCCCAAACTAGGCTGGGAAACTGGGGCTATTTTACCTCCTAAGCCCATGTCAGGTTTAATGCAGCAAGCAGAAACCGAGAATGATGAGCAACTGCAGCAATACAAACTAAGCTTACAAGCGGTTATTCAAGCAGCTAAACAAAATCAGGCTGAGCAGTTTGGTTTTCAAGTGATTATTGCACAGGGTGTTATGGGAGCATGGCTGGTTGAATTGCTAGCCGAAGACGAGCTAGAACAACCCGATGGCATTGTACTTATTAGCGCTTATTACCCTAACCAAACGCTGAATAAAAAACTGGCCGAACAAACCGCAACACTGGCTATTCCAGTGCTAGATATTTATGCCGAGCACTATAACCATTGGCAGCAACAAGCCCGAGAGCAACGTTTAACGGCCAGTAACAAAAATCAAAAGCTAAACTACCGACAAACCCATTTACCCGCCACCGCCGATACCGCACCCAACAGCGCAAAACTAAATAAAACCGTTTACGGCTGGTTTAACGCCTTGGGTTGGTACTAACAAGACTTTATTAGCTAACAGTGGTTAGCAGTTCTAGGAGTTGCTAAGCTGAGCCCAATATCACTTAGCTAAAGCCTAGGGGCTGTTTATCTTTCGAGCTGATTTTTGCAGTGATTTGTGGTTAATTGATACAAGACAGAAGCTTTAATGTGTAGCGAGCCTACATGAGAAGCTAATAACGCAGTAGAAATAAGCCCCTAACCATGAAAATAGTTTTTTTAGATCGCCTCACCCTAGCTAGCCATATCAACTTGGCACGTCCCAGTTTTGCCCATCAATGGCAAGAGTACCCCAGCACCACACCACAACAAGTACGTGAGCGCTGCCAAAATGCAAACATCATCATTGTGAATAAAGTGCAATTAAGTAGGGATACATTAACTCAATTGCCACAGCTAAAAATGATTGCGGTTGCAGCTACCGGGACCAACAACGTGGATCTAGCGGCAGCCGAAGAACTTGGCATAATCGTTAGTAATATAAGAAATTATGCCGCTCAAAGCATTGCCGAACACTGCTTGGCGCTGATGTTTAATCTTAGGCGCAATGTATTAGCCTACCATCAGGCGATTCAACAAGGTCGTTGGCAACACGCTAAGCAATTTTGTTTTTTTGATTTCCCCATCGATAACTTGGCTAAGCAAACGCTGGCAATAATAGGCGGCGGCAACTTGGGCCAAGCGACCGCCCAATTAGCCAGTAATTTAGGCATGGAGGTGGTAATGGCAGAACACAAAGGCCAAACTCCTCGCCCAGGCAGAGTTGCCTTTGAAGAAGCAGTTAGCAGTGCAGATGTGATTAGCATCCATTGTCCACTTACTCCGCAGACTAAGGATCTATTTGGCGAGCTAGAATTGGCGATGATGAAGGAGACGGCCTTACTGATTAACACAGCCCGCGGTGGAATAGTTAACGAACAGGCTTTGTTGCAGGCTTTGCAAAACAAGCAAATTGCTGGCGCGGCAAGTGATGTCTCTGAATGTGAACCACCTACGCACGACAGCCCACTGATGCAGGCACTTAGCCTAAATAACTTTATACTTACCCCACATGTGGGCTGGGCGAGCAGCCAAAACATGCAAGTTTTGGCTGACCAATTGATCGACAATATTGAAGCATTTGTAGCAGGAAAACCACGCCACCAAGTATTCGCTAATTAGCGCTCTTACGTTGCTGTTTGACTAACTCGTAAGCCTGTTGAATATCTTGAGTGCGCTGCTTAGCTAGCTCCATCATTTCTGGTGGTAAGCCCTTGGCGACTAGCTTATCGGGATGGTGCTGACTCATTAGTTTGCGGTAAGCACGTTTGATTTGCTGGTCACTATCTTGTTGGTTAACGCCTAAGATTTGGTAGGCTTCTTCTAGCTGCTTAGCGCTACTTTGCGCGCTTTGGCGTTGACCACCATGGCGATGGAACTTGAGCTCGGCTTCCCAGCGTGAAATCATCGCCTGAAGCTCTGCTTCCGAGAAGCCTAAAGCCTTGGCTACACGCTTTAATAAAGCATGTTCACTGTCGTCGATTACGCCATCTGCAAACACCCCTTGCAGCTGGATTTCCATGAACATTTGCAATAAATCACGACGCCCATTAACCGCGCTAACAAAGCGAGAAATTTGCTCCTCCAAGGGAAAATCTGCATCTTTACCTTGGCGAAAAGCGTCTTGAGCTTGGCGCCTAGCTTCGCCTTGCAGCCGCATTTGATCCATCAAAAAGTTAGCGACCTGAATCTCTTGTTGAGTAACCACGCCTTTTGACTTAGCAATATGGCCAAGCACCGCAAAGGTAGAGAACAAAAAAGCTTGCTGAGCAGCTTGGCTCTTCGCTGCAGAAAAAACAAAGCTCCCACTAGTTGCTTTGTCAAAACGATGACCAATCCAGAGTCCCAATATGACCCACAAAATATTACCAAGCATGGAGCCAAAAAGAACACCTAGTACTTTTCCCCAAATTCGCATCACTATTCTCTATTGTTAGTTAATTGTTGGTCTAGTTGTTGAAGCCGCTCAGGGGTCCCCACATCTACCCATTGACCGCCTTGTAGTTGACCACTCACTTGTTGGCTTAACATTGCTGCACGCAATAAAGGTGCAAGAGCTTGTTTACCGCTAGGCACATGCTGAAAAAAGCGTTGATGATAAATGGCTACACCACTAAATGTAAACTCAGGCTTATCTATCACCAAACCTTGCTCCAAGCTAAAATCACCCCTTAAATTGTGGCTCGGATTAGCCACCAAGTATAAATGAGCATCACTGTCGGTTTGACTATTTTGGCAAATAGCTTGGTAATCCCAATCATTCCAAACATCCCCATTAATCACCAAGAACTGCTCGCTAGCGATAATGGGTAAGGCGTTAACAATGCCCCCGGCCGTTTCTAAGGCACTAGATTCATGACTATAAAGCACCTCGATTCCCCATTTGTCACCTTGGCCCACATGTGCTTCAACCATCTCGCCTAAATAAGCGGTATTTATCACGATGCGTGTTACGCCTGCAGTAACCAACTTGTCGATATGCCAGTTAATCAAGGCTTTACCAGCAACTTTTAACAATGGTTTTGGGCAATTATCAGTTAACGGACGCATCCGCTCGCCGCGTCCCGCAGCCAAAATCATTGCGGTGCGAATTTGGCTCATGCTTTAAACTCTTTTGCTATAGGACTAATCCACTGATGAAATGCCTGTAATTCAGGATAACGCTTGGTCACTTGAAGTACATATTCGAGTGTTTGAGGAATGGCTTCACGATAGGCAGTTTTACCATCCCGATGATCTAATCTGCAAAATATCCCTAGCGCTTTTATATGCCGCTGCAATCCAGTGAGATCAAACCAGCGCTGCCAAGTGCTCGGTTCGATACCCTCAACCAAATATGCCGACTTTTGGTTGAGGTATGTTTGCTGCAAGTGACTCACTAACTCTGGTGGCCAAGCGATATAACAATCACGCAGCAATGAAACCACATCGTAAGCAATAGGCCCCCAAACCATATCCTGAAAATCAATCATCACCATTTGCTGCTGATTGAGCATCAAATTTCGACTATGAAAATCACGATGCATAGGTGCATAAGGCTGTTCTAAAATAGCTTGGCTAACAGTGTGACATAAGCCTTGCCAATCACAATGCTGCTGCCAATCTTCTCCCGCCTGCAACTCTGCTTTAACAAACCAATCGGCAAATATATCCAGTTCACGTTGAATAAATGCTTGGTCAAACTCTTCCATTTCTGCCAAATTTTCACGCTTAGTAGCCTGAAGTTGAACGATTAATGCAAGCGCTTGTCTATAAAGTTCAGAAGCAGTATCGGCACTTAGCACTTGCTCAAGCATTGTGGAGCCGAGGTCTTCAACACATAGAAAACCGGCATCAATATTTGCCGCTAGCACCTTAGGCACAGGCAGCGCTTGTGCGCTTAGGGCATTAGCAATATCAACAAACTGTTGGTTTTTCTCGGTGGCGGGCGGCGCATCAACGGCAATGGCAGTGTCACCATTAGAAAGTTGAAAACGAAAGTAGCGCCTAAAACTGGCGTCGCCACTGATCATCGTTAGCTTAGGAGAAACAATGTCTAAGGTTTTTGACAGCCATTGCTGTAAAGCAGATTCGCGCACTAAATTACTCATAATTTCTTATACTAATAACAGCCTTTAAATAGCCGCTCACCAATAAATCCAGTATTATAAGCGGCTAACTTTAACCACAGAATTCATTAAGCACAACGTTGACGTTACAAGCTTGGAATTTGTTTATATCAGGGAATGGTTCACATTTATATGTTCGTAACTAAACGGTGCCTGCAAACATCGCTAGGATTAGCGGCGTTGCTTTCCAGCCTCAGCGCTTACGCAGAAACACCGTTATCTATGCCTCAATGCCGAGCACACATCCCAGAACGCGTTAAATCCGACCCGGTAGATCCTACCGCGCCTTATGTTATTGCCGCCGATGAATTGCATGCAAAACAAGGTGATAAAGCCAGTTTTAGCGGTAATGTTGAGTTCTCCCAAGGCCCTCGCGCATTAAAAGCCGAAAACACTGTGTTAGATGAGCAAGCGCAAACCCTAAAAGCGAGCGGCAACATTGAGTTTCAAGATAATTTAGTCAGCGTAAAAAGTGATACTTTTGACGCCAACTTAAAAGATCATCAAGCCTCACTTAACTCTGCTGAATACCAACTGTTCGAACAACAAGGTCGTGGCGAAGCCAGCAACCTGATGATCAATGATGAGCAGAACTTATCATTAGAAGATGCCAGTTATACCGCTTGTCCTCCAGATGATGTTACTTGGGAAATTCGCGCAGAGAAAATTGATATCGACTCTAGTGAACAGTGGGCTACGACAAAAAATGCCACTGTTAGGCTATTTAACGTGCCGGTAATGTACTTACCGTATTTCTCTTACCCCATCGGCGACCAACGCCACAGTGGTTTCTTATTTCCGAGTATTTCTACTTCCACTAAAAACGGTGTGGATGTCTCCACCCCATACTATTGGAACATTGCTCCGAATTTTGATGCAACCATTACCCCACGTTTGATGACACGCCGTGGTTTACAACTGCAAACTGAGTTCAGGTATTTGCTCGGGCAAAACAACGGTAACTTAAATGTAGAATATCTAGCTGATGACCGTGAACTAGACCGCGATCGATACTTACTTCACTGGGACCACAAAGGGCAATACCAGCGTCATTGGCGCTTTAATACTGATTACACCCGTATTAGTGATGATAACTACTTTAATGACTTAGGCGACAAGCTTGGAAAGGTAAACGAGAACCAATTGCTGCAAACGGGTGATGTGGGATATCACACCAAAAACTGGTACACCGAGCTATTAGTGCAAGACTTTCAGGTACTTGGTAACACCGAGCAACCACATACGCTACTTCCGCAGTTAAGCTTTGTGGGTGACTGGGACTTAAACTGGCAAACGCTGCAGTTTGGCTTTGATTCAGAAATCAGTAATTTCACCCACAGTGACAGTAGCTTATACACTGCTCAACGGGTGCATTTTGAACCAAGTTTAAGCTTGCCATATGTGGTGCCAGCAGGCTTTTTCAAAGCTGACTTAGCCTTAATGCATACCTACTATAGCCAAGATAAAGGCAGTAACTTTGAGTATGATTATTTAGCCAGCTCGGTTAATCGCACCTTACCCAAAGTGAGTGTTCAAGGTGGCTTAAACTTTGATCGAAATACCCTTTGGTTTGGCGATAACTACACCCAAACCCTAGAACCGGTGATTAAGTACTTGTATATCCCTTATACCAATCAAGATGATATTGGGATTTATGATACCGATAACCTGCAACAAGATTACTACGGATTATTTAGAGACAAACGCTATAGCGGTTTAGACCGAATTGCCGATGCGAATCAAATCACTCTTGGGGTACATTCGCGCTTTTTATCGCCCAGTAACCAAGAGACATTGCGTTTAAGTCTAGGTCAAATCATTTACTTTGAGCCCAGCCGTACCACCTTAATTCCGGGTAGTGAGCCCTCTGATAACTCTAGCTCTGCGCTGGCTTTTGAAGCGGACGCCAATATTCAAAAAGATTGGTACGGACATACCGGCTTTCAAATCGATACTTTGGAAGGTCGACTTAACAAGGCTAATGCCGCTATAGAATGGCGCCCTGAAGCGCAAAAGCTGGTACAAATGAACTACCGCTATTCGCAAGCCACTGAAACCATGGTTAGCGACGTAAACCAAGTAGGTACTAAGGTTGCTTGGCCTATTACCGATAGCGTTTCTGCTGTAGGTAGTTATTATCGCGATATGATTTTAGACCGCAGTATTGAAAGCTACTTGGGTGTGCAATATAACTCTTGTTGTTGGGGCATTCGCCTTACATATCAACGAGGCTTACAAAGCACCTATGTGGATGACTCCTCAGGCGTTGACCGAGTGGGCGAGTTTGACACCTCACTACGTCTCGACTTTGAAATTAAAGGCTTAGGTGGCAGCGATACCAGTAGCCGAGAAGAAATGCTAGAAGGTGGCAATTTCAAATACGGGCGCCCCTTTTACCTCAACAATTAAAACCTTTAACCCAAATATGGTAGAGTAAGCGGCGTTTTGCTCGCAGTAATGATAGGAACGAAATGAAAAGATTAATTTTGCTTAGTGTAAGTATGTTTATGCTTGCTACTGGGCTGGTTCAGGCTCAAGAGCAATTGCTCGATAAAGTTGTCGCCATTGTCAATAATGATGTGATCACGCAGAGCCAAGTTGATGAACTCACCAATAAAGTTCTGCGCAATGCCAAAGGGGCAGAACAAGAGCTACCACCTCAAGATGAATTACAGCAACAAGTGATGGACAGGCTTATTTTGGAGAGCTTGCAACTTCAATTGGCCGACCGCCTGGGCATTAGAATTAGTGATAGCCAACTAGAAAACACCATCGACAACATTATTGCTGGTGAAAACAAAACCCGTGAAGAGTTCTTAGATGACTTAACCAAGCAAGGCATTAGCTATAACCAGTTTCGTGAAGATATTCGCACCGAAATTGTTCTTGGCGAAGTAGGTCGCAGCCAAGTACAGCGTCGAGTTAATGTTTCAGAGCAAGAAATTGATGCCTTAATGAAACTGATTGAAGAGCAAGATAAAGGCACTGTTCGCTATCATGTTGGTCACATTTTACTGCGTATCTCTAGTGACGAACAAGCCACTCAACAACTGGCGGAGAACCTAGTTCAACAGCTTAAAGATGGTGAAAACTTTAATCAATTGGCAATGACTCATTCACAAGGTCCTAAAGCCTTGGAAGGTGGTGATTGGGGGTGGATGACCATTGAAGAGATGCCTACTTTGTTTGCGGGTGTGGTTAGAAACCAGCACCAAGGATCAGTAATGGGCCCTATTCGCACAGATTCAGGTCTACATATCATTATGGTTTTAGACGCTGAAGGTTTACAAAAAGTAGAAACCTTGGAAGTCAACGCACGCCATATTCTGATTAAACCATCGATTATTCTAAGCGATAAAAAGGCGCAGAGTTTACTATCTGAGTTCCGTCAACAATTGATCTTAGGTGAAGTTACATTTGAAGAGCTAGCACGCCAATACTCTGAAGACCCTGGCTCGGCCGTCCGCGGTGGTGAATTGGGGTGGTCTGATCCTAGCGTATTTGTACCAGCATTTAGAGACACTGCAACCCGTTTGGAGGTAGGAGAATTAAGCCAACCTTTCCGTTCTACCTTTGGCTGGCATTTGATGGAAGTTCTAGACAAACGCACCACCGACACTACCAATAAAGCCAGCAAAAACCGGGCTTATCAGATGATCTTCAATCGTAAGTTCAATGAAGAAACTCAATCATGGCAAGAAGAGCTCCGTGAAGAAGCCTACGTAGAGATACTGGACGGTGATGCATGAGTAAGGCCGTTGCTAGAATAGCCATCACCCCTGGTGAACCGGCAGGTATTGGTCCAGATTTAGTGCTAGCCATTAGCCAACGTGATTGGCCAATGGAGTTAGTGGTAGTTGCCGATCCCCGCTTGCTAAAAGAGCGCGCTAATGAATTGGCAATGGATATTACCCTACTCCCTTATCAGCCAGAACAAGCCGCTAAACCACAAGCTGCTGGCACCTTAACGGTTGCACCAATTGCTATGGCAAGTCCGGCGGTAGCAGGTCAGTTAGATGAGGCCAACGGCCACTATGTGCTAAATACCTTAAAATTTGCTAGTGATGGCAACATGAATGGCCAGTTTGCTGCGGTCGTTACTGGTCCCGTGCACAAGGGTATTATTAATAAAGCTGGCGTCTCTTTTAGTGGTCATACCGAATTTTTTGCTCAGCAATCAGGTACTGCCGATGTGGTAATGATGCTGGCAACTGAAGGCTTGCGGGTTGCCTTAGCAACCACTCACCTGCCCTTAGCCTATGTAGCCAAAGCAATCACTCACGATCGCCTACACAATATTATCAGCATTTTACATCACGACCTGCAAACCAAGTTCGCGATTAAACAACCTAAGATATTTGTCTGTGGCCTAAACCCCCATGCTGGCGAAGATGGCCACCTTGGTCGCGAAGAGCTAGATATTATTATCCCTTTGCTTGATGAAATGCGTGAGCAACATGGTATGAACTTAATCGGTCCATTACCTGCAGATACACTCTTCCAAGATAAATATCTGGCAGAAGCTGATGCAGTGTTGGCCATGTACCACGACCAAGGCCTACCAGTGCTAAAATATAAAGGTTTTGGCCAATCAGTAAACATTACCCTTGGCCTACCCTTTATACGAACCTCAGTTGACCATGGAACAGCCTTAGAGCTAGCGGGCACTGGTAAAGCCGATCATGGAAGTATGATTACTGCCATCGAACAAGCCATTGATATGGTAGAGCGAGAACATGAATAAACAAGTTCATCAAGGGCACCGCGCCCGTAAGCGTTTTGGTCAAAACTTCCTTAACAATGACTCGGTTATTAGCCAAATTGTAGCGACTATTTATCCGCAATCAGGAGAAAACCTGGTTGAAATTGGCCCAGGCTTAGGCGCTTTAACTGAACCCGTTGCTACTACTGCTGGCCACCTACAAGTTGTAGAGTTAGACCGTGATTTAGCTCAGCGTTTACGCGAGCACCCAACGCTAGCTAGCAAACTAACTATTCATGAAATTGATGCACTTAAATTCGACTTCATGCAGTTAGCCAAGCCTGAGCAGAAAATGCGGGTATTCGGAAACTTACCTTACAACATTTCTACGCCGCTTATTTTCCACTTATTAAGCTTTACTAGCGCTATTTCTGATATGCACTTTATGCTGCAAAAAGAAGTAGTGAAACGCATGGCTGCTGGCCCTGATAGCAAAGCGTACGGCCGTTTAAGTGTAATGACCCAAGTGCAATGTAATGTAATGCCAGCTCTAGAAGTACCGCCTGAAGCGTTCGCGCCACCACCAAAGGTTGATTCAGCGGTAGTTCGCTTAGAGCCTTACGAAACGACTCTTTATCCGCTGAACTCATTGGCAACCCTAGATAGAGTGTGTAAAGAGGCCTTTAATCAGCGCCGTAAAACAATTCGTAATGCATTAGGCAATTTACTTACGGTTGAGCACCTCGCCGAGCTCGATTTAAAGCCCACGCTGCGACCAGAAAATTTAACTATTCAGCAATTTTGTGATATTGCTAATTACATTGATAAAAATCAGTTATTGCAGGCTTCTAGCAGCGATGAGTAATACGCCAGAATATGATTTAGATATTGAAGTTGAATCAGGTTTTTTACCTGAGCATTCTGTTCCAGAAAAACAACAATTCGCTTTTTTTTACACCATCACTATTCGCAACTGCAGCGCTGAAGCGCTACAACTATTGCGTCGCCATTGGGTAATCACCGATGGCGACGGTAAAGTAAATGAGGTGAAAGGCGACGGTGTAGTGGGTAAGCAACCCCACCTTAAGCCGGAAAAACCTTTTTCCTATACTAGCAGCGCAGTGTTAGCGACCGAAGTAGGCGTAATGCAAGGCAGTTACACCCTGATTGACGAAGCTGGTAACGAGTTTGAAGCGGAGATCCCACCGTTTCGTTTATCACTTCCAAATAAGCTCCACTAGTTATAGGTGAGCCATGGCGACTTATTTTGTTGGTGACATCCAAGGTTGCTTGGATGAATTAAAAGCACTGTTAAAACAGTGCAAATTCTCCACTAAAAAAGATCAACTCTGGCTCGCTGGAGACTTAGTTGCTCGAGGCCCTAAATCTCTAGAAACCTTACGCTTCGTTAAGGAGCTAGGCAGCGCTGCTCAGGTGGTTTTAGGTAATCACGATTTGCACTTGTTAGCGGTAGCCAACGGTATTCACCGGGCTAAACGTCGCGACAAGATACAAGATTTACTCGAAGCCCCCGACAAAAACGAATTACTGTATTGGCTGCGCCAACAACCCTTAATTAAGAAGCACCCAGACTTCGATGTAGTAATGGTGCACGCGGGCATTTACCCCAAGTGGAAAGTCAGCAAAGCACTCAAACTCGGCAAGGAAGTTCACAAACAGCTTTCAGGTAATGACTACTTGTCGTTACTAAAGAATATGTACAGTAATGAACCTGCTCATTGGAGTGATGAATTAGTGGGATATGACCGCCTAAGGTGCATTATCAATGTGTTTACCCGGATGCGTTATTGCTTCCCTGATGCTAGCCTTGATTTTGAATCAAAGCTGCCTCCCAACAAAAATACTAACCCTAACCTAAAACCTTGGTTTGAAATCCCCGGAAAGCACCTTAAAGAAACGCATATTGTATTTGGGCACTGGGCTGCGCTAATGGGCAAGAGTAAGCACGACTTAGTCTCTGGGCTAGATACAGGCTGTGTATGGGGTAATCATTTATCCATGCTGCGCTGGGAAGACCAGCGCATGTACACTCAAGATTGCCTAGACAAAAATATAAGCAACTAAACGCGCTCTAAGGTAACAAACTCATAGTTGTAAGGATTTTTCTCATCAGCTAGGTGCTTTTCGCTAGCAAGTTGTTGCCATTGATACTTTTGGTAATCTGGGAAGTGGGCGTCTCCTTCCACCTCTTTTTCAATAAAGGTTAAATACAGGGTATCGGCAAACGCTAAACACTGTTGGTAAATATTTCCGCCACCAATAACCATCACCTCGGCTTCGTCTTTAACTAAATCTAAAGCCGCCTGAACGGTGTTAACTACCGTAACCCCCTCTATGACTAAATCCACATTGCGACTTACCACTATATTTAATCGACCCGGCAGTGGGCGACCAATAGACTGATAAGTTAAGCGCCCCATAATAACCGACTTGCCCATAGTAACCGCTTTAAAATGCTTAAGATCAGCCGGTAAATGCCAAGGCATTTGGTTATCTTTGCCGATGACTCGTTGCTTTGCCATTGCGGCTATCATTGCTACTTTCACTGTTTTACCTTTTTAAACTTAGGGCTCTAAACAATTGGCCGACCACGGTATATCACTACCGATGGTATCGCCAAGCCAAAACTCAAGGCCATTAAAATAAACATTGTTCTTAAACCATTTTCGATAATGGTAGCTAATAAAGGTTCACTAAAACCATTGCTGTATAAGCTAATAATTCCCACCATGGTAGTAAACGCATAGCTACCCGGAATCATCGGAATGATAGAGGCTACCGTAAATACAGGTCGTGGAATTAAGTAACGACGTGACCAATAAACGCCAATTAAGCCCACGCTGGTAGACGCCACTAAGGTTGCCCATTCAAGTGGCACTCCCCAGTAAATACATAACGTTCTTAGGCTATGTGCAAACGCACCACCAATTGCGCAAAAGCCTAACATGCGAGTAGGCACATTAAACACCATGGCGAAGCCAACCGCAGGCACCGCTGAAAATAGCGCGTCTTCAACTAATAATGCTAGTAATTCAATCATCTTATAACCACCCGCTTACGCCAGTGGCCCACATCGACAACGCGATTCCCATGGCCACGCCCAAACTAAGCAACGAGGCAAAAAACCAGCGTGAGATCCCCATACTGATATGACCTTTTACCATGTCTGAAACGGCATTAATCAATGGGAAACCAGGTACCAACAGTAACACCGAAGCTGCCATTACCGTTTGTGGCTGATTGCCTATATCATAACGTACCGCTAAACCGGCGATAGTAGTCGCCACAAAGGCGGTCATGCCAAAATTAAGAATGGGGTTATGGTGGCGATGCGCCATTTCTTGGCGAAACAACATAGCAACAGCAGAGGCGACAAAGGTCATTGCAAATACCGCCCAATCACCACCAAATAATCGGCTAAAACACGCGCAAGACATACCAATCATGAATACCACTAACCAGCGATTATGTTTGTATGGTTGTAAGCGTTCTAAACGTTTTACTACGTCATCAACATCTAATAGCTGCTTTTCTGCCATGATGGTGATCCGCTGCACTTCGCATACCATATGCATATTAATGCCGCGATCGTACACTCGGCGAGTAGTTGTAATACAACGCCCTTGAGACAAACCTGTGAGGATCAGCGCATTAGCAGTAATTGCCAACTCTACGCTATCCAGCCCTAAGGCTTTGCCTAAACGGACTGTCGTTTCTTCAATTAGCTTACTTTCAGCGCCATGCTGCTGCATGATTCTGCCAGCTTGCACTGCAACACGACAAATTCGAGTTTGTTGTTCTAGAGAAATAGTACGAACCGGAGCCTGAACAGGCTCCGGAGAGTTTCTAAATGAGCGTAACATGTAACGATCCAAGTAATACTACCACTACAGATAGCTTACTATGGCTGGTAGATAACCTCTACATCATAATCGTCATCATCCCAGTCATCATCGTCGTCTTCATCGTCCCAATCTTCTTGGTTTGCTTTGTCGATTTGTTGTTGATGATAGTCATCCCACTGGAATTTAACTTCTTCACGCTCAGCCATTTCTTCTTCTACCACAGGTAGGGTTTCGATAAATTGACCAATCGCTTTACAAATGTCTTTAGTTCCATTGTTTTCTAAAGCAGAAATTGAGAAAACCTCACCTTGCCAATCTAGTGCTTCAATAACTTTTTGGCGGATCTCTTCAGCTTCTTCTTCAAGCACTAAGTCGACTTTATTAAATACCAACCAACGTGGTTTTTCGAATAGCTTTTCGCTGTATTGCTCTAACTCGTTGATAATGGTGATGGCATTTTCAGCTGGGTCGCTACCATCAGCCGGCAGCACATCTACCATATGCAACAATACACGACAACGCTCTAGGTGCTTCAAGAAACGTACGCCAAGCCCTGCTCCATCTGCAGCGCCCTCAATCAAACCGGGAATATCAGCAATAACAAAACCGCGGTTTTCTGATTGACGTACCACGCCTAAATTAGGAATAAGTGTAGTAAATGGGTAGTCAGCCACCTTAGGTTTAGCTGCAGATACGCTGCGAATAAAGGTAGATTTACCCGCATTTGGCAAACCCAACATGCCTACGTCAGCAAGTAGCAATAGCTCCAATTGAAGGTTGCGAACTTCACCGGGAGTACCGTTAGATTTACGACGAGGCGCACGGTTAGTACTGCTCTTAAAGCGAGTGTTACCTAATCCATGAAAACCACCTTTAGCCACCAACAAACGTTGTTTATGTTGGGTAAGATCGCCAAGGATCTCTCCAGTGTCTTGATCACGCGCTCGCGTACCAACCGGCACAGGCAGCTCTAAATCTTCACCACGCTTACCAGTACAATTAGAACCCTGGCCATTTTCGCCACGCTCTGCTTTATGAAAACGTTCAAAGCGGTAATCAATCAAGGTGTTTAGGTTTTCATCGGCAACTAAATATACACTGCCGCCATCTCCGCCATCACCACCATCAGGACCGCCACGCGGAACATACTTCTCGCGACGGAAACTAATGGTGCCGTTGCCGCCGTCACCTGCGTCTACTTTAATTACCGCTTCATCTACAAATTTCATTTTTCACTCCAGCATTATCGCTTAACTATAATGCACCACGCCTACTTCGTAAGCGAAATAGTGGTTTCTTGGAAAAAAAAAGCCCCGCAGTTGCGGGGCTTTTCAAATATCGAGTTGGACGTTTATTCAGCTTCGATGCTTACAAACTTACGGTTTTTAGGACCTTTAACTTCAAATTTCACTTTGCCTTCGGCAGTTGCGAAAAGAGTATGGTCTTTACCGATACCAACGTTAGAGCCAGCGTGGAACTTAGTACCACGTTGACGAACAATAATGCTACCCGCTAATACAGACTCGCCACCGAAACGCTTAACACCTAGGCGTTTGCTTTCCGAATCGCGACCGTTACGAGTACTACCACCAGCCTTTTTATGTGCCATGAGTATTTTCCTCTAAATTAACCGTTAATGCCTGTAATGCGAACTTCAGTGAACCACTGACGGTGGCCCTGTTGCTTACGTGAATGCTTACGACGACGGAACTTAACGATTTTAACTTTATCGCCACGACCATGTGAAACAACTTCAGCTGTTACTTTGGTACCATCTACATAAGGTGCGCCTACTTTAACGTCTTCGCCATTAGCAACTAGTAATACGTTATCAAATTCAACTGTGTTACCAGTCTCAACGTCTAGTTTCTCAAGGCGAAGTGTTTGACCTTCGGCCACACGGTGCTGTTTACCACCACTTAGGATAACCGCGTACATTTTCTTCAAACTCCGCTTACACCTGATATTTCAAGGTGTCTATAATTCTCAACAATGACGGCGGATTCTACGGAAAAAGATCTGTTCCCGCAAGGGGAATTTCAAAAAAGTTTAAAAATCACGCAAGGCCAAGAATTTTAAGCGGTGAAAGCTGCTTAAACAAAGGAATTGAGATACTATTACAGCATTAAATTATCACCATAATATTGCTGAATCATCGGCAACAACCTCTAATAAGAAATTATGCAATTGGATGCGATAAAAAAGCTGTCTGATCAAGACATGTCTGCGGTAAACGAGCTTATCTTTAAAGAACTCGAATCAGATGTGGCCCTTATAAACCAAATCTCTTTTTATATTGTAAATAGTGGTGGCAAAAGGATCCGACCTTTGCTAGCCGTATTGGCAGCGCGAGCTTTAGGTTATCAGCAAGATCAACACATCAAACTTGCGGCCATTATTGAATTCATTCATACCTCTACTCTCTTACACGATGATGTAGTTGATGAGTCCGAGTTACGCCGCGGTAAAGATACTGCTAATGCACGCTTTGGCAACGCAGCCAGTGTATTAGTTGGCGACTTCCTCTACTCACGCTCTTTCCAGTTAATGACCCAACTGCAAAACCTTAAAGTGATGGACATACTAGCGGATGCCACCAATGTTATTGCTGAAGGTGAAGTATTACAGCTAATTAACTGCAACGACCCTGATACCGATGAAGCACGTTACTTTGAAGTTATTTACTGCAAAACAGCCAAACTGTTTGAGGCGGCCACTCGCTTAGCAGCAGTAATTGGTGAACAAAGCGCTGAGATAGAACTTGCAATGCAAGACTATGGTAAATACCTAGGCACAGCATTTCAAATTATGGATGACGTATTGGATTATGTTGCAGACCAAGCTGAGATGGGCAAAAACGTGGGTGACGACCTAGCAGAAGGTAAGCCAACCCTACCGCTTATCTACGCCATGGAACAAGCTGAGCCAGCCGATAAGGCGCTAATTAGCGAAGCCATTAAACAAGGTGGCTCACGCGACCAACTCGACGAGATATTAGCGATTTTAGACAAAACCAAGGCACTTGATTTCTGCCGAGAGCGCGCAGCTGAAGAAGCACAAAAAGCGATTGACGCTTTAGCCTTGATTGCTGACAGTGACTACAAGCAAGCGCTTATGAGCCTAGCCAATATCGCAGCCGACCGCGCCGCTTAGCTAGTTTTAATAAATGGATACAAAAAAGGCTGCCTAAGGGCAGCCTTTTTATTAGCTCAACATTAATTAAGCAAAAGGATGGCGTAAAATAATAGTTTCTACGCGATCTGGGCCAGTTGAAATAATGTCAACCGGCACTTCTAATAGCTCTTCAATGCGCGCTATGTAGTTTAATGCTGCTTGTGGCAGTTGCTCGCGAGCAGTTACACCAAAGGTGTTCTCCGACCAACCAGGCATTGATTCATACACAGGCTCAGCCACTTCGTAACCTTCAGCTGCCATAGGCGGTACAGACAGTACATCGCCATTAGGCATTTTGTAACCGGTACAAATCTTTAACTCTTCCAAGCCATCTAGCACATCTAGTTTGGTTAAACACAAACCTGACAGGCTGTTAATTTGTACTGCGCGACGCATTGTTACTGCGTCTAACCAACCACAACGACGCTTACGGCCAGTGGTTGCACCAAACTCATGACCTTTCACACCTAAGTGTTGGCCGATGTCATCATCAAGCTCTGTTGGGAAAGGACCAGAACCCACACGCGTGGTGTAAGCCTTAGTAATGCCCAAAACATAATCTAAATGGCAAGGACCAAAACCACTACCTGTAGCTACGCCACCCGCAGTAGTGTTTGATGAAGTAACAAACGGATAGGTTCCGTGGTCAATGTCTAATAAAGTGCCTTGAGCACCTTCAAACATAATTGAGTCACCACGACGACGAGCCTTGTCTAGCAAGTCAGTAACGTCTGTTACCATAGCCGTAATTACTGGCGCCATCTTAGTCATTTGCTCAAGCACTTCTTCATAACTTACGCTTGGCGCGTCGTAGTAATGATTAAGTTGGAAGTTATGGTACTCCATCACTTCTTTTAGCTTGGTAGCAAATTGCTCCATGTCGAACAAATCGCCAACACGTAAACCGCGACGAGCAACTTTATCTTCATAAGCTGGACCGATACCACGACCAGTAGTACCAATAGCGTTTTTACCACGCGCTTTTTCGCGCGCCATGTCTAGTGCAACATGGTAAGGCAAAATTAGAGGACAAGCTTCACTGATCACCAAGCGTTCTTTTACAGGAACGCCGCGCTCTTCGAGCATAGCCATTTCTTTAAATAGCGCATCAGGTGCTAATACCACGCCATTACCAATTACACAGGTAACGTTATCGCGAAGTACACCAGATGGTATTAAGTGGAGGACAGTTTTTTCACCGTCAATAACTAAGGTATGACCAGCATTGTGACCGCCTTGATAGCGCACCACATAGCTTGATTTGTCGGTAAGTAAGTCTACGATCTTACCCTTGCCTTCGTCTCCCCATTGGGAGCCAAGGATCACTACGTTCTTTCCCATTGTCTTTTGTCGTCTCAGTTAAAAAGCGATTCTAGCAGAAATCGGACAGTCAAGGGGTGCATGTTATACCGATTTTATGTGCCAAGGTCAAAGATTAATCACATACAAGAGTATAATAGAAACACCCACTAAGCCGAGTCCAATTTGCCGAATATTACTCGCCGGCGCTTCCGATAATGTTTTTAGTAGACGTTTCCAACGCTTAGGAAACAATAAAGGCCCTAGGCCTTCGATAAGGCACACTAGAGCCAATGCAAGTAATACAGAATCTGTCATAAAAAAGCCCAGCGTTAACTGGGCCCTCAGTATTATTGTTTCGCAGGTTCTTTCATATAACGGAAGAATTCGCTATCTGGTTCTAGCACCATTACGTCTCCACCGTTATCGAAACTGGTGCGATAAGCCATTAAGCTACGCCAGAACTTATAGAACTCTGGGTTCTTAGTATAAGCGTCTGCGTAAATTTTAGCGGCTGTAGCATCACCTTCACCACGCATTTCGCGACCACGCTTATCTGCATCGGCCAGCAATACATTTACACGGCGGTCAACGTTAGCGCGAATAATTTCGGCTTGCTCTTGACCTTGCGAACGGTGCTCTTTAGCTACTGCTAAACGTTCTGCACGCATCCGTTGGTAAATACTACTACTTACTTCATCAGGTAAGTTGATTTGCTTAATACGCACATCGGTAACTTCGATACCAATCTCAGAAGAGCGCGCCATACGTTTAAGCGCATCTTCCATTACTTGGCCACGTTCACCAGATACGATATCGCGAATAGTACGCGCACCAATTTCGCTACGAAGACCATTGTTAATCTTACGCGTTAACAGAGACTCAGCTTGAAGTACTGAACCACCTGTTGATAGGTAGAATTGTGAAAAATCAGCGATTCGCCATTTCACGTAAGAATCAATAATTAAGTCTTTTTTCTCAGAGGTTACAAAACGGTCAGCGTTGCCATCTAAAGTTTGAATACGTGCATCTAAAGTACGCACAGAATCAATAAATGGAACCTTAAACTGTAAACCCGGTGGGTAAACCTTGGTTGCGCCATCAGCGGTACGTTTTACTTTACCAAACTGAATTACAATACCGCGCTCGCCTTCGTTCACTACAAATACCGACGAGTAACCCACCAACAAGGCTAAAATAATGCCAAAAATAGCTAATTGTTTCATGGCTTAGTTTCTCCCCGAACTAGAGCGGTCACTGCTTCGAATCGACGAAGGGCGCGACGGAATCGAGCTAGCAGGCTCTGAACTTATAGTAGATGGTTTGTTGCCCGAGCTAGATTTACGTTGAGTAGGCTGCTGGCCTTGCTCCATTAGCTTGTCGATAGGCAAGTAAAGCATGTTGCTGTTATTTGAAGCATCAATCAGCACTTTGTTCGACTTACCGTAAATCTCTTCCATCGTCTCTAGGTATAAACGGTGGCGAGTTACGTCTGGCGCATTTTCGTACTCTGGAAGCAATTGCTCAAAACGAGCCACTTCACCTTGAGCACGTAATACAATCTGCTCTTGATAACCTTGGGCTTCTTGCTCAATACGCTGAACTCGACCACGTGCTCGTGGTTCAATTTCACGTTGATAAGCTTCAGCTTCACGAATGAAACGCTGCTCATCTTCTTGTGCAGAAATTGCGTCATCAAAGGCATCTTTAACTTCTTCTGGCGGACGAGCCGGCAGGAAGTTCACGTCAACCACTTCAATACCTAAATTGTAAGGTTCGATGATTTTGTTTAATAAGGCTTCGGTTTCGCTACGCACAACTTCACGACCCGTGGTTAAAATATCATCCATGGTGGTGTGACCAATCACGTAACGCAAGGCACTGTCGGTAGCTTGTGCCAAGCTATCATCTGGCGCAGTTACACTAAACAGGTAAGCATGTGGACGAACCACTTTGTACTGTACATCCATTTCAACGCGTACAACGTTTTCGTCTTCAGTCAGCATAAAGCCCGATGCTGGTAAAGAACGAATAGCCTCTACGTTCACTGGAATCACTTCTTGAACAAAGGTAGCTTTCCAGTTCAAACCAGAATCTACCAAACCTGATTCAGGATCGTATTTACCAAAGGTAAGAATTACGCCCTTTTCAGCTTCTTTAATGGTGTAGAAACCGCTAGCTACCCAAATAACAGCCAAGATGACCACTACTACAGCAATGCCAAAACCACTCACACCACCGCTGCTGCCACCAGATGATGGCTTTTTACCACCACCAAAAATGCCACCAAACTTACGGCTTAGCTTAGTAATTACTTCATCTAAATCAGGCGGACCCTGATTACCATTCTTATTGTTATTGCCCCAAGGGTCACGGTCACCGCCGCCACCTTTGTTGCCAGGCTCATTCCAGGCCATCTGTGTCTCCAGAAATTAAAGTTAATGCCTACTCACATTGAGCAATAAAACTTTCCAAACTATGGTCGAACTGTTTATCTAACCGTTGCCATGCAATAGCATCAAGTCGGATATCTACAACGATATTTCCTTCATCGTCTAAACGTTCACCTGCTACGCAGTCTAACTGATACAGACGACTACGCAAGCGCCCTTCGCTAGGAGGCAAACGTAAAGTGTGGTTAACCATATCACCGACCAAACGCTCGCTGATTGCCTTAAACAACAAAGGCAAACCTTCTCCCGTTAACGCCGACACCCACACTTTTTGGGGTAAACCTTGGTCATCACGCTCAATGCGCGGACTCATATCAGGGTGTTGATCTACTTTATTGTAGACCTGCAAGAAAGGGATCTCTCCTGCCCCTATTTCATCTAATACTACCTCAACCTGCTCAACGTTTTCAGCCATTCTTTCATCACTACAATCAATCACATGTAATAATAGCTGAGCTTCACGGGTTTCGGTTAGGGTGGCTTTAAAAGCCGCCACTAAGTCATGAGGAAGGTGGCGTATAAAGCCCACAGTATCGGCAAGTATCACCTTACCTACGTCCTCAATATCGATTTTCCGTAGTGTTGGATCTAGGGTTGCAAACAACTGATCTGCGGCATAAACCTTAGATTCAGTAATTCGATTAAACAAGGTCGACTTACCTGCATTGGTGTAGCCAGCTAAGGAGACAGTGGGTAACTCGGCACGTTGCCTTGCTCTTCTGCCCTGCTCTCGTTGTTTACCAACCTTTTCTAAACGCTGTTGAATTTGTTTAATACGCGCACGCAATAAACGTCGATCGGTTTCTAACTGAGTTTCACCTGGGCCGCGTAAACCGATACCGCCCTTTTGTCTTTCTAGGTGAGTCCAGCCGCGTATTAATCGGGTCGACATATGGCGCAATTGCGCTAGCTCAACTTGCAACTTACCTTCGTGGGTTCGCGCGCGTTGGGCAAAAATATCTAAAATGAGGGTGGTACGATCTAAAACCCGCGCCTCACAGAGCATTTCTAAGTTCCGCTCCTGTGCTGGCGATAAAGCGTGATTAAAAATAATCACATCCGCTTGGGCACTTTTCACTAATTCTGCGATTTCTTCTGCTTTTCCGGCACCTACAAAGTACTTAGGGTGGGGAGAAACTCGGCTACCGGTGATGGTAGCCACCGCATTTACGCCTGCAGAGCTGACTAACATCTTCAGCTCTTCCAGGTCTTCTCGCTCATCTTCGTCACTAAAATTTACATGTACTAAGATGGCTTGTTCACCTGCTTCATAACGGTCAAACAAGCTATTTTACTCCTTGGCAATTACCAAGGCTGATAAGCCTTCGCAAATGCTATTCGTCGTTCTTCGAGTCGTCAGATACTGGGGTATGGTGTGGAACAGCGCGAGCTGGTACCACAGTAGAGATAGCATGTTTGTATACCATCTGGCTGACAGTGTTCTTCAACAAGATGACAAACTGATCAAATGATTCAACTTGGCCTTGCAATTTAATACCGTTTACTAAATAAATTGAAACGGGAATACGCTCACGTCGTAACGCATTCAAAAATGGGTCTTGTAATGATTGCCCCTTCGCCATGTTATTGTTCCTTTTTTCTTATTAATTAATTGGCATAGATCAAATTCGATTATATACCACTAACTTGGAGCCTTATAGCGACAATTTCAAGTATCACTTAGCGAATTAGTAATTATTTTGTTATTTCTTGGATCACCACTCTGTAACCAAGTGAGATCTGACCAGCTTTTTAACCAATTCATTTGTTTTTTAGCCAGTTGCCGCGTAGCCACTACGCCACGAAATACCATTTCATCATAATCCATCTCGCCACTTAGATATTGCCACATTTGGCGATACCCAACGCTCCGCATAGACGGCAAACTTAAATCTAAATCCCCCCTCTGCATCAGCGATTTGACCTCGGCTTCAAAGCCAAGTTCCAACATCATCTTAAACCGCACTTCTATGAGATGGTGCTGTTGGGCTTTTTCTTTCGGCGCTATAGCAAACTGATGGATTTTATAAGGTAAAGGGGCAAGCGGTTGATTATTAATCTCAGTCAGAGATTTACCGGTTAAACGATATACTTCAACCGCCCTCATTAAGCGCTGATGATCGTTTACATTGATCCTTGCTGCGGAGGTGGGATCGTATTGGCTAAGTTCTTGATGCAAAGTTTCCCAAGAACCGTCTGCTGCTTGCTGCTGAATCTCACTGCGTAAGGCTGCATCAGCTTCTGGCAAATCAGCAATGCCGTCCACTAAGGCTTTAAAATACAACATGGTGCCGCCCACCAACAGCGGGACATTACCACGCGCATGAATGGCATCAATTTGCTCTAGAACATCGCGGCGAAAATCGGCGGCTGAATACACTTCAGTAGGATCGCAAATATCAATCAGAGCATGTGGGGCTTGCTGCTGTTCTTCGGCAGTTGGCTTAGCGGTGCCGATATCCATTCCACGATAGATTAATGCAGAGTCAACACTAACCAATTCAGCGCCCATTTGCTGATGAAGCTGAATAGCTAAAGCGGTTTTTCCTGAAGCTGTAGGCCCCATCAACGTAATAACAGGCAGGCTAGTTGTCATGATTAAAACTCTCGATGCTGGCACTTAAATCAACCGCTCGCCAAAGATGCTTAGGCAGTTGACTCGGATAGTGACTATGCAATTGTTGGCTTAACTCTATCGCCTGTTGCCAAGTGTGCTCTTTAGGTTTGCTTTGTAGCTTAATTAGCCCACTTAACAAGGCTTCGGCTTGCTGCCATTCTGAATCCGGAAGCTGACTCATTGCCGTTAATAAACTTGGGATTAACTGAGCAAAGTCAGCTTTGCGTATCAACTTTGGCACTTGAGCCACGATAACTTGCTGCTTGTTAGCAATATTAAACACAAAGCCAATACGCCGCAGTGCTTCTTGTTGTTGGCTTAGTAAAAGATGCGTCGGCTCATCTAAAGCTAGCTTTAGCGGCAATAGTAAAGGAACGCTATCTAAGCCTTGCGGCCACTGTTGCATTGCTTGGGTATAGGCCAAGTGTTGCTGGCAAGCCCAAAGGTCTAGCAATATGAGCTTCTCGCCAATACGCGCTAACAAATAGGTGTTTTCAACTAAATGCAAAGGATAAAGCGCAGCGGCCTGTGGCTTCGCACTCACGGAACTCACTTGGCTAGCAGAGTCAGCTCTAGCTGCTTCACGAGTGAAATCGACAGAACTGCTCAACCACTGATGATTAGCGGATAATTCTGAGGTTCGCGGCTTATCAGCTCGCTGTAAGCTTGACTGATAGCTCTGGCGACCTTCGCTCACTCTCGGCGTGGCAGGAGCTGCGCTGGTGTAGCTATGAGCAACTTGCGCTAGTGGTGGAGCGAATATTTCATTTATTGGTTCATCTTGGCAAACCGGCAGTTCGCCAGTGTGATTATGGGCCGGTATTTGGCTTAAGGCTGATGCCAATACTTGTACGATGTAGTCATGCACCAAACGGGCTTGATGAAAGCGCACTTCATGCTTAGCCGGATGCACATTCACATCTACTTGGTCTAATGGCAACTCCAAAAACAATACGTAACTGGCATATTGTTCATCGGGTAAATAGGCTGCAAATGCTTGGCGAATAGCGTGTTGTAGCAACTTGTCGCGCATCATTCGACCATTCACATAAAAATACTGCTGGTCGTTTTGCGCTCGTGCCACTTCCGGTAAACCTAACCAACCGTGTAAACGTAATTGGTCATGTTGATTATCTAAATGCAAACAGTGATTGGCAAAAGGAGCACCAAATACCGTGCTTACTCGCTTCAGCTGCTTATCCAAGTCTGTGGCTATGCGATACTGACGGATTAATTTGCCATTGTGTTTTAAACTCAGCGCCACATCAAAACGGCTTAAGGCTAAACGCTTCAACAGCTCGTCAATGTGCGAAAACTCGGTTTTCTCAGTACGTAAGAACTTGCGTCGTGCAGGCGTATTAAAAAACAAATCGAGCACTTCTACCGAACTGCCAATAGGATGAGCGCAAGGTTGCAAACTAACTTGCATGTCACGGCCAGCAGCTTGAGCTTGCCAAGCTTGTTCTTGCTCAGCAGTACGAGAACTTAAACTTAAGCGAGAAACCGAGCTAATACTTGCCAAGGCTTCACCGCGAAAACCCAAGGTGGCTATCGCACTTAAATCATCAAGGCTGTCTATTTTGCTGGTTGCATGGCGACTAAGCGCTAAACCCAACTGCTCTTTAGCAATGCCGCTGCCGTTGTCGCGAATTAGTATGCGCTTTGCGCCACCCTTATCAATTTCGATATCGATACGTGTTGCGCCGGCATCAAGGCAGTTTTCAATTAGCTCTTTAACTACCGAAGCAGGACGTTCTACCACTTCTCCGGCGGCAATTTGGTTAGCCAGCTGCGCTGGCAATATTTGAATAGGCATCGAATTAACTATTTGGGATGGTCAGCACTTGACCGATACGCAAGGTATTTGAAGTTAGTTTGTTGGCCTTTTTCAAACCCGCAACGCTGGTATTGTAACGAGCAGCCAACACCGATAAAGACTCGCCCTTTCTCACGGTATGCTTACGCACGCCATAGGTTTGCGCATACAAAGTGCCCGCCAAAGGCTTAGTACGGTAATGGGCTTTAATGCCTTTCACTACCGCCTTGGCAATATTTTCTTGGTGATTACCCGTTTTTAGTAACTTTTCTTCTTTGTGGTTGGTAATGAAACCGGCTTCCACCAAAATAGAAGGAATGTCTGGCGACTTAAGCACTGCTAGGCTGGCATGCTCGGGACGTTTTTTATGTAGCGAGGTTACTTTGCCTAGCTCACCCAATACTTTTTTAGCCACTTCATAAGCGGTGTTCATTGAGTAGTCCATCTGCATATCAATCAAAGCGAAGTTAAGATGAGCATCATTTTCCACACTGCCCATTACTTCGCCCACACCACCCAAAAGGTCAGACTCAGCTTCATGCTGCTCTAAATGTCTACCTACTTCACTTTTTGCCCGGCGAGTAGAGACCACCCAAACCGACGCGCCTTTTGGTTGAGAGGAGGTAAATCCATCAGCATGAATCGACACCAAAAAGTCGGCTTTGTTTTTGCGCGCTATTTGCGAGCGTTTATTTAGATTAACAAAGTAGTCACCTTCTCGAATCAACACCGCTTTTAAACCGGGCTCTTGATTAATAAGGCGTTGTGCACGCTTAGCGATAGCCAGCGTGATGTGTTTTTCGTAGGTTCTTTTGTTGCCGATGGCACCGGGGTCTTCCCCACCATGACCAGCATCGATAGCAATAATAATGTCACGGTTGCCCGCTAACTGTTGCTGCGTTTTAGCTTTAGAAATCTGCTGTTGTTGCTTTTTAATTTGTGCGCTACCGGCTTTGTCCGGCAAGTCTATCACCAAGCGATGGCCATAATTTCCGGTAGGCTTAAGGGCAAATACAGTAGGATTAACCGCTTGTGAAAGCTCAATAACCAAGCGAAAATCGCCTTTAGCCTTTGGGGTACTAGGACGGATTTTTTTAACCAAGTCGCCAGATAAGGGGACTTTACTCAAATCACTGAGCATTTTACTAGCGGAGAGATCCAAGACAAGGCGGTTGGGTTTACTTAAGTTGAAATGGCTAAACTGTGGCGCGCCAGATAAATCCAATACAATACGAGTGTTATCTGGGCCGCTCCAAACACGCACCCCAGATACATCGCTACTGGCCATTGCCAGCCCACAAAGCAAATACAATCCTAAGCCTATCCAGCGACTTAATCTAAAACTACCCTGCATGTTGACTCAACCACTCCACTACTTTTTGTCCTTGCTCGCTCAATGCTTTCACTTGAGCACTGCGCTGCTCGCCTCGATAAGCTAGCTCAACCAACAAGTCTGCTGCTGGTAAAAAGCCCAGCCCCTTTTCAGGCCACTCCACCAAACACAAACAATCGTCGGCAAAGTAATCGCGAATACCAATAAATTCTAGCTCTTCAGGGTCGGCCAAACGGTACAAATCAAAATGATTGACTCGCCACTCACCTAATTCATAAGGTTCAACTAAGGTGTAGGTTGGGCTTTTTACCTTACCGGTGTGGCCTTTACCTTGAATAAAACCACGGGTTAAAGTGGTTTTCCCAGCGCCTAAATCACCTTCTAAATAAATAACTGATGCCTGCTGACAAGCTTTAGCCAATAATGCGCCTAAAGCTACCGTTTGTTCTGCGTCAGCTAATTCAATATGCCACGTTTTCATTACAATTTTGGATTCACTAGTTGTCTTATAAAAGGCATTAGATCTGAGGCCAGCATGCCTCTTTCTCCCTGTTCTGCAGCTTCATCTGCAGCCATACCATGAATACACACCCCAAGGCAGGCAATATCAAACAATGAGTGCTTGGCTGCAAATTGGGCGATTAAGCCGCCGATTATACCAGACAAAACATCTCCCATCCCGCCCGAAGCCATGCCGGGGTTACCTACAGTACAAATTTTCACTTGTCCTTGCGCGCCTGCTACAACGGTGCCGGCACCTTTTAATACACATACACCGCCAAAACAGCGCTGTATGTTTTGAGCAGCGACAATTCTATCACTTTCTACTTCTGCCACAGAGCAATTCAACAAACGCGCTGCCTCACCTGGGTGTGGAGTTAGTACCCATTGCTCATGCTGCATCGGTGCTTTAGCCAACAGATTAAGTGCATCGGCATCTACTATGCAGGCTTTGTCCTCACTTAATACAGCTGAAAACAGCGCTTGCGCCCACTCATCTTGTCCCAAGCCGGGACCTATCACCTTACAGCTAGCCTGGATTAAACTCCTATCTAGCAGCTGCAGAGAATGCTTAGTCACTGCTGCAACCATTAACTCTGGTCGTCCGCTACTCACCACCGACTGATTTTGCGCCTGAGTAAATACATTAACCAAGCCAGCACCAGTGCGTAAACAGGCTTCGGCAGCCATGCGAATAGCGCCGGACATTCCAGTATTACCGCCTACTAAAGTCACTCGGCCACAACTACCCTTGTGAGCTGTTTTTGCCCTAGGCGCAAGCATCGAGCGTAACTGAGCATAATCTGCGCGGCTAACTTCAGTAGTATTTTGTTGCTCGAACAAATCACTTAGCCCCAAACCGGCAAATAGCAACTTGCCAACATATTCAGGTGCTTGCCCGGTAAACAAGCCTTGCTTGGCAGCGATAAAACAAATCGTAGCGCTAGCTTTTATCGCACTGCCTAACAGCTTTCCGGTATCTGCAGATAAACCTGAAGGTAAATCTAAGGCAAGTACTGGCACGCCACTTTGATTGACTTGAGCAAACAGCGCTTGCAATGGCGCTCGCACATCACTGTTTAAGCCAATGCCCAACACGCCATCAATAATCACATCACAAGGCCAATCAAATTGTTTATTAAGATCAAGCTGTCCGCCCTCGGCTTGCCAGGCAGTTAAGGCTTGTTGTGCTTCACTAGGCATTCGGTTTAAATCACCTAAGGCAAGCACTTTTACCTCTTTACCAGCTTGCTTGGCCAACCGCGCAACCACCAAGGCATCTCCCCCGTTATTGCCACCGCCCGCTAATACCAAAATACGCTTGGCATTGGGCCATTGGCACTGCATCAGTTTAAAGGCAGCCAACCCCGCCTGATCCATCAAAGAATACAAGCTAATACCTTGCTGCTCAGCCAGCACTGCTTCTTGGCGTTTCACCACTTCGGCGCGCCATAAACTCTGTGGTAAACTGTGCGAAAACAATCGGTGCTCTGGAGCCATGTCCCTACTATCCGAAATCGACCTAAAACAGCTGGTTCAACATATCAAGCTAACCGCTAAATCGCTAGGTTTTCAGCAGATCGGCATAACAGATGTGGATCTCAGTCAACATCATCAAGATGTTGAGCAATGGCTGGCAAAAAACTACCACGGAGAAATGGACTATTTAGCCCGTAACCTTGAGCTTCGCAAACATCCAGAGCAGCTACATGAAGGCACTCAACGGATCATTTCGGTGCGCATGGATTACCTACCAGAGGACGCTAAGTTTGCCCAAAGCCTCAGCGCCAGCGATCAGGCATATATTAGCCGTTATGCGGTAGGGCGCGACTACCATAAGCTAATGCGCAAGCGGCTAAACCAACTGGGAAAAGCGATTAATGATTACTGCCAACAGCAGCTAAATATGCGCCCATTTGTCGACTCAGCCCCGGTAATGGAGCGCCAACTGGCCACTAAAGCAGGCTTAGGTTGGACTGGTAAACATAGCTTAATCATCAACCAAGATGCTGGTTCGTGGTTTTTTTTAGGAGAGTTGTTTGTAGATTTACCCCTGCCCATAGACCAACCAGTAGACGAGCAATGTGGTGATTGTGTTGCCTGCATCACCATTTGTCCCACGCAAGCCATTGTTGAACCCTACCAAGTGGATGCACGTCGCTGTATTTCTTATCTCACCATTGAATACGATGGGATCATAGATGAAGAATTACGACCGCTAATGGGCAATCGCATCTACGGTTGCGACGATTGTCAACTTACCTGCCCCTGGAATCGCTACGCCCAGCTAACTCAAGAAGCCGATTTTGCTGCCCGAGAACAACTGGATCAACCAACACTATTAGCGCTATTTGCATGGACCGAAGAAGAGTTTTTAAAGAAAACTGAAGGCTCGCCAATTCGTCGGATCGGCTATCAACAGTGGCTACGTAATATCGCGATTGCCTTAGGCAACGCCGCCTATTCACAACAAGCTATTGACGAGCTAAGCGCCAAGCAAGGGCTTGAAGCCGTTGCCCAACACCACGTTAATTGGGCAATAGAGCAACAACAGAATAAAGCGGCAAAAGCTTCTCGCAAAACCGCACGTTTGATCCGTATTATAGAAAAAGGATTAACTCGTGATGCTTAATGCATCAGTAGAATAAGTTCTGTTACACTTTTTAAGAACAAATAAAATGGAAGCAGCTCATGCACTTACTTGGCGTTGATATTGGTGGCACCGGCATAAAGGCAACCATCGTAGATTCTACCACTGGCGAGCTTATTAGCGAGCGTCACCGTATTGCCACCCCACAACCTGCCACGCCCAAAGCAGTAGCCCAAAGCTTAAAGCAGATGGTTGAGCATTTCTCTTGGCAAGGTCCTATTGGTTGCGGCTTTCCTGCAACGGTTCACCACGGGGTTGCCCAAACTGCCTCTAATATTGATAAAAGCTGGATTGGCACCAACGTTGAAGCCCTATTCGCTGAATATACCGACTGCCCGTGTTATGTAGTGAATGATGCCGATGCGGCCGGTATGGCCGAAATGGCCTTTGGCGCAGGTCACCAACACCAAGGTGTGGTAGTGATTATTACCGTTGGCACCGGCTTAGGTAGCGCAGTGTTTGTGAATGGCGAATTGCTTCCCAACACCGAGTTTGGCCATATTATTTTGGAAGGGCGAGTAGCCGAGCACTATGCCAGCGCCAGAGTCCGCGAAGCAGAAGAGCTAAGCTGGAAGAAATGGGGCAAGCGCTTCAACCTTTACCTACAGCGCCTCGAGTTTTTAATGTCGCCCGATTGCTTCATTATTGGTGGCGGTGCCAGTAAAAAATTCGAAAAGTACCAAGCGCAGCTCAATCTAAAAGCTGAAGCATTGCCTGCACAGGGCTTAAACCAAGCCGGCATTGTTGGCGCAGCTATGTACGCCCAACATCAAAGCTAATTAAGATTCGAGAATAGAGCCGCTTAAATAAGATTGGCGAAGCGGTTCGTCAAAATGCTCAATGCTATAGCGAAGCAGCTCTCTGGGCAGTTCGCTAAGGTGCTGTTGCAAAAATGCCTCTACCGCTGGCTTATCTCGCTTGGCCAGCTCTCTCAGCATCCAGCCCACCGCTTTGTGCATTAAGGGGTGAGCATGGGTATGAAAACGCTTTGCTAGCGTAATTGTTAAATCAACATCATTTTGGCGTATATAGTAAAAGCAACTCACCATAGCAATACGTTGCTGCCACATACTACTGCTGCTAGCGAATTGCTCAAGCAGCTCCCAATCTTGATGCTGCCAGATATAAGGGCCAACAATTTTAGGCGCAGAGCAGTCAACCAAATCCCAATTATTCACATACTTTATGTAGCGCTGGTAAAACGCCAACACCGCTTGTTGTTGCTGATGATTTTTCGCTTTTTGATAATGTTGACACATTACTACCAAGGCAAAAAAGCGCTCCTCATGAAAGGCAGAAGAGATTAAGTCTGTGAGCTCCTCTAGAGGTAAAGGATAGGCTTTGGCAACCCTTCTAGTATTAGGCACACGAACACCTAAAAACTGATCACCTTCGCCATAACCACCTGGCAATGCTTGAAAAAACTTTGGCAAGTAAGCCGCTTATTCTGGCTCAGCATATTCGCGTAAAGCTGTTTGAACTTGTTCTACTTGATTCATCACCCACCCTTTTATGCTCAGCAAAATGCTTACGTTAAACACAAGCTTATACCAATCACACTAAGTAAGTGATCAGAAATAACGCAGGAAAAATACTCGAGAATAAGACAGAATTTTTGATAAGTAGTTATTCTACAATCAAAAATTCTAACGCAGTGATCGAGTATTTTAACCAGATAGAATGAACAGTTACTTAGTACGATTGGTATTAACCCACCATCAACCGCGTGAGTATTTGATTGACCATAAAACAACAGGCAAAAAAAAGCCCCGCATCAATGATGCAGGGCTTTAATTTGGAGCGGCACATCGGGTTCGAACCGATGACCTCAACCTTGGCAAGGTTGCGCTCTACCAACTGAGCTAGTGCCGCTTAATCTTTATCACTATATAGTGTGTCGAGAGTCTAACCAAAGGTTGCGCTACTCTTTGTAACCACACTGAGCTAGTGCCGCTTAAATCTTTATCACTATTTAATGTGTTGAGAGCTTAGCCAAAGGTTGCGCTACTCTTTATATCCACACTGAGCTAGTGCCGCTTAATTTTTATCACTATTGAGCGCTGTGTTCTTCCACGCTGAGCTAGTGCAGCTCAACTTCAACTACTTGGTATTAGTTAAAGTTTTAAATTTGGAGCGGCACATCGGGTTCGAACCGATGACCTCAACCTTGGCAAGGTTGCGCTCTACCAACTGAGCTAGTGCCGCTTAAATCTTTATCACTATTTAGTGTGTTAAGAGCGAACCCAATGGTTGCGCTACTCTTTATATCCACACTGAGCTAGTGTTGCTCAACTTCAACTACTTGGTATTAGTTAAAGTTTTAAATTGGAGCGGCACATCGGGTTCGAACCGATGACCTCAACCTTGGCAAGGTTGCGCTCTACCAACTGAGCTAGTGCCGCATAATCTTTATCACTATTTAGTGTGTCGAGAGCCTAACCAAAGGTTGCGCTACTCTTTATATCCACACTGAGCTAGTGCTGCTTAATTTTTATCACTAATCAAAGTGACAGCCTAAACTGTCTAAGGCCATGCCTTCACGTTGTTTAGGGCTGCGAATTATACGAGGAAATTTTGCCTTTGCAAGAGCTGCAAAAGAAAAAATTACAGCTCTTAAACTGTTTGTTTAGTTTTCGCCCAGTTTAAAGAAGGTTTTTTGATAGTGCTGCATTTCTGCTATTGATTCGCGAATATCATCCAAAGCTAGATGAGTACCGCTTTTAGTAAAGCCATCTAAAATTTCTGGCTGCCAACGGCGAGCCAATTCTTTTACCGTACTTACATCTATGTTTCGGTAATGAAAGAACTGCTCAAGCTCAGGAAGGTACTGGTGCATAAAGCGACGATCTTGACCAATGCTATTGCCACACATCGGCGATACACCCTTAGGCACCCATTGCTTGATAAAATCGATAGTTTGCTGGGCAGCTTGCTTCTCATCAACACTGCTGGCGCGAACTCTAGCAACCAAACCAGATCCAGTATGAGTATTAGTACACCACTCATCCATGCCCGCTAAAACTTCGTCAGATTGGTGAACAGCAATCACCGGCCCTTCTGCAAGAATGTTTAATTGAGCGTCGGTAATAATCGTCGCGATCTCTAAAACGCGATCAGTCATGGGTTCGAGACCTGTCATCTCCATATCAACCCAAACTAAGTTCTGTTCACTAACAGTCATGTTGACCCTATTTATATTTCGGAAATATTTTCCGCAAATCTTTGATAAGCGGTATCATAGCGATTTATTACACTTACTTGAATAGCAGTTTTCGTGACAAAGAGAAAGAAACTGAGCCAAGGTCAGCTTCGCCGTGTGCGCAGCAACCAAGAAAAGCGCTTAAAAAAACAAGATAGCCACCAATGGTTAGATGACCAATTAGGTCCTCAACAAGAGGGAACTATCATTAGCCGCTTCGGTCAACATGCCGATGTGGAAGCTAACAATGGAGAAATATTCCGTTGTAATATGCGCCGTTCAGTAGGCTCTTTAGTTAGTGGAGATGAAGTTGTTTGGCGAGCCGGCAACGAAGAGCAATCAGGCATTCGAGGGGTTATTGAAGCCTGCCACGAACGCCGCTCAGTGCTTACTCGCCCTGACTTTTACGACGGTATCAAAGCCATTGCCGCCAACATCGACCAAGTAGTGATAGTTTCTGCAGTATTACCCGAATTCTCCACCAGCATTGTCGACCGCTACCTAGTTGCCGTTGAAGATGTAGATCTTGAACCCATTATCCTGCTGAACAAAGTTGACCTGCTTGATGCCGAGCAACGCAAAGTAATTGAAGAACAACTCAAAAATTACCAGCAGCTTGGCTACAAAGTTATTTACGCTAGCACCAAACAAGCTGAAGGGCTTGATGATTTAAGCCAACAATTAAGTAATAAAACCAGTATTTTTGTTGGCCAATCGGGCGTTGGCAAAAGCTCACTGGTAAATAGTCTTCTGCCAGAGCAAAGCATCGATACCAAAGAAGTATCTGAAGTATCAGGCCTAGGCCAGCACACTACCACTACCGCTCGTTTGTATCACTTAGTATGTGGCGGCCGCTTAATCGACTCCCCCGGAGTACGTGAGTTTCAACTTTGGCACCTTGAAAAAGACCGGGTAGCTTGGGGCTTTATCGAATTTCGCCCTTGGTTAAATCAATGCCGTTTTCGTGATTGCAAGCACCAAGGAGACCCTGGCTGCGCTATGCAAGAAGCGATAGACTCAGGCAAAATTTTGCAACAGCGTTTCGACAGCTACCAGCGTATTCTCGAAACGATGGAAAATAACAAACCTTCTCGGGTTATTCCCGGAAAGAAATAATTAAACCAATAAACAACGAGAACCTAGCGTGTTAGACAAAATAAAAGTTGCCGCCCAGTACTGCTTCCCTCAACACGGTTTATCCCGTTTAGTGGGTAAGCTTGCTCAAGCTGAAGCAGGAAAGTTGAGTCATTGGATCATTAAAAAGTTCATAAACCACTATCAAGTAGACATGAACGACGCTGTTCACAGCGAAGCCAATGCTTACCCAAGCTTCAATGCGTTTTTTACTCGCCCGTTAAAGCCTGGCACTCGCCCTATTGTTGAAGACGACAACAAGCTTGCTCACCCGGTGGATGGCGCAGTAAGCCAACTTGGTCCCATCCAGCATGGTCAGTTAATTCAAGCCAAAGGTCATGACTACAGCGCCCGTGAACTGCTTGGTGGAGATAAAGCCTTAGCAGAAGAATTTAGCGATGGCGACTTCGCTACCATCTATTTAGCTCCCAAAGACTACCACCGCATTCACATGCCTTGTAAAGGCAAATTACGCAAAATGATCTACGTACCAGGGCAACTTTTCTCGGTTAACCCTCTCACTGCTGCTAACGTGCCGAATCTGTTTGCCCGCAATGAGCGGGTAGTGGCCATTTTTGATACTGAGTTCGGCCCAATGGCCATGGTATTAGTAGGTGCAACCATTGTTGCTAGCATAGAAACTATTTGGTCTGGCACCGTAACGCCGCCGGGCGGGAAACAAGTATTCACTTGGGATTATCAAGACCAAGACATTAACCTTGATAAAGGTGCTGAGATGGGTCGCTTTAAACTAGGCTCAACCGTAGTGATGCTGTTTGCCAAAGACGCCATAGAGTTTGAACAATCACTAGCGCCAACAGTTGCCACCGTAATGGGTACTCACTTTGCAACTAAAGCTGAATAGCTACTATAAGCCTTGGTAATTCTTTACCAAGGCTTATTCAATTCTGCTTATTATTACGCTATTTCAAATATTTAATATAAAATAACTAACAAAGCTAAGCGCAATGATGCGGTCTTAACCATGGCTGTTAACCAATGACTTTATCGATTTTCTCTCGCGGTTTCCTCGTATCGCTACTGTTTTTTTGCTTAGCGGTACAGGCGAACGTGGGCGGAGAATCTCATCTCAAAGGCTTAATCAGCTCCCTAGATACCCAGCCTAGCAACTTAAACACCCAGCAACAGCAACTCATCTATGAAGAATCCTTAGCGCTACTAAAAGAGGGCAATAGTTACCGCGAAAAAGCCAAATACTACCGCGGTATTATCAACAACTTCTCCCGCCTACGAAAAGAGCAACAAGAGCAACTAAATCAATATCAAGCGCCGGTCATTGAAAACTTAGCTGAGCTAAACTCGAATCAATTAAATGAACAGCTCACTATTTGGCAGGCTAAGCTCAGCAATACCAATAGCCAAATTGACGAGCTAAAACAGCGCCAATACCGCATCGATTTAGATGTTAGCGAAAACCACCAGCGCAGCGGACCGCTGCGCGAACAATTAACCACGGTTCGCGCGAAGCTAGAGCAACTTGAGTTTGGCGTGCTTAACGAAGTGGAAGAAGCCGAGCGAGTTCGTGCTCAAGTTAACGAAGCCAGCCTAACCGCCCAGTTAGCGATGCTGGAACTCGCTGCGCAAAGTGCCAACCACCGAAACGAGCTGCTGCAGCTTGAAATAAGCTTGCTACAACACACTCAGTTGGCAGAAAAGCGGATTGTAGAAAGCGTTAAAAATCGCTTGTCACTAGAGCATCGAGCAGAAGCTCAACGGCTATCTGATCAGCTAGCTTTTGCCGCTCCCGAGTTACTTAATGACCCGATAGTGAAAAACTTAGTAGAACAAAATCAGTTACTACAAACAGAGCTCTCAGCCTTATTTGAACAAAGTGAAGATATTGCCGACCAACAGGAAGAAGTAAACGACGAGCTTGAACACATCAAACTCACCTTTGCTAATTTTAAAGAACAAGTATCCTGGTTAAAGGTCACTCGCTCCTATGGTGAATACCTACGAGAACAGATCTCAAGTTTGCCAAAATTCAAAGCAGTTGCGCCAATAGAGCAACAGATCATTGAAGTGCGGATCAGTAAACATCGTCACCAAAATCTACTTTATACCCAACGTAATCAGAGCCAAAGAAAGGCTCAGCGCGAGTTCATCGCCACCTTAAATCAAGAACAAGCCAGAATATTTAACAAGCATTTGAAGCTTAACCAGCAACTTTCAGACAAATACTTACTGGAGTTAGACGCAAGATTATTTGAGTTAGCTCGACTTAAACTGGATTACTCAAAACTAAACAGTCAACTGAACACCATTAACCAAGAAGCCAACCAAGAGCTGTTTTGGACGGCCGATGTAAAAGCCATCGATTTAAGCTTTTTCAGTGATATTCGTTACTCTTTGATATGGTTATTTAGCGCTCAGCAATACTCACAACTCAGCGATGCCATTGCCAAGCTGTCTTGGCTATGGTTAGGCTGGTTACTGCTAGTGGCAGCCAGTGTTGCTTATATCTACTACCTAAAAAAACATTGGCTTAAAGGCTACCTGCAGCGCATCGATTCCAAAACCGGCAACATTACCCGTGACAAATTTAGCTATACCCTTGCCAATTTGTTAGTCAGTGCGGTATTTGCCACTCCCGTGGCGCTATTTATTGGCAGTGTGGGTTTTGCCCTAATGTATGAATGGGAGTCTTCCTTCGCTCGCGACTTGGGAGATGCCCTATTTAACGTTGCCATCGTGTTATGGCTATTCCATTTGTTACAGCAGTTTTGCCAGAAAAACGGCCTGCTAAATACCCATTTCAAATGGCCTTTGGTAAACATCAGCCAAGCGATTACCTTAATCCGCCGTGTGGTTTACGTAAGCTTGCCCTTAGTATTCATCCTTAATCTGTGCATATTACAAACCAGTCAGCCGACCTATAGTGGCTTGGCACGCTTGGCCTTTATTGCATTGTTATTGTGGGTAGCTTACGGCTTTCACAGTATTTATCGCATTGAGCTTCCGGTGAACTATCACTTAGACATTTTTAAAGCACCACAGTTAGCGAAAAAACTGATTTGGGGCGCCGCCATTAGCATCCCCTTAATGGCAGCACTCGCCTCTGCAGCTGGCTTTTTTGCCACCGCATTTACGGTTTATTGGCAGGTTGTGCTTAGCTTCATCATCGCTGCGGTTTTCTTATTGGGCTATTTGCTTATTCACCGTTGGATGCTTTTACAACGCCGCCGAATTGCCTTTGACCGAGCAAAAGTGCGCCGCGCTGAAATGATTGCTCAACGCCAATCTGAAGAAGACGACCCTTCTAGCTCAAATGAAGGAGTGATTGATTCAATCGAAGAACCAGTCATCGACCTAGACACCATTAGCGCCCAGTCGTTGGGTCTACTTCGCGCTGCCTTGGTACTGTCGCTAGTATTGGTTCTGCTGTTGAGTTGGTCGGAAATGACCAGTGCGTTTTCGTTTCTAGACAACATTACATTGTGGGAAAGTAGCTCTAGCCGCGCAGGTGTAGCCACGGTAGATGCCATTACGCTGCGCTCTTTAGGCTCTGCCCTATTGGTATTCTTTTTTGCTGTAGTGCTTATCCGCAACTTACCTGGTTTGTTAGAACTGATGGTCTTGCAGCACTTATCACTTAACCCTGGCACCGGTTTTGCCATCACCACCATGATTAATTACATGGTGATACTGTTTAGTATTTTCAGTGGTTTTGGTTTGTTGGGCATCGAGTGGTCGAAACTTCAATGGTTAGTTGCTGCACTTACTGTAGGTTTAGGTTTTGGTCTGCAAGAGATTTTTGCTAACTTTATTTCGGGCTTAATTATTCTGTTTGAAAAGCCAATTCGAATTGGCGATACCGTGACAATTCGCGAACTTACCGGCACGATTTCTAACATTGAAACTCGCGCTACCACTATCGTCGATTGGGATCGCAAAGAAATTATCGTGCCTAACAAGGCCTTTATCACGGAACAATTTATTAATTGGTCGCTCACCGATCCAATCACCCGTGTGGTGTTAATGGTGCAAGTTAAACAAGGCTCTGATAATCAGCTAGTAAACAAACTATTGCAAGAAGCTGTAGATGCTAACAGCTTGGTACTAGCCAACCCCGCACCAGAAATATACTTTACCGAATACACCAACAACGGAATGAAATTTGAAATGCGTGTTCACGTGAGTGAAATGCGCTACCGCTTACCGATGACCCACGAACTGTACACTTTGATCAATGACAAGTTTAAGGCGAATAACATAGAGATAGCCTACCCACAATTAGATATATCTCTCAATCCCTGAGCACGGTTTTGTTATCTTAAGGGCTATAAAAAACCTCTATTTCAATTAATTAGCCCAGAGACCCTCGATCATGGCCGTGCAAAAACATTTCAAGCTGCTGGTTTGTTTTATTGTTCCCCTGTTAATACTGGCACTTCCCACCAGTGCCATTCCACTACCAGAGTTAACCGTGGTTCAACACCGTATCATTGCTATCTTTGTACTGGCGGCGCTGTTATGGATTTTTGAACCCGTGCCGGTGTTTGCTACTTCATTACTAATTATCACCTTGGAACTGGTGCTTATCTCTAACCAGGGAATTAGTGCCATTGTAGCCGATACAGGGCCAGCACCAATGGGTGAACTGCTACCCTATACCAGTATCTTTAATGCCTTTTCATCACCAATTATCATCCTGTTTATGGGCGGCTTTGCCCTAGCGATTGGCGCATCTAAGTTTGAGCTAGACAACAACTTAGCCCGCGTACTTCTCAAGCCATTTGGCAAACGCATTCCAATGATCATGCTCGGCATTATGCTAATTACTGCCGTGTTCAGTATGTTTATGAGTAACACCGCTACCACCGTGATGATGCTGGCCATTGTAGGCCCCTTAATTGCCGCTGCACCGCGTAATGACTTGGGCATGAAAGGCCTGATTTTAGCTATTCCAGTAGCGGCTAATACCGGTGGCATAGGTACTCCAATTGGTACACCACCTAACGCCATCGCCCTGCAATATATTCCAGAGGGGCAAATTACCTTCGCGTCTTGGATGGCATTTGGTATTCCTTTTGTGATCATTCAACTAGCGATTGGCTGGTTTTTATTGTGCAAGCTCTATCCCTCAAAAACCGGTGTTTTAGAGCTGAATCTGAAAGGTCATTTTCAACGAAGTACTCGCGCTTACATTGTGTATGCCACGTTTGCGCTCACTATCTTACTGTGGCTAAGCACCGCGTGGCACGGCATGAACAGTTACGTAGTGGCCATTATTCCTTTAGCGGTGTTTACCTTAACGGGAGTTATTGGCAAAGACGACCTCAAGCTATTTAACTGGGACGTATTATGGTTAGTGGCCGGTGGTATCGCCATGGGTATGGCATTAGAAAAAAGTGGCTTAGCCGCCAAAATAGCTACATCTATCGACTTTGCTAGCCTGCCCACCTTAGCGGTAATTGTGGTGCTATCGATTATTTGTGTGGTGATGGCGAACTTTATGTCGAACACGGCCACCGCCAACTTAATTATGCCCATCGCGGCGGCAGTTGCCACCAGCTTGCATGGTTTGGATGGTGACGGCGGCATCACTACCTTACTAATCATTGTCGCCCTGTCGGCTTCCTTAGGCATGATGTTACCCGTTAGCACCCCGCCCAACGCCTTGGCTTACTCAACCGGCTTTATTGAAACCAAAGACTTAATAAAAGTAGGCGGGATTATTGGCTGTACCGGCTTGGCACTGCTGTACTTGGCTATGATGATATTCCTATAACACCACAAATAAACGGGAGCGCTGCTCCCGTTTATTTACGCTCTGTCTACGCTAAAACTTTGCACCGCTTGAATGTTAGGTGTGCCTAACGCCAACATCAACAGGCGGTCGATGCCTAGAGCAACGCCTGCACAAGCGGGGAGGCCTGCCGCTAAAGCAGCCAAGAAATGCTGATCCACTTGCGCAGCAGCCAAGCCCATATTTTCCCGAACCTGCTGGTCTTTAGCAAAACGCGCGGCTTGCTCCTTAGCGTCGGTGAGTTCATGAAAGCCATTGGCTAACTCTATGCCTTTAAAATACAGCTCAAAGCGCTCTGCTACTTGTGGGTCTTTTGCTGAAATTTTAGCTAGCGCGGCTTGTGATGCTGGAAAGTGATAAACAAAACAAGGGCGCTGCTGGCCAATTTCAGGCTCAACGCCCAAGCTAAATAACAGCTGCAAAATGGTGTCTCGATCAGGCTCATTCGCCACTAAATCTTCAACCGATAGGCGTTTGGCTACTGCAACAAACTCGGCTTGGCTAGCATTAATGGGATTGATGCCAAGGTGTCGCTCAAAAGCTTCAACATAGCTTAAACGCTCTGCCTTATCACAAGCCAAGACCTCGGTGATTAACTCATCCATTTCATCCATTAAGGCAAAATGGTCAAAACCAATACGGTACCACTCCAACATAGTGAACTCTGGGTTATGAAAACGCCCAGCCTCTTCATTACGAAATGCTTTTGCCAGCTGATAAATACAGCCACTGCCAGCAGCTAATAAACGCTTCATATGAAACTCGGGCGAGGTTTGTAAATACAAAGGCATGGTTTTGGGTGCTGCCGGCCCAGACAAAGTTGTACTAAAGCTATGCAAGTGCACGTCACTCACGCAGGCTTGGCTTAAACAAGGTGTGTCTACTTCCATCACGTCACGCTTGGCAAAAAAACATCTGATTTTGTTAATGATTTTTGCTCTTTGCTGAAGTGATTGAATACTTGCAGAGGGTTGCCAAAGTGTTTCAGACATGCAAATTTTTTCCTGCATTGAGTTAGAAATTGTCGCGGGGTTTTATACCACTTTGCTAACAAAAGCGGGAGTTATATCTCAAAAGCTAAATTATCTCAGCAGCTTGCACAAAGTAGCGTCAATATTTGATTTTAGTCAAGCATCAAAAAGCTAATACCCGCACAATCATTGTAGGCTTATTTCGTATGGAGAAAAGCGTGGAAGTAATCAAAACTGATGTCGCCATTGTTGGCGCTGGGGGCGCAGGTTTACGCGCCGCCATTGAAGTTGCAGAACAACACCCCGAGTTAGAAGTAGCATTAATTTCAAAAGTATATCCAATGCGCAGCCACACTGTTGCCGCAGAGGGTGGTGCTGCAGGTGTAGCTCAAGATCACGATAGCTTTGATAACCACTTTAACGACACCGTATCGGGTGGCGATTGGTTGTGTGAACAAGACGTGGTGGACTTTTTTGTTGAGCGCGCTCCCAAAGAACTGACTCAGCTAGAACACTGGGGTTGCCCTTGGTCACGTCGTCCCGACGGCAGTGTAAACGTACGCCGTTTTGGTGGCATGAAAATCGAGCGAACTTGGTTTGCAGCCGATAAAAGTGGCTTCCACATTCTTCATACCTTGTTTCAAACTTCAACCAAATACCCCAGTATTAAGCGCTACGACGAGCATTTTGTACTCGACCTAGTCGTAGAAGACGGCCAAGTAAAAGGGGTTATCGCCTTAGACATTGCCGAAGGCGTAGCCAAGCTTATTCAAGCTAAGTCGGTGATTATTGCCACTGGCGGTGCAGGTCGCGTTTATCGCTTTAATACCAACGGCGGCATTGTGACTGGTGATGGTATGGCCTTGGCTTATCGTCATGGCGTAGCACTGCGTGATATGGAATTTGTCCAATATCACCCTACTGGTTTACCCGGTTCAGGCATTTTAATGACCGAAGGCTGTCGTGGTGAAGGCGGTATTCTTACCAACAAAGATGGCTACCGTTACTTGCAAGATTACGGCCTAGGGCCAGAAACGCCAGTTGGCGAACCAAAAAACAAATACATGGAGCTAGGGCCTCGAGACCGTTTAAGCCAATGTTTCTGGCAAGAAGCGCAACTTGGTCGCACCATTGAAGGGCCAAATGGCGACTACGTAAATCTCGACCTTACTCACCTAGGCGAAGACTACTTACTAGAACGCTTACCGTTTATTTGCGAATTGGCGAAAGCTTACATGGGTGTAGACCCAGTTAAAGAGCCGATTCCAGTGCGCCCAACCGTGCACTATACCATGGGCGGCATTGAAACCGACGGCCGCTGTGCCACATCACTTAAAGGCTTATATGCCGCAGGTGAATGTTCATCAGTTGGCTTGCATGGCGCTAACCGTTTAGGCTCTAACTCACTCACCGAAATAACCGTATTTGGTCAGGTTGCAGGCGAATCGGCAGCGCGCAATGCCATTGTGAGTGAGCATAGCGACAGTGCTTCATTACTTGAGCAAGCAGAGCAAACGCTGGCTAAGTACCAAGCCTTAAAATCGAATCAAGGTGATGAAAAAACCTCAGACATTCGCAACGAGTTAGGTCGTACCATGGAAGCTGGCGTGGGCATTTACCGCACCGCAGAAACCATGCAACAAACCATCGATAAAATTGCCGAGCTAAAACAGCGCTACAAAAACATTAAATTGGTAGACGACAGCGAAGTGTTTAATACCGAATGGCTCTACGCTGTAGAACTTGGTTACTTACTAGACGTAGCCGAAGCGATGGCGGTCTCGGCGATTAACCGCAAAGAGAGCCGCGGCTCGCACCAGCGTATTGACGGTTATGAGCAGCGTGATGATGTGAATTTCCTTAAACACACTTTAGCTAATTACCGCCCTGATAGTGCACCTGAGATTAGCTACAGCGATGTGAAGATCACCAAATCTCAACCTGCCGAACGTGTTTACGGCGCAGCCGCCGATGCCCAAGAAGCAGCCAAAAAACAAGCGGAGGCAAATTAACATGGCCGAAACGATGAAAATCGATATTCTGCGCTACCGCCCAGAAAGCGACAACGAGCCGGTATGGCAAAGCTACGACGTTCCTTACACCCGCGAAATGTCGCTGCTAGAAGCCTTGGCTTACATTAAAGACGAACTTGACCCTACCCTTAGCTACCGCTGGTCTTGCCGCATGGCTATTTGTGGTAGCTGCGGCATGATGGTAGATGGCGTTCCTAAGTTAGGCTGTAAAACCTTCTTGCGTGATTACCCCAATGGCATGAAGGTAGAAGCGCTAGCTAACTTTCCTATCGAACGTGATTTAGTGGTAGACATGAGCGACTTCATTGAGAAGTTAGAAGCCATAAAACCTTACATCATCAACGATAATCCACGCGCCTTAGAAGATGGCTGTCACACCCAGTCACCTAAGCAAATGGCGCAATATCGTCAATTCTCGATGTGCATTAACTGTGGCCTTTGTTACGCCGCATGTCCGCAATATGGTTTGGATAAATCTTTCACTGGACCCGCCGCACTCGCACTATTACACCGCTACAACCAAGACAGCCGTGACGCTGGCAAAGCCGAGCGTATGAAAATAGTCAACGCTGAAGAAGGCGCATGGGGCTGTACCTTTGTGGGTTACTGCTCAAAAGTCTGTCCGAAAGACGTCGATCCGGCCGCCGCTATTCAACTAGGCAAAGTAGATAGCGCTAAAGACTATGTGATAGCCATGTTCAAGCCAGGAGAGTAAGCATGAGCAAACGTAAACCTTATGAACGTAAGATGGGTGCAACTTGGTGGCTAAAAAATACTTTTCATACCAAGTACATCATCCGTGAAGGCTCAAGCCTAGTGATTGCCATTTACAGCTTTGTATTGCTGTTTGGTCTATTTCGTTTAAGCCAAGGGGCCGAGGCCTTTAACGGTTGGCTAGATGCAATGAGCCAACCAGGCTGGGTAGTATTTCACATACTTAGCCTTGCCTGGACGCTTTACCACAGCATTACCTGGTTTAGCTTAGCCCCTAAAGCCGCCAACATTTGGCTAGGCCAAAAGCGCGTACCCGACAGCTGGATAGTAAGTGGAATGTACGGCGCTTTGGCTGTGATTAGCTTAGCTGGCTTAATCTTGGTTTTGATTTAGGAGACACCAATGAAACGTTCTAATGAACCTGTATTTTGGGGAATGTTTGGCGCTGGCGGCATGGTTGCTGCGCTATTCACTCCTATCGCTATTTTGATTACTGGCTTACTGGTGCCTATGGGGATTATTCCGGGCGAACAGTTCTCTTATGAGCGACTCCTCGCGTTCTCCCAACACTGGTTAGGCGCAGCAGTGATTTGGATAGTGATTAGCCTGCCGTTATGGTTATGTATGCATCGCCTCTATCACACCCTGCATGACTTTGGCATTCACGCTGGCAACTTAGTAAAAGCATTGTTCTATGGCGTAGCCTTCGCTGGCTCAATCGCCTGCGCAACACTGCTGTTACTGGGCTTAGTATAAATAGCTAAAAATAAAGTGGGCTAAGTTAATTGCCCACTTTATTTCACCACTACATCATCCCTAACTGCTCGCAATTTATTGCTGCTACCCGCTAAACCCTTCGATAAAACATATCGTACTAATCAGCCCAAATGCCAGCCAAGACAAGTGTTTGGCTTTGGTAAAAAACAGGGCTAGCAAAGCGCTCACTAAAAACACACTGCCAATAATCAATAACAACAAAGTGTCGGCGGGTGAAGCGGTAAACAATAAAGCGGCGAAGCCCAGTGCGCATACAGACAATATATGCCAACAAAACCGCAGAGTGCCCTTGGTAAAATGATCACCGCCCAATAAATGCGGAATGTTCTCACGTTTAAACAAACGGATAAGAATGTACTTTTCACCCAAATAGGAATGCACCACAGCAATTAAGATCAATATCAGTGACGCAACAACAAGCAGCATAACTACTCCTTGGATTCGGAATTTAAAAGACTTAGTACTTAATATACCTTGCCAAAACATAGAACAGCGTAACACTGCTGCTAAGCGTTGCTAAAGGAGTTAAGAAAACTGACTCCCTATAGCAACACCTAAGTTTAGTCATTTTGGTGGTGAATAAATGTCGAGGGGAATTGCGATAAAGCTGCTTTAGCTGCGGATCCTGGAAGGATTAAAATATAGTTAAGCCTAGTAAAAGGGCGGCCAGTGCAACAATACACCCAGTTAAAAACCAATTATCACAGATAACACTTTTACTAGCTTAAAGAGTAAATACGCTGAGCTGGGATCAGCCTACTTTCATGTCTCGTTGGCAGTTACGTTTAAGTAAACGAATTTCTGATTCTAACTGCATCTCTCGCTGTTTAAGTATATCCAATTCTGCTTCTTTACAAGCTAACTGCTCAAACACCCCGGTTGGGTAATCACCTGCACCTTTCGCAAAACTCAGTTTATGGGAGTAACGCTTGCTTACATGCCCTACAGGTGCTTCTATCACTGCATCCATACTGATAACCTTTTTGTCATTAAGCGGGTCGTTGATTAAGCATTGCAGACAAATGGCGTTTGCGCAAAGTTTAAAATTGACTTAAATCAAAGCGATTAACGAGGGAATTTTATTCAACTAGCAAACATATTTTTCATCTAAAAAGTTAGTTGATCAAACTAGGTTTTAAACAAAAAACCAAATAAAAAAGGGAGCCGAAGCTCCCTACTATTTTTTAAGTAGTGATTACTTTACACGGCCTACATATTCGGCGCTGCGAGTATCAACCTTAATCACTTCACCAATCTGAATAAACAATGGCACACGCACAACCGCGCCAGTGCTTAAAGTTGCAGGTTTACCACCAGTACCGGCAGTATCACCCTTAAGGCCTGGGTCTGTTTCTGTCACTTCTAACTCTACAAAGTTAGGTGGCATTACAGCAATTGGATTTTCGTTCCAAGTGGTAATAACACATACGTCTTGCTCAACTAACCACTTGGCCGTGTCGCCCACTGCTTTTTCGTCAGCGGCAATTTGCTCAAACGTATCGTTGTTCATGAAATGGTAGAACTCGCCATCGTTGTATAAATAGGCTAATTCGTAATCCATTACGTCGGCAGCTTCTACAGATTCGCCCGACTTAAAGGTTTTTTCTAATACTTTACCGGTTAATAAACGGCGTAACTTAACGCGGTTAAATGCTTGCCCTTTGCCTGGTTTTACAAATTCGTTTTCTAGAATTGCGTATGGTTCGCCGTCGAGCATAATTTTTAGCCCGCCTTTGAATTCACTGGTACTATATGACGCCATTTGGTCCTCTACTTACAAGGTAATATCAATTTCAATGTTGCGAATAATACCGCGAAACGACGCTGCTGTGCAGGGTAATTGGCAAAAAGAGCTGGCAAACGCCATCACAGATCCCAAAGATCTGCTGCAATTTTTGCAATTAGACCCGGAAAACTTCCAATCAGACATTGCAGCCCGCAAATTATTCCCAATGCGAGTGCCTTTAAGCTTTGCCAAACGCATGCAAAAAGCCAATCCTAATGACCCACTGCTACTGCAAGTTTTGCCTCAACAGGCCGAGTTTATTGAAGTAGCAGGCTTTAACGAAGATCCCTTAGAAGAGCACCAAGCCGCTGTACCCGGTTTACTGCATAAATATAAAAGCCGAGTATTATTTATTGTACGTGGCGGTTGTGCGGTTAACTGTAGATATTGTTTTCGTCGCCACTTTCCTTATCAAGATAACAGCCCAAACAAACAGGGTTGGCAACAAGCGCTAGATTATATCGCACAAGATCAAGCAATTAATGAAGTGATTTTTAGTGGTGGCGACCCACTTATGGCTAACGACCAACAGCTTGCTTGGTTAATAGAACAACTAGAACAAATTCCCCACTTAAAGCGGCTGCGTATTCACACTCGATTACCAGTGGTTATTCCAAGCCGAATTACTCACGAGCTGACTCAGCTACTGGCACAAACTCGCTTGCAAACCATTATGGTAAGCCATATCAATCACCCCAACGAGATAAACCAAGAACTAAGCAGCGCCTTTGCCAAGTTACATGAAGCAGGCATTACATTGCTAAACCAAGGAGTGCTGTTAAAGGATATAAACGATGATGCCAGCATTCTAGCGCAATTAAGTGAGGCCTTATTCTCGGCTAATATTTTGCCTTACTATTTATTTTTGCTCGACAAAGTTGCCGGTGCAGCCCATTACGATATTGACGAGCAAAGCGCAGTAGCGATAATGCAGGACTTATATCAACGCTTACCTGGCTTCTTAGTTCCTCGCTTAGCCCGCGAGCAAGCAGGCAAACGCAGTAAAACACCCATAGATATTGGCTTGAGCTAAACTAAAGCAACAGAACAAGGCTTAACTCCTTTTTAAGTTAAGCACGTATTCACCTAAATACAGCGACCACATTCATGGATAAAACCAAGCTCATTGAGCAAATTCAAGAAAACCTCAAAGACATCTACCACAAGGCCATTGATGCCGACACGGTGATTCAGCAGCAACAAGAGCAAGGCAAAGCCAAGTATACCGAGTTGTTTAAAGACAGTTTATTTAAGGCCAAAGATCGTCAGTTTTTGCCCTATGTGGAAGAGTTAGCCAGTGATTTGGTGCTACTACAAGAAAGCCAAGACGATGAACACTTTGTGACTCAACTAAAAGTAATGGTTGCCAAACTAGAGCAAATCCACGGCTTACTGGCCAACTTCAAACAGCTTACTCGCTAGGGCTTTCTGCAAATGCTCTCAGGTAGGGGGAGAACTCTTCGGCTGGCGCCCACGCAGCAACAGCCGCTCCCAATACCAACACTTCTTTTGTAATCTCTTTAAGCTGCTCTAAATGCTGTTGATTCTCTACGCCATCTACCACTAGTTTCACTCCCAAGCGATTGGCAAACATCACCGTGGCAATCAACATGGGCTGTTTTTCGCTGGCATTAAGCAGGTCCGACATTAAGGATTTAGCACCGCGCAAGTACTGTACTGGCAGGTGATTAAGCAACTCCAAGGGACATTCTGCACTACCAAAATTATCCAGTGATAAACTCACTCCAATGCGGCGTAACTCTCGAATCGCATCCACACAATCTAACAACATTTGTTGGTCGCTATCGATAATGTTAATGATTAAGCGATGCGGCAATATTCGGCTTTCAATTAATACTTTATTCACCAGTACTAATAAATCGTTGTGTAAAGTGGATGAAGAAATCGACACCGCTAATTGCAAGTTGGTATTTAAGCCATGCTGCCAACGCTTAAGTTGCTGAGTAGATGCACGAAGTACCCAAGATTCTAGCGCCACTACACAGCCACAAGCGTGGGCAATGTCCACCAATTCGGCCTGCTCTACCCAGCCATAAACCGGATGCTCCCAGCGCGCTTGCACCTCGGCCCCCACCACTTTGTCATTCGCCAAGTCCAAAATAGGTTGATAAAACAAGCTCAAATGCTGGTTTTCTAGAGCATCACGAAACTGGCTAAGTAAATGCTGCTCTCGCTCTTTGGCCAGCTGCATTTGCCCTTCAAAAAACTGCCAAGAGCTGCAACGTGACTCCTGCTTAGCCTGATACATCGCAGTATCTGCTTGGCCTAATATGGTGAGCCAATCATCCTGGCTGTCTAAGGCGGTGCTAATACCAATGCTGGTGCCTACAAAGCATTCTCGGTCTTCCAAAGATATTGGCTTTTCTATCACGTTAATTAAACGCTGCGCAAAGCCAGAGCAGTCTTCACTTGAACGCACTCGTGTTTGCACAATGGCGAATTCATCACCACCTAAACGCACCGCGTAATCACAATGGCGCATTTGCCCGTTTAAACGCTGCGCCACCACATTTAAGATGCGGTCGCCATACTCGTGACCATAACTATCGTTAATGCCTTTAAAGCCGTTAAGATCTAGCACCATAATCGCGTAATCTCGGCGATTGTTTTCTAGGCTTGCAATAAATTCTCGTAATCCGGCCCGGTTAGGTAAGCCGGTGAGAACATCGTGATTAGCAAGATAGCGATTAATATGATTCTCACGCACTATCATCACAATTAAAATGGAGCCGCTAATTAACAGCGCACCAATGGCAAAAGACAAAATCAGCTGTAGTTGCAATAACTTAAAGTCAGTTTTCTTATCAAACTCGCTGTTTCGCTGAAACTCTTTATTCACCAAGGTATTGATAGGGGCAGAATACATGTTCAGCCGTTCAATCACCTGTACAAACTTCTCGTGACTAGGCGGTAAGGCTTGTAGCAGAGGCTCGATGCGCTGAACCTCTTGAAACAGCTCTCTAACCAGTTGTCTGGCAGACTTTATATTGTGAAAACCGGCGTTTTCTTGGCCTTCTAACAGCACCGGAAAACGGCTCCACAAAATGTCATAACGCAGCATTAAATCAGAATGCTTTACGCCACCAAGTCGGTAAAGTTGCAGCGCATTAATAAAGCGTCGATGCTCCATTTGCAACTGAACCACTGACCAAGACGTCGACGACTTAGGCGACTCAAGTAGCTGAATAATTTGCCTTAATTGATAAATACTGATGACCGCACTAACCACAAACAGCGATACAACTAAGGAAATTAAGAACTTCTTATATTTTTGCGGAAGCTGGGTAAGCCAATTCATCAATAGCTAGGCTCACTTAACAATAATGCTGCGCAACTGCCAAATCATAAAATCGTTATAAGGCATTTGCAGTAGTTCTGGGTGGTCGTCTATCGGCAGCATTAACCATAACGGGCCTTTATCACGCACCCGCATAGGGCGATCGTTATCAGACCAAGCCAAAATAGGCTCAAACTTTTCGATGTCGGAAAAGTCGATTTCAACTTCATAGTTATTTAAGGCCACTAGGGTAAGCTTGCTCGATTGAGCTCCCGCTAACTCGAGTACTTCGGCTACTTTTGGGCCTTTGTAGTGATGGCGGGTTTCAACCCAAGGATGGCGCGTAACAATGGTGTGCTGCGGCAAGGCCTGTAACATCTTTAGGTCAAAGTCTGCTGCGCCTTGGTTATTTCCATGCAGAATAAGTCCTGCAATAGTTAATATAGGTTCGTCTTGTGGGCTTGGTAATTCAGCAGAGCTGAAAGAGGAACATACCAATAAACTTAATGCTAACAAAAATCGCATAACTCGTTCTCCTTAACGTGGTTAGCTGCGCTATATCTAGTTACTTCATCATAAACCATAGCGCATTTGCTGCAGTTGTATCCTGAGTATGCGGGAGTTTTAGCCAATAAAAAAGGGCAAGCTAAAAAGCCTTAGCTTTTTAGCGGTTAATAAAGCCAATTAAAGCAAACCATCAATAATAAACCAACAAACTAGTTTTTGATTGGCTATGGATGGCCCAACATCTGAAAGTTAGTCAGAAAAGTGATAAGCGACTTAACTCGCTGGCTCTCCTTTGTTTATTCAGAGCACTTTTTAGCTCTCTATTACGCCAAGCTAGCTCAGTTTTGAACGATAACGAGAACATTATTTCTGGCTTAGATAACTCCCCTCATCACTACTCACCAACACTTTCATCAATAACTCGAACTTAGCTGTTTGTTTTTGGCTCTAGTTGATGCAATATTACGCAGTATTTACTGATATTTGGTGTAAGTTGTTGTTAGTAAGCCAATTAATCATGTAATCACCAAACAAAAAACAGCCAATGCTAAAATGGAGTTTTACATTAGATGAAATGCAGAAATATTACTCAATTCACCCTTCTGGGGTTGAGTATCGCTTTAGTGGCCCCTATTGCTCAGGCAACCGACGCCGACATGAACAAATGTATCGACCGAGCTGAACAAGCGGTTAGCGGAAACAAACTCGCAGGAGCTAAATCAGCCATCCCACGCTGCTGGCGAACGTTACAGTCCAGCATCAACCAGCAAAACGATATTGATATTGAAGCGTATAGCAGTCAGCTAAACCAAATCCAACAAGATTTTGAGCAAGCAGGCGGTGATGCACTAGGCAAATTCTTGCTGATCACTGAGGTTGCACCGCTAGATACCAAGTACCATAAAGTCTTGGAGCAGATGCAAAATGAGCTGCGACAGTTGCAGCGAGCTATTCAAAAGGGAAGCAGCGACAAAACGGTTAATCGGCACAATGAGCGCTTTGAAGGCTACGCTAACCGCATTAAAAAAGCCGATCCAGATTATGACTTAAGCAGCAGCTATGCCCTACGCGACCAGCTTGTTGCAAAAACAGCACAGGGTGAGCCAAGTGCAACCGCAGCTTCAGTTACTGCATCTTCAACCAACACAAAGCAAGCTGAAGTAGACCAACAAGTTGCTAACAGCTCCGAGCAAAGCTCTAAGCAAAAGAAGAAAACTGCGCGCAGCACTGGTAACAAAACCAACGACGCTCTAAACAAATGTTTTAGCCAGTTGGATAGCGAGCTTCAATCAGCTCGTAACGATGGCTTTAGTCGTCAGTTCACCCGCTGCCAACGCGATCTGCAAAAAGCAATTAACGCCCAAGATACCGATAACGCAGAGCATTATATTGCTCAACTAGACAACTATCATAAACGTGGTACTAATGAGCTAAAGATAGAACTATTACCACCGCTAGTATTCTACCCACTTGAGCCGATTGACCGTAAAGCTAACACCCAAGTAAAGAACTTACAGAATGCCCTACAGCAAATTCATCGTGATATTTTTAAAGGAGCACCACTCGCTTCCTTGTCCAACACGGTCACTCGCTATGAACGTACACTTCAAAAACTTCAGACCGATTATCCAGACTATGATTTCAGCTTATACACCGAGCTAGCAGCCCGCTTGGACGCACAAGCCAATGCTGCCGATGCCGAAGCACAAGAAGTTCGCCAGCAACGCCTGATGCTCCAACAGCTAGATAGACAACTAATGACCTTATCAAGCCAGTTCTACATCTCCGACAGCTACATCGAGCAATGGGAAGCGATTGGCCCCTCTAGCGAATACACTGAAGGCATCGCAGAGTTCCGCGAGCTATACGCCGATGATGAAAGTATTCAATTCTCCTTAGGCTTTATCGAAAAATACTTTGCAGCCCTAGAAGAGAATGCAGATAAACACTACCAGAAAGATCTTCTACCAATGCTGACAGCTATGGCCGAGTACCAAGATAACTCCGCGCAACGCTACTTCAGTAGCGCGCAAGCCGACAAGATGCGTGATGCCGATGCCCAGCTGAAAGCCCTTTTACCACGCTTGCAAAACGTACATGGTCACTCAGGTGTACTCAAGGACATCATCGCTAACCACCAAGAGCTATCAGCCGCACTTGAACAAAAAATCTCAGCTGGAGAGGCTACCATGCGCCAGCGCCTAGAGAGTGAGTTAAAAGACGCACGTATGCCAAAACCTGCCAGCAGCCAAGATAAGACCCATCAGCAGCAAGTTGAAGAACAGCTAGCCAAGGTAATTGGGCGCACCGAAAGCTATGGCAAGCTAATATCGACTCCCATACGTACCAATAGTAATTGGACGCAAGAGAACCACCCGCTAACCGGCCTACCACAGCTGCAGAAAACTGTCTTCCACGCAGCAATGCAAGACCCAGAAGGTAATTGCCACATTATGCAATTGCACGTTGAGCGTGTTTACACAGGCGACGGCTGGAGCGGCCTAAATCTCACCAACTGGTGGAACGAATACCCCATCATGTGCTCAAAGACTTAAGCCTTATGGAGTAACAACAAAACGCTCGTCTATCGAGCGTTTTGTTGCCTTTCGCCAAGCACCGCATCTAGAAATAAGCCCCTTGCTTCAAACAGTGTTTTACTCAGCTTTAAATGGCTTGAATAAATTGGTGAAGGTTCTTTCGCAGCTAAGCGATTTGTTACCTCAATTTCTTTATCACAGGCCCTTTAACACCTAGTCTTGTTGAAACAATCTCATTCACAGCTAACCCACGCAATACTAAACATCCAAGGTTTAAGCATAAAAAAAAGCCGGTAAAGCAATGCTTTACCGGCTTTAAGAAACTTTATGAGTTTCTATGAATAGCTGGAGCGATGATACATCATGCCGCCCATCACAACATAAGCATTTGATAAAATTGCAAATTTATTCAATATGCATTTTAGATACCCCAACTTATACCCCACAACAGTTTAAATACATCCTATTTTTACATCGCTGCGCTTACAAAAAGCGGTATCTAGTCCATAATTTTTTGCCTGCTTAGCATGTTATTTGTAATTGTAGTGTTCACACAGTTGGTTTTGGACTAAAGCGAACTGACGCTAAAACCCACAGGTAATTTCAATAGCGGACACGCTAATTCAACGATGCAAAACAAAGCTCTTACCAACCAAATGATTAATTTAAGAGTATTCAAGAAATCTCCGTTAAGCTGAAAACGAGAACTGTAGCAAAACCTTGGATGCACAAAAGGTGCTAACACGAGCCTATTGACGACTCTAGCCCCCCCCTAAAACTCTAACGTGAAACATTGCTAACGCCGCAGAGGTCCTAGCTTTGCTTATCGAGCTATTCATTGCTATATGTTATTTAACTGATACTAACAGTATGCAGGTTGGCAAAGCTTATAAATACTCATTTGAAGATGAAATTACTTTTACTCGCAACTGTTTTGTTAATCGGTCTTTCCACCGATACCCATGCACAAAAGCGCCTCAAATACTCTTCCCACCCGACTGAAGCTCCAATTAGCTGGGCGAACGAAGAAGGCAACTTAATTGGAGTGGGTCCCAAACTAGTTGAATTGATTTTTGATGAACTAGGCATTACTACAGAACCGGTGCTTCTCCCATGGAAGAGAGCGGTATCTGGCGCTTATCAAGGCTCTATAGACTTAATCAATAGCATTTACTTCACCGAAGAGAGGGCTGACTACTTAGTCTATTGCGACCCATACTACTCTGAAGATCGCATTGTTATTATTACCAACAAAGAAAACCAACTTCCACTGATTACCTTAAACGAACTTATCGGGCTAACTGGAGGCAGCATCATAGGAGATAGTTGGGGAGTCGAATTTGATAGCTTTATAGCGAATAAACTGGACATCGACAAAGTAAAATACTTTGAGCAGAACATAGGAAAGCTGCTAACAGGAAGAATCGACTATGTTATTGCTTCTGAGTTCAATGCCAAGATTCAGCTTGCTAAATTGGGCTATAAGGATCAGTTTTCTTTAAGTTTTGCACCGGTTAAAACAGAAAAAGTCTACATGGCTTTTTCAAAACATTCCCCCTTTGTAAAATACCTACCTCAAGTTAATCGTAAGCTCCAAGAGATGAAAGATAGCGGTGAGATAAAACAGCTTGAAGATTACTACCTAAATAAAGCTTATCAAGATTAGAAGTCCATAGCTTTAATCGAATTACACTCCCTCAAAAAGGCTACCAAACTCAGCCTTTTTGAGGGATGCTTAAACTTAAAACTCGCCTAAGGTAGCCACCCAAGGATGATTAAAGGCCTCTTTTGCGTTCAGGTTCCAAGAAGGGCCAAAGCCCGTGTTCCAGGTAATAAAAAAGGCTGTTTTTGGCATATCCTTTTCAATTTCTTTGATTAGGTGATGGTAATCAAATGGCGTTTTAGGTAGCCATCGCCCATTTGGATTCCAATTTGAACGGGGCCCGGTTTCGGTTAATGCATAAGGTTTGTTAAATGTGTCGGTCATCACCCTATAGTCAGCTTTTAGATCATCAATATCTGCTTGCCCATTAAAGTATGCATCTAAGCCAACAATATCTACGTAAGCATCACCAGGGTAATACTCTACTAAAGAAGGTCGCCCGCGGTCAGGTGAATAAACCCAGATTAGATTGTTTAAGCCCTTATCTTCACTTAAGTACTTGTGCATGTCTTGGTATAGCTTAACAAACAGTGCCTGCCGCTCGGCGGTGCCGCCCTCAGCGTTATCAGCTCCCCACCAAAACCAATCGCCGTTCATTTCATGCAAGGGCCTAAAGATAACTGGCACGTCGGCTTGCTTAAACTTCTCTAATCCGATGGCAACTTCATCCATTATGTCTAACCAACGTGCGCGCTCCACACTTCCGGTTTCAAAAATACGGGCATATTCTTGGTTACTAACTGCGGTTTTAAAGTTATCTGAAAAAGTATTGATTGGGCTAATTAAGTGGTTACTAATTTGTACTACATGGCCTTGCTTGGCTTTAAGTATTAAATCTTCAGCACAGCCGGTATAAATAGCATCACTTGCTTTCTCATAGGCGTTCCATCCCAGACCAAAATCACAGGCATAAATGACGGGGCGTTTACCTGTTACTTTTTCAATTCGCACCATTTCATTGTCATCTACTTTTTGGCCTTGTTCATCCTGAACAAACTCACCTTCTCCGTTATAGCGGCCGTAATCGGTTCTTTCAATGTCACTATATCCGCCAAACAAGCCACTAAGTAGTTTGTTCTCAGTTTTATCTTCTAGGCTTACTAACTTTCTGTATAGCTCTTGGGTTGTTAGCGAGGAATCTGGATTACTTAACTGAGCAGCTTTATTACTCTCTTCGATTCTATCATTGCCAGAGCTAACGCAGCCCGTCGAGACTAAAGCTATTGTAAGTGCCGCAATAAACGGAGATAACTTCATACATACCTCTTGTAAAATTCAAAATAAAAGCGCCACAAATCGTATCGTTACGACAAAGGTTATTCTATAGAAACTTACTGAAACTTAGATACACCTCTCTTTATAAACTCCGATATAACAATCAATAGTTATCTAAATGCCAAATCATCAAGTACCCAAAAAATCATCTCCATCATATTTATGAAATAAAAATGAAAACGTTACGATTTAGTATTCACTATGAACAGAAATCGATTTAAATCACTAATACACTTTTGGAGTTGAAGGATAAATGAACAAGTGTAAGCCCCCTAAAATTGCAACATTGCTAATAGCCACTTTTATGAGTGGCGCTCTAGCAGGATGTTTCTCATCTGATAACAATAATGCGAATACTCATGACACCCCCGTAGATAACATTATCCCTGCTAGCTGCCTACCTTTAATGGCCGAATCGGTTGTCGATACAGACTGGCAGGTAGAGAGCTATGACAATTATGAGTTTGAAGCGGCCTTTGATGAGAGTTTAGAAAAAGGAGCCGTTATTGGAAATGCTCCAACTTTACAACATGACGGTGACGGAGAGTTAAGCTTAGACCCTGCGAGCAATGGTCAATATGTATACATGAATGGTAATTCTGGAAAGCTATACCTGCATAACATAAGCATTCCCGAAGACGGTGTGTATGAATTTAAAATCCACGCAAACACTCAGCCAGGATACAAAAAACAACACATATTCTTGTATAAAGACGGGCAATTAGACCATACCAACCTGCAAGACGATCAGCACGAAAATGCTGCATTCTCCCAATGGGGCTATGAGTTCTTAGAGCATGCTGATCCCCAATGGCACGAGTTCATAATGCGTCCTGAATTGGAGGCTGGGAACTACTCTATGGAGATTCGCCTGTCGTGGGGATATACCATTTTTGACCAATTGGAAGTGAGCAGCAGCCCTATAAGATTTGCTTCTCAATATGCACTCACACAAGGCGTGCACTATACCAAAGAAATGAACCCCATTTCTGCAGAGTTAAAACTAAATACCAACAAGTTAGTTGGTGTGTCTATAGGTGGAGAACCCGCGAGCTATACGCTAAATGATGAGTGCAACCAACTAACAATCAGTGCAGATGGCCTTTCCCAACTTGAACCCGGCTCGTATCAAGCACAGGTCGACTTTGACTACATGGAGCCGACAACCTTTGAAATCAAAGTCATTGAGGATGAAAATCTAACCGGCCCAGCAGGTGATCGCTATGAAGCCGAAGATGTAACCCTTGGCGAACTAATGAAAGTTCGCAGTTATGGGGACTCAGACTGGGATACCCTTGATGATGCAGCCAGTGGTGGTAAGTATGTCAGCATGGAAAATAGCGGTAACTTGCTGTTCTATGTAAACGTAGCCCAAGCGGGTTTGTATAACGTAAGTTTCCGCTATCGAACCGGCAGTAGCGATAAGGCACAGGATATAAAAGTGAATGATGAGTTTGCTTTACCTGGCGCAGGTTTTCGCTCCAGTCGAACCTATTGGGAAACAGCCAATTTCCCCATGGAGTTTAAAGAAGGCAGCAACAAAATTGAAATCATCAAAAGTTGGGGCTACCAAGACTTTGACTACTTTGACGTATCACGAGAACCAGTTGCCATGGCTGCTAAAATTGGACCTAAGCAACAAAGCTTCTACCTAGACAAGCCAAAGCAATTATCAATCAAAGTTGACCCCTATGGTAATCAACTCACCCAAGTGACCATCAGTGGGTTAGCTGAAGACTCTGAGGTACAAGATGCTGAACTGCAATATGAAGTAGAAGAGTACAAGGATGACATTGAAGGCCGATTCACTAGCGTCATTTATGGCGGTTTTTTTGCGCATTTAAGTAGCCAACAGTTAGCGAACTTAGCGCCTGGAGATTATGAAATATCTTGGCAGCTTTCTAATGGAGACATTCAAAAAACACAACTGGTTATAGTGAGTAAGCAAGAACCTGTTAACAACGACTTTGTTGTGATCTTTTTTGACTCTAGCCACGGTAATGCTGCGGCATTTTTAATGCCCAGCGGTAAAACGCTGATTGTAGATTTAGGCCAATGGTGGGTGAACCTTGATAGAGTAATTCCATTCCTTAAAGCCAACAACATTGAGCCAGACTACCTATGGTTAACTCACCCTCACGGGGACCATATTGCCGGAACTTATCGACGCCAAGTTTATGATGGGTTTATCTCCGACGGACACGAAGCTTTTGTAAACGCCTTTCCAAATGTAATGGTGCAACGCTCGATGCACGAAGAAGACGGCGGTGATAGAAACTTTTTTTCCAGTGGACGAGAGTTTGAATTTGAAGGTACCAACGTAAAAATTCTCAATACGTTTGGTGACTCTTGTTCAGAAGACGCCATCGCTGTTAACTCCTGTGATTTAAATGCCAACTCCTTAGCATTTAGCATGAATTACCAAGACTTTACTGTGCAGTTCCAAGGTGACATTTATGCCCATAACCAAGACCGCATTATGCGTGAATATGGGCTAGGTGCCATTACCGGGCAGGTATTGTATGGGAACCACCATTGGCACGGCTCTATCAATCCAGAGTACGTAAAAAATGTCGACCCATCACTAATTTTCGTTCCGGCGAGTGAAGTGGTCTACGCGCGAGGCGCCTTCACTCAAGACGCAATGGAAGCGGTGAACTTTCTAAGGCGTCATGGCAGTCGCTACAAAGAGATGCTGATGAGTTTTGATATAGGCCATCTAATCATTCGTGCAACAAGCAATGATGATGGGGAAGTTGAATGGACTTACGAAACGATGAAGGATTTGGCCATCGATGAGGTTGGTGATTTACGCTACCCAGACTATTCCGATAGCCAACAACAAGCCCTTCACCAAAAGGTCTATCTACCTAACCTAGACAAATGGCGCTCTGTGGCCGAATAACAAGCAATCACTTACAACTTACTATTAGCGAAACACCCAAGGTGTTTCGCTTTGTTGCTATGAGACGTACAACATGAAAAGTATCTATTTAGTTTTTTTTCTGCTTATTACAACAAGCATAACTTCATATGCTCACAACTTAGGGGAAGGCGGTCACTTAGTCGTAACTTTAGATGAAAAAGGGCATGCGGAATTACAATTTGATCTCACAACTGGTGAGCTAAACAAGCGTTTCAACTTAGACGAAAATTCAGATGGAAAGCTTAGTGTGGAGGAAGAGCGCAACTACCCTGCAAATGCTATTAGCCAGTACATCAGTAACAATTTAAGCGTTCGTTTCGATGGGAAAAGTTGTGAATACACTATCAGTAACCACAAATTTGTGATTCATGGCAGCGGTAACTATCTACGATTTCTGCTCGAACATCAGTGCCCAACAATAGAGCAAAGTATCTCTGCAAGCTACCACCTGCTTTTTGAAAATGATGAAGATCACAGTGGCTCAATGCACCTTACCCAAGGCGATGCCATGACCCAAGTTCGCTTCTTTAGCGACCAACGCGAGCAAAGCATATCTCTAGAGAAAATCAGCATTACCCAAACCATTAAAGAGTTTTTGCTTGAAGGTATTTGGCATATCTGGATAGGTCTTGATCATATATTGTTTCTGGTGTGTTTGATCTTACCGGCTGTACTATTTATCTCTAACAAACAGTGGCATGCCAAAGAATCATTTAAAGAGGTCACCTTAGAGACACTCAAAATTGTTACTGCATTTACGGTTGCCCATAGCATCACTTTAATCAGTGCTGTTTTAGGCTGGGTTAGCCTTCCTCCTGCTCGCATCACCGAATCAATTATTGCGCTCTCAGTGATTGTTGTGGCATTAAATTGCTTATTCCCAAGAGTAAATAAACAATTAACACTAATCACCTTTATTTTTGGTTTGATCCATGGCTTTGGCTTCGCCAATGTCTTGTTAGAATTATCTTTACCAAAAACAGCAACCTATGTTGCTTTAATCGCCTTTAATGTTGGTGTGGAAGTTGGTCAACTAATTATTGTTGCTGTGTTACTCCCGTTACTTTTTTACTGTCGGGAATACAAGTTCTACCAAACGTTTATCCTTAGAGGGGGTAGTTCATTAGTAGGTATTGTCGCCCTCATCTGGTTGGCAGAAAGAGCATCGGGAATAGATTTCAATCCACTGTTTTAGCAACAAAACACTGAGCGAGTATAGATTTATCCAAAATGGGTAAATCTATACTTCACACCACTTTGTTTAATTCTAAGAAGGCGTTCCTGATACTTTAAAGCGGTCAACATAGCCTTGTAACGTACTACCATCTTTCTTAAGTAACTCGGTCATTTCCATAGTTTTAGAGGCTTGAGAAGCTAAGTCGCTAGAATCATCTCTCATTTCAACGGTACGTTTGTTTATGTCATTAGAAACCAGCGTTTGTTCCTCGGTGGCAGTTGCAATATAAGTGGCCATATCCAGAACTTTATCCAACTCTTGTTTTAGTTCTTCAAAAGAAGCTGAGCTTTTAAGTACCAAATCAGCAGCGTTACTGCCCTCTTCTTTTAATGCTTTCATTTTCTCCGTGGCTGCTGACGCTCCTACGAACAATGATTCAATTTGCTGTTGAATCTGTTTCGTTGAGTCTTGAGTTCGAGTCGCTAAATTTCTCACCTCATCAGCAACTACCGCGAAGCCCCGGCCCTTTTCACCAGCCCTTGCGGCCTCAATAGCAGCGTTCAGCGCAAGTAAGTTGGTTTGCTCAGAGATGTCTCTAATCACATTAAGTATGTTGCCAATTTGTGCCGCCTCTGAATTTAAGTTTTCTACTTGTTGGCTTGTATCACCTAGCTCCTCAGTTAGCTTGACCATCAGCTCACGACTAGAATCCACACAGCGAGCACTGTCTAAAGACACTGTATGGGCCGTTTGCACCGCTGTGGAAGTTTGCTGAGCCATATTAGACACTTCTTGAATGGTGGTAGTCATCTCGTTGGTTGCTACTGAGATACTGTCTGTAGACTCTTGCTGGCGAGCGGATAAATTTAGAGACAACTGCATCGCGCCAGCCACTTGTTCGGTAGTTTCACCCATGGTTTTAGATTGTTGCCTTACTCCAACTAAGGCTTCATTGAAGCTTTCAATTAATTGATTAAAGGCCTCTCCCAGAGCGGTAATTTCATTTCTCCCTTTGGCTGCCAATCTAAAACTCATGTCTCTAGTTTTAGCTAACTGGATAAAGCTTCGCACCAATGAGTCAATCGGTTTAGTAACACTGTTAGCTACAAGATACGAAAACACTAAAGTAAGAACGATAGCCGCTGCAACCCAAAATATTGACATGCGAAGAAGATGTTGTGCTTCACTAACTTTAAGATCTTTTGTGGCAGATAAACTTGCTAACAATCCGTTTTCAACGCGTTGATAGGCTTGGGCAGTTTGTTGAGAGAGGCTCGGCCAACGGCGTTGTAGCTCAGGACGTAAAGTTAGAGCAGATTTGTCGATAAACTTATATGAATCAAATACATCCCAATAAGCATTGGTTACTGACCCTAATAATCCAGAATCTAAGAAAGATTTTTGATATACCGCCATTGATTCGTTACTTGCATAACGAACATACATTTCCCTAAAGCTACTTTCCTTTTCACGATACAGCATCATTTGGCCAAAAGTATAACCTCCCATTTGACTCGATAAGGCTGAGTTAATGTTTTCATGTAGTTCATTGTTTGCGCTAGAAGCAAGCAACAGATAGTAGTAAGCATTAGCGATCATACCTAGATCATGGTCTCGCATTGCCACTTCAACCACCTTACTAATAGTGTGTAATAAAGCCATTCTAGTGCGCTGTATATCCACACCAGTCCATATAGTTTGATCATCAAACTGGCTTTTATACTTATCTGAACTTACTTGTTTTTCATCCGCTACAAGCCTGATGAGATCTAGCTGTTTTAGCTTCTTGCGAATAAATGCTAAATCCTCATCTGTCCAAGAGCCCGAGTGAGCGAGGGTTGCTTCATTTTCAGACAAAAATTGGAGTAACTGTTGTTCATGTGATTTTGTATCGGCCCGCTCTTTGTTCATTGCAGAACGAAGAGCCAATTGCTGAGAGCTTTGTTTTTCATCTACTCTTAAAAAATCAGCGACCGAGTTTTGCTCTTTGTCAAGCGCGGCTAAAAGGGGCGAAAGCTGCTGAATGTATTGAATAACCAAACTTAGCTCATGCATCGCCTTTTGCTGGCTTAGCGCTCTATTAATTTGCTCGCTAGCAAAAAACAAGATGATAACCAGTGGCATCAAAACCAATATGAAAATTCGCCTGCTTATACGCATAGTTTGAAGAACATTCATGAATCCATCCTTAGTTATCTACAACATGCTTCTATTAATCTTCTCAAATATACCAATGACAACGTTACGATAAATTAACCTTAAGATCACAAAAGTATGTAAATTATGCATGCTCCTTCAAAAAAAAGATGAAAAGCGACAACTTCATTGGAGTTGCCGCTATAACTTTAAACACGGTGCTAATAGGCAAGTACCTTATCGATATATAGCGCCGTTGAACCACTTGCTGAACCGGTCGAGAAATAAATACCCAGCTCCCTAATATCGTTTCGATTAACAACCGTATTCAAATCAAGTGTTGCAGTGTTTGTTTGCCCATTGGTAATGGTCAGCTCTCCACCGTCAAACCATTGATATTCTGGACCAGTTTTGAGGTACAATTTAGCTTTGAGGCCAGAACCAACGTTACCCCAAGAGGCCAAACGCACGAGTACTGAAAGAGAGTTTTTATCCGAAAGATCTAAGGCCGAAGCCACCTTTAGATCAAATGTATCATCATTCTTTAACTCAATATTGGCTTTAAGTGATTGCCCTCCAGAACACGCCCACTCATTAACAGCCCAATAACCAGATACACTTTGAGACTCACTTCCCCACCCCTCAGTTCCACTTTCAAAATCATAAAGAACTTCTGTCTGAACAGGGGCAGTTTCAACAATACTCGAGAGATGTTCGCCTTCCCATATCTCACCTAAATTAACCACAGCATCGTGATTAAAGGCTTCACTGGTTTTCAAGTTGTTAGTAGGACTCCAAACATCATTCCATGGAATAAAGTAACTTGTTTGAGGAAAGTGGCTTTTTATCACCTTGATCATTTCGTGATAGTTAAATTGGCCCTTGTTTTGGTCAGGACCGACTTCAGCCAAAGCAAAGGGTTTGTTTAAGCTTAGCATTTCACAGTAGCCGTTCATCAAACTAAAGTCATCCAAATAGGCATCTAAACCAACAATATCAACGTATGCACTTCCTGGATAAAAAGCAGTTTTAGCATTGCGTTTAGCATCGGGCGAATACACCCAGATAAGATTGTCTAGAGTTTTGGTGTTGGTAAAGTAGTCAAACATGTCTTTGTATAGGTCCACATAGAGCTGCTGCCTAGTTTGATCACTTGAGTTATAAGAGGTGGCTCCCCACCAAAACCACTCGCCATTCATTTCGTGTAGTGGGCGATAGATGACTGGAACACCAGCATCTTCTAACTCTTGTAGGCCTTCTGCTACTTTGTCTAAAATAGCCAACCAACGGATCCGTTCAGCTGACTGATCGACTAATAATTTGGCAAGGTCATCATTTGAGACGATTGAATTGAGTCCTCCAACCGCTTTACCTGAATCGTTGTAGTAGGCAATATTCCCTTCAAATATAGGGTTTGGTAGATGGTTGCTAATTTGCACTAAACCACCCGATTGCCAGTGAGAAATCAGTTGGGCATTACAACTATAGTTTATCAAGTCACTTTCACTGCCTGCGGCAGTCACATCCCAGCCTCTGGCATAATCACAAGCGTAAATACCAGGTCGTTGGCTGGCTAAAGCATTAATGTTATCTGACTCAGAACTTGAAAATCCATTAGAGTCAGATACGTTGGCATAACCTCCAAAAGCCCCACTTAACAAAGAGTTAGTATTTCGGTTAGGTAAGTGGGCAATCCAATTGTAGATGTCAGCCGTTGTTTGTGTAGAAGAAGCATTACTCAAGGTATAAGTATCTGCTGCCAGTCCGAATGAACTAGCTACACTTATTGCAGCTAGCGAGGCTACTAACAACTTATTTTTAACTTGATTCATTTTCGTCAAATCCATTAGTTACGTGAATACAAAGGCTGCGCATGCCAACTTTTTTACACGGCAAATATAAACAAATTCGTAACGTTTCGATTGTGACTTAAAGCAAACTAAAAAAAATAAAGCTTGAGCAAGCTCAAGCTTTTTATATTTATTTGATATGGATTCGACTAAGTACAGTATTTACTTATTTTACAAATGACTCTTTCAACAAAATAAACCGCCAAATATGGAGCCCAATAAACTAAACGTCCTTACAAAATAGCGACAAATTTTGTAGATGCTAAGCCTGATTTAAGCTTCTCTAAAGCCTCAGGAATTTCATCAAAAGAGATGGTTGATAGTCGAGAGTTTATAGCTAGTTGGTGGTCCCTAATTAAGGTACTAAAACCACGCCTTAAACTACGCATTTCTCGTGGAGAGAAGTGTTTGTTAAACACATTTAAGGCTACTTCATGAATCGAAATAGCCTTATCAAAGCTCGGAAATGGATTTTTCTCAAAACGATCTTGGATAGTAACGATATGACCATTTACATCTACAAAATTAAACAGGCTTTCAGCGCTCGCTCGGTTTACAGTATCAATAGCGGCAAACGCAGGCTGCGCCGACAAAAACGCGCCCAAATCGCGACGCCAACCAGATTGCTTATAGTCAAAACATTGCGTAACACCGGCATGTTTCAATGCTTCATGATGCTTGCTATCCGCAACAGCAACTACATTAAATCCTTTATTTACAGCTATTTCTGCAGCCAGTCTACCTACCAAGCCACCGGCTCCATTAACCAATAAATATGACCCACAAGAAGTGGGTAATTTCTCAAGAGCCTGCCACGCGGTTAAGCCTGTGCAGGTAAGAGCTGTCGCCACATGAAAATCCACATCACTAGGAATTTCAAAAACTAAACGACCGTCGACCACAGCATGTTCCCCATAGGAGCCTTGGCGAGACAATGACTGATGATAAGCAACTCGCGCTCCAACATTAATATCAGACTCGGGGCCCACTGCTACAACCACCCCCGCCCCATCAACACCAGAAACTTTATACCCATCACTCCCCACCATACCGGGGTGGATTATTTTCCAATCTACGGGGTTTAAGGAGATAGCCTTGTTTTCAACAACAACGTCGGTTCCCTGCGGTTTATTAAGGGCAAGCCAACGCAAGTCCATGTCTTGTGGCTCTGATATATCGGTGGTAAATGTCCATGCTTTGGACTGATTAGGAAGTGAGTGCATATTCAACCTTACTACTTAAATGGCAAACATCAGATTATCATCACAAAACAATAATGACAACGTTACGAATAAAGGTTACCACTTCGTAGCTAAGTTGCAACAGCAACAGAATCGGCAGTAACAAAGGCAGTGAGTGGTGGTAGGCGAATCAGTTTAGTAAGGCAAATTTAGTCAAAATGATAGTAAATATTACAGATATGGTATACCGAGCCTCACCCAAAAAAACAAAAACGAGTTAAGCCCAGTATATAGTTCTGGTTGTTAAATACTTGAACGAGTTATTTGCTAATTCAGCACCTTGTTAAGCAGAGCCAGAGTTTTAGCTGAGCCATCATACTCGGAATGAAGATCACCCTCATATTCAGCAGATAACACACCACTAAATCCTGCCTCCGTCAAAATACTCACACATCTAGCAAAATCAACTGTTGTTTCATTACCACTCTGATCAAAAGCGTAAGATTTAGCGCTGCCGCCTACCGTAATATTAGCTAGATCCTCCATACCCTGATAACGGTCGTACAACCGCTTTGGCGAATGATGCCAACCTCCCATAAAAAAGTTATCAAAATCGATATAAACTCCCGTGTTGTCCCGCTCAACACTTTCAATTAGCATCGCCAACCAAGCCCCATTACTCGATGGATGACCATGATTCTCCACCACAATACTAATACCCATCGATGCTGCCGAATCACATAATACCTTTAAGCTTTCACTACAATGGCGAAGTTGTTGTAAGTAACTACCGTCACCATAAGCATTTACTCTCAACTGAGAACAGCCTAACTCTGCAGCGGCCGTTAGCCATTGTTTATGCAGCTCTATTGATTTTTGCCTTTCTTTCACTCTACTCGCAGCTAAATAACCCAGTTCGTCACACATCAAACAAGCAAATCGCACCCCTTGCTGTTCAGCATCCTGTTTCCAGCTACGTAGCCACTGAACATCTGATACTCTCGAAAAAAACAATAAATTAACCAGGTCAACCACCTTCACGTCTAGTTGGAGTGCTTGCTCGACAATGTCTCGGTTGGCCATACTTCCGCGAAGTACTTTTTCTGGGTCATTTTGCAGAGTAGCTAAGTATTTATCATAGTTGTCTCTACTATCCCCTAAGATAGCCCGATGGAACGCCCACTGTGATAAGCCTAATTCAATTTTATTTTCCATTAATTCAATCTCCCCACTTAATCGAAAAATATATTTAGCTTTGCATACTGCAACAACATAATGGTTTTGCCATCAACGATTTCGCCATTCTCAAACATCGAATAAGCTTGCTCAAAAGGAAGCTCTAACACCTCAATAAATTCCTCTTCGCTGGCAAGCCCTCCACCCAAGTTAGGCCGCTCAGCACCTGAATAATCAGCCACAAACAAGTAGTTTTTTTCGGTCACCGCGCCAGGAGACATATAAACTGTCATTACAGGTTCTGGATCATCAATAATAAAGCCGGTTTCTTCGAGTATTTCTTTTTTAATACATTCTTCAGGAGACATTCCATCTAATACACCAGCACAAATTTCAATCATTAGACCGGTAGAGTGAGCATTTAAATAGGTAGGTAAACGAAATTGTTTAACGAGTACCACTGTTTTTCTCGAGTAGTTAAATAACAAAACCGCTGCGCCATCTCCTTTATTGAGTACCTCACGATGCTGAGTTCGCCAAGCGCTAGCCTTTGCTTTATAACGATACGAATACTTAGAGTAGGTATACCAACACTTTGATAGTACCAGCCTTTTTAAAATTTCTACTTTGGTATCACTCATCACTAACCTTTAGGCAAAAAAAAACCGCTACAGGCAGCGGCTTGGAAAGAATCCGAAAAAAAAAGAAAGGATGCTACAAATAGCTAATGAAATGTATTAACTTTGAAAGCGCTTAAAACACATTTCACAAATACCATAGCACCCAACCAACCGTAACGTTACGATTAATATATAATAGTTTGAGTGAAATCACAAAACTGTATGCGATCAAACTATTTTGTTAGAAAAAGCTGATCAAACACACACAATCGTAACGATTCGATTAAGCTAAATGCTAATTGATCATACATTAGATAGCGTCATATATAGAATGACTAGTACACACAAGAGAATGTCAGAGAAAAGTGACAACGTTATCACTCTTCCATAAAAACTAACGATAGTTATGTCACTAAAGCCTTGTTTAAGCGACATAAAGACAACGTTACGATTAATGTAGTTATTAAGGATTAGAAATGTTCAGGATAAACAAAATCGCTTCAGCGTTAACACTCGCATTAGTTGCTACCCAATTTACTGGGTGTGATGCAAGCTATGCTAATGACCCTTCAAATGGTGGAGGAGGTGAAGAACCAGGTTACGAATCCCCTGGTGGTAACGGAACCAGTGCAAATACTATCTCTTATCAAGGTAACGATATTTACCTTAACGGTGTGAATGTAGCATGGCTTAGCTTTGCTGAAGACTTTGGCCAAGGATTAGATGAAACCCAACTAAACCATATGCTTGACCAAGTGAAAGAAGCAGGCGGTAACACCATTCGATGGTGGATACACGTAAATGGAACCCAAAGCCCAGTTTGGAACGCTGACCGCAGCGCTATTGCACCTGCAGCAGATCAGCAGCAAGTTATCGACGACATAGAGCGAGCTTTAGATCTTGCGCAAGCAAAAGGCATTTATGTAATGCCATGTTTGTGGTCATTTGACATGTTAGCAGCAACTCAGGCGAACATGACCAATCAAGTATTAAGCGCTAACCACTCCTTACTTACAGACTCAACTGTACTTCAAGGTTACATTGACAACTTCTTAAACCCATTACTTGACCGAGTTGCAGGCCACCCTGCTTTAGTGGCAATAGATTTATTTAATGAACCAGAAAACATGACTGAATCTTGGTTTATTGATCGTGAAAGCTTAGACAGCGCTCTAGTCCCCGACTACAACGACATTCACACAACAACTGCAATTTTAAGTAATGCCATCCATAACAAAGCTGATGAACTGGGTGAACAGGTACTTGTAACGACTGGACCTAAATCTCTTGGCTTACTTAATGCTGATGGTTTTGGAGGTACTAACCATTACTCTGATGCCAACATGATTGCTTTGGGTGGTGATAATGCCGCGCTAGATTTTTATGCGCCTCACTATTACGACGACCAAGGAAAAGAAGGTACTTGGTCTCCGTTCTACCACAAAGCCAGTTATTGGGAGTTAGATAAACCCGTAGTTATTGGCGAGTTCTTCGCAGATAAAGATGCATATAAGCCAGCTGAATTTGACTACTTTGGTGACCCCATCGGCGAAGAGCAACTATGTGTAAGACTAAGTGAAAATGAATACGCAGGCGGGATCTCTTGGCAATGGACAAACCAGTATCAAGCTTCAGTTTTGAACTGTGTTAGAGCCCTTAGCGGAGCCGATGCTCCAGACCCAAGTGCAGGCTCGAGCTATGATTTCGAAGACGGTGAGGTGCCATTTGGGTTTAGTTCCTCTTCAGATAGTTCTGGTAGTGGCCAGCTAGAGATAACCGCAGCTGAAGGAAGAAGCGATAGTAACGCACTAAGTTTGCGTGCAACGGAAGCCGAAGGAGAGAAGCAAACCAACCTCTTACTTCCTGTTGATCCTCAAACCATGCCGGAAGTGGCAACAGTTAACGTTTGGGTTAAAATTCCTCAAGCCGCAGCAGACGCAGGTTATAGCGGTGGTAAGATCTTTGTTAAAACCGGTGACGCATGGACTTGGGCAGAAGGTGATTGGTTTAACGCCAATGTAGGCGAATGGACCTTGTTCTCATGGACACCAGCGACAGTGTTAACCGACATTCGTGAGTTAGGTGTACAAATTTATGCCGGTGAAAACAGTGCGGCCGCTGATGGGGTAGCAATCTACTTTGATGATGTAAGCTTACTCGCTCAAGCGGAGTTGCCAGAGCCGCCAGTAGAACCAAGTTTTACCTATGACTTTGAAGCGAATGACAGCGTACCTACAGAGCTTTCTGGCACGTCGGATAGCAGTGGAACGGTAGCCCTTTCACTAACAACTGACGGCGGCGTAGATAGTTCTAAAGCAGTACTAATGACCGTTAATGAAGCAGGGGCAGAGAAGAAGCCTAACTTTGTTCAAGCTGTTGGCGGCAGTGGTACCTTAGGTGCAGCTAGCTTCATGGTTAAGTTATCTAGCGAAGCGGTAGCAAGTGGCATTACTGGCGGCAAAGTATTTGCTAAGACTGGTGAAGGTTTTACCTGGAATGAAGGACCTTGGACAGTTCTAACAGCAGATACGTGGACAGAAGTTAGCTGGACACTTCCTATTGACGGAGCACTTAGCAACGTTCAAGAGCTAGGCCTTGCCTTTTATGCAGGCTCTGGCGATGCTGCCGTTAATGTGGAGATTACTATCGATAACATTCAGATAGACAATTAAAACACCGTCTCTAAGGAGTAGCAAAATTGCTACTCCTTTTATTTTCGTTATAAGCCTATTCGGTCTACACTTTCTAAGGCAAAAGACTATCTATTAATACTACATAGGGAGTTAAATTTGCTCAAAATAAAATATTTATCCTTTTTTTTGATGTTCACTCTGCTTTGTTTCTCTCCGCTATCTTGGGCACTGAACATATTATTTATTAATCCAGCACAAAAGGGGCAGCCCAATTGGGATAAAGCTCAAGAACTAGTTGCTATCGCAGCCCAGCAACTTAATATTAAGGTCATATACAAAAGAGTAAATGAAAAGAAACGAAGCGCCCTGTACCCTATTTTTGAAGCTTTAGAGGATAAAAGCACTCCAATTGATGCTGTCATATTTATGGCCAGTAGCGGTGATGATAACGCTCTTCTTTTTTCTACCTTAGAACAGCTACAACTTCCATTTATCACATTAGAAAACTCTTTAGACGAACGCGACTATAAGAACTTAGGCTACCCTAGAGAAAAATTTAGCTACTGGTTAACTCAAAAAGGCTTTAACGATCATGAAAGTGGCTACAAATTAGCCTTAAGCCTATTTAAAGAAGCAGAGCGTATGTTCCCCCCCCGATAGAGCTAGTTGCCCTATCAGGAAGGCATGATGAGATATCAGCACTACGAAACCAAGGTCTCCTTGATGCACTAGAAGAAACAAGTGAAGTAAAACTTAATCAAATTACTCATACCAACTGGAGCCAAGCTACCAGCAAAGCTAAAACCCTTAAACTACTAAAACGATTTCCAGATACCAAGATCATTTGGTGCGCATCTGATAGCAACGCACTGGGTGCTCATCAAGCACTAGTAGAAATGGGATTGAGGCCCGGTATTGATGTAATAATTGGAGGGGTTGACTGGCAACTTGATATCTTTCCACTAATGCTAAAAGGCGAATATCATGTTAGTGCCGGTGGGCAAGTATTAGCAGCCGCTTCTGCTATAGTTTACCTTTACGATTATTTCAATGGAGTAAACAAGCAACTGCTAGCCAATATGCCTAATATTCAGGTCGACCTAGTTACTCAGCACGATCCTTTACTTGTTCATCAGCTTCAACAAGCAAACTGGAATAATATAAACTTTAAAAAGATGAGCATATTAACTACATCTGAAGCTGCATTTTTTCCAACCGGTATAAAACTGCTAATTAAAGATTAACCAGCATTTCTCAACCTATACACCTTGGGAGAACACCCCACGGCTTGATTAAAGCTCTTAGAAAAGCTGTAAGCATCGCTATATCCCAAGTGCGTGGCAATAATCGCTAAACTCCATTGACTATAACGTAACAGCTCTTGAGCCTTCTCTATCCTTAAGTAAATAAGGTGTTGATATGCAGAGCGTTCGAACAGCCTAGTTGAAACTCTATTTAAATGCGCTTCACTTAAACAACTCAAACTAGCTATATCTTTTACCGTCCAGTTTTGATGCAGCTGCAATGACACCTGCTCAAAGGCAGACTTCACTCGTTGTTGAGCGGTATTTTGCCCTGCTCCAAGTAACAAGGCACTTTCTAAATTAGTCACGAGTTCACTCAACCATAAGCTTTGTTTTAACGGGTTACAGTGCGAAGCAATCATTAAGCTTAATAAAGCCCAAACACTCTCAGCATACTCACTGGCTACCACTTTTTGCTCATTTAGTTGGCTACCCAACCACAACCTTTTCACATCTAACAGCAACCAAGCCATCTGCCAGTGATTAACGTCATCACCAATAAAAAACCTAAATGGCTTTCCCGCAGGTAGTACCGCTAAGGAGTTTGCTGTAAGCAACTGAGAACCATTGCAGGTCACCAGTAAGCCTTGACCTTGTAAGGTAAACAGCAAGGTATGCATACTAGGGCCTTTGCGCTCGACCAAATACTGCTCTCGCATGTCGGCAAGGCCCGCCATATAGATTTCTTGTTCATGTAATCCAACAACTTTCTGTTGGGTAATAAAACGCTCCCTACAAGAGTCATGCATACTAACCAAGTCTTTAAATCTATCACTAATGATTGGAATGGACATCAATTGACCTATATTCAACATGTAACTGATAAGCATACTAACTTACATTATTGGCGTTTACCTAGAGGCGCCTATCATGTCAGTAAAAATCCATTCAAATGAGCCAAGTTTGGTTCACAACTTTACTCAGTTAGCCTTGCCTGTTGCTCTACAAACAGCCTTGGTTGCCTGCCTTTCTTTAGCCGATGTTTTAATGGTAAGTGGTTTAAGACATGGCGCTACTGCCTCAGTTGGCGCCGCCAGTAAATGGCATTTTGTAATCATAATGATAATGGCAGGGCTAGCCAATGCTAACGGCTCTCTGGTTGCTCAGTATTGGGGAAAAGGAAACATAGGTGAAGCCAAATCAATCACCGTTATCACACTCATAAACGGTGTTAAGTTACTGCTCCCAATATCTTTATGTGTTGGCCTATTTTCTAAGCAGATGATGAGTATGCAAAGCGATTCCAGCCTAGTCATATCTGTGGGGAGTGAGTACTTGCTAGTTAGCCTGCCAATGCTAATTCTCACCCACTTTGTGATCGGCACAGAATCTAGTATGCGAGCTAGCGGTCAAACTTGGCTACCATTATTCATGGCTGCTTTTACCATCTTTTTGAATATTGGTTTAAATCAATGGTTTATTCATGGAGGAGCAGGTGTGCCCGCGCTCGGGGTTGCTGGAGCAGCCCTAGCAACAACTGTCGCGCGAGTAATCCAATTAATGGTATTGGGGTTAGTACTTATTCGGATGAAACACTGGCTACTATTTACTCCCTGCACAGGCACAATGCCGACACTGCGTACTAAATACAGAAAACTTGCCGTTCCGTTAGTTTTTAACTCCTTGCTTTGGGCTATAGGCACACTTAGCTATCAAATAATCTTTGGAAGAATGGGAACAGAAGAGCTTGCCGTATTCAGTATGCTTGGTCCATTTGAGTCTTTAAGTCATTCCTTATTTTTTGGTATGGGAGTGGCTTGCTCAGTAGTTGTAGGGCAGCAATTAGGGCAAGACAATTTTGACCAAGCCTACTCAGTATCTATTCAATTCATCGCAATTGCTCTAGTTGGTAGTTTGGCTATTGGCTTAGTAATAATACTAAACAATGCTGCTATTTTGAGCTGGTTGAACCTCGATCAGCCTGAGGTGCTACCTATAGCCAAACCTGCACTATTAATTATGGCCGGTGCTATGTGGTTAAAAATGCTCAATTTAATGGTTATTCACGGAGTACTTAGAGCAGGAGGCGAAAACAAGTTTTGTTTACGCACCGACTTTTTAGCTATGTGGTTGTTTGGCTTGCCACTCACTGCTATAGCCGCTTTCTGGGCGGAATGGCCATTTCATTGGGTATATGCAGTGATGTTTGTTGAAGAGGCGATTAAAATAGTACTGTGTTTTAGACATTATTTTACCAAAGCTTGGCAAAACAATCTCACCGCAGAACAAGTAGGCTAAAAAAAGCGCCCGTAGACGCTTTTGGCTTTATTTTAAACCACATAAGTCTTTATATGGTCTAAGGGTTTCTTCTAGACCGGAGACATTAAAACTAGCAACCAGAGCACCATCACTCACTGGCTGCACTTGCGCTAAGTAGTAATCCATTCCATATAATCGATTAATTAAGTCTTGGCTATCGAATGGGTAAACACTGGTGGTGTCATTATCTTTTAAACGCCAATTCTCGCGCTTGCCCTTTTGGCCTTTTTCTCCGGAAGTAACATAAACGTCACGCCCTATATAAGCCAGCCATGCAATACTAATCTCAGCGCTTCCTTTTCGGCATTTTATGCTCAAGCTTGTGCCTTGAGGTGCACTAGAATCAGTAGGGTCGACTTTTAACTGGGCAATTAAGTTGTTTTCCTCATCCTCAGCATCGCGCTTTAAGGTCCACGCTCCAGTTGCAACAAGCGGAGCAACAGCCACAACAGCAGTATTTTCAACAGCTTCAATTTGAGCGCTACTATCTTTATTCTGCAGCTCCCTCATTGTACTGTCATAGCATTGTAAGCGCTCCAAATGGTCAACCACGGCAACACAACGATTCAATGAATCTTGTTCCGCAGCATGAACCCAAGGAGCCGTTAACAGTAAGGCCGTTATCCATCCTTTTTTGCTCATAATTCCCTCTCGCGTTTATCATTAACACTTAGACTATAGTTTGGCGGAAGACCTGTATATAACCAACTCGGTTTGCGCGTAAATAGTGCTTGTATTGCCGGGTTCTTGGTAAAAAGCGCTACCATTACGCCAATACTTATCTTGCCCATTCACTGTCATTTCACCACTTAAAACAAACCAAATACAGGGGCCTGGATTCTCGGGAAGAGATAATGACTCTCCGGCTTGTAAGCGATACTCGGTTAGGCAAAAATCATTTACCGGAACGGGGTACTCTAAGCCGCCGTCTTTAGCAATAGGCGAAATACTTTCTGCTTTAACGGGATCAAAGTTAACAATGCTTAATAGTTCTTTCGGATCAACATGTTTACTGGTTAAACCTGCACGTAACACGTTATCGGAATTTGCCATTAACTCAATGTTTTGACCTTCTAAATAAGCATGTGGGATACCCGCATCCTGAAAAATAACGCCGCCTTTAGCTACATAACAAAGGTTAAGTAGCAGTACCATCAGCAAACCTGCCTCGAGTTGAGCGTTTGCTGAAGCGGCTCTCATATAGGCTCTCATCATCCAGAAGTAGGCATTATTCTTAGATAAACGATTCTCCTGATAAGCATCTAAATATCGATTCACAATTGGCATAATAAGCGGGGCTAGCTCGCTAGCAGACAACGCAAAAATGTAACTCACTAGCTGCTTGGTTCCACCCTCGGTAAATGGAGACAATAAGCTTTCTAAGCTTTCTTCTTTGCTTAACAATGCGGTAATTTCTTTCTCTGATTTAAAGCCATGTAGCAGCCAAAAATCGGAAAGGGCCAGCATCAACTCCGGCTTATGGTTAGCATCTTTATAATTGCGTTTACTAGGCTCAATTGATAAGCCTTGCTCTAAGTCATAACCCTTTTCAGCTTGCTTTTTAGTCGGATGAACCTGAATAGAAAGCGGAGCTTTTACATCTAACACTTTAAGCAAAAATGGTAAACGCTTCCCATAGTGTTTTATACATGAGTCTCCCAAGCGCCCCTGATAATCTGCGGCCATCCAATCGGTAAGTGGTATACCATTGGTCAAGGTTGCCACGCCATTAGGGTGATCGCCAAGCCAAAGCTCGGCCATCGGCTCGCCCGAGGCGTGTTCTTGACCAGTTAATAAAGGAATATAGAACTCCCCACCCCAATCATAATGTTGTTCAATACCCTTAATTTCTATCATCTTTTCCTCGTTAAATATGGAGTAATTCAAAAGTGTGTTAACAAAGTCTTTTTACTTAATGCGCCTAAGTAGACTTGAGGGTTTGTATTTGGGTTAATTCAGCTTGCTGTTCTTGAGTGCGCTGAGCCAGAATTTGGCTTTGCTCAGCCACATCTGCAGAGGTGGCGGTACTCTCAGAAAACGCTAGAGCGATGCCCTCCAACGACTCGGAAATCTCTGCACAAGCACTGTGTTGCTCTTGGGTTGATTGAGAAATAAAATTCACGTCTTTCTCTAAGGAGTGCAGCAATTCATTGATGTCGAAAATGCTTTGTTTGCTGTCTTGCACGGCTTCAAAATTAACTTTCATGTGCTGGTCACATTGCTGCATATTACTCACCGCCTTTTGCGATGCGGTTTGTAATTGCTCAATCATGTCTTGAATTTGACCCGTTGCCTGGGTGGTGCGTTTTGCCAAGTCACGCACTTCCTCAGCAACCACCGCAAAACCACGCCCTTGTTCGCCTGCTCTGGCTGCTTCGATAGCCGCATTTAGCGCTAATAAGTTAGTTTGATTGGCAATGTTTTCGATGACTTCTAAGATCTGACTGATGTCTTGACTCTGTTGGAAAACTTCATCAATAACTTGTGAACTGGTTTCGATTTGACTTTGTAGCTCAGTATTGCTTTGGTTGTTTGCTTCAATAGCCACACCGCCCGATTCGGCTATTTTGCTAATTTCGCGGCTTTGCTCTAGATGGTTTTGAGTGAGTTCTCTAACGTGGCTACTGGTTTGCTCTAGCTCACAAACAGCACTTGAGATCCTAGAAACCGCAGCCAACTGTTCATCACCGCTTTCTTTTACTTTGGTTGTTTGTTCTGCATTGTTTAAGGAGATGTCATAAATATCACTGCCATGATGTTTGATCTGTTCAAACAATCGACTGTTGGTGTATATGATTTTTTGTAACTGCTGAGTAAGCTCAGAAAACTCTTTAGGCCAATGTGTGCTAATTTGTTGACTAAAATCACCTGCCGCCAACAAGCTCATTTTCTCTAAGCAATAGTTTAGTGGCTGGCGAATACTCCTAGTAAGCACAAAGCCAATAACCAATACAATTAGCAAGCAAAGCAACATAACGGCTAGTTGAATATTGCTAACAGTATCGAGACTCCCTGCAATTAGTTGGCTATTTTGTTGGCTCTCTGTTTTAAGCTGCGCACTTACATTGCCAACCAGTTCGTTCATTCGGAACAAAATGCCTTGTTGCTCAGCCAACTCAAGCTCTGCATCTTCGCTGGCGGTGGTTTGAGCGACCAACAAATGGGTGAGTCGATTCTCACTAAATAGGAACTTGGTGATTTGTTGACTGGCGTTTAAAAAGTCTTTTTCGCTATTTAAGGCTGGGAAGTCTTCTAAGATGATTTCCAGCAGATCTAGGTAATTCTCTTCGGCTGAACTAATAGCATTGTCAAGCTGTAGAGCGTCTTCACTGCTATCGGCAAAGAATGCTCGGTAGCTCATGTCGAGCAGGGCATCCCTTAAGTCGGTATATTCTTCAAGCTCTTTTCGCAAAAAGTAGTCGTCTTTAATGTATCTTGCTGTGACTCTATCAAGTACTGAATCGGCAGTTGCTACCTGGTTAGATAACTCATTACGAAGTGTTTGCGTTTGCTCTGCTAAGACTAAGCTTTCAAAATGTTCGCTTTGAATAGACTTGGCCAGCGAGCGAAGCTCGGTTAAATCTTGGGTAAATTGTTGCTGTTGGTCTTCACTAAGATAAACCTGCAATAACCCTTGCTGATATACCTCGCTAATGGCATTGAGTATCTGCTTGTTCTTTTCTGCAAAACTTGCCTGCAAAGAAACGTCTTTAGCTTGAACCAGCTCTAGAATGGATTGTTGAAAATTAGATAGGTTTAGTCGTAGTTGATTAGAGGCTTGGTCTAACTTAGCTGAATTTTCCATCAGCACAAGAATGTCTTGTTTAGCTTGATTAGTCTGCTTAACAGCAATACCGGTAGATACTGCATATAAGCCTAATACGATAGCGAATGAGATGAGAATTTGAATCGTAATACGCATAGAACTCTCCAAAGTTGTTGCTGAGAGCGCAAAGGGGAGCTCATGGGCTCCCCATTATTTTTATTAGGTATTAGGAGTTTGCTGGCTTAGAACCAAACTTCACCCTGCACACCAAAGTTCCAAGTGTCAGTTTGGCCATCGCGTGTATAGCTAGAACCAATGCGATCACCTACTTCGTCATCCCACTTAGCGTAAGTTACGAAAGTACGGATTTGTGGACGGCTCCAGAAGCCAGATTCGAAGGTGATAGTTGGCGCGATGGTCGCCTTAACTAATCCACCTTTTTGGTCTGTGGTTGTGTTGTCGAAGTACTCGTAACCTACTTCGTATTGCATCGCGAAGTTTTGTGCGATTTGGTGGAATGGACGCACACCTACAGCCCAACGATTTACGTCGTCACCTTCGCCCTCAACAACGTTGCTCCAAGGTTTGTAGTCTTTGTCTTGCTGGTAGAAAGCAAAAGTTGATACATCCCAGTTACCAAAGCTTGCTAGGCCATCTAGCACACCACGCCATGATTTGGTGCCTTTGCTGTTAGCAAAGCCCCAACCATTTTTACCTAGTGAATCGCCAGCAGCTAAACCTTCACCATATTGAAGTACTGCACGTGAGTAACCGTTAGCAAAATTGTAGAAACCATTGAAGTTATAAATGGCAGTAAGACCTAAGCCATCTTCTGCTGCGTTTGAATGCCAAGGGTGTTGCTCCATTGTGTGGCCAACAGCTTGTAAATCTAAGCCAATGCCACCAATGTCCTTAAGCCAAACATTTAGTGAGAAATCGTCAGAATATCCCTGAACCGTTCCATCTACTGGATCTTCAGAGTTACGGTCGCTAGGCATAAACGCGTATACACCTACATCTAAGCGAGCAAAACCTAGGTCGATTTTATCTGCACCACCGCCAGTACCGTTGTATTGGATGTACTCCCAGTCATATTGGTGGTTTGAAGCATTGCTTGAGCTGTAACGCTTACCAGCCCACCAAACAACACCTGGTGCAAAGGCAACGTTTTCAAGCTCTACAAAACCTTCGCGGAATTGTATTTCATGGCCGTCGCTATCAACACAGTTCCAATCTGCAGTACAGGTTGTTTCGTGGGTTAAGTTAGCGCGAACGCGGGCAATTACACCGTCGTCTGTTGTCATAGTAACAGTAGGCAGTAACTCAATTTTGGTATTGTGTTCGTTACCTAAACGGAATTTCGCAGTATCGCTCCAAAGTCCGATACGCTCTGCGCGGGTGCCGTCAGAGTTAATTAACAAGCCACTTTTAATGTAGCCATGCATGCCAAAGTCGGTGCTTACAGCAGAAGCAGAACCAGCTGCGCAAGCTAATGCGAGGAATATGCTTTTGTTTAGAATTGATCTTTTCATATCGTTCCATCTTATCGTTAAGGAAAAATTCAACCCGCTGCTATGTTCCCTATTAGTACTGCGCAGCGGACCTATTGAAAAAGGCAAAACCATAATAACAACAAAAAATGGCAACGTTACGATCTCTGATCACATTTTTCATTCAATAAAAATATCACAAAAACAAAAACACCATAAGGAACCCACCTAACCACTTGTAAAGTAAAAACAAAATAGAAATAAGCACGACAAAAACAAAACACAACGCAACGTTACGAATGAGATACAGATCACATCATTTATAACAGTAATGACTTTAATTACGATTATTTCATGAGGATTGAAGCGTCTATGGTATCGATACGAAAAAAGCGGCCAGTGGCCGCTTTGTTAGATACAAAGGAACTTACTAAAGCGCTAAATTGCGATCAATCAAGGCAATTCGTTGCTTAACACAACCAGCAGAGGTTAACGGATCTTCTGGCGTGTTGGTCACATAATCTACTAGCTGGTCAATGCTAGTAGTAAGTACATGGCAACGAGTATCTGAAGAAGCGTAATAGATATACACTTCGCCATTCTCGCGCGCTACCATGCCGTTGCAGAACACGACGTTAGAAACGTCGCCCACTCTCTCTTCTCCTTCCGGAGCTAAGAAGTAGCCACTTGGTCGATGAGTTACTTTCATCGGGTCATTAAGGTCGGTCATAAAGCAATACAATACATAACGCAAACCGGCTGCTGTATTACGAACACCGTGACCAATATGTAACCAACCCTTATCGGTTTTCATCGGTGCAGGCCCTTGACCGTTTTTAGACTCTTTGATCGTGTGATAGGTTTTTGGCTCAATCACATGCTCAATGTCTACTACACATTCAGTCATTGAGTCAGCAAACGCCATCCCAATACCACCGCCTTTGCCAGCTTCAATAAAGCTGTCTTGAGGGCGAGTGTAAAGAGCATACTTGCCATTAATAAACTCTGGGTGTAGAACTACGTTTCGTTGCTGTGCAGAGTTAGTTTTTAGGTCAGCAAGACGTTCCCAAGTTTTTAAGTCTTTTGTTCGAACGATGCCACACTGCGCTACTGCAGACGACTCGTCTCCAGGAGCAGCTTCTGGGTCTTTACGTTCTGTACAGAACAAGCCATAAATCCAACCATCTTCATGACGCGTTAAACGCATGTCGTACACATTGGTATCAGGTACATCAGTTTCGCCAATCTCACAGGGCTTATCCCAAAAGGTAAAACCATCAATACCATTGCTGCTTTCGGCCACTGCGAAGAATGACTTACGGTCATGGCCCTCAACGCGGGCAACCATGTAAAACTTGCCATCTAATTCAATTGCACCAGGATTAAGCACTGCATTAATTCCAAGGCGTTCCATTAAATAAGGATTGGTCTCAGCATTTAAGTCATAGCGCCAAGTTAACGGTGCATGCGCGGCTGTCAAAACAGGATCTTTGTAGCGTAAAAATACCCCATTCCCAGGCAATTCTGCTTGATTTACTTTAGCGTGTAAGTGCTGGTGCTCTGCCTGCAGCATTGTTAATCGTTGTTGAAATACCGACATATTAACCTCTAGAAAACTTCAGAATTGTTCTTGATGTACTCAACCAATTCATCAACTTGGGTATAAGCAACAGCTGAATAGGTATCTGCTGCACCGTAGTAAACTGCAATACGGCCAGTATCTGCATCTGCTAAAGCAGCACAAGGGAAGGCAACGTTTGGCACAAAACCAGCTGTTTCATACTCTTTTTCTGGAGTTAACAAGTAATCACGAGTACGGTACTTAACTTTCCAAGGCTCATCGATATCTAAAATGGCAGCACCAATACTGTAAACAAAGCCATTACAAGTACCTGACACACCGTGATAAATCATCAACCAACCTTCACTAGTCTCAATCGGAATTGGACCGGCACCAATTTTAGTACCTTGCCACCAACCTTCTCCGCCTTTACCCATTACATGGCGGTGCTTACCCCAGTACTCCATGTCGTTACTGTGGCTTAAGAACACATCACCAAACGGTGTGTGACCGCTGTCTGAGGGGCGGTTAAGCAAAACATATTGGTCGTTAATTTTACGTGGGAACAACACACCATTACGGTTAAACGGCACGCAAGCATTCTCTAGACGAGTAAAGGTTTTAAAGTCCTTAGTCATGCCCATACCTAAGGTTGCACCGTGGTCATCAGTACACCAGGTAACATAATAGGTATCATCTAGCTTAACTACGCGAGGGTCATAAGCATAACTTGGCTGGAAAGGTTTACCTTCAGCATCTACCCACTGAATAGCCTCCTCTTCAAATTCCCAGCTTAAAGCGTCTTGGCTGTAACCAACATGCAAGTGTGGGCGACCGTTTTTGTAGTCTGAGCGGAATACACCAATAAAACCATCGTTGAACGGTACTACAGCACTGTTATAAACACGGGCTGCAGCTGGAAACGGATTCCAACCAATAATCGGGTTTTTGCTATGGCGCCACATTACATCTTGGCAATCTGCCGGGCGATCTTCCCAAGGAATATTTGGTAGGGATGCTCCCAAAATTTTTACAGTCATTGCTTACTCCAGCTTATTTAAATTTTTGTAAAATAGTCAAAATTTGTTGTGTTTTTTGTTTCATCAACTCTTGGTCGCCACGCGACTCCACATTCAGCCTCACCACCGGCTCGGTGTTAGAACTTCGCAAGTTGAAACGCCACTGTTCGAACTCAAGACTGATGCCATCGGTTTTGTCTACAACTAGGGCTTCTTCTTTGAATGCTTCCAGTACAGCGTCAACCGCAGCTTTTGCATATCCTAAGGTGCTGTTGATTTCCCCAGAAATAGGGAAGTTGGCTTGTTGCTCTTTTACGTATTGCGATAAAGATTGCACTCCATTTGATACCAGCTCTGCGATCAACAACCATGGCAACATGCCACTGTCGCAATAAGCGAAATCACGAAAGTAATGGTGCGCACTCATTTCGCCACCATATACTGCGTCTTCGGCTCGCATCCGTTCTTTGATAAAGGCGTGACCGGTTTTGCTTTGTATTGCCTCACCCTTTTCTGCGTTCACGATATCAATGGTGTTCCAAGTTAAACGCGGGTCATGAATGATCTTAGAACCAGGCTGTTTAGCTAAAAATGCTTTGGCCAACAAACCAACAATGTAATACCCCTCAATAAAGTCGCCGTTTTCGTCGAACAGGAAACAACGATCTACATCTCCGTCCCACGCGACACCAAAATCTGCCTTGTGCGCTACCACCGCCTTGCGAGTGTCTTCACGATTTTCCGGCAATAATGGATTAGGGATTCCATTTGGGAAATTGCCATCAGGTTGGTGATTTACTTTGATAAACTCAAACGGAAGATGCTCTTCTAAGTTGTCAAGCATATGGCCCGCCGCACCATTGCCAGCATTAACAACAACTTTAAGCGGCTTTAATTTAGCAGCTTCAATGAAGCTTAGTAGGTGTTGAGTATATTCTTCAGAAATGTCGTAACGTTTCGATTTCCCAGCAAAAATAGACTCTACAGGGGCAGAATAATTAGCACTTTCGACTAAGGCTTTAATTTCATTGAGGCCGCTATCTCCGCTAATCGGCTTAGCAGATTCCTTTACCAGCTTCATGCCGTTGTAATCTTTAGGGTTATGGCTAGCTGTAACCATTATTCCGCCGTCTAGGTTTAGATGGTCGGTGGCAAAATATACCTCTTCAGTGCCAACTAAACCTAACTCCAAAACCTCTACACCACTATCGTTTAAGCCTTTGATAACTGACTCGGCCAACTCTGGGCTACTAAGGCGAATGTCGTAGCCTACAGCAACTTTTTTAGGTTTAAGAAAATCCGCATACGCCCTGCCTATTCGATAAGACAAATCGTTATTTAGTTGCTCAGGTAACTTACCTCGAATGTCGTAAGCTTTAAAAGCAGATGTATTATGCATGGTCTTATTCACTCCAAAATCGTAACGTTACCATTTTACGATATGAAAAGCTTAATTCAAGAGAATGTAAGCTAAAAACTAGGGAATGTGACTTGTAACTCGTTTTCGTTTAAAACGCCAAGTCACGCGAATCAGTTCATTTTACCGTTTAGCGTTGATAATAAACCGTTTTTTGTAAGGTTTGCAGATGCTTAACCGGTTCGCCGTTAATTCGGCGCAGCAAGTGTTGAATCAACTTTCGGCCCACTTGGTGAAAGTCTTGTCTGTAGCCTGAGATTGGCGGCATAAAAAAGCTTGGTAGGTCACAGGTCTCTACCAACACCACATCAATATCGTCACCAATAGTCTTGCCTGTATCTTGGATCCCAGCCAACAAACCACAGGCACTTATTTCAGAACCACAAATTAAGCCATCAGGAGCTTGTTCGCCCGACATAAGCTTGTTGCCAAGCTTGCGATAGTCATCAACGTCCGAATCGAAAATGATGTTTTTTTCAATTTCAAAATCGTAACCAAACTCTCTAGCGGCTCGACGCGCACCATAGTACTTATGCCATGCGTAGGTATAATCATGAGAAGAACTTAACAGACGAATATTTTTGCGCCCTTGCTCGTAAAGCTGCCTGGCCGCTCTATAAGCCATATCGTGGTTGTCGATATCGACATATGGGTGCTCAATACTCATTTCAGTTTGGCCAAAAGTGACAAACGGGATCTCGTTGTCATGCAGATAAGCTACCCGCTCATCTTGAGTTTTGGTCAAGTTGAAGATCATGCCACCACAGAGGTTATTTTCGAATGCATACCTAACTGGCTCCATAGGGTCTTCATCCGGAGCCATTGGCAATACAGTTAGATGGTAAGGCGTTCCCTTAAGTGCAGCGGTGAAACCTTCAATCAATGCAAGTGAGCCTACGTCGCCCACAATATCGCCAGGCTTGGTTACAGGCAAAATCGCACAAATATTGTAGTTAATGCCAGTGCGTAGGCCAACACCAGACGGATTGGGTCGATAACCAAGCTTTTTAGCGGCTGCCTTAACTATTTCTTTGGTGGGTTGCTTTACATCATCACCGTCTTTCAATGCCCTTGACACTGTAGTGACAGACAAACCCGTATATTCTGCAATAGTTTTTAACGTTGCCTTTGCCATGATTACCTTCACTTCCTCTACATAAATTCGTAACGATTTCAGCCAAAATGGTCTCACACCCCCCCTTTAGTAACAAGGGTATGGATAGAATACTCACCTATAAATGCAAAAGTTACGAATCATGTCAAAGTTTTCGGTTAATACTTGCTCGATTAACCGAAAAACAAACTTTCCATAAGGAATGATTATTACAATCTGGTCTCTGTTTCTGCATTAAATAACGAAATATTTTGCAGATTAAAGTGCAGACCAAAGCTATCACCATTCTTAATTTGAATATTTGCGTCTAACTTGGCTCTCACTGGCTGACCGTGCATATCGAACTCAGCTAAGGTTTCAGAGCCTGTCATTTCAAACGCTGATACAGTTAGCTCAGTTTCGAAAGCACTATTAAGCGGCGATTGGGTAATATGCTCTGGTCTAATACCTAGCAACACCTGCATGCCCTTTTTGGGCTGTTTAGTAAACTCATAGCTTGGAATAGGGATCTGGATATCATTAACTAATACACTCCAGTCACCTTCGCCTCCCATTAACTCACCTTTTAATAAGTTAATTTGAGGAGAACCAACAAATTTCGCGACGAATACATTGCTAGGCTGGTTGTAAATTTCATAAGGAGTACCAATTTGTTGGATCTCTCCTTTATTTAACAACACAATCTTGGTAGCTAAAGTCATCGCCTCGATTTGGTCATGAGTTACGTACAAAATGGTAGCGTTTAACTTAGCGTGCAAGTTTTTAAGTTCTAAGCGCATCTCACCACGCAGTTTCGCGTCCAAGTTACTTAGTGGCTCATCAAATAAAAAAACTTTAGGATTACGCATTAATGCGCGACCAATTGCGACCCTTTGACGTTGCCCCCCGGACAATTGAGCCGGAGTACGATCTAATAAAGGTTCAATCTGTAACAGCTGAGCAACTTCTTTAACACGCTTCTCTATTTCTGCCTTTGGTTTTTTGTTGATTAACATGCCAAAGCCAATATTTTCCGAAACAGTCATATGCGGGAAGAGCGCATAAGATTGAAACACCATAGCTATATCGCGGTTTTTCGGGTCTTCTAAAGTGACGTCTTTATCCCCGATAAAAACGCCGCCTGCAGTTACATCTTCTAGGCCTGCAACTAGGCGCAATAAGGTTGACTTACCACAACCCGACGGGCCAAGCAGAACAGTAAACCCGCCGGCTTCCATCTCTAGGTCAATACCGTCGATAATTACATTTTTACCGTAGGTTTTATTTAACGCTTTAACTTCAACAGCATGCATAGCTATTTTCCTCATAACTGGTGATTCTTGAATAAATTTCTAGGCACGCACGGCCATTGTGATAAGGGCATTTCCATGGTTCAACTTTTGCTTCGCCGGTATAAGGGTTACCCTGGCGATCAGTCTTCCAATGCCATTCTCCATTTTCTGTATCTACAATTTGGTTTTTGATGATCTTCCAGCAGTCTTGGGCGACCGCCCAATATCTAGGATCAAAGTCTTTTTGAAAGGCGTTATAAAAGCCCACCATGGCTTCCGCTTGAACCCACCAAATACGGTCACTGTCTAACATTTTCCCGTGTTGTAGCTCATTAAAAATAGCACCATCAGCGTCTCTACCTTGCTGCAGGGTCACGTCGGCCATTTTAGTAGTTAGCGCATAAATACTCGCCGAGAGTTGCTTATCGCTGATACATGCGGCAGCGTCGTCTAATAACCACGTTCCTTCAATGTCATGCCCGTAAGACACATCTTTAGATACACACTGCCACTCACGACTAAAAAACAGCCCGAAGTGTAAATCTTCATCAACAATGGTGTCGCGAAACAACACTAGTAACTCGCTAAGGCGTTGCTCAACCAGTTCATCGGGCCATACTCGATGCAGATTTGCGTAAGCTTCCAATATATGAAGGTGGGTGTTCATCGATTTCTCAGCGAGAACTTCTTCTGAGGTATCACATACAAGGTGGTTTTCTATGGGCTGCCAATGTTGGTCAAACGCTTCAATATAACCACCATTGACCTTGTCATATGCGTTTGACTCAATAAGCTCAAATAAGCCTTTGGCAATATCAAGCGCCTCTAGATCTTTGCTTATGCGAAAGTATTCAGTTAGAGCATAAATAGCAAAGCCTTGATTGTAGATATGCTTTTGCGGATCTTTCACCTTACCTTTGCTATCAAGCATCCAGTAAACTCCGCCGTTTTCGCGATCTAAAGCTTGTTCTTTTATGAACAAATAGGCATGTTTAGCGGCTGCTAAATACTTATCATTTGGAAGAATTCGATGGGCAGCAGAAAAACTCCATAGTATGCGAGAATGCAACAACACGGCTTTGTCATGCTCTTTATCAACAGTTCCGTTGAAATCAGCAAAACAGTGAAAACCACCATTTTCTTTGTCTATCATTTCAAGCCAAAAGCTCAAGATATTATTATCTACCTCGTGCGCCATTTCTTGCTTAAAGTCTTGTAGTTTCATATTTTTTATTTACTTTTTTTTAAATCAGGAAATTTGTGGATATACCATGCCATTACCAATAAGGCGGCTGGCGTTAAGCCAAACAACAAAAACACAATGGGCGACAACAGGCCCACTAAAACACACAACGCACTCACTAAAAGTAGCGTAAATGGCAAGCCTGGATGGCTGCGCAATAGGCTCAGCGCTAGCGACAATCTTTGTTTTGCTGATGCTCGATATATGCTTCCTTGAAGAATTGACGCACTTAATAACATCAGCAAAAATGCCAGCAACGGTAAGATAGCTAAACTAAGCAGCTGCAATAATTCGATATCACTGCCTAGTGCCCAATTTAAATACCAACCTAGAGAAAACATTATCAACACAACGGGTAAACCAACTATGTTGCTAACCACTAGCTCTTTGCGCCATTCCCCAAAAAAATCAATAAAACCGGTTTTGTTGTCCTTATTCATGTAACGACGGAGCATTAACAACAAGGTGCTGGTTGCAGGGATCACACCAAACACTCCAGCTCCCAATACAACCATCAGCATCCAACACAAATTCATCACAACCAGTTGGCTGAACCAGTTGCAAAAAGTTATTAGTGGGGATGCTTGACTCATAATTACAATTACCCTTTTACTGCGCCGTTTGTTACACCAGCGTAAATTTGCTTCTGCAGCAGAAGGAACACGACGATAGAAGGAATCAAAATAATAATGATGCCAGCTGAAATAGTGGTCCACTCGGTGCCAAATACCGAAGTAAACTTATATAAGGCTGTAGATACAGTCACTTGAGACTTCTCTGGCAAATAAAGCAATGGAAAGTAAAAGTCGTTATAAATGAAAATGGTTCGCAGAATAATTACCGTAGCAATAGCGGGCTTTAACAATGGTAGAACTATCTTCCAGTAGATAAGGAAATAAGATGCACCCTCAATTTTGGCAGCCTCATCCAACTCAACAGGGATACCTTTCATAAACTGCAAAAAGATGTAAATCATGACCACATCGGCGCCGATGTATAACATGATTACCGAGCCTTTATGGTTGATTAAATTAAGCGCTTTAATTACCTCAAATGTAGCAACCTGGGTAGTTACCGCGGGCACCACCATTGCAATAACATAAGCAAGAAGCACTAACTTTTTGCCTTTAAAGTTGAATCGCGATAATACATACGCAACTTGGGTACCAAAAACGACCGTAAAGAACAGAGAAATAATTAAGATGGTACCGGTGTTAGTAAACGCCAACCCTAAGTCTCCGTCAGCGAACACTTTGATGTAGTTATCAAAGTTCATGAAGCTTTCAGGCAACGCAACTTTACTGGTGGTGTAATACTCTTTTGAGGTTTTAAATGACGCCAATAGCACAGCGAACGGCGGCACTAATACAGCCACAGAAGCCAGTATTAAGGTCATGTACTTAAACAGTGTCCAGAATACCCAGCGAGGCTGCTTCAACTTACCGATAAAGCGAGCTTTTTTTATCTCGTCCTCAGTTCTAACCTGAGCAGGTAAAGAGGCCGAGGGAGCCATAGAGGAAACTTGCTGACTACTCATAATTATGCCTTATCTCCGAACAATACTTTTTGAAGAATCATAAACAACACCACTATCAACAATAGGAATACTGCCATTGCTGACGCCAAACCAAAGTCGTTGAAGTTAAATGCTGTTTCTAAAGTTGCCATTACAAAGGTTTTAGTACCATTTGCGCCTTTGGTGATGATCATTGGAATTTCAAACACAGATAGCGAACCAACAAAAGCGAGTAATACCTGAAGGCCGATAATTAACTTAATAGAAGGTAAAGTTATGTAGCGGAACTGATCCCATTCACCCGCGCCTTCGATTTTAGCCGCTTCGTATTGGTCTTGAGGAATAGACTGCAACACACCAAAAAACAGGATTAAATTAAAACCAAGGTAACGCCACACTGAAGCGCCAACCAATGACCAATTCACAACATCGCTGTCCATCAACCAGGGCATGATCCAAGCGTCTAAACCTAAAGCAGCTAAGAAGTTATCGAATGCGCCATCCACTTGATAAAAAATTTGAAACACCATCGACGCAGCAACGGCATTTAAAACAAAGGGGATAAATAGCAGCGTTTTAAAGAAGTTTCGGCCTGCGAGTTTTGTATTAACTAAAACAGCAAACCACAAAGACAACACCAGCTGAATCACCGCACCAACAAAATAGTACAAAGTGTTTAGTAAAGGTCCCAAGATATCCGGCTCTTCAACCATATATTGATAGTTGTCTAAGCCAACCAAGTTTTTAACGGGCGCGTATCCATCCCAATCGGTCACGCTCATGTAGAACAACTGACTCGCGGGATAGTATGAAAAGGTAAACAACAACCCTAACGGTATAGCTAAAAAAGCTACGATGATTATTCGCTGCTGCTGCTTAAGAGTAAGGTTAAACATGGTTTCTCCGATGCTGCCCGACATAACTCGAGACTTACTTCAATTAAGAACAATTTCCTTGGCTAAAAAAGACTAGCCTTCTTAGGTTAGGCAAAAATCAGGGATACCCTCTAACCAATAGTGACGTAAAACTAAAATGCCCTAGGTTTAAAAGATAACCATCATGCTACCAACCGAAATAATGGTAACGTTACGATTTGATATTCACAAGATAAAATGAAGTCTGGAATATCGAAGTGTGAAAACGATCACTCTAAGCTAGACCGCGTAGATACTGGTAGAAAAAGATGTAATTGAACATGAACAGTTTTTTCACAAAATGGTAACGCACCACTTCTTGTACAAAATGGATTAAAAAAAGACAAAAATAGCAACGTTACTATAACCAAAGATCTAATGACCCAATCCCTATATAGCTTAGAATGACGCGGAGACTAAAACAGAACCATCAACAGTCTAAAACAACGTCCAAAGCTACCTAAACGATTAAAACCGAGCCAATCGGCTCGGTTTTAGATAGCGGCTTACGCCTAATCCAGATGACTATGCCACTAGTCGTATGTTGCTTCCTCAAACCGGATATTGTCGAGATACACCGAACCATCCATTGGCAACTTATCTCCAACAACTGCAATGAAAATGTCTGGCGCTTTACCCGATATATCACCAAGCTCAATCACCACTTCTTGCTTATAGTATTGCTTACCGTTCTTGGTTACTTTTTCTAACTCAGAAACCTGTTTGCGGTATTTATCTACACCCAACTTAACCCAGCCGTCTCCTAGGGCAGCGTAAGGTCGAACACCACCTTTATCCCCATCATTTACTGGGATGTATAAATCATAAGAGAAACGGTTTTGCTGTTGGAAGTTCTTAATTCGCATATTGCGCAACTTAAGCTCTTCCCAATCATTTTTGCCCGACCAAACAAGGTTTAACTTAAGCATTGGCGAGCCCAAATCAGAGCTTACTTCTAAAGCAGGATTCTTCCACTTGGCTTGCCAAGTTCCTTCTTTTTGCCAACCTAATAAATCACCACTAGAGAAGTCGAAGCTAGGACCCGTTTTATAACCTGTTATAGGACGGTCAAACTTAACTGTAATTTTATCGGTAATACGTTTGCCGCTTTCCATTGTGGCTACGGTAATTAATTGTTGCTCACCAAAGCCTATATCTTCAACTTTGATCTCTGCACTGTAGTAGCTATCTTTGTCATTGTCTTCCATTGGGTAGTTACCCGCTGGGGTGCGTAGCAGTAACTCGGTAGGCTGCTCTTTATAACTCATTACATAACTTTGAACCGTTACTGTCTGGTCAGTTACCGACAAATTATCAACAGGATAAGTAAAGTAAACCGAGTCTTTTAGCTCTACTGGTTGCCCTAACATTTGCTTAGTATGACGGGTAAGAACTTGATTGGTTCTTCCGCCATCGGCAAGCACTCGGAAGCCGTCGTAATCTGGATACAGCTTGTCGCTAGCATTCTTATCGTAGCTGGTTAAAATCCAGAACATCGTTCCTGCCGCGCCATTTTCATAAGCGGTGCGAGTCCATTTGTCGTAGATAAAGTCTCGGTTAAATGGTTCTGCTGCACCAATCCCGTACTCCTCTAAAACCACAGGTTTATTAGCAACTTTACCAGCATCAATGTGATCAAGAATCCACTGCGTCCCCCACTGCTCGGCGTTATGCTTTCCCCAATGTTCGGGGTATAAGTGGAAAGTACCATAGTTAATATTTGAGAGAGTTAGGATACGCTCCCAATCTACCCCCTCGTTGCCGTTATACGCCCAGTCCTCTTCTCCAGGTCTTGTAAAGAAGCCTTCACTGCCTAAAGCAATTAGCTGCTTAGGAGCTAGCTCACGGACGTAATCGCTCATTTCTTTCGCCCAAGCGTAAAGCAGCTCACCACTCGTATCAGACTGGGCGCGCGGCTCATTAGCCAGTTCCCATGTCATAATAGTTGGGTCTTCGACGTAAGCCACGCCGGTATATTTGTTAGTATGACTTAATACATGTGCTACATAGTTTTTATAAGCCTCGCGTGCCTCAGCTTCGCGATAAAAGTCATCATGGTGGTCTCCACCAATCCAATTTACATACTGTGGCATACCACCAAAGTCGCCCCAGTTGTTGGTTAATGCAATAACTAAACGTATGCCTCGCTTATTTGCTTCGGCAATGGTGAAATCTAATCGCTCTAAGCCACTTTTCGCTTCAGCCGAGCTATACACTCCCATCTCTGGCTGCATAGTATGGCCATGGCTTATGCCATCCATGAACCCCCAAACACGAATTACATTGAGGCCCATCTTTTGAGCATCATCTAATACTGTGGTAATAGCCTTGTTATCACCATAATGCATGTAGTAGTTGTTGGTGCCCGAAAACCGAAAAGCTTCGCCATTTAATAGCAGTTGTTCTCCGGATTGACTTACAAAATCAGTAATTGGTTCAGCTGCGATAACTGGGGCATCCGCTCCTCCGGTGGTACTTCCACACCCAGCTAAAATTGCAGTACCTAGGCCAACCGTGCCTAACCAGATTAATGTTTTCTTCATTATCAAATCCTTATCAAATCACATCTAACAGACGTACACATTGTTTCACCATTCGCCACAAATGATAACGTTTCGATTTAATGAATAGGACGAACTTATCGATTTGAATTGAAATTCATACTATAAATGAGAGCACTATCACAATATTGTTATGCACGGGCGAAGAAACCATACACAAAGCAATAAATGGAGAACCTAGTTAACACAATTATAAAACAGAGAGTGATCACCCTCACGTATCTTAACGATATGATTATTAGCGGATTGAAAAGCATAAATCGTAACGTTATGGTTTATTCAAGGAGATTAGGAAGGTGTTATCTCCGTATAACCAATATATGATCACCTCAGTGACCTAAAGGACTTATAAAATGAAGAATAAAATCATTACTAAAACGCTGCTAGCATCAACCGTTGCCAGCAGTGTTTTATTTGGTGCACAAGCTTTTGCTGAAGGGAATCCCCTTACCAATTTGGAAGTAAAAGGCGAAATTACCTTTTTTACTAACCGTACCGACTTAGTAGAAGCAGGCGTATATGACCGCTACACCAAAGAATTTAGAAAGATGTACCCTGGAGTTACTTCAGTAAAAGTTATTGGCTTTGCCGATTACCAAGGTGGTGTTCGCCCACGCATGAACACTGGAGACTACGGCGATGTAGTACTAATTTTGCCTTCGGTTCCATCTGAGCAATATGGTAATTTCTACGAGCCGCTAGACATGTACGGTCCTGATGAAGTTTACTTCCATGATGCATGGTCAAACGACGGTAAAGTGTATGGCGTATCAATGGGTAACTCTGTAGAGGGCCTAGTTTATAACAAAGATGTGCTTGCTGAAGCCGGCGTAAAAACACCACTTAAAACCTTATCTGATTTATATGCAGCATCTGAAAAGATCGCCGCTCAGAACAAGATTCCTTTCTATGTGAACTTTGGTGCGCAATGGCCATTACAGCAGTGGGATAAATACCCAATTGTTGCAGAAGGCGATGCTGGTGTGTACGAGAAGATGTTAACTCAAGATAAAGCATTCTCTGGCGATACCGCTTACCATGAATCTCTATCTCTATTGAAAACCTTGATCGATAAAGGTTGGACAGAAAAAGACTTAATCACCAACTCTTGGGAAGAATCTAAGTCTTTACTTGCCGAAGGTGATGCGGGTATGTTCTATCTAGGTAACTGGTTCATTCCTCAAGTAATTGATCGTGGTATTGCAAGCGAGAAAGTTGGCTTCATGCCTATTCCTGCGGGAGAGTCTGGTGAGCTTCGCGCTCAAATGAACCACGACTGGGGCTATGCGGTAAGCAAACACTCTAAGAACAAACCAGCTGCCAAAGCTTACATTAAGTTCATTCTAGAAGAATCTGATTTTGACGAGGTAGCAGGTTTCATTCCAACAATTAAAGCGAAGAAACCAACACTTCCTCAGCTTAATGAGTTTATGAGCTACAACCCTAAAATCATTCAAACTCCAACTAACTCATCTACCTTTATTGAAGTAACTAACCGTTCTCAGATCGACTTTTACTCTGGCGGTTACGTACAAGATGTAATGACTGCGTCTGACTTTAACGAAGCACTAGAAAAGTTAGACGGCCGTTGGAATCGTGCTAAAAAACGCGTTATGAAGTAGAACCTACAAAGCCACCTACGGGTGGCTTTTTTATATACTGAACGAAGAACTAAACGACTAAACATAAAATAATTCTGCTAACAATTCCGATTTCATATAGCTGTTGAAGAGACAAATACTCCTATACTTTCACTTTCTAATTTCATCTCTCCTGCCAAACTCGCTTCTAAGCCTCTTTCCAACAAGCTAGCTAATATTTACAAACACTAATGCTGAACTAAACTCATAGAGAGATTAACTTAAGCCAGTCACCCGCTTTAGACACACAAACAGACTCAAATAATTAGACTAAAGGGCGCTAGGCATAAAAGACGAGAGCATAGTTACCCTATTATGAGAAACACTCCAATGCTATTTATCTGGTCTAGTCTCCTAACTATTCAACTCGCCTCCGCTTCACCTAGTAATCCTGCCAAACCCGACCCTTTTGTGATGTATTCGAATCAAGTCGAAGACTCTAGTGCATCTAAATGGCTAACCGCTATCTATACCGAGTTGTTCATTCGCCTTGATATCCCATTACTTATTACCTCTTTACCAGAAGCAAGAGCCACTAAAAAAGCAATAGCGGGGTCGATAGACGGTCAATTTGGACGAGTATATGAATACCAAGATAACTTCCCGAACCAAATCAGGATAGATGTTCCTCTCTATAAGATAAATATTAACGCTTACTCCCACACCAGCAATAGCAATACGTTAAGCAATGGCTGGGCAAGCTTTAAGAACACAAACTACACAGTGGTATATAAAAGAGGAGCCCTAATCAACAAACTGAATCTAGAGAAAGTTTTACCAGAATCTAAACTAGGCACTGTAACATCCATTCGCCAAGGCTTATTGAAAGTAAAATATGGTCGCGTAGACATGTTTGTACAAGCTGATATCGGAGTTCGCCATCTATTAAACAGCGAAGAATTTAAAGGTCATATCATGGACTCGGGTAACTTGGACTCAGTCACTATTTACCCCTACATCCACAGTAAACACCGAGCTCTGGCAGACGAACTAACTGCACACTTACGCGCAATGAAAAATGAAGGTTTACTCATTCACTACTGCCTAGATGCATTTAGCTCTGATACGAGCTTATGTGAAGGGCTAGATGTCGATTCTGAAGAAGATAAAAAAAGCAGCTATAAATAGCTGATTATTTCAATTACCTTCAAGCTAAAGCTGCTCAGTTGTACTTCGCTATCAATCAGGCAAATAATAAATCCGCCCTTAATTATCAGTGACCTGCAAATTGCGAACGACCACAGTTCCAGCAACAAAATCATGTAATGCCCTACGCTTTTTGTTTGTAAGCATCACGATGAACTCACTCCATATCCATATGCTCATGGTGATATTGGCTACGTTGTACCAAACAGGAGTATGCTCGACCATATACGCTTGACGCTTTAGCCATGTCATCGAAAAATACTGGGCATCTGTCATATCTAATGCCACTATAACTAGCGCTATAGACATCACTAAAGAACAGATAAACAACACTGCATAGCGAAGTACTGCTTCTTTATACCCCACATCCGTGCCGTCAACTTTGGCTATTTTAATGTTAAGCAGCAGCTTACCGGGTGTACCACCATAAGTTCTTACTAGATACACATGAAACCCAAGGCCAATCACCAGTCCTGGTAGTAACCAATACAACTGAAACAAACGAGATTGCTCGCACCCCCATAGGGATAAAAACATAATGGGAAGAGAAATGATTACGTCTATCCAATAAGCACAAAACCGTTTCCAAAATCCTGTGTACTCCATATCCCTCTTATTACACTTAAACCTAAGATTCGAGAATGATAATTGCGCGAACACTGTTTCACGCAACTATCAGTTCAGGGCAAATAAATGTCGTTGTTGCTCTAGACTCAATGTTCTACTAACGGAGTCTCTACATTATTTATATAAAGCCTTTTCGAAATGAATATCATCAAGATAAACCGGTTTGCTTAAAGGCAACTTTTCACCCACAAAACATATGTAAATGTCTGGCTGCTTACCGGCGGTATTGCCTAGCTCTATTTCTACAAGCTGTTTGTAATATACTTGGTCGTCAACAATCACCTTTTCTAACGACGAAACAGACTCTCTATATTGATCAATGCCCAATTTGACCCAGCCATCAGCTAAAGCAGCGTAAGGTCGTACCCCGCCGGCACCCGTTTCATCAGCAGGTATGTAAGCAGTGAACACAATACGATCTTGGCGATTAAGGTTTTGAATACGACTATTTCTAATTTTTAGTTCTTCCCATTCTTCCAAACCCGGTAGTTCACCATTAAGTTTCAACATTGATTTGCCAAGATCATCGCTGATCGTTAATGCCGGCTTATTCCATTTAGCTTGCCAAGCCCCATCACTATGCCAGCCTTGTTTTAAGCCACTTGAAAAATCATAGGTGAAAGTTCGCTCATAACCCACCACAGTTGGGTTGTACAATACCGAGGACTTATCACTAAGGCGCTGTCCATTGTCCAACTTAGTGACTAACGATATTTGCTGCTCACCCAACGTGCTAGGATCGAGCTCCACGTAAGCAGTGTAATACCCCTCTGCGTCAGGCCCATCTAACTCATAGCTGTCCACACTGGTTCGAACTGACATGCTTTTAGCCGACGATGATGCGGCCAATACATTCGCTTTAACAGTTAACCACTGGTTATCTATGCGCTGTAGTGGCGAAGGCGTAGTTATGTAGCTGCGTGCGTCATAGCCTGGCAATAAGCCACGCATAACCAAAGAGTGTTGTGCTAATAGCTGATGAGTACGTCCTTGGTCAGCCAGTACTCTATAGCCATCATAGTCTGGGTAGAGCTCTTTCTTAGCCGCATCTTTAAAGCTGTTTAGGCCCCATACCATGGTTCCTGATGCACCTTGTGCGTATGCCGTTCTGTGCCATTTGTCGTAAACAAAATCACGATTATTAATGTCATTAGCTAAAATCGCATACTCTTCCAGCACAAAAGGTTTATTAGCTAAGCTTGCGGCTTCAGCGTGCTCTACAATCCATTGCGTCCCCCAAGCTTCAGCATCTGCTTTCTCCCAATATTCGGGGTAAAGGTGGAAAGTTCCGTAGTCGATATTAGGTAACCGAATTAGGCGCTCCCAATCAACACCTTCGCTACCGTTATAGTTCCAATCTGTGTTACCAGGTCGATTAAAGAATCCTTCACTGCCCAGCGCCACTAATTGCTGAGGGGCAATAGACTTAACGTATCGACTCATTTCATCAGCCCATTCAACCAACAGTTGCCCACTGGTATCTTGAGTTCGAGGAGCATTAATGAGTTCCCAAGTCATTATCGTGGGATCGTCACTATAGCGCTTACCGGTATACTGATTCTCACGACCAATTAAGTGAGCGGCGTACTTCTTGTACGCCTCCTTGGCTTGCTTGGAGCTGAAAAACTCATCGTGGCTCTCTAAATCCAACCATTTAACGTACTGAGGAACTCCCCCATATTCTGGCCAATTATTAGTAAGTACAATCACTAATCTAATACCTCTAAGAGAGGCTTGATGAACAATAAAATCAATACGCTCTAAAGCATCTTTTTGGCCAGCTTTTTTAAATACACCTAGCTCTGGTTGTAAACTCATGTTGTAGTCTTCGCCATCCAAAAAGCCAAAAATACGTACACTGTTTAGACCCATTGCTTCTGCATCGTCTAAAAATGAAGTAATCGTTACGTTGTCACTGCGATGAAGATAGAAGTTACTTGCACCAGCAAATCGAAAGGACTGTCCTGACAGCATAAGCTGTTTGCCTGATTGCTTTACGAACTGTGCGATAGGCTCAGCCTGAGGCACCGAAACCACTGGCTCCTCATGCTGAGTAGCAGTACTTCCGCAGGCCGCCAAGCCTAATATTGACAAAATACCAATAGCCGCATTCTTTAATATAAATCGCTTTAACGCCATGTAAATTCCTTTTTTAATAATACTTCTCTTAGTTAAACACTACCAAACCGTAACGTTACGATCCATTAGCAAAAACACGCTATTCAGAGTAAAAAAAAAGAAAACGAGAAAAATGTGATTTAGAACGTAATAAAGGCGCCAAAAGCGCCTTTATTGTTATACGTTGTTTATTACCAGCTACATGCCTGAGGCCTGTTTATACATATCTGAGTATGTATGAATAAGCTCACAAACTGGCTCGTGTAAATCTAAGCGAATCCCTTCACCTTCTACATTATTACCAGGTGCGCCAACACCCGTGATAGAAAGTTCAGAGCTATCCATTACACAGTAGAACTGGAAACCGTCATTATTGGCAGTCCAACCGCCCGAGTACTCACCGTAAGGTCCAGAGCACCACTGACAGCTACCTGGAGTACCATTACCGTTACCCCACTCTAAGCCTGATAATTGCCAACTTAGCATACCTGCAATAGTATCTTTGTTTTGCCAAGCCTTGTCATACCAAGCCTCAAACAACTGAGTACGCTTGGCTAAGCCTGCTTCAATGGTACCTGTTGAATAACTCTTATCATCAGCAGAGTCACTAGCGCGAACTACATTAGCAGGCCAGCTAAACTCACCAATGTAGGCAGGTTTATTGAGCTCTGTAGCTAACGCAGCCAAACTATCAAAGTTGCCCAAGGTTTGATTGTCACTCATATTCCACCACGTTGGGTATAAGTGAGCACTGATTGCATCGATGTGTGGGTTTGCGTTAACGATTTTTAAGTTTTCGTAATCATCACCAGAACCACCAAAACCAAACGATGACTCCATACCAATCGATAGCAACTGATCAGGCGCCTGTTCTGCGAGGTGTGCTGCAATGTCGTCTACCCACGCTTTGAAGCCGTTTAAGTCACTACCAATACGCGGTTCATTAGCCAGTTCCCACATCATAATAGTTGGGTCTTCGTTGTACTTAACGCCAGTAAGCGCGTTAGTATGATTTAGCAAGTTAGTGATAAAGGCTTTAAATGTTTCCCGCCCGCTCACACTTGCGTAACCGCCGTAGCTATCCACATTGCCAAAGTAGTCCCAATGGTCAGCTAATGATAGAACGAGGCGAATACCACGCTCTTCGGCCAATGCGACGTAGTTGTCAAACAACTCAAAACTACGCTTGATTATGGCCTTCTGACTATCACTACGTTGTTCTTCTGGAATGCTTAAAATAAACTGCCCATTGTCTTCTAGGTTGATGCAAACGCCATCGTGGGTGCGATCATCGTTACAGAACATCCAAGTGCGAACAACAGTTAAGCCCATATGAGCAGCACGGTCAAAGAAGTCTTTGGCCATTGGCTCAGGCTTGTACATTACGTAGTATTGGTTGGTACCATTAAAGTAGAAAGGTTTTCCATCTAAGATGAAGTTAGTACCATCAGTTTCGACAAAGGCGCTAACTGCTACTTCACCAACATTCAATCTTAATGACTCACTAATTTTAGTGCCTTCTAGCCCCAAGGAGATACGATATACTCCATCCCCTTGATTAGCGATAACAAGTGGGCTATCACCATAGTAAAGCTCACTATCACTACCATTTAGGCTGTAAGTAACCGCTCCTTCACCACGCTTACTGAAGACAATTTCAATATCGCTTCCAGAAGGCAATTGCGCTAGGTTAGCAGGGCTACTTATGTTCAAACTGCCCATTAAGCTGATGCTTACACCATGTAGGTCAATGTAGCCCCAATCACTACCTAACACCTCAGCCACAAGAACATGGTTTCCCGCTTCTAGGCTTAGTGTTTGAGTGTATTCACCATTCGCTTCAGCGCTAAAGTTTATACTAGAGCCTAAACCATCTAGACTCACCGTATTGTATTTAGCCCCATGTGGTGCGCTGTAGTGCAGAGTTATTTGATACTCACCAGCTTCAGCCACACTAAAATGCCAGCTGGCTTTAGAGCCTGCACCTTGCAAACTTACGTCAGCACCGCTTAACACTGCATCACCTTCTAGAGATGCGTCAGTACCACTTAGCACTGTAGTTTCTATGGGGTCTACCGGTGTTGGGTCCGTTGGGTCCGTTGGGTCCGTTGGGTCCGTTGGGTCCGTTGGGTCCGTTGGGTCAACAGGCTCGCTCAATACGCCAGCCATGCAAGCTTTGGCTTGTTCAGGGTATTTATTCCACTGCCATCCCCAAGCTCCTGCATAGCCGTTATCATATAAACGCTTACACATATCAGCTGCAGTTAGGGTTTCACCATTTACGGTTAAGTCGGTTAGGTAAAATTCGCCCAATACGATTGGTTTTGATACGCCCCAGTACTTTGCGTCATGATGAAATGGCGACCACGCACCATTTTTACCTTCGTTGTTGTAGTAATGCGGCTGATAAAAGTCGAAAGTTGCCAGTTGGTCTCCATCGGCAGCACTAATTAATGCTGCGTCTGAATACAAATTACTACCACCAGCTACATCTGAGTTATATTTCCCCATCGACTTAGAACCCGTTGTTACTAATGCAATTTCTCCATTAGCTTCTGCGGCGCGATGAATAGCGGCAGCCATTTTTGCTTGCACTCGCTGTAACTGATTTAAGCTAGGAAAGTGATTCACTACATCTAAACCAGTAAACCAGCCTTCTGTCATATTCTCAGGTTCATTAAATAGTTCCCAAGCAATCAGCTGAGGATGACTATTTAGCGTATTGACCATAGGAACAAGCGCATTATCGATATAACTTTGTAATACTGTATCGTCACTTAACAAGCTAAAGTTGTTAGCAACAGGATTATTACGTACATCGTTGTAACGCAACATGTCAAACGACCAAAGACTTGGCTGGATGTAAACATCATATTCAGCAGCAATATCTAAGGCCTGTTTCAGGTCAGCAATAAAGCTTCCGCCCGGTGAGGCAACTAATGCTTTTCCATCAACAACTTCCCAAGCAGGTGTATAAGCACCATCAGTATGCATCCACCAACGAAGTGTATTACCGCCGGAGTCTTTTACATCTTGCAAAGCAGCACGTAAAGACGCTTCATCAAGTCCATTACCTATGTCGTTAGCGAAGTTAAACCAAGCAACATTTACCCCATTTAAAAACAGCTCTTGTCCTTGATAGCTAATAGTTTTAGGTGGTGCTTGTGGATCTGGATCGACACTTCCAGACTGCGTCCAATAGTTCTTCAAGTCGTTGGCAGCATTGGCGTTATAAGGCTTTTTACCAGGGTAGCCATGCCCAGCATCACCCACATCTAAACCTTGACCATCTCCTTCATAGAAACCAATCACGTCATAAGGTGCACCGCTTACCCAAATCATCAATGATTTAGCGATAGTTTCTGGATCTTGCATATACGCCAGCAAGCCATTGATTGCGATTTGAGCATGCACTTGATGTGCTTCATAGCTAACCATTTCTTCATTGGTTACAGCGGTTGCGTCCCATACATTAGGCGTTACCAAACCTTTAATGCCCATTCCGTATTCACCAAGGTGGAATGAAGGTATGTCATCTTTATCAATACCCAATTTGCCCATTAACACTTTTTGAATAAAGTTTTGCTCATGTTTTTGCAGCGCAACTTTTACGTCTTCAGCCGTAGTTGGGACATTGGTCGATTTTGGATCAGAGATAGGATTTACTACATCCATTGGCATGTACTGAGATACCGTCACAATATCTAGTGCACGAATATAGTCTGCCAAATCAGCACGTTGCTGTTGAGTCATATCATCAACAAACAACAAGTTAGGATAGTTGTGGAAAGTGTCTCCAGAGACAATACGCGTAAAGTACTCTGGATGCTCTTCAATCTCCATCAAGTACTGAACGTGATGACTAAAGTTATGACTCACAGTGACGTTAGCTTGTAGCTCTGAACTAGCTGCAATTCTTGCTCGTACATGATTTACCAGCTCAACCCAACGATGAGGGAACTTTTTAGTTGACTCCATCAACTCGGCGCCAATATCAAAGCGAATGGGTTCTTTTAGCGGCAATGCTGAGCTTGCTAAAACCTGCTCCAGAATATCTAGACCTTTATCAACAATACATACATAGCCATCGCTCATTGGGTCTAGTTTATCGAACAAACCTCGCCAGTTAAGTTGCCCAGGATCAGCATTCGGGCTTGCCTGCACCCATGAAAACTTCATCGGGTCGATATGTGGGCGGTAGTTAATACGCACACCTTTACCCATCAACTCGTTAAGTAAATCAACTTGTTTGCTCGCACTTAAGGTATTTGCTGTATCCTCACAACGTACTCCCTCACTGTAGGTATCTATGAAGTAAGTAGGAATGAACGACACCCGCTTAATATTCATCTCGTCGATAATCGCCATTTTAGTGGCTTTATTTGCTTCGTAGTGAGCAGGATTCCAGCCAGCCCAGGCAATACCAACATCCTCACCTAAGCCAGTAGCGTAAAGAGATTTATCGTATAAGTTACCGTAGCTAGCAAATTGCTTATCTTGGTCTTGCTGTGAGATGTAGTCGTTAAGATCTACATGAGCGATTGTATCCGCATAATCAGCATAGTTTTCTTTGGTACTATCGGTGACTTCTGAGCCAGGGTAATCAGGCTTTGGCTTATCTGAGTCGATAACGTTTAAGGTGAAACTTATCTGTTGATCTGCATAACTATCTAAACTGAAAGTTAGGTTAACAGTGTAACGGCCAAGGCTTAGCCCCTCTAACCAGCTATTTTCTAGAATCAATTGTTGATTTGCATAGCTGTACTGGTCAGCACTTAGAAGGTTTTGATTCACCATAAGCGCTGATAGTTGGTAGTCCCCAGGCGTTACAGATACATCTACACTAGTCGGGTTTGCTAAGTCGAAACTAACAGTACTAACACTAGTACTAGGTTTATCAGGAACTGGCTGTGTAGGGCCTTCACTGATCACTCTTATCTCATCGATAAAAATGTAGCCTTCGTTGCCTTCTCCTTGAACGCCCAACTCAGTTAGCCCAGCAGCCAAATCTAATTCAATAGAATGGGTTAACTTTTCACTACTATGTTCAGAGGTGAAGATCTCTTGGTAATCGCCAATGAACAAGACATTTGTTTTAGCTGAATAGGGCGAGCGATAATCAAACTCTACGGTGTACTTACCAGAGCTAGCAAGCTCTAATGACCAAGTTGCCACACCATGTTTAACATCAACCGAACCATTGGTAATTCGAGCTTCGCCGCCTAAAACGGCATCAGCTGGAACTAAGGTATAAGTTTGATTATTACTAGTATCAGAATCACTAACATTGAGCGTTAGGCTTAAAGCAACATCTTCGGCATTTTCAGCTGAAAACACTAACTCGACATTGTGCTCTGCTTCACTCAATGTCGCCATCAATGAAGCTGATAATACTAACTGCGAACCATCAAAACTATAGTCACTTACTTGAGTATCGTTGATTGTTACATGGGTAAGTTGGTAGCTTCCAGCACTTAAGCTAAGGGCTAATGGGACATTATTGGCTAAGTCGTAGTCTATCTGAGTTTGACTCAGTTGTGGTGGTGTTAGCAGCGTAGACTTAGCCGTAACTCGAACCTGCTCGATGAAAATGTAACCCCAGTTTCCATTTGAACCATTTACACCTATAGAGTTTGAGCCGGCTGCTAGGTCTATGTCAAAGCTCAGCGTTTGTGTGCTGCTAGACTGTGGCGTTAAAACTTGCTCGGAGTAACTCCCGGCAAAAAAAGTATTGGTTTTATCACCATGAGGGGAGCGATAGTCGAACTCCACAGCGTACTGTCCAGCATTAGCTACATTTATATGCCAAGTTGCTAAACCATTCTTCAAGTTTACCGCGTTATCAGTTAGATCCGCGCCGTCTAAAGCTGCATCTGCTGGAACTAATACAAACTCACTGGCAGGAGTACCGGGGTTTGGTAGGGGAGTTTCTGCTAGCTCACAATCATGTAACCACTGCCAGGCGCCCCACTGATCAGACTTGTCAGGTGTAGTTGCTTTATTCCACCACTTGGCCTTGTACTCAGCATTTTGAAATACTACTAACTCATCATTTTTGTATTGAATGTTAGTATCCCAATTGGCTGAATCACAAATGCTCGCTCCCCATGCTGTAGGAGCGACCATAACCAAAAAATATCCTATTTTGATTTTCATCAGGTCCTCTTTATTCCTTAAATTCGGACAAACCAAGCCAATAAATAACGTTACGATTTATCGATAAGGTTATTTATTAACAATTCACTATTGGTTAGATGCATAAAACTCAGATACCAAGACCTGAGTTAAATCAATGACTGCAGCGGTAAAACAATCTGTAGTCCGCTCATTTGACTATTTATACGCTACCAAATAAAAATCGTAACGTTTCGATCATAGATCACAAAAATTTACTAAACAGGCTTTTGTCAGTATTTAACTCTATGCAAGCGAGGCAATCGCAATTTATACGACATAAACACAATTCACTGATTAAATCGCATCCAATTTTGCTTGTGAAATACTTCAATTGAAATACGAAAAACGGCAGCTCACTATTGAGCTGCCGTGTATATGATTTAACGATGAAGCGCAGGTGGGAAAAGGGGTAAAAGCCCCTTTTCTTAATTACAAAGCTTAGTTAAAGAAATAACTAACTAGAGAATAATTCGTTTTGTAATATCGTAATTATCTTGCTTGGTTCAGTTGCTGCTTTAAGTTGACCACGAAAGTCTTCGTGGATTAGTTTTCTCGCTAATTTAGAAAAAATTTGCATATGCTGGTCACTATGAGCCTTATTTAAAGTAAGCATAATAATGAAATCGACATCCCCCGAATCAGAATGCCAGTTAATTGCATGATCTAAATGCGCAATGCTAATGGTCGAGTGTTCTATATTGTCTGATTTAGTATGAGGAATAGCGAAACCATTTCCTAAGCCGGTAGAAAAAATTTCTTCTCTAGCCCAAATATCTTCTTCCAGTAATAGTGCGTTTTGACTACGACCAAGCACACCAATATTCCCAACTAGCGCTTGAATAGCTTCTTCCTTGTTTATCACGTCCAGCTGAGTAAATACACAAGCCTCGTCGAGCAGTGGTAGCGCCGTTTTCTCAGACTCTGCATCACTCAAAAGCTTTTCTATTTCAGCCCGAGTAGAGCACTCGCAGGCTTGTTGGTATAAGGCCTCGCATTCAATAAAACTCAAACCGGCAATTTGCTGTTTAGTTTTAGCAATATTTGGCGAGCTCATGCTTAACTCATCTAAGCCTGCCCCAACCAAAAGTGGGAGTATTTTAGGATCGGCAGCAAGCTCACCACACATTCCTACCCAGCGGCCGTATTGTTTGGCAACTAAGGTAATTTGCCCTAACATTCTTAAAAAAGCAGGGCTCAGACTGTTATACAGAGAAGACACTGCATCATTATCTCGGTCCACCGCTAACAGATATTGCGTCATGTCGTTAGAACCTATACTGAAAAATTCAACTTCATGAGCAAGCTTATCAATAATAAACACGGTCGCGGGAACCTCTACCATAATCCCCAGTGGCACACTGTTGTTGTATTCAAGTCCTGCCTCTTTAAGCTGCTTTTCAACTAGGCTAATCTGCTGCTTTACCCAGCGAATCTCTTCAACATTGTGCACCATAGGGATCATAATTTTGGCTGCACCATGGCAAGCTGCTCTTAATATTGCCCTAAGCTGTGAATGAAACAATTCTAAAAATTGAGGATAGATTCTTACCGCACGGTAGCCAAGAAACGGGTTGGTTTCTTTAGGTAGGTTTAAATAGTCGAGTGGTTTATCACCACCAATATCCATTGTACGAATAATAACAGGCTTACCTTGAGCAGCGATTAACGCTTCACGGTACTCTTGATACTGACATTGTTCACTAGGGGCTTCACTCCGGTCCATAAAGAGCATTTCTGTTCTAAAAAGCCCCACTCCTTGAGCCCCGCCTTTTATAGCCGGAGCAACCTCTATTGAACACGCGATGTTCGCTGCTATTTCTACCTCATGACCGTCAGTAGTCATTGCTAGTTTGTCGGTATACTCACTAAATCGTTGCTTCTGTTGTTGCTGTAATTTCAACGCCCGCTCAAAATATACGCTTACATTGTCATCAGCTTTAATCGCAACAACACCTAACAAACAATCCAAATACACTTCCGAGTTGAGTTCGGCATGGCATAACTCGTAATCGACATTCACCAAGGTAGGAATATCAAAAGCCCTGGCTAGAATAACAGTGTGAGAAGTACTACCTGCGTCACTTAATACCAGCCCTTTTAAGTAACGTTTATCAAGTGCTAGAAACTGAGAAGGGGTTAGTTCACTAGCGAGTAAAATAGTAGCTTCGCTCAGTTGGCTTTGCTGCTCAATATTCACATTCGGGTATGCGTTCACCAGTAAACGCAACGCGACATCTTTGATATCTAATACTCGCTCACGAAGGTATTGACTATTTGATCTCTCCAACATCGCCTTAAAGCTTTCTAAGGCAGCCAATATGGCATGAGCAATAGGCTGATGAACCAGCTGTTCTTCTATATATTCAAGAAACTCTCGGTCCTGTAAAATAGATAGGTGCGCAGCTAGAATCTCAGACTCTTTACCAGAGGCTTGCAACTTCTCAGCCTCTAACTCTGCTACTACAGCTTTATGCACTTGCTGGAAAGACGGTTTTCCCTGATCTGATGAGCAATTCAAAAACAAACTTAGATCAGCCTCAGAACTGGCAACTAGCTTTCCCTTAGCAATGCCGTTAACCAATGATTTTCCGCGCAGTAAAAAAGGCTGGTGCCGCGACAAAGACTGCGGAATAGGTACTGATCGCTGTACCTCTACTGGCGTGATATCATCATCGCAATATGGAAAACGCTCATTCATAAATTGAGTAAGCGCTAGCATAGCCGTTTGGCTATCTTCTCCCTCAAACATTAAGACAAACTCATCGTTTAAGAGTGTGTCCGTGCCCACTAAACTCAACATACTTTTTGCATTCCCTACGTTGCCATTTCGCAGATTATGCAAACTAATATCGCAGTAATACGGGTTACAAACACTTTCTAATAAACTAGCAGGTCGTGCATGGATACCATTGGGCAGCACACATTTAAATTGTTGTTGGAAAGACATTTTACTACCTTATCTATCTTAAGAAACCATGGATTTACAACGCAAAATAAGCTTTTGGGTTTGCTGTAAAGATTCTTGAATACTGGCGTTAACTTGCGGTTTTCCATCAAAACGAGCAGCACCTTGAATGCGAATATCAGCCACGATTAGCACTACATCGGCATGGGAGATATCCTGAGGAGTCAACTTGTTCTCCACTCCCATTGCACCTTGAGTCTCCACCTTAATACCAATCGACAGCTTCCTTGCAGTTTCTACCAGTTTGTCTGCTGCCATATAGGTATGAGCGATACCTGTTGGACAGGCAGTAATAGCTACAACATTCATTAGTCGTCCTAAATTGCTTGCGTAATGGTGCTCACTATTCGTGAAATTTTAAGCAAGTTAAATAGGATTTAGTCGCTAAAAACTGGACATTTGTACCCGAAAACACACCTTGTGAACCAGATCACCACACAACCAAATAGTAACGATACGAAATCAACTGAGACCTCTATCACAGCCCTTCCTTTCTGCTACAAAAGTCCAGTTTAAGCCTCAATTCTCTCATTTTAAGCGTGCGCTCAGCTGCAGATAATTTGTTTAGAAAAACAACAAGGGATTACATCCCTCTAAATAAAAACATGGAGTGACAAAATGAAAGACAAAATATCGGAACTAAAAAGGCACTTGCTCACAGGTACCAGCCATATGCTGCCATTTATTGTTGCCGGCGGTGTGCTACTCGCATTATCGGTAATGTTAAATGGTGAAGGTGCTGTGCCTGAAGGCGCGTTACTCACCGGGATATGGGATATGGGTATTGCTGGTTTTACTTTATTTATACCTGTATTAGGCGGCTATATTGCCTACTCAATCGCAGATAGACCCGCCCTAGCACCAGGTATGATTGGCGCTTACCTAGCAAACCAAGTTAGTGCTGGGTTCTTAGGTGCCATTATCGTTGGCTTTTTAGCGGGTTACGTAGTGCTTTACCTTAAAAAGATCCCACTATCTACCAAACTTAGAGCCTTATCGACATACTTTATTTTACCTATTGGTGGCACCTTCATCGTATCCGGCTTAGTCATTTGGGTTATCGGAGGCCCCATCGCATTCGCCATGGCCAACTTAAACGAGTGGCTGCAAGGCATGGCTGGTGCTTCAAAAGCGGTATTAGGTATGATCTTAGGCGGTATGACCGCATTCGACATGGGCGGCCCTATTAACAAAGTAGCAACCCTATTCGCTCAAACACAAGTATTCGAAAACCCGCAACTTATGGGTGGTGTAGGCGTCGCAATTTGTGTACCTCCTCTAGGAATGTTCTTAGCAACACTATTGTCACCTAAACGCTATTCTGCAGAAGAAAAAGAAGCCGGAAAAGCCGCAGGCATTATGGGCTGTATCGGTATTACAGAAGGCGCAATTCCCTTCGCAGCTGCAGATCCAATTCGCGTAATTCCATCCATTGTGGTTGGCGGAATGGTAGGCAACGTCGTTGCTTTCATGTTTAACGTAGCCAACCACGCGCCGTGGGGCGGGCTAATTGTTCTACCGGTGGTCGATGGAAGAATGTACTACCTACTAGCAACATTAGCAGGTGCTGTGGTTACAGCTGTAATGGTAAACAGCCTTAAGAAACCAATTACTGAACAATCAGAGTCTAGCAATAACACCAAAGTCGATGACTCACTAGAACTAGAATTCGACTAACTCAAAGGAAACACCATGAAACTATTAGCAGTAACATCTTGCCCTTCAGGCGTGGCACACACCTATATGGCCGCAGAAGCTTTAGAAACTGCAGCGAAAGGAAAGGGCTGGCAAGTAAAAGTAGAAACCCAAGGCTCAATTGGGATTGAAAATGAAATTAGCACCTCAGAAGTATCAGAGGCCGACATTATTATTCTCACCAAAGACATCGCCATTAAGAATGAGCAGCGATTTGAAGGCAAAAAAATTGTCAGAGTAGGCGTTGCTGATGCAGTAAAAAAAGCACCACAAATAATGGAAAAAATAGAGAAACATCTAGCAACACAATAATACAGCTTTTGTGGGGTTTAACTTATTTAAACCCCACAATTTATGATAACGTTACGATTTGACTTTCGTTATAGCTATGCCAAATACTTTTACCTTTCTATTCGATGCAGTATTAAGTGAACCTTCATCACTTGCTAATGTTTATTGTGCAAGTGGTCATAACTCCCCGCCTGAGGAATGCTACCAAGTAAGCTTCCCGCGCTTGGAATTAGTATTTAAAGGCAACTATGAAAACGCAATTGAAGACAGCACAGGTAGAATACTACATACAAACTTAAAGGCTGGTGATGCGCTGTTCATACCCGCCAATGCTTGGAATAAACCCAACTGGCAGCAAGAATGCTCTGTTTTGAGCTTATTGTTTGGTAAAAGCCAACTAGGTTTTAGCTTAGTGAGCAAGCATGCAAATGATGAAGGGTTCTACGATGTTATTAAGCATAGCGTTCCACGCCATCCAGGTAGTCCAGTAGAGCATATACTTTCCGCGCTAACCGCATTAAATTACCAAGAAACATCTGACAATACGGTCACCCTAAAAGCGCTAATTTTAGCCTTGGTTGGGGCGTCGAAAACTCTAGTAGATAGACCAAAGTTAAAAGTGAAGAACCGCAGTGAAGAGCTTTACAAAAGTATTTGCATCTACGTGCAAGAGAACTTTCATAAAAATATTACTCGAGACACCGTAGCGACACGTTTCAATGTTTCAGCCAGCCACTTATCAAGAGTTTTTAGACTAGAAGGCCATATGAGATTTGCTGATTACATTTCTTGGGTAAGACTAGAACGTGCTAAGTTTTTGCTAAAAAACTACCCCTTTAAACTTGATGAAATATCTCGCCGCTCAGGGTTTCAAGACCCTAACTATTTCTGCCGAGTATTTAAATCGAAAACAGGAAAAACCCCCACCCAATATAGATTGAATTGAATAAAGCGTAATTATAGTTTTGCGATTTCAAGTGCAACTATCTAAATCATTGTTTACGAAGGTTTTTTACATAACCGCTCTTGTCTTTACAAAAATAAATACCGTCAAGCTTCAATAAATATCAAAACGCTACGAACCACGCTTTGAACCTATTTTGCGTAAAATAAGACCCAAAAACGCGCAGCATTATCGTCTCTTTTGCTCAGTCACGGCTTAAAAACTACTTACACAGATTGCGGAAGGGGGACGCTACCGTAGCAAATGAAGAGCAATACATGTTAGCGCTGGGAGAACTCCTGAACCGCTGTTGTTGCCCACTTTTGAGTAAACTTGGATCATCAGTTCACCTTTTGTTGCCCCATCTGGGCTCAAAGCAAACCCGTTCAGCGCTCGTTGCCACTCACTGTGATAAATCAAAGCGTGTTCGCATTGAACGACTTTAATGTTTAGTTCAGTATCAGCAGGTAATAAGCGAGCGAGCCACTTCAGCACTCCTCTCGCTTCTTTAAGTGTGCAGCAATAGAAACCGTTCGGACTCGCGTTAACACGATAGCACTTTATTAACGTGAACAGATCAAGCTCTGCGGTTGGTTTTCTTTGAAGCAGCATTAATGCATTAACGAACACATGCTCAAACAACGTTGAATCGGCTTTTGATCTAGGCTTGCTCACCCCCAAAACTTTGCTCGATTTATCTAGGTTTGGAAAGCGTTCACATACATACCGTAACTTCTGCTCAAACCAGTTTTTTTCCTCTTTGTAAAACGGCAGCAACGCTAACGCATTAAATACAGCAATTAAATGAGAGACATCATTAATCGGTGGGATCTCTAGCGCCATTCGCCCTTGCCTGTGCTGGTGAACAATAACAGTATCGAGACGAAGGAATGCATTCATCAATTGCTTGCGCTGACCGTTTATTTTCATTTGATTTGATTTAGCTGAAGAAATAAAGCGAGTGTGAGTTAATGCAGCCATCTGCTCTGCCGTTAAAGGCTTTGTCATAGCATTTAAGCGTTTTGCAATGAGGCTGTCACTATTGTGTATATAGCTAGCAAAGGTCACCGCTATCGAACTGTGCCCCAACTTTGTCGACAGCTCGCTTAGCCTCTCCTCTAGTTTAAATGTTGCGAAAGAGTAACTATCTAAAATATCTTCAAATGCTTCGCTGGCATAAGTATGCCGGAGTGTATGGGCGACCATATCTTCATCATCTAGGACTTGATTAATAACCTCATTAACCACTTTTGAAACAATAGATTTTTCCCCCTTGTAGCCTAATGGCATTAATAGCCTAGTATCTTTAGACAAGAGCCATTTGCGCATAGCATAGAAGAGCTTTACACATTCATCCTGCGTTGTAACCAAACGATTAGCCGAGCGCGTTTTAACTCGTCCGTGGATATGCGTTTCAAGCAGGCCGTCGGTATAGAACTCCCCGTCCGCAGGCTTGATTAAACTGAGCTCCCCACAGCGTAAGCCTTGCTGGCGCAAGGTTGATAGCCACGACCACCACTCGAGAGGCCCAATGCCTCCAGGTTGGATTCGAAGAATTTTGCAAAACTGACCACGGCTCATCAGCCCTGCGTTGACAAATTTGGCGGCAAATGCCGCCCCTCTAAATGGTCTTTTAGTGCTGTTTTTCTCATCACTGAGTGAGTGCAAGTCATTTAAAAAGCGGCGTATACATTGCACTCTATCTTCAGCGACACCTCCCCCACAAAGCTCATCTAAACGTTCTCGAAGGGCGGGGATATTTTCATTAATTAAGTCAGCCACAGAGCCTTCGGACTCTTCGATTATTCCCGCAAGTAAGTGGAAACACTCTTCACCGAGTAATACCGCATATTTTTGAGCTGTGGATACCAGAACTTTTCTGCCCTCGGTTATTTTCCAGCTAAGCCAAGCGGCGATACAGCGCCCCGGCGCAGAGAGCTGAGGTAGCACTTGCTTGACCAGCTTGGCGGCATTGGTGCGAGTGTTATACTTTTCGGCATTATCTTGGTATTTCCTAAAGCAGGATTTAATCAGCTTTAAATCATGCCTCGCAAGCTGCTCTGCATTTGTAAGATTGAGCTCAGCATCAGGTTCCCCCTCATCAACACTAAAGCGACGTGTTAGCAACACCTCTTCATTGCCGGTAATCCAAACACGGTGCCGAGCGTGGTCAAGTGGGGCTGTGGGGTACTCACCTGTTATAACCTTCACAAGACTCTCAGTTAACGTATTATCGGGGCGGCGCATCCAGCACTGTCGCACATCAATACTAAGCTGCCTAAAGCTGAATTTAATGCCAGATTTTTTCTGGATAGAATGCCAATCTATATCCTCGCTATTATCGATTTCCCCCTGTTGTTTATGCAAAGCCAGCAATAAACTCAGTGACACATTATCGGGATACCATCGTCCCTCTATGAATTGCTCGCTCTTGTCTGCGTTACGCATGTTACCTCGCTCGTTTAAAGCGGGATGCCCCGTGTACTGTAGCCATATCGATGATTGACAAACCTCGAGTGGAGCTTTGTTTTTTATCTGCTCCATCAACCGCCGCCAAAGTGGTAGTCGTAGTACACCGCCATTTATTACCAGCGATAAACCTAGAGCACAGATCACCCCCTCCGGCCTGACTTCAGACGAGTTCAACACATTGCTTATGTAGTCGTTAGCTTGCGTTAGGTGAATAGCACTAAAACTCATTCCATCAGCTTGATAAGCCAGCTATCTATTACATCGGCTATTTCTTTCATTTCACTAACGCTCGCTTGTGCTTTATTGTGATCAATAAAAGCATCAAAGGCCGGTGAGTCATGAAAATACGGCCAGAGGTAATCAATAGTGGTTTTTCTTGACCAGTTAGAAGGAGCCTTGACTCCCTGAAAGTATATAGAAGCACTCACCTTAGGAACAAGCGGGGTGTAGGTGACAGATAGCCCTTTGAAGTTAAAAAGGCCAAATAGTGGCACCTTAGCGTTCAATGAATCAGTAACAAGCTTCGCCATAGTTCCAGTTAGTGACTCGCACCAACGTTCATACTCAGATAACGCACTTATAGCTGTGCTACAAAGCGGTATCACACGAGTATCAAGACGGCTCTTATTTGGCAATGATGCACACTGATAATTCCAATCGATATCACTAGCCCGCACAGCTTTATCTATAAGTGGCCTCGATGCTGTTGCTAAATGCCAAATCAAAGACGTCCTTAGTGCGTGGGCATTATGCAGTGCGATGCGAGTATGAAAAGACGGAGCTTTGGCATAGTCGAGCTGTGCGTTGTTGATGGTTGATTGGCTATAATTCAAAACCTGTTTCAATTCAGCGTGTTTGAGCAACCCTTGCGTTCCCCAATATTCACTGTGATTTTCAATTGGCTCTTCATGCAAAACTGTCAGCTCTGGCGCATCAATCCAGCGAGAAATAATAGCTTGATGCTTTTCTTTAATGACAGCCATATCGTCTGCACTATAACTAGTATCGGTTTGCGAACCGTAGAGCTGCGCACTGACCAGTCCCTCTTTTTGTAGCGTTTTACTTGCTCTCAAAGCTAAGCGGTGCCATGTGACATGCGGAGCGAACTGATGAGTTTTCAACAGTTCCCTCACAGCCCTATTGGCATCTTCATATGAATTAAATTGCGCTATATCTTTCAGTAGCTTTTCACCAATACAGTGTGGAATTCGAAGGCTAACCTTTCGCTGAACACCTGCGAACGGAGAGCTTTCTTGTGCGGCATCCAGCTTCAAATCAATCGCTCTGCAATTAATGCAGATAAAGTGCAAGCCACTGCACACTTCATGATTAGCGATAGCTTTACTGTTATTCGATAGTGTGAAATAGAGCTTACCTGTTAAACCGGTAAGCAACGTTGCAGCTAAAAAACCTGCTCCAGGTTTGCTAGATTTCACTGCTATCTGTAGCGCTCTTGTCGCTAGCTCCTTGTGCAGCTTCATTGCCCCCCTCCTCTTTTTTTACTAGCGCCTTTTGTTTATCAATTTTGTTTTTTTGCTCCTTCTCAAACCCATGCGTTGGCCGGTATTTTAGCTTCACCATCAGCTCTTCTATGCGCTCAAAATGACTACGCAATGAAGCACTAGTTTCGCCATTCTTTAATTTCTTACAGATAACTAAAATAGAGCGACGAGGAATACCGACAATAGCCAATTTCAACTGAGCAGCAGCCTCTGAGGCTGAACTCATACCAGAGATAAATTCAGGATGCATGTGCACCCAAGCGGCGAAAGATGTCAAAATCGTATTATATTCAGAGCAATGAAGTAGCGACTTGAACTCTAAATAAATTCGGTCTTCTTTGGTGAGTGAAAATGTGACGGTTTTTGGGATTCTAGCGATAACACCATCCGTATTTTGCATAGCATATGCTGCCGCAAAATGACCGACAAAATCCGTGTGTTTTGCCGTTCCCTCTGTTGCTTTTACGTATTCAATGACAGTAGGCGTTATCGATTCTACAACTGTCCCCCCGAAATCAATCTTTTGCGCATAATGGAAAAGATGTTTTTCCATCGGTTTATTCAGCTCTGTACAATTAGAAACGTTATCAAGCTCTGCTGTGCGCTCAGAACTGGCTGTAGAAGTTACATTTTCGCTCATTATCAATTACCTTTTCTTTTGAACTCTTAGTTAATGCTTAACTTTTAAAGGCGATTTCTCTAAAAAAAACAAAAAACAATAAAATTCTACAACCTTCTAACTCGCAGATATTTATTCTAAAAACACACCTCCCTATTAACTTTTACCTGGAGTTTTATGCTTTTTTTTATTTACTTATGGATTCATTGAAAAACATATAAACAACGAAACATCAACAGGGATGTTGGTTTGTTAGTTGGAGGCCATAAAATTTAGTTAACTTACAGTGAAAAACAATGATGAACGGAATGAAGTTCAGCTTTCGATTTACAACAAGAGAAAGGTCGATGAAGTGCGGCTGTTGATTAAGCTCTGTAGTGGTCAACTAAATTTGGCCACCTCGTTATAACCCGTTAAAGACAGCCGGCGCAGGGCCGACTGGTTTATTCACAGTGAGGGCATTCTTGGCGCACTTTGTGTTTTAAAGTTTTAACCGATATATCACTGACTGTCAGCAATGCCAGAGTTAACGATTCACAACCAATATCTTCTGGCAAAGAGACTAGGTATAGGCCCGGCAACTGGTATACCCGTAAGTCAGACAGGCGTTTGGCGGCACAGTTTGCTGCTGCTTCTTCATCAACAGTTAGCCACGCGTTAATGAGTGTTTCTTCTTGGCTAGTAAATGTAGTTTGTGTGCACATAGTGTTATCTCTTCTATTTAGTGCCACACTATTTCACCAAAAAACTGACCATTTTCTGAGTTTATGCCTTCAATGCTCGCTGCACGCTCGACAAACTGATGCTTAGCTCCTGAGCTATTTTCCTGTAACTCATTCCGCTTTCTCGCAGCACTTTTACCTTATGAGTGTCGATAGACCGCTTCCGACCATTGTAAACACCACGCTTTTTAGCAATCGCAATCCCCTCTCGCTGCCTTTCAAGGATTAAAGACCGCTCGAACTGATAAATAGCCCCTAACATAGTGAGCATGAGCTGGTTCATTGGGTTGGCGTTATCTGCGGAGAACATTTGCTGTTCTTTATGAAAAGTAATGGTTACACCAGCACTAAGAAGATGTTCAACTAGTTCGAGCAAGTGACCGGTGTTACGAGCCAGCCGAGATATGTCATGCACGTGAACAACATCGCCACTGCGAACATGGGAAAGTAATTGATTTAACCCTGGTCTGTCAGTGGTGCTGCCACTAACCTTATCTTCAAAAATGGTATCCAACGAAATGCCATACAGCTGCCGGTCACATGGGTATGCCCTAAATAAACATTGCCAAACTAGTGGGTTTACAGAGGGAAGGTACTAAATGTCATACGTGTACAAACACCTTGTATAACCAAAAGGAATAAATGAACCGCCACATGCTTCCTTTTGTTCTAAAAATAGCCGCTAAACCACTTCTAGAAGTTAAACTAGCACTAGGGAGACTCTAAATATGGAAAACGGTATGAACAATTCTCCCAGCGGAACACTACTAAATAAATCACAAGTTGCGGCAAAAACAGGATTAAGCGCCTCCACAATCTATCGACTATGCCAAGCAGGTAAATTCCCAAAACCTGTTCGTTTGTCAGAACGCAGAGTTGCATGGAAAAAAAAGGATGTTGAAAAATGGCTCGAGAACCTACATTACGCATAATGAACGATCCGATAGCGGCGTCATTCCATTTAAACAATATCATTAACAACTGACACAGGTGTCAGTTGTTAACTCATTATTGGACAAAAGCGTGTTTGGGCGATGACTTATTCAATGGTTTTTCGGATTAGCGAAAGTATGGAACAGTTGGTGTTAACGCCCAATTAAGGCACACGTTAACGAATCGCTCTTAAATTGCTTGTTATACCAAATTTTGTTGCGCTGAAATTCGTTTCCAACGATACTGCAATGCTGCGTTGATTTTACCGCACTAACTACCAACTGAGTAGTTTTAACTAACTGTTAGATACGAAGGTAAAATATGAAATATCCAAAAACTCTCCCTGAAACTCACAAGCAGCTTTTAGACAAAATTGTTCAGAAACTACAGTAAGATCCAAGAATAGTTGGGATCGGCGCAAGTGGTTCATATGCTACAGACACATTAGATAAATACAGCGATCTAGATTTAGTTATTGCGGTTAAACCCGAACAATTTGAATCTGTAATGGACGACCGTTTTACTATTGTCGATAGTATTGAAGGTAAGGTCGCAGCCTTTACTGGTGAACATGTCGGAGAACCAAGGTTAGTCATTGCACTCTATGCTCCCGACGCTGTCCATGTCGATTTCAAATTTGTCTCGTTGCCCGACGCCGCTATTCGTGTTGATGATACTAAAGTTCTTTGGGAACAAGATACTTTGCTCACCGACACTTTCAAAACTACGGAATCTAAATATCCCCAGCCCGACCCACAGTGGATTGAAGACCGTTTTTGGATATGGACACATTACGCAGCTACTAAAATTGCTCGTGGCGAGTATTTTGAAGCACTAGAGTTCTTATCATTTATTCGCATAGTTGTTCTCTCACCACTTGCACTAAAGCAAGCTAACCTGACACCTTCGGGAGTTCGAAAAATCGAGACTCGCTTACCTGAGTTCAGTAAGAAGCTAGAACAAACGGTAGCGCGACCAGAAAAAATAGAGCTGACACTTGCAGTTAAACAATGTATTACCTTCTACCTAGAGTTAAGAGAACGCGAAGACATACAAAAGAACATTGACGCGCAAGAGATATGTACTCGGTACTTTGAGGACGAAACTCATCAGTAAAGCTTAGAGGGGCATTTATTTGCCCCTTTTTATGTGACTCACCAATTTGGTATAACGCCGCGGTTTGGGGCTGACACGGAGCGCCAGCGGAATGGCAGTCCCAGCCGAAGGCGACAACACCGCCTTGTTAAGTGACTTTACAGTACGCACTTGTATGCACCACAAAAATTTAGCTGGGAAGTTGATTTCGGTTCATTTTCTAAGCGAAACCCTCCCAAAGCATCTTCAAACACTAAGACGAAAATATTATCTCCTGCACTTTTCTCTTTTACTTTATCCATGTCAGATTCAGACAATTTGAAGCTTTTCAAATACTCGTAGTTCAAATCAACTGTTTCAATAAAATCTTCATCTAGATATGAATCGATGTTCTTCTCTAGTTGGTGTGAAGGATTACTATCCTCCCATTTTTCGTATTCGTCATCGGAAACTGACTCATCAGGCTCCGGTTCCCATTGAGGTTGAGAATATAAGCAGGCTTCTTCAATACAGCTAAAAGTGCCAGAGAATACATAGATCTTAGTTTCACTCATTGCTGATTCACTTAACGCTAATTATGTGTATGCACTAAAATCACCCGCCCCACTGGACTAACGCCTTATCAATGATTGTTTTAGCATCTTTCGCTGTTGGTGAGTATGAAAGTTCAAAATAGTCCTTCATTACAGACGCAAACTTTAAACAATCTTCTTCCGATGCTGATTTTAAATCCTTGCCACTAACGTGAGGGCCAAATGTTTTCACCAATAGTTCGTGGCCATCTTGGCCACAGCATTCAAGACTTGAATCATAAGCATCTATTGCAATTGATATTCCATCAGGAACAGATTCGTTAAAATAATCATACTCTTCCATAGCCTGAGCCTTATTTACACATAACGCTGCCGTAAACGGCTGCCGAAGCAACGCGTAGGCAGTCCGGTGGAGGCCACGCTTTTTGTGGCCGGAACGAATTTAACGGCCTTGTTAGCCATGCATTGCGATCTCTGCGATTTTCTGAGCCTTCTCGATACTAATGCCATTAGTTAGATCATGGTAAAGCTCATGATCTGTCTCATGAAGGCAAAGATAAGGACGAGCGCCTTCTGCTTGAGGGTGAACATCCGTAGCTAGAGAATGAGTGGACTCATAATACGGTAGTGCACTGCAAAACCAACCAAAATACACGCGCTCCAAATCTGGTTCATTCCATGTTTCGAGGTAATGGTTGTAACTTTCTTCACTAAGCGATACCCAGACACCCCACATAAATGGATCAGAAACACCATGAATAGGTATTTCAATTACGACCCTTGCGAAATAGTGGGTTCCGTCTTCATCGGTGTAATAACAAAGATCATCTCCAATTTTCCCCTGTTCTTTAATTTCATCAGGTTGACCCAACCAAGGATCAGGCGCCTTGAATCCGAAGCTTGGAGATCCTTCGTGTTGCTTCCCGCAACATGAGCATTTAAAGCTAAATATTCCTGCCATAATTCCTTTCTACGTATTGGCTAACGTTTTTCGGTTGCGGTGAGGTTACGAATCCGCAACCCGTGTTTGTTAAGTGCTTTACCAAGGTGGTGGATTTTCTTCATAGCCAAATCTAGTTTTCACCTTTCCTTGTTCAAATATAATGAAACATGACTTCCAATCTTCGCCGCGATCCTTCATTTCTCTATGTAAATCATCAAATAAGAAATGTATTTTATGATCCTCGATTGAGCAATCTTCATGAAGCCCTTCATCATCGTGAAAAGTTAAGCTGCATTCCTTCATTCCAAGACCATCCCATCTCAAACATGAGTATTCAAATCTCAGATAATCAAAACCTTTCGAAGACAGGTCAGAATCAATTATTTCAAAAATCTTTTGTAGCAATTCAACGCTATTTTGATCCATATAAGCACTTAACGCCCCAACACTGGCGCAATTTATTGCGTCCGTGTGCTTTGGTTTGTTAGAGCTTTCGGTCCAACTATGTAAAACTCGTATGGTCTTTGAGAAGTCAAGCTATCTTTATCGTCAGATACTTCCCATATATACACCGTTGACTTTCCCTCACCTCCAGAACCTTGATGCTTTATAAATATTGATTTTAGATCAGCATCATCTAGCAGTGATGGATATTCACTATCAAGGGTAAGTTGAGAAACGTTCAATTTAATAATACCTGATGAGGCACTCAATGACGGTCCTGAAGTGGGCATAAGCTCTTTCTCTATTAGCTGTGAATCACCACTTACTAGAATGTATGAGAAGCAACCAAACTTCTTAGTACATAAAGCAAGTCTGGCAAGGTCTTGATGAACACCGTATTTAAGATCAGTACTTGAATCAGAAGTCCTTTTAACCTCAATAAGTGAATGCGGCTCTTTATTTTCTGGGTGATAGATAACGAAGTCACATTCCTTTTCTCTCCCACCTTTATAGATTTCAAGGCGCCTTGAAATTGGAAAGTCTCTTTCGAAAAGTTCAGAAACAGGCATTTTGAGTGCTAGAATATTTGATATAAGCCTATGAACATACTTCTCCTCAACAGACGCATCCTGTTCATCCCCAATCTCGGCTCGTTCGGTATGAATCTTAGCTGGAAGAAGGTCTAATAGGTTGTTAATCCATCTACACTGCCTGAACTCTAAGGTATCTATTTCTATACTTTCTAGATCGTCACTTACTGTAGAGTCTTTTGGATCATCAGTTGGCTGGAATGTCTTTAGCTCCGATACATTTTTGACAAATTCCAGATCTATTTCGTTTCCACTAACAAAAAGACCATTCGGTTCAAGCCCTATATCTGAATAGTCCGAACTATGAATTCTATGCTGCCAATGAGGACTTCCGTTTTCATCTAATCGTACGATACTTGCTGATGCTGTATCTTGGAGTAATCCTACATCTTTCGGGTAATGCTCAATCCACACTATCTCATTGAATATCTTTAGAATATCTAAAAGTCTATCTTTGAACCTGTGATGATATTTACTCGGTAGTGCTTTAGCCAGGAGCTTGTCAAAGCTGTTTGCATCAGAATGCCATTGTTCATATATCGGAAGATCGAAGCCAAAGGAAACATCTTCAATTCTTCCGTTTGCAATCTCATAGAATAGCTTTTCTGCAATTAGTTCAAGAGCGTTTGTTACTGATGTACCGTAGTAGTTTTTATATTGTGAACAAACGATTACTAAAGGCTTATCTTTACTTGCCTGAGTTAAGCGTATGTGGCATCGGCCATCACTTCCATGAAACCCTATAAATTTAAAATGAATATCTTTTTGCATATTTCTCAATCAAAGTTAAGTCTTAGTTCCAAGAGCTCTAACGCCTACAATAACGGGCCGCAGTGCAGGCGCGAAGCGCCGGAACGGAGGTCCGAGGCCGCTTGCGGCCGGTCGTTAATTGTATTGTTAGGTTTTCTACGATGGTACACATAAGTACCCATTTGCCACGGCCCCCAAAAATGCCAAAGATAAAGGAATTAACATAGTGAATGAGATGACGTACGGTTTATACCAACCTATAACCCGCTCTTTTATTGCACTCCGAGGAAAATAAAATCCAAGTAAGGCTTGTATGATTTTCTGTCTACTGCTCTCGGGTTCATAATCTTCTCTTTGGTTATTACCTAATACGATAATGGAAAATACGAAGGTAAAAAATGCTATACCCCAAAGCACCATTACAACCTTTCCTATATCCGTACAATTATGAATTGAAATAGACATTTCCAAAAAAACCTAACGCCGCAAACAGGGGCAAAGGCCAGCGGCTCGCCGCGATGTGGCCTTTGTCCACGCGAGGAGCGCAGCGACGAGTGCTTGCTGATTTGCCTTGTTAGGTTCATCCGCCAAGTGTTAAGGCCCCGCTTGAGTTCCTGATAACCATAATCCCATCATCAGGGAAATCCGCTTCACCGGTATAGCAATGGTTGTAATTCACTTCGTAGTGAGCCTCTCCAGTATCTGGATAAAACCAGAGCCCCCAAACGCATAAGGGAGATTCTTCTGCTTCGCTCGCATCATGCTCTGACCAAAGAGCCGGATAGCATTGCCTAGATGCACCTTCAGCCAGTTTCTCAACGTCCGGAATCGCAGACCAGAAACCAGAAAAACACCTGCTGGCTGCTTGAACGTTTCCTTCTGCGACAGGATTACGCTTCGATACCCAAACCAGCTTGCTCCCGACCTGAAACTCGGTGTAGTCATCAGTCTCACCGAGTGGACTCGCAAGTGAATTCATAAAAAACCTAACGCTAAGTAGGCCGCACGTGCGGTCTATCCCATTCAATGAGCGCGCGGCCTATCACAAAAAACATGACCTTCATCACATTCGCTCATCAATTAGTGATTTGATATTAACCCATTGTCTACCATAGTTTTTTACTCGGCATCAATCAATCGTCGATCCATTTCTTTCATTGATTGCTTTGACAAATGACGCAAACAAAACCAGAAATACTGTGCAAATACACAGTTAAAAAGTGCGCAAACCTTGGAAGCTGAACTAATTCAAAATTTCCTCGTTAACAACTAGTAAAGTCGAGATTCAAAACCATTAGTTTTGCTATGGAAAGAGCCATGGGAGATTGTGTTTTTCATAAGAAGGCATAACAAGCTTTGGGGCAATTTCGAGTTACGGTTAACCGTTTCTTAGAACCCGGAAAGTGCCGAGAGTTCTTAGGATTTACCAGACATCGGGTTATTTGAGTGAATCTAAGTAATCCGCCCATTTCTGCATCATTTTTTTTCGCTTCTTCAAATACAATGCACGGTTATAAGCTCTGGAAGTAGCCGAGCCGATTAGATGAGCAAGTTGCACTTCAACAACGTCATGTTTCCACCCCTGCTCGTGCAGTAATGTTGATGCTGTACTTCTAAAACCATGCGCAGAGATAACATCGGCTGAGTATCCTAAAGATCGAAGCCTATTTGTCATTACGTTTTTACTCATTGGCTTATTGCCATCCCTCTCACTAGGAAACACAAATTCAGAGTATCCAGTGACAAGCCTTATACTCTTAAGTTGCTCAACCACTTGCGTAGCTAATGGCACCAAATGCTCTCTCCCTCGCTTCATATCTTCAGCCGGGATCCGGATAATTTTGTTTTCAAAATCTATATACGACCACTTTAAATGTCGAATTTCCTTTGGCCTTAAAAATAACCTTGGAATCAGACGTAATGCTTCTATCGTGCAATAACCGCTAGAACGATCGCTGTCGATATCCCTGATGAGAGCACCTAGTTCATTCTCGTTTGTTATAGCGGCTTGATGTTTGACTTTGGGTAAAGGTGCGATGATATCTCTTAGTGATAACCCCTGAGCAGGATTACTTCGAATCAAACGATGAGCTAAAGCGTGAGCGAATACTCGATTAACTACAGATAAAATGGTCGGAGCTTTCTTTGGAGCTCCTGAGGCTTCAATCGAAAGCATCAATTCGGTGATGTGCCCGGCATCAACTTCTTCTATGGCTAATTGGCATATCTCTTTTGCATCTCGGGTTAGCCAACGCTTTATTCTATTAGCATGCTCTTCGGACCATGCTTCTCTTTGTTTTTCCCACCATTGTAAAGCAACCCACTCAAACGTTTTTTCGGGTGAGCTATGCTTCTTTTTCGCTTTACGCCTTTCGTCCATGGGGTTAATGCCCTGAGCGAGCATTAGGTGAGCACCTTTAGCTAAGCTCCTTGCTTTAACTAAACTGACATTGGGGTACTTTCCCAAAGCCATTTCTTGGTGTTTGTTAGCGAATTTGTAACGCAAGCGCCAAAGCTTAGACCCACTAGATTTAACCAACAAAAACAATCCATTAGCATCATATTTTTTAGAGCTAGACTTACCTTCTGGGCAAGATATTGACTTGATTTCTAAAGCAGTTAAGGCCATAAGGTGGGGTACTTTTGGGGTATAAAGTGGGGTATTTACAAAAATATAGCAAATAAATTGAAGTCCTACTATAGACGATACCCCACTTTGTACCCCACCAATTTTGACGCTTTATGAAATAGCATGATACTAACTGAATATCTAAAGGAATAAAAAAGCCCGTAAAGCAATGCCTTACGGGCTTCAAGAAACTTCATGAGTTTCTATGAATAGCTGGAGCGATGATTACATCATGCCGCCCATGCCACCCATACCACCCATGCCGCCCATGCCGCCCATATCTGGAGCGCCACCAGCAGCTTTGTCTTCTGGCTTGTCGGTGATCATACATTCGGTAGTGATCATCAAACCAGCAACAGAGCCAGCAAACTGTAGTGCAGAACGGGTTACTTTAGTTGGGTCAAGAATACCCATCTCAAGCATGTCACCGTATACGCTAGTTCCAGCGTTGTAACCGAAGCTAGCTTCGCCTTCTTTCACTTTGTTAGCTACTACAGACGCTTCGTCACCTGCGTTGGTTACGATTTGACGAAGTGGGGCTTCCATAGCGCGAAGTGCTAAGCGAATACCTACGTTTTGGTCTTCGTTGTCACCTTCTAGGCCAGCAACTTTTGCTGCGGCGCGAACTAGTGCAACACCACCGCCCGCTACAACACCTTCTTCTACTGCTGCGCGAGTAGCGTGAAGAGCATCTTCTACGCGGTCTTTCTTCTCTTTCATTTCAACTTCAGTAGCAGCACCAACTTTAATTACTGCTACACCGCCAGCTAGTTTAGCTACACGCTCTTGAAGTTTTTCTTTGTCGTAGTCTGAAGAAGTATCTTCGATTTGCTGACGAATTTGAGAAACACGGCCTTGAATAGCAGCTTCTTCACCAACACCATCAATGATAGTTGTGTTGTCTTTAGAGATAACTACACGCTTCGCGCTACCTAAATCTTCTAAAGTAGCTTTTTCTAGCTCTAGGCCAACTTCTTCAGAGATAACAGTACCGTTAGTTAGAATAGCGATGTCTTGTAACATAGCTTTACGACGGTCGCCAAAGCCTGGTGCTTTAACAGCAGATACTTTAACAATACCGCGCATGTTGTTAACTACCAAAGTAGCTAGCGCTTCGCCTTCTAGATCTTCAGCAATGATAAGCAATGGCTTACCCGCTTTAGCTAGAGCTTCTAATAAAGGAAGCAATTCGCGAATGTTAGAGATTTTTTTGTCAGCCAATAGAATGAACGGGTTGTCTAGTTCAACAGTGCCGTTTTCTTGGTTGGTGATGAAGTAAGGAGATAGGTAACCGCGGTCAAACTGCATACCTTCAACTACGTCTAACTCATCAGTTAGCGCTTGGCCTTCTTCAACAGTAATTACGCCTTCTTTACCAACTTTTTCCATTGCTTCAGCAATGATGTTACCAACAGTGGTATCAGAGTTAGCAGAGATAGTACCTACTTGGGCAATCGCTTTAGTATCTGCACAAGGAGCAGACAAACCTTTAAGCTCTTCTACAGCAACAACAACTGCTTTGTCGATGCCGCGCTTAAGATCCATTGGGTTCATGCCAGCTGCAACGGCTTTTAGGCCTTCGTTTACAATAGCTTGAGCCAATACTGTAGCAGTAGTGGTACCGTCACCGGCAGCATCGTTGGCTTGAGAAGCAACTTCTTTCACCATTTGTGCGCCCATGTTTTCGAACTTGTCTTCTAGTTCGATCTCTTTAGCTACCGAAACACCATCTTTAGTGATGGTTGGTGCGCCAAAAGATTTGTCTAGCACTACGTTACGGCCTTTAGGGCCTAGTGTAACTTTAACTGCGTCTGCTAGTACGTTTACACCCGCTAGCATTTTGCTGCGAGAATCATTTCCAAAAATTACGTCTTTAGCTGCCATGATACCTTTCCTAATATTCGTTCAGCTTTTTCTTAACCAGAAAAAAGGGAGATTATTCTACAATTGCTAGAATGTCTGACTCAGACATGATCAGCACTTCTTCGCCGTCAACTTTTTCAGTTTTAACGCCGTAGCCTTCGTTGAATACAACAGTGTCACCAACTTTTACGTCTAAGGCTTGGATTTCACCATTGTCAAGCATACGACCTTTGCCTACAGCAAGTACTTCACCACGAGTCGACTTTTCAGCCGCAGAGCCAGTAAGCACGATGCCACCAGCTGATTTACTCTCTTGGTCTTTACGTTTGATGATAACGCGGTCATGCAACGGACGGATGTTCATTGCTATCTCTCCTTAAATAAAACAATCGTGTTTTGTCTATGAAAATGCAGCCAAGGGCCACAAAGCTTTAATGTTGAATTTAAGATGGGGGCGTAAACGCTGCATACAAGGGTTGCTAGCAATTTTTTTTTGGTTTTTTGTCTTAAAAACTTGGCCAATATCAAAATGAAAACATTTTCAGTTACAAATTTTACAAAAAACACTTGAACCCAGACAAAAATTTGAGCAGGATCACAGCGACTGGTCGTACTAGACAGTTATACCAACAATTAGATAACAAACTAATAACAAATGTTGGTTTTATTTGGCGTAACAGCGGGAGCACTTGATTATGCAGCAAATCTATATTGCATTTGAGCGTTTAAGTGGTTTTCTAAGCAAAGAGAAAACTGTTTACTTACCTTTTCAAGGTAGCGTTAAAGAAGCCGAAGAGCATCTACGTTCCGACGAGTTTGATTCGTTTTTGTCTACCAGCAAAGGCTTGAATCCTCGTGTGGTAACACAAAGGCACTAATTGCCTGAGCAACAATTATCGATAAAAAAAGAAGGGCTATTGCCCTTCTTTTTTTATATCCAAATTTTGCTATTAATCGTCTTTTCTTTCGAACTCACCCTCAATGGTGCTGCCTGGCTTATTATCAACCTTACCGCTAGGTGGATTGGCGTCTTTCACATTGCCCTCCCCTGGTGTTTGAAAACGCATAGACTGCATTTTTAAGGCCTGAGACTTTAACACTCGAGCAGCCAATAGCGCTCGTAGTGGCGGTAGTAAAATAAGCAAACCGAAGAAATCGGTAATAAAGCCTGGCATCACTAACATTGCACCCGCAATGATTAGCATTAGGCCTTCAATCATTTGTTGAGCAGGGGTTTCTCCTCGCTCCATTGCCGAACGCGCCTGAAAAGCGGTTTGTAATCCTTGGCTACGAACTAGAGATGCACCAACCAATGCAGTAAGAATGGTTAAGGCAATAGCGCTTAACGCGCCCATTTGGCTGCCCACCTGAATCAACACATAAATCTCTGCGTAAGACAGGCCAGCAAACAATAAAAATACATATAAAAACAAGGCGTAGTTCCTCAAAGTCATGGAGAAGCTGAAAATCTGCTTCACCTTAAGGGTAAAATATGAGGGCAGTCGGAGCAAATTTAAAGGCTTATGCTCAATAAACCAGCAAACAACAGGACATTTCGCTTATTTAATGGCGCTTCAATAGCTACTTTCTACACTCAAAGTGACATCTGCTTACCAGAGGCTCAATATGGAAACCGCTTGCTATTTAGTTCTCACCACTTTTGATAATGTAGATGCTGCTCAGCGCTTTGCGCAGCAGCTTATAGAAAAAAAATTGGCGGCTTGTGTTAATATTTTGCCGCAAGTCAGGTCTATTTATCGCTGGCAAGACAATATTGAATCCAGTAGTGAGGTACAGCTGCAAATTAAAACCAATTTGCGCTGCTTACATTCCTTACAGTGTTATTTTAAACAGCATCATCCCTATGATTGCCCAGAATTTATTGCGCTACCCATTGAACAAGGAGCGAGTGACTACCTGAAATGGCTAAACGATTCTTTACAATAGTATTTTTGCTCTGCTTGAGCTTACCGAGTATTGCCGACAACCTACTCGACCAACTGCCCGGCCTAAAGGCCTCTCCTAGTTCTAATGCAAATGAATTCTTACCTGTAGATAGCGCTTTTGCCTTCAACTTTATTGAGCAAGACGGTGCCCTGCACCTTAGTTGGCAAGTTGCCGAGCAATACTATCTTTACCAAGCTCAGTTTAAAGTTGTGGCTGACGGCCAATCGATTGATTTAAGCAAGCTACTGCCACAAGGCAAGCTATATAACGATGCTTACTTTGGTGAAGTGTTTATTTACCCGCAAGATGTCTCTTTCTCAGTGCCGCTTAACCAGCTAAATCAAGCCAATAATATTCAGGTCACTTATCAAGGCTGTGCCGAAGCCGGCTTATGTTACCCACCAGAAACCAAGCAAGCTTTTCTTTCACAATCTTCAGCTGCTAATGCTGCAATAGAAGAGACCAGTGCAAAAACAACAGCACCAATTGCAAACAACGAAGGCTCGGTACCCATTAGCCAACAATGGGTGCTGGCCGATCGCCTCACCAACAACAATATTTGGCTAAATGTATTGCTGTTTTTTGTATTAGGCATTGGCCTCGCTTTTACGCCTTGTGTATTTCCCATGTATCCCATTCTTACCGGCATTATTGCCGGTGCAGGTAAACAGCTAAGCACTAAGCGCGCTTTTAGTTTATCGATGGCCTACGTGCAAGGTATGGCGGCTACCTTCACCGCCTTAGGCTTAGTGGTGGCCAGCGCGGGTCTACAGTTTCAAGCGGCACTGCAACACCCGGTTATATTAGGCGGCTTAGCCGTGCTATTTGTGGTACTAGCACTGTCTATGTTTGGCTTGTTTAACCTGCAACTGCCCAACGGCTTGCAGCAAAAGCTAAATAGCTTAAGTAACCAGCAGCAGGCAGGTTCGTTATCAGGTGCTGCCATTATGGGCATGATATCTGGCCTAGTCGCCTCTCCTTGCACCGCCGCCCCACTCTCTGGGGTACTGATTTACGTAGCGCAAAGTGGCGATCTCGCCTTAGGCGCGATTACCCTATACAGCTTAAGTTTAGGAATGGGCTTACCCTTGTTACTGTTAGGCGCTAGCAGCGGTCGTTTACTGCCAAAAGCGGGGGCGTGGATGAACCACGTAAAAACCTTCTTTGGAGTAATGCTGCTTGCGGTTGCCATTTTAATGCTAGAGCGTTTTTTATCTGCCGAAGCTATTCGCACCCTGTGGGCTGCATTAATCATTGGCGCCAGTGGTTATTACTATCATCAAAACCGCTTAGCCCTATTAAGTGGCTGGCAAACCTTTAGACAGCTATTGCTGCTAGCAATAATGGCGATCAGCTTGTTGTGGGCCGCTCAACCATGGTTTGCACCTGCGCCAGTCCAGCAGCAGGGAGAGTTTATTCAAGTGGCCAACCTAGAAGAAATGCAGCAACAGCTGCAACTAGCGGCACAGCAAGGCAAACCAGCTTTAGTGGATTTTTATGCTGACTGGTGCACCGCCTGTAAAGATTTTGAGAGCAAGACTTTTCACGCTCCGCAAGTTGCTGCCAAGTTGGATAAGATGGTATTAATCCAAGCTGACGTTACTCAAACTAATGCCACAGCCATTAAGCTGCTCAATCATTATGAAGTGCTAGGTTTGCCCACCATATTGCTGTTTGACCAAAGCGGTGAAGAGTTAAAACAAGCCAGAGTCACCGGCTTTATGAACGCCGAAGCCTTTACTGCACATTTAATCCTTAACGGTTTATAAGCCAAAAAAAGCCACCCTAGGGTGGCTTTTAAATTTCATTAGTGCGAGTGAAGCTTAGGCAAATTTAAAACCTTGTACTAAATCTACCTGCTCTTTGGCAACAGATTCCAAATCATCACTCAAGCGGTTTAGCTCTGTTACAACTGTAAGGTTTTGCTGAGCAGCGCTAGAGATGGTTTCCATACTGCAAGACACATCAACACTGGTGGTTTGCTGTTGGTTAGTTGCCACACTAATCTCTTCGTTAAGCAGCGATAAATGCTCAATGTGGCTAGCAATATCACCAATTTTTTGGTTAATCGCATTCACGTTACTCGCATTTAGCTCCATGCTCTTATTACACTGCTCAATTTCCTTCACGGCTAGCTCGGTATCTTGCTGCAAACCACCAATCATGGTTTGAATTTCGGTGGTAGAAGAGGCAGTACGCTGGGCTAACTGGCGAACTTCATCGGCTACTACCGCAAACCCGCGGCCTTGCTCACCCGCACGTGCTGCCTCAATGGCGGCATTAAGCGCTAGCAAATTAGTTTGCTGGGTTATGCCTTCAATCACTTCTAGTATGCCAAAGATAGCGTTACTACTTTCGCTCACATGTTTCACTCTGTCGGTTGAGCTAGCAATGTTTGAGGCCAAAGCTTGGTTGTTTTCTAAGGCTTCTTCGGTGAGACGAACGCCATCTTGAGTGCTATCGCTGATCTCTCGCATACCTTGTGCAGCAGAGTCTGCTCGGCGCGCGACATCTTGAATCGCCTGCTCCATTTCGGTCATGGCGGCCGACACAGTAATACATTGGCTACGCTGCTCATCGAGCTGCTTCATTATGTCGCTACCGTGCTGACGGTTTACAGTAGAGGCTTGCCCTAGCGCTTCACTCTTTTCACGCAAGCCCGTTACGGTGTCTCGCTGCTGTTCAATAACTTGGTTTAGCTGATTGCTTAACATGCCAAACTCGTTGCCACTTTGATACTGACAACGCTGGCTCAAATCACCATCTGCTAAGTGCTTAAGGGTATTAATCAATTGCTTCAGCGGAGTTCTAATCAACTGCTGAATAATTAAACCCATGGCGATACAGAACAAAATAGTAAGTGGAATAACCACCGCACCACTGTTTATCAACGTAGAAATGCTGCCAGAAGCTTCTTCGATTTGCTGCTCGGTGGCGCTTTGGCTCTCTGCAGTAAGTGCACTTAAATTACTATTCACATCTTGTAGCTGATCAGTAATTGATGCTTTAAGCTTCATCAGTTTGTTTTGCTTAATTAGGTATTGTTGGTATTGGCCTAACAGGCCACCAAACGCGGTCACTTCGTTAAGCAACCAAGGAATTTGCGTTACTAGTTCATGCTCGCCCTGAACGCCTTTCAGCTCTTTCTCAACGATCAAGTCACCAAAGTCTTCTTCTACGTAGCTTTTAGTTTCATTATTGCTAGTAATCACCTTACCAACTTCACGAGGATCGGTTGAGTTGAGCACATTAATGGTTGCCAGTTGCATTGCCGAGAGATCGGCACTTACAGCGTCTAGCAATACTTTAAGCATATTAGGATCTGCTTCATCAAACAGTTGGCCTAACAACAAGTTAATACGTAAGGAAATGCCTTGAAAAGTAGCGGTACGCTCAGACAAGGATGTGCCACTAGAGATAACATCTTGATGCAACTCAATAAGGTATTCTGCATCTTCGAATAACAATTCATTTTGCTGTTGAACAAGGCTAAAGTTTTCGCTTTCTACGCCATTTTCCGACAACCAATTTACCAATACTTGCTCTGCCGCTTGGTAATCAGCCACGCGTTGATGGTATTGCTCAATAAGTTGATTAACTTTTTGTTCATCGCGTTCTTGAATGGTGTTATTCAGCACACGTTCAACCGCGGTTAAACTACGATCAAGCTGGTTCGTATGTCCCATTAAAGGGAAAGCTTGAGTGATCACTTCACCCATTGTGTTTTCTGCCTGTTGCATTTGTTTCCATGCAACTAAACCGAGCACCAGCAATACGATACATAGCATTGAAAATGTCGCCAGAATCAACTGGGTAATGGACAATTTTTTATGTACTAGCATCTTTAATCTCACTTCTTTAATTAGTTCACTTCCGTATGTAAGCGCTTACATAATAACCGTGCGACTAGCTGCTAAAGATTATGTTTTCATAATATAAATTTATGAAAACACGTTTTCGAGAGCTGCTCGATCTTTATGCTGAGGTTAATAATATGTTACTGATTAAAAGGGTGATTTGGCTCATAAAACCAGAATAGGCAAGGCTTAAGCCGTGGCACAAAGCACATTCTAGTTATGAAATAAAATTAGTTTTGGCTTGCTATACAGAATCGCTATAGCCGAGTAAGCTAGGCACGTAGACTAACGATGAGCTCAATATGCAACTTGGAAAAATTAACTTAAATTTACTCAGTGCATTATATTATTTACTGCAAGAACAAAGTGTTACTCGCGCTGCAGAAAAAATGCACCTAAGTCAGTCGGCCATGAGTAAACACTTAGCAAAATTACGCGAAGTATTTGGTGACCCTTTACTGGTGCGAGTGCAAGGACAACTACAGGCAACGCCCAAAGGCGTTGAGTTAAAAGCCCAAGTAGCGCCGCTGTTAGATTCGGTGGAAAACTTGCTCCACCAACAAGCTTTTGAGCCTAGCTTATGCCAGCGTACTTTCACCATTGCTACCTCAGACTATGTAAGTGAACACTTACTGCCAAAAGTTCTCGGTGGTATCTACCAGCAAGCGCCTCAGCTAAATATTGAGCTATGTAACTGGGACCATACCACTAATAGGCTATTACACAGTGGCGAAGTAGACCTAGGCATGACACTGCCTCCCCGGGATAGCACTGAGTTACACGCTACCACCTTAGGCACCGATCACTTAGTGTGTTTAATGCACCAACAACACCCCTATTTATCGATAGCGCAACCCAGCATGAGCGACTACTGCCGCTACCCACACGCCATCATTACTACTGGTGCAGACAAAAACAGCCATATTGACCGCCACCTTAGCCAGCAAGGTTTACAGCGCCAAATTCAATTTCGCGCCTCTTCCTATCCAGCTACGGTGCAAATTCTCAGTGAGACAAGATTCATTCTTACCTTGCCCGCCAAAATCGCCAAACAACTGCTAAAACAGCGCCCTTTAGCAATGGTTGCTTTGCCCTTTGAGGTTAGCCCTTTTGACTACTCGTTGATTTGGCATCATCGCAACCATCACGATCCCGCTCACACTTGGTTTAGACAGCAAATCCATCAAGCAATGACTTAGCCATGTAAGCACTTACTTACCCTCTTACTCATAAATTAAATGGCTTTGCTAACCAACAGCCATATGTTGCTGATGTTGAATACCAAATTGCTGCCGGTAGCTTTCCATGGTCATTGCCATTTGTTTTTTAAATAAACGACGAAAACTGCTTTCGTCTTGATAGCCAACTTCCAATACAATTTTATTGCTGGGTAATTGGGTCGCCTCGAGTAGGCTGCAAGCTTGATTTACCCTAAGCCGCTGAAGATACTGCAAGGGGGAGCAATCTAAGGCCGCAGCAAAGCGTCGCTTTAGTTGGCGATCACTAATGTTTAATTCTTGAGCCACTTCCACCATGCTAATGTCTTGGCTGCTATTTCGCTGCAAGTAAAGCTGTGCCTGTTGCACTAAGGCATCTTGATGCTCCGGCTGATACTGGTGAGCACGATAAGGCGCAGCTGGCGGGGCATTAAGATCCATCATCAACAATTTAGCGGTATTGATGGCTGTTTGATGCCCGGCAAAGCGCTCTACAAGACGCAGCACTAAATACTCATAAGCCATACTGCCACCAATCGAACACAGTAAATTGCCATACTCAGCAATGGTATTCTGGCTATCAATAGTTAAGTGCGGAAAGGCACGGCGGAAATGATGCTCATTACGCCAATGCATTAATGCCGGATTCTTGCCCAGCAAATCGGCTTGCGCTAGCAAAAAAGCGCCAGTGCACATACACACAATCATTTTGTTATCTACTACATGCCGCTGAAGCACAGGTACCATTACTTCGCTTTGGCGCATCGCCGTTTGCACTTTTTCAAAGTTGCTAGCCGATTGATAAATACCAGGAATGATCCATATGTCGGGTTGTTCAGGACGCGCTATAAAACTAGCTAAATCGCAATCAGCCTCAATGCGCAATCCATTGGTGGGAGTAACCCTATTACCATCTAGCGACACCAGTTCCCACTCAAACAACGGCATGGCACCAGATTTAATCAAGCTGTAATTAGCCGCAATAAGCGCATCTAATATGCCATTAATACCCGTGCCAAAGCAGTTATCCATTAACAAAATTGCAGCTTTCATAGCCCTGTCCATTTTCACCACCACAATGGCAAATATGACACTTTTTAAGCCTGTCAGCAAATAGGATACTAGTGACTAAATCTCAGGGAGAGACTATATGACTCAGCCAAATCAAGCCAACTCACTAAACTGTGATACCCCGCAGCCAAGTAACAAACAAAAACGACACCAGCGAGTGGTGCCCTTACGTTTTCAAGCAGCAGGGTTAGCATTTAACCTGGCCGGCTTAGTCAATCAAGCTTGGGCGGCAAACACATTGGCTAGGTTATGGTTTCGTGTTTTTAAGCGGAAGGTTAGCCCTAATACTCAAGCCTTTTGGCAAAGTGCTGAGCAAACCATCACACTCAAGGTAAATCAACATAAGCTACCCTTGCACTTATGGGGGAAAGGACCTTTAGTGGTTTGCTTGCATGGCTGGAGCGGCAGCGGCGTGCAGTTTCGCCATTTTATTCAACCTTTGGTTGATGCTGGCTACCAAGTTGCAGCATTTGATGCCCCAGGGCACGGCAGTCATCAAGATTCTCATAGCCACTTACTCGAATTTAGCGACAGCTTAATGGCCATTCAACAGCAAGTTGCCAAGGTGCACTGTGTACTTGCTCATTCCTTTGGTGCTATGGCCACTACCACAGCCCAGTTACGCGGTTTTGCTCCAACCAAGCTAGTTATGTTAGCCCCACATTTAGATGTAGAAGAAATGTTTTCCACCTATGCCAATCTACTAAGCCTACGTCAAAAGCTTAAAGCTACCTTTAAAGAACAAGTGGGACAAAAAATGCAGAAGTTGTTGGCGGGAGAGGATCCCTGGCAATTGTTTAGTGTAGAGCGCTTAACCCCGCAAGCTACGCCAGGTTTGTTAATTAGTGATAGCCAAGACCAAGAAGTTAGCCAACAACAGTTTAAGCAAATTCAACAGTGCTGGCCAAACGCAAAACACCAGCAAACAGAAGGGTTAGGCCACTTTCGCCTGCTAAAAGACCCTCATGTTATTGCTGAGACTGTCAGTTTTGTTGGAAATCAAAGCCACTAAATGCAAACTCACATAGGAAGCAAAGGCTAAATACTTTATGCTCGAATAAAAGACATTAACCAAGAAACATGCTCGTGGCACAACAAGTCCTTTCAGATTGCCCAGGCTGCGGAGCCTCAGTCGGCTGTACGGCCAATGAACAATGCTGGTGTATGAATATGCCAGCTATTTTGCCAGTAAGCGCAAATCTCAATGAGCGGGCGTGTCTTTGTCAAACATGCTTATCCAAAAAGTTGGCCGAGAAATTATCGCTGTTGATAGCCAATACGCCTCATCATGAATTACTCGAATTAGCGGCACGCTACCGAACACCAGCTAACCAACAAGCTGCCTTGCAAGAACATCTAGACTTCAGCATGGAAGATGGCTTAATGGTTTTTAGCGCTTGGTATCACTTAAAACGAGGCACCTGCTGCGGTAATGGCTGTCGACATTGCCCTTATCCTAAATAAACTCAAACAAACCCAGCAGCAAATAACAGTTAAGCCAAAGTGTTTAATTGCTTAGTGAAAGCTTTATTAGCAAAGCCATAGGCTAAGCGAGTTAGTCCCCAGAAGATGAGCAATACAACGGCAATAATTGCATAAAGTGCGTGCAGGTCAATCGACAGTTCAAACAATAAAGCAGCTAGCTCGGCTTGCACATCTAGCCACGCGATAACGCCATAGATCTCGTAAAACGAATAGGCAAATACCGCTAATAGCTCTACTACAGAGATAAACACCGAGGCAAGCCACGACCAAAAGCTCAAGTAACGTAGCTCTGCACGCATAAGCGCCCGTTGATGGTCTTTCACGAAAAACTGCACCGCAATGGAGGCCGACAGCATAAGGACAATAATGCCCAAAAAACTATTCGACTCTAAATCCAACCACGACACTACTGTGCCAAAAACTAACGAACTGGCTAAATAAACCAGTGCGAACCACATTAGGTACTTGTTAAGTGATACTTCAGCCGTTTGCATGCTCTTCCTTTAACCTTACTGCCTAAACTACCCGCGCATATTAACACTAAGACGACAAAATTTAGCATTAGCCCAAACACTTCTACTTACGCAATATCAATTTAATCTGCGCTGAAAAATTCCAGCTCACAATTTTAAATTGTTTACGTACACATAATTCCGAATTGGAATACTTAAAATATCTATAATTCCATTTTTATAAGTAGTAGCAACTTCTACACTAGCCGCAGTTTTAAATCTCAATACTTTTCAGGGATGAACGCGTGTTAGAAGCATTAAGCGCACTTTTATTAATCAATTTATTAGGCATGTTAAGCCCTGGCCCAGACATGGTAATGGTATTGCGCCATGCCAGCAGCGGAAAGCGCCAAGCAGCATTGTGTGTAGTGGGCGTATTGCTAGGCTTTAGTATCCATATCGCGCTAGCCATTGGCGGCTTATCTATCATCATTAAACAATCGCCTTTATTGTTTGAAGTATTGCGTTGGGGCGGTGCAGGCTTTTTGGTATTCCTAGGCTTAAGAACCTTGTTTAGTCGCTCCGAGCTGATGGAACTCGCCAGCCAAGGCAAACCTAAGCGCGCTAAAAAAGTGGTGCTAAGCGGCATTGCTTGTAACCTACTCAACCCAAAGATTTTGGTTTTTGTAGTAAGCGTATTTAGTCAGTTTATTGGTAGTGAAACACTACTCAGCGAAAAGCTGATACTCGGGGCTGCTTTGTTACTAGAAACCGCATTACTGTGGTACCTATTGGTGCGCATTTTGTCGCATCATAAAGTGCAAATTCAGCTACAGCGCTACCAACAATGGGTGAATAGATTTAGCGGCACAACCCTACTTGGAATGGGAACTTTGCTCGGCCTTCACAGTTAAGCCCTCTGCAAATTGAAACCCGCAGGGCTTGGTGCTATGGTCAAAAAAAAGGCAGATGAATCATGGTTATGGAAGATACCTACAAGATCATTATCGCTGACGACCACCCCTTGTTTCGTAGTGCTCTTCAGCAGGCAGTACAAACTGCCGTTCCCGATGCTCAGTTACTAGAAGCTGAGAATGTTAACGACCTACTTAAACTGCTCGAACTAGAGCGCGAACCCGACCTACTACTATTAGATTTGAAGATGCCCGGCGCTAATGGCTTCTCGGCATTTACCCATTTGCGCGGTCAATACCCAGAGCTACCGATTGTGGTGATCTCGGCCAGCGAGGAAGTAAGCGTAGTGCAAAAAGCCAAGCAGCTTGGCGCAACCGGTTTTATTCCTAAATCGACCCCGCTACAACAATTGGTTGCCGCCATTCAACACATTATTGAAGGCGACGACTGGTTCCCAGAAGGCATAAGCTTTAGCGCTCAAGCTGAGGAAGATCCTCTAGCCGAACGCTTAGCCAGCCTTACCCCTCAGCAATACAAAGTATTAGTAATGCTTAACGAAGGCCTGCTAAACAAGCAAATTGCCTACGAGCTAAATGTATCGGAGGCCACCATTAAGGCCCACGTTACTGCGATTTTCCGCAAACTTAACGTGAAAAACCGCACCCAAGCAGTAATCGCCTTGCAACAATTAGAGCTAGAGCCAAGCCCAGAAGATAACGAGATTTAAAAAGCTTCTGAAAAATTAGAAAGCCCGCTGGTCGGGCTTAGTGTTTTAGGCAATAAATTAAGCTTAAGATTTTTGCATTTGCTGCTGGAAAGTAATTTCAATAAATTCGGCAGGGCGAGTGATCGCAACAAGTACCGTAATCTTTAAAATCCCTTCAAGAATATCCTCACTGGTCATGGTTTCACCTAAACCAACTTGCACGCTAAAGGCTTCTGCTGGCGCCGTTCCAGCTAAGCCTCCTTGGTTCCAGATTCCTGTAAGGAAGTTAGAAATCATGCTTTTAACTGTGACCCATGTTCGCGCATCGTTTGGCTCAAATACATATGCTTTAGCCGCTAGTTTTAGCGATTGTTCGAGCATAATCATGGTGCGGCGCACATTAACGTAACGGTAATCCAAACTATTACCATCCAGAGTTCGAGCCCCCCAAACTAAGGTTCCCTGACCGGTAAATGAGCGAATCGCATTTATCGATTTACCATTGCCATCTGCGTTTAAGCTTTCTTGCTCTTCAACGGAAACTATCAAAGCGGGTGAAGTGACGCCAACTACTTCAATATTCGCAGGCGCTTTCCATACACCTTGCATATTGTCGGTCATGGCATACAAACCGGCTATCGCGCCAGATGGAGGCAGCAAATTGAGTTGACTGCAAATTTCTTTAACAAGTGCTGGGTAAGTAATACAGGATGCACGTAAGCCTTTATCAATAACTTCGGGAGTAGGATCGTCATCACCCGTTTCGGTAGCAGTAAGTCCTGCCAACATTTTACCTATAACTGACGAGGCATCAGGTGCACCAAGCTCTGCGTTTATAGCCGCTTGCAATACCGCTTTACCTTCGTCACTTAAGAAGCCGAAGTGAACATCTGAATGACTAAACAAAGTGCTGTTGAGCCATGGGAAATACACTGCGCCAAAATCACCAATCTCTTTATTTGATATTCCAGCTCTAAACGCTGCCACACTGTCTTCTTCGTCTTGAAAACCGTTATGAACATCTAACAGTGCAATACGGCTGCGCATTTTACTGCCACAATGCATCAGCATTTGCTGCTGCACCGTGTAACAATCGGCAGCAGCAAGACTGACTGCATCGGGAATCACCACCAGGGTAGGCTCTTGCTCTTCAACTAAGGCAGTAATGCCAGCTAACATTGCGTCTTTAGCCAAGTCTGTCGTGTAATCACCAACTGATACGATGTAGCAAGGACCACCACCGTTTAAGAAAAACATCTGCATACTTTGGTACAAACGATACTTATTGCCGCTTGCTGCAACTGTATAGTGCTTGTCATCTAAAGACATATCTGCGCTTGCAGCGTCAGCGGCTTGTGCAAAATCAAACTGCAATCTAGCTCCAAAACCAAAAACACTTTGAAACTCAGCCATCGAGCTTATCCGAATAGGTTTGTTTAGTACTGACTTGTTATTTTTACTAGCGGTTTGGGTATAGCCGATAAATGCCGGTACTGCAGTTGCTACCTCCACGACTGAATTTGGAAACGCATTTTTTTCAACAATATACACACCGGGAGTTTTTATGTTTCTCATGCCGTTTTCCTCTTATAGATCCACTAGTATTTCTGAGGCTTTGATCTTCTTTGCTGCGTCGAGATAGGTATAACAAACCAAGAAAACTACGCATACTCAAAACACTTTAGTCACATGCTCTGCAGCCGGAGGGATAAGTTTGCTGGTACGATGATAACGTTCTCCATCAAACGACAACCACCCGAGCTTAGTAAGAGCACGCAGATCACGGCTCACTAGTGGCTTAGCAAATGCTGGTTCGAGCTGCTCACATCGCCATTCAGCTATATGTGAGCTTGTTTTACTGTGATAACTCAGCTCTTCTGGATACTGATCCAGCGCTTGCAACCACCAGAGTTGATGAACATTAATTCCCAATTGGCGCGCTCGTTTTACTTCTTGAGGGTGACTCTCTGCCTCTAATACTAGCTTCTGGACTTCTTGGCGGAGCATCGTTTGCACAAAACCTTTACTATATTCAGCCATCAATGGGATTAGTTCTGCCCAACTAACTAGCAACTCTCGATTAACCAAAGACAAATACAAGGTTCTTTCAGCAGTTTCAAAAATTTGCCAACTGCCGGTTGGAGATAGCTTACAAGTTGGAGCGGGTAAGGTTTTAGGTTTAGCCACTATAAAACAATCGAACACCTGCCAAGCACTGCCATTCCAATTGGCCATCAGCCGCATATTAGTGCTAAGAAAACTATTTACTCCCCACCTAATCAAGCTACCCCTCCCGTTTATAGAAATGAAAAATTAGCGACATCGTAAGACTATTGTTGTTCAAGTACGCGTTAAAACATCAACCATTCTGTCCACTTAAGAGCTCGGCTTTAGCCAATCATTAGCGCCTTTTTGGCTATTAAGCAGCTGCTGGCAGAGTTTTTTCAAACGCAATGGACGCAGTGGTTTGCTTAAGTAGGCAAAGCCTTGAGCGCGTACACGGTCGATTAGATCAGTTTGCCTATCAGCGCTAATAACAATGCCATGACAAGAGAGTTGGCCTTGATGAATTAGGCGCTGCAGCGCTTCTAAACCGGTTTTGTCATAGTCGAGATGATAATCACTAAGAATTAATTCTGGCACCCAACCGCCCTCTATTACCTCTGCAGCGGTATCAGCATCTTCACAGCAAATCACTTCGTAACCCCAACGGCTTAGCAGACTTTCCATGCCTGCCAGAATGTCGGGCTCATTATCAATACAAAGTACTTTTGCACCTTGGGTAGTGCTAATGGGAGCACCTTCTAATTGCTTAGTTTTATAGATATTGGCTGCTTCAACCACAGGCACGGTAACGTAAAATACCGAGCCTTTGCCAAGTACCGACTCAACACCAATGGGAATTTCCAATAACTCGGCAAAGCCTTGGGCAATTGCTAAACCTAAACCTAAGCCTTCTTCTCGAGCCCGGCCAGACTTTTGTAACTGTTGAAACTCTTCAAAAATTTGCTGCTGTTTACTTTGCTCAATTCCAGGGCCGTTATCCCATACTTCTAAACGTAAGCTATTGCCTTTGCGACGCGCCCCCAATAAAACCTTACCTTTAGGGTTATAACGTAATGCATTGGTAAGAAAGTTCTGCAAAATGCGGCGTAATAATTTGCTATCACTGCTTACAGTAAGCTTGCTGGTATGTAACTTAAGCTCCACCGCTTGTTGCTGGGCTAAGGGGATAAATTCGGCATGAATATGGTCAAGCAAATGGCCTATTTCAAATTGCTCTTTACTCACCACCACACGGCCTGATTCAAGGCGTGAAATATCCAGCAAATCACTAATAATTTCCTCGGCAGAATACAGCGACTTATCGATGCTCGCAGCCAAAAACTTGGTGTCGTTTTCTAAGTCAGCTTCAAGCAAAGAGCCAGCAAATAGCTTAGCGGCATTTAACGGCTGCATAAGGTCGTGGCTTACCGCCGCCAAAAAGCGCGTTTTAGATTGGTTAGCTTGCTCTGCTGCATGAGTAGCATGCACTAATTGTTGGTTAATAGACGATAGCTGTTGAGTACGCTGAGCAACGCGCGCCTCAAGAATTTCGTTAGCTTGCTTGAGCATGTCTTCTGCTTGGCGAAAGGTGGTAATGTCACTAAAGGTCATAACATAGCCACCATTTGGCATCGGGTTACCTTGCACTTGAATCACCCGACCATCACGTCTGATCCGTGAAGAGGTGTGGCTATTGCCACGGCGTAAATGCTCTACCCTACGTTCTACGTGTTCTTCAATATCACCCGGACCACATAAGCCATTAATAGCATTATGGCGAATCAGCTCTTCAATCGGCCTGCCTACCGCAATCATGCCATTAGGAAAATCAAATAGCTCGGTATAACGTCGGTTCCACGACACCAATTTCAACTCTTTATCTACAATGGCCATGCCTTGATCAATGTGCTCAATGGCACCTTGTAACAGATGTTTATTAAACTGCAGCAGCTCCGAGGCTTCTTCGGCAATCGAGGCAAACTCTTCAAGTTGAACTTGCTTACCTTGCAGGGCAGAACCCAGCACTAAACGCGCCGACGAAGAGCCAAATACCCCACCTAACATGCGTTCCGTTTCGGCAATCAGTTCCACCGGTGCTTGTTGATTAGGGCTAAGGTCCAGATCACGAGAGCTCGCATACTTACCAAATGCCTCGCTAATGCGTTGAGTCCCCAAAAAGCGTGATGCCAGCATGTGAAGCTCTTCTACACTCACCTTCGATTGATATAGAGCACCGGCGTCATCACTTTTACCAGTTTGGCCAACAAAGTTACTGGCTTGCAACCATTCGGAAACGGCTGGGCTAGATAACTTAGACACCAATAAATATGCCAACAGGTTACCCAACAAACTAAGCACAATCCCCCAGTTTTCATTGGAGATCAGCGCGTGACCAGCAAGTTGCGGTGCAGTCAGCCAATCGGCAATCCATTGGTTAAAAATCAAGGGATTTAGGCCATCAGTCATATTGAGTAAATTGAGTAGCCATAAGCTCATGCCCACTAACAAACCAGCATAAACGCCGGTTCGATTGCCTTCTCGCCAGTACAAACCAAAGATAAGTGGAATCGCTAATTGAGCGATTGCAGCAAAAGATAAGAAGCCAATGTCAGCAAGGTTTGTTAGCTCGCCCAACATCAAGAAGGTGCCCCAAGCTAGCAACAGAATCACCAAAATGGTGGTGCGACGGACATTAAGCAGTAGTTCGCTAAACTGAGCAAAATTGCGACGGCTCAAACCGCCTTGTTTTAGCAGCAGTGGTAACACTAGGTCATTGCTAACCATAATGGCTAAAGCAATGGTAGACACCACCACCATGCCACTGGCGGCGGAGGTTCCACCTAAAAATGCCACCATGCCTAACCAATCATGCCCTGCCGCAAGCGGTAAACTAATCACATAGTTATCGGCGGGCGTATTCGCTGGCAATAAAACATCACCAGCAAAAGCGATGGGTAATACAAAAATCGCCAGCAACACCAAATAGGCAGGAAATAGCCAACGCGCGGTTTTTAAATCATTAACTTGGTTGTTTTCTACCACAGTTACATGAAATTGGCGGGGTAAACAAATAACTGCCGACATTGCTAACAAGGTGGCAATAACTAAATCGGTCACATCAGCAACGCTGATCTCTTGCCATTTAAAGCTAAAGGACTCACTTACCGCTTGCTGAGCGCTAAGCGGCAAATCCCAAAGTATCGATACCGCCAGCAATCCCACACAAACAAAGGCCACCAGCTTAACCAGCGACTCAAAAGCAATCGCTACAATCACCCCACGGTGATGTTCAGTGGCATCAATATGGCGAGTGCCAAATAACATGGTGAATATCGCCAAGGCGATACTCACAAACAAGGCGATTTGCGAGCTACTGCCTTTGCCCACGGCTTCACGCATTGCATCGCCGCCAAACAAGTCTAAACCCATCACAATGGCGCGTAATTGCAATGCGATATACGGCAAAACACCAATAATACAAATAAGCGAAATAACTACTGCTAAGGTTTGTGACTTGCCATAACGTGCTGCGATAAAGTCGGCAATGGTTGTGATATGTTCGCGTTTAGCGATTAACACCACTCTAGCGAGTAGTTTCCAACCAAACAGAAATAGCAATACCGGACCAAGGTAAATGGGAATAAAAGATAAGAAGTTCTCGCTGGCTTGGCCCACGGTGCCGTAAAAGGTCCACGAGGTACAATAAACAGCAATAGAAAAGCTATAAAAAGCCGGTTGCCAGCGCAAACGGGCACTGGCATTTTGATCGGTAAAATAGGCGATCACAAATAGCAAACCCAAGTACGCCAACGACAGCGGGATAACTAACCAGCCCTCACTTACTATTTGCATCTATTCTTTCTATCCTTGTGATCACTAACTCACTCAATACAAGGCTTAAGCCAGCCTTCACTATCAGCAACTAGAACAACATCCATTTTCTATCTGCCTACAAACATTGATTTACTGCTCATTTTATCTGCAGCTCGTTCACTTAGCTTACGCTAGCAAAAAAGATTGTCGATAACTGTGATTAATACAAAGAGTTATCAAACTATTACTAGGGTCTGTAGATCTTTGCTGATGGTTTTTGCAGCAGTTTATTAGCCATTTAGGCAAGGCAGTGAGTGAGCAGTTAAGTGGGCTTAATAATCACTCGCTAACGCTGAGTAAATGGCTAAGAAATGCTGCCCGAAGGGTTCGGGTAAGCGAACTTTACTCTTTGTTAAGCACTTCTAGCTTAGCCCAATAGGATTCTAAGTGCTCGCCGCGATTAAAGCCCGCTTATTTCGAACAAAATTTCAACACCAAAGATCAACAGCCCCTAGGAAAGCAGGGAATTTAGACTTAACAAAAACAGTAATTTCTGGCTACCAAAATCCGCTTAAGGCCCCGTTTAGACTAAAGTCGTCTAGGTTCGCTAAGCAAAAAATATCATGCTAAATGCCGATAAATACCTGAGTTAAACACGACTAGGTGAGGCAATGAGTACCGACTTTAATTTTCAGCACCCGCCCTTTGATCAGCTTGAGCCCAAGCAGCGTGAACTGGTGTCTAGCAATCTAGACATTCACTACTTTCAAAGCCAGCAAAAAATAGTTACAGCGGGCGCACAAGCCTCCAGTTTGTTCATTATTATTAAAGGCCAAGTTGAAGAGCGCGCCGACAATAATGATGAGGTATTTGCCCACTACACGCTAGAAGACTGGTTTGATGTACGCTCGCAATTTGGCGGCTATGCAAAACATGACTACATCGCCCTAGAAGAAACCCTTTGTTACGCTCTGCCTAGCCAAATCTTCCGCCGCTTAGTAAGTGAAAACAGCGATTTTGGCGACTATTTTCAGCGCGACTTAGCCACCCGTCACCAACTGGTAGAGTCTCGCGAAGGCAATAAGAACTTGGCGGAATTCATCCTCACCACCATTGATGAACGCAACGTACAACCCGCAGTGGTCATTGAAGGAGAGACCTCGCTGCAGCAAGCCACCCTAATTATGCGCGAGCAAAAGCTGGAGTCATTACTGGTCAATCACGACGGCTGCTTTGGCATGCTAACTGGTACCGACTTACTCCATGCCGCAGTACTGGTGCAGCAATCTCTCGATACTCCGGTTTGCCAGCTAGCCAACTTCAACTTAATCAGTGTGAACAAAGGCGATTTTTTGTTTAACGCCATGCTGTTAATGACGCGCAACAGCATCGAGCGCGTGGTAGTAAAAGACCAGCAAAAGATCATTGGCATACTGGAGATGGCGCATCTGCTTAGTTTGTTTTCTACCCACTCTCACGTATTGGCTTTACGCATTGCTCGCGCCTCAAGTATTGAAGAACTCAGCGAAGCGGCACACACCCTCAATAAACTGGTAGAAAACCTCTGCAATAATGGCATTCGCACCTTATTTATTATGAAGTTGCTAGCTACCATGAATGAGCAAATCATTAGCCGGGTGTTTGAACTAAGCATCCCTCACCAACATCACAACCACATATGTTTAATGGTGATGGGCAGTGAAGGTCGCGGCGAGCAAATCGTTAAAACCGACCAAGATAACGGCTTAGTCATCGAAGATGGTTACGATTGGCCAGAGCGACAACAGCAGCTAAATCAGTTTAGCGAATACCTGCTCGAGTTAGGTTATCCGCCTTGCCCCGGCAACATTATGGTTAACAACCCAGAATGGGTGCAGCAACAAAGCCAATGGAGTAAAACCATTGCCAATTGGATAGAAACCGGCCACGGCGATGCCATGATGAACCTCGCCATAGTATTAGATGCCCACGCCATTGCGGGTAATAAAAGCCTACTACGTAGATTACGCAAAGATCTAATGGCACAAATGGCTAATCGCAGCGTTACCTTGGCGTTTTTTGCCCAGCCAGCCTTAAAGTTTCATACCCCACTCACCATGTTTGGCAATATTAAATCCAAACAAGCAGGTTTAGATATCAAGAAAGGCGGGATTTTTCCTATTGTGCATGGGGTGCGCGCCCTAGCCTTAGAACATGCAATTAGCGCGACCAATACCTTAGAGCGCATAGAACAGCTCGCCTCATTAAAAGTGATAGACGAAGACAGTGCAGCTAACCTTAAAGAAGCACTATTGCTGTTTTTTAAACTGCGTATTCAACAGCTATTCCCGGCTGAAGAGGGCCAAGACTATCACGTGCTTAAGCTAGACAAGCTCAATCACAGTCAGCGAGATTTATTACGCCATGGCTTACACGTAGTGAAAAAGTTTAAGCAGCTATTAGCGCTACACTTTAATATTCGCGATTACTAGGCGGTTTAATGTTGCAGCGTTTGCTTTACCAACGAAAATATAAAGACAGCGAGTTCGCCACGTTGTTTGCCCCTTATCGCGGTAAAGAATACGTAGCATTAGATTTAGAAACCACCAGCTTAGACACCAAACTGGCCGACATTGTCTCAATGGGTGCGGTCATCATCAGTGAAAATCGTATTTTGGCCAGCCAGTGTTTTGATATAAAAATTCGCGCTACCGATAAACTTGCTGGCGACTCAATTAAAGTGCACCGCCTTCGCCACAGTGATTTAGCCCAAGCCTGCAGCATCGAAGAGGCTTTGCCGAAACTGCTGCAGTTTATTGGCGCCCGGCCAATCGTGGGTTACAACATTGGCTACGACCAACGAATTTTAAATCGCCATTGCAAACAACGTTATGGTTTCAAATTAGTGAATCCACTCATCGATGTAGGTCGAATGTTTGCCGACAAAGTACATGTAGACCACGTGGGTATAAGCCCCAATCAAGACTTAGTGCATATTTGTCAAAGTTTAGGTATTCCGCTATCTGGCCGCCATCAAGCGATTGACGACGCGATAACTGCAGCGATGATCTATTTGCGTTTACAACTGGGCCCAAGGCCAACCAGTGCGCTGCCTCAAGCCATATCAGCTTAACCCCCCTGTTGATAAAATAAACGCTAGTATGAATGGGATTTCATCGTTCAATTAAGCTATAAGCGCTTAATCACAGCTCTGTGATTTGCCAAGAAAAGCCGCTAGTTCTAAGCATATTTTAAGGCTACATTAGCCCTAGTTTTCTCCAGTTTGGAAGGTTAAATGAAAAAACTCGCCCTATTAGTTTTACTTGCTAGTTCAGTCTCTTACTCTGCCTTTGCTGAGCAGCCAAACCAAGATACCTTGGCTCAAACCGGTGCGCTAAACAGCAGTAAAACGCCGCTATTTGGCGCCGAAGTTTACAGCAACGACAAAGTGCTATACGGCAAATTTGTGGTTCGCATGAAGTTAGTGTCTGAGCCCGGGGTAGTTTCGTCGTTTTTCACTTACGACAACGAATCTTGGCAAGGCAATGGCATTCCGTGGAGCGAAATAGACTTCGAAGCCATTGGTAAAACGCCTCATCAGCTGCAAACCAACCTCATCACTGGCCAAGCCAATAAACGCAAACACAGCGAAAAGAAACACAAAGTTCCACAGCTAGAAGAGTTTGTTGAATACGCCATTACCTGGACACCAAACGAGATTATTTGGGATGTAGATGGCGAAACAATCCGTCACGACACCGCCGAAAATTCAAAGCAAGTTATCGCCATGCGCGACATTCCACAAAGCTATCGCATGAACATTTGGATTTCGGAAGCCATTGGCTGGGTAGGTCGCTTTAAAGCCAGTAGTTTGCCACTTCACCAAGTTGTAGATTGGATTGAGTATCACGAATACCAAGATAACGGAGAGTTTGCCTTAACTTGGCGTGACGATTTTGACAACTTTGACCAAAAGCGCTGGGGCAAAGGCGATTGGGGCTTTGAATCAAACTTAGTCACCTTCTCACCGAACAATGCCAATATAGTTAACGGTAAGCTAGTACTTAGCCTAAGCGCCGAAGGCATGGATTTAAACTACAGCGAGTAACTCAATCAAGAATCCCAGCCACCTAGCTGGGATTCTTTAAAAACTAGTTAACCTCAACTCGGGATAAGGAAGACTTTGCCCCCAAGTACTTAATCTAGTGTCATGTTTCTGGCTAGCTCAGCTTAGTTATATTGAGTTTCACTAGTTCTATCGAACACCTCACCTTGAGTGTTATCAACAGTGAGTTTAATTCTGCCGGTATTGTAGCGAGTAATCATAACCTTTGAGTTGGTCTTCAAAGCCACTTCATCGGCTTGAGTTATTTCCATCACCTCACCTGAGTTAGACTCCACCAAGTACTGAAAAGCCTCTATCTCTTTATTATTGTTGGCTTCAATTGCCGCCCCCACTAAGCCAATTACCGCTAATGCCGCTCCCGCATCACGTGCGTTTTCACTACGCCCAGCACCAGCCATAAGACCGCCAGCGGTCGCGACAGCGAGTCCGGTATGTAGGCCTTGTTTATCTATATCAGAGGGTTTTACTCTTACCTGCTTAACACTAAGAACCACTGCTCGTGTCACCTGAACCGCACTTTCATCAGAATTATGTACATCTGGATCATAACGGTCGGCCATACTTGAGCACGCGCTGGTCACCATTACCATGGCAATGACGAGAAGTTTTTTCATAGTGTTTCCCATTTGAGTTTATTAAAAAACCCAAATGTACCCGCTCTTGAACAAGTTATTAAACGAAGGCCTTTAAGCGAAACTAACAGCTAAAGTTATCTCCCTTAGCTGCAAAAACCACCAAAGCAAAATAGCGTTAATTAGGAAGTGTTGCTTTAGCTCGCAAATTAATCCAACACAGGCCGTGAGCCGCCTCTCAGTTTCATCGCGCAACATAAAAAATCACTTTGACTAATAAAGCATTTTACTATTCTTCACAAATAATTAACCAAAAGTCTAATTGTCGACAACCTGTGTCAGTGCGAGTCTAGATTAAAATCCGAGACGTCAATGACGATATCCCGCCTCACATCGAGGAAGCAAGGAGAGGAAGATGAGTGAACAAAAGCTGTACCCCGTTAAAGCTAACATTGCAGACAACTGCTTACTAAACGATCAGCAATATCTAGATATGTATCAAGAATCTATCACCCAGCCTGATCAGTTTTGGGGGAAGCACGGTAGCGAGTTACTCGATTGGATCCAGCCTTATACTAAAGTAAAAAACACCTCATACGACCCTGGTCATGTGAGCATCAAATGGTTTGAAGATGGCCTGCTAAACGTAAGTGCCAACTGTATTGACCGTCATCTTCAAGAGCGCGGTGACGAGGTAGCAATTATTTGGGAAGGCGACAACCCAGAAGAAGACAGCAAACTCACTTACAACGAACTGTACCAACAAGTTTGTAAGTTCTCTAACGCGCTTAAACAGCAAGGCGTTAAAAAAGGTGAAGTAGTATGTTTGTACATGCCAATGGTACCAGAAGCAGCTGTGGCCATGTTGGCTTGTACCCGTATTGGCGCCGTGCACTCGATTGTATTTGGCGGCTTCTCTCCGGAAGCACTAGCGGGTCGCATTATTGATTCAAATTCTAAATACGTGATTACTGCCGATGAAGGTGTTCGCGGCGGGCGTGGCGTACCACTTAAAGCCAACGTAGACCAAGCCTTAGAAAATCCAGACTGTGAGTTTGTTAAAAGTGTTGTAGTACTGAAACGTACCGGCGGTGAAGTAAACTGGAATGCCAACCGCGATGTATGGTGGCACGACATTACCGAAAAACAAGCTGCCGATTGCCCACCAGAACCAATGAATGCCGAAGACCCGCTGTTCATCCTTTATACCTCTGGCTCTACCGGCAAACCTAAAGGCGTATTACATACCACGGGCGGTTACCTGCTTTACGCCACAATGACCTTTAAGTATGTATTCGATTATCACCCAGGCGATATTTACTGGTGTACCGCCGATGTCGGTTGGATTACTGGCCACAGTTACTTGGTATACGGGCCATTAGCCAATGGTGCAACCACCATCTTGTTTGAAGGTGTGCCTAACTACCCTACCTCAGCACGTATGAGCGAAGTATGTGACAAACACCAAGTGACCATTTTATACACTGCTCCAACCGCTATTCGCGCCCTAATGGCGCAAGGTGATGCTGCCGTGCAAGGTACCAGCCGCAGTAGCCTGCGAATTATGGGCTCGGTAGGTGAACCGATTAACCCGGAAGCGTGGGAATGGTATTACCGCACCATTGGTGACGAGCGTTGTCCAATTGTCGACACTTGGTGGCAAACCGAAACCGGCGGTATTTTAATTACTCCACTACCAGGAGCAACCGCACTTAAACCTGGTTCTGCGACTCGCCCATTCTTTGGCGTGCAGCCAGCCTTAGTAGATAACGAAGGTCATGAGCTAGAAGGCGCTGCCGAAGGTAATTTGATTATTAAAGACAGCTGGCCAGGACAAATGCGCACCGTTTATGGTGACCACGAGCGTTTTGAGCAAACCTACTTTTCAACCTTCCCTGGAACCTACACCACCGGAGACGGTGCACGCCGCGATGAAGACGGCTACTTCTGGATTACTGGTCGCGTAGATGACGTACTCAATGTAAGTGGCCACCGCATGGGTACCGCCGAAATTGAAAGCGCACTGGTTGCCCACCCTAAAATTTCAGAGGCTGCCGTGGTAGGTGTTCCTCATGAAATTAAAGGCCAAGGCATATATGCTTACATCACCCTTAATGCCGGTGAAGAGGCTAGCGCCGAGCTACATAAGGAAGTGAAAGCCTGGGTACGTAAAGAAATTGGCCCAATTGCCACGCCGGACATTTTACACTGGGCTGAGGCTTTACCTAAAACCCGTTCAGGCAAAATTATGCGCCGCATTTTACGTAAGATTGCCACCAACGAGACCGACTCTCTAGGTGATACCTCGACCCTAGCGGATCCATCTGTGGTTGATAAGCTGATAGAAGAAAAATCGAATGCTGCTTAATTGCTAAAACCAAAAAGCCGCTTTAGTTAGCGGCTTTTTTCTGTCCAAAAATAATGCAACTTGGTACCAATCTGTATCCAAAAGTTAACAGCAAGCTTAAAAAATCGTTTAACCAGATCAAGAATTTCGTCATCGATTACCGATACACTATTAAGCAATTTCACATCACCACGCTAGCCTCTGAACAAGGATGAGAAGAAGATGATTAATGTATTTAAAAGCCTAGTGCTTTGCAGTTTTATAGGTCTATTGTCTCAAGCCCACGCTTCAGAGCGCTCTGACCTTGCTTGGCAAAGTGTAGAGCAGCAACACGCGATACTCATTGATGTTCGCAGCGAAGGAGAGTTTAGCCAAGGGCACTTGAGTAACGCACATAACATTCCGCACACCGTGATTGCCCAGCAGATCACCGCCATCACCAAAGATAAAAGCCAGCCTATCGTGGTTTATTGTCGTTCGGGTAATCGTTCTGGTTACGCCTTACAAGTATTACAAGCTATGGGTTACCAGCAGGTGGTAAACGGTGGCGGCTTAAAAGAAATGCTCGCCTCAAAAAGCCATTGATTACAAAAACGCCGCTACATTATCTGTAACGGCGCTTTAGAGTAATTGCCACTGTCTGTGTTACTTGGCAGCCAATATATCAGCGTCTAGCGCCAGCGGCTCGGCTTGCTCACTGGTTTTTGGATTACGTTTTGCCAGCAAGTAGTAAAACAGTGGGGTAAGTAGCAAACCAAAAATGGTAACCCCAATCATGCCAGAGAACACCGCCACCCCCATCGCTTGACGCATCTCTGCGCCTTCACCAGTAGAAAACACCATTGGCACAACCCCCATAATAAAGGCGATAGAGGTCATTAGAATTGGCCGTAAACGTAAGCGTGAAGCCTCTAATACCGCTTCCATTACTGTGCGACCTTGGTCTTGTAATTCCTTAGCAAACTCGACAATTAAAATGGCATTCTTGGTAGCCAAGCCTACCAATACGATCAAACCAATTTGAGTGAAGATGTTGTTGTCTCCGCCCCAAAGCAATACCCCACTAATGGCCGATAACAAGGTCATAGGAATGATTAAAATAATCGCCATTGGCAAACGCAAGCTCTCGTACTGAGCAGCTAACACCATGAATACCAAAATAATCACCAAGGGATAAATCAGCATTGCAGTATTACCCGACAGCTTTTGTTGATAGGTAAGCTCGGTCCACTCAAAGGTCATGCCGATGGGCAAAGTTTCCGCCAAAATCTGCTCGATGGCAGCCTGCGCTTCACCGGAGCTATAACCCGGCGCTGGCCCACCATTGATCTCGGCAGTGGTATAACCGTTGTAGTGCATCACTCGATCTGGACCCGCCACATAAGAGACATCAACAAAGGAGCCTAAGGGGATCATCGCACCATCGGCATTTCTCACCTTTAGCTGGCTAATTTGTTCTGGCGATTGCCTAAAGGACTCATCGGCTTGAATATTCACCTGATAGGTTCTGCCAAACTTATTAAAGTCATTTACATAGGTTGAACCCATGTAAGCTTGCAAGGTAGAAAATACTTCATCTATCGCCACCCCTTGTTGCATGGCTTTGGTTCTATCCAAATCCAAATCAAGCTGCGGCACATTTACTTGGTAACTAGAGAAAATGCCAGTAAGTGATGGTGTTGCCCAGGCTTTTTGCATGACTTGCATGGTGACATTGGCTAACTCTTCATAACCAAGGCTTGCGCGGTCTTGGATCTGCAATCTAAAGCCACCAATAGTGCCTAAACCCTGCACCGGTGGTGGTGGGAAAATCGCAATAAAGGCTTCTTGAATACCTGCAAACTGTTGGTTAAGCGCCCCAGCGATGGCATTGGCCGAAAGACTTGGGTCTTGGCGTTGGTCAAAATCGGCCAAAGGTGTAAATAAAATCGCGCTGTTTGGACTGTTGGTAAAGCCATTAATGCTTAAGCCAGGAAACGCCACCGCGTGCTCAACCCCAGGTTGTGCCAAGGCAATCTCAGACATTTTTTTCACTACCGCTTCGGTGCGCTCTAAAGAGGCAGCGTCGGGCAACTGAGCAAACGCCACTAAGTATTGTTTGTCTTGCCCTGGCACATAACCAGTAGGAGTGGTGTCAAATTGATAAGCCGTAAGCCCTAATAAACCCACATAAATAATGCCAACCAAGGCCGACAAGCGAATTGTCTTTTTGATGATGCCACCATATACATTGGCACCTTTATTAAATAAGCGATTAAACGGCGCAAATATAAACCTGCCAAACAAGCTGTCCATAATGCGAGTTAAACGGTCTTTCGGTTCGTCGTGACCTTTTAGCAGCAAGGCAGACAAAGCTGGACTCAAGGTTAATGAGTTAATCGCTGAAATAAAGGTAGAGATAGTAATGGTTAAAGCAAACTGCTTGTAAAACTGTCCGGTTAAGCCAGACATAAAAGCAGTAGGAATAAACACTGCCGCCAATACTAAGGTAGTTGCCACAATTGGCCCCGTCACCTCTTTCATGGCGCGCTGGGTAGCCGCTACCGGGCTTAAACCTTCTGCAATATTTCGCTCCACGTTCTCCACCACCACAATGGCATCATCTACCACAATACCGATGGCTAATACCAAACCAAATAACGACAAGGCATTGAGCGAGAAGCCCATAAGATGCATAAAGGCAAAGGTACCTACTAAAGAAACCGGTACTGCCACTAATGGAATAATAGAAGCGCGCCAGGTTTGTAGGAACAGCACCACCACTAATACCACTAGCAGTACCGCTTCAAACAAGGTTTTAACTACCGCTTCAATAGAGCCACGCACAAACACGGTTGGGTCGTAAACGGTGTCGTAGTTTAGACCTTCTGGAAAGCTTTGCGCTAACTCGGCCATACGCGCACGTACATCTTCAGAGATCTGGATAGCGTTCGAGCCAGATGCTTGAAACACACCAATAGCAATTGCATCCTTGTTGTCGAGTAACGAGCGTAATGCATAGCTGCTAGCACCCAACTCAACCCGAGCAACATCTCGCAAGCGGCTAACTTCGCCTTGCTCGCCCACTTTAATGATGATGTTCTCAAACTCTTCGGTGGTACTTAAACGCCCCTTCACGTTGATCAAAATCTGAAAATCAGACTCACCGCTAGGCTGTGCGCCCAAACTACCGGCAGCGGCTTGCTGGTTTTGCTCTCTAATCGAAGCGATAATTTGGTTTGGATTTAAACCTAGAGCAGCTACTTTATTAGGGTCTAGCCAAATTCTTAAGCTGTAATCACCCGCACCAAACAAACGCACAGCACCCACACCTTCAATTCGGGCTAGCTCGTCTTTAACGTTAAGCGCCGCATAGTTGGACAGGTACAATAAGTCGTAGCGATCTTCTGGTGAACTAAGGTGAACCACCATAGTAAGGTCTGGTGATGACTTTTCGGTCACAATACCTAAGCGCTGCACTTCTAAGGGCAAACGCGGTGTGGCGCGATCAACCCGGCTTTGCACCTGCGTTTGAGCTTGGTCGATATCGGTGCCAATGGCAAAAGTAACGGTCAGCGTCATGCGCCCGTCAGAGGTGGCCTGAGAAGACATATACAACATGTCTTCAACACCGTTAATTTCTTGCTCAAGCGGTGAAGCCACGGTTTCGGCAATCACCTTAGGGTTTGCCCCAGGGTAGTTAGCTGTAACTACTACTGTTGGTGGCACCACTTCTGGGTACTCGGTAATGGGTAATTGCCATACGGCAATGGCACCGCCAATAAACATCAGCAGCGATATAACGGCCGCAAAAATCGGCCGTTTAATAAAAAACTGAGAAAACATGGGCGAATCTATCCTTGTTGAACTTACAACTTAGCGTTAAGGCTTAATTGCTGATGTTGTTGGTCAAGTAACTGTTGAGACTCACGCAAGGCAGAAACAACCTCTTCGCTAGCCATCGCGGTGGCAATTGGCGTTACCTGCATTTGCGGCCGTACCCGCTGAATACCGTTAACCACAATTCGCTCTGAACCCGATAAACCTTGGGAAACAATCCGCAAGCCATTAATCCGCTCACCCAACACGACCGGGCGATATTGCACCTGGTTGTTTTCGTCCAATACCAATACAAACTTGTTGTTTAGGTCGGTACCGACTGCTTTGTCATCAATTAATACCGCTTGATAAGAACTACTTCCTGCTATTTGCAAACGGGCAAACATACCTGGCAGTAATTCCCCACTAGGATTACCAAAGCTGGCACGTAAACGGATAGTACCGGTGCCGCTGGCTACGGCATTATCGATAAAGTCTATCTGGCCTAGGTGCTTAAATATTTGCTCATCAGCCAAAGCCATTTGCACTACCGCTACAGTTTCTTGCGCGCCTTGCAGCGGCAATACGTTGCTTAACTCTTGGTATTTCAAAAAGCTTTGCTCATCTACATCAAAGTAGGCATGCATATGCTGGGTAGACACAATACGAGTAAGCTGGCTAGCGCCAAGGTTTACATAGTTACCTTCGGTGATAAGCGCGTTAGACACTCGGCCGCTAATGGGAGCGCGCACCTCGGTAAAGTCTAAATCCAAGCGAGCTCGAGATAAGGCTGCAGTAATCGATGCCACTGCTGCTGCACCCTGCTCTCGCGCCGAAAAGCGATTATCTAAAATTTCATCAGAAATGGCGTTTTGCTTGTTCAAGGCTTGGGCCCGCTTGTACCCTTTTCGCGCCAGTTCTAAGCTACTTTTAGCACTTTGTAGTTCTGCTTCTAGGCGAGCGACTTCGGCAGCAAAAATGCGGCTGTCGATTTTAAACAGCACTTCACCTTTTTCTACCAAGCTACCTTCGTTAAACAGCACTTGTTCGATGTAGCCCGATACTCGCGGCACCACCATCACGGTTTGTGGTGCTTGCAGGCGACCGGTATACACATCGGTTTCGGTAATGCGTTCAAGCAATACTTCGGCTACATCTACACTTGGTGGTGGAGGTGCTTGATTGGTCGCAGCTTCCGGTTTTCCGCAAGCCACTAGGAAAATGCTTAAAGCACTTACTGCGATGAGTTTTGTTAGATCAAAAACTGATGCCATCTTCGTTCCCTCAAGTGATGATAAGTTGATATATGGATGATATTTTGTTTTGTACTGGCTGGTATATTAATCATGAAGTATGATCGAGATCAAGATCTTTTTGTACCAAGTGGTATTTAAATATCTAGACAGGTCTGAGTGGCTTAGCTATGATCAGTTTAATGATAAATTGAGGTAGAAAAATGTCCCCCAAGTGCTGTTCTCACATTGGTCGTCCACGCAGCTTTGACGCAAACCAAGCGCTAGAAAAAGCCTTAGAAGTATTTTGGCAAAAAGGCTACGAAGGGGCATCGTTAAATGATTTAACCCAAGCCATGGGTATTAATAAACCCAGCATGTATGCGGCTTTTGGCAATAAAGAACAGTTATTTTTGCAGGCCATAGAGCTTTACGAATCTCGTCCTCAAGCCTATTTCTATCCCGCCCTTGAGCAAGATACCATTTACGACGTTGTGGATTACATGTTGAAAGGTGCAGTGGCTAATTTAAGCGATCCCTCGCAACCGCAAGGCTGTGTGATTGTGCAAGGTGCTCTGTCGTGTAGTGAGTCTGCAAGTACCATTAAACAAGCGTTGCAGGAGCGCCGTGCTCAAGGCAGCATTGCCTTACAACAGCGTTTCGAGCGTGCCAAAGAAGAAAAAGATCTCACCGCCGATGCCGATCCAGAAGCGCTCGCCCACTACTTGGCAACGGTGTTACAAGGTTTAAATGTTCACTCCACCAATGGCGCAACAGAAAAACAATTGCAGCAAGTCGCTTCACTCACTTTAGACACCTTTAAGCGAGTAAGCAGTGCAAAAATAGCCGCCAGCTTGCAAAGCATGAGTAAATAAGGCTCATCACCAATCCAACTAGTTGTTATTGGTTGAAGCTGCGCCGATAACGTCCAGGAGAAACCCCAAAGCTTTTCTTAAAGCGATGCGCAAAGGCAAAACCATCTTGGTAACCTAATTGACTGGCGATCACGTCTATCGACCAGCGGCTTTCGCGCAGCAAATAGCTGCCATGTTCCAAACGTAAACGGCTTAGATACTGCTTGGGACTACATTTGAATTCTTGCTGAAACAAGCGATAGCAATGTGCTTCCGATACCGACAAACGTTGCGCCATCTCGGCTACTGTCCATGGATAGTGTAAAGAGGAGCGCAATTGCTGCTCTAGTTTGTGCAATGGGCTTGGCTCGGCATTTTTTAGCGGCTTAAGCAACTGCAATAAATAGCGTTTGATAAGTTGGGTTAAGGCCGATTCTACTAGAGGATCTGCCTTCGCTTTAGTTTCCTCATCCAATAACAGCTTCATGCACTTATCAATATTTTGACTAGAGTTAATCTTCAGCACTTTGGCATTTTTGGGAAAGCGATACCAACTAATGTCTGCAGAAAACTGAAACCAATTATGCCGCCAAAAGTGGCTAGCCAAGCTGAGCGAGTAATTAACCCCAGCAGGCAAAATAACTAAGTCGTTTGGTCCCAAGCGCTGACTAAACTCTGAAGTATGTAAACTGCCCGCTCCCGCCATAGAAAACAACAAAGTGTGTTCCTGTGGAGCTTTGCGGCTAACAAAGTACTCACCTCGCAAATACGACACCCCAGATAAGTTAATCTGCAATTTAGTTAACTCTGAAAATCGTTCGGTGGTTAAAAAGCGCTCAACACAGGCGGGGCCTATCTCGAACTTATCTTGCCAATGTTGCTCAGCCATAAATGATAGTTTTGAACATATTTTTGATAGCTTCAATTATGTGGAAAGCCCAATATATAAGATAGTATCGCGCCCATAATTATTTACCACCACTTATAACTAGATAGCTTTTATCTGATGCAAGTCACATTTTGAGGTTGTTATGTACGCATCTCCTATTACTTTGAATCGCTCATGGCTAGAGCAGTTCTGGCGCCTAGCTTGGCCAATATCTTTACAAGCAGTATTACTAAGCTTATTAGGCTTAGTAGACGTACTAATGGTTGCCACTTTAGGTGATGCCGAAGTCGCCGCAGTAGGTTATGCCGGTCGCGCATTCTTTGTGGCGATCGTAATCTTAAATGGCTTCTCGACAGCGTGCGCCATTTTAAGTGCGCAACACTGGGGCACTAAAAACTGGACAGCCATTGGCCGCACTGTGGCTTTATCTTTTTATGCTGGACTTATTTTTACCCTGGCAACCTTAGCCTTCATGCTTTTCAGCCCTAGCACCATTATGCAATGGGGCAGCAGCGATGCGCATTTAGTTGCTATTGGCAGCGATTATATTCGCGCAACCGCCTTGATGATTCTGTTCACCTTGCCAGTGATTGTGTTTGAGTCTGCACTACGTGCTAGCGGCAATACCAAGCTGCCGCTGTACATTAGTGTTTTTGCTGTGGTCGCCAATATCGCGCTTAACCAAGTATTAATTTTTGGTTTTGGCTCGATCCCAGCAATGGGTATTGTAGGCGCAGGTGTTGCGACAGTTATCGCACGTTTACTGCAACTCGTTGTATTGTGGTCCAGCCTTTGGTGGCAAAAACACCCTTTACTAAAAGTATGTTTAATTGGTTTTTGGCAGTTTAAACAAGCTGAGCTAATCAAATACGCCAAGCTTGCTGTGCCACTAGTGATTAACTTTAGTATTTGGTCGAGCGGTGTATTTGTATTTGCCACCTTGTATGGTCAATTGGGAACGAACGCATTGGCGGCTATGAGCCTAATTAGCCCAATAGAAGGTATCGCCATCTCGTGTTTTATGGGCTTTTCTAGTGCTTGTTCCATCATGGTGGGCAACAAATTAGGGGCCAACCAATTCAAACAGGCTTGGACAGATGCCCGCTTAGCTTTGTTAGTTAGCCCTATTGCCGCCATTGGTATCGGTGTAGCTATTTGGTTATTGAGCTATCCTTTATTGAACTTGTTTGGTGCTTTAGAGTCAGAAACTTTGCAACTTGCCCAACAATTAGTGTTAGTGCTGGCAGCCTCTACTTGGCTACGTATTTTTAACATGGTGCTAATTAACGGTATTTTGCGCAGCGGCGGCGACAATAGCTTTTGCTTAATGTCGGATACATTCTGCCAATGGGGTGTAGGTTTAATGCTTACTTCTATTGCCATTTTTGTGTTCGATGTAAGCTTAATCACCGCCTTCTGTATCGCATTAAGTGAAGAAGTATTTAAAGCTATGTTGTGTTTTTGGCGCATGAACCAGAAAAAATGGCTACGTAACCTAACTACCGAGCCTCTCGCCGAAACCAACTGATTAGACCAGAAAAATGCTGCCATTTTCTGCGAAAACCCTATAATTGTCGAAAATGTCGATGACATAGCACATTTATCTTTGATAAATGTGCTAATCTTAAGAAATCGACAAGTTCTATAATTTAAGCTGGTTTTTCAACGAAAATGACTGATAAATTCTCTATTTTGTTACTCAATGGTCCAAATCTAAACTTACTGGGCAAACGTGAACCTGAAGTTTACGGTCACCAGAGTTTAGACGACATTGTTGAACAGCTACGCCAGCAAGCCAATGACCTGGGCGTAAATCTGCAAGATTTCCAGTCCAATGTCGAAGGCGAACTTATTAATCGCATTCATCAAGCCATGGGCGAGATCGATTTCATCATCATCAACCCTGCGGCTTTTACTCATACCAGCGTAGCGCTGCGCGACGCGCTACTGGGTGTGAACATTCCGTTTATAGAAATTCACCTATCTAACGTGCATGCACGTGAACCCTTCCGTCATCACTCTTACCTTGCCGACAAAGCAGAGGGAGTGATATGTGGTTTAGGTAGTCAAGGATATCAATTTGCTTTAACTGCAGCGCTAAACAAGCTGCAGAAATAGCTATTTAATTAACCTAATACGATAAAGAGAGCCCTTATGGATATTCGCAAGATTAAAAAATTAATCGAATTAGTTGAAGAATCTGGTGTTGCTGAACTAGAAATCACCGAAGGTGAAGAGGCGGTACGTATCAGCCGTAACTTCAGCGGTGCAGCTCAAGCCGTATACGCTCCAGCTCCAGTTGCAGCACCGGCCCCAGTTGCTGCTCCAGCCGCCGCACCTGCTGCTCCAGCTGCTAGCGAAGTAGCTTCTGGCCACCAATTATTATCGCCAATGGTAGGTACTTTCTACCGTTCTTCATCTCCAGAAGCGCAACCGTTTGTGCAAGAAGGCCAACAAGTTAACGTAGGTGACACCCTATGTATCATTGAAGCCATGAAGATGATGAATCAAATCGACGCCGACAAATCTGGCGTGATTAAAGCCATTTTGGTTGAAGACGGTGACGCCGTTGAGTTTGATGAACCGCTATTCATCATCGAATAAAGAGGCATTTGTATGCTAGATAAAGTAGTTATTGCTAACCGTGGTGAAATTGCCCTGCGTATTTTACGTGCATGTAAAGAGCTAGGCATTAAAACGGTAGCTGTGCACTCAACAGCCGATCGTGACCTTAAACACGTATTGTTAGCCGACGAATCAATTTGTATTGGTAAGCCTGCCGCAACCGAAAGTTACCTAGACATTCCGCGCATTATTGCTGCTGCCGAAGTTACCGATGCCGTGGCCATTCATCCAGGTTATGGTTTTTTGTCTGAAAACGCCGAGTTCTCTGAAATAGTAGAGAAAAGCGGGTTTATCTTTATCGGTCCTAAAGCTGAAACCATCCGCATGATGGGTGATAAAGTTGAAGCGATTAAAGCCATGAAAAAAGCCGGTGTACCTTGTGTACCGGGTTCTGATGGCCCACTAGGCAGCGATGAAAAACAAAATGCGGCCATTGCCAAACGCATTGGTTACCCGATTATCATTAAAGCTGCTGGCGGTGGTGGTGGTCGTGGTATGCGTGTTGTTTACAGTGAAGACGAGCTACATACCTCTATCGATTTAACCCGTACCGAAGCTGGCTCTTTCTTTGGTAACGACATCGTATATATGGAGAAATACCTAGAAAATCCTCGCCACGTAGAGGTTCAGGTATTATCAGACGGCCAAGGTGGCGCTATTCACTTAGGTGAACGTGACTGCTCAATGCAACGTCGCCACCAAAAAGTGGTTGAAGAAGCTCCAGCACCCGGCATTACCGAAGACATGCGTCGCAACATTGGTGAACGCTGTACTCGTGCATGTATCGAGATTAACTACCGCGGTGCAGGCACCTTTGAGTTCTTGTATGAAAATGGCGAGTTCTACTTCATTGAGATGAACACCCGTATTCAGGTTGAACACCCAGTAACTGAAATGGTTACCGGCATCGACTTGATTAAAGAGCAGTTACGCATTGCTGCTGGACAACCTTTGTCATTTAGCCAAGAGCAAGTGAAGTTAACCGGCCACGCGATTGAGTGTCGTATTAATGCTGAAGATGCGGAAACCTTTATCCCATCTCCAGGTCGCATTAACCGTTTCCACCCACCAGGTGGCATGGGTATTCGTTGGGATTCGCATGTATATGCGGGTTACTCAGTTCCGCCATACTATGACTCGATGATTGGTAAACTAATTACCTACGGCGAGAACCGTGACATTGCCATAGCGCGTATGAAGAACGCCCTTTCTGAGCTGGTGATCGACGGCATTAAAACCAACGTTCCGCTGCAAGAGAAAATCATGCAAGACGAGAACTTCCAGTTTGGTGGTGCAAATATTCACTACCTAGAGAAAAAACTCGGTATGTAGTTCGCGAGCTGTTAAAACTATAAAAGGCCTTAAGAATACTTAAGGCCTTTTTCTTTGTATGGCGAGACTATTTAACCTGAGCTCGGGATAATTAACTGGTTTCTAACAGCTATTTTTACTTATTTCGGTGTTGAAGCTACTTGCAATAGGCTAGCTATTGGCGCGCAGCTTCGCCTTGAACTAAGCAAAACTATCTCGCCAGAAACATGAAGCTAGGTTAGGTACTGACTTGCAGAGTTTTCGTCACTTCCTTATCCCGAGTTCAGGTTACTTGAAAACGCGCCACCACGCTTCTGTACCTTGGCTTTGCCCAACGGTGAATACCTCACCTATTTTAGGTGTCACCAGTTGTACGTTAGCTTGCTCTGTTAGCTGGCTAATTCTCTCAAGCGGTTCATACCAAGAGTGAAAAGCCAAATCAAAGGTAGAGTTATGCACCGGCATTAAGGCCTTCCCTTTTAAATCTAAATGGGCTTGCAAGGTTTGCTCTGGAGTCATATGCACTGCTGACCAATCTTTGTCATAAGCACCGGTTTCCATCATGGTTAAATCAAAGGGGCCATAACGCTCACCAATTTGCTTAAAACCATCGAAGTAACCAGAGTCTCCGCTAAAAAATATTCGCTGCTCCGGCGCGTCAATCACGTAAGATGCCCAAAGCGTTTGGTTGGCGTCAAATAAGCCACGACCAGAGAAGTGCTGAGTAGGCGTAGCTGTCACCGTTAACTCACCAAAATTGGCCGACTGCCACCAGCGCAAGCGTTGAATTTTTTGGCTATCCACTCCCCAATCTAGCAGGTGTTGATCAACCCCTTCAGGTACCACAAAATGCTGAACCTTGTCTTTTAACAGCTTGATGCTGTGCTTGTCTAAGTGGTCGTAGTGATCATGGGAAATAATTACCCCATCAATACTGTCCAACTCACTGAGCTCGAGCGGGGGTTGATGAAAACGCTTCGGGCCAATAAAGCTAAAAGGAGATGTTCGCTGCGAAAAAACCGGGTCAATCAACCAGCGTTGCCCAGCCACTTGCATGTAAACACTCGAGTGACCAAAGCGAATAACACTGCTTTGTTCTGCAGGTAAAGCGTCAAGCTGAGAAGCGCTCAAAGGCACCACCGGAATACCATTACTTGGCGTGGCATCTACACGTTGCTCACTCACATAACGCCACAAAATACCCCAAGCCGAGGCATTAGCTGGCATTGCTTGTGCGTTTTGGTACTTACCATTATTAACTTGGGTGGTAAAAACCGTGTTGTCAGCCGCTATGGCTGAAGCGAATGGTGTACTCATTAATCCTCCCAAACAAAAACTAATAACCTTGTTTCGTGTGCTCAACGTGGCGCCCTCTTAAATTACACCGAGGAGTTTACTTCCAAGAAACAACAAAGTAAACCCATTGGTTTACCTTATTTTGAGACGTCAAATGTAAGCAAGTTGTTACAGCAATATCTAGTTGGGCGATGGCTTGAGCCTGCAGTTTCCAAAATTTGTCTTACACTTAAACCATCTTAGTTAGAGCAAAGTTATGCTTTGGGAAGTGATAATTTAGCCAACACCTAGAACGGAATTGAGTGCAATGCCATGATTATTAAACCAATCTATGAAATATTGCCGAGCCTTTACTTGGCTGCCGGCTCAAGCTCGGTAATATGGATAGACTCTACCCTGGGAGTAGCAGGTGGTGTGCTGCTATTTTGCCTTGGCTCGCTTATTTGGGTAATGCGCTCTAACTTTCGACGTTTAGACCAAGCGGAGCATGCTGGTAAGCGCTTCAACATTCCTGAATCTTTATACGAGTTTATGCCCTTTTTGTTTATTGGTTTGGCTCTCTCCTTAGCATCTACACAGCAATCTATTGCCGCCTACGCCATTGCAGCACTGTGCTTATACCGAGGCTGTTCCTTACTTTACATGCGTCATCGTTACCGTCGACACACTTGGCAAAAAGTGCCCAGCGCTGTAAAAACCAGCAACTAGCCTTAGTTACCAATAAGCATACAAACAGACAATTTGGCTAACTCTCGTAATTGAGTCTATGCTTAATTATGTTAATGGAAGGTTGCTAGATGTAACAGGGAGGGCTTATGCTGCCACGTGCCATATACGAGATTTTGCCAAGCGGATATTTATCTGCTGGTACTGGGTCAATGCTATTGCTTGAACCTTGGCTCGCTCATGTTGGTGGTGCATTACTATTTTGTATGGGCGCGCTTATTTGGGTGCTTCGCTCAAACTACCGCCGTTACGACAAGTACAAAAAATCATTTGCCCGCAAAACCAAGGCGATTCCCGAGCCTGTTTACGAATTTATTCCCTTTTTATACCTTGCCTGCAGCGTACTGGTATTAAGCCTTATGTTTAATGCACCTGCGCTAATTGTTGCAGCTTTAGCGGGATGTCGTGGTTTAGTTTTATTGTACAAGCGCGCTCAGTATCGCAATCGCGGCTTAAGCCCTGCCAATTAACCAGCAAAAATCTGTTTAAAAAAGGCTAGCTTATCCCTAGCCTTTTTTGTTTACTCAAGCCAATAAATAGCGGCCTAGGCTTATAAACAAGCTCTCCCAGTAGAGACAACAAATGCTAGTTTCGCTCCCTTCGCTTTAAGGGATTTCAATTTTTAGATGATAAGCCTTATCTAACGCAGTACACTTGCCGCCTAATCTAGAAGAGGAGCGGACAATGCCTTGGATCCAGCTAAAAATAAACGCCACTAAAGATACTGCCGACGCCATTGGAGACATTTTAATGGAAACCGGCTGCCAAGCCGTGACATTCTTAGACCGCCACGACACGCCTGTATTTGAGCCCTTGTTAGGTGAAACGCCGTTATGGGGAGATACCGATGTGCAGGGCCTATACGATGCCGCTACCGATATGTCGCCTATCCTTAACTTCTTAACCAAAGCGCTTATTCTAGAGGACGGCAACTACAAACTAGACCAACTAGAAGACAAAGACTGGGAACGCGAATGGATGAAAGACTTTCATCCGATGCAGTTTGGCGAACGCTTGTGGATTTGCCCTAGCTGGACTGACGTACCAGACCCTAGCGCGGTAAACGTAATGCTAGACCCAGGCCTAGCCTTTGGCACAGGCACTCACCCAACCACAGCACTTTGCTTAAAATGGTTAGATCAACTCGACCTTAGCAACAAAACCGTCGTGGACTTTGGCTGTGGCAGTGGCATATTAGCCATTGCCGCGATTAAGTTAGGCGCTAAACGGGTGGTTGGGATAGACATCGATCCGCAAGCGATTCTAGCTAGCCGCGACAATGCCGAACGCAATGGCGTGGCCGACAAGCTCGAACTCTACCTACCTAAAGACCAGCCTAAAGATTTCCAATCAGACATTGTGGTGGCCAATATATTGGCTGGCCCACTTAAAGAGCTCAGCGAAATCATCCTAGCCTATTTAAAGCCGCAAGGTTCTATTGCCCTATCAGGCATTTTAGAAGAACAAAGCGACGAAGTAGTTGCCGCCTATCAAACACAGTGCAATATGGATCCGGTTGTTCTTGATCAAGAATGGTGTCGATTAAGCGGAACAAAGCGCTAAGTTCACCAATAATGTGGCACAAACCCTCTACTAAAGGGTTTGCTGCCATATTCTGTAGCTAAAAATCCAGCTTTTTTTTTGAAAAATGTTCAAAATATAGCCTTTTCAGCGTGCCTAAAAAGTCGTAAACTACGCCGCCCTGAGATTGAGAAGAACGACAGTCATGCAAATAGGCAGTTACAAGCTGGACAATCCGGTGATACTAGCGCCTATGGCTGGAATTACCGATCAACCCTTTCGTCGCTTATGTTGGCGTTTAGGTGCGGGGCTTACGGTTTCGGAGATGGTGTCTAGTAACCCACGGGTTTGGAACAGCCAAAAATCACTAAACCGTATGGTTCACCTAGATGAATGTGGCATACGCAGCGTTCAAATAGCAGGTTCAGATCCAGAATTGATGGCTCTCGCCGCCCAACATAATGTGGCAAATGGCGCGCAAATCATCGATATCAATATGGGTTGCCCCGCTAAAAAGGTAAACAAAAAGTTAGCTGGTTCGGCGCTATTACAGCAACCCGAGTTAGTTAAACAAATTCTTGATGCTGTTGTACAAGCAGTTGATGTACCTGTGACACTTAAGATTCGTACTGGGTGGTCACCAGAACATCGCAATGCTTTGCAAATTGCCAAGCTTGCAGAAGCTGCCGGTATTCAATCTTTAGCCATACATGGTCGGACGCGAGCGTGTATGTATAAAGGTTTAGCCGAGTACGACACCATCAAAGCAGTAAAACAAGAGGTTTCGATACCTATTGTGGCAAATGGTGATATCACCACACCGGAGCAAGCCAAGCATGTTTTGGATTACACCGGCGCGGACGCCATCATGATAGGTCGAGGAGCGCAAGGTAACCCTTGGCTTTTCAGAGAAATTAATCACTTTTTAAGCACCGGGCAGCATTTAGATGCACCCAAAGCCGAAGAAGTGAAGGAAGTAATGCTTCACCACTTAGACAACCTATATTCACATTATGGGGAGTACCAAGGGGTTCGTATCGCTCGCAAACATGTGGGGTGGTACTTGAAGCAATTAGCGGACACGGATGAGTTTCGTAGCCAGTTTAACCAGCTTGAATCAGCCCTGGTACAAACGTCCGCGATTGAACAGTTTTTCGAATAGTTGTGATCATTAATTAATTAAAAAGAGCGTCAAGTATGTTTGATTCAAATACCACCACAAACACACTTTCTACTATGACTAGCAGTGCAACTAGCACTGAAGTGAAAGAACGTCCATTACGCGATTCAGTTGAGCAAGCATTGCGCAACTACTTCGCACAGTTAAATGGCGAAGATGTGTCTGAATTGTACGAATTAGTACTATCTGAAGTTGAAGCTCCGTTGCTTGACGTAGTTATGCAATACACTCGCGGCAACCAAACCCGCGCTTCAATCATGTTAGGTATCAACCGCGGTACTTTACGCAAGAAATTGAAAAAATACGGCATGAACTAAACACCTGCTCATAAGGTATTGATTAAAAAGCCAAAGTGGTTAATTTCACTTTGGCTTTTTTGTATTTGCTACACACACTGCTACACACGAAAAAATGTGTAAAAACATCATTAAGCCTCCAAAAAGCTCTTAGATGTCCACTTCCTAACCTAGAAAGTGACTTCAGCCAAGTAACAAAGGGAGGAACTAATCTCGAATATTTCACTCAAATGACTTTCCCATTTCAACACTATAGGTAGAGATGAAACACTTAAAACTAAAGTACGCTTTACGGGGCGGCGAGCTTGTACACATCTCACAGGTTGAGTCAGGGGATAGCCAAGGGTGTATCTGTTCAGCTTGTAGCAAAGCTATAGTAGCTAAAAAGGGAACTAAGAGGGAGCATCATTTCGCACACAAAGCTGGGGACTCCTGCGAGCATGCTGTAGAAACGGCCTTACACGATGCGGCTAAAGAAGTATTAAACCGTCATAGAAAAATCTGTCTTCCAGCAACTTTCGTCACCTTCACCTCATATAGAGAAAATTTTAAGATATCTAATGAAAAATTCTGTGTCATTGAATCGCTAAAAATAGAACAAGGTATCTCAGGAATCATTCCCGATTTGATCGCGAAAATTAGGGGTAGAGAGCTATTAATCGAAGTGTTTGTTACTCACAAAGTTGATAGCCATAAACGACAGAAAATCAAAAAACTTGGTTTATCCGCCATAGAGATCGACCTCAGTAAAATTCCAAGAGATATGCCTATAACTCAGTTAGAAGATCTAATAGTCAATCAGTTTGATAACAAAACATGGGTTAACAATGAAAGGGCCAACAAAGAGTATAGAAAAATTCTATCTCAAACCCGAAAACTGAACATCATCTTAAGAGGCTTTGCTAGCCACGTTGATTACTGCCCTATTCGTTCTCGCACTTGGCACGGAAAACCTTATGCGAATGTGATAGATGATTGTCTTTATTGCGAACACTGTCTCGACGTAAATATTGAAGATTATGTTCGTTGCAACGGCCACATACCGCAACATGAGATATATAAACCTAAAATACTCTTATAATCGTTAGGCCCACAGTTCAAATCTGTGAAGGGCCACCATATACAAAGGCGTAGAGAGTTAGTAACTACTACGATTTTTCTATTTATGCTCTCTGTGTAGCAAATATGTAGCAGATTTCAGGCAAAAAACTGTTATCTCGCTTAACTCTTAAGATTATTGAGTGAATTTACAACGGGGATAGGCTGAACAGCCAATAAACGAATTCCCAGCATTCTTACCACGCTTTGCCAATCGCTCTACTAATTCTGCCCCACATTTGGGACAGACCTCGCCAGATTGCCTCTGACGGTTTTTTTCAGCCACAAACTCACGAACATTCGCCTTGTGCTTAAGTGACGTTCTAAGGCCTCTTTTAAGTTTCAATTCCTCAAGCTTAACAACAAGCGCTTCAACTTCAGATTCGCTAAACTTGCTATCCTGCTTAGAGCGAATGAAGCGCAGGCAACCACGTATATGCGTTACATTTTCGGGCATAGTCGTTTTGAAAGTGGCGTCACCGACAAAACACACTATAGAGAATAAATCAGTAGGTTTTAAATTAAGAGAAGATTCGAGAGCTTTTAGGTGCTTGTAGTTTTGGTGCAGTGGGTTTTGAAACTGACTGCGGTGGCGGTATATTTGCTGCGTCCATTTCTTTTGCCGTTCACTTCCGAAGATCCAACCCTTCATATTCTTTGTTTCAACCACAAAAACACCAAAAGGAGAAATCAAAACATGGTCAACCTGAGTTGTGCCATCTTCACAGTGTAGAGTTACGTCATTAACTAACTTGTATAATTTACCGTCGAGAAATAACTTAAAAGACAAGCTCAATAACAACTCGCCACACCAGCCCTTAAACCAAGTAGTTCTGAGTAAAAATGAACAAAATACCAATACAATCAATAACCAGAGGGTCATAAGCATTGCTTCCTAAGTCTCTAAAAAACTGTCTAAATAATCTAACTACAGAGGGGGAATTACACTTCGTGGTCTAGCTTAAACGAAAAATAAGCGAGCTGACTGCTGCTATAGATGTACTAGCTCAGACTTCCTCTTAAGCTAAACGTTCATTTGATTATGTTCGTTAAAAATACTTGTATGTTTCAATTTTCTCCTAAACTGCGGTGATATCTTCTTAGAGATATCCAAGTCCTCCGGTAATTTATTAGGAATTAGTATATTTCCATCTTTGAGTATTTTTTCCGCAATTTCATCGAATAGCTCCGTAAAAAACGTTGCAAACTCTTTAGAAGAGTACTCGAACCAATCTAAGTCTTTTTCAATTAAGTCACCGAATTTATCAAGATACTCACTGACTAATTGACTCGGGGGCCCACCTTTATACGAAAGGCCATGAATTTCATTTTCCAAACTTTCTACTTTCAAATATTCGGCTCTTACGACATAACGATGGTGGGCATTCTCATTTCTAATATCAAAAACCAATGGGTTAAAAAAAGTATGAATGTGTTCCTTTTCTCTACCGAACTCTATAGGTGAAGATTTATAAATCGACTCTAAGAATGCTAAAAAAAATGCAAGCCTTTCATACAGCACTACGCATTCATTAAGATAAGAGCGGTACTCATGTTTTAAAGCTTGAATAGTTACCCTATCATTTTTGTATATGGTGGATGTTTTATATGCAATATAGTTTCTAGTCTTGCAGTTTTCATATAGTTCACCTCTAGAAAGATCCAAAATAATTGAAAATCGCTGAAGATCATTTAAAAGTTTAGCGTTTTCATTAGTAACTACTCCATCTACTAACTCGCTTGCATCAGCACACTTTTCGACAGCAAAATCTCTGATAGCGTTTAATAGTTTATGTTTACGAACGACTTCTAGCTCCGGCCCCCAGTTATAATTTTGAATAAGCAATTGCATAAACTCCTCTATTAAACACGACCTATCACTTAGTATCTTCCAATTTTTACACAACTAATTTCCCAAATCCTCTTTTTGACCACAAGAGATTTTAAACCCTATTTAGCTCTCTGCTTCTATGGGCAATCTATATAATAGAAAACTTACGTCAAACCCAAAATATAATATATACTTCACTTATGGATTTCTTAGACTTGATATGTAGTTAACAAAAAGCTATACGATTTAGAGATGAAGCAGTAAGGCTTATAAAAAGTGAACTTCAGTCTTTTGAAGCGTTTAAATATTGGTAAAATGACCTATAAAAGGCCCTAATAAGCAGTATGGGGCTTCCTCTCACAGTTTCAGCGATTACACTTATAAACCTTACCATACGCATCAAAATTATCGCATTTAATAAAGAAGTAAGAGCATATTTCGTTATTTTCCTAGATTTTACTAGCTGAAGAGCTAACTAATATTTTGTAAACTCTTCAACGCTATAAAGCATTTTTCCATAATAAAAACAGATTAAAATAAACTAGCAACAACACACCTGAAAAAATCAAAGCTTTTATTTCTATTAGTCTTTCGTGGAACAAGCGAAATAAAAAATTAGGCTTACTGAAAACCTCAAAATAAGCGGTATTAATACTATCAACCAAGTCCATAGATGCAATGTTTATAGATCTTTCAACTCCATCGAAATGAGGTCCCTTGAGAAAGTATTTGCTTTTAGGCTCAATATCAATAAGTCGCAATGCCACAAAGCAATCTATTTTAGCCAAGTTAGAACGACTAACCGAGTTCAACTGCTTGGCTAATAACTCAATAGAAGTTAATTTATTCGAATAGATTTGCTCTAAGTAAATAAAATCATCACCTACTCTTTCAGACTGTCGTTCAAACCAAGAAGATAAGTCAGAAACCTGATTTAACACATCACTTTTTAACTCATTCACTTGACTTATTTTGATCATTCTCAAATGCAAATAAAGCAAGAAAGACCAAGTGATAATCTGAAGAAATAACTGAAGGTTAGTCATATCAGCTAACCCTCTCTCTTTCCGCTGCGTCAACTCTATCGTCAATTAACTTTTCAATACTAGGAATTAAATCATGCTTATAAGTTAACCTGGGCAACAAATCGCTCTTAGTAAACCCTTCTTCACGGATTAGCCCACCAAATGCTTCATCAAGAAAAGAACGCCCATAACGATTGTACCCTGTCAAATCAACACTCACTTCATCATACTGTCGAAGTGCTGGTGCAAGGATTTTTTTTCTGAAAACCTCGCCAGAAGTTAAATCACAACCAGGCCCGTCAGTTACATAGCGACCATACGGCTTATTGTGAAAGTCCGTAACAACTTTAATAAATTTGGTGCTCATTTTATGCTAATGTTCCATTGAATTAATGTTCCAGGAATTTCTTTAGGCAGCTTGTGTAAAGTAGGTTCCACCTTGCTCTCATCAATATTGCCGCAATCAGAATCCTTCAGAGCTTCTTTAGACTTTAGTTTGTACAGACCTTTCTTACTGTAAAACCAGAGTACCCCATTTCGGCTACTACAAACCAACGCTTTAATGCTTTTGCTTCCTTGACCATGTTTGGCTATTTTTGTACCGCTAACATCCCCTTTCATCGATAGAGCTATCATTTGAGAGTCTTCAAGCTTTCCTTTGGCCATCAACTGAATACCAGGTATCTTACTATCGTCGCTGATGACATTCTTCTTTTTCAACTCGCTAATGATTTCCCTATACTCTTTTGGATATAGAGACTCAAAAGAGCCCCAAAACCATTGTTTTTCTAAAATTGTACTAGGAACACCCACGCCCAAGTCATAAATAGCTAAAAACAATTGTTCGTTAACAACCTCACATAACAACCACCATTTTTTTTCTGATGCTTTGTTATTTGGGTAGGCATGCCTTGCGACATTATTGATAGTTTCTGAAACAGCATCTCCGTACCTAAACTCAACATTTGGGTCCATATCTCCTTTGTAATAACACTTAGATATATAATCCAAAACATCTTCAGCAGTCTCATTAGATACACCACCAATTACGGGAATAGCTTTATCAGAATCGGGATTAAACTTCGAGAACCCCTTCACTAAAAGACTATACAACCCAGAACGTCGAATAAATGTGTTTACTCGAGGCTTCATAGACCATTTAACTTTGTTGGTTATACCATCTTTTCGTAAGTTTGAGTCTAACGCCGCATATATTAGAAGCATAGCAGCAGCAGTGATATGCTCGGTTTTAGAAAAATCTAATATCACATTCTCATATCCGCAATAGGTTTTGATAGATTTTTCAAATTTGATCGTATCAATGAACGCTGCCTTGTCTCTAGTCGTTGAATATATATCAATGACTTTAGGAGCCTTGATCCTCCTAAATCCTTTAGCCCTATATACATCGCTTTTATATCGATTGTAAGTCTTACCTTTTCTTTCAACTTTTCTCGCATGGCGTCGAGCATACAAATGACAATTATTTTGATGTCGATATTTTTCATCTAGTTTCAACTTAACTCCTTGATGAATATGCTAAAGCGCTCCAATCAATGCTAATCATATCATGTTTTGTATTTTACATCTGACTAAGGGTTTTATCTGTAACCCCCAAAACTCAGTACACTTATTTACAGAACTCCAAGTAAAGCCGAAGACCTAGAGCCCCTTACCACCTGCCATTCAAAATGGCGGGTGATGATTTCTAAACCTCGATAAAGCACACCTTTAAGCCGCTTCACAAATGCATCGCCATAGGCGTTGGTTTTACATTCGCCAGTTTCAGTATCCACGGTTTGTTGGTAATACACCCTAACTGGTCTATTGGTTAACTTGCACCACACGCCGCCCATTACCTTAGTAAACTCTTTCCAGTTGGCGGTATCTGCGGCTTTAAAGGCTTGTTGGATGGTTTTATCGAACTGGCATACTTTCTTTAGTCTGCGTAGTTCTCGCCAAACGGTGACCGATGCCCCGCCCACTTGTTGAAACTGCCTTATGCGCCAGCAAGCCGCCCAAGCGTTAACCCTAGCGGCGGCTTCTATTGGCTCTTCGCCATGTATGCCACTGTCTAAAGATTTACCGTTAATGTTCTTAGAGACATATTTAGCTAAGTAACCTGCTGCACTGCCTTTGTTTGGGTCTATTTCTACTGCTTTAAAACGGTGTAAGTCTGCGCCCTTTTCATCACCATCTTCTTCAAAGGCATAGTGGCGGTAGATGTCTAACATGCGCTGCTTTTGTTCGGGTGCGATAAATACCAGTAAATGCCAATGGGGTGTGCCGTCATGGTGGGGCTCGGCCACTCGTATACCATAGGGTTTGATGTTGTCTCTATCGAGTTGGGCGCGGATTTTGGCGTAGATATCACGTAGGTATTGTTGACCATCTTTAGGTAGCGAGCCATTCCATTTAGCATTGCGGTGACCGGTAGTGCCATAACTAGAATGGTATTTAGACGGGCAAGTTAACGTTAAGAACAAACCAACATGCTTGTGCTCTTCGGCTAACTCTTGAAAGCCCCTCGCCCTTACCATTAACTCTTGCCTGCGGATTTCGGGATTAGATACATTAAGGTCTGATAGCTCTTTTAAGCTATAACGTTGCCCTGCATCATTTATCACAAACGAGCTGGACATAAGCTTGTCTTGATAAGCCAGTTGCGCAGTTCGCCGATTAAGAGTGATGTTGCTGCAGTAGATTTGCTTTCTTTTATTCACTAGCCCTATGTGTTGCGCAGTGGCCTCGATATCTTGATTCAGTTTCTGGCGTAGCTTTCTAAGCCACCAAGCACTGCTTTTGGTTCGGTTGATAGCCCCTTTGTAAGAATCGCTTTTGGTGTCGGAAGTATCAACGTCACCCTTCAGTAAGATACGTGGAATCGGCGGTTTTATACCTTTGCCTAGAACATACTCTGCGATTACTGCATAGGCAGCTTTAGGTGAATCACTTAAGCGTGAAAGCCTTGTGCAGTTATCAGCCTTTTCAGCAGCCTTTTTTCTTAAGTCTTCTTCACACAAATCTAAGTTTAAGCTTATGGGTTTAGAACCAATGGCTTTAGCAACATTATCGCGGGTAGTGCGGATGCCAATATTGGCATCTCGCTTGGTCGGCGCAGCATGATACTGCGCCATAAGTGGCATTCGAAACTCTTTAGGGAAGCTGGCTAATATACGTAACACATACGCCTTATCATCTTGCTCAGGTACGGGCATTAAACACCTCCCAACCTTTGGTGCTTATGCGGTATTGCAGCCATTGAATGCCGCAATGGTAAACACTAGAGAAAGTGATTAAGCCTGAGTCCTGTAAGCGCTTAAAAGTGCGCTTATCAAACTGCTTAGATAAGCGCTTACAGGTCTTTTCTCTTACATGTTCACCTTCGGGCGTTACGTAAAAATTGATGCACGCGCCGTTAGCAAAATCACTCAACATTCTTAATGCTTCATTAGTAACTGAACTAGACATGAGTAACACCTCCTAGCTGACCTAAATGCTCTAGGCGTTGAAAGCTGCAAAGCCAAGCGTCTAAGTCTTCGCGTAAATAACGAACCGCGCGGCCAATTTTAATGAAAGGTGGTGCTGGGGTGTGGTTGTCACGATTACCGCTCATACGCGCTTGGCGTAAATAAGAGCGGCTCATGCCAATGTAGAAAGCAGTTTCTTGTTCGGTTAGTACGCGTTTATCTGTTTCACTAAGGTTAATCATGTTTGTTGCTCCTGATGCATTTAAATTCAGGAGCAGTGTTACTTAGTGAAAAGGTCGATTAAGCCCAGCGATAATTGCGATAAGTGCAGCGATAATTTTTAGTTAGAAATTATCCGTTTTTTTAGTTTACTTAGTGCTGTAGCCAATGAAGAGAACTTCATAGTTTGACGATTTAAGCCAGCCCGACTGACCCAAAGCAGCTCGGTAGCAGACACATCAAGAAGAATATTGTACTTATCGAACTGGCGCTCACCCTCATCTTTAGCGAACTCATTTTCCAAAGTACGCCAAACACCTTTATGAGAGGTATCACCACCAGCAATAAGTATGTTGTACAACACTTCATGTAAATCATTATTGAACGTTAAAGTGTTTGTTTGCTCAGGTTCAATTGCTTGGATTTGCTCAACAGGAGTTGGAGCTTCAACTTCTGGCGATCCAAACATTTGCGCTTCTAGCTTTTTAAGAGAAGCTAAACTAATGCCTAGCTCACTGCGTTGAAAGGCGAAACCTATTTCGCTAAGTATCAACTCAGGTGTTAACTCTGCGTTTTCTTTGTCCTTCTTAATGTGGGCTTCGTAGTCAAGAACATACTCGTCATTTGGGTCGAAATCTTTCCGCAATGAAGCAAGCCCCTTCATTGCCCCAAAAAACATCTCTTGGCCTTGTGCCATTAGTCTCTGATCTGAAGCCCTTTCAACAAAGTAAGGATAAACACGTAAGTGCGGGTACTCCGAAAATTCAGAAGGTCGCCCCCATTCAGAAACCAAGTTATTCGGATAACTAACCTGAAATGGATACACTTCAGAAACAAGCTCAACCTCAGCATTGGCAGTGGCTCGTCCGAAATATACTTGGGACTTTCCCGAATCAATAATGTTCGACGCCGACTTTGCAGATACGCCAATCCAACCGCGATAATTGTAAACGCCTATTCCTCGGAAACGCCCCTCAACCACAGCACCAATAATGCTTTTAGTAGCCTTTGTATAACACGCAAACTCAAGCTCACTTGGATTGGTATGTAAGGAAACATCAGACTCAGTTAACTTGGAAAAACGCCCCACTTCCGACAACAATACAAACTTTTCCAAAACAACTCCTTTATGTACAACCCAACTTTAGGAAATAAAAATGCTCATTCTGCCCCCTTGCTTTCGGTTTCTGCCTTTTCTGGCTCATGAATTGGCCGATATGAAAGTACTTCTCCCTTAGCTGAAATGTCATACGCCCCTGAATTTGTTAGCACATACTGAACGTCATTGTGAGAGTGCACTCTCAAACCTACCAATTCCTCACCATCACTAGTTATAAGTCTGCGACAACCTAAAGTGCGTTTTTCTATTTCTCTAGATTGACAAATTGGTTCACTTATCAATTTTTTCCCTTCTGATTGACCAGCTAACATTCCCAAGGACATGATCAACCAAATAATCGACATTCCGACAATCAAATAAATAATCAATCCAATAATTGCTACCCACCCCGTCACAAAGCCTATGATTGCAGCAACCAGCGCACTCCTAGTTGAACTAGAGATTGAAGACACAAAGCTTCGAACTTTAAAAGCTGGAAATGGGGATATACTAATCAACCGAACGAGTAACGGCACAACCGCAAAAGCAAAGCCGGCTATTAAAGCCGGCTCAAGTATGAACAAGTCAGCAGATATCATTCTAATCAGATTAAGTATTCCACCAGTCGAGCCTTCCACTGCGTAATAAAGCGACTCATCAGCACCTAAGGTCACAGGAGCGTTCTCAAAGCCAATCGTAGCTAAGTAGCTTTTTCTATAGCTTAATCCAAAGAAGTGACTATAAGCCGCAAGAAGGCCAAGTAGCCCAGTGCCTATGAGCCACGGCGAAAGAATTTTCTTTTTTGTTGCGACTTCTTCGACACTTTTATCTGAAACTGCAGCCTTAACCACAGCGTCACCTGCAGAAATATCCAAATCTTTACCCATAGGTAATCCTTACCATACAATTCAAACAACAGATATTTACTATAAACTCAATTAAATCTCTAGTGAATTGTAATTTATACTATTTTAGGTCTTATATGTTTTATTTGTGCTATTTATCATTATGTGATTTTTCAATAGAAGCCCAACCCCATTAATGATAGATTGGTCATTTTATACAGGCACATAAGGATGATTAATGCCTAGCTTCGATACAATTTGGAAAAGCTTCCCAGACAAAAGCCTCATCAAAGCAAGATGCCAAAACAAACAGGCTAATAGCTCTAAACCTTTCGGAAACTATTGTGCAATAATGTTGAGTGACGCACTGATTAAAGCAGGTGTTTCAACCGCAAATAGCAAAACAAAAACCTGTTGGTCTCATTCTGGTATGAAACATATTCTTCTCGCCGAAGAAATGGCTCACTGGCTAAAGAGATCTCAGTTTAGTTGGCTAGGAAAGTTAGAAAAAATCACTCCTGCTACATTCCAAGATGATTTAGATGGTCGAACGGGAATCATTTTCTTCAAAGATTATTGGCAGCGTGGCAATGAGTCTTTTGAAAGACGTAGTGGCGATCATATAGACCTATGGAACAAGGACGAAATAACCAGTTCTTCGATGTTTACAAGAAGCATACTTGAGTTCTTAGGCCGGGTAAGTGACTTTAATGAATCTCGTGAGATTTGGTTTTGGGAGGTTAAGTAAATCAATATGAAGACTGTACTTATCTATATAGCACTAGCGATTCTTAACTTTATCGCCAACTTTGCTATTTTCAACTACTCGTTTAACTCTCAAGCAACACCTTTCTTACTCGAAGAGCAAAGGGTTGATAGCGCAATGTTGTCATTACAAACAACAATACCTGCCTATATCGCATCTGCGATTATGACTGCCATAATTTTCTATTGGGTAGCTAAAAAAAGATAACACCTTTTAGGATAAGTGCCACGAAGTAAACAGTTTATTCAAACAAGGAGATATAACCTCACTTATCATCGCAAGATCTTTTAACACCTCTATAGTTTTAAATGAAAGATAACTACACAAGGATGCGTAAATGTCTGTAAAGCTATTTTTGGAGTCATTAGAGCAGGTGGCAGAAAGCCCATATGCTTTAGTTGGCTATGTAATAGTCGTTATAGTGTGGGCCATAAACTCATGGCGAAACTACAAACTTAAAACTATTGCTGAACACCTAGAGAAGCTTCCTGAAGAGGATCGGTTAGATGCCCTAAAATCAACTTACCCTTCACTAAAAGAAGGGCTTGATGCCGAAACTTTCCTGAAGCTGACAAGCAAGCAAAATAATCTTGTAATCATTCTCGTCACACTAGCTACCGTAGTTTTAATTGTATGTTTAGCCGTATACAAATCAGTAGAAGAGAAAAGACTAACGTCGACTATCGACACTCTTAGCGTTGCTCTCCAAGTCACTCGGCTAGGGGCTGATTCAGCCAAACAAAATAGCTTCAAGAAGGCTGCGGGAAGTTTAGAGTCTGTCTTAAAGATTCACCCTACTGCATCAGGGTATATAAACTTAGGTTACGTGTATGAGGAAATCTCAGATACAGACTCTGCTATTCATGCATACTCAAATGCTCTCAAACTTGAGCCAAACAATCTGTCGACTTTAAATGCACTGGGTTACCTATACAAAGATGCCGGTGAGTTTGAAAAAGCCATAACGAACCTCAACAAGGCTATTGAAGAGTCCAGCAAGGGTTCTGAAGTTTGGTTCATGGCAATGATAAATAGAGGGAATGTCGAATATGAAATTGGCAGAGAAACAAATGACGTTGATAAGAGAAAAAAACATGCAAATATAGCTCTAGAACGCTTCTACCTTCCCGCTATGGCCTATAAGGGCTCCATAAAAGACCAAGACTTTATAGCTAAAACGCTAGCTAACATTGGAAACAACTACAAAGATACCGAAAGCTTTGCCGAAGCTGAAGATTACCTCGTTCAGGCTTTAAGTATTAAAAGAAAGTTAGCAGCAAATCCTTCTTTGGCTCAAACGCTTGTCAATATGGCTGACTTATACCTTAAACAAGGGGAATACTTAAAAGCCAAACCGCTAATTCTAGAGGCAATACAGACTTTTTCGATTACAGGCTATGAGTTAGGTATAGGTGTCGGATATTTCAACTTAGGCGATATTCACTGGGCAATTGGAGAGGTGGATGAAGCAAAAAAATATTACCAACGGTCTATCGACTCATTTTCAATATCTAGTCTCGGCGGAGAATACAAGAATGCCCCACGTAGAAGATTAGAAAGAATGCAAACAAACAACCCCCCGCTATTTGTGCTAGATGAACAGAAATCTAATACTAGTCACTAAAAACTGTGTCGCTCTAGTGTTTTGAATACTTCAGTTTCATCAATTCACCTTCACATCACGCTTCAATCTATCCACCATGTTCAAGTAGCTTAACCACTTATCTAAAGCTTCAATTTTCTCAGGGAAATACTGGCTTCGGTTATAGATACCACTCACGCCCGAAATAGTGTGGCCTAATAGGTGGTCGGCAATATGTGGATGCACACCTAAATCATTCAATTTAGTTGCCATAGTTCGGCGTAAGTCGTGCAAAGTCCATGGCTCTTTATGCCCTAGTTGCTTCCATTGCTTACGACCAAACTGACTTACTGGTTCTGAGCGCTTTAATCCACCTAGCACATAACCTGTTCGCTGCGTAGAGAATTTAAGTTCTAGTAACCAAGGCAGCAATGCTTGAGGGATAGGCCGCATTATCTTCTCAGCGGTTTTGCTGTTGGCTTTGGGTACTGTCCACACCAAGTTGTCAAAGTCCCATTCATCCCATGTAGACATTCTTACTTCTTGAGTACGCGCACCAAAAATAACTAAAAGCAAAATCAGGTTACGGTAGTAGTCGGGAAACTTATCTGATTTGGTATGTTCGATAAGGCTAAACAGCTCATCTTCTGTAAGCACCCTGTCCTTTTTGGCTTGCTTCTTACCCACATCAGAAATGATTAAATCATCGAGAGCATGACTTTCAACAAACCCGCGCTTGCGGCAAAACACCAAAGATTGTTTACAACCTTGGAAAACCAACCCCGCAGCAACAGGCGCAGGCTTGCGCTTACCCTGTCCCTTTCTGATCCGGTCAAAGCAAGAACACCACATCGCAGTCGATACCATTTCAACAGGTAGCGAACCAATATAAGGGTAAATATGGCGTTTGAATTGGGCGCGATGTTTCTCATAATTTTTGCGGTGCTCTTCGGCGTATTCCACCAGCCAGTATTCGAGGGCATCTTCCACGGTGATCGGCTTTTCGCGTTTCTCTTTGGCAAGCTGGATTTCAATGGCGGGATCGGCATTATTATTTAGCCACTCTCGACAATCATCACGCTTCTCTCGCGCTTGCTTAATTGAGGTGTCTGGATAAGTACCTAAAGTCACCCATTTGGGATTAGATTTTCGCCCACCTAAACGGTAACGATACACCCAAGAAATTTTTCCATTGGCTGAAATTCTGGCCGACAAGCCAGCCCCATCGGCCACCACTTTTTGGCCGTCATAAGGCTTACCGTTGACCGACTTTAGAAACTTATCTGAGAGCTTATTTATGGCTGACATATCAATATTTGCTACACACGCTGCTACACACATTTCATTGCTTGACGATAATCCGCAATGAACACCCATGAATCAAAATGTAGCAAATCGATTTAAAATCAGCAAGTTACAATCACACCTATGAATTTCAGTGAACAGCAGAAAACACTACTTTTATAATACCTTATGAACTAAACACCCGTTCATAAGGTATTGATTAAAAAGCCAAGGTGAGTAATTTCACTTTGGCTTTTTTGTTTTTGTCACACACCGAACTAGCTAAACTCGGTACCAAACTTACGGCTGCAGGTCGCTTTAAATTCTTCAACCTGAGGCTGAGGGATGTCTATAGCAAACTCGACATCGTGAATCATACCTTGGGCAAATAAGGTCGCATTGCCACTCTGCAACAGCTTATCGCTAGAAGGTACATCTAAGGCAACGCCCTGATTGTTGCGTATTGCACTACCGATTCCTTCAAGAGCCTTACCTCCTGCTAGCTTAACCTTAGTGCTAAGCTCTATCCGAGGTTCGTGGTAGGCGCGATTTCCATACATATTTGCTTGATAGTGCCCCTCGGGATAACAAACAAAGATCAACATATTGCGCTCATGAGAAACGATGGTAGCAATATGAGTAATCTCTTCACCAAATGCATCCTTATGCACCAATACATCTGCACTTGCCGTCGCAGAAGCCATGATCAAGGAAGTAGCTATAAGTAGTTTTTTCATAATTAACACCACCAAATTAGACGCACCAAATTTAACATCAGACAAAGTATCATTAGCGATATTTAATATCGCTATATTCACGATAGCCAGCCCCTAATACTTGAAGGAGATCGTATTTCAGGCTGCGACAGGCTAAAGTAAACCTTGGATTCGCTAAGCGACGTCGAATGTTTGTATTAGCCAGACCGGCTGCATTGGTGAGTTTGCCCAATCAGCCATCTCGCTGATTCTGGCACAAAAAAGCCCAATCTCACTTATCAAGAGAGATTGGGCTAAACGTTCGGAAAGGACTGCCAATACATCAGACAAAATGTATTGGCACTTTGTGTTTAGCCGAGCATCTTACGTGCGGCTTCAACAACAATGTTTACTGCTTGGTGTTCGGTGTTTTTCATCAAGCTTTCGTCTGGGATCTCTTGCTGGGTTCTATTCACAATTACACCTGCTACACAGCCTGCTTTTAAGCCTTGCGAGGCACACATAGTAAATAAAGTGGCGCTTTCCATTTCAAAGTTAAGTACGCCCATGGCTTGCCATTCTTCCATTGAACCTTGGAAGGCTTTAACTACGCGGCCAGACACCGTGTCGTAACGCTCTTGGCCTGGGTAAAAGGTATCGCTAGAAGCGGTTACACCCAGATGGCAGGTAGCCTTGGCGTCTAATGCCGCACTGTTTAAAGATTGCATACAAGAAAAATCGGCTACCGCAGGAAACTGCATGGGAGCAAAGTGGCTGCTGGCGCCATCTAAGCGAACCGAAGCTGTAGTCACAATTACATCACCCACATTAATATATGGCTGGATAGCGCCGGTAGTACCTACCCGCAAGAAGGTGCGAATACCTAGTTGCGCCAGCTCTTCAACGGCAATTGAAGTGGACGGCCCGCCAATGCCGGTTGAACATACTACAACGGGTGCACCGTCCAATTTACCTAGGTAAGAGGTAAATTCACGCTGCGAGGCTAAAAACTCAGGTTCTTCTAATAACGAGGCAATCCGTTCTACGCGCTGCGGGTCGCCAGGAATAATGGCTAAAGTTGCGCCTTTTAGCATCTCTGGGTTTAAGCCAAGATGAAATACACTCGCTTGCTGGTTCATGTTTACCTACTTAATGTCGTCCAATGATTGATGAGCAGAGCATAGGACGAGAACTGAGCAATAAGTGTGAAACATCTCGCATTTGAAGCGAACTTAGCAGCAAATAGCCCAATAGTTACTGCTTGTGTTGATCAAAAAGCCTGCTCAAAAAAACATTAAATTTATCAATAATCGAACTTTTCTTGGCCGCTGTGTTCTACAATAGCCTGAAATAGTTTTTGTGCTTACTTGAGGTAACAACCATGAATAAACAGCTACTTATTGGCTTAACTTTAACCCTAGGTTTAGCCGGCTGTGCCAGTAAACAATCGGAGCCAAGCATGGATTTAGCAGATAGCCGTTGGTATATGACGGGGGATTTCTACAACATTGCAGATATTAAGCTGCCAGCATTTACCTTAGAAGAAAATGAAAACGGCTTTAAAATTTCTGGCACCACAGGCTGCAATAACTTTTTTGGCCAGGCGGAGTGGGATGGAAAGCAACTCAACGTTACTCAACCAATAGGCATGACCCGCATGTTGTGTGACGACATGGCGAACAAAATTGAGATGGAATTTGTTCAAGCGCTAGAAAAGCCTTTAGTGAGTGATGGCGAGAACTTACGCTTAAACAACGGTGCAATGTTTAAGCGCGTACCAAAAAGCTAAGTCTTTAGTTTTATACGGTAGCGCTAAACCAGCGCTGCCGTGCATCTTTAATCCCCGCAATAGCCATCAATGCTGCAATCACAGCACTACTACTCAAGACCCACCAGCTAGTAACAAGTTGATGTTCTTGCCACTCTACTGGATTTACTTGCCACTGCCATTGAGCAATTGCCCAATCTAATCCCCAACCAAATGCCATAGCACTAGCAACCACCCCAACCAAATAAGCGACTAATGCCCGCATGCCCATTTCTTGGCGAACCAACATTAGTGTTGCGATGTTAGTGGCTGGGCCAGCCAACATAAATACCAAGGCAGCTCCTGGAGAAATACCCGCAATAATTAAGCCCGCGGCAATTGGGGTCGAAGCAGTGGCACAAATGTACATGGGGATCCCCACCAACACCATTACCACCATGGTGATCCATCCTTGCCCCCATCGAGTCATAAAGCTTTCGGGCAAGTAAGTTTGAATGAGAGCCGCAAAGACTAAGCCCAACACTAGCCACAAGTAACTATCTTCCACTAATTCTACAAAGCTTTGCAGCCATTGTTTTGTATTAACTTTTGCCCGACTCTGCGGCGGCGAAGGCTTGGCCTCACTGGCACAGCTACTTTTGCCACTACAACAGCTTTTAACTTCGTTAGCGCTGGCTGACTCGTCCTCGCCTTTGCCAACCAATAAGCCGGCTACAATAGCACTTACTATTGCAGCTATTGGCCTCACAACCGCCATTACCGGCCCTAACAGTGCATAAGACACGGCTACTGAATCCACTCCAGTTTCTGGGGTGGCAATTAAAAATGAGGTAGTGGCACTTTTAGATGCGCCAGCACGGCGCAATCCCATGGCCGCGGGAATTACCCCACAAGAGCACAAAGGCAGCGGCGCACCAATAAATGCGGCTTTAACTGTGGTACTCGCTTTGCTGTTACCCAAGTGCTTGGCTAACCAACGGCTAGGTAAGCCTAACTTAAGGCTAGCTGCAATAACAAAGCCCAAAAACAACCATGGGGCTGCGCTTAAGAAAAGGTTTATAAAGTTATTCAATAGCATCATCTAAGGCCTTTAGTATTGAACAGGAACGTGCACTCTCTTCTCCGCCACAGCAGGCATCGTGAAGAGTTTTAAGGGTTGTTTCAAAGGCTTTTAGCTCTGCTAGTTGCTGCTGCACCTTAGCCAGTTTTTGCCCTACAACATTGCTTACATCGTTACAGCTGGCGGTTTCTGCATGCTCTCGCAGAGTAAGTAGCTCCAATATATCTTTAATTGATAAACCGGCTTGTTTAGCGCGCTGAATAAACCTCAAACGCGCTAAATCTTGCTTGCTGTACATGCGGTATAGGTTCTCGCCACGGGCAGTCGGCACCAACAAACCTTTGCGTTCGTAAAAATGCAAGGTTTCCACCGTTAAACCACTTAGCTTTGCTAGCTCACCAATCTTGTACATAGCCATCCTCCGTTTCTTTTATGATAAACCCTGTAGCTAGGTATAGGGTCAAGAGTTTTATGAAAGAAACAAAAAAGCCTGATAAAAATCAGGCTTTTGGGGATAGTGATTTTGACCTTGCGCTACTCGTAGCGATTACGCTCTTCGGGCAAGTCTGAAGAATACTCAACAAACTCCACTTCAAAGTTATTCGGATCGCGAAAATACACATTACGGCGATGGCGACTTTGGGTTCCTTCATGGTGAATCTGAAAGCCTGCATTTAACATACGAGTGATTAAGCCGTCTAAATCAGCCGTAATGTAAGCAAAATGCGCCATACCTACTTGATTTCCTTCGAGCGGCCGATTCTCCCCATACCCTTGATCGTTAAACGTGAGGTATTGGTCATCATCGCCAAAATGTAACCAATGCCGCTCTACCCCATACCAAGTTTGCTTACCTTCTCCTCTCACTTGCCAATGAGGAAAAGCAGCCTGATAAAAAGCTAAGGTTTGCTGCATGTCATTTACCACTAAGTTCAGATGTTCTAATTGCATCATGTTCTCCTTTGCGCTTTTAGCGCTAATTAAAGCTATTTATTGTTTCTGTACTTATCAGCCTAAAACCTCAACTTAAGTTGAGGTAAAGAGATTTTTTGCCTAATCTTTAAAATTTGTAGGAGGTAGCTATGCAAGATCGACCTAAACAGGCCTTGTCTGTTGGTTTTGTGGCTAGACGCTGTGGCATTAAGGTGTCTACGCTGCACTTTTACGAAACTAAAGGTTTAATTAATAGTTGGCGTAATCACGGTAATCAGCGGCGCTATCATCCCGATGTACTGCGGCGAGTATCGGTCATTAAGGCTGCTCAAAAAATGGGGATAAGTTTGGCAGAGATAAAAGCAGCTTTTGCCAAACTACCCAATCAACGTACCCCTAATAAAACCGACTGGGAAGCGCTCTCGCAGCAATGGCGCGAGATACTAAATCAACGTATCAAACAGTTGGAGAATTTACGCGACTCCCTCACTGGCTGCATCGGATGTGGTTGTTTATCCATGAAAAGCTGCCCGCTTTATAACCCCGATGACCAGCTCGCCAGCGAAGGACAAGGACCAGTTATTTTAAACCGCAATAACCAGTCCTCATAAAAAAGTCATCTTTTTCCCGCATACTTGAGAACTATTTACTGCCTTAAAGCGTTCTATTGTTGATAACAAAGGAGTGTCTATGTTTAGTTTTCTAAAACCTAACCCACTTAAGCGCAAGCGCCAAAAGTACGATGCATTGTTGGAGTCTGCAATGCTGGCTCAGCGGCGTGGCGACATTATGACTTACTCGATGTTAAGTGCCGATGCTGACGAACTATGGAAAGAAATAGAGCAACTTGAATCACAGCAAAAATAATTAACAAAAACCACAGCAACAGCTTCGCAAGCTGCTGATATAAAAGTTATTTTCTTCTATACAGTTGAGTCATTTCGCTAAGCCGTCCATACTGGTTAAAAATCAAGCAAACATAAACAACTAGTCAAATGGCCGACAGAAACACCGTTCCACCTCAGTTTAAGACAAAGTACATTAAGCTCGGAACCGTTGTGGCAATGGTGTCTATATTCAGCTTGGCAATTTTGGCGATTGTCTTTACCGCGCTTGAAAACATTGAACAAGAAGTAGAACAAAAGGTTAAAGAGTCACTGCAAACGGTACTGCGAGCAACTCAAGAAGCCCATCATATCTGGATTCAACACCGGCTTTTGGAATTGAGCAATGCCGCTCAGTCAGAGTCGGTAGTGCGTTCTGCTAGCATAATTAGTCAGCCAGACAGCCCCTCAATCATGCGTGCCAACGCAGAAGCCAGCATTAAGCGAAGCTTTGCTCTGATGATGGAGACATATCAAGATAAAGCTTATTGGTTGAGTGACTTAAATGGGCAAGTGCTCTATTCCAATAGGTCTAGAGACATCCACCAAACTCACCCCTTGTTTGAATTTAAAACCGACAAAATGGAGCAAGTACTCACCGGCGAAGCCTTGTTTATTACCGGCTTGCCACAACAAACTAAGCACAGTAACAACATGTACTTTAGTGCCCCGGTATTTAATGCAGATAAGCAGTTACAAGCGGTACTTATTGTGAGTGTTAACCAAAGTGACCATTTCAGTCGAATTACTCAATTGGGTCGAATTTGGGATTCAGGTGAAACTTACGCTTTTGATCGCAATGGCCTAATGCTTTCGGCTAGTCGCTTTAATGAACAGCTGCATCGCTTAGGCTTGCTTGAGCCAGGACAAGATGCCATCAACAATTTGCATATCAGTGACCCCAGCTCAACCAACAACGAGAACAGTAAAACCCTCACTTTAATGGCCCAAAGCGCCACCCAAGGAATTACCAGTTACGACCTCAAGGGCTATCCCGACTATCGGGGGATACAAGTAGTGGGAGCTTGGACATGGCAACCCACTTATGATTTTGGTTTAACCACCGAGATAGACAAAGCCGAAGCTTTTCAAATCTACTATCGAACCCGCAACATCGTGCTGCTGGGTATCATCAGTTCTTTGTTAGTAGCGGTGAGCTTATTTTTATTACTCTACTTTAGCCAACGCAACGCCAAACAAGACTTGCGCCAAGCAAGAATGGTATTGGAAGATCGAGTAAAAGAGCGCACGGCGGATTTAGAAGCCTCGCAACAGGAACTACGCACCACCTATCGCGAGCTAGAAAAACTGGCAGTTACCGACAGCCTTACCGGCATTCCTAACCGACGTTGTGCTGATGAGTTTCTTGAACAAGAATGGCGACGCGCCCAGCGTGGTGGCTACCCCATTACTATTATGCTTATCGACATTGACCACTTTAAACAATACAACGACCATTATGGCCACCCAGCTGGCGATGTATGTTTAGAGAAAGTGGCTCAAACCTTAATTGCTACGGGAATTTGTAAACGACCAGGCGATCTTATCGCTCGCTACGGCGGCGAGGAGTTTATTGCGATTTTGAGCAATAGTGATTTCGACTATGCTGAATTCTCGGCCAAGCGACTAGTAAAAGCCATTAACAAGGCCGAAATTCCACACCAGTTTAGTTTGGTAGAAAAGCAAAATCACATCACTATTAGTGTGGGCGTATCCATTGCCGAAAGTGCCGATATAGGTTTAACAGAGATTATAGATTTGGCCGATAAAGCACTCTACTTAAGCAAGCAAAACGGCCGCAATACCTTTCGTTTTCAGCTGCCACCAGCTGATTCATCCACATTACACATCGATTCAAGCTCAAAGGTAGATTGATATGGCTCTAGTTGGTAAGGGTAAGAGTGAAAAACAGTCACTTAAGCTTATACTCCAGCTAAAGCCGCAGTTTTTGCTTACCAAGTGGTCAACTATCGCTATTTAAGCGCTTGGCGTAACGGTCAATTTAAGCTTTTGTTTCGTTCTATTTGCCCTCCATACCAACATTTCTCAGTTAAAAACGGCGCATTCTTCACACTTTTGCTGTAAAATGCGCGCCTCAAACCTAAGTTGTTTATTTTTCGGGCAACTTGTACCGCTAGCGCATGTAACTGCTAATGAGGATAAAACCCCAATGGAAAACGCTCGACCGATTCGACGTGCACTGATTAGTGTTTCAGATAAAACAGGCATTATCGAATTCTCACGATCTTTAGCCCAACAAGGTGTAGAGATCTTATCTACTGGTGGCACCGCAAAATTACTGGCCGAAAACGGCATCGAAGTTATTGAAGTATCTAACTACACTGGCTTCCCAGAAATGATGGATGGACGTGTTAAAACTTTACATCCAAAAGTACACGGTGGCATTTTAGGTCGACGCGGTACCGATGATGAAGTGATGAACAACCACGGCATTAATGCTATCGATATGGTTGTTGTTAACCTTTATCCTTTTGCAGCAACAGTAGCCAACCCAGATTGTAGCCTTGAAGATGCAGTAGAAAACATCGACATCGGCGGCCCAACTATGGTGCGCAGTGCGGCGAAAAACCACAAAGACGTAACCATTGTGGTTAATGCATCAGACTACAATCGCGTACTCGCCGAAATGGCAGCCAACGATAAGTCGCTAACTCACGCTACTCGCTTTGATTTAGCCATTGCAGCCTTTGAACATACCGCAGCTTACGACGGCATGATCGCCAACTACTTTGGCACTATGGTACCTAGCTACGGCGACAACAAAGAAGGGGACGAAGACAGCAAGTTCCCACGTACCTTCAACAGCCAATTCATTAAAAAGCAAGACATGCGCTATGGCGAAAACAGCCACCAAGCGGCAGCTTTTTATGTTGAAAACAACATTGAAGAAGCTTCTGTATCTACTGCCACTCAACTTCAAGGTAAAGCCTTGTCGTTTAACAACATTGCCGATACTGATGCAGCACTAGAATGTGTGAAAGAATTCGACGAGCCTTGCTGTGTAATCGTAAAACACGCTAACCCATGTGGCGTAGCGCTAGGTGGCAATATTCAAGAAGCTTACGAGCGCGCATACAAAACCGACCCAACTTCTGCCTTTGGCGGCATTATTGCCTTTAACCGCGAGTTAGATGCCGATACTGCTGAAGCCATTGTGTCTCGCCAGTTTGTAGAAGTAATCATTGCCCCTAAAATTTCTGAAGCCGCTGCACAAATTGTTGCTGCTAAGAAAAACGTACGTTTATTAGAGTGTGGCGAATGGTCAACTAAAACCACCGGTTTGCAGCTTAAGCGTGTTAACGGCGGCTTATTGGTTCAAGACCGCGACCAAGGCATGGTAACTCAAGACGAACTAAGCGTTGTGAGCAAGCGCCAGCCTAGCGAAGAAGAGTTGCGTGATGCACTATTTTGCTGGAAAGTAGCCAAGTATGTTAAGTCTAACGCCATTGTTTACGCAAAAGGCAACATGACTATTGGCGTGGGCGCTGGCCAAATGAGCCGCGTATACAGCGCTAAAATTGCTGGTATTAAAGCCGCCGACGAGAAGCTAGAAGTAGCAGGCAGCGTAATGGCATCGGATGCATTCTTCCCATTCCGCGATGGTATCGACGCAGCAGCTGAAGCTGGCATAACTTGTGTGATTCAGCCTGGTGGCTCAATGCGTGATGACGAAGTAATTGCAGCAGCCGATGAACATGGCATGGCCATGGTGTTCACTGGCATGCGCCACTTCTACCACTAAAAAACCACAGCCAGCCTCGCGCTGGCTGTTTTGTATTTAGGCTTGGTAAGCCAAGCCCCGTTTACTCAGTATTGGATAGACAAACATGAACGTACTTGTGATTGGCGGCGGTGGCCGCGAACATGCTCTAGCATGGAAGGCTGCGCAATCTCCTTTAATTGAAAAAGTATTTGTTGCCCCAGGTAACGCCGGTTCTGCACTAGAGCCTAAGCTAGAAAACGTAGCCATTGGCGTAGAAGACATTGCTGCCTTACTTAGCTTTGCTCAGCAAAACCAGGTTGAACTCACCATTGTTGGTCCAGAAGCGCCATTGGTTATTGGTGTGGTTGATGCCTTTAGAGCCGCAGGCCTTAAAATCTTTGGCCCTACTGAAAAAGCTGCTCAACTAGAAGGCTCTAAGTCATTCACTAAAGACTTTTTAGCCCGTCACGACATTCCAACTGGCTACTACCAAACCTTTACTGAGGTTGCCCCAGCGATTGCCTACGTAAAAGAGCAAGGCGCCCCCATTGTGGTTAAAGCCGATGGTTTAGCTGCAGGTAAAGGCGTAATTGTAGCTATGACTGAAGCCGAGGCAATTGCCGCTATTGAAGATATGCTTGCCGATAATGCCTTTGGCGAAGCCGGTTCTCGCGTGGTAATCGAAGAGTTCTTAGATGGCGAAGAAGCCAGCTTCATCGTAATGGTAGATGGCAGCAACGTATTGGCAATGGCCACCAGCCAAGACCACAAACGTGTTGGCGATGGTGATAGCGGCTTGAACACTGGCGGCATGGGTGCATACTCGCCAGCTCCAGTGGTTACCCCAGAAATCCACCAGCGCATAATGGATGAAGTGATCATGCCTACGGTTAAAGGCATGGCCGCTGAAGACAATGAATACACTGGCTTCCTATATGCTGGATTGATGATTATGGCTGACGGTTCGCCAAAAATCATCGAATACAACTGCCGCTTTGGTGACCCAGAAACTCAACCAATTATGATGCGTATGCAGTCTGACATTGTTGAACTGTGTTTAGCAGCTGTTGACCGTAAATTGGATACTAAAACTGCCGAGTTTGATCCTCGCGCAGCAATGGGCGTAGTGCTAGCTGCTGCTGGCTACCCTGGCTCTTACCCTAAAGGTGACGTAATCACACTGCCAAGCCTTAGCGAAGAAACCAGTAGCGCTAAAGTATTCCATGCAGGTACTAGCGAAAAAGACGGCACCATTGTAACTAACGGCGGCCGCGTATTGTGTGCTACCGCTCTAGGTAACAACGTTACCGAAGCCCAAGCAAATGCGTATGCGCTAGTGAAAAAAGTATCTTGGGATGGCATGTTCCACCGTAACGATATTGGTTACCGCGCAATCGCCCGCGAAAAAAGCTAAGTAAACCAAGCCGCTTGGCAACAAGCGATATATCAAGCCACTGTAAATAAAATTTGCAGTGGCTTTTTTTGTTTTATATCTCCCAGGCAGTTCTTTATCTCAATTGTCAAACAGCGATGCTATTATTCACTTGTCGGTATTAACTAGAGATATTTATGGAACAGCATAATTGGCTAGAAGATATATTAGCCTTGCTTATTGGCACTACCATGGTGGCCTTAGGCGTGTTCTTTTTTAAAGAAACCCAACTTCTTACCGGCGGCACCGCCGGTTTAGCCTTGCTTGCCAGCCAATTTATGAATTTGTCTTTTGGGCAAATGTTCCTGCTCATAAATCTGCCCTTTTTTGTACTAGGTTTTGCCAAAATGGGGGCAGCCTTTACTTTTAGAACCGTAGCTTGTGTACTTTTAGTGTCGGTGTTTACTGATTACATGCATCTAGTCATCGACATCGCCCAACTCAATAGGATTTATGCGGCACTGAGCGGTGGATTTTTAATCGGCACTGGCATGCTTATTCTAATTCGCCATAAAGGCAGTTTGGGCGGTGTGAACATCTTAGCTCTGTATCTACAAAAGCGTTTTTCGATTCGTGCTGGACATGTGCAAATGGGCTTAGATGTGGTGATAGTAACCGCCTCTTACTTCTTAGTGCCACTTAGTGTGTTACTGTGGTCTATTGCTGGTGCATTTGCCTTGAACATAGTAATTGCACTTAATCACAAAAGTGGTCGCTACCAAGGGTTGTCTTAATCTTTCGCTATGTTTAATCAATCACTCGAAGCGGTTTTTCTCCAGCACGACCAATTACTCCAAGGCTACCACCAATATTGGCAGTTCAGCCCTTTTCAGCAACACTGTTTACCTTGGCAAAACCAAGCGTTAGTGGACCAAGTAAAAAACTTAAACACAACGCAAATTCAACAACTTGAACAATCCCCAGAACAAGCGGTAGGGTTGTTTGCTAAGTACTTCCCCGAGCTAAAGCCATGTTTAGAATTATGGCAACCCCAAGCGGCAATAAGCGCCGATTTGGAGACCCCTTTTTGGTTAACAAATGGAATAAAGGGGCGAAAGGCAGCACAAATTCAAGCCTTTAGCGAACAGCTACAAGGTGAAAACTTACCAATACTGGAGTGGTGCGCCGGCAAAGGGCATTTAGGGCGTTTAATTAGCTTTCACCATCAATTGCCAATAACCAGTTTAGAGTGGCAAGCAAGTTTGTGTGACAGCGGCCAGCAACAAGCTAATCAACTTAGACTGCCACAACAGTTTCATCACTGCGATGTACTTGAGCCAAACGCCCAACAGCACCTCAAAAGTAAGCAACATGCGGTAGCCTTGCATGCCTGTGGGGAGTTACATCTGCAGCTACTGCGCTTAGCTGCAAATCATAAGCCGCAAAAACTCAGTATTTGTCCCTGTTGTTATCATTTAATCAACAGCTCTCACTACCAGCCTTTATCAAAGCTGGCTAAGCAAAGTGCACTTACCTTAAGCAAAACCGATTTACGATTGGCGGTGGCGCAATCGGTCACCTCTGGGCAGCGAGTACAAACTCTACGTCAGCGCGAAATACACTGGCGACTCAGTTATCAAAGCTTACGCGAAGAGCTCACTAACACCGAACACTACCAAGCGCTGCCTTCTGTTGGTAAGCAGTGGTTCAGTCAAGATGCCCAGTTTGCAGACTTTGCGCGGTGGGCTTGTCAACAACATCAAATAGGCTTTCCCGATACTTTTGATCAACAGCTTTACCTGGAAAAAGGCCAACAACGCCACTTGTTAGTAAGGCAACTCGAGTTAGTACAACTGCTATTTCGTCCTATTATGGAGCGTTGGCTATTGTTAGACCGTTGTTTATTTCTTCAACAACAGGGCTATCAAGTTGGATTAATGGAACTTTTTCCCTTTAAAACCAGTCCACGTAATGTATTAATACAGGCGCAGCTCAGCTAACTCTGGTTTACACTTTTAATTGCTACACTCGCGGCTTGATAATTATTGTCGCTTGTTCAAACTTTGGAGACGCTATGTCACGCCGTTTAATTTTGGTTTTGTTATGTTTCTGTTTCAGTGCCGCTGCGACAGAACAAGAAAATCAATTTGAAGAACTCTACGATCAAAAGCTTTCTGACATAGAAGAAACCACAACAGAGATTAGCCATCAGCAAGTAGAAGTAGACTCGAACTTAACAGAGCCAAACACAGAAGATGATTCAGTTGAAGCTGAAGCAGGCAGCGGTAGCGAACCGCAAGCAGAACTGGCTTTACCCGAACCACCTAAGCCAATCATTCCTATCGTAGCTGGTAAAACAGACCAAGCCAGCGCCAGCCAAACTACCGAAGAACCGCCAAAGGAAGAAACTTGGGGGCCACTGTCTTTACTCAATACCGAGCTTAGTCCAAACAGTAGCGCCACCCTAGACTGGTACTCTGGCCACCTGCCAGGCGGCTTTGAGCTAGCCACCCCAGTGGTAGTTATACACGGTAAAGAGCCTGGTCCACGCGTTTGTATCACTGCGGCGGTACACGGTGATGAAGTAAACGGCGTAGAAATAGCGCGCCGGGTGGTTAAGCAGCTGGAACCTGAGCAACTAAAAGGTACGGTTATCTCTGTGCCAGTGGTAAATATTGATGGTCTGTTTCGCAAAGATCGCTATATGTCTGATCGTCGTGACCTAAACCGTGCATTCCCAGGTAGCCCAAACAGCTCAACCGCTTCGCGAGTCGCCTACAGCCTTTTCAATAGCATTATTCGACACTGCGACAGCTTGGTTGATTTGCATTCAGGATCGATGTTTCGCGAAAACCTCACTCAGCTTCGCGCAGATTTAACCATTCCAGAAGTCTCTGAGTTAGCCAACCAATTTGGTGCCATTCCGGTGCTACAAAGCATTGCCCCTTCGGGCAGCTTGCGCGGTGCAGCTACCGCAGCTGGCATTCCTACGGTAGTGATGGAAGTAGGTGGCCCCTACACTGTGGACGAGAAGCAAGTAGATACAGGAGTTAAAGCAGTGCAGAGTTATTTAAGCTCTGTGAATATGTTGCCACGTTCGTTCTTTTGGTCTTCACCGCAGCCGGTGTTTTATGCCTCGCAATGGTTACGAGCCCGTGATGGCGGCATCCTGTTAAACAGGGTCGAGTTGGGTGCTAGAGTAAACAAAGGCCAACTACTCGGCACTATCTCCAACCCCATTACTGATGATGTAGAAGAGGTCTTCTCGCCCTTTAATGCAGTGGTGATTGGCCGTGCTCAGAACCAGGTAGTGAGTGCTGGTTTTGCCATCTTCAACCTAGGTGAGCGTCGGACCATTGAAGACCTAGAACAAGAAGGCGAGCAAATTAAGAAACAAGTGGCCGCGCAAAATGCTGAACAATTGGGCATGCCTGAAGGCCAAGCAGAGCAGCCTGCGATCGATAGCGAGCAGCAAACCGAGCAAACGCCAGCAGCAACTGAAGCCGCAGGACCGGAAACGACCACCGAGCCAAGTCAAAACAGCGCAAACCAAGAAGCAAGCGTTGAAGAGCCTGGAGCCACAAGCGAAGCGGCTCCAGCAGAGCCAGCAACAGCTGTTCAGCCGGCTACAGACCCCGCGCCTGTTCTCGAACCTATTCCGGAAGAGCGCATGCCGCAACCCGAAGATGAGGATGGATAATGAGCCAACAGCAACGCTGCCCATGGTGCGGGGATGACCCCTTCTATCAGCAATATCATGACCAAGTTTGGGGTCGTCCGATCTACGATGCTAAGGACTTATTTGCCAAACTTTGCTTAGACGGGCAGCAAGCTGGCTTATCTTGGATCACCATCCTGCGTAAGCAGCAGACTTACTATCAAGCCTACGCGGATTTTGAGCCTAGCGAGATCGCTAAGTTTGACCAAGCTAAAGTTGAAGAGCTACTACAAAACCCCGGCATTATTCGCAACAAGCTCAAGGTTAATTCGGTGATCCGCAACGCCAAGAGCTACTTGGCGATGCAAGAACAAGGCATCGACTTTAGTGAGTACCTGTGGAGTTTTGTTGGTGGGAAACCCATTCAAAATAGCTGGACCAGCATGGCCGACATCCCCACAGAAACTGCCGAATCACAAGCCATGTCGAAGGCGCTAAAAAAGGCGGGCTTTAATTTTGTCGGCCCCACTATTTGTTATGCATTTATGCAAGCAGTAGGCATGGTGAATGATCACCTCGTTGATTGCCACGCATACCAAGAATGCCTTGAGCTAGGCCGTCGATAATAACGGCCAACATAACAACTAAGCCATGGGAGCAGAGCATTATCACTATTAGAGATAACGTTTCATGAACAGCCCCTAGGCGCTGCCACTCATCTTGTTTGAGCCACGAGCCCAGTTAAGTATCGGCTTTTCCAACAAGTAGAAACTTAAAGCGGCAATAGTCCAAGACAAACACACTACCAATGCCCCAATTTGCAAACCAAAAGCGATGTCCTCCATGCCCATATAATGGTATTGCTGCACCCACAAAATACGAATTATCTCCATAATCAAATAATGCCAAAGATAAATACCGAAGGATAAAGTTGCGATGTGGGAGAACAAGCGATTATCTAACAGCCAGCTGCAATAACGGCTAAAATGGGTGGCCAGCAAAGCGACAGCACACAACATCGAAAATAGAGGGGCCAAATAAGCTTGACCAAGGCTTTGGCTAGGCGCCCCAGGAACCAAATAATTTAAGCTCATCCAAGTAGCCAAACCAAAGGCACCGAGAAAAGCCAGATCAAAATAATAATGCCTCAACTGCTGTTGCTTTTCATACCAAGCAATACCGGCAGCAGCGATAACACCACACAAAAACTGCCCCATAAAACTGGCTACATTCCAGTAAGGCAGCCACTGTTTTGCTCCGCCAATAATTCCGTACTTCCAACCTTTACCTTCTTGGTCGGTCATAAAAAGTAGAACAATTAAGTAATGCAATAACTGCATTACGATTAGCAACGCAACTCCCCAGGCTATTGCCACTTTCAAGCTTGCTGTTTTACGTCGCCACAGCGGCATCAATAAAAGCGGCAGCAATAAGTAACAACTCACCTCTAAGCCTATTGACCATAACGGACCGTTTATATCGCTGGGGAAAAAACTAATGTAGTGATAAGGCGCAATGAAGCTTAAGCCAGCTAATAGACGTGGCAAGGCATAATCTTGAGGCGCAATTAGCATGTTTAATAAAACGCTAACAAGCAGCACCAAGTAATACGCTGGAATGATGCGAGCGGCTCTTCGTTTTAAGTACTCGTTAATGCGTGGCAGAGTTTGAGCAGAAAAATGCGCTTGCCAAAATGGGTAAGCTAACAAGGCCCCAGATAACACAAAAAACAAACTCACACCTAACTCACCAGCATGCAAACCCTTAACTAACCAGTGATGAGAATCTAAGCGTTGTGCTAAGTGATGCGCAAGTACAGCTAAACAAGCTAGGGCTCTCATCCCATCGAAACCACGTAAGCTATGCATGTTTCCCCCGATCAATTTACTCGACTCATAACGGTGATAGCGTGCTGTTTACCCGTTAATTCGGCCCATAACTCGCTTCCTTTAAACCAATATCGAGTTTGGTAGTCAGTATCGCGATAAGACACTTCACCCTGTTTAAAATCAGCAATAAAGTGCCGAGGCTTGTCGTCTATACCCAAAGCAGCGTTGGCGACATGTTGCAGTACCACTTCAATCTGCTGCGCATTAGGCTGGTGTTTAAAATCAATGGTAAATTCCACCACACCACTCCAACTGCCTTGCCACTTTCCTAAAAAGGCACTGGCATCCTGGCTTACCCGATCTTGCTCTACAACTTTAGGCCGGTCATTAAGCCACCACCGATATAAAGGCAATGCCAAGCTCATAACAAGACTAAGCAAGCATAAACGTCTTAAGTACGACCATGGGATAGTTTGTGTTGATTTCAACATAGGCTCGCCTCCTAGGTGTAGTTTTCCACAACTAGGTCAAGCTAAGCAGCCGGATTACTGGTTTTGCGAGCAAACAATATAATTTTTCTTAAATCGAAGAAAAATTCGTACCGCCATGAAAAAAACTGCTTCGAATTGAGGCTTTTAAAGAGTATCTCGAGTTGGATAGCTAATCGGGATCTAGGTTGTAACTTTCAAGTAATTAGTTGTGGGAAGATTCAAATCTAGTTGTTGATTGAAAAATACTACTAGGGATTGTATTTGCTTCCTCAGGGAGGTTGAGGAGAGCCGGTTCGCCTGATCGGCGATTACATCATTCTTACTGTAAAACTATTTCTATTTAACTATTTCGGTTTAGCGTTGTTCTGAAATTAACGGCTTAATTCAGCAATGCGTTGTTCTTCAGTTTTTTTGTTTTGTAGGTAGCTTAGTGCAACCCAACCCATAAAATCCATCATAATCATTCTCTCTATATTAGTGTTAAATTTAGCGGCTACGTTCTTGAAGTTTTTGTTCTTCAGTTTTGTTGTATCCAAAGTAGTTAAGGGCTACTAATCCAAATAAATCGTACATAATTTGTTTCCTATTGTTACTTGTTTAACTAGCGGCTACGTTGAGCTACTGTTTGTTCGTTGTTAACGTTTTTAGCACGAAGAGCGTAATATAATCCGAATAATTCCATAATATGTTCACCTTTATGTTTAAGTTAATTCTGAAAGAAAATAACCTCTGGCAAATGCTTTTTGTTACTAACTTTCTCTTACGGTTTTAATTTTATGCGACACAACGCACATTTAGCATTATGAAATTTAATTTTTATATTATTAAATTTAACTTTTAGTAATAAAATTACCAAACCACCTCTTTGAAAACACTTTCATTACATTTTTTTTAGCACGCTATTCAAAAATTCTTTGCTAACTAACAGCAAAAAGATCATTAAGCTGTTACTTCACTCAGCTTTTCCTGCAATTAATTGAGCTACGCTAGGAAAAAACAACGCCCCTAAATAAAAGGAGTAACAATGCAAGCTATCCAAGCTCAACATCATGGCGACACACTTAGCCTTAACCAAATTGACGACTTACAAGCAAATGCCGAGCAGATCCTCATAAAGGTTGAGGCCGCTGGCGTGAACCCTGTAGATACTTACATCGTTGCTGGTACTAACAATTACACCGCTACGTTTCCCCATACCCCGGGAAAAGACGCCGCAGGTACTATTGTAAAGTTGGGCGCTAAGGTAACAGGCTTCGAGTTAGGGCAACGCGTGTATTGTGCAGGCACCATAAGTGGCGCCAGTGCTGAATTATGTTTAGCTAGCCCACAGCAAGTTCATCCCCTTCCCGATGGCTTAAGCTTTGAACAAGGCGCTTGTTTAGGTACACCTTACGCAACAGCTTGGCGTGCTTTGTTTATTCGCGCTAAGGCTCATGCAGCAGAAACAGTGTTGATTCATGGCGCTAGTGGCGGAGTAGGTTTGGCGGCAATTCAATTAGCCAAGGCGGCAGGATGCAGAGTATTTGCTACTGCAGGTAGTGATGCAGGTTTAGCCTTATTGAAACAACAAGGTGCAGACCTTGTGGCCAATCACCACCAAACAGAACATTATCAAGCACTACAACAAGCCGGAGCGGTTGATGTCATTTTGGAGATGCTGGCAAATCAAAACCTAGGCGATGACCTCCCCTTGCTTAATAAAGGTGGAAGAGTAGTAATAATAGGTAGTCGCGGCAGCGTAGAAATAAATCCGCGCGATCTAATGGCGCGAGACGCCTGCGTAATGGGTATGGCGCTAGCAAATGCCGATAGCAAACAGCTTACTCAAATACACTCGGCAATATATGCGGGTGCCACAGCCGGTTTTGTGCGTCCTGTAATAAGCCAAAGCTTTAAGTTGGCCGATACCACTTTAGCCCATCAAGCAGTTATGCAAGCAGGTGCTACTGGTAACATTGTTATTCAAATTAACCAGTAACCAGTAACCAATATCAAGTACAAAAAAAGCGGCTTAAGCCGCTTTTTTTTATTATCCGCTATTTACAAATCTTTGGTGCTCTCTAGGTAACCAAGATCAGAAATAAGTGTGTAAGCACGCGCTTTTTCAGTGAAGCTTTGCTGAGACTCGATAATCTCTTTAGCTAATGGATCACGAGCGGCGTGTTCCGCTAGCAACTCATCATTGGCTTTTTTCAATGCAGTGAGAACTTCTTTAGGGAAGGTGCGCACTTTAATGTCTGGGTATTCTTGCAACATGGTTGCCCAGTTATTGGTGCTCATTGCTGTGGCTTCTACATAAATATCGAAGGCTGTGGCGCGCATTGCCGTTTCTAAAATGGCCTGCAAATCTGCTGGTAGAGATTCAAACTTCTTTTTATTCATAAGAAACATGTTCTCTGAACCTGGCTCATGCCAACCAGTGTAGTAATAAGGGGCAATTTTGTGAAAACCCATGCGTAAGTCTAGCGAAGGCCCAACCCACTCAAGGGCGTCAATAGTATTGCGCTCAAGTGCGGTATATAACTCAGCTGGCGGAATGTTCACTGGCGTAGCGCCTAGTTTAGCCAGCACTTCACCAGCAAAACCTGGGATACGCATTTTCAGATTTTGTAGATCACCTACACTGTTAATTTCGTTGCGAAACCAGCCGCCCATTTGCACCCCAGTATTGCCACCTGGAAAGGTTAGCAAGTTATGAGGCTCATACACCTTCGCCATTAGTTCTTTGCCACCACCATAGCTATACCAAGCGTGTTGCTCCATCGCCGTCATACCAAAAGGCATTGTGGTAAAAAACATGGTGTTAGGCACTTTACCTTTGTAGTAGTAAGACGCCGAGTGGCCCATGTCATACTGGCCGCTTTTTACAAGATCAAAAATACCCAAAGGCGCTTTGTGCTTGTTGGCAGAATCAACACGAATCACCAGCCGGCCATCCGACATCTGTTCGGCCATTTTGGCAAAACGTTGCACCCCAGTATCAAGCAACGGAAATTTAGTTGGCCAAGATTCAGCCAGCTTAAGCTTATAAACCTTGCCTTCTGCAATAGCATTAATAGAAAAACAGCTCGCCAATAACGCAGTAAAACAGAGCAATCCTTTTCTCATGATAAATCCTTATGTGTAGGTAGTACTTTAGTGATTATTATTATGTTGTGTCGCTGAAACCTAAAGTCATACTTTAGTTTCATTAACAGAATGATAACAGAGCCTTAGCCTGACTCATACTGCGTTTAAGCCCTAAACCAAGCGCAATAAAAAAGCCTTTCAAATAAGAAAGGCTTTAAAGTGTTGAACCGAATAAACAGCTAGTTTTTAGCCGACACTTGCTTGTACATAAGTGCAGCACACACAGCCCCAATAATAGGAGCTACCCAAAATAACCAAAGTTGCCCCAAGGCAATGCCACCCTCAATTAGCGCAGGGGCGGTGCTTCGTGCTGGGTTAACCGAGGTATTAGTAACCGGAATAGATATCAGATGAATAAGAGTTAAACCCAGGCCAATTGCGATAGGGGCGAACCCCGCTGGTGCGCGTTCATCGGTGGCACCTAAAATAATGAATAGAAACATAAAGGTCATCACTATCTCACATACCAATGCGGCCACTAATGTATAACCACCCGGTGAGTGCATGTCGTAGCCATTGCTGGCCAAACCATGACTTGCTAGGTCGTAATCACCGCTACCACTGGCAATTAAATACAAAATAATCGCCCCCACAAAGCCACCCAGTAACTGGGCACAAATGTAAGGAAACACATCAACTTTAGAAAAACGCCCAGCAACCGTTAAGCCTATGGTAACGGCAGGGTTTAAATGACAACCGGAAATGTGGCCAATGGAGAAGGCCATAGTCAGCACGGTTAAACCAAAGGCTATCGAAACACCTACTAAACCAATACCTACTTCTGGAAAGGCTGCGGCTAAAACTGCGCTACCACATCCACCTAATACCAACCAAAACGTGCCGATCCCTTCGGCAATTAATCGATTAAACAACGGCATGTTTGCTCTCCTTTTCAAACATTTAGTGACAAATGCAAGTCATCTTGCTGCAGCCTAACTATAGGCCACAATTAGCATCGTCACTGATTTTTGCTACAGATAAGTGATTTACTTTGTTTTAAAAGCTTAACGCAGTGCTTAAGCAGCTTGTGTAAATAACCTGAAGACTTAGGTTTGTTAGATTTTATATTCGATAAATGCAATGTAATCAGATAATAACTTAGATAAATGGTATGATCGCCGCGTTTTTGTCTGATTAGAGCTTATTGTAGGAGAATTATGTTTAAGCGTTCTTTGTTAGCGGCGAGTCTATTCGCTGTAAGTAGTACCGCAGCCTTGGCGAGTTCAATTAAGTTTGATCTTAATAACGACGTTTTTGAAACAGGTTTTGCAACGCAAATTGCACCTGGCGCAGAGATGTCAGCTAACTACATGTACTCTCGCCCAGAGGGTGATTTAGCAGATTTCGGCATAAAAGCGACTCACCAACAAGACATCCATAAATTTGCCATTGGCGCAAAATTTACCAAACTGTGGGCTAACCACCGTGAAAACCCACATGCCTTCGCCATTGGTGGCGATTACAGCATTGCTGTTGCCCAAAACCTAAAAATATCGGGCAGCGCTTATTATGCTCCTTCGGTATTAACGAGCAGCGAGCTAAACCGTTACTACGATTTAGACGCCAAGATTGCTTACTCAATCATGCCGCAGGCAGATGTATACCTTGGCTATCGCGCTATTCAATTCCGTTACGCTAACGAACCCGATTTAGATTTTACTAAGGGCCTATATATTGGTGCTGCCTTTAACTTCTAAACAAGAAAAGCCCTGTTAAACAGGGCTTTTTATTATGGATATGTAGTTAAGGAAAGTTTATCTGGGATTACTTAAACGTACGCTGACGTGTTTTCTCAAGACCTTTTAAAATCTTATCTAAGCGATCTGGGTGTACCATAAACTCTTGGAAACCCTTCATACCGGCTTTAGCCATAGCAGGATCAGTATCACGATCGTAGAATTGTGCCGTTCCAGATGCCGAGCCTAACATTGCCACACCTTTGTTTAAGAACTCATTGTCCTCAGCTTTAGCTTTTTTGTTAGGTGGAATTTGTAACAAGGCTTTGTTGATTTTGGTTTGGTTCTCAGGACGCGCCATAAACGCTAGGTATTTTCTAGCATCTTCTTTGTTTTTGGCTTTAGCTGGAATATGTAAGGTATCCATCGGTGCATCTTCTGCTACACCTACCGTTGGGTCGATAATTGGGAACTGGAAGAAGCCCATTTTATCTTTCACTTCATCTGGGAAGTTAGGGGTAATGAAGTTACCAATTAAGTACATAGCCGCTTCACCGTTGTATAAGAACGGCTGTGCTTCCTGCCACGAGTAGGATGCGTGGTTCTCTAAGAAGTAACCAGGCTCAATCATCTCTTTCCATTTTTCCATGGTTTTCACAACACGAGGATCAGTGTAAGGCACTTTGCCATCCATCAGTTCCATGTGGAAATCTAAACCATTTACGCGAAGGTTCATGTAATCAAACCAACCGGCGGCTGTCCATAGGTACTTAGTACCAATAGCGATAGGCGCTACGCCATTCTCTTTAAGAATTTTAGACGCCTCAACTAACTCTTCCCATAGGTAGGGTTCTTCGATGTCATATTTTTCAAAAATGTCTTTACGGTAGTAAATGCCCCACTGGTAATAGGTGTAAGGAACACCCCATTGCTTACCATCAATAGTCATCGCAGGCGCAGCTGTTGCAAAATCTGCAGCCATGTCGTTTTGTTGCCAAAGGTCACTCACATCTTCAAACAAGCCTTTATCAACAAAGGCTTTCATACGGTTACCTGCATACCAATGCACAACATCTGGCGGCGAGGTTACTAGCCAGTTACGAATGGTAGTTTTGTAGGCTTCGTGATCGTACAAGTTGTACTTCACTTTAATGTCTGGGTACTCTTTTTCAAATTCAGCAATGATTTCTGCAAATGCGGCTTTAGGTGCAGGGTCAGAAGCGTCAGAGTTAATAATCAGTTCGCCAGCGTTAGCATAGCCACCAATTAAAGTAGCTAGCGCTAAGGCTTGACCACATTGTTTTAGTTTACTCATCATTTACATTCCTTTAGTTTTGTTGTCCTTGAGCAGGATTTATTTACTTCCCTCATTATTGCTTGAGGGTGTGTTTAGCCTTTAGTTGCCCCGAGGGTCAACCCAGCAATAAAATGACGTTGCATGGTAAAAAATAGTATGACCGGAGGTAAGGCCGCTACTACCGCACCAGCTGAGATCAACTGCCATGATGCCAACCACTGACCTTGCAACGCACTGAGACCGGCGGTAACTGGTCGCACTTCATCACTTTGTACCAGTACTAAGGCCCAGAAAAAATCGTTCCATATAAAGGTAAACACCAGTACCGCTAACGCTGCAGTAGCCGGTTTTACCAATGGCAATACAATGTGCCAAAAAATCTTAAATTCACTCACGCCTTCTACCCGCGCAGACTCAATCAACTCGGTAGGTAAGCCAACAATAAAGTTACGCATGAACAAGGTACAAAACCCTGTTTGAAAGGCCACATGGAATAAAATAAGCGCCCAGTGAGTATCGTATAAACCAAACTGAATGGTTAAATCACGCACCGGGATCATCAAAATCTGAAACGGCACAAAGTTACCCGCAATAAAGGTGGCAAAGATCCAAATGTTGGCTTTAAAGTTGTATTTAGCCAGAGCAAACCCCGCCATGGTAGACAAAGCTACACAACCGGCTACTGCTGGTAGAGTAATGATTAAGCTATTCATTAGGTACTGGAACATCGGCGTAGAAGTAAATACCAGAGTGTAGTTTTCAATTAACATCCACTCACTTGGCCAGCCCCAGTAATTACCTTGATTAATATCGTTAAGCGAGCGCACCGAGGTTGCCATTACTGCTAGCAATGGCAGCAGCCACAATACAATCGAAATCGGCAATGCCACACGGTAGCTAATGTTAGTGAAGGCAGACGCCTTTTCTATAGGACGTGGGTACATTATTTCTCACTCCTTATCATCCGCCACAAGAAGTAAGCGATATAGATATCCATAATTAAAAATAGCACTACAGCCACCGCTGCGCCGTAACCCATGCGATAGTTGAAAATTGATTCTTCATACATCATGTATGCTAATACTGTTGAGCTGCCCCACGGACCACCCGCGGTCATAGTGGCCACTAAGTCGAATGAACGTAGCGCGCCAATCACGGTTACCACAATGGCAATAAACGTTGCTGGCCTTAATTGCGGTAACACGATGTACCACAGCATTTTCCAGCCCTTGGCGTTGTCTAAACGCGCGGCTTCAAGTTGCTCATGATTTAAGTTATTAAGGCCTGTGAGGTACAAAATCATGCAATAAGCGATTTGAGGCCAAAGCCCGGCGGCGATAATGCCGTAAGTCACTAAGTCTTCGTCGGCTAAAATAGAAACCGGGTCGCCACCAAAGAAAGTGATCACACTATTCAAAACACCAAAGCTTGGGTCGTAGAACCAAGAGAACACCAAACCTACAACAACTTGCGAGATAACAAAGGGGAAAAAGAACAAAGCTTTTACCAGGCGAATTCCGTAAACCTGCTGGTTAAGAAATAGTGCAATAGCTAAGCCCATGGGCGGCGCCAGCATAAACAACACCATCCACACAATGTTGTTGGTTAAGGCTGTCCAAAACTGATCGCTGTCGAACAATTCGATGTAGTTTCCAAACCCAATAAAGGTTTTTTCACCCAGGCCATCCCATTCAAAAAAACTGAGCCAGATACTTTCTAGAACTGGAAACAGCACATAAATGGAAAAAATAATTAATGCCGGACCTAAAAACATCCAAGGTGCGACATCACTAGCGCGTAATCGTTTACCCGCAACCAGCTCAGAGGCTGAATTAACAGCATTTTCTGGAGATTTATTTGAAGAACTCGACGCCATTCCATGTTCCTTATTTGCCTGCAGGTATCAAACAATATAGCTATAAATAGCGGTTTACCCTTGATACACATCGCATTTCAGCAATTTTAACCACCCTTACGAGCAATCAATTAACTATTGTTATAATCAAACTTAGATCAAAAATTGTGACAAGTAAACGTTTTCACAAGGAGAATGTTAAGGTAAAGTAAGATTTATGATCAACATCATACTTGTTCCGTTGCTAAGATTTAAAAGCAACCAAAGATAGGGATAGAAAATGGCAGATATAACACTTACCGGCTTAGTGAAACGCTACGCCAAAATTGAAACGATTCACGGCGTTGACCTAGATATTAAACACGGAGAGTTTGTAGTATTTGTTGGGCCCTCGGGCTGCGGTAAGTCTACCCTACTGCGTATGATTGCTGGACTAGAAGACATTTCAGGCGGCCAGTTAAGCATTGATAATCAAGTAGTTAACAATGTTGACCCCGCAGAGCGCGGGGTTGCAATGGTATTCCAATCTTATGCCCTTTACCCACACATGACGGTTGCCGAGAACATGGGTTTTGGCATGAAGATGAACGGCGTAGAAAAAGCTGAAATCGATAAGCGGGTGAACATGGCTGCAAAAACTTTGCAGATGGAAAACTTATTACAAAGAACCCCTAAAGAGCTATCTGGTGGACAGCGTCAGCGGGTTGCGATTGGACGCGCGATCGTTCGTGATCCTCGTGTTTTCCTCTTTGATGAACCTCTTTCTAACCTAGATGCTGAATTGCGGGTTGAAATGCGTTTACAAATAGCCAAGCTACATAAAGAACTTCAAACCACGATGATTTATGTAACCCACGATCAGGTTGAAGCAATGACTCTAGCCGACAAAATAGTGGTGCTACGGGCCGGTAATATTGAACAAGTAGGCTCACCACTTGAGCTTTACAACTACCCTGAGAATCTGTTTGTCGCTGGCTTTATTGGCTCACCAAAGATGAACTTTATGCCTTGTAAAGTTCATGCCTTGGAAGGCGACCAAGCTGATATCCAATTGGCAGATGGCCAACACATTACTATTGCAGTTCGCGATAACAGCGTAACCGTAGGCGAAAAACTCAAGTTGGGCATACGCCCTGAGCACTTGCGTTTAGATGATACTGGCGCACTAAAACTTGGCTTCAAAAACGAAGTAAGTGAACGCCTAGGTAATGCTACCTACTTATTTGGTCAGCTAGGTGATATTGATGGGATTAAAGTGCACGTAAATGGCGATCACCAAGTTGCTCGGTTTACCGACATAACGCTTAGCTGTGAACTGTCGGAGTGTTATTTATTTAACCACTCCGATGAAGCGGTTCGTGTTTACAACAAAACTGTTCAGTAATCATCTCGACACTACAATAAAGTCCCCACACAGACAATTATTGCTTACCTTTGTTAAAAGGTAAGCAATAATTGCTCAAAACACTACATATCCAACAATCTTAGCAAGCACTCTCCCTAGGTTATTCTTTACACTTTATCCATATTAATTTTCTGGGATAAACGCTATGACTTTCACTCTGCGACTAAGCCACAGTCAGCGCATTAACTAGCCAAGCGCTGGCTGCAAACTGGCTTTTCTATTTTTCTTTCCAATATCAAGGACGTCGCAATGTCTCAGTTTAATCACAATAAATACGCTTCATTTAAACCGGTCGCGTTGACCAATCGCCAATGGCCAAACAACAGCATTAATCAAGCTCCACAATGGTGTAGTGTCGATTTACGTGATGGCAACCAAGCCCTAATCGAGCCGATGTCGGTAGAGCAAAAACAGCGTTTATTTGCCTTGCTAATAAAACTAGGCTTTAAAGAAATAGAAGTGGGCTTTCCAGCCGCCTCTACAACAGACTATGATTTTGTACGCTGGTTAATTGAAACAAATCAAATACCTGATGATGTGTCGATTCAAGTATTAACTCAAGCTCGTCCGGCCTTAATTAGCCGTACTTTTGAAGCCTTAAAGGGAGCAAAAAATGCCATTGTGCATTTGTACAACTCCACCTCCAAAGTGCAGCGCGATAAGGTATTTAAATTAGACAAAGCTGGCATCATTAATATTGCAGTGCAAGGCGCTAAAGAACTACAAAAACATGCCGACCAAAATCCACACACTAATTGGCAATTTCAATACTCCCCCGAGAGTTTTACCGGCACTGAGTTAGACTTTGCCGTAGAGATTTGCAACGCGGTTGTGGCCCAGTGGCGTCCCAAAGCACAGCAGAAAATCATTCTTAATTTGCCCGCTACCGTTGAGATGTCTACTCCCAATGTATATGCCGACCAAATCGAATGGTTTATTCAGCACATTGCCCATCGCGAAGACATTATTATTAGCCAGCATACTCACAACGACAGAGGTTGTGGCATTGCAGCAGCTGAGTTGGGCCAACTAGCCGGAGCCGACCGCGTTGAAGGGACTTTGCTAGGCAACGGCGAGCGCACGGGTAACATGGACATCGTAACCATGGCAATGAACCTTTATAGCCAAGGTATCGATCCTAAACTAGATCTAGCCGACATCGACGAAATAGTCCAAGTAGTGAAGTTTTGCACCCAATTGCCGGTTCACCCACGCCACCCTTATGTGGGCGAGCTGGTATTTACTGCCTTCTCGGGTAGCCATCAAGACGCAATTAAGAAATGTTTAGATATTCAACAAGCCGATCAACACTGGGATGTTGCCTACTTACCTATAGACCCGGCTGATTTAGGCCGCGATTACCAGGAAGTGATCCGCATTAATAGTCAATCGGGTAAAGGCGGCATTGCTTACATTTTAGATAAGGATTACGGCATTCAGTTACCTCGTTGGGCCTTAATTGAATTTAGCGTGATAGTGCAAGCCGATGCAGAAAAAAGTGGTGAAGAAATCAGCCCAGAGAAAATTTGGAGATTGTTTAACAATCACTATTTGGAGCAAGCGCAGGGCTACAAGTTAACTAATTATCAAGTTAACTACCAACAGCAAGAGCAGATCCAAGTACTTATAGAACGTGAGCAGCAGCGCTGTGATATTCAAGCCAGTGGTAACGGCGCTTTAGCGGCCTTTGTGAATGGATTGGCTGCCGAGTTTAAGCAACAGATAGAAGTTCTAGACTACAACGAACATGCCTTGAGTAAAGGCGCTGAAGCAGAAGCGGTATGTTACATAGAAACCAAAATAGCGGGCAAACGCTACCTAGGTGTAGCAATTGATAAAGACATACTAACCGCCAGCCTTAAAGCCTTGTTGTGTGCATTCAATCAGCAACTAATCACTGAGGAACAACGCCAGCCACAGCCCGCTTAAACTAACGCTCGCGCAGCATTGCTGCGCGAGTAGACTGTTTAGTGCTGATGACCACCAGCACCATGGGCGTGGCCATGAGAGAGCTCTTCTTCACTAGCGGCTCGCACTTCAACCAACTTAATAGCAAAGTCTAAATGTTTGCCTGCGTAGGGATGGTTAGTGTCAATAGTTGCCATAAACTTGCCAACCTTAACTACCGTAACTTGACGTGGGCCTTGCTCTGTTTGCACCACTGCTGGCATACCGGCCTTCCAGTTTTTAGCGCCCTGTAGGTGCTTAACAGAAATTCGCTCTACGGCTTCTTCGTTGCGCACACCGTAGCCATTTTCTGGGGCTAAGCTCAAGGCTACTTCAGCACCAGCTTCTTTACCTTCTAAGCCCTCTTCAATGGCAGGAATCATCGACTTGTGCCCGTGTAAATAAGCTACAGCTTCGCCATTAGTGCTCTCTAATAGAGCACCATCGGTTTCATGTAAGGTATATTCAAAGCGAACCACTGTGTCTTTAGCAACTTTCATAACTATCTCTCAAAATAAACGTTGCCACACTACAACAAAACGCAGCCGCTTTGCCAAGTATTATCAGCAAACGTAGCCGCTACTTAGTTAGCAGACCTAGATCTCAGTCTAAGCACTGAACAATACAACTCTCGGAGACAGTGGAAAATGCTCTTTTATTAACTTGCTGATTGTCACGAAGCTTAGTGGAAACGTTTACATCTAAGTCCGATTTAGCCAGAGAATTTCTTCTATTGCGTCGTCTTCTTGTGGGTAATAATGACAACTCCATGTCTTTGGCTTGGTAGTCTTGCATTGTGTGCTCCCTGCAACTGGTGTTTCTAGTTATTTTAGAGGTGATAAACAAACAGCCTAGACGAAGTTTATTACATCTACACCTCGACCTTAGTCTTATATACTTTTTCTTGTAAAAGTTTTCTTGGGTTTAATTAACTTATTCATTTTTTACATACCAGCAATAACCGTGATTTGCTTGATTGAGTTTTTGAAAGCGCTATCATTCACTCAATAATGCTGCAATATTAATCAACAAGGAGGTTGAAACTAGGAGATAGCCGATGAGTATCGACAACGTAGTTCCCTACCCGTCCAACCAAACCCCGTCTAATGCATCGCAAGCATTAATGGAACATTTATTCTCTCTACGCAGCTTGCCACAGCAACATCACATTGATGAGTTAGCCGGCATAAGCCTAAGCATTCGCTCACTTGATCAGCTAAACCAACTGGCCGTACTAAGAGAAACAGCCGAGCGCCAGCAGCTTTTTGAGCATTTCGAATCGAGTTCTTGGTTTGTACAAGAGGGAGGTGACTACCTGTATCGCCCAGAGCTACTTAGATCGGCCCCGCTAACCAAAGTAGTGTTGCTGTTAAAAGAAACACTCACTTATCGCAATTGGAATGATTTACTGCGCTTGGCGCACCCGCATTATTTATCTCAGTTGCTAGAGCGATTACGCGATTTTTCAGAGTCTAAGCATACGGCTTAAGTAAACCCAACTAGACAGGCCACATAAAGCTTTTGGTATAAAAGCTCGGCTAAGTTGCCACAGCGAACTTGAAGCTGTGGCTTGCTGCTTTTAGCAAACTATAAGTCCAAGCCGAGCGAACTCAGCTCAACCAATATCAACTAGAGCGCTTGGCTAATATACTCAGCCAAGCCATCAAAGCCGCCCAAATGTGGCAACAGCTCTATAGTTAAGCCTGGATGCTCGTTGGTGGCTTGTTCGATAATACGTGGCAGGTCATTCACCACATGTGTACCAGCGGCTAAAAAGTGAGGATACAAAGTTATTTGCTTAGCGCCAGCCTGGTAACAACGTTCTATCTGCTGTGGAATCGTAGGCTCAACCAATTCCAAAAAAGCGGCATGTACTTGAGAGTAATGACTTAGCTTTTCAGCCAACTGTTTTGCCAGCTCAACCACTTCTTGATTTGATTGAGGACGGCGGCTTCCGTGTGCCACGACCAATAAGGCTTTCATACACTTCCTAAGAGTTACTAGATTAATTCAATTTAGGCGCTAGCCAATTGAGTAGGTATTGCAGGTATCTTACTGAAAGTGTCTAGAGATGGGAAAGGAGATATTGAAGAAAACCAGCCCTCAGAGTTGAGGGCTGGTTTTAAAGAAACTATTTAACAGCGTCTTTTAATGCTTTACCAGCTACAAAGGCAGGTACATTGGCTGCTGCAATTTGAATCTCAGCGCCAGTCTGAGGATTGCGACCAGTGCGCGCTGCACGATGATTAACTTTGAATGTACCAAAGCCGATTAGCTGAACTTGGTCGCCTTCTTTAAGCGCGTCAGTTACTGCACCTAAAGTTGTTTCTAGTGCTAGTTTAGCTTGAGCTTTAGATAGGTCAGCTTTTTCAGCAATAGCATCAATTAGTTCAGTTTTGTTCATAATGTCTAAATCCTTTATGTTCGTTTTAAATAATCCAGCTTCACTTTAAGAGAAAAAAAAACGCTGCGCAAAGAGTTTTTCTTCTTTAGAGCCTTGTTTGGCGGGGCTTTAACCAATTTATGCGTAAACAGTCACAAAAACACCGCTAAAAAGAGGATTATTCCTTAAGCATTGTCTTCTAAACAGATCCCTAAATTGCTCACACCTTGGTTAACAGCCAGCGTTTTCAAGGCTTGCATAGACGCTTTGCCTAGTTCAAGTTGCTCAATTAGGTCAAGTAATTCACTTTGAAAAGCCAACTCTTGTATCACTAAATCTTGCGCCAAGATCTCTTGTTCTGTTTGTTCTCCAAATTGCAGCTCTAACAAGCTTAAAACACTAGCTAATGAGGTTTGACTAGCTTGTTCAGCTTCTTGACCAGTTGGTTCAAGTAAAGCATTAAATAGGCACTCCACCACCACACAACAATCTAAGGCAGGATAAACGCCATACATGTCGTAACTCTGTGGGTCTGGGATTAAGCTATCAAAGCGCTCACGCTGAGCAGAAAAGTTAATTTTGGTTTTAGGGTGAAGTGCGCTTTCCCAAAATAGACTGAGTAATTTGTTAAAGTCACTGTCGTGTTCCAGCTCTACAGCTTGGCAAAACAATAAGTAGTTTGGCGCCATGCGTTGGCATAAAGCTAAACAATAAAGTGATTGTTGCTTACTGCTTAACTGGGTTAAACGGTCGATATCACAAGGGGTAAGCATGGTTTGCTCCGCACTCAATAAAACGATTAAGATAATCAGGGCTAGTTTGCTATGCAGCTTAACACCAGCACGCTTGCTTAGCGAAGTTTAGTCTTATTCAACCACAAGGTGCCCTATGCAAATTACCATTGTAACTCCTCAAGCTCAGCGGTATGTAGAGGCTTTAAGCCCGCGTTTCCCTCAATGCCAATGGTTTTACGCAGAACAAGCAAGCTTGTTGAACAAAGCGGCGTTGGCGAGTGAAATCCTATTAGCTACGCCTAGCGAAGCAGCCAACATCGTCACCCAAATGCCAAACTTGAAATGGTTGCACTCTAGTTTTGCGGGTGTCGATGCGCTACTAAAAAATAACCTACCTCAACACTACATACTTACCAATAGCCGCGGTGTATTTGGCCCTTTGATGAGCGAGTATGTATTTTCTTACCTATTAGCTCACACTCAGCAGCATCAAACTTATCAATATCAACAACAGCAAGCGCTATGGAAAACTCAACCAGGCCTTAGTTTGCAAGGTCTTGCATTTTGCAGCGTAGGTAGTGGCAACATTAGTCAACACTTGGCAACCACCGCTAATCATTTTGGCATGCGCACGGTTGCTCTAAGCCATAGCGGCGCAGCCAAAGCACCGTTTACCCAAGTAGCCAACTTTGAACAACATAAACAAATATGTGCCACCGCTAAAGTAGTGGTTGCGGTGTTGCCTAATACTCCGCAAACCCTTGGTGTATTAAACGAGAAGTTTTTTGCTAGCTTGGCCGATGAGGTGGTGTTTTTTAATGTGGGTCGCGGAGACACAGTAGACCAAGCGGCATTGCTCGCCTTTTTAAAAGCCAAGCCCAAAGCTACCGCTATTTTGGATGTGACTAGCCCAGAACCACTGCCTAAAAACCATCCTTTATGGTCACAAAGCAACTGTATTATCACGCCCCATATCGCAGCACCCAGCCGAGTGAGCGATATCATTGAGCTATTTGCTCACAAGTTGGAGAACTATTTAGCAGGGGAAGAATTAACCGATAGAGTAGATTTTTCGAAGGGTTATTAGCCAGAAACGGCAGGCAGCGAAGGCTCGCTGCCCTTAACGGTGTTTACGAGTCACCTTCAAAAGCAATTTGCTTTTCTAAGTCAAAAGCCGCAAACGCGCGATCTCCCAGAGAGTTAAGCACTTTTACCTCTCCATCAAGAATAGCGATAATAATTTTACCCACTTTATCGTCATTAGGAATAATCACCCGGCCTTTACTGCTTTGGTTTAGCCCCGACAATACCTGCTGTTGCAACAACAACGGGTTATCCTCATCGTAATAAAGCATGGTTACTTTCATAGTAGGTCCCTAAGGCTTAGCCATTTACGTAACAATAGCAACAAATAAACCAACAAATAGCAACTTTAGCCTAGCTAAAGCGCTTCTACCTATGTACTCAGTTCCGGACGCTGCCTAACAATCCCTTTAAAAACATATTGTTCAAAACAACATCCGTTAATTAACATTAGCATAGCTTTTGTTTAGTGGTTAATGATGGTTTTGCTTTTAAGCATAGCTTATAGTCGACGCTAAAGTTAAATGAAGAGAGAAATCATGGCGTTTAAAGAATACAAAGTTTTAGCAATTACCGAAGGCGCTCTTGGCACCCTGTTTTTAGGCGCATCGGGCATGCCTTTACAAAAAGTAGAAGCGACCTTAAATAAAGAAGCCGCTGATGGCTGGCAGTTGGTGTTTCAGGTAATCGAAAATCGCCGTTTCTGGCTTTTTTGGAGCCGCGAAACGGTAATTGTCACTTTAGGTCGTTAAAGGTGTTGAATCGCGAGCAAGTCGAACAGCAGCAAGAGCAATTGCGGGAGCAAATTGCTCTGTTGCCTCAAGAGCAACGCAAGCATTTTTATCAGCTCTGGCAAAAACAAGTGAAAGATCCCGACAGCTACGCAGTGCTTAACTACCTGTTATTGGCTGGCTTGCATCATTTTTATTTGGGGAAATGGCTACGTGGTGCGGTTAATTTAGTAATATCCATAATTGCAATACTACTGGTAGCCTTAGGTGTTGGGCTGCTTGGTTTAGGCTTATTGGTGGCAATTACAATAGTAGAACTGCCTGCTCTATTTCGCTCCGAATTAGTGGTGTTAGATTATAACAACCAACAAATGCAGCAATTATTAGAGCAGGTTAAATCGGCTTAATCTTTTGGCCCTTTAACTAACCACAGTAAAAAGCCAGCCAATGGCAGCAAGCAAATCAAAAATACCCACAAATACTTACGCCCTACTTCAGCGCTACTTTTTATGATTTTTACGATGGCAAATACATCACACACCAAAATGGTGATAGCTAACAGTAACGACATGCATACTCCTTGTTGAAATCGGGCTTATTCTAAATCAATTTGACGGCGTAAGTTGAAAAGAATTTGTTGGCGCGCTTTAGCTGCTTCATCGTCTGGCTGTAGGCTTATTTTTTGGGTCACCATTTGCAACTCAAAGTACAACCAACTTCTCACAAAAACGCTATAACGCGTGTCTAAACCAAAAGCGACTAAACGCGCATAATCTTGCTCGGGAGGATCTTGATAAAGGCCTTCTCGAGACTCCACCAGCACTTCGCCCAAATACTCTTGAGATACCTCATCGTTTGCATAAGCGCCATAAATACTACTCAAGGAAAACAATATGCCCAACATCAACTGCTTCATATATAAAACCTTATTCTGTGAGTAACTTAATTGCCATTATTAGCAACAATAGTGCAAAGGCTTGTTTCAAGCGTCTCGCTGGCAAGCGATACGCCAAACGACTGCCCAAACGAGCAAAAATAGAACTGGTTAATACTATGCCACACCATGCCGGCAAATAAACATAACCCAAACTCCAGCTAGGTAGTTCGGCAACATGCCAACCGTTGTAGATATAAGATATCGTGCCTACCAGCGCAATGGGTAAGCCACATACCGCAGAAATAGCTACGGCTTTGGGCGCTGGCACGCCAAACCAGCTAAGGCTAGGAAAGGTTATGGTACCGCCACCAATGCCAAACATTGCTGAAATGCTTCCTACCAGTGTGCCTAACACTCCTGTACCAAGCGGCCCAGGTAAACTTTTTTGTGCCTTAGGAGTGCGACCAAACGCCATGTATGCAGCCATAAACAGCAAAAAACCAGCAAAGTAAGCACTTAAGTGATCGGCGTGTAATTGTGTAGCAAGCCAAGCGCCAAACATTGAGCCAACAATTAAACCAATGCCCAAACGATTCACTACTTGCCAGTCAATCGAGCCTCGGCAGTAATGGGCATAGCTGGCACTACTTGCGGTAACAATAATCGACGCTAAAGAGGTACCAATAGCGAGGTGAATGGCTGAATCACTGGCAAAGCCCATTGCGCCAAAGCTACCAATTAACACCGGCACAATAACTAGACCGCCGCCAATACCAAACAGTCCCGACATTAAGCCAGCAATGGCACCAATAAGCAGAAAGCTTAAAAACATCACAACAATTACAGCGCTATTTGTTTAGTTAATGCGCTCAGTCTGCGTTAAGCGTAAAGGTTGCGCAAGATTTTCTGGTTCGCTTTTAGAAAAATGCGAAGAAATATAAGGATGTAGATTCGATTCACCAACACTTTTTAGTTTGTAGGTGACAACAACGATCAGCACTAATACAACAACAATGCTTATTTGTAGTGGGGATTTCATAACATCAAGCTCTCTGTTACGGGTATAAACGAACTTCATCCGTAAAGAGTTCTAAGACGCTCACTATAGCAAATTAACTTGCAATAGCGAGCGATTTTCAGTGTAACAACTAAGCGTACCGCTTATATGTGTTATTTAACTTTGTAATATGTGGGTAAAGCCACACAAAAATCTATTTATGGTATTTGACGCTAAACTCATGCACAGCATCAATAAATGCCCCAGCATGCTCTGGGTTTACGTCTGGGTGAATACCGTGGCCTAAGTTAAACACATGGCCACTCCCCTCACCAAAGCCAGCCAGAATAGTTTGTACTTCTTCACGAATCCGTTCTACTGGCGCATACAACATAGATGGGTCCATATTGCCTTGCAGGGCAACCTTGTCGCCTACGCGCTTTTTAGCGTCTTCGATATTTATAGTCCAATCTAGGCCTACCGCATCACAACCAGTAGCAGCAATTTGCTCTAACCACTGGCCGCCATTTTTAGTGAACAAGGTCACCGGCACAGCTTGGCCATTAACACTGCGGGTTAAACCATTAACGATTTTATGCATGTATTGCAATGAGAACTCGTTGTAATCACGTGGCGACAACACCCCGCCCCATGTATCAAATACCATCACCGATTGCGCACCAGCAGCGATTTGGGCGTTCAGATAAAGAATTACTGAGTCAGCCAGTTTATCTAACAACATATGCAGGGTCTTTGGCTCACTAAAGGCCATTTTCTTAATACCTGCAAAAGATTTGGTTGTACCGCCTTCAACCATATACGTTGCCAAAGTCCAGGGACTACCAGAGAAGCCAATCAAAGGAACTTCACCTTTTAGCTCACGTTTAATGGTGCGAACTGCATTCATTACGTAACCCAGCTCTTGCTCAGGATCTGGCACACCTAAGGCCTCTACCTGCGCTTTGCTAGTAACAGGGCGTTCAAACTTAGGGCCTTCTCCAGTCGAGAAGTACAAACCTAAGCCCATAGCATCGGGAATGGTAAGTATGTCTGAAAATAAAATGGCGGCATCTAGATCAAAACGACGTAAAGGCTGCAAGGTCACTTCACAGGCTAAATCGGCGTCACGGCATACCGACATAAAATCACCGGCGCCAGCGCGAACCTCGCGATACTCTGGTAAGTAACGCCCAGCTTGACGCATCATCCAAACTGGTGTCACATCAACTGGCTGCTTTAACAGTGCGCGCAAATAGCGATCGTTTTTGAGTTCCGACATACCTTTCCCAATTATCTAAAATTTTAGCTAGAGCATTGTAACTAGCTGCCTTAACAACTCAAGCCTTTAGCACTAGCAATGGGTAATTCTGTACCGGATTATCACTAATTGTGGGTAACTTGCTCACTCCAATGGTCAATCATTTCGCGAGCAATGGTGCCAGGTGGTGGCAAATGTGGCAGCTGGCTTACATCAAACCACTGTGCGTCGGCTAATTCTCGACGGTCTATCTGTATTTCGCCTTCATCGTATTCAGCAAAGTAAGCGGCCATTAAAGAATGCGGGAATGCCCAAGGTTGGCTTTTCCAATAACGCAGATTTTTTATCCGTAAGCCTGTCTCTTCGCGTACCTCACGGTGAACAGTATGCTCAAGGGTTTCGCCCGCTTCCACAAAGCCAGCAATGGCTGTGTAAATCGGTTGTTCTTGTTTTTGATGACGCCGATGATTAGCCAACAGCACTTTATTACCATGGCTAATTAAAACAATAATGCTCGGCGAAATACGTGGGTAAGCGCGAAAGCCACACTGTTGGCATTGCATTGCCAGTTCCCAGTCCACTCGCTCTAAAGCCTCTCCACAACTGCCACAAAAACGATGCGTTTTAAGAAACAAGGCAAATTGTTGGGCTTTTCCCACTAAGTCAAACAGCTGGCTATTTAATACCGCCATGCTGGCACGTAGTTCTATCCACTCACCCATGCCTAAATCAATAGGCTCGGCAAGTTCAAGCCGTAAACATGCTTCCCCCTGATAATGGGAAAAACGTTCAACTTTGGAAAAATCCAAGTCAGGCAATGGTAAATCTTCAACATCGCCATAGGGGATCCGCTCCCCTTGAGGAATAACTAATATTTGGTTACCACAGGTGAAAAACCACCAGCCAAATTGCTTATTCACGGTTGATCCTTTTTATCGCGCGCTTGCTCAATTAGCGAATAATGACCAAGCTTACACTACATAACAAGCTTTTCCCGACTGACAAATGTTTAGCCAAGCCGCACTTAAACTAAATATCGGTTGACGAAAGCCGCGATTTTATTTAGTTATAGTTACATAAATTAGGGAACTAGGAGCAAGGGCGATGCTAAGCAAACTAGAACAAGCTCAAGCCAAATGGGGAGGCGCCAGTCAAGTTATTGATGCTTGGCTAGATGCCAGAAAACAATTGCTCATCGCTTATTGTGAATTAGCAGGGCTGCCACCTTACGACAGTGACGAACGCTCATTACCTGCACTGCCTCAAATTACCCAGTTTTGCCAACAGTTAGTTGACTACGCCTCGACTGGGCATTTTGAAATCTACGAGCAAATCGTTAGTGAATGTGCCAACGATGGCGATACTCTTCCAGGAGAAAAGCTGCTCCCTCAAATCACCGAAACAACCGACACTGCGCTAGCTTTTAATGATAAGTACGCAGAGGTTAACGAAGATTTAGAACTTGGTAGTTTTGATAAAGATTTATCACTACTGGGTCAAGAGATGGAAGTTCGCTTTGCTATCGAAGATGAGTTACTGGATCATCTTTACCAACATAGCCAGCAAAGCGCAGCCGCAGAATAACTTTAAGTAAAGGCCTATGACGGTCTTTATTATTTTTGCTTAGCCATAAAAAAACGCAGCACCTAGTGCTGCGTTTTTTGTTTAGCTTAACGCTTAATTAGCTAGCTGGCGTTTCTTCAGCTGGAGCATCAGCTTTCTCGATGTCAATTAGCTCAACTTCGAATACCAAGATAGAGTTTGGTGGAATGCTACCAGCACCGTTTTCACCGTAACCTAACTCAGAAGGGATGAAGAATTTGTACTTCGCACCTTTAGACATTAGCTGAACGCCTTCTGTCCAACCAGGAATTACACGGTTAAGTGGGAATGTTGCTGGCTCGCCGCGATCGTAAGAACTATCAAAAGTAGAACCGTCAGTTAGGGTACCTTTGTAGTGAACAGTTACAGTATCTGCTGCACTTGGCTTATCGCCTTCTGCATCAGTTAGTACTTCAAATTGAAGACCTGAATCAGTAACCGTTACGCCTTCACGCGCTGCATTATCAGCTAGGTATTTATCGCTTTCTGCTTTAGCAGCTGCTGCATCTTCAGCAGCTTTTGCTTCAACTAAACCCGCTAGCTTTTCGTCTAGTGCTTTAAGAGAAGCTTGAATATCTTCTTCAGACATAGCTACTTCGCCGCTAAGTCCATCTTGCATACCTTTAAGAACCAATGCGTTGTCTAATTCAAGACCAAGCTCTTTTTGCTGTTCTAGAGTTGTCGCAATGTAGCGAGAAACAGACGCACCGATCGCGTATGCTTGCTGCTGGTCTACATTTTCTAAGGCAACTTGCGCTGCCGCTGGAGCTTCAGCTTTTTCTTCCTGACAGCCAGTTACGGCAAAAATCGAGGCGGCTAAAACCGACACGGCAAAATACTTTTTCATTCATTTATCTCCAATAGAGTCGCATTAAATCTGTGGCATTGCGTGCAAGATCATTATGAATAATTAAACACTTAGCCGACAAAGCCCTTATACTAACCCTATTAGTCAACACAACCTAGTGACAGTTCCGTAAAAAAACGTAAAAAAATGACATTTATTAAGTTGTTTGTGATTTATGGCATCGCTTTGCTGCTCAGCAGTTGTAGTGACGATGCTCCCCCGCTAAGTAGCTGGCAGCAAGCTACCGACGGCGCTTATGCAGCCGATTTTTCGAGTGATGGTAGCTTGAGTTTGGTTTCTTCTATCCATCATGGTTTAAGCCTTTGGGATGTAAAGCAACAACGTCAGTTGTTTCAATGGGACCATCAAAACCAACAAAATAACCAAGTATTTCTGGTTAAAATTGCCGAAGGCCAACAGTTTGCCATTAGCGCCAGTCGCGATGACTTTGTGGTATGGGACATAAATAGTGGACAAGCCCTAGGCTATTGGAAGCTTAGTGAATCAAGCATCCGAGATATCGCGTTATCGAGTAATGGTCAGCAGGTACTTATTGGCTTGGGCGATGGCAAAGTGATTCACCTTAACCTAGTATCTGGCCGCCGCTTAGAGTTTTTAGGCCACAGTGAAAAAATCAACGCTGTTGCACTGTCGGCCAACGGACGCTATGCGCTCACCGGCGGTAACGACTACCAAGCACTCTTTTGGGATACCCAAACCGCGCAAGTTATTTTGCGTTTCCCTCATCAAGGGCGCGTTTCCTCGGTGGCTTTAGAATCTGACGGAAAGTATGCCTTTACTTCTGACAACGGCAAACTTGCGCGAGTATGGGCCTTACCTAGCGGCGAGCAAGTGAGTAAGCTCAAGCTCACCGCCAGACAGAACATATTCTCCTACGTTAGCTTTACCAATAATGGCGAGTGGCTAATCACCGGCTCCGCGGCCAGAAAACTTAGCCTGTGGCATGTAGCAAGCGGCCAAGCCTTACAAGATTGGTTGGTCACCCCCACCAAGAAAACCCGCCCCAAAAGCGCAGTTGTGTATAGTGCAGCGATGCTTGATAATGACCAGCTAGCGAGCGCAAGCTCGAGTGGATTGGTCGAAATTTGGCAGGTTAAAAAGTAGTATGAATCAGCAAGAATTAGAAAGTGTTATCGAGCGTTTAGAAACAAAATTAGCCTTTCAAGAGGACACTATCGAGCAACTAAACCTTGCATTGCAAAGCCAACAAAGCCAATTAGAGACCTTAGAGCACCAGTTTAAATTGATTCGCGCCAAACTGTTTGAAGGTGATGGCAGCGCAGCAGTTGCTCCGCAAGAGCAAGAAACGCCCCCTCCTCACTACTAAGCGCCGTTATGTCTCACTCATTTCGTTTAGCCCAGCAGGCCGATCTGCCCAGCATCGTTGAGATCTATAACTCTACTATTGCCTCACGCAAAGTAACGGCTGATACCGAGCCTCAAACTGTCGCGTCGCGCCAAGCTTGGTTTGAACAGCACCAAAATCCTAAGCGCCCCTTATATGTGCTAGAACAAGTGGGAGAGGTGATTGCTTGGTTAAGCTTTAGTGATTTTTATGGTCGACCAGCCTACCAACATAGTGCTGAGATAAGTTTATATCTAGCAGAAAGCCAACGTGGTAAAGGTTTAGGCGGTAAGTTGTTAATTGAGGCCGAAAGCTTAGCCCAAGTGCTAGGAATAGAAATCCTACTTGCCTTCATATTTAGTCACAATACCCCTAGCCTAGCCCTATTCGAAAAACTTGAATATCAACGCTGGGGTCAACTGCCTAATGTAGCCCGAATGGATCAGCAAGACTTCAGCTTAACAATACTGGGGAAATCTCTCACTTAAAGTCAGATGAGCTAACTGGACTAAAATAAGCATTATGATCATGGCTTACCGAAATCAACGGGTATGCTATGCCTTAATAGAGCCGCAAATTGCTTAAGTCGATAAGGCTAAAACCTCATTAAGGCTTAAACAAACCTATGATATCTTGCTCTGCTTTTTCTGCAGCTTGCTTGGGACGCTCGGCGCGGTAGTCACAGCTTACGCACTCAATATGCTCGCGCTCTTCACCGTCGATTTGCTCAACGATTAAACGAATAGAATCTTGTTCACTACATTCTGGGCATACTGCGCCAGCAATAAAACGATGTCTTGCCATAGTTAACTCTAGTTTGCACTACCATGTTGCTATGCGGCATTCACCGCATCGGTTATCATAGCTGCATTATTGCATACTTTTAGCAGCACATAGCAACAACCATGATCGTAGCCAACAACATTAGCCTGCAGCGCGGCAGCAAATTTCTATTAGCAGAAACCAACCTCACTATTCACGCTGGTCAAAAAGTGGGTTTAGTCGGTCAAAATGGCTGCGGTAAGTCTTCGCTATTCGCCTTGCTTAAAAATCAGCTGCAAGTTGATGAAGGCGACCTAAAAGTACCGAGCAAGTGGGAAATTTCCAGCGTAGCCCAAGAAACACCGGAGCTGCAACGCAGCGCTATTGATTACGTACTTGACGGCGACCAAGAGTTTCGCCAATTGGAACACGATATCGCTGCCGCTGAAAAATCTGGCGAAGGCGAGCTTATAGCTACCTTGCACACCCAAATGGATACCATTGGCGGCTACCAGATAAAAACCAAAGCTGCCGAGCTACTGGCTGGTTTAGGTTTTAGCGAAGCCGGCCAACAACAAAGCGTGAGTGATTTTTCTGGTGGTTGGCGAATGCGCCTAAACTTAGCCCAAGCGCTGCTGGTTCGCTCCGATTTATTGTTACTTGATGAGCCAACCAACCACTTAGACTTAGACACCGTTGTATGGCTAGAGCAATGGCTAAAGCGCTATCCCGGAACCTTAATCCTTATTTCGCACGACCGTGATTTCCTCGATAACATTGTTAATCGCATCGTGCATATTGAGCATCAAAAGCTCAATGAATATACCGGTGGTTACTCCGACTTTGAGCAAATGCGTGCGACACAGTTAGCTCAACAACAAGCTATGTATGAGAAACAACAACGCGAGCGCGCCCACATGCAAAGCTTTGTGGATCGTTTCCGTTATAAAGCCAGTAAAGCCAAGCAAGCACAAAGCCGCTTAAAAGCGCTAGAGAAAATGGAGGTGATTAGCCAAGCGCATGTCGACTCGCAGTTTAGCTTCCACTTTAGAGAGCCCGACAACTTACCGCTTCCCTTGCTCACTATGGAAAAGGTGAGCGCCGGTTATGAAGACAAAACCATTTTAGAACAGGTTAAATTTAACTTAGTTCCCGGCAGCCGAATTGGCCTATTGGGGCGCAATGGCGCTGGTAAATCTACCTTTATTAAACTGCTATCAGGCGAACTTAAAGCACTCGCCGGCAACGTTGAAATAAACAAAATGGCAAAAGTGGGTTATTTTGCTCAGCACCAGCTTGAAACACTGCGCCCCGACGATACACCCATGCAGCATTTGCAACGCTTAGCACCAAACACCACCGAGGCTGAACTACGCAAGTATTTAGGTAGCTTTGGTTTTCAAGGAGATAAAGCGCTCGAGCAAGTTGCCCCCTTTAGCGGTGGCGAGAAGGCCCGCTTAGTATTGGCCTTGGTAGTTTGGCAAAAGCCTAACTTGCTATTGCTGGATGAGCCAACCAACCACCTCGATTTAGAAATGCGACACGCGCTAACACTTGCTCTGCAAGAGTTTACCGGGGCAATGATTATTGTTTCGCACGACCGAGCATTGTTGCGGGCGACCACCGATGAGTTTTACTTGGTAGATAGCCAACAGGTCTCTCCATTTAACGGCGACTTGGATGATTATCAGCAGTGGCTTACCCAAGCCAATAGATTAGAGAACAGCAGTGCTAGTGCTGCAAATAGCGCTAACCCGGTAAACCAACGCAAAGAACAAAAGCGTCGCGAAGCCGAGTTTCGTCAGCAAACTAAAGGCATTCGTAAAGAATTAGAAAGTTTAGAAAAGCGCAGCGCTAAAGCCCAAAAAACGCTTGATGACATCGAGCAAAAGATGGCTGAACCAGAACTGTACGAAGCCGATAACAAAAATCAGCTACAAAAATTATTAAAACAACAAGCAGAACTTAAGAGCGAACTCGAAGAAACTGAGCTAAGCTGGTTTGACCTGCAAGAACAGCTAGAAGAGCAACAACAAGCTTTTGGCATCGAGCAGGTTAATTAAGCCACTTGACCAATTTTGTTAGTACAGTAAGGTAACTAACAATAAAACTATTAATAAAGATTCAAGGATGTATATGAACACGGCGTTAGACCGCTCACGATTGATTATTGCCATTGTGCTTATTGTGGTGGGTATTGCAGTAATAGCCTATGTATTACCTCAAACCATCAGTTTAGTATCACTGCCTCATGATGCCCCATTTATGCAAGGCTTCTTTGAATGGCTAATGGCAGATACCGACGCGATTAACGAGCAAGTAAGCGAAGAATTTTTCGAGATATTTCAAACCTTTATTAAGGTTATTGTATTAGTTGTATTCCTTTGGGTTTGTGTGAAGCTAGTCAGCGTAGGCCTAATGATTATTCGCGAAGGTGTTGGCTTAATAAAACCAGCTAATAACAGCGAAAAGAAAGCTAAATAGCCCTTAGTAAGGCAATAAAAAAGCGAGTGTTAGCACTCGCTTTTTTGTTTCTTCGCTATGGCAGCTTTATAAACCTAGCACCATGCTGGCCAGCCCAAAATACACCAATACCCCAGATACATCGGCAATGGTTGCCACTAAAGGCCCCGATGCTGTGGCAGGGTCCATCTTCATCTTGTTGAGCAAGAACGGAAGACTTAAACCGACGAGTGAGCCTACTAGTACAATAATAATCATCGACATTGAAACGATCATGGCGACATCTGGTCCACCACGAAATACACCAACACTATAAACTGCCGCTGCCATGGTTAAGCCCAAGGCCAAACCTACCAGTAGCTCTCGCGCAAATAATTTAGACCAGTCATTTTTATCTACTTCACCAGTTGCGAGCGCTCGTACCATAAGCGCAGCCGCTTGCGAGCCTGCGTTACCGCCACTACCAATAAGCAAAGGTAAAAAGAACACTAAGGCGACATGGCTGGCAATGGTATCTTCGAAGTGGGCAATGCCAGCCCCCGAGAACATTGCGCCAAACACCAGTAATACCAGCCACATTACCCGCTTGCGATACAGCTCCCAAATGCTCACACGATCAACGGTTTCATCTAACTTGCCTACCGAGGCACTTTTTTGCGCATCTTCGGTGGCTTCTTCAACAGCTGCATCCATCGCGTCATCGTAAGTAACGATGCCCACTAACTTTTGCACCTCATCAACCACCGGTAAAGCCAGTAAGTCGTAATGACGAATTTGCTTAGCGGCCTGCTCTTGGCTCTCTTCAACGGTTACCGATACCACTTCGGTACGCATTAACTCACGTACTTGAGTATCAGGAGAAGCCAAGATCAACTCACGCAAAGACACAGTGCCGCGCAAACGGCGTTGGCCGTCAATCACGTAGGTTTGGTAAATGGTTTCTTTATCTGGCGCTTCTAAGCGCAGCTGCTTAAGCGCTCGGCTAACTAACCAATGCTCTTTTAAGGTGGCGTAGTCAGAGGTCATTATCGCCCCTGCTGTACCTTCTGCATAACTTGACAGCTTGCGTAGATCTTCACGTTCAGCTTGCGCTAAACCCGGTAACACCATAGCGCGCTGCTCTTCGTCTAAGTCATTATACAAATCGGCCCGCTCATCGGCGTCCATACGTGAAAATAAGGCAGCCAATTTATGGCGCTTCATCAAACCGGCAACATCGGCTTGCAAGTAAGGCGGCAAATAAGAAAAAACCTTGGCGCGATCACCCAAGGAGAACATAGAAATTAACGGTAACGCTTCTTTAGGTTCGAACTCTGCTAAGGCTTGGCCAATATCTGCAAAGTGATACTCATCAAGGGTAGAACGAAGAGTTGGTTTATCGAGATTAACTAGGGCTAGCTCTAGTTTTTGTTGAAGTTGTGCCATGTACTGCTCCAGCTATCGCATAGAGCCAGACATCAACGAGACGGACTACACGAAGGAAATTTTTTGTATAAGATTTAAAAAACAATAAAAGTTTCGACTGTCGGGGTCCGGGTTCATAGAAGATTCTCAGTGATAAAATCGGCGCAAATTGTAGGGGGGAATCGCCTTTAATTCAAGCAATTTCCGCTCTGAGAGCAGCGCCTCAGAGCAGAAATATGTAGTTGTTTTAGCTGTTGTAACCCAAGTTAGGCGCTAACCAACGCTCAGCGTCTTCCAAAGACATGTTTTTACGTTGGGCATAATCTTCAACCTGATCTTTTTGAATAGACGCTACTGCAAAGTAACGACTCTCTGGATGCGAGAAATACCAACCAGATACCGCTGCACCGGGCCACATGGCGTAGCTTTCGGTTAACTGCATACCAATACGCTGTTCAACATCTAGTAGCTCCCAAATTAAGCCTTTTTCAGTATGCTCTGGGCATGCCGGATAACCAGGCGCAGGACGAATGCCTTGATAGTTTTCGCGAATCAGCTCTTCGTTGCTTAACGCTTCATCGGCAGCATAACCCCAATACTCTTTACGCACTTGCGCATGTAGGTATTCGGCAAACCCTTCTGCTAAACGATCAGCCACCGCCTTCACCATAATGGCGTTGTAATCATCGCCATCTTCTTTGTAGGCTTCGGCTAACTCGTCTTCACCAATTCCGCCGGTTACGGCAAATGCGCCAAAATAGTCTGCCTTACCAGAAGACTTAGGCGCAATAAAGTCGGCCAAACAATTGTTGGCTCCCTTTTTCTTTTCTGTTTGCTGGCGAAGCTGAGAGCTTACACCCAGCAATTCGCTGCGCGACTCATCGCGATAAATTTCGATATCGTCACCCACGCTGTTGGCAGGGAATAGTCCAAATACACCGGACACTTTTATTTCGTCCTTGGCTTTAAAACGCTCTAACATTACCTTTGCATCAGCAAAGATACGTTTGGCTTCTTCACCTACCACTTCATCTTCTAATATACGTGGATATTTACCGGCCAAAGACCAGGTCATAAAGAATGGTGTCCAATCGATATAAGGTTCTATCTCGGCAATTGATACATTCTCAAATTGCTGAATGCCCAACTTCTTCGGAACTGGTGGTGTATAATTTTGCCAGTCAATATCTACTGCATTAGCGCGTGCGGCTTCCAATGTAACTGGCGGAGTACGAGGTCGCTTACGTGCATGCTGCTCACGCACTATGTCGTAGTCTTTATCGAGTTTTTCAACAAAGGCTGGGCGCAGCTCGTCTGATAACAAACTTTGGCATACACCTACTGCACGAGAGGCATTAGATACGTAAACAACTGGCTTTTCGTAATTTTGTTCAATTTTTACAGCGGTGTGCGCTTTAGAAGTTGTCGCACCACCAATTAGCAATGGGATATCTAGGCCAGTACGTTGCATTTCTTTAGCAACATGCACCATTTCATCCAGCGAAGGTGTAATCAGGCCAGATAGACCAATCATGTCTACCTGTTCTTCTTTGGCTACTTTTAAAATTTTATCGCAAGGCACCATTACACCTAGGTCAATCACTTCAAAGTTATTACATTGCAGCACCACGCCAACAATGTTTTTACCAATATCGTGTACGTCACCTTTTACCGTGGCCATAACAATTTTGCCGTTAGAGCGTTGCCCTTCGCCTTTTTCTGCTTCGATATAAGGTTGCAGATAGGCCACAGCTCGCTTCATCACTCGCGCCGATTTAACCACTTGCGGAAGGAACATTTTACCGGCGCCAAATAAATCGCCCACTACGTTCATGCCATCCATTAATGGCCCTTCAATCACATGCAGCGGACGCTCTGCAGCTTGGCGAGCCAGTTCCGTATCCTCTTCGATGAATTCGGTAATACCTTTGACTAAAGCGTGTTCTAAGCGCTTGTTTACATCCCACGTGCGCCACTCTAAATCTTGAGCACTTTCTTGCTGCGTTCCGTCACCACGGTACTTCTCGGCAATCTCTAACAGCTCTTCAGTAGCGTTGTCATGGGTATTTAGTACAACCGCTTCAACTTTGTCTTTAAGCTCTTTGGGAATGTCTTCGTAAATAGCTAGCTGACCCGCATTTACAATACCCATGTCCATGCCATTTTGAATGGCGTAATACAGGAATACCGCGTGAATAGCTTCACGTACAGGGTTGTTTCCGCGGAATGAGAAACTTACATTTGAGACGCCGCCCGAGATCATCGCATGAGGCAAGTTGTCCTTGATGTCTTTAACCGCTTCGATGAAATCAACCGCATAGTTGTTATGCTCGTCGATACCGGTAGCTACAGCAAAGATATTAGGATCGAAGATAATATCTTCTGGTGGGAAGCCTACTTGATTCACCAAAATATCGTACGACTTACTACAAATCTCGAACTTACGCTCTCGCGTATCAGCTTGCCCCACTTCATCAAAAGCCATCACAATCACGGCAGCGCCATAGCGGCGAAGAATTTTGGCTTGCTCAATAAAAGGCTCAACACCTTCTTTCATAGAGATGGAGTTAACTACAGGTTTACCTTGCACACACTGTAAACCCGCTTCAAGAATGTCCCACTTAGATGAGTCGATCATTACCGGCACTTTGGCAATGTCTGGCTCTGAAGCAACCATGTTTAAAAAGCGCACCATGGCAGCTTTAGAATCAAGCATGCCTTCATCCATGTTCACATCGATGATTTGCGCGCCGTTTTCTACCTGCTGCAAGGCAACCTCGATGGCTTTATCGTAGTTTTCTTCTTTAATTAAGCGCTTAAACATGGCCGAGCCAGTAACGTTGTTACGCTCACCCACATTTACAAACAAGGTTTCAGGGGTAATGGTTAGAGGCTCTAGTCCAGATAAACGACAGGCAATGTCTATTTCTGGCAATTGGCGCGGCGTAACACCTTCTACCGCATCGGCCATCGCTTTAATGTGTTCTGGCGTTGTACCACAACAACCACCTACAAGGTTTAAGAAACCAGCGCGAGCCCATTCACCAATATGTTCCGCCATTTCTTTGGCTTCTAGGTCATATTCACCAAAGGCGTTAGGTAAACCCGCATTAGGGTGAGCCGACACATAGTTCTCGCTTACGCGGCTTAGCTCTTCTACATATTGGCGTAGCTCATCAGGACCAAGCGCACAGTTCAGACCCATGCTAATTGGTTCGGCGTGGCGCAAGGAGTTATAAAATGCCTCGGTTGTTTGGCCACTTAAGGTACGCCCTGACGCGTCGGTAATAGTACCGGAAATCATTATGGGTAAATCGATACCCAATTCATCGTAAACTGATTTAACCGCAAACACTGCAGCTTTAGCATTTAAGGTATCGAAGATAGTTTCGATAAGGATCAGGTCGCTACCGCCTTCAATTAAAGCCTTAGTCGACTCTTCGTAAGCTTCTACTAACTCGTTAAAAGTAACGTTTCGGTAACCTGGGTCGTTCACATCAGGAGATATAGAACAGGTACGGTTAGTTGGCCCTAGCACCCCCGCTACAAAACGTGGGCGCTCTGGGTTTAACGCGGTAACTTCATCGGCCACCTCACGGGCTATTCTGGCTGCTTCTCGGTTTATCTCAGCAGAATAATCTTCCATGTCATAATCAGCCATGGCGATAGTGGTGGCGTTAAAGGTATTGGTTTCGAGAATATCAGCGCCAGCAAGTAGGTAATCGCGGTGGATATCGGCAATGATTTTAGGCTGAGAAAGGACCAACATATCGTTGTTACCTTTCACATCGGTATGCCAATCGGCAAAGCGTTCTCCGCGGTAATCGGCCTCTTCCAACTTGTAAGATTGAATCATGGTTCCCATGCCGCCATCAATAATCATGATGCGTTGAGAAAGTTGCTTTTCTAATTGAGGCCTTGCTGACACGGGAACATCCTATTTCTTTCGCTGGTATTTCGACACGGCAGTGTAGCACACTGCCTTTAAAGGCTTAGCTGCGATAAAGTTATATGAAATTATTTCAAGATATTATCGGATTTTGGTTTTAGCTCTGTTAAGTCGTACGGCGTGATTTGGTACACACAGTAATTTAGCCAATTGTTGTAAAGCAAATGACCATGACTGCGCCATGTAGCACAAGGTGAGTTGCCACAATCATCTTGCGGATAGTAATTCTCTGGTAACTGAGGATTCAAACCTTCTTGGCTGTCACGCTGATATTCGTTGTCTAAGGTGTCGGCGGCGTATTCTGGATGCCCAGTAATAAATACTTGACGGAAATCTTCACTGGCAAATAAATAGCTACCGGCTTCGGGGTTATCGGCCAATACTGTTAAGTCAGTTTCTTCGGTGATTAAATTAGAATCGAAGTGAGCATAACGTGACAAAGGCGCTAAAAAAGCATCGTCAAAACCGCGCACTAAGGGGTTATGCTTATGCTTAGTTTGATGCCAATACACGCCTGACAACTTCTTCTCACGTGTCTGTTTTTCTAATCCATATAAATGATACAAAGCAGCTTGCGCAGCCCAACATAAGTACAGCGTTGAGGTTACGTGAGTTGTCGACCAATCAATGATTTCTTTTACTTGGTCCCAGTAATAAACGTCTTCGAATGCAACTTGACCAAGCGGCGCGCCAGTAATAATTAAGCCGTCAAAATTGCGCTCTCGCAATTTCTCGAAATCTCGATAAAACTTGTCAATGTGCTCTTGCGGGGTGTTTTTAGACACCCGATGATTAATCCGTAATAGCTTTACGTTCACTTGCAGCGGCGAATTAGAAAGCAAGCGAAGGATCTGATTCTCGGTCTCAATTTTCTTTGGCATCAAGTTAAGCAATACCACTTCCAAGGGACGAATATCCTGGTGAGCAGCACGGCTCTCTGGCATTACAAATATGTTTTCATTGCGCAATACTTCAGCAGCGGGTAACTGATCAGGAATACAAATTGGCATATAAAGGTTCCTTGCTAACAACAGGCAATGTATGTCTAGACATCTAGATACCTATTTTAGTTAGATTGTAGTGTATGTCTAGAACTTGTTAAAAGCAGCTGATTTTGTGTGCCAAATTCTTCATAATGCAGGCTAGACGGATGAAGTAGAAAGGAAAAATGGCAGAGTTAAAGCTAAATGTTGAACGCTTACAGATAGGAGTTTACGTAAAGCTTCCTGTTAAGTGGGGTGAGCACCCATTTATGTTCACCAGCTTCAAAATTAAAAGCCAAGACCAAATTGAGGTTATTCATAACCTAGGTTTAAAACATGTCATTGTTGTTCCAGAAAAGAGCGACAAACCACCGCTGCCCGTTGACCAAGAAAATGGCGATAGTAAAAAGGCCGACCCCAAAGCCCAAGAGAAAGCAGAAAAAGCCCTTTGGGAAGAGAAGCGCGCCCGTATCGAAGAACTTAAAAACTACCGCCGCAATCTGCAAAAAGTAGAAAAAGAGTTCGATCGCTCTATGGCGCAAGTCCGGGCGGTAATGTCTAAGCTTAAAAGCCGCCCGCTAAATGCGGTAGACGATGCAACTAGCCTAATTAACAACTTAGCCGATGACTTACTGTCCGGCGAAAACGTTGTACTTCATCTAATGAACGACAGCAAAGATGCTGATAGCTTTTATTACCATAGCCTCAACGTATCTATCCTTGCGATGATGCTGGCTAAAGCAGCCGGTTTTTCCGAGCGTGATATTAAGACTTTGGGTCTTTCGGGATTATTCCACGATGTGGGTAAAATGAAGATCCCAGATAAGATTTTACGTAAGCCGGGCAAGCTAACTGCTCAAGAAGCAAACTTACTTAAAATGCACACCAAGTACGGTGCTGATTTTCTAAAGCTCTCTGAAACGCTACCGGCCAAAGTTAAGTTAATTGCTGAGCAACACCACGAGTTTTTAGATGGAAGTGGTTATCCCAAAAAGCTTAAGGGTGAACAAATCGACCGTTTGTCTCAGCTTATTTCAGTGGTAAATGAATACGACAGCTTGTGTCATCCGCGAGATGTGAAGCAAACTCGCATTCCTTTCACTGTTATTTCATATCTTTATAAACAGCGTAAAGAACAACTAAATACAGCCGATTTAGGCATTCTGATCCGCTTGCTGGGCATTTACCCACCAGGCAGCGTAGTACAGCTTAGCTCAGGCCAAATTGGCTTGGTGATGTCGGTTAACTCTGAGCGTTTATTATTTCCAGCGGTACAAGTTTACGACGCTAATATTCCACGTACCGAAGCACCAATTATCGATTTAGAAGCAGCAGGCTTAACCATTGAAAAAGCCTTAAAGCCTAGCGCATTGCCCGATGCAGTGTTTGAGTATCTGAACCCTCGGGCACGTATTTCTTACTACTTCGACCACAACAAACGTTTGTAATCATCCAACCCGAGTTACTAAGCGATAGCAAATTTTAGACAAAAAAAAGCCGGACCTAAGTCCGGCTTTTTAAGCTTGGTGTCTGAGTTTACTCAGCAGCTTCTTCAACTACTTCTTCAACTTCAGGACGGTCCAATAATTCAATGTATGCCATAGGAGCATTGTCGCCAGCACGGAAACCACATTTTAAAATGCGAGTATAACCGCCTGCACGTTCTTTGAATCGTGGGCCGATTTCAGCAAATAGCTTACCAACAACTTCTGCATCGCGAGTACGAGCAAAAGCTAGACGACGGTTAGCTACACTGTCATTTTTAGCCAATGTAATTAATGGCTCAACAACACGGCGAAGCTCTTTGGCTTTAGGCAATGTTGTCTTGATAACTTCATGGCGAACCAATGAACTGGCCATATTCCGGAACATAGCCTGACGATGGCTGCTATTTCGGTTCAATTGACGACCACTCTGACGATGGCGCATGACCTTATCCTTCTATATTAAGACGTTAAAACCAGTGACTACTTATCAGCAATGCTAGCAGGTGGCCAGTTTTCTAGGCGCATACCTAGAGATAGACCACGTGATGCTAATACATCTTTGATTTCTGTAAGCGACTTCTTACCCAAGTTAGGGGTTTTAAGTAGCTCAACTTCGGTACGTTGTACCAAGTCACCAATGTAATGAATCGCTTCTGCCTTCAAACAGTTAGCAGAGCGTACTGTCAACTCTAGATCATCGACAGGACGAAGCAGGATTGGATCAAACTCTGGCTTCTCTTCTTTTTCTTCTGGCTCACTTACGTCACGTAAGTCAACGAAGGCATCCAACTGCTCTGCAAGAATTGTTGCACTGCGGCGGATAGCTTCCTCTGGATCAAGAGTACCATTGGTTTCCATATCGATAACCAATTTGTCCAAGTCAGTACGTTGCTCTACACGTGCAGCTTCAACAGTATAAGCTATACGCTCTACTGGGCTGTAAGCAGCATCTGTTAGCAAACGACCAATTGGACGCTCTTCATCTTCAGAGTGAACCCGAACTGAAGCTGGTACGTAACCACGACCACGTTCTACCTTAATGCGCATGCTGATTTCAGCGTTGCTGCTAAGGTGACAAATAACGTGCTCAGGGTTAGTGATTTCGACATCAGCGTCGTGCTGAATGTCGCCTGCAACCACAGGACCTGCTCCAGACTTGGTAAGACTTAAGGTTACTTCGTCTTTACCTTCTAACTTTACAGCAATACCTTTTAGGTTAAGCAAGATTTCCAAGATATCCTCTTGAACACCTTCCTTACTGCTGTACTCATGCAACACGCCATCGATTTCTACTTCAGTTACCGCACAACCTGGCATAGAAGATAAAAGAATACGACGAAGAGCGTTACCTAAAGTGTGGCCAAAACCACGCTCTAACGGCTCAAGCGTAACTTTTGCACGAGTTGGGCTAACTTGTTCGATCTCAACTAGCCTTGGTTTTAGAAACTCTGTTACAGAACCCTGCATTGTGTCCTCTCTATAATTCAACTTTACTTAGAGTAAAGTTCGACGATCAGCTGTTCGTTAATTTCCGCAGACAAGTCAGCGCGCTCAGGTAGGCGCTTGAAAGTGCCTTCCATCTTAGTTGCGTCTACTTCTACCCACGATGCCGCTTCACGTTGTCCAGCGATTTCTAAAGATGCAACGATACGCGCTTGCTTCTTAGATTTTTCGCGAACACTGATAACGTCTTCTGGTAGTACCTTGTAAGAAGGAATGTTTACCACTTTACCGTTTACTAGAATAGCTTTGTGGCTAACTAGCTGACGAGCTTCGGCGCGAGTTGCACCAAAACCTACACGGTAAACAACGTTATCCAAACGACTTTCTAACAATTGCAACAAGTTTTCACCGGTGTTGCCTTTAAGGCGAGCAGCAGCTTTATAGTAGTTGCGGAATTGCTTTTCAAGAATGCCGTATAAACGACGAACTTTTTGCTTCTCACGAAGCTGTAAACCGTAGTCTGAAAGACGCGCTTTACGTGCACCGTGTTGTCCAGGTGCTGTATCCAGCTTACACTTTGTGTCGATCGCACGTACGCCACTTTTCAAGAAAAGATCGGTACCTTCACGACGGCTAAGTTTAAGCTTTGGACCTAAATATCTTGCCATTTTTCTTTCTCCAATCTATCCAGAAACTACACGCGGCGTTTCTTAGGTGGACGACAGCCATTGTGTGGAATCGGAGTCACGTCGGTGATGTTAGTCACACGGAAACCCGCAGCATGTAATGCACGGATTGAAGACTCACGACCAGGACCTGGGCCGTTTACAAACACTTCTACGTTCTTAAGGCCGTAGTCTTTAGCTGCTTCAGCAGCACGTTCAGCAGCAACCTGTGCAGCGAACGGAGTAGACTTACGAGAACCACGGAAACCTGAACCACCTGCGGTAGCCCAAGAAAGCGCGTTGCCCTGACGATCAGTGATAGTCACGATAGTATTGTTGAAAGACGCATGGATATGAGCCATGCCATCAGCAACTTGTTTTTTTACGCGTTTACGAGCGCGAGTCGGAGTTTTAGCCATTATCACTCACCCCTTATTTCTTAATAGGTTTGCGAGGACCTTTACGGGTGCGCGCATTAGTTTTAGTGCGCTGACCGCGAAGGGGCAAACTGCGACGATGACGAAGTCCACGGTAACAACCGAGGTCCATCAGGCGCTTAATGTTCATAGATACTTCACGGCGTAGATCACCTTCAACGGTGAATTTAGCTACTTCGTCACGAAGTTTATCGATTTGTGTTTCGTCAAGTTCTCTGATCTTTACATCTTCAGCGATACCAGCTGCCGCACAGATTTTCTGTGAACGGGTTAAGCCAATGCCGAAGATTGCAGTTAAAGCAATAACTGCGTGCTTCTGATCAGGAATGTTAATGCCGGCTATACGGGCCATTGGCACACTCCTATTTTTCGTGTTAAACGAAGGCCATCTGTGAAAAGCCCGTAAGGATACTCAACAGATGACCACATTGCAAATAATATTGTCTTGAAATCTACTAACTAGCCTTGGCGCTGTTTATGCTTTGGCTCACTGCAAATTACACGCACAACACCGTTGCGCTTAATAACTTTACAGTTACGGCAGATTTTCTTAACGGATGCACGTACTTTCATTGCTATCTCCGCAAAAGTTAAAGTCCAATCTCAAGGGCGGCCTATCGGCCGTAACCTTTAAGATTAGCTTTTTTCAGAACCGAACCATATTGATGAGACATCAAATGGGTTTGGACCTGAGCCATAAAGTCCATGATAACCACCACTACAATAAGTAGCGAAGTACCACCGAAGTAGAACTGAACGTTCATTCCGATCATCATAAACTCAGGAATTAAACATACAAACGTGATGTACAAAGCACCAGCTAGGGTTAAACGAGTCATCACCTTGTCGATGTATCGCGAGGTTTGTTCACCAGGACGAATACCTGGAATGAACGCGCCACTCTTCTTCAAGTTGTCTGCTGTTTCGCGAGGGTTAAATACCAACGCAGTATAGAAGAAGCAGAAGAAGATAATGGCTGCTGCATACAAGAACACATATAACGGTTGCCCAGGTTGTAGCGTTAGCGATAAGTCAGATAAGAAAGACAAGCCTTCATTTTGACCAAACCACTGAGCTAATGTGCCAGGGAACAGAATAATACTTGAAGCAAAAATAGCTGGGATAACTCCCGCCATGTTTACCTTAAGTGGTAAATGTGTGCTTTGCGCAGCAAACACTTTGCGACCTTGTTGGCGTTTTGCATAGTTAACAACGATACGACGTTGTCCACGTTCTACAAATACCACAAAGAAGGTCACCGCAAATACAAGAGCAACGATGAACAAGAGTAACAACAAATGTAACTCTCCTTGACGCGCCTGCTCAGCCGTCTGACCGATTGCAGAAGGCAATCCTGCCACAATACCAGCAAAAATCAGAATCGAGATCCCGTTGCCAATACCGCGTTCAGTAATTTGCTCACCTAACCACATTAGGAACATAGTTCCCGTTACCAAGCTAACCACAGCAGTGAAATAGAATGGTAGGCCTGGGTTAATTACCAGACCAGCCATCATATTTGGTAAGCCAGTAGCAATACCAATAGCTTGGAAGGTTGCTAGAACCAGTGTGCTATAACGCGTGTATTGACTAATTTTACGTCGACCCGACTCGCCTTCCTTTTTAAGTTCGGCAAGGGTTGGGTGAACAACAGTCAATAACTGGATGATAATCGATGCCGAAATATACGGCATGATACCTAACGCGAAAATAGACGCACGTGAAAGTGCACCACCTGAAAACATATTAAACATTTCCAGAATGGTACCCTTCTGCTGGTCAAACAACGCGGCCAGTACAGCGGCATCAATCCCAGGTAACGGCACAAAGGAGCCGGCTCGGAACACAATAATGGCTCCAAGCACAAATAGTAAACGACTCTTAAGCTCGCTTAAGCCGCCTTGTGCACTTGCTGATGCTGTTCCTGGATTCTTAGCCATGTTTTGTACTATTCCTCGATTTTACCGCCAGCAGCTTCAATAGCTGCCAGTGCGCCTTTAGTTACACGCAGGCCACGTAAGGTAACTGGTGCTTTAACTTCGCCAGATAGTACTACTTTTGCAAACTTAATGTTGCGAGTAATAAGACCAGCCGCCTTCAAAGCGTCCAAATCTACCACGTCAGCAGTAACTTTAGCTAGCTCAGCAGTGCGAACTTCAGCAGTTACCATTGATTTACGTGAAGTAAAACCAAATTTAGGCAAACGTTGTTTCAATGGCATTTGACCGCCTTCGAAACCTGGACGAACACTACCGCCAGAACGAGACTTCTGACCTTTGTGACCACGACCACCGGTTTTACCTAAACCAGAACCAATACCACGACCTACACGCTTAGCATTTGGCTTAGAGCCAGCAGCTGGAGAAAGAGTATTCAAACGCATGATTATTCTCCCTCAACCTTAACCATGTAAGAAACTTTATTAATCATACCGCGAACACAAGGAGTATCCTCTAGTTCAACAGTGTGATTAATGCGACGAAGACCTAGACCTGTTAAAGTCGCACGGTGCTTAGGCAAACGCCCGATACCGCTTTTAGTCTGTGTTACTTTAATTTTGTTCGACATGGCTTATTACCCCAGAATTTCTTGGACGCTTAGGCCACGCTTCGCAGCAACGTCTTGTGGAGAATGCATATTCTCAAGAGCGTCGATAGTAGCGCGAACAATGTTAATTGGGTTAGTAGAACCGTATGCCTTAGACAATACGTTCTGCACACCCGCAACTTCTAGAACAGCACGCATCGCACCACCGGCAATAATACCAGTACCCTCTGATGCAGGTTGCATGTAAACACGCGACCCAGAGTGGCGACCCTTAATAGGATGCTGCAGTGTAGTGCCTCTCAGCTGTACACTAGTAAGGTTACGACGCGCTTTTTCCATTGCTTTTTGAATAGCAGCAGGAACTTCACGTGCTTTACCATAACCAAACCCTACGCGACCGTTACCGTCACCCACTACTGTTAGAGCAGTGAAACTGAAGATACGACCACCTTTAACTACTTTTGACACACGGTTTACAGCGATAAGCTTTTCGTTCAGATCACTACCGGCTTGTGCTTCAAATTTAGACATGACTCACTCCTTAGAACTGAAGACCAGCTTCACGTGCTGCTTCTGCAAGCGCAGCAACGCGGCCGTGGTACTTAAAGCCTGAACGGTCAAAAGCTACAGATGTAACGCCTTTTTCAGCAGCACGTTCAGCAATTGCTTTACCTACTGCAGTAGCGGCAGCTACATTACTTAAACTTTCAAGACCGTTAGCAACGGCTTTATCTACTGTTGATGCTGCGGCAATAACCTGTGCATCAGGTGCAATCACCTGCGCGTAAATATGGCGCGGAGTACGGTGAATCACCAGGCGGGTTTTACCCAACTCTTGCATAGCTTTGCGAGTGCGTGTTGCACGACGCAGACGAGCAATTTTCTTTTCCATAGTGTTAACCTACTTCTTCTTAGCCTCTTTACGGCGAACATTTTCGTCAGAGTAACGAACACCTTTACCTTTGTAAGGCTCTGGTGGACGGAACGCGCGAATGTCTGCTGCTACCTGACCAACAACTTGCTTATCAGCACCTTTCAGTACGATTTCAGTTTGTGATGGACACTCTGCTGTAACACCTTCTGGTAAGGTGTAATCTACAGGGTGAGAAAAACCTAAAGTTAGGTTAACTACCTTGCCTTTAACAGCGGCACGGTAACCAACACCTAATAGTGTCAGTTTTTTCTCAAACCCGTCTGTAACGCCAACAACCATGTTGTTGCTAAGAGCACGAGCTGTACCTGCTTGAGCTGAAGAACCACCTTCAACTACAGCAAATTTCAATTCGTTTTCTTCTTTCGTTACAACAACTGCGTCGTTAAAAACGCGAGTCAATGTACCTTTGCTACCTTTAACCGTTAATTCTTGGCCGTTGATATTTACTTCAACGCCAGCAGGAATTGTAACGGGAGCCTTGGCTACGCGAGACATATTACCTACCTCCGGTTAAGCTACGTAACAGACGATTTCACCGCCCATGCCAGCTTTACGTGCTGCACGGTCAGTCATAACGCCTTTAGATGTAGAAACGATTGCAACGCCAAGGCCACCCATAACTTTAGGTAGGTCTTTAGCACCTTTATAAATGCGTAGGCCTGGACGGCTTACACGTTCAATCTTTTCAATAACTTTTTTACCTTCAAAATACTTGAGGGTAACTTCTAATGACTTTTTCACGTCACCAGTCACAGCGTATCCTGTGATGTAACCTTCTTCTTGCAACAAGTTAGCAATTGCCACTTTTACTTTAGATGAAGGCATAACAACAGATACTTTATTTGCTGATTGACCGTTGCGAACGCGAGTCAACATATCTGCAATAGGATCTTGCATGCTCATAATCGTTTACTCCGTAATTAAGTGGATTACCAACTGGCTTTCTTAAGGCCAGGAACCTCACCGCGCATCATAGCTTCACGCAATTTAATACGGCTTAAGCCGAATTTGCGTAGGTAGCCATGTGGGCGGCCAGTTACGTTACAGCGGTTACGCTGACGAGACCGACTTGAATCACGAGGTAACGATTGCAATTTTAACACTGCGTCCCAACGCTCTTCATCAGAGCTGTTCACGCTGCTAATAATCGCTTTAAGCGCAGCGCGCTTTTCCGCGAAGCGAGCAACGGCTTTTTCACGTTTCACTTCACGAGCTTTCATTGATTGTTTAGCCATAACTAACTCTACCTTACTTACGGAATGGGAAGTTAAAGGCAGCCAGCAGAGCGCGGCCTTCCTCGTTGGTTTCGGCAGTAGTAGTGATAGTAATATCCATACCACGAACCTTATCAACTTTGTCATAATCGATTTCAGGGAAGATGATTTGCTCACGTACACCCATGCTGTAATTACCACGGCCATCGAATGACTTAGCATTCAAACCACGGAAATCTCGAACACGAGGAATAGCGATCGAAATCAAACGCTCTAAAAACTCCCACATACGCTCACCGCGTAGAGTCACTTTACAACCAATTGGGTATCCATCACGGATTTTGAAGCCTGCTACAGATTTACGAGCTTTGGTAGTAAGTGGTTTTTGACCTGAGATAGCCGCTAGATCAGCAATTGCGTGCTCTAGTACTTTCTTGTCATTAACCGCTTCACCCACACCCATGTTAAGGGTGATTTTCTCAATCCGAGGGACTTGCATGATGGATTTGTAACCGAACTCCTTTAAGAGTTCAGGCGTTACAGTTTCCTTATATAGGTCATGCAGTTTCGCCATCGTTAACTCCAGTTACTTTACAATTTCATTAGACGATTTGAATACACGAACTTTTTTGTCGTCTTCAAATCGGAAACCAATGCGATCAGCCTTGCCAGTGGCAGGGTTAAAAATCGCTACGTTTGATGCATCAAGGGCCGCTTCTTTCTCAACAATACCGCCAGCAACACCCAATTGTGGGTTTGGCTTTTGGTGCTTCTTGATTACATTCACGCCTTCAACGAATAGTTTTCCAGTAGGTAAAACTTTGGTTACGCTACCGCGTTTGCCTTTGTCTTTACCTGCAATAACTATTACTTCATCGCCTTTTTGGATTTTATTAGCCATTTTGGACTCCTTAAAGTACTTCTGGCGCTAGAGACACAATTTTCATGAACTGTTCATTTCGCAGTTCACGTGTCACAGGACCAAAGATACGAGTACCAATAGGCTGATTGTTTGCATTCAAGATAACCGCTGCATTGCGGTCAAAACGAATTACAGAACCATCAGGACGACGAACGCCTTTTCTAGTACGCACTACCACAGCATTCATAACGTCACCTTTCTTAACTTTACCGCGAGGAATTGCTTCCTTAACAGTAACTTTAATGATGTCGCCAATTCGTGCATAACGGCGGTGCGAACCACCTAGGACCTTAATACACTGTACAAGGCGCGCGCCGGAATTGTCCGCCACGTCCATAGTAGATTGCATTTGGATCATTTCAGTGCTCCGCTATATATTACAACTGACCCCAGCAATTAGCGCTGAGATCTCTGGCTGCCTAATTAAAGGGCGCGAAATTATAACACCCTAATTTTTTAATTGGTAGGATTGTCTAAATTTTGTTTAACTTAATCAAAAAAAACAATAATAAACAAAGAGTTACCACGCAAGCTGCAAGTAAAAAACAGCTAAAAAGAGGCTAATTTCACGCTTGGGTCATTAGAGTTGAAGCCATTAGCCCCAACCTAATCAGATAAACCGACCAATAATTGGCCGATAAAAACAAAAAAGCCCAGCAATAGTGCCGGGCTTAATTGAATATGGTGCTGATAGGCAGATTCGAACTGCCGACCTCACCCTTACCAAGGGTGCGCTCTACCAACTGAGCTATATCAGCGAAATAAAAACCCAGCTATAAGCTGGGTTTCTAATTTGGCGCCTGGCGGTGACCTACTTTCACATGGGGAAGCCCCACACTATCATCGGCGCAGTTGCGTTTCACTTCTGAGTTCGGCATGGAGTCAGGTGGGTCCACAACGCTATTGCCACCAGGCAAAAACTGTTGTCTTTAACATTCGAAAAAGCTGAAACATCTCATGAGCACTAACAAGTATTCATGGTTTCTAAAATAAAGTATCTATAAGCAACACCCTTTAGGTGTTGTATGGTTAAGCCTCACGGGTAATTAGTACAAGTTAGCTCAATGCCTCACAGCACTTACACACCTTGCCTATCAACGTTGTAGTCTCCAACGGCCCTTCAGAGGACTTAAAGTCCTAGTGAGAATTAATCTCGAGGCCTGCTTCCCGCTTAGATGCTTTCAGCGGTTATCAGTTCCGAACGTAGCTACTGGGCAATGCTATTGGCATAACAACCCAAACACCAGCGGTTCGTCCACTCCGGTCCTCTCGTACTAGGAGCAGCTCCCCTCAATTCTCAAACGCCCACGGCAGATAGGGACCGAACTGTCTCACGACGTTCTAAACCCAGCTCGCGTACCACTTTAAATGGCGAACAGCCATACCCTTGGGACCGACTTCAGCCCCAGGATGTGATGAGCCGACATCGAGGTGCCAAACACCGCCGTCGATATGAACTCTTGGGCGGTATCAGCCTGTTATCCCCGGAGTACCTTTTATCCGTTGAGCGATGGCCCTTCCATACAGAACCACCGGATCACTATGACCTACTTTCGTACCTGCTCGACGTGTCTGTCTCGCAGTTAAGCTGGCTTATGCCATTGCACTAACCGTATGATGTCCGACCATACTTAGCCAACCTTCGTGCTCCTCCGTTACTCTTTGGGAGGAGACCGCCCCAGTCAAACTACCCACCAGACACTGTCCGCAATCCCGATAAGGGACCAACGTTAGAACATCAACACTACAAGGGTGGTATTTCAAGGTCGGCTCCACGTCATCTAGCGACAACGCTTCAAAGCCTCCCACCTATCCTACACATGTAGGGTCAATGTTCAGTGTCAAGCTGTAGTAAAGGTTCACGGGGTCTTTCCGTCTAGCCGCGGGTACACCGCATCTTCACGGCAATTTCAATTTCACTGAGTCTCGGGTGGAGACAGCTTGGCCATCATTACGCCATTCGTGCAGGTCGGAACTTACCCGACAAGGAATTTCGCTACCTTAGGACCGTTATAGTTACGGCCGCCGTTTACCGGGGCTTCGATCAATAGCTTCGCGCGAACGCTAACCACATCAATTAACCTTCCGGCACCGGGCAGGCGTCACACCGTATACGTCATCTTTCGATTTAGCACAGTGCTGTGTTTTTAATAAACAGTTGCAGCCAACTGGTATCTGCGACTCTCAGCAGCTTAGGGAGCAAGTCCCATCACCATCAAGAGCGTACCTTCTCCCGAAGTTACGGTACCATTTTGCCTAGTTCCTTCACCCGAGTTCTCTCAAGCGCCTTGGTATTCTCTACCCAACCACCTGTGTCGGTTTGGGGTACGGTTTCGTATAATCTGAAGCTTAGAGACTTTTCCTGGAAGCAGGGCATCAACCACTTCGTGTCCGTAGACACTCGTCATCAACTCTCAGCGTAATGTAAACCCGGATTTGCCTAAGTTTACCGCCTACTGCCTTTCACGTGGACAACCATCGCCACGCTGGCCTAGCCTTCTCCGTCCTCCCATCGCAATTATACGAAGTACAGGAATATTAACCTGTTTCCCATCGACTACACTTTTCAGTCTCGCCTTAGGGGCCGACTCACCCTGCCCTGATTAACATTGGACAGGAAACCTTGGTCTTTCGGCGAGGGGGCTTTTCACCCCCTTTATCGTTACTCATGTCAACATTCGCACTTCTGATACCTCCAGCAAACCTTACGATCCACCTTCAACGGCTTACAGAACGCTCCTCTACCGAGCATGCAAGCATGCTCCCGTAGCTTCGGTGGTATGTTTAGCCCCGTTACATCTTCCGCGCAGGCCGACTCGACCAGTGAGCTATTACGCTTTCTTTAAATGATGGCTGCTTCTAAGCCAACATCCTGGCTGTCTAAGCCTTCCCACATCGTTTCCCACTTAACATACACTTTGGGACCTTAGCTGACGGTCTGGGTTGTTTCCCTTTCCACGACGGACGTTAGCACCCGCCGTGTGTCTCCCGAGTAGTACTTGATGGTATTCGGAGTTTGCAAAGGGTTGGTAAGTCGGGATGACCCCCTAGCCTTAACAGTGCTCTACCCCCATCAGTATTCGCTCGAGGCGCTACCTAAATAGCTTTCGAGGAGAACCAGCTATCTCCCGGTTTGATTGGCCTTTCACCCCCAGCCACAAGTCATCCGCTAATTTTTCAACATTAGTCGGTTCGGTCCTCCAATTGGTGTTACCCAATCTTCAACCTGCCCATGGCTAGATCACCGGGTTTCGGGTCTAATCCCAGCAACTATGCGCGCAGTTAACACTCGGTTTCCCTACGGCTCCGCTATTCGCTTAACCTTGCTACTGAAATTAAGTCGTTGACCCATTATACAAAAGGTACGCAGTCACCCCACAAGGGGGCTCCCACTGCTTGTACGTATACGGTTTCAGGTTCTATTTCACTCCCCTCACAGGGGTTCTTTTCGCCTTTCCCTCACGGTACTGGTTCACTATCGGTCAGTCAGGAGTATTTAGCCTTGGAGGATGGTCCCCCCATATTCAGACAACATATCACGTGTGCCGTCCTACTCGATTTCACTTAAAGTAGATTTTCATGTACGGGGCTATCACCCTGTATCGCCATCCTTTCCAGAATGTTCCACTAATCACCTAAAAGCTTAAGGGCTAATCCGGGTTCGCTCGCCGCTACTACCAGAATCTCGGTTGATTTCTTTTCCTCCGGGTACTTAGATGTTTCAGTTCCCCGGGTTCGCCTCGCAACGCTATGTATTCACGTTACGATACTGCATAAAATGCAGTGGGTTTCCCCATTCGGAAATCTGTGTCTATAACGTCTTTTATCGACTTAACACAGCTTATCGCAGATTAACACGTCCTTCATCGCCTCTGACTGCCAAGGCATCCACCGTATACGCTTAGTCACTTAACCATACAACACCTAAATGTTGTCGCTTAAATCACTTGAATGGTCAGGCTGTATAAGTCCTGCCATTCGAGTACGATCACCTTATTTTTGAATACCAAGAACACTTGTTATTAAACTCATATTCTTGAGATATTTTTTATCAGCTTTTCCAAATTGTTAAAGAGCAATGGTCTCGAAGAAACCAAAGCTAAGCACTATATAAACAAATGCTTAGCTTTGTATTCTCAAACCAAGAGAGAGAATGGTATCCCGTAGGGGATTTGAACCCCTGTTACCGCCGTGAAAGGGCGGTGTCCTAGGCCTCTAGACGAACGGGACACTGCAGTAGCTGTTCTCGTTGGTTCTACACCACACTAGAACTTCTCTCTTTTCTTTTTCATCAAGCAATCTGTGTGAACACGTCACAAAACCTAAGCATCATAATAAGGAGGTGATCCAGCCCCAGGTTCCCCTAGGGCTACCTTGTTACGACTTCACCCCAGTCATGAACCACAAAGTGGTGAGCGTCCTCCCGAAGGTTAAACTACCCACTTCTTTTGCAGCCCACTCCCATGGTGTGACGGGCGGTGTGTACAAGGCCCGGGAACGTATTCACCGTAGCATTCTGATCTACGATTACTAGCGATTCCGACTTCACGGAGTCGAGTTGCAGACTCCGATCCGGACTACGACATGCTTTTTGGGGTCCGCTTGCTCTCGCGAGTTCGCATCCCTCTGTACATGCCATTGTAGCACGTGTGTAGCCCTGCCCGTAAGGGCCATGATGACTTGACGTCGTCCCCACCTTCCTCCGGTTTATCACCGGCAGTCTCCCTAGAGTTCCCACCATTACGTGCTGGCAAATAAGGATAGGGGTTGCGCTCGTTGCGGGACTTAACCCAACATCTCACGACACGAGCTGACGACAGCCATGCAGCACCTGTATCTGAGTTCCCGAAGGCACCAAGGAATCTCTTCCAAGTTCTCAGTATGTCAAGGGCAGGTAAGGTTCTTCGCGTTGCATCGAATTAAACCACATGCTCCACCGCTTGTGCGGGCCCCCGTCAATTCATTTGAGTTTTAACCTTGCGGCCGTACTCCCCAGGCGGTCTACTTAATGCGTTAGCTGCGTTACCCACGAGTTAAACTCACAGACAACTAGTAGACATCGTTTACGGCGTGGACTACCAGGGTATCTAATCCTGTTTGCTCCCCACGCTTTCGTACATGAGCGTCAGTTTTTGTCCAGGTGGCCGCCTTCGCCACTGGTATTCCTTCAGATCTCTACGCATTTCACCGCTACACCTGAAATTCTACCACCCTCTACAAAACTCTAGCTTGCCAGTTCCAAATGCCATTCCCAGGTTGAGCCCGGGGATTTCACATCTGGCTTAACAAGCCGCCTGCGTACGCTTTACGCCCAGTAATTCCGATTAACGCTCGGACCCTCCGTATTACCGCGGCTGCTGGCACGGAGTTAGCCGGTCCTTCTTCTGTCGCTAACGTCAAAGATAGCAAGTATTAATTACTACCCCTTCCTCACGACTGAAAGTGCTTTACAACCCGAAGGCCTTCTTCACACACGCGGCATGGCTGCATCAGGCTTTCGCCCATTGTGCAATATTCCCCACTGCTGCCTCCCGTAGGAGTCTGGGCCGTGTCTCAGTCCCAGTGTGGCTGATCATCCTCTCAAACCAGCTAGGGATCGTCGCCTTGGTAAGCCATTACCTTACCAACTAGCTAATCCCACTTGGGCTAATCTTTACGCGAAAGGTGCCGAAGCATCCCCTCCTTTGGTCCGAAGACATTATGCGGTATTAGCAGTCGTTTCCAACTGTTGTCCCCCACGTAAAGGCATATTCCCAAGCATTACTCACCCGTCCGCCGCTCGTCAGCAAAGTAGCAAGCTACTCTCTGTTACCGCTCGACTTGCATGTGTTAAGCCTGCCGCCAGCGTTCAATCTGAGCCATGATCAAACTCTTCAATCAAAAGTTTTTTCGCTCAAAGTTAAAAACTGAAATTATTACTGTGTTTTACAGTGCAAGACTCCAGTTCACTTAAGCTTAATTTTTTCGCTTAAGGTCCTGTGAGTGCTCACACAGATTGCTTGATAAATTGTTAAAGAGCGTTGCTTCGTTGCCGAAGCGAGGTGCGCATTCTACGCTTTCCTCTGTGGCTGTCAACCGCTTTTTAATATTAATTAAGAAGAAGTTTTTCAACCGGTCAACTCAGCCCTAGGCCTTGCTAACCCTGACGTAGCCTTGCTTCGCTTTAGTGCGCTGCGTGCCGTGTCAGTGGAGGTGCATTATAGGGATCAGATTTTATAGCGCAAGCATTTATTACAGAAAAATTAAAATAACTGCCTTTATGAACAATATTCGCTCCAAACGCTTATTAATTACACTTTAATCGCCATATTCACTCTCTGTAGAGGCAAATAAGTGCCCAAAACATACCTTTCGTTTTCACCAATGCGCTATTTTCTATCTAATACTTTAGATAGTCATGGCTTAGCTAATTAGTCGTATTGCTGGTATTTAAGTCTATCTCACTATTTGTATTGAGGAAGGGATGTCGTAAGCTGGGTTTTATATAAGGACCGACAGCGGAGTAAGCAATGAGTGTGAAGTCATTTTCTGGATTTAGCCCTATTTTAGGTAAAGAAGTATGGGTAGATCCCAGTGCTGTATTGTACGGTGAGATAAAACTTGGCGATGACGTAAGTATCTGGCCTATGGTAGCAGCACGCGGTGACGTGAATCATATTCAAATTGGGGCACGCTCTAACGTTCAAGACGGCAGCGTTTTGCACGTAACCCGTAAAACAGAAAACCCACCTTATGGCTACCCTTTGATTATTGGTGAGGATGTCACCATAGGTCACAAAGCCATGCTACATGGTTGCACCATTGGCAACCGTGTATTGGTGGGCATGGGCGCAATAGTGTTAGACGGTGTGGTGGTTGAAAATGATGTAATGATCGGAGCAGGTAGCTTGATACCGCCTCATAAACGTTTAGAGTCTGGTTACTTGTATATGGGCAGCCCGGCTAAACAGGCTCGCCCTTTGAATGAGAAAGAGAAAGCCTTTTTAAGCGAATCGGCCGACAACTACGTGCGCCTGAAACAAAAGTACCTAGAAGAACAGGCTTAAACAATAATTTCGCCATTAGGCTCGAAGTCTTCCTGCTGTAGCTTTTGCTCTAGCAGTTCTTCGATATCAAATTGAACACTATGATAAGCCTCGAGCATTTTATCGTCGTTAGTTAGCGGTAGTCCCACCAAATGCTCGAGGGTAGTTTTACGAACAGCACATTGCACTCGCGCACCCATTACCTGAGCGCTAAATTCAACACACTGATTAACAGCCTGCCAACGTTGATCGTCACTTATTATAATGGCTTGATTCATAATTTATTTACTCCGGCAACGGACTAGTTGTTTTTTCTGCGCGCTGTTCTGGACTAGTTGTTTTTTCTGCGCGCTGTTCTTAAAGTGTTGCCATTGAACCGACAAACTGCAAGTGAAAATTAGATGATAACTTGGCAATGCTTGGCCTTTAATCAACTTAATACCCTACAGCTTTATCAAATGATGATGCTGCGCGAAGAAGTGTTTGTTGTTGAACAAAATTGCCCCTATCAAGACGCCGATGGAAAAGACTTGCAGGCGAAGCATGTAATGGCCTATCAAGATGGCGAACTAGTAGCTTATGCACGTATCTATACCAGTGAGCCATTAAGTGCTCATATCGGCAGAGTTGTCACCAAAGCCAGCGCAAGGGGCAAGGGGCTAGGGCAACAACTTATGCAGCAAGCTATAAGCCAATGCCAACAACACTGGCCCAACGCTAACATTCACATTTCTGCACAACGCTATCTGGAAGATTTCTATCAAGGCCTTGGTTTTGTTATCTGCAGCGAGCCCTACCTTGAAGACAACATTCCACACATAGGAATGGAGATAAGGGCTAACGACTAAGGTTGCGGCGTAATTCGCGTAACACCTGACGAAAACCAGGACGAATACCGCGCCAAACGGTGAAGCTTTCGGCGGCTTGGCCCACCAGCATGCCTAAACCATCAACCACTTTTGCTGCTCCTTGCTCTGCGGCCCAAGCATTAAAGGCGGTAACATCGGCTGAGTAGGTCATGTCATAACATCGAGTGGTGGCTTGAATTAACTGTGCCTTTAATGGCGGAAGCTGCCCCTTAAGGCCTGCCGAAGTAGAGTTAATGATGATATCAAACTGACCTGACAAGTCTTCGAAAGAACTACTAGAGACCTTACCAAACTCACTAAAGCGCTCGGCAAGCGCTTCGGCTTTAGCCACCGTGCGGTTAACAATTACCAGCTCGCTAATTTGCTCATCTAATAAAGGACGGATTACCCCACGCGCAGCACCGCCCGCGCCTAACAACAATACACGCAAATCTTTTAGTTCGCCGAAGTTGGCAATTAAATCTGCAACTAACCCAGCGCCGTCGGTATTATCGCCAAGAATAATACCGTCATCGGTTAATTTTAGCGTGTTCACCGCTCCAGCTAATAAAGCCCGCTCGGTATGTTGCTGTGCAGCTTGGAAAGCTTGCTCTTTAAATGGCGCAGTAACATTGCAGCCCTTCCCGCCTTCTTGCCAAAATTTAGCAAGAGCGTCTGCAAAGCCGTCTTCTGCTGGTTCAATGGCGGTATAACTTAACTGCTGCTGGGTTTGGCGAGCAAACAAAGTATGAATGAAAGGAGACTTCGACTGGCTAATTGGGTTGCCAAATACTGCGTATAAATCCATTAGGTGCGCTACTAAAACAAATAATAACGCACCTTAACAAGGCTTTAAGAAAAAGCCAAAGTACAAAGTTGAAAAATTAACCCAGTAACGGCGCAATAATTAATCTTCGTCGTCAATCTCGGGACCATCTACCTCTTCAACATCGTCATCATCGCTGTTAGCGGCTGTTTCGGTCACACTGGCTTTAGGCGGATTACTCACTAAACCATGAAATGCTTTGCGGCCAGTAAGCTTTTTATATTTAAGCCAGACCTTCTGCTCAGCGGTTTCGGGCTCGGCATCGCCACGGCATACCGATACAAAATGAGATTCAATATCATCCACGGGCTCGCGGATAGATTCATCAAGCTCTTTAAACGCGCTACCGCAGCGCTCAAGTAACTCGGCTTCTTTAATGGTGAAGGCGCCGCTGCGAGAAAAGCCGCGGCGAAAGTTTTTATCATCTGCAAATCGGCGTTTTGCCGAAAACGATCCATTCATAGCTCAGACTCAACTAAAAAAAAATCATCAAAAGTGGGGGACGTAAAACCCAACAGTTAAAATAATTAATCCATAGTCGACATTCTTGCAAGAAAATAAGTCGGTTTTTTTACAGTGTTTAGCTCGCCATCTCTAACCAGTTTTGCGGAACCAAATAACGTTGATATAAACGCTCTTCTGGGCTACCTGATTCCGGCTGCCAGTTATACTGCCACTTCACCAAGGGCGGTAAGGACATTAAGATGGATTCCGTACGACCACCCGATTGCAGGCCAAACAAGGTTCCGCGATCGTAAACCAAATTAAACTCAACATAGCGGCCACGACGATACAATTGAAAATCTCGTTGTTGCTCGCCAAACGGGCTGTCTTTACGTCGCTCTACAATCGGCAAATAGGCATTTAAGAAGCCCTCGCCAACAGCTTGAGTAAAAGCAAAACTCTGGGCAAAACCAGCTTCATTGAGATCATCAAAAAATAAGCCTCCTACACCCCGCGTTTCGTTACGATGTTTTAGGAAGAAATAACGATCACACCAAGCTTTATATTTAGGATAAACATCTTCACCAAAGGGTTGGCATAAATCAGCTGCGGTTTGATGCCACGAGATACAATCTTCATCAAAGCCGTAATACGGGGTTAAATCGAAACCACCACCAAACCACCAAATTGGTTCTTCACCTTCTTTTTCTGCCACAAAGAAGCGCACGTTAGCATGTGAAGTAGGTACCATCGGATTGTTTGGGTGAATCACCAAGGAGACCCCCATCGCTTCAAAGTGACGGCCAGCCAACTCTGGGCGCTGTGCGGTAGCGGAAGCTGGCATTTCTTTGCCGCAAACATGAGAGAAGTTGACTCCCGCTTGCTCAAATACCTTACCATTAGTAAGCACCCGAGTACGGCCCTCGCCAGTTAAGCCTTTATGCTCGGCTGGGTCACGCTGCCAATCATCATGCAAAAATGTTCCTGCGCCATCTTGTGATTCTAGTTGCTGACAGATGGATTGTTGTAGCGTGAGAAAGAATTGGCGAACGGCTTCGATATCAACGTCTTGCATAAGGCTTCCTGTATTCAATCTAGGCGCGGATCACTTGCCCAGTAAAAATGTCTTTTATTTGGCTAGTTTGTTTAGCGGCGCCCAACGCTCCGTCTAATGCCAAACCCAAGCCCTGCAACTTAGCCGCTTGCTGCGCAGTTTCGGCCGGGGCTTCGCCACTGTAATTGGCCGAAGTAGACACAATTGGCTTACCTAAACCGGCACATAGCTTTGCAACAACAGGATGCTGAGTTAACCGCACCGCCACTGAGCTAAACTGCCCACTAATCCACTTTGGTGTTTTGGTAGATACTGGCACTAACCAAGTAGTTGGCCGCGCTTGAACACTCACTAACAGCTGCTGCTGTTCGGCAGATAACGCAGCATAATCGATGTAAGGCAATAGTTGCTCTAACTCGGAGGCGAGCAATATAAGCCCCTTTTCAACAGGCCGGCGTTTTATTGCCAAAATTTGTTCTACTGCCGCTTGCTTATCGGGGTCACAGCCAAGGCCGTAAACCGCTTCTGTTGGGTAGGCTAATACCAAGCCTTGCTTAAGTGTGGCAACGGCTTGCTCAATTGAATCACTTACTGGAGTAACTAAAGAGTCGGCCATTATTTTTGCACTTTAACTAAACTATGAACTAATAAAAATTGCAGCGCGGCGCATACCACTACCGATGGCCCCGCAGGCGTATCTTGATACCAAGACAAACACAAACCAAGCACTACTGAGATAGCGCCAAAGGCGATGGCAAACAATGCCATTTGCTCGGGAGAGCGGCTTAAACGACGGGCCGTTGCAGCAGGAATCAACAACAGCGAACTAATAATTAATGCGCCAACTATTTTCATGGCTATTGCAATAACCACCGCCAATAATAGCAACAGCAGCGCACGCATCATGCCCACGTTTACGCCTTCCACCTCGGCGATTTGCTCATTCACCGTGGCCGATAATAGCTTGTTCCACTGGCTCAGCAATAAGCCAAGCACTAAGGCACCGCCGCCCCAAATCCACAATAAATCTTGTTGAGTTACCGCTAGCAAATCACCAAACAAATAGGCCATTAGGTCAATGCGCACATTGTCCATTAAGGCAACCACGACTAAACCTAAAGACAAAGCCGAATGCGCCATAATCCCCAGTAAAGTATCACTGGCTAGTTGCTTGTAGCGTTGCAGTGATAACAAAATTATAGCCAGCATAACCCCGCTAAAGACCACCGCTATCACCGGGTTGATTTGCAACCATAAACCTAGCGCTACCCCTAATAACGAGGCATGCGCCAAGGTATCGCCAAAATAAGCTAAACGGCGCCACACCATAAATGAGCCCAGCGGCCCCGCTAATACCGCAATACCTAAGCCTGCCAATAAAGCATTTACTAAAAAATCGTCCATGTGCTAGTTGTTCTCTTCAGTGCTTGGCTGATGATTGTGGTTATGGTCGTGATCGTCACAAACATGGTGATGGGTATAAACGGCAAGCTGTTGGCGTTCGTTTTGCGCAAAAAGCCGTGCGAATTCTGGATGTTGAGCCACGCTCTCGGGCTCCCCATGACAGCAAACATGGTGATTTAAACAAATTACATGGTCGGTGCCCGCCATTACCAAATGCAAATCATGAGAGACCAACAGCACCCCGCACCCCATTTGCTGGGCGATATCAGCAATCAATTGATAAAGCTCTATCTGCCCAGAGATGTCGACTCCCTGCACGGGTTCGTCTAATACCAGCAGTTGCGGCTCACCCAACAAGGCCCGCGCCAACAATACTCGCTGCATTTCGCCGCCAGACAAACGCACCATTTGCCGCTTTAGCAAGCTATCAATACTAAGCTGGCGAATAACCTTAGTTAAACCTGGCTTAGAAGAATGCCGAGCTAGCTTAAGAAAGCGCTCCAAGGTGAGTGGGAACGATTCATCTAAACTGATTTTTTGCGGTACATAACCAATACGTAGCTTTGAAGCACGAGTAATATCACCTGAGTCTGCAGAAATAAGGCCCAAAATAACCTTAATCAAGGTGCTTTTACCGGCACCGTTAGGGCCAATTAATGTGGTAATTTGACCACGGTTCAACTCCAACGAGACATGGTCGAGAACCATGCGCTGGTCAAAGCTAACGCAAATATTGTTAAGCGAAAGTAAAGTGGTCAATCCTGCATCCTATAGATAACTAGCTGAATAAGCCCCAGTGGCGTTTACTAGGGCGCGCTATTCTACACTAGATGTTACACTATCGTATTATTTTACCAAATCACTCTCAAAATCTTGTATGCGTAACCTGCTTTTTGTTCTGATGTTCTTCGCTATACCAAGCTGGGCCACTAGCCCAAACATCTTAGTTAGTATTAAACCTTTGCAACTCATTGTTAGTAGCTTAAGTGAAGGTGAACTCAATGTTGATTACCTAGTAAGCCCCAATGTATCGCCGCACGATTATGCGCTGCGTCCATCGGATGTACGTGCATTGCGCCAGGCCGATTTAGTTATTTGGGTAGGTGAAGAGCTAGAGCCATTCTTAAGTAAACCGCTTAGCCAAACCAGTGCCAGCCAACTAGCGCTGCTAGACATACCCCAGCTAGAACTAATTGATGGCGATGAAGGCCACGATCACCACCATGGTGACCACCACCATGAAGTAGACCCGCACATTTGGTTAGGCCCCAATGAAGCTAAGCTTATTGCCGCTGCAATTACCGAGCAGTTAATTGCTAAAATGCCCGAAGATAAAGCCAAATTAGAGCAGCAGCTTGAACGCTTTAATCAAGAGCTAGCAAAGGTAGTGAGCGATATTAATCAGCAACTCCAAGCGGTAAAACAGCAAGGCTATTTTGTTTTTCACGATGGTTATAGTTATTTTGAACGCGAGTTTGGCTTAAATCGTTTAGGTGAATTTACCATTAACCCGCAGCGTCGTCCTGGCGCTAAAAGCTTGCTGAATATTCGCCAGCAGTTAGAGCAAGGCAAAGCCAAATGTATCTTTGCTGAACCCCAATTTGATGGTGCATTGCTAGAAAGCATTAGCCAACATAGTGGTGCGCAAATTAGCTTGCTCGACCCTCTAGGGATTAGCGTAAGCAATGACAAAAACGGCTACTTTGAATTGCTGCAACAACTGGCCGACTCTTACCACGAGTGTTTAAGCCACTAACAAAAAGCGGAGCCTAAGCTCCGCAATGTTATATCACTCTTGAGAATTGCTGGCGCCGCGCTTGGCTTCTAAAGTACACATCAAAGCACATGCAAATGTTACGAATCAGCAAGCGTCCTTTGTTGGTTACCTGCAAGGCATCGGCACTTAAACTAACTAGGCCATCTTCAACAAAAGGTTTTAGCAGCTGCATATCTTCAGCAAAGTATTGCTGGAAATCTAAATCAAACTGCTGCTCTATATCTTTAAAACTCAGTTGAAAATTGCATATCAGGGTCTTAATCAATTCGCGACGAATTAAATCATCTTGATTGAGTGCAATTCCCTTCCACTGTGCATGCCCCTGTTGGTCGATTTGCGCGTAGTAGGTTTTAAGATCTTTCTGGTTTTGGCTGTAAGCGTCACCCAACATCGAAATAGAAGACACCCCTAAACCCAGTAAGTCGGCTTCGCCTTGGGTGGTGTAGCCCTGAAAATTACGGTGTAACTCACCCTTACTTTGAGCAATCGCTAGTTCATCATCAGGTTTAGCGAAATGATCCATGCCAATAAACTGATAGCCGTGAGTAGTTAAAAACTCGATGCTATCGCGCAAAATGCCTAAACGCTCGTCGCTGCTTGGCATGGCGCTTTCATCTATTTTACGTTGCGCTGCAAAACGACTGGGCAAGTGGGCATAATTAAATACCGACAAACGGTCTGGATTTAAATCCAGCACGCGACTTAAGGTTTGTTGGAAACTCGCACGTGTTTGATGCGGAAGACCATAAATAAGGTCAATATTTACCGAATTAAAACCAACTTGCTTAGCGCGCTCTACCAAGGCAAAAATAAACGCTTCGTCTTGTTCGCGATTAACTGCCTGTTGCACTTGCTTGTTAAAATCTTGCACACCTAAGCTCAAGCGATTGAAGCCCAGTTCAGCCAGCAGGTTAATCGTAGAAAGTTCTATTTCGCGTGGGTCGACCTCAATGCTAACTTCGGCATTATCGGCAAATTCAAACTGACTAAATAGCTTACTAGTTAAGCGCTTAAGCTGCTCTGGCTCTAGATAAGTAGGCGTACCGCCGCCCCAATGCATTTGGCTTACTTTACGTTGCTTAAAACGTGGCGCTTGCAGCTGAATTTCTTGTTCTAGATAGTCTAAGTAAATATCTGCCTTATGCTGATGACGGGTAATCACCTTGTTACAACCACAGTAGTAACACAACTTATGGCAAAACGGGATGTGCACATACAGCGATAAATCACGTTCAGGAAACTTATCACAAGCAATGCCAAACTCTTGCTCACCAAAGTTTTCGTTAAACTCAAGGGCAGTGGGGTAAGAGGTGTAACGCGGGCCCGAGTAGTTATACTTCTCGATCAGTTGCTGATCCCAATCCACCATTGCTACTGACATTTACGTGCTCTCCTAGAGTGCCTTGGCACTGAGTTGTTCCAGTGCTTCAGCTTCTTGTAATATTTGTTTCTCTAAGGCTTTTTCTTCTGCTTCACGCTGCAGATCTTGGCGCATTCGCTGCTGCAAAGGCAGTTTGTTGCGCGCCTCATGAGTGGGTAACTCTTTTACCGCATTATATAACTGAAAAACAGCAGGGTAGCGCTGCGCCCAATCAATTAGCTGCGGAGTTTGCAAAGCAATCAACAGATTGCTGATGCGGATCACACCCTCAGACAAACCACAACGGTCTTCCTGCATGGCTTTTGCTATGTAGCGAATATCGGTTACCAAGTTTTGATTACGCTTAGCAACCGCGTTTTTAATCACTTTTTGTTGCCCCATTAAGCGCCCTACTAATAAGGCGGCATAAATGGCTAAGGCTGAAACAATAATAACTGCGGCGACAGCTAACCAAACCATCAAGACTAATCCTTATATTGATCCAAGGAAGAACTATTTAATGAACGCCATAATTGCTCATCATCATCTAAAGCTTCCGCTTCTTCGGCTTCTTCCGACAAACCTAGTTCGGCTAGCAATTCAGCGTGACGTGCTAATTGTTTATCCACCCACTGCTGCTCTTGTTTGCTAATTTCGCCGCCTTCATCTAACACATCGATAAGACTTTCAAGACGCGTATCAGCTTCTAACATCGCCAGTTCTTTCTCAGGTGTGAGTTCAACTTTAGCTTTTGCTTTAGCTTTAGCTTTAGCGGGCTTAGCTGCAGGTTTATCTGCAGGCTTGGCAACACCGAGTACTACAGGCTCTTTACTGCCGTGGCGCGGGTCTTTTTTCTGGGAATTAGCGGCTTGCTGCTGCACTAACTCTGCTTCTTGCTGACGACTGCCCGAGGCTTTGCCCTTACCTATTTTTTTACGATCCGGCGCAGTAACACGTTTAGCTTTAAAGTCAGGGTCTTTACGCACCCCAATTAAGCCGCCTTTACGATTCTTTTTTCTAGACATTTTATTTACCTCTGTGAAATAGCGCCACGTCGGGGCCAACTATCTCCAATCTCATCTGATAATGATTAGCTAACCAAGTAAAGGTTTTATCACTGTAAAACGCTACATGGGTAGGATCATTTTTATAATGCCACTGTGGAAACACTTCCGTTCCCCAATGGCGTTTTGTCATTACGGCCAATAACCCCGCTTCGGCCACTAGGCCTGTTAACAGCTTCCAAGACTGAGCTGGGTGGTTAAAATGCTCCACCACTTCGCTGCTAGTGACCAAGCGATAAGTCTCGGTTAGGCGCTGCTCATCGGGGTAATATATTGGATCATAGTTCAGTAACTGATGCCCTGCTTGCGCCAACAATTCACACAGCGCCGGCCCTGGGCCACAGCCAAAATCTAAGCCAACAACGGGCTCTGTGAGTTTACTTAGCACTGGCTCACTTAAACGCCGTAAAAAGTTTAAATAGCCTTGGTCTTGCGGGTCATTATTGTGCAAGTCATATTGGGCTTTTTCAGCTTCAGTACTGAGTACATCGTCGGGGTCTACAAAGATCAAATCACATTCTGAACAATGCCAGTATTGGCAACGTTTATTGCGATAAAAATCCTTGGATGATGTGGCACTACAGAGTGGGCATTTCACCAATCAACACCTTGCCGTATTTTTTAGGGGCGCAAGTGTAACACTTAGAACGAAGATGGCGAATAATAAATCAAAAACAGCTGGGCAGCGGGCGCTGCCCAGATAAACCTTAGTGTAAGCCACCTAAGTATTGCGACAATATTTCGATATCTTTATCACTTAGTTTAGCGGCAACATCGCGCATCATACCGTTTAAGTCGTTGTCACGTTCACCGCTGCGGAACATTTCCAATTGCGATTTAATGTAACCAGCATATTGCGACGAAATTCGTGGGAAGCCAGCTAAGCTTTGGCCAACACCTCGTGGGCCATGACAAGCAGTACAAGCAGCAATACCACGTTCTAAATCGCCACCCATGTAAAGCATTTGACCGGCTTCAACATATTCTGGGGCAGTGGTATTTGGGCTCATCGCTTGGCCAGAATAATAGGCTGCTAAGTCTTCCATGTCTTGCTCAGACAATGGCAAAGCCATACCACCCATTACGGCGTTGTTGCGCCCTTCTTTACCGCCGCTAGCAGCGCCGGCTTTAAATTCTTTTAACTGTTTAACCAAGTAGCCTGCGTGTTGGCCTTCTAATTTAGGATAACCAGCAGCTTCACCTTGGTCATTGTGACAAGCTTTACAAGTTGCAGCTTTTTGCTCTCCAGCAGCAGCATCTCCCTTTGCCCAAACCGGACTGGCAACACCCGCCATTAACATTAAAACTAAGGTAAGTTTTTTCATGACATTCCATTTATTAGTATTATTCCAAACCACACACTGGTGCCCATGATACACTTAGCGAGTCCAGTAACGGCATTATTTTACACAATTTTGCCAAAAACGTAATGTATTACCCTAATTTCCTTGTGGAGCTCAACATAACCATGGCGCAATATCATTTTCAAAACACCCACTTCATAACTAGCGCGCCTAATATTCAGGCTATGCCTGAAGATAGTGGAATTGAAATCGCCTTTGCAGGACGCTCAAACGCGGGTAAGTCTAGTGCTTTAAATACCCTTACTCGTCAAAAAAGCTTAGCACGAACCAGTAAAACACCAGGTCGAACTCAATTAATTAACGTTTTTGAAATATCCGAAGGTTTTCGCCTAATTGACTTACCTGGCTACGGTTTTGCTCAAGTACCAGAGGAAGTTAAAAAGCAGTGGCAAAAGTCACTTTCTGAATACTTACAAGATCGCCAAAGCTTAAAAGGCATCGTGGTATTAATGGATATTCGCCATCCATTCAAAGATACCGATGCTGGTCTAATCCAATGGGCTGTAGATTGTGAATTGCCAGTACTCGCGCTTTTAACTAAATCAGACAAGTTAAAACAAGGCGCGCGTAAAACAGCGATTTTGAAGGGCCGTGAGACTGCTAAGGCATTTGGTGGCAATGTTCGAGTAGAAGCTTTTTCTTCTTTGAAAAAACAAGGTTTAGACGTGCTCCAAAACACCTTAGTGGGATGGTTTGATGAACATCTAGAAAATTCCCCAAGCGACGCTGAATAAACTGACGGACTATGCTCGCTGCTTCGGCGAGCTCCTTTTCACCTTCCAACCTTTACTCCTTTTTAAAGCAAACCAGCGCATCATAGCGCGCGTCATTTATTTCATGGTGTTTCATGAAATATCCCACTGCTTGTGCACTTGATCATAGTTTAATGACAAATTGTGCTTGCGGGACAAATTTTACAATTGGGCTACCGAAGAACGTAAAACTTATCAAGTTTGAGATCGTTATACTGACGCAAAAACTTAATGAGGAAATACCATGAGCGTGAATGACGCAACGAAGACTAGGGTAGAAGAACCTAGCGAGATCAGTGATGCGGAAGCGGTAACCGCAGCAGATAAAGCACGTGCCGATCAGCTAAAGCCGATTAGTGGCGCCTTAGTGACGCATATGTATACCGCCGATCCTTCAGCCCATGTATTTAACGGCAAGCTTTACGTATATCCCTCTCACGATGTAGATAACGGTCAGCCACTAAATGACAACGGCGATCACTTTGACATGCGTGATTACCATGTTTTCTCATTAGACCGTCCTTTTGGCGTAGTCACCGACCATGGTAACGCGCTAGATGTAAAAGACGTGCCTTGGGCAGAGAAACAAATGTGGGCGCCAGACGCTGCAGAAAAAGATGGCAAGTACTACTTATACTTCCCTGCGCGCAACTACGATGGCATTTTCCAAATTGGCGTAGCAGTTGGCGATCAGCCTGAAGGACCTTTCACTCCTCAAGCAGAAGCGATTAAAGGCAGCTTTAGCATCGACCCTGCAGTATTCAAAGACGAAGACGGTAGTCACTACATGTATTTTGGCGGTTTATGGGGTGGCCAATTACAAAACTGGCGCAACGGCGAGTTTGGTGAAGAGCAGTTCCCTGCCGACGACCAACCAGCGCTAAAACCCTTAGTGGCTAAAATGACTGACGATATGCTGGAGTTTGCTGAAACGCCGAAGGAAATCGAAATTGTCGATGAGAATGGCGATGTGCTACTAGCAGGTGACAACGAACGCCGCTATTTTGAAGGCCCATGGATGCACAAGCACAACGGCCGTTACTACTTCTCTTACTCTACAGGCGATACCCACAAAATTGCTTACGCGAGCAGTGACTCACCTTATGGGCCGTTCCGCTATGAAGGCGTTATCTTAGAGCCTGTACTAGGTTGGACAACTCATCACTCGATTGTGAAGTACCAAGACAAGTGGTTCTTGTTCTACCACGACAGCACTTTGTCGGCTGGTCAAACCCACTTACGCAGCATTAAGATGGCTGAGCTGAACATTGACGATAACGGCAAGATTGAAGTGATTAAGCCTTACTACGAGTAAGCAAGTTATTAGCTAAATCCAAACGCCACTTTAACGTGGCGTTTTTCTATCCAGAGCCTAAACCAGCACCTCTCAGCACTAAACAGCAGGCAAAAAAAGCCCCATCGTCCGATGAGGCATGTAAGAAAAGAAATTCTTAAAAACTGAAAGCACTATTATTCCAATTGCACTAATTATGACTCTCTGAAAATCGATTAGTTCACAAAATTTTCTAAAAATGTGCAATTTTCTTTCATAGAAGCTTTTGTTATTCATCCAGTCCTTAGACCGACAGCAATCAAACACCATCAAGCAGTGGCATTTTGAACACAAAATTCCCAAATATCGTAATTTAGCAACCAAATATCAGAAAATAAGAAACAACAGCTAGAGCCCCCTCTTAGACAAGGAGCATAAAGGAGTTTAAAAAATAAGAGAGAAGGCAGGCAATCACTGGCATTAAGACAAAAAAACGCCCCGATGGAAACCCATCGGGGCGGCAAAATAGCCTTTTTCAACTACGTGAAATAAAGGTCTGAAAGATAGAACATCTTACCTCTGTACCCTACAAGAGTTACTCTAGAGGATCATCGATGAAAAATAAAGCACTTTCTGTAAGGAAATTTCACTTTAGAGGTATACGTTGGTTTTTAAATTACGCAAAAAGGTTTTCATAATTACCAAAATTCGCAAAATCTTGAGGCAAAAAAAAGGAGGCCATCGCCTCCTTTGCTATCTTCCACTATGTAGCTCTAGTGAGCTTCATCCCAGTTTTCACCAATACCTGATTCGGCAACGAGTGGTAAATCTAGTGTCACTGCCTGCTCCATCAGCTCGGTAAGCTTCGGTACAACTTTATCCAACTCGCTTTCTAATACTTCAAATACCAGTTCATCGTGAACCTGCATTAACATCTTACAATGCTCACTGGGTTGAGTATCTAGCCATTGAGCAACCGCAATCATTGCCTTTTTAATAATGTCGGCAGCGGTTCCTTGCATTGGCGCGTTTACCGCAGCACGTTCAGCAGCTTTTTTACGCATACCGTTACGCGAATTAATTTCGGGCAAATACAAGCGGCGGCCAAATAAGGTTTCTACATATCCGTGTTCTTGGCAAAAATCTCGGGTGCTGTCCATGTAGTCCAACACCGCAGGGTAGCGCTCAAAATAACGATTCATGTAGTTTTGCGCATCGGCTCGAGCAATGCCTAACTGCTTGGCTAAACCAAAGGCGCTCATACCGTAAATTAGGCCAAAGTTAATCGCCTTGGCACTGCGGCGCTCATCACCGCTCACTGCTTCTAGCTCTTTACCAAATACTTCTGCAGCAGTGGCTTTATGAATGTCTTCTCCGGCAGCAAAGGCTTTTAGCAAACCAGCGTCCTGAGAAAGATGCGCCATGATACGCAGCTCAATTTGTGAATAATCTATCGCGACAAGTTTGTAACCATCGGCAGGTACAAAAGCCTGACGTACTTTACGTCCTTCTTCATGACGAATAGGAATATTTTGCAAGTTAGGATCGGTAGATGAGAAGCGCCCCGTTGCTGTTACCGCTTGATGATAAGAGGTATGCACTCTGCCAGTGCTTGGCTCTACCATTTTAGGCAATTTGTCGGTGTAAGTAGATTTTAGCTTAGACAGGCTTCGATATTCTAAAATCACTTTTGGTAAACTGTAATCTAACGCCAGTTCTTGCAGCACTTCTTCGGCAGTAGACGGCGCTCCTTTTGGGGTTTTCTTAATGACTGGCAATTCCATTTTTTCAAACAAAATGGTTTGCAGCTGCTTAGGGGAACCTAAGTTAAATGGTTCACCGGCTAGTTCATGTGCTTGCTTCTCTAAACCGTCGATACGCTCGCCTAAAGACAAACTATGCTGTGCTAAGCGTTGGCTATCAATACGCACGCCTTGACGCTCGGTTTGCGATAATACACTGACCAAAGGCAACTCGACTTCTTCGAATAAGCTTTTCAGCTTTGGCTCTTTCTCTAGCTTGGCCCACAGAGTTTGGTGTAAGCGTAAGGTAACGTCTGCATCTTCTGCTGCATAAGGTGCTGCTGTTTCAAGTTCAATTTGATTGAAGGTAAGCTGTTTAGCGCCTTTACCCGCGATGTCTTCAAACTTGATGGTTTTGTGTTGCAAGTACTGCAACGACAACGAGTCCATATCGTGGCGAGTAATGGTGCTATTGAGCACATAGGACTCCAACATGGTGTCGTACTTAATGCCTTTGAGCGAAATGTCGTAGCGTGCAAGCACACTGGCATCGTACTTAAGGTTTTGGCCAACTTTCGCTTTATTAGGATCTTCCAATAATGGTTTAAGCTGCGCTAATACCCAGTCACGCTCTAGTTGCTCAGGCGCATCTAAATAATCGTGAGCTACCGGTAAGTAAGCCGCTTTGCCTGCTTCAACGGCAAAAGATAAACCCACTAGTTCAGCTTGCATGTAGTTAAGCGAGGTGGTTTCGGTATCAATAGCGATAAGCTCAGCGCTATTTAAGCGTTCAAACCATTCTTCAAACTGCTGCTTAGTAAGAATAGTCTCGTACTCACCTTTAAGCTCAACAGCAGGAGCAACCACTTCGGCCTCAGCATTTGGTTCTGCTGCGGCGCTGTTACTTGATGGGCTAAGCGCTTCACTCAGCCAGCGCTTAAACTCCAATTCACCGAATAATTTAATCAGCGCATCTTTATCTTCTTCGGTACGCAACATGTCATCCATGCTAAAACCGACTTCAACATCACATTTAATGGTGGCTAATAAATAGGATAAACGGGCATCTTCGGCATGTTCACGCAACTTTTTAGGCATGGTTTTAGAGCCGCGAAAACCTAATGGTGCAACCGCGTCTGGGTCGGCCAATAAGTCATCCACGCCACCAATGCCTTGCAACATGGCCAAAGCAGTTTTCTCACCCACCCCAGGTAAGCCAGGAATGTTATCTACTTTGTCGCCCATTAGCGCTAAGTAATCAATAATCAGCTCCGGCGGTACGCCAAACTTATCGATAACGCCAGCACGATCCATCACCGTATCGGTCATGGTATTAATCAAGGTGATATTTTCATCCACCAGCTGCGCCATGTCTTTATCGCCAGTGCTAATCACTACCGCTTTGTTCTCGGCCGAAGCTTGCTTAGCCAAGGTGCCAATAACATCATCGGCTTCAACACCTTCAATGGCGACTAGAGGCAAACCCATCGCTTTAATTACTGCGTGTAAAGGGGCAATTTGACTGCGCAAATCATCCGGCATAGAAGGGCGATTGGCTTTGTATTCTTTATAGATGTCGTCACGAAAGGTTTTACCCTTGGCATCAAACACCACCACAATGTGCTCTGGCTTAAATTGCTTAAGCAAACTGCGTAGCATGTTCACCACGCCATAAACTGCGCCGGTGGCTTCACCTTTAGAGTTAGTTAGATGAGGAGGAGCGTAGTAAGCGCGATAAAGATAAGAAGAGCCGTCAACAAGCACTAGGGGTTGGTCGGGAAGGGTTGCCATTACCGTGATCCATCGTTCAGATTTTCATTGCGCTCGATGATGCCACAGCCACCCTAAATGCACCAGAGCTAAGCGTAATAGCCTGCTACAAATTGTGGATAACTCTGTTAACAAACAGCAGCAATTCTCTCGCGAAAAATTCACAAGCTAAATAGAAAACAACAAATAAGTTTTAATTCAGTAACTTACATATAAAGAAAGGCAAGAAATTGGAGCAGCAAACAGTTCCCTTATTGTGGAAAACATCATTCCGTGACATTGCTTTTCGCGGCCTTACGGTGAATTAATAAACAACTCAACGTTGGCAGGTGGATTAATATAGAAGATAAGCCTGCGGGAAACCTTGTAATGGATCACATTTTAATCAGCCTAAAAATATAATTTTGTTTAGTCAAAATTGGCATGATTTAAGGCAACCAATAATGGGGCAGAGCTCGTGAGAAAATGCTCACTATTGGCGCATTCAAACCAAGCGCCCTGACTTAGTGCATCGTAACGAAACCACCATAACTGTTGTTCAATATAAAAACCTAAAACTTGCCAATCGGCACCTTGTTCAACAAAAGCGTGTTGCCATTGTTGCTGCTTTACAAACTGCTGCGCATTAGCCAAAAACTGAGATTCGGAGAACTGCTTAGCAATAGTAACTACCGCATGCTCCGATAATACTTCTATGCCATTTGCTAGCTGCTGCATGATATCTCCAAGCACTTGCCCCAAGCGGGTGGTGGAGCCGCAAAATGCTGAGCATCGGCTTGCTCAGTAAACGGAGTATTGAGTACCTGATGCAGCTGGCGCAACTGCTCATAACTGCCACTTTCCGCTTGTTCTATCACCTGCTGCGCCAAGTAGTTGCGCAATATGTATAAAGGCACGTGTTGCTGAATACCTGATATCCGCTGTTGCTCATCAACATCACTTTGCTGACAGCGCAGGCGGTACAACTTCAACCAAGCCTGCCAAGCATCAGGCAATTGTTTAGTTAATTGGTTTTGCTGCTGCGCCAAGGCACGCAGGCTTTGGTGGTAATCAGCCTTTTGTTCGGCGATAACTTTAAGCAGTAAACCTAATAGTTGTTCATCGTCATCTTGCCACTGGCTTAAACCTAACTTATTCAGCATCAACTGCTGGTAATGTTGATTGATTTTCTGCTGGTAGCGTATCCAAAGCGGCTCGGTTTTAGCGCTGGGTACATAGTCAGACAAGGCTTGTGCCAAACGTTGTAAGTTCCATAAACCTACAGCGGGCTGCTGATTAAAGGCATAACGCCCATAATGGTCGCTATGGTTACACACGTGTCTAGGGTTGTAGTCATCTAAAAACCCATAAGGGCCATAATCGATGGTTAAGCCCAAAATCGACATGTTGTCGGTATTCATTACACCATGACAAAAGCCTTCGGCCTGCCACTTAGCAATCATCAACGCGGTGCTATCCACAACTTGTTCTAACATAGCTAGCACCGGATTTTCGGCAGTTAAACAATCACTAAAATAATGGTTTAAGCAAAAGTCTACTAAGCGTTTTAATGGTTGAGTTTGTTGCTGGTAATACAGGTATTCAAAATGACCAAAACGAATATGGCTAGGCGCCATACGTAGCAGCATAGCTTCTTTTTCAAAGCGTTCACGCTGCACTAAACCGCTACCTACCGTTAAGCTTAATGCGCGGGTTGTTGCAATGCCCAAAGCGGCCATGGCTTCACTAGCTAAAAACTCGCGAATGCTAGAACGTAATACTGCCTTACCATCTCCTTGGCGAGAGAAAGGCGTTAAACCCGAACCTTTAAGTTGCAGTTCCCAGTACTCACCTTGCGCGTTTACTGTTTCACCAAGTAGCAAGGCTCGACCGTCACCCAGCTGCGGAGTATAACCACCAAACTGATGGCCAGCGTATACCGTTGAGGCAGGCTGCATGCCTTCGATAAGTAACTTACCAGCGCTTAGGCCAAGCGCCTGCTCTCCCTGCATAAACTCACTGTCTAGGCCAATTAACTCAGCAGCGGCCTGGCTATATGCCACCAACTCTGGATCTTTTAGCGGCGTAGGCTGCTGCTGATGGCATAACTCGGGTAGTTCATTGGAAAAACGATTCACAAATTCCATCTGCGATCCTTAAATAGGGCGGCGTCTTAACTGGCCTGATACTGGTCGATTAAACCTAAAAACTGATAACCGTAGCGTTCTAGCTTCTTCAAACCAACGCCACTTATGGCTAACATCTCGTGCTGGGTTTGTGGCTGCTGCTGGGCCATTTCTATTAATGTGGCGTCGTTAAACACCACAAACGGCGGCACCGACTCCTCGTCGGCTAAACGCTTCCTTAAATTACGTAACAAAGCGAATAATCGTTTATCATAAACACCGTAACTAGTGGCTTTTTTACTTTGCTTAGTGGTATTTAAGCGGGGCACAGCCAGTGATAAGGGCTGTTCACCTTTTAAAAATGGTCGTGCTGCTTCAGTCAATTGTAGTACCGAGCTACGCGCAATATTTTGCTGCAACAAACCTAAATGAATAAGCTGACGCAGCACACTCATCCAATGCTCGTGACTGGCGCTTTTACCAATACCATGAGTAGAAAGCTTATCATGACCCTGTTCTAAAATACGCTGGCCCATGCTGCCACGCAGCACTTCAATCACATAACCAATGCCAAAACGCTGGCCAAGCCGATAAACACAAGACAAGGCTTTTTGCGCATCTTGTAAGCCATCATATTGCTTAGGCGGATCTAAGCATACATCACAGTTACCGCAGGGCTTGGCGAGGTATTCACCAAAGTAGTTAAGCAATACCTGACGCCGACAAGTTTGCGCCTCGGCAAAGGCGACAATAGCGTTAAATTTATGGCTCTCAACCTGGCGCTGTTGTTCATTCTCGTTTTCATCAATCATTCGCCGCACCCAGTTGGCATCGGCGGGATCGTACAAAAACACCGCTTCGGCTTCGGTACCATCTCGGCCCGCGCGGCCGGTTTCTTGATAGTAGGCTTCTATGTTACGAGGAATGTCATAGTGAAAAACATAACGTACGTTAGGTTTGTCGATGCCCATACCAAAAGCAACGGTAGCCACAACTACCTCTACTTCATCACGCTGAAATTGCTCTTGCACTAATTGGCGCTGATCGATAGGCAAACCAGCATGATAAGCCGCGCAGCGAATACCTTCTGCACTAAGTTTTAAGGCTAATTCTTCGACCCGTTTTCGGCTACTGCAATAAACAATGCCACTATCTTCCTTACGGCGTTTTACGTAATCGCTAAGCTGCTGCCAAGGGCGATACTTTTCTTGTAGGGTGTAGCGAATATTCGGTCGGTCAAAACTTGATACTAGAGTGAAGGCATCAGGCAATCCAAGCCGCTGCAGTATGTCTTGGCGGGTGGTATCGTCAGCGGTAGCCGTTAAGGCCACTAAAGGCACATTAGGAAAGTTTTGTTTTAAGCAACCAAGGGCATTATATTCTGGCCGAAAATCGTGCCCCCACTGAGAAATACAATGCGCTTCATCGATGGCAAACATTGCCAGAGGCATCGCTTGTAAGCGCTCAATTAAATCGCCATTGATCAACCGCTCGGGAGAGATGTATAACAGTTTTAAATCGCCCTGCTGCAAACTACGATAAATTTGAAACTGCTGCTCACGTTCTAAGCTTGAGTTTAAATACGCGGCGCTAACACCATTGTGTTGCAAGCTATCTACTTGGTCTTTCATTAAGGAGATAAGCGGCGACACCACGACGGTTAAACCTGGCTTAACCAACGCGGGGATCTGGTAACACAGTGATTTTCCGCCACCCGTTGGCATAATTGCCAAGCAATCTTTGTTATCTAACAAGCGCTCGATCACCGCAGCCTGCCCAGTTCTAAACTCGGCAAAACCAAATACATCTTGTAAAACTTGCTGGGCGCGTTGCATTAAGGCTAGAAATCCAAAAACAGAGTGTGGCTAATCGGTCGCACATTGTAATCAAGCTATGGCGGCTTGTCTTGGTTTGCCTTTATTCTTTTCTCGCTATACAGTATTTAAACAAGCGTTTAATTTTGTATGGATACAGCATGACCAGCCCAAGACAACAAAAGTGGCGCCAAGCCATCGCCGACACCTTCATCAATCAAATGCCTTTTAATCAATTACTTGGCATCGAACTAGTGGATTACAGCGCGACCGGAGTAAAACTAAAACTGCCCATGGACCCAAAACTAGTGGGCAATCCGATACACGGCATCTTGCATGGTGGCGTCACCGCAACCATTTTAGATGTAGCCGGCGGAATGACCGCCGCAGCAGCGGCAGTAAAACGTTTGGAAAATCTATCCTGTAAAGAGCTGTCTACGCGCATCTCTAAAACCGGCACCATTGATCTGCGCATCGACTATCTGCGTCCAGGTATTGGTGAAGTGTTTTACGCCTCTGCCGAGATAATTCGCTCCGGCAATAAGGTTACCGTTGCACGTATGGAGCTGCACAATCAAGAAGGCACTCACATCGCCTTTGGCACCGGTACTTACTTAGTGGGTTAGTGCAGCAAACTTGCCATCAAAAAAGGAATTTTTGTCGAAATATCAATTCAATGTTGATGGTTTCCGCTCAGTTAGGGCTATACTGAATTAGGACATCGACTGCGGCACAGGCTAGTAAAATAATGAGCACAACTTACAGCTCCTCTTTGTTAATCAATACTTTAAATAGCGTGCTACTAGAAGTAAAAAAGATTAATGCCGACTTACAGCTAGAAGACTTAGACCAATGGCTCGAACACGAGCTAGAAGGTTATGGCGATTTTGCCCACTTCCCCGACTACCGCATTGTTGAGTGTAAGCAACTAGGAATATTTGAAAAACCAGAACAAGACTTACAGCATTTCGAACAAATCCATGATGATTGCCTAAATGAGCGCGATCGCTGCCTATTGCGTTACCTGCATATCCAGCAACCCTTACTAGAATGTTTGAATACTCAAGATGAGATTCAACGCCCTTGGCCAATGCGCATTTTATCTAGCTACGCGAAAGACATCATTCCCGGCTATAGCTGTGTTCGGGCTTGGCAAAGCTATCACGAACCCTTAAATGAACGTTTTGTGCATGGTGTATTAGGTCATCTGCTCCATCTGTTGCTAGAAGCACAAAATAGCCAGAGCAAAACCATCATTCAGAAAATCGACACATTGTGCCAAGCAGAACCGCAACTACATAAAATTTGGAGTAAGCTATATTGCGAAGCCGCTTCGGCTGTCTAGCTGGCTGACAAAACTTAGACTGCTAATATATGGCTGCTTAACCACCTGCCTGCTACACTACGCTGACTTTTCTTCCTTTTTCATTGTTTATGCCTAATCAAGCCACTAAACACGGCGTTATATTTGCTCTCGCCGCGTACATTATGTGGGGTTTTGCCTCTATTTATTTTAAGAGCTTAAGTGCTGTACCAGCATACGAGATTTTAGCGCACCGGGTGCTATGGTCCTGCGTTTTTGTTGCGGTGATGCTAGCCGTAGGTAAACAGTGGTCGGCGGTGAGCGCCGTAATCAAGCACCCCAAGCAATTGGCAATATTGGCACTTACCTCGGTACTAATTGGCATTAATTGGCTAATTTTTATTTGGGCAGTGAACAACGATCGTATGCTCGATGCCAGTTTAGGCTATTACATCAACCCACTATTTAACGTGGTACTGGGTATGCTGTTCTTGGGCGAACGTTTTCGTCGTGCTCAATGGCTTGCCATTGGTTTGGCTTTGATTGGTGTATTGATTCAAGTAATTAGCTATGGCTCCCTACCTTGGATTGCAATCAGCCTAGCGGTAAGTTTTGGTTTATACGGCTTGTTACGCAAAAAAGTTAACTTGGGCGCTTTACCAGGTTTATTTGTAGAAACACTATGGCTGTTGCCATTGGCCGCCGCGTATTTGTGGATATTTGCCGATTCTTCTACCAGTCACTTAGTTAACAACAGTTTAGGTTTAAATGCGCTACTGCTTAGCGCAGGCATTGTCACAACTCTGCCATTGTTATGTTTTGCAGCCGCAGCCACCCGTTTACGCTTATCAACCATTGGCTTTTTTCAATACATTGGCCCATCACTGATGTTTATGCTGGCCACCAGCGTTTATGGTGAGCCGCTTGAGCCAATGAAACTACTCACCTTTGCCTTTATTTGGTTGGGTTTAGCGGTATTTACTTGGGACGCTGTTGGTAACAAACGCAAACAAAAAAAGCAGCCGAGTTAGGCTGCTTGGTTCACCATTAATTATAGGCTTAGTTAAATGGCTTCTAGTCTGGCGTAAGCCAATACCAGCCATTTGGCGCCAGCTTCTTCAAACTGCACCTGCACACGACTTTGCTGCCCAGAACCTTCGTAGTTAAGCACAATACCTGCGCCAAACTTAGGGTGCGATACACGCTGGCCCAGGCTAAAACCACTATCATCAAAGGCGGCTTGTTGAACTTGCGAAGAAAACCGCCCTTGTTGAACCGGTCGGCTTACCGCTGTATTTAAGCGCACTTCGTCCAAACATTCGCTGGGTAATTCTCTTAAAAAACGCGACGGTGGATGAAATACTTCTTTGCCCCACAAACGGCGACTTTCGGCATGACAGAGGTAAAGCTTTTCCATAGCTCGGGTCATGCCAACATAACAAAGTCGGCGCTCTTCTTCTAAGCGACCAGATTCTTCGGCCGACTGCTGGCTTGGGAACATGCCTTCCTCAACGCCCACCAAAAACACCACTGGGAATTCCAAACCTTTAGCGCTGTGCAAGGTCATTAGCTGCACCGCTGCTTCATCGGCTTCTGCTTGATTGTCGCCAGCTTCTAAGGCGGCATGAGATAAAAAGGCCACCAAGGGAGAAAGATCTTGGTCTTCTTCCATTTGGGTAAACTGCTGAGTAGCGGTAACCAGTTCGTCTAAGTTTTCTACTCGAGCTTGAGCCTTCTCACCTTTCTCGGCTTGATACATTGCCAATAAGCCAGAGCCTTTAATCACGTAATCGGTTTGCTCACCTAAGGCCATTTCTTGAGTTTGTAGCTTTAATTGCCCTAGCAACTCAACAAACTGCTTCACCGCGTTGGCCGCTCGGCCAGATAAGGCATTGTGTTGCAAACAATAGTCTACTGCCTGCCACAAGCTAAGCTGTTGCTCACGCGCAGCTTGACGCAGCAGCTCGATAGTACGTTGGCCAATGCCACGGGTTGGGGTATTTACCACTCGCTCAAAGGAGGCGTCATCGTGGGGGTTACTAATTAATCTGAGGTAGGCGAGTGCATCTTTAATTTCTTGGCGCTCGAAGAAGCGTAAACCGCCATAAATTCGATAGGCCAAACGCTCTTGCATCAAGGCTTCTTCCAATACCCGCGATTGGGCATTATTACGATACAAAATGGCACAGTCAGACAAACTAGCACCATGTTGCTCTACTCGCTGTTGAATACGCGCTACCACAAAGCGCGCTTCATCAATGTCATTAAAGGCGGTGTAAATCGAGATTAACTCGCCTTCTTTGTCATCGGTCCACAAGCTCTTACCCATGCGCCCTTGGTTATTTTCGATTAGCTGATTAGAGGCTTTAAGAATATTGGCGCTGCTTCGATAGTTTTGCTCTAGGAGAATGGTATTTACCTTTGGCACATCTAATTCAAAGCTTTGAATATTTTCGATTTTTGCACCACGCCAACCATAAATAGACTGGTCATCATCACCCACGATGGTGATGTTATTATGCTCGGTAACCAACATTCGTAACCAGGCATATTGAATGGTGTTGGTATCTTGAAACTCGTCTACCAAGATATGACGAAAGCGCTGTTGGTAGTGCTGCAAAATATGCGGCTGCTTTAACCACAATTCGTGAGCGCGTAGCAATAGCTCGGCAAAGTCCACCAAGCCGGAGCGGTCACAGGCTTGCTGATAGGCTTTATAAATTTCTAGTTGCTGCCGCTCAATCGGATTATTACTGTAATCAACGTGCTCGGCACGCTGCCCCTCGTCTTTGCGCGCATTGATATACCATTGCACTTGCTTGGCTGGCCACTGTTTTTCATCCAAGTTCATGGCTTTAATTAAACGGCGTAACAGGCGGTATTGATCGTCGGAATCAATAATCTGAAAATCTTCGGGTAAACCGGCATCGCGATAATGCGCACGCAATAAGCGATGCGCTAAAGAGTGGAAGGTGCCCATCCACATACCTTGAAAGCGGCTTCCCACTAACTTCTCTACTCGCGAGCGCATTTCAGCCGCCGCTTTATTGGTAAAGGTTACCGACAAAATCGATAGCGGCGAGACATTCTCAACCTGCATTAACCACGCGATGCGATGCACCAATACTCGCGTTTTGCCACTACCGGCACCCGCCAGCAGTAACATATTGCTTGGCGCCGCAGCAACGGCTTCACGCTGCTTTTCATTAAGGCCGTCTAACAGCTCGGAAATATCCATGGAATTCTCTTGAGGGGTAAAAACACCTGTATATTATAACAGGTATTGCAGTTGTGCCAGTTGGCTTATTTCAATATCGGGAAGCGCTTGTAGTTTTCGCGCTTGTTGGCTGTATTGATTAAGCCAAATTGAGCGATAACCTGCTTTGGTAGCACCTGCTACATCGGTAATGCAATGGTCGCCAACGTGAGCGATTTGTTGTGGTGCAAGCTGTAATTGCTGACAAGCATACTGGTACATATCAGCTGCTGGTTTAGCTCTAAATTGGCCGCCAGCTTTAAGCTCTAATTCAAACAAACCGCCTAAGCCGATGCTGGCAATATCAACATTACCGTTAGTTATGGCCACCAAGCGGTAGCGCTGCGCCAAGGCTTGCAACAAAGCAAGACTCTCTGCAGGTACCTCAAAATCACTGCGCACCGCTAAAAACTGTTGGAAAATCTCTTGAGCGAGCTGGCTAGCTTCATTGTCGGCCATGCCATGTTCGGTAAAAGCGAGGTGTAACCAAGCAACACGGCAAGCACTTACATCCCCTTTTAAACGCGGATCTCGCTTAATAACCTTTCGCTTGTAAGCTTGCCACTGACTATGCGTAAGATGCGCAGTGGCGTGTACCTGCTCTTTGAGATAGTCAGTCAACCATTGCTCGGCTCGCTTAATGTAAGGCCAGTTGTCATAAAGGGTATCGTCTAAATCAAAAGACAAAGCCTGTACTGGTGACCAACTTCGATAAAAAATCATGCTATCACTCATTTAAGGTTTACGCTTTGCTCTAGGATGGGCGGCGTCGTAACTGGTGGCTAGATGGGTAAAATCAAGATGGGTATACACTTGGGTGGTGGCAAGATTGGCGTGGCCCAATAACTCTTGAACCACCCGCAAATCGCCACTGCTTTCTAATAAGTGAGTTGCAAAAGAATGACGCAATTTATGTGGATGCAAGGTACTAGATAACTGCATTTGTTGTGCCCAATACTGCAAACGTTTTTGCACGGTACGATGACTAATTCGCTGCTGCCTTACACTCACAAATAGCGCCGGCTCTTCTTCATCCATCACCAATAGTCGGCGTTGTTTAAGCCAGTGTTTGAGGGCCTGCTCCGCTTTGCTGCCAAAAGGCACCCAACGCTGTTTATTGCCTTTACCAGTAACAATAACCTGCCGCTGCTTAAAATCGATATCCTGTACGTTTAGGCTTACTAACTCGGCTAAACGCATACCGCTGGCGTAAAACAATTCCATCATCGCCAAATCTCGGCTAGCGACTAAATCATCTCCCTGCATTGAGAGCAGTTGGTTAAGTGAATCAACATCTAGGTTCTTGGGTAAAGGTTTATTTTGCTTAGGTGCAGAAACGCCGGCGACCGGATTAAGGCTCACTTTTTGTTGCTGAAGTAAATAATTATAGAAACTGCGTAATGCCGACAGTTTATTAGCCATGGAGCGTGCCGATAAACCACTGGTTTTAAGCTTAAGTAATACACTACGCACGTTGGCGCTGGTCACCTGTGACCATGAGCTACAGCCCAGATTTTCTAGCAGCTTACTCTGTTGTAATAAACTTCGTTGGTAGGAACTTATAGTGGCAGGGCTGTAACGACGCTCCACTTCTAAATAGTGAAGGAAGCGTTCTATATCATCCTGCATCATCAGATTTTACTGCTCTGACTGAAGAGGAACTAAGCGTAATAACAAATTGCTGATAACCTGACAAAGCTGAGTTAGCAATAAACTGTCCATGCCTGCTACGTAATGGTCGGCGTCACGGCTGGCGGCCACAAAAAAGCCCAGCTCTGCGTTATTGCCCAAAGGCATTAGCGCTACCGATGCAATGTCGTCGGTGTGATCAAATAACAACTCCAGCTCACCCTTTGTCATACGGCCAAAGTAATGTGGCTGCTGGCTTAAACGTGTCACTCTTACTCGCTCAATCTGCTCTTTCTCTAAGCCATACTCCGGGGAAAGATCTTCTAAGTTGAACTGGTGGCTTAAGCGCAGTGATACACGTTCCACACCAAGGTCATCCACTAAGGCTCGGCTTAAGCGATGCTGTAATTCGGCAAACGAATCGCAAGCCATTAAGTCTGGCAGCAAATCTACATAAACATGGTAAATACGCTCATTGAGGCTGGCCACACTCATTAGATCGGTGATTTCTTGTTCTAAGCTCAGCACCTTGTCACGCAATCGCTGAACTTGCAGCTCAACCAAGGAAACCGCACCTTTTTCTTTATGCGGTAAACGCAGTTGCTTAATAAGGCTTGGATGGCGCGCAAAAAAGTCGGGATTGTCGAGCAGAAACTCGACAACCAAACTTTCATCAATCAGCAAGGGCTGAGATAGATCAAACTCACTCATATATGTACCTGGCCATCAAAAACCATTGTTGCTGGTCCGGTCATTTTCACCGGTTTGCCTTCTCCAGCCCATTGAATACGTAAACGCCCACCGGGCAAGTCTACATTTACTGTCTCTGCCAACTTACCTTGTTGGCGCCCCACCACCATAGCGGCACACGCGCCAGTGCCACAGGCGAGGGTTTCACCAACACCACGTTCAAAAACGCGCAGCTTAATATTTTTGTCGTCGATAATTTGGCTAAAACCCACATTAACCTTTTGTGGAAAACGCTCGTGCTTTTCTAAGCGCATTCCCAAGGTTTCTAATGGCGCTTGGCTGATGTCGTCGACTTCCAAGACACAGTGAGGGTTGCCCATTGAAACAGCCCCAGCAAATACCGTTTGTTCTTGGTCACGCAAAATATAGGTTTTCTCAGCTTTTTTAGCTTTAAACGGAATTTTGCTTGGCTCAAATTCCGGCACACCCATATTAACCGTCACCTGGCCATCGTTCTCAACATGCAAAACGATTTTGCCAGACTTAGTGCTTACGCCAATACTGCGTTTATTGGTTAGCCCTTTATTTACAACAAAACGGGCAAAGCAACGTGCGCCATTGCCACATTGTTCTACTTCACTGCCATCAGCGTTAAAAATACGGTAGTGAAAATCTAATTCTGGATCGTAAGGCGGCTCAACCACCAAAAACTGGTCGAAACCAATACCAAAGTTGCGATCAGCCAAACGGCTAATCACTTCTTGGTTAAAAAACACGTTTTGAGTGACATTGTCGATAACCACAAAGTCATTTCCCAAACCGTGCATTTTAGTAAAGTTTACTAGCATTGGCTTATCCTTCAGGCAGCAGCGTTTCGCCGGCCCAAAGTGATGCTAAAACTTCACGCTCGCGCACTAGGTGAGCTTTGTCGCCATCTACCATTACTTCAGCGGCGCGACAGCGCGAGTTGTAATTAGAGCTCATGGTGAAACCGTAGGCTCCAGCAGAGCGCACTGCAATGTAATCATTAGGCTCAATGGCTAATTCGCGATCTTTACCTAAAAAGTCACCGGTTTCACACACAGGTCCCACCACATCGTAGCTGGCCATAGCCAGCTCTGGCTTGTTAATAACAGGGACAATTCGCTGCCAAGCGCTATATAAGGCAGGGCGCAATAAATCATTCATTGCCGCATCAACAATGGCGAAATTTTTACTCTCCGACATTTTTAAGAACTCAACTTTAGAGACCAAGATGCCAGCATTGGCCATGATTGCACGGCCAGGCTCAAACAATAGCTTGAGTTTACGATCGCCTAAACGCTCGGCTAAAGCACTGGCGTAATCGGCAGGCTCTGGCGGTACTTCATCATCATAATTAACGCCTAAGCCACCACCTACGTCTAAGTGCTCAATCACAATGCCTTGCTCGGCTAATTGATCGATGAGGGCTAGCAACTTATCAATGGCTTCTACAAAAGGAGAAATCTCAGTGAGCTGAGAGCCAATATGACAATCTACACCAACTAACTTCAAGCCCGGTAAACTGGCCGCATAAGCGTAGGCTTCAAGAGCACGCTCAATGGCGATGCCAAATTTGTTTTCTTTAAGGCCGGTAGAAATATAAGGGTGAGTACCCGCGTCGATATCTGGATTAATACGCAAAGAAATTGGCGCTTGTTTGCCAAGACTTTGGGCCACGCGACTAATACGGTCAAGCTCTGGCTCAGACTCAACGTTGAAACAGTGAATCCCGTGATTAAGCGCATCAGCGATTTCGGCTTCGGTTTTTGCCACACCAGAGAACACAACTTTACTTGGATCGCCACCAGCTTCAATCACTCGGGCTAATTCGCCGCCAGAGACAATATCAAAACCCGAACCCATGCGAGCCATAATGTTCAATACTGCCAGATTAGAATTGGCTTTTACTGCATAACAGATCAAATGTGGACGTTCGCCCGCCGCTTTATCAAAAGCCTTCCAATGACGCTCAATAGTGGCGCGAGAATATACGTATAGAGGCGTACCATAAGTACTTGCTAAATCAGCTACCGAGCATTGTTCTGCATGTAAGTGCTCGTTTTGATAACTAAAAAAATCCAATGATCTGTCCTTAATTGTGTTGCGTTGCTTACTCGCTTGGCGTTACTTGCTCGGGAGCGCTCTCTGGCTCGGCTGGCGGGTGGACTAAAGGTCCTTTTTGACCACATCCACTTAGGCCGATGCTTAGCAAAATAACGGCAATTGCTTGTTTGTTCATGATTAAGCCATGATTCTTTTTTGAATGCCCTCTATAATCCGCATTCGAAGCAAGAAAAGCAATAGGACAGGATGATTGTGATGAATGATAGCCAATATCACCAGCTAGTAGATGATGCCTTTGAACGTATCGAGCAAACCATGGACAGTGACGACTTCGATATTGAGTGTGACATCAATGGTGGCGTGCTAACACTCGAGTTTGAAAACCGCAGTAAAATGGTGATTAACAAACAAGAGCCTTTGCATCAGCTTTGGTTAGCCACTAAGTTTGGCGGCTACCACTTTGAGTGGCATGAAGCCGAACAGCAATGGATATGTAATAGAAGTGGTAACGAGTTTTGGAGCCTGTTGGTGGAGTCTATCACCAAGCAAAGCGGTGAAGAACTGAGCTTCTAATAGTAGGCGCTACAGCAATAAGATCAACTTGCCACTAGCCATAGACGACAGCAGGATTGTTATGTTTAGGGATAGCGGCAAGTTAGTATTAGGCTTGATATAAAAAGGAGGAAGTAAAACTTTTAACTGCTGCGGTAAGACTCAACCTGCCACTGACCATCTACAGCAACAATGTCGTAAAACTGCGGCAAATTGAAATTCACCACTTCATGACGGGTACCGTATTGCTCGCGAGAAGAGGTGTAAAAACGGTTAATGCCCTGCACCAACTCTTCTTTACTGCCTTCAAAATCTTGATACATTTCGATGCGATTATGCTCATCTACAATGTAAATATTGAAGCCGGTCGTGAGGTTTTCAAAGAAGTACTGAACCAAACCTTCACTGGCATGCGCTTCTACAACATTAGGCACTTTTTTGGTATTGCCGGCATTTAACTGCAAGGGCAAACGTTGCAATTTGTTGTTTGAAAGCTGGCGGTAAAACTCTACGCCATTTTCTAACTTTTTCACCGATACGCCACGGTCTTCAATAAACAAACCGTATTTTTCGTTACCCAATACAATGGTTTTAACAATCCGTTTATCCAAAGGCTGCAAACGGCTTTTAATGCTCTCGACCAATAGTTGCTTAAAGTTAGCGCCAATTTGCTCAGGCAAGTTTTCGCTGTAACAAAATACATCAATATGCTCAGGGATATTTGCGTCGCGGTGCATCTTGCCCAATATGGTTGTTAGTGCATCTACCACTGCACTATCACCCGAGAAGTGTAGTGTTCTAATTTCGTTCCAAGTATTGCGATAGACCAAATCTACCGAACCCACTAGGCAATCAGAGTCTCGACCAAAACTAAATACATCGGTAGAAATAGCATCAAACTCAATCACCTTGCCGCCCCAGTTGGCGGTAGGATCTTTTTCAAGGTTGATGAACACCCCAAGATGGCGAATTTCACAAGGTCGAGTTAAGGCTAAGTTGCTGGCTGCATCTACGTTTACTGGAAAGGCTCGGCGTAAATCTTCGGCAAATTGATTAAGCGTATCTAAATTTAAATCGCCCGGGTGAGTATGCAAGCTCAGCTGAGTTTGGTCAGTTTTAAGCTGATTGAAATAACTCCACGCTAATAACTTAGAAATGTAGGTGGCATGCTCTAATGGAGGCTGGCCGACAATCTCCAAGCCGGTTAACGGCTGCTTATACAAATACCAGCCTTCGGCGCAGCTGCGGCCTTTACCCACATGAATAAAGCTAAGGTTAGCTTCCGATAAATCGGGAGAAATTTGCGGGTTAATTAGGGTAACTTTACCCGGCAGGCTTTCAAAAGCAGCGTAGAGCTTACGCGACAAAATGCCGATATCTTCCGGGTTAATCGACTCACTAATGTCGTTACGGCGAGCGAAGCGAATTAGGTTACGATAGCTGAGCATCAACGCGTCTAGCAATTCGCTGTGGGCTAACCGCACATCTTGCACCTTCCAAGCACGGCGCAAATTCAAATGCTCAATTTTTTGTTGTGGCCATTCCCATTGTTTAACCAGTTTAGCCATAAAGCGCTGTTGCCAAGTTAGCGAACGAACATCTAACAGATCGCTCGGCAGCGGGCTACATTCACAGTTTTTTAAGTAAAAACAACGGCGCACTAAATCAAGACGGGCATAATCTTCAATGGACTCAAGGTATTGGGTCACCTTGTTAAGCATTAAATAGTAAGCGTCTTGCTCTAAGCCAAACTCTTTGCCCTGTTGCATCAAACGCTTAGCTTCTACCGCGAGTAGGCTAGGCTTTGGATAGTCGGCGGAATAGGCTTCCATCAACATGGTTTTAAGCACCGCTTTATAAGGCGAATCAATACCCTTATATAGCTGCCACAAACCTGAACCAAAATACTCTTCGGCAGGAATGGTATCTAAGCCGCCTAAGTCGAGCCATTGCTCATGATTAAATACACCTAGCTCAAATTGCTGCTGCACAAAACTGTCGTAGCTTTGTTCTAAATCACTGGGTACTGCAAACCACACCAGCTGCTTACCCGCTAGTGGTAGAGCGGTGCGATAAAACTCATCAAGTAACAGAAGGTGCTGGGCACTGCCACAATTGTCTTTAGACAATTCGCTAATTGAACCGGTTTTAAACTGGTTCTCTTGCACCATAAAGAAGTTAAGCTCTACGCCCTGATGGGCAGCCCAAGAAGAGATTTGCTCACACTTTTCTGCCAACAGAGCCACACGCTCTGGAGCTAGGTCGGTGTTATGACACACCCAAATATCCAAATCGCTAGATTCGGTTTGGCCTACTGTGGCAGTACTGCCCATAGAATACAAACCGAGAATCTCACAATGCTCAGGCTCTTCGGGACTGCATAAAAAGTGCTGCTGCAAATAAATGCCATGGCGAGCACTTGGCGCAAATTGACATACGCCGCTAGGCACGTCGCCTTCAATAAAACCAGGGATACAAGGGTGCGAGTAATGCAACATCGAAGGCAGCAGTTCAAATACCTGCTGTACAGCGGCTGGCATTGTTTGCAATGCTAGCTGCTTTCGGTGTTGATTAGTTTGGTTAGCCTTCTCTAGCAGAGTGGCAATCGTATCTCGCAAGTTTAAGTTACCTAGCTTTATCGCGTTTGTATTTAATGTAATTTAGACATCACTAAAGTGTGATCATCTTAACAGTTAGTATAATAGTGGTAAACAGATACGCACACTTTTAGTGGGTATATTTTAAGCAAGTTACCCTCACAAATACCTAAGCTAAAACAAACTTTTGGCTAGTTTTAAGCCAGTAATGCTTACTTGGGCTATAAACTAACTGGTGATACTATCTCCGGATAAATAAAAGAGGTAAGTGTTTGTGAATAAAGTCAGAATTGCCACGCGCAAAAGTCCATTAGCCATGTGGCAAGCCTATTTTGTGAAAGCTGAGTTAGAGCGTCACCACCCAAGCATTGAAGTAGAACTTCTGCCAATGAGCACCAAAGGCGACAAAATACTCGACACCCCTCTGGCCAAGATTGGTGGTAAGGGACTATTCATTAAAGAGCTTGAAGTAGCAATGTTGGAAGGTTTGGCCGATATTGCAGTGCATTCGATGAAGGATGTGCCAATGGAATTTCCTGAAGGCTTAGGTTTGCACTGCATTTGCCAGCGCGAAGATCCACGTGATGCCTTTGTAAGCAACAATTACCAAAACCTAGCAGACTTACCTGAAGGTGCGGTTGTGGGTACGTCTAGCTTACGCCGTCAATGCCAACTTAAGGCGCAACGTCCAGATATTCAAATCAAAGACTTACGTGGCAATGTTAATACCCGATTAGCCAAACTAGATGCCGGTGAGTATGACGCAATCATTTTAGCCAGCGCAGGTTTGTTGCGCTTGGAGATGCAAGACCGCATTAGAGCTTATATCGAGCCTGAGCAAATTTTACCTGCTGGGGGCCAAGGCGCTGTAGGCATAGAGTGTCGTAGCAACGATCAAGCCTTACTTGCATTGCTTGCCCCTTTGAATCACTCAGCAACAGCAGCACGAGTGACCGCAGAACGGGCGATGAACCGCCGTTTAGAAGGCGGCTGCCAAGTACCTATTGGCTGCTACGCAGAGCTTAAAGATGATCAATTGTTTGTCCGCGGCCTAGTAGGCGCCCTTGACGGATCTACAGTGATAGAAAAACACATTACTGGCAGCAGCCAGCAAGCGGAACAGCTTGGTTTGCAACTTGCTGAACAGCTGTTAGATGCGGGGGCTGAACCGATCCTTAAGGCGGTTTACCAACAACAATAAGAGGTAGCGGTGCAGGTACTTGTAACGCGGCCCGAGCCGCATAATCAACGGTGCGTAAGCATGTTACACGCCAATGGCTATCAAGCCATTGCTGCGCCTATGGTTAAAATAACCGCCAGTGAGCAAATTGGTGATTTACCAGCATTAGTTAAAACCGTTAACCAGCAACACTTAATCATTGCTGTTAGCCAATATGCCGTTGAAGCTTGCCAAACTTATCTTGCAGAACACGCCCTTAGTTGGCCACAAAACTGCCAATATTTAGCGGTAGGCAAAGCCACCGCCGAGTGTTGGCAGCAATATGGAGTGAAGGCCATGGTCCCTGCGCGCCAAGATAGCGAAGGCATGCTGGAGCTAATTAACAATCAACTGCAAGGTATTAAGCAAGCGCATATTCTGCGTGGCCAACAAGGCCGAGAATGGCTCGCAGAGCAGCTCCAAAAACAAGCCATTCAAGTTAACTATCTCACCTGTTATCAACGCCAATTGCTGCACTATTCAACGCAACAACTTGATCAATGGCGGTCACAGATCAACACTATTGTGGCGACAAGTGGTGAAATTTTGAAACACCTTACTACCCTTATGAGTGAACCTAAGCAACTAAGGTGGCTAACAAATACCAAACTATTGGTACCCAGCCAACGTTTGCTTGAATACGCAAACAGCTTAGGTTTTATGCATACAGTATTGTGCGACGGCGCATCAGATAAGGCTTGCATCGACGCGTTAGCGCGAATGCAGTCATCTGCAAGGAATGAAAATGACCAAAAATAAACAATCAGATAGTCAAACAAAGGCTACCGACATTAGCGATTCAAGCAGTGCTAAAGAACAACCAACCAGCAGCGCTGCCGCTACGCCTCCCCCTAGCAACACACCATCAGCTCCCGCCAAAGGCGACAAACTAGCAAAAATATTGGCCATTATTGCCATTATTCTCAGCCTATCTATTGCTGTAGGTTTATATTGGCATGGACACCAATTTAGGGAGCACGCAGATACTCAGCTACAACTTTTAAAAACCACTTTACAAGCTAAAGAACAAAACCTAATTAGCGCGCAAGCTAGCAGCAATAATCAAATCAATGAATTATCGCAAAGTGTTGCAGGGCAAAATCAAGCCATGGCCGCTTTGCAAGCCCAGCTAGAACTCACCGAGCAAAACCGCAAAACCATAGAACGCCAACTAGCCTTACTGAATATTAAAGATGCTAACCATTGGCGACTCAACGAAGCCAACTATTTGTTGCAATTAGCTGCTTATAAACTGTGGCTAGAGCAAGATCCAGTTACTGCTATTGCCCTGCTCACCGAGGCCGACAACAGCATAAACAATGCCGACGACCCACACTTGTTACCATTGCGGCGCGCGATTAATACCGACGTGCAATTGCTAAAAAGCATTCCATTGGTAGATAAAGAAGGCATCGCATTTCGCTTAGAAGGCATATTGCAGCAAGCAGAAAGCCTACAACTGGCGGAAATTGAACTGCCAGAAGCGGTAGCAGCACAAGACAATCAACTAAGTGCTGACAGCGCCGACTGGCAAGACAATCTAGCCAAAAGCTGGCGTAAGTTTAGCGAAAACTTTATTACTGTGCGCCGCCGCGATGGCCAAGTAGAGGCGCTTATTGAGCCACAGCACGCCTGGTACTTAAAAGAAAACCTGAAACTTCAATTACAACAAGCCGAGCAGGCATTGTTCCGCTCGCAAGGCGAACTATTTAAAGCCAAATTACAACGCGCCGAACAATGGGTGAGTGAATTTTTCATTCAAAACTCCCAAGCCCAAGCGATGATTGAAGACTTAAAGCAACTACAACAACTAGAAATTGTCGATAAACTGCCAGAACAATTAAGCAGCCTAGGCGCCGCCGAACAAGCGATTAAAGAGCGCCAACAACGCTTATTGCCTTCCTTAGAAGGAGCTGAGTAATGGTTAAAATCATTGTTCTTTTAGTCTGTCTCGCGCTGGGTTTAGCGCTAGGCCCGCAACTAGCGGGCAATAAGGGCTACGTGCTGATTGCCTTCGATAATTACACCATTGAAATGTCGGTCACCAGTGCATTATTCCTTAGCTTTATTTGCTTTTGTGTATTGTTACTCAGCCTATGGCTAGCTCGTTGGCTATGGTTAAGTTTTTCCCGTAGCGGTGCTTGGTGGGGTCACCGTCGTAAGCAAAAAGCTAACAGCCATACCCAGCAAGGTATGCTGGCCATGATGCGCGGCGACTATCAAAGTGCCGAAAAACTGGTGAGTAAAGCAGCCAATTTAAGCGACGCACCTGCACTAAACTATTTAACCGCAGCTGAAGCGGCGCAAGAGCAAGGCCAAGATAAAAAACGAGATAAGTACCTAGAGCAAGCAACCCGCATCACCAATAACGATGCCGCAGTATTAATCACTCAAGCTCGCCTGCAACTTAAGCAACAAAACTACAGTGCAGCATTAAGCAGCATTGAGCAACTGCCTCATGAGAACCTCAAGCAAGATGCTGTAAAACGCATGTTACTTACTATTCTTCCTGAGCTTAGCCTTTGGCAGCGCTATATCGATTTACTGCCGCTGGCCCTTAAAGCAGGCCTAATTGACAACGACCATTATCAAACACAGTTATCTAGTGCCTACAAAAGCTTGTTTTTGGAACTCGCCAATAGCCAAGGCTCTGATGCCGTAGCCCAACACTGGAATGGCATGCCCCGTAAACAAAAGAAACAGATGGCCATTGCTGCGGCCGCTTGCCGGGCTCTAATTAGCGCTGGCGACAATGCAGCGGCTTATCAATTGCTTGGCGATCTCATCAACCGAAATCTTGATAGTGAGTTATTAGAGGTTGCAGCAGAATTACACCTGAACGACGTGCACCCCTTGCTTCAGCAGCTATCTAGCTTACGCCGTAAACACCCAGAAAATGCTGCTTTACTGCGTTTGATTGCTCAATTACACCTGCAACAACAACAGTGGGAAGAAGCAAAAGCGCTGTTTGAAGAAAGCATGAAGCTAGCGCCAAGTGCAGAATGTTATCAAGGTTTAGCTGAGGTACACCGCCAACTAGATGAACCCGAACAGGCAATTCATTACTATCGTCAGGCACTGGCTATCTAAAACACCAAAAACTGAAAACAAAAAAGGCGAGCTTAGCTCGCCTTTTTTATTCAAATAGAATGCTTAAATAAATTCGTAAGCATCGCCATGTAATTGTTCAATCGGCAAGCCCTGCTTAGTAAACGCAGTTCTGGCTACATCAGCCATTTCAAACCGTCCAGCAATGTATACTTCTAAACCGCTCATATCGGGGAAATCTTCTAGCACGGCTTCATGCACTAAGCCCTTTTTACCGGTCCACTGCGGCATTGCTTGCTCAAGCACCGGCACAAACTTAACCTGATCTAACTCTTCCCATTGGTAGGCCAACTCATGCAAATACAAGCCCCCTAAGTTACGTCCGCCCCAATACAAATAGATTTCGCGGTCTTGTTCGGTATCTACAAGGTGTTCAATAATGGATTTAGCATAAGAGAAACCGGTGCCGCCCACCATAATCAGAATTGGTCGCTGGCTAGCCTCGTCAAAGCCGGCATTACCAAATGGCATTTCAACTTCAACTTCACCACTTTTCTTTAGTTTGTCAATTACCTGCCTAGCATAGGGATTGCCTTCTGGGGCACCAATATGCAACTCTAGTACATCGCTTTGCTCGGGTGAACTGGCTAGTGAAAACGGTCGTTTATCATCTTCTGCCATAACAATTTGCAGGTACTGACCAGCCACAAAGCTCTGGCTCTCTTGTGGCTGTAATTCTACATTAAAAATATCATCTAAAATCGGCGAGACCGATGCAACCTTACAACTAATGCGCTTCATACTTTCACCCTTCTAAACTTATATTCAAATCTGATTTTGCACTGGCTAAGCAAGCTAAAAACCAACCTTTGGCTTGTTCGGCTTCACTTAGCATTGGCGCCATTCCATGGTAAATAATCTCGCCGGATTTACACCTGGCTAAGCAACTACAGCAACCACCTTGACGGCATCGATGTGGCCAATCAATGCCCTGCGCTAAAGCGGCTTCAAGAATACTTTGCTGAGGCCCAACACTAAATACTTGCTGCGCTATTGTTACTCGATAATTGTTGGTCATTAGTCTATGCCTAATTGATTCCAAATACTATCTACACGCTGTTTCACTTCTGGAGCCATTTCAATTACTTCGCCCCACTCCCGATTGGTTTCACCGGGCCATTTATTGGTTGCATCCATACCCATTTTTGAGCCTAAACCGGAGACGGGTGATGCAAAATCTAAGTAATCGATGGGTGTATGATCGATTAATGTAGTATCGCGTGTTGGATCCATTCGGGTAGTAATAGCCCATATTACATCCTGCCAAGAACGGGCGTTGATATCATCATCACAAACAATGACAAACTTGGTGTACATAAACTGCCGTAAGAAAGACCAAACCCCTAACATCACCCGCTTAGCATGCCCCGGGTATTGCTTCTTAATGGTGACCACCGCCATACGGTAAGAACAGCCCTCTGGTGGCAAGTAAAAATCTACAATCTCTGGGAACTGCTTTTGCAAAATAGGCACAAAAACTTCGTTCAAGGCAACGCCCAACACAGCCGGTTCATCTGGCGGACGGCCGGTATAAGTGCTGTGGTAAATAGGATCTTTACGCATTGTAATGTGAGTAATGGTAAATACCGGAAACTCATCAACCTCATTGTAGTAGCCGGTATGGTCACCATAAGGGCCTTCTGGAGCCGTTTCATTAGGCTCTAAATAACCCTCTAGAACTATTTCAGCACTGGCAGGCACTTCTAGGTCATTACTTATACATTGAACAGTTTCGGTCCTACCGCCACGCAGTAAACCGGCAAAGGCATATTCCGATAGGGTATCTGGAACAGGCGTCACGGCGCCAAGAATGGTTGCCGGATCAGCGCCCAGCGCCACCGACACCGGATAAGGTTTACCCGGATTGAGTTCTTGGAACTCGCGAAAATCAATAGCACCACCACGGTGTGATAACCAACGCATAATAAGCTTATTTTTGGCTAGCTTTTGCTGGCGATAAATACCTAAATTCTGGCGCTTTTTATAAGGACCTCGGGTAATAGTTAACCCCCAGGTAACCAACGGCGCAACATCCCCCGGCCAGCAATGCTGAATCGGCAACTTATCTAAGTCCACCTCATCACCACTCCATACAATTTCTTGGCAGGGCGCAGAACGTAGCTTTTTAGTTGGCATATTAAGCACTTGCTTAAATATGGGCAGCTTTTCCCATAACTCTTTTAGCCCTTTAGGCGGCTCAGGCTCTTTTAGATAAGATAACCAAGTGCCTACTTCACGCAAGGCAGACACTGACTCTTGACCCATGCCTAAAGCAACACGCTCGGGGGTACCAAACAAGTTACCCAATACTGGCATTGAATGGCCTTTTACATTCTCAAACAATAAGGCTGGACCGCCGGCTTTTAAAGTTCGGTCACAAATCTCGGTCATTTCCAGTTCGGTAGACACTTCTAAGCTGATTCGTTTGAGCTCTCCACGTTGCTCTAACAAATCAATGAAATCTCTCAAGTCTTTATATTTCATTGTAATAACCTGGTTTTTGGCTTGTGTAGTTATTGAGACTGCATCTCAATCATTACCATTGCAGCCAACTCTTGGTGTTCTGATTCTCTAAACTGCGCCAAAATAAACTGGGCAGCGGGAGGATATACTCGACCCAAACGGGCAATAGCACTGTATGAAAAATACAACAGTTCTGAATTTTCTGCTGCTCCGCGAAGCAAGTGATAGGCACGCTCTGCCGGTAGTCGCTGAATGAGCCACTCAAGCAATGACACACTATATTGATCCATTGGCAGGCTCAGTACTTCGGCCAAGGCTTCATCACTGCCAATACCAATTGCCATAGCAACTCGCACGTTATTATCTGGAAAATACAAACGATCAGGCATATGCAGCTTTACATATTCAAGCTGCTCTGGGGTTAATTGCCTAAAAGCCCGCATCACATCCAACTGCTGCGCCAATAGTAACGGATTGTTTTTTCTAAAGATCAATGACCATTGAAATTCATCTCGCAACAGTTCACTTAAATAAAGCTGTGAGCGTTCTGCCGATACTTTATTAAGAATTAAACTTCGCGCCAGGGCAGGGTAATCAAAACTAGGACGAATAACTTCATAGCCGTCGATGACTGCAGCTTCGCGCACTGTTGGTCGCTCGGAAGCCAGTTCTAGTAACCAGTTTTTTAAAGTTTGGTCTGGAATATGATTATTTTGATGTAAATAACGCAGGCTTTCAAAAAGCAAAACCTCTCTATCATGAGGGCGTAAATAAGGCAGTAGATCAATCACCCAAGCGGGCTGATTTTGCATTAAGGTATCAACGCTGCGCTGCAATATCATTAGCGGCACATCTTGATAAAGTGGTTGTGAGGGCGGATTAGGACCTTGCTGCTCCGCTTGAGCAGACAGGTGAAATAATAGCCCAAGAAGTAGCAGTAAGCGTTTCATCATCCAAAACGAAACTGGCCGAATTAACGGCCAGTTTTAACTTACTTCTTCTGCGCTTTCATCGCGTCAAAGAATTCATCATTGGTTTTGGTCATAGCCAATTTATCAATTAAGAACTCCATGGCGCCAGTTTCATCCATTGGATGAACAATTTTGCGCAAAATCCACATTTTTTGTAGTTCGTCGGCGCTAGTTAACAACTCTTCACGACGTGTGCCAGAGCGGTTAATGTCGATTGCTGGGTAAACACGTTTTTCTGCAATCTTACGGCTTAAGTGCAGCTCCATGTTACCGGTACCTTTAAACTCTTCGTAGATAACTTCGTCCATCTTAGAACCGGTATCTACAAGTGCAGTAGCGATAATAGTTAAGCTGCCACCTTCTTCTACGTTACGAGCCGCACCAAAGAAACGTTTTGGACGGTGCAATGCATTGGCGTCTACACCGCCGGTTAATACCTTACCAGAAGAAGGAATTACTGTGTTGTAAGCACGCGCTAAACGAGTAATTGAATCAAGCAAGATAATTACGTCTTTCTTGTGCTCAACTAAACGCTTGGCTTTTTCAATTACCATTTCAGCTACTTGAACGTGACGGCTAGCAGGCTCGTCAAAGGTAGAAGCAATTACTTCACCACGAACCAAACGTTGCATCTCGGTTACTTCTTCCGGGCGCTCATCAATTAGCAATACAATCAATTCACACTCAGGGTGGTTAAATGCCACGTTTTGCGCAATGTTTTGCAGCAACATGGTTTTACCAGCTTTTGGCGGAGCAACAATCAAACCACGTTGGCCTTTACCGATAGGTGAAGCCAAATCTAATACACGTGCTGTGATGTCTTCGGTAGCGCCATTACCACGCTCCATACGCAAACGATCATTAGCGTGCAGCGGGGTTAAGTTTTCGAATAAGATTTTGTTACGCGAGTTTTCTGGCTTGTCGTGGTTAACTATGCCAATTTTAAGCAATGCAAAATAACGCTCACCTTCTTTAGGCGGGCGAATCTTACCTTCTACCGTATCACCGGTACGCAAGTTAAATCGACGGATTTGACTTGGAGAAACATAAATATCGTCAGGACCAGCTAAGTAAGAGCTGTCGGCGCTACGTAAAAAGCCGAAGCCATCTTGCAAAATCTCCAGCACACCATGACCAAAAATCGCTTCGCCGCTTTTCGCGTGAGCCTTTAAGATCGAGAAGATAATGTCTTGCTTGCGTAAGCGGGCTAGATTTTCTAAGCCCATTGACTCGCCTAGCGTAATCAGTTCATGGACGGGGGTATTTTTTAGCTCAGTTAAATTCATAATGGTGAGTTTTCAATTTTTATCGAAATAGGCTGACGGCAGCATGAGTTAGGTATAGTAGAGAAGCTTACTCGACTGTTTAGTCGGCCAAGAGGTAGCCTTTATTACGGGCGTAGGAAAAATTCGAAAATAAAATTAGCACTAATGTGGGGAAAGATCCAGCAAAAGCAGGCAACGAATGTCGACCTGCTCACATTGTTACTACAGGTTTTCGTCTAAAAACGCTGTTAGTTGGGCTTTTGATAGTGCACCAACCTTGGTAGCAGCTACTTTACCGTCTTTAAACAGCAGTAACGTTGGAATTCCGCGAATACCAAACTTTGGCGGTGTACCAGCATTTTGGTCGATGTTTAGCTTACCTACCACTACTTTGCCATCGTATTCGTCAGCAACTTCGTCAAGGATAGGTGCAATCATTTTACAAGGTCCACACCATTCAGCCCAAAAATCAACTAGTACTGGTGTGCTTGAGTTTAGTACGTCTGCCTCGAAGCTGTCATCGCTCAACTGAACTAATTTATCGCTCATTTAATACTCCAAAATTCTATGTTATCTGTCTCGATAATTTCATGACTATTTGAAATGATCCGACCAATGAATGCAAGCCTAAGCTCATTCCAAGGGAATCTAAGCTACTACCAATTAACATAAGTGCTAGCGAATCACCCCTATTTGGTTTTGCTCACAAAATCTCGCTAGTAAATAAAGAAAGGCAATAGACCGATATAATTACAAGTAACTAGGGTCTGCAGCGGATTCATCCATGGGAATTAACTGCAAATTCTCAGCGCTTAGATCACAGCCGCAAACAACTCAACACATTTACCAAGAATGGGTGCTGGTAGTGCCACTTAGCTGTGATATGCTTACGCAATGAGCAAAACACATTTAACAGAACTCCGATTTGCCGAGTTAGGACTGCAAGATAAGGTATTAACCGCCTTAGAGCAGCACGGCTATCACAATTGCACCCCAATCCAAGCGCAAAGCCTCCCAATCTTAACCACTGGTAAAGATATTGCGGGCCAAGCTCAGACCGGTACGGGGAAAACTCTAGCCTTTTTAGTTGCTACGTTTAATCATTTGCTAACCACAGCAGTGCCCGAAACGCGTCAACAAAATCAACCGCGTGCGATTATTCTCGCACCAACTCGCGAATTAGCTATTCAAATCCATAACGATGCTCGCTTACTTGCTAAAGCAACGGGTCTCAAGTTGGGTTTGGTCTATGGCGGCGAAGGTTATGCCAGTCAGCGTGCCACTTTAGATGAAGGTGTAGACATTCTTATCGGTACAACCGGGCGAATGATCGACTACTTCAAAGAAGGTGCATTTAGCTTAAATGCCGTGCAAGCCATGGTATTAGATGAAGCTGATCGCATGTTCGACCTTGGTTTCATTAAAGACATTCGTTATTTAATGCGCCGCATGCCAGAGCCAAAAGCGCGTTTAAACATGCTGTTCTCAGCCACGCTTTCTTTTAAGGTAAAAGAATTAGCGTTTGAGCATATGAACGAACCGGAACACGTTATTGTAGAGCCCGAACAAATGACCGGCGCTCGCATTCAAGAAGAACTGTTTTACCCGTCTAACGACGACAAAATGGCCTTGTTGCAAACTCTAATAGAAGAAGAGTGGCCAGAACGCGCCATAATTTTTGCTAATACTAAACACCGTTGTGAAGATATTTGGGGCCACTTAAGTGCCGACAAACATCGCGTTGGTTTGCTAACCGGTGATATACCGCAGCGTAAGCGAGTGCAAATACTAGAACAGTTCACCGAAGGTAAACTTGACGTATTAGTCGCTACCGATGTTGCAGCCCGTGGCTTGCACATTCCGTCGGTAACCCATGTTTTCAACTATGACTTACCAGACGATGCCGAAGATTACGTGCACCGTATTGGCCGAACAGGTCGTGCTGGCGCAAGTGGCCATGCCATTAGCCTTGCCTGTGAAGAGTACGTATTTAATTTACCTGCCATAGAAGAGTACATTAAGCACCCAGTGCCGGTAAGCCAATATGATACCGAGGCGCTAATGCGTGATTTACCCAAGGCAACGCGAATCCATCGCACCAAAGGTAATAATAGCCGTGGCGGTAACCGCAAAAATAGTCGCGGTAATAGCGGTCACTCTAACCAGCGACGTCAGCGTCACTAAGCAGTAGATTCAAGGAACAGCGTGTCTAAAGTTTCACCCCTATATGCAGCCATTGATTTAGGTTCCAACAGCTTCCACATGTTAATTGTGCGGGAGCTGAGTGGAAGCGTGCAAACCATTGCCAAGGTGAAGAGAAAGGTGCGCTTAGCCGCAGGCTTAGATGCCAACGACAAGCTCGATCACGCATCCATGGTGCGTGGTTGGCAATGCTTGAGCTTGTTTGCCGAGCAGCTAAGAGATATACCAGAAGCGCAAATTAAAATCGTTGCCACAGCTACTTTGCGTCGCGCGACTAATGCTGATGAGTTTTTGCAGCAAGCCGAAAAAATTCTCAACCACAAGATCCATATCATTAGCGGCGAAACCGAAGCTAAAATTATTTACCGTGGCGTGGCACATACCAGCAGCGGCAGCGGTAAGCGTTTAGTCATTGATATTGGTGGTGCCAGTACCGAGCTAGTAGTCGGCGAGCAAAGCGAAGCCTTGCTACTGAACAGCCTAGATATGGGCTGTGTTACTTGGTTAAAACGTTTCTTCCAACAAGAGCTTAGCGAAACCAACTTTGAGCTAGCCATTGATGCGGCTAAAGAAGTGATCTCCCCAGTACTTAGCGATTATCGCCGTCTAGGTTGGCAAAGCAGCGTGGGTGCTTCAGGTACTATTCAAGCACTGTTAGAAATTGTGACCGCTCAAGGTCTTGATGAACGTATTACCTACCAAAAACTAAAGGCAATTCAACAACAAGTGGTTGCTTGCGGCACGCTTGAAAAGCTTGATATTAAAGGTTTGCTTGAAGAGCGAAAACCGGTATTTGCATCTGGTTTAGCGATATTAATTGCGCTATTCGAAAGCCTGCAGATAGAGTCACTTTCCTTGGCCGGAGGTGCCTTACGTGAAGGACTGGTATATGGCCTACTTAGCCAAAAAGATACCAGTAGTGTAAGAGCCCGCACCGTAGAAAGCTTTGTAAAACGTCATCGCATCGACAATCAACACGCCGAACGCGTAGCAAACTGCGCCTTAACTATGGCGCAACAAGTAATACCCAAGCTTAGTAATCGTGCCTTAAGTCTGCTGAAGTGGGCAGCCATGTTCCATGAAGTAGGGTTAAACATTGAGTTTAAGAAAGCGCCCCAACACGCCGCATATATTATTGATCATTCAGATTTGCCCGGTTTTACCAGCGCACAAAAACACTTTGTTTCCTGCCTCTTGTTAAACCAGCGTGGTGATTGGCAAAGCGAACTTCTTGCTCAACAAAATGCCTTAGAAAAGCCCGAAGCTTTGGTGCTGGCTAGATTATTACGCATTGCGATTATCGTGTGCATGCGCCGCACCGAAGGTAGCGTACCTAAGATAAGCGTGTTTCAAGCCGAAGAGGATTGGCGGCTATGTTTTCCGCCCACCTGGAATGAACAACATCCTTTACGCGCAGCCGAACTAGAACTGGAAGCAAAAGTGCAAAGCCAAGCGGGTTATCCCTTAGAGATTATTGAAGCACTTTGTTAAGTGCTAGTTAGGTGTAGCCAACTCAATTTTTACCCGTCGGCGATAATTAAGTAAATCAAAGTCTTCTCGCCAGTATTCTTCAATCAGCTTATCCAACAAGCCACTGTCTTCAGCCTTTTTTAAAGCATCTTCAATAATGGCCGCCAGCTCTGGCTGAGAGTTACTCACGTAAAACTGAAAATCACGCTCATACTGCAAAATTAAATAGGGCTCTATCGCTAAATAAGGGTGTTGTAGTGAGTCATTAACAATCTCGGTAAATCCTCGCGAGAAGTAGTCGATACCGCGTTTATGGTTAGCCACCATTTTGTACAAACGACGCCACTCACCATCAACCTCAACGGTTTTTAGCTTGTTAGCTTGCCATACATCTACATCAAACCAATTTTTGCCAAAACCACCGGTTTTATCCAGCTTTTGAAAGTCTTCTAGCGTATTTACAAAACGATAAGCATCAACCTCAGAGCGCGGCACCAACAATAGTCGGTGACCAATTAAGCCGTTGGTTAAGCCCACACGAACTGGAGTGAAATTTGGGTCTTTATCACGCTCGGCCGACGCTAACAGCCACACCAAACTTAATTGGCCATTACGTAGCATCGACTCAGCCCGCTTTTGCGGTAAATTAGATGAGGGAACATCAATCACCGGCTGGTGCCCAGCTTCAAGCAGGGCTTGCTCTAATAGTTCATGATAAAAAATGTGTGAATCATCGGAATAAGCAGGCAAACGCAACTCTACGTTAGCTGCCATTAGCGGGGCACTGAGTAGAGATAAAATAACCACAAGTTTCCACATTGCTTCTCTCCTTAGAGGCTAATGAATTCTATTGTTAGCTATAGGCTACTGTACTCATTTAACAGTAGTCCAAATCTACTCAATTCGTATTGATTAAGCAGTAAACATCACAAAAATAGCAAGCACCTGAACTTTTATCCAAACAAAGCACTGTACAGCTAGAACAAAATTCGATTTTGCAGGCTAACACTGCGCTAATATTGACCTTAGCGGGTAAGGCTGGCAAACTGCGCGCGCAAGTAGACAACAATTTTGTTGCCGCTAAGAAACGTGTTACCACTGTGCTATTTAAGTCGAGGAGAATACAATGCCACAACCACAAGTTGCCATCATCATGGGGTCAAAAAGTGATTGGCCAACTATGGAAAACGCCGCCGAAGTACTAGAACAATTGGGCGTTGAATTTGAGGTTGAAGTAGTTAGTGCTCACCGCACTCCCGACAAATTAATGGAATTTTCAGCCAACGCTGCCGACCGTGGTATTAAAGTGATTATTGGTGGTGCCGGCGGCGCAGCTCACTTGCCAGGCATGGTAGCGTCTAAAACCCGTTTACCAGTACTTGGTGTGCCAGTTCAAAGTAAAGCCTTAAACGGTATGGATAGCTTGTTATCGATTGCCCAAATGCCAAAAGGCGTAGCAGTTGGTACTCTTGCCATTGGCACTGCTGGTGCTTATAACGCGGGATTGTTTGCTGCACAGATTTTAGCTACCACTAACCCAGAACTAGCTGAGCGTATCGAGGCTTTCCGCAGTGCCCAAACAGAATCAGTATTAGCCCACCCAGATCCTCGCGTAGCTGAGTAGTGGTAAGCAAAATGAATAAGATTTGGATTTTAGGTGCGGGCCAATTGGGAGCAATGCTAAAACACGCAGCGCAACCATTAAACATTGAGGTTCGCCCAGTAGAAACTGACGAGACTGATACCTTTGATATCGCTGCCAACGACATTATTACCGTTGAGCGCGAGCACTGGCCTGTAACGCCAGCCACCGAACAGCTTACTCAACACTCAAGCTTTCTTAACAGCCCGGCTTTAGCTCAGCTAGCAGACCGAGCAAGCCAAAAGAAATTGCTCGACAGCTTAGGCTTAGCCACCGCCCCTTGGGTAGATGTAAAACAAGGTCACAGCGCTGAACAACTGTTTGCTGAGTTAGGCGAACGAGTATTGCTAAAGCAGCGCTCTGGCGGCTACGACGGCAAAGGCCAGCATTGGTTAAAACTTAGTGGCAACGCTGAACAACGTGCCATTCCACAAGACTGGTTAGATCATTGTATTGCAGAACAAGCGATAGGGTTCGACGAAGAAGTATCACTTATTGGTATGCGCCATGCCAACGGTGACACCGCATTCTACCCACTAGCGATTAACCAGCATCATGAAGGTATTTTATTAGCCACGGTATCACCGGTTGCGAGTAAAGCTAGCCTTCAGGGCCAGGCTGAAAATATGCTCGGTAAGCTAATGGACTCGCTAGATTACGTGGGTGTAATGACCATGGAATGCTTCCAGGTTGGCGATAAGTTGCTGATTAATGAGATAGCACCTCGCGTACACAACAGCGGCCACTGGACCCAAGCAGGCTCTAGCCTTAGTCAGTTCGAGGCGCATATTCGAGCCGTGGCAGATTTGCCCTTAGTGCAACCTTTGGTTAAAACCCAAAGCGTGATGCTTAATCTGATTGGTGTTGAGTACAATCATCAGTGGCTATGCGTGCCAGGGGTGGAGGTATTTTGGTATGGCAAAGACGTTCGTCCAGGGCGTAAAGTTGGCCACATAAACATCAGCATTGCAGAGCGTTCACAATTACTAGCAAGTTTAGCGAAATTAGAACCGCTGATGACGCCTGTATACGCCGACGCAATAGCTTGGTTAATTAAGCACCTAGATTAAGTAACTTGGCAATGTAACCAGGGTTACATTGCCAAACTTCCGATTAAACAGTCGCGATCTAAGCTAATTCACAGTAGTTTTACTTTTTCAGGTATACAATCGTTTTTATTTGAGTATTAACTGTAAGGAACACGGTTGCTCAACAAGATACTTAACATAGGCACCAGCACAGGAAAGCGTCACGCCGTTCGGATGACCAATCTATTTGTGGTTATAGGCCTGCCTTTACTAGCCCTAAATGTTATTGTTCAAGCGCTTGAGCATAACATTACTGCGATTGAATTCTGGCTTGTTAATGGCTTAGTGGTATTTGCTTACACCCTAACGCTGCTGTTTAACTGGTTAAATCAAAATGACCTAGCCCGAGCTTGGCTGTTAACGGTATTTGTTCTCGATATTACTTTGGCCTCTACCCGTTGGTTTGGTATCGAGTCCTTCATTTTCTTCCATCTTATTGTTATTTATCCAGTGGCATTTTTGCTATGGCAAGAAAAGCCGTCCATTCGCAATGCCATTTTGGCCTTAATAAGCGTGGCCTTTTTTGCGGTATTCTACTGGCCAAGCGACCCTATGTTCCCCAGTGATGTAGAGCAAAAACGAAGTTCTATGGGCTTGGTGTTTATTAACTGCGCCATTCTATTAAGTATTGTGGCCAAGCTGTTTTCTATCGATACTCAGCGCGCTCATCGCCACCTTGCTGAGCAAGCGCGCATCGACCCTCTCACCAATATCTTGAACCGCCGAGAATTAGAGCGCCAGCTTGATACTCAATGTGAGTCGGTATTAAGCATGGCAGTAATGCTGTTTGATATAGACAAATTTAAACACATTAATGACCAATACGGTCATCACACCGGTGATGATGCGCTAAAACATGTTGTGGCCTGCGTAAAACAACAACTCCCTGAAGAGGCAATGTTTGCCCGATTTGGCGGCGATGAATTTTGTATATTATGGGCCAATTGCCAGCGCCAACAGGCGCAAGACTTAGCCAATATCATTGTCAAACAAGTTGCCGAAAAACCTTGCTCGGTTAACGACCAACACCTCGCCATTAGCATTAGCATTAGCATGGGCATTGCCTTTGAAACCCAAAGAAAAGATTTGTCCCGTTTGTTGATTGACGCCGACAATGCCATGTATGCTGCCAAACGCAAAGGTCGTAATACCTTTGTCACCACTTGGGCACAGCCAAGCCAAGCGGTACCTGCCTAAGTTAACTCCGCGTTTCACTTAGCCCTCTCTTATTGCGTTTTAGGAGCATACATTGAGTTATGAATGGTTAGCTTTGCTGGCCGCTGCGCTTTGGGCCTGCACCAGCTTAATCTCGGTAACCCCTAGCCGAGTTATGGGCGCTTTTGCCTATAGCCGCTGGCGCATGGGCTTAGTTAGCCTAATGCTGCTTGGCGCCGCTCTATACAATAACCAATGGCAAATGATTAGCCTGTCGCAAGCGGGATTGTTTGCTTTGTCGGGCTTTATTGGCGTATTTGTTGGCGACACCGCCTTATTCGCTTGCATGAACCGCCTAGGACCACGCCGTGCCAGCTTGTTATTTGCCTGTCACGCCGCTTTCTCTGCCTTTTTAGGAGTATGGCTATTTAATGAAGATTTACTTGGTTGGCCGCTACTGGGCGCTGCCTGTTTGTTCTTAGGCGTAATATTAGCTGTTAGTTTTGGTCGCCGAAGTGAGCAGCACAGCTGGGAAAAGATTACCGGCTCAGTCAGCATAGCGGTTGCTTTGGGGTTAACGGCCGCACTCTGCCAAAGCCTTGGAACAGTGATGCTAAAACCGCTGATGAGCGCCCCAGAATACAGTGCTATAGACCCAGTAGCGGGCTCAGCATTGCGAATGTTAAGTGCTTTTTCAGCCCACTTTTTGTTATGGCTAAGTGGTTACAAACTTGCAAGAACACTTATGCCGATTAACTCAAAGCTATTTGTTATGATCGCCGCCAACGGTTTTTAGCCATGGCGGTCGGCATGACATTAATGTTGTTTGCCCTAAGGCATGGCGATGTATCAGTGGTTGCCCTGTTATCATCAACTTCACCAGTATTGGTGCTGCCGCTGTTATGGATAGTAACCAAACAAGCGCCTACTCGCTCGGCCTGGCTTAGCGCCGGTTTATGTGTACTAGGCAGCGCCTTGCTAATATTTGGCTAGGGGCTGTTGAACTTTGGTGTTGAAATTTTGTTCGAGATAAGCGGACTTTAATCGCGGCGAGCACTTAGAAGCCTAGTGGGCTAAGCAAGAAGTGCTTAACAAAGAGTAGAGTTCGCTTATCCGAACCCTTCGGGCAGCATTTCTTAGCCATTTATTCAGCCTTAGCGAGTGATTATTAAGCCCACTTAACTGCACACTCTCTGCCTTGCCTAAATGGCTAATAAATTGCTGCAAAAATCATCAGCAAAGATCAACAGACCCTAGTGTTCAGGGTTAAGAAAAGCCGGCAAGTGGGCGATGCGCTGGTCAATAAAAAACACTTTTTGCTGATACAACTCAGAGTTTGTAGAACCATAAACTTGGGCAAAGCTTTGCTCACTAATGCCTTCGGCTAAATCATCTATCCGTGGGAAAAATGCCTGCTCTGAGCGTGCGGAGCGCATAGCAGCCAAAAACATTTCCGCTTTATCGAGATTCTTCGCCGATTCGGCAAACTCAATGCCAGTCCGGTCAGCTGCTAGATCGGCAAAACTAAAACCACTGCCACCCTCTAAAGAATCAAATAGCTCTTTAAACTCTCCAATAGAAGCACTAAAACCTTGCTCTGCAGCCATGCTCAAGCCCGCCGAATAAACAAAGTGCAGCAGTAAGTCTCTGCGCCCTGCAAGGGTAACATTGTTTGGAGCGGCTTCTAGAGTCAGGTCATCAGCAAAACGTTGCGCCATCACTTTTTGAAAAGTGCCTTGGCTGAAAAAAATCGCCATTGCCCACACTAAAGCCTGTTGCTCTTGTAGAACATCGCTTTGCTCACCTCGCATTGCGACATCAAAGCTCAGTGGGTACAGATAGTCATATAAAGAAATGGCTTGTTGTTCACCATACTGCTTTCTTAACTGGCTTAACTTTTGATAGTAAATCGCCACTGGTAAGCTAGCTAGCTGCGGATCTTTCAACTGATCGAGATTCTTATAAGCACCAGCAACTTTTAAACCTAAATCCTCTACTGGCTCAACCTTAAACTGCACCTGCTGCTGGCTAACGTCTACTGCTTTAATGCTAGCTAATAGCTCTTCGGCTTGTAACTCTGGGAACAAACGCTCTGCCAAGCGCAGCGCTATGTGTTGCGCCATGCTGCCCGGTAAGCTTAATTGACCTACCTTCCATTGACCAAACTGCAAACCTTGAGTTGAGGTATGCAAGCTAATTTCGCTGTTTACATAGCCTTGGTAAATGCTCGTAGGCAAGGCAATGCTGCCACTTAGGCGTAACTCAGATTCGGCAAACGCTGCTTCAGCATCTAAACCACTAAAAGCAGTGGAAGATAAAGCTAACAAGCCATCTAGCTGCTGTTGGCTAAGTTGAATATCAACCGATTGCTGCCCGCCACGAAAAAGCTGCAAGTTTTGTTTAAGCCAGTCTTTAGCATCGGCAACTTGCCGAGCACTCACCGAAGGAGGAGTGAGCACGGTAGCTTGCTTAGATACCATCAACGCAAAGGCGATTAATACCGCCAGAGCAAGCAATAAACTAAGGCTGAGTAGGGCAAACAGTATTTTCTTCATATTACAATAAAGCCCCTCGGTGGGGGCTTAGCAACTACCTAGTAAGGATTTATTTAGTTTCGGCTAACCACTGCGCTACGTCTTTAGCGAAGTAAGTTAAAATGCCATCGGCGCCGGCCCGTTTAAAGGCAAGTAAAGATTCAAGCACTACCGGGCGCTCGGCTAACCAACCATTCTCAATGGCGGCTTTATGCATCGCATACTCGCCACTCACTTGGTAAGCAAAGGTAGGCACTGCAAAGGCATCTTTAACTTGGCGAACCACATCTAAATAGGGCATACCTGGCTTTACCATTACCATGTCGGCGCCTTCTTCAATATCTAAAGCCACTTCATGTAGTGCTTCTTGACCATTGGCAGGATCCATTTGGTAAGTCTTTTTATTGCCACCTTTAAGGTTACCAGAACTACCCACTGCATCGCGGAATGGTCCGTAGTAGCTAGAGGCGTATTTGGCTGAATAAGCCATGATCATGGTGTTGTGATAACCCGCTTCCTCTAACGCTTCTCGAATAGCGGCAATTCTACCGTCCATCATATCCGATGGCGCAACAACATCAGCCCCTGCGGCTGCATGAGATAAGGCCTGTTTCACCAGAATCTCGGTGGTTATATCGTTTTGCACATAACCTTCGTCATCGATAATGCCGTCTTGGCCATGAGTGGTGAACGGGTCCAATGCCACATCGGTCATCACTCCAAGTTCAGGAAAAGCTTGTTTAAGTGCGCGCACCGCTCGTTGCGCTAGGGCATCGTCGGCATAGGCTTGCTCAGCCAACAGTGACTTTTGCTCAAGCGGCGTTACCGGGAACAGGGCAATCATCGGCACACCTAAGGCCACTAATTGCTCAGCTTCTTTTAACAGCAGATCAATGCTAAAACGCTTTACACCCGGCATGGACGCAACCGTTTCTGTTTGGTTTTCCCCTTCAATCACAAACATTGGGTAAATCAAATCATCAACACTTAACTGGTTTTCACTGGCTAGGCGACGAGAGAAATCATGACGGCGAATTCGACGCATGCGGGTGGCAGGGAACATTCTTGATACGCTCACTCAGCGCTCCTTAATTATGTTGCTGTTAGCATCTAGCGCTACTTTAAGCGGCTAATGCTTAGCGAGCAAGTGTATGTAACAGTTTTTCTTAACAGTTTCAGAACAGCTCAAACCCTGCCACCACAGCGAAAAAAAGCATAGATAATATGTGATTACACTCGCGTTCAAAGGAAAACGTTTCCACATTTGATTTACATTTGTTAAATTATAGATACTACATCGCCTAGTCACTGGTCGTGACGCCAGCACATCTTATAGCTAGTGTTTTCAACTTAGTCACAAGCAAAACCGTTTTCTTGGAGTATAAATGGCCACAATTAAAGACGTAGCAGCTGCCGCCGGTGTTTCTGTCGCCACCGTATCTCGGGTGGTCAATAATGGCCCCAAAGTAAGTGCCAAAAACCGCGACCTTGTAAAGAAGGTGATGTTAGAGCTAGGCTATCGGCCTAACGCCAATGCCCGCGCTCTGGTTACCCAAACCAACCCTACTTTAGGTTTAGTGTTTAGTGAGCTAACAGACCCATTTTTTGCCACACTAGCTGGCGGGGTAGAGAAAGTAACCCGCAACAACAATATCCAGTTATTGATCAGTAACGGTTTAGTTAGTGCAGAGAGTGAAAAGCGCGCCATTGAAACGCTTTTAGAACAGCGTTGTCAGGCCTTGGTGGTGCACTCTAAAGCCTTAAGCAATCAAGCCTTAATTGACTACGCAGAAGCCGTTCCAGCTTTAGTGTTAATTAACCGCTATATCCCAGAAATAGCTCACCGTTGTGTATGGTTAGACAACCAAGCCGGCGGAGAAGCAGCCGCCCGTCACTTGTTATCATTAGGCCACAAAAACATTGCCTGCATAACAAGTAGCTACGACATCGAAGATCCACGCTTGCGTTTAGAAGGTGTTAAGTCGGTATTGAGTGAAGAAGGCATGCCCTTAGCTGAACATGCCATTGCCTCATCTGATCCTAATGAAATTGGCGGCGAGATTGCGGCGCAAAACCTATTAGCGCGCGGCTTAGACTTTACCGCCCTAATTGTTTACAACGACTCCATGGCGTCTGGCGCCATCACCGTACTTTGCGACAACGGCTATCGAGTACCCGAAGATGTATCGGTAATTGGCTTTGATGACGTATTACTGTCTCGCTACTTGCGCCCTAAACTCACCACCATGCGTTACCCTATTGAGATGATGGCGATGGAAGCCGCCGAGATGTCTTTAGCGTTGGCTAGTGGCGAAAGTGTTGCGCCTATTCATAAATACGTGCCTACGCTGGTAAAACGCGATTCGGTAAGCCAACCTAAAGACTAAACAAGCTAAATACCTAATTTATCTCGCAGGTTGTAATACACCGCACCCAGTGCGGTGAATGGCACCTGTAAATGCCTACCTCCCGGAAAACGATAGTGATTAAGTGAAGCAAATACATCAAAACGCTGCGCTTGGTCACTAAGCACTTCCGCTAACAGCTTACCGGCCAAATGAGTACAGGTTAAGCCATGGCCGCTGTAACCTTGCAAGTAATAAATGTTTCTATCGAGCCTACCAAACTGAGGCATTCTCGAGTAAGTAAGCAAGAAGTTTCCAGTCCATGCATAATCAATCGCGGTCCCTTTTAGTTGCGGAAATAGCGCTTCGAATTTAGGCCTGATTTGCTTTTCTATAGACGCCAAAGGCTTAGCGCCATAAACCACTCCTCCACCAAACAATAAACGTTTATCAGCGGTCAACCGGTAGTAATCAAGTAAGTAGTTACAATCTTCCACACAGTAGTTTTGTGGTAATAGCTGCTGACACAGCTCATCACTTAAAGGCTCTGTGGCTATTACTTGGGTGCCGCAGCGTATCGCCTTATCGCTCAGCTTTGGCTCAAGCTCACCCAAGTAGGCATTTCCGGCAAACAATAGATAGTTGGCAGTAACGCTGCCATGTTCGGTAGTGACTTTGGCAGGCTCACCCGCTTGGTAACTTAACACTGCCGATTGCTCATAGATCTCACCACCTAAACCAAGTACTGCTTCGGCTTCACCTAGAGCAAGATTAAGCGGATGAATATGCCCACCCTGCATGTCCAATAAACCACCTTGGTAGGCAGTGGTACCGACTATTTGTTCTAACTCCACTTTATCTAACAATTGCAATTGGTGATTGCCAAAACGCTCCCAATTGGCTTTTTGTTCCCGTAGGCCTTTAAATTGCTTAGGGTTGTTGGCGGCAAAAACACCACCGGCTTGGTAGTCACACTCAATATTATATTGGGCGATGCGAGAACGGATGATTTCTCCGCCCTCAAAGATCATTTCATTCAAGGCTTGGGCAGTATTTTTGTCATAGCGCTGCTCAATTACGTCGACGTCACGACTATAACTGTTAACCACTTGTCCGCCATTGCGCCCAGTTGCGCCAAAGCCCACCTTGGCACCCTCTAACACCACCACATGGAAGCCTTTCTCAGCGAGGTGCAAGGCCGAAGACAAACCACTAAAACCAGCACCAATAATACAAACATCACAACGAATATCTTGATTTAACTGCGGAAACTCTCGCTGGTTATTTGTGCTGGCAGCGTAATAAGACGAAGTGTGTTGTTGCATGGTGCTCTCCAATGGTCTGTTAACCCTAGTAACTGCTACGCGGCACGGCGTTTTGCTGCTGCCACAAATTGGCTAAAAATGGCTTGTGATACCTTATTTTCGCTGGCTTGCCACTCGGGATGCCATTGCACAGCATAGAAAAATGGGTGTTCAGCAAGCCGAAACGCTTCTACCAAACCATCCTCTGCTTGCGCCTCAACTAACAAAGGCTCAGCGAGTCGATTAATGCCTTGATTATGTAAGGAGTTAACCTGAATCATATCGCTATCTAACCAGTCGCCCAGCCAGCTGTCTTTAGCAAGCTGCAAAGAGTGCTGATCAGCATACTTTTTAGTGAAGTCTTCGGTATCGGGCTCTCGGTGTTCTACACAACCACCAAGTTGATAGACTTTGTGATGCAGGCTGCCACCTAGGGCGACATTCATTTCCTGAAAGCCGCGACAAATTCCCAAAACAGGTAAGCCATGCTGTTTAGAATATTCAACAATAGAGAATGCCAGGCTATCGCGCCCTCGGTCTAAACGCGGCTCTAAATGCTTAGCGCCATATAACTCCGGGTGCACATTAGAATGGCTACCGGTAAATAATACTCCATCTAGGCCATCTAATACCCGTTGCAAACTTCTCCCTTTTAGCTGGTGAGTCAGTAATACCGGGGCTGCGTCATAGCTTTCCAAAGCGTTTAAGTAAAACTCATTAACACTTTGCACCTGGTATAAACCTTGCGGTTTATGACAAGTAATAACACCAATGAGAGCTTGTTTATGTTCCATATCCTCTGCAAAACCTCGTCAAAATTTAGCAAATTTAATTAAAGCTAAATTGGCACACAAAAGATAAAATGTAAAATATATTTAACACTCATTATTTAAAGCCGAAGGATAAAACCTAGATAATTCCGAAGATAAAAGAGATTTTAAGACAATATGCTGAGCTTTCTGCCTAAAGCTAACTAGAAATGAATGCTTTTACTAAACAGTAGACGGAAGGCATAACGCAACCACATAACAACAACGACCAGATTTAAGGTAAATCAATAGCAGCTAAGGCGCATAATCGGTAAAATCGCCCAGCAGTTTTCATTGGAGTATGGGGCAAATCCTCAGTCATGGCAGAACAAGTAAGCATCAAAATACATTTCAACTCATCCGCAGACCAAGCGGCGACTATAGATAAAGTTCCCGCGCCAAAGCCACCCTTTGACTTACGCAAAGTTTTTGCCGCATTGATAGTGCTTGCCTTAGTTATATTCGCTTTGCTGCATTTAATGTGGCCAGCTAACGCAGAACCTACAGCCGAGTCGAATGCCTTTACAAACCAACAAGCCAGCCAAGTTGAAAATAATTCCGATAAGGCAGAGTTACCAGCCTTAGAAGCCTCAACCGAGCAACCTCAAACCGAACAATTTGAAGAGATTGCAGCTGAAAGTTCATCGATTGTGGCTACAGAAGTACAACAGCTGCAGCCCTCAACAACGGAACAGGCAGTTAATGAGCCGCTAGCCGCCGTAAAAAAGAACACCTCAGAAACAAACCAAGCTAAGCCGGAAACCGATACTGCACAAGCTAAGCAGCAAACTAATGACTTAGCCAACACCACTCCCAGCACTTCAGAACAAGCTGAGCTTGCTAGCGAGCAAATAAGCATACCTGCCGCTCAAGCTAATGTTACCGTCGAGCCAATAGCAAGCAAGGTTGAAACAGCAACTAATGAAGAAGCCATTGCGGCCGAAAATGTTGATAGGGAGCTTACTCACAGCTCTGAGCAAACCAATAAAGCATCGAGCCAAGTCGCTCGAGCCCAGCTAAGTTCTGCCATTAGCCAACGAGAGCCAGTGGATAACTTAACTCGGGTTGAGCTCAGTCAAATTCAGCAGGTCTATTTGTTTATGGAGTTGCGTGAGATGCAAGGTCAAAGCATTCAAATAAACTGGTATCGCCAGCAACAACTTCAGGCATCGGTTGAATTGGACATCGGAGGCCCACGCTGGCGCACCAATGCCAGCAAACGCTTTGACTTAAATAGTCGCGGCGACTGGCAAGTAGCGATATATAATCAACAGCAAGTACGCATTTTTGAACAAAACTTTACTGTGGAATAAGCCAATAGGCTTGCAGTGACACTAAGCAATGGTAAATTGATTGAGTGGCTTAGTTGCTTTCAATTAATTAAAGATATGCAGGTGACGTTATGGAACTTGAGTTAATTCGCAGCGCGTTAGGCTGGGGAGCCATTATCAATATTGCGGTATTGCTGTATTGGTTTGCTTTTTTAACCCTAGCTCACGACTGGACCTACAAACTGCACTCTAAATGGTTCAACCTTAGCGTAGAGAAGTTCGACCGCTTTCATTACCTAGGCTTGGCACTATATAAAACCGCCATTATTGCGTTTTACGTTGTGCCATATATCGCCCTAGGTATTGTGTTAGATTAATCGGTATACAGCACGATCGACTCAGGTTCGCTGATTGAATAGCCAGCGGTGGCTACCCCTTCAACAGTTTGAACTTGAGTATTGATGGTTCCTTCAACCCAAACAGGTTCCCATAGGTCTTCTAGCTGTAAACCTTTTGAGTGAGTAACATAAACAATTTGGTTTGGCGGTGGTGGTGGATAATGCAAACAAGCACCAAAGTACGGCACCAATAAAAACTCCTTCACCAACTCCCCTTCGGTATCCAGCGGCACTACAAAGCCCGGAATACGGATTGGCTTGCCGTCCAACTCTTTATTTACGCTCACATTGAGATTTTGCTGACCCGCTTGGTCCAACGGTATGTTGTGATCAATTTCAGGCATCGGCATGTTGCGTTCATTTTCTGGCAGCAACTCGTTCCAAACGTCTACGCCATTGGCCTGTAGGTTCATGCTAACCAGCAATAAACCCACTACGTAATAAGCTAGTTTCATGTTTTACCCTTACTAAATTTTTATGCTCATGCCATCGCTAAGCGAATAACGATAAGCGCGCCAAGCAGGTAGTACGCCAGCTAAAAAGCCCACCACAACTACGGCCAACAATAAGTAGCATTGCTCTACAGTAGGCCAGTTTAACACTAAATAGAAACCAAACTGATTAAGCAGTATAGGTTTCGCTGCCCCCAAAATTAGATACATGCTGGCTAAACCAAGCAAAGCGCCTAGCGCACTCAATAACAAGGCTTCAATGAGTAACAAACCAAAGATATGTCGCGGTTTAGCCCCTACCGAGCGCAAAATTGCCATCTCTCTACGGCGTTCTTTTAAGCTCACCATCAAGGTGCTTAACATGCTCATTAATCCAGTAATAACCACACAAATGGATACCGCTAACAGAGCACTTTCGGCAATGCTTAAAATGCCCCACAGTTCTTGCAAAGCCACTCCTGGCAATATCGCTAACAGCGCTTCATTTTTGTACTGATTAATCTGTCGCTGCAAATTAAAAATTTGTAAGCGGGATTGTGTACCCAGCATCATTGCAGTAATGCTTGAAGGCGATAACTGAGCCTCGGTAAATGGCTGTGTTTGCGGCGGCAGGTGAATCGCTTCGATGCCAGCAAGCGAGGTAATCACCGTTCGGTCTACTGGTGTACCTGTAGGTTTTAAAATGCCGCTAACTTCAAAAGGGAACTGGTCATGATTAACAAAACTTACTGCTGCAATTCCGTGCGCCACTACAATTTTATCACCCAGTTTATAACCCAACTTGCGGGCAACTTCGGCGCCTAATACCACTTCAAAGGTATCGTTTAATTGCTGGCCTTGGGCAAACTCTAAAGGCTGTTTATTGGCGTATTGATAATGCTCAAAAAAGCTATTGGTGGTGCCCATTACACGATAGCCGCGATGCGAATCCCCCAGGGAAATAGGGATCGACCATTTTACTGACGACTGACCTGCAATTTCTTGGTAACTGTCCCAGCTAATATTATTGGTGGCATTACCAATGCGAAATACCGAATAAAGCAGTAATTGAGTAGGGCCACTGCGTGCCCCCACAATTAAATCGGTGCCAGAGATGGTTGAGGCAAAACTCGATTTAGCTTGAGTACGTAGATTTTCCACACCTAGCAATAGGGCCACACTAAGGGCGATGGTAAGCAAACTAAGCAATGCGGTACCACGCCTTGCCCACAAACTATGCCAAGCCAATTTAAGCAAGCTCATGTTGACCTCCCAAATTAAGCGCTGGCAAATCAACCACCTGATGGAAACGATTAGCTAGCTCTTGATCGTGACTCACCAATAACAAGCTGCTATCACAGTGCTCTAACTCAGACATCAACAGGTTCATAAAATGTTCGCGATTGGTTTTATCCAACGCTGAGGTGGGTTCATCGGCAATAATTAACTCTGGAGAGCCGATCATTGCGCGAGCCGCAGCCACCCGCTGTTGTTGGCCAATGCTCAACTGGCCAACTGGCTGATTAAGCTGCTTATCAGGCAACTGCAGATGCGATAATAAACGACGCGCTTCATCCAATACCGACGATGAGCGGCTTAAAGCTCGCTGCCGACGTAACTTAGAGAACTGACAGGCCAAAGCGACATTTTCGAGTACCGACAAGTAGGGCAACAGGTTGAACTGCTGAAATACGTAGCCAATATGATCGGCTCGCAGTTGGTCACGTTGCGCTGCTTTTAAGCTGGCACAGTCTTGTCCCATGAAACTTAACTTGCCCTGTTGCGGGCTAATCACCCCAGCAATCAAGCTGAGCAGTGTAGATTTACCACAGCCGCTTGGCCCATGAATAAAGGTATGGCTAGCCGCAGCAATAGTTAAATGAGGAATATGAATGGCCGGGTGTGTTTCACCCGGCCACGCAAATACCACTTCTTCTAAGGCTAATAGAGAAGCAGACTGGCTCATATTATAAGTTCACCTTGTTTTGCGCTGGTGTAACATCAAATGCTACTTGGCCGCGCTCACTAGCACCTTGTACTTGGATTTTTTCCATACGAGGGAAAAGCTTAAACAACTCTAGGTCGAAGCTTTTCAGTTCATCTAAGTGATGACAGTGGAAGTGGTAAGTTAAGCGCACATCCTCGTGGCTAGCATGAGCAGCGTGGTCATGATCGTCATGCCCTTTGTGCTCCTCGTGGGCAGCATGGTCATGATCGTCATGGCCTTTGTGCTCGTCGTGGGCAGCATGGTCATGATCATCATGGTCTTTATGCTCATCGTGGGCAGCATGGTCATGATCGTCATGGTCTTTATGCTCATCGTGGGCAGCATGGTCATGATCGTCGTGGTCTTTATGCTCATCGTGCGCAGCATGGTCATGATCGTCGTGGTCTTTATGCTCGTCGTGCGCAGCGTGGTTGTGGTGATCGTGGTCTTCATGCTCTGCATCCGCTTGGTCTAGGCTTCCCCAATGCTGAGTAACTTCTTCAAGCTCACATTCGCCACCGGCAAAGCTAAACAAACTCATGCCTTGAGCTGCTTGTTTTTTTGCGTCGTCCAATATCTTGTGCTGTTGCTCATTGACTGGAGCATGCTCAAAACCAAGAAAATTATCGGCCGGAGAATGTATTTCAATCTCTAGCTCTTCACCACTGGCGGCAAAAAAGAGCTCGGCAACACCATGTTGGTGAGCAGACTGGGCGCTAGCTGCACAAGAAAACAGGCCAAAAACGGCCGCATATATAGGCGTTAACTTCATTATAAGTATCCATGATTTTTAAAAAGTAAGTGACTAAATCAATCAATACCAATCTAACTAAACTGGCTAACAGCAAGGAGCAAGCGTGTTTGCTTAACGCTAACCATACTCAGCTGTATTGCGAGATTCAAACCTTGTTTAGCTAAATTAGCAACTCATGGACGGTGGAGAGCGGGCACTAGCAGCGAGCGCATGCTGGCTGGTGTATAAGTAAACAGTTCTAACAAAAGCTTGGCGACGTTTAAGCAAAACAATCAGCGGTACGCTGCTTACTATCGCCGTTGCCAGTTTTTCTAAATTAAAACAGAGTTGGCAATGTAGCTCGGAGTGCTCTGGATCAAGCCGTTCAACTTGATGTTCAGCCCAAGCCAAGACAAACCAAGACACTGATAAAATCAGTATGCATGTAAGTCTCTTTTGCCAAGTCTGTAAGATCATTCTGTTTCCGATACTGCTGGTAAATTGGCTTATTCAGACAATAGTTTAATTTCGTAAGAGCCAAACTTGCGAATATTTATCACACCATTGTTAAAGATTAAATACTGGCCTTTAATTCCTTGCAGCTGCCCTTCTACCAAGGGATTTTTATCTAAGTTAAAACTGCTTATTTTGCTTGGATATTGAGCAACAGGAAAATTTAAATCAATCACTTGCTCCTCAGGCAGTTCACTTATGGCTTCTAAGCCAAAGCGCTCTGCTAGATCGGCTAAGGCCTCACCAATTTGTGGCAACAAACGTTCACGCTCGGCTATCAAATCTAATTCTATCGCACCGCCTTTCAACATAGCTCGCCAATTGGTTTTGTCTGCCACCAGCTTAGCTAACTCTATTTCTACCAAACCAGAAAGCTGGCGCGTGGCAACTTTAAATATTGGTAGGGCTTGAGTAGCACCTTGGTCAATCCAACGTGTTGGTATTTGGCTATGGCGAGTAATGCCCACCTTTAAGCCCGATGTATTGGCTAAGTAAACATAATGAGGAATCATGCAATTTGCTTCTCCCCACACTGGCTCACGACAGGAGCCTTGGGCATAGTGGCAGGTTTCAGGCTTCATAATGCACATATCGCAACTGGCCAGCTTACGCATACACACAAAACAATGGCCTTGCGAGTAACTTTTCTTTGTGGCTTTACCACAGCTTCGGCAGTTTATTTTACCGGTAAATTCGAAAGCTAAAGATTCACCGATTAGTGGATTAAGATGTAACTCTTGCTCGCCGATAGGCAAATAGTACTGAACTTGTTCGCCCAGTTCTGCTCGCATTTTTGATAGATGTCCCTGCACGGTCCGCCACTCTCTGAAGTCTTATTATGGCTGAGCAGTGTAAAGCAAAGCGGGTAACTGTCCAAGTCCACAGAAGCCATGGCATTAATAGGGATAATTATCGTCGCTGCCAAGCTCTAGCTGCATTAACTGTTTTAACTCGCCACTGCTCACCAGCATAGGTATAGTTTTATCAAAACGTGTTTGTAAATAACGCCCTCGTGGATTGGCGGAAAAGCAAAAAGTAGAGCTGTAATGCAATACGTTTTCCACCAGCACATAGTCACCAGCCAATTCTGGCTTTTGCTCTAGCAGATGATTAATATCTTCTTGGTAATTTAATACTGCATCCACGCGCTTATGGTGCAACAACTTTATCATTTGCTCTAAGCTTGCGTACTCACGGTAATTCACTCCTTCCGGCAAAAGATCTTGCCAATCGTAACCAAGCTGCGAGACCACTTGCTTGCCAATGAGATCTTGCGGAGAGTTATAGTGCCCAGCCAATTCAGGGCTAGTTAACATGTCGCTACGATCTATTTCTATCGGGAAAGTTGAACAGTTAGCGCGAGCAAAATCGTCCGCTGCCCCGCCAAACACAATATCTACCTGCTGCTGGTCCAGCATGGCGATACTGCGCAAATAAGGCATAAACTGAACGTTGTAGGAGTGATTGGGGAAAACCCGTTGCAACAAACCAAAGTAATAACCGCTTTGGTCTTTGTTGGAATAATTTAGCCACTCATCGGTGGCTATTTTAATACTATTGCTGTCTGCAAAGGCAGAGCAATGAAGGCAGAGTAACAAAAAGCAACGAAGGCCATTCATTAGGCTAAACCCTAAAAGTGGTTCACCTTTTAAGCATAGTAAAACCGCACCAAAGGGTGCAGAAAATGTTAGTTTTTACTAAAACATCCCCTCAAGGATTCCGGTCTTTTTTGCTAAACCAACCTTAGTAATGTCATCAGATACCCGCTCGGCACCACGTAACATAGCGTCGATCAATTCACCCGCATCAAACTTGGTTAAGGCTTCATCAGCGCCCACTTGGCTAGCCCTATCAACACTAATTTCGCTAGATAACGAGGTATGTAAAATAATGTAGGCATTAGCAACACCAGGGTCACTGCGAACCTCAAAAGTGAGTTCGTAACCATCTAAGCCCGGCATTTCAATATCACTCACCAGCACATCAATTGGCTTACCTTGAGCAGCAGCTTGCTGCATCATCTTAAATGCAGTAGCGCCATCGCTAGCCATTTGATAGTCAATTTCTATGCTATCTAGGGCACTGGCTAATTGCTTACGGGCGGTGGCCGAATCGTCCACCAGCAAAATTTTAAGCTGCGCAAGAATCGCTTGGTCTGGCAAGCTTACCGACACACGTACTCGGTCTTCATCATCGGGGAAAACCGTGGCAATTAGCTTTTCAATATCCAATAATTGCACCAGTTTGTCATCAACCCGAGTCACTCCGGTTACATAAGCGTCTTTGCCTAAAGAGCCCGGTGGTGGATCAATATCGCGCCAACGACATTCGGTTATTTTTTCGATGCCACGCACTAAGAAGCCGACAGTTTGGCGACTAACATCAGTAATAATGATCGAGCAAGATTCAAGCTCTTCTTCGGCAATAGGTCGGTAGCCCACGGCGGCAGCCATGTCGATCACCGAAATTGTTTGGCCACGCAGCGAGGCGGAACCCAGTACATACTGGTGAGAATGCGGTAGGGCAGTAAGTCGTGTATAAGGCACAATTTCACGCACCTTTAAGGTGCCAATTGCAAATAGCTGATTTAGGGACAGCCTAAAGTGCAATAAACCTTGGGTTTGACTAGTGGCGCTACTCATGAAGCATCCTTACTCTATTTAAATAACTTTCAACGTTATACCGCTTCAGCTGGCGTGTCTAATAAATAGGCATCTTGCTGGCGAAACCGCTGACAAATTTGTTTAACTGTTTCACTACTACACGCCGCGTGTGGCTGGGTGGCAGCAACAACTACAATATCAATTGCTGGCAAGGGAGGCATTGTTTTAGCGCACAATTCTTGCAATTCGCCCTTGCTAGATCGCGCCAGAGCGGCTACGGCTAATCCTTGCGAGACCAATCCATACAGGCCACTATGATTGGCACTGGTTGCTAGCAAACGATAGGGTATGTCTGCCTTGTCTAACCCATCAATCGCGCTGGCGTGAAACTTACAATCAGTTTCATATAAGGCTAATGGCATAGGCCGTAACTGACTTAAATCGCGATCTTTATGGCTTACCCAAACGCCTTGGTCATGGCGCAATAAATAACCTTCATCACTATCTGGGCTGCGAGTAAGAATGGCCAAATCAAGTTCGCCTTGATCCAAGCTTTCTCTTAATTTCACGCTGGGCGCAGCAGACAAGCGTAAACACAAATTGGGAATAGTTTGCTGCAATAACTCGCACAATAAAGGTAACACCGACACACTATAATCGTCTGGGTAGCCAATGCGTAAGTCCACTCTATCGTGGCTGTGCTTCAACTCTGTGACAGCTTGGTCATGCAAGCTAATAATGCGCCGTGCATAGCTCGCTAAGGCTTGACCAGCAGGGGTTAGCACTAAACTACGGCCTTCTTTTTCAAACAAAGGGCTAACGCTTTCTTGCTGCAATTTTTTCATTTGTGCACTAATTGCAGACTGGGTGCGAAAGGTTTGGCTAGCCGCTCGGGTAAAACTACCACTTTCTACAAAAGCCACTAAGCTGCGTAAAGCATCAATGTCCATTTCAACCCATCACCATCTTTAATAGTTGCCATCAAAAATAATCGTTATTCAAACTACAAGCAACTTGTCACACTAGCCATATCACTTAAGCACAAGGATTCGCTATGATTTTGCACGACTACTTACCCTCTGGAAACGGCTACAAAATTCGCTTATTGCTTAGCCTACTGGGTCAAACCTACCAACTTAAAAGCTATGACATCGTGAAGGGTGAATCACGCACCGCTGAGTTTTTAGCATTAAACCCTAACGGCAAAATACCTGTGCTTGAATTTGACGATGGACGCTACTTGGCAGAGTCTAATGCTGTTTTGTTTTATTTAGCCCAAGGAACACCGTTTTGGCCACAAGATGTTTGGCAGCAAGCTCAAGTTATAAAATGGATGAGTTTCGAGCAATATAGCCATGAGCCAAACATTGCCAGCCCACGGTTTTGGCTTACCCACGCTGGCGTAACACCAGAGCGTCAGGCTCAGTTAGCCGATAAACAACAGCAAGGCTACGCTGCATTAGCGGTGATGGAGCAACACCTTAGCCAACATGATTATTTTGTGGCGAACACTCTTACTATTGCTGATATTGCCTTGTATGCCTATACCCACGTAGCAGAAGAAGGCGGATTTGATTTACAGAGATTCCCAGCCGTTTTGGCTTGGTTGGAGAGAGTGGCTCAAGTAAACAACTATGTCAGCATTAACGATGACTCGGCACGAGTAAGCTAGAGCAGCAAAAAAAGACCAAGCCGACAATCGGCTTGGCCAAACGCTTACAATCTAACTAGTAACTTTCCTTGGTTTTCGCCGCTAAACAGCAAATTGATACCTTCGATGGCTGAATCTAAGCCTTCTAAAACATGAACGCGATACTTTAGCTTGCCCGCTTGCAAGTAGCTGCTTACTTGCTGCATTAATTGAGGAGCCTTATCAAAGTGGTCAGGCATGGTAAAGCCTTGAATCGACAAACGCTTTTTAACAATGGGGATCCAGTTAGGGCCAGCCGAAGGCTGCTCGGTGTTGTAATCGGCAATCATTCCACACACTACGATGCGACCAAAAGCATTCATGTTATCAATGGCCACTTGCTGGATGTCACCACCGGTATTTTCGAAGTAAATATCAATACCATTGGGTGTTAGCTCAGCGACCTTTTTGGCAATGTTATCGGTTTTATAATTAACAGCGCCGTCAAAGCCTAATTCTTCTACTAGCCAGCGACATTTTTCATCGCTACCAGCCACACCCACTACGTGCAAACCTTCGGCCTTGGCAATTTGCCCAACCAAGGAGCCTACCGAGCCAGCGGCTCCGCTTACCAATAAGGTTTCCCCTGTTTTTGGTTTAGCAATCTCTAACAAGCCTTGAGCGGCGGTCATGCCTGGTAGGGCTAATACTGCTAACACCGCTTCCGCAGGTAAGCCAGCAGGAATGATGTTTATCCCAGCACCATTACTGACGGCTTGTTCGGTCCAGCCAAACATGCCCATTACCGTAGCACCTACCGGAAACTGCGCATTGCGAGATTCAATCACCTCAGCAATACCGCTAGCGCGCATAACATCACCTAAAGCAACCGGAGGAATGTAACTCTCGGTATCAGCGCTCATCCAGCCGCGCATTGCTGGGTCTAACGACATATGTGTTTGTTTAATCCTAAACTCGCCATCTTGCAAAGCCTCTACAGCGTGGCTGCGGCTTTCAAAACAACTTGCTTCAATGTTTGTAACAGGGCGCTTGACCAAATGAATTGACTGATAGCTCGACATGCAGGCTTCCTTAAGTGAATAGTATTCATCATTATTTACGCTTTCATTGTAAATAGCTTTACAAATAGGAATAAATAGCCCTTTAAGCTAAACTTTATTGCCTTTTAGACAAAAGTGACTCTAATGGATAAGTTACGCGCCCTGCAATATTTTGCTCACCTTGCTGAATCTGGCAGCTTCACCAATACTGCCAATGCCTTTGATGTGCCGCCCTCTTCGGTATCACGACGAATTGCCGATTTAGAAGCCTTACTCAAACAACAATTGCTGCACCGCAGCACTCGTCAGGTAAAACTTACCGAGTTGGGCGATTTATACTATCAGCAGATATTACCGGCCTTACACAGCTTAAGTGATGCAGAAGACCTGCTAAAACAACAGCAACATCACCCCAGTGGTTTACTGTCAATTAGTGCGATGCCAAGCTACGGTGAGCTATGTTTAACGCCTATTTTGAGTGAGTTTTCGCAGCGTTACCCAGACATCGTGTTAGATCTGCACTTTAGTGATCAATTAAGTAACTTGCGCCGCGACCAAATAGATATCGCAATTCGTGGCGGCACAGCACCCGACGAACGCATTGTTGCCAAAAAGCTCTCGAATAATCATTTTGTTTTGTGTGCTTCGCCAGAATATTTAGCGCGCAATGGCCAACCACAAAGCCCTCTCGAGCTTAATCAACACCCCAGCTTACGCTATCGAAGCCCAGAAAAAGTACTGCCTTGGCTATATAAAGAACAACAAAAATGGCAAGAATTACATCCACCTATTCGCTTAATTAGCAATCATGGTACAAGCTTAGTCAACGCAGCAAAGAGTGGTGATGGCATTGCTTTACTGCCAGAGTGGGGAATTAGCCAACAACTTGCCGAAGGCAGTTTAGTGCGTTTTTCAGTAGGCCAAGATATACGTGTATCGCCTGCTGAAGCTACCGGCATTTACCTTTTGTACCAAGGGCTTAAGTATCAAATTCCTAAGGTAAAGGTAGCGGTAGACTTTATCGTATCGCAACTAATGCAGCAGCCTAGTGAATACTTAGGCTAACAAACAAAGCAGCCAACAGTTAAACCCTGCTTGCTTAACTATTCAGCATATTATGCTGATGTTTACACTAAGCTGTTCAAACTTTGCACTTTTCTCTGCAAACTTGTTTGTTAAGATAATGTTACGTTCGATTCTTGATTACTTGGTCTACTTTTAGCAATAAAGCCTTAACAAAAGGAACTGTTTATGGGCGAGCCGGTCAGTGACCAACAATATGTGCGCTTTGTTGACGTTAAAAAAAGCTACGATCAACGCAGCTTAGTGGTAAAAAACTTTAATCTTGATATTCGCAAGGGTGAGTTTGTTACCTTGCTGGGTCCCTCAGGTTCTGGCAAAACCACTTGTTTAATGATGCTCGCCGGCTTTGAAGATGTCACCAGTGGTCAAATTCTAGTAAATGGCCAAGCGATTACCAACGTTGCACCTTACAATCGCAATATTGGCATGGTGTTCCAACACTACGCATTATTTCCCCACATGACCGTAGCCGAAAACCTCGCTTATCCCTTAGCGGTACGTAAACTTCCCAAAGAAGAAATTAACCGCAGAGTGGCCGACTCTTTAGCATTGGTAGAACTAGAAAGCTTTGGCAAACGCTATCCAGGGCATTTATCTGGCGGCCAAAAACAACGGGTTGCCCTAGCGCGCTCACTTATCTTTGAGCCTTCGATTGTATTAATGGATGAACCTCTAGGTGCATTAGATAAAAACCTTCGCGAACAAATGCAGCTGGAAATTAAGCGGCTGCACGAAGCGATAGGTTTTACCGCTATTTATGTCACCCACGACCAAACCGAAGCGCTTACCATGTCAGATCGCATCGCCGTATTTAACGATGGCGTTGTGCAACAATGCGCCGCACCAGATGTGCTTTATGAGCGCCCCGAAAACGCCTTTGTCGCCGACTTTATCGGTGAAAACAATCACCTCAAAGGCAAGGTACTCAATCGTGCCCAAGGCTTAGCCAAAGTAGAGCTAAGTGATGGCAGCGTGGTTAGTGGCCAAGCCATGGATTGTCCAGAGTCTGGCAATGCTTGTGTGCTGGCTGTGCGCCCAGAGAATCTATTTATAGAAAGCGAGAAACATCGCTTTGATAACCGAATTGAAGCAGAGTTTATTACGCGCCTCTATGTGGGCGACTTTATTCGCTACTTCTTTAAGCTTCGTGACAAAACCGAGCTCATGGTAAAAGTGCTCAACGATCACGATGCACCACAAATTGCCGCTGGCACAATCACTAAACTAACGTGGTCCGTTAATGACGGGTTAGCTTTTAATCCACCCCCAAGCTCTTAATGGTAAAGGATGGTACCTATGAAACGTTTACTTCCAGTTCTTGCTCTCGCCTCGGTCTGTAGCATTGCCAATGCCGACCAACTCACCGCCGTATCCTTTGGTGGTGCGTATGGCGCAGCCCAGCAAAAACATATGCTAGACCCCTTCATGAAAGAAACCGGCCACAAGATTTTATTTGAAAACTACTCCGGTGGTATTGCCGAAATTAAAGCCCAAGTAGAGAGTGGCAACATTCTTTGGGACGTGATCGACGTAGAGGTGATTGATCTCGAACGCGCCTGTTCAGAAGGCCTATTAGAAGTGATTGACCACGCCAGCCTACCACCTGGTGATGACGGCGTGCCTGCAGCAGAAGACTTTAGCGAAGCAGCACTCGCCAATGAATGTGGCGTGGGTAACATTGTTTGGACGGTGCTTTACGCCTACAACAACGACACCATTAAAGGCGGCCAACCTAGCTCTATAGCCGACTTTTTCGATACCAAAACTTACCCTGGGAAACGTGCTTTACGTAAGCGCCCACAAGTAAATTTGGAATGGGCCCTGATTGCCGATGGTGTGCCAAAAGAGCAGGTTTATGAAGTATTAGAAACCGACGAAGGCCAAGCTCGCGCCTTTGCCAAGTTAGCCACCATTGCCGACGACATCGTTTGGTTCGACAGCTGGTCACAAGCGCCGCAATTGCTCAATGATGGTGGTGCAGTGATGGTTCAATCGGCCAACGGGCGGATCTTCGACGCCATTCAAAGTGAAGGAAAACCTTTTGAGATGGTGTGGGATGCTCACTTATATGACCTTGACGTTTGGGCCATTGTAAAAGGCACCAAGAAAAAAGACTTAGCCATGGAGTTTATCCGTTTTGCCACCAGCTCAAAGCCTTTGAGCGGCATGCCTGAAGTGGCTTACGGCCCTACTCGTAACTCTTCTTACGCTTATGTAGATAAAGCGGTTATTCCAAAACTGCCATCTTCACACCTAGATAAAGGTGTTAAAGCATCCGGTGAGTTTTGGGCTGATTATGGTGAGTCCTTAGGTGAGAAATTTAACGAGTGGCTGCTGAAGTAACAGCAACGTAGTTAGAGGTGAAGATGGATAACAACAGCCTTAGCGTTGAAGAAATTCTCGAGAGCAAACGCTTGCTTAAACGCAAAAAGCGTATGCTGCTGGCATTTACCATGCCGCTGTTGATATTTGTCTTCATCACCTTTATCTCCCCCATTGCCACCATGCTATACCGCAGTGTTTACCACCCAACGGTTAGCCAGTTAATTCCTTTAAGTTTGGCAGAACTAAGCACTTGGGACGAAGCTGGCAATCAGCTTCCTAATAGCCAAGCCCTCAAGCAATTTGCCATTGAACTGCAAGGGCTTTCTAAAGAGCGCTTATCGGGCAAGCTGGCCGAAGAAGTGAATCGGCTCAAACCTGGTAGCTCTAGTTTAATAAAATCGAGTGCCAGAAAACTTAAGAAAAAATCTCTCGAAGAATTACAGCAAAGTGGCGACACCTTGTTGCTTGGTTACTCCAAAAAATGGCAAGACATCAATTTATGGCGTGCGGTGAAACGCTCTGGGCAAGCCTTTACCGACAGCTACTACCTTACAACCTTTGATTTAAAGCGTAATCCCGCTGGAGAGATCGAGCAGCGCGATACTCAAATCTATTTAAAGCTATATTGGAAAAGCTTAAAAATAGCGCTAATTATTACTTTTTTAACCGCTTTGTTAGCCTATCCTTTGGCCTACTACTTGGCCAATGCGCCCAGTAAAATTGCCAATCGTTTAATGGTGTTGGTTTTATTGCCTTTTTGGACCTCACTGCTGGTTCGCACCACCTCTTGGATAGCCATTTTACAAACCAACGGCGTGGTCAACTCAACCCTGCAAGCCTTAGGCTTGATTGATGAACCCTTTGAAATGCTCTACACCCAATTTGCCACCATCATTGCTATGACCCATATTTTGCTGCCATTTATGATTTTGCCTTTGTATAGCGTGATGAAAAACATCGACCCGAGTTATTTTCGCGCTGCGCTGTCTTTAGGGGCAAGGCCTGTGCCGGCTTTTATCAAGATCTACCTACCAATGACCATCCCAGGAGTAAGTGCCGGTGCTTTATTGGTATTTATTATTTCTATTGGCTATTACATTACCCCAGCCATAGTGGGTGGCACCGAAGGGCAGATGATTTCTAATATTATTGCCTTCCACATGCAGTCTTCCAATAACTGGGAACTCGCAGCAGCACTCGGCTCGTTATTGCTAGCCTTAATCATTGCTCTGTACTGGGTTTACGATCGCTTTGTTGGCGTAAACAATATTAAGTTGGGCTAAGCATGAAAAGTTATCCTAAATATTTCACCTTCTGGCATATCTTAGCCCACTACGGCCTGCGCTTTTGCTCGTTATTGGTGCTGGCATTTTTGATGCTGCCAATCATGGTGATAATTCCACTCTCGTTCAACGTAGAGCCCTTTTTTAGTTTTACCGAGGGCATGTTAGCGCTAGAGCCCGAGGCCTACTCTTTGAAATGGTATGCCGAAATTTGGCACGACGATAAGTGGTTATTAGCAATTAAAAATAGCTTTTTTATTGGCATATGCGCCACCTTAATTGCTACCGTATTAGGCACCTTGGCGGCGATTGGTTTAAGCAACCCAGCGATGCCCTGGCAAAAGCTTTGGATGGCTATTTTATTGTCGCCGATGATTGTGCCACTCATTATCACAGCAGCAGGAATGTACTTCTTTTATAGCCAGCTAAACTTGGCAGGATCTTACCTCGGCGTGATTTTAGCGCATGCTGCCTTGGGCACACCTTTTGTTTTAATCACCGTAAACGCAGCTTTGTCTGGCTTTGATTATTCCTTAGTTAACGCATCACTAGGCCTTGGCGCACGCCCTCTCACCACCTTTTTTAAAGTTATTATGCCGCTCATCCGCCCTGGTGTAATATCTGGCGCCCTGTTTGCTTTCATCACTTCATTTGATGAAGTGGTGGTAGTACTGTTTTTAGCTGGGCCTGAGCAGCGAACCATTCCGCGACAAATGTTCTCTGGTTTACGTGAGCAAATTAACCCGACCATTTTGGCTGTAGCCACTTTGTTGATCGTAATTTCTGCCATGCTGCTATTTACCATTGAGTATCTGCGCGCCCGCAGTGAGCGAATTCAAAGTGGAGAACTAGATAGCTAAGCTATTTATTACAACAACTTACATGCGTTTATTTTATCTTGGCTATTTCACAGATATAAATTGATCATAAACAAGCAATTCACGACTATCCTCTAATCTAACTCCCTATATTCACGTTTTAACACCTATTATTGCTGTGCTAATCCTTTGAAATCAATTTCAATAGCAATTGCCTATCGTAAAGATAGATTCAATTGTTTTTACAAATCGCTGCGGAAGATTGATACTAGACCCATCAAACGAACACACCTTATTAGAGTTTACGGAGAAAGATATGTTAGAGAATCGCGAAGGCCAAAATGTACCAAGTGTTACTTTTCATACTCGTCAAAACGACGCTTGGGTAGACATTACTACAGAGCAATTATTCAAAGATAAAACCGTGGTTGTTTTTGCCCTACCTGGAGCATTTACACCAACTTGTTCATCAACACACTTACCACGCTACAACGAGCTAGCTGGTGTTTTAAAAGAGAACGGCGTTGATGAAATTGTATGTTTAAGTGTTAACGATACTTTTGTAATGAATGCATGGTTAGCAGACCAAGAAGCTGAAAACATTACTGTAATTCCAGATGGAAACGGCGAGTTCAGCGAAGGCATGGGCATGCTAGTGGGCAAAAACGACTTAGGTTTTGGCAAACGCAGCTGGCGCTACTCTATGTTAGTGAAAAACGGCGTAATCGAAAAAATGTTTATTGAACCAGATGTTGCAGGCGACCCGTTTGAAGTATCAGATGCCGACACCATGCTTAACTACATTAATGCCGACGCTAAAAAGCCTTCTGCAATTAGTGTATTTAGCAAGCCAGGTTGTCCTTTCTGTGCCAAAGCTAAGCAATTACTGCATGACAAAGGCATGGCTTTTGAAGAAGTAATACTTGGCACCGACGCCACCAGCGTAAGTCTTAAAGCGATTAGCGGCCGCAGCACTGTTCCACAAGTATTTGTAGACGGTAAACACATTGGCGGTAGTGAAGAGCTAGAAGCTTACTTAGCTTAAGTAATAAAAATTCAGGCGAGACGGTCTACTCGCCTGAACAACCCAATTCGCAGGTTTCAAAGGTAGTTATCATGTCAAATTCAGAAGTTAAGCAATCTGTAGATGTAGCCATTATTGGCGGCGGAACCGCAGGTTTAGCCGCATACCGCGCCGCAAAAGAGCATACCGATTCGGTATTAATGATTGAAGCAGGCCCCTATGGCACTACCTGTGCACGGGTAGGTTGTATGCCAAGTAAATTGCTAATTGCAGCTGCTGAAAATGCCCATCAATATGAAAAGTCGGCTCAATTTGGGGTTAACTTGGGTAAGCCGCAGATTGACGGCCACGCCGTGATGCAACGGGTAAAATCTGAACGCGACCGCTTTGTGGGTTTTGTATTGGAGTCTGTAGAAGGCATCGATGCTCAGCACAAGCTAGATGGCTACGCCGAATTTGTTACTGAGAACCAACTTAGCGTTAAACATAGCGATGGCTCAAGCACTCAAGTTGAAGCTAAGCGCATTGTTATTGCTAGCGGCTCACGCCCAGCTTTTCCAGCACCTTGGGCCGAGCTAGGTGACCGCTTGTTGGTAAATGACGATATTTTTGAATGGGATACCTTACCAGAATCGATTGCGGTATTTGGCCCAGGCGTAATTGGCCTAGAGCTTGGTCAAGCCTTACATCGTTTAGGTGTAAAAGTACTAATGTTTGGTGTTGGTGGCGCAGTAGGCCCACTTACCGACCCGGCCTTAACTGATTATGCCAATACCACTTACGCCGAAGAGTTTTATTTAGATTCAGACGCTGAGGTTGAGTTAATTGAGCGCAGTGAAAATGGGGTCAAGCTTCGCTATATCGATAAACAAGGTGCAACAGTTGAAACTGAGGTTGATTACCTAGTTGCTGCCACTGGGCGTAGACCTAATACCGATAAACTGGGTTTAGATAAGCTGGATATTCAGCTTGATGAACGCGGTGTGCCGGTTGCCGACCACTACACTTTGCAAACATCGATAAGCCATATTTTTATTGCTGGTGACGCTAGCAACCAGATCCCTCTGCTGCACGAGGCCGCCGACCAAGGAAAAATTGCTGGCGATAACGCCGGACGTTGTAAAGAAGTGCGCGCTGGTTTACGTCGCACGCCAATCGCAGCAGTATTTAGCGATCCGCAAATTGCTATGGTGGGCGAAAGCTACCGCGATATTGAAAAACGCTTAGGCTCTTGTGGTTGCTTTGAAGTTGGCGAAGTAAGCTTTGAAAATCAAGGCCGCAGTCGAGTGATGTTAGTAAACAAAGGCATTGCTCACTTATATGGTGAACAAGGCACAGGCCGCTTTTTGGGAGCAGAAATTATCGGTCCAAATGCCGAACACTTAGCTCACTTATTGGCTTGGGCACATCAAGCTAAAATGACGGTTTCACAAATGCTGGATATGCCGTTTTATCACCCCGTGATCGAAGAAGGCGTTCGCACCGCATTACGCGACCTAAACGCTAAGTTGCACCTTGGTCCAGAAATGATTGATGCCTGCATGGAGTGTGGAGTGGGTAGCTAAACCCTCAAAAACGCTACAAAACAAGCCCTGTGGTTAAACGCCATGGGGCTTTTTTCATTTAAGTGACTAAAAAATCAATAAATATGTTAGCATCCAACTATTGTCAACAAAGCTTATCATTACGGGTAGTTTGCTCTATGCTATTTGCAGCTTTGTTGAAACAAGGATGAACGATACAAACGCTTATGTCTGCTTTTAGATTTTTTATTAGCTTAGCTCTAACTTTATATTTGGCCTGTTATAAGCCTGCAATTGCTGCCGATTTGAATGCCAGTTCACAGCAAATCTACTTAGCAGAAGACCAACAAGTATTACCGCACCGCTACAGTGATATACCTAGCTGGCTAAATAAACTGAGCCAGGTTGATCGGGTAAAACTTAGTGGCGGCAGCTATTGGCTAGTAAAAAAGATAAATATCTCTCAACCAAATCAATGGATAGCCAGCGTAGACGGCCCAATTATCGAAAACATTGATTACTACCTTTATTCAGAAGGTAACCAAATGCGTCATCTTAGCAGTGGTTACCTACACCCTTATGAGTACTTATTTAGCTATGCCCGCCACATTGATACGCCCAGTTTAGGCGGATACTGGCTGATTACCCGCATATCTAGTCAATATTATACCGAACAACCGCAGCTCAGCTTTGGTCACAAGTCAGACTTGAGCCAGCTTTACCACTGGCGAGCGAGTGTGATTACCTTGTGCTTAGGCGGTTTACTGATTTTGGCCATCTACAACGGTGCAGTTGGCTTAGTGCAACAAGATCGCGTATTTGCTTACTTCAGCGGCTACTTATTTTCCATTACTCTAGCTTTGGCCTTGGTTTTCCATGTTGCTGCGCACTTATTGCAGCTACGCATTACCCAATTACACCTATTACCCGTGCTGTTGATTCCAATCTTTAGTGTGTTGTTTTACTGCCGTTTTCTCAGTTTACAGCAATATGCACCGAAGCTGTGGCTAGCAAGTCGCTACCTAATTGCACTGTGTTTACTCAGTATTCCGGTTGCGGTTATTTGGGTAAATTGGGCGGTAATTTTGGTTTACTGCGTGATCTTACTGTGGGTGGTATTAGCGCTTTCTAGTGCTTTGCAATGCTGGCGTCAAGGCTCGAAACAGGCGCAGCTTTTCATACTATCAACCCTGCTATTACTAATACCCGCGTTACTGTTAGCAATGGCCGTTGTGCCTAAAAACACCACCACCTTGTTGGCGGCCGACTTATCCATTCTACTTAGCTGTATTTTTAGCACCTTGTTCATGTCACTGGCGTTGCACTACAAATTTAAGCGACTCACCTTAGAGTCCTTATTAGTCGCTAAGCAGCTGAGTGAAGAACGCGATGCTGCTCGTTTAGATGCCCTAACTGGCTTAAAAAACCGCTATGCCTTTAACGAGTATGTAAGCAATATTGAATTTGATGAAGAGCATCACACCAGCCTCGCCTTAGTCGACATTGATTATCTGAAAAGCATTAATGACCATGCCGGCCACCAAGAAGGCGACAAGCTAATTAAGCTGGTGGCTGAAGCGCTCAATATGGTGCTCAGCGACCAAGTTAAACTTTACCGCATTGGCGGCGATGAGTTTGCGGCCTTTTCCGACACCTTATCTTGCAGTGAGATTGACGAGAAACTGGCCATTGCCGACAAAATCATTCAACTTAATGGCACCGCGCAAAGTGGCATTAGCTTTGGCAGCGCCAGCACCGATGATTGCCAAGACGCAGAACAGTTATTTTACCGAGCTGATATGACCATGTACCAACAAAAAGCCCAGCGCAAACGCAAATCCAAGCTAGTTGCGCTTAATCAACAATCCTAGAGCTGTTTATCTTTCAAGCTGACTTTTGCAGCAATAGGAGTCGAGCAATAGCTTGATATGGTGTAACTTACTGGTCTTAGGCATCCACTACACTTGTTGCATAACTTTTCTCATGGAGTTGACCATGCTTATTTCCCCACAATTAACGGGCAATATCGCTCGCAATTGCCATCCGCCAGGCTGTAAAGCCTATTTGCAACAACAAGCCGATTATATTCAACAACAAGCAACAATAAGCGGCGCAAAAAAGGTGCTGATTTTGGGAGCCTCTTCTGGCTTTGGTTTAGCTTCTCGCTTAAGTTTAGCCTTAGCAGGAGGAGCCGATACCATTGGCGTATCCTTCGAGCGCGGCCCTAATGAAAAAGGATTGGGCAGTGCTGGCTGGTACAATAATATTTTCTGCAAGGAACTCGCCGAGAAACAGAGTTTACTAGCAAAAAACTTTATCGGTGATGCTTTTGATCCAGCCATGCGTAGCCAAGTCATTGAGTACATTAAGCAAGAGTTTGGCGGCAAAGTTGATTTAGTGATTTACAGCTTGGCTACGGGTAAGCGCAAAACCGAATCTGGACAATGGCACTCGGTACTAAAAACCACCGACACGCCACTACATGGCTTAAGCATTAACCTAGAAACCGAACAGCTAGAACCGCAAACTGTAGAATTGGCCAATGCTGCAGAAGTAGAAGCCACCACTAAAGTCATGGGCGGCGATGAATGGCGCAACTGGATAGATGCACTACAACAAGCCGATGTACTAGCCCAAGGCTGCAATACCATTGCTTATTCCTACGTAGGGCCAGAACGCACCGCCGCGATTTATCGCGATGGCACCATTGGCCGAGCTAAACAGCATTTACATGTCACTGCACAAGAGCTGGATAAACAGCTGCAAACGCAGGTAAGCGGCCATGCCTATGCTTGTGTATGTAAAGCCTTGGTAACTAAAGCCAGTGTCTATATCCCGGTAATGTCGCCCTATATATCTTTACTGTACAAAGTAATGAAAGAGCAGGGCAGCCACGAAGAATGCATTGAGCAAGCTTATCGATTATTTAGCCAACACCTCTATCCACAAGATGGTCAAGTTCGATTAGACACGCTAAATCAGCTTCGCATTGACGACCTAGAGCTAAGCCCACAGGTGCAACAACAAATAGACTTACGTTACCCCACGGTCACAGCGGATAACTTCAAACAAACCACCGATTTTGACGGTTACAAAACAGCGTTTTTACGACTAAATGGCTTTGCAGTAGCTGGGGTAGACTATCAGCAACCTTGCGATGTAGAGGCTTTAAGCAAGCTCAAACCATGATAAACATTCACACAATTAGCGCCGAACAAACCCTAGCAATTCGCCAACAAGTTCTATGGCCAAGCCATGATTTAGCGTTTTGTCGAGTACCTGAAGATGACACAGGTGAGCACTATGGTGCTTACCTTAATGGCCAACTCATCATGGTGGCTTCGTTATTTACTAGTGGAAACGAGATTCGGCTACGTAAATTTGCCTGTTTGCCAGAGCTCCAAGGGAAAGGATACGGGAGCGAAATGCTCAATTACTTGGTTGAACAACAAGCTGGTAAAGCATTAACTAGTTTTTGGTTTGACGCACGTTGCAGCGCCATTGGTTTTTATCAACGTTTGGGCTTTTTAGTGACGAGTGAAGTGTTTGATAAACACGGCGTTGACTATGTAAAAATGGCAAAAGCACTTTAGGGTCTGTTGATCTTTGGTGTTGAAATTTTGTTCGAGATAAGCGGGCTTTAATCACGGCGAGTACTTGGAAGCCTAGTGGGCTAAGCAAGAAGTGCTTAACAAAGAGTAAAGTTCGCTTACCCTAACCCTTCGGGCAGCATTTATTAGCCATTTACTCAGCGTTAGCGAGTGATTATTAAGCCCACTTAACTGCTCACTCACTGCCTTGCCTAAATGGCTAATAAATTGCTGCAAAAACCATCAGCAAAGATCAACATACCCTAGTAACAACCTCCCTACAAATTGCAGGCGAAAAAAAAGGAGAAGCAATGGCTTCTCCAATTTTTCTGTCGGTCAACAAAGGTCAGATCTTATTTCTTTCGATATCGCGCCAATCCTTGGAACGATGGAAATAGAGTAATGATAGCGTTTTCTTGATGCAAGCATTTTCCCAGTCAATCACAAGAAACTAGATCGAGCTCACTTAAATTAGAGGCATCCGTGATCTAGATCAAAGAATCGTTGCATTTGGTTACACGCTAAGCCTAAGCAACTGTTTTTAATAAATAATTGCTATTTCCACTCGATAATTCCAAGTTGAAAAAAGCAGCGAATTGCCTGCAAAAAATTGAGCAATATCAAGGGATAAAACGATTATTTAAGTGGCTTTATCACTTATCAGCTCGACAAAGCCACGGTCAGTGAGCAAGCGACTAAATCAGTGAATAAATATCGAAGCGGTGGGTTTTAGTACTTAAATGGTTATGGGCAACTTTACCTGCTAGAGGTTCTGCATAACTGGGCCTTTTTACCACTACCCGTTTTTGTGCAACTTTCAACGCTTGCTCCAACAACAAGTCTGCATCCAAGTCGGCACCTACCAGTAACTGAAAAACTCGCATCTCTTTTTTAACTTGTGCAGATTTTTTCCGGTGAGGATACATGGGATCTAGATAAACCACGTCGGCCTGTAATTGTTGATGAGCAAGATCATCAATACTGCTTGCGTATATCAAGCGCATTCGCTCCGTAACCCAAGAGCCAATATCAGCATCTGCTTTAGCCCGTCGTAATCCGTCATCAAGTAAGGCTGCCACCCAAGGGGAGCGCTCTAACATGGTAACCTCACAACCAAGGTTGGCTAATACAAAAGCATCTCTGCCTAAACCCGCTGTGCCATCTATAACACTGGGGCGTTGACCTTTTTTTACACCAACCGCTTTACTCACCGCTTCTGCACCACCATATTGACGGCGATGGGCAACTCGGCCCGCTAGAAAGTCGACTTTAACGTCGCCCAATTTAGCCTCATCGCAGTAGCGCAAGGCTAAGCTCTCACCATCTAGCACCAAGCAAAAACCGGTTTCTGGCAGCTGTTCACATCGCTGCATAGCAAAGCGCTCTATTAAGCTATTGGCGTAGTCAGTGTCGGCGGATTGCTCACAATACAAACGTGGCTGCTGGCTGTCCAAGGCAGGGCTCCATAAAGAAATAAAACAAGTTTAACAGATGATGCTTAGTTCAGAACCAACATCTCAATAGGAACGGGCTTGCCAAAATGATAACCCTGCGCAAAATCGACACCGATATCGGCCAGCACCTTGTTGATAGCCTCGTTCTCAACAAACTCTGCAATGGTCTTCTTACCCATCACATGAGACATCTGATTAATGCTTTTTACAATGGCGGCATCCATATGGTCGTTTTCTAAATCACGAATGAAAATGCCATCGATTTTGAGGTAATCGATGGGCAAGTTTTTCAAGTAGCCGAAAGATGATAAACCTGAGCCAAAATCATCAAGCGCAATTTTACAGCCCAATTTACGCACCTTGTTAAAGAACTCGGTGGCAACGTCCAAATTAGCAATGGCCACGGTTTCAGTGGTCTCGAAACAGAGCTTGTTCATTGGCAGGGCACTATCTTCCAGCGTTTGTAGCAGCCAAGCTACAAACTCAGCACTGCCTAAAGACTGCCCAGAGAGGTTCATTGAGCACATATTAAGACGGGTTAAATGCCCAGGGTTTTCCGATAGCCACTGCAATGTTTTTTGAATGACAACTCGGTCGATTTGATCTGCTAGGTTGTAGTTTTCTGCCGCGGGTAAAAACGCCCCAGGAGGCACCACTCGGCCTTCCTCGTCGATCATTCTTAATAGAACTTCGTAGTGGAGGTAATCACTCTCACTCGGTTTAACCGGCACAATAGCTTGCGCGTACAATAAGAATCTTTCTTCACGTAGCGCTTTTTGAATACGGGTTACCCATTCCATCTGTCCTTGGCGCTCAAGCAACATCTGGTCGTCCATTTGATACAAATAAACGCGGCTACGGCCTAAAGATTTTGCAGTGAAACATGCGTTATCCGCTTGTGCCAACACCTCTTGAGAAGAACCCTGCTGCTGCTGGAATAGGGTTACACCGATACTGCAACCAAAACTGAACATCCGCTCATCACGAACGTAGTGAGTATCGTTTAGTCGGTCAATCACCAAGTTAGCGAAATCTAAGCTGCCTTGTTGCGAGCTATCTTCAAGTAAAATGGCAAACTCATCACTGCCCAAACGAGCCACCACGGCAGACTCTGGGATCATCTGTTCCAATACTCCGGCGACTTGCTTCAAGGCCTGATCACCCGAACCATGACCAAAGGTATCGTTAATCACTTTAAACTGGGCTAAATCGATAAAGAGCAAGGCGTGTTGCTGCTCACCAGATAATGATGAGTTAAGTAACAACTCTAAACGTCGCTCGAAGAATCCTCGATTATAGATGCCGGTGAGCAGGTCAAAATTGGCATGAAAATCAAGCTCTTCTGCCAAGCTACGGGTAGCAGTAATGTCTTCACACACCAACATGAATAAATCTTCTTCTGCCATTCGCACAAAAGATTCTTTAAACCAAAGCTGCTTATTATCACCATTGTTATAGGCGATCTGTCGGGTAACTTTATTACTGCCAATGCCTTCAAGATATTCTAACAAGGATACTTGCTGAGACTGCTCGGCATACAAACTACGAAGCTGAGATAACTCCAATTGTTTTTTAGACATGCCAAGATGTTTAGCAGCCACTTGATTACAGCAAACAATTACCCCCAAGCGGTTCACCAACATTAACAACGCCGGGCTTTGCTCAAACAACAAACGATAGTGTTGCTCACTTTGTTTAAGCTGACGATGCTCTAACTGAATTAACTCTAAATCTCGCAACTCGAGCAATACTTGTTCAACAATACCGTTGGTGGCGCTTTGTGGAGTTAGCGCAAAATCATAAAGTACATTGCGGCTCTCAAGGTTTAGCTCCGCTTGAAATCTGACTTTTTCACCGGCTAAACTTTTAGCAATGGCATCTCGCAGCTGCTGTTTTAAAGGCACTTGATGTTGCCACACATGGCTATCAAGCAAGGAATTACCCACGATGTAATTTGCTCGCTCGCCGAGTAACTCCATCAAAGCTTGGTTTAACAACTGTACGTGACCATTTTCGTCTAACAGAGCGCTGGCTTGCTCGGTAAAAGTAAATACTGACTGAAGATTTTGTTCATGCTCCGCTAACTCTCGTTGGGTGCGGGTTAAAGCTCGCCAAACTCCGTAAATAGCCAAACTAGCAAGTAGTAAAGTAATGCCCACTAACAAAGCGCCTTGATAACGCTGTGGCAAGGTTTTATAAGCTTGCTGATTAAGAAAATGACTATTCTCGGCCAAGTTACCGCGCGATACTTTCCAGCGGACTAGCTGCTTATTATCAAACAAATAGGTTTGAGGTCCACGGGCACTAATGGCAATGTCGCGTACATCAGTGCCTTGCAGCACTTGTAACACGGTGTCACCAAGTGCCTGACCCAATGGTTGCGGCAAACTAACAAAACCACCCACCGCACCATTACCTATCGCATGCTGCCATAGGCTATAAATAGGTGCTCTAGACACCATAGATAAAGACTGAACAGCTTGCTCTGTAAGCTGGGTATTACCAATTTGCGATTGCTGTAAAGCCCCCAACAATACTGCTTGCTTGGCACTTAGCAGCGAGGTTTTTGCTTTTACCTCTTCATAGTCTTGGTCTTGCCAAAGGGTATAAGGAATAGCAAATTGCTCAGCCAGCTGTACAAACTCTTTGGTGATTTCATTGCTAGCTTCGCTATCATCTACCAGTAAGTAAATAGCTTCTAAATCCGGGATTAGTTGACGGATAAGCAACAGATTTTCACGCATTGGCAGCTGTTCGTGAATCCCCGTTATACGCCGCTCCCTAGGTCCCATATAAGCCGATAAATCGGCTCCTGCAGCCACAATTGGCGCTTGAAGTATCGCTTCGTCTTGCAGGGCTAAAGCAGTGTGTAGGGCTTGCTCCCCCACAGTCACCACTAAATCGAATTGGTAATAAAGAATAATTTCATTTAGGAGATCGAACTGGGCTAAACGATAACTAGGGTCTTGCGAAGGGCTTGGCTCTATTCGGTGATTAAATAACCACACTGAACGATTACCCACTTGTTGACGCAAACCTCTGTCAAAGCTGGCATCCCACTGTAAACCTGCAGGATAAGAGTTCAGCATTAACACCCGAGCGGTGCGCGCTTCTGCTTTTAACGACAATAGCGCTAAACTAAGCAACACCAGCAACAAAATTGGCTTAATCACCTGATTCAGTGAATAGACTCTTATTAATGAATTACTCACAAAAATAAACGGCCACCCTTCACATTTATCACCAATTATTAAGCCTTTATCGACCTTGACACTATCACTAGGCGTAGCCAAGTCACTTCTGTAGAATATGTTACCAAATTGCAGCAAGGTCTATCATATTTATGAATATTTTGATGGCTCTATCACAACTCGAAGTGACCGGAGCCGAAGTCTACGCCACCCAAGTTGGCGATCGACTCACTCAACGGGGTCATCAAGTATTTTACGTATCAGATACCTTAAGTTGTCCGCATAAAGGCCAGCACTTTAGCTTGCGCTTTAACAAACGTAGTCTTCCTCGCAGAGTATGGCACGTATTGTATCTTATCTATCTAATTCTTCGATATAAAATTCAACTGGTACATGCACATAGCCGTGCTTCTGGGTGGTCTTCTTATATCGCCTGTAAGCTAACTAATACGCCAATGGTTACCAGTGTGCATGGTCGCCAACCAGTGCACCGCTCACGCAAAAAGTTTCACGCCCTCGGTTATCATGCTGTCGCAGTATGTGAAAACATCGCTCAGCAAATTATTCGTGACTTAGGTGTGCCTAGCGAACAAGTAAGTGTGGTTCGCAATGGTGTTGATAGCCAACAATTTTCTCCGCTCCCAGCTGCCAATAACGATAAACCGATTATTCAAATCATCGGGCGATTAACCGGTCCCAAAGGCGAGCTTGTTTATCAATTGCTTAAACAATGCATTGATTTAGATGCCAACCAAGTACAAGTGATTAGCGGTAGTAAAGTGGAGCCACGCTTTGCAGAGTTTGAAGATAAGGTAGAATTTTGCGGATACAGCGACAACATTCGCTCGACAATTAGCCAAGCGGATTTGGTTATTGGTGCCGGGCGGGTAGCCATGGAAGCCTTGTTGTGCCAAAAGCCGGTGTTTGCGGTGGGCGAGGCAAAAGCTCTTGGCTACATCAGCTTAGACAACCTGCCAGCGGCCCTCGCTAGCAATTTTGGCGATGTTGCCGACGACGGTAAAACAGAATTAGATATTGATTACCCAAACTTGGCTGAGCAATTAGCTAGTTTTGGTGAGCAACATCAAGTAAGCAAGCAACTGGTAGCAGCAATAAAAGCTGAGTACGATTTAGATGCAGTATGCCAGAAGCTATTAGAAACCTACCAAAGTGCTTACGTATATACCAAGCAACAAGAAGTCCCAATCATCATGTACCATCGCGTCACCCAAGATGATAGTCAAAAGGGATCCTATGGCACTTACGTAACGGTTGAGCGTTTAGAAGAGCATTTTCAAACCATTAAACGCATGGGCTTAACTCCCATCACCTTTAGTGAGTTAGACAAGATAGGCCTAGAGCATCGTTTTAATCACGGTAAGCGCTATATCATTCTCACCTTCGACGATGGTTACCAAGATAACTTCGACTTGTTGTTACCCTTGCTGAAGAAGTATCAGTTCAAAGCGGTTATCTACGCAGTAACAGGCACCGATCATAATCGCTGGGATGTTGAACACCCCACTAAACCTGACCAACGTTTTGAGCTAATGAGCCATCAAACTATGCGCGACATTGATCAAAGTGGCTATGTTGAAATCGGTGGGCATACACTCAATCACCCAAAACTAGCAGAGCTAGATGAAAATGAGCAGCAAAAAGAGATCGAACAAAACAAAGCTGAGCTAGAAGACTTGCTGGGTAGAGAGCTAACCACCTTCGCCTACCCATATGGTAATTATAATCAGTTGACCCAAAAATTGGCGAAGCAAGCAGGCTATACTTACACGGTAGCGACAGATTCTGGCCCAGTAGGCATGCACCAAGATTTACAACAAATACGACGGATCGTGATGTTTCCAAGTACCACTAAGTTTGGCTTGTGGCGGAAAATTAAAGGGAATTACACCTATAGAAAAGCAAACAAGGCAAATTGATGAGTAAAAATAACGTTCTTAAAGCCTCAGTCGTCATCGCCTTTTACAATAATATTAAAGCTTTAAAGTTGGTTATCCGTGCATTGGAAACACAAAGCATCGCGGATTTTGAGGTAGTGATTGCAGACGATGGCTCTAACAGCACAACTGTGGAGCAATTAGAAGTGCTGCAACAAAATAGCCACTTACAGATTCAACATGTTTGGCACGAAGACAAAGGCTTTCGAAAAAATCGATGCCTGAATTTAGCCGTACAGGCAGCTAAAAATGAATACCTAATCTTCATTGATGGTGACTGCGTACCACAAACTCATTTCGTAGAAGACCACTTGAGTGAAGCTCAGTTAGGCCGTTGTTTAAATGGCCGTCGTGCTGATTTATCGCCTAAAATGACACAAATTTTATTTAAAACTAACCAGCCTGCACATTTCGTCAAGTCACATTTATGGCAGCTCCTCTGGAACTATGTGAGGGGAGGCGGAAAAAATATCGAAAAAGGCATACGAATACCTTCGGATAAGATCCGAAAGTATCTACAAAAAAAGAATAAAGGCATCGTAGGCTGCAATTTCTCATTGCACAAATCTGATTTACTAAGTATTAATGGCTTCGATAAACGTTACGAAGCGGCAGGAACAGGCGAAGACAGTGATGTAGAATACCGATTAAGACTAGTTGGGATAGAAATACACCCATTGTTTTATAAAGCGACTCAAGTTCATATTTATCATTCTGAACTACCACGTTCTAGTGAGAATGATGCTTTATTTACTAAAATTAAAGCGGAAAAAAAAGCTTGGACAGAGTTTGGAATAAATTAACACAAACATTAAATGACAAAGTTACCAAGTAACAAGGTTTCAGCATTCAATGATCAGTAACACTTGGGAGTTCTTTTTGTGAGCAATAAAATCAAAGCCGTAATATTCGATATGGATGGGGTTCTGATAGATGCCAAAGACTGGCATTATGAAGCTCTAAATAAGTCATTGGCTATTTTCGGTTTAGTAATTAGTCGTCACGATCATTTAGGTACTTTTGACGGCTTATCTACTGCACAAAAACTTAATATATTATCTAAAACACATGTGCTACCTAAAGAATTACATGGTTTTGTCAATGAAATGAAACAGCAATATACCATGGACATAACCCATCAACTTTGTAAGCCTGTTTTCCATCACCAGTATGCGCTTTCAAAGTTACAAAAAAGTGGATACAAACTCGCTGTAGCTTCAAACTCGATAAGAAACACTGTAAAAGTCATGATGGAAAAATCCACTCTGATCGAGTATTTGGACTTTTATTTATCTAATCAAGATGTGAGCAAAGGTAAGCCAGATCCTGAAATCTACCACACTGCAATTTCTAAATTAGGTTTATCGGCGAAGGAATGCGTGATTGTTGAAGATAATGAGATAGGATTAAAAGCAGCTAGAGCCTCAGGTGCGAATGTCCTTAAAGTTGACACCATTCACGATGTTACTTATGACAATATTAAGTCGTTCATAGACGAGGTGGAAAGCAATGATTAACATTTTGGTTCCACTCGCTGGGAAAAACACATTTAAAACAAACGCTTTAAACACCTTTCCCAAAATACTCAGTGACGTCGGTGGTCAATTACTCATTGAACGGGCAGCAAAGCCCTTCATAGATTTAGCCCTCGACACAAAAATCGTAGTCGCAATACCAAAAAAGGAATCAGAAGAGTTTAGACTCAACAGGGTTCTTCCACTATTAGGTGACAATATCACTTTATGTAATATCAATAGCCAAACTCAAGGAGCAGCCTGCTCCGCACTACTAACTATTGAAAATATAGATCTAGATTCACCGTTAATTATTACTAGCTTTGAACAAGTGTTAGATTTTGAATTAACACCTCTAATCAAAGACTTTATAGACAATAAAGTGGACGCTGGTGTTTTGACTTTCGAAGCTATACACCCCAAGTGGTCATACGTAAAAGTTGATGAACAACAAATGGTAACCCAAGCCGCTGAAAAAATGCCTATTAGTAGAAACGCAATTGCTGGTTTATTTTACTTTAAAACAGCTAGGATGTTCTTCGATGCGGCACAAGCAATGATTCGTAAAGATGTAAAAACCAATAACCTGTTCTATATTGCTCCCACCTTAAACGAAGTAATCCTAAACGGTGGTAGAGTTAAAGCATTACCGATCAATAAAAACCACTATTATCATATCAACGATGATCACTCTCTAGAAAATTTTGAAGATAATATTATCTCACAGAAAAATAGTGCAAAAGATATTATAAGCAAAGCGACGATGAGTATCTTAAAATGCATCAATCAAAAAGATCACTCAGCCTTAGTGGCGTTCTTAGCTGATGATGTAACCTTTTTCGGCCCCAACATTGAGGTTTCAGGTTTTGACAAAGTGAGTGGACTTATCAAGTCGGCATTAGTAAACAATGACAACTTTGAGCTAATATCAAATAATCATTTCATTGCTGACAACAATAAAAGTGTTGTTGAATTTGAACTACTTAATAAAAGCAGTAAGCAAACTGGTGTTGTGATTATTCATTGGAGAGAAAAAAACAAAATATCAAAACTAACGCTTTATGCTTACTCTGTGTAAACCCATTATCGTTCTATGTCTAAGCAACAAAGGAAACATATGCTGAATATTGTTATCCCAATGGCGGGTAAAGGTAGCCGCTTTGTCAATGCCGGATTTACGCAACCAAAGCCATTAATAGAGATTAATGGTAAAAAAATGATTGAAGTAGTCATTAATAACCTTAAGCCAGCTTGTGAACATCGTTTCATATTTATATGTCAAAATGAACATATTAAACGCTATAATCTACACCAAATATTCTCAGAGTCATGTAATAACTTTGAGGTAGTGGGGATTGATGGGGTCACTGAGGGTGCTGCAATCACTGTACTAAAAGCCCGAGAGTTTATTAATAACGACTCTCCTTTGATGATTGCCAACTCCGATCAATGGGTTGACGCAGATATTAACGACTACTTGAATGATATGACCTCAAGAAACTTAGACGGCACAATGTTAACGATGAAAGCCAATGATGAAAAATGGTCATACGCTAAACTGAACAGTGAGGGTTTCGTCAGCGAAGTGGTTGAAAAAGTAGTGATATCAGATGAAGCCACAGTGGGTATTTACAATTTTGCTCAAGGAAAGACCTTTTGCCAGCATGCTGACCACATGGTTGAAATGAATATTCGTAGTGCCGGAGAGTTTTATGTTGCGCCTGTATATACATTTATGGCTCAAGATGGAGCAAAAATAGGTATATACAATATTGGTGAAGAAGCAAATGGCATGTATGGACTTGGAATTCCAAGCGATTTAGAGCTCTTTCTACGAAATAAAGTAAGTAAAAAGGCGACGTCTTTTTGATTAACAGCCAGCGGCTATTAACTTAAGCTTTATTCAATAAAATCGTTACTTCGTCCAAAAATTTGGCGAGCTCAAACTCGCCAATGTTCACTTCTTCATATTCATTAACAGCAGCACGCGTAAATAAGGTAATTGCTTTGCTGTAGTTAGGACTCCACTTCTTGTAATTATCTGGATCTTGACGGTAAATAGCTAATAGAGGTTTATTATAAACATTTGCTAAATGCACTGTAGCTGTATCTACACTCACTAAGGCTTTACAGTGCTTAATCAATGCTGCATTTTGCTCAAAACTTTTTGTTTCACAAAAACAAAAAACACCATCTATATCTGCTGATATCTCATTAACTAACTGTTGGTTAGCAGGCGAGGCGAGTATCACTAGAGGCAGCTCGTTAAACCTGTCACGTAAAGCGTAGGCTACTTCACGTAAACGCTTTGCAGTAAAAGTGCGTTTGGTGGTGTTACCTGCTGGGTTTAACGCAATATAATGGCCTTTTCGGTCACCTAAAAAATGTAATATCTCCTGTTCTACTTTATCGGGTAAATTAAACCGATAACTTAAATCGCTAAGCTCAAAGCCCAAAGCACGAGCCGACTCAACAAAATAATCTTGGCTATGCTTTCCATGTACAAGTTTTTGGATATTAACGTTGATTAAACCGATATTGGGAAGTAAGCCAACGACAGCTTTAGCATTCAAGCATCGCAGCATCAAAAAATCTCTAGGCTTTAATACTTCAGTTAAAAATACCACTGCATCATAATTGGGTAATTGACGAATAAGACTATTTACCTTCCATATCTTAGCCCGCTTTGGGTAGCAATGAACATTGTCAATAAATGGGTCATTGTTGAATATGTGCTCTGAATTGGGAGTACATAAAACTCCTATATTCAACGAAGGCTTGCAAGCCTTCATTTCTCGATAAACAAAAGAAGAAACAATGCTATCACCAAGCTTGCCGTCACCTCGAATAAATAACACACTATTAATGGTGCTGCTTGGCTGATAATTGGCAGTAGTTTTGTCAAAGAGTAGTTTGCCTATTACAAAACTTAGCTGCTCTCTAAGCTTTAACAAACGGCCAATAGTTAAATCTTTAATCAAAGCTCTCACCCTTACTTAACAAAAGTACCATCGTTTAAGTTTTACAAAAATCATTAATAGCTTGATAAACTCGGCGACAATTCTCTCTATCTTGGAATGTAAAATAGTCTTTTATTTTTTCTTTATGTTCATTAGGCAAGGTAAAACTTTCAGCAAACACTAGAGCAATCGTTTCTTCCAACTGAGCCAACTGAGTAACTACGTAACCTGGCAATTCCGTTCTTATATCGATGAACGCTTTATGCTTACGTGCCCCCACAAATTTGTCATAATCAAATTGGTAAGAAATAAATGGCTTGTCCATATAGACAAAATCACACACTACGCTAGAGTAGTCGGTCACCAATAACTTAGCCATTTTAAGCAGCTGAGTAACAGAAAACTCACCCTGTCGAATAATATGAACACGCTCAGAAGTATACTCATCAAAGTATTTAGAATAGTGTTGAATATTTTGGTGAAGATATATCGCTATATGCGCATCATTCTCTTGCAAAGACTTATTTATCTCGAGGCTACATAACATATCTCTAGTATGTTTAAATAAATCAGTCTCTTTAAACTTGTCTCCCAACTTTTGTTCTTTGTCCCTAAAGGTAGGCATATATAAAACTAAGTTCGACCACTTAGACTCATTACTTGTGTCCACCAAGCTATCAAATCTAGGGTATCCAGTGATGCTCACCTCTGAGTCTTTATAACCATACTCCTCAACAAAAATACTTTTTTCTTTAGCCGAGGCTGAGAGAAATAGGTCGTTAAGTGTAAATATAGATTTGTGGTAAAAGTCTTTACCATTTTTGAAGAAGCCGATGCCGTGATTCAACATCACGCGCTTTGCTTTTAAAGTTTTTAAGGTTAATTTCTTTAATAGGCCAAGTTCATTTGGCAACATCCATAAACCATGAGTAGAAATAATAGCTTCAGCATGATACATGTAAAACAGCTGCCGAAAAGACCCCAAGGCTAACCATTCTTTATCATTATCAAACTGACTAATAGATGGCGAATGCCTATCAATTACATAACGAGCATCAATGTCCTTGGCATGCTGTTTCAACCAGAGGAATAATTCATAGCCATTTTCTTGAGCTTGAGTTTGCGTTTCGCATAACAGCCAAACTCTCTTTTTAAAAAAAGGTTTAGTTAAATAATAAGCAATTCGAGTAACTTCTGCGACAAAGGTTGCTGATGCCACTTTAACTAAATTAGCCATTTTTCTTCCTATTAAACTAGAGGTTTGAGCTTACCAACTCTTAAAAGTGTTTTTATTTTTTATCGCCAATCCAATATAACTTTGCCACTTTGTCCTGAGCGCATCGCATCAAAACCTTGCTGAAAATCGTCAACACTATAATGATGGGTAATTATTGGGCTTAAATCGAGGCCAGATTGTACCAAAGATGCCATTTTATACCATGTTTCAAACATTTCTCGGCCATAGATTCCTTTAATCACCAAGCCTTTAAAAATAACTTGGCTCCAATCAATCCCCATATCACTAGGCGGAATGCCAAGCATTGCCACTTTGCCACCATGATTCATCAGCTCTAACATAGAGCTAAAAGCGCTTGGCACACCGGACATTTCTAGGCCTACATCAAAGCCTTCGGTCATGTTGAGTTCGTTCATGGTATCTTTCAACGAATGCTTGGCAACATTAACTACCCGAGTTGCTCCCATTTTTTGGGCTAGGTCCAAGCGGTAGTCATTTACATCAGTTACCACCACATGGCGCGCACCAACGTGCTTACAAATAGCCGCAGCCATTACACCAATAGGGCCGGCACCGGTAATCAATACATCTTCACCCACTAAATCAAACGACAAGGCACTGTGCACTGCGTTACCAAACGGGTCAAAGATAGCGGCTAAGTCGTCACTAATCTCATCGGGTAGTTTAAAAGCGTTAACTGCAGGAATAACCAAGTATTCAGAAAAACAGCCAGTACGATTTACGCCAACTCCAACAGTATTGCGGCACAAATGAGTACGCCCGCCCCGGCAGTTGCGACAATGGCCACAGGTGATGTGCCCTTCGCCAGAAACTCTATCTCCCACCGAAAATCCACGTACTTCTTGGCCAATATCTACAACTTCTCCTGCATACTCATGGCCTATCACCATTGGCACTGGAATAGTCTTTTGTGACCACTCATCCCAGTTATAAATATGCACATCGGTACCGCAAATAGCGGTTTTATTTATCTTAATTAATAGATCGTTGTGACCAAGTTCTGGCATCTCCACCTGGGTCATCCAAATCCCCGGTTCGGTTTTTAACTTGGCAAGGGCTTTAATGCTCATTCAATCACCCCCAAATCTTTACCGACTTCTGTGAAGGCTGAAACAGCATGTTCTAGTTGCTCGTGTGTATGCGCTGCTGAAATTTGTGTACGGATCCTCGCTTGGCCTTTAGGTACTACAGGGAAAGAAAAGCCAATCACGTAAATGCCGCGCTCAAGTAATTTGTCGGCAAATGTGCTTGCCAGTTTAGCGTCACCTAACATCACAGGAATGATGGCATGATCTGCGCCAGCTAAAGTAAAGCCCGCTTGGCTCATCTCTGTTCTGAAGTATTCGACGTTATCCCACAGCTGTTTACGCAGAGCATCTCCTCCAGCGAGTAATTCCAATACTTTAAGAGACGCACTAACAATGGCCGGCGCCAGCGAGTTAGAAAAGAGGTAAGGACGCGAACGTTGACGCAACCAATCAATCACTTCTTTTTTGGCTGAAGTAAAACCACCAGAAGCGCCGCCCATGGCTTTACCTAAAGTGCCGGTAATAATGTCTACTCGCTCCATCACTTGATGATACTCGTGAGTGCCACGGCCATGTTCACCTACAAAGCCAACGGCGTGAGAATCGTCAACCATCACCATGGCATCATACTTATCAGCTAAATCACAAATTCCTGGCAAGTTGGCAATCACGCCGTCCATGGAGAACACGCCATCGGTGGCAATCAGCTTAAAACGCACTCCCGCTTCATCGGCGGCTTTTAAGCATTGCTCCAGCTCTGCTAAGTCGTTATTGGCATAACGAAAACGCTTTGCTTTGCACAAACGAACACCATCAATAATCGAAGCATGGTTTAGTGCATCAGAGATAATCGCATCCTCTGGACCCAATAAGGTTTCAAAAAGCCCAGCGTTGGCATCAAAGCAAGAAGAATACAAAATCGTATCTTCCATACCCAGAAACTCACTCAAGCCTTGCTCTAAGCGTTTGTGAATATCTTGAGTACCACAAATAAAACGCACCGAAGCAGCACCAAAGCCGTGGCTATCTAAACCCGATTTGGCTGCCTCAATAAGAGCGGGGGAATTGGCTAAGCCCAAGTAATTGTTAGCACAAAAGTTAACAACTTGGCCTTGTTCAACAGCGATAGCGGCTTGCTGCTGCGAGTTGATTACTCGCTCATGCTTATATAAACCGTCATCTTTTACTTGTTGTAAGAGCTGAGAAATGTGTGCTGAGAAAGCGGCTGTCATGGCAAACCCTATTTAAATCCAGAATAATAGCTGAATTATAGTGTTTTATTTGGCAAATACAGCCTTAAATCTAAATTAAAAACTATTCACTGCGTTCAGCACATTTTACGTAATGTTGATGCAAATCTTGATAGATATTTTGAGACTCCTCAGTGAAGTATGGGCGTAAGGTAAACAAGATTTTAAGCACCCCTTGATACAACCGAGGTTTGGTGATTTCGCCACCTTTTAACTGAGCACTTTGGTAGCCAATCCAAGCACCAATAATAAACTTAACGCTGTCGGCTAACTCAGCCATTGTTGCATCGTCACCACTTAGAAAGCGACTCTCGCGTAACTGAAAGAGAATATCTCGGCTCCAATTAGCGAGTTCTAGCTGCAAGGCTTGGTATTTCTGTTCTAGTTCAGCATCTCGCGCCAACAGTTCTAACAAGTTGGCGTACATAAAACGAAAACGCCACATTAGCTCAAAGCTGGCATCCAAGTACTGCGTTAAGTGTTCTAGGCTTAACCGTTGATCAGCATGAGGACGAAAGCTGCTTTCTAACTGAGCCACGTATAAATCGAAAATGCTGCGGATAATTTCTTGTTTGTTACTGAAATGGTAGTAAAGATTCCCGGGGCTAATGCCCAGCTCGGCGGCGATATGATTGGTAGTGATTTGTCTTTCGCCGCGCTCGTTGAAGAGTTTGAGAGAAGTATGAATTATTTTGTCTTTAGTTTTCATTTGGCTAAAAAGTTCTCAATGATATTACGTTGATACCTGCAAACGCTGCCAAAATCCAGTTTTTATTAACTAGATTCAACTGGAGGCACAATTGCTATTCCCCTCGCCACAGCATAAAATCCTTAGATTAACGGCAATTTTTGGAATGGCAGTATTATGATTATCGTAACAGGTGGCGCAGGCTTTATTGGCGCAAACATTGTAAAAAGTCTCAACGAACAAGGCCATAATGACATCATTGTGGTTGATGACCTAAAAGACGGCACCAAATTCGTCAATTTGGTTGATCTAGAAATCGCTGACTACCTTGATAAAGACGACTTCATAGCTCGTATTGTTTCTGGCGAAGATATTGGCGCTGAATACGGCCAAAAAATTGAAGCCATTTTTCATGAAGGCGCTTGCTCTGCCACCACGGAGTGGGACGGCAAGTACATGATGGAAAACAACTACGAGTACTCGAAAGAGCTATTGCATTACTGCTTAGATCGTCGCATTCCGTTCTTATATGCCTCATCTGCCGCCACTTATGGTGACACAGAGATCTTCAAAGAAGAGAAGCAATTCGAAGGCCCACTTAATGTATACGGTTATTCAAAGCTGCAGTTTGATAATTACGTGCGCCGTTTGTTACCCGAAATTGACTCTCAAGTTGTGGGCTTTCGCTACTTCAATGTATACGGTCCTCGCGAGCAACACAAAGGCAGCATGGCCAGTGTGGCTTTCCACCTAAATAACCAAGTTAATGATGGGCAAAACCCTAAATTATTTGAGGGTTATGACGGCTATGGTAACGGCGGACAAAGCCGCGATTTTGTATACGTAGGCGACGTGGTAAAAGTAAACCTATGGTTCTGGAAAAACCCAGACCAAAGCGGTATTTTCAACCTAGGTACAGGCCAAGCAGAACCTTTCCGTGCGGTGGCTGAAGCGGTAATCAACTATCACCAAAAAGGTGAAATTGAGTACATTCCGTTCCCTGATCACCTAAAAGGTCGTTATCAAAGCTTTACCCAAGCAAATATCGACAAGCTGCGCGCAGCCGGTTACGCAGAACCATTTAAAGATGTTGCTCAAGGGGTCGCTGAATACATGGCCTGGCTAAACAAGTAACAAAAAATACTCAAGGGGCGACAAGCCCCTTTTTAACATAGGTTATGAATGAAGATTCTGGTGGTAGGCCCATCTTGGGTAGGCGACATGGTGATGTCGCAAAGCTTGTACAAAACCCTTAAACAACTGCACCCAAAGGCGCAATTGGATGTACTAGCGCCAGATTGGTGCCGCCCTATGCTAGAGCGAATGCCCGAAGTAGACAATGCATTGCGCATGCTCTTAGGCCACGGTGATCTACAGCTTACAACACGTTGGAAGTTAGCCCGAGAGCTCAAACAAAACCGCTATGATTGGGCTATTACCCAACCCAATTCTTTAAAATCTGCATTAATCCCTTGGTTTGCCGGCATTAAGCAACGTACTGGTTGGAAAGGGGAGAGCCGCTACGGCCTGCTGAACGATTTGCGCAGCAACAAACGCGACTTCCCGCTAATGGTGGAGCGTTATGTTTCCTTGGCTCACCCTAAAGCGTCGATGCAATCAGCAACTGATCTACCAACTTATCTGCACCCTCAGCTACAAGCCAACCAAGCGAATCAACAAGAAGCTTTAGCTCAGCTTGCATTAAATACAGAGCAGCCAATATTGGCCTTATGCCCTGGCGCAGAATTTGGCCCAGCAAAGCGCTGGCCAGAGCAACACTACGCACAAGTGGCAGCCCACTGGATTAGCGAGCGCAAAGGTCAAGTATGGATTTTTGGCTCAGATAAAGATCAAAGCGTGGGAGCGCAAATCATTAGCCACGTTCCACAAGAGTTGCAACAGCCTTGCTACAACCTTGCTGGCAAAACTAAGTTAGCTGAAGCCATCGACTTAATGGCGCTAGCCACATTGGCGGTAAGTAATGACTCAGGTTTAATGCACATCGCGGCAGCGCTAGAGTTACCGTTGATCGCCATTTATGGTTCGTCTTCACCAAAATACACGCCGCCACTAACCGAAAATGCCGCTATCTTGCATACTGATATCGATTGTCGCCCGTGTTTTAAAAAGACTTGTCAGTTCGGCCACTTAAAATGCTTAACTGAACTAGCACCAGAGCGCGCAATTTCGTCTATTGCTGATTTATTGACTTAACTACACTTACTTTATTTAACGTTGTCGAGACTCCCTATGAGCACAAAGCCTCCGGTTATATCAATAGTTTGCCCTTGCTTTAACGAGCAAGATACAGTGGGTTTATTCATCGATACCATGCTGCCAGAACTTGAAAAAACCGAGCTTAGTTTCGAAATTATTTTTATAAACGACGGCAGTCGCGATAACACCTTAGCCGCACTCAAAGATTTGCAAAAACAACACGCTGGAATAAGAGTCATTAATCTCGCCCGCAATTTTGGTAAGGAAGCAGCACTTACCGCAGGGATAGATTTATCTAAAGGCCAAGTGATTGTTCCCATTGATGTTGATCTACAAGATCCACCCGAGCTTATTCATGACTTCATTCGGGAGTGGAACAATGGTTACGATGTTGTTGTAGCTAAACGTGTTGATAGAACCAGTGACAGTTTCGCCAAAAAGCTCAGTGCTGAATTGTTCTACAAATTTCACAATAAAATATCTCATGTGAAAATTCCGGAAAATGTCGGTGATTACCGGCTAATGACTCGCAGAGTTGTGTCTGCCATTCAACAAATGCCCGAAAACCAACGTTTTATGAAGGGTATGTTTTCATGGGTTGGTTTTAAAACGAAAACTGTAGAATACAAACGAGACCCTCGAATCGCGGGTGAAACCAGTTTTAATGGCTGGAAGCTGTGGAATTTCGCCCTAGAAGGCATTACCAGCTTTAGCACTGCTCCGTTGCGAATCTGGTTGTACATTGGCTTAGCTATTTCTACCTTAGCGTTTATTTATGGCAGTGCTATTGTCATTAAGACACTACTATTTGGTATCGATGCCCCTGGTTACGCATCGTTAATAACAATAATGCTATTTTTAGGTGGGGTACAACTAATCGGTTTAGGTGTGTTAGGCGAGTATATTGGCCGTTTATTTATGGGGTCAAAACGCCGACCTATCTACATTGTCGAAGAAGACAACTAAACATGGCTCACTTAATAGCTAAGCTATTTAGTCTTCGCATCGCGCGATATGGTCTTACTGGGGTTATTGCTACAACGATTCACTTTGTTTTGGCTTTGGCGGTTTTACAGTACTGGCCGCAAGCTTTTGCTTTGGCTAACTTTGTTGGTTTTAGCTTAGCATTTGTTTTCTCCTACCTATTACAGACTTGTTGGGTATTTCAAAACCAGCCTTCATTAAACAATGCCTTGCGCTTTTTTGTGGTGCAGACTTCAGCCTTGTGCTTATCTATCTTATTATCATCTTTACTTAACGATTTTTCGAATATCATTAAAGTTGCGGTAGTGATTGTTTTACTACCTCTTGTTACCTTTGTTATCCATCGCTGCTGGACATACTCCCAAGCAGAAACCCATAAACCTTAACTAACCTACAGAGCTCAATTGTGTCTTTAAACCAACAAATTGAAAAACATTTCACACTAATTTACTGGTCTATCTTTGTTAGCTCTGTTGCTTTATTACTCGTATACGCTAGCAACCAAATCCTCACCGGTGATCAAACTCAAATGCTATTAAAAGGCTACTTGGGCGCCTATCATGGAACGTGGTTAAGCTATGGCAATGCAGCCAGTGTAGTGGGTAATGTACCTGGTTCATTGTCCACTTTATTGGTTGGTTTACCTTTACTCGTTTGGGACTCTCCTTGGTCACCTATGTTGTTGTTACCCTTTATTCGTTTAATGTCATTCTTTCTTTTCGACCATGTTATTAAGCAATGCTTTAGCCCTGTAGTGAGAATTAGCTTCGCCGTGCTATACCTGTTAAGCCCATGGTTCCTATTCGACAGCATCATTTACAACCCCGCTTATTTATGTTTTTTTGCTGCCCTGCATTGCTGGACAGCATTCAATATGAGAGAAAAAAACAGTTTTATTTCTAGCTTTTTGCATGTTGTAGCTATTGGCTTAGCCATGCAAATTCATTACTCATGGCCAATTTTAGCCGTGATGTCAGCCTACCTATATTATCGGGGTATCATTAAAGTAAGTTGGTGGGGTTTAGTTGCCGGTGGCTTAGCCGTATTGGCCAGTTTGGTCCCCTATTTCATGGAAGTATTGCAGAACTCCTCAATTCAAGGCCAAGATAGCGAACGATATATTGGCTGGGGTGCGGTAAATGTTTACCCAGTACTCAAAGCTGCCTTGTATTGGCTACGCTATAGCTCTTTCTTGTTTACCAATCGCATTATTGTTGATGCTAATTTTCATTGGCTCACCGATATAGAGTGGCTAAGAATGGTTGTTGATTATATATGGCAAGCAATACTCTTTACGGTAGGCGGTATTACCGTTATATGTGCTTGGGTAATTAACAAAAAAGCTTGGAAGGTTGTCAAACCGCATTGGCGAAGCAGACAAGCATTAAATTTAGCCTCATCTGAATGGCTAATACATTACGCGTTTTCTGCGTTCTTAGGCATTATTATCTCGGCAATGCTATCGCCGATTATTTTCTCTTATTGGCACCTAATCATTGCCTTTGCTTTCGCCTTGCTTCCGGTGCTTTATTACGCCGAATATTGGCAAAATAAAAAACCAGAAAAATTAGCAAAGCTAACAACCATAGTTGCAGCTTATTTCCTTGTAGTAAACCTTGTCGCTAGCCACGACAGCAATAAGTACTCTTATCTAATTAGCTACCAAGAGCAGGTTGATGCTTACCTAGAAAAACAAGGTTTGAGCATAGAAGACCTAATAGAAGAAAATAAAAGTAACTAAATAACCATGCGTATTTTTTATAACATCTTGCTACTTTTAGTCTTGCCCTTAGCAATGTACAAACTGTACTGGCCAAGAGCTGGTAAACCTTCGGTAGGCAAGCGCTGGCCAGAACATTTTGGTGTAAGTAAAAAAGTATCAGCGGTTGATGTATGGTTCCATGCTGTATCAGTTGGTGAAGTATTGGCGGCCATTCCTTTAATTACTCAACTAAAGCAGCAGCAACCACAATGCAATATATTGCTGACCACCACTACCGCTACAGGTGCTGAGCAAGCGCAATCAAAACTGGCGGATTTAGTCATTCATCGCTATGCGCCCTTTGATTTGTGGCCGTGTATTCGCTGGTTTTTGCATTTACATAAACCCAAGCAGCTATGGATTATGGAAACCGAACTGTGGCCAAATTGGCTTCAGCTTTGTCAAAACCAAAACATTCCGGTATCGCTTATCAATGCCCGAATGTCACAACGCTCTTGCCAACGCTATTTGCGATTCAAAGGCTTTAGTCAACGCTTATATGGGCAATTGGGGCAAGTGTTGGCGCAACACCAAGATGACGCACAGCGCTTTAATCAATTGGGAGTTACTGCAGCCAACTTGGTGGTAACAGGCTCCATAAAATACGATCTACCCGATACCAAAAACATACAGCAACAAGCAGAACAACTTCGGTCTAGTTTGTTTGGTGAGCGCTTAATATGGATTGCCGCCAGCACTCACAAAGGCGAAGACGAGAAAGTGCTTGAGGTGATGCAACAGGTTCGTAAGCAGCTTCCCGACAGCTTACTAATATTGGTCCCCCGACACCCTGAGCGTTTCGACCAAGTGGCCGAATTAATTGCTAGCAGCGGCTTTGATTGCGCTCGTCGCAGCCAACAGCAAAGCCCTGAAGCAAAAGATGCAGTGTATTTAGCCGATACCATGGGCGAGATGCTGCTGATGTATGCTTGCTCAGATGCCGCCTTCATCGGTGGTTCTTTAGTGCCCATTGGCGGGCATAATTACTTAGAAGCAGCTGCGCTAAGCTTACCCTGCGTTGCTGGCGAACATGACTTTAACTTCTCAGATATTAGCCAACAGCTGCAAGCCTGCGGCGCGCTTAAGCTTAGCGCTGACACCGAACAGCTGGCTAATTGGCTTAAAGCATGGTTAAGCAATGCTGAAGAGCGTAACAAAGCGGGGGACGCTGGCTTGTCTATTGTAAAGCAGAACCAAGGCGCTTTAGCGCGTAGCCTAGCTGCTCTGCTGAACTAAAGGGCTTGTTGATAACAAGCAACAAAATACTGCCAGTCAGACTCTAGCCAATGGCAATAACCAGGCTTCGCCTGTTCTTTTTCTAAAGAACGGTAGAATCGAGCAAGGTTAGCTTGCTGCCATTTCTTTCTCGGTCGACAAATGCGGCCATTATCAAAGTCAATCAACCAAACCTGCTGTTGGTCATCAACCATGATGTTACGTAAGTTAAGGTCGGCATGATAGACCCCAGCACGGTGAAACTGTGCAATCGTCTCGGCAATTTTTTGCCATAGATCTAAAGGTAATCGACGCTCGCTAAGCAACTTAGCAAGATCTTTAGCGCCACTTATGCGCTCTAAAATTAAATCAGCCTGGAAGCTCAAGCCTTTGCGTTTAACCCTGCCAGCAATCGGCACAGGTGCAGGAAGCTCCAAAGTTTGCAATTTCATCAACAGCGAGAATTCTTTCCACACTCGACTGCGCTGTAGGCTTGAATACAAATAGCGGTCATTGCTTAATTTAGCGACTAAGCCACCACGATGATAATGGCGTAATACAAATTCTCGATGTTCAAAACGAAAAAACAGGGTTTTACCTCGGCCCATCGCTTGGCCTACCACAGCTCTATTTTGCTGCCAATGGCGGGGCTCAAAATAAGCATCACTTACCTGCCGCCACACTGCTGGATTATAAAATAGCCAGCCGTCAGCGGTTTTCTGTTTTTCAATCTGCATAGTTATCGCTTGTGAAACAAATCTCAGCAATTTTACAACGCAAGCTGCAAAAAGCATAATACTTAAGAAAATCCGCCACTTTTGCCAAAATGACCAAGCAGCAAACCACCTTAAAAGTCTGTATTTTACGCCTATCAGCCATCGGCGACGTCTGTAATGCTTTGGCTGTTGTTCAGCAACTTCAAAACAGTTACCCAAATGCCGATGTCACCTGGGTATGTGGCAAAGCTGAAGCACAGTTATTGGCTGCCTTTAGCAATATAAAACTAGTTGTATACAACAAAAAAGATGGCTTAAAAGGCATGCTCGCCATTAAACGAGAGCTTAATAGCGAGCAATTTGATGTATTGCTGCACATGCAAGCAGCACTGCGCGCCAGCGTGTTAAGTTGCTGCATTCGCGCAAAGCGTAGAATTGGTTTTGACAAAAGCCGCGGTAAAGATGGCCAGTGGCTGTTTACTAACGAGAAAATTGCTCCGGCTAATTCGGCCCATGTATTAGATGGCTTTCTACAATTTTTATTGCCACTAGGAATAGATATTCAAGCCCCAAATTGGCACGTGCCACTCTCAGAAGCAGATCAAGATACCGCAAAACAACTGCTAGGCAGTTCTGATAAGCATATCGTGATCTGCCCAGCGGCTAGCAAGGCCTATAAAAATTGGACCCTGCAAGGTTATGTAGGCATCGCCCAATACGCACTTGAGCAGGGCTACCAAGTGAGTTTAATCGGCAGCCCGGCTAGCAATGAAATGGCGTTAAGTGAGCAAGTTAACCAAGCCTGCCAAGGTAAACTAAACAACCTTTGTGGAAAAACCAACTTAAGCCAGCTTTGGGCACTCATTGCCCAAGCAGATCTGCTAATATCGCCAGATACTGGCCCAGCTCATATGGCGGTAGCGGTAAATACACCCGTTCTAGGACTATATGCTCACCACAACCCGCAACGCACTGGTCCTTATCATTATCGAGATTACGTTGTGAGCGTGTGGCAAACACTGATTGAAAAAGAACAAGGCAAGCCCGCAGCTCAGCTTAGTTGGCGCAGCAGAGTGAAAGATCCCAAAGCAATGCAATACATCACCCTTGACGCGGTGATTGAGATGTTTGAATTGATTAAAAAAGAGCAACAATTATGAGTTCACGCCAAGCTAGCATTAGCGCAATAATCATTACTAAAAATGAGCAAGACAGTCTAAAAGATTGCTTAGAAAGCTTAACTTGGGTTGACCAAATAGTAGTTGTGGACTCTGGTAGCACCGATGGCACCGTAGAGCTTGCCAAACAATATACTCAAGATGTGCACAGCAACATCGATTGGCCTGGTTTTGGAAAGCAAAAACAGCTAGCGCAGAGCTATGCAAACGGTGATTGGATCTTAGCAGTCGATGCCGATGAGCGCATTGATGAAACACTGCGCAATAACATCGAACAAATGCTAGAAAACCCACCGACCAACACGGTATTCAATCTTAATGAATTGACTTGGGTATTTGGCCGTTTTCTTAAGCATTCCGGTTGGTACTATCGACATATCAGACTTTACCCGCGTGAGCTAACTGGATACAACGATAACCTAGTCCATGAATCTGTAACGGTGCCTGAGGGCTGTCAGGTGGCAGAGCTAGATGGCGATATCTTGCATTATTCCTACAAAAATATTGAGCACTACTTAGTCAAATCTGCGGGCTATGCCAAAGCTTGGGCAGATCAGCGCGAAGCCAAAGGTAAACGGGCAAGCTTAGGCCAAGGAATAGTGCATGCGATTGGCTGTTTTGCCAAAATGTACTTGCTCAAGCGCGGTTTTTTAGATGGTAAAGCAGGCTTTTTAATTGCATTACTCTCGGCGCATTCAACCTTTGTGAAATACGCCGATTTATGGGCACGAGAAAACGACAGCCACTACAAAAAGTAAACTTACTGAAGTTTAAGGTCTTCCAATAAGTTAGCTGCATCTATAGCCGCTAAATCGGTCACGTTAACCGCATGTTCACCTAGGCAGCCATATTGCGCTACATTGGTTACCGTAAACAAACCTACGCAATAGGCACCAGCAGAGCTTGCTAAGTGCAAGGGGCCAGTATCACCACAGAAAAACAAGGGTACTTGCTGTAAAAATGCCGCTAGTTTTCTTAGGTCACCATTGGAGTAGGTGAATTCTGCCTCTACCAGTGGCTCTGTCACATCAGGACTCAATATCTCAATAAGGTTCACTTCGCCAGCATAGTGCTGCTTAAACTTAGCTAACAAAATTTGCCAGTCTTTATCGGCAATCACCTTAGCGCCACGCGCGCCACGAAAATACGCCAAACTTGGTTTTGCTTGGCATTCGCCCAACAAAGTCTGCAATTGCTTAAGCGCCTCTTGCTGCTCAGCGTCACTCAATATTAGTCGCCCAAAATATTCAGCGGGCTCAGCATTATGCAGTTGCTCTAGAAGCTCCATGCAACTTAATGCAAAGTGAGGATATCGTCCCTGGTATTTATAAGTATGGCTGCACACTGCAGCATCTGCGGGGCCATAAAAAGCGACAACGTTTTTAGCTTCAACCATTGAAGCAACAATACGGTCGCTAGAGCCTCCATAAGGCAACAATACTAAATCATAGGGTTGTTGCTTTAACTGCTTCATTGCTCGAAAAAACTGTGGGATGGTTTTCAAACCAAACTGAGAAAAGTGAATACGAGAAAGCCCGAGGTTTTCAAATATAGAGCCTTGCCAAGGATCGCTGAGTATCAGCTCAACCTCAGCATCGGGATACAGCGCTTTAACTTGATTAACAAAAGGCAATAAAAAGAACATATTTCCAATGCGCTTATTATTGCGAATAATTAAAACCCGCTTCACTTCTGTCGGCTTAAGCAAGCGCTCGGTTCTACCTTTTCTACCGCCCAATAGTTTGAGAAACCAAACTTCTAAGCCAATCGACTTCTCTCTGCGCTTTCCATCAAACTGCCGCAGCGCCGTTCTTATCTTTTTTATTACGCTCATCGTTTTATTCTGCTACTTGTTTTGTTTGCAGCTTTTGCCACCACAAATTAATTTTAACAGCTGAGTCACTCACATTAATCAAACTCATATCTTCTTGAGTAAGCTCACCTGCCGGCGGCGAGAAAGAAATATGTCGGCCTTGGCTATTAAGAGGCTGCCAACGCAAAGGTGTTGCACTGCGACGACTAGGGAAAAAGCCAACAGTTGGCACATCTAAAGCTCCTGCAATATGCAGCGGCCCGGTTGAACCAGCAATAAACACTTCAGCACAGGCCAATACTTCACAAAAGGTTTTTAAGCCCTCTTCTGAATAATATAGCTGACTAGACACCTCTGCAGTATCTAACTGATTCACCAACTCTTGAGCGGCAATTAACTCGCCAGGCCCTGCAGTAATCACAAAGTGTAACTCGGGCTTAAGCTTAGCCAGACAATCAATCAAACTAAAATACTGCTCAATGCTTAAGTTATTTGCCGAGCCACCGCTGCCGATATGTACCATTGCTAAGGCTTTAGCATCCAACTCGGCAAACTCAGCCTGCTTACGTTTAGCAATTTGCTCAGCGCTAAACTGCAAATAAGGAGTAGTAGGCTCTATCGGGTTGACTTGCAACTTAGTTAAAAAAGCGCGAGTAAGTTCTAAGTTGTATTCAAATTCAGGCTTTCGAGATTGAGAGCGGCGTTGCTTTACTCGGTGATTATACAAAAACTGAGCAAGCTTAGTGGCAGGTGCACAGCGTAATTTAATACCGGCGCGTGCACCTAGCCAAGCGTTACGCATGGTTGAGAACAAGCACAAATAACCATCGAAGTGCTGTTGCTTCACCTCGTTAAGTAGTGCTGCTTGCGCACCAGCATCACTATCCGCTCCGCAATCAATAATTACCTTGTCAATCCAAGGGCAAAGCTCTGCGAGAGGAGCGGTATAGCTAGGCACCAAAGCGCTTATTTCACAATTAGGTATTGAAGCTTTTAGCAGCGCAAAGCTGGGCCACGCCAGCATAAAGTCGCCAATTTTGTCGTTTCGCACTACCAACAGTTTTTGCATGTGTTTGTCCCAATCATTAAGCCTGCGCATTGTGACCAATCTTGCACTCGGGCTCAAGAATTTTCCCCAAGCCTGTGAGCTAGTTAGCTCAAGCAGCTTAAGTAAATCTTTTCCCGAACGTTTTAACAGGATTTAGCGTGAATACCTGCATCTTCTGAAAGCTTGGGGTTATAATCCAACTAACATCAATTTTTGGCATAGCTACATGACAACTCGGGTAATTTATCCTGGCACCTTTGATCCAGTGACCAACGGCCATAGCGATTTAATCCAACGCGCGGCGCGTATGTTTGACACAGTAATTGTGGCGGTTGCCGCCAGCCCCAGTAAACAACCTCTGTTTAGCTTAGAAGAAAGGGTTAAGTTGCTGGAACAAACGATTAGTGCCAATACCAATATAGAAGTGATTGGTTTTACAGGCTTATTGGTAGATTTAGCCAAACAACAAAATGCCAACGTATTGTTGCGCGGCTTGCGCACCGGTTCTGATTTTGAATATGAGATGCAGCTGGCCGATATGAACCGCCAACTGGATCCCAACTTAGAAAGCGTGTTTCTTACACCAGGCGAGGGGGTGAGTTTTATTTCCTCCACCCTGATTAAAGAAGTGGCCAAACATGGCGGCGAAATAGAACGCTTTGTTGCGCCGCATGTTGCTAAATCCGTCAGTAAGAAACTCGCTAAATAAAAGGGCTAGCGCTGACAATGTGGGCAAAAGAAGGTATTGCGCTGGCCAATACGTAATGCCTTAATCAGCTCCCCGCAAGTATCGCAAGCTTCGCCTTCTCGGCCATATACCGCTAAGGTCTGCTTAAAGTAGCCAGGCTTGCCATCGGCATTGGTAAAATCTTTAAGGCTAGTGCCACCTTGTTCAATGGCTTCCGCCAACACTTGTTTGATGTTGTCGGTAAGCATCTCTAGGCGCACTTTGCTCACTTTGTTAGCAGCACGTTTAGGATGGATGCCCGTTCTAAATAAAGCCTCGTTGGCGTAGATATTACCTACGCCCACGACCACTTTGTTATCCATAATAAATTGCTTAATCGCCACACTTCGCTTGCTGGCTTGCTCAATTAAATACTTAGCTGAGAACTCATCATGTAAGGGCTCTGGCCCCAAATTAACCAACAAATTATGTTGCTCAACGGGTAGCTGACTAAACAATACACAGCCAAAACGACGAGGATCGTTAAGCCTAAGCACTTTTCCATTTGCTAATACTATATCTACATGGTCATGCTTTTCGGCTGCTAGGCCTTGCTCAACAATTCGCAAACTACCCGACATGCCCAAGTGAATAATGATGTGGCCAGCTTCAGTTTCCAGCAGCAAATACTTAGCCCGTCGCGTTACCGACAAAATAGCTAAACCCACACAGCACTGGATCAACTCAGGCACTGGCCAACGTAATTTAGGTTGGCGAACCACTATTTCGCTAATCACTTGTTTTTCGATATGCGGGCTAATCCCGCGACGGCTGGTTTCTACCTCTGGTAACTCAGGCATCGGGTGAACTCATCGTTGGGAAAAGAGCATGGTAGCTGTCGCTATCCACAGACAAAAGCTGGCCTTGCCAGTTGGTAAGCCAATGCTGCTCGCCCAAGCTAAATAAGGTTAGTTCAAGCGGCACGGCTGAGTTGGCTAAGTAAACCATTATGCTACGGCTAATTGCTGCGCCACCTAAAGCATCCTGCCAAGGTTCTAGTTGAATATGTAACCACGCATCAATAACAGCTACCGAACGCTCTAGAGGCGGCTCACTGCGCCATTGAGTGCCAACCCGCTCTATTACTACTTCAGGCAATTCAATCCGTAAAATGGTGGCTCCCTGCGGCAATAACTGACCAACCGCCATTTGCTCGCTTGGGGCGGCCTGTTCATTCATTTCTACGTATTTGAAAATCAAAATCATCGAGGCAACAGCAAATATGATGATGTTATTCCAGCCTCTGCGGCTCATTTTCATCGAGATTCTCCTTTAATTAGGAGCATCATAAGCGGGAAGTCTTTGGTGAGTAAAGGGCACTAGGTTGTTGTAGCCACTAAAAAACAGGCAAAAAAAAGCCCAGCCTAAGCTGAGCTTCTTGATTCATTAAAGCCAAAATCTATTTGATTTTGCCTTCTTTGTACATAACGTGCTTACGAACAACAGGATCAAATTTTTTGATCTCCATTTTTTCAGGCATGTTACGTTTGTTCTTATCAGTGGTGTAGAAGTGACCAGTGCCAGCTGATGAGTTCAAACGAATTTTTTCGCGAATACCTTTAGCCATTTCTTAGTTCCTTATACCTTCTCACCACGACCACGCATCTCAGCTAAAACAGCGTCGATACCTTTTTTGTCGATGATGCGCATACCTTTAGTTGATACGCGTAATTTAACAAAACGTTTCTCAGTCTCAACCCAAAAACGGTGAGATTGAAGGTTAGGCAAAAAACGACGACGAGTGCGGTTTTTTGCGTGTGATACGTTGTTACCAACAGCTGGTTTCTTACCAGTAACTTGGCATACTCTAGACATGTCAGTCTTCTCCAAATATGTACTTCTGCTCGAGCATCTGTTCATGCCCCGTTAGGCCGTCGCCCGGGACGACAGAAAGGCCGCATTTTATACAGGAAATAGAACCCTAGATCAACTAAAAAATTGAACAAAGATCAGATCCAACCGCGCTCGGCGAAAGACACAGTCTCTCCACAGCCGACTACAACATGGTCTAAAACTCGCACATCAATCAGTGCTAAGGCCTTGATTAATTTGGTAGTAATTTGCTTATCAGCCAAACTTGGCTCTGCCACACCCGAGGGGTGATTATGGGCAAATATTACTGCAGCAGCATTTTTTTCTAATACTCGCTGTACCACCACCCGTGGGTAAACACTGGCGGCATCAATCGTTCCGAAAAATAGCGGCGCGAATTGTACCACTCGATGCTGATTATCCAATAGCAATATTGCAAATACTTCACGTTGTTGGTGAGATAATTCTATAGAAAGGTAGTTTTTTGCCGATTCGGCGCTATCTAACACACTATTTTCACTAATATCGGCCAGCAAATAACGTCGACTCATTTCTATCGAAGCATGTAATTGTGCAAATTTTGCACTACCCAAACCTTTTTCTGCGCAAAACTGCTGATGATCGGCAGCTAATACCGCTCGCAAAGAGCCAAACTGAGCGAGTAAATGCTGAGCTAAACTCACTGCATCTAGTCCGGCACATCCTACTCGCAAAAAAATCGCCAGTAACTCAGCATCACTTAAACTTTGGGCACCACTATTTAATAACTTTTCTCTTGGCCGTTGTTCGGCCGGCCAATCACAAATTGCCATGCATTCTAATAACTAATGAATGAATCAATAAAAACAAGCGTAGTCGAAACTGCTGGCTTGTGTATGCGGAGATCTTAAGTTTTGTGATAGGCTTGCCGATATCAAACTGAGATTATCGAAGCGGTATCAGCATGTTAACGGGAAAGAAGATTCTACTCGCGATTACAGGCGGGATTGCGGCATACAAAATGCCAGAGTTGGTGCGTCGTCTAAAAGAGCAAGGCGCAGAAGTAAAAGTGGTAATGACCAACCACGCCACCCACTTTATTACTCCCTTAACGCTACAGGCAGTATCTGGCGAACCAGTAGGCTTGGAGGTAGTCGACCCTGCTCAAGAGGCATCCATGGGCCACATCGCCTATGCTAAATGGCCAGATTTAGTATTGATGGCACCTGCTACCGCCAATAGCATTGCTAAGTTTACCTATGGTTTGGCCGACGAGTTAGTCAGCACATTGATGCTAGCAACTGCCGCCCCAATTGCCATTGCGCCAGCAATGAACCAACAAATGTACCAAGCAGCTGCTACTCAGGCTAATTTAAGCCAGCTTAAGCAACGCCAAGTGCATATATGGGGCCCAGCCCAAGGCGAACAAGCCTGTGGCGATGTAGGCCCAGGTAGGATGCTTGAGCCCGCTCAGCTGCTCACTCACATTAACGAGTTTTTTGCTCCCAAATCCCCAGCGCTACTAAAAGACGTAAATGTGATGATTACCGCCGGCCCAACTCGTGAAGCGATTGATCCGGTACGTTATATAAGCAATCACAGCTCCGGTAAAATGGGTTTTGCTTTAGCTGCTGCTGCCGAACAACTTGGCGCCAAGGTTACGGTAGTTTCCGGCCCGGTGAACTTAGGTACACCAGCAGGCGTTAATAAGGTGGCGGTTAAAACTGCCCAGCAAATGCTCGACGCAACACTAAATCAAGTCGCAAGCTGTGATATTTTTATCGCTTGCGCAGCAGTAGCCGACTACCGAGTAGCCGATGTTGCTGAACAAAAAATCAAGAAAACCGATGACAGCGACGAAATGCAGTTACGTTTAGTTAAAAATCCAGATATTGTAGCCACCATTGCTGGTTTAGCTAACAAACCCTTTACGGTGGGTTTTGCTGCTGAAACACAAGACGTAGCACATTACGCACAAGACAAAATGGCGCGAAAAAACCTAGACATGATCGCCGCCAACGACGTATCAAAGCCCGAACAAGGCTTTAATAGTGAGCAAAATGCCTTATCGGTATTTTGGCCAACTGGCCATCAGCAATTAGACCTCGCTGATAAATCAGAATTGGCACAACAATTAATGGCATTAATCGCCAAGCAGTACGCTGCACAATAATCAAAACAAAAAAATGAAACAAATAGCACTAAAAATACTAGACCAAAGAATTGGCACTACTTTTCCAATGCCAGAATACGCGACACCAGGCTCAGCAGGCATGGATTTACGCGCCTGCTTAGACCAAGCCATAACATTAGCCCCCGGCCAAACCGAGCTAATTCCTACTGGCTTAGCGATTCATATTGCCGATCCTACTCTTGCTGCCACCATTTTACCGCGTTCTGGCCTTGGCCATAAGCACGGCATTGTTCTGGGTAACCTCGTTGGACTGATCGACTCCGACTACCAAGGACAATTAATGGTGTCTTGTTGGAACCGCGGACAAACTACTTTTACCATCGAACCCGGCGAGCGCATCGCCCAGTTAGTATTTGTGCCTGTGGTACAAGCTAGCTTCGAGATAGTAGACGATTTTGCCGCTAGCCAGCGTGGTGAAGGTGGATTTGGCCATTCCGGTACAAAGTAAACGGTTCTCAAGTAGTACGCTAATAGACTAATAAAAAGGATTACCATAACCATGGCGGGAAAACCAAAAAGCAATCGCCGCGAACAAATTCTGCAGGCGCTGGCGCGCATGTTAGAAACCAGCCACGGACAACGCATCACCACTGCAAGCCTAGCCAAAGAAGTAGGCGTATCAGAAGCTGCTTTGTATCGTCACTTTCCCAGCAAAGCTAGGATGTTTGAAGGCTTAATAGAGTTTATCGAAGAAACCTTGCTATCACGCATTAATCTGATTCAGGAAGAACAAAAAGATACCTTAAATCGCTGCCAGCACATACTCATGCTATTACTGGGTTTTGCCGAGCGCAACCCAGGCTTAAGCCGCATTTTAACTGGCGATGCCTTACAAGGTGAGCACGAGCGTTTGCGCGCCAGAGTCAGCATTTTGTTCGACAAAATTGAAGTGCAACTTAAACAAGTATTACGCGAGCGTAGGTTACGTGAAGGACAAGGCTTCTTAATTGAAGAAAACAGCCTAGCTACCTTGTTACTGGCCTATACCGAAGGACGTATTAGCCAATACGTGCGCAGTGAATTTAAGCTAGAACCTACCGCCCAATTTGACACCCACTGGGGCTTTTTAAAGCAGCAGCTAGTGCAAAGCTAAGCGCTTAATAGGCCTGCTAAATTCCCCGGCAGGCCTTAAACCTTTCTGTAAAGAATCTAGACACTTGTTTGTATTAAAAAAGCTGCTAAATTTGTAGCTAATTTCACTCCATAAGAAGGCTTAACACATGGACGTATTTACCGAAGGTACCAGTTGGTTTGAGAACAACCAAGACCTGCTAATGCAATACGCAATCAACATTGCTGCTGCTATCGCCATTTTGTTTGTTGGTATGATCGTTGCGCGCGTAATGGCGTCAAGCGTAGAAAAACTAATGAACGCTCGCAAATTAGATACAACAATTAGTCACTTTGTTGGCTCAATGGTGAAATACATCATTATTGCCTTTGTGATTATTGCTGCGCTATCACGCATTGGTATTCAAACTGCTTCGTTTGTTGCCATTATTGGTGCCGCTGGTTTAGCTGTTGGTTTGGCCTTGCAAGGGTCATTGTCTAACTTTGCAGCAGGTGTACTTATTATTGGTTTCCGCCCATTCAAAGCCGGTGATTTTGTAGAGATTGCGGGTACAGCGGGCTCGGTAGCATCAGTGCAAATCTTCACCACCGTGTTAAAAACGCCTGACAACAAACAAATTGTTGTACCAAATGGCGCGGTCTTAGGCGGTAACATTGTAAACTACTCTACCCATCCTACCCGCCGTGTAGACTTGGTAGTTGGGGTTAGCTACAACGCCGATTTAGCTAAAACTAAAGCGATACTACGCGAAGTATGTGAAGCAGACTCTCGTGTATTAAAAGATCCAGACATCACTATTGGTGTAAGCGAATTGGCCGATAGCTCAGTGAACCTAGTCGTTCGCCCATGGGTAAATAGCGCCGATTACTGGGGAGCTTACTTTGACCTAAACGAAAACATCAAAGTGGCTCTAGATAATGCTGGCATCGAAATTCCATTCCCACAAATGGATGTTCACTTGGATAAAGTCGCCAGCTAATAGGCTGCTTTATACCAAATAAAAAGCACAGCCTAGGCTGTGCTTTTTTGTATTCTATATTCGCCTAGATATCATCTAACCTATGGGTGGCATGCACCATTTGCTGTTGGCGTTTTTCTTGATGTTCAATCAAGTTAGCTAAAAACTGCCTCGCCCCTAACATGGTTAACTCATCTTTAGCTAAGCGCAATAAGCTTAGCGACTGCTCACTAAGCTCCAAGGCCAAATTGCTTACATCATCACTGCTAATATCGGCTGGTCTACTCAGCTTAGCCATATAATCCAATAAATCTTTTTCCACGCGAATGTCGGTCCAAGTCTCTAACAACTCAGGTTTGGCCTGGCTAATAAAATCCTGTAAATGCTCGGCATTTTCCCGCTCTTGATGTTGCAGGTAAGCCAGTAACATGCGCACTCTCTCTGCATCGCTATTTAACTCCAAGCGCCGATATAGGGCCATCATTGCTTCGCGGCACGATACAAAGTGCTCTAGCAGCAGTTTTAGTTGATTAAATCGCATATCTGCTCTCCCGTGTAACTGGTGATAATTACAGTGTAGAAGCTAGCTTTTCATCTGTTTTAGCTAAGCAATCTTGGCTTGATTTACATCAAAATGCACCGCCACCAAAACGCAAAGTTGAGAGTTATCGCAAGCTTTAATCACGTTAGGATCTATTGACCTATGCTGATGGTTTTTGCAGCAACTTATCAGCCATTTAGGAAAGGCAGTGAGCGCGAGGTTAAGTGGGCTTAACAATCGCTCGCTAACGCTGAATAAATGGCTAAGAAATGCAGCCCGAAGAGTCCAGATAAGCGAACAAAATTTCAACACCAAAGGTCAACAGCTCCTAGTAATTGTTAAGCAGTTCGTCAGCAAATTTGCTAAATTATTAACTAAACCATTGATATAGGTTAGCTACATGAAAAAGCTCATGGATTGGAGCGAAAAGAACAACTTCTACTTTCTTACCATTGCTTTGGTGGGTTATATCTTTCTCGCCGCTTGCTTAGATCAATTCTGGCAAGGAGACGGTTTTAGGTTTTTACAAATAGCCATGGTACTGGTGCTAGCCGCTGGAGTGTGGCAGGCCAAAGGCAAACGCTTATGGTATGTAACGGGCATCGGCTTCTTATTCACCACCTCGGTACTGGCTTTTTTTAGTTATTGGTTTGAAGCAGAAGGTTTAGTGAGTTTATACCTCACCATTGTGTTCTGTTATTTGGTATTAACTACCTGGACAGCTTTGAAACAGGTGCTATTTACCGGCCACATAGATAGCAATAAAATTGTTGGCGCAATCTGTATCTTTTTGTTGATAGGCCTAGGCTGGGCGCATTTATATACCATTTTAAACTTTTGGTTAAACGACGCATTTAACGGGGTGCCTAAAGAGCATTGGAGCACCCAAATGACCGACTTCATCTACTTTAGCTTTGTTACGCTAACCACCCTGGGATACGGCGAAATCACCCCTAATACGCCTATCTCCCGCTTTTTCACTTTTAGTGAAGCAGTGTTTGGCCAGTTCTACATGGCAATATTGGTAGCAAGCTTAGTCGGCGCAAGAATGTCGGAGCGCGAGAGCGAACGAGATTAGCAAAACCAAGGCTGCTTAGGCAGAGACTAAACAGCCTTTAAGCAGCCAATAAGTCAGTGGCTAGTTTTGTTTGGAGGCTATCATCATCGCAACAACACGCAGCGATAATGCCACCAGCATAAGAACGCTAGGCCCGCTTACCCCCTGCGCTTTAAGCAAAGTGGTATTATTTTGAATCACCATGGTATTGCTGGTATTTGCAGCAGTAGACGCGCTTTTAGCCAAACTTTCTAAAGAGCTTAACAGCTGTTCATAAGAGCTAACCTCACCGGCTAACATATCCATCAACTCATAAGCTTTTTTGTCTTTAAACGGAGATTTAACCGACTCATCCTTAAGCTGTTTTGCAATCTTCTTCATCGCGCTGTTCACAGCCTCTTCTAAGCCATTCATATTAGCCAATTTGCTATTAGTTGATTGCTTAGCACTAAAACGATGCTGCGGTGCAGCCTGTTTTTGTTGAGCGTTGCCAAAGTGCTGCACATTACTTTTAGAGGTTTTAATGGTTTTACTTAAATGCGCTAATTTATCGGCAACCGCTTTCACTTTTTGCTCCCATTGAGCGTCGGTGTTGCGGTTTTTTATCGCGGTTAAAGCGTTCGACACGAGGATAGAGATTTGAGTTTTGGTGGCATTTAGTTCAACAGACATGAGACTTCCTTAGTTCTCTGAATTACATGCAAATATCCTAATTAGTGGGGGTATTAAGCCCCAAGCCACGCTACTCTATCTTTTAAAAATAAAACCATCAATACACTAATGACAATTAACGCATTTTAGGTACAAAAAAGGCGACTTAACAAAGCCGCCTTAGGTTTAGGTATTATAAATGCTAAGCAATACCGTATTGCTCGCGATAAGCGCTCACTGCCTCTAGTGCAGTTTGATTATCGCCTTGTTCTTCTAAGTAGGTAATTAAATCAGCCAACTTAACAATCGAAATAACCGTAGCGCTGTAATCGCGTTCAACTTCTTGAATTGCCGACAGCTCGCCTTTACCTTTCTCTTGGCGATCTAAGGCAATAAGCACACCGGCTAACTCAGCGTTATGGGCATTAATAATGTCCATTGATTCACGAATCGCTGTGCCCGCAGTAATTACGTCGTCCACCAACATTACTTTGCCTGCTAACTCAGAGCCAACCAAGCTGCCGCCTTCGCCATGAGTTTTAGCTTCTTTGCGATTAAAGCAGTAAGGCACGTCTTTACCGTGGTGCTCATCTAAAGCTACAACTGTTGTGGTTGCGATAGGAATACCTTTATACGCTGGGCCAAATACCAAGTCATAATCAATATTTGAGTCTTGTAGCGCTGCAGCGTAAAACTTGCCTAAACGGTTTAAATCTCGGCCTGTGTTAAACAAACCAGCATTAAAGAAGTACGGGCTAGTTCGGCCAGACTTTAAGGTAAATTCGCCAAACTTTAATACGCCTTTGGCTAAAGCAAATTCAATAAACTCACGTTGATAAGCTTTCATTTTTCTCTCTCAATTACTTAGCTAGAGCTTCGCGCTGGGCAATGTTAATTTGGCTAATACCCTCTTTAGCAAAGGCCAGCATTTCTAATAATTCTTCGTGGCTAAACGGTGCACCCTCTGCTGTGCCTTGCACTTCAATCATGTTGCCGTCTTCACACATAACAACATTCATGTCGGTTTCGGCTACGCTGTCTTCGGTGTATTCAAGGTCACACACTACTTTGCCATCAACCACACCTACCGATACTGCAGCAATAAGCTGCTTAAGAGGGCTAACTTTTAGTTTCTTCTGCTCCATCATCCACCAAATGGCATCTTGCAAGGCTACGCAAGCACCAGTAATAGCCGCAGTACGCGTGCCACCGTCGGCTTGAATAACATCACAATCCACTACAATGGTGTATTCGCCAAGCGCTTCTAAATCAACTGCAGCACGTAGTGAGCGACCAATTAAACGTTGGATTTCTTGAGTACGACCACTTTGCTTACCACGAGCAGCTTCGCGGCCCATGCGGCTATGGGTAGAGCGCGGCAACATGCCATATTCAGCGGTAATCCAACCTTGGCCTTTACCTTTTAAGAAACGTGGCACACCGTCATCTACCGAGGCATTACATAGCACTTTAGTATCGCCAAACTCGACCAAAACAGAACCCTCGGCGTGCGCCGTGTAGTTTCGAGTAATAGTAATTGGACGCATTTGTTCAACAGCTCTTCCGTTCGGACGCATGGTAATAACCCTGTAATTTAAAATTCGCGGCTATTATATAGGCTTTTATCGCACTTGGTCACGCCTAGACTGACTAAGCGCCCAATAGCCGCTATAATCGAGCAAATTTATTAAGGGCATTCAACTATGATCCACAGCATGACAGGCTACGCACGCCACCAACTTAAAGGCGATTGGGGCAGTGCAACATGGGAAATTCGCAGCGTAAACCAACGTTACCTAGAAACTTACTGGCGCATGCCAGAACAGTTTCGCTCCCTAGAGCCAGTGCTGCGTGACAAAATCCGCAAGGCCCTACAGCGCGGTAAAGTTGAATGTAATCTGCGCTTCGAGGCCGACCAAGCCAACCGTGGCGAACTGCAGTTAAATAAAACCCTTGCCGAACAACTTATTCAAAATGCCGAATGGGTACAGCAGCAAGCGGGCGGGCAAATTAACCCAGTAGACATACTGCGCTGGCCTGGCGTAATGGAAACTCCAGAGCAAGACGCCGACGCCATTAGCAAAGAGCTACTCGCAGGCTGGCAAGAAGCGCTAACGGCGTTTATAGAAAGCCGTGCCAGCGAAGGGGCAAATACCGCAGTAATGATTACCACCCGCCTTGATAAAATTACCGAGCAAGTGGCCTTTGTACGCGAGCAAATGCCAGCAGTGATGCAATGGCAGCGCGAGCGCTTAAAAACCCGCCTAGCCAATGTGATTGAAGAGCTAGACCCGCAGCGCATCGAGCAAGAAATGATTATGGTAGCGCAGAAAATTGATGTGGCTGAAGAGTTAGATCGCCTAGATTCACACGTAAGCGAAACGCAAAAAATCCTTAAAAAAGGCGGCGCCTGCGGCCGACGCTTAGATTTTATGATGCAAGAGTTCAACCGTGAAGCAAACACTCTAGCGTCTAAATCGATTAACGCCGAGATTACTCAAGCAGCTGTAGAGCTTAAGGTGTTAATCGAGCAGATGAGAGAACAGATCCAAAACCTAGAATAAAGTTCTCATTTGTTCTCATTGTTTAAAAATATCATTAAAAGCATCCACTTAGGATGCTTTTTTGTTTCCATACGTTTGCATTTATCCTCATAAGTTGCCATATTTGTGGTGGGCATAACGGTGGGATTAAAAATACTTCCGTTACATGTATGGTGGGCAGAGGAAGCTATGACAACAATTACTGCAAAGAAAATTCAATCTTTAGCGAAAAGTTCACCAAAGCGGCACCCCATCGGGGGCGGGCTTTATTTTGTAGTGAGAAACAATGCAACCCCATATTGGATGCTACGCTATACAGCAGCCGGAAAACGCAAAGAATTAACCCTAGGACAATACCCTTACCTCTCTCTTGCAGATGCAAATGCAGAAGCAGCAATAAAGAAAAGAGAAATTAAGTCTGGTACCGATCCACTTTTGGTTAGGAAAAGAATTAAAGAACAGTCGATTAAGGTTGTAGATGACTTATTTAATGACTGGTTTGAAACAGACCTATCTAAGCGCCTCAAATACCCCAAAATTCCTAAAAGGGTTTACACCAAAGACATACAACCCTCGATTGGCAATATTCCTCTTGATCAAGTAAACGCAAGAGATGTGAGGGCGATTATTCAGCGCATTGCAACAGAAAGACCAAGCATTGCCAATGACTCTCTGATATATATGAAACAGCTATTTCGTCACGGGATTAAACTCGACTTAATTGCTCACAATCCAGCGAGTGCTTTTACTGTATCTGATGCAGGAGGAGTCGAGCTTAGCAAAGACAGAGCCTTAAGCTTGGAAGAGTTAGAAAAGGCATTTTCATTATTTAGGAAGCATAGCGCTAGCTTTACGAGAGATAATTACCTTGCTTGTGCACTACTTGTAACACTTGGATTAAGAAAAAGTGAACTTTGCTGCGCTAAGTGGAGTGAATTTGAGCTCGATAAGTCACTTTGGCACCTTCCTGAGGGGCGGAGTAAAACAGGCGCACCAATAACTATACCCATACCTCCACAAGCCAAAGATTGGCTAGATGAACTAAAGATAAGAGCTTGTGGTTCAGATTACCTATTTCCTCCTAGAAGAATCTCGAAAAAGCCTCACATGGGCAACGATACTCTCAATCGAGCTATCAGCAAAATGTTTGGTCGAGAGCCTGGTAGGCAAAAACCATCACCTAATTTAATGGGCGACATGCTTCATTTTACCCCTCATGACTTAAGACGAACTTTTAGAACACTGGCTGCTCAACAAGGAGTTCCTGGACACGTGGCAGAGCGATGCTTAAACCACAAACTAAAAGGTGTAGAAGGAATTTACGATCGGCACGATTATATTGATGAGCGAAGAGAGGCCCACCTCAAAGTTGCAGATCTTGTTTCCCCAATTATAAATAAGTAAACAGATGCCTAAGATAAAATACAAAAGTCAGCTACCTTCCTGGTATACCGAAAGTCGTTATTTATCAATTAAAACAAAGGCGTCGAATCGACAGATAGAAGAGGAACTAACGGCTAGAAGAATTGTTCATCTTCAGCTCAGCGAAGGGAAACTGAATACACTAGAGCAAGCAGAGCTATTCCAAGTACGTGTCTTACAACCAGAGCAGCAATTGACGCCTAACGCATGCAACCAAAGTGTTGAGGAACTAAATATAAGCCACATTCTTGATATAGCCTCTCAAATACATATCAAGTTTCCAACTTTAATTCCCTCTGTATGTGCGCGAAAGTTTGCTAGTGAACATATTGATTTTGCGTTTTCACCATTACACAAAAGAACCGAGCTTGGTTTCCAGTTAGGCACAAGTGAAGTGTTTGCAGGAGTGAACTTGGCAAATTCAACCGACAAAGAATTAACGGAGGGGTTTCAAAAGTGGTTATCTAAAATTCGTAAAGAAACCGGCATAAAGCAGCCTAAGAAATTCAGAATCAACGAAAAGCTGGAGCTTATTTTTTCATGTGCTGTTTTTGAGTATCTAGATCTTACCTTATGGGCTCAATCACAAAAAACGACTATTTCAAACAGATTGCTTGCTACCGTAATTAAGCCTGGGAAGTTCACCGAAAAAGAGATTTCAGACAAAGTCAGAAAACATGCTTTAGAAGTAATATCATTCGAATTCTCTGAACGACTTTGGAATAACATCCAGTAAAGACCAGAGTTTAATCCGCAACTTTCAAGCCATAGAAGATAAGGACAAACTTAATACAATACGAGCCATGATATTCCTGAACTTATAAACACAAGTGATGGAATACCATGCTGAATGAATACACGAAACCTACTTTAGAGCAGCGCCAAGTTTTACTCGACTCTCTTGGAGAATCGGACCGATTTGTTCGAGAGGCAGAACGTAAAAATATAACCAGTCTTTCAAGATCTCAAACTTGGGCATTAGAGCGTAAAAATAAACACCCTAAAAGAGTAAGACTAGGAACCAAATCAGTAGCTTGGTTATTATCAGATTTACTGTGGTTTATTTATCAGCCTACATTGCCTGCAATACAATTATCTCGTAACACCTCACCAAAACACTCAGAGGCTAAAAAATGAAACGCCTCTATAGAAATGGCTTAGAGCTACCAGTCGACGATGCGCATATATACCAAAGGCGCGGCACTGTTTTAGCTTACAAAGGTTTAGAGCCTTTGCACTTTACGGTACTCAAATGCCGAGATGGCAAAGCAGTGCGCACCTATTTTGGAGCAGCTAGAGCAGACAGTCTCAGTGATTTTGAAACCATTATGGATTACGGAGACAAAATTTCATTAGTTACTGCTTGGTTAGGGCAATCAACTTCATAGCCTGTATAGGCAACTTATGACGAGAAAAAGCAAAAGTAGAAGCGCCCATAAGCGCTACATCAGCATTCCCCATTGTGTAGTCGATTCAGCTAGCTTTGCTGAAATACACGGCAATGCGCTTAAGCTGCTTACTCTCCTGGTTCGGCAATGGAATGGCTATAACAATGGAAACTTAACCTGTACTTGGGAGCAAATGAAGCCATATTTTGGAGGGCAAGACACTATGAGGAATGCACTTAAAGCACTCATAAAACATCGCCTTGTTGAAATAACAGGCACTGGAACAAGCCAACGATTAGGCGGATTGCCGCCAATCCTTTATGCCATAACTTGGGAAGCGATTGACGAATATAGGGGAAAAGGCGTTATGACAGTTAAACCAACAAAAGCACCAATTAGAAACGACTGGAATAGATAAAGTGAATCAACTTACCCATACCAGAAACGGGTTTAAACCGGCAGGGGTTAATACCAAGAACTGGTACAAACAAAGAGTAAGTCTGCTACTACAAACACCAATTAATGGTACGGGGAAAATTTAGTAAAGCTCATATATTCATATAGTTACGACAAATAATCGATGAGCATACCTATCAGCGGTTTATACCCATTTCTGGTGTGCTTTATATAAGCCATACCAACGACTTAAGCGAGGCGTGTTCTCACGATGAAAACTACATCAATAAACCAAAATGATTTAGACATCATTGAAACCAAAGCCACTCAAATTATTGCAATCTCACACTTAGCATTAGGAGAGCATGTGGGTGATTTACATACAGAGGATCTAACGCAGGTATTTCGATTATTCAGTGAAATTGGAGAAGATATTTTAGTCAAAGTAACAGGCGGAGAGTAGATCACAATGTCGAGAGTTCACTCAGCAAGAAATAGGGATGAATTTAAGATTATCTTAGCTGCATTGGAGCGGAATCATGGCAAAAAGGCAAGATGGCTAGCTGAACTTACCGCGCTTTGGGCTTTAAGGATAAGTGACCTGTTAGCAATCGAAACACAACAGATCGATGCTTCATTTAATACCGGTGAATTTTCAATTATCGAAAGCAAAACTCAAAAGCTTAAGGTAATCACTTTAACACCTCACGCCATTAAATTATTAAGCGAAATGAGAGAAAGCGCCCCTAATGCCGTTTATCTATTTGAAAGCCGTTATGGAGGAAAGCGAAAACCACTCAGTAGAAAAACAGCTTGGCGGTGGATGTGCCAGGTAGAGCCGGACGTAATTAAATGGCGACGCTCCTGTGGCCGCTTGGGTGGCGTAAACCTAGGCACGCATTCGCTACGAAAATCAGGCTCACGATTACGCCAACAAGCAGGTGTAACACTCGAAGAACTACAACAGTTGCTGAATCACAGCAAACCCGAAACGACCATTAATTACTTAGACAACAATGAGCAGGATCTAGTCGACACCTATGTGGCAGGAGACAGAGCCTTATTCGATACCGAAAACACCAATTGAGACAGTTTATAAGTTGCGTCCCAAATACGACTTAACCCATTGATTTATATGAATCCAAAATCGTGGGTTTTGATGAACAAAATAACGAATAGATAGAAGGAGTTACAAATGCGTATAAATAGAGATTCAACAATCGCGAATCTACCAGCAGTCATAGCCAGGGATAAAATGGTGTCTGTAAGGAATTATCATAATGGCTTTACTGTAGCCTGCTATGCAAAGCGATTTTCAATATCAAAGAAAGAAGCACAAGAACAAATACAAGCTTTTGAATCAGAGGGTTATTTAGAACAACGATTAGGCAAATGGCAAAGAACAATGAAGGGGTCAGCGTTGGCACAAGCCACCGCAGCAAAACCTTATAAACGCTGTACTGCTGATCGACACTTCAAGGCCTTTTTAGATAGAGTTATTGATATCAATAATGACGATGACTACTTGTGCCAAGTAAGCCAAGTTGCTTTGTTTGGGAGCTATCTAACAACTAAAGGCCCCGTGGGCGACATCGACCTCTTTGTTTGGACAGAAATAAAGCCAAAGTTTCTAGCTGATTTTGCCAAGATTAAAGAAAGCAGAGCCGAAAGAATGATCGATAGCGGCCGCTCTTTTAAAAGTCATGGTGAATTAGCTTACTGGCCATACTTAGATGCCACTAAGTACTTAAAGAACAAATCGAAACTAATTCAAATTCAGGGATCTAACTTCGGGTTTGAGCGATTCGAACACAAGTTGGTTTACACATTAGGGGACACTAAACCACCTCAGCAAATTTATTGATAAATCTAAAATCAAAATGTAAAGTCATGAAACTTATGTTTCGTGGCTAAAATTAGCTAATCGCAACAACACCTTATCGCTTGAAAATCATTAAGGAAATCGTTTGCAGTCTAGGATTCCGTTGCCAACAGACAACATATATAAGTTCTATGCGTTATTTGGTTTGCTTCTACTTATCAGCGGTATGACGCTGTTTTTAATAAACTATTCTGGAGTTCAACAACGAGCATCTGATCGCTTTCTAGAATTAAGTGTATTGGAAGAGCTCAAGGAACCGTCCGTAGGGCAATTAGCAAAGATAGAATTGTTAACTATTCAAGCGAAAGTCGATAAATCAAACAATGCTTGGTACTCTAAGTTTATCGGAGCCTTTATCGGCATTTCCATCACTCTCATTGTTTTTGGCTTTTGGAAATGGCATACCATTATACAGCCAAGGCAAGATAAGCTACTAGACAAACAGATTGAGAAATTAGAGCTCGAAATTGCAGCTCTACAAAAGCCATCACGCAAAATGCTTACAAGAAATTAATCATCGAGTACTAGAAGGAACTGTTGTGGACTGGGAAGTTGTAAGCGGCATAACGGGCATAATCAGCGCTGCCTGTGCCCTCATTAGCTTAATCTATTTTAGCTTTAATACAGCAAAATCAAATAACGACATAGACACTCCAATTCTTAGTCAACATCTTATCTTTTCATTTCTGCTGGCAAGTTCCGGGTGGGCGTTATGCTGTACCTGCTACATGTGGATAGCTGAACCCTATGGGCGTCACCCACTGCCATACGAATACTTGCAAATGCTTGGCATTATCTTGGCATTACCCTCAGTTATTATTTTTCTTTTCGGCTTAAAGCGCCTTAACAAACACGTAACATAAAGCGTTTTGAATTCATGTTTTACCAGATAAAACCAAGGAATTTGGCGACAAAAATACGGCTTACAAGCAAAAAAACCGAAAAAAGGCCCTAAAATTTGCAGTTTTTTGTAATAAAAAGGGCAGAATCTAGTGCTTTTTTAGAAAAATTTTGAACTTTCTACTCACACAATGGCGTTACCTTAGCGCTCTAGATAGTCGATGCCGCTTCGGGTGTACATGACGAAATATACAAGCAAGAAGCTAGGCTATACAAGGCTTTGAAAGAGAATTAATTAAATTGTAAAAGTAGGGGGGAGGGGGAAATCTCTGCGGCCTTTAGGCTAAGTACCGTAGCTATAGAGATATTTTTACGTGTGATTAATTAAAACTTTTTTCTGAACCAATTTTTTAACATGCTATCTTATTTAAGTAGCTAACGTGTGGGTAAGCTCCAATAACTCAGCTTATTTGATGGTTAAAATCGACATATTGATAATATTGATGCTAAACTTGCTTTAAGTTTAGAGGGGAAGGTACATGAGTAAGACTCAAAGCAGTAACCAGGTAGTATTGATGACTCAAAACGAGATTAATAATGCTTACCTTGAAATCACTAAGAATTCCAATCCTAATCACTCAACATACACAAACAATAGTAGACCCTTTGAAAAGGTGTCTATGTTAAAAGATACAGAGACAACCTACTCTTTTTCTGCAAGCCAATAACCTGAAATAGAATAAAGGAATTCGCCTAATGCCTAGTTGGAATGAAGTCCTTTTAGAGCTTCAAAGCTCTAACAGAAAAGATGCATTGGACGACGTTCGCAGAAAATATTTGCTTGAACTAAGCGCACACCGTAATAGAAATGTCATAGCTTATTATTCAGGATGGTTGCAAAAGCCAGGTTTGTCTGTATCTAGTATCAATGATGATGACAAAAATGGTTTCATGGCTTCTATCCATAATCTAGATCGCTCGAAAGGGTTAGATATACTGTTGCACTCACCAGGCGGTGATATGGCAGCAACAGAATCGATAATTGATTATTTACATAGAATGTTTGATGGCGATATCGTTGCATTTGTACCTCAAATAGCAATGTCTCGCGGGACTATGATGGCTTGTTCATGCAAGGAAATATATATGGGCAAGCAATCAAACATAGGTCCTATCGACCCGCAATTCGGCGGCATTCCAGCACACGGTGTAATCAAAGAGTTTGAGACAGCAATTGATCGGGTAAAGGCAGACCCTGGAAGCATTCCAATTTGGCAAACCATTATAGGAAAGTACCACCCTACCTTCATTGGAGAGTGCCAGAATGCAATAAAAATGGCTGATGAAATGGTAGCAAGAAGCCTTGTCAATGTAATGTTTAGGGGCGATTCTGAAGCAGAAGCTAAGGCACAAGATATCGTCAGTTTTCTGAATGAGCATGAAGCTTCAAAAACACACGCTCGTCATATAAATATTGATGAAGCAAAAAACTGCGGGCTGAGTATATCTGATCTAGAAGAAGATCCGACCTTACAAGATCTAGTTTTAACTGTACACCATTGCTTTATGCACACATTTGCTAATTCAAATGCAGCTAAAATAATTGAAAACCATGAAGGCAATGCAGTTGTGATGATGGGCCCCTCCTCCTCTTAACATCTAAAAGAAACACTTTAGACTTTATAAGCCATTACTTTTGGGCTCACTGCATAAGTTGTATAATTGTTGCATAGAGTTAACTATCTTTAGTTAGAACCTTGTATTACACTAAATCTATTTATTATTTCAGCTTAAAAATAGTCGTAGAGAATCGGGGATACAAAAATGAAAGCGTACCATACCTATAGCGCAGTTGACGTGGCTTTGAGCTTGCTCAAACATGCGACAAAGCAAGGTAAATGCTTCACAAATCTGCAACTACAAAAGCTCACATACGTTTGTCACGGGTTGTCACTAGCTCATTTTCAAAGACCACTTATTACCGACGACGTATTTGCTTGGAAATTTGGTCCTGTTGTTCCTTCAGTGTACTTTCGCTTTAAGTGTTACGGGGCAAAACCCATCACTGAGCGCCTGGATATATCGCTAGACCCTGAAAGCGAGTCAATACTAGAAGATGTTGTTGCAAAGCTTGGCCACCTAACAGGACCTCAGTTAGTAGAGCTAACCCATAGAGAAGGCAGCCCTTGGAAAAAAGTTTGGGATGGGACTCATCAGAAAATCATTCCAGATAACTTGATACAAGGCCACTATACTCAGATAAAAAATTCTGGTCACACTAGCAGCTTGTGAGCCGAGAACACAAAAGTGTCGTCAGTTTCGAGATTGACGACACTCCCTCCGCAATTGAATCCTCAAAAGATTTCCTTGAAGACTACCCTTTTAACTTTCAAGAGTTTCTAGCTAAGGCTAGTGATGAAAGTACAGCAAAAGACTTTTCCTATAGCAATAATTCAGTCAAAAAAGCAGGACGCCGTCTACGTAAAAAAGAAGGCGATTTAAAGTCAGCAACCAGCACAATTCAAACTTTCAGAGCCGCACATGAAAAGCCACTTAACACTATTGCTTATTTGATCGGGAGGTGCTGTAGAGAGATAGGCGTTTCAGTCACCCCAGTAAAACGTCTTAAACGTCTAGAAACTATAGTAAATAAGCTACAAAGAAAATCATTGGATGGAATAACCGACAATCAAACATGCGTAACAAACATGAATGATATTGGCGGTTGTAGAGCTATTTTCCCCGACATTAGTTCCTTAAGAAAAGTTCGAGAAAAACTAACAGCAACAATTGAAAATGAAGCAAAAACAAAAATAAAAATAAAAAACGTACATGACTATATTGCTGAACCTAAGCCCAATGATTGCGGCTACAGAAGTGTTCATATCATATACCGATACGAGCATAGTAGCGGAAAAGCATTTAATATCGAAGCCCAGCTAAGAACCAAAATGCAGCATATTTGGGCTACAACAGTAGAGATTATTGACATTCTGGAAAGAACCAACATTAAAACACATTCGCACAGTCCTGATAATGAAAAAACTTCGAAACAGGTAAAATGGGAAGAGTTACTATCCATAATGAGTCAGTATATTGCGAGTGAAGAACGAGCGGTTACTTTATCACCAGAAGAACTTATTTATTTTGCATCGCGCCTGCAAGATCTAAATAATGATATAAATGCACTTAGCCGTTTAAGGTCATTTAACATGATGTCTGAAAGCGTACCAAACTTAGACTCCAAAACGACTAGGCATGTGCTTCTTGTTATTAATGAAAGTAAGCTAGAAACAATGGTCATACAAGAACTCGAAAACCATAATCAAGCAATATCAATATACAACGAAATAGAAAATGCTATTTCAAACGTAGAAGGTCTAAATACACTTTTAGTGTCCACCAAAAACATGGCTCAATTGGCAGATGCTTATCCTAATTATGTTGGTGATTGCTTATCTTTCATTAAGTTATTAGAGAAAGCGATGCAGCAACCAGCTTCATGTTAAGGAAAGCAACATGGTGGGCACATTGGTGGGCAAGAAATAACAATCAAACGAACAGAACCGTTAAGATATTGTTATATAGAGATTTAATATTGATAACCAATAAACAGATCCAAAACATTGAATAGGAACTCATCAAAAATCAGATGTATTCGTAAGCATTCAAAAACAATCACTTAAAAGCATGCGTGTACTCAGGTGTAATCAAAAAACATCATCTAAAATCTGACAAATGGTGACAGGATGGTGACAAAAATTTAATCTCAATGCTATGATTAGAAAACTTGTCACCATTCCTGGAGAGCTCTAGTGAAAGACAATCAGCTTATTAGATTGATGATTGAAGGCACCCCTGCAAGGCATTGTATATCTGACGGCTTGTACTTTCGTGTGGTGCGCCCAAACTCAGCCTGTTGGACTATTCGCTACACCCTGAATAAAAAAAGAAAAGAGTTCAAAATAGCGAAATATGGCACACCTCCATCTGGAATTAAACTTGGTGACGCTCTAAAGAAAGCAATCATCCTACAAGAAGATATAGCTCAAGGAATTGACCCTCAGCTAAGCAAGTCCCGCCCTAAAAGAATAGAATTTGATACTGTCGACCAGCTTGCCGGAGACTGGCTCTCTGTAAAAAAGAAGAGACTCAAGAATCCCCAAATACCGGAAAGAGTCTATCGTAAAGATATATCACCCTTCATTGGTCAAATGCCTGTGGACAAAGTTGAACCAAGAGACATAGCGCAAATTATAAGATCTATCTGTAACGATGGTAGGCCATCGATTTCCAACGATGCTTTAAGCTACTTAAATCAACTATTCAATCACGCAATAAAAATGGGGTTAGTCAAATATAACCCTGCGTCAGCGTTTGATATTCATGATGCGGGTGGTGAAGAAAAGCCGAGAAGGCGAGCGTTATCAATCAATGAGATCGAGTATCTATTTAAAGCGGTGAAATCGCATAACGATATTTTCGTTCGCGAAAATTACTTATCGCTTTGCTTGCTTCTACTTCTTGGAGTTAGAAAGGGAGAATTAATCGCAACGAAATGGGAGGAGTTCGATTTTGACACAAAGTTGTGGCATCTCCCAGAAAGTAGAACAAAAAACTCGAATCCAATTACAGTTCCTATCCCTCCAGTTGCTTGGGATATTTTTGAAGAGCTAAGAGTAAGAGCTGCTGATAGCGAATATGTGTTCCCCAAACGGAGAGCATCGAAAAGGTTTGGCCACATTTCGCCGGACACTTTAAATGCAGCTCTGAACAAATTACTAGAACATGAAGAAGTTGATATTGAACACTTTACGGTTCATGACCTGAGGAGAACATTTAGGACTCTGCTAGCGAGCTGCAAAATCCCTTCACACATTGCAGAAAGGTGCTTAAATCACAAGTTCCCTAGAGTAGAGGGAACTTATGATACGTATGACTATCTGGCGGAAAGAAGAGAAGCGTATGAACAGCTCTCACTAAAGCTATTCCCTTTACTACTGTTAAATCAGTAAGCCTTATAAAGCAAAAGCTTGCAGCTCAGGAAAGACTTCGCCTGCAACTTTTAGTGTGTTTTTTCTAGCCAAATCAAATACATTGATATTAGATCCGAACAGTGTTCTATCAAACCAGAGCTTCCTGTCTATCCCATAACGCCTTTCAAAATATAGTATGCCTGCCTCGGCACCTTTTTCATAATCGTGAATTGCAATCGAAGCTAACCGAGCTGCATCAACACCAGGGACATTGGAGTATACATGCGGAATGACTTTCAGGAACCTGGCTTCTACATAACCCGCAATTATGTGTAAAAACAATGAAGCCTCATTATCTTTAGTCCATTTTTGATCCAGTTCGATATCGGGTAGAAACCTGCACAAAATATCAAAAATTCTATAAGGCTCCCGATTAATTTCCGATCGAATATCATTCCATGTTAATTCCAGCTCAACAAACTCAACACTGTCTATGCTATCGCCAGCATTAGGAACAATGAACGTTTTTTTAGAATAACCAGTTTCTCTTGCAAATTGAGCTAAATTAAGCTCAAACTGTTCCAATGCATCTACTGCACTATTGGATTGAAGAACAGACATTAGACCATAAGGGCCGTTTTTAAATACACCTTCTATCTCTGGAAATAGAGCTTCTATAAGATTAACGGTGTATGGGTGTATTTGCTCCCTTTCAGCAGAAGTACTCAGTTTCCCTTCCTCGCTATACGTCGGTATAACCTCTCCCGATAAATATTTCTTCCATATTGCTTTATCACAAAAAGAGTCTAAGACAGCATCAAAAACATAATCTCCACCGGGAAGTGAACCACACTTCTTATACCTCTCCACAAGAACATTTGTGATTTTTTCTTCACGTTCCTTGCTTGTATCCATAAAGCTTTCTAGCGTTTCAAGCTCAAGTACTTTATGAGCCCAAAAGATCGTTCGCAGCCTGCCCATCGCTTACCACAAATTAAATAAAAAGTCAATTTAGTGCATTTGTGTGAGCACTACCAATACCAAACAATATCATATGACGTAATCCACAACCTTTACGGAGTTCTATATATGAAAAATAAAATATCCCCCTTGTTACTGCGCAGGCAACAAGTTTGTCAGGCCCTAAACATCAGTCCAGCTACATTGGATCGATTGAGAAACAATCCTAAAGCGGGTTTCCCAAATGGAATATATACAGGAAACAAAATACTAGGATGGAAAGTAAAAGACATTCACAACTGGCTAGATAGCCAATAAGGAAAAGATAGATGAAAAAATTAACTGAAGTCCAAAAAGAGCTAAAGCATACAACTGAAAGAATGTTCGAAGATTCGATCACTAGGTACAAGGCATATATTGCGTTCTTAATGATAGGAAAATTCCACGGTCTTTCCCCTATAAAAGTAGCAAACGACTTTGGTACAAAGGAGACCCTTAAAATACTAGATAGGGCTGATGGGATTCAAAGCGCAAACAATGAACTTGAAGGAAAGAACCCAAATTACGCTCGAGTAATTTCAGGAACAAAAGCTAACTTAGCAAGAAATATAACAACGCCTACTCATATCAAATGGGTTGTCTTTTGCTGGGTTTTACTGCAAATGGAAAGACTCAGACCTGAACGCCGCTAGTTCTGCTTTTTCGATACAACTAAATTAGAGTTAATGCCAATAGAAACAAAGGCTTGGCATGTGTGACCCTCTGAATACATTGTCTAGATTTTCCGCAAAAAAACCTAACAAATTCAGAGTGTTTACATTGAATACACCATAAGGAAAAAAAATGACGCATTCGAAGAAAAAACCGAACACAGAAAAGACAATAACTTTACGTGTTACGAGACATCAATATAACCGAGTTTCCCAAGCAGCGGAAGATAAAAATATGAATAACTCGGCTTTCATTAGATCAATTGTCGACGACAAACTTAACCAACAAGACACAAACGAGAAAATAGATTCCCTCGAGCGGCGATTAGAAAAACGAATTTTCAAAATGGTTTCTGCAATAGCCGGGTTAGATGAAAACCAACGCTTACAAGCTAAAAAGAAATACCTTTCAAACCTAGCTCCAAAGGGAAAGTAATGCACTCAGTAACTCGCACAAATACCGCTCTAATTACCTTCGTCTCGAGCATAATGCTTTCGATTCCTGTTGCTTGTATTTCGATAAGTACCTACTGGGCTGTATCAACCAATCAAAGTTTTGTGACGTTAGTTTCTTTGTCATTGGATTGGCTATCAAGCTTAAACAGCTACGCGGCACCCATAGCATCACTTGATTTATGGCAAAGCATTTTTCAGTTAGAAAGCACTGGGGTCATCATTCAGTACGTGTTAACTCCATTCGTATTATCGTTTTCAGTGTCGCTACTGTTTGTACTGTTTTGCATCAAAAGTCGAGAAGCTGCAAAACAGTTGACTCATGTGAGTGGCCCCAAGTTTTACTTGGGGAAAAAAGCCATCAAACATGCTCGAACCATGCACAAGAAAGATCTCAGGCTAAGCAGCATTACCTCTCCTGGTATCAATGTTCATCCAAAAATTAAAATCTCTCTAGCGAGAGAGCAAAACAACTTCCTCATACTTGGAACGACTGGGTCTGGCAAATCAACTGTATTCAAACCTCTTGTTAAGCAAGCAATTGAACGCGGTGACAATGCAGTTATCTACGATGAAAAAGGTGAATATACCGAAAGCTTTTATCGCAAAAAAACAAGCGTCTTGATAGCTCCATGGGATGAGCGGGGGGCAAAGTGGAATATCTCTCACGATATCAAAGCAAGCAAGATGCAGAGCTATTCGCACAATGTCTTATTCCCAACTCTGCGAACGTAGATCCACTATGGGATCAGGGAGCAAGAATCATCCTCGTTAGTATGTTGATGAAATTAATCAATAAACAAAGTCGCACATGGGGGTGGACTGATCTGTACAAGCAACTTACCTTCACCCCAGAAGTAGCACGTTCCATATTTGTAGAGCATTACCCTTTGGCGAACAGCTTACTTGAGCCGCATTCGAAAACGACTCAAAGCTTCTATGTTCACATAATGAGCAAACTCAGCTGGATTGAAGATCTAGCAAAAGCGTGGCCTAAAGAGGTAAAAGTAGAATTTAGTCTTAGTCAGTGGGTAAAGACAGATACCACGAAGAATATCGTCATCATTCAAGCAGATAGTCAGTACCAAAGCCTTGGAGAACCTTTATGTAATGCCATTATTTCATTTATGACCAAGCACTACCTAAGTGGAAGCTACTCATCGAAAAGAAGAACATGGTTATTCATTGACGAGTTTGCCAACCTTCCTCGAAATCCGAGTATTTCAAAATGGTTAGAGCTTGCGCGAGCTAACGGAGCACGAACTGTTCTTTGTACACAATCTATTTCACAGCTCCATGACATTTACGGAAAAGATGAAACAAGCACTATTTTGAACCTGCTGTCTAATGTTATCGCCTTTCGAATGGGAGCTGCGGGGCAAGACGCTGAAGAAACAGCAAACATATTCGGCCAATACGAAGCAGAAATTCCTAACTACGAACACCGCAGGCGCATCGGAACAAGGGTTGAGCGGCCACTTGTTAGAAAATCAGATCTTATTCATTTGAGTCAGCCAACGCAGCAAGGTGTTGAAGGTTACATGCAAATACCCGGGTGGAGATCAGTTTACAAGCTTAGGTGGCCATTGTTTAAAGGCATAAAAAGTGCTCCAAAAAAAATCCCAGCAAAGTGGTTAACTAGTATCAACTCGAAACCTCTGACAACTCACCAGACAAATAGACTGAACAAAAGGAATTCAAGCCATGATGTCAATTAGTCCCGTTAACAACATCGCCTATTACGCCGATTTAGCAAAAGAAGACTATTACTCTGGCCACGGCGAGCCTAAAGGCATCTGGTATGGTCTTGGTTCTAAGATATTTGGATTACAGAATAAAACCATTGGGGATAACGACTACAACATGCTAATGGCTGGGTTTTCTCCCTCTGGTGAAGCCTTGGTTCAAAACGCTGGGAAAGATAATCGTCGGGCTGCATGGGACTGTACACTTAGCGCCCCCAAAAGTGTCAGCCTTGCGTGGGCTAGTTCATCACATAAGAGAAGACAAAGCATAGAGAAAGCTATAGATGTCGCTGTACAAAAAACAATTCGATTTATGGAACAACAAGTGGCTTTGACTCGCAGAGGGAACACATCTTCGCAATATGAACGAACTGCTGGCCTAATCTTCGCCTGTTTTAATCACTGCACAAACAGAAATGAAGAGCCTCAGCTGCATACTCATATGCTAGCTCTGAATGCAGCTCCACGCATGGATGATACTTGGGGTTCACTAGCCTCTGAAAGCCTTTACCATTGGAAGATGGCGTGTGGAGCAATTTATAGGGCTGAGCTCGCTTACCAAATGCGAGAACTTGGGTTTGGCATTGAACCCGATGGAGACTCCTTTCACCTCAAAGGCGTGTCAAAGAAAGCATGTGATGCCTTCTCTAGCCGTGCTCAGGAGATTGACTATGAGCTAAAAAAAGCAGGGATACAAAGTAGCTCAAGTAAGCAAGGCGCATCGTTCAAAATTCTCACCAGAAAGGCGAAAAGAAATGTCGTGCGAGGCCAACTTTTGGAGAGCTGGAAAGGTGAACTTGGAAAGTATGGACTATCAGAGTCTTACATTGAGCGCTTAACTAATGACGAAAAAGAATTACCACCTTCTCGGCTAGAGCTCGAATCCATCTTGTCGGGGCTCAGTAACAATAAAGCGGTTTTCACTGAACAAGATCTTTACAGAGTTGTCGCTGTAGAAGCATCACACAACGGCTGCAATGCTGCACAAGCAGAAAATCTAACACGCTTAGCAAAACAGAGTGAGGATCTAATGCCTTTGCAGGCTAAAAACGCATTCTCCCGTCAGTTCACCACTCAGGATGTTCTAACTTGTGAACAACTTATGGTTAATGATGCTAAAACATTGGCGAAGCGAGTTTCACACAAAATTGAATTGACGGAAGTCAGTGAGGCGATCCACCTAGCCGAGAATCGGCTTGGGTTTTGTTTCGATGAAGAACAAAAAGAAGCCATCCAATACACTTTATGCTCAGGTAATCTCTCTATCACTCAAGGTAGTGCTGGGGCAGGCAAAACAACGTTGATGCTTGCTGCAAAGATTGCATATGAAAAGAGAAGTATGAAAATCAGGGGGGCGTGCATTGCCAAAAAGGCGGCTGACAACCTAACGCATGAAACAGGCATTCAATCGCAAACCATTGCTTCACTGGTTTCATCTATCAACGGTGATAAGCATCCACTTAGCGGCGTTGATATACTTGTAGTTGATGAAGCGGGACTTATCCCAAGCACCGATCTACAGCAACTGCTACACGAAGCAAGAGTATCTAATTGCAAAATCATTCTCACAGGAGAGGACAAACAGCTTGATGCCATCAATCGCGGTGGTGCCCTACGCTTTCTTTCTCGACCGGAAGTTCTCGGTACCCAAAGGATTGAAACAATCCGTCGCCAGCGCCAAGATTGGGCAAAACAAGTAGTCGTAAATCTGCGAGATAAACGCTCACAACAAGCTCTAGTAACGCTTAATGACCATAATTGCGTGCATTGGGCTGAGACTAACGAAGATGCTATTCAGCAGCTGGTAAGCGATTGGGAAAAGTATCAAATGACTCACCCTGAAAAGCAATCCTTGGTAATAGCTCGCGAATGGAAAGACGTTAAAAAGCTAAGTAAAGCAATTCGCGAGATTTACATTCGTGAAGGCAAAGTGGGAACGGAAAATGTCGAACTAACTTGCAGTGTTGCTGACAAGCAGTTTAAGTATGAATATTCCGTGGGTGATAGGGTTAAGTTTTGCCGTAATGAGTATCGACGCTTTCAAGTTTCAAACGGAACTTTAGGCACCATTAAGGAAATCTCGCAATTAAGTGATAGTGATACAAAGCTCTCAATTGAACTCGATGATAAACGTATCGTGTCCTTTAGAGCGTCAGAATATAGTGACCAAATAGGCTTAAACCTCTGTCATGCTTACGCTTTAACCGTTTTCAGCTCTCAGGGTACGACTATAGACGGTAATACATTCACTTTGTATTCAGGCCGAATGAGACAACGAGAGACTTATGTCGCTCTGAGCCGTCATAAAGATGAATCTCATATCTATGTCAATGAAGCCGAAATCAATGAACACCTTATCGAGCTTGAGGATAAAAGCATCTCATCTGAAATTTTGAGGAGAAACGCTTTGGAAAACTTACTGAGAAAAGACAATCATACGTCTTTGGCAATAGAACTCTTTTACAATCAAGAAGATGGTCATGAATCAAAATCATTAACTTATATAGAGCAATAAACCATACCAAATTCACGCTATTGGGTGCTGTTGTACAAATAATGACTTAAAGTTAGTGATGCTACATAACACCTATTTATCTCAAACACTGCTTCACTGTTATCTCTTTGTGATTTTTGGGCCCATGTAACATATGGCCATCTGCTTTTTAGTCGACTCAAGCGGAAATTCAAAGTGAACTCTAAAGTATCGATATGATATCTTCGCGTGCCAAGAGCAAAATATTTCTTTCTCTGTATCCCTAGGATCTTTGAAAGTCATATTTTTCTTGTGAGAGGCTTTATTTTGAGCTGATTCATCCGTGATCATTGCCCCATCACCTAAGAAATACTGTTCTAAAAGTTGATGTGTTTCCTCAGTATACTCCCCGTTGGTATCACGACTATCAACAACACGATTCAAGATATGCATACAAAATAAGATATGCTTACAAATTACATGGCTAAAAGGGTGTGGGATGAGCTGTTCTTCAAGCTCCTCACTCAAACAAAGGCTGGAGCATGACTCAGTGATTAGATCCAACATTTCTCGCCAAGTTCTCGGTGCAACTCTTTGCTCTTCTACACTTTTTACTAATTCATCTAAGAGCCAATAATTATCAATTTCATGTGTTAGTACTTGTAAATTTTCATCAATTTGATTGATAACTAAAGGAGTAAGAGACATATCAAACACAGGGGTCTCTAAGCTATATAGAGCGGCATAATTACCATGAATTTTTTGCCTTGCTGCTTCTCCAACAGCATAGTCGGTGACAACTGTATCAAAGAGCTCAAAGTCATCATTATCTATTTGCTCTCTAATAGCATCAATGAATGGCCCCTTCTTATCCAGCCACCCTAAAACTTGTCGCGTTAAATCTTTATTGCCTTCAGCATTAACAGCATCTCTAAAAGTGTAGTCACCTGAAACCTTCAAATTTGGTAAGTGCCTTGAACAATACAAGCTACTATTAATTCTGGAGTTGCTCTGTCTAAGTTTTAGTAATAGTTTAAGATGCTCAATAAATGCACTGCAAGTCTCATATTGTCCCGTAAACGAAACTTCGTTAATAAACCATGCCATATTTATTACCAACCAGAAAGCTCAGCTAAATCCTTTTCTGCCTGATCAAAGAACCCTTCAGGCCATTCACTAACTTGACCATTACTATCAATCAGCGGTGAAATTACATGTTCACTTCTTGAATTGAAAAAATGCATACCCACTTGACTGCTTGAAATAAGCGAGCGAGAAACTGCCAAACGTAAACCATTAATCACATGGTCGCTATGAGTTTCTATAATTACTTGCACTCCAGAACTACTTATCATTGCCAGAAACTCCCCCATTTTCGATTGACCTTGAGGGTGTAAATGAGCTTCAGGGCTATCGATTACTAGAATATCTCCCGGTCTAGCAAGTAAAGCCGAAACGACAATAGGGAACACATAAGACAACCCATAACCAATGTTGGTGGGGTTTCTCCATTCACTAGTAGAATTATGTCGGAATAAGAGCCTAACAAAATTACTATTTTCTATTAACTGCGTATCTGCTTCCGCTCCTTGCAGGATGTCACCAAACCACGCATTAAATTGCCTACGGAAACTATCCGCCATTTCACTTGGATGCCTTTTGCTTGAACATACCTCATTATCTTTCGATATATCAAACAACCAAGGAGCAAATTCGCCTTTTTCCCCTACATTAAACTCACAATTGTCATGTGATGTGGGGAATAGCGAATCCAGATCTTGGCGTCCCGTACTCAAATATACAATATTCTTTATTGAATCAAATATTGAGGAACGAGATCCCATCACTTGGGAAAAAAGAACTGATGTACTATTACACTCAAAAACACCCTGGCTACTCGACAAGGTAAGATTATCAATATCAACCGTACGGTCAGCATTTCTTTTACTGAAATCTAGCGACAAAGAAATTTCTTCGTTTTCGCTCTCGATAGAAACCTTAGCTAACTTAGTACTTGATTCTTCATATAAAACATCGCCGGGGCTTCCCAATCGTACTAATGGGCCGTTTAAACTAATTTTATCATCTTGTCTGGTCTTTTGGATATTTTGAGCAAGAAGCAAAATAGACTGTATAGTAGATGTCTTACCGGAAGCATTAAATCCAGTCAGAGCAGTAAGGTTTGTAAGTGGTAGAGCCAGCCGTTTGAAGCATTTAAAGTTTGTCAGGTCTATTTTATTGATCATTTAAATTCCTCCAAACAAGTCATTACTTTTGAGAATCTCATATGTACTTTTCGAGTACTATTCGTTCCTATAGATATAGAATCTAGGAACTCTTCATTTGCTAATAATCCTTCAAGTTTACTTTTCAAAGCTATTGAATCTACTAAATCTAGCTCCACCGTCGAAAGAGCAAAGCTAAATACATCAAACAACGCTATATTAATAACAGATCGTGAACTAAATGGCATAGCACCAAATAAAGACTTTCTGAAGGAGTGGCTAGAAAATAGTTGATAATTATTTTCTAACGCTAATACAAACTTATTTTCAAGACTATCTAGTTCAGAGTCCCCAAGATGATTTAAAGTCTTTAACGCTCTAGCCAAAAAGTCATCCATATCACCTCGATAAGCACGATACTCAAATAGCGAGAAAGCTAAGAACCTATTAATCACTTCTCTATCTCTCATCGTCTTAGGGTCAAAACTACCACCCGTAACTTTCTTAAAAATTTCTAATTCGGAGAGTTTTTTTACAAAGCGAGTACCTTTCCCGTTATATAAGCAGTTTCTCATTTGCTGCCTAGTTAATGGGCTCCCCCCATTGACACGATCAAATATGTCTAGTTTCGCACGTTCGGGAGCTTTTTCATCCAAAATATAAAAGATGAGTTGAGTATCTTCTATTCTCTCTTGGAGCTTAATTGGTAGCTCACTAAACTTTAGGCTATTAATAGCGAAACCACGTAACGGAAACTCGTCATTAAGAAAACGGAACAATGTTGTGAGCCGTTGTAAGCCATCAACTACAACAATTCTACCTTCTTCATCTTCTGCAACATAGAACACCGGTAATGGTATTTTCATCAAACAAGATTCGATTAACTTAGATTGCATTGAAGAAGTCCATACAAAATCCCGCTGAAAATCAGGATCTAGCTTAAATCTATTTTTGCGGATTCTATCAACTACATTTTCTACAGTTCTTTGCTCGGTACGAATCAGAACGGTATTTAAAGGGTATTCCTTGCCCCAGCCAAAGCTATGAAGCATCTCTTCACTTTCAGCTTCATATCCTTCAAGTTCCCCCTCTTCAGACTCAATTAATGACAGTAATTCGCTTGCATGACGAGCTAAATCAAGCCTAAACCTTGGATACAAGGTATTAATTGCATTGACCAGAGAAGCTGTATCTTGTTTGTCTTCACCTTTAACATATTGAATTGCATTGTTTCTTGAACTTTGAAGGCCAATTACTGGGTATTGACTAAACTCTCTAAAAAGTTGAGGCGTAACTTCCAAAAAGTGTGTAGAACCAAGGCTTGCAGGAAAAATACTCACCAAGTCTATATTGACTGTTGCCTCTGATTTAAAGCTAACTCTCCCATCAATCGAACTGATTCTACCAAGGGCTCTTATGCCTTTTTGCCAACTCGTAGGTATACCTTTACTATTATCGGAACCTAAATATATAAAGCAGTAAACACTTCCGGATATGAGCTTATCAACTATAGCTTGTTCAACTTGATGGCAACGGAACTTTAAAGGTAAGGTTTCTGACAGTTCACCCTTGTAAGTGTCCAGAGCCCTAATATCATCAACACTATCCTTACCTAATCTAATAACAACAAAATCCATATAACCCTCTACGTTTAAGCTGCTTCTCTGCCTTTCGCCATAGTAACTAGGGCTTCGTTCAATGGACCGAACAGGCTCCGATTTTGACTTTTTACTCTGCGAAGTATTCCTTCAGCCGCATTAGCACTAATGAAATATTTTTGGTCTACGTTCGATTTTTCAATAACATCTATTAGCTTTGAAGGAATGATATCACGTGGAAATTCCGTTGCTTTAAAGTCTAAACATTTACCTTCAAATGCTATTCCACCAGACATCCACTTTAACTTCTGCTCATCGCCATTTGGGTCTAGAACTAAATTCAAGTAGTCTTGTTCTCTAAATTTTTGTACTACCTGACCATGACTTTTAAGCAAATTTTCTATCAGACTTTCACTTGAAACTGGCTTCTTGGAATCCATAATCTCTTGCTTCAAACGCTTGGCTATCCACTCAACGACTGGAACAGATACTGCGTTCCCTAGAGCGTGGTATCTATCTGTATCAGAATCACTGCCTGACTTGCTATTGATTGAAGTCCAATCTTTAGGAAAACCTTGAATGCCTTCACACTCTGATGGCGTAAGCCTTCTTACCGCATCAGGGTAAGACACATAAGTTCTGCTCCAATCGGTCCCAGTATGTCTGCCCGATGTTGCAGCCAGACAGTAAGCTATCTGCGCTACCTTGGCTCCACTTTTTTGACATTCGCTGACATCCAAAAATGCTTGCCTCAAGCCCTTTGGCTTTTGTCCAATTTCTTCTTCGAACAATGTCGAGAACGCCTTGATAGGGTTTCCTCTAAAAGCACAAATAAAAACTCGCGGTCTTGATTGAGGTGCTCCAAAAAAGCGACTATTGACGACTCGCCAAGCAACCGCATATCCGATACTGGTGAGTTTTTCTAGAATAATTCGAAAGTCTTGACCATTATGTGAACTTAGTAAACCAGCCACATTCTCAATAATTAAAGCTTCAGGCTTATGCGATGCTATTAGATCAAAGAACGGATAAAATAAACCGGAGTTGCTTCCACGTAGGCCATCTCGCCCTTTAGAACCTCGAGCAACAGAAAGATCTTGGCAAGGGAATCCACCACACCAAATCGTTGCTTCAGGGATATCAGATGAGCTCAAACTAGATATATCTCCATGTAAAGGAACATCTGGCCATCGCTCTTGAAGAACACTTTGACAGAATGTATTGATTTCACACTGAAAACTAGGCTTAAACCCTTGATTTTCAAAGGCCAAGTCAAACCCACCAATACCTGCAAAAAAAGAGTTGAAATTTAAACTAGTGAGCTGTCTTGCCATTTAGAGTAACCGAAAGTCTTAAATTTATGATTTAGTCGATCGATTATTATACTTTGCTAGGAAAAGAATAGAAACTATCTCAAACTGATAAAAATCTTCAAAGTGAGATAACAACACTGGTGACAAGAATGGTGGCAGAAAATTAAAAAAATACAAATAAAGGCTATAAAATCAAAATCTTACACAACAAAAACACGTTCAGATCCAAAACCTCGAATAAACTAATTATAGTCATAGCCTCAAAGCCTCTTACTCAAGGAGGCTTTGTTGCTTTTAACCTCGGCTATGCTGTGCTTTTGCAAACAATCTCGATTAAACCTTGCTCTATAGCCTAGAATCATTACAGTGTGCCTCCCTTTGCTACTTTCGGCAGTTTTCTAGGATTATTATGAAAAAGACTTATCCGCTTACTCACCCCAAGCTTAAATTAGCGCGCATTGTTGAAGCCGCTAAGCATGATGCTAAAAAATATATTCGCCGCGAGAAGAACAAAACCTTGCCTGCCGGTGCCGATTTTTGGGCCTTTGATTGTAAGTACGGCCCAACTCAAGAAGAAGCAGAAGAGATCCATGTTTCGCAGATTAACGCTTGTATGGATAAAGCCGAGCTGCAGCAATTGCCATCGTTTTACTTAGAGATTATGGCAAAACCTGCCAATCGCCCAGAAAGGCCAGATGTGGAAGAATCGTCAGACCTTGACGATATAATCGCTAACGCAGAGCAAGAGCTAGATAAAGACGCCGAGTAACACTAGGCTTGCTGGAGGCTTACTAGAAAATAGTAATGCGATGTTTAGTGCTTATATACGATTAAACACAGCTGTTGATACCACTGCCGTAGCTGCAAATAAAAAAGCCGCTTTAAAGCGGCTTTTTAGATCTTAAGTGTTAGGTACTAACGCACCGTTAGGCTTATTGCCGCTGGGTCGGAGGCATCTAGTACAAAGTCATAGCTACCTGCCGCTGCTGGGGTAAAGCTTAAGTTTGCTCCACCGTCGATCAGTTGCAGCGGTAACTCTGGGTTTACCAGCGTTTCTGTACCACCACCGAGGTTAATGCTAGTCCAGTCTGGATCGGCTAATTTGAACAAGTAAGTTTGCGCGTCTAACTGCACAGTAATCTCGTATTTACCGCTACCATGATAAAGCATTTGGCTATCTGGGCCAGCGGCCCAGCCATTCATGTCACCACGTAGGTAAACTGGCGTATATTGGTAAGGAGCATAGGCTAAATCAGCTTCTACAATCAGGACCGGATTAGCTGGATCTTTCGCATCCAAAATTAGTACTAGAGGAGTCGCCTCTGTAAGCGTAATGCTCAAGTTTCCGCCACCAGAAGCAAGAGTTTTAAAGCTTGCAGCCTCCAGCTCAGCGCCATCTACGCCCGCACCAAAGTTGAGATTTGCCCAATTAGCATCAGCTAACTTGAACTCAGTGGTTCCAGCAGGGAAGGTCACGCTCACATCGTAGGTATCTGCACCTTTAAATTCAAAGGCAAGGCTAGTATCCCAGCCATTCAAATCTCCGCGTAGATATACGGTTTCGCTGTAAGGCTGAGCAGGCTCTTCACCACCCACCAATAGGAACTTAGCTTCAAATGGCGCTAGCTCTATCTCAACAATTCCAGCAGCAAATGCGTATTGCTCATTGCTTTGCAGGTCTTGGAAAGTATTGTGATTACCCAATCCCATGTACTCTGGTGGCAATACTGCCAATTGAGTTGTCGCGGCCATATTAGCAATATAGAGAACTTGCTGTTCACCTAGGCTCTTAATATCGACGTATAACTCACCAACACTCAATACACTTAAGCGTTCACCTTGGCTAAGCGCAGGATAACTTGCACGAAGCTGCATAAGTTCGGCGATGTAGTCGCGAAGCTCAGCTTGTTGGGCATTAGCGGTAAATACTTCACCGCCTTGCTCGCTGGCTAATCCTTCCACTTTACCGCTAGAACGAGATACGTGGTCATCACACAAACCTGCAATTGCTCCAACGCCGCCATCACTTGCACAATCTAACCTATCAGCAAAGTTAGCCACTTCATCACCAATCTCGTCACCGTAATACAAGGTAATAGGGCCAGTGTAAGCAGCTAAGAAGGCATAAGCCGCTTTGTGACGTTGCCAGTACTCGGCATCACTAGGCTCGGCAATACCAGCACGTTGCAGTAAATCACCAAAGCGAACTACATCGTGGTTGGTAATCATCAAGTTGGGGATGGCGTGCTCTGGGTATATTGCATGGGTATCAAATATACCTGCAAGTGTAGAGGCATCGGTAAAGAAGAAGCCATCTTCTTGAGCAGCAAAGTTTTGCACTACGCGGTAACGACCAGGGAAGTCGAAGGCGCTACATAAACCGTGTTGCTCATTGGTTCCGTAGCCGGTTTCGGCAATTTGGTCTTCGCCTGACCAGATTTCGGCAACCATGTAACCCAGTGGATTAACGGTTTCGCCATTCATCTGGTAGCTTACACCTTGCGAAGCTTCAGCCACCGCTTGGCGGATTTCGCCCCACGCACCTACCGGTACTTGATAAGCTTGGTCTAAGCGCCAGCCATCAATTTTTAGTTCTTCGATCCAGAACTTGGCGACTTCTTTAAAGAAGGCCAAATCTTCTGGATACTCAGATCGGCGGCCAAGGCTACCTTGTGCAGGCCCTGTTTCGGTAACTGCTAGGCCGTTTGGCGATGCGTAGTCTTGGGCATTTGATTTAAAGTGACCAAATACACCATCGAAGAATACATACATGCCGCGGGCGTGAGCTTCATCAACCAGGGTTTTAGCTAACTGCATATCACCAAAATTAGGGTCGATATTGAAGTAGTTAGTAGCAAAGTAACCTGTTGCATCTAAGCGATCTATCCAGTGCTCTTGGCCGTCAACCGCTACTGTCTCAAACACAGGCGTAAGCCAAACGGCATTCATACCCAGTGATTGAATGTAATCTAAGGAATCGATAATGCCTTGCAAATCACCTTTATGGTGGCTGCTGCCATAACCAGTGCCGTAATCTGCATTACTGTCACCGTCGATAAAGGCTTCGGTCATTACTTGGTAAATACGCAAGTCGTTAAACTTAGCTTGATCTTCGGCAGCACATTGGAAGGCAAGGTAGTCATACCCAGGCTCTTCGCTATAGCCCTCGAACGCTAGTAGGCGAGTAGCATATTCGCGACCATCGGCAATAACCGCAACAGCACGCTCAGGGTAGTTAGTGAGGTTGAGTTGTAAATCAGCCTCTACCACCTTGTTTAACCCGCCATCACGAATGATGTAGTTGAAACAACCGTCTAATGTGGCTAGGTCTACTTCCCAGTAAGGGCCGTATTCATCAACACCCGCGGGTGCGATGCTTTGATCGGCCCAGTCTAGTGTCATGCTTGGATCGGCTGCACTACAGCTGGCATCATTCCAAATGTACAGTGACCAACTAGCGTATTTAGTGGCAGGGTCAGCCACTGGCGATTCGGCATCAACAAAGCTAATTAGCGCTTTTCCATCGGCGACTACTGGCTCTGGGATCTCGGTTTTAACCGTGCCAATTTCACACACATTTAAAGTCGCTTGGTCACCCGATACGTCTAAGTTAAAGGCGTAACGACCTTCACTAAGGGTAATGCTGTTATTGCTTAAGCCTGCGTCACCACTTACTGCAAGGTACTCAACATCGGTTTCAAGCTCAATCAAGCTGTCGTCTTCCACCACAAAATACTGGGTGCCCCAATCGTCGGTGGCCAGCTTGAACATGAAGGTGCCGCTAAAGTCAGCCACCGCCTGATAAAGACCATTACCTTTATGACTAAAAGCGTAGGCCGCGTCCCAAGCCCAATCTGAGTTTTCACCACGAATGGCTAAGGCTTCAGCAAGTGGACCGTCTTCCGCCACGGTAGCTAGCTCGCTACACACTGCACCAACATCTGCAAAACTTACCGATAGACTAGGTGCTGCAATATCAGACGCATTAAGCGTAAAGGTATAATCTGAGCTTGTAGCTACGCTCAAGCTTAGGTTGTCGTTGCTACCCGGCTGCAGGGTTACGCTTTCGCCACCAGCCACTAAGGCTAAACCACCGCCCAAGTTAACCGTACTCCAATCGGCACTGGCTAACTTAAAGCCATAATCACCCGCAGCAAGATTAAGGGTTTGGCTGTAAATACCACTGCCAATGTAGCTAAATGGTAAGCTCTCGTCCCAACCATTCATGTCACCGCGCAGTAATACCGCTGTATCGCCATAGGGTGCTTCTTCAACTTGGGAAGTAATGCTTACCGTTGCGATGCTTGGGTCAGCCTTGTCTACGGCAAAGCTAATCAAGTATTGGCCATCTTCTGCAATGGTCACACTTAGGTTGTCAGCACCGGTAACAATTGGCAACGAACCTTGAGCAACCACAGCACTAAAGCCACCGTAGTTAACCCCTTGCCCGCCCCAATCTGCATCGGCAAATTTGAACTCGTAGCTGCCCGCCACTAAGTCAGCTAATGCACTGTATTCACCGTCATAGACGTACTCTAGTGGATTGTCGGTAGACCAGCCATTCATGCTACCACGCAGGTACACCACGGTGTCACCAAAGGTAGGTTGGGCTGGGTCGTACTTATCAGTAACCGGAATACCCACTCCTTGCTCATTACCTTGTGGCAGAACAAATACTACGGTGCTGTAGGCAGGTACGTTAATCGCAGTGCCGTTAACACTTGCCGAGGCTAGTACAGAATCCACCGACTGCACTTGGCTAGGGTGTAGCTCTAAACCGGCCATGCCAGTATCAAAACCAACAAGATCAGCACCAGCGTTAAAGGCGATTAAGATAGCGTCGTAGCTAGCATCAAGATCTTCAAGGCCAACACCGTCATTCACCGACATCAAGATTAAGCCCGGCGTTTGCGCGCTACCCATGTTGTGGTAATCCACACGACTAGTAATCGCCTCGGCGCTACCCAAACCAATTAATGGTGTGGCGTTACGCAGTGCTAGGTACTCGTTAAACACCGCTTTAGCTTGGGCAATGTCCCCAGCTGCTACATCGGTGCTTGGGTCTGCGATAATCTGGCCAATTAGTGGGTAGTTACCATCAAGACCATCTTTGCCGTAGCGTGGAAGCCCCACATTCCAGTTATTGTCTTGAGCAGTGAAATCTACCTTGTTGTACCAATCTCCCGAGTCGTAGCTGTCTCGCTCCATAGATTTAGAACGAAGAACATCAGAGCCCATGTGAATAAATGGTACGCCTTGGCCTAATAGCGGGAAGCTCAAAGCAAAGCTTTGCGCACGCACGCGATCGCTAGGGCTCATACCGCTTGGCAATTTGTATTGGTTAATGTCCCACAGTGTTTGGTTGTCGTGCTTAGACACGTAAGACACAGCCTCTAAAGGAGAGGCTGTATAACCAGCTGGTTGGCCGTTATAGTCAACTTCGCTACCCGTAACCACTTGGTCATTGGCATCGATGAGCTTAAAGCTAGACAACAAGCCTGCCAGCTCAACCCGTGCTATGTCGGTATGCTGTAACAATACTAGCTTGGTGGCTTCATCACTGGCATTTAGCTCATTGGGATCATGGAATAAGCCATTGGCTAAACCTTGAGAACCGCGAATCGCTTCGGCGCTATCAAATGGGCTGCCGCCACGAACTACATCGCGCATCCGATCAGAGAATGAACCAATGCCGGTTCCAGCTAAGTTAAGCTGGGTTGCTTGAACAAAACGAGCATCGTTTTGTACTTCACCAAAATTCCAACCTTCACCGTAGAAGTAGTTGTCTGGATCTGCCGCTTTAACCGCCGCTAATGATTCTTCCATGGCCGCTAAAGGCTGATGACCCATGAGGTCAAAGCGGAAGGCATCGATGCCGTAATCACGCGTCCAAATAACCAAAGTGTCTTTCATCAATTTGGCCATCATGGCATGTTCGGTGGCAGTATTATCACAACAGGTAGAGGTTTCTACCGCACCAGTAATGGCATTGCGACGCTGGTAATAACCAGGAACCACTTTATCCAGCACTGATTTATCGTTTAGGCCAGAGGCATTAGTGTGGTTATACACCACGTCCATGGCTACCCGTAAACCCATTTCGTGCACCGACTGCACCATGGCGCGGAATTCTTTAATTCGCGCAAAACCATCTGGGTTACTGGCATAGCTGCCTTCTGGCGCGCCAAAGTGGAATGGGTCGTAACCCCAGTTAAAGCCGTCTAACCAGCGTAATGAGTCAACAATGTCGTCGGCACATTGGGTGCTAGGGTCACAGGCTTCTAATAAGTCGGCAATCACCGCACCATTAGATTCAACGCCACACAAGGCATTGTCTGGCTGAATACTACATAACTTGCCTACAGTGTCGCTAATTTCAACACGGCGCTTCTCGCCTTCTTCAACGGTGGCAATGTCAAAAGCAGGCAACAAGTGTAGGTGAGTAAGGCCAGCTTGTTTTAACTCGGCAAGGTGCTGCATTGGCGCAGAATCTAGCTCGGTAAAGGCTAGGTACTTACCACGGTTTTCTTCACTAGTTGATAGATCATGCGCACTAAAGTCACGTACATGAGCTTCGTAAATGCTCATGTTAGTCATCGGCAGCTCGGGCACCACGTGAGAATCCCAACCGGCTGGCTTGGTTTTACGGTGTTCTAAATCAACAACTTGTGAATACAGAGAGTTAGTCGCCAAACTTAGCGAGTAGGGGTCGGTTACCTCTAGCGTTTCTACTTCACCAGAAGCTGGGTGATAAACCTCTACCACGTAGCGATAATATTGGCCGTGCTTAACTCGCGTATCAACCAACCAGGTACCTAAGTCTGCTTGCCACTCCATGGGATAAGCACGCTTGGCTTTTTTACGTTTGTTGTAAGTTTGCAGAGTTACCGATTGAGCCGTTGGTGCCCAAAGTTGGAATTGATAACCTTTTTGGCTAGGGCTTACGCCTAGCTGAACAGCATCATCATTGGCCGCGGCATATAAGCTATCTAACGCGCCAGCAAACTGCACCTCGGTAGTTTTATACACATAACCTTCGGCGGTAAGCGCCATCGCAACCACTTCGCCTTTCAGCAAGCTCTTTAGGTCTGCATCATCTGGTAGTTGATAAGCAGAGCTAAAGTCTAGGTGAGGGAAGGCGGCTTGCGCTTCATCACTCACTTGGCCCGGCTCTAACATCACCATTTGGTAAGCGCCATCTACAGTGCCATCACTATTTACCGTAAAGCTGCCATCGGCAGATGAGTACAAACGTACATAATCTGCAGCAATAGCGTCTGCCCATACCAAGGTGTTTGCATCAACCAAGTGGGCCGAGGCATTAATAATGCCCAAACCAGGAGGGTTAGTATTCCAAGCCTCTTCGCGGCTATCAAATACTTGGCTATTACCTTGAATAACGCTCACGCTGCGATCGGTGAACTGGTCAAAAGAAATAGCTAGATCGGCATCAATTAACTTAGAAAGGCTACCGTCACGAATAATCACGTTGGCACAGCCAGACTCTTTATTTAAGTCCACTTCCCAGTAGGGACCATATTGATCATAACCTGCTGGTACCAGAGATTGATCGGCCCATTCGGTATTCAATGCCGACTCAGCAATGGCATCACAAGCAGCGTTGTTCCATAAATGAAGCGACCACGAGGCGTAATCCGCAGCAGCATCTTCACGAGTGGCTGCTGCTGGGTCAATATAGTTCAAACGCAGCTGATTTGGGCCAGCCAGTGCTAACTCTGTTGGCGGCGTAAGGTCAATATTGGGGTTAGCAACAGGTGGGAAATGCGGCTCCCAAGGCTTGTCGACACAGGCAACAATAAGCTGCATGTAGTCTTGTTCGGCCATCACGTCTTGTTCGGGGGTAACCGTACAAGATTGCGTCATCGGCTCGTCAACAACCGCAACGGTAAAGGCTTGCTCCGCTGGTAATTTAGTTTTAAATACAAAAGGACCATCTTGAGTGATGGCCAATGGTTTTTTCTCGTTTAACTGTAGGCTTAACTTGCCGTTTAAGCCCTCTACTTCTCCGCCAACGTTATAACACGCCGTTAAGAGAAGCGATCCAGCCACTACTGCTGAATGCTTTGTCCACCCGCTGAATAAAATCATCTACAACATATCCTTGTTGTGTTTGGTTTGCTGCCAGTAAGTCTTCCTACTACTTAATGGGCTCTGGCAGATTAGCTGCCCTAACAAGGGCAAAACGGCTCAAAGATAGTTCAGCCTGAATGAGATTTTTGTGACCTAGCGCGCCCTTTGAAACTTTGCAAAAAAGCCAGAAAATCAGCTAAATACGCCCGAGCTAGGCAGTGCCTGATAGAAAACGCTTTCAAAGCCAAGTAAGTTTTTTTACTTTTTTTGTCAATAAACCCCCAGCAATCAAACAAAGCTGAACACAGTTATTGATAGTTAGCTGTACGACCTAGCCGCATGCTAAATTTTGGGCTGTTTTTTTACGGTTATTTATAAGATTAAGATGTACTTAAAAACAGCCCTACGTAGCCTAGCCAGCTATGCCTTATTGTTTGCCCTTTCCTTACCTTCTCTTGCGCTTGCTAATGGCAATCAAAGCATTGAATCATTTACCACCGCCAAGCGACTTTTACTGCAACAGGTATACGCAGAGCCAAGTACCCGTAAAACACTGTATTGCGAGGCTAAGTTTGATGAGAATAAAAATGTCACACTTAATTCTGGTTTTGCTACCGGCAAATATCTTAACCGATTAAGACGTTACGAGGCCGAGCACGTTGTGCCAGCAGAGAACTTTGGCCGCAACTTTACTGAGTGGCGTGAAGGCCACCCCAAATGTGTCAATTCAAAAGGCAAAGCCTACAAGGGCAGGCGCTGTGCAGAAAAAACCAATGCAGAATACCGCTTAATGCAAGCCGACATGTACAACCTGTATCCGGCTATTGGCGCGGTAAATGCTGCGCGCTCTAACTACAACTTCACTATGTTAAGTACTCAGCAATCTAGTTTTGGTAGCTGCGATATGCGTATAGAGAACCGTAAAGTACAACCGCCTGAATCCTCGCGAGGGCCAATAGCACGCAGTTATTTATACATGGATGCCACTTATAGCCGATTTACCATGAGCAGCAGTCAACGCAAGTTAATGCAAGCTTGGGACAAGCTTCATCCGGTTAGCCCTCTAGAATGCCAAAGAGCCACGCTGATTGCGCAAACTCAACAAAACAACAATCCCATTTTGGCGTCACGTTGCATAAATCTTGAGAACTAAAACCCTAAATTTGTGCTGTATATGGAATTTGCAAATAGAGATATTCTTATAATTGCGTAGTACAACCCTTTATAAAGCATGGATTTAGTGAATAATACCAAGGTAAAGTTTTTGTTCTGTCCACGCTAAAGCACACTATGAATCAGCAACAACGCGACATTTATTACCCGGTACTATTTCTGATCTCTTTGGGATTGGTGCTTTGGCAGTACCTAGGCATGGAGCGACACCTTAATTACTCACTAAACGAAGAATCCCCCATCTCTCTTTCTACTCAGCTCGCCGATGGTCGTGTTGGCAAAGGCTTGTTATTGCGCCAACAAAACAAAGCCACGCTATTTTGCAATATCTCCAATAGCCAGCAACCCGATGCCTGTGCTTTGCAGTTAAAGTTAGTGGAAAATAATCAAGCGGGCATCACTCTGGCCAACTTTGAAAACATCCAACTAAACCTGTCCTTTCAAAGCACCGCACCAGATTCCATTTGGCTACAGGTGTTTACTCAACACAATGCAAAACATTTACACCTATACCAACAAAGTATTTTGCCCAAGCAAGGGCGCGCGAGTTACAGCATAGATGTAGATAGCTTATATCAGCCCTCTTGGTGGCAGTTTGCTCAGGGTGAAAATCAACACTCGCAGCAAGATGCTAGGATCACCTACATTAGCTTGCTCACTGGTGACAATACTCTGGATAAAAATATCGAGTTATCGCTCCATTCAGTCCAGTTTTCTGGCAAATGGTTGCAAGCCAAAGATTTGTATTTAGCCTTGTTGGGGATCTGGTTAGTCAGTATTACTTACGCTTTTTTCAGTGTGACCCGTGGGGTAAAAGAGCAACACCAGCAATCAAATAAACACGCGCTAGAGCTAAATAAAATCAATAGCTACCTGAGCATTGAGCGTGATAACTACGAATTTATGGCCAAAACCGACCCGCTTACCAGCTGCTTTAATCGCGCCGGTTTAAGCAGTATTTTTGGCGACATCATTATCGAATACGCTGAAATTGGTATGCCTGCTAGTATCGTCTTATTCGACATAGACCACTTCAAAAAAATCAATGACCAATACGGCCACGACGAAGGCGACAAAGTACTGGTTAATCTAGCAAATTTGGTGCGCCAGCAAATTAGAGAAGGCGATTACTTAGCCCGCTGGGGCGGTGAAGAGTTTTTGGTGGTATGCACCCATACCCGGCTAAAAGGAGCCTGCGCACTAGCTGAACACCTTCGCCAAAGTATCGAAAACACCATCCTAAGCGAAGAAACACGCATAACCAGCTCTTTTGGCGTAGCCGAAATAAACTCTGGCTTCTTAGAGCAATGGATAAAACGTGCCGACGAAGCTTTATATCAAGCCAAAGAAGGCGGCCGCAATAAGGTAGTTGCGGCAAGTTAAGAGCTAGTACAAGTAACTAAGCTTGCTCTTTTAAGCTCTGTTTTTTGATGATATCAACCCACCTCCAATGCCTTTTCCCCTTAGTCACCGCAAAGCCATTATTTGCACAGTATTGCGCTTACACAGCTGACTCATAAGCGGATGAGCGTCAATGAACGCAATGCTGTTTGCCAATAAAAAAGGCGCTGGTGTGCGCCTTTTGTCAATCAGAGTCAACCCATATCAGGACGGGTCATATGAAACCTAAAACCTAAGGAGGACTTAACTCCAGCAACTTGGCGTCGGCACTGGCTGAATCTAAGAAACCATAGAAAGTAGTATCTCCGGCATCCCAACCCGTTTTCGCTTCAAAAGAACCGTTATCCGAATCAGCAGCAGTGATTGGAATGATATTTTGGAAACCAGATTGCTTGAGGAATAAAACGCCAGCTTTCGCATGAAACTCCCAGCCATTTGGCAAGCTTGTTAAGGTAGTAGTGGTAACTTCCCAGCCTTGGTTATCAAACTCATTCACTAGATACCACATTCGCTCTAGGCCAAATTCATCAACAATAAGGCTCTCATTCAGCTGCAGATTATTATATGCATCTAAAGCTGGAATCACCGAGCTATCAATCTCAGCATAAGACTTACCCTCATCCATGGCTGCTCTCACTTTACCAGCTAAGTCTGTTACATCTTGACTATTCCACTCTCCGTAATCGTGACCAACCCAAATGCCAGTGTTGCCCTTCTCCCATACTCTTACCGATTGCCCAGCGTTATCAGCCGACAAGGTGAAGCTATAGTCATCCAAAGCAAAATGTTGATAAATGGTTCTGTTGATGGATAGCGATTCGCTTATTTGAGTCTCAGTAGATTGCCAATTATTAAACTCTATGCGCTCCCCTGAAGCATCTAGTTCTGCAGCGTTTTTGCTGCTGTTAATAACATAGCGTTTACCACTTTGCTCGGTAACGATTTCTCCATTCTCAACTTTCTTGGCTAGGGTATTCTCTGACCAATAGTCCGTAAGCTGCCATGGTGAGCTATAAACATAATGCGAATACTCTTCAAAGTTCTCCGTATCTGACATCAACACTGGGCCAGTAGTGCTTTCTACATTTGACAGCGTACCGTCTTCACAAGCTGAAACTGAGATAGCTCCTTTGTCCAAGTTAGCATTTAGTTCAATAGCGACTAAATAAACACCCGGAATATCGCTGTTGCCGAAAGACATTGAACTTAGTCCTTCAGGAGAAGCTAGTATATGCAACTCAGTTTGTTCAGGGCTGCCATCTCCACGATAATCAGATGAATGAAACAGCGAAGTAAATTCTAGGTTTTCATCTAATGTAGAAATTTTAAAGTCAAAATATTGAAAAACATCAGCAAAGACTTTAGCTTGATAAGTATTGTTACCAACATAGTTCAGTTTGTGGCTATCAAGAAATGCAGTGGCATCTTCACCGCCATCAAACGTCCCTCGTATGTACACTTCCTGTTGAAGCGGACCCAATTCATCCAATGGCTCCAAATCACAACTTGCATGGTTTACATATCGGCCAACAAAATCAACAACGTCACTATCTACGGTAGTTTCCGCTATGGCGTACTTATCACGCTCAAAGGTTAATGGGCTTACAGCAAATACCGAGCCGTTATCTTTTACTACATCAAACTCAAAACAGCCGTCGCCCACCTCAGTGTAAATATCAACATTGAACACTGCGCCCTGCACGTCAACCGAGCTAAGCGATATAGTCTCACCTACAGCGCTTTTGTCGGAATAAGCTTTGGTTAAGCTATTACATATGCCAGCATTTTCAGCTCGCAGGCTATAGCTTGCATATAGCGCCTCTAATTCAGCTTGGTTTAAGCCAGCGGTTTGCTCGCTAGGAAGAATAAATAACACGCTCACTTGCTCACGCGGCATCGCAGCTTCTCTGGCGATCTCTTCAGCAATAAGCGCATCCAATTTAGCTTGAGCTTCTGCTTGATCTAAATAGCCATAAAACGTTTGATTCGGATCCCAATACATTTGAGATTCGAAGTAACCCGTATCAACATCAGCATCAACCAACGGCACTGAGGTATAATTGTTACGTGAATAATCGTTACCACTGGTATCCAGCTCAACGATCATTCCACCAGGGACAACGTTAAAGCGCCAGCCGTTCGGTAGCTGTTCTAAACCTGTCTCTTGTAGCTCCCACTCCCCTTCAAACTGGTTGACTAAGAACCACGTTCTTACTTCGCCATTTTCTTGGTAAACAAAACTATCGCTAAAACGCAGTACGTTATAAGCACTCAAGCCTGCAACCACACTTTCATCAATTTCAGCGTAAGATAAGCCACTATCTAAGGCGGCTTTAATTTTACTATCGAGTTCCTCGATATTCGTAGAGTTCCATTCAGGGTAGTCATGGCCAAGCCACAAACCCGAAGCTCCTTTCTCCCAAACTTTAACTGCTTGGCCAGGCTCTTCTTTAGTAAATGAATAGTTATCCAAGCCGTAGTGGTGATACTCGTTAAACTCTAAACTTAGGGTGTCAGATAGATCTGTTGTCGTATATTTCCAATCCTGAAACTTAATAGCTTGGCCATCAGAACCTAATTCAGCCATCCTGGTGTCATTGCTATATACATAACGCCCACCAGAACCTTCAGATACCTTTAAGCCATCAACTACTTTGCTTGATTCTTGGTAATCTTCCCAATAATTAGTAAGCTCACCTCTATCCCAACGGTATTGCGCATACTCTTCAAATACACCATTGATGCAACAAGTATAAACACTACCTCGCTTAGTGAACTCTCTTTCACCGTTTGGCGTTAGCGTTTCTTTGGTATAGTCATTTATCGTTCCATCTGCTGAAGAATCTCTCAGCTCCTCATTCGAAACAGAGCCGTCAGCAAAAGAGGTGGTCACTTGGGTTCTTCTAAAGTAAGGCTCTAGCTCTTCTTTATCTAAAGATTCACTGATTCTAGTTTTTACCTGTTCACCGCTTTCTAAGGTCTCAGAAGAATGTGTAACTCTTTGAACCCATTCAATTTGAGAAAGGTTTCCAGCATTAACAGCTGCTTCAATATCTATATCATCAAAGCTTTCATCATCGTCATAGCCACCTTCGTCAATTGAAGAAGACTCATCATGATATGCTAGGTATGAAAGCTGACCAGCTTCATCATGGGTTCCAACTCGATAAACTCGCCCTTTAAAAGTTCGAAGGTTGTCTTGGTTTAAATCGGTTTCCCAATAAAAATGAGCGGTATAAACCCCATCAGCTAAATAGTTTTCTGTCCAAGACTCTTTTTCATAAATCAGTGCTTCCTGATCCTCATCTAGCTTCCTTTTATAGTTAGCATCGGTGAGGTAACTAACGGACTCAGCCTCTACTTTTTTCGTACCATCGTCTAATAAGGTAGTAATTTTGCTTTGTTCAACTAGGAAGTAATCTTCTTTCCCAGTAATCCAGTTTTTTCGACTGCTTCGCTGGGTGGTAACCTCTACCGTTTGGTTATCTTCCAAATCTTGTTTAAGTTCTTGCTCTTTTTTAGCTGCTTCTTGGCGTTCGGTGGTGCGCTCTATCGCCTCTTTCGCTAAGGCTTCTTTAATCGCTTCACCAACATCATCAGACAAGAAGTCGCCTAAAATCACATCAAGGCCACCATCTAAGCCTAAGTCACCAATCACCTTGGTTTTTGCAGCCATTAGCTCCTGGTCAATTTGTTCGCTGGTTACAGAACCGCTAGCTAACAAAATTAGGCTCTCTTTTAACTCATCAACAACCAAAGAGGTAAACGGGGAAATCGCGGCTCCAGTAGGGTCAATGCTTTCATCTAAGTCAACCAATGGAGGAGCAGAAAGCACGACTGGATTTTCAGAGAAGTCTTCACCAGTATCTATATCTGTAGCTCCTTCGCCTAACAAGGCACGAATAGGCGCCGATTTTAAGCTGCTGATGTCGGAGCCTTTTAATGCCAAGGTGTAAGCACCGGTATTATCACTAATAGCGCTAGGCTCATCCTCGTCAAGTTGACCATTTAGGTTAAGGTCAAGAAAAACAACCGCACCAGCTACATAACCATCAATCACTTTGCCGCTAAGAGCCATTACCCGGTTTACCGTAAGCTCAAACGGCGCAAGAGAAGCAGTTTCACTGCCATCACTTACACTAATAACAATATCTGAATAGGCGCTAATATCTGTCCGAGCGGGTGTTCCTGATAATTGACCCGTTGCTTCATCAAAGCTTGCCCAAGCAGGCTTGTTGGTAATCGAAAATGTTAGTTCATCGTTGTTTTCGTCGCTGGCAGTTGGAGTAAACGTAAATGCTACCCCCTCATCTATGCTCGTTTGCGGCGTACCACCAATATTGGGAGCTACATTTACAGGGGTTGAGTCGCCTCCACCACCTCCACCACACGCGGTTAGCGAAAGCGAGACAGCGATCAGCGAAGCCAACTTCGACTTGGCATACTTCATATTTAGAGTCCTTTCCAAAACTTGCTATTGTAAGTAGTAATTTTTATTAGAGTTTTTAGCCTAAAAAAAGGCCATTAACATCAACATGCTACAAATAAGAAATGAGTTAACAAGCATACAAAAAGGAAAAATGCTGTTATTTAGCGTTATGTCAAAAAATAAGACAAATAAACCCACAGAAAGATGATTTACCGCAATTGAGTGATTGGCAATGGTTTAAAAAAGTGCCGCTATTTAAACTAGCAGCACTTGATAAGCCTTTAAGAAAAACAAGCATTAAAGCTAAAACAAATGATGAACTTACAAAGGATTATCTGGGCAGTTGCCGCTAATGTACAAAGGTACGCCAATGCTGGGCTCTATGGGTATTAGCACGGCGCCATTGGTGGCTTGTGGCCCCCAATATTCTACCGGTAAGCTTGCTTGTAAGCCTTGTGCTAAGGGGTAGTCACAAAACCCACTACTGTCACTTGGCGCATTATCGCTGTAGTTGGCTAAAGTGGCGAGCGCTTCAAATAAGGCTACTCGATTTATCCAGATTTGTTTACTCAGAAAGCTTGGGTCCGGTAGGCCTGGGTTAACGCCAATTTGCGGCTGGCCAAGATGCACAGCTGTAACGTCGGCTCGTAAATCTTGTACAAAATTTACTGTCTCCCAACCACCAGCCGCCGCTCCAATATGTTGATAATTTGCTGTTGCACCACTGCTAATATTTCCGGCACCAAGTTGTACCTGAGAAAAGCGCCCGGTTGAACCTACAAATACCCGGTCGACTTTTTTCATCACTTTCACCGCCAAGCTTTGCGCTAAAAACTGTTGCGGTGAGCCCGGAAGTGCATCGGCAAAGGGACTTAACAATCGAAAGTTATTGGCGGTTTGGCCATGTAAGCAGTTAACAGTGGGTAACTGCCCCAATACTTGGGCTGGCTTGATGGAGGTGAAATCTAATTGGCAGTCGGTTTTTTGTAAGTCGCCGTGTAAATCAAGAACAACTCCAGGCTGAAACGCTAATGCTGCAGCAACCATGGCTTGGCTTTCTAACGGGCGAATGGGTTTATCTAAAGTCACATGATGATAGCGGTTCAAATCGTAACCTCGGCCGACAATGCCCACAAAGTCTGCTTCTGAATTCTCGGCAAAGGCGCCGCCCGCCATGGGATCAACATTTTGGCGAATGAGCGCACAGTCATTATCGATCACCGTTCCCGGAATAGGATTTAAACTGCAATTATCTGGGTCCGGTTCGCCGCCATCAGGGTTGGCACGCAATAAAACTAAGAGATCTAGATTGGCTAAAATGGTTTTAGTTTTGCGGCCAAAACCTGTGCTTAACCAACGAACAATACTCAGGGCTGCTTCGGTGCCCGCCGGCTCATTGCCATGTTGCTGAGTAATCACCATTACTCGAGTACCATTGGGGTTGCCCATGCGAATAGCCAACAGATCACGGCCTTGAGTAGATGTACCTACTCGCTCAGGGTTAACATTGCCACGACCACCATCATTAACCGTACACACAACAGCTTGACGAATACTGTCGGCTGCAACTTGTTCACCACAGACCTGATAATTGATGTTTAAATTTGCAGGAAGGGCTTGGTCAATATTTAACAAACCACCGTTGTTTCCGTTAATAATTAACGGTCCTGTTTGCATTTTCACCCTAGAAAAGTAGGGCAGGTAACTCAGCTGAAATTGCAAATCTTGATAACGAGACAGTTGCCAATAGTCTTGGCTATTTGATTGCCAATGTAACTGTGGGGAGGCGCTAATTGAGGCACTAGCTAGCCCCCCAATCAACAACGCCCAAAGCTTACTTTTACTTAACATCCATATCACTTCACGCATGTTCATTGATCATCCCTGATTTTTTGATGCTGGTTGCATGGTCAACATCTTGTCAAAAATTAATCATAGAGCCATACGAGCTTAATGAGAACTAAGTTAGTAAGTTCTTCTAGGCTATTTACTGTATTTTTTCCTTTGCACTAAATCACTTAGCAGATTACTCACCCGATAGCATACGTACTTCGCGTTGTGGAAAGGGTATTTGCACACCCGCTTGTTGCAAGGCATTAAACACCGCCAGATTGGCGGCAAACTTAGTTTGATGAAATAACGGTGTTGGCACCCAAAAGCGATAACTAATATTAATGCCACTATCGGCAAAGGCATCAATGCCCACCTTGGTAGCGGGGGCTTGCTGAACCTCGGCAATAGCCGCCAAGGTCTCTTCGATTAAGCTAATAACTTGCTCTGGATTGCTGCCATAAGCGACCGCTACCTCGCCTTCAACTAAGCTGTTTTGTTCGGTGTTTTTAAGTATTTCGCCCACAATATGGCGATTAGGAATGGTCACCCGCTCGTTATCTTCATTAATTAGCACCGTGGTAGCTAAATTAATTTCTTCAACAATACCGGTGTAGCCCTTTACGGTAATGGTGTTTTTGAGCACAAATGGTCGCGTTAGAATAATTGCTAAGCCCGCGCCATAATTAGACAAAGTGCCCTGAATCGCCAAGCCAGCACCTAGAGAAATAGCACCCAATGCGGCCACAAAGGGAGTAATGCTAATACCCAGTTTGCCTAAGGCAATGATCACCGTAATGCTAATTAACAGCACTTTCACCACATTGGCAATGAAGTTGGCGAGGGTGATGTCTAAACCTTTGTGCTCTAGGGTATTAAATAACCACTTAGCCACTTTGCCGGCAAACCATAAACCCAGTAGCACAATGATAATTGCACCCACCAGTTGGAAGCTGTATCTCACTAAAAAGTCGACAATGGTTTGGTATACCGATTCAAGTTGAGCGAGTTCTTGGTCAATCATTTAGCGGTCCTTGCTATATTACAAATTCACTGAGCATAGCGCCTGAATTATCAGAAGCTTAGTTATACTCTCTCAGTTAATTGTAGCTCGAAGCGATGATTTTGGCAGCTTGAAATAAACCCGTAATTTAGTCGCTTTAGCCCAGTAAAGGCTACTTAAAACGCCAATGTGCAGGTTTAATCCCTGTAACATCTGTTTTAATTTTAGTGATACTGTTGCCCAATAAACATCCTAAAAGAATGCCATCCTTGGCAAACGCGAGAGATGAAATATTATGAAGCTGCTTAGCCGGGTTGCCATCTAAATGTGGCCTTCCCATAACATCATCCTGAAAGGCTTGTTCAACCCACCTTAGATGCTCATCGTCGGAGTCTTCTAACCATATTTGCTGCTCACCATTTGGACTAACTCGAATCACCCGATTACTCACAATGCTGGTTACCCACAAGTTGCCACTAATATCCATGGTTAATCCATCAGGAAAGGTCGCGGCAGAGAACTGTGTAATGACTTGTGCACGGCGTAGCTGGTTATCTACGATTTGATACTTAATCAGCTCGCGAGAGAAGGTTGCATTTACGTATAGCTCTGTCCCCTCGGGGTTTACCCAAAGCTCATTGGTGTAGCCCAAACCGTCGGCAACAATGCGAGCACCTTGCTCATCTACCAGCACAATAAAACCGTCATCGCAGCTTTTACGATAAGCATCTGCTCTAGGTTGAGTGCGAGTGCTCACGGTAATCCAAATGCGCCCTTGATGGTCTAGATAAACAAAATTAGTGGGAGGCAGCGCCACGCCATCCACCTCCAGCAGCCAATCATAAATTGCGTTATCTCTGGTGAGTCTAAATACCCCGCCTTGTTCAGCCCCTAAATGCGCAATAAGAAAGCTGCCATCGGCTAGCATGGCAAAACCATTGGTTTGCAAAGGGCCAAATTCTGGGTGCGCTCCTCCCCAATAACTTTGCTCACCATTTGCTGCGATACGACTTACACCCCCTCTAAAATCCGAGACAAACACATCGCCAAAGGCATTGGTTAATACGCATTCTGGCCGAGTAAGCTGCTGGCCCAGCTTAACTAAGGGCTGGTTAAATTGGTTAATTTGCGACATTAAATACTCACTCGCTTTTGTTGTTGATGAGACTGATAAATCGCATTCTCAATTTCGATATTGCGCAAATACTGCTGGGCGAGATTTTCTAGCTCAGCTCCGTGCTGATAATGCGCCACCACATGCTCAATAAGCTGATAAACACAGTCCCCACCAAAGTTTTTCGCTTGCCATGAGTAATCAATCTGTTGCTCGTTATTGTCGCCAAAGTTGCGCAAAAATATATTGGCATCACCGTCTAAGCGCAGGCTAGCTTGGCTACCTTCGATCAGCATTTCTCCCATAGTGGTGCGCTTATTGTCAGCCTTATGGTCAAGTAAGCGATTGCCATCAAACACTGCTTGTAGCTGACCTGCTAAACCAAACACAATCAGGCCAGCGTCTTCGCCAGCAATAACCGGATTACACTTACGCAAACTGGCATATACGTTTTCCACTTCACCAAATAAGTAACGAAAGGTATCAACTAAGTGAATCGCCGTTTCGTGCACTAAAAACTTTTCCATTTGCTGAAAGTAAGGTTGGCGCTCTAAGTAAGCTTCCGGCCCTTGGCCATCGCCGGGGCGCAGATTAAATTGCACATTGAGTAGCCGCCCAAGCACTTTGTCATCAAGCAACTGTTTAATTTTTCGATACCATGGCATAAACCTAAAATTCTCGTGCACAATTAACTTGATACCAGCTTGTTCCGCCATAGCGGTGAGCTGTTTCGCTTGCGCCAAAGACTCACCAAAAGGCTTTTGAATAATCGCATCAACGCCAGCTTCACAAACAATTTCTAGCTGTTGGAGGTGAGTATGTGGCGGAGTGATAATGTCTACGATATCTGGCTGAGTTTGCTCAATAAGCTGCGCTAAGTTGTTACTTTGCTGAGCGATGCCATAACGTTTGCCAACCTCATTTGCAGTCTCTATGTGACGATTGCAATTTCCCACCACCTCAGCACCAACTACCCGCTGCCAAGCCTCATAATGAAACTGGCTAAAGTAACCCGCGCCCACCGCCACAACTTTAAGGTTTTTAGAGCTCATGGTTAGCCTCCCACGGCTGGTTTAAATCGGCTAAACAAACGCTGAGTACAACGCTTTACGGGGCCAAATTGTGATAACAAGAAATACAAAATAAATAACACCAAAATTAAACATACTGGCCGTTGCAACATTGGTAAAAAACTACCGTCAGAGATCATCAAGGCACGACGTAAGCTTTCATCAGCCATTCCACCTAACACCAAGCCAATCACAAGCGGTGAAATGGGGAATTTATTCTCGCTCAACACAAAAGCCACAATGCCCACCGGCAGCATTAAATACAGATTGAACAAATTAAGACCCAAGGCGTAAGAGCCTAAAATACATAACACCCCCACAACCGGTATAAACAGTGGGCTAGGGATGCTTAAAATCTTTATCACTTGTTTAGCTAGCAGCATGCCGTTTGCCCACATAGCAAACGAAGCCATCACCATAATGGCGGTGATTTCTAGTAAAAATCCGGGATGTTCCGCTTCAATAGTAGGGCCAGGAACCACCCCATGTAACAGCAGTGCGCCCAGTAACATCGCTGCAGGCGGACTACCCGGAATACCCAGAGTGAGCAATGGGATCAGCGCCCCACCAATACTGGCATTATTAGCGGTTTCAGAAGAAACTAACCCCGCTGCACTGCCTTTACCAAACTCCTCTTGTTGCTGTTTAGTGGAGGTATTTTTTGCGGTGCTATACGAAACCCAACCGGCAATATCTTCACCTACACCAGGTACCGAGCCAATGCCAACACCAATCATTGAAGAACGAACGATATGTTTAATATTGCGCGCAATGGTGCGGAAATCTGGCAAAATTCGACCAAATTTTTCTGCTTTTCGCAGAGTTTGTTTCTCGGCTAGCACCCTAATAATTTGCGGTATAGCAAAAGCACCAATTAACACTGGCACAATCTCTAAGCCGCTATCTAGCTGGCTTTGCTCAAAGGTATAACGGGGATAAAACTGCAGGGTATCGCGGCCGATGGTGGCCATAAACAAGCCAATAAATCCGGCTATCCAACCCTTAACCACCAAATCACTGCTGGTTAAGGTGCCGCTAATTATAATGCCAAATAACGCCAGTAAGAAGAACTCCCAAGAGGTAAATTGCAAGGCAAAACTGGCGATAAGTGGCGATAACACTACCAAACAAATAAGCCCAATTACCGTACCAATTAGCGAAGCGGTAGTGGTTAAACCTAAGGCTCGCCCGCCATCCCCTTTTAGCGCTAAAGGATAACCGTCCATGGCGGTTGCTGCAGCAGCAGGCGTACCGGGAATATTGATTAAAATCGCTGGGTACGAGCCACCATAAATCGCCCCTACATACATGCCCAATAGCGATATAAGCGCGGTACTAGTATCCAGGTTGTAGGTAAGTGTTGTCAGTAAGGCCACGCCCAAAGTAGCAGTTAAGCCTGGCATAGAGCCAAATAAAATGCCGAGCAAGCTTGAGCCAAACAATACCAACAAGTTACTTGGCCTTGTACAAAGCTCAAACAAAATTCCAAAAAAATGTGCAAACTGGTCCATCATTATTGTTGTCCTATTTAGCCTGCAGAGGCCGCTACAAAGCTAAGATTTCATACCAAATATATTCCATTAATTTGATGACCGAGCCATATTCCACCGGCATAGGCACCTGTAATAGAAAGTTGAAAGAAAATACCAGTAACAGGGGTACAGCTAGCGCTGTTATTAGAATGTGATGACGTTTTTGTTGATTCACAGGACTTAGCCATAGCAACAGTAAACACACTACAATCGCGATGATCGCGCCAACATCACAGGCAAGTATTAATGGCTCATCAACCGTTGCTTCCATAGCCAACCAATAAAACTGCGGGGCAAACATCCAACGCATCGCCAATATGAATAAACTCAAGGCCAAGTTGGCTTGAATTATCACGTTTTTGAGCTTGTTGTTGTCCACATAAAATCGCAAACATAGGCTTAGCAAGAACATTACTGTCGCTAAGTAAAAATCTAATGAAGGAATGTATAAGTAGATATAAAGAGACAGTGCAGCAATCACATACCAGCGGTCTCGATTTACCGCCTTGCGATTATCACCTATCCAGCGGCTCAGCTTAAAAAACTCACTATGGCCTGCATTTTTAATCGCATTAATCAGCAATATACTACTGGCAATGCTTAATACCAGTAGCAAAATAAACGGGAACAGCGCGGGCGAAACATACCAGCGACTATCTACACCGCCAAAACTGCCGCTCATAGGAAAAGACAAGGTTTCCCAAGCTAAATAAGCGCACAGAGCCAATAATACAACCGACACCTTAAAGTCAGTTTGGCGTAAACGAGTGGCACCTTCAGGATTATTGCGATTCATTTGGTATACCTAAGAAAGTATTGAAAACCAAGTATAGTCAAATACTTAAATGTCACTATTTGTGCTCTCCTCCCCGTGGGCAAGAGAGCAAAGCCAGTACAAACTTAAATTTTAGGAATACCAAATTGGCTGGGTTCAACCTTAGCCGAACCTAACTCCCACAAGGTCCACGAGAAATTAGATTCAAGCTTAGAGAAAATATCTTTAGCCTGCGCGCCATGTGCGCCACTGAGCGAATAGAGGTTTTTATCGGCCCATTGCTTGACGGAGTCTGAGGCCATGGCCGCTTCAAACGCTTCACCTAACTTAGCTTTTACTTCTGCCGGCGCATCATCTCGCACTGCAAAACCAATGGCTTGGCTAATCGGTAAGTAGTCAGACAAACTAGCATAACTGCTAAATGCCGAAGGAATCGTGCCTACATCAGGAATGGTAAAATCTTGCTCAACCAACATCGCTAAGGGGCGTAATTGGCCGGCGCGCAATAATGCCGCTTGCTCTGCAGCAGAAGTAACCACAACGGTGATTTCTCCAGTAGCTGCGGCAGTTTGCGAAGGAGCAGAGCCAGGGTAAGGAACAAACTTAAATGCCGCACCGGTGCCTTTTTCTAGCGCTAACAAATTAAGGTGATGAATAGAACCCGCGCCACCAGCACCCGCTTTAATTGAGCCAGGTTGCTGCTTAGCCGCATCAATTAACTCTTGCAGACTATTGTAAGGAGAGCTAGCACTCACCGAGATAAGATCGGGTGAGCCGCCAACAATAAAGGGAGACCACACATTAAAGCGCTGATCCCAACCACCATTTACCGCCGCGGTAACATTTGACTCGGATAAGCCCACTAGGTTGTAGCCATCGGCTTTCTTGCTAAACACACTGCTCATGCCAATCGAACCAGCCACCCCGCCAGTTTTATTCGTCACCTTAATGCTCACATCCAAGGCTTTGGCCATTTCAGCCATAATCATTCTGTTAATACTGTCGGTACCACCACCAGCACCCCACACCACGGTATTTGTAATGGTGCGAGAAGGATAGGTTTTTGCCGCCATAACCGGCTGACTAATACTCGCCAGCACTAAGGTGGCGCTTGCCGCAAATAATGCGATTTTAGATTTATAATTAGCTTTCATGTTATGCCCTCTTCAGAATCATAGATTGTTTCTGCTTAATCGACATTCAAGGCTGATTACTACGCAGATTTGAACGTGAATTAGTTCTTTATTTTTATAAACTTAAAGTAACGCCAAACTACTAAATACTTTATGGGTGATGGCTTCTGTGCCATCGCTGCCGCCTAACTCATATGGCAGAATTTCTCCGCTGGCATAGGCCAGCTCAATGGCCTTATCGATAAACCTTCCAGCCTGTTGAATATCGCTATTTTGGTGTTGCAAACCCAGCCAGTTCAGCATCATCGCCGCCGACATAAACATCGCGGTGGGGTTGGCTTTGCCTTGACCAATAATATCCGGGGCGCTGCCGTGACAAGGTTGAAACACCGCATGTCGCTCGCCAATATCTGCCGATGGCGCCATGCCCATGCCTCCCATTAGCCCAGCACCTAAATCCGACAATATGTCGCCAAACATATTCTCGGTAACCATCACATCAAACTGCCAAGGCTGGCGCACCAACTGCAAAGCAGCAGCATCAACATATATATGTGAAGCCGCTAAACTAGGGTGATTAGCAGCAACCTCATCAAAGATTTGTCGCATGTAATAAAACGAGCCCAATACATTGGCTTTATCTACACAAGTCACTTCGCCCTTGTAACCTAAACCCTTGCGCTGCTTGGCTAAGCTGAAGGCAAACTCAAATAGCCGCTCACAACCTTTACGGCTAATTTTTTGGGTGTCTGTGGCAAACTCTTCCGAGCCACTACCGTTAATGCCAAAGCTTTCTCGGCTAGCAAATAGGCCTTCGGTACTCTCTCTTATCAATACAAAATCCAGCTGCTTACCGCGGGCGTCTTCCAACGGTAGCGGAATACCGGGCAAGGTTTTTACCGGGCGAACACCAGCAAATAAATCTAAGGTTTCACGCAGTTCTAACTGGGGAGCAATTTCACGGCCATCGGGATAACGAATACTTGGCATACCCATACACGCCAACAAGGTCGCGTCAGAATTTTTGGCGTGCTCCATGGCCTGCTCAGGAAGTGCAATGCCGTGTTGTTGGTAGTAGTTCGCACCTGCTTCAAAGCTGGTGAAGTTAAGCTTTAGCCCACCAACTTTATCAATTGCCGCCTGGATCAACGCTAAGCACGCAGGGGTAATTTCTATACCTATGCCATCGCCAGGAAACACGGTGATTTCAAATATCTGTTTGCTCATAAGCTACATTCACTCCTTGTGAATTGGGCAAGTGAAGTTTCTGCCAACAATCAATGTATACATTAATTTGTACATAAATGTATACCCATGATTTACTTTGTCAACATTTAATTAACAAATATTTGACCAGCGAATAATGAAGCACAGCTACTACAGCCATTAAAAAAGCCGCTAGAAGCGGCTTGGAATAACGAGCAACCCAGTGGGTCAGCTTAGATATTGGCTAAGCGTAGTTTTTCTAACAAAGCGACCATAGCTTTGCCGCCTTTAATCCTATGCTCACGATGAATATCGGCTGCTTTAATTGGGTCTCGTTCGCGAATAGCCTGCACCACCTCACTATGATCTTTGGTTGAATCATGGGGCGTATCACGTAGGTGCAAGGTAACAAAGCGTACACGGTGTGCCTGACCCCAAAACTGCAGTACCACATCTTTTAGCCGTTGGTTGTCGGTGAGATCCAATAGAGTGTGGTGAAATTCTTCATCCGCTTCGGCCCAAGCTTCTAAATTATCCTGCTGCAGAGACTCGGCCATTCTTGCAGTAGCTTTTTCTAAACGTTGTAATTGTTGCTCGCTTAACCCCTTGCTCGCCAAGGTGCCAATCGCTTGCGATTCTAAAGCGGTGAGAATTTCGTAGATATCACGCATATCATCAGGAGAAATCGGCTTAACCCGAATACCATGGCGCGGCTGAATCTCAATTAAACCTTCCCGCTCTAAGCGAACGCAGGCTTCCCTCACTGGGGTTCGACTAATATTCAAACGCTCTACCAATACCTTTTCTAGGTATTGAGTTCCCACTTTAAACTCATTGTTCAAAATTAACTCGCGCAAGGTTTGATAAGCCACCTGAGCGAGCGGTAGGTCTTGGCGTTTGGTAGTTACAGACATCGATTTACTCTTCCAGTAAGTGATTAGTTAGAGCCAAATTCTCTATTGATTTTGGGATTATTACACAAATTAATGTATACATTAAGTTATTCATCAATCTATACTGCGATTAGTTTTTGTACTTAAGGGATTAAGCAATGGCAACAAAACCGCTACTCGGCGTTATTGCCGATGACTTCACTGGCGCCTCCGACATGGCTAGCTTTTTGGTGAAAGGTGGCATGAGCTGCACTCAAATCAATGGCTTAGCCAGTACTCACAAGCAAACCCTTAATAGTGACGCGATTGTGCTAGCCTTAAAAACCCGCACCGTAACGGTGGAACAAGCGCTCGAGCAAAGCCTGCAGGCCTTCGAGTTTTTGCTTGAACAGGGCTGCCAATACTTCTACTTTAAATATTGCTCCACCTTTGACTCCACGGCAAAAGGTAACATTGGCCCAGTCATCGATGCCCTGTTAGCGCGACTAAACTTAGCTCAAGCCATTATTTGCCCAGCCTTACCAGCGAATGGCAGAACCGTTTATCAGGGGCATTTGTTTGTTTATCAGCAATTGCTTAGTGATAGCCCATTAAAAGACCACCCGCTCACGCCAATGGGCGATTCGCGGGTAGCCGAGCTACTACGGCCACAAGTTGCCCCTGCTTATCAGCAAGCCATTGAACACCTAAGTATTGATGATTTAAATGCAAAGCAACTAAACCCAAGCCAGCAACAGGCACGTTACTTAATTTGTGACTGCATCAACCAACAACATTTATCGCAAATAGCTCAACTCATCGCCCAACAACCTGCAATGCTGCTAACTGGCGGTTCTGGCTTAGCTGAATACATGGCGCAGCTATTAACAGCGCGAGGACACACGCTTTCCCAGCAACATCAGTGCGCGGTAAAACCCTTACCTCAACCGGTGCTGATAATTGCAGGCTCATGCTCCAAGGCAACTCGAGAACAAATTGCCGAGGCCAACGCTTTACCGCAATTTTGTGTTAATCCCGTCAAGCTGGCCAAAGGTGAACTTAAGCTAAAACACATATTGGACTGGATACACCAGCAACAGGCTCCAGCAGTATTGGTTTACTCCTCGCAAGCACCAGAACAAGTAAGCCAAACTCAACAGTTACTAGGCCAGCAAAACATTGCTGAGAAAATAGAGAATCTACTAGCGCAAACGGCGGTGCAATCTAAAGCAAGTAATATTGTGGTGGCAGGCGGCGAGACCTCTGGCGCAGTGGTAAGCGCCTTAAACATAAGCAGTTTTAACATAGGGCCATCCATTTGCCCGGGCGTTCCAATTATGCAGTCTAACGATCAGCGTGCTATTAGCCTTGCCTTAAAGTCTGGCAACTTTGGCGACAAACACTTCTTTAACCAAGCCGTGAGCTTAATTCAACAATTGGGAGCGCAAGCATGAACCACGCCCAGCAACTGGACCAAGCCAAACGTTGCATTATCAAGTTTGGATTGTCGATTTTTCAACGCGGGCTTACTGGCGGCGCCTCCGCCAATATGAGCATTGCCCTAGACCACGGTTTTGTTGTCACCCCTACTAATTCATGTTTTGGCTTTCTTGAATACGACGACTTATCGGTTTTGGACGCCAAAGGAGATTTAGTGAGTGGCAAGCCAGCATCTAAGGAGTTTTTGTTGCATCAATGTTTTTATCAACAGCAGTCCGCCATGCGCTGCGTGCTGCACCTGCACAGCACTTACTCTACGGCAGTGTCCTGCTTAAAAGGCTTAAATAAAAGTGACGCAATCCCTGCGCTTACTCCTTATTTGCGAATGCGTTTAGGAGCAATTGCTATGGTTGATTATCATCCGCCGGGCAGCTCCGATTTGGTGGATGCCCTAAAGCAACAAGCAGCTAATTACTGTGGCGTATTAATGGCCAATCACGGGCCAATAGTAGCCGCCGATAGCCCGGAAAAAGCGCTGTATGCCATGGAAGAGCTCGAAGAAAGCTGCAAACTACAACTCTTGCTGGGCCAACAGCCTGTCAATTACTTAAGCCAACAACAAGTCGAGTACTTACAAAACGCCTACACCGGCAAGTTATAAATCAACCATCAGGAGATCAACTATGTACGTAATCACAGTGCTGTTCTCAATTAAGCCTGCATATTTATACAAGTTCTTGCCAGAGATGCTGACCAATGCAGCTACCTCTTTGAAACAAGAACCAGGCTGCTTGCAGTTTGATGTGTGCCAATCAACAGAGAACACCAATCAGGTTTATCTCTACGAGGTTTACCAACACCAACACGCCTTTGACGATCACCTAAACTCAGTTCATTTTTTGTCTTTCAACGAAACCACCAAAAACTGGATAGAAGACAAGCAAATAAGCAGCTACATTCAGCTAAAATAAACCAAGGCTAGCGCTTGGTTTGCCATAGCTTAGCAACGTAATGCAGGCTAAGCTGTTGCTATTATTACTACTTAAGCGTTGCCAATGACCGAAAAGCTCTCGCAACAACAAGCCAGAAAACTGGTTTTACACTCTCAGCGCTTGCCATCTGCTAAAACCAAAGGCTCGGCGCTTGATGCCAGCCTAGCGGCGATAGAACAGCTAGGTTACGTGCAAATAGACACTATATCGGTAATTCAGCGCGCTCATCACCATACTTTGTGGTGCCGCAACCCTCGCTATCGGTTAAGTCATCTCGATACCCTAATGCGTAAGCACCAGGTATTTGAATACTGGTCTCATGCAGCAGCGTATTTACCGATGCGAGATTACCGCTTTAGCTTGCTACGTAAACAGGCTTTTGCCAATGGCCAACAAAAGCACTGGTATCAAAAAAACCACGACTTAATGGATGCGGTGTTAAAGCGAATTGCCGATGAAGGTCCACTCATGGCCAAAGACTTTGAACATCAGGGAAAAAAGACTGCTGATTGGGCAAGCAAACCAGCAAAACAAGCCTTGGAATGTTTGTTTATGCAAGGAGACTTAATGGTGCCTTATCGCCATAACTTTCATAAGGTTTATCAACTTACCGAAAAAGTATTGCCAAGCAACACAGATACCCGCATTCCTAGCCAGCAAGAATACTGCAGGCACTTAATACAGCGCTACTTAAGTGCTAACGGCATTGGTCTGGTAAGCGAGATGAGCTATCTACTTAAGAACCTAAAAGGCCCCTTGAATCATTGTTTAAATGACATGTTATTAAACGGTGAGGTCATTAAAGTAGCGGTTGCTGGGCAAACTTATTACGCGCTAGAAAACAGCTTAAGCTTACTCAACAAACCGCTGGCTCGCAGCAAACTAAAGATTTTGTCGCCCTTCGACAACCTAGTAACTCAACGTAAACGTCTGCAGCAGCTGTTTAACTTCGATTATCTTATCGAATGCTATGTGCCAAAAGCGAAGCGCCAATACGGCTATTTTTGTTTACCTATTTTGTGGGAAGGCCAACTAGTCGCAAGAATGGATTGCAAAGCCGAGCGCCAAACTCGCACCTTGCACATTTACAACTTGGTGTTGGAGCCAAGCCTTAAAAACATAACCAAGTTTAGCGAGGCATTAAGCAAAGAACTTAGCGCTTTTATGCAGTTTAACCAATGTGAACATTTACAAGTTCATCAAACATCTGAACGCCCACTAACTAAAACCTTAACTCAGCATTTCACTAACGGTATGTAACAGGGGCTAAAGCACTACCATTGCTAAGTAGCCCCAAAATAGGGCTACTTACAGATTCAATTATTCTTGCTTATGCGAATCCCAATCGCCTAAAGGCCACATTTTTTTAGCCCAAATTAGGGTTCTGTTGATGCTCGCTTCGCTAACTCCCATTGCACGCAGCTGAGGAATTAAACGAAAAGTATTGCGTCCTTGGTGGGCTCCCCACTCAAATGGCCAAGGCCTGCCAGTACCGTCGAAACACTCGTTACAAGCAGTAATATCGTTACTATCAGGTTGCTCAACCACTCGGTTTTGATTAGCTGCGGCCCACTCTTCAGCGGTGCCGTTTTCAGCATCTTCTGCTAAATCAACCAACATCGCATCAATCAGCTGTCGCCAAAGGTCAAGTCCAACGCCAGAGGGGAGTGAAGTATCACCACGTTTGTTCGACCATAAGTAAAAAGGTTGAGCGGTGCGCAGATCTAAGCCAGCTTCTACCCCATATTGACCGTTTGTTTGCTGCTGACGCATTTTTATCATACCAGCCCAATAACGAAAGCTCTGCGGTTCTGGTGAACCAGTATGTAAATCTTCAACAAAACCAATGGTGTAAATAAAGTGGCTAGGTGCTGTACGTCGATAGCCAGGATTAATCACTAGCTGTAAATGGTACCAAGCGGTACTTTCATACTCACCAACTAACTCATGTTGATAGGTGAAATTACGCGAGCGATATCCCAAAAAGTGCGGAGCCCTAAAAAACACATTTTGCCCTTCAACCACCCAACCTCTAGGTTCACTAGCATCAACACAGGTGCCTCCTGCACATATCGGGGTGGTTAATTCAGCAGAGCGTTCTTCTAGATTATTGCCATGGTTTAATTCCCATAATTTGACAGTAATCCAAGCACCTAAACCTTGTTTAGCCAACTCTACGGCCCATACTTTTTCTGGATCATAACGGGTATTTTCACAGTCATCCGGGTCTATGCCTGGTGCACTAATTGCCAAAAAATCCGCGATATAGCCATCGGCAGCCCTAAAAGAATCGCCATTACGTATGTTTTGAGTAAAACAAGTTCCCCCTCGGCCAGACCACGCCTTAAGCTTGTTAAACATATTTCCCATGGCCTGTGGGCTTAGATTGTCTTTAGCTTGCTGGTAGATGTAATCATAAAACGGCTGGTCGATAGCATTGCCTTTGTCGTCAGCTAACACCGCATCAGCGCTTAAGTCATAAGCATCAGAAGGGTGAATAAACGGCAGCCATTGATTCCAATCAGGCATTTGCAGTGCCACTGGAAGCTCGCGCATATTGAGTTGGCCAAAGCGCGAAGCCACCTCGCTCACGGCAGTATCTTCAGGGAACAAGTAAGGCTTCATATCACTGTCTTTATCAAGAACAGCGCTTAAACCAGCGCCCGCTGCCCATTCAAATACCGGTCGCTCGTCTATACCAACTCCTGGTTGGTAGGGTGGGTTCCAAGGGCGCGCATATTGAGACGTGGCAATCGGCAATCTGCGAATGTAAGCCGCTATCTGCTCGCCTTGTTTATAAGACAAGCCATGAAAAGTAGAACGTTTGATGATCGAGTAATTAGAGTAGTTAAAATAAGCTAAATCGCGTCCACTCTCCGCATGGCAGTCTGCACAAGAGGCATTGATTTGCCCATTACTACTGCCTGCTCCGGATAACTGCCCATCTAAAGAGTCAATAAACGGATCGTATAGTACCTTATTGGCACGCCACCACTGCGACCCTAAACGCACATCATCGTCATCATTGCTAGTAACAGGAGCAGCCCAATCTTCAGGATTATCGTAAGTAAATAACGCATCATCTAATACCGATTCAGTGGCATCCTCTCCGCGCAACAAGTTGAACGCTAACACCCTAAAACCAATAGATTTTTTGTCAGCATTAACATGCTCAAAAGTAATGGTATTGAGGCCTTGAATTAAACCGGAGACAGGAAGTGTAAAACTTACTGTCCTAAAAGCACCACCTATACCCCCATAGCCAGCAGCTGGCCCTTCAAGCTCTATGTCCATATTACCTACCACGCTGGCACTATCGCTTAGTGTGTAATGCTTAATCGAAATTAACTCTCCTCCGTTAATACGAACACCCGCTTTAGTGATTAAGGGATTAGCGTCCAGCGCATGATCATGATATCCACAAGCATGGCATTGCAGATGAAGGTGACTAATTCCCACTGCGTTCTCAAGCGCAAAAGACTTCACGACTTGAGTACCACTAGGACCAAATACTTCAAGGGGCAAGGATATTAGCTCTGGCTCTGGCTCTGGCTCTGGCTCTGGCTCTGGTTCTGGCTCTGGTTCAGGTTCTGGTTTAGGGCTGGGTACTGTTTCTGTATTCCCTGATTGAGAGCTTTCAGCGTTATCATCGGCGCTGCCACACGCAGACAAAAGCGAAAATAACAACAAAATCAGGCCACATTTTAGGTGATGTCGAGTTAGCATTTTATTAGATCTCATTATATTTACCGTTATCGAATCAGCTTAAATAACAAGCAACCCGAGCAGAGATCCAGTTCACATTTTATTCGGCTTAAAGTCTATCAAGCTTAGTCATTTGACTATTTGTATGCCAACAAAGTGGGAGGTGCATCACACAATATAGACCAGGCCAACCTTAATTAAATATATGATATTTAAGTATTTCCAATGTTATTTCACATTCTGTGATGTTTCCTAAGGGTAAGCTTAAGGCCGCTTTTTACAAGCCAACGAACTAGTGTCCAATCTGCGGCTAGGGATTACGTTAGCAAGGGTAAAACAGAACTAAACCACTGATATTGGTGAGTACTATTATTAAAACCTACGATTTAAACCAGCAATAAACTGGCGACGATCACCACCAAAACCTACATATTCAAACATGGCAGACCAATAGGCATTAAAGTTGAAGTTAGCGCCCACTAAACCCTGCCATTTATCGGTATTTTCTTGGCGAATTTTGTAGTCGATAGAGAGATCCGTGCCGGGAATCGGCTGGTTACCGTCGATGCGTAATTCACTATCCAAATAACTTACCCCGCCATATACCGCTAAACTGCGGTCATCCTCAAACTGGAACAATTTGCCAGCCCGCGGCACAGCGCTAAACACAATGCCATCGCTGTTGGTTCTGTCCATATCGGCGTAGGTAAAGGTGAGCGGTACTGCCAAAAAGTAAGAGCGCCAGCCGCCGGCTAATACCGTACCGACACTATAGCTATAGCCGTCTACGTCTACATTCACATTAAACGGCACCGTTTCTTTACCTTCTAATACGCGACAAGCAGGGTGGCTAATAATGCCGGAACAATCTATTTCTAGCTGCTCCAGTAAATCATCACCGTTTAGCGCAAAATTAACATTGGCTTCGCCGGTAATTCGGCCAAAGGTGCCAAACACATTCATAAAAGGAAATATCCAAGCGTCCACTTTAATCTGTGGCGTTTGGGTGTGGTTATCATTATCGCTAAACGCGACAAAATCGATGGGTACATTGGCACCACTGCCACCAGCACCCACTTCCAACTCATCGAGATCCATGTGCTGATAGGTATCAACATAGATAAAACTAATGCCAATAGGCAAGGGAAGATCGTAGCCCAAATCAATCACTCGCTGCCCATAAAATGGCAATACCCGGTCCCATTTTCGTGGCGAGTGCTCAGTTTGGCTACCAGGTGATTTAATATCACGCATGGGTAGGGTGGTTTTATTTAAGCCGCTATCGGTAAGTTCTTCATTGCGCGATAAGTTCACCAATACCGCAGAGCCCGAAACATTAGCTCCGCTATCGTTCACCACATATGCTGGAATATTGTGTTGGTTCACTTCTATGGTACTAGCATAAGTTTGGCCACTTTCCCCCAAACGCCATTCGGCCGACACGCCAGTGCCCCAACCACCTTGAGTAAAGGCGTCGATGCTCTGCTGATCTTCGAACAAGCCAATAATGTAATAGGAGCTTAAACCCAGGCCCACGCCTACATCGTAGCGCTCCACGTCCATATAGGTAATGCTGTCGTCTTGCTTATTGTAAAGAGCCCCCAAGCCGCTGGACTTGCCTAACACTGGTACCTTAAAGCTAGATAGCTCAGAGGAGAAGTAGCCTTCGGCTTGGTCGAGTTCTTGCTGTAGGTCGGGATTTAGTGCTACCAAGCGCTCAATAGCCGTTTTGGCTTGTTGCTCAACTTGCTGTCGCACAGCCTCTCGCTCACCACTTGGAATCACGGTTTTGCTAGAACAAGCAGCCAAGGTAAACAGGGCAAATATGCCAAGGCAAAAGCCTAGAGGATTTCTCATTACTATCCTTGTTGCGTTGAAGCTGCATCCTGCAGCCCAATTTAGTGAAGAGGCGATCTGCTAATCGCTATGAATCAACAATAAGCAATTGCTCAAATTTCTTCAATTTTAATTCGAATTACCTGCGCTTGCCCAGTTAGTTTAATTTTAGCGTCTTGGTAGCTTGGTGGGCCAAAATTCCCCTTGGGGTTGTTACTCATACCAGTTGGCTCTTTGGGAATGCCAAACCAATTGGTATCAAGAACTCCGTTAGCATTTTTATCATGATAAACGTTTATCGCACACTCGGCAGGGAGAGGGTCACTCACACTAATGCGTAACTCACCGTTAGCCACATTTTTTACTGGCACGGTTTTACTAAAAATAGGCTGCTTCAAATAGCTTTCACTAGAGTCCCATACTCTAAGCACTATTTGCCCTTCTGCCGAACTTACCCCCACTACATCGATATGCACATCTGCAGCAAATACATAGCATGGCAGTGTTGCGATGAGATGCACCCAATTTTTCATACAACGCCAACCTCTAATTAACCAACACAACATGCAGGCCATGCTCGCTTAGCTCTTTTTAACTATGGCTGATTAATCCGTTTACTCAAACGCCATGTCGCCAGTAGTAACAACAATACCATCTCATACCCACTGCTGCCGCCACCACTTTCTGAACCTTGGCTAGGCTGGTCTGGGTCTGGGTCTGGGTCTGGGTCTGGGTCTGGGTCTGGGTCTGGGTCTGCAGTTTGGTCCTTAATGGTTACAACAACTGTATTATTCTCACCTAACAGTGCGTTGCTAGGTGCTTGCAAAGTTATCACCAAGGTTTCATCACCCTCAAGCAATGCATCGGCAAGAGCCTGCACCTTTAACAAACCTTCGGTTCCAGCATTAATCGCGATATCACCGGTGCTTAGGTTATGATCGTTACTATCGGCAGTGCCACTTAGTTGATAGGGAATAATTACCGGATAGGTGGCTGCGGCCGTAGATAAATTAAGCCTAAGCGTTATTTCTTGGCCTTCGTTAAGCTCAACATTTGAAACAACAAAGTTAACTAAAGGCAGGCTCACTTCGGGATTAATGCAGTCTTCTCCAGGCAGGCCGTAACAGCCATTACCTGTAGGGCCCAGCTTACGATCCCAATCAATACCGGCCACCCAATTGGCATTATCACCACCACGCTCATAAGCACCTACATCGGGTTTACCATCTAATACATCGTCGGTAATGCCGGATATCACCCTGCCCACATCGATGGGGCTAGCGTTAGCTTTAAGGCGAAAGTCTCCATTTTCATAATCCTCAAACGGAGAGTCAGCCACCGTTAGGTTATTTTGTTTATCCGATTGCGGCTCCCACGAGCTTTTATCCGACAAGTTATTCCAAACATTTACATTAGAAAACTCAGTTCCCTCTTTATGCCACGCGCCCATGGTGGCACTGCCGTTCCATAAAGTATTGTTGTAAATGTTAATGTCGGTGCCATTCCAGTTAATTTGAATATTCGACCACTCGGTATTCCAAATTACGTTGTGGTGAACCTCAAAACCGGCCGCGTCGTTATCTAAATAAATACCCGCCGCTTTGCTTTTACTACCCGATGAATAAGCATCATGCAGCCAGTTATGGTGAATCTCGCTGTTGCTTGGGCCACCCACGGTGTAAAACAAGCCACAATCATCGGCAATCAAGTTACTGCGCGACACATCGTTATAGGCATACTCAGCATTGTTATTAAAAGCTTGAATCGCATCGCGCCCAGCGCGAGTAATGGTATTGTTAAGTACCTTAGTATTGTTACCACCACGGGCATTGATAATCGCGTCGTAGTTACCCAAGTAATTAAAATCATGAATGTAAGAGTTAATAATTTGGGTATTTTCAGCTGAATCATAAATGCCAGTGCCCGAGCCAAAACCAATTTCACTTTTTTCGATAACATTGTTTAGCGAGTTATATTTTCCCCAATCGCTACGAATATTAATACTCTGATTATTCGAAGAAAATCCGCTTACCACACCCAAGGTGTAGTTACCGTACAAACTGGTTACACCGTAAATATGGTTATTGGATGCGCCATTAGTAATCTCGATAGACCCACCAAACACCGCCAAGTTTTTAATATGAATGTAACTGCGCGCAGATAAATCGATGGTTTGTTCACGTTTGCGCATCTGTACTTGGTTTTCGCTAGGCATTTCACCATTGGGTAGCTGCACATACAGCTTTTTAGTGTCAGCATCAAAGTACCATTCGTTTTGGTAATCTAAAGCTTGTTTAATCCCCTGCAGAAAAAATTCGCCACCATCGGCAGGGGCATGAAAAGTGCGGATCCAAGTAGGGTTTTTATCCAGTTCAAAACTCACTTGGGTGGGAGTGCTACTGGTAATAAATGCACGCCACGTTGTCCAACCAGAGCCCGGCTTATCTCCGTAAAAATATAGCGAACCGCCTTTCGACCAATCCGCATCGGGGATGCCTGGTGCATAATCTAAATAGGCGTTATTGGCAACATCGCTGCCGCTACCACCAGTATTTCTTAAAGAGTTTTGGGTAAAAGGGTCACCATCAATATTATTTGGCCAACGCGCCAAATCCATTGCAGTGTTGCCTTGCATAACAAAATTAGACTGGCCTAAATCCCAGCCAACGTCGGCAACGTAAATATTTTCAGCGTCTAGCGACCAACCATTCACCGCTTCCATGGCGGTAATAATCACTTTCTCATCTTGATAAGGCTGAAATACAATCGGCTGATCAGCAGTGCCAGAATGGCTAGGGCGTAATACTTCGTGGTAACTACCTGCTCTAATGTTTACCACGTCACCGGCTTGCGCCAGCTCAGCGGCTTTAGCAAGCGTTAAAAAAGGGCTGGCCAAGGTGCCTGCGTTTGCGTCGTTGCCGTTAGTAGCAACATAATAATTAGCTGCACTAAGTGGAAAACACACAGCTAATAACGCTACTAACATCCCTGTTTTTGATAAGTTCCTTTGCACCACGCGCTCTCATTATTATTACTTTTAATATTAGTGAGCGGAACTCTATACTAATTAAGACAAGCGATCAATTTATTATAAAACAAAGACTTAAATTGTATTATATATATTTAGAAAGGGCCGAGAGCGTCATATTGATAACAACTGTTAGATTGAGTTTAGGTAAAGCCTGGGGGTTAATAAAGCAGGTGTTGCAAGCCATTAAACTTGGCTAAGGAAACGCAGCTTGGGATACAACAAAGTTGGCTCCCTCACCAAGCGATGTAAAGCAACTCAGATCCTTATTATTTATTCCTTTTATTCGTAACTAGCAGCAGAACTCACCCCACCATAAACATCAATGGTTAAGCCACGCTCTTTTTCATAGTTTTTTGGCGTAAAGCCTAACTGCTTTTTAAGATGTCGAATCAAATGAGGTTGGTCGCTAAAGCCAAACCTAAACGCGATATCTACCCAATCTAGCTCTGCTGATTCACGCTGGTACACATACTCCAACATAGCCTCCAAGCGATTCATCGATTGGCATTGTTTAAGCGTTAGCCCCGTTACCCGCTGAAAACTTCTTTCCAAGGTTCGCTGCGAGCAGTAAAGCTGCTCACCTAGATCTGAAATTGCGCTTTTGTCCAGATATTGCAGGACTTTACGGGTAATTTTACTGTGCTGATCCTCATTGCTCTCTGCTAGCCATGACTCAAGCAGAGAATCTAAGTGTTTACCGCATCGTTCTGCATTATCTCGCGCCAATTCAATCAATGCGTTCTCATCTATACCTAGCTGTTTGAACAACCTTGAGTCTTTAACAGGCTCCACCTTATCAAGTGCCAACGGATGAGCAGTGAAATGAGGCACACTATATAGCGCACCAACATGAAACTTTACTCCAAGGTGAACAAAGGGTTTTGAGTGATCTAACGCCAAGGTTTGTTGGTGTGGATACAAGCAATGACTGCCTTCACCCACAGCGATACCTGGGTTTAGATCGTAATGATACGTTTGGCTCGGCGGGGAAATGATTAAATGCGCCGAAGGATCTGGATTCAGTTTAGGATACTGGTAAGCAGTAGAGTCTGGCGTTTTTTCGATTAACCAATAGCATTCAACATATTTAGCAACAATTAACGACTGTGGTGACTGTAACCAATGAATCATGCCGCTCTCCGCCTATTTTAAGGGACTCACCACAATATAAGCTTGGTAGCCACACATCACAAATACCCTTACTAACTACCTGCAAGGGTTTGTTGGTTTACTGTTGGTCAAATTCAATTTGAATAATACGGTTTAGCGGTGTTAAGCCTGCCCGTTTAATTGCTTTTTGTGCCCCAGTATTACCACGTTCGGTGGAGCACATAGGGCTTAAACCGCGCTCATTAGCAAGCTTAACCAAGCTGCTAAGTACTTGGGTAGCAATACCTTTTCCACGCTGAGATTGAGCAACAATCATACCTAGGTCAGCGTAATCAGTTTGGTATTCATCAAACAAACGGCACTCACCCGTTGCCAGTAACTCGCCTTCAAGCCAGTAACCAAACAGCTCATTACGCTTGATTAAATTGCCAAAGTATCCGCTCAACCACTGCTCTGGTGCACCTATATTGCTTGCTGCAAATTCAACAAACTGATCAAGTTGCTCTGGCTGCGCCAATGTGAGCTTAAGCGCGCTCTGATTACTCCTGTAGCCTCGCTGTACTTGCTGATACATCAGCGCATTCACGGTAAATACCGACGAGTTGTCAAAGCAAAGCGACAAGTATTGAGGCTCTGCAGTACTCACAAATGCGCCTTTTACTTCACCAATTACTGCACTATTTTGCTCTGCAATTAAGGTAAATAGTTCTTTAGCATCGCTGTTAGCGTTTGGCGCTAAATAGAACTGCAGCATATAGCCTTCGCCATTAATGCAACAGTAGCCTACTAATGCCTCATGCTCATAAAACCCAAAATGAGCAGCCATAGGCGCAAAGCCAAAGTGCCACATACCATCGAGCGGAGCCGTTGATTGAGCAAAATAATCTTGCTTTAGTTTGCTAAGTTGTTGTTGGTTTTCAACTGGTTTAATTTCTAACATCGTTTTTGCCTAACGCCTGCTGATATACATGAAAGCCGTAATCCAATTCCTAAGAAATTTCTCGCTTTCGGATGCCACAAATATTATTCATTACGGCAGAGTTAAGATTGAAAAAAAACGACAGTTTCGTGGCCAGTCACCTACCTTAAGCACGAATGGTTATTGGAGATGGAACTACTCATAAGCCAGAGCAGCCGACGCTATTTATAATAACTCTGATCTCTTTTATTCAAACTTTGGGCGAAGCGAAACCGGCACGCGTTGCGCAGGCGCTCCTAAATGCTTGGTTATGTGTTTACTCTACCATCTGATAATGCCGCTCAACATTTACTGTGACTTTACCCCAGTGAGATGCTTTCACTCTGGCTTGATGGTGCTCAAATGTAGACTTATCTCGAAACTCTTCGTAAACATCAAAGCGAAGTGGGTTTTCCAAGCTTTCAGTAACATCAAACCTAATACAACCATGCTCTTCAAGGCTAAGGCGCTTGTGATTTACCAACTCACTTTTAACGATTTCAAGCTCCGATTCAGGAACGATGATGAAGCCTTTCAATGTTACTTTTGGCATAAATTCCTTATTACGCATCAACCACTACTCACGTTAATGACAACCACGCTAACTCGCTCGAAACGCTCAAACTTGATTGTTCACCACATACAAAAAAGCCCTGCTAGCATAAACATAGCGGGGCTTTTTTAAGCTTAGTTTAAGTAGCTTTACTCAACCGTTACCGATTTAGCTAAGTTTCTTGGTTGGTCTACGTCGGTGCCTTTAATCAGGGCTACGTGGTAAGACAACAGCTGCATTGGCAAGGTGTACACAATAGGCGCAATTAGCTCATCAACATGTGGAACATTAATCACGCGCATGGTTTCGTCGCTTTCAAACTTCGCGTCTTTATCAGCGAATACATACAAGATACCGCCACGAGCACGTACTTCTTCTACGTTTGATTTAAGCTTTTCTAACAGCTCGTTGTTAGGCGCTACCACAATAATTGGCATTTCTGCGTCAATTAGCGCGAGTGGACCATGCTTCAACTCGCCCGCGGCGTAAGCTTCGGCGTGAATGTAAGAAATCTCTTTTAGCTTAAGCGCTCCTTCCATGGCAATTGGGTATTGGGTACCGCGACCAAGGAATAAGCTGTGGTGCTTGTCGGCAAAATCTTCGGCTAGCTCTTCAATGGCGCCGTCTAGTGTTAAAGCTTGTTCAATTTTCGCAGGTAGCGATTGCAGAGCACCCACAATGCGCGCTTCTAAGTCTGCTGATACATCTTTATTACGACCAATCGCCGCAACCAGCATTAATAAACCGGCAAGCTGAACCGTGAAAGCTTTGGTTGAAGCAACGCCAATTTCGGTGCCTGCTTTCATCAAGTAAGCCATGTCTGATTCACGTACTAAAGATGAACCATCAACATTACAAATGGTTAAGCTTGAGGTATAACCCTGTTCTTTAGCTAAGCGCAATGCTGCCAGCGTATCGGCCGTTTCACCACTTTGTGAAAGAGTAACCAGCAAGCTATTTTTAGGCGTAAATGACCTGCGGTAACGAAACTCTGAGGCAATCTCTACGTTACATGGAATACCGGCCAATTCTTCAAACCAATAGCGCGCTACCATGCCTGAGTTGTAAGAAGTACCACAAGCAATAATTTGCACATGCTCAATGGTAGGTAGAATCTCAGCGGCTTTAGGACCAAAAGCACTGTCTAGCACTTTGCCGGCTTGCAATCGGCCCTCTAAAGTACGTTGAATCGCAATTGGCTGCTCGTAAGTTTCTTTTAACATGTAGTGGCGATATTGGCCTTTGTCACCGGCATCGTGTGATGCAGTAGACTCACTAATTTCGCGCTCTACCGGCTCTCCATTCTCATCAAAAATACTTACGCCTTGGCGAGTAACTTCAGCTACGTCACCTTCTTCTAAGAAGGCAAAACGGCGAGTTACCGGTAGTAATGCTAATTGGTCAGATGCAATGAAGTTTTCACCGACACCGTAACCAATAACCAGTGGGCTGCCAGAGCGTGCTACCACTAAACGGCTTGGATCGCGTTTATCGGCGATCACCATGCCGTAGGCACCTTCTAACTCGGCCACTGCCGATTGCACCGCTTCAACCAAACTTTGGTGATGTTTAATCTTGTGTTCAACCAAGTGAACAATCACTTCGGTGTCGGTATCTGAGGCAAAGGTGTAGCCTTTGGCAATAAGCTGCTCACGAAGCTCGGCGTGATTTTCAATGATACCATTGTGCACAACAGCAATGGTTTCACATGAAACATGTGGGTGAGCATTACGCTCACTAGGCTCACCGTGGGTGGCCCAACGGGTATGTGCAATACCGGTGCCGCCAAGTACAGGGTTGCCTTCTAAGGCATCGGCGAGTTCTTGCACTTTACCTAAGCGGCGCACTCGACTTAATTCGCCATCGGCAGTGATAGTTGCCACACCCGATGAGTCGTAACCACGGTATTCTAGGCGGCGTAGTCCCTCAACCAAAATATCTGCTACATCACGCTGAGCTACCGCTCCTACAATTCCACACATAGTTATTTCCTTGTCGATAAAGTTATTGGGCTATTACCACATTAACGCCCTGAGCACGGATTTGCTCAGCCACGCTAGGCTCTAGCTGATTGTCTGTTACTAAAGTTGAGATCTTCGACCATGCCAACTCTAGGTTATGAATTTTTCTGCCAATTTTATTGGACTCGGCCAGTACCACGACTTCGCGGGCGACCTCGGCCATTACTTGGCTTAAACCGACTAATTCATTAAAGGTAGTCGATCCTCGCGCTACATCGATGCCATCTGCGCCAATAAACAATTGGTCGAAGTCGTAAGCACGTAATACTTGCTCGGCCACTTGGCCCTGAAACGCTTCTGAATGAGTGTCCCAGGTGCCACCGGTCATCAAAAGTGTCGGCTCGTTTTCTAATTCTCGTAAGGCGCCAGCAATGCTCAAAGAATTCGTCATTACCACCAAACCTTCTTTTTCTGAAAGCTCTGGCAGTAGCGCAGCGGTAGTGCTGCCACTATCGATAATTATTCTATTATGATCACGAATTAAGCCTGCAGCAGACTGGGCAATCGCCTGTTTTTGCTTGGATACTTGCTCGTCGTGCGGTTCGTTTATCAATTCTTTAGGAATAGGCACTGCACCGCCATAACGTCTTAGTAACAAGCCGTTAGCTTCTAGACTAGCTAAATCCTTTCGAATCGTAACTTCTGAGGTTTCAAAAGCGTGAGCAAGTTCATCAACCTTCACTTCGCCGAGGTCGGCGAGGCGATCTAAGATAAGGCGACGGCGCTGCTGAGTGTTTCGTTTGATCATAATGCCATTAGCTAAGTTTCGAATCGAAACTTATTATAGTTAAGCGAAACTTAAGATCAAGCCGAGTTGTTAAAAAATTACTCTTTGCTTTGTTTGGCCGGTGGCGCAAACAATAAACGCCAGCGTTGAGCGATGCTTAAGCCCGGCGCACTGGCTTGGATAAACATGCAGCGCCACTCGCTAAAAGTAACTACGATGGGGTTAAAACTGTTCACTGGCTGTGTAATGCCGTAGTCAACGGTTTCAAGTTCTGGTTCAAAACTGCGAAACAGCCTGTCCCAGATAATTAGTACTCCCGCATAGTTTTTATCAATGTATTGCGGGTTGCGCCCATGGTGTACGCGGTGATGAGATGGAGTGTTAAATATCCATTCCAAGGGGCCCAACTTCTTAACTGCTTGAGTATGAACAAAAAACTGTAAACCCAAGTTAAGCAGTACAACAAACACTACCCAATGCGGCGCAAACCCAATAATTACCAGCGGTAACCAAAATAGCCACATTCCGGCTAGTGGGTACATTAAGCTTTGGCGAAAGGCGGTGCTAAAATTCATATTCTCGGAACTATGGTGAACCACATGGGCCGCCCACATCCAACGTACTCGATGGCTAGCGCGGTGGAACCAGTAATAACAAAAATCCTGAGCGATAAATAAGCCAACAAAACTTAGCGCTGTCATATTTATATCGAACAGCCGCCAGCCAAACAGGCTTAAGTATATTTGGCTAACCAGCAAACCCATTAAAATATCACTGAGTTGATGCATGCCCGCTAGTGCAAAATTGCAGAGCAATTCCTTGGTTTGATACTGAGCAGAACGAGGCAGTTTTTGGCGCACATTTCCCCAATACCACTCTAGCCCCATACACAATAAAAACAGCGGTGCTAAAGCCATTAACAAGTATTCGGGGTGAGCGATTAACATAGCAAAATCCATTTACTTTCCTTATATCGCTACCAACGAGCAAAGTGATCTTCGGTTAAGCCTAATACGTCTTGTAGTTGGTGTGTTTGGCCATGTTGGCATACTAGTGTGCCGCTAAAATGCCCCATATATTGCCGAAAGTTGCTCTTAAGCAACCACAGGTTTAAACGTTCTTGGCGGCAATTTAAGGGAGTAAACCTAAGATTTACTCGACCGTCGGCTGAGTAAATGTGCCAAGGCTGATGTGGCTTGCTAGTTTCACTTGCTAGGCTGCGTTTAAAGCTAAAATGCACCGGGTCAAGCAAGTGCTTCTCTCCATCAATCCATAAGGCATTTTCATTACAGCCGGTTTCGTTTACCCCTGCGGCGAGGTTTAAGCCAATGCAGGTCTGGTTTAAACGAGCAGAAAAGCTTGCCCAGCGCCAAGAGGTTTCTCGGCGCATATAGCCCGCCGAGAAATCGTAAGCGCCTAAGGCTGTCGCCAAATTCTGTGTTTTACCGTTTACCAACAAATGGCCAGCCACCGGCAAAGCATTTTGCTTTTGGGTATAAGTCCAACCGGAATAGCCAGTAGGGCCGCACATGGCCATGCATTGTTGCTGGTTGGCTGGAGTTATTGTTAACTCGGCTTCTAAAAACGGTGTGTTGGCGCGGATGTGCCATTGTCCCTCAACTATCTGAATCTGCAGTGAATGTTTGCCTTTTAGATAAGCCAAACTATTTACCGGGCTTGGCTGGGTGCTATACCCCATCCCACAAGGCTTAAGCCAGGTGCGCTCTTGCAAGGTTTGGCTAGGGATATGAAACACGTAACAAAAGCCACTGCCTAGGTAGCGAATATCTGCTAAGGCAAAGCCTAAAATGTATTCATCGCAATTAATGCTCACAAACTGAAACTGCTTGTAATGAAAATGCTTTGCCCAAAGCGACGCTGGTTTGTCCATCACATTGGTATATACAAAATTTGCCAAACCCAACTGGCTAACCGGACCGTTAAAGTGACCAAAGCTAAGTTCTCCATTCGCTGCGATTAAGCTACTAGGAGCTGAAATAAGTTGTTGGGAGTTTTGCATTTACCAAACCTTTAGTGGTTACATTTTATTAACATTTACTAGCTAAGCAGAGTTTGAGTAAATATTCTAAAAAGGTGTGATTGCTTTGTGAGCCAGCTTGCAAGAAAACAGCTGATACCGAGCAAATGTCGTGATAAGCCTCTAAGCAGAAGCCCAAACCCAGAATATCGATTCGAAAAACCAATAAAAATCAGCTAAAAAAACCTAAAAATGTGATTTTGAAAACACTTTCAACCGTTAACGTGATGCAGATCACTTAATTTTTGTGGATTAAATCACCTTTTGTATTCACAATCTCGGCAACTTTCAAACCATCTGGTTAGACCAGATAAAAACCCTTCTCACCATTAGGTAAGTCCATGAATACAAACAAACCAAAATTACACTTTTGGCAAATCTGGAACATGAGTTTCGGTTTCCTAGGTATTCAATTTGGCTTTGGTTTACAAAATGCCAACGTAAGTCGAATCTTTGAAACCCTAGGCGCTAGCATCGATCAAATCCCAATTTTGTGGCTAGCTGCGCCAGTAACAGGATTACTTATTCAACCGATTATCGGTTATATGAGTGATAGAACATGGAATGGTTTAGGTCGTCGTCGCCCCTACTTTTTAGCTGGCGCGATCATGTCTTCTCTCGCATTAATCATTATGCCTAACTCGCCTTATCTTTGGATGGCAGCAGGCATGTTGTGGATACTAGATGCCTCAATTAACGTTTCAATGGAACCGTTTCGCGCTTTAGTTGCTGATAACCTTCCTTCTGAACAGCGTACTCAAGGCTTTGCGGTGCAAACCTTCTTTATTGGTGTGGGTTCAGTAATTGCTTCTGCCATGCCGTATGTACTAGCTAACTGGTTCGGCATTGCCAACACTGCCCCAGAAGGGGTTATTCCGCCATCAGTTAAAATCTCATTTTATGCTGGTGCCGTGGTATTTTTTGGTGCTGTTTTATGGACCGTTCTCAAAACCAAAGAATACAGCCCAGAAGAAATGGAGCGCTTTGAAGGCGCAGAGCCAGAACAAGATCAAGAAACGCGCGAAGGTTTTGCCGAAGTTTGGGCCGATGTGAAGAAAATGCCTACAACCATGCGCCAATTAGCCGTAGTGCAGTTCTTCTCATGGTTTGCTCTATTTGCCATGTGGATCTACACCACCTCGGCGGTAACTAGCAGCGTTTACGGCGCCACCGACACCTCTTCAGCCCTTTATAACGAAGGTGCAGACTGGGTAGGCTTATGTTTTGCCATGTATAACGGTGTTAGTGCTTTGGCTGCCTTTGCGCTACCTTGGTTAGCTGCACGCAGCAGCCGCAAAGTAGTGCACGCCCTATGTTTAACCTTGGGCGGCGTAAGCTTAGCCGGCATGTACTTTATTAACGATCCAAAAATGTTAATGCTTAACATGGTAGGTATTGGTTTTGCCTGGGCGAGTATTTTATGTATGCCTTACGCCATTTTAGCGGGTTCTTTACCTAGCAAAAAAATGGGCTTTTTTATGGGCGTGTTTAACTTCTTCATTGTTATTCCACAAATTTTGGCGGCCGGTATCTTAGGTTACTTCACCCGCGAATTTTTTGGTGGCGACTCAATGATGGCCTTGGTATTAGGTGGTGCATCTATGGTAGTAGCGGCTTTGGTTACCTTAACCGTAACCGACCGAGACGACCCACAATTAGCCAATCAAGACGCAGAGCTAAACCAAGCACAAACCGCATAAACAAACTGTCTATGCCAAAAAGGGTGAGCCAAGGCTCGCCCTTTTTATTTGTAAAAATCACCAATAGGTCGATCGAAACGTCTTATGGCAACGTTATATAAGCTGAACCTTTGAACAAGGAGTCAGCACCATGAGCCAGCATATTTTCAAAGTAGGCATGCGTTGTATTTACGACAACGGTGAAGCCCTAATAGACACCTTAGATGAAAGAAACAATGTCGCATTGGTTCGCGACCAACATACCGGCAACTTGCATACCCGCGCCTATCACGACCTATTTCCCGATGATGAGCAGTTTCATAGCGAAAGCGATACTTACTACTAAGCCAATATTTACTCACAAAAAAGCCGAGCTAAGCTCGGCTTTTTTATTTATCCGAAGACTACTCTTCGTCCCACTCAAAATCAGGGGCTTCGTCTGGATTAGCGCGGTATTTAAGCTGCATACCGTGTAAGAAGTTACGCATGATTTGATCTTTACACAGGCGGTAATGCTTATGATCGGGTTTGCGGAAAAAAGCACTTAATTCATGTTTGCTTAGCTGAAAACCGGTTAGCCCTAGTACCTCTAACATATCTTCTGCTTTCAGGTTTAAAGCAATCTTTAGCTTCATCAAAATGAGATTATTATTAAGGCGCTTTTCTGGCTCGGGTTGCGGGCCTTCGCGCTTACCGCGTTTTTCGTTAATTAAGCCGTTAAGAAAAATCGCTAGGGTTTTATCATTCAAATTGCGATAAGCGGCGTCATCATCTTTTTTCAACCAATCACTCACTTCTGCGCGGCTCACTGTTAACTCAGCTTGCGCAAAAATGGCAATCATCTTGTTATCGTTAAAATTAAAACAGTAGCGAAGACGACGAAGAATATCGTTATTAGTCATGGATAGATCCCAAATAAAGTAAACCTACAGCCAACAGGCTGAAAAACCAGCAGGATTCTACGCTATCCGGCAGCAAGTAGATAGCGCCCCAGCCGCTTATTTATTGAGCGTAGTCAAAGGGTATGGTTAAAGCGAGCTACTCTACAAAGTTGGCTTTATTGGCCATTTTTCTCGGTAAGGTCATTTGATGGCGCTCTAACTCGCTGCGGCTAAACAAATACCGGCCTTTTTCAGCGGTTTTAGGCCCAAGGGTGTGTGGCTCTACATCGGTCGTTAATATTGTATGGGCCAACTCGCCGGCAATGCGTCCTTGCTCGTAACCAAACAGTACTAAGCCGCCAATGGTTTTATCTTTGCCCACGGCAAAATCCCAAAAGCCGAAAGGAGGCAGCGGTGTATGCTGCGACGACCACTTCAATACTTCATTTGCATCTACATATTTGTTTCGCTCGTCTCTCAAGGTGTGATAAAGGCCAAAGGCTATTGCATCAAACCCTTCATCTTTTGCAGTAATAACCGCTTGCTGCCATGTGTCCCAACGGCTAATTAATCGCAACTCTACATCAACTCCAGACACTCGCAATTGCGTATCGCCGCCAAACATCTCCTGTAGTACCGTTTTAGCGGTGGTGCCGTCATCAAACAGAATAAGCATGCGATTTAAGTCATTCGGAAATAACGGCTTAATGCTAGAGATTGAGCGCTTGATTAAGGGTCGCTCTAAAACACCGGTAATATTGTGCCGCTGATGAACGTGATAACGGCGAGGATTATTATTAATGCCTAAATACACCACCGGCACCAAGGTTTTGGCAAACCGCGAACCGAGGTACTTTAGCGCATTATCGTCACCTAAAATAACTAGATCGGGTTTTACATCTAAGTAGCGCTGCCAAGCTAACTCGCCACGACTGCGGTGACGGGTAACCGGAAGCCGCTTAGTATCCATTTGAAAATAAGTGAGTTGATAATGTTCGCCAAGTACCGACTCTAAGCCTTCTATGTAACTTTTATCCCATGCATATTCTTGGTGATAACTTTCTATCACCAGAATCTTTTGCTTGGCGAGAGCCCCAGCGGGCGCTAGCAGCAACAAAAACACACAGAAAAATCGACCTAAAATGCTCACCAACTGTCTCATTCGTAAACGCTTTGGCTAAGTATAGTCAATGCCCTTTTAAGGCACTGACTATTCACTAGATCTTGCTCAACTTAGCCACGATTATGAGGCTTATCTAATTGTAAGATAGGACCAACAGGCACTACTCCAGTGGGGTTAATCGTACTGTGGCTTTCATAGTAGTGCCGCTTGATATGGTCAAAATGAATGGTATCTGCAACCCCTTCAATTTGATAAAGCTCGCGCATGTAGCCATCAATATTTGGGTAATCAACTATTCGCTTTAAGTTGCACTTAAAATGCCCCACATACACCGCATCAAAACGAATCAAGGTGGTGAATAAGCGCCAATCTGCCTCGGTGAGTTGTTCGCCCAATAAATAGCGATTGTTTGACAAAGTTTGCTCTAAAAAATCTAAGCTCTCAAACAAGGGGAATACGGCTTCTTCGTAGGCTTCTTGGCTAGTTGCAAAACCCGCTTTATACACGCCATTGTTAACGGTGTCGTAAATACGCTGATTAACAGCATCAATCTCTTCGCGTAGCACTTCTGGGTAGTAGTCACCTTGCTTGGCACCAAGATCATCAAACGCTGAATTGAACATTCGGATGATGTCGGCAGACTCATTAGACACTATGGTCTGCTGTTGCTTGTCCCATAAAATTGGCACCGTCACTCGACCAGAGTAGTTAGCATCAGCTGCGGTATACACTTGATGTAACAGCTCGGCGCGGTTAATCGGATCGGCAACCACACCTTCGCCAGGTGCAAACGTCCAACCGTGTTCGCCCATAAACCAATGCACTACCGAGTAATCAATCATCTCTTCCAAGCCTTTAAGCTTGCGAAATATCATGGTGCGGTTGGCCCAAGGGCAAGCATGGGAAACATACAGGTGATAGCGCCCAGATTCAGCTTTAAACCCGGCTTTACCGCTTGGTCCGGCGCTACCGTCGGCAGTTACCCAATTACGAAACTGCGATTCGCTACGCACAAAACGGCCTTTGCTTTGTTTAGTGTCGTACCACTTGTCTTGCCATTTTCCATCAACTAATAATCCCACGGTTGCGCTCCTAAAATTTATTATTCTGAAAATCGTCAAATGCTTGTAATACTTGCTCTCGAGTATTCATAACAAAGGGGCCACCCCAAGCAATCGGCTCGTTAAGCGGCTCTCCCGTTACAACTAATACGCGGCTAGCATGCTGGCTTTGTAACAACAGTTGTTCACCTTCACTAAGCACGCCCAAGTGATAAGCAGTAATAGCCTGCGGGTTATCGGCAACCGTTACTTCCCCCTCAATCACGTAAACAAAACCTTGATGATGAGAAGGTAAATCTAGATTAACCTTTGCCCCTGCCACCAAACTAATATCTAAAAAGCTAGCTGCAGTGTGGCTAGTTTGCACCGCGCCAACCGTTCCGTTAGCCAGCTCTCCGGCAACTACTCTTATTACGTTGCCTTGCTCATCTTGGCTCAATGGTATTTGCTCGGCGCTCAGCTCTTGATAATCTGGCGCCGACATTTTGTGCTCTGCGGCTAAGTTCACCCACAGTTGAAAACCTTTAAGTAAGCCATCTTGTTGCTCGGGCATTTCTGAGTGAATCACTCCGCACCCAGCATTCATCCATTGCACGCCACCCGCTTCGATTACGCTTTCGTGGCCAGCATTGTCTTTATGACGCATCCGGCCATTAAGAATATAAGTAACCGTTTGAAAACCACGATGCGGATGCTCCGGAAAACCCGCTAAATAATCATCGGGTTTGTCTGACTCAAAGCAATCTAACATCAAGAATGGGTCTAGATGACGTAGCTGACTATTGCCTAACATCCGGGTGAGCTTTACTCCTGCTCCATCGCTGGTGGCTTGGCCAGCCACCACTTGTTGTAACTGTTTTAAGCTAGTCATGTTTGCTCCTATGCGCTGCGTTTATCGAGTGAATATGCGCCACCACCATGGGCAACCAATAATAAGAACCCACCAGCTATGGCAATGTTTTTCATCAGCATAATCATTTGCATTTGATCGCCAGGGTTAAAGTGAAACAACAAACCCGACAGCAAACTAAAGCCTGCTAGCAAAAACGCCACTGGGCGAGTTTTCCAGCCTAGTAATATTGCCAAGCCCCCTAGCAGCTCTAAGGCAATAACCAAAGGTAACAATGCACCCGGTACTCCCATGGCTTCCATATAACCTTGGGTGCCAGCGTAAGCTGCAATTTTTCCGTAACCAGAAAGAATAAAAATCAACGCTAAAAATACCCGTGCTGTAGGCTGGCTTAGTTGTTGTAGTAAATTCATTGTCATGTTCTCCATGTGTTTTTTGGCTCAAGGCCATTTGCTTAACAACAGATTAATGTTGTTATGAAGAACGATAAACCGTGCGCTTGGCAAATAATTGTTCCTATAATGGCAACAATAATCACTAGCGAACATGGAATATGGCAATGGGACAGCTCGAAGAAATGCAGATTTTTGTGCGGGTGGTCGAGGCAGGCAGCATTAGCCGTGCGGCGGAACAGTTAGGAGTCGCTAAATCGGTGGTGAGCCGGCGTTTAAGTGCCTTAGAAAAACGCCTAGGCAGCAGCCTAATGCAGCGCACCACGCGTCGCCTAAGTTTAAGCGACGCTGGCCAACAGTTTTATCAACGAAGTCTAGGCATTATTGATGAGTTAGATCAGCTAAACCAAGACGCTAGTTGCCAAGAGCAAACCTTAACTGGCAGCTTACATATTGCAGTGCCCTTATCCTTTGGTCAGGCTCACCTAAGCAGCGCTTTTGATGCATTTATGCAGCTGCATCCTCAACTGAAACTTAAAGTAAGCCTGGCTGACAGCCAACATGATTTAGTGGCCGAAGGCATTGATTTAGCACTGCGCATTGCTGAGCTAAAAGACTCCAGCCTTAAGGCAAAAAAAATCACCCCTATCAATTTTGCCTTAGTGGCCTCTCCGGCCTACCTTGCCAAACATGGCCGACCCACCAAACCTGAACAACTAAGCCAACACCAAGTGTTGCATTACAGCTTACGCGGCGCTGCCAGTTGGCAATTAAGTGATAATAAAGGACAAGTTCATCAAGTGGCTTATAAACCGCATATTAGCGCCAACAATGGTGATTTTTTACAAGACTTAGCCATTGCCGGGCACGGCATTGCCCACACACCGAGTTTTATTGCTTGGCAGGCTATTGCCAAAGGAGAGCTAGAAATTGTGCTGCCCGAGTATAAACTACCCGCATTGCACGCTTGGGCGGTTTACCCCAATACCCGCTATTTGCCACACCGTAGCCGGGTAATGATAGATTTTTTAGCCCAACGCTTTGGCTTAAACCCGTATTGGGATCAAGCCTTAAGCCAGCATTTAAATAGGGCTAATGCAGATTAATAAGGTTTTCTGTAAGCCGACCCAACGGTAATCACTTATCTGTCAAAAAGCGCTGTATTCTCAAGGCTTTTTATGATTACCTTGCTGCTAAATAAAACGTCCCCAACAAATAGATATGGGTGACATATAAGCTTCGCAGCGTAACGGTATATTCGCGATACAACTTCGTTTTTAACTGGTAAGGAAAGTATTATGCCTATGATTTTTGATTATCTTCTCACCGTGCAAGTTGCGCTGTTAATTTTTGCGCTATTTGTACTTAAATCTTCCATCAAGTTTGTGCCACAAAATGAGGCTTGGGTTATTGAGCGCTTTGGTAAATACCAATCAACCAAAGAAGCGGGCTTAAATTTCCTAATTCCTATGATTGACCAAGTATCGGCACGCCGTTCTTTAAAAGAACAAGCCTTTGACGTACCAAGCCAAGCAGCTATCACCAAAGACAACATTTCTTTGTCGGTAGATGGCGTGTTGTACTTTCGAGTACTTGACCCATACAAAGCCACTTACGGCGTAGAAGATTATGTATTTGCGGTAACTCAATTAGCGCAAACCACTATGCGTTCTGAGATTGGTAAAATTGAGCTCGATAAAACCTTCGAAGAGCGTGATGCGCTTAACGCCAAAATTGTTACTCAAATTAATGAAGCCTCTGCCTCTTGGGGAGTTGCAGTGCTGCGTTATGAAATTAAAGATATTACTCCGCCGGCTTCAATTATGGATTCGATGGAATCGCAAATGCGCGCCGAACGTGAACGTCGCGCTAAAATCCTAGAGTCTGAGGGTGAAAAAGCTGCCGCAATCAACATTGCTGAAGGTGAGAAACAAGCACGTGTATTACAAGCAGAAGCAGAAAAGCGTGAGCAAGTACTAAGTGCAGAAGGTGAAGCAGAAGCGATTATTGCGGTTGCCGATGCGCAAGCTCAAGCCTTAACCACGGTTGGTCAATCAGCCGCTACACCAGAAGGCCAAAAAGCGGTTCAGCTAGATCTTGCGACTAAAGCGATTGAAGCTAAACACGCCATTGCCAAAGAATCGAGTGTGGTATTGTTACCCGACAGCAGCACTGAAGCAGGCTCTTTAGTTGCTCAAGCCACCACCATTTTAAATACCCTAAATAGAGGCTAGCCCTATGGCAGAACTGTTTGCTAACCACATTCCTCAGTTAATGATTGCCTCCGGCATCATCTTGCTTGCCATTGAAGTGGTGATCATCGGTTTTGCCACCTTCATCTTGTTTTTTATTGGCTTGTCCTTAGTCATTACTGGCTCATTGGTTTGGTTAAATGTACTACCAGAAACCTGGAATAGTATTCTGCTAGCCAACGCCGTAATGAGCAGCTTACTGGCCGGCGTGTTGTGGAAGCCGATGCGTAAGCTACAAAATACTGCTGATAACAAACAAGTAAGCAGCGACTTTGATGGTCACCGTTTTTTTTGCGAACAAGACATCGATAAACGTGGTTTAAGCAGCTATAAGCACTCTGGCATTAGCTGGACCTTAAAAAGTGAGCAAACCATTGCTGCAGGTAGCGAAGTAGAAGTGATTCGCGCTGAAGTAGGCACCTTTTGGGTGGAAGCCGTAGAACCAAGCAATACTTAGAGTATTCATTTCACAAGCCAGCGTTCTGCTGGCTTGTTCATTTTTCTAATACCAACCACACTAAGTGATCAGAAATAACGCAAGAAAAAGACTCGAGAATAAGGCAGAATTTTTCGATAAGTAGTTATTTTAAAATCAAAAATCCCAACGCGGTTATCGAGTATTTTAACCAGATAAAATGAGCAGTTGCTTGGTACGATTGGTATAACAATGCAAAGCCAAACAGATTGTGCTTAACTAGCTGTAGTTTCTTTCTCTTAGGTTTCTCATCATGCGCCAAGCACTTATTAAAACCTTTATTCTATCTGCCAGTTTATGGCTTATTGCCTGTAGCAGCATGGTTCCTAACGACCCACCTAAAGTAAACTTGGTATCGGTAGTGCCTACAGCAGGTGACAGCATGACACCGAGCTTCGATATTAATTTACGGGTGGTTAACCCCAATAAACAAGCGCTCAGCCTAGCTGGGGCAGTATATACCTTGTCACTCAACGGCCACGAAATCGTCACTGGAGCCACCAGCGATTTACCCGAAGTGCCCGGTTATGGCGAAGCCAACTTTACCTTGCCGGCCCAAGCCAACTTAATTGCTACCTTCCGCCTATTAAGCTCGTTTGTCGCCTTAAAAAGCCCTGAGCTAGATTATCAGGTAGATGTAAAACTGGACATTGGAAGCTTGTGGCCAGCGGTAAACCTTACCGAGAAGGGCACATTTAAGTTAGAAGATCTTGGCCAGCAAATAAGCTCAAGTGTTCAGGCACTATAAAGTAAGCGCTGATAGGGCTGTTGCAAGGTTTTAGCTCCAGCGCTCATTCACTTTAATTAAATGAAAACCAAACTGTGTTTTAACTGGCCCTATTACTTCGTTTAAGGGGCCAGAGAACACTGCTTTATCAAAGCTTTTCACCATATCACCTTTGGCAAACTCGCCTAAATCGCCACCTTGCTTAGCAGAAGGACATGACGAAAAACGTAACGCCATCGCCTCAAAGCTAGAGCCTTTGTTTAACTTTTCTAGTATTTCCAAGGCTTTTTTTTCTGAACTAACAATAATGTGTTGAGCTCGCGCCTGTGCTTTTGCCATTACTGCCTCTTGAGTTTTTGCTTGTTATACACCGAACAGCAAATCAACCAAAGCTCCTGCCTAAAATTAGCAAAAAAACATAAGACAAAAGTAAAGATGCCCAAATAGCTCACATTTATTTGTCTCCAAGCAGGCTATATTTTTAGCAAGAAACAAAAGTATTTACTCACCTTTCACAGGTATAAATGGAACGATATTCATCTTCTTGGACTTGGCTGCGCAATTTTCTTTTAGCCCTTACCGTGCTAGTGCTTGTGGCTGCCCAATGGATACCTGCCAAGCGCCTTCAGATCTACCCCAGTGGAAATATGCTGGTGGATTTGTACTCCGATAAAGGACAGGGCGGCAACTCTAGCGCGTATTGGCTAACCAGCAACCAAAAATTTGTCTGTAACCTAGAAAGCAGCCATTTGCCGGCAAAGTATTGCGGAATAAGCATCAAGTTCCACAAGCCAACTGACGCTAGCACATCAGACAAATACGCGTCCTTAGAAAACATAGATTTAAGTGACTATAAACAATTAGTGGTGGATGCAGATTTCGAAGGACCTTCTAGCGAACTACGCTTCTTTATGCGCAGCACCGAAGCAACCAGCGGTCACGATCTGTCTGATGCAAAATTTATGTTCACCTACTTTGAGAAACACGAACTGGCGGAGCAAGAAGCAAAAGCTCAATTTAACCAATTCTCTATTCCCGCGTGGTGGCTAAATCGTTATTACCAATCACGCGATGACTTCACTCTAGACTTCTCTAAAGTTAAAGAAATATCCTTTGATATTCCTTCCACCTCGTCCGATGGCGAATACACCATCACCGTGAATAAGGTTGAAGCTGAAGGGAAGTGGATCAGCAACGAAAGCTTATATGCCACTATCATTGCCGTGTGGCTTGTTTATTTTACTGCCGAGTTGATTCGCTATGTGCTGCATCAGAAAAAGAACTTAACCCAATCTATTCATACACTTGAGAAAGATGTAGACGAACTCAAACACACCGCCAGTAACGACCAACTTACCGGCGTACTTAACCGCCGAGGTCTATTAGACGCTCTAGAAGAGAAACCAATAAGCAACAATAACTACTACTTATTTGTTTTTGATATCGACCACTTTAAACATATTAACGATAGCTATGGCCACAACAACGGTGATGCCGTGCTGCGCTTTTTTGCTCGCCAATTAAGCTCGGTGATTCGCAGCCAAGATTTATTTGCTCGCTGGGGCGGTGAAGAGTTTGTTTTACTTTCTGAACAGCAGCATGAAATAGATGCTTATAACTTTGCCGAGCGCTTACGCAAACTGATTCACCAACAAGATTTCTTGCTGTCGTTTGAGGGCAAGCAACAACACATTAAGTTGAGCATGAGCATTGGCTTAACCCTGGTCGATAAAGATGAAGCCTTTAACGTTGCCTTTAATCGTGCCGACAGCGCCCTTTATTTAGCCAAAGATAAAGGCCGCAATCGCACCCAACTCGCCAGTTAAAGCTGCCAATCAATAGCGGCTTTTCCTTGCTGTTCTAGCAGCTGGTTAGTTTTAGAAAAATGGCGGTAGCCTAAAAAGCCGCGATGGGCAGATAAAGGCGAGGGGTGTACCGAACATAACAAATGGTGTTTGTTAGCATCAATCACTTGACCTTTCTTTTGCGCATGGGCGCCCCACAACAAGAACACCACACCATCACAATGCTGGCTTATGTAACTAATTACAGCCTCGGTAAAGGTTTCCCAGCCATATTTTGCATGTGAATGAGCTTTTGCTTGCTCAACGGTAAGCACCGTATTTAGTAACAACACACCTTGCTTGGCCCAAGCACTTAAATTGCCATGCTCTGGAATCACAAAGCCGTCGATGTCGGTGGCAAGTTCTTTGTAGATATTGCGCAGCGACGGTGGAATTTTAACGCCCTCTGGCACACTAAAACTTAAACCGTGGGCTTGGCCTTCTCCGTGGTATGGATCTTGACCAAGAATCACCACTTTAAGCTGATCCATCGGGCAACTGTCGAAGGCGCTAAATACCTGAGCGTCTGGTGGGTAAATCACCTTAGCAGCGCGTTGCTCTGCCACCTTGTCGATTAAACGAGGATAATATTCAAGCTGCTGTTGCTCAGCAAACAGACTTTGCCAATTTGTCACAATATCAAACCTAATAGCGGACTTAGTAGCCCGCTATTATAGCGATAAAGTTCTAGGAGCTAATATTGCTCGGGCACAAAACTTTGTTCGTTAATCGGCACACGCACATAATCTTTCTTATCAATGTCCGGCAAAATAATTTTTTCATGCTCAAGGTCTTGATAATCGATCTGCGATAAAAAGTGGCTAATGCAATTAAGCCGCGCCGCTTTTTTATTGTCGGAATTAACCACCCACCATGGCGAATGCTTGGTATCGGTGTAAGCAAACATTTCGTCTTTGGCTTGTGAATAAGCCACCCAACGTGAGCGTGACTCTAAATCCATTGGGCTAAACTTCCAACGCTTGAGAGGGTTATTAATGCGTTCTAAAAAGCGCTTTTCCTGCTCTTCGTCAGACACCGAAAACCAATATTTAATCAGAATAGTGCCTGAGCGGATCAACATTTTTTCAAATTCAGGACAAGCACGTAAAAAATCCTGATGCTGTTCATCACTGCAAAAGCCCATCACCTTTTCCACACCCGCCCGGTTGTACCAAGAGCGGTCAAACAGAACTATTTCTCCAGCAGCGGGCAAATGCGCTACATACCGCTGAAAGTACCACTGGGTTTTTTCTCTCTCATTGGGTGCTGGCAGCGCAGCAATGCGGCAAACCCGAGGATTTAGCTTTTCGGCAATCCGTTTAATCACGCCGCCTTTACCGGCTGCATCGCGCCCCTCAAATATCACCACCACTTTAAGACCTTTTGCTACCACCCATTGCTGCAGTTTAACTAGCTCTGTTTGCAATTCTTCTAAGCGTTTTTCATAGGTCTTTTTATCAATTTTACCCGCCATAAACGAACTCACCTTTAATGTTGATAACCACGACTAAGCAACCGGTTGAATAAAAACAAAAATGAATCAATACAATAAGTTAAATGTAGCAATAAAAACGATTGTTGCCATGAAACTGCAGGCTTGAATTGCAAAGTTGAGCAAAAACAACAAGATTAACTAAACTACAGAGATAAATTCCAAGCGCCGACTCTTTAAAAAAAGCCACAAAATGGTAACCTTAGGCGCCTTTATACATTCGCTTAGAATTAAACATGGCAATCACCGGCACTTTATACATCGTCTCTGCGCCCAGCGGCGCTGGCAAATCAAGCATGATTAATGCGTACCTTTCACGCCATCGTGCATATCCAGCTCAAGTATCGGTTTCTCATACCACTCGTGCAGCGCGCCCCGGTGAAATTGATGGTAATCACTATCACTTTGTTAGCCATGATGACTTTAAAAAACTCATTAGCGAACAAGCCTTTTTTGAATACGCCGAAGTATTTGGCAACTTTTACGGCACCTCTCGCTACACCATCGAAAAAACCCTTGCCGAAGGCATTGATGTATTTTTGGATATTGATTGGCAGGGCGCTCGCCAAGTAAAACAAATGATGCCAGAAGCGGTATCGGTATTTATTTTGCCGCCAAGTCGCGAAGAATTAGAAAACCGTTTGCACATGCGTGGCCAAGATAGCCCCGACGTTATTAAGAAACGCATGGACGAAGCAGAAAGTGAAATGTCTCATTATAATGAGTACGATTACCTAATCATTAACAGTAATTTTGACGAAGCCTTAAGTGAACTGACTGCCATTATTACTGGGCAAAGATTACAAACCCGTCAGCAAGCTGCAAAACATCGCAACTTGTTAGATGAACTTTTATCGAAATAATCTCGCTAAGTCCTAGTAAATCTTCATAAGATCGGCTAGGATCTTGCGTCATTTTTAGTCAACGGAGCTGTGCATGGCACGAGTAACAGTAGAAGATGCAGTAGAACAAGTCGGCAACCGCTTTGATCTTGTCCTTATCGCCGCACGTCGCGCGCGTCAGATCGCAGTAGAAGGCAAAGACCCTCTAGTTGAAGAAGATAACGATAAACCAACCGTTATCGCTTTGCGTGAAATTGAAGAAGGTTTGATCACCACCGAAACAATGGATGCTCAAGACCGTCAAGAACGTCAGGAACGTGAGGCAGCCGAATTGGCAGCCGTTGCCGCTATCGCCGATAAGCGCATCTAATTCGTCCCCGTCTATAAAATTACCGTGCTGGGTTTACTCTGCACGGTAAAACTCCCATAATTCAATCATATCTATTTCTGCGCTCCTCCGCTGATGAGGTAATGTTTGTATTTATTCGAAAGCCTGCGTGAAGTCGCCTCTAGCTACCTAAGTGAAGAACACGTAAACCTATTACGTAATGCCTATATTTTGGGTAAAGATGCCCATGAAGGACAATTCCGCTCTAGCGGTGAGCCATATATTACTCACCCACTGGCTGTTGCTCGCATTCTTGCCGAGCTCAAGCTAGATAATCAAACTCTAGTAGCCGCTGTATTACACGATACCATTGAAGACACTCCGGTTACTTACGAACAACTTCAAGAACAGTTTGGCACCGAAATCGCCGACTTAGTTGAAGGCGTGAGCAAGCTAGATAAAATTAAGTTTCGCGACAAAAAAGAAGCCCAGGTAGAAAATTTTCGCAAAATGATGATGGCGATGGTGCAAGACATCCGCGTTATCCTTATTAAACTGGCCGACCGCACCCACAATATGCGCACGCTAGGTTCGTTACGCCCAGATAAGCGCCGCCGCATTGCCCGCGAAACCCTGGAGATTTACGCGCCAATTGCCAACCGCTTGGGTATTCACAGTATTAAAAACGAATTGGAAGAGCTTGGCTTTGAAGCCCTATATCCGATGCGTTATCGAGTACTTAAAGAGTCGGTAAAAAATGCCCGTGGTAACCGTAAAGAGTTAATCAACGGTATTCATCAAGAGTTACAAGGCCGCATAGAAGAAGCGGGCATTCAAGCTTCGGTTACCGGCCGTGAAAAGAATCTCTATAGCATCTACAAAAAAATGGTGAATAAAGAGCTGCAATTCCATGAAGTAATGGATATTTACGCCTTTCGCATCATCGTAGACAGCCTTGATACCTGTTATCGAGTACTAGGCTTAAGCCACAGCCTGTACAAGCCTCGTCCTGGCCGATTTAAAGACTATGTAGCCATTCCTAAAGCAAATGGATACCAGAGCTTACATACTTCGTTAGTTGGTCCTCACGGCGTTCCTGTAGAAGTACAAATTCGTACCGAACATATGGACCAAATGGCCGACAAGGGTGTGGCGGCACATTGGTCTTACAAACAAGCGGGCGAAAGCCCAGGCACCACCGCGCAAATTCGCGCTCAGCGCTGGATGCAAAGTTTGTTAGAGCTACAGCAAAGCGCTGGCTCTTCTTTCGAATTTATCGAAAACGTAAAAACCGATCTATTCCCCGACGAAATTTATGTGTTTACCCCAGAGGGTAAAATCATTGAACTCCCAGCTGGTGCTACACCAGTTGATTTCGCCTACGCGGTGCATACCGATGTAGGCCATGCGTGTGTAGGCGCGCGCGTAAACCGCCACCCCTTCCCGCTGAGTAAAGCACTTAGCAATGGTAAAACCGTAGAGATTATTACTGCGCCGGGGGCTCGCCCTAATGCCGCTTGGTTAAACTTTGTGGTGACCGGTAAAGCACGCGGAAAGATTCGCCAGCTACTTAAAAACCAGCGCCGTGAAGAATCCGTTAACCTTGGCCGCCGCTTGCTTAATCATGCTTTGGGCAGCGTTAAGTTAGACGAGATTAATCCCGAATCTTTAGAACAAGTTCTTAAAGACTTAAAAGCCGAGTCACTCAACGACTTGTTAGCCGAAATTGGCTTAGGCAATGCCATGAGCATTGTGGTGGCACGCCGCTTATTAGGTAATACAGATGAACTAAGCAATGTTGAAGGCAAAGGTAAGATTGCCATTCAAGGCGCCGAAGGCTTGCTACTGACTTACGCTAACTGTTGTCGCCCGATACCGGGTGACCCTGTGGTTGCCCACATTAGCCAAGGTAAAGGCTTAGTGGTGCATATGGAAGCCTGTAAAAATATTAGCGGCTACCAAAAAGAACCCGATCGCTACATTAATGTTGATTGGTCTAAAGATGCCGCCGAAGAAGCTGAATACAAAACCGAAATGCGCATTGATATGGTTAACCACCAAGGCATACTTGCTAGCCTAACCAGTGTGGTTGCCTCAACTGGCGCTAACATCGTGAATATTGTTACCGAAGAAAAAGAAGGCCGGGTTTACACCGTAGACTTACTAGTGACCACGCATAGCCGTATTCATCTTGCCGATATCATGCGAAAAATTCGCGTAATGCCAGAAGTATTGCGTGTTGTTCGATTAAGAAATAAATAACGAGAAAACCATGACTCCAGAACGCTATCAACGCATTCGTGCAATGTTAGATGCTCGCCAAACCGACCTCACCGTGTGCATGGAAAACGTGCACAAACCACATAACTTGTCGGCCATTGTGCGTACCTGCGATGCCGTGGGTGTAGACCACGTGCATGCAGTGTGGGAAAACTATCAAGATGAGATCCGTCGTGGTACTGCTACAGGCAGCCAAAACTGGGTAAAAGTACATAATCATGAAAATATTGAAGATGCAGTGGCGGCATTACGCACCAGCGGAATGCAAATTCTAGCCACCAACTTGTCTGATAGCGCGGTGGATTTTCGTGAAATAGACTACACCAAACCTACCGCCATCTTAATGGGGCAAGAGAAATATGGTATTTCTGATAAAGCTCTGTCTCTCGCCGACCAAGACATTATTATTCCCATGGTGGGCATGGTGCAATCACTCAACGTTTCAGTGGCTAGCGCATTAATCTTATATGAAGCACAACGCCAACGAGAAATAGCAGGCATGTATCAAGCGCCCAGCATGGTTGATAAAACCGAGCAAAATCGCATCATGTTTGAAGGCGGTCACCCTATTTTTGCTGAAGCTTGTAAACGCAAAGGTTTGCCTATTCCCCACATTGATGAAGAAGGCCAAATCATAGCCGACGATGAATGGTGGGCTAAAATGCAAATGAACAAAGAAGCCTGGGATAAGCTAGATCAGGAATAAATGATAAAATTAGAGCAATTGCTTTAATTTTGAGTTTTTTCCGGAATGATTATTGATCTTAATTAAACCCAAAACCTCAATATTAACTGAACATAGTTTTATTCCATTAGAGAAGTAAAACTATGTTCAATAAAATCCGAATTCCACAGCTCTTCTTATTAAGCTCACTATTGGTATTAGTAGTGGTTTCCATCCAAGCATGGAACAATACCCAGCAAATTAAAGAAACGCTGTATCAAGGTTACCAAACCCAATTAGCTAGCAACTTAGACCTAGCTACCAGCTTGGTAAATCACTACCAACAACAAGAGCAACATCTTGGTCGCGAACAAGCCCAACAACTGGCTTTAGCCGCCTTAGCCGAGCTACGCTATCAAGGTAACGAGTACTTTTGGGTAAACGATTTAGATCTTAAATTACTTATGCATCCAATTCGCCCCACCAGCATCGGTAAAGACATGACTCAAGTGCGCGATGCTAAAGGCTTAGCCCATTGGCAAGCCATGCGCGATACCGTAAAACAACAGGGCGAAGGCGCGGTGCAATACCACTTTTTACACCCACAAACCCAAGTCATGCACGCTAAGCTGTCTTACGTTAAACAAGTTGAGGGCTGGAATTGGATAATTGGAACTGGCGTTTATATCGACCAAATAGACACCCAGCTTAACAGTATCTATTTCTACACCTTGCTGCGTTTAGCATTAGCCTTTGGCTTATTTGGTTTAGTGGCGTGGCTAGTTAGCCGCAGCTTAGCCGGTCAAATGCAAGAGTTAGATAGTGCCATTAAAGGCCTAGCCAAAGGTAACTACCAACAAGCCATAAAGGTGAGTGGGCGCAATGAATTCTCTAATATTGGCCAGCAGCTTGAAAGCCTACGTCTGCAAACACAAGGTTTACTGCAAGATGTAAAACACTCGAGTGATAGCCTATTAGATGCCAACAAAGACCTAGCTTCGGCCACCCATACTACTCACAGTAATACCCAAAGACAGTTCTCGGAAATAGACCAAATAGCCTCAGCGATGACCGAAATGAACTGCACGGTAGAAGAAGTAGCCAACAACAGTGCAGAGACGGCCGAAGCCTCTAAGCAAGCCTTGGAGCTAGCAGGCACGAGCTTAAAGCAACAGCTAAACACCGTTAAAAGCTTAAGCGCACTGTCGGAGCAAATGGCCTCGGCAAAACCTGCGGTTGCAGAACTACGAGATTGCAGCCAAAACATTGGCTCGGTGATTGATGTGATTAACGCAATTTCTGAGCAGACCAACTTATTGGCCTTAAACGCAGCCATTGAGGCCGCCCGAGCCGGCGAACAAGGTCGAGGTTTTGCGGTGGTCGCAGATGAAGTGCGTAATTTAGCTTCACGTACTCAGCAGTCTACTGAAGAGATTATGCAAACCATTGCGCAACTACAGCAAGTATCGCTCACTGTAGAAACCGAAATTGTTACTACTACCGAAGGTTTAGCGCAGCAGGCTGAGCAAGCTCAACAAAATATTCTACAAATTGAAAAAATTGAAAATATGGTGGGCAATTTAGAACAGCGTAACCAACAAACCGCAGTGGCCACCGAGCAGCAGCGTTTAGCGAGTGATGAGATTAACCAAAATGTACTCACTCTACGTGATGGCAGCGAGGCTAACGCAGGTGCGGCGGAGCAAGGTAAACAAGTACATAGCCACTTATCTGGCGTTGCAGAGGCCTTGAGTATTCACCTCAAAAACCTCCGCTTCAACTAGAACCAGTTTAAGCAGGCTATTCCTCTGGAATAGCCTCTTCTTCTCTGGCTTTAGCAAACTTAAACTCATAATCATCGGCAAACGGAGAGTTGTAACCCCATTCAGGCGACTCGCCCACTTGCTTATCAAACCAAATAATTGGTGTAACTAAAAAACGCGGCGCTTCAAACCGAATACCGTTTTCTTCGGCCTCGTAGAGTGAGCTGTTAGTTTCACACCTTACGGTTAGCATCACCATCACGATGATAAATAACCACTTCCAAAAACCGTCCATAGTTTTTCCTACTGTAAATTTGCGACTAAATTACCGTTTTAATACTCAGCAACAACTTGAAAATGTGGCTGCAAAGCCTGTTGTAACTGAGCTATTTGTTGTTGTTTTTGTTGCTCACTATAAGGTTTGGCAGGAAGCTTGCCCCATATAGGCTGTGGCCACAAAGCATCGTTGTGAAAACGCACAATATGATGCACATGCAGCTGCGGCACCATATTACCAATGGCCGCCAAGTTTAGTTTATCACCTTTATAAAGGGCCATTACCGCTTCACTCAAGCGCTTAGATTCTCGCCAAAACTGCGCTTGTTGGCAACTATCTAATTGATATATATCACCAATATCGTTCTGCATTGGCACCAGTACTAACCAAGGAAATTGGCTGTCGTTAATCAACAGAACCCGCGATAACTCAAAATCACCCAGCCAAATGCCATCCTTTTCTAGTTGAGGATGTAACTTAAATTCGCTCATTTTATTCTCCCTTGCGGCCTTAAACTGCAGCCAACTGACAGATACTATACAGTGGTCGGCGTTTCGCTTATCAAAAAAAGTGCTAGAATGGCGCCAACCATAATTTAAGCTGATTTAAATCTCAATAACTACCAGCCCTTGGCTGTTTAAAGAGCTATATCGACCACTATGTTACGTTTTTTCCCAGCATCCTTGTTAATGATTCTTTCTGCCAGTTTAGCCATTATAAATACCGCCATGGTGGGCTCTTTAATCATTGTTTGTGGCATCATTAAACTGTTGTTACCTAAAGGGCTTTATCCTTGGGTGGGTAAACTAACTAACTTTTTAATGTGGTGTTGGAGCGAAATGAATCGCGCCATATTTCGCTTAGTAAACAACACCGAGTTTGTGATTGAAGATAATAGCCAGCTCAGCAAAAAAAGTTGGTACTTGATGATTTGTAATCATCAAAGCTGGGCCGATATCGTATTACTGTGCATGTTGTTTGGCTCACGTATTCCCATGCCTAAGTTTTTTCTCAAACAACAGCTCTTGTATGTGCCTTTTGTTGGCCTAGCGTGCTGGGCTTTAGACATGCCCTTTATGCGCAGATACTCGCGCCAGTACTTGCTCAAACACCCTGAAAAGCGCGGTAAAGATTTAGAATCAACTAAACGCTCTTGTGAGAAGTTTAAAACCAATCCAACTACAGTCATCAACTTTGTAGAAGGGACCCGCTTTACCCAACAAAAGCAGCAACAAAGCCACTCTAACTATCAACACTTATTGCCACCAAAAGCGCTGGGTATTGCTTACACCTTATCGGCTTTGGGCGAACAATTTGACCAGATTATTGATGTAACCTTGGCCTATCCCGGCACCACCGAAACACTTCCGCCTTTTAAGGCCTTATTATCAGGTAAGCTCGATAAGGTAGTGGTAAAAATCGATACCATAGCAATTAACCAAGAGTTACGCGGCGACTACCTGCAAGATAAACAATTTAAGCGCCACTTTAAGCTTTGGCTCGATGATACTTGGCAAACTAAAGATCAATATCTACAAAGCGTACTAAAAGACTAACCCTGTTCACAATATCCAAGGCAAGATCCTGACAGCCTGATTTTACTGCTATTTTTATAGGAGTAAAAACAACGGAGAAACGTGTTGCGGCGATCGCTTTGGATGCTTTATTGGCTAGTAGGCAGCTGCTGGGCAGAGGATTTTGGCCCTTGGCTAGAAGAATTTCAGCCGTCTAGCCTAAGCCAACAGCAACAAATCGAAGAGCTACGTTGGTTTAAACAAGCTGCTCAACCCTATCAAGGCATTACTATTCGCGCTATTTCAGAGCGCATTAATACTCACTGGTACGAAGCCACCGTTATTGCCCCCTTGTTTTACCAACTCACGGGTATCAAAGTTATTCACGAGATCAGCGGTGAAGACGACGTAGTAAAAAAGCTACAAAGCCAAATGGACTTGGGCATTAACTATTACGATATCTATGTCAGTGACAGTGATTTAATTGGTGGTCACTTTCGTTCTCGCAACATCGTTAACTTAAGCCAGTTTATGCAACACCAAGGAAAAGACGTCACCTTACCCAGCCTAGATATCGATGATTTTATTGGCTTAGCCTTTACCACCGGTCCTTACGGCGATTTGTTGCAACTCCCTGACCAGCAATTCGCCAACCTTTATTGGTATCGCCAAGACTGGTTTAAGCGCTCCGAGCTTCAGCAGCAATTTCAAACCATTTATGGCTACCCCTTAGCTGTGCCAGTGAACTGGTCGGCCTATGAAGACATCGCCGAATTTTTTACCGAGCACGTAAAAGAAATAGATGGGCAAAAAGTTTATGGCCATATGGATTATGGGAAACGCGATCCCTCGTTGGGCTGGCGAATATCCGACGCTTGGCTTTCTATGGCAGGCATGGGTGATGTAGGTTTACCCAACGGCGTGCCTGTGGATGAATGGGGCATACGTCGCCATGGTTGTCGCCCTGTGGGCGCTAGCATGAGGCGTGGCGGCGCTCTCGACTCTCCCGCTGCCATTTACGCCATTCAAAAGTATGTAGATTGGTTAAAACGTTATGCCCCTCCAGAAGCACAAAAGATGACCTTTAGCCAAGCTGGGGCCGAAATAGCCAAAGGCCACATAGCGCAACAAATTTTCTGGTATACCGCCTTTACTGCAGATTTAAGCCAACCAGACTTAGCCGTAACCGACAAAGATGGCTTACCCTTATGGAGAGTGGCACCTTCACCGCGTGGTGCTTACTGGCAACCCGGCATGAAGTCAGGCTACCAAGATGTGGGAGCTTGGACACTGGTAAAATCTACCCCTTTAAAGCGCCAACAAGCGGCATGGTTATACGCTCAATTTAATGTCGCCAAAACGGTTTCGCTGCGTAAAACCATGGTAGGTTTAACCCCTATTCGCCAAAGCGATGTGATGTCGAAACCATTTAGTGAGCGCTCAGCCGAGCTAGGCGGTTTGGTAGAATTTTACCAAAGCAATGCGCGTAACGAATGGACGCCCACCGGGCTAAATGTGCCCAATTATCCAGCTTTATCGTCGCTGTGGTGGCAATACATTGGCCGCGCTAGCGACCATGGAGAAGCCGTTCCCCAGATAATGAAAGAATTGGCACAAAGCATGGATTTAGCACTAGCTAAAATTGGTAAAGACAACCCTGGCCCGTGTAGCCCTAAGCTCATCTCGGCGCAACAAGCCTCATTATGGCTGGCTCATCCCGGCTCTCCCAAACCCAAGCTGGAAAACGAAAAACCGCCGGGTAAAACCTTAAACTACTCAGAGTTAATTAAACAATGGCAACCTTAAAAGCCAGCTGCTTAAGTGCCAGCCTAGTTTTAAGCTTGCCAGCACAAGGCGTTGAGCTGGTGTTTAATACCTATTTAGACCCGCCTTATGTCATCCAAAATCAAAGAGGGTTAGCAGGGGTTAATATAGAAGTTTATGAATTGCTAAAAAAACACAGCAAATTAGACATAAGTATCCGCTTACTACCATTAAAACGCGCTTATTTGATGGCGCTCGAGTCGCCCAATAACTGCGTTTTTGCAATAGAACGTAGCCAAGCAAGAGAGAGCTCATTTACTTGGATAAGCCCCATGTACATTAGCCGCTATGCGATTTACCAGCCGCAACAAAGCATTACACCTTTAAGCAGCGTTGCAGATCTACAACAGCTAAAAATTGGTAGCTATTTAGGTAGTGGGATTGGCGAGTATTTAGAAAGCCTAGGGGTTGAAGTTGATTTGGCTAAAACCAACCTTAACAGCGCAAAAAAACTACAACGCCAACGTACTCAAGCTTGGGCTAGCGATATCTTGTCCTCTGCCTATGTGCATTACCATTATTCTTTAGGGATTCAAAAACAGGGGTTTGATTTTTACAGTTCACTACGCGCCATCGCGTGTAACAAAAACAGCGATGCTGGCGCTTTACAAAAACTGCAAACAAGCCTTAATCAACTACAAAAAAGCGGAAAAATAAGCAAGATATTGGCGTCTTACGAACAACAATACCAAGTAGATTTGGGTTTATAAAAACAAAAAAAGCAGCCAATTGGCTGCTTTTTTATCAATATAAGAGACTAGCCCTTTAAGTTAACTAAGTAACTAACTAACTCATTTAGCTCTTCAATTGATTTTACTGAGCCCGTGTTAACTTGGTATTTACCATTAACCACTAAGGCCGGCACACCGCGAATCTTATAGTTCATGGTGTTCTTTTCCATTTGCGAAACCATGCCATTCACAACAAAGCTGCTGGCTGCGCTATCAAATTTCTTACCATCAACACCGTTGGCAACAAAGATGCTGCGAAGATCATCACGGCTAGTGAAGTTTTGGCGTTTGTTATAGATAGAATCAAAGATCGCGTTGCTAATTGCAGGCTCTACTTCTAGCATTTCTGCTGCAGCAAAAGCGCGAACCATTTCTTCACCCATTTGGCCGCCAATAAAGCTTACGTGGTTCTTTTTGAACGCTACGCCTTCTGGTAGGGACTTTTTAATACTCTCTGCTACTGGTTCAAATTTAAAACAGTGCGGGCAGTAGTACGAGAAAAACTCGATAACTTCTGGTTTAGCAGTAGCAGTTTGCTTAATCACATCGTAATGCGTGCCTTCTTTAAAGTCAGCCGCTATTGCCATTGGCAAAGTAAGCATTGCCATTAAACCAATCAGTAGTTTTTTCATCACTCGGTATTTCCTTCCAGTGAACTTTATAAAAAACCGAGCATAATGATTAGCACCAGCTCGGTCAATCGTTGACTATGTTGTTGACACAAATTTACGTTTACCAAGATCCCATTTCAAACATTACAGTAGTATCTACATCTTGATGTATTAATACCGAATAATGTTGTTCAATTTGGTTACGTCTAATTTTTAAAGTAGGGGTAAGCAGGGCGTTATCCACGTTCCAATCCTCATTTACCACCACCACATGCGACAACTTGGCATGACTTTCTAATTGCTCATTCACCTTTTTAAGGGTGCGATTTAAGCTGGCTTCAATTTGCGCTTGCGAATGCTGTTTCATTTCAGCTGCTAACACCACCAAAGCACAAGGCTGCGTGAGGGCGCTGCCCACCACACATACCTGCTCAACCATCGAATTTTCAGCCAAGCTCTGTTCAATAGGAACGGGGGCTACATATTTTCCTTTCGCCGTTTTAAAACTTTCTTTTAAACGGCCAATAATTTTAACGTAGCCATCATTATCTATTTCACCCTTATCTCCTGTATGCAACCAGCCATCAACAATGGACTCCTCAGTGAGATCAGCATGTTTGTAGTAGCCCTGCATCATGCCTTCGCCCTTAGCAAGAATCTCTCCTTGCTCAGAGATTTTTATTTCTACGCCAGGACCTGCTTTTCCAATGGTGCCAATTTTGTCACTTCGAAAAGGTACATTTAAGGTGCCGTAGGCTAGGTTCTCGGTCATGCCCCAAGCTTCAGAAATATTTAAGCCAATGCTTTGATACCAATGCAATAATGAAGGTGCTACCGGAGCACTGCCACAACCTAAAATTCGCGCCTTATTTAAACCCAGAGCCTTTTTAATTTTGAGCTTAATTAAACTAGAAACCAGCGGAATAGATAACAATAACTTGAGTTTTTTCGGTGGCAGTTTTTCAAATACACCTTGCTGGAAGCGCGCCCACAAACGAGGCACCGAAATAAACAAAGTAGGTTGTACGCTGCGCAAGTTATCTGGGAAGGTATCTAAGGATTCAACAAACGACACACTAAATTGACCGCTAAAAATGCTGGTGCCTTGAATGTAAACTCGCTCAGTAATATGCGCCAAGGGTAAGTACGACATAACCCGATCTTCATTGCCAGCTTGCAACACATCAATCAGCTGTTCACAGGCATACCGGTATGCCTCAAAGCTAATCTCGGCGCCTTTAGGGTCACCGGTACTGCCCGAGGTATAGATAATCGTCATAATGTCTTTTGCATCCCACAGATGATTTTTCTCAATCACCGGCATTTCCTTCAACCAATCACTCCATTGAATGTGGCAAGGCATGGTGGGATAGGGCATCGCAACAGTTTTTAAGCCGATAGGCACGGCCGAGGCTTGCTTGCCCCATTCGTCTAACTTACCCACAAACAACAGCTTAGCTTCGCTGTGTTGAAGTACAAAAGAGATGGTATCCACACTCGCGGTGGAATAAATAGGAATGCTTACACAGCCAGCCATCATGATTGCCAGATCGGCAATAAACCATTCGGCACTATTTTTAGCTAAAATGGCCACTTTGTCGCCGGGCTCTAGGCCTTGAGACAATAAGCCTTGAGCAATTTGACCGGCTTCGCGCGCTACTACTGCCCAAGTTTTCTCATGATATACGCCATCAATAGGCTGACGTAGGTAAACGCGCTGCGGATCCTGCTTTTGCCAATGCATTAGTGCATCAACGGGGGTGACAAAGTTTGTCATTCACAACCTCGTTACAAGTTATTCACCTTTTATATCAATCCTATACGGCTAGGCGCAGGATGCCAGTACAAATCGAAAATAAGCCGAAGTAATGTGAACAAACACTCTGTTTATCACCAGTTTTTGAAAGGATTTAAGCTAAGTTGAGAGTTATAGTATTTAGCTTAGCCAGTGACTTCTTGCCCCAGCCAGTCGGGCTTTGCAAAGCTTTCTTGCTCGCTGCTCAGCTCTACTTCGGCAATAATTAAGCCGAGGTTATCTCCAGCAAACACATCCACTTCAAATACATGATGTGCAACAGGCACTAAGTAGCGAACTTTATCAATGGCGCCGGGCTCACACAGTGCTAATAGCTGCTCGGCTTCGCTCAGGGGAATTTCTTTCTCCCATTCATAGCGGCTTAAACCCGACTGATTACTTTTGCCTTTAATGGTAAGAAAACCCTGCTCACCGCGAACACGCACTCGCACTGTGCGTTGTTTATCACTGTTTAAATAAGCCTGTACAATTCGAGTTTGTTCGCTAGCTTGCCCAATAAATGCATCGCTGTTAACCAAAAACTTGCGTTCAATTTCTACACTCATAACAGTCCTCAATAACCGGGAGTTAATGACAATGGCGCTTGCTGCAGAGCCGAAAGCTGCTCTTTAAGCGCGAGTATTTGGTCTTCCCAATAACGTTGCGAGTTAAACCAAGGAAAGGCGCGTTGAAAGGCGGCATCTTGCCAGCGCCGTGCTAACCAGCCCATGTAGTGAATCATTCGCATAGCGCGCAGCGGCTCAATTAAGGCCAGCTCACTGCTATCAAATTCACAAAAGGCCTCATAGCCTTCTAATAGAACTTCTAATTGCAGGCGGCGCTCATTGTCATCTCCAGCCAGCATCATCCATAGGTCTTGCACTGCAGGGCCATTACGCGCGTCATCTAAGTCCACCAGCATCGGACCATCACGCCACAATATGTTGCTAGGGTGGCAATCACCATGTAAACGAATAATGGTTTTAGGTTTATAAGCCGCCTTTGCCGCTTCGGCTACTTGCTCAGCTACGGTAAAAAATGGCAGTGCCAAACCCTCGGGTAGCCAATCACGTAATAACTCCAAAGGCTGGTCGAGCATCTCTTCGGTATTAATAGATAAGCGGTGCTCAAACAGTTTACTGCCCACTTTCTGGTGCATGCGCCCTAGGTATTGGCCAACACGCTCGATTTGGTCGAGGTTATCTACCTCAAAACCGCGTCCTCCAACACTAGGGAAAATGGTAAACAGCCAACCTTGATAATCAAACAAGCTGCGACCATCTCGCACTAGCGGTGCCACAATCGGCACATCTACTTCTGCCATCGATAAACTAAATTGATGTTCTTCGAGAATCTGGGCTTGGCTCCAACGCTCTGGCCGATAAAACTTCACCACATAACGCAGCCCATCTTCGGCTTGAAATTGATAAACCCGGTTCTCGTAAGAGTTTAAAGCCAACAAACCACTACTAGGGAAAATACCTTGAGATTCAATAGCATCAAGAATAGTGTCGGGGTGTAAATCGGCAAATAGAAAGGCGCTCATGGCTCGGCAGTTTTACAAGAGATTATCGGCGCAGTGTAGCAGTAAAACAAGCTCCCTAGCCAGCGCTAAGCAGGTAGCTGATAAAAGGCTTGAACCACAATATAAATACAGCTTAACCAAGCCACCAGCATTAGCAACGAACGCAAGGTTGCAAAGCCAAATACGTATACCCAAGGGTGCAACAAGCGGGTAGCGGTAAATAAAAGAGCGGCATATTGAATACAGCTAAAATCAAGCCCTGCAAGATGGGCTATTAGCAAACTGCCCGTAAACAAAGCTAAGGCTTCCCAAGCGTTTTGTTGAGAAGCATAGATGCGTTGGCCAAGGCTGTTTAACAATTGGGATTGTTGGCGGGGATCTTGATTATCTATAGTGCCTAACTGGCGTTTTCGCTCTGCCGAACCGAGTGCTGCCAGCAAATAAGGCAGCACTAACAACAACGCAAAACACGCCAGAACCAGTTTCAAACTTTATTCTCCAAAACCGCGTTAACCGCCACTAATAAAGCGACTAGCTTGGATAAATTGGTCATCGCCACTTTCTAGTACAAACTCAATATCGGTGATCGAACGTGGCAACAAGTAAGGGTCGCTCGCCAATGAAATAGGCAAACTAAACACTTCGCCACCTTTTACTGTGACAATTTGCTGGCCTATCCACTCTACTTCCTCCAAACCACGCACACTTAAGTGGAACTCGCGCGCTTCAGAGGATTTGTTAATCACCTTTAAGGTGTAGGTATTTTCTACCAAACCTTCAGAAGTTTCGTTGTACAAAGAAGAGCGATCACGCAGCACATCTAACTGCATCGGCTTCACGTTAAACAAGGTGAATACAAAAGCGACCAGCATGGCGCTTAACACCACTCCATAACCGATCAGCTTAGGCCGCAGTACATCGGTTTTTTGCCCCGCCAAGTTATGCTCGGTAGTGTAGCGAATCAAGCCTTTCGGGTAGTTCATGCGCTCCATGGTTTGGTCACAGGCATCAATACAAGCACCACAGTTAATACACTCGTATTGCAAACCTTCGCGAATATCAATGCCTGCAGGGCACACCTGCACACACAAATCACAATCTACACAGTCACCCAAACCCAAGGCTTTGTGGTCGGCATTGCGCTTACGTGGGCCGCGGCTTTCGCCTCGCTCAACATCGTAACCCACAATAAAAGTGTCTTTATCAAACATCGCTGACTGAAAACGCGCATAAGGGCACATGTGAGTACATACAATGGTGCGCATCCAACCTGCATTGGCATAAGTTGCTACAGTAAAGAAAATCACCGAGAAGTTAACCGCACCGCTGGCATTTAGCGTGAAAAAGTCCCACCACAGCTGTTTAACGGGCACAAAATAAGCGGCAAACGACAAAGCGGTAAATACCGACACCGCAATCCATGCGGTATGTTTGGCTGTTTTTCGCCAAATTTTGTTAAAGCTCCAGGGCGATTTATCTAGCTTTTTACGCTTATTGGCGCTGCCTTCAATCTTTTCTTCAAACCAGATAAAGATAAAGGTCCACACCGTTTGCGGACACAAATAACCACACCAAACGCGGCCTAAAAAGGTGGTGATAAAAAACAAAGCAAAGGCAGCAATAATGAAAAACCAAGCCAATAATAGTAAATCTTGCGGCCACAGGGTTAAGCTAAAAAAGTGATACTGACGCGCCCCCATATCTAGCAAAATTGCTTGGCGATCGCCGTAAGGAATAAACGGCACAATCACAAAAGCCGCGATAAAAAACCAGCCCATGTACTTACGCAAGCGTTGGAATACACCTTTTTGCTCACGCACATAAATTTGTTCTTGGGGGTTGTAACGATCTACCGGAGCACGCTTTTTAGCCGCGCGAGGTTTGGGGCTGACGTCTTTAACAGGAATACGTTCACTCATCACTCAATCCTTATGAGAGGAGGCACTGATGTGACTAATGCCTTTGCTTAAGCAAAAACGGCAATTGCAGACGCAATTGCCACTTAAGAAATTAAACTTTTACGCCACGTGCTTTTAATAAGGCGGTTTTAAAATCATCCTCGCAATCTTTTGCGATGCCAGGAATCATCTCGTCTTTACCAATTGTAAGCATTTTAAGTTGGTAAATAAGCACGTCATCGGTCAGTTCACTCAAGGGTTTATTGTTCCCAGCTTGGTCGGCTATTTGAGTGATAATTTCTACTAAGTTAAGCTCCGGTTGTTGTTTCCAAACCGGTGTGAGTAAATCGATTAATTCTTCAATACGATGCAACTGCATACTCATTATACTTCTCCACGGGCGGCCACTACAGCTTGGTTTCTACCTAACTGCTTGGCTCTATATAGTGCCTTATCGGCTTTATCTACGATCTCTTTGGTGCTTTGCTGAGCCACTGGAATTAAACAAGAAATACCAATGCTCACGGTCACATAACTGGCTGCGGTCGAATACTCGTGGCGCAATTTAGCCTCGGCCATTAGTGTTCTAACTCTTGCAGCAACTTGCAATGCGCCTTTGGTATCGGTGTTGGGCAATACCATTACAAACTCTTCGCCGCCATAGCGGGCAACAATATCATCTTCACGCTGCAAGGCTTGAGTAAACAAATTAGCAACTTTGCTTAAACATTGATCGCCTGCAACATGACCGTAATGATCGTTATAAGGCTTGAAGAAATCAACATCGATCAGCAATAAACTTAAGGAAGTATTTGCCCGGCTGCTTAAACGCCAATGTAAAGCCAGTGTTTGCTCAAATATAGCCCGGTTGTACAGGCCGGTGAGTGCATCTCGCTCACTTTGATGGCGCATTAAAGCATGGCTGTCGGCCAACTCTAAAGCCTTGGCTCTATTTAGCGCACCTTCTGAAAAATTAGCCTTAACTAAGGTTTCGGCGCGGCGTAACACAATATTTAGTACTCCCCAGCTTAGCAGTAATACCAAACAAGCCACCCACTCGGTTCGGCTAGCCTCCACCATAGAAACCAACAACGCTAATAACAATGGAATGCTAAAACCGTTAAAGCTACGAATACTTAGTAAGTTTGGCACCACCACCAGCGACAACAACGCGCCCACCAGCACCACCAATAATAAACGCTCGGAAGCAGGTAACACCGGCATAAACAGCAAAATACCTACCGCCCAAAGCACCCCAGAACTAGTGGCCAAACTAAAGTAACGCGTTAGTTGCGGCGCCGGGACAAAATCGTCAATTACTTCGCTTTGAATACGCGCAAAAAAGTAAAATACGGCCGATAAAGTCAACATGCAAAACAGCCACAGCAAATGCGGGCTTGAAGAAAGGCTAGGCGCAAACAAACACCACCAAATAAGGCTATACGCAACGGTCATTAACGCCACTAAACGCCCATTGTTAAGTAAATAACGGGCGTTTTCGGTGTTTACTTGTAACTGCACATTGCGCAAAAACAGATCCCTTGCAGGTGAGAGGCGAATAATTTGTGGGCATTGTAGCAACAACTTGAATAGCGAGAACAGAAAAACCCTTTGATAAAAAATGGATAAACACCAACATGACGCGCGGTTTTAATACAAAATAGTCAAACTTAGCTAAAATAGGTCGCAAGCTTTTGCACAATATTGATCTGATTGCTTGCGTCCTTTTTCCCAGAAAGGGTAAAGTGCTACCCGCAAGTACTGGTCAATAAACTTGCAACTCGGTCAACTAGGTAAAGCATCTAAGGAACAAGGTCAATGCTGGACAATCTCAATCCAACAACTACACAGGCTTGGAAAGCGTTACAAGCGCATTTTGAAGCACAAAAAGAGGTTAAACTTAGCGAGCTATTCGCCGCTGACGCAGACCGTTTCAATCGCTTCTCGGTAGAGTTTAACGAGCAAATCTTATTAGATTACTCTAAAAACTTAATCACTGAAGAAACCATGCAGCAGTTAGTTGCACTAGCTAAAGAAACCAAGCTAGATAGCGCAATTAAAGCTATGTTCTCTGGTGAGAAAATCAACCAAACAGAAGGCCGCTCGGTACTACATACCGCACTACGTAATCGCAGCAATACCCCAGTAATGGTAGACGGCGAAGACGTAATGCCAGCAGTAAACGCTGTGCTAGAAAAAATGAAAGGCTTCTGTGAAAAAGTACATTCTGGCGAATGGAAAGGTTACACCGGTAAAGCAATTGAAAGCATTGTAAACATTGGTATTGGCGGTTCAGACCTAGGCCCAGTAATGATTACTGAAGCACTAGGCGCATACAAAGTAGAAAACATTACTACCTACTTCGTATCAAACGTAGACGGCACTCATATTGCCGAAACCCTAAAACAAGTAGACCCAGAAACTACCTTGTTCTTAGTAGCGTCTAAAACTTTCACTACCCAAGAAACCATGACTAACGCCCACAGCGCGCGCGATTGGTTCCTAGCTGCAGCTGGCGACCAAGCTCACGTAGCTAAGCACTTTGCTGCACTGTCTACTAACGCTAAATCTGTTGCTGAGTTTGGTATTGATACCGACAACATGTTTGAGTTTTGGGATTGGGTAGGCGGTCGTTACTCTTCTTGGTCAGCAATTGGTTTATCGATTGCCCTTACTGTTGGCTACGACAACTTTATTGAGTTGTTAGATGGCGCACACGCTATGGACAAGCACTTCGCAGAAGCCGAGCTAGAGCAAAACCTACCGGTTATTCTTGGTTTGTTAGGCATTTGGTACAACAACTTCTTTGGTGCAGAAAGCGTATCTATTCTACCTTACGACCAATACATGCACCGCTTTGCTGCTTACTTCCAGCAAGGCGACATGGAGTCTAACGGTAAAAACGTAGACCGCAATGGCAACCCTGTTGATTACCAAACTGGCCCAATTATTTGGGGTGAACCAGGTACCAACGGCCAACACGCCTTCTACCAGCTGATTCACCAAGGCACTAAGCTAATCCCATGTGACTTTATTGCACCAGCCACTAGCCACAATCCATTGTCGGATCACCACGCTAAACTAATGTCTAACTTCTTCGCCCAAACCGAAGCCTTGGCTTTTGGTAAGTCACGCGAAACCGTAGAAGCAGAATTAGTAGCAGCCGGTAAATCAGCAGAAGAAGTAGCTGAGCTAGCACCATTTAAAGTATTCACCGGTAACAAGCCAACTAACTCTATCTTGGTTAAGAAAATCACCCCTAGCTCATTGGGTGCCATGGTTGCTATGTACGAGCACAAAATCTTCGTACAAGGCATTATCTGGAACATCTTCAGCTTCGACCAATGGGGCGTAGAACTAGGTAAGCAGCTAGCTAACCAAATTTTACCAGAGCTAAAAGATGGCAGCGAAGTAAGCAGCCACGACAGCTCAACCAATGGTTTGATTAATACCTTTAAAGCTTGGAGCTAAGCCTTACTGCTTACCCTTTGCGTTAAATGTAAAAAGCTGGCCTAGGCCAGCTTTTTTTAATCCCTGAGGTAAATCAGTAAGCTGCAAAATAAAGCTCGCAAGCATTAAGCTCTTGCTTGGCGCACCGTTTCCCCCGCTTGTATCTCGCGAATCACCTTAGCCGGATTGCCTCCCACTAATACGCCTGCTGGCACATCTTTAGTCACTACCGCACCAGCAGCGATAACCGAGCCATTGCCCACAGTTACACCCGCCAGAACTACTGCATGGCCGCCGATCCAAACATCGTTACCAATAGTGATGGGCGCTGGGTAATCAATCACTTCTCGCTCACCTTGCTGATTAATGTAGGTTTTGCGTAGCTCAGGATCTAAGGCGTGGTTAATCGAAAACAAACTTACGTTCGGTGCAATCATCACCCGATCACCAATAGTAATTTTTCCCGAATTCACCAAGGTAAAGTTGGTATTAATAAATACATCGTCGCCGATAAACACTGTGTCGCCATAATCCACGGTGAGTGGCGGGCAAACCTCGATGTTTTTACCTACCTTCACAAACAGCTCACGCACTAGCGCTTCGCGCTGTTGGTTTTGCTCTGGTGCAGTTTGATTAAACTTATGAGTAATTTGCCGGGTAGCTAAACGACGCTCGCCTAGGTCTTTATCCCAACGGTTAAAACTTAAACCCGCCATCATTCGCTCAAATTGACTTGTCATTCTACCACTCACTAAAAGGCTTTAGCTTAACTGTGCAGCTAAATGCCTGCACAGTCTATTAGCACCTTGGCAGAAACCACTATTCACAAATGCCTAGTTAAACAAAATAAAGATGCTGGTGGATATTAGCTATGCCACTCGGCTTTGTGCTAAGTTGCCAAGCATAATGCAGTACCGAGGGCTTACAGTGCCAAGCCAGCAGCGGCAAGGACAAGGTTTTTTACTCACCACCAACAGTTACGATCGTCAAGGTCGGGCTTATATTCAGCTTTGGTTAGCCAGTGACCAAGGCCCGGTGTGTTTAGAAGTAAGTGACCAGCAGCCGGTATTTTTTGTGTTAAGTAGTGAGCTAGATGCCGTGCTAGAAACCGTTGGCGAGCACTTGCTTAAGCACCAAAGCGTAGCGTTAAACACCTTCCAGCATCAGCCGATTACTGCCTTGTACTTTGCCAGTATCGATGCGCATTACCGCGCCGCACAAAACTTACAGCAAGCCGGATTAAGCTGCTTTGAACACGACATAAAGTTACATGAACGCTTTCTTACCGAACGCTTTTGTTATGGCAGCATGGCTTTTGCTGGCAGCCAAGGTAGTAATCCACGTTACCCCGCTTGGCAACAAGCCAAAATAAAAACGGCCCAATATACACCTAAGCTGTCGGTGCTATCGCTAGACATAGAGTGCAGTGAAAAAGGCCAACTTTACTCGATTGGATTATACGGTGAGCACTTTCAGCAAGTGCTTATGATTGGCAGTGAGCAAGCCGCTGATACGCCAATTACCTGGCTGGCCAATGAGTACGCCTTACTAAAACAGCTTGAGCTAGTAATAGAAAAACTCGACCCGGACATCATAATTGGTTGGAATGTCATCAATTTTGATTTTAGGTTGCTGGTTAAACGCGCCGCTTTGCATGGGATAAAACTGGCCTTAGGCCGCCAACAAGGCGTGGCGCGTTGGCGCGAGCGAAGCGATAACGAGCAAACAGGTTTTATTAGCATTCCTGGGCGCGTAGTAGTGGACGGCATAGACGCACTAAAATCAGCTACTTATCACTTCGATAGCTTTAGCTTGGAAAACGTTGCCCAGCAACTGCTTAAGCGCGGCAAGTTGGTAGACGAAGTGCATGATCGTATGGCTGAAATTAACCATAACTTTGCTCACAACAAACCCCAGCTTGCCGCCTACAACCTCGAAGACTGTAAGTTAGTGTTAGACATCTTCCAGCATACGCAAATCCTTGAATACTTATGTTTGCGCAGCCAACTTACTGGACTAATGCTGGATAGAAGTGGTGGCTCGGTGGCCGCCTTTACCAATGTATATTTGCCTAAATTGCACCGAGCTGGCTATGTAGCGCCAAATCTTACCCGAGACTTTATCGCCGATAGCCCCGGCGGTTATGTGATGAGCTCTAAACCAGGCTTGTATAACAATGTGCTAGTACTCGATTTTAAAAGCCTGTACCCCTCTATCATTCGTACCTTTAAAATTGATCCGCTGGGCTTAATTGAAGGGCTAGCTAGCCCCGACAATGCCATTGAAGGCTTTAGAGGCGGAGTATTTAGCCGCGATAAACATTTTTTACCAGAGATCATTAATCAGCTTTGGCTGCAGCGCGATCAAGCCAAGGCCGATCAAGACAGCGCTCGCTCACAGGCGATCAAAATTTTAATGAATAGCTTTTATGGAGTGCTAGGCTCTACTGGTTGCCGCTTTCACGATCCCCGCTTAGCCAGCTCAATCACTATGCGCGGCCACCAGCTAATGCAAGAAACAGCAGAGTGGATCAGCGAGCAGGGCCATGAAGTGATTTATGGTGATACCGACTCTACCTTTGTTTGGCTAAATCAAGATTTGAACGCAGAGCAAGCCAAACAAATAGGCCAACAACTGGCGCAAGGTATAAATCAATATTGGCAGCACAAGCTAGCCTCAGAAATGCAGTTAGATAGTCACCTAGAAATTGAATTTGAGACTCATTTTTCTCGCTTTCTAATGCCAACCATTCGCGGCTCTGAAACCGGCAGTAAAAAGCGTTATGCAGGTTTAACCAACGATAAGCAATTAGTCATCAAAGGCTTAGAAACCGTACGTTCAGATTGGACAGAGATGGCGAAGATATTTCAAACCGGTTTGCTCGAGCGAGTTTTTTCTGACCAAGATCCACGCCAGTTTGTTCTCGATACCGTGGATAAGCTAATGGCTGGCGAGTACGACCAGCAACTTATTTACCGTAAGCGTTTACGCCGCAAGTTAGCCGAGTACGTGAAGAATGTGCCGCCACAGGTGCGAGCAGCGCGGCTCGCCGACGAACATAACCAAGCCCTAGGTAAACCACTGCAGTATCAAAATAAAGGCAGTATTGCCTATTGGATGACCATAAATGGGCCTGAGCCGCTAACTAACCGAGTTAGCCAAATTGACTATCAACATTACTTAGACAAACAGCTACAGCCGATTGCCGATGCTATTTTGCCCTTCATTGATTTGGATTTTGAGCAAATAACCTCTGCGCAATTAGGTTTGTTCTAGTTAACCCAGTAGAAAAGGTTTTGCTTCTAAAGAGGCTGAAACCAGCAACAACAAACTGATAGAAGCAAACATGGCACGAACGACCATGGTTCGCATTTTGATAGTTTTTGTTAATTTTTCAATATGCATGTTCTTCATTCGGCGCTTAACACTCGCTGTCGTCAATACTAACCAGGTAGTTTGACTCACTAGGGTTAAGGGTTCCTCCCGCTTCAGTGTAAGTAACAAAACATCCGCTATCATTAACATCTTTATCGCCAGAGACATAACCGATATACAAGCGCGAACTGCCATCCACAAACTGCATTTCTAAGTCAGTTTCAATCAACGACTCCATACCGAGGTAGTCTTCACCGTGCGCCTCTGGGTAACCATCTTTTACTTCTACAATACCCAAGCTCGTTTCTACCTCGCACGTGATTCTTGCTCTAGGCCATCAATAGCCGCTTGGTTAAATACCAAGTCAGCAGAGGTTTTTACTGCAGCTGCAGCCCCCTCTAAGGTTGCTTTTTTTGCATCGCTTTGAAGATTTAGGAACTTTGGTGCAGCCACCACAGAGAGTATTCCCAAAACGATAATTACTATTACTAATTCGATGAGAGTAAAGCCAGATTGCTTGTTCATATAGCGCCTAAAGTTACTTTCTAGATTGGTGAAACAGGGTGAATTAACAGCTTGTATTATCCCTATAACGGCAAATTAAATTGACTTTTCACGAACAAAGCGTTTTTTGTAACATTAGAATAAAAATCCAACCTAGCTCACTTTTATCAAACAAAAGTCCATAACTTATTAAAATAATGAAACTTTCGTTAGATACTAGCCTCAAAATAGCAAATCATAATGGCAAACAAGTCACATGGATGGAGGCAAAGAGGGCAACACAATGGCGTTTTTTTCGATGGGTGTAAGAGTACTATTATTGGTATTAATGTTGGGTAGCGTGTTTAGCTATTCACACACTACCCATTCTTCATGGGCAAAGTTTTATTGCCCTGCACAAACCAGTAAAGCAGCGAGTTAAACTCTCTCGCTACGTTTTTCAATTTGTGGGTTCGCCACAAATACCATTACCGAACGTGCAGCCACTTTAACTGAGCCCGTTTCTAACATGGGCGCGGTTTTAAAGTCATAAACATCTTCTGGCGGTTTGGCTGCGGTATTAACAAGCTTAAACCAATGTCCTTCAATGCACGGTACTTCAAACTCTAACTCTTCCCAGTAGGAGTTAAACACCATGTATAAGCGGTCTTTTGAGTATGGGTCTAATAAAGTAACCGCGATAGAGTGACTATGTTCAGACCAATCGGGCTGACCTTGATGCACACCATGCCATTCGATATTGGCATCATGAATCACATCCGACAGGCTCAAGTGGATCTTCTCTTCAAGCACATCGTCATAACGACGTAACTTAATCATCTCTTGAACAAAGCGCAGCAAGTTTTGGTTTTTGTCCACCAAGCTCCAGTCAAACCAGGATAACTCGTTATCTTGGCAGTAAGCATTGTTATTACCGTTTTGAGTGCGTTTTACTTCATCGCCCATGGTAATCATTGGCGTACCTAAAGAGAGCAACAAAGTAGCAAAGAAGTTCTTCATTTGCTGTTCACGCAGATCGTTGATTTTTGGGTTTAGGGTTGGCCCCTCTACACCGTGGTTATAACTAATGTTGTGGTTATCACCATCACGGTTGTTTTCACCATTTTCTAGGTTGTGCTTATCGTTGTAGCTCACTAGATCGTTTAAGGTGAATCCATCATGCGCAGTGACTAAGTTAACCGAGCGTTGCGGCGAGTGGTTTTCTTTGTAGTAAATGTCTGGGCTACCCAACAAGCGTGAAGCAAACTTACCCGTTACACCAGAATCCCCTCTAAAGAACGAGCGCACATCATCGCGGAACTTACCGTTCCATTCGTTCCAGCGGTCACCGACAAACTCGCCTACTTGGTAAAGGCCCGCGGCATCCCAAGCTTCGGCAATGATTTTAGTGCCAGCTAAAGAAGGATCTGAATCAATCGACCAAAGCAGTGGTGGCTCTTTCATTACATGACCCTTAGAGTCACGCGCCAGTACCGAGGCTAAATCAAAGCGGAAGCCATCTACATGCATTTCGTTTACCCAAAAACGCAGTGCATCACGAATCATGCGGCGCATTACCGAGTGGTTAGCATTACAAGTATTACCACAACCCGAGTAGTTACTGTACCAACGCTTTTCATTTTCTAACATGTAGTAGGTATCGTTTTGCAAACCCTTCATGCTGAGCGTTGGGCCGTCGTGTCCGCCTTCGGCTGTGTGGTTAAACACCACATCCAATATCACCTCAATGCCAGCTTTATGTAGCTCACGCACCATGGTTCTAAATTCGTTAAAGGCGCCACAGACACTTTTATCTGAGCTGTAAGCGGTATGTGGGGAGAAGAAGTTAATTGGGCTATAACCCCAATAGTTCTGCTTACCCAATGGTGCATCTTGTAAGTCAAACTGCTGCACCGGCATTAACTCAATAGCGGTAATGCCCAGCTCTTTTAGATAAGGAATTTTTTCGATAACGCCAGCGTAAGTACCGCGTTTATGCTCCGCTACACCCGAAGACGGGTGCTTGGTAAAACCCGCTACATGCATTTCGTAAATAACGGTATCTTGCAATGAGCGTTTAATTGGCTGAGTGCCCTGCCAATCAAAGCCACGCAAATCCACCACTGCACCTTTAATACATTGGTTAGTATTTACATGACCATGGCGTGACGCCACCTGACGTAAATAGTTATCTGGGAAATGGGTGATTCTGGCGTAAGGGTCTAGCAGAACTTTACTTGAGTCAAAGCGCAAACCGCGTTCTGGTTGCCAAGGACCGTCTACTTGAAAGCCGTAGAGCGTTCCTACTTCTAAGTCTTCAACAAAAATATGCCAGTAATGGTCTGTTTTGTTGGTATTTGGGTCTAAAGGGAACTCGGCAAAAGGCTTACGAGAGTTAACTTCTTTAAATAATAGAAGGGTAACTCCCGTAGCATTTTTAGAGAAAATACTAAAATTAACGCCCTTACCTTGGTAAGTCGCGCCGAGTGGAAATGAAACACCCGCTTGAGTTTTTGTGGCCATATACTGTGCTGTCTTATTTTTGCTATTAACTGAGATGAAAAGCCTATTAGTTGGCTCTTTCGCTATAGTTTATCAGTAACAGCTTATTACACAGTAAGTTTATTAACAGATAATGACTAAAATTTAGCCGAAATTGAGTGCGAACGCCCACTAGCTTGGCGTTTTCTGCGGCAATGCTGTGCGCCAAGTTGGTCAAGCTCAGATACTTCGTCAGGTAACATCAACGACAATAGCTGTTCTAATTTTTCTTGGTCAGACAATACATTGGCAATAGTTTGGCTAGTTTTTGTACGGAACATATCATACCCCTAAATTTTGATACCTAATTAGGGGTATGCACCTATAGTGCCAAAGCCATATGAACAATTTATTAACCTTATTATTCAGATAGTTGCTGTCTAGCACGAATAGGGTTTGCGTACATTTCGAACAGCTGAGATCGGACCTCTGCACTAATATCGCGAGTCTTCGCTTCAAAATAGCGCTTTGCTTCAGCCAACTCGTTAGCAGGAATTTCTTCTGGGATAGCATCACCAAGGGCAATCCAGTTGGTAGGCATCAGCTGGTAATTGCCAATAATCGCTTTATCTAAAGCTTCTGCCACATCTTTGGCATTTTCATATTCACCGGCTAGTGGTTCTGCAAAATGCACATGCACTCGACCTTTTTGGCCAACAATACCGCGAGAGATGCTGTAAATGTCTTCATGCTCTTCTTTTTGGTATTCGCCATGTTGGTTTTGCGACACTAACTCATTAGCTTTAGCCACATCACAAGGGTCAAATTCATAAGAAATAGACACAGGAACAATGTTTAGCTCTTTGATGTAATCGGCAAATTCTTGCTGCTTAGGTTTGTTTAAAGCCAGCATAGAAATAAGTGCCGAATTAGTCAGATCTAATCCATCTTTGGCGCGCCCCTCACGCTGAGCAATCCAAATATGGTCGCCAGTGCTCGCTAGGGTATGTTGAATATACGCAGATAACTCTTTTAAGTTAGCCAGCTTTTCACGTTTAGCAGAAGCTGAACGCTTAACAATAAAACTGCGGTTAAGGCGCATTAAATCAGACACCCAAGGCTTACTTAATAAATTGTCACCAATGGCAATTTGTACCGTGTCTTGGCCATTTATATGCAGCAAGTAGTTCACAAAAGCAGGGTCTAGCGCAATATCGCGATGATTTGAGATAAACAAGTGCGGCTTAGATAAATCTAGGCTGTCCAATCCGCTAGAGCTTAGTTGCGAAGTCGTAGTTTTGATCATGTGCGCCATATAGCGCTCTACCATTACTTGAAAGTCGTAAACACTTTTTACGTTTCTTACTTTAAATTTAAGTACTTGGCGCAAGGCAAAAGACGTTAGCGAGAGAAAGGCACCACTGGCTTTAGGGTAACGAAACTTAATTAAAGTAGTGATAAATTCGGGATCATTAATGAGGCGTTGCAGTGTACTTTTTACTTCAGAATCTTGATAAGGGCGAATACTGTCAAACTGAGACATAACTTCTCTCGCTATTAAGGAAGCCGCAATTTACCGTTTTCTGCTCTTAAAAACAACAATAATGATTAAAATTTAAACAATTATTGGCAGTTTTTAAGGCTTAATGCAGATTCTTTCGCTTAGCCTTTGAGCCACGTATACTGGAGCCTCAATTTCCCAGCTGCAAGTTAATGGAACAACAACGCCAGTATTTGCTTGATGCCCCCATCACGCCGCTTATTATCAATAAGGCCAGTCCAACCTTAGTTGGCATTTTTGCGATCATCTTTTTTAACCTTGTTGATACCTTTTTTGTTGCCATGCTCGGCACCGATGCGTTGGCTGGCGTATCTTTTACTTTTCCCATAACCTTTGCCATCACCAGTGTTGCTATGGGCTTAGGCATTGGCTTGTCGTCCCATGTAGGACGGCTACTGGGGGCTCGTCAACATCAGCAAGCGGCCCAGCTCACTAGCCATAGTTTATTGTTTAGCCTACTGCTAATTATTGCTATTGCGAGCTTGGGTTATTTCAGCATTTATCCTCTTTTCAGCCACTTAGGCGCCGAATTACCAGTAATGCCCTATATTGAGCAATATATGCAAATTTGGTATCTCTCGGTTCCGCTATTAGTGATACCTATGGTGGGCAATAGCGCCATAAGAGCGAGTGGCGACAGTAAAACCCCCAGTATAGTGATGCTGGTTGCAGGTATCGTAAATGGCATATTGGACCCGATTTTTATTTTTGGCTGGGGGCCTGTGCCAGCCATGGGGGTGCAAGGTGCCGCTTTAGCCACTGCTGTAGCTTGGGCACTCACTTTTAGTGTTGCTGTTTATTTGCTTAGTTTTAAATTAAAACTACTACGTTTTGAAGTTTGCACCATTCAACAGCTTTTCGCCTCTTGGAAAAAGCTGCTTAGCATAGCCATTCCGGCGGTATTTTCTCAGCTGCTTACTCCCATAGCTACCACTATAACTTTGGTAATTTTGGCCAGTGCTGGTACAGCAACCGTAGCAGCCTATGGCTTTGCTACCCGGGTAGAAGCCTTATTGTTTATTGGAGTGATGGCGATTAACTCGGTGATTCCGATGTTAGTTGGACAAAACGTGGGAGCGGGCAAAGCACAACGCGCCCAACAAATCGTTCATCATGCCATTCGGCTAGCGGTGGTTTGGCAACTACTGCTGGCTGTCGCAATGTACGCCTTGGCCCCTTTAGTGAGTTATAGCTTTAATCACGATACTGAAGTGGCTGAACTTAGCCAATATTACTTACAGTTAGTACCTTTTTGCTACGGCATGATGGCTGTGCCCTTATTGCTAGCTCAGACCTTAAATGCCTTAGCTAAGCCACTGTTAGCAATGGCAATAAACCTAATTAGGTTATTTGGTTTTATGTTGCCAGCTATTTACATCGGGGCAATGTGGGGAAGCAGCAAAGTAATATTTTTGGCGATTATTATTGCTCACACCTTAGCGGGCTTAGCGAGCTTAATCATATTGATATGCTTGATGAGCAAAAACAGCTGGTGGCAACATTCGCAATCTTAGTTTCGCAAAAATGAAAAAAGGCGACACGTATGTGTCGCCTTTTTAAGTAGTCATATTGCTCTTTTCCGTGAACAGTAATTGCTCCTTGCAATCCTTTTTGACTGTTGCACACTAATCCTTAGCGTTTCCTCTTCCCAGTTCCTTTGAGCTATCCTTTAGCCTTCTATGGCATAAATGTTCATCCTAAACACTTGCTCTCTCCGTCCTGGAGGTATCCTTTAACTTCATCCTGAAAGTTTGAGGTATTTTGCTTTCTAGCACTCCTGTGCTGACATCCTAAAGTTTATCTACCTTGATAAACCTGCTCTTCCTAAGCAATGCTTCCTAATACCTTGGCATCTTGCCCTGACTCTTCCTAAGCCTTGGCTCGTCCTGATGGTTGATACTTTACGCCGATGAGCCCTTAATCCCAGTAGCCAAAATAAAATAATTTTGGTTTTAGCTACAAAAAACCATGATAGAAAACATAAGACATTGAAATATATAAACTTAGTTTAGTTAAGGCTTATTAAACAAGTGAAATTACCCGCTACAGCTCGGGCGGATCTCTCACACAGGCAATAGCAGATAAAGAAACTACCAGATCTAGATTAACAATATAAAAATCCAACCAATTACAGGTTATCCATTAAAAGCTCTGCAGATAGGTAATAAACCCTAACAATAAATAGCAGGCAAAGAAAAAGGGCGACACATACGTGTCGCCCTCTTAGTAGTCATATCGCTCTATTCCATGAACGTTAATTGCTCCCTGCAATCCTTTTTGACTGTTTCACACTATTCCTTAGCGTTTCCTCTTCCCAGTTCCTTTGGGCTGTCCTTTAGCCTTCTATGGCATAAGCGTTCATCCTAAACACTTGCTCTCTCCGTCCTGGAGGTATCCCTATACTTCGTCCTGAAGCTATTTGGTATTTTGCTTTCTAGCAATCCTATGCTGACATCCAAACTCATCTACCTTGATAAGCCTGCTCATCCTGAGCGCTGCGTCCTAAATACCTCGGCGTCCTGCCTAATTCTTCCTGAATCTTGGTTCGTCCTGATGGTTGATACTTTACGCTCATCCCAATTAAAGCCCAGTAGGCCAGAAACAAAAACATCTAAATAAATCTATTACTTAAGAGGTAAAAAATAATAAACCATTGAATAATAAATAAAAAATTATTTTAAGGCTCATAAACAAAGAGATTTATCGGCTTGTTTGAATGGTCGATCTCTCACACGGCCTTTGGTCGATCGCCAAACAAGCATCTAAATTCAGCACGCTAAAATTCTCAATAAGTCTAAACAAAGACGCCTTAAAAGAATAAAAACCTAATAAAACACTTTTAATCTTAATTATTCATCTAAAATCGATGAAAAAGTGCAGACAATAAAAAACCCAGCACTTGGCTGGGTTTAGAAAAAGGTCGGGGCGACACTTTCGTGTCGCCCCTAGTAGTCATATCGCTCAAATCCGTGAACGGGTAGTTGCTCCCTGCAATCCTTTTTGACTGTGTTACTACGTCCTGTAGTTATCCTTTTCTCAAATCCTTTGAGCTGTCCTTTAGCCTTCTATGGCATAACCGGTCATCCATACCAGTTGCACGTCTCCTTCCTAGGAGGTGTCCCTTGCTACTTCCTGTAGCTGTTCCTTTTTAGCTCCTGCTACGTTTCTCATCCTGATAAACGTCAGTGCCTCCGTGCACAAACAACTATACGGAATCTAAGTTTGAGAAAAAGCCGCGTAAGCAAAAAACTTTCATTTTTTTACTTACAAATTCTTACAAAAACACTAAACCATTAATTTAAAAGAAAATTTATTTTTAACAACTGTAAGCAAAGCTGCTTTTAACGCACAAGCTTGTAAGAGATATCTCACACCATCTATCGGCATTTATCGCTAACTAACGATTTTTGGCAAGTTTAGGTAGTGATAAATGGTAGCGAATGGCCACTAAACGAATAAGCAAAGCGGTCAAAATACAAGCACTTGTAGCAATAGTATCCGAAAACTGTAGGTATAAAGTAGCCACCCAAACCAGCCCACCAACAATACAAGCAGTGGCATACACCTCACGTTGCAGTACTAAAGGAACTTGATTGGCTAATACATCACGGATCATGCCTCCACCACAGGCGGTAATCACTCCCATGGTAACGGCTACAATCATTGGCGACCCATATTGATATGCTTTGTCAGCACCAATCGCCATAAATACCGCCATACCTATAGCATCAGCTACCGGCAGTAACCAGCGAGGAGGCGTAGGAAAGTTATTAAGCAACAATACCGAGCCTAAACTAGCTCCAAGAATTACCCACAAATACAAACCGTTCTCTACCCAGAATACTGGGCTAGCACCTAAAGCCATATCGCGGATAGTACCGCCGCCAATGGCGGTAACACAGGCAAGCACCAAGGCACCAAACAAATCCATTCGGCGACGACTAGCTATCAATACCCCAGAAATGGCAAATATTGCGGTACCAAATAGATCAAGACTAAATATGATGGCGTTGCCCAAAGCGAGTTCCTCTAAAAATTCGGCTGCAATTAGACAACATGTAGACTCAGCAATACAAGATGCAGATCAAACAAAGCCGAAGCCTAATTACTTCGGCTTAATTTGTCACTGTTACAGGCTTAGTCGTAAATGGTAGGAATGGCCTGACGTTTATGTTGGGTACGTTGGTAAATACCAATAAGTTTTTGCTCAACTTCGTCGGCTACTTTCTTGCCTTCTAGGAAGTCATCAATTTGGTCGTAAGTAACACCTAATGCCACTTCATCGGGTAATTGCGGACGGTCTTCTTCAAGATCGGCCGTTGGCGCTTTACCAATCAGCTTCTCCGGTGCGCCTAAATAATCTGCAACCTGGCGAACTTGGCGTTTGTTTAAACCAAAGATAGGCACTAAATCACACGCACCATCACCATGCTTAGTATAAAAACCCGTTAAGTTTTCAGCTGAGTGATCGGTTCCAATAACCAAGCCACCACTTAAGCCAGCTATTTCATACTGGGCAATCATGCGCATACGAGCCTTAACATTGCCTTTGGCAAAGTCGACTGCAGCTTGGGCAGGTAAATCTAAACCAGCAGCCACCAAACTTTCGCTAGCACTAGTATGCAAGCCTTCGGTACCTGCTTTGATATTAGTGGTAACAATATGTGAGGGTTTAATAAACCCTAAAGCTAGCTGCGCATCGGCTTCATCTTTTTGCTCACCAAAAGGTAAGCGCATGGCAATAAAGCGGTAGTCTTCACTATTACTCTCATTATTAAGCTGTTCAACTGCCAACTGCGCTAAGCGACCAGTGGTTGTTGAATCAACACCGCCACTAATACCAAGTACTAGTGTTTTTAAACCAGCTTGTTTTAAACGCGCTTTTATAAAGTCGATTCGACGTTTAACTTCAAACTCTGGATCAATTTCTGGCAAAACCTTCATTTCTGCCAAGATTGCCTGTTTCATTCTGTCACCCCACAGCAAATAATATCCCTAATGCGCAATGTACTTGAGAGACAAAAAAAAACCAAGGGACAAGCTGGTTTACATATACTTAAATCAGCATCAGCGAATTCAAGCAAACATCTCATCAATTTTTAAGGATTAGCAACATGTTAAGACGTACTAAAATAGTCACAACTTTAGGCCCCGCCACCGACCGAGACGATGTACTGGAACAACTGATATTGAGTGGTGCAAATATGGTGCGCCTTAACTTCTCTCATGGAACCGCAGAAGATCATTTGGCACGCGCAGCCAAAGTGAGAGAGTTAGCCAGCAAACATAAACTACACATTGCGATACTGGGCGACTTACAAGGCCCCAAAATTCGTGTTTCCACCTTTAAAGATGGCAAAGTAAACCTAAATGTAGGCGACAGCTTTATTTTAGATAGTGAGCTAGACAAAGGTTTAGGCGATGAAAAACAAGTAGGCCTAGATTACAAACACCTGCCTAAGGATGTTGAACCAGGTGATATCTTATTGCTCGATGATGGCCGTATTCAACTTAAAGTAACGGCGGTAAAAGACAGCCAAGTGACTACCGAAGTCACCATTGGCGGCGTTTTATCTAACAATAAAGGCATAAACAAACTCGGCGGTGGCTTATCTGCAGCTGCACTTACCGATAAAGATAAAGCCGACATTTTAACCGCGGCCAAAATTGAAGTGGACTACCTCGCTGTATCATTCCCCAATAGTGGCGAAGACATGCATTATGCTCGTCGCCTTACTCAACAAGCAGGTTTAGCCACAAAATTAGTTGCCAAGGTAGAACGCGCCGAAACAGTAGCAAGCGAAGAAGCGATGATCGATATTATTAAAGCGTCGGATGCGGTAATGGTTGCACGTGGTGATTTAGGGGTAGAAATTGGCGATGCCGAATTAGTGGGTGTACAAAAAACCCTTATTCGCCTCACTCGAAAATACAATAGAGCAGTAATTACCGCCACTCAAATGATGGAATCGATGATTAGCGCACCAATGCCAACCCGTGCTGAGGTTATGGATGTAGCTAACGCGGTGCTAGATGGTACCGATGCTGTGATGCTTTCTGGCGAAACAGCTGCAGGCCAATACCCTATCGAGACAATACAAGCTATGGCCAGCGTATGTTTAGGGGCAGAAAAACAACGCAGCATTAACGTTTCTAAATACCGCATTAACGATACCTTTGAGAGCATTTCTGAAACGGTAGCCATGAGCACCATGTTTGCTGCCAACCACATGAAGGGCATGAAGGCTATTATTGCGTTAACCGAGTCCGGCAGCACACCACTGTTAATGTCTCGCTTAAGTAGTGGCTTGCCAATATTCTCATTGTCTCGTCATGCCAATACCTTAAGCCGCTGTGCTTTGTATCGCGGTGTATACCCAATTCACTTTGATGAAAGCAGCGAAGACATTATACAAGTATCAAAAATAGCGATTGAACAACTGAAAGAGCAAGGTTACTTGAGCAAAGGGGATTTGGTAATACTGACTCACGGCGACGTATTCGACCAAACCGGTCATACCAACACGAGTAAAATACTAAAAGTAAGTTAGATAAATAGGCAGCTTGCTTCAACTAAGCAAGCTGGTATCTAACGCAATAAAGATGCGGCGCGAGCGCCTTCTACAGGCCGATTAACTGACAGTTTTCGGCCTTTTTTCATGCCGGTTTGAAAGTCTGGGGTAAGTTGCCCCATCGACGCCTTAATTTTAGCTTTAAAGGTTTCGCGGTCTAACTTTTCAAACATCTCATCAAGATAGTCGTCCATATGTTCATTACGACCATTAGTGGTGAGGTCAGGCAGTTTTTCTAGCGCTCCTTCTAACCAACCAGCGGTGAACGAGGTAACTCGGCGCGCCACTGTTACATTGTCGGTGCCCGAGCCAGCAAAGCTATTTCTAAAAGAGCCTACTTGCTGGTTCATTTCACGATAAACAATGTCAAAAGCAAAAGCCGCAAATACCGCACGGTCAGCATGTCCAACAAACTCTGCGCGTTTTAAACCTTTATGATTAACCAATACCGCTTCAACCCCAAAACGGCTATTAATGCCGCGGATAATCCGCAGAATATTTTCACTAACATTGGCAGGTAACAAGGTTTGGGTTGAGGTTTTACCCATTTGAATAAGCTCAATATCAGCTTGTTCTAGACCATGTTTAAGCATAAGCCGATGAGCCATACGAATAGCTTGAGCGGCCTCATGTACATTTGAGGAGTTACCCAACTCTAAACACTTAGCTATTTTTTCTAGGGCGCGTTGACGACTCACGAACTGCAACAACCTCTGCTCAAAAATGAAGCGCTATTTTACTTATTTTAGCCAAATTTTCCAGTTATTCAGCGGCGGTAGCCAGAATCAAAAACAATAAAGGCTTGGAAATAAAAACCAAGCCTTTGATTTTTTAGGGACTGTTGATCTTTGGTGTTGAAATTTTTTTCGAGATAAGCGGGCTTTAATCGCGGCGAGTACTTGGAAGCCTAGTGGGCTAAGCAAGAAGTGCTTAACAAAGAGTAAAGTCCGCTTATCCGAACCCTTCGGGCAGCATTTATTAGCCATTTATTCAGCGTTAGCGAGTGATTATTAAGCCCACTTAACTGCACACTCACTGCCTTGCCTAAATAGCTAATAAATTGCTGCAAAAACCATCAGCAAAGATCAACAGACCCTAGCTATTTCTCGATTTGCGCTGCTTCGCTAGTGGCAGGATAAAAATGCACATCGCGCTGCGGGAACGGAATTGAGATACCGTCACGGTCGAAGCGCATTTTCACTTCGCGAGTAATATCCCAATATACGTCCCAATAATCATCGGTTTTAACCCAAGGGCGAACAATGAAATCAACTGAAGACTCGTTAAGTACATGCAACTTCACCGTAGGCTCTGGTTCTGGCAATACCATCGGGTGTTTTTCTAGCAGTTCATTTAATACTGCTTCAGCCTTTTCAATATCGTCTGAGTAGCCAATACCAAATACCAAGTCCACCCGACGCAGCTTTTGTGCAGTAACGTTTTTAATAACGTCACCCCAAATTTTGCTGTTGGGTATAACCAAAGTTTGGTTATCGATGGTAAGAATAGTGGTAGACACAAGGTTCATGCTTTTCACTTTACCAAATACCCCACCGCCCACTTCTACCATATCGCCTACATCGTAAGGACGATAGATCAGAATCATCAAACCAGCAGCAAAGTTACCTAGAGTATCTTGTAAAGCAAAACCGATAATGAAACCGGCTACACCTAAACCAGCCAGAATAGGTGCCAGCGAAATTCCCACTTGGGCGAGCGCAAACAGTATTCCTATAATGATGACCACCCGTGCGACCGAGGAGATAATCATGTCTTTCATTAATGACGACAAATTTAGTTTGGAAGAATCCAAACTCTTAGTCATAAGTTTACGCACCAAACGCGATAGAGAACGGAAAATGTAATAAATAGCCACCAGCAAAAATAACTTGAAAATCCATTCGCCACCGTGTTCTACAAAGTATTCAGATAAACGTTCTAACCAACGTTTTGCTATGCCACCTAATATGTTTACATCCAGAACATCGGTAGTAATTTGGCCACCCAGCTTAAGTAAGGTTTGCTGGTAGAACGATGCGTTAAAGCCCAACTGAGTAAGCAAATCCACGGTTAATTTGAAGCTTTCTCCGGCAACCGCAAGCTGCTCGGTAACAACCGCTAGTTGGTCTTTAAGGCTTTGATCATCTGGCGTAATTTTAATTAGCTTACCTAGTTCTTCGCGCTTTTTACCAACTAAGCCCACCATGCCAGAGAAAGACTCGGCGCGGGTATATAGTCGATCGATCAAATACTCTTTTTCAGTATCAACACTAAAACCTAAAGCTTGCTGATTTGATATTTGCTGCACCATGGCAGTATAGATAAGGTCTGAACTAGCGAGGTGTTCGATATAAAGTTGGAAAGCTTTAATACCATCAGCTTCTTCTTCGGCGTAAGCCTTATTAAACTCAAGCTGCTGCTTTTCGATACCATTCACTAAATCTTGGTTATTTTGGGCAATAATTTGCTCAACTTCTGCCAATACCTGCTCATCGGCCAGACCTAAGGCCTTTTGCTCAATTAAATATTGAGACAACTGATTGATGGTTTCAAAAGCATGTAAATGGCGTTCTAACAAACGGTGAGAGATAGCCGCCTGCTCAATGCTTGAGACTTGGTCGATATTGGCTTTTATTTTTTCGATTCGCTGTTGCTGGCGCTGGTATTTATCCAACAACAAGGTAGCTTGGTCACTCCCAGAATCGACTGCCATAGCCGAAGTTATTGGAGCGCAGACTAACAATGCTGCTAAGCCCAGAGCACCACAATAACGCGTTAATTCCTTTAACATCACTTTCTCCAACCAACAAAGTAGTAAATAAGCTGTACATGCAGACTAACTGAACGGTTTAAAATAAATCAAACCGCCCCTTAAGAATAGTGGCTTGTTTATATTTTACTATCAGATTTAAGTGCTTATACTAACTAATAGCTCACAATGAAGTGATAAATTATAGAACAGCGCATCTGTAGCTCTGTTTTAGTACTGCGATACAAGGATAGTATATGAAAACCAAGCAGTGGCTCCCTCTTGCTGCCCTAGTAGCAAGCTTTAGCTCTACCAGTTTTGCCGGTGAATGGGTGATAAAAGCCGGTGGCTTTTGGGCGCAAACCGATTCATCTATATCAACTAAAGCATTTGATGGTAGTGACCTAAAACTGGACTTTGAAGACACCTTCAACCTTGAAGAATCTCAGTTTCTTCCTTTCTTCGAAGCCGGCTATAAGTTTAACGAACGCCACTATGTCTATGCCGATTGGCGTCGCTTACATCGGCAAGCCACTACTAAATCAACCTTTGGTTACACCCTTCCTAATAATCCTGATAAAGGTATCCTGGTAGGCGCATCTATTGATACTCGCATGGACATTGACATTTTGCGCGCTGGTTATGGTTACTCTTTCTATAAAACAGAGCGTGCCGAAATTGGTGGTTCTTTAGGCTTGCACGTTATGTTCATTGAAATGGGCTTTAGCGGCGAGATAGCTGGTTGTGTTGATAATAGTGGAACCATTACTTGTGACAGCGCCAATACCAACGGCGAAGTAGTAGATGAGTCAACCACTGCTCCATTGCCTGATATAGGGCTATGGGCGGATTATGACTTATCGGAAGATTGGACAATTGGTGCACATACTCAGTTCTTCTATATATCTATAGACAATACTAGTGGTTACTTAGCCGATTTAAACGCCTCTATCTCTTACCATATCAACCCAAATTGGGATGTTGAGCTAGGTTATAACTACTACCTAGTTGAAGCGGAATGGAATGAAACCACTTTAAAATATAACTATCGCGGGCCAATGCTCAACGTAGCTTATAAATTCTAAACTGGCTTTCTCCAAACTAAAAAAGGCCACAGGCTTTCACTTGTGGCCTTTTTTATTTACCCAATTTTACCGCTTATAGCAGCGATTCTATTCCGTATTCTTTACCGTACTTCTCTACCACAAAGTCGATGTCTTTATCGCCTCGGCCAGACAAGTTAATTAGAATAGAGCCCTTACTACCTTGCTTAGCCAAATTGATAGCATGAGCCACAGCATGGGCAGATTCGATTGCTGGAATAATGCCTTCTAAACGCGAGAGCTCAAAAAAAGCGTCGATGGCTTCTTTGTCGCTTACTACACCATATTGAACCCGGCCTAAGTCTTTTAAGTAGGCATGTTGTGGCCCAACCGAGGGGTAGTCTAAGCCACTAGCGACTGAGTAAACTTGCTCAGGCTCTCCTTGCTCATCTTTAAGCATGTAGGAATGGAAACCATGCATAGTGCCAGGTTCACCTTTGGTTAACGTAGCTGCATGTTCGCCAACTTCTTCTAAACTGCGACCGGCAGGTTCACAACCATGCATAGCTACCGCTTCATCTTCTAAAAAGGCACTAAACAGCCCCATAGCGTTTGAGCCACCACCAACACAAGCCACTAAATTGTCTGGTAGAGATCCGGTCATTGCTTGGAACTGCTCACGTGCTTCTATGCCAATAATTGATTGGAAGTCTCGTACCATCATCGGGAAGGGGTGAGGCCCAACCACCGAACCAATGGCATAAAGCTGGGTATGAGGGTCTGCCATGTAAGCTTGAAAAGCGCTATCTACAGCTTCTTTTAAAGTTTTTCTACCGTGAGTAGCGGGGATAACATTGGCACCTAAAATACGCATTCTCACTACGTTAGGATGCTCTTTAGCAATATCTACTTCACCCATGTGAATATCACACTCTAACCCTAACAAGGCAGCAGCGGTTGCTAAAGCAACCCCATGCTGACCAGCGCCGGTTTCGGCAATAACTTTGGTTTTGCCCATTTTTTTAGCCAGTAGCACTTCACCTAAACAGTGATTAATCTTATGCGCGCCAGTATGGTTTAGGTCTTCACGTTTTAAATAAATGTCGCAGCCATAGGTTTGCGATAAATGTTCGGCGTGGAAAATTGGGCTAGGGCGACCCACATAGTCTTGATACAAACGAGTAAGCTCTTTTTACAAACTCTGGATCTTGGCGAATGTCTAAGTAAGCCTGATTAATATCATTCATTACTGTTTGAAGCTCTGGCGGAATAAAACTTCCACCATATTCGCCAAAATAACCTTCGCTGTTTGGCAGCGGGTGTTCAAACTGTTTGTTCATGGTCTGTCCCTAAAGCAAAACTCTAGTTATACCTAATAAAAGTAGGGATTTATGTGAAAACAGTCGCTAAAACAAAAAAAGCGACCAAAGGCCGCTTTTTATAAACAATTCAAATAATTAAAATTTCTTAACTGGACGTTGCCAACCTTTAATACTGCGCTGCTTGGTTCTAGATATTGCCAATACTTCAGCTTCCACATCGCTAGTAATTGTAGAACCGGCACCTACGGTTGCATTCTTACCCACGGTAACTGGAGCCACTAACTGGGTATCGCTACCAATAAAGGCACCGTCTTCAATCACAGTTTGGAATTTGTTAACACCATCGTAATTACAGGTAATAGTGCCAGCACCAATATTCACTTTTTCACCTACCGTAGTATCACCTAGATAAGTTAGGTGACCAGCTTTAGAGCCTTTACCTAGAGTAGACTTCTTCATTTCTACAAAGTTACCTACATGAGCATCTTGCTCCAGCTTGGCTCCAGGGCGAAGGCGAGCAAATGGACCAGCGGAAGCATCTGCCGCTAAACTAGCTTGTTCAATAATGCTGTTAGCTTTAATGGTGACGTTATCGCCAATCTCACAATCAATCAAAATAGCGTTAGCTTCGATAGTTACATTGTTACCAATGGTAACTTTACCCTTGATAATCACGTTGATATCGATGAAACAGTCCCTACCAATGCTTAACTCACCACGTAAATCAAAGCGGTTAGCATCGGCCAAACTTACGCCATCACGCAGTAGCTGTTCAGCTTGGCCTTTTTGGTAAGCGCGCTCTAAACCGTTTAGTTGAACTCGGTCATTAACCCCTTGCACTTCAACAATAGAGTCGGGTTGTACCGCTTGTACCACGTTGCCTTCTTTAGTGGCCATTTCAATAATGTCGGTAACGTAGTATTCGCCTTGAGCATTGTCGTTACTTAAGTTAGCCAACCAACGGTTAAAGTCATTACTGTTTGCCACTAATACGCCAGTGTTCACTTCTTTAATCGCTAGCTGCTCAGCGGTTGCATCTTTGTGCTCAACAATCGCCGCTACACTGCCGTTTTCACGCACAATTCGCCCATAGCCGGTTGGGTCTTCTTGATCTACGGTGAGTAAACCAATGCCGTTTTCTGGCAAAGCTTCAATTAAGCGCTGAATAGTTTGTTCACTAATTAAGGGGGTATCGCCGTATAACATAACGACCGGCTGATTAGGCGCAAAATGCGGTGCAGCTTGTTGCATAGCATGGCCAGTACCTAGTTGCTCAGCTTGCTCAACCCAGTTTAGGCTTGGGTCTTGAATTTGCTGTTTAATCAATTCACCGCCATGACCGTAAATAAGGTGAATAGCTTCTGGCTTTAATGTTTTTGCAGTATCAATGACGTGCTGCACCATTGGTTTATCCGCTAACTTATGAAGTACCTTCGGCAAAGTTGAACGCATCCTTGTTCCTTTACCGGCAGCCAAAATAACAACACTGAAGTTCATTTTGTTTCCTTATTACAGGTTGATTTTCCCAATCAACCAAAATGATTATCGATAACTTAAACAAGTGTAAGCGAAACGCATCAGCTTTGGAATTATCGTTTAAACAAGCGCTTCATTGGTGAAGGAGTGTAATCCCATAGATGGTCAAACACCTGCATTAATTCGGGGTTTCCATAGCTAGATAATTTAAGCGCATGAAATCGATTTTTTTGCGTTTTTAACTGCTTGATTGTATCTAACAAATCATTAGGTGGAGCAGGGGCAATAAAGTCTGACAATACCACTAAATCCGCATTTTGGTATTTGTCCTCTGTCATTTGCTTAACCGCTTGCTGGAGCGCTGCGGCCATATCGGTGCCACCATGAAAACTGTAAGACAAAAAGTTAAGAACTTCTCTTAAGCCATCTTTCTTGGTGAGTTCGTAAGTGATGAGCTCTGTTGAAAACATAATTACATAACAGTCACGCTGCTCAGCTAAGGCTATTTGCATTAAGCCATAAGCTAGGGCTTTAGCACACTTCTCAGGGAAACCTTGCATAGAGCCAGAGCTATCAATGGCTAAAATGAATGGGCCCTTATCCAGCATGGTCTCGTTAGCTGCTTTTTTATAGGTTTTCACCTTACGCAATTTGCGCTGCTTGCCCTGCATTTGATAGTTCATTAGCTGGTGGTCAACTAAGTGCTTATAAAAAATAACTTCTAACTCTGGATAGGCTAAGAACATGGTTTCATTAGGCAAAAGTTTGGCTAAGTCATCACCTTCGTGCACACCAACTATGTCGTCGGTAACTTGTTCTAATTGCTCCTCAACCAATTGAGGTTCTTCAACCGGTGCATTACTAGCATTTGGGTCACTCACTTGGTCGGCCATTCTGCCTAATTGCTCAGCAATTTTTTGTAGACCTTTTTGCGACTTAAGGAACACCGCAAACTGCTTAAGTAAATTAACTTCACTTTTACGCAGCTTTGCTGCGGCCATATCCCATAACCGGCCTAACTTATTTGAGTCTCCCGATTCGGTCATTTCAGGCATGGCCTGCAGCGTTTCAACCCGTTGATAAAGATCGGCTAGCAAGGCTTGCTTATGCTGCTTCATTTCATCTAACTGAGCTTGATTAAGCGCCTTGGCGATGTTTTCAAACCACTGATTACAAAAGTAACTTTGAAACATTGGGCTATAACGGTGGTGAGGATGAGCAGCCAACTCACTTGCCTTGCCATAAAAGGAAGAACAAACGCTTAACTGTATCAATAAGTCATCTAACTGTTGGCTGAATGCGGCACTATCTAATTCAATAGAACGCTGATACAGCGCTATTTCTTCGGCAAATTTTTCTTCAATGGTGATTTGACCAAGCTGAGCACGAATTTGACTTTTCCATTTGCTAACTTGGCTTTTCATGGCACTTTGAATACCAGGGCTAGACTCTGCAATCATCATCAGTTGCGGACGCATCATCACCTCGCGAACTGCTTCATCAAGCAGTCCCGACTCGGCTAACATCACACCAAATTGCAGGCTATCTAACATGTTTTAACCTAGTTAAAAAAGTCGTTTATATTGCGCATTCTATAAGCCTGTTTATCTAGCAAGCTAGCAACCCCTGATACCATAATATCCACTTCCATTAAGCTTGCTTCTATCGACTCTGGCAGTTGACTAGATATAAAGTTATGGGGCAAGGCACCGTGAAACTGAGCCCGGCTGCGTTTTAGCTCATACTCTGCTTGTTTAATACTAGTTAACACTGCATCAATTTGCTGTTGCCAGCTAGCCACTATATCGTCATCGAGGCCTTGTTGTGTAGCAATGCCTAACAATAAAGGTCGATTAGCTAAATCTTTAATCACTAGCTGGTGGTTAATATCAATATCAAAGCGTAGCTGACATAACTCGGAACCTTCGTTAATCCGCCCAAGCATTTCACAATTACCGCTTTTTATTTTCTTTGAGAACTCGTTTGCATCCACATAGACCCAACGCGTTTCACCTTTGTCTTTTTCACTCACCGACAGATTACTTTGCAATACCACCAGCTTAAATAGCTCGCCACCATGTTTATTAGGGTAACGTTTAGCACTACTAAAATCGTATTTATATTGGTCTTTTCTTAAGCCTGAATCATGAGTGAACTGAAGGGTAAGCTGCTCGCAAATATCATCCACGGTGGCTTGATAATGACGCTCGGCCCCTTCGGCAAGCTCTTTTAGCTTAAGCTGATCGAATGCATGATTGACGGCATAGTCTTGAATACAAGTTTGAATAAACTGGCGATCTTCTAGGTTATGCCAGAGGCAATCTTGCAATAGCAGCAAGTCGAGCGGATTAATCTCTGAACGACCATTAAAAAATGCACTAGTTTGCAACAGGTGTACTGACTTCTTCCAGCGTCGGTCCGACACATAGAGATCACCAACAATGCTGCCTTCACCAGCCAAAGGCAAACCTTGCTCAACCAAGTTTTTAATTAGGTACATTTTCTCAAACACTTCGTCACTCATGGTGACTTGGCCAAGTTGCGCTTGCCATGTTTGATACTCTTCATCACTAATCACAAGGTGTTCGGGGATCTCTTGTAAGCTTTGATTATCGAGCAGCAGGGCTTTGAAGTTGTCTTTTTGCTGAATCCTATTTACAAATACCCGCAGTAACATACGGTCATAAAGCGCTTCTAAGCCGCCATCTTCTTCGGGAAGTTCATTTGAAGCAGAAATAAGTAAGCGCATTGGTACAGGCAAGTTTTCGTAGCTATTTCGAAAAGTGCGCTCATTCACTACCGTGAGTAGGGTATTAAGAATAGCCGGACCTGCTTTCCAGATTTCATCAAGAAAAACAATATGTGCTGTGGGCAAATAGCCTTCGGTTAAACGAACGTACTTACCATTATCTTTAAGCTCTTGAATAGATAAAGGGCCAAACACTTCTTCTGGGGTAGAGAAGCGAGTCATTAGGTAATCAAAGAAGCTTTGGCTTTTAAAGGCTTTTACCAAACGTTTAGCAATCATGCTTTTGGCAATACCAGGCGGGCCTAGCAAAAATACACTTTCGCCTGCTAGGGCAGCCAAAAGACATAGCTTAAAGCTTTCTTCACGTTCGTAGATGCCTGCTGATAAGGCTTTAATAAGGCCTTGAATACGCTCTGAGAGCAAGGCTTTGCTTGCTTGATTTAATGGCGAAATTGTTGCCATATCCATCCCTTGATGAGTGTTAGTTTGAAGCTAAGTTCAAACCCACTAAAAGTAGTTGTTGTTAGCACGAAGCCAAGCTATTTATAACTATAGTAACGGCTATAAAAATAGGTTTCGTTGATGTCAGCATCATTTTTCACAGACAAAAAAGGCGCTCTGGGAGCGCCTTTTTATTATCAAGCTAAATCTATCGGACGTTTTTTCCGAGGATTTCGATAACTTGAAGTTGAGCCATTGCTTTAGCAAGTTCAACTTGAGCTTTCGCAAAATCCACATCGCTGTTGGGATTGCTAATGCTTTCCTCTGCAGCTTGTTTAGCTTGTTGGGCCTTGGCTTTATCGAGCTCGTTGCCTCGAATCGCGGTATCTGCCAACACGGTTACGTTTCCTGGTTGTACTTCCAAGAAACCACCCGAGATGTAAATCACCTCTTCGTGACCATGCTGTTTAACCATGCGAACCATACCAGGCTTAATTGGGGTTAGTAATGGAGCATGACCATGCAATACTCCTAACTCACCCTCTTCACCGGTTACTCGTAAGTGCTCAACGCGTCCAGAGAAAATTTTCTCTTCTGCGCTCACCACATCCAAGTGAACTGTCATCGCTGCCATTTCAGCCTCCTGTTACGCCAATTGGCGAAGCTTACATATTTTTGGCGCGCTCAAGCACGTCATCAATATCGCCTGCATACAAGAACGCTTGCTCTGGAATATCATCGTAATCGCCAGCCAATAGGCCTTTAAAGCTACGGATAGTATCTTTAAGTGGGATAAGTTTACCTGGGTTACCAGTGAAAACTTCTGCTACGTGATAATCTTGAGTTAAGAATTTCTCGATCTTACGCGCACGAGCTACGGTTTGCTTGTCTTCTTCAGACAATTCATCCATACCTAGAATCGCAATAATATCTTTCAATTCTTTATAGCGTTGTAATACGCCTTGCACACCGCGAGCAACTTCATAGTGCTCTTGACCTACGATAAGAGGATCTAACTGACGAGAGTTTGAATCCAGTGGGTCAATCGCTGGGTATAAACCCATTGCAGCAATGCTACGGTTTAGCGTAACGGTTGCGTCTAAGTGCGCGAAAGTGGTTGCAGGAGATGGGTCAGTCAAGTCATCCGCAGGTACATATACCGCCTGAATCGAAGTAATCGAACCAGTCTTAGTAGATGTAATACGTTCTTGAAGAACACCCATTTCTTCAGCCAATGTAGGCTGGTAACCTACCGCTGATGGCATACGACCTAACAGTGCAGATACTTCGGTACCGGCCAAGGTGTAACGGTAAATGTTGTCGATGAACAACAATACGTCTTTACCTTCGTCACGGAACTTCTCAGCCATAGTCAAACCCGTTAACGCTACGCGTAGACGGTTTCCTGGTGGCTCGTTCATCTGACCGTAAACCATGGCTACTTTATCAAGTACCCCGGCTTCTTCCATCTCGTAGTAGAAGTCATTACCTTCACGAGTACGCTCACCAACACCAGCAAACACAGATAGACCTGAGTGAGCTTTAGCGATGTTGTTGATCAACTCCATCATGTTTACGGTTTTACCTACACCGGCACCACCGAATAGACCAATTTTACCACCCTTAGCGAATGGACAAATCAAGTCGATAACTTTTACGCCTGTCTCTAGCAATTCGCTAGAGTTAGCCTGCTCTTCATAAGTTGGAGCAGAACGGTGAATTTTGTAACGCTCTTCCGTTTCAATTTCACCTTTGTGGTCAATAGTTTGACCTAGTACGTTCATAATGCGACCTAGGGTGGCATCACCCACAGGCACTTTAATCGCGTCACCAGTATCAACCACTTCTAGGCCGCGACGTACGCCTTCCGATGCACCCATACAGATACAACGAACTACGCCACCACCAATTTGCTGTTGAACTTCAAGAACTAACTCTTCGCCTTGAACTTCTAGAGCATTGTATACCTTAGGTACACTGTCATGTGGAAATTCAACGTCCACAACAGCGCCAATTACTTGGACGATGTTACCGTTACTCATGTTGATTCCTCTAAATATATTGCTTAGTGCCTTGCCTTAAACGGCTGCAGCTCCCGCAGAAATTTCGCTCAATTCTTGAGTAATCGCTGCTTGACGCTCTTTGTTGTATACCAACTGAAGCTCATCAATCAGGTTACCCGCGTTATCGGTTGCCGCTTTCATTGCAACCATTCGTGCAGCTTGTTCACAGGCTAGGTTTTCCACCACACCTTGATACACTTGAGATTCGATATAACGAACTAGTAGGCCGTCGAGAATTTCTTCAGCACTTGGCTCGTATAAATAATCCCAGCTGCGAGACGCAATTTCTGGATCATCTGCTTTAGGCAGCGGCAATAATTGGTCAATCGTTGGTTCTTGTACCATGGTGTTTACAAACTTGTTGTACACCACATAAATGCGATCTAGCTTGCCTTCATCGTAGGCTTCTAACATCACTTTCACGGTACCGATAAGCTCTTCAACGGTTGGGTGATCGCCCAAGCCAGAGTTTTGAGCTACCACATTACCACCGTGGCTATTAAAGAAGGCTGTTGCTTTACCGCCAATAACGGCAAGGTCAGTTTCAACCCCTTTGTCTTTCCACTGCTGCATGTCGGTGACAACTTGCTTAAACAAGTTAATGTTTAAGCCGCCACACAAACCGCGGTCAGTAGATACCACGATATAACCTACACGCTTGGCTTCTCGTTCTACAGCATACGGATGCTTGTACTCGAGCTTACCTAGCGCGATATGACCAATTACTTTGCGCATAGCTACTGCGTAGGGACGGCTGCTTTCCATTGCGTCTTGCGAACGACGCATTTTACTTGCTGCAACCATCTCCATCGCTTTGGTAATCTTTTGGGTGTTTTTAACACTGCCAATCTTACCTTTAATCTCTTTAGCGCCGGCCATATCTATTGCTCCTATTCGTCAGGTTTGATTACCAAGATTGCGTTGATTTAAAGCTTTCAATTAAGCCTTTAATCGATGCATCAATCTCGTCGTTGTAATCGCCTTTTTCGTTAATAGTCGCTAATAGATCGGCGTACTCGTTGTTAGCATAAGCTAGCAACGCTGCTTCAAAATCAACAATCTTATCGATTTCTACGTCAGCTAAGTAACCTTTTTCAGCGGCGTATAGACCTAGTGCTTGTTCAGCAACAGATAATGGGCTGAATTGCTTCTGCTTCATTAACTCGGTTACTTTTTGACCGTGGTCTAACTGCTTACGTGTTGCATCATCTAAGTCAGAAGCAAACTGAGCAAATGCTGCTAGTTCGCGGAACTGTGCCAATGCAGTACGAATACCACCAGACAGTTTCTTAATAATCTTAGTTTGTGCTGCACCACCTACACGCGATACCGAAATACCTGGGTCAACCGCCGGACGAGTACCAGAGTTAAACAACTGGCCTGTTAGGAAGATCTGACCATCGGTAATCGAAATTACGTTGGTTGGTACGAATGCTGATACGTCACCGGCTTGGGTTTCAATAATAGGCAAAGCAGTTAATGAACCTGATTTACCTTTTACTTCACCTTTAGTGAACTCTTCTACGTACTGTTCGTTTACCTGAGAGGCACGCTCTAGTAGACGAGAGTGAAGGTAGAATACGTCACCTGGGTAAGCTTCACGGCCTGGCGGACGACGTAGTAGCAAAGAAATTTGACGATAAGCTACGGCTTGCTTAGACAAATCATCATAGATGATTAGTGCATCTTCACCGCGGTCACGGAAGTATTCACCCATGGTACAACCCGCGTAAGGCGCTAGGTATTGTAGTGCGGCTGAATCTGATGCAGAAGCTGCAACAATGGTGGTGTACTCCATTGCGCCGTATTCTTCTAGCTTACGTACTACGCTAGCGATAGTAGAGGCTTTTTGGCCAATCGCTACGTAAACACATTTAATGCCAGAGCTTTTTTGGTTAATGATGGTGTCAACAGCGATAGCTGTTTTACCAATCTGACGGTCACCAATAATCAACTCACGCTGACCACGGCCGATTGGAATCATTGAGTCAATCGCTTTAATACCTGTTTGAACAGGTTTATCTACCGATTTACGTTCCATTACGCCAGGTGCAATTACTTCGATTGGCGAGAAGCCATCGTTGTCTACTGCTCCTTTACCATCAATTGGCTCACCTAGTGTATTTAGTACACGTCCTAGTAGGCCACGACCTACTGGAACTTCCAAAATACGACCAGAACTTTTTACTTTGTCACCCTCTGCTAAGTCAGCATAAGGGCCCATTACTACCGCACCTACAGAATCACGCTCTAGGTTTAATGCGATAGCATAACGGTTACCAGGAAGCTCAATCATCTCGCCTTGCATTACATCAGCAAGACCATTAATGCGAAGAATACCGTCACTTACAGAAACGATAGTACCTTCGTTACGAGCTTCACTGACAACTTCAAACTGCTCAATACGTTGCTTGATCAGTTCGCTTATTTCAGTGGAATTCAGTTGCATGCTCTATTCCCCAATTACGCTTGCAGTGTTTCAGAAAGTTTCGCCAATTGCCCTTTAACAGAGCTATCAATCACTAAATCACCGGCTTGAATAATCACACCGGCCATTAGTGAGGCGTCAACACTACAGTTAAGCTTCACTTTGCGTGCTAAACGCTGTTCCAAGGAAGCACTAATTTGCGCTTGCTGCGCGGCATCTAACTCGGTAGCGGAAACAACATCAGCGGTTATTTCCTTAGCCAATTCGGCCTTATACTCCAAGAAAAGAGCTAACACAGCAGGCAACGCATTTAAACGTCCGTTCTCAGCCATTAACTTAATTAAGTTAAGGCCATGCTCGTTAAGCTGTTCGGCACATACTGTGGTAAATAAATTAACCAAAGTATTTGCTGACTCCCTTTTCAGTTGAACTGCAACGTGCTCATTGGCTGCCACTTCGGCAACAAATGCTAGCATCTCAGTCCACTGTTCTAAGGCTTTTTGCTCAACAGCAAAATCAAACGCAGCTTTAGCGTAGGGACGAGCAATAGTGGTTAAATCAGCCATAAGCTCTACCTTTTATCCCTTATTTCAGCTCAGCGACTAGCTTATCAACAATCTGCTTGTTGGCTTCTTTGTCGATTGAACGCTCAAGAATTTTCTCAGCGCCAGCGATGGCTAAAGCAGCTACTTGTGCACGTAACTCTTCACGAGCACGATTACGTTCAGCTTCAACTTCTGCGTTACCTTGAGCAAGAATTTTTTCTCGCTCAATGTTAGCCAGCTCTTTTGCTTCGTCGATGATTTGAATTTTGCGCTTGTTAGCTTGCTCGATAATACCAGCAGCTTCGGACTTGGCGTCTTTCATTTGCTCTGAAGCTTTCGCTTGAGCTAATTGAAGATCCTTTCCGGCACGTTCAGCGTCAGCTAAACCATCCGCAATTTTCTTTTGACGAGCTTCAATCGCATCGATTAATGGTGGCCATACGTATTTAACGCAGAACCAACAAAAAATCGCGAACGATATCGCTTGTCCAAACATGGTTGCATTGATATTCACAACGACACCTCCTATTTGTTAGGAATCGAAGGATTAACCTAACAAGGCAACGAACGGGTTAGCGAATACGAAGAATAACGCGATACCCACGGCAATCATTGAGATCGCATCTAGTAGACCAGCAATAATAAACATTTTAGTTTGTAGTGCAGGGGCTAGCTCAGGCTGACGGGCTGATGCTTCTAACAATTTACCACCTAAAAGTGCAAAACCGATAGCAGTACCAAGAGCGGCCATGCTCAGCATGATTGCAACAGCGATAATAGTTAAACCAACAACAGTTTCCATGATTTTCTCCAAATAGTATTTATTAGGTTAAAACAGTTTTTATTAAACTTAATTAGTGATCTTCATGGGCTAAAGCTAGATAAACTATCGTTAGCATCATGAAAATAAACGCCTGAAGCACAATGACCAGAATATGGAAAATTGCCCATGGCACAGATAAGGTCCATTGAGCCCATAAAGGAACAAGTGCGGCAATAAGAATAAAGATCAATTCACCTGCATACAGGTTACCGAACAGACGCAAAGCGAGTGAGAAAGGTTTAGCCAATAAGGTGACCGATTCTAACAAGAAGTTGAATGGAATCATTGACCAATGGTTGAAAGGATTAAGCGTTAGCTCTTTTGTAAACCCTTTCAGTCCTTTTACTTTAATACTGTAAAAAATGATTAAACCAAACACGGCAATAGACATGCCCAATGTAATGTTTAAATCAGTAGTAGGTACAATTTTAAAGTACTCAGCGCCCATAAGTCCGGCGACGTGGGGTATAAAGTCAACAGGGACTAGATCCATCAAGTTCATGAGGAAAATCCACACGAAGATGGTTAGACCAATTGGCGCAATAACACGGTCGGTGCGATGGAATGCGTCACGAACGGCTCCATCAACAAACTCAACCATCATTTCAACAAAACATTGAAACTTGCCAGGTACGCCAGTTGTTGCTTTTTGCCCTGCCTTATAAAAAAGAAATAAGAACAAAGCGCCCAAGCCAACTGAAAACAGGAGTGAATCAATGTGCCAAGTCCAGAACCCTGCATCCTTACAAGCGTAATTAAATGCCAGACCGCCATCGGCCATACACATTTGAGCGTTTGTAAGGTGGTGCTGGATATAGCCTGAAACGTTACCTTCAGCAGCCATTTATCATCCTATTTTTGTTACTAAGAAAAATAGAGGCAGTCCATTGTGTCAAAGTACTAAAAACAAAGCCTAGCAATAGTGCTAAAGGCACTACATCTAGCAAGGCAAAGGCTAGTATGAACATAATGGCTGTTAGAGAAAGTTTTACGACTTCCCCGAGATAAAAGCTCAATACTACGTATTTTCGATGTCTAGCTCCCACAAACATAAATGCCATGGCAGTAAACAGCGCATTTGGTAGTAAAAAGATTATTCCTCCGAGTAACACAGAAATGGCAGTCTCTTTATCAAAAAAGAAACCACTTTTAAGTGTTAGCAGTGCGACAAACCCTGTCTGAAAGATAACAAAATATAACGCCTTAAGGCGTACTTCTGTTGTTAAAGACCCAGACATTCTCGACCTCTACTAGTTTTTACATTTAACCCATTACCTATAAGTAGGTAAAAAGGGCTTGCGAAAAAGCCTAATGATTATACGTTGAACGCGCACTTTTGCAATCAGAAGCAAAGCGGAAGTCACCAATTTGTAACAGCTTACATAAACAAATAGCGGTTATTGTTAATTTTTATGTTACAAACCAGCGATTTTGGTCATTTTTTGGTGAAAGTTAGGTAATCAAGATCAAAGAAATGTAGGTAAGAATAGTTTATAAAAACTAAAGTGTTTCATCGGAATCGATGAAGAGCGCCAAAATAGCATCTAATTCATCCAAGTTTGCATAGTCTATAACCAACTTACCTTGGCCTTTTTTGTTTTGCTGAATTTTCACACCAGCACCTAAGCGTTCGCTTATTCTTTGCTCTAATCTGTTAATATCTGGATCAACTTTAGCTGCTTGTTTAGGGGCTTTAGGGTTTAAAACTGCCTTAACCAGCTTTTCTGTATCACGAACCGTTAATCCTTTGGCAGCAACATTACGTGCAGTTTCGGCTTGAGTTTCTCCACTTAAAGCTAACAAGGCACGCGCATGGCCCATTTCGATATCGCCATGCTCCAATAAGATTTTCACATCGTTATCAAGGCTATTTAAACGCAGCAGGTTGGTTACAGTTGTACGAGATTTACCTACCGCTTCAGCGACCTGCTGATGTGTAAGTTCAAATTCGTTCATTAAACGGTCAAGGGCAACCGCTTCTTCCATTGCATTAAGATCTTCACGCTGAATATTCTCAATAAGCGCAATAGCAACCGCGTTTTCATCACTCACGTTTTTGATTAAACAAGGAACATCGTGCAGATGAATTTGTTGCGAGGCGCGCCAACGGCGCTCACCGGCAATAATCTCAAATTGATTATCACCCACTTCTCGAACCACAATGGGTTGAATAACCCCTTGTGCTTCTATCGAGTGAGCCAGTTCCTCAAGTGCTTCAGCCGACATGTCTTTACGAGGTTGGTACTTACCAGGGCGTAACCATTCGATAGGTAGCTTACGCAGTTCACCACGGTTTTCATCAACGGTTTGCTGATTAGTATCGGCTTTAGTGTCCTCTTCAACTTGACGTTGACGAGCGTTATTACTGGTACTGAGTAATAAATCTAATCCTTTACCTAATCCACGTTTTCTCGCTGACATGTCTTTATCCGTATTCATTAATCTACGACCACCGCTTGTGCTTCTTCTTCATGGCGGCGAATAATTTCACCCGCTAAAGCAAGGTAAGCCTTAGAACCATTTGACGTTTTATCATAATACATGGCTGGTTTACCAAAGCTAGGGGCTTCGGCTAAACGCACATTTCTTGGGATCACAGTTCGGTAGACTTTTTTACCAAAATGCTGCTTAAGCTGATCACTTACATCTGACGATAATCTATTTCGCGGATCAAACATGGTGCGCAAAATGCCTTCAACTTGTAGATCAGGATTAACCACAGAAGCCAATTTACTAATGGTATCAACTAAAGCGGTTAAGCCTTCTAAGGCGTAATACTCACATTGCATTGGCACCAATACACTGTCGGCAGCAGCCATTGCGTTAACGGTAAGCATGTTGAGCGAAGGTGGGCAATCTATGAAAATGTAATCGTAGTAGTCACGCACGGGCGCTAATGCATTACGTAAGCGTACTTCGCGCGCGAAAAATTCCATTAATTTAATTTCGGCAGCGGTAACATCAGAGTTAGCTGCAATTAAATCGAAAAATCCGCTGGTATCTTTTACCGTTACTTGATCGATAGGTTCTTCATCAATCAGTAACTCATAGGCTGTTTTTGGAACATCGTATTTATCAACACCACTGCCCATGGTGGCATTACCTTGTGGGTCTAGGTCAATCAACAATACTTTGCGTTTAGTGGCCGCCATAGACGCCGCTAAATTTACGCTGGTTGTAGTTTTTCCTACGCCACCTTTCTGGTTGGCAACCGCAATTACTTTACCCACAATATTTTCGCCTAAGGGTTATTTTTATCAATAATAACTAGATGTCGCTGACCTTCAAGTTCGGGAACCGTTAAACTCTCGATACTGTGCAGTTTTAAGCCTTCAGGCAGGTTTTCTAGCTCTTGTTCAGGCACTAAGCCTTTTAAAGCATAGAATTTACCATTATTTGCGGGTAGGTGAGAACACCAGTTAAGCATATCCTCTAAAGAAGCGAACGCTCTGCTTATTACGCCATCAAAATCGAGGTTTTGTTGGTAGTTTTCTACTCGGCTCTGCACCGCGGTTACATTATCGAGTTTGAGTAAATGACAAACTTGGCGAATAAAAGTAATTCGTTTCCCCAAACTATCAAGCAATACAAACTGTTTATCAGGATTGATAATGGCCAAGGGAAGACCAGGTAGCCCAGGCCCTGTACCAACATCAATAAAACGCTCGCCTTGTAAGTAAGGACTTACCACTAAACTATCGAGAATGTGTTTTACCATCATCTCCATAGGATCTCTTACCGAGGTAAGGTTGTAAGCTTTATTCCATTTATCGAGCTGCTCAACCAAACTAACCAGTTGAGAGATTTGCAGCTCGGTAAGCTGCAAAGACGTTTGAGCCAATAAGCCCTGTAAGCGAGATTTTAACACCCGATCATCCTAAGCTGACTTGCGTGCCAAGTCGTGTTTTTTCAAATATACCAATAGCAATGATACCGCAGCTGGAGTTACTCCCGAAATACGTGCTGCTTTACCTATGGTTTCTGGTCTGGCATTGGTTAGTTTTGCAACTACCTCATTTGATAGACCGCTAATTTTAGAGTAATCCAAATCTAAAGGTAGCAAAGTATTTTCATGCTTTTGGGTTTTCTTAATTTCTTCTAATTGGCGTTTAATATAGCCATCATATTTGATCTGGATTTCAACTTGTTCAGCGGCGGCTGGTAGTTCTAATCCAGGTCCAAAGCCATCAATTTCCATCAATTGTTGGTAGTTAAGCTCTGGTCTGCGAATCAACTCTTCTAGAGAATGCTCGCGAGTAATTGGATTTTTCAACAATGGGTTTAGCTGATCCAATTGCTTAGAACTGGTATGAACCCAAGTGTCTTTTAAGCGTTGGCGTTCTAACTCAACCGCTTCCACTTTTTGATTAAACAACTGCCAACGATGATCGTCTACTAAACCAAGCTTACGACCTTGCTCAGTTAAACGCATATCGGCGTTGTCTTCACGTAACAATAAGCGATATTCGGCACGGCTAGTGAACATACGGTAAGGTTCTTTAGTGCCTAAAGTCGCTAAATCGTCGATCAACACGCCCATGTAAGCTTGATCGCGTCGAGGTGCCCATGCGTCTTTGCCTTGAGCGTAAAGGGCAGCATTAGAGCCAGCAATTAAACCTTGGGCACCGGCTTCTTCATAACCGGTAGTCCCGTTGATTTGTCCAGCAAAGAACAAACCTTTTAAGTATTTGTTTTCAAGGCTTTGTTTTAAATCACGAGGATCAAAGAAGTCATATTCAATGGCATAACCCGGACGGGTTATATGGGCATTCTCTAAACCTTTCATCGAGTGAACTAATTCAACCTGAACATCAAAAGGTAAGCTGGTAGAAATACCATTTGGGTACACTTCGTGAGTGGTTAAGCCTTCAGGCTCAATAAAGATCTGATGTGAGTTTTTATCGGCGAAGCGAGTTACTTTGTCTTCGATAGATGGGCAATAACGCGGCCCAATACCTTCAATCACACCGGTAAACATTGGGCTTCTGTCTAAACCATTACGAATAATGTCATGAGTAGACTCGTTGGTATGAGTGATATAACAAGGGATTTGCTGTGGATGATCGCTTTGTTTACCAATAAACGAAAATACCGGTGTAGGTGTATCACCAGGCTGTGGCTGCATTTGACTAAAATCGATACTGCGCGCATCAATGCGAGGTGGAGTACCGGTTTTTAAGCGATCAACTCGTAGCGGTAGTTCTCGAAGTCGTTGAGCTAAAGCAATTGACGGCGGATCACCAGCTCGGCCACCAGCATGGTTATTTAAACCAATGTGGATCATGCCACCAAGGAATGTTCCCACAGTGAGCACTACGCTGCGTGCACGTAACTGTAGGCCCATTTGAGTAACCACCCCTACTACTTGATCATTTTCTACGATCAAGTCGTCACAGGCTTGTTGAAAGATAGTTAGGTTGGCTTGATTTTCTAAACGCTCACGGATCGCGGCTCGATAAAGTACTCGGTCTGCTTGTGCGCGAGTTGCACGAACTGCTGGGCCTTTAGATGAGTTCAAGGTTCTAAATTGGATCCCTGAAAGGTCGGCAGCCTGTGCCATTAGGCCACCTAAGGCATCAATTTCTTTTACTAAGTGACCTTTACCAATACCACCAATGGCTGGGTTACAAGACATTTGACCTAAAGTCTCAATGTTATGAGTAAGCAACAAGGTATTTTGACCCATGCGTGCAGCTGTAGCTGCTGCTTCAGTACCGGCATGACCACCACCGATCACTATTACGTCATATTGTTGTTTATAGAACATTTGTTATTACCTCGAACCAGCCTAATCCCAAAAGGGTGCGACATTTTACTGGTTAAGTGGCGATAAGGGAATGCTTAGATCAGAATTAGATCTGTACTCGATCTCTTATAAATATATATAAGATCTTTTTTTAAAGATCTTTTATTAGATCTACTATTAGTAACTTGCTGATCTGTAGATAAGTGATTTTTTAGCTTTATGATCATTAACTTAATTAAGATCAGATCTTGTTAATGAAGGGCGATCTAAGCAGGGGAAAAACTGGGATCTAATTTGCTGTTTATCCACAGGTGGAAATGGGTATAAGCTTATCCATAGGAATAACTATGTTAAATTAATAGCTATTCCCTAGGGTTATCCACAGTATTTAGTTCACATTTAGCTCATTTTTCCAGCTTTCTAACCATGCAACTGCTGGTTCTTCAGGCACTGGTTCTAGATCAACATCTATTTCCAAGCGCTCTTTTAGCTTTTTGGCACCCAAATTACTTAAGGTTTGGTCGAGATCTTTACCTGCTCCACAAAAGGTATCGTAACTGCTACTACCAATAGCCACTACGCTATAAGAAACAGAAGAAAGATCTGGTTGGTTTTCGAGTAAATGTTGGAAAAATGGCTGTAGATTGTCTGGCACATCTCCTGCGCCATGAGTAGAACTGCAAATAAGCCAAAAAGCTTGCTGATTTAGCTCTTGAAACTCTGCATCTAAGTGAATTTTTACTTGATGCTGTTCTTTTAATAGCGCTTCTAGCTCATCAGCGACGTATTCAGCTGAACCGAGGGTTGATCCCACAATGATTTCTATATCCACTTACGATCCTGTTAAATGTAGAGTCTTGGCTACATTGTAACGTGATCTAATAGGGTTTAACTAGCTGCGAATTTATTGTGATCTAGTTGTTGATAGTTTCACGTGAAACCTCAGTAAAATTCGCTTTACCCGCCATCTAAGCTGATGATCCCATTTGATGTGTGTGAATAAGAGTTGTGCACAAATTACCTAAATGGCTAATGGGGTTTGTTTCTAAACTCTGCTTTACACAAATTAATTAGCGCTTGCTGAGCTGGGGAAATCGTTGTTTGTTTGCTGTAAATCAAGCCAAGTTGTTCATTGGCAATGGCATCGTTATGGGCTAAGACCACTAACTCACCCGTTTCAATATACGGATTTAGCTGCTGTTGTTGGCCGACAAAAACGCCAACACCACGTAAACAAAGTTCAATAGCCAGCGAGTGATGCTCTACTGCAATTTGTCTTTGTACTGTATCGGGATCCCACAACTCGGTATTGGTTGAAGAAAGCACAGTTATCCAGGTATGGCTTAGCACTTGTTGAAGAGTTGTAGACGTTGCAGACGCTAATTGGTGAGTTCGTGAACATACAGCTACTACTGGCATTTCACACAAAGGTTCTACAGTAAATTGGCTAGGAAAAGCATCTCGGTAAAAACAAACGGCTAAATCCAATGATGGCTGTTGTTGCCAGTTGAGTAGCTGCTCATCGCGGCGTTGGTAAATATGTAAATCTACTTGCGGATAGGCTTGGTTAAATTGGCTAAGCACCTTTGCTATAGAACTATCTTGCAAATAAGCACTTACTCCAAGGTTTAACCTTAAACAATCCAGGTTGGCAATTTGCTCTACCTGTTCGCTTAGGTGCTGTTTTGCACTTAGTAACTGCTCACACAAGGGAAGCATTTTTAAGCCTTGTTCCGACAACACCGGCTTGTGGCCGCTCCGGGTAAACAACTCAACATTCCAATCTATTTCTAAATTACTTATCCATTGACTAAGTTGGGCGCGGTTTTTCTGCATCTTTTTGGCAGCGGCTGAAATACTGCCCAATTGATGACTTAATACAAAAGCTTGGATTGCTTGAAGATTCATTTGGGATCCTCTGTGTTAATAAAAGCTAACAGACTCTGATTTGTTAGCGCAGTGCCATCTCATCATCATAGCGGCGATGGACTGTTTTACGAGTATGTAACTGGTACTCAATGATGCACGGATGTTTTAGTAATCATCTACTGAAAGGTTCCAAAATGAAAAAAATTATCGTCGCTTCTACCATTTCGCTTGCGCTGTTTAGTCAATTTGCAGTGGCTAATGCAATTCGTGGTGAAGTTGCCGCAGAAAGTAACCGTACTGGCCCGCATCTAGGCATTTTGAAAGGCGGTTATGAGTTTGATACTGATTACGGTCAGTTTGGCTTTGATGTTGAGGCAAAAAGCCGTTTGGGTGGGCGACCTTATGGCGAAAATCAGCATGAGTCAGGTTTGCACGAAGCTACCTTTGCTGCAGATTATACCTACAAGTTCGGCAATGCTTATGTTCAGCCAAGAGTTGAATATACACGTAATGTCGCTAACGACGCCAACACCGGTAAGTTTGCTCTTAAAGGTGGTTATAACTTTGATAATGGTATTTTTGTTGCTGCACGTTACCGTTACGAAGGTACTCAAAATAACAACAGCTTAAATAAAGCAGAACTAGGCGATGTAAAAACTAACCGAACCGATTTAACCGCGGGTTGGGCTGGTGACATTGTTGGCGTGTCTTTTAACTACATTCATAAAGACGCAAATGCAGAGCACAAAAACAATAACCTAAAAATCAATGAACTTGAAACTAAGGTGTTCCTTACCAATTTAGGAAGCTACCAGCCTTATGTTCAATATACTCAGAAAAACTTTGATAGCAGTGGCTACAACAGCAGCCCGCTAAAAGATGATAGCCAGATAAAACTTGGCGTTAGTATGAAGTTTTAAGATAACAAAAAAAAGAGCGCCATAGGGCGCTCTTTTTAGTTGGTTTAACTGTGATGTTTAGTGGTAGTTCAGCGAGGTCGCTTTGCCTCTAAATACCCAGTAAGAAAAGGCGGTATACATTAGGATCACCGGTACAACAATCAGAGCGCCAATTAAAATCACAATCAGTGATTCTGGCGCAGATGCCGCCTCCCAAATATCCATTTGTCCAGGTACTACATCGGGGAAGAAGCTAAAGCCCAAAGCGCTAAAACATAGCAAAAATATCAGCATAACTAAGCTAAATGGTACCCAGCAGTGGCGATCGTTTTCTTTAGGTAAACGCCCTAGCAAAAAGTCGTTAAACAAAAATGCTGCAAAACACAAAGCTGGGATCAGCAATACAAACATGACCAATGGGAAGTCAAACCAGCGATCAAATACACCAGGGTTAACTAAAGGGTTAACGATAGATACCGCGATCACCCCCATGAAACAAAAACGGCCAGTGGTCTTGGTCCAAGCAACAGCACGTTGCTGTAAGCTGTTTTCGGTTTTCATTACTAACCAAGCTGCACCGATATAGCTATAAGCTGCTGTTACGCCTAGGCCACTAAGCAAACCAAATAAATGGGTGCTTATGCCACCCTCAAAACCCATTACATACAAACCTAACATGTAGCCTTGAGCTAGGGTGGTGAGTATAGAGCCTGCTTTAAAGGTTCTGTCCCAAGCTAACTTATGGTCCACTGCTGCTTTAGCTCTAAAGTCAAAAGCTACGCCACGCATAATAAGTCCGATCAGCATAATTGCGACTGGAATATACAAGTGGTAGAGCACAATGCTATGTGCTGCTGGAAAGGCAATGAGCATGATGCCAACTGCCAGTACTAACCAAGTTTCGTTGGCATCCCAAAACGGACCAATAGAGGCAATCATAGTATCGCGCTGCGCTTCGTCGGCTTCGCCCATTGGCAGCAAAATACCCACACCTAAGTCGTAGCCATCTAAGATTGCGTAAACAAGAACCGAAAGTCCCATTAAGCCGATAAAAATAACCGGTAACCAGTAGGCGTCCATCATGCTTTAGCACTCCCTTCAACGTTGTCTTGTGGCTGATTAACATTGGTTAAGTTGCCGTCGGGTTTGGGTTCGTTAGTTTCAAACTCTTCTTCTTTAACCGCTTTACGTGCCATTAAGAAAACCGTGTGAATGTAGGCAACTAACAAGAAGCTATAAACGATTAGATACAGCGCTAACGAAAATGCCACGTTTGAAGCGGGTAGGCTGGTTACAGCATCTTCGGTTCTTAGTACTCCGGTTACTAACCAGGGTTGGCGGCCTATTTCGGTTACATACCAGCCGGCAAGGGTGGCTACCCAACCTGAGAAGGTTGTACCTACCAATACTTTTAGCATCCAATTTGGCATTTTGCCTTTACGCACCATGTGGTAAGAGCCAAACCAACTTAGGGCTAACATCAGTAGACCCAAGCCCACCATTACCCGGAAACTCCAAAAAACAGGTGCTACTGGCGGGTGCTCGTTTTCAAATTCGTTTAAGCCTTTAAGCTCGCCATCTAGCTCGTGAGTTAAAATTAAGCTCGCTAACTTTGGAATACCAATGGCAAATCTGTTGGTTTTAGTTTCTTCATCTGGCAATGCAAATAACAGTAATGGAGCACCTTTCTCGGTTTCCCAGATACCTTCAATGGCAGCAATTTTTGCAGGTTGATGTTCAAGAGTATTTAAGCCATGAAAATCACCCACTAAAGCCTGAGTTGGCGCTAGTATCGCTGCCACTATTAGGCTTACTTTTAAGGTAAGGCGCGGAGCTTTTTTAACGTCGCCTTTTAAAATTCGATAGGCTGAAATACCGGCGATAAAAAACGATGCAGTTAGGCCAGATGCTAACAACATATGGGTTAAGCGATAAGGAAATGATGGATTAAATACGATTGCAAACCAATCGGTTGGATAAGCAACACCATCACGCATTTCAAAACCGGTTGGGGTTTGCATCCATGAGTCTAGCGCTAAAATCCAAAATGCCGACAAACTGGTACCAATCGCTACCAATATGGTTGCTAGGGTATGTACTTTGTTTGGTACCCGTTTAATGCCAAACAGCATAATGCCCAAGAAGGTGGCTTCTAAGAAAAAGGCGGTAAGCACCTCGTAACCAAGTAAAGGACCTGCAATATTACCCACGGTTTCCATAAAGCCTGGCCAGTTAGTACCAAACTGGAATGACATGGTAATGCCGCTTACAACACCAATAGCGAAGGAAAGCGCAAACACCTTTACCCAAAAGCGATAGGCGCGCATCCAAACCGGGTTACCGGTCATATCGTGGCGAACTTTAAAAAATACTAGGAACCAACACATCGCAATGGTGATGGTGGGAAACAGGATGTGAAAGCTGATATTGGCAGCAAACTGTATCCTTGAGAGCATTAGGGCATCAAGCATGGTTAAGCCTCGTTAAGGTTGATAATCTCATTAGCTGGCGGCAGATCCCTTGTTACCAACGATTTTGTCTTTTAACTCTAAAATTCTGCTAATACCTGAGCCCATCTTCATTAAACTCTGCAGTTTGTCTGGATTCATCGTATTAAGTGCGTATGACCATTGAGTGATTAACTCTAAGAGATCGTGGATCTCTTCCATTTTTTGCTGAGTAAACTGGTCTGCTTCGTTTTCTGGTTCTTCCAATAAATTAGAACGTAGTAAAGAGAGGGTTGGGTCAACTTCGCGCTTACTGCGTTCTTCAAATACAGTTCTCGCCATATCCCAAATGGACCCGGCGGCAGTAAAAAATTCTCGGCGCTGACCTGCTTGGTGGCTTAGCTTTACTAAGCGCCAAGACTGTAATTCTTTTAAACCCATGCTGACGTTGCCGCGGCTAATGCCCAGCTGTTGCATAATTTGTTCGGCGTGCAAAGGCTCTTTGTTAATCACTAACAAAGCCAATATTTGACCAACCGTTCGGTTAAAACCCCAACGGCTGCCCATTTCGCCAAAATGAAGAACAAAAGCTTGGCTCTTCTCTGATAATTGCACGCGCTAAATCCTTTTATTGAACTTTCAGAAAACAGTGAAACTTTAATTGAAAATTGATTTAAGTCAATATTTTTAGTGATAATTGATGGAGAGTGATGAAACTGTGAGGCAGATTTAGCTTAGTTTGAGAGTGGGTTTATCTGTTAATCGAAAACCTGATAATAGCTTTATTTTTACTTGCTGTTTATCAGGTTTTATTGGTGTTTATCTATATTTTAAGGGTGGCTTGGTAGTAGTGAATACTTACTTATTAAGCTACTTTCCGATACAGAAAGTGAAGACGCCCATAAACACAGGTGTGGTTGCACACTTGGGGGACCGATTGGGGACCAAATTGATAAATGTGTTCTCAACCCAAGTGTACTTTCCTAATAGAATATAGTTATTTGTTCGCTATATGTCTTTCAAATCTTACCGTTAAAATGACTAAATGTTTAGCCCTGTATGCATTCAGTATGAACTCTACACTTAGCCATGATGCTGTTTGACTACCAGTTTTTTCTCCCCATACTATTGCGTATATTATTCTTAAATCGGCTGCAAATACTTAAACAAACAGCGCCGCATACATGAGGTTCAAGTATTGTTATCGTTATCGATTCAAACTCTAGAGTGCTTTATCGCTGCGGCAGAGACTGGCGCATTTAGTAAAGCTGCCCGAAAAATAGGAAAATCGTCATCCTCTGTCAGCCGCTGGATATGCGAATTAGAAGATGATCTTGGCTACTTATTGTTCGAAAGGAAAAGTAACGGGCTTGTCGTAGTATTAAGCCCAAAAGGTGAGGCGCTGTTACCTAAAGCTAAAATTGCAATTGATTACATGCGAAAACTGGAAGACCTTGCCTATTCATTGCACGGTGACGCATTTCCACTTGAGTTAACAGTTAGTTTTTGCGAATTAATAGACGGAGAAGGCATTGCCGAAGTCATTCAAGATCTTAAAGCTACCTGGCCAACCCTCCAAATTGCGCTTAAAAATATTGACATGGTTCATATTCAACTGGCTATTGACAGTAATGATGTCGATTTTGCGTTAGGCGCATATGCTGACTCTTTTTATCCTAATATAGGCGGGGTTGTTGTAGGCGAAGAAAATATCAGTTTAATTGCTCATCCCGATAATCCTTTATGCCAAGAACCTGAAGTGCAACTAGACATGCTAATGTCTCAAACGGCTATATGGTCTTCCCCTTATGAAAAAGCTTTACGAAATGACCGAACACTTTTTGATAGCGTGGATGTAATAGAATGCGGTGAAGCGAGCACAGTAGTGTCATTAGTAAAGAAAAATTTAGGAATTGCATTGCTTCCAGAATACATCTCGCACTCTGCTATTAAATCTGGTGAAGTAGTCGCGCTCAACTATAACCAAAGGGAGATTACGCCATCGTTCCCTATGATGTTGTACTATCGGATGGATTACCCACACCCAGAAGTGACCGAACAAGTTATTAGCACACTAAAGAGTTGGTTCGGTTATACCAAATAGCTTATTTTTTAGCTCTTTCGCCATTCGTAACTGAAAGGTTTCGTACTGCTGTAAAGCCCTACTTTTTTAGTACATTCACTAAATTCAAGTTAGCTACTTCTCAGTTTTGCTGCTGCCACTCTTACACTATTTACAGCTCCAACCTTAATAAACATCTCATTTATCATTTCTATCTACACTAAACATTTCTCTTTTATTATCCCAATTATGGGATGATTCGAACTACGAGTTAGACAAATTTGAGTTTATCTTGGCCTCACTGAATAAGTTCTTTAAACAAAAATACGTCCAGTTGGAGGAAACATCATGAAAAACTCAATCATCATCGCAACACTAGCAACTAGCCTGTTAAGCACTTCGTTACTTGCAGCTGAACAGGAGCAAAGACAAGAACACGACATTAACTATGGTGACCCAACAGCAGCATATTCTACCGTTGGAGTCTCACGCGCTGCTGACTCTATGATGTTAAACCTACAAGTCAACAAAGGTAACAATATCTACCAAGTTGATTACGGCTTTAATGATAAAGCGCTAGGTGATGACAAAGGCCGCGAAGGCAACCAGAACTACCGAGCTCGTATGTTTCATGTAACTGATGAGGGTTTTGGTGTATCAGCGACTCTTTTGGGGTCACACAATGCAGACAAATCTGGTAGCGATACTGCTCTTGTTGGTGCTCTTTATCGTTACCAGGTATCTGACAACGTAATGATTTTCCCAATGCTAGATGTTGGTCGACAGTTCAGTTACTCGACCAGTGATAATGGCGCTAAGACCCGTGAAGAGTCTACTATCGTCCAACCTGGTGTGTTCTTACTGTACGCATTCGACGATGGCCACTGGTTATCTGCTAACCCTCGTGTTCAGTACAACGCTCGTCATAATGATTGGGTTGCTTCTGCTGAAATTGGCGGTGGTTATATGATCAATGACCTGTTCTCTGTTGGTTTCCGTATCGACCATAACGAAGGCACAGACCGAGTTAAAGAAGATACTAAGTTTATGCTTCAAGCTAACTACTACTTTTAATCCAAACATTATTAGCGCTTTTAAAGCCCCGATATTTGCACACCTGTTATCGGAGTAAGCATAACCAGAATACTAGAAACACTTTTTGGGATGGCTAGATTCCTCTCAGGTAAGTGTTGGTTAAAGATAACGATATAGAGAAAAAACCATGAAAACTTCATTTTTAGCCGCAGCTCTAACAGCTGTAATCGCTCTTCCCAGCTTCGCAACATCAGATGTAAACACCGTGACAAGCCTAAATGGTGTCGAAGTTGTATTGCAAGGTACGCAAGCAGAACCAAACAACGTTATTGTGCAAGCTGAATTACCAGTCATTGAGTTTGATGGATTAACCTTTAAAGGCGGTCAACAAATCGTTGCGGGTTACAATGACGCATTCGGTGCCACTTACTATCAGGATTTCGCCAAACGTTACAACGATGAAATTAAAGAAGAGTTCACCGCGGAAGAAATTAAAAAAGCAGTAGCTGTTAATAATGCCTTTATTGAAGACTTTCCACGCATAAAAGCTTTCATTGAAGGTATTGCTGACGCATCAGGCGCATCAGTAGAACACATCCAGCTTGCGTTCTGGGCTGAAGATGCTTTGTTTTCTAAATCAATGCTAAGCGTCGGTGATCAACTGTTTGATGGTAAAGAATTCACTCGTCATGGTGAAGACGACAAAATAAAAGGCTGTACTGCTGTTGGTTTTACTAACGGCATATTGGGTCAAAACATGGATTTACCCCTTAACATGTCTGGTGAGTCTGCAACCTGGAAAAGTGATGAGTTGATTGCAAGTGGTCCGTCTCCGTTTCATCCGGTTATGAGCATGTCTCGCAACATGGCATCTAACACCAATACCATTGACGCATTCTCAACGGTTGCTTTAGAAAACGGTATATCAATCGGTTTAATGTACATCACCGCCATCACTCACAATGTGAGTGTTGATGAAGCTGAAGTGATGATGTCTAAGTACCAAATAGCTGGTGCGGCGTCTACCACCTTAGCAGATAAAAAAGGCGGACTTAAAACCTTCGAATGGCACGCTAATGGTTTCAAGACCTTCGATCAAGAAGATGGTTACATTGTTCACACCAATCACCCTCGTGACCGTGAACAAGAATTGGCCGATGTGCTTTACGATGGGGATCTTTATGAATTCAACAAAGCGATGAAAGAGACGGTCTCTCGATATGAAGTTGCGTCAGTCTATGCTAAATACGATCTAGAACGCAGCGCAGGTTCAATTAAAGACCTGCTAACACAGCGTCCTATTTTGTTAGCACCTACTGCTGATAACTACTTCATTTCTTCTATGTCGAACGTGTCAGATATTAACGCAGGTTGTCAGTATGTTGCACCGTATCGTCCAGACCTAACGGGCTACACAGCAGTGTGCTTCGACAAATAGTATTAATAGATTTCGTCCTACTCCCGAAAACAAAGGCACTCATTACGAGTGCCTTTGTTATATGTTATCTATCGATAAAAACTATAAAGTATAAGTTTATCTTTTTGCCCTTTCGTATTCCTTAGCAAATTATTTTAATAACCTTCATCTTTGCGGTTAAGCCATTCAGGCCAACCATATTTTTGGGTTCAATGTATCTTTTACTCATGTGTGTCACATTCAGCCCGCTCTCGCACATTATGATACTAGCTCACTCAAATTATCTGCTAGTTCAAATCCCAGGGTAGGATCGTACTTTCCTAGCCTGTGTTGAGTGAGCAAATCTGATGTGATCCAATGAACTTGCTCGAACACTTGATCGTTGTTGAAGAAACCCGCTCTGAAGTTAACCAAAGGCATGACCTCGTGGGCGTCATGTTCCTCGTACTGAGCGCCATCATGTCAGGTGCCGAGGGCTGGCAAGACATACAATCTTACGGTGATCATAAACTGCAATGGTTGCGTAAGTTCCGCCCGTTTTAGCATGGCATCCCCTGCGGGCAGGATGTGTTATCCACGAAGATACCAACCCCATCGGCGACAGAGATGCCGCTGATCTGTTTGCATTGTTCCGGCGCATTGCGCAGAACCTTGTGGCGCAATATCCCTTGAAGCTGAGCAAGAAGTTCAAGCTAAAAAAGCCGGTTGGAACAATGAATTCAGGACAGAGCTGATCTTTGGTAAACAGATTTAACAAAATAGGCTCCGACCCTAGTCTAAAACACTCCTCCTGCAGGAGTATCCCAAAATTGGGATGATTCGAACTACTTGGGAAATATAATTAGGTTTATTGTAGGCCTACTGATTAAATTCTTTAAACAAAATCCCTACATACAGGAGACACACTATGAAAAAATCAATTATTGCTTTGTCTGTGGCACTATTTATTGGTTCTTTTGGTGCACATGCGGCGGCGCCTGCCTTATCTCTAGAGCAAGTCAAAGAAGTGAAAGTTAACTTCAACAAAGATACTTGGAATACCTAAAATAATCACGACGAAGTCCGTTACGCTTACACTCATGTGAATGAGTTTTTCCCAACGGCAACAATCAGTAAGGGAAATGCGGATGCTAAGCAAATCCCGGTGAACTTAGATAAAGCATTCGCTGAATTCTCAGCTAAGACACCAAACCTTGGTGAGATGACCTTCGATGATTTCGTTAATGAACATATGGATGCAGCGATTGTTGTCCATAAAGGCAAAATTGTTTATGAAAACTACCCGCGCATGGATGAAGATCAGAAACACATCTGGTGGTCTATTTCTAAAGCGGTGGTTGGTACATTAATTGCCATGCTTGAAGATGAAGGTAAAGTTGACCTTGAGCAACCTATTAAAACCTACATCCCTGAATATGCTGATTCAGACTGGGGTGACATCAAGCTTAAGCATGTTGTTGAAATGCAAGCTGGCATGTTAGGCCTTGAAGCTGATGATCCTAATGCTTACTTAGACATGGACAGCCCTTACGCCTTGTATGAAAACAGCTTAGGTTATGCTGGTGAAATCGATAAAGGTGTAGGCAGCACTTGGGACTACGTTAAAACTCTTACAAGTCACCGCGAAGCAGGCACGAAGCATGAATACACTGGTGTGGCGACATTCGTAGCACAAGCGGTTGTTGAGAAAATCGAAGGCAAGCCTTTTAATGAGATCATGCAAGAGCGCATCTGGAAACACATCGGCGCTGAGCAAGAGGCTAACGTTATCGACTTTAAGCATGGTGCTCAGCCTGGCTCAGGTGGTATTAGTAGCACTTTGCGTGACATTGCTCGCTACGGTATGCAGTACACTCCAAGCTGGAATGTAGTTAGCGATACCCAAATCGTTAGCGACAACGTTATTAACAACATCCAAACTACAGGTACTAACGAAGAAAGTGTCGCTGCATTAGAGGCAGGCATGACTTATGGCTACTTTAATCAATATGTTTTCGGTGGAATTGAAAGTGTGTCCTACCAGATGGACGGTGTAATGGTTAATGGTGACTTCTTTAAAGCGGGTTATCATGGCCAAACCTTGTATGTATCACCTGATAACGACTTAGTTGTTGTTACTTTTGCTACAGGCCATGGCTACGATGGCTTCACTTATGCTGCTGGCTTCTCTAACGCTATGGATGCAGCTAAGGCAAAATAAGCCTCAATTCGGCGAGCAATCGCTTACTCCCGTACTGAGAGCCCCCTAAAATAAGGGGGCTTATAAAGTTTGAGGTTATGTTCCTCTTAATGGTAAGGCCTGAGAATCCTAGACACTTTCTAGATTCTCAAAATACTGCTGTTCAAAGTCCGCAGGAGATATACGGTCATTGTTAGTATGTCGACGTTTCGGATTGTAGAACATTTCGATATAGTGGAACATAGCTTGTCTAGCCTCATCCCTCGTTTTGTACTTAGTATTGCGTACTTTTTCTTTCTTTAAGTTGCTAAAGAAGCTTTGTGCTACTGCGTTATCCCAACAATTCCCCCTACGGCTCATACTGGGTTTTATATCCAAGCCAGTCAGTAGCTTTCTAAAGTTACGGCTGGAGTATTGAGATCCCTGATCAGTATGTAAGTTCACTGTATTGTTCAGCTTTCGCCGCCAATACGCAGCGGCTAAGGTATCAAGCACTAAATCCTCAGTCATACGCTCTCCCATAGACCACCCAACGATGTTGCGAGCATACAGATCCATTAGTACTGCAAATTCACGATTAAGCGTATTGGCTGCAATGATGTCTGGTTTACCACCATAATAGCCCTTCGGTGATTTATAGCCACGCTGTGTTTTTAACCCTGCTTGACGCATTAATCGCAGCACTCGGTCTCGGCCACAGGTAATGCGAGCTTCAAGTAAATCCTTATGAATATTGCGATAACCGTAATGCCCGCCGCTCTCAATCCAGAACTGTTTTATCTGACCCATGAGTTTTTTATCTGCTCGTTGTCGCTCGCTTAATGGTTGCTACGAGATTTTATGAACGGGTAGCGTTCTTTGACTCGCTTGCAAAGAACACGGCGGCTTCCTTTAAGATGTCCCTCTCTTGCTGTGTACGTTTAAGCTCTCACTTAAGCCTAGCGACTTTAGCTTGAAAATCTTGCTCTTGAACAGGCTTCTTAGGCGGTTTTGCGTAGGTACGCATCCAGTTATACAAGGCTTTAGTGCTGATACCTAAACGCTCTGCGACATCTGCAACGGCATAACCGTGAACAGTAATTTGATTAACTGCTTCATTCTAATTATCACCCCGCTCAAGAATCAAGCAAATCACCTATCGTTTATTCAGTCAAAAATAGACCACCCAGTGGTGTATCCCAAAAATGGGATGATTCGGACTACGAGGTAAATAAATTTAGGTTTATCGTTAGACCTAACGAATTACTCCTTTGAACAAAACTACGACCCGTTGGAGAAGCACCATGAAAAAACTACCTATTACATTAATCCTTATGTCTACTTTAGGCCTTTCTGTACAAGCAGCCGAATTGCCTTATCAACAGCAATATGCTGACCAAATGGGAGCAGAAGCTCCACACAAAACAGATCTTACTGATGCTACGCCAAATGCAGAAGGCGGAGCGGTTTATGCTAATCGTAACTTCTCTGAGTTTTCTGTTGTATCGTGGAACTTCGCACCTTCGCCAACTCCGTTAATTTTTAATGAGAGCATTACGCCACTCAATAATGACGAAGTCTTGCACTTAGAAGGTACCAATACTGACGGTTACATTGTTGTGAAAGACGGCACCATTGTTAAAGAGTATTATGCCCAAGGCATGTATAAAACCACCAAGCACGCAGTGTACTCTGTAGGTAAATCATATACTTCTGCAACCTGGCACAATCAATTGTTGCCTGTAATGGACAAAACAGTCAGTCAAATCATTCCTGAACTTGCAGACTCTATTTACAAAGACATTACGGTTCGAGATGTTTCTGATATGCGCACTCCAACTTATTGGGCGGAAGATTTTGGCGATCCAAACAGCCCTGTAGTGCTCTCTGGTTCTGCGACAGGCTGGGATTTTAAAGATGCCCAGTATGAACAAATTAGCTTTTTAAATTCATTAACTCGTAATCCTGAATTAGCTGATGGCGATTGGTATTACGTTAGCCCTAACACACTGTTGCTCGATAATATGGGCTCAGAACTTAGTGGTAAACATGCTTATGAAGGCATGAAGGCCTTCTATGACTGAGTATATATCTAATACTGTTGCCAACTTACATGGACAAGTATCTGCTGACGGTGGTCAATCTTACACTTTAAGAGACTTTGTAAAGTTGCCTCATGCTATGGCTGCTGACGGTATTGTTAATGGTAAAGAAGCCATCTCTCAAACATATATTGACGACGTATTTACCTCTAATCCAGAAAAAACAGCTGCATTTAAGAACAGTGCTTATGGCAGAGCACTGCCAATGCTTAAGTTCTACAGCAACCAGTGGTATGTCGTTGATGAAGACATTGCTATTGGCATGGGCTCTTTTGGTCAATTCATCGCCTTTAATAAAGCGACAAACGTGGCAATTGCTAAGTTTTCCACCTACAAAATAGGTCAAGACTTTGAGATTGCAGCTAACGACATTGCGTGGTTAATTGAGCAGGTTAAGAGCTATTAAGCTTCACTACAAAATAATACACCTTAGTTTGACAATACGTGGCTAACTGACTTAGCCGCGTATTTTTTATTGCGAACACATGCTCAGCCTCTAAATATCAGCTCATTTTGGCTGAGGCAAGCATAACCTTAGCGTCATCAGGCTCTCGCCTACATGCAGATTGAATGATTGGGTCTTGAGGTGGTTTGATCTTTGATATCAAGTTGCTGTTGAAAGTAGTTAACAAAACTGGCTGAGCGCTTTGTACTATCTTTAAAACCATACTTCTGAGATTGCCATTCAACTAGTCTCTTATTTTTAATTATTTCAGCAAGTTAATTGTTGTTTGCTCACTTTATTTTCCGATACAGAAACTAGTGAAAATGCGGCTGAGTAAATCGTCGGAGCTGAACTCACCGGTAATTTCGCTTAAGTGTTGTTGTACCAAGCGCAGTTCTTCGGCTAATAGTTCACCTGCTTGATAAACTTCTAGTTGGGTTTTGCCATTGTCTAAGTGTTCTGCGGCAAGTTCGATGGCGTTAAGGTGGCGACGACGCGCCATAAAGCCACCTTCCATATTGCCTTGAAAACCCATGCATTGTTTTAGGTGGTCTTTTAGCTCTGCTAAGCCTAGCTCGGTTTTCGCTGAAATCTTATAAACAGGATGTCCGTGATCCATTACTACGTCTAGGTTTTCGCCGGTAACATCGGCTTTGTTTCGCACTACCGTCATGCCCATATTGGTGGGTAGTTTTGCCACAAATTCAGGCCAAATTTTTTGTGGGTCGAGTTCCTCGGTGGTGGTGCCATCCACCATAAACAATACCCGATCAGCATTATTGATTTCTTCCCAGGCGCGCTCTATACCTATTTGCTCTACAACGTCTGCGTCATCACGTAAACCAGCGGTATCGATGATGTGCAGTGGCATACCGTCAATATGAATATGCTCGCGTAATACGTCACGAGTGGTTCCGGCTATGTCGGTAACAATGGCGGCTTGTTTTCCTGCTAGGGCGTTAAGTAGGCTTGATTTACCTGCGTTAGGGCGGCCAGCGATAACTACTCGCATGCCTTCTCGCAGTAACGAGCCTTGACGAGCTTGGCTTTGTACTAAGCCTAATTCTTCGATAATGGCGTATAAATCGGCTTGTACTTTTCCGTCGCTTAAAAAGTCGATTTCTTCTTCGGGAAAATCAATTGCGGCTTCAACGTAAATACGCAGGCGAGTAACACTTTCAACTAAGCTATGGATCTTGTTTGAAAACTCACCCTGCAGCGAATGTAAGGCACTTTTGGCTGCTTGTTCACTGGTGGCCTCAATAAGGTCGGCAATGGCCTCTGCTTGGGCTAAATCGAGCTTGTCGTTTAGAAATGCGCGTTCACTAAACTCACCTGGGCGAGCCATGCGTAAACCATCTATTTGGCAAATTTCACGAATTAGCATGTCTATTACTACCGGTCCGCCGTGACCTTGTAGTTCTAGTACATCTTCACCGGTAAAGGAATTTGGCCCTTTAAAGTACAGTGCAATACCTTGGTCAAGTGTGTCTCCGCTAAGGCTTTTAAACGGTAAGTAATCGGCGTAGCGAGGAGCAGGGCACTTGCCTAATAGCGTTTCGGCTACTTGCTGGGCTAAAGGGCCAGATACTCTAATTATGCCTACACCACCACGACCTGGGGCGGTAGCTTGCGCCACAATAGTATCAGTTGAATTCATGCTCACTCTCTTTGCTCATTTCTGCTGAAAATAAAAAATGCCATTCAGCCTTCACTGAATGGCATTTTAGCATTGTTGCGAAACTTTGTGCTTAGCGTTTATGCAATCCTTTTTTCTCAAGGTTACGGTAGATGATGGTTTGCTGAATCAGCGTCACCACGTTACTCATCAACCAGTAAAGTACTAGACCTGCTGGGAACCATAAGAAGAATACAGTAAAGATAACCGGCATAAACTGCATAATTTTAGCCTGCATTGGGTCGGCTACGGTGGTTGGAGACATCTTCTGAATGAAGAACATACTCACACCCATCAAAATAGGCAGAATGTAGAATGGGTCTTGTACCGATAGGTCGGTAATCCAACCAAAGAACGGTGCATGACGTAACTCTACGCTTTCCATTAATGACCAGTACAAAGCAATAAAGATAGGCATTTGTAGCAAGATAGGGAAACAACCACCTAAGGGGTTTACTTTCTCTTTCTTGTACAGCTCCATCATGCCTTGCGACATTTTCTGACGGTCGTCACCGTACTTCTCACGAAGTGCAGCCATTTTAGGTTGCAGCAAGCGCATCTTCGCCATAGAGGTGTATTGCGCTTTAGTTAGCGGGTACAACAAACCTTTTACGGTGAAGGTGATAAGAATAATTGCTACACCCCAGTTACCTACAATGCTGTGGAAGAAGGTTAGTAGTTTGTACAATGGTTGAGCAATAAACCATAACCAGCCGTAGTCTACGGTTAGGTCTAGGTGTTTTGCTGATTCAGCCATTTGCTTTTGCAGTTTAGGGCCAACCCATAACGAGCTAGTTAGGGTAGCTGTATCGTTAGGCGCAATGGTTTGTAAAGGCGCTTTGTAACCCATGAATACAAAACCGTTACCGCTGTTTGAATATAGCTGGTTGGTATCGCCTTCGTTTGGCAACCAAGCGGTTACAAAGTAGTGCTGCATCATCGCAACCCAACCACCAGTAGTGGTTTCATTTAGGTTAGATTTTTTGATGTCTTTAACGCTGTACTTTGAGTAACGAGTTGATTCGCTAGAGTAAGCACCGCCACGATAAACCGGCATTACCATGCTAGAGCTATGCTCTTTATCGGTTTGCTTAAGTTGGCTGTATAGTTGCAAACTTAGGTCGGAGTCACTTTTGTTGCTTACTTGAAAGTCTACGTTTACGTCGTAGCTACCACGAGTAAGGGTAAAGTTTTTAGTAAATACGTTACCGCTTTGGTCTTGGTAGTTAAGTGCTACAACCAGTTCATCGCTACCATCAGCAAGTTCAAAGCTGTTGCTAGTTACTTGGTAAACTGGGCGGCCGTTGGCGCTGGCATCTGGGCCATCACGACCAATTAAGCCGCTTTGGGCTACATAGGTAAAGTTAGGGTTTTCTTCTAACAGTACAAATGGTTCTGTTGAGTCTTCTTCTATTGGGTAGGCCAATAGTTCTGCACTCACTACATCACCGCCTTGAGCGCTAATTTTAAGCTTAAGAACGTCGGTAGTAACCGTGATTAACTGACCTGCAGCGGTAGCCTGCGTTAAGTCTGAATCGTCGTGAGATGAAGCACTGGCTGGCACATCACCATTTGCAGTAGTACCAGTTGCGGTAACAGTATTGGTAGCAGTAGTTACTACAGGCTGTGGGCCGTAGTCTTTTTGCCATTGCTGATATATAAGAAAACTTACAAACAGCAACCCAATTATCAGTAAATTGCGTTGAGATTCCATAATTTTAGTTAATCACTATTGGTTTTTTTGGAACCTGGAACCGGATCATGTCCGCCAGGATGTAGAGGATGGCATTTTAATAGACGTTGGCTTGCTAACCAACTACCTTTTAACACACCATGCAAATTAATTGCTTCAATCGCGTAATCTGAACATGTTGGCGTAAACCGGCAGCGCGGACCAAGCAAAGGACTTATCACGTATTGATAAGCCTTGATTGGCATAATTGCGATTATTCGCAACGGCGCGTTAGTCTTCGCCATGATTTCTCCAGAAGCTTGGTCAGGTCTTTATTATCTAAGTCTGAAATACCGTTCTTGGAAATAACCACTATATCTACTGCGGGCAACTTGTGCTGATGTAGACGAAAGCTTTCTCTTACCAAACGTTTAATTCGATTACGACCTACCGCTAGTTTAACGCTTTTTTTAGAAATAGCTAAACCTAGACGAGGGTGTTCTAGAGTATTGGTTTTGGCAAGGATAGTGAGTTGGGGGGTACCCACACGAACGGGGTTGGAGAATACATGTTTGAAATGCATGGGAGTTAACAAACGTAACTCCCTGCTAAAAGAATGTCTTTGCACTTAATTATGCAGACAGACTTGCGCGACCTTTAGCGCGACGACGTGCCAAAACTTGGCGGCCGTTTTTTGTTGCCATGCGAGCGCGGAAACCGTGGCTACGCTTGCGCTTTAGTACGCTTGGTTGAAAAGTACGTTTCATATTTATTACTCTTGCTAGCTAGTTTTTTACTGTACAGTCGGCGCAATTAACCAAAATGGTAGGCGCACCGGGTAAAAAAGAGGCGAAATTCTAATCATTCACCTCTTCTAAGTCAAACGAAAAATCGCTTAATCTTAAATACTGTTGTGGAAAAGATCCTTTGGATCTTCGGCGGCATTATAGTGCTCCTATATATAGGTGCAACTAAACAATGTAATTAGCCGTGATTACGCTTAACGATACGCGATATAAACTGTTGAGTTCGTGGATCTTTTGGCTGATTAAACAGTTCTTCTGGGCTACCTTGTTCAACAATGGTTCCATCACTCATAAATACCACGCGGTCGGCAACTTCGCGGGCGAAGGCCATTTCATGAGTAACAATAATTAACGTTTGTTTGCGCTCGGCCAGTTTTTTGATGAGTTCAAGCACTTCGCCAACCCATTCTGGATCTAAGGCTGATGTAGGTTCATCAAACAATATAGCTTGGCTGTGAGTAGCCATAGCACGGCCAATACCTATACGTTGCTGTTGGCCACCCGATAATTGGCTAGGGTAGTGTTTGGTTTTATCCGCTAGGCCAATATCTTTAAGTATCTTTCTTGCCTCGGCTAAGGCTTTATCTTTGGGTTGCTTCCAAACAGTGATCAACGCTTCAGCTATGTTTTGCTCTGAGTTTAAGTTGGCAAATAGCGAGTAATTTTGAAAGACAAAAGATAGTTTACGGCGCAGCGCAAGCACGTCTTTTTGTTGATGGCTTTGTGCATCTACTGTTAAACCATCTACGCTAATAAGGCCGGTATCGGGTTGTTCTAAGTAATTAATACAACGTAGGAAAGTAGATTTTCCTGTTCCTGATGGACCGATGATCGCTACAACTTCGCCCTCTTTTACTTCTAAATCGATACCGTTAAGCACATTTTGCCCATCGAAGGACTTGCTTAAATTGGAGATTTTTATCATCGTTAATAAGCCTTCGATAGTCGCTGTTCAGCAAGGTTTTGTAGCTGGGTAAATACTGCAACAACTGCCCAATAAATAAGTGCTACTGCTAAAAATGCTTCAAAGAACTTAAAGCTACTAGATGCTTCCATTTGTGCTTTAGCCATAATTTCTGCCACACCTAAGGTAAATGCCAAAGAGGTGCTTTTAATCATATCGATAAGATAGTTCATTAAAGAAGGCAGGGCAGTGCGCAGTGCTTGTGGAAGCACTACTCTCCGCAAAGCTTGCAGTCGAGTCATGCCAAAGGCGTAACAAGCGTCCCACTGGCTTTTATCAATAGAGTTAATGGCTGCTCTAATGCTTTCTGCTTTATAGGCAGAAAAGTGCAAACTCAAGCCGATAACCGATGCGCTAAATGCATCTAAGCCAATCAGAATTGGGAATACCTGAGGTAAGCCGTAATACAAGATAAACAGTTGTACCAGTAACGGCGTACCGCGGAAAAATGAGATAAATACCACTGCAAATTGATTAAGCAGCGGCAATTTAAATACACGAAATAGAGCCAATACTAGTGCAAGCACTAATGCAAAAACGGCTGCAACTGCAGCCATTTCCATGGTGGTTCCCAAATACTTAAACAGTATTGGGAACAGCTCTAACATGTAACCGAAGTCAAATGTAGACATTATTTGGTGATGTCTCCGTCAAACCATTTTTGAGAAATTGCGCTTAGGCTGCCATCTTGCTGCATAGCTTCTAAGCTAGCGTTAACTTTAGCTTGTAATGCTTGGCCTGCTTCGTTGTTTTTGAATGGCATCGCATTCTCGATGGTTTCGAAAGGCTGACCCGCTAGCGCTAAGGGTAGACCAGATTTCTTGATAAGTGCTAACGAAGATACACGGTCCATAACAAATGCATCTGAACGACCCAATGCAACATCTTGCTCGATGCCTGTATCGTAAGTCGCTATGTTAATTTGATTATCGGTGTCGTGTTTGCGCAATAGCTGCTCAAAGTTAGAACCTAGGTTTACTGCAACCTTTTTACCTTTTAAGTCGTCAATGCTAGTAATCTCGCTATTGCCTTTACGTACAACAATTTGCGCGCCATCCACCACATAGGGGTGAGAGAATAGGTATTTAGCTTTACGTTCGTCGGTAATAGTAATTTGGTTAGAAATCGTATCTACACGACCTGTCTCTAACATGCCAAATAGGCCAGAGAAGTTCGCGGTTACAAATTCAACTTTCCAATCATTACGTTTGGCCAGTTCATTCCAAACATCAACTTCAAAGCCTTGTAGCTGATCTTGTTTTACAAAAGTGAAAGGAAAATAACGACCAGACATACCTACTTTAACGGTATCTTGTGCAAATGCTGACCAAGGACTTAGGCTAACTAGCAGTAAACCAAGTAGCAATCGTGATTTATTTAGTAGTTTCATTTCTATTCTTCTGTATCTGTAGTTGTGTATGGGTAAAAATTCTAGTTCAGCCTCAGTAAATACACAAATACGCTGTTGTTATATCAAATAACTAAGCTGTTATCTGGCTCGGCGAATTTTATTCACATATTTGTTATCTGCTTGTGAATAATTCATAAGAAACCTAGAGTTTAAGCGGCTTCCGTTATAAAATAGACGGTCTTTTTGGTGATAACGCGGAGTCGCGA